>NZ_CP059165.1:0-4800000 GCF_013466425.1 Mycobacterium vicinigordonae
TTGACCGATGACCCCGGTTCCGGATTCGCCACAGTGTGGAACGCGGTCGTGACCGAGCTCAACGGCGACTCCGGTAACGGGTCGAGCCCGGCCACTCCCCTGACTCCTCAGCAAAAGGCGTGGTTGAAGCTCGTCCGACCACTGACCATCGTCGAGGGATTTGCTCTGCTGTCGGTGCCCAGTGTGTTCGTCCAGAACGAAATCGAACGTCACCTTCGCAACCCGATTACCGACGCTCTCAGCCGCCGTCTGCAACAGCAGATTCAGCTGGGCGTCCGGATCGCGCCCCCCTCAGAAGACGACGACGATTTCCCCGCACCAGCCGAGGCTGCGACCGCCGAGGACGCTTCGGAACCGGCCGACGACGAGGACGCTTCGGCCGACGGCGCGTCGTCCTGGCCCACCTATTTCACTGACCGTCCACACACCACGGACACCTCCGCGGCCAGCGGCACCAGCCTCAACCGCCGCTACACGTTCGACACCTTTGTGATCGGTTCTTCCAACCGCTTCGCACACGCGGCAACCCTGGCCATTGCCGAGGCGCCGGCCCGTGCCTACAACCCCTTGTTCATCTGGGGCGAGTCCGGTCTAGGTAAGACCCATTTGTTGCACGCCGCCGGAAACTACGCACAACGGCTGTTCCCGGGCATGCGGGTCAAGTACGTCTCCACCGAGGAATTCACCAACGACTTCATCAACTCACTGCGCGATGACCGCAAGGTGTCGTTCAAGCGCAGCTATCGAGACGTCGACGTGCTGCTCGTCGATGACATCCAGTTCATCGAGGGCAAGGACGGCATCCAGGAAGAGTTCTTCCACACGTTCAACACACTGCACAACGCCAACAAGCAGATCGTTATCTCATCGGACCGCCCACCCAAGCAGCTGGCCACGCTCGAAGACCGGCTGCGAACCCGGTTCGAGTGGGGACTGATCACCGATGTGCAGCCGCCGGACCTCGAGACGCGCATCGCGATCCTTCGTAAGAAAGCACAAGTGGAACGGTTAGCCGTCCCCGATGATGTGCTCGAGCTGATCGCCAGCAGCATCGAACGCAACATCCGTGAACTCGAAGGTGCGCTTATCAGGGTCACCGCGTTCGCGTCGCTGAATAAGACACCCATCGATAAGGCCCTCGCCGAAATCGTGCTGCGCGACCTGATCGCCGACGCCAGCGGCATGCAGATCAGCGCGGCCACCATCATGGCGGCCACCGCCGAGTACTTCGACACCACCGTCGAGGAACTACGCGGCCCCGGCAAGGCCCGGCCGTTGGCACAGTCTCGGCAGATTGCGATGTATCTGTGCCGCGAGCTCACCGACCTCTCACTACCCAAGATCGGCCAGGCTTTCGGCCGCGACCACACCACGGTGATGTACGCGGAGAAGAAGATTCGCGGCGAAATGGCCCAGCGCAGAGAGATCTTCGACAACGTCAAGGAACTCACCACGCGGATCCGGCAGCGCTCCAAGCGCTGAAACTGGCCCTGCCGCGGCTCTGAGCCGCGCTCGTCCGCACTTTCTTGCAAAAACTTCTCTACCTCAGGTCACATGAGCACCACCGCCGAGGTGTGGGTAGACCTGTGCACAAACCCCCCATAGCGCGGTGCACTACCGCGGAATCGGTGCACATCTGTGATTCATCCCCACTGGTCCACCGAGGATTACACAGCCCGTACCCCCGTCATCCACAGCCGCCTCGGCCCGCTAGCAGCGGTTAGACCAAGCTGTCCCCAGATTGCACACCCCCTAATACTGATATTGAAATCTCTTCCTCGATTCTCCTTTGAAGTAGCGGGTTGGGGACATCCCCTCACTCCGCGCTCAGGAACCGCACCCCAGCCGGGTCTGTCGGGGTTCTCGTTTAGCTTTCAAGTTGGCTCGAGAAGCTCTACGGTTGTTCTTCGACTGCTGTTGCGGCCGTCGTGGCGGATTGCCCGCTCGGCGTTCGTCGCGGCGAGTCCCCAACGCCGGCGGGGGAGCCGGCCCGATTTTTGGTTCACTGTTAGGTGAAGGGACGCAATGGACGCGGCTACAACACGGGCGGCCACCGATTTGAGGTTTCGTCTGGTTCGGGAGTCCTTCGCCGAAGCGGTGTCGTGGGTGGCCAAGAGTCTGCCGTCGCGTCCTACCGTGCCTGTTCTCTCTGGCGTGCTACTGACCGGCTCGGATGACGGCCTGACGATTTCCGGATTCGACTACGAGGTGTCCTCCGAAGTTCAGGTTCCGGCTGAAATAGCTTCTCCGGGAAGCGTTTTGGTGTCCGGAAGGCTGTTGTCCGACATCACTCGGGCATTGCCTAACAAGCCGGTGGACTTCTACGTCGACGGCAGCAGGGTCGCATTGACTTGCGGTAGCGCGCGTTTTTCGCTGCCGACGATGGCGGTGGAGGATTATCCGACCTTGCCGGCGCTGCCCGAGGAGACCGGAACGCTACCCGCAGAGTTGTTCGCCGAGGCGATCGGCCAGGTCGCAATCGCTGCCGGCCGCGACGACACCTTGCCGATGCTGACCGGGATCCGGGTCGAAATCTCTGGTGAGACCGTGGTTTTGGCCGCTACCGACCGATTTCGGCTGGCGGTGCGCGAGCTGACCTGGACGGCGTTGTCACCGGACATCGAGGCCTCGGTGCTGGTGCCGGCTAAGACACTGGCCGAGGCCGCCAAAGCGGGTACCGACGGCTCCGATGTCCGGCTGTCGTTGGGCTCGGGATCGGGCGTCGGCAAAGACGGACTCTTGGGTATCAGCGGTAACGGCAAGCGCAGCACCACCCGATTGCTGGATGCGGAATTCCCGAAGTTCCGGCAGCTGCTGCCGGCTGAGCACACCGCTGTGGCCACCATCAATGTGGCCGAACTTACCGAGGCGATCAAGCTGGTCGCCTTGGTCGCCGACCGCGGTGCGCAGATCCGCATGGAGTTCTCGGACGGCATGCTGCGGCTGTCGGCTGGGGCCGACGATGTGGGCCGGGCCGAGGAAGACTTGGCTGTCGATTACGCCGGCCAACCGCTGACCATCGCATTCAACCCGAATTACCTGACCGACGGTCTGGGGTCATTGCATTCCGAGCGGGTGTCGTTCGGCTTCACCACTCCGGGCAAGCCCGCGTTGCTGCGGCCCGCGTCGGCTGATGACCCGGTGCCTACCGGCAGTGGTCCGTTTCCTGCGGTGGTGACGGATTACGTGTACCTGCTGATGCCGGTACGGCTGCCCGGCTGATCCCTGCGACCCACCCGTGTACGTCCGGCATTTGGGCTTGCGTGACTTCCGGTCGTGGCAGCGGGCGGATCTCGACTTGGAGCCAGGCCGTACCGTGTTCGTCGGCCGAAACGGGTTCGGCAAGACGAATCTCGTTGAGGCGCTGTGGTATTCGACAACTCTGGGATCGCACCGGGTGGGTACTGACGCACCGCTGATCAGGGTCGGCAGCGACCGTGCCGTGGTGTCGACGATCGTGGTCAACGAAGGCAGGGAATGCGCCGTGGATCTTGAGATCGCGGCGGGGCGGGCGAATAAGGCCAGACTCAACCGGTCGCCGGTGCGCAGTACCCGCGAGATTGTGGGGGTGCTGCGGGCGGTCCTGTTCGCCCCCGAGGATCTGGCATTGGTTCGTGGCGACCCGGCGGATCGCCGTCGGTATCTGGACGAATTGGCGACAGTTCGGCGTCCGCTGCTCGCGGCCGTGCGCGCCGACTACGAGAAGGTGTTGCGCCAGCGCACGGCATTGTTGAAGTCGTTGTCGGGGGCGCGTTTTCGTGGTGACTGGGGTGCACTGGACACATTGGAGGTGTGGGATAGCCGGCTGGCCGAGCACGGAGCGCAGTTGATGTCGGCCCGGATCGCGTTGGTCGATGAACTGGCACCGGAGCTGCAGAAAGCCTACGAGATGTTGGCACCCGAATCACGTTCGGCCGCAATAGGTTACCGTGCCAGCACGGAATCGCTGGTGCCGGAAGCGAGCACGGTGGCCGATCCGGAGACCCTAAAAGCCGCGTTGTTGTCGGCACTGGCCGCACGCCGGGACGCTGAGCTCGAGCGTGGCGTGTGTCTGGTCGGACCGCACCGCGACGATTTGGAATTGCGGCTCGGGCATCAGCCTGCGAAGGGCTTCGCCAGTCACGGTGAATCGTGGTCGTTCGCGGTGGCACTGCGGCTGGCAGCCTACGAATTGTTGCGCTCCGAGGGCAGTGACCCGGTGCTATTGCTTGACGACGTGTTCGCCGAACTCGATGTCAAACGGCGCTCGGCGCTGGCGGCCGTCGCCGAATCGGCAGAGCAGGTTCTGGTGACCGCGGCGGTGGTGGAGGATATCCCCAACGGCTGGGACGCTAGACAGGTGCGCGTCGAATTGCGTGACGGCGATAGCGGTTCGGTGTCAGAGGTGGTGTCGTGAGCACGGAGCCTACTGGTCAAGACGATGTAAACCAGCGCGGAATCGACCTGGTACGCAGAACGCTGGAGGAAGCGCGGGCAGCGGCACGCGCGCGCGGCCAGGACGCGGGGTTGGGTCGCGCGGTTCCGGTGCCGTCGCGGCGCCGGGTAACTGGCTCGCGGCGCCGGTGGTCGGGCCCAGGGCCCGACACGCGGGACCCGCAACCGCTGGGTCGGTTGGCACAGGATCTGGCCAAGCAGCGGGGGTGGACTCCGCAGGTTGCCGAAGGTGCGGTATTTGGGCAGTGGAAGGCGGTGGTCGGTCACCAGATCGCCGACCATGCGACCCCCACCGCCCTCAACGACGGGGTGCTCAGCGTGACGGCGGAGTCGACGGCCTGGGCTACGCAACTGCGCCTTATGCAGAGTCAGCTGTTGGCCAAGATCGCGGCGGCGGTCGGTAACGGGGTGGTGAAGTCGCTGAAGATCACCGGCCCGGCGCGGCCATCGTGGCGTAAAGGACAGAAGCATTTCAGCGGTCGAGGACCTCGCGACACCTACGGATAACGGGCGTTCTGCGGGTCCGACTACGGTACATTCCGCCGCCGTCTCAGAGCCGCCAGAAATTCACAGACCAACATCTCGAACGTCGGGACGCATCCACAGCGACGAAATTGAGCGCACGGCGCAATCAGGTGGGTAGAAACGCACCCACAAAATCGGTGCGGACGCTGGATCACGGTAGAGTGGACCAATGCGACCGCTGCGGTGATTTGACCGCTCGCATGCAACCCCAAGGAGAGCATTCAGACCGTGGCTGCCCAGAAGAAGAAGGCGCAAGAAGAATACGGCGCTTCGGCGATCACCGTTCTCGAAGGTCTCGAGGCCGTCCGCAAACGCCCAGGTATGTACATCGGGTCCACCGGCGAGCGAGGTCTGCACCACCTGGTGTGGGAGGTCGTGGACAACTCGGTGGACGAGGCGATGGCCGGCTATGCGACGCAGGTGGACGTGAAACTACGCGACGACGGCAGCGTCGAAGTGGTCGACAACGGCCGTGGCATCCCGGTGGCGATGCATGCCACCGGCGCGCCCACCGTCGACGTCGTCATGACGCAGCTGCACGCGGGCGGCAAGTTCGGCGGCGAGAACAGTGGTTACAACGTCAGCGGTGGTCTGCACGGCGTCGGGGTGTCGGTGGTCAATGCGTTGTCCACCCGCCTGGAAGTCGAGATCAAGCGCGACGGTCACGAATGGTTCCAGCATTACGACCGCGCCGTACCCGGCACCCTCAAACAGGGTGAGGCCACCCGTAAGACCGGTACCACGATCCGGTTCTGGGCCGACCCAGACATCTTCGAGACCACCGAGTACGACTTCGAGACTGTGGCGCGACGGTTGCAGGAGATGGCCTTCCTGAACAAGGGTCTGACGATCAACCTCACCGACGAACGCGTCACGCAGGAAGAGGTGGTCGACGAGGTCGTGAGCGACACCGCCGAGGCACCCAAGTCGGCGGAGGAGAAGAAAGCGGAATCGGCTGGGCCGCAGAAGGTCAAGCACCGCACCTTCCACTACCCCGGCGGCCTGATCGACTTCGTCAAACACATCAACCGGACCAAGAGCCCCATCCAGCAGAGCGTCATCGCATACGAGGGCAAGGGCGAGGGGCACGAAGTCGAGATCGCGATGCAATGGAATAGCGGCTACTCGGAATCGGTGCATACCTTCGCCAACACCATCAACACCCACGAGGGCGGCACCCACGAAGAGGGCTTCCGCAGCGCGTTGACCTCGGTGGTGAACAAGTACGCCAAAGACAAGAAGCTGCTCAAGGACAAAGACCCCAACCTCACTGGCGACGACATCCGCGAGGGGCTGGCCGCGGTCATCTCGGTAAAGGTCGCCGAGCCGCAGTTCGAGGGCCAGACCAAGACAAAGTTGGGTAACACCGAGGTCAAGTCATTCGTCCAGAAGGTCTGTAACGAACAGCTGACGCACTGGTTTGAGGCCAACCCGTCGGAGGCTAAAACCGTTGTGAACAAAGCGGTTTCCTCCGCACAGGCGCGTATCGCAGCGCGTAAGGCACGGGAGCTGGTGCGCCGCAAGAGCGCAACTGATCTCGGCGGGCTGCCCGGAAAGCTTGCCGACTGCCGCTCCACCGATCCGCGCAAGTCGGAGCTGTATGTGGTGGAAGGTGATTCGGCCGGCGGCTCGGCGAAGAGCGGGCGCGATTCGATGTTCCAAGCGATCCTGCCGTTGCGCGGCAAGATCATCAACGTCGAAAAGGCCCGCATCGACCGGGTGCTGAAGAACACCGAAGTCCAGGCGATCATCACGGCGTTGGGAACCGGCATCCATGACGAGTTCGACCTGACCAAGCTGCGGTACCACAAAATTGTGCTGATGGCCGACGCCGACGTTGACGGCCAACACATTTCGACGTTGCTGCTGACGCTGTTGTTCCGATTCATGCGCCCGCTGATAGAGAACGGGCACGTGTTCCTGGCGCAGCCGCCCCTGTACAAGCTGAAGTGGCAGCGCAGCGAGCCCGAATTCGCCTATTCCGATCGAGAGCGCGACGGCCTGCTGGAGGCCGGGCTGAAGTCTGGCAAGAAGATCAACAAGGAAGACGGCATTCAGCGCTACAAGGGTCTGGGCGAGATGGACGCCAAGGAGTTGTGGGAAACCACCATGGACCCGAGCGTGCGGGTACTGCGACAGGTCACCCTCGACGACGCCGCGGCTGCCGACGAACTGTTCTCCATCCTGATGGGCGAAGACGTGGATGCACGCCGCAGCTTCATCACCCGCAATGCCAAGGATGTTCGCTTCCTAGACGTGTAACCCGTTGGCGTTCAACGACAAACGAGGACTAAATGACAGACACCACGCTGCCACCGGGCGGCGAAGCCGGCGACCGCATCGAACCGGTCGACATTCAGCAGGAGATGCAGCGCAGCTACATCGACTACGCGATGAGCGTGATCGTGGGCCGGGCCCTGCCGGAGGTGCGCGACGGTCTCAAGCCGGTGCACCGCCGCGTGCTGTATGCGATGTACGACTCTGGATTCCGTCCCGACCGCAGCCACGCCAAGTCGGCGCGTTCGGTGGCCGAGACGATGGGCAACTATCACCCGCACGGTGACGCGTCGATCTACGACACCCTGGTGCGGATGGCGCAGCCATGGTCGCTGCGCTACCCGTTGGTCGACGGTCAGGGAAACTTTGGTTCGCCGGGGAACGACCCGCCGGCGGCGATGCGCTATTGCGTGACCGGGGATGCATTGGTGGCGCTCCCAGAGAATCGTGCGGTCCGCATTGCGGATGTAGTACCGGCCGCTAAGCCCAATAGTGACAATGTAATTGATCTCAAAGTGCTCGGCCGGCACGGTGTGCCGGTCCGGGCAGACCGGTTGTTCCATTCCGGCGACCATCCGGCATTTCGGGTGGCTACGGTGGATGGGCACGAAGTGACGGGCACGGCAAACCACCCATTGCTGTGCCTGGTGAATCTCGCCGGTGTGCCGACGCTGCTGTGGAAGTTGATCGATGAGATCGAACCGGGTGACTGCGCGGTGATCAGCGCCACGGGTGTCGACGATGTGCGAAACACGCCGACATCAGCACGCAGAACTCCCACGATCGACGAGGTACCCGGACTTACCGAATTCCTTCGCGTTCACCGCAACGACCCGGACGCAGCAGCGATCGCAACCGACCTGACCGACGGCCGCTTCTACTACGCAAAGGTCGCCTCCGTGACCGCGGCCGGCGTACAACCGGTCTACAGCCTGCGTGTCGACACCGAAGACCACGCCTTTATCACCAACGGCTTCGTCAGCCACAACACCGAGGCGCGGCTGACTCCGTTGGCAATGGAGATGCTGCGCGAAATCGACGAGGAAACAGTCGATTTCATCCCAAACTACGACGGCCGGGTACAGGAGCCCACCGTCCTGCCGAGCCGGTTCCCCAACCTGCTGGCCAACGGATCGGGCGGCATCGCGGTCGGCATGGCCACCAACATCCCGCCGCACAACCTGCGTGAGCTCGCCGAAGCGGTGTTCTGGTGCCTGGAGAACCACGACGCCGACGAAGAGGCGACGCTGGAAGCCGTCATGGAACGGGTCAAGGGCCCGGACTTCCCCACGTCCGGCCTAATCGTCGGGTCCCAGGGCATCTCCGATGCCTACAAGACCGGCCGGGGTTCCATCCGCATGCGCGGAGTTGTTGAGGTAGAAGAGGATTCGCGGGGGCGCACCTCACTGGTGATCACCGAATTGCCGTATCAGGTCAACCACGACAACTTCATCACCTCGATCGCCGAGCAGGTCCGCGACGGCCGGCTGGCCGGAATTTCCAATATCGAGGACCAGTCCAGTGACCGGGTCGGGCTGCGCATCGTCGTAGAGCTCAAACGCGATGCGGTGGCCAAGGTGGTGCTCAACAATCTCTACAAGCACACCCAGCTGCAGACCAGCTTCGGGGCGAACATGCTGAGCATCGTCGACGGGGTGCCGCGCACGCTGCGACTGGACCAGATGATCCGCTACTACGTCGAGCACCAACTCGACGTGATTATCCGGCGCACCACCTACCGCTTGCGAAAAGCCAACGAGCGGGCCCACATTCTGCGCGGTCTCGTCAAAGCGCTCGACGCGCTCGACGAGGTGATCGCGTTGATCCGTGCGTCGCAGACGGTCGACATCGCCCGCCAGGGCCTGATCGAGTTGCTCGACATCGACGAGATCCAGGCGCAAGCCATTCTGGACATGCAACTGCGGCGCCTGGCGGCCCTGGAGCGGCAGCGGATCGTGGACGATCTGGCCAAGATCGAAGCCGAAATCGCCGATTTGGAAGACATTCTCGCCAAGCCGGAACGGCAGCGCGGCATCGTGCGCGATGAACTCGGCGAGATCGTCGAAAAGCACGGTGACGACCGTCGCACCCGGATCATTGCCGCCGACGGTGAAGTCAGCGACGAGGATCTCATCGCCCGCGAAGATGTCGTCGTCACCATCACCGAGACCGGCTATGCCAAGCGGACCAAGACCGACCTGTACCGCAGCCAAAAGCGCGGCGGCAAGGGCGTTCAGGGTGCCGGGCTCAAGCAGGACGACATCGTGCGGCACTTCTTCGTCTGCTCGACTCACGACTGGATCTTGTTCTTCACCACGCAGGGCCGGGTGTACCGGGCCAAGGCCTACGAACTGCCGGAGGCCTCCCGCACTGCACGCGGTCAGCACGTGGCGAACCTGCTGGCGTTCCAGCCCGAGGAGCGCATTGCGCAGGTGATCCAGATCAAGAGTTACGAGGACGCGCCGTATCTGGTGCTGGCCACCAAGAACGGGTTGGTGAAGAAGTCGAAGCTGACCGACTTCGACTCGAACCGCTCCGGCGGGATTGTCGCCATCAACTTGCGTGGCGAGGACGAATTGGTGGGCGCGGTGCTGTGCTCCGCGGAGGAGGACCTGCTGCTGGTGTCCGCCAACGGCCAGTCCATCAGGTTCTCGGCCACCGACGAGGCGCTGCGGCCGATGGGCCGCGCCACCTCCGGGGTGCAGGGCATGCGCTTCAACGCCGACGACCGGCTGCTGTCGCTCAACGTCGTGCGGGAAGGAACCTACCTGCTGGTGGCCACCTCGGGTGGATACGCCAAGCGGACCGGGATCGAGGAGTATCCGGTGCAGGGCCGAGGCGGTAAGGGAGTGCTCACCGTCATGTACGACCGCCGGCGCGGCCGGCTGGTCGGGGCGTTGATCGTCGACGACGACAGCGAGCTCTACGCCATCACCTCCGTCGGCGGCGTGATCCGCACGGCGGCACGGCAGGTCCGCAAGGCGGGTCGGCAGACCAAGGGCGTTCGACTGATGAACCTCGGTGAGGGCGACACCTTGTTGGCGATCGCCCGTAACGCCGAAGAAAGCGCGGTCGAGGACAGCGAGCTGACCGGCGAGGACGGCGCGGAGTCGGGTAGCTAGCGGGCGGGGGCCGGCTCGCGGCGAACCCGGCATAGACTCAGCTACTTGAGCAGAACATGTGAGGAGTCGGGGTGAGTTCACCGAACGAGCCGGGCGCGCCCAGTCCGGGTGACAACCCGAATGGCGACGGGGCAGCAGAACGCGCCGGTGCACACCGGGCGGCGACCGGCCCCGGACGTGTCCCGGATACCGCGGACTCGCCGCCGTGGCAGCGCGGCGCTGCCAGGGCCACTGCGCCGTCCGGGCCGCGGCCTGCGGCCGATCCGCCTACCGACGTCCGCGCCCCGACGAGTTCGGAGGCCAGGCTGAACCGCTTTATCTCGGGCGGTTCGTCATCCACTCCCGGCCCGGCAAACTCGCCACCGGAGCCGGCTGCCCCGCGCGGCGACAATACTCCCGCGGAGGCGTACGCCAGCGAGCTGCCCGATCTGTCCGGCCCGATTCCGCGGCCGACGCAGCGCAAGTCCGTGCCCGAACGCAGTTCGGATGCCCCGAGTTCGTCGGTCCGCGGGTCCGGGGACGCCCGGGAATCGCGCAGCGTGGCGGTGGGGACCCGGCGCGGCCGCGGGCCGGTTCGGGCCAGCATGCAGATCCGGCGCATTGATCCGTGGAGCACCTTGAAGGTGTCGCTGCTGCTGTCGGTGGCGCTGTTCTTCGTCTGGATGATCGCGGTCGCGTTCCTCTATCTCGTGCTCGGCGGCATGGGTGTGTGGTCGAAGCTGAACAGCAACGTCGGGGATCTGCTGAACAACACCAGCGGTAGCAGCGGCGAACTGGTGTCTAGCGGCACCATCTTCGGCGGGGCCATTCTTATCGGCTTGGTCAACATCGTCTTGATGACGGCGATGGCCACCATCGCCGCGTTCGTCTACAACCTCACGACAGATTTGATCGGTGGTATCGAAGTGACGCTGGCAGATCGGGACTGAGGGCGGACCGGGGACGTTTTGGGAGTCGGGCGGCCGGTGCGGTAATCTCGTCGCTCGTCCGTATGCACAGTACGGGCCTATAGCTCAGGCGGTTAGAGCGCTTCGCTGATAACGAAGAGGTCGGAGGTTCGAGTCCTCCTAGGCCCACGATCATGTTCCCGTCACGACGTCATCTGAAGGTGGTGCTGCCGCTGGCAGCGGCGGCCTTGGGCGCGGCGGCCGTAGTCCGGTCGCGGCGCGATGTCGAGGTCTGGCACGTGGCGCCCGATCCATCCTCTGGTCAGCCACCTGGCCCCCAGGGGCCTTAGCTCAGTTGGTAGAGCACCGCCTTTGCAAGGCGGGTGTCAGGGGTTCGATTCCCCTAGGCTCCACTTTTGAAAAGCTTCATTTCGACACCCCGGTGTCCATGAGGCGACCAGGCGCACAGTCGCCTATCTGAACGCATTGTGGCAAGTGCCCCCGGTGAGGCTAATCCTCGACGGTGACCCGAAGACGGGGTTTCCTTTGGTCCCCCTTCGCGGCGATGCGATCCCATACCGCGTCGACGAGTGGTTCCAGTAAGAGTTCACCCATCTGCTGGGCCAACACGGTGAGGATCTGTGTGGATTCACGCTTTTGGGTCGACGCCCGTCCGGATTGACGCAACGCCGCGACCTCACGTTGCGTCAGGTCGATCAGAACGTCCAGCAGATGTAGATGGTCATCGGACTGCTCAAGCAGAGCGCGGCGGACGTAATTGACAACCGGCGGGTTCTGTTCCAGCATCCGGCGCACGGATTTGTCTCGCGCAGCGGTAATTTGCCCGATCGAGCCTGCGACCGGAACTTCGGCGATCGCCCCGGCGAAGTAGTCCACGACAAGTTGGTCGACCGCTTCGCGCAGACCGGCCTTGGTTTTGAAGTGGTGTTGGACGAGGCTCGATGTCACCCCCGCTTCGGCTGCGACGTCGCGCAGCGATACGCGGTCGTATCCGTGCTGTGCGTAGAGGTCGAGTGCGGCGTTGCGAATTCGCGCCTTGGCGGTGAGATCGGTGTTCGTCGCCCGCGGGTTGCCCATGCCGCCTCCTCCGGCTTGACATGCTAGCCGACCAGCACACTTTACAAGTGAACTAATTACTATACGCTTACATAGTGTTCGCCAAAGAGAAGTGAATGCGCCGACGACTGCCATCCATATCGGGCCGCACATCCCCGGGTTTACGGAATACACGTGCGCGCAAGAGCTTGCCAATAAGGCGGATAGCCGCCTGAACGGAGTGAGTGAAGTCATGTCCGAGCTGTTCCCCCATTACCGTGCGACGTGGGAGACCGACCAGCACCGCGAATTGCGGCGTCACGCAGCCGAGTTCTTCCGCAAGGAAGCCACTCCGAACCAGGAGCGGTGGGCAGCCAATCATCAGGTCGATCGCGACTTCTGGAACAAGATGGGCAATGCCGGATTGCTGGGCTTGGACCTCCCTGAAGAGTTCGGTGGGACGGGAGGCGACTTTGGCTACTCGGCGATCGTCGGCGAAGAACTTGCCCTGGCTCACGACGCGGCATCGGGCTGGGCGGTCCACTCACCGATCGTTGCGCACTACATCAACACCTACGGAAACGCCGAGCAGAAGCAGCGCTGGATGCCCAAGATCATAAGCGGCGAGGCCGTGCTCGCGATCGCGATGACCGAGCCGGGCACCGGTTCGGACCTGCAGGCGGTGCGCACCACCGCGACCCGCGACGGCGACGAGTACGTGATCAACGGGTCGAAGACGTTCATCTCCAACGGAACTCATTGCGATTTGCTGGTGATCGTCGCCAAAACGGATCCCTCTGCGGGCGCGGCCGGGGTGTCGTTAATCGTTGCCGAAACCGGCGACGACCCGGCGGGCTTCGAGCGCGGCCGGGTGCTCGAAAAGGTGGGCCAACATGGGCAAGACACCCGTGAGCTGTTCTTCTCCGACATGCGTGTGCCGGCGGCAAACCTTCTTGGCGAGAGGGAGGGCCAGGGCTTTTATCAGCTGATGGAACAGCTCGCCCGCGAGCGCCTGATTATCGCCTCGGTGTGTTCGGGCATGGCTGAAGCGGCGCTGCTCGAGGCGATCAAGTACACCAAAGAGCGTGAAGCGTTCGGAAGACCGTTGATCAAGTTCCAGCACAACAGGTTTCAGCTCGCAGAGCTCAAGGCCGAGGTGCTGTCGATCAAGACTACCGTCGACTACTGCGTTCAGCAGTACATCGATGGGAGCATCGACCCAGCTACCGCGTCGATGGCCAAGCTGATCGCTGCCGACAAGGGCGTCGCCGTCGTCGACCGGTGTGTGCAGTTCTTTGGCGGCTATGGCTACATGATGGAGTACCCCATCGCCCGTGCCTATGCGGCTGCCCGCGTCAACAAGATCTATGGCGGCACAAGCGAAATCATGAAGGAAATTATCAGCCGCTCACTGTAGCGGCATAGACGGTCGACAACGCCGGCAGCATCCCGATCGGCGATCCGTGGACGATCCGCAACCAGCCCGTCCAAAGGCTGCCCGACTCGGCCCCGTGTCTTGGATTCCCGAACGTGCTGACGGGAGCCGCGTGCCACCCGGCTCATTACCCGGCCGTGTGCATTGCCGCAGGGCGGCTGCTAGCCGCGGACGCCCTGATCGAGGCCCTCGCAGCACAAGCCTGACGGTCAGCGCGCCAGCGGTCGGTAGAACACGAGGCCGTTGCCCTTGTTGTCGTACACCACGGCGCGACGCTCGTGCGCGTCGTCGTAAGGCCCCTTCACGATGCCGCCGCCGCTCTGTTCGACGGCTTTGGCGGCGCCATCGACGTCTGCGGTTTTGATCCCCACGACGACCTGACCCGGGATCGGGTGGTCCACCTCCGTGGCTAGCGCCAACGTCACCGACCCCCCGTCCAGCGCCGCGAAGTGTGCTCCGTCCCGGAATTTGACTGCCATGCCCAGGGTCTCGCTGTAGAACCGGATCGACTCCTCCAGGTCGTCGGTCGACAGGATGATCATTCGTACGTCGTGATCGCTCATTGCTGCCTCCTCGTTGGCCCAGCCTGTCCGGGCTGAACGCGACAAGCTAGGGCCGAGAGTCACTTCCGTCGACGCATGGGCCGGGGCGTTGTCTGGATGTGATCGGGAAATCACACTTTGCTGGAAGCGACGGCCTCACGGCCGCGGTTGTACATCCACGCTGGGCGGGCGCGGTGAGGGCTCCGGGCGTGACGAACGGCGCACGATGCTGAAGGCGACGGCACCGCCGGCGAGCACGGCGACGGTCGCCGCACCAGCGATCAGCCACGGCTTCTTGCTGCGACGCTGGTTGCGGCGGGCGTCCTGCAGCAACTGCGGCAAGCTGGCGACGACTTCCTGCGCGGCGGCCAGTTCCTGGCCGATGGTGTCCTGAGCCGCCGCGATCTCCTTGGCTAACTGGCCTTCCCGGTAGCGGCGGCGCACTTCGGACGCGGCAGAGTGCGCGGATTGGACGCCGAGCCCGACAACGCCGCGGGTGACGTCCACCGGGCCTACTGCGGAATAGGTCAGACCCCGGGTCAGTCGCTCCCGTGGGGTCAATCGGTCTGGGGCCCGTTCGCCAGCCCTTCGGCTCATTTGCTGCCGCCCTTTCCGTGCACTGCTCACAGTCCTACGCAGTCCTATCAGTTGGCGAGCATTCGAGCTAGTGCCTGTACAGACTGACACCAAAAGGATGCCGCGGGTGCACCGGCTGCGGGCCGAACGCGGTGTGATGGCAGACTGTGATCCCGTGACCAACAGCCCCATCCAGACCGCCACCGCCACGCTGCACACCAACCGGGGAGACGTCAAAGTCGCCCTGTTCGGCAACCACGCGCCCAAGACCGTCGCCAACTTCGTCGGACTTGCGCAGGGCACCAAGGAGTACTCGACGCAGAACGCCTCAGGTGGTCCGTCGGGCCCGTTCTACGACGGCGCGGTCTTCCACCGGGTGATCGGGGGATTCATGATCCAGGGCGGCGACCCGACCGGCACCGGCCGTGGCGGACCGGGCTACAAATTCGCCGACGAGTTCCACCCCGAACTGCAATTCGACCGCCCCTACCTGCTCGCGATGGCCAACGCTGGCCCCGGCACCAACGGCTCGCAGTTCTTCATCACCGTCGGCCCGACCCCACACCTGAACCGTCGCCACACCATCTTCGGTGAGGTGATCGATCCGGAGTCGCAGCGCGTCGTCGACGCCATCGCCACCACGGCCACTGACGGCAACGACCGTCCGCTCGAGCCGGTGGTAATCGAGTCGATCACCATCTCCTGAGCGCTGGCCTCACCGGCCCGCGTAGCCGGCGTCGGTGAGTGCGTCGAGAACCTCCAGCGGGTCGGTTCCGAGGTCCCAGCGGGACAGCACCATCAGCCCACCGCCAACCGTTTCGATCTCGAGTAGGCGGATTCTGCGGCCGTGGCGGCGGAATTCGGAGATCCGGATGATCTCGATCGAATCCCGGCGCAATAATTGCGTCCGGAACCAGCCGCGCAGTACCAGACCGTCGTCAGTGATTGCCAGCTTGGGCCGAGCGCGCCACGACGCGCCGGCAAACAAGATCAGGCCCACGGCCACGATCCCGGCGATAACCCGCCCAGGCGGGTCTGTGACCAGCGTCACAGCCGCGATAGCCATCAAGACGCCGGCGAGTCCACAGCCAGCGATTCCCGCAGTGGGCGGCGCCCATTGAGTTTGCTGCATGTCCTACCTGGACCCTCTCACCACTATGGATACGGTTATCCACAGCAGCTATCAACAGTGGGGATGAATCACACGCTTGTGATTGGGTGACGGAATGGTTGCTAGCGGGCTAACAAAACACTCGCCGGATGAATGCATTTTCCTCCGCGGCACCCTCGGTGTGATGGCTCAGTGCCACCGCATCGTGAGCAACAACCCGGTGATCATGAAAGCGAACGCGATCGCGTAGTTCATCGGGCCCAGATCGGTCATCCAGTGCAGGGCTGCCGGGGCCTGCTGGCTCATGGCGCCCAGCTGGAACACCATTAGCCAGATCAGCCCAATCAGCATCAGGCCGATGAACAAGGCGACGAACCACGCGCTCGACGGCCCGACCTTCACCTTCACCGGTGTGCGGCTCACGGCGCTGATGGTGAAGTCGTTCTTCTTGCGGACCTTGGACTTCGGCATTTACGACCTCTGGTATCAAGCGGGTGGTGTCAAAATGAGCCCGGCAGGTGCAACGATTACCGTTACGGCTGCGGGCACAACTTGGGTACGAGACTAGCCCACCCCGCAGTGACGTCCGGAAACCCGCCAGGAAAAGCAGGAGAGGCCGTGTCCGATCAGACGGGCGACCAGTCCACCGGGCAGCGGCGGTCGCCGTGGCGCTTCGGTGTCCCGGTGGTGTGTCTGCTGGCCGGGTTGCTGTTGGCGGCGACGCACGGGGTGTCCGGCGGGGCCGAGATCCGCCGCAGCGACGCGCCCCGGCTGGTCGACCTGGTACGCGAGACGCGGTCCTCGGTGAGTCGCCTGGACGCCGAGCGGCAGGCGCTGAGCCACAAGATCGACTCCGCACATGGCAGGTCCTCGTCCGCGGCGCTGCAAGCGATGCTCAAACGGGCGGCCGAACTGGCCGGTGAAGCCGATATGAACCCGGCGCACGGGCCAGGCTTGGTGGTTGTCCTCAACGACGCCCAGCGCGACGCCGAGGGACGCTTCCCCCGCGATGCCACCCCCGACGACCTGGTGGTGCACCAGCAGGACATCGACGGCGTCCTCAACGCGATGTGGAGCGCGGGAGCCGACGCGATCCAGATGCAGGACCAGCGGATCATCGCCACCTCGGTGGTTCGCTGCGTCGGTAACACGTTGCTGCTCAACGGACGCACCTACAGCCCGCCGTACACCATCACCGCGATCGGCAACGCGACCGCGATGCAAAGTGCGTTGGCCGCGGCCCCATTGGTGACGCTGTACCGGCAGTACGTGGTCCGCTTCGGCCTCGGCTACCGGGAGGAAGTCAAATCCGATGTGGCGGTCGCCGGGCATTCCGAGCCGGTGCGCCTGCACTACGCCCAGCCGATGGGGCCGATCGGCTACTGAGCGGGGCGGCGCTGTTCGGACGGTACCCTGTCACGATGCGGATCCTGGTCGTCGACAACTACGACAGCTTCGTGTTCAACCTGGTCCAGTACTTAGGCCAGCTGGGCGTCGAGGCCACTGTGTGGCGCAACGACGACACCCGCCTTTCCGACGCTGACGATGTCGCCGGCCAGTTCGACGGCGTCCTGCTCAGCCCGGGGCCTGGCACCCCGGAGCGTGCCGGGGCGTCGATCAGGCTGGTTCGCGCGTGCGCAGCGAGGGGCACCCCCCTGTTGGGGGTGTGCCTGGGACACCAGGCCATCGGTGTGGCGTTCGGCGCCACCGTGGACCGGGCGCCAGAGTTGTTGCACGGCAAGACCAGCAGCGTTTTACATACGAATGTTGGTGTGCTGCAAGGACTTCCGGATCCCTTCACGGCCACCCGGTACCACTCGCTGACAATTCTGCCGGAGTCGCTACCGGCGCAGCTCGAGGCCATTGCACATACCCGCAGCGGAGTGATCATGGCCGTGCGGCACACCGAACTGCCTATTCACGGCGTTCAGTTCCACCCGGAGTCGATCCTGACCGAGGGGGGCCACCGAATGCTGGCGAACTGGCTCACCTACTGCGGCTGGGTCCGCGACGACACGCTGGTGCGTCGCTTGGAGAACGAAGTCCTCACCGCGATTCGACCGCACTTTCCCGGCGAAACGGGTGACTCGGCGACTACTGACCGAACTTCAGCGTGATCACGCCGTCCCGGTTCACGCCGCTGCCCGCCGACGGGCTCTGATAAACGATCTTGTTGTGCTGGGAGCCCCCGGCGTCCACGTCGGGCCCCTTGTCGAGGACTCCGGTCCAGCCCAACGCCCGCAACCGCGGTTCGGCATCGGTCCAGAACATCCCCGACAGATCGGGCATGACGAACTGGTTGCCCTTGGACACCTGCAACTCGATCACCGAATCGACCGGAACCGTGGTGCCCGCGGGTGGGTTGGTGCCGATCACGTCGCCGGCCGTGCGCGGGCTGTCCACCGAAGCCTGACTGAACCGCGAAAACCCGTACACGGTGAGGTTCTTCTGCGCCATTTCCACCGTCTGGCCCGCGACGTCGGGGATCTGCTTGGTCTCGGGCCCCGAGCCCACGATGATCGTGATCACGTTGGTGATGGCCGACGTCTGATTGGCTGGCGGGTTCGTTCCGGTCACCTTGCCCGCCATCTCCGGGCTGGACGGCGCACTGGATTGCTTGAACTTGGTGAACCCGGCCGCGGTGAGCTTCTTGACCGCCTCGGCGTAGGTCAGCGACGAGACATCGGGCACCTCACGCTGCTCGGGCCCGGTGGACACGTTGATGGTGATCTCGTCTCCGGCGCCTACCGACGCGCTGGCAGACGGGTCGGTGCCGATGACGTGATCGGGCGGGATGCTGGAGTCGGGCTTTTGCTGGGTGCGCGTCTTGAAACCCTTGTTCTGCAGCGAGGCGATGGCGTCAGCGGCCGTCTGGCCGCGCACGTCGGGAACCTGGACCTTGCGGGTATTGCCGCCGAACGTGTTGATCGCGATGGTCACGATCACCGTCAGCACCGCCAGCACGGCGACCACGGCCACCCATCGGCCTACCGACGCCGCCCCCCGATTGTCGGAGTCGTCGAAACGTTGCCGGGGCAGCGGGTCGGTGCGGGGGCCACCGTGGCCCGGGCCCCCGGACGAGAGCATCGACCTACGCTCGGCCCCGGTCAGCACCTTGGGCGCTTCGGGCGTTTCGCCGTTGTGCACCCGTACCAGGTCGGCGCGCATCTCCGCGGCGGTCTGGTATCGGTTCTCCGGATTCTTGGCCAGCGCCTTGAGCACCACGGCGTCGAGTTCGGCGGAGATGCCCTCGTGTCGTTCCGAGGGCGGAACGGGGTCTTCCCGGACATGCTGGTAGGCGACCGACACCGGCGTGTCACCGGTGAAAGGCGGTTCCCCGGTGAGCATTTCGTACAACACGCAGCCCAGCGAGTAGACGTCGGAGCGGGCGTCGACCGAGTCGCCGCGGGCCTGCTCCGGCGAAAGGTATTGCGCGGTGCCGATCACCGCGGCGGTCTGGGTGACGCTGTTGCCGCTGTCGGCGATTGCGCGGGCGATGCCGAAGTCCATCACCTTCACCGCGTTGGTGGAGCTGATCATGATGTTCGCCGGCTTGACGTCACGGTGGATGATGCCGTTTTGGTGGCTGAAGTTCAGCGCCTGACAGGCATCCGCGATCACCTCGATGGCGCGCTTGGGTGTCATGGGACCGTCGGTGTGCACGATGTCGCGCAAGGTGACGCCGTCGACGTACTCCATGACGATGTAGGGCAGGGGTCCCGCGGGTGTCTCGGCTTCTCCGGTGTCGTAGACCGCGACGATCGCAGGGTGGTTCAGCGCGGCCGCGTTCTGCGCCTCACGGCGGAACCGTAGGTAGAAACTGGGGTCGCGGGCCAGGTCGGCGCGCAGTACTTTGACCGCGACGTCGCGGTGTAGCCGGGTGTCGCGGGCGAGGTGAACTTCGGACATCCCGCCGAAACCGAGGATGTCGCCAAGTTCGTAACGGTCGGACAGATGCCGAGGGGTGGTCATCGTGGTGTCTCGTATCGGGCCAGCACCCCAGAAGTACCCGTTGCGCCCGGGTCCGTCCAGTTCACCTGCAGACCGCCCGGCTGGGAGCCGGAGTCGTCGATGCTGACCTGCCCGCTACCGGTGTTGGGGACGGTCCGCGGAGTTTCCTGACTGTTGCCGCCGCCCGACTTCATCACGATGAGGACCGCGATAATGATCGCCAGCGCTCCGAGTACGCCGGCGGCCCACAGCAGCGCTCGCTGTCCCGAGGAGAATGTGCGCCTCGCGGGCGGCGGTCGGCGGCTCGAAGTCTGCGCTGACCGGCGGGGCGGGGTGGTCCGGGCTGCCGGAGTGGGCGCGATCCGCGCCGGCGCGGCCGACGGAATCGCCGCGGGCGCTGCCCGGCCGGCCGGCGGCGACTGGCTGGGCCGCGGCGGCCGGCGACCGGCGCGCACCGCAGCCACCGCATCCGCGAAGGGCCCCCCGCTGCGGTAACGCTGACTGGGATTCTTCACCAGCGTGATCTCGATGAGCTCCCGGACATTGGGCGGCAGGTCGGCGGGCAGCGGCGGCGGTGGCTCCTTGATGTGCTTCATCGCCACCGTAAGGGCGCCGTCACCGGTGAACGGACGCTTCCCCGACACCACCTCGTAGCCAACGACTCCCAGCGCGTAGACGTCACTGGCCGGTGTCGCGTCGTGGCCCAAAGCCTGCTCGGGCGCGATGTACTGGGCGGTGCCCATCACCATTCCCGTTTGCGTCACCGGTGCTGCGTCGACGGCCTTGGCGATGCCGAAGTCGGTGATCTTGACCTGCCCGGTCGGGGTGATCAGGATGTTGCCGGGTTTGACATCGCGGTGCACCAACCCAGCGGCGTGCGCGATCTGTAGTGCACGGCCGGTTTGCTCGAGCATGTCCAGCGCGTGGCGCAACGAGAGTCGCCCGGTCCGCTTGAGCACCGAGTTCAGCGGCTCTCCGTTGACCAGCTCCATCACCAGATACGCGGTGCGGCCTTCGCCGTCCAGCGCGCTTTCTCCGTAGTCGTGGACCTGGGCAATACCGGGATGGTTGAGCATGGCCGTGGTGCGAGCCTCAGCCCGGAACCGTTCGATGAACTCGGGGTCCTGGGAGAATTCCTGCTTGAGCACCTTGACGGCGACGCGCCGGCCCAGCCGGCTGTCGACCGCCTCCCAGACCTGGCCCATCCCACCGGTTGCGATCAGCCGCTGCAGGCGGTACCGGCCTGACAGCGTCACCCCGACGCGGGGACTCATGCTGTGCCTCCCGCTCGCTCCGGTCCGCGCGTGTTCCGCGCGGCGATGTTCACGCGCTCTTGCCTGCGGCGACTCATGGTCCCCCTTGCAACGCAGCTTCGATCACTGCCCGCCCGATCGGCGCCGCCAGTGCGCCACCGGTCGCGGACAGCCGATCGGCCCCGTTCTCCACTAGTACCGCCACGGCGATCTTGGGGGCCTGCGCGGGTGCGAAGGCGATGTACCACGCGTGTGGTGGCGTATGCCGCGGATCGGTGCCGTGCTCTGCGGTACCTGTCTTGGATGCGATCTGCACGCCGGGGATGGCCCCTTTCTGCTGTGCGTTTTTTTCGGCGCCGACCATTAGCTCTGTTAGCTTAGCGGCGACCTGCGGCGACACCACGCGGCGTTGTTGATAGGGGGCGGTGGAACTGATATTGGCCAGGTCGGGGCCCTTGAGGCTTTGCACCAGGTAGGGCCGCATCAGGACGCCGCCGTTGGCGATCGTCGCAGCCACTTCGGCGTTCTGCAGGGGAGTCAGCGCGACGTCCTTCTGGCCGATACTGGTCATCCCCAACGCGGCACCGTCCGCGATAGGCCCAACGGTGGATTCGGCGACCTGCAGCGGAAGCGGATCGGGTGCGTCGTCCAGACCGAAGGCGCGGGCCATGCTGCGCAGCGCGTCGGTGCCGGTGAGCAGCCCCAGTTGAACGAACGCGGTGTTGCACGACTTTGCGAATGCCTCACTCAATGACACGGTCGGCCCCGTGTCGCACGGCGTACCGCCGAAGTTCTCCAGAGTGGCCGTGCTGTTGGGTAGTGGAATCCGTGCCGCCGCGGTCAGCTGCTGGTTCTCGGTGGAACCGGCGGCTAGCGCAGCGGCTGTGGTGATCACCTTGAACGTGGAACCGGGCGGGTATGTCTCGGAGATCGCCCGGTTTATCAGCGGAGAGTCGGGGCTGTCCCGAAGCTGCTGCCAGGCCTGGGCCTGCACGTCGGGATTGTGCGAGGCCAGCAGGTTGGGGTCGTATGACGGAGATGAGACCAGAGCCAGGATCTTGCCGGTCGACGGTTCCAGCGCTACCACGGCGCCCTTGCACGGTGCACCGCCGCAACCCTGCTGCATCGCGTCCCAGGCGGCCTGCTGGATGCGCGGGTTGATGGTGGTGTCCACGTTCCCACCCCGCGGGTCGCGGCCGGTGAAGAAGTCGGCCAGCCGCCTGCCGAACAGGCGCTCGTCGGATCCGTTCAGCAGCAGGTCCTCGGCTCGCTCCAGACCGGCGCTGGAATAGCGCAGCGAGTAGAACCCGGTAACCGGCGCAAAGACGGCGGGGTTGGGGTACACCCGCAGGAAGCGGAACCGGCTGTCGGTGGCCACCGAATAGGCCAGCAGTTGGCCACCGGCAATGATCTGGCCGCGCTGGCGTGAATACTCGTCGAGCAGCACCCGCTGGTTACGCGGGTCGGCGCGCAATCCGTCGGCGGTGAAGACCTGCGTCATCGTGGCATTGAGCAGAAGCAACACGATCAGCGCCATCACGGTCACCGAGATCCGGCGCAGCGAGGTGTTCATACGCGCTCGATCACCTCGGTGTTGGCCGCGGCTATCGGCGACTTCTTCTTTCGGGGACGGGTGCGCAACGGACGCCGGGCTCCGTCGGAGATCCGCGCCAGTATGGCCAGCAACACGTAGTTGGCCAATAGCGACGACCCGCCGTAGGACAGCCACGGCGTGGTCAAGCCGGTCAGCGGAATCAGCTGGGTTACCCCGCCGACGACGATAAACAGCTGAATGGCCAACGCTGAGGCGAGGCCCGCTGCCAGCAGCTTGCCGAAGCTGTCGCGAGTGGCGATCGCGGTGCGCATGCCGCGGATGATGACGATCGTGTACAGCATCAGAATGCTGGCCAGGCCCACCAGGCCCAGCTCTTCGCCGAACGCGGCAGTGATGAAGTCGGTAGACGCAGCGGGCACGGTATCGGGCTGGCCGTTACCCAATCCGGTCCCGAAGATGCCGCCGGTGGCGAAGCTGAACAGCGCCTGCACCATCTGGTAGCCATTGCCGTCGGGGTCGGCGAACGGATCCAGCCACGTCTGGACCCGAACCCGGACGTGGTCGAACGAGTAGTAGGCGGCCACGCTGCCCATCGCGAACAACACCAGTCCCAGCACGACCCAGCTGAACCGCTGGGTCGCCAGGTACACCACCACCAGAAACGACGAGTACAGCAGCAGCGAGGTGCCGAGGTCTTTCTCGAAGACCATCACCGCCACCGAGATCACCCAGGCCGCCAGGAGCGGTGCGAGGTCGCGTGGGCGCGGCAGCGTCATACCCATCAGGTGCTTGCCGGCGCTGGTGAACAGGTTGCGCTTGGCCACCAGGACCGCTGAGAAGAAGATCAGCAGCAGGATTTTGGAGAACTCGGCGGGCTGAATCGAGAAGCCGGGCAACCGAATCCAGATTTTCGCCCCGTTCTGCTCGGACAGCGACTTGGGCAGTAGCGCGGGGATAACCAGCAGCACCAAACCCGTCAACCCGCAGATGTAGCCGTAGCGCGCGAGTTGGCGGTGATCCTTGAGAAAGGACACCACCAACGCAAACGAGATGACCCCGACCAGCGTCCAGAGCATCTGCTGATTGGCGCTGGGGTGACCGTGCCGGCCGACTTCCTTGTCCGACAGATCCAGGCGGTGGATCATCACCAGGCCGAGGCCGTTGAGCAGCGCAACCACCGGCAGCAGCAGCGGATCGGTGTAGGGCGCGAAGCGCCGCAGGGCAAGGTGGGCGAAGATGAACAGCGTCAGAAACCCCAGCCCGTAGGTGACCAGGTCCCAGTGCAGACCCCGCTCCTGGTTGGCCTCCACGATCATCAGCGCGGCGACGGTGATGATCGTGGCGAAAACCAGCAACAACAGCTCTGCGTTGCGCCGGGTCGGTAGCGGAGGAGTCACCGCAACCGGTGCGGGCAGTTCCGTCGTTGTCATGCCGCTGTCCGGCAGTCCACGCCTGGTTTTTGTGCGGGTTGTACGGTTTCGGTCACCGCCGGTGGCGCAGTTGTGGTTGCCGGGCTGCTGCTGGATGGAGCGATCGCTGTTGAAGGAGTGGGCACTGTGCTGGAGGGCGTCGTGGTTGTCGACGAGCCGCTGGTGGTAGTCGGCGGCGGGGCGCTGCTTTCCGGGGTGCCGCTGCTGTGGGTCGACGGGGCCGAAGGTTCAGTCGGTGACGTGGTGCCCGACTGGCAGATCGGAAGTAGCCCGGCTGCCAATTTGCGCAGCTGGTTGCGGGCGTCCTCCAGGCTTCCGGAGGGCAGCCCGGACTGCACCGCAGCGCGCTCGGATTGACGAAGATCGTCCAGTTTGAGCTGCCGGCAGCCGGCCGTTCCGGGTGGCGCTTCGGTCACCACGTTCTGCGCGTTGACGCAGCCGACCAGGTGTACCTCGTGCATCGACATGCCCAGCAACGACCCCTGGACGCCCCGCATGATGGCGACGGATGCGCCGTTGGTGGCGACGTAGTAGTTGTCCCGCACGATCATCCGGCCGATGAACAGGCCAGCCAGTAGCAGCAGCACTACCAGCGTGACGACCAGAAAGAGCCGCCGGCGCGGCCAGCGCAACTTCTTCGGCGGTTCCGCTTGCGGCGCAACGCGTTTCGCGGCCTCCGGGCGGGGCCTTATCGCTGAAGCTCGGCCGGCGGCGGTGTTGGGCAGCGTTAGTTGATCGTCGTCGTTGTCGCCGGACACCGCGCCGGCCAGAATGGGCTGGGTCTGCCCTATCTCGTCGTCGACGACGTCGGCCACGACAACGGTGACGTTGTCGGGGCCACCGCCACGCAGCGCAAGCTCGATCAGCCGATACGCGCTCTCGGCGACGTCGGGGATCTGCAGCGCCTCGGCGATGGTCTCATCGCTGACGGGGTCGGAAAGCCCGTCGGAGCACAGCAGGTAACGGTCGCCGGCGCGGGCTTCCCGCATGGTCAGCGTCGGCTCGACCTCGTGGCCGGTCAGCGCGCGCATGATCAACGACCGCTGCGGGTGGCTGTGCGCTTCTTCGGCGGTGATCCGGCCTTCGTCGACCAGCGTCTGGACGAACGTGTCGTCCTTGGTGATCTGGGTCAGTTCGCCGTCGCGGAAAAGGTAGCCGCGCGAATCCCCGATATGCGCCAGCCCGAGGCGGTCGCCCGCGAACAGGATCGCGGTCAGGGTGGTCCCCATGCCCTCGAGGTCGGGCTCCATTTCGACCTGAGCGGCGATCGCGGAGTTGCCCTCGCGTACCGCTGCGTCCAGCTTGGCCAGCAGGTCTCCGCCGGGCTCGTCGTAGTCGAGTGGCGCCAGTGCGCCGACCACCAACTGGGAGGCGACTTCACCGGCGGCGTGGCCGCCCATACCGTCGGCCAGAGCCAACAGCCGCGCACCGGCGTAGACCGAGTCTTCGTTGTTGGAGCGCACCAAGCCTCGGTCGCTGCGGGCGGCGTAGCGCAGGACTAGTGTCACGGGCGCAACTCCTCGACCCTGGCTCGCAACCCCGGCGAGCCGGCGCCGTCGCCATCTGCGCGCCTCACGGGCGCAACTCGATAGCCGTCTTGCCGATCCGAACCGGCGTACCTATGGGAACTCGTACCGCAGTCGTCACCTTCGCCCTGTCAAGGTAAGTGCCGTTCGTCGAACCTAGATCTTCCACATACCATTCCGAACCGCGTTGGGACAGCCTGGCATGCCGAGTCGATGCGTAATCGTCAGTCAACACCAACGTCGAATCATCCGCGCGCCCGATCAGCACCGGCTGTCCGCTGAGCGTGATGCGGGCTCCGGCCAGCGCCCCCTCTGTGACGACCAGATAGCGGACCGAGTCTCGGCGTTGCCGTGACGGCAGCAGGCTGCCGCGCAACGCAAGCCCACGCCGCACCATGACCGCACCCGTCGGGGCGTAGATGTCGGTGCGCAGGATCCGCAGCACCGACCAGATGAAGAGCCACAACAGCATTAGGAACCCGGCGCGCGTCAGTTGCAGAACCAAACCCTGCATCTGGCGGTCCTTTCCGTCCCGGCGCTGCCCACCCCCTGCCCGCGATATCGGGCATCTCAGCAAAGACACAATACTGGGATGCCGGCCGGGGTGGGGTCAGTGGATGCGGACGATGATCTCGGAGTGGCCCAGACGGATGACATCGCCGTCGGCCAGCTGCCATTCCTGGACTGGCGCGTTGTTGACGGTGGTGCCGTTCGTCGAGTTCAGGTCCGAGAGCAGCGCGACCTGGCCGTCCCAGCGAATTTCCAGATGCCGACGCGACACACCCGTATCGGGCAGCCGGAACTGGGCGTCTTGCCCCCGACCGACGATGTTCGAGCCGTCGCGCAGCTGGTAAGTGCGCCCGCTGCCGTCATCGAGCTGCAGGGTGACCTGCGCTCCCGCCTGCCCGTAACCGCCCTGCCCGTAGCCGCCATAGCCACCGCCTTGACCGTAGTCAGGGGCGGGTTGACCATAGTCGGGCGCCGGCGGCTGCCCGTAGTCGTAATCCGAGCGGCCGGCGGGCTCGCCATAGCCGCCCGGCGCCGGGGCGTAGCCGCCGCCGGGCGCAGCCTCGGCGTACTGGGTGTACTCGTTGGCGCCGTATTCCTGGCGCCCGTAGCCGCCGCCCTGCTGGTAACCCTGGTCTTGCCCGTAGCCGCCCTGCTCGGGGTAGGCCTGCCGCTGCGGCTCCGCCGGCGCAGGCGGGGCGCCGTAACCACCGGCATCCTGACGAGCGGGCTCGCGCCCGTAGTCGCCGTAGCCGCCCTGGGGTTGTCCGTAGCCACCCTGCGGCTGGCCCTGGCTGTAGCCGCCCTGTTGGTAACCCTGCTCCTGGCCGTAGCCGCCCGCAGCGCCGTAGCCGCCGCCGGGAGGGCCCTGAGGCGCCGCGGGAGCCGACTCGTGGGTCGGTGCGTAGCCGCCCTGCGCCTCGCCGTACCCGCCTTGGCCGTAGCCGCCCTGGTCCTGGTAGCCGCCCTGGCCGTAGCCGCCTTGCGGCTGCTCGTATCCACCCTGGGGCTGCCCGTAGCCGCCCTGGTCCTGGTAGCCGCCCTGGCCGTAGCCGCCTTGCGGCTGCTCGTATCCACCCTGGGGCTGCCCGTAGCCGCCCTGGTCCTGGTAGCCGCCCTGGCCGTAGCCGCCTTGGGGTTGTTCGTAGCCGCCCTGGCCGTAGCCACCCTGCTGTGGTGGGTAGCCCTGCTGGGGCGGGTAGCCGCCCTGCTCGGGCGGGTAGCCGCCGCGCGGGTCTTCTTGGCGTCCGTAGCGGTCGTCGTAGTACTCGTCGGGCCGCCCCTGACCGCGGTAGTTCGGATTGTCAGTCATCGGTCGTACTCCTGGTTCTGCGCCAAACGCATGCTTCGATTGTGGCCGTGCGGCATCGGTAGCCGTCGGGCGGGGCTCGACGTCGGGGTTGACAGCACCGCGGGCGCGGAACTGGCCGGTATGCAGGTTCGAGGATTCCTCGAACCGTACGACCACATCACCATACGTTTGCCACCCCTGTTCTTGGATATAGTCCGCCAAGTACCGAGCAAAAGCGCCCGACGTAAGGTCCGGATCGGCGCCCAACTTCTCCGAGTCGTGCACACTGAGGGTAATGATGTATTCGTTGGGTGCCAAAAGGCGATTTCCCTGCAAGGACCGGACGCCGTCGTTGGCCTCACGCCGCAGCATCGCTTCAACTTCTTCCGGCAGGATCGATCCGCCAAAAACCCGGGCAAACGCATCACCGACGGTCGCCTCGAGTTTGCGCTCGATGCGTTGAACCAGCCCTCGTCGGCTACCCATCTGTGCGCGCTCGCCTCACTACTGTGCTGGGGGATTCTCGGAGGGTAAACGGCTCGGCCGTTGGTCGTGTTGATGAGCAATCGTATCGGGATACCCCGATGCGGCGGCACCGTGAGAATCCTGAGAATTGCATCGCTACTGATCAGAGACCCCGGCGTTGATTTGGCGTGAAGCGACTGCACGGGTGCTGCCCGGGTGCGCGGTTGGGGTTGGCGCCGACTACAGTGATATGGTCCTGCGGTTGTTTCGGGCGAGTGGCGGAATGGCAGACGCGCTGGCTTCAGGTGCCAGTGTCCTTCGGGACGTGGGGGTTCAAGTCCCCCTTCGCCCACATACAGCAGTTCTACGAACTGCGAAGCATAAGGTCACGAACTCGAAAGAGGTCGTGACCTTTGTGTTTGAGGTTGTCTAGAGGTTGCGAGGGCCGAAAGCAGGTGGCTGGGGATTTAGCTGCACGCGTCCCCTGGCGACTTAGGCAAGCAGCTGCGTGAGTGCATCGGAGTAGCGCTGCAGTGTCTCGCGATCAGCATCGTCGATGCGCACAATGTCGTTCGCTAGCGAACTCACTACGGACGCTGGGTCAATCACTACTTGTAGTAGGCGACGCTTTTCGACTGCTAAGTGCAGGAGGCGGTCTGGAACGCCCCGGGTTTGATGCCTGTGTGTGTGATGGGTTGCGAGTTAATCAGCGAGAGCGGTCGCGAAGAGGGTAGACAACTGTGGCGATTGTGGCGCCTTGTTTGCTGGTGCGCCAGGCGTGGGGGGCGTTGGTGATCGTGATGGCATCGCCGATGTGCAGGGTGATGGTCTTTGTTTCCAGGAGTAGGTCGACCTCGCCGTGCAGCACGATGCCGTAGTCGTGGGTGTGGGTGGTGTGCGTTGGTGTCTGGAAATGGGGACTGAGTTCGGTCACTAGCCAGCTGATGGGGGGTGGAGCGTCGGCTGGGTTGCGTTGGTCGTCGTGAGGTGTGGTGAGGTGGTGAATGATTGCACCGCCCGGTGGTGGGTCAATGGGATTGTTGGGGTGGATGGGTATCGGCGGTGTGTCTGAGTTCGGGATGACTGCTGCGGGCGCGGTTGTGTCGTTGATGGTCAGGTCGGCGCCGTGTTGGGTGATTTTGACGAGACGCACCGTCATAATGCTGTGGGGCGGTCGGTGGTGGCTTGGCTGACCGCGGGGACGTTGTTGGTGATGAGCATTCCGCCATCGACGGGTAGTTCCACGCCGGTGATGAATCCGGCGTCGTCGGAGGCGAGGAATTGCGCGGCGGCCGCGACGTCGGCGGGATAGCCGGTGCGGGTGACGATCATCGTCTCGAAAGTTGCTGCCATGCCGGGATTTTGGTTCAGGATCCGGGCGACGTCGTCGGTGATGACATGGCCGATGATGATGGTGTTAGACCGTAGCCCGTTGGCTCCGTAGTCGACGGCGATTTGGCGGCTCAGCGCGTTAATCGCGCCCTTGCCGATGCTGTAGCCGGCGGCTTTGGGTACACCGTTTTTGAGGCTGCTGCTGAGATGTTGATGATGGCGCTGGTTGGGTTGGCGATCAGGTGTGGAAGAGAGTATCTGCATGCCCAGAACTGACCGATCAGTCCTGGTGTGAGGATGGACATCAGCTGGTTGGTGCGGAGATCCCCGGCGGCGCCGTCTCCGCCCAGGACTACGTCGGTGGGGGCGGCGTTGTTGACGAGGATGTCGAGGCTGCCATAGTGCTGGACTGCGGTGTCGATTCCGGTGCGGACCTGTTCCTCGATGCTCAGGTCGATGGGGACGAAGAGCGCCGCGCCGCCACGGTCGCGGATGGTGGTTTCCACCTGCTTGCCGCGCTCAGCATGGCGTCCGCTCACGATGACGCGGGCGCCGGCCGCGGCGAACTGTAGTGCGATGGCCGCGCCGACGCCTTTTGTGGCGCCGGTGATCAGAGCGGTCTTGCCGTTCAAATCGCCAATCAACGTTGTCATGGGTGAAACTCTCTCTTTATCTTTTCTGGCGCGCCGAGCCACCCAGCGTGGGACGCCGGTGCAGGCTTGGTGGCGTGATTGTTGGGCAGCAACTTCACGCATCCGGCGCCGCGCCCTACTGAAGAACACCCGTAAGTCTGTGGCTGCCCGGATAGAAGATTCGCTGACGCCACCGATATAGACAGTTTAAACTGTTTAGTTCTAACTGTCTAGATAAAGGCTATGGCGCGGGAGGCTTTGGCGCTCAGGATGGTCCAGCACACTCCGGGGCGGTCGTGGCCGCCCATGGTGCCGCCGCCGACGGTCATGCCTTGCGCAGACCGCACGGTCCCGGTGTAGCCGAGAGTGAACCCACATCCCAAATGTGCACTGCGCGATGAGCCGCCTCGGTGTCGAGGGGTCGCCTTGCGCGGGGTTACCCCAGGCCTGGGCGACCCGTCTCTGTGAGCGGTCATCGAGGGCAATGTTCTGGTACCACTCAGGCCTGTGGGCATTGTTCAACGCGGTATGCATGGCGTTGCGCAACGCAACTTCAACGATGGCCAGGTCGACGAGGATGGCGATCGACAGATTTCGGTCCCAAATGTAGAGCCTGCGCGCAAATTGTCCTGGCCGGCGGCCCGCAGGTATGACGCATGGCGCGGCGTTGATATGGCTCGATCGAGCGCTGCGGCCCCTAGGCCCAGCGGAAAATCGCCGTTCACACTTGTCACGACGGAACCGCCCCGGCCTTTGGCCGGGTTTTCTGTCTGAGGGACCGACCTCGCGCGGCTGCGGTCGCTAGCCACGGTTCTTGATGGGTGAATGGGACCAGCGTTTTCGCACCCCGCACTGCGCGATCGCGCGGCCTTCGCCGCTGACGGGTCGCTGAGACCACCGACTGCCAAGCGCTGACTCCGGCGTGCCTTAGATTCCTACCGACAACTACCGAGGGAGCTGCAGCGTTGAACATCGATCCGGCCGCCACCGCCTGGCTGTTGGCCAGCACCGCGCTGGTGCTGCTGATGACGCCCGGGCTGGCGATCTTCTACGGCGGCATGGTGCGCACCACCGGCGTGCTGAACATGATCATGATGAGTTTCATCTCCATCCCGCTCGTCACGGTGGCGTGGCTGCTGGTGGGATACAGCCTGGCGTTCGCCGGCGGCGGTCTCGGCGGGTTCCTCGGGGGTCTGGCACATGCGGGCATGGCGGGCATCGGGCCGCAGACCCTGCACGGACAAGTGCCAGAGCTGCTCTACGCCACTTTCCAGTTGACTTTCGCCATCATCACCGCCGCGCTGATCAGCGGTGCCATCGCCGATCGGGCCAAGTTCGCCGCCTGGCTGGTGTTCGTACCGGCGTGGACAATCGCGGTTTACTCCGTTGTAGCGCACTGGGTTTGGGCGCCAACGGGGTGGCTGTCCAAGATGGGTGTGCTCGATTACGCGGGTGGTCTGGTGGTCGAGATCGTCTCGGGCTCCTCGGCGCTGGCCCTGGCGCTGGTGCTGGGGCCGCGCATTGGTTTCAAGGTGGAGGCGATGCGACCGCACAACCTTCCGTTCGTGCTCCTCGGGGTAGGACTGCTGTGGTTCGGCTGGTTCGGGTTCAACGCCGGTTCGGCGCTGGCCGCCGACGGACTGGCCTCGGCGATCTTCCTGAACACGCTGGTGGCCGGCTGCCTGGGCATGATGGGCTGGCTGGCGGTGGAACAGTTCCGCGACGGCAAGCCCACCACCTTCGGTGCCGCCTCGGGGGTGGTGGCCGGGCTGGTGGCCATCACACCATCCTGTGGAACGGTGAACACTCTGGGTGCCGCCGTCGTCGGGCTGGTCGCCGGAATCGTGTGCTCCTACGCGATCCTGGTCAAGTTCAAGCTCAACTATGACGACTCGCTGGACGTGGTGGGCGTGCACTTCGTCGGTGGGGTCGTCGGCGTATCGATGATCGGGCTGCTGGCCACCGCGGTGATGACCGGTGGTCCGCGCGGATTGCTGTACGGGGGCGGCCTGGGCCAGCTGGGCAAGCAGTCGCTGGCTATGGTGGTCGTCGCGGTCTACGCGTTCGGGATGAGCTTCGCCCTGGCCAAGCTGATCGACCGATTCTTAGGGTTCCGGCTCAGCGCCGCGGACGAGAAGAGCGGCATCGACTTGACCCAGCACGCCGAGACCGCCTACCCCGAGGGCGTATACGGGCATCAGGCGCCGCGCCACTCCGCGTCGTTCGGCGAGCGGGATGAGTCGCGCCCGCGGACCATCGACGACGAAGACGAGTGACCGTGCGCGCCGCCGGTACCCTGGCGACGTGACCAGCCAGAAAGTGCCGGGCGGCGTTGTCCACGAACTTCCCGCCGACCTGCGGCAGGCGTTGATCGGCAACAGCACCGCGCTAGCGCTCTGGAACGACATCACCCCGTTGGCGCGCAATGAATTCATCTGCTGGGTCGAGGACGCCAAGCAGGTCACGACCCGGGAGCGCCGCATCCGCCGCACCCAGGAGGAGCTCGAAGAAGGCAAGCGGCGGCCCTGCTGCTGGCCGGGTTGCAAGCACCGGGAGCGCAACGGCAGGTAGCGCGGCGTCTTCGACGGCTGCATTGCTGGTATGGCGGGAAGCCCGCTACTGTGCAGGTTAGGCGTACCTAATTCGGCGGACTTACCCCTTACCCGCCAACTTGGGTACCTGCCTATCGTGTCGTCCGCTGCGGCGGCGACGCACGGGGAGGAGAGCTTTGGATGACGTTAGGTTTCTTAAGGGGGGGCTGACGGGATGACGGCTCCGATTTGGATGGCCTCGCCGCCCGAGTTGCACTCCGCATTGTTGTCCGCGGGACCCGGCCCGGGTGCGCTGCTGGCCGCGGCGGGCGCCTGGCAGGCGCTTGCCGCGGAATACGATTCGGCGGCAGCCGAGCTGCTCGGGGTGCTGGGTGCGGTGCAGTCGGGTTCGTGGGAGGGACCCTCGGCCGCCGAGTACGTCGCCGCACACGCTCCCTACTTGGGGTGGTTGGCCGGCGCGCAGGCCAAGAGCCTGGCCGCGGCCGCTCAGCACGAGGCCGCCGCGACCGCCTACACGACGGCGCTGGCGATGATGCCGACCTTGCCGGAGCTAGCGGCTAACCACATCATCCACGGGGTGCTGGTCGGTACGAATTTCTTTGGTATCAACACGATTCCGATCGCGCTGAACGAGGCCGACTACGTCCGGATGTGGATCCAGGCCGCCACCACCATGGGGACCTATCAAGCTGTCGCGACGTCGTCGGCGGCGGCGGTGCCCACCACCTCACCGGCGCCCGCGGTTGTCAAGGCCGACGCCGCGAATTTCGCCGCCGAACCCAGTCAGCTGGCTGCGGCCGCGCCGGCCGCCGACTCAGGTAGCCAACTTAACCTCGCCGACCTCATCACACAGCTGCTGCAGCAGTATCTCGACTACGTCAACAGTGTGTTCCAGCCGATCATCAACTTCCTGCAAAATCCGATCGGCAACAGCTTCCAGTTGATCAACGACTTCCTGACCAACCCGGAGGCGGCTTTGGTCACCTGGGGGCCGTTCCTGTTCGCGGTTGCCTACCAGGTCTTCTCGTGGATCGGAGCATCGCTGACCTACCCTCAGCTGCTGCTCGATCCGCTGCTCGCGATCACGATGGGCGTGGTGATCGGGGTTGGTTACCAGTATCTGCAGCAGTTACCTGCCGCCGTCCCCGACGGCGAGGGGGTGGGGGCTTCGACGGCACCGGTGGTGTCCTCGCACTCCTCGAACTACCCGATGGCCACCCTGGCGCCCACCGTGGCTGGCCCGGCCGGTGCTCCGGTGACCACTGCTGCGGGCAGCGCGGGGGCCGCGCCGGCCTCGGCTGCTCCGGCGGCCGCGGCGCCGGCCATTCCCTACGCTGTAGCCGGTATTGGACCCGACGAAGGGTTCTCCCCCACTTTCCGTGACCGGACCGGCGTGAAGGCCCCGGCGGAAGGAATTCCGGCCGCCGCGGCGGGGGTTTCGGCACGCGATAAGCGGCGAGCGCGGCGCCGGCGGGCGGCCACAATGCCCGAGCATCAGTACGCCGACGAGTTCCTGGACTACGACCCTGACGCCGACGTACCGCCCGAGGAACCGCTGGTCGCCGCATCGAGCCGTGGCGCAGGCGCGATGGGATTTGGTGGCACCGTTGCCAGCGGCGACGCCGACGCCACTGGCTTGGTCACCCTGGACGGCGACGAATACGGTAGCGGGCCGACCATGCCGATGCTGCCTACCACCTGGGAGGAGCGGGGATAGTCTCGGCGGCTTAGTGACCGGGACGCGCGTTGACCCATCCGACAACTTCGGCGGAGACCGGATCAGTGATGTCGTTGTATTCGGGATGCTTCTTGAGCACGGTGACCACCATCGAGCACACCGGCACGATGCGCTTGCCGTCGGCGCGGGTGGCCTGCAGCGCCTCCTCCAGCAGGATGGTCGCGAGCCCGCGGCCGCCGAAGTCCGGGTCGATCTCGGTGTGGTGGAAGATGCGCTGCTCGCCTCGGTCGGCGAAATCGGCGAAGCCGACGGTCTGGCCGCCGACGTCGATGCTGTACCGGTCGTCCTCCTTCGTCACGGTGGTTACCGCGCCGGTTTTGTCGGTGGTCATGTGCGCTCCTCTGGTTGGGCAGCCGGCCTGGGCAGCAGCCGGGTGGTGGGCAGGGGCGGTGCCGGCAGGCGGGTGACCGGACCCCGGTAACCCGCGACGGCACCGAACCGGTCCGCGGCGGGCCCGTCGTTGCCGTCCTGCCATGACTGACGATAGGCGACGATGTCGTCGTGGCTGCGACCGACGAAGTTCCACCACATCACCAGCTGTTCGCCGAACGGGACGCCGCCCAACAGCAAAACCCGAGCCGGTGCGCCGCCCGCACTGCGCAGGTGCAGTGTTTGATGTCCCGGGCCCTGGTACCCGAGCTCGGCGACGGCCAGGGTGACCCCACCCATCTGTACGGGTCCCGCGTCACACAGCACGCCGTGCTCGAATGCCGGGTCGACGCTGAGGTCGACCCCTGCTCCGGGGTCGAGATCGACTTGTGCACCCAGTAACGGCGTGAAAGGCGTTACCGGAGAACGGCTTCCGGCTAACTCCCCGAGAAACACCTTGAGCCGCGCGCTGGGCAGCAGCGTCTCTTCGGGCCGGTAGTGCGCGAAGGCGCGACCGGTGTCGCGTGCCGAATCCGGCAGCGCTACCCACAGTTGCGCGCCGCGCAGAACCCGTCCGGGCGTGGACACCTCGGAATGGCAGATGCCTGCGCCGGCGGTCATCAGGTTCAGCTCGCCCGGGTGCACCATTGCGTGGACGCCGGCACTGTCGCGATGTTCAACCTCGCCATCGAACAGCCAACTCACGGTTTGTAATCCGGTATGCGGGTGCGGCGGGACGTCCATCTGAGTGGCGGCGGGTCCGTAGTGATCGATGAAGCACCATGCCCCGATCAGTGAGCGTTGCCGCTGTGGGAGCGTGCGCTGCACCCGGATCGCCCGCGGACCACCCAGCGGGACCTCCCGTGGCCGCAGCACTTCGGAAACGGCGGCCGTCGGCGAAGCGCCACAAGCGACTTCGGAAGGTTCCACCTCCAGGTTGCTCACCCTCGCGACCCTACTCGCCGCGCCCCTCAGCGCCCCGGTGGGCGCAGTACCTTCATCGCTACCCGCATGAATGGTTCGGGCACCCGATCCTTCAGCGACAGCGCGGTGTCGGCTGCGCGTGAACGCAACGGCGTCCCGCGGCCGAATATCCGGTTCAACGGACCCCCGCTCGGCTCGATGGTCACGTGCAATGGCGGGGTGTCGACGTTAGAACCCAGCGCGTTGGCGATCACCATCCGCTGGATTTCGCTGGTGCCTTCGAAGATGGTGTACAGCTTGGCATCCCGATACCACTTTTCCACCGGGTGATCGGTGATGTAGCCCCAGCCGCCCATCGTCTGAATGGCGCGCTCGGTGGCTTTGACCGCAACTTCGCTGGCGGCCATCTTCGACATCGAACCCTCACCCCGCTCGAACGGGACACCGCTGGCCGCCATCCAGGATGCCCGCCACGTCAAGAGACGGGCGGCATCGATCTGGGTTGCCAATTCCGCCAGAGGAAAAGCGATGCCTTGGTTGTCGATGATGGGGCCGCCGAAGGCTTCCCGTTCGGTGGCGTAGGCAGTCGCGTATTCCAGCGCGGCGCGGGCGATCCCGATTGCCTGCGCCGCGACCATCGGTCGGGTCTGCTCGAAGGTACCCAGGGTGGCCGAGCCGGATTTCTTGCCGCCGGCGACCACTTCCCGCGCCTTGGCCAACTTGTGCTCCAGCTTGTCCTGGCCGCCCAGCAGGTTGCCGCCCGGAACCCGCACGTTGTTGAACTTCAATTCAGCGGTGTGTGAAGCGCGGCAACCCAACTTGTCGAGCTTGCGCACCAACTCCAACCCCGGTGTGCCGCCAGGCACCACGAACAGCGCCTGGCCGCGGTGGCCGAGTTCCTGGTCGACGACGGCGTTGACGACGTGGACGTTGGCGATGCCGCCGTTGCCGATCCACATCTTGTGGCCGTCGATGATCCAGTCGTCGCCGTCGCGGCGGGCAGTGGTTCGCAGATTGCGCACGTCGCTGCCGCCTTCGGGTTCCGAGATCGCCAGCGCGGCGAGCTTGAGATCACCTGGCGTGCCGAAACATTCAGGGGCCCAATCCAACATCTGCTCCGGAGAGGCGGCCTGGCCGATCGCCGACAGCGCCAACGCAGGCATGACGATCGCCAGACCGATTCCCGCACAACCCCAGAACAGCTCCTCCATGAACATCGGTAGCGAGATGCCGGTGGGATCGCCGATCAGATCCCGGTAGAACAACGGGCTGTAGAAGCCGCGCTGCGCCGCCTCCTCCAGCACGGGCCAGGGGAACTCCTGGCGCTGGTCGTACTCGAGGGCGACGGGCCGGATCACTTCTTCGGTGAATTCGTGTGTCCGCCGCGCCAAGTCGTGCTGGGCTGCCGTGGGGGTCAGGTCGAAGGTCATGGGTACGCCTTTGCGGTCGCTGCCTCGGCCCGAGCGGGGCCACCAATGACCCCCGTATACCCGGCGCGCGGTCGCACAATCCGCGTTGCCGGTCAGGCCTGGCTCAGGCTGCCGTGCGCGGACCCAGCCGGGCCTGCGGGAGATGCAACACCGCCGCGCTGACGGCCACGGTGCTGCTTTCGTGCCGGGCCAGCAGCGCGGTGTTCTCCGGCAGCTGCCGGGCATTGATCTCGCCGGCGGCGATGCGGCGCAATTCCTCATGGGCCCGCGCGAGTTGTTCGCGTTTTCGGTACTGGCCGCCTGGCAGCTTTACGCCGGCCCAAACCCCGTACTCCTCACGATGGGTGATCGCCCGCTGGGCGCACATGCGCTGCTGAGCCAGCGGGCACCGCCGCAGACATTGAATCCGTGCCTCGGTCGCCGACCGCTCGTAGGCGCGGGCCTTGGCGGCGCCGTCTCCGCCGTCGTCGTCGGGATAACCGAACCAGAGTTCTGGGTTGGATGCGCAGGGGTTTGCCATGAGTCGATCTCCTTTCGAGCGAAACGTATGCGAAATCGTATACACACCCAGACACCACAGGCAAGAGAAACGTGACAAAAACGTATATCCGAAGGCGAGTCAGAGTCGCTGTGTAATATCCCGCGTATGGCCGGAGCCAGCCGTGAGCCGTGAGTCGGCCGGCGCGGCCATGCGTGCGCTGCGCGAGTCCCGTGACTGGTCGCTCGCGGACCTGGCGGCAGCCACCGGGGTGAGCATCATGGGGCTGAGCTACCTGGAGCGCGGCGCCCGAAAGCCGCATAAAAGCACAGTTCAGAAAGTTGAGAACGGTTTAGGCTTGCCCCCCGGCACCTACTCGCGATTGTTGGTCGCCGCCGATCCCAACGCTGAACTGGCGCGCTTGCTTGCGACGCAACCGCCCGAACTCGGTATCGCGCGGCGGCCGGGGCCGGTCGTCGTAGACAGGCACGACGACACCGAGGTGCTGGAGGGATACGCCGAGGCGCAGCTTGAGACGCTCAGGTCGGTCATCGATCGCCTACCAGCGAAGACATCAAACGAATATGAGACGTATATTCTGTCTGTGATCGCACAGTGTGTGAAGGCGGAGATGCTGGCCGCCAGCTCGTGGCGGGTCGCAGTGAACGCCAGCGTCGATTCGGCCGGACGCCTCATGGAGCATCTGCAGGCCCTCGAAGCAACACGCAGCGCCCTGTTGCAGCGAATGCCAGCAAGTCTGAGTGCGCGCTTCGACCGGGCCTGTACGCGGTCGTCGCTGCCAGATGCGGTTATCGCCGCGTTACTCGGCGTCGGCGGGGACGAGGTTTGGGACATCCGCAACCGGGGCGTCATTCCTCCGGCGGCGATGCCGCGAGTGCGCGCATTCACCGAGGCGATGGAGCGCGCGCCCGGTTCCGAGCCCAGCCTCGAGTCCGCCGAAGAGTCGGGGGATGACCGGTGAGCCGCCTCGAACTCGAGGCCCTGCGCCGCGCCCACGATCTTTTCGTTGGCGTGGGTGCGAATCCCGGTGTGGACGCGGGCACCGGGGTGTTTAGTGATGAGTCGAATACCGTTGTCGGACAACATCATTATCAACGGACCGCAACCCGCGCCCGGACGGCCCTGACGTCGGCCGCGCAAACGGATGCAGCAGCAACCGCCGTGCTCGCCGGCGCCCATCGCGATCGCGCCGCCGCGCGCGAGGTCACCGGCGCCGTTCTCGGCGAGGCTCAGGCCGATGCCGCCACCACGCCGACGACACCGCTGGCGCAACGGGAAGCGATGCGTCGCCGGGTGGCGCGGTTGCGTGCTCAACGCGCGCACGTCACGTCCGCCCGGAGTCGCTCGCGACGCCACGCTGCGGCGCTGCGCGCGCTGCGTTATCGGATGACGCACCATCGCCGCGGACGGCGACTGCCACTGCCGAGCGGGCGGGCCGGGCTCGCGGTGCGCGCCGCGCTCTCGCGGCTGGGCCGGCCGTATGTCTGGGGTGCGACCGGTCCCGATCAGTTCGATTGCTCTGGGCTGGTCCAATGGGCCTACGCGCAGGCCGGTGTGCACCTCGATCGCACCACGTACCAACAGATCAACGACGGGGTCCCGGTGCCGCGATCGCAGGTGCGACCCGGTGACCTGGTGTTTCCGCACGCGGGCCACGTGCAGCTGGCGATCGGCAACAACCTGGTGGTCGAAGCGCCATATTCGGGCGCGTCCGTGCGGATCAGCCCGCTGGGCGGCAACGTGCAGATCCGGCGGCCACTGTGAGTCAACGCCCAGTCGACTGGGCAGGATGAGAAGGTTAGAGCCATGTCGGACCAAGCCGGGTCTTCGGTAGCGGCCATCCAGCAGCGCCAGGCGGCGCTGGCCAGAAAGCACAGTGCGATCGCCGATGCCGACCGGACGTTGGCCGACGTCCTCACTAGCGCACACCAGGCGGTGCGAGATAGCGCCCGCCGGCTCGAGACGATTGCGGCGGAGATCGACCGCGCGGTGCCGCAGCATGGCGGTTCGGGCGGCGATACGACGCTGGGTGCGCGCGAGTTCCAGCGTTTCCTGGTCGCAAAGCAGCGTGAGATCGCCGCCGTGGTGGCCAGCGCACGCGAGGTTAGCCGTACGAAAAGTGCTGTGCTGCAAGGCTTGCAAGACCAATACTCGATCCACACGGGGTGAATTGCCGAGTTGGGCGGCCGTAGGTACTGTCCCGCGGCATGGCGACCGATAGGGACGTCTTCGATGCGATGCAGCTCATCGCGGCACGCACCGGTGACCCGAGCGCATGGAAGGCCGGGTTGACCGGGCAAGAGGTGATCGACTTTCTGAGTCCCGCGACACCCGGCCAGGTACGTGACGCCCTGCTGGACCGGATCCGCCGGCAGCATCCCGATGTGTTCGACCAACCTGCCGCACCGCTACCGGACCGAGTGCCTGCACCGCCACGCTCACCCGCCCAGCCCGACCGCGCGGACGGCGACGCCGCCAACGCGATTGCCGAGGCAGAAGCCGCTCTGGCGCACCAGAATTCGGTGACTTCCCAGCTGGATCTGCAGGTCGTCTCGGCCATCCTGAACGCGCACCTGACGACCACCGAAGGCAAGGATGCGCTGGCGTCGTTGCAGCGGGAGATCGAGATCGCCGTAGCCACCCGATCGGACCTGGATACCCCGGCCGGCGCGCGCGACTTCCAGCGGTTCCTGATCGGCAAGCTCAGGGACATCCGGGCCGTGGTCGCGACCGCCGGCCTCGACGACACCTCGAAATCTGCCCTCATGGCTGCTTGGACGTCGCTGTACAACGCGTCGAAGGAGGAACCCCCCCGCGATCGGGTGGACGCGGCGCCCGCGTACGCGGCTGGTGGTGGTGCCCAGCAGGCGACGCCGGCCGTCGCCGACATGGGATCAGACCCGCTGCTGGACTCGCTGCTCTTCGACGATCCGGCGGGAGCGCCGATGCAAGAACCTGCTGCTATGCCCGCGGCGACTTCCGGCGGCGGACTACCCGCGAGCGCGGCGGCGCCGGGCGCCGGCACGGGCTTGCCCAGCTGGGGCACACCGAGCGGTCTGTCGCTGCCCGGCCTGTCGGGCGGTGCCCCCGGACGCGATGACGGCGGGCTCGGAGACGGGCTCTTCGACGAGGAACCCGATCGGAGCGAGCGCAAGCCGGCCGATGAGGACTCCAACAAGGACGATCCAGACCACCAAGACGATCCCCAGCCCCCGGCGGACCAGGGTCAGCCCGAAGCGACAGCGGGGCCGACGACGGTGACGCTCCCCACCGGCGAGACGGTGACTGCCGCCAGCCCGCAGCTGGCGGCAGCGATCAAGGCTGCCGCGAGCGGAACACCGATCCCCGACGCGTTCCAGCAGCAGGGAATCACCATCCCGCAACCCGGTACCGCGGTCGCCCACCCCGTGGACCTATCCCAGCTCACGCCAGGTGACATCGGCATCTTCACCGATCGGCACGCCCTCGCCTTGGGCCGCAGCAAGGCACTGCTCGACGGCCAAATTCAGCAGATCGCGACCGTGACCGGACCCAGCTTTCTAGGCTGGGAGCACCCGCCGGCGCCGGCCTCTCCCGCACCGGAGACCGCGCCGCCCGCCGGCGAGGCGCCGACGCCTACCCGGCCGTCTGCGACGTTGACCAGCTAGCCATAGAAAAACAGAACTCGCCGGCCACCGGACCGGCGAGCAGCAGAGGAGGAGCAGATGGCCGATCGGATCCATGTGGTGCCCGCGCACCTGCGGGACGCAGCTGCCCGTCACCAACAGACCTCCGACCACTTGCGGACCATCCCGTCCTCGCACGCCGCCATCCAGGACAGCCTGGACTCGCTCGGCCCGATCTTCGGCGAGCTTCGCGAAGCCGGACGCGAACTGCTCGAATTCAGGCGGCGCTGCTACGAACAGCAGGCTGACGACCACGCCGAAATCGCCCAGAACCTCGAGATTTCCGCCGCGACCTGGGAGCGGCACGAACAGGAGGCGGCGGGAATGCTCGGCGGAATCGTCGACGGCGACCGATGACGGGTCGCGCATGACAGACGCCAATCCCGCCTTCGACACCGTGCACCCCAGTGGGCACATCCTGGTTCGATCCTGCCGCGGCGGATACCTGCACAGCGTCGCGCTGAGCGAGGCGGCCATGGAAACCGACGCCCAGACGCTGGCCGAAGGAATCCTGCTGACCGCCGACGTTTCGTGCCTGAAGGCGTTGCTGGAAGTGCGCGACGAGATCCTCGCCGCCGGGCACACGCCGTCGGCCGAGGTGCCCTCAGCCGACCATCTCGACGCCGCGATCGAGAAGCTGCTGACACATCAGCTGCGCAGACGCCCGACGGCGAGCTAGAGCAACCAGATCCGCGCGCTGTCGGGATCCGGCGCGATATCGACCGGCGGCTCGATCGGGTTGTTGCCGAACAACTCTCGTGCGCGACCGAGTAACGCCCGCACCTCGTCGAGCTGCTGCTGCAACGCAGAATCGGCCATGAAGGTACGGTACTTCGGCCACCTCGCCGGCACAATTCACCGTGTGCATCCGGGGCAACGAACACTCCGCAGCTACCGCTAGGCTTAGCCGGTGGGGATCTTCGGTCGGGTGACGGCACGCCAGCGCCTGCGCCGGGCAACCGCGGAATCCCTCACGGTACCCACCTTCAGCGGCCCGCCGGATTGCACCCCCTGGGTGATCGGTGAGTTGTGGCCCGCCGAGCTGTCACGCACCTCACCCGAAACTGCATCGCTCGCAACGTATCTCAAGGCCGACCTGCAACGGATCGCCGACACCGCCAATGTCGACCTCAGATCAATGGGCCACGCGGGAATGACATTCGCGGAGCGGCGCGCCGCCGAGGCCCGATTGATCGGCGAAGCTCGAGCACTGGCGCAGCGACGAGTCGAGTCGACCTTGCGTCAACTGCGCGGCGTTAGCGGCCACGCGTTCACTGACCGCCAACCGTCGGGCGAGGCCGGCCACACGGATATCGACAAGACCCAGGTGATCCCCGCCGTCCGCGACGAGCCAGCCGATGAGATTGACACCGCCAGCACCCGGGTGTTGCCCTCCGTGCGGGACCGGCCGGTGCCCTCAGCTCCGGCGCAACCGGAGGCGCCGCCCCAAGCGCCCGAAAGTGCCGAAGCCGACCGGGTCACAGACCACGAGCACAGGTTGCACGCTCTGCTGGCGTACGTGGCCCGGCAGGAGCCACGGCTGGGGTGGGCGGTCGGCGAGCGTGCGGACGGGACGACTGTCCTGGTCACTGACCTCGCACATGGTTGGATCCCCCCGGGGATCGCCGTCCCCGAGGGCGTGCGACTGTTGGAGCCCGACCGCCGGACCGGACGTGCGGCGGAGTTGCTGGGGACGACGACACGGGCGCTGACCTACGCTCCAGGCGATCCGTCCAAGCTCTCGTCCGACGTGCCGGCAACTCCAGAGTCGCTGCAACCATTCCAGCTGCCGCCCGTCGATGACCTGGGCTGGGAGCTCGGCGCAGCGACGCATTGGCGGGATGGGCTGCCACGGCTGGTGAACACGCTGGCCAAGGCGGCCGCTGCTGGTACCGATCTCGTCGACCAGGAAGTGGATTTGCTGCGCGTGCACCTGGATACCGCCCGCTACCAGCTGCTGGCCCACTATCCCGAGCCCGATCCGGCCCAGCTTCTCAATTGCATGCTGTTGGCCGCCACCGAGCGAAGCGTTGCCGGTGACACCATTTCGGCGAACTACCACTTCGCCTGGTTCCGGAAATTGACCGGACCGAAGTCCGGTGAGCAGGCCGAACGTTGAATTGACGCTGGTCGGGGCCATCGACATACTGTCCTGGTGTCGGGGTCGGGTCGTCGCGGCGAACTCAGCAACCGCAGCGCCGCCGACGACGAGGCCCTCGTCGAATCGGTTCTTCGTGAACTGAGCGAAGCAGCCGACAGGTGGGAGGCACTCGTCGCGCAGGCCGAGACCGTCACCTACAGCGTGGACCTGGGGGATGTCTTCGCTGTCGCGAATGCCGACGGTCGGTTGCTCGAGTTGACGTTGCATCCGGACGTGATGGACGGCTATGCCCACAGCGAGCTGGCCGACAGACTCAACCTCGCGATCGCAGCGTTGCGCGACGAGGCCGAAGCCGACAACCAGGCACGGTACGGCGGCCAGCTGCAGTGATGCCCCGAAGGAGAACGATCAGTGCCACTCAATCTGTCCAACCGGGACCAGAATTCGGGGCATCTGTTCTACAACAGGCGATTACGTGCGGCGATCACCCGGTTCTCGGTGCGAATGAAGCACGACGACCGCAAGCAGCAGGCCGCAGTGGTGTTGTCGATGGTGCTCGTGCTGCTCGGGGTGGGCTGGATGGCGCTGTTGCACATCATGAAGCCCGCTGGGTTGGTCGCACAGTCGGCCGTGGTTGGAAACCGTGACACTGGGGCCGTGTACGCCCGAATCAACGGGCGGCTCTACCCCGCATTGAACCTAACGTCGGCGCGGCTGGCGGTCGGCAATGCCGCGGCACCCACGTGGGTGACCGCCGCCGAGATCGCCAAGTACCCGACCGGCCCCATGATCGGCATACCGGGTGTGCCGGACAGTCTGCAGGTGACCGCCAGCACGGTGTCCGCGTGGGCGGTCTGTGACACACAGCCAAGCGGTCGTGGCGGTGCGACGTCTCCGGTCGTGACCGCTATCGCCGGACCCCTCGCACCGCTCGACAGGGCTGCGGCGATGGCGCCGACGCAGGCCGTTCTGGCGACCCATCGGGGCGCCAGCTACGTGATTTGGGGAGGGCAGCGGTCCCGCATCGACCCGACCGACCGCTCGGTGACATTCAACCTCGGTCTGGACGCCGGGGTGACCTATCCGATCGAGATGTCCAACGCACTCTTCGACGCGATGCCGTCGACGGAACCGATTGTGCTGCCGCAGATTCCAGAGTCTGGTACACCGTCGCGCTGGTTGGATGGCGGCAGGGTGGGCACCGTGCTGGAATCCCGTGACGCCGGCGGCGCGGTCAACGGCTTCTACGTACTGCTGCCGGGCGGGGTGCAGAGGATCAGCGCCTTCGTCGCCGACCTGCTGCGCAAATGTCCCGCCGGTACGAGTCGCGGTAGCCGCGCCGTTGGCACTGCCGGAACGCGAGCCGCGCAACATCTTGTTGATGATCGCGCTGCCCGCTCTGCTGATCGGAATCGTCGGCACCCTAGTGGTGATGTACGCGTCCGGTGTTCGGTCGCTGCAGTCGGGGTTCTTCCCGATGATCGGCCTCGTTGGGTTCGGCGCACTGATGTTCGGTGGACGGTTCGGTCGCGGCCGCCGAATCAGTTGGGGTGAACAGGAAAAGCTGCGCCGAAGTTACCTTCGTCAGCTCGACGAGGACCGTGAGGAAATACAGCGCGCCGCCGGGGAGCAACGCCGCAGCCAGCTGTTCGTGCATGCCGATCCGCAGCACCTCGACACCGTCATCGGCGGCCCACGCATGTGGGAGCGGCGCCCCACCGATTCGGACTTCCTCGATGTCCGGTTGGGTATCGGGATGCAGCAGGCCAGTGAATCCGCCGTCTCGCTGCAGTGGCCCGACGTTCCGGTCGGCGAGGAACTCGAGCCGGTAACCGGTGGAGCGCTGCGGGATTTCATCTTGGAACAGAGCAAGATCCGCGGCATCGGCAAGGTACTTAACCTACGGTCCAAGCCGGGATTCAGCTTCATCGGCGACAACCCGGACGAACTGCACGGTCTGGCGCGAGCGATATTGTGCTCGCTGGCCGTCTACCACAGCCCGCATGACCTCAAGCTGATGGTGGTCACCCGCCATCCGGAGCTCTGGCAATGGCTGGTGTGGTTGCCGCACAACCAACATGATGAGATGTTCGATGCGTGCGGGCTGCGTCGGCTGGTCTTCGCCTCCCCTACCGAACTCGAAGACGCACTCGACGCCGAACTGCACCGCAAGGGTCGCGGACCGTGGACGCCGCCGGTGGGAGGCAGCCCGACGTCCATGCCGTCACCAATCGAATCTACTTCCGGTACGGCGCTGGGTCCGCACTGGGTGATAGTCGACGACAGCGCCGGTACTCCGGAGCAGTGGGAAGGGGTGACTGGGCAGAAGGGCATGGCTGGCATCACCGTCCTGCGGTTAGCCACCCGTGCCGGCTTAGGCGTCGGATTCACCGAACCAGCGCAACGGTTTTCGCTCAACCAGGGCAGACTCGTACATCGCGACACCTTCTATGCAGCGGCCGACATGCTGGCGGATTGCACCGCCAACCGCTACGCGCGGGCCCTGGCCCGCTGGTCACCGATGAGCGCGGCCGCACTGTCCGAAACCGACAGTCAGGGTGGGGAACTGCTGCGCGCGCTGGGTATCATCGATCCACGTGAACTCGATGTCGATAAACTCTGGGCCGAAAGCCGAGGTCGGGGTGACCCGAACTGGGCAATGGTGCCCGTCGGCGTCAAGCAGGGCGGCGAGCTGCAATACGTGATCCTGCGGGCCAAAGACTTTGGCGGGTACGGATTTCACTCGGTGGTGATCGGCACGTCCGGGTCCGGCAAGTCCGAATACTTCCTGTCGCTGTGCAGCGGCATCGCGCTGACCCACGCGCCGGATACATTCATCGTGATCTTCGTCGACATGAAGTTCGAATCGGCTGCCCAAGACTTGCAAGGGTTTCCGCACGTTGCCGGCTCATTGTCGAATCTGGGCAAAGACGAACGCCACCTGGCCGAGCGGATGCGCAAGGCCATCAACGGCGAGATCGCCCGTCGGTACCGGCTTTTCAAGGACGCTGGTGCTCGCGACGCCAACGAGTACGAGGAGATGCGGCTGGCCGGGCGTGATCTGGAACCCGTCCCGATCCTGCTGGTGATTATCGACGAGTACCTCGAGTTGTTCATCCACCACCCGGAGTGGATCGACCTGGTGATTCACATTGGGCAGGAAGGCCGCGGCTGCAACGTGTTCTTCACTCTTGGCGGACAGCGGCTGGATCTGTCGTCGCTGAGTAAAGTGAAGAGCAACATTGCCTTTCGTGTTGCTCTGCGCGCCGAGACGGCGGAGGATTCCCGCGACGTGATCGGCAGCGACGCCGCATTGCATCTGCCGTCGCAGGAGAACGGCTACGGCCTACTGAAGATCGGGCCGCGCGACCTCGAGCAGTTCCGATGCTTCTACGTGTCGGCCCCGTTCGTGGTGCCCAAGCGGACACTCAATGTGGAAACGACCGTTGCCATGAGCTTTTCCCAGCCGCGCGCCTACACCTCGGCGTTTCAGCCGTTGAGTGAATCCGATAGCGCCGCACTGGCAGTGGCTGACGAACCCGAGGAACCTGACGAATTCCTGTTTCACTCCGACGGCTTCCGCAAGAAGAAGCTCGTCGACGTGATAAGGGAGTCGCTGGTCTCCCTTCCTGCGCGGCCACCACACCAAATCTGGTTGCCGCCATTAGAAGTCAGCGAGACGGTGGACGCGCTGGTGTCGCGGTGGCGTGGCAGGCCGTGGGACGACGACTACGGCCATAACCCCGGCCTGGTGTTCCCGATCGGCATAGTGGATATCCCCGAGGAGCACGACCAGCGGGTGCATGCGATCAACGCCGAGATGGACAACATCATGGTTGTCGCGACGGCCCAGCGCGGCAAGTCCACCACGTTGATGACACTGATGGCGTCAGCAGCGCTGATGTACCGGCCGGAACGCGTGACCTTCTTTTGCATCGGCGCGTCGCTGTTCCCGATCGAAGAGCTGCCACACGTGGCATCGGTGGTCAGTCCGACTGATCGAGAAGGAGTTTCGCGCACCATCGCCTCGATCGAGGGGCTGGTCCTGGCCCGGGAGGCGTCGTTCAAGAGGTACCAGATCGATATCTCTGAATTCCGTGAGCGGCGGTTTGGGCTGGACACCTCGCAAGGCGATGCGTATCAAGCGGGCACCGATCCGGACGACAAGTTCGGGGATGTCTTCCTGGTCATCGACAACTTTAGCGACCTCTACGACAAGGACGCCGCGATGGGTGACCGTGCCATCGCGATTGCACGCCAAGGGTTGTCGTACGGGGTGCACGTGATGACCACCGCGACGGCGTGGCTGGTGGGCCAGAAGCAGCAACTGGTGAACGTCTCCAACGCACGAATTCAGCTGCGGCTGAGCAACCCAGACGAAACCCAGATGGGTGCGGGCTTCGAGCGAAAGAAGGCGGCGCGCAACACCTTAGACCGGCCCGGCTTCGGGCTGACCCGAGACGGGCACGAACTGTTGGTCGGGATGCCGGAGGTGATCGGAGTCGATGGCCAACGGGTGGCGACCCGCGATATCGGCGTACTTATCGCCCAGCTGACCGGCACCGGCAGGGTGGAGAGCTTGGCCCGACTACCGGAACGAATGCCGTTGGCCGAGGTGGCCGCAGCGTTCGCGGAGACTCCCGGACACGCCGATCCGCTCAACATCCCCTTCGCAATCGGGGAAACCGCGCTACAGCCCGCCGCGCTGCCCACCCGCGTGCTGCCGCACATGCTGGTTGTTGGGCGCCAGTCATGCGGAAAGACAACTACATTGGCGACCTTCGGGCAGATGATTGTCGCCCGCTGCACCCCCGACGAGGCGCAGATCACCATCATCGATCCCAAGACTTCGCTGATTGGGAAGATCCAGGGTGACCACGTGCGGGCCTACGCCTACACAGCCGACGACATCGACGCTGTGCTCGCCGAGCTGGCGCAGTTGATGCGCGACCGGTTGCCACCGTCAGGGCTCAGTCAGGAGGAGCTGCTGCGCCGGCGCAGCTGGGACGGCCCGCATCACTTCGTGTTGATCGACGACGAACAAGAGCTGCGGCCGCACGGTGTGGTCGGCAAGGCCGCCGCGACGGCGCCGCTGTGGGGGCTGCTCGAGCGCGGCCGGGAGATCGGTCTGCACGTGATCGCGTCGCGGCTGCCCGGCAACTGGGCGGGCGTGTCGGTCACGAGCCCGTTCTTGCAGAAGATGACCGGTTCGCGTGCTCCCACGCTATTCATGGACAACGATCCTGCGGCGGTGAAGGTCTTCGGCAGGACCAGTGCCCAGCAGCTGCCGCCTGGGCGAGGCCTGCTGGTCACCAGCGACGGGGTGATGGAAGGTGTGCTGGTCGCGGACTCACAGGCGTGAATCGACAGGTAGCGTACGTCACCTTAGACTCACCAACTCAGCGCTGGCTCGCAGTTCGAGCCCGTTGCGCGATCGATTTGGGAGGTACGGATGGTTGGACTGTTCGACGTAGTTCCGGGAGCCGTCGACTTGTCGGCGGCCGCGGAGGCGGGCATCAGCGAGGAGATGGCGGCCACGACGGCGGCCGGCGCGGCCGCGCTCACCGGAGTGCTGCCAATGGCGATGGACGCCGATTCGATTGAATTCGCGACGGCGCTAAACGCGGCGGGCGCCGCCTACCTGGCGACGGCCGCCGAGCACGTCGGGCAGCGCGCAGGGTTCTCCGGCGCGCAAGGTCTAGCGTCGGCCACCGCCGTCGCCGCAGAGGGCTCCAACGCGGGCGCGGTGGGACTTTAGGACCGCGGATGGCCGACCCCAGGTGGACAGGCCCGCCCGAAGTCGTCGCGGCGATCTTCGAGGCGGGATCGCCTGCGTCCGTTCTCGCCAACAACGTGGTGTGGGTCACCGAGACCGCGAACAACGAGCTGTCGGCCGGCCTGTCGCAGATCAACACGTTCGTTACGGCAGCACACTGGCAGGGCGTGAGTTCGGTCGCTTCGACGGTCGCGGCGACCGGCCTCAACGCCGGGCTGCAAACGCTGGTCGGCTGGACCGCCGAGAAGATCAACGTCACCCAGGCCGCCGTCGAGGCGTTCATGATCGCCCGGTCCTCGGTGATCCCGTCGGTGGTGTCCCAGACGAACCGAGACGAGTGGACTGTGCTGAACGCCACCAACTTCCTCGGCCAGAACACCCCCGGGATAGTCGAGCGGGATCTGGAGTATTTCGGAGAGCATTGGCCGCACAACTCGCGGGCGGGCTGGACGTACTCGGGAGCGCTGACGGCCCTGATCGGGTTGCTCGGTGTTCCACCGCCCGTCGCGCCGACGGGCGCCTCCCCGGCGGCACCCGCCGCAGCGGCTGAGGCGGTCGCGCAGGCCGCCGCCCAGACGGGCATGCGCGATGCGGTGCAGGCGTCCACGCAGGTTTCACAGACCGCTGGGCAGACCACCTCCTCCCCCGCCGAGGCAACTGGCCAACTCAGTTCGCTAATGCAGGAACCGATGCAAATGGTGTCTGGCGTTACCGGCCCGCTCAAGGAGATGACGCAGGCGCCGATGCAGGCGGTGCATGGGCTCACTAGCATGCCGCAGAGTTTTATGCAGTCCCTGGGAGGCATGTTCCCGTCGACCGGTGCGCCCAATGCCGTGGCCGCTGCCGCCGAACCGGTGGTGGCTGCGGGGGGCGTCGCGGGTGGCGGTGGCGCATCCTTGGGTGGTGGTGCCGGTGGGTTTCCCGGCGCCGGGATGACCAGCTACACCCGCCCCACCAGCAGCTTCGAAGCCGAGGGTGGCCGGGCGGCCAGTCTGCGCGCCAGCATGCTCAACGCTGCTGAGGTGCGGGGGCCCACAGTGTCCACCGGTGGCGCGCCGATGCCAATGACGCCGACCGGAATGCTGGCGCGCAGTGGGAGCGGCCATGAATCCGAGAAAGACGTGGCCCGGGCTCGCGTTCAATTTGACGGTGATCGGCCCGCCTAGGACATCGTCAACGACTTCGAGCACATGCCTCACCCGGGGGTCGTTGGGACTCAGCGCCCGGGGCCGGGCGGGCCCGCGAAGGCCTGTGCGATTCCCAACCAGCGCTGCGCATCGTCCCCCACCGCGGTCACGTCCAGCGCCGCCAAGGGTCGTCGCTGGGTGACCAGGAAACAGAAGTCCTCCGCGGAGCCGGTGACGCGCTGCGCGGCGTGTGCCGGTCCCCAGGACCAGGTATCGCCGCCCGGGCCGCGCAGCTCGACGTAGAACGGCTCGCTCGGCGGTGCCAGGTTGTTGACGGCATACGCGTAGTCGCGGGCCCGCACCCCGATATGGGCGATCGACCGCAGCCGGTCGGTGGGCGTCCGCGTAACACCTAGCGCGTCGGCGACGTCGAGTCCATGCGCCCAGGTCTCCATCAGCCTCGCGGTGGCCATCGACGTTGCGCTCATCGGCGGCCCGAACCACGGCAGCTTGCGGCCATCGGGAACAGTGAGCAGTGCATCGTGCAGTCGACCGCGGGTGTCGCGCCAGTCAGCGAGGAGTTCCTGCGGCGGCACGGCCGCGAGGTCTTCGGCACCCGCGTCGACGAAACCGAGGGGGTCGGCGGCCGCGCCGGCCAGGACCTCAGCGAAGCCACTCTCGTCGGTGATCGAGAGCAGCGAAACCCGATCGGTCCACAGCAGGTGGCCGATCTGGTGTGCGATGGTCCAGCCCGGCGCGGGCGTCGGCTCCGCCCACTGCTGCGGCGCTAGCGGCGCCACCAAGGCGTCGAGCTCGTCGCTCTCGTCGCGCAGGTCGGCGACGAACGGTCCGGGACCAGCCATGGAAACCTCCTTAAACAACAGCCGCGGGTTGGCGCCGCCGGCCAACGACACCGTGCGCCAGCAACCCGGCCAGATAAATCAACGAGCCCAACAACACGAACAGCGGGGCGCGCCCGTCGCCGGGAATGAACGCCGCCGCCACCGTAACCGCGGCGATGAACGACACCCAGAACAAGGCGTCCTGTACCGCGAACACGTGGCCGCGCAGCGCGTCATCGACGTCGATTTGCATCGCCGAATCGGCGCACAGCTTGACCACCTGCCCGGCGGCCCCAAGCAGAAACCCGCATGCCACCATCACCGGCAGCAACAGCGTCGCCCCGCCAGTCTGGATGACTGCTGCTGCCACCAAAGCGCCGTTGGCGGTGGCGTACCGCCCCCAGCGACGGACCAGAACGGGGGTCAGCACATTGGACAGAAATGCCCCCAGACCGGTGGCGGCGAAGAACAGCAGCGCGGTTCCCAGCCCCTCGATATCGGCGTCCTTCATGTGGTGGACCAGCAGCAGGATCACCAGTGAGTTGATGCCGACGACCATGCGGTGCGCCGCAAGACCAGACAGCGCGGCCGCCACAGTGGGGCGTTGGACGACCGTCCGCACACCGTGCAACCATCCGGTGACCACGGCGTAGACGGCCGAGCCGTGGATCGCGCGCTTGGTGTGGTCTGGGCCGAGCACCCGCGGGGCAAACCGCAGCGACAACAGCAACGCCAGCGACACAGGGATCAGCGCGGTGAAGATGACCACCGCGGCCCCCTGATCGCCGCCGCCGCCGAGCCAACGCGGCAGCAACATGAAGTTAGCGCCGAGGAAGGCCGCGACGGCACCCGAGGCCGTCGCCACCGAATTCATCGTCACCACACTCTCGCGCGGCACCACATGCGGCAGCGATGCGGACATGCAGGCCGACACAAAACGCGCTAAACCGTTGGCCAGCAACGCGGTAAACAACAGGACCATGTCGCCGGCGCCGACCGCCAGGATGGCGCCGATCGCGGCGATGAAGCACAACCGCCCAACATTGGCGCCGACCAGCACCAGGCGCCGGTCCCACCGGTCCATCAATGCACCAGCAAAGGGCCCTAGCAGTGAGTACGGCAGGAACAGCACCGCGAAAGCGCGTGCAATCGCCATCGGGTCGGCGGCTCGATCGGGGTTGAACAGCAACGCCCCGGCCAGTCCCGCCTGGAAGAGTCCGTCGCCGAACTGACTGGCCATTCGCAGTTGCAGAAGTCGCCAGAAATCGGGCAGGGCGCGCACCGACCGCCAAAGTTCAACGGGTGCGCTTGCCTGCATCCGGGTGCGAATCACTGAACTCACTTCCACAATCGGCACAGGCAAGGCTGGATCGGCTCCGCGCCGTCTCAATACAGTACAAATCTTCGCCCATAGCGGTTGTATGCATTGGCGATCCGGTGGTGGGTGCGATGATGTTCTGGTGGCGCAGCACGAAGATCCTGAGGACTATGCCGCTCCGGCCGCCCATCGGGTGCGTGCGGGCACCCTGCTGCTGGCCAACACCGACCTGCTGGAGCCGACGTTTCGGCGCAGTGTCATCTACATCGTCGAGCACAACGAGGGTGGCACGCTGGGCGTGGTGCTCAATCGGTCCAGCGAAACCGCGGTCTACAACGTGCTGCCGCAGTGGGCCAAACTGGCGGCGAAGCCCAAGACGATGTTCATCGGCGGACCGGTCAAGCGCGACGCCGCCCTGTGCCTGGCCGTGCTGCGAGTCGGCGCCGAGGCCGACGGGGTGCCGGGTCTGCGTCACGTCGCCGGTCGCATGGCGATGGTCGACCTGGACGCCGACCCCGACCTAATCGCACCCGCGGTCGAAGGTTTGCGGATCTTCGCGGGCTACTCCGGGTGGACCATCGGCCAGCTCGAGGGCGAGATCGAGCGCGACGACTGGATTGTGTTGTCGGCGTTGCCCTCCGACGTCCTGACGCCGCCGCGTGCCGACCTCTGGGGGCAGGTGTTGCGGCGCCAACCGCTGCCGCTTTCGCTGCTGGCCACCCACCCGATCGACCTCAGCCGGAATTAGTCGGCCAGCGCGTCGCGAAAGCCCGTCTCGGGTTTCGGCTTAGTGGCAGGACAGCGTGCATCCGGCGCAGCTGCCGCCGCAGCTCTGTGTTTCGGCGTCGATGTTCGCGGCTTGCCGGCGAAGCGCGAACCGCGCGCTCTGCAGCGACCCCGTGGCCAACGTTCCCACTGCGCCGGCGACGCAGACGACAACTACTACCAGCGCGGTGTGCGGGGACGCCGCGAGTGCCACTACTCCCCCGGCTGCGAGCATCACCGCTGCCGCCAGCTGGGTCGGCGCCATCGCCCGCAACGCCAGGCGGGTGAGATCGGCGGTGGGAGCATGAGCAAGAGACCTGACCCCGAACGCGGCAGCGGCTATCGCCGCACACACGCACAGCACGCCCACGATAAGCATGCGCTCACAATACGAGCCCGCCGACGATTGTGTGCGCCGGGCTCCGGCGGGCTGTTAACGGGACGGCGCCACGGTCACCAGCGGCGGTTGTTGCGCGGGATTGGAGGTGGGGGCAGTCTGGCGCCCCTGTCCGGCGAGCGCGCGGGGTGCCGGTTGGAGGGGCTGGACAGGCGCCGAAACGGGCGGCTGTGCGGGTGACTGCGGCGCGGCCACCGCGGGTGCCTGCAAAGCAGGAGCCTGCGCAACCGGAGCTTGCGCAACAGGAACCGCGGGAGCCTGGGTGGCCGGAGCCTGCGGGGAGGCTGCCCCGGGTTCCCGGGCCGGTGCCGGAGCGGCAGGGGCCTGAGCTGGGGCACCCGGTGCGCTCACCCGGAACCCGCTGATGATCGCGTCTGTGGCGGGCCCATCGGCGACGGCCTGCGACGCGGCGGTGGTCACCGCAAACGACACCAGGTACTTCTCGGTCCCGGAGTTGGCGATGACGTGACGGCGGGAGGTGTTCAGCGTCATGTCGTTCTCGCGGTAGGTGCCCTCGATCACCGACGACGGGAAGCTACCCATCGGCGCCTGTGAGGCATTGGTCGTCTGCCATGCCAGCAGCCGCTGACTGTCCACGAAGCCATGCGTGATCGCCTCCGCCGGGTCGAAGTTCCCAACCAGCTTGTACACCACAACCTGCGCATTCGAGGTATAGACGCTGTTGCCACCGACCCGGTCGGCGATCACCACAAACGCGTCCGGAACGTTGGGGTCCGGTACCTGAGTCCAGCGCGGCGGCATCGGCACGGTGATGTCGAGCGCCTTGAAGCCCAGCGGGCGCTGCGGCTCGAGCTTCACCCCCTTGCCTTCCAGGTATTCGCGCAGCGTGCCGGTGACGGCAGGGGCGCTCACCGGTGGCACCGGCGCGGCGGCCGGGACGGGTGCGGTGGCCGGCAGCGGCGCTGGGATCGCCGCGGGCACCTGAGCTGGGGCGGGGGCGAGTCTGTTGCTGTTGACACCGCCGGGGAACACCGTCGCGTTCTGCCCCGGTGGCGTGGACTGCATCTGGCCGGGGACCACCGGCTGGGGAGCCATCGGCTCAGCCGATGCCGTGCCACCGGCAACCATCACCACTCCGACGACACCGGCGGCCACCCCACCGGCGATTGTTCGCCAGCTGCGCGCGATCTGAATCATCCTCGGTTTCCCTCCGGAATAGCCCGGGCGCCACCGCCCGCCCTCGTGGCTGTATATAACCACTGCTCAGACGGCCCGACCACGCCCGAAACACAGCTGGGATGAACCTCTGATCGGTGTGCAACGCAACCGAGACCAACCCGTGGCCGGCTGCTCGGGGCAGGTCGTCGGGGGCGGTCCTTATACCCTGTTGGGCGTGACCGACTCGTCTTCCGCCACCGACACCGACGCGCCGCGGTACCGCTACACGGCCAAGCTGGCGGCCGGGGTGGAACGCGCGTGGCAGGAGAACTGGGCCAACTCGGGGACCTTCAATGTGCCCAACCCGGTCGGTTCGCTGGCTCCGACGGACGGCTCTACCATTCCCCAAGACAAACTGTTCGTGCAGGACATGTTTCCCTATCCCTCGGGGGAGGGGTTGCACGTCGGTCATCCACTCGGCTATATCGCCACGGACGTCTACGCCCGCTACTACCGGATGATTGGGCGTAACGTGCTGCACGCGTTGGGTTTCGACGCCTTCGGTCTGCCGGCTGAGCAGTACGCGGTGCAGACCGGCACCCACCCGCGGACCCGCACGGAGGCCAACGTCGTCAATTTCCGGCGTCAGTTGGGCCGCTTGGGGCTCGGCCACGACGTCCGGCGCAGCTTCTCGACCACCGACGCCGACTTCTACAAGTGGACGCAGTGGATCTTTCTGCAGATCTACAACGCCTGGTTCGACAAAGCCGCTAACAGGTCCCGGCCGATCGCGGAATTGGTTGCTGAATTCGATTCCGGGGCAAGGTCTCTGGATGATGGACGCAAGTGGTCGGAGTTGTCGGCAGGGGAGCGGGCCGACGTTATCGACGCCCACCGGCTGGTCTACCGCGCCGACTCGATGGTGAACTGGTGCCCCGGGTTAGGCACCGTGCTGGCTAACGAAGAAGTCACCGCCGACGGCCGCAGCGACCGCGGCAACTTCCCGGTGTTCCGAAAGCGGTTGCGGCAGTGGATGATGCGGATCACCGCGTACTCCGACCGCTTGCTCGACGACCTCGAGGTGCTGGATTGGCCCGAAAAGGTCAAGGCGATGCAACGCAACTGGATCGGCCGCTCGACCGGTGCCGCGGCGCTGTTCACGGCGACCGGCGCCGATGGTGCCGTCCACGACATCGAAGTGTTCACCACCCGGCCGGACACCCTGTTCGGGGCGACCTACCTGGTGCTGGCGCCTGAACACGACGCGGTGGACGGTCTGGTTGCCCCGGCCTGGCCAGACGGCGTCGACCCGGCCTGGACGTACGGCGCCGCCACGCCGGGGGAAGCCGTCGCCGCCTACCGCCGCGCCATCGCGGCCAAGTCCGACCTGGAGCGCCAGGAGAGCAAGGAGAAGACGGGCGTCTTCCTGGGCAGCTACGCCATCAACCCGGCCAACGGCAAGCCGGTGCCGATCTTCATTGCCGACTATGTGCTGATCGGCTACGGCACCGGGGCCATCATGGCCGTGCCCGGCCACGATCAGCGGGACTGGGACTTCGCGCGCGCGTTCCACCTGCCGATCGTTGAAGTCATTGCGGGCGGCAATATTTCGGAGGCCGCGTACTCTGGTGATGGATCCTTGGTTAACTCCGGCTATTTGGACGGCATGAACGTCGCGGCGGCCAAGGAGGCCATCACTGCGCGGCTGGAATCCGAGGGCCGTGGCCGTGCCCGCATCGAATTCAAGTTGCGGGACTGGCTTTTCGCGCGGCAGCGGTACTGGGGCGAGCCGTTCCCGATCGTGTACGACAGCGACGGCCGTGCGCACGCGCTCGATGACGCCGCGCTGCCGGTCGAACTGCCCGACGTGCCGGACTATTCGCCGGTGTCCTTCGACCCCGACGACGCGGACAGCGAGCCGTCGCCGCCGCTGGCCAAGGCCACCGACTGGGTGCACGTCGAGTTGGATCTCGGCGACGGCCTCAAGCCCTACTCGCGCGACACCAATGTGATGCCGCAGTGGGCTGCCAGCTCCTGGTACGAGCTGCGCTACACCGACCCGCATAACTCGGAACGGTTCTGCGCCAGGGAAAACGAGGCCTACTGGATGGGTCCGCGGCCGGCCGAGCACGGACCGGATGACCCCGGCGGCGTTGACCTGTATGTCGGCGGCGCCGAGCATGCGGTGCTGCATCTGCTCTATTGCCGGTTCTGGCACAAGGTGCTGTACGACCTCGGCCATGTCAGCTCCAGCGAGCCCTACCGCAGATTGGTTAACCAGGGCTACATCCAGGCCTTCGCCTACACCGACGCGCGAGGCTCCTACGTGCCGGCCGCCGAGGTGGTCGAACGCGACGGAGCGTTCTTCTACCCCGGGCCCGACGGGGAGATCGAGGTTTTCCAGGAGTTCGGGAAAATCGGTAAGAGTCTGAAGAATTCGGTGTCTCCCGACGAGATCTGCGACGCGTACGGCGCCGACACACTGCGGGTCTACGAGATGTCGATGGGTCCACTGGAGGCCTCCCGGCCGTGGGCCACCAAGGATGTCGTGGGCGCGCACCGGTTTCTACAACGGGTGTGGCGGTTGGTCATCGATGAGGAGACCGGTGAGCTGCGGGTGGTGGACCGCGAGCCCGACGCCGAGACACTGCGGGCGCTGCACCGCACGATCGCCGGGGTTTCCGAAGACTATGCGGCGCTGCGGAATAACACCGCGGCCGCGAAACTGATCGAGTACACCAACCACCTCACCAAGCAGTACCGAGATGGGGTTCCGCGCCCGGCGGTCGAGCCGCTGGTGCTGATGCTGGCTCCGCTGGCCCCACACCTGGCCGAGGAGCTGTGGGCGCGGCTGGGTCACTCGAAATCGTTGGCGCATGGGCCGTTCCCGGTCGCAGATCCGGCCTACTTGGTCGTCGACACCGTCGAATACCCGGTGCAGGTGAACGGCAAGGTCCGCGGCCGGGTAGTGGTGGCCGCCGACGCGGACAACGATACCGTCCAGTCCGCCGCCCTGGCCGACGAGAAGGTGCTTGCCTTCCTGGCCGGAGCCACGCCACGCAAGGTGATCGTGGTCCCCGGGCGGATGGTCAACCTAGTGGTTTGACCCCAGCCGATGACTCGACGCGCAACCACGGACGTGATACGCCGAAATCTGTTCGCGCAGTCCATATTCGACCGTATGGGCGATTTCTAACGCGGGCGGATGATCACTTCGTGCACCTGCGCGTCCGGGGGAGTGGCGACCACATCGGCCACCACCTGGCCCACCGTTTCCGGGCGCAGGAACCTCGTCGCGTCATACTCACCGCCTTCATAGGCGACCAGTTCGCGCTGCATCTCGGTGTCGACCCGGCCGGGATGGATCGAGGTCACTGACAGTGTCGGTTCGTCGGTGCGCAACGAGTCGGCGAAGGCGCGCAGGGCGAACTTGCTGGCCGAGTAGGACGCCATGCCGGGCGACACGTTGCGGCCCGAGCCGGAGTTGATGAATACCACGTGGCCCCGTGCCTGCCGCAGCGCCGGCAACAACGTCAACGTAAGCGCGACCGCGCCAAAGACATTCACGCTGAAGGTGGCGCGCCACTCGTCGAGTTGCGACTCGGCGACCCGACCAGGGATACAGACACCGGCGTTGTGCACCAACACGTCGAGTTCGTCGATCACTTCGCAACTGGCGTCGATGGAGTCCGTGTCGGCCAGGTCCAGCGGGAAGGTGGTGGCGCCCAATCGGTTCGCCACGGTGTCCAGCCGCGCAGAGGGCCGGCCGGCCAGCAGCAGGGTGTGGGTGGGCGCCAACGCGGTGGCAATTGCGGTGCCGATACCACCGCTGGCGCCGGTGATCAAAGCGGTGGGCATAACTTCATCCGTTGCCGCTTATGTTGTGTATCACACGCTTTCACGCCTATGGAGGGTGGGACTACCCTCGGCGTTGCCCGCGGCCTCGCCGGCGGCCAGCCGGTCCAGCGGTGCCAGCGCCTGCTTCAAGACCTCGAGGTCGGCGTCCGGCAGTTGACTGAGCATCGCCGCGAGCGAGGCGCGCCGATTCGCCAGCGACTCGGCGTGCACAGCCCGCCCTTGCGGCGTGATGTCCACGAGCACCGCGCGCAGGTCCGAGGGGTCCCGTGAACGCTTCACTAGCCCGATTTTCTCCAGGCGGCGGATCGCCACCGTGGTGGTGGGGGTCCGCACCCGTTCGTGGGCGGCCAGATCCGTCATCCGGATCGGTCCCCGGTCGAGCAGGGTGATCAGGATCGACAGCTGTGCCAGCGTCAGTTCACCGGTTACCGCGCCGCCGGTGGGGTCCCCGCGGCGCAGGATCGTGAACAGCTTGGACAGCGACCGATGCAGACCCTCCGCGAGCTCCGTCAGCGGCGGAGCTGTGGGTTCGCTGTCCGACATAAACCGGGAGTCTAACCCCAGTCCGGTGCGCTTGATCACACTATGCAATCCGGCGTGCCTGCCCTGTTCACAGCACCTGGGAGAGGAATCGCTGCAGCCGCTCGGTTTCGGCAGCTTCGAAGATCTGTCCAGGCGGACCGAATTCCACTACTTTGCCGTGATCCATGAACACCACAGCGTCCGACGCCGAACGCGCGAAGCCCATTTCGTGAGTGACCACCACCATCGTCATGCCGTCAGCGCCGAGATCGGCGATCAGCGCCAAGATCCCTTTGACCAGCTCAGGATCAAGGGCCGAGGTCGCCTCGTCGAAGAACATCACCTGCGGGGCCATGGCCAAGGCGCGGGCAATCGCGACGCGTTGCTGCTGGCCACCCGACAGTGCGGTGGGCCGAGCGCCGGCCTTGCCTTTAAGGCCGACCCGGTCGAGGTGGTGCAGCGCCAGCTCTCGGGCCGCCTCGGTCGATATCCGGCGCAGCTTGCGCGGTGCTAGCGCCACGTTGTCCAGCACGGTGCGATGCGGGAAGAGGTTGAAATGCTGGAACACCATCCCGATGCGTTGGCGCAGCCGGTCGGGGTCGTCGCGCAGCACCGATTTGCCGTCCAGCAGGATGTCGCCGCTATTGGGTTCGTGCAGCCGGTTTAGTGTGCGAAGCAATGTCGACTTGCCCGAGCCGGACGGCCCGATGACCGCGGCCGTGGTGCCGGCCGGCACCTGGAATGTGACACCGCGCAATACCGGGTTGCCGCCAAGGACCTGGTGAATATCCTTGGCCCCCAGTGAAACCGGTGCGTTGACCGGTCCGGTTCGGTCGCCACATGCCATTACGTCATCTCCCGGCCAATGGTCGACGTGACGACTTCGGCCGGATCAGCCGGCTCGAGCTTGGCGCGGCCGCGCCGAAGCCGAGTGTCGATGAAGTTCACCAGATGGGTCAGCGGGACGGTCAGGGCCAGGTAGAAAATCCCGGCTGCCACCAGCGGGGACAGGTTGCCGGTCTGCGCGTTGAGGTCGCGGCCGACCTGGAACAGCTCGCGCTGGTTGGCGACCAGTCCCAGGAAGTAGACCAGGGCGGAGGCTTTCAACAACGCGATGAACTGGTTGACCAGTGCCGGCAACACCCGTCGTATCCCTTGCGGGACCACCACCAAGCGCATCGCGGTGGAGTAGCTGAAGCCCAGTGCGCGAGCGGCCTCCAGCTGGCCGCTGTCGACGCTTTGAATCCCCGATCGCAGGATCTCCCCGACGTATGCACCGGTCATCAACCCGAGCGCGGCGATACCCAACGGGTAGGGGTTGTTGTTGGTCAACCCGCCCACCACCGGTCCCACGCCCAGGCCGATGATCAGGATGATCACCACCTCGGGCAGGCCGCGGAAGATGTCGGTGTACACCCGCGCAGGCCAGCGCAGCCAGCGGCGCCCTGAGATCCCCGCGATCGCCAGCCCCATTCCGATCGCCAGTCCGATGACACTGGCGCTGCCGGTCAGGATCAGCGTGTTGGGCAGCCCGGTGCGGAACAGCGTCGGGATCACTTGCCGGTAGATGTCCCAGTCCAGGAAGGATTCGCGCAGCTGCGTCAGTGTCGACTTGGGGGCTGCCGGATTCACCGGTTTGCGATGATGTTGGGCCGCAATGGAGGCGAAGTCGGGCAGCTTCGGCGTCGCGGCGGCTTTCGATCCCGGTTTCCATCCCGGCGGCAGCGTGCGCGGCACCCACTTGCTGTACAGCTCGGCCCAGGTCCCGTCGGCGATAACGGCGTCCAGGCCCGAGTTCAGGGCGTCGACAAGTGGCTGATTATCCCGGGCGACGGCGTACGCGACGAAATCGTCGGTACCGAAGGTATCGGCGACGATCACAGCTGGATCGGTGGAGCGGATCGCGCTCGTCGCCTGATTGGCCGGCGCCACCCATGCGTCAAGCTGATGGGTTTTCAGGCTGGCGTAGACGGTGGCGAAGTCAGGGTATTTCACCGGCTGCAGGTGCAGCGTCTCGACGACGTAGTACTCCTCGACGGTGCCCTGAACGACACCGATCCGCTGGCCGGCGGCCAAGTCGCCGAAGTCCTTGATGGGCGAACCCGGGGGCACCACCAACGAATAGAAGCCGAAGTCGTAACCGTTGGTGAAGGCGACCGTATGCCGGCGGGCGTCGGTGGCCTTGACTGACGAGGAGCCGACGTCGAAGCGCCGCGAGGCTACTTGCGCGAGAAGGCCAGAAAAGTCTGTGCCGACGAATTGCACGTGCAGGCTCAGCTTGGCGGCGATTGCCCGCAGCAGCTCGTTGTCGAAGCCGGTGAAACGGCCGGTGGCATTGATGCAAGTGCTGGGCGGCGCATCCGATAGTGTGCCGACCACCAGGGTGCCCGGCGTGCCCAGGCCAAGTTCGGCGGGGTTGATTGCGTTGAGTGGCACCACGCCGGGGGTGGTCTCAGTGTCCGGGTCGGCGGCACCGCCGCGCGAAGAAACAAGATCGTCGGGCAGCACGGTCGCGCTTTCCAAGCCCGGTGGTGCGCATTGATTGCGGTCGGCTGCGGCCGGGGGTGCGCCCGCCAGGCCAGCCACGATCAGGATCGTCGCGACTATCCCGAACAGCTTTACGCCGCGGTGGACGGGAGCGTCGACGTTCGAACTCATTACCGCCACCGTAGCGAGCGGCTGCGGGCAGGGGTTCAGAGCGCCAGCGAAGTCCGTTCGGAGTCCAGTTCACCTTCTGCGGCGATCGGTTCGGCGGCGATGTAGTCGCGGTGAAGACTGAAGACGCCACGCCGGCGTAGCTCGGCGACCATCCGTTCGGCCGTCAGTGCGGATCGACCCACACATGCCGCCCGAGCGGCTTTGGGATCCCGGCGGTGCATCGCCGCGTTTTCTTCTTCATAGAACGGCAGCATGTCCTCGCGGGTATCTTGGTAGGTCGCGAAAAACACGCGGGGGATCAGGTTCTGCGAGGCGCGGATGGTGGCGTGCAGTCGGGGTCCCGCGTATTCGTCGTTGACCGTCCGGCGGTATTCCCAGGCGATCTCGGCGAAGTTGCGGGGTTCTCGGGCGGCCCGCAGCGAGCGCAGCAGCGCGTCGAGCTCGGTGAGGATGCGCGGAGTAGGGTTGGCCGCCGCCCGCGCGGAGGCGACGCCGTTGAGCAGGCCGTCGAGCTCGTGGTGCTCCAGCACGGTCGCTTCGTCGAACCGCTCGACGAAGGCGCCGCGGTGGTAGCGGGTGGAAACGATGCCGTCATGTTCGAGTTGGACCAGCGCCTCCTGGATGGGCACCCGGCTGACGCCCAATCCGTGCGCGATTTCGTTGCGGTCCACGCGATCACCGCTGCGAAGTCTCCCGGTCAATATCAGGCACAATATGTGCTTGACTACCTGGTCTTTTTCTTTGACTCCATACTTTTTCGGCATCAGGTTTCGAATATCTCTTTCGCCCCCCGGAGGGCCAGTTCCGCGGTCAGTTTCTCATGACTTTGGTCGTGAATCGAAATGTTTTGTCCGGTAAACGACAAGTTAATTGACGTTCGCGTCGCGCCACCTGCAGAGCGCTTGCGCGCCGGTCAAGTCGTAGTCGGGACCGCCGCAGCCGACGGTCAGCAGCGTGACGCCGAGACGGGTGAGGGCTTCGGCGTTTGAGACGACGTCCGGGCCGCCGCCGGCCGACGCGGAACGTTCGATGGTCCGCGGGTCTCGACCGACAGTCTCGCAGTGTCGGCTGAGCACTTCGGCCTTTGCGGGAAACTCGTCCACGGAAGCGAAGCTGTGCCATAAGTCCGCGTACTCGGCGACCAGGCGCAGGGTCTTGCGTTCGCCGCCGCCGCCGATCAGCACGGGGATGTCGCGGGTCGGCGCCGGGTTCAGCTTCGCCAACCGTGACTTGATTCGAGGCATCGCCATGGCGAGGTCGTCGAGCCGGCTGCCGGCAGTACCGAACTCGTAGCCGTACTCGTCGTAGTCCTTCTGCTTCCAGCCCGAGCCGATGCCCAGGATCAATCGCCCGTCCGAGATGTGATCGACGGTTCGGGCCATGTCGGCGAGCAGTTCAGGGTTGCGGTACGAATTGCAGGTCACCAGCGCGCCGATCTGGATACGCGATGTCTGCTCGGCCCAGGCACCGAGCATGGTCCAGCACTCGAAGTGCGCGCCGTCGGGGTCGCCATAAAGCGGGAAGAAATGATCCCAGTTGAAGGCGATGTCCACGCCCATGTCCTCGCAGCGCCGGACGGCGTCGCGGATCTGGCTGTACTGCGGGGCATGCTGAGGTTGCAGCTGTACGCCGATGCGGATCGGAAAGTCGGGAAGCACAGGGGAGGCCATAGTGACCACCGTAGGCGTCAGGCCCCGTCGATCACCTGGCGCACGAGGTCGATCAACGCGCGGGGTTGGTCGCTCTGCACCGAGTGGCCCGAGTTCTCGACGACGTGCGCACCGCGGAAACGTTGTGCGCGTCGTCCTAGTTCGGCAACATCGTCGTCGTTGACGAAGCCGGAGGTTCCGCCGCGCACCAGCGTCACCGGCGCAGACAGGGTGTCGACGTCTGCCCACAGGCTGTCGAAGTCGGGGAACTTGCGAATGGTGTCGTAACGCCAGGTCCAGTTGCCGTTGTCCAGGCGACGTGAGTTGTGGAATACGCCGCGACGCAACGCTTTTACCTCACGGTGCGGCGCCGCGGCGACCGTCAGGTCCAGCATCGCCTGGAAGCTGGGGAACTCTCGTTCACCTGCCATCAATTCCACCGTGCCGCGCTGCTCCTTGGTCATCTCGGAGTGGCGTGCCAGCGCTGACGGGGTGACGTCGATTAGCACCAGCTCATTGACCAGCTCGGGCGCCAGCGCGCCGAGCCGGATGGCGGTCAGCCCACCCAGCGACATCCCGACCACGAACTCGGCGTTGGGGGCCAGCTCTCGTAGTACCGGCACCAGGGTGTCGGCGTTGTTCTGTGGCGAGTAGTCGCCGTCCTTGCGCCACGCCGAATGACCGTGCCCGGGCAGGTCGACCGCCAGGGCGGGTTCGCTCAGCCCGACGATCACGGTGTCCCAGGTGTGCGCGTTCTGTCCGCCGCCGTGCAGGAAGATCACTCGCGGGTCTGAGCTGCCCCAACGCAGCGCGCTGATCGGCCCCGCGTCCACCCGCTCGACCGCGGGTAGCGGAGCAGACGTGCCGGCTTGCTCGGCGTTCTCGGCGAGTAGGTCGAACTCGTTCAGGCCGTCGAGTTCGTCGGGCGGGGCGTCGGTCACCCCTGTGACTCTACGAGCCGCGGAACTGTCGCCGAACGTCGCGCCGGGGCGACGTTGAGGGCGACGGGCGTCAGCCCTCGATGATGAACTCCTCGAGCTGCGTGCGCGCGACGTCGTCCGGCAGCTGCTCGGGTGGGCTCTTCATCAGGTACGCCGACGCCGGGAGAACCGGCCCGCCGATGCCACGGTCCTTGGCGATTTTGGCTGCCCGGACCGCGTCGATGATGATGCCGGCCGAGTTCGGTGAGTCCCACACCTCGAGCTTGTACTCCAGGTTCAGCGGCACGTCGCCGAAGGCGCGGCCCTCCAGTCGGACGTAGGCCCACTTGCGGTCGTCGAGCCAGGCGACGTGGTCGGACGGCCCGATGTGCACGTTCTTGTCCTCGACCTTCCCGGCGAGCGAGCCGGTGAGGTTGGAGGTCACGGCCTGGGTCTTGGAGACCTTCTTGGATTCCAGCCGCTCACGCTCGAGCATGTTCTTGAAATCCATATTGCCGCCGACGTTCAGCTGGTAGGTGCGGTCCAGCGTGACGCCGCGGTCCTCGAACAGCTTGGCCATCACCCGGTGGGTGATGGTCGCGCCGACCTGGCTCTTGATGTCATCACCGATGATCGGCACGCCGGCGTCGGAGAACTTCTTGGCCCACACCGGGTCGGAGGCGATGAACACCGGGAGCGCGTTGACGAATGCCACACCGGCGTCGATGGCGCACTGGGCGTAGAACTTGTCGGCTTCCTCGGAGCCCACCGGCAGGTAGGACACCAGCACGTCGACCTTGTTGTCCTTGAGCACCTTGACCACGTCGACGGGCTCTTCATCGGAGAGCTCGATGGTGTCGGCGTAGTACTTGCCGATACCGTCCAGCGTCGGGCCGCGCTGCACGACCACATTGGTCGGCGGCACGTCGGCGATCTTGATGGTGTTGTTCTCCGAGGCGTAAATCGCGTCGGACAGGTCGAAGCCCACCTTCTTGGCGTCCACGTCGAAGGCGGCCACGAACTTGACGTCGCGGACGTGGTACGGACCGAACCGGACGTGCATCAGGCCGGGGACCGAGGACTTGTCGTCGGCGTTGTAGTAGTACTCGACGCCCTGAACCAGCGAGGACGCGCAGTTGCCGACGCCGACGATGGCGACTCGTACCTCAGACGCCTGGGGCGCGTTCTGCTCACTCATTTGGGCGTTCTCCTAACCTTTCGAACTCTGGGTTCTTGGATATGCATTTTTCGTATAGCGGACGTGCATTTTTCGTGCAGTGGATGTGCATTGTGGTGCGGAAATTTATGTTTGTTCGACGGGATTGGGCGCTGCCCGTTCCGCAGCGATGAGCTCGTTGAGCCACTTGACCTCACGCTCGCTGGATTCGAGCCCGAGTTGATGCAGTTGGCGGGTGTAGCGGTCGAACGAGCTACTGGCCCGCGCCACAGCTTCGCGCAGGCCCTCCCGGCGTTCCTCGACCTGACGGCGCCGACCTTCCAGGATGCGCATCCGCGCCTCGGCCGGAGTGCGGTTGAAAAACGCCAGATGCACTCCGAAGCCGTCGTCTGTGTAGTTATGCGGGCCGGTGTCGGCGACCAGTTCGTTGAACCGGCGGCGGCCCTCATCGGTCAGCTGGTAGACCCGGCGGGCCCGCCGTACGGGCGTCCCGGCCGGGGCGGCGTTCTCGGCGATCAGGCCGTCTGCCTGCATGCGGCGCAGCGCCGGGTACAGCGAACCGTACGAGAATGCGCGGAAGGCGCCGAGTAGGCCGGTCAGCCGCTTGCGCAGCTCGTAGCCGTGCATCGGCGACTCGATCAGCAGACCCAGAATCGCGAGTTCCAGCATCGAGTCACCTCCCTTGATGTGGCTTGACGGTGTTGGCCGATACTTCGGTCGTTACGAAGCTCCGACGCCTCGCGTCATCGTATCGCCCCGATATATTAGCCACAACTCAACCGGGTGTTCGTGCGGTGTTAGGCACACCTGGACGTGCCAGGCGGGACCGCCTCAGCTCACGTAATTGACCTGCTTGACGGTGCCGTCACTGGCCAGGGCGATGTACCCGCTGCCGTAATCGCTGGAAACGTAGATCGTGAGGGTCAGGGTGCCCGGCGCAGTCGGATCCTTGGCCGGTTCGACGATCAGATACGTGCTCTTGATATCGGACTGTTTGATGCCGACGGTCTCGGGTGCCCCGCGCAGCACGCCAACCACCGTCTTGACGTCGAACTTGCCGAGGTCGACCAGCACCGTGTCGGTGCTGCTCTTGGCCGAGTTGCTCGGATCTCCCCACCCACCGCGGTAGGTGTAGTTCAGGATCCGGCGGTCGTCGTTCGGGTCTTTGCGATCGAGCGACGCGTAGGTGGGGTAGACCACCAGGCGGTAGCCAATGGTGTCGCCGAATCGCCTACGGGTCTGTTCCATCAGGCCGGTGAGGCCGCCGAGGGAATGCAGTTGCTTGGGTGGGGTGACCACCACCGGCGCGACGCCGTCGGACTTGGCGCCGGGATCGGAAGTGAAGTCCAGGGGCGAGGTGGTGTTGCCGTATAGACCCCAGCCGATGCCAATGCCCAGCAGCACCGTGACCCCGAGCGCGGCCGCGGCCAGCCCCAGTCCGGCGCGGGGCGTGCGCGGCCTGAGTACCGGCGGTTTCACCGGTGCGGCCTGGGACTGCAGATCCGCCAGTAGCGGCTGGAGGTCGCCCAGCGTCACGGCCTGGGTAGCGGCGCTGATCCGCTCGCGGTGTTCCTCCGACGAGATCTCACCGTCGTTGAAGGCCTCGTCGAGGATCCGGCAGGCCTCTTGACGGTCGCTGTCCTTTGCTCGCGTCGATGTTGTACCCGACCATTTCGCCACTCGTCGATGGTAGAAGTCGCGTGCTGGGCTGACCGCACGCGCACGGCAACAGACTGTGTTGCATATCGGCAGCGGGGCGGGCGACGTACTCTGGTCAGCGTGCGACTGCAGCGACAGGTGGTGGATTACGCGCTTCGGCGGCGCTCACTGCTGGCCGAGGTGTACTCAGGCCGCACCGGCGTATCCGAGGTATGCGATGCGAACCCGTACTTGCTGCGCGCTGCGAAGTTTCACGGGAAACAAAGCCAGGTGATGTGCCCTATCTGCCGCAAGGAGCAGCTGACGTTGGTTTCCTGGGTTTTCGGCGAGCACCTGGGTGCGGTGTCGGGGTCTGCGCGCACCGCCGAAGAGCTTGTGCTGCTGACCACCCGCTTCTCCGAGTTTGCCGTCCACGTGGTGGAGGTGTGTCGCACCTGCAGCTGGAACCATCTGGTGAAGTCCTACGTGCTCGGTGCGCCACGCCCCGCGCAACCGCCGAGGAAATCTCGCACTGCCAGTGAATAGCGAAGGGCGCCACCACCAGTCGTCTAGTGAGACCCCGGACGAGCCGACGACTGAAGAGGGCAAGCATTCCAGCGGCCACGGGACGGGTGCGCGGCCGTTACCGCGTCGTCCAGTACCGCCCGACGACCGGCTGACCACGGTTATTCCAGCGGTGCCCGACGCGCCGGCGTCGCGGCACGCCGACCCCATCGACGAGGTCAAGGCGGCGCTGGACAATCCGCCGCCGCAGCCCGACCACCTCGACCGGGTCAAGGCCGCGCTGGAGTCGCCTTCGCCGCGGGCCGGGAGACAACGGACGGCGGGAGACCGTCGCGCACCCGGCGGGCCCCCGCCGTCGGGTCCGCCAGGTTACGCGGGCGGGCCGACCGGCCGGCCGCGGCCAAACTGGAGTGAACAGATCAACTGGCGGTGGGTCAGGCGGTCGTTGTACCTGAGCGCGGCGGTGCTGATCCTGCTGCCCATCGTCACTTTCACCATGGCGTACTTCATCGTCGAGGTGCCCCGCCCTGGAGACATCCGCACCAACCAGGTGTCCACGATCCTGGCCAGCGACGGCAGCGAGATCGCCAAAATCGTTCCGCCCGAAGGCAACCGGGTCGATGTCAACCTCAATCAAGTTCCGGTGCACGTTCGCCAGGCGGTGATCGCTGCCGAGGATCGCGGCTTCTACTCCAACCCCGGGTTCTCCTTCAGCGGATTCGCCCGGGCGGCGCGCAACAACCTGTTCGGCGGCGACCTGCAGGGCGGTTCGACGATCACCCAGCAGTACGTCAAGAACGCTCTGGTCGGATCGGCGCAACACGGGCTGAGCGGGATGATGCGTAAGGCCAAGGAACTTGTCATCGCGACCAAGATGGCGGGGGAGTGGTCCAAAGACGATGTCCTGCAGGCCTACCTGAACATCATCTATTTCGGGCGCGGCGCTTACGGCATCTCCGCGGCGTCCAAGGCTTACTTCGACAAACCGGTCGAACAGCTCACGGTCTCCGAAGGCGCACTGCTGGCAGCCTTGATCCGGCGGCCGTCCACGCTCGACCCGGCCGTCGACCCCGAAGGCGCACTGGCGCGGTGGAACTGGGTGCTTGACGGCATGGTGGAAACCAAGGCGCTGTCGGCCGAGGACCGCGCCAAGCAGGTGTTCCCCAACACGGTCTCTCCGGAGCTGGCGCGTGCGGCCAACCAGCCGACCGGCCCCAACGGATTGATCGAACGGCAGGTCACCCGCGAATTGATGGACCTGTTCAACATCGACGAACAGACACTCAACACCCAGGGTCTGCAGGTCACCACCACGATCGAACCGCAGGCCCAACAGGCTGCGGAGAAGGCCGTCGCCAAGTACCTGGAAGGCCAGGACCCGGAGATGCGGGCGGCGGTGGTGTCGATCGACCCGCACAACGGGGCGGTCAAGGCGTACTACGGCGGGTCCAACGCCCAGGGTTTCGACTTCGCCCAGGCGGGTTTGCAGACCGGGTCGTCGTTCAAGGTGTTCGCCTTGGTCGCCGCGCTGGAGCAGGGCATCGGGCTGGGCTACCAGGTGGACAGCTCGCCGTTGACCGTCGACGGCATCAAGATCACCAACGTCGAGGGCGAGAGCTGCGGCACCTGCAATCTGGCGCAAGCGCTGAAGATGTCGCTGAACACGTCGTACTACCGGCTGATGCTCAAGCTCAAAGGTGGACCGCAGGCGGTGGCCGATGCCGCGCACCAGGCCGGCATCGCCAAGAGCTTCCCCGGTGTGTCGCACACCCTGTCCGAGGACGGCAACGGCGGTCCACCTAACAATGGAATCGTGTTGGGCCAGTACCAGACTCGGGTGATTGACATGGCCACGGCGTACGCGACGCTGGCCGCGTCGGGCACCTACCACCGGCCACACTTCGTGCAGAAGGTGGTCAATGCCGAGGGGCAGGTCCTCTTCGACGCCAGCACCTCCGACAACGGTGGCGAAGAACGTATCCCCAAAGCGGTGGCCGACAACGTGACCGCCGCGATGCAGCCGATCGCCGGGTATTCCCGGGGCCACAATCTGGCCGGTGGGCGGGCGTCGGCGGCCAAGACCGGGACCACGCAGTTAGGGGATACCACCTCGAACAAGGACGCGTGGATGGTCGGGTACACGCCGTCGCTGGCCACCGCAGTGTGGGTGGGCACCGTCAAAGGCGACCAGCCGCTGGTGACTGCGTCAGGTGGCGCGGTTTACGGCTCGGGTCTGCCGTCGGATATCTGGAAGTCGACGATGGACGGTGCGCTGAAGGGCACCCAGAACGAGACCTTCCCCAAGCCAACCGAGATCGGCGGCTATGCGGGTGTGCCCGCGCCTCCGCCGCCTCCGCCGGCCCCGCCGTCGGAGACCGTGATTCAACCCACCGTGGAGGTGGCGCCCGGGATCACCGTCCCCGTCGGGCCGCCCACCACCATCACGCTCGCGCCACCGGCGCCCGGAGGCCCGCCGGCGCCCGGCGGCCCGCCCGCACCAGGCGGGCCCGGTGGGCCAGGTGCGCCGGGCGTTGGTCCGCCCGCCGACGTGCCTAACCCCCCGTGACCCCACCCGAACCCCCCGTGACCTCGCCCGAGGCCACGGTAGCGACGCAGCGTGCCGAGATTTCGCCGCAGCCGCTGGCCGCCGACCGGCGCAGTGCCGACAGTCGCGATTGCCCGAGCCGCAATGACGTGCTGGGCGGCGCGCTGGCCGGCCTCATCGGTGGTCCGGTGGGTAGTCACGCGATGATCGGACGCACCCGGTTCATGACGCCACTGCGGGTGATGATCGCAATTGCCTTGGTGTTCCTGGCGTTGGGATGGTCGACGAAGGCGGCGTGCCTGCAGAGCACCGGCAAGGGGACCGGGGATCAGCGGGTAGCGAATTGGGATAATCAGCGTGCGTATTACGAGTTGTGCTACTCCGACACGGTTCCGTTGTACGGAGCTGAATTGTTGAGCCAGGGCAAGTTCCCGTACAAATCCAGTTGGACCGAAACTGACGGTAGCGGTGCCCCGCAGATTCGCTACGACGGCAAGGTCGCAGTGCGCTACATGGAGTACCCGGTCGTGACGGGGGTGTATCAGTACCTCTCGATGGCGTTGGCCAAGACCTACACGGCGTTGAGTAAGGTTGCGCCGCTGCCGGTTGTCGCCGAGGTCGTAATGTTCTTCAACTTTTCCGCACTCGGTCTGGCGCTGGCCTGGCTGGCCACGGTGTGGGCGACGTCGGGATTGGCGGGCCGCCGGATCTGGGACGCCGCACTGGTTTCCGCCTCGCCCCTGGTGATTTTCCAGATCTTCACGAATTTCGATGCGCTGGCAACGGCTTTCGCGATGGGAGGGTTGCTGGCCTGGGCGCGACGAAAGCCTTGGCTCGCCGGTGTGCTGATCGGGCTGGGTGCGGCAGCCAAGTTGTATCCACTGCTGTTCCTAGGGCCGCTGCTGTTGCTGGGGATCAGGTCCGGGCGCCTCGGCGGCGTGGCTCGCACCGCAGGTGCCGCCGCTGCGACCTGGTTGGCGGTGAACCTACCGGTGATGGTGCTCTACCCGCGTGGCTGGTCCGAGTTCTTCCGCCTCAACACCCGTCGCGGCGACGACATGGATTCGCTGTTCAATGTGGTGAAGTCGTTCACCGGTTGGCGGGGCTTCGATTCCTCGCTGGGTTTCTGGGAGCCGCCGACAGTGCTGAACGCCGTAGTCACGACGCTATTCTTCTTGTCTTGCGCGGCAATCGCTTACATCGCTTTCGCGGCGCCGCAGCGGCCGCGGTTGGCGCAGCTCGCCTTCCTGGTGGTGGCGGCGTTCTTATTGACCAACAAGGTGTGGAGTCCCCAGTTCTCGTTGTGGTTGGTGCCGCTGGCGGTTTTGGCGGTGCCGCACCGCCGAGTCCTATTGGCGTGGATGACGATTGATGCGGTGGTCTGGGTGCCTCGCATGTACTACTTGTACGGAAACGCCAGCCGGTCGCTGCCCGAGCAGTGGTTCACCGCAACCGTGCTGTTGCGTGACATCGCGGTGATGGCACTGTGCGCCTTGGTCATTCGGCAGATTTACCGGCCCAACGAAGATCTGGTGCGCTGGCACGGCCGAATCGACGACCCCGCGGGAGGGATCTATGATCGGGCGCCCGATGCGATGCCCTGGTGGCTGCGCAAAGATCCGGCGGCACCGGCCCCCACTGCTGTCGCGACGGGCAGCTGATGCGCGTCGCCATCCCGCTGTTCCCGCGCTTCACGGCGCTGGACGCGGTCGGGCCTTACGACGTGCTGCAACGTGTTCCGGGTGTGGAAGTGGTTTTTGTTGGACACGGGCGCGGGGAGGTCCGCACCGAGAACGGCATGTTCGGCGTCAGCTGCGACGCCACCTTCGACGAGGTCAGCGCACCGGACGTGGTGGTGGTTCCCGGTGGTATTGGTACCCGTGTGCTCGTCGGTGACGAAACCTTGTGTCGCTGGCTGCAATCGGTGTACCCGGGAACACGGTTCACCACCTCGGTGTGCACCGGGGCGCTGCTGCTGGCCAGTGCGGGGTTGCTCGATAGACTCACCGCGGCAACGCATTGGGGGGCGGCCGAGGAGCTGAACGCACTCGGCGCGCGATACGTGCCCGAGCGCGTTGTGGAGCATCTGCCGCAACGCATCATTACTTCGGCTGGGGTATCGAGCGGCATCGACATGGCGCTGCGGCTGGTGGAGCTGCTGTTCGACCGGCAGGCCGCCGAGGCCGTCCAGCTGCTGATCGAGTATGACCCGCAGCCCCCGTTCGATGCCGGCGCGTGGGGTAAAGCCGACGCGGCGACGAAGGCCAGGGCGGCAGAGTTCGCCCGCTCGCGACACTGAATTTCCAGCTCAGCCCGACGTCCGGTAGCCTAGGGCGGTTGCCGACGCAGGCGACCCTCCTGCCACGGAACGTCCGTGGCCGCCCAGACCAGAGGAGGTGATGAGGTCCCTATGCGTCCATACGAAATCATGGTCATCCTTGACCCCACGCTTGACGAGCGCACCGTTGCCCCGTCGCTGGAGACGTTCCTGAACGTCGTCCGCAAAGACGGTGGATCGGTCGACAAGGTCGATATCTGGGGCCGACGGCGGCTGGCGTACGAGATCGCCAAGCACGCCGAAGGTATCTACGTGGTGATCGACCTTAAGGCCGCTCCCGCGACGGTCTCCGAACTCGACCGCCAGCTGAGCCTGAACGAGTCGGTGTTGCGCACCAAGGTGATGCGCACCGACAAGCACTAGCCGGTCTGTCGGGGCTGTTGCCTACGCTCGTTCCCAAAACCACCCACCAGGCGGACCAAGGAGGCAATCATGGCTGGTGACACGACCATTACCGTCGTCGGAAACCTCACCGCCGACCCCGAACTGCGGTTCACCCCCTCGGGTGCGGCCGTCGCGAACTTCACCGTGGCGTCCACGCCGCGGATCTACGACCGGCAGAGCGGGGAGTGGAAGGACGGCGAGGCGCTGTTCTTACGGTGCAATATCTGGCGTGAGGCCGCCGAAAACGTGGCCGAAAGCCTGACCCGTGGGGCGCGTGTGATCGTCACCGGACGGCTCAAGCAGCGGTCCTTCGAAACCCGTGAAGGTGAAAAGCGCACCGTGGTCGAGGTCGAGGTCGACGAGATCGGACCTTCGCTGAAGTACGCAACGGCCAAGGTCAACAAGGCCAGCCGCAGCGGCGGTGGCGGCGGTGGCGGCTTCGGTGGCGGTGGCGGCGGGTCGCGGCAGTCCGCACCGGCGCAGTCCGGCGGATCCGGCGACGACCCGTGGGGCAGCGCCCCGGCATCGGGTTCGTTCGCCGGCGGCGACGACGAACCACCTTTCTGACTTAGAGAACTTCAGAGCACGAGAACGGAAGAAAAACACTCATGGCCAAGTCCACCAAGCGGCGCCCGGCTCCGGAGAAGCCGGTCAAGGCACGCAAATGCGTCTTCTGCGCCAAGAAGGACCAGAACATCGACTACAAGGACACCGCGCTGCTGCGGACCTACATCAGTGAGCGCGGGAAGATCCGGGCTCGCAGGGTTACCGGTAACTGCGTGCAGCATCAGCGTGACATCGCCATCGCGGTGAAGAACGCTCGTGAGGTCGCGCTGCTGCCCTTCACCTCCTCGACGCGGTAAACACCGCGCGCACAACGAAAGAACGCAAACGATGAAGCTGATTCTGACGGCTGACGTCGACCACCTCGGTTCCCTGGGCGACACGGTCGAAGTCAAGGACGGGTACGGCCGCAACTTCTTGCTACCGCGTGGTCTGGCGATCGTCGCCTCGCGCGGAGCGCAGCGGCAGGCCGATGACATTCGCCGGGCCCGCGAGACGAAGACGGTCCGCGACCGCGAGCACGCGAACGAGATCAAGACCGCCATCGAGGCGCTGGGCCCGGTGTCCTTGCCGGTGAAGACGGCGGCCGACAGTGGCAAGTTGTTCGGTTCGGTCACCGCTGGTGACATCGTCACCGCGATCAAGAAGGCAGGCGGTCCCAACCTGGACAAGCGCATCGTCCGGCTGCCGAAGGCACACATCAAGTCGGTCGGCACGCACCCGGTGGTCGTACACCTTCACCCGGAGATCGATGTTGAGGTCTCCGTTGAAGTGGTCGCGCATAGCTAACTCCAAAGCTAACCCGGACCACCTTCGCACTTGCCCGGCGTGACCAAGATCGGACACGCCGGGCTTCGTGCTGCTCTGAGTTGCCTATGAACGCGGCGGGAGCTGGCTCCACGCTGGCGGGACGCTGGCGAACAAATCTGGCTGTGTTTGCGCGCATCCGGCGTAACCCCCTCGTTACCCACCGAAAATCTGGCTGAAAACCAACACGCCCGGCGCGATAACCTGGCCCGACACGCCGGTGAGATTGTTGTCCACACCGACGGCACGGCGTGGTATGGCTGGTAGCAGCACTGATACCGTCGCAACCCGCAATGATCCACAAGTTCTCCACAGTCCGCTCAACACCGTCATCGACGGCTATGCACACACGGTGCACAGCGTCATCAACAGGCCCCCTTTGATGGGGCGTCAGCAACGTTTACTTTCGTGCAGGCGCATTGGCGACGAGGGTGACGGGGGTTGGTGTCGGTGCCTTGGCTTACGCTCTGAATAGTGCCTTTCGAATGTATGTTCGGTACTGATATCGGAGGAGGTGAGGCGCATGGCGGTGGTCGACGACCTGCCGCATTCGGGGATGGACTCAGCGCCGCCCAGTGAGGATTACGGGCGCCAGCCTCCCCAGGATCTCGCCGCGGAGCAGTCGGTGCTCGGCGGGATGCTGTTGAGCAAGGACGCCGTCGCCGACGTCCTAGAGCGGTTGCGGCCGGGCGACTTCTACCGTCCGGCCCATCAGAACGTCTACGACGCCATCCTGGACTTGTACGGGCGTGGGGAGCCGGCGGACCCGGTGACCGTGGCCGCCGAATTAGACCGCCGCGGTCTGCTGCGCCGTATCGGTGGGGCGCCTTATCTGCACACTCTGATTTCGACGGTGCCGACAGCCGCGAACGCTGGTTACTACGCGGGCATCGTCGCCGAGAAGGCGCTGTTGCGCCGGCTGGTCGAAGCGGGCACCCGGGTGGTGCAGTACGGCTACGCCGGCGCCGACGGCGCGGACGTGGCCGAGATCGTCGACCGAGCTCAGGCCGAGATCTACGAGGTCGCCGATCGGCGAACCTCGGAAGACTTTGTGCCGCTTGAGGATCTGCTGCAGCCGACCATGGACGAGATCGACGCCATCGCCTCCAACGGAGGCATTTCTCGCGGCGTGCCGACCGGCTTCACCGAACTCGATGAGGTGACCAATGGGCTGCACCCGGGGCAGATGATCATCGTCGCGGCGCGCCCGGGCGTGGGTAAGTCCACCCTCGGTCTGGATTTCATGCGATCGTGCTCGATCAAGCACCGCATGGCCAGTGTCATCTTCTCGCTGGAGATGAGCAAGTCCGAAATCGTGATGCGGCTGTTGTCGGCTGAGGCGAAAATCAAACTCGCCGACATGCGTTCGGGCCGGATGACCGACGACGACTGGACCCGACTGGCACGGCGGATGAGTGAAATCAGCGAGGCGCCACTGTATATCGACGACTCACCCAACTTGACGATGATGGAGATCCGCGCCAAGGCCCGCCGGCTCCGGCAGAAGGCCAACCTCAAACTCGTCGTCGTCGACTACTTGCAGCTGATGACCTCGGGCAAGAAGCACGAGTCGCGGCAGGTCGAAGTATCGGAATTCTCAAGGCATCTCAAGCTTTTGGCCAAGGAACTCGAAGTGCCGGTGGTTGCGATCAGCCAGCTCAACCGTGGCCCCGAGCAGCGCACCGATAAGAAGCCGATGCTCTCTGACCTTCGCGAGTCGGGGTCGCTGGAGCAAGACGCGGATATGGTGATCCTTTTGAACAGGCCGGATGCATTTGAAAGAGATGACCCCCGCGGTGGAGAAGCGGATTTCATTCTGGCCAAACATCGTAACGGCCCGACGAAGACGGTGACCGTCGCGCATCAGCTGCATTTGTCGCGGTTCGCCAACATGGCCAGATGATTGTAGGTCTCTTGTCAGAGTAGCTGCTCGAAATGAGAGTCGCGCGCCGCTGCCTCCGCTTCAGGTGCAACCACTTGAGGGTGAATCGATCGATTCATAGTTGGAGGCTAGTGCGCGGGCAATTGGTGGCACCGTCGGAGCTCTTGCGGCAGCTGCGAAGCTTCCGGCTACCGCGAGGTCGCCTTGGTTGACGTGGCTGCCGCCGGCGCACGCGCAGTTGCTCGCGGCGGCCACCGGTGTACCGGCGGAGTCGTTCGAAGCGATGACGCTGAGCCAGTACGACGGGATCGCCTTGCATATTGATTTGATGCGGACACTCAGCATCTCAATCCAAACGAGCTCTGTTAAGGGTTCTGCCTTGTATGCCTAGGCAAAGCGGGCGGCCGGTGGCACAGTTGCGCGCTGAGCGATACCCGACTCACACCGGATCACGCTGGTGTGGCTGTTGTTTCACCCACCGTGATGCTGCCGGGCTCTCAGTCAAGGTCGAAACCAGCCGCCCTGCGCGGTTTGCGATGCCGATCGATGAGACTCGGACTATCGGGCGCCCCCTGCTGTTGGGGGCCCACGGGGTTCAGGGCGTATCGCTCGGCTCGGGTGTCATTGGGAGGCCATGAGTCGTGCGATTTGGCGCATGACGGTGCGGGTGGCTTGGTGTTTGATGTTGCCGATCGGGGAGCGGGCTGGCGGTGTCGGCGGCGCGGCGCCCAGGCGTGGAAAGAGTGCGAGGGCGTTGGCGGATTCGATCTCGGCGCGGGTGGCGGTGTCGAGGGGGTAGTTGTCGAGGTCGGCGGCGAAAAGCTGCGATGCGGGTAGGGGAGCGAAGGGCCAGTCGGACCCGAAGGTGATGTGCCCGGGTGCAGCGAAGGCGAGCAGGGTGGGCAGCGCGGCCGGGCTTGAGGACAGGGCGGTGTCGAAGTAGAAGCTGCGGAAGTCGTCGAGGGTGTCGGTGGGGCTGGCGCCGGTGTCGCCGGTGATGGCCACGGCCATGCGATGGCTGGCGTAGGGGACGAAGCCGCCGGCGTGGCTGAGGATGAATTTGATGTTGGGATAGGTGCGGCGGATTCCGTTGCGCACCAGCAGGTATGCCGCGCGTGTGGTGTCGAGGAGGAAGTCGGCGGCGAACGGCGCGACGTCGGGGACGGTGGGTCCGGGGAGGTCGGCGGGGTGGATGAACACGACCGCCGAGCGGGCGTCGAGGGCGGCGAACAGTTCGTCTTGTCCGGTTTGGCCGAGGTAGATGCCGGCGTTGTTGGCCAGCAGCACGACTCCGTCAGCGTTCAGGGTGTCCAGAGCGCGGACGGTTTCGCTGACGGCGGCGTCGATGTGCGGCAGGGGGATGGTTGCGAAAAACCCGAAGCGCTGGGGGTTTTCGGCCACCAGTGCTGCAGTGTAGTCGTTAAGGTCGCGGGCCAGAGCGCTGGCGTCGGCGGCCTGAGGCAGAAATGTGGTGCCTGGGGTTGAAACGGACAGGATCGCGGTGCTGACATCGAGGGCGTCCATGGTCTTCAGGGATGCCTGCGGGCTCCATTGCGGCAGTGCGCGGCCACCGGCCTCATCAATACCGGCTTTTTCCAGCGCGGCGCGGTAGAAGTCGGGGATGGCGTGGTGGTGGGTGTCGATGCGGGCCATAGGTTTTGTCCTTTCTCAGTTGTCGGCGATGCCGGGTCCCGACAGTGCGGGCACGGTGTCTTCGCGGTGCAGCCGGGAGGTTGCGCCGAGCCGGAATTGGTGCAGTTCGTCGATGTTGGTCTGGCCTTCGGGGGTGTGTCCCCAGATGCTGATGCCTTGGTGTGTGCTGGGTTGCCAGGTGGTCTCGTCGATGACGGTTGGGTTCCACCCCAGTTCCCATTCGAATCTTGTGGGTGTCGTGGCGTAGAAGGACAGGTCGTTGTCGTTGGTGTGTTGCCCCACGCACAGGGTTATGTCGAAGCTGAGTCGTTTGGCCCGGCGGTAGGCGCTGCTCATGTCGTCGAGGTCAGCGACTTGGATGTTGAGGTGTTGGATGCGGCTGCGAATCAACTTGAGTGGCAAGCGTTTAACTGTCGTCGCGGCGATACTGGCGGTGTGTTCGGTCAGGGCGACGGTGGTCATGCAGATACTCCGTTTCGGTGTTCGTTTTTGCGTGCCGGTGGGCACGGCGTGCGAAGGCCAGCCGGCGGCGGGGGCAGCGTGGCGGTGAGATCGGCTGCGGCGTAGATGAATCCGTCGGGGCGGATGACGACGGCTGCGGCCTTCTTTGAGCGCAGCCAGCTGCTCAGCGTGCCGGTGTGGTCGGCGATGTCGCTGCCGATCCGCAAGATGGGTACACCCAAATCGGCCCAGGCTCGGCGGCCCGCGGGCGCGGTGCTCAGGTGGAGCAGCGCCCACTGACCGCCCAGGACGTCATCGAGGCGCGCGACGGCGCCGGTGGCGTCGGTGACCCAGGGCTGCGGGATCTGCCAGCCGACGGCCTGGCTTTTGCCGCGGCCGGGCAGGGTGCGGGCGCCGGCGGCGAAAAACCCTGCGGCGTAAAAGGCGTCGGGGATCCAGAACAGTCTCTGCGAACCGGAGATCACGCCGGGCACTTTGGTGATGGTGCGGATCAGCAGGTTGCGTGCGCCGGCGAGCAGTTTGTTGCGTTCGGTGATGATGCGGCCGACCCTCACCGCGCGGCAGGTGACCTCGGTGACGTGTGGTTTGCGTTCGGCCTCATAGGAATCCAGAATTTCCTGCGGGGCCTGCCCAGCCAGCACAGCGGCCAGTTTCCAGCACAGGTTGGCCGCGTCGCGCACGCCGGCCGACATGCCTTGCCCGATCCAGGGTGGCATCGCGTGGGCGGCATCGCCGGCCAGAAAGACCCGGCCAACTCGCCAGCGGTCGGCGACGCGGACGTGGTGGCTGTAGATGACCGCGCGCAGAATCTTGACGTGCTCTTCGGTGATGCCCTGGTCGTGCAGCACTTGCCAGACGGCGGCGTCGCTGGTCAAGATGGCGTCGTCTTCGTCGGCGCGGGCGGGAAATTCCCAGCGGTGATGGCCCAGCGGGGTGGGGCAGTCGACGGTGGGCCGGTCGGGATTGCAGTGAAACCTCAACCGGTCGTGGGCATCCCACTCTTTGAGGACCTTGGTGTCGATGACCACCCACCGCTCACTGTAGGTGCGTCCGCTGTAGCCTATGCCTAGCAGGCCACGCGTCGGTGAGGAGCCGCCGTCGGCGGCGATCACATAAGAGGCCCGCACCGTGCGCAGGGTCTCGGTGCGCGCATCGAGCACCAGGAGTTCGGCGTGGTCGGCGTGGTTGCGGGTGCGCAGCACTTCGTGCTCAAGCAGCACCTCGACGTTGAGGAACCGGGCCACGCCCTCGCGCAGGACCGCGTCGACGGCGGGTTGGTAGAGGAACTGCTGGGGCGGGTGCCCGCTGCCGCGGGCGGCGATGGTCGATTCGATGAACGGAACACCGTCGGCATCGACAAAGGCGGTGGGCCGGTCGGGCAGCATGTCGCGCTGCAGCCGTTCGGCCAGCCCGACCGACTGCCAGATCCGCATCACCTCTTCATCGGTCGAGATCGCACGTGCCCGGCTGTACACATCGGAGTCGCGTTCGATGACCACGACGTTCAATCCGGCCTGGCCCAAAATGTTGGCGGCGGTGGCCCCGGTGGGTCCGTAGCCGATGATCGCCACGTCGTAGGTCGTCTCGCTCACTGGTGGTGTCCGTTCGTTCGGCGCCGCTGCCGGCCGCACTTGTCCTGTAGTGATCACTACGCTAATGTGGCGAGTGCTACAGAGTCAAGATGTGGAAGGTGAATACGGTGATGACCAGCAACGACCAGTCCTCCACCGCCCTAGAGGATGGCGCCCGGAGTCCCCGAGAGGCCCGCGCGACCGTGTCCCAGGAGGCTATTGCCCAGGCCGCCGCCGATCTGTGGGCCGCCCGCCGTGAGTGCTCCCCGATCCCGCCACTGACCCAGAGTTTCCCCGGCCTGGACGTCGCCGGGGCCTACGCGGTGCAGGAAGTGAACATGCGCCGCCGGCTGGCCGCCGGCGCGACGTTGGTGGGCCGCAAGATCGGTTTGACTTCGGCGCCGATGCAGCAACTGCTGGGTGTCGACGAACCCGACTATGGCTTCATCGTCGACGACATGGTCATCACCGGCGAGGCCGTGGCTGCAGAACGGTTCTGCGCACCCCGGATCGAACCTGAGGTCGCCTTCTTGTTGGGCAGTACCCTGCGCGGACCCGGTGTCACCGTGGCCGAGGTGCGGGCCGCGACCACGGCGGTGGCGGTCGCGCTGGAAATCGTCGACAGCCGCATCGCGGACTGGAAGCTGACGCTGCCCGACACCGTGGCCGACAACGCCTGCTCCGCGGCGGTCGTGCTCGGCGACTGGATCCCGTTCACCGGCGACATCGACCTGCCCCGCTGCGAGGCCACCTTGCACCTCAACGGTGCCCACATCGACTCGGGGACCGGGGATGCGGTGATGGGCGACCCGGCTGCCGCAGTCGCCTGGCTGGCCAACGCGCTGGCCGAGTACGACGTGGAACTGCCCGCGGGGCAGTTCGTCATATCCGGTTCGTTCACCTCGGCTGCGTTCGTGCACCCCGGTGACACGGCCGCTGCCACGATCAGCGGCCTGGGCTCGGTGTCGCTGAGCTTCAGCTAGAAGTAAAACCATGACTGCACAACATGATTGCCCGACTGTCAGCTGCTTCTCGGGGACGGAGACACCCGAAAGCGGGAGAGTCACGTACGCATAGTGCAGTTCCTTTAGCGCAAGCTCGACGAGACCCGCCCGTTCGAAGTAAAGCGCTTGGCAGGCGACAATGAGCCCCTTGTCCAATGCCCGCTCGGATTCCTCAAGCCGTGTATCGCTGCGGACGAAATATCTTATGGGCTAAGGAATTGACGTGGCTATAGGTCATTCGCTGCCACTGCTGGCCGCCTGATTTTGAACTACCGCCGCACCGAAGCTCTCGTCATCCACGTCTATGAGTAGAGGCGGGTGCGGCGAAGGCGGCTGCGCTTGCAGCAACGCCTGGGTGGTCTCAGCGCGGATCCTTCGTCGTGACTCTTGAGAATGTCGTGCCAATGCGCATACCCCAGCGGCCGGTCGCGACTCCCTCTCGAACGAGAACGTCGCCTTCACGGAAAGCAATCTTGTCTTTCCCGTTGTCGTCGACGTAATGCCCGGTCGCGGTCTTTCGTCTTGGATAAGTCGACCGAGGATCTGAACTCGGGGTGGGTGCGCGGAGTGACTCACCTATCAGTACGAATGCTTGTCCCATAACGATCACTACACTAGTGTAGTGATCGTTACATTAAATGGGTCGACGTACGGAATGTCTCATGACCCTACCTGCGGTGTCGCCGCCTCACCGGCATCGCTCTGACTCCGACGGGAACACACCACCATGTCTAAACTCCTGCTAGACCGCCCCGACACCGAACTCCTCGACGCCGCGCTGCTCGAGGCTCTTGACGAGGACCTGCGTCTGCCCGATGGCGAGCCGCCCGCGGAGCCCGAGGCGGCGAACGCGGCTGGGATGGTGCTGCGCCGCGTGTGTATCGAGTTCGTCCGCCGCTACCACCGGCTCGAGGTGCAGGTTGAGCCCGGTGTGCTGGATCGTCCGGTGCTGTTTGTGGCCAACCACGGATTCGGGGGCCTGTTTGATCTCAACGTGTTCGCCGTCGGCGCGGCCATCGAGCAGATGGGTGTCACACGGCCGGTGACCGCACTGGCCCACCAGTTCTCCTGGACGGTGGGGCTGGGCGCGCTGGCCGAAGGGCTGGGTTGTCGACCGGCGAGCCGCGACAGTGCCCGTGAGGCGTTCGCCGCGGGTCACCACTTGCTGGTGCTGCCCGGCGGCGATCTGGACGCCTTCAAGTCGTACAAGGACCGCAACCGCATCGTGTTCGGCGGGCGCAGCGGCTTCGCGAGGCTGGCCATGGAGCACGACTTACAGATCGTGCCGATCGTCACCGCCGGAGCCGGCGAATCGCTGCTGGCCCTGTCCAGCGGCCAGCGCCTGGCGCGGGCCTTGAAGCTGGATAAGACGCTGCGCCTCAAGGCGTTACCGATCAGCGTCTCGGTGCCGTGGGGTTTGAACATCGGTGCGGTCGGACTGCTGCCCTACGTGCCGCTGCCGACCAAACTGAGCACCCGCGTGCTGGCGCCGATGGTGCCCGCCGAGGGCGAAACCTCCGATGCGTTCGCCGAGCGGGTCCAGTCGGCGATGCAGAAGTCGCTGACCGACATGACCAAAAACCGGCGCCCCTTCCTGGGGTGAGCCCCATTGACCGGACCAAACCCTTCAGTTAGTGTAATGATCACTACAGGCATCCTAGGTCGGGTTGCGGCCTTGTCACTCTGCGTACCCGTGGACCGGCTCGCCGCGCGCGCAGCCCGTGCCCAGGGCTGAGGTGCCGGCGTCCGCGACGCGCGCTCGATAAGTGAGGCGAAACCGTATGTCTTCCTTCCTGTATTGGCTCGGTAGTCTGTTGACCCGACGCCGGGGCTGGGTGTTGGCGGCGTGGCTGTTGGTGCTGGCGGTGGCCGGCGGCGGCGCGGCGTTCAACACCGGGACCAACGACACCTTCGCCGTGCCGGGCACCCAGTCCCAAGACACCCTGGACTACCTGGGCCGGGTGTTCCCGCAGGTGTCGGGCAGCTCAGCGCAACTGGTGATCGTCGTCCCGCCCGGCAGTAACGTCACTGCACTGGCCGCACCGGCGACCGCCGTGGCGGTCACCCGACTCGCTGCCCTTGATCAGGTCGCTGCGGTGATCAACCCCTTCGACCCCGCGGCGGGGACCCATACACCCGCTGGAAGTCCCACACCGCGGATCCAGGCCCCGATCTCCACCGATCACCGGGCCGCTATCATCACCGCCCAGCTGCGTGTCGCGCTGACCGACGTGCACCCTGCCACCCGTACCCAGCTCACCACGATCGGCCATGACCTGGCCGCCGCGATCGGTCACGGCGCCACCGTCCACGTCGGCGGGCCAGCGTTTTCCAACCCGGTACCTAAGCTGAGCCCCACCGAAGGCATTGGCCTGCTGATCGCATTCGGGGTACTGCTGGCCGTGTTTGGATCGCTGATCGCAGCCGGGATGCCGCTGATGACCGCGATCCTGGGAGTGGCGATCTCGGTGGCGCTGATCTACACCGCCACCGTGGTGACCCCGGTGTCGTCGACCGCGCCGATGCTCGCGGTGATGCTGGGACTCGCGGTCGGGATCGACTACGCCCTATTTCTGCTGTCACGGCACCGCGACCAACTCGCCGAAGGCCTCGAGGTCGACGAGTCCATCGCCCGAGCCACCGCCACCGCCGGCTCGGCGGTGGTCTTCGCAGGTCTGACCGTCATCATCGCCCTGGTCGGTCTGGTCGTCGGACGCATCCCGTTTTTGACCACCATGGGCCTGTCCGCGGCTACCGCGGTGGCGATCGCGGTCGCGGTCGCGGTGACCTTGATCCCGGCCCTGATGAGCTTCGCCGGCGAACGCCTGCGCCCGGCGCCGCGGCGCACCACGTCTGGCGGCGGCGGGTGGGCGCGACGCTGGGTGCGCGCCGTCACCAAAATTCCCGCGCTCACCGTGGCGATCGTGATCGCCGCACTCACGGTGTGCACACTACCGACGACCCAGCTGCGTCTTGCGTTGCCCGACAACGGATCCGAAGAAGCCGGGAGTGCCGCACGCGACACATACGACACCGTCAGCCAGTTTTTCGGCCCCGGCTACAACGGCCCGCTCGTGGTGACCGCCGACATCATCGCCAGCACCGACCCGATCGGGGTGGTCAACACGATCGCCGAGCAGATCGCCCGGATGCCCGGGGTGGCGGCCGTCCCGCTGGCCAGCCCGGACCCCAAGGCCGACACCGGCGTCATCCAGGTCGTGCCCGCCGCCGCCCCGGACTCTGCGGCCACCGAGGATCTGGTCAACTCGTTGCGCGCCCAGCGCATCCACTTCCGGCAGGCCTACGGCATCGACACCGCTGTCACCGGGATCACCGCGGTCGGCGTCGATGTGTCCGCGCGCCTGGGCGCGGCCCTGCTGCCCTTCGGTGTGCTGGTCGTCGGGCTCTCACTGGTGTTGCTGGCCATGGTGTTCCGATCGATTTGGGTGCCCGTCAAAGCCGCCGCCGGCTACCTGCTGTCGGTCGGGGCGGCGTTCGGGGCCACCTCGTTCGTGTTCGGCCAAGGCCACCTGGCGGCGGCGCTGGGTGTTGAGCACACCGGTGCGGTGGTCAGCTTCTTACCGATCATCTTGATGGGTGTGCTGTTCGGGCTGGCCATGGACTACGAAGTGTTCCTAGTCTCCCGGATCCGGGAAAGCTATGTCCGGCACGGTGATCCGGGACAGGCCATCCAGGACGGATTCATCTCGGCCTCCCGCGTCGTGGTGGCGGCCGCGGTGATCATGTTCGCGGTGTTCGCCGCATTCGTGCCCGAAGGCAGCGCGATCATCAAACCGATCGCGTTCAGCTTGGCCGTCGGAGTGTTCATCGACGCGTTCGTGGTCCGCATGACCCTGGTTCCGGCGGTACTGGCGCTGCTGGGCCGCCACGCCTGGTGGCTACCGGGGGCCATCGACCGCCGGCTGCCGATCTTCGACGCCGAAGGCGATGGACTGATGCACGAACTGCGCCTGGCCGACTGGCCGACCCCCGACAGCGACGACGCGATCAACGCTGCCGGCCTGACCCGCACCGACGACCGCGGCCACGACGTCTACCGCGACATCAACCTCACCCTGGCCCGCGGGCACATCCTGGTCATTACCGGCGCCGGCCCGGCCGGCAAAACGGCGTTGCTCTATACCCTGGCCGCCCGCGTCGGACGCATCGACGGCGACCTCAAAGTTTTGGGATATGTTGTGCCCCAACACCTGCGCACCGTGCGCCGCCACGTCGCAGTGATTGACTGCCGCACCACCACCGACCCCGACACCGACGTCAACGCCGCACTGGGCGCCGACATCGCGCTGATCCTGCTCGACGACGTCGACCTGATCCTGCGCCCAGCCACCCGCGAGCACCTGCGCGCCGCACTGGCCGCGCGCACCACCGCCTCAGGACAGCCCGCCACATTCGTGCTGACCTGTCAGGACCCCGCCCGCATCGCCGACCTGCTGCCGGCCGACACCGGCGTCACCGACACCCTCGACCTGACCCTCGCCACGGTGGGAGCGCCGTCATGAACAGCACCGACCTTCGCGTGCGGCCCACCCCGCCCGACGCGGCGACCTGGCGAACCTGGGCGAGTCTGATCGTGCTGCCCGTGCTGGTGCTCACGCTGTTCTTGTGGGCCTTCTGGTCACCGCAGACCAACCACGGCGCCGCCACCGCGGCCGTGGTCAACGACGATCACCCGGTCACCATCGACGGCCAAACCCTGCCGCTGGGCCGCCAACTTGCCGCCAACCTCATCACCGCCCACGCCGCCTACAGCTGGGTCCTCACCGACGCCGCCGACGCCCGCAACGGGCTGGCCCGCGGCCGCTACGGCGCGGTGGTGTACATCCCATCAGACTTCTCGGCCAAGGCGACGTCCTCGGCCAGCCCGAACCCGCTAGCTGCCGGTCAGGCCCAGATACGAGTGCAGACCTCCAACGCCACCGGTGTGGCCGACCCCCTGGTCAGCACCCAGATCGCCGAAGTCATCCTGCACACCCTCAACCAGCAGATCGTCAAGACTTACCTCGACAAGGTCTACCTGTCGTTCTCGACCATTCACGACCAGCTCGACCACGCCGCCAGCGGCGCAACACAATTGGCCGACGGCGCCGACCAACTCAGCACCGGAGCCACTCAGCTGTCGACGGGAACCGCGCAACTGGCCGGCGGACTCAACGACGCCGAGGCCAAGCTCAACGATGCCCGCGCCGCGGTCAACGGCCTGCAACACCAGCTGCAAGTCCCGCCGCCACCATCGGGCGGGCCCCTGTCCCAAATCGAGCGCCTCGCCGCCGGCCTGGACAGTGCCGCCGTCGGCGCCACCAAGGTCAACGACGGCGCACACCAACTCGACAGCGGACTGCGCCAGTTATCCAGCGGCGCGCACCAATTGGCCGAGCAACTCGCCCGCGGCCGCGACCAGGTGCCCTCCTACGATCAAGCCCAACGCGAGCGCCTCACCAACGTCGCCGCCACCCCGGCCGTCGCGCTCACCGACACCACCGATCTAGGCGCCGCCGTGGCCGCCGTCGGCGTCACGCTGGCGTTGTGGAGCGCCGCGCTGGCCACCTACATCATCACCCGCGCCCTGCCCGCCGCCGTGCTGACCTCAAGAGAATCCACCCGCGCCATCGTGGCCCGCGCTGCCGCCCCGGGGGTCGCGGTCGCGCTGACCGCCGCCGCCGTCGTCACCGCAATCCTGCTGTCGGTCCTGCACCTCAGCCCCACCCGCTGGTGTGCCCTGCTGGGAGTGACCGCCTTGGCCGCGCTCACCTTCACCGCCCTCAACCAAGCCGCCACTGCGATACTGCGACGCCCCGGCCGCTTCCTTTGCATCACCGTGCTGGTGCTGGCCATCGTCACCAATCTGACCTCCACGATCCCGGCCACCCTGCACACCCTCGGCAGCTACCTGCCCACCCACGCCGCCGTGCTGGCGTTGCGCGGCGTCATCACCGGCTCCGACAGCGTCGGCGGCGGTATCGGGCAACTGATGGCCTGGCTGATCGGCGCCGCCGCCGCGACACTGCTGATCACCGAACACCGCCGTGCCCTGAGTAGCGCACAACTCCAGCTCGGACGGAACACGCCGCCGCTCGCTTGACCCCCGGCAGCCAGCTGGTGGCGTACTGCAGGCCGATCCCGTCGATGGCGCCGTTGATCGCGATCGTCGACACCGGTTGTGTCACAGAAAATCTCGCAGCAGGTCGGCGAAACGGTCGGGGTGTTCGAACTGCAGCCAGTGCCCGGCGCTCTTGACGATCTCCAGTCGCGCGTTGGGCAGCATCGCGGCATACCAGCGGCTGGCCTGCGGGTCGATGATGCGGTCGCTGTCGCCGTGTACCAGCAACACCGGGTGGGTGATGGTGGCCATGGTCTCAGCGGTGATCGGCAAGGGCCCGCCGGTAGGTGCGAACGTGGCACGGTGGGAGCGTTCCACCTCCGGGCGCGTCGCGCGCAGCATCCGCTCGGCGGCGATGCCCATAAGTTGGTCCCCGAAAACCCCGGAGTCGCTGACGAACTGGGTCAACAGCCGGCTCATCGCCTCCACAGACGGGTCGTCGTAGAACAGGATCAGCGAGACCAACCCGCGGGTTGGGGGCAGCGGCGCTCCGCCGGCGCCCATCAGTACCAGACGGCGCACCCGCTGCGGGTGTGCCAGCGTCAAGCACATGCCAACGATGGCGCCCATCGAGTTGCCGACGATGTCGACCTGATCGATCCCCAACTGGTCGAGTAGCGCGATCAGGGTGGCGACCCGCAAATCGGTGAACGCGGCGATACCCTGCGGCGGCGGATCGGGGTGGGTGGAGTCGCCAAACCCGATCACATCGGGAGCCAGGTTGTAGAAGTCACCGGCCAGGGCGGCCAGCAGGTTCTCCCAGTTGGTCAGGGCCGTGACACCGGGTCCAGATCCATGCAGCCACAGCACCGGTCGGCTAGCGGGGTCTCCTGAGGTGGACAGATGGAACCGGACATCGCCGACGGCCACATCCTGAGTGGTGATCGTCGATGTCGTCACAAGGCCGCCCCTACCGCGGCGTGCACGATGCCCGGCACCGGCGCATCGTCGGGGCGATAATGACCTGAGCTGCTCATCGCGTCGTAGTGCCCGGGCGGCCACGGTGAGCTGGTGTCGATCGTTTTTCCGCCCGAGCCGTACTCGATCTCAAAACCCGACGGCCCCCGCACATAGAACGAGTACATCTCGTCATTGGTGTGGCGGCCCAGCGTCATCGCGACGGGTAATCCACAGTTCTGCACCAGCTTCCACGCGGACTCGACAGTCTGCGGGTCCGCTACTTCCAGCATCAGGTGGTGAAAGCCACGCAGACCGGGCACCGCGGTGAACGCCAGGCTGTGATGGCGGGCATTGCAGTGCAGGAACCGCACCGTGATGCCGTCCTCGATGTCATCGGATATCCGAAAACCCAGTACATCGACGAAAAACTCGGTGGCCGCCTCGAAGTCGGGCACGATCAACACGCCATGGCCCAGACCCTGATCGCCGGTGACGAACGACACCCCAGCCCGACCGGGCACGAAAGCCTCAGCAGCGGCGGGGATTCCGTGCACGAGTTCGTGGCGGAAGCCGAACGGGTCGATAAACCATGCAGCCCCGTCGACGCCTCGGGCTTGGGCCAATGCGTCGTCGACATGGACTACGACACCCCGCGCGGATAGCCGCGCGGCGATTGCGGCCAGGTTCTCGGGGCCAGCGACCGACCAGCCAAGGTAAGCGACGTCGTTGGTGTCACCGGGATGGATCGCGATGCGCCACGGGGCGTCATCGCTGCGCAACCGCAGCGCGCCGTCACCATCTGGCTCGGCAACTTGCAGACCGAGAACGTCGGGGCCGAAGGTGGCCCACTGCTGATAGTCCGGTGAGGTGAACCCGATGTAGGACAGTGCCTGGATCACAGCACCATCTCCGGGGTCTTGGTGCCCATCAGCGAGCCGCCGACGGATTTGGCCAGCGGGTCGGCAACTAGATAAGCATGCCCCATGGCGGCTTGGATGTCCTGGAATCGGCGCTGCAGTGGGTGATTGAGGAACACCGAGCGGCCCGACGCGGCGCGCATCAGATCTCCAATCGCCGCCGCCACGAGTTCACAGCTGCGGTTGAGGTTCCAGCGGAATCGGCCTCGCTGCTCCATTGTCGCGATAACGCCGTCGAGAGCCATCTGCCACAGCGTGTCGACGTCGGTGTGCAGCATCGCCAGCGCGGCATCCAGCGTCCAGGTCGCCTCGGCCAGCCGGCGCTGGGTCAACGGATCATCGGCCTGCGCCAGGCCTGGCGGGATAACCCGGGTGGACGACTCCTGGGTCCAGCGCTGCACGAAACCGGTGGCTGAACCCAGCACGCTGGCGGCCAGTGCGATGTTGAAAACCACCGACCACGGCAGCAGATATAGCGGTCCGGGATTGACCTGCTGGCCGGGCAGGGGCTTTCCGAACGCGTAATCTAAATGTGATTGCGAACGGTGTTCGGGGACAAAGGTTTCTGCGACCACGATGTCTTTGCTGCCGGTGCCGCGCAGTCCTGCGACATGCCAGTTGTCCTCGATGCGGTACTGGTCGGCGTGCAGCAGAAACGACCGGTACTCGGACCCCTCCGGTCCGCGCAGGATCGCCCCGACGTTGACCCCCTCGCAGTGGTCACACCCCGAGGAGAAGGACCAGCGGCCCGATACCTGATACCCGCCGTTGACGCGCTGGGCCGTCCCGGTCGGGTTGTAGGACGACGAATGCATCCGTGCTGGCTCGTCGCCCCACATCTCCTGCTGGGCCTGATCCGGGAACAACGCCAGCTGCCACGGGTGCACCCCGATGACACCGGTCACCCAGCCCGCCGACGGCGAGGCCTTCGATACCTCGATGACGCAGTCGACGAACTCCCGCAGGGAGACTTCGCCGCCGCCGAACCGCGCTGGCTGCAAGGCCCGCAGAAACCCGATGTCCTGCAACTGTTTCCACACATTGTCCGGTAACTGGCGTAATTCGGCGGCCTCGTCCTCGGCGGCGGCCAGTTCCGGAGCGATCCGCTGCGCCTCATCGATTAGCGACATAGCCCACTTCCTCCTGTAGTGAGCGATACAATAAGGAAGGTTTGACGGTAAAGTCAAGAGCAGGAAAAACAGGAGGCCACCATGACCACCACCCCGGATAAACCCCGCCAGCGCCGCGTCAACGGCGAAGCGTCGAGGTTGAAGATCCTGCAAGCAGCAACCGAGATCGCCGCCGAGCGGGGCTACGAGGGCACCTCAATCGGGCTGGTCAGTGAGCGCTCAGGCCTGCCCGCAAGTTCGATCTACTGGCACTTCAAGGACAAAGACGCGCTCATCGCCGCCGTCATCGACCACAGCTTTGAGACCTGGCTTTCCAACGCCGGCATCGGACCAGAGCTTCCCGAAGGACCAATCGATGACCAACTCAAAGCGATGATGCAGGGCACAGCTAAAGCACTGCGGGAATCCTCGGACTTCCTGCGCCTCGGTCTGATGCTTACCCTGGAGCGACGCCCCGAAGAACCCACTGCCCGGCGCCGATTCCTGGCTGTGCGTGACGCGACCCTGACACGCACCATCGCAACGTTCGCCCGGCTGTTCCCCGACCTCGACGAGTCCGCGCTACGGACCCTCGCCACTTTCACTATGGCCACCGCCGACGGACTGTTCATCGTCAGCGAAATCGACGGCGACGGCGCCGACATCACCGCAGAATTCGACATGCTCGCCTCCGCCATCCATGGCGCTGTCACCCACCTGCGCAATCGTTGAACCGAAGCCGTTCAACGCCACTCGCCGCATCTGCACGACCAGCAGTGGCAGCACCCGACTCTCCCCTGTGCCCGCTGCACCCACTCCGTCTGGAACCCCCCGCGAGCGTGAGTAATCGAGCAGCTAGAAATCGCTTGGAAGTAACTGCGCATGTGATGTCAAATTTGAAGTGGTAGTGAGACAAGCCGATGTGCGTGCTGGGAGATTGGGCCTAGTGTAGGTTCTCGCGGCGCGCTTCAAGATCTCACGTTTAACTGTCGATGAACTTCAAAACTGAAGCGCCAGTGAGACTCAGAGATGCGGGTGCGGCTGAGAGGTGTGGGTTGCCCACTCCGCCGCTCTCGTCTAAACACCTCTTGGCGACTCCAAAGGCATGCGGTGCATGGGAAGCTCACTCGACGGTCTGGTGTTGTGTCGCAACCGATTCCATATCCTCACGACCAGTTTCATCTCGGCACTAGAATCCCAAAGGCGACGCCCGCTACTGCAGCCAGACTTGAGAACCGACAGACGGCACCGGGTCGAATCGAGAAACTTCTACCGCAGAACCGCCCTGCCGAACCAATGGCACAGCAGCAGGGCCACTTCGACATCGAGACGATCGTCGGCAATCGGTCGGCCCCGACGTTCGACTGCGCGGTTCACGCGATACTTGACGGAATTCGAATGTAGGTGCAATTCCTCAGCGGCAGCCTTATGGCTGGATCCGGTGCGCAGGAAAGTCCGCAACGTGTCACGCAACCGCTCGTCGGACTCGGTGTCGGAAGCGAGCGGACCGAGTACCTCCGTGATCCATGCGGAAGCCGCTTCGATGTCGTCGCCTAGCAGCGCGGCCATTTCCAGCCCAGGATCGCGGGGGGTGATGATCCGGTCGGTGACGATACCCGAAATGAGCGCTACTGAGCGGCCATGTTCCGCCTGCTGATGTGAACGGCGAAATCCGGCGATGTCGGGCAGTGGGTTACCGGCAGAGATCGACGGTGCGCTCGGTGTTGATTTGACGAACCGCCGGATCCTTTCCAACACATCCGGTTTCGATGCGCTAGGCATCGGGATCCAAGCCCATGCGGTCACTCGGTCCACTGAGATGAACAGCGGAGCCTCCTGGGAGCCCAGCGCTTTCGAGAGCTTGTGCACACATGCTTCCATCGCATCTAGCTCGCCGCCGTCGTCGGACTCGGCGCACCACACGACAATCCCGACGTGGATTCGGCGAAGCGGGTAGCGGATCGCAATGGCCGCCGCGTCGACGTCGACATCGCCACCGGCGAGCAACTCACGAACATGTAACGTGCGCAGGGTATTTCGGTTTCCTAACCAACGTTCACGTTCTTCCTGATAGGTGGCGAGCATCAGCTGCGAGATCAGGTCGATATAAGCGAAGGACACCCCCTCCATTTGCTCGTAGACCGCCAGGCGCAACGTGGGGTCGCTGACGTAGCTCCTGATCTCGTCGAGTACGAAGGCCAGCGCCGCGCGGTGGCCGAGGCGGTAGGCACGCACCAACGCGTCGGCGGACACTTCGCGCTGAGCTAGTCGACGGGCGTACTCGAGCGCGGCGGTCGGCGGTTCGATGTGTTCGACGGGGATGCCGTTGCGAATTGCCGAGAAGAACGTGTCGACGTTGGACGCGACAGTGTCACGCATCAACTGAATCAGCTGCGCATCGCCGTCCAGGTCAGTGATCTCGCTGACCAGCAGCTGCTGTATTGCCTGCGTAGCAGCCTCCAACTGGCTGTCCAGTCGGGCGGCGACCTCCGCAGCGGTCTTCACGATGATCGTCCGGTCGGTTCGACTTCCGTCGGCCCCCATGCTTCGACGGTAGTTGGACTTGTCCCCGGAAGACAATGGTGCGCTGATCGTTGTCCCCAGACGACGTCGACGCAGCGACGTGAGGTGAGTAGCTTTTTGGACAAGCGCGGCTGCCGTCATCACATGACCAGCGGACCCGAATCCAGCACCGCGCGTTCGGAATTGATTCTTGACCCATTGGCCCGCGTGCACGGCGGAAGGAGACCACATGCCCACCACTCGGCACACTCCCTCAGCCGCGTGCGCACGATGAGGTCGGCCATGATCGCGCGACCGGCCAAATCCCACACAGATGACAGGGCGGGGAAGGCGCTCTTCGAGTCGATGATCGAGGAACACCAGGAGCTCGCCGAGCGCATCCGCATGGCCATCATGGCCGGACTTCCCGTGTACCGGGCGATTCCGCACGAGACGCTCACGGCCGAGGTGGCCCTGCAGGTTCACCGCATCTTGTTGTCCGCCAGAGACACCCATGCGGACGTGACTGGCGACGAGCTAGCCGAGCTTGAAGCCATCGGTGAAGCACGCGCGCGCCAGGGCATACCGGTCGAGGACATGTTGCGCGCGTGGCGGATCGGAATTGGAGTCGTTCTCGGTTACGCACACGAGGTCGTCCAACGATTCACCATCGCGGACGTTCACATCCTGGAGTTCGTTGAGTCGGTGCTGCAGTGGTGCGATGTCGCCATGGTCGCCACGGCCAGGGCTCACCGCCGGGCCGAGCTGACACAGGCGATCGCCGAGGACGCCCGACGCACGGCATTTGTCCGGTCCGTGCTGCTGGGTACGGTCGCGGTCACCGAACTCGCGGTTCACGCCGAGGTCTTCGGGATCGACCCGGTCGGCGAGTATGTCGCGGTCCGGGCCCGGCTGGAGGACACGGCAGACCAGCATCGACTCGAACGGGAGTTGGGGTTTGACGACCCCGCTCAGCGGCGCCGCGGCCTGTGTGCGGTACTCGATGGTGACATCGCGGGCTTTTTGAGTGAACCGCCGCCGCACTCCATTGATGGGGTGGTCGGTTACGGCCCACCTGAATCGTTGAAGGGCCTCGCCGAGTCGTATCGCCTCGCGGCGCGAGCGCTGGTCACAGTCCAGGCATGCAACTTGCGGGGTGCTTATGACGTCGCGTCTCTGGGGCTGCGCGCGGCGGTGGCCATGGATGCCGACGTCGGTGAGTCGCTACGCCGCCGATATCTGGAACCCCTGGACGCGGGCGCCTCGGGCACGGAATTGACGGCGACGTTACGGGCGTACCTGGCCTGCGGCATGCACGTGGAGCGAGCTGCCAAGCGCTTGTTCGTTCATCAAAACACCGTGCGCTATCGACTTACCCGGTTCGAGGAGTTGACCGGCGAGAGTCTGCACGAGCCAGAGGTTCTACTCGGGCTTTGGTGGGCACTCGAGCGGTCGGGGATGCGCTTGTAATGGCCGCCAAAGTGGGACATGAAATCTCGGAGTTGGCTCCGAAGACGTCCATCCATAACCGACGGACACTCGACCGTATGTCCCTGCTGGCCTGCGGCGTGTTGACCGAAACCATTGAATCAACGAGTGGGAAGCGATGACTAGGACAACCCGGCCGCGTACCGGCCACCTGACGAACACGAGCGATTTGGCGCGCGAGGGGCAAGCTCCGGCGCTACGCGGCCCCAACGAGCGTTTCATGCGTTACGTGCAAAATCCCATCTGGAACTTCTTGTGCGACCACTACTTTCGTCTCGAAATCGACGGCTGGCACCGGATCCCGGATGAGACTTCGCTGCTGATCGGCATCCATTCCGGTGGTGCGCTGACCATGGACGCCTGGACCCTGGTGCACTCTTGGTATCGGCGATTCGAAGGACGCCGCATTTTGCACGGCACCGCTCACGACGTGCTGATGGCCGCCCCCCTGCTGGGCGACTACTTCAGGGCGGTCGGTGTGATCCCGGCGTCGCGCAGGGGAGTCACCGACGCCCTGGCTGCCGGCCAAGACGTCATTGTGTGGCCCGGTGGTGAGCAGGATGCCATGCGCAGCTGGCGTCATCGAGACAAGGCGATGCTGTTCGGCCGCAAAGGCTTTGTCCGACAAGCCATTCGCTCAGGTGTTCCGATCGTTCCGGTAGCGACGATAGGAGGTCACGACACCGTCTTCGTGCTTTCCGAAGGTAGATTCATCGCCCGCTGGACCGGTCTTGGCAAGCGGCTGCGTGGTGCGACGGCTCCGATCATCGCGGGTGTGCCATTTCCGCTCGCCATCGAGATCATGCCGGCACACCTGCCGCTACCGGCGAAGATCCGCAGCGAGTTCCTCGACCCCATCCACGTCGACACCGACCCCGAGCGTGCCGACGACAGTGCATACGTCGACGCCGTCTACGACCAGGTCCAAGGTGCGATCCAGGACGGCGTGAACCGCCTTGCCAAACGCCGCAGCTTCCCGGTGCTGGGGTGACCGGCAATGCCTGGGCACAAAGCCACCGAGGAGGCAATGCCATGACCAGTCTGGCCCTGAACCTGACAACGGCCGCACAGCGGTACCCCGACAGGGTGGCGCTGCGCCTCGACGAAATCGAAATCCCCTATGCCGGACTCGACGCGGCCAGCGCCTGCCTGGCCGGCTTGCTGGTTGCGCGTGGTGTGCGACCGGGTGACCGCGTCGGCGTCATGTTGCCCAACGTGCCTTATTTCGCCGTCGCCTACTACGGTGTCCTGCGGGCTGGCGCGGTCGTGGTGCCGATGAATGTGCTCCTCAAGGAGCGCGAGACCACCTTCTACCTCTCCGATCCGTCGGCCAAGGCTGTCATCGCCTGGCATGAGTTCGCCGCTGCCGCTCAGGCGGGTGCCGACGCCGCAGGTGCCGAATGCATCGTGGTCACTCCCGGTGAATTCGAAGAACTGATCTGTGCGTTCGACCCGATCGCCGATCCGGTCCCGCGCGACGACACCGATACCGCGGTGATCCTTTACACGTCGGGCACCACCGGCAAGCCCAAGGGCGCCGAACTGACCCACGCCAACCTGCGACACAACGTCGCGACAGTGGCCCGGATGGTCAACCTCACGGCCGACGACATAATCCTTGGTGCCCTACCGCTGTTTCACGCGTTCGGACAGACTGCCGGGCTGAACGCGGCGGTGGCCGCCGGAAGTTGTCTCACGTTGATACCACGCTTCACTGCGGAGCGGGCACTCGAAATCATCGCGCGTGACCGGGTGACCGTATTCGAAGGCGTCCCAACGATGTTCGCCGCAATGCTGCATAGTGCCGCACGCCCGGACACTAGTTCGCTGCGGCTGTGCATATCCGGCGGGGCGGCGATGCCGGCTGAGGTGATGCGTAGCGTCGAAAGCGCTCTTGATGCCATGGTGCTCGAAGGTTACGGACTGAGCGAGACATCGCCGGTGGCTTCGTTCAACCATCCCGATCGCGAGCGCAAGCCGGGCTCCATTGGCACGCCAATCGCCGACGTCGAGATGAGGCTGGTTGATCCGAACGAAGACGGTGTCGGCGAAATCGCCGTCCGTGGACCCAATGTCATGAAGGGCTACTGGAACCGGCCCCAAGCCACGGCCGCGGCCATCGACGGTGACGGCTGGTTCCGCACCGGCGACCTGGCACGTGTCGATGAAGACGGCTACTTCTTCATCGTCGACCGCTTCAAAGACATGATCATCCGCGGCGGTTACAACGTTTACCCGCGCGAGATCGAAGAGGTCTTGCACGAGCATCCCGCGGTTCGTGAGGCGGCGGTGATCGGCTTGGCGGACGAACTACTCGGTGAAGAGGTAGGTGCGGCCGTCGTACTGCTGCCCGATGCCGAGGTCGACGCAGCGGCGATCCGTGACTTCGTCAAGGACCGTGTCGCAGCCTACAAGTACCCCCGGCGGGTCTGGTTTGTCGACGAACTGCCCAAGGGCCCGACCGGCAAGATTGTCAAACGCGCTATCGCTATCCCGGACGCACTGGCAAGCAAATGATCAAATCAATTGTGACACATATATTTTGGTTGCGATCACCCCCACGTCCACGTGACCCGACGCGGCCGCTGCCTTTTCCCCTGCTCGCGACAATCATTGCGCTCAAACCATTTACCGTCAAGGCGCATCGGCGCACACTGAAAATTATCAGCCCCTTCGACGGCCAGCCCGCCGCCGTAAACGAATTGCGACGCACGAATTGCCGAATCGCGGCGTAATTCAACGCAAGTAAAAGGAGTAACGATGACAACCCTGGACCAGCGGGACCTCGATACTGTGGACCTGGCCGACCCGTCCGTTTGGGACGACGGGCCGCCTTACGACCTCTTCGAGAGGATGCAGCGCGAGGCGCCGGTGCACTTCAGCCCGCAACGCAACATGCCGGACGAGGGCGGCTTCTGGTCCATCACCCGCTTCGACGATGTCCGCGCAGTGAGCCGGGATCACCGCACCTTTTCCTCCGAGCGGCGGGGCATCTTCCACATGGACGATATGGGCGTTTCGCTGGATATCCAGAGGTTGCAACTGATTTCGATGGACCCGCCCCGCCACGATCGGCTCAAGGCGCTGGTCATCAAGGAATTCACCCCGGAAGCAATCGGTGGACATGAGGGCGCGGTCAGCCAGATCATCAGCCGTGTGCTCGACAGTGTCGCTGACCGGGAGCGATTCGATCTGGTGGCGGACGTAGCGCGTCCGATCCCGTCCCGGGTGATCGGCTCGCTGCTGGGCACGCCGCCCGAGGACGACGCCAAACTGGTGCACTGGACCAACGTTTTCACCGCCTTCGAAGATCCGGCGATCCGGGAGCAATGGAAAGACACCATGGGGATCGTCAGCGAGATCATCGAATACACCCAAGCCAGGATCGCGCAGCGCGACGACTCCATTGGCGGCAACTTGCTCACCGCCATGGTCGATGCCGAGGTCGAGGGCGACAAGCTCAACGAGATGGAAATCGCAACCTTCTTCGTCCTGCTGATGTCTGCCGGCAACGACTCGACTCGGGCCACGTACAGCGCGACGATGCTCGAGCTGCTGCGTAATCCCGAGTTGCTCAAGCAAGTACGCGAGAACCACGAGCTAATCCCGGCTGTGGTGGAGGAGGGGCTGCGCTGCTACCCGGCCTTCTCGTTCATGGCGCGCGCGGCGACCAAGGACACCGAGCTGCACGGCCAGCAGATCAAGGAAGGTGACCGCCTGCTGCTGTGGTACATCGCGTCCAACCGTGACGAGAGTGCATTCCCCAACCCGCACAAGTTCGACATCACCCGCGAGGGGCTTGCTGACAAGCACCAGGCCTTCGGCGGACGCGGCAAGCACTTCTGTTTGGGTGCCAACCTCGCCCGCCTCGAGCTGAGGTTGTGGATCCAGCAGACTCTGGAACGCTTCCCCGACCTGGAACTCGACGGCGACCCGACCCGAGTGCGCGCACTGTTCCTCAACCAGTACAACTCGATCCCGGTGCGGAGAACATCGTGACCACTCGCGTCGACGACGATCCAGATCGAAGCGATGAGGAGGAGTGGCGCAGGTGACTATCGAACAGCAAACGCGAGCCAGGCCCGCTTACCGCGAAGTCGAGGTCGACGTCGAAGTGCGGCGCCGCGAGATCGTGTCCGAAGGCGTCGTCACGTTGACCCTTGCCGACCCGTCTGGCGCAGACTTGCCGGAGTGGGCACCGGGCGCGCACATCGACCTGCTGATGACGCCATCGCTCGTACGCCAGTATTCGTTGTGCGGTGACACCGCGGACCGGGCTCAGTGGCAGGTCGGCGTGCTGCGGGATCCCCATAGCCGCGGCGGTTCGCAATTCGTGCACGACAAACTCCACGAAGGCGCCACGGTACGGGTCCGCGGTCCGCGCAACCACTTCGCGCTGGTCGGTTCGCCGCGGTACCTGTTCGTTGCGGGCGGGATCGGCATTACTCCGATGATGCCGATGATCGCTGCGGCCGAGGCGGCGGGCGCGGACTGGCGGCTAATCTACGGCGGGAGGAGCCTCGCCTCGATGGCTTTCGCCGACGACTTGCGCCGCCACACTGACCGCGTCACCATCTGTGCACGAGATGCCGCGGACGACAACGACTTCCGTGGTTGCCTCGGATCCACGCTGGCCACCCCGTCGGAGAACACCCTGGTGTATTGCTGCGGACCGGAGGGCCTGCTGACCGCGGTGGAAGACGGGTGCAAGTCCTGGCCGGACGGCAGTTTGCACATCGAGAGGTTCTCGGCCAAAGCGCTCGATGAGCCGTCGCCGGACGCATTGGCGACCTTCGAGGTGGATTGCCAACGTTCTGGCATTACTTTGACTGTGCCACAGGATAAATCAATTTACGAAGCTTGTGAGGACGCCGGTGTCGACGTGCTCGGATCGTGCATGGAAGGGGTTTGCGGAACGTGCGAATGCGACATCATCGAGGGCGAGGGTGACCACCGCGACTCCGTGCTCAACGATGCCGAGAAGGCGCAAAACACCACGATCATGATCTGCGTTTCGCGCTCCAGGTCCGAAAGGTTGGTGCTCGACCTATGAGATCGAACTATCCGTTCAACTGCTGGTATGTCGCCGCTGCCGGTAACGAGATCGGCCAGGGTCTGCTCGGGCGCCGCCTGCTCGGCAAACATGTTCTGTTGTATCGGCGCAAATCCGGAGACATAGTGGCCATGGAGGACCGCTGCCTGCACCGGGCCTATCCGCTGTCCGCTGGCCGCCGCGAAGGCGACCGGGTGATCTGTGGAGCCGACGGTTTCGTCTACGAGCATGACGGTCGCCTCATCGACGTGCCGTCGCAGGAGAACGTGCCGCCCGGCGCACGGGTGCGCACCTATCCCGTAATCGAGAGGGGACCGTTCGTCTGGATCTGGCTGGGGGACCCCGGTGTCGCCGCACTGCGGCCGCCCCCACGCATTCCGTGGTACTGCGACGGCACCCGGTGGGCAAGCACCACCGAGGTGCTGCGTGTCGAGGCGAATTACCTACTGCTACATGAGCACTACCTCGACCTCACCGATGTTTTCGTATTGCATCCCGAGGCAGTGCCGCCCAACATCGAAGTGCTGCCCCAACTCGACGAGGTCGAGGTCTCCGAAAGATCGGTCTCCTACTCCCGGGAGATTCCGGCGAGCGGGCTCGCGCCGTGGGAAGCCGAAATCACCGGCCTTCCGGCCGACACACCAGGAAACCGGATCGAGGAAGGCACGTTCGTCTCACCGGCACTGCATGTGCAACGTTATGTGATCGCCACCGGAGATCGATCCGGGGACGGGAAAGGCCGCGCGCTGTTGCGGATTCAGGGATTCACTCCCGAAACCCCGGAAACGACCCACGTCTTCCTGCAAATGGCGCGGAATTTCGCCGCCGACAACGTCGACGTCAGCGAGTTCCTGCGCAACATGTTCCATGACTGGGCACTGCGCGATGCTGTTGTGCTGGAAACGATCCAGCGTCGTCTCGACGAGGAGACCGTGCCCCGGCGCGATCTCAACGTCAAGGCCGACCGGGCCGCGGTGCGGGCGCGCCGCATCGCCCTCGAGATGGTCGACGAGGAGACCGGGCGGCTCATGCTGAACCGGATACTGACCGTGCCCTAGGGACGCACGCAACGAAGTCACCAACAGCGGCGCGCACCAGTCCAATGATCGCCACGTCGTCAGGAGTTTAAATGAGCACGGCCCTAATCGAAATCAGCTCCGTCACGCCTGCGCTGGAAGCCCTTGCACGGCTTGTGCAAACCAGCAATGACGACCGCATCATCGTCACCAACGCGATGACGGGAGCGCCGCTCGGACAGGTGCCGTCCTGCACTCCCGCGGACGTGGCGGCGGCAGCACAGCGCGCCAGGAGCGTGCAGCCGGCTTGGGCGGCGCTGCCCGTCCGGGACCGCGCAGCGGTGCTGCTGCGCTTTCACGACCTGGTGCTTGCCCGTCAGGACGAGGTCCTCGACCTCATTCAGCTGGAGAACGGGAAGGCACGTCGGCACGCCTTCGAGGAAGTTATCGACGTCTGTCTGACCGCGCGATACTACGCGCATACGGCGGCGAATTACCTTCGCCCTCAACGCCGCCAGGGCGCCCAGCTGGTACTCACCCAGGTGAGGGAACTCCATCACCCCAAGGGATTGATCGGCATCATCTCGCCTTGGAACTATCCGCTGACCCTGGGGGTCAGCGATGCGTTGCCTGCGGTCGTGGCCGGCAACGCGGTTCTTACCAAACCCGACAGTCAAACTCCGTTTTCTGCGCTGTGGGCCGTGCAGCTCCTCGAAGAGGCCGGCATGCCCAGCGGTTTGATACAAGTCGTCACCGGTTCGGGCTCACAGCTGGGCGCACCTATCGTCGAGCATTCCGACTTTCTGATGTTCACCGGTTCGACCACCGTGGGTCGCAGCGTTGCCGCGCTAGCCGGGGAGCGCTTGATCGAGTGCTCGATGGAACTCGGTGGCAAGAACGCACTGCTAGTGCTGGACGACGCCGATATCGGCAAGGCGGTGGATGGTGCGGTACGTGCGTCATTCTCCAATACCGGGCAGTTGTGCATTTCGGTGGAGCGCATCTATGTCCCGGCACAGCTCTGGGATGAATTCACCAGTCGTTTCGCCGCTGCCGCAAACCAGTTGAAACTCTCACCGGCACTTGACTATTCAGCAGATATGGGATCGTTGACCTCCGAGAAGCAACTGCGTACGGTGAGCCGCCATGTCGATGATGCGGTGCAGCACGGTGCGAGGGTGCTCGCGGGTGGCCGAGCGCGGCCCGACATCGGTCCGTTCTTCTACGAGCCGACCGTCTTGTCCGGGGTACGGGACGGTATGGCCGCATTCGCCGACGAGACCTTCGGGCCCGTGGTCTCCCTCTACCGCGTCGATAGCGAGGAGGAGGCCATCGCCAAAGCCAACGACAGCAGCTACGGTCTCAATTTCAGTGTGTGGACCTCCGACCCGAACCGCGGGCGGCGGGTGGCCGCCCGGTTGCAGGCCGGCACCGTCAACGTCAACGAGGCCTATGCCGCCGCCTGGGCATCGGTCGACGCACCGATGGGCGGTATGAAAGCCTCTGGTATCGGTCGCCGTCACGGTGCGCACGGAATCCTGAAATACACAGAATCCCAGACGATTGCGGTTGAAAGACTGCTTCCCGTCGGCACGCCGCGATGGCTGCCAGCTGACCGATATGCGCGGATCATGACGACCGGCCTGCGGGCGCTGCGCCGACTGCCCGGCGTGAAATAGGAGGAAGCGATGGCCCAGCAATTTGATTACGACGTCGTGGTGATCGGGTCCGGGTTCGGCGGATCGGTCGCCGCGTTACGCCTGACCGAAAAGGGCTATTCGGTAGGGGTTCTGGAAGCTGGACGCCGCTTCGCCGATGACGAGTTACCCAAGACCAACTGGCAGGTACGCAAGTTCTTCTGGGCACCCAGGCTGGGCTGCACAGGGATTCAGCGCATCCATATGCTCCCCGATGTTCTGGTGCTGGCCGGCGCCGGCGTGGGTGGAGGATCGCTGGTGTACGCCAACACACTTTACGAACCGAAATCCGATGCGTTCTATCGTGATCCGCACTGGGCGCACATCAGTGACTGGAAGGCCGAACTTGCGCCCTTCTACAACCAGGCGAAGCGGATGCTGGGAGTGGTGACCAACCCGACCATGACTCGCTCAGACAAGGTGCTGCTCGACGTTGCCCAGCAGATGGGCGTCGCGGACACGTTCGGCATGACCCCGGTCGGCGTGTTCTTCGGCCCGGACAACACCAAAGCCCCCGGCGTGGAGGTCGACGATCCGTTCTTCGGTGGTGCGGGTCCGCGCCGACGGGGGTGTCTGGAAGTCGGTGAGTGCATGACGGGGTGCCGGCACAACGCGAAGAACACGCTGGTGAAGAACTATCTGTATCTGGCCGAGCGAGCCGGCGCGGAAATCCATCCATTGACAACGGTGGTCAATGTACGGCCCCAAGACGGCGGATACGCGGTGGACACGGTGCGCACTGGTGCATGGCGCCGTAGCAAGCACACGAAATCCTTTACAGCCGAACAGGTTGTCTTTGCTGCCGGCACCTGGGGAACCCAGCAATTGCTACACCGGATGAAGGCAACCGGCACCTTGCCGCAGGTGTCGGACCGCCTCGGTGAGCTGACCCGAACGAATTCCGAGGCGCTGTGCACCGCGAGCGTCAAACTGCGCGACCGCAAAGGTGCGGACTTCACCCAGGGCGTCGCGATTACATCGTCAATTCATCCCGATGACAAGACGCACATCGAACCCGTCCGCTACGGCAAGGGTTCCAATTCCATGGCACTGCTGACCACCGTGATGACCGACGGTGGCGGCAGGATCCCCCGCTGGGTCAAGTGGCTCGGTCAGGTGGTGCGCCACCCGGGCCAGGCCGCATCGCTGTACGTCGGATTGCGAGACTGGTCGCAGCGCACCGTGATTGCGCTGGTGATGCAGACAGAAGACAACTCGTTGACCCTGTTTCCCAAACGCACCCGGCTCGGCCGGTTCAAGCTGTCCTCGCGTCAAGGTCACGGAGTGCCGAATCCGACGTGGATTCCGTCTGCCAACGAGACGGTACGCAGACTCGCTCGCGAGATCGACGGGGCGCCCTACAGCAGCGTCGGTGAGATCCTCGACATCCCGATGACCGCGCACTTCCTGGGTGGCTGTGTCATCGGTGACTCACCGGAGCGCGGGGTCATCGACCCGTATCACCGCATGTTCGGCCACCCCGGGCTGCATGTATTCGACGGGTCGGCGATCTCGGCCAACCTCGGCGTCAACCCGTCACTGACTATTACCGCACAAGCCGAACGGGCCACCGCCTTCTGGCCGAATCGAGGCGACGTCGACACTCGTCCCGCCATCGGGGATGCGTACCGGCGAATCCGTCCGGTAGAACCGCTCAAGCCCGTTGTGCCGTCCGGCGCGCCGGCGGCACTTCGGTTGGGATGATTACCGGGCGGATTGCGGCTACCGGGGTGACGGAGCCGGTCTGCCGCAGGAACAGATCGACCCGGATGCGCCTGGTGAGGTGCATCCGGGTCGGATGGCGTGGCAGCGACCGCTAGTCCGCGCTACGCGGCCCTTGGCGCTGTGAGGGTGTGCACCAGCGTGATCACCGCGGGCAGAAGTACCGGGAACAGAATGAGAAGCAGCATCGCTGCGATGGTCAGGTACGGCGTGATCAACATGGCTAGGTCGCCTTTCTCCGCGTCGGCGGAAGTTTGGATTAGGTTGTCGCAGTGGATCTTTAGTTATCAGCGGCGCCGCGATACCAAGTAATTTAACCGCGCATCCGTTACCAGTCGACGTCGTTGGCGGACAAACTCTGGCGGCTCCTTTGGCGCGTGAAGACAAAGGATCCGCGCTACGCCCGCTGGCTAGTCCGCCCAGAAGTCCTCGAGCAGTCGCGCGACCTGCTGAGGCTTTCCGCGATTGTCGGCTGCGACGTGCCCAATCTTCTTGAGTTCGACGCGCTTGGCATCGGGTAGGCGCCGCATCAGCGCGTCGAGTCCGAGATGGAGCGCCTGAGCGCTCTTCTCCCCGCCGAGCAGTAACACCCGCGCGCGCAGTTCGTCGATGCGTGGGTTCACCAGCGTCACGGACTGCAGCGTGGCGATCCCGTCCAGGCGCATGGTGGGGACTAGGTCGCGAAGGGTAATATCTTGTGGGCCAGTTGTTTTCGCGTCAACCGCAAGAGCGATCCGGGCCAGGCCAGTCAGCAACCAGGCCGGTAAGCCCTGCAGCAGCGAGCGATCACCGGTCCCCTTGAGCACCGCAGTGACCGCGGCCGCGGGACCCGAACCGGCCAGAGCCTCCTCAAACTGAGGCAGCCACGCCGCGGGCTCGGCGCCGTCGATGGTCAGCGGCGGCTCGTAGAGCGCGAGCCTGTCGATGGCGCCGTACTGAATGGCCGTGTAGAGCGCTATGACCGCGCCCGAACTCAAGCCGAAGAGGCGGCGTGCCCCCGATAGGCGTAGCAGCGCGTCGAGATCCTCTCCCTCCCGCGCGAGCCCGTAGTCCGCACCCGCCGGCACGCCCGGCCGGCGGCCGCGGCGGTCGGGGACGTACACCGTGAAGCGGGAACTCAGCATCTCGGCGAGCCGCTGAAAGTTCTGTGCTGCTTGGATTCCGCCGTGCACGAGAACCACCGGTGCACCGCCTTCGCCGACGATGCGGTGCGAGACCGTCGTTCCGTCAGCTGATTGCACCGTGCCGGTACTGAAACTCATAACACCTCGTCCCGTCAGATCCGTAGTAGCGCTTCGACGTTGCCGTGTGCGATTGCGTGCTGCTGGTGCTCGGAAAGACCCGAATCAGTCAGGAATTCGGTGACATTGTCGCGTTTGACGTAGGGGAAGTCCTCGGAGTAGACGATCCGTTCGGCGCCCAGTTCGGCTACCACGTGGTGGAGCTGATGCTGGTTGAACATTCCCGACGGGGTCACCCAGATTTGCTGTCGGTAGTAGTCGCTGACGTCGCGGTCGTGGCCCGCGCGAACGAGCGCGAAAGTCTCATCGAGTCGCTCGAGCCAAAATGCCATTACCTCACCCCAGTGCCCGCTCAGTAGTTTCAGACCGGAGTGACGGTCCAACGCCCCGGACAGAATTAGCCGGATGACGTGGATGCCCGCCTCCGCGTGCCACCCGAACGCAGGCCCGGAGAACACCACGCCGACGGCCGCCGACCAGTCGCCAAAGTAGTAGGGGCGCGAGACCTGTGGGTGCGGCAGCCCAGGGTGCACGTAGATCGGCAGGTCTACCGCCTCGGCTGCGGCAAGGATCGGGTCGAAGCGGGAGTCGTCGAGGAAGAGACCCTGGAACGTTCCCGCGATCAAAGCGCCGACAAACCCGAGGTCGCCGACGCAACGGCGCAGCTCTTCGGCTGCCGCGGCGGGATCGTAGAGGGGGAGGGTGGCAAAGCCGCGGAAACGGTCGGGATGCTCAGAAATCTGCTGTGCGAGATCATCGTTCACCTGACGGCACAGAGCTACCGATTCGGGCGCGGCGAGCGCACTCGGGCTTCCGTTGCCGTGCGAGACGACTTGGACGTCGACACCTACGGCATCCATGTGCGCTAACCGGTGCCCGTCCAGCCGGGTCGCGGCGTCGCGGTCGTCGTTGAAGATCGAACCGAACTTGTCGAGTACCTCGGCCGGGAGCCCGCTAGGCGGGCCGTCGAGCTCCAGCACCCGACGGCTCACCTCCGGATGCTCGAAGTGTTCTTCGACGGTGACGATTCGCATTCGGTTAGCTCCTCACGACGCGCGCGGGTACAACCCAACGTAGGTGGCTTCAACCGATCAGCGGAAGCGGGCCGTTCGTCGTCATCAGCTGAAGCGGACGTGCATGGTCGCTAGGCCGAAAATCTTCCTGCCGCCGGACTTGGCGCCGAGGATGATGACTCCCTCGCGGGTCGCCGGATCCAGCGATTTGACCCGCCCGCTGAACTCGATGTCGCAGCCTTCGGCGGCCGATACGATCGCGGGCTGCGACAGCCGCACCGCGTACCGGGTGACCGCGCCCGGGTCCCCCGACCATGCGGAGTGGAATCCAGCGCCCAAACCCATGGTCAGCATGCCGTGCGCGATGACGTCGGGCAGCCCCGCGAGCTTGGCCAGCTGTTCGTCCCAGTGAATCGGGTTGGCGTCACCGGCGACGCCGGCGTAGTTCACTAGGTCGCCACGCGAAAGTCGGGTGTGGTGCGTCGGCAGCTCGTCGCCGACTTTGACGTCGTCGAAGTTCCGGGTGCCGGGCCTGCGCGCGCTGTCCACGGCAATTGGGACCTCGTCCTCCGGACGCACCGTCTTGACGTAGGCGGCATTGGATTCGGCAATGTCGAGGATGTTGAAGTCGTGCATCATCGCGTTCTGCACGGCCTCCTTGGTGGTCGCCCCGATGTCCTCGGCCGTGACGCCGACGACGGTGGTGTGCAGCGTGTGTACCCGCTCGCCGGCGGCGTCGGTGAAAGTGTTGGTCACGGTGATCAGGTCTCTGCCCGCGACCCGGCGAACCGACGTCAGTTCGACGTCGACGTGCAGTTCGTCGCCCGCCACGATCGGGCGGTGCTGCTCGAAAACCTCTTCGGTCTGCACGTATGTGTCGTAACCGATGACCACCGATTCGAACATGCGGCGATTGCAGGCCATGCCCGGTGCCGAAGTGAACGTGATCGGCGCCACCAGACCCGAATAGCCCAGCTCAGCGGCGGCGTCAACATCCCAGTGCGCGGGGTGGTAGTCCTGCACTGCACGGGCATACTCGCGCACCTTCTCGCGACCTACCAGGTAGGTGCCGTCCATCTGGTAGTGGTGGCCGACCCGCTCTTCGAGTGCCGATGCTTCTGATGCTGCGGTCATGAAATGCCCAACTTTTCTACCGGCCTGTTCGGTGACGCCGACCAGAGCACACTAACGTGTGGAAAGCGGTGCGCTCATTCCAGCCGAGGCTGTCCGCGTGGCGGCGTTCGAAACCGACGGCACGATGTTGGTGCAGAAGGCGGCCCGTGCCCAGCTGGAGTTCCTGGTGCGCCCAGTTGGCCGAGCGGCTGCTGCTGCCTGGCTGACCGAGAGGCAGCATTAATTGGGCCCGCGGCCGTGGATGACCGCGTGCTTCGGCGACGCCATCGCCTAGCAGGACCGGAGTATGCGGTCGGGGTTACGGGGGCCGGTTACTACGCCGACGTACAGGTTGCCGCGGAGTGGGTGATCGTGGCTACGCCAAAATCATCGCAGACCCAGCGACCGACTTACGATCTCTCGCTGAATCTCGTTGGTGCCAGCATAGATCGGCAACACGAGCGAGTGGCGCACGTGGCTTTCCATGTCGTATTCACACGCATACCCGTACCCGCCCATCATCTGCATTCCCTCCAGCGCAATTTGTTTGGCAATCTCGGAGCTTTTGATCTTGGCCATCGAGGTCATCCGGGTAGTTGCGGGTCCGGGGTCGCGCTCCAAACGTCCGGCCACCTCATAGGTGAGAAGCCTGGCGCACTCAAGTTCGGTCGCAAGGTCGGCGATTCGGTGTCGTAACGCTTGAAATGTTCCGATGGACTTGCCGAACTGTTTGCGCTCCTTAACGTAGGCGATGGTGTCGTCCAGCGCCCGCTGGCCAAGCCCGATGGCGACCGCAGCACCCACCAGGCGTTCGCCGTCGAGTCCTGCCATGATCTGAGGGAAACCCCGCCCCACTTCACCGACGACATTTTCGGTCGGCACGAAGCAATCAGTGAAGAAGATATCGTTGACCTCGCGACCCCCGAGGGTGGCGATGCGGCGCGTCTCCACTCCCTCGGAATCACTCGACACCTCGAATATGGTCAACCCAGCGTGCGCGTTTTCGTCGCGGCTTGTCCGTCCGACCAGGAGGATGCGGCCCGCGCGATGCGCGTATGAGCACCAAGTCTTTTGCCCGTTGAGGACCCAGCCCCCGCTGACCGGCTTGGCGGAGCAAGCGATCGCAGCGACATCAGAACCCGCCCCCGGCTCAGAGATCGAAATCGACATAATCTCACCGGCGGCAATCGCGGCGAGGGCGTGATGCTTTTGCTCCTCGGAGCCAAAGCGCTTATAACAACCCGCAACTGTGGTGGTGGGCCCCAGGGCCTTCACCGGCGCCATGCCACGCCAGAGTTCCTCGAAAAGGATAGTTTGCTCAACGTAGGTGCCCCCGGAGCCGCCATATGTTTCGGGGATGGCGACCCCGAGCCATCCCAGCTCAGCGAGTCGACCGTACAGAACGGAGGACTGATCCTCCTCCTCGGGATCCAGCAGTGCCTCGCGCTGTTCGCGCGTCGCGCAGTCGCGGGCGCAGAATTCGCGGATGGCGTTCTGGAAATCCAGCTGTTCGGTGGTCAGACTCATAAGCGGCGAAACCTCCAGTAAGGGAACAGTCCGGCAGACACGGCGTCGCGCGGAACGGGGTCTCAGTCCCACGGTTGGGGCTCGCTGCGCTCGCAGCTATCCCCGATGAAAGCGTTCGAGCTGAGGCGAATCCGCTGGGACTGCGCAGCGGTGTCGCCTGATTCGGTACCGGTCCTGCAATGGACGCTCCTAAGGTTTTGGCCGCCCGGCGGTTCTGCATGCCACCCAACATCGATAACGAGAACCCAAGTAAAACAACAGTTTCTTCGGGTTCACAACGGTATGAGGATCAGTCACCCGTCCCCGAGCTTGTCGACTCCTTGTCAATTAAGGACCATAGTATCTCAAAAATAGTTGCAGCGGAAACTGGCAGACGAGCCGTAGCGGTGGTGATAGCGACCACTGCAGAGTGCGAAGTGGTTACTCTTGACGTGGATGGCGATCATGGTTCACCAGAGTTGCGAGCTCGGTGCGGTCCATCATCAAGCGTGGCGGCCACTGCGTGATCCATGGTGAGCCGCGTAACTTCATTGTCACTAAGCGGTTTTCGCAAGTCCTTCAACGTTACTGTGACACCCCGTCGGGAGGTGCAGTTGGGAGGCGTACTAACTCTCGCAACAAATTCGAACGCAGCCGTGGCCGTCATTTTCAACGCGCTACCGAAGGCCGTTCGGCGTGCAGGATGCCAAGAAACTTGCGTACCTGAAGAGGATGAGTGCGGTAGCGACCGCTGCGAACACACCCCAAGCGCGTGCGTTCCGAACCGCTGAAAGGTTCGCGGACAAAGGAATCCCCCTCCGAGCAGGGGTCTTTCAGCGTACTTGGCAACCGCGAAACGGAGCGCTGACGGCGCGCCGGCAGAGTTGCAGGCGCCACATACGCGAAAAGTGGATCGAACGGTACGACGGGCGGCTGTTACGTCGGTCACTTGCGGTTTCAAATGTAACCACGCGGACAGCAGACCTCGGCTGTCCACCCCTAATTTGAAACCCTGCAAGGAGAGAGCAATCGATGCGCCTCGGAGTTAGCTTGCCCAGCCTGGACCATTCGTTTGGCGAGATCGCCGAGTTTGCTTGGGCCGCGGAGCAAGCCGGATTAGATGCGGTGTGGAACTACGAAGTGTTCAAGAACCCATTCATAATGCATGCCTTGACTGCACAGCGGACGAGATCGATCGACCTGTGCATAGGCATCACGTCGTTCCTTCTCCGTACCCCGTTCGCAATGGCCAACGCTGCCGTTGATGTCGCGAAAATTTCGGGGGGTCGGCTGAAAGTCGGTATCGGCCCTGGTACCCCGGGCCTTATGGACGTCTACGCCGGTGTCGACGTTGATCGACCGGTCGCGCGCACCCGTGAGTACTTGGAGGTGCTGAAGCTGGCGCTCAATCATCTTGCCACGGGTACGGAGGCCGCTTATGAAGGACGATTTCAGCGGTTCGGGGCGCCAGCCACGATCTGGGGCGCTCGGATAGACGGCGACACACCTGTGCCGATCTACCTCGGTGCGGTCCGGCCGAAAATGCTGCAATTGGCGGGCGAGGTAGCCGACGGGATAATCGGCTACCTTCTCGACCCGGACTATATCGCGGCGGTCGTCCGTCCGAGCCTGGCTGCAGGTGCTGAACGCGCCGGCCGTAACCCGAAAGACATTGACGTGGTCTCGTATACGATCTGCTGCTGCAATCGAGACCGTGATGTAGCGCTGCGCTGGGCTAGGGTGCAAGTCGGCATCTACGTCGCGCACCCAAACAATCGGATGAGCGCAGAGGCGGCGGGCCTTTACAAGGAGACCGCCGAGGTGCTAGCGACCCTTGAGAAGCACGGCCCCGCAGCCCTCGCCGAAGTCACCGACGACAAGCTCGTGCGGATGTTCAGCATTTCCGGAACGCCTGAAGAGTGCCGCCAGCAAGCAACCGCGTATGAGGGATCGGTCGATGAGATCTGTCTGCACACCCCATACGTCCCGCCGTTCACCGTTGAGGAGACCACTGCGGCTTTCGAGGGCATCATTGCGGCGTTCGGAGGTGGCATCAGCGAGCCAGAGGCGTTAGTGGTGTCGGTACCCAACCGCGGCAGCGGTGCATGATGGACAACCAGATTGCCTCGCCGGCTGTCCTAGCGCTATTGGGTTGCAAGTCAAATATGTTAGGAACCAATCGCTTTCAGGACCTCGACGCCCGTGGCGGCGGGGCTACCTTCGGCTCCGTCACGCGATCTCACCTTGACTCCGGCCTGGCTGTGAGCACCACCCGGAACGCAATGTTTCACCACGTATCGATTGGCAACCTGCGTGCCATCATCGGCCAGCGAACCTGATGAAGCATTTCTCTTCAGGGTTGTCCGGTTCGGGGATTTGGACGGGCCGAAGTTCTTGGTCGCGACAACCTCATCGAGAAGGATCCGAGCATGAGCGGTGATGCAAGCGAGACCGGGGAAGACGGCGACGCGCGCACCGCGACGGTTGCATTGCGGTCAGAAGCTGACGGGGACGACCTTAGCGTGCAGTCATCCGCGGCCGGAGAAGCGAAGCGTAGGTCGCCATTTGACAGTCGAGTCTGGGCGGCACTCGGAGAGCTCTCCCATAGTGGCGCTGCCAAACCAGTACGTGCACTTGGCGATTTCTTCGCGACAGCTCTGGACACCCTGGCCGCGATGCCCCGAAGGCCATTCGCATGGCGCGAATTCTTGCTCCAATGTTGGTTCGTGGCCCGAGTCTCCCTTGTGCCCACGATGCTGCTGGCAATTCCCTTCGACGTACTTCTCATTTTCACATTTAACATTCTCATTATCGAGTTCGGCGCTGCAGACTATTCCGGCACCGGCGCCGCATGGGGAACAGTCACTCAAGTTGGTCCCGTCGTGACCGTACTCGTGGTCTCCGGTGCTGGCGCGACAGCCATGTGTGCTGACCTGGGCGCACGTACGATTCGTGAAGAACTTGACGCACTACGTGTTATGGGAATCAACCCCATTCAGGCGCTGGTGGTGCCTCGGGTGATGGCGTTGACGGTGGTGGCAGTACTCCTATCCTCCGTAGTGATAGTCGTGGGTTTGGTTGGTTGCTATGTCTTCTCGGTCTATGTCCAGCACGTTACTCCGGGATCCTTTAATGCCAGCCTGACGACCATCACTCACGGAGCCGACTTGATAATCGCTTGGATCAAGGCTGCCGTTTTCGGTCTGGCGGCAGGCTTGATCGCTTGCTACAAGGGAATTTCCGTTGGTGGAGGTCCCGCTGGAGTCGGTAACGCGGTTAATGAGACCGTGGTGTTCACATTCGTGGCGTTGTTTGCGATAAATATTGTGGCTACGGCCGCCGGGGTAAAGGTGACCATATGAGTCAATCAGCCGCTCCCAGCACACTCCGTCCCGTGCTTCGCCGCATTGCCAAAGGGCAAGTCGACGGGCTGGTGCGTATCGGCACACAAGCCAGGTTCTACGGCGAGACACTCGCTTCGATCAAAGACTCATTCGTTCACTACCGGATCGAGCTGGTCCGATTGATTGCCCAGATGAGCATGAGCACAGGAGCTTTAGCCCTTATCGGCGGCACGGTCGCGGTAGTCGGGTTCTTGACGCTATCGATCGGCTCCCTGGTAGGAATCCAGGGCTACAACCAATTTTCGAGCTTCGGCACAGAAGCGCTGACCGGGTTCGTATCCGCCTACTTTGTCACCCGCCTACTCGTCCCGGTGGTGGCTGGCATCGCGTTGTCGGCGACCATCGGTGCTGGCGCGACCGCACAGCTGGGCGCGATGCGGATCAACGAAGAGATCGATGCTCTGGAGGTAATGGGCGTACGTGCAGTCGCTTACCTGGCGTCGAACCGCGTGGTCGCGGGCGTGATCGTCGTGATCCCCTTGTACTGCGTGGCAGTGGTATCTGCCTACCTGGCCGCGCGGTTCAGCACGACCTTCGTCTACGGACAATCAACGGGCGTGTACGACCACTACTTCAACACATTTCTGAACCCCGGCGACCTAATCTGGTCATTCTTTCAAGCCATTTCGATGGCGATAGTGATCATGCTGGTGCATACGTATTACGGATTCGCCGCGAGTGGCGGGCCTGCTGGAGTCGGTGAGGCCGTGGGGCGATCGGTTCGGGCATCGCTAATCGCAGCTGTCTTTATCGTCCTGTTCCTTTCGCTTGCCATCTATGGCAAGTCTGGCAACTTCCATCTGTCGGGGTGACGAATGAGCATGGAGCGACGAGAGCGGCGTAGCCACTTATTATGTTGGGCAGCAGGGCTTTTCGGTATCGTAACTACCATCGCCCTGGTGTGCTCGGCACTGTTTGAAGAAACCTTCAAGTCATTCGTCCCGGTCAAATTGGTTTCCGATCGTGGCGGGCTTGTCATGGAGTCAGGGGCGAGAGTCAAATTCCGTGGAGTCGAGGTTGGACGGGTCGCCAACATCTCGGGTGGCACCCAGCCGCTCAGCCTTACGCTAGAAATGTTCCCAGACCAGATGCGTTACATACCAGCCAATGTGCAAGCAGAAATCAAAGCCAACACGGTATTTGGTGCAAAGTTCGTCGATCTGATCGACCCCGAGCAGCCGAGCAGACAGCGCCTCACTGCCGGAGCGGTACTGCGGTCGAAGAACGTCAGCACCGAGGTGAACACCTTGTTCGAGAATATCGTCGACTTGCTCAAGCAGATCGACGTCGACAAGCTGCATTCGGTGCTAACCGCTTTGGCCGAAGGTGTTCGGGGACAGGGCGAGCGAATGGGTCAGGCCATCACGGGTGCAAATAATGTTCTCCTGGCAGTTAACCCGCGGATGGACACTATCACCCAGAACTGGCGTTCTTTCAAAGGATTCAGCGACGCCTACAGCGCGGCAGCTAAGGACATCTTGGCCACGCTGGATGCAGCGAGCGCTACGAGCTCGACTATCGTCCAGCACTCGAAGGATCTAGATTCACTCTTGCTCAGTACGATCGGCTTCTCTAGGAGAGGCATAGACCTCCTTGGTCCAAATATGGACAATTTCATCAACGGCATCAACGTTCTCGAGCCGACGACGAACCTGCTATTGAGGTACAGCCCGACTTATACGTGTCTGCTCGTTGGTTCCAAGTACTACTTGGACAACGGCGGGTACGCGGCTTACGGCGGTAACGGGCGGACGTACCTTATCGACGCGGGCCTGTTGTTCGGGGACGATCCATATCGCTACCCGGACAATTTGCCGATCGTCGCGGCAAAAGGGGGCCCCGGGGGTCGGCCGGGGTGTGGTTCATTGCCCGATGTCTCTAAGAACTTTCCGGTGCGCTACGAGGTGACGAACACCGGATGGGGTACCGGCCTGGACATGCGACCGAACCCGGGCATCGGTCATCCCTGGTGGATCAACCTGCTCCCCGTTACCCGAGCAACGCCAGAACCCCCGAGTGTTCATGGCGCGAGGCCGCCTGCAATCGGACCCGTCCCGTATCCCGGTGCGCCGCCGTACGGTGCGCCCCTGTATGCGCCTGACGGCACGCCACTATATCCCGGAGTTCCGCCCGCATCTCCTCCGCCAGCTGCACCGACTCCGCTGCCGCCGGGGCAGCCTTCAACGGAGCCTGCTAGGTGATCGTGGGCCAGCCGACAACCAACTATCTGAGGGAGGGACCGACGTGACGACCGGACTGCGCCGCGCCGCAATGGCTCTCGTGGTATTTGTCGTGGTGTGCGCCATGTGTGCATTCGGGTTGCTTGCAGTCTTCGCGCAATTGAGATTCGACGATGTTCAGGCATACCGGGCGGTCTTCTCGGATGTTAGTGGCCTCAAGGAAGGCGACTTTGTCCGCATTGCGGGCGTGGAGGTTGGCAAGGTCAAGAAGATCTCGATTACCAAGGAGGGGACCGCCCTCGTCGAGTTCTCTGCCAACGCAACCGTGGCCTTGACGAACAGCACTGCCGCGGCAATCCGCTGGGCTGACCCCATCGGCACCCGTTACCTTGCGTTGCTGGAAGGAGCCGATGGAGCGCGCAAGCTCAACCCCGGCGACATAATTCCGATCGATAGAACCGAGCCAGCGCTGGATCTCGACACACTTCTCGGTGGCTTTCGACCGCTGTTCCGTGCACTCGAACCAGACCAGGTAAACGCCCTGAGTGGCCAGCTAATTCAAGCCTTTCAAGGCGAAGGCGCAACGATTGGCTCGTTCCTGACCGAAGCGGCTGCCGTCACCACCAAGCTCGCGGATCGTGACCACTTAATCGGGGAGGTGATCAACCACCTCAACGCCGTTCTGCAATCACTGGGTGACCAAAGCAATCAGTTCGCCAAGGCGGTGGATTCACTGTCATCACTGGTTAGAGGACTAGCCGAGAAGAGGTCGGACATAACGAACGCCGTGGCGTACACCAATGCGTCTTCGGCAACGATCACCGACCTCTTACAGCGGATAAGACCATCCTGGAAGGCCAACACGGTCCAGTCGGATCGCGTGACCTCGATTGTTCTCGCCGACCACGACTACTTCGACAACCTTCTCAATACGTTGCCGGATTCGTACCGGAAACTCAGCCGTCTCGGCCTCTACGGCGACTTCTTCACTTACTACCTGTGCGATGTGTTCTTGAAGGTTAACGGCAAAGGGGGCCAACCGGTGTACATCAAGCTGGTTGGCCAAGATTCGGGGCGGTGTTCGCCGAAATGAGACCCTTCGCGGATCGAAGTCCGTTCATCATCGGGCTTGTCGGCATGTTGCTATGCGTGGTGATAGCGGGGGCCACGCTGAACTACGACAAGCTGCCTTTCGTCACGACGGACAAGCAGTACTCGGCGTTCTTCGCCGAGGCGGGTGGATTGAAGGTCGGCGCGCCGGTGGAGGTCGCTGGCTACCGGATCGGATCGGTGAAATCCATCAGCTTGGATGGCGCCCGCGTGTTGGTGAAATTCGCCATAGACAAGGACGTACACCTGGGAAGCCGCAGCGAAGCGAACATTAGAACTAAGACCCTGCTGGGGGCCAAGCTACTTCAAATCACCACATTGGGCGACGGTGAGCTGACGGCGCCCATCCCGATCGAACGGACAAAGGCGCCGTACCAGTTGCCGGATGCGCTGGGTGACTTGACGAGGACGATCAGTGGCATCGACACCGGGACAATGACTAACGCGTTAGCGACCCTCTCAGAGACATTTCGAGACACCCCGCCCGAGTTGAAGGAAGCGGTCGACGGCGTGGCGCGCTTCGCGCAGACGCTGGATGCGCGCGATGCGCAGCTGCGAAGTCTATTGGCGAATGCGAGTAAAGCTACGCACGTGCTATCCGAGCGTACTGACCAACTCGTGGGATTGGTCGGCAGTACCAACGCACTCTTGATCGAACTGCGGTCCCAAAGCGTTGCGGTAGATAATATCTCGGCAAACCTGTCGGCGTTCGCTCGACAACTCAAGGCCTTCATAAACGAGAACCAAACAAGTCTGCGCCCGGCACTCGACAAACTGAATGGTGTTCTCACGCTCGTTGACAACCGAAAGGACCGGATCCAGCAGGCGGTCAAGTATCTCAACCAGTACGCTTTGTCGCTCGGCGAGGTCGTAGGGTCCGGGCCCTTTTTCAAGGCATACATCGTCAACCTGCTTCCGGGGCAGTTTATCCAACCGTTCATCGACGCGGCCTTTTCAGATTTGGGCTTGGATCCCAACGTGTTGCTGCCCTCCCATCGGACGGACCCGCAGACTGGGCAGCCAGCTACCCCACCGCTACCGGTGCCATACCCTCGAACAGGCCAGGGCGGCGCGCCTCGCCTCACGCTGCCGGACGCCATTACCGGCAACCCTGGCGATCCAAGGTACCCATATCGGGAGCCGCTGCCTGCGCCGGCGCCGGGCGGTCCGCCGCCGGGTCCGCCCGCACCGGCCGCACCAGGACCGGGGTCTACTCCGGAGCCCACTCCGTCTCCGGTGTATCACCCCGCCCCGAACGAGGTGCCGCCCCCAGGCGCCCCGCCGGTACCCGGACCCACAGGAGGAGGACAGTGAACGCATCGCGCAGAGCCAAAATTGCGCTTTCAGTGGCCCTCGGCATGATGCTCGTCGGCGGAATCGCTGTTGTGGCAATCGGTCTCGGCGCAGAGCGCAAGACCCGCATCACCGCATACTTCGACAACACCAACGGACTGTTCTCAGGTGACGAAGTGCGCATCCTTGGTGTGGCCGTCGGCAAGGTCGACACAATCGTCCCCCAGCCGGATCGGGCGAAGGTCACGATGTATGTCGACTCCAAGTACAAGATTCCGGCCAATGCGATGGCTGCGATCCTCTCGCCGCAACTAGTCACCGCTCGCGCCGTGCAATTGACTCCTGCTTACACCGGCGGACCAGTCATGAGCGATGGCGCGGTGATTCCTTTGGACCGCACCGCTGTTCCGGTGGAATGGGACGACCTACGTCAAGAACTCCAAAAGCTAACTGACGCCTTGCAACCCACCAAGGACGGCGGGCTCAGCAAGCTTGGCGAACTCGTCAGTACGGCCGCCAACAACCTGCGTGGCCGTGGTGTTGACATCCGCCAGGCTGTGGTAAAGATGGCGCAAGCCCTGTCTATATTAGGCGACCACAGCGACGACATATTTCTGACGATCAAGAACCTCGCCACCGTAGTGTCTGCGCTTCAGGACAGCACCGACGCGATGCAGGCGATGAACCGCAATTTGGCTGCGGTCACCTCGCTGCTCGCCGACGATCCCGACGAAGTCGGGCACGCAATCGCAGACCTTAATGCGGTCGTTGGTGACGCAAACCACTTCATTGCAGACAATCGCGAAGCGCTGGGGACCACTGCGGACAAGCTTGCGTCAATCACTACTGTCGTCCACGACAGCGTCGATGACATCAAACAGGCGCTACACGTCTTTCCAAACGTATTGCAGAACGTGACCAACATCTTCCAGCCTGCACAGGCATCCCTCACGGGCGCTCTGGCCATGACCAACTTCAACAATCCAATCTCATTCTTGTGCGGCGCAATTGAGGCAGCGTCGCGGCTCGGGAATGAGCGGTCGGCGAAGCTTTGCGTCCAATACCTTGCACCAATTATCAAGAACCGCCAGTGGAACGCACTTCCTATTGGGTTAAATCCGTTTGTCGGTGCGGCAGCGCGACCGAACGAGATCACATATACAGAAGACTGGATGCGTCCGGACTTTGTGCCTGCACCACCTCCGGTGTCGCCGCCGCTTGCGCCAGCCCCGACGGATGTGCAGGCATCGGCGGCGCCAGGCGGCCCGGCTTCGGCGGAACAAGGAGCTACGGCTAGCGCAGGCGACGCAATTCCTACGAACCCGGCGCAAGGACTACCCGGCATGATGGTTCCGCCCGGAGGTGGCTCGTGACTAAGGCCGCGCAAAACATCAAATTGGGTCTAGCCTTGGTCGTTACGCTTCTGGTCGTCTCGTGCGTGCCTGGTTGCCAATGGCAGGGACTGAATTCGATAGCGATGCCAGGCACAGCGGGCCGCGGTGATCACGCTTTCGAAGTGCGCGCCCAAATGCGCGACGTCGGTTACCTCGAGGAAAACTCGCGCGTTCGGGTGGGCGACGCGAACGTTGGGACGGTAACCAAGATCGAGCGCGAGGGGTGGCACGCATTAATCACCATGAGGCTCAACGGCGATGTCCATCTTCCGGCCAACGCCACGGCGACCCTTGGCCAAACCAGCCTACTAGGCTCGCTGCACGTCGAACTCGCGGCGCCGACGGTAGGCCCACCCGTAGGTCGACTGACAAATGGGGCATTAATCCCACTGCGCAGCTCGGCGGCGTTCCCGCGAACCGATCAGACGCTGGCTGTCATATCCCTGCTGCTCAACGGTGGCGGTGTGGGCGAGGTCCAAGACATAGTGCGGGCGTTCTCGACCGCGCTTAGTGGCCGGGGGAAGGACCTCAAGAGCCTCATCCGTCAAATCAACGAGTTCGTTGGTCGGCTCCATGGGCAGACAGATGACATCATCGCTGCCACCGAGAGCTTTAACCGGCTTGTTAAACAGTTGGCAGATCAGAAGCCTGTATTGGACAACGCATTGCGTACAGTGCCCAATGCACTTGAGGTCCTGAACGCCCGGCGTGATCACCTCACCGAGGCATTCAAAGCGTTCGGGCAGTTCAGCGCACTCGCCACCAAAGCGGTTAATTCCACGAAGCAAAACTTGGACCAGGAACTGCGTGACTTCGGCCCGATTCTGCAGTCGCTGGCCGACGCTGGACCGTCGTTGACTAGAGGTTTGAGCCTGCTCGCTACCTTCCCATGGGCGGACGAAACGTTAGGCAACATGGTTCGCGGCGATTACGTCAACGTGGGCCTGACTGTCGACCTGACCCTCAGTCGAATCGACAGAAGCCTCTTCACCGGCACCCGTTGGGAAGGTAACTTGACTGAACTCGAAATGCAGTGGGGTCGCACCATCGGGCAGTTACCAAGCCCTTACACGGCAGGCAATCCGCTTGTGGCTCCCTATAATTGGAATCAGGGACCGTGACATGCGCCTTACCAGATTAGTGCGAGGGCAGCTCGTGGTATTCACGATCATAACCGTGATCGCCGGCGCTGTAATCCTCTTCGGATACATCAAGGTCCCGGCGATGATGGGTATCGGTCGCTACGTAGTCACCGTGCAGCTGCCGCACGCTGCTGGCCTATATACCGGCGGAAATGTGACATACCGCGGCACCGAGGTCGGGCGGGTAAAGCGCGTGCATCTCACCAATAATGGTGTAGTAGCGGAGCTATCACTACGGTCGGACATCGCAATTCCAGCTGATACGGACGCACAGGTGCACAGCGCATCGAGCATTGGTGAGCAGTACGTCGCGTTGTCACCCCGCACCGGCAACGGCCCTACACTCCACGACGGTTACGTGATTCCGCTGAATCGCGTAACCGTGCCGCCCGACATCAATGAGCTAGTCAACGCCGCCAACCGTGGTCTGAAGGCGATTCCGCGCGACGACGTGCGAACGGTGATCGACGAGTCTTACGCTGCCGTCGGTGGCCTAGGTCCGGAACTCTCCCGGATCGTCGCCGGGTCGACCAAGCTGGCCATCGACGCTGATAAGAACTTGGGCACGCTTACGGATGTGATCGATCGGATCAAGCCCGTGCTGGATTCACAAGCATCGACGTCCGACGAGATCCAATCCTGGGCCGCCCATATCGCCACAGTTACTAGGCAAGTTCGAGACAACGATTCTTCATTCGCGGGTCTGCTCCAGAATGGTCCTGCCGCGGTTGACGAAGCACGACAGCTCGTGGAGCGGCTCCGGCCAACGCTACCGGTACTGCTCGCGAACCTGGTGAGCGTCGGCCAGGTGGCCGTAGCTTACCAGCCGGCGATCGAGCAGCTGTTGGTGTTACTGCCCGAGGGAGTTGCCGCAATGCAGGCACACGCGCTTGCGAATAAGGACAGCAAGCACCCCGGAGGGTATCTGGACTTCAATCTCAACCTGAATCTGCCGCCGCCGTGTACCACCGGGTATTTACCTGCCCAGCAGCAACGTACTGCGAACTTCGAGGATTCACCCGAGCGTCCAGCGGCTGATTTATATTGCCGGATACCGCAAGACGCGCCCAATGACGTTCGCGGGGCACGCAATTATCCGTGCCTTACCCGGCCAGGGAAGCGTGCGCCTACGGTCAAGATGTGTGAGAGCGACGAACAGTACGTGCCGCTCAACGACGGCAACAACTGGAAGGGCGACCCAAACGCCACGTTGTCGGGACAAGACATCCCGCAACTTGCACCCCCGACGCCGCCAGTCCAGATACTGCCGCCAATTGGCATCGCAAACTACGACCCCGCGACAGGCACGTATGTCGGTCCAGATGGACACGTCTACACCCAAGGTGATCTAGCTCAGAGTCCGGGGGGAAGGACGTGGCAATCAATGTTGACGCCTCCGACACGCTAAGGCGTGCCTTTGAGGCTGATGTTGACGGCGCGGCGAATCGCGTCAAGAGTAAGTACCGGAACCGACGCGGATAGGCTCCGTGCCAAGGATATTCGATCAGTGCTGATAACTGCATTGGTGGCCAGCTGTGTTGGTCGTCAAGGGAATATCGGCCGCACTACCGCTACCACGGGCCGAAAGTCGCTTCAGCGCGTATGCCTTGTGCGTGAGGGCAATCCGTAATCAGCGCCTTCGCGCACGGGTCTTGACTTCGATCAGTGAGTTCGAGTCGATAAGTCTCCCAAGAGATATCGCAAATAGCGTCCTGACGAGCACCGCCCCAAGTCACCGATCACACCCTGTCTCCAATTTGCTTTGACCAACTGGTCGACGTGAGCGAGAAGTGGATTAAACACCGCGATCGGCGACTACCGCGCACACACGATAACCAGATCTACTGAATTGGCCGCGAAGAAAGTCAGAACGATTGAAAGTCCACTGGACTATCGCGCGAATCCATGACAGTACGGCGTTGTAATCGATTGGAGCACTGCAGGTGTACATCGCGTCAGCCCCTCGAGAACCAGAACCGTATCCCTGCAGCGCATTGCGCGTGGCCCGTCACGAGCAAAGGGAACAGATCAAGTGACCGGCACTACCGTCGAAGGGCTGGTATTGCCCGGCAGACTCGGTAACCCCGATCTCACATTCGGTGAAGACCCTCGAGCCGACCCGAGGCTTGTGGCGGCCCTGGCGCGTTTCGGGCTCGACGGCCACTCCGACCTGCCGCCGGTCACGCCGAACTCGCCGTCGTCCGACATCCTTAACTTCGCGAACGGACTCGAGCGGCAGTTTCAGGGCTTGTTCGACGCGCTGTTCGCCGATGTTGCGCCGGCAGTTGGCGTAAATCGTGACGAGGTAACTATTTCCGCTCCCGACGGCCATCAGATTCGGTTGTACATACATGCGCCAGCGGATCGCGGTAGCGGGCGAATCCCGTGCATCGTTCACTTCCACGGTGGTGGGATGAGCATTATCACCGCGGCTGACCGCCCATACGTCGTATTTCGGGATGCGTTGGCGGAGTGCGGATCTCTTGTCATCGGTGTCGAGTTTCGCAACGCCGCAGGATGTCTGGGCCACCATCCGTTCCCGGCGGGGCTCGACGACTGCGAATCGGCGTTGCGGTGGGTGTTCAACCAGCGCGCCGCGCTAGGGGTTGGAGCGATCACCCTCGTGGGTGAATCCGGAGGCGGGAACCTCGCACTATCGCTTGCCTTGCGCGCTGTTCGCGACGGCTGGGCTCAGCAGATCGGCGGTGTGTACGCCCAGTGCCCCTTCATCTCCAACCAGTGGTCCCAGCGCCCGCTCGCATTCCCCTCAATGCGCGAGAACGACGCCTACGTGGTGTCGTGCGCGCTGCTAGCCATCCTCGGCGCCACCTATGACCCGACCGCAAGCCATTCGTCGGACCCAACGTGCTGGCCGCTAATGGCGCGCGACGATGAGCTGACCGGTCTACCGCCCCATGTCATTTCGCTCAATGAACTAGATCCCCTCCGCGACGAAGGCCTCGCATACATGCGGCGGCTGCGCACCGCGGGCGTCAGCGTCGTCGGTCGCACGGTACATGGCACTTGCCACGCGGCCGACATCATGTTCGGCCCGGTCATCCCCGACATCTTCGCTGCGTCGGTCGGCGATGTGAGCAGGTTCGCGCATTTCCAGTCAACGCTAGGAGAGATAAATTGACGGATTCGGTTCGGGAATCAGGTCTCGTTGCCGGCAAGGTGGCCGTTGTCACCGGGGCTGCGAGCGGGCTTGGTCGCGCGATCGCGCTGGCACTTGATCGCGAGGGTGCAAAAGCTGTCGTTGTGGCAGACCTGCACCGTGAGCCGCGTGAAGGTGGTCCCGCCACAGATGTGGTCTTGCGATGTCCATCAAAGTACGTGGAGTGCGATGTCACTAACCCGGACGATGTCGAGCGGGCTGTTTCAGCGGCCGATGAGTTCGGTGGAGTGGACATCATGGTGAATAACGCCGGAATCGTCGTCATTAAGCCGTTCTTAGAGTTCACAGAAGACGAGTACGACCGCCAGATGGCTGTCAATGCCAAAGGGGTGTTCTTCGGAACGCAAGCGGCGGGGCGGCGGATGGCCCAAAGAGGTGCAGGTGTGATCGTCAACATGTCCAGCGTCGCCGCACTGGCTGGCTCGGCGGACTGGAGTGGGTATTCGGCATCGAAAGCTGCGGCAAAGCTGATCAGTTCGTCAGCTGCGCAAGCCCTCGCACCTAGTGGCGTACGGGTCAATTCGCTGCATCCGGGGTTAGTCACCACGGAGATGGCGCGCAGCGACCTCGGCGTCGCCGATGGGGACGTGGCGAAAGCCTTTGCCATACCGTTTGGTCGGGCGGCGTGCCCGGATGAGATAGCCGACGTGGCGGTAGTGATGTGCAGCGATCTGTCCCGCTACATGACGGGCTCCGCCGTGGTTGTCGATGGCGGCATGATCAACACCCTCTGATAGCCGAGCGTGTGTTGCCAAACGACGAAGGATTAGGTCAATGATTGCCATTATTGGTGCCGGCTTTGGCGGGATCGCTACCGCGGTGCAACTTACCCGCCGGGGCATTGAGGACTTCGTGGTCTTCGAGCAATTCGACGGGCCGGGCGGTGTGTGGATGGCCAACACCTATCCCGGATGCGAAGTTGACATCAATTCGCTGATTTACTCGTTTTCATTCATGCCGTACGACTGGACACGAACCCACCCCTCGCGCGACGAGCTGCAGCGTTACGCAGAGGACACGATCGACCACTACAAGATACGTGACCACTTCCGGTTCGGATGTGCAGTCGAGAGTGTCGAATGGGACGACCCCACCTCGAGCTACCGCCTGACTCTGGCCGACGGTACGACATACCGGGCGGAAGTGGTGGTCGCCGCGTCCGGATTCTTAAGCCGGCCAAAGTATCCGGAGTTGCCGGGCCTCAATACGTTCCAGGGCCCGGTGTTCCACACCGCGCGCTGGGAGCATGAGCACGACCTCACTGGCAAACGTGTCGCTTTGGTAGGCACCGGGTCGTCTGGCATCCAGGCAACGTCGCAACTTTCGAGGTATGTTGACCAGCTGTTCGTCTTTCAGCGCGAACCCGGCTGGATAGTGCCGAAACGGGCGAAGCCATACGCTCCCCGGACACGCGCGCGGCGACGTCGCTGGCCCTGGACGCAGAGGCTGGAACGCGCCGGGCAATGGCTGTATCTCGATATTGCCGTACGGAATGCCTGGAAGGTCGGCTCAATACAGAACCGGCTATTTGAACGATACTGTCGGCGCTACATCGATAAGAGTATTCGCGACCCGAAGTTGCGGGCACTCGTCACACCCAATTACCCATTCGCGTGCAAACGCCCAATTTTCGACGATAATTACTTCCATGCACTCCAACGACCGAATGTGACGCTCGTCCCGCTGGCCGTCAAACATCTCACCAAAGACGGCATCGTCGCGACAGATGATAGTGAACGAAAGATTGATGCGGTAATACTGGCCACCGGGTTTCGTGCCCAGGAGTACCTTTCGAGCCTGCGGGTCCGCGGCCGTGGTGGGCGCGACCTCCACGAGATGTGGGCGGACGCTCCGACCGCATTCCTGGGAATCACGGTTCCAGACTTTCCCAACTTCTTCATTGTCTATGGGCCAAACACCAACGGGGGCAACTCAATTGTCTTCCAGATTGAACGCCAGGTTAACGCCATCACGCGGATGATAACGCGGCTCGGCGGTACGAACGGCGTAATCGACACTAAGCAAGCGGCTTTCGATCGCTTCGTCACCTGGGTCGACGCCCAGAATCGAAAACGAACCGATGCCACGAACTTCTGCCACAACTACTATCATTCCGCTAGCGGACGCAACGTGACGCAGTGGCCACTGGGGAGCGTTGACTATTGGGTGCTAACCAAATTGCTGCCGTACTTCGCCATGAAGGTCGACAGGTCGGGTCATGTGACCGCCAACATGTGCATAGACGGACCGGCGCTGAAGGAAAGTGGCGATCCGGCGGCGGGCGCATCCAAATCGACCGCGCTGACGGCTCACATCGACACGATCGACAGAGGTTCGCAGCGCTAAAGCCGTTGAATCTCCTTGCTATTCACGGCCGCGTCGGCCCATCAATGCCTCGGCGCTCACGTACGAAGACTGCGAGCGTGGCAACGCCTCGGTCGCAATTAGCCTAGGAAGACCGGCGATGACCGCGTCCGGAGGCGCGAGTGCTCTTGCGTGGGCCCCTGGGTAGATTTAGTAATGAGATAGTCGTTTCGGCAATCTGCTCGGCCGTCACCTTGTCGGCTGGTCGGTACCAGCGGCATACCCAGATCAGCATGCCAAGCATCAGACGGGTGGCGATCACAGGGTCGCTCTTCTCCAAGTATCCCGCATCCATGCAGTCGCTGACGACGCGGGCCCAACGCCTCTCAAACTGTCTGGTCCATTTCCGCCAGCGACGGTATACATCGGTCGGGAGGCCTCCCCCGCCGAAAAACACCGGTAGATAATGGCGCATCTGGATGACACCCTCCGCCTGCAACCTGATCATCGCCGGGAGCTGCGCACCTGGGTCCGTTTCTTCGGCGAGCACTCGCTCAATCCCAACGGTCAACTCGCGTGCGCTGCGCTCGAACAGTATTCCCAAGAGATCTGCCTTAGTTGGGACTGTGCGATAGAGAGTCGCCCTGGAGACCGATAACCTGTCCGCGGTCCGCGCGATCGATACCGCCTCGATACCGCCCTCAGCAAACAACGCGGCTACGGCGTCTGCAACCGCGTCACGATCGATCTGCCGGCGCGGACGGCCACGAGGACGTCGCGTATCGTCGTCGTCACCTGTCGAATTGTTGACCGCCACTCACGCCTCCATCCGTAGCGCCCGCCGAACGAGAACATTACGCGAGGAAGCGACCACACCCACCTCGAGCCAGAGTGTTTTGCTTGCAGGCCTGGGTGTCTAGGAGGTACGAAATCCGAGATCGATCTCGTGGATCCGTCGCGCCAAGTTGAGCGGACTGCTACTCGTGTAGGGCCCGCCACCGGCGAGCGTCGTCCGTGGGGTGTCTGCTTAACTCGCGGTTAGCGGTCTGTAGTCAACGGGGGAACGACACGACAGTTGAACGCATTCGGTCTCGACTTTCGCCACGGGAACGATCGATGCGTTCGTCACGCCGGGCTCGTGGTACTAAAGCCAAGTATTAGCGAATTGCGCTGGCGACGTCGCCGGCCATCGCGCTTAGCTGTGCTGCCCACGTGCCCCAGCCATGATCGCCGCTCGTTGGAAAGTCGAAGTGACCGTTGGTGCCACCGATAGTGCGGTATTGGGTGTAGAAGGATCGGTTGCTACCTTGAGCTTGATCGGCATACCCGATCATGCTCGCCGGATCGCTTGCGGTGAGTGTCTGAGGGGAGAAAACCCACAGCCTCGTGCCGTTGTCGATTAGCAATTGACAATGGACGTAGGGGTCGTGCCACTTCCACCTGCCGAGCTGGGCGGCACCCCACATCAGATTCGTATCCGCGTCGCCGTACCGCATCATGCCGTCATGCAGGGCGCCGTTGATCGCAGTACTCGACGGGTACAAGAATCCCGACATCGAGCCGGCGTAACGAAAGCGGTCCGGGTGAAACTCAGCAAGTGTGATCGCTGCCGTGCCGCCCTGTGAAGCGCCGACGACGGCGTGTCCCCCAGCCGCGACACCCTTGTTGGCTGCAAGCCAGTCTGGCAACTCACTGGAAAGAAACGTCTCCCACTGTTTACTGCCGTCTTGCTCCCAGTCGGTGAAGAGGCTGTAGGCGCCACCCGCTGGGGCTACGACAGATACCCCCTTACCGGCGAAGGCGTTCATCCCATTGCCCACCGTTACCCAGTTGCTAATGTCCGGCGCCGCGTTGAAGGCATCGAGCAGGAACACCGCATGCGGTCCTCCCGCCCGGAAAGCGACCGGGATATCACGACCCATCGCCGCCGACGGAACCACCAGATACTCAACGGGGTCGGCCTTTGCGCGCGCCGCGTGCCACATGCACAGCGTTAGAGCCAGCGCCAGTACCATCCTTAGGATGCCGACCGCCCTTCTTGTGGCTAGAACCCTGCACCGGTTCAATGGTGACATATCTGAATTCGCCTCTCAAACAGCTGATTTCGGGGATGCCGAATTGCGGCCGGCCCGGATTCGACTTGCTTCAGCGAACCCAGCACGCATTTTGTGTCGTGCTGCTCATATGTCTCTCGCCACGGCATCGACGGATGATGTTGTAGGCAATCAATTTTGCGGATTGCCGAACTCCGGGGCATGATCCACAGAGGGCGGCGGCTGTCCCGTCGCGGGCCTAAAGCGAGCGGAAGGTGGAGCGGCGGCTATAGCGGGTTGGCCGCTAGCCCCGCTGCCTGACTTGACCTGGCGTGCACAGTGGTTGGCTGCGGCGTAGCCCGCCACCATTGCTGATCCGATCGTCGCGCCAGGACCGGGATAGGTATCGCCCATAACTCCGGCGGATGAATTTCCAGCCGCATACAAGCCTTCGACTACCGAGCCATCCGGCCGGAGAACGCGGGAGTGCTCGTCGATGTCCAGGCCCCCCTTCGTACTAAGGTCACCAGGGCACATCCGTATCGCGTAAAACGGCGGCTTGTCGACTGGGCCAAGGTTGTCACGCAACTGCGTGGGATCGCCGTAAAATCGATCGTAGAAACTCTCGCCGCGGTGGAACAAGTGATCACGGCCAGCGTTCGCGTCGCGGTTAAATCGCTCAATCGTGGCGGCTAGCGACTCAGCGGAAACGTCAATCGCAGAGGCGAGAGCTTCCCAACTCTTGGCCCGTCTCATATAGCCCTTCTCGTACCAGGAGCGGGGGAAGGGCTGGTGCGGCATGATGCCGAAAAAGATGTAACGATTCTTCGCGCGCTGATCGAAAATCAACCAGGACGGAGACGTACGTGGACCGTCCGGCCCCTCGTCTTGGTCGTACATCTCGGCCCAGAAGTCGTCGTAGGAGACGGCTTCATTGCCATAACGCTCGCCTTGGTTGTTGACGATTAACGTACCCGGTAGTCCGCGTTCGCTCAGGACGATAAGCGGACGAGCTTCGTGTCCGGCCAACGGAACAACGACAGTCGGCATGCCCCACGCACGGTCCATCCGCGCTACTGCCGCGCCAACGGTTATTCCGGCGAGAATTCCAGATCCATCCTGACCGTCGTCCGGCGCTAGGCTCCAGTCGGCCCGGGTTGGTTGCCTCATATATTTGTCGCGCATCTCCTGGTTCTTGCTGAAGCCTCCGGCCGCGATGACTACGCCACATCGCGCGAGAATGAGCTTGCGCTTACCGGCGATACGAACCTGGGCACCCACAACCCGGCCGTCCTCGACGAAGAGTTCCTCTAGGGGCGTGGAGTAGGCAATCAGAACGCCTTCATCGCGCAGGGCGAGGCGCAACCGCGCGGCGAGGGCTTGTCCAATACTGAGCAGTTGCTGCCCGCGAGCGCGAGCAACGAGCGACCGCCAAAACACCTGGGCCGCTTTGACTCTACCGGCATTGGTCCGCATCATCATGTTGAGCGCTACATAATCCTCGAGGGTCACCGTCAATCCTTTGACCTCCATGGTCGGTGAGGGCGGCCGTAAGCGGCTGAGTTCAGGGCCCAGCAGGTTGCCATCGATCATGCGAGCCTCGATAGACCGACCCTCCGGCCTACCTCCAGGTTCCTCGGGCCGGTAGTCCGGGATTGAAACTGGGCTCCACCGAATCCATTTCGTGGCCTCGTCGAATTCGCTGACCATCGCCAAGCCATCACGAATGTATGCGTCACGACGTAGGTCGCTGACTGTGTCGCCAACCGTCGCCGCGAGGTAGGCACGCCCGGCCTCGAACGTGTCTATGTCGCCCGTTGCTGCACAGTACTTGTTACCCGGAATCCAAATCGCTCCACCGGAGATCGCGGTCGCGCCGCCAAAGTACTCCGTCGCTTCAACCACCACGGTGGACAGGCCTCGAAGCGCGGAAGTCAGCGCGGCGGTCATCCCTGCCGCACCCGAGCCCACAACGATTACGTCATAGGCGTCCTGCAGAGGGATAGCCATGATCGGGACCTCCTTAACTCGTGCTCGGCTGGCAGATCTGCACAGAAGAGCTAGATTGGATCGAATTGGGCGATGAGCCAGCGACCTTGAACTTTGTCGAGGGTGACCCGCACGCTCGAGGCGGTGTTGGTCGGCGGGTCTTCGCCGATCACGACGGTCTGGTTTACGAAGACCAAGACCTGTGCATGGTCGGCAGACGCGGCCAGGGGAGATGCCGCAGACACCTGGGCGGTTGCCGATATCTTCTTTTGACGCGAGCCGGGAATCACTACGTCGTGAACGAGGGACGTGTAGGCGTCCTTGAACTTCGACGTTAGTAGATCCCGAGCTGCGTTTAGATCACTCTCAACGGTCTCCGCCTTGTAGGACAACAACTTAACGGTGCTAGTGCTGGCGACACGCGTCGCTTCGGCCGCTCCCAGTTGCCCCGAGCGGAATGAACTATCCTGCCATTTGAGATATCCGGCGCCGATTGTCAGGATCATCACCAGGCCTGGAAGTAGTCCATACGCAACGACCCGATTCCACGAGGTCCGACCGAAGGGGCGAAGCGCTGACTTAGCGTGTCCGGAATCTGCACACTCTGGGTTCGGTACATCCGGTTCGTCGAAATCGATTGGAGCTTCGACGGTCTCGGTGTCCCTATCTTCAGCACTCGATTGCGGGTCAGCCTGTGATGATGCCGAGTCGGTGACACATTCAGTCGTCAGCGGCATAGTAAAATCCAATCGGGGATAGTTATATACGGCGTTGAATCGTGTTACGGCACGAACTGCACGTCGGAGACCTTAAAGTCGCCGCCTTGCCTCACCACATCGAGGCGCATGCGCCACCTGCGTGGTTCGGGTTCGGGTGTTCCGTTCAATGACGTCTTGACTGACACCGCTACGAGGACTCGTGCCAGGTCGCCAGATTGCGATTCCAATCCGGCGGCTTCGATCGTCCCCTGAGATGTTGACTGGGCCTGCTTCACTACCTCAGCAAATGGCTTCGATCGGTTCTGGAAATCGTCGTGAAAGCTGCCCGTGGAGGATTCCAAGATTCGTTGCAGGTTGGAATCGATTTCGGTGTAGCTGATTGTGGTCAGGGCCTGCGCGACTTTTCGGCCAGCCGCGATGAAATGGTTGCGCTGGTCGTCGGCACGGTGTGCGTTATAGCTGCGGTACCCTAACCAACCTGTCAGGCTGCCCACGGCGATCACTCCGATGACTCCTGCGATCATTGCCGTTCGCGCGCCTGTGTACCGATGATCCGGATCGCGGTTGCAGACGTCAAGATCGGCTTCGCAGTTGTCATCGGCTGCGCAGTTGTCTTTGCCCGACTCCGCTTCAACCGTGTCATCCATCGCTTCATCGCTAGTGGTCGGAACGCCAGGGTCTAACTGCGAAATTTCGTCTAGCTGGTGTCCAACGCCGTCAGCCTGAGCTTCCACACTTTCCTCCCAAATCCCGAGCCAGATTCGCATGCGCATGGGGTGCTTCCATCAAGGTCGATGTTTGCTCCGCGCATCTGCTGTTACCTAGTGGCAGCCAACCAGTGATGCGGCCCGGATCGCATCGAATCTTCCGAATCCGCTCTAGACAGGCTTAAGATTGCTAGCCGCCTGTCGATAACCATTTCACCCCGTACGTAGAACGATTAACGTCCCTGTTCTTGATGCAAACTCGGCAAGTTCAATGAATGGATCATCCAGGCTTAGCTGTCCAACCCCGACGCGCACCAATTCCTTTCTCGGTATACGAATATTCAGCGGTTTTGAATGCAGGTGTCTGAGTGCCCAATATTGCAGCGAGCGTGACGGACATGACAGCCGCCGGTCGTATCGTTCGGTCCACTTTTCGCAGTTGCGCAGCTAGGGGAGTCTCGGCACGGCAACCCGACGCCCTATCGCGGATTGGGGCTACCCACCAACTTTGGTACTCCCTTGGACTTCGGCCGGGGCCAGGCGGATGGGGTTCGTGGCCGTCGGTACGCGCCTCGGCCACGTTTCGTAGAGTTTGATCCACTTTTCGCGGCGTCATTTATCGAACGCCCTTGTCCGCCACGTTGCGCGCTACATTCATACTTGTTTCCAATAGCTACTAACGCAATCGGAAGGAGAACCTCTTGTCTGCTCCTAAAACTGACGCCTATGCGGTCATTGAGACTGCCTATAAGGCGGTGGACACCGCATTGAGTTCTGGAGACGCGGCGCCGTTCGCGGCGCTACTCGCCGATGATGTCGTCTTGGTTGAACCAGCTAGCCATCCTTTCCCCGGCGGCCGCTGGCAGGGTAAAGATGTAGTGGTGGAAGCAGTTGGCGGCATCCTATCCTCCATTGGTCTCACGCATGTGGACCTGCAGAACATTATCGATGATGGCGAAACCGTATGCGCGATCATCGAGATCACGAGTACGAACTCTGCCGGGCAGACCTTTCGTATGCCGATGATCGAAAAGTGGAATGTCAAGGACGGCAAGATTATTCATATCGAGCCGTATTATCACGACATTCCAGCCCTTAAGAGCCATATGTCTGCAACAAGCTGAGACCCAGGTCTGAATCAACTCATTTTCCTCGGCGATCGAATACCGCATCAGATTGGTGGGGCCCCGAGACGCGGCCGTGTCCGTGGCCACTGGATCCTGTTGTGGCGGAGATCAGAACGGCGCAAGCATCGTTGCCAGCGGCCAGCGGCCAGCGGCCAGCGCTCGGAGCTCTTGCAGCGCAAACCATCCGCAGCAGACCCTCTCGGGCGCCCTCGCCGGTTCCGTAAGGAGTTTTGCTCAGCACGCGCTGCCGTCGGTGAATTGATTCAGGGGTGCACACGGGAGGGCGAGGACAATGGAGATTGGTCGCGTTATCATATTCGGTGCCAGTGGATTCCAGGGCCTGCCGCAGGTCCAGCTCGCTGCAGCCTCGGGCTACCAGACGCGTGCAGTCAGTCGCAACACTCAGCGGTTCGCGGCTGCCGAGTATTCGGGAGTCGAGACGGTGGTGGCGGACTATGAAGACTCCGGATCGTTGCGGGAAGCATTTGCGGACGTAGATGCCATGTTCTTCCAGGCGCCTGCATTGGGTGACACCGATCGGCTTGCACGCCAGCTGGATAATCTAATTGCCGCCGCAACAGATGCGGGTCTGAAGTTGGCGATCATCAACTCGAGCATGTGGGCACCCGACGACCCGCCCTGCGGCGAACCGGTGTACGACGGTGTGGCCGCCATGGAGCAGCGGTTTGTGTCTTCAGGAATACCCTATGTGATATTCCGGCCCACACTATTTATGAATAATCTGCAAGGCCACTGGGTCAAGGAACAGATCATTGACGGGGTATATCCCTACTGCCACCGCGCGGACATGAAGGCCGACTGGATCTGCTTAGAGGACGTCGCCAAGTTCATGGTCGCGGCGCTCGAACGCCCGGATCTTCTCGGTCGCAAGATTCGGATCGGCGGGCCGCAGCGTCTCACGACTCTGCAGATGCTCGAGATATTGAGCGAGGCGGTCGGCAGAACTATTGAGCACCAGTGGATTACACCACGCGAATTTGGGGAGAGTTTCTGGCGCACCTTCGGGCACACGACTGGACTGGAGCGCGAGGCTTTCGTCAACGACGTCGACAGCTTCTACACTTTCAACAACTTCGCGCCCCAGAAACCGTTCGAGTGCAACTCTATCGCCGCGGTCGAACTTATCCCGGTCGAACTCACCAGCATGCGAACCTGGGCGGAAGCACAAGATTGGACCCGCCCAAACTGACGACTTCACATCCGGCGACCGCAGGTATCTGAATCCTTCGACAAGGCAATCAACAGATCTTGAGCGGCCCAGCCGGGTCGATGGCGGACGTGCCGCCAACTGCGGAGCCTGGCGTTAAGAGCTGCGGCCATGCAGCACGTGAATCCTCGCTTCGCGTGACGTGCCGCGCTTCTACCGCGCTACGAGCGCCGCGGTGGCTCGTGCGAGACGAGAAGTGAACTATTCCATGCGACAACCGGATATCGGGCGTGCTGGACCGGGTTTAGTGTCTTGACACGAAAACCATTGTGGCGCAGATGCCTCGAGCGCGCGGGAACAGACGCCGAAACGGAAGGGACAAGCGGATGCCGGACTTTGACGTCGTCGTGATCGGTTCTGGGGCAGCCGGGTTGTGTGCTGCGTTGGAGGCCAATCGTGCCGGTGCTCGTGTGCTAGTCGCTGAATCCGAGGCAGTGATCGGCGGTTCTAGTCGCCTATCGGGCGGGATCATCATGGCCGCAGGAACGCGGCTTCAGCAAGCACACGGTATCGAGGATAGCGTCGAGGACCTCTTCTACGAGTACATGACCTTCAACCAATGGAAGCTCGAGCCCGCCGTAGTGCACCGGTTGGTGGACAACGCCCGCTCAGCTGTGGAGTGGTTGGAAGATATGGGGGTCGAGTTCGTACCGGAACTGTATCCGGCGGGCAAAGAACGAGTGCGGCGGTCACATATGCCGGCTGGGGCGGGTCAGGCGGTGGTCAATGTTCTTCATGCGCAATGCAAACGGGCAGGTGTTGAATTTGCGATGGGGCGCCGCATTGACCGTCTGGTGGTCAGCGACGGACGCGTGAGGGGTGTGGCCGCCGGCGACGACGAGCTGAGCGCGAACAGCGTGGTCATCGCGACCGGAGGATTTGCCGCCTCGAAGGAGATGCTCCAAGAGTATTGGCCAGAGGGGCTGCAAGGCGGCGACTGGACCTGGTATATCGGCGAGGACGGGCATGGTTCTCGCGGGGACGCATTTGCTCTTGGCGCGCAGGTCGATGCGCAGATCGCGGGCCGCGGACGCGGAGTGATGCTACTGGAGCCCAACTTTGGGCATAACATCAACATTTACAACCCCGGCTGGCTCATCATGGTTAACGGCGAAGGGCGCCGATTCTTCGACGAAACCTATCCCTACTCCACCACACAACCAGCCGCCTTTGGCGAGCCAAAGCCGATTTACGCCATCTGGGACCATGGTGCCAAGTGTGCATCGAATGAGGTCCCCGACCTCAAAGATCTCTACATGCCGACCGAAGTCGCGACTTCCCATTGGCAGGAGCCGATTCTCGACGAGATGGCGGCGCGTGGTGTAGTCGTTCAAGCCGAGAGCATTGAGAAACTTGCCGCCGAGATTGGCATTTCACCGGAGAATCTCGCCGGCACCGTCGCTACCTATAATCGCGACGTAAGAAACGGCAAGGATAGCGCCTACTTCAAGCGTCCTGATTTGATGCGGTCCATCGATACGCCGCCGTACTACGCTACCGAGCTGCGCTTCTGCACGATCGGCCTGACCACGACCGGGCTGCGAATCAACGCCGATGCCGAGGTGATCGATGGGCGCTCCCAGGTCATTCCGGGCCTTTACGCAGCCGGTGAGTGCACCGGCGGGATCATCGGCGATGTCTACATGGGCACCGGCAACTCGTATGCAAATGCTGTTGTATTCGGCCGTGTTGCAGGGCAATCGGCCGCTGCGTCCGCACTCAGTCGAGCCGACCACGATGGTTCGGTCTGATATATGTGATGATGGTCGGGCCAGATTATTGGTGCGGTGCATCTCAATTAACTGGTAGCGCGGCGGTAGGGCCAAACATCGTAGGTCCATCAGGAGGAACGATTGCCACCTGCAGAACCGTGGGCGGGCTACCTCGCCCGAACCGTATACACACCACAGCAGGAGTGCTTCCGCCACAAAGTGCGCGAGTTCTTGTGTGGCGAAGTTGTATTGGAGTATCCGCAATGGCTGATCGACGGTAAGCCGTCGCGTCGATTCTGGGAGAGGGCAGCCCGCCTCGGTATGCTCGGTGTCGGCGTACCTGAGGAATACGGCGGCCTCGCCGGTTCAGATTATCGTCACAGCGCCGTCGTGACCGAGGAGATCCAGTCGCTGGGAATGGCGATCGGGGGCTTGCGAGTTCAGACGGACATCTGCGTGCCCTATCTGCTGAACCACGGCTCGGAGGACCAGCGGTGTTATTGGCTACCGCGACTGACCGCAGGGACGGCGGTCGCTGCGTTGGGCTTGTCCGAACCTGGCGCAGGCTCCGACCTGAAGGCGATGTCTACCCGCGCGCGCCGCGAGGGCGATTGCTACGTTGTCAATGGAGCGAAGACCTTCATATCTAATGGGGCCGTAGCGGACCTGCTCATACTGGCGGTGAAGACTGATCCAAGCGCTGGTCGCCGAGGAATCAGCTTGCTGCTCGTCGACACTACAACCACCGGTTTCCAGCACGGGCGCAAGCTGGAGAAGCTTGGTCTTCAGGCTCAGGATCTCGCGGAGATCTCCTTCACTGAGATGGTGGTGCCGGCTTCGTGCCTGCTTGGGGAGGAGAACGCCGGATTTGGCTACCTGACGTCCAACCTGGCTCAAGAACGCCTATCAATCGCGGTGAATTCACAGGCCGCTGCGGCGGCGGCGGTGGCGTGGACCACGGATATGTTGCGAGGTGAAAGTGCTGGCCAGGATGCGAAGTTCACCCTTGCTCAATGTGCCGCGGAGGTTGCTGCAGGTCAGTCAATGGTCGATCAGGCGCTGTCGTTGCACGTGGCGGATCGTCTAACGGGCGCGGACGCCGCGGCAGCGAAGTTGTACTGCACCGAGTTGCAGGGCCGCACGTTAGACCGCTGCCTGCGCCTATGGAACCCGGCCCATGTGATGTCCCCGGATTCTCGGATCGGAAACGCGTATCTCGACGGGCGGGTAAGTCGAATCTACGGTGGCTCTAGCGAGATAATGAAGGTCATCATTGCCCAGAGCCTGGGTCTATGAGCGTTCTATTGGGCTGTCTTGCTGGTGATCGAGCACCAGACATATTGTCTCCCTTGGTGAGAACGACGGCCACGATAGGCATGATGACCATGGACTCGTAACGGTCTACGCCGCAAGCGGTCACCGCGGAAGGCGCTGGCGAGGCATTCAGCCGCCGGTACGAAGTGTCTCTGCAGGAGTTCGACCAAACTTGGCGCGGTATTCAGAGACGAACCGGCCGTAGTGATTAAACCCCCAGTGGTGCGCGATTGCGGTCGCGGTCGTGCTGTCAGGATCACTTCGTTTCAACATGTCGTGTGCGCACGCTAGTCGGACATCGCGGAGATACCTCATCGGAGAGATTCCAAGGTGCGATCGAAATCCATCTTCAAGCGAGCGAACGCTTACGTTGGCGCGACGAGCTAGGTCTGTGACCGACGCGACGCTCATCGGGTCCGAATCGATTACCTGCACAGCGCTACGCACTGAACGAGGCCCGGTGAATCCGGTTGGGCGGGAAAGCTCTTCGGAATAGCTATGAGGGTGATCAAGTAGCAGTCCCGCCATCAGCAGGCGAACGAAGTACCCCGACATTTTCGGCTGATCGGCGATCACCGATGGCCCGGACAGTTCTTGGCCTAGAACCGTCAGCGCACGGTCGAATGGTCTCACGTCGCGCGGTCGATCGGGCATGTCATAGAAGCGGATTGGCGAAGCCACGGGGCGCCCCAGTAGTGCGGAAAGTTCATCCTCGAGCGCCAGGGGATCGAGCGATATGGTCATCACTTCGTTGCTCGGAGCTAAGTAGTTGATACGCGGCGATGTGCCGGGCGCCATGATCGTTCGGTCGCGATGCGGGATCGCACGACTGGTGCCGCAGGTTGTGTAGTGGGCCCGACCCGCCAAGGTAGTGGCGACAACGTAGTAGGGGAACGGCTGCGTCACGACAGTGGAGTGGGTCATCTTCAAACCGACGAGCTTAACCTTCGAGAGATCGACATACCGCAGTTGCATGCGCAGATCCGTAGACGGCGCAGAGACATTCAAGTCGTGGTAGACCTCTCGCAACAGCACGGTGGCCTCGTCAGCGTTCGACGCCGCGCGAGTGACCGTCAGTTCGGGTTGTGTCACAGGATCCGACAGAGTCCAAGGACGAGTCAGCTCACCGTTGAGCTTTTCAAGCATGCTTCGCTGCCTCCTATTGGGCGCCGCGTCGCGCCCAGCATGCACCCCGGGGGGACAACAACCCGCTTGCATTATATGTGCTCGCTATACGTGCACGGTATCTCTTCCGCTCAAACTCTACGCCTCAATCGAGTGGTGATGAACCTTTGCAAGTCAGCCTCACGGTCGAACTTTCCATCCCGAAATCCAGACCAAGCCGGGCAACGCGGACCCGCACCGCAGTATTGCGTTTTCGTTCCGTATCGTTCGAGTATCACGAGATGCGCGATCAACTCACCAACCCGGACGAGGCAGGGTCTAACGCAGAGTGCGCGGTACTCGGATCGGCGTCCTCTTTTCTGCAAAGGCGGCGGTGGACTCCTTGAAATCCGGTTGTTCTTGCAACCATGCTTGCGTTGTGGCCTCGTAATGCAGTTGGTCGGAGAAGCTGCACTCAAGTGCCCGTTGAATCGCGCGTTTCGCCGCGGAAACACTCGACGATTGACCTGCGATGACACGGGCCATCACGGTCGCTCTGTCGAGAGTGGTGCCGTCCTCACATAGTTCGTTAACCAAACCCCACTGCAAAGCCTCCGCGGCACGCAGGTCACGAGCGAGCAGTGAAAGTTCGTTCGCGCGACCAAGTCCGACCGTACGCGGCAACAACCACGTGAGGCCGGCATCGGGGAGTAGCCCAATTTTTGTAAAGGAGAGTTGGAATCTCGCCGAAGCCGCTGCAACTCGTAGATCGCAGGCCAGGGCGAGGGATACACCAGCACCAGCTGCCACACCGTTCACTGCGGCCACGATCGGCACATCGAGATTTCGCATCGTGGTAATCAGGGGGTTCCAGATATCGCGAAGCACCACGCCAGCGTCGCCCACTTCGCCGGAAATATCTGCGCCAGCGCAGAACCCGCGTCCAGCGCCGGTTAGCACGATGGCGCGCACCTCGGGTTCGGCTTCCAGACCGCGCAGAGCGTCATTGATGCGAGAACCCGTCTCCGGTGCGACCGCATTAAGTCGCTGCGGCCGATTGATGGTGATGATACCGACAGGGCCATCGCGGCTTATCAGAATATCCGTCATTGTGGTTGTCATTGTTGGAATCTCGATTCGTTAACGGCAAGCCCGGTGACTCGCCGACGACCCTTGTTTGCACCTGATCGGTGCGCGTGTTGAGCGGCGACAGAAAATGCATTCTCACTCACGTTTGCCGGAATTTCCTATTGGGGAACAACCCAGCTGCGACACCGTTTCGCAGCACTGCAGGTGCGCCGCCGGCTACGACATTGGTGACGCAGTCGCGATGGATCCGCTGGACGGAGAAGTCGGTCGTCGCGCCGTAGCCGCCGTGCAGTTCCATTGCCTTCAAGGTGATTTGTGGTCCAACCGTCGCGCCGAATAACTTGGCTTGAGTGACTTCGGCGAGCTGAGGAAAACGACCCTCGATAGCTGACGCGGCGGCCCTGTATGCAAGCAATCGCAACGCCTCGATCTGTACCCACATGTCGGCCAGTGCGTGATATACGGATTGAAAGTCGATGATGGGCTTGCCGAAGGCCTCGCGCTGTTGCACATAGCGTGCGGCTTCGTCGTACGCGGCTTGGCTGTAGCCTAGCCAGAAGCCGCAGTTATGCAGTCGTTCAAGGTTGAACGCCGTCATCAGCCGTGCGAACTGACCGGGCCCGACGATGATGTTCTCCTTGGGCACCCGCACATCGGTCAGGATCATTTCGCCGTGGTGAATACCTCGATCACCGACGAAGGTAGGGCCGCGCCGGACCTCGACCCCAGGCATCGAGTCCTCTACGACGACTGCGCCAATCCCCTTCGCGCCCGCGACATCCGCGAAACGCACGAACGTCGCGTTGAGCTCGTTCACATTGGATCCGGTAAGGAAATTCTTGTGGCCGTTAAGAATTAAACTATCGTGATCGGCTGCGGCCGTCGTCTTAAGATGCGTCAGCGCGGACCCTGCATCGGGTTCGGTAAGCGCAATGTTGCATCCGCGGCGCCCGGCGACGATGTCGTGCAGGTATTTCTCTCGTACCGCCTCGTCGCCCAGGAGGAACATCGAGGGTCCGGGGCCGCTGGTGCAAAACACCGGCTCGGGCGGGAGCCAGGATTGTGCGTATCGGAATAGCGCCTCGACTACGAGCAGGTACTCGACTGCACCACCGCCCTTTCCGCCGTACTTTTTGGGCATCGCCACACCCAATAGATCCGCGGCGCCTACTCGCTCGAAAATCTCGCGGTAAGGGGCTTGATCTAATTCGTCCCATTGGCGTACCTCATCGGCGAAGGACCGGCCCACCTTCTCGGCGCGCGCTTGTAGGTCTTGTTGACTGGCGGTGAGGGCGAAATCCATTCGCAGGCTCCTCTTCCGGGACGACATTCAACGATGTTGAATCAGTTATGAATTCGACTTGTACTGGTGTGCCGGCCGCTGGCCCGATTGGTTCGAGACGGCCTTCAAAGCGTGTTTCAGGACTTTGCCACTGGCATTGCGCGGCAGCGTGTCGACTACTTCCACGGCCTTCGGCCGTTTGTAGCGCGCGAGCCGACCGTCCAGCCAATTGTTGAGCGACTCTAGGTCAAGGGTCGAACCCGCGCGGGAACGCGGTACCACGACAGCAACCGGTACCTCGCCCCATCGTTGGTCGGGCCGTCCGATCACCGCCACCTCGCCGATGTCCGGGTGTCCGGACAGCGCGCTCTCCACCTCCGCCGTGTAGATGTTCTCTCCACCCGAGATGATCATGTCCTTCTTGCGATCGACCACATAGATAAAGCCCTCTGCATCGATGAAAGCTAGGTCGCCAGAATGGAACCAACCGCCGTCGAACGCCTCCGCGGTTGCGTCGGGCCGACCCCAGTAGCCCAGTAGCAGACCTGGACCGCGGTAAACGAGTTCACCGATCTCGCCCAAAGGAACGTCGTTCAATTCCTCGTCCACCACGCGAACTGAGATCGTGTCAACCGGCCTACCAACTGAGCCGAGTTTGCGCCTGGCATCCCGACCACTCAAAAAGGACACGGGGGTCATCTCGGTCTGACCGAACACCGCCACCACGGATGCTGCCGGGAAAAGAGTGCTCAACTGCTCTAGTACGGTCGTGCTCATCGGTGCTCCGCCCCAGGCCAGTACCCGCAGAACGAGCTCGCGGGAGCCGACTCCGCTCTCAACAATCGCTTGCCACTGAGTGGGAACCATGAACACGCTCGACACACGCTCGCGCTCAAGGACGCCCAGCGTCTCAACCGCGTCGAAGGCACCGCTGGGCTGAATCACCATTGTTCCTCCGACGAGGAGGAACGCTGTCCCGATGGTGAACCCGCCGACGTGAAACATTGGCAGGCACAGCAGCGTTATAGGTGCGTCGTCTTCGAACAGTTGCCATCCTCGGATGAGCGCCAAGCCCTGAGCTTGCAGATTTAGATGCGAGAGTACAGCGCCTTTCGGCCGACCCGTTGTGCCGGAGGTGTAGATGATCACCGCCGGATCATCGGTCGAGTACTCGGGAGCGTCGAGGTTCGCGCTCATAGCTGGACAGACGGGCTCCCGGTCAACCACTAGCTGCACTGAGGGGCTGTCGACACCGGAGAGCAGGCTTACCAGACCGCTCTCGGTGATAATCGCAGTTGGCGACGCGTCGCCAACGATGAACTCAACCTCGGCCGTGCTGAGTCGAAAGTTCACCGGAACAGCGATCGCACCAACCCGGTTGGCGGCCACTACGCCCTCAATGAACTCTGGTCGGTTCGCCAACAGGAGCACCACGCGATCACCAGCGACCACGCCTTGCTCGGCTAGCCAGCCACCCATACGCGAGCACCGGTCGTCGAGCTCCTTCCACGTAATCGATTGGCCACCAAAACGAACCGCGACCTCCGCGGGTTTTGCAGCGGCATGCCGACGAATCAAACTCGACCAGTCCATTCGGCGAGAGGCATGGGGTTGTCGACGTACGTCGACCGCCGAGGACGGCGTCATGAGGCGAACGGCGCGGGGCAGTGCACCTCGCTGATCACCGCGGCGCCCAAAGGCATAGCAGCAGTTAGGAATCCTGCGGGTGGGCGCGGCGGCGTGGCGATCTCGTCGAAATCGGATACCGCAAGCGTGTCGAGTTTCCGACGATTGAAATGCGGGTTGTGGCAAAGCGAACGACTGTGAACGTCCGGTCCAGTCGCCGGCAGGACAAACTCACCAACTGCTGCCGTTGGTTCCTTGGTCACGGCACTCCTCTGAACTACGCCGGAATTGGCGGTCGTACCGAGGCTAAGGGCCACCGGGCTTCGCCGATAGCCAGATCTCGCGCCCTGCAGGTCGATTCTGGATACCAATTCCGACAGATGGAACACCGCTATTTGGATCGTCTGGCGCGGATTTCGGCTGGGCGAGCGCAGTTTCAATTCCGTAGCGTGAGGACCTCACGTGTGCAGTGCCGATCGCTCGCACAGCGGCCAATGAAGGGTGCCCATGTCCGATGCCGCGGTATGTACTGCTGCTGGTGCTGATCTGCGGGTCGAGCAGCTCTTTGTGGCGCCACCGCGCCGCGGCGAGGTGAAGGTCCGAATCGGCGCCACGGGCCTGTGTGGCTCGGATCGTTCGGCGGCCATCGGCGCGATGCCGTGCCCGATGCCAATGGTTCTTGGCCATCAGGGGGCAGGAATTGTGACCGCGGTCGGTGACGGCGTCGATTCTGTCAGACTGGGCGACCGCGTCGTGATCATAGCCATTACTCAATGCCACCAATGCTACGAATGTGCGCGGTCCCGGCCCCACCTGTGCAGGGTCGGTTTGGCAGGGCTGACAACCGGCCTCCCGCCCGCCGGCACCTCGCCGCTGCGCGATGCAAAGGGAAACGCGGTTCGGCAATTCATGGCAGCCGGTACGTTCGCGGACGAAATCGTAGTTCCTGCCACGTCGGCCATTCCCATCCCCTTCGATATGCCTTTCGTACCAGCGGCTCTCATTGGCTGCTCTGGCCTCACTGGATTTGGTGCGGCGGTCAACACCGCCTCCATCGAACCCGGATACAGCGTTGCCGTGATCGGCTGCGGCGCAGTCGGCCTGTTTGCGATTCAAGGAGCTCGGTTGGTTGGCGCCGGTGAGATCGTCGCGATCGATGTAGCCAAGTCGAAGTTGGAACTCGCGAAGTCGTTGGGTGCGGATGACGTGATCGACGGCAGCACATACGATTCGGTCGCCTGCGTCCGGCAACTGACTGCCAACCGTGGCGCCGACGTTGTCATCGAGGCCGTTGGTAGCCAGGTCACCGTGGATCAAGCGATCCGTATGACCGCGCGGGGTGGCCACGCGGTCTTCGTAGGCGCGGGAAGCCCCGACACAATGGTTGCGGTCAGGCAGTACAGCGGACTAATTGCGCCGGGTGTAACGCTTCGCGGATGCTTCCTGGGGTCAGCCGATGCCCGCCGGGACGTCCCCAGACTGGTGCGGCATTACCTGGCAGGAGACCTCCAGATTGATCCGCTGGTGTCGCAGCGCATTACTCTTGGCGAGGTAAATCAAGGCCTAGCTAGCCTTGGTGGCCCAAACACCGTCACTTCGGTCATTGACTTTCAGCAGGAGCCGTCGGCTACGGAATCCTTACGCTCAGCGGTCATACCGCGTCCGTACCATTCTGACCTGACGAACACTGTTGCTCCGGTGGACATCTGATCATTTCCGTGCGAAATCCGGCTTCCCCAATTTGAATCCGCCGACTTAGCGTGCATTTAGTCACACCGATGAGGAGGTTGCTCATGACCGATGAAAGAGCTCAGGATAGCGAATCGGCCATCGATTTCGATGCCATCGAGGTCAGGTACCAGGAAGAGCGTGCGAAGCGAGTACGGGCGGATGGGGCGGGTCAGTACCAGGCGATTGATATCGGGTCCGAGCTGGAGGCAGATCCATTCAATCCAGCCTTGACACCGCGCGAAGCGGTGACAAGCACCGCCGAAGTGGTTTTGATCGGTGGGGGATTCTCCAGCCTGATAACTGCTGTCGAGTTGCTCAAAGAGGGACTGGACGATGTTCTCATCGTCGAGAAGGGGGCCGATTTGGGCGGCACCTGGTATTGGAATCGCTATCCTGGTCTGTGCTGCGACGTCGAGGCATATATATACCTTCCCTACCTCGAGGAACTGGGATACGTACCAACCGAAAAGTATGCCAGTGGGGCGGAGATCCGTGAATATGCACGCCGGATCGGGCAACATTGGAACTTATACGAGAAGACCCTCTTCCAAACGCGTGTCACCGAGATGTGCTGGACGGACGAGCAGGATCGCTGGCTGATTCGCACGAATCGTGGAGACGTGGTTCGGGCCCGCCACGTGGTGCTGGCTACCGGGGGCTTGCTGCACCGTCCGAAGCTGCCTGGAATTCAGGGACTGGAGTCGTTCGAAGGTAAGACGTTTCACACCAGTCGATGGGACTACGAATACACAGGTGGGGATATTACTGGTGGCCTAACCAAACTGAGCGACAAACGGGTCGCCCTGATTGGAACGGGAGCGACTGCGCTGCAGGTCGTTCCACATCTCGGCGCCGACGCGAAGGAACTCTATGTCTTCCAGCGAACCCCAACCGCCGTCGACATCCGCAACAATTGCCCAACTGACAACGACTGGTTCGCCAGCCTCAAGCCCGGTTGGCAACGGCGTCGCATGATCAACTTCGACGGATTGCTGGCGGGTATTCCGCATGACGAAGATCTCGTCGGAGATCAGTGGACCCAGGGAATCTGGAGCCTTCCGCGGCTCCAGATCCCAGCTGATGGATCACCACCCGATATGGAGGCATACCAGAAGGCGGTGCGCGAGAATGAGCACATCCAAATGGAGCGCATCCGTGCCCGTGTGGATGAGATAGTCGACGATCCGGCCACCGCGGAGGCGCTTAAGCCATGGTTTAGCTCCCACTGCAAACGGCCGGGATTCCACGATGGATATCTGCAGACCTTTAACCGCCCGAACGTCACGCTCGTGGATACCAAGGGCCGAGGTCCAGATCTCGTTACTGCCAACGCGATTCACTTCGACGGCACCGCGTATGAGGTCGACTGCATCATCTACGCCACCGGGTTCGAAGCAGCGGTTTCGCCCGGCCGTGCCGGCGGCTTTCCGATATATGGCCGCGGCGGTGGATCGCTGGAGGAGCGCTGGCAGGAGGAGTTCAGAACCCTGCACGGCATCATGACGGCGGGATTCCCCAATATGTATGTCGTCGGAGGAATCCGGCATGCCGCAGTGTCGATCAATGTCTTGTTCGTCAACGCTATCCAAGCCCGCCACGTTGCCAGCCTTATCCAGGACCTGAAGGACGGCGGGCATGCCACGATCGAGATCTCAGAAGTGGCTGAAAAATACTGGGCACATACAATTGCCGAGAACTCGGTATATGACCCTGCAGCCACCCGCATGTGCACGCCCGGTTACTACAACGCGGAGGGAGCACTTGAGGGAAAGGGCACCACGGCGCCCCTTTGGGAGCACGCGTTCGGCGGCGAGCACTCGCTCTACGAGCAGTTGCTGGCTGATTGGCGCCGCGAACGTATCGATGAACAAGCGATCCTTGATCGGTCGATGCCGGTAAGAACAAGCAACGGTGAACTGAAAGGAAACCATGACGAATCGCGCGCCAATCTCGGCTGAGCACAACGTGGAAACTGTGCACAGAATCTACGCTGCGGTGCGCGCCGCAGACGTGCAGACGTTCTTCTCATACTGCCACCCCGATGTCATCCTGGAAGAGGCCTCGTCGCTACCCGTGGGCGGTATCTACCGGGGACGAGAGGAGTTCGGCCGCGCACTAGGCACTTTGGCCGCCGCGTACGACCTGTCGACGCTCGAAATCAAGCACGTTGTGGCAAGCGGCGACGTGGTGGTGGTGAACTTCGTAGTCCGTTCCCCCAAGCCGCGTGCCTTCGAGATCGAAGTGGCCGAGTGGTGGCACTTCAGGGATGGCAAAGTGGCCTTGGTGCGGCCATTCTATTGGGACACAGCTGAACTAATCCAGAAGCTGAGCGAAGCCTGATACATGCTGCAGCTGCATGCACGGCGGCCGTGACGGGGGCACCCGCGGGCTCGTCGTGGGTGCATCTCGCCGAAATATGGCTAAGCAAATCAGATTACAGCTCCTGCCCGACGAACCTAGGTTTGGTAGTCGAGCGCCGGTCTGGATCATGGTGCTCGTCGAACCCGGACTGGTCAGCTTCTCTTGCCGTAAACTGCAACAACTACCGATCGATCTAGGCTATTCAACGACCAGACCCCTATCGCCGTGTTGTTGCAATCGCGCATTGTGGCAAGCGATTCTGGGTCTTCATACCACTGCTGCATGATGTCTAGCCCACTGATAGCAAGTGCTGGGCTGATTGCGACCGTTTCAGTGGCCGTGCCGGTGAAACCGGCAGCGTTGGCCCGCTGTTGCGGCGACGAACCGTCAGACCCGCTGTTGCCGGTGAGATAACGGTTGTTCAAGAGGTCCTCCGCATGCCATTGCGCGGCCAAGCGGAGCCGTGGATCAACCTTCAGATCTGTGGTGCAGCCTGCCTGATGTTGGACTGTGTACACGTTAGCCACCACGCTATCATTCAGCCTCTTGTTGTCCGCCTCCGCGGGTGCGACAGAAAACGTGATCGTAGGAGCTGCGAGGGCGACCACGGCAACCAACCAACGCTGAATACTTTTGCAGGTGACCCACATTCACTGGACTATACAAGCCAAGTCCTATTTGAGCACCATCGTCGCAAATATCTGCAACTGCTCCGGCGCATTTGGCGTTGACGCAGCTGGCCACGTAGCCGTAGTATTTGAGACGCACAATCTCACAGAGATCGGGACCAGGCGGAAGGCTTCGCTCGCCAGAGCAGCGAATTCGCTGGGGTTTGTCTGGCCTGCTGTGCAAACGAGATCCGTTCTGCATGCTTAACGTAAGGAGCCGAACATTCATGGATCCCAACCCAGACTACGACGCTAGCGATGAACTCGAACACTTCTTCAGCTGGTTACCGTGGGCGCTCAGGGGCGTGAGTCCGGCGCCAGCCTATCCGCCGGTATAGTTGTGGGGGGTGCGGCGTGGTTGGAAGCTATGTGCCGCAATCGAACTCCTGGATTCCGCACGGTACGTGTATAGGTATCCAACGACCCGTCATTTCAGGCTTCGAGGATAGCCGTTGGCGAGCTGGAGCCGGCCACTGCAGCGTGTCGGCTGTAGCCTCCCAGTGATCTTCTAGCACCGTCGTCGCTGTCAGCCGACATCTCACGTTGTACCGGGCCGCAGCGCGTAGCTTGGTTTCAAGCGTCGGTGTGACTTGTGGTGTCTGAACTCAATATTGAACCGGACCCGCGTCCTGCTCGACCGAAAGGACCGCTTGTGAATGTGTATCCGGTGCTGCACGGGTCGATGAACCTCGACGACATCGCGGGCTCCCCACTGGGCGAGCCTTCAGGCAGGCCTAGGCTAGCAAGGTGGCGGCACCTGCTGATTCCCTTGCTGATTGCGGTGGCTGGCGTCGGCGCCAACCTTCAGTTACTACTACCCCGTGCACATGCCGTTCCGGCTCCTGAGGTCGAGTACTTATATAACGTTGTGGCGCGGCGACATTACGCATTTCCGGAAAGTGATGCGCTCAGCTACGGTCGAGGCATCTGCGAAAAGGTCAACCAGGGTGAAAGCTACGCTCGAGTGATTGAGGATGTGAAAAGTGACGTACTGCCCAACGACGAGTACGCGGCTAACTACCTGATTTCGTATTCGGTGGGGATACTATGCCCCGCCGAGATCTGGCAGCTGCGAAACTCAGCTGCGCACTATCGATCCCCGGCGGGATAGCAACACGCGGTGGTCGTACCGCTGCCGCAGCCTACCGAATAGCAGGTTGCGAGTGTTGCTTTGTTTCAATTCGTTAGTTGCTCCCAGAGCATGTCCTCGTCGAGGGTGCGTGCTACCGCTCCCAGGCGCGAGTTCCAGTCTTGTTCGGACCTGTCGGCATCACGGTGTGCCCAGAGCGACCGGGTAAAGCGGTGCAGTCGGTATTCGCGGGTAATGCCGACAGCGCCGTGAAGTTGATGAGATGTCCTGGCCACCAACGTCGCCATGTGTGCGGCAGCGATGCGCGCGCTGGCTGCTGCACCGAAGCGCTGCAGTGGGGAACTGTCCACAGAGACAGCCAATTCAACCGCTCGGTCCAGCGCCGACTGGGCAGCGCGGATGCCTATGGCCATATGGGCTAAGCCGGTCCTGACGGGCATGAGCTTCATCAGAGGTGCACCGAACTGTTTGCGTTCGACAACATAGCTGCGGGTTAGTTCATATGCCGCCCAGGCGCTTCCGACAAGCGCGGCCGACCTCGTGAGCGTGAGGCGTTCGAGGACGTCGTTAGGGCTGATCTGGGGATGTATCGCACAGGGTGCGTGGTTGACCCTTACGTGTCCTGCTGGTAGACCCGCGATGTCGACCAGTGGGTCGACTGTAGCGTCGGCGAGCGCAAGACTGGCCACCTCGGCCGCGCCCACGATGGCTACCCGGCGTGCCATCGGCGCGAATGTAATTAACCCAAGGTCCGCCGACAGTATGGGAGCCAGGTGCGCCAGATGGCTGATGACGACCGTGTCGAAAGCGCCTTTCGGTGCGGCACCGACTGCGTACGCGGCTACGGAGGCTTCCACGATGGGCGTGTTCAGACCCGCTCGAGCGAGTTCGCGGATGACCAGAATCAGGTCGGCGAGGCTTCCTCCGGATCCCCCCGCATTCTCGGCGATTGCTATACCGGTCAAACCCAGTTCCTGTAATTGTTCCCACCGCCGCTGGGCCACCGCGCCGCCGGATGTCGTGTCTGCATCTTTCGACATATCTCGGACGAGGTCGGTTAGTTCACGCGCAAACTCGCTCATGCTGTGGCCTTCTTAGTTGCCTCGCTGTTCGCGACGATGGAGAGCAACACATCCGATGAGCCGCCGCGAATGCTGAAGCCCGGTGCTGCCAGCAGTGCCCGCGCAATAGCGTCGTGATTCGCCGAGCCGCACGCGGCGCGACGAGCGAATTCGATAACGTCGATTTCGAAGCTGGTTCCCTGCTGCTTGACCATGGCGGCCTCAGTCACGGGCGCCCGGCCCGCGTCGAGAGCCTCGGCGATCTCCCAGCATTGCCGGCGCAAGGTCGACAGCCGCGCGACGAGCTTGCCAAGCTCAGTATCAAATCGAGTGTCGTGGGTATGCCGCAGGTGTGTAATCACCTCGCGTAGTAGTGGATACGTACTCAATACACGCTCGGGTCCACCTCGCTCAAAGGACAATTGCTCGACCACCTGACGCCAGCCCCGTCCTGCTGTGCCGATGAGTCGGTGCTCCGGGACAAAGACCTCGGTGAACGTCACTTCGTTGAAATGGTGCTCGTCAGACATGTCCCAGATCGGTTGTACCTCAACACCGTCAGCCGCCATATCTACGATGAATTCCGTAAGCCCATCGTGCTTTCTGCCCGCTGCATCGGTCCGCGCCAAGACATAGCTGTGTGTAGCGTGGTGAGCGTGACTCGTCCAGGTCTTACGTCCATTGATCCGCCAACCGCCGACTACCTTGCGTGCTGCAGTGCGCACCGCGGCTAGGTCAGAACCGGCCTCTGGTTCACTCATACCCAGGCAGAACACAATTTCAGCCTTGACGATGCCCGGCAGTATTTCACACTGGAGATCACGGTTGCCGTATCGCAGTATCGTAGGTCCGATTTGACGATCCCCAATCCAGTGCGCGGCGACTGGCGCTCCGGCCCGCAGCAACTCCTCGGTGACGACGAGGCGAGATCGTGCATCCTGACCACCGCCGCCGAACTCGGCCGGAAGGGTCAACCCAATGAGTCTGCGGTCAGCTAGTTCTCGGGAGAATTGCAGATTGAACGAACGTAGCCAGCAGTCGCTACGGGGGGTGTAGCGGCCTTCGGCGAGCCACTGATCGGTGAGGTCGCGCACAGCTGTACGCAACTGTGCGATGGTTCGTGGGGAGCCGGTATCGGTGGTGCTCATCGGCCGATAAATGTGGGTGTGCGGCGATCCGCCGAGGCACGTACTCCTTCGGCGAAATCGTTCGTCGCCCGCAGCCATGCCTGCTCGGCCCGCTCGTGATCGGTAGCGGTTGCCACCGCTTCGGCCAACCCGCGGCGGAGGGTCTTTCGTATGCTGCGCAACGCAAGTGGTGCGGTCGTGGCCAGTTCGGTAGCCAGTAGGATTGCTGAGTCCCGAATGGCGTCATCATCGACGAGTCGGTCCACCAACCCGACGCGAAACGCCTCGGCCCCGTCTATGTTCCGCCCGGTCAGCAGCAGGTCCGTCGCGTACTGCGTGCCCACAATGCGGGGCATTGTTACGGTCATGCCGAAGCCGTGATGCAACCCGATTCGGGAGAAATTCGCGGCGAATCGAGACCGCGGGCCGGCGACCCGGAAATCAGCGGCGAGTGCCAGTCCCATTCCGCCGCCCACCGCCGCTCCCTGCACGGCTGCCACGAGGGGCAGCTCTGACGCGAACAGTCGCGCGGCGGCCGAATACAACTCGCGAGCGCCCTCGTCGGCAGATATCTGAGCTGCACCGCTGACGCTGTTGAAATCGGCCCCGGCGCAGAAGTTTTTGCCTTGTGAGGCCACGACAATCGCACGAGTGTCATTGTCCGAGGCAAGCGTGTGAGCGATGTCGGCGATCAAGCTGATAAGCGCGGCGTCGAAGAAGTTGTTGGGTGGCCGCCGGATCTCAATGACAGCCACTCCGCGGACTGGCACTTTAACGTCGATGTCAACGGAGCCCGGGACGGGTTTGTGCACAGGCACATCCGTGGTCATCTCAAACCCTTCTGTTTGTGAGACACAATGTCGCATAATAATAGGGTGCTGACAGCTGTACCGTCAACGCCGTGAGCCGCCCGACCATAACGGTTCAAGTGAACTCCGAAGCGAAAACACTGCAGCTACTTAACGCGCGATGGCATGGTTGCAGTACTAGCGGTATCCGGCAACGTTCCCCTGAACAGTCAGCACGGTTCCGCTACGCGGCCCGCCCGGTGAGCGGTCAAGCATCCCGCCAAACTGGTGGACGTTTCTCGATGAATGCGCGAGCACCTTCAGCGGCGTCGGCAGACTCGCGTACCGGATCAGTAAAGCGGCGCTGCAGAGTGAACGCGTCCGCCTCGGGCCATCCGGAAGAACGACTAGCAACAGCCTTGGCGGCGCGCACGGCTATGGGAGCGTTTCGCGCGATCACTCCGGCTATCTCACGCGCCGCCGCGAGGGTGGTGCCTGGGGGAACAACATGATTTACCAGGCCGATTTCGTAGGCGCGCTTAGCGGAGATCGGTGCGCCGGTCATGATCATCTCAAGGGCCAGTGCCCGCGGGATGCGGGTCGGCAACCGGATGGCGCCGCCTGCGGTGGCGACCAGCCCCCGCGATACCTCGGGCAGCCCGAATTTTGCGTCCTGCGCGGCAACTATGATGTCTGCGGTTAGGGCAATCTCGAGTCCTCCGCCGAGGGCTGCGCCCTCGACCGCCGCGATGAGGGGTTTGATAGGTGGCTTTTCGACAATCCCGAATGCACCCCGGTCGTCGCTAATGGGCCGCTCGTTGGTCGCGGCCAGCGCCTTAAGATCCATTCCGGCACTGAAGAACCCTCCACTGCCAGTGATGACGATCGTACGTACAACCTTGTTGCGGTCGAAGTCGTCTAGGGCGGCGGCAATTTGCTGTGCCGTCGCGAGATCGATTGCATTGCGTACTGATGGGCGATTGATGGTGAGCACAGCGGTGTTCACCGTTATTTCGACGTCTATGCGGCTACTCATCGCGGTGCCATCCGGATAGCGCCATCCAACCTGATTGTCTCGCCGTTGAGCATGCCGTTGTCGATGATTGCCACGGCTAGGCGAGCGAATTCGTCAGGATTCCCGAGGCGGCTGGGATGGGGGACGGAGGCGGACAGTGACTGTCGTACGTCCTCGGGCAATCGCGCCAACAACGGGGTGTCGAAGGTGCCCGGTGCAATGGTGTTGACTCGGATCTTCCTACTCGCGAGATCACGCGCGGCAACAATGGTCATTCCGACAATTCCGGCCTTTGAGGACGCGTACGGGATCTGACCAATCTGTCCTTCAAAAGCTGCCACCGATGCCGTCAGGACGATGACGCCGCGGTCGCCATCGATTGGCTCATTGTTGGCCATCCGGGCAGCCGCCAGCCGCAGTACGTTGAAGGAGCCGATGAGGTTGGTGGTGACAATCTCGGTATAGAGTTCCAACGACCCGGGGTTTCCCCGCTTGTCAACCACTCGAACTGGTCCGCCCCGGCCTGCGCAGTGTACGACCACGCGCAATGAGCCGACTTCTTCCGCACTATCAAGGGCCGCACTCACGTCAGTGGCGCTTCGCACATCCGCTGGAACGAATTTTGCCCGTGGGCCGAGGTTGGCAGCCACATCCGCGCCTGCCGAAGACTGCAGGTCGGCGATGATCACCTGCGATCCTTGGTCAAGGAGCCGTCGGACGGTGGCCAGGCCTAGACCCGAGGCGCCTCCAGTCACTACCGCCGATGTTCCATCGATGTTCATCGTTGCCTTTCATTCGATCGCCAGGTGGCAAAACCATGCGCAGGACCCCCATCGTCCTGTGGCCGGGCCGTTCATTTTAAGTCAGTATGTCTCAATAATCGCCTTCACGAAAGAGACTGTCAACGATGACATCTCGCAGTTGGCAGGGACGGGTGCTCACATCGCCTTTGATATGCGACTCGACCGTGGCAGCGGTTCCATCCCGGTCCGCCGGCGGGCCGACGGCCGCTGTCGGCGCACCCGAAGCGTTCTTGACTGGGCTGGCCCGGGCGCGCTCAACGGCAAGATTGCTCACGTCTTCGGCTAGTTCCACGGCTCTCAACTGTGCACCAGCCGTTGCCACTACATTACTGAGACGGTATGGTTCTAAAATCGTCCCGACGGATCGTCCCTGAGATACCAGATGTCCACCACGCCAGCGGGAGTCATCGCAGGGCTCGACAGCGGATCGGCACCGCTGATGGACGGGTTCGCCAGATGCCCGGGTTTCACCTGGGCTTCGGCCCGTTCGCCGCGCGGCAGCGACGCTAACGCGGCGACAATAATCGAAAAATAGGAGAATCATGTCACGTGCGGCCGTCATTATCGATGCAGTTCGCTCCCCGATGGGAAAGGGCAAGCCGCCCAGAGACGGTCGGCCGGGCGGGGCGCTGAGTGGCATGCATCCGGCTGAGCTATTGGGTCAGGTGATCGCGGAGCTGATGAACCGCACCGGGATCGATCCAGCACGCGTGGACGACGTCATCGCGGGCTGCGTCAGCCAAGTCGGCGAACAGGCCGGGCCTGTTGGCAGATGGGCGTGGCTCGCGGCCGGACTGCCCGAAAGTGTTCCGTCTGTGGCCGTTCACCGTGCGTGTGGGTCTAGCCAGCAATCGGCAGACTTCGCAGCGCAGGCCATCATGGCCGGTGCGTGCGACATTGTGGTAGCGGCCGGGGTGGAGTCGATGAGCCGGATACCGATGTTCACCGCTCGGATTGGACAGGATCCCTACGGCCCTTCGGTCGCGAAGAGGTACTCACCTGGCCTCGTCCCACAAGGTGTTTCAGCTGAGCTGATCGCAGCGAGATGGAAGTTAGATCGCGACGCGATCGATGAGTTCTCCGCTTCCTCGCACCGCAAAGCAGCTGCCACGGACTTCAGCTCCGAGATAGTGCCGATAGTGACTCCTGACGGCACAGTGCGCACCGACGAAACCATCCGACCGACCACTACACAAGAGGGCTTAGCCATGCTCAAGTCGTCGTTCTACTCCGAAGAGATGGCCGAGCGGTTTCCAGAGATCACCGACTGGACCATCACGGCGGGCAACTCATCGCAGCTTGCCGATGGTGCAGCCGCGCTGTTGATCATGGCTGACACTACCGCTGCCGAGTTGGGCTTGACCCCGCGGGCGCGGTTTCATTCGTTCGGCTTGGCAGGCGACGACCCTCTGACCATGCTGACAGGTCCAATTCCCGCTACCGAGAAGGTGTTACGGCGCTCACAGCTGACGATCGACGACGTCGACCACTTCGAGATCAACGAAGCGTTCGCACCCGTACCCATGGCGTGGGCACACCACTTCGGCGCCAATCCAGATAAGTTGAATCCATGCGGTGGGGCTATCGCACTGGGCCATCCACTCGGAGCCTCAGGTGCTCGCCTACTTACCACCATGCTGAATGCGCTGGAGGCAAGTGGCGGCCGCTTCGGCCTGCAGTCGATGTGCGAGGCAGGCGGGATGGCGAATGCCACCCTGATCGAACGCCTCTAGCCGCCGGGCCGCAGCAGTGTCACCGATTCGATCGATCTACAGCGATGACCACGAAGTATTCCGCGACAGCGCTGCTCGCTTCATCAATGCCGAAGTCGCTCCCTGGCTAACCGATTGGCACCGCGACAATTCCCTCCAGCGAACCGTCTTTGCTGCTGCGGGAGCTCACGGATTTCTAGGGGTTGCGGTCCCAGAACGATTCGGTGGTGGAGACGCCGAGGACTACGGATTTCTCGCCGTGTTGCTCGAGGAAACGGTCAATGCCGGCGCTACCGGCCTGGCGCTGCTGTGGGCACTGCACTCAGGCGTGGTTATACCTTTCCTTCTTGAGCACACCCCCGCGACCGATCAACGCCGGTGGGCTCCGGGTCTGGCGTCCGGTGAGGTGATCGGTATCCCCACTGCCGGCTTCCGCACGGCGAGTCTGCCCGGTGGGCAACTGGCTGACTTGCTGGTGCTTTCGACCAACGACGTAGTGACCCTCGTGCCTGCCAGCTACCCCGGGGTGCGCATCGCCCCCTTCGGGCCGACCGTGATGGGCAAGGACGCGAGCGCCGCCAATGTGGACATGGAGCTGGCCGACCTGACCGGATGCAGCCGCATTACTGCAGCAGCGGACGCACTGCATCGCGACATCGACCTTTGGCTCGCGGTCATCGCGCTAGCAAGCGCACGTCGGGCCTTGGAACTCGCACTCGACTACGTCGGAAGTCGCCGGATTTTCGGAAGACCGCTGGCCGAGTTTGAGAACACGCAGTTCCGACTGGCCGAGTTGACGGCGGAACAAATTACGGCTGCAAGCTATGTCGATCATTGTCTGATCGCCCGCGCTGCGAGGACGCTCACACCGCAGGAAGCTGCAACGGCTCGTCATGTCGCCGTAGAGGTATCCGACCGTACCGCCGACCAAAGCCTTCAGCTACACGGCGGCTACGGGTACATGCGGGAGTACCCGATCTCCCAGACGTTCGCGGATGCGCGGTTCATCCGGGTAGTTGGCCAGCTGTACTCCGACCCACGCCGCGTCTTAGCGGCAGAGCTCTTCGGCAATACTGACGAGCCTCGGACCGCTTCATGACGTGCTTGCCCTACCTCGTCCAGATGCCCCTGCCAAGACGCCATCGACTAGATGAGGAAGACGGAGACCCCGGTAATGCCCATGATTAACGTGGAAGATCAAGTGCGCCTTCATATCCAGGATCTCGGCACAGGTCCAGCCGTCGTGTTTGTTTCGGGTTTCGGACTTGACCACGAACTTTGGGACAGACAGGTCAGAGTCTTTGCCGCAGCCGGGTATCGAACAATATGTGTAACTCAACGCGGACACGGCAGCTCCGACCATCCCCTGCACGGGTACGAGATCGATCGCCTACGCGACGACTTGGTGGCGGTGCTCGAGACACTGCGAGTGCGTGATGTGGTTTTGGTCGGTCACTCATTTGGTGGCCAGGTGGCTTTTCACACCGCAGTTGTGGCTCCATACTTGGTCTCGAAACTGGTGCTCGTCGGCTCGAATGCAGTGCGTGCCAGCCGAAGCGACGAGTTTCCGTTTGGGGGACCTCCGGAGACACTTGTGGCCCACATGGTCCAAGACGAGATACAAGACCGGATCGCGGCCAGGCATCGGCTGATCCGGTCTTGCTTCGCAAGCGAACAGCACCCAGGTGTCATCGAATGGCTGTTGCGTACCTGGCTGCGGATGCCGAGCTGGTCGGCGGTCGCCTGCTACCAGACAATGCTCCGGAGTGACCTGGTACATGAGTTACCAGAAGTAAGGCAACCGGTCTTACAGATCACGGGCAAGGCGGACCCAGTGCATTCCGGAGGTGGTGCTCGGTGGCTACAACAGCACCTAGTAGACGCGACCCTAACCGAACTTGGCTGCGGGCACTTCCCGATGCTGGAAGCGGCAGAGGAGTTCGACCGGATCCTGGCCGGATTTCTTTAACATCCACTCTCACGTTGCGTGCCAGCGAGTTTAGTGGCGAGACCGATCCCTGTGCCTAGTCCACGTCGGGTAGAACACTTGCTGAAGGACAGACCGGCGGCCCAGGAAGAGAACGGTACCCAATCAGCTAGCGCATTCCTGCAGTATCACGGACATCTACCTGGTGGTAGTCGTTCGGGTCGAAAGGCAGCAGGCGCCGCCAGTAGTCCACGTACTTCCATGGGCTGCTGACCACGACGCGGCCGAACTCGTTGCGATAGTAGGTCGTCATTCCCGGATGTGACCAAATGCAGTGGGAAAGCGCTTCGTCCAACTCGGCGTTGTAACGAAGGAATTTGTCGCGGTTGACATCAATAGCACCCTGGCCGGTTGCGAGGAGACTGCGGATAGCCTCCATCACGTAGCGGACCTGAAACTCAGTGGAATGGATTGCACTGCCGCCGTGGCCGGCATTAGTGTTGGGGCCGTTGAGGATAAAGAAATTGGGAAAGTCAGGAACAGTTATCCCGAGGTAGGCCCGAGCATCATGCGCACCCCACTGATCGCGCAACGGCGTGCCAGATAATCCGATGATGTCCATCGGCCAGAGGAATTGAAGAACTTTGAAACCCGTTGCCATAGCAATCATGTCAGCTTCGAATCCCGCGCCAGATACCGTGACCACCCGACAACCGTCGATATGAGCGACAGCCTCAGTGACCAGCGAGACATCCTCACGAACGATCGTCTGATACCAGTTGTTGTCTATCAGTGGTCGTTTGCCGTACGGCGGATAGTCGGGAAGGCAAGCGTCAATTAGCTCGGTATGATCCCTCAGTTGTTCCTTGATGTACTTAGTCAGAAATGCTCGATGGCGGTCGTTGGTTGCATTCACGGACCGTTCAGGGTTTGGCCAGTCTGGATCGATTTGCAGAGCGGAATGTAAACGGTCACTAAAGTTCCAGAAGGCCCGTAGGCGGTACCACTGCAAGTAGAACGGTACCTCTCGCATCAGTAGTTGTACCGAGGTCTTGACCTCTCTCTGGTAGTTGGGATGCGGAATCGCCCACTGCTTGGAACGCTGAAACACTGTGATTTGCTTAGCGTCATCAACGATCGACGGCACGAGCTGCATGGCGCTGGCTCCGGTCCCGATTACTGCAACGCGCTTATTGGTCAGCTCGACCGCGGGATCCCAGGCGGCAGTGTGCAGCACGGGACCCGGAAATTCGTCCAGGCCAGGCAGATCCGGAATCAGCGGCCGGTTCACCATGCCGACTGCGCTGATCAGCACGTTGGCCACGATGTTTTCGGAGCGACCCCTTGAGCGCACCTCAACATGCCAGCGGCGTTCGTGGGCTTCATAGCGTGCCTGGCTGACTTCTGTTTCGAACCGAATATGCTGCCTGAGTTCGAACTTCGATGCAATGCGCTGCAGGTAGGCTTGCACTTCGCCACGCCGAGCAAAGTATCGCGTGATGTCGGGATTAGGCGCGAACGAGAATGAGTACAGATGGCCTGGCGTGTCCACGCCGCAACCGGGATAGACGTTCTCCAACCAGGTGCCACCGAGGTCACAATCCTTTTCCAGGATGGTGAAATCAACCCCCGCCGCTGCGAGCTTGACGCCCATACACAGGCCAGACAGGCCCGCCCCGATGATGACAACATGGAAGTCCGGCGGCACGAGTTCGCTGGGCATATCGATATCGCGCGAAATGAAACCCATCTCCTCGGAGAGCAATTCGCCGTACTCGGCCGAGACTTCATCCACCATGGCACAGCCAAGCATCTCCGTGACTTCGATCGGGGACGGTGTAACGGGTTGCAGATGCCCCTCGCGGTAGGCGACAACAGCGTCCAGGGCGGCCGACCGGACCTCGGCCTGTAGCTCTGGGGGTAGCTGCGCCGAATCATTGTCATCCAAAGGCTTGCCGTGACCTGGTCGATATGGGTCAGTGGTCCATCGCCGGTCACCGGTGAGATGCCTCAGGACCATCAACAGCGTCGGGACGTTCGCATCGACCAATGCGTCGCGCAGGGATTCGACCCAGTCAGTGGGTGCTGCTGAGGGGATCGAATACGACTCAGACGCCAACCCGTCTTTTGACGCTGAACTGGATGAATTTTGATTCATGGTGTCTCAATATAATCTCGCCGCTTTCGGAATGCAATGCGGCGCCAGGTCCGTGGATCGCTGGGCGGTTCAATGTCCCACGCAGGTTGGACGTTCTGAGGTCTTGCGACGGGTCCCCGGGCCGAGGTTGTCGGCAGTCAGTACCAAAGCGCGTCGGTGTCCGACAACGGTCGCTCGCGGTTAAATAGTTTGGAAAGAAGGCGTTTGAATGAGCGAGCACTGCAATGCATCTCGTTCACGGCTTTCGTGATCTTCGGTGTCACCGAACGAACCAGATGGCGCCTTGTCTTGTTGCCGTCGGTGGGTACGGGCCGCTAATCAGCACTTAACCGCTGTGCAGTGCCGGCCCAGCCTTAGCAAGTGTGGTCGGGTCTCGCCGTCATAGACTTATGCCCGCGAAGATGATCCGCCACGACGACTACCCGCGGCAATAACGCCTCGGCTACTGGGGCGGGCGAATGCTCCTGCAAATCGGATACGTACACCGTTGCTTTGAACGAGCTTCTCGAAGATCCGATCTCAGTCGAATTCCCCGGCCAGGTAGGCGGACCGACAGGCCTTCCGAGCGATTTTTCCGCTGGTGGTGCGTGGTATCGCTCCGGCCGGGACAAGTCGGAGGTCGGCCACGCGCAGCCGGTGCAGCCGGGCTACCGCAGCACGGACGGCATCGCCGGCGGTGTCGACGTCACGTGCCCGCACCGCGCGCTCGGCAATCACGATTAATTGTTCACCCGATTCGGCTGAAGGCACGGTGAAAGCGGCAACATATCCGGAGCGGATCGCCGGGGAGGCTTCACTGGCGGTCGTCTCGATGTCATGCGGATAGTGGTTGACGCCGTCGACGATGACAAGGTCCTTCAAGCGGCCGGTGATGTAGAGCTGGCCGTCGACGTAGACGCCGAGATCGCCGGTTGCCAGCCATTGCCCGTTGTCCGGCACATTCTCGGCGTGGCTACCGTACTCGAGTCGAATCTGCAGCTTGTTACCGAAGGTGCGTTCCGATTCGTCCTCTCGACCCCAGTAGCCGCGGCCGATGTTGTTGCCGTGCAACCAGATCTCGCCGACCATGCCGTCGGGTTGTTCGGCCCCGCGATCGGTGTCCACGATCGTTGCCCATTGGTCGGGAACGGGAGTGCCGCAGGACACGTAGCTCACGGCGTCCGGATGATCCGCGGATACGGTCACCGCGCGGCCCGCGGCGAGTTCGGCGCGGTTGAAATGCAACGCGGTGGCCCGCTCGCCGGGGGCGATACTGGCCACCGACAAGGTTGCCTCTGCCATCCCGTAGGACGGCTTGACCGTCGTCTCGTGCAGTCCAAACGGGGCGAACGCGGCATTGAATTGTTCGATGGCCCTGAGCGACACCGGCTCGGAGCCGTTAAGCAGTCCGACGACGTTGCTCAGGTCGATGTCCTCACCGGTGGGCGGCAGGCCACGTTCGGCGGCTAGCGTGTAGGCGAAATTCGGTGCGGCCGCGAAAGTTCGACCGTATTGGGCCTCGTTCGCCAGCTGTTTGATCCACCGGAAGGGGCGGCGGACAAACGCCATGGGGTCCATCAGGGTGATGTGGCCTCCGCACAGCATGGGAAACATGATCATCACCAGGCCCATGTCGTGATACAGCGGCAGCCAGCTGACACTACGGATGCTTGGGTCCAGGCCGCCAGCCAGAATCATCTGCACGACGTTGGTGCAAACAGCGCGGTGGGTGATTTCGACCCCGGCCGGAATTCTGGTTGAACCGGACGTGTACTGCAAGTAGGCGATGTCGTCCGCGTTGCGCCTGGGCTCACTGAAATACGCGGCCAGAGAAGCAGGTACCGCGTCGACAGCGATCAGGCGCGGCCGTTGCGGACGGGGCAGCGTCTGAATGAAGCGTCGCACCGCCTCAGCTGCATCGGTCGTCGTGAGGACCACGGCAGGCCGAGCATCTGTCACCACAGCCTCGAGTCGTTCGGCGTGGCCGGCCAGCGTAGGCGCGAACAAAGGCACGGCAATCGTTCCCGCGTGCACCGCGGCGAAGAACCCGGTGACGTAATGCAAGCCCTGCGGGGCGAGAATGGCGACCCGGTCGCCGGGATCGGTGACATGTTGCAGCCGAGCCGCGATCGCCCGCACCGCTGTTGCGAAATCGGGCCAGTTAAGCTCCACCGCGACACCGTCGCTATTGCGGTGGTAGTCAATGAAGCGGTATGCGGGTCGGTCCTCGTGTGCAACGGCGTTGCGATCGAGGAACGAGGTCAGCGTGACATCGTCGGGGACGGTTATACCGTCCGGACTCAGATACGGCGCCAATGGCGACATGCTATTGGAAATGTTGTTGCACAATAGGTCCCGACCCATCTGTGCGACTTTAGTAGTTACACTAAGTAGGCGTCTTGGTGACGAGCTATGGCAATTATCACGGTCGAGGCTCGGGTGTTGCCGCGGTCACTCGCGCGTCGCCAAGATTGCCCGGACCAGCGGGGGTCTTCGGTGATGTTGTTCACAACGAGCTCGACGAGCTCGACGGGCTCACCCGGCGATGCCGCGATCGGGCGCGCTCATGTCACCGGTGCCAGGCACACCGTCGGCGCGGGCGTAACGCAAATACACCGAACCCGTCGGACTGCCGACCGGCGCTTCAAGGAGCGTCAGGTTTGTGGGCACCGCGCCCCCGTCGAACACCTTCTTTCCGACGCCGAGCACGATCGGGTGCACCCAGAGGTCAATCCGGTCGAAGAGCTTCTCGTGCAGCAGGGTCTGCACCAGATCGACGCTCCCGACTACCTTCACGCTGTTGTGCCGGTCCCGGACTTCGCGCACCGCGCTGGGCAGATCGGGTCCCAATTGGGTTGATCCCGCCCACGAGAGATCGGGGGCGCCGCGCGAGGCCACGTACTTGGGGACGCTGTTGAATAGCGTCGCGATCTCGGCGTCCGCACCGTCCTGCCGATGCGGCCAGAACGCGGCAAAGATGTCGTAGGTCCGCCGCCCGAGCAGCAGTGCGTCGGTGCCTTCGTAGGCGGCGCCGATCTGCGCCCCGCCCACTTCGTCGAGGAGCGGTGCCTGCCAGCCACCCCACGGGAAACCCGCGGGATCCTCCTCGGGACCACCCGGCGCCTGCGCGACCAGGTCGAGGGTGGCGAACAGCAGGATGTGGATCAGGCCCATGACTTGCTCCCGGCGTCGTAGTCGTTTCGGGAAGTAAGACCGTTCAGTGCCGGCAATCTCATCGCAGTACGGCGAATGTGGGCAGTTGGTGGGGTAGAACTTGTAGGCACCGTCATCAATGAGGATGTCCAGAGGGAGCGGCACCATGCAGTCTGTCAGCGGGCTCAATGTCCTGGTCACCGGCGCCGCCATGGGCTTGGGCAAGCTGTTTGCCACCAACGCCGTCAAGGAGGGCGCCGCGTCGGTGGTGCTGTGGGACGCCAATGAAGCCGCGCTGAAGGACACCGCCGCGGAGTTGGAAGCGGCCGGGGGAACGGTCCACTACGAGGTCGTCGATGTCACGTCGCAGGAGCGGGTGGCCGAGGCGGCCGAGCAGGCGCGCAAGACCGTCGGCACGGTGCAGGTGCTGTTCAACAACGCCGGCATCGTTCGGGGCAACGGCTACTTCTGGGAGAACCGGACGCGCGACTTCACGCTCACAATGGAGGTCAATTCCATCGGCCCGATGCTGGTAGCTCGCGAGTTCCTGCCGGCGATGATCGAATCCGGTACCGACTGCCGACTCGTGAACATCGCCTCCTCGGCGGGACTCAACGCCATCCCGCGCATGGCGGCGTACGCCGCCTCCAAGTGGGCGGCGATCGGCTTCTCCGACTCGGTTCGACTGGAACTCGAACAAGCGGGCCATGACCGGGTCAAGGTCACCACCGTGTGCCCGACCTACATCAACACTGGCATGTTCGACGGCGCCAAGGGCATCCTGTTCACGCCGATGCTCGAGCAAAACGACGTGGTCGATCAGACGTGGGCGGCGATGCTGAAGGGGGATCCGTTCGTCGTCATTCCGTGGACGTCGAAGATGAACAAGGTGCTCAGCGCGGTGCTGCCGGTGCGGTTGCGCGACGCCTACCTGCGCCGTGTCGGCGTGTACAACTCCATGGACGAGTTCCACGGACACTAGAGCGTCTCTCCGCCGAACGGCGATTACGCCATTCCGTTACCATTTTTTGATCTTCGGCACTATTTTTCTTTCGTGATGTTCTCAGCTGCCGGTGCACTCGTACGTACGATCTTCCCTTTCCTGGCTGTCGCGGTACTTGCCGTGGGCGTTGGGTCGGTGCACAGCGCGCCGGCGATGCGTCTGGTCGATTCGGGCAACCCGCTGGCCGGTCAACCGTTCTACGTCGACCCCGCGTCGGCGGCCATGGCCGCACACAACGCCAATCCGGGCAATGCCCAGCTGACCGCGATCGCCAGCACCCCGCAGGCGTACTGGCTTGATCAGGCGTTTCCGGCCGGTTCGGTCGGCGGCCGGGTCGCGAGCTACGCTGGCGCGGCCCAGGCCGCTGGCAGCATGCCGATCTTCGCTCTCTACGCCTTGCCGCATCGCGACTGTGGTAGCTACGCGGCGGGCGGCTTCTCTTCGGGCGCGGACTACCGCGCCTGGATCGACGGCATCTCGTCCGGCCTCGGCGGCTCACCCGCCGCGCTCATCGTCGAACCGGACGCGCTTGACATGGCCGACTGCCTGTCGGCCGACCAACGGCAGGAGCGTTTCGATCTGATTCGCTACGCGGTCGACACGCTGACCCGCGATCCGGCCGCAGCGGTGTACGTCGACGGCGGGCACTCGCGCTGGCTGAGCGCCGAGGAGATCGCCAACCGACTCAACCAGGTCGATGTAGGTCGCGCGCGCGGATTCAGCCTCAACGTCTCGAACTTCTTCACCACCGACGAGGAGATCGGATACGGGGAGGCGATCTCGGGCATGACGAACGGGGCGCACTACGTCATCGACACCGGGCGCAACGGGGCCGGAGCCGCGGGCGACTCCGCCGCCAACTGGTGCAACCCCAGTGGCCGGGCTTTGGGTGCCGCACCTACCACGGCGACCGGCGGCGCCCACGCCGATGCCTACCTGTGGATCAAGCGTCCCGGTGAATCCGACGGGTCCTGCAACGGCGGCCCCTCGGCAGGCCACTTCGTGAGCCAGTACGCCATCGAGCTAGGCCAGAACGCGGGGCAGTAGGCGGCAGCCACCGGGTCATGACCGCGCCGCCGGATATCGATCTCACCGACGGACACTTTTACGCCGACGGCGGGGCTCGCCGTGCCTACCGCTGGATGCGCGAGCACCGCCCTGTATTTCGGGACCGCAACGGCTTGGCCGCCGCGGCAAGCTACCGCGCGGTGATCGAGGCCGAACGAGACCCGGGGCTGTTCTCCAACTCCGGCGGCATCCGGCCGCATACCCCGCCGCTGCTGCACATGATCGACATGGACGACCCGGCTCATCTGCTGCACCGCAAGCTGGTCAACCATGGCTTCACCCGTAAACGTGTTGGTGCACAAGCTGATTCGATCCAGTCCATGTGCGATGCGCTGGTTGACGCGGTCTGCGAGCGCGGCGCATGCGACTTCGTGGCCGACATCGCCGCGCCCCTGCCGATGGCGGTGATCGGCGATATGCTCGGCGTGGCGCCCGCCGAGCGCGACATGTTCCTTGCCTGGTCCGACGACATGGTGGTTGCGCTGAGTTCGACGGCGTCACCGGAACTGCTGGCACGCTCGGTGGCCTCGCTGACCGCCTACAACGAACACATGCACACGCTGATCGGACAGCGCCGCAGCAACCCCGGCGACGACCTGGTGAGCGTTCTGGTGGCGGCCGAGTTCGACGGACGCCGCCTGTCCGACGACGAGATCGCGGCCGAAACCTTGCTGATTCTCATCGGCGGTGATGAGACCACCCGCCACACCCTGTCCGGCGGGGTCGCCGCGCTGCTGCAGCGGCCCGGGCAGTGGGACGCCCTGCGCGCCGACCCGGGTCTGCTCAGCGGCGCGATCGAAGAGATGCTGCGCTGGACGTCGCCGGTGAAGAACATGTGCCGAATTTTGACTGCCGACAGCGACTTCCACGGCACGCGGTTGTACGCCGGGGAGAAGATCATGCTGCTGTTTGAATCGGCCAACTTCGACGACGCGGTCTTCGCCGATCCCGACGAGTTCGACATCCGCCGAAACCCGAACAATCACTTGGCATTTGGTTTCGGCACCCACTTCTGTCTGGGCAACCAGCTGGCGCGGGTGGAGCTGACCACCATGGTCGGCACCGTTCTGCGCCGACTGCCGGACCTGGCCCTTGCGGACGGCGCCGAACTCCCCCTGCGACAGGCAAACTTCGTCAGCGGGCTGGAATCGATGCCGGTCACCTTCGCGTCGACGCCGGTTAGTTGACCCGCTATTGCGGCCGAGTTCGGGAGGCCGGTGGTTAGGCTGAGCCTCGATGAGCGGGAATAGCGCACGCCGAAGCAGCGCGCAACGGCTCGGCGGCGTGCTCGAAAGGCTTACCCGCCAGAGTGGCCATCTGGCCCCCACGCCGGACTACGGGTCCTGGATTCTGGGCCGGGTCTCGGACAGCCCGCGACGGCGCCGGATTCGCATCCAGGTGGTACTAACCGGGTTCGTGGTGGTTGCCAACCTAATCGGCGTGGGTGTGGCGCTGCTCGTCGTGACGGTGACATTTCCGGTCCCAAGCGTCTTCGACGACCGGGTCGCCTGGATAACGTTCCTGTTGGCGCCGACCTATATCGCCGCGGCGCTCTCGGTCGGGGTCGTCTGGGGCACCAACCGCGTGATGAACGACGTCCGGTGGTCCATCGAGGACCGCGAGCCCACACTGGACGATCAGCGCAACACTTTCTTCGCGCCGGGGCGGCTGACTCGGGTGCTGCTGATCCTGTGGTTTGGCGGTGCCGTCCTACTGACGGTGCTCTACGGACTGGCGAATACCGGGTACATCCCGAAGGTCCTGCTAGGGGTCAGCTTCAGCGGGATCGTGGTGTCCGGCAGCTGCTACCTCTTCACCGAGTTCGCCCTGCGTCCCGTGGCGGCGCGGGCGTTGGAAGTCGGGCCGCCGCCGCGGCGGTTCGCGCCCGGGATCATGGGCCGCACATTGCTGGTGTGGGCGGTGGGCTCGGGTGTGCCGGTGCTCGGGATCCTACTCGCAGGTGTCCTGACTCTCACGCTGCGCAATCTCACGCCGACGCAGTTCGCCGTCGCGGTGGTGGTCCTGGCTGTCTTCGCGCTGGTGTTCGGCTTCATCCTGATGTGGCTGTTGTCCTGGTTCACCGCCACCCCGGTCCGGGTGGTGCGCGCCGCGCTGCACCGGGTGGAGCGGGGGGAACTCGACACCGACGTGGTGGTCTTCGACGGCACCGAACTGGGTCAGTTGCAGCGCGGCTTCAACCGGATGGTGCACGGCTTGCGGGAGCGCGAACGGGTGCGGGATCTGTTCGGCCGGCACGTGGGCCGCGAAGTGGCGGCTCTGGCCGAGCGGGAGCAGCCCGAGCTCGGCGGCGAAGAACGGCACGCGGCAGTTATCTTCGTCGACATCATCGGTTCCACCAAGATGGCGAACTCCCGGCCGCCGAAAGAGATCGTCGCGATCCTCAACCGCTTCTTCGAGGTCGTCGTCGACGAGGTCGAAAAGCACCACGGCATGGTCAACAAGTTCGAGGGCGATGCGGTGCTAGCCGTGTTCGGAGCACCTTTCGCACTGGAAAACCCTGACCAGGAAGCGCTTTCGGCGGCACGCGCGATGTCCGCGCGCCTCCGCGACGAAGTTACCGAGTGTGAAGCGGGCATCGGAGTGTCCTCGGGTGTGGTGGTGGCCGGCAACGTCGGCGCCAAGGAGCGCTTTGAATACACCGTCATCGGCGGGCCGGTCAATGCGGCGGCGCGGCTGTGTGAACTGGCCAAGGTAGTGCCCGGCCGGCTGATCGCCACTGCAGACACCGTCGAAAGAGCCGGCGAACCCGAAAGCGGCCATTGGGAATTCGGCGACACCGTAACCTTGCGCGGCTACGACGAACCGACCCAGCTCGCCGTGCCGAGGTCGTAGTTCCGCCGTCGGGTGGTCCGCCGCGGCTAGCGTCGGTAGAAAACATCTCCCTCGACGGTGATGGTCGACTGGTTCACCCAGACGACGTTGAAGTACACCGGCGCCGGCGTACGTGTCTGGCTGCTCATGATGGTCAAGATGCCGCCGCGGGAGGACGGGTTCCAGGAACACGGTCCTGACGTGGTCGGTATCCCCGCGGCGTTGGCCAGTGAGCAACCACTCTGGCTCACCAATAGCTGTTCAGCACCATCGCCGGTACTCCAGAACCCCACCGGTGCAGCAGCTCCGGACGCATGGGCGATGCCGGTGGAGACCGTTACCAGACCGACAGCCAATGCAGCGGCCGCGGTGTACTTCTTGACCTTCATCGTGTCGCTCCCTACGAGGCGGATGTGGGTGGAACACGAAAAGCGTCCCGAGCGCTACTGGGCGGATCCTTGGTCAATTCTTGGTGCACGACAGCCCTTGTCAGGACGTCAGGTCGCCGTCGACATAGAGCCAGCGATCCTTTTCCTTGGTGAATCTGCTGCGTTCCTGCATGATGTGGCGTTTGCCGTGCCGCACGTACTGAGCGCGAAACTCGACGACACCGCTGCTGTCGTCTCGCGCACCGCCCTCGGTGTCGACGATCTGAAGGCGCCGCCAGGCGACATCGCGATCCAGATCGACGCCTCGCGGACGTGTCCGGGGATGCCAGGTCGAGAGCAGGTAGCTTTCGTCGCCGAGCGCGAACGCGGTGAATCGCGAACGCATCAGTGCCAGCGCGGTTTCGGCGGCGCGTTCGCCAAGGTGCAGTGGGCCGCAGCACTCGAGGTATCCGGTACCCGATCCGCACAGGCACGGTTCGCCCTCGGGTGCCGTAGCGTTCATCGGGGCATTGTCTCAGAGAGAACGTGGAAACCGGTCGGACTAAGAGGTGGACATGACATCGTCGACATCGATGCAGGGCAAAATCGCGCTAGTCACCGGTGCCTCCTCGGGGCTGGGCGCCGAGACGGCGCGTCTGTTATCCCGAAGAGGCGCAACGGTTTTCGGGATTGCGCGGGACACCGAGAAACTGGCCTCGGTGTTTACCGACATACAATTGGGCGTATACGCGCCGGTGGACGTGAGTTCGCCGAATGCCTGCCGCAGCGCCGTGGCACAGTGTGTTGACCGGTTCGCCGGGATCGACGTGCTGATCAACGTCGCCGGCCACCACCAGATGCGCCGCACCGAGTCGATGACCGACGATGACTGGGAGCATGACCTCGCCGTCAACCTGAACGGACCGTTCTACCTGTGCCGCGCCGCGCTCCCGCACCTGCTCGCGCGCGGCGGCAACATCGTCAACGTGGCCTCCATCGCCGGTGTCGAGGGCCAGGCGTATTCGGCCGGCTACTGCTCGGCCAAGCACGGGTTGATCGGTCTGACCCGCGCCCTGGCAGTGGAGTACACCTCCGACCGGTTGCGGGTCAACGCGGTGTGCCCGGGCGGCATGCTGACCCCGCAGATCGAACAATTCAGCGCACCGGAGAACCCCGACTACAACCTGATCCTGCGGTCGGCCGCGCCGCGCGGCATGATGCAGCCCAGCGATGTCGCCGCGGTGATCGCGTTCCTGGCCAGCGACGACGCGGCCGCCGTACACGGCGCCGTCTACCGGGTCGACAACGGCAAAGGGGCCGGCTGAGGCTAGACTCGCGCCGACGATTCACTGCTACGACGCTAGGCCGATAACTCATGGATCTGCAGTGGTCACAAGACGAGCTGGACTTCCAGGCCGAGGTCCGGGACTTCCTCGCCGAAAAGCTGACTCCCGACCTTCGGCGCGCGGGTCGACTGATGACCAGCGTCTACGCCGACCATGAGGCGAGCATGGCGTGGCAGGCGATTTTGCACGAACGCGGATGGGCGGCGCCGGCGTGGCCGGTCGAATTCGGCGGCTGTGGCTGGACCTTGACGCAGCATTACATCTTCAGTAGGGAGTCGACGCTGGCGGGTGCGCCGTCGCTGTCGCCGATGGGAATTCGGATGGTCGCGCACGCGATTATCCGGTTCGGAACAGATGCGCAAAGGGAGCATTTTCTGCCCCGAATCCTGACTGGCGAGGTGTTCTTCTGCCAGGGCTACTCCGAACCGGAGGCAGGTTCGGACCTGGCCGCACTGTCGATGGCCGCGGTGTCCGACGGCGACGACCTAGTGTGTACCGGCAGCAAGATCTGGACAACCCATGCAAGGGAAGCGAATTGGATGTTCGCGTTAGTGCGCACATCCCGTACCGGTAAGAAGCAGCAGGGCATCACCTTCGTTCTCATCGACATGACCTCGCCCGGTATCGAGATTCGCCCACTGGTGATGACATCGGGCGAAGAAGTGCAAAATCAGGTGTTCTTCGACGAAGTCCGGGTGCCCAAGGCCAACGTGATCGGTGAGATTGATGACGGCTGGAGCGTGGCCAAGTATCTGCTGGAATTCGAGCGCGGCGGCGGCGCGGTTTCGCCGGGTCTGCAGGTGATGGCCGAGGAGATCGGTACGGTGGCCGCCGATCAGCCCGGCCCCGGCGGCGGGAGCCTGGCCGATGATCCGGCCTTTGCGCGCAAGCTCGCCGACGCGCGAATCCGCGCCGAAGTGTTGGAGATCCTGGAATACCGGGTGCTCGCCGCGGTGGCGCAGGGGCGCAACCCCGGAGCACCGTCGTCGATGCTCAAGATCCTGGGCACCGAACTCAGCCAGACGCTCACCGAACTCTTGCTCGCGGCGGCCGGACCGTGCGGCCGCGCGTACCAGCCGCATGTCACTGCGCCCGGTGGCCCCGTCACCGAGTTCGAACCGCCCGCCGATGGTTACGCCTCGGGTCAACCGTGGCAGGCGGTGGCGCCGCTGCGCTACTTCAACGACCGCGCCGGGTCAATCTATGCCGGCAGCAACGAGATTCAACGAAATATTCTCGCCAGAGCGGCACTGGGGTTGTAGATGGATTTCAATCTGAGTCAGGAGCAGCAACTGCTGCGCGACGGGCTGGTGAAGTTTCTCTCGGTACGTTACGACCTCGAGAAGAGCCGTGCGGCCGCCAAGACCGGCCTAGGCTGGCAGCCTGAAATCTGGCGCGGCTTGGCCGCAGAGCTGGGCATTCTGGGGGCCACCCTCTCGGAGGAGGTCGGTGGAATCGGCGGCGGTCCAATAGAACTCATGCTCATCACCGAGGCCCTGGGGCATGCGCTGGTGATCGAACCGTACGTCGACACCGTCGTCGTCTGCGGCGGGTTGTTGCATCGTGCCGGTAACTCGGCGGCTAATGAACTGCTAGCTAAGGTAATCGACGGCACGGCGATCGTTGCACTGGCGGCAGCCGAACCGGCGTCAGGCGACCGCTGGCAGGACGTGTCGACCCGAGCGGAGTCCGACGGCGACGGCTGGGTGCTCAGCGGCAGCAAGCTGATGGTCGTCGGGGCTCCACTGGCCACCCACCTGCTGGTCACCGCACGCGCCCCGGGCGACGATGGAATCTCGTTGTTCCTCATCGAGAATGGTACGGCGGCCACCGAAGTCCATGCGTATCGAACAATCGATGACCGACGCGCCGCCGATATCACGTTCGACAACGTGCGGCTGCCGGCCGCGGCGCTGCTCGGCGAACCTGGCGGGGCGTGGCAGTCGTTGAGCCGCGCGCGGGACGAAGGCGCGGCGGCGGTCTGCTCCGAAGCGGTCGGATGTATGCGAAAAGTGTTGGCGGACACCGTCGAATACTGCAAGCAACGCCAGCAGTTCGGGCAGCCCATCGGAAGCTTCCAGGTGCTTCAGCACCGCATGGTGGACATGTACATGGAACTCGAGCAGGCGATCGCCGCGGTCTACCTCGCGGTGCTAAGGCTCGACGCCGACGAGGCGACGCGCGCCCGTGCGGTCTCGGCTGCGAAGGTGACCGTCGGCCGCGCGGCCCGGTGCATCGGCCAGCAAGCCGTGCAATTGCACGGCGGCATGGGGATGACCGAGGAGCTGGCCATCGGCCACTACTTCAAGCGGCTCACCGCGATGCAGTACGAGTTCGGCAGCACCGACCAGCACATCGCGCGATACGCCGAGCTGACCCGGGCATAGGGCGTAACCCATGTCAGAACCCGCTCGCCCGCAACGGGTCTCGCTGCTGGGCAGACAACTGACCGTGCTCGTCTCGACGTTCTACCGGCTGCTACCCGGCCGGTTGTCGGACGCGGCGGCGGCCGTTACGGCCCGGCTGCTCTATTGGAAAGGGCACGCTCTGCATTCGCAGGTGCTGCAGGATTTCCGCGACAACGTCGACCCCACAGCGCAGTTCTCATCCCGTACCTGGCACCCGGTCCGGGCAATGTATCGCGCGGTAGTCCGCAACGCCGCTGACGGCATCTGGTTCGTCACCGCAAAGCATGCGGCGGTGCTGCGGCGCTTTCGACTGGCCGACACTGGTCCTATCGCCAATGCCCTGGAGGTGGGAAGGCAGTCTGGCGTCGGCGTGATCGTCGCCTTCCCTCATCTCGGCTCCTACGCGGCGCTGCCGGTGGTGCTTGCGATCAACGGCGTGCCGACGACCGTCGTCGCGAACCGGCAGCCCGGGTTGATGCAGTGGGTGATCGACCGCGGGGCACGCAAGGCCGGACTGGAATTGGTTGCCGTCGACCGCGAGAAGGGCGCGAGCATCACCGCAGAACTGGAGGCCGCGATCCGGCGGGGCCGCGTCGTGGTGATCGCCGGTGACTACTTCCGTCCCCGGGACGAGGCCAGTACGGGCGTCGAGGTGAATTTGGGCGGCACCCGCCGCACCGTTGGCGCCGGACCCGCGCTGCTCGCGCTGCGAACCGGCGCGCCGATTGTGCCCGGCACGGTGCTGCAGGACGGATCGCACCGCGAACCGGTGCTGGGGCAGCCGATCTACGCCGGCGGTCCGCTCGGACGCGATGACCCTCTGCTGGGGGAACTGGTCCAAGTGACCTCGCAACGTATCGCCGACGCGATGGGGCAGTTCATCAAGCGGGCTCCGGATCAGTGGGTGATGCCCGGCGGGCTGGTGTCGAATTCCATGGGGCGGCGAGCGCGACACCATGCTGCCTGAGGGGGCTCACCTCGCCGCGACAGACCCCAAAATGCCGGCTGCGAGGGGGTTTAACCGCACATTTGGGGACGCTCGTGCAAAAGAGTTAGCGTCAGCGCCTCAGCTCACGCAAAAACTAATGAGTCAGCGGGTGCTTTCGTCCGCGATCTGGTCGTGCGATTGCTCAGACCCAGGCGCGGCGGGGTCATCGCCCTGGTGCTCCAACAACTCTTCCTGCCTACGCTGCTCGTCGGTCGCCTCCCTGGCATCCTTGGGCACCGGTGCCTGGTTGCGATCTGACTGCTGATCCACGCGAGACCTCCTCGGGGCACTGAAATCGGTCCGCAACGAAATGCCCGAATCCCAGGATGCGAAACCGGAGGTGGAGCGGCGCGGCACTACGGTCTAGAGATGGACTTCGCCGAGTATCGCCAGTACGACGCCACCGGTCTGGCCAAGCTCGTCGCCGACAAGCAGGTGACTGCGGCCGAGCTGCTGAACCTGGCCCGGGAGCGCGCCGAGTCGGTCAACCCGAGGATTAATGCGATCGTGCGCGACATCGCAGTCGACCCCAGCGCCGAGCGCGAAGGACCGTTCGCGGGTGTGCCCTTCCTGATCAAGGACATCGCGCAGGACTACGCCGGGCTACCAACGTCGCAGGGGTCGCGTGCCCTCAAGTCGACGCCCGTGGCCGAGCATGCGACCGTGGTCCGCCGCTGGATCGACGCCGGATTGGTCATCTTCGGCAAGACCAACCTGCCGGAGTTCGGTGCCAAGGCGATCACCGAACCCGCGGCGTGGGGACCGGCGCGCAACCCGTGGGACCTCAACCGCACCCCCGGCGGGTCATCGGGTGGCTCGGCCGCTGCCGTCGCCGCGGGCATCGTGCCATGTGCGGGCGCCAACGACGGGGGCGGGTCCATCCGCATCCCGGCGGCCTGCTGCGGATTGGTGGGACTCAAACCGGGCCGGGGCCTGACCCCGCTCGGCCCGTCGACCGGCGAGATGATGCACGGCGCAGCCGTGCAGGGCGTCGTATCGAGAACGGTGCGGGACACCGCGTCGATGCTCGACCTCATCTGCGGCGGCGAGCCGTCGGGGCCGTACCTGCCCGCTCTTCCCGCCGCACCGTTCGCGTCGTATGTGGGCGAACCTCCCGGCAGGCTGCGAATCGGCGTTCGGGTGCCCTCGGCCATCAACCCAAAGCCGCATCCGGAAGCGTTTTCGGCCGTCGAGGCGACCATGCGGACTCTGGCCGAACTTGGCCACACCGTCGACGAGCTACCGCAGGCGCCCTACGACGACGCCGCGCTGGCCCGCGATTTCCTGCTCACCTGGTTCGTGTACCTGGCCTGGGACGTCGAGCAGGCCAAACGTCTGACCGGCGCCGGCGACGAATCATTCGAGCGTGACACCCTGATCATGGCCGCACTGGGCCGCGCCACCAGCGGCGTCGAGTACGTCGACGCCGTCGAGCGCCGCCACGAGCACACCCGCCGGCTCACCGATTTCTTCGAGTCCTACGACCTGCTTTTGACACCGACATTGGCGACGCTGCCGCCGACGATCGGCGAGTTCGACATGCCGATCGCCCTGCAGCGCGCCGCCGACGCCCTGATCAAGACCCGCACCGCCCGGCTGCTGCGATACACCAAGATCGTCGACGACATGGTCGACCAGCACCTCGGCTGGGTCCCCTACACCCAGTTGGCGAATCTCACTGGGCGCCCTGCGGTCTCGCTTCCACTGCACTGGACCGCCGACTCGCTTCCGCTCGGCGTGCAATTCGTGGCCCCGTTAGGCGGCGAGTCGTTGCTGATCCGGCTGGCTGCTCAGCTCGAACAGGCGGTCCCGTGGGCCGACCGGCTGGCCCCGATCTAAGTTCGGTTGCGCGGCCGTGGCCGATGCGATATCGGTCCCAAGTTCATATTTGCCCCCGACGGGGTATGTCTCGGTTATGAGTTCGTTGCTGGAGCCGCTTGTGGGTGAGGTGTGCGAGATGAGTCGTGTCGGGGCCGCCGACGCCACGACCGTGGGCGAGCTGCGTCGAGATCTGCAGCGCTGGCTGCAGGACGTGGTCGACGATACGGCCGAACTCGGCGACATCGTGCTGAGCGTCAACGAAGCGTTGGCCAACTGCGTTGAGCATGCCTACCGCGCGCACCAACGGGCGGGACAGATGAGGATGCGGGCCAGGTACGACCGGGTGCTGCGACACTTACACATTTGCGTGAGCGACCGTGGCACCTGGCGTAAGCCTGTGACGCGGCCCTGCAGCGACGCCGGGGCGTCGCGCGGCATCACGCTGATGCACGCCGTCGCCGATCGTTGCACTATCAAGGTGCGTCCGGATGGGACGACGGTGTGCATGGAATACGCGCCGCGGCCTGGAACGGAGACCCTGGACTGGTAGCGGGCTGCTCGCAAGCGGCGCAGCACCTTTCGCGGTACTGGCCACGCAACGGCCGCTACGCAGACCACTACAGTCCGGTCTCGGCGGGCCTGGCACGGATGGTATTTGCGCGTATGGGCCAAACCGGCGTGCAGACCGGCTAGCCTGCTGTTCAGTGTCAGGGAGGCGTCGGCAGCAGTCGCGACGTACGGGACAAGGTCTCGAGCTCGGTATCGGTGGTAGCGATTAAGCGTCAGCAGTGACTTCGGTTTTCAGCCGGTGGCGGCGGGGCGACCAGTTCGACTGGCTATCCGGCTATCTGGCCACGCGGGGACTCAGCGGTGCCACGCGGGCTGTGATGGCGCTCATCGCCTCGTCGATGGTGTTGTGCCTGATCGCGCTGCTACTCGGTTCGGACGGGCCGCGCGGACAGGTGCCGGTCACGATGACGTGGATCGCCGTGAGCGGCGGAATAGCGGCGACGCTGCTGTGGGTCGGCCGCTGGCCCAATCGCACGCAGTCGATCGTCTTCGCCGTCACCTGCAACACCGCTGTCGCGTTGGCGTGCCTGGCCCATCCGAATCCGCTGGCTGCGCTGATCGGTTGTATCGCCTTCGCCACGTTCGGCGCCTACATCGCGTTCTTTCACACCACGGCGTTCGTGCTGTACAACTTCGCAGTGGCCGCCGCCGTCGGTGTCTATGAGGCATGGCGGCTGGCGCGGTCCGGGCACTTGGCGCTGGCCGGGGTCGATCTGTGGCTAGTGCTCGAAGTCAACATCGCACTGCCGCTGGCGATCGGCATCCTGGTTCGCGCGCTGGCGGGTGACCTGCTGCGCGCGGACCGCGATCCGCTGACCGGCCTGTTGAATCGGCGGGCGTTTCAGCACCACGCCCTGGGCATGATGCTGGCGCATCGTGGCCTAGATGGCCACCTGGTGGTGTTGGTGATCGACCTAGACAACTTCAAGGTCCTCAACGACAAGCGCGGCCACGCCGCCGGCGACGACGCCCTGGTCCAGGTCGCTCGGGCGTTGCTGGGCGCCGCCGACGGTCAGGCCGTTGTGGCGCGTAGCGGAGGCGAGGAGTTCCTGGTGGCCGGCACGTCGCCGGTGTGCAACGCCGACGCCCTGGCGGACCGGATTTGCAGGGCTATCGAAGCCTCTGCCGCAGGCGTGACCGCCAGCATCGGAACCGCCTGCACCGTCCTCGACCACACTCCGCCCAACGAGCAGCAGGCTCTGCTCGATGCGCTGGTCAGCGCCTCGGACGCCGCCATGTATCAAGCGAAGCGCCGTGGCGGTAACCAGTTTCAACACCACAAAGTGTGTTGAGCGGCAGGCCCCACTGCCCGATGCCGGATGGTGCTGTGAGGCCGCAGCATCCGGATATGCGACGATCGCATGGTGGCTGACACCGTCGTCGAGATGATGAATGCAGGACTGGAATCGACCATTCCGATCGCTGCCCGAATGGGGGTTCGGGTGATCGAGGCGCGGCGCGGTTTCGCCGCAACCAGCGTTCCGGCCGAGGGCAACGGAAACCACTTCGGTGTGGTTTATGCCGGTGTCCAATTCACCGTCGCTGAAATCCTGGGCGGGATAATCGCTTTGACGTCGTTCGATGCGAGCAAGTACTACCCGCTGGTGAAGAACGTCGACATCAAGTTCGTCGGGATGGCCACCACCGAGTTGCGCGCCGAGGCGACCATGGACGACGAGACGATCGCACGCGTGGAGGCCGAGGCGGCGAATCAGGGCAAGGCCGACTACACCCTGGATGCGGTGGTGACCGACGCTGCGGGCAACGTCGTCGCCACTACCCACGGCCTGTATCAGTTGCGCGCACAACGCAATTGAACTGACCTTCAGTTGAACTGACCTTCAGTGCGGGTCTCCGAGGTGATCGTCGAGGCAGCGGATGAAGGCCTGGCATGCCACCGAACGCAGCTGGGGTCGCGTCGTCACCAGATGCACTTGGCGGTGCATGTCCGCGCCGGCTACCGGGCGCAGCGCGAGGGTTGGATCGGCTTCGGCACGCGTCCGCGCCACGGATTCGGGAAGCAAAGCGACACCGAGGTTCTTGCGTACGAAGTGGATGACTTCGTCGACACGAGTGACTTCGAAGGCTACCCGGCGCGACACTCCGGCAAAGCCACGGTCGGTCTCGTGACGAAGCCCGTACCCGGGTGGAAAGTCGATGAACGGCAGTTCGGCTAACTCGGCCACCGATACCGACGAAAACCGGGTCAGTGGATGACCGTCGGGCAGGACCGCGATCAGGGACTCGCTGAATAGGTGCCTGAAGGTCAGCTGGTCACTGGCCCGAGACACGTTGGCGCCCACGACGGCTACGTCGACTTTGCGTTCGGCGGCAGCTCTGACCAAGGTGTCGCTGCCGCCGCTGCGCAGAGTCACGCTGACGTCGGGGAAGCGAAGGTGAAAGGTCGACATCAACGCGGCCACGTCCAGGCTTTCCGACGGGATCTCCATCATCCCGACAGTGAGCCGTCCGGCAACAGTTCCGCGCAGGGCTTGAGCGTCGAACTCGAGTCGATCGACGCCGGCCACCACCTGATGCACCAGCGGTAGCAGTGATTCGCCGGCCGGCGTGAGTGACACGTTGCGCGTGGTGCGTTCGAACAGCCGCACGCCGAGTTCCTCTTCGAGGCGGCGCACCTGCTGGCTCAGCGCAGATTGAACGACGAACATCGCCTCTGCTGCCCTGGTGAAGCTGCGCGCGTCGGCCAATGCCACCACGTAGCGCAGTTGCTGGAGATTCACGACAAATGATCACTTTTCATGATGAATAGCATCATATCTATCCGCTGGACTCCTAGGTGAGCGCCGAGCAGGATGGGCTCATGTCAGACCGCGCCGCAACAGCCGAAGTAGCGTTGCGTCCCCAACCGCGGCTGGCCGCAAACGACTGCGCAGTGACCGCGGTTCGCGATGCCATCACCGCTGAGTTTCAGACGCTGCCGTTCCTTGGTGAATTGAGGTGCTCGCACGACCGAGTGACGGCCGGATCGCTGGCTGAGGTGGTCTTCACCTACACCGTCGGCAGCTCCGGCATCGCTGACAGCGGGTGGCTAAAGCTGTGCTTCCGCTACTACTCGGACTGGGATCTGCAGACGTCGGCGCCCGACGCGCGGGACTACGCCTCGGCTCGGCTGATCAAACGGTCGCTGATCGGTGGCGCATCCGAGGACGGCGTGGCTACGGTCCAGCAGCTGCTCACCCGCTACGACGTCAAAGGTGGCGAGCGGCCGTTCCAGAAATCACTGTTGATCCACCTCGTGGACGGCTACCTACGTCCGGGGGACGTGATCGAGATCCGGTTGGGCGACCGACGATTCGGCGGTGCCGGCACCCGAGTGCAGACCTTCGTCGAGGACGAGTTCGAAGTGCATTTGTTCGTCGATCCGCTGGGCACCTCACGGATGGCGCACGCCGCTGTCAGCCGCATCGCCATCGTGCCCGGCGAACCCCACCAGGTTGTCGTACACGGTCCCCGGCTGGTGCGTGACGACGCGGTGTCAGTTGGCCTGCGTGCCCACCTGCAAGACCGGTGGGGCAACACCTGCACCGAAATTGCGGCCACCCTGCACGCCTACCGTGACGGTGCACCGGTGGCCAGTGCCGGCACCCCGGAAACCGGATGGGCTTCCGCTCGGCTGGAGGTCCCGGCCACCCCCGGCCGCGTCGACGTGATCGCTCAGACCCGCACCGCAGTCCTGGGCCCTGGCACGACGATAATCGATGTGCTGCATCACTTTCCGTCTCCGCGCGCAATATTCTGCGACCTGCACGTGCATTCCAACGACACGGTCGGTACGCAGAGCACCGACTGGAATCTGCGCTACGCCCGCGACATCGGGGCTCTCGACGTCTTGGGCTACACGGCCAACGACTTTCAGATCACTGATGAGGCGTGGCTCGACGTTGTGGCGGCGTGTCGAGGAGCGGCCCAAGACGGTGCTTTTGTGTGCTTCCCCGGCGTCGAGTGGTGCGGAACGGCGGGCGCCGGAGGCGACCACAACGTCATCTTCCTCGGCGAGGACACCACTTTGGCCCGCTCTCTGGAATGGCGACAGGGCATGTCCAGCAACTCGCCCACGCCGCAGACCTGGCCGGTGACTCAGTTGTACGCCGCCTACGAGAAGGATCCCGAGTCCTACCTGCTGATCCCACACGTCGGTGGGCGACGCGCGGTCTTGGATTGGCATCATCGTGATTTGGAACGCCTTATCGAGGTCCATTCGACGTGGGGTAGCAGTCCCTGGTTTCTCCAGGACGCTCTGGCAAAAGGGCTCCGACTGGGTGCCAGCGCGTCCAGCGACGAGCACCGAGGCAGGCCCGGCGGGGGAGCCCCGGGAGCGAACATCTTCGGTGGCTTCGGTGGCCTGACCGGAGTGTTGGCTCCCGCGCTCACCGCAACTGAGGTGGGACGCGGATTGCGGGCGCGACGCACCTGGGCCACTACCGGTGTTCGGTCCGTCGCATTGTTGCGCAGCGGCGATCATTGGATGGGCGATGAATTTTCCTGCGAGACTTCTGAGTTGGATGCCTGCTACGCGTTGTACGGGACGACGGGCTGGGAAGAGGTCGCGGTATACGACAGCGGCGGCCAGGTGTGGCGTCGTGACCTGCACGCCGAAACGGGGCTCTCGGACGACTTGGTCAGGATTCGCTGGGGCGGCGCACGGCACCGCGACCGCTATCGGTGGGCCACTTGGACGGGCCGGGTCTCGATCGCGGGCAGTGCAGCGCACGATATAACACCCTGGGCGGCAACGCATCCCGAACAGTACTTCGACATTGCTGCGAATGAGGTGCGTTGGCGAACGACCACGTATGGTGCCGGCATCGGTATTTTGGTCAGACTCGCCGACCTTAGCCGAGCGCGAATCGAACTCGAGACTACGGTGCAAGAGGACAACCTGACCACCCACGTCGCCCTGCGCGGCGCCGATCTCGTTGCCGACGGCAGCCGGGATGTCTCCGTAGGCGGACTCAATCTCAAGATTCGGGTGGAGCGCATTGCCGAACCCACGGCGCTGCCCGAAACCGTCGTCGGAAACCTGAACTTGCAGTTACCATCCGGTGATAGCGCAGCCTACCTGCGTGCCATGCAGTTCGACGGCCACCAAGTGTGGACCAGCCCACTGTTCGTCACCCGGCCCAAAGGACCGGGACGATGACTCAACGGCGACTGACCCGCCGCCTGCACATCGACTTGCAGCGAGTCGCGCGCGCGACGTGTCCGTAGTCGGCCTTGCTCGGCTGACTTGCCCACATCGCCCCGATGCCACGTCGCACTGCCTAAGGAAACCCATGCCGCATCAACGACTTATCCGCAGAACTCTCGCTGTCTTCCTGGCGATGGCTGCCACCGCCGCCGTGGTCGGATGTTCACACCCATCCAGCTCGTCGTCCTCGTCGAGGGTGTCGCTGCGGCTGGGCTACCTGACTCGTATCACCCACGCCCCGGCGCTCGTCGGCATCACCGACGGGCTGTTCACCCGGCAACTCGGTCCGAAGGTCAATCTCGCCACGCAGCCGTTCAGCCAGGGCACCGAGGAGGTGACCGCGCTGCTGTCGGGACAGCTCGACGCGGCATACATTGGGCCGAACCCGGTGTTTAACGCCTGGCAGCGATCGGGCGGCAAGGCGATCAAGATCGTCTCAGGTGCCGCAAGTGGCGGTACCTCGATGGTGGTCAAACCCGGCATCAACTCCGCCCAGGATCTCCGAGGCAAGACGGTGGCCGATCCCGCCTTAGGCGGGACGCAGGACGTCAGCCTGCGCGACTGGCTGGCCAAGAACGGGCTGAACACCAATACCCAAGGTGGTGGCGATGTCTCGATAAAGCCGACCACTCCCGAGTCGGCGATTGTGCAACAGTTTGTGTCGAACCAGATCGACGGTGCCATCGACTCGGCCCCCTTCGACGTGCAGCTGATCAAAGCCGGCGGTGTGCGGTTATGGTCGGATCCGAACACCATCACCGTGTTGGTGGTGCGCCAGGAATTCCAAGCGGCGCACCCGGACGTGGTGGCGGCGCTGCTCCGCGCCCAGGTCGAGGCCAACGACAAGATCGTCCGCGACCCGGCAGGTGCGGCGCAATCGGCCAATACCGCGCTGAGCCACGCCCTTGGCAAAGGCCTGGAGCCAGACGTGCTCACCGCGTCGTTCCAGGAGACCACTTTCACCAACGACCCTGGGATGGCGTCGCTGCGAGATCAGGTGGCCAAAGCGGTAGCGATTGGACTGTTGAAACCGCTTGATATCAACGGTCTTTTCGATCAGATACCGCTCAATGCGGTGCTCGTCGCATCAGGTCAACCGCAGGTCGCCGCGTGACCCGAGTTGCGTTTCCAGCCGGCATTGCGGTGCCCGAGGCCATCCCTTCCGCAGCGATCCGCCTCGACGGCGTCACCAGACAATTCGGAGCTGGCCGGGATGGCACGCTGGCCGTCGACGGAATCACGCTCGCGGTGCGGCGCGGTGAATTCGTCTGCATCGTAGGAACTTCGGGCTGCGGCAAAAGCACACTGTTGTCGATCATCGCTGGCCTGGACCACCCGTCGACCGGGCGCGTTGACACCCGCGACCATCGGGTGGCGCTGATGTTCCAGGAGCCAGCGTTGTTCCCCTGGCTCACCGCCGCGGCCAATATCGACCTCGCCCTTCGGGCCCGCAATGTGCCACGTACCCAGCGCAGTGCCCGCGTTGCGCAGCTGTTGGCGACGGTGGGACTGAGTGAGTTCGCAAGCAAACGACCGCACCAACTTTCGGGCGGCATGCGCCAACGAGTTGCGTTGGCACGCGCGCTCGCCCAGGACGCCGACGTGCTGCTGATGGACGAGCCATTCGGCGCGCTGGACGCACTGACCCGTGATCGGCTGCACGAGGAACTCGAACGCATTGTCGAGGAGCGGGGATTAACAGTCGTTTTCGTGACGCACAACGTTCGCGAGGCGGTGCGGCTTGCCGATCGGGTGATCGTACTGAGCCCGCGACCCGGCCGTATCGTCGAGGAGTTCGGTGTTGCGGTCTCGCGTCCCCGTGAGATCAACACCGCTGAGGTTGCCGAACTCGCGGCGCGCATCACCGAGCGACTGCACCGCGAAGGGACCGGCACCGATGGTTAGTGCTGCGGTGAGAGGCAACGTGGCCAGCCAGACTTACCGCGTGCGGGTTACGCCGGCGGTGCGCGGTGCGTGGATTCGTGCGGGTTTAGTGTCGCTGCGGGCGAAACTCTTTGCCGTCGCGGTGATTGTCGCGATCTGGCAGATTGTGTACCTGAGCGGTTGGAAATCAACGGTAGTACTGCCTGGTCCGGCCACCGTGGCGGCGGCGCTGTGGCAGCAGGCGCGCGAGCCGATGCTATGGGAGGCGACTTGGACGACACTGAACCGGGCGCTGATCGGTTTCGCACTCGCCCTGCTCATCGGTGCCCTCGCCGGAGCGTTGACATCACGAAACAGACTGCTGCGTAACGCTTTCGGACCAATTATTACCGGATTGCAGACCATGCCGGCCATTGCATGGTTCCCGTTCGCCATCATCTTCTTCGGCCTGCATACCTCGGCGATCCTGTTTGTGATCGTCATCGGCGCTGCCCCTTCGATTGCAATCGGTGTGATCGCGGGCGCCGACCATATCCCTCCACTGTTGCTACGGGCTGCGAAAACGTTGAACTTGACCGGTCTTTCGCTATATTGCCACGTGATCTTGCCGGCATCGCTGCCGATGTTCGTCAGCGGTCTACGCCAAGGCTGGGCGTTCGCCTGGCGCAGCTTGATGGCCGGTGAACTGGTGGTTCTGGTGACCAACACCGCCTCGATCGGGGTGTTGCTGGAAAATGCCCAGAACATGACGGACATGCCGTCGGCGATGGCGATCATGATCGTGATCCTGGCGATCGGAATTGTGATGGACGCAGCCTTCGCCGCGGTCGACCGGCAGATCCGTCGTCGCTGGGGATTGCTCGAGACCGAGCATGGCTGAACCGCTGCGTATCTGGGCGTTCGGTGATGCCCACGTCGGCACAGACAAAGCACACGGTAGAGCCAGTCTGGCCGAGGCGATCTCGCAGTCGGAGTTCGGTGGTAGCGAGGGCGGGCCGGCGTTCGAGTGGGACATCGGCATCGACGTTGGCGATATGTCCGGGGCACATCACCACCTGCCCGACGACTCCGAAGGCCGAGAACTGCGGCGCCAGTTCGCAGTCCTGCGACGGCACCGTCGCGAGGATATCTACAGCGTGTGCGGCAATCACGACCGCAGCGGTCTCGGCGAGCCTGAGGCGTGGTGGTGGCGCAAATGGGTGGACCCCCTGGGTCAGAACACCCGGTTCTCGGGTGTAGACCCGGCGGCACGGCCCCACCGGGTGCACGGGACGTGGGAGCATTATGCGTTCCGGGTGGGTAACCTGCTGTTCTTGATGCTCAGTGACCGCAACGAACCCACCCAGACCGTCGGCCGCGGAACACTGGGTGGCAACCCCGGTGGCGTAGTGAGTGGTTCGACATTTCGGTGGTGGAAGCACATGGTGCTGAGCAACCCCGACACGCTCGTCGTTACCGTCCACCATTACGTCCTGAAGAACACCACTGTCGCGTCCGGCGACTGGGAGGGGGTACGCAAAGGCCCGGACGGACTCTGGCACGAGCACTACCACCGCCCCTTCGAGCAGGGCACTCCGCAAGGGGCGTCGTATCTCTATTGGGTTGACAGCCAACCTGATTCCGGTGCGTTCGAACAATTCCTGGCCCAACACCCGGGCCGAGTTGCGTTATGGATAGCTGGGCACACCCATACCCATCCCGATGACAACTTCGGCGGTAAGACCCACATTGAACAGCGTTGGGGCACGTGGTTTCTCAACGTCGCATCGCTAAGCCGCCACCACATGCCGATCACCACGTTACCGATCAGCAGGTTGTTGACGTTCACGCCCGGCAGCGCCGAGGTGCGGGTTCAGTGCTACCTGCATACCAGCCAGTATGCTGCGCAGGGTTGGTATTCGCCGGCCGAGCGGACCATCACGCTCGGTGGTGCATTTGCGCGGCCCGCCGAGAAGGCGGTCGGCAGCGCGCTGTAAGTGATGATGTATGCGTGACTGTGCAGAAACGCAACGATGTCCTGCGAATCGGTGATTTCGAGCGGACGTTTCACGATGAACTGGTCGCCCGCTACGACCTGCGTGAGCTCCCGGACGGGCCGCGCCGAGCCGGCTGTCTGGCCGAGTATGGGGCGAACATCCGGGTCGTGGTGACATCGGGTCCGCCCGGGGTTCCTGCGGACTTGATGAGGTCACTGCCCAATCTCGAGGTCATCGTCAACAACGGCGCCGGCGTCGACTCGATTGACCTGGAGGCGGCGAAGCGCTGGGGGATCGGCGTGAGCAACACACCGGACGTGTTGTCCGACACGGTCGCCGACACCGCACTGGGGCTGATTCTGATGACGCTGCGTCGCTTTGGCGCTGCGGACCGATATGTGCGCGCCGGCCGATGGGCGGCCGAGGGCTCATTCCCTTACGCTCGCGACGTCAGCGGCCTGCAGATCGGGATCCTCGGACTGGGCCGCATCGGTTCGGCGATCGCGACGAGACTACTCGGATTTGACTGTGTCATCGCCTATCACAACCGCCGCGAGATTGAGGGCTCGCCTTTCCGGTATGAGAACTCGGCTGTCCAGCTGGCCGAATCGGTGGACGTAATGGTCGTCGCTACGACGGGCGGCCGCACCACCCACCACCTGGTGGACCGCGCTGTTCTCACGGCACTGGGGCCGCTGGGTTACCTGATCAACATCGCCCGGGGTAGCGTGGTCGACCAGGACGCGCTGGTGGAGCTGCTGACCGGCGGCGGACTGGCCGGTGCGGGTCTCGACGTCTTCGCTGATGAACCGTATGTGCCGTCCGAGTTGCTTGAGCTGGACAACGTGGTGCTCTTTCCGCACATCGGCAGCGCAACTGCGCGGACCCGGAAAGCGATGGCATTGCTGGCAATCCGCAACCTGGACTCCTATCTTGAAACCGGCGAGCTAGTGACGCCTGTCCTGCCGCCGCGCAGATGACTGTGCTTGCCTGAGCCCAACTCTGGGTACCCGCCCGGCGAAGCGGATTCGTGAATCAGAATAAGCCGGATTTTCCGATGACGTTGATGGGGTCCCTGCTCCTCGAGGATGGTTCGCTGACCGGCGAACTGCTGATGCTGCGCAGTTCGTGAATCACAGCCTGCCGAGCAGTTCGGCCTTTTTCGCGGCGAACTCCTCTTCGGACAGGATTCCCCGCTGGTGCAGTCCAGCAAGGGACTCGATCGCCGCGACAATGGCCGCGGGATCGTTCTCCGACCGGGCGGCAGGGCGTTGCTGAGACTGCTGCGGCGTCGCGGGTTCGGGGGCGGGTGCGGCGGTCGGCGTCTCGGCCACCTGCTGTGCCCCGAGCTCGCGCAGGCTCGATACGTCGAAGGTGCCGAATTGGCTGGTGAACTGCACCGTGCCGGTTCCACCGCCCTGCTGCTGTTGTTGTACGCCGGTTATCTGATGTTCATCGGTGTCGAAAACCCGTACCGCACCGTTGATTTGGATGGCAAGGCGTCGAGTGTTGGGAAACACCGCGTAACGTGCGTCGTTCTGCCCGCCGGCCGAACTGGGCAGACCGAGGTCCGCGGGCCACCAGTTGGACGAGGTGAACCCGGCCTGTTTTTCCGTAGCCGAGGCGCGAAACACCGTGGTGGTGGAAATCAGCTGGGACAGCTCGTGACATAGTGCGTCGACACGCGCCTTGAGCGAGTTGTCGAACATGTTGCCCACCATCGTCATCCCGCCCCGCATCCACTGCCCGGAGCCACCGAGTTCGGGGATGGAAAACTGGGCCATGGTGCCGCCGCCGGTGTGGATGGCGAACAGCATGGCCAGCACCGCCTCGCGGGACAGTCCGTGGCGCTGGGCGATTTCGGTGAGGGCGCTCTCGGCCTCCGGCGTCACCGTTGCCTGCATAGTCTGCAAATCTTTCTCTCGGCGTCGCAACGAATGGCGTCGTGACGAAGAATGTGCGTCGTTACCGTGCCTGGATACCCGTTTCGGCGACCGCACACGCTGAGATCAGACGGCCGACTTCTCCAGGACGTGGACGCCGCAGGCCGAGCCGAGACCGATCACGTGAGCCAGCCCGACCTTGGCGTTCTCGATCTGACGGTCGCCGGCCTCGCCGCGCAGGTGGTGGCAGACCTCCCAGATGTTGGCGATGCCGGTGGCCGCGATCGGGTGTCCCTTGGACTGCAGGCCACCGGAGACGTTCACCGGCGTCGAGCCGTCCCGCCAGGTGGCGCCGGACTCGAAAAACGCTGCGGCGCCGCCCTCTTCGCACAGCATCAGGTTGTCATAGTGCACCAGCTCGGCGGTGGCGAAGCAGTCGTGCAGCTCCACCAAGTCCAGGTCGTCGGGGCCGATACCGGCATGCTCGTAGGCGATCGAGGCGGCGTTGCGAGTCAGCGTGTTGACGTTGGGCAGCACCTGGCAGCCCGGTTCGTAGGGGTCGGTGGTCAGCACCGAAGCGGACACCTTCACCGCGCGGCGACGTTGTTCGAGCGACAGGGACTTCAGCGTCTCTCCGCTGCACACGATCGCGGCCGCGGCGCCGTCGCAGTTGGCCGAGCACATCGCCCGGGTGTTTGGGTAGGCGATCATCACGTCGTTCATGATCTGCTCGAGGGTGAACCGTTTCTGGTATGCCGCCAGCGGATTCAGTGTTGAGTGGGCGTGGTTCTTCTCGCTTATCCGGGCGAATAGTTCGAAGCTGGTGCCGCCGTACTTGTGGCCGTACTCGGTGCCGATCTGGGCGAACACCCCCGGCATCGCCTCGGTGCCGATCCGCCCGTCCACGGGAGCCACGGCGCCGTAACGCCCCTTGGGTGCCCAGACGTCTGAGTCGCCCTTCTTCGATCCGCCCGCGCCCAGCAAACCGGCGCCGGACAGCTTCTCCACTCCGACGGCCATGCCGTAGGTGACCTCACCGGCCTTGACGGCCATGATCGCGGTCCGCAGCGCGGTGGCCCCGGTCGCGCATGCGTTGGCCACGTTGTACACCGGGATCCCGGTCTGCCCGATCTGTTTCTGCAGCTGTTGGCCGATGCCGGCGTTGGCCGCCATCAGGTTGCCGGCCGCCAGCACGCCGATGTCGGCCATCGTGAGGCCGGCGTCGGCGAGTGCGCCGGTGGCGGCCTCGGCCGCCAGGTCGACGGTGTCCAGATCCGGGTGCTTGCCGAACTTGGTCATCCTGATTCCGAGGATCCAGATATCGTCGCTGGCACCCATCGTCGCTCCTTCGTCAGATGCTGAGGTCTATGCGGGCTCGAACCCGAAGCCGATCGCCTCGGTTCCCTCGGAGTCGGTGCCGACGGGATAGGTGGTCAGGCGCACCTTCATCCCGTCGCGGATATGTTGGGGATCGGGTTCGACATTGACGAGGTTGGCGCGGACCTGGGTCCCGTCGCAGTCCACGACGGATGCGACGAACGGTGTGGGGATCCCCGGCGCGGCGAAGGTCACGATAGTGAACGTCCGTACCGTGCCTTCGGCTGCGACCGGAACGGTCTTGAACTCGGTTTTGAAGCAGCCGGCGCATGCGTTGCGGCGATCAAAGAACCGGGCGCCGCAATGGGCGCATTCCTGTGCGACCAGATGAGGTTCGCCCTCATCGAGCACCAGATAATCGACCAACGGGATCTGTCCAGCCATGAAAACCTCCGTCAACGGCCCGGGTCGACGACGGCTGTGACCGAGCCGGCCCCGGCTGTGCGCATGTCGTTCGCCCGAATGCAGCGTACAAATCGCTGCCAGCCGTTCGATACTGGGATCGCCGGAGCCCGTAACGACGGGGACTTGACGAATTAATCGAAGCGTCTAGTCATACTGTAGAATCAGCGGACATCGCGTGTGTGACGCCTAACCAGTCTCGACTATCTGAGAGTGGATCCGGACGCGCACCGAAGCGCGAGAGGTTGGGTATGGACGACAACGTGGCGCGGGCCGGCGTATTCCGCGGTATCGACCGTGATGTCCTAGTCGAATTGGCGAAATCGCTTCCGTGGGTGACTTTCGCGCGCCGGCAGACGATCTTTGTCGAAGGTCAGGCCGGGGATTGTCTGTACATCATCGCCGAGGGCAAGGTGAAGATCGGGTGCAAAGGCCGCGACGGCCGTCAGACCCTCATCACCCTGCTTGGTCCGTCGGACATGCTGGGCGAACTGTCGATCTTCGATCCGGCGCCGCGGTCGTCCACAGCGGTTGCACTGACCCGAGTCCGCGCGGTCGTTATGGAGGGAGACACGCTGCGTGCCTGGGTCGGCGAGCGTCCGGAGATTGCCGACCAACTGCTTCGCCTGCTGGCCCGCCGGATACGGCGAACCAATGACATCGTCTCGGACCTCGTCTTCAACGACGTGCCGGGGCGGGTGGCACAGCAATTGCTGTTGCTGACAAAGCGATTTGGTGTTCGTGTCGGAACTTCCTGGCGGGTGGACCACGGCCTCTCCCAGGAGGAGATCGCCCAATTGGCCGGGACCTCACGCGAGACGGCGAACAAGGCATTGACGGATTTCGCCGAGGCGGACTGGATCACGATCGAGAGCAAGTCAGTCCTGATCCATGACTTCGAGCAGCTGGCGGCTCGTGCGAGCAGCGCCGTATCGCCGGTACGCAGAGCCTGACCATCGGACTAGGTCTTGATCGCCATCAGGTATCCCGATGCCTCGCCGAATGATGCGAGTTCATCGTCGGGAACCGTGAATCCGTGTGCGGCATAGGCTTGTTCGGTGGTTGTGACGTTGACCCGCCAGCCGTGCCCGCGGAGGTAATCGGCGGCCGTATTGCGTTCACCGGTGTAGAACAGCGACGCCAGATCGATATTGGAGCCGATTCGCCGCGAGCGTTCGGTGAGCTGTTGCGCCCAGTCCGACGTGATGCTGCCGAAGTCCATATGCTCGGTCGCGATCCGGCTGCCACGCGCCGACAACGCGGAAACATTGTCGAACAGGCGATCTTGTGCTTCGGCGGGCAGGTAGACGAGCAGGCCCTCGGCAATCCATGCTGTCGCGTGGCTGGGGTCGAATCCCGCCTCCCGCAAGGCGGTCGGCCAGTCCTCGCGCAGGTCGATCGCCACCGTGCGCCGATGCGCGGCCGGCTCCGCGCCGAGGTCGGCCAGCGTCCGCGTCTTGAATTCGATGACTTCGGGCTGGTCGATCTCGTAAAGGGCCGTACCGACCGGCCGCGGCAGCCGGTAGGCCCGCGTGTCCAGACCTGAGGCCAAGATGACCACCTGTCGAACTCCCGCATCGATCGCCTCCATGAAATAGTCGTCGAAAAATCGAGTGCGGACGGTGATCTGTTCGGTCATCGCCTGACGGTTCAGCAGTGGGTCATCCGTACTTTCGATCTCTCCGTCGACAAGCTTGACGAAGGTGTCCACGCCCACCGCCCGGACCAGTGGAGCGGCCCACGGATCATCCAGCAGGGGCTGTGGGCCCTGCGAGGCGATGGCGCGCGAGGCGGCGACCGCCGTGGCGGTGGCTCCCACGCTGGATGCCAGATCCCACGTGTCGTTGTCAGTTCGGGCCATGGCCGATTCCTCCCCGCGGACGGTACCGCTTAGTTAGCTTATTTAAGTTCTCAGTCCACCCTACGCTGCACGCCGGTGTGTGCCGTATGGCCGGTTAGTGCCAGGGTGGTCAGGGAGACAAGGCGAACACCCAGAGGAGCATCCCGTGGCGTCCAATCTGCTGGCCCGGCGCGATCTTGAATTTCTGCTGTTCGAGTGGCTGCGAGTGGAGGAACTGACAAAGCGCGATCGTTTCGCCGAGCATTCCCGCGAGACGTTCGACGCCCTGCTGGACTTGTGCGAAGACCTCGCGACCCGCTACTTCGCGCCGCACAACAAGAAGAACGACGCTCAGGAACCAACGTTCGACGGCGAGCGGGTGACCGTGATACCCGAGGTGAAAACGGCATTGGACGCCTTCGCGAAGGCCGATCTGCCGGCCATGAGCATGGACCACGAGCTGGGCGGCTGGCAGTTGCCGACGACGGTCGGTGGCGCGGGGCTGGCATGGTTTCATGCCGCGAACGTGGCCACCGCCGGCTATGTGTTGCTGAGCCTGGCCAACGCGAGTCTGTTGGCGCACTACGGCACCGCCGAGCAGATCGAGCGGTTCGTCAAGCCGACGCTGGCCGGTCGCTTCACCGGCACCATGTGTCTGTCCGAGCCGCAGGCCGGTTCGTCCCTGGCCGACATCACCACCCGCGCCGAACCTCAGGACGACGGCAGCTACCGGCTGTTCGGCTCGAAGATGTGGATCTCCGGCGGAGATCACGAACTCTCGGAGAACATCGTGCACCTAGTGCTGGCCAAGATTGCCGGTGCACCACCAGGGACCAAGGGCATTTCGTTGTTCATCGTTCCGAAGATCCTTGTGGACGACGGGGGTTCGCTCGGCGAACGCAACGATGTGGTACTCGCCGGACTCAACCACAAAATGGGCTTTCGCGGAATCACCAACACCGCGCTGAACTTCGGCGAGGGCCGCCATCAACCTGGCGGCCGGCCCGGTGCCGTTGGTTACCTTGTCGGGCAACCGCATCGAGGCCTGACGTACATGTTCCACATGATGAACGAGGCGCGGCTCGGCGTGGGCCTCGGCGCGATTGCGCTGGGGTACACCGGCTATCTGAAAGCACTGCAGTACGCGCGAGAGCGGCCGCAAGGCCGGCCGGTGACCAGTAAGGACCCCGGTTTGCCGCAGGTGCCAATCATCACGCATCCCGATGTTAAGCGAATGCTGTTGGCGCAGAAGTCCTATGTGGAAGGCGCACTCGCTTTGGCGCTCTACTGCGCCCGCCTGGTGGACATCCAGGCCAGCCCGGAATCGACCGCCGAGGCGGAATCCGCGGGGCTGCTGCTGGACATCCTTACCCCGGTGGCCAAGAGCTGGCCTTCTCAGTGGTGCCTGGAAGCCAACAACCTGGCGATCCAGGTGCACGGCGGCTACGGCTACACCCGAGAGTACGACGTCGAACAGCACTACCGTGACAACCGGCTCAACCCGATCCACGAAGGCACCCATGGAATTCAGAGTCTGGACCTGCTGGGCCGCAAGGTAACTCAGCACGGTGGCGCCAGCCTCGTGGAGCTCACGAAGATCGTTTCCGCGACGGTGGCGGCGGCGGTTGCGCGGGGCGGCGAGACCGCCGGCCTCGGGGCGCAGCTCGACCGGCGTGGCAGCGCTTGGTGGACGTCACCGCGTCGATGTTCGCGCCGGGCGATGTGGAGACGGCATTGGCCAACAGTGCCGTGTACCTCGAAGCCTTCGGCCACCTCGTCATCGCCTGGGCCTGGCTCGAACAACTGATTGCTGCCGATGGCCGCGACGGTGACTTCTACGAAGGCAAGCGGCAGGCGGCCCGTTATTTCTATCGCTACGAATTGCCCAGAACCGGACCACAATTGGACCTGCTGGCCAGTTTGGACCGCACCACCCTGGAGATGCGGGACGGCTGGTTCTGACGGCAGGATGAGCAACGTGTCGAGTGGTTTCGACGTACGTGGTCGCGAGCTGCGGGCCGGTGAGCTCGCGGCTTGGCTGTCCGAACACAGTCTGGGCAATCGGTTCGGCCTGGATGTCCTCGGCAGCAGTCCGACCTATTACTCCGACACCGTCGCCTTGGCCATCGTCGCCGCGGACGGCGAGGGCCGCTACATTGACGTCGCCGCGCTGACCCCCGACGACGAGGCAGCTTTGTCGTCATGGCTGGCCGATCCGGGGCCGCCGAAGGCGGTGCATGATGTCAAGGCCGCGCTGCACGCGTTGGCCGGCCGCGGGTGGACTCTACGTGGTGTCACCTCCGACACGATGCTGGCAGCGCATCTGCTGCGTCCAGAGCGCCGGGGGCTGGCCCTCAACGACTTGCTAATGCGCCACATGCGCTGTGCGCTGCCCGACGCGGCGGCCAACCCGGGCCACGTCGACCGGCCCGGCGCCTCCGAGGCGTTGATCCTGCGGACCTGCGCGGTCCTGGACTTGGCCGACGTACTGGACGAGGAGCTGGCGCGCATCGACTCGTCGTCGCTGCTAGGCCGCGTGGCACTGCCGGTGCAGCGCATCCTGGCCGGCATGGAGCGTACCGGTATAGCCGTCAACCGGCTGGCCCGAGCCGCGGCAGAGATCCCACCGAATTCGATTGCGGCCGACGGACGCATCCACGCCACGTTGCACCAGACCGGTAGGGTCACCGGCGCTGTCACGTCGACGAACCCCGACCTGCATGCTGCCATTGAGGTGCGCGAGGCGTTGGTGCCGGGACACGGGTATGTCGAATTGATGACCGCCGGCTACCGCGACCTCGAGAGCCGAATCGTCGCCCACGTGTCCGGCGGCGCGGATTTGGGCGCGTTGGCAGAGCAGGCCCGCGAAGCGGGTTACGCCGCTACGCTACTGGGCCGCCGCCGCTATCTGCCCGACCTGAGCAGCCAGGATCCCACGGCACGGCAGAGCGCCGAACAAGAAGCGCTGGCGATGCTCATTCAGGGAAGCGCGGCCGACATCATCAACTCCGCGATGGTGGAGATCGATCGGGCGATCTCGGGCTTGAGTTCACGCATGTTGCTGCAGGTGGACCGGACACTAGTCTTCGAGGTCGCGGACGGCGAGCGCGACATACTGACCCGGCGCGTCCTCGAATACCTGGCAGCCGCGTACACATTTGATGTGCCACTTGATGTTTCGATCGGATATGGATCGAACTGGGCCGACGCAGGCGAGCTGCCGAAATAATCCCCTCACTTTCAACCTATACCCCAGATGGGGCTTGCGGCAAGACCGGGGTGATGCCGCAAAATGCGCTGGTATAAGCCAGAACTCAGGAATTGGGGGGTTGAGGAATGCGGGTGGACGAGCAGGTGGGTGGGGAATGCGACCATGCGGTGATCATCGCCGGAGCGGGCCCGACGGGTCTGATGCTGGCCGGCGAACTGGCACTGGGCGGTGTCGATGTTGCCGTCGTCGAAAGACGCACCTCCCAGGAGTTGATCGAATCGCGCGCGGGAGGGCTGCACAGCCGGACCTTGGAGATCCTCGATCAGCGCGGCATCGCCGACCGCTTTATCAGCGCTGGCCAGGTGTCCCAGCTGGCCGGTTACGCGCAGATTCGTCTCGACATCAGCGATTTTCCAACTCCGCACCCATATGGACTTGCTCTGTGGCAGCAAGAGATTGAGCGCCTTCTCGCTGAATGGGTGGCTGAGCTCGCGGTACCGATCCAGCGTGACCGCGAGGTTACTGGCGCCGTCCAGGACGAGACCGGTGTCTACGTCGAACTGTGCGATGGACCAGCCCTGCGGGCGCGGTACGTCGTGGGGTGCGACGGAAGTCGCAGTGTGATCCGCCGTGCCGCCGGAATCGAGTTTTCGGGTTGGGATCCGACGACGAGCTACCTACTCGCCGAGGCCGAGCTAGCCTGCGGCGAGCAACCTCCGTGGGGCATTCGCCGCGACGCCCTGGGCGTCCACGCGATGAGCCGCACCGGGGATACCGGGCCCGCGCGGATCATGGTGACGGAGCGCCAGATCGGGCCGGCTTCCGAGCCAGCTCTCATCGACCTGCGCAACGCAATGACCCAGGCGTACGGAACAGACTATGGAATCTGCAATCCCCGTTGGATTTCCAGATTCACCGATGCGGCCCGCCAGGCTGGCGCCTACCGCGACCGGCGGATTCTGTTGGCCGGCGATGCCGCCCATGTTCATCACCCGATCGGTGGACAAGGTCTGAACACGGGTTTGCAGGACGCGGCGAACCTCGGCTGGAAACTGGCTCAGGTAGTTCGCGGCATTTCGCCGGATGGGCTGCTCGATACTTATAACGCCGAACGGCATCCGGTGGCTGCTCGAGTGCTACGCAACGCCCTAGCGCAGATGGCGCTGTTGCGCCAAGACGACCGCACCCGGGCCTTGCATGACATCGTGTCCGAGCTGCTCGCAATGGACCAGGCGCGCAAGCAATTTGGGGCGATGATGTCGGGACTCGATATCCGCTACCAGCTCGGTGACGGCCACCCGCTGCTGGGACGGCGCGTGCCAGACCTGGAATTGCGTTCTGCGGACGGCCCACTGCGACTCTTCAACCTGCTACACCTAGCGCGGCCGATTCTGCTCAACTTGGGTGACCCGGTCGATATCGGTCCGTGGTCGGAGCACGTACGGTTGGTAGAGGCGAAATACGATGGGGATTGGGAACTTCCGGTGATCGGCCGGGTTGCCGCACCCAGCGCCGCGCTGATCCGGCCGGACGGACATGTCGCTTGGGTGGGGCAGGGGTCCGATTGCGGGCTGCGCGATGCACTCACCGCGTGGTTCGGACCGCGTCGGTGAATTGATTTTCGGCCGGTGGTGATGGGTCCAGCGCACCGGCCGCCAGCGCGGCTCCGTTGATCTTGACCAGAACCTCACGCAAGTGCTCGAGTTCGGAGAGTTCGACGCCCAAGCGTTCGACCACTGCCGGAGGAACCTTCAGCGCCTGCCGACGCAGATCGTGGCCCTGCCGAGTCAACTCCACGTGAGTGGCTCTTTCGTCCGTGGTGCTGCGGGTGCGGGTTATCAAGCCCTGCGCCTGTAGTCGTTTGAGCATCGGTGACAGCGTGGCCGAGTCCATCTGCAGTAGCGCGGCGATGTCCTTGACGGACAAAGCGTTTGCCCCTGATTCGGCCGTTGCTTGGGATTTGGCGTGATCCCACAGTGCAAGCATCACCAAATACTGCGGATGGGTCAGACCGAGCGGCTCCAGCAAGGGCCGGTATACCGCCAGGACCGCGCGATTGGTGACTGCCAACGCGAAGCAGACCTGGTGCTCGAGGGACAAGGGGTCGATGTCGGCAACGTTCGGAGCCATAATGGGCGGCTTCCCCGTGGTTAGAACGGGCTGCTATTCGCCTGCCACTCGGCGGACTCGGGCCGGGGACCGTACCGGCGGGCGTAATCCTCGTGAATGTGCGCGTCTTTCTGGCGTTTGAGCACGTCGACCAGATTGGGATCGAGTCCGTGCTGGGCCAGTCGGTGTCGCCGCCAAACCTTGTTCAGCGCGAACGCGATCAACAGCGCCCAAACGTAGATCGGGACGGTCATCTCCGTGTGCACATACAGCGACGCAGGCAACAGCCAGAATGGCGCGAGCACGAATACCGGTGGAATGGCCATCCGGATCATGTGACGGCGGATGGCACCTTTACCGGCCAGGTCTTTGGCCACCCAGTCCCGCATAGAGTCGGGCAGCACGCGCCCATAGGAATAGCCGATGTACTGCCAGAGGTTAGGACGGGCGGAGGCCATGATCGCTCCTGCGAATCGGTGAAGGTAGATGCCGCCATGGTACTCCATTAGTTAGGGCACTAACTATATTGGCCGTGTCACATCCTTAGTAGACGTCGCGTAGGTAGCGGTGGTCCCTGATCAACTGGTTGACGTAGGCATGCGCCGCGTCGGGGTCGAGGTTGCCGGACTGGGCGACGATGCCGTGGATCGCGGCGTCGACGTCCTTGGCCATCCGCTCGGCGTCGCCGCACACGTAAATGTGCGCGCCGTCCTGCATCCAGCCGAAGAACTCGTCGGCGTTATCCCACATACGGTGTTGCACATAGGGTTTCGACTCATCAGCTGCGCCGTCGCGGGAGAACGCCAGGTCCAGGCGGGTCAGCGTACCCGAGTCGCGGAAACCTTCTATCTCGTCTCCATAAAGAAAACTGGTGGCGCGCCGACGGTCTCCGAAGAACAGCCACGACCTTCCCTTCGCACCGCACGCTTGGCGCTCCTGCAGAAACGCGCGGAATGGCGCGATGCCGGTGCCCGGACCGATCATGATGATCGGTACGTCACCGGCTGGAAGCCGGAACGTGTGGTTGGGAAGCAGGTGTACCTGCACCTCGCCGGAGCGGTCGGCCAGGAACGTCGACGCCACCCCGCCGTAGCGGCGGTCGGCAATGTCATACCGCACGGTGGCCACGGTCAGGTGGATGTGATCGGGATGAACTAAGGGGCTTGACGCGATGGAATAGTCGCGGAACTGCAGCGGCCGCAGGGTGTCGAGGACGTCTTCCACCGTGAGGCTGCCGAGCCGGATCAGGTCCAGCACATCCTTGCCGTACCACCACGATCCCGGCGCGGGGACGGTGTCGGCGCCGAGTGGGACGGCCGCCTCGGCGTTAGGTACGCGCGCGGCCACCAGTGCCCGTAATGCCCGCGACGGTGTTCTGATCTCCAGCTGCCCGCTGAGCAGTGCGCCGAGCGGCTCGTCGCCGTCGTGCACGGTGTAGTCGGGGCCGACGCCCAGTGCGCCAAGGATCGCGTCGACGAGCGCGGGATCGTTGGTGGCATGCACCGCCAGCGAATCTCCTGCGGTATAAGCGATCCCACTGGCAGCCAGGTCCAGCTCGTAGTGGCGGACTTCCTTGTCGGACTCTGGCGCGGTCAGTACTCGGTTGACGAGCACTCGGACGCCGACGGGTCGATGGCTGCGGTCGCGCTGGGTCGGCTCGACAGCCTCCGCGGGAGGCGGGTTTGATTCGGTCGGAACCGTGCCGGCGCGCTCGGCGGCCAATACCTTGACCAGGTCGGCAATCCACGCGGCGGCGGGCTGCTCGTAGGGTCCGTCGATGTCCACACGGTCGGCGAGCCGCATTGCACCCAACGTTTCGAGACGCTCGTCGAGCAGGCGGCCCGCGTTGCAGAACAAGTCGTAGCCGCTATCGCCCAACGCGAGCACCGCGAACTTCAGGTGCTCGACCCGGTCGGCGTCGTCGGCGCTGATCGCCTCCCAGAACAGTGTTGCGTTGTCGGGGAATTCGCCGTCGCCAAATGTCGAGGTGACCACCACCAGATGGGTGACCGATTGCAGATCGGCGGGGTCGACCTGGTTGAGTTCTATCGCGGTGACGCCGGTGCTGACGGCTTCGTCGAGGGCCTCGGCGAACGACAGCGCGGCGTCTTCGGCGTTACCCATGTCGCTGCCGTATGCGATGACGATCGCGAACTCTGCGGCCATGGGCGGTAGCCTATCTTAGGGTAGGCTAACCATACTAGGGCCTATTAAACCAAGTCGGCGGCTACCTGCTCCAGGGCGGACAGGTGGGCGTCGACCCCCATTAGGCCCGCCCCCATGGTGTTCACCGAGACGTGCGTGGCCCCCGCGGCCTTCCACGCGGCCAGGTCGGCCACCGCCTTGTCCCGGTCGCCGGACCAGCTGACCCGGCCCTCCATCCCCAGTTCGACAGCTGTGCGGCCGGCTGCCTCCGCGGCGCGTTCCACCCGTTCGCGCGCCTGGTCGAGCCCGGGTCCAGGCTCCATCATGGGGAACCAACCGTCGGCGAGCCGCCCGGCCCGCTCGTAGGCGCGATCGGTTGCCGCACCAAACCACACCGGGATCGGTTGCTGCCTGGGCCGCGGGGTCAGGCCCGCCCCGATCACCGTGTGGTACTTGCCTTCGAAGCTGACCGATCGTTGCGTCCAGAGCTTGCGCATCAGCTCGACCTGCTCTTCGGAGCGCCTGCCGCGGTTGTTGAAGCGCTCGCCGAGCGCCTCGTATTCGACGGCGTTCCAGCCCAATCCGACGCCCAGCCGGAACCGGCCACCGGTGAGCAGGTCCACCTCGGCGGCCTGCTTAGCCACCAGCACCGTTTGCCGCTGCGGCAGGATGATGACACCGGTGACGAGTTCCAGGGAAGTGATCGCGGCCAGATACCCGAAGACGACGAACGGCTCGTGAAACGTCGAGTCGATGTCGTACGGGCCCTGCCAACCCTGGTGCACCGCGGGGTCGGCGCCCAACACGTGGTCATAGGCGAGGATGTGGGTGAACCCCAGTTCCTCGACACGTTGACCGTAAGCGCCCACAGCGCCCCGATCTCCGCCGAGCTCGGTTTGCGGTAAGACGACTCCTATGCGCATTACGCGTTCAACCCCGTCATACGGTGATAACTTCCCGCACGGCCATACTCCGAATCAATCGGGTGGCCGGCGCGCGAACTGTGGCGCGCGTTCCGGGCGCAGGCCGACTCCGACCGCGTACGCGGGTACTGCTGACAGCGCCGGAAGCCGGCTCAATACCGTGCCGACCGCGCGCTCGGCGCGCGGAGACAGCTCGGGTAGTTCGCCGTCGAGGACGACGTCACTGAGACCCCGGTGCAGAAGTAGCTGGACCGACTGGGTGACGACCGCCGGCAGTTTTCTCCGCCGCTGCACGGCGGCCAGGTCCGATTCGCCGAGTCGGTGCGTGGCCAGCGGGGTGGCCAGGATGCCGGCCGCGGCTACCGCATCGGCCACGGCGAGGTTGATGCCAACCCCACCGACCGGTGACATCGCATGGGCGGCATCTCCAATGCACAGCAGCCCGGGCCGGTGCCATCGGTGCAGCCGGTTGACGCGGACGTCGAGGATCTTGACGTCGTCCCAGGACGTCAGGGAGTCCACCGAGGCTTCGGGGACGAGCTCGGCGACCTCGGAACGGAACCTGTCCAGCCCGCGGGCGTGCAGTTGCTGTTCCCCTCCCTTGGGCAGGAAGCAGCCCACCTGAAAATAGCCTTCGCGGGGGATAAGGATTAATGCTCGCCCTGGTGAAATACGCGGCGTCAGTTGATAATTGATCTCAGCGACGGCGTCGAGCCGAAACCAACCCACATCGAAAGGCACGGCGAATTCCCGAGGGACCAGCCGGGCTGCCCGGCGCACATCCGAAGTACGCCCGTCGCACGCGACCGTGAGATCGGCGCGAAGTTCGCTGTCGCCCTCGGGACCCCGGTAACGCACGCCGGTGATGTTGTCACCCTCGCGGAGCAGGCCAGTGACTTCGCTACGCATGCGCAGTGTGAACGTCGGCTCGGCGCCGCCGGCGTCGGCCAGCAAGTTGAGCAGGTCCCACTGCGGCACCAGCGCAATGTAGGGATGCGGCTGATGCAGGCGACCGAAGTCGACGACCGTGACGTTGCGGCCGCCGAGATCGAAGGACGCCTTCTCTAGCTTGCTCTGACGCAGCGCCTGAAAGCGGGGGAACAGGCCGAGGTCGTCGAGCAGACGCAGGGTGACGGGATGAACCGTGTCGCCGCGGAAGTCGCGCAGAAAGTCGGCGTGCTTCTCGAAAACGGTGACTTCGATGCCGGCCCGGGCCAAAAGCAGGCCCAGCACCGTACCGGCCGGTCCGCCGCCCGCGATCGCGCAGGTCGTCGTCTCGTTGGACGTCATGATTTGCTCCGTTTCTCTCGTGTCGCGACTGCGCGGACGAACGTGTCGGCGAAGACCTCGCACACGACATCAAGGTCGGGAAGCGTGACAAGGTCGGTGCGCTCGGCCAGTGGCCGCATCAAGAGGTGAATCATCATCGGGGCCATGAGTTGCTGAATGAGCAGCGGCATCGGCAGCTCGCGCACGCGGCCCGCTGCGACTTCGGCGGACAGCCACCCCCCGACCAGCCCCAGCATGCGAGGAAAAGCGTGCTCGATCAGGACTGTGACGGACGGGCTGGACGGGCGCGCGAAGACTTCGGCGAACATGGCCGGGACCACGCGCGGCGGCCGGGCCAGCTCGCGGGCCAGCACAGAGTAGAAGCCAAGTACCGTCTTCCGCAGATCACGTTCGTGTGGTCGGGCGAAGAATTCCTCGAGGTCCAAGACGGGACTGTGCCGCTCGAAGACCGCACGGAGCAGCCCGTCGCGGGTGCCGAAATTCGCGTACAGACTGGGCACCGAGCATTCCGCGCGTACTGCGATGGCTTCCAACGTCGCCGCCGCCAAACCATTTTCCTCGATTAGAATCGCCGCGGCATCCGTTGCGCGGATGCGTACCGGCGCACCACCGGGATCCACTCCGCGTCCCCGGACGGCGTGGTCGAGCGCGGTGCGTGAGCCGCCGAGCCGGCGCAACAAGGTGCTCCGCGACATGCCCGCTTGCCGAGCGATCACGCCGACCGGGATATCGGCGACGTCCTTGCCAAGTTCCTCGGATGCACGCAGCGCTGCCTCGATCGCCTCCGCGGGCACTGGCGTAGCCGGTTCGGTCTTGCCGTACACCGCGCCCACCTCACCGTTGAAACGCTAATATACCTAACATACATTACGGTATCAGAGTATCTAGCAGGCGTCGGGGCCTATGGTCGAACGGTGACCCTCAGTTACGACGACGAGCTGCGCGAGCAGATCCGGGTGCGGTTGGCCCAGCACGACCGGCGCGTGGTGACCGATCCCACCAAGCGGCACGCAGCCGTGGCCGTCGTACTCGTCGACTCCGAGCTGGGCGAGGACCGGGTGGATCCGGCGCCGGTGGACGCCTGGATCGCCGACCGGCCGATGCCCGGCGGCCTAGACGGTCACATGGTCGACGTAGCAGGCGGTGCTGCTTTTCTGTTGTGCCGCAGAACGTCCCGCCTGTCTTCGCACGCCGCGCAGTGGGCACTGCCCGGTGGCCAGCTCGATCCCGGCGAAACCATCATCGATGCGGCGTTGCGCGAATTGGATGAGGAGCTCGGGGTCAGGCTGACAGAGTCGTCGGTGCTGGGGCTGCTTGACGACTATCCGACGCGGTCGGGTTACGTGATAACTCCCGTCGTGCTGTGGGGTGGCGGCCGGATCGAACTGCGTCCCGCGCCCGACGAGGTGGTCGCGGCCTACCGGGTGGGTCTGCACCAGTTGCTGCGTGAGGATTCACCGCGTTTCATTACGATTCCGGAGAGCCCGCGGCCCGTGGTGCAGATTCCGCTGGGCAACGACCTGATCCACGCCCCTACGGGAGCGGTGTTGCTGCAGCTACGGTGGTTGGGTCTGGAGGGTTGCCACGACCCGGTCGCTCAGTTCGAGCAGCCGTTATTTGCATGGAAATAGGCTTTGCTAGCCGGGCACCAGGTGGTGCCGTGGCGTTCGACGACCAGATCGCCGCTGAACCGTAGGACTTCGCTGACCAGGTCGCGATCTTGGTTGCAGTACGCGATGACGATGGCGTCCAAGCCGGCCCGCGACGGCAAAGCTGCGGGTGTGCTGTAGAAAAACGTTGTGCAAGCCAACCCTTCCGACGGCGCCGCGGACACAGCGTCACCGTACTTCGTCCGTGACGGAAAAAGTTATGTGCCAACGGCAATCGCACGTGGCGGCTGGGGCCCCTCGCTCAGTGGCCACGTCATCGGCGGGCTGCTCGGCTGGGCGGCCGAACGCGCCGTCGACGACCCGCAGTTCCACCCCGCCCGGCTCACCGTGGACCTGCCCCGCCCAACCGTGTTCCAGCCGATCGACGTGCGCACCCGGGTGCTGCAGGACCGCCGCCGACTGCGACTCGTCGAGGCGGTGCTCATGCAGGACGGCAACACCGTGGCGCAGGCGAGTGCGCTGTTCCTCAAGCGTGGCCCGCAGCCGGATGGCACCGTGTGGTCGATGCCGGTGCAGATGCCGGCGTTGCCCCGCGACAGCGCGGACGCCCAGTCATTGTTCATCCGCACCTATGGCTGGGGCAGCGGAGTCCAGAATCCCGATCCGGACTGGACCGACGATTCGGGCCCGAAATACACCTGGCTGCAGGAAACCCGCCCGCTGCTCGATACCGAGCCGATGACCGCCTTCACGCGTGCGGCGATGGCCGGCGACATCACCGCGTCGATCGCCAACTGGGGAAGCAAGGGCCTGGAGTTCATCAATGTCGACTACACCCTCACGTTGAGTCGGCTGCCCAAAGGATCCGAGATCGGGCTGGCCTCCCTCACGCACTACAGCGACGATGGAGTCGCTACCGGTTCGACGGTGCTTGTCGACCGCGACGGCCCAATCGGCAACGGAGTTTCGATCGCTATCGCCCAGTCCGGATTTCGTCCGAGCTCCGGACCGACCGGAGACTGACGGGCAACTCCAGCCGGTGCAATCTAAATCAGCTCTGGCGGTGTTGGTTTCGCCGCAGACGCACGAATCGACTGGCTGCGGCGGCCGCCGCCAGCACCGCAAGTACGGTGAGCAGAGCCGCCGAAGCCGACAGCACGATCTCGGTGAGCAGCAGTGGCAATCCGAAGCCAAACGTAGGTCACCGCGTAGAAAGCACCCGTCACCGCACCTCGGTTGTGCTGTGGCGCTGCGGCTTCCAAGTCGATGAGGCCTTCGCGCAGGCACAGTCCCGATGCGCAGCCGAGCAGCACCAGCAGTGACAGGCCCAGAGCCACGGGAATATCCGGCGGAGTCGCTGCCAGGGTGAGGTAGCCGAGAGCAGCGAGTAACGCGCCGACTGTCCCGGCCCGCCCGCCGCGCCGACGGCAACATCGCCAGGCAGACAAAACCAGCACCGCCAGCGCTTGCGAAGCGAAACGGTAGCCGAGGCGACGGCTGATCGGCTCTATGGCGGCGGCCCCGCCACCCTGGCGGCATTGTCGGCGGTGAGGGCCAGCGCCACAACGGCGCGGCCTATTCAGCTACCCGGCTCCACGTGAATATTCCTGGCGCCCTTAGCATTCCGCAGCCCCGAACAATTCACGCATCCGACACATCCAACACAGTCGGTGCAGCGCACGCACGCGACACACCCGACGCACCGGGTGCACGCGATGCATGCCAGGCACGCCACGCATTCGCGGACGGCCAGGCACATCACGGTCAGCAGACTAGTGATCACCCCGACGCTTCCCGCGGTGGCCGCCGATCCCGCGACTGCGATGCTGCCGGCGGTCGCGGCCGAGCCGGCGACCGCGATCGAGCCCGCCGCCGTTATGGATCCGGCCACCGCGACGCTTCCCCCAACGGCGGCGGACCCGGCGACCGCCGCGCTGTCCTGCACGGCGATCGAGCCCACGATCGAATCATTGTCGCCGGCGACCGCCGCATTCCAGGGGAGTGCCATAGAGGTCATCATGGCAGTCCGGCCATCCAAGGTGAAGGCCGCACCGGCGTGCAGGCCCCGAACCAGGCTCAGCGGATAGCCAACCCGGTGATTGCCCGCGAAATGACCAGACGCTGAATCTCACTGGTGCCTTCGAAGATCGTGAAGATTTTGGCGTCGCGGTGCATCCGCTCCACGGGGTAGTCGCGCGTGTAGCCGTTGCCGCCGAGAATCTGGATGGCTTCGTCGGTGACGTAGACCGCGGTCTCGCTGGCCACCAGTTTGGCCATCGAGCCCTCGGCGGATTCGAAGTTCTGGTTGTTGCGCGCCATCCAGCCCGCCCGCCACACCAGCAGACGAGCCGCGTCGACGCGACTCTTCATGTCGGCCAGCTTGAACGCCACGGCCTGAAACTCGCCGATCTTGCGGCCGAATTGCTCACGCTGGCAGGCATAGTCGAGTGCGTACTCGTAGGCGGCGCGGGCCACGCCGACGGCCATGGCGCCGACGGTGGGCCGGGTGCGTTCGAAGGTCTTCATCGCCGCATGGCCGCGCGCCGAGGTACCGGACTTCACCCGGGCGATCCGCTTTTCGAACTTCTCGCGTCCGCCGAGGATCGCATCCTCGGGTAGCCGGACGTTGTCGAGCACAACCTCGGCGGTGTGGGACGCGCGGATGCCATGCTTCTTGAACTTCTGACCCTGGGCCAGGCCCTTGGTGTTCGGGCCGATGACGAAGCTGGCTTGGCCGCGGGTGCCCAGCTCGGGATAGACCGAAGCGACCACGATGTGCACGTTGGCGATTCCACCGTTGGTGGCCCAGGTCTTGGTGCCGTTGAGCACCCACTCGTTGCTGGCCTCGTCGAAGCGGGCCCGGGTGCGGATGCCGCCGACGTCGGAGCCCGCGTCGGGCTCTGAGGAGCAGAAAGCACCGAGCTTGGGTTCGGCTGCGGTACCGAACATCTCGGGTAGCCACTGCCCGAGCTGTTCTGGGGTCCCGTTGCCCGCCAATGCCGCGGCCGCCAACCCGGTGCCCATGATGGACAGCGCAATGCCCGCGTCGCCCCAGAACATCTCTTCGAATGCGGTGAGCATGCCCAGGCCGGTCTCCTCGGCGGCCTGCTGCGCGAAGAAGTCCGGGGAATACAGTCCCACCTTGGCGGCCTCCTGGATGACCGGCCACGGAGTTTCCTCGCGTTCGTCCCATTCGGCCGCTGCCGGGCGGATGATGTCGGCGGCGAACTTGTGCACCCAGTCGCGCACCTCGATCACATCGTCGGTGAGCTGCATCGAGAATGTCATGCGTTTTCTCCTGAATTTGTTTGGTGTGAAGCGGTTTTCGCATTGCGATGCTGTGCGAGTACGCTGAGCGTCTGGTTAACCCAGGCTTCGAAGTAGCGGTCCTCGTCGATGTTGCCGGGCAGACGCCCAGTGAGCGCCTGCAGCGTCGACGCGTAAGACAGTGACCCGATCGCGGCGGCCGCCGCCGCTTCGGGGTCGGGGATGCAGGTGCGACCGGAACGGTTGGAGGCTGCAAGTTCGTCGGCGAACCGCTGATAGGCGTTGTCGGTGATCACCTGCCAGGTCTTTTCATCGAGATCGCCGAGCTCCTCGGGTTCTCGCAGCATGACCTTGAGCAGGTCTTCGCTCTGCTTGAGGTTGCTCCAGATCAGCTCGCCCGCGGTGCGCACCGCCTGTTCGACGCTTTCGGGTTCTCCTGCGTCGTACTGCTCGCGTGCGGCTACAACGCTGCCGATTCGGTGCTCGACGGCAGCTTCGAGTAATTCGCGCTTAGAGCCGAAGTGCTTGTAAAGCGCGCCCGAACCGGGCGCCAAGCCGGAAGCGCGTTGAATGTCGGCCACCGAGGTGGCTGCGTAACCCTTGGCGGCGAACAATTTCAGCGCCTCGGCCAACAATCGATCGCGTCCGCGGGTGCCTTCGGCTGGCATGGTGAGAGAGTAATCACTCACCGTACTGCTAGGCAACTTTGAAGACTGTGTTCTGGCACACGCCGGGTCAGTTACCCGGTTACACCTATTGCAGGTTCCCCAAGTCGCTGGGCGGTTCGTCGTTCAACAGCGACTGAGCGAGTAGCTCGCCCAGCAGTGGGCCGAATTTCATCAGGTTGCTGCCGACAAACGCGATCACCGCGCCACGGCGCGCGAGGGTCCAACCGTCGCCCCCGGCGTCGAGCCATGATGCGCGCGCGGTCACGCAGTCCACCGAACCCAGCGGAGTCAACGATGGGAACAATCTTCGCACCGCCGCCGGATCCGGTGCCTGCTGACCGAAAGCCCAACGACCGGTACTGCCGATCGGTAGACCGTAACCCGATGGCGACGAAAGGCAGCTGGCTTCAACGGCATTGACACCGGTGTAGGTGAATCGGGTATGCGGCGCGAACGTGACGTCGAGCGGACCGAACAGCGTCGGCGTCCGCACCCCGGCGCAGATCAGCACCCGATCGGCACGCAGAACACCACCGCCGGACAATGTTGTCGAGCCGTCGTCGGCGACCGACACCACCTCGGCACGCCTTATGGTCACCCGCCGCGCCAACGTCACCAGGGCACGCCGGATCCGCAGACTGCCACCGAGCGGGTCGAAAACCGCCGTCTCCCAAGGCGCATCCAGGAACGGAATCCGGTCGGCGATACCCTTCCGGTCGAGCCAGCAGAACGTGGCCCCGGCGTCCGCCATCGCGGTCGCGGTGTCGTCGCAGTCGCCAGCGGCCACGAATCCCTCCGTGCCCAACAGGCGGCCGACGCCGAACTCAGACTCCCAGCGCTGCCAACCGGCGCGGGCGTCGAGAGCCAGCCGGCACAACGCCGGGCGCCGGTGGGCGATCCGGAATATCCGAGCCAGCCCCACAGACTGCTCGGCGAACGGCTCGCCGCGCTCGCACACTATCGCGTCGACGCCCTGGCGGGACAACGCATACGCCGTTGCAAGGCCGCATATTCCGGCACCGACGATGACGATCATCGTCAGAAGAAGAATCCGGCATGTGGCGCCCGGGGCACCGCGAACAGCCGATCGGCCTCCTCCAGCGCCGCAGTGTCGTCTCCGGTGACCAGCCCGGCGGCCGCAAGACTTTGCCAGGGCGTTCCGCCGAGCAGCACGGCAGCGAGGCCGGCCACGTCGACGCGCAGCTGGGGAGGCCGGTCGGTTGGTTCGGCGCCGTCGGGTGTGACAGCGTATGTTGCCGAATTCTTCTGTAACAGAGTGTCATTGACCGCAATAGCGACGCAGTCTCCGTCGGCGTAACGGCGGGCGCCCAGTGCGGCGCGAACGTCGACGACGCGAAGCCAGGTTTCGTCGTATACGGCGGTCACCTTCGCAGCCCGACGGTCGAGGAGTAGCAGGGGCAGCGGATCATCGAGGGGCAGCATCCAGAACACCACGCGGTCGATGAGATCCAGCCCGAGCAAGAACCGCAGCAGCCCGAGGTAAGCATCGGCGGTGGGCGCAAAGAAGTCCTCGACCACGATGGTGCGCTGGTCGCTGATGAACCACCGCTCGGTGTCGATTGGACGGTACCGGGCGAACCCGGACTCTGATCCCGGGTCACCGTGCACTGCCGCATAGGCAGGCCCCGGTGTTGCCTGCTGGCGCAGGCGTAGGCTGCGCCACCATGCCGGCGATCGGTCGACAGTGCCGGGTCTCGTCGGCCGATTCTGAGAATAGATGCGCGGCAACACTTCCCAAGTCTCGCTGGGCTCCAGCAACCGCACCGGTCCACCTGTTGCGACACCGGCACGCAGCTCCGCCCGTGCCGTCACTACTTCCACGCTTTGTGTCGAACTCGCCACGCCGTAGCCGTATCGCTCGTAGATCGTGGCCTCCGAGGCCCGCAGTGACGCGACGGCCTCCCCGCGGGCGGCAAAGTCCCGTAGTTGATGGTTCACCAACTCGGTGGCGATGCCCCTGCGGGTGAACGACGGGAGCACTCCGATGTGAGTCACCGCGGCGTGGTCCACAACCGCGCCTCCGGGCAGGGTCAGCCCGCTGGTCGCGGCGTCGGCGGTGCCGACGAGTCGCCCGTCGACGAAGGCGCCGATGGTGCGGCCGGGTTCCAGCAGGGTGGTGATCTGGCCAGGCTTCAGTTGGGACAGGGGCGGGACGGCGATCATGGCGGTGCGAAATACGTTCGACGCGGCGATCAGATCTTCCTCGGCGTCCAGCACGCGGATATCGGTGGTCACCCCGCCATCATTGCGTGCGCTTGCGCAGCAACTCCAATGCCGGCGGCGAAACTGCCTCGCGGCGCAGGACGACAGTGGCGCCGTGGCGGGGACCCCGATGCTGGCCAATCCAGGTGGGACTTACCGTGGGAAAGTGGTCGACGGAGTTGATGCGCTCGAGGATTCGGTGCTGGCGGGCCGCAGTGGGCGCCCCGCTCCGCTGATCGCCGCCATGAGCCTGGTGGTGCTCACGGTCGCGGTGCTGCAGACGGCGGTGGTTCCGGTGCTCGGCGTGATCGCTAGCCAACTACACGCCACGCCGACGGGTGTGAGCTGGGTCGTCACCGCAAACCTGCTCAGTGCCGCCGGGGCCACGCCGCTGATAGGGAGACTGGCGGATCGCTACAGCAAGAAGGCGGTGCTGTTGGCGGTCCTCGTCGTAGTCCTGGCCGGGTCGCTGATCGCGGCGGCAACCACGTCCCTTGCCCTACTCATCGTCGGCCGGGTGTTACAGGGTGCATCCTTTGGCCTCTATCCGGTAGGGGTGGCAATTCTGCGGGCGGAATTCCCCGAGCCGGTGGTGGTGCGGGCGCTCGCCGTGCTCTCAGCGACGCTCGGGTTCGGCGGCGGAATCGGACTGGTGGTAACGGGCCTGCTGATGTCGGGGCAGGCCGGGTACCACCGGGTGTTCTGGCTGGCAACGGTTTTCGTCGTCCTAGTGATTGCCGCAGTGATCGCCCTGGTACCGGACCGCGCGGGCGCAGGTCACGGCTCCATCGACTGGCTGGGCGCGGTGGGACTGGCTGCCGGGCTCACCGGTCTAATCCTGGTGGTGACACAAGGCAGTCACTGGGGATGGCTCGCGGCGCGGACGATCATGGTGGCTGTGGCGGGGCTTGCGACGTTGGTGGCGTGGTGGCGATGGGAAGGCGGCCGCCCGCACCCGCTGGTGTCCACCTCGATGCTCACCCGACGGACGATGCTGATGACGAATCTGTCAACCATCCTGGTCGGAGTCGGCCTGTACGTCTCATTCCTGGGCCTGACTCAATTCGTTCAGACGTCGCGCACGGCGGCGGGCTACGGGTTCTCCTCGACGGTGCTGTATTCCAGCGTCGTGTTCCTATTGCCCGGCGCGCTGGTCGGAATGGTCATGGCCACCGCCAGCGGTCGTTTCATCGACCGCTTCGGTGCACAGGCGGTGCTGGTCGTAGGCGCGGCGATCGGTGCGGTCGGGTTCACGCTGCTGGCCGTGGCGCACGACGCCAGGTGGCAGGTGATCGTGGCGGGGGTGTGCATGAACATCTACGTCAGCCTGGCCTACGGAGCGTTGCCTGCCGTGGTCGTCGGAGAGGCCGGACCCGACGAGACCGGGATCGCTACCGGCATCAACGCGATCGCCCGCACGATCGGCAGCTCGATTGCGGCGGCGCTGGTCGCCGGTGTACTTACGGCGTCGCACGGACGGCAGGGCCTGCCCGCCGAGGCGGCGTTCGTGGCGCTGTTCGTCCTCGGCGCGGTGACGGCTGCGGCGGTGGCCGTGTTGATCGCGGTGTCCGGTGTGCGAAACCGTGTGAGTGAGCCTTCGACCGGTCGTGTCGACGCACAGGCGCTGAATCACGAGTGGGGCTGACCGGGCTTTCGTGGAGCTGCCACGCCGGTGCCTACCCCGGCATCCGGGTGGCTAGCGGCCGCTCGCGCCAATCCGGTCCACCGGGAGAGCGCGGCCGTCCACGCCGCCCGATCCCGTGAATCACCGGCCCATGCAATGTATCCATCGGGCCGAACCAGCACCGCGGGCCCGTCGTCCGCGCGCTCGATCTGCCGCACATCGGTGGTGACCTGATCGGCGCCGCGTTCCCTGATGAAAATGAAGCCAGGTGTCCGCTGCAGTTCGGTGAGTCGGCCTTGCGCCAATGGAATCTGCGTAGCGCGGGTGCCCACCATAGGGTTCTCGTCGCGTCCGTGAGCGTAGCGCAAGGTTGTCCCGGCGAAGCTGCCGGCTACGGCGTCGCGGAATCGCGGTAGCCTAAGTAGCTTGGGCACCAGTAAGTTTCGCAGTGCGCGAGCGATGCGCGGATGCAGCGTCACGCCGCGCGCAATTAGGCCGGATTGCCACAGCACGCGTTTGCCGATCGGATGACGTTCGTTGTGGTAGGTATCGAGCAACGTGCCGTCGGCACCGGCGAGCACCGCATCGAGCTTCCAGGCTAGGTTCACCGCATCCTGGATGCCGGTGTTCATGCCCTGCCCGCCCATCGGCGAATGCACGTGGGCGGCGTCGCCGGCCAGGAACACGCGGCCGTGTCGATACTTCGTGACTTGCCTTTCGTCGCAATGGAATCGGGACTTCCATTCGATTTCGAGCACTTCGAGCTCAGCGCCCATCGTCTTCTTCAGGATGCCGATGATCTCCTCGTCCCGCACCGGTGCGCTGTCGGGTACCTGGTGGTTGCGGTCCCACGCCATTGCCCGGAACCAGGCGCCCTCGGCATCGCTGCGTAGGTAGGGAGCGAAGAACGCGAACGTGTTTCGCGTGCTGCCGACCCGCAAACTCTCGCCCGACCGCCGGTGCGCCAGTTTGATGTCGGCTAGCACAATCGACGATAGGAGCATCTTGCCGGGAAAGTCCGCGCCCACCAATTCGCGCACCGTGCTATGCGCACCGTCGGCGCCGATCACATACTGGGCCCGCCAACGTGATCCGTCGCTGCTCGTGACCGTCACGCCGTCGGCATCCTGTTTGATTCCGGATACCTCGACACCACGCCGGATGTCGGCGCCCTGCGCCGCGGCGTAATCGTGCAGTGCCCGATCGACATTGATCTGCGGGGTGATCATGACGAATCGGTACGGCGAGTCCAGATGTGTCAGGTCGATCCGCGCGCCACCGAAAATCGTCACGCCCGACGCTTTGTTTGCTTCGGCCAGCAGGTCATCCGCGAGTCCGCGCGCATCGAGAACCTCGAGGGTGCGGGCCATTGTCGCGAATGCGCGGCTGGATGGGCTGACCGTTGGCCAGCGGTCCAGCACGATCACCGACCGACCGGCCCGCGCAAGATCACCAGCCGCGGTGAGTCCGGTCGGCCCGGCGCCGACGACGACGACATCCGTCTGATTGGCGTTCATCGCGGCACCGGGTACCAGCGGCGGATGTCGTCCGGCGTTGCGGTGGCCGCGTAGTTGAAGACGAAGCGGCAGCCCGGCTGGGTAACGTGCGCGGCGTTGACGATCGATTCGAACAGCAGCGTGTTCGCGGCGACCAGTCGGACGCCGGCACCGATGAGTACGGCGTCGTAGCGCTTGGCTGCCAGCCATTCTCGGGCCTTGGCGGCGCCCTTGTCGCCGAAGTCAATTAAGCAGCTATCCACCCGGTAGCCGGCAGCGCGCATCGCCGCGACGTTGTCGTCATTGGCGGCACGCAGATTTGCTGGGGAAAGGCCAGGAAAGGGGGCGAAGTCGGGCGACGAGTAGTCGATTACGTCCGGATCGAGCCCGATCTGGATGGCGGTGACGGGCATGGCCACGACCTCCTGCCGGAAGTTCAACATCTGTTGAAGTCAAGCTAGCCTCGGCCGCTAGTAATGTCAACAGTTGTTGAATACAATGCCCAGATGGCCCCGAAGCCTCGCGATGGCGAGACGACCCGATCGACGATTCTGGCGACCGCGCGATCCCAATTCGGCACCCACGGCTTCGAGCGCACCACCATCCGATCGGTGGCCGCGGTTGCCGGTGTAGACCCGGCACTGGTCATGCACTACTTCGGTAGTAAAGCCGAATTATTTGCTGCCGCTTCGCGATTCGACATCACTTTTCCCGACTTATCGGGCGTCCCGCCGAATCACCTCGCCGACGTGCTAGTTCCGATGTTCGTGTCGGTCTGGGGATCCGAAGGCCCGTTCCTGCCGCTGCTGCGCGCGGCCGCGACCAACCCCGTGGCAGCCGACGCGATGCTGGAGGTTTTCGTCGACCGGGTCGCGCCTGCTCTGGCCGCGGTGGTGCCGGACCGCGCTGCCGAGCGCGCCGCGCTGGTAGGGGCGCAAGTGCTCGGCCTGGCGACCGCACGCTACGTGCTGCGCCTGCCGGCGCTGGTTGAGATGGACGATGCGATCCTGACCGAGTGGTTGCGCCCGGTGCTGGCGCATTACCTGACCGGCAGCGTCTAGCGGACTAGGAAGTGTCCGAGTTCGGGCTCGGCAAGCATGGCAGTCAGTGTCTTGCGGTTGTACGGCCACAGGTCGACGGTGTTGTTCTCGGTGAGGTACCACGAATTGCAGCCGGTGTTCCAGACGGTCGGTATCATCGCTTCTGCCACACCGGCATTGAAGTCATCGGTGGCGTCCTCGGTTACTTCGATCGAGGTAGCCTCGCCGTCGCGCAGCATCTCCAAAAACCGCACGATGTAGTGGGCAGTTCGTTCCGCCGAATACTGCAGCGAGATCGATCCGGTGGGGGAGTTCGGCCCCAGAACCGTGAACAGGTTGGGGAAACCCGGAATCGCAGTCATCCGATAGGCTCGCGGACCGCCGGACCAGGCCTTGTCGATGGTCAGGTCGTCGCGGCCGGTGATCTGGATCGGCCGCATGTAGTTATGCGCCTGGAAACCGGTAGCCAGCACGATGACGTCGGTTTGCCGGTGGCGGCCGTCGGCGGTACGGATCCCGGTGGGTGTCACCTCGGCGATACGGTCGGTCACCAACTCCGCATTGTTGGATTGAATTGCGCGGTAGTAAGTTCCGGACACCACCTGCCGTTTGCACAGCGGCTGGTAGTCGGGGGTGAGCTTGGCCCGCAGCGCCGGGTTGCGGACCTGTAACCGCAGGGAGAGCCGGGCGTAGGCCTGAACCGCACGACGCCGCCAGGACGGACGGGTGGTGACGTCGGCGAGGATCCCCGAAGCCCACAGCAGCGCTTGATGCATCCGGTCGTGGGCAGCCGGGTAATGTAGGAGCGCGGCGGTCAGTAATGCACTCTGCCGCAACGTCATCGGCGCCCAGAGAATCCATTGCGGCGACCTGACGTAGTGTGCGACCGACCGCGCACCCGGTTGCAGCGCGGACACGATCTGTACACCGGTGGACCCGGTTCCGATGACGGCGATGCGCTTACCGCCGGTATCGACGTCGGGGTCCCACCGCGCCGTGTGCACAACCGGCCCAGCGAATTCGTCTAGACCCGGGATGTCCGGCATGGCGGGATGGTGCAGCACACCTGTCGCACACACCACCACGTCGGCGTCGATCCGCTCACCGCCGGCAGTGCTCAAAGTCCACTGGGTTGTGTTCTCATCCCATTGGGCGGCAACGACTTCGGTGTTCAGCCGGATCCGGTCACCCAGCCCGAGCGTGTCCACCACGTCGCGGTGGTAGCGCTGGATGTCGGCGCCGTCCGCCCAGATGTGAGACCAGTCCGGTTTTGGAGCGAAGCCGAATTGATAGATCTGGGAGGGCACGTCGCAGGTGAGGCCCGGGTAGCGGTTCCAGTGCCAGACGCCACCTACATCAGAGGCCTTCTCCAGCACGGTGACGTCGTTGAAGCCGCGTTGGTTGAAAACGTGCAATGCGGTGATGCCGGCGAGGCCTGCGCCGATAATCACCACCCGCGGCATCTGGGCCATGCATCTCCTCCTCGCCGCCGGGGGGTTTGTGTGCGTCCACGGGTACCGGCAAAGACGTCATTGTTGCAGTGTTGACAACCGTCTTTCCAGGATAGTCAGCGCACGCTCTGCCCAGCGCACATTTTCCTGCTCGAAGGATATTCCGCGCATCAGCGTCAGGTATGGGCCGATACGCGCGGCCTGCACCTGGTGCTCCTCTTCGGTGCGGCCGGCCAGGATGAGGGTGCGCAACCGCTCGTAGCGCTCGAGCTTGGCAGTAGACCACGCCAGCCGTTCGGCGATGAAGTCGCGCACGGCCGCGGTGTTGCCAGCGTCGGCGGCCTGAACCTTGACCAGCAGCTCGTCGCGCAGCACCAAAGCTTTGGGCGGCCGCGCAGTGAAATCGTGGATCGCTTGGTAACCCGCCTCGGTCAGGGAGTACATCCGCTTGTTCGGCCGGCGCTCCTGCAGGACGACCCGTGCCTGGATCAAACCCTGCTCGGCCAGCCGATCGAGTTCGCGGTATAGCTGCTGCGGAGTCGCCATCCAGAAGTTGGCTACCGACGCGCCGAAGTCCTTGGCCAGGTCGTACCCCGAAGATTCACCTTCCAGGAGTGCGGCCAGCACGGCATCGCGCAACGACATCCGGGGATGATACAACGAAACACCTAATCAAAAAAGTGACTAAGAACGTATGGACATAGCCGAGGCCTGGCCTCTAGCGTCAACGCTGTTACTCAACAAATTGACTATGCGAGGTTTCTTGTGACTTCTGAGCACCCCTTCCGCAAGGCGGCTGAGTCCGGCGACTCCGCGGCCATCGAGGCATTGCTGGCCGACGAGGTCGTGTTCACCAGCCCCGTCGCCTTCAAGCCGTATGTTGGCAAACCGATCACCGCGGCGATCCTGCGCGGCGTGCTGCGAGTATTCGAGGACTTGCGCTACGTGCGCGAAATCGGAGATAGCAACGGCAACGACCACGCCTTGATCTTTGAGACTGGGTTGGTTGGGGTGCCGGGCGTTCGCATCACCGGGTGCGACTTCGTGCACTTCAACGCCGATGGTTTGATCGACGATCTGATGGTGATGGTCCGCCCACTATCGGGGGCGAAGGCGCTTTCCGAAGCGATGGGCGCCCAGTTCGCGCGAATCCAGCAGGAGGCACTGCAGTCCGCGACCGCGCAGGACGGCTGAGCATGCGTATCGGACTGGGCATCAACTACGCGGGCGGCTTCAAAGAGGTGGCTGCCGAAGTGGCAGACCTCGAAAGCGCCGGCCTGGACATCGTCTTCGTCCCGGAGGCCTATTCGTTCGACGCGGTGAGTGCCCTCGGCTACCTCGCGGCCAGCACCGAGCGGGTCGGTCTGGCCTCAGGCATCCTGCAGCTCTACACCCGCACACCCACGCTTACCGCAATGACCGCTGCCGGCATCGACTATGTCTCGGGCGGCCGATTCACGTTGGGGCTGGGCGCTTCCGGCCCACAGGTCATCGAGGGCTTCCACGGTGTGCCCTACGACGCGCCGATCGCCCGAACTCGCGAGGTCGTCGAGATCTGCCGTCAGGTCTGGCGGCGCGACACCGTCCAGTATCAGGGCGATCACTACACGATCCCGCTGCCTGCCGAACAGGGCACTGGGCTCGCGAAGGCGCTCAAGCTGATCAATCACCCTGTCCGCGAACGTATTCCGGTGTTGATTGCCGCGTTGGGCCCCAAGAACGTCGAGCTTGCCGCCGAGATCGCCGAGGGGTGGCAACCAATCTTCTACCTGCCAGAGCGAGCGCATGACGTGTGGGGCGAGGCGATCGCGGCTGGTCGATCCAAGCGCGACCCCGCGCTTGGCGAGCTTGAGGTCTATGCCGGGCCGGCGCTGGCGATCGGCGAAAACGTCGAGTCGCTGCGCGAATTCGTCAAGCCGCACCTGGCGCTGTACATCGGGGGCATGGGCGCCAAGGGCAAGAATTTCTACCACACCCTGGCCACCAGGTACGGGTATGGGCCGCAGGCTGACCGGATCCAGGAGCTTTACCTGGCCGGCGACAAGGAGAACGCCGCAAAGGCAGTCCCTGACGAACTGGTCCGCGACGTGAACCTGATCGGCAGCAAGGGGTTCGTCAAGGAACGCCTTGCCGCCTACCGTGAGGCGGGCGTGACGACTTTGAACGTGGTCCCGATCGCGGGGACGTCGCGTGAGCGGGTGCAGCTTATCGAGACGTTGCGTGACCTAGTGGACTGAAAATTGCGTTACTGCGAGGACTTCACTGGCTAAAGGCGGCGGTCACAGTGGCGAGGTCAAAGTAGTCGCGCCACGCCGCGATCTTGCCGCCGCGGACCTCGAAGACACCCATCACGGGCAATGGCACGTCGTCGGCGTCCTTGCGGCGCAGTACGTCGGTGCGTTCGTTCATCACGACGCCGTCCTGACTGAGCTGGCGGTGGATGACGAAGTCGACGCCGTCGAAGCTGGCCAGGAATCCGGCGATAAAGTCACGGATTTCAGCGCGACCCGTCAAAACAGGCATCGGAATGTTGTGGTAGATGGCATCTTCGGTGAATGACTCGACGATGGCGTCGATGTCGCCGGTCAGCCACAGCTTGCAGAACTCCCTGACGACGGTATCGGGTTCGGTGTCGATCGCGCTTTCAGTCATGCCCCCAATCCTTTACTCGTCTCTGCATCAGGACAAGCATGGTGAGCAACCCGGCGCTACCCGGTCCCGTCGTATGAGTTCCCGAGATAGCGCTCTAGCATGGCGCGTTCGTCGTCGGAGTTCTTGAGCGGCCAATACCACAGCGAGATGAAGACGCGGATGAGCCATTGGGTAGCCAGTGGGTCCACCTTGTCTTGGCCGAGCATCTCGGCGGCGAATGCGGTGATCACCGGTGATGTGGTGATCCATTCACTGCCGGCCGGCGGCTGGTTGGTGGGCAGCTGAACCAGCGGATAGGACCTCAGTCGTTGCAGGGCGACAATGGTGGCGGTCACGATCCGGTCCCGGCCGGTGCGGCCCTTGATGGCCTCGCGCACCGTCTCGAGAACGCGGTTGGCTTGAATGGTGATGACGGCTTCGCGGATCGCCGCCTTGCCCCCGGTTCTCCGGTAAATCGTGGCCGGTGAGCAATGGACCTTGGCGGCCAGTGCCTCGATGGTGAACGCTTCGTAGCCCACCCGACCGATGAGGTCGGCGGCCGCGGCGACTATTCGATCGGCGGCCGCGTCGTGCCTGTGCCGGCCCAGCAGCCAATCTTCACCCGCCATCGCGCACATCCCTTACGTCATGCGTCTGCGAGAAAATTCGATGAATTTCTCTCACGGTGCGAATTCTAGGTGACTTATTCTCACATCAATCTGCTGCACACAGTGCCGCCGTGATAAGCGGGATGCCGGCGGATCGCAACGTCGATTATCAACTTTGCGCCCCCATATTGCTGAGGGTGCTAGGCGCATCCAACCTGTACTGATGGCGGTATTAGCTGATCCGAAGGCACTTTTCGATACTGAGGCCTTGCAGAATCCGTACCCGCTCTACGAGCGGATGCGCGCCGAAGCCGCGGTGCACCGCATCGGCGAGTCCGACTTCTACGTGGTTTGCGGCTGGGATGCCCTGATCGACGCGGTGAATCGGGTGGAGGACTTTTCGTCCAATCTCTCAGCCACCATGGTCTTCCGCGAGGACGGCACGGTGACCGCGTTTCCCATGATCGAGGCGGGAAGTCCGAATCACGCACTGGCAACCGCCGACGATCCGGCTCATGCGGCGCACCGGAAGATCCTGCTGCCGCACCTGTCCGCCAAACGCGTTCGCGTCATCGAGGAATTCACCGGCCAGGTTGCCGAGCGGTTGTGGGAACAGAACTTTCGCCACGGTCGGATCGAGTGGATGAGCGCGATGGCGAACCGCCTTCCGATGATGGTGGTTGCCCGACTGCTCGGCCTGCCCGACGCCGACGTCGACAATCTCATTCGCCTGGGCTTCGCCACCACCACACTCCTGGATGGCGTCGTGTCACAGGAGCAGTTGGCGGAGGCCGGAGCTGCCGCGTTCGAGCTCTCCGGCTATGTGATGGAGCACTTTGAGACGGCAAGCGGCAGGGACCAACCCGGATTGATCCCCGACCTGGCGGCACGCTACGCCGCCGGCGAGTTGGACCAGACGGTAGCGATGGGCATCATGCTCACGCTGTTCAGCGCGGCCGGTGAGTCCACCGCGTCGCTCCTCGGCAGCGCGGTGTGGGTTCTCGCCGAACGTCCCGAGATCCAGGGAGAGGTTCGCCGACGCCCAGAGCTGTTGGGCGCCTTCATCGAGGAGGTGTTGCGTTACGAACCACCGTTCCGCGGCCACTACCGGCACGTGTGGCGCGACACGACGCTTGGCGGGGTTGCGGTGCCGGCCAATTCGCACCTGCTCTTGATGTGGGGCGCGGCCAACCGGGACCCCACACAGTTCGACGCGCCGGATGAATTCCGGCTGGACCGCAGTAGCGCCAAGGGCCATGTGGCGTTCGGTCGAGGCGCGCACTTCTGTGTCGGGGCGGCCCTGGCTAGGTTGGAGGCTCAGGTTGTGCTGCGAATGTTGTTGAACCGCACCGACTCCTTCGAGGCCGCGGATATCGGGCAGTGGTTACCGAGCATCCTGGTGCGCCGTTTGGACCGGCTGGAGTTGACCGTCCGATGAGCGCCTGGTGCCGGCCAGGGTGGAGTAGGACGGACCAGCAGGCCGGAAGCGGAGAAGCATTTTCTCAGACCGGCGTCGACGAACTTGAGGGCGGCAGCGATGATCGCTACCGAGGGACCTCAGGCACGGATCGCCTCGATGGTCCAGTCGGGTAACAGCGGCGCGCGAGCTAGGAAGTGGTCGCCCCGCCCGGTCGCTCGCAGTAGCACTTGGATGCGCAGCGTGCAGCAACCGAGGCGGACCGAAGCGAAATGCTCATACCACTCGAGACGGCGCAGTCGTCGTCCGATCATGTCCTCATAGCGGCCGATGACACGCTCGCGTGAATCGAACCCAGGCAGCTCTGGGTCGGACTGGATTCCAAAGACGGAGCGCATTTGTCGCCGCGCAGCCAGCCACCAGCCGAAGTCGGCTTCGGCTGCGCACAGGCAGGCCTGCTCCCAGTCCAGCGCGCCCACGATGTTGCCGGAGTCGTCGAATATCGCGTTGGACATTCTGGCGTCGCCCCAGCTGACGCCCGGCTCGGCGGGGTCTGCAGGCAGGTTTCGCCACAGCCAGTCAAACGCCGCGAGCATGAGGTCTGGAACGTGATTGTCAGTGCCCCATTTCACGAACTCGCGCCACCAGGCCAGTTCGGCTTCGTTGCCGACGCCGGTCGGTCGGCGCAACCAGGGTGCTTCGCTCGACGAAATGCATTGCAAATAAGCAAGTGTCGTCAGGAAAGAGTCTTGGGCGCAGCGCTGAATGTTCGGCGGCGCGTCGTGGAGCCAGCCCTTGCGGGCGTAGCTCATATCGCCCGGAATATGACCCGCGATTCGCGACATCAGCAGGAATTTGGAGCCGATCCAGGCGGGGTCTGGCTCATAGATCAGAGGGCTAGGCGTGGCGACCCCATGGCTGCGTAACAACTCCTGGGTACGAGTCTGTGCTTCGAGGTCGTAGTCGGGGAAGATACCACCGCCCGCGGGTGGAATGCGCACCACATAATCCCGCGGACGGCCCGCGTCGACGACGGATGCAAGCAGACTCTCGCTAGAGAACCCGCCGGCCTTATTTGCCACACTCAAATCAGTCAACGAGACTGCCGAGCCGAACTTGGCGGCAAACCATCGGCTCAATTGCTCCTGAGCCGCGGCGAGGTCGCGCTGCACGAGACTCAGGCCAGCCATGGCAGAACATTTACATATCGGCGCACAGATGTACAGCGTGACGATAAGTGCCGGCGTGCCTTGGTGGGGTGTTGGCATACACTCGGCTGGGGGTGACATTTGACACGTCAGATGTCAACGAATACGGGCGGAGGCTCAGCGCGGTGTCGATCGATCCCGACCGGTCAGTTCGGATTCGGATTCTGGACGCGACATTCGTCGTTCTCGGGCGTTGTGGTCGGCGTCGACTCCAGCTGTCGGAGGTTGCCGCGCAGGCTGACGTTTCACGGCCCACCATCTACCGCTACTTCGGCTCCAAAGAGGGGCTGCTTGAGGCTTTTGGGCTCTACGAGCAAGACAACTTCGATGCAGGTATCGCCAAGGCGATGGCGGGTCTCAGCGGCGCCGACCGCCTTGACGCCGCTCTCGTGTTCATCGTCGAATTCCAAACGTCGTATTCACTGCATTCGCTGGCTGAGGTCGAGCCCGAACACGTCCTGCACCAGATGCGACGCACCATGCCCATGCTGCAACGGTCCATTGCCAAGATCATTCCCGGGGAACACAGCGATATTGCAGCGAGCGCAGTCGTCCGCATTGCGATGAGCCATTACGTTCTAGGCGCGGGAGATCCAGAGCGGTTCCTCGCCGAGTTGCGTCACGCGGCAGGACTGGAGCCGGGCCGCCGCCCGCTTCCGCGTCCCAGACCGACCCAAGCTAGTTAGACGACACCATTCATTGACATCACACGTGTGCCACGTAATCGCACATGTCCACCGCCCGCTGCGGGCCAGCACCACGCAGGTTGCCGCGAGGAGTCGGCGCAGCGTTGAGGGCGCGGCGCGTCACGCGACCGGGCGCGTGCCCAAGCTTTACATGAGCATGCACAAATGTCACACTGGCCCTACCCGATGGCCCAGAATCTCGGGCGGTGGCCGCTGTCGTCGCAGCACGTACAGGTGCACGTGATCAAGTGAAGGGTGACGCCTTGCTGTCCGCAAACTATGGAAGTCTGGTGCCTGAGGATGAATTTCTCACCCACCAGATCGTCGACACTTTCGCTTCGGTCAGCCAATCGGATCCCTCGTGGACAGAGAAGATCTGGACGACTGCGCACGCCCGCGACAATTCTCTGCAGATCGTGCTGGGGATAGGCAAATACACCAACCGTGGTGTGTTCGACGGTGCGGCGGGCGTGTGCCGCGGCACCGAGCAGTGGACGGTGCGCGCCGGGCGTCGGCTTGCGTCGGACTCCGCCGGTACGACGGTCGGGCCGATCCGCTACAGCGTTGTCGAGCCGCTGCGCGCCATCCGAGTGCAACTGGACGAAAACGAGCACCAGCCAATCGCATTCGACGTGGAGATGCGCGGTTCCTTCGACGCCGCGCTGGAAGACCCGTGGCCGGACCGCAGCCCCGACGGCTACCGGGTGACGCATAATGTGTTGCGGTACCACCAGATCGGTGTCGCTTCGGGTTGGGTCGCGCTGCACGGTGAACGGATCGAGGTCAAACCCGACGAGTGGATTTCCATCCGAGACCACTCGTGGGGCCTGCGGCCCGGGGTGGGCAAGCCGATTCCCGGCTTACCCCGCGGCGGCGGCAAGATCAGGCAGATGTTTATGACCTGGCTGCCGATGACGATGACCCGCGATGACGGATCGAAGTACTCGTTGTTCGTGTTCCTCCAGCACGAGAAGGGCCAGGGCTTCGAATCCATTCGCTCGCAGGCCGAACAACAAGAGCAGGACGGTGGTTCGCGCCGGTTCGCCGCAGTCGAACAAGATCTGCGTTTCCGGGACGACAACCGTCGTTTCACCGAAGGCACGATCAGTCTCATTGAGTCGGACGGCACCAAACGGCCGCTGCATATTTCGGCCGTTGGGGACGGCGGATTTCACCTCGGAACTGCCGGTTACTACGGCTGGAACGATTGGGTGTACGGCGAGTGGGTCGGGGAGCTACGGGTCGAAGGCAATCACGTCACCGATTGCGACAAACCGGAGACCGCGCGCAAGGTGCACCAACTGCGTGACCTCCTGGTAAAAGTCGACGATCCGGTGGGCGGCGGTAGCGGCGTCGGCAACCTCGAAACCTTTGCACTCGGCGCGTTCCCCGAAATCGGCCTAACTCAAGAGAATTCATTCCTTTGAGGCAGTTCCCCTGCCACTCCGAACTGTGCTGGGTGGTGCCTAGTCGTCGAAGCGTGGCGTCCAACCCGTCCGCGCACCGTCGGGAACCACACGGCGGCAGCCGGTAGCCACGATGGAGATCGACCCGGTAGACCAGTCACTGCGGGCCAGACTCAACACCGGTCGAGAATCAGGGCTGTGGCGGCCTGGGCGTTCAGAAACGACTCGGTGGCGTCCCACGACCAACGCAGATCGTAAACAAGCAGGTGCCAGGATTGGCGCCCGAAGAAATACCACAAAATATCGGTGGCGCGCTTCTCGCCGATCCCCTTGTGCAGTCCCCGAAGGCTTTTCATGCGCCTGGCGCCCTGGCTCAGTACCCCTCGATACCATTCGTCGGATCGCTGGAGAATTTCGGCGGCCGCGTCGTCGACAGCGGCCGCGGTGACCATTACCTGTGAAATATCATGAAAGCGTTGGTTATTCACGCGGGTACCGCTTGCGATCGCGGCGACGACTTCTTCGGATGTGTGGCTCTTGCGGATGACCTCGAGCGTGGACTCGACGACAGGATCGCCATACTGGCGTTCGCCGATCAGCGTCGAGAGGATCGCCGCTTTGCCGCCCGTGCTGGCATAGACCGTGGGCGTGGCGAGGCCCGCTTGCTGGGCAATGTCATTGATGGTGACCTTGCCGTAACCGCGTTCGAGGAAGAGCCGCATCGCGGCATCCAAGATCGTCGTTCGCGTTTGGCTTGCGGCCTGGGCGCGCAGTTCCGACCTGTAGGGCCGCGTGCGCTTGCTGGTCGGGTTAGGTGCGTGCTCCCGCGTTGCCATGCCGCCTATCCATCGCTTCTAGGAGGGACACTATATTTAATAGCAATAGCTTAAGCGACTGAAGATGGGTCACCGGGTCATTGCGGAGAGCGCCGTTAATGACGCCCGGCCGGACCGCTGGTCGGCCGACGTCGACATCGTGACGATGGTGACGGTGGGAGTAAGGGTTCGCTCGGTGCGGGACTACCAACAAATGCCGCCAGATAGAGGATTGCGTTTCATCCGCAACGTGGCTGCAACGTCGGGGTACCTCGGTAATCGAGGCGGTGGAGGAGAGGCGTGACTGACGGACTGCCGCTTAGGGCGAAAGCTGACGAAGCCGTCAGTGCGCATCGGAAGCGAGTTTTGCCGACTGGCACGGGTGTCAACGCAGCATTGGGGAACTAGTCTTCCTATATGGCTCCCAAGAACCGCGTCTCGCGTCTATTTCTGGAATGGCCCGTCGTCCGGCAGTTTCGTTCGGGAGATGTGTTCGGTCGCGGCCCGGCAGTTACCTCCAAGCACACCCAGTCCATTACCCCGCGCACCAGCACCGCCGACCGGGTGGTGCAAAGCGTTTGCCCGTACTGCGCTGTCGGCTGCGGGCAGCGGGTGTACGTCAAGGACGAGCGGGTGGTGCAAATCGAAGGTGACCTCGATTCGCCCATCTCGCGGGGTCGGCTGTGCCCGAAAGGTTCGGCCAGCGAGCAGTTGGTCAACTCACCGGGCCGGCAGATCAAGATGCTCTACCGGGCGCCTCGGGCCACCGAATGGCAGTCGCTGGATGTCGACACCGCTATTGATATGGTCGCCGACCGCTTCGTCGAAGCTCGCCGCCACGCGTGGCAGGACATCGACAAGAAGGGGCATCCGCTGCGGCGGACCATGAAGATCGCCGCTCTAGGCGGTGCGACGCTGGATAACGAAGAGAACTACGTCATCAAGAAACTCTTCACCGCCGCGGGCGCCATTCAGATCGAGAACCAAGCGCGTATTTGACACTCCGCCACGGTTCCCGGTCTGGGAACCTCCTTCGGGCGCGGCGGCGCCACCCAGTCACTGCAAGACATGGCCAACGCGGACTGCATCGTCATCCAGGGCTCCAACATGGCCGAGTGTCATCCCGTCGGCTTCCAATGGGTCGAGGAGGCAAAGGCCCGCGGCGCGTTGCTGATTCACGTTGATCCCCGATTCACTCGCACATCGGCGGTGTCCGACAAGCACATTCCCATCCGCGCCGGCTCCGACGTGGTACTGCTGGGGGCGCTGATCAACCACATCCTCACCAACGACCTGTGGTTCAAGGAATACGTGGTCGCCTACACCAACGCGGCGACCTTGATTAATGAAAACTATCGAGACACCGAGGATTTGGGCGGACTGTTCTCCGGCTTCGACCCCGAGACGGGACAGTACGACCCGTCGTCCTGGGCCTACGCCGAACAGGAAGACGCCGAGCACGAACACGGGGCCAGCGCCTCGGAGCGTGCCGCGGGCGACGCATACGGCATGGGCGGCCCGCCGCTGCCGCACGCCCGGGTGTTGCGCGACGAGACCCTGCAGCACCCGCGGACTGTGTTCCAGATCCTCAAGCGGCACTACGCCCGATACACCCCCGAGATGGTGCGTGATGTCTGCGGAATCAGTATCGAGGACTTCAACTACCTCGCCCGCGCCATCACCGAGAACTCGGGCCGCGAACGCACCACCTGCTTCGCCTATGCGGTGGGCTGGACCCAGCATTCGCTGGGGGCCCAATTCATCCGTACCTCAACGATTTTGCAGCTGCTGCTGGGCAATGTCGGACGCCCGGGCAGCGGCATCATGGCGCTGCGTGGCCACGCCACCATCCAGGGGTCCACCGATATCCCGACGCTGTTCAACTTGCTGCCCGGCTACCTGCCCATGCCAAAAGCCGGTATCCACAACACGTTGCGGGACTACATCGAGGCGGCCGGACCGAAGACACAGAAGGGCTACTGGGCCAACGCCGACACCTATATCGTCAGCCTGCTCAAGGCGTGGTGGGGAGACGCCGCGACCGCGGAGAACGACTTCGCCTACTCCTACCTGCCCCGAATCGACGGGCCCCACGGCACCTACCAGACCGTCATGTCGATGCTCGAGGACGAGGTCGACGGCTACTTCATCCTGGGCCAGAACCCCGCCGTCGGCTCCGCGCACGGGCGCATGCAGCGCCTGGGTATGGCGCACCTGAAATGGCTTGTGGTGCGCGACCTGAACCTCATCGAGTCGGCCACCTGGTGGAAAGACGGCCCGGAGATCGCGACGGGTGAGCTCAAGACCGAGGACATCGAGACCGAGGTGTTCTTCTTCCCCGCCGCCACCCACGTCGAGAAGGCCGGGACATTCACGCAGACCCAGCGGCTGGTGCAATGGCGACACCAGGCCGTCCAACCGCCCGGCGACTGCCAGAGCGAGCTCCAGTTCTTCGTCGAACTGGGCAACCGGATCCGGCAACGGCTGGCCGGCTCTACCGATGAACGCGACCGCCCGCTGCTGGATCTGACCTGGGACTACCCCCTCGACGAGCACGGCGAGCCGAGCGGCGAAGCCGTGCTGGCCGAGATCAACGGCTACCACCTGGATGGGCCGCTGAGGGGCCATCCAGTCGAGGGGTTCACCGACCTGCGCGCCGACGGTTCCACATCCTGCGGCTGCTGGATCTATTCCGGTGTGTTCGCCGACGGTGTCAACAAAGCCGCCCGGCGGGTACCGCACGGCGGCCCGACACCCAACCAATCCGAGTGGGGTTGGGCCTGGCCCGCCGACCGGCGCATCCTCTTCAACCGCGCCTCGGCCGATCCAAACGGCAAGCCGTGGAGCGAACGCAAGAAGCTGGTCTGGTGGGACGAGCAGCAGGGCCGCTGGGTCGGGGATGACGTGCCTGACTTCCCGATCGACCGCGCTCCCTCGGCCCGCCCGGATCCCGATATCGGCGGTCCCGACGGGCTGGCCGGCGACGACCCGTTCGTCATGCAGGCCGACGGCAAGGGCTGGTTGTTTGCGCCAAAGGGCCTGGTAGACGGACCACTGCCCACCCACTACGAGCCGCAAGAGTCGCCGGTTGCCAACGCGCTCTACCCTCAGCAGCAGAACCCGTCGCGAATCATGTTCCCGCGCAAGGACAATCTGTGGGCACCCAGTGCCGGCGAACCAGGTTCCGACGTCTACCCGTATGTGTTCACCACCTACCGTCTCACCGAACACCACACCGCCGGCGGCATGAGCCGCTGGTTGCCCTACCTGGCCGAGCTGCAACCCGAGATGTTCTGCGAGGTATCACCGGAGCTGGCCGCCGAACGCGGTCTGGAACCCTACGGCTGGGCCACCATCATCTCGCCGCGCGCCGCAATCGAGGCTAAAGTGCTTGTCACAGAAAGGATGACACCGCTGCTGATCGGTGGTCATACGATCCACCAGATCGGCCTGCCATATCACTGGGGAGTGGGCAGCGACGCCGTCGTGAGTGGCGACGCGGCCAACGACCTACTGGGCGTGACACTGGATCCCAACGTGCAGATCCAGGAATCCAAGGCCGGCTCCTGCGACATCCGCCCGGGTCGGAAACCGCAGGGCGAAGAACTGCTCTGGCTCATCGAGGAGTACCAGTCGCGTGCGGGAGTTACCGTCGAGACAGACAACGTTCGACTCACCGAACGGAACCGGGAGGTCTGATGGGGCAACTGGCCGGACCGACCGACCCCACCGGCGATGCCCGGTGGCCAGATCCCAAACCGCGCAAGGGATTTTTCACCGACACCTCGATCTGCATCGGCTGCAAGGCGTGCGAGGTGGCGTGCAAGGAGTGGAACCGTAACCCCCTCGACGGCGACCTAGAACTGCTGGGCTCGTCCTACGACAACACCGGCCAACTGGGCGCGAGCACCTGGCGGCATGTGGCCTTCATCGAGCAGGGACGCGAACAGATCGAGCAAGCGCGTGAAACCGGGGCGGCACTGGTGAGTTTGGGGATGCCAGCCATGCCGGGCGGTGCGGGAAACCCGCCCGAACCGTTGCACACCACACCCCCGAACACCCCGGAATTCCGTTGGCTGATGGCTTCGGATGTGTGCAAACACTGCACCCACGCCGGTTGCCTGGATGTGTGCCCGACAGGTGCGTTGTTCCGCACCGAGTTCGGCACGGTCGTCGTCCAGCAGGATGTCTGCAACGGGTGCGGAACCTGCGTGGCGGGGTGCCCCTTCGGTGTCGTCGAGCGCCGCAGCGACGGCACCTACACCACGCCGGCTAAGCGGTCCGAGCGTCCGGCACATGAATTCGTTACTGGTGTCGCGCAGAAATGCACGCTCTGCTACGACCGGTTGCTCGAGGACGAGATACCGGCTTGCGCCAAGACTTGTCCGACGACGTCGATTAAGTTCGGCGACCACGATGACCTGGTAGTGCAGGCGCGCGAGCGTGTCGCTGAGTTGCACGCGCGGGGGCTGACCGAAGCCCGGCTGTACGGCGCCAACGAGCTCGACGGGGTCGGCGGGACCGGCTCGATCTTCCTGCTGCTCGACGAGCCCGAGGTCTACGGCCTACCGCCCGACCCCAGGGTGTGTACTGCGGACCTGATGCAGATGTTCAAACGGGCGGGCCTGGCCGCGGCGGGGATGGTTGCCGCGGCCGGGCTCGCATTCTTGCGGGGGAGGTGAGGCGGGTTGAGCACGTCGGAGTACGACAGCCTGCGACCGCCGGAACCCGCCGGGGGGCGACGGCGCCGACGCGGCAGGGGTGGGCGGCGGCGCCGCGACGAGACGCTGATGGTGCCCGAGGCGGAGTTCACCAGCTACTACGGGCGGCCCGTCGTCAAACCGGCGCCGTGGGAACACGAGGTTGCTGCGTACCTGTTCCTCGGTGGTGTGGCCGGTGGATCCGGTCTGCTGGCGGCCGGCGCCCAATTGACCGGGCGGCCGACCCTACGGCGCAACGCGCGGCTATCCGCACTGGCCGCCGCCGGGATCGGCGCCCTCGCATTGGTCAAGGACTTGGGCCGGCCGGAGCGGTTTGGGAACATGATGCGCACCGTCAAGCTGACGTCGCCGATGAGTTTGGGCTCGTGGATTCTCAGCGCGTTCAGCGCGGGCATTGGTGTCGCGGCGGTGGCCGAGGTGGATCGGATGAGCGGGGACCGCTTGCCGCTGGGGCCGCTGCGGCCGGTGCTGCGGGCGGTGGAGGGCCCGGCGGGTTTGGAGGCTGCGGTGTTCGCGCCGCCACTTGCGGTGTACACGGCGGTGCTGCTCGCCGACACCGCGACACCTACCTGGAACGCCATGCACAAGGATCTGCCGTTCGTGTTCGTGAGCTCGGCCAGCCTGGCTGCATCTGGTCTGGCGATGATCACCACCCCGGTCGCCGAGACCGGCCCGGCACGCAGGCTGGCCGTGCTCGGAGTGATCGGCGACGTGGTGGCGATGAAGCTGATGGAACGACGGATGGACCCGGTGTTGGTCGAGCCGCTGCACCACGGTCACCCCGGCGAAATGCTTCGGTGGAGCGAACGACTGGCGGTCGCGGGCGGAGTGGGGACGCTGCTCGGCGGTCGGAATCGCGCCGCGGCCGCCCTCAGCGGGCTGGCGTTGCTGACGGCATCGGCCCTCACCCGATTTGGTGTCTTTGAGGCGGGCAAGGAGTCGGCCCGCGATCCGCGGTACGTCATCGAGCCGCAGAAGCGGCGGCTGGCGGCGCGGCGGGCCGCGGGAATCACTGACGACTCGATCACGACCGCGGGCTGACTCCTTCAGTCCTGTTCGGTGCGCGGTCGATCAGCGGATTTCGATACCGGGTCCCGCGGTGGTGTGGCCGATGACCGGATGACCGGGTAATTCTCCAACGACCAGCAGTCCACCCGAGGTTTGCGCGTCGGCCAAGAGCAGCAGGTCGTCCTCGGTGACGTCAGCCCCGGGTCTCAGGTGCGGGCGCACCCAGTCGAGGTTGCGTCGCGTCCCTCCGGAGACGAAGCCATCCCGCAGTGCCTCGCGTGCCGCGGCGATAACCGGGATGGCGTCGCGGTGGACGAGGGCTCCGACCTTCGAGGCGCGGCACATCTTGTGCAGGTGCCCGAGCAGCCCGAAACCGGTGACATCGGTGGCCGCTTTCAGGCCCGCCGCGGTGGCTGCCGCGGCGGCGTCACGATTGAGCCGGGTCATGGTATCGATCGCTTCCTGGCAGATCTCGCCGGTCTGCTTGTGGCGGTTGTTGAGCAGGCCGACGCCGATCGGTTTGGTGAGCGTGAGCGGCAGGCCAGGCTCGGCGGCGTCATTGCGCAACAGCTTGTCTGGATCGGCGACGCCCGTTACGGCCATGCCGTATTTGGGTTCCGGGTCGTCGATGGAGTGGCCGCCGATCACCGGACAGTGGGCTTCGGTGGAGATGGCCTGTCCACCGCGCAGCACTTCGGTCATCAGTTCCAGTGGCAGCACGTCGCGGGGCCAGCCGATCAGGTTGATCGCCACCACCGGTCGTCCGCCCATCGCGTAGATGTCGGACAGGGCGTTGGCCGCGGCGATGCGGCCCCAGTCGTAGGCGTTGTCGACGACCGGGGTGAAGAAGTCGGCCGTGGACAGAATGGCGAGATCGCCGACGCGGACGGCGGCCGCGTCGTCCCCGGCGTCGAGACCGACTAGCACATTGGGGCCGGTTTGCCCCAGGAGACCGCGCACCGCTTCTTCGAGCTCGCCGGGCGGAATTTTGCAGGCACAGCCGCCACCGTGCGCGTACTCGGTGAGCCGCGATGGGTCCATGATTCAGAGCCTACGAGATAGCTCGTCTGGCGGCGTGACTCCTCAGCGGTCCTCTCGCGCGGACCGCATCGTCGTCACGCGGGGTCTGGCGGCGTGACTCCTCAGCGGTCCTCTCGCGCGGACCGCATCGTCGTCACGCGGGGTCTGATGGCGTGACTCCTCAGCGGTCCTCTCGCGCGGACCGCATCGTCGTCACGCTAGGTTTAACGGTGGAGGCGTTTGGGTTCCTGGTGGTCCCCCCGGTCTTCAAAACCGGTGAGGTCGAGTATCTCGGTCTGGCGAGTTCGATTCTCGTCCGCCTCCGCCAAGCCGAGGAGGCCGAGAAAGCAAGTGACACAGCTCGACCCGCGCCGGCTGATCCCACGCACCGATCAGCTGATGGCACTCCCGCAACTGCAAGTGGCCCGAAATAGATTGGGCGACAACATAGTACGGTCACTCGTGCGCGATGTTCAAGATCGGGTCCGCCGCGGTGACCTAGCGCCCGACCAGGTGCAGGACGTCGTCGTCGAATCCGTGACCAGCCGCACCACGACATCGCTGACCCCGGTCCTCAACGCCACCGGCGTCGTCGTGCACACCAACCTGGGCCGAGCCCCGCTCTCCCCCAGCGCCGTCGAAGCACTCGTGGCGGCCAGCGCCTACGTCGACGTCGAACTTGACCTCGCCACCGGCGCCCGGTCCAAACGCGGCACCTCGACCCGGCAGGCGCTGCTCGACGCCTGTCCCGCCGCCGAAGAAGCGCTCGTTGTCAACAATGGCGCCGCCGCGCTGGTCCTGGCGACCACCGCCCTGGCTGCCGGCAAAGAGGTGGTGGTCAGCCGCGGCGAGCTGATCGAGATCGGCGCTGGCTTTCGGCTGCCCGACCTGATCGCCTCGACCGGAGCCCGCTTGCGCGAAGTCGGCACCACCAACCGCACACATCTGCAGGACTACGCGGACGCCATCGGGCCACAGACCGGCTGCGTGCTGAAGGTGCACCAGAGCAACTTCCGGGTCGAGGGCTTCACCGCCGCCGTCTCCCTCGCCGAACTGCGCGAGGTGACCACCGCCAACCAAATCCCGCTGATCAGCGATCTGGGCAGCGGTCTGTTGGCCCCCGACCCCGTTCTGCCTGACGAGCCTGACGCCGCCACCTCGCTCTCGCAGGGTGCCGACGTCGTCACCGCTAGCGGCGACAAATTACTCGGCGGCCCGCAAGCCGGAGTCGTACTGGGTCGCGCGGACGTGGTGACCCGGCTGGCACGACACCCACTGGCCCGTGCCGTCCGCGCTGACAAACTCACCCTGGCGGCCCTGGAAGCCACGGTCCGCTCGGGCACCTCGCCGGTGGCCCAGGCCCTGCACGCCGATCCGGCCGCGCTGCGCGCCCGCGCCCAACGGCTTGCCGACGCGGTCGGCGCCTCCGTCATCGCGCATGACGGTCGGGTCGGTGGCGGCGGCGCTCCCGGAGTGCCCCTACCGGGTTGGGCCGTCCGCCTGCCGGAAAAGGTGGCAGCGGCCTTGCGTACCGGCGTGCCGGCAGTGCTGCCGCGCGTCCACGACGGCGCGTGCCTGCTGGATCTGCGCTGCATACCCGAGTCCGACGACGATCGGTTGCTGGCGGCCGTGCGCGCGGCGTTAGGCGCAGACCACTGAGCACTCATGTCGTCGCAACGGCCGGACACGTAGACCACGGCAAGAGCACCCTGATCCGCGCATTGACCGGCATGGAGCCCGACCGATGGGAAGAGGAAAAGCGTCGTGGGCTGACCATCGACCTCGGCTTCGCCTGGACTACCCTGCCGTCCCGCCGGCAGGTGGCATTTGTCGACGTCCCCGGCCACCAGCGATTCCTGGCCAACACGCTGGCCGGACTCGGTGCTGCTCCGGTGGTCTGCTTCGTCGTCGCCGCCGACGAGGGCTGGCGAGCGCAGTCCAGCGATCACCGCGATGCGATTGCCGCGCTAAATATCCGGCACGGTCTCATCGTGGTCACTCGCGCCGACCGAGCACCCGAACGCGCCGACGATGTCCTAGCGCAGACCCGTGCGGAGCTCGCCGAGACCGGCCTGCGCGACGTGCCGGGTGTCGTCGTGTCGGCAGTGCAAGGTACCGGGTTGCCCGAGTTGCGCGCCACTCTGGATACCGTGTTGGCCGAGGTGCCCCAACCCGATGCTGCCGCACGGGTGCGACTCTGGGTGGATCGATCATTCACCATCACCGGGGCGGGCACCGTCGTGACCGGGACACTCTCGGCGGGCTCGCTGGCAGTCGGGGAGAGCTTGGAACTACTTGGTGCACAACGCAAAAGAGATGTGGCGATTCGCGGTCTGCAATCCCGCGGCGAGCCGTACCCCGCGCTGGCTCCGGTCGTGCGGGCGGCGCTGAACCTGCGTGGCGTCGCGCGGGAGAAGGTCCGCCGCGGCGACGCGCTGGTCACCCCGAACGCCTGGCCGGCCACCCGCGTTCTGGATGTGCGGCGAACCACCGGCGGCTCGTGGACCGAAACCACGTCGCATCTTGTCGTGCATGTGGGTACGGCGGCGGTGCCGGCTCGGTTGCGACCGTTCGGCGACGACCACGGGCGACTCACTCTCGATCGTCGGCTGCCGTTGGTGCTCGGCGACAGGTTGGTGTTGCGTGACCCCGGCACCCATCGGGTGCTCGGCGGTGCCCAGGTGCTCGACGCCGACCCGCCCTCGTTGCGCCGCCGCGGGGACAGCGCCCGCCGGGCGGCGGCCCTAGTCACGATGACGCCCGAAGGCGAACCCGCACTGGAGGTGGCACGGCGTGGCGCGGTGCGGGCACGTCATCTGAGCGGGCTGGGGCTGCCAACCGATGCGGTGCCGGACGGGGTGAGGGTGTTCGACGAGTGGTGGGTGCATGCTGCAACGTACGACGCGTGGCAGTCCCGACTGAAGGCTGCTGTCGATGAGCTGCACACGCGGGATCCGTTGGCGGACGGCCTATCTCGAGGTGCCGCGCGCGACCTGCTTGGTCTTCCGGACGAGGTGCTGCTCGACGCGGTGGTGGGCGACGCGGGACTAGAGCAACGCGGCGGCCACATCCGCGCACCCGGCACCGGACGCGACCTCGGTAGCGCCGAGGCAGCCGTCTGCCAGGTGGAGGCGCAGCTTCGAGCCGCCCCGTTCCGGGCGCCGGAAGCCTACGAGCTGCAGGCGTTGCGGCTCGGCGCGCGTGAGTTGGCCGCCGCCGAACGCGCCGGGCGGGTGCTGCGGCTGCGCGACGGCGTGGTGCTGTTGCCGACGGCGCCCGCGCTGGCGATGCGGCAGCTCGCTCGGCTCGACCAGCCCTTCACCACCAGCGAGGCGCGTCAGGCCCTGGACACCACCCGGCGGGTCGCGATACCGCTGCTGGAACACCTGGACGCGCGGGGCTGGACGCGGCGGTTGGACGCCGGACATCGAGAGATTGTGCGCTGAGGACGGGGCCAGCCCGTCGTCGGATCGATATGGGAGGGGATACTGGGCGGATGTGTTATGCAGTGCGATGCCGGGTGTGCGGGAAGACGACCTGGGATGGCTGCGGCGATCATGTGGCGGAGGTACGTCGCACCGTGCCCGCTGACCAATGGTGTGAAGGCCACGCCACTGCCGAACCAGGTCGCGCCAATGCCGTGGTGCCGCGCAGTTAACCGTTGACCAGCGCATCGCGCACCGCCGAGACGGTGTGCCGTTGCCAGATCGCCTGCACGGGCATCATCAGCGGCGGTTCGAGTTCGATCACTTTGACCCGGCCGTCCATCGCCGGGCCCGGTTGGGCGGTGACCAGCGCGATCGCCCCGGTGGTCAGCGGCGCGGCCACCATCGCTGCGCCCTGGACTCGGCTCACCACGTACTCGGGTTCGAACCCGGCGCGCCGGCACGCGCCCATCAGGAAGTCGCTGAAATACGACGCGCCGGGCGGTGACCAGAGCGCCAATGGCTCGTCTTCGAGATCAGTGATTGCGACGTGGTCGGCGCCGGCTAGGCGATGCCCGATCGCGACGGCGACACGGACCCGGTGGTAGCCGATCACCGCCGCGGCGAGCTCGCCGGCCGGGACTACTCCGCGGCGCAGCCCGAACTGAACGGAGCCGTCGGAGACGGCGCTGATCAGCTGGTCGGGGTAAAGCTGGCGAAGCGTGAACGACGTGTTGGGGAATGCGCTGATCGCCGGCTCGAGCAGGGTGTAGACCTCGGCACTGTCGAGCGCCGGGCCGTGGCCGACCACCCAGGCCGCTTCCGTGGTGGCCGCCGACCGAACGTGCTCGGTGAGGGTGCGCGCGGCCGCCAACAACGGACGCGCCTCGCGCAGCATCGTTCGTCCCGCGGGGGTCAGGGAGATACTGCGTCCCTCGCGGTGAAAGAGGGCGGCGCCGACCTCGGATTCGAGTAGCCGCACCGAACTGCTGACCGCCTGCTGGCTTAGGTGCAGCCGTACGGCGGCCGCGGTGAAGCTGCCGGCTTCGGCGACGGCCACGAATTGACGCACCTTGCGCAGGTCGGACACCATGCACAAACAATACTTGTGAATTACTCGCCTAATTGTGTTTTTAATTTGTGGATGGTCTGGATAGCCTCCAACGTATGGGGAATCTAGAAGGTAAGTCCGCAGTCGTCGCCGCCGGAGCCAAGAACCTCGGGGGCCTGATCAGCACTTCACTTGGAGAGCGCGGCGTCAATGTCGCGGTTCACTACAACAGCGACGCCACCGGACCCGACGCCGACAAGACCGTTGCTGCGGTCGAGGCTGCTGGCGCCAGGGCGATCAAGGTGCAAGGCGATCTAACCAAACCCGCGAATGTGACGGCGTTGTTCGAAGCGGCCAACCAAGCTTTCGGGGGCATCGACATCGCGGTCAACACCGTCGGCAAGGTACTGCGCAAGCCGATCGTGGAAACCACTGAGGCCGAATATGATTCGATGTTCGACATCAACGCCAAGGCCGCGTACTTCTTCCTGCAGGAAGCCGGTAAACGGCTCAACGACAATGGGTCGATCATCACCATCGTCACTTCGTTGTTATCCGCTTTCACCGACGGGTACTCGACCTATGCCGGCGCCAAGAGTCCGGTCGAACATTTCACCCGTGCTGCGGCCAAAGAATTTGTGGCACGCGGGATTAACGTCAACAACGTCGCGCCGGGGCCGATGGACACGCCGTTCTTCTACGGCGAGGAGACACCCGAGCGGGTCCAGTTCCATAAGTCGCAGGCGATGGGCAATCGGCTGACGCTGATCGAGGACATCGCCCCGCTGGTGGTGTTCCTGGCCGACGAGGGCCGCTGGATCAACGGCCAAACCATCCTGGCGAACGGTGGTTACACGACGCGCTGATCGCCACCGTGGCGCGACATAGGCCACCGCGTTCGCCGGCCGATCGTCTTCCGCGAACCGCTCACCTATGCACGCCTTTTCTGTTCCAACCCCGCCTCGTCGGCGATGTCGACCGCCATCCGCACGATGGCATCGATCCGGGTAGTGGTGGGCGTCCCGGCAGCGGCCTTGTTCTTGGGTTCGTCGATGGCCCTGCGCATTACGCCTTCGGCGATGATGGCCAGTTTCCACAACCCGAGGACGTGCCAGTACTGCACCGCGGCCGGATCGCGTCCGGTTTCGTCGATGTAGAGGCGGGTCATTTCGGCGCGATCGGGAAAGCCCGACAGTGTGGTGGGCTCGTAGTCAGCGCTCGTCGTCTCCCCGGATTCCAGCCAGTAGGTGAGCAGACTGCCCATGTCGGCGACCGGATCGCCCAATGTGGACAGCTCCCAGTCCAGGGTGGCCACGATCTCACCGGTCTGTGGCGAGGTGATCAGGTTACGCAGATGAAAGTCCCCGTGTACCAGGCTGGTCTCGCGTTGCTCGGGGATGCACGCCTGCAGGCGCCGAGTGAGCTCATCCAGCTCGGGAAGCTCCCGAGTTTTAGACAGTTCCCACTGTCCTGCCCAGCGCTTGAGCTGCCGCTGGGCATACGGCTTGTGACTGGCCAGGTCTTCGAGTCCGACCTCGGCAAGGTCGACAGCGTGAATCTTGGCCAGGGTGCGTGGCAACGACAAGGCAATCCGACGGCGATGCTCCCCGGTGAGCTCTTCGGCGATCTCCTGGGTGTCAACGACTAACCCGTCGACAAACTCCATCAACACCAACGGCGCATCGGTGAACTCCGAATCCGCAGTTACACCAAGAATTCTCGGCACCGGCACATCGGTATCGGCGAGGGCGGCGATGATGCGCGCCTCGCGCACCACGTCGTGGGCCGAAGCCAGCAGATGACCCAGTGGCGGACGGCGCAACACCCAGGCCTGGCCATCGTCGTCGGTGACGCGGTAGGTCAGGTTCGACTGGCCCAGTCCGATGCGCTGCAACCGCAGCGGGCCGGCGGCGTCGATCCCCAGCACGGCTAGCCACCGGGACAGCGCCTCGGCATCGACGCCAGGAACGTGCTCAGGCATGTGGCTTGCTCTCGCGGTACTTACGCAGTTCCTGGCTGGCGATGGCCCGCTTATGCACCTCGTCGGGGCCGTCGGCCAGTCGCAGTGTGCGCAGGTGTGCCCATGCCATCGCCAGGGGGAAGTCGTCGGTGACGCCGCCGCCTCCGTGCACCTGGATGGCGCGGTCGACGATCTTCAGCGCGATATTGGGTGCCGCGACCTTGATCGCCGCGATCTCGGTGCGGGCCTCCTTATTGCCGACCGTGTCCATTAAGTAAGCGGCCTTGAGGGTGAGCAGTCGGATCATCTCGATGTCGATGCGGGACTCGGCAATCCAGTCGCGGATGTTGGCGTTCGCACTGATCGGCTTGCCGAAGGTGATCCGCGACTCGGCGCGTCGGCACATCAGCTCCAGTGCGCGTTCGGCCATACCGATTGCGCGCATGCAGTGATGGATGCGCCCAGGACCCAACCGCGCCTGGCTGATCGCGAAACCCTCACCCTCGCCCTTCAGCACGTCCTTCAACGGCACTCGTACGTCGTGGAAGTCGATCTCGGCGTGCCCCTCGCGGTCCTGGTAGCCAAAGACCGACAGGTTGCGTCGTACCGTGACGCCGGGTGCGTCGATCGGCACAACCAGCATTGACTGCTGACGATGCGGGGCGGCCTCGGGGTCGGTCTTGCCCATCACGATCAGCACTCTGCAATTACGGTGCATTCCGTTGGACGCAAACCACTTTCGTCCGTTTAGCACGTACTCGCCACCGTCGCGAACCATGGACATCTCGACGTTGGTGGCGTCCGAACTCGCCACCGCAGGTTCGGTCATCGCAAACGCCGACCGGATGGTGCCCTCCAGCAGGGGCTTGAGGTACTTCTCCTTGTGCTCGTCGCTGCCGAAGAGAGTGAACACCTCCATGTTGCCGGTGTCCGGTGCGCTGCAGTTGCACGCCTCCGATGCCAGGTGGCTGCGGCCCATGATCTCCGCGAGCGGCGCGTACTCCAGGTTGGTCAGCCCCGGCCCCCACTCGACGTGCGGGTGGAATAGGTTCCACAGTCCCCGCTTCCGCGCCTCTGCCTTGAGCTCCTCCAGAATCGGCGGATGGAAGTGTGGGTCACCCGACTCGCGCATTTGCTCGTCGTAGACGGACTCGGCCGGATAGACGTGCGAATCCATGAATTCGCGCAGGTCGGACTGGTACTGTTGCGCGCGTTCGGAGATGTCGAACAGTGACATGGGAACCTCTGCCATCGATAGAAGGTGTCTGCCGCCGCCGTTGTGCGACGGTGACTGATCTCTTCCTACACCGACTCGATGGTCTAGCTGCGGGGTGTGCCGATTACTTCGAACGCTTTCGGACGGAACTGTCGAACAGCGGCGTTAGGCTGCATGCATGTCGTTGGCGCCGCGATTACTGGGCGCGCCGGGCCACGGCTGGCGCGGACGAGTGCCTGCGTGGCGTATGAGTTCTGCGAAAAGCCTTGCGCGCCGCAGACGAGTGCTCACCATGGCGACCCGTATCGGAGCGGTCGTCAGCGGCTTCTTCAGTGTGTCTTCCATCTTCATCGGCGAGGGTGGACTGTGGATCGGTATCGTTACCGCCGCGGGCACCGCGATATATCTGACGATCCCGCTGCTCTATCGGTTCGGCGAACTGGTGGCGCCACTGGCGTTCGTCGTCATCGGATATCTACTGATACTGATCTTGATCCTGCGCGTCGGGACCGGATCCGGGATGCAGTTCTATTTCCTGGTTGCCGCATCGATGATCGTGCTAGTACTCGGTGTCGATCACCTCGTGCTCGCATCGACGATGGCCGGGGTGGGGGCGGCGTTGACCATCGCGCTGGAGTTGATGATCCCGGAAAAGACTGGCGCCCAGCCGGATTGGCCCTATACGTTCAGTTTTGTCGCCGTAGTGATTTCCTCCTGGGTAATGGTCATTGCGACGATCTGGTACGCCGTTCGCCAGATCACCCGTGCGGAAAGGGAAATCGAGGCCGAATACTTAAGGTCCGAGTCGCTGCTCGCCAACATCCTGCCGGTCAAGGTTGCTCAGCGGTTGAAGGATCCCGCCCGTACGGTGATCGCGGACAAGTACGCTGATGCCTCCGTGCTGTTCGCCGACATCGCCGGGTTCACTGGACGTGCCAGCGACGTCACACCCACCGAGCTGGTCGGGTTCCTCGACCGCCTGTACACCCAATTGGACGCGCTGGTCGACCGGCACGGCTTGGAAAAAATCAAGACTAGCGGGGACTCGTACATGGTCGTCAGCGGTGTGCCCGACCCGCGACCCAATCATCTCGAGGCTTTGGCCCAGCTGGCACTGGACATGGCCGACATGGTCGCTGATCTGACGGATATGCAAGGACGGGCGGTTCCGCTGCGCATCGGTTTGGCCGCCGGCCCGGTCGTAGCCGGGGTTGTGGGTGCGCGAAAGTTCTTCTACGACGTGTGGGGTGACGCGGTCAACGTCGCGGCACGAATGGAGACCACCGACGTCGAGGGCCGAATTCAGGTGCCGCAGGATGTTTACGAGCGACTTAAGGACACATTCGTATTCGACGAGCGCGGTGACATCGAGGTCAAGGGCAAGGGTGTGTTGCACACCTGGTACCTCGTCGGACGGCGCCCTAGTGAATGATCACCCCGCGAATGTTCTTGCCCTCGCGCAGATCTTGGTAGCCCTGGTTGACCTCTTCGAGCGAGTACTTGGTGGTGACCAGTTCGTCGAGCTTGAGTTGGCCAGCGTCGTAGAGCCGCAATAACCGGACGATGTCGTACTGCGGGTTCGCAGATCCGAAAAGTGTTCCCTTGATTGTCTTTTCGGTGAGGGTCAGCATCGCTCCAGAGACGTGGATGGTCGCCTTCGCTGGGTCGGCGAGGCCGGTGACGATCACGACGCCGCCTTTGCCGACGACGTCGAAGGCTGCCGAGATGACGTCTTCGTCGACGGTGCCGACCGTGACGATAGCCTGGTCGGCTCCCTGGCCCCATGACAACTCGTTCACCTTCGCGGCTGCCGCGGCGGTATTTTCGAAGGCGTGGGTGGCGCCGAACTTCAGCGCGGTGTCGCGCTTCATGGCGACGGGGTCGATGACGATGATGTACTTGGCCCCGGCGTGTACCGCGCCCTGCACGGCGTTGATACCGATGCCGCCGATGCCATAGATGACGGTTGTGTCGCCGGGACGGACGTTGCCGGCGTAGGTCGCGCTGCCCCACCCGGTCGGGACCCCGCAACCGACCAATACCGCGGTCTCCAGGGGTAGCCAATCGTCGATCTTGACCACGGAATGTTGGGAGATCGTGGCCTTCTTGGCAAAAGTGCCCAGCATGCACATGGCGCCGAAATCCGTTCCACCACTGTGAAATCGGAAGGAGCCATCCGGTAGGCAGCCCTCTAGGATGGTGGCGCCGAGATCACACAGGCTTTGCCTGCCGGTCGAGCAGTACCGGCAGTGCCCACAGCTGGGGATGAAGCTGCACACCACATGGTCGCCGGGCTTCACTTTGGTGACGCCGGGTCCGACGTCCTCGATGATGCCGGCGCCTTCGTGCCCGCCGACGATTGGGAATCGAGGAGGCAGATCCCCGTCGGTGAGATGCAAGTCGGAGTGGCACAGTCCGGCCGCGGTGTAGCGGATCAGTACTTCACCCTCGCGGGGACCATCGAGGTCGAGTTCGATGATCTCGAAAGGCTTGCCCGTCTCGAAAAGTACTGCGGCCGTTGTCTTCACCGGAGCCTCCCAAGGCGTTCCTGGTGCGATTAAGTCGATTCAGAATCGAGTTTGATCGTAAATCGGCCGCCGGGTGGTGTCAACGGTGCGTCAATCGGTCGGCCACAACAACGCATTCAGCGGGCGACTGAGTCTATTTGGCTCGAGGAGCCTTGGCCTGCGGAGCGTAGGTCTCCAGATAGGAAGTGAGCAACCGACGCACTTCGGCCATGGTGGCGTCGTCCCCGGTCGCGGAGCGGCGGAAGGCGACGTCGAACAGTCGGTTGCCGGCTTCGAAGGCCAGCTGTACGACCAGCTGGGGAGTGTCGGGGCGGACCAGGTTCTTATCGACGAGATGGCTCCAAAACTGTTCTGCCTGGAGCTCGTCGAATTTCAAGGCCAACTCGTTCAGCGTCGGACTTCGGCCCACGAACCATAATTGGATGAAGTCCGGGTGTTCGCGGAAGTAGGCGAGGTAGGGATCGACGACAGTGTCGATCGCCTCGCGAAGGGTGCGGACCTCGGCGCTGTTCACCGATGCGGAGATCTTTGCGTCGAGTTCGCGCAGATGACGCTGGACGAGCGCGGCATCGACCTGATGCCGGTCGGGAAAGTAGTGGTACAGGGATGCGGTCGGAATGCCGGCGTGCTCACCGATCGCCTTGAGCGTGGCGGCATCGTAGCCCTGCTCGGCGAGCAGCGTCTCGGCTGCGTCGAGGATGGCCTGCACCCGTTCAACACCGCGGCGTTGCACCCCGGCGGGACGACCGGCGGCGCGATGCTGGTTATCGAACACGAATCGAGATCGTATCAAGCGTGGGCTCTATATGCGAATTCTGTTGGGCGGCAATGGGTGTTGGGCTTGTCGTGACGACGCTGTTGACAGCTTGGCCCGACTCCACTTATAGTCAAACCCGAATCGACATCGAGTTAGGTAGGAGCGAGGCCATGCTGGTAACCGAGCGGATGAAGCGCGATCTCACCGAAGACGGAGCCATTGTCGTCCGCAACCTGTTCACGCCCGAACAGCTGCAGCGAGTGCGTGAGTGCTTCGACTACGGAATCGCGAACCCAGGTCAAGCCAGCAAGGTCTACGAGGGAACCGACGACGAGCACTTCAACGAGTACGGCAATCCGGCCAACGTCGATCAGTATCTTGCGCTCATCAAGGAACTGGAAATCGCAGATTTTGTTTCCGCCCTGTGGGATTCGGAGAGGGTGTGGTTCCTTGGCGAGGAATTGTTCATCAAATCAGGGGGAAAGGCCGGGCGGTCACCTTGGCACCAGGACACGGCTTACATGCCGGCTAACGGCCCGCATCTGCTCAACATATGGATCAGCTTCGAACCAATCCCTAAGCAGAACTCGCTCGAAATCGTGCGGGGCTCGCACCGTGGAGTCGAGTACGACGGAACGTCTTACCTCGATCCGAACGATCCAACCTCACCGGTGTGGGGTGCCGAATACTTTCCTCGGTTGCCGGACATCGAGGCGCAGCGCAAGCAGGATCCCACGTCGTGGGACGTCGTTTCCTGGAATATCGAACCGGGGGATGCGCTGGTGTTCCACTCCGGAACCCTGCACGGCGGTGCGCCGGTGACACCGCAATGTCCGACTCGGCACACGTTGGTGCTGCGCTTTTTTGGAGAAGAGCTGTTCTACCGCCCGCTCCCGGACAAGAGGGCGAACTTCGGCGCCGACGCCAGCGCCCTCAACGATCCGTCGCTGACCGCGGGCGACCCATACCATCCCAGCTACTTCGCCCAAGTGAGGTGACCTCGTGCAGCAGATCATTCCGGCGTGGATGCAGCCGATTTACGACACCTACCATTTCGCCCCCGCGGTGATCGACGGTGAATACTTGCGATGCTCAGGCATGATTGGTCTTCATCCTGATCTGAGCGTTCCGCCGGATCCGACGGCACAGTTCACGCTGGCCTTCGAGAACCTGCATGCCTTGCTGGCCGAGGCGGGGCTGACGTTCGCCGACGTGATCGAGATGACCACCTACCACGTCGGGCTACGTGCCCATATGCAGGAGTTCGCCGCCGTCAAAGACGGTTTCATGCCCTCCCCGTATGCGGCGTGGACCGCGGTCGGGGTCACCGAACTAGCGTCGCCGGGGGCGTTGGTCGAGATCCAGGCCACCGCGCGGATACCACACTGACACAATAACTTTGAGGTGCGGCGACTAGTGCAACGGGTCTAGTCGCGTCGCGCGTAGGTCGCTAGGTACGTCGTCAACGCCCGTTCGCCCTCGACTAGCACCGCGTGGTCACGGCCCGGGCCTGCGCGATGCGATAGCTCGAGCACATGATCGCCAAGTTCGACGGCCATCGTCGTTACCAGCGGATCGGCGTCGGCGGGCAGTAGGCGCCATCCGATCAGAGCCTCATGCAGTGCAACCGCGAACCGGGCTCGGCGCTGCTGTGGGTCGGCGATTAGGCCGCTGGATCGACTGAGATAGAACAGCTTCGCCATCTGCGGGTGGGTGTCCAGGTACTCGCGGTGAAACTCGAACAGCGCGTGAATCACCTCACCCAGGCTGTTAGGTGACAGTGCGGCCAGCACCATCCCACCCTCGGCGTCCCGCCGATCGAGCAGGTCCGCCAGGATCTCCTGGAGCACAGCGTCGCGGTTGGGGAAGAACTGGTAGACGGTGGCGACTGGGATGTCGGCGCGTTCAGCGATCGCGCGAGTGGTCACCGCCTCTTCACCGCCGGCTTCGAGCAGCTCCAGCGCGGCCGACAGCATCCGCGCGACGCGCTTCTTGCTGCGTTCCTGCACGGGCTGGCGCCGTCGCCGAAGGACGTTGTGGGTGGCCACTTGCTCATCGTTGCACACGTCGAACATGAACATCATTCATGTTAATGTTCCATTAGGGTTGGCTAACCATTCTTGGAGGGGCAGCTAGTGATTATGCAGACGTCCGCAGCTGCCCGCCGGCAGCGCCTGACCGCCGCACTGCTCTCGGCCGGCGTCGCCGGCGGCGTCCTGGTCACTGTGACATCCTGCCTGCTGGCGGCGCTGCGGCCAGGCTTCGATGTGCGCCGACATGCCAACAGCCTTCTTGTGCTGGGCGATTGGGGATGGGTACAAGCGCTCGACTTCATCGCTTACGGGGCGCTGCTGGTGGCCTTTGGCGTCGGCATCGGGCGAGTGGTCTGGCCGCAACGGTCCGGGATGGTCGCCGCCATTGGCGTGGGCATCTACGGCTTCGGCGCCGGCATCGTCGTCGGACTCAATGCTCCCGAGCCCGCGTTCGGCTTCCCGCCGGGAAATTCGACCGGTTACCACGGCTTCGAACAGGTCAGTACTTCGACCAAGATTCACGGTATCGGCGGGATGATCGGCTTCCTCGCCATGACCGTCGCCTGCTTCGCCTTCGCCCGCTACTTCGGCAAGAACGGGCGTCCCGGTTGGTCCGGCCTGTCGACGCTAATCGGCGTTTCGGTGCTAGCTGTATGTGCGTACCTGGGCGCCAACGCCTCTGGCGATTCCGAGCGATTCAACTACGTGCCAACCTGGGTGATCAGCATCATGCTGTGGCTCTACGTGTCGGCGGTCGCCATCAGACTGCTTGCCGACGTCCGCGCGGCCCGCCGGTGACAGCGCCGGTATGGGTGGCGGCGCCGCCCGAGGTGCATTCGGCGCTGTTGTCTAACGGGCCCGGGCCGGCCGCCATGCTAGCCGCGGCGGGTGCCTGGACCGAACTGTCCAATAGCTACGCCAGTACTGCGGCCGAATTGAGCTCCGTGCTCGGCGCGGTGGTGGGGTCGGCATGGCAGGGGCCCACCACGGAAAGCTATGTCGCAGCGCACCTTCCGTACTTAGCCTGGCTGGCCGCGCAGAGTCGTAAGAGCGCCGATGCCGCCGTTCGGCACGAGGCCGCAGCGACGGCCTACACGGTGGCGCTGGCGACCATGCCGACACTAGCTGAGTTGGCCGCCAATCACATGGTCCACGGAGTGCTTGTGGCCACCAACTTCTTCGGTATCAATACCATTCCGATCGCGCTCAACGAGGCCGACTACGCAAGAATGTGGATTCAGGCCGCTACCACCATGAGTACCTACCAGGCCGTGACGGAAACCGTGCTCACGTCAGCAGCGCCCGGAACTCCCGCGCCGACAGTGATCAAGGGGGCGGCCGACGCGGACCCAGCGGGACAGGTCGGCGACGGCATTCTCGCGTGGCTGAAGTCGCTCGTCCTGAGCTTCCCCGCGGGTCAGCAAACTTGGGACTTCATCACCAACCCGGCTGGGTTCTTGCGGGCGTTCCTCGTCGATTTCGCGGCCAATCCCATTGTGGCGCTGACAACCTGGGGGCCGCTTTTCTTCCTGATCAGTTACAACTTCTGGGGCTGGCCGCTGTGGTGGACGCTGTACGGAATGATCCTGTCCGCACCGCTGCTGCTTGCCGCACCGGCCGGACTTGCCGGTCTGGCCGGCTTGGCGGCGCTCGCCACTGTCGAACCAGAATCCGTAGTGCCGGACGCGAGTGAGCCAATCGCGGCGCCAACCCGGTCCGAGGCCTACTCGCTGAGCACAATCGCCGCGGCCCCGGCTCCGGGAGCGGCGTCCAGCACTCCCGCGAGTGCGGCAAGTACCGGCGCGAGCGGAGGTCCCGCGCCGGCGACTATCGCAACGGCGACGCCCTATGCGGTTGCTGGGCTGGATCCAGAGCAGGGTGTCGGTCCGACCGTCACCGACCGCCGGTCGGCCAAGTCGCCTGCATCGGATCTGGCGGTCATCGCTTCAGCCCCGGCGGTATCGAACGCCGCACAACGACGTAAGGCCCGCCGTCATCGGGGCGCGGACGTTCAGGACCGCGGATACGTCTACGAATTCCTGGATGACGAGACCTCTGGATCGTCCGAGCCTGGGCCGACCCAGAACGCTGTCACTCCCTCTGGCAGCGGCAACACCGCCCAGTTCGGTTTCACTGGCACGCATCACGAGATCAGCGCCACCGAGGCGGCCGGTATGACCGAGTTGGCTAGAGGCGCATTCGGCCACGGTCCAACTCAACCGTTGCTGCCCGCAACTTGGGCTGACGATTCGGCTACCGGGTAGCGCCGTCAGCGCTGAGCGTAGTCCTTTCGAGTTCTTTCGAACGACATTCGCTTAGCGCCGCGGCTACGCACAGCCCCGCTATCGCAAAGCACACGACGGTGTACCGGAGGCTCCCTACAGGGTCGCCCTTGTCGGTGAATCCGTTGACCGCACCGAAATATGCGGGCAATGCCGTCACCCACAGCAGCGCCATGACCACCAGATAGCTGACCGCGTACCACATTATGATGCGCGGGTTGGTGTCCCGGTGAACGTCGTCGCGAGCGAATCGACTTCGCTGCCACTGGCTGAACAGCACGACCACTGCAAGTGCGGCGACGACCAGTAGCTCGATCGCCAGTCCTATGCCGAACACATTGGTGCTGTCGGCCAGCGCACCGGCCACGGTGGCGGGCAGCGGCAATAACACCGTGCCAACCGACGCGAGGATTCCGATCACGATTGTGCGCCAGAGGACTTGAACACCGGTGAACGACTTACCCGCATCGACATGGCGGCCGACGAAGTACTGCGTGCAGAGGGCCAGCGAGATAGGCCAGAGGGCGGCGAACACCACCACACTGGGGAACGGCACCGAGGCAAGAAACGGTTGATTCATCTTGTTATCGAGAGCCCATTCCCACCAACGCAATTGCGGACCGAGATGGTCGAAGATCTCGTAGTAGGCATGGTGGACGAATCCGACCGCTATCGCACCGACCAGGGTTCCGTACCGGCGGAAGACGCCCAGGGTCCGGACGGTCTCGAAGGCCACCGTGGCCATCATCGGATAGATGGCGACAATGTAGAGCGGGAGGCGACCCCACAGGAAATCGAGCGTAAACACGTTGTGGGCGAACATGGTGTCGACCTGGCTCTGGATGCCGAATGCGCTTGGAAAATACAGCGGCGGTTCGATGATCAGCAGGTAGGCGATCGCACCGAACCACAGCGCCAGATTGGTGGGATCGTTATGGCGACGCCAGCGGACAATGGCATAGACGAGCGCCATAACGGCACCGGTGGTCACCGTCAGTTCCAATACCGGCAGAGTCCAGTTCGCCAGCGCCAGCGGATTGCGGACCCGCACCAGACCGCCCGCCTGCGCACAGCTAAAACCGAGTCGACGTGCAAGGTCGGCGAAGGTAGACGTGCACAGGTCAACCATTTGCCGCGCTCTCCAAAGACTCTCCGGCGGTATACCACTGGGTGACGTCGTAGCCGGCGTCGAAGCGACGGAACCACTGGTCGGCGAGCACTGGAAGTCTTTCGTGCGCCGGATTGTGTCCGGGCAACTGGCTGCGCACGACGCCGGACATCGCAATCAACTGCTCCCGCAGCGGGATATGGTCAAATGCGTTGACCACTGGCCCGTTGTCGGTCGCGTGAAAGAGCGGGAGTCGTTGCAGCAGTGCTTGTTTGCGTCGATGTGTACCGAACAAGCTCAAGGCGTCCACTTTGCGGACTTCTGGCGGGACGTGCTTGTTGAAACCCTTGGCGGCGATTCGCACGACGCTGAGTACGTGCCGGAAGATCGACGGGGCCATCCTGACCCGGAACCACGGGTCGCCGATGACGCCGTTGTAGATGACCAGCGCGGAGCTGCGATGTTCGACTTCTTCGACGAAGTGCCACAGGAACAGCGAGGCCACCCGGTCGTCGCCGGGCGCGAAGAGGGTGGCGTCGTTGTCGAGCATCAGTTTGAACACCGGGGTGAACGTTGCTTCGAGATCGGCGGTGTAGGCCAAGCGATACGCCAGGGACTTGTTCGCGGTCAGGTCGTCGAACGCGGCCATCACTTCATCGAACGTCTCCTTGAGCCCGGGATGTGCCTTGATCAAACCGCGGATATGACCGCGGTGGGCCATCGAGTGTTGACCCTCCTGGCGGACAAAGGCGTCGGCTTCGGCGGCCACCGCGGGCTCGTCGATCAACGGCATGGCCTCGCTGATCATGCTGACGATCATCTTTTCGAAGGGCACGGCCAGGAACGAGACGGCGTTGGCCATCGACGAGAAGGCCGGATTGGCCTTGTTCCAAAGGAACGGCACCGGATAGTCGGCAAATTTGAAGCGCATCTTGCGTACCTGCAAGTCGGTCACTAGACGCCTCTCTAGGTCATCATACATCGTATTTGCAGAATGTATGATTACAACAATCGGCTCGCTGGGTCAATCCGGCATATCCTGCGTAGGTGTCAGGGGCAAGAGGCGCACGCTGTGGCGCGTAGGCGAGGCTGGGGTGGTAGCCCACCGGCCACGGATGAGGAGGCTCAGCAGCGGATTGTGGATACCGCCACGCGTCTGCTCTCCGAAACCGGATCGGATATCAGCATTTCAGATGTCGCGGCATCCCTCGGCGTCATCCGGCAGACGGTGTATCGCTACTTTCCCACTGCAGAGGCATTGATGCGCGCTGCCGCGATGGCATCGGTAGACGAATTCATCGACAACCTCGCCGAAGCCGTTCGCGGCATTCACGACCCTGCCGACGCAATGACCGAAGGCGTGCTGTACACGCTCGACGCGGCGATCAGAACTCCGCATATCGGAATCTTGCTGTCCGCACCCTATGTCGGGACCACTGCGGTCGGAGTTGCCTCGGCCACGTCCCAGGACATCGGGATGCGAATGATCGAGCGGTTTGACGTCGATTGGGCGGCTTACGGCTACGACGACGCGGCGCTGCGGGGACTTGTCGAGTTCACCCTGCGCACGATGCTTTCCTTCTGGGTGGCGCCTAATGATTCTGCGCGATCGCGCGAAGAGCTGCGCCAATTCATTAGGCGCTGGCTGGGTGGCGCGATTCTGGCTCAATGACGCTACTTGCCAACAGGTCCAGCGCGATATCGACCAGCATGTCCTCTTGCCCGCCGATCATGCCGCGGCGCCCGGCTTCCTCGAGAAGCGTGCGAGCATCGATTCCATAACGCGCCGAAGCGTTTTCGGCGTGCAGGAGAAAGCTGGAGTAGACGCCCGCATAGCCGAGAGTCAGCGTTTCACGGTCCACGCGGACCGGACGGTCCTGCAGAGGACGCACCAGATCGTCTGCGGCGTCCTGCAGAGCGTGCAGATCGCAGCCATGTGCCCAGCCCATCTTGCCGGCGGCGGCGACGAATACCTCAAGTGGGGCGTTGCCGGCGCCAGCACCCATCCCCGTCAGCGAGGCATCGACCCGGGTGGCGCCCTGTTCGACAGCGACGATCGAATTCGCCACTCCGAGAGACAGATTGTGGTGAGCGTGTATCCCGACCTCGGTTGCCGAATCCAGGGTTTGGCGCAGCGCATCTACGCGTTCGGCGACGTCGCGCATGGTCATCGCACCGCCCGAGTCGACGACGTAGACGCAGGTCGCCCCGTAGCTCTCCATCAACTTGGCTTGCCCGGCTAGCGCGGACGGTGTGGTCTTGTGGCTCATCATCAGAAAACCCGCGGTGTCCATGCCGAGCTCGCGGGCACCGGCGATGTGCGGGGCGGAGATGTCGGCCTCGGTGCAATGCGTGGCGATCCGGACCACGGTGGCGCCGGCACGATTGGCGTCTTGGAGGTTGCGCACTCGCCCGATCCCGGGTAATAGCAGGGTTGCGACCTTGGCGCGCCGCGCACTTGCCGCGACAGCCTCGATCCATTCCAGGTCGGTGTGCGCGCCGAAGCCGTAAACGCAGCTGGATCCTCCGAGGCCGTCGCCGTGGGCGACTTCGATGGAGGCGACGCCGGCGGCATCGAGTGCCGCCGCAATTGTTACTGCCTGCGCAACCGTGTACTGGTGGCGTACGGCGTGCATGCCGTCGCGCAATGTCACATCGCTGACGTATAGCTGAATCATTATGAAGCCCTTGATGTTTGAGTGTCGTAACCGGCAATGCGTTCGGCGGTTGCCTTGGCCGCCGAGGTCATGATGTCCAGATTGCCGGCGTAGCCGGGCAGGTACTGCCCGGCGCCGGTGACCTGGAGCAGCGCGGTCATCCGAGTACCGACGAACTTGCCGGTCTGCGGGATGTACAGCGGGTTCTCGGCGGTAAAGGTCTCGAATTGCACGCCCCGCGTGAGCCGGTATCCGGGCACGTAGCGATTGACCCGTGCCACCATGTCGATGATTGACGATTCAACCGCCCCGTGATCGACGTCCCCGTTGACCAGACAGTAGACCGTGTTGCGCATCAGCACCGGCGGGTCGGCGGGGTTGAGGATCATGACTGTTTTGGCGCGCTGTGCCCCGCCCACGGATTGCAGGGCAGCCGAGGTCGTTTCGATGAACTCATCGATGCTGGCCCGGGTGCCTGGTCCGGCGGATTTCGAGGAGATCGACGACACGATCTCTGCGTAGGACACGATGCCGTGCTGCGCGACGGCAGCGACGATCGGTATCGTCGACTGGCCGCCACATGTCACCATGTTGAGGTTGGTCGCGTCGAGGTGCTCATCAAGGTTGACCACTGGGACGCAGTAGGGACCGATGGCCGCCGGGGTGAGATCGAGCATTCGTACGCCGGCCGGTTCCAGCTTGGTCCAGTTGGTTCGGTGGGAGGCGGCGGAGGTCGCGTCGAACACCAGGCGGATGTCGCCGAAGTGCGGCATTGCAAGCAGTCCGTCGACCCCGTCGGGGGTTGCCGGCACGCCGAGCCGTCGGGCGCGGGCCAGGCCGTCGGAATCGGGGTCGATGCCGGCCACGGCCGCCATCCGTAGGGGCCCGTCGCCCTGCAGAATCTTGATCATCAGGTCGGTGCCGATATTGCCCGATCCGAGGATCGCCACCGGCCAATCATTCTGTGTCATAGAGATTTCCTGATCGCTTGGAGGTCAGAGGTAGCGAGCCAAGGCCGCTGATGGTGACGGTTCACAACGCCGCGGCGATCTCGGTGACTGCGTCCATCGTGGCCTCTTTGAGAATGACTATTGACTGCGTAACGATCGCTACACTAACGTAGTGATCACTCCAGAACAAGTTTCGACGTAGACACCCGAGGGACGAGGTTCAGCAGTGAGCGATAACGGATCGCCGAATACTCCGGCAATCGACTGTGACGTGGCGGTAGTCGGCTACGGGCCCGTCGGGGCGACCGCCGCCAACCTGCTGGGTCGGTATGGCTTGAAAGTTATTGTGATTGAGCGTGATCCCGACATCTACCAGCGGGCACGCGCCATCTCTACCGACGAGGAAGTGATGCGGATATGGCAGTCGGTGGGGCTTGCCGACCGCCTGCAACAGGACATGCTTGCCGACCGACCACTCGCATTCGTGGACTCCACGGGGGCGCCGTTCTACCAGACCACGATCACCGGACGCGGCTGCGGACACCCGCCTCAACAGTTCATTTATCAACCCGCTGTAGATGCCGTGCTGCGTGCGGGCGTGGCTCGCTTCGCGGGCGTCGAGGTGCTGCTCGAGCACGAATGCCTGCGTGTCTTGAACAAGGGCGATCACGTCGAGTTGATGTTGGCCGACCTGCGCGCCGATACCTTCAGGCGGATACGTGCCTCGTATGTGATTGCTGCCGACGGTGGCTCCTCGCCCACCCGCGGGCAGTTGGGCGTCGGCTACTCCGGTAAGACTTACAGCGAGCGCTGGGTCGTGATCGACACCAAATTGCTCAAGAAGTGGGATGCCCACGACCGCTTGCGCTTCCACTGCAACCCCGTTCGGCCGACGGTGGACTGCCCGACCCCGCTCGGACACCACCGCTGGGAATACCCCGCCCGCGCGGGCGAAGACGACAACCATCTGGTGAGCGACGCGGCCGTCTGGGAAGTACTCAACGACCAGGGCATCACCGACGAGCATGTCGAGATTCTGCGCACGGTGATCTACCGCCACCACGTTCGGGTGGCCGATCGGTGGCGGGTGGGCCGGGTGTTTCTGGCCGGCGACGCCGCACATGCCATGCCGCCCTGGATCGGCCAGGGGATGGCCGCGGGCGTTCGCGATGTGGCCAATCTGTGCTGGAAACTCACCGCGGTCCTTGCTGGGCACGCCCCTGAGTCGTTGTTGGATTCCTACGAGGCCGAGCGCAAACCACACGTTACGGAAGTGACCCGGCGGGCAGTGTTGATGGGCCGCGTCATCACCGAACGTAACAAGGTGTTGGCGACGATCCGCAACCATGTGTTGCGTGTGCTGACCAAGTCGGCGGCAATCCGCCGGCAGGGGCAAAAGCTCTACTGGATCCCCGAAGCGTACTACCCCGACGGATTTTTCGCCGGGAGCGGGCACAAGGCCGAAGGCCGGCAGATCATCCAACCCTGGGTGATCGACGACACCGGCGCCAGGAAACGCCTCGACGACGTCATGCAGGGCCGGTGGACGCTGCTGCACATCGGCGACCTGCCGCCCGAAGCGCACGCGTGGACCCAGCGTGGTGCCACGTCAATCCCGGTCCGGGATACCACGCTCACTGCGTGGCTCAGAGACAAGAAGGCGACCGCGGCCATCGTCCGGCCAGACGGATTCATCTATGCGGCGACAGATTCTGTGACACCGCTGGCGGCTCCACCGGCCGGCCTGGACTGCAACCCAACCCCGGTAACTGTCGCCGGCGCGCTGGCGCCGACCCTGAACGGAGTTCTCGCATGACCACTACCCAACGCGCCGAAGCGACGGTCACCGTTGCCGGCAAGCCGATCTTCTTCGTCGAATCCGGAACCGGCCCAGTCGTTGTGCTGCTACACGGCGGTGGTCCGGGAGCATCCGGAGTGTCGAACTACTCCCGCAACATCGACACGCTGGCGCAGCAGTTCCGGGTGATCGTGCCCGATATGCCTGGCTATGGCAGCTCGACCAAGACGCTAGACCAGAGCGACCCGTTTGGTTACCTCGCGGACATGATTCGTGGGTTGCTCGACGAAATCGGCGTCGATACAGCGCATTTGATCGGCAACTCATACGGTGGAGCGGCGGCGCTGCGGCTCGCGCTGGACACCTCAAATCGAGTCGAAAAGCTGGTCTTGATGGGTCCGGGTGGCATCGGGACTACCCGAGGCTTGCCGACCGCCGGACTCAACAGCCTGATGTCTTACTACGGCGGAGAAGGGCCGAGTCGCGAGAAGCTGGCCAACTTCATTCGCACCTACCTCGTCTACGACGGTGCTCAGGTACCCGACGAGCTGATCGACCTGCGGTATAAAGCATCCATCGACCCCGAGGTGGTGGCCAACCCGCCGCTGCGACGCCCGTCGGGGCCACTGGCACTGCGCACGCTGTGGCGTATGGATCTGACTCGCGATTCGCGGTTGAAGAAACTGAAGACACCGACGCTGGTGTTGTGGGGGCGTGACGACAAGGTCAACAAGCCATCCGGTGGGCCGATGCTGCTCAACGCCCTCCCTAACGCCGAGCTGGTGATGACCTCGCACACCGGCCACTGGATGCAGTGGGAACGCGCGGAGTTGTTTAACGAGCTGGTTTGCGGTTTCCTGCAACCGGATTCGAGGTTGGCTCGTGGCTAGCGTGTTCGGCCGGGTACACCTGGGCTACGTCGTTGTCGAGACAGAGAAGTTCGCCGACTGGCGAAGGTTCGGCAGCGACGCCATCGGCATGCATTTCGACCAGACGCTGCCCGACGTGCATCGGTTTCGGCTCGATGACCACACCTGCCGGTTCCTGCTGAAGCGTGGCCCCGCCGAAGATGTCGCAGCACTGGGTTGGGAAGTGGACGACCATAACACTTTTGACGAGATCCTGGCCCGCGTCAGAAATCACGGCGTGCCCGTCACCGACGGGACATCCGAGGAAACGGCGATTCGAGGTGTCGAGCGAATGGCCCGGTTCGCCGGTCCCAATAGACTAGCCCAGGAGATCTTCACCCGGCCGCAGGGCGGCGACATCCCGGCCTCGATCCGTGGCAGATTCGTCACGGGCGCATCCGGATTGGGACACGTCGCCCTTACCAGCAAGAAGCCGCACCAAGTGCACGGCTACTACGAGACGGTCTTCGACGCCAGGCTCACCGACTTCATCGACGAGACCATCAGCGGCCTGAAGTTCAAGATCCGGTTTCTGCGGGTCAACGAACGACACCACTCGGTGGCCATCGCGGCGGTCAATCGGTTGCCGCTCAACCCGATTCGCACCCGGGTGCAGCACTGCAACATACAGGTGGCCGACCTCGACGACATGACCGCCGCCTACCAGCGCGTTCGGCAACTCGGCTTCGACATGGCGCTAGGCATTGGCCAACACACTAACGACAGGGAACTGTCCTTTTACGCGCTAACCCCGTCCGGCTTCGAATGGGAGGTCGGCTGGAACCCAATCGTGGTCGACGAAACAACCTGGGAGCCAACAACATACCAAGGTATTAGCATCTGGGGGCACACCCCGGAGGGGCAGACCATAGTCGACAAACTGAGCCAGTTCAAGGTCGCCGCCGCGTCGCTCGTGCACCGAGAAGACACGGTCTTGACCATTCCCAGAGCCTGACTCGGCTACAACAGCGGACCGGATTCTGCGGTGCAGTTACGTTCGCGCACAACCAAGTGTGCTAATCCAGAGAGGCGGCAAGTGCTTCATTGAATGTCTCGCTCGGGCGCATCACCGCGGCGGTCTTGTCGGCGTCGGGGTAGTAGTAGCCGCCGATGTCAACCTCGTCACCTTGGGCTCCGTTGAGTTCGGCGACGATCTTCTTCTCGTTCTTTGCCAACGCTTCGGCGAGGGGACCGAAATGTTTCTTGAGCTCTTTGTCGTCGTCCTGCGCGGCCAGTTCCTGTGCCCAGTACATGGCAAGGTAGAACTGGCTGCCCCGGTTGTCCAGCTCGCCGGTCTTGCGCGACGGGCTCTTGTTCTCGTCCAGCAGCTTGCCAATAGCCGCGTCCAGCGTCGTGCCGAGGATCTTGGCCCGCTCGTTCTTGGTCTTGATGCCCACGTCCTCGAAACAGGCTCCCAGCGCTAGGAACTCGCCAAGCGAATCCCAACGCAGGTGGTTCTCCTCGACCAGCTGGTGGACGTGTTTGGGGGCCGAACCGCCGGCACCCGTCTCGTACATGCCGCCGCCGGCCATCAGCGGAACGATGGACAGCATCTTCGCGCTGGTGCCCAGCTCCAAAATGGGGAACAGGTCTGTGAGGTAGTCACGCAGGATGTTGCCCGTCACGGCGATGGTGTCCTGCCCCCGGACCACCCGCTCCATTGTGTATCGCATTGCCCACACCTGGGGCATGATCTGGATCTCGAGGCCCTCGGTGTCGTGGTCCTTGAGGTACTTCTTCACCTTCTTGCGCAACTCAGCCTCGTGTGGCCGTTCGGTGTCCAGCCAGAAGACAGCGGTCATGCCGGAGTTGCGTGCCCGCGTGACGGCCAGCTTCACCCAGTCTTGGATCGCCGCGTCGGTGACGATGGGCATCCGCCAGATGTCACCGGGCTCGACGTCCTGGCTCAGCAGGACCTCGCCGCTGTCGATGTCGACGATGTTCGCAACTCCGGCCTCCGGGATCTCGAAGGTCTTGTCGTGGCTGCCGTATTCCTCGGCCTGCTGCGCCATCAGGCCCACGTTGGGCACGGTGCCCATGGTGGTCGGGTCGAATTGGCCGTGGGTTTTGCAGAAGTTGATCATCTCCTGGTAGATCCGGGAGAACGTGGATTCGGGGTTCACCGCCTTGGTGTCCTTGGTCCGTCCGTCCGCGCCGTACATCTTGCCGCCGAGGCGGATCATGGCAGGCATCGACGCGTCGACGATCACATCGCTGGGTGAGTGGAAGTTCGAGATGCCCTTCGCCGAATCGACCATGGCCAGCTCCGGACGATGCTCATGGCAGGCGTGCAGGTCCCTAATGATCTCGTCGTGTTGCGACGCGGGCAGCGACTCGATCTTGTTGTAGAGGTCCACCAGGCCGTTGTTCACGTTGACGCCCAGCTCGTCGAACAGTGCCTGGTGTTTTTCAAAAGCGTCCCTATAAAAGACCTTTACCGCATGCCCGAAGACGATTGGGTGGCTGACCTTCATCATGGTCGCCTTGACGTGCAGGGAGAACATCACGCCGGTCTTGTGTGCATCTTCGATCTGCTCTTCGTAGAAGTCGCACAGCGCCTTCTTGCTCATGAACATGCTGTCGATGATGTCGCCGTCCTGCAGTGACACCTTCGGCTTGAGCACGACCGTCTCACCGCCCTTGGTGACCAGTTCCATTCGGACGTTACGGGCCTTGTCCAGGGTCATCGACTTTTCGCCGTGGTAGAAGTCGCCGTGCTTCATGGTGGCGACATGCGTGCGCGATGCCATCGACCACTCGCCCATGCTGTGCGGGTGCTTGCGCGCGTACTCCTTGACTGCCTTGGGCGCGCGTCGGTCCGAATTACCTTCCCGCAGCACGGGATTCACCGCACTGCCCAGGCAGTTGGCGTAGCGCTGGCGGATTTCTTTTTCCTCATCGGTCTTGGGGTTGCCGGGAAAGTCGGGGATCTTGTAGCCCTTGTCCTGCAGCTCTTTGATGGCCGCGAGTAGTTGCGGAACCGAGGCGCTGATGTTTGGCAGCTTGATGATGTTGGTGTCGGGATCCTGGGTCAGCTTGCCCAGTTCGCCGAGGTTGTCCGGGACGCGCTGGTCTTCGTCTAGATAGTCAGGGAACTGGGCCAGGATGCGGGCGGCGACCGAGATGTCGCTGGTCTTGACGTTGATGCCGGCCGGCTCGGCGAAGGCGCGCACGATCGGCAGAAAGGCGTAGGTCGCCAGCAGTGGCGCCTCGTCGGTCAGCGTGTAGATGATGGTCGGCTGCTCGGCGCTCATGCGTGTTCTCCCGGCGTCAGTGTCGGTCAAATGGTGAGGGGCTCAGTTCATCGCCAGCCACACCAGCGACCCTAACGTACGGCGCCGATCGGGGGCCGGGTCCGACGTTGTACTCATAGGTTGCCCGTGCTGCTAACCTCCGACGCCGCTGCGGCGATGACGCCGAGCGGTGATGCAACTCACGTTATCGAGATACGGTGATGTGAGGCATATCTATGTCTCCGTAACCGCTCGGACGCCACAGGCTGCGAGGTGGGCGGGCGTGAGCCGGAACGACCCTCGTGATGGTTCGACTGATCCGAGCGGCCCGACGACGCACCGACACGCCACAATGTCCCGATGCGCGTATCGCAGAAACGGCCGGGCATTCGGCGACTCGCGGTGGTGATCTTAGTGGTCACCGCCCTGCTCGCAGGGTGTGCAGGGAGCACCAGAAGCAGTCGTGAGACAACGTCGTCCCTGGCTCAGGGTGACTTCGCCGGCCCGGTTGAGATCGGCAATGGTCGGCACCTCTACCTCGAGTGTCGTGGGCAGGGCACGCCGACCGTGATCCTGGAATCTGGCTATCACAACTCCTCAGACCCGTGGAGTCAGGCCGATGCCAGCCCACCCGCGACCGGGCCGGCCGTGCTGACCGCGCTGGCCCGCGAACATCGGGTCTGCGCCTACGATCGGCCCGGCACGCTGCGCAACACCAGTCCGCCCGCCATCACCGACCGCAGTTCGGCGGTCCCGATGCCACGCACCGCGAATGATGTAGTCGGCGATTTGCATGCGCTGCTCGACGCTGCGCACGTGCCCGGCCCCTTCATTCTGGTCGGACACTCGCTAGGTGGCCTGTTCGTCCGGCTTTACGCGCAGACGCACCCCGAACAGGTGCGGGCGGTGGTTTTCGTCGACGCGTTCGGCGTAGAGATACCGAGCTTGATGGGACCCGACTGGCCGGCCTATCGGCGGGATCTGGACCAACCGCCGGCAGAACTCACGGATTCGAAGTCATTCGAGACGGTTGACATCGACGCCTGCGTCGCACAGGTTGCCGCGGCGGCTCCGTTCCCGGCCGTCGCGACAGCCGTACTTACCCGGACCGAGCCGTTCCGGGTCCCATCTGACGTCTCACCGGACAAGAGCGCGAAGCTCGAAGAGGCGTGGCGCGCCGCCGCCGCCCGCTTGGTCGAGCTCCGCCCGCAGACACCACATATCGTGGCTACCGGCAGCGACCACTTCATCCAGGTTCAACAACCCGACCTGGTAACGGTCGCCGTGGGTTTGGTGATTCAGCGCTCCGCCAGCCGCTGAGCCGCCGCATGCTTGCCGGCGCGGCGGCCGGCGAATACGCAGTCGGCCAGCGACAGTCCGCTGACGTAGGAGTTCGAGCAGATCCCGGTCGCGGTGCGTCCGGCACTGAATAGGCCGGGAATGGCCGCGCCTGATTCGTCGAGGACCGCTCCGGTTCCTTCATCGACACGGATACCGCCGAGGGTCAGCATCGGAGTGGGATTGAGCAGGTTCGGCCGGATCGAAATGTTCAGCAGCGTGTAGGGCGGTTCGCTGATGCGCCGGAGGAAGTCCGCCGGTTTCCCGACCGGGTCTGCGGCGCCGGTATCGATGGCCGTGTTATGCGCTGCGACCGTGGCCACCAGACCGTCGGCGTCGACACCCGCGCGCTCGGCAACCTCCCGCAAGGACGCGCCCTTCGTTGAGTCGAGCAGCATCAGCGCCGCGGACTGCGCACGCTGAAACCATAGTGGCTGCGTGATCATTTGACGCCGAGCCTCTTTCAGTAGCGCGGCGTCCACCAGGATCCAGCCCTTGCCCTCGTGGTGACGCACCATGGCATGTCCGACAGCTGCACCATAGCGGCTTTCGTCGATGACGCGCTCGCCGTGCTCGTCGACGATGATCGCGCTAATGAAAGCGCTTGGCGGCGTGATGAATCGCCACGCCGATACGTTGTCCATACGTTCGGTGACCGCGCCGGCGCTCTGGGCCAATGCGATGCCGCTGCCGTCGTCACCGCTGGTGCCCAGCTGCAGGCCGCCGGTGTACTGCGGTGCGAACCGCTGGATCCATTCGGAGTTGCCTATATAGCCGCCGGCACAAAGGATCACACCGCTCCGCGCTTCGATGCGGACCAGGCGCGCGTAGCGGCGCTCCAATCTGCGAAGCCGGCGCTCCATCAGGTTTCGCAATGGCGGATAGTAGATGCCGGGCTTTGTTGACACCGCCGCCAACCTTGAATACAGGCGCTGGACGTGCGGTGGGGCGTCGCGCATGGTTGTGGCCGCCACCCCTACTACCCGGCCGGATGAATTGCGTAGCAGCCCGGTCACCTTGGTGTGTGGGTGGAACCGAACCCCGAGGGCCAGTGCGGTTTTCGCCAACGGCGCATGCATCTTCTTGCCGGACGTTCCGTTGCCCTTCACCCGGTGTCCGCGCTGGACGGGTGGGGTCTGGCTGCGAAATGCACCGGCGTTCTCGCTGCCGGAATGATACAGGTAGTAGTGGTTATTCGGATACGACGTCTTGTACGGGCACAGCGTGGAGTCGAACGGTACGCCACGGTCGCTGAGCCAGCGAATCATCTCGGGGCTGCCGGCCACGAACGACTCCAGCGTCTGCGAGCTGACGGCATCGCCCACTTCGAGGCGCAGGTAGTCGAGCATCTGCGCGTAATTGTCGTTGACGCCGGCCTGTTGCTGCACCCAGGTGCCGCCGCCGGCGTAGATGATGCCACCCGAAATCGCGGTCGAACCACCGCCATTGGCGCGATCCAGCGCGAGGACGTCGGCGCCGGCCTCCCGTGCCGCAATCGCCGAGCAGGTGCCCGCGGCACCGAAACCGACGACCACCACGTCTGCTGATTCGGTGAATCGCACCGAGTCATCCATGGCTCAACCCCATTCGTTTGGTGTGCTCGAGGCTTGTTGCAGCGCGGCACTATTGGTCGTCGGCGGGGACGTCCACCACGACGGCGGTGATGTTGTCCGGGCCGCCGGCCTCGTTCGCCGCTGCGATCATCGCCGCGCACGCGTCGGCGGGATCGGAATGTGAATCCAATAGTCGTGCCAAGGTTTCATCGTCGAGGACGCCGTGCAGCCCGTCGCTGGACAGCAGGATTCGGTCGCCGGGCAACAGATCCACCGAGCTGACATCGGGCAGCGGGTGCGGAACCATCGCCACGTGCCGGGTCACGATGGCGCGGGCGGGGTGGTGCTCGGCGTCTTCGACGGAGACCTCGCCCGCATCGATGAGGTCCTGGATCACGCTGTGATCGCGCGTCAACTGCCGCACCTGTCGGTCGCGAAACAGGTAGGCGCGGCTGTCGCCGAGGTGGGCGACCGTGGCGCGTGAAAGTGTTACGAGCACGGCCACCACGGTTGTGTTGGATCCGGCGGCACGGGGATCGGCGGCGGCGAAGCGGCGAAAGTCGTCGCAGTATTCGACCAGCGCGCGGCCCAGCGACGCTTCCGGTTCGTCGGGCTTCGCGTCGGGCTCGTCGGACTTGAAATGGCGGGCCACGTAGGTCGGCAGCAATTCGACCACTAGGCGGGCCGCTAACGCCCCGTCGGTGCTGCAGGCCACCCCGTCCGCGAGCATGAACAACGCCTGGTCGGAGTCGGCGCCCCAGCAGTCCTGGTTGGTGGCGCGCAGCCGGCCGACATCGCTGAGACCGGCGAACCGGACGGATTCATTCACGCGTACATCATGACGGCGGGTGCATCACACCTGAGATGCGCCCTGCCCACCCGTCATCCGCGCCGACTTGGGCAGGTCGAGGTAGCGCTCCAGGTTGCGGTGCATGTTGATCACCCGGCGTTCCTCGTTGGACAGCACCAGGTGGGTGAGGCCGGGCTGATGCAACCCACGCTGCAGACCCGGCAGCACTTTGATGTCCTGGGTCAGCACAATCCCGGGTTCGGCCTGATCGGCTGACATTCGCATGTCGGTCGGCTTGTTGTACGGTGCGCCCGGCGCCATTCGGGTCATCAGAAACATCGTCAACTCGCCATGATCGGGATCCGCCCCGGGCCGTGAGGTCATGATCGTCAGGTGGTCGGCGTTGACGAGGAATGTCATGTTGGGGAACACGTTGTACTGGTGCAGCCGGGTGACCCGGTCGGTGTCGGCCCAACTCAGATCGACCCCGCGTGCGGCGGCGAACTCGCGAGTGCGTTCGGCGATCAGGTCGGGTACCGTCTGGCCCGGTTGCCGGTTGTCGGGAATGGGCGTGCCCTCGGCCGTGCCCATTAACATACCCTGGGTGTAAACGTAAGCGTCCCAAACCTCTTCGTCGCTCAGCGCGCCTTCGAAGCGCGGGCTTGGAACGCCGTAAGGTTGGTCGGATTTGCCTGCGTGCACCCAGATCTGTTGTGGTGCATGGATATCGTCGACACAACGCAGCAGCTCCGGGTGCAGCGTCTGAATATGGTAAGTCTCGCTGTAGCCATCGGCGATCGTTTTCCAATTCGCCTCGACGTCCACGGTCAACGTTGCGTAGCAACGAAAGTCCTCGATGTGGCACCAGGCGATGTCGTCTGGAATCGCGTCCAGGTACTCGAGCAACGGCATCGCGTCCACGTCGAGGCTTACGAAGACCATCCCCGCGAAAGTGTCGACGTTAGCCGGCAACAAAGGGAATTCAGACATATGCAGCGAGCCGAACCCCTTGCGGTTGGGCACCCTTTTCAGCGAGCCAGCCAGGTCCCAGGTCCAGCCGTGATAACCACACTTGAGTTCACGCAGTCCCGAACCCGAGCCCACGCACAGCGAGTTGCCGCGATGGCGGCAGCTGTTCTGGAAGGCACGCAGCACCCCGTCGTCCCCACGGACCACCAGTATTCCGTATGGGCCACAACGGTATTCGAAGTAGTCACCCGGTTGCGCGACATGGTCGACCATGCAAGCGATCTGCCACACCTTCGGCCACATCTGTTCGATTTCAAGGGCGGCGAACTCCGGCGAGTAGTACCGCTCGGCCGGTACCAGGGTCGGCGAGGCAGGTGGGTCGCCGATCGCGTCCTCATCGCGGGTGCGTGCCGGATTGCCGGCAGTGGTGGTCACCGGCCGAACCTAGCGTGCTCCGCGCACCAATCGGCCGGGACGTGCACCGGTGTCGACGTCCTTGCGGCGGGTGACGGTGCCGCTGACGATCGTCGCCTCATACCCGCTTGCCCCCTGCAGGATTCGCCGTCCGCCGGCCGGCAGGTCCCAGGCCATCGCCGCGGGATGCAGCGTCAGCGCGTTCATGTCGATCACATTGAGATCGGCCTTTTTGCCGACTTCGATGGTGCCACGGTCGGTGAGGCCGAACAGGTGCGCGGTGTCGCGGGCCTGCTTGCGGATCACATACTCCAACGACAACTTCTCGCCGCGGCGCCGGTCCCGCACCCAGTGTGTCAGCAGAAATGTGGGATAGGACGCGTCGCAGATCATGCCGCAGTGGGCACCGCCGTCGGACAGCCCGAGCACCCCGGCCGGGTGCAGCATCATCTCGCGGATCGCGTCGTGATTGCCATCGGCGTAGTTGAACAGCGGCAGCATCAGCATCGCCGTCGCGTCGGACTCCAGCATGAGGTCATACAGCGTCGACATCGGGTCCTCGCCCCGGGCGGCGGCGATCGAGGCGACGGTGCGGTCGGGGGTGGGCTCGTAATCCGGCGGGTTGCCCAGTGCGAAAAGCCGCCCCAACGAGTGCTGGACCATGGCGAACATGCCGTCAAACAGCACCGACGAATCGATGGGTAGGTCATCCTCGGCCAGGATGGCGGACTTCACGGCGGGGTCGGCCAGCCGCTGCGCCAGCTCTTCGCGGCTGCACTCGGCCTTGAGCCTGCGGTAGGTGGGCCGGTGGGTGAAGCCGTGGTGCCCCTGGAAGCCGATCATCATCCCGAACGGGCGCGCCGCGATCTGTGGATACAGTCGGCTGCCCTCGGCGTGTGCGGCCGCCGACACGTCCAGTTGCTCGCGCCACAGGTTCGGGTCGGCGTCGACCTGGATCAGCGCGAACGACACCGGCCGGTCGACCTCGCGGCTGAGCCGCCGCATCCACTCCAGCTCCTTCTTCGGTCCGACGATGTCCTCACCCGCCGCTCCCTGCGGTGCCAGCTCGAACACCGCCTGCCCGCCGGCAGCCATGGCGCGGCCGAGCCCGAACAGTTCCTCCTCGGCGGCGAAAGTGCCGGGCACCGGCTCGCCGTCCATTGCGGTGTGGGCGATGGTGCGCGACGTGGAGAAGCCGAGCGCCCCCGCCTCGACCGCCTCCCGGACCAGCCGGCTCATCGCCTCGATGTCGTCGGGCGTTGCTGGCTCGTTGCGGGCACCGCGCTCTCCCATGGCGTAGGCGCGGATCGCGCCGTGCGCCACCTGGCTGCCCACGTCGACGGCGTACGTCTGTTTGCCGATCGTGTCGAGGTACTCGGGGTAGGTCTCCCAGCCCCAGGTGATGCCCTCGGTCAGCGCGGTGCCGGGGATGTCTTCGACGCCCTCCATCAGCTTGATCAGCCAGTCTTCGGTGCCTGGCCGGACTGGGGCGAAGCCGACGCCGCAGTTCCCGGTAACCACGGTGGTGACGCCGTGGCCGCTGGATGGCTCCAGCAGGCTGTCCCAGCTGACCTGGCCGTCGTAGTGGGTGTGGATGTCGACGAAGCCGGGAGCCACCACGTGCCCGGTCGCGTCGATGGTCTCGGCCGCCCCACCGGCCAACTCCGCGGAGTCGGCGGAACGGCGCATGACCTCGACTATCTTGCCGTCCTTGATACCGAGATCGGCGCGGAAGCGCTCTGCTCCGGTGCCGTCGACCACGGTGCCACCGACGATTTTCAGGTCGAACATGAGCGCCTCCAGGGCAAGCAAAGCAGCGAATCAGGGCTGAGTGGTTATTACGCTACTGGTCGTAGCGTATGTATTGACGGTATGCGCCCGGCTCGGCGTAGTCAATGACGCGCTCAGACCCGCAGGTCAAAAAGCGGTGATTCGGGTCAACGTGACGTGGGTGCTGCGCGGTGCGCCGTCGGTGGCGCTTCGTTGGCGAGTGCACACGTCGAGGAGACGCCACGGCACCAGCCCGGATGCCGATCCAGCCAGTTGCAGAACTCAGCCGGCAATCGCTACGCGCTGGGGGGCCGATCAAACCGTCCGAGCAGACCCCGTACGCACCGCGTTACGCACCGGTGATCCAGTTCAACGCGCTGTCCAGGGTGCGATGCAGGGGGAGGACGCTGTCGATCCCCATCAGCTTCAACGGCCTGCTCGTGGCCGGCCCATCAGCAACCACCGCCAACTTGGTGGGCGGCTCGAGTTCGGCCTGACCGTTCACTAGGACGCTCATTCCCGCGGACGCCAGGAACTCCACCTTGGTGAGGTCTACGATGAGCGCCGCTGGCTTGCTGCTCATCGCCGCACGCATCGCCTCGGCCAGCTGGGGTGCGCTAAGCATGTCCACCTCGCCGGAGACGGCCAGCACGACGGCGCCATCCGTTTCATATTGCTCGACACCGAAAGTCGTTCGGTTGATTGGATCGCCGGGTTGATCGACCATAGCTCTATCTCAAATCCGTCCTTGCGGGACAACATAAGTTTTCAAGACAACCACGCCAAGACCGGGGCTGTTGATTCAACCCGTCGAAAACCGCCTGCATCCTGCGCCGCCAGTGGAGCGCCGCGGCAGCCAACAGATGCCAATCCTAGGCCACGCGCGGAGAACCCTGACCGGCGCCATTCCAGCAGGTAAACATTCTGCCATTAGTTGGCCGCGGTCGCCTTCCGACCAGCGCTGCCGTGCCGTCTGTAAATCGTGGGGCTTGTCGGCGTTGGTAGCGTCTACGAATGCTGTTTGCGGCCCTGCGCGATATGCAATGGCGTAAGCGTCGCCTCGTTATCGCCATCGCCAGCACCGGACTGATCTTTGGGATGACCCTCGTATTGACCGGACTTGCGAATGGTTTCCGGGTTGAGGCCCGTCACACCGTGGATTCGCTGGGGGTCGACGCATTCGTGGTCAAAGATGGCTCCGCCGGCCCGTTCTTGGGTTCGACTCCGTTTCCCGACGTCGATGTGGCCCGGATGCGGGCCGAGCCTGGCGTCTCGGCGGCGGCTCCGCTGGGCTGCGTCGGGACGATCATGAAGGAAGGGTCGTCGACGCGGAACGTGACGGCGTTCGGGGCTCCTGAACGTGGACCCGGGATGCCGCGGGTTTCGGAGGGGCGGGCACCCTCGAAGCCGGATGAGGTCGCTGCGTCGAGCACCCTGGGCAGGCATCTGGGCGACACCTTGCAGGTGGGTGCGCACACTCTGAAGATCGTCGGCATCGTGCCCAACTCGACTGCGCTGGCCAAGATCCCCAACATCTTCCTAACGACCGAGGGGCTGCAACAGGTCGCTTACAACGGTCAGAGGATGGTCACCTCGATTGGGATCAGCGGCAACCCCCGCGCGCTGCCGGACGGATACCGGACCTATGACCGCAACGGCGCCGTCAACGACTTGATCCGCCCGCTGAAGGTGGCGGTGAACTCGATCACGATCGTGGCGATCCTGCTGTGGATAGTGGCGGTGCTGATCGTCGGATCGGTGGTTTACCTGTCCGCTCTCGAGCGGGTGCGCGACTTCGCGGTGTTCAAGGCGATCGGCACGCCGACGCGGTCGATACTCGCCGGGTTGGCCTTGCAGGCGCTCATCGTGTCGCTACTCGCGGCGGGGGTAGGCGTGCTGCTCTCCAAGCTGTTGGCGCCACTCTTTCCGATGGTGGTAGCGATTCCGAGTCTTGCTTATCTGCTGCTACCTGTGGTTGCGATCGGGATCGGCCTGCTGGCCAGCCTGGCCGGACTGCGGCGGGTAGTGGCCATCGATCCCGCACTCGCATTCGGAGGTCCGTGACCGGTGGGCGATCTCAGCATCCAGAACCTGGTCGTCGAGTACTACAGCGGCGGCTACGCACTGCGCCCGATCAACGGCCTGAACCTCGATGTAACCGCCGGTTCACTAGTGATCCTGCTGGGACCCAGCGGCTGTGGGAAGACGACGTTGTTGTCCTGCCTCGGCGGCATCCTGCGGCCGAAGTCCGGGACCATCAAGTTCGACGATCTCGACATCACCACCCTTGAGGGCGCCGCCCTGGCCAAGTACCGGCGCGACAAGGTCGGCATCGTCTTCCAGGCGTTCAACCTAGTGCCCAGCCTCACTGCGCAGGAGAACGTAATGGTGCCGATGCGGGCCGCCGGGATGTCCCTGTCGGCATCCCGTAAACGGGCCGCGGAACTGCTAGAACGGGTCAACCTCGGCGAGCGGATGAAGCATCGTCCCGGCGATCTCAGCGGCGGGCAGCAGCAACGCGTGGCGGTCGCCCGCGCAATCGCGCTGGACCCACCGCTGATCCTGGCCGACGAGCCAACCGCGCACCTGGACTTCATCCAGGTCGAGGAGGTGCTGCGGCTGATTCGTGAACTCGCCGACGGTGATCGGGTGGTGGTGGTCGCCACCCACGACAGCCGGATGCTTCCCCTCGCCGATCGCGTCGTGGAACTCACACCCGATTTCGCCGAAACGGACCGGGAACCTGAAACGGTGACGCTGGACGCCGGGAAGGTGCTGTTCGAGCAGAGCACCATGGGTGAGTTGATCTACGTAGTGACCGAAGGCGAGATCGAGATCGTGCACGAATTGGCCGACGGCGGTGAGGAGCTGTTCAAGGTGGTCGGGCCCGGCGACTACTTCGGCGAGATCGGTGTGCTGTTTCACCTGCCGCGCTCCGCTACCGCCCGGGCGCGCACCAAGGCGACCGTCGTCGGTTACACGGCGCCGGTGTTTCGGGAGCGCCTTGGTGCCGGCGGATTGCGCGACCTCATCGAGCACCGCCAGCTGAACAGCGACTGACGCGGCTCCACCCACACCCCCGACGGCGCCGGCTCCGAGTTGTGCGCCGGTCAGCTCCGTGGTTTCCCCGATGATGTGCGCGCGCCCTGGCCCGCATCCTGAGCGTGATCGGCGATTCAGGAGGTTGACGATGCTCGGTGAGCACGCAATTGTTTTGGGGGCCAGCGTCGCTGGCCTGTTGGCGGCGCGAACGTTGGCTGGCTTCTATGCGGCGGTCACGATAGTCGAGCGGGATGACCTGCCCGAGGGTGCCCGGGCCCGTAAAGGGGTACCGCAGGGCCGCCATACGCACGGGCTGTTGATGCGCGGCGCGCAGGCCCTGGACGAATTGTTACCGGGACTCCTGGCCGAATTGGCTGCCGCCGGCGCGGTCGCCTTCGACGGCAGTGATTTGTCTCGGTTGTACTTCTGCATGAACGGGCACCTGGCCGTCCGCAGCGGAACTGCGCCTGGACTGCAGGTCTTGAACATGACCCGCCCGTTCTTGGAATGCCACATCCGCCGTCGGGTCAGCGCCCTGCCCAATGTCGCCTTCCTAAGCGGGCATGACGTCACCGGTCTGTGTATGTCGGACTGCGGCACCGTAGACGGTGTACGGGTGGTAAGTCGCACTGCAGGAACCGAATCCGGGATATCGGCGGATCTGGTGGTGGATGCCACGGGACGAGGCTCTCGCACCCCGTTCTGGCTGCGACAGCTTGGGTTCGACGGACCCACCGAGGATCGGGTGGACATCGATCTGGTGTACATCAGCCAGTTGCTGCGTTCGCCGCCAGATGGCATGTGGGAAACCGGTTTGATCGTCTCACCGGTGCCGGGCCGGCCGACCGGCGCCGCGATGACTCAGTGCGAGAACGGCACCGTGTTCCTCACCGGCTTCGGCATGTGTGGCCACCATCCGCCGCGGCAACTGGACGGCCTGTACCGGTTCATCGATGGAATCATGCCGCCGCACGTGATGGCCGCGTTGCGCAGTGCCGATCCCATCGGGCCTGTCGCGCAGCATCATTTCCCGTCCAGCCGGTGGCGGCGTTACGACAGGATGCGCCGATTGCCCGAGGGATTGTTGGTGGTCGGGGACGCGATCTGTAGTTTCAACCCGATATACGGACAGGGAATGACCGTCGCGGCACTGCAAGCGCTGATACTGCGCGAGTGCCTGACCCGCGGCGCAAAGAAATTGCCGCGCAGGTTCTTTCGAATGTCCGCCAAGCCGATCGGTCGGGCTTGGGAGCTTGCGGTCGGTGGCGATCTCACCCTCCCGGAAGTTCGGGGCGCACCGCCTGTCCTGGCGCGGTTGCTCAACGGTTACGTCGACCGACTGCTGCGGGTCGCGGAGGAGGATACCGAGGCGCTTGCACAATTTATCCGGGTGGCCTGGCTGGTGGATCCGTCCGTAAAGCTATTACGGCCCAACATGATTCGCCGAGTCGTCACCGCCCGCGCGCGAGGGCGAACCGTTCCTTCAGCGGTGATGCTGGGCGACGAACTGCCAGATGGTGTCGGTGGCGTCCAGCGCGGGTGACGGTATAGGAAGGCCGAACTCCCTGCGGTGGTCGCGCGGACACTGCCGGGCCATTGATGGCCGGCGTCGGCAACCGAGATCAGCTGCACCGTGCGATTGTCCGGACATTGCACTGTTTCGGTGGTCACCACTGCGAAATTGGTCGAGGACGGTGCAGAGCAGCTGTCAGCCCATGGTGACACTGAGCCGTCAGGCGGTGGCGCAGTCGATAGCCGCGCGCTCGAGCGGCATGATTATGTCACTCGGGTCGACAACCCGGACGACGCCCGCACCCGCATCATCGAACTGCGCCCGCGCGGCCGTCAGGCACTGCGCGTAATGCGTTCCAATGCAATCGAATCGGAGCGGCACTGGGAGGAGGTACTGTGCTGGCGCAGACTCGACGAACCGCGCGAGACGGTAGAAATGCTGCTGGCCGCGCCGGACTCCGAGAAGTCCGACGCGGCCGCGTCGACCTAGATTTTCTACGATCCTCAGGACGCGCGAACACCCAACGCCCGGCCCAGCGCCAGGCGCGCGCGTTGTGTGGTGGCTGGCTGCGGCAGCCGAGCCCCGGCCAGTACCCGCGCGGTCACCAGCGCGGTCAACATGACCGTCACACAGGCCAGCCCCTGGTCCTTCAAGCCCCATTTCACCGCGGCCAACACCGCTGCCCCCGCCACGCACAGCAGCGCGCCGACCACGGCGCCGCGCCGCGCCGACGTGATCGCCGGGGCGCCGTCCCACCCCGGCAGCGGTCGGTTCTCCAACGGTCGCAGTGACACGAACAGCAATGCCACCACACCGACCAGGACGAACAACTGCTCGAAGGTGACGGCCAGGAAGTCCGGCTGAGTCGGGTACCGGGGGTGTCCGAGGCTGTCGAACAGCAGGTGCACACCCAGCAGTGCCGGCATGTGCCACAGGTACAGCGTCATCGAGCCCGAGTTGCCGATCGCGGTCAGCCACCACACCCGCGGTCGCTGTGCCCACCGGTTGATTGCGGGCGCCGCGGCGATCGCCAACGCGCTGAGCACAATCGCATGCCCGGCCAGCAGCAGCGACGGGGGACTCATGTTGGCCAGCCGCTGACCTTCGATGCCGACCAGGCTCAGTTCGTACGGCCCCCATACCAGCAGCGCGATATCGACGGCCAGCAGCGCTGCTGCGATACCCAGCGCGGCGCGAACGGTGATCAGCTGCCGTCGATAGGCAACGCCGAACATACCCGGGATGAGCCAGGCCGCGAGGTTGAGATAGCCGAGCGGAGCCAGCCCGGACCAGTGCAACCGGACGATGTCGATGATCGCGACCATGGTGTAGACCGCCGCAACGGCGGCAGCCAGCCGGATGGGTGTGGTGATCAAGGAGATCACCGGTATCGCTGCCAGCACCATCACGTACACGCCGAGGAACCACAGCAGCTGGATGCTGACGCCCGCGACGATCTTGTAGACCCATAGCGGCGCCACCTGATACAGCGCCGGAAGTGCAACAGCCCAGAACGCGAGATAGTAGAAGACCGGACGAAACAGCCTGGTACAGCGCTTCAGCAGCCAGCCGCCCCAGTTCACGCCCGGCCGCCAGGATCGCGCGCAGGCCGCCGTCCCGGCGAAGAAGAACAACGGCATGATCTGGAAGATCCAGGTCAGCGCCTGGAACACGGTCGAGGTGCTGAGCAGGTTGTCCCAGACGAGTAGACCGCCACGAATCATGCTGGTCGCCATCACGGTGTGACCGAGCACCACGCCCACCAAGGCCGTGATGCGAATGACGTCGATGGCGCGGTCGCGGTCGTCCGGGGTGCGCGCTTGCAGCTCGGTGGGGCTCGGGAAACCCATCAGATTTGGCATTGGACCAGCATCGCGGGTGACACGGCGTGCCGGCGTGCGTAGTTCTACGCGTTGAGCCTGCGTATGCCTACTGCAGCTCAGGACTGGTGAGCCAGGGTGAACAGCACGTAGGCGCAACAGACCAGGAAGTTCAGCGAGACCAAGACCAATCCCGCGCAGAGCATCGCGTGCCGGCATCTGCGCTGTAGACGGGTGACCCTCGCGGTGTGTTTTTCGCGGTTGAACTGGGTCGCGATCAGTGCGAAGTTGACGTCGGTCATTTCGCGGTCGGCCGCTGGCGAGCCGGTGACCAGTTGCTGCAGCCGCGTCGGCGGTATGTCCACGCCCACCAGGGCGAAGTTCCGGCATAGTCGACGCGCCTGCCAGCGGCCGAGATGCTGACCTCGCAGATGCAGCTGCTGCGAGAGTTTCCGTCGTTCGTCACCAAAAGGGTTTGACGGCGTCGTCACAAGCGGGAAGTCTATGGCCTTCGTCACGTTTTGTGGGGCCAACACCGAATTTCGTGCTAACGCAACTGTTCGGTCGGTACCTCGTAGCGCTCCTGGTAGGCGGCGACCCGCTCGCGCACCTCCTCAGCGTTCAAACCGGTGTCCGACCAGGTGTACCGGCCCCGCCCACCATCACCGGGATGGGCGGCCAGAAACTCGCGCATCCGCCGCTCGGCTTCGGGCGCAAGTTCGCGGCCCAGCCGCTGGTAAATCCCCCCGATGGTGGTCCACGGAGCGTTGATGAAGTCCGCATAGTGGACGTCGATGATCTGGTCGGCGGGCACCCGGCCGCTGTCCCGCAGCGCCATTTCGCGCTCCAGGCCCACCGCGATCTCCTCGTAGCATTGGGCCGCGCACTCGGCGATGTCGGACTCGTCGCTCCCCATCCGGCGCAGGTGATGAGTCAGGGCAGCAATCGATGAGATGACGTTGAGCGGGTCGCGGTGCGTCTGCACGATCAACGCGTCGGGGTACTCGGTGAGCAGCGCCTCGAGTTGCCACAAATGCGCCGGCGACTTGAGTAACCACTGACCGGTTACGCCGGATTGCAGGTGCTGGAGGAAGATCCGGTGAAAGCGGTAGGCGCCGGCGTGGTCGGCTTCGTACAGCAGCCAGCGGTAGTAACTGGGCAGTCGATACTGCACCGAGAAGATCATGCTGACGAACTCGCTGGCGGTGATGCGGACACACTCCTGACCCACCAGTGCCCCCATCGGATGGAACGCCAGGAAGCCCGGGATGATCTGCTCGGACAGTTCGAGGCTGGCTTGGGTAGCCGCGATGCGCGGGTCGTCGTGGAAGGTCTCCGGCTGCGGGACCGGGCAGGGTGCGTCGACCTCCCAGGTCAGCGGGGCGCGCAGGTCGGGATCCTGGGCGAGCAGGTCGTAGAGGATGGTGGTGCCGGTGCGGGGCTGCCCGACGATGAAGATCGGCGCTTCGATTCGCTCACATGCAATGCCGGGATTCTTTTTGCGCCAATCGATCACTTCGAGTCGGTTCTTCAGGGCGCGGATCAGGTCGAGGTACGCGATCTCGACGCCGATGGGCGACAATCGTGCTTCATTCACCAGTTCGTCGGCAACTCGCTCAAGTCCACCCTGCCAACCGTCTGCGCCGAAGTCGTCACAGCCGGTCTCCTCGCAAGCGGTGGTCACGAGTCGTTCCGGACTGAATCGGTCCTGCAACGTCATGATCGCTCGGCGCAGTCGATCACCGACACGCTGACGTCCGGCGCGGTGGGATTGTCCAGCCAACGCAGTACGACGAAGCCGCGGTGTCGGCCACCGGTGTCGAGCCAGTGACCAGAACCCATGTCGCGCTCCGAGATTGCGATCCGAACCCGCCCATCCGGGCCGGGCTGGACACCGTGGTTAGTCACCGAACTGTGCCGGCGCTGGGGCTCGAGGCACTCATGCCAGATGCTTTCCAGGGCTACGTTCCAGTACCTGGTGTCCGGCGGTTGGATGTCGAGGATCAGGGCCTGGTCTGGATCGAGGCGGTACGTCCCGATCATGTACAGATTGTCCGGTGTGGTGTCGGCGGCGCCGAGGTCGGCCGCCTCGGCGGTCAACAGAGTGTTCGGATTGTCCAGCAGCTCTGGCCTGATGGTGCGGTGCAAGGTGGTGAGCTTCATCAGCGACCACGCCATCGCGGTGAACTGCTCGGCCAGCGCGTCGTCGGTCAGCGGTACCAGCGGGTCGGGATCGAGGGCCTCGATGCGTAGCGTCGCCAATTCCTCGGCGTCTCGGTCGCCGATGTACTCGCGCACAACGATCGATGACGCGTCCTCGGGGATCTGCAGCCACTGTGCGCTGTCGGCGTCGGTGGGCCGGTCGGCGGACAGCAAGACCGCGAATTCCCCTGCGGCTGAGTTTAATTCGGTATCACTGAGATAACCCGACATACGCCGGGGAGTCAGACCGGTGCCGGCCAGGATTTGGATTCCGAGGTAGGCAGTGGTGCCGCGGGTGCCGGTGATCCGGTAACGGCGATCACCGCGAATCATCGCCAGGTAGTAGTTGCCGTCTGGGTTCGGCCCGCCGATCATCCGGTTCGGGGAGCACATGTCGAAGAAAGCCGGGCGGCTCAGGTCGGCCTCGACGGCCATTTGGGAGCACAGCGACGACACCCGCGCGATCACGCGCAACCCCTCGAGGAGTTCGCGGTCGGTTTCGGCGTCTTCGGTCACGATGTCGGTGACCTTGGCGACCATTTCCTGGAAGAACTGCCACGCGGACAGGGCCTGCGGCGCCTGGACTTGAGTCATAGTCTCATAATTAGACTATGTCTCAGCCAATAGCCAGGGGTTCGCGGAAATCACTTTCCCAACGCAGGCGGACGGAGACCCGGCTGCGCATCGCCGCGGCGGCCGCCCGGCTGGTCGCCGAAGTGGGTCTGGCGGGGGCCACCGTGGAGCGCATCGCCGATGTGGCCGGCATCAGCCGGGCCACGTTCTTCCGCTACTTCAACTCCAAGGAAGACGCGGTGGCCGAAGGGGTGAACGTGCATTGGCTGGGGCGAATTACCGCCGCGCTGGCGCATCAACCCGTGCAGCTCTCCGCGATCGATGCCGTGGTGGCCGCATTCGGCGAACTCGCCGACGGCTTTGCCGAGATCGAAGACCAGGTGCGCGAACTGGCAGTCCTCACGAGGTCGTCCGAAACGTTGGACGCCTGGACGCTGCACATCTACGTCCGGTACGAAGTGGCGATCGCCGAGCTCATCGCGCCGCGGATGAGCGGGTTAACAGCGCAGGATGCGCGACCGCGACTGATCGGCGCGCTGGCCATGGCCACGGTCCGGATCGCCCTAGACGATTGGCTGGCCCACGGGGGCTCGTTGCCCGAGCGGGTTCGCCGCGGGTTGTGCGCCGTGGAAATCCACTAGCTAGGTGTTCGGATCCCCGAGGGCTTACGCCGTGAAGTGCTGGGGTGCCGTAACGTCATTCGCGCGCTGTCATGTGGAGGCCCCGCGCGATCTTCGGGTGCCGCAACCGGTTTGTGCCGCGATAGGGGGCTGATCTTTCGTTGAGTGCAGCGGTTGCCGAGTTGGTTTCAGCTGTGCTTCTGGCAATGGTATTGCTGGCGGCGGTGGTCCGGCCGTTCGGCTGGCCGGAGGCTGTGGTTGCCGTGCCTGCGGCGGCGATTGTGGTTGCCATCGGCGCGGTTTCGGTAAAGGACGCCCGCAGCGAGATACTCGGGCTGGCGCCGGTGGTCGGGTTCTTGGCTGCGGTCCTAGTGCTGTCTCAGGCATGCGCCGACGAGGGACTCTTCGCCTGGTGTGGAGCTTGGATGGCTCGTGCCGCCGGGAACCGATCTCAACAATTGCTGCTCGCAGTCTTCGCCGTGGCGTCGCTGGTGACGGTGGTGTTCAGCCTGGACGCGACCGTCATGTTGCTGACGCCGGTGGTGTCGGCCACCGCGGCCAAGCTCCGAGTGCGCGCTCGCCCGCACTTGTACGCTTGTGCGCACTTGTCCAACAGCGCCTCGTTGCTGCTTCCGGTATCAAATTTGACGAACCTATTGGCGCTGTCCGCCAGCGGCCTGAGCTTCACGCGGTTCACCGCGCTGATGGCGTTGCCGTGGATCGCGGCGATCGGCGTGGAATACGTTGTGTTCCGTCGCTTTTTCTCCAGGGATCTGATGGCCGCGGAGCCGCAACCGCGCAACGCGGACGATCTGCGCGATGCGGCTCCGAAATTCGCGATCATCACCGTTGCCGCCACACTGGCCGGATTCGTGGTCACCTCGGCCGTCGACGTCAATCCCGCCTGGGCGGCCGCCGCCGGTGCGCTGGTCCTGGCCACACGTGCTGCCGTGCGGCGCAAGGCGAGTCTTCGCGCGATCGTCCGGGCAGCCGACCCGCCGTTTTTGATCTTCGTGCTCGCTTTGGGCGTGGTGGTGCGCGCAGTTATCGACAACGGACTCGATGATGTCCTGCGCAGCTGGCTACCGCACCCCGATGGCCTGCTCAGCTTGTTGGCGATCGCCGCACTTGCCGCGGTAGCAGCCAATGTGGTGAATAACCTGCCCGCGGTGCTGATGTTGGTCCCGCTGGTTGCCCCGACCGGTCCGGCGGCGGTGATGGCCGTGCTGATCGGAGTAAACATCGGTCCGAATCTCACCTACACGGGTTCCCTTGCCACCATGCTGTGGCGGCGTGTGTTGCGCCGGAACCAGCACAGCACCAGCCTGGCCGTTTTCACGAAACTGGGTTTGCTCACCGCGCCGGCGGCCATTGCCGTGGCGGTCGCCGCGCTCTGGGCCGGACTGCAGCTCATCGGAACCGGATCACCATGACGTCGGGCGCGGTCAATCGACACAGCAGATGGAGGCTAACGATGACGTCGACCAGTGCGCTATGGATCTTTCCGCTGATTGCTGCCGGCGGAGTGCTCCAAGCAATGGGCGGACCCATGAACAATATGTTGCGGGTCTCGCTCGTCAATCCGTGGCTGGCTACTCTCGTATCATTCGGACTCATCGTGCCGGTTTTCCTGGTCATTGCCGCGGTATTCATCCGTCCGCTCCCGACTTCTGCGGCCATTGCCGGAATGCCGTGGTGGGCTCCGCTGGGCGGGATCGTCGGTTCACTTGCGGTCGTTGCGGGGCTGCTGTTCATCGGCACTGTCGGCGCGGGTACGTACGCAGCGCTGACCGTGAGTGCCAACTTGTTGACCTCGGTACTCATCGACCACTTCGGCTGGTTGGGGGTGGCCCCCCACCAGATCACGCCCGTCCGCGTGATCGGCGCGGTCCTGTTGGTGGTCGGCGTCATCTGTATCACCGTCGGATAGCGGCAGGCGCGGCGTGCGCCGAAATAGCCGAATCGACGGTTGATGGTTTAGCGGCCGTGCGCGGCGGCGGTCACCGCTGCCGCCACCAATCGCGTGGTCTGCTCGGCCCGTTTACGTGAATACCGTTGTGCGTCAGAAAGAATCGGATATACCACGCCGCCGACGATGGCGTCGGCCGCCGACTCGGCGGTGGCCTTGTCGACACCTCCGGCGATCAGGCGGTTGCGGACGCTGTCGTGCAACGGCTTGCTGAACCCATCTCGAAGCCGGGCGCCGGTGTCCTCATGCTCCATGCCGGCGACGGTCAGGGTGCGTAGCATCGCCGCGCCGCGGCTGGTGGTCAGGGTCGCGGCGAGCTTGCCCATCCACTCGACGAGGTCGGCGGCCAGATCGTCAGTGTGCTTCATCGACGCCAGGATCTTGTCCGCATCTTCGAGCACCACGTCGGCGACGAGGGCGGGGCGGCTGCGCCACCACCGGTAGATGGTCTGCTTGCCGACGCCGGCTTTGGCCGCCACCGCCTCGATCGTCAAGCCGTCGAAACCGCGCTCAAGGAGCAACTCGCGCGTAGCGGTCACGATTGCCGTACGCGACTTCTCGCTGCGCCGTCGTGACCCGAGATCGGTTGGCATCCAGTGATCCTCGTTCGTATCGTGTTCGAGCTACCGGGGTGCCCGGGGCTGGCTTTACAGATCTCGGGACGCCCCGTAATGTTCTCCTCTGCGAGACGAGACGGTTCGTCTTGTAGAATGAAAGGATAGCAGTCCGTGCGGCCGAAGCCGAGCCCCGTTTTCTTGGGCCTGACCACTAGGCCGTGCTCGTGACCCTCGGGCTGACCGCGGAGCAACAAGACCTCAGTGAGGCCGTCGCGCAGTTCGCGGCACGCCACGCCCCGGTGGCCGCCACGCGGGACAGCTTCCAGGCGCTCGCCAGCGGCGAGCTTCCGCCGTGGTGGGATGCATTGATTGCCAACGGGTTTCACGCTGTCCATTTGCCGGAGCACGTCGGCGGACAAGGTGGCCGGCTGGTGGACTGCGCCTGCGTGCTGGAGGCCGCCGCCAAGGCGCTGCTGCCCGGACCGCTACTGCCCACCGTCGCGGCAGGCGCTGTCGCGCTACTAGCCGATGCCACTCCCGCCGCCGAGTCGCTGCTCCGCGACCTCGCCGCCGGCACTCCCGCAGCGGTGGTCCTGGCGAACGGTGCCGACTTCCACGCACGCCGAGACGGTGGGGAGTGGGTAGTCACCGGCGCCTCGGACATCACCGAAGGCGTCCGCTCTGCGCGGGTGATTCTGCTGGCCGCCGGTACCCAAGACGGTGACGTGGTGTGGGTACCGGTCGAGCCCGGAACACCCTCCGCTGTAATCGAATCCGTGTCAGGCACCGACCTCGTCGTCGACGTCGGCCAGTTGCGTCTCGACGAGTACACCGCAGCAGACGTGCTCACCGGCATCGATCCCGACCGGGCCGAATGCGTCGTGGCAGGATTGGTGGCCAGTAGCACGGCCGGTATCACCCAGTGGTGCGTGGCCGCGGTCACCGCGCATCTGCGCATCCGCGAGCAATTCGGCAAAGTGATCGGTACCTTCCAGGCCTTGCAGCACAATGCGGCAATGTTGCTGATCAACAGCGAATTGGCAACGGCGGCAGCCTGGGATGCCGTGGGGGCGAGCAACGAATCGCTGGACCAGCACCGCATCGCTGCGGCCGGCGCGGTGGTGATCGCGATCTCGCCGGCGCCGGACCTGGTGCTCGACGCACTCACGCTGTTCGGCGCCATCGGTTTCACCTGGGAACACGATGTGCACCTGTACTGGCGGCGAGCGATCAGCTTGGCGGCTTCACTCGGCCCGGTGAACCGCTGGGCCCGGCGATTGGGCCGGCTGACCTGTGCCGAACAGCGCGACATGTCAGTCGATCTGGGCGACGAGGACTCCGAGTTTCGGTCGACAGTTGCCCAAACTCTGGATGCCGCGATGCAATTGCGGAATGACAAGCCCGGCCGCCAGGGTGACTACGAGTACTTCAAGACCGGTCAGCAACGCACTCTGATCGCCGAGGCGAGTCTGATTGCGCCGCACTGGCCTGCGCCGTGGGGGCTCGATGCCGGCCCGCTGCGGCAGCTCATCATCGACGACGAATTCGGCAAACGGCCGGACCTGGTCCGGCCCTCGCTGGGCATCGCCGAGTGGATTCTGCCCTCCGTGCTGGCCGGCGGGTCGAAGGAGTTGCAGCAGCGACTGATTCCGCCGACGCAGCGCGGCGAGATCGCCTGGTGTCAGCTGTTCAGTGAACCGGGAGCCGGGTCTGATCTGGCCGCACTGTCCACCCGCGCCACCAAGGTGGACGGCGGCTGGAAAGTCAACGGGCACAAGATCTGGACGTCGATGGCGCACCGGGCAGATTTCGGTGCGTTACTAGCCCGCACCGACCCAGCGGCCAGCAAGCACCGCGGCATCGGCTATTTCATCCTCGACATGAATTCACCCGGGATCGAGATCCAGCCCATCAAGACCGCGACCGGTGAAGCGCACTTTAACGAGGTGTTCCTCACCGATGTCTTCGTACCCGACGACATGCTGCTCGGCGACCCGGTTGGCGGCTGGAGCCTGGCGATCGCGACCATGGCCGAAGAGCGTTCGGCGATCAGCGGTTACGTTAAGTTCGATCGTGCCGCCGCGCTACGCCGACTGGCTTCCGAAGACGGGCCCGACCGCGAGGATGCGCTGCGCGCACTGGGTGAACTCGACGCGTACACCCACGCGATCAAGGCGCTCGGCGTGCGCGAGACCATCCGGTTGCTCGATGGACAGGCGTCCGGTCCGGCGTCGAGCATCGCCAAGGTCGCGATGAATGTGTTGCTGCGCCGCACATTCGAGGCCACGTTACAGTTGACGGGTCGCCGCGCGATGGTCACCGATGCCGAGTCCGGTTCGGAATTCAATCCCGAATCGAGCATCGTCGAGTCTTACCTGCACCTGCCCGCCGAATTGATCGGCGGCGGAACCCGGGAAATTCAGCTCAACATCATCGCCCAGATGATCCTGGGCTTACCTCGCAAATAAGGAGGCCGAATGGGATTACGCGGAGAAGCCGCTATTGTCGGATACGTCGAATTGCCACCGGTGCGGCTCAGCAAGGCGTCGCCGGCGCCGTTCGTCCTGGAACAGTGGGCCGAACTTGCCGCCGCCGCGCTCGACGACGCCGGCCTGCCGGGCGACGTCGTGAACGGCATCGTGGCATCACACCTAGCCGAGTCGCAGATCTTCGTGCCGTCCACGATCGCCGAATACCTCGGCATGCCAGCACGATTCGCCGAGCTAGTCGATCTCGGCGGTGCCAGCGCCGCCGCGATGGTGTGGCGGGCGGCCGCGGTGATCGAACTCGGCGTGTGTGACGCCGTGTTGTGCGCGCTGCCGGCCCGCTACATCACACCGTCGTCGAAGAAGAAACCCAGACCAATGGTGGACGCCATGTTCTTCGGCTCGTCGAGCAACCAATACGGTTCTCCGCAAGCCGAATTCGAGATTCCATACGGAAACCTCGGCCAGAACGGCCCATACGGTCAGGTCGCGCAGCGGTACGCTGCGGTCTACGGATACGACGAGCGTGCGATGGCCAAGCTCGTTGTCGATCAACGGGTCAACGCCAACCACACCGAGGGCGCGATCTGGAAGGACAAGACGCTCACGGTCGACGATGTCCTGGCTAGCCCGGTCATTGCGGACCCACTGCACATGCTGGAGATCGTGATGCCGTGCGTCGGGGGCGCCGCCGTCGTCGTGGCCAACGCCGATCTGGCCCGAAGGTCCAAGAACCGCCCGGTGTGGATCAAAGGATTCGGCGAGAACGTGCCGTTCAAGACACCGACCTACGCCGAGGATCTGCTCAACACGCCGATGGCAGCCGCCGCCGATACCGCGTTCGCGATGACGGATCTGGCACGCGACCAGATGGACATGGTCTCCATCTACGACTGCTACACCATCACCGTGATGCTGTCGCTGGAGGACGCCGGATTCTGCGAAAAGGGAAAGGGTTTAGAGTTCATCGCCAACCACGATCTCACCTTCCGCGGCGATTTCCCGCTCAACACTGCTGGCGGCCAACTCGGATTCGGGCAGGCCGGATTGGCCGGCGGCATGCACCACGTGTGTGACGCCACCCGCCAGATCATGGGCCGTGCCGGCGCGGCACAGGTGGCCGACTGCAACCGCGCGTTCGTGTCGGGCAACGGCGGAATCCTGTCCGAGCAGACGGCACTCGTCCTCCAAGGAGACTGACAATGAACTTCGACCGGCCGATGCCCGTCAAAACGCCTACCACTTCCCCCTTTTGGGACGCGCTGGCCCAGCACCGCATCAAGATCCAGTATTCGCCGTCGTCGCAGAGCTTTGTGTTCTACCCGCGGGTGCGAGCTCCCCGGACATTGGCGGACGACCTGGAATGGCGGGAGATCTCCGGGATGGGGACGCTGTACTCCTACACCGTCGCCCACCGTCCGGTTAGCCCGCATTTCGCCGACGCGGTGCCACAACTGCTCGCCATCGTCGAATGGGACGAGGGCCCAAGGTTTTCCACCGAGATGGTCAACATCGAACCCGACCAGCTCAGAGTAGGCATGCGGGTGCGGCCGGTGTATTGCGACTACCCCGAGCATGACGTAACCATGCTGCGGTACGAACCCGCCGACTGAGTCGGCGGGTCACCCGACTACATCTGCGCCCAGACGATCTTGGTCTGCAAGTAGGTTTCCAGGCCGGCCTTGCCGGATTCGTAACCCCAGCCGGACTGCTTGTAGCCACCAAACGGCATCGAGTGGTCGAATTGCATCTGGCAGTTCAGCCCGACCGTTCCGGCCTTGAGGCGCTTGGCGATTCGGTGCGCCCGGCCGAGGTCCTTGGTCCAGCATGTCGCCGCTAGCCCGTAGGTGCTGTCATTGGCCAGGGCGACCGCTTCGTCCTCGGTGTCGAACGGGATGACCGCCACCACCGGGCCGAAGATCTCCTCCTGGAACAGCCTGCTCGTGGTGGCGACATTGGTGAGCACGGTCGGACGGATGAAGTAGCCCTTACGGTCCACCCGCTGTCCGCCGGTGACGACCTCGACCCCGTCGGCCCGTCCTTGTTCGAGGTAACCCATGACCCGGGTGAGCTGCTTCTGGCTGATCAGCGGACCGATCAAACTGCCCTCATCCTTGGGGCCGCCCTGCGGCAGGCTGTCCGCGACCTTCGCGAGTTGCTCGACGAACTGCTCGTAGATCCCGCGCTGGACGAAGATGCGCGACCCGCACACACAGGCCTGACCGGAGTGGATGAAGGTGCCGAACGCGGCCATTGGGACGGCCTTGCTCAGGTCCGCGTCGTCGAAGACAACCACCGGTGACTTCCCGCCCAATTCCAGGGTGACCTTCTTCAGATTGCTGTCACCGGCGGCGTGCACGATCGCGCGGCCGACTTCGGTCGAGCCGGTGAAGGCGACCTTTTCCACGTCGGGGTGTGCGGTGATCGCCGCGCCCGCGGTGTGTCCGTAGCCCAGCAGCAGGTTCGCCACGCCTTCGGGTATGCCGGCCTCGTGCAGGATGTTGTCGAGGACCAGCGCCGACAACGGCGTCTCCTCGGCCGGCTTCACCACGCTGCTGCATCCCGCCGCCAGCGACGGCGCGAGCTTGGCGCAGAAATTGAAGACCGGCCCGTTCCACGGGAAGATCAGCCCCACCACGCCGTAGGGCTCCTTGAGCGTGTAGGCATGCTGATGCGAGTCGATCCCGGTGAGTCCGCCGGTGTGCACGTCGGCCGCGATGCCCTCGATCTTGGTGCACCATCCGGCGTAGTACCGGAAGAACTCCGAGCCGACGGTCACGGTGCCCTGGGCCTGCAACGGCGTCATGCCGGCGTTCAGCGATTCCAGCTCGGCCAGCAGCCCAGCGTTCTGGTCGATCAGTTCGCCGACCCGCCACAGGATCTTGGCCCGTTCGCTGGGTGGCTTGTCCCGCCAGACACCGGACTCGAAAGACTCCCTGGCTCGCGTAACGGCGGCGTCGACGGCCTCTGGGCCGCAGTCTTTGAATTCGGTGACCTGCTCTTCGGTGGCAGGGTCGACAACCGTGATGGACTCACCGGTGCCGGGGCGCTTGCTGATTTCGTCCAATACCGACTGGAGCGTCATCGGTACTCCTCCTTGAGTGACTGACCCGTCAGACGGGAGGTTATGCGCTTAACCATGTGATGTCCAGCGCCCCGGGAGTCGCCGTGCCCGATGCTGAACCGCTTAACCTTTCACAGCTAAGTCGAGGAACGGACGACAACCCGGGCGATATCGGTGATATCTGGCGACGGCGGAGCTGGGTAGCCCAGCCGCTCGTAGATTGCGGCGATCGCGGCATCGGCGACCGCGCGTGGATCGAACTGCACGCTGGTCAGCGGGGGAGTGCTGACCACGCCCATGGGGCTGGCGTCGACGCCGATCACGGCCAGATCCCGGGGGCAGCGCAGCCGCGCCTGATGGATGCCATACAGAACCAGGCAGGCGATGTCGTCGCTTTGCGCGCACACCGCCGTCACGCCGTCGCGGACCCACTCCGTCACTACTTCGGCGGCGTTCTCCACGGTGATGGTGGCCACCCGAACCGGCGGCAGGTCGCGGGTCTGCGCTGCGCGGGAGACGCCCTCGAACCAGTAGTCACCCAACGGGCGCCACCTGGCGACCCCGCCGTACGCGAAGGCAATCTGCCGGTGACCGCGCGACATCAGGTGCGCGACCCGCATCTCACCGACGGCCAGGTGGGGATCACCGAGCGCGGGCAGGCTGCCGATGTCGATGTGCGGGATTCCTGCCGTCTTGACCGCGGCCGCGGCGGCATCGCTTAGCGGAAACAGGCTCGCGATCGCGACCGGATCGAGGTTTTCGATCGCGTCGACCACGTGGTGGTCGTCCTCGGTCTCGAAGATCTGCACCTGCAGCAAACCGAGCCGGGCCAGCTCTGTCGTCATCCGACTGCCCGCCTGCATCGGCATGTCGCCGACCGCCACATACGGGACCACGTAGAGCACGACACCGCTCTTGCCGCGGGCGAGGTTACGCGCGGCAAGGTTGGGCCGGTAGCCCAATAGTTTGGCGGCGCGGTTGACGGCGTCGCGGGTCTGCGGCGAGATCCGCCGACCCTCGGCGTTGTTTAGCACATAGCTGACCGTGGCTGTCGAGACATCCGCCAAACGGGCCACGTCGGCTGTCGTGGGTCGCACGCTTCCGGGCCCGGCCATGCCTCATGGTGGCACGGGTGCCACGCGCGGCAAAGAGCAGCAGCGCGCTAGCCGGTTGGCTTGCCGTCTGTGCCAGTGAGACTAATAGTCATCTAGTGGCACTGCGATACGTCGGATGTCTACGGCTGCCCAGTCGTCGGTCTAGCGCTGTTAGCAGTCGATATTCGCGTCGCGATCGGCGATCTCACGGGTATCTCGCGGCGTTGACCTGTGACACAAATCCATGTCTACTAGTCCGTGAACCGATCGGCATGGGAGCGCGTGCAATGAACAAGGACGAGCTGATCCTGGTCAGCGTCGACGACCACATCGCCGAACCGGCCGATATGTTCGACGCGCACGTGCCGGCCAAGTACAAAGACCTCGCGCCGAGGGTGGTGGTCGAACCTGACGGGGTCCAGCAGTGGTACTACGGCGCCATCCGTGGACGCAACATGGGGCTCAACGCCGTTGCCGGCAAGCCGCGCGAGATGTACAACGTCGACGCCTCGCGTTACGACGAGATGCGGCCTGGCTGCTTCAACGTCGACGAGCGAGTGCGCGACATGAATGCGGGCGGGCAGCTGGCCGGTCTGAATTTCCCGAACTTCACCGGGTTCTCGGGGCAGGTGCTCAACCAGGGGCCCGATCGCGACGTGAACCTGGTGATGATCAAGGCCTATAACGACTGGCACATCGACGAATGGTGTGCTGCCTACCCGGGCAGATTCATTCCCTGCGGCATCCTGCCGCTCTACGACGTGGCTGAGGCGGCCAAGGAAGTAAAACGCTTGGCGGCCAAGGACTGTCACGCCGTGACGTTCTCAGAGAATCCGGAAGCGCTGCAGATGCCCAGCATCCACACCAAGTACTGGTACCCGTTGTTCGAGGCGGTCTGCGACGCCAAGACCGTGCTGTGCACTCACGTCGGATCGGCGTCGCGTTCGCCGATGGTGTCCACGGACGCACCGGCCAGTGTGATGATGACGGCGTCGTCGATGATGAGCATGTTCACCTTCACCGAGCTGATCTGGGCCGAATTCTGGTGCGACTTCCCAGAATTGAAGTTCTCGCTCACCGAGGGTGACATCGGGTGGATGCCATACTTTCTGTGGCGGGCCGAGCACGTCTACAAGCGCCACTCCGGTTGGACACTGGCCAAGTTCCCGCCCGGCTACGCCGGCCCGATCGATGTGTTCAAGCGGCACTTCTACACTTGCTTCATCAGCGACAAGGTCGGCGTGCGCAACATGGACTGGTACAACGAGGACATGGTGTGCTGGGAGTCCGACTTCCCGCATTCGGACAGCAACTGGCCGTTCGCGCCCGAGGACGTCATCGAGACTATGGGACATCTGGACGACGCCGTGATCAACAAGATCACCCACGAAAACGCTATGGCCGCATACTCGTTCGACCCCTTCCGGCACATACCCACCGACCACGCCCGGGCCGGTTACCTGCGCAGTCAAGCGACCGACGTGGACGTGGTGACGCACGTTGGCCGCGAGGCAAGTCAACGTGACCGCGACGCCTGGACCCGCATGACCACGTTCGCGCTGCAGGCACAGAGTGTCGCGGCCCCTGTGACGGTGGAAGCCGGCGGCATCGCCGGGCGCGTCACCACGCTTGGTAACTAAACGTGGCAGTCGAGGCGCCGTTTGCCGGCTGGCGGGTGCTGGAATTGTCCAATGGCATCGCCGCGGCCTACGCCGCCAAGATGTTCACCGACGCGGGCGCCGACGTGGTGAAAGTCGAATCCGCACAAGGTGATCGGCTGCGAGGATGGTCCGCCGGCGGAGGGCCGCCGGGCGCGTTGTTCGGTTATCTGGCTGCGGGCAAGCGCTCGGTGCTCGATCGCGACGAGTCGGAGGTCGCGGCGCTGCTGGCCGGGGCTGACGTGGTGTTCAGCGACCTGACCGACGGTTGGGCGCTGGACGGGCTGGCCGCGCGGACCAGCCAATCGGCGGTGGTCGTCGCTGTGACGCCGTTCGGGACAACCGGGCCCTATGTTGACGAACAACTGGTCGCCAACGAGTTCATCCTGCAGGCACTGTGCGGGTCGACGGCCGGGCGTGGGTGGCCGGATGACGCGCCGGTGCAGGCGGGCGCGCGATTGGGTGAGTGGCTGGCGGGTACCTTCGCCGCCGCCGTCGGCGCGGCAACTGCGCGCCACGCCGCCCGTGGTGGGTGCGGAGAAGTGGTCGACGTCTCGACCTACGAGGCCATGGCGATCGCGATGGGCGGACTTCCGGCCATGTCGGCCAGCGTGTTGGGTGCGGATTCGCTGTTGGGGTCCCGAAGTTTGGAACTGCCCTCGATTGTTCCTACCGCCGACGGCATGGTCGGTTTCTGCACCATCACCGCGCAGCAATTCCAGGACTTTCTGGTGCTCATCGAGCGGGACGACCTGATCGACGATCCCGAACTGGCGACGTTCGACGGACGAATCGCGCGCCGCGACGAGTTTCTCGACATGGTCACCCAGTGGACCAGCACCCGTACCACCCAACAGATCGTCGATCTGGCCGTGGCGTTTCGAATTCCAGTGGCCCCCATCGCAACCCCGGCCACCTTGCCCAGAATCGATCACTTCGTGCAGCGGGGCGTGTTCGTCGAGTCCGAGCTGGGCGTGATGCAGCCCCGGGTCCCCTACCGCGGCGAGGCCATCGCGACCAGAGTGCCTGGTAGCCCCCCCGACCTCGGCGCCGACACCGGTCGAGTGAAGTGGCCACCACGCCCCGATCGGCTCGAATCCGTTAACTCCCAATCTCTCCCGCTTTCGGGTATCCGGGTGACGGACCTGACGGCGTTCTGGGCCGGGCCGGTCGCCACCCAGTTCCTCGGCAGCCTGGGCGCCGACGTCATCAAGGTAGAGGGCGTGCGGCGACCCGATGGCATGAGGTTCTCGGCTGGTCGCCCGCCCAGCTGGGACCAATGGTGGGAATGGGGCCCGGTATTCCTGTGCAGCAATAACAACAAGCGGGGCATCAGTGTCGAACTGGGCACCGATGGCGGACGGTCCGTGGCCTTGGACCTGATATCGGCAAGTGATCTAGTGATGGAGAACTTCTCACCGCGAGTGATGGGCAACTTCGGACTGGAATGGGAAGCGGTGCGTGCCGCCAACCCGAGCGCTGTGATGGTGCGGATGCCGGCATTCGGCCTGGACGGGCCGTGGCGCGACCGGGTCGGTTTCGCGCAGACAATGGAACAGGCGACCGGCATGGCGTGGATGACCGGTCACGCGGACGGCCCGCCGCTGATTCCGCGCGGAGTGTGCGACCCCATCGCGGGGTTGCATGCTGCGTTCGCCGCCGTGGCCGGACTCGTGATCAGGGACCGCGACCACGTCGGCGTACATGTCGAGTCCACGATGGTGGAGTCCGCCCTGAACGTAGCCGCCGAAATGCTGGCGGAATACTCGCGCAACGGAATTGAGCTGCGCCGCCAGGGAAATCGCGGGCCCGGGGCAAGCCCACAGGGTGTGTACCGATGCCAGGGTGATGACGAGTGGGTCGCTCTGGCGGCCCTCGACGACGACGCCCGCACCGCGCTAAGCCGACTGGTTGGCAGACCAGACGCAGATCCCGGCGAATCCTGGTGGCGAGACCGTGCTGATGAACTCGACAAGTTGATTGAGGACTGGGCGGCGGGTCACACCGTTGCTCAGGCGGTGCGGCAACTGCGGTCTGCCGGGGTAGCCGCGGCGCCGCTGGTCGCGGCGGCCGGACTGCTCACCGACCCGCAGCTGCTGGCTCGCGGCTTCTGGGAACGGGTCGAGCATCCGGTCGCGGGGTCGTTTCTGTGCACTGGAATGCCTTTCGAGTTCGTCGGCAAGCCCAGGCGCTGGCTGCGCCGGGTGTCTCCGCTCTACGGCCAACATACGCACGAGGTGCTGGTCGGCGTATTAGGTTATGAGCAAGGTGATTTGACGCGACTGTTGGAACGCGGAATCACCGCCGCCCGGCCGGCGGGGTTGTGAAATGGCCGTCTCCCTCTGCGTACCTCCGCGGTCCGGTGAGCTGTGCGCCCCGGTGCGCTTCCTGCTGCGCCAGGACTCGTTAGTAATGGAACTAACTGCGCGTCATCGCATTATCGGTGTCGAGTGGGATGCCGCGGAGAATGCGGTGGCGATGGTCGTCGAGATCACCGACCCTCAGACCGCGCGACCGGTGGACGTGCGGATCGACGTCGTCGACGCCGGGGCGTTACCGCCCGATGCCCGGTGCACCACGATCGGCCGGATAGTGCGTGAAGGGAACGAATACGACGTCGTCGGAACCTACCTCGGCGTTGTCGCGGACGAAAACTAGGGGAAAGAGGTCGATTTGAGCGCGAACAAGCGCACCGCGGCGATAGTAGGGGTGTACAACACCGCGCAGGGTCGGCGACTCGACGGCCAAACCAGCCGAGGGCTGGCCATCGAAGCCATCCGTGGGGCGCTCGAGGACGCCGGCCTGGGCCTCGACGACGTGGACGGAATCAGCGCCAGCCCAATGTCGACCGCGCTGATCTACGACCTGCGCATCGGTCCGGCCTGGCAAGGAATGGGCTTCGGCGTCGGCATGATCACCGAGGCGGCCACCGCGATCGAACACGGCATGGCCGATGTTGTCGTGCTTGTCGCCGCGCAGGCCGGCGAATATCGCGACCACGAGGCGACCGCGCCCTGGACGCGGCCGGAGAACGAATTCGTCGCGCCCTGGGGTATGTTCACCACCGCGGAGTTCGCGCTCGTCGCCCGCCGCCACATGCACGTCTACGGCACCACGCGCGAGCAGCTGTCGATGGTGGCCGCCACCATCCGCAATAACGGGTCACGCAACCCGGAAGCCGTTTACCACCAACGTGGTCCGTTCACTGCGGACGACATCACCGCCTCCCGGCTCATCGCCGAGCCCTTCCATCTGCTCGATTGCGCTACCACTTCGGAGGGCGGTTGCGCGCTGGTGGTGGCGAACCTTGCGACGGTCGGCGAGAAGGCCACGACGACGCGTCAACCCGTCTACATCCTGGGCAGTGGCGCGGACTTTCACGGCCCGTCCTATCAGCACCCGCCGGCCTGGGACTTGTCCGGGCGTCGCCGCGATCTCGTGAACGGCGTGGTGGGTCGTCGCGCCGCCGGCCGTGCGTTCGATCACGCCGGACTGCGCCGGGAGGACGTGGACGTACTGGAGCTCTATGACCCGTTCTCGTTCGAGATCATTCGCCAGTTGGAAGCATTCGGGTTCTGCGGCGAGGGCGAGGGCGGGCCGTTCGTCGCAGACGGTCACATTGCTATCGACGGCAGTCATCCCATCACCACCGACGGAGGAACCATGTCCTTCAGCCATGCCGGGGCAAATCCGCAGATGATGCAGCGCGCGGTCCGGGCGGTGCAGCAGTTGCGGGGCGAGGCCGGCGACCTGCAAGTCCCGAATGCTCGTATTGCGTTGTGTAGCAACGGGGGAGCGGGCGCCCTGTTCACGACGGTGCTGCTCCTGGGAGACGAGCCGAGATGACTTCGGAAAGCTTGCGGCCACAGTCCGGGCCGGTACCGTACGCGAGCAGTGCGGTCAGTGGCGAGTTCTGGGCGGGCTGCCGATCCCGCGAGCTGCGCTACCAACGGTGCCCGGTGTGTGGTGTGGCCAACTTTCCGCCGACCGAATATTGTCGCGAGTGCCTCTCGGGCGAGCTGCAGTGGGCTCAAAGTGGCGGAGTCGGCGAGGTCTACAGCTGGACGGTGGTGCACCGGCCCGTCACCGCGGAGTTCGAACCACCCTACGCGCCAGCAATTGTCACCCTCGATGAGGGTTATCAGATGCTGACCAACATCATCGGCATCGCCCCGGAGCGGCTGGCGATTGGGATGCGGGTGACGGTGGACTTTCACCCCGTCGACTCCGATGTGACGCTGCCGTACTTTCGACCTTGCCCCAAGCCAGAGTGAGCCCGGCCCGCACTGCCGGCGGGCTGCCGGTCACCGCATACCTGGTGCTGGGTGTGCTCGCGGCCACCGACGAGCAGCTCACCGCCGGCGAGATAAAGATGCGCGCCGAGCTGTCTGTCGGACATTTCTATTGGTCGCCATCGGTCAGCCACGTGCGACGCGAGCTCAGCAAGTTGCTGGAAAGGTCAATGGTCAGCGAGATCGAGACCCGGCCGGGCAAGCGGACCATCACCATGTACGAAACCACCGATGTTGGGCGGGATGCGTTGCGGCGCTGGGTGCAGCACTTTCCTGGAGAAGACCAGGTAGTCATAAAACATCCCGTCATCCTGCGAACCTGGCTTGCCCGCGGCGAGGACCCGGACCGGCTGATCGACACGCTGGACCGTCATCTCGCAGCCACTCGCGCTCGGCTGGATGAGGCGTTGTGGTCGCGGCAGAGGTCCCGCGAGGTGGGCATCGTGGACGACCCCGACCAGCGCTACTCGTTCGCCGTGCTGGACTACGCGATCCGCGGGTTGTACGCGGAGATCTCCAACATCGCGCAGCTGCGCGACGAGATCGCGGTCGGCACAACGCGAGATCCGGTGCGGCGGGTTCGACGGCCCAAAGGGCGGATCCGGCGGCGCGGCGGTTCCGCGCGTTCAGGCGCCGAGCATGACCAGGCCGCCGTCGACGGCGAGTAGCTGGCCGGTGATGAACCCCGATCCAGGTCCGGATAGAAACACCAGCATCGGCCCCAGGTCGCGGGACGGGTCGCCCAGTGCACCGCCGAGCGGGATCCGGGTTTGGAGTTGCTGGTCGATGAGCGCACCGGCGTCCGGGCCGAGGAAGTCGCGCAGCCGATCGGCTCCGGGGGTTTGCACCGCCGGTGCCAGCGCGTTGACGGTGATCTTTTCCGATGCCCAGGCCTGAGCCGCCGACCGGGTCCATGCCTGCACTGCGCCCTTGGTGGCTGCGTAGACCGCCGAGATCGGGCTGCCCATAACGGCTTCGGAGGAACCGAAGTTGATGATCCGGCCGCCCTTGCCCTTCATCACCGCGTAGGCGGCCTGGTTGGTGAGGATGGTCGACTTGACGTTGGTATCCAGCAGGAATGAGATGTCCTCGGGCTCGATGTGTCCCGGAATCCCGGGCTGCCATAGACCAGCGGCGTTCACCAAAACATCCAGCCCGCCCAGGTTTTCGGCAGCTTGCTGCACCGTCGCCGTGACAGTGGCGGCGTCGCGCACATCGCACTGCAGCCACGACGCCGGCAGGTCCTGCGGCGGCGCGGTCTGATGATAGGTGGCCGCTACCTGTGCCCCGGCCTCGTTGAGTGCGGCGACCGCGGCCGCGCCGATACCGGTCGCCGCACCCGTGACCAAGATCCGCCGTCCGTGCAAAGTTGTCGTGTCTCCCACGAGGAAACGCTAACCGGAGACTTCGAGCTGCTGTGCCCCGGCTGGGGCAGTATCGATGTCCATGACGACTCTGTTCTGGGACCAGCACACTTGCCTGCCCTTGCAGACGGGTGGCGAAGTGGAACCGCTAAGCCGTTACCGACGCCGCGGGGGCGCATTCGTGTCGGTGAACGCGGGCTACTCGCCGCACAGTTTTCAAGACACGATGGCGCTGCTACGCCATTTCCGCGCAGCTGTAGCTGCCCACCCGGATCTGGAATTGGTGGTCGGTATCGACGATGTCGAGGCCATTGCGGCCCGGGACCATATCGCTGTCGTCTTCGATCTCGAGGACTCACGTCCCCTAGATGACAACCTGGACAACCTTGCCGTGCTGGCCAGGTTCGGCGTACGAACGCTGCTACCCACGTACAACCACGCAAATCGCGCTGGTAGCGGATGCCTGGATAACGAGGACGGCGGCCTGACCGCGTGGGGGCGAGCGATAGTCGCAGAGATGAACGCCGTCGGCATCGTGCCAGACGGGTCGCACTGCAGCGCCCGCACCGGGCTTGACATGTGCGAGGTGTCGAGCGGCCCGATGGTGTACAGCCACTCGTGCATGAAGGCGATTTGGGACCACCCGCGCAATATCACTGACACGCAGGCGCGCGCCTGCGCGGCCGGTGGCGGGGTCATCGGAATCACTGGTGTGGGGATTTTCCTTGGTCCCAACACGCCCACCTTGGAAGCCATGGAGCGACACCTGGACTACGCGGTCGATCTGGTCGGTATCGATCACGTCGGAATCAGCAGTGACTTCTCTTTCGACTACCAGGATTTCGTCGACGAAATCGCCCGCAATCCGCATCTGTTCGATGCGAGTTACACCCGGTGGGGGCCGATCCAATGGATGCCGCCTGAGACGCTGCTGACGCTCGGGGCTTACCTGGAGGCACGTGGGTGGGACGCGGTCGACATCGCCCTGGTCCTTGGCGGCAACTTCCACCGCGTCGCTCGACAGGCTTGGCGCACATGATGTACCGCTAGGTGCGCACGGCTACCGCGGAAAGCAGCTCGGCAAGCCGGTCCGGGCGGTCCACCATCGAGAACGTGCGGGCACCTTCGATGACTTCGAGGCGGGCGTTGGGGATGGTATCGGCCAGCCGCTGCCCGTCCTCCAGTTCGAAGAAGACGTCGTCAGCGGACCACGCGATCAGCGTGGGTTTGTCGAACTCGGGCAAGCGGGCGGCGACTGCGGTGGTGACTTCGGTGCGCAGCGACAGCGACAGCTGACGCAGATCCTCGGCGATCGCGGGATCGGACAACGCAGGTCGCACCCAGATCTCGGTCAACGCGTCAATATTGTTGTGCGCCAAACCTTCATACGCTCGTTTGCGTGCGGCCGGCAATCGGACCGTCTGGGTTGCGGCACGGAACAGGGCTTTCGACTTGGCCGCCAGGATCACCGGCTTGAGGACGGGCGGCGGAAAGTGTTCGAAAGCATCGCAACTCGTGAGGACAAGTGCGCCAAGACGTTCAGGATGATGTACCGCGACCAACTGTGTCACCACGCCGCCGGTGTCGTTGCCGACGAGAACCACGTCCTTGAGGTCAAGGGCGGCAAGCACATCGGCGACGATGCCGGCGACTCCGATGATGGTGCGATCGGCACCGGGGCGCAGCGGTTCCGGATGCGCACCGAGCGGCCAGGTTGGGGCGATGCAGTGCAGTCCGCGACTGGCAAGGCGCTCACTGACTTGTCGCCACAGTTCGCCACCCATCATGTAGCCGTGCACGAACACCACCGGCCTGCCGTCCTTGGCACCGGCTGCTTCGTAATGGATGGTCCCGGCGTTAATCTCGATCGTCGGCATGGAGAACTCCTACTAGGGGTAGATTTACAAACAGACTGTCTGTTCGTAAGTTACCAACAGGTTGTATGGAAATCAAGAGGCGCACGCAGGAAGAGCGTTCCGCGGCAACCCGCGAAGCGCTGGTTTCTGCCGCCCGCAAGCTGTGGGGACAGCGGGGCTACGCCGAGGTAGGCACACCCGAGATCGCCAGGGAAGCCGGCGTCACACGCGGCGCCATGTATCACCAATTCACCGACAAGGCAGCACTTTTCCGAGACGTTGTCGAGACGGTCGAGCAGGATGTGATGACCCGGATGGCTGGCCTGGTTGCCGCGTCGGGGGCTACGACACCCGCTGACATGATTCGTGCGTCGGTCGACGCATGGCTGGAGGTGTCCGCCGGCCCCGAGGTGCGGCAGCTGGTCCTGCTGGACGCGCCCGCTGTCCTGGGCTGGGCCGGGTTCCGCGACGTCGCGCAACGCTACAGCCTCGGTATGACTGAACAGCTGATCACCGCGGCGATCGACGCGGGCCAGCTTCCGTCGCTACCGGTCCGGCCGCTTGCCACCGTACTCATCGGCGCGCTTGACGAGGCGGCGATGGCGATCGCCACCGCCGACGACCAACGCCAGGCCCGCGAGGAGATCGGACAGGTACTGCGTTTGATGATCGATGGGATACTGGGCGGCTGACGGCCCTGGCTGTGCGCCGAATTGAAGGATCGGAGCGATCGGAATCCATGTCATCGGGCCGTCAGTTGCGGATAGCGCTCCCGCAGATCCTGTAGGTACTGCGGCGATGCCCGCACTGCGACGTCGACGAAGCTGCGCACGCTCGGCGACTGATTAGCGGTGCGCCACGCCATGGACAGCGGTCGGTGCGGCAGCGGGCCGCTTAACGGTACGAAGCGAACCCCATTGCGATTCAGGTTGATGAAAGACGTTGGTAACAAGGCTGTTCCGGCGCCCGAGGCCACCAGCGCGAGAATGGTCTGGATGCGCGGGACCTCGTCCACCACCGGCGGATCGATGTCGTGCATGCGAAACAGCTCAATCACATCGGCATAGGTGGTGGTCGCCGCGGCGCGGGTCCACAGGATCATCGACCGATGTGCGAGTTCCGCCGGCGCGATCTGATGGCGTGCGGCCAGTGAATCGTCCTCGCACACAACGGCAGCCAAGGGGTCGTCTATCAACATCTTGATGCTCAGCGAGGAGTCGTCGATCGGGCCCCGCAAGAATCCGACGTCGATGCGGTGCTCGGCCAGTTGCTCCAGCTGTTCGACACTGCCCATTTCGGCGAGATCCAGCTTGACGTCCGGATATTCCCGCCGATGCGCGCGCATGACGTAGGACAACACCCCGTCCACGGCCGCCAGCATGGCGCCGATGCTCAACTGGCCCAGCTGCCCGGCTGCCGCCCGGCGCGCGGACGTGAACGCCCGCTCGGCATGGGTAAGCGCGAGCCGGGCTTCTTCGTATAGCGCATTGCCGGCGTCGGTGAGTTCGATCGGGCGTCGGGACCGGTCTATCAGCACCGTTCCCAGCTGGCGCTCCAGCTTTTGGATCTGCTGACTCAGGGGTGGCTGCGCGATGTGTAGCCGGTCGGCGGCGCGGCCGAAGTGCCGCTCGTCGGCGACGGTCACGAAATACCGAAGCAGCCGAAGCTCCGGATCTGACATATCTATAGCATATGAAATGTGACCTAGTTTGTCTTGGACTGTGATGATGCTGCCGACTTACGGTTGCCGTATGAGCGCAACGATCACCCAGGAACGTGACCTCGTAGAGCATTACTTCGACCAGCCATGGAGTGACGGGCTGCCCGTCGTCCCACCGACACCCGAGCGTGTCGCCGCCGTACTCGACGTGTTAGGCGGGCACCCCGAGACATTGTTGGCACGCATCCCACCGCGCTGGGGCAGCCTGACTCGCGAATTGCTGGCGGTCAACATGGTGATGGCCGGTTGTAAGCCGGAGTACGCCCCCGTGGTGCGGGAGGCCATACTCGCTATGGCTGATCCACGATTCAACCTCAACGGTATCCAAGCCACCACGCACGTGGTTGCGCCGCTGATCGTGGTCAACGGGCCCATCGCAAAGCAGATCGGAATGAACTCCGGTGGAAACGTTTTCGGATCCGGTAATCGTGCCAACGCCACCATCGGCCGCGCGGTGCGGCTGATCTTGCTCAGTGTCGGCGGCGGCATCCCCGGCGAACTCGACAAGAGCACTCTGGGCCATCCTGGCAAATACACCTTCTGTATCGCCGAGAACGAAGAGGCCAGCCCCTGGGCGCCCTACCATATCGAGCACGGATACGCACCCGACGACAGCACCGTCCTGGTGATCGGCGCGGAGGCCCCCCACAGTGTCACCAACCATATTTCCGATGACCCGCAAGGGATCCTGGACTCCATCGCTTCGGCGATGAGCACCATCGCGCACAACAACGCCGTGCTCGGCGGGTCCTGCACCGTGGTGATCGGCGTGGAGCATGCCCACACTATCGCCTCTTTCGGCTGGTCACGGGACGACGTCCGGCGCTACCTGTGGCTCAACGGCACCAACGACTGGACCGACGTGAGCTACGGCAACCGCTACGCGCCGCCCGGTGGACAGACCTACAATCGCAATCTGCCCAAGTGGTATCCGCGCGAGGCGGGCCGGCAGGTACCGATCGTATTCACGCCCGACGACATTCACCTATTCGTAGCCGGCGGTTCCGCTGGACGATTCTCGGCGCTCCTGCCGGGGTGGAGCACCGCGACGACGCCGGTGCTACGTGCGGTCGAAGGAAGTGCCATGGAGCCCAATCTCGTTGCCCGCGAGCTGGACTGCCCCGATGGCGGCTGCCGACTCTGATGTCAGAACCCTGCGAGAGGAGCCAACGCATGAACGACTTCATCTATGACCCGTGCGGTGTCGTCGATGTGCAGACCATACCCACCGCCGCCCGCCCGCACGCCACTAAAGACCTGCGCCTGGGGGTGCTGAGCAATACCAAGTGGAACGCCGCCAAGCTGCTGCGCGCTACTGTACGTGAATTGAAGGACAGCGGAACGACATTCGCAACGGTCAATTTCTACGACAAGCACCACTTCTCCTCTGACGCCAGCCCCGAACTGATCGCACAGATCGCGGCCGAGAACGATATCGCGATGACGGCCATCGGCGACTGCGGCTCCTGCTGCTCGGCGTGCGTCAACGACGCGGTACGGCTGGAAGCAGCAGGGTTGCCGACGGTGGCCATCGTGACAACGGAATTCGAGCACGAGGCTCGGCTACAGCGCGAAGCACGCGGTATGGCCGAGCTGGAACCGGCGGTCGCTACGCACCCGATCAGCAGCCTGACCCTGGATCAGCTCGACGGTAGGGCGGCCGAGATCGCACCGCAAGCGCGCCGTATCTGGTTCGGCGCCCAGGTGGAGACAGCGTCGTAGCGATGAACACGGCTGCGGTGGGACCGCTTTCGCCAGTGCTGGTCGCCGATTTCTCCCGGGTCCTTGCCGGGCCGTTCTGCACAATGACCCTCGGCGACCTGGGGGCCGAGATCGTGAAGGTGGAACGCCCGGGCGGCGACGACACCCGAGCATGGGGCCCGCCGTTCGTCGACGGCGAGAGCACCTACTTTCTGGGTGTCAACCGCAACAAGCGCAGCATCGTCCTGGATCTGCGCGACCCCGAGGACCTCGCGGTCGCCAGGTCTCTGACCGAGCGAGCCGACGTTGTGGTGGAGAACTTCCGGCCCGGCACCATGGCCCGATTCGGGCTTGACGAGCCGACCCTCCGTCAGGCCAACCCTGCCGTTGTTTACTGCAGCATCTCGGCATTCGGCACTGGCGCCGGGCACGAGCTGGCCGGCTACGACCTGTTGGTCCAGGCGCTGGGCGGGTTGATGAGCATCACCGGGTCCGACGCTGATCATCCGACCAAAGTCGGCGTGGCATTGGTGGATGTGCTCGCGGGACTATTCGCGACCGTAGGTATCCTGGCGGCGTTACGGGAGCGTGACCGGACCGGACTCGGCCAACGCGTCGAGATTGACCTGATGTCGTCACTGCTTGCGGCCCTGGCCAATCAGTCCGCCAGTTACGTTGTGGCCGGAGAGGTCCCACGTGCTATGGGTAATGGCCACGCCAGCATCGCCCCTTACGACAGCTACCAGACTGGCGATGGTGCGATCGTCCTGGCGGTCGGCAACGACAAGCAGTTCACCCAACTCTGCCACGCGCTGAGTATTTCCGAACTAGCGCACGATCGGCAGTTCTCGACCAACGAACTGCGCGTGCACAATCGGGAGTTGCTGCGTGAACACCTCGAGCGCGCGTTGGCACCCAACTCAGCAGCTCACTGGTCGACAATACTTCCGGCACTGGGCATCCCCGCCGGCATGGTCAACGACATCGCAGGAGCCTTCGCGTTGGCCGAACAGTTGGGATTGCATCCGATCCACGACACCGACGACGGTGAGCACCTCGGCCGTCAGGTCGCCAGCCCGATCAAGCTCTCCGCCACGCCGGTGACGTATCGGACCAGGGCTCCGCGGCTGGGCCAGCACAGCAATGACATTCGAAGCTGGCTCTCGCGGCTCGCGCCGGGCGCAGCAACATCCATCCGCTAGGCTGCCGGGCACCGAACGGCGTGTGATGGCAACTTGACCAGCTGCATCAAGGAAATGTGGCCGAAGTCCATCGGTGGCGGCCGGTATTTCGGCGGATGGACCTACCCCACCTCCTGAAAACCACCGTCCGGAAACGGACTACATCTTGCTGGCCGGTACCGCGGGCTAGTTCTGCGCCGCGCGCAACGACTAATACATCAACTTCGCCACAACGTGGCCGTGACGGGTCACTTTGCGGCAGCGATACTTTGGCGCGCCAGTTCGGTAGCTATGTCGCACGGGTTGGGAAATGGCTTCCTATTGAATTGGATCGACCATTCGAAGAAGTCGTCCTGGAACTGGATGGCCACGTCGCACAGCCGGGCACCGAGCCGGTCGGTGGCCACGGCGACAAACCCGCTGTGTCCGTCGATGGTGATGTTGTCGACCGAGGTCCGGGTCAGATCTTCGTTCTTGCGCTCACGGCCGATGGGGCTACCGCGGAACCAGCTGAACGAAAACCACGGGCCGCTGATGCTGCCGTTGACCAGCCACTGACAGCCCAAGGAATTTCGGGCGGTGAGGACCAACCCCGCGGTGCCGGTCAGCTGGGCGACCGTCTGGTCGCTTACGCCCCCGCATTCCGGGAAGAACGGGCCGTGCGAGGCCTGCTTTGTGGTGCGGGGCGACGGCCGCGGCTGATCAGCGGAGTTGTGTGTCCCGCCGGGGCACGCGGCCAATAGCGGCACCGTGGCAGTAAGGACCGCCGAATACGCTACCTTCTTCATCCGCCGAACGCGCTGTTCATTCGCGTTGTGACGGTGTCGTCGAGGCGGCTGTAGCTGCACGGTCTCCTCCCTGCTGGACGGGCACCCTCCATCTTGGCCGACAGCTCGGCATATCACCTAAATAAGTGGCGACGCTCCGAATCCGTCACGGTGTTTGGCAGCGGCCGCGGGTTCGTAGCGGACAGGATCGGTGACTTCGTCCCGGACGGCGGGAGATCTGCGCCAGGTTCGCACGAAAGCTTGGTATGTCGTCAACGACCTCGGTATAGAAGCCGAAATCCTCGACGGTGTCGACGTAGGCGATGCGATGCCGGGATCGGTCATCTCAGAGACGATTTCGTATCCGTGATCCCGAAAGTGTCGTTTCTTGGCGACGAAGTCCATTGTCACCGTGCATAGTTGGTGAATGCCGCCGGCCGGGGGCGCCGCATCGACAACGAATCCGATTTGGAACAGCCGGTATTCGCCCTCGGGCCAGGCCGGTACCCTCGGCGTTGACACGTAGAGCGCCTTCATAATCTTCGGAGCTGGAGTCGGCTTGCCGCGGAAGCGACCGCCGCGGTCAGGGTGTCTTGAGGAAGACGTCGTTGAAGGTGACGGTGCGCAGATTGCGCGCGCGGATGATGTCGATCAGCTGGGGATAGACGTGCGTGACGGGCAGATGGTTGAGATGGCCGATCACGATGGCCTGCGGGGTGAAGTACTGGTCGGCCATCTTGACGATGTATTCCTCGGTGATCAGCGTCGAATCCGACAGTGATCCCGACCATAGCACCGGCACGCTGTAGCCGAGGTCGGCGGCCACCGCGTCGACGGCCGCATTGTGCTTGGCGTAGGGCGGGCGCCAATACGGTTTGGCGCCAACACCGTACGTCTTCTTGAGGAAGTCGTCGTTGCGAGTGAGCTGTTTGGCGATATCACCTTTGCTCAGCGTGGTCAGGTCGGGATGCGACCAGGTGTGGTTGCCAAGTTCGATCTGCCCCGAATCGACCAGCGGGCGCAGTGTGGCCAGGTTGTCGGTCCAGGAGTCGTACGTCCCGTTGACGAAGAAGGTCAGCCGGATGCCGGTGTCTTTGGCGAACTGGGTGTAGGCGGCCACGACTTCGGAGTTCGTGCCGTCGTCGACCGTCAGGGCCAGCAGATCACCGCTGCCGGGAAGCTGGCTCAGTACGCCACCCCCGGGCAGTCGGACTCGTGAACTCGGCGGTGGCGGCGGCAACAGCCCTGCGACGGTAGGACCAGGAGGTGGGGGAGCCGCCGCGGCGGCGGGCGTCTGAGCGAACGTGCGCGGCTGGGGGTCAACCATGCAGCGAGCCAGGCCCACGCTGGCGACGGTCGATGCGGCGAGGGATCCGAGGAAGCGGCGTCTGCTCAGCTCAGACATTCGACGGTCACAATCGAGCAGGTCCGCGACCCGATGCGCCACGAAGCGGGCAGGCCCGCGTTCGGGTTGCCAGGGTTGACACGCGACGACACCACAGCAGCGAACCGTACCATGACCAGCGCCGATACGCGGTGTTCGCAGCGGGCGGGTCGCTCACAGTCGTTGCGTCTGCCGTCACCACTAGACCTGCAATCGGTTCTTACTCGGGGTCGGCGGTGTCCCAGGGCACCACGCCGGAAACCCAGTGCGACAGTTCCTCGACCTGATCGTTGCGATGCAGGTGGCGCGGCGGGGTGGCAAAGGTCGAGTACGGTCGGCACCGGATCACCACGCGGTTCTCGCGGTCGCACATCGCCTCGACGGACGGGCGTGCCTCTTCGCCCAGCGGCTGGCCGGACATCCGCCCCGCGACCGCCATCATCACGTCGACCGCCAGGGCACGATCGGAGTCCAGAATCGCGTCGGCGTACACCTGCAGGTAGGTGAACGGCCAGCGCTCGTCGAGCACGCACAAGCTGATCTTGCCGTCGCGTTCAATGATTCGGGCCTTGCCGCGACCGGCCATGGTGGACACCAGCAATTCGTCGTCGTCGGTCGGGATGTAGTAGACGACCGACATCGCCGGCCCGTCGTTGCGGCGGCGGTAGCCGAAGACTGCGGTTCGGTGGGTGCGGACGAACTCGCGTCGCTCCGAGGGGAGCATGTCACGGTCGGTGGGGGCCGTGAACGGCTCCGCGGCCAGCGCAAGAAGCATGACGGAACATCCTTGAGGCAGGGGCGTTGATCCGAGTTTCAAATTATGGATACAGTGTGTCCATTAATATGGACGATGTCAACTTCGCCAGGCCCCGCGGGCGCCCGCCGCTGCCGTTTGACCGGATCCTCGGTACCGCACTCGATCTCGTGGACGAATGCGGCGCTGATGCGCTGTCGATGCGATCGTTGGCGCAGCGCCTCGGCTCGGGTACCGCCACGTTGTACCGACATTTCGGCGACCGGGCAGAACTGATCGCCATGGTCGTCGACCGGATGCTCGGTGAAGTGACGATAGACGCGCGGCAACCCTGGGATCGCGCGTGTATCGCGTTTGCGCACAGTATGTTTGATGCGCTGAGTCGCCACGGCAATGTTGCGTCGTTGCTTGTCGGCCACGTGCCGATGGGCGCCAACGCGCTAGCCCATCGCGAAGCGGTGCTATCGCTACTGCTCGAAAACGGCTTCAGCGGGCGCACCGCCGCGCGCACTTACGCCACCCTGTCGCGCTACGTCCTCGGATTCGCGATGCAGGTTCGGGGTTCAGCGTCCACCGAACGCGACGAAGACGAGCTAGCGGCGGCGTTTGGACGACTGGACCCCGAGCGGTACCCCGCGACGTCGGCCGCCGCCGGCGCACTGCCGGTGTCGCTGGCCGACGAGTTCGATTTCGGGCTGCGACTGCTGGTGTCCGGACTGCGCCGGCTCGAGCCGCGTTAGTTGCCGAAACCGGCCGGGGCGGGCGGTGGGCCCCCGAGGTGCGCGGCGGCGAATGCGACGCCCTGGTCGATCATCGCGCCGTCATCCGCGTACGAATTGTGCGCGGCGAAGTTCATGCCCTCCGAACACACCGGGTCGTCTGGTGCGCACACCTTCAGCGTCTTGGCTTGATACAGCGGACCGATGGCGACTGCCGGCTGGCCGAGAAATTCCATGGCCCGCACGTTGGGCGTCCCGAACAGCACGACCGAGGAGACGTGGTCGGCGACAGCGGGATCCAATGGTTTGGGCACGGTGGCCGGGTCGACTCCGTCGGGGACCTTGGCGGACGTGACGAATCCCATCACCGCCGCGCCCTGGGAGAAGCCGGAGAGCACCATCTTCGTCTTCGGGCAGGCCGTCGCCATCGAGTTGACGTGCGCCCCGGCGTCGCGGATGCCATCGATGCCGGTTGCCCACTCCTCACTCGCGGGATAGTTGACCGAGTACACGCCCAGCGATTGCGTGCCTATTCGTGGTCGCAGAGCGTCGACGAAGGCCTGCCCGGTCGCGCCCAGACCTTCCTCGCCGGTACCGCGCGCATAGACCACCTCGACATCGGGGCAAGGCTCTGCTGACGCGGACGGCATCGGGATTGACAACATTGCCGAACTCACGCCCGCGGCGACAACGGCCGCGGAACCAATAAACCTACCGATCATGGATACATATTTTGCCCACCTAACAGCATCCCAAACCACCCCTTACCCACCGAGGACGAGAAATTTCTCCCGATTTAACGCGGTGGTGTTGTTGATAGATGACAAGGCGAGGAGCAACTAGATGCGTGGGAGCACCTCGTCCACCAGTCGATGCAAGCTGGCCCAGCCTTCGTCGATAGGCAGCCCGCCGATCAACGGGTTTATCACGACATCCGTTCTGCCGCTCCCAATCTGGTCGACCAGTTGGTCGGGAGTGAGGATCTCCACCTGGTTGAGCCGACGCAGTTCCTCGACCGAGGCCGCGGGCGTTTCGTTGGGCCTGCGCACACCTTCACGTTTCCAAGCGCTGTACTCGGCTGTCTCGTTCATGATGAATCCGCCGTAACGCGCCCAGGCTTCGTCCGGGTCGGGGTGCAGCAGCGTGACGGTACTCCCATTCTCCGGGTAGTAGGCGAAGCCGGTCTTACCCTGAATCTCCAACTCCCTCTCGTACAGAGTCACCAACTCGGGCATCGCCATCGGGGGTGAGAACGGCAGCCCGAAACGTGCCGCCCGCCGTGCCGCCGCGGCCGTCATACCGCCGACGAAGAAGAACGGGTGCGGACGGGTGTACGGCTTGGGTGTGACGTTGACCACGGCCCCGTCGTACTCGAAAGGCTCGTCGCCCCAGGCCTTCAACAACACCGAGAGGCAATGGTCCATCAGTGCCCCGCGCTGTGACCAGTCTTTGCCGGCCGCGTGGTACTCCTCGGGGCGGTAGCCCAATCCGGCCACGAAGCTGAACCGGCCCTGGGTCAGGTTGTCGAGCACGGCGATGTCCTCGGCCAGTCGAATCGGATCGTAGAGCGGCACAATAAGAGCGTTGATGCTCAGGCGGGCATTCCGGGTGCGCCCCCCGATCGCCGCGGCCAGGATCAGCGGTGACGGCAGCCATCCCGTGGCGGCCAGGTGGTGTTCTTCGCCGCTGATCGCAGTGAAGCCGCTGCGGTCCGCGAACTCCGCCATGTCCAGCGCGGCCAGGTATCGGTCGCCGTGACGTGCCGCGGGGTCGGCGATGTTGGTCATGTTGAGTCGCAGCGCGGTGAGCAGGCCCATCGTCACGCGCTAGCGGTGGGTGTGGCGAACAACGTCCCGCGCAGTAGTTGTTTAGCGGAGTCCAGCGTCGCGGCGTAGGCATCCGCGGGCAGGCGCGCCGCCTGCTCCGACAGCCCGCGGGTGAGGGCACAGATGGCATCTACCGCGGCGGTCACGCTGGTCTCGGAGAGCAGCGCACCGTGGGCTCGGGCATCCTCGACGATTTCGGTGACGACAACGCGCAGGGCTTTGGACCCGGGATAGCTCGGACCGGTGTGTCGTAGCCGGGTGCTGCCTTGCGCGCGCCTCGCTCGCAGAAACGTCGCCAGCGACGGATGGTCGCGATTCAACAATCTCGACTCGTCCAGCACCGCTTCGAGCCGGTCGGTGATGTCGTCGGAGCGAGCGGCGGCGGCGCGCAGCCGCGGCAAGACGATACGTTCGATCTCATCGTCAGTGGCTTTGAGTAGATCGGCCTTGTTGGGGAAATAGTGATACAAGCTGCCGCTGGTCATGCCGGCTGCCCGGGCGATCTCGCGGATCGATGCGCGCGAATACCCGACTTCGGCAACACAGCGCATCGCCGCGTCGATGATGCGCAGCCGCGTCTGCTCGCCGACCGCGCCGGCCGGACGACCGAGTGCAGTTGGGCCGCCCGCCATCCCGGATACCTCCGCAGCCGCCATAATTAATTGATCGGTCGAATATATTTGACCATGGTCCGCGCCCCCGGTGCGGCTCCCTGATATGGCTGACGCTCAAGTGAGGACTCCACCGGCATGACCCGGACACAGCTGGGCCGTCCCGTCGGCGCCAGCGGCGAAGAGACCCGGCAGCGCATCATCGTTGCCACTATGCGGTGCGTCGCGGAGGTCGGCTATGCGAAGGCGACGATCCGAGAGATCGCCCGGATGGCTGGCGTGACCAGCGCCAGCCTGTACAACTATTTCCCGAACAAGTCGGAGCTGATGAAGGCGACGATCGCGGCCCGCGGCGAGGTCGCCATGCCGCGCCTTCAGCAGGCCGCCCAGGGGTCCGGAGGGGTGGTCGACCGGATTGCCGCGGTGCTCGACGAATGTGGTCATCTCATGCGCGAGTATCCGGATCTGGCCGCGTTCGAGTGGGCGATTCGGGCCGAGCACACCGAAATCGCGGCCGGGCTCGACCATTCCCACACCGAAGGCCCGCGGTTCGAAACGTTCCGCGAGATCATCGCGGGCGTCGTCGACGACGCCTATCGCAACGGCGAGCTGCGCGACCGGCAAGATTCGGGCAGCGCCGTCGATGCCGTCTACGCGCTCGTTTACGGCTTGACCGAATTGGCGGCCGCCGTGTCGCCGCACGACTACCAGGCCGCGTTGGGCGCTGCCAAAGTGCTGGTCAGAGGATCGTTGTTCGGGTCGGGGCGGCCTGCCGACACTTGATACGATCAACCGATTGATTAGGTCGGGCCCACGGAGAGTGAGGTCGAAGCTTGACCGAGACTGTGGGGAGCACGCTGGACGTCGAGGCGCTGCGTCGGAAGTATGCCGAGGAGCGGGCCCGGCGGTTACGACCCGACGGGATCGCGCAGTATGTGGAGACCGCGGGGGAGTTCGCGAGTTTCGCCGAGGATCCTTGGACGGACCATACGTTCGCGCGTGACCCCCTCACCGACGAAGTGGACGTCGCGATCGTCGGCGCCGGCTTCGGTGGGTTGCTCACTGCTGTGCGATTGCGGGAACTCGGTGTCGCGAGCATCCGGCTGATCGATCGGGCCGCAGACGTCGGCGGCACCTGGTATTGGAATCGCTACCCGGGCATCGCCTGCGACGTCGAGTCCTACGTGTACATCCCGCTGCTCGAAGAGCTCGGCTACATCCCGGAATACAAGTACGCCCCGGGCGCGGAGATCTTTGCGCACTGCAGGCGCATCGCCGAGCATTACGACCTGTACCGCAATGCCTGCCTGAAGACCGATGTCCATCAAATACGCTGGAATGCAGACACTTCCCGCTGGATCATCAAGACCAATCACGGTGATGTGATGCGGGCGAAATTCGTCTCGATGGCTAACGGCTATCAGGCCAAGCCCAAATTGCCCGGTATCCCCGGCATCAGTACTTTCCGCGGCCACATGTTCCATACCAGCCGGTGGGACTACGCCTATACCGGCGAGAGCCTGGAGAACCTGACCGGCAAGCGGGTCGGCATCATCGGTACCGGAGCGACCGCGGTGCAGTGCGTGCCGCACCTGGCCGTGGCGGCGCAGCGGCTGTATGTTTTCCAGCGCACACCCTCGTCGGTCGATGTGCGCGCCAACAGCCCGACAGATCCACAGTGGGCCAACACCTTACGGCCCGGTTGGCAGCGCGAACGCATCCAGAACTTCCAGATCCTGACCTCCGGCGGGCAGGCGGAGCGAGATCTGGTTGCCGACGCCTGGACGAGCATCACCCGCAAGCTGCCGGTGATGCGACACGACACCGACACGACCCTCAGTCCCGAGCAACGGACCCGCGACATCGAACTCGCCGACTTCGCAAAGATGGATGAGATCCGCGCGAGGGTGGCCGACATCGTGGTCGATCACGCCACCGCGGAGGCGCTCAAGCCGTGGTACGGGTACTTCTGCAAACGGCCTTGTTTCCACGATGACTACCTACAGACGTTCAACCGCGACAACGTGACTCTGGTAGACACGCGTGGTCTGGGCGTGCAAGAGATCACCGAGGCGGGTGTGGTTGTCGATGGCGTGACGTATGAGCTCGATTGTTTGATCTTCGCCACGGGTTTCGAGGTGGGCACCGACTACTGTCGCCGCAGCGGCTTCGAGTTGGTCGGCCGCGACGGCGTGTCTCTGACCGAACGGTGGCGCGACGGGGTCCGCACCTTTCAGGGTTTGTGCGCCAACGGTTTTCCGAACTGCTTCATCGAAAGCATCGCCCAGGCGGGGTTGACGGTGAACTTCCCTTACCTACTCGACGTGCAGGCCACCCACGCCGCGTGGATCATCGCGTGGGCCCTGGAACACGGTGTCTGCGAGGTCGAGCCGTCGGCCGCCGCCGAAGCCGCCTGGGTGGACACGGTGCTGCAGCGGTCGGCGGCGACCACCCAGCGGGCCAAAACTTGCACACCCGGCTATTACAACCGAGAAGGTAAGGCGGACAACAAGACTCGGCAGGGCAGCTTCTTCTTCGGTGGGCCTACTGAATATGCCGACATTCTTCAGGCGTGGCGTGCGGCCGGGGACCTCGAGGGTTTCGAGTTGCGTAGAGATCACCCGTGATCGGCCGGGGCCGATATGTTCTGGGGCGGCTGCGGGCCGCGACCCGGCGTCGGCGCGCACCCAAGGTAGCGATCATCGGGGCGGGGTTCGGTGGACTCGGAGCCGCGGTGGCATTGCGACGCGTTGGTATCGACGATCTGGTGATCCTCGAGGCTGCCGACGGTGTTGGGGGTACGTGGCGACGCAACACCTACCCGGGCGCCGCGTGTGACATCCAGAGTCACCTCTACTCGTTTTCGTTCGCGCCCAACAAGTCCTGGAGTCGAACCTACGCCCGGCAACCGGAGATCTTGGCCTATCTGGAGTCGGTTGCCGACGACTTCGACCTGCGCCGCCATCTGATGCTCGGCACCAGGGCGACCTCGGCCCGCTGGAACGGCGTGCGTTGGGACCTGTCTTTGGGCCATGGTGAGGTGTTGACCGTCGACGTCGTCGTCTGCGCGGTCGGACTGTTCGGCGCGTTGCGGTTCCCGGACATTCCGGGCCTCGATGATTTCGCCGGCACGCTGATGCACACCGCGCAGTGGGACCCAGGCGTGGACCTGGCCGGAAAGAACGTGGCGGTAATCGGTACCGGGGCAAGCGGGGTGCAGGTCATCCCCGAACTGGCCAAGGCCGCGGCGCACTTGACGGTGTTTCAGCGGACGCCGCCGTGGATGGTCCCCAAGGACGATCGTCCTTACAGCGCAACTGAATTGGCGCGATTTCGGCGCGACCCGCTGGCTACCCGCCGCACCCGGTGGCAGATCTGGAAGTTCCAGCACGACAACACCGCGACCATGGCCGACGATCCGGTGGTGGCCGCCCGCTCACAATTCGCGACGTCGTTCTTGGAGCGCGTCGTGCCCGATGAGCGGCTGCGGGAGGCCTTGAGGCCGGACTATCCGTTCCGGTGCAAGCGGGTGCTGTTGGGAGACGATTTCTACCGGGCGCTGCAGCGCGACAACGTCGACCTGGTGACCGATCCCATCGACCGGGTGACGGCGACTTCGGTGGTCACCGCTTCGGGTGGCGCGGTCGACGTTGACGCTGTGGTGTTGGCCACGGGATTCGAGACGTCGCAGTACCTGTCGGGCATCGAGGTGATCGGCCGGCACGGGCAGCGCCTACATGAACGGTGGGGAGCGGACCCCAGCGCCTACCTCGGTGCGGCCGTGGCCGGATTCCCGAACTTCTTCATTCTCTATGGGCCGAACACCAACCAGGGCGGCAATTCGATCGTCTACATCCTTGAGGCCGGGGCCCGGCTGGCGGCCAGCGCCATCACCCGGATTGCCCGTCGCGGGGGCTATCTGGATGTTCGCCCGGAAGCCGAGAAGCGATACAACGACCAGCTCTCGGCGGATCTCGAGCGCACCATCTGGACTCAGTGCACCAGTTATTTTCGTTCGCCGACCGGCCGCATCGTGACGCAGTGGCCGTACACGGAACTCGAGTATGCGCGCCGCACCTGGCGAGTACGCGGCGCGGACTGGGTGCACTGCCGAAATTGACGCCTGGCGGTTGGGCCCATGCCTGATAAATTATCAATCAGTTGATTAATCTGCTGAAAAAGCGAGTTCACGGCCGCGGCCCGAGTATACGATCAATTGATTGATTATTTACGCGCTCGGAAGGTCAGCTATGTCTTACGTGGTTGCGGTAGTGGAGTCAGCACAAACGGCATCGGCGGAGTTGATGCATGTCGGCGCAGCGCTGAGTTATGCGAATGCCGCGGCCGCACCGCCGACGACAGCGATCGCGGCCACCGCGGCGGATGAGGTATCGGTGGCTGTGGCGGCGCTGTTCGCCGGCCATGCTCAGGATTATCAAGAGCTCAGCACCCGATTCGAGGCGTCTTACCAGCGGTTCGTACAGCTGCTGAGCACCGGTGCCGGCAGCTATGCCACGGCGGAATCGGTCAATGCCGACCAGCTGGGCCAGACGGTGCTCGAGGTGGTCAACGCGCCGGCCCGCACGCTGCTGGGCCGACCTTTGATCGGCAATGGCGCCGATGGGGCGTCCGGTACCGGGCAGGACGGCGGGGCAGGCGGCCTGCTGTTCGGCGACGGCGGCAAAGGCGGTTCTGGCGCCCCCGGACAGACTGGCGGCAACGGCGGCAGCGCCGGTCTGATCGGCAATGGGGGTGCCGGCGGCCAGGGCGGGACGGCCGCGGATGCCAGTAAACCGGCACCCGTGGGCGGCAACGGCGGCAACGGCGGCTTATTGGTGGGCGACGGCGGCAACGGCGGGACCGGTGGTACGGGTAGCACCGCCGGCGCCGGCGGCGCCGGCGGGTCCGGCGGACGGTTCGCCGGTCACGATGGGGCCAGCGGAGCGACCGGAACCAAAATCAACGCCCCCACGAATCCCACCAACCCAACCAACCCGTCGGGCCAGAACGCCGTCGATGCCGCCAAAGACGGTGTCCTCAGTTCGTCCAGCGGCGGGACCATCACCAACAGCAATCTCAAAGAAATCTCCGGCATCGACGCGGGCATCAACAATCCGAATGTCTACTGGGTGCACAACGATTCCGGCGACTCGGCCCGCATCTTCGCGGTCGACGCCAAGACCGGGCAGACCTTGGCGACTTATACGCTGCAGGGCGCTACCGCGACCGACTGGGAGGACATCGAGGTCGCCCGAGGAGCCGACGGCAAGTCCTACATCTACGTCGGTGACACCGGCGACAACGGTCACTCGCGCAGCAGCGTGACTGTTTACCGGGTGGAAGAGCCCGCGGTCACCGGCACCGCCAGCAACCAAAGCAACGGGGCCCTCAACGGAGTCGAACAGCTCAAGCTGACCTACCCTGGCGGCGAAAAGATCAACTCCGAGGCACTGGCCGTCGATCCTCAGTCGCACAAGCTGATCGTCATCGAAAAGACCGATGGCGACGTCTCCCGAGTGTTCGCGACGGAGGACAGCGGCTACAGCGCCGTCGGCATGAGCAGCAGTAGGTTACTGACCAAGGTCGCGACACTGGATCTTTCTGATGCCAATTCCCAACTTGTCACCAGTGCCGACTTCTCGCCTGACGGGTCTGAACTGGCCGTCCGGACCTACGACGACGTCCTGTTATGGAACCGGACCACCGGCACCACCGCCTGGTCGCCGTTCAGCCAGCGACCGGTCGACGGACCGCTCGCTGGCGAGCAGCAAGGCGAGGCGATCGCCTTCCACCCCGAGGGGAATGGCTATGTCACCATCAGCGAAGGGATCAACCAGACGCTGCACGAGTACACGATCCGCTGATCCCACGATCTTCCGGCCGGTTCGTTCTCGGCTCGCCTAGGGGTTGCCGGTTTTCATCGCGGCGATCACGCCGCCGTCGACCAACAGGTCGGTGCCGGTGATGAACGTCGATTCGGGACCGAGTAGAAACGCGGTCGCCGCGGCGATGTCGTCGGGAGTACCGATACGACCGGTCCCCGACATTTCGATCATCGCGCGCATCCCGTCGCCGACCGCGGAAGCCAATTCTTCCTGGCCCATCGGGGTGGAGATGATCCCCGGGCTGATCGAGTTGATCCGGGCACCGCGGCGCCCCCACTGCGATGCGGCAGCGCGAACCCGAATATGGTTGGCCTGCTTGGCGATCGGGTAGGCGAAGGCCGACTCGGTGATGCTGTTGATGAAGTCGAGCTCCAGCAGTTCGCCGGGCGGGTTGTGTGCCAGCGACTTTTCGCGTTCCGGTGGCTGCGCGGCAAACATGTGGCCGGCCATACTGGCGATGACCACGCCGGCACCGCCCGGAGCTATGATCTCGCCGAACTCCTGCAGAACCAGGGCTGTCCCTAAAAGGTCGACTGCCATGACCGCTTGGGCGGACGCCTGGGCCGGGGAGAGTCCGGCGGTGTGCACCATCGCAGTGACGGGGCCGAGGGACGCGGCGAACTCGGCGAGCGCGTGCACCGACTCGGCGGCAGAGACGTCGACAGTCTGGCTCCTGACCTCATAGCCGTCGGCGGCGAGCGCTTCGGCAACTGAGGTCAGGGTCGCTTCGTTGTTGTCGGCCAGCAGGACTGTCTTGCCGCTGCCTAGCCGTCGCGCGATCGCTTGGCCCATGCCCCCCACGCCGATGACGGCCAGTACTTGCCGGTGTGCTGCCATTCCAACTCCTTGCGCTTTGCGCCCGTCGAAGAATAGGGGCTGCGCCGCTACGTTGGACGAAGTGTCGACGCGACAACCCTGGAATATCAACATTCATTACAACGCACTCGTGGATGCCGAGGTCCCGCCCAGTACCCAGCGGGTGCTCGACGTGGGGTGCGGCGACGGCTTCCTGGCCGCTCGACTGGTTCAGCGGATACCGCAGGTCGCTGCCCTTGATATCGACGGCGGCGTCCTGCAGCGTGCGCAGACCCGGTTCGCCGGCGCGCCGATCCATTGGATGCAGGGTGACGTCATGACGGTCGAGCTGCCCACGTTCGACGCGGTGGTGTCCAATGCCGCCTTCCACCACATCGACGACACCAAGGCCGCGCTGGCGCGTCTCTGCGCTCTGGTGTCGCCCGGCGGCACGCTGGCGGTCGTCACCTTTGTCAGAGTTTCGCTGCGCGAACTGTGGTGGCACCTGCCGTCGTGGATCGCCTGCACCATGGTCAATCGAGTCAGAGGCAAATGGGACCACACCGCCCCGATCAAATGGCCTCCGCCGGATACATTTTCGCAGCTTCGCTCCAACGTGCGCACGGTGCTTCCGGAGGCCCGCGTTCGCCGCTTGCTCTACGGCCGGGTGTTGATCACCTGGCGGGCGCCGGTTTGATGTGAGACCTCTCCGGGCCTGTACATCGCGACAGTCGTTGGGAGGGCCGAAATTTCCGAATTGCATGAGCTAATTGTCGGGACCCATGGATGCGGCGCTGGCCTGGATCATCAGATTCACCAACTGATTGCGGGTGAGCGAACCCATCATCTGAGTGGCGGCGCGCAAGTCCTCGCCCACGATCCAGGTCGGGCCGTTTGCGAGGTTCTCGAACGCCTCGGCAATCACGTCACTGACAGCGCAGGCGCCGGGCGGAACATCGTTGGGTGAGGCGATCTGGCCTCGGCTGTACTCGAGTTCACGCAACGCGGGCGTATCCGTCTTACCCAGGATCAGCCCCAAGACGTCGATTCCGTGGGGGTGCAGCTCGGCCCACAGCGCCTCGGCGAACACCATGTCGAACGCCTTGGAAGCGCCGTACGCGACCATGTTGGGGCCACCGGCCAACCCGGCGCCCGATCCGAAGATTACGATGCCACCTCGGCCCCGCTCGACCATTGGGCGCGCGAAATGATGGCACAACTGCATCGGCACCACGCAGTTGCGCTGCACCATCGACTCGGCCGCCTCGATCGGATTGGCCAGGAAGGGCTGGAAATTGGGGTCTGCCCCCGCGCAGTACACCAGTAATCCAAGCTCCAGATCGCTGGTCGCTTCGGCGATGACAGAAGCGGCATTCTTCGTTGCCAGATCGATTGCGAGAACCCGAGTTTTGGCTGTTGTAGTGGTATGGATCTGTGCGGCAACACTATCCAGCACCGGTCGGCGCCGAGCCAGCAGCACGACGTTAACCCCGTGTTCGGCCAGGCCCTTGGCGAACGCGGCGCCCACGCCGTCGGAGGCGCCTGCGACGAGGGCCCACGGTCCGTACTTGTCGGAAAACGTCATGCCCGGGCTACCCGACTGCTACGACGCGCACGGGGGTGAACTGGCGTCTTGAGATCCGCCACCCGTCGGTGGCGCGGACCAAGGCGTCGTCGTAGAACCCGATCGCGTTGACGCCACGCTGGTTGTCGGCGGCCATGATCACCGCGTCGATGTAGCTGCGGGCTTCGGCATGGTCGCCGTCGAGGGCGACGGCGATATTACTCAGCCGGTGCAGCGTGTATCCCGCCGCCGCGTGCACCAGGGCCATAAATTCGATCACCTCGACAGCCGTTCGCCAGGTGCCGATCTCACCGTAGTCGACGTCGCACTCGTCGGTGAAGACCGTGCCGAGCAGCTGGTACTCACGCCGGTCGATGGCGGTGGCGTAGCGGATGAGCAGGTCCGAAATATCCTGGCGATCTTCACGTTCGGTCATGCAGGCCCTCACTTGGGGTGGACGATGATCCTTGGCGGCCCGTCGGATTTGCGGACCAGTTCGAGTGCGTCGGGTACCTCGTCAAGGCTGATGATCCTGCCCACGCTCGGCAGCGGGTCCAACCGGCCCGACGCGATCGCCGCCAACGTCCCGTACCAGTCCTGCGGGTGCGGCCCGCCACCGAATTGGATGGTGACGCCCTGCCGGGTGGCGGTGGTGATGTCCAGGGTGTCGCCGGTGTACCAACCGCCCGCGCAATAGATTCGAGTTCCCATCTCGGCCTGCTCGACGATCCGCTGGATCAGACCGGCGGCCCCGACGCACTCGAAAACTACTGCGGTCCCGGGTAATCCGTGCTGTGCGCGCACCTCTCGGAAGGCGTCGAACGCTGACTGCGCGGCCGGGTCGACCACCACGTGCGCACCGAATCCGCTGCGGGCCAGCTCGCGGCGATCGGCCTTGTAGTCGGTGACGATGATCGGTTCGATGCCCCGGCTCACCAGAGCGGCGACCGCGGAGAGGCCGATTGCTCCGGCTCCGATAACGATCGGGACCTCACCGGATTGCAGCCGAGCCGACCGTACGTAGAACTCGCCCACCGCGAATGCGTCGGTGAGAGCGACCGCGTCGCTGGATACACCGCCTACGACCGGCTTGGCCGCCACTTCGGAAACCACCAGTAGCTCAGCGAAACTGCCCTGCGCCTCCGGATGCTGGCCGATTATGCGCAGGCCACCGGCTCCGCCATCGACCAGACGCACCGGCATCGCGGTCACCCGCTCGCCGACCGCGAACTGATCCGTACAGCCGGGGCCGAAACCGACCACTTCACCGACGAACTCATGGCCGAGCACGATGTCGCGGTCGTCGTCGTACAGGGACCGGCCGGTCGGATCGTCGACCGCCAGTTCCGGGTGGTCCATGAAGTGCACATCCGAGGCGCAGATCGCGGTGCTCAGCGTCTTGAGCAGCAATTCGCCCCGTCCCGGCACGGGATCCGGCGTCTCGCGGACCTGCAACCGGCCGTTCCGCAGCACCACAGCGTGCATCGCATCGACTTCCAGTATCTCGAATATTCGATATATGATCTCGAAATAACAATCTAACTGTAGGAAAGCCAAGAGTAGGGAGTCAAGCCATCCGCGGATCGAACTCGGCGCCTACCGCTCGGGTGCTCGACGTGGTGGAGCTGCTCGCAAGATCGGGCGACGCTCGACTGCGGTACTCCGACGTGGCGCGCGAACTCCGCCTGACCCAGGCGACCGCGCACGCGATCCTCAAGACGCTCTGCGACCGGGGCTGGGTCAGCCGCGACCCGGTGTCCAAGACCTTCGCCCTAGGCCCGGCGCTGGCGGTGGTCGCGGCGAGAACCGAGGTGGCGCGGCCATTAGCGCATTCGGCGCGGGCGGCCGTGCTGGCAGTATCCGCAGAGCTGGGGTATCCCGGCTCGGTGGTCGAGCGGTTCGGCGACTCGTTGGTGATCACGGCGTTCGAGGGCGCCGACGCCACCGAGCCCTCCGGTCTGCCCGGTGACCGCATTCCCTACGCGCCGCCATTCGGGGTCGCCTTCGCCGCCTGGGACACGCCCGAGGGGCAACGCGAATGGATCCGGCGCGGAGCCGGCTGCGACCGGGAACGGACACAGCGGTTGGAAGGCGTGCTGGCGCGAACCCGCCAACGCGGGTTTGACGTCGACTGCACCACCCCGGCGCTGGCGCAGGCCGCACAACTGGTCGGCGCGCTGCAGGGTGACGAGATGCCCGCTTCAGTACGTCAGCTCATGGACCAGCTTTTCGTCGAATTCACCACCAGCGGAGGATTTTTCGAAGACGATACCGGCGACGCGGCACTACCCGTGGTCACCATTGCGGCACCGGTGTTCGATCATCGGGGGCGGGTGGGCCCGATCGTCGCCGTGCACCCGCTGCGTGCCCTCACCCGCCAGCAGATTCAGACCGTAGGTGAGCGTGTGGCTGCAGCCGCCGCCCGGGTCAGCCGCTGAGCGCGCCAATTGCGGCCTGCAGCTTGGCGGCGGCGGCGTCAGCGATCTCCTGCAGGCCGGGTTGGTCGATGACGCGGACCATCAGCTGGGGATCCATGGCCTCGACAATGATTCCATCGGCAGGCCCGGCGGTGTCGGCGCGGACCACCACGTTGCAGGGCAGCAGCTGACCGATCTGGCGGTCTACGCCGAGAGCTCGATGTGCGAGCTGTGGGTTGCAGGCGCCGAGGATGGTGTAATCCTCTATGTCCTCGCCCAGCTTCTGCTTCAGCGTGGCCTTGACGTCGATCCTGGTCAGTACGCCGAAGCCCTGCTCGGCGAGCACCCGTGTGGTCTTGTCGATCGCATCCTCGAAGGAGCCATGCAGGGTAGTGGTCAAACCCGTTGTTTGCGTGGTCATTACGAATTCCCCTCTCGTTTCAGGCAAGTGCCAGGAAAAGCTTTTCAAGTTCGGCTTCGGTCAGCGGCGGCGAATCGCCATGCTTGGTTCCGTTGATGCAATCGCGCAGGCCGGATGCGACGATCTTGAACCCGGCGCGGTCTAGCGCGCGGGATACCGCCGCGAGTTGGGTAACCACGTCCTTGCAGTTGCGGCCCTGCTCGATCATCGTGATCACACCGGCCAGCTGACCCTGTGCCCGCCGCAGGCGATTGAGCACCGCGGCAATATTGTCATCGTGATCACTCATGTTTTCTCTCCGTCTCCCTGACCTTCGTCCGTTAAAACCAACGTACCCCAGGGGGTATTCCGGGGCAATGTAGGACGCGATTCAGGCATTCGGCCGCTGGACCTGGATGAACTCGGGGGTGGCGGCCAGTATGGTCAAGGCATCGAACAGCGCCTGGCCGGTCTCGAGTGTCGGCGCCGACGTCAGCACCGGGCCGAAAAGGGTCTTCCCGTCGATGCTCAGTATCGGGCTGCCGCCCGCCCCGCCGAGGGCGTCCTGGCTGGCCTGGTGTGCTTGGCGGACAGCCATATCCAGCGTCATGTCCGAGCACGCGTCGACCGAGGTGCGTTGGACCCCGGCGTCACGCAGGAGGTGCCCGGCAAGCTCCTCGCTCACGAGGGCCGACTGGTCGAAGTACCGCTGTCCGAACGAGAAATAGGCCACCGCGAGTCCCTTCGCGCCAAGCTCGGCTCGGACCGCCGCCATCAGTCGACCGACCCGCACTGAGTCGCGCATCCGCGCCCGTTGCGGGGTTGGCAGCTCGCGGCCTTCGTTCAGGATTGCTAAATTCATGAGACGCCAATCGATTTCGAAGTCCGCACGCTCAGCGACGCGGGCTAGCCAACGGGCGGTGTTCCAGGAGAAAGGGCATACCGGATCAAGCCATAGGGTGACGTCGTGGCTCGTCGTACGCCGTGCCGAAGGGTTCATTGCTGCCTCTCACAAATTTGGTAGGTACGCATCCCGCAATATACCCCGGGGGGTAATATTCACCGCAGTCGAGAGAGTATCGGCATATCGGATATAGCGAGCAGGACCGCGTGAGCCCCCTTGCGCGGTTTACTGCCTACGTTGAATGATCGGCCCATTCCCGATCAGCCGGCAGCGGGCCGGGCCGAAGGAGCGCACGTGGCCAAGAAGAACAACCGCACCGTCAACCGATGGGAGCTGGTTACCTGTGCCCTGAGCGGACACGCCACCTACGCTCCGGATGACGAGGCACTGGCCGAGCGTCTGCACGCCAAGACCGAACTCGGTGAGGTATGGCGTTGCCTGCGCTGCGGTGATTTCGCTCTCGGGCCGCCGCACGGGCGCGGCAAGCCGGAAGAAGCACCGACGATCATGCGCGGCAAGGCATTACGCCAGGCGATAATCATTCGAGCGCTCAGCATCGAACGGTTGGGCCGGGCAGTGGTACTTGGACTCGCGGCGTGGGCCGTCTGGACGTTCCGCGGTTCGCGCGGCGCCATCCAGGCCACCCTGGACCGCGATCTGCCGATTTTCCGTGCCGCCGGATTCAAGGTGGACCAGATGTCGGCCATCCACGAACTGGAGAAGGCGCTGGCCGCCAAGCCGTCCACATTGGCGTTGATCACCTGCCTGCTCGCCGCCTACGCCGTGCTGCAGGTGATCGAAGGCGTCGGATTGTGGCTGCTGAAGCGCTGGGGCGAGTATTTCGCCGTGGTAGCTACCTCGATCTTCTTGCCGCTGGAAATCCACGACCTGGCCAAAGGGATCACGATGACCCGGGTGGTGACCTTCAGCATCAACGTCGCCGCAGTGATCTACCTGCTGGTCTCCAAGAGACTGTTCGGACTGCGGGGCGGCCGCAAGGCCTATGAGGAGGAGCGCCACGGCGACCAGCTGCTAGACCTGGAACGAGCCGCGATGACGGCGGCCTGACGGTGTGACACAACCCGTCGAGTACCCGGAGTGTGCCGGATGCCATAGCGGGGTTCGCGCGCTGTTTACCCGATCGCCGCGTTTGCGCAACGCGGAACGGGTGAAATACAAGAACGTGATTTCACAAAGGAACGAAGCCGTGACCACACTGCAAAACTGGATCAACCAGAGTCCCAGCGGCTCCGACCTTGTCGCGCCGATCAAAGCGCGCGCCTGCCACGCCCTGTCCACCGTGTTGCGCACCGCGCCGCGTCGCTCAGCAAGCGGACCGCGCGTGATGGAGCGCGGCATAGAACGCTGCTGACCGGCCGATCGCCGACGACGACGCGTGGTTGAATTCGGCTATGGCGGAACCGGAATCCATGGCGGAACCGGAATCCATGGCGGAACCGGAATCTATGGCAGAACCGGAGCGAATCGTCAGCGCAACCCGGGAGATCGCCACCGACGCGGAGCGGATCTTCGAACTCATCGCGGATCCGTCCCTGCAACCGAGCTGGGACGGCAACGACAACCTGGCCACCTCTGACCACGGACAGCGGGTGCACAACGTCGGTGACGTATTCGTCACAACACTCACCCTGGGTCAAGACCGCCACAACCACGTCGTCGAATTCGTCGAGGGGCGCCGAATCGCCTGGCGCCCATCTGAACCCGGAAAAGAGCCGCCCGGGCATCTGTGGCGTTGGGAGCTGACGCCGATCAGCGCAACCCGCACCCGCGTCACCCACACCTACGACTGGTCCGCACTGACCGACGCCAACCGCCTGGCCCGGGCCCGCGCCACGACGGCCGATCGATTGCGCGCATCAATGGACCGCCTGGCGACGATCGCGGAAGCGACGCAGAACTCGACCGGGTGAACCTGCGGGTACGGTCCTGCATATGGCGCTTCCAGCAACAGGACCCGACCGCACGGCCGTCGTCACCGGCGCATCGTCCGGCATCGGCGAACAGTTCGCCCGCATCCTCACCGAAATGGGCCACCAGGTGGTGTTGGTGGCTCGCAGCGCCGACCGCCTCGCCCAGATCGCCGACCGGTTGGGCGCCAACGCGCACCCGCTGCCGGCAGACCTGTCCGACCGTGCCGCCCGCGCTGATCTCCCGGACCGGGTCGGCGAACTGGGCTTGACGCCCGACATTCTGATCAACAATGCCGGGCTATCCACACTCGGAGTGGTCGCGAAATCGGTTCCGGAGAAAGAACTCAACCTGGTTGAGGTGGACGTTGCCGCCGTGGTCGACCTCTGCAGCAGGTTCCTGCCCGGGATGGTCGCACGACGCCGGGGAGCCATCCTCAACGTGGCGTCGGTGGCGGGATTCGGGCCGCTGCCCGGACAGGCCGCCTACGGCGGGGCCAAGGCCTTCGTACTTTCCTACACCCACAGCCTGCGCGGCGAACTCAAAGGCACCGGCGTTACCGCCACCACCCTGTGTCCAGGCCCGGTAGACACCGGATTCGGCGAGGCGGCCGGATTCGACAAAGAAGAAGCCGAAGCAGCGCTTCCGCGGGTGATGTGGAAGCCGGCGGACCAAGTGGCTCAGGCCGGAATCGACGGCCTGGCACGCGGGCGGGCGGTCGTTGTCCCGGGGCTGGTCAACCGGGTGTCGTCGGCGCTGTTCCGGGTTGCACCGCCGGAATGGATGCTGCCGTTGCTTACCCGCAGTCATCCCGCGATGAAAGACGCGTGACGCCTAGTGTGTAAGGCCCATGTTGGTGAACATGATTGACATGCCCAGTGCCATTGTCGCCTGAGCCATGCAGAACAACCGCTCGCGCCGACCCTGGGTTCCGGGGTGTCGCCGCAGCGTGAGCAATCGATAGCCCCAGGCGAAGGTGGCCAGCGTGAATACGGTCGCCCAAACCCCATTGCCGATGTCGACCCAGCGCGGGCCGACCGCCGCCTCTCGCATCCCAGGCATGTCCATTCCCGGCATATCCGGCATGTCCTGGTGCTCTAACCCGGTCGGCTGGTTACTCATTACGTCGTACATCCAGGCCATCGCCAGCATCTTCACGACGTGGTACCCGCCCGCAAGACGTGCGGCCGCCGCTCGGGCGACGAAAACGGTCGTTGCCACAAACCAGACCGCAGCTGCCAGGAAGAAGATTTCGGCCGCCGTCGCCGGTACTTGCAGGCCCTGTGGCCAGGCCATCACCGCCATCGCTATTGCGGTCGTGATGTGCAGACCGTGGCTGATTAGCGAGACAACCGAACGTCGGTCGATGACCAGCGCCAAGCTCAGCGCACTGAGTAGGAACGTGCCTGTCACCACCAAACGCAACGGCAGGTCTTGGATCATTCACCGAAGACTATGCGGTCCGACGGTTGGCTACGACGCGCGGTCGTAAGCTGCAAGGGTGCACCCCGACGAGACCAGCGCCATCGCGCCGCCACCTGAACAGGTGACTCGACGGCACTGGGCGCGCATCGCGGTGCCGGCCGTCGGCTTTGCGGTCGTCGCGGTCGCCGTCGGGGCCTATGGGCTGATCTCCGGCCCACGTCGGTACGCCGAAGCCGGCAACCCGTATCCCGGCAGATTCGTCAGTGCCGCAGCCCCGGTCGGCTACTTCGTCACATCGCTGCTGGGGGCGCTGTGCCTGGGTGCGCTGATCTTGGTGGTGACGACGTCACGACCGGAACCCGACGGTCTGCTCGACTCGAATTCATTCCGCATTCACCTTGTGGTAGAACGTGTTTCGTTGGTATGGCCGCTTGCCGCCGGGGCGATGGCGGTGCTGCAGGCCGCACACGACACCGGGGTGGGGGCCGGTGCCTTGTTGGGCAGCGGTGCGCTCCTGGACGCGGTCACCGTTTCCGAGACGGCACGTGCGTGGGTCGTGGTGCTGATCTGCACCCTGCCGGTTGCGGTGACGCTGCGCTTCACCACCCGCTGGCTTCCGCACGTCGTGCTACTGGTTCCGACCGTGGTAGCCGTCGTGGCCCCGGCGGTGACGGGCAACGCTGGACAGGGTCCAGACCACGATTACGCGACCAGTGCGGCACTCGTGTTCGCGGTAGCACTGGCCACGTTGACGGGCCTGAAGTTGGTAACCGCGCTGACAGGAGCCTGCACCACCCGCCTGCTGGCGCTGCTGCAAGTCGGCGTCGGCGCGCTGACGGTGGGGTACGGGGCGCTGCTGCTCTACCTGCTGATCCCGGGCTGGTCGTTCGATTCGGACTTCGCTCGACTTGGGCTGCTCGCGGGCGCGCTGGTGACGGCGATGTGGCTGTCGGACTGCTGGCGGCTGGCCACCTCGCGCGGCTCGGGCGCGGTGCCGAACATGATGGGCGGACTGGCCATGATGGGCGGACTGGCCATGATGGGCGCGATGGGCGCGATCGCCGCCATGGCGACGCAGGTCGCCCCGCGGTTCCTGGAGCACCGCTACACCGGCTGGGATGTGTACCTGGGTTATGAGCTGCCGCACCCGCCCACCATTGTCGGTGTGCTGACGCTTTGGCGTTTCGACAGCTTCGTCGGGGCACTCGGCGTTGTGCTGGCGATCGGCTACACGGCGGGCTTTGTGCGGCTGCGGCGGCAGGGCAATCACTGGTCGGTAGGCCGCTTGGTGGCCTGGCTTGCCGGCTGTGCCTCGCTAGTGATCACCACCAGCTCGGGTGTACGGGCTTACGGGTCGGCGATGTTTAGCATGCACATGGCCGAGCACATGATCCTGAACATGTTCATTCCGGTGCTGCTCGTGCTCGGCGGGCCGGTGACGCTGGCCCTGCGGGTGCTGCCCGCCGCCGGTGAGGGCAATCCGCCGGGGCCGCGGGAGTGGTTGACCTGGCTGCTGCACTCTCGGGTGACGAAGTTCCTCTCGCACCCCGTCGTGGCGTTCATACTCTTCGTCGGATCGCCCTACATCGTCTACTTCACGCCCTTGTTCGACACGTTCGTCCGCTACCACTGGGGCCACGAGTTCATGACGATCCACTTCCTGATCGTTGGGTATCTCTTCTACTGGGCGATCATCGGCATCGACCCGGGCCCGCGGCGGCTGCCTTACCCGGGACGGATCGGATTGTTGTTCGCGGTCATGCCTTTTCACGCGTTCTTCGGCGTAGCGCTGATGACGATGACCTCGCCGGTGGGCGCGACGTTCTACCGATCGGTCAATCTGCCGTGGCTGTCCAGCATCCTGGAAGACCAGCACCTCGGTGGTGGGATCGCTTGGACCCTAACGGAATTGCCGGTCATCATAGTAATCGTGGCACTGGTGACCCAATGGGCGCGTCAGGACCGCCGCACCGCTGCCCGCTCGGACCGGCACGCCGACAGCGACTACGCCGACGATGATCTCGACGCGTACAACGCGATGCTGCGGGAGCTATCGCGGATGCGGCGCTGATGGGTTTGCCCGTCAGCCCACGACCGTGAAATTCCCTTCGCCATTCAAGGCCGCCTGAACTTGCTCGCGGGTGAGTTCAACGTTAGTCGAAATCCGCACGATAGAACTGCCTTTGGTGTCCAGGTCGATGCTGACGCCGGTCACCGGCTTCAGTTCGTTCAGCGCGGTCGTGATGGTGTCGACGCACCCTCCGCAGTGCAGTCCGTCCACGAAAAACGTCTGTTCGGCCATGGCTTGCAGCTTACCGGGAGCTTATCGGGCCCCGAAATTGCGCAGCCGCAGGCTGTTCGATACCACGAAGAACGAAGAGAACGCCATGGCAGCGCCGGCGATCAACGGATTGAGCAGTCCAGCGGCGGCGATCGGGATGGCGGCGACGTTATATCCGAACGCCCACAGCATGTTTACCCGGATGGTCCGCATGGTCGCGCGCGCCAGATCCAGCGCCTGTGGAACGATGGCCAGGTCGTCGCGCACCAGGATGACATCGGCTGCGCCGATCGCCACGTCGGTGCCACGGCCGATCGCCAATCCCAGGTCGGCGCAAGCCAAAGCGGGACCATCGTTGATGCCGTCGCCCACCATCGCGACTACCCGACCCGCGGTGCGCAGACGTTGAATCTCAGCCACTTTGCCCTCGGGCAGCACCTCTGCGATCGCGCTTTCGATACCCACTCGGGCGGCCACCGCATCGGCGGCAGACTGGTTATCACCGGTGAGGAGGATGGTTCGCAGCCCGCGCTGGTGCAGTGCTGCGATCGCGTCGGCCGCGGTGTCCTTAACGGTATCGGAGATGGCGACCGCGGCGCACGGCATGCCATCGACCGATACGAAAACGACTGTCTCACCGCGTGATTCACCATCGCGGCGGGCGGCGTCCAGAATCGCGTCGCAGGCTGCGGCGCGAGTGACCCAGGATGGCTTGCCGACCTCGACGCGGTGCTCGCCGACGACGCCCGACGCCCCGCACCCGGGCACCGCGGCGAAGTCGCTAACCGATGCGGGATCCGGTGCGGCTGCGGCGATTGCGGCCGCCACGGCATGCTCGGAGGCGGCTTCGACCGCGGCCGCCAACGCGAGCGTCGACTCGGCTGTATAGCCGGGAAGCACCGTCACACGGGTTACGCTCAGCGCTCCGACTGTCAGCGTGCCCGTCTTGTCGAACACCACGGTGTCGATGCCGCGGATGGTCTCCAGGGCCCGGTAGCCCTTGATGAAGATGCCCAATTGCGCGCCCCGCCCGGAAGCGACCATCATCGCGGTCGGGGTCGCCAAACCGAGGGCGCATGGGCAGGCGATCACCAGCACACCGAGTACTACCGAGAAAGCGCGTTCCGCCCCGGCGCCGCCGAGAAGCCAGGCCGCGCCGGCGAGTAGGGCGACCGCGAACACCGCCGGCACGAATACTGCCGCGATGCGATCGGCGAGGCGCTGCGCGCGCGCCTTCTGCCCCTGCGCCTCCTCCACCAGCCGGACCATGGCCGCGAATTGGGTGTCGGCGCCCACCGCGGTGGCTTTGACAGTTAACCGGCCGTCCAGCACGGTGGTGCCGCCGAGCACCGACGCGTTTGGGTGTACGCGCACCGGCTTGGCTTCTCCGGTCATGGCGCTGGTGTCGACGGCTGCGGATCCGTCAAGGACGACACCGTCCGCGGCGATCGTCTCGCCGGGTCTGGTCACGAAGCGCTGCCGCTTCTTGAGCTCGCCGGCCGGGATAACCAGCTCCGCACCGTCGTCCAGCAGCACCGTCACACTCTTGGCGCCCAGCTCCGCCAGTGCGCGCAGCGCGCCGCCAGCCTTGGACTTGGCGCGCGCTTCGAAGTAGCGGCCCGCCAGCACGAAGACCGTAACCCCGGCGGCGACCTCGAGATAGATCGCGTCGCTGTGCAGGATGGCCTGCCAGATGCCATGGGTTTGCCGGGGTGGGCGCGCGACCAGGACGGTGGACAGCGACCAGACGGTGGCCGCGACGATACCGACCGAGATCAACGTCTCCATGGACGCGGTCCGGTGTCGCACGTTGCGCAGCGCGACCGAATGGAAGGGCCAGGCCGCCCACGTCACGATCGGCGCGGCCAGGGCGATCAACGCATAGCCCCAACCGTCGAATCGGGTGCTGGGCACCATCGCGAACATCGTGGACAAGTCGGCGAGTGGCACGAACAGCACCGCGGCAACCAGCAATCGTCGTAGCAGGCTGCGGGCATGATCAGCGTCGGGGTCGGCGGGACTAGCCACTGACTCCACGTGCGGAGACGCCCGGTAGCCGGCCTTCGCCACAATCTGACACAGGTCTTCGGCCGCCAGGTCGATGGTGTCGATGGTCGCCACCCGGGTGGCGTAATTAACTGACGCTCGCACCCCGCTGACCTTGTTCAGCTTTGTCTCGACCCGCGCGGCGCACGCCGCGCAGGTCATGCCGGAAACGTCGAGCCGGACCCGCCGCACGGAGGTGAGGTCGGAGTCGTCCACGACGGGAGTCGCCACAATCCTCCTCAGCTCTCCTCGGCTATCAGGGCAAATGAGTCAATCAAGCCTACAAGCGCCCACCGACGGGCTCGGCGAATGCCTAACAGGGAAAGGCGCTTAGGATCGGGCCGCCACGCGCTCACAGATCAGGGCGCACAACCGCCACTGGCCGGGCACACCCTTGAGTTCCCGCTCGCCGCGGTCGGTGAACCGGTGTCGCGACCCGGTGACAATGTCGCGCACGGTGGAAGAGACCAAGATCTCGCCCGGTCCGGCCAGCGCCGCGACGCGCGCGGCGATATGCACGGCCATGCCTGCCACGTCACTTTTCGCGCCGCTTGTCGTGGCACCGCGCACCTCCACCTCGCCTGCGTGGATGCCGACCCTGATCTCGACACCCAGGACACGCACGGCGTCGACGAGCTCGTCGCAGCACGCCAGCGCGGCACTGGGACTGCTGAAGGTCGCCACGAATCCGTCCCCGGCCGTGTTGACCTCGCGGCCGCCGAACCGTTGGATCTCGTGCCGCACGACGGTGTCGTGGTTGTCCAGCAGGTCCCGCCACCTGTTGTCGCCGAGCTGCGCTGCGCGCTCCGTGGATCCGACGATGTCGGTGAACACGATCGTCGTCAAGACCCGCTCGGCGTCCCCGCCGCCGCGCACGCCGGTGACGAACTCCTCGATCTCGTCGAGCATCGGCGCGGTGTCGCCGACCCAGTACAGGGCGTCGTCGCCGGGCAGTTCAACCAGGCGTGCGCCGACGATGTGTTCGGCCAGATAGTGTCCGTGCTCGATCGGGCTGAACTTGCGGTTGTCCCGGAACAGGATCAACGTCGGCGCAGTGATGCGGGACAGGGTGTCGCGCACGTCGGAACGCCTGATCGCCAGAATGATTGCGCGGGCCATGCTGGGGGACGCGGCCCGATTACCCGCCATGTCCCACCAGGCGCGGAATGCGAGGTCCCCGGCGACGCTGGGAGCGATGATGCTCAGCATGTCGAAGCCTTGCTCCACGGCATCGGGTTCGATGGCGACCGTGGTGTAGGGATCGGTGTCGCCGATCTCGGCGCCGATCGGATAGTCGGGCGCCAGCAGAGTGCGCGCCGCTCCGTTGATGCTCACCAGGCTGCTCACCCGCTCGGGATAGTCGGCCGCCAGTACCAGGCCGGTCATCGTGGTGAAACTGGGGGCCAGGATCGTCGCCCGCTCGCAGCCGACCGCATTCATCACCGCGATCGCATCCTTGGCCCAGAATTTCGGCCCGATCATGTCGGCCGAGGACACCCGCGAAGACAACCCGATGCCGCGCTGGTCGTAGCGGATCACCCGGGCGAACGACGCCAACCTGCGGTGGAAGCGGTACATGGAGGGCTCGGAGTCGACAGTGTCGATCGGTATGGACGGACCCGGCAGCACCAGCAGGTCGGTTGGACCGTCACCGAATACCTGGTAGGCGATGTCGACGTCACCGCAGCTGGCGTAGCGAGTTCGTGGGACTTGCGCCACGCTTACAGGCTAATGATTGGCACCAGATATCGCGCCGCGTAATTGCGGACCGCCTGCTGATCGGACGTATCCAGGCGGTCAGTGGGGAACATGATTATCCCCGCCGCCACGCGCAGCAGGATGTCGGCGATATTGGCCAGGTCGTCGTCGGCCAGCTCGGCGCCGCAGCGCCGCAGCGTGTGGGCGATCCCGTCGGCGAACCGGTTGATTGGAAATGCCTTCGACCGCGAAAACATGCCGAACAATTCGGGTTCGCTCTCGGCGATGCGCGAATACAATGGCGAGTCCTGCACCAGTCGCACGCCGAGCGTGAACGCCTCGATCACTGCCTGCTGAGGATTTCGTCCGGTGGTGGCGTGGTCCAGCGTCGCGAAGAACGCCTCTCCCTCGCGGCGCATGACCGCCTCGAACAGGTCGTCCTTGGTGGGGAAGCGCCGGTAGATGGTGCTGCGGCTAACGCCGGCCCGCACGGCAACGTCTTCGATATTGGCTCGTCGCACCCCGTAGGTCTCGAAGACCGAACGCGCGGTGTCCAGGATGGCGTGCTCAATATCGCCGGGCGCGGCACCGGGTACCACCGGCGTCGCTTTCGGCCGGGTCTTGGACATGCCTGCCATTGTCGTCCGCCTGTTTGTGCGACGTTCCCCCCGGTAAAACCTAGCGTGTCGGATGGTATGTTTGAAACAAAGGTACGAGTTTGTTTCTCTGATTCAGATTTGTGCGCCCGTGCCCGAGGGGATTACTGATGACTGCTGAGCTTGGCTTCGAGACCGGTATCCGCGAAGCCGTGCCCATGCTGGTCGACGAAATCGCAGACGCGGCGCCGGTGCTGGGACCCGATTCGCTGATCTGGAAGTTCTACGGCGACTATCGCACTCAGCTCTTCGGTTTCCAGCGGGTCGCCGGTACCGAGAACTGCATCGAACAACTCGGGCAGGGGGTGCTGGACCACTCGGTGATCTTCAGCGACACCCTCGGCAGGGCCAAACGCACCGCACCGCCCCTGATGAAGACCGTCTACTCCGAGGACCCACACAAGTGGGGCCGCACGGTGCGGAATTTCCACAAGCCGATCAAGGGGACCATCAGTGACGGATCGCGCTACCACGCGCTCAATCCGGAATTGTTCTACTGGGCGCACGCCACCTTCGTGGATCAGGTTCTCTACACGGCAGACATGTTCATTCGCCGGCTGTCGCACGCGGAGAAGGAGCAGATCTTCGCCGAGAGCAAGGTCTGGTACCGCCTTTACGGCGTCAGCGACCGGGGCCAACCGCAGACCTACGACGAATTCGTCTCCTATTGGGACGGCATGCTCGACCGTTTCGTGCCCCACAAGACCGTGCTTTATGGCACCGGCTACCTACGGAAAGGCATTCCCGGCCCGCGCCGCATCCCCCGTCCGATATGGAGAGTGCTGTCCGCGCCGCTGAACTCCTACGCGCGTCTGGTGATCGTGGGGACTTGCCCGCCGCAGATGCGCGAGGTGTGCGAACTGCAGTGGAATGCCAAGAAGGAGAAGCGTTTCCAACGATTCGCCGCGGTGATGCGGGCACTGAATCCGCTGATCAACCGATTGCCGCTGCGCGTGGTCTATGCCAGCTGGGCGGCCGATGCCTGGGAACGCACGGGCATTGATCCGCGCAAGATCAACAACAGCTGAGCGCGGCCCGAACAACTGAAAGCGCGGTGGCGCACCGATCGGACCGGCACCCAGTGGGCCGGCCGCTAGGGAGCGGAAACGTATGGCAGCAAAGCCATCTCGCGGGCGTTTTTGATGGCGGTCGCGACCTGTCGTTGCTGCTGGACGGTCAGCCCGGTGACGCGACGGGAGCGGATCTTTCCGCGTTCGGACACGAACAACCGCAATGTCTTGGTGTCCTTATAGTCGACGGCGGCGAGACCGAGACTCCTCAGGACGTTTCTCTTCGGTGCCGCCGGTTTGACGGTGCTGTGCGCTGGGCGTTTCGGTCGTTGGGTCGATTTCTTGGCCATTTAGCGCTCCTCGCGAAACTCGACGTGTCGGCGCAGCACGGGGTCGTACTTTTTCAACACGAGGCGATCGGGATCGTTTCGGCGGTTCTTGCGGGTGACGTAGGTGTAGCCGGTTCCCGCGGTCGAGCGTAGCTTCACTATCGGACGAATCTCGTTGCGCGCCATCAGATATGCACTCCCGTTCGGCGTAGCCGCGCGACAACGGCCTCGATGCCGTACCGGTCGATCACTTTGATGCCCTTCGCGCTGACCCGCAGTGTGACGCGCCTGCCTTCCGAGGGCAGGTAGTAGGTCTTGGTCTGCAGATTGGGCGACCAGCGTCGCCGCGTTCTGCGGTGCGAATGGGACAACGAGTTACCGAAACCGACTGTGCGGCCGGTGACTTGGCAGCGGGCAGAAATTTCGAGCCTCCTGTTTCGACAACCTCTGCAGCGCACTGTAGCCTTAATGAAAATGATTTTCAATAAGGGGTGTCAATGAAGCGAACGCAGGTGGTGCTGGTGGCCGGCCAGGGTCCTACGGACGATGTGACGGGGACCTTATTACGCCAAACCGGGACCGCGGTGGTCGAGCATCGATTTGACGGTCAGGTGGTGCGCCGGACAGTCATCATGTTGAGCGGGGGCGAGCTGACCGCGGTCGAGGAGGCGCTGGAGTTGGCGCACGGCTGCCTCGCCTGCACCATCCGCAACGACCTGCTGGTGCTGCTGCGCAAGTTGCACCGTCGCTCGAACGTGGAACGCATCGTCGTGCACCTGGCGCCCTGGTTGGAACCCGAACCGGTGTGTTGGGCGATCAACCACGTCCGAGTGCGGGTCGGGCCGGGCTACCCGGACGGCCCGGCGGCCCACGACGTGCAAATCAGCGGTGTCGTCACGTGTATCGACACGGAGCGGTGGCTTAGCCAGTCCCTCGGCGATGACCTGTTGCCGGACGGCCGCACGGTGGCCCAGGCCGCCGTCGGTCAAGCCGAATTTGCCGACCTACTGGTGCTGACCCGGCCCGAACCCACCACGCTGGCGGTGCTGCGTCGCCTGGCTCCACGCGCTCGGATCACCGTCGGCACTGAACGCGTTGAACTGGCACTGGCGAACCTCGACGAGCAGTCCCGGTGTGGGCGCAGCGATTCGCCGCACGTGCCGCTGCTGGCCGGGCTACCCCCGCTAGCCCCCGACGGGCGCGTCACTATCGTCGAGTTCAACGCGCGCCGACCCTTTCGCCCGGAACGACTGCACGACGCGGTAGACCGGTTGCTCGACGGCGTCGTTCGCACCCGCGGCCGGCTGTGGCTGGCGAACCGCCCCGATCACGTCATGTGGCTGGAATCGGCCGGCGGCGGCCTGCGGGTCGCCTCGGCGGGCAAGTGGCTGGCGGCCATGACCCTCTCCGAGGTGGCCGGCGTTGACCCGGAACGGCGACTGTTCGCCGACCTGATGTGGGAATTCCACCACGGCGACCGGCACACCGCGATCACTGTGCTGGTCTGTGGTGCGGACCCCGCCGACATCACCTCGGTACTGCAGGCTGCGCTTCTCACCGACGCGGAGATGGCCGATCAAAGTCGATGGGACGGTTACGACGACCCCTTTGGTGACTGGCACCAGGACCCGTGCCATGAAACGCCGGACGCGGCGGGCGAGTTCTCCGCCCACCGCAGCGGCGGAGAACAAGCATGAAGCCAGGCATTCACCCCGACTACCACCCGGTGGTGTTCCAAGACGCGAACACCGGTGTCAGGTTCCTCACCCGATCCACGGTCTCGAGTTCTCGGACCGTCGAGTGGGAAACCTCGGCGGGACTGCGGTCGTATCCACTAGTGATCGTCGAGGTGACCGCCGATTCCCACCCATTCTGGACCGGAAAACAGCGCACCCTTGACGCGGCCGGCCGAGTCGATCGGTTCAACCGTCGTTATGGATTGGGTGGTCATCGGGCCTGACGGGACCGTTGAGCCGAGGGGGCTGGACGCACCCGGCCGTCAGCTGACATTGTGACCATGGGTCATTATGGGCTATGACGGCTGGAACGCACTCGAAGGACGCACCGATGAACCTGGTTTCGCAGGCTTTTGATTGGGGTGTCGACAGGTTGGCGAACCCGGCGCGGATATCGGATCCCGACCGGCTGCGCGCAGTCGTCTCCGGCAAGACCATCCTGGTCACCGGCGCCTCCTACGGCATCGGCGAGGCCACCGCGCGCAAGCTGGCCGCGGCGGGCGCCACGGTATTGGTGGTAGCCCGCTCGGTCGAACGTCTCGACGACGTCGCGGCCTCGATCAACGCCGGCGGGGGCCGGGCCGTGGTCTACCCGACCGATCTCAGCGACGAGGACGCCGTCAGTCACCTGGCCAAACAAATCTACGAAGATCACGGGCCACTTGACATCGTGGTGAGCAACGCGGGCAAGTCGCTGCGCCGCTCACTGCACGAACAGTACGACCGGCCGCACGACTTTGCGCGGACCATCGGGGTGAACTATCTGGGGCCGATCTGGCTGATGCTGGGAGTGCTGCCGGCGATGCGCGAGGCCGGCCGCGGGCAGATCGTCAACGTCTCGAGCGTCGGCGTGCGCGTGGCTCCCGGCCCGCAATGGGGTGCTTACCAGGCATCCAAGGGGGCGTTCGACCGCTGGCTACGCAGCGTGGCGCCGGAACTGCACGGCGACGGGATCGACGTCTCCACGATCTATTTCGCGCTGGTCCGCACCCGGATGATCGAACCCACCCCGCTGCTGGGCCGGCTTCCCGGTCTGACGCCCGACCAGGCAGCCGACGCGGTCGCCCAGGCGATCATCGAGCGGCCTCGCACCAACGAGCCGCCGTGGGTGTGGCCGGCCGAACTGGCCTCGGTACTGCTGGCCGGACCGGCCGAACGGGCCGCCCGGATCTGGTACCGCCGCTTTTTCACCGCGGCCGATAGCACGGGCGCCCGGTCGTGACGGACAGTATCGTGGCCACCGCAGTCCGCGCGGTGACGTCGTCGGGACTGCTTGGTCCACCCGGGCCGGCCGCGGCGCTGCGCGTCGTCTGCGAGGCGGCGCGGGGCGGCACCAACCTCTACACGCTGCTGGCGGTTTCGGCGGCCCGATGGCCGGATCGAACCGCGATCGTCGACGACGACGGCACGCTGAGTTACCTTCAGCTGCAAGCGTTCACCGAATCACTGGCCCGCACGCTGCTCGAGGCCGATGTCCAAGCGGGCCAATCCGTCGGAGTCATGTGCCGCAACGGACGCAACTTCGTCGCGGCGGTGTTCGCCACCGGCCTGGTGGGCGCCGACATCGTGTTGGTCAACACCGAGTTTCGCGCCGACGCGCTGGCGGGTGCTCTGGCAGGTCACCAGATCCGGACGATGTTCTGTGACAACGAGTTTCTCGACCAGATCCACCGCACCGCGGAATCGATCACCGCGATCGACCCGCAGCAGGTCCAAGCGCGCCGCGGCGCCAGGCCCCGAGTGGCGTCTTCGGGCCGCATCGTCCTGCTGACGTCGGGTACGACGGGAGTGCCCAAAGGAGTGCCTCGAAGGCCAAAGGTCAGCTCGGGGCTGGGGGTCGGCGTCACCCTGCTCGAGCGCACCGGTCTGCACGTCGGAACCCGAATGGCCATGGCGACACCCATGTTTCACGGTTTGGGGTTTGGGATGCTGACACTGACCGTCTGCCTGGGCGGCACGATCCTTACCCATCGTCGCTTCGACGCCGAAGCCACCCTGGCCCAAGCCTCGCTGCACCGCGCCGACTCGATGAGCGCGGTGCCGATCATGCTGGCCCGGATCCTGGACCTACCGCAGCGGATCCGGTCACGAAATCCGTTGTCCTACTTGCGGGTAGTGGTGTCCAGCGGTGACCGGCTCGAGCCTGGCCTGGCTCGGCGGTTCATGGATGTCTACGGTGATGTGGTCTACAACCTGTATGGGTCCACCGAGGTGGGCATCGGGTCTTTGGCCACACCCGCCGAGCTGCGCCGGTTTCCCGAGACGGTTGGCCGGCCCGTCGCCGGCTGCCCGGTGCGGATCTACAGCCGCAACGGCAGACCTGTCGGCCCCCGTGTTACGGGCCGCATATTCGTTGGCGGGGAACTGAATTCGGAGGGTTACACGGGAGGAGCCGTCCTGCTCGAACGCAAAGCCGTCATGGACGGCATGACCAGTACCGGCGACATGGGGTACCTCGACGAAGACGGCCGGCTCTACATCGTCGGACGTGAGGACGACATGATCGTGTCAGGTGGGGAGAACGTCTATCCCCGCGCACTGGAAAATGCTCTGGCCGGCCATCCTGACATCGCCGAGAACGCGGTTGTCGGTGTGCCCGACGAACAGTTCGGCAAGCGGTTGGCGGCCTTCGTTGTGCCGCGGCCGGATAGCGACATCGACGAGTCGGAGCTGCGAGAGTTCTTGAAGGGCAAGGTTTCCCGTTTCGAACAGCCTCGCGATATCAACATCGTGAGCAGCATCCCGCGCAATCCAGCCGGCAAGGTGATCCGTCGGGAGCTGTCCGGCTGAATCAGTCGGACTCCGACTCCTGCGACTCCAACGCCGGTGTCACCGCACCGACCGTTTTGTTCAGCCACTGCGGCGCCAGTACGGAGATCACCGTGGTTCCCGCGGTGGCGCCGATCACTCCCGTCCACGCAACGGGTCCCAGGGGTGTGCAACCGAAGAACTGGCTCAGTACCGGCGTCTGAATAATGCCGACCAACACTCCCGCACTGCCCAACGCGGTCGCGACCACCAGTGGACTGTGTCTGCGAGTCAACAGTGTCTGTGCCAGCTGCGTGGTCACCAACGCGGTCAAACCCATTGTGGACGTGCGTCGTTCCGTTCCGGGTGTCCACCGCCCGATCGTCCAGGCCGCGGTCGCACCGGCAGCCGTGACCACGCCGCGGTTGACGATCTGACGCATCAAGGTGTCACCCAGTGACGGCGTCGGTTGGGTCAGCACCTCGCGCTGACGGATGCGGCGAGCCGCCTCGACCTCTTCGTCGGTGAGACTCTCGTCCTCTTCGGGGTCGTCGTACTGCGAGGTGACCGCGACCGCGAGAGCAGGGAACATGTCGGTGAGCAGGTTCACCAGCAGCAGCTGGCGCGTCCCGACCGGCGCCCGGCCCTGCCCGAACGCGGTCCCGATGATGGTGAACAGAACTTCGCCGACGTTGCCGCCGACCAGGATGGTCACCGCGTCACGGACCCCCGCCCACATGCTGCGACCCTCGACCAGCGCGTCGAGCAGCACACCCAGGTCGTCGTCGGTCAACACGATGTCTGCGGCGCCGCGGGCGGCCGAGGAGCCGCGGCCGCTGACGCCGATGCCCACGTCGGCCATTCGGATTGCGGCGGCGTCGTTGGCGCCATCGCCGACCATCGCGGTGACACGACCGGAGCGCTGCAGCGCCGCCACGATCTGCACCTTCTGTTCCGGACTGACGCGGGCGAACACCTGGACGTCGGCGGCAAGCTTCGCGTGCCCCTCGGCGTCGATATTGGCAAGCTCTGCACCCGTCACCACCTGGGCGTCGGCGGGTAGACCGAGCTGACGCGCGATGGCGCGGGCGGTCACGGGATGGTCGCCGGTGATCAGCACCACGTTGCGATCGGCGGCCACTAGCTCTTCGATCAGTGGGCGCGACGAGACCCGGGCGGTGTCGGCCAGCCCGACATAGCCGAGGAGTTCGAGGTCGTGGGCGGCGGCGTCGACATCGTCGGCGTCGGTCGCTTCGTCGGACGTTTCGTGTACCCACGTGCGTTGCGCGACGGCGAGCACCCGCAGCCCTTGCTCGGCGAGGTGCTGCACCAGCGCGTCGGCGTGCCGCCGGTCAACATCTGGGTGGTCGAACCGGCAACGTGGCAACACCACCTCAGGCGCGCCCTTGAGCATCAACAGCGGCGCCTGGTTGGTGCCTGCTTGTGCGCCGATCGAGGCGGCGAAACCGCGGCTCGATTCGAACGGCACCTCCGCGAGGATGGTCCAGTCCGAATCACCGTGACCGTTAAGCGAATTGGCCGCCGTGATGATCGCCTCGTCGGTGGCGTGCGCGTGCCCCTGCCCGTCCTGCGGCTGGGTGGACGCGCGGGCCGCGGCCTGCAACACCGCAATAGACTGCGGGTCGCCGGGCGCGGCGAACGGACCCTCGGGATCGGCGTCCCTGGGCACGGCCCGCACGACGCGGAGCCGGTTCTCGGTGAGTGTGCCGGTCTTGTCGAAACAGATGGTGTCGACCCGGCCTAGCGCCTCGATGGTCCGCGGTGAGCGCACCAACACGCCCCGGGCCGTCAGGCGTTGCGCGGCGGCCAGCTGGGACAGCGTGGCCACCAAGGGCAGGCCCTCCGGGACCGCGGCGACGGCGATCGCGACGCCGTCGGCGACCGCCTGGCGTAGCGAGGAGCGGCGCAGCAGCGCCAAACCGGTCACGGTGGCGCCGCCGGCCAGGGTGAGCGGCAGCACCTTGCTGGTCAGCTCGCGCAGTCGGGCCTGGACGCCGGCGGACGTCTCAACGTTGGCGACCGCCGAGATGGCTCGCTGGGCGGCGGTGCCGACGCCGGTAGCGACGACGATCGCGCGCGCTCGCCCCGCGACGATCGTGCTGCCCTCGAAGAGCATGCTCGCGCGTTCGGGGTCGTTGACGGCGACGGAGTCCACCTGCTTGTCGACGGGCAGCGACTCACCGGTGAGGAAGGACTCATCGACTTCGAGGTCTTCGGCGACCAGGATCCGGGCGTCGGCCGGCACCACCTCCGGTGCGGCCAGGTCGATGACGTCGCCGGGGCGCAGCTTCTTGGCCGAGACGGTGGCCGTGCGGGTGGCGCTGCGAGCGGCTTCCAGGCGGCGGCGAGTCGTCGCCATCGCCGGCACCACCACGCGCCGCACCAGCTGGTCCTGTTCGGCGAACAGCTCCGCGGCCGCGGCCTCGGCCCGCAGACGCTGCACCCCGCCGGTGACCGCGTTGACGGCCATCACGCCGGCCACCAGCAGCGCGTCCACATTGCTACCGACGATTGCCGACGCCGCCGCGCCGACGGCCAGTATGGGCGTCAGCGGGTCAGCCAGTTCGTGGCGAGTGGCGATCGCCAGCCTTCCCAGCGCTTGAACGGGACCCCGCAGCGGGGCGACCACAGGCTCGTAGGACAGGTCGTCGAGCCGTCGCCGCCAGGTTGGGGTGCCGGGTTCGACCGCAAGCGGGCGCGAACCGCCGGCCAATCGCGAATAGACGATCTCGGGGTCCAACGCGTGCCAGGCGGTCAACGGCTGCGGCGTGGGATCGGGCAGCCGCAGCACCCGGGTGGCCGAGAAGGTTCCGGACAGCAGTGCCGTCGCCCCGGCGGCGTTGACCGGGTTGAGCCAGCGCCGGAAGGTCGCCGGGTTCGCAGATCGGGTGTCCTCGCCGGTGACCAGTAGCAACCCCGCCAGGGTGGTCCCGCCCTGGGCCAGGTGGACGGCGGACTCGGTGGCCGCGCGGGCCACCGGCAGCGCGGACAGGATGCGCACGGCGGCGGCTAGGTCGGTGCCGGTGATGATGTCGGCGGTCCACGGCGTCGCCGCGCGTGGGTCGTCGAGGGCGACACCGATGTCGGCGATGGCGAGGGCGGCCAGCGTATCGGTCGAGGCGAAGTCGCGGTGCAGCGCGGTGATCAGCAGCACCGGCCCGCGATCCGCCCGTAGCTCTCGCACCACCTTGAGTAGCGGTGTACCCGGCGGGTGCGTGGAGCCGACGCTGGCCGAGAGGTCCTCGGTACCGGCCACATGACGCAAGACCACCCGGGCGCCGGTGCGGTGCGCGGTCTGCAGCAGCGGGATCGCGTACGGGTCGACCTCCCATCCCACGTCCACGTGTCCGACGCGCCGGCCCTCGCAGATCAGGTCTGCGTGCTCCAAACCCTGCGCGGGTGCGGCCGACGGGCCTTGCGGCCGAAGCCATTTCAGCCGCGCCCCGGCGGCGGGCAATTCGTCGGCGTCGGGTTCGGGGGGTTCCTCCTCGTGCAGCAGCGCATCGGCGACCTCGTAGACGCGGTCGTCGTCCCAGCCGGGTTCCTCGCCCCACGCACTCAGCACCGCCCGATGGTCACCGCGCAGCGCGGCGCCGTCGATCACGACCACCTGCACCCGGTCCAGTCGGCGCAGCGCGCCGGGGTCCAGTACCAGCAACCCGGCATTGGCCAGGCCGCGGCCGAGCGTGCTGGCGAATGCCTGCCTGCCGAGGTGCGCTGCCTTCGGCACGCCGGCCAGAATCGCTTCCGCAGCTTCGGCGGCGCCGCCGCCGGCAAACAACGCGCCCGCGGCGGCGACCACCGAGCCGCTCGCTGCCTGGTTTACGTAATTCTCCAGCGGCCCGGCCATCGAGCCCTTCTCGGTGTCGATCGCGGCGTCGATGGCCCCGTCGACGACGACGTGGGAAGCCTCACCCGCCGCGGTCGCCGCCCAATTGTGCCGGGGAACCTGCTCGTCTCCCGCAGACGACAGCACCGGGACCACCGGAGCTTGCGGACGTTCGGGTGAGGCCAGTTCTGGTTCGCGTTCTCGCCAGCGCTGCCGGTGTGCCGCCGCTTCGGACAGCTGCAGGGTGCGCTGCACCAGATCGATTAGTGGTGTGCCCACCGACTGGCTGAGCCCGTAGGCCAGCGCGGTGGAGCCGCTTAGTGCAAGGTCGGTCCCGACCCGGCCGAGTTTGGACTCGAGCACGGCTACTACCCGCGGCTGATAGTTGATTAGCGCGGCTGCCGCTCGCGCGCTGCGCGGCGCCACCGGCAGGCGGGTGAACCAGCCCGTCACTGCCGCGCCCACGGCTATCACGTCCATCGTGGCGACGGTTAGTGGCACCAGGATCGCCAGCGGGTTCGCCGGGTCCGCGAAGGGTGCGGCCGGCGGCGCCGAGACCGAATCGGAGCCGGCGAGGTCGGCGGCGACCGCTGCCGCTGTGTCGCGTACCTCGTCCAGCACGGCGTCGGTGTTCGCGCCCGCGTCGACCTCGATGACCAGCCGGCCCAGCGCGCCCTCGACGTGCGCCTTGGCCACGCCGTCAATCCGGCGCACGGGCTCCTCGATCACCGCCGCGTACTCGTGCCACCGCGGAAAGGGCAGCAGGGGATCGAGGTCCAGATGGATGCGTCGGCCACTTTGCCAACGCACGGGTGGAGTGACCGGCTCTAGCGCGGCATCGTCAGACCCGAGCCCGATCGCCCGCCCGGTGGTTTGTGCGACCGACTGCACCACCGGCCCGACCAGTTCGGTGACCGGGCTGGTCAGCGTCTGCACCGCCCCGACAGCGCCCGCGGCACCGCTCACTCCGGCTTGGAATATTTGACCCGCTGCACCGGTGAGGGAACCGACAATGTCGGTTACACCCGGGATCTTCATTCAGCACCCTTCGACTAGGTCTACCTCGCCATCCTTCCGGCGTCGCGCGAAGCTGTCCACACGGCCCGTGCAGCTAGCAGTCCGAGAGGTTCGGCGGGAGGCCGAATGCGAACAAGAGCGCCGATGCTGGCACTCCGGGACAGCGGGTTGGCTGTTGGCGCCGGTGCGGGCCATCTCGCGGGCGACAACCATAACTACTTGAGCCGCATGGAGTTAACTCGCCGAGAGTCAGGTAGTCGTCGCAATTGCAATGGCGGCAACGAAATTGGCGTCACACGGATGTCGCGCCGGCCGTTGCTCGGTCACACGACGCGGAATGAACCTTCGAAATCGCTAGAGATGCCGATGGTTTGCCCGGCCGACGTGGTAACCGGTGGGGAAGGACTTTTCGATCACCTGAAGATGATGATCCACCCTGGATTCCAGCTCGAGGACGACGCAACCGTCGCCGACCGTCTTCGACTCGAGAACTATGTATCGCTGACCGCCATCGGTGATGGGATCGCCTGAATGCAAACTTTCGACGGGCACCAGTTCGGGAGTTCCGGGTGATTCCACCTTTGTCACAGTAGGTGAACCGGACCGGCGAGCCAATAGCCGCGCCCGCGTGCGCCGATGATGTCAGCCGGTGTTCTGGACCAGCACGCAGCGCAATCCGCCCGGGCCGGCGGTGAATCGTCGCCCCTGAACCCGTCGAGGCAGCCAAATCTGGCGGCCGGCGGTGAGATCGACCGCGTATTCCTCGGTGGTCAGTTGGCCGCTGCCCGACATCACCTGCACCAAGACATCGCCGCCGTGCGGCGCCGCGAGTTCGTCGTTCGGTTCCAGCACGATGACTCGCGCCTCGAACCCGGCCGGGTTGCCGTCTGGGTTGGGGACGGGTTCCCGGCCGGGTGAGTCGGTGCACCCGCGCGCGACAGCCGGCCGCCTGGCTTTATGCGACCTGCGGAAATCGACTTGGTGGTGGGTCATCGGTCGCCCTTCCGCCAATTTATACAAAGTTTGTTGTGTAAACGTTACCGTGGGGCACGCCGCCGAGGAACACGGCACAGCAAAACGACAGGAAGCTCTGCGAGGCCGTTAAGCGATCGAGCGGCGCGGCGTCAGCCGCCTTCACCCGTTCGACCGGGCGCAGCGGGCGCCGACAAGAATAGGTGCGATGAGTGGCGCAATCCCACCGAAACTGCCCTCCGATGCGCCGACCTGTTATCGGCACCCGGACCGTCAGACCTATGTCCGTTGCACCCGCTGCGAGCGCGCGATCTGCGGCGACTGCATGCGCAGCGCTGCGGTCGGTCACCAGTGCGTGGACTGCGTGCAGGCCGGCGCGGCATCCGTCCGGGACCCGCGGACCCGCTTCGGCGGCCGGGAACGAGCCGGCGCGCCGGTGGTCACCTATGTGCTGATCGCGCTCAACGTGCTGGCATTCGTGGCCGAGTTGGCGGCGGTAACAGTGCGCTACCAGTTCTGCCTGTGGCCGCGGGCTATCGCCAACGGCGAGTTCTACCGGCTGGTCACGTCGGCATTCCTGCACCTCGGCATAACGCATCTGCTGTTGAACATGCTGGCGCTGTACTTTGTGGGTCCGCCGCTGGAGATGTGGTTGGGCCGGCTGCGATTCGTCGGTGTCTACGCGGTGAGCGGGTTGGGCGGCTCGGTGCTGGTCTATCTACTCTCGGGGGTTGACACGCCGACGCTGGGGGCTTCGGGGGCGCTGTTCGGTCTGTTCGCTGCGCTGTTCGTTGTCGCGAAACGTCTGACCCTCGACGTCCGCTGGGTGGTCACCGTCATCGCCTTGAACCTGGCGTTCACGTTCGTCATACCGCTGCTCAGTTCCCAGCAGATCAGCTGGCAGGCCCACGTGGGCGGGTTGGTGACGGGCGGGTTGCTTACCGCGGCCTACGTGTATGCCCCGCGGCAACGACGAGACCTGGTTCAGGCCCTGGCCACGGTGTGCGCCGTGGCGGTGTGCGCGACGTTGATCTGGTGGCGCACGGCGGAGCTACTCGCGCAGTTCGCCGGCTCGACACCGTGAGCTGGTGGACCGCTCACGAGGAGCGAACGCTAACCGAGGATGTCCCGGCCCCACCGAGCCAGGTCCGGGACTATTACGTCGATCTGGACAACATCAGGCTGGTGCATCCGCTGATCGTGTCGGTGCGGCTGCTCGACCGCAGCGAAACCCGCGACGGATACCGGGTCAGCTATCAGGTGGTGGACCGGATTCCGCTGGGGCCGATCACGATGAAAGCCACCTACCGGGCCAGGCTGCACGTGCCGGTCGAGGGCGACGTGCGCACCGAGGCCGACCAATCGCCGGGAGTGCGCCTGCGCGGGACGGTGAGCTTCGAACCGATCGGCGGCGGCACCCGGGTGACTGAACGGATTCGGTTCGCCGCGCCCCGGCCACTGGCCGGACTCACCGTCCGCCAGGGAGTCAAAGCGCACGTCACGATGCTGTACGGCATCCGGCGACACTTCGAAATGCGGTGACGACAAGCACCGTTGGCGGCTCAGCCGTTGGCGACGGCGTTGGCGACGGCGCTGGGAGGCCCCAATCGGCCGTACTGCTGACCTTCTCAATCGTCCCTCGTCCGCGTATGGTTCATTTATACAACACATATTGTATAAATGAGGTTGGCTGTGCGGCCCGCAGCTCAGATAGACGCCCTGACGGCAATTCGGGTGCGCAGCACACGGAGCCGTGAAGGAGAAACGATGCGAGTTGTAGTAGACCGCGATCGCTGCGAAGGCAACGCCATCTGTGTGCGCATCACGCCGGAAGTCTTCGAACTCGACGAGGACGAGTACGCCACGGTGATCGCCGACCCCGTGCCACCGGAGTTGGAGGACCTCGTCGTTAAGGCCATCGCCGACTGTCCGCGCGCCGCGTTGTCCCGCACGGGTTGATTGGTGATCGCGAATGTCAGATGTTCCATGTCGAGTTCAGCGCGCGCTCGGACAGATATTTCGTCGAACTCCAACCGCCGTCGACCACGATCGTCTGGCCGTTGATGAATTCGCCACTGGGTGAGCACAAGAACGCCACCATGCTGGCGACGTCGTCCACGGTGCCCAACCTCTGATGCGGCGTCATCTCGATGTTGATTCGCCGGAAGCGCTCGTCTTGCAGCCGATGCTCCGTCATGGCCGTCTGCACGACACCGGGAGCCACCGCGTTGCAACGTATTCCCTGTGCCCCGTACTGGCAGGCAATGTGGGTGGTCATCGCCGTCAGCCCGCCCTTGGCCGCGGAGTACGCGCCGCCCCGCATGCCGCCTACAACGGCGAACGTCGAGGTGATGTTGACGATCCCGGACCCGGGTTGCAGGTGCGGTAACACCTCACGCACCAGACGGAACGGCGCCCGCAGCATCAACCCTAGGAAATGATCCAGGGATTCGTCGTCGGTCTCGTGCAGAGGTTTGGGGCTACCGATGCCGGCAGCGTTGACCAGGAAATCGATCCTGCCCCAGCGCTTCACGGCGGCATCGACGAGCCGGCGCGGCGCCTCGTCGTCGACCAGGTCGAGCGCAAGGGTGGCTATCCGCTCGTTCGATCGTGCCAGCTCGGCGAGCTTGGCTTGGTCGCGCCCCGTCCCCAGCACGAACATGCCTGAGTCGGCAAGCTTTGTCGCGCAACCGAATCCGATACCACCCGTCGCGCCGGTCACGATAGCTACCTGGCAGGTCACCGGTCCGCCTCCATCAGGGCCGCCTTGATCTGATGCTTGAGCACCTTTCCTGCATCGTTCTTCGGCAGGTCGTCCCAGACAACCACTTGCTCGGGAGTCTTGAAGCGCGCAACGCCCGCGGCCTCCAGAAAGGTGCGCAGTTCGGCGACGTCCGGGCCACCGCCACTCGCCGCCACCACGACCGCACAGGCCCGCTCCCCGGTGCGCTCGTCGGGAAGGCCGACGACGGCGATCTCCGCGATACCCGGGTGAGTGGCCAGCACGTCTTCGACCTCCTTCGGGGAAATGTTCTCGCCGTTGCGGATGATGATGTCCTTGGCACGACCGGTGACCAGGAGGTACTCGTCGTCGACCCAGCGCGCCAGATCGCCGGTGCAGAAATACCCGTCGGCGTCGAAAGAGGTTTCCTCATCCTCGGGATGCAGGTAGCCGACCAGCATCTGCGGCCCCCGCACCCGCACTTCACCGTCGACGAGCCGCACGTCGGCCAGCCCCGGGCGGCCATCGGTGTCGGCGGCGCGGTCGGGATCGGCCGGCGCACCCACCGTCGTCACCGGCACTTCGGTGGAGCCGTAGACCCGCGTCACCGCGGCGGACTCGAAATACGTTGCGGCACGGCGGATCAGCGACGGAGATACCGATGCGCCGCCACAGATGAAGAGCTTCAGGTCGGGCAGTCTCGTGTCCGCGCGCTCTGCGGCCACCAGTAGCTGCTCCAGAAAGGGCGTCGCCCCGGCCATGTGCGTGCAGCGCTGCGCCTGCATGAGGCGCACGGCGTCGCCGGCGTTCCAGCGGTCCAGCAGCACCGCGGTGGTGCCGAGTAACAGCGGCGCCTCGAATGCGTAGATAGAACCGCCGATGTGCGCGATCGGCGAGGCCACCAAAAACACATCGCCCGGGTCGACGAACCAGTGGTCCTGAATCTGGTGCATCAACGCCTGAATCGAGTTGTGGGTGTGCAGTACGCCCTTGGGCCGGCCGGTGGTGCCCGAGGTGTAGAGGATCATGCGGACAGCGTCGGGTTGCAGTCTGGGTAGCGGCGCGGCGGTCGGCACCGGCGCGTTCAACGATGCGTACGGAAGCTGCCCATCAGCGCAATCCCCGCGCAGCACGACGACATCCGGTGGCGAGGTCAATTCGGTCGCGACCCGGGTCAGCATCGCGGCGTAGTCGTGGCGGCCGAAAATCGACGGGATGAACAGCACGCGACTTTCGACGTCGTCGAGGATGAATCGCAGCTCGCGCTCCCGCAATGACGGCAGAATCGGATTGGCGATCATCCCGGCAAGAGTGCTGGCCAGATAGATCACCGCGGCTTCGTGCCAGTTGGGCAGCATGAACGACACCACCTTGCCCGGCGGGTGGCGCGCCAGCAGCTGGTGCGCCAATACCGTTGCCTGGTGGTGCAATTGGGAACAGGTCAAGCGATAGTCGCCATCGATCAGAGTCACCCGGCCCGGGGTGTCGTGTGCCGCCGCGCGCAACGTATCGGCCAAAGTGCTGTCATCCCAAAGACCTTCGGAATAAGCGTGTGCCGCACGCTCCTCGTCCCAGCGGAGTAACCGTCCGCCGATCAGCTTCCGGCTCTCAGCCACGTACGCGTCGCATCGTCATCGAATGCCGGAACCGGGATGCGGGGTGAGTGTTGATGGTCACCTGTGCGACCTGGCCATCGGAGGTGCGATAAATGCGCCGCACCTGCAGCGCGGGGCTGGCTGGCTCCACATCCAGGCCGTCGGCCAGTTCCGCCGACAGCAGCACCGCGTCGATCTCCTGCTGCACTTCGACGATACTGAGCCCGAACAGGTCCTCGATCAGCGGAAAGATCGGGCCCTCGTGGCGTTGCAGCAATCTGCCGACAGCCGCGAACGCGCGGTTGATGTAGTACTGGGTGCGGCACAGCGGCGACTCTGACTCGTCGGCCTGGCGGAAGCCGCGCACCGTCAGCCATTGTTCGCCCACGGTCAACCCGGTGCGCGCGGCCGAGTCGTCGTCGATGGTGACCATCGCGACCGACTCGATGACGAACCGGGTGCCGGTGGCGAACTCCAGCAGATCGTTGATCGACATCACATGCTGAACATAGGAATCCGACGACGGTCGCGGCACCACCAGTGTGCCGGTCCTAGGCCGCGACGACACCAGGTTGTCGTCGCGAAGCCGTCGCAGAGCTTCCCGAATCGTGTAGCGGCTCACCGCAAATCGCTCGCACAGCTCGTGTTCGGTCGGCAGTTGCGACCCGACCGGATAAACCCCGTCCACGATTTCCTTGCGCAGGGTGCGCGCCACCTGCAGATAGCGGTGGTCGACTACCTTGGCTTCCGACGGTGGGGGAGACAACGTTGCGGCCCTTCAGGATTCCCGGCACAAGGCCAGCAGGGTGCCGTCGCCATCGGCCGAGATGTACAGCGTGCCGTCGGGTCCGGCTGCGATACCGGCGAAGGGTCCCTGCGGTCCGGAGAACGGTGGCATACCGCGCAGTGGTTTGGGGGAGATGCCGGGCGGGGCGCCCAGCGGCAGGTCCGCGGCGATGGTGGTACGTGCGCCGCTGTCCAGGTCGAAGGCGACGACTTCCTTTGCGCCGGTGTCGACGACGTAAAGCTCACGGCCCCGCACCAACAGGCCCTGCGGTCGGTGCAGCCCGTCGAACGCCACGCTGCCGTCGAGACTGCGGACTCGGCCGGTCTCCGACACGAGGCACGTTCCGTCGTGATCGAGGGTAACGCCGACCGGATCATCCAGATTGGATGCCAACACCTCGACCTGACCGGCGCGGATCCCCAACACCCGACCGGCGCCGAGTTCGGCCACGTACGCCGCGCCGCTGGGGCCTACCGCGACACCATAGAGCTGGTCGAAACCTGTTGCTAGGATTTTGCTTTCGTTGTCGGCAGGCCGGTAGCGGGCAACCTCGCCGTTGGAAGTGGTGACGAAGAACTCGCCGGGGCCGGTGGCGGTCAGCCCACGTAAGAACCCCGGATAGCCAGGGCTGAACAGCATGCCGACCGTGCGCAGCGTGCCGTCGGGAAGCAGCGTGTAGAAGAAGGTGCCGTCCGCGATGTAGAGGTTGCCGTCAGGGCCGACGGTCAGGTCCAGCGGCCAGTTGAGTCCGCCTCGGAGTACTGTGCGATGCTCACCGCCGCCGAGGACTTCGGTGATCTCGCCGGTGAAGTTCGAGACGAGCAGCCGGTCGCCCGCGAACGTGCAGTTGTCCAGACCCGGATCCAGATTCGCCAGTACGGTGCGCCCGCCGGTGCGCGGATTGATGCGCAGCACCTGACCGCTATGTGCCTGGGTGGAGACGATGTGGCCCTCGGTGTCGAACTTCACCGAGTCCGGGACGCCGAGGTCGCCGACGACGCGTTCGACCGCGCCGCCTTCGGGGTCGATGCGCCAGATTTCGTTGGCGCCCATCACCGGGAAGTACAGCAACCCGTCCGGGCCGACCTCCATGGCGTTGGGCATCGGCACGTTCTCCAGCAACACCCGCGGCAGGCCACCGCCGCGGTCGAGCTCCATCAGCCGCCCGCCCGCGCGGCACTCGCCAATGAACAGCCTGCCCTGGTGCAAGGTGATGCCGTTGGCCGACGGCAGGTCGTCGCGAATGACGCGGGTGCGGCCGGCCGTGTCGCGTACGCTGACGCGCCCATCCATCACCTCGGTGGCGTAGAGGTTGCCGTCGGTGTCGAAAGCGACGTCGTCGGGCGCGATGATGTCGCCGCCCTTGGCGCTGACCGTCTCGATCAGGCCGGTCTCGATGTCGAGCGCGCTGATCTGGCTACCGGTCACCTGAGCGATGTAGACCCGGCCGTCCGGACCGGTGCGGATGCCGTTGGCGCCAAACAGTCGGCTGGGCGCGGTGAGCCGGGTCAGGCTCCAGCCGTCGGCCACGGCCGGCGAGTACGCGGCGGGGTAGCGGCCAGGCTGGCCATTGAATTGCCACGATCCGGTTCCGGCTATCACCGGTTGGACGATAGCAATTGAATATTGGTCCAGACAATAGCAACCGCGAGATCTCGTCCCGGCCTTGACGCGCAGGCTAATGGCAGAGAATCATACTCTCTAATGAGTGCACACCATTATCTTGTCCGGACAAATAAATGATCCGAGATCAGTTGGGGCTTGCCGGCCGGGTCGTCGTAGTCGCCGGCGCGGCGGGTGGCGGCATCGGAACCACCGTGACCAGGATGATCGCCGAGGCCGGTGCGACGGTGATCGGCGTGAGCCGCGGCCGGGACAACCTGGACGTGCACCTGGGCCCCTTGATGGATGAAGGGCTGCCGGTGGTGCCGGTGGCCGCCGACGTGTCCACCGACGAGGGCGTGGCGGCGGCCATCGAGGCGGCGCGACGCGCGGACGGCGAACTGCATGGTCTGGTCAACGTCGCTGGCGGCGCGGACCCATCGACGTGGATGCCGTCGACCCGGGTGACCCGCAACGACTGGCGCGAACTATTCACCCGCAACCTCGAGACAATGTTCTTCACCAGCCAGGCCGTCGCCGCGGAACTGAAAAGCCGGCGCCGCCCTGGGTCGATCGTGTCGATCTCGTCGATCAGCGGGATGAACACCGCACCGTTCCATATCGCCTATGGCACAGCCAAAGCCGCGATCGTGGCGGTGACGCGCACCATGGCGGCCGAACTGGCCTGTGACGAAGAGAGTGTCGGGGCCATCAGGGTCAACGCGGTGGCGCCCGGCGTCACCGAGACACCGGCGTCGCGCACCTATACCGACGACGACCCGCAACGGGACCGCCGGGCCATCGCGATGGGCCGACGCGGCCGCCCGGCGGAAATCGCTGGAGCGATCCTGTTCTTGCTGTCGGATTTGTCCAGTTACATCACCGGGCAGACGCTGCTGGTGGACGGTGGTCTAAACCTCAAATGGGGACACCTGGGTGCCGACAACACCTCGCTGTTCCTCAAAGACGAGTCCTTCCGGGCGGCGATCACGCGGTGGGACGAGAAGAAGGTGGAGAGCGATGGATGACGATCTGAGCGCCCCGGTCACGATCGGGGTGGATGCCTACATCTGTCAGGACTACGCCCGCGCCGAACGAGACAAGCTGTGGCGCAAGGTGTGGCAGCAGGTGGGCCGCGTCGAAGACCTGCCCAAGCCGGGCAGCTATCTGACCTATGACATTCTCGACGACTCGATCCTGGTGGTGCGCACCGGACCCGACAGTTTCAAGGCCCACCACAATGTCTGCGTGCACCGCGGCCGCCGGCTGGTCGACACCCCTGCCGGCGCGAAGAGCGCTTGCGGGCACAAGAAGTCGTTCGTGTGCGGCTTTCATGGCTGGACGTATGACCAGGACGGCAACTGCATCCACATCCCCGAGCGAGAAGACTGGCAGGGCGCATTAACTCCGGAGAATACCCATCTGGGGATGGTCAACGTCGACACCTGGGGCGGGTGGATCTGGATCAACATGGACCCGGCGGCCGAACCGCTGCGCGATTACCTCGAACCCGCAGCCACCATGCTCGACCCATTCAATCTCGCCGACATGCGCTGCAAGTGGCGAAAGTGGCTGCATTTCCAATGTAATTGGAAGGTAGCGATGGAGGCGTTCAACGAGACCTACCACGTAGCTACCACACATCCGCAGTTCAACAAGTTCGGCAACTTCCGCGGCTGGGCCGCAGCTCAGGGCAAGCACAGCAACATCGGCTACGACGCGCCGAAGGACCTGGCCGAGACCAAGTCCAAGATCCGGCTGGGCACCGGCGCCGACCCACGGTTGTCGACGGCCGAAATGCAGCTCTACACGCTCGAAGAAACCAACGCCACCACCACCAAGACGCTGGTAGACGCCGCGCTGCGGCTGGTCGACGAGCTGCCGCAGGACGCACCTGCCGACCAGGTGCTCAGCCACTGGCTCAGCTCGGCCCGCCGTGACGACGAAGCCCGTGGAGTGATCTGGCCGACCATCGACCCCGAACACCTCGCCAACAGCGGAACCGCATGGCAGATCTTCCCGAACTTCCAGATCGGGCAGGGCCTGACCACCGCGCTGTGCTACAGCGCCCGCCCGCACGGCTACCACCCCGACGAATGCATCTTCGAAGCATCCTGCTACGAGCTGTACCCCAAAGGCGAAGAGCCGCAGACTGAATGGGTGTACGCGCCGCCGGACGACCCGAACTGGCGCAGTGTCCTGCCGCAAGATTTCTCGAACATGGCCGCCGTGCAACAGGGCATGAAATCGCTGGGCTTTCGCGGCCCTAAACCCAATCCCTACATGGAGCGCAGCACCGCCAACCTGCACCGCAACCTCGCAAAGTACATGGGGACCGGAGCCCCGCAGCATCTAGCAACAGAGACGGAGATGAAGCGATGAAGGTCAATCTCGGGTTCGGAGCGCACAATTCACACGACTGGGAACGGGTTCTCGCCGAAGACTTCAGCCATCCGCCGGCCACCCCGGACTGGGAATGCGTGCAGAGCACGCTGGCGATCGCCGAGGTGGCCGAACCCTTGGGGTTCGACGGCATCTGGATGCCCGAGCACTGCGGAACCCCGTATGGAATGACGCCCAACCCGATTCAGGCGCTCAGCTACTTCGCCGGACGCACCGAACGAGTAAGCCTGGGCACCTTCGTCGTCGTCGCACCTTGGTGGCACCCGGTGCGGCTTGCCCACCAGATCGCCTACCTCGACATCCTCTCCAACGGCCGCTACGACACCATCGGCATCGGCCGGGGAGTGTCCAAAGGTGAGTTCGACGCCGTCGGCGTGCCGCGGGAGGAGAGCCGGCAGCGGTTCAACGAAACGCTCGATATCCTGCAACTCGCCTTCTCCGGCGAACGATTCGCCTACGACGGGGAAATCTTCAAAGTGCCGGAGATGTCACTGCGGCCCGAACCGCGAAGCCGCGACCTGTTTTCCCGCATTTACAGTTCATCCTCGACCGCAGAGTCGCTGGAGATTCTGTCGCGGCGCGGCATGGTCCCGCTGTTCGTGGGTAACAAGCCGATCGAGGACGCGGGGCGGGAAGTGCAGAAGGTCAACACCTTCCGCCAGGAAGAGGGTCTACCGCCGTGTCAGCCGAAGAACGTGATGTTCATGTACTGCACCCCCGACGCCGATGATGCGGCGAAGTCCGAGGAGTGGATCTACACGGCCAACCGCGACGTCACCGTCCACTACGGTTTCGCCGATGCCTCGAACTTCAAGGGCGTCAAAGGGTATGAGGCCTATGCGGCCCGGGAGGCTACCGCGACCGCGGTGCTGGCCTCGTCGGTCACCCATGACGCGAAGGGCGCGCCGAAGACGCCCGGCTACCACGCCTCCAACCTGCTGATCGGAACACCCGAGGAGATCTTCACCCGGATCAAGGCGGCGCAAGAAGCGTGCTCGTTCTCGGAGATGACGATCGTGCCGCAGTTCGGCACCATGCCCTACGACGAGGCGATGGCCAGCACCCGTCTGTTCGCCCAAGAGGTGCTGCCCGCTGTGCACGAGATGGCGGCGCCGCTACACCAGGCGGCGCTGCCGCAGAACGCACTAGCATGAGTGGAGTCTCCGATTGCCCGCCGACCGAGGGCGCCGATGACATCGACTTGGACGCCCTGCGGGATAAGTACCGGCAGGAGCGCGAAAAGCGCCTGCGTCCTGAAGGTTCCAAACAGTACATCGAGTTGGTCGACGACTTCGCCGGCTACTACGAGATCGATCCCCACTCCCCGGATCTGGTGCGCGACCCGATCTCGGCCGACATCGACGTGGCGGTGCTCGGGGGCGGCTTCGGCGGACTGCTATGCGGTGCACACCTGAAGAAGGCCGGCGTGGAGGACGTCCGGATCATCGAACTCGGCGGCGACTTCGGCGGCGTGTGGTATTGGAATCGCTACCCCGGACTGCAGTGCGACAACGAATCCTACTGCTACATACCGCAACTGGAAGAACTCAACTACATTCCCAGCAAGAAATTCGCCGACGGCACAGAGATTTACGAGCACTGCCGCCGGATTGGAAAGCACTACGGTCTCTACGATTCCGCGCTGTTCTCCACCCAGGTCCGGGCACTGCACTGGGACGAGGAGATCAGACGCTGGCGGGTCAGCACCAGTCGCGACGACGACATCAGGGCCCGTTTCGTGGTGGTCGCCTCCGGCCCGTTCCACCGGCCCAAGCTGCCGGGAATTCCGGGACTGCAGGACTTCCAGGGACACAGCTTTCACTCGTCGCGCTGGGACTACGGCTACACCGGCGGTGACGCCGCCGGGAATCTGGACGGGCTCGGCGACAAACGCGTCGCGGTGGTAGGCACCGGCGCGACCGCCATTCAGATCGTGCCCTTCCTGGGGCGGTACGCCAAGCACCTGTACGTCTTTCAGCGAACGCCGTCTTCGGTGGGCGCCCGCAACAACACACCGACCGACCCCGAATGGGTGCAGACGCTGAAGCCGGGTTGGCAGAAGGAAAGACAGCGAAACTTCCATGCTTGGACGTTCGAGGGAATGGCGCCGGGACAGCCAGACCTGGTGTGCGACTTCTGGACCGAACTCGGTCGCAACACCGCCGCCCGCGTGATGGCGCTGGAGAATCCCGCATCGATTACTCCCGAGCAGTTTATGGCCATCCGGGAGGAAGAGGATTACAAGGTCATGGAGCGGCTGCGGCGGCGCGTGGCTGAGATCGTCGAGGACCCCGACACCGCCGAGGCGCTCAAGCCCTACTACCGGTTCTTATGCAAGCGACCGTGTACCAACGACGACTACCTGCCGACGTTCAACCGGCCCAATGTGACCCTGGTTGACGTTTCGGGCACCAAAGGTGTCGAGCGGGCGACTCTAAAGGGGTTGGTGGCCAACGGTATCGAGTACGAGGTCGACTGCATCATCTACGCTAGTGGTTTCGAGATCACGACCGAGATAAGCCGCCGCTACTCGCTGGAGGCGATCGAAGGCCGCGACGGCCTGTCGCTGTTCGACTACTGGGGTGACGGCTACAAGACGTTGCACGGCATGACCAGCCGCGGCTTTCCCAATCAGTTCTTCACCGGCTTCACCCAGGTCGGTATCTCGGCGAACATTGCCGCCAACTACGAACTGCAGGGCGAGCACATCGCCTACATCATCGCCGAGGCGCTCAAGCGCGGTGTGACCGTAGTCGAACCCAGCCAGCAGGCACAAGACCAGTGGTGCAAGACGATCCGGGAGACGGCGATCGACAACTCGGCGTTCGACCTGGAATGCACCCCCGGTTACTACAACAACGAAGGTGGCGGCACCGAGGGCATCCGGTCGCACCTGGGCGAACCGTACGGACCGGGCTTCTATGCTTTCGGTGACCTGCTCGCCGAATGGCGTGCCACTGGGAAGCTGGATGGCCTCATTTTGGAGTCGTGATGACTGAGCTCCGATACGACGGTCGGGTGGCGGTAGTCACCGGCGCCGGGCGCGGGCTGGGGCGCGCGTATGCGCTGATGCTGGCTGCCCGCGGGGCCAAGGTGGTGGTCAACGACACTGGCGGCGCTCTGACCGGAGCCGGCCGCAACCTCGAACCCGCGCAGCAGGTTGTCGACGCGATCACAGCTGCCGGCGGCGACGCGGTCGCGTCGGCTGAATCGGTGACGACCGCGGCCGGCGGGCAGGCCATCATCGGGGCCGCACTGGACAATTTCGGTCGGGTGGACATCCTTATCCACAACGCCGGCACCGTGCGACGCGGATCGTTGAAGGAGATGAGTTACGAGGACTTCGATGCCGTCCTCGACGTCCACCTCCGGGGTGCGTTTCACGTGGTTCGGCCCGCGTTCCCACTGATGTGCGAAAAAGGTTATGGTCGTATCGTATTGACCTCCTCGATAGGCGGCCTGTACGGCAATCACGACGTCGCCAACTATGCGGCCGCCAAGGCCGGGGTGATTGGTCTTTCCAACGTGGTGGCGCTCGAGGGTGCCGCCGAAGGGGTGCGGTGCAACGTGATTGTCCCGTCCGCGGTGACGAGGATGGCCGACGGCATTGATATTTCGGCGTATCCGCCGATGGGAACCGACCTGGTGGCGCCGGTGGTGGGGCTGTTGGCGCACGAGTCCTGCCCGGTTAGCGGGGAGATGCTGATCGCCATCGCCGGCCGGGTGGCCCGCGCGGTGGTCGCCGAAAGCCCCGGGGTGCAACGCTTGTCGTGGACGGTCGAAAACGTCGCCGAAGCGCTGTACGCCATCCGCAATCTGGCCGCGCCGCTGGTATTTCCGGTCGTCCCGGACGGGCACGCCGACCACATCCGCTACAGCTTCGACTCGGCCGAGTGGGCAATGCGGGAGGAGGCGCACAGTGGCTAACTCGGGGTTCGGCCCGCTGGCGGGCGTCCGCGTCGTAGATCTGACCGCGATGGTGATGGGTCCGTACTGCACCCAGATCATGGCCGACATGGGCGCCGATGTGATCAAAATCGAGCCACCGCAAGGCGATGACACCCGGTACGTGTCGGTCGGACCCGCTCAGGGAATGAGCGGCGTATTCGTCAACGTCAACCGGGGCAAGCGCGGCATCACCCTCGATTTGAAGTCTGACGCGGGCCAGACCGCGTTGCATGCGCTCATCGAGCGCGCCGACGTGTTCATCCATTCCATGCGCGCCAAAGCGATCGCCCGCCTCGGACTGAGCTACGCCGACGTCGCCGCCATCAACCCGAACATCGTGTACACCAACTGCTACGGCTACAGCCGGCGTGGCCCCAACCGGGACCTGCCGGCCTACGACGACACCATTCAAGCCGCCTGCGGCATACCGGCCGTGCAGCAGCAGTTGACCGGCGAAGCTAATTTCGCCGGCACTATCCTGGCCGACAAAGTGGCCGGCCTCACCGCCCTGTATGCGACTACGATGGCGCTCTTCCATCGAGAACGCACCGGTGAAGGCCAAGAGGTGGAGATCGGCATGTTCGAGGCGATGGCGTCGTTCATGTTGGTCGAGCACGCCAATGGCGCCGTTTTCGATCCGCCCCTGAGTCCGGCGGTCTACCCGCGCGCCGTGGCACCCAACCGGCGGCCCTACCGCACCAGCGACGGTTACATCGCAGCCTTGGTCTACAACGACAAGCACTGGGCCGCTTTCGTCGACGCCGTGCGACCGGCGTGGGCCAGTGACCGGTACGACACGCTGGCCGGTCGGGCGGCGCAGATCGACACGGTGTACGCCCTGCTCGCCGAGACGTTCGCGCAGCGCACCACCCAGGAATGGCTGGACCTGTTGCGCGAGTTAGAGATACCCGCGTCGGCATTGTCGAGCACCGCCGCGCTGCTCGACGATCCACAGCTGGACGCCGTCGGATTTTTTGAGACGGTGCAGACCCCGAACGGCCCGGTGCGGTTTCCCGGTGTGCCGACATGGTTCTCCCGAACGCCCGGCAGGGTCGCGGGTCCCGCCCCGGAGCTGGGCGCCGACACCGATGCCGTGCTCGATGAGTTAGGTCTGACCGTCTCCGAGGCGCCCGGCTGATCCGAGCGCCGGTCTGCTAGGTGCAGACGCGGTCAATCGGCTCTGATTTCCCGACCCGCGGCATGCGTCCAGAAAGGCGAACTCGCCCTCGCGTGTCTGCGGGGTATCCGGCCGCACCGCCCCTAAGCTGGCTGGGATCACGAGGAGGGGCTCGACGTATCGGCATCAAACTCGGCGCCGGACGACAAGTTGGTCAGGGCGCGCTAAAAGCGGGCGATGAGCCGGGCGGGAAACAATCCGCACCGGCGCGTTCAGCATCCCGGCGCCGCTGGGTCGCCCCGGTTCCCCGGACCCGTCGCCGCGCGGTCTGGGACCGCTCGGAGCGGCAGACCGGCATTCCGGCCTTGGACGGCCTGCGCGCCATCGCTGTCGCGCTGGTGCTCGTCGGCCACGGTGGCATCCCCGGCGTCTCAGGCGGCTTCATCGGCGTCGACATCTTCTTCGTGCTCAGCGGTTTCCTGATCACCTCATTGCTGCTCGACGAACTTGGGCGCAGCGGACGAATCGACCTGACCGGGTTCTGGATTCGCCGTGCCCGCCGGCTGTTGCCGGCCCTGCTGCTGATGGTGCTCACCGTCGGCGCGGCCCGCGAATTCCTGCCCTACCAATCCCTCAACGGGTTGCGCGGGGACGCGATTGCCGCGTTCTGCTGGGTGGCCAACTGGCGGTTCGTCGCGCAGAAGACCGATTACTTCACCCAGGGCGCCCCCTCGCCGCTGCAGCACACCTGGTCGCTCGGGGTCGAGGAGCAGTACTACATCGTGTGGCCGCTGCTGCTGATCGCGGTGACGCTGCTGCTGGCCGCGCGGGCCCGGCGCTACTTCGGCAAGACCACGGTGGGCCACGTCCGGTTCAGCGCCTTCGTGATCGCGACCCTCGGCGCGCTGGCGTCGGCTGTGGCCACCATCGTCTTCACCTCCAGCGCCACCCGCGACCGCATCTACTTCGGCACCGACACTCGGGCGCAGGCGCTATTGGTTGGGGCGGCCGCATCGGCGCTGCTGGTCCGGGATTGGCCGGCTCTCAACCGCGGCTGGTGCCTGATCCGCAGCCGGTGGGGCCGGCGGATCGCGCGGGGGTTACCGATCATCGGGTTGGCTGCGCTGGCGGCGATCACCCACTACGCGTCCGGCAGCTCCGGGGAGTTCCGGCATGGTCTGTTGATCGCAGTCGCCGTCGCGGCGGTCCTGGTGGTCGCCCCGGTGGCGATCGAGCAGCGCGGCGCGGTGGCCCGCATGCTGGCCTGGCGCCCGCTGGTCTGGCTGGGCACCATTTCCTACGGCGTATATCTCTGGCACTGGCCGATCTTCTTGGTACTCAACGGCGAACGCACCGGCTGGACGGGGCCGGGGTTGTTCGCGGTGCGTTGTGGCGCCACCATCGCGGTGGCCGGCGTCTCGTTCTGGGCCATCGAACAGCCCATCCGGCGCTGGCGGCCGGAGCGGGTGCCGCTGCTGCCGCTGGCGGCCGCGACCGTCGCCAGTGCGGCGGCCGCGACGATCCTGGTGATCCCGGTGGGGACCGGCCTGCGCGAGGTGGGACTGCCGCCCGGAGTGTCGGCGGTTGCGGCAGTATCGCCGTCGCCGCCGGAAAGCCAGTTGCCCGCTCCCGGCCCCCGCGATCCCAACCAGCCGTTCACCGTCTCGGTGTTCGGAGATTCGATCGGCTGGACGATGATGCACTATCTCCCGAGCACCCCGGGGTTCCGCTTCATCGACCACACGGTCATCGGATGCAGCCTGGTGCGCGGGACCCCATACAGCTACATCGGCCAGACGCTGGAGCAACGCGCGGAATGCGACACCTGGCCGACTCGGTGGGCGGCACAGATCAGCCGGGACCGCCCCGACGTCGCGCTGCTGGTCATCGGTCGCTGGGAGACCGTCGACCGGGTCAACGAGGGCAAATGGACCCACATCGGCGACCCCACCTTCGACGGATACCTCAATTTCGAGCTGAACCGGGCATTGGACATCGTCGGCTCCACCGGCGTCCGGGTGCTGGTCGCCACTGTCCCCTACAGCCGGGGCGGCGAAAAGCCGGACGGCCGCCTGTATCCGGAGGACCAGCCGGATCGGGTCAATGAGTGGAATACCATGCTGCGCAACGCAATTAGCCAGCGTCGCAATGTCGGGATCGTTGACCTGAATAAGAAGCTTTGTCCAGACGGCGTCTACACCGCCAAGGTAGACGGCATCAAGGTGCGCAGCGACGGCGTCCACCTCACCCCGGAAGGGGTCAAATGGCTGCTCCCGTGGCTCGAGGAGTCGGTGCGCTGATCAGGTTCCGGTCCAGCAGCTGAGTTCCATGCTGTCGCTTTCCCGTGCGGGGAAGTTGAAGCTCACGAAACCGTTGGCCGGGCCGCGAACGTACTCGAGGTACGGGCGTGTGTCGGCAGCTTCGGTGTTGTCGGCCACCACCAGCGCACCCTCTGACAGCGACGGTTGCAGCAGCTCAATCACCGGGACGTACAGGTCTTTCCAGCCGTCGAGCAGGACGAAGTCGACCGGTCCGTCCAGCTGCGTCAACGTCGACAGTGCGTCGCCTTCCAGGATCGTGATCACGCCGTCCAATCCGGTGTCGGTGAAAGTCTGCTTGGCAGAGGCGATCTTGGTGTCGCTGAGTTCGGTGGTGACCACCCGGCCCGAGCCGTTGTCGCGAACCGCCGCCGCCAGATGAATGGCGGAAATGCCGAAGGACATGCCGAATTCGACGACGGTCGCGGGCCGCGTCGCACGCACCAGCGCGTAAAGCAGCCGACCTGCGTCGGGAGTCACCGGGATGTAGAACTCGCTCATCGCCTCGGTGCGTTCCGCTGCCGTCATCGGCCGGTCGAACTGACCGCGTCGCTCGCGCAATAGCGACATCTGATCCTGGGCGGCGGAGTACATCTTGTCGAGCGTCGAGGCGACCCTGGGGTCCCGCAGAGTATTAGCCATACGTCCAAGCCTAGGCCTCCGGTTTGACGTGCCTTGGTGTCGGTGCGACCATGGGATATTGCAAGCACCTCGGTAGGTGAGGCGTCTGCATGGACACAGGCCACTGACCCCGAACGTCGAGAGACGCCCCGGGTCAGGACAGCTCTTCCCGGCTCAAGGGTTGAGCCCAAGTGGCTTCCGGTCGTCAGGCCGGATACGCCGTGCAGTGCCAAAGCTCCGACGAGAGGGGTGTGGGGTTGGCGGGTTTCTCTCCGTCAGCTGGCTCCCTCTCGTTCAGGTGGATGTGGTGGCACCCGCGTGTGTCCTGGCTGCGAGGAGGTGAGGACGAGATGAGTCCCTGCGATTGTCCGATTCACAAATCAGTCTCGGCCCGATCCGGCTCCGGTGTTATTGCTGCTTGAGTTTGTTGCTGCACAGCTGCTTTCGATGATGAAGCCGGTCGGGCTCTACACGTCAGGAGTAGACCGATGACCACCATGACCACCGCCAAGATGTCCCTCGCACTCGCCCCCCGGTCACGTCGGCCGGCGATGCTGCGGCGGCTCGCCGACGGCTTGCACGCGGCGCTGAACATGACCGCGCAGCAGCGCGCCGAGACCTACGTGGCGCATATGCCAATCGCGATGATCGCGGACTAGGGGATGCGGTGGCGGGCGCCCAACCGGTGCCCCCCACCAAAGTGCTACGAATTCGTCGGCAGCAGCACGATTTTGCCGTGCGTGTGCCGCTGTTCGAGCACCTCGAAGGCGTCGGCCACTCGCTCGAGCGGGAACGTGGCCGCGATGTCGAAGTCGACGGCGCCGGTAACCACTAGATCGGCGATCTCGGTGAGCACTTCCGGCGTCGACGCTTCGGCGCTGCCCTCGGACTTGGCGCCTACTTCCGCTGCCTTCTGCATGGCAATGATGGTGTTAATCCGCTCGGGTGCGACACCGAGATCCACTGCGAGTTGGACGTATTCGGGACCGAACAAGTCGATGAACGCGTCTATCCCGTCGAGAGACGCTACGCGCAGGCGCTCGGCCAGAGCGTCGCCATATTCGACGGGCGTGACACCGTGCGCCCGGAGCCAATCCGCGTTGGCTTGACCGGCGATGCCAACTACCCGTGCGCCGTTCCGGACCAACAGTTGTACAGCGATGCTGCCGACCCCGCCCGCGGCCGCCGAGACCGCCACCGTCTCATCGGGTTGCGGCGCGACGGCGCGGACCGCGGCGTAGGCCGTTACTCCGACTACGTAGAGCGATCCCGCGACGGGCCAACTCATTGCGGAAGGTTTGCGGATCAGCTGACCCACCGGCACGGCCGCGTGGGTCGCGTGGCTGGACCGGTCCCAGCTGAAGCCCAACACTTCGTCACCGACCGAGAATTCGGTGACGCCCGGGCCGACCGCGATGACCACGCCGGCCAGGTCGCTGCCCTCGCCGGACGGAAAGGTGGCCGGAAACATCTCGTGCATCGCGCCGGAGCGGATCGCGGCCTCGCCGGGATTGATTCCTGCTGCACGGACTTCGACCACCACCTGACCCGGGCCGGGAGTGGGCATCGGGATCTCGGCGATGTACAACACGTCGCGGCCACCGTAGCGGTCGAACCGTACCGCGCGTGCGTTGTCAGACGTCATCTCGCCTCCTCTCGCCTACGGGACCGCGAATGTGCGGTGACGGCGAATTCCCGGGCTGAACTTCACCGCCCGGTTACGTTCGCGGACAACCAGATACAGCGCGAACTCAGGCCACCACGTCGATCGGGTCCCCGATGCTGACCATGTTGAAGTACCACGCGGCGTTGTCCGGGCTCAGGTTGATGCAACCGTGGCTCACGTTGGCATACCCCTGCGAGTTCACCGACCAGGGGGCGGAGTGCACGTACACGCCACTGCCGGTAACGCGCACTGCGTACTGGGCGGTGATCAGGTAGCCCTCCGGCGAATTGAGCGGGATGCCGATGGTGCGGGAGTCCATCACGACGGTGCGCTCCTTGGACATGGCATTGAAGTTGCCGATCGGCGTCGGGCGGCTGGGCTTGCCCATTGATGCCGGCATGGTGCGCAACACCTCACCGTTACGGCTCACGGTGAAGGTGTGTGCGGAGATGCTGGCGACGCCCAGCAACTCGTCGCCCGTTTCGTACCCCTCCGTGAGCTCCTGGACGCCTACCGAGATGTGCGTATGGGCCGGCCAGTACCGGTCCGGAATCCACTGCACGACATTGCCGTCCAGCCACTGGAAGTGACCGGTCATGTTGCTTGGCGAGCTGATCCGAATGGCACGTTCGGCCGCGCCGCGATCGATCACCGGAGCGCTGAAGGTCACCTGTACCGGGGTGGCGACGCCGACCACGGCGCCCTGGCCGGGAAACACCGAGGCCACCGCAGGGAGTGGGTGGGGTGCCGGGACGGCGCCGGTCGCTGGGCTGCCGGAGGCGGCCACGGCCATCGTCGCGCTGGCGACCAAAACGAAAAGACAACGAACCGCTCGACGCATTGGCCTTCACCCTTCGGGACGGTGCTAATGATAGTGCGGAAAACCCAATCGCCTATTCTAGTGGTTATTCGCCCGGAAGGGGTCATAGCAAACTATTCGAGCGTAGCGGGACGCCGATAGCACGGCCCGAAGCCCGCCGGGAGATGTGCATGCTTTTCAGCCAGTTGAACTACTTTGTCGCGGTTGCTCAGGAGCGGCATTTCGCACGCGCTGCCGAGCGGTGCCACATATCGCAACCGGCCCTGTCGTCGGCGATCGCAAAGCTGGAGCGGGAACTCAACGTTACGCTGATCAACCGCGGCCGCAGCTTCGAGGGACTCACCCCGGCGGGTGAGCGGCTCGCGGTCTGGGCCAAGCGCATCCTGGCCGAGCACGACGCGTTCAAGGCGGAGGCGCAAGCGGTGCAATCGGGCCTCACCGGCACCCTTCGGCTGGGTGCCGTACCAACCGCGTCGACGACGGCGTCGTTGGTGCTGTCGTCGTTTTGCTCGGCCCACCCCATGGCAAAGGTTCAAATCAGCTCGCGGCTGCCCGCTACCGAGCTGTACAGGCGACTGCAGGAATTCGAGGTAGATGCAGCCATCGTGCACCCGGTGCCACAGCACAACCAGGACATCGCGCTGCTCCCGCTCTATGAGGAGCGGTACGTCTTGTTGTCCCGGCCAGAGATGTTGCTGCCCGGTGCGACCACGCTAGGTTGGCCCGACGCCGCGCAGCTACCTCTGGCGCTGCTCACTGGGGATATGCGCGACCGCCAGGTCATCGACGCAGTCTTCGAGGAACGCGGCATCACCGTCAGCCCGCAAGTCGAAACAGACTCCGTCGCTTCGCTGTTCGCTCAGGTTGCCAGTGGGAACTGGGCCACCATTGTGCCGCACACCTGGTTGTGGATGACCTCGGCGCGGGGAGAGGCGCAGGTCGTCGAACTGATCGACCCGATACTGAAGGCTCCGATCATGTTGGCTACCAAGGCGACCGAGCCCGGTACGCCGTTGGTGCGTGCGCTGGTCGCATCCGCGCAGCAGCTCGCGCTCGACGACTTCTTCGACGCGCAGCTCCGCAGTATCGTCCGGCGGCGCTAGTCGGTCGCCGCGCGGCTGGGGTTGCGGCTCGCCAGGTGCCCGCTCTCCACGCCGGCCGCCGGATCGAGGGCACAGTCGATGATGCCCGGCCCGTTGGATGCCAATGCCTCCGTCAGTGCTGCTTCCAGTTCGGCGGGCGTGGACACGTGGTATCCCTTGCCGCCGAAAGCTTCTGCTAGCAGCTCATGGTGTGCTCCCGCGTTGAGCACGGTGGGCGCGAGATCTGACTGCGACGCCGCAGCCTCGTCACCGCGGTAGACGCCGCCGTTGTTGAGAACTACCACTGTGACGGGAAGTCGGTAACGGCAGATGGTTTCGATCTCCATGCCGCTGAATCCGAACGCGCTGTCACCCTCGATCGCGACTACGGGCCGACCCGTTTCGACCGCGGCGCCGATCGAGTAACCCAGGCCGATGCCCATCACACCCCACGTCCCGGTGTCGAGCCGATGCCGCGGCAACTCGATGTCGACGACATTGCGGGTCAGGTCCAGCGCGTTGGCTCCCTCGTTGACCACATATACGTCCGGGTTGCGCTGCAAAACAGCACGAATCGCGCTGAGCGCATTGTAGAACCGCATCGGGTGCGGGTCCTCGGCCAGGCGTTCGCGCATTTTGGCGTCGTTACGGTCCTTACGTTCGGCGAGTTCGCCGGTCCAGGCTGACGCGAGCGTGACGCGGTGGTCGGCCAATCCATCCAAGAGTGCCGACAGCACCGAACCGATATCGCCGGCCAGCGGCGCGGCGATCGGTTGATTGCTGTCGAACTCCGAAGCGGCGATGTCGATCTGGATGAACTTGGCATCCGCGGACCACTGCGGCGACTCCCCATGTCCCAGAAGCCAATTCAGCCGCGCTCCCACCAACAGGACCGTATCGGCACGGGCGAGGGCCAGTGAGCGGGCCGCGGCGACCGATTGTGGGTGTGCGTCGGGCAGCAGGCCCTTGGCCATCGACATCGGCAGGAATGGAACGCCGGTGGTCTCGACGAACTCCCGAATCACGTTGTCGGCCTGAGCGTATGCCGCGCCCTTGCCCAGCACGATCAACGGCCGGCGGGCCGCAGCGAACAGCTGCAACGCACGGTCGACGGCCTCGGGGGCGGGCAACTGGCGAGGGGCAGGATCGACAATGCGCCAGACCGTGTCCGCCGCCGCGGCGGCATCCATCGCTTGCCCCAGCACCTCGCCGGGTATATCGAGGTAGACACCACCGGGCCGACCGGAGATCGCGGTGCGAATCGCCCGCGCCACGCCGCGCCCGATGTCCTCGACGCGGCCAATCCGGTACGCGGCCTTGCAGAACGGCCGCGCGGCGCCGAGCTGGTCGAGGTCCTGGTAATCCCCGCGCTGCAGGTCCACCGCCGCCCGCTCGCTCGACCCCGAGAGTTGAATCATCGGAAAGCAGTTCGCGGTGGCGTTCGCCAGCGCGGGTAGTCCGTTAAGAAATCCCGGCCCAGAAGTGGTCAAGCACACCCCGGGCCGACGGGTCAGAAATCCCGCCGCGGCGGCGGCGTTGCCGGCCGAGGCCTCGTGCCGGAAGCCGATGTAGCGGATCCCCGCGGCCTGAGCGGTACGCGCCAGATCGGTGATCGGGATCCCGACCACCCCGTAGATGGTGTCAACGTCGTTGGCCTGCAGCGCGTCCACCACGAGGTGAAACCCGTCGGTCAGCCGCGTCCGGTCGGGAGTCGCAGATTCGGTGGTCATGCCCATCACTGTGGTCTGCCGAACCGCCGGTGTCCAAGAGCGGGTCGCTATGCAGTGATTCACGCCGTCTATCGACCGTTAGCGGATCGGTATTGGACAGTGAGTATCGGTCCCCGGCAGGGTTGCCCTACACGCAGAAGGAGAGCGCAGTGGCATCCCTACAGACATCCACGCTCGTCGACCTGATCGAGGCACACGCCGGCCCCGCACCGCAGGCGCCCGCGCTGGTGGTCACCGCCGACCGGGTGGCAATCAGCTATCGCGACCTGATCGGTCTGGTCGACGAGCTGGCTACGCAGCTGCGGCGGGCCGGCCTTGCGCTCGGCGACCGGGTGGGGTTGCGGTCGGGCAGCAACGCTGAGTTCGTCGTGGCGCTCTTGGGGGCGCTGCGCGCGGGTCTGATCGTGGTCCCGTTGGACCCGGCGCTTCCCGTTGGCGACCAACGCGCCCGCAGCGAGGCCGCGGGTGCACGGGTGGTGCTGGTGGACACCCAATCGGATGGCGCGCCCGAGCCGGCGGTGCGGTGGTGGCCGGTCACCGTGACCGTCGGCCCCAGTGCCGGGACGCATCAGGTCCGCCTCGATGTGGCCGGCGAACCGAATCAGAGCAGCTCGTCGCCGGAGGGCCTGCATCACGACGACGCGATGATCATGTTCACCGGCGGCACCACCGGGCTGCCCAAGATGGTCCCCTGGACGCACGACAACCTGGTCACCTCGGTCCGGGCCATCATCGCCGGATATCAATTGGGGCCGCAGGACGCGACCGTCGCGGTGATGCCGCTGTATCACGGCCACGGGTTGGTCGCTGCGTTGTTCTCGACGCTGGCCTCGGGTGGCACGGTGTTGCTGCCGGCGCGCGGGAAGTTCTCGGCGCATACGTTCTGGGACGACATCGACGCGGTGGGTGCGACCTGGTACACCGCCGTGCCGACCATCCATCAGATTCTGCTGGAGCGCTCAAGCGGCGACGCGGCCGGAAGTGGCCGGGCCACACTGCGTTTCATCCGCAGTTGCAGCGCGCCGCTCACCCCGGAGACGGCCCAGGCGCTGCACGCCGAGTTTTCCGCGCAGGTGGTGTGCGCCTTCGGCATGACCGAGTCCACCCACCAGGTGGCCACGACCTCGCCCGATCGTCAGGAGAATCCGGCTGCAACGGCTGGACTAGTCGGGCGCTCCACCGGACCACAGATCCGCATCGCCGGTAGCGACGGATCGTCCGTCGCGCCCGGCGGCGTCGGTGAGGTGTGGCTACGCGGCGCGACGGTGGTGCGCGGCTACCTCGGCGACCCGCAGATCACCGCGGCGAACTTCACCGACGGCTGGCTGCGCACCGGCGATCTGGGGACGTTGTCGCAGGCCGGCGACCTGTGCATCCGGGGCCGGATCAAGGAGCTCATCAACCGCGGCGGTGAGAAGATTTCGCCGGAACGGGTCGAGGGAGTGCTGGCCACCCACCCGAACGTCATGGAGGTGGCGGTATTCGGGGTGCCGCACCCGATGTACGGTGAAGCCGTCGCGGCGGTATTCGTGCCGCGTGGCTCGGCCCCGAGCGCCGGGGAACTCGCCGAATTCTGCCGGGACCGGTTGGCGCCGTTCGAGATTCCGGCCTCCTTCCGGGCTGCCGACGAATTGCCGCACACCGCTAAGGGATCACTGGACCGCCGCGCCGTGTCGCGGTTGTTCGGTGAGTCTTGAGAAATAAGCTGCACTCCCGTAACCGCTGTCGCACCATGCGGGCAGGGAAGCTGCCACGCTGCCCCACGCGGCCCGCGCACCGGACTCGCCGACACGATAGGTCTGTACCAGTGTGCCGACCGCCGCGGCCACGACAAAGACTCTAATCACAATGTGCACAACAGGTTTCACCGGGCGATCGCGGACTACGCGCAGCTGCGCCACCGCAAGCGCGGTCGCGGCGACCGCCAGCGTAGCGATCAGATACACCAGGGTTTCCCCCAATTCGGCGTGCCGATCGACGGCCGGCGAGGCACCCACCTTGCCGGCCAGCCACTCACCCGAACTGGTGGTCAGCGGGGTGACGACCAGCGTTATCACCGTCAGCACCAGGGTCAACCAGATCAAATGCTGCCGCGCTGCCGACCAGACCGCACACAGGATTGCCAGTATCGCCGACAGCGGACCCAGCACCACGACCAGGTGATTGAACAGGATGTGGGCCGGAAGTCCGTTGACGGTCGACATGTGGCGGCGGGCTACACGCTGGCCTTCACCCGGGCCGCGGCCGACTCGGGCATGGGTTCGTAGCGGGCGAAGGAGCGGGTGAACGACGCGGCCCCGTGCGCCAGGGACCGCAGGTCGATGGCATACCGGGTTAATTCCACTTGCGGCACTTCGGCGTTGATCACGGTGCGGTCGTGGCCGGCGGTCTCAGTGCCCAGCACCCGGCCGCGGCGTCCGGACAGGTCGCCCATCACCGCGCCGACGAAATCGTCGGGCACCAACACCGAGATCTCGTCGATCGGCTCGAGCAGGTTCACCTTGGTCGCCGCCGCAGCCTCCCGTAGCGCCAGCGAACCGGCCATCTGGAACGCGAAGTCCGACGAGTCGACGCTATGCGCCTTGCCGTCGAGCAAGGTGACCCGAATGTCGACCATCGGGTATCCCGCGTGGACACCCTTCTCCATCTGCGCGCGGACACCTTTTTCCACGCTGGGGATGAACTGGCGCGGAACGGCGCCACCGACCACCTTGTCGAGGAACTCGAACCCCCCGCCCTCCGGCAGCGGCTCCACCTCGATATCGCACACCGCGTACTGGCCGTGCCCGCCGGACTGCTTGACATGTCGGCCGTGGCCTTTGGCCTTGCCGCCCAACGTCTCTCGTAACGGGACGCGAAGCTCGACGGTGTCCACGGCGACGCCGTACCGGTTGGACAGCGCGTCGAGCACCACGCCGGCGTGCGCTTCGCCCATGCACCACAACACCACCTGGTGGGTCTCGGGGTTCTGCTCGATGCGCAACGTCGGGTCTTCGGCCGCCAACCGGCTCAGCCCGACCGACAGTTTGTCCTCGTCGGTCTTGGCGTGCGCCTCAATGGCGATCGGCAGCAACGGTTCCGGCATGGTCCAGGGCTTGAGTACCAGCGGTTCGGTCTTGTCCGAGAGGGTATCGCCGGTTTCGGCGCGGCTGAGCTTGCCAATGGCGCAGATGTCGCCGGCCACCACGGCGGAGGCGGGCCGCTGCTGCTTACCCAACGGAAACGACAGCACGCCGATACGTTCGTCCTCGTCGTGATCGGCGTGGATGCTGCCGTGCTCTTGCGAAGTCCCGTTGCTGCCGAAGAACGAAGAGAAATGGCCCGACACATGGACCGTCGCGTCCGGCTTGATCGTGCCGGAGAAAACCCGGACCAGGCTGATCCGGCCGACGTAGGGATCCGACGTCGTCTTGACCACCTCGGCAAGCAACGGTGCCTCGGTGTCGCAGGCCAACTCGTGGTGTGCGGCGCCCTGCGGCGTGAACACCTCCGGCAACGGATGTTCGCGCGGCGACGGAAAGCCGCGGGTGGCGACCTCGAGCAGTTCGTAGGTGCCCACGCCGGTACTGCTGCACACCGGGATCACCGGGAAGAACGACCCGCGCGCGACGGCCTTCTCCAAGTCTTCGATGAGCACCGACTCATCGATCGCCTCGCCGCCGAGGTAACGCTCCATCAGCGACTCGTCCTCGGACTCCTCGATGATTCCCTCGATCAGGCTGCCGCGCGCTGCCTCGATCCGGTCGGTCTCGGCGGTATCGGGCGCCGACTCGCTCCGTTTGCCCTCGGAATAGGTGTACTGCGTTTGCGACAGTAATCCGATCAACCCTGCGCAGTTCGTTTGGGAGGTAGGCAGATACAGTGGTAAGACCTTGTCGCCGAACGCATTCTGCGCCGCCTCGAGCGCTTCAGGGTAGTTTGCGCGGGCGTGGTCGAGCTTGGTGATCACCACCGCACGCGGCATTCCGACCCGATTGCACTCCTGCCACAGCGACTTGGTGGGCTCGTCGACGCCCTCGTTGGCTGCGATGACGAACAGGGCGCAGTCCGCGGCGCGCAGCCCGGCCCGCAGCTCACCGACGAAATCCGCGTATCCGGGGGTGTCGACCAGGTTGACCTTGATGCCGTCGTGGGTAAGGGACGCGACCGCCACACCCACCGAGCGCTGCTGGCGGATCTCCGCCTCGTCGAAGTCGCAGACGGTGCTGCCGTCGGTGACCGAGCCCGGCCGCGACAGCACCCCACCCGCCACCAGCAGTGCCTCGACCAGGGTGGTCTTGCCGCCCCCCGAAGGCCCGACCAGAACCACGTTGCGAATACCGTCCGGGCCGGTTGCGGTGGGGGCCGCACCTGCGCCCTGGCTAGCACTCACTCTGTCGGCCATGACATTCCTCCAGTTCTTCCTGGGCTGTCACCGGCTCCCGAATGCGGCATGTGATTCAGCCCACAGGACGCAGTGCCAACTTTTCCCCCAACCGGCGCGCAGCACAAGGGTCGGCCCCGGCCCCGGGGTCAGGCGTGCCAGCTGGACCAGCGGCGCACCGCGATTTCGATTACCGGGCCGGCCAGCGAAACAGATTGGTACTGAGGGTATTTGGCGCGTAGCAGGCGGCGCCCGGTGTGCAGTGCGTCGCTGTGGCGCAGCACGACGGCGGCGCCGTCGATGCGGACCCACCACAACTGGTTCCAGTCGTCGTCGTAATGGTCGACGAGCAGGCTGATCGCCGGGTTGCACTCGATGTTGGCCAGCCGACGCAATCGTTGAGTCGTCTTGGGTTTGGCGTCCACCCCGGTGTACACGGTTTCTGGACTGCTTTCTGAGTCCACCGCGAAGACCACCGGCACAAGGTGGGGCGCGCCGTCGGAGCCGACGGTGGCCAGTCGCGCGACAGGAGCCTGGGCGAACCAGACCTTCGGGTCGAATTGGCTCACGGCGCCCAGCCTAGAGCTGCCGCTGATCGGTGATATGAGTCACCAACGGCAACGCTCGATTAGGCCATTGGAGGGGTCGTCGGTTTAGCTGATGCAAGCGGGGAACTCAATTGCCGTCATTACTCGTTACAGCAATTACCCGATTTGGGGCCTGACCACCGTATTGAATGGGTATCTGGATTACGGTGGTGTAGGCAACGCCGCCTTCCGGACCCCATGGGCTGGGACAATTCAGTTCGTCATCCGACGCAGGAGGTTCACGGGATGAGCAAATTGCGCCACCGTTCACTCGGGTGGCTGGTCGCCGTTCTGGCCCTGGTCGGAATGACCCTCGCGATTCCGCCGGCGGCGGTGCAGGCCGCGCCGCTCAAGGACCGCCCCGCGATGCCACTCGACCCCTCTGCGATGGTGGCCCAGGTTGGGCCGCAAGTGGTCAACATCAACACCAAGTTGGGCTACAACAACGCGGTCGGCGCAGGTACCGGCATCGTCATCGACCCGAACGGTGTGGTGCTGACCAACAATCACGTGATCTCCGGTGCCACCGACATCAGCGCGTTCAGCGTCGGTGACGGCCGCACCTACGGCGTGGATGTGATCGGCTACGACCGCACCCAGGATGTTGCGTTGTTGCAGCTTCGCGGCGCAGGCGGGCTGCCCTCCGCGGCGATCGGCGGCGGCGTCTCGGTCGGCGAACCGGTGGTGGCGATGGGCAACACGGGCGGTCAGGGCGGTACACCGCGTGCCCTGAGCGGGAAGGTGATCGCCGTCGGCCAAACCGTGCAGGCGTCGGACGCATTGACCGGCGCCGCCGAGACGCTTAGCGGTTTGATCCAGTTCGACGCGCCGATCCAGCCCGGCGACTCCGGTGGCCCAGTGGTCAACGGTTCGGGTCAGGTCGTGGGGATGAACACCGCTGCCACCGAGAATTTCCAGATGTCCGGCGGCGGGCAGGGCTTCGCCATCCCGATCGGCACGGCGATCGGGGTCGCCAACCAAATCCGTGGCGGCGGCGGATCGCCCACCGTGCACATCGGGCCCACCGCGTTCCTCGGCCTCGGCGTCGTGGACAACAACGGCAACGGCGCACGCGTCCAGCGCGTGGTCGGCAACGCTCCCGCGGCATCGGTCGGTATCTCCACCGGTGACGTGATCACCGCTTTGGACGGCACCCCGATCAACTCGGCAACCGCCATGTCGGACGCCCTCAACGGGCATCACCCCGGCGACACCGTGTCGATCAGCTTCACGTCGAAGTCGGGTGTAGCTCGCACCGAGAACGTGACGCTGGCCGAGGGTCCACCAGCCTGACGTCCGGTTGCGGCAAGCCAATTCTTTTGGTATTGGCCGGGATTCGATGTCAGGTTCGGCACATGTCGTGGTGCGCGATTCTTAACGAGTCGGGTCGGGTACCCGTGGCATCGTGGATTTGATGAACGAGAGAATTGCCGTCCGGCAGGATCCCGCCCACGATCCCGCGAAGGGCAGCCATGTCGAAGGGGGTGTGGTCGAGCACCCCAACGTCGAGGACTTCGGCAATGCAGCCGCCCTACCGGCCGACCCGACCTGGTTCAAACACGCCGTCTTCTACGAGGTGTTGGTGCGGGCGTTCTTCGACTCCAATGCCGACGGTTCGGGTGACCTGCGAGGACTGATCGACCGCCTGGACTATCTGCAGTGGCTCGGCGTCGACTGCCTGTGGCTGCCCCCGTTCTACGACTCCCCGCTGCGCGACGGCGGCTATGACATCCGCGACTTCTACAAGGTGCTGCCGGAGTTCGGCACCGTCGAGGATTTCGTGGCGCTGATCGACGAGGCACACCAGCGCGGAATCCGGGTGATCACCGACCTGGTGATGAACCACACCTCGGACTCGCATCCGTGGTTTCAGGAGTCCCGCCGCGACCCCGACGGCCCCTACGGTGACTTCTACATGTGGAGCGACACCAGCGAGAAGTACACCGAGGCGCGGATCATCTTCGTCGACACCGAGGAGTCGAACTGGACGTTCGACCCCGTGCGGCGCCAGTTCTACTGGCACCGGTTCTTCTCCCACCAGCCGGACCTGAACTACGACAGCCCGGCCGTGCAGGAAGCGATGATCGACGTCATCCGGTTCTGGCTCGGCCTCGGTATCGACGGATTCCGGCTCGACGCGGTGCCGTACCTGTTTGCGCGGGAGGGCACCAACTGCGAGAACCTCCCGGAAACGCACGCCTTCCTCAAGCGCTGCCGAAAGGTGGTCGACGACGAGTTCCCGGGCCGGGTGCTGCTGGCCGAGGCCAACCAGTGGCCGGCCGACGTGGTGGAGTACTTCGGCGACCCCACCACCGGCGGCGACGAGTGCCACATGGCGTTCCACTTTCCGCTGATGCCGCGCATCTTCATGGCTGTGCGCCGGGAGTCCCGGTTCCCCATCTCAGAAATTCTGGCCCAGACACCGGACATCCCCGACATGGCGCAGTGGGGGATCTTCCTGCGCAACCACGACGAGCTGACGCTCGAGATGGTCAGCGACGAAGAACGCGACTACATGTACGCCGAGTACGCCAAGGACCCGCGGATGAAGGCCAACGTGGGGATCCGCCGGCGCCTGGCGCCGCTGCTGGAGAACGACTTCAACCAGATACGGCTGTTCAATGCGCTGCTGTTGTCGCTGCCGGGATCGCCGGTGTTGTATTACGGCGACGAAATCGGCATGGGTGACGTCATCTGGCTGGGTGACCGCGACGGCGTGCGGACGCCGATGCAGTGGACCCCGGATCGCAACGCCGGCTTCTCCACCGCCAACCCCGGCCGGCTTTATCTGCCGACCAGCCAAGACTCGGTCTATGGCTACCAGGCGGTCAATGTCGAGGCCCAGCGCGACACCTCGACATCGCTGCTGAACTGGACCCGCACCATGCTTGCGGTGCGCCGCCGCCACGACGCGTTCGCCATCGGCTCTTTCCACGAACTCGGCGGTTCCAACCCGTCGGTGCTGGCCTACGTGCGCGAAGTGGTCCGCGAAGACGACGAGAACGACGTGGTGCTGTGCGTGAACAACCTGTCGCGGTTCCCGCAGCCCATCGAGCTAAATCTGCAGCAATGGAACAACTACACACCCATCGAGCTGACCGGGCATGTCGAATTTCCGCGGATCGGGCATCTGCCCTATCTGCTGACCCTGCCGGGGCACGGGTTCTACTGGTTCCAGCTGTCCGCATCCGAGGAGGAGCACCGATGACCCGCTCCCACCAGTTGCCCTGGCAGCTGTGGCTTCCGCAGCAACGCTGGTACGCCGGCCGCAGCCGACAGCTGTCGTCCGCCGAGCCCGCAATTGTGGTGCCGTTGCGCGACGACCTCGAACTGGTGTTGCTCGACGTCGCCTACACCGACGGTTCCGCCGAGCGCTACCAGGTGATCGTCCGCTGGGATTCCGCGCCAATCTCGGAATTCAGCACGCTGGCCACCATCGGCGAGGTCGACGACCACATCGGTTTCGACGCGCTCTACGACGGCGCGGCACCCCAGTTCCTGCTGTCGCTGATCGCCGACTCCGCGGTCCGCGACGCCGACGGCACCCAGGTCAGGTTCGTCAGGGAACCCGATGTCGAGCTGCCGCTGGACGCATACCCGCGGGTTTCCGACGCCGAGCAGAGCAACACCAGCGTGATATTTGACCGGGCACCCGCAGCCATCTTCAAGGTGTTCCGGCGGGTCAGCGAAGGCATCAACCCCGACATCGAGTTGAACCGGGTGCTGGGCCGCGCCGACAACCCGCACGTAGCCCGGATGCTGGGAAGCTACGAGATTGGCGCGCCGGACGGCTCGCGTGATGCGACGTCCCCGCTGGGTATGGTGACTTCCTTCGCCGGCAACGCCGCCGAGGGATGGGCGATGGCCACCGCCAGCGTTCGCGACCTGTTCGCCGAAGGCGACCTGTATGCCCACGAGGTGGGCGGCGATTTCGCGGGGGAGTCCTTCCGGCTCGGTGAAGCCGTGGCTTCCGTGCATGCCACCCTGGCCGAGTACCTCGGCACCTCGCAGGCGCCGTTCCCACTGCAGCACATGCTGTCGCGGCTGTCGGCGTCGGTGGCCGCGGTGCCGGAGCTCAAGGAATACGCGGCCACGGTTGAGGAGCGGTTGGGCAAACTCGCCGACGAGCAGATCACGGTTCAGCGTGTGCACGGCGACCTGCACCTGGGGCAGGTGCTTCGTACCCCGGAGAGCTGGGTGCTGATCGACTTCGAGGGCGAGCCGGGTCAACCGTTGGCCGAGCGGCGGGCGCCTGATTCGACGATGCGCGATGTGGCGGGCGTGCTGCGGTCGTTCGAGTACGCCGCCTACGGGCCGCTGGTCGATCAGGCCGCCGATAAGCAGCTGGCGGCCCGGGCCCGGGAGTGGGTGGAGCGCAATCGCACTGCGTTCTGCGATGGTTACGCAGCCGGATCGGGCGTCGACCCGCGTGATTCGGCGCTGCTGTTGGCCGCCTACGAACTGGACAAGGCGGTGTACGAGACCGGCTATGAGGCGCGGCACCGGCCCACCTGGCTGCCGATCCCCTTGCGCTCGATCGCACGCCTGACCACCAGCTGACCCGCAGGATTAACGGCCGTTCGGCAAGCTCTGGAAGCATGCTTTTGTGCAGAAGGAGATTTACGACAGCGAAGCCAGGCTGTCCTGGGTACTGGCCGCGCTGGCCGGCGTGATCGGGGCCACCGCATTCACCCACTCCGCGGGGTACTTCGTGACTTTCATGACCGGCAACGCCCAGCGGGCGGTCCTGGGCGTGTTTCGCGACGACGTCTGGTTGTCGATAACGGCGGGGACGTTGCTGCTCTGCTTCCTGACCGGCGTGGTGGTCTCCTCGGTGTGTCGGCGACGGTACTGGGTGGCCCACCCGCACGGTCCGACGGTGCTGACCACTTTCTCGCTGGTGTTCGCCACCGGGTTGGACATCGTGCTGGGCGGCTGGGCGGAATCGTTGCTGGACTTCGTGCCGATCATGTGCGTGGTCTTCGGGATCGGCGCGTTGAACACCTCGTTCGTCAAGGACGGCGAAGTGTCGGTGCCGTTGAGTTACGTGACCGGGACGCTGGTCAAGATGGGTCAAGGCATCGAGCGCCACATCGCCGGCGGGAAGATCGAGGACTGGCTCGGGTATTTCCTGCTGCTTGCCAGCTTCATGCTGGGCGCGACCATCGGTGGTGCGGTCAGCCTGGTGGTCAGCGGTACCCAGATGCTCGGCGTCGCGGCCTTTGTCTGCGCCGTCACCACTTGCTACACGTACCTGCACGCCGACCGGCGCGGTCTGTTGGACTAAGAGTTGACCCATAATGGGTCATGTAGCGCCAATCAGCTTGGGTGCTGGTTGTTTTCGGCTTGTCCCGCGACGTCCACCTGGTGGGTGTGGTCTGTTCGGGGGCGTGCCGGGTGCTGCTTGTTCAGCAGAGGCGACCCTGGCTGTGCACTCGGCGGCCAGTGCCGTGACGAGCATGCCGGGGCTGAACAGCGCGATCCGTTTGCCCCACAACCGTGCCCAGGTCGAGATGCGGCAATCCTCCACGGTGATCCGGTTGCCGTCGGCAGCCACGATCGCCGCGGCGACCGCAGCCAAGCCATCAACCACAGCCCCCAAATCATCGCCGAACTCTGGAACCTCAAAACCCACGAGCGATTACAGGTCAACTCTTAGCTCCGGTAAAGAACATCGGCAGCAGCGCTGGCCGTTGCGCTGCTGCCGATGTGGTCTGCGGGACCGGGTTACGTGGCCGGTTGTCCCGGTTGTCCCGGTTGGCCCGGTGCCGCCGGGGCGGCGGCCGGCGGAGGCGTGTTGACCGCGTTGAGGACCGCCAGCATGTCGGGCTTCATCGCCATCAGCTGCTGGTTCCAGTAGTTCCAGGAGTGGGTTCCGTTGCTGGGAAACTGGAAGACGCCGTTGCGCCCACCGCTGGCCGCGTAGGTCTGCTGGAACTGCTGGTTGGTGCGCAGCGTCAGACCCTCGAGGAACTTCGCCGGCATGTTGTCGCCGCCGAGGTCGCTGGGGGTGCCGTTGCCGCAGTAGACCCATATTCGGGTGTTGTTGGCAACCAGGCGCGGAATCTGCACCATGGGGTCATTGCGCTTCCAAGCGGGGTCGGTGGACGGCCCCCACATGCTGTTGGCGTTGTATCCGCCCGAGTCGGTCATCGCCAGCCCGATCAGGGTGGGCCACCAGCCTTCGGACGGGTTGAGAAAGCCCGACAGCGAGGCGGCGTAGGGGAACATCTGTGGGTAGTAGGCCGCCAGGATCAGCGCCGAACCACCTGACATCGACAAACCTACAGCCGCGTTGCCGGCCGGTGAAACGCCCTTGTTGGCCTGCAGCCAGGCGGGCATCTCCCGGGTCAGGAACGTCTCCCACTTGTAGGTGTATCCCTGCCCGTTGCCTTGGGACGGCTGGTACCAGTCGCTGTAGAAGCTGGATTGGCCGCCCACCGGCATGATCACCGACAGACCAGACTGGTAGAACTCCTCGAACGCGGGCGTATTGATGTCCCAGCCGCTGTAGTCGTCCTGCGCGCGCAGGCCGTCCAGCAGGTAGACCGCGTGTGCCCCGCCGCCCTGGAACTGGACCTTGATGTTGCGGCCCATCGCCGGTGATGGGATCTGCAAGGTTTCGACCGGCAGGCCCGGCCGCGAGAAGGCCCCCGCGGGAGCGGGTGTGCCAACCGCGCCGACGAGACCAGCCAGCACGGCAGCGCCCACAGCTGCGATCGCCAGCCTGCGGGGCATGGTTTCAGCTGAGCTACGCAGCTTTTCAACGAACTTCATCGCGTCCACCCATCCCAAGAATTTCGTCCGCCGCTCGTCGCGGTCGAATGTGTTCTGGGCGAGTGAAACACGGGCGGTAGACCCAGTCCGGGTGTCACGGCCGTAAGGCTTTGTCGCGGTTGGCTAACGATTAGGAATCGGGCCGGACTCCGCGCAAATGTGGTCGCGTTCCGGTAACGATTCGCAACTAAATGCATTTCGTTGCGGCCCGGCGATGCGACAAATTACGCAACGAGGCGCCGCAAAACCTTTGACGCCGTAAAAATTCCGATCACCGGTGCGACCAACAGCACGACAATGTCCACCAGGTGGAAGGGCGTGTTGATCAACAGCGACCGCAACAAGTCAACCTCATAGCTCAGCGGGTTGACCTTGCTCAGCGCGTGCAGCCAGCCGGGCATCACGTCCACCGGGTAGAGCGCGTTGGAGGCGAAGAACAGGGGCATCGTGATCGCCTGACCGATACCCATCAGTCGGTCGCGGCTGCGCACCAACCCGGCCAGTGTCATCGATAGGCAGGCGAAGAATGCGGCACCGAGCATGACTGCAACCATTGCCGCCACGATACGAATCGGGTTGACGGTCAATCCGATTCGCATTACGTACGCCAGCGCCAACACGCCGACAACCTGGGCCACTGACCGCACGCCGGCGGCGAATGCCTTGCCGGTGATCAACGCCGACGCGGGCGCGGGCGTCACCATGAGCTTGGCCAGCACCCCGGCATCGCGATCCCAGATGATCTGGATGCCGTAGAAGATGGCGATGAACAATGCGGATTGGGCGATGATCCCCGGTGCCAGGAAAGCCAGATAGGAGACGTTTCCGGTGTCGATGACCCGCATGTGGCTGAACGTGGTCCCGAAGATGAGCAGCCACAGGGCGGGTTGCACCATTCGGGTCACCAGTTCGGTGCGGTCGTGTCGCAGTTTCTGCAGTTCGACGATAGCGAATGCGCCGATGCGGCCGGCAGTCGCTCGGACCCGGTCGAATCCATGCGGAGCGCGGACGAGGTTCAACGGCGGGATCGCAGCACGGTCAACCGACATTTCGCTCCGCCCTTCTGCTGGATCGGATTTCGCGCATGTCTGCCGGCTCGGCGTCCAGCCCGGATGCGGCGTAATGGCGGAACACGTCTTCGAGCGTTGCGGTCGGCGACACAGTGGCCTTCAACTCGCCGGGGGTGCCCACCGCCTGCAGCGCACCGTGGTGCATCAACGCGACCCGATCGCAAAGCGCATCGGCTTCCTCCATGTAGTGGGTGGTCAGCAGCACGGTCATGCCGAACATCTCCTGCATGCTGGTGACCTGCGTCCAGACACCGTCGCGCGCAATCGGATCCAGGCCCACTGTCGGCTCGTCGAGTACCAGCAACGACGGCCGGTTCACCAGTGCTTGGGCTACTTCCAGCCGGCGAACCATGCCCCCGGAGTAACTCGACGCGAGCTTGTCGGCCACGTCGAGCAGGTCCATGGCGGCCAGCGCCTGTTCAACCCGGTCGGTGCGCTCGTTGCGGGGAACGCCGTACAACCGGGCGAACCACTCCACGTTCTGCCGTCCAGTCAGTGCTGTCTCAATCGAAAGCTGTTGTGGCACGTAGCCGATATTGCTTCGAATATCGATGGTCTGGTGTCGCGCGTCGAGCCCGAAAATGCGCAATTCGCCTTGTTGGACCGGAGCCAGCGTCGTCAAAACCCGAACCACGGTGGTCTTGCCGGCACCGTTAGGACCGAGCAGACCCATCGTCTCGCCCGGCTGTACGTCGAACGTCACGTCATGGACGGCGACGTGTTCACCATAGCGATACGTCAGGTGTCGGCAGTCGATCGCCGCAGTCATTTCTTTCGCTCCTGAAGTTTCTTGGTCATCTGTTCGAGGACCTCCAATCCCTGGGCCAATACCCCGATCTGGAGCTCGTCAAGCTCGTCGAGTAGGTCGGTGAGCACCGCTCGGCGCAGTTGCGCGGTCGCGTCCATGACCTGCTGGGCCGACTCGGTGAGCCGCAACCGGCTGACCCGCCGGTCGGCGGGATCGAGTGTGCGATCCAGCAAGCCCGCGCAGCACAGCTTGGTGACCAGCGTGGAGGCGGTGTTGGGCACCAGCCCAAGTTCGGCGGCGGCCACACTGACCGAAACATCCGGTCGGCGGGAGACCAGTCGCAGCAACTCGGCCTGCGACTCGGTGAGCTGTCCGGGCGAGTACCCAGTACCTACCGCGCGTCGCAGTTGGCGGCGGAACCTGCCCAAGGTCCGCGGAATGTCGGAGGCGAGATCGGCGTGAGTGGTCACTGCGCTCCATAATACCTCTGTAGCCGAGCTATCTATTGATCCTGTGTAGAACGACGTCGGACAGCACGCCAGCGTCTGCGGTGGCGGTTAGGTAAGTGCAGTGGGGCTGCCTGCGGCGATCCGTCGGAGACCCCGGGTTGAGCAGCCGCAGGCCGGACGCAGTGGTGGTGTCCCACGGGATGTGGCTGTGGCCGAAGACCAGCACGTCGGTGTCGGCATAGCGCCGCGACATGCGCTCGTTGCGACCGGCAGAGGCGCCGGTCTCGTGCACTACGGAGAAGCGCAGTCCGCCCAGCTCCGCGTCGGCACGCTCCGGCAGCCGCGATCGCAGCTCCGCGCCGTCGTTGTTGCCCCAGCAGGCGAGGAGGCGGTTTGACCTCGCTTCGAGCTCGTCGAGGAGGTCGGGCACCACCCAGTCACCGGCGTGGATGACGACGTCGGCGGCCGCGACCTCGTCCCACACCTGAGCGGGCAGGTCACGCGCCCGTTTCGGGACGTGCGTGTCGGCGATCATGAGCAACCGCATAAGTTCTATGGATACCCGACGAGAGGATTGATCCATGCGCACCTTCGAGTCAGTCGCGGACTTCGCCGCTGCCGCGGGCGAGCCACTCGGGCACAGCGACTGGGTGGCTATCAGCCAGGAAGAGGTCAACCTGTTCGCCGACGCGACCGGCGACCACCAGTGGATCCACGTCGACCCGGAACGTGCCGCTCAGGGTCCGTTCGGGACGACCATTGCGCACGGGTTCATGACCCTGTCGCTGTTGCCGCGGCTGATGCACCAGATCTACCACGTCGAGGGCGTCAAAATGGGAATCAACTACGGCCTCAACAAGGTTCGGTTCCCGTCGCCGGTGCCGGTGGGCTCCAGGGTGCGTGCGACGAGCTCGCTGGTGAGCGTGGACGACGTCGGCAATGGTGCGGTGCAGGCGGTCCTGTCGACCATCATCGAGATCGAAGGTGCAGCCAAGCCGGCCTGTGTGGCCGAAAGCATCCTGCGCTACGTCAGCTGAACCGTCAGAACTCGGCAATCGCGTGCTCGAGCCGGGCGGCTAAGCGCGCCTCGGCTTCGGCCTTGCGGGTCGGTATGTGCTGCGACGGGAAAGGCGTTGTCACGGGCTCATATTCGCGCAGCGTGCGCCGGGCCACCGTCATCTTGTGCAATTCGGTGGCGCCGTCGGCGATCCCCAGCGACTCGGCGGCCACCATCATCTTGACGAACGGCATCTCGTCGGAGACGCCCAGCGCGCCGTGCAGGTGCAGCGCCCGCTGTGCGACATCGTGCAGTACCTGCGGCATCGCGACCTTGACCGCGGCGATGTCCCGGCGCACCTTCTGATAATCGTGGTGCTTGTCGATCAGCCACGCGGTGCGTAGCACCAGCAGCCGGAACTGCTCGATCTGGATCCAGCTGTCGGCGACCTTCTCCTGCGTCATCTGGAAATCCGACAACCGCCCGTGCCGGGTCTGCCTCGACACCGCGCGCTCACACATCATGTCGAAAGCCCTGCGCGCCAGAGCAATTGTGCGCATGGCGTGATGGATGCGACCTCCGCCGAGGCGGGTCTGGGCGATCATGAACGCCTGACCCTCGCCGCCGAGCACATGGTCGGCGGGCACTCTCACATCGCGGTAACGGACGTAGGCGTGGCTGGCACGTGTCGACGACTCGGTACCCACCCCGACGTTGCGGATGATCTCGATGCCCGGTGTCTCGGCGGGCACGATGAACAACGACATCTTTTCGTAGGTGCGGCCCTCAGGGTTAGTGACCGCCATGACGATGAAGAACGACGCATGCTTGGCGTTGGTGGAAAACCACTTCTCGCCGTTGATAATCCAATCGTCACCATCCCGGCTAGCCGAAGTGACAAAAAGTCCTGGGTCCGATCCGCCCTGCGGTTCCGTCATCGAATAGCAGGACGTGATCTCGCCGTCCAGCAGCGGCTGCAGATACCGGGCCTGCTGCTGGTCGGTGCCGAACAGCGCCAGAATCTCAGCGTTGCCCGAATCCGGCGCCTGGCAGCCGAACACCGAGGGTGCCCACCGGGACCGGCCCAGGATTTCGTTGAGCAACGCGAGCTTGACCTGGCCGAAGCCCTGTCCGCCGAGATCGGGCGTCAGATGGGCGGCCCACAGGCCCTGGTCCTTCACTCGCTGCTGCAACGGGCGCAGCACCGCCATCATCTCAGCGTTATGTTTGTCATACGGGTCGAGTGCCACCAGGTCCAGCGGCTCAAGTTCCTCGACCATGAATTGTTCGACCCAGTCCAATTTCGCCTGGTATTCCGGGTCGGTCTCGAAGTCCCACACGGTAGGCCGCCATTCCCCGGCGCAACGCCGCGCCGGCAATCTAGATAGAGCTGGTTGGCCAACCCATCGTATGTGCCAGCCTCAGGGCACCCGTCAACTGTCGGAGAGGCTTTTCCTGTTCTGGACTACCTGCCGCGCAATGTCGACCAACAGCGTGTTGGACTCTTGGGAAAGCCGCCGCAGCAGGTCGAACGCCCGCACGGAGTCGATGTCGAACTGCTGCATCAATATGCCCTTGGCCTGGCCGATGAGGTCGCGACTGGCCAACGCGCTTTGGAACGAGTGTTCCCGCAACACGCTGTCCCAGGCCAGCGCGGCGTGCGTCGCGAAGACGATCCCAATATCCACGGCGTCGTTGTCGAAGACATTGGGCGCGTCCGCGTAGACGTTCAGCGCCCCCAGGCTGTGGCTGCTGGTGAACAGTTCGAACGACAGAATCGAGCGGATCGTCGTCTCGGCCAGCGCGTCCCGCCGATACTTAGGCCAGCGGGTGTCGGATGTCAGGTCGTCGACACGCACGGTGTGGTGCTCCCACGCGGCGATCAGGCACGGACCCTCCAGGTATCGCTGCTGGATCTCGTCGAGCAGAGTGACATACCGGTGGGTGCTGGCCGGCGTCGAGATTTCCTGCTGCCGATTGACGACGGTCAGGCCCGCGTACTGTGCGCCCGGCACCGTCAGCGTGGCTTCGATAACCAGTTGGCTGATCGCGGCCTGGCTGTCAATGCCCGGGCGGTTGTGCAGCTCGCGGGCAAACGCCGCTATGCGGTGATGAAGTTCCCCGATGTCCTCTCCCACCGCGGCTCCCTTCTAGTTGCCGTGCGGCGCGCCCGCACACTATAAGACGTTGCCTGAGATGCTCATCGGCGGTCAAGAGTCTTTCGTCCCATCCGCCGATGATCCGCGTGCAGCTTGAAACACATTGCACAAAAACAGTTTTCGCATCCGTCATACTACGGTGCGGACGGGCTTGCCGGCCGGTCTGGCGCAGGAAATGGTGACGGCATACGGTAATTCGGATGACCCCTACCGTGCGTCCCGCGCAGAAATCCGATATCGGCGAGTTGGGCCAAACCCTGGGCCGGGCGTTCTACGACGATCCCGTGACGACGTGGATCCTGCCCGACGATGACAAGCGGCGACGCCACTTGGGTCGCGTGTTCGCCACGATGACCCGCCATCACCATCTGGCCGGCGGTGGCGTCGAAGTGGCCTGCGGGGGGCCGGCCATCGGCGCGGCGGCCCTATGGGATCCGCCGGATCGGTGGCGGGAGAGTGGGCGGGCGCAGCTGGCGCAGATACCGACGTTCCTGCGGGTGTTCGGTGCAAAATCCGCCCGCGGACGGGCGGTTCAGGAATTGATGAAGCGCGCCCACCCCGAGGAGCCGCACTGGTACCTCGCGGCAATTGGCAGCGACCCGTCGGTGCGCGGGCAGGGCTTCGGCAAGGTGCTGCTGCGATCCCGACTGCAGCGCTGCGACGCGGAGTACTGTCCGGCCTATCTCGAGTCGTCCAAGTCTGAAAATGTGCCATATTACGAGCGTTTCGGGTTCCGAGTCACCGGTGAGATCAAGATTCCCGGCGATGGGCCGATGCTGTGGACGATGTGGCGTGATCCGCGTTGAGGCGTTTAGTCGTTGCCGGCCTGGGCAACTAAATGCGCATGGCAGCCGGACCCGACGACACCCTGGACCCGAGTGAATCCACCGATTCCGACGAGGTCCGCAACGACGACGGCGACATCGTCGTCGACCCGCCCGATGACTGGAGCGAGGCGAATAAGTTCGGCATGACGGCGCGCGAGGAGCGGGAAGGCGAATCGCTGGACCAGAAGCTGGCCGCGGAGGAACCCGACGAACTCCGGCCCGCGCAGACGGATCCGGATCTGGCCGAACAACTGCCCGGCGGCGTGCACCGAGGTCAGATCGACGGTACGCCCGAGGACGGCAGTTCGCTGTTCACCGTCGTCGACGAATGACCTAAGGTTCGCTCTTCCAGCTCGCGACGCCGATAGCGATCATCCGCAGCTGTTTGACCGCGATCCGGCGAATCTCCTCCAGCGCCTCGGCGCCCTGGGCGTCCTCGATGGCCTCGGCGGTCACGATCATTGCGTTGACGAAAAGGCTTGCCAGCACGTTGAGATCCTCGGTGCTCCATTCGTTGAGTCGTGGAAAGCGAGCCAAGTCGGTCGCCAGCTCCGAGGTGATCAGTCGAATCTCGGTGCGGATCGCGTAGCGCAGTACCGAGAGCCCGGTAGAGCGTTCACGCGAGATAAATCGCCAGTGCTCACGCTGTTCGGCGACGCTTCCGATCAGGATCTCCACCGAGGATTCGATCACCCGGTTCGGGTCGAGTTTGCCGGCTCGCGCACCGCGCAACGTGTCGCGCAGGCTGCGGAACGACTCGTCGATCAAAACCAGCCCGAGCGCCTCCATCGAGTCGAAGTGCCGGTAGAACGCGGCGGGCACGATCCCGGCCTCACGCGTCACCTCCCGCAGGCTCAGGCCGCTGAAGCTGCGCTCGTTGAGCAACTTGAGGGCCGCGGCGATGATGGCGCGCCGGGTGGCCTCCTTGCGTTCCTCGCGTGAGGCCCCGTCGCGGCTCTTCTCCCTGCTGGTTCGCCGCGAGTGTGAGCTAGGAGTACGACTGTTCACTATGTGAACCGTAACACAGAACCCGAGAAAACCCTTGACCACCTGCGCCGACCGATGTCACGGTGTACACATGTTCACTCAAACTTTCACTCGGACGGTCGCAAAACGAGTCCTGAGTTCAAACCTGGTCGACGTGCTCACCGGCCCGCACGGCGTTGACCGTTACACCGAGCTTGTCACGCCGACGTGGACGTCGGGTGACGCCCGCGCCAAGGTGATCGACGTCCGGCGGACAACGCCGCGCAGCGTCACCCTGACGCTGGCTCCGAACGCCGCATTCACAGAACGGCACACCGTCAAAGCCGGGCAGTTCGTCAACGTGACCGTCGAGATCGACGGCCGCATGCACTCGCGGTGCTACTCGCCGGCCAACGTCGAGGGCAGCTCGCAGCTAGAGCTGACCATCGGCGTCCACGACGGCGGCCTGGTCTCGACCTACCTGTATGAGCAGGCCCGTCGAGGCATGGTGGTCGGCTTGGACGGCGTCGGAGGTGACTTCGTGTTGCCGGAGCGGCTGCCCCGGCGAATCCTGTTCGTCTCCGGCGGCAGCGGCATCACGCCCGTCATGGCGATGGTGCGCACACTGGTCGCCCAGGGGCACTCGGGCGAAATCGCCTTCGTGCAGTACGCGCGGACCGCTGAGGAAGCCTGCTATCGCGACGAGCTGGCGGCGATGCGCGACGTGCGGGTGCTGCACGGCTACACCCGATCCGGCACCGGCGACCTCGACGGCCACTTCGGGGCAGAGCACCTGGCCGCCGCGATGGACGCACCTGACGCGGTCTTCGTGTGCGGGCCAACCGCTTTGGTCGACGCCGTCAAAGCCCATTGTGAAAACGTGTTCACCGAAAGCTTCACGCCGCCGGTGATCGAAGCACCGGCCAACCCGACGGGTGGACGGGTGAGCTTCGGGGACAGCAAGGTCGACGTCGAAGATGATGGCCGCTCGATCCTGGAGCAGGCCGAATCGGCGGGGCTGACACCCAAGAACGGCTGCCGGATGGGCATCTGCCACACCTGCACCCGCCGCAAGACATCCGGCACCACCCGCAACCTGATCACCGGTGCTGTGTCCACCCAGCCCGACGAGAACGTCCAGATCTGCGTCACCGTGCCCGTCGGTGACGTCGAGATCGCCCTCTGACCACCATCGAATCATAGGGAGTAAAAGCCATGTCACAGAACAAGATCACTCTCACGAAGGAACAAGCCGACGCGTTCGGCCGCGAACTCGATGCCATCAAGGAACGTGTGATGGCAGACCTCGGCGAGAAGGACGCGGAGTACATCCGCAAGGTCATCAAGGCGCAGCGCGCCCTGGAGGTGGGCGGTCGCGCACTGCTCTTCCTGCCGCCGGCCTGGTTGCTGGGCACCGGGATGCTGGGCATCGCGAAGATCATGGACAACATGGAGATCGGCCACAACATCATGCACGGTCAGTACGACTGGATGCGTGACCCGACGATCTCCGGCGGCGACTTCGAATGGGACACCGCCTGCCCGGCCGACCAGTGGCGGCACTCGCACAATTACATGCACCACACCTACACCAACATCGTCGACATGGACCGCGACATCGGTTACGGCATCCTGCGGATGAGCGAAGATCAGAAATGGAGCCCGTACTTCCTGGGCAACCCGGTTTACGCCTTCCTGCTGATGGTGCTCTTCCAATACGGTGTCGCGCTGCACGAGCTGGAAACCGAGCGCATCCGCTCCGGCGAGATCCGGCTGCGCGATAAGAAGCAGACGCTGAAAGAGATCTGGGCCAAGACTCGTCGGCAGACGCTCAAGGACTACGTCGCGTTCCCGCTGCTGGCCGGCCCATTCGCGCCGTTCGTGTTCACCGGCAACCTGACCGCCAACCTGATGCGCAACGTGTGGTCGTACATGATCATCTTCTGCGGCCACTTCCCGGACGGCACCCAAGAATTCACCGTGGAGGAGACCAAGAACGAGACCCGCGGCCAGTGGTACTTCCGCCAGGTGCTCGGCTCGGCGAACCTGACCGGCGGCAGGCTCTTCCACCTGCTGTCGGGCAACCTGTCGCACCAGATCGAGCACCACCTGTTCCCGGACATGCCCGCCCGCCGGTATGCCGAGATCGCACCCGAGGTGCAGGAGATTTGCGAACGGTACGGAATCCCCTACAACAAGGGGCCGCTGCTGCGGCAGTTCGGGACGGTTGTCCGCAAGATTGTCCGGCTCAGTGTCCCGGACGCTTGGCTGCCAAACGCCAACGCCAAGAAGTCCGCGAATGTCGAATTGGCACCAGTCGCCGCCTGAGTAAACCTACTGACCTACAAAGCCCGAGGCCTCGCAATGTCGAAGCCTCGGGCTTTGAGGTCTTTAATGTATGGGGTGGAGTGGACCGGCGCGCGCTATGCGGACAACCCGACCGTGCAAGCTTCCACGTGGATCGACGCCGATCCACAGCGGGTCTGGGATCTGGTATCCGACATCGAGCTGATGCCGACCCTGAGCAATGAGCTACAGCGGGTCGAATGGCTCGACGGAGTGACCGGCCCGCGGGTCGGTGCCCGCTTCGTCGGCTACAACGAACACGACGCATTCGGCAAGTGGAGTAGCACGTCGCAGATCGTTTCGTGTGATGAACCGCGCGAATTCACCTGGGCGGTAGGCGAACCCACCTACCCCGCGGCAACCTGGCGGTTCCGCCTGACACCGCAGGATGGCGGCACCACGCTGTCGTACTGGACGCAGATGGGTCCGGGCCGCTCGGGATTGTCCAATGCCATCGATGCAATGCCGGACAAGGAACAGAAGATCGTGTTCGTGCGGCTGCGTGAGTTCGAAGCGGCCATCGACAAGACACTGGCGGCGATCAAGAGACTGGCCGAGCACGGGGTGCGCTGATGCGCACCGCCACGACGGTCGAGCTGTCGGTTGCGCCCACGCAAACCGTGGAATTCGTGGTCGAGGCCGAGAAGCTGGGCCTGGACGTGTGCTGGGTCGCTGAGGCGTGGGGGGCCGACGCGCCGTCCGCGCTGGGTTATCTGGCGGCCCGCACCGAACGGATGCTGCTCGGGTCGGGGGTTCTGCAGGTTGGCACTAGGTCGCCGGTGCTGGTCGCCCAGACTGCGATGACGTTGGCCAACCTGTCGTCCGGACGGTTCCTGCTCGGCCTGGGTGCCTCCGGTCCGCAGGTGATTGAGGGGTTGCATGGTGTCTCGTTCGCGCGGCCGCTAGCACGCGTTCGCGAGACCGTCGAGATCATTCGAGAAGTCTTCACGGGCGGAAAAATCTCCTATGTTGGCAAGGAATTCCAGATTCCACGCCCAGGCGAGGCGAAGCCGATGCGGTTGTCGACTCGCACCGAGCACCCGATCCCGATCTACCTCGCTGCGTTATCGCCCGCGATGCTGCGGCTGACCGGGAAGGTCGCCGACGGCTGGCTGGGCACCAGCTTCGTACCCGAGGGCGCCGGGCAGGCCTACTTCGCCCACCTCGACGAAGGTATGGCCGATGCCGGGCGTACCCGCGCCGACATCGACATCTGCCAGGGCGCCGAAGTCGCGTTCGCCCGCGACGAGGACGAATTGCGCGCCATGGTCGCAGCGCGCAAGACCGAACTGGCCTTCAGCCTCGGCGGCATGGGGTCGGCCAGCACCAACTACTACAACCAGGCGTATAGCCGGCAGGGCTGGAGCGACGTCGCCGCCCAGGTGCGGAAACGCTGGCAGGCGGGGGACCGGTCGGGCGCGGCCGCGCTGATCACTGACGAAATGGTGCTGGCAACCACCTTGATTGGGACCGAGGAGATGGTGGTTGCGCGCCTTGCGGATTGGCGGGACGCCGGGGTCGATACGGTACGGCTGTACCCCGCCGGTGACACGCTGGACGCCAAGCTGAGCACGCTGGCCCGGGCGATCGAACTGGTCAACGCCGGTTAGCTCACCTCGGTGGGGGCGTCAGCCAGCTTTACCAACTTGACTTCCGGCCGGGCCGGGACATGGTCGGCGAGAAACCAGCGGAAGGCCAGGTTGCCGCGCGGATAGCCCAGCGTCGTGAGCGAATTCGGGTGTGAAGTCCGCTCTTTGGACAACACGACGGTCACTGAGCCGTCGCTGTTGGGCACCGCGCTGTGGCAGTTGACCGAGCAGCGGGCGTCGGGGCCCTCCGAGGCGCCGAAGGTGGCCATGAACTGGTTCCAGACCACGAGGTTCCAGAATCGGCACGCGGGCGGCCGATGGGTGATAACAAGTGCTTCGTCGTTCCCCGGACCATCCTCGAGGACGAAACTGCCGTATGCGTAGCAGGCGTCGCGCGCCGACCAGCCGAAGTTGGCGTCGGGCACTTGATAGGGATCAGCGAATTCGTTTGCGGCGTAGGCGACTTCGTGACCGAGAGCGTGCTCGTCATCGGCGCGGGTGCCCACCGCGAGCGGCACGATCGCGAACATGGTGCGCAGCCACGTAGTCACCGCTGCCAGCCGCTGTGCCGTCTCGGCGTCACCGTGCCGGATCGGATCGGCGTCGTCGAGCGCCTCGATGTTCCAGGTGACGGGTCGGCCGGTCGACGGGTCGGCCTGATAGTCCCGGGTCATCAGCATGGCCGCGTCGGGCGTCGCCGGGAACTCGAAGCTGAAGTTGCCGTTGGCGTCGACGTCGAGGTCGGTGTCGCGGACGATCGAGACGACGCGGTCCGACCAAGCGCCGGGCGAAGGCTCGTTGTAGGCCGTCAACGAAAAGTACACGCTGTCGCCCTTGTTGCCGCTGATCCGGTAGCGCCGCTGCGGATCCACCGGGCAGCAGAAGTAGTAGGCGTCGGTGTTGTCGCCGCCCCAGCGGCGGTCGCGGCGGAATGGAGTGTTGACCGCGAAGAACTGCGGCCGACCGGGTTCGGTGAACAGGTAGGTGTCTAGTGCGACGCCCAGCGTGGTGGCCAGCATGCGGTAGCCGTCGGCGATATGGCGGTCGTCGGTGACGGCTTTGTCGCCCTCGAGGAAGCCGCGGTCCAGCTCGCCGAGGGTAGCGAGCAGCTCTTTCCATGCGGCGGTCGATTCGTGTGTCATCCGCTGATTCCTTTCAGGAGCAATGTGGTGGTGCGATCGACCCAGGCGTCGTCGAGTTCGCTGATACGAGTGAGCAGGGCGATCAACGTCAGACCGGCGATGGCCTCGGCCAATTCGGTGGCCGATACGTCGGCCCGGATTTCGCCGCGTGCGGCGGCGGTCCGCAGGCGTTCGGCTAGACCCCCGGTAAAGATGCCAGCGAACCGTTCCAACAGCGCTTTGTGCAAGGTCGGGTCGGCGGCCATCTCGGCGACCAGTCCGGGCAGCGCCGCGCGGGCGGCGGAGGTGGTGAGCACGGCGGTCGTGCGTCGCACCATTTCGCGCAGGTCATCGGGTAGCGACCCGCTGTCCGGGATTTCAGTGGCGGCGCCGATTGGGAACACCGCCTCGTGCACCAGATGTGCCTTGCTGGGCCAACGACGGTAGATGGCGGGTTTGCTGGTGCCGGCGCGCTCGGCGATCGCCGAGACCAACAGGCCGGGGTAGCCGGTCGCGGCGAGCAGCTCGACGGTGGCGTTGAGCACCGCGGCGTCGATGCGCGGGTCACGGGGCCGACCGAGATCTAGAACCATTACGAAACTCAGAGTAACATAAGTCGCCGTGACCCGTCTTGACGATCTTGAGAAGCCACAGTTCAGTGCGCAGGCGCAGCCGATCCTGGACATGATGGCCACGATGGCCCCGGACTGTCCGCTTGATTCTGCCGCTCTGCACGCCAGAGCCACCGCGGATACCGGGTTGTCCGACTTCGGGCCGACCGATTACCGCGAACGCCTCGATGTCTACCTCGCCGCGCTCCACGAGATCGACGGCATGCACGACGCCGGGGTGGTCAACTTCCACGGACAGCTGCTACAACTGCTCAAGAACCGGCTGCTACTGACCGACCTGAAGAGCCGGCACCCCGAGATAGACGACCTCGAACTGCATTCGCCCGTGGTGATTGCGGGCCTGCCCCGCACCGGCACGACCCACCTGCATAACCTGCTTGCCGCGCCTCCCACCTTTCGCACCATGCCGTACTGGGAGAGCAACGAGCCGTTCCCCCTTCCCACTGAAGCCGGCGCAGACGCTGATGCGCCGGATCCGCGGCGCGCCCGTATGGACGTCGCCGTCAGCGTAATCAACCTGTTGATGCCGCATTTCGCGCTGATGCACGAAATGACCACCGACCACGTCCACGAAGAGATTCAGCTGTTGGCCAACGACTTCTCCACGATGTTGTTCGAGACGCTCGGCCATGTACCCCGCTGGCGCGACTACTACCAAACTCACGATCAGACACCGCATTACGAGTACCTGGCAAGTCAGCTCAAGGCGATGCAGTTCCTGCGCGGCGGACGGCGTTGGCTGCTCAAGTCCCCGCAGCATCTCGAACAGGTGCCGGTGCTCGATCGCGTATTCGGCGACAGCATTGTCGTTTTCACCCACCGTGACCCGGTACCGGTGGCGCTGTCGATGATCGCGATGATCACCTACTCGGCGCGCATGCACCGTTCGCCTGTGCCGGTGCGACAGATCGCCGAATACTGGATCGATCGCCTCGACCGGATGCTCGCCGCGCTGGTCCGTGACCGCGACACCCTGGGGCACGACCGCTCGATCGACGTCCGGTTCGACGACTTCATGGCCGAAGAACTGGGCGTCGCTAAGCGGATTTACGCACTTGCCGACGAGCCGTACACCGACGAGGTCCGCAGCGCCGTCGGCGCCTACCTGGCTGGCCACGAGCGGGGCCGGTTGGGCAGCGTCGAGACCTCCTGCGAAATGTTCGGGTTGGACGAAGGCGAGTTGCGGGAGCGCTTCGCGCCCTACGTCGAACGCTTCCTGACCTGAGGACTAGCGTTTGAAGCCATGATCGCTATGCCCGCAATGGACGGCGTCGAACACCGATATGTGGAACTAGGCGACGTCACCATCCACGTCGCCGCGGCGGGCCCGGTCGACGGGCCGGCGGTGATGCTGGTGCATGGCTTCCCGGAGAACTGGTGGGAATGGCACAAGCTGATCGGACCCTTGGCCGCCGACGGCTATCGGGTGCTGTGTCCCGACCTGCGAGGCTCGGGGTGGAGTTCGGCGCCGCCGTCGAGCTACACCAAGGACGAGATGGCCGACGACCTCGCCCGCGTACTGGACTCGCTGGGCGTCGCGAAGGTCAAGCTCGTCGCCCACGACTGGGGCGGGCCGGTCGCGTTCATCATGATGCTGCGCCACCCGGAGAAGGTGACGGGCTTCTTCGGCATGAACACCGCGGCGCCGTTTGTGAAGAACGACCTCGCATCGCTGCGCAACCTGTGGCGATTCTGGTACCAGATCCCGATCTCGCTGCCGGTGATCGGTCCCCGATTGCTTGGCGATCCGAAGGCCCGGTTCGCCCGAGCCCTGGGTTCGTGGGTCGGCGGGGGATTCAAACTCGCCGACGAAGACATTCGGCTCTACATCGACCGGATGCGCCAGCCGGGCCATGCCGAGGCCGGATCGCGGTGGTATCGCTCGTTCCAGACCAAGGAGATGGTGCGCTGGGCGCGCGGCGAGTACGACGACGTCCGCGTCGAGGTGCCGGTGCGTTGGCTCACCGGTACCCGGGATCCGGTGATCCGTCCGGAGATGGCCGACGTATATGCCGACCACATAAGCGATTTCGAGGCCGAGCGGGTTGACGGAGTCGGGCACTGGATCGTGCACCAGCGGCCGGATCTGGTGCTCGATCGGGTGCGCGCGTTCCTGCTTCTCTAGGTCCGGCCGATGGTCGTGACCCGCTGCGCTCGGCCTTCGGCCGCGCTTGCGATCACGACGCCGGCTGATGGTCGTGACCCGCTGCGCTCGGCCTTCGGCCGCGCTTGCGATCACGACGCTAGGGCTGGACCAGGATCCGGATCGGGTTACCCTCTTGGCGCTCCAGCTTCTCGATGCCGGCGCGGATGTCTTGCAGCGGGACGATTTCGCTGATCGAACGTGAAATATCAAGGCGCCCGTACGACACCAGCTCCGCGAGGGTCTCGATGTCGACGTTCTGATAGCCGAGATGGCCAAGCACCTGCTTGCGGCTCAACCCAAACATGGCGGTAGGGCCTACTGTTGGGGACTCGGCGCTCATCCCGACGCCGACAAGCCGGCCGCCGCTGGTCAGAGAATTAAGCGCCTGCTCGAACGTCACCTTGAGACCGACGGCATCGAACGCCACATCGAGCAACCGGCCGCCGGTGACCTCTGCGAGCTTGTCGCGCAGTGCGTCGTCGCGAGTGTCGAACGCGTAATCCGCACCGAGCTGCAGTGCCCGCTCCAACACCGCAGGGTTGACGTCCAGGGCGATCACCGGCACGGCGCCAACAAGTTTCGCGAGTTGGACGATGTGGGTTCCCACACCACCGACCCCCCACACCCCAACCGACTCCCCGACGGCGACCTTGCCGGTGCGCACGACTGCGCCGAACGGTGTGGACACCGCGTCGGCCAGAATTGCGGCCTGTTCCAGCGGCACGTTGTCCGGGACGCGGGTCAGGCCTGCCGCCTGGGCAAGGGTGTATTCGGCCCAGGCACCGTCATAAGCGAAGGCCATCAACTGAAGCCGCAGACAGTTGACGACATCGCCGCGACGGCAGTTGGGGCAGTGCTGGCAGGGTCGGCCGGCGGCCACCACCACCCGGTCACCCACGGCCCAGCCGGTCACGTCGGGGCCGAGTTCGGCGATGGTTCCGGAGGCTTCGTGCCCCTGGGTGACCACGGGCGCCTGGGCGGGGAAGGTTCCGTTGATCAGGCTCAGGTCCGAGTGGCAGATGCCGCAGAACGCGACCTTGACCAGGACTTCGCCAGGTCCGGGTCGTGGTATCGGAACATCTTCCAGCACAACACTTTTAGTGTCAGCGTAGAAGCGCTCGGCGCGCATGGTGGACGCCATAGTCACTCGACGCCGATCGTCACTTCGGTGGACTTGATGAACACGGTCGCGGGCTGCCCGACTTGCAGGCCGAGTTCGACCGCCGCGTCCCTGGTGACCGAGGACGTGACGATCTGATCGCCACCGTCGAGACGGACCTTGACGATCGCCATCACGCTGCCGAGATCGACCTCGGCGATGATTCCCTTGAGCTGGTTACGAGTGGACAGGCGCATCGTCGAGGCCCTCCGGTGTCGATGATCGGGACTGAACGAGCCTAACCCGCGGTGGCCTCAATGTCGGGGGCCCAGCAACGCAATCGAGGCGTCGACGGCCGGCTCGACGACTTCGCGGGGCGGCCTGCCGTCCTCGACCGCGAGGGCGACGAGTTCGCGCAGACCGCCGACCAGGATCACCGCCAGCGGTTGGGTCAGCGGTGGCAGGTCCGCGCGCTGGAAACCCGGGCTACCGCTGAGATCGACAAGGAGATTGGTGAGCACTTCCAATCCGTGGCGCTGCACCGGCCGGGCGACCTCGCCGAGGTAGGTGAATTCGCGAATCCAGCTCAGGGTGATGGCGGGCCGGGACTCGATGTGGCCGACGTAGCCCTCCACCGCTTGGCGAATCTGCTGGTGCCAGTCTGCCTCGGGATCGACGGCGGCCCGAATGTCCTGGGCCAGGACGGTGATCTCGACTTGCAGCAGCTCCAGGAAGCACTGTTCCTTGCTGGGGAACTGGTCGTAGAAGGTGCGCTTGGAAGTGCGGGCGTGGCGGACGATGTCGGCCACGGTGGTGGCACGATATCCGCGCTCACCGATTGAGGCGGCCAGACCATCGAGCAGGCGAAGACGAAACGGTTCGGGCACGGTTTCCTCGGCCAGGTCAACATTGCCAGCCGCGACGGTCACCGGTGAGTCCCTTCCCTTGTCAGGCCTGGTACCACAGAGTACCGTACCTGGAAAGCCCTGTGGTACGCCGTGGTACCACCGCTGGACTCGGGCAGATTTGGAGCGCAGACACCAATGAGCACCGAAGCTGTAAGCGATGTGACAACCGCCCCACGCGTGGACGACGTCCGGTTGCCGCCAGCAGTGCGGGGCCCGAAGCTGTTGCAGGGCATAGGGTTTACTTTCCCCCGCCGCTGGTTCATCGATCGCATGACGCGGCGCCACGGCCCGGTCTTTATGGTGCGGATTCCGGTGTTCGCAAACGTGGTGGTGGTCGGTGACCCGCAGCTGGCCAAGCAGGTGTTCACCACTAGCCCCGACGAGCTGGGCAACATCCAGCCCAACCTGAGCCGCCTGTTCGGCTCGGGTTCGGTCTTCGCGCTCGATCGTGACGATCACCGTCGTCGCCGCCGACTGCTGGCGCCGCCGTTCCACGGTAAGGCGATGAAGAAATACGAAGCCATTATCGAAGAGGAGACGCTGCGCGAGACGGCCAACTGGTCGCAGGGCCAGTTGTTCGAGACGCTGCCCTCGATGAACCGCATCACCCTCAACGCGATCCTGCGGGCGATCTTCGGGGCCGACGGAGCCGAACTCGACGAGCTACGCCGCATCATCCCGCCTTGGGTCACCCTGGGCTCGAAGATGGCGCTGATGCCGCAGACCAAACGCAGCTACGGTCGCTTCAGTCCGTGGGGCCGGATGGCCCAGTGGCGCAAGCAGTACGACGCCGTCATCGACAAGTTGATCGCCGCCGAACGCACCGACCCGAACTTCGCCGACCGTACCGATGTGCTGGCTCTGATGCTGCGCAGCACCTACGACGACGGTATGGTCATGTCCCGCAAGGACATCGGGGACGAGCTACTTACCCTACTGGCCGCTGGTCACGAAACCACCGCGTCGACGTTGGCGTGGGCGTTCGAGCGGCTGACCCGGCACCCCGAAGTATTGGCGGCGCTGGTCGCGGAGGCCGACGAGGGCGGTAGCGAGCTGCGTCAGGCGACCATCTGGGAAGTCCAGCGGGTAAGCAACGTGATCGACTTTGCGGCCCGAAATGTCAACATACCGGCGTATCGGCTCGGTGAATGGACTATCCCGCAAGGGTATTCGATCATGACGTGCATCTCGCAGATCCATCAGAACCCAGCGGCGTTTCCCGACCCGCAGCGCTTCGACCCGCAGCGCTTTGTCGAGTCCAAGCCTTCGTCATTCGCGTGGATACCGTTTGGCGGTGGCACCCGCCGCTGTGTGGGCGCGGCCTTCGCCAACATGGAGATGGACGTGGTATTGCGAACGGTATTGCGCGAGTTCACGTTTGAGACTACCGATGCGCCGGGCGAGCGCTCCCGCAATCGTGGAGTGGCATTCGTGCCAAGGAAGGGTGGCCGTGTCGTCGTGCACCGGCGGCGCTGTGGTGAAAGATGAAATAGCGCAGGACCGAGCCACGTTGCTCACCCGGATCATCTCCGAGAGTGTCGGCAGGTCATTCGGTGCGATCGAGGAAGCCAAGGCGGTGAACGGCTGGTGGTCGTACGGCAGTGGCGATGCTCGCCTTTGGCGGTCCTCCGCTACGCGCTATCCCGCATCGTGGCCGGCTGACTGGCCATGGCCTGCGGCAGATTTCGTGGCCAGCTGGGTGGCCGTTGCCTCAACGAGACGGCGTGGATCGCGCCCGTCGACATAGCCGATGAAGGGTGGGTAAAGCCCGTAACCGAGCAGTGCCTGCACGCGGGTCGGGTACTGGGCGGCGACGGCAGGAGGCACGGCCAGTGTCATCGTCTCGATGGGTCTTATCCACGGTTCGCAGAATTGCGTCGTGATCCCCAACCGAGTCGTGTCGCTGACGTTGGCACCGCCACGATGGTAAGTGGTGCCCAGAAACACCACCGCTGAGCCTGCGCTCATTTCGATCTTGCGGATCCGCGAGTCGAACTCATCCGGAGCCTCGCCTCCCCATAGATGGCTGCCCGGCAGGATTTCGGTGGCACCGTTCGTAGCCGTGAAGTCATCGAGCGCCCACACAGCAGACACGCCGAGGTGTTGGCGCGGGCGGGGCAAGGCGCAATGCCCGTCGTCTGGATGAAGCGCTTGCGCGGTCTCGCCCGGATGCACATTTATCACGATGTGCGCCGAGAGCAGGTACGCCGGATGAAGAAGTTGGTCCAGCAACGCCGCCAGGTCGGGATGTGTTGCTAGAACGGCAGTGGACGGTGCCTTGGCGAGTACCGCATAGACGCGTTGGGACCGTAGACCCTCGAAGTCGTTGCGGCCGAAAGGCGCCGATGCCAGTAACGGTGCCATCTCGTCGCGAATGAGTTCGACTTCTCGGGCGCTCAGTACGTCGTGAAGCACGACGTAGCCCTGCGAGCGGAGCTGCGCGAGCGAGGAGCTCATTGCAGCCAACGACTCTGCGACGATGCCGTGAGCGCCGCGCTGGATCGGTTCTGCTCCATCATGAGCGCCGCGAAGCGATACAAGGCCAATAGCGAGATGAACCCGAACATGAAAAAGATGACGCTGTGACCGAACACCGCCACCACGAGCGCCAGTGACGTGATCGTCTGCGGGATGACAGGCAAGCCCGCGCCACCGGTCAATATCCCCGAACGCATGGTCATCACGACCCAGACGACGCAGGCGACGCCCATCGCCACGTCGATCGGATTCGCCCGGCGCGCTTGACTACTCGTACGGTCGTCGGTGCTCGTGCTCATTCGCCACAGCCCTTCCGATCATGGATCCACCGTGTGCTAGCAGCCCGTCAGGCGAACATTAGGCTAGAATAATATTCTAGTCAATGGGCGATTCCAGTATTGTTCGGTGATGCCCACCGCCGCGAAGACCGGCGCTCCGCGCCGGCGTGCGATCCTCGATGCAGCGCTGACGATCTTTCTTAAGAACGGGGTGGCGGGTACCACCATCGAGGCTCTGCACCGTGAATCTGGGGCCAGCGTGGGCAGCATCTACCACTTTTTTGGGAGTAAAGAAGGCGTCGCCGCCGAGCTATACATCGCCACACTCCGCGACTACTTCGACGCCTATCTTGCTGCCCTGCAGGGCAACTCGAGCGCGCGCGGCGGGATCGAAGGGTCTGTGCGCACTCACCTAGAGTGGGTCGCCTCAAACGAGATGCGCGCGCGCTATCTGTTTCATTGCCGAGAGTACGAGGTAATCGAGGAGTCTCGGCCGGCGACCTCCGCCCTGAACGAACAGTTCTATAGCGAGGCCAACGCTTGGCTGCAGCCGCACGTGGAGAGGCGCCGCATTAAATTCCTACCGCCCCGGTTGTGCCAAGCGCTCTGGATGGGACCCAGCGTCGAATATGCCAGGCTATGGCTCGCACGGGCGGCGGAGTTCGACATCTACGATGCAGCGCCGGTCCTAGGTACGGCGGCATGGAACGCTCTCAAGGTTTGATCCTCTGCACCCACGGCCATGCCGGTGCTCCAGCCCGTTGGGTGCCCACACCACGCCCGTAAGTACTGGCTGCAGCCTTCCGGGGAGCGGCAAAACCCCTACCGGCTGGCGTCGGCCCGGCGCGGCAGTTTCCAGCCGGGCCGCACGAAATGGCAGGTGTAGCCGTGTGGATAGCGCAGCAGGTAGTCCTGGTGTTCGGGTTCGGCCTCCCAGAAATCCCCAACCGGGCTGACCTCGGTGACCACCTTGCCCGGCCACAGCCCCGAGGCGTCGACGTCGGCGATGGTGTCCAGCGCGATCCGCTTCTGCTCCTCGCCGGTGTAGAAGATCGCCGACCGGTAGCTGGGCCCGCGGTCGTTGCCCTGCCTGTCCTTGGTGGTCGGGTCGTGGATCTGGAAGAAGAACTCCAGTAGAGCGCGGAAGTCGGTGACGCTCGGGTCGAAGATGATCTCGACGGCCTCGGCATGTGTGCCATGGTTGCGGTACGTCGCATTGGGCACGTCGCCGCCGCTGTAGCCGACGCGCGTGGACACCACGCCGGGCTGCTTGCGGATCAGGTCCTGCATGCCCCAAAAGCAGCCTCCGGCGAGAACTGCGCGTTGTGTGTTCGTCATGTCGCGTCCCTGCTTTCACGTCAAATCAGTTTCACCCGGGCCCTCCCGATTATCCGGAATCGCGGCCCCTCGACAAACATTGGTAGAACATGTTCTAGTTTTGGCGTGAGCAGCCCGAAATTCTCCAAGAGTGAACTGGCGGCAGCCTTCGAGAAATTCGAACAGACCGTTGCCCGCGCCGCCGAAACGCACGACTGGGACGCCTGGGTGCAGCACTACACGCCCGACGTCCTGTACATCGAGCACGCGATGGGCACCATGCACGGGCGCGACGAGGTCCGCACCTGGATCGAGCGGACGATGTCGACCTTCCCCGGCAGCTACATGGTGGAATTCCCATCGCTGTGGTCGGTGATCGACGAGCCCACCGGGCGGGTGATCATGGAACTCGACAACCCGATGCGAGACCCCGGTGACGGCAGCGTGATCACCGCGACCAACATCTCGATCATCACCTACGCCGGTGACGGCCTTTGGCGCCGGCAGGAAGACATCTACAACCCGCTGCGCTTCCTGCAGGCCGGACTCAAGTGGTGCGAGAAGGCCCAGGAGTGCGGCAACCTCGACGCCGAGGCCGCCGCCTGGATGAAGCGCAACGGCGGCGGCCGGTGAGCGGCAAACCGAAGCTGGTCATCGGCGCCAACGGATTCTTGGGTTCGCACGTCACGCGCCTGCTCGTGCAGGACGGCCACCAGGTGCGCGCGATGGTGCGTCCCACGGCCAATACCCGATCCATCGACGACGTGAACGTGACCCGCTTCCACGGCGACGTCTTCGACACCGCGATCGTGCGCGAAGCCATGGATGGCGTCGACGACGTGTATTACTGCGTGGTCGACACCCGGGCGTGGCTGCAGGACCCGGCGCCGCTGTTCCGCACCAACGTCGAGGGGTTGCGCAACGTCCTGAATGTCGCCAAAGACGCTGGGCTGCATCGATTTATCTTCACCAGCAGCTATGCGACGGTCGACCGTCGGCACGGGCACGTGGCGACCGAGAAAGACCGGATCCCGCCGCAGCGCCGGGTGAGCCCCTACGTCCAGTCTCGGGTGCAGGCCGAGGACCTGTTGCTGCGCTACGTCGCCGACCACGGCTTGCCTGCCGTGGCGATGTGCGTCTCCACGACCTACGGCGCCGGTGACTGGGGCAGAACCCCGCACGGCGCGTTCATTGCCGGCGCAGTCTTCGGCAAGCTGCCGTTCCTGATGCGCGGCATCCAGCTCGAAGTCGTGGGCGTCGACGACGCGGCGCGGGCCATGATCCTGGCCGCCGAACACGGTCGAAACGGCGAAAAGTACCTGATCTCCGAACGAATGATCCCGTTGAGCGACGTGGTGCGCATCGCGGCGGACGAGGCTGGGGTGCCGCCGCCGCGCCGGGCCATCCCGGTTCCCGTGCTCTACGCCCTGGGTGCGCTGGGCAGCCTGCGGGCCAAGCTCACCGGCAACGACGCCGAGCTCAGCCTGGAGTCGGTGCGGATGATGCGTGCCGAAGCCGACGTCGACTCCGGCAAGGCAGTCCGGGAGCTGGGTTGGCAGCCGCGCCCGGTGGAGGAGTCGATTCGCGAGGCCGCGCGCTTCTGGGCGGCCATGCGCACGGCCGGCAACACCAGCAAGACTGGCGAAGCGAGCCGATTGGAATAAGCTCGCGACAATGGAACGAGTTCATGTCGATCTCGACGGACCACCCCAGACGATGCTGGCGACGCTGTACGCGAAGGCCCTCGACGCCGACGCGCCGAATTCGATCCTGCACGACGAGTTCGCGAAATCCGCTGTCGCACAGATTGATTACGACTGGGCCGCGACCTCGATCACCCCGCGGCGAGCTCCGTCGGTAGCCGTTCGCACCGCCCATTTCGACAACTGGACGCGCCAATTCCTGGACGCGCACGAGCAGGCCACGGTGCTGCACGTCGGCTGCGGTCTGGACGCCCGCGTATATCGGCTGGACCCCGGACCCGGCGTGCGGTGGTACGACATCGACTATCCCGACGTGATCGCGCTGCGCGAGCAGGTTTACCCGGCGCGCGACGACTACCGGATGGTGGCGGCCTCGGTCACCGACCCGAGCTGGCTGTCCGAGGTACCGGCCGACCGCCCCACCCTGTTCCTCGGCGAAGGTCTGACCATGTACCTGACCGAGGACGACGGGCTTGCGTTGCTGCGCCGCGTCGTCGACCGCTTCCAGTCGGGCGAGCTTCAGTTCGACGCCTTCAACACGCTCGGAATCCGCACCCAGGTCATCAATTCGGTGGTCCGGCGCTCCGGTTCGACACTGCACTGGGCGATCGACGGGCCGTCAGACATCCTGGGCGCGGTTCCGGGGACCCGCCTACTGGCCTGGGAATCAGTCTTCGACAGCGATACGTTCCACCAAGTGTCGCCAGTGGTGCGCTGGATCGGCCGGGCGATGGCCATTGTCCCGGCGATGCGGAACATGGCGCAGTACCACCGCTACGCGTTCTGACGAAAATGCGCGTTCTGATGAAAAGAGGTCGATCATGAGCCACCCGGAAATCAAGGAGCCCAGTGCCGGACACCCGATCACCATCGAGCCGACCGCAGACCGGGTTCAGGTCCGCGTCAACGGCGAACTGATCGCCGATACCACCGCCGCGCTCGGACTGCAGGAGGCCACCTTGCCCCTGGTGCAATACATTCCGCTGGCCGATGTGGCGCGGGACCGGATCGTGCGCACCGAGACCACCAGTTACTGCCCCTTCAAGGGTGAGGCCAGCTATTACAGCGTCACTACCAGCGCCGGTGAGACCGTGCCGGACGCGATCTGGACCTACGAGCAGCCCTATCCGGCGGTCGCGGCGATCGCCGGGCACGTTGCCTTCTACCCGAACAAGGCCGAGATCACGGTCGGTTAGGGAAACATCCGCGCGAAGGACTGAGTGTCGCTGTATTCGCGCAGCGAGGTGATCACGCCGTCCTTGGTGTCGAAGATGCAGACGAAGGGGCTCTCGTACTCGTCGCCGATGGACCCGACTCCCTCGACCTGGCCCTCGATCACCACGGTCTCGCCCTCGTTGACGCAGCGCAGCAGTTCGATGTTGACCTCGAACAGCTGTTTACGACGGTTGTTAGCGCGGCGCATCGCATCCTTGTCCATCGTCGTGCGTCCGACGATGCTCCAATAGGTGAAGTCGTCGCTGAGCAGCGCGAACCCTTCATCGAGGTCCCCGCCCTCACACAGGCTCTGCAGGAACATCCATGCCAGCTCGGCCTGCGGGTCGTCGAAAGGCGTCGTCACGGCGTCATCACCACGTCATCCTGTAACGGGGGATGGTTGGCGGTCAATTGACGGCGGTGTCGAACAAAACGGTGGTGTCGAACAGAACGGCGATGTCGAAACATAACGGCGGTGTCGAACATAACGGCGGTGTCGAACAAGGGAGACTCAGAGCGGTGATCGCACGTACCGTCACGTTCCCCGGCGCCGGCGGCTTTGGGCACACGCTGGCGCCGCTGCGACGCGGCCGGGGTGACCCCTGCTTCCGCGCGCTCGTTGACAGCACAATCTGGCGCACCAGCCTGCTGCCGTCCGGGCCCGTCTCGGCGCGCATCAGCAGGGTCTCCCCCGACAGCGCCCACTGCCAAGCGTGGGGAGACGGAGCGGCCGAATTCGTCGACTTGTTGCCCGCAATGCTGGGCGCACACGACGACGCGTCAGATTTTGCGCCGCAGCACCCGACGGTTGCCGCGGCGCGCCGCAAGGTGCCGTCCTTGCGACTGGGCCGCACCGGGCAGGTGCTCGAAGCGCTGATCCCGGCCGTCATCGAGCAGCGCGTGCCGGGCGCAGATGCCTTCCGCTCCTGGCGGGTGTTGGTCACCAAATACGGCACAACCGCACCCGGCCCGGCGCCGGATGGGATGCGGGTGCCGCCGTCGGCCGCGGGGTGGCGGCGCATTCCGTCCTGGGAGTTCCATCTCGCCAACGTCGATCCCGGGCGGGCACAGACGGTGGTGGGCTGTGCGCGGCGGGCGTCATCCCTGGAACGGTTGGCCTCGATGCCGCCAGCTCGGGCGCGCATGGCGCTGACGTCGCTGCCGGGTGTCGGAGTATGGACGGCGGCCGAGACGGCGCAACGGGCCTTCGGCGACGCCGACGCATTGTCCGTCGGCGACTATCATATCTCGAAGATGATCGGTTGGACGTTGCTCGGATACCCGATCGACGACGCGGAAATGGTCGAATTGCTCGAACCGATGCGTCCGCACCGACATCGGGTGGTGCGGGTGCTCGAAGCCAGTGGTCTGGCCTACGAACCGCGGCGCGGTCCGCGGCTGCCGGTACAGCACATCAACCGGATGTGAGTGGTTAGCGCTGCGGCCTTCGGGTACCCGCCTTGGAGGACGACAAGCGACTTTCAAGGGGAAACCGATGACGCAGTTCACGATTCCGGGACTGACCGACAAGCAGGGCGCGCGCCTTGCCGAGATACTGCAGCGCCAGCTGAGTACCTACAACGATTTGCACTTGACGCTCAAGCACATTCACTGGAATGTGGTGGGTCCCAACTTCATCGGCGTACACGAGATGATCGACCCGCAGGTGGACGCGGTACGCAAGTTCGCCGACGATGTAGCCGAACGCATTGCGGCACTGGGTGCTTCACCGAAAGGGACGCCAAGCGCGATCCTCGAGGACCGCGATTGGGACGACTACTCGGTGGATCGCGACACCGTCCAAGCCCACCTGGCTGCACTGGACTTGGTCTACAACGGGGTGATCGAGGACATTCGCAAGGCCATCAACGAGACCGACGAACTCGACCAGGTCACTCAGGACCTCTTGATCGGGCAGGCCGGCCACCTGGAAAAGTTCCAGTGGTTCGTTCGTGCGCACCTGGAGAGTTCCGGCGGAAAGCTGGACCACGCGGGAGTGACCACGGAAAAGGCGGCCGCGAAGTCGGCACGTCGCAAGGCGGGATGACGCACCCTCGACGCGTCATTTCACTACTCGTTTGATCTGCGCTTGCGTTCCGCCACGGCGACTTCACGATTCAAGCGTTGCGCCTCGTAAATGGTGACGTTAGTGCGTGAGATCAATAGTGAGGCTATTCCCACCGCAAGGATTGCTCCGGGCACCACGGAGAACGAGCCCGTCATTTCCGCAACCATGATCATGATCGCCAGCGGGGCGCGCGCGACGCTGCCGAAACACGCCATCATGCCGACCACGACGAAGATCCCCGGCTGTTCGGGAACCCCAGGGAGTCGGGCCAATTCGCCGATGCGCCACACTGCCGCGCCGAGAAAGGCTCCGATCACGATGCCGGGCCCGAACAAGCCGCCGGAACCGCCGCTTCCGATGGACAGGCAGGTCGCGACGATCTTGGCGACCGGCAATAAAAGGATGATCCAGAGCGGGATGGCCAGCAGCGAAGAACGGTCGGCGGCCAGCTGCGCCCAGCCGTAGCCGCTGCCCAGAATCTGCGGCACTGCCAGGCCCAGCAACCCGACCAGCAGGCCTCCCACCGTGGGTTTCACCACGGGTCCGCCCGGCAGCCGGCGCACCAGCGCCACTGCGGCGTGGAATGCGCGCGCGTACAGGTAGCCGACAGCTGCCGCGACCACTCCGATCACCACGAACCACAGCAGTGGCCAGGCACGCTCGAAGCGGTACTCGGCGTCGATGTAGCCGAAGAGCGGATCGAAGCCCAAAAAGGCGCCGAGCACCGCGTAGGCCGTTCCGGATGCGATGAACCCGGGCAGCAGCGTGCGGTTGTCGAAGTCGTCGCGATAGATGATCGATCCGGCGAGTACTGCCCCGCCGAGGGGCGCGGCGAAGATGGCGCCGATACCCGCGCCGATACCGAGTGCCACGGCGACGCGGCCGTCGTCGTCGGACAGATTCAGTCGTCGGGTCAGCAGCGAGGCGAAGCCGGCGGAAATCTGCGCGGTGGGCCCCTCCCGTCCGGCTGAGCCTCCCGAACCGATGGTCAGAGCACTGGCGATCATCTTCACCAGCACTGCCCGGCCCCGGATAGCCCGCGGGTTGATGTGCACCGCCTCAATGGCCTCGTCGGTGCCGTGCCCGGTGGCCTCCGGGGCGAATCTGGCGACGATTAGCGCGGACAGCAGGGCCCCGCCCGTCGTCACCAGCGGTATGGCCCAAGCGCGGGCAAACCGCGCCGACCCGTGGCTGCCGCCTTCACCACGGGGGGTGGGAACGTCGTAGTCGGCCAGGTAGCCGAGCAGGAACGCCCCGGTGTATTTCAGCGCTTGGTAGAAGACGACCGCGGCCAGACCGGAAATGACGCCGATCGTGGTACCCAGCAACAGCCATTTGGGCAGATAGCTCGCCTTTTGGATCGAGGCGCCGAACCGTCCGCCAGCGGATTCGGGAGGTGCCTCATCCTGAGGGTCCGACATGGTCGGCAGGTTAACAGCGCCATGAAAGTGCGCAGCCCCGTGTGCCCGCCCGAGGAATAAACGGACTGTGGTCCGGTTATATGGGACAACTTCGAAAAATCAGGAGGTAACAATGCCGGCTATAACCGCGGACACATTGACCCTGCCCCGGGTGGCCCCGGCCGGACCAGCAGACACCGAGCGGCCGGTCCAGTCGGTCACGACAGGTCCCCGCGGCTACGAGGGGTTGGGATTCCCGGTGGTCCGGGCCTTCGCCGGGGTCAGCGCCGCCGCACTAGACCCGTTCGTGCACATGGATCAGATGGGTGAGGTGGACTACGAACCGGGCGAGCCACGAGGCACCGACTGGCATCCGCACCGCGGCTTCGAGACGGTGACGTACATGATCGACGGGACCTTCGCCCACCAGGACTCGCACGGCGGCGGTGGGCTCATCGCCAACGGCGCAACCCAGTGGATGACCGCCGGGTCGGGCGTATTGCACATCGAAACCCCGCCAGCCGAGATGGTGCACAGCGGCGGCGTGTTCCACGGCATCCAGCTCTGGGTGAACCTGCCGAAGCGAGACAAGTTCGCCCCGCCGCGCTACCAGGCCATCGAAGGCACTGACACCGAGCTGCTAGCGTCCGAGGACGGCGGCGCCCTCATCCGCATCATCGCGGGGGAGATCGACGACAACGCCGGTCCTGGCGTCACTCACACCCCGATCACGATGGCCCACGCGACAGTAGAAAGCGGTGCCCGCTTGAATATCCCGTGGCGCCGGGACTTCAACGCCTTGGTCTACGTGCTGTCCGGGGAAGGTGCGGTCGGCCCCGTCGGACACCCGATCAAGCAAGGACAACTAGCCGTCCTCGGGCCGGGCGACCGGATCACCGTGTCGGCGAGAGCGGGGCGGCGAACCCCCTTGGACGTGTTGATCCTGGGAGGGCAGCCGATCCGCGAGCCGGTCTTCCACTACGGACCGTTCGTAATGAACTCCAAGGCCGAGGTGATCGAGGCGCTCGAGGACTATCAGGCGGGCAAATTCGGCAGTATCCCCCCGAACGCTCTAATGCCGCACCGTGGCGATGGCACACTCTAGGAATGCCACAAACGGCAAGTCGCGGGCCTGGGCGACCCCCCGCCGCAAAAGCTGACGAGACGCGTAAGCGCATTGTGAATGCCGCGCGTCAGGTGTTCAGCGAACGTGGCTACGAGGGTGCGACGTTCCAGGCCATTGCGATGCATGCCGATCTGACCCGGCCGGCGATCAACCACTACTTCGCCAGCAAACGGGTGTTGTACACCGAAGTGGCCGACCGCACCCTCGAACTGGTAGTCAGCGCCGGAATTGAACGCGCTCGCGGAGAGTCGACTCTGATCGGCCGGCTTGCCTCGTTCATCACCGTCGCGATGGAGGCGGACGCACAGCATCCTCGCACCGCCGCGTTCATGGCCACCGCCGTGCTGGAGTCGCAGCGGCATCCCGAGCTGAGCAACGCCGACAACGACGCCGTGCGCACCACTCGAGAATTTTTGTGTTGGGCGGTCTCAGAGGCGGTCGCGAGCGGGGAGCTCGCGCCCGGCGTCGACGTCACTGCGGTTAGCGAGTCGCTGCTGCTGGTGCTGTGTGGAGTGGGGTTCTACGCGGGCTTCGTTGGCAGCTATCAGGAGGTCGAGAACATCCTCGGGACGTTGCGGCAGATGGTTGCCGGCGGGCTTTGGACGTCCACGGCCTGAGGCGCGCTGATCTGGAACGCGGTGAGCTGCCGCACAAACCGTATAGGTTGCCTAACTTATTAGGTATCATGGCCGAGTCATGACTGATCTGGACTCGCCCTCCCTGCCTTCATTGCGAACCGCTGGGGACAGCTGGCACATCACCGAGAGTGTCGGCGCCACCGCTTTGGCGGTCGCCGCGTCGCGTGCGGTGGAGACAGCCGGAGAGAATCCCCTGATCCGCGACGAGTTCGCGGGGCTGCTGGTCGCCTCGGCCGGTCCGGCCTGGGCCCGACTGGCCGACCCTGGCATCGCGTGGCTCGACGGAGACGAGCACGGTCGACGGATACACCGGGTCGGCTGCGACTACCAGGCGGTGCGCACCCACTACTTCGACGAGTACTTTGCTGCCGCCGCCCAGGCCGGCATCCGGCAGATGGTCATTCTGGCCGCCGGCCTGGACGCGCGGGCCTACCGGCTGCAATGGCCGACGGGTACTCAGGTGTACGAGATCGACCAGCCCAAGGTGCTGGAATACAAGGCCGAGATTCTGAGTTCCTCCGGCGCGGCTACCACGGCGGCACGGCATGCTGTCGCGGTTGACCTGCGCGACGACTGGCCCGCTGTGCTGACCTGCGCCGGTTTTGACCCGGGCCAGCCGACCGCGTGGCTGGCCGAGGGTCTGCTGGCCTACCTGCCCAGCGATGCCCAGGACCGCCTCTTCGAGATGTGCTCCGCCCTCAGTGCGCCGGGCAGCCGGATCGCCGTCGAGGCGTTCACTATGGTCGTCAACGGCAACCGCCAGCGCTGGGACCGGATGCGCGACCGGCTCGGTCTGGACGTGAACATCGGGGCCCTGACCTATCACGAACCGGACCGCTCGGATCCGGCTCAATGGCTCACCGACCACGGCTGGCAGGTCGACGCCGTGGCCAATCATGAGGAAATGGCCCGACTGGGCCGTCCGGTGCCTGAAGACCTGATCGGCGAGGCAATCACGTCGACTCTGATGCAAGCCCATCGCACCGGCTCAGCCATCTAAGCAAGCGGGGGAGTACGCCAATGAGCACACTGCGCAGCCACGACGACACCTGGGACATCAGGACCAGCGTCGGCACCACCGCCGTGATGGTGGCCGCCGCCCGGGCCGTCGAGACCGAACAGCCTGACGCGCTGATCCGCGACCCTTACGCGAAGCTTCTGGTGACCAGCGCCAACGCCGGCGTGCTGTGGGAGGCCATGCTTGACCCGGACGTCGCGGCCAAGGTCGCGACGCTGGACCCCGAAGCCGCCGCCATGGTCCAGCACATGCGCGGCTACCAGGCCGTCCGCACTAATTTCTTCGACACGTTCTTCGCCGACGCCGTCGCCGCCGGAATCCGGCAGGTGGTCATCTTGGCGTCGGGCCTGGACTCGCGCGCCTACCGGCTGGATTGGCCGGCCGGCACCACGGTGTTCGAGATTGACCAGCCCCAGGTGCTCGAGTACAAGTCGACGACCTTGGCCCAAAGCGGTGCGACCCCCTCGGCCGACCGCCGGGCCGTGGCCGTCGACCTGCGCCAGGACTGGCCCGCGGCGCTGCGTCAGGCCGGTTTTGATCCGGCGGTTCCGACGGCGTGGCTGGCCGAAGGCCTGCTCATGTATCTGCCCGGTGAGGCGCAGGACCGGTTGTTCGCCCAGGTCGGTGAGTTGAGTGCGCAGGGTAGTCGGATCGCCGCGGAAACCGCGGCCAACCACGCCGACGAGCGTCGCCAGCAGATGCGCGAGCGGTTCCGCAAGGTTGCCGAGGAGATCGGGCTGGAGGAAACGGTCGACGTCGGCGAGTTGATGTACCGCGACGAAAACCGCGCCCCGCTGGCTGACTGGCTCAACGACCACGGTTGGCGGGCCACTGCGCAGAGCTCGGTCGATGAGATGCAGCGCATGGGCCGCTGGGTAGTCGAGGTGCCGATGGCGGATGACCGGGACGCCTTCTCCGATTTCGTGACGGCTGAGCGCCGGTAGTTCTTCTTTCCCTTGCCGTCCTATTGCCGGCAAAGCCGGGTGGCTAGGATCGCGTCTATCACCCAATAGGCGACCGCGCAGAGCACCACTGCGGGCACCTCGGGAAGGAAGGACAACGATGACCACCGAATCCCCGCCCGCCCCCACGCAGACCACGGCTGCCCCCGAAGCAAGCACCATCCCTGAGACTGTTGCCCGGCTACGCAAGACTTTCGCATCCGGCCGCACCCGCAGCTACGAGTGGCGCAAGCAGCAGTTGCTGGCCCTGGCCAGGCTGGTGGAGGAGAACGAGCCCGCCATCGCCGCCGCGCTGGAAGAGGACCTGGACCGCAACCACGTCGAGGCGTTCATCGCCGACATCGCCACCACCGCGGGCGAGGCCAAGTACGCCGCCAAGAAGCTGAAGAAGTGGATGCGGCGCAAGTATCTGCTGCTGGAGGCGCCGCAGCTGCCCGGCCGCGGCTGGGTGGAGTACGAGCCCTACGGCACCGTGCTGATCATCGGCGCGTGGAACTACCCGTTCTACCTGACGCTGGGTCCGGCGGTCGGCGCGCTGGCCGCCGGCAACGCCGTCATCCTCAAGCCGTCGGAGATCGCCGCGGCGTCGTCGCGGCTGATGGCCGAGTTGGTGCCAAAGTACTTGGACCGCGACGCGGTCGCGGTGGTCGAGGGCGACGGCATGGTGAGCCAGGAGCTGATCGCCCAGGGGCTCGACCGGGTGATGTTCACCGGTGGTACCGAGATAGGTCGCAAGGTGTATGAGGGGGCGGCGCCGCACCTGACACCGGTGACGCTGGAGCTCGGCGGCAAGAGCCCCGTGGTGGTGGCCGCCGACGGCGACATCGACGTGGCGGCCAAGCGAATCGCCTGGCTGAAGATCCTCAACGCCGGTCAGACCTGCGTGGCACCCGACTACGTGCTAGCCGACGCGTCCATCCGTGATGAGCTGGTCGACAAGATCGGCGCTGCCCTCACCAAGTTCCGGTCCCAGGAAAACCAGGCCGGCATGCGCATCGTCAACCAACGCCAGTTCGACCGGTTGAGTGGCTACATCGCCAAAGCCGAAGCCGACGGCAGCGCCAAGGTCGCCGTCGGCGGCAAGTGCGACGCGGACAGCTTGCGCATTCAGCCGACCGTGGTCGTCGATCCCGCCGCCGACGGACCACTCATGCAGAACGAGATCTTCGGACCGTTGCTGCCGGTGCTCACCGTGAAGAACTTCGACGAGGCCATCGAATTCATCAACGCTCGGCCAAAGCCGCTGTCGGCGTACCTATTCACCAAGTCGAAGGACATTCGGGAGCGATTCATCAAGGAAGTGCCGGCTGGCGGCATGCTGATCAACCACATCGCATTCCAGGTGTCGACGGCCAAGTTGCCGTTCGGCGGCGTGGGTGCGTCCGGAATGGGCGCCTACCACGGCAAATGGGGATTCGACGAGTTCAGTCACCGCAAGTCGGTGCTGACCAAGCCGACGCGTCCCGACTTTTCCAAGATGATCTACCCGCCCTATACCGAGCGCGCCTTCAAGCTCGCGCGAAAACTGTTCTGACTCAATCGATATCGCCAAGCGCTTAAAGAAAGGAAACTTATGCCCGGAGTGCAGGACCGCGTCGTCGTAGTAACCGGAGCCGGCGGGGGATTGGGCCGTGAATACGCCCTGACCCTCGCTCGTGAGGGCGCCAGCGTCGTCGTCAACGATCTCGGCGGCGCACGTGACGGCACCGGCGCCGGTTCGGCGATGGCGGACCATGTCGTCGCCGAGATTCGGGACGGCGGTGGACGTGCGGTTGCTAACTACGACAGTGTCGCCGAGGCCGAGGGCGCGGCCAACATCATCAAGACCGCGCTCGACGAGTTCGGCGCGGTGCACGGTGTGGTGAGCAACGCGGGCATTCTGCGCGACGGCACCTTCCACAAGATGACGTCGGAGAACTGGGACGCAGTGCTCAAGGTGCACCTGTACGGCGGGTACAACGTGATCCGCGCGGCCTGGCCGCATTTCCGCGAGCAGAGCTACGGCCGCGTGGTCGTGGCAACTTCCACCAGCGGACTATTCGGCAACTTCGGCCAAACCAATTACGGTGCAGCCAAATTGGGGCTGGTGGGCCTGATCAACACCTTGGCGCTGGAAGGCGCCAAGTACAACATCCACTCCAACGCGGTCGCCCCGATCGCCGCCACCCGCATGACCGAGGACATCATGCCCAAGGAGGTGCTGGAGAAGCTGACGCCCGAGTTCGTCGCGCCGGTGGTCGCCTATCTGTGCACCGAGGAGAACGCCGACAACGGCTCGGTATTCGTGGTCGGTGGCGGCAAAGTTCAGCGTGTTGCGCTGTTCGGCAACGAGGGCGCCAACTTCGACAAGCCGCCCACCGTGCAGGACGTGGCGGAGCACTGGGGCGAGATCACCGACCTGTCGGCGGCGACAAAAGCTGGCTTCAAGCTGTAACCAATTCAGTGAAAGCCTGTGTGGTTCAGGAGCTTCGCGGCCCGTCCGGCATTGTCTACACCGATATCGACGACGTAGGAGATGGTGGCGGCAACATCGTTATCGAGGTGCGCGCCGCCGGCGTGTGCTTTCCCGATCTGCTCTTGACCAAAGGCAAATACCAACTCAAGTTGCAGCCGCCGTTTGTGCCCGGCATGGAGACCGCCGGAGTGGTGCGTTCGGCCCCGGTGGAATCTGGTTTTCGTGTGGGCGAACGAGTTTCGGCATTCGGCGTGCTCGGCTGTTATGCCGAGCAGGTGGCGGTGCCGGCCTCCAATGTGATCCGCAGCCCCGATGAACTCGACGACGCCGAAGCGGTGTCGTTGTTGGTGAACTACAACACCATGTATTTCGCGCTGTCCCGCCGGGCGGTGATGCGGCCGGGTCAGACGGTACTGGTACTTGGCGCCTCCGGCGGGGTGGGCACCGCGGGCGTACAGATCGCCAAGGCGTTGGGGGCCAGCCAGGTGATCGGTGTGGTGCACCGCGACGCCGCGATCGACTACGTCAAGGCGCTGGGTGCCGACCATGTGGTGCGCGTGGCGCGGGGCTGGGTCGAGCGGGTGCTCGAGCAGACCAACGGCCGGGGGGTGGACATTGTCGTCGACCCGGTCGGTGGGCGGGCCTTCGACGACGCGATCGATGTGCTGGCCATCGACGGCAAGCTGCTGGTGGTCGGATTCGCCGCCGGAAGCATTCCCACGCTGACCGTCAACCGGCTGCTGTTGCGTAACGTCGGCGTGCTGGGTGTCGCGTGGGGTGAGTATCTGAACACGGTGCCCGGCTCGGCGGTGCTGTTCTCCTCCGGTCTCAACCAGCTGGTCACGCTCGGATTGAAACCTCCTCCACCGCAACGTTATCCGCTGTCCGAGGCGCGCGCCGCACTGCAGAGTCTGGACCAGGGTGGCGTTCTGGGCAAGGTGGTGCTGGAGCCCTAGGGTGGATTTCCGCGATGATGTCGCTGGCCGCGTGTTGGAAGACCCGCACCTCGAATTGTTACATACACCCGGCCGACTGAGACCGAAAACACCGTTAAATCCACCGTTCTCACCGAAGGTACACCGGTGATCACCCGCTTGGCGGTCACTGCCAACGCTGGCTTCTTTAACGCTGCGTTGGTCGAACTCACTACTGGCTTCACCGCCACCAACCCCCAACTGCCCAAGTTATCGGGGTCGGTGTAGGACGGCTTCGAAGAAGGCGGCATCGTCAATTCCGGCTACTACAAACCCGGTACATGGCTAAGCAGCGGCGAGTCATTGGCATATGCCCGCTGGGCTTCAACACATGACAGTGATTTCCGTTGTAGTGCAGTAGATTACGTCCGCCTATGTGTACACGACGACGATTGGCAAGGTTGACAGGCCGGCCACGTTTACTGGACCGCCGACACAACAACTGGCCTAACCCCAGCCAGACCGAGCGCGCAGCTTCACGGGCTACCCCACCCATGCCGAAGTTTTCCAGCCCCCTTTCCCGCCAGCGGTCGCCCGTGTCTACGGGAGGATTAGAACAACGTCCTACGAATGCGTTTCGCGATTCGCCACGGCAGCCGAATGCAGCACGTAATCTTGCTCCTCATCGGATGATTCAGATTTCCCGCAAGTGTGATGAGGAGAACCAGCCGTGTCGCATCTTGTTGCCGCACCGGACGTGATCGCGACCGCTACCAGGCAGTTGTCGGGAATAGGATCTGCAATCGGCCACGCTAACGCGGCAGCAGGTCCAGCGCTGCAGATTGTGGCCGCGGCGCAAGATGAAGTGTCAACAGCGATCGCGACATTGTTCAGCAACCACGGGCAGCAGTACACGGGGTTGAGCGCACAGCTGGAACGGTTTCATGACGACTTCGTGCAGGCTTTAGGTGGCGGCGGATTCAGGTATGAGGCCGCCGAGGCCGCCAACGTCTCGCTGCAGACGTTGGAGCGGGACGTGCTGACGGCGATCAATGCGCCGACCAATACGTTGCTAGGGCGTCCCTTGATCGGCAACGGCGCGAATGGGGCCGCAGGGACGGGACAAGCCGGCGGGGCCGGTGGCCTGCTGTGGGGTAACGGCGGTAATGGCGGGTCAGGTGCGCCGGGGCAGGCCGGTGGTGCGGGCGGTGACGCAGGCCTGTTCGGCGAGGGTGGCATCGGCGGGCGCGGCGGTAATGCGGTCACCCCCGGTGGGGCCGGTGGGGCCGGCGGGGCCGGTGGGGCCGGCGGGTGGTTCGGCGGCAGTGGCGGGGCCGGCGGCGCGGGCGGTGACGGTTTGGCCGCCGGTTCCGCGGGTCTGGCCGGCGGGGCCGGCGGGGCTGGTGGGGCCGGCGGGCCAAACCGGGCCCTCGTCGGTTTTTCCGGCGGGGCCGGGGGGAATGGGGGCAACGGTGACACCGGTAGCGATGGGGCCACCGGCCTCTCGGGCGGCGGAACCGGCGCCGTCGGGATGAACGGCGGGAACGGGGGTGCCGGCGGCCGTGGCGGCGCGAACTCCGGGTGGTTCGGCCTTGGCTCGCTGTTCGGCACCGGCGGGGACGGCGGCCACGGAGGCTCCGGGGGCCTCGGCGGACACGGCGGGGACGGCGGATTGGCCGTGTCGAGTGTCGGGGGCGCCGGCGGTCATGGGGGAGCCGGCGGTAATGCCGGCGACGGCGGCGCCGCGGGATCGGCGGGACCGCTCGGGCTGAACAGCGCACACGCGGGGGCTGCCGGTGTCGGCGGCAAGGGCGGCGCAGGCGGCAACGGTGCCCAAGGCGCCAACCAAACTACTAACAGCGGCGGCTGGAATGGAGGCGCGGGTGGGGCCGGCGGCAACGGCGGTAGCGCCGGTTACGGCGGAATCCATGGCAGCGGTGGGGATGGCGGTAAGGGCGGCTCCGGCGGAAACGGTGATACGGGAGGCGATGCTGGTGCCGGGGGCACCGGGGGCGATGTGGGCATCGGCGCGGGCACCGGTGGAGTCGGCGGTACGGGCGGAAGGGGAGGCAATGGCGGAGAGGGGGACTGGGGCTACTTCGGTGGAGGGCAGGGCGGCAACGGGGGACGCGGCGGCGTCGGCGGCGCCGGAGGCGGCACCCCTGATGGAGGAATCAACGGCAACGGCGGCAACGGTGGTGCCGGCGGCGCCGCAGGCCGCGGTGGTGACGACTCGATCCTTTACACATCTACCGATGCTGCCGTCGGCGGCGGCGGCGGGGGCGGTGGCGCGGGCGGCAACGGCGGAAACGCCGGCACCGGCACCGGCAGCGGCGGCACCGGCGGCACCGGCGGCCACGGGGGCGCCGGCGGGGCCGGCGGCGAAGCAACCACAACGGCTGCTGTCGACATCCTCGTGGCCAAAGGCATGGGTGGTTCTGGCGGGCAAGGCGGAGTCGGTGGCGGCCCATCAGGCGCCACCGGCGGACTGGGCGGCGGCGGCGGTGGTGGCGGCGCCGGTGGCGTCGCCATACAGCGTCTGGGTGAAGGCGGTGGCGGTGGCGGGGGCGGCGCGTCCAGCGTGACCGACGGGGCTGGGTATGGCGGTGCCGGTGGTGATGCCTACAGCTACGCCCAGCCCAATGTGGGTAGCGGCGGAAACGGTGGTGCCGGTGGGGCGGGCACCGGTGGCGGCGGTGGTGGCGGCGCCTACGCCGACAACTCAGCTAGTGGTAACGGCGGCCAGGGTAGCGGCGGCGCTGCGGGTGGTGCCGGCGGCGCGGGCGCCGATGGCCGCACGAATGCTGGCGGCTACGGTGGCACCCCGGGCGCCGGAACCAATGGTGGCGGACACGGCGGCACAAGCGCAGATTTCATCCACGGCAACGGCAGCGAAGGCCAAGCCAGTTGATGGCCGACGCCACTCGGCCGCCTGCCGACGGTGTGAACCCGACCGAACGCTCTGGATAGTCGTCTATCGGGATCGGATACCCGCTGGCGCCCATCACCAAGGTGAGAATGCTTGCCACCGGGGGAGCCCCGGAGTCGGCAAGCAGCGACTTGATTGCTACGAGAATCGGATCCCAACCGCATTCGACGCGGCGTTGGCGACTTCGGTCTGGAGGTAGGCCAGCCGGCAGACAGTGCCCGGCTGAAACCTCTTCGGTGGCCGCGAGCCTTGCCGTGGGGACGCGACCGAGGTCACCTTGCCGATCGGCCAACCGGGATGTCCTCGAGACTGGCCGCCGACGCGGCAATCACACCTGCCTGCACCGCCAGGAATGGCATGGGCCCGATTCTCTACATCGAAAACGGGGGTGGACGAAATTAAGGCAGCGGATCACCCGCCGGTGAGGTCGCCGATCACCGACTCGACCGTATCGAGCGTCACGATGGTCTGGAACCCGCCGGCGAGCGTCAACAGTGCGACGTTCGCAGCGATCGGATTGCCGATCGCGTTGACCAGACCCATCGGGTCGCCGTTGACGGCCTGCTGGACGCCGTCCAGGAAGAGGTTGAAGTCGTACGACGGCAGCGTGGTCGCGATGGTGTTGGCGATGTCCGCGGTCGGCAGCAGCAGCGCGTAACCGTCGGCGGTCGCTTTGGTGATCGAGTTGACGATGTTGGTGTTTGCCGATCTGAGCGCGTCGATGAAGCTGTTCACCGGCGAGCCGGTGGCGCCCGGCAGCGTGAACGGCAGGCCGGCACCGCCTCCCACACCAGCCGGCAGTAGGTCGGTGAGCGACGGCAAGGAGGTCGGGACCATCGCTTGGATGTCGCCGACGAACGCACCCCAGCCCTGGCCGGCCAGGGCGACCTGGTCGCCGATGAAGTTCTGCGGAATCGGCGGGATCAGGCCGAACGGGGTCCACACGTCGGCGTAGGAAGTCGAGTATCCGTAGTGAGGGTCGCCGTAACCCCAGTTCACCAGGTAAGTCAGATTCGGTTCGACCAAGTCCGCCAACGCATTTCCGATCACCGGGATGGCGCGGATCGGCTGCACGAGGGGCAGATGGTCATAGGTGATCATGTAGTAGTGGTCGAGACCGTTGGCAGCCGTTGTCGGGGACACCGGCAACTCGACCATCTTGTAGCCGGGGGCGAGCTGTCCCGTGGTGGGATTGATGATGTTCGGGTACGTGCCGTGGACGCTCTGGATGCCCAGGAATGCGTTGAGGTCGGCCAGGAAGTTGATCGGGTAGCGCGGGAAGTCGGTGTAGCCGTCGTACTGCAGCGAGAACATGTTGACCGGGTACCCGGAGTTGGCCGGAGTCGGGCCGTAGAAGTCCAGGCCCAGTGCCGGCAGGCTAAGGCCGGGAAAACGGGACAGCAGACCGCCGTTGGGGGCCATCGGGTTGCCCAGCAAGGTGAAACTGAGATCGCCTGTGTGCGGGCTACCCGCGGCGATCAGATTGCGCAACTCGATCGATGACAGGACGGCGCTCTGGGAGTAGCCCAGCACCGAGACCTTCTGCCCGGCGGTGATCAACCCGGTGGGACTGAAGAGTGCGTTGTGCAGTGCCGTGACACCGGTGGCTACCGACTGGTTGAGCGGTAGGTCCTTGATGTGGGTGAGCGGATACAACCCCTCGGGGGTGTTCAGCGGTATTGATAGCGGGTTGGTCACGTGAAACTGAATCCAGGGTCGGACACTTGCCATGTACGCGAGCGAAGGTATCGGCGTCCCGCTGCCGGACATGATCAGGGCTACGTCGTAGACGGTGGGCACCGACGTTCCAACGGGCATGGTGACCGGAGTCCCCCCGGACGCGGTCGCTGCCGGTCCCCCCAGCAGCGACTGCAGCGGGGCCAGCACCGACTGAATGGGCGCGAGCAGCGGTTGCAGCGGAGCGAGTACCGGCGCGAACAGCGCCTCGATCGGTGAGGCGCTCGCCAGCGCGCCTGACAACACCGCCGCGTTGGCCACCTCGGCTTCGGCGTAGGCGCCACTGGCCGCGGCCAGTGCGCGGTTGAATTCGTCGTGGAATGCCACCGCTTGGCCGACGACGTTCTGGTATTCCAGGCCGAACGTGCGGAAGAGCTGGGCTGCGGCCTCGGACACTTCGTCGGCCGCGGCAGCGGCAAAGCCGGTCGTCTGGCCCGCGGCGGTGTCAGTCGCCTGGGCGAGCGCGGCGCGGATGCCAGCCAGGTCCTGGGCGGCGGCGGCCATCACATCCGGTTGTGTCGCTAGGTATGACATCGGCGAATTCCCTTCACGGCCAAGATATTCCGGTCACAAGCCGAGGTTGGAGCAGACCGCGTGACCCGGTGCTGAAGGTCGTCGGGCGGCCCGCTGATCTCTGGCTAGGAGCAAGACTAAAGCGGTCTGGTCAATCTCATAGTGGTTTTGCCGTCTAAACATCTGCCGAAGTTCGGTGCCCGCGCGATCGCCGTGGAATCGTGGCCACTAGAAGCTGAGGCTCTGCAGGTCCTGAGCGATTTCGGCGGCCGCCTCGACGACCGAGATGAACTCGATCATGCCGCCCAGCGCCACCAGTCCAGTGGTGGCGGCGAGCGGAAGTTGGATCGCCTCGACGAGGTTGCCCTGCGCGAGCTGGCTCAGGAAAAGGGTCGCGTCGTAGGCGGGCAGGGTGGTGGCGAAGGCGGTGGCCAGATCCGCTGTCGGCAGCAGCACGGAGTAGCCGGTCGACACCACTGACGCCAGTGTGTTGGCGATGTTCATTGGAGTTGCCGGCACTGGCGGCGGTGCCGCGGGTACGTACTGCTGGATCAGGGGCGGGAAGGCGAACGGGGTCACCACGGGCGGTGTGCTGAGTGCGACCGGCACCGCCGCTGCGAAGTCGCTGATACCCTGCTGAGTGCCCGCGATCAGCGCATTGGCGATGACTTCGGGGGGCACGTTGGGGAAGAGTCCGAACGGGGTGGCCACATTGGCCGGGCTGGTGGAGTAGCCGTAATTCGGGTCGCCGTAGCCGAGGTTGACGATCACTTTCAGATCCGGTTGCACCAGTGCGGCCAGGGGCTGGCCGATAACGGGGATGGCGCGCACCGGGTCCAGCAGCGGCAGATCCGGATGCCTGATCATGTACCACTGGTTGTTGGTGGTGCCCTCGGTCGGCAACAGCGTGGCCGAGGCGATCTGCGAGGGCGTCAGGTCGACGTAGGTGGTGTGCACGGTGAGGATGCCGAACACGGCATTGAGGTCGGACACGAAGTTCAATGGGTAGCGCGGGAAGTCGGCGAACCCGTCGTATTCGATGGTGTAGGTCGTCGTCTGATAAGGGCCGTCCGGGGTGGCTCCGTAGAACGGCAGGCCGATGGTCGAGATGTTCAACCCCGGGATGCGGGCCAGGATGCCGCCGTTGGGGTTCATCTCGTTGCCGGTGAGGATGAAGTTGATCATGCTGGGGTCCGGCATGTTCGGACCCAGGGAGATGTAGTGCTGCATCAGCAGCGACGAGATGATGGCGCTCTGTGAGTAGCCGAAGACGGTGACGTGGTTTCCAGCCGCGAGCTGCTGTGAAACGGCCCCGTTGAGAATCTGCAAACCTTCCTGCACCGAGGTTGCCAGGGGCAGCGATCTGACGCCGGTGATCGGGTAGAGCTGCTCGGGGGTGAACAACGGGGAGACGGGGATTCCCGGCGGCAGGAACAGTCGCGTGATCGCATCGACGTAACCGGGAGTCGGGGCAGGCATTCCGGTGCCGCCCATCACGATTGCCGTGCTCAGTCCCGACGGCGCTCCGACTGTTGGGGTGGGCAGACCGGCGGTCGCGGTCTGCACCAATTGCGCCGTGTTGAGCGCCTCGGCGTCGGCGTAGTTGCCGACGGTGGCGGTCAACCGCTGAACGAATGCGTCGTACAGCGACCCGATCCGCGTGTTGAGGGCCTGGAATTCCTGGCCGTATGCGCCGAAGAAGTTGGCGATCGTCGCTGACACTTCGTCGGCGGCGGCGGTCATCACTTTGGTTGTCGGGCCGGCCGCGGATGCGGCGGCATCACCGAGTGCCGAACCGATCCCCGCGAGTTCGGTTGCCGCAGCTGCTAATACGGGCGGCTGCGTGAATACGTACGACACTCGAAATCCCTTCTAGAATCCGGTTTGAGTCTCCCGTCTCGCCGGTATCCGTTGAGGGTAAAGCGATTCCGCTGCGCTGTCCGGCCTTTGGGCCGACCTCCCATGAATTGCGCAGGCTTACTGCCTCAGCTGGACAGCTTCGGGATTTCGGCCGTCACCGCTTCGTCGTCTCTTTGCCCGAGTAGTAGGGATCGAACCAACGGCCGCGGCCCGGCGGACCGCAACAATTGACTTGCCGGACGGGGGCGTACCACTTGGGGCCACCAGAACCAACGTCCGAGCAGCGCCGCAATGGACGGGGTCATGAAGGAGCGCACGATCAATGTGTCGAATAGCAGGCCCAGGCCTATGGTGGTGCCCACCTGAGCAATGATGCGCAGGTCGCTGATTGCCATCGACATCATGGTCAGCGCGAAAACCATGCCCGCATTTGTCACCACTTTGCCGGTGCCGCCCATTGCCCGGATTATGCCGGTATGCAGACCCGCGGATATTTCCTCTTTGATGCGGGATACCAGCAGCAGGTTGTAATCGGACCCGACCGCCAAAAGGATGATCACCGACATCGGCAGCACCATCCAGTGCAACTTGATATCAAGGATGTACTGCCAGATCAATACCGATAAGCCGAACGATGCTCCCAATGAAAGAGCCACCGTCCCCACGATGACGAGCGCAGCAATCATGCTCCGGGTGATGATGAGCATGATCACGAAAATGAGGCACAGCGCGCCAATTCCGGCGATGGCAAGGTCATATTTGGCGCCGTCGCGGAAGTCTTTGAATGTCGACGCGGTGCCGGCGACGTAGATTTTTGAGTTTTCCAGGGGCGTTGTCTTGAGAGCTTCCTCCGCCGCGGCGCGTAGCTGCTCGACCCGTGCGATCCCCTCGGGTGTCGCCGGGTCGCCCTTGTAGGAGATGAAGAATCGTGCGGCTTTACCGTCGGGGGAAATGAAGGCACCCATGGCCCGTTGGAAATCCGCGTTATCGAATACTTCTGGAGGTAGGTAGAACGAGTCGTCGTTCTTCGCTTCGTCGTAGGCCTGGCCCATCGCGGTGGCCGCATCTGTCGACTCGTCCATCTGGCTAAGCACCCCGGCCATTGTGCTGTGCGTGGCCAGCAACATCTTTCGCATGTATTCCATGGTGTCGATGATCGGCAACAACTGCTGAGACACCTGGGGCAGCAGTACATCGGTTGTGTTCAGGTCGACCAGCACTTCCTGGAATTTGTCGCTTTCGGCGTCGATGGCGTCCACCGCATCGAATATCGCCCTCAAGGAAGCGCAAATCGGGATTGCCTGACAATGCTTGTCCCAGTAGAAATAGCTCCGGATCGGGCGGAAAAAGTCCTCGAAATCGGAAATGTGGTCCTTCAGCTCAGCGACGATTGCGTACATTTCCTTGGTGTTTTCGATCGACGCGTGAGTGATACTGTTCAGCTCCAGCTGCAACTTGTACATCCGCTTGGTCTGCGCGATCTGCGAGCTCATCAAGTCGGCCTGCTTAAGCATGTCGTCAATGCGGACTTTGACATATTTCATCATCTGCAGCTGTGCCGCATTCTGCATGCTGATCAGGAAAGGTATCGAGGTGTGCTGAATGGGTGTGCCCTCGGGACGCGTCACAGCCTGCACCCGCGAGACCCCGTGCACCCGGAAGAGCCGTTTAGCCAACTTGTGCAATACCAGGAAGTCTGCCGGATTGCGCATGTCGTGATCGGTTTCGATCAGCAGAATCTCGGGCATCATGCGCGACTGTGAAAAATGCCGGTCCGCCGCCGCGTATCCGGTGTTCGCGGGAATATTCTGCGGGATATAAAGGCGATCGTTGTAGCTGGTTTCGTATCCGGGCAACGTCACGAGTCCGATGATCGCGATCGCAATTGTCGCGACGAGGATGGGCGCCGGCCAGCGGACGATCGCCGTGCCCACCCGGCGCCAGCGTCGAACGCCGATGCGGCGCTTCGGATCCACGAGTTTGAATCGGGATCCGACGGCCAGAACGGCGGGAATCAGGGTCAGCGCGACTGCCACGGCGACGAACATGCCGACGGCGCAGGGCGCTCCCATCGAATTGAATATGGGCATCCTGGTGATGCTGAGGCAAAGGATTGCCCCGGCGATCGTCAAACCAGAAGCCAGGACGACCGGCGCGACTCCCCGGTAGGTCGTGTAGTAGGCGGTTTCCGGATCCTCACCGGTTTGGCGTGCCTCCTGATAGCGACCGAAAAAGAAGATCGCGTAGTCGGTTCCGACCGCAATACCGAGGGCCACCAAGAGATTGATGGAAAATGTGGAAAGCGAAAGAATGTCGCGGTGCGCGAGAAGCGCGACCACCCCTCGGGACGTGCCCACCGCGATGCCGACGGTGATCAACAGCAGAATCACGGTGACGACCGAGCGGTATACGAGAAGCAGCATCACGAAAATAATCGCGACGCTCAACGCGGTGATTTTCAGAATGGACTTGTCACCGCTGTGCACCATATCCGCCACGAGCGCGGCCGGGCCGGTGACGTAGACACTTACACCGTCGGGGGGATGAGTCCGGTTGACGATGCTGCGGACCGCGGCCACCGACTCGTGCCCCAGAGTCGTGCCCTGATTACCGGCCAGATTCAACTGCACATATGCGGCCTTGTTGTCGGCGCTTTGCGCCCCTGAAGCGGTGACTCGATCGCCCCACAGATCCTGCACGTGCTGGACATGCTTGGGGTCATCCCGCAACCGTCGAATCAAGTCGTCGTAGTAGTCGTGCGCGTCGTCGCCGAGAGGTTGACGGCCCTCTAACACGATCATCGCGTAACTGTCCGAGTCGGACTCTTTGAAGTCTTTGCCCATCCGCACCATGGCCTCGACCGACGGTGCGTCCCGGGGACTGAGCTGGACCGAGTGTGCCTGGCCGGCCTCCTCGAGCGAGGGGATTGCCAAATTGACGAACAGTGCCAGTGCCACCCAGGCGAGGATGATCGGCACGGAGAATTTGCGGATCGCGCGGGCCAGCAACGGAACCTGGCGACTTTCGGTGCTCATGCTGTCTTCAGCTGGGAATCCGCCACTACCGTGGCTGCCTCAGTAGCGCCCGCACCAGTGGGCGCGGTCCCTCCGGCCGGAGCAGGAAGCTGGCTGGCCGGGGCCGGACCTGTAGTGGCCACCAGAACCATCGTCCAAGTGCTGCGGCGACGGCCGGTGTCATGAACGCCCGGACGACCAACGTGTCGAAGATCAGACCCATGCCGATCGTGGAGCCCAGTTGCCCGATGATGCGCAGGTCGCTCACCAACATCGACATCATGGTGAACGCGAATACCAGGCCGGCATTTGTCACGACCTTGCCGGTGCCCCCCATGGCGCGAATTATTCCGGTCTTTATCCCTGCGGGTAACTCCTCTTTCATGCGGGATACCAACAGCAAATTGTAGTCGGAACCCACCGCCAACAAGACGATCACCGACATCGCGAGTACCACCCAATGGATCGGCATGCCGATCAAATATTGCCAAACCAGTACCGACAAGCCGAAGGATGCGCCGAGCGACAGCAGAACGGTTCCCACAATGACCAAAGCGGCAATAAACGCGCGCGTCATGAGCAGCATGATGACGAAGATCAGGCATAGTGCCGCAACGCCGGCGATCAAGAGATCGTATTTCGACCCGTCGACGAGGTCTTTCGTCATCGTCGCAGTACCGGTGAGATATACCGCCGCGGACTCCAACGGTGTCCCCTTGAGGGATTCCTCCGCCGCGGTTCTGATGGCATCGACGCGGGCCGTGCCGTCGGGTGAGGCGGGGTCTTCCCGCAGCGAAATAAGCATTCGCGCGGCTTTGCCGTCCGGCGACATGAATACGTCCAGGACGCGTTTGAAGTCTTTGTTCTTAAAGGCCTCCGGCGGGATGAAGAAAGAATCGTCGTCCTTTGCCGCGTCGAACGCTTTACCCATTGCCGTCGTGTTGCCGTTGTTGTTCTGGTCCATTAAACCCAGAGTTCCGGACATGGTGCTGTGCATGGCCAGCATCATGGTGCGCATACTCTGCATGGTCGCGATCATTTCCGGGAATTGGGTGAGCAGTTGCGGTAGCAGCACGTCGAGGCGATCGAGATCGGCGACGAGCAACTGCAACTTGTCGTCGATCTGGTCAACGCCGTCTATGGAATCGAAAATAGATCGCAGTGCCCAGCAGATCGGAATGTCAAAGCAATGCTTTTCCCAGTAGAAATACGCACGGATAGGTCTGAAGAAATCCTCGAAATCGGCGATCCGGTTGCGCAGCTGTTCGGTGAGGTCCTGTATGTCATGGGTATTGCCGACCATGTTGTGGGTGGTGGCGACGAGCTGTTGTAGCAGTTCGTACATGTGCTGCATGATCCCGATGGTTTTCGTCAGCTCGTCGGCCTGCTTGAGCAGGTCGTCCATGCGGGCGCGCTGGAACACCATGCTCTGCATCTGGCCGGCCTGCGCCATGCTGAGCATGAAGGGGATCGATGTGTGCGCGATAGGAGTGCCTTCGGGCCGGGTTATCGACTGCACCCTAGACACGCCCGGCACGGCCAAAACGCCCTTCGCCAATCGGTTCAGTACCAGGAAGTCGGCCGAATTCCGCATATCGTGGTCGGCTTCCACCAACACCATTTCGGGCGTCATCATTCGTGACTGCGGAAAATGTCGCTGCGCGGCCTCATAGCCGACTTCACCGGGAAATCCCTTGGGCAGGTAAAGCATGTCGTTGTAGCTGGGTTTGTACCCCGGCAGGGTCAACAGACCGACGAGTGCCACCGCGACCGTCGTGACAAGAATCGGCCCGGGCCACCGGACGATGGCGGTTCCGATGCGCCGCCATCCATACGATTTGACTTTGCGCTTGGGCTCGAACAGGCGGACTCGACTTCCGGCGGCAAGAACAGCCGGAACGAGCGTGAGCGCGACCGCTACCGCGACGAGCACACCCACCGCGCAGGGTATGCCGATGGGTTGAAAGAACGGGAGCCGAGTAAAGCTCAGACAGAACAGCGCACCGGCGATGGTGGCTCCCGAGGCCAAGACAACCTTCGCCACCCCGTGGTAGGTCGTGAAGAAAGCTTGTTCCTTATCCTCGCCGGCCTGACGCGCTTCCTGGTAGCGGCCGACGAAGAAAATCCCGTAGTCCGTTCCGGCCGCGATCCCGATCGTGACCAGCAAGTTGATCGCGTAGGTGGTCAAGCCGATGATCCCGTGATCGCCGAGCAACGCGACAATTCCCCGGGCAATCTGCAATTCGATCCCGACCAGCACCAGCAAGATGAGTACGGTGGCCACCGACCGGTAGACGAGCAGCAACGTTCCGAAGATCACCGCCAAGCTGACCAGGGTAATGAGCGCAACGGTTTTGTTGCCACTGCCGCTCATGTCCGAAACGATTGCCGCCGGGCCGGTGACATACGCTTTGACACCCGCTGGTTCCGGAGTCTTCGCGACGATGCTGCGGATCACCTCAACCGACGCGTTTGCCTCGGTTGACCCAGGCCTGCCGGCGAGGTTCAGCTGCACATAGACCGCTTTGCCGTCCGGGCTTTGCGCGGCCGCCGCCGTCAGTGGATCACCCCAGAAATTCTGGATGTGCTTCACATGCGGGTTTGACTCGAATTGATGAATCAGTTGGTCGTAATACCGATGAGCGTCGTCGCCGAGGGAGTGCTGGCCCTCCAAAACGACCATCGCCACGCTGTCGGAAGTGGATTCGTGGAAAGCCGCGCTCATGCGCTTGATGGCTTTGAACGAAGGAGCATCCTCCGGGCTCAGCGATACAGAATGCTCCTGCTCGACCTTTTCTAGCGGGGGAACACCGATGGAGACGATGACAGCTATGCCCAGCCAGGCCAGGATGATGGGCACCGCAAATCGGTGAATCGTTCGGGCCGCGAAGGGGCGGGACCGTTGGTCGTCCATCTGACCCCCACTCATGCTGACTTCAGCTGACAGAAGGTGAAAGCCTCGACCTCATGCGTCGTCTTCTCCGCTTTGACCACACCGTCCACCAGGATGCGGCAGCCGATGCTGTCGGTGTTGCCCTGCGCTATAACACTCCCGGCGGACGTGGTCTGGGTGATGGGGAAATCCAGGGTCCACGGTAACGGCACCGCTTTGGCGTGCTGCGGATCGCCATTGCCGTCGAAGTAGCTGATCTCGGCCACAGTTCCGGGTGGTCCGAAGACTTCGTACGTAATGTGCTTGGGGTTGTACGGTTTCGCATCGTCGATTCGGGTGTCGGCGTACGTAACTCGCTTTTCATTGCCGAATACGCGGTGGAGTCGCAAGACGGTGGCTCCGCCGGCGGTGAGGACAATCAGTATGACGATCGGAATCCATATCCGCCTCAATACTCTCAAAATCCCGAAACCCCTTCGCCCGCGTCAAACCCGCGTCGCATAACCCCGTCGAAGCATGCAACGACATATCATCCGCGACCCGCAGTTTGGCAACGCATCGTATGCGACAGCGACCGCACACGATGTGCGGCGATCAACTCAAGCGACTCCATGGGCACGCGACCGACCTTGATGAGTAAACCATCTCTCGTCTGGTTCGTGGTGACCGCTACCCAAGATGATTTCTTACCGTGGCTTTTCGCTGATCCGGCATTGTACGAAGTCGGCTGGATAAGCTAATCGATCACGCCAGTCAGACCGAACTCCGCGATTGTTTCCGCAGCAAGTTCGCGCAATGCGGCCTTGGTGTTCTTAGCTCCCGGTTGGTAGGCGCCGACGCTGATAAAGATCTTGCCGTTGATGCGCCCGGAAAGAACGATCATCCGCCCGCCGATTTGATCAAGGAACTGCCGTGATTCGTGCTGGCCGGTCCCGCGTGCGTTTTCAAACTCGGCGACGGTGCCGTCCGGGCAGCCGATTATCGACGGGAGATCGCCGAGATAAGAACAAAACACCGGCTGATCGGGGTCTGCGGGCATCCTCGCCACGAGTCGCTTCAGGCTCCGCTTCGGGGCGAAGGAAGATAACCACAACATTGCCTTTGCAGGATCCGGCGTTTCCTTCAACGCTTTCAGCGTCTGCTTTATCGCTGCCCGGACTTCCCGCAGGTTCGTTGTCAACGCTGCCGGATCGACGCTGACACGTGCGTACGAGAGCGCCATCGCACGGGTGTCGTCTTCGGTCCGGTCGCTGATCGGAACCTGCAGGGTGACAACGCCGTCATCGGGGCGCCGACGCCCGATGCGCTCACCCAGTTTCGCGGCCAGTGCCGCGGCCAGAGTGTGACTCGCTCCGCCGAGCACCTCGGCGCGGGCGTCCCACTCGTCCAGGTCGATGTAGATCGAGATAGCCGGCACAAGCACCACGTCGTCGCCCGCGCGGCCACTGCCCGCGCCGCGGACCGCGACAGGACGTGCGGCCGCTGGTCGCGGATTACTGCGCCGTTCACGGGCCTGTTTGCGGGCCAATTTGGCTCCCGTGGCAAGCGCCCGGGCGACCTCAGGAAGGTCCTTGGCTGTCAGCCGCGCATCTTCAACCAGCCCTCGCCATCTGGTACGAGACAACGGCGGCGGATACCCGAGATCACGTGTCTTGCCCAACGCCGCTTCGATTATCACGATGGCCAGGCCCAGACCGTCGATCAGATTATGGGACAGCACCAAGCTCACCCCGGTCGAGCCGTCGGTGAACGGCGCGACGCCGAGGTGCCACCCCGGTCCCGATTCCGGATCGACGGGCAATTGTGAGCGCTCGTCGAGCCAGTCGCTGACTTCACCACGTGGCCGGGCGCGCGCAGCGATGTCAAGGGTGGACGGAATTCGGTCTTCGACCCAGTGATGCCGGGCGAACGGCAACGCGGGGCGTTCGATACGTCGTCCCAGCAGCCCCTGACCGAGATCATGGTGGAAGCGCCGCACGGTATCGAGGTCGACTGGGTGCTCGTAGATCCAGCAGACCTGTATGACCACGCTCATGCCGGCGGCGTAATGCTCAGCCAGTAAGGCCTGGTCCGCGGGCGCGAGCCGATTATCCGGCCGTCCAGCGCGCTCGGATCTGCGGATTCTCAAGGACTCTCGCGCGCGACCTATCCGCCCTGCCACTTAATTAGCCTCCTCGGCGCTTGTTGCTTGTGATGGGTTCACCCCGGCGTGTCATGACGGTGCCGGGGTTTGATCAGCGGCCAGCACATCAGCCAGATGCCGCGCTAACATCCGCGCGGTGTTGTGGGTGGCGATGGCCTTGGGAGTGATGCGTATTCCGGTTTCTGCTTCGATGCGACTGCGTAGTTCGAGGTTTCCGAGCGAATCGAGTCCGTGATCCGGGAATGCGTGGTCGGGATCGATACTGCGGCGCAGGATGACGCTGGCCTGTTCGCTCACCAGGCGTCGAAGCCGTGCCGGCCACTCATCTCGGGCCAGCGCAAGCAACTCGGCACGCACCGCGCTGGTGTTGTGCCGCTGTGATCCGCCAGCCGCCTCGAACGCCTCGGCGAACGGACTGCGCGCGACGAGGGAGTCGAAGATCGGTGTTCCCGCCGTGTGGATGTAGCCGGTGTAGGCGCGGTCGTACCGCAGCAGGGTCTCGAAGGTGTACGCACCCTCCTCGGGGGCGATCATCGTGGTGCGGCCTTCCTCCAGCGATGCGGCGCGCCCGATCTCGGCCCACGCTCCCCACGCAATCGTGGTGGCGGGCAGGCCCTGCGACCGGCGCCAGTGGGTGAAGGCATCCAGCCAACTGTTTGCGGCTGCGTACGCCCCCTGGCCGGGAGAGCCGAGCAACGCGGCCGCCGACGAGAAGAGGCAGAACCAGTCCAGCGACTGCTCGGATTTGGCCTGCCCCAACGCCTGGTGCAGGTGCCAGGCGCCGCAGACTTTGGCCACCCAGTCTCGTTCGATGAGATCGTCCGTCATCGTGCTGAGGGTGGCGTCCTCCACCACCGCCGCAGCGTGCAGAACCCCGCGCACCGGCAGTCCGGTGGCGGTCGCGGCGGCAATCACACTCACGGCGGTCGCGGCCTCAGCGATGTCGCCACACTCCACATGGACCTGTGCCCCGGTTTCCGCACGGATCTTCGCAATAGCCTGCGCAACTTCGGGTTTGGGTTGCGAACGGCTGGTCAGGACGATCCGGCCGCATCCCGCCGCAGCCATCTTCCCGGCCAGGAACAGCCCCAATCCGCCGAGGCCGCCGGTGACGACGTATGCGCCATCTCGCCGGAAGACTCTGGCCTGCTCCGGCGGCACCACCACCGTGCCGTGTCCGCTGTGCGCAATGTCGAGCACCAGTTTGCCGGTGTGCTCGGCCGCACTCATCACCCGAATGGCAGTGGCCGCCTCGGTCAGCGGGTAATGCGTGCTTTCGGGTCCAGGCAATTCGCCGTCGGCCACGAGCCGGTACACGTGCCGCAACACCTCACCCATCCGCTCGGGGTCAGTGTCGACCAGCAGGGCCATGTCGACGTAGTGGAAGGTGAGGTTGCGACGGAATGGGTACAGCCCCAGGCGAGTGTTGCCGTAAACGTCGCGCTTGCCGATCTCCACGAAGCGTCCGTTGCAGGACAGCAGCTCCAATCCGGCGCGTTGCGCCGCACCGGTGAGCGAGTTGAGCACGATGTCGACACCGCCGCCGTTGGTGTCTTTGCGGATCTGTTCGGCGAACTCGGTGCTGCGGGAGTCGTACACATATTTGATTCCCATGTCGCGCAGCAATCCTCGGCGCACCGCGCTGCCCGCCGTGGCGAAGATCTGTGCCCCCGCGGCTCGAGCGATCGCGATCGCGGCCTGCCCGACGCCGCCGGTGGCGGAATGAATCAGGACCCGCTCGCCGGCTCTGATGCCGGCGAGGTCGTGCAGGCTGTACCAGGCGGTGGCGTGCGCGCTAGTTGTCGCGGCCGCCACTTGGTCGGTCAGCCCGTCCGGGAGTGTGACAGCGACGCGCTCGTCGCAGGTGATGTAGGTTGCCCAGCAACCGTTTTTGCACAACCCCCCCACGTGGTCGCCGACGCGGTGGGCGGTGACTCCCGGCCCGACAGCGGTCACCACTCCGGCGAAATCGATACCGAGTCCAGGAGCGCGCCCGTCGACCGTGGGGTATTGACCGAAAGCGACGAAAACATCGGCGAAATTGATGCTGGACGCGGTGACGGCAACCTCGATCTGACCTGGGCCGGGTGGAATACGTTCGGCGGCAACGATTTCGAGTGTCGCCAGGTCACCAGGCGAGCGAATCACCATGCGCATGCCGTCGCACGCGTGGTCCACCAGGGCGGTCCGCCGCTCGTTCGGGCGCAGCGGCGCGCGTCGCAGTCGGGCGACGTACCACTGGTCGCCCCGCCAGGCTGTTTCGTCCTCTGCCGAACCGGAGAGCAGTTCGAGGGCCAGCTTTTCGGGGTCGCAGTCCTCACTCACATCGATCTGGGTGGGGCGCAGTTCGGGATGTTCGGTGCCTGCGACCCGCAACAGACCACGCAGTCCCGCCTGGTCCAGGTTGCCGCGGTCAGTGGCCGAAACGGCCTGGGCCGCGCGGGTCAGCACGTAGAGCCGCGGCGGCTCCCCCGGCAATTCGGTCAACTCGCGGATGATCCGCGCCAAGTGCGCGACATGCTCGCGCGCCCGCGTCAAACCTGCTGCGTCAGGATGGTCACACGGGGGCGGGAACACGACCACCAAGCCTCTGGCTGCGCTCACCCGGCTTCCGAGCTCCCCCGCGACGCGACTGCGCTGCTCCACGTATTCCGGCCAGGCTAGCTTATCGCTCTGTGCGCCAAGGGCTTTCAGTGACTCGGCTAGCCGGGTTGAAAGCAGGTCCTCGGTATCGGAAGGGCAGATCAACAGCCATCTGCCGGGGTGGGCATCGGCGCAGACAGGTGATTGCGCCGGCTGCCATTCCACCGAGAGGAGACGTTCGTTGAGAGCACGCTCGAGTTCGCTTTCCGCAACGGCACTGCTGCCCAATCGCAACCCGCGCATGATCAGCACGGGCGCCCCGGACTCGTCGAGCACATCGAGGTCGGCCTCAATGCCAGAGGCATCCCGGCGCGTCAGCCGAGCCAAGCAGTACCGCGGCTGGCTGCTCGGGTCGCAGATGCGTAGCCGTCGGACACTGAGAGGCAACAGCAGATCGTCACCGCCATGGTTGACGGCAGGGTGTGCGGCGACGGACTGCAAACAGACGTCGAGCAACGCCGGGTGGATGCGGTAGGCGGCCCGCTGCGCACGAATCGGTCCAGGCAGCGCGATCTCGGCCAGCACGGTGGACGCGTCGTCGGCGGTGTGCGCTGCGATCAGACCGGCGAAGGCCAGACCCAGCTGAACTCCACGCGCGCTGAACCGCTCTCGAAGTTCTGCCCCGTCGATGCGGGTCGGATGTGCGGCGAAGAGGGCGGCCGTGTCCTGCAGTTGCGGCGGTGGATCGTCGTCGGCGACGTGCAGGCGGGCGACGGCACGACGCGTGCGCTCGCCTTGATGATCGGTCATCACCTCGAAGTCGACGGCACCGCTTGCGTCAATCGAGGCAACGGCGCTGAGGGGGGTTTGCTCGTCCAGTAGCAGCATCTGCTCGAAGCGAATATCGCGGACTTCGGATTTCTCTCCGAGCACAGCGCACGCGGCCGCCAGCGCCATCTCGCAGTAGGCAGCTCCGGGGAGAGTGGGCACGGCATGCACCTGATGGTCGCCCAACCAAGGCAGAGTCGCGGTGCCGACTTCACCCTGCCAAGCGTGGCGCTCGGGGTCCTCGGGCAGGCGGACATGTTCACCCAGCAGCGGGTGCACGACGACGGTCCGCCTACCGAGCGCCTGCTGGTTGGGGCCGGCCGGGCGAACCCGATGCCGACGATGGGTCCAACTGGGCAGTGGCGCTTCGACCAGCTGTCCCGCCGGGTACAGCGTCGCGAAATCCACCGCGGCCCCGGCGCAGAACAGATTCGCGAGGAACTCGTGCAGTCCGTGCGGCAGCTGCTGGTCACGCCACAGGGAGGCAATTGCCTGGGCCTCGACGCCCGCGGCCTGGGCGGTCTGTTCGACCGCGCGGGTCAACAGCGGATGAGGGGAGAGTTCGGCAAAGACACGATGGCCGTCCTCCAGCGCGGCCTGGACCGCGTCGGCGAACCGGACCGGTTTGCGCAGGTTGTCCACCCAGTAGCGGCCATCCAGACGCGGTCGCCCCCGAGCGTCGTCCAGGGTCGCCGAGTAGAACGGTATCGAGGCCGGCTGCGGGGTGAGTTCGGCCAGCACTTCGGCCAACTCGGCCAGGATGGGCTCAACCTGGGGAGAATGCGACGCTACGTCGACCGCCACCTCGCGGGCCATGACGTCGCGCCTCTCCCACATGTCAATCAGGTCGTGAACCGACGTGGCGCTACCGCCGATGACTGTCGAATCGGGGGAGGCGATTACCGACACCACCACGTCCGAAAGGTTGCGGGTGGTCAGTTCCGCGTCCACGCGCTGCGCGGACAGTTCCACCGACGCCATCGCCCCCGAACCGGCGATGGTGCTCAACAACCGTGAGCGGCGGCAGACCACGCGTACGCCGTCTTCGAGGGACAGCGCACCCGCGACGACCGCTGCCGCGACTTCACCGAGGGAGTGCCCGATCACGGCTGCAGGCACGACCCCGTGGGAGCGCATAGCTGCGGCCAGCGCCACCTGCAGGGTGAACAGGGTCGGCTGGACTCGGTCGATTCCGGTGACTGTCGTCGGCGCCGACATCGCCTCGGTCACCGAGAAGGCCGACTCTTCGGCGATCAACGGTTCCGCCGCGGCCACGGTTGCGGCGAATACTGGTTCGGCAGCCAGCAATTCCGCGCCCATCGCAGCCCACTGCGAACCCTGCCCGGAAAACACCCAGACGGGTCCCCGGTCGTCCTGACCCACCGCAGCTGGGTGCGGCAGGTCCGTCTCGGCGACTTCGAGCAAGCGCTCGGTGAGCTCCTTCGCGGTCGCGGCGACTACCGCCGCACGCACCGGACGGTGCCCGCGTCGGCGCGCCAGGGTGTAGGCGAGATCGGATGGCACCAGCTGATCCGCGCAACCGCGCACCCACTCCGCGAGGCGGCCCGCAGTGCGGCGCAACTCTTGGGGCGAGGTGGCGGACAGCGCGAACAGCGAAGGACCCCCGTGCCCAGCCGATTGGCGGTGCCGGTGCGCGCTGTCCGGGGCTTGTTCGAGTACCGCGTGCACGTTCGTTCCGCTCAGGCCGTATGACGACACCGCGGCGCGCCGCCGTTGTTGACCGGGACGCGTCGGCCACGGGGTGGCCTCCGTCGGCACGAACAGCCCCGTCTCGATCTCGGCGAGTTTGTCGGGAAAGCGGGTGAAGTGCAGCGACGGTGGAACGACACCGTGCTGCAGCGCGAGAGTTGCTTTGATCAGTCCCAGGGTGCCGGCCGCAGCCTCGGTGTGGCCGAAGTTGCTCTTGGCCGACCCCAGCGCACACGGCTCGCCGTTTAAGCCGTATACCTGGGCGAGGCTGCCGAATTCGATCGGGTCGCCGACGCGGGTGCCGGTGCCGTGCGCCTCCACCATGCCGACTGTCGCGCCGTCCACGCCCGCGGCCGCCAGCGCTGCCCGGTACGCGCTGGCCTGGGCGTCCAACGATGGTCGCGAGATGGTCTTGGTGCGGCCATCGTGGTTGGCGGCGGTCCCGCGCACCACCGCAAGGATGCGGTCGCCATCTCGCACGGCGTCCGGAAGGCGTTTGAGCAAGACCACGGCACAACCCTCGGATCGCACGAAGCCGTCCGCCGCGGCGTCGAATGAGTGGCAGTGGCCGGTCCGGGAGTACATGCCCAGCGCAGACCCGGCCGCATTCATGATCCCGGACAGCAGGGTGTTCACGCCGCCGGCCAGGGCCAGGTCGCTCTCGCCCTCGTGCAGGCTGCGACAGGCCAGGTGCAGGGTAAGCAAACCGGTCGAACACGCGGTGTCCAGCGTCATTGCCGGACCGTGCACGCCCAACCAGTACGCAATGCGCCCGGAGGCCATGCTGGCCGTGTTGCCGGGGTATGCGTAGGCTTCGTGGATGAGGCCGGCCTCATAGGTCAGCACGACGTGGTCGTCGTGGACGATTCCCATGAAAACGCCGGTCTTGGACCCGAACAGCGAACGCGGATCCACGCCGGCGTGCTCGATGGCCTCCCAGGAGGTCTCCATCAGCAACCGGTGATTCGGGTCCATGAAAGTCGCCTCCTGCGTTCGGAGGCCGAAAAACGGAGCGTCGAAACCCCAAATATCGTCGAGGAATCCGCCGTACCGCGTCACCGACTTACCCGGCACGCCCGGCTCGGGATCGTAGAATTCGTCGACATCCCAATGGTCGGCCGGAATTTCGGTGATCAAGTCTTCGCCGCGCACCAGCGCGTCCCACAACTTATCCGGCGAATCGATGCCACCCGGGAGCCGGCAACCCATCCCTATCAATGCAACTGGAGTCACGGTTGCTTCGCTCATTACCGACCCTTTCCGGCCGCCGCCCTACCAGATATGGGCGAATTTCGGACGATGCGGATTAATGAACGGGTCATTCCGCCGGCGTCGAATCAACTGACCAGACGGGAGCCTAACCGCTCCCGTTGAAGAATGGTAGAAGTCGGATGGGTTGCAGTGAGCGCCGCTTTATTCGTCTGCGCGGCACCCACACCGATTGTTTTCGGGTGCGATTTTGCGGTGTCGAACGCGAGGTGCCCGATGCCCCATTCGGCTTGGATAACAACGCAACCGGACGCGATTCTATGAGGAAATCTCGAATCATTCTGAACTGCAAAGGGTTTCACTCCGGCCGGGAAGATTGAATTCAAATTCCGTCCCGAACTGTTCAAGCAACAACCGCTGCCGATACCGGAGGTGTTTAGGCTGTCCGCCGGTGCGATGATTCATCATTGCTTGCATGGACAGCAGAATCCACGACGTCGCGAGCATGCCCCGGGGCGGACCGAACGCCTCGTGGCTGGACCGCCGGTTGCAGACTGACCGGCTGGAATATCTAGACCGCGATGACGTCGACGACCGCAAGGACAAGGTCGTGCGCGCACTTGACCGCGCCGGCGGACGCCGGTGGATTGGGGTGCACGAGAAATGTGCCCGCTTGGCAATGCGCGAAGTCGCGGGAATTGAGTCGCCGAGGATTCTCGAGCTCGGAGCGGGGTTGGGTGGACTGTCGCGCAAGCTGCTGGAGAAACACCCCAGTGTGCAGGTGACGATCACCGACATCGATCCCGCGTTCGTTGCCACCGTTGCCGCCGGCGATCTCGGCGCCAACCCGCGTGCCACCGTCCGGCAGATGGACGCCACTGAGATCGACGCCCAGGAGGGCGATTACGACCTCGCCGTGTTTGCGTTGTCGCTACACCACTTGCCGCCCGAACAAGCCTCCCGAGTCTTTGCGGCAGGAACCAGGGCGGCAAAGAAGTTGTTGATCGTCGACCTGCCCAGGCCACCCGCGATCTTGCACGTTGCGTTGCTGGCGCTGGCACTGCCGGGCGCGGTACTGCTGCCGTTGCAGCACGACGGCTTCATCAGTTCGTTGCGCGCCTACAGCCCATCGGCGCTTCGCGCGCTGGCGTACCACGCAGACCCGGCGATCGAGGTGGAGTTCCGGTCCGGTCGAGGATTGGGCCCGACGGTTGCGGTCGCCAGCCGCACGCGGTGAAGGAGCCCTGCGCTGCTAGTGGTGCAGTAGGGTCTCGGCCGCCACGGCGAGACCTCCGGCCGCGGCCGCGACGCCAAGGGTCACCCAGTCGGCGAGCCCGGGGCGCGCCGGAGCGGCCGACAGCTGACCGGTGCCGCCGCGCGCGGTGATGGCGTTGCCCATCTCATCGGCGCGTCGAAGAGTCATCGCCACGGCCGCCGCGATGAGGTCGATGACATCTCGAGCCTGCTGCCGGCGCCCGGCCCGACCGTCCGGCTGCAATTGCCGGGTACGCAGCCGATGGGCTGCGTAAAGCACCTGAAACTCCTCGATCAGCATCGGGAAGGCGCGCAACCCGAGCGCTACGGTGACTGCCCATTCCTCGATCGGCAGCCGTAGCAGCTTGAGCGGGCGCGCCAACGTGGTCAACGCGGGCACGACTTCGGCAACGTTGGTTGTCCAGGACAGCATGGCCGCAAGCCCGAACAGGCAGACGGCCAGAGCGACCGCCCGAACGTAATGCGATGCACCGCCAAGGCCAATTTCGACACCGCCCACCGAGATCACCGGACTTCCGCCGGACAGCGAAGCAAAGGTGAAGCCAAGTGCGAAAAGGATCCACAACCGACGCGGCCAGGACGGTAGCGCGCCGCGTGGAATATGGGCGATCCGAGCCGCGGTCAGCACCAGTGCCCAACCCAGTACGATCGTTACCCATCCCGGGAAGAACCACAGCAGCACCGAGAAACCCAGCACGACAAGCAGTTTGGTGCCCGCCCACAGTTCGTGAATGCGGGAGGTTCCGGGCACCGGAGCAAGCAGCATGACTCGGCGAGACGAGCGACGGTTCGAGCTACGCGCATTCGAGGTCATGACGCACGTCCTGCGGGAGTCGACACGGTGGTCAGTACGCCGTCCTGCAGGCGCAGGATGCGGCCGCAAGCCTCCGCCAACCCGACGGAGCTGTGCGAGATCGCCACCACGATCAGGCCGCGATCCTGGCGCAGCTCCGCCAGCAACTGAACGAGACTGCACTGACTCTCGGCGTCCAAGCCAGCCAGCGGCTCGTCGAGTATCAGCGCACGCGGCGAACACGCCAGCAGCCCAGCGAGCACCACCCGGCGCATTTGTCCCCCACTGAGCTCGTCGATGCGCCGCTTGGCCAGCGTGGAGCTCAGCCCGACAGATTCCAGCGCTACGGCGACCCGTTCTTCGTCTTGGGCCGAAAAGCCTGCTGCCGAAGCAACTTCCGAGCCGACATGGCTCCGCATCAGCTGCAGCCGGGCCGCCTGAAACGACAGCGCCACCGCGCCGACATGCTCGTAGGTAGGTTCGCCGTCGATGAGGCAGGTGCCCGTGGTCGGGACCGTCAACCCGGCCATGATCCACGCGAGTGTCGACTTACCCGAGCCGTTGCCGCCCTGGATCAACACCCCATCTCCCTGCGCTAGCGTCAGATTGACATCGCGAAGCGCGGTCTTGGCCCAGGGCGTACCGCTGCCGTACTCGTGACCGACCCCCGTCAGTTCGATGACCGGCAGGCTCGACTTGGCATCAATCGCGGGCGTGCGCGTCCGCAGGGGCCTAATCACAGCGGTGTCAGCCGCTGGATCGCCGAGACGAATTACCCGGTCGGCCTGGGCGGCCGCGGCATCATCATGGGTAATGTGCACCAAGGCAGTCCGGTGTCGCTTGGTGAGGCCCGACAGGACGTCCAGCAGTGCGTCCCGACCAGCGTGGTCGATCATCGCGGTGACCTCGTCGGCGATCAGCAGCGCCGGCTCGCGGGCCAGCGCCGCCGCCAGCGCAAGGCGCTGCAATTCCCCGCCGGACAAGCTTCCGGTCTCGTGCTCGGTGAGCCCCTCGAGCCCGACCTCCTTGAGTAATCGGGGTATGTCGACGTCGAGACCCGGGGGCAGCCCCCACACCACGTCGTCGATGACCCGGCTACCCAGGACCTGACTTTGCGCGTGCTGCTGGATGAGGGCGGTGCCGCCCAACTGACCCAGACCCACCAGGCCCCGGCGGTGCACCGCGCCCGACGTCGGCGTCCGCCCGGCCAAGATCAGCGTCAAAGTGGTCTTCCCGGAGCCGTTGCCGCCGGTGATCGCGACATGTTCGCCGGCCCGGAGGTCCAGGCTGATCTCGTGCAGTGCGTCTTCCTCGGTACCCGGATAGCGAAACCGAACGCTATTTAGCTGCACTGGAACCGGCGCGATCGCCGCGTCGTCGGCGTCGCTGTCGGCGACGGCTGGCGAGATATCCGGCGCATCCAGTTGGTACACCACCGGAATGATGTCGCGAATCCGCTCCAACAACCTGGACAGCACGGACCACGCCACAAAACACGAAAATACGAACGCCAGAACGAGGTAGCCGAGTAGTAGCAGCGGCCAGTAGTGCAATCCCACGGCCAGGTACCGCGGTAACGCATTCGCGGCACCATCGAGGTGTACGCGAGTCAGGAATGCGGCAACGCCTTCCGTCGTGGCGGTGATAACCCGGAACACCAATTGCCGCAGTCGGGTCGACACCGCAAAGATGCCGACCCACCCGGCGGCGACGATCACACCGACGATCGACGACAGGAAAAGCAGTGTGGGTGTGCCGCGGCCCTTGCGTTTGACGAATCCGGTCAGTCCGCCGACCGCGGCGCAATTCAGGATCGCAAGAACACCGCCCAGCCCGGTGATCAAAAATGTGATCACGGCGGCCGCCACGGTCGCGGCGACCACCACGCGGAGCCGGTGGCGGAATGCCAGCAGCCCTGGCAGAACGACGCCCAATACCCCTAGCGACTGCGTGAAAGGGATGACTACAGCGATGATGACGATTACCGCGGAGAGGGCCCCGATCACCGCGGCGTGCGCCAGTTCGTTCGGCCGAAGCGCTCTTTCCCCATGACCAGAAAGGCGAAGGGCGCTCATTGCGGGGATTCTGCCAAACGCTGTTCAGGAATGTTCGGAGAACCCCCTTTCACCCGTCAGATTGTCCGCACCGGGTGAGGTGTTCGCGCCCGGAATCAGGATGGTCTGCGCTGCTGGTCCGACGATAGTCGGCGCAGGTATCCATCTGGTGCCGCGGTTATCTGCAACTTGCGTGTGATTTCGTGGTCGATTTCAAACTCCGAATGCGTTTTCAAAAATTCCCAGACCGCCGTCTTCGGGTTGTTTCCACGACTCCACGGCCGATCGGGAAACATGTCTGCCGGTAAGTCCTCGATGATGGTGTCGAATACCACGCAGTAGCTATTTGGCGTTACCAGGGTAGCGTAGGCCGACAATTCAGCCAGCACATGCTCGTGGGTGTGATTGCTGTCGAGCAGAACCAGCGTAGCGCCACGATTTTGTGCGGCATGGCGCACCTGCTGAATTATTTCCGGATCCAGACTCGATCCTTCAATCATAGTTATATAACGAAAAAGCGGATGGGCTTCTATCGCGGTTCGGTTGTGCGAGCGAATATCGATATCAACGCCGATTACACGCCGCTTGGGAGTGTGAACATTGATGGGCGTATCGTTGACGATGGCATCACACATGTCGAGCAGTGCGAGCATGGAAGCGCTGAGTATCAATGATCCGCCGTGCGCGATTCCCGTCTCGACGATTACATTCGGCTTGATCTCCCAAATCAGTTCCTGCAGGTAGACCATGTCTTGCGGGTATTGAATGATTGGCCGGCCGAGCCACTCAAAGTTGTAGGAATACAGGTGGGTGGCGCTGCGACTGATCCATTCGGATGTCAGGTGGGCGAGTTCTCGATCGTCAGCCAGTGCTCTGACATTCTCGACCACGCTCTGCTGGTGCGGTGTCCGAGCTGGTTTCGCCACGTGCCAGTGCCTCCTACGGGTGTAGCGAATTTCTCAAGAAAAATTGAGGCGAGTGCGCTCCTGCGCCGATCCGGGAGAGGCATGCCTGTTTCCGGGGACGGTGGGTCACGATGTTATCACCGGCTATCGTCGGCATCGACTGCCTCGGCGGTCTTTCTCCGCCGAAGGTCAAACAATTGCTCGACCAACGCGTTCGAATAAAGGCTGGCTCTCAGGACTTGGTATTGGTCGCCGGCTTGGGAACTGGCTTGATAAGCAAGCCCTGGCCCGTCGGCATCGAACACACCGCCAAACCGCGGGCCAGCGCGAACCCGTCCATCGCGTGCTTTTGTTCCTCGTAACCCAGATACGCATAGTCGTCGAGCAGCACAGGAGAGCCCGGAGAAAGGCGCTCCCACAGGTGTTCCAGTGCGGCAATCTCAGGTGCTGCGCAGTTCATGTCCAGGTGCAGATAAGCAATTTGGGGTGTCGATATCTCACTCAGCGTGTCGGGAACGACGCCCTCGATAATTCGTGCACGCGGCCATTGAGCGAAATTAGCGCGAACGGAATCGGATCCCGTGACATAGAAGCCGCTTTGCAGATTGTCTTCGCTCTTTTGCAGTGCGCCGGATTCGCGTTCACGGTCGGATATGAATCGCTCGTCCAGGCCGGTGAAAGTGTCCAGTAGATAAAAATCACGATCCATTGAATTCCAGTCAAAGTATTCCATGATCGCGCTGCTCAGAAAGCCTCTGTTTACACCGCACTCGACAAAGTCCCCGTCGTGTTGCAGCGCAACCGCCGCCACCCACAGACCCACATGGACACGCCAGTGCCACCGATAGGTATCGACACCGCCAATCGCCTCAACGCCGCGGTTGTACGCGGCAATGAATTTCGGATCCTGCATGAAGGTGTGCGAATGTACGCTGATTAGACCATCCTGAATATATGCATTCGGCGCCACCCGACGCAAGAACGCATTCATTCCCGTCTCGACTGCTTTGCTGCCGGCCTGAAAGATATTTGCCGTGCGAAAACGGTCTCGAAGGGTAGTGGCCATGGGCCCCGATCGTAGCATGCAATTCACGTGCACCACGATTACGTCTGATACAACCTTAATCGCCGGCTAAAGTGACGCAGGCTTCGCGCCCGGAAATATATGAGTAATATGTGTGTTTTTTATATGCGATTCAAAACACCGCACGCAGCGACTTAGACCGCGACACCGCTGAACTCGGCATCGAGCAGTGGATGGATCTGGTCCCGAGGCGAGACATTCCGCGGCGGCAAGGGCCAGGGGATGGCCAGACGCGGATCGTCATGCCGCAGCCCCCCTTCGGCGGGCGGATGGTAGGGCGTGGTGACGAGGTACTGCAATTCGCTGTCGGCTGCTAACGCCTGGAAGCCGTGGGCAAACCCCTCTGGGATCACCAGCATTTGATTATCGTCTTCGGCCAATTCCTCTGCGTGCCATCTCAGGAACGTCGGCGAGCCGCAGCGCAGGTCCACCGCCACGTCCCAGACCCGGCCACGCGTGCAGCGGACCATCTTCATTTCTGCGTGCGGCGGCCGTTGGAAGTGCAAGCCGCGCACGGTTCCCGCAGCGTACGTTTTGGATTGGTTGATCTGGGTGATTGCGCGGCCACCCAATAGGGACTGCAGTTCCTGGGCGCAGAATTGCCTGACAAATGTGCCGCGAGCATCGCGGTGCGGTACTAACTGCACCACTTTTATATCGGCCAGCGGCGTATTCAGGATTCTCACGCCGCGCCCCGCGCCCGTGCCGCATCAACAGGTTCGCAGCCCGCGGGTATTTTTGCCGTCGACATGGTGCCGGTCCTCGGCACCCGCGGTCGCCGGTTCAGTGCCAGCATTTCCACGGCGCTTTGCCGCTGGCCCACAGTTCTTCGAGAATGTTCTTGTCCCGCAGCGTGTCCATGGCCTGCCAGAATCCGGAATGCTCGAATGCCATCATCTGCCCCTCAGCGGCCAGGCGAGCCAGGGGGGAACCTTCCCACGCGGTTTGGTCGCCGTCGATGTGATCGAGTACCGCTGGAGACAGAACGAAAAATCCACCGTTGATGAGACCACCGTCGCCCGGTGGCTTTTCGACAAAACGCGTGACCCGGCCGCCGTCGCACTCGATGGCGCCGTAACGCCCCGGCGGTCGCACACCTGCAACCGTGGCATGACGCCCATGCTGACGGTGGAAGTCGATGCTTGCGGAGATGTCCAGATCGCTGAGCCCGTCGCCGTATGTGAAGCAGAAGGCCTCATCATTCTGGATGAAATTCGCGACCCGCTTGAGGCGCCCGCCGGTGAGGGTGTCTTCCCCGGTATCAACCAAGGTCACCCGCCACGGCTCCGCATGGTGCCGATGCACTTCCATGGTGTTCGCGGACATATCGAACGTTACGTCCGACATGTGCAGGAAATAGTTGGCGAAGTATTCCTTGATGACGTAGCCCTTATAGCCGCAACAGACGATGAATTCATCGATGCCGTGGTGGGAATAGAGTTTCATGATATGCCACAAGATCGGCCGCCCACCGATTTCTACCATCGGTTTGGGCCGGATGACGGTCTCCTCGCTGAGCCGGGCACCTATGCCGCCGGCCAACAACACGGCTTTCATATACTCGACCCCCGGCCAAGCCGGCTTCTCGACCGCTCCGACAATCCCGCAGAGTAACCCGAGTCATCGGTCACCACCGTGGTCATGTACCCAAACACACCACCCGGAATTTCGTTCGCGTACTTCTCCTTGAGATGGCGGATGAGTAGATAGGATCCGAGCCGCTCTCCGAGGAAGCCAACGGCTCTTACCTGGTACCGGTTGTACTTCTTGACGCGATCGCCATGTCGGATGAGAAATTGCCTGCCGACCAGCTCGATTTTGGACCACGTGCGTTTGAGCCATGATTTCGGGTATATGCCCAATTCAATTCCACAGGGAATAAAATGTTCTGCCGCCAAGAACTCCGCCGCGGAATCCGCGTCGAGCACGCCAGTTTCTATCGCCAGGGATGCGTAGTCGAGAATGTCTCTGCGGTGATGAACCAAGCCGTAGTGGCCAACTACCGTCTTCTTGATGTGGAGGGGCTGGGCCACCAAAAACTCGAGGTTGTCGACGGGGGTGAATGCTGCCAAGTCCGCTGTTGCCGTCGTGTCCCCAAGGCGGAGCTCGCGCATGGTCGGATAAATCCTTGACTCAGTTCCTAACCGCACCGGCAGGACTCTCTTACGGTACGAAGAGACCTCAATGAGGTCTGCGTCGGCCGAGAATTTTTCAATGACTATCGGCAACACATGTGTTCCAGCGGCACCGAATGCAATTGGTCTGGCTTCGTGCCAGAATCGATCCAGCTGCTTTACATGAAATTCAGAGTCCTGGTCGAAATCCCCGAGTGCGATCCACTGCCCATACCAACCCTCAGGTAGGAGTGGCATCGCATGGGTGACGCAGTACCTGTGAATCACGCCGCGCGAGCTCCGCATGACTGGCTGGTATTCCTGAGCTCACCGTCGATTGTGAGCCGCTCTTGGATATCAGGAAGTCCTTGGTAGGGGCTCGGACACTGTCTTCCGGCAGTGATTTTCACTAGCTGCCTACAACCGTCCAAAAGGCCCCGCCGCCATAGCCTTCGACGGGCAAATCACGGTGGTATCGCCTGCCATGCGGCTAACTCTAACCTATGGCAATTGTGTCTACGCAAGAACCTGAAGTTTGGTGCGGCCGGAGTTGCATTGTGCTGCAGGGGTTGAACGTTTGCCGATGTTGCGGAGGTTCACGCTAGTGCGATGACTGACATTTCACGGGTTTCAGTGGTCCGCCACTGCGGTATGCGGCTGTGCCGTCCTTCCAGCAGACATCGCCGTACGGGGCGAGCAGTGCGGCCCGCATCATCAGGACGTCAGGCGTTGCGGCCGTCTCCCAGCAGCGTAACGCGCGATGACTAAATGACCTGTGCCGAATTCAGTAGTGTCGCGCGCGAATTGGTAGTGACCACGCAAGACGTCGATCAAAGCTCGGGCCATGTCGATAAACGAAAAACTGTTGTAGAGTGTCCAGAAGTCGCAATAAACGTCTTCAATCAGATAGACGCCATCCGGGCTCAGCGAGTGCGGAAAAAGGCACCGGAAATTATTCACCAGACGGGAGCTCGACTGGCTGTCGGCGTCGATAATGGCGGTGAACGGCCCAAATTCTGTAGCCACGTCCCGCAAGAATGAAATGTCCCGAGCTCCACCCATTCGGACACGCGTGCCGCTCTCATCCAGAATCTTCAGGAATTTTGAGTCAAAATCGATACCGATGACGAGTGAGCCGGGGTCAAGATAGTCTTTCCATTCTTGTTGAGAGTCCCAGTAGAAGCTGCCGATCTCGAGTAATCGTATCGGTCTCGAGCGATCAATTTCCGACTCATACAGCCCCAGGTGTTGCGATAGTCTGTGAACCCGCGGTGCTCGTTCGGCTGTGTCAGCCGTCGCTGGATCCAGCTCCGTTTCGACCGTCGTGATGATCGAAGCGTTCTCCTGTCCTAGAGATTTCAGCAGCCTTGCTCGGACGCGGTTACGGTTGCGACTGGCGCTGGGCGAAAATTTCGCGACAAACCTTGGGACGAACATCAGACCGCCGATCGTGGAGCACAGAACGCTGTCGTGTCGCGCGCCAACACGTTGTGCAGACTATGAACGCCTTCGGTCCGCAAGTCCTGGTGAGAATTGGTTCTGCTGTGGCCGAGGCCCGCAATATCGCGGCCCTCCGACCTCCCGCGACCCAGGCCTACTGGATTGTCATGCTGCACGAATGAATTCATCTGATTCGCCCGTATCGGGCGGGGGTCGCCCGAGTCTTGGATGAGGTAGTCGAGACATATCGGCGATGCATGTTCTTCGTCGCCATGGGCCCCCTTTCGGGCCGTCGAGCCCCTCCAATGCTGGGGGCGATGGGTTTGTAACAGTGGCTGCCGCTACAACCAAGGGATCGTAGTCTTCGAGAGGCGCCGTTATGCCGGGCAGGCTCGGTTCGGCGGCTGATTCTTTATCGGGCACCGGGCAACCGATATTCGTGTGGTTGTGGGCCTCGGTGGTGTGCGTGCCGTCGAATCTCACGACGGCGTGCCGACCCGGCCGGTGCAGAGCCTGTGAAACTGGCCTGATTTACCATCCCGCGCAGTCGCCCACTGGCTTAGCAGGGGTGACCACCACATATAGTGCCGCTATGAGCCATAACAGACGCACTATTGCCAAGTGCGCCGCGACGGGTTTTTTCCGCCGCGAGCTGAGGTGGCGAATCGGCCCAATATCCGGTATCGCAATAATGCTGAAATCTGCACCGAGCGCGCAGTGGTGCTGAAAGCCACTGCCAAGGAGAACGGCCCGGAAACCCACCGGACTGTCCTGTTCGTATTGGGTGTGAACCGGTCGGGAACGTCAGCGCTAACACGGGTTCTCTCCTTGTGCGGTGCTGCGCTGCCGACCGGACTTGTGGGCGCCAACGCAGGCAATCCGCGTGGCTACTGGGAGCCTTTCGAATCGCATCGGGTCAATTACACGATCTTGAGGCGACACGGCTCGGAATGGTTCGACCCCACGATGCGCTTGCAGGAGAAAGGCGCATTTGAGCCCGCCGAGAGGGCTGCGTACATCACCGAGATCGAGGCGTACCTGAGGACGTTGCCGGTGGCGCCGGTGGTGGTGCTCAAGGACCTGAATATCACGGCACTGTCCGAATTGTGGTTCGAGGCAGCGCGTCTGGCCGGACTGAATGTTGCTGTAGTGATCGCGGTGCGCCACCCGCAGGAGGTCGCCGCGTCACTGGCAGCGTTGAATCGAACATCGCCGGAACTCGCCAGTGCGTTGTGGTTGAAAGGTAACCTGCTGGCCGAGAGAACCACCCGGACAATGCCACGCGTATTCGTCGATTACTCGTGTCTGCTTGAGAATTGGCGCCGGGAGGTAAAGCGGATTTCAACTGCGCTCCAGCTCGACCTGGATTCGCGGGACGCGGAGGCGATCGAGGGTTTTCTCGAACCGAGTCTGCACCGGCAGCGTCAACGAGAGGGCGGCGGCCCAGTGGCGGAGCCGTTCGGCACCGACTGGGTCTCCGTGGTTCACCAAGCGGTGTCCGCGGCAGCGCTCGACGAATCCTGGGAGCAGGATTCGCTGGATGGGGTCTTCGAGGCGTATGTGGCAGGGGAACGTGGCTTCCGGATTGCGTTGCAAAATTTTCACCGTTTTCATCGGCTAAATCGTCTGCTCTTCCGACCTTCTCTGGTGAAGCTGGTGGTCAAGGTGAAAGCAATCGCGCACCGACGCAAGGGGCCTTGGGCCTGACGCGAAATGGCCGCGGCGGCAAGATTATTGATGCCGCGACGACGGCTGAGCTTCGCCGGCAGCACTCAGATGAGTCCCAATCCGTGACCCAGCTGAAAGAATCCGACCAATGAGAAAATACCTATCAGGACTTGGCGCCGGTTGGCCGCCGCCCAGTCGTGCAGCGGCCGCAGCACGGCGAGGGTTTTGTCCGGCACGATCAGGTAACTGACGAGTGCAATTTCGACAACCGCAAACATCCCGAAGACAAAGGCAACGGCAGCGACGACCTGCACGCCGAACGCAGCCCCTGAGCCCATGATGGTCGTGTCGACGAATAACACCAGAATTGGCGGCGGGAACCCGCAGAGGCCGAATACGAATGCGACCCATAACGCTCCGTCATCCCAGGCGTTTTGTAGACGGCCGACTAGCCGCCGAAACGCCGACCCACCCTCGTTCGCGGTATCTTGTGCACGGCCAAATGGCGATGACAATTGCGTCGACTCATCGGCGTCCATGACCAGCACCGATGAGTTGCCATCGGATGTCGCCAGCTGCGCCCGCTGGTGGGCGACCAAGCGCACCGTGATGAGCGTGGCAATCGACAGGGCAAGCACGCCCATCCCTATCTGAAAGTATCGCGCGCCGGCGCTCGTGCCCGCCGAAGCCGGATCGCCCAGATAGGGAAACGCGGGTGTCGACCGCAGCACAATAAGGGGAATAACCATCCCGGCGATATTCACGATCATGCTGCCCAGCCAGTAGGCCAGCAAATTTTGCACCGGCCGTGGTCGCGAGATCATCAAAACGATGACAGCGAGCAGCACTGGATTAATCGTGAACAGAAACGCCAGACCCAACAGTGAACCCCACACGGCCAGCGACACTACTTTGTTACTTGCCGTCCGTCAGCCATCAGTGCCGCTTGCCATTGAAGTCACAGCAAGCATCCTTTGTTTCGGGACCGGTAACTCGGCGGAGGGCTATGACGTAAATCCGGGACTGGCGAGAGGTGAATGCGGTGATTTTCAGCTCGCCCCGAATACCAACCGGTGGGCTACTGTGCCGTTATGTGTCCCCGCCGAGGCGCCATCGTCGCGGAACGCCGGACGCGCCCGGTTGCCTTGTTCGTCCTGGGCGGGGCTCGTTCCGGATCCGCTGCCGTCGCGCGCCTCCTCGCCCGCTGTGGGGCAGCCCTGCCCGCCATGCCGGGCGACGCTCGAACTGACGATATGACTGGCGGTCGCCAGCTCCGCACACCCCGCATCATCAACGACAAGATCCTGCGCCGGCATGGCAGCAGCGGGGTCGACCCGACCTTGCGTCTTCAGGACGAAAGCACGTTTGACGTAGAGGAGCGGGAGGCCTGCGTCGCGGAGATGAAGGGGTTTCTTGCCGGCGCCAGTAACGCGCCCTTCGTGGTCATCAACGATCCGCGGGTTTCGCAGCTCTTCGGACTGTGGTCCGAGGCGGCGGCCGCCGCCGGATTCGACGTCGCCGTCGTCATCGTCGTGCGGCACCCGAGCGAGGTCGTGACTTCGGTGGCCGTTGGCGGTGCCGCCTTGCCGGAACTCTCGAGTGCCCTTTGGCTGAAAGCAAATCTGCTGGCCGAGATTGAGACGCGCGGAATGGTGCGCGTATTCGTGGACTATGCCAACCTTCTGCAGGACTGGCGTAGAGAATTAGAAAGGATTTCGGTGGCGCTCGGGGTCGAACTCGACACCGGAGACGAGGCGGCAATCGAACGCTCTCTCAAATCAAATCCGGATCGCCAGCGGGATTGTGGCTCAGTGGCGGATCTCGCGGGCGCGAACTGGATTTCACAGGTACACGAAGAGTTGTTCTTGGCGGCGCGGGATGAGCCCTGGGATCAGTCCGTCCTCGATCATGTTTTCGCGGCCTACCAGGCCAGCGAACGCAGTTTCCGACCCGTATTCGCAATCTTTGAGTATCTCGACAAGATGAACCCGCACGTTCGCCCGTCGGTCATGAAGATGATCGATCGGGCTCGAGTCACCGCGAACCGGCGCCGCATAACCGGATCGTCGCCCCTACGTGCCGGCCTACCGGGGTGGCCCCTCCGACGGCATTGAAGAAATGCCGCGCGCAACGGATCGACACCCGCGCCGCACGAAGCCGGCTCGACTCGCGCTTCCGACAAGGTCGGTTATGTGATGAAATTACCAGCGCACTAAAAACTCACTTCGATCGCAAACATTGGAATTCGAGTCAATAGCAACAGAGATGTCGGAATATGCTGCCGGGCGGTTGAGCGGCCCTGAAGTTCTCGCTTTGATTTCGCAGCATATTCACAGGAAGTGAAAGGCAAGAGGTCGCCACGATGAAATTTGTGCTGGCATTCTATGGGACTCGCGGAGATGTCGAGCCCGGTGTTGCCGTCGGTCGCGAGTTAGCCCGCCGTGGCCACGACGTTGCGATGGTGGTCTCTCCGGACCTGGTCGGCTTCGCCGAGCAGGCGGGACTCAAAGCCGTTGCCTGCGGGCCGGATGTGCGGACCTGGCAAGACATCAACCGCGATTTCTGGGCACGCTTCTTGCGCAAGTTCTGGAAGAACTTCTGGCGAGTTGGTGAGCTGCGGGAGCTGTTGCGCGATGACTGGCGATTCTTGAAACAGTGCTGGCAAGACATCGGTTCGACGCTGCGAACCCTGGCGCAGGGCGCCGACCTGCTGTTCACCGGTGTGCTCGGCGAGGAGGCGGCCGGCAATGTCGCTGAGTATTACGGCATGCCGTTGGCCACCCTGCATGTGTGGCCGATACGCGCCAACGGTCAACTCGTTCCGGGCTTGCCAGCGCCGCTTGGGCGCTCCTTGATGAAAGTGTCCGAATGGTTGGGTTGGCCCATGTTAAAACGGCTGGAGGATCCGCAGCGTCGTGAACTGGGCCTACCGAAGGCCACCGAGCCCTCGCCGTGGCGCATCGCCAAGCGCGGATCGCTGGAGATCCAGGCCTTCGATGACATCTGCTTTCCCGGGTTAGCCGCCGAGTGGGCGCAGTGGGACGGCCAACGGCCCTTTGTCGGCGCGTTGACCATGGATTTGCGCACGGATTCTGATGACGAAGTCATGTCGTGGATAGCCGCCGGAAGCCCCCCGATCTGCTTCGGATTCGGCAGCATGCCAGTCGATTCCGCCGGTGAGACGCTCGCCATGATCAGCGCGGCATGTGCGGAGTTGGGCGAGCGGGCGTTGGTGTGTGCGGGCGCGAGCGACTTCACTGGGGTGCCCGTATTCGACAACGTCAAGGTGGTGGACACGATGAATTACTCGACCGTCTTTCCCGCCTGCCGCGCAGTCGTACACCACGGTGGTGCGGGCACCACGGCCGCCAGCTTGCGCGCGGGCGTGCCCACGCTGGTTCTGGCGACCGATCTCGACCAGACGCTTTGGGGTGCTCGGGTCAAGCAACTGAAAGTTGGTACCGCGCGGCGCTTTTCAGCCACCACGCAAAAATCCTTGGTCGCCGATCTGCGCACTATCCTAGAGCCGCAATACGCAGCGCGAGCGCGCGATGTCTCCACCCGCATGAGCACGCCGGCGCAAAGCGTGGCCGCTGCCGCAGACCGTCTGGAAGATTTCGTCCGTCTCAAGCGCGTTGGCTGACGCCCAATGTCCAGCCACGCAGGACGTCCCTGATCGGCAGGTCAACACAACCATGAAAATCGCGCTGGCAAGTTACGGCACGCGCGGCGACATCGAGCCATGCGTCGCCGTCGCGCGTGAACTACTGCGCCGCGGGCATGAGTTGCGGATGGCTGTCCCACCCGACCTGATCGGTTTCGTCGAGGCTGCCGGGCTCTCCGCTGTCGCCTACGGCCCGGATTTGCAGGCGGTTCTGGACGCGCACCGCAATTTCTGGACGCACTTCTTCCGCAACTTCTGGAAAGTGCGGGAATTGATCAAGCTGCGGCGCGAAGCCGTGCAACCCTTCCTGCAGAGCTGGAAGGACATCATCGCCACCCTGACCACCCTGGCCGACGGCGCCGATCTGCTTTTCACCGGCGTGAATTTCGAGGACGCCGCCGGCAACGTCGCCGAGTACTACGACATTCCGTTGGCCACGCTGCACCTTTTTCCGTTGCGGGCCAACGGCCAGTTCGTGCCGTTCCTGCCACCGCGTGCGGGCCGAGCGGCGATGCAAGTATCCGAATGGGTGGCCTGGCGGGCGGCCGCGAAGGTCGAGCGTGTTCAGCGCGACGAACTCGGTCTCCCTAAAGCCACCAAGCCCTCGCCGCGGCGGGTCACCGAGCGCGGATCGCTGGAGATTCAGGCCTACGACGGTGCCTGCTTTCCGGAGTTAGCGCGGGAGTGGTCGGAGTTCGGGAGGCAACGGCCCTTCGTAGGGGCGCTGACCATGGAGTTGCCGGGTGAGGCCGATGAGGAGGTGGCCGCGTGGATTGCCGCGGGAACGCCGCCTATCTTCTTTGGTTTCGGCAGCCTTCCGGTCAAGTCCGCGGCGAACACGTTTGCCATGATCAGCGCGGCATGTGCCGAGTTGGGCGAGCGGGCGTTGGTCTGCGCCGCCGGGACTGACTTCAGCCAGATTCCGCCCGCCGATCACGTCAAGGTCGTCGGCACGATGAATTATGCTGCCGCCTTTCCCGCTTGCCGCGCGGTCGTTCACCACGGGGGCCTGGGTACCACCGCCACCGGTCTGCGCGCCGGGGTGCCCACGGTGATCCTTTCCACCGACCTCGATCAGACGCTGTGGGGAAGGCGAGTCAAACACTTGAAAGTTGGTGCCGCGCGGCGTTTTTCGGCGACAACCGAGAAATCTTTGGTGGCAGACCTACGCACTGTACTCGATCCGCGCTATGTCGCGCGGGCCCGCGAATTCGCCACCCAGATGACCAAACCCGCCGACAGCATCGCGGCCGCCGCCGACCTGATCGAGACATTTGCCAGCGTTAGCCGCCACGCCTGACTTGATCCGCAGAACCACGAAATCAGCTGGGCCGCTTATCGCTCGACGGCGTCGTGGTCTTCGCGTTGACCGGACAGCCCGGAGGCTGAACCGGCCTCGGCGGCGCTGAAGAAACTTCTCTTACAGCCCGGATCTCGATGCGCGCGCCAAGGTGGGGTACCAACGTGACGTGTTTGGACTTCTGCTTTTCGTCTTCTTCAGTGGTGGTGTTCAATTCGAGGCGGCGCAGGATCTCACGCAGCACAACCCGCATCTCCACCTGGGCAAAGATCGCGCCCAGACAGCGGCGATTTCCGCCCCCGAACGGTAGCCATGTGGTCGGGCTCAGGGTGGCGCCCAACATTCGGTCTGGATCGAATCGGTCCGGTTCCGGATACAGTTCGGCGCGTGCATGTACTAGCCCTATGCCTGGGTTTACCGTCACGCCTGCCGGCAGCAGGTAGCCTCCCACCTCGGTCGGCTCCTTGAGGATGCGGCCGGAACTGAAGATGATCGGGCGTACGCGCAGCGTCTCTTTGATCACTGCGTCGAGGTACTCGTCCCCGGCGGGATCGCCCGCCGCGCTGGCGTCGGCCGCCCACACGGACTTTGCCAGCACGGAGGGGTGCCGGACCAGTCGCTCCAATACCCACGACATCGCCGATGCGGTGGTCTCGTGTCCGGCCGCGATCAGGGTAAGCAGCTGGTCGCGCAGCTCGGGGTCGCCCATCGAGCGCCCGTCCTCGTCGGTGCTGCGAATCAGCATGGCCAGCACATCAGTTCGCTCGGCGATATCAGGATCGGCGCGGCGGTCGGCGATCTCGGCGTAGAGCAGCGCGTCCGTTTCTTCGAATCGCCGACCCAGCGCACGCCACGGACCGTGCCGTTGCAAGCTCGGTTTGGCGATCGCTGGGGTCTCCCAAGCACTCAAATACAGCAGCCGCGGCACCACCCTGCGCAGTTTCGCTAGCCGCTGCGGGTCGGTGGCGCCGATGACGGTGCGCAGGATCACCTCGAGGGTAATCTCGGTCATCTTCGAGGCCACCGGGAAACTCTTGCCCACCGGCCAGCCGGCCAGGTTCTCGATGGTGATCTGAGCCATCTGGTCGGCCTGCCGTGCGACGGCGTCGCGATGAAACGCCGGCATCATGAGCCGACGCCGGTCTCGATGCTCGTCCTCGTCGATGACGAAAATGGAGGTTTCCCCGAGTACCCCGCTCAAGTACCAGTGTGCTTCGCCAGCGTGAAACACCCGTGGGTCGCCGGCGAACACAGTCTTGATGTCGGCGGGATTCGCAAGATAGACGACTGTTCCGGCGAGAGGTTCACGCAGTGTGAACACGTCTCCGTAGCGTCGCTGGCATCCGGTGAGGAAACGCAAACCATAACGCAGCATTAGGGCAGACTGGGCGATTAGGGGGAGTCGTGGTCCGGGCGGCAGCGCGGTTGGCGCGGAATCGCTCATTGTTCGATACTAACTAGCGGCAAGACGCCGCCGGTTGGGGCCCTTACCGGCAACATTTTCTCCTTAGATGAATTCGTTTCACCGTGGCAGCCGTTCACGATTTTATGGAGAGGCGGTTTGAAGTGCTTATTCAAGCCTATGCCGAAGCGGTTGAATGAATTCATTGTGGGCTTGGCCACCCTCTCCTGGGTATCTCGATCGCGATAGCCGCACCACGGGGCGCCGCCATCGCTGGTGTGGCGACCAGGTCAATAGTCTTGTCCGACAACCATTCTGGCGCATTTGCGGTCCCGTGCCCCGGGTTCGGTCCGAGCGAATCCCTCGACCGCAATCGAAGGAAGCGTGCCGCGCCGCCGAAAACATTGCCCAGCCAGCGCATTTACAAACTCGACGAAAGGTCACATTCGAAAATCATTGTCGTAACCGGGTCTGAAACAGCAAAGTTCCGACACCGAGGTTCCCCGTGCTGTATACCTCCCGTATGGTTAACGAACGGTATTCCATCCTGTTCGGGCGGGCATTGGGGAGAAATTTCGTGACCAATCCTTTTGATGACGGCAACGGCAGCTTTTTGGTACTGATCAACGAACAGGAACAGCACAGCCTCTGGCCTGCATTCGCCGATGTGCCATCGGGCTGGCGGGTCGTGCACGGGGAAGCCCCGCGCGCGGAGTGTCTGCATTACGTAGAACAAAGCTGGCCCGACATACGACCTATCAGTCTGCGAGAGAGGCTGGCTGCTAGCAGCGACAAGTGACCCGGCGCGGTATGCCCATGAATTTTGACGACAATGCACTCCCGCTGACACGCGGACAGCTGGACATATGGCTTGCAGAAGAGACCGGCCGCTTCGGCGCTAGGTGGCAATTGGGCGTGCTCGTGCGGTTCGCGGGCCCCATCGATCCCGATCTATTCGGGGCCGCCGTCCGTCAAGCGGTGAACGAGGCCGAGCCGCTCAGGGCGGTATTTTACGAATCGGACGGTCAAGTTTTCCAAAAGATAATTGACAATCCTGAGGTCGGCATCCTCCGTTATGATCTGACCAATTGCCCGAATCCTGCCGAAGAAGTGTCGCGCCTGGCATCGGATATTCAACGTACGGCGCTGCCACTTACTGGTCCATTATTCAAATTCGCGTTGCTCCAGACGCGAACGGACGAGTTCTATTTCTTCGTGTGCTGTCACCACATCGTGGCAGACGGCGTCGGCCTCGGCCTGGCGCTCCATCGTATTCCAAGCGTCTACAACGCACTTATTTCCGGTGAGTCAATTCCGCCAACTTTTTTCATGCCGCTGCGGGATTTGATCAAGAGTGAATTAGACTACCAAAACTCGGATGAATACCTGGATGACCGCGCGTATTGGACTGAGCACCTTCCGCCGGCAACCGAGCGCAGTTCCCGCGCGGCCGACGCCGCACCCGCACCAGACTTGGATCTGTCCTCGCTTCCCCTCCAGTTGGACCCGACCGCAGTTGCCCGAATTGACCATCTGGCGCGGAATTTGGGGATGCGCCGGTCATCGGTGATCACTGCGGCCTGTGCGCTACTGGCCCATGGCTCCGACGCTGCGGGCCCCGAGGTTGTATTTGATTTCCCGGTAAGCAGACGGGTGCGGCCGGAGACAAAATTGGTGCCCGGGATGGCTTCCGGAGTGGTCCCGCTGGTGTTGAAGACTGAGCCAAAGTTGACAGTTGTCGAGTTTTGTCGGCACGTCGACAGCAGGATCCAGGAAGCCCTGCAGCACCAGCGATTCCCGGTACACCTTATCGAGAACAAGGCAAGCTTTCGGGCCTCGGATCAGGCGTCGAATCGCGTAGCGCTCAATTTCTTACCTACCACCCATCTCGCGGACCTGGGTGGCACTGCGGCATTCGCCACATTGACCCACGACGGCCTCGGGGATCAGTTCCGGCTGGTCTTCTTCAGAGACGAGGGACAGCTTTTCCTCTGTACCCCGGGTACCGGGCAATTGTTCTCCAATTCTGGTCTCCGCGACTTGGTACAGCGCTTGGAGCGAATATTCATCGCGATGGCCGCCGAACCGGCGCGGACGCTGTCCTCCGTCGCTCTGCTCGATGAACTCGAGTTGACCGCGCTGAACAAGTGGGGCAACTGCGAGGTATGCGCGGATCCTTCGACCGAGCCGTCGATTAGCGCGCTGTTCGCCGATCAGGTACTGCGTAGCCCCGAGGCGGTCGCCGTCAGCCACAACGGCCGCTGCATGACGTATCGGGAACTCGATGCAGCCGCCAACCGCCTGGCGCATCTGCTGGTCGGCCGCGGCGCAGGACCCGGCGAGCGGGTGGCGTTGCTGTTTGACCGGTCCGCCGAGGCGATCGTGGCGATAATGGCCGTCCTCAAAACAGGGGCGGCGTATCTGCCGATCGACGCGGCGGTGCCTGCTAGCCGAATGCAGTTCATGCTCGACGATGCGAAGCCGCTGGCGGCCATCACCACGGCCGAACTTGCCGAACGGTTGGCTGGGCAAGCCCTGTCGGTCATCGAGTTCGGCGATCCCGCGGTGCAGAACCAACCCGCGACGGCGCTACCATCGTCCAGCCCGGACGATATCGCTTATCTCATCTACACCTCGGGCACCACAGGTGTCCCCAAGGGCGTAGCAATCCCGCACCGCAATGTGACTCGGCTGCTAGCCGCGCTGGATGGCTGCCTGGAGCTCGCACCGGCGCAGGCCTGGACTCAATCGCACTCCCTGGCGTTCGACTTCTCGGTGTGGGAGATCTTCGGTGCGCTGCTGCACGGCGGGCGCCTGGTAGTGGTGCCGGAATGGGTGACACGATCGCCGGAAGACTTTTACGCGCTACTGGTTGCCGAACGTGTCAACGTTCTGAGTCAGACCCCGTCGGCGTTCTATGCGCTGCAAGCAGTCGACGCGGCACAACCCAACGTCGAGCCTGAGCTTTGCCTAGATGTGGTGGTTTTCGGCGGTGAAGCGCTGGAGCCGCAACGCCTTGAACCGTGGCTGAACGATCATCCGGACTCGCCGCGGATGATCAACATGTACGGCATCACCGAGACGACCGTGCACGCCTCATTCCGCGAGATCGTGATCGACGATGTCGGCGGCAGCGGCAGCCCGATCGGGGGGCCGCTGCCCCATCTCGGCTTCTTCGTCCTGGACGAGTGGCTTCGACCTGCGCCCGCTGGAGTCGTTGGCGAACTCTATGTAGTCGGTGCCGGTTTGGCCTACGGGTACGTGCATCGGACCGGTTTGACCGCAACGCGGTTTGTGGCGTGCCCGTTCGGCGGCGCCGGTGCGCGTATGTATCGCACCGGGGACCTGGTGTGCTGGGGACCCGATGGGCAGCTGCAATATCGCGGTCGCAGCGACGAGCAGGTCAAGATCCGCGGCTACCGCATCGAGCTCGGCGAAGTGCAAGCCGCGCTGGCCGCGCTCGACGGCGTGGAGCAGGCGGTGGTGCTGGTCCGCGAGGACCGCCCCGGCGACAAGCGACTGGTCGGGTACGCGACGGGGTCCGCCGACCCCGCCGTCACGCGAGCTGCGCTCGCCGAGCGGCTGCCGTCGTACATGGTCCCGGCCGCGGTGGTAGTGCTTCCCGCGATGCCGTTGACCGTCAACGGCAAACTCGACAAACGGGCGCTTCCCGCGCCGGAGTACCGGGACGTCGATCATTACCGCGCCCCCTCCGACGCGATCGAGGAGATCCTGGCGGGCATCTACGCCGAGGTGCTCGGCATCAACCGGGTCGGCGCCGACGAGTCGTTCTTCGAGCTGGGCGGCGACAGCATCCTGTCGATGCAGGTTGCCGCCCGAGCCCGCGCGGCGGGACTGGTATGCCGTCCGCGCGACATCTTCGTTGAGCAGACCGTGGCTGGCCTGGCCAGGGTTATCGGGCTGGCCAGTGATGCTGCCGGTATAGCCGACGAAGGCCTGGGGCCGGTGGCCGTCACCCCGATCATGCGGTGGCTACACGATCTGGACGGGCACGTCGACGAGTTCAACCAGACGTTGCTGCTGCAGGCTCCACCGGGTGCGACCGAGACCGACGCGGTGGTCGTCCTGCAAGGCTTGCTGGATCACCACCCGATGCTGCGGCTGCGCGTGGGGGACGACGGCGCTGGGGGTTGGTCGCTGACCGTTCCCGCCGCCGGTTCGGTGGACGCGCGCGGGTGCGTGGAGTCGGTCGAGGCGTTGACCGACGCGGTGGTGGTGGCGGCGCGATCGCGATTGAATCCGGTGGCCGGGGCGATGCTTCGCGCGGTGTGGGCAAACGCGACCGCTCAACTGGCAGTGATCATTCATCACCTCGCCGTTGACGGGGTGTCGTGGCGCATCTTGCTGGATGACCTCAACATGGCCTGGGGCCAATATCGCGGTGGAGATGCCATCGTTCTACCCGCCGCCGGCACGTCGTTTGCGCGATGGTCGTCATTGCTGTCGGTGCATGCTCTAGATCCCCGAGTGGTAGCCCACGCGGCCGCGTGGCGCCGGGTGGCGGCTGTTCCTGCGGTGCTGCCCGCACCACGCGCGGAACTGGATAGTTATCGAAGCGCTGGGCGGTGGTCGGCGCGGTTGGACGTCGAGACCACCCGCATGTTGCTTGCCGAGGTACCCGCGGCATTCCACGCCGGTGTACACGACATCTTGTTGATCGCGTTCGGGATGGCGGTTAACCAGTTGTGGGGCAGCGGTCACGCGCCGGTGGCTATCGACGTCGAGAGTCACGGGCGTGCGGAGGAATTGGGCGCTGCGGTGGACCTGTCCCGCACGGTGGGGTGGTTCACCGCGAAGTATCCGGCGGCGATGGCTTTCGGCGGGCTGTCCTGGGCACAGGTGGTAGCTGGTGATGCGGCGCTGGGCGCGCTGGTCAAATCTGCCAAGGAGCAGTTGCGGGCCCAGCCGGATCCGTTGACCTACGGCTTGCTGCGTTATCTGAATCCCGAAGTCGATCTTGGGTCGGCTGACCCGCCGATCGGATTCAACTACCTGGGCCGCCTCGGCGCCGCCGCAAGTGCTGACCAGGGCGCCGACGTCTGGCGGGTCTGCCTGGATGGCCTCTCGGTCAACGGTGTCGCCGCGGCGGTGCCAATCCGGCTGCCGCATACCGTCGAGCTCAACGCGGTCACCCTCGACACCGACACCGGTGCGCATCTGCAAGCCGACTGGACCTGGGCACCCTCGGTGCTCGACGAGGCCCGGATCAGTCAGCTCAACCGACTTTGGTTCGACGCCCTGACCGGCATTTGTGCGCACGTGCGACGCGGCGGGGGCGGTCTGACCCCGTCAGATATCGCCCCGGTCGGATTGAACCAGCAGCAGATCAATGAGCTGAACCGGCAATTCCCGATCGCCGATGTGCTGCCGCTGACGCCCGTGCAGCAGGGACTGCTCTTCCACGCCAGCACCACACCCGGGACCGGCAACGACGTCTACGCGATGCAGCTGGATATCGCGTTGACCGGTCCGCTCGATGAGCCTCGGCTGCGCGAGGCGGTGCACACGGTGGTCAACCGCCACCCGAACCTGGCGGCCCGGTTCCGCGCAGATTTCGACGAGCCGGTGCAGGTGATCCCCGCTGATCCAGAAGTGCCCTGGCGTTATATCGAATCGGGACCAGGCGACGATATCGAGCGAGTGTGCGCCGCCGAGCGTGCCGCGGTCTGCGACCTCGCCCGTCAGGCGCCGTTGCGCGCCGCCCTGATCCGCACCGCCGCCAACCAGCACCGATTCGTACTCACCGCGCACCACATCGTGCTCGATGGCTGGTCGATGCCGCTCGTGCTGCAGGAGATCTTCGCCAGCTATGCCGGGCGGCGGCTGCCCCCTCCCAGTTCATTTCGGCGGTTCGTCACCTGGCTGGCGCAGCGGGATCGCGCGGCCGCTCGGGAGGCATGGCGCGAGGCGTTGTCCGGCTTCGCCACGCCCACCCTGGTGGGTCCCGCGGGCCGGGTTCAGCAGGGGCGGCGCGGTGTCGAATCTTTTCGGGTGCCCGAGCCCACTACGCAAGCCTTGGGCGAGCTGGCGCGCTCGCACCAGACCACGGTCAACTTCGTGTTGCAGGCCGCCTTCGCACGATTGTTGTGCTGGCTGACCGGTCAACATGACGTTGCTTTCGGCACCACGGTGTCCGGCCGGCCGGCTGACGTAGCGGGCTCGCACTCGATGATCGGCCTGATGATCAACACGGTGCCGGTGCGGGCGACGGTCAGCCCGGGCACCACCACCGCCGATCTGTTGGCTCAGCTGCAGCAGGCCCACACTGACACCCTCGAGCACCAGCACCTGGCGCTCAGCGAAATCCACCGCATCGCCGGGCAGGACCAGCTGTTCGACGCGCTCTTTGTGCTCGAAAACTATCCGCTCGACACCGAGGCCCCGCTGGGCATCGACGGGTTGGCCGTGACCGGGTTCAGCTTCCGAGAATCCAACCACTACCCGCTTGCCCTGCAGGCCTTGCCCGGAACCGAGCTGGGCCTACGCGTCGAATACGACATGGACGTGTTCGACCTGGCCGGTATCGAAGTGCTGTTCGAGCGTTTCACCCGGGTGCTGGCGGCGATGTCGGCCGACCCTCGGCTGCCGCTGTCCTCGCTGGACTTGCTCGACGCCGCGGAGCGCACCTGCCTCGACACCTGGGGCAATCGGTGGGCGCTGAGCCAGCCACCCGCGCAGGAGACGATTCCAGGCCGATTCACCGAACAGGTGGCGCGTACACCCGCGGTGGTTGCGCTTACCTGCGGCGACCGGTCGATGACGTACCGCGAACTCGACGAGTCCGCGAATCGGTTGGCACATCTGCTGGCGAGCCGTGGCGCCGGTCCGGGCCAGACTGTGGCGCTGGTGTTCACCCGGTCGGCTGAGGCGATCGTCGCGATTCTGGCGGTACTCAAAACGGGCGCGGCATACGTGCCGATAGACCCGGCACTTCCGGTACCACGTATCCGGTTCGTGCTCACCGATGCCGAGCCGATCGCCACCGTCACCACCGCGGCGCTGCACCCGCGACTGGACGGATGTGACACATCGGTCATCGTCGTCGACGACGCTGCCGTTGAGCGGCAGCTCGACAAGCAGCCCAGCACCGCATTGCCGGGGCCAAGTCCCGATGACGTCGCCTACCTGATCTACACCTCAGGAACCACCGGTGCGCCGAAAGGCGTGGCCATCCAGCACCGCAACGTGCCGGGGCTATTCGGGCCGGATGGCGCCACACGACCATCCGGACCGGGTGGAGTGTGGACGCAGTGGCATTCGTACAGCTTCGACGTCTCGGTGTGGGAGATCTTCGGTGCGCTGCTGTATGGCAGCCGACTCGTCGTTGTGCCCGAAGCAATAGCCAGCTCCAGCGAGGACTTCCGCGCTTTGCTGATCGCCGAGCGCGTCACCGTGCTGAGTCAAACGCCCTCGGCCGCGGGGATCCTGTCGCCGGACGGGCTGGAAAACGCGGCACTGGTGGTGGCCGGCGAGGCCTGCCCGACCGAACTGGTGGATCGGTGGACGCCGGGGCGGGTGATCAACGCCTACGGCCCCACCGAGGCAACGGTTTATGCATCGATAAGCGCTGCGCTGCAAGCAGGTTCGAGGGTCGCGCCGATCGGTGCGCCGGTGTCTGGAGCGGCGTTGTTCGTGCTCGACGCGGCGTTGCGGCCGGTGCCGGTGGGGGTGGTGGGTGAGTTGTATGTGGCGGGTCGCGGTGTGGGGCTTGGGTATGTGGGTCGGGCGGGGTTGACGGCGTCGCGGTTTGTGGCGTGTCCGTTTGGTGGGTCCGGGGTGCGGATGTATCGGACTGGGGATTTGGTGCGGTGGGGTGCTGATGGGCAGTTGGTGTATTTGGGGCGTGCTGATGAGCAGGTGAAGATCCGTGGGTATCGCATCGAGTTGGGTGAGGTTCAGGCGGTGTTGGCGGGGTTGGCTGGTGTGGAGCAGGCGGTGGTGGTTGCTCGGGAGGATCGTCCCGGGGATAAGCGGCTGATCGGCTACATCACTGGGGGTGCCGACGCGGGGCAGCTTCGCGTGCAGTTGGGTGAGCGGTTGCCGTCGTACATGGTGCCGGCGGCGGTGGTGGTGTTGGAGGCGTTGCCGTTGACGGTGAACGGCAAACTCGACCGTCGCGCCTTACCGACGCCGGACTACCACGACACCGATCACTACCGTGCCCCCACCAACCAGCTCGAGGAAATCCTGGCCGGTATCTACGCCGAGGTCCTCGATATTGATCGGGTCGGAATCGACGACTCGTTCTTCGACCTCGGCGGCGACTCGTTGTCGGCGATGCGATTGGTCGCGGCGACGAACAAGACACTCCGCGCCGGTTTGTCAGTGCGCATGTTGTTCGACGCGCCCTCGGTCGCTCAGTTGGCGCCGCACGTCGGGATAGGTCGGGATGGCCTTGAGCCGTTGGTGGCATTCGAGCGGCCCGAGGTTTTGCCGTTGTCGTTTGCGCAGTCGCGGTTGTGGTTCATGGACCAGTTGCAGGGTCCTTCGCCGGTGTACAACATGGCGACGGCATTGCGGATTGTGGGGGCGCTTGATGTTGCGGCGTTGGGTGCGGCGCTGTCCGATGTTGTTGGCCGGCATGAGAGTTTGCGCACGGTGTTCCCGGCGGTGGAGGGGATTCCACACCAGGTGATTGTTCCCGTCGAACGAGTCGAGTTCGGTTGGGATGTGGTGGATGCCACGGGGTGGACGGCGGCGAGCATGCGGGAGGCGATCGCTTCGGCGGCGCGGTACACGTTTGATTTGTCTGCCGAGATTCCTTTGCGGGCAAGGCTTTTGCGGGTAGATGACCAGGAGCACGTGTTAGTGGCGGTGATGCATCACATCGCCGCCGACGGCTGGTCGATCACCCCCTTGATTGCTGACCTGGCGGTGGCCTACGCGAGCCGATGCAGCGGGCAGGCCCCGCAGTGGGGTGAACTACCCGTCCAGTACGCGGATTACACGCTGTGGCAGCGCACGCAGCTGGGTGACCTCGACGACGGCGAGAGCCGGATCAGCGCGCAGCTGGCCTATTGGCAGGACGCGCTGGACGGGATGCCCGAGCATCTGGTGTTGCCCACCGATCGGCCGTATCCGCCGGTAGCGGATCAGCGTGGCGCCAAGTTAGACGTGGGATGGCCCGCGCAACTGCAGCGGCAGATCGCCCGGGTGGCCAGCGAATACAACGCGACCAGCTTCATGGTGGTACAGGCCGCGCTGGCGGTGCTGCTGTCCAAGCTGAGCGCGAGTTCTGATGTGGCGGTGGGCTTCCCGATCGCCGGGCGGCGGGATCCGGCGCTGGACGAGCTGGTCGGGTTCTTCGTCAACACAATGGTGCTGCGGGTCGAGCTGGCCGGGGATCTGACAGTGGCCGAGTTGCTTGCGCAGGTGCGGGCCCGCAGCCTGGCGGCCTATGAGCATCAGGATGTGCCGTTCGAAGTGCTGGTGGAGCGGCTCAACCCGACGCGGTCACTGACCCATCATCCACTGGTGCAGGTTGCGTTGGCCTGGCAGAACGTCCCGGGTCACGACAACAGCGCTCCCGCCGCGGCCCTGCGGTTGGGGGATCTGGTCGTTACCGAGCTGCCGTTGGACACCCAGACCGCCCGTATGGATCTGAACTTCTCGTTGGCCGAGCGGTGGACCCAAACCGGCGAGCCTGCCGGGATCGGCGGGACCGTTGAGTTCCGCACTGACGTCTTCGATTCCGCCACTATCCAAACCCTGGTGGAGCGGCTGCGATTGGTGCTCGCAGCAATGACAGCCGATCCGGCCGCCCGCCTCTCGGCGATCGATGCGCTCGATGGCGATGAACGCACGCACCTCGACGCGCTCGGCAACCGGGCGACGCTGACCCGGGCTGTCACGGCACCGGTCTCGATCCCGTCATTGTTCGCCGAGCACGTGGCCCGCACCCCAGACGCAACAGCGCTGTGCTGCAGTGAGCGCACCTGGACATACCGCGAACTGGACACGGCCGCAAACCAATTGGGCCACCTGCTCAGTGGCAACGGGGTAGGGCCAGGGCAGTGCGTGGCACTGCTGTTCAACCGTTCCGCCGAGGCGATCGTGGCAATCCTGGCGGTGCTCAAAACCGGTGCCGCCTATTTGCCGATCGACCCCGCGGTGCCCGACGCCCGCATCGAATTCCTGCTCACCGACGCAGCACCGGTCGCCGCGCTCACCACTGCCGACCTTCGGCCGCGATTGGCCGGCTGCGATCTGCTCGTGATTGACATCGACGACCCAGCCGTCGCCGCCCAATCCGGCGCAGCACTGAACACGGCGAACCCCGATGACGTCGCCTACCTCATCTACACGTCGGGCACCACCGGCGTCCCCAAAGGCGTGGCGATTACGCACCACAACGTGACCCAATTACTGAGTTCCCTCGAGGCCGGCCTGCCGCGCCCGGGGGTGTGGCCACAGTGCCACTCGTTGGCCTTCGATGTCTCGGTGTGGGAGATCTTCGGCGCCCTGCTGCGCGGCGGCCGGGTGGTAGTAGTACCCGAAGCGCTGACCGCTTCTCCCGAGGACTTCCATGCCTTGCTGGTTCGCGAGCAGGTCAGCGTGCTCACCCAGACTCCTACTGCAGCAAGCGTTTTGCCCATCGAGGGGTTGGAGTCGGCGGCGTTGGTGGTGGTCGGGGAAGCCTGCCCGCCCCAAGTGGTGGATCAATGGGCGCCCGGCCGGGTGATGATCAACGCTTACGGCCCCACCGAGACGACGATGTGTGTGGCGATCAGCGCGCCCCTGGTGCCCGGGCAGGGGGTGCCGATCGGGTCCCCGGTCGATGCGGCTGCGCTGTTCGTACTGGACGGCTGGCTGACGCCGGTGCCAGTCGGGGTCGTCGGGGAACTGTACGTGGCGGGTGCAGGACTGGCGTACGGCTACGTGCACCGGAGCAGTCTGACCGCGGCGCGGTTTGTGGCGTGCCCGTTCGGCGGCGCCGGTGCGCGCATGTATCGCACCGGGGACCTGGTCTGCTGGGGACCCGACGGGCAGCTGCAATATCGGGGTCGCGCCGATGACCAGGTCAAGATCCGCGGCTACCGCATCGAGCTTGGCGAAGTCCAGGCCGCGCTGGCCGCGCTCGACGGTGTACAGCAGGCCGCGGTGATCGCTCGCGAGGACCGCCCCGGCGACAAACGACTGGTCGGCTACATCACCGGCACCGCGGACCCGGCCGCGATCCGTGCCGAACTGAGCGCATCCCTCCCGTCTTACCTGGTGCCCGCTGCGGTGCTGGTGCTGGATGCGATGCCGTTGACGGTCAACAACAAGCTTGATGCTCGTGCCTTGCCGGCGCCGGATTATCAGGATGGTGAGCGGTATCGGGCGCCGGGTGATGCGGTGGAGGAGGTTTTGGCCGGTATTTATGCCCAGGTGTTGGGGTTGGAGCGGGTCGGGGTGGATGACTCGTTTTTCGATCTGGGTGGCGACAGCATTTCCTCGATGCAGGTGGTGGCCAGGGCGCGGGCGACGGGTTTGGTGTGTCGTCCGCGGGACATTTTCGTTGAGCAGAGTGTGGCGCGGTTGGCGCAGGTGGTTGGGGTGGTTGGGGGGCGGGTTGGGTCGGTTGAGGATGGGGTGGGGCCGGTGGTGGCCACGCCGATCATGCGGTGGTTGCGCGGTGTGGCGGGTCCGGTGGATCAGTTCAACCAGACGATGGTGGTGCAGGCTCCGGCGGGGGTTAGTGAGGCTGATGTCGAGGTCGTGTTGCGGGCTTTGGTGGATCACCATGGTGCGTTGCGGTTGCGGGTGCAGGATGCGGGGTCTGGGGAGTGGTCGCTGAGTATTCCGGAGCCGGGTTCGGTGCGGGTGTCGGTGTTTACGGTGCCGGTGTTGTCCGAGGAGGCGGTCGGTGCGGCCCGGTCCCGACTGGATCCGGCCGGCGGGGTAATGCTCAGCGCACTGTGGGCGGCATCCACCCACCAACTGGCAGTGCTCATCCACCATCTCGCCGTCGACGGCGTCTCGTGGCGGATCCTGCTGGACGACCTCAACATCGCCTGGGCACAACACCAAGGCGGGCGCCCGGTGGCGCTGCCCATTTCTGGGACATCGTTCCGGCGCTGGTCGTCGCTGCTCACCGAGCACGCGTCAGATCCGCAGGTGGTCGCTCAGCTGGCCGCATGGCGAGAGATCGCGCAGACCCCCGAGGTGTTGCCGGCGGTGCGCGCCGAGCTGGACACCTACCAAAGCGCGGGGCGGTGCTCGGCGGAATTGGACGTCGAGACCACCCGCTCGTTGCTTGGTGAGGTGCCCGCGGCGTTCCACGCCGGTGTGCAGGAAATCTTGTTGATCGCGTTCGGGATGGCCGTCGCGGAGTGGCTAGCCGGGGGCAGCGCACCGGTGGGCATCGACGTCGAGGGTCACGGGCGTGCGGAGGAGTTGGGCGCCGAGGTGGATCTGTCCCGCACGGTCGGGTGGTTCACCGCCAAATATCCGGTCTCGCTGCGAGTCGGCGGCCTGCCCTGGGGACAGGTCCTGGCCGGGAATCAGGCGCTGGGCGCCCTGGTCAAGGACGCCAAGGAGCAGTTGCGCGCGTCGCCTGATCCGTTGACCTACGGGCTGCTGCGGTATCTGAACCCTGCCGTGGAGCTGGAAGCGGCCGATCCGCGGATCGGCTTCAACTACCTCGGGCGGTTGGCCGCCGACCCGGGTACCGGGTCCGACGACGCCTGGCGGATCTGCTCGGATGCGTTGTCGCTCATCGGTATTGCCGCGGCGGTGCCGATGGCGTTGCCGCATGTCGTCGAACTCAACGCGGTGACCGTAGACACCGAGGTCGGCCCGCGCCTACGAGCCGACTGGACGTGGGCACCCTCGGCGCTCGACCACGGACGGATCAGGCGGCTGAGCCGACTCTGGTTCGAGGCACTCGCCGGGATCTGCGCGTACGTGCACAACGGCGGGGGCGGTCTGACCCCGTCGGATATTGTCCCGGCCCGACTCACCCAGCGACAGATCGACGAACTGCACCGACAGCACCCGATCGCGGATGTGCTGCCGTTGACTCCGGTGCAGCAGGGGCTGCTGTTCCACGCGAGCACCGCGGTGGCTAGTGACGACCTGTACGCAGGGCAGCTGGATATCACCCTGGCCGGGCCGCTTGAGGAGCGCCGGCTGCGCGCGGCGGTGCATGCGGTGGTCAACCGGCACCCGAACCTGCTAGCCCGGTTCTGCGCACAATTCGACGAGCCGGTGCAGATCATTCCCGCGCATCCCGAAATGCCCTGGCGGTACCTCGAACTGCACGGCGACGACCCGGACGAGCAGATCGAGCGGTTCTGCGCCGCCGAGCGCGCCGCGGTCTGCGATCTTGCCGGCCAGTCTCCGTTCCGCGCCGCCCTGATCCGGGTCGCGGCCGACCGGCACCGATTCGTGCTGACCAATCACCACATCGTGCTAGACGGGTGGTCGCTGCCGATCTTGCTGCAGGAGATCTTCGCGTGTTACCAGGAGCAGCGGCTACCCACCCCCGCACCGTATCGCGGCTTCGTCACCTGGCTGGCGGAACGCGACCTCGAAGCCGCCCACGCCGCATGGGGCGAGCTGCTCGCCGGGTTCGACACCCCGACACTGGTCGGGCCGTTGGACCGGCTGGGGCTCGGCCGGCGCGGCATCAAGACCTTGCAGGTGCCCGAGCAGACCACGCTCGCGCTAGTCGAGCTAGCCCGCTCCCGTCGCACCACCGTCAACATCGTGCTGCAGGTCGCCTTCGCGCGGCTGCTGTGCTGGCTCACCCGTCAGCACGACGTCGTCTTCGGCACTGTGGACTCGGGCCGGCCGGCGGACCTGCTCGGCGCGGATTCGATGGTGGGCCTGTTGATCAACACCGTGCCGGTGCGGGCGACGTTCACGCCGGACACCACCACCGCCGACCTGCTGGACCAGTTGCAGGCGGCGTACAACGACACCCTCGAGCACCGTCACCTGGCACTCAGTGAGATCCACCGCCGCACCGGCCACGAGCAGCTTTTCGACACCCTTTTCGTCTACGAGAACTACCCGATCGACTCCGCCGCGCCGCTCGACGACCAGCAACTGAAGGTCGCCGATCTTGCGTTCCGCGAATCCACCCACTACCCGTTGACGGTGCAGGCTGCTCCGGGCCGCGAACTGAGTTTCCGCATCGAATACGACATCGACGTTTTCGATGAAGCCAGCATCCGGGCGCTCACCGATCGACTGGCGAAAGTGCTGGTGGCGATGGCCACCGATCCATGGCGATCGCTGTCTTCGGTGGATCTCCTCGACGAGGGTGAGCACGCCCGGCTAGACGAGTTCGGCAACCGGGGGGTGCTGGCCGACCTCCCGAAGACAGCGTCGGTGCCGGCGTTGTTCGGTGCACAGGTGACGCGGGCACCCGAGGCGGTGGCCGTGGTCTGCGGCGAGAGGTCGTTGACGTACCGGGAATTGGACGAGGCGGCCAACCGGCTGGCGCACTTGCTTGTCGCGCACGGGGTGGGCCCGGGCGAGCGGGTAGCGCTGATGTTCCCGCGGTCGGCCGAGGCGATCGTTGCGATTCTGGCAGTGCTCAAGGCGGGCGCCGCCTATTTGCCGATCGACCCCGCGCTGCCCGCCGTCCGCGTCGAGTTCATGCTGACCGACGCCACCCCGATCGCCGCCGTCACCACCGCCGACCTGGCGGACCGGTTCGACGGTCACCCGCTGCTGGTCTTCGATGTCGCCGACCCCGCCGTCGAGGCGCAGTCCAGCGCCGGGCTGCCGGAACCGGCGCCGGATGACATGGCCCACATCATCTACACCTCGGGAACGACGGGACTGCCCAAGGGGGTGGCCGTCACCCAGCGCAATGTGACGCAGTTGTTCGACTCGTTGCAGATCGGCGTGCCGCTGGAACCGGGGCAGGTGTGGACCCAGTTCCACTCCTATGCGTTCGACTTCTCGGTATGGGAGATCTGGGGCGCATTGCTCTACGGAGGCCGCCTGGTGGTGGTGCCGGACGCGGTGACCCGGGCACCGGACGACTTTCACGCCCTGCTGCTCCGCGAACAGGTCACGGTGCTGACGCAGACCCCGTCCGCGGTTGGGGTGCTGCCGGTGCAGGGCCTGGATGCGGCGGATCTGGTGATCGGCGCGGAACCCTGCCCGCCGGAGTTGGTGGACCGCTGGGCGCCGGGGCGGGTGATGGTCAACGTCTACGGCCCGACTGAAACCACCATGTGGCTGTGCGCCAGTGCGCCGCTGGCGGCGGGTTCGGGATCACCGCCGATTGGGTCGCCGGTCGCGTGGGCGGCGTTCTTCGTGCTCGACGGCTGGCTGCGCCCGGTGCCCGCGGGGGTGGTCGGGGAGCTGTACCTGGCCGGCGCGGGCGTCGGCATCGGATATTGGCGCCGATCTGGGTTGACCGCGTCGCGGTTCATGGCGTGTCCCTTCGGCGAACCCGGAACGCGGATGTATCGCACCGGAGACCTGGTGCGCTGGCGCGCGGATGGACAGCTGGACTATCTGGGCCGCGCCGATGAGCAGGTCAAGATCCGCGGCTATCGCATCGAGCTGGGCGAGATCCAGTCGGCGCTGTTGGGTCTGGACGGCGTCGAGCAGGCCGCGGTGATCTCCCGCGAGGACGAGCGGGGCGGCAAACGCTTGGTTGGCTACATCACCGGAACAATCGACCCGGTCAAGGCGCGCCTTGCTCTCGCCGATCGGTTGCCGGCGTACATGGTGCCGACCGCGGTGGTGGCGATGGACGCACTGCCGGTGACAGTCAACGGCAAACTCGATATCCGGGCATTGCCCGCGCCCGACTATCACGACACCGAGCACTATCGCGCGCCGGCCAGTCCCACCGAAGAGATCTTGGCCGGCATCTACGCCCGGGTGCTGAATGTGACACGCGTCGGGGTGGACGATTCGTTCTTCGACCTGGGCGGGGATTCGCTGTCCACGATGCGCTTGATCGCGGCGATCAACAACAGCCTGGGCGCCGATCTGGCCGTCCGCACGGTGTTCGAGGCGCCGACGATTGCGCAACTGGCACCGCACATCGATGAGTGCGCCGAGGGCTTGGAGCCGTTGCTGGCCGGGCCTCGACCGGAGGTGCTGCCACTGTCGTTCGCGCAGAGTCGGTTGTGGTTCATCGACCAGTTCCAGGGGCCCTCGCCCATGTACAACATGGCGATGGCGCTGCGCATCACCGGAGCGCTGGACGTAGATGCGCTGGGTGCGGCACTGGCCGACGTCGTCGGCCGCCACGAGAGCCTGCGGACGGTGTTCCCGGTCGTGGCCGGCATCCCACGGCAACTGATCGTTCCTGCCGAGCAGGCCGCCGTCGGTTGGGATGTCGTCGACGCCGCCGGGTGTCCGGACGGCGACCTGCGGGACGCCATCGATGCGGCGACCCATTACGCGTTTGACCTGGCAGCCGAAATCCCGTTGCGGGCGCAGCTCTTCCGTGTCGGGGAGGATGAGCATGTGCTGGTGGCGGTGGTCCACCACATCGCCGCGGACGGCTGGTCGCTTGCGCCGATGATGCGCAATCTGGGCGAGGCGTACACGAGCCGACGCGCAGGTCAGGCCCCCGGCTGGTCGCCCTTGCCGGTTCAGTACGCCGACTACACGCTGTGGCAGCGGGCGCAGCTGGGTGACCTGGACGACACGAAGAGCCGGATCGCTGCGCAACTGAGCTACTGGTTGGGGGCGTTGGCCGGCATGCCCGAGCGCTTGCAGCTGCCTACCGATCGGCCCTACCCGAATGTTGCCGATCAGCAAGGCGCCAGCGTCCCGGTGGACTGGCCGGCTGAGCTGCAGCAGCGGGTGCGCGAGGTCGCCGGCGAGCACAGCGCTACCAGTTTCATGGTGATGCAGGCGGCCCTGGTGGTGCTGCTGTCCCGTCTGGGTGCGACTTCCGATGTGGCCGTTGGGTTCCCGATCGCTGGCCGCCCCGATCCCGCGCTGGACGAGTTGGTCGGATTCTTCGTCAATACCCTGGTGCTGCGCATCGACCTGGCCGGTGACCCCACCGTCGCCGAGCTGCTGGCCCAGGTACGGCGGCGCAGCCTGGCTGCCTACGAGCACCAAGACGTCCCGTTCGAAGCCCTCGTGGAGCGGCTCAACCCGACCCGGTCGTTGACCCATCACCCGTTGGTGCAGGTCGCGCTGGCTTGGCAGAACCTTTCTGGGCAGGCCGATAGCCCAGCCGGGTTTGCCATGGCGGATCTGCAGGTCGCTGAGCTGCCGGTCGACAGCAAGACCGCCCGCATGGATCTAACGTTCTCACTGGGGGAACGCTGGACCGAAGCCGGTGAACCAGCGGGAATCGGCGGAGCGGTGGAGTTCCGCACCGATGTGTTCGATACGGACAGCATTCTGATGCTGCTCGAGCGGTGGCGACGGGTGCTGTCGGCGATGACAGATGACACCAGTCGGCGGCTCTCCTCGATCGAATTGCTCGATGATTCCGAGCGCATCCGACTGGACGAATGGGGTAATCGCGGGGTGCTGGCCGCACCGGCACCCGCGCCGGTGACAATTCCGGCGTTGTTCGCGGGGCAGGCAACCCGGCTCCCGGACGCCGTGGCGATCAGCTTCGCCGGTCACCACATGACGTACCGCGAACTCGACGAGTATGCGAACGGGTTGGCGCACTTGCTCATCGCCCACGGTGTTGGACCTGGCCAACATGTGGCCCTGCTGCTGGATCGCTCCGCGCAAGCGGTCGCGGCAATGCTGGCGGTACTCAAGACCGGGGCGGCGTATCTGCCGATCGATGTTGCGCTCCCCGATGCCCGGATCGAATTCATCCTTACCGACACTGCGCCGACCGCGGTCATCACCAGTAGCGATCGGGCCGAACAGCTTGGCGGGCACCAGCTCTCGGTCGTCACGATTGACGACCCCGCTGCCCAACGCCGATCCAGCGCACCACTGACCACGCTTGATCCGGACGGCATCGCGTACGTCATCTACACCTCGGGAACTACCGGCGTCCCCAAGGGCGTGGCCATAACCCACCGCAATGTGACTCAGCTGTTGGGGCCGCGCGACGAGCATCTTGCTGGCGAAGTGTGGGCTCAGTGGCACTCGTACGCCTTCGACGCCTCGGTGGAAGAGATCTGGGGTGCACTGTTGCATGGTGGCCGGCTGGTGGTCATACCCGAGTCGGTGGCCCGGTCACCCGAGGACTTCCACGCCGCGCTGGTCGCCGAACAGGTGAGCGTGTTGAGCCAGACCCCGTCGGCGTTGACAATGCTGTCAACCGAGGGCCTGGACTCGATGTCGCTGCTGGTGGCCGGGGAGCCCTGCGCGGCCGAAATAGTGGACCGCTGGGCGCCCGGACGGGTGATGCTCAACGGCTACGGGCCGACCGAGACCACCATCTGCGCGTCACGCAGCGCGCCCTTGACGGGCGTCGCAGGCACTGCGACACCACCGATCGGTGCGCCGGTGTCTGGAGCGGCGTTGTTCGTGCTCGACGCGGCGTTGCGGCCGGTGCCGGTGGGGGTGGTGGGTGAGTTGTATGTGGCGGGTCGCGGTGTGGGGCTTGGGTATGTGGGTCGGGCGGGGTTGACGGCGTCGCGGTTTGTGGCGTGTCCGTTTGGTGGGTCCGGGGTGCGGATGTATCGGACTGGGGATTTGGTGCGGTGGGGTGCTGATGGGCAGTTGGTGTATTTGGGGCGTGCTGATGAGCAGGTGAAGATCCGTGGGTATCGCATCGAGTTGGGTGAGGTTCAGGCGGTGTTGGCGGGGTTGGCTGGTGTGGAGCAGGCGGTGGTGGTTGCTCGGGAGGATCGTCCCGGGGATAAGCGGCTGATCGGCTACATCACTGGGGGTGCCGACGCGGGGCAGCTTCGCGTGCAGTTGGGTGAGCGGTTGCCGTCGTACATGGTGCCGGCGGCGGTGGTGGTGTTGGAGGCGTTGCCGTTGACGGTGAACGGCAAACTCGACCGTCGCGCCTTACCGACGCCGGAGTATCAGGACATTGATCATTACCGTGCCCCGGCCAACCCGATCGAGGAGATCCTGGCCGGTATCTACGCCCAGGTCCTGGGATTAGAGCGGGTCGGAGTCGACGACTCCTTTTTCGACCTCGGCGGGGATTCGTTGTCGGCGATGCGTTTGGTGGCCGCGATTAATAGTGAACTCGGCGCTGCGCTGGAGGTGCGCGCGGTATTCGAGGCTCCCGCTGTGGCGCAGCTGGTTTCGCGGATCGGTGCGCAGACGAGGGTGCTGGAGCCGTTGGTGGCGGTGGGGCGGCCTGCGGTGTTGCCGTTGTCGTTTGCGCAGTCGCGGTTGTGGTTTTTGGATCAGTTGCAGGGTCCTTCGCCGGTGTACAACATGGCGACGGCGTTGCGGATTGTGGGGGCGCTTGATGTTGCGGCGTTGGGTGCGGCGCTGTCCGATGTTGTTGCCCGGCATGAGAGTTTGCGCACGGTGTTCCCGGCGGTGGAGGGGATTCCGCGGCAGGTGATTGTTGGTGTTGAGCGGGTCGAGTTCGGTTGGGATGTGGTGGATGCCACGGGGTGGACGGCGGCGGGGGTGCGGGAGGCGATCGCTTCGGCGGCGCGGTATGCGTTTGATTTGTCTGCCGAGATTCCTTTGCGGGCAAGGCTTTTGCGGATAGGTGAGCAGGAGTATGTGTTGGTGGCGGTGGTGCATCACATCGCTGCTGATGGGTGGTCGGTGACGCCGTTGGTGCGGGATTTGGGTGTGGCGTATGTGAGTCGGTGTGGGGGGCAGGTCCCGCAGTGGGCGCAGTTGCCGGTGCAGTATGCGGATTACACGTTGTGGCAGCGTGCGCAGTTGGGGGATTTCGAGGATGGTGGGAGTCGGATTGCTGCGCAGTTGGGGTATTGGCAGCAGGCGTTGGCGGGGATGGCTGAGCAGTTGGTGTTGCCGACGGATCGGCCGTATCCGGCGGTAGCGGATCAGCGTGGGGCTACGGTGGCGCTGCGGTGGCCGGCGGTGTTGCAGCAGCGGATTGCGCGGGTGGCCGGTGAGCATAATGCGACCAGTTTCATGGTGGTGCAGGCTGCGCTGGCGGTGTTGTTGTCGCGGTTGAGTGCGAGTTCTGATGTGGCGGTGGGGTTCCCGATTGCTGGGCGGCGGGATCCGGCGCTGGAGGAGTTGGTCGGGTTTTTCGTTAACACGTTGGTGTTGCGGGTCGAGTTGGCTGGGGATCTGACGGTGGCGCAGTTGCTGGGTCAGGTGCGGGCGCGCAGCTTGGCGGCGTATGAGTATCAGGATGTGCCGTTTGAGGTGTTGGTGGAGCGGCTCAACCCGACGCGGTCGTTGGCGCATCATCCGCTGGTGCAGGTGATGTTGGCGTGGCAGAACGTGCCGGGCCTGGTGGGTGGGGGCGTGGGGTTGGGTGATTTGCAGGTGACGCAGTTGCCGTTGGAGACCCAGACCGCGCGGGTGGATTTGAGTTTTTCGTTGGCTGAGCAGTGGACGTCGGCTGGTCAGCCCGCGGGGATCAGCGGGATCGTGGAGTTTCGTACCGATGTGTTCGACGTGGCCACGATCGAGGCTCTGCTGGGCAGGTTCGAGCGGGTATTGCATGCGCTGACCACTGATCCCGCTCAGCGGTTGTCGGCCATTGATGTCCTTGATCCCGATGAGCACACCCACCTCGATGTGCTCGGCAACCGCGCCGCGCTATCGGCACCCACACCCGCGGCCTCCATTCCGGTGTTGTTTGCCGAGCAGGTGGGTCGTAGTCGGGATGCGGTTGCGCTGACTGATGGGGGGTGGTCGTGCAGTTATGGGGAGTTGGATGCGGCTGCTGATCGGGTGGCGCGGGTGTTGGTGGGGTGTGGGGTGGGTGTGGGTGATCGGGTGGCGGTGTTGTGTGCGCGTTCGGCGGGGGCGGTGGTGGGGATTGTGGGGGTGTTGAAGGCGGGGGCGGCGTATGTGCCGATTGATCCGTTGGTGCCGGATGCGCGGTTGGATTTTGTGTTGGGTGATGCTGCGCCGGTGGTGGTGTTGACCACGGGTGAGTGGGTGGATCGGGTGCGGGGTCGGGGTTTGTTGGTGGTGGATTTGGGTGATGTGGAGGGGTTTGAGGGGGCGGCGTCGGGGGCGGTGTTGGCGGTGCCGGGTCCTGATGATGTGGCGTATGTGATTTACACCTCGGGTACGACGGGGGTGCCTAAGGGGGTGGCGGTTCCGCATCGCAATGTGGCGGGGTTGTTGGGTGCCGTTGATGGTGGGGTGGCGTTGTCGGCGGGGCAGGCGTGGACGCAGTGTCATTCGTTGGCGTTCGATTTTTCGGTGTGGGAGATTTTCGGGGCGCTGCTGCATGGGGGGCGGGTGGTGGTGGTGCCCGAGGCGGTGGTGCGCTCGCCGGAGGATTTTTATGCGTTGTTGGTGCGTGAACGTGTGGGGGTGTTGAGTCAGACGCCGTCGGCGTTTTATGCGTTGCAGGCAGTCGATGCCCAGCGTCCGGAGTTGGCTGGTGAGTTGGCTCTTGAGGTGGTGGTGTTCGGGGGCGAGGCGTTGGAGCCGCAGCGTTTGGGGTCGTGGTGGGCTAGTCATGGGCAGCGGCCGCGGTTGATCAACATGTATGGGATTACCGAGACGACGGTGCATGCGTCGTTGCGTGAGATTGTCGCTGCTGATGTTGAGGGTGGGGTCAGCCCGATCGGGGTGCCGTTGGCGCATCTGGGGTTTTTTGTGCTGGATGGGTGGTTGCGTGCGGTGCCGGTGGGGGTGGTGGGTGAGTTGTATGTGGCTGGTGGGGGGTTGGGGTATGGGTATGTGGGTCGGGCGGGGTTGACGGCGTCGCGGTTTGTGGCGTGTCCGTTTGGTGGGTCCGGGGTGCGGATGTATCGGACTGGGGATTTGGTGCGGTGGGGTGCTGATGGGCAGTTGGTGTATTTGGGGCGTGCTGATGAGCAGGTGAAGATCCGTGGGTATCGCATCGAGTTGGGTGAGGTTCAGGCGGTGTTGGCGGGGTTGGCTGGTGTGGAGCAGGCGGTGGTGGTTGCTCGGGAGGATCGTCCCGGGGATAAGCGGCTGGTGGGTTATGTGACCGGTGCGGTGGATGCGGCGGTGCTGCGTGCTGCGGTGGGTGAGCGGTTGCCGTCGTACATGGTGCCGGCGGCGGTGGTGGTGTTGGAGGCGTTGCCGTTGACGGTGAACGGCAAGCTGGATAAGCGGGCGTTGCCGGCGCCGGAGTATCAGGACATTGATCATTACCGCGCCCCGGCCAACCCGATCGAGGAGATCCTGGCCGGTATCTACGCCCAGGTCCTGGGTTTAGAACGGGTCGGAGTCGACGACTCCTTCTTCGACCTCGGCGGCGACAGCATCTCGGCCATCCAGGTGGTGCTGCGAGCCCGCGCCGCGGGTCTCACGGGCCGCCCGCGGGATATCTTCGTCCAGCAGACCGTGGCCCGGCTGGCTCGGGTTGCCCGGGTGATCAGCGAAGAAGAGGGTCCAGCCGATGAGGGCGTGGGTTCGGTGCTGGCGACGCCGATCATGTGGTGGCTGAGGAGCTTGGCGGGCTCGGTCGAGCAGTTCAATCAAACCGTGGTGCTGCAGGCACCTGCGGCCGTCACCGAGGCCGATGTCGAAGTGGTACTTCAGGCTCTGCTGGATCGGCATGCCATGTTGCGGTTGCGGGCCGAACCCGATGATGCCGGGGGGTGGTCGTTAGAGGCGCAGGCGGACGGGACGGTGCGGGCTGGCGATTGTTTGCTGGTAGTCCAGAAGTTGTCCTCCGATGTGCTGATTGCGGCGCGGTCGCGGTTGAATCCGGCCGCCGGGTCGATGCTGAGCGCAGTGTGGGCGGGTGCGACAGGCCAGTTGGCTTTGGTGGCGCACCATTTGGCAGTCGACGGGGTGTCATGGCGCATTGTGCTCGAAGACCTGAACATCGCGTGGTCTCAGCATCGGGGCGGGCAGCAGGTGTTATTGCCTACGACGGGCACCTCGTTTGCCAAATGGTCCTCGCTGCTGGCCGAGTACGCCCGTGATCCTCAGGTGGTCGGTCTGGCCCCGGTGTGGCGGCGGGTCGGGGCTATCGACGGGGCACTACCGGCGGTGCGACCCGAGCTGGACACGTTCACCACGGCCGAGTCGGCCTCGGAGCTGCTGGACGTCGAGACAACCCGGATGTTGCTCGGTGAGGTTCCGGCGGCATTTCATGCCGGCGTGCACGACATTTTGTTGATCGCATTCGCTTTGGCCTGGGCGCAGTTTTTGGGCGGGGGGCCGGTTGGGATCGACGTCGAAGGGCACGGACGCGTCGACGATCTGGGTGAGACCACTGAGGTCGACCTCTCCCGCACGGTGGGGTGGTTCACCGCGAAATACCCCGTGGCGCTGAACGTGGGGCGGTTGCGCTGGACGCAGGTCGTCGCCGGTGACGCGGCGCTGGGTGCAGTCATCAAAGACGCCAAGGAGCAACTGCGGGATCTGCCGGATCCGCTCACATATGGGGTATTGCGGTACCTGAACCCCGACGTGGATATGGCCGCCGCCGATCCATCGATCGGATTCAATTACCTTGGACGCCTTGGTGTTACGCCCGCCTATGCGGTCGGTGATGTCTGGCGGTTCAGCGAAGAGGGCATCTCGCTGGCCGGAGCCCTCGGGAGGGTGCCGATGGCGCTGCCCCACACGGTGGAGCTCAATGCGGTCACCGTGGACACCGACGCAGGACCGCTGCTCAACGCCAACTGGACGTGGGCGCCGTCGGCTGTGGACCGCACGGCGGTCACCCGGGTCAGTCGGCTGTGGTTTGACGCACTCGCCGGGATCTGCGCGCATGTCAGGCGCGGCGGCGGCGGCCTGACTCCGTCCGATGTTTTGCCGACGCGGTTGAGCCAGCAGCAGATCGACGAACTGTCCCAACACTCTCGCGTCGCGGACATCTTGCCGCTGACGCCGTTGCAGCAGGGCCTGCTCTATCACGCCAGCGTTGCGAGGGGCTTCGGTGACGATGTCTACGCAGTGCAACTCGCCGTCTCGCTCGACGGCCCGCTGGATCAGCACCGCCTGCACGAGGCGGTGCAGGCGGTGGTCGACCGCCACCCCAATCTGGTCGCCCGGTTCTGCGCACAATTTGACGAGCCGATCCAGGTCATTCCAGCTGATCCCGTCGTGCCCTGGCGTTACGTCGAACTCGAAGCCGACGCTGATCCCGACGAGCAGATCGAGCTGGTGTGCGCCGCCGAGCGTGCCTCGGTGTGCGATCTCGGGGACCAGCCGGCCTTTCGGGCGGCACTGATCCGTGTCCGGCACGACCGGCACCGATTTGTGCTCACGAATCACCACATCGTGCTTGACGGGTGGTCGATGCCGATCCTGATGCACGAGATCTTCGCCGGGTACCAGGGTAAGGGACTTCCGGCTGCCGCGCCGTACCGCAGTTTCATCGACTGGCTGGCCGAACGGGACTACGCCGCAGCCGCTTTGGCGTGGCGTGAAGTGTTGGCCGGATTCGACACCCCCACCCTGGTTGGCCCGCCGGGGCGGGTGGGCCGGGGAACGCGAGGGGTCGAAACGTACCGGCTGCCCGAGAAGCTCACGCGGTCCGTCGGCAAGTTGGCGCGCACGCACCACACCACCGTCAACGTGGTGCTGCAGGCCGCCTGGGCCATCCTGCTGACCTCGCTGACCGGTCAGCACGATGTGGCGTTCGGAACGGTCGTGTCGGGACGGTCCGCCGATGTGGTGGGCGCAGCGTCGATGGTGGGTTTGTTGATCAACACGGTGCCGGTGCGGGCGACGTTCACCCCCGCCACGACCACTGCGGACCTGCTGAAACAACTCCAGGACGCGCACAACCACACGCTGGAACACCAACACCTGGCGCTCCGCGATATACACCGCCTCGCCGGTCAGGCGCACCTGTTTGACACCGTTTTCGTGTACGAGAACTATCCGGTCGGTAGCACGACGCCGCCGGACCTCGACGGCCTGGCGGTCACCGGCTTCAGCAGCCGCGACTACTACCACTACCCGCTGACAGTGCAGGCCGGGCCGGGCCGGGAACTGGAACTTCGAGTTCAATTCGACACCGAGGTATTCGACCCGGTCAGACTCGAAACGCTGTTCTGGCGTTTCCAGCAGCTGCTGGTCGCAATGACCGGCCGCCCGACGCGATCGCTGTCATCGCTCGGTCTGCTGAATCGGGCCGCTGCGCGAAGCGCCGACCGGGACGCCTCGTCCGAGCCGACCACCGCGGCCCAGGCGCAGGATGCCGACGGCGGATACCAGCCCCCTACCACGCTGACCGAGCAGATCATGTCCGGGATCTGCGCCCAGGTCTTGGGAGTGGACCGGGTCGGCGTGAATGAGTCGTTTTTCGCCCTGGGCGGCGATTCGCTTTCGGCGATGCGAGCCATCAACGCGATCAACGCCGCGCTTGACCTGGATCTTCCGGTCCGCGCCCTGTTCGACGCGCCGTCGGTCCGACTTCTCAGCCAATATTCGGGTCGGGAGAGCTGATCCGCACATTCACCACATGTGCGGCAGCAGGCGGTAGCGAACCTTGCGGGTGTATTCGTCGTACCCGGCTAACTCGAGACGCAGAAGTTTCTCTTCGTCGCGGATGCGCAGCGTGAGAACGATGAGCACCGGTATGACGAAGACGAGTCCCCAGTAGGAACCCAGAGCCAGCGGCACACCCACCATCAGGATCACGTTGCCGGTGTACATCGGGTGCCGCACCAGCCGGTATAGCCCGGTCGAAACGACCTGTTGACCCGGTTCCACCCGTACGGTCGCGGCCGCGTAGTTGTTTTGGATCAGCACCAGCGTCGCCACGCTCAAACCCGCGGCAACCACGAGATTCCCCAGTACGCAGACCGCGTCCGGTACGTGGGACCAGCCGAAGCGGTGATCGAGTGCGCTGAGCACAATCCCGGCCACCAGCGAAAGCCAGATGGCGGCCATCACTAGCTTCTGCACGGCCCGGGTCTCCGCCGCCGGGCCACCACGCATTCGTCGTTCCAGCGCGCCGGGATTCTTGGCCAGCAGGTAGAAACCAGGTATCCAGGTCGACAAGGAGACCGTCAGAAAAACCCACGCCTGCCAATAATTGAGGGTGCCGGCGGGAAGAAAAATCAGCAGGGCGAATCCGGCGAATTGAACAGTCCCGGAAAACACCATTTTGGGGATGATTCGCACTGACCCTCCTAACTGCCCGATCTAACGTTTGCGACTCAGCCGAGCAGCGCCTTACGGAGCCGCGTCACCTCGGTTTCGGTAATCCCGGCGTCACGCAAGTACGCGTCCAGCGACCCGAAGGATTCGTCGATCACCTGCCAGGACGCGGCCAGATACTCGTCCCGCACCCCCAGTACCCCGTCGGACAGCCGGGCTTTGGTGAAGGTGATGACCTCTGGCGTCAGTTCGACGTCGGGTCGCTGGGCGATCATCTGCATGATCTGACCACGCAACGCCGGCACGGCGTCGTTGCTGCGCAGATAGTCGGCGACGATGACGTCACGATCCACGCCGAGGGCCGCCAACACCGTCGCAACCACGAACCCGGTGCGGTCCTTGCCCGCGAAGCAGTGCGTGAGCACCGGGCGGCCGGCGGCCAGCAGCGTAAAGACGCGCTGCAACGCGCGTTGCGCACCACTACGCGTTGGGAATTGGCGGTATTCGTCCACCATGTACTCGACTGCTTTGGCTTCGATGGCCTCGTCGGAATCCCCGGGGTCGCCTTCGGCGAGCATCCTCTTAAACGCGGACTCGTGCGGCGCGTCCTGATCGGTCCCGCTCTCCTTCTCATCACCCAGGTCGGGTACCGGCAACAGGTGGATGTCGACGCCGTCGGGTACGCGCCCTGGTCCGCGCCGGGCAACCTCGCGGGCCGCGCGCAGGTCGGCGACGTCGGTAACACCCAGTTCGCGCAGCACCGCGCGGCCGTCGTCGTCCAGGCTGCTCAGCTCACTGGACCGGAACAGCCGGCCGGGCCGCAACGCACCCGTGCTGTCGGCGACGTCGCGAAAGTTCCACGCGCCCGGCAGATCCCGTAATCCTTCAGCCATTGTTGGTGACCGCTGCCGCGAGCGCAGACTGCTCGCGGCCCAGTTCGCTGCGCGCGATGGTCCGCATGTGCACCTCGTCGGGCCCGTCGAAAATCCGCATGGCGCGGTGCCAGCCATACAGCCGGGCCAACGGGGTGTCGTCACAGATTCCCGCCGCGCCGTGCACCTGAATGGCGCGGTCGATGACGTCGCAGGCTACCTGCGGGGCAACCGCTTTGATCTGCGACACCAGTAGGTGAGCGGCCTTGTTGCCGTGCCGGTCAATCGTCCAAGCGGCCTTCTCGCACAGTAACCGGGCTTGATCGATCTCGTTGCGGGACTTGGCAATTGCGTGCTGTACCATACCTTGATCAGCCAGCGGACGACCGAACGCTATGCGGTTGTTCGCTCGGTGCGTCATCAGCGCCAGCGCCCGCTCGGCGCCGCCGAGGGCACGCATGCAGTGGTGGATGCGGCCCGGTCCTAACCGGGCCTGGGCGATGGCGAAACCGGAGCCTTCCTCGCCGAGCAGGTTGGTCACCGGAACCCGGACGTTGTCGTACACGATCTCGCAGTGGCCGTGCTGGTCCTGCCAGCCGAAGACGCCGGTGGAGCGCACAACGGTTACCCCCGGGGTGTCGATCGGCACCAGCACCATCGACTGCTGCTGGTGGCTGGCCGCCTCGGGATTGGTGCGGCCCATCACGATCAGGATCTTGCAGCGCGGATCGGCGGCGCCGGATGTCCACCACTTGCGGCCGTTGATCACGTAGTCGGCGCCGTCGCGCACGATCGAGGTCTCGATGTTGCGGGCGTCGCTGCTGGCCACCGCGGGCTCGGTCATCGAGAAGGCGCTGCGGATCTTGCCGTCCAGCAGCGGCTCCAGCCAGTCCTTGCGTTGCTGCTCGGTGGCGAACAGGTGCAGCGTCTCCATGTTGCCGGTATCCGGAGCCGCACAGTTGAGCGCTTCGGGCGCGATCTCGAGACTCCAGCCCGTCAGCTCCGCCAGCGGCGAGTACTCCAGGTTGGTCAGGCCCGACTCGGCGGGCAGGAACAGGTTCCACAGGCCGCGTTCACGGGCCTTGATCTTGAGCTCCTCGACGATCGGCGGAACGGTGAAGTCGTCCGGGCCGGCCTCGTGCCGGTACTTGTCGTATTCGGCTTCGGCGGGAAAGACGTACTCCGTCATGAAATCGGACAATTTCTTGTGATAGTCGCTGGCTTTGGCCGACATCGCGAAGTCCATGTCCGCCACGATATGACACGCGGTGACCGGCACTTTCGGTACACCGGACATTTCCGTTCTGCCGGTCGCGTTATTGGCGCGTTTGGGAAGTCCCGTAGGGTGTCTGAGCAATCAGACCGGGGTGTGCCCGGCAAAATCATCGGAAAGTGGATATACGCGCCATGACAGAAGCGCAGACAGGGCTCGTGAAGGTCGGCGTGGTGGCCGAATCCGGAGCCGACGAGCGGCGCGTTGCGTTGGTGCCGAAGGCGGTCGCCGGATTGGTGAACAGTGGCCTGGCGGTGGTGGTCGAATCGGGCGCGGGCGAGCGGGCGCTGCTCCCCGACCAGCTCTACACCGACGCCGGCGCCAGCATCGGCGATGCCTGGGCAGCCGACATTGTGGTGAAGGTGGCGCCGCCGACCGCCGCCGAGGTGGGCAGGCTGCGCCGCGGGCAGACGCTGATCGGCTTTCTGGCGCCGCGCAACGCGGATAATTCGATCGGCGCGCTGAAGCAGGCCGGTGTGCAAGCCTTCGCGCTCGAGGCCATTCCGCGTATCTCGCGGGCTCAGGCGATGGATGCGCTGTCGTCGCAGGGCAACGTCTCCGGCTACAAGGCCGTACTGCTGGCGGCGTCGGAGTCCACCCGGTTTTTCCCGATGTTGACCACCGCGGCCGGAACCGTGAAGCCGGCCACCGTGCTGGTGCTCGGCGTCGGCGTGGCCGGGTTGCAGGCGCTCGCGACGGCCAAGCGGCTCGGTGCCCGCACCACCGGTTACGACGTGCGGCCCGAGGTCGCCGACCAGGTGCGCTCGGTGGGTGCGCAATGGCTCGACCTCGGTATCGACGCCGCGGGGGAGGGCGGGTACGCCCGCGAACTCACTGACGACGAGCGTGCACAGCAGCAGCAGGCGCTGGAAAAGGCGATCAGCGGTTTCGACGTGGTGATCACCACCGCGCTGGTTCCCGGACGTCCAGCTCCCCGGCTGGTGACCGCCGGCGCCGTCGAGGCGATGAAGCCCGGCAGCGTGGTGGTGGACCTCGCCGGTGAGACCGGCGGCAACTGCGAGCTCACCGAGCCCGGTCAGACCGTTGTCAAGCACGACGTCACGATCGCTTCGCCGCTGAACCTGCCGGCAACCATGCCCGAGCACGCCAGCGAGCTGTATAGCAAGAACATCACCGCGCTGCTGGATCTGCTGATCAAAGACGGCAAGCTGGACCCCGACTTCGCCGACGAGGTCATCGCGGATTCGTGTGTGACCCGCGCCGGAGAGGACTCCTGAATATGTACGACGAGTTGTTGGCCAACCTCGCGATCCTGGTGTTGTCCGGGTTCGTCGGGTTCGCGGTGATTTCCAAGGTGCCCAACACGCTGCACACACCGCTGATGTCGGGCACCAACGCCATCCACGGCATCGTGGTGCTCGGCGCGCTGGTGGTGTTCGGCGAGGTCGAGCACCCGTCGCTGGCGGTGCAGATCATCCTCTTCGTGGCGGTCGTGTTCGGCACCCTGAACGTCATCGGTGGTTTCATCGTCACCGACCGGATGCTGGGCATGTTCAAGGGCAAGAAGAAAGCCCTCCCGGCGAAATCTGAAGAGGGCGCCAAATGAACTACCTAGTGATCGTCCTCTATATTTTCGCGTTCTCGCTGTTCATCTACGGCTTGATGGGCCTTACCGGTCCCAAGACCGCGGTGCGTGGCAACCTGATCGCCGCGGTCGGGATGGCCATCGCGGTCGCCGCCACCCTGGTCAAGATCCGGCACACCGACCAGTGGGTGCTAATCATCGCCGGCTTGGTGGTGGGCGTGGTGTTGGGCGTCCCGCCGGCGCGGCTTACCAAGATGACCGCGATGCCGCAGCTGGTGGCGTTCTTCAACGGCGTCGGCGGCGGTACGGTCGCGCTGATCGCGCTGGCGGAGTTCATGGAGACCAAGGGCTTCTCGGCGTTCCAGCACGGCGAATCGCCGACCGTGCACATCGTGGTGGCTTCGTTGTTCGCCGCGATCATCGGGTCGATCTCGTTCTGGGGTTCGATCATCGCCTTCGGCAAGCTGCAGGAGATCATCGACGGCAAGCCGATCGGCTTTGGCCGGCTGCAGCAGCCGATCAATTTGTTACTGCTGGTCGGGGCTGTCGTCGCCGCCGTGGTGATCGGGCTGGACGCCCATCCCGGCAGCGGCGGTGTGTCGTTGTGGTGGATGATCGGCCTGCTGGCGGCGGCCGGTGTGCTGGGCCTGATGGTGGTGTTGCCCATCGGCGGCGCCGACATGCCGGTGGTCATCTCGCTGCTGAACGCCATGACGGGCTTGTCGGCCGCGGCCGCGGGCCTGGCGCTGAACAACACCGCGATGATCGTGGCCGGGATGATCGTCGGCGCGTCCGGGTCCATCCTGACCAACCTGATGGCCAAGGCGATGAACCGCTCCATCCCGGCGATCGTCGCCGGCGGGTTCGGCGGTGGCGGCGTGGCCGTCGGCGGTGGTGACGCCGGAGACAAGACCGTCAAAGCCACCTCGGCCGCCGACGCCGCGATCCAGATGGCCTATGCCAACCAGGTGATCGTGGTGCCGGGCTACGGCCTGGCCGTCGCGCAGGCGCAGCACGCTGTCAAGGACATGGCGTCGTTGCTGGAGGACAAGGGTGTCACGGTGAAGTACGCGATCCACCCGGTCGCCGGCCGGATGCCCGGGCACATGAATGTGCTGCTGGCCGAGGCCGAGGTCGATTACGACGCGATGAAAGACATGGACGACATCAACGACGAGTTCGCCCGTACCGACGTCGCGATCGTCATAGGCGCTAACGACGTCACCAATCCGGCGGCTCGCAACGATGCATCGAGTCCGATCTTCGGCATGCCGATCCTCAATGTCGACAAAGCCAAGTCGGTGATTGTGCTGAAGCGTTCGATGAACTCGGGCTTCGCGGGCATCGACAACCCGTTGTTCTACGGGGAGGGCACCACGATGTTGTTCGGCGACGCGAAGAAATCGGTGACCGAGGTCGCCGAGGAACTGAAAGCCCTATAGATCTAGACGGGCGGGTAAGCCGGGGGCGGGTAGCCGTTGCCGTCCTCGACCCCGCGCAAGCCCCAGGTCAGGTAGCTGAAGAAGTACTCGATCTCATCGCTTCCGTCGTAGTCAGGACTCGGGTCCATTTCCCCACCTCTCGTCTGCTGCGCGACTCGCGACTGAATACCCTAAGGAGTCTAGTCCTATCCGCGTCGCAGGGACAGGCGGCATCGGCCGTAAACTGTCCAACCAGTTGATTGGTAATTGCGACGATAGTGAGAACAGATGCCGTCCGAAAATGGCCTTTCGCGCCGCGAGGAGTTGCTGGCCGTCGCCACCAAGCTGTTCGCTGCCCGCGGCTATCACGGCACCCGAATGGACGATGTCGCTGACGTGATCGGGTTGAACAAGGCGACGGTCTACCACTATTACGCCAGCAAGTCGCTGATCCTGTTCGACATCTATCGCCAGGCTGCCGAGGGAACGCTGGCCGCCGTGCACGATGACCCGTCCTGGACCGCACGCGAAGCCCTCTACCAGTACACGGTGCGGCTGTTGATGGGCATCGCCGGCAACCCCGAGCGTGCCGCGGTCTACTTCCAGGAGCAGCCCTACATCGCCGAGTGGTTCACCACCGAACAGGTCGCCGAGGTACGGGAGAAGGAAGCCCAGGTCTACGAGCATGTGCACGGCCTGATCGACCGCGGCATCAGCAGCGGTGAGTTTTACGAGTGCGACTCACACGTGCTCGCGCTGGGCTATATCGGCATGACGCTGGGTAGCTACCGGTGGCTGCGCCCGAGTGGCCGGCGCACGGCCAAGGAGATCGCTGCCGAGTTCAGCACCGCACTGCTGCGCGGGCTGATCCGCGACGAGACGATCCGCACCCAGTCTCCGCTTGGCTGAGACGCCGGTTCTAGTTGAAGATCGGCGGAATCACGTGCAGCACGTCGCCCAGCCCGCCGCTGAGCAGCGACACTGCGGTTACCGGAGATTGGCTCAGCGTCGGGCCGAAGTAGAAGTTCAGACCCGGGTTGGTCGACGGCACCCACGGATATGCGTCCGGGAAGTACTCCGGACCCCACCATCCGGCTTGGACACCGATCTCCACCGCGGCACCGTATGGGGCCTGCAGTAGCCCCTGGCCCAGGTAGTAGGCGACATTGAATGGGTTGGGAATGTTGATCAGGCCCGCCGGGGTGGGCAGGTCGGCGTAACCGTAGTTGTAGCCGAGATCGACCATCACCCGCAGCGGTGGCTGCAGCAGGTCGGCGATCACCGGCCCGGCATAGGGGATGTCGCGGATCGGCTGCAGCAGCGGCAGGTTCTGCGTCATGAACATGTAGTACTCGGTGTTGCCGGTATAGCCGGGCGACGTCGGCAGCTGGACGGCGTTGCTGGCCAACAGTGCCGGGTACTGGTTGTGCACGTAGAAGTAGCCCATGAGGGCGTTGACGTCGGCCAGGATATTGAGCGGGTACTGCGGAGTGTGGGCAATGCCGTCGTACTGTGCAGTGAAGATCTGGGTGGGGTACGGGTTGTTAGCCGGGGTCGCGCCGTTGAATGTCGCATCCAGGATGGGGATGTAGAAGCCGGGGAACCGGGACAGCAGGCCGCCGTTCGGGTTGTTGCCGGCCGCGGCCATGATGAACGACAACTGGCCCTGAAAGGGCGAGTTGTTCGCCATCAGCGCGAGGATTTCGTTGTTGATGATCGAGGCGCTCTGCGAATAGCCGAATGCGACGATGTTGTTTCCCAGCTCGGCCTGATGAGTGATGGCGGCGTTCAACAGGCTCACGCCTTTGGCGACGGACTGGTTGTACGTCATATTGCCGAGGTCGGGGGTGATCGGCCAGAACTGTTCCGGCGTGGGCAACTTGGTGGGAATCCAACTGGAACCGAAAAGCGGTTTAATCCAATTGTTTTCGATGTCGGTGACGTACTCGGACAGCGGTAGCGGGTTGCCGGTGCCGCCCATGATCAGCGCGATGTTCTGTGCGGCTGCGGGCAACGCCGTTCCCGAGGCGGTCAGGAGGCTGGTCGTGTTCGACAACGCGGCGTTGGCGGCGAGCTCGGCCTGCGTGTACGCGGTCCCAGCGGCCGCGAGCGCCCGGGCGAATTCGCTGTGAAAAGCGTTCGCTTGCCGGACAACCTGTTGGTACTCCGCGCCGAAGTCGTTGAACAGCGCGGTGACTGCCGCGGAGACTTCATCGCCGGCAGCGGCGAGCACGCTCGAGGTGGGACGCGCCGCCGCGGAGTTGGCCGCATGGATCGCCGCGGCGATCTCGTCCACATCGGTAGCCGCTCCCGCAAGCGATTCAGGTGAAATGACTAGTTGTGACATCGCCCCCGTCCTCCCCCGCAGCCGCAGGTATTGGGTATCAAAGAGCGTAAAACGCGGCTGGCCCGAATTCAGGCGTTTGGCGAAGCTTTCTTACTCGAGAGTTAGATCGCGGTCTTGAGGTGTTTGTCGAGGAAAGCGATCTGGTCGCCGATGACGCGTTCGAACGCGTCATCGACGTAGATGGCGAAATGCCCTTCGGGGTATGTCTTGATTTCGCCGCGCGGTGCTTTGGCCGCGTGGTGCAGCGTGACTTTAGCCGGGGCCACCGAGTCGGTTTCGCAGACACAGAACAAAATCGGGCAGCGCACTTTCGCGGCACTGCGGCCCGGGCGGTAGACCATGACCTTCAGCCCGATGCGCGCGGCGACCTCATTGCGCAGCTCCACTCCGTCGGGCACCAGGCGTAGATAGCCCGGATAGGCATCGGGTGCCGTCATCAACGCCGTCTCGCCCGGCATGCCCGCGGTCGGAATCAGCACCGGGGGTTTGCCGCGGCGCGCGGCCAGCAGGTCGCGTGCCGCTAGGGCGGTGACCCGCGCGGCGGTCAGTGGCTTGATGGCGCCGATGGAAGCCAGGCCATCGGTAAACGGGCACTGCGCCACGACGGCGGCGATACCCGGCAGCCGGGCCGCGCTTTGGACCACGTGTCCGCCGCTGAAAGAGGTTCCCCACAGGGCGATTCGGTTGATGTCCACATCCGGCAGGCTGCGCGCGTAGTCGACGGCGGCCGCCCAGTCGGCGAGCTGCATGTCGATGTCGAGCAGTTGACGAGGCTGGCCCTCGCTGTCGCCGAAGTTGCGGTAGTCGAATACCAGGCAGGCGTAGCCCGCGGCGCTGAACCGCTCGGCGTAGGCGTCCAGTCGCATGGTCCGTACCGCGCCGAGACCGTGCGCCATCACCAGCAGGGGGGCGGGTTCGCCCGAATCGGGCCGGTACAGCCACGCACTGATCCGATCTTCTCCGGACCTGAAGTCGACGTCCTTGCGTGGGCTCATGTCGTAACGATAGTGCCGCTGATTGGTGGGGAAAATTATGGACTAGTGTCTAGAAAACTGCAGCGCCGCGGGATGGAGGACACTCATGCCGATTCGTGTCGCCCATGTGGGCACCGGAAATGTCGGCGGTCTGGCCCTTGCCGAACTGATCGCTAACCCCGCGTACGAACTGATCGGGGTGTGCGTGTCCACACCGGAGAAAGTCGGCAAGGACGCCGCCGAACTGTGTGGGGTCGGTCTCGACGGCACCGCTCACGCTGGCGTCGCGACCGGCGTCAAGGCCGTCGACGATCTCGACGTGCTGCTGGCCGCACGGCCCGAATGCATCGTCTACTGCGCCATGGGCGACACCCGCCTGCCGGACGCGATGACCGACGTGATGCGCATCCTGGCCGCCGGTATCAACGTCGTCGGGTCGTCCCCGGGCCTGCTGCAATACCCGTGGAAAGTGATGCCCGACAAGTACATCGCCAGGGTGGAAGATGCTGCGCAACGAGGGAAGTCGAGTCTTTTCATCACCGGTGTCGATCCCGGGTTCGCCAACGACCTGATTCCGTTCGCACTGGCCGGCACCTGCCAGCGCATCGAATCGGTGCGGTGCATGGAGATCCACGACTACGCCAGCTACGACGGCGCCGAGGTGATGCACTACATGGGGTTCGCCCGACCTATGGACGAAGAGTTGCCGATGCTGTTGCAGCCCGGCGTGCTCAGCATCGCCTGGGGGACGGCAATCCGGCAGCTGGCCGCCGGGTTGGGTATCGAGATCGACGAAATCACCGAGTCCTATCAACGCGAGCCGGCGCCGGAGGACTTCGACATCGCCGTCGGGCACGTCGCCAAGGGCACCCTGGCGGCGCTGCAATTCGAGATCCGCGGCATGGTCAAGGGCCGTCCCGTCATCGTCATCGAGCACATCACCCGGCTGCGGCCCGACCTGCGACCAGATTGGCAGCAACCGGCCGCCGGCGGCGGCTCATACCGCGTTGAGATCACCGGGGAGCCGTCCTACGCGGTGGACATCGTGCCCACGAGCCGCAAGGGCGACCACAACCACGCGGCGATCGCCGGCGCGGCCGGACGTATCGTCAACTCCATTCCCGCGGTACTGGCCGCGCCGCCCGGCATCCGGACGACGCTGGACCTGCCGCTGGTCTCCGGTAAAGGCCTATACACCCCCAGCGATCTAGTCGCTACGTAACAGTTTTCGGAAGGGAACCTCGCCGATGGAACGACCGGGACGGGTAGCAGGCAAGGTCGCGCTGATCAGCGGCGGCGCTCGCGGAATGGGTGCCGAGCATGCGCGGCTGCTGGTCGCAGAGGGTGCCAAGGTGGTGATCGGCGACGTCCGCGACGACGAGGGCAAAGCGCTGGCCGCCGAGATCGGCGACGCGGCGCGCTACGTGCACCTCGACGTCACCCAACTCGACCAGTGGGAGGCCGCGGTCGCGACGGCCACCGGCGACTTCGGCAAGCTCGACGTGCTGGTCAACAACGCCGGCATCGTCGCGGCGGGACCGCTGCGCGAGTTCCGGATGGACAAGTGGCAGCAGGTGCTCGACGTCAACCTCACTGGCACGTTCCTGGGTATGCGGGTGGCCGTGGACCCGATGACACAGGCTGGTGGCGGGTCGATCATCAACGTCTCCTCGATCGAGGGGATCCGGGGTGCGCCGTTCGTGCACCCGTACGTCGCGTCGAAGTGGGCGGTGCGCGGCATCACCAAGTCGGCCGCGCTGGAGCTGGCCCCGGTTAACATCCGGGTCAACTCACTGCACCCCGGCTTCATCCGCACGCCGATGACCGCCCACCTGCCCGAGGATATGGTCACCATTCCGCTCGGTCGGCCAGCCGAATCGCGCGAGGTCGCCACCTTCGTGGTGTTCCTCGCCAGTGACGAAGCGTCCTACGCGACGGGTAGCGAATTCATCATGGACGGCGGTCTGGTGACCGACGTGCCGCACAAAGAGTTCTGATGCTTTCGAGCCTTGCCGATGTGGTGGGCTCCAAGCATGTCCTGACCGATCCCGACGTCCTGGCCGCCCGCAGCATCGACCACACCGGCCGGTACCGGGGCCGTGCCAGCGCGCTGGTTCGGCCGGGTTCGGCCGATGAGGTCGCCGGGGTGCTGCGTATCTGCCGCGACGCCGGGGCTTTCGTGACGGTGCAGGGTGGCCGGACCTCGCTGGTGGCCGGTGCCGTGCCTGAACACGACGACGTGCTGCTGTCCACCGAAAGGCTTTCCGCAATAAGCGAAGTCGATACCGTGGAGCGACGCGTGACCACCGGTGCGGGTGTCTCGCTCGCGGCGGTACAGACGGCGGCCTTGTCGGCGGGGCTGGTATTCGGGGTGGATTTGTCGGCGCGTGACACCGCGACCGTCGGCGGGATGGCATCGACCAACGCTGGTGGCCTGCGCACCGTCCGCTACGGCAACATGGGTGAGCAGGTAGTCGGACTCGAAGTGGCGCTGCCTGACGGTTCGGTGTTGCGCCGGCACAGCCGGGTGCGAAGCGACAACACCGGCTACGACATGGCGTCGCTTTTCGTCGGCGCCGAAGGCACGCTGGGTGTGATCACCGAGCTGGATCTGCGGTTGCACCCGATTCCGGCGCATCGGGTGACCGCGGTGTGTGGGTTCGACTCGCTGGATCTATTGGTGGCGGCCGGCCGCATGTTCGCCGAGGTGGACGGGATCGCCGCCTTGGAGTTGGTCGACGGCCGGGCGGCCGCCTTGAGTCACGAGCACCTTGGTTTTCCCCCGCCGGTAGCCGGCGACTGGCTGCTGCTGGTGGAGCTGGCCGCCGACCACGACCAGACCGAGCGGCTAGCCGAGTTGCTCGACGACGCACAGCTGTGCGGGGAGCCGGCGGTGGGCGTGGATGCGGCTGCGCAGCAACGATTGTGGCGGGTGCGAGAGTCGCTGGCCGAGGTTCTAGGGGTGTATGGGCCGCCGCTGAAGTTCGATGTGTCGCTGCCCTTGAGTGCGATTTGCGAATTCGCCTCCCGCTCAGCGGATTTAGCGCGTCGGCAGGTGCGTGACTCGTTGCCGTTGCTGTTCGGCCATATCGGGGAAGGTAACCTGCACCTCAACGTGTTGCGTTTCCCGGTCGAGCGAGAAGCAGACCTGTACGCCGAGATGATGGAGCTGATCGCCGGCTGCGGCGGCAACGTGAGCTCAGAGCACGGTGTCGGCACCCGAAAGCGGCCATATCTGAGCATGTCTCGAGAGGCCGCCGACATCGCGGCGATGCGCACCGTCAAGGCGGCACTGGACCCGACGGGCTACCTGAACGCCGCCGTACTGTTCAGTCCGTCCCCTTGATCCCCACCGCGTGTCGCAACTGCGCCAGGAACTCCTCGGCGTCGTCGCTGCGAACCACGTAGTGCGAGATCGCGATTCGGATCACTGTCGCAGCTTTGACGGCGGCGTTGGGTCCAGGGATCAACCGCTGCAGGCCCGCACGCATCTCCGGGATCACTCCGGACATCTGCGCGATGACATGCTCGGGCTCGATGTCGACCATCCGCACACCCGAGTAGGAGTACTGGTAGTCGACGATGAATCGCATTGCGGCGTCCAGTCTTTCGACGCCTTTTAATCCGGCGGTCGCTTTGGCGAGGCCGCGTTCGAAGACCTCACGCTCATACCGTGAGAATGCCGACATCAGCTCCTCTTTCGAGGCGAACCAGCGGTAGAGGGTGGGCCGCGAAACCTGGGCTTGGGTTGCGACCTCGGAGAGGCTGAGCTTGGTCTTGCCGCTGCGGGCCAGGACCTCGGCGGTGGCCGCCAGGATGCGCTGACGTGTCGAGCTGTCGGTGTCGAAGTCATCGGTCACTTCGGGAGCTTGGCTCATGTGTCCGCCTTTGGCTGCTTGGGAGGTCTGGGTCGAACCAGGACGGACTGCTGGATGGCGCCGATCGCGCTTTGCTCATCGAACAAGGTGCCGACCGTGGTGCCGATGCCGTCGGGCCCGTAGCTGGTTTCGGCGCGGATGCCGATCCACTCGCCCTGCGGGATTCGGAACACGTGCACGGCCAGGTCGGTGTTGAGGAACGTCCACTTGCTGATGTCCAGCTTGCTGCCAATGCCGTTGGCGCAATCGGCCACCGCGAACAGGCGCTCCAGCGGGGTCATCTCTTCGCCGGCCACCAGGGCGGCGGTGGGCTTGATCCACGACTCGCCTGGCCCCTGGGTGAGGCGCTCGGTCAACCACAACCACTCCAAGCTGTGGACGTAGTTGGTATCCCAGTTGCGCGCTTTCATGTCCCGGTCGTGCGCCTCGGACCGCGGACGGGGCAGCGGTGCCGCCGCGTTCGCCGCGGCCGTGGTGTCGATCTGCTGCAGCCGCCAGCCGCTGGCCCGGGCGACCGGGCGTGGTTCGCCGTCGGGACCGGGAGCCAGCATCTCGGCCGTCACCAGCTCGATCTGCTTGCCGCCGCGTTCCAGTCGCGACCGCACCCACAGGTCGCCGTCGGCGGGTATCGGGCCGAGCAGGTCGATCACCACCCGGCTCAGCCGGGTGTCCTCGCGTTGCTTGCAGCGTTCCAGAGCGCGGGTCAACAGTGCCGACACCGGGGCGCCGTGCTGGATCGAGGAGGACCAGGTGCCGCGGGCCAGGTCAGTGGCACGGAACTTCTCGCCGCGAGTTTCGGTGGCTGCTGGGTCTGGAATCAGCTCGTAGTACGAATCGGACAAGGCATCCACCTTCACGTGTCAGGGCAATCCGGCACCGGGGACCTCGACCCGCACGGCGTCCAGCCTTGCCAGCCGGGTGCCCACCAGGCGCTGAGGATAAGCATCTGTGCTCGATAGCAAAAACAGGGTGCGGCGCTCCGGGCCACCGAGTGCGCAGGCGATCGCCACCCGATCGCCCATGTCGATGCGGTCGGTCACTTCGCCGCCGGCGGTGATCCGCTCGAACTGATGTGCCAGCGTCATCGCCGTCCACACCCCACCGGCGGCGTCCAGTGCGATGCCGTCAGGAGGGCCATCCAGCCGGTCGGCAAAGACGGTGGGGTCGGTGAGACCGCCGTCGTCGCCGATGGTGAATGCCGTGAGCCGGCGGCCCATCGATTCGGCGACGATGAGGCTGCGGCGGTCCTCGGTGATCACCATGCCGTTGGGGAAGGCGAGGTTGTCGGCGACCACGGTCGCGGTGTCGTCGGGGTCCAGCCGGATGATGGTGCCGCCGTCAAACGCCTGTGATCCGATGTAGGCGCGGCCGGCGTCGTCGACCACCATATCGCCGAGGTCGGCGGGAGCGAGTGCGGAGAGGTCGGCGATTGGGACGACGGTGTCGCCGTCATAGCGCAACACTGTGCGATTTTCGGCGGAGACGATCAGCAGGCAGCCGTCAGGCCGGAAGCCCAGACCCGACGGTGCATGACCGGGCAGCACCACGGTGGTCAGCGAGCCGCGCATGTCGCACGTGTGCACGGCTTCGCCGAGCATGTCGGAGAACCAGAGCAGTCCCTCGAACCAGCGCGGCCCCTCGCCGAAACAAAAGTCTTGGGCCAGCGGAGACGGCGCCACGGTGCCGTTACAAATCACTGCCAGAGTGTCATGCACCGCGGGCGTTGCTGTCAACGCACGGTGTCTTGGGGTGCGTTCGGTTAGCTTTACAAATAATGCGCATAGTGTCACGCTGGGCCGTGAGCTGCCGGAGCGAGGGGTGAGTGCATTGACGACGGAATCCGAACAGGTGCAATGGTCGGTCGAGACCCTGCTGGAACTATTCGAAGTGCAGGCCGCCGGCCCGGACCGCTACACCGCCGAGACCGGGCTGGCCGGACAGGACGGCCGGCAGGTCGTCGAAGGCACCCAGGTGGTCGCGCAGGCGATCGTGGCGGTGGCAAACCGGTTCCAGGGCAAATCGGTGCGCTCGGCGCACGGGGTGTTTGCGCGTGCCGTCATGGTCGGGCCGCCCATCGAGCTCGTACTCGACGTGCTGAACGAGGGCCGCTCGACGGCGACCGCGATCGTCTCGGTGTTGCAGAACGGCAAGCGCTGTGTGGTGGTAACCGTGCTGACCGATGTTCCGACCGACGATGTGATCCGTCACCATCTGATCCGGCCCGACGTGGTGGGACCCACCGAGGCCAACCTGTCAGAGATGCCAATGGTCGGGCGGGAACTGCGGCTGGTCGACGTGGTCGACGTGAACAGCCCCGACGAAGTCGGCCCTCCCGAGCTGTACGCGTGGCTGCACTACGACCCCATCCCCGAGCGTGATGACCTGGCGAAAGCCTTGGTCGCGTATTTCACCGGGCACCTTGGCATTTCGACGACTATGCGGGCCCACGCGGGTATCGGTACCGCGCAGGCGCACTTGACTGTGTCGACCGCGCCGATGTCGATCTTCGTATCCTTCCACGAGCCGGTGCAGTGGGATGGCTGGCTGCTCTACAGCCACGAGAGCACCCAGGCCGGCGCTGGGATGTCCTACGTGCGCGGCGCGGTACACACCGAGGACGGCGATCTGCTGTGCTCGTTCGCCCAGGAGGCGCTGATCCGTCCGCTGCGTACCAGCGACACCTCGATCGATGCTGCGGCAAGGTTCTGAAATACCATGCGCTTCACCATCACCCACCCTATGCACAGTCACCCTTACAATCCGGAGCTAGCCGGCGGGGCCGGCATCGCGACGGTGGCGGCGGCAGCCGAGAAAGCCGGCTTTCACGGCTTCGGTTTCACCGATCATCCGGCGCCCTCGCAGCGCTGGCTGGAAGCCGGCGGTCACGATGCGCTGGATCCTTTTGTCGCCCTTGGCTTTGCGGCGGCGCATACATCGACATTGCGGCTGATCCCTAACATCGTGGTGCTGCCCTACCGAAACCCGTTCGTGGTGGCCAAATCCGGTGCGACGTTGGATCTACTGTCCGAGGGGCGATTCACCCTCGCCGTCGGCGTCGGATACCTCAGGAAGGAATTCGCGGCGCTGGGTGTGGACTACGACGAGCGCGCTGCGCTGTTCGAGGAAGCCCTGGAAGTGATTCGCACTATATGGACTACCGACGACATCAGTTATGAAGGGCAGCGTTTCAATGCCCGCGGGATCACCGCGCACCCTCGTCCGGTGAGCCCCCCACCGATCTGGGTCGGCGGCAACACCACCAGCGCCCGGGCGCGGGTCGCTCAATTCGGAGACGGGTGGTGTCCCTTCCCAGCCCCGGCCGGCCTGGCGCGCACGGCGGGAACTGCGCCGCTGGACTCGCTGGAAGTTCTTGCCGCGGGCATCGACGACCTGCGTCGGCGTTGCGAGGCGATCAACCGCGACTTCTCGGCTCTGGATGTAACCTTCACCAATTCCGAGGGCGGTAGTCCGGCCGGCGACGACTTTGTCGCGGACGCGTACCTTGACGGGTTGGAAAAGCTTGCCGCACTGGGTGTTACCTGGGTGTCTGTGCACCTGCCCGGCGACAGCATGGCCCACGTGCTGGAGACCATCGACCGGTTCGGCTCGTCGGTGATCGATGTGATCTGAGATGGACTTCTCACGCGTCGCGCTGTCCGACGCCGACCAGGCCTTCCATTCGGAGATACGCGCGTTCGTGACCGAACACGTCACCGACGACGTCCGCCGCCGTAACCGCGAATTCGGCGAAAACTTCGACGAGCAGGTGCATCTGGCGCTCGGTGCAGCCGGCTATCTGGGTGACGACTTTCAGGAAGAGTCCGAGGGTGGGTTCAGCGCGGTGCGTCGGCGGATCTTCAACCTGGAGATCGCACGTGCGCATACGCCGTGGTACCACTGGGGCACTACATCGGTTGTGGCGCATCTTGTTTCGCAATTCGCCAAGCCGGAGCTGGTGCAGCGGGTGCTGCCCGGCGTGCTGTCCGGTCACATCCGGCTATGTCTGGGCTACACCGAGCCCGAAGGCGGCTCGGACGTCGCCACTTGCAAGACCCGCGCGGCGCGAGACGGTGACGGCTGGGTGATCAATGGCTCCAAGATGTTTACCTCGAACGCCCAGAACGCCGCGTATGTATTCCTTCTCACCAACACCGATCCGGACGGGCCGAAACACAAGAACCTGACCATGTTCCTGGTGCCGCTCGATACGCCGGGAATCGAAATCCAGGGCATCCGCACCCTGGACGGCGACCGCACCAACATCGTCTTTTACAGCGACGTGCGCGTCGACGATCTCTACCGCATCGGCGAAGTCAATGGCGGTTGGACGGTGATGCGGGCAGCCTTGGATTCCGAGCACGGGCTTGTTGAACGGGACGCCGAGGGCTTGCAGGATGTCGCGGCGATGGCCGGCCACGGCATGCTGATGGCCGAGGCAATTGACGGGGTCGCCGGTGTGGTCGATGGTGGCGACGAATACGTGCAGTACCGGCTCGGACGCAGTTTCGCGCGGATGGAGGCGGCGCTGTCTACACCGGGCATGTGCGGACGCGTCGCGATCGGCCAGACCATGCGCGAGGTATCCGGAGAACTGATGGAGCTCCTGGGGCAGGCCGCGGTGTTGCCCACCGATGCTCCGGGATCGCCCGATGACGGCGCCCTGGAACACGTTGCCCGCTTAGCGTTGCCGATGGGGATCTACGGCGGGTCGCTGGAAGTGTTCCGCAACATGATCGCCCAGCACGAGTTGCGGTTGGGGCGGCCCGCCTACGGTTCGGGAAGCTCCGCCTCGACCTAGCTTTCGTGCCGCGAGTGGCCTCGAATGTGCGCTGAAATGCCGTTTGGGACGGCATTTTGGGGACGCTCGCGTAACCTGGCCGGCCTGCCTAGGCTTCGGGAAGCTCTGCCTCGACCTGAACCTTCGCCGCATCGAAGCTGAGAAAGCCTTTGATGGGCCGGGTTTCGGGGAGCGGGTCCTCGTAGCTCCAGGCGATGTCGGTGTTCTGCGATTTGGGCGCCCAGTAGGTCGCGTAGCCCTTGTAGTTGCAGTAACTCGACGTCTCGGTCCTGTGGAGCAGCTCGGTGCGCACATGCTGAGGTGCTACATAAAGCCTTGGTGGAACAGATGTTTCGAACACGATCATGGTGTCGTCGGTGTCTACCAGCGTGCTGTCTTCGAGGGTTACTCGTAGTCGCCTGGTCGTGGGGCGGCAGTCGACACGGTGATACGGATTCGGCGGATAGTGGACCAGTTTGCGGCCTTCCTCGAACCAGTCGTCGACGGTGTCCCACGGCACGTGGACATAACCCGGGGCCTGCGGCTCGGGCTCGGCTGGAAGGTCGGTGACGATTTCGGCCGGAAATACGTAGCTGAGCGGGCGACCGGCGCGGTGCACCATGTGGGCACGCTCGGTGTCGATGACGGTGCGGCCGCCTTTGACTGCCTTGATGCGGCGCGGGTGCGGTTCGATGTAGACGACGCCAGCGGGAATCGGGGGAGTGAAGCGCCCGGCAGGCTCCTTGCCAAGTGGACCGCGGCCGGCGACCAAGCTCATGGTTAGAGCGTACGGCGCGGTGTCCGGGTGGCCGCAGCAGTGCCGCCAGGCGGTACCCCCAGGCCGGCCAGTCCTGGGCGTATTTGGCAGCCACTGCCTCGATACGGTCCACCACCGGTGCCGGCCAGGGCCCCTTGACGGGGACGCGGTGACGCAGCCGCGCCAAACGTCGCCAATAGGTCCGCTCCGGAATGGCGGCCAAGGCGCTGAACCTCGAAACCGGCAGCCCCGCTTCCTCTCTTAGGGCTTCGAGGTCGACGAAGGGACTTGATCGGCGAACGCCGCGCCCCGCTGCCAGAAACGTGAATTGCACGGTGGCCTCGGCCAGAGCCAATTTGAGTTGTTCATTTTCCAGTTGCAGACACCGCTGCTCGGGAGTACCTCTAGCTCCGGCCGGACCGCTGGGAACCTCCTGCAGGCGCTCCGCGCCGGCCTCGAGGAACTGATGTTTCCACTTCGTGACCACCGCCGAACTCACGCCGATACGCCGCGCCGGCTCCGCGCACGTCATCTCTCCTGCCAGCACCGAGAGCACGATGCGGGTCTTGTCCTCAGCAATCTTGGTCCGCCGCGACCGAGCAGCCATCCTGACCACCTTCTCAAGCACGCCGCCGGTAATCCATACTGTGCGGCCCTGCCAGAAAGTATGAGTCAGTAGAATCTGCTACGCTCGAACATATGTTCGAATCACTGGATGTTCAGCCGCCTCCGACCGAGGATCGGGCGGTGCTGTGGGCGTGGGTGCACGACCTGCAGCGGCTGCAGCGTCAGGCGTTGCGGGAACCCACCGCGGAGTCCAGCGGCTGGCTGGCGCCGGTTCAGGTGGCGGCGAGGTTGGAGAGCCAGGCCGCTGCGGCGCAGCTGATGGGGATCGGCGGGTTGTTTCGCTACCGGCTGTCCCACAGTGTCGAGTCCGAGGACTGGGCGGTCGACACAATGGAGGCGGTGGCCGCTGAGGTGGCCGCGGGCTTGCGGATCAGTCAGCGTCGCGCTCGGACCAAGGTGCATTGGGCGCGGGCGATGCGTGAGCGGGTGCCCAGGGTGGGTGAGTTGTTCGCCGCGGGGGAGATCGATTTCGTGGCGTTCGCCACGGTGGTCTCGCGCACGGATCTCATTGAGGATCGCGACGTGTTGGCCCGCGTCGATGAGCTGGTGGCCCTCAACGTGGTGCGTTGGCCCGCGCTGACTGCGGGGCGGCTGGCGGGCAAGGTCGATGCGATTGTGGCCCAGGTGGATATCGATGCGGTCCGACGCCGCCAGGAGCGCCACGCTCAGCGCGAGGTCAGCTTCAGCGCCGATCAGGAGGGCATCACCTACCTGGAAGGCAGCATGTTGACCCCCGACGCGCGGGCGTTGGCGGCACGGTTGAGCGCCCTGGCGGCCACGGTGTGCCCGCATGATCCACGCAGCCACGCCCAGCGCCGCGCTGATGCGCTGGGCGCGCTGGCCGCGGGAGCCGACCGGCTGGGATGTCGCTGCGGGCGCACCGCGTGCAGCGCCGGGCAGCGGCAGCCGGCCGCACCGGTGACGATTCACGTGATCGCCGAACAAGCCACCCTGCAGGGCCGCGGCAGCACGCCGGGATCGCTGCTCGGTGCCGAGGGGCTGATCACCCCCGAGCTGCTGGCCCAGCTGGCGCTCAGCGCCCCCCAGGTACCGCTGATCCACCCCGGCTACCACCCACCCGAGCCTGGCTACGCCGCCTCCCCGGCATTGGCCGCCTTCGTCCGCGCGCGGGATCTGACGTGCCGCTGGCCCGGCTGCGACGTGCCGGCCACCCGCTGCGATCTAGACCATTCAGTGCCCTACGCCCAGGGCGGACCCACCCACGCCAGCAACCTGAACTGCAAATGCCGCACCCACCACTTAGTGAAAACGTTCTGGGGCTGGTCCGAACGCCAACTGCCCGACGGCACCCTCATCTTCACCTCCCCCGCCGGACAGGTCCACCTCAGCACTCCCGGCAGCGCGTTGCTGTTCCCCAGCCTGTGCCAGGTCACCGGCGGGATCCCCAGCCCCGAAATCCCCACCACCGAAACCGACTACTGCGCCGAACGCACCACCATGATGCCCAGACGCCGCCGCACCCGCGCCCAAAACCGCGCCACCCGCATCGCCACCGAACGTCGGCACAACCGCCGAACCCGCCTCGCCAGCCACGAAAACGCCACCGCCCCAGCCCCCAACAGCAACAACCACCCCCCACCCGACGACCAACCACCACCCTTCTGACTGATCGCACCTGGTTACTGTTCCGGGTATGGCGGGACCGGTGGAGGGCATCAAAGTCGTCGAGCTCGGAGTCTGGGTCGCGGGCCCGGCCGCGGGCGGCATCCTGGCGGACTGGGGCGCCGACGTCGTCAAGATCGAGCCACCGACCGGCGATCCCGGGCGGCTGTTCGGACGGATGCTGGGCTGCGACCTGGGGGTGAACCCGCCGTTCGAGATGGACAACCGATCCAAGCGCAGCGTCGTGCTGGACCTCACCACTGATGAAGGTCGCCGAACCGCACTCGAATTGCTGGACAGCGCAGACGTTTTCGTCACCAACATACGACCCGGGGCACTACAACGCCTGGGCCTGGACTACGAAACGTTGGCCACACGCAACCCGAGACTTGTCTACGGGCTGATCACCGGGTATGGCGAAACCGGTCCCGACGCCGACCGCGCCGCCTACGACGTCGCGGCCTTCTGGTCGCGCGGCGGCATCGCCCACCTGCTGACCCGGCCCGGCGACACCCCACCGTTCCAGCGCGGCGGCATGGGCGACCACTCCGCCGGCATGACACTTGCCGCCGCGGTGTGCGCAGCACTGCTGGCCCGCGAGCGCACCGGTACGGGCCAACTGGTCACCACCTCGCTGTACCGCCAGGGCGCCTACACGGTCAGCTTCGATCTCAACACCTACCTGCTCACCGGCCAGCCGATCGCGATTGGCGAACGCTCCACTATGGGCAACCCCTGCATGAACAACTACGCAGCCGGCGACGGCCGCCGGTTCTGGATCGTCGGACTTGAGGTCGACCGGCACTGGCCCGCACTGTGCCGGGTGGTCGGACGGCCCGAGTGGCTCACCGATCCTCGCTATGCCGATGCGCGATCCCGCGCGGTCAACGCTGCACAGCTCATCGGCGAACTCGACGAGATCTTCGCGACTAAATCACTGGAGGACTGGTCCGAACTTTTCGCTGGCGAACCTGACTTCTTTTGGTCACAGATCAACAGTGTCGAGGACATCGTGGCTGACGAGCAGTTCCACGCCGCGGGCGGAATCATCGACGTGCCCGACGGTTCAGCGCCAGGAGCCGGTGTCGCGATGGTGGCCACGCCCGCCGATTTCCACGGAACACCCTGGTCACCGCGCTCCCGTGCCCCTGAACTCGGCCAGCACACCGCTGAAGTACTCGCCGAACTGGCCGCCCGTCGCCCTACCTGAGTGGCCTTCGGAGCTTTACAATAGTAAGCAAAAGTGTCACGCTGTCCCATGAGCCGCGGCACCCGCTTCGCGGGCCCGGTAACAGCCCATGACAAGCGCGACAGGCATAGGTTTGATGGTCACTCAAACGTTCGGCATCAGCGATCGCCCTGGCAGAGGCACCACTCGGCGCACCCGCGACGACGGTCAGCCATTGCGGCACCGGCTCGACGTCTTCGCCGCAGACACCGGTGACGTAGTGCAGACGACCGGCGGCTGGTTGTTCGACCGGGTGATGGCGGGATGGGAGGTCAACGTCCTGCTGCCGCGCGGCTGCGCCGCCCGCCCCCTGCAGGTTCTAGGCGTACAGGTTCTGGACCTGGGTGCTGAATTCGACACGCGGGACGGGCAGACCCAAGGCCTGGCCGTCAGTTGCGAAGCGTTCAACGCCGATGAGCGGGTCCGGGACCGGGTGCGCGACGCCTTGGACAAGCGATTGATCGACGTCGCGCTGTGGGGTGAGAACTGGCCACTCGGTATGACGCGTGGCCTGCGCAGAGTCGAGTACACCCTAAGCGCCGCCGCCCGGGCCTTCAAGGGCCAGGCTTTGCACGCCGCCGGAATCGGCTACAGCTCAGTTGATTCCGTCGAAGCATTGGTCACCGATTCGGCCTGGCTCGGCTGAGTCGGATGGCGATGAAAAAGTACTATCGGCATACGCTGCTGTACTTGCACGAGACCATCGACCTGGGCTGCGGCGGCAGCGATCGTTTCACCGAGGTCTTCGTCGACACTTATCAACCGATGATGGAATCGCTTGGTGCCCGGTTGTTCTCCATTTGGGAGACCACCCCCTTCAACGGCCATTGGCCGCAAGTGACGATCATCTGGGAGATCGACGGGTTCGCCGACTACGCCCGGATCGGTGCCGCGCAGGCCCGCGGCGGAAGCCACGAAGCGGCCGCCGGCAAATGGTCGGCGTTTCTGGCGGACATCGGTGCCAGGGGAGAAGGCCGCATCATGTATGCCGGGCCCAGCAACAAGCCGCTGGCTCAGCTGCAGGAGGCGAATTTCAGTGCTGCGCTTGTGATTCAAGAGATCATGCAGACCAAGCCCGGCCGGCAGGACGACTACATCCGGGAACTGGAGCGGCTTTACGTCCCCTGGTCGGAGAGCACCGGCAAGTACTGGCTGGGCTCGTTCACCACCACCTTCCGATTCAACGAGGTCATCCACTACTGGGCACTGGAAGGGGGATGGGAGTGCTTCGCCAACCACTATCCGTCCTGGAAGGACAGCCCGCCGGCCGAGATCGTCACGTGGATGAGCGTGGCGCCTGCGTTACGTGACGGCTGGGAAGACTCGATTCTGCAGGCGTTACCGCCGTCGCCCCTGCAGTGACTGAAATGAACGAATTCCATTACGACCCTTTCGATCCGCAGGTGATGGCCAACCCGCCTACCTACTATCGCACCCTGCGTGATGGATACCCGGTGTACTACATACCGCAGTGGGATACCTTCGCGCTCTCCCGATTCGAGGACATCTGGCGGGTATTGGAAGTCAACGACGGCACGTTCGTCGCCTCCGAGGGGACGCTGCCGTCGGCGTCATTGTTGGCCAAGCACAATGGCGGTGCGGTCCCCGACCCACCGTTGCACCCCTTACCTTTTCACGCGGTGTTCGACGCAGATTTGTACGGCGAGATTCGGCGCGCGCACTCCCAGCCGTTCCGGCCGAGGTCGGTTACCGCGCTGGAATCCCGGGTCCGCGCCCTGGCCAACGAACGCCTGGACCTGCTGCTGCCACGGGGTGAGTTCGACCTGACCCAGGAGTACGGCGGCATCGTTGCAGCGTCGATGGTGTGCGACTTGCTGGGAATCTCAACGGATCTCGCGCCGCAGGTACTGGCGGCGGTGAACGCGGGCAGCCTGGCGCAGCCCGGCGAGGGCGTCGACACCGCCGAATCCCGGCCGAACTACCTGCAATTTCTGATTCCTGTGGTGCAGCGCCACCGAAATGGCAAGGAAAAGGCGCTGCCGATCGTCGACGGCCTGCTTGGTTACCACCTGCCCGACGGCAGCACGCTCAGCGACATCGAAGTCGCCACCCAGATGCTGTGCGTATTCATTGGCGGCACCGAGACCGTCCCCAAGATCGTGGCGACCGGATTGTGGGAACTGAGTCGCCGTCCCGATCAGATGGCCGCGGTCCGGGCCGATCTCGACACCAATGTGCAGATCGCCCGGGAGGAGATACTGCGGTACTGCGCTCCCGCGCAATGGTTCGCCCGAACCGCCCGCAAGCCGTTCACCATCCACGGCCACACCATCGAACCCGGACAACGGGTCATCACGCTGCTGGCCTCGGCCAACCGCGACGAGCGGGAGTACCCCGATCCCGACGAGTTCATCTGGGACCGACCGATTAAGCGGTCGCTGGTGTTCGGGCGCGGCCAGCACTTCTGCCTCGGCTATCACCTGGCGCGGCTGGAAGTTGCTGTGCTACTTCAGGAATGGCTGCGGCGGGTGCCCGACTTTCAGATTCGCGGCGACGACGCGGTGCGGTTGCCGTCGAGCTTCCAATGGGGCTGGAACAACATTCCCGTGGAGGTTTGACGTGTGGTCCTATCGGATCATCGCCCCATATCAGTTCGAAAAGACCGAGATCCCGGATAAGACCGCTGACGATCTGACGGATCGTCAAGTGCTGCTGCGTTTCCTGGCTGCCGGTGTCTGCGGCAGCGACTTGCCGGCCTTCCGTGGCGCCCAAGGGCGGCTCCCCGGCGACGACGGCCCCAGCGCGGCCGATAAGGATGGCTTCCCGATTCACGAAGTCGCGGGCGAGGTCCTCGCCAGCCGGCATCCCGAGCACCGGCCCGGCGACCTGGTGGTGGGCTGGGCGTCGGGGTTCGACGGCATGATGGAGCGGGTGATCAGCGACGGCGACGGCTTGGCGCCCTACGACCCGTCGCTGACGCCCGCGCAGGCTGTCGGCCTGCAACCGCTCGCTTGCGTGCTGTACGCGTGCGAGCAATTGCCGGACCTGGCCGGCCGGCACGTCGCGACCATCGGGCAGGGATCCATCGGGCTGTTGTTCTCTTATGTGGCCAAGGCCGCCGGAGCCCGTCGGGTGACCGGTGTCGACCCGGTTGACCGCGGAAACCTCTGGCCCACTTACGGGGTCGATGACGGTGTACGCGCTACCAGCGATAGGTGGGTGAGCCGACTCGCGCCCAAGGACCGGGCCGACATCGTCATCGAGGCGGTCGGCCACCAGGTGGCGACTCTTGGTCACGCCGTTGAAGCCGCCAATCCAGGCGGTACCGTGTTCTACTTCGGTGTGGCCGACGACGAGTCCTACCCGATCAACATGCGAAGCATGCTGCGCAAGAACCTGACCCTGAAATCTGGTGTGACGCTTGATCGCCGGCGCATGCTGGCACAGGCCGGCAAATTCGCCGCCGAGCATCCTGACCTGCTGCGGGCCTACCTCACGCACACCTTTGGCATCGGCGACGTGCAGGCCGCATTCGAACTCGCCTGCCGGCCCGATCCGGCGAGGGTCAAGATCGCGATTAGCGTATGAGTGTCTTTCAGAGACGACCGCAGCGGCCGATCTGGGGCGGCTGGGTCACCGGGCCGACGGCGATCGGCCCCGAGGAGTTCGCCAAGGCCGGTTATGACTACGTTGGATTCGACACGCAGCACGGCTACCTCGACGACGCCGACGTCGCCGGAGTCCTGCGTCGCCTCGAACACGTTCCGATCGCCACCGCTGTCCGGCTGCCCAACGCCGATCCGGCGCCGATCGGGAGGGTGCTGGACGCCGGAGCCGACGCGGTCATCATCGCCATGATCGAGTCGGCCGAGCAGGCCGCCGCGGCGGTGGCTGCAACCAAGTTTCCGCCCAACGGGGTGCGCAGCTTCGGCCCGCTGCGGGCCAGCCTGGGGCATGACCCCGCCGCACTGGAAGCGCGGGTCAGTGTATTCGCGATGATCGAGACTGCGGCCGCGGTGGCCGAAGCGGTGAACATCTGCGCAGTACCGGGGCTGACCGGAATCTATGTCGGCCCAGCTGATCTGGCCATCTCGATGGGTGTTGCCGCGGCGGGGGCGCTCCGGGACCCGCAGGTGTTGGACGCGATTAAGCGAATTTACCGGGTGGCCGCCTCTGCCGGTCTGGTCATCGGAATTCACGGCAGCGACGGCAAGGCGGGGAATGCATTGGCGAAGATCGGTTTTCAGATGATCACCCTGGCGGCCGAATCCCAGGCACTGCGGCGCGGAGCCGCCGAGCACCTACGTGAGGCCGTCGCCGAATGACCGACGCCTTCAGTGCGATCCGCGAATTACTCGCCAGATACGCGTTCGCTCTCGATGCCCACGACACCGCCACAGCGCTAACACTGTTCACCGAGGACGCCGAATTCACGGTCTACGGACGCACCTTCGCCGGTCGCGGCGGAATCGGCAGGATGTTCCAGGAGGCCCCGCGCGGTTTGCATCTACTCGGCGCAACCAGCATCGCACCGCGTGGCGACAGCGCCACCGCGCAGTCTCAGGTGCTGTTCGTGAACGCCAGCACTCAGCAGCAACGGCTGGCCCACTACGAGGACGAGCTGGTCCACCGCGACGGGACCTGGCTGATCCGTCGGCGCCGGTGCCGGTTCGTTACCAGTGGTGGGCTGTCCGACAGCCCGGAGGTGGTCTCGCTGTGAAGGTCGCGTTGGTCACCGGCGCCGCCGGCGGGCAGGGCTGGGCGATCGTGCAGAAGCTGCTGAGCAAGGGTTACTCGGTGGCTGCCGGTGATCTGCGATACGACGAACTCGCGGCAGCCGCGACGGAGTCAGTGCTTCCGATCAAGCTCGACGTCACCGATCCGGCGCAGTGGGACGCCGCCGTTGCAGCCACTGTCGAACGGTTCGCCGGGCTTACCGCCCTGGTCAACAACGCCGGCATGTTGCACCGCGCCCCGCTGGCCGATGAGACGGTCGAGGGATTCGAAAGATCATGGCGGGTCAACTGCTTGGGCGCATTCCTGGGTATGCGTGCCGCGCTGGCGCAACTGCGAGCCGCTGAAAACGCAGCGATCGTCAACATCTGCAGCACCGGAGCGATCCGTCCCTTCCCGCAACACTGCGCCTACGGTTCGGCGAAGTGGGCCCTGCGCGGCCTGACCCAAACCGCCGCGGCCGAACTCGCCACCGACCGCATCCGCGTAAACGCGGTTTTCCCGGGGCCCGTCGCTACCCCAATGCTGGACGAAAGGACCCAGCAGCGGCTGGCGGACGTCGCGATGTTCGGCCGACTTGGTCAGCCGACCGAGATTGCCGACGCGGTAGCGTTTCTGGTAGCCGAGGAGGCGTCGTTTATCACCGGCTCCGAACTGGTCGTCGACGGTGGACAATGCCTGCAGATCCGCTGAGCGGGGATCTATGGTGCACATGCCGAACGGTGGGCGTACCTTCGTGGGCATGATGACGCCCCAGCTGACCGAGCTGCAGGCCGTCGAACGGCTGCATCCCGCCCTACGCGCTGTCGCGGTGAACCGGACGATCTTCACCGCGGAGTCCATCCCGCTGATCCGCGAGTCGATGAACCAGCGCCGCGCCGATCTCCGGCAGGACATGGCGGGAGTGGTGATCGAAGACACGGTTGCCCACCACGTAACGGTGCGCATCTACCGTGGTGGCGACCCAACCCAACCGGCGCCGACGGTGGTCTACTGCCACGCCGGCGGCTTCGCGCTGGGTAACCTCGACACCGATCACCGCCAGTGCATCGAAATGGCCCGTCGGGCAAGGTGTTCAGTGGTATCCGTCGACTATCGGCTGGCGCCGGAGAATCCGTTTCCGGCGGCGCTCGAAGATGCGATCACGGTGCTGAACTGGGTGGCCGGTAGCGCAGCGCAACTGGGCGTAGACGTGACGCGGCTGGCGGTGGCCGGCAGCAGCGCCGGTGCCGCACTGGCCGCCTGCCTGGCCCAGGGCGCCGCCGACGGCGTATTGCCGTCGGTGATTTTCCAGCTGCTGCATCAGCCGGTGCTCGACGACCGGCTCACCGCATCGAGGACCGAATTCCGTGCCACTCCGGCTTTCGACGGGGAAGGCGCGGCGTTGATGTGGCGGTACTATTTGGCCGGGCAGCCTCCCACGGCTGCATCGGTCCCCGCCCGGCGTGACGAATTGTCAGGCCTGGCAACGGCCTTGGTCACCTGTGCAGAGGTCGACCCGTTCCGCGACGAGGCGGTGGACTATGCGTTGCGGCTGCTGCGCGCTGGCGTGGGCACCGGGCTGCACGTGTTTCCGGGGACCTGCCATGGCTTCGACTCGCTGCTACCCGACTGGTCGGCCAGCCAACGCCTGTTCGCCCTGCAGGGCGAGGCGTTGGCGAAGGCCTTCTACCTCTGATCGGCGGGCGGCTTTGGACCGGGTAGGTCCAACAACAGCCGGGCGCCACCGAGCGGGCTTTCATGCAAAGACGCTGTGCCACCGTGTAGTTCGGCCTGCTGAGCCACCAGCGCAAGCCCGAGACCCGACCCCGAATGCGAGGCGGTGGACCCCCGGGAGAACCGGTCGAACACCGTCAGGCGTTCGTGCTCCGGTATGCCGGTGCCGTCGTCGTCGATCGCGATCTGCACTCCGGCCCGGGAACTGACCGCTGAGAGCTGCACCCGGTGGGCGTGACCGTGTTTGACCGCGTTGGCAATCGCGTTGTCCACCGCTAGCCGCAGCCCGGTGGGCAGGCCCAGCATCAGCAGCGTCGGCGAGGGCAGTAGCGACACCGTCAGGTCGGGGTAGATGCGCTCGGCGTCGTGCGCGGCGCGATCCAGCAGTTCGGTGATGTCGACGGGCACGAAGTCGTCGGTGGTAATTGTCTGGCCCTGGGCGAGCCGCTCCAGCGCCGACAGCGTGGCCTCGATACGGCTCTGGGTGCGCAGCACGTCGGCCATCACTTCCCCGCGCTGCTTGGCGGGCAGCTCCAGCATCGCCAGCACTTCGAGGTTGGTGCGCATCGCGGTCAACGGCGTACGCAGTTCGTGGGACGCGACCGAGGCGAAATCACGCGCGGAGTCCAACGCGTCCTTGGTGCGCTGCTGTTCGTCGCCGATGCGGGCCAGCATCCCCTCGACGGCTTCGGCGATCTCCACGGCCTCCCAAACGCCGCGGACTTGCACCTCCTCCGGTTTGGATTGGGCGTTGATGGCACGGGCCTGCTGAGCCAGCAGCCGGAACGGGTTGATCATGATCAGCCACATGACGCTGCCCACCAGGAAGGTGCCGACGATGACGCTGCCGCAGATCAGCAACACCCGCAGGTGCAGTTGATCGATCCGATCCTCGGCCTGGGCCAGCGGGGCGCCCAGCGCGACCTTGGCCTGTCCCGCGGTGAAGGTGCGTACCCGATACGGCACGCCGCCGATTGTCGTGGTGGAGTAGCCGACGGGCAGATCCGGCAGCACGATGTTGGTCGGCGCCGACACTGTTTCCGCGCCTACCCGCACCGTGCGGGCCACACTGTCGGCGGTGGCGGGTGGTTCGGCAGCCGGCGGACTCTGCAGCAGGCTGCTTACGTCACCCAGACTGCTGACCGAGTCCAGTCGTCGATCCAGTTGGCTGTACTGCTCATTGGTGACACCCACCCACACCCAGGTGCCCAGGATGATGACGAGGGCAATCACCGAAAGTGCCGCCACGATCACGATCGTGCGCAACGAGACCACCGGTAACGGCAGTCGCAGCAGCCGATAGACCCGGTCGTTGATCGTCATGTGCCCGTCTCCCCAGTCAGAAGGTGATGAGTTGACGGACCGCGGTGCCGTCGGCCAGGTGGTCCATCGCCTCGTTGATGTCGCCGAGGCGGATCGTCGATGACACCAGCGCTTCTACTGGTAATCGTCCGGACTGCCACAGCGCGACGAAGCGGGGAATGTCGCGACTGGGCACCGCGGAGCCCAGATAGCTACCGATCAGAGAACGTCCCTCGGCAACAAATCCTAACGGCGACAAGCTGATTCGCGCGTCGGGCCGGGGCAGCCCCACAGTGACGGTACGGCCGCCCGGTGCGGTCAGGCCGACGGCGGTCTCCAGTGCGGCGGGATGGCCGACGGCCTCGACCACCACGTCGGCGCGGACTCCGCCGTCGGCGGCCAGCTGCGGTGTGTATGCCTCATGTGCACCCAAACCCGTCGCAGCGGCGAGCTTCTCCGGCAATCGATCGATGCCGATCACGCGAACGTCGGGGTAGGTCAGCGCGGTCAGCACCGCCGCCATACCGACGCCGCCCAGCCCGACGACCGCGACCGACTGTCCGGGACGCGGGTCACCGACGTTGAGCACCGCGCCGCCGCCGGTCAGCACCGCGCACCCCAGCAGGGCCGCCACCTCTGGTGGTAGGTCGGAGGGCACCGGTACCGCGCTGGCCGCGTTGACCACCGCGTGCGTCGCGAAGCCGGAGACGCCGAGATGGTGATACACCGGGTGTCCGGCGCAGGCCAGGCGGATCCCGCCGCCGAGCAGCGTCCCGGCGTTGTTGGCCGCACTGCCCGGCCGGCACGGTGTCAGACCCTGCGTCGCGCAGGCCGGGCAGTGGCCGCAACGCGGCAGGAACACCAGCACCACCCGTTGGCCGACGGATAACCCATCGACGCCGTCGCCGAGCCGTTCGATGATCCCGGCCGCCTCGTGGCCGAGCAGCATCGGCACCGGCCGCACTCGGTTGCCGTCGACTACCGACAGGTCGGAGTGGCACACGCCGGCGGCCTCGATGCGGACCAGCACCTCGTCGTCGGACGGCTCGGCCAGTTCGAGATCGACGATGCTGATGGGTCGGGAGTCGGCGTAGGGTCGCGGCGCACCGATCCGCTCGAGCACCGCTCCCCGGATGTGGAACATGCTGGAATACAACCATGGCTCAGGTCCCGCAGGTTCCGCCGTCACCCGACGACCTCACCAGCGCCGACTTCCCGGTGCGCTGGCCGGTGCTGACCCGCTGGGCTGACAACGACATGTTCGGCCACCTCAACAACGCGGTCTACTACCAGCTTTTCGACACCGCGATCAACGCCTGGATCGCTACCACCGCCAAGGTGGACCCGCTGACCATCCCCGAATTGGGCATCGTCGCGGAGTCGGGCTGCCGCTACTTCGCCGAACTCGGATTCCCGGACGCGCTGACGGTCGGTCTAGCGGTGACGCGGCTGGGCCGCAGCAGTGTCACCTACCGGCTGGCGGTGTTCAAGGCGGCGCAAGCTACCGAAACCTATACCGGGCAGCCGATCGCGGCGGTGGGGCATTGGGTGCACGTCTACGTCGACCGGGCCAGTCGCCGGCCCGTTCCGATCCCGGATCAGATCCGATCGGTGCTGACAACGGCGTGTGTCGAGGCCTGATTTTCGCCCAGTATGCTTCGCCAATGCCAGTTTTGAGCAAAACGGTCGAGGTCAGCGCCGATGCGGAGTCGATCATGGGCATCGTCTCCGACATCGAGCGGTACCCGGAGTGGAACGAGGGGGTCAAGGGCGCCTGGGTGCTGGCCCGCTACGACGACGGCCGGGCCAGCCAGGTGCGGCTCGACACGTCGATCAATGGATTGGAAGGCGTTTACATCCACGCCGTGTACTACCCGGGCGAGAACCAGATTCAGACCGTGATGCAGCAGGGTGACCTGTTCAACAAGCAGGAGCAGCTGTTTAGTGTGGTGGCCACGGGCCCAACCAGCCTGCTGACCGTCGACATCGATGTCGAGCCCAGCATGCCGGTGCCCCCACCGATGGTGAAGATGCTGCTCAACAACGTGCTTGAGCAATTGGCCACCAATGTGAAGCAGCGCGCCGAGCAGCTGGGCTAGCGGCGCACGACTTCAGGTCGCGCACATCAGCTGTTGAAGATCCCGGTTCGATCCAGCGCATCGGTAAGCCGCCGCGCGGCGTCGGTGAACTGCCATACGGTGTGCTGGACGACGGCGGCGGCGTCGCGGCGGCGCAGCGCGGCGATCAATTCATGGTGGTTGTCGACCGCCGCCGCACCCCACTGCGGGTCGGCGGCGTACATCTGCGCCGGCATGTAGCGCGCGGCGTTGAGGAGGAACCACGCCAGCTTGATGCGCCCGCTGGCCTGGTTGAACACCCGATGAAAAGAGAACTCCAGAGTCGCGATGGCCTGGGCGTCGCCGGCGGAGACGGCCGAGGCCAGCAGATCGGTGATGCGCTCCAGCTCGACGATCTCGGTTTCGGTGATGCGGTCGGTAGCGGTTACGGCCAGTTGGCGGGCGATGGTGGCCTGCAGCCAGAAGATGTCCTCTATGTCCTGCCGGGTCAACGGCAGCACCACGTGGCCGCGGTGCGGCTCGAGCTGCACCATGCCCTCGCCCCGTAGCTTCAGTAGCGCTTCACGCACCGGGGTGATGCTCACCCCAAGCTTGGCTGCGGTTTCGTCGAGCCGGATGAACGTTCCCGGGCGCAGTGTCCCGGACATGATGGCGGCACGGAGATGTCCGGCGACCTCGTCGGACAACTGCGACCGGCGCAATGGCCGTCGCCTGCGGGACGACGCCGACAGGGGTGCGTTCACGTGGCCTGCCAGGACCTTTCAGCAGCTGGGGTGGCTGTTGGTCGGGTGGTTCTCAGGTCTTGTTAAGGGTCTCCCAGACCGTTAATGTGACCCAGACAACACATGTTTTATCAAATATCAGCCTGACGCAAGCGGTGCGCATGTGACCGATGGCAGTGGAGGGGACTAGTTGACCGCACAGCTGGCCGGCCACTCGGCCCAGACCCGCGCGCACGAGCAGCCGTATCTGGCTCGCCGGCAGAACTGGGTCAACCAGCTGGAGCGGCACGCGATGATGCAGCCGCAGGCCACCGCACTGAGATTCCTCGGTAACACCCTGACGTGGGCAGGACTGCGGAACCGCGTCGCGGCGCTGGCCGGTGCGCTGAGCCGGCGCGGAGTCGGCTTCGGTGACCGGGTGATGGTCCTGATGCTCAACCGCACCGAGTTCGTCGAATCGGTGCTGGCGGCCAACATGCTCGGCGCGATCGCGGTGCCGCTGAACTTCCGGCTTACTCCCACCGAGATCGCGTTCCTGGTGGAGGACAGCGAGGCGCGGGTGATGGTCACCGAGGCGGTGCTGGCGCCGGTGGCCACCGGGGTGCGTGACATCGCCCCGCTAATGGAGACGGTCATCGTCGCCGGTGGCAGCTCCGACGACGGCACGCTCTTCTATGAAGACCTTATGAATGAGCCGGGCGACCCGGCCGCCCTGATCGACCTTCCCAACGAGTCGCCGGCCCTGATCATGTACACCTCGGGTACCATCGGCCGGCCCAAGGGCGCGGTGCTTACCCACTCCAACCTGACCGGTCAGACCATGACCATGCTCTACACAAGCGGCGTGGACCTCAACAATGACGTCGGCTTCATCGGAGTCCCGCTGTTCCATATCGCCGGCATCGGCAACCTGTTGACCGGCATGCTGCTGGGTGTCCCCACGGTGATCTATCCGCTGGGCGCGTTCGACCCCGCGCAGCTGCTCGACGTGCTGGCGGCCGAGAAGGTCACTGCTGTCTTCCTGGTTCCCGCCCAATGGCAGGCCGTCTGCGCCGAGCAGCAGGCCAGACCACGTGACCTGCGGCTGCGGGTGATGTCCTGGGGTGCCGCCCCGGCGCCAGATGTGTTGCTGCGCCAGATGTCTGAGATGTTCCCGGGCACCCAGATACTCGCCGCGTTCGGACAGACCGAGATGTCGCCGGTCACCTGCATGCTGCTGGGCGACGACGCGATCCGGAAGCGAGGCTCGGTGGGCAAGGTGATCCCGACGGTCGCCGCCCGCGTCGTGGACGACGACATGAACGATGTGCCGCCCGGCGGGGTGGGCGAAATCGTTTATCGCGCACCGACATTGATGAGCGGCTACTGGAACAACCCGGAGGCCACCGCCGATGCGTTCGCCGGCGGCTGGTTTCACTCCGGAGACCTGGTCCGGATGGACGCCGACGGCTACGTCTGGGTGGTCGACCGCAAGAAGGACATGATCATCTCCGGCGGCGAGAACATCTACTGCGCCGAGGTGGAGAACGTCCTGGCCGGTCACCCGCGCATCGTGGAGGCCGCCGTGATCGGTCGGGCCGACGAACGATGGGGCGAGGTGCCGATCGCGGTCGTCGCTGTAACGGAAGGCCACCTGCAGATCGAAGAGCTAGGTGAGTACCTGTCCGAGCGGCTCGCGCGGTACAAGCACCCAAAGGCGCTCGAGATCGTAAACGCCCTTCCGCGCAATCCTGCCGGGAAGGTACTCAAAACTGAACTGAGGGTGCGCTACGGGGTCCGAAGTGACGCCGAAAGTCCTTCTGCGCGGGGAGAATCCGTGATATGAGAGGAAAGTCGACGGGGCTGGAAATGTTTGCTGGTTGCTGACGTGACGTCAATTGTTGAGTTGCTATACACACGTGGCCGACCATCGGGTACATTCCTGTGGTCTCCGTTACTACCTGTCAGTAGGGAGACGTGGGTCACACACCAAGGGTCGGGGCAAGGAGGAGGCGTGCGACACCATTCGCCGCAGCGCCACGGGCCGAGTGGCCCCGCCGGCAGGGGGCATTCGTGACAACGACTTCACGCCCGCATCTGATCGGTTACGTGCGCGACCAGCTCGAGACACCGCTGACCATGGTCGGCGGCTTCTTCCGTATGTGCGTGCTGACCGGCCGCGCGCTGTTTCGCAGGCCGTTTCAGTGGCGTGAGCTGATCCTGCAGTGCTGGTTCATCATGCGGGTCGCCCTGCTGCCGACGATCATGGTCTCGATTCCGCTGACCGTGCTACTGATCTTCACCCTTAACGTGCTGCTCGCCCAGTTCGGCGCCGCCGACCTATCCGGTGCCGGCGCGGCGATCGGCGCTGTCACGCAGCTCGGCCCCCTGACCACGGTGCTCGTTGTCGCGGGGGCCGGCTCCACCGCCATCTGCGCCGATCTGGGGGCGCGCACCATCCGCGAAGAGATCGACGCGATGGAGGTGCTGGGCATCGACCCGATCCACCGCCTGGTGGTACCCCGCGTGATCGCGGCGACGGTGGTGGCTACCCTGCTCAACGCACTGGTGATCACCGTGGGCCTGGTCGGCGGCTACCTATTCGGGGTGTACCTGCAGAACGTCTCCGGCGGCGCGTACCTGGCGACGCTGACCACCATCACCGGCCTGCCCGAGGTGGTCATCGCGATGGTGAAGGCCGCTACCTTCGGACTGATCGCCGGCCTGGTCGGCTGCTACCGCGGGCTGACCGTGCGCGGCGGCTCGAAGGGCCTCGGGACTGCGGTCAACGAGACCGTGGTGTTGTGCGTGGTCGCGCTGTACGCGGTCAACGTCATCCTGACCACGATCGGTGTTCGATTCGGGACGGGGCACTGACATGTCGACATCAGCGGTAGTCCGTTCCCGGTTTCCGCGGGCGGTCGCCAACGTCAATCGCTACGCCGGCAGTGTCGGGCGTGGACTCGACGAGACCGGGCAGCTCGCGTGGTTCTTTATGGTCAGCCTTGGGCAGATTCCGCACGCGCTGCACTATTACCGCAAGGAGACGCTGCGGCTGATCGCTCAGATCGGCATGGGCACGGGCGCGATGGCAGTGGTCGGCGGCACCGCCGCGATTGTCGGGTTCGTGACCCTGTCCGGTAGCTCGCTGGTGGCCATCCAGGGCTTCGCTTCGCTGGGCAACATCGGTGTCGAGGCATTCACCGGGTTCTTCTCCGCGCTGATCAACGTGCGCATCGCCGGCCCGGTCGTCACCGGTATCGCGCTGGCTGCCACGGTGGGCGCCGGCGCCACCGCCGAGCTGGGCGCAATGCGCATTAGCGAGGAGATCGACGCCCTGGAAGTGATGGGCATCAAGTCGATCTCGTATCTGACGTCGACCCGGATCGTCGCCGGTCTGGTGGTGATCATCCCGCTCTACGCGCTCGCGATGATCATGTCGTTCCTGTCCCCGCAGATCGTGACGACGCTGCTGTACGGGCAGTCCACCGGTACCTACGAGCACTATTTCCGGACGTTCCTGCGTCCTGACGACGTGTTCTGGTCGTTCCTGGAAGCGATCATCATCGCGGCGATCGTGATGGTGACCCACTGTTACTACGGATTCAACGCCGGCGGCGGTCCGGTCGGCGTCGGGGAGGCGGTCGGCCGATCCATGCGGTTCTCGCTGGTGTCGGTTCAGGTAGTGGTCCTGTCCGCGGCGTTGGCGCTGTACGGCGTCAACCCCAACTTCGCACTGACGGTGTAGCGCCATGACTGGTCCAGGCAAGGTCAATAAGGTTTCGAGCCCGCCCTTCAAGTTCGTCGGGATCGGCGCCCTGGTGATACTGCTGGTCGCTCTCTCGCTGGTGTACGTGCAGTTCCGGGGCGGCTTCACCGCCAAAGACAAGCTGACCATGTACTCCGACCGGGCCGGGCTGGTGATGGACCCCGGCTCGAAGGTCACCTACAACGGTGTGCAGATCGGCCGGGTCGGCAACATCGAAGAAGTCACCCGCAACGGCAGGCCGGCGGCGAAATTCACCCTTGAGGTCTATCCGCAGTACCTCGGGCCAAAGGGCGTGGTGCCAGAGAACGTCGATGTTCAGATCAAGGCCACCACGGTGTTCGGCGGCAAGTACGTTTCCCTGACGACGCCCAAGGACAACCAGGGCAACAACATCGCCCACGGACACCTCTCCGCCATGAGCACCATCAACGCCTCGGCGGTGACGACCGAGATCAACACGGTGTTCCAGACGCTGACCGAGATCTCGGAAAAGGTCGACCCGGTCAAGCTGAACCTGACGCTGAGCGCGGCCGCACAGTCACTGACCGGATTGGGCGACCGGTTCGGGCAGTCGATCGTCAACGGCAACGCGATCCTCGACGACGTCAACCCGCGGATGCCGCAGGCTCGCCGCGACATCCAACAGCTGGCGGCCCTCGGGGACGTCTACGCCGACGCCGCGCCCGACCTGCTGGACTTCCTGAACAACTCGGTGCCGACGGCCCGCACTATCAACGCTCAGCAGCGCGATCTGGACCAGGCGTTACTGGCCGCCGCCGGATTCGGCAACACCGGTGCCGACGTGTTCGAGCGCGGTGGCCCGTACCTGGCGCGCGGGGCCAAGGACCTAGTGCCGTCGGCGCAGCTGCTGGACACCTACAGCCCGGAGTTGTTCTGCACGCTGCGCAACTACCACGACGCCGAGCCGCTCGTGCGCACGTTCCTCGGCGGCAACGGCTACTCGCTGAACACCCACTCGGAGATCCTGTCCGCGCTGGGGATGCTGCTCAATCCCATTTCGCTGGCGCCTCTACTGATCTCCCAGATCGGCGGTCTGGCCGCGGGCTTGGTCGGTGGGGCGCCAAACCCCTATACCTACCCGGAGAACCTGCCGCGCGTTAACGCCCACGGCGGGCCGGGAGGAGCCCCCGGTTGCTGGCAGCAAATCACCCGCAACCTCTGGCCGGCGCCTGAGCTGGTGATGGACACCGGCAACAGCCTGGCGCCGTACAACCACTTGGACACCGGTTCGCCCTACGTGCTCGAGTACGTCTGGGGCCGTCAAGTAGGGGACAACACGATCAACCCATGAAAATCACCGGTACTTTAGTCAAACTCAGCATCTTCGCATTCGTGCTGCTGATGTTCAGCGTCATGATCATCATCGTGTTCGGTCAGATCCGTTTCGACCGGACCAACAGCTACTCAGCGGAGTTCAGCAACGTCAGCGGCCTGCGGTCCGGGCAGTTCGTCCGGGCGTCCGGCGTGGAGATCGGCAAGGTAAAGGACGTCGAGCTGGTCGACGGCGGCAAGCGGGTCCGGGTGAAGTTCGACGTGGACCGCTCGATCCCGCTCTACCAGTCGACGACCGCCCAGATCCGCTACCTCGACCTGATCGGAAACCGCTACCTGGAGTTGCGGCGTGGCGAGGGTGACGGCGCCGACAAGGTCATGCCGGCGGGCGGGTTCATCCCGCTGTCGCGCACCTCGCCCGCATTGGACCTGGATGCGCTGATCGGTGGTTTCAAGCCGGTGTTCCGGGCGCTGAACCCGGAGAAGGTCAACACCATCGCGTCGTCGCTGATCACGGTGTTCCAGGGCCAGGGCGGCACGATCAACGACATCCTCACCCAGACGGCACAGCTCACCTCCCAGCTCGCCGAGCGTGACCAGGCCATCGGTGAGGTGGTCAAGAATCTGAACACGGTCCTGGACACCACCGTCCGGCACCGCAAGGACTTCGACCAAACCGTCAACAACCTCGAGGTGCTGATCACCGGGCTCAAGGACCACAGCGATTCACTCGCCGGTGGGACGGCGCACATCAGCAACGCGGCCGGCACCGTGGCGGACCTGCTGGCCGAGGACCGGGCACTGCTGAAGAAGACGGTCAACTACCTCGATGCCGTGCAGCAACCGCTGATCGACCAGAAGCAGCAGTTGAACGACTTCCTGCAAGCCGTCCCGAGTGCGTTGAACCACATCGGGCGTGCCATCGGCTCCTACGGCGACTTCGTGAACTTCTACTCCTGCGACATCAGCCTCCGGATCAACGGTCTGCAGGCCGGTGGACCGGTTCGAACGGTCCGGCTCTTCCACCAGCCGACGGGGAGGTGCTCGCCGCAATGAGAACTCTCGAACCGCCCAACCGGCTCAAGATCGGTTTGATGGGCATCTTGGTGACGCTGCTGGTGATCGGGGTGGGCCAGAGCTTTACCAGTGTGCCGATGCTGATGGCCAGGCCCAGCTACTACGGTCAGTTCACTGACACCGGCGGCATTAACAAGGGCGACAAGGTGCGCATCGCCGGCATGGATGTCGGCAAGGTGGAGGCGCTGTCCATCGACGGCGACCACATCGTGATGAAGTTCTCGATCGGCACCAACAGCATCGGTACCGAGAGCCGGCTCAACATCCGCACCGACACCCTGCTGGGTAAGAAGGTGCTTGAGATCGAGGCGCGCGGCAACCAGCCGCTGCGGCCGGGTGGCATCCTGCCACTGGGGCAGAGCACCACGCCGTACCAGATCTACGACGCCTTCCTGGATGTCACCAAGGCTGCTACCGGCTGGGACATCGACACAGTCAAGAAGTCGCTGCACGTGCTGTCGGAGACCATCGACCAGACCTACCCCCAGCTCAGTCCCGCTCTGGAAGGGGTGTCGAACTTCTCCGACACCCTGGGCAAGCGTGACGCGGAGATTAAGCACCTGCTGGCCCAGGCCAACCAGGTGGCCAGCGTGCTCGGTGACCGCAGCGAGCAGGTGGACCGTGCGCTGGTCAACGCCAAGACGCTGCTGGCCGCCTTCAACGAACGGGGCCGCGCCATCGACGCGTTGCTCAGCAACGTGGCGTCGTTCTCGACGCAGGTCCAGGGCCTGGTCAACGACAACCCAAACCTCAACCACGTGCTGGAGCAGCTGCGGACCGTCAGCGACCTGCTGGTCGAGCGCAAGCAGGACGTGGCGCAGGGGCTGCAGATGGTCGGCGGCTTCCTGCCCTCGCTGAACGAGGCGATCGGGTCGGGACCGTTCTTCAAGGTGGTTATCCACAACCTGGTCCCCGGCCAGATCATCCAGCCGTTCATCGACGCGGCGTTCAAAAAGCGCGGCCTGGACCCCGAAGAGTTCTGGCGCAGCGCCGGTCTACCCGCCTACCGCTTCCCGGACCCCAATGGCACCCGGTTCCCCAACGGTGCACCGCCTCCGCCTCCGCAGGTGCTGGAAGGCACCCCGGAACACCCGGGACCGGCGGTGCCGCCGGGATCCCCGTGCTCATACACGCCGGGCCCGGGCGGGATTCCGTCGCCGGCCAACCCGCTGCCCTGCATGGGGTTGAGCATCGGGCCGTTCGGCGGTCCGGGCTTCCCGGCGCCGCTGGATGTGCAGGCTTCGCCGCCCAACCCGAACGGGGTGCCGTCGGCGCCAGGTCTGCAGATCGGCGGACGACCGGGCCAGGCTCCGCCGGACGCTCCCGGTACGCCGGTGCCGATGCCGCCGAACTCGCCGCCGGGATCTCGGACCGAACCGATCGGACCGGCTGGGCCGGTCGCGCCTCCGTCGACCTTTGCGCCGGGACTGCCTCCCGGTCCGCCGGCCCCGCCTGGGCCAGGCAATCAGTTACCGGCACCGTTCATCACGCCGGGGGGCAATGGCGGTAGCGGCGCAGCGGGAGGTAGCGAGAATTGAGCACCATCTTCGATATTCGCAATATCCGCCTCCCGGCGATGTCCCGGGCCACCATCATCGTCGGGGTGCTGGTGGGCGTGCTCGCGATCGTGGCCGGTTTGGTCGGCTGGAATCTGTACCAGAAGCTGACCAACAACTACATCGTGGCGTACTTCAGCGCAGCCAACGCGCTGTACCCCGGCGACAAGGTCCAGATCATGGGCCTCAAGGTGGGCCGCATCGACAGCATCGAGCCGGCCGGCGACAAGATGAAGGTGACCTTCCACTACGAGAACCAGTACAAGGTCCCCGCCAACGCCACGGCGATCATCCTCAACCCCACCCTGGTGGCCTCCCGTGCGATCCAGCTGGAGCCGGCCTACAAGGGCGGTCCGGTGCTGGCCAACAATGCGGTGATCCCGCTGGATCGCACCCAGGTGCCGGTGGAATGGGACGAGCTGCGTAACAGCATCACCAACATCATCTCCAAGCTCGGCCCGACCGAGGCGCAACCCACCGGACCGTTCGGCGAGGTCATCAACTCGTTCGCCAACGGCCTGGCCGGCAAGGGCAGACAGCTCAACTCCACGCTAGAGAATCTGTCCAAGGCGCTGACCGCACTGAACGAAGGCCGCGGGGACTTCTTCGCGGTGGTCAAGAGCCTGGCATTGTTCGTCAACGCGCTGCACCAGGACGACCAGCAGTTCGTGGCGCTGAACCAGAACCTGGCGGATGTCACCGGCCGGCTGGCCAGCTCCGACCAGGCGCTGGCCAACGCGATTCAGCAGCTCGACGGCCTGCTCACCACAATCCGGCCGTTCCTGGACAAGAACCGCGAGGTGCTGACCCACGACGTCAACAACCTGGCTGATGTGACCAACACGCTGCTGCAGCCCGAGCCGCTCAACGGGCTGGAAACGGCGCTGCACATCCTGCCGACGGCCGCGGCCAACGTGAACCAGATCTATCACCCCGCGCACGGGTCGGTGGTCGCCGTTCCCGAGATCACCAGTTTCGCCAACCCGATGCAGTTCATCTGCAGCTCGGTGCAGGCGGGTAGCCGGCTGGGATATCAGGAGTCCGCGGAACTGTGCGCGCAGTACATGGCGCCAGTGCTGGACGCGATCAAGTTCAACTACTTCCCGTTCGGCCTGAACGCGTTCAGCACCGCCGAGGTGCTGCCCAAGATGGTTGCCTATTCCGAGCCACGCTTGCAGCCGCCGAACGGATACAAGGACACCACCGTGCCGGGCATCTGGGTGCCGGACACGCCGCTCTCGCACCGCAACACCCAGCAGGGCTGGATCGTGGCCCCCGGTATGCAGGGCACGCAGGTGGGCCCGATCACCGCGGGACTGCTTACCCCCGAGTCGCTGTCCGAGCTGATGGGTGGACCCGACATCCCGCCGGTCCAGTCGACGCTCCAGACACCTCCGGGACCGCCCAACGCCTACGACGAGAATCCGATCCTGCCGCCGATCGGCCTGCAGGCGCAGGTGCCGGTGCCACCACCGCCACCGGGACCCGGAGTGATCCCCGGACCGGTCGCACCCACGCCGGGACCCGCAGCAGCGGTGGGCGCACCACTACCGGCTGAGGCAGGGGGCGGACAGTGAGGGCGACAAACGTGCTGAGCTGGCTGCGTCGTGGCGGCCGCAGTGGGTTGGTGCTGTTGTCAGCCGCCCTGGTGCTGAGTTCCTGTGGCTGGAAAGGGATCGCCCAAGTGGCGATCCCCGGTGCGCCGGGCAGCGGCGAAGGCGCCTACACGGTGTACGCGCAGGTGCCTGACACGCTGGCGATCAACGGCAACAGCAAGGTGCTGGTCGCCGACGTCGAAGTCGGATCGATCCGCAAGATCGAACTGAAAAACTGGATCGCGACGCTGACGCTCGGCTTGAACAAGGGCGTCAAGCTCCCGAAGAACGCATTGCTGAAGATCGGCCAGACCAGCTTGCTGGGCTCGCAGCACGTGGAGCTGCTGGCCCCGCCGAAGCCGTCGAGTGAGCTGCTGCGCAACGGCGACACGATCAAGCTGCAGAACTCCTCGGTCTATCCCAATATCGAGCAGACCCTGGCGGTGGTCTCGCTGATCCTGCGCGGCGGCGGCATTCCCAACCTGGAGGTGCTGCAAAACGAGGTCTACGCCATCTTCCACGGTCGCGGCGAACAGATCCGGGGCTTCCTCGGCAAACTCGACACGTTCACCCGCCAACTCAACGACCAGCGTGACGACATCACGCACGCCATCGACTCCACGAACCGGCTACTCAGTTATGTGGGGAACCGCAACGATGTGCTGGAACGGGTGCTGACCGACTTCCCGCCGCTGCTCAAGCACTTCGCCGACACCAAGAACCTGCTGATCAACGCGGTCGACTCGGTAGGACGGCTGAGTCAGGCTGCCGACCAGTACCTGTCGGAGGCAAAGGCGCCCCTGCACACCAACTTGCAGCTGCTGCAGTGCCCGCTGCGGGAACTGGGACGCGGCGCGCCGTACTTGATCGGTGCGCTGAAGCTGATCCTGACGCAGCCGTTCGACATCGACTCGGTGCCGGCGGTGTTCCGCGGCGACTACTTCAACGTCAACGCGACGCTCGACGTGACGCTGAGTTCGGTGGACAACGCGGTGCTGACCGGTACCGGCTTCTCCGGCGCCTTGCGTGCAATCGAGCAGTCGTTCGGGCGTGACCCGGAGTCGATGATCCCCGATGTCCGCTACACGTCGAACCCGCTCGACGCCCCGGGCGGGCCGCTGGTGGAAAGGGCGGACCGAAGCCAATGCTGACTCCTTTCATCAAGCGCCAGCTGATGATGTTCCTGGCGCTCACGGTGGTGGCACTGTCCGTGCTGGGTATCTACTACCTGCAGATCCCGACTCTGGTCGGGATCGGGCGCTACGAGTTGACCGCGAACCTGCCGGCGTCGGGTGGTCTGTATCCGACCGCCAACGTGACCTACCGCGGCATCACGATCGGCAAGGTCACTGACGTCGAACCCACCGAGTGGGGCGCGCGGGCCAAGTTGAGCATCGACAGCCGCTACAAGATCCCGGTCGATGCCACCGCCAACGTCCACTCCGTGTCCGCGGTGGGTGAGCAGTACCTGGACCTGGTCTCGACGGGAAACCCCGGCAAGTTCTTCTCGTCTGGCCAGACCATCACCAAAGGCACGGTGCCCAGCGAGATCGGGCCGGCGCTGGATACCGCCAACCGCGGGCTCGCGGTGTTGCCCAAGGAAAAGATTCCGCAGCTACTCGACGAGACGGCGCAAGCGGTTGGTGGATTGGGTCCGGCGCTGCAACGACTGGTCGACGCCACTCAGGCGATCGTCGGCGACTTCCACACGCAGATCAACGACGTCAACGACATCATCCAGAACTCCGGGCCGGTGCTCGACAGCCAGGTCACCTCGGGTAACGCGATCGCGCGCTGGTCGCACAACCTCAATGTGCTAGCCGCGCAGTCTGCGCGAGAAGACCAGCACCTGCGCAGCGTGCTTTCTCAGGCCGCGCCGACGGCAGACCAGCTCAACGAGGTGTTCACCGACGTGCGCGATTCGTTGCCGCAGACGCTGGCCAACCTCGAGGTCGTGATCGACCTGCTCAAGCGCTACCACAACGGCCTCGAGCAGGTGCTGGTGTTCCTCCCGCAGGGCGCCTCCATCGCGCAGACGGTGGCCGCGCCCTTCCCGAACCAGGCGGCCCTCGACCTGGCCCTGGCGATCAACCAACCGCCCCCGTGTCTGACCGGGTTCATCCCGGCCGAACAGTGGCGTTCGTTCGCCGACACCAGCAATCAGCCGCTGCCGGTGGGTACCTATTGCAAGATCCCGATGGACACGCCGGCCAATAGCGTGCGTGGGTCGCGCAACATCCCGTGTGTCGACGTGCCGGGCAAGCGGGCCGCCACACCGCGGGAGTGCCGCAGCACCAAGCCGTACGAACCGGCCGGTACCAACCCCTGGTACGGCGACCCGAACCAGCTGCTGTCCTGCCCGGCGCCCGGGGCTCGCTGCGACCAGCCGGTCAAACCCGGTCTGGTGGTTCCGGCGCCCTCGGTCAACAACGGGCTCAACCCATTACCCGCCGACAGACTGCCGCCGGGCGGGCTGACGCCGCCACCGGTCAGCGACCCGCTGACGCGGCCCGGCACCGGTTCAGTACAGTGCAACGGACAGCAGCCCAACCCCTGTGTCTACAACCCGGGCGGGCCTCCCTCGGCGGTCTACAGTCCGCAAAGCGGTCAACTGGTGGGACCCGACGGGGTCAGGTACTCCGTCGAGAACTCGACCAAACTAGGAGACGACGGATGGCAGGAGATGCTGGCGGGAGCCAGCTGAACCCCATCGACGCGGACGATTCGCTGGGCACCCAGGCGGAGACCGAGGACACGCAGGAGTCCGAGGTTCGAGCCGAGCCGAGCAACGCCGAGGACGAGCCGAGCAACGCCGAGGACGAGGCTGACTCGGAGCCTGCGGCCGTCGCTGCGCGGGGGCCGTCGCGGGTGGACCGGGCCTGGCTGGTCGGCATCGCTGCCGTGCTGGTCATTATCACCGGCGGTATCGGGTTCGGCGGTTACTACGCACTGCACATGCACCGCGAAATGCAGGAGCTGGAGCGCAACGACGCTGCTGCGCTGAAGGTGGCCATCGATTGCGTGGCTGCCACGCAGGCCCCCGACATCAACGCCATGGCGGCCAGTCAGCAGAAGATCATCGACTGCGGCACCGACCAGTACCGCACGCAGGCCCTGCTGTACAGCAGCATGCTGGTGCAGGCGTATCAGGCCGCCAACGTGCACCTGCAGGTTTCCCAGTTGCGCGCCGCCGTCGAGGGCAATACCAGCGATGGCTCGGTGAAAGTGCTTGTTGCGCTACGGGTCACGGTGTCCAACGACCAGGCGCAAAATCAGGAGTCGGGCTACCGACTGCGCGCGACGATGACGCCGACCGAGGGCACCTACAAAATCTCCAAGCTCGAACAGGTGAAGCAGTGACAGTGGTGGTCGAAGCCACCGAGACCGCGGACATGACAACGGAGATCGCCCAGGATGCGCCCGAGAAGGCCTTGGCGCCGTGGCATTTGCGCGCCGTCGCGCTCGTCGTCGACGTGCTGCCGGGTGTCGCTGCCGCAACGAGTTTAGGCCTGGTCTCTTTCACTCTGCCGGTAGGGAACGTGTGGTGGTGGGTCTGCATGTCGGTGCTGGCCGCGGTGGTGATGGCGGTGCTGGTGAACCGCCTGCTGCTCCCGGCGATCACCGGGTGGAGCCTGGGCCGCGCCCTGTTCGGGATCGCCGTGGTGCGCCGCGACGGCGGCGACCTCGGCCCGTGGCGGCTGCTGCTGCGCGAGTTGGCGCACCTGCTGGACACCGCCGCGGTGTTGGTGGGTTGGCTTTGGCCGCTTTGGGATTCGGGGCGCCGTACGTTCGCCGACATGCTGGCCCGTACCGAGGTGCAGCGTGTGGTGCCGCATGAGCACCCGGAGAAGGTGCGGCAATGGACGGCTGTTGCCCTGCTGGTGGCGGCTTCGATCTGCCTGGACGCGGCTGGGTTGGCCTATCAGATGAGCTATGCGCCGGCCCAGGCGGTCGCCCGCACCCGCGCCGAGATATTGAATCAAGGACCTACCATCGTCGCGCAGATGCTGACGTATGACCCCGCCACGCTGCACGACGACTTCGCCCGTGCACTGGCGCTGACTACCGACAAGTACCGCCCGCAGCTGGCCGAAGAGCAGCAGAAGGTGGAGAAGCGCAACCCTGTGGTAAACGAATACTGGGTCACGGCGAACTCAATTCTGTCGGCGACCGCCGACCGCGCAACGATGCTGCTGTTCATGCAGGGCCGCCGCGGCACCGGGGCCGACGTGCGGTACATCACCGCTACCGTTCGGGTGAAGTTTCTCAAAGATCGCCAAAACCATTGGCGAGTGGACGAACTCACCCCGGTGACGCCGAAGATGCAGCCCGGGACGGCCAAGTGAGCCCGCGCCGCAAGTTCGCCGCCGGCGAACCGACGCTGCTGGTGCCGCAGCAGGTGCCCCGGCGGCGCTGGGAATTGCCGGTCGTCGCGACCTTCGCCAGTCTGCTTATGGTCGCCGCGCTGGCGGTGTCCGCCCTGCTGCTGGTCGACCACCGAGACCGGGACCGCACCGCGGAGCGGGAGGCGGCGGCCGTCAACTACGTGAAATGGTTCATGACCGGCTTCACGTCTCTGGATCCGTTCCACGCCAACGACTACGTCGACCGCGTACTGGGTCAGGCGACCGGCGACTTCCACAAGGAGTACGAGGCCAAGGCCAACGAGATTTTGCTGCAAGTCGCTCGTTCGGAGCGTTCCACCGGAAAGATTCTGGAAGCCGGGGTGGAGCGGTGGAACGATGACGGCAGCGTCACGGTTCTGGTGGCTACCGTCGTCACCTCCAAATCGCCTGACGGCAAGCAGGTCTTCGAGAACGTCGACCGCTGGTCGGCAACGGCGACTCAGGAAGGAAATCAGTGGAAGATCAGCAACCTGTGGCAGGTGATCTGACCGACCAGACCGGGGAGGACGCGGCCCCGGCGCAACACGCTATCGACGATGAGTCGACAGTGACATCTAATGCTGAAGCTGTTGCGGCGCACGATGATTCGGCTTCGGATTTGGGTGGGGCCGACGAGGCCGTACGTGCTGAGGACACCACGGACACCACGGACGCCGAGGACACCGACGCCGCTAAAGAGGGCACCGAAGACACCGACGAGGGCACCGAAGACACCGACGACAACAAGGACACCAAAGAGGACACCGAGGAGACCGCTGCCGCGGAGAGTTCGCAGCCCAAGCCTGGCAAGAAGCGCAAGCGACGCGGGCGGTCCGGCAAGGCCGCCAAGTCTCCCAAGGCCGCCAAGCCCAGCAAACCCAAGAAGCCCAGGAGGAAGTTTGGTCGGCGCGCCGCCGCGGTTGTGGTGGGCCTGGTCGCGACCCTGTTTGTAGGCTCGGCTGCGTTCGCCGGTGCCATGGTGCAGCCGTATCTGTCCGCGACCGCCACGGTGGAGATCAAGGAGAAGGTGGCCCGCGCCGCCAAGGACGCGGTGACCGCGTTGTTTAGCTACACACCCGAGGATGTCGACCGACTCTCCGATCGTGCGGGCAGGTACCTGGGCGGCGACTTCGGCGCCCGATACCGCGCTTTCGTCGAGCCCATTGTGGCGCCCACCAAGCAGACGAAGATCACCACCTCCACGGTGGTTGCGGGTATCGCCGTCGAATCGCTGCAACTGCCTAATGCAGTGGTGATCGTCTATGCCAACACCACTACGACAACCCCGCTGAAGAAGAACATCCCGACGATGCAGTACAAGTCGCTGCGGCTGCAGATGAAGCGTGAGCACGACAAATGGTTGGTGACGAGCATGAACACCGTCACGTCACTGGACGTGACACCCCAGCTGTAGCCGCGACAGGACACCGGCCGTGGTGGCTGTATCCCCGGTATCCGACCGGCTGACCGTGGCAGCTCTGCTGTTGCTGACATTCGTCACAGGACTGGCCGACGCGGTCAGCGTGTTGGTCCTTGGCCACGTGTTCGTGGCGAATATGACCGGCAACGTGATCTTCCTGGGCTTCTGGTTCGCCCCGAAATCCAACGTGGACCTGACTGCCGCTCTGATCGCTTTCGTCACCTTCGTCGTCGGCACCATCCTCGGGGGCAGACTGATGCGTCACTTCGGCGACCGGAGCCGACCCTGGCTCACCGCGGCATTGGGCACCGAGGTGGTGTTGTTGGCGGCGCTATCCATCTTGGCCGGGACCAACGTCTTCGGCTATCACGACAACACCAAGCTGTACTTGATCGGAGGTATGGCGATCGCGTTTGGGCTGCAGCATTCCACTGCCCGCCAGTTCGGCATCCAGGAACTCACCACCACGGTGTTGACCTCGACGATCGTGGGGCTCGGTGTGGACAGCCGGTTGGCCGGTGGCAGCGGAAATCGCGAAAAGCTGCGCTACAGTGTGGTTTTCACGATGTGCGGTGGGGCTGTCGTTGGTGCGACGATCACGCGGTTTGCGGTGGCGCCGGTGCTCGGTCTGGCAGCCGCGATGGTGGGGGTCAGCCTGCTGATCTTCCGGTTCGGTCGGGCTTGACCACACTGTCTAGTTGAAGGCCAGCCAGCTGGGCAGGGCCCGTTCGTGCGAATCGCAGAGCACTTGCCGGGTGTCGCAGGAACCTTTCGGCGAGCCCGCGCCGGCCCACATTCCGCCGGTATCTCGGCGCAGCACGATCGCTGACGAGCCACCGCCGTCGAGCAGGATTGCGGTGTCGCTGCCCAGCCCACGGAACAGGTCCTGGATGTTATCGGGGGTGTAGTTGCCACCCTCGAATATGTACATCTCGTCTTTCTGCTTGTTGTAGGCCAGCGCGGTCCGGGCCGCGCTGGGCCCGCCGTCGTGCAGCTGGCTGATGTTGCCCGGCGAAAGCAGGCCGATGCCGGCCACCGCGACGAACTTGGCGTTCTTATTGAGCAGGTCCGCGATCACCGGGGTGGCGAGGTCGTAGTCTTCTCTTCCTTTGGGCCGCAGCACATATGGGGCGCCACCTACCGGGATGATCATCGTCGTCAGCGACGTCCACGATTCGTTGCCCCCAGACAGCCCCTGCTTGCCCGGGTAGGCGACGGTACCGGTGACCGCCTGATTGGCGCGACCCTGTCCGCGGGTGTTGTCCACGAAGGCGCCCAGTGGCGAACTGCAACCGGTTTCGCGCCAGGAGCCGCCCTTCTGGCCGCGGACGTCGAAGAAGTTGGCGTTGATCGCAATGGTGGGCTGACCCATCCGCGCCCAGGCCTGCAGTGGCGTATATACCTCGCTGGCTTGCCACAGGCCCTCGCCGGTGCGGGCGCCCGCGTTGTTCTCGCAGCGGGCCTGGTCGCCCTGGTGGGTGTCGACCAATAGGTGTGGCTGCAGACGGTTGGACGCCTGTTTGATGATCATCAGGTGGCCGCCGTTGTTCATCTCGTACGCATGGCCCGAGCCGTCGATGGCGGGCATCGGGTGGCCGCCGCCGAAGTTGTAGACCAGGTATGTGCCCTTGGTGTTAGCGATGGCTTGCTCGAGGAGTTCTCGGGCGTCAGCGGCACGTGCGACGGGCTGCCCGGTGGTGCTCGCCAGGGCGACGCATAGTGCGAGGGCGGCACAGCTTGCCGTCAGCCTGCGCACGACGGCAGATGGCGTCAGCACGGAAAGCCCTTTCGGCCCGGGGGGAAGCAACCAACCAAGGATTAGTCACATTCGTCACACTGTCAACTTAAGTCACAGCAGTGTGACGGTTCGGGCGCGCGGCAATTACGTTTGTTCGCTTGAGCTTTCGGGTGCGGTAACGGACTCGGACGCGAGCTCGGGCTCCTTAGTTTCGGGCTCGGCATCTTTGGTCTCGGGTTCGGCTTCGGGTGCCAGTGAACTCTCTTTGTCGTTTACCCGCGTCTTCGCCCGGGCCTGGTGCGCGGCCTGGTGTTCGGCGGCGATCGCATGCTCGATCGCCCCCTGAATCCGGTGGAATCCCTTGCGGTCATAGAGGTGGGTGACAATGCCGCCCAGCAACAGCCCGATCACCAGGCCGATTGCCGTCATCGACAGCGCCTGGGACAACCCGGCGTCGCCGTGTCCGTTGAGATAGACCAGCGAGCGCACGCCCAGGAACACCTGGTGCATCGGTTCGAACTCGGCGAGCCAGCGGAACAACGACGGCACTGCCTCCAGAGGCACCGTCGCACCCGCCGACGGCAGCCCGAGGATGACAAAGATCAGCATGCTGACCAGCAGTCCCATCGAGCCGAACACCGCGATCAGCGAACTCGAGGTGACACCCACCGCGGTGATGGCGAACACCCCGTAGAGCCACAGTTGCCGTCCCAGCGTCACGGGCATGCCGAGCTTCTCCGCGATCAGCAGATAGATACCCGACGTGAGCAACGCCAGGATCACCATCATTCCCCACTTGATCAGCAGCGTGACGAACCGTGAGATCCGCACCTGCTCGGCGAAGCGGTATACCGGCCCGAATTCGGCGGGTACATAACCGAGCATCGAGTCGACCAGGGTGCTGACCACGACGCTACCGGTGAAGCCGGCCAGCAGTAGTAGCAGCGCATAGTAGAAGGCCGACAAGCCATTTCCGGTGCCATTGGGCAGCGGGTTGTAGACGTCCGACTTGATCTCGATCGGACTGTTCAAAGCGAGCACCGCCGCGCCGGCCATGGGGGCGCCGCCCGCTTGAGCTATAACATCAGCCGAAAGTCGTTCGCCCATCCGGCTATTCGCGGTTGTGGCGGCGCGGGTCAGGGTTTGTCCGGCGATGCTCGCGCCCAACGTGCCCGCTCGCGGATTGGTCAAGACGATGATCGTCGGTCGCTCCGCGCGATTGGCAGTCAGCGCGCTCTCACCGAGATCACGCACCTTCAGCGAGAACCCAGGTGGAATCACCATCTCCCCATACACTTGGGCCCGGTCCAATTGCTGTTTGGCGTCAGCCTGGGACAGCACCCGAATGTCGAATTTGTCCTTATCGACGGCGGACACCAGGCCGTCGGCGATCATCTTTCCGTAGGGCCCGGCATCCTGGTTGACCACAGCGATCGGGAAATGTCGCAGGTTGGTGGTCGGATTCAGGATGCCGCCCAGGTAGAGCGCGGACAGTGCGGCCAGAAACGCCGCCGTGATGACGATGGGCGCCAACCAGAACCGCACCGTCCGAAGCGACTTCGTGTTGCGGTCGGGTCTGGGTGCTGCGTGTCGGGGCTGGGTGGAAGACATGAGGCTCCTGTCTGTCGAGCTCACTCTAGTGTCGGTCAGCCACCCAGCTTTGCGTGCATCTCCCAGACCAGTACTTCTGCGGTGTGTTCGGCGTTGAGGCGCCGACCGCCCGAATCGGTGAGCCGGGCCGCATCTCCGCCGGTCAGCTCGGGGCCGTCCTCGAGGCGGGTGTCTCCTCGGGCTACGAAAACATGCAGGTAGGGCGCATCAGGCAGGGTAATGGTATCGCCCGCACGTAGCCGTGCCACGTGGAGCGCCGCGGCGCGGTTGTGCAAGGTGAGGGCGCCGTCGCGGCCGGGAATGCCGGAGGCGACAGTGACCAAGCCGACGTTGGCCAGCTGATTGTCGACTTCGTCCTGCTGGTAGCTCGGTGTGATCGGCGCCTCGTCGGGAATAACCCACATCTGGATGAAATGCACTGCCTGCGTGGTGGAATCGTTTGTCTCCGAGTGCAGGATGCCGCTGCCCGCGGACATCCGCTGGGCCAGGCCGGGGTAGATGACGCCGCGGGTACCCGTCGAATCCTGATGCGTCAGTTCGCCTTCCAATACCCAGGTGAGGATCTCCATGTCACGGTGTTGATGGGTGGCGAACCCAGTGCCGGCAGCGACGATGTCGTCGTTGTTCACCAGCAGCAGGCCGAAGTGGGTGTCGTGCGGATCGTAGTGGTCGCCGAACGAGAAAGAATGCCGCGATTGCAGCCAATCCGTAGTGGTGACGGCCCGGTCGGCCGCGCGCCGGATATCCACGGGCATGGTTCTACAGTAATGCGGCAAGCAGGCCCTGGGCGTGCTGCAGCGCATCCTCGAGCTCGGGCAGCGACATCCGAGGCGCCCCGCCCAGGTGAATCTCGATCTGGTATTCCGGTTGGCCATCGTGCCCGAAAATTGGCAGTACCACGAATTCGGTTGTTGCCAAGTCGCTTTCGATGCTGTCAGTGACCGATCGCAGCGTCACCATGGTCATCAGGGTGGTCAGCTTGCGGGTGACCGCCGAGGTGGGCTCCAGGGATGCCAGCACGTGGGCCAGGCGATCGTGCAGCGGCTGGTGGGTGTCGTCGAACCGCCATGCGCCGTAGCCGCGGGCGCGGATGTCGGCGAGCACCCGTCGGTAATCCGCCACGTCGGCGGCCGTCGGTCGTGGGGTGACCCGGCGCAGCCAGGCTTGCAAGAAGTAGTCGTCGCGCCAGGCCACGGCGACCAGTCCGAACGGCGGATCTATCGGGAACCGCTGTCCGACGGCGTGCTCGCCGTCGGTGCCGTGGCCGTACGCGTCGACCGTAGTGAGATGCCGATCGCCGATCTTGGACATGGAGCAGCCCGCGCCCAGGGTGTGATGCAAGTAGCGCAACGCCTCGCGCCCGCGGTCCAGCAGGGGGAAAGTGCGGCGCAGCCCGTGCACCAGGCCGAACAGCCCACTGCCCAGTGCATAGCGGCGGTCGTCGCGGCGGGCCACCCAGGTGCGTCGCTCAAGCTCGGCCAGTATCAGCGCACACGTCGAGGTGCTGATGCCACAGGTCTTGGCCAGCTCAGCCGACGACCACCCGTCGGGAGCATCGGCCAGCGCGGTGAGTACGGCCATCACACGGCTGGTCGGCGGCGACTTGGCGGTTGACGTGACCACGGCGACTCCCTACCATCCGTCCAAAATATTAAAACGTATGTCCTAATATTAGGAGACAATGTGTTGAAGGTGGGCGTGTGGGGCCCCGGGTCAATGGGTGTGATTGCGCTGCGCGGCGTCATCGACCATCCACAGCTGCAACTGGTCGACTTGGTGGTGCACAGCGACACCAAAGCCGGCCGCGACGCGGGGGAACTGTGTGGGATCGGGCCGGTCGGGGTGGTGGCAACCCAGGACCCCGCTGCGCTGCTGGCCGGGGACGCCGACGTAGTGGTATACGCGGCGGCGGCGAACCTGCGCCCGCTGGAAGCGGTACAGGACATGGTTTCGATCCTGCAGGCCGGCAAGAACGTGGTGTCGTGTTCGGTCGTGCCGCTCGTGTTTCCCGACGCTCCAGAACTTGACGCGCTCACCGAGCCGCTGCGGCAGGCGGCACTGGATGGCGGGGTGTCGTTCTTTACCACCGGGATAGACTCAGGATTCGCCAATGACATTCTACCGCTGGCACTCTCGGGGGTATCGCGGGTCATCGAGTCGGTACGGGTGACCGAAATGTTCAACTACGCAACCTATCCAGACCCGGAGGCGGTGTACGAGATCCTGGGCTTCGGAAAGCCACCCGAGGTGACGCCATTCGCCGCTACACCCGGGATCTTCACCTTCGGGTGGGGGCCGGTGCTGCATCAACTGGCCGCCGGTCTCGATATCAAGATCGACCGCATCGAGGAGAACGTCGAAAGGGTTGCCGCCCCTGAGTCCTTCGACACGCCTACCGGCCAGATCGCCGCCGGCACCATTGCGGCGATGCGCTCGACGCTGACCGGATACGTCGGCGAGAAGGCCACTTTCGTGCTCGACCACGTGACGCGGATGTCCGACGACATCGCGCCAGACTGGCCGCAGCCGCGCATCAGCATCGAGCCGAAGGACCTCGGCTACGGGGCGGCGTCCGGGCGCGGCCTGTACCGCGTCGAGATCGAAGGCTCACCGAGCATGCGGTGCGAGTTCGAGATGGCCGAGGACCGTGACCACGACCTGGGTGCCCGGATGGCGGGCGCGTCGCGGATGGTGAACGCGATTCCGGCGGTGTGTGCGGCGCGGCCCGGGCTGCTGTCTGCGCTGGACCTACCGTTGATCACCGGGGCCGGCCTGGTGCATTCGGTGCCCGGGCCGGCACCGGACAGCCGGCTGTTCTAGCCGCGCGGGTACGTCGCCGCGGTGAGTTGCAGGATCTCGTCGCGATCAGCCGCCAGGATGAAGCCGGCACCGATCGCGGAATCGAGTGCGGCGGTGAAGCGGCCGATGTATTCGTCGAACCCCCCGGGGTAGAGCTGACCTAGGGTGGCCTCGTCGAATGGCTCGCCGAAGCCGAAGATGGCGCCCATGATGTTGTCCTCGCGCATTTCGCCTGCGCCGGATGTCCTGGCGATCGGGACGTCGACCCACGGCGTTCGCACCCCGCCCACGGCGATGCCATTGACGTCCAGAACCGGCTGCGGCTGCTCGGCTTCACGCACTTCCAACGCCGGGCCGGCCGGCGGTATCGCGCCGGTGGCGACCCAATCGTTCAGCGCGGCGAGCGCTGCCTGTGCCACATAGTGGTGTTGCGGGCCGAAGTTGATGAAATGATCAAGCTGTTGGCCCATCAGGATATTAGTGGGCTGGTAGGCGCCGACGATAGCGTCGAGCGGTGCGGACCCGGAGTCGATGAACGCGACCTGGATCGTGTAGTTGTCGGCGTGCGCGGAGCCGGCGATCTCCCAAACGCGCAGCAGGTCGTCGTCGGGCCGCCGCGCGGCGTAGTAGCCCTGCCGTCCGGCTCCGTATAGGTCGGTCTCGGTGATGATCGTCATGACCGGGACGCGCAGGTCGGGACGGAATTTGACCGCTTGATCCGGTGCGTCAGGCTGCAACTGGTCGAAGATGGACCCGTCGCCCAGCGGCGCGGCCGGACCGAACCGGGAATGCACCAGGAACCCGTCGTAGACACGGGCGAGCGGGTCGACGGCGTTAACGTAACTGGTGAGGAACATCGCCGATTGCGATTCGCCGAGCGCGACAACATGTTCGGCGGCCAAGCCACCAAGGACCCTACCGTCCCGGACGAGTTCGCCGGCCTGGGAGAAGATGTCATAGGCGAACACGTCGCCGGGGTGGCTGAGCGCTGCATAGCGTTCCGCGTTCTGGCTCTTCAGCGACATGTCGATGCCGAGCAGGCTGGTGCCGCCGTCGACGCCGACCTTTAGAGCCGAGACCATGATGTAGGAGTAACCCGCGCGGATGACTTCGCGGTGCGCCATCATCCATACGGCCGGAGCGTCGATGCCGCCGCTGACGTTGAGCCACTCGACCAGCGCAGTCCCGTTGAACCGAGCGGGATCGGTAGGCGTGAGCACTACGATCCGCGTGGTGTAATTGGCTGTGGCCGAAGGAGTTACGGTCCAGCATCCGTCGGCGCGCAGGTCTGATTCGGGGACGTACGACCTGGCCGTACCGGAGACGAAGAACTCCTGCACGGTGTAGCCGACGCTGCCAATGTCGAAGGCGCCCAGCAACAGTGCCGGTTGGCCGGGTACGGCCGTGGCGGTGGGGATCATAGCGACTCCGGCAGCCCGAATTTGGCGAACAGCGACCCGTCGAGGAACGCCACCACGTGGGAGACCCCGTCGGGGCGGACGTCGAGCACGTGTAGTTGAAACGGCACATGCCGGTCGCTTACGCGCATATACATGGCCGCGGCCGGTTGACCGTTGGCAACCAGCGGAATCATCCGCATGTCACCGGGCAGCTCGGCTGGGCATTGCTGGTGGATCAACGTGATTATGTCCCGCGCCCCGCGATACCAGCCGGTATAAGGCGGCATCTCCCAGATCGCCTCGGTGGTGAACAACTCGACCAGCCGGTCGATGTCGTAGGCCTCGAATGCGGCGATGTAGCGGGCCAGCATGTCCTGCGCTTCGGCTGAATCGGGCGCCGACAACCGGTCCTCGCTGCTCGGGCCGACGGCGTCGAGCTGGGCGCGGGCGCGTTGCAGCAGGCTATTGACGGCGACGGTGGTGGTGCTCAGGGCCTCGGCTACTTCGGCCGCCCTCCACTGCAGCACATCGCGCAGCAGCAGCACCGCGCGTTGCCGCGGCGAGAGATGCTGCAGTGCGGCGACGGACGCCAGCCGCACCGACTCCCGCGACCCGACGATTTCCGAGGGGTCGGTTGGATCGTCGGACCTTCCGGGCAGTGGCTCTAGCCATGGCACCTCGGCGCGCTCTACCAGGTCGGCCGTCGGGTCCGAGCTGTCGGTGCCCAGTCCTGTCGGCAACGGCCGGCGTTGGCGGCCTTCCAGGGCGGTCAAGCAGGTGTTGGTGGCGATCCTGTGCAACCAGGTGCGTACCGAGGACTTGCCCTCGAACCGGTCATAGGACTTCCAGGCCCGCAGTAGCGTCTCCTGCACCAGGTCCTCGGCGTCGTGTAGCGAGCCGGTCATCCGGTAGCAGTGTGCGAGTAGTTCACGCCGAAAGGGTTCGGTGTGGGTGGAGAAGTCTGCGCTCGGCTTGCCGAGCCGCTCATTTCGCGTGTTTTCGGTGACGACACTCACTCGTTTGAGGTTACGCAGAGCCTCCGACACACGCCGCGTGGCGTCGTCGGCGAGCCCGTAAGCTGCACTCGATGACTACCACCCGCACCCAGAGAACATTCGACGGTCTCGGCGGCGCGTGCATCGTCTACGACGTGTGGACGCCGGAAGTCGCGCCGCGCGCGCTGGTGGTGCTGGCCCACGGGCTCGGTGAGCATGCCCGCCGCTACGACCACGTCGCTCAGCGGTTCGGCGAAGCAGGGCTAATCACCTATGCGCTCGACCACCGGGGCCACGGACGCTCGGGCGGCAAGCGGATGGTGGTGCGGGACATCTCCGAGTACACCGCGGACTTCGACACCCTGGTCGGTATCGCTACTAGGGAGCATCCCGGCCTCAAGCGCATCGTCCTCGGACACAGCATGGGCGGCGGGATCGTGTTCGCCTACGGGGTGGAGCGGCCCGACAACTACGACCTGATGGTGCTCTCGGCGCCGGCGGTGGCGGCCCAGGATCTGGTGAACCCGGTGGTCGCGTTCGCGGCTAAAGTGCTGGGCGCCCTTGCGCCCGGGCTGCCCGTGCAGGAACTCGACGTCAGCGGCATCTCCCGCGACCCGGAAGTGGTGGCGGCCTACGAGAGCGACCCGCTGGTGTACCACGGCCGGGTGCCGTTCGGGATTGGCCGGGCCTTGCTGCAGGTGGGTGAGACCATGCCGCAGCGCGCCCCTGCGATGACGGCTCCGTTGCTGGTGGTGCACGGCACCGACGACCGGCTGATCCCGATCGCGGGCAGCCGCCGCCTGATCGAGTGCGTGGGTTCGGCCGACGTGGAACTCAAGGAATATCCCGGGCTGTACCACGAGGTGTTCAACGAGCCCGAGCAGGACCAGGTGCTGCGCGACGTGATCTCGTGGATCAACCTGCGGATATGACCGAATTGTCGTACCCCGTGAGTAATTTGGCGCCATGACCGACGACAAGATGCTGTCCCGTATCGCGGCACTGCTACGTCAGGCGGAGGGTACCGACAACACCCACGAAGCCGATGCGTTCCTGAGCGCTGCACAGCGGTTGGCGACGGCCGCGTCCATCGACCTGGCGGTGGCGCGTTCGCATTCCTCCAACCGATCCGCGGCGCAGGCACCCGTCCAGCGCACTATCACCATCGGCAACGCAGGCACCCGCGGACTGCGCACGTACGTGCAGCTTTTCGTACTCATCGCCGCGGCGAACGACGTGCGCTGCGACATCGCGTCGAATTCGGCGTTCCTGTACGCCTACGGATTCGGCGAGGACATCGACGCCACGCACGCGCTTTACGCCAGCCTGGTGGTGCAGATGGTCCGGGCGTCGGACGCATACCTTGCGACCGGAGCGCATCGGCCCACACCGACTATCACCGCGCGGCTCAACTTCCAGCTGGCATTCGGCGCGCGGGTCGGGCAGCGGCTTGCCGAGGCCCGCGAGCAGGCCCGCCAGGAAGTGACCAAGGACCGGGCGCGAGCGCCGGGCACCGCAATTGCGTTGCGGGACAAGGAGGTCGAGTTGCACGACTTCTACCGCAGCACCTCGAAGGCCCGCGGCAGCTGGCAGGCGAACCGCGCCACTGCCGGGTATTCGTCGGCGGCACGGCGCGCGGGCGACCGCGCGGGCCGGCGGGCGCGGCTGGGCAACAGTCCTGAGTTACCCGGGGCGCGGACCGCGCTGGGCCGTTGACCTCGGCGGCATCGCCGCGGGACTCCCAGCGCGCAAAGGTGTATGCGGCCGAGGGGTTTGTCCGGACGATGTTCGACCGCGCTGCCGAGCACGGATCACCCAGCGTGGAGTTCTTCGGCACGCAGTTGACGCTGCCGCCCGAGGGTCGGTTCGCGTCGGTGGAGTCGGTGCAACGCTATGTCGACGAGGTGCTCACGCTTCCCGCGGTGCGCGAACGTTGGCCCGGCGCGTCGCCACTGCGGGTGCGGGCACGCCGCGCTGCTACTGCCGCGCACTATGAAAACCGCGGTGGCACTGGTGTTGTCGCCGTCCCGGACCGGGCTACCGCCGACTGGGCGATGCGGGAATTGGTGGTGCTGCACGAGATTGCGCACCACCTATGCCAACAGCCGCCGCCGCACGGCCCGGCATTCGTGGCGACGATGTGCGCACTGGCAGAGTGGGTGATGGGGGCCGAAGTCGGTCACGTGTTGCGGGTCGTCTACGCGAAGGAAGGTGTGCGATGACCGGGTCCGGTGACGATGCGGGCCGCTGGTCGGCCCGAGGAGGAGGCGGACAGTCGAGTAAGTCCGGTGACGACGCGGGCCGCTGGTCGGCCCGAGGAGGAGGCGGACAGTCGAGTAAGTCCGGTGACGACGCGGGCGATGATCCCGACGCTCGGGCGCATGAGGTCGAAGCCCAGCTGACTGACGACGAACGCTTCGCGCTGCTGGTCGGGGTAATGGGCGCCGGTGACATGTGGCCTCTGCACGACGAGCGAATCCCCGCCGGAGTCCCAATGAGTGCTGGCTACGTGCCAGGGATAGACCGGCTCGGGGTGCCGTCGCTGCGGATGAGCGACGCCGGTCTGGGCGTGACGAACCCAGGTTTCCGCCCGGGTGACACCGCCACGGCGCTGCCGGCCGGGCTGGCGCTGGCATCCAGCTTCAATCCGCAGCTGGCCCACGCCGCCGGATCGGTGATCGGGGCCGAGGCACGCAGCCGGGGAATCAACGTCCAGCTAGCGGGTTCGATGAATCTGGCCCGGGATCCGCGCTGCGGCCGTAACTTCGAATACCTTTCCGAGGATCCACTTTTGAGTGGTGCGCTGGCCGCAGAGCAGATCCTGGGCATCCAGCAGCACGGCGTCATCTCGACCGCCAAGCACTTCTCGCTGAACTCCAACGAGACCAACCGGCACTGGCTGGACGCGCTGATCGACCCGGACGCGCACCGGGAATCTGACCTGCTGGCGTTCCAGATCGCCATAGAGCGGGGCCGGCCCGGCGCGGTGATGGCCGCTTACAACAAGGTCAACGGCGAATACTGCGCGGCCAACAGCGCGCTGCTCGGCGACGTGCTGAAAACGGCCTGGGGGTACCGCGGCTGGGTGATGTCGGACTGGGGTGGCACGCCGAGCTGGGAGTGTGCACTGGCAGGCCTGGATCAGGAGTGCGGCGCGCAGATCGACGCGTTGCTTTGGCAGGCCGAAACTTTCGGTGAGCCGCTGCGCGCCGCGTTCGCCGACGGTCTGCTTACCAGGGACCGGCTGTCGGACATGGTGCGAAGGATCCTGCGGTCGATGTTCGCTGTCGGGATCGACCGATGGAGCGACCTACCGTCACCGGACACGAACGCGCACAACGACGTTGCCGCCGAGGTGGCTCGGCAGGGCATCGTGTTACTGCACAACCGGGGAGTGCTGCCGCTGAAACCGGACTCCCGGATCGCCGTCATCGGCGGATATGCACATCGCGGTGTGCCGGCCGGCTACGGGTCCAGCACCGTGCTGCCGCCGGGCGGCTACGCAGACGTGATCCCGATCGGCGGATCCGGGCTGGAGGCCGGGATGCGGAATTTGTACCTGACGCCGTCGAGTCCGCTTGAAGCGTTGCGAAAAGCGTTACCGCAAGCGCAGATCGAATTCGATCCCGGTATCAGCCCGGCCGAGGCGCTACCGGTGGCGCGGCGGGCGGATGTCGCGATCGTGTTCGCCGTCCGCGCCGAAGGCGAGGGCTTCGACGGCGCCGACTTGTCGCTTCCGTGGGGGCAGGACGCCCTGATCGCCGCCGTGGCCGGCGCCAACCCGAATACGCTAGTGGTGCTGCAGACGGGCAACCCGGTCACCATGCCCTGGCTCGAGTCGGTGAACGCCGTACTACAGGCTTGGTATCCGGGTCAAGAAGGCGGCAGTGCTATCGCGGAAGTGCTTACCGGCCAAGTCAATCCGTCTGGACGGCTACCGATCACTTTCCCTGCCGGCCTGGACCAGACGCCGCGTCCGCACCTGCCCGATGTTCCGCCCGGAGCACCGACCAGTATCCATTATTCCGAGGGCGCGGACATCGGTTACCGCTGGTTCGCGCGAACCGGGCAGATCCCGCTGTTCGCGTTCGGCCACGGACTGTCCTACACCAGCTTCGAGTACCGCGACCTCGATCTCACCGGTGGTGAGACGGTGACCGCCGAGGTCACCGTGGTTAACACCGGTCAGCGCACCGGAGCCGACGTGCCGCAGCTGTACCTGGCTGGCACGCCTAATGAAAAGTGTTTACGGCTACTGGGTTTCGCCAGAGTGGAACTCGAACCCGGTCAATCGCGCCGCGTCAGCATCGAATCGGATCCGCGACTACTCTCGCGTTATCGCGAGGGGAGTTGGCGGATCGCGCCGGGCCGGCATCTGGTGGCGGTGGGTGTCTCGGCAACAGACTTGAAAATGGTGGCCGAGGTGGAGTTGACCGGGCGTGCGTTCGGGCACTGAGGGGCACGGCCGAACGCACGCCCGGCAAGCCGGGACTACTGGACGGGTACGAGCGCTTCGCCGCACGTGCAGCGGTAGGGCTCGGTAGCGCCGGAGCAGTGGCAGGGGACCTCGACACGAACGCGACAGCCGCAACCCTCGTGGCCGCAAGTCAGCTCGGTTCCAGCTTCGTGAGTTGTCATTCGATTCACCTCAATCTTCGGAAACAAGTCGGAGTGGGTAACCTCCGCCCCGTCAGCATATACCCCATAGGGGTACCCGGTAAAGGAATCGGCGCGGATTCGCGGTGAACGCGCGGCCGTCGACGCCGTCGAACCTGGATGCCACCACCCCCTCAGCCCTTCGCCATGCCGATACCGTCGCGGACGGGCCGCGGTTCAATTGATTCCACGGCAATCATGAGCCGGACCCCCGAGACGTCAGCCAAGATTTTCAACGTCGTCTCGCACTGGCGAATTGTCAAGATCGCCAAATCAACGAAGGGGTTAGCGTTGACCTATGCCTGAAGACACAACACCTCAAGCCGTCGACGCGTTCCTGGACAGCACGCTGATCGGTCCGGATCCGGCGCTGGCCGCCGCAATCGAAGCCAGTGATGCGGCCGGGCTGCCGCACATCGCGGTGTCGGCGCAGCAAGGGAAGTTCCTTTGCCTGCTGGCCTCGGCCACGAGAGCCCGCCGCATTCTCGAACTGGGCACGCTGGGCGGGTACAGCACCATCTGGCTGGCGCGCGGCGCCGGGCCTGAGGGGCTCGTGGTGACACTGGAATACGACCCGCTGCATGCAGAGGTCGCGCGATCGAACCTTCAGCGAGCGGGGTTGGGCGACCGGGTGCAGGTGGTGACGGGCGCCGCACTGGACACGTTGCCCACGATCACCGGCGGACCGTTCGACCTGGTGTTCCTCGACGCCGACAAGGAGAACAACGCCGCCTATCTCGAATGGGCGATCAAGCTCGGGCATCCCGGAACGGTGATCGTGGTGGACAACGTCATCCGCGATGGCCAGATCCTGACCGAATCCGAGGACACCCGCGTCGTCGCGAGCCGCGCGGCGCTGCAGGCGATGGGTGAGCACCCGCGGCTGGATGCGGTAGCGCTGCAGACCGTCGGCAGCAAAGGCTGGGATGGGTTCGCGATGGCCCTAGTGCGTTGAGCGAACGAGTCGGAGTGTGGTCTGGGTGAGCACCTGGAGCTCTGCGACGTCGTCCCGTGACGAGTCATGCCTACTCGCGGCATTGTTCAGTCCCAGCATCGCTGGTGGTGGTGTCTGACGGCCAATAAGCACGCCACTCCTCTTCACTGATGTCATTGATCAGACCGACCGGTGCGGCATCAACCTGCGTTGTAACGTCGGCGTTGCGGCGACTGGCGGCGATTGCAAGCTCGGCGGCCCGGACGGTATCCATGAACGCGACGACATCGGTGCGCAAGTTGTTTTCCGCGTCAGTATCAGCCGAGATCGCCACGGACGTCACCTTCCTCGGTATCAGGTCGACCGGTAGGCCAGCTCGGACAACTCGTTGAATCACTTTCTGAGCCAGGACTAATGCTGGCTGACCGTGCAAGACATCGTCGATCGCAGAGGTGCGCGCCTTCTGGGCGGCTTTGTGGCCTTCCCACTGAGCCAACTGCTGATCCAACGTGGGCGACTCGCCCGCGAGCACTCCCAGCCGTCGGGCTTCCAACTTCTGCACCAGGGCTTCGGCAACGTCGTCAATCGTGAATCCGTTAATGGGTGCATCTGCGGCGATCCGCGCATGAAAAATCACTTGTAGTAGCAGGTCGCCTAGTTCTTCGCGCAGTTGATCAGAATCGCCAGTACGTACCGCGTCCAGCAGTTCGTAGACTTCCTCCAGCAGATACAGGCGAAACGACTCATGAGTCTGGTTCGCTTCCCAGGATCCCTCCACGCGCAGTTTGTCGATCAGTGCGACTGCGTCAATCAACCGCTCTCCGCATTGCGGCGATGGACCCGAGACCAACTGCTCTCCCGCAGCGATCCTGGAAATGACCACAGGATGTGAGGCATCAGAAGACAGCAACACAGAAGCCTTCTGCCCAGAATCGATCGGTTGAGCCCATGGTGGCAACCAGGCCACCATGACAGGCAGTTCTTCCGTGTATTGCACGTCGCGACAAAGCAACTCGATCGCTGCCATCGGGACTAGCGAAGGACGGCGTGGATCAACGAGGACGATTGTCACCCTGCTCGCCCGTTCCGCCTTGGCGGTGACATGGCTTATACCAACCCGGTCGGGGATCCCGCTGCGATGTTGTGACAGCGAGCTAGACGAGCTGCCGCAGCTCGACCAGGCAAGCGCGACCTGGTGCCACCCGATCCGCCACAGCACGTCTCGCGAGTAATAGGCCCGCTGTTAGCGGCCGCAGTGTCGGACCCAAGTCGCCCTATCACACAAGAACCTCCAAATCCGAAACTTAGCGGGCGGCGCCATTGTCTGCCGAGAACCGTGCAGGGTTGCTACCTGCCAAGGAATCTTCAACTAGAACCGAAATCTAATTTTGCCACAGCCCCCGAAACTTCAAGTTCACCCGTGCGTTTAAGGCCTCGGAACACATAGTCCAATTTATTTTATACAAAACACTTGCGATGGTCTGATGCGCGTGGTTATAGTGACTTCAGACACAGCAAGGAAGCTCCTCCAAGCGGAATCCTCACCCCTCTCTTAAGGGGACAGGAAAGCCCCGATCCCACCACTTCCTGAAAAGGAGATTCGGGACTGTGCCGCACCTCCCTGAAAAGGAGGCCCGGTAACCCCCAGCAGTGTCTCGTGGCTCCCTGAAAAGGAGATTCGGGACTGTGCCGCACCTCCCTGAAAAGGAGGCCCGGTAACCCCCAGCAGTGTCTCGTGGCTCCCTGAAAAGGAGATTCGGGACTGTGCCGCACCTCCCTGAAAAGGAGGCCCGGCCCGCAGCAACCGCCGCACCTCCCTGAAAAGGAGGCCCGGCCCGCAGCAACCGCCGCACCTCCCTGAAAAGGAGGCCCGGCCCGCAGCAACCGCCGCACCTCCCTGAAAAGGAGGCCCGGTAACCCCCAGCAGTGTCTCGTGGCTCCCTGAAAAGGAGATTCGGGACTGTGCCGCACCTCCCTGAAAAGGAGGCCCGGCCCGCAGCAACCGCCGCACCTCCCTGAAAAGGAGGCCCGGTAACCCCCAGCAGTGTCTCGTGGCTCCCTGAAAAGGAGATTCGGGACTGTGCCGCACCTCCCTGAAAAGGAGGCCCGGTAACCCCCAGCAGTGTCTCGTGGCTCCCTGAAAAGGAGATTCGGGACTGTGCCGCACCTCCCTGAAAAGGAGGCCCGGTAACCCCCAGCAGTGTCTCGTGGCTCCCTGAAAAGGAGATTCGGGACTGTGCCGCACCTCCCTGAAAAGGAGGCCCGGCCCGCAGCAACCGCCGCACCTCCCTGAAAAGGAGGCCCGGTAACCCCCAGCAGTGTCTCGTGGCTCCCTGAAAAGGAGATTCGGGACTGTGCCGCACCTCCCTGAAAAGGAGGCCCGGCCCGCAGCAACCGCCGCACCTCCCTGAAAAGGAGGCCCGGCACTCCTACAATTTCCCGCACCTCCCTCCAAAGGAGGCCGGTTAACACTCAATACCGCTATCCGCCCTCGAAGAGGGAGGAAAGTTCTGCACCTTATCAAGGTGGTTTGGCAATCCTCGCCAATTCCTACTTTTGCTGCTGACAGATCAGTGGGAAATAAGTTTGCAGCCACTCGGTAGCTGTTGAATTGTATATTTCTCCAGACGTAAATCCGAGATCATCCGGCTGCAATTAGAAGATTGCTTTGAGCTCGCGGATCGGTGGCACCCAATTACCGGCTTGACCCAGATTTTGGAGGAGCGACTCGTGGCACATGACTCCGGTATCGGCGACAGGTTTGCTGTCGGCGAGTCGCCGGCTGAAACTGCATCGGCGGCCCGCACCTATGAGGTGCGCACGCTGGGCTGCCTCATGAATGCGCACGACTCTGAGCGGATGGCCGGTCTGCTTGAGGGTGCTGGTTACGTGAAGGCCGCGCCGGGCGCCCCAGCAGATCTCGTGGTGTTCAACACCTGTGCGGTGCGCGAAAACGCGGACAACAAGTTGTACGGCTCCCTGGGGCACCTCGCTCCCATCAAGGCAAGCCATCCAGGCATGCAAATCGCAGTTGGTGGATGCTTGGCGCAGAAGGACCGGCACACCGTGCTAGAACATGCGCCATGGGTTGACGTTGTGTTCGGCACTCACAACATCGGTTCACTACCAATACTTTTGGAGCGCGCGCGACACAATCAGCAGGCGCAGGTCGAGATCCACGATTCGCTACAAACGTTCCCGTCGGCCCTGCCTGCCTCGCGCGACTCAGCCTATGCGGCGTGGGTGTCTATCTCAGTCGGCTGCAACAACACCTGCACATTCTGTATCGTGCCGTCGCTGCGTGGCAAAGAGGTCGACCGCCGACCGGGCGACATCCTTGCTGAGGTGCAGGCCCTAGTTGAGCAGGGCGTGCTCGACGTGACTCTGCTGGGCCAAAACGTCAACTCGTACGGGGTGAATTTTGCAGACCCAGGTTCACTCGCTAGCAGCGATCCGACGCCGCCGCGCGATCGCGGAGCGTTCGCAGAATTACTACGTGCGTGCGGACGAATCGAGGGTTTGGAACGGGTCCGGTTCACCTCCCCGCACCCTGCCGAATTCACTGACGACGTCATCGCTGCTATGGCGGAGACGCCGACCGTATGCCCCCACCTCCACATGCCGCTGCAGTCCGGCTCCGACCGGATTCTGAAGGCAATGCGTCGCTCGTACCGTCGCGACCGATATCTCGGCATCATCGATAAAGTTCGGTGTGCGATGCCGCATGCGGCGATCACCACCGACATCATCGTGGGCTTTCCCGGCGAGACCGAAGACGACTTTATGCAGACCCTCGACGTGGTGGAACGAGCGCGCTTCACGAGTGCGTTCACGTTCCAATACTCACCCCGGCCCGGCACTCCCGCGGCAGAGATGACTGACCAGATTCCGAAGAGCGTGGTTCAAGACCGCTTCAACCGATTAGTTGTACTGCAGGACCGAATCTCTTTGGAGAACAACCAATCCCTGGTGGGTGGTCAGGTGGAGCTACTGGTAGCCGCCGGTGATGGCCGCAAGAACGCCGCAACCGCCCGAATGAGTGGTCGCGCCCGAGATGGCCGTCTCGTGCACTTCCGTCCAGAACAGCCCGGCTCGGTGCGGCCCGGCGATGTCGTAGTTGTCGAAATCACCAATGCCGCACCGCACTACCTGATCGCAGACGGGCCGATGCTACAGCACCGTCGGACCCGGGCAGGCGACGCCAGCGAGCGTGGCCAGACGCCGAAAACGCGCGGTATCGGACTTGGCGTACCCCTGGTAGGCAAGCCCCAACCCCCGCTCATCGCCTCGGCCCAGTGCAACGACCACGCGACCTGTTAGAGGCCGAGAAGCACGTTCGCTTTCGCAGGTGCTGACAGCGAAATTTTCCCTCCTGCATAGGTGACTGACCATTACCTACCCGTCGGCCGCAGCTCAGTCCGCCGTTAGTCGACTCACAAAGTAAGGAAGTGAATTGAATTGAGCACGATCGAGGTGGTGGCCGGCTCGTCCGATGCACGGAAGGCGTCGGTGGCCGCTCTATACGATTGCAAGACCCGCGATGCGGATGGTTTGAATGCCGTGCTTGCTTCCCGGGACGGACTGTTCTTCAACCACAACGGGATTTATCTTCTCGACCGTCCGGCGCCGACGTGCGAGGTGGATCGACTGGACTTGCTGCATCGTCTAGAAGCAGACCTCGTCAGTTACGGGCTGAAACACCTCGGTAATCCGACTGCAGACGGTGTGGTGTTGGACGCAGGGTGCGGCGCCGGCGGAGGGGCGACGATGATTCATGAGCGCTTCGGTTGCGCGGTAGATGGCGTCACGCTGTCCCCTGAGCAGGCGCGGTTTGCGACGGCCACCGCGCAGGCGCGTGGCATTGATGACCGCGTGAGCTTTAAGGTCGCCGACATGCTTGAGATTTACCGCTCCGCGACGGTCGACGGTTCCGAGCGTCGATATCAAGCGGTTTGGGCGTGTGAGAGTACGGAGCACATCGACGATCTGGGATTGATGTTTGCCGTGTTCGATCGGGTGCTGGTGGCGGACGGACGGATCGTCGTGATCGCTTGGTGTGCAGGAATAGGTGTAGGTGCGGGGGATGTAAAGGAGCGCGTCGACGAGCGTTACTGCACCAACATTCATCAGCCGCACGAGTATGAGCAGGCGGCGCGCGACGCTGGGTTGGTCGCCTGCGAGCGGGTTGACCTAACCGCGTGGACCGTTCCGTACTGGAAGATGCGGCTTGACTCTAGTTACGCGACTGGTACCGAGGAATTGATGTTTACGGCCTTCAAACAACGACTCATGACATACGAGCTGTTCTGCTTCGCCACTCCGAAATGATTGTGAGGCAACGGTAGTAATGCCGCCCAAACGTGCTCTTCGTAGGGCCGCATACGCACTTCGAACGGAACTATTTGAAACGCAACGTATCCAGGGCGCAACATCCCGCTAGTATCGGTACCTTAACGATGAGCAACTCCATTGCCGCAGCGTCAAACTCAAGTTGAAGCCTATGACCGACGAACTGCTGCCGCGCTTCGATCCGCATGACCAGGACCTGGATCGAAGCCCACATGTGATCTACGCGCGCTACCGGCGCCACGACCCGGTGCACTGGGGTCGGCCCTTCAAGGTCGGTGGCGCGGGTTGTTGGTATCTGTTTCGGCACGAACATGTGGTTTCGATGCTTAAAGATCGACGGTTCAGGCGGAATTCCGTGTCCAACGGTAGGCCCGCAGCGGTCGACGGGTTCGCGGCGCTATCGGACAGGCTGCTGTTGTCGCTTGACCCACCCGACCACGGACGTCTGCGCTCGCTCGTAGCGCACGCATTCGCGCCGTCCGCGGTCCAATCCCTTCGGGTCGTCGCAGTCGAGACGGCGGACCGCCTGCTCGAAAAACTTCAAGCCGCGCACTGCTTCGACGTGATTGACGACTACGCTGCACCCTTGTCTATGAGCGTGATCGCTGCCCTTGTAGGGCTTGCCCCTGACGACGTGGATCCACGTCTGGCCGTGTGGATTTCCCAATTCGGGGGAGGATTCGATCTGCGGAAGGATACCGCGGTCATGGAGGACGCGAGCACAGCCGCCATATCCATGCTGGGCTACTTCGACAATGTGGTTGCAACTCATGCTCGGTCGCGGCCAGGCCTGCTTAACGTGTTGATCACCGCCCGCGATACAGGTCTGTTGAAGCATGAGGAGCTGCTGTCCTTATGTGTGCAAATCGTTTTCGCCGGGTACGGCACCACCGTCGCGCAGATCGGCAATATCGTTGCCGATTTATGGACGCATCCTGAACAGCGAGCAGTGCTTCAGGCTCATCCGGAGATGTTGTCAGGGGCCGTAAATGAAAGTCTCCGCCTTCACGGGTCGGTCCAGTCGGCGGCGGCTCGCAAACCGGTAGAGGACGTCATGCTCGGCGGTGTAAGGATTGCAGCGGGCCAGCCTGTTATCGCTTTTGTGGGGTCAGCCAACCGAGATGAGCTGGTATTTGAGCGGCCGGATGAGTTTGACATCACGCGCGATACTCGCGCGGCTGTCACGTTTGGTGCTGGGATGCACTACTGCCTCGGAGCGCGCCTGGCGCGTCTCAAGTGCGAGGTCGCCGTAGATGCGCTCCTGCGACGACTCCCGCACTTGGCTCTCGCCGAACGACGGCCACCAAATCGCAACACCAACATAGTGTTGCCGAGTTTAGGACACCTAATGGTGGTTACCGCGGCATGAAGCCACTACCGCGCTGGCTGAGACTGGTTCGCCGCATCCAGCGGGGCACGCCGGCCCACGAGCTATTCGCCGAGGTCCAAAGTTTCTACGGCCGCCAGATGCGCTTGCTGGATATTCACGACATCAATGCGCACGCAGAAACATTCGCTGAGGACGCGACATTCGAGCATGTCCCGGGCCGTGGGCAAGTGTCGAGCCGCGTAGCAATCGCGGACGCGCTACGGCGGTGGGACCAGAGATCCGGGGCACCGGTCCAGCGAAGGCATTGGTTGTCTGTCATCGCCGTGGTGCCGCTGCGCAGCGGCCGGATCGAGACAACGGCCTATCTGCTTGAGATTCGGACCCGGGTCGGTGCGAAAACGGAGATAGCGCAAAGCTCGGTGATTCACGACATTCTGACCAGAGTCGACGGGCAACTGCTGACGCAGTCGAGGAAAGTGCTGGAGGACCGTCTATGAACCGTCACCCGTTCGGGACTGGAAAAACGGACGCGACACCCCGTCACTATGAGTTACGCACCGCGCACATCGAAACCGAGGAACTCGGTCGGATCGTACAACTGCTCGAGGCAGCCGGATATGTCAGATCCGAACTAGATCCGTTGTCCCCCTCTGGGCTCGACGCCGCTCCTACGATATGCGTCTACTGCGCCGCCGATGGTCACGACTCGGCAAGCATGCGCCTTGCGGCCAATGTCGGCACTGAAATCGGCAGTCGCGGGTGGCACCTCGTATCAGGAGGCGGCAATGTTGCCATGTTGGGTGAGCTGGCACGGGCGGCAAGGGCTGCTGGAGCGCACACGACGGGTGTTATTCCAAACATGTTCTTGCAAGCCGAGCTGGCCGACTTTGGCGCCCATGAACTGATCGTCACTGACACCTTTGCCGAACGCAAGAGACTCATGGCTGAGCGCGCCGACGCTTTCCTAACTCTACCCGGTGGCCTGGGCACGCTAGAGGAACTCCTGGACATCTGGACGGCAGCGAGTCTCGGGATACACCAGAAAGCGGTGGTGATGTTGGACCCCGACGGACATTATCGCGGACTGCTCGATTGGCTCGAAAATCTTTGCGATCGGGGCTTTGCACGTAGCGCTGCGATCAAGCGACTGGTAGTTGCCACCCGGCTGGCTAGTGCATTTGACGCTCTCGATGAATCCATCCGGCTAAGCTTTCACCGCCGGCTGGCGACACTGGGTAGCGGGAACCAAACCGAAAGCACGCCCTCCCATTTGCTTTCGATGCAAGTAGCTAATTCACGGTTGGGAGACTAGACAACCAGCCGAGCGCTGGACCAGATGAACTCGTCTGCGGCTGGTGCTCTGCGGAAATATGGAATCCAATTGCGTTGAGCACCAGTACTACTTGCATCGTCATACGCAGGATGCAGATGACCAAATGATCTCAAGCCAGGGTGGTAGCACCATGATACGCGTCGAAGGTCGCGGAGGGCGATGTTGTGCCGTCATGCCGGTAGCGAAGCTGTGGGCGCAAGTCATAACACGGGCCAATATCGCCTGCCGAGAAGTAGTCGTAGAACATGTTGGCGACCTCGTCAGGACTGAAAAAGACGAAACGACGCTGTATTTCACAGTGGGAATGTGTCGCGGGCGTATCGAGTGCCCGATCAGCCTGCTCATCGCGGCGACCAACTGCATAACGTACCTGTGCGGTGGCCCATTCGGAGTCGCTTACCTTGCAGATCTCGACGGCCATCGCATCACTGCGGCCGGTGGCCCGAATGCACAACGCGTCAAGCCCTGCCGCCCTGGCTGTTTCGTAGTCCATATTGGGTGGGATTGCCCACAACGCAAGGAACGAGCGCTCGCCGCCGTTCAACTCCCGCAATACCCGGGCGAATCTGCGGCTATCGCAACCGGTGTTGAATACCAGGCTCAACTTTCCACCGCTGTGATCGTATTCCATCACGTGGGCGGCGATGACCTGCTTCATGGTACGGATAATACCGCTAATAACATTGTTACACAGCATAATCCGCATATCACAGGCGGGCACGGTATCGGTGCTCTATGTTTGAACGGGTTGGTCGGGCATGCTTAAGCTATCACCGTCTGTGTTGTCAACGACGACTCACGCAGTTGTTAGGAGCGTAGAAGCTTGCGTCGAGCACCGTCAGGAGTCGTAGCCGGTATGGAGCATGTTGTTCTTCTCGACGACAGTGGGTTTGCCTGCGGGACAGCCGAAAAGCGGACTGTCCACCACGAGGCCACACCCCTGCACCTCGCCTATTCGTGTTACATATTCGACTCGGCGGGACGTCTCTATGTCACCAGGCGCTCCTCGACGAAAGCAACGTGGCCTGGAATATGGACCAATAGTTGTTGCGGGCACCCGGCGCCCGGAGAGGCTTTGACCCACGCAGTACGGCGTCGGGTTCGTGAGGAACTCAGTGTCACGCTCACCGATCTCAAGCTCATATTGCCTGATTTCCGCTACCGAGCGGTGATGGGCAACGGGATCGTCGAAAACGAGATCTGTCCAGTATTCTCGGCGACGACCTCGCAAGTGCCGCAACCCGATCCAGCCGAGACGGACTCCATCCGTACGTTCGAATGGACAGACTTTGTTCAAAGTGTCAAACGGGGCACGTTTGTTGTGTCGCCGTGGTGCCGCGATCAGGTGTCTGCACTCGCTACGTTGGACGCGAATCCTGACAACTGGCGTCCAGCTTCTGTGGACCTCCTTCCGCCGGCGGCCATCTGGTGTGATGCCTGCTGATAGTGACAGTGGCACCGGAGGATCGCGAGGATATCGGTCGGCAAGGTATGCGGCACACAACTTCGACAACTTGGCGCCAGTGCTCTCGCCACGCTGATTGTCGCTGATCAGAGCTCTAGGTACTTCGAATTAAAGAATGGCGTTTCAATTGCGCAGAGTGTCGTTGGCGCAACGAATTTGACTCCGCTGTCGGGATACTGGTATCTCCTTAGTAGATTTGTTCTCAGTGGGAATCGAGAACCGGGTAGACCAATTGAAATCCTTGCAGGTGGCTCACACGGCTGCGGCCGCGGTACGGCAAGGGACAGTCGTGCTATCGGTAGGAACGCCATGTCATTGGTAACTGCTCTCTCGGAGATACCGTCTTCGGTGACAGGGGATCCGGAAACCCTGGGGGTGCCGCCGAGTAAGTGCTCGTGCATCCCCTTGCCCTCAGGCGCTCGCGCCGGCAAGCGTGCAAGCAGCGGTACTGAAGAAGTCTTACGCGGATGAGACCAATTGCGATCATTGGACCAACAGGAACCGGCAAGTCGGCATTGGCGCTCGGCATTGCGGAACGGCTCAGCGGCAAGACCGCGGTAGAAATTGTGAACGCCGATGCGATTCAACTTTACCGGGGCATGGATATCGGAACAGCAAAGGTGCCTATTGCTGCGCGCCGTCGTGTTCCCCATCATCAGATCGACGTACTTGAGGTAACCCAAACCGCCAGCGTCGAGAGCTATCAGCGGGCGGCCAAGGCAGACGTCGAAGCTATCATCGACCGCGGAGGGCTGCCGGTTCTAGTCGGCGGTTCGATGCTCTACATTCAAGCGCTGCTGGACAACTGGTCGTTTCCAGAGACCGACCAAGCCGTCCGCGAGCGATGGGAGCTGCGGCTTGCTGAAGTCGGAGCTACGGAGTTGCACTCTGAGCTGGCCCGTCGCGACCCCGCCGCAGCCGCGGCGATTCCCGCGGGCGACGCCCGGCGCACGGTGCGCGCGCTTGAAGTAATCGAAATCACCGGCCGACCGTTTTCGGCATCGGCGCCACGTATAGGCCGTCCACAGTGGGACACTGTGATCGTCGGATTGGACTGTGACACAAAGCTTCTCGACGAGCGTTTGACGCAAAGGACCAATGCGATGTTCGCGCAGGGCCTGGTCGAAGAGGTCGTATCGCTGCTCAGGATCGGGCTAGGTAAAGGTGTGACTGCGTCGCGCGCGCTGGGATATGCGCAGATCCTCACTGCCCTACGGGAGGGTGGTGACGTCAACTCGCTTCAAGACGCCCGGGAAAAGACCTGCCTTGCGACGCGTCGCCACGTTCGACGGCAGCGGTCGTGGTTTCGTCGGGACCATCGGGTGCAGTGGCTCGACGTCAGCGATGCAACCCGGGCTCGCGAACAGCTCACTATCGATTCGGCGTTGCGCGCCTGGCGAACTCAGCCCCACGGAGTAAGCGCATAGGACAGGCCAAATTCAGGACGCGACTAAGGGTGTCGGCGACGGATTGAGAATGACCCTTTAGCGTCGGAACGGAATTGACCCCAATGCGCCGAAGGACTCCCGGATCCCAGCTGACGGGTTGCCCTCTCAGCTGGCCTACCTGACCCGAGCACTCAAGACCCCCACCATCGGACGGTGCTGGGAGGACCTGGCCGATCAGGCCCGCGACGAGAACTGGTCCCACGAGGAGCACCTCGCCGCCCTGTGGCAGCGCCAGGTCGCTGACCGCGAGTCAGCCGGAACGATCATGCGGATCCGCACCGCGCATCACGCCAACCGCTTGGAGGCCGAGCTGAAGAAGATCCGTCGCTACAAGCCTCATCATCATCGACGAAGTCGGCTACATCCCGTTCGACCAGGACGCGGCCAACCTCTTCTTCCAGTTGATCGCCTCCCGCTACGAGATCGGCTCGATCATGGTCATCAGCAACCTGCCGTTCGGACGTTGGGGCGAGACCTTCGCTAAGGACCGCACCACCGACTGAGCCATCGGCCACCACCGCGGCAATACTGGAGGCATGGTTGACGAGCATCCGGATGCCGTTCGGGTCATCGCGTTGTACGACCGTCACGCTGGGGTGTGGTCACGCGACCGAGGAGCAAAGCTGACCGAACGCACGTGGCTGGATCGATTCGTGGCGGCTTTGCCCGATCAGCGCACCGTCCTCGACGTGGGCTGCGGAACGGCGGTGCCCATTGGTCAGTACTTGATCGACGAGAGATGTCAGCTTCACGGGGTCGACTCGTCGAGCGCGATAATCGCGATGACCAGAAAGCGCTTCCCAGATCACCGGTGGGATGTCACCGACATGCGCACGCTGGCTCTTAACCGCCGATTTGATGGAATCATCGCCTGGGACAGTCTATTTCACCTATCGCCGCATCATCAGAGACGCATGTTCCCGATCTTCGCGCAACACGCGGCACCAGGCGCAGTGCTGATGTTCAACAGCGGCCCATCAGCCGGCGAGCAGATCGGCACCTACCAGGGCGAACCGCTCTACCACGCCAGCCTCGACCCCTCTGAGTACCGCACGCTACTCGCCGACAACGGTTTCGAGGTCATCGCACACACCGTCACAGACCCCACGTGCGGGCAACGCACCGTCTGGCTGGCACGGACGGCGTAGCCCAACACGGCGCGCCAACCTCCGCATCACCGACAGTTGAGCCCTGCCGACGACCTCTGCGAGGAGGTCTCGTTCGAGAGAGGGGTCAATCTCAACTCGTCACAAGGGGGTCAATTCCAACTTGCCGTTGACAAAGGGTTTCGAGCCTCGAGGTCGGCGAAATCGGCGCGCAAAACCGGGACGCTCGCGGCGGGGCGGCGATCTGGTGGAGACTTTCAAGTCGCTGAGCTCTGCCGCCACCCACCTGACCAGACACTGGCTGCAGACGAGCTATCACCATGCTTGGCACAGCCATTCTCTTTGCACCGCCAGGAATTTCGGCTGACCAGCGGACAGGCGTTCGCATTCTACGAACAATCAGTACAGGAGTCGGCTTGCAGCGCGGGCGCTCCGCGGCGCCGTGAGGCGTGCTGCTATGCAAAACGCTCAGCCATGTTGGCCGGCGGCGCCGCCGAGACCGGAGGACCCGCCCAGACCGCCGGGCGGGTTGCCGACACCCCCAAAGCCGCCGCCGCCACCGTTGCCGCCGACACCGCCGGATGCGCCGTCGCCCGTGCCGCCGTCACCGCCGTCACCGCCCAGTCCGCCGGGGCCCCCGTTGCCGCCGTTGCCTTTGCCGGCCGATTGTCCGCCCGCGCCGCCGCTGCCTCCGACGCCGCCTCCACCGCCAGCGCCGCCGGCCTGGCCGGTGACAACGCCGGACCCACCGTTACCACCGGTACCGCCGTTGCCGCCGATGCCGCCGGTACCGCCATTCCCGTCACCGGACGCGCCGCCACCGAGCCCCCCAACGCCGCCCGAGCCACCCTTGCCGCCGGCTTGGCCTGCCCCGCCGACGGCACCCTCGCCGCCTTGGCCGCCGGTGCCGCCCTGACCGGCATCGGCGTTGTAGTAGCCGGTACCCCCGACGCCGCCGGTGCCGCCCACTCCGCCGGCACCCCCGCTGCCCTGATTGCCCGCGGTGCCCGCGCCGGCGCCAGGTTGGCCGAAGGTACCGCCGTTACCGCCGTTACCGCCTGCCCCACCGGTTTCCCCGGCGTCGTTGCCGTCGTTGTAGCCGCCGTAACCGCCGCCACCTCCCCGGCCGCCTTGACCACCACCGCCGCCGTTGCCGTTGGCGGAACCAGCCGGCGCCGCCCCGCCCGTACCGCCCTGGCCCCCTCCGCCACCGACGCCACCGGTGAAACCGGTCTGGTTACCGCCGCCGCTGGCACCGTAGCCGCCGGTGCCGCCCAGGCCTCCCTGCCCCCCGTTGCCAGCCGCAGCCCCGCCGGGTCCCGGTGTGCCGCCGGTGCCGCCGTTGCCACCGACACCGCCTGCCCAGCCGTTACCCGAACCGCTGCTATCGCCGTAACCGCCCTGGCCGCCGGTACCGCCGTCACCGCCGTTGCCGCCGATACCGCCCGCGCCAGGATTCCCGCCGGTACCTCCGGTGCCACCTATTCCGCCCTGGGCGCCGGCCGAATCCTGACCCGTCCCCCCATAACCGCCGCCCCCGCCGACGCCGCCCGTTCCACCGTTGCCGCCGACGCCCGCCTTGCCGCCGGTGCCCGGATCGCCGCCGGTACCGCCGTTGCCGCCGTTGCCGCCCGCGAAGCCGTTCTGCTGGTAGTTGCCCGGACCGCCGTATCCGCCACCACCGCCGGCACCACCCGTACCACCATTGCCGGCCGTGCCGCCGGTACCGCTATTGCCGCCTTCGCCACCCGTGCCGCCCATCCCGCCGGTACCGCCGGGTTGGTCTATCCTGCCCGCACCACCGAAGCCACCGGTCCCACCAGTACCCCCATCACCGCCGGTGCCCCAGGCCACCTGGCTGCCGTCACCGGACGTACCGCCAGCCGCCGCATTTCCGCCGTTTCCGCCGTTGCCGCCCCTGCCGCCGGTTTCGTGTGGGCTGTTGCCGCCGTATCCGCCGTATCCGCCGTCGCCGCCGTCGCCACCGTAGCCGCCGTAGTGTGAAGATCCGGCGATTGCGTCGCCGCCGACCCCGCCGTTCCCGCCGACCCCGCCGTTGCCGCCGGTTCCGGAGGTGCCGCTGCTACCGGGACCTTGGCCGCTCCAGCCCCCGGTACCGCCCTGGCCGGCGTCGCCGCCGTAACCACCATTGCCGCCGCCGGAGCCGGTATCGGCCGCTCCGGAGCCGCCGTCACCGCCGTTGCCGCCGTTGCCGCCCGTCCCGCCGTCGCCGTTGACGCCGCCGAGGGTAGCGCCGCCCCCATTGCCGCCGTTCCCGGCGAGGCCGCCTCCGCCGCCTGTGTGACCGGTGCCGGCTGCGCCGGCGGCACCGTTACCACCGTTGCCGCCAGTACCTCCCACGCCGCCGGTGCCCACGCTGCCGCCGGTTCCGCCGGTTCCGGCCAGGCCGCTCTGCCCGCCAACTCCGCCGTCTCCGCCGTTGCCGCCCTTGCCGGCACCGGAGCCGGTGTCGGCGGTGCCGCTGCCGCCGTTTCCTCCGGTACCCCCGGCGCCGCCGATCCCGCCGCTGCCGTTGGTGCCGCCGGCGCCGCTGTTACCGCCTGTCCCACCCCAGCCGCCATTCGCCGCGTTGGTGCCGTTACCGCCGGAGCCGGCTGCGGCGTTGGCGCCCGCGCCGCCCTGGCCGCCGGTGCCGCCCCGGCCGCCGGTGCCGTAGGCGCCGACGGTTCCGCCGTTCCCGCCGGTCCCGGCGGCCCCACCCGCGCCGGCGTCGCCGCCGTCGCCGCCGTTGCCACCGACGCTTGGGCCGCTGCCAGTGTCGGCCGCGCCCTGCCCGCCGGTACCGCCCATTCCTCCGTCGCCGCCGCGCCCGCCGTTGCCGTTGGCCGCGCCGGAGCCGGCATTGCCCCCGCCGCCGCCGGCGCCGCCATGGCCGCCGGCGGCGCCCTCCTGGCCGGTAAGGCCCGTACCGCCCTTGCCGCCCGATCCGCCGATGCCGCCGTCGCCCCCTGCGCCGTTGTGGCCGAACAATCCGGCAGTGCCACCGGCGCCGCCCGGCCCGCCGGAACCGCCACCGGCGCCCTGCTGGCCGGTTGAGCCCGCACCACCATCGCCACCATTGCCGCCGGCCCCGCCGGCACCGGCGTGACCCAGCAGACCGGCGTTCCCACCGGCCCCGCCGCTTCCGCCCGCCCCGCCGGCCATGCCACCGGCACCGGCCAGACCGGCTCCGCCCATGCCACCGGCTCCGCCGTTGCCCCAAAGACAGCCGCCATTCCCGCCGGCGCCCCCGGCGCCGCCGGGCCCGCCGGGCCCGCCGATGCCGCCATTGCCGAGCAGCCCGGCCGACCCGCCAGCCCCGCCGGCGGCTCCGGCATTGGTGCTGGCCCCGCCGTTGCCGCCGTTGCCGTACAAAATCCCGCCGGGCCCGCCGGCCGTGCCGACGCCGTTGACGGTCATTCCGTCGGCGCCGTTTCCGATCAGCGGTCGGCCCAGGAGTGTGTTGGTGGGTGCGTTAACCAGACCCAGCAGGCCCTTGTTTGCGTTTTCGGCGGACAGGTATGTGTTCGAGGCGGCGTACAGGCTGGTGGTGAACTGATCGTGGAAAGCCGCGGCCTGGCGGGCCAGCTCTTGGTAGCTCTGGGCATGCTGGGCGAACAGTGCCGCGATGGCGGTGGAGACCTCGTCGGCGGCGGCGCTGGCCACTGCGGTGGTGGTGCCGGCAGCCGCTGCGTTACCGCTGGCGAGCTGAGCCCCGATCGCCTTGACGTCGGCGGCCACCGCGGCCATGACTTCCGGAGCAACCAGTGCATGCGCCAACGGGCACCTCGCTGTATTCGCGGGTCAACTAGAAAGCCGTCACGCCGCGTAAGCATCAGTCACGGCGATGGATTTGACGATGCTAGCGCCAACAATTGACGCTGGGACGGAAATCCAGGATTTCGAAAGATGTTCAGTCGCAGTCGCTCTAGACGAATTCAATTCTAAAATGAGGTCGGATGGCGAATCCCAATCGCGGTCGGGCGATCAGCCGCAGACAGCGCCAATCGCGGCTGAGCCAACCAGCTTGACGTACTTCGCGAGCACGCCGGTCTTGTAGCGCGGTGGTGGGGGCGTGAAACCTTGCCGCCTCGAGGCGAATTCGTCGTCGTCGAGCAATACATCCAACGTCTTATCGGACACGTCGAGGCGGATCCGGTCGCCGTCCCGCAGGAACGCGATCGGCCCGGCATCGACGGCCTCGGGCGCAATATGCCCGACGCACAACCCGGTGGTGCCACCGGAGAACCGGCCGTCGGTCAACAGCAGCACGTCCTTGCCCAGCCCGGCGCCCTTGATCGCGCCGGTGATGGCGAGCATCTCGCGCATCCCGGGCCCGCCCTTGGGGCCTTCGTAGCGGATCACCACCGCGTCACCCTTGGTGATGGTGCCGTCCTCGAGCGCATCGAGGGCGGCCCGTTCACCATCGAAAACCCTTGCGGTGCCTTCGAACACGTCGGAGTCGAAGCCGGCCGACTTGACCACAGCACCTTCCGGGGCCAGCGATCCGTGCAAGATGGTGATGCCACCGGTGGGGTGGATCGGATTGCTCAGCGCGCGCAGCACCTTGCCGTCCGGGTCGGGCGGGGCGATATCGGCCAGGTTCTGCGCGACCGTCTTGCCGGTCACCGTCAGGCAGCCACCGTGCAGCAGGCCCGCGTCCAGCAGCGCCTTCATGATCACCGGCACCCCGCCGATGTGGTCGACATGAGACATAACGTGCCGGCCGAACGGCTTGACGTCCGCCAGATGCGGAACCTTCGAACCGATCCGGCTGAAGTCCTCCAGCGACAGCTGGACCTCCGCCTCGTGCGCGATGGCCAGCAGGTGCAGCACCGCGTTGGTTGAGCCGCCGAACGCCATCACCACAGCGATCGCGTTCTCGAACGCCTCCCTAGTCATGATGTCGCGCGCGGTGATGCCACGCCGCAGCAACTCGACGACGGCGGCGCCGCTGCGGCGGGCGAACCCGTCGCGACGTCGGTCGGTCGCGGGGGGCGCCGCACTGCCGGGCAGCGACATGCCCAGCGCCTCGGCCGCACTGGCCATGGTGTTAGCGGTGTACATGCCGCCACAGGCGCCTTCGCCGGGACAGATGGCGCGTTCAATGGCGTCGACGTCTTCGCGGCTCATCAATCCGCGCGAGCAGGCGCCGACAGCCTCGAAGGCGTCGATGATCGTGACTTCGCGCTCGCTGCCGTCGGACAGCTTGGCCACCCCCGGCAGGATCGAGCCGGCGTAGAGGAACACCGAGGCCAGGTCGAGGCGGGCGGCGGCCATCAACATTCCAGGCAGCGACTTGTCGCAGCCGGCCAGCAGCACCGAGCCATCCAGGCGCTCGGCCTGCATGACGGTTTCGACGCTGTCGGCGATCACCTCGCGCGAGACCAGGGAGAAGTGCATGCCCTCGTGCCCCATCGAAATGCCGTCGGACACCGAGATCGTTCCGAACTCCAGCGGGTACCCGCCAGCCTGGAACACACCCTCTTTGACAGCCTGAGCTAGCCGATCCAGGGACAGGTTGCACGGTGTGATCTCGTTCCAGGACGATGCCACCCCAATCTGCGGCTTCGCGAAGTCCTCGTCGACCATGCCTACGGCGCGCAGCATCCCGCGGGCGGCGGTCTTCTCCAGACCGTCGGTGACGTCGCGGCTGCGGGGTTTGATGTCGGCTTGATCAGATCTTGAGGGCATTCTGCAAGTATGCGGTGCGCCATGATCCCGCCAAAATCCGCCATCATCAGCGCGACATACCCCAGCGGGGTATACACTAGGCCGATGACAGCACCGCACGGGTACGCACAGGAGAAGGACAATTATGCCAAGCGGTTGCGGCGCATCGAGGGCCAGGTGCGCGGCATTGCGCGCATGATCGACGAGGACAAATACTGCATCGACGTCCTCACCCAGATCAGCGCCGTGAACAGCGCTCTGCGGTCGGTGGCGCTGAACCTGCTCGACGAACACCTGAACCACTGCGTCACCCGCGCCGTGGCCGAAGGCGGCCCGGACGCCGACGGCAAGCTCGCCGAAGCCTCGGCAGCCATTGCGCGTCTCGTCCGTTCTTGATCTGTGCGGGCGTGTTGAAACGCAATGTCGGCTGATGCGGGGCCGCGTTGCGTACCGTGAGAGCTGGACAAAAGTCGTGCCCGTGAGCCATCGCAGCACCCGGCCGACTGCGTGCCCCACACTATGACTGCCATGACTGCCGAACCCGCAACCGCCGCACGAACGTGGACGCCACGGATCGCGGTTCAACTGACGGTGCTGGCGTCCGCTGCCTTCATCTACGTCACCGCCGAGCTGCTTCCGGTCGGCGCCCTATCGGCGATGGCCAAGAACCTGCACGTCACGGTGGTGTGGGTAGGGACGCTGCTGTCCTGGTATGCCTTTGTCGCCGCGCTGACGACGGTCCCGCTGGTGCGCTGGACCGCGCACTGGCCGCGCCGACGAGCCTTGCTACTGAGCCTGGTGTGCCTGACCGTCTCACAGCTGGTCTCGGCGCTTGCGCCCAATTTCGCGGTGCTGGCCGCCGGGCGGGTGCTGTGTGCGATCACGCACGGCCTGCTGTGGTCGGTGATCGCCCCGATCGCCACCCGCCTGGTGCCGGCCAGTCATGCCGGCCGCGCCACCATGTCGATCTACATCGGAACGAGCTTGGCGCTGGTAATCGGCAGCCCGCTGACCGCTGCCCTGAGCCTGATGTGGGGATGGCGGCTGGCCGCGGTCTGCATCACCGTCGCGGCCGCCGTCGTCACCGTGGCGGCCCGGCTGGTATTGCCCAAGATGACGCTGACCGACGACCAGCTGCAATACGTGGGCTCGCGGTCGACGCACCACCGCAATCGGGGTCTGATCATCGTCAGCCTGATCACCATGGTCGGCGTAACCGGACACTTCGTCTCCTACACCTACATCGTCGAGATCATCAAACAGGTGGTCGGCGTGCGGGGAGCCAACGTGGCGTGGGTGCTGGCCGCATACGGTGTCGCCGGAGTGCTGGCGGTGGGGCTGGTGGCGCGGCCGCTGGACCGCCGCCCCAAAGGCGCGATCATCATCTGCATGACCGGGCTGACCACGGCATGTGCCCTGCTCAGCATGTTGGCTTACGGGTGGCAACGCTCGGCGCTGACGGCGCTGACGATTGGGGTCGGTGCAATCGTGTTGTGGGGCGCGACGGCCACCGCGGTGTCGCCGATGCTGCAGGCCGCGGCGATGCGCGCCGGCGCCGACGACCCCGACGGTGCCTCCGGGCTGTATGTGACGGCGTTCCAGGTCGGCATCATGGCCGGGTCGCTGGTCGGTGGTCTGCTGTACGAGCGCAGCGTGGCGATGATGCTCACGGCCTCGGCGGGCTTGATGGCCATTGCATTGCTGGCGATGACCGCGATTCGCCAGGTGATCGAATCCCCTGCCGACGAACCCGCGACGGCAATTTCACAGGACGGCTAACGCCGCAGCTCAGCGCTGTGAAGCGGGGTCTGTAACGGTCGCGCCGAGCTTCGCGAATGGCTATCCGTTGACTTCGTTGTGCCACACTGGGGCGGAGTATGAGACCGGAGGGGAAGATTATGTCGCGCTGGATGAGGGGCCTTTCGAGGGGAAGTCTCGTCGCCGCTCTCAACGCATGCGGGGTTGCTCTTCTGGTGTTCGGCGCCGGCCCGGCCGTCGCCGACCCGGACGACGCACCCGGCGATCCCGGCCCTGTGGTTGCGCCCGGCGACCCGCCCGCACCGGCGCCGTTCGCGCTGCCGCCGCTGCCCGACCCGTTCGCCCCGCCGCCGGGTGACCCGGGCGCTCCGGGTGCCCCGATTGCGGCTCCGGTCGCCGACGGACCCGCGCCGGCCGGACAGGACAACACCCCGTTCGTCGGTGAGCCGCCGTTCCGTCCGCCCACCTTCAACCCGGTGAACGGTGCGATGGTGGGTGTCGGAAAGCCGATCATCATCAACTTCCAGGTGCCGATCGCAGACCAGGCAATGGCTGAGCGCGCCATCCACATCTCGTCGATTCCGCCGGTGCCGGGCAAGTTCTACTGGCTGACCCCGACGCAGGTACGTTGGCGCCCGCTGGCGTTCTGGCCGCCCAACACCGCGGTGAACATCGACGCGGCCGGCACCAAGTCGAGCTTCCGCACCGGTGACTCGCTGATCGCCACGGCGGACGACGCGACGCACCAGATGACGATCACCCGCAACGGGACCGTGGTGCAGACGTTCCCGATGTCGATGGGCATGGCGTCGGGCGGCCACCAGACCGCCAACGGTACGTACTACGTGCTGGAGAAAATGCCGACCGTGGTGATGGATTCTTCGACCTACGGAGTTCCGGTCAACTCCGCCAACGGCTACAAGGTGACCGTGTCGGACGCCGTCCGCTTCGACAACAGCGGCAACTTCGTACACAGCGCTCCGTGGTCGGTCGGCGACCAGGGCAAGCGTGACGTCAGCCACGGCTGCATCAACCTGAGTCCCTCCAACGCGAAGTGGTTCTTCGACAACTTCGGCAGCGGTGACCCGATCATCGTGAAGAACTCCGTCGGCGTACCCAAGAACGACGGGTCCAACGACTGGCAGTTGTAACTGCCGGCGGGGCAAGCGGGACCTGACCGACCGCCCCAGCGCTTGGAGGCGCTTCGGGGCGGCGGTCTAAGAAATTCGATCTTGACGCGGCTTGGCTACGCCTCTCGATTATGTATAACATCATACATATGTCGAGTCCCCGGGAACGGATGGTCGTTTCCGCTGCATTGTTGATCCGCGAGCGCGGCGCCCGCGCCACCGCCATCTCCGACGTGCTGGAACACAGCGGGGCGCCGCGCGGCTCGGCCTACCACTACTTCCCGGGTGGGCGCACCCAGCTGCTCTGTGAGGCGGTCGACTACGCCGGCGACCACGTCGCCGCCCTCATCGACGCGGCGGACGGGAGTCTCGCGCTGCTCGACACATTGATCGACAAGTACCGCCAGCAGCTGCTGGACACCGACTTCCGCGCCGGTTGCCCGATCGCCGCCGTGTCGGTGGAGGCGGGCTTTGAAAAGGACCGAGCCGAGGACCGCGAACGGATGGCCCCGGTGGTGCAGCGCGCCGCGGCGGTGTTCGACCGGTGGGTCGACCTGATCGCCCACCGGCTCATTGCGGACGGCATTGGGCCCGAGCCGGCCCGCGAGCTAGGATTGCTCGCGCTATCGACCCTCGAGGGTGCGCTGCTGCTGGCCCGGGTGCGCCGCGACCTGACTCCCCTCGACGTTGCGCACAGACAGTTGCGCGACGCGGTACAAAGGAAGCTGCGCGATGACTGACTGGCAGCCCACAGCGTGCATCCTGTGCGAATGCAACTGCGGCATCGTCGTGCAGACCGACGGGCGCAAACTCGCCCGAATCCGCGGCGACAAAGCGCACCCAGCGTCGCGCGGCTACACCTGCAACAAGGCGCTGCGACTTGACCACTACCAGAACGGCCGCGGCCGGCTGACCACACCGCTGCGTCGACGCAGCGACGGCAGCTACGAGGAGATCGACTGGGACACAGCGATTGTCGAGATCGCCGAGGGGTTCAAACACCTCCGCGACGTATACGGCGGTGACAAGATCTTCTACTACGGCGGCGGCGGGCAGGGTAACCATCTGGGCGGAGCATATAGCGGAGCGTTTCTCAAGGCGCTGGGCGCCAAATATCGCTCGAATGCGTTGGCGCAGGAGAAGACCGGCGAAGCATGGGTCGACGCGCAACTCTACGGCGGGCACACCCGTGGTGAGTTCGAGCACGCCGAGGTGTCGGTGTTCGTCGGCAAGAATCCGTGGATGTCACAGAGCTTCCCGCGGGCGCGGGTGGTGCTCAACGAGATCGCCAAGGACCCGGCCCGCTCCATGATCGTGATCGACCCCGTCGTCACCGACACCGCAAAGATGGCCGACTTCCACCTGCGGGTTCGACCCGCCACCGACGCCTGGTGTCTGGCGGCGCTGGCCGCCATCCTGGTGCAGGAAAACCTTTGTGACGAGGCATTTCTCGCCCAGCATGTGCACGACTCGGAAGTAGTGCGCGACGTGCTGAAGCAGGCGGGGGTCACTGTGTACGCGCAGCGGTGCGGTGTCGACGAGGAACTGTTGCGCTCAGCGGCGAGGCGCATCGCGGCGGCAGGTAGCGTCTCGGTGTTCGAGGATCTCGGTGTGCAGCAGGCACCCAACAGCACGGTGTGCTCCTATCTGAACAAACTGCTGTGGATCCTCACTGGGAACTTCGCGAAAAAGGGTGCCCAGCATTTGCATTCGTCGTTCGCACCGCTATTCAGCACGGTCTCTGGTCGCACCCCGGTCACCGGCGCACCCATCATTGCCGGACTGGTGCCCAGCAATGCGGTGCCCGAGGAGATCCTCACCGACCACCCGGACCGGTTTCGTGCGATGATCGTCGAGAGCAGCAATCCAGCCCACTCGCTGGCCGATTCGGCCGCGTGCCGTAAGGCGTTCGAATCGCTGGAGCTGCTGGTGGTCATCGATGTCGCGATGACCGAAACCGCCCGTCTTGCCCACTATGTGCTACCGGCCGCCTCGCAGTTCGAAAAGCCCGAAGCGACCTTCTTCAATCTCGAATTCCCGCACAATACAATGCAATTGCGCCACCCAGTGCTGGCTCCGCTGCCCGGAACACTGCCCGAGCCGGAGATCTGGTCACGGTTGGTCCGCGCCTTGGGTGTTGTTTCGGACGACGACTTACGGCCGCTGCACGAGGCCGCCGCGCAGGGGCGGCACGCCTACGCCGAAGCATTCTTCGCCGCTGTGGCCGGCAACCCGACGCTGGCCCGAGTGCTGCCGTACGTACTCTATGAGACGCTGGGCCCGACGTTGCCGGACGGGCTGGCCGGGGCGGCCGCGCTGTGGGGCCAGGCCCAGAAGACCGCGATGACCTACCCAGACGCGGTGCGGCGTGCCGGCCACACCGACGGCAACGCGCTCTTCGACGCGATCATCGGCAATCCGTCGGGAGTGACGTTCACCGTGCATGAATATCAGGACGACTTTGCGCTGATCGGTCACAGCGACCACAAGATCGCCCTGAATATTCCCGAAATGATTGCTGAGATAACCGCATTGGCGGAACCGCCGCAGCCGCTGACATCTGATGACCTGCCGATCGTGCTGTCGGTCGGGGAACGGCGCGCCTACACCGCCAACGACATCTTCCGCGACCCATCCTGGCGCAAGCGCGACAGCGACGGGGCGCTGCGCGTCAGCGTGGAAGACGCGCAATCACTGGGTCTGGTGGACGGTGGCCGCGCACGGATCACCACCGCGGCTGGCAGCGCGGAAGCGACCGTCGAGATCACCGAGACCATGCTTGCCGGACATGCCTCGCTACCCAACGGTTTTGGGCTCGACTACGTCGCGGAGGACGGCCGCACCGTGGTACCCGGAGTCGCGCCCAATGCCTTGACGTCGACCAATTGGCGTGACCCCTACGCCGGCACGCCCTGGCACAAGCATGTGCCGGCGCGCATCGAAGCCTGCTGACCACTTCGCCGAGCAGACGCAAAGGTACCCATTTAGGGGCCTTTGCGTCTGCTCGCGGGACTATGGCGGGCACGGGGCGATAAAGATCGCGGGCCCGCGGCGAAAGATCGGTAGCAGGTTCGGTAATTCTGCGGATGTGGCCGGGTTGATGCGGCGCGCATAGTTGGCGGCCAGACCAGGAAGAACCGCTCTGCAAATGGCCGCATTCCGGCGTGTCACCGAGTGACACCTATTCCTATCCGGCGCATCACCAGACCCAGGAACGCCCTATGACCCCAGATGTAACACAGCACATCGTCCGCGCGAACTCGGTTGTGACTCGCTACTGGGAATCGGGCACTGGCGCGCCCCTGGTGCTTATCCACGGTGGCGGAGCCGGCGCCGACGCCTGGGGAAACTGGGCGCCATTGATCCCGGCCTTCGCTGAGCATTTCCGAACTATCGCCTACGACATGGTCGGTTTCGGCGGAAGTCACGTCCCGGATGACGACGAGCAGTTCGAGTACTCACAGCAATCCCGCATCGCACAGCTCGATTCGCTACTCGACGAGCTAGCTCTGGATCAGGTGTCACTGATCGGCAACTCGATGGGCGGAGCCACCGCGCTAGGGTTGGCGATGAAACGGCCGTCACGGGTGGAAAAGCTGGTCTTAATGGGCAGCGCCGGGCTAAACCGTAGCTTTTCACCGCAGCTACAGACCATCCTGAATTACAAAGAACCACAACGTAGTGCGATGGCGCGCATCGTTGGCGCCCTGACGCACGAATCGTTTCTGCCGCCGGCTGATCTCGTCGACTACCGGTACCGGCTGACCTGTGACCCCGCAGTGATGAACGCTTACCGGCGCACGATGGCATGGGTACGCGAGCAAGGTGGGCTGCACTACGAAGAAGACGACATCGCGGCAGTGACGGTTCCCACGCTGGTGGTATCCGGCCGCGAGGATGCGGTGGTACCACTACTCGAGTCCGTGCGACTACATCAACTGATCGACAACTCCCGTCTATACGCGATACCCCGGTGCGGACATTGGGCGATGATCGAGCATCCAGTCGAGTTTGCGCGGGTGGCGAAAGACTTTCTGCTGAGCAAGGATTGCGGATGATGAGTCCGGCCGAACTCAGTCGCATGATCGAGGACGGGCTGTCCACTCCGGAGGCCTGGAACGCAATCCGCGCCGGCGACCAGTCGTTCATCGGCCGTTACCGCCTTTCGGAGGAGGAGATTGCAACGCTTACTGGGCGGCCAACACCAGACACATTCGCCCAACGCGGCGTGGCGCCCCTGTTGGCGATGTGGGGATCTTTCATATGTAATCCGGATTTCGAAAATGACTGGAGTGCAGGCGAATACTTTGGCTGGGAGCCAACAGAGACGGGTACCACCGGTGGGTAGCGTGGTGGGGGCGTTTGCGACGTCTCACGTGCTGGGCCCGAGTCGTGGCGTGAACTCCCAAGCGCACGTTGTGCTCGAGGGATTCGCACAACTCCGGCGGAGCATACGAGCACTGAAACCCGACCTTGTGATCCTGGTGTCGTCAGAACACGGACCGACACTGCCCCCGAGCGGGCCGCAGCCACCATTCGCGATCGCGGTAACCGACTCGTTCTGGACTTATGGCGAAATGCACATCCCTAGGCGCGAAGTCCCGTCCAACCGCGATTTCGCAGGAGAATTTATTCGCTACGCGGGTGGCGAAGGCTTCGACATCGCATCGATTGGCAACTTTCGCGCGGATCACGGTATAGCGATTCCCGCCCTGATGATGCTTCCTGAGCTTGACGTGGCGGTGGTTCCGCTGATCGTCGGAACACAGTCGTCCTACTCCCGCGCCGCGCCGACCCGCTGTTACCAACTCGGGCGGGTCCTCGCTCGATATGCCGCCTCGCGAGACCAGCGAGTGATCATTGTCGGGTGCGGTGGCTTGTCCCATTGGCCCGGCAGCTCTCAAATGGGCCGGATCAACCTGGATTTCGATCGAGAATTTCTGGCACTGATGTCGGCCGGCGATGCTGGCTACGCCGCGTCCTGGTCCAACGACCATATTGTCGAGCATGCGGGAAACGGGGGACTTGAGATACGCAATTGGCTTGTCGCGGCCGCTGCTGTGGGTGACCCGGGTGGCGAAATCCTTTACTACGAACCGATCAGACCGTGGGTGACCGGAATGGGTGCGTTTGCATTCACCTCGCCTGCCCACGCCGACTAGAAACTGTTGACCCGCCAAACGATTGGGATACGAGAAGAACGTGACTATGGAAGATATCCGGCGTGACGACCTGGTCAAGGTTTGCGACTATGCCGATCTGGCCGACCGGGAGCCGATCGGGCTCGATGTCGCGGGGGAAGAAGTGATGGTCGTTCGCGTGGGGGATCAGGTTTATGCCATAGGGAATATCTGTAGCCACGCCGAAGCGTGGCTAGACTCGGGGTACCTGCATGCGAGCACGCTCGAGATCGAATGCCCGCTCCACGAAGGAAAATTCGATCTCCGCAGCGGGAAAGCCACTGCCCTGCCGTGTGTCGACCCGGTCAAGGGATACGAGGTTGTCCGCGATGGTGGCCAGATTTTCCTCGTCATCAACGAGAGCGAATGATTCTCGATCGCCAGCAAGAGCAATCGGGTGAGTACATGACAGATTGCGCGACAGACTATCTGGTGGTCGGGGGTGGGCTGTCCGCGGTGACCGCCGTCGAGACGCTGGTGAAGCGCCGCCGCGGCCGGGTGAGGCTCGTCAGCGCTGAGCATTACCTTCCCTACTCCAGGCCACCACTGTCGAAAGTGGTGCTGGCCGGCGAAGCCGGACCCTCGTCGGTGTTGCTCAAGACCCCAGAGTTCTTCCGAGACAAACAGGTCGAAGTTATGCTTGGCGACCCGGCCACAGAGTTGGATCCGTGCAAACGTGTGATAACGCTAGCGTCCGGACGCCAAATACTTTATGGCAAGGTACTTCTCGCTACTGGCGTCGTTCCCGCCCGACTGGACCTCCCCGGGATTTCCCTGCCTGGTGTTCACACTCTGCGTAACCTGACCGACGCGCTGGCGCTGAGCCGGCAGATTGGTCCGGGCCGAACCGTCGTCATCATCGGAGGTGGGTTCATCGGTTGCGAGGTCGCGTCCACCGCGGTAGCACGTGGGGCACAGGTGTGCGTGGTCGAACCTGGTACGACGCTGATGGAGCGGGCCCTCGGACCCGAGGTGGGCCGACTCCTCACCGCATACCAGCGGCGCGCCGGTGTCGGGGTGTACCTCGGGACTCATCCGGTTCGGATTTGCGGTGAAAGACGGGCTGAGACAGTGGTGTTGAACTCCGGCGCCGTGTTGCCCTGCGACACCGTGGTGGTAGGTGTTGGTACCTATGCCGACACGTCGTGGCTCGCCGGGGCTGGTATCGAGCTGTCGGATGGCGGCATCGTCGTCGACAGTGGCTGTCGAACTTCGGATCCGGACGTATATGCGGCAGGCGATGTCGCCGCCAGATACGAGCCGTTGCTGAATCAGTACGTACGGTGCGAGCACGAATCCAACGCGCAGCAGCAGGGGGTGATTGCCGCGCGCAACATGGCGGGCGGAAGCTCCGCGGACTCGTCACTTCCCTTCGTCTGGTCCCGACAATTTGGTCTGGACCTATGGTGCATCGGGCAAACCCGCAGTTATGACTGCGTAGAAATCGCTGGGCGTGTCGAGGATCGGTCGCTTGTTGCCATCTACCACCTGAAGGGAAAACCGGTCGGTGTGTTCGGTCTGGACGGTGCCGCGATGGGGGCCGCGCGGAACCTACTGCGCGGGGTCGACAGCAAGTCCGCCGAGACTCAGCTGCTCGGCGGCGCCAAGCCCGCCGGGCGTGGGCCCCATTCTGATATGGCGGGATAATGACGAGAATGATAAAAACGACATATAACGCCGAGACCTCGGGAGAGGGCTTATGCCGCCATTTGCTCTGTCGCTCGAACAACAAGACTTCATGCGCGAAACGCGCCGGGTCGCCGTGGAGTTACTGCCCGTCGTCGCGGCGGGGCGCAGCGGAAGGATCAACCGCGAATTACTGCGCGCCGTTGCCGAGAAAGGCTTCCTGGCGCAGCTGTTTCTCACCAGCGGGCCGTCGAAGGTGCAAGCATTCGATGTCTGTTTGATGCGTGAGGCCCTCGCCTCGGTGTCGACGGAGATCGAGACCGCGGTGGCACTTCAGGGTCTTGGGAGTTTCCCGTTTCTACAGTGGGGAAGTCCAACGGCGTTGCGCAACTGGCGATCCCGCGTGCTAGACGGGACTGCGGTGGCCGCTTTCGCGCTGAACGAACCGGGCGCCGGTTCCGACGCCGCATCGCTTGCCTTGGCGGCGCAGAGTGACGGGTCGGGATGGCGATTACACGGCGAGAAGACATGGATTTCCAACGCTCCCGACGCCGACGTCTATACCGTCTTCGCTCGCACCGTGCCAGGGCGGCGTGCCTCTGGCATTACTGCCTTCGTCGTTGCCGGCGACAGTCCCGGACTGACAGGTGAGCGTCTTGACATGCTGTCCCCGCACCCGCTGGGACGGCTCACGTTCGACGGTGTTCGCGTCGGCGCCCAGGACGTCATCGGCGAGGTGGACGACGGGTTCCGGGTCGCCATGCGGACACTCGACCTGTTTCGTCCGAGCGTCGGCGCTTTCGCCGTGGGCATGGCGCAGGCGGCGCTCGACATAGCTGTCGACCACACCACGACCCGGTCCGCGTTCGGCGGAGTTCTGGCCGACTTGCAAGCGGTCGCCCACAAGCTTGCTGATATGGCGTCGCGGATCGAATCCAGCCGACTACTGGTGTATTCGGCGGCTTCGGCCTACGACGCCGGTGTGGACCGCGCTGAGGTGACCTATCGCGCGGCGATTGCCAAGTTGGAGGCAACCGAGGCCGCGCAATTCGTCGTCGATGCCGCTGTGCAGCTGTTGGGGGCCCGAGCACTGCAATCCGGACACCGTCTTGAGCATCTGTACCGGGACGTGCGCGCGCCTCGAATCTATGAGGGCGCGTCGGAGATTCAGCGCACCATCATCAGTCGCTACCTCACTCACCAACTAAGTCGGGAGATTCGTTGATTATGAACCAGTTTCGTGTTGCGGCAACGCGCAACGAGGTGTGGAAGCACTTCGACTTCTCGGTTGCAAACGGGGTGGCGACCGTGACGTTGAATCGCCCCGAGAAGCTCAATGCGCTGACTTTCGACACCTACGCCGATTTGCGGGACCTGCTACGAGAGCTGCCGCACCGCAACGACACTCGGGTCTTGGTGATCAAAGGATGCGGCCGCGCATTTTGTGCGGGCGGAGATGTCAACGAGATCATCGGCGAGCTGATCAAAATGGAAGTCGACCAGTTGATCGCATTCACCAAATTGACCGGTGAGGTGATCGCCGCGATGCGCGACTGTGCCGTACCGATCATTGCGGCAATTCATGGCATTGCAGCGGGAGCGGGTGCGGTGATCGCACTAGGTGCAGATTTCCGCGTCGTCTCAGAATCGGGCCGGTTCGCGTTCTTGTTCACGCGAGTCGGGCTGTCCGGTGCTGATATGGGCGCCGCCTATCTGCTGCCCCGGATGGTCGGGCTTGGTAGAGCCATGCAACTTCTGATGCTCGGCGACACCATCGACGCCGAAACCGCTGAGCGCTATGGCCTGGTCAGCGAGCTAGTTGGGGACGCGCAACTCGATACCGCGGTCGCGGGACTGGCCCAACGGCTGGCTACCGGACCCACCCTGGCGTACAGCCAGACCAAAGCCCTGGTGGCCCGTGAGTTGGACGCGTCTTTCGGCACCGCGATCGAGTTCGATGCGATGGCGCAGGCGCTGTTGATGACGACGCATGATCATGCTGAATTTCACGCTGCTTATAACGAAAAGCGTGCCCCCATCTGGCTGGGGCGGTGAGCCGAATGGACGTCGGTGCAGCCATGGAGCCTCGGAGCCGTCCCAACACCCGCTCCGGGCCGGACCCGCTGGACTTTCTCGCCGTCGACAACCAGCTCAGCGAGGATGAACGAGCCATCGGACAAGCCGTGCGCCGGTACGCCGCCAAGGAATTAGCGCCGCACGTCCGCGACTGGTATGCCCGCGGCACCTTCGATCGCTCGATCGCGCCCGGGTTGGGTCGGCTCGGGTTGCTCGGGATGCACTTGCGTGGCTTCGGCTGCTCGGGTACCAGCGCCGTCGCTTACGGCGTCGCGTGCCGCGAATTGGAGGCCGTCGATTCGGGTCTGCGCAGCTTCGTCTCGGTGCAAGGCTCGCTGGCGATGTTCGCCATCCACCGCTGGGGATCGGAGGAACACAAGGAGGAATGGCTGCCGCGCATGGCGCGTGGAGATGTGATCGGCTGCTTCGGATTGACCGAGGCAGACGCCGGCAGCGACCCCGGATCGATGCGGACTTCGGCCAGGCGACTGGGTACCGATTGGGTAGTGAACGGTTCGAAGATGTGGATCACCAACGGTGAAATCGCCGACATCGCGGTGGTATGGGCGGCGACGGAGCAGGGCATTCGCGGCTTCGTGGTGCCGACGACGGTGCCAGGGTTCACGACACGGGCTGTGCGGGACAAACTCTCGCTGCGCGCCTCGGTCACTTCGGAGTTGTTTCTCGACGACGTACGTCTGCCAGCTGATGCGATGTTACCGGGGGCAGCAGGTCTGCGGGGGCCGCTGAGCTGCCTCAACGAGGCGCGCTACGGGATCCTCTGGGGAGCGGTCGGTGCCGCGCGGGCTTGCTATGACGAAGCGCTAACTTTTACGACCCTGCGCAGCCAGTTCGGCCGCCCGCTCGCGTCATTCCAGCTAACCCAGCGCAAGTTGGCCGACCTGCTCATCGCGGTCAACTCCGCCGCCCTGGTGGCTTTGCAGATAGGGCGGCTGAAGGACAACGGCGGCGTTCATCCCACCCAAATCAGCTTCGGCAAATTGGCGAACGTGCGTGCCGCGCTCGACGTCGCCCGGACTGCCAGGGGAATGCTGGGCGCGGCCGGTGTCACGCTCGACTATGCCGTGATGCGCCACATGGCAAACCTGGAGTCGGTCGTCACGTACGAAGGAACCGAGGAGATGCACATGTTGGCCCTCGGTCGGCAGCTCACCCGGATCTCGGCGTTCCGGTGAAGCGGTCACGGATCTGCCTGGTTGTCGGTGCGAGCAGGGGAATCGGCTTCGCCATCGCCGATCGGATGGCCGCCGATGGGCACGACGTCGCGCTGGCAGCACGATCGCGCGAGGGCGTCGACGCTGCGGCGCTCGCGCTGGCCTCAGCCCATGGCAGTCGCACGATGGGAACCGTCTGCGACGTAACGTCCGGCACGGATGTCGAATCGCTGTTTGCGACGATCGAGCGGCATTGGAGCCCGGTCGAGGTATTGGTGATTAGCGCGGGGGCGGGCTTCGGGTGCCCGTTGACCAGTACCAGCGACGATCAATGGCAGCGTGCGCTGGACCTGAATCTGACGGCCCCATTCCGGTGCGTCCGCAGGGCGCTGCCTGCCATGGTGCAGGCCGGTTGGGGACGGATCGTCATAGTGGCCTCGGTCGTCGCCAAGCGCGGCGAAAGTCAGGTCAGCGCCTATACGGCCAGCAAGCACGGGGTATTGGGTTTGGTTCGAGCCGCGGCGGTCGAATACGCGCGCAAGCACATCACGGTCAACGCGGTGTGTCCGGGCTACGTAGACACTCCCATGACCGACGACACGGTGGCCTCGGTCAGTGCTCGAACCGGACGATCGCCCGAGGAGGCCCGGGCGTTGCTCGCCCGCCGCCAGCCGATCGGACGCTTGATCGACCCCGCCGAGGTTGCGGAGGCAGTGCGGTTCTGCATCGTGAACGCCGGGGTCAATGGACAAGGCATCAACGTCGACGGAGGAGCCATCCAATCGTGACTGCTGCATTTATCAACCCCGCCGAACTCGCCACGCCGTCCGGCTTCACGCATGCGGTGCGTGCCGACGGAACCCACGTCTACCTGGCCGGTCAGACTGCACTCGACGCTCACGGAGTGATCACCGGAATCGGGATCGTCCAGCAGTTCGAGCGTGCGCTGAGCAATCTGTTGACAGCGCTGCACGCGGCCGGCGGGGGCCCCGAGCACCTGGTCACCGTGACCGTCTACGTCCTCGACATGGAGGACTACAAAGCCCATGCCAAACAAGTCGGGCAGGTGTGGCGGCGCTTGGCTGGTCCTACCTATCCTGCGATGGCTGGAATCGAAGTAGCGCGACTATGGGATATCGAGGCGCTCGTCGAATTGCAGGGGGTCGCATGCCTACCGCGCGACGGCCAAAATGTCAGCGATGGATGACGCTGCTGACGTACTCGTGCGCCGGCGCACTCAACAGCTTGTTGAGTTCAGCGAATAATTCGTCGGCCGTCACGCCGCTCCATCCGGCCGGCAACAGCGTCAGCGGAAGGCCTGGATCCAGATAGGGAAGTCGACGCCACTCGGTGAGCATTGGGATGTAAATTCGGAAGGCTTCGCGGGCGTCGCTCGGGTGGGTCGCAAACGTGCGAGCGACTTGCCGATAGCGACCAATGAACTCCTCGTACAGCGCTGACAAGCGGTCGAGGTCCCACCACTGGCGCACTTTTGCGCGTAGGTTGCCGAAGGCGAAGTAGTTGCCGACAAACATGTCGACGTATTGCGTAAGGTTCTTGCGCGAAAGGGCGTTACGCGTCTCTTCACCCAGCCTGCCCGGTGCGATCCACACACCTTGTGCCACCATCCCGAAACCGAGGTGGGTCAATGTGGTTCGAAGCGAATGCCGTTTTTCCCGTTCGGATTCCGGGATGGAAAACGACACGATCAACCAGCCGTCGTCAACCGTGGCTCGAGAACGATCGAAGATGCGCACATCGCCTTCGGTCAGCACCTGCAGTGCCTGGGGCGACAACGAGTAGCCCGCAACCCCGCCGCTGCGATCGCTGTTAAGTAGGTCGCGTTGCTTGAGACGCGAAATCGACTTGCGCACCAAGGGTCCGGCCGCACCGAGGTCACTCATGAGATCAACGACAGCAGCCACTGACAACCAGTTGTGCTCGGTGCGTGCGTAGAGCCCGAACAGAGTCAGGATCAATTCGCGTGGCTGCGACTCGTATGCCGATGTCGGATCGACTGAAACCGCACGATCGTCGTGTGCCACTGGTGCCTCCATCCGCCGTCAGCATAGCGGCGGCACTGAAAGGCGCCTTTCGCCGCCGAGCTAATATCCCGAAAAATTGACGATCATAAGAGAACAGACATATACTTTCGGCAACATCTGGCCGCGAAAGGTCGACTATGTTCATGTCATCCACGGCGCACGTCGATACGTTCTGTCGCGACCGCCTACCGCCGATGGACCAGTGGCCGGCGTTCGAGTTCACGTTGCCGGCACTGCGCTATCCAGAACGGCTAAACTGCGCAGTTGCCTTGCTCGACGAAGTGGTCGAAACCCTGGGCGGTGCGCGGCCATGCGTAATCACCGCGGACGAAACCTGGTCCTACGCAGAAGTTTTACGGCGTGCCAACCAAATCGCGCAGGTACTCTGCGAAGACCTGGGGTTGGTTCCGGGTCAGCGAGTGATGCTGCGAGGGCCCAACAATCCGTGGCTAGTGGCTTGTTGGTTCGCGGTCCTGAAAGCCGGTGCGGTGGTCGTCACGACAACACCGCTGCTGCGCAGCGGTGAACTACGTCAACTGATCGACGTCACCGCGCCCACGATCGCGATATCCGACCACCGCTATAGCCGGGAAATGGTGGCCGCATTGGACGGCACGGGATCGGTTGTGGCTGTCCAGTATGGTAGCCGACTTGCCGACGACCTGATCATGTTGGCGGCTAGGAAATCTGGCGCATTTGCCAACGTCGATACGGCTGCCGACGACGTCGCGTTGCTGGCGCCCACATCCGGTACCACCGGCGCAGCCAAAGCCACCATGCAGTTTCACCGTGACGTGCTCGCCGTTGCGGACACCTTTGGTGCCGGCGTGGTAGGCGCAACCCCCGAAGACGTCTTCACCGGAACTCCGTCGCTTGCCTTCACTTACGGGCTGGGGGCGTTGCTGGTCATCCCGCTGCGAATTGGAGCAGCTACCGTACTGCTGGAGAAACCGACGACTGATGCCATCGTCTGCGCAGTAGCCAAACTCGGAGCGACGATCCTATTCACAGCGCCCACTGCGTACCGAACACTGATTCGAGAAGGCAAGGCGTCGGCCCTAGCTGGTGTGCGGCGCTGTATGTCAGCGGGCGAGCATCTACCGGAATGGGTGTGGCACAAGTTTTTCGAGCAATCCGGTCTCCCGATCTTCGATGGACTCGGTTCGACCGAGATGATGCACGTATTCATCTCGGCGACTCCGGGCAGCGTCAAGCCGGGTTCGACCGGTCGGGTGGTGCCTGGCTATCGCGCCGAGATCGTCGACAGCCAGGGGTGTCCGGTGGGCAACGGGATCCCCGGCCGTCTTGCCGTGATCGGGCCAACGGGATGTCGGTACCTTGCGGACGCGCGACAGCGTGACTACGTGCAGCACGGCTGGAATATCACCGGCGACATTTACCTTCGTGACCAAGACGGCTACTTCTGGTATCAGGGTCGCAGCGACGACATGATCGTGTCGTCCGGCTACAACATCTCCGGTGTCGAAATTGAACAGGCGATGGAGAGCCATCCCGACGTAGTCGAGTGCGCGGTTACCGGAAAACCGGACCGCGATCGGGGAATGGTGGTTCACGCCACAGTGGTGTTGCAGGCTGGAATCGACGGAGACGCTGACACGGTGCAGCGGTTACAGTCTCACGTCAAGCAACTGCTAGCGCCCTACAAATATCCCCGCAGCGTCGAGTTCACCGATTCGCTGCCCCGAACCGCGACGGGCAAGGTCAAACGATCGCAGTTACGCGGGAAGGACGAGGCCGGTTGATGAGTTATCCCGATTGATGCGATCGGCGTCAAACCTCGTCTACTGCAACGGATAATGCTCGACTTCAACGGAGATGAAACTGTGCAAATCGCGATAATCGGCGGGGGACCCGGTGGCCTGTACTTTGCCGCCTTGGTCAAACAACTGAATCCGCATCACCAGGTGACGGTCTGGGAGCGCAACGCTGCCGACGACACTTTCGGCTTCGGAGTAGTGTTCAGCGATGAGACGCTCGACGGTATCGCACTGGCCGACACCGCGGTTTATCGGCAGATGGAGCGTGAATTCGCCCGATGGGAAGACATCGATATTCATCTACGGGGTACCGCCCACACCTCCGGTGGTCACGGATTCGCGGCCATGAGCCGCAAGCGACTGTTGTGCATCTTGCAGGCGCGCTGCCATGAACTTGGCGTGCAGGTGCACTTCAACCGGGAGGCTCCGCCTGTCGAAGAACTCATGGCCACAGCCGATTTGGTGGTCGCAGCCGATGGTGTCAATTCCGCGACACGGAACCGCTATTCCGACGAGTTCGGGACGACGCTGGAAAACGGCAAGAACAAGTACATCTGGCTGGGTACCGACAGGGTGTTCGAGGCCTTCACCTTCGTCATTCGTGAAGAATCCTGCGGGGTAATGCAGGTGCACGCCTATCCCTATGGGCCGGACGGGAGCACCGTCATCGTCGAGATGCGTGACGAAGTCTGGCGCCGTGGCGGATTCGACCAGTCGCCCGATCACCCACTCGCGCCAGGCGAGAGCGACGAACGTTCGATTTCGATGCTCGGCGGTGTGCTCGGGGACGTCATCGGAGATCACCGCGTACTACTCAACAACTCCCGCTGGTCTAACTTCACGACCGTGCGCAATCGCGTTTGGCGGCACGGCAATCTCGTACTGCTGGGCGACGCCGCCCACACCGCCCACTTCTCCATCGGGTCGGGTACGAAACTGGCCATGGAAGATGCGTTGACGCTGGCCGCCTGCCTGCACGAACATCCGGAGCTCGAAGACGTCCTGCAATCCTATGAGTCGGAGCGCAGGCCAGTCGTCGAATCCACCCAACGCGCGGCTCAAGCCAGCCTGGAGTGGTTCGAAAACATTGCGCAGTACGTTCACCAGGATCCGCGTCAGTTTGCTTTCAATATCCTGACACGGAGTCGTCGCATCACCCACGAGAACCTGCGAACAAGAGACCCTCGATTCACCGAACACACGGAGGTCTGGTACGCCGAAGAACAAGTGCGCCAGCACCATCACGACGAGCCGGCATTCGTCAGCCCGCCGATGTTCCAGCCGTACAGTGTGCGCGGACTGAGGTTGAAAAATCGGGTGCTGGTCTCCTCAATGGATATGTATTGTTCGGCTAACGGTGTTCCGGGTGACTTTCACCTCGTCCATCTGGGCAGCAAGGCGCTCGGAGGAGCGGCGCTGGTAATGACCGAGATGGTGTGCGTGTCTCCGATCGGGCGGATCACACCGGGATGCGCCGGTCTCTATACAGCAGAGCAGGAGAGGTCGTGGCGGCGAATCGTCGACTTCGTTCATGCGCAGAGTGACGCGAAAATCGGTGTGCAACTAGGTCATTCCGGCCGTAAGGGATCCACAAGAGTGATGTGGGAGGGTATCGATGAGCCCCTGTCGGCAGGAAACTGGCGGATCATCGCACCCTCGCCGTTGAAGTACGGACCCGACAACCAAACGCCTCGGGAAGTTACCCGCGCCGATCTCGACCAAATTGCAGAACAATTCGTAGATGCTGCCGCTGCGGCCGCTCGCGCGGGCTTCGATCTACTGGAATTGCATTGTGCCCACGGCTATCTGCTTTCGTCATTCCTTTCCCCGCTCTCGAACATTCGCACTGACGAGTACGGTGGATGCTTGGACAACCGACTACGCTTCCCGCTGCGCGTTTTCGACGCTGTCCGCGATGTCTGGCCATCGGAACGCCCCATGTCGGTGCGGATTTCAGCGACCGATTGGGCACCCGGAGGAATCGGGATAGACGACGCCGTAGAGGTGGCACGTGCTTTTGCCGAACATGGCGCGGACATTATCAACGTCTCGACTGGCCAAGTGGTTAAGGACGAAGCACCTGCATACGGGCGGAGCTACCAGACACCTTTTGCCGACCGCATCCGGAACGAAGTAGGTTCCGCGTACCGGACCGGTGTTGTCGCGGTGGGAGCGATTTCGTCATACGACGACGCCAACTCGGTGCTGCTCGCCGGGCGCGCCGACTTGGTGGCCATTGGGCGCACCCATCTCTACGACCCGCACTGGACCCTGCATGCGGCGGCCGACCAGGACTACAGCGGGCCGGGCAGCGACTGGATCGAGCAGTTCAAAGCCGGCAGCCGCAAGCCGCCGACCGGCAACACCGAGAAGCCGCGTCCGCGCCTGGAACTCATGCGTAACAACATCGCGTCGCCGCCGCCCCGGCGGTGGACGCCGGCAACGATGAGTAGCTCGTGAAGCCGCGGCGGCGGCGGGGGCTTGCTCCGCTGAACGCGACCATTATCGCAAGGCGCTCGCGCTGCTTCCCCTCGCAGGTACACTGCACGGGATGCGACCTTGACGGCGCTACTAGCCGCAGGTCGCCGCAGTAGAGCCGGGCTGAGGGTGCGACAACGTGAGACGGTGCGAAGGCAATCTGCCCGCTGAGGTCACCGACTTTATTGGTCGGCGTCGTGAACTAGCGAGTTTGCGCGCGCAGCTTGCCAATTCGCGCCTAATGACGTTGACGGGCGCTGGTGGGGTCGGAAAGACGCGGATGGCCCTTGAAGTCGCCCGCGATGTGCAGCGCGCATTCCACGACGGCACGTGGTTCGTCGAATTGGCGGCTTTGCAGGATGCTGCATTGGTGGCTGACGCGGTGGCCGACGCATTGGGGGTGATCAAGCACACCACGCGGTCGCCGCTGCTGCAGCTACAACGTCACCTGGAGAACAAACATCTTCTGGTCATCCTGGATAACTGCGAGCATCTCAGTGACTCGTGCGCGCAATTAGTCAGTGCGCTGCTGCGCACGTCACCGAACTTGCACATCCTGGTCACCAGTCGTCATTCGCTTGGTGTGTTCGGGGAACAGATCTTCACGGTGCCGCCCATGTCGACACCCAGTTCGGCCACCGATCTCGACGCGTCGTCGTTAGATCGTTTCGATTCGGTGGCGCTGCTGTGTGCCCGCGCCTCCGATTGCGGGTCGGGGTTCGTGGTCACCGACGAGAACAGCAGGTTGGTGGCTCGGCTGTGTGAACGTCTCGACGGCATACCGTTGGCTATCGAACTCGCGGCCGCGCGGCTGCGAACGCTCACTGTTGCCGATGTCCTGGAGCGACTGGACCGTCGGTTTCAGTTGCTTACCGCCGGCGACAGCTCGGCTCTACCGCGACATCAGACACTGCAGGCGCTGATCGACTGGAGTCATGCGCTGTGCTCAACGAGCGAGCAACGGTTATGGGCGCAATTGTCGGTGTTCGCCGGCAGCTTCGACCTGGCTGCCGTAGAAACAGTATGCGACGGACCGGATTTCGCCGCCGACGAACTTGTCGACCTTGTTGATGCGCTGGTCCGTAAGTCGATTCTGATCGCGGAGCCCGGTAGGGATCGTAAACGATATCGGCTATTGGAAACCGTTCGCGAACATGGCGCGGCGCGGCTTGCGACAGCCGACCGCGATCGCCTCGAGGAGGCACACCGCGAATACTTTTGCGCGGTTGCGCAGCGCAGCCTCGCCGAATGGTGCGGACCCGAACAAGCGGACTGGCTGGTCCGGCTTCGGGAAGACTTCGCCAACCTACGTAGCGCGCTTGACAGCTATTTGGAATCGGGATTCGTCAACGAGGCATGTGCGTTGGCCTCAGCGCTGCAATGGTATTGGATTGCCGGGGGCAACATCGGTGAAGGTCGCCGTTGGCTCGGTGAGGCACTGCGGATCGCCGACGCCAGACCCGCGAGCCTTGCACAGGGCCGCGCCATGTGGGTCGACGCGTACCTGGCGCTGCTACGAGGGGAGCTGGCAGACGCCCAAAGCCGACTCGATCAAGTCGAACATCTTGATCGGGGCTTTCAGATGCCGGCCGGCGCAGTGGCGCAACTGCGTGGCATGGCTGCCCTGTTCCACGGCGATCTGGTACGCGCGCGTGGACACTACGAAAACGCGCTGGCCGATTATGAAGAACGCGACGATGGTGTGGCCGCACTGTACATGTTGTTTCAACTGGCCGTGGTCTACGTGTTCGCCGGGAACCACGACAAAGCCGCTGCGCTCTGCGAACTTTCAATTCGGCTGAGCGGGCGGTACGGCGACCGATGGGGCGCGTCGTACACGCTGTGGGCACTGGCGTTGAACAAGTGGACCGTTGGCGACTACCGCGGTGCGGAACAACTGGCCCGGGAAAGCCTCAAGGTGAAACAAGAGTACGGGGATCACCTTGGCGTCGCGCATATGGTCGAGATGCTTTCGTGGATCGCGGTGTCCGACCGACGTTTCGAGGACGGCGCGCGTCTGCAGGGTGAGGCCAATGCGGTGTGGGACAGCCTGGGAACGTCGATGGGCAGGTTTGGCAGGCACTTGGCCGAATGCCATCTGAGTACCGAGGCAAGCCTTCGCCAGGCGCTTGGCGTGCGAGTGGCGGATTCCCTGATCGGGGCCGGGAACCAGATCCCCGGCGGTGCCCTCGCCCTGGGTACCGACAGGCCACCCGACGCTGCCGAGCCAGCAGTCCCCGCGCGGCTGACCCCGCGGGAAATCGAGGTCGCCACCCTCGTGGCGCGTGGCATGACCAACCGCGAAATCGGCGTTCAACTGGTGTTGTCCAGCCGCACCATCGATAGTCATGTACAGCACATCCTGACCAAACTCGGATTCAACGGACGCAGCCAGATTGCGGGCTGGGTTGTCGGCCAACAAAAGCTCGATGCAGTGTGACCACAGTCGCCGGGGCTGCCTTCACTGGCCCTCGATCGCCGAGCAGTTCGGCGTGGTCGGGACCCGGTTGAACCGGTCGGCAATCCACTGCATGGACCTCTCGCCGTCGACAAAGTAGGTCAGCAGGTGATTGGTGTCCGTCTTGTTGAGGAATGGCGGCTGCTCGTTCGTCCAGAACTCCACGTCGGCGCCTTTGGCACACCAGTCGAGGCCGAGCTGCTTGGCCCCAGCCCACGGAACGAACGGGTCGTAGCGGTTGGAGTCGATGAACACCGGCGCGGTTGGCTTCAGGGTTCCCAGGCGCTGGGCGGCGAGGATTTCCTTGAGCGGCGAGGACCCCATCAGCTCGCCGAGGTCGGTGTTGAAATACGGTGCGATATGGCGAAATCCGAAGCTGGCAATTGTTTCGACCAGACACATCACCTGAGTGCGCTGGACGAGTTCGACACCACGTTCGGTCAGGGTGCCCATGAGCGGACCGGCTACCTCGGGATACGCCGCGGCGACGCCGTTAAGTAGATAACCCAAGGAACCCACCAGCATGCTGCCGTCGGCGAAGGGCATGATCTGGGACAAATCAGCAGGGGGTGCACCGGCCCAGGCGCCCACCACGTCGAGGTCCGGGGCATACGAGGGGGCCAGCTCGGCGGCCGAGGCAGACGCTTCGCCTCCTTGCGAATAGCCCCAAAATGCCACCGGCCCTTGGTGGTTAAGGGAAGTACCCGGAAGTCGCATAGCTGCCCGCGCCGCATCGATGAGGACGTGGCCCTGGGAAACCCGGTTCATGAAAGGTTGTATCTTGCCTGGGACTCCAAGCCCCTCATAGTCGGTCACCACAATCGCAAATCCGCGTGCGACCATCGTCGCGATGAAGGTCTCTTCAAAGTTGAACATCAGATCGAAACCTGAATTGCCTACCGAAGCGTGTATCCCCTGATTGAACAATCGGGATGGGGCACATTGCTCCCCGAGGCCGTACGGCAACGTCCCGAACGCGATGAGGGGACGCGGTCCGTTGCCGGGCCACGGGTTTTCCGGCTCGAGGTACGTGCCGGTGACGGCCACCGGATTCCCGCGAGTATCGGTGCTGCGGTACATGAGACGTGTCCCGGCCGCCATGAGCGCACCTAGCTGCCCAGATGGCTCCAGTACCAATCTGCTAGGCTCACTTCGGATTACATCACCGGGTACACCCGCGGGGAGGGGGTCGGGTGGCGTGTAGAACTCCTGGTACTGGGACTCATCGGCATGTGCGGTCGGCGTCGCGTCGACGCCGCAGAACCCACTGAAAGCGACAACCGCCAAAGACACGAATGTCATTGACCACCGCCGGATTGGACGGGGCGTCATGGTTATATCCTCTCGGTGTCGAAATCAGTCCAAGCCACTTGGCGCCCGGCCTGTGCGGCGATGGGGGTCCAGTCGCGTCTCACCCACCCGCGAAAGTTGTTGAAAAAGAATATTGATTACTGCGTGAACACAGCAGGGTGATGCTGGCCAGGCGGCAATGTGCCGTTGCTAGGGCGCCGCGATACCGCTGGCGTGGTTTGAGGCCAGTTGGCGCCACTTGGTTATGCACATGTCCGGCGGGAATAGATGTTCGTTTGCCCAGCCGTCGTGGTCGCGGTAGAACTCTTCTTGCGCTTCGCGTGCCCAGACGTCATCGTCGTTGAAACCGTGTAATGCCAAATCGCGCCACTTGGACTCGAATTCGCTTTTGTAGGAGGCAATGTCGTCTGCTGAACGTACTCTGCGCTGTAGCACCTGGAAGTATTCGTGACTGGTGGCCGTGATGGGAACGTAGAACTCGTATTGGATCAATGAGGGGTCAGGGAATGGATCCACCTTCAGCACCCCCGGCAGCCAGACACTGACCTGAGCGGCCACCAGCTTCTCGTCACCGGTTAGTTCGCAGCGCAGCACGGGCTCGCCGCCTAGCCGTGCCTCGAAAACCGGCTGGTAGTTCTGCGCCAGGTTGTCGACGACACCTTTAGGCCAACCCTCGGAATGCACGCTCATGGCGCCCCGGTCGGCCGGCACGAATCCGAATGGCAGCGCGAGGTTGTTCTGTTGAACCAGTGGGGAATTACGGTGCATGAAGATGTGCGTAGTGTCGAAGCCGTTCTCCACACCGAGCCGCCAGTTGGAGGCCACAGTGCGGCGAATCCCGAGGCAATGAGTGTCGGAATCCAAGAATCCAGGTGGCACATCGTGGCTGAGGTCGTGGGGTTCAGCGTCGCCGACGAACACGAACACCAGTCCCTGGCGTTCGGTCACGGGATACACAGGCACCGAGACCTGACCGATTATCGGCGAGTTAGGCGAAGTCAACACATCGCAGAGTTCTCCATCTTCCAGGCGATAAGTCCAGCCGTGGTACCAACACGAAACCGTGCCCTTGGCAAAACACAGCGGTTGTGCAGAGAACTTGACCCCACGGTGTGCGCACCGATCGGCGATCGCTCTGACCTGCCCGTCGCTGCGCGTCAACAGGATTCGTCGACCCAACAGTGTCACCGTCGCGAAGTCGTCCTCTGCCACCTCGTGGCTGAACAGGACCGGGTGCCAGTGGTTGCTGAATCCATATTCGGCTTGCAGGTAGCGCGGCCACTTCGAAGCCCCAACCGAACCTCCAGCGCCCGTAGCCGCATCAACGCGTTCATCAGCCGAAGTCACTACACTCATCTCCTTGCGCTCGGCGCTAACTCGTGGCCAGGTCACTATCCCCACCCGCGCCGGCAGCCGCATCCGCTGAAATACTGAATTCCCTACCGAAGCGGCATTGCGTATGGGCAACGGTATGACTTCAACACCGCCGCCAGTCGACGAACGAGATACGTGGCGGATGACGGATGCGGAAGTGCTTCAGTCCGCGCCGATGGAGAACATTGCTTCGAGATCCATCCGCGAGTACGCGCGAAAGGCGATGTGAGTCCGAGTATCGAGCACATGCGGGAGCTTCGAGATCTCGCTTGTCACCAGCTCCGCGACGCGGTCGAACTCAGCGACCCGAAGGACGGCGATGACGTCGAATTCGCCGGTAACCGAGTACACCTCGCTGATGCCGCCGATATCGGTCAGCGCCTCGGCCAACTCGGCGACTCCTTGTTTGGCAGCGACGATCATTACGAATGCGGTGATCATGCCGAACCTTCCTAGCTCACTCGTATCGCGGTTGCGGTTTCGGTTTGCGGTGGGACGGATTTGCTGGGATGCTATCTGACGGATCGGGCCGCCAGCACCGAATGCCGTCTCCGGCCGGCCGCAGAGTGCGGCCGATGGCGTGCGCCGTGCTGTACACCGCCGAAGCGACCTGGCGCACATTCATCTTCCCCGACCATCCCGCCGCCGAAATCGCCGCCACCGGATTGTCCCGGGTGTCGCGGATAACTGTTGCGACGCAGACGATCCCGGGGCCAGACTCTTCATGGTCCACCGCTATACCTGTCGTCGCTACGCGGGCGAGCTGCCGCCTCAGCAATCCGGGCTGCCGGATCGTACGTGGCCCCAGGCTGGGTAGACCTGTGGCGACGAGTTCGTCGACTACTCGCGCTGGCGAGGCAGCCAACAGCGCCTTACCGACACCGGTTGCGTGCGCTGGCAACCGTCCACCTACCCGCGACGGCAACTGAGGGCCACCCAATCTCGGCAGTATCTCGAGATAGAGCACATCCGCCCCGTCGAGCACAGCCAGATGAATTGTCTGCTGCGTGGTTGCGTAGAGATCAGTGAGCAGCGGCATCGCAGCATCGAGCGGGAACCTCGGCTGCCAAGCGCGGGAACCCCACTGGAAGACCTGTAGCCCCAGGGTGACTCCCCCGGCGTGCCGGTCGAGCAATCCCGCGGGGATCATATCCCTGACCAGGCGCCCCACCGTAGAGGGCGGTAAGCCAGTGTACCGCGCGAGTTCGCGTATCCCACAAGGCGTTTCGAAGTGGTACAACGCAGCGATGATCTGTGTCATCCGGTGGATCACCGAGGTGGCCGGTTGGGTTTTGGTGTGCCACTCTGCGGGACGCATTGCTTCAGTATCCGCGGTCGCCGCGGCACGGTTACCTTTATGGGCCACTTTTTTCAATTTCCCACCCGCACAGCAGCACCCGTAGAAGCCTCGAGGTGCATGTGAGCGGGAGCGTGGAATACGGTGCCGATACCAGCACGCGGGGGAATCTCCGGGACCCTGCCGTACGGGCCGCCGCCGACCGGTTATGGTGTGCCTCTCATACGCGTCGGCCCACCGCCCCGATACGGACCGTCATCGGTGCCCACTCCATCGACGCTGCATACGCGGTTCAGCAGGAACTCGTTGCACGCCGAGTCGCCGCCGGCGGGGTCGTCGTTGGGCGCAAGATCGGCCTCACATCGCCAGCAGTGCAGCAGCAGCTCGGTGTCGACCAACCCGACTTCGGGGTGCTGCTTGCGGATATGGATATCTCGGCATCGGGTGTGGTGCCTGCCGACCTGTTACTGCAGCCCAGAGCGGAGGCCGAAATTGCCTTCGCGCTGAAGAACGACCTCACTGACCCGGATGATCCGAAACGTATCCGCGCTGCGATTGACTATGCCGTCGGCGCAGTGGAGATTGTTGACAGCCGGATCTCCGACTGGGATCTGAGCATCGCCGACACCATCGCGGACAATGCGTCGAGTGGACTGTTCGTCCTGGGTGAGCGGCGACTGCCTATCGCGGAGCTCGATACCCGGGGAGTCGTAATGCGGATGTACGCCAACGACAGGTTGGCTTCCCAGGGAGTCGGCACTGCATGTCTGGGCGACCCCCTTGCTGCGTTGGCCTGGCTGGCGAGCACCGCCGCCGCCTTCGGCGATCCGCTGCGGGCCGGCCAGCTGGTGCTGTCCGGGGCATTGGGGCCCATGGTCCTCACACCTGCGGGCACCCATATCCGGGCTGAAATCGGCGCATTGGGAACGGTTTCCGTCCTCTTCTCACCCGGAGGCCAGCGATGAAGAGAACGAAAGTCGCGGTGCTCGGTTCAGGCAATATCGGCACCGACCTGATGATAAAGATCCTCTGTTCCGCAGAGCTCCTCGAGGTGGCCGCAATGGTGGGGATCGACACCGCATCTGACGGTCTCGCCCGGGCCGCTCGGTCCGGAATACCTATCACTCACCGTGGCGTCGAAGGACTTATCGCCATGCCTGGATTCGCCGACATCGATATTGTTTGTGACGCCACATCCGCCGCCGCCCACCGCGCCAATGCCGCCGCCCTGGCGCCTTACGGGAAAACACTGATCGACCTGACACCGGCGGCGATTGGTCCTTTCGTAGTGCCGTCGGTGAACCTGCACGCACATCTGGAGGCCGGGGCGACCAATCTGAATATGGTCACCTGCGGGGGACAGGCCACCATTCCGATAGTTGCGGCGGTGGCGGACGTGACAACCGTGCACTATGCCGAGATCGTGGCCTGCATTGCAGCCAAATCGGCAGGTCCCGGGACTCGCGCCAATATCGATGAGTTTACCGAAACTACCTCGCGCGCAATCGAAACCGTCGGCTGCGCAAGACGCGGAAAGGCCATCATCATCCTGAATCCCGCAGAGCCTCCTCTGATGATGCGCGACACCGTCCTCTGCCTGATCGGTGCGGCGGACCACGACGCGGTCACGGCGTCGATCGAGGCCATGATCGCCAGGGTCGCTGCCTACGTGCCCGGCTACCGCCTCAAACAGCCTGTGCAGTTCACCCCGCTGGGCCAGGACTACCCCGTCGACACCCTGGTGTCGTGCGACACCGCGTTAGTACGTACCAAGGTGTCGGTATTCATCGAGGTAGAAGGCGCTGCGCAGTACCTGCCCGCCTATGCCGGCAACCTCGACATCATGACCTCGGCAGCCTTACAGGTCGCCGAATCAGTTGCCCGGCGTCGTCATCGTTCGGCACTGTCAGCGGATGCCTGATGGAAAACAAGCTCTACATCCAAGACGTGACTCTGCGCGACGGCATGCACGCCATCCGGCATCGCATCGGTCGGCGTGACGTCGCCCGCATCGCGGGCGCGCTCGACTCAGCGGGCGTCGATGCCATCGAGGTCGCGCACGGCGACGGCTTGGCCGGCGGTTCCCTGACCTACGGTCCCGGCAGCCACACAGACTGGCAATGGATAGAGGCGGCCGTCGACGCGGTCGATGGCGCGGTGATTACTACGCTGCTGCTGCCCGGCATCGGCACCATATCCGAACTCAAGCGTGCGCACGCGCTGGGTGTTGCTTCGATCCGGATCGCTACGCATTGCACCGAGGCCGACATATCCGCTCAGCACATAGCCACCGCCCGCGAGCTCGGAATGGATGTGGCCGGCTTCCTGATGATGAGTCACATGGCCGAACCAGCCCGGTTGGCCACTCAGGCCAAAATGATGGAATCCTATGGTGCTCACTGCGTTTACGTCACTGATTCCGGAGGAAGGCTCACTATGGATGGTGTTCGAGACCGGATACGGGCCTTCCGCGACGTACTTGATCTGAACACCGAGGTCGGCATACATGCCCACCAGAACTTGAGCTTGGCCGTGGCCAATAGCGTTGTTGCGGTCGAAGAGGGTGTCGCACGCGTCGATGCCTCCCTGGCTGGCCAGGGGGCGGGCGCCGGAAATACTTCCATTGAAGCGTTTGTCGCCGTTGCCGACTTGCTGGGCTGGCGGCACGGTTGCGACTTGTTCGCACTTCAGGATGCGGCCGAAGGCCTGGTCCGGCCGTTGCGAGATCGGCCGGTGCAGGTCGATCGTGAGACGCTCACGCTCGGTTACGCGGGCGTCTACTCATCGTTCCTGCGCCATGCCGAAACTGCCTCGCGCACCTATGGTGTCGACGCCCGCAGTTTGCTGTTGGAGGTGGGTCGCCGCGGCCTGGTGGGTGGCCAGGAAGACATGATCGTCGACATCGCACTGGATCTGCTGGCCGGTGAGGCGGGGACTTTTGCCCGCAACGCATGGACAGTAGAAGATCAGTTCCAGATGCGCACCCGCCGTTGGGGTTCCAGGAACAGCGCATCGTCCTCGGACACCTCGAACGCCTCGTAGAACGCGTCGACGTTTCGGATCACGCCATTGCAGCGAAACTCCGGCGGCGAGTGCGGATCCACTGCCAGCCGGCGAATCGCCTCGGCGTCACGGGATTTCGTACGCCACACCTGGGCCCAGCCGAAGAACACCCGCTGCACGCCGGTCAATCCGTCGATCACCGGTGCGGGCTCACCGTTCAATGACAACTGGTAGGCCAGCAGCGCGATGGACAGCCCGCCCAGGTCGCCGATGTTCTCGCCGACGGTGAAAGCGCCATTCACATGGTGGCTGCCGTCGAGCTCGCGCGGCGTGTACGCCTCGTACTGCTCGATCAACGCCTTGGTCCGGGCGCCGAACTCAGTGCGGTCGTCGTCGGTCCACCAATCGACAAGGTTGCCGTCGCCGTCATACTTGGCACCCTGGTCGTCGAATCCGTGCCCGATCTCGTGCCCGATCACAGCACCGATCCCACCGTAGTTGGCGGCGTCGTCGGCGTCGGCATCGAAGAACGGCGGCTGCAGAATGGCTGCGGGAAAGACGATTTCGTTCATACCCGGGTTGTAGTAGGCGTTGACGGTCTGCGGCGTCATGAACCACTCATCCCGGTCCACCGGCCCCCCTAACTTGGCCAGCTCGCGGTCGTGGTTGACGGCATAACCGCGCTGGAAGTTGCCGTACAGATCGTCTCGGTCGATGACCAGCGCGGAGTAGTCGCGCCAGGACACCGGGTACCCCACCTTCGCGGTGAACTTGGACAGCTTCTTCAACGCCCGCTGCCGGGTCTCTGGCGTCATCCAATCCAGGTCGCTGATGCTGATCCGGTACGCCTCCTGCAGATTCTCCACCAGCTTGTCGATGCGCGCCTTGGCGTCCGGCGGGAAATGCTTTGCCACGTAGAGCTTTCCGACGGCATCGCCCATCAACGTCTCGACCAGGGCGACCGCCCGCTTCCAACGGTCCCGAATCTGCTCGGTACCGGTCAGCCGGCGGCCGTAGAAGTCGAAGTCGGCGTCGACCATCTCCTTGGTCAGCCACGGTGACCGAGCCCGGATTAACCGCCAGCGCGCCCATGCCTTCCAGTCTTCAAACTCCTCGCTATCCCAGAGCGCCGAAAACGCGGTGAGATAATCGGGTTGGCGGACAACCACTTCGGCCACCGCCTCCGGTGCGGTTCCCAGTCCGGCCGCCCAGCCGGACCAGTCGAAACCCGCGCCTTGGGTCTGCAGATCGGCGAAAGTGCGCAGGTTGTAGGTGAGTTCGGCGTCGCGCCGCTTGACCACATCCCAATGTGCGGCAGCCAGTTTGCTTTCCAGGGCCACGATGCGGGCCGCCGTTTCGGCGTGGTCGTCCCTGCTGCCGCCGAACACCAGAGCGAACATGCGGGCGATGTGGCCCGGATAGGCCTCGAGCACCGCGGCGTGTTGCTCGTCACGGTAGTACGACTCGTCGGGCAGTCCGATCCCGGACTGACTGAAGTGTGCCAGGTAGCGGTTGGAATTCTTCGAGTCGGTGTCGACGTAAATCCCGACGCCGCCGCCCACCCCGGTGCGCTGCAGTGCACCGATCACCGCCGCCAGGACGGTGCGGTTGGCCGCACCGTCGACGACGGCCAGCTCGTCATGCAACGGTTGCAAACCGCGGTGCTCGACAGTCTCCTCATCGAGGAAGCTGGCGTAGAGGTCACCGATACGCTGCTCGTCGGTGCCGCCGGCTGCTTGGCTTGCGCTGGCTTGGATGATCAGGTCGCGCACCTGCTCCTCGGCGCGGTCGAACAGCGTCCGAAAGGCACCGTCGGTGGCGCGGTCGGCCGGGATGTCGTACTCGGACAACCAGCGGCCGTTCACATGACCGAAGAGGTCGTCCTGGGGGCGGGCGGCGGGGTCGACGTAGCTCAGGTCGATGCCCGAGCGGATTGCCTCTACTGTCACCCCGCCATCCTTCCACCTTGTTTCGGGTGCGACGATCGGGCCATGTCTGACCTGGAGAAAACCGAGAAGCCGTCGGACGACGAACCCGACCAACCCGACGACCGTGCCGACGTCGGCGAAGGTTCCGACCGCGCTGGCGACACCGAGGACGCTGACGAGGACGCCGAAGACGCTGACGAAGACGACACCGACGAAGCGATGATCTCCGGCTACGGCATTGGATCGGCCGTGCTGGGCCTGGTGTCGGTGGCAGCCGTGGTCCTCGGTGTGCTCATCTGGACCAGCCACCGCGACGACTCCGGCGAGCGCGCCTACCTGACCAGGGTCATGCAGGCGGCCAGCGACTGGTCCAACGTGCTAATCAACATGAACACCAGCAACCTCGACGCCAGCCTGCAGCGACTGCACGAAGGAACGGTCGGCGACCTCAACACCGACTTCGAAGCGGCTATCCAGGACTACCGAAAGCTCGCGCAGAAACTGCAGGCCAAGAGCAGCGGGCAGGTGGCGGCGGTGGCCATCGACACCGTGCACCGCGACCTGGACACGGTGCCCGGCTCGCCGCGACCGGTGGTGACAACCAAACTGCCCGCGTTCGCCACCCGCACCGACTCGGTGCTCGTCGTCGCGACGTCGGTCGCAGAGAATATCGGAGGAAAACCGCAGGTGGTCCAGTGGAATCTGCGGCTGGACGTCTCACAGATCGACGGCAAGCTGATGATCTCCGGCCTGGAGTCGCTGCGATGAGGAACGCGTGGCGGCTGGTGGTCTTCGACATCCTGGCGCCGCTGGCCGCCATCGCCGCGCTCGGCGCTATTGGGGTGGTGCTGGAATGGCCGAAGTGGTGGGTGGCGGTCGGCACAGCGCTGGCGCTGCTGATCGTGCAGGGCGTGCTGGTCAACTTATGGCTGTTGCGCCGCGACGCCGTCAGCGTGGGAACCGACGACGACGCGCCCGGCCTGCGCCTGGCCGTCGTCTTGCTGGCCGCGGCGGCGCTGTGCGCAGCGGTGATCACCGGCTACACGCACTGGACCAGCAAGGACGACGACTTCAAACGGAACTCGGTGGCGGTGGTACAGGTCGCCACCACGGTGGCCGAAGCCATCACGTCACTCTCGCCCACGGATCCGAGCGCCTCCATTGACCGGGCCGCGTCGCTGATGGTGCCCGAACAGGCGACCAAGTTCAAAGAGGGATACGGCAAGACCACCGCCGATCTGGTGCAGCGCAAGGTGACAGCCCAGGCCGCCACGATGGCCGCCGGCGTCGAGGCGATGGGCCCGACGGCGGCCCGGGTCGCGGTGGTCATGCGGGTCACCCAGAACGAGCCCGGCAAGCCACCCAACTCGCAGCCGGTTGCCCTGCTGGTGGCGCTGACCAAGCACGGCAACGACTGGCTGGTGCAGGATGTGCTGCCGATCAGCGCCCGCTGAGGCTAAGCGTCAGGCGGTCGCTCGTTCTTCACCCGGACGAAGCGGTCGGACAGTCGTCGCATCCGGATCATCAGCGAGGCCGATGGGCTGACACTGCCGTCGAGATAGGCGGCGAGGTCGTTGACGGATACCCCGATACGCGATGCGAATTCCTGCTGAGCCAGACCACAACGGTCCATCAGCAGATTGACATGACGGGCCACCTCGGCACGCTCGTTGGCCTCCAGGTGGGCGCGGGCGCGTTCAAGGACCTCCCACAACGCTTTGGCGATGCCGACCGGACGAGATCCCCCCAAAATCTCCTCGACCTGGCGCGCAGTGCGGCCGTAGGGATCGCGTTTGAGCGCGGCGGCGATCCGCTTCCAGGTGCCGATTTCGCCGCCTTGCAGCGCCGAACGGATGGCGGCGGTGGACCAGAACTCGACCGGCTGCGGGTCGGCGTCGGGAACTGCGCCGGGTCGGGGCGTGCGGCCCCGGCCGTGCGGAGCGGGCGCGGCTTTCCGCTGGTCGGCAGCCAACGTCACCTCGCCTCCTCCAACATCGCCACAGCCACTGACAGGCAGCGCTGCCTCACTTCCTCCCAGTCTGCCGGTGCGTCCGGGTCTGTCTCGACCTCAAGGTCGCACGGGTCCGGATCTGCCAGGCGGCGGACCAGCTGGGTGGCCATACCGTGCCGCTGCGAGTTGGGAGGCTGACAACAGTAATAGTTATCCATCCCGGCCAGCACCGCGGCAACGGCCTCGGGTTCCATCACCTTCACCATGTCAGCAAAATCGGCGTAATCGGACCGGGTGTTACGGGTCATGATCAGGTAGCCCTTGAGGCGCAGCGCTTCGGCCCCGGTCGGGATCTGCAGCCGATCGCCGGTGGGCAGCTGGACGTTGGTTGTCTCCACCGGGCTGCGCCGCCGGTAGGTGGGTCCAGATTTCCTGCCTTTGCGGTCCAGGGCATCCAGGGCCACCGACAGCCGGCCGCGCCACAACGTCACCGGGTGTACCGGACGATCGGTCCATGCCATGGCCTTAGCAATGCCGGTACGGTAGGCCAGGCCGACCTTTCCGACCGGACCCGAGGCAACGGCCAAGGCTTCAGTTTCGGCATCAGCCAAATCCCGATCAGACCCATTGCGCTCGCAGCCGCTGAATGCGAATGGGTCGGCGACGCAAATAGTCTGGGGCGCAAGGTGTTTGAACTTTGCAGCCGACTTGATCACCATGCGCAGATCGGCGCTGGGCGCGATCGCCGCAGTGATGTCCTCAGGGATGACGACGACACCGCCGAGGTCGACGTCGGGCAGCGGACGGTCAAAGTCGACCGACGGCAGGATCCGGCCCAACCAGGCCGGCAGCCACCAGTTCCACTTGGCGAACATCGCCATCAGCGCCGGCACCAGGACCAGTCGCACCACGGTGGCGTCAACGGCAATCGCCACGGCACACGCGACGCCGATCTCGGCAACCAGCGGCATTCCCGCGAACGCGAAGCCGCAAAACACCGCGATCATGATCAGCGCGGCGCTGGTAATAGTGCGTGCGCTGGTACTGACGCCGTAAGCGACCGCGTCCCGGGTATGACCGGTTTGCAGGAAACGCTCCCGGATCCGCGTCAACAGGAAGATCTCGTAGTCCATCGATAACCCGAATGTCATCGCCAGGACCAGCGGCGGCACCGTGCTGTCGATCGACGGCAGGTGCGGGAAACCCAGCGCCTGCGCCCAGCCCCACTGGAAAACCATCACCAGGGAGCCATACGCGGCCGCCACCGACAGCAGCGTCATCAGCACGCCCTTGAGGGCCAGCAATACCGAGTGCACCGAGAGCAGCAGCATGACGAAGGCGATCAGCGCGACGAAGCCGAGCACCAGCGGCTGGGTTTCGGCGACCCGGTTGTCGAAGTCCTTGATCAGCGCGGTCGATCCGCCGACGGAAACGTCGACGTCCGCGTTGACACCGGGGAGCTCATGGCGCATCCAGTCGACGGTGTGCCGCGCACGCATGTCCTCGGGATCGACCGACAGCACCGCCGACAACAGCGCACTGTTCTTGTCCTCCGCGAACGCTGGAGGGGCGACCGAGGCGACGTTGGGCGCCTGCATCATCTTCTGCCGGACGGCGGCGACCGTCGCGGCGTGCTCCGGTGCGGTCGCATCCGCGTCGGGAAAGGCGACGATAACCTGGACCGGTCCCAGCGCACCCGGTCCGAGCGCCTCAGCGGCGGCCGCTACGCCGGCGCGGATCTCATGGCTCGAGTCGAACTGGCGCAGCAGGCTGTTGCCCAACACCATCGAGGTGGCCGGCGCGGCCATGAGCAGCAGCAGGGCCGAGGCCGCGAGCGCCGAGATCCAGGGCCGGCGCATCACCCAGCCGACCCAGCGGGTCCAGAACCGCGACACCGTGCTCTCCGGTCGGCGCGACCAGTGCAGCAGCGCCGACCGCTTGGCCGCGGCCCGCGAGAAGGTGGCCAACAACGCCGGCGTCAGAGTCGTCGATGTCAGCATGGCGACCGCGACTGCCAGGATCGCGCCGGTGGCCATCGAGCGCAGTGCCGGGGTGTTGATGACGTAGGTGCCGGTGAGCGAGGCGATGACGGTCAGGCCGGACAACACCACCGCCAACCCGGAGGTGGCCATGGCCGCGTCCACCGCTTCTTTGGGCTGGCGGCCGGCGCGCAATTCCTCGCGGAAACGCATCAGGATGAACAGCGAATAGTCGACGGCCAGCGCGATGCCGAACATGGACACAGTCGACGTCACGAAGACCGAGATCGTGGTGTAACTGGACAGCAGATAGACCAGTCCCATCGTCACGACGACGGTGCAGATGCCCAACGCCAGTGGGATCGTCGCGGCTGCCAGCGAACCGAAGACCGCCAAAAGCACGATCAGGATAATCGGGAGGTTCCATTCCTCGGCCTTGGCGATGTCGTGCTTGGTGTTGGCCGCCGCGGCCGCGGAAAGCGCTCCCTGACCGATGACGTAGAGCCGCACATGACCGTTGGCGGTCTGGCCGGAGCGGTCGTCCTGGACGCCGATCCGCTGTCGCAGCTTCTTGGCCACATCGCTGGTGCCGGGGTTGCGGACGTCCAGATGCAGGGTCACCACATAGGGCCGGTCGGGTTGCGGCGGGCGTTGGGTGGGGTTGGGCACTTCGCTAACGCCCGGCAGCTCGCCGGCAATGTGCCGCAGATCGGTGACCGCGTCGTCGATGTCCTGGTAGGTGGCGTCGGCACGGGGAGCCGCCACCAGCGCCAGCGGGGACGAGCCCTGGTCGGGGTATTGCGCGACGAGCTGGTCGTGCACGGCCAGCGACTGAGAACCGGCAACCTCGAACCCGCCGCCGGTCAGATTGCCCGACTGCGTCATCGCCAGATACACCGCCGGAACCAACGCGAGCAGCCAGCCTGTGAAAACAAACCAGCGGAACCTGCGTAGGTTACGGCTCAGCCGCATCATGAACTGCTGGATTTCTCGACTCCCCGTGTTCCTTGCCCAGCGCCTGACCGCGAGCCTACTCCTGCGTTCAAAGCCTGCTTATCGGTTCCTGAGCTGCGACGACAGCCGTTCGCTCGGATCGTTGTGAAGTCGTGATCGGCGGTGCGAACTGGCACCGCAGTGGGCTGGATGGCAGGATGTCGAATGGCCGCGCAGGCATTGGGGGGACTTGTGCCGGCGGCCTCTGTGCGAATCCTGGAGGAGTGATCCGATGAAGCCAACCAGTGCGATCGTGCGCCGCGGCCTGTTTGTCGCTGTGGCGGCGTTGACAGGCGGCTTCATCGGCGCCCCCACCGCCTCGGCGTCACCGGATCCGTGCGCGGCCAGCGAGGTGGCCCGCACCATCGGCACGGTCGCCAAGCAAACTGGCGACTACCTGGACTCACATGAGGACACCAACAAGGCGTTGACGGCCGCGATGCAGGAGCCCACGGGTCCGCAGTCGGCGGCGACCCTAAAGGCGTACTTCGAGGCCAACCCGAAGGTCGCGCTGGACCTGCAGGGGCTGGCCAACCCGCTCAACAAGCTGGGCACGCAGTGCAAGCTGCCTATCACACTGCCGCAGGCGCTCAGCCTGATCCAAGCTGCTCAAGGCGGCGGACTGCCCAGTGTGCCCGGGTTGCCCGGCGGTGGGACCCCAGCGGCAGGGACGCCGGCAAGTCCGCTCGGCGGGGCTGGGCCACTGCCCGGACCCAAACCGAACAACGGCTAGGTGTGATCGGGCGGCGGTAACGGACCCTGTAGCGCAGTTTCCACCGGATCCTCGAAGGCTTGCCAGGCATTTAGGCCGTGGCCGCGCAATCCCGGGTCAGTGGGTGGATCGTCGGCGTCGGACCCCGCGCCCTTATCGGTGCGGAACATCAGGAAGAACACCACCCAGCCGATCGCAGCGATGAACAGCCAGCTGATCAGTCGATAAATCAGCATGGCCGAGATGGCATTCGGAAGCGCCATCCCGCTGGACACCAGCCCGGGCACCAGCACCGCTTCCACCACCAGCAGCCCGCCGGGCATCAGCGGGATCGTCCCGACCGCACGCGCAGCGGCGTACGCGACCGTCAACCCGGCCACCGACGCGTGATCACCGGCAGCGTAGGCGGCGAAGCCCAGGCAGGCGACGTCGGCAACCCAGTTGAACAGCGACCAGCTGAACGCCGCACCCAGGTCGCGGCGGCTCAGGCTCACCGACTCGAGCTGCATCAGGATCTCGCGCCACTTCGCCGCGCCGGTATCGGCCGGCCTGCCGCGAACCGAGTTGACCCACGACAGGACCTTGAGTCCGATGCCCTCGATCAGCTCCGGCCGCGACGCCACCGCCTGCGCCAACAGCAGCAGCACCACGAACCCGCCCAGGGTGAACAGCAACGTGAAGGGGTTGTTCTTGGCGCCCAGGAAGAACGCGCCGCCCAAACCCAGCACCGCCAGGCCCACCGCCTGCAGTGCCCCCGACATCACTAGCTGCCACGAGGCCACCACCGTCGAGGCGCCCCAGATGCGCTGCTGGCGCAGCAGGAACGTCGCCGAGATCACCGGGCCGCCGGGCAGCGTGGTGCTCAGTGAGTTCGCGGCGTAAAACGCTGCCTCCGAACGCAATTGCTTGACATGCACACCGGCGGAGTTCAGCAGTGTGCGCTGAATCTGGGCGAAACTGTGCATCGACGCCGCCGCGGCAACCATCGCCGCGACCAGCCACCACCACTTGGCCTCGTACAAGCTGGTCCACGCCTTGGCCAACTGGTCACGCACCAACACGATCTCGACCACGAGCACCACGGCCACAACCGCAAGCACCGCCCACCGCAGCCACCAGTACCTGCCCCGCTGGGGCGCTTGCCTGCTGCGTGCCAGACTGCCCGGCCACCAATCCACGAGCTTGCGGGCCGCGGCGGTCGGTGACATCGAACTAGGGTAACCCTGCCTTGCGTGGACCCATCGGTGCACGTCGCTGACGTGTCGGGGTCGTTCTTGGGTCGTGACCGGATCGTGGCGGGCGTGTTTGCCAGCCGGATCGGCCGGATACGCTTGCCCCATGTCCCTCGATGACGATGCGGTGAGTCCACTCGTACGGAAGACCGCTGCTTGGTCCTGGCGACTGTTGGTCATCGTTGCGGCCGGGGTAGCGCTGCTGTGGGTGGTGGAAAAGCTCGAGGTCATCGTAGTTCCGGTGCTGCTCGCGCTGATGTTCAGCGCGTTGTTGATGCCGTTGGTGGATTGGCTGGACACGCGGGGAGTGCCGCGCGGTGTCGCAGTGACGCTGGTGTTGCTGGCCGGCTTCGCGATCCTGGGCGGCATCCTGACGTTCGTCGTCAGCCAATTCATCGTCGGTCTGCCCGACCTGGTCACCCAGGTCGAGCACAGCATCGATTCCACTCGCAGATGGCTGATCGAAGGCCCGCTCCATCTGCGCAGCGAACAGATCGACAACGCCGGTAACTCCGCGATCCAGGCGCTTCGCAACAATCAGGCGAAGCTGACCAGCGGCGCGTTGTCCACCGCAGCCACCATCACCGAACTTGCTACCGCCGCAGTGCTAGTGCTGTTCACCCTCATCTTCTTCCTCTACGGGGGCCGCAACATCTGGCAGTACGTCGCCAAGATCGTGCCCGCGCACGTGCGGAACCGGGTCCACGAGGCCGGCCGCGCTGGATACGGCGCCCTGACCGGATATATCCGCGCCACTTTCCTGGTCGCGCTGACCGACGCGGCCGGGGTTGGCGCGGGGTTGGCGATCATGGGTGTGCCGCTGGCGCTGCCGTTGGCCTCGCTGGTGTTCCTGGGTGCATTTGTCCCGCTGATCGGTGCGCTGGTCTCCGGCCTACTCGCGGTGGTGGTGGCATTGCTGGCCAAGGGCATCGTTTACGCCTTGCTCACCCTGGGCCTGCTGATCGTGGTCAACCAGCTCGAAGCGCATGTGCTGCAGCCGTTGGTAATGGGTCGCGCCGTCTCCATCCACCCGCTGGCTGTGGTGCTGGCCATCGCCACCGGGGGCGTGCTGGCCGGAATTGTCGGGGCTCTGCTGGCTGTGCCGACTGTGGCGTTCTTGAACAACGCCATGCAGGTGCTGTTGGCCAAGGACCCCGAGGCCGAGGCGGAGGAGCAGGCCGAGGGGGAAGTCGGCGCGATCGTGGCCGCGAAACCGGACAAACCGGACGAGGACGATAGCTAGCAGCGCGAGCGCCTATCTAACAGCCCGAGCCCGCTAGCTCTCGGCGCGAGCGACCTCGTATGTGCGTCAAAATGCGGCTTGGAGCGGCATTTTGGGGGCGCTCGCCGGCCAGGGCGAAAGCTTAGATCCGACGGCCCTCGCGGCGCAGCAGATCCTGAGCGGACAGCCCGCCGCCACCGGTACGTCGACGTCGCCCGGGATCCACCGCGCTCTCATCCTGGATACCGCGTGCGTTGAGCTTCTCGGTAGCGGTGTCGGAGTCGTTCTCCTCAGGTCGCTGGGCCGGCAGCGCAGCGGTCTTGTCGGCAGGATCGCCCGGCTCAGGTCTGGCGGTCGCCCGACCGCCCGCGGCAGGCATCTTGTTCGTCTCGCCCGCCGACGGCGGTGGTGTCGTCGCGGTCTTGGGTGCTGGGGCCCGCATCGGCGTGGTCGGGCGTGCGGGCACTGCAGGCGCCGGCCCATTGCGAGACGGACCACTCTGCGGCTTGGACAAACGCGTGGTCGGGGCGTCCGCCGGCTGGCTCGGCGGCTGAGCCCGGACCGGCACCTGCGGAGCGGCGGCGGGCCCGTTGGAGGCGGCGCCGAGCTCGGGCCGAGCGGCCGGGCGGGGCAGGGGCGCAGGGTGCGTAGGATCGTGCGGCGCCCGCGGGGTCGCGGCCACCAAGCCGGCAGTCACCGGCGGCCGCGCCTTGCTCGCCGGGCGTTTGCGCTCGTCGGGCAGCTGGATCTCGCCCAGCCCGATGCGGGTCTGCAGGCGTCGCATCCAGCGTGGCGCCCACCAGCAGTCGTCGCCGAGCAGCTTCATCACCGACGGCACCAGGAACATCCGGACCACAGTGGCGTCCAGCAGCAGCGCCGCCATCAACCCGAACGCCAGGTATTTCATCATCACCAGGTCGGAGAACACGAACGATCCGGCGACAACCGCCAGAACCAGCGCGGCGGCCGTGATCAACCGCCCAGTGGTGGCGGTACCGATCCGGATCGATTCCTGGGTGGACATCCCGTTCTCACGGGCCTCGACCATTCGAGAAACTAAGAACACCTCGTAGTCGGTGGCCAGGCCGTAGCCGACTGCAACCACCAGCGCGATGATCACCACCATTAGCGGCGTAGGTGTGAAATTCAATAGCCCCGCGCCGTGTCCCTCGATGAATATCCAGGTCAGGATGCCCATCGTGGACCCCAGCGTCAGCACACTCATGACGGCCGCCTTGATCGGCAGCACCACCGATCCGAACGCCAGGAACATCAACAACATGGTGGTGGTGATCAGCACGATCACCATCAGTGGCGCCTTATCCACCAGGCTGTGAATCGAGTCCTGTTCCAGCGCGGGCGTACCGCCCACATATATGTTGATGCCCTTGGGCGGCGTGATCGACCGCAGCTCGGCCAGCTTTTTGGCCGAATCAGCGGGGTTGGTCAGCGCGTTCTGCAGCACCCGCACCGACGGATCCTTCGAGGCGCCCGGTGCCTGAGACCGTTCTTGCCACATATTGGCCGGATTGTTGTCCTGCTCAATGAAACCGGTGATCGACATGGCCTTGGCGCGAACGTCGGCGACCTGCTGATCGGTCACCGGTTGATGGTTGGTCGACTGAATCACCAGCGTTAGCGGGTTGGTGCGGTAGCCGGGGAACAGCTTGTCGAAGTGCTCCTGGGCCTGGCGCGCCGCGTTATCCGGCGGCAGATACTTCTCGCTCATACCGCCCAGTGACATGTTGCCCAGCGGTATCCACAGCAGGATCATGCCGACGGCAATCGGGACGGCGAACGCCAGCGGGCGCTTCATCACGAAGTTCGTCAGCTTGCCCCAGAAGCCGGCCTCGACCTCTTCGCGCGTCTTGGTCTTCTGCAGCCGGTCGGCCAGCCAGTTCAGGTAGGCCCGCGACACCTTCCAGTTCCGCAGGAACGGAACCCGGAACGCGGTCCGCACGCCCAGCGCGTCCACGTGCTTACCCAGCACACCCAGGCAGGCCGGCAGCAGGGTGATGGACAGGATCGCGGCCAGTGAAACAGCCGTGATCAGAGCATAGGTCAGCGACTTCACGAAACCCTGCGGCAACAGCAGCAGGCTGGCTCCCGACGCCGCGATCAGCACCGCCGAGAACACCACAGTGCGCCCGGCCGTCATCACCGTGCGTCTGACCGCCGCCTCGGTGTCGTAGCCCTCAGCGATCTCTTCTCGGAACCGACTGACCACGAATAGCCCGTAGTCCACCGCAATTCCCAGACCGATCAGCGAAACGACGGGCTGGGCGAAGAAGTGCACCGGGCCGAACATTGCGATCAATCGCAGGATGCCCGTCGAGCCGGCAATGCTCAGACCGCCGACCATGACCGGGAGGCAGGCGGCGACCGCGCCGCCGAAGACCAGGAACAACACCACCGCGACCATCGGCAGGGCCAACACCTCCATGCGGCGCTGGTCGGTGGCGATGGTGCCAGTCAGCGCGCTGGCGATCGGTTGCAGGCCGGCGAGCTGAACGGTGCCGCCATCCAACTTCTGCAGGGCCGGTTCGATGTCTTTGTAGTTGGTCAGGATGGTGTCGTCGTCGTCACCCTTGAGCGGAATGGAGACGAACGTGTAGCGCTTGTCGTCGGTGGCCATGCCCTTGATGACCGAGCTGGTGCTGTCGGGTGCGCGCAGGTAGCCGGCCCAGCCGAGCACCTGCTTGGGGTGGTCAGCGACGAACTGATTGAGTTCGTCGGTGATCTTCTTCGACCAGGCCGGGTCGGTGACCGTCTTGCCGTCGGGCGCTTTAAAGATGGCCACGATGTGGCCGGTTCGGTCGCGACCGTAGACCTTGTCGCCCAGGACCGACGCCTTGACCGACTGACTGCCGTCGTCGTAGAAGCCGCTTTGCGTAACATGCTTACCGAGGCTGAGCCCGAAAATGCCGCCGGCCAGGCACAACGCCACCGTGACCCCGATTACGATGTACCGGAATCGGTACACAGTTCGACCCCACCAGGCGAACACGTAAGCTCCTTACCGGATCTGTAACGACCCATGCATTGATCTGCACTGCTCTTCGATTTTCACCGACTCTCGCTCTATACCCGCGAGGTCAACAGCGAGGACAGCGGCCGGAATGGCTGCAGCCATGCTCCCTGCTCAGGTAGCGAATCCAGGCCGATCCGCGGCAGTGGCTCCCGGAAAACACCCGCGATGTCCTCCAGGTCGACGAACTCCAAGCTATCCGACGCTAGCGCCCAACTAGCGTGTTCACGAAATCCAAGCACTTGAACAGGGGTTCCGCCACGCGCCACCTCCTCGAGCGGCAACCGGAACGCCTGACCATCGGCGGACGCCACCATCAGCGCCGCCAGACCTTCCCGATACCGCAGTGCGATGTGTTCGAGCATGTCGCGATCGACGTCGCTGTCCTCATCGATCTTGGGTTTGGCGAACACCGCGAAGCCGACGTTGCGCAACGCGTCCACCCACGGGCGGACTACCTCGGCGCTACCAGGGGCGATGTTGGTGAAGACGGTGGCTTCCGGCTCGATCCGGACCTCGGGCTCGTCCGATATCTCCGACGCCACCTCGGTGGTGCGGGCCAGCAGCCAGCGGCCCAGCGCGTCGAACCGGGGCCGTTCCACCCCGGTCGGCCGGCGGCCCAGGATGGAGCCCAGCCCCATATCAAGGTTGGGGGCGTCCCACACCAGTAGCGCACGCTTCACTGGCTGTTGAACCGGGGAGGTGAACCCGGCGAGTCCCTCCTGCGTCAAATCACCTGCCGCCAGCATCGGGCGGGCCAGGGCTTCTGACGGTTGGGTCGTCAGATCTTTCGTTTCAGTCAGGCTCATCAGTATTCGCGCTTCTTCCATACGAACTCGCAGACGCTGCTGCCCGCTGCTTGGGCCTTCGTCTCGTACTTAGTGGTGGGACGAGTCACCGAGATCGGCAGCGCTTCGGCGCCTGGATCAACACGCACCAGCCGTGGCTCGGAGTCGCCGACCAGCGCAATGTGTTCGGCGTAGCCAGGATGATCGGTCGCTGCGTGCAGCACACCACCAGGGAGTAGCCGGTCCGCGATCAGGGAAACCGTGCCCGTCTGGAGCAGCCGACGTTTGTGGTGGCGGGCCTTGGGCCAGGGGTCGGGGAAGAAGATCCGGACGCCGGTCAATGACGCTGGTGCGATCAGGTCTTGCAGTACATCGACCCCATTGCCGCGGATCAATCGGATATTGGTGACCCCCGCGTTGTCGATGGCGCACAGCAGCTGTGCCAGGCCCCGCCGGTAGATTTCCACGGCGATCACATCGATGTCGGGCTCGGCCTGCGCCATCGCCAGCGTCGACGTGCCGCTGCCACAACCGATCTCCACCACCAGCTGCGCGTCCCGGCCGAACCAGGCGCGCGTGTCCAGCGGCTCGTCGTCGTCGACTTGGCGGCCGAGCTGCGGAAACAGGCGTTCCCAGGTCTCTCGCTGAGCGTCGGACAGCGCGGAGCGCCGCGAGCGGAAACTGCTGGCTGGCAGATAACCCCAGGGCGCGTCGGGCCGTAACCCCACCCCGGGTTGCGCATGCATTTGTCCATGGTGGCCCATGAACCGGGTATGTAGCCGCCTCTGGTCCAGATTGATACCCAACAGTTGCCTTCTGCTGGTAACACAGGGCACCGGCTCGCGGCCTGACAGCGACAATGCCACCATTCGGTGGGAGCTGTTGAGGGCTGTGCAGCAAGGGATAGGGGACACCGATTTTCGTCGATGAGCTGACATCATTCGCCCAGCAGGCCGCTGACCAGCGGATCGCGGACATCGCCGAGCGGCTCGCGGCCCCGGTCGTGGTGGCAGTCCGCGGACGCCCGGGTGTGGGCTGCAGCACCGTCGGCCGCGCACTCGAGTCCGCAGCTGCGGATATCCGGGTAAAAACGGGGGCAGGCGCGGCCGACCTGGACGTCCACGTGTTCGCCGAGGCGGTCAAACCGGAGGACGCGGGGACCTTGCGTCCCTGCCTGGCCGTGCTGAACAAAGCTGACGTGCTACTGGCCGGCGGCGGCACGTCGGACCCGTGGTGCGCCCGGTTCGCCGAGATACTCGGGGTGCCGGTGGTGGCGATGAGCGGGTTGCTGGCGGTGGCAGCGCTAGACGACGTTGATGCGCAGTGCTGGGCGGACCTGCAATCGTTGGCTGCCGACCCCGGCGCGTTGACCGGGTTGGACGGCTCCTTCGACGGTTTCCGGACTGCACCGTTAGTGGTGCCGTCGTCGGCACGAGACCGGTTGCTGCAGGTGCTCGACCTGTTCGGTATTGCGCTGACGGTGACCGCGCTGCGCCGCGACGCCGCACCGGCGCAGATCAGGGCGCTGTGGCGACGAGTCAGCGGCATCGACGCCGTGCTGCAGCAATTGCTGACCGCCGGCGCCGAGGTGCGCTACCGGCGGATGCTGCAGGCCGTCGGGGAGCTGGAGGCCCTCGCGGTGTCCGACGAAAGGGTCGATGCGTTCCTGTCCCGCGACGACACGGTAGCGGCGCGGATGGCGACCGCCCTGGACTTCGTCGACGCCTGCGGGCTGGACGCGGGCCCCGACGAGCCGCTGCGGCGCGCGTTGCACTGGCGGCGCCGCGCACCGCTCGGTGAGCTGCAGCGCACCTGCGCGGCCGACATAGTTCGAGGATCGCTTCGGCTGTGGGCGCAGACCGTCGCGACCCCGATGCGCGCGGTGTCCAAGTGAGGCCCGAAGATGCGGCCGGCAGGGTCGACGCCCTGGTCGCCTCCATCGCGCCGAAGTTGGCGGCACCCGTGGTCAATCGCCGGGAGGTGGTGCTAGTCGCCGGTCCGTGGCTGGCCGGGGTGACCGCGGTGGCCACCGCGCTGCGGCAACGGCTACCCCAACACAACTTCGTGGAGTCCACCGAACTCGAACCCGGTGCCGCACCCAAGGCGGTGGTTTTCGTGGTGTCCGCGGCCGCACCACTGACCGATTCCGACTGCTCCCTGCTGGACGCCGCCGCCGAGAACACCGACGTGGTAGTGGCCGTAGTCGCCAAGATCGACGTGCACTACGCCTGGCGCGACGTGCTGGCCGACGACGAGGCCAAGCTGGCCCGGCATGCGCCGCGGTACGCCCGGGTGCCCTGGGTGGGTGCCGCCGCGGCGCCGGAGGTGGGCCCCCCGCAGGTTGACGACCTGATAGCGGCGGTGCAGGGGCAGCTCGCCGACTCTGACACTGCGCGGCGCAACCGGTTGCGGGCGTGGGAGTCGCGGCTGCAGAAGGCCGCGCAACGCTTCGATCGCGACGCCGACGGTGCCGGGCGACGGGCGCGAGTGGACTCGCTTCGCGAGGAACGCAGCGCCGCGTTGCGGCAGCGCCGACAATCCAGGAGCGAGCGCTCGATCATGCTGCGCGGCCAGATTCAGCAGGCCCGGGTCCAGTTGTCCTACTTCGCCCGCAACCGGTGCTCGTCGGTGCGCACCGAACTGCAGGAGGACATCGCGGGTTTGCCGCGCCGTGCCATGGCCGGGTTCGAGGCGGAGGTACGCCGCCGCCTTGAGGGGGTCGCCGGCGAGGTGGCCGCCGGCGTGGACAGCGACCTCGTCGAGGTCGCCCGACACGTTGGCGTACCCCTGGAGCTGCCCGCCGCCGAGCGGCCGACGGTGTCGCTGCCGGCCGCGCAACTGAAGTCGCGGCGGTTGGAGACCAGGTTGTTGATGGTGTTCGGTGTGGCGTTCGGGCTCGGTGTCGCGTTGACGCTGAGCCGGGTGGTTGCCGGTCTGGCACCGCGGCTACACCCCGGCCTGATGGCCGCCGGAATCGCCGGGTGCGCTGCGCTGGGATTGGCGATGGCCGCCTGGGTGGTGCACATCCGCACCTTGCTGGGCGATCGGGCGGCGCTGGACCGCTGGGTGGGGGAGGCGACGTCGTCGCTGCGATCGGTGCTCGAGCAAACGGTGGCCAGCCGGGTGGTGGTCGCCGAGTCGTTGCTGAGCACCGAGGTGACGGCCCACGACGAAGTGGAGAACGCCCGGGTAAACGACAAGGTCAGCCGGATCGACGGTGAACTGCGCGAGCACGCCCTGGCCGCCGCGCGGGCCGCCGCCGCGCGGGACCGGGAGATGCCGACGATCCAGGCCGCGCTGGACGCGGTGCGCGCAGAACTCGGCGATCCCAGCAGCGCGCCGATCGCCCCACATTCAGACGCAGGTAGCAACAGTTTTTGATCTTCTGAATCGGTCTTGTGAGCAGTCTTATACCTGCCCAGGACTTCCCCCACAAGTGATGCGCGATAACCTGTAACAAAGGGCCATCGCTGTGAGCAGCCACATGCGTTCGTGCCTACGGGACCAGAACAAACCGACAACCGCCGTTTACGTAGCAGCAGAATTCAGGAGAGTTCGATGACCTCAGCAACCATTCCCGGCTTGGATACCGCACCCACGAAACACAAGGGGCTGCTGTCCTGGGTCGAGGAGGTTGCTGAGCTCACCCAGCCCGATCGGGTGGTGTTCACCGACGGCTCCGACGAGGAGTTCAAGCGGCTCTCCGAGCAACTGGTCGAGGCGGGTACGTTCCAGCGCCTCAACGAGGACAAGCACAAGAACTCCTTCCTGGCGCTGTCCGACCCGTCCGATGTCGCCCGGGTGGAGTCGCGGACCTTCATCTGCTCCGAGCGCGAAGTCGACGCTGGTCCGACCAACAACTGGTACGACCCGGCTGAGATGCGGGAGCTGATGACGGACCTCTACCGCGGGTGTATGCGCGGTCGCACCATGTACGTGGTGCCGTTCTGCATGGGTCCGCTGGGTGCCGAAGACCCGAAGCTGGGCGTGGAGATCACCGACTCCGAATACGTCGTAGTGTCCATGCGCACCATGACCCGGATGGGCAAGGCCGCGCTGGACAAGATCGGTGACGACGGATTTTTCGTCAAGGCGCTGCACTCGGTGGGTGCTCCGTTGGAGGACGGCCAGAAGGACGTGCCGTGGCCGTGCAACGAGACCAAGTACATCACCCACTTCCCCGAGACCCGCGAGATCTGGAGCTACGGGTCGGGCTACGGCGGCAACGCGCTGCTGGGTAAGAAGTGCTACTCGCTGCGGATCGCCTCGGCGATGGCCCACGACGAGGGCTGGCTGGCCGAGCACATGCTGATCCTCAAGCTGATCTCCCCAGAGAACAAGGCGTACTACTTCGCCGCGGCGTTCCCGTCGGCGTGTGGCAAGACCAACTTGGCGATGTTGCAGCCGACAATTCCGGGCTGGCGCGCCGAGACCCTCGGTGACGACATCGCCTGGATGCGGTTCGGCAAGGATGGCCGGCTCTACGCGGTCAACCCTGAGTTCGGTTTCTTCGGAGTGGCACCGGGCACCAACTGGAGCTCCAACCCCAACGCGATGAAGACCATCGAGGGCGGCAACACGGTCTTCACTAACGTCGCGCTGACCGACGACGGCGACGTGTGGTGGGAGGGCCTGGAAGGCGACCCGCAGCACCTGATCGACTGGAAGGGTCGCGACTGGACGCCCGAGTCGGGTGAGAAGGCCGCGCACCCCAATTCCCGCTATTGCACCCCGATGTCGCAGTGCCCGATCCTGGCCCCCGAGTGGGACGACCCGCAGGGCGTGCCCATCTCGGGCATCCTGTTCGGCGGTCGCCGCAAGACGACGGTGCCGCTGGTCACCGAGGCCCGCGACTGGCAGCACGGCGTGTTCATCGGCGCCACCCTGGGCAGCGAGCAGACCGCCGCGGCCGAGGGCAAGGTCGGCAACGTGCGTCGCGACCCGATGGCGATGCTGCCGTTCCTGGGCTACAACGTCGGCGACTACCTGGGCCACTGGATCGACCTGGGCAAGCAGGCCGACGAGTCCAAGCTGCCGAAGATCTTCTTCGTCAACTGGTTCCGCCGCGGCGACGACGGCCGCTTCCTCTGGCCGGGCTTCGGCGAGAACAGCCGGGTGCTCAAGTGGATCGTGGACCGCATCGAGCACCGGGCCGGCGGCCGGACCACCCCGATCGGAACAGTCCCGTCCGCCGAGGACATGGACCTCGATGGACTGGATGTCGACGCCGCCGATGTGGCCGCAGCGCTGGCCGTCAACACCGAGGAGTGGCGCGAGGAGCTGCCGCTGATCGAGGAGTGGCTGGAGTTCGTCGGCGAGAAGCTGCCGACCGGCGTCAAGGATGAGTTCGACGCGCTCAAGGAGCGGCTGTCGCAGGCCGACTAGGTCGCACACGCTGACGCAAAGCACCCGCTTCCGGCTTGGGAAGCGGGTGCTTTGCGTTGGGGGAGTTTGTGGCGCGCGGCTGGGCCTCCGCAGCATAATCAGCTTTGCCAAATAATATTCTTTGGGCGACCAAACTCGTCAATCAGTGCCTTTGAACTGCGAATCTAAGGTGAGCCTACTTACAAAACCGATAGCGGTTCTAAGTTGCCAACACCTGAGAACCGGGTTAGCCTCAAACGCAGCGAAGGGGAGTAGTTCCAGATCGCCGCGCAGAGCCGGCGACTTGCGGATGGTCGACATACTGGCGATTTCGGCTTCGGCTGAGGTGCCCGGTCATCCACCGGAATGGTTTTCCGGCGAGCGAGACCTTCGGCCGACACAGCAACATCGTCGGTCCGAGGTCTCGCCGCGCGCCGACGGACCCGGATCGCCAAACCGGGAGGATCCACCGGACATGGCCCCGCTCGCCGACCGCCGCCGAACCCGGACGGCCGCGCACACACTGATCCGTTCCCTGCTCATCACCCTGCTGTTCATCACCCCCGCACTGGTAGCGCGCATCGCTGGACTGCACCCGGCACCAGTGGTGTCCCTGGTCAGCTACGGCGCAGCCGTCGTCGCCGCCAGCTTTCTACTCGCCTGGGCGGCCGAGGCCGCACAGATCGACGTGTCGGGAGGGCTCGCCATCGCAGTGCTCGCCCTGATTGCCGTGCTGCCGGAATACGCCGTCGACCTCTACTACGCCTACACCGCCGGGCACAACGCCGCCTACACCCAGTACGCGGCTGCCAACATGACCGGGTCGAACCGACTGCTGATGGGACTTGGCTGGCCGGTCGTGGTGCTGGTCGGACTGTGGGTGGCGCGCCGGATCGTGCGCAAGGCCGACGGCATCACCCTCGAGCGCGGCAACCGCATCGAGCTCGGGTTCCTGCTGATCGCCGGCGTGGTCGCATTCCTCGTCCCCCTAACCGGCCGCATCCACCTGACCCTCGGCATCGCGCTGCTGGGCTGGTTCGGGTTCTACCTCTACAAACTGACCCGCGGGGAGGTCGAGGAGCCGGAGCTGATCGGCACTGCCGCAGCGCTGGGCACCCTGCCGCGCCGGGCACGCCTGATCGTCGTCGGCACCATGTTCGCCTTCGCCGCCGCGGTAATTCTGGCCTCCGCGCAACCGTTCGCCGAGAGCATGATCGCCGCGGGTGACCAACTGGGCATCGACCGGTTCCTGCTGGTGCAGTGGCTGGCTCCGCTGGCCTCGGAGGCGCCGGAGTTCGTGATCGCCATCATCTTCGCCGCCCGCGGCAAGGGCACCGCGGCCATCGCGACGCTGATCTCGTCGAAAGTCAACCAGTGGACGCTGCTGATGGGATCGCTGCCGATCGCCCACCTGGCCGGCGGCGGCGGAACCAGCCTGGTGCTGGACGGCCGGCAGGTCGAGGAGATGCTGCTGACCGCGACCCAGACCATGATGGGTGTGGCGCTGATCCTGGCACTGCGATTCCACCGCTACACGGCGTGGACGTTGTTGGCGTTGTTCGTCGCGCAGTTCCCGATCACCTCGACCGAGGGCCGGCTGGTGCTGAGCGCCGTCTATGCCGTGGTGGCGGTGGTCGCGTTGGTGGTGAACCGTCGCCACGTGTTGCCGACGCTGCGGGCGCCGTTCGCCCGCATCGAGGAGTCGCCGGAGCTGGTCGGGCGCACCGTGCGCGTCCTTGCGCGGAGCTAGTTCGCGTAGCGGCGCGAGACACCCGTCAAATCCGGGCATCGTAGAGTTCAGCCATGCAGATCCGCTCGCACGCCGTGGCGCACCCCGACAAGCCCGCGGTTATCCTGTACCCCTCGGGCACGGTGGTGACGTTCGGAGACCTGGAGGCTCGTGCCAACCGGCTGGCGCATTTCTTTCGTCGGGCGGGCTTAACCGAGGGCGATGCCGTCGCGATCCTGATGGAGAACAACGAGCACATCCACGCGGTGATGTGGGCGGCGCGGCGCAGCGGGCTGTACTACGTGCCGATCAACACCCATCTGACCGCAGCCGAAGCGGCCTACATCGTCGACAACAGCAACGCCAAGGCCATCGTCGGGTCCCAGGCGCTGCGCGATGTCTGCGCCGGCCTGGGCGAGCACTTGCCCGGCGGGCTGCCGCAGCTGCTGCTGATCGCGGACGGTTCGCTTCAGGGTTGGCAGCGCTACCCGGAATGCGTTGCCGGGCAACCAGATACGCCGATCGATGATGAGATCGAGGGTGATCTGCTGCAGTATTCGTCGGGAACCACCGGCCGACCGAAGGGCATCAAGCGCGAATTGCCGCACGTCCCACCGGAAGACGCGCCGGGCATGATGTCGGCGCTGGTCGGTTTCTGGATGGACCCTTCGACGGTGTACCTGAGCCCGGCGCCGCTGTACCACACCGCGCCCTCGGTGTGGTCGATGACCGTGCAGGCCGCCGGTCTCACCACCGTGGTGATGGAGAAATTCGACGCCGAAGGGACACTGCGCGCAATCCAGAGCTACGGCGTGACACACGGCCAGTTCGTGCCGGCCATGTTCGTGCGGATGCTGAAACTGCCTGATGCGGTGCGTGATTCATACGACCTGTCCACCCTGAAGCGGGTCATGCACGCCGCGGCCCCCTGTCCGGTGCAGATTAAGAAGCAGATGATCGACTGGTGGGGGCCGATCGTTGACGAGTACTACGCGTCCTCGGAGGCGATCGGCTCGACACTGATCACCGCCGAAGAATGGCTGGCACATCCGGGCTCGGTGGGCAGGCCCATGATGGGCGCCTTACACATCCTCGACGAGGACGGCAACGAACTGCCGCCGGGCCAGCCGGGCGAGATCTACTTCGAAGGCGGATACTCGTTCGAGTACCTCAACGACCCGTCCAAGACCGCGTCATCGCGCGACAAACACGGGTGGATGACCGTCGGCGACATCGGCTACCTCGACGAGGAAGGCTATCTGTACCTGACCGACCGTCGCCATCACATGATTATCTCCGGCGGGGTGAACATCTATCCCCAGGAGACCGAGAACCTGCTTGTCACTCATCCAAAAGTGATGGACGCTGCGGTCTTCGGCGTCCCGGACGACGAGATGGGTCAGCGGGTGATGGCGGCGGTGCAGACCGTCGACCCCGACGACGCCACCGACGCGTTCGGCGAGGAGTTGCTGGCCTGGTTGCGCGAAAAGCTGTCCCACTTCAAGTGTCCTCGCTCCATCGCGTTCGAAAAGGCGTTGCCGCGCACCGATACCGGCAAGCTCTACAAGAACGAGCTGGTCGAGAAGTATTCGGTGTGACCGATGTTCCGGGTGGTCGACTTGTCCAACCCGCCGGATATCGACGTGGCGTGGCCGCCCGGCGTGATCGTGGCGTACGGGCCGTTGGTCGATGAATTTTGGCTTGAGGCAGCAACTTTCACATTGAGCGAGAGACCTTGCCCTGATCGGCGGGTCGTTACCGTGGCTTCGGTGCCGCAGGCGTTGACCGAACTCGCCCAGCGGTATGAACGGTGGCCGCAGGCCGGCGCGGTCTGCGATGACGTGCTGCGCAGCCTGGACCCGGCGGGGCCGACGGCGGCCGGATTGGTCACCGAGTCGCTGGCCTACTCGACACTGCAGGCCGGCCCGGAGTTCGCGCGCTGGCTATCCGAACGCGGCCCAGCTCAGTCGCCGACCACCGCCGACCCGGTTGTGGCACAACGAGATGGCGATGTACTCCGGGTCACCTTCAACCGGCCGGCACGGCACAACGCGTTCTCCACCGACATGCGGGGGGCGCTACTCGAGGCGCTGGCCGTTGCTCAATTGGATACGTCGGTAGCTGCCGTGGTGCTGAACGGTAACGGTCCGTCGTTCTGCAGTGGCGGTGACCTCGCCGAATTCGGCAGCTTTGCCGACCCGGCCAGCGCCCACCTGGCCCGCACTAGACACAGCCCGGCCATGGTGCTCGACGAGCTGACCAGCCGGCTCGGGCGGTCATGTCGGGCACAGGTGCACGGACAGGTGCTGGGAAGCGGGCTGGAGATGGCCGCATTCTGCGGATATGTGGTGGCGCAGCGAGATTCGGTGTTCGGCCTACCGGAGCTCAGCTTAGGGCTGATCCCCGGTGCGGGTGGCACGGTCAGCGTCACACGGCGGATCGGACGTTGGCGCACCGCGTATCTGGTGCTCTCCGGTCGCACCATCGACGTGCCGACCGCCCTGGACTGGGGCTTGGTGGACGCCGTCTGAAATCAGATTCCGCCGCGGGAAACCAGTTGTGAAGCAATGACATTGCGCTGTATTTCATTGGTGCCCTCGCCGACGATCATCAGCGGCGCATCGCGGAAGTAACGTTCTACGTCGTATTCGGTGGAGTAGCCGTAGCCGCCGTGGATCCGCACCGCGTTCAGCGCGATCTCCATAGCCACTTCTGAGGCGAACAGCTTGGCCATTCCGGCCTCCATGTCGCAGCGCTGGCCGCTGTCGTACCGTTCGGCGGCATAACGGGTCAATTGGCGAGCCGCGGTGAGTTTGGTTGCCATGTCGGCCAGATAGTTACCGACGGACTGATGCTTCCAGATGGGCTGGCCGAAACTCTCGCGCTGCTGCGCGTACTCGAGCGCGTCTTCCAGCGCGGCCGTGGCCACCCCCAGCGCCCGCGCCGCCACCTGGATGCGACCCGTCTCGAGGCCCTTCATCATCTGCGAGAAGCCTTGTCCGGGTTCGGCGCCCAGGATGGCTGACACCGGAACCCGGAAGCCGTCGAAGGAAAGCTCGCACGTCTCGACGCCCTTATAGCCCAACTTGGGCAGGTCGCGGGAGACCGTCAAACCCTGGCCGTGCTCGACCAGAAGCACCGAGATGCCCTTATGGCGCGGGCTGGCGTTCGGGTCGGTCTTGGCCAGCAGCGCAATCAAGCCGGACCGGCGGGCGTTGGAAATCCAGGTCTTGGAACCGCTGACCACCAACGTGTCGGAGCCGTCGGGCAGGGCCGTCGTCGACATGTTCTGCAGATCCGAACCGCCGCCGGGTTCGGTCAGCGCCATCGTGGCGCGCAGCTCCCCGGTGGCCATCGGCGGCAGGTACTTTCGTTTCTGCTCCTCGGTGCCGAACAAACCCAGCAGCTTGGCCACCACCGTGTGCCCACCCATCGCACCGGCCAGGCTCATCCAGCCGCGCGCCAGCTCCTGGGTGACTTGGACGTAGCAGGGCATCGAGACCGGTGAGCCGCCGTACTCCTCCTCAATGGCCAGCCCGTAGATGCCGATGCGCTTCATCTGCTCGATCCACTGCTGCGGGTAGGCGTTGGCGTGTTCCACCTCGCGGACTGTCGGTTTCACGTCGCGGTCGATGAACGCACGCACGGTGGCGACCAGCATCGCTTCGTCGTCGTCGAGTTCAATGCTCACTTGATACGGCCTCTCGGTCGGCATTTCTCGGGGCGGTCGGAGGTGAATCTCCCGACGCAAAATCGGCATGTAGCGTCGGGAGATTCACTCTCGGCGGGTGGGTGTCGGGCGGTTGACGCGGTGGGTGGTGGGGCGGATGGGTGTGGTTGACGAGGTGCGTGGCGGGGTGGTGTAACCCTCGTCCAGACAGCCTGCCAGCATGTGGATTCGTGACTAACGGGTATACGGGCATCCGGTCGGGCGGGCCCTACTTCGACGACCTCTCGGTTGGCCAGGTGTTCGACTGGGCGCCCTCGGTGACCCTGACACCCGGGTTGGCCGCCGCCCACCAGGCGATCGTGGGGGACCGGTTGCGGCTGGCCCTGGACGCCGATCTGAGCGCCGCGGTAACAGGCGCTCCGGCGGCTCTGGCCCATCCGGGGCTGGTGTGCGACGTGGCGATCGGGCAGTCGACTTTGGCCACCCAGCGAGTCAAAGCCAATCTGTTCTATCGAGGGCTCACCTTCCACCGGTTCCCGGTGCTCGGCGACACCCTCTACACCCGCACCGAAGTTGTCGGCATGCGCGCCAATGCGGCAAAGCCCGGCCGGGCACCCACCGGACTGGCGGCGCTGCGGATGACCACCATCGACCAGGCCGACCAGTTGGTGCTGGACTTCTACCGCTGCGCGATGCTGCCGGCCAGCCCGGACTGGCAGGGCACCGACCGGGCCGACGACTTGTCCGTAATCGGTGCCGACGCGGCGCCGCCGGCAGAACCGCCGACCGATTCCTGGGACGCCGACGCATTTCGGCGCCGGGTACCCGGCCCGCACTTCGACCCCGCGATCGCCGGTGCAGTGTTGCACAGCACTGCCGACGTGGTCAGCAGCGCCGCCGAGCTTGCCCGCATCACACTGAATATTGCTGCTACTCACCACGATTCGAGGGTCAGCGGGCAGCGCCTGGTGTACGGCGGACACACGATTGGCCTGGCCTTCGCCCAGGCCAACCGGCTGCTGCCCAACCTGGTGACGGTGCTGGGCTGGAAATCCTGCGATCACACCGGGCCGGTCCGGGAAGGCGACACCTTGTACAGCGAGCTGCACGTCGAGTCCGCTTCCGACGGTGTGCTGGGGCTGCGGTCGCTGGTGTACGCGGTCAGCGACGCGGCCGGTGAGCCGGACCGCCACGTGCTGGACTGGCATTTCAGCGCACTGCAGTTCTGAGTTATTGCAGGTCGACCACCCGGGCCCGCTGCTGGACCGGGGCGGTCGGCCTGCCCGTCTCTAGGGGCTCCCCGCCTTACCGGTGCTACCGACCGCACCCGGGTTGCCGGCGTTGCCGGTGCCGTCGCCGCTGCCGCCGGCGCCGCCGTTGCCCGCGGTGCCGCCACTGCCGCCGGTGCCGCCGCCGGTCCCGTTGCCGCCGTCGCCGCCGCTGGGACCCTTGCCGCCGTCGCCGCCGTTGCCGTTGGAACCGGAAGCCGCGTTGCCGCCGCCACCACCGGTCTGACCGCTAACGGCACTGCCTCCGGCGCCCCCGCCGCCGCCGCTGCCCGCGGCACCCGGATTGCCGGAGACGGAGCTGCCGCCGGTGCTGCCCGCGCCCCCGGCGCCGCCCTTGCCACCGGTGCCGCTGGCACCGCCTGTACCACCGTTGGGGTGGCTCACCGTGCTGTTGCCAGTAGCGCCGTTGCCACCGGTGCCGGGTGCCCCGCCGGCACCGCCGGTTCCGCCGGTTCCACCGGCCCCGCCATTGCCGCTGCCCAGGGCGTTGCCCCCGTTACCCGCGGCCCCGCCCGTCCCACCGACTCCGCCGTTGCCGCCCTTGCCGCCGGTGCCGTCGTTGAATGCGAACGTGGAGTCACCCGCGGTGCCGTTGCCGCCCTGGCCGCCATTGCCGGCGGTACCGCCGTTGCCGCCGTTGCCGCCATCACCGGAGATCGAACCGCCGTTGCCGCCCTTGCCGCCCGCGCCGCCGGACCCGCCGGTCATGCCGGAGTTTCCATCGGTACCGGCGCCGGAGACGGGGGTGGCGTTCGCGCCAGTCGCACCGTTGCCGCCGTTGCCGCCGTTGCCGCCGTTGCCGACGTTGCCGCCGTTGCCGCCGTCGCCGCCCGCGGTGCCGCTGGCGCCGGCTGCGGTGGGACTGAAGCCCTTTCCGCCGCCGCCGCCGTTACCGGCCGGCGTCGTCACCGCGGCACCGGCGGTGCCGTTGACACCCGCGCCGACGCCGGCGTTGCCGACACCGGCCGTGCCACCGGAGCCTGCGGTGCCGGCATCGCCGCCATCGCCGCCCCTGGCGCCGGGACTGCTGGCGCTGGTGGAGTCTCCGCCCTTGCCGCCGTCGCCAGGAGTTCCGGCGTTGCCGCCGTTTCCGCCCGATCCGCCGAAGCCCTGGGTGCCCGAGGTGACAGTGCCCGCGGCACCGCCGTTACCGCCCGCGCCGCCGTTGGCGCCGCTTCCGCCGTTACCACCGGCCTGACCAGGGTTGCCGTCGATGCCGGCGCCGCCGGTGCCCCCGTTACCGCCGTTGCCACCCGCACCGCCGCTGCCGCTGTTACCGGAGACGGTGCCGCCGGCACCGCCGTTACCGCCGGTGCCACCCTTGCCGCCGGCCGTACCACTGGTTCCGGACGCGCCCGGGCCGGTGCCGTTGACGCCGTTGGTGCCGTTGGCCGCGTTGCCGCCGGCGCCGCCATTGCCACCCGTGCCGTAGGTGCCGCCGTTGCCGCCGGTACCGCCATTGCCGCCGTCGGCGCCGGCGACGGTACCGGTGGAAGCGTCGTAGCCGTTGCCGCCGTTACCGCCGTTGCCGACGGTGCCCAGCGGTGTTCCGTTGGTTCCGGCGGTGCCGTTGGCGGCCTGGTTGGCGCCGTTCCCGTCGGTGCCGCCGATGCCGGTCGCGCCGGCCTTGCCGACGTAAGCGGTGCCGCCGTTGCCGCCGTTACCGCCATTGGGGTTGGTGACGGTGCCGTTCGCGCCGTTGCCGCCGTCACCGGGGGTACCGCCGTTGGCGCCGTCGCCCGCGTTCCCGCCCTTGCCGCCCGCTCCCACGGTTCCGCTCGGTGCCGCGCCGCCCTTGCCGCCGTTGCCACCGGCGCCGCCGTCGCCGCCCGCACCGCCGTTACCGCCGTTCTGGGCGGAGCCGATGCCGGTGCCGTACTGGTTGACGTCGGTGACACCGTTGCCGCCGCGGACGCCGTTGCCGCCCGCGGTGCCATTGCCACCATTGCCGCCGTAGCCACCGGTGCCGCCGTTGCCGCCGTCCACACCGCCGCTGCCGCCGTTACCGCCTGCGCCGCCAGCGCCGCCGGTGTGGCCATCGGTACCGTTGCCGCCGAGCGCCGCGGCGTTGGTGCCGCTCACCGTCGCCGAGGCGCCGTTGCCACCGTTGCCGCCATTGCCACCGTCGCCGATCCGGCCGCCGGCGCCGCCGTTGCCGCCGGACCCGCCAACCTGGCTCGGGGTGAGGGCGTTGTAGCCGTTACCGCCCTGGCCGCCGTTGCCGTTCGGGATGTTCACCGACGCACCGGCGTTGCCGTTGCTGCCAGTGGTCGACCCGGCACCCCCGCTGCCGCCCGCTCCGGCCGTTCCGGCGTTGCCACCGGCGCCGCCGTTGCCGCCGTTGCGGAAGTTCTGGGTGCCGTTCGCGCCGGCTCCGCCGTCACCGGCCGCTCCGGCGTTGCCACCGTTACCGCCGCTGCCGCCCGCGCCGGCCGCCGCCTGAGCGCCGCCGCCGCCCGCCGCCTTACCGCCGACGCCACCGGCGCCACCAGCTCCGCCTTGGGCACCGCTGCCGCCGTTGCCACCGTTCTGACCGCCGCCGACGCCGTTGCCCTGGCCGTAGTCTTGCCCAGCGACACCGTACTTGCCGACGACGCCGTTGCCGCCGTTGCCGCCGTCGGCGCCCGCCCCGCCGGCACCGCCGACGCCACCCGCGCCAGCCGCGGTTCCGCCGTTGCCGCCGGCACCGCCGGCACCGCCGGCACCACCGACTTGACCGCTGGTACCACTGTCGCCGGGGTTGGTTCCGTTGACGCCGTTGGCTCCGGCCGCGCCGTTGCCGCCGGCACCGCCGGTGCCGCCGTTGCCGTGGTCACCGCCGTCGCCGCCGTTACCGCCGATGCCGCCGCTGGCGCCCGGGGTAGTGGGGCTGAATCCTGCCCCGCCGGTGCCGCCGGCCCCGCCGGCGGTGCTGGTGTTCGAGACACCGGCCGAACCGTTGGCGCCGGGGGTGCTGCCCGCGCCACCCTTGCCGCCGGTACCCACCGTGATGCCGGTGTCGCCGCCGTGGCCGCCGTTACCGCCGGTGGTGTGCGTTGCGTCGCCGGCAGCGCCGGTGCCGCCGGCGCCGCCCAGGCCGGGGGTCCCGCCCTGTCCGCCGTTGCCGCCGTTGCCCCTGGTGCCATTAGTGACGGTTCCAGCGTCACCGGCCTGACCACCGGTCCCGCCCGCGCCACCATTGCCGCCGTCGCCGCCGTTGCCGAGGCTGACCGGGTCGCTCCAATCGCCGGTGGCGCCCTTACCGCCGGTGCCGCCGGTGCCGCCCACACCGCCGTCACCACCGTTGCCGCTGTTGCCGCTCACCCAGCCGCCGTTGCCGCCCTTGCCGCCGTCGCCGCCGGTGCCGCCGGTTCCGCCGTCGGCGCCCTTGCCGGTGGTCGGGAAAGTGCCGTCGGCGCCGGTGACGCCGGTACCGCCCTGGCCGCCGTGGCCGCCGTTGCCGCCGTTGCCGTAGGCACCGGCGTCGCCGCCGTCGCCACCGCTGTAGCCCTTAGCGCCGGCGCCAGGCACGCCGAAGGCGTCGCCGCCGTCGCCGCCGTCACCCCGCTGCGTTCCCGGGCTCACCAGTTGCCCGTCAATACCCGTCTGACCTGTATTGCCCGAGCCGGCGGTTCCCGTTCCGGGTGTGCCTGCGGCCCCACCCTTGCCCGGGTTGCCTCCGGCGCCGCCGTCGCCGCCGCCGAGGAAGCCGTCGCCGCCGGCGCCGCCCTGGCCGGCGGTGCCGCCGTTGCCACCGCTGCCGGCGTTACCGCCGACACCAGCCGGGTTGTTCCAGCCGCTGCCGCCGGTGCCGCCGTTGGCACCGCTGCCTGCGTTGCCGCCCGCCCCGGCGTAGCCGTTGTAGATACCGCTCTTACCGCCGGCCCCACCGTCGCCGCCGTTGCCGCCGGCCTGACCATTAGTTCCGTTCGGGTTCGTGGCGGAATCGCCGTTCGTGCCATTCGCGCCGACGACGCCGTTGCCGCCGTCACCGCCGTTGCCGCCGTTGCCGTAGTTGCCGCCGTCGCCGCCGGCGCCACCCTGGCCGCCGTTCGCGCCAGGGGTCGTCGGGTTGTAGCCGTCGCCGCCGTCGCCGCCGTTACCGCCGATGCCGGTGGGCGTGTGGCCGACGTTGCCGCCGACTCCGTTCGTGCCAGTGGTGGAGCCGGTGCCGCCGGTGCCGCCCGGGCCGCCGCCCGCACCGGCGCCGGGGTTGCCGCCCTTGCCGCCGTGACCGCCGTCGGGGTTGGACTTGGTGCCGTCGGCGCCGCGGCCGCCGTTACCTTGCTGGCCGCCGTCGCCGCCGTCGCCACCACCACCCGCGTTGCCCCCGGCCCCGGAGGTGCTACCCGCGCCGCCCTTGCCGCCGTCGCCGCCCTTGCCGCCGTCGCCGCCACTGCCGCCATTGCCGGCGTCCTGGCCGCCGCCGATGCCGTTGCCGTAGGCATCGGTGTTCGCTACACCGTTGGCGCCGTTAGCCCCGGCCCCGCCGGTACCGCCGTCGCCGCCGTGGCCCCCGGTCCCTGCCGCGCCGCCGGCGCCCTGGGTGCCCTGGAAGCCGTACAGACCCGCGGTGCCGGCCGCGCCCCCATCGCCGCCGTCGCCGCCCTTGCCGCCCGCACCGCCGATGCCGCCGGATTGGCCGCTGTTGGCGCCCTGGCCGTTGCTGACGTAGCCGGCGGCACCGGTGCCGCCGTTCCCGCCGTCGCCGCCGCCGCCGCCGACGCCGCCCTGGCCGCCCGCGCCGCCGTTACCCAGCATGGTGCCGGCGTTGCCGCCGGCGCCGCCGCGGCCACCCGCGCCGCCGGCCTGTCCGGCAGTGCCGTTGATGTTGTTGGCGGAGCCGCTGATGCCGTTCGTGCCGTCGGTGCCGGCCGCGCCGTTCCCGCCGGCGCCACCGTCGCCGCCGCTGCCGTAGCTGCCACCGTTGCCGCCGTGGCCACCCTGACCGCCGGCAGCACCAGGCGCCGTGGCCGTGTAGCCCGCGCCGCCGTGCCCGCCGTTGCCGGCCGGAGTGGTGGGCACCGAACCGTCGCTGCCGTCGTTGCCAGCCGTGGAGCCGCTACCGCCGGTGCCGCCGCCGCCTGCCTTGCCCGGGCTGCCGCCGTTGCCGCCGGCCCCGCCCGTGGTGTAGGTGGCGGTACCTGTGGCACCACTACCGCCATCACCGGGCGTGCCGGCGTTCCCGCCGACACCCGCATTGCCGCCGACGGCGGTGCTGCCGTTGCTGGCACCGTTCTGGCCGGCGCCGCCGACGCCGCCGTTACCACCGTCTCCGCCGTCGGCGCCGCTGCCGCCGTTGCCACCGTTCTCGCCGCCGCCAATGCCATTGTTGTAGAGGTTCGAACCGGATTGCCCGTCGCGGCCGGTCCAACCGGTGCCGCCGGTGCCGCCATTGGCGCCGGTGCCCGCCGCCCCGCCGTTACCGCCGTGCTGGCCAGCGCCCTGACCGATGCCGCCGGCACCGCCGTTGCCACCCGAACCGCCGGCCTGGCCGTCGGTGCCGTTGGGGTTCGCCGCGGTGCCGTTGACACCGTTGGCGCCGGCTATGCCCTGACCGCCGGCACCGCCATCGCCGCCGTTGCCCTGCGAGCCGCCGTTACCGCCGGCGCCGCCATTCCCGCCGCTGGATCCAGCGGCGGCAGAGGTGTAACCCGCACCGCCCTTGCCGCCGTTGCCGGCCGACCCGCTGACCGAGGCGCCTGCGCTGCCGGCGTTGCCAGCGGTGCCACCGGTCCCGCCGGTGCCCGCCGCGCCGGCCGTGCCGCCCGCACCTGCCTTGCCGACGTTGCCGCCGTTGCCGCCGTTGCCGCCGTTGATGTAAGCGGAGGTGCCGTCCGCGCCGTTACCGCCGTCGCCCGGCCGTCCCGCGTTGCCACCGTTGCTGGCGTTACCGCCGTTACCGTTTGCGCCTGCGCTGGCGCCGGTGCCGCCGGCCGCGCCACCGTTGCCGCCGGTGCCGCCGTTGCCGCCGGTGCCGCCGTTGCCGCCGGTGCCGCCGTTGTAGCCACCGCCATTGTTGCCGGCGGTGTTGTTGACGCCCGAGATGCCGTCGGCGCCCCTGGCGCCGGTACCGCCGTTGCCCGCGGTTCCGGCCGAGCCACCGTTGCCCGCGTTACCGCCGTTGCCCGCGGTGCCGCCGCTGCCGCCGGACGCGCCGCCAGCCCCGCCGTTACCACCGGCGCCGCCGCTGCCCGCGTTGCCGCCGCGCTGACCGTCCAGGCCCGGACCGCTGGTGTTTGCGCCGCTGGCACCGTCGAGGCCGTTGCCGCCGTTACCGCCGGTGCCGCCGCTGCCGCCAGCGCCGCCGTTGCCGCCCATGCCGCTGCCGCTACGGGCGCCACCCTGTCCGCCGGCGCCACCGTTGCCGCCGCGCTGGCCGATGCTGCCATCCGGGTTCGCTGAATTGACGCCATCAGCGCCTCGCGCACCGGTCGCGCCGTTACCACCATCGCCACCATTGCCACCATTGGCGCCGCCACCGGCGCTGCCTGCCTTGCCGGCCCCGGTGCCCGTGGTGGAACCGCTGGAGTTTGCGCCACCGGCTCCAGCGGTCCCCACGGCGCCAGCGGCACCACCCTTACCGCCCTTACCGCCGTCGATGTTGGCGGTGTTCGCGACGCCGTCGGCACCAGTTCCGCCATCGCCACCAGCGCCGGCGTTACCGCCATTGCCGCCGGTGCCACCGGTCCCGTTGCCCGCGTAGGTGGTGCCATTGCCATTCAGGCCGCCCGCGCCGGCTTTACCACCGGCCCCGCCGGTGCCACCGCCGCCGCCGTTGCCGCCATTGGCGGCTCCGCCCAAACCATTGGCCGTGGTAACCCCGGCCTTACCGTCGACGCCCTGAGCGCCGTACCCGCCGGCCCCGGCGTTGCCGCCGTTGCCTCCGTTGGAACCGGCCGCAGCCACACCGTTGGCTGCGGCGGACGCGGTGTTGTCGCCGTTGAGGCCCTTGGCGCCGCCGTTACCGCCGTTGGCGCCGTTACCACCGATTCCGCCGTTGCCGCCCTTGGCGCCATCACCGACACCGGTGCCGTAGTTGACTCCGGTGACGCCGTTGGCGCCGGCCGCCCCGGCGCCGCCCTTACCCGCCGTCCCAGCCGCGCCACCGTTTCCACCGGCCCCGCCCGCACCGGTGGTGCCGGTGGCCCCGCCGGCTGCGCCGCCCTTACCGCCGGCGCCACCGTTACCACCAGCGCCAGCGTCGCCACCCTTCTGGCCGGCGTTGCCTACGCCATTGGCGCCGGTGCCGGTTGCATCCGCACCGTTGGCACCGCTGCCGCCGGCCCCGCCGACACCACCCTTGCCGCCGGCGCCGCCGTTGCCGTCGTGGATGGCAGAGCCGGTGCCGCTACGAGCACCACCCTGTCCGCCGTCGCCGCCCTTGCCGCCGTTGGTGCCTGCGGTGCCGCTGTCTCCGGGGTTGAGGCCGTTGGTGCCTGCGGTGCCGTCGGCGCCGTTACCGCCGCCGCCGCCGTTACCGCCGTTGGCGCCGGCACCGCTGAGGGCCTGGCCGGGGTTGCCGCCCGGGCCGGTCCCGCCGGCGCCGCCGGCACCGACTGTGCCGGCGTTGCCGCCGCGGCCGCCTTTGCCGCCGTCGATCGATCCGGTGGAAGCGGTGGTGCCATTAGCGCCGTGTCCGCCGTCGCCGCCGGCGCCGGCGTTGCCACCCACACCACCGGCCCCGCCCGCACCCTGCACCGCGCCGTCGGCGCCGCCTCCACCGACGGTGGTGCCTTTAAGACCGTGCGTGCCGCCGGAGCCGCCATTACCGCCGGTGCCGCCGGCGCCGCCGTTGCCGCCGTCCTGGGCGCCGCCGATCCCGTTGCTGTACTGGTTGGCGGCTTCGACTCCGTCAGCGCCCTTGGCGCCGGCCCCGCCGTTGCCGCCGGCCCCGCCGGCCCCACCGCTGGAGGCGTTGCCGCCGTTACCGTTGGTGCCCACGCTGGCGCCCGCACCGCCGGCCGCGCCACCGTTGCCACCGTTGCCGCCGTTGGCGCCGGCCCCACCATTACCGCCGTTACCACCGTTTTGGCCGCCACCGACACCGGTGTTGTAGGCATTTTGCCCAGCCACCCCGGCCGCGCCGGTGACACCGACCCCGCCCTTGCCGGCCGTGCCCGCGTTACCACCGTTACCGGCCGCCCCGCCATTGCCGGCCGTGCCCGCCACGCCGCCGCCGGTACCGCCGCCACCGGCGGCACCGCCCTGGCCGCCGTTGCCGCCCTTACCGCCGGCCCCGGCGTTACCGCCGTCCTGACCGGCGCCGATCCCGTTGCCGTAATTCTGCGTGGACCCGTCATGGCCATCGGCCCCCGAACCGCCCTGGCCGCCGCCGCCGCCCTGACCGCCGGCACCGCCGGCACCGCCATGGGTCTGCACCCCCGCCGGAGTCTGCGACCCACTGGCCGCCCCACCGGCGCCACCCTGACCACCGTTACCGCCACCGGCGCCCGCAGTGCCACTGACACCCGCGTTGACGCCGTTGATGCCCGCGGCGCCCTCAGCGCCATTACCGCCGCCACCACCATTACCGCCATTAGCACCGAAGCCCGAGTTAGCCTGACCGCCGCCGGCGTTGGCGCCGCCGACGCCGACCGCGCCGGCGTTACCGCCGGCCCCGCCCTTACCACCATCGAGATTGGCGGTTCCGGCGATGCCATTGGCGCCGCGGCCGCCGTCACCGGCGATGCCCGCGTTGCCGCCCACACCACCGGCTGCGTTGGCACCGTTAGCGCCGGGCGTGGCCGAGCCGCCGAAGGCCTGACCGCCGGTGCCGGAGGCGCCACCGGCTCCGCCGGTACCGCCGGCACCGCCGGTACCGCCGTCCTGACCGCCGCCCACACCGTTGCCGTACTGGCTGGACCCGGCCACCCCATTGGCTCCGGTAGCGCCGGCACCGCCGCCACCACCCGCGCCACCGGTGCCGCCACCGCTGGCGTTGCCACCGTTTCCGTAGGCCCCGGTGCTGCCGCCGGTGCCGCTTCCTGCGGCCCCGCCTTTGCCGCCGTTGCCGCCGTCGGCGCCGGCCCCGCCAGCCCCGCCGTTGCCGCCGTTCTGACCACCACCGATACCGGTGCTGTAGGCGTTTTGCCCAGTCACACCGGCCGCACCGTTGGCTCCGGCGCCGCCCTTGCCGGCCGTGCCCGCGTCGCCGCCATTACCGGCGGCACCGCCGCTACCTGCGCTGCCCGCGACACCACCACCGGTGCCACCGCTGCCGGCGTCACCGCCCTGCCCGCCATCACCACCGGTACCACCGGCACCAGCGTTACCGCCGTTTTGTCCGTTGCCCCCCGGGCCGCTCAGCGCCGAACCGCTGGCCCCGGCCAAACCGCTGCCGCCCTTACCGCCGACCCCGCCCTTGCCGCCGGCACCACCATTACCGCCATGCGTGGTGACCCCGGCCGCGTCCTTGCTGCCGCTGGCCGCACCGCCGGCACCACCCTGACCGCCCTTGCCGCCGTTGGTGCCTGCGGTGCCGCTGTCGCCGGGGTTGAGGCCGTTGGTGCCTGCGGTGCCGTCGGCGCCGTTGCCGCCGCCGCCGCCGTTACCGCCGTTGGCGCCGGCACCGCTGAGGGCCTGGCCGGGGTTGCCGCCCGGGCCGTTACCGCCGGCGCCGCCGGCACCGACTGTGCCGGCGTTGCCGCCGCGGCCGCCTTTGCCGCCGTCGATCGATCCGGTGGAAGCGGTGGTGCCATTAGCGCCGTGTCCGCCGTCGCCGCCGGCGCCGGCGTTGCCACCCACACCACCGGCCCCGCCCGCACCCTGGGTGGCCGTGGTGAGCCCGTTGCCGTCCTTGCCGGCGGTGCCGCCGTTGCCACCCGCACCGCCGGTACCACCGGCACCGCCGTTACCGCCGTCCTGACCGCCGCCCACACCGTTGCCGTACTGGCTGGACCCGGCCACCCCATTGGCTCCGGTAACGCCCGCACCGCCGGCACCACCTGCGCCGCCCGCACCGCCGTTGCTAGCGTTGCCGCCGGTCCCGTAGCCGCCGGCGCTGGCTCCGGCGCCCTTGCCCGCGAGCCCGGCCGCGCCGCCGTTGCCGCCATTGGCGCCCTTACCACCGGCCCCGCCGTTGCCGCCGTTCTGACCACCACCAACACCGGTGCCATATTCGTCGACACCCGCAACGCCGTCGGATCCGCTGGCACCGGCCCCGCCCTTGCCGGCCGTCCCCGCGTCGCCGCCAATACCGCCAGCCCCGCCGCTACCCGCGCTGCCCGCGACACCCCCACCGGTGCCACCGCCGCCGGCGTCACCGCCCTGCCCGCCGCTGCCGCCGTTGCCTCCGGCGCCGGCGCTACCACCGGTCTGTCCGGCACTGACGCCATTGCCGTACTGGTTAACGCCGCGCACTCCGTTGTTGCCGTCGAGCCCGCTACCGCCGGTGCCACCGGCACCACCTTTGCCGCCGGCGCCGCCGTTGCCGCCGTGCGTTTGCAGTCCGGCCGATGTCTGGCTCCCGCTGGCGGTGCCGCCCGCCCCGCCGGCGCCGCCGCTGCCCCCGTCGGTTCCGGTGGTGCCGCCGTCGCCCGGGTTGAGGCCGCTCTTGCCGGCGATGCCATTGGCGCCATCTCCGCCGGCGCCACCGCTACCGCCGTTGGCTCCGAACCCGGTGTTGCCCGCCGCTCCGACGTTGGGGTCGAGGGGGTTAGTGCTGCCCGCAGCGTTGGCCCCGCCAGCTCCCGCGGTGCCCACAGCGCCGGCGTCGCCGCCTCTACCGCCGTCACCACCGTTGAGGTTGGCGGTGTTGGCGATACCGTCCGCACCCCTGCCACCGTTGCCGCCGACTCCGGCCGCCCCGCCGTTGCCGCCCTTACCGCCGGTACCGTCGCTGGCGTGGGTGGTGGTACCGGCATTGAGGCCGCCCGCCCCCGCCTTTCCACCCGCTCCACCGGTCCCGCCGCCACCGCCGTCACCGCCGTCGGTGCCCGCACCGAGCCCATTTGCTGTGGTTACCCCGGCCGTGCCGTCGACACCGTTCGCGCCGCTACCGCCGGCGCCCGCGTTGCCGCCGTCGCCGCCGTTGCTGCCGGCCGCACCCAGTCCGTTGGCCGCACTTGAGGTGCTGCCGTCACCGTTAAGGCCGGCCCCGCCCCCGGTACCGCCGCGGGCGCCGTTACCGCCGGTCCCGCCGGCCCCACCCTTGCCGCCGTCACCGACACCCGTGCCGTAATTCACGCCGGTGACGCCGTTGGCTCCGGCCGCACCGCTACCACCGTTACCCGCCGTACCGGCAGCCCCGCCATTACCGCCCGCACCGCCGGCACCCACCGCGCCGACACTGCCGCCGTGCGAACCCGCACCGCCGGCAGCACCACCCTTACCGCCGCTACCGCCGTCACCGCCGGCCCCGGCATTACCGCCGGTCTCGCCCGCGTTACCCACGCCCGCTGCCGTCGTGCCCGTCGCGTCCGCACCAGTTACGCCCGAACCGCCGGTACCACCGACACCGCCGGTGCCGCCGGCCCCGCCCGTACCGCCGCTGGTGCCGGCCCGGCCGGCCGCGCCTCCCTGACCGCCGTTACCGCCGTTGCCACCTCGTTGCGCGTCGCCGCCACTGGCTCCGGCGCCGACACCGTTGATGCCATTGGCCCCGACGGCGCCGTTACCGCCGGTGCCACCGTTACCGCCATTGACGCCATGGCCGTCTTGGCCGTTTACGACGGGGCCGATGCCGTTGTCGCCGCCCAGGCCCTTCAGGCCGGCCAGTCCAGCGCTTCCGCCTTTACCACCGTCGGAACCATCGATGTGCGCAGCGGTGCCGTTAGCACCGCGACCGCCATTCCCGGCCGCGCCGGCATCGCCGCCGTTGCCGCCGATTCCATTGGTGCCCGCCTTGGCGGTGTTGCCCAGGTGGTCGGTGCCGCCCGCTCCGCCTGCTCCACCGTGGCCGCCGTCGGCGCCACTGCCGCCGTTGCCGCCGTTGCCGCCGTTCACACCGGCGACGGAGCTGTCCTGACCGTTGACACCATTGCCGCCGGCACCGCCAGTGCCGCCGTTGCCGCCGGCCCCACCGACGCCGCCGGTGCCAGCGATGGAACCACCCTTGCCGCCGTATCCACCCGCGCCGCCGGTACCGCCGGCAGTACCGTCGGTGCCGCTGTCGCCCGCGTTGACGCCGTTGACGCCGGCCTTGCCGGACGCCCCGTTTCCGCCGGCGCCGCCCGCGCCACCGTTGCCGTAATTGCCGCCGTTACCGCCGTGGCCACCGTCGCCGCCGCTGGCGCCGGCAACCGAGCCGGTCGCCGCGTCGTAACCAGCACCGCCATTACCGCCGTTGCCGCCTGTGCCGGTGCCGGCGGTGCCGGCAGCGCCGTGCTTACCGATGACCGACCCGTAGCCTCCGGTACCGCCGGTGGCGGCGCCGGCGCCGTTGTTACCGCCGTTACCGCCGTTGCCGCCGTTGGGGCTGAACGCGTTGCCGGCAGCGCCGTTGCCGCCGTTGCCGCCGATGCCTCCGGTGCCGCCGTCACCGCCGTTGCCGCCCCGGCCGAGGATGCCGTTCTCGCCGAACAGCAAACCGCCCCGCCCACCCGCACCACCATTGCCGCCGTTGCCACCGAGAGCGCCGGTGCCGCCGTCGCCGCCGTCTTGGCCGTCCCCGCTGGGGTAAGTGCCGTCAGCGCCGTTGGCTCCGGAGGTGCCGGTGCCGCCCTTGCCACCCATGCCGCCGTTGCCGCCGTTGCCGCCGTCGCTGAACAGCAGGCCGCCGCGACCGCCCGCGCCGCCGTCGCCGCCGTTCCCGCCATTGACGCCGGTGCTGCCGATGCCACCGTTGCCGCCGTCGCCGCCTACCCCACCGTTGCCGTACAACCACCCGCCGTTGCCGCCGCCGCCGCCAGTGCCGCCGTTGTTCCCGGCGCCGCTGGCGCCCCCGGCTCCACCGGCACCGCCGGTGCCCAGCAGCCAACCGGCGTTACCGCCCCGACCGCCGGTACCGCCAATCTTCGCCCCGGTTCCACCGGTACCGCCCGCTCCACCGGGGCCGTAGAAGCCGCCGGTGCCGCCGGCCCCACCGAGGCCACCGCTGTCGGTGGTGCCAATACCGCCGATGCCGCCCGCTCCACCGGATCCACCTGACAGCCACCCGGCGTCGCCACCGGATCCACCGGAACCGCCGGTGCCTGCGCTGCCACCGGAACCGCCGGCGCCACCTGCGCCCGCGAGCAGCCCGCCGTGGCCGCCGTCGCCTCCGACACCACCGAAACCGCCCGAGGGTCCGGTGCCGCCGGCCCCGCCGGCACCGCCCGAGCTGATCAGCCAGGCATCGCCGCCGTGCCCACCGGTGCCGCTGAGACCTGTTGGACTGGTGTTGGCCCCGCCGGCCCCGCCGGCGCCACCGTCGCCGTAGATCCATCCACCCTGGCCGCCGGCGCCACCCGATCCGCCATTGGCGCCGGAACCGCCAGCCCCACCGGTGCCACCGGAACCGATCAGCCAGGCCCGGCCGCCCGCACCACCGATGCCGCCGGTCCCCAGCCCGTTGAGGTTGGGGCCGCCAATTCCGCCCGAGCCGCCGCTGCCGTACAACCAGCCGCCGTTGCCGCCGCGCCCTCCGGCGCCGCCGTTAGCGGTGGTCGACGCGCCGCCTGCCCCGCCTGCCCCGCCATTGCCGATCAATCCCGCGTTTCCGCCTGCCCCGCCGGCCTGCCCGGCGGCGCCGCCGGCACCCGCACCACCGTTGCCGATCAGCAACCCGCCGTCCCCGCCGGCCTGGCCGGGCAGTGACCCGTTGGCGCCGTTGCCGATCAGCGGACGGCCGAGCAACACCTGGGTAGGCGTGTTGATGACACCCAGCACGGCCTGTCCGAGCCCCTCGAGTGGCGCCGCGCTGGCGGCCTCGGCCAGCGAGTAGGAACCGGCGCCGGCCGCCAGGTTCTGCATGAACTGTTGGTGGAAGGCCGCCGCCTGGGCGCTCATGTCTTGGTAGGCCTGGCCGTAGTTGCCGAACAGCGCCGCGATGGCGGCGGACACCTCGTCTTGCGCCGCGACGACCAGGCTGGTGGTGGAGGCTGCCGCGGTTGCGTTGGCCGATTCCAGCGTGGCCCCGATGCCCGCCAGATCTGAAGCCGCGGCTGACAACACGTCCGGCGCTGCAATGAAGTACGACATCGGGAACCGCCCACTATTAGGACACGACCTCTGAGGTCGTGTGCAGTCCCCCGGTCATGATGATCGGCCAAGCCGATACGAACCATAGCTTGTTTTACGTGTGTACAAACCTAAATCGTGAAAAAGGCGCTTAACTCATCCAAATAGTCCGGTGAAGTGGCTCATATCACACTTCAGCAAGGCTTAAAGCGCATTGACACCACCAGGTTCGCTGTTCCTGTGGGCCATGGGCGTCCGGAGGTACCGGGATCAGCTACGTGTCAGCCAGTAGGTCCTGTCGCACCGGGTTGGCCGAAGATCCCGCCGCGGCCACCGCCGCCGCCGGTCCCCCCGGCGCCATCCGGCGAACCCTTACCCCCGGCGCCGCCCGCACCGCCGCTCCCGCCATTGCCAATGAAGGTCGCGTTGCCGCCGGTGCCGCCGCCCCCGCCGGGTCCGCCGACGTTGGTGTTGAGGTTCTCACCGCCGGCGCCCCCGGCCCCGCCTTGGCCACCGCTGCCGAAGATAAATCCACTATTGCCGGCCGCACCGCCGTGCCCGCCCACCGCGCCGGCGCCAGCGGCGTTGCCCCCGGTACCGCCCGCTCCGCCGGCGCCACCGGCGCCGCCATTGCCCAGCAGCAGCGTCGACGCGCCGAGGCCGCCTGCCCCGCCGGCCCCGCCGGCCTTACCAAGCGCGCCAATGCCGCCGTCGCCGCCGGTGCCGCCCGCCGCGCCATTGCCATAGATGAATCCGCTGGCACCGGCATTACCGCCCCGCCCACCGGCACCGGCCGCCGAGCTGGACCCGGCCTGCCCACCGTGCCCCCCGTGTCCGCCTGCTCCACCGCTGCCAAGCAGCACCGCCCTGCCGCCGGTCCCGCCGGCCCCACCGCCACCGCCGGTAGCACCGCCGTTGCCACCGCTACCGCCGGCGCCGCCATGACCCCAAATCCAGCCCGCGTCGCCGCCCACGCCACCGCCGCCGCCGTCACCGGAACCAAGGCCGCTGCCACCGGCCCCGCCGTGGCCGCCAAAGCCGAATAGCAGTCCGGCGTCGCCGCCATTACCGCCGTACCAGCCGTTTCCGTCCGCAATTGTCGCGACGCCATTGCTGCCGGTGCCGCCGTGGCCGCCGTTGCCGAGCAGCCAGGCCCTGCCGCCGTCACCGCCGTTGGACGGTAGTTCGACGCCGCCGTCGCCGCCGTTTCCGCCGTTGCCGAACAGCAAGCCGCCGTTGGCCCCGGGGTGACCCGTGCCGCCGTCTCCGCCGTTGCCGATCAGCAGACCCGCACGGCCGGCCGTGCCGCCGATGACGCCATTACCGCCGTTCCCACCATTGCCCAGCAGATAGGCATTACCGCCGCCGCCGCCAATCCCATCTCCGATGCCCGAGACGCCGGCTCCGCCGCTGCCGCCGTAGCCGCCGTTGCCGTAGAGCAACCCGCCGTTTCCGCCGTTCGCGCCGTTGCCGGTCACGCCGCCGCCGGTGGCGCTGCCGCCGCTGCCGCCGTGGCCGCCGTGGCCGATGAGCCAGGCACTCCCGGCGGTGCCGCCGCTACCGGCGGCGCCGGTGGCGAAGGTAGTAGAACCGCCATCGCCGCCGGATCCGCCCAAACCGAACAGGAATCCTGCATTGGCGGCGGTTCCTCCGGCGCCGCCGTAGCCACCCACGCTGGAGCCGCCGGATCCGCCGTTACCGCCGTTGCCGAGCAGCCAGGCGGTCCCACCCGACCCGCCCGCGCCGCCGTTGCCGTTGCCGCCGAAGCTGTTGCCGCCCGCCCCGCCGGCTCCGCCGCTGCCGAGCAGCACTCCGGCGGTGCCGCCTGCCCCGCCGGCGCCGCCAAAGCCGCTCATGCTGTTGCCACCTGCACCGCCGGCGCCACCCATGCCGATCAGCCAGGCCGCGCCGCCGTCGCCGCCCGCGCCAGCGTTGGCGGCCACGCTGGTGCCGCCGGCCCCGCCGTGCCCGCCGTTGCCCAGCAGCCACGCGTTTCCGCCGACCCCGCCGGCGCCACCGGCCCCGGCACCGGTGGCGTTGCCGCCGTTGCCGCCAGCTCCCGCGTTACCCAAGAACAATCCGTTGCCGCCGTCACCGCCTGCGCCGGCCGCCCCAACGCCAGTGGCGTCACCGCCCTGACCGCCGGAACCGGCGGTGCCCAGCAGCCATCCGGTACCGCCGTCGCCGCCGCTCCCACCGGCTGCGCCGGTACCGCCACCGCCGCCGCCACCACCATTTCCCCACAACAGCCCGGAACTTCCGCCGTCCCCACCGGCGGCACCGGCGCCGCTCACGCTCGATCCGCCGCCCCCGCCGGCTCCACCGCTGCCGATCAGCCTGGCGCTACCGCCAAGTCCACCGATGCCGCCATAGCCAGAGCCCGTGCTGGCCCCGCCCGCGCCACCGGCACCACCGTTGCCCCACAGCCATCCGCCGTTGCCACCGGCGCCACCGGCGCCCGCGGAGCCGTTCGCGGAGTTTCCCCCGATGCCGCCTGCCCCGCCGTTGCCGATCAGTCCGGCCGAGCCGCCGGCCCCACCGGCCTGGCCGGCCGCGCCGGAGCCGCCCTTGCCGCCGTTTCCATACAGGTAACCGCCGGGTTTGCCGGCTGCACCGGTCCCGTCGGCACCATTGGCGCCATCGCCGATGAGGGGGCGGCCGAACAGAGTATTGGTAGGCCAGTTGATCACGTCGAGCAACGGCTGCAGGGGGGAGGCGGCCGCGGCTTCGGCGAGGGCATAGGAGTTTGCGCTCGCCGACAGTGTCTGGACTATCCGGCTGTGAAAGTCCGCAGCTTGGGCGCTTAATGCCTGGTAGGTCTGGCCGTGATCGGCGAAGAGCGCCGCGATGGCCGTGGACACCTCGTCTTGAGCGGCGGCGACCAGGTAGGTGGTCGAGGACGCCGCGGCGGTGTTCGCCGTTTCCAGCGCAGTCTGCAGGCCAGCCAGATTTGACGCCGCGACCGTCAGCGCCTCTGGCGCTGCGAGGAGATAAGACATTCGGGAACCGTCCTAGGTCTCGACCGTTGAGGTCGTGGTTCAAGTCCCCCGGTCATGCTGCTCGGCTAAGCCGATACGAACAATAACCCGTTTTTGGTCTCAACAGACTGAATTTCTGTCAAATTCGCATGAACCATGCAGATAGTTTCTGCACATCGGTGCTCGCCGTACCCTGGTCGGTTGCCGATGGGACCCACTATCGGCCCCGTTTCCGGCCCGCCTGGACGGCGCGCAACCATGGAGGGGTGAGGTCGCAGCGCGCCAACGCGGAATGGACCGGGGCGTGGGCGAAAAGCGGGTTGGCCTACCTGACGGGGCCGCCCGACGGTGCCCCCGATTTCTCTCGTGCATGCGTGCTCGAACGGGCCCAGCGGATCGCCCCTGATGCGGCCACCCTGCTCACCGGCCGGGCCGGGCTGCTGGGGCTGACCCGCGGCGGCCGGGTATCGGCCGGTGGCGCCACCCGGCTGCTCGAGTGCCGCGATGGCTGGTGCGCGATCACCCTCTCACGCCCCGATGATGTGGCTGCGCTCTCGGCGCTGCTATGCGACGACGACGTTCCCGACGATCCGTGGCCGGTCCTACGGCGCTGGGCGGAACGGCTCCCGATGGCCGAGATCGTCGAGCGCGCCGAACTACTCGACATCCCCGCGGCCGCCCTGGGCGAGGCCACCGCGGCAGCACCGGTGCGACGCCGGATCAGCGCACCAGCGCCGGCGCGCCCGGCGGCCGGTTTGTTGGTGGCCGACCTGTCCTCGTTGTGGGCCGGTCCGCTGAGCGGGTACCTGCTGGCCCGGGCAGGCGCGACCGTCATCAAGGTGGAAAGCCCGCGCCGGCCCGACGGCACCCGCGCCGGCGAGCACGCCTTCTTTGACTGGATCAACGCGGGCAAACTGTCCTGCTGCCTGGATTTCGACCGACAGGCCGACGAGCTGCGCGAGCTGCTGACGCTCGCCGACATCGTGATCGAGAGTTCGCGCCCCGACGGGTTGCTGCGACGCCACCTGGGGCCCGACGATCTGCGCTCGCGGGCGGGCCGGATCTGGGTGCGCATCCGCGGCCACGATTCCCGACGGCCGGCCTTCGGGGACGACGCGGCCGTGGCCGGTGGTCTGGTTGGTCGTGGTCCGGTGTTCTGCGGCGACGCGATCGCCGACCCGTTGACCGGACTCGAGGTATTCCGCTCGGTGACCGAATCGCTGTCGCGTGGTGGCGGTGAGCTGATCGAGGTCTGCATGGCTGCCGTCGCGGCGACGTATGCCGCGCTACCCACCGGGCCGGCGGTGCTAGAGCTGCCGGCGCCCGCGCCGTCCGCCCCGCCCGTCGTCGGCAAGGCCGCCGCCCTCGGTGCCGATAACGATGCGGTGCGGAACCTGGTCGCGAAAAGGCGTTGTCCATGTTGATCCAGCGGGCCACATTGCTGGACGGGTCCGATGTCGATATCCGGGTCGGCGCGCGAGTCGAGGAGGTAGGGCGGGGCCTATCACCACGGCGCGGGGAAGGTGTACTGGACGCTGGCGGGGGAACGGTGCTGCCCGGGCTGCACGACCACCACGTGCACCTGCGTTCGGCGGCCGCGGCGCTGGATTCACTGTCGGTCGGCCCGCCGGCGGTACACACCAAAGAACAGTTGGCGCACGCATTGTCGACGGCCGTGCCAGGCCCGGACGGCTGGATCCGCGCCGTCGGTTACCACGAGTCGGTCGCCGGAGAGCTAAACCGGGCCACCCTGGACGCCGTGTTGGCCAACATTCCAGTGCGCATTCAGCACCGCAGCGGGGTGCTGTGGATGCTCAATTCCGCCGCGCTGGGGCGGGTCGGGCTTGCCGCGCATCCCGATGGCCGCCTGCGCAGCGCCGACCCGTGGTCGCAGGTGCTGCAGCAGCGCGAAACTGATCTGGCCGAGCTGAGTCGGCGCATCACCGCAACAGGCGTCACCGGTGTCACCGACGCCACTCCGGATGTTGATGCCGCAGAACTGATCTCGCTGATGATGGCGCACCGCAGCGGAGAGTTCCGGCCTGGCATCCGGCTATTGTCGCCCGGTAAGCGGATCCTGCATGACGATGGTCTGGATCTGGATGCGCTGGCGCAGTGGATCGGTGAGCGGCACGCGCTGGGCCAGCCGGTCGCCGTGCACTGCGTGACAGCGGCCCAACTCGTCGTGACCATCGCGGCGTTGCGCATGGCCGGCAGCCACCCATTCGATCGGATCGAACACGCCGCCGTCGTCCCCGACGACACCATCGCGGATTTGGCCGATTTGGGTGTCACCGTGGTGACACAGCCCAATTTCGTTGCCGAGCGCGGTGATCAGTACCTGACGGACGTCCCCGCGCATGAGCATGATCAGTTGTGGCGGGTCGCGTCGCTGGTGGATGCGAAGATCCCGGTTGCGTTCTCGACGGACATGCCATTCGGGAACGGCGACCCATGGACGGCGATGCGGGCGGCCGTTTCGCGAGCCACGCGCAGCGGCGCTGTCCTGAACGCGGGCGAATGTGTGTCGGGGCGAACGGCTTTGACGATGTTTTTGGGCTGGCCAGATCGGCCGGACCGGCCGCGCACGGTCGAGATCGGGGAGCCAGGCGATCTGTGCGTGCTCGCCGAACCGCCCGCCGTAGTGCTGTCCGAGTTGGATGCCACACTGGTGGCGGCTACCCTGATCAGGGGTGAAATCGTCTATTTCGCAATGTGATTCGTCAGAGCGGGCCGCAAGGCATCGCACTGCATCGCGAAGAACTGTTGTGAGATGCCGACTTTCGGGGCCACCAGGTCGAAGCCGTGAAATGCGCCAGGAATTGTTTGGAGTTGGCAGGGTACGCCGGCTTCGGTGAGCCGCCGTGCGTATTCGATGTCCTCGTCGTGGAACAGGTCGTGAGTTCCGACGCCGATCCAGGCCGGCGGCAACCCGCTCAGATCGCCGCGCCGCGCCGGGACCGCGACCGCTGGGTCGGCGCTGCCCAGATACGAGGTCCAGCCGAAGCGGTTGGCTACCGGGTCCCACAACCGGAAATTCGGATTGGCCGGCGCTGCGGCGCTGCGGTCGTCGAGCATCGGGTAGACCAGCAGCTGAAAGGCGGGCGTGATCTCGCCACGGTCGCGGGCCAGCAGCGCCAGCGCTGCCGCCAGGCCGCCGCCTGCACTGGCCCCGCCGATGGCTACCCGGTCGCGGTCCACCGCGGGGAGTGCGGCCATCCACTGCAGCACGGCATAGCAGTCCTCGAGCGGCGCGGGATAAGGGTGCTCGGGGGCTAGCCGGTACTCGACTGATGCCACGGTGATGCCCAGCCGCCTGCTGAACCCCAGGCACAGCTGGTCGTCCTGTTGCGCTGAGCCCAGCACGTAGCCGCCGCCGTGGATCCACAGCAGTGCTGGGCCCGGCTCGGCGGCGTTGAGGGGGCGGTATAGCCGCGCGCCCGCACCGGACGGCAGGGTCAGTACCTCGACGCCTTTGGGTGTCCGGCCCAGCCGGGTGCGCAGCCCCATCAGGGCGCGCATTAGCGGCAACGTGCGGGGGCTGGCCAGCCGAGCCGGGGCAAATCGCGCAATATGGCGCAGATCTGGGTGGAAGTCTGCGGTGCCTGTCATGGGACCAGTATCCAAGTCGCCGACCGGCAGCTATCAGACGGGTGTTCCGCCGACCGGCACTTGGACGAATTCTGTTGTTCAACAGCAGATTTCGTAGGCCGCCTGTCGCGCAGATGGCGGTTCTGATAGACCGGTATTGTTGCACCGCAACAGGTTTGGCTAATTTATGCGGAACGTAACGGAGGTCGTCGTCATTGTGTTGTCCGTACTGCGAGGCGGCCCGATGAACAGGGAGCCGTTCGACGGCATCGCTGGCAAATATAAGAATGACCGTGATTAGGTAAATTAACCCGTGAAGCAAGCTCGTCGACACGGGCTTTCGTGCCGACTGCTCGCAAACCCGAGAATTGCTGGGTTATTACCGGCCGGTAGGGGTACGCTCCCCTCCATGGCGGCGACTGGACAGTCCAAATCCTGCGCCAAGTGGATGTTGCGGGCGGGGCCCGCGGACTACCTGCTGGCACTCAGTCGTGCGGGGGCGTCGCTACCGGTGATCGGAAAGCATCTCGAACCCCTGGGCACCGTCACCGCGATGAGCGTGTGGGGCATGCGCTTCGCACCCGAACTGATGTCCGCCACCGCCAAGGGCCGGCTCGCCCCCGGCAGCGCCGAGGTGCGGCGCCGCGAACGGGAGAGCACTAACGACGTCTCGGTCGCCGCCCTGCGCGGGACCGTCTCGCCCGAGGAACTGGAGCAGCAGTGGCCGGCCGCCGACCGTAGGCCGCCGTTCTGGGAGGCGCTGCGACGCAGCAAGTACCTGCACCGCCGCGGCGTGCACTACGGCGACAACCCCGCCCAGACGCTGGACGTGTGGCGGCGCAAGGATCTGCCTGCCGAACCAGCGCCGGTGCTGATCTTCGTGCCGGGCGGCGCCTGGGTGCACGGCAGTACGGCCATGCAGGGCACCGCCCTGATGTCGCGGCTCGCCGAGCAGGGCTGGGTGTGCCTGGCAATCAACTACCGGGTGTCGCCGCACAACCGCTGGCCCCGCCACATCACCGACGTCAAGACCGCCATCGCCTGGGCGCGCGCCAATGTCGACAAGTTCGGCGGCGACCGCAGTTTCGTCGCGGTCGCGGGATGCTCAGCCGGCGGTCACCTGGCCGCGCTGGCCGGCCTCACCGACGACGACCCGAATTACCAGGCGAAACTGCCCGAGGGCGCCGACAGTTCGGTGGACGCGGTGGTCGGCATCTACGGCCGCTACTGCTGGGAGGACCGCTCCACGCCTGAGCGTGAACGGTTCGTCCAGTTCCTCGAGCGGGTGGTGGTCCAGCGTTCGATCGCCCGCAATCCCGACGTGTTCCGCGCCGCTTCGCCGATTGCGCGCGTGCACCGAAATGCGCCGCCGTTCTTGGTGATTCACGGCAGCAGGGACAACGTGATCCCGGTGGCGCAGGCGCGGAGCTTCGTCGAGCGGCTGCGGTCGGTGTCGACGTCGCTGGTCAACTATGTGGAGCTGCCCGGTGCCGGTCACGGCTTCGATATGACCGACGGCCCCCGGGCCGGCGCGATGGCCCACGCCACCGCCCTGTTCCTCAATCAGGTGCACCGCACCCGGACGCAGTTCGCCAAAGAGGTTATCTGAGGGCGGGCCGATTGTAGGGTCGCGCTATGGGTAGGGGACTGCGGTGAAACGGCTCACCGGCTGGGATGCGGTGTTGCTGTACAGCGAAACGCCGAACGTGCACATGCACACCATCAAGGTCGCCGTCATCGAACTCGACGCGGGCAGTCGCAACTTCACCATCGACGCATTCCGCCAGGTCATTGCGGGCCGGATGGACAAGCTGGTCCCGCTCGGCTACCAGCTGATCGACGTGCCGTACAAGTTCCACCACCCCATGTGGCGAGAGAACTGCGAGGTCGACTTCGAGTACCACGTGCGGCCGTGGCGGTTGCCGGCGCCGGGTGGGCGCCGCGAACTCGACGCGGCGATCGGGGAGATCGCCGGCACTCCGCTGGATCGTGCCCACCCGCTATGGGAGATGTATTTCGTCGAGGGTCTGGCCAACGACCGGATCGCGGTGGTGCTCAAGATCCATCACGCTCTGGCTGACGGCGTTGCGTCGGCGAATCTGATGGCCCACGGCATGGATCTGATGCCGACGCCGCAGTCCGACTCGTACCAACCCGATCCAGCGCCTACCAAACGGGAGCTGATGAGCACGGCATTTGTCGACCATTTGCGGCACATCAGGCGCATCCCGGGAACCGTCGCCTACACCGCGCAGGGTATCCGCCGGGTGCGACGCAGCTCGCGCAAGCTGTCGCCGGAACTCACCCGGCCGGTCGACCCGCCGCCGTCGTTCATGAACCACTTGCTGACCCCGGAACGCAGGTTCGCCACCGCGACGCTGGCGCTGGCCGATGTGAAGGAGACGAGCAAGAAGCTCGGGGTGACGATCAACGACATGGTCCTAGCGATCTCCAGCGGCGCACTGCGTAGCTTGCTGTTGCGTTACGACGGCAAGGCTGAGCCGCTGCTGGCGTCGGTGCCGGTGGCGTACGACTTCTCCCCGGAACGGATCTCCGGCAATCACTTCAGCGGGATGATGGTCGCGATTCCGACCGATGTCGACGACCCGCTGCGCCGGGTGCAGGCCGCGCACGACAACGCGGTCTCGGCCAAGGAGAGCCACCAGTTGCTGGGGCCGGAACTGATCAGCCGCTGGGCGGCGTACTGGCCGCCGACTGCTACCCAGGCCATGTTCCGGTGGCTGTCGAGCCGGGATGGGCAGAACAAGGTGCTCAACCTGAACATCTCCAATGTTCCGGGTCCCCGCGAGCGTGGACGGGTGGGGGGCGCGCTGGTCACCGAGATTTATTCGGTTGGGCCGCTGACCGCGGGCAGTGGTTTGAACATCACCGTGTGGAGTTACGTCGATCAGCTCAACATCTCGGTGCTGGCCGATGGTGCGACGCTCGACGACCCGCACGAGGTTACCGCGGCGATGATCACGGATTTTGTCGAGATACGCAGGGCGGCAGGGCTTTCCGAGGAGCTGACGGTGGTCGCCGAGGCGATGCCCCAAGCTTGACGACGGCCTGGCCCCGCCCAGGTTTACACCCACCGGTCGGTTCGTCACGCGGCGTGACCGTTACCATCTCGCTTTGTGAGCGACGAAGCTGCTGAATCCGAAGTCCTGGTCGAACAGCGCGACCGGATCCTGGTCATTACCATCAACCGCCCCAAAGCCAAGAATGCCGTTAATTCCGCGGTGTCCCACGGGCTGGCCGACGCCATGGACCGGCTCGACGGCGATGCCGGACTGTCGGTGGCCATCCTGACCGGTGCGGGTGGTTCGTTTTGCGCGGGCATGGACCTCAAGGCCTTCGCCCGCGGCGAGCTACCCATCGTCAAAGGCCGTGGCATGGGGTTCACCGAGCGCCCGCCGGAGAAGCCGCTGATTGCCGCGGTAGAGGGCTATGCGCTGGCTGGTGGCACCGAGCTCGCGTTGGCCACGGATTTGATTGTGGCGGCAAAGGATTCGGCGTTCGGGATCCCGGAGGTCAAGCGCGGCCTGGTGGCCGGCGGCGGGGGATTGCTGCGGCTGCCCGAGCGTATCCCGTACGCGATTGCCATGGAGTTGGCGCTGACCGGTGACAACCTATCCGCCGAGCGCGCGCATGAGCTGGGTCTGGTGAACGTGCTGGCCGAGCCGGGCGGAGCGCTGGACGCCGCGCTCGCGCTGGCCGAGAAGATCGCTGCCAACGGCCCTCTCGCGGTGGCGGCGAGCAAGAAGATCATCGTGGAGTCTCGCGGTTGGAGCCGCGACTCTATGTTCGCCGAGCAGACCAAGATCCTGGGTCCGGTCTTCGCCTCCAACGACGCCAAGGAGGGTGCGATCGCGTTCGCGGAGAAGCGCCCCGCGAAATGGACCGGCACCTAAGCCGAGCAGACGCAAAAGCCCCGTGGAGCACAAGCTCCACGGGGCTTTTGCGTCTGCTCGGCGGTACTTGGCGTCTGCTCGCGTTGCGGTCGAAATCGGTCAAATGACTCTAGCTGGATCGAGAGGGTCGGCCACATAATCCCCTTTTCGACCAATTTCTGCTGTCGGCGGTAAGGGGAACTCAGCGTGTCGTCTCTTGTGGTTGTGTCGCCGGAAGCGCTGGAGTCGGCGGTAGGGGACATAACCGGGGTGGGTGTGCGGGTGCGTGATGCGGTCGCAGCCGCAGCGTCGGCAACGTCGGCGGTGGTCCCGGCTGCCGAGGACGAGGTGTCAGCCGCTATTGCCGCCTTGTTCGGTGGTCATGGTGAGCAATTTCAGGTGGCCAGCGCCCGCGTGGAGGCATTTGGCCAGCAGCTTGCGCGGGCGCTGGAGCAGTCAGGAGCGGCCTACGCAGCGGCGGAGGCGGCCAGTGTAAATCCGCTGCAGGCTATCCAGGACGGCGTGCTTGGGGTGTTGAACGCGCCCACGGAGATATTGGTGGGGCGCCAGCTGATCGGCAATGGGGCTAATGGGGCGCCGGGAACTGGGCAAAACGGCGGTGATGGCGGGCTTTTATGGGGCAATGGCGGAAACGGTGGCTCCGGGGCCGCGGGTAAGGCCGGTGGCAATGGCGGAAATGCGGGGTTGATCGGCAACGGGGGTGCCGGAGGTGCCGGGGGCGTGGGCGTGGCTGGGACTCCGGGCTTGACCGGGTTGGCCGGTACTGCCGGCGGCGTGGGCGGCGTGGGAGGTAATGGCGGCCGCGGCGGGTTGTTGTGGGGCAACGGCGGTGCTGGCGGGGTCGGCGGCGTCGGGGGTGTGGGCGGTGCAGGAGGCGTGGGTACTGCGGGTGCGGCGGGGGTGGTTGGCGTCGATGGCGGTGTGGGGGGAGCGGGTGGCACCGGTGGTGACGGGGCGGTTGGTGGCAAGGGTGGTGCGGGCGGTGTCGGGGGGGCGTCGGGGTGGTTCGGGCACGCGGGAGCCAATGGTGACGGGGGCAGCGGTGGACAGGGCGGAAATTCGGGAGCCGGTGGCATGGGGGGTGCGGGCGCGGCCGGCACGGCGTTGTCTCCCGACGGTGGTGACGGTGGGATGGGCGGGGATCCCGGCAAGGTGGGTGCCGGTGGGGCGGGAGGTGCCGCCGGTGGTGCGGGGGCCAGCGACGGGGGTGCGGGCGCGGCGGGAGTGATCACCCCTGGTGGCGACGGCGGTAGGGGCGGTGACGGGTATAGCGGCGATGCGCTGACCACCGGGAATGGTGGCAACGGAGGACATGGCGGTTTGTACGGGGCCGGCGGTAGGGGCGGCAATGGTGGTAACAGCTCCGATGGAACCGGTGGCAGAGGCGGTTTCGGCCGCGATAGCGGAGCCTACGGCGCCCTCGGTGGAGCGGGGGGCGACGGGGGCACGGGCGTGGTGGGGGGTCACGGCGGCGGCGGTGGCAGTGGCTACAACTATGGGAGCGGCGACGCTGCCGGCGGGATGGGCGGGGCCGGTGGCTTCGGTTCTAACGGCGGCGGTGACGGCGGTGACGCGGGCAACGGCTACACCTATGGCACCGGGGCCGCTACCGGCGGGAACGGCGGGGCTGGCGGGGCGAGCGGCACCGGCGTCGGTGGCCATGGGGGCGCGGGCGGTGGCGCCTATACCCAAAACAGTGCGTCGACGGCCACCGCGCGGGGCGGCACTGGTGGTACGGGTGGTGACGGTGCTACCGGTGGTCAAGGTGGCGACGGCGGTGTTGCCTCAGTTGTTCAGGGCAGCAGCTCGTCATTGGCTATCGGAGGGACCGGCGGTGGGGGCGGTAACGGCGCGAATGGCGGCGGTGCGGGCGGCGTTGGGGGTGCTGCGTACAACTACGGGTTGGGTAATGCCACGGGTGGTGCCGGTGGCACCGGTGGCATGGGTGGTGTGGGTACCGGTGGTAACGGTGGTGCTGGTGGCACCGCCCTGATCAACAACGGGGCTTCTGCGGGTGCGGCTGTGAGTGGGGCCGGGGGCCACGGTGGGGCGGGCGCTGTAGGTGGCAACGGCGGCGACGGTGGGCAGGTGTCGTCGAACGGTGTCGGCGCTGTGACCGGTGGCAATGGGGGTGCCGGCGGGACGGGCAGCACGGGTGTTGGTGGGCACGGCGGGGCCGGCGCCAATGCCGAGATCGACAACGTTGCCTCCACCGGGACTGCCACCGGCGGCAACGGCGGGGCCGGTGGCTCGGGGGTCACCGGCGGCGACGGTGGAAACGCCGGTGCCGGCACTAACAAGGGCCTGGGCGCCGCGGTGGGCGGTGTCGGTGGGGCCGGCGGGAACGGTTCGACCGGCAAAGGAGGCAATGGCGGCCTGGGCGGTGTCGGCAACATCTTCAATGCGAATTCCGTGGCGGCGGCCGTCGGTCGAGCCGGTGGGGCCGGCGGGGCCGGAGACACCGGTGGTGACGGCGGTGTGGGCGGCTATGCGTACAACGCCGGGACGGGCAGCGTGACGGGTGGCGTCGGCGCTGACGGGGGCGACGGTGTCAGCGGCGCGGGTGGTAACGGCGGGGACGGTGGGGCCGTGTTCGTCGCAAACGCGGCTTCGACGGTGAATCCGGTCGGCGCTGCGGGCGGGGCCGGTGGTAATGGGGCTACCGGTGGTAACGGCGGTGGTGGTGGCACCGCCGTAGTCATTCTGAGCAGTGGCACGGCCACCGGCGGTGTGGGCGGTGCCGGGGGTTACGGCAACAGCGGGGCCGGTGGTGTGGGTGGCTACGGCGGCGTGGCGTACCAGGAAGCGACCGGAAGCGCGATCGGCGGAAACGGAGGTGCTGGTGGTGGCAGTGCCACCGGCGTCGGCGGGGCCGGCGGTATCGGCGGAGGGGGGGTAGTCGACGGCGTCACTTCGCTGGGTGCGGCGACGGGCGGGGTCGGCGGGCACGGTGGTGACGGCGCGACTGGCGGCGGGGCCGGCGGCGCTGGGGGTCAGGCGTTCCACTTCGGGTTGGGTAATACCACGGGTGGTGCCGGCGGCGACGGTGGTAGCGGTGGTGTGGGTACCGGTGGTAACGGTGGTGCTGGTGGCACCGCCCAGATCAACAACGGGGCTTCTGCGGGTGCGGCTGTGAGTGGGGCCGGGGGCCACGGTGGGGCGGGCGCTGTAGGTGGCAATGGCGGCGACGGTGGGCAGGTGTCGTCGCACGGTGGCGGTGCTGTCACCGGTGGCAATGGGGGTGCTGGCGGGACGGGCAGCACGGGTGTTGGTGGGCACGGCGGGGCCGGCGCCAATGCCGAGATCGACGACGTTGCCTCCACGGCGACGGCCACCGGCGGCAACGGTGGGGCCGGTGGCGCGGGTGCCAGTGGCGGCGGCGACGGTGGAAACGCCGGTGCCGGCACTAACAAGGGCCTGGGTGCCGCGGTGGGCGGTGTCGGTGGGGCGGGCGGGGCCAGCCAGTCCGGTACCGGAGGCCATGGCGGCCTGGGTGGTGTCGGCAGCATCTTTAATGCGAATTCCGTGGCGGCGGCCGTCGCTGGAGCCGGTGGGGCCGGTGGGGCCGGAGACACCGGTGGTGACGGCGGTGTGGGCGGCTATGCGTACAACGCCGGGACGGGCAGCGTGACGGGTGGCGTCGGTGGTAACGGGGGCGACGGTGTCAGCGGCGCGGGTGGTAACGGCGGGGACGGTGGGGGCACGTTTGTCTCAAACGCGGCTTCGACGGTGAATCCGGTCGGCGCTGCGGGCGGGGCCGGTGGTAACGGGGCTACCGGTGGCAACGGCGGTGGCGGTGGCACCTCCGTTGTCTACCTGGGTAGTGGCACGGCCACCGGTGGTGTGGGCGGTGCCGGGGGTTACGGCAACAGCGGGGCCGGTGGTGTGGGTGGCTACGGCGGCGTGGCGTACCAGGAAGCGACCGGAGGTGCGATCGGCGGAAACGGAGGTGCTGGTGGTGGCAGTGCCACCGGCGTCGGCGGGGCCGGCGGCATCGGTGGAGCGGCGCAGATCGACGGCGTCACTTCGCTGGGTGCGGCGACGGGCGGGGTCGGCGGGCACGGTGGTGACGGCGCGACTGGCGGCGGGGCCGGCGGCGCTGGGGGTCAGGCGTTCCACTTCGGGTTGGGTAATACCACGGGTGGTGCCGGCGGCGACGGTGGTAGCGGTGGTGTGGGTACCGGTGGTAACGGTGGTGCTGGTGGCACCGCCCTGATCAACAACGGGGCTTCTGCGGGTGCGGCTGTGAGTGGGGCCGGCGGCCACGGTGGGGCCGGCGCTGTAGGTGGCAACGGCGGCGACGGTGGGCAGGTGTCGTCGAACGGTGTCGGCGCTGTGACCGGTGGCAATGGGGGTGCCGGCGGGACGGGCAGCACGGGTGTTGGTGGGCACGGCGGGGCCGGCGCCAACGCCGAGATCGACAACGTCGCCTCCACCGGGACCGCCACCGGCGGCAACGGTGGGGCCGGTGGCGCGGGTGCCAGTGGCGGCGGCGACGGTGGAAACGCCGGTGCCGGCACTAACAAGGGCCTGGGCGCCGCGGTGGGCGGTGTCGGTGGGGCCGGCGGGAACGGTACGACCGGCAACGGCGGCAACGGCGGCAGCGGAGGCGACGGCAGCATCTCGAATTCTGGTTCGACGGCGAAGGCTGTCGGTGGCGCCGGTGGCGGCGGCGGATCGGGAGACACCGGCGGCAACGGTGGCGCTGGCGGGTCCGGAAACAACTTCGGAACGGGGGCAGTCGCCGGCGGGGTCGGCGGAGATGGCGGCTTTGGCAATGTCTTCGCTGGTGGTAAAGGGGGCCAAGGTGGTAGCACGCTTACCTCAAACGTTGCCTCCACAGTGAACGCGGTCGGTGCTACCGGCGGGGCCGGTGGTAACGGGACGATCGGCGGCAATGGCGGTGCAGGCGGCGACGCCGTAGTCACGCTGGGCAACGCCACGGCTACTGGTGGTGAGGGCGGAACCGGGGGGTATGGAAGCAGCGGGTCCGGTGGCATTGGCGGCAACGGCGGCGGCGCGGACCAGAAGGCCTCCGGGGATGCCATCGGTGGCAACGGAGGTGCCGGTGGTGGCAGCGCCACGGCGCTCGGCGGGGCCGGCGGTAACGGCGGAGCGGGGGTGGTCGACGGCGTCACCTCGCCGGGGGCGGCGGCGGGCGGTCTCGGCGGGCACGGTGGTGACGGCGCGCATGGCGGCGGGGACGGCGGCAGCGGGGGTGGTGCATCGAACTACGGATTGGGCGATGCGAACGGCGGGATCGGTGGCGCCGGTGGCATGGGTGGTGTGGGGACCGGTGGTAACGGTGGTGCCGGTGGCACCGCCCAGATCAACAACACTGCTTCTGCGGGTGCGGCTGTGAGTGGGGCCGGCGGCCACGGTGGGGCCGGCGCTGTAGGTGGCAACGGCGGCGACGGTGGGCAGGTGTCGTCGAACGGCGTCGGCGCTGTGACCGGTGGCAATGGGGGTGCTGGCGGGACGGGCAGCACGGGTGTTGGTGGGCACGGCGGGGCCGGCGCCAACGCCGAGATCGACAACGTCGCCTCCACCGGGACCGCCACCGGCGGCAACGGCGGGGCCGGTGGCGCGGGGGTCACCGGTGGCGACGGTGGACACGCAGGCGATGCCACAAACTTCGGATTCGGGGCCGCGGCCGGTGGTGTTGGTGGGGACGGCGGGGCAGGCGCGACCAGCCCTGGCGGCCAGGGCGGGCTCGGCGGTGACGGTGGTAGCGGGACTGTGCGCAACACCAATTCCATGGCGTCGGCTACCGGAGGGGCCGGTGGCGGCGGCGGGTCCGCGGATACTGGCGGCAACGGTGGCGCTGGCGGGTCCGGAAACAACTTCGGAACGGGGGCAGTCGCCGGCGCGGCCGGTGGCGCGGGCGGCAATGGTGTCACTGGCGCTGGCGGCAACGGCGGCGAGGGCGGTGGCTCGTACGTGCAAAACGCGGCGTCGCAGGTGAACCCGGTCGGCGCTACCGGTGGGGCCGGTGGTGACGGTGCGACCGGCGGCAACGGTGGGACAGGTGGCATCGCGTCGGTTGTCAATGGGAACGCCACGGCTACCGCTGGTAACGGCGGAGCCGGCGGGCACGGTAGCAACGGGTTCGGCGGCAACGGCGGCTCGGGCGGAACGGCCTTCCAGTTTGGCTTCGGCGGCAGTTCCGGACATGCGACGGGTGGTACCGGCGGACATGGCGGTACGGGCACCGCCGGAGGTGGCGCCGGCGGAGTTGGTGGCGATGCCTACAACTACGGGGCCGGAGTGGCCAACGGCGGAACGGGCGGTGGCGGCGGCAACGGCCTGAATTCCGGGTCGTCCGGTGGCAACGGTGGCAACGGCGGCAACGGCAGCACCTCGACCGGTAACGGTGTCGGCGGAACCGGCGGTAAGGGTGGCACCGGCGGACCCGGCGGCGCCGACGGTCACGACGGCCAGGACGGAATAGGCACTTAGTCGCGACCCCTCATCCCGCAGCCGATGAGATATCGGGAGGTCGGGCACAACTGGATGGACCCAGCGCGGGCGGATTACACTCTCTTGCTACCTTGTAACGATGTTCAGGGGCCGTGAATGAGTGTTTCGCTGCTTCTCGAGATGGCCCTGTCGGGCAATCCGGACCGCACCGCCGTCGTCTCCGAGGATCTTCGGCTGACCACTGGGCAGCTCAGCGACCTCGCCGACGGTGGCGCCGGGGTGATCGCCGCGTCGGGTGCCCGGCACGTCGTGTACATCGGCACTGGCGGCGCCATGCTGCCGCTGCTCATCTTTGCCACCGCCCGTGCCGGGCTGGCCTTCACCCCGATCAATTACCGGTTGTCCGCCGACGGCATCCAGGCGCTGATCGACCGGCTGCCGGACCCGCTGGTGATCGCAGACGAGCGATACCGGGACATGCTGGGCGAGCGCAACAAGCGCGTGCTGCTCTCCGGCGAGTTTCTGGCCGCCGCAAAGGCCGCCGAGCCTGCCGCCGAGTTCCCCGACCCGGACGCGGTCGGGGTCGTGCTGTTTACCTCGGGCACCACTTCGGCGCCTAAGGCCGTCGAACTCACCCACAACAACCTGACCAGCTATGTCACCGGGACCGTCGAATTCGATTCCGCCGCACCCGAAGACGCCGCGCTGATCTGCGTGCCGCCCTACCACATCGCTGGGGTCGGCGCCGCATTGTCCAACCTGTACGCCGGCCGGAAGATGGTGTATCTCCCCAACTTCGACGCACACGAGTGGGTGCGGCTGGCCAAGTCCGAGCGAGTCACCACCGCAACCGTGGTGCCCACCATGCTGGACCGCATCGTCACCGTGCTCGAGGACGGCGGGCACCAGCTGCCGGCACTGCGCAACCTGGCCTACGGCGGGTCGAAGGTGAGTCTGCCGCTGGTCCGGCGCGCCCTGGAACTGTTGCCGGGCGTGGGATTCGTCAACGCCTACGGGTTGACCGAGACCAGCTCGACGATCGCCGTGCTCACCCCTGACGATCACCGCGAGGCGCTGTCGGCTACTGATGCAGCCGCCATCCGGCGGCTGGGATCGGTGGGACGGCCGGTGCCCGGCATCGAGATCCAGATCCGTGACGAGGACGGCAACGTGCTCGGGCCCGGGCAGACCGGCGAGCTGTTCGTGCGCGGCGAGCAGGTGTCGGGTCGCTACACCGGAATCGGTTCGGTACTCGACGCGAACGGCTGGTTCCCCACCAAGGACATCGCCATGCTCGACGAGGACGGCTACCTGTTTATCGGTGGCCGCAGCGACGACACCATCATCCGCGGCGGCGAGAACATTGCGCCCGCCGAGCTTGAGGAGGTGCTGGTCGAGCACCCGCACGTGCGCGATGTCGCTGTGGTGGGCGTCGAGGACGCGCAGTGGGGTCAGGCGATTGTCGCGGTGGTGGTACCGCGCGGGGGCGTCGAGCCCGACCCGGAGGAGTTGCGGGAGTTCGTCCGGAAGAGTTTGCGGGGGTCGCGCACGCCGGACCGAGTGGTGTTTCGCGACGAGCTGCCAACGACCCCCACCGGCAAGATCCTTCGCCGGGAGATCATCGAAGAGTTAGCAGGGACACAATCATGATCAAAAACGGAACGCGCCTCGCCAGCCAGGTATGCGACACCCAGATCATCGTGGTGCGCAGCGCCGATAGCCTTGACGACTTGCGTTGCGGCGGAGTGCCGATGGTCCAGATGGACGCCCAGCGGTCCGGCGAGCTCGACCCCGCGTTCGCCGACGGCAGCGTGATGGGCAAGCGCTACGTCGACGAGTCCGGCGCCGAGGTGCTGGTCACCAAGCCCGGTGCGGGCAGCCTCAGTGTCGGCGACACCAAGCTTTCGCTCAAAGAGGTCAAGCCGCTGCCGGCCAGCGACTGAGACCTGGCTAGACGTTGCCTGGCAGACCGTTTGCCCCGGGCAGCCCGAGCAACAGACCGCCGATGCCGCCTTGTCCGGCAATGTCGGTTGTGAAATAGGCGTTGCCACCGGTACCGCCGTTGCCGAGGAGCTGGGCGTTGCCGCCATCTCCAGCTCTGGACAGGGGAAACGGAGCGCCTGTCACGCGGGCGCTTCCAACGTCCCCGCCGGCACCGCCACTGCCGATCAAAGCGGAGTTTCCGCCGCGGCCGCCGCCGCCGCCTGATGTCGCGCCCGATCCCCCATTGCCGGCGTCGCCGCCGTTGCCGAACAGCCCCAGGGCGTGACCGCCCGTACCGCCGATGCCGCCTCGACTGTTGATTGATTGCCCGCCGATGCCACCATGCCCGCCATTGCCGAACAGGCCTATCGCATTGCCGCCAGCACCGCCGGCACCACCTGCTTGGTTATAGGACTGCTGTCCGCCAGCGCCACCAGCACCGCCGTCGCCGAACAGCCGACCACCGGTTCCGCCGGTGCCGCCGTCTCCGGCATGCACACCGAAGAAGTGGGACGCTCCGCCCGTCCCGCCGGCACCGCCGTTTCCGATCAGCCCGGCGCTACCGCCGCTGCCGCCGTGCTGGTCGACGCTGCCGGTACCGCCGGCGCCGCCGGCGCCGATCAGCATGCCGCCGGCGCCACCGTTGCCTCCGACGTTTCCTACCGTGCCTACGCCCGCGGCGCCCCCAGCGCCGCCGTGGCCGTAGATCACGCCGCCGTGGCCGCCCTGCCCTCCGGAGCCTCCGACACCGCCACTGATTGCGTCGCTGTTTGTCCCGCCTCCACCGCCGGTGCCGCCGCTGCCGAATAATCCAATCGCGTCGCCCCCGGCGCCGCCGGACGCGGCGGCGCCGGCAGCAGCGGCGATCCAGGGACCTCCGGCGCCGCCGTTACCGCCGTTGCCAAACAACAGTCCTCCGGTTCCGCCGCGGCCTCCGTCGGCCCTGCCGACTGTGGATAAGATTCCGCCTGCGCCACCGTTGCCGCCGTTACCGATCAGCCCGGCCGCCCCGCCGTTGCCGCCCGACTGGTTTGGTGCGCCTGTCCCGCCGTTACCGCCATTGCCGAATAGCAACCCGCCGGCGCCACCGTTTTGCCCGGTTCCTGGCGCGCCGTCGGTGCCGTTGCCAATCAACGGCCGCTGTAGCAGCAGTTGGGTGGGGGCGTTGATGACGTTGAGGATCTGTTGCTGTATGACCTGCCACGGGTTGGCCGTGGCTGCGGCGTTGACTGCCTCGGCGCCGGCATAGGCTGCCCCGCTGGCGTTCAGGGCCTGCACGAATTGCTGATGAAACGCCGCCGCCCGGGCGCTAAGGGCTTGATAGTCCAGGGCATGCGACCCGAACAGTGCCGCCGCGGCTGTTGACACCTCGTCTTCGGCGGCGGCCAGGACTTGTGTCGTGGCTAGTTTCGCAGCCGAGTTGGCTTGGCCGATCGCCGACCCGATATCGGTCAGATCCCTTGCCGCCGTTGACAATACTTCCGGAAACACGAACAAATCAGAAATTGGAAACCTCCGGCTTGCGTGCGATTCTTGGGCGGTCACTCGACGCATCGCCGAGCCGTGCGCTAGGACCCAGCGTACGTCCGTTAACGCAGCCATTTGTCAGAATCAAACAAAATGCCGATGTGCTCACCAGCGCGTCGCTTACCGTCAGCGGGGCGCGTTACCCTCGCGCGACGCTCGGCTGCTCCACACCCATGCCGCCGTCGCCCAAACAGAGGAGGGTTGGCGGTCACCCATTTGGGTAATAAATCCATTTTGCCGTGCGGCCCCGCGACCTCGTTTTACGCTCAGTGGCAGGGCGCAATCTCTGGGTGGCTCGCAACGAAGCGAGGGAGGCGGACATGTCCTACGTTGTCGCGGCAACGGATCTGCTGGAAGTGGCAGCATCGGATTTAGCCGGCATCAACACTGTCTTGGCAGAAGCGGCATCGGCGGCAGCGGTGCCCACGACGGGTGTGATACCAGCTGCTGCCGACGAAGTTTCGCAGGCGTTGGCCGCCCTGTTCGGAAATTTCGGCCGGCAATACCAGCTGATGAGTGCGCAGGCGCAGACGTTCCACGCGCAGTTTGTGGCGATGATGAACTCCGGCGCGGGCGCGTATGTCTCCGCCGAGCTAGCCAATGCCGGGCAGGCGATCGCCAATGCGGTCGTTGCCCCGGTGCAGTCGCTGCTCGCCGGCGGCCTCTCGGGAGGCGGCTCCGCGGGGTCGGCCGCAGGCGGCGGCAGCGGCTTGCTGGGCGGGTTACTCGGCGGCACGACCGGTGTCAGCGCGATGGACGGCGTTCTCGGCGGGTTGACCGGGGGCAGCGGAGGTTTGACGGGGATCAGCGCCGGACTCGGCGGTATCGGCACTTCGGTCGGAGGCCTGTTGGGCGGCGTGACCCCGAGCACTGGCGGGCTGACCGGCATCACCGCCGGCCTCGGCGCCACCATCGGCAACGCCGTCAGCGGGTTGACCGGCGCCGGCACGAGTCTGGGTGGTCTACTCGGCGGCGGCACTGGCCTGGGTGGTCTACTCGGCGGCAGCACTGGCCTGGGTGGGCTGCTCGGCGGGTTGACCGGCGGCACCGGCAACATCGGCTCGTTGCTCGGCAACCTAAGTGGCGGCTTGAACGGCGTCGTCACCTCGATCGGCGGTGCGCTGAGCTCGCTGGGCAACATCGGATCGGTGACCGGGTTTTTGAACTCAGTCCCTGGCCTGCTGGGCACGATCAACAACCTGGGTGCGCTGGGGGCGAACCTGCAGAACACACTGGCCAGCCTGCTGCCCGGATTGCCGACTTCCCTTGCGGGCTTGGAGAATTCGCTGTCGGGCCTGGTGAATTCGCTGTTCCCGAACCTGGTCAACGTCAATTTTGGCAACATGGGCCCGGTGTTCACCGGCCTTTTCGGCCCGTACGAGCAACTGTTCTACAACACCGTCACCAACCTGCAAGCTCTGGGCGCCGACTGGCTGGCCAACCCTTTCCCATTCCTGCGTCAGTTCGTGGCCAACCAGATTGGCTACGGGCAGACCATCCTGACCGCTCTGCAGACCGGGAACTACGCGCCGGTGTCGGCGATACCGGGCAAGATCGCGACGAACTTCGGCAACGTGGTGCACACTGTGACCGACATTTCCGTCAAGTCGACCGTGGATGTGCTGACCAGTGGTGGCGCGCCGCTGGCCATCAACAACATGATCGGATTGCCGTTGGTGGCGGGCGCAGCAGTGATCGGGCCGCCGGCCGCCGCGTTCCAGGCGGCCCAGGGCGCGGCCACAGCCTTCATGAGTGCGGTGCAGGCCGGCGACGGTGCGGGCGCCTTCGCCGCTGCCTTCGGTTTCCCTGCCACCGTCCTGGACGGCTTCCTCAACGGTCACGCGGTGTTCCCGTACTCGCTGAATTTGGGGCAGATCACCTGGCCGGTATCAAACCTGCTCGGGATACCTCTCAATGCGCTGGTGAACGTCACCGCCGTCGCAAATCTCCCGCTGGACGGGTTGCTCGTCCAACCTGGCTACTACCCGTTGTCGGTGACGCTGACCACCCTGGCGAATCCACTCGTTCCGCCGATTGGCCTAAACGTCGGTGCCGGCGGCACGCCCTTCAGCGGGCTGCTTCAGTTGCTGATCAACTACACGCCGCAGCAATTGGCCGTGGCGGTCGGCGCGCCCACCTCGCCACCGCCGTTCATTTCGATCCCGCTGCCATTCTGAGTCGCTCAGTCCGCTTTGCGGGCCACGAATTCCCGTGCCTTAACCAGGAATTCGAGCTGGTCGCCGACGTCTCGCAACGGGGCTGTGCTGCGTGTGGAGCGGCACAGCATGATGGCGCCCTCCAGCGCGGCGATCGACGTCACCGCCAGTGACGTCGCGTCGCGCTCCTCGAAGCCGTCGGCGACGAACGCGCGGGCCATCGCCGCGCACCACCGGCCCAGGATGTCGCCTGCCGCGGTCTTGAGTTCGAGTTCGTCGTCCGCCGAGCCCAGTGCGGCCGCCGCGACTGGGCAACCGGCGGTGAAGTCGCCTTCGGTCAGTTGGTGTTCCCAATGTCTGACGAACTCGCGCAGCAACACTCGCGCGCCGCGGTCGGCGGCCCGGTCGATGACCGCGGTGATCGAGTCGCCGGAGTAGCGCAGCGCCTCGGCGAGGATCTGGTTGCGGCCGTCGGGGAAGTGGTAGTAGACCGATCCGCGCGGGGCACCGCTGCGGGCGAGCACCGAGTCGATGGTGACCCCGGCGGCGCCACGTTCGCGCATCACCTGGGCGGCGCTGACCAACATTTTGTCCCTGGTGCCACCGCGTTTGGTGGGGACGGGCGTCATGCCGCGTGCGAGGGCTCGGGGGCGGGGCCGGCGACCGGCCAGTGCTGGTGGCGCGGACGGAGTCGACGACGTCGCAGGTCGGGCATCTCACGCGTGAATCGGAGGCCGGCGATGTTGAACTCGATGACCCACATTGGTCTCTCCTGGCGCTTTTTACAGGCCCGTGGCATGCCTGTGAATATGTTAAGAAGCATATTCGACGGCTGATTAGTAAGCAAACACTCGCTGCTCACGTGTGATCTAGCCCACCTACATAATTATGTAGTATTGCATAACACATACAGCTGCGGTTCACTCGTATGCATGACCACCGTGACCCTGGAGCGGGACGGCCACGTCCTGCTGATCGGCCTGAACCGGCCGGACAAGCGCAATTCCTTCAACCGCGAGATGCTGGCTGAGCTGTCCCGCGCCTACGCTTTGCTGGAGTCCGACGACGAACTGCGCGTCGGGGTGCTCTTTGCCCACGGCGACCACTTCACCGCCGGTCTTGACTTGCTCGACGTGGCACCTGCCATCGCCGCGGGCGGATCCGTGCAGCCCGACGACGGTCGCGACCCCTTCCGGTTGGACGGCCCCTGGCAGACACCGCTGATCGCCGTCGCGCACGGCTGGTGCATGACGCTGGGTATCGAGCTGCTGCTGGCCGCCGACATCCGCATCGCCGCCCTTGGCACCCGGTTCACCCAGCTTGAGGTGCAGCGCGGGATCTACCCGTTCGGCGGTGCGACCATCCGGTTGCCCCGCGAGGCGGGGTGGGGCAATGCCATGCGCTGGCTGCTGACCGGCGACGAGTTCGACGCCACCGAGGCGTATCGCCTCGGGCTGGTTCAAGAGATTGCCGACGATGCTGCGACCGCGCTGGTGCGGGCCCGGGAGATCGCCCAGACCATCGCCGAACGCGCTGCTCCGCTGGGTGTGCGGGCCACTCTCGCGTCGGCGCAGCTGGCCCGCACGCAGGGTGAAGCCGCGGCGATCGAGCGGCTACGGCCTGCCGCTGCCGAACTTTTTGCCAGCGCCGACGCCGCCGAGGGCGTGCAGTCGTTCGTCGAGCGCCGCCGAGCCCGCTTCTCCGGCCGCTAGCTCTCCGTCATCTCGCCCGCTAGCTCTCCACCTCGCCCGTCCACCTCGCCGAGTGTGAACCGTGCGCCGCTCAATCGGCGTGTTGTGCAGCGTAATTCACGCTCGGCGCGGCAACGCGCTTACTACTCGACCGTGTAACCCATCGGCATCAGCACGCTCTTCTGCTGGGTGAAGTGCTCGACGCCCTCGGGTCCGTTCTCGCGGCCGATGCCGGAGTTCTTGTACCCGCCGAACGGGCAGCACGGGTCGAAGGCATACCAGTTGATGGCGTAGGTCCCAGTGCGGATCTGCTCGGAGATCTTGATGCCGCGCGGCACGTCGGAGGTCCACACGCTGCCGGCCAGCCCGTACACCGAGTCGTTGGCGATCTTGATCGCGTCCTCTTCGGTGTCGTAGGCGATGATGCTCAAAACCGGCCCGAAGATCTCCTCCTGGGCGATCGTCATCTTGTTGTCGACATCGGCGAAAACCGTTGGCTGCACGAAGAATCCGTTGTCCAGGCCCTCGGGACGGCCGCCGCCGCAGACCAGCCGCGCCCCCTCCTCGATACCCTTGGCGATGTAACCCTCGACTCGTTCGCGTTGCTTCTCCGAGATCAGCGACCCGATCTGGGCGGCCGGGTCCGACGGCGGCCCCACCGGGAGCGCCTGTACGAAAGCGCTTACCGCGTCCACGATTTCGTCGTAGCGCGATCGCGGCGCCAGGATGCGGGTCTGCCCGACGCAGGCTTGTCCGGTGTTCATGATTCCGGAGAACACCATCATCGGGACGGCAGAGGCCAGGTCGACGTCCTCGAGCACGATGGCCGCCGACTTTCCGCCGAGCTCCAGCGTGCACGGCTTGAGCATGTCGGCGGCACGCTTGCCGATTTCCTTGCCGACCGACGAGCTGCCGGTGAAGGTGAATAGGTCGACATCGGGATTAGAGGTAAGCGCCTGTCCGGTCTCGACGCCGCCGGGAACCACCGAAAGCACCCCTTCTGGCAGGCCGGCGTCGGCGAATACCTGCGCTAATGCGTTGGTGGTCAAAGGTGTTTCGGCGGCAGGCTTGAGTACCACAGTGCAGCCGGCCAGCAGCGCCGGTCCCAGCTTGTTGACTGCCAGGAACAGCGGCACATTCCAGGCCACGATCGCGCCCACCACGCCGATCGGTTCGCGGTGCACGATGGTCTGCCCGTAGGAGCCGTTGCGGATCTCGCGCCACTTGACCTGCTCGACGGCGGGGCCGGAGAAGAAGCTCATCGCCCCCATCGAACCCATCCAGTGCATCGTCTCGATGGTCATCGGCGGCTGTCCGGTCTCGTCGGAGAGCAGCTTGGCGAACAGTTCTTTGCGTTCCTCGAGGAGCTGCTGCGCCTTGGCGAGGACGGCCGCGCGTTCCTGCGGCGGCATGGTAGGCCACGGGCCGTTGTCGAAGGCGGCGCGCGCCGCGGCGACGGCCGCGTCCACGTCGGCGGGCGCGGCCAGCGGGACCTTGCCGACGTACTCACCGGTCGCCGGACAGTGCACCTCGATGACCTGGTCGGTCGACGGTTCGACCCACTTGCCGCCGATGAAGAGTTTGTCGTACTCCGTTGTATCGCTCTTCGTCATGTTCCGCGGATCCTCCTCATTGCTCGCTCAGCATCGTCGCCAGCGGACTCATGCGGGCCACCCTACCCAAGCCGCCGTGAAATTAGAACACGTTGCATTATCGCGGCGACAGGACCAGCACCAGATTGCTCACCAGGAATTCGCGCAGCAGCGGTACCGATGTCACCGGCCACGCCCATCGCGGGTGGTACCGAGGGAAAGTCGCGATCAACGCACCGGTGCTGGCGGCCCAGTCCAAGCCGTCCGCGACGGACACCGCGAACAACGACGACCCGTAGTCGTTTTTCGCTGGATGGCCGTGTTTGCGGGCATACCTGGCGGCCGCCCGGGCGCCTCCGAGGTAGTGCGTCAGGCCCATTTCGTGCCCGCCGAACGGACCCAGCCACACGGTGTAGGACAACACCACCAGTCCGCCCGGCCTGGTCACCCGCAGCATCTCGTTACCCAGCTGCCAGGGCCGCGGCACATGTTCGGCCACATTGGACGACAGGCAGATGTCGACGGCGTCGTCGGCGAACGGCAGCGCCATCCCCGACGCGCGGACAAACGTGCCGGCCCCGCCAACGAAAGTGTGCTCGGCGGCGTGCATTTCGCCGGGGTCGGGCTCCACGCCGAGGTAGCGGACGCCGGCGTCGTTGAACGCGGAAGCGAAGTAGCCGGGTCCGCCGCCGACGTCGAGCAGGCTGGTCCCGGCCAGGTCTCGCCCGGTGACGGCTAGCCACAGGTCCCCGATCAGGGCGACGGTGTCGGCGGCCAGCGCACCGTAGAACCGCGCTGGGTCGGGCTGTTCGTAGCGGAATTTCCAGAGCAACCGCACCGACCGGCGCAGCGTCGCCCGCCGCGCGAAGACGTCGGTGACCGGCATGCGCAAACCCTACGGCCCGGGCGTGCCACTACGCTGGTGACCAATGTCTGACCTGCGCTCCGTCCTGTTGCTGTGCTGGCGCGATACCGGCCACCCGCAGGGCGGCGGCAGTGAGACCTACCTGCAGCGCATCGGCGCGCAGCTGGCGGCCCAAGGCGTCGCCGTCACGCTGCGCACCGCCCGCTACCCGGGCGCATCCCGTACCGAGGTGGTCGACGGCGTGCAGATCAGCCGCGCCGGCGGTCGCTACTCGGTCTACATCTGGGCGTTGCTGGCCATGGGGCTGGCACGCATAGGCCTGGGATCGCTGCGGCACACAAGGCCCGACGTCGTGGTCGACACCCAGAACGGCCTGCCGTTCCTGGCCCGGCTGGCGTACGGACGCCGGTCGGTGGTCCTGGTGCATCACTGTCACCGCGAGCAGTGGCCGGTGGCCGGCCCGGTGCTGTCCCGGGTGGGCTGGTTCGTCGAGTCCTTCCTGTCGCCGCGGCTGCACCGGCACAACCAGTACGTGACGGTGTCGCTGCCGTCAGCGCGGGACCTGGTGGCGCTCGGCGTGGACAGCGAGCGGATCGCGGTGGTGCGCAACGGGCTCGACGAGGCGCCCGCCCAGACGTTGTCGGCGCCCCCGACGACCCAGCCGCGGGTGGTGGTGCTGTCGCGGCTGGTGCCGCACAAGCAAATCGAGGACGCGCTGGAGACGGTCGCCGAACTACGGGCCCGGATCCCGGGTCTGCACCTCGACGTCGTCGGCGACGGCTGGTGGCGGCAGCGGCTGGTCGACTACGTGCACAAGCTCGGTATCTCCGACGCCGTCACTTTCCACGGTCACGTCGACGACGTGACCAAACACCATGTGCTGCAAAGCGCCTGGGTGCAGCTGCTTCCGTCCCGTAAGGAGGGCTGGGGGCTGGCGGTGGTCGAGGCCGGCCAGCACGGCGTGCCGACCGTCGGATACCGGTCCTCGGGTGGACTGTCCGACTCGATCATTGATGCGGTGACCGGCATCCTCGTCGATAATCGCGCCGAACTGGTGGACCGGCTCGAAGAGCTGCTAAGCGACCAGGTGCTGCGCGATCAGCTCGGTGCCAAGGCCCAGGCGCGCAGCGGAGAGTTTTCCTGGGGCCAGAGCGCCGACGCGATGCGCGCAGTGCTGGAAAAGGTGCAGGCCGGCGAGCGCGTCAGCGGCCTGGTCTAGCGTGCCTGTGTGAGTTCGGTGATTTCAGCGTGGCCGTTTTTTGAGTGCACGCTCGGCGAGCACGCCGATTGCGCCACCGACAAGCATCAACAGCCATACCCAGTGGGCAGCCAGCACGGCCAGACGATGCCCTGCAGACGCACCCGGCGACACACCGCCGATTCGGTAGAGCGTCATCTCAGCGTCCCGGTAGACCGGCGTCAGTCCCGATACGGTCCGCCCAGCGGCGCCCATGTCACCGGGCGTGCCCGATTCGACCACTAGCCACCGCACCCCCTCCGACGCCAACACAGACGGCTCGGGTCCAGCCAGTAGCGACTGCTGAACCGCTCGGGCGTGAGCGCCTTCGCCGGGCACGGTGATCCCGGAGATCACTAGATCGCCGGTGCTCAAGACGTCGGCGCGCACCCAGCGGGGCAGTGGGTCGAGCACCGGGGCCGCACCCGACCAGGAGAAGCGCCGCATGGTGCCGGTGGGCAGTACCGCCACCGGGCCGGGGTCGCTGTTGATCCGGTCGGCCACCGCCGCCCACCCTGGCGGGTAGTGCACCGGCGCGACCTTGCCCCATACCCCGAACGCTAGGTCGGGCAGGGCCAGTACCAGCGCCACACAGCACAACGACGATGCGACCGCGGGCCGCAACCACCGGCGCAAAGTGACCACCGCGGCCGCGCCGGTCAGTGCGTACCCCGGCATCGCCAGCGCCACCCACTTCTGCCCGTCGCGCAGCATCCCGAAAGCCGGTATCGCTTCGACCGATGACCGCAACAGGTGCAGCCCGGGGCCGGTGGCCAATAGCGTCGGAACCAGCACCGACACCGCGGCGAGCGCCACCAGCGCCACCGCGGCAGGCCGGCGCAGCGCGACGGGTAGCCCGGCCGCCACCACGCTCAGCAGCACCGCCGCCGAGACCACCGCGAACAGTGTCGAGCGCGACGGTGGTACGGCCGCGCCGTTCCATATTCCGCCGAGGCTGGCCAGGCTGACCAGGGTGCCCAGACCGGGCTCGGCGCGCGCGGCGAACACGTCGACCCCAACGGCGTTGCCCGCGCTCAGCGACGAACCCAGCACCGATGCTGTTAGCCACGGCAACGCACCCACCACCGCGCATACCGCCGCCACCGCCGCACACAGCCACCTCGGCCGGCCTGGCCCGGGGACGGCCACACATGCCAGCGCCACCGCCGCGGCCAGCAGCAGACCGGTTGGTGTCAGCCCGGCCAGCGCGATCCAGAACGCCAGCCCGAGAAACCCCTGCCACCGGCCGTCCGACCGCAAGTCAATTACGGCCGCCGCCACCCACGGCAGGCACCCGTAACCGACCAGCAGACTCCAATGACCCTGCAACAAACGCTCGGCGACATACGGATTCCATACCGCCAGCGTTCCGGCGACGAATTCGCCGGCCACACCCGCGTCGGGCAGCACCGAGCCAGCCAACCGCGCCGCCCCCCAGCCGGCCAGCCAGAGGCCGAGCACCAACAGTGCTTTTACCAGCACACCACCGTCGATCAACCCAGACGACAACGCCAACGCGAAATCCTGGGGGGTGGCGCGCGGCGCGGCCGTCAGTCCTAGCGCGGTGTCGGACAGGTACGACCGTGGCGTGGAGACCGCGTCACGCAATAGCAGATAGCCGGGACTCAGCAGTGGCCCGGCCACCAGCAGCGCCAGCGTCAAGGAATAGGCCGGCCGGGCCAGCTTGGCCCGCACGGCGGTCAGGTTCGTTCGGGTGGACCCGCAGGCGGCGGATCGGGAGGCGACTCGGTGGGCCCCGGGTTGCCCGACTCCACCGTCGGTGAATCCGCCGGCGGCGGCTCGCCGGGCGGTTCGGGTCGTTGCGCCGGTATCTTCTCGGTCTCCGCTTCGGCGCCCGGTACCGGCGGCTCGAGGCCCGCGCGGCGCAGGAAGTCGGTGTCGTCGCGATCCAGTCCGGGATCGGTCAGCGCGCTTTCGGTGCGCAGGCTGAACGACGCCAGTACGCCGCCGCCGATCAGCGCGATCAATCCGGTTGCGGTGAGTGTGATCGGCAGTACCCGCGACCACAGCGCCATCCGGTCGCGCTCATCGCGGGCCGCGTTGACCTGCGATTCCACCGTGTCCGGAGTGGAGGTCACCTTGTAATCGGCCAGCGTCACCTCGGGTTTGAGCGCGTTGCGGGCGTAGTAGTGGTGGGCTTGGTCGGTTTGCTTGACGATGGTCCCGGACACCGGGTCCACCCAGAAGGTCCGCTTTGCCGTGTAGTAGCGGGTCATCTCGATCTGCTCGCCGGGTTCCCCGGGCACGCCCCACATTTGGGCGCTGGTGGTGATCCGACGGTCTTCTTCGCCGGAGTACAGCGACGGGTACGGGATGGGGGCTACCGGGTTGCCCTCGGAGTTAACGCCGACGCTCTGGGTGAACCGGTACGCGGTCAGCCCGTTGACGTCCTCTTCGCCCTCGTACTCGGCGTCGAACGCCTTCTGCGCGATCGGGTCGAAATAGGGGTAGGTCTTGCGCTCGGTGTGGATGGGGAAGCGGTAGGACAATCCGTGGTGGGTCAGCGGGATCGATGTGGGCGGGCTCTCGTCGCCGATGCCGCGCGGCTTCTGCACCGAGCCACCCGGGTGCGAGTCGTCGGAGACCGCCATGGCCGTCTTGCGGTTGAGGGTGACGGTGTCGACGATGGCCAGCAGCAGGCCGCTGTCTTTCTGCCTGTCGCTGCGGCGCACCGACGAGCCGACCTGCAGAGTGACCACCTGGGCGTTGGACGGCAACTCCACGCTGATCTGCTGCTGGGATACCAGCGGCACATTCTGGTTGATCACCACGTGGTCCCCGGACAGGGACGCCGCGTCCAACGCGGTCCCGTTGCCTTCACTGATCAGCGTCGCGTCGATATTGAGCGGGATCTTTTCGATCCTGCTGCTGGTGTAAGCCGACAGCAGCAGCGCGGCGGTCAGCAGCGCTGCCCCGAGTCCGATGGCGCCGCATGCGGCGAAGCGCAACATGACTGCTCGGTTCACGTTGCTGTGACCTCCTTCTGGTCCCTGAACACATCGGTAACTCGTCGGTGCTGACCGCTTATCGGGCAGCGAGGCAAACCCGTTCGACCCTAACAGCAGAAACTAAGGCGGCGGTGTGCGAACCGGCACGCCCGCCGGGTAGTTGCGGTGTACCCCCTGGGCGGCCGGACACGCCCAGGCAAACTGGGACCGTGGCTGACGGCGCGCAGGTGGGTGGCACCCGTAGTTTTCTGCCTGCCGTCGAGGGTCTGCGCGCATGTGCGGCCATGGGCGTGGTGGTCACCCACGTGGCATTTCAGACCGGCCATTCCAGCGGCGTCGACGGCCGGTTGTTCGGCCGTTTCGACCTGGCTGTGGCGGTGTTCTTCGCGTTGTCGGGTTTCTTGTTGTGGCGCGGGCATGCCGCGGCCGCGCGTGAGCTGAAGCCGCGGCCGCGCACCGGCCACTATCTGCGGTCGCGGGTGGTGCGCATTATGCCGGCGTATCTGGTGGCCGTGGTGGTGATCCTGACGTTGCTGCCGGAGTCCGACCACGCCAGCCTGACTGTGTGGTTGGCGAACCTGACGCTCACCCAGATCTATGTGCCGCTGACCCTGACCGGCGGGTTGACGCAGATGTGGAGCTTGTCGGTCGAGGTGAGCTTCTATCTGGCGCTGCCGATTCTCGCGTTCGGTGCAAGACGGCTGCCGGTCGCCGCACGGGTACCGGTGATCGCGTTCCTGGGCGCGCTGAGCTGGGTCTGGGGCTGGTTACCGTTGGCGGTGCTAGGCGGCGGCCCCGAGGCCAACCCGCTGAACTGGCCGCCGGCCTACTTCTCCTGGTTCGCCGCGGGCATGCTGCTTGCCGAGTTGGTGCACAGCCCGCTCGGCTGGGTACATCGACTGTCGCGGAGACGGGTGCTGACGGCAGCGATTGCGCTGGCCGCCTACCTGGTGGCGGCGTCGCCGCTGGCTGGTCCGGCGGGTCTGGTGCCCAGCAGTGCCGCGCAGTTTTCGGTGAAGACGGCGATGGGTGCGCTGGTGGCGTTCGCGTTGGTGGCACCGCTGGTGCTGGATCGCCCGAACACGCGTCACCGGCTGCTGGGCAGCGCGCTGATGGTGACGTTGGGGCGCTGGTCCTACGGTCTGTTCATCTGGCATCTGGCCGCGTTGGAGATGGCGTTCCCGGTGCTCGGTGTGTTTGCGTTCAACGGGCACATGCCGGCGGTGTTGGTATCGACGCTGGTCTTCGGGTTCGCGCTGGCCGCGGTGAGTTACGCACTGGTCGAGTCGCCGTGCCGGGAAGCGTTGCGGCGCTGGGAGAAACGTGAGCACAAAGCTGAACCGGCAGACCAGGAAGCGGACGCCATCGCACCTTGAAACCGGCGCGGCGAAGCTGTCAGGTCGTGACGACGCCGCGGGTGTCGACGTCGCGCCAGATCGCGATCTCACCGACCCGCTCGGCCGGCCGGCCGAACAGGTCGCCGAAGAATGCGAGCATGGCTTGCCATTCCTGCATCGGCCCGACGATGACGTGCCGCACCCCGGCGTCACGCAGGTCTGCGGCTACCTGGTCACGTTCGTCGCCGCGGGCCAGCATCGGGGTGCCTCTCTGGATTGCCAGCATGATCGCGTACAGCTCCGTCGGTGGCGGCCCGGCCCTGGTCCCGCCGTCGGGCTGGGGCAGGTATGCGTAGGCCTCGGGCATCCGCAGCCCGTAGTCGGTCTCGGCTGCCCACAGCATCGGCGCGGCCCGGCCGTCGTAGTCGATGAAATACGGTGCTATGAGGACGGTTTCGTCACGACCGATGTGGTGGTTGGCCCAGGTCCGGAAGTAGACGGGGGTATAGAACGGCGTTCGCTGCAGCGGAGCGGGCAGGATCAGCACCAGCGCCGCGCCTACGGCGATCAACCACCGCGCGGCCCGTCGCCGGTCCAGGCGTGCGGCCCGCGCGATGGCACACGCAATGATCACGGCGACAGCCAGCCAGACGAAGAGGGTGAATCGGCCTGGTAGCACATGCTTGAGCAGCGGGAGCTTCCCGAGGGGCCACCACGGCAGGGGTATCGGTAGCGCGTCCTTGCCGAGGTGTAGCCACGGCCCGAGCGAGAACACCAGCAGCAGCGTGGCGGTGACGCTGGCGACGCGGATGCGTAGGTCGCCCCACTGGCGAACCGCCACGACCACGAGCAGGACCAGCAACGGCACGGAAAGGTAGCCGGTGGCCTCGTGATACATCCCGCTGAAGTGCTGCGATACCCCGGTGGCTGCACGCGGGGCGATCAGTTGGTAGGGCGTCGGGAGGACGAGGTTCAGTAGGTCGGTCGAGAAGGTCTTGGGATCCTGCACCGAATCGTTGATCCGCTGCTTGCCGAAGAACTGAGTGGCCAGCGGCCAGGCCGCCAGCAGCAGGAACGTCGCTGTGGCGACTGTGAGCGCGGGAGCCAGTCTGGCCAATGCCCGACGGCAGCGGTCAATGACCTGCCGGTCACGACGCGCGAAAGCCAGCACGCATACCAGGACTGCCGCCGCGACCACGCTGGTGGCGAGGATCTCCGCAGCGATCAGCAGCTGCGTGGCGGCGAGCAGTCCGAGCGCGAGGCCCGCCTGCCAGGCTGGGCGGCGGCGGGTGAGCAGAAGTTCGTCGATGACGATCAGGAACAGCGGCGGCACCCACGCCGTGGCGAGGTCGAGGTGTAGGGCCGCGTGGGAGGCAACGTAGGGCGAGAACGCATAGATCCCGCCGCCGACAACAGGGCCGAGGCCGCCGCCGGTCCAGCGCCGGATCGCCAGCCATGCGGTGAATCCGCTGAGGGCGATGCCGAGCACCATGAGCACGTTGAATCCAAAGATGGGGCCGCCGAGCTTGGCGGGCAGCCAGCCGAGTAGCCCGAGCAGCGTCATCGGGGTATTCCACATCAGGTTCACCCCGGCGGGGGCCCCGATCTGCGTGGTGAAGAACGGGTTGAGGCCGTGGGTGAGTGCGTGCGGGGCCCAGCCCAGGTACCAGATGGTCTGTTCCTGGTCGCAGCAGCCGCCGGCCCAGCCGGATGTCGGATCGTGCCAGGCACCGATGGTCAGTGCGATGGCGCCCAGCAGGTAGCCGAGGAACACCCCGGGCCCACGGGTCCACCGGCGCAGGCGAGCCAACGCCGGGTGGTGCTCCGGGTGCGTGATCTCAGCCGTCGGTGTTGGCACTCGTCCCTCTTGATCGGTGTGATGAGAAGCCTCTCACCCGCCCAGTGAAAAGAGTTTGAGAAGACGAGCATTGTTCGAGCACAAGGGTTTTAGGAACTCGTGGAAGGTACGCACGCCTCGCCGAAGCTGCGGCCGTCCTGCTAGACGTCGGAAACGTTGATCACCAGCGCGGTGATGTTGTCCGGACCCCCGCCTTCGCGAGCGGCGGCGATCAGCGCAGCGCAGGCATAACCGGGAGCCGGGTTGTCCTCGAGGATCTGCGACAGCTCCGGTTCCCTGACGACGCCGTGCAACCCGTCGCTGCACAGCAGGATCCTGTCCCCGGCGCTCAGTTCCACGGCGCTGGCGTCGGCACGCGCGGGTGGCTTCATCCCCATGTACTTGGTCACCACGTTGCGGGCCTTGTGCCGGCCGGTGTCTGCGGCGTCCACCTGATTGGCGTCGACCAGCGCCTGGACTAGTGTGTGGTCGCGGGTCAGCCGGGTCAATTGACCCGCGCGCCGCAGATAGGCGCGGCTGTCGCCCAGGTGGGCCACCAGTGCGCGGGTGCCCGCGATCACCACCGATACCAGGGTGCTGTTCGCCCCCGCGTAACGGCTGTCGGTTTGCGCTATGCCGTGCAGGTCGTCGGACAGTTCGGAGACCGCGCGCCCCAGTCGTTCGGCCGCATCCGGCTCGTCGCGGTGGTCAAGGGGCAGGTGGTGGGCGACGTAGCCGGGCAGTTTGTCGACCATCGTCTGCGCGGCGAGGGCGCCGTCGCGGCTGCCGCCCACGCCGTCGGCCACCATGAACAGGAACTGGTCGGCGTCGGCGCCCCAGCGGTCCTGGTTGTCGGATCTTTCGCAACCGACGTCGCTGAGTGCCGAGTATTCGAGGGCGTACATGCGTCTAAGTTTGCAGCCGCGAGAGCAACTCGTCACGCACCAACGTGCGACGCGCCTTACCCGCGTCGTCGCGCAGCGGTGTGTCGACGAACTCGACGGTGCGCGGAACCTTGTAGGCGGCCAGTCGTGCGGCCACGAAGTCCCGCACTGCCGCGGCGTCCAGCGCGGACCCGGCCGCGGTGTGCACTAACGCATACGGCACCTGTCCCAGGTCGTCGTCGGGAACACCGACGACCAAGCAGGACAACACTTCTGGATGTTCGGACAGCGCGTTTTCGACTTCGGCCGGGTACACGTTGCGGCCCCCGACGGTGAACATATCGACGCGGCGGTCCGATAGGTACAGAAACCCGTCGGCGTCGAAACAGCCCAGATCGCCCAGCGAATCCCAGCCGTCGCGGGATTTCGCCGACGTGCCGATGTAACGGTATGTGGGCGCGCTGCCGGGGCTGGGCCGCATGTAGATCTCGCCGACCACACCGGGCGGGCATTGCTGGCCGTCGTCATCGAGCACCCTCATCTGCCCGCTGACCACCTGGCCGACGGACCCCCGGTGGGTCAGCCACTGCTCCCCGGAGATGAAGGTCAGCGCCTGCAGTTCGGTGCCGCCATAGAGTTCCCAAACCTTCTCGGGCCCCAACAGGTCGATCCAGGCCTGTTTGACGGCGGGCGGGCAGGGCGCGCCCAGGTGCCAGAACCGCCGGATTGACGATAGGTCGTAGGCGTCCGGGGCGGCGCGGTACACGGGCAGTACGCGCTGCATGATGGTGGGCACGGTGGTTAGCAGGGTAACCCGGTAATCGGTGATGGCCCGCAGGAATTGGTGGGGGTCGAAGCGCGGCAGCAGCACCAGGTGCTGGCGCATCAGCAGGGCGATCGTCGCGGTGGTGAAGCCGGTGTTGTGACTCAGCGGCACCGGCACCAGCGTCGTGTCACCTTCTTGAGCGCCCAGCGGATGCCCGATTGCCGGCGGGACTCGGCTATCGCCGCCGGCTTCGATGAGCTTGGGGCGGCCGGTGCTGCCGCCGGAGGCCAGCGACTTCCATACCGGCGACACCACTTCGGGCAACCCAGCATCTGATAGGCTCAGATCCGGCGTGAAACCCGTTGGTACGCTGTGTATTTGACCGGAGGGATCCTCCCGGCCGACGAGCAGCGCGCGCGGTTTGAGCGCGAGCAGCCCGGTCAATTCCGCGTCCGGCAGCCGCGGCGAGAGCGGCTGCGGCACAGCGCCCAGCTTCCAGCACGCCAACGTGGCCTGCACCCACTCGATGGAGTTGGGCAACACAATGCTCACGTAGTCGCCCAGACCGACGCCGAATTCGGCGTATGCGCGGGCCAGCCGGTTGGTCGAGGAGTCGAGTTCGCCGCGGGTGATGGTGGTCCCGTCGCAACTGACGGCCGGTTCGTCGGGAGCCTGCGCGGCCAGCTGCGAGATCTGGGTGCCGATCGGGGCGGTCACTGATAGGCACCCTGCCGGTCGAAGATCCGGCGGGGATTCTCTACGAGCATGGTGTGGATCTGCTCGTCGGTGACGCCGCGTTGCTTGAGCGCGGGCAGCACGTCGTTATGGATGTGCAGGTAATGCCAGTTGGGCGCCATCTGCGGCACCAGTGCTTCGGGCAGTGCATCGAAGTAGCAGTTGGCGTCATGGCTGAGCACCATCTTGTCGGCGTGACCGCGTTCGCACATCTTCGCGACAATGTCGACTCGTTCCTCGAACGGCAGGATCACGTCGATGCCGAACCGGTCCATGCCCAGGTAGGAGCCGGCGGAAACGAGTTCCTCCAGGTAGCCGACGTCGGTGCTGTCGCCGGAGTGCCCGATGATCACCCGGGTCAGGTCCACGCCCTCCTCTTCGAAGATGCGTTGCTGTTCGAGTCCGCGGCGCAGTCCGGCGTGGGTGTGGGTTGAGATGGGCACGCCGGTGCGCTTGTGCGCCTGGGCGACTGCGCGCAGCACCCGCTCGACGCCGGGGGTGATGCCGGGTTCGTCGGTGGCGCACTTGAGGATTCCGGCTTTGATACCGGTGTCGGCGATGCCTTGCTCGATGTCGCGGACGAACATGTCGGTCATGATCTCCGGGCCGTCCAGCATGCCCCCGGGACCCTCGTAGTGGAAGCGGAACGGCACGTCGTTGTAGGTGTACAAACCCGTCGCCACAACGATATTCAGCTCGGTTTCGGCGGCCACCCGGGCGATGCGGGGGATGTAGCGGCCCAGCCCGATCACGGTCAGGTCGACGATGGTGTCCACGCCGCGGGATTTGAGTTCGTTGAGGCGGGTGACGGCATCGGCCACCCGTTGGTCCTCGTCGCCCCAGGCTTCGGGGTAGTTCAGCGCGATCTCGGTGGTCATGATGAACACGTGCTCGTGCATGAGCGTTACGCCGAGGTCAGCGGTATCGATGGGGCCGCGGGCGGTGTTGAGTTCTGACACGCAACTGATGCTAGGTCGATCCGGCAGCAACCAACAGGGCCGGTTCTGGCCGGGTTCCGGGCGCGTTTCGGGGCCGGTTTTAGAGGCCGGTTCTGTTCGCCCGGACCCCAACCGGCACGAGCTTCCTGCATCGGGCGCCGGTGGCGTACCGTCAACGCTCGTCCTCTCGTCAAGTCGCCCCTTAGGAGCCACCGAGATGCTGCTCAACCCAAACAAGCTGCAACGCAAGTACCCCGATGCTCGTTCGGCGGAGATCATGCAGGCCACGGTGGACTTTTTCGAGGGCCGCGGTAAAGCCAAGCTCAAGCACGACGATCACAACCGCGTCTGGTATTCGGAGTTCCTCGACCACATCGCGCAGCACCGCATCTTCGCCTCGCTGCTCACTCCTGCCGAATACGGTGCGGCCGACGCGCGCTGGGACACCTACCGGATCAGCGAGTTCGCCGAGATTATCGGCTTCTACGGGTTGAGCTACTGGTACCCCTTCCAGGTGACGGCCCTTGGCCTGGGTCCGATCTGGATGAGCGACAACGAGGACGCCAAGCGCAAGGCCGCCGCCCAGCTAGAGCAAGGTGAGGTGTTCGCTTTCGGCCTGTCCGAGCAGGCCCACGGCGCCGACGTCTACCAGACTGACATGGTTCTGACGCCGTCCGAGCATGGCTGGACCGCGTCTGGCGAGAAGTACTACATCGGCAACGCCAACGTCGCCCGCATGGTCTCGACGTTCGGCCGTATCGAGGACGGCTCCAAGGATCCCGAATACGTCTTCTTCGCCGCCGACTCGCAGCACGATCGCTACGAGTGCAAGAAGAATGTGGTGAATTCGCAGAACTACGTGGCGAATTACGCGCTGCACGAATACCCGGTCACCGAAGCGGACCTGCTACACCGCGGCATGGGCGCCTTCTACGCCGCTTTGAACACGGTCAACGTGTGCAAGTACAACCTGGGCTGGGGCGCGGTCGGCATGTGCACGCACGCTTTCTACGAGGCCATCACGCATGCCGCCAACCGTCACCTGTATGGCACTGTCGTCACGGACTTTAGCCACGTGCGCCGGCTGCTCGTCGATGCCTATGCGCGGTTGGTCGCGATGCGTCTGGTATGCACCCGGGCCTGCGACTACATGCGCAGCGCCTCGGCCGACGATCGTCGGTACCTGCTGTACAGCCCGCTGACCAAGGCCAAGGTCACCAGCGAGGGCGAGCGGGTGATGACCGCGCTATGGGATGTCATCGCGGCCAAGGGCGTGGAGAAGGACACCTTCTTCGAGACGGTTACCCGCGAGATCGGCCTGCTGCCCCGGTTGGAGGGCACCGTGCACATCAACATCGGGTTGCTGGCCAAATTCATGCCGAACTTCCTGTTCGCCCCGGACGCCGCGCTGCCGGTGATTGGCCGCCGCGACGAAGCCGCCGACGACACGTTCCTGTTCAACCAGGGGCCCACCGGAGGCCTGGGCAAGGTGCGGTTCCACGACTGGCGCGCGTCGTTCGACGCTTACGCTCACTTGCCGAATGTGGCGTTGTTGCGCCAGCAGGTTGACGTGCTGACCGAGATGCTGGCGTCGGCGACTCCGGATGCGCGACAGCAGAAGGACATTGACTTCGCATTCGGTGTCGGTCAGCTCTTCGCGTTGGTGCCGTATGCGCAACTCATTCTCGAAGAGGCGCCGCTGTCCGGAGTCGATGAGGCCCTGCTCGACGAGATCTTCGGCCTGCTGGTGCGCGACTTCAACAGTTACGCAGTCGAACTCAACGACAAGGCGGCCACTACCGCGGAGCAGGCCGCTTTCGCGCTGCGGATGATTCGCCGCCCGGCTCATGACCCGGCCCGCTACGACAAGGTGTGGCAGGAGCAGGTCCTGCCCCTCAACGGCGCCTATGAGATGCGGCCCTGACGCGCTCACGCGCCTACTTCATATGCTGCCGCCGAGTGTCCTCCTAGGTACGGTCAAGAGCCACATTTACCGGCATTTAGGGGACTCTCGTGAGGTGGCCGTCGGGGAGGCCCGACCGTCACGGCCCTAGTCTTGACTGTGAACCACGTCACAGTAGAATGACCACTGGTCATACGAAACGGGAGGCCATATGCCGACGGTCACTTGGGCCCGCGTCGACCCGGCTCGGCGCGCCGCCGTAATCGACGCCGCTGAGGCCGAGTTCGGTGCCCACGGCTTCTCCAACGGCAGCCTCAACGTCATCGCTCGCAAGGCCGGCGTCGCCAAGGGCAGCTTGTTCCAGTACTTCGCGGACAAACGCGACCTCTATGCCTTCATCGCCGACGTCGCCAGCCAACGGGTGCGTGCCTTCGTGGAAGACGTCATCCGTGAAATCGACCCGAGCCGAACGTTTTTCGAGTTCCTCACCGAGCTGCTCGACGCCTGGGTCGCCTATTACGCCGAGCATCCAAGGGAACGCGCGTTGCACGCCGCGGCCACCTTGGAGGTCGACACCGATGCCCGGATCAGCGTGCGCAACGTCATCCACCGCCACTATCTAGAAGTGCTGCGTCCACTGGTGACTGAGGCACACAGGCGTGGCGACCTGCGCCCCGATTCCGACACCGACGCGTTGCTGTCGCTGCTGCTGATGATTTTCCCGCACCTGGCGCTGGCCCCGTACATGCGTGGCCTGGACCCTATCCTCGGCCTCGACGAGCCCACCCCCGAACAACCTGCGCTAGCCGTGCGCCGCCTGGTCGCCGTGCTGTCGGCCGCCTTCGCCGCACAGACGCCTGCACCGGTCCGAACGAAGGAGATCCGATGATACGCACCCACACCGGCTCGATGGTAGCGGGCGGTCTCAACTGGGAAAGCTTGCCTCTCAAGCTATTTGCTGGTGGTAACGCCAAATTCTGGAATCCCGCCGACATCGATTTCTCACGCGACCGGCAGGACTGGGAGAACCTGACCGACGACGAGCGCGACTACGCGACGCGGCTGTGCGCGCAGTTCATCGCCGGCGAGGAAGCGGTGACCCAGGACATCCAGCCGTTTATGGCCGCGATGCGGGCCGAGGGCCGGCTGGGCGACGAGATGTATTTGACTCAGTTCGCGTTCGAGGAGGCCAAACACGTCCAGGTGTTCCGCATGTGGCTGGACGCGGTCGGCATGACAAGCGACCTGAACAGCTACCTCGACCCGCTGCCCACCTACCGGGAAATCTTCTACGACGAACTGCCGGATTGTCTCAACTCGTTGACCGACGACCCGTCGCCGGCCGCCCAGGTGCGCGCGTCGGTCACCTACAACCACATCGTCGAGGGCATGCTGGCGCTCACCGGGTACTACGCGTGGAACAAGATCTGCGTGGAGCGCGGCGTCTTGCCCGGGATGCAGGAGCTGATCCGGCGGATCGGAGACGACGAGCGGCGCCACATGGCGTGGGGTACCTTCACCTGTCGTCGCCATGTCGCCGCCGACGACGCCAACTGGGACGTCTTCGAAGCGCGGATGAACGAGCTGATACCGATGGCGCTGCGCCTCACCCAAGAAGGCTTCGCCCTGTACGGGGACGAGCCTCCGTTCGGCCTGTCGCCCGACGAGATCCTGCAGTACTCCACCGATAAAGGGCTGCGACGGTTCGGCACCATCAGCAGTGCCCGCGGGCGCCCGGTCGGTGAGATCGACCTGGATTACTCGCCGGTGCAGCTCGAGGACGACTTCGCCGACGAGGACGCCCGGGCGTTGGCCGGCGTTTAACTCGGTCAGCCTGGGCCGCGGGTCTCAATCGTAGAGGGACTTGTTACTGGCGGTTCCCCATGACTCCGTGTGGCCGGGTGGAGCATCGGAGGTCGTGATCGGATAGCGATAGGTCGGTGGCGGCCGTTCGGAGCGGGGCCTGTAACAGATGGAGGAGCCCGAGTCGCTGCAGCCACGGCACAACGATCAACCTGATGTTGCGGCGTAGCAACTGTCCTTGGGTGCGCGCTATCACGGTGGAGTCGGTGCGCAACGCCAAGTTCTGATTTTTTGTCACGTAGTCGCGGAGTCTCTGTTCGTAGGCGGCGAAGGCCGACTCAGGTCGGTCATTGCGGACGAGTTCACTGGCCAGCACGTAGCTGCCGGCGATCGCGATGCTGGTGCCCTGTCCAGATAGGAACGCTGGCGCGTAGGCGGCATCGCCGACTAGTGCGACCCGGCCACTGCTCCAGCGGTCCATGCGCACCTGGCTGACGGTGTCGAAGTAAAGGTCGTCTGCGCGTGGCAAGGTGTCAATGATTTCCGCTGTGCGCCAATGGTCCTCATGAAAGGCGCGGCGGATGGTGCCGAGGATCTCGTCAGTGTCGTACCGGTTAACGGTGCCCGGGTGCGGGTGCACGAAGGCCAGGAATGCTCGGGTGGCGCCCCCATTTGCGGGACGCTCGACCATGGCGGTGCGTCCGGCGTGCGAGTACATGAAACCAGTTCCCGGAGCGAACATGTCAACGGGTAAATCCCAGATCGCCGCATAGGGTCCGAGGTAGTGGATGAATTGCGATTCATCGCCAAAGGCAAGACCGCGGACATTGGAGTGGATGCCATCGGCACCGATCACCACGTCGAATGTGGCGGGCGGATGGTGGTTGAAGGTGACGTCGACGCCGCTGTTGGTCTGGTTAAGGCTCGTGATCGAGTCGCCGAAGACATAGGTGGCCCGCTCGCGGCTCGCGCGGTACAGAATTTCGCTGAGCACGCCCCGGGTAATTTCCACGTCACCGCTTCCGGGGTCGTTGGCGACCCGACCAATATCCACCGTGCTCAGCCGGTGTCCACCGGGGGATAACACGGCAACCGGAACATGTCGGTAGTGCTCGGCCAGTATCTGGTCGTGCAGTCCCATCCGGCGCACGACATCGATTGCGGTGCCCCGAATGTCGACCGGGTAACCGCTGGTACGTAAGCGTTCGGCGCGCTCGATGACCGTGACCTGCCAGCCGGCCTCGGCTAGCCAGAAAGCCAAGACAGGTCCGCCGATGCTCGCTCCGGAGATCAAGGCACTGCGTGGGGTCATAACGTCGGCTCCTTAAGGTCGGTCACCTGACCAGGATCCGGAGGCTGCGGACCGCCCTATAGCGCTTTAGCAACAGAGTTGTTGCTTATCGTCTCGACGGTAGCAGTGGGCAGTAGACTACACAAGTGTCCTCTAAACAACCCGCAGGACTTCGACGCCGCGGCGCCGCGCTGGAGTCTGCGATCTTGGACGCGGGTTGGGAACAACTGCTTGAGTCCGGCTACGAACGCTTCACCATCGAAGCCGTCGCTGAAAGGTCGTCGTCGGCCCGGTCGGTGTTGTACCGGCGCTGGGCGTCACGGTTGGAACTGCTCGAGGCGGTGGTGCGCCGCCGCGGCGAAATCGACAGAATCCCGATCCCGGACACCGGAACCCTGCGCGATGACCTCCTGGCAGTCCTCACCGAGTTCAACGACCGGCGCTCCCGCATCATCGGCTTGATCACCGTGCGCATCGGCGCATACTACGACGAGTCGGGCGGATCACCGGAGGAGCTGCGGAAGTGGTTTCTGCCCGACGGCCCAACCGGCATGGAGACACTTGTCAGGCGGGCGGTTGCCCGCGGCGAGCTCACCGCGATGCCGCCACCACGCATCGTGGCGCTGCCAGTCGACCTGCTCCGCCATGAAATGTTTATGACAATGACGGCTGCCTCGGCGCAAACCATAGTCGAGATCGTCGACGACATATTCCTGCCGCTGGCAACGAATTTCGGAAAGAATAAGCCACCAGGCCGATCCGCATGACTGCGCTGAGCATGCTTTCGCGCGAGCGTGTGGGCGCCACTCCTAAAACGCCTCGTGGCGGCCGTAGCCCCGGGTCCGAAAGATGGTCGACCTATACGAAGCGGCTTTCGGGCGCGACTTGGTGACTGTGTCCGACTCGTTCCTGCTAGCCCACCCACACCGTCTTGGCGTTGCAGAACTCCCGGATTCCCAGGCCGGCCAACTCGCGGCCGTAGCCAGACCGCTTAATCCCGCCGAACCCTAGCTCGGGGTAGGACACCGTCATACCGTTGATGAACACCTGGCCGGCCTCGATGTCGTCGATGAAGCGTTGCTGCTCGGCCGGGTCCTGCGTCCACGCGTTGGAGCCGAGCCCGAAGGTCGTGGCGTTGGCGATCTCGATGGCTTCGTCGATGTCGGCCGCGCGGTACATCGAGGCGACCGGCCCGAATACCTCTTCGGTGTAAAGCGCCATGCCCTTGGTGATGTCGGTGATCACCGTCGGTGGGTAGAACCACCCCGGCCGGTCGGGCCGTTCGCCACCGAGGCGAACCTTCGCGCCGGCGGCGACTGCGTCGTCGACCTGCTTGGCGATCTCGTCGCGGCCGGACTCGGTGGCCAGCGGACCAACATCGGTGTCCGGGTCGGTCGGATCCCCGACCTTGAGGGCCTGCATCTGTTCGACGAACTTGTCCACGAATGCGTCGTAGATGTCGGTGTGCACGATGAATCTCTTTGCCGCGATGCAGGATTGGCCGTTGTTCTGCACCCGCGCTTTGACCGCGGTCTTGACCGCGTCGTCCAGCGGCGCCGACGGCATCACGATGAACGGGTCGCTGCCGCCGAGTTCGAGCACCGTGGGCTTGATCTCGTCGCCGCAGATTGCGGCGACGGCCTGGCCGGCCGGCTCGCTGCCGGTCAGGGTGGCGGCCGCGACGCGCGGGTCACGCAGGATGCGCTCGACAGCGCTCGACGAGACGAGCAGCGTTTGGAAACACCCGTCCGGGAACCCGCCGCGGGCGATCACATCGGACAGATACAGCGCGGACTTCGGCACGTTGGAGGCGTGCTTGAGGATGCCGACGTTGCCCGCCATTAGGGCGGGAGCGGCGAATCGGACCGCCTGCCACAGCGGAAAGTTCCACGGCATCACGGCCAGCACCACCCCGAGTGGCTGGTAGCGCACGTAGGCCTTCTTCGCGCCCACAGCGGCGGCATCGGCCGGTTCGTCGGCCAGCAACTTCTCGGCGTTTTCAGCGTAGTAGCGAAATCCCTTGGCGCACTTGAGTGTCTCCGCTTTAGCCGACCCGAGTGTCTTGCCCATCTCCAGGGTCATCATGGCTGCGACGTCGTCGGCTTCTTTCTCCAGCAGGTCGGCGGTCGCGTTTGCCCACTCGGCTCGCTGGGCATAAGTGGTCGAATGGCGGTAGTCGAGAAAGCGCTCGTGTGCGCGGGCGATCGCCGCGTCCACTTCGTCGTCGGTGGCCGCGGTGAAGGTTTCGACGGTCTCGCCGGTAGCCGGGTTGATGGTGGCGATGGGCACGCGGGCCCTCCTTCGTTCAGTGGGTTCTCGGAACGTCCACCATCTAGCCTGCCACTATTCTCAGCACCGGGAGGTGGCGGATGAGCACAGCGGCCCAACTGATGGTCAAGTGCCTGGAAAACGAGGGGGTGGAGGTCGTCTTCGGGATTCCCGGGGAAGAGAACATCCGCTTTATCCAGGCGTTGGCGCGCTCGCAGATCCGCTACGTGCTCACCCGTCACGAGCAGGCCGCGGCGTTCATGGCCGAGATGTATGGCCGGGTCACTGGTCGCGCCGGTGTAGTTTCGGCAACCCTGGGGCCGGGGGCGATCAATATGCAACTCGGCGTGGCCGACGCCACCACCAACAGCACACCGGTCGTCGCCATCTCGGCGCAGGTCGGTCAGGACCGCGAGTACAAGGAATCCCACCAGTACGTGGATCTGGTGTCGATGTTCGCTCCGATCACCCGCTGGTCGGCCCCGATTCCCACGCCGCATGCGATACCCGAGATGGTCCGCAAGGCGTTCAAGGTCGCCGAGACCGAGCGCCCGGCCGCGGTGTACCTGGCGGTGCCGGAACATATCGACGAGGACGACTCCGATTACGAGTTGAAACCCTTGCCCCGCAATGTTGTTCGTGCCGACGCGCCGGCCGCCCGGCAGGTGGCCCGCGCGGTCGACATCCTGCGCGAGGCGCAGCGTCCGGTGGTGCTGGCCGGCCACGGCGCCGCCCGCAGCGACGCCACTGCGGCGTTGGTTCGGTTCGCCGAGAAGCTTGGCGTCAAGGTGGCTAACAGCTTTCACGGCAAGGGCGTGATGCCCGACGATCACCCGAACAGCATCGGCACGCTGGGCTTCATGCGACACGACTACGTCAACTTCGGGTTCGACAACGCCGACGTGGTGATCGCGGTTGGCTACGAGCTGCAAGAGTTCGACCCGGTCCGGATCAACCCGGAGGCCGACAAGAAGATCATCCACATTCATCGCTTCCCAGCCGAGGTTGACGTGCACTACTCGGTCGAGGTGGGCATCATCGGCGACATCAGCGAGTCGCTCGACGCGGTTGCCGACGCGCTCGATGGGCACAGCTTCCCCGACGCCGACGTACCTGGGTCTGGCTTACTGGCTGAGGAATTCGCGCGGGGACAACAAGATTCACGTTTCCCGCTGGCACCGCAGCGGGTGGTCGCGGACACGCGCGCGGCGTTGGGGCGATCCGACGTGGTGCTAGTCGACACCGGGGCGACCAAAATGTGGATGGCACGGCTGTACCCGACGTTCGAGCGCAACACCTGCCTGATCTCAAACGGTTTGTCCACCATGGGTTTTGCTCTTCCTGGTGCCTTAGGTGTCAAGCTGGCCCGGCCGCGGGCCAAGGTGCTGGCCGTGGTCGGCGACGGCGCATTCCTGATGAACTCCCAGGAGATCGAGACCGCGGTGCGCGAGAAGATCCCGCTTGTGGTGCTGATCTGGGAAGACGGCGGATACGGGCTGATCGAGTGGAAGATGGACCTCGAACTCGGCGACCACTATTACGTGAAGTTCGGCAACCCCGACATCGTGAGTTACGCGGAAAGCTTCGGCGCCAAGGGATATCGGATCAGCAGCGCTGACGAGTTGTTGCCGACGCTGCGGGCCGCGCTGAACGACGACGGGGTGTCGCTGATTGCTTGTCCGGTCGACTATTCGGAGAACCTGCGGTTGACCGACCGACTCGGGGAGTTGGACGAGACGCTGTAGTGGCCCGATCCGGCGCCGCCCCGCCTGCGTTGGTCAGTGCTGTTTGACGACCGCACGCGCAGCCGCCCGCCATACCCTGCCGTCGCGGGATTCGCGGGGCGGTTCGAGCAGCAGCACGCTGCGACCGCCGAGGAGTACCGGATGGACCCAGTCGCCTAACTCGACCAGCTCGTCACGTGCGGGGCGACGATTATCGCCGTCGCGCGCGTCGTCGAGCGGTATGCGGTCATAGATTTCCCCGACGGTGGCGACGTGCGGCAGTTCGTACAACCCCGGCAGGGTGATGAAGAGCCCGTCGTTGCCGGATAGGTGCAACCCGACGGCAGCCAACGCCCCCAGCACTCCGTCCTGTGTGCCGCCGTGTCCGCTGAGATGCAACCCGAGTGCGGTGGCCAGGGCACGAGCATCGTGGGCGCACAGCACTTCTCGCTTGGCGCGGTAGCCGAAATCGATCAGCGCCATGGGGTCGCAGAGGTGGTCCGGGGCAACGACGGCCAATCCTGGGTCGGCGTCCGGCGGGCAGACACGTTCGAGGAAGCGCCCGGCCACCTGCGCCACTTCGGCAAGTACCTCTTGCGGCTGGCCGCCGGTGCTGCGCCAAGCCAGGCAGGCGCTGGAGTTGTGGGAGGTGTAGGGGATCCGGTCGTCCACCAGCAACTGGTGGCGTGTCGCGCCCGCCGAACTGCCCAGTCCCGCGTCGGCGAGTTCCCGCAGCAGCGATCTCGCGCGCCGGCCGGTTCCCGGACTCGATAGATCGTCGGTGTCGTCGATGCCGATCAGCAGGTCCACGCCCGCCAGCGCGCGGTTCACGGGTCGATCACCAGCGCCGTGACGTCGCGCACCCAGCGGTTGCGGGGAAGCTGAGTTCCGGTGAGCTTCACGGTGTTTCGCTTGGTGATGTCGAGGATAAGCTCGGTGGTGATTTCCGAGGCGGTGAGCGTCTGGGCGGGGTCACGCCCTTGGACCCGCAGCCGCGTGACGCTGGTGGCGCCCGCGGCGTCCAGGACCGACCGCACTGTAGGCCCTTGCTGAACTTGGGCACCGCGAGATTGGGGTGTGCCTACCTGAACTTGTGGAAGTCCGCGCAGCTGCTCGATGCTGAACTCGCGCAGCACCCGGCCCTGCTCCTGGACCCTCACCAGGTTCGCACTGTCATTTGTCGCCGCACATGCGTCGACACCACCGCACACCATCAGGCAGGCCGAGACGACGGGGAGCAGCCCGTTTGGCGCAAGTCGCATATGCACAACCTATTCGGTAAAAACTCCGCGAAGGCGGAGATACTCAGAGTATTCTTCCGCAGGTGATGACTCCGGATCTGGCTCAGCCGGTCTATCGCAGGCAGTCGAGCGCGGCGTCGAAGCTCGTCCGCGAGCTTGTCTTCCCGATACTCGGGGTCGCTGCGATCGTTGGGTACGCCGATGTCCGCATCCCGATGGGGCTGCCCGGCCACCGCGGATTGATCTGGCTGACACTGCTGGTCGCGGTTGCCCTGGCGACCCAGCGGCGAGCCACGGTCATCGCAGTCGGCGCCGCCGCCACAGTCGCGACTTTGGCGATGCCGGGCAGCACGCGCTACCTGGCCGCCGCGGTCTTGCTGTACGCGGTCGCCACCACGGTGTGGAGGTCGCGGCACCGGGGGTGCTGGGTTGCGTTGGCCGCGGCTCCCATTCACTTGGTGGCACTTGCGGGTGGTGCATGGCCAACGGAGAAGGTGTGGTTGCACCTTGGGTTCGGCCTGATAGCAGGATTGCTGGGCTGGGCGATCGCGTCGGTGATCGTCTCGGCGGTGCCGCGGCCATGACCCTGCGAGCCGTACCGGAAGGTCTGGCGGCCACCAGTGCGGCGGTCGAGGCTATCGCCGCCCGGCTCGCGGCCATGCATGCGTCAGCGGCCCCGGTGATATCGATGGTGCTCCCGCCCGCAGTGGACCCGGTCTCGTTACAGGCCGCGCTGGACTTCAGCGAGCAGGGCAGCCAGCATCAGGCCGCACTGGCCGACGGCGTCGAGGTGCTCGGCCGCGCCGGAATGGGCGTCGCTGCGGCGGGCGAAAGCTACGCGGTCGGCGACGCGGCGGCGGCATCGGCATATTTGGGTGAGTAGACGATGTTCGCGCCGGTCTGGATGGCATCGCCGCCGGAGGTGCACTCGGCCTTGTTGAGTACCGGGCCGGGGCCCGGACCATTGCTGGCCGCCGCGCAGACGTGGACCGGGTTGAGTATCGAATACAACTCTGCGGCAATCGAACTCACCGCGGTACTGGTCGACTCGCAGCAACTCTGGGAGGGACCCGCCGCGGCGGCGTACGCGGCTGCTCATGTGCCCTATCTGGAGTGGCTGGCACTGGCAAGCGCGCTGAGCGCCGAGGCGGCGGCGCGTCAGGAAACGGTGGCAGCGGCGTATGTCACCGCACTGACGGCGATGCCAACGCTGGCCGAATTGGCGGCCAACCACACGGTTCACGGTGCGTTGGTGGCGACGAATTTCTTTGGCATCAATACGGTTCCGATCGCCCTGAACGAAGCCGACTACGTCCGGATGTGGGTTCAGGCCGCCACCACCATGAGCACCTATCAGGCGACGGTCAGCGCCGCCGCCGGTGGTGGGGGTGGTGGAGGTGGGGGTGGAGGCAGAGGGGGAGGCGGCAACGGCTTTCAGTTGCCGACACCGGCCGAGATCTGGGCGATGATCTTCGGCGCCGACGGTGCGCCGATCACCGGTCAGGGACAACCGAACTGGAGTCCGCTGCAGTACCTGCAGAACCTTCCCAACCTTTTCAACGGCAATCAGCAGGCTCTTGTCTATCTGCAAACCAACCTGCCGCAGATCCTGACAAATCCGTCCAATCTCCCGGCCCTCATCTCGTATTTCGTTGCCTGGCAGACGTATCGGATCGTCAATTGGACGCTTCGGACGCTGCGCTTTCTGGTGCAGATGGCGCCGCTGCTGGTACCGGCATTTCTGAACCTTGCCACGGTTAATCTCGGTGGTCTGGCCGGACTCGCTGGGTGGGCCCAACCGACCGTGACGCCCGGACCCGACGTACCCGCCGTGCCGATCCCGACATCCGAGTTGCCGCCGCCAGCAATGGTTTTAGCTGCGCCGGCAATGGCGCCGACACCCGCACCCACTTCGGTGCCGGCGCCCGTGCCGACGCCGTCGGCTCCGGTCGCACCGGCGGTCCCACCGGCTTCGGCGACGGGCGTCGAGGGTTTCAATTACCTTGTCGGAGGGCCGGGCCCGGAAGTCGGCTGGGGGATGGGCGCCCGCATCGCCACCCCGCAAACGGCGTCGGACTCTGTGGCGGCAGCACAGGTGGCTGCCGCAGATCGAGACCAGGCGCGGGCCGCTCGGCGACTACGAAGCACTATCAGCCGCGGTCATCGCTACGAGTTCCTCGACACCCCGGCAGAAGGCGGGCTAGCACCGGAAATTTCGACGACGGGGCCTGCCTCCCGGGGAGCGGGATCAGTGGGCCTGAGCGGGACCGTAGGCCGTGGCGAACTGCGGGCAGCGGGGTTGGCCACCTTGGCCGCAGACGACTTCGGAACGGGGCCGACCGTGCCCATGCTGCCGGAAACCTGGACCAATAGCTAAGAGAAGGATCTGAAAGGAATTGCGGTAGTGAATTTCTCGGTATTGTCGCCGGAGCTCAATTCAGCCTTGATGTACACGGGCGCCGGCTCAGGGCCCATGACCGCCGCCGCGTCCGCCTGGCAAAGTCTTGCCGCGGAATTAGATTTAGCGGCAAACTCTTTCGGGTCAGTGACCACGGCACTGACCAGTCAGGCATGGCAGGGACCGGCGGCGGCGGCCATGGCCCAGGCGGCAGCCCCGCACGCGGCGTGGCTGGGCGCGGCGGCGGTGCGCGCCCAAGGGGCGGCCACGCAGGCACGCGCCGTCGTGTCGTCGTTCGAGGCGGCCCGGGCGGCGATGATCCATCCGCTGGAGATTGCGGCAAATCGAAATGCGTTCCTGCAGTTGGTCCGCACCAACATCTTCGGTTTCAACGCCCCGTTCATCGCCGCGGTCGAGGGCATTTACGAACAGATGTGGGCCGCGGACGTGGACGCGATGGTCGGCTACCACAGTGGAGTGTCCGAGGCGGCCGCGCAATTGGCGTCCTGGCAGCAGCTGCCGGCGAGAGCGGCCCAGGCGTTAGCGGCCGACGCGGGCCTGGTGTTCAACGTCGGAGTCGGTAACCGGGGCAACCTGAACCTGGGCTCGGGAAATCGCGGCGACGGCAACCTCGGCGTCGGAAACACCGGCAACACCAACCTCGGCTCGGGCAACCGCGGCGACACAAACCTGGGTAGCGGTAACACCGGCAGCCAGAATGCCGGCTCGGGCAACGCCGGCGGCGCCAATGTCGGTTCCGGTAACACCGGCAACCAGAACCTCGGCTCGGGCAACACCGGCAACCAGAACCTGGGCTCAGGCAACACCGGCAACACCAACATCGGCAGCGGTAACCGGGGTGATTCGAATGTCGGATCCGGTAACACCGGTAGCGGGAACTTCGGCAGCGGAAACAACGGCAACAACAACGTCGGCAGCGGCAACTCGGGTCTGGCGGGGACCGCCGGCAACGGCAACATCGGCTTCGGCAACACTGGCAGCTTCAACGTCGGTTTCGGCAACACCGGCAACCACAACTTCGGCATCGGTCTGACCGGTGACAACCAGATCGGTATCGGCGCACTGAATTCGGGCAGCGGCAACATCGGTCTGTTCAACTCCGGCACCAACAACATCGGCTTCTTCAACTCGGGCAGCGGCAACGTCGGCTTCGCCAACTCCGGAATCGGAAACTTCGGCTTCGGCAACTCCGGCGACGTCAACACCGGCTTCTTCAATGCTGGCGACACCAACACCGGCATCGCGAATTCCAGCCCGTTGAACTTCGGTCTGTTCAACTCCGGCGCCGGCAGCAACGCCGGCAGCTTCAACTCGGGGTTGGGGCGCAACGCGGGCGACTTCAATTCGGGTGGTGGGCAGAACATGGGTCAGTTCAACTCCGGCACTGGCCTCAACTTCGGCAGCTTCAACTCCGGCGCCGGGTTCGGCGGCAACTCCGGCTTTTTCAACTCGGGCAATGTGAACACCGGATTCGGCAACGCCGGTGACACCAACACTGGTGTTTTCAATTCCGGCAACGTCAACACCGGATTCGGCGGCGCAACCGATGTCAACGCGGCGAACTCTGGCTACGGCAACACCGGCACCGGTGCCTCGGGCTTCTTCAACGTGAGCAATGGCGGTCACACCTCCGGCGCATACAACAACGTGAGCGGCGGCGGCGGCGGGGGAGGCGGCGGAGGCGGCGGCGGAGGAGGAGGCGGCAATGGCACCACCGCAGGCATCTACAACACCAGCGGCAAAGCCGGCAATGTGGGCATCGCCAACACCGGCATGCAGAACGTCGGCGCCCTCAATTACGGCTTCCAGAACACCGGCTTCGGAAACTCGGGTGGCAACGCTACCGGCGACGGCAGCAGCGTAGGAATCAACAACACCGGCCTGAAGAGTTCCGGCATCTCCACCCAGGGCGACTTCAGCTCGGGAGGTTTCAAGACCAGCAGCGGACGCGCCGGCTTCTTCTTCTAGCCGCGGGATCCGGTCCGGCAGGCGTGCTGCGCGTCCTGACGTGACGAGCGTGATCGAATAAGCCAATGCTGTTGCGTCAGCTCGAGTACTTCGTCGCGCTCGCTCAGGAGCGGCACTTCGCGCGGGCGGCGGCCGCCTGTTACGTGTCGCAGCCGGCGCTGTCAGAATCGATCCGCAAACTCGAACAGGAGCTGAAGGTTCCGCTGGTTCGCCGTGGGCAGAAGTTCGAGGGTCTCACCCCCGAAGGTGAGCGGCTGGTCCCCTGGGCCAGGCGCATCCTGGCTGATCGCGACGCGCTCAAGCAGGAGGTCGTAGCGTTACAGACCGGTCTCACCGGCGAGCTGCGAATCGGGGTAGTCCCGGCGGCGTCGACCACGGTCACGCTGCTCACCGATCCATTCTGCAGCGCACATCCGTTGGTGCGTGTCCAGCTCGAGATGAATCTGCGGTCCGCCCAAATCGTCGAACGAATCCGTCGGTTCGAACTCGACGCCGGCGTCCTCTATCCCGATCAGCAGGATATGACCGACCTGGTGGTTACCCCGCTCTACGAGGAGAAGCCGGTGGTGATCGCCAGCACCGAGTTGCTCCCCGGCAAGTCCGACACCATCACCTGGTCGGACGCAGCGGCATTGCCGCTGTGCCTACTTACGCAGGGCATGCGCGGCCGTCGACTCATCGATGACGCGCTGGCCAGTCAAAACTTGGTGGTGACACCGCAATTAGAGACGGACTCGCTGGCGGCTCTGCTCGCGCACGTGGGCACCGGGCGGTGGGCCAGTATCGTCCCGCAGCCCTGGCTGCGCAGTCTGCGTCCGGCCGCCGAAATCAGCGTGCTGCTGTTGTCGGAACCCGCCGTCACCGCCTCGATCGCACTGGTCACCAGCAAGGCTGAGCCGGGCTCGGTGCTCGGTCGCGCGCTGGTGCAGATTGCCGGTGATGCGCGATAGGCAGCACCTATCAACTGTTCGGAACTGCGTCTTGGACGCCTTCGGTGCGTTGTGGAGAGACTGAACCTGTTCAGGTACAGCAGGTTAGGAGATCTTCCGTGGCTAAGTGTGTGATGGTGTTGTATCCCGATCCCGTCGACGGGTACCCACCGCAATATGCCCGTGACGGTATCCAGGTCATTCACAGCTACCCCGGCGGGAGCACCGTACCGACCCCGTCGCAGATCGACTTCACCCCTGGTGACCTACTTGGCTGCGTCTCGGGTGCGCTGGGACTTCGCAAGTTCTTCGAGGATGCCGGTCACGAGTTGGTGGTCACTTCAGACAAAGACGGGCCGGACTCGGAGTTCGAACGTGAGCTGCCCGACGCCGATATCGTCATCTCTCAGCCCTTCTGGCCGGCTTACCTAACTGCGGAGCGAATTGCCAAGGCCCCCAATCTGAAACTGGCACTCACTGCCGGCATTGGCTCGGACCATGTCGATCTCGACGTAGCCAAAGAACGCGGGATCACCGTTGCCGAGGTGACCTACAGCAACAGCATCAGTGTGGCCGAGCATGCGGTCATGCAGATCCTGGCCTTGGTGCGCAACTTCGTCCCGTCGCACCGCTGGGCCACCGACGGCGGCTGGAACATCGCCGACTGCGCGCAACGCGCCTACGACTTGGAGGGCATGGATGTCGGCGTCATCGCCGCCGGCCGAATCGGACGGGCCGTGCTGCGCAGGCTGGCCCCGTTCGACGTCAACCTGCACTACACCGACTCCCGTCGGCTGCCGCCGGAGGTCGAGGCCGAGCTGAACGTGACCTTCCATCCCGATGTGCAGTCCCTGGTGCAGGCGGTCGATGTGGTCTCGGTGCACTCGCCGCTGTACGCGGACACCCGCGCGATGTTCGACGAGAAGCTTTTGGCCTCTATGCGCCGCGGTTCCTACATCGTTAACACCGCGCGCGCCGAGGAGACTGTTCCGGAAGCGATCGCGGCCGCGCTCCGCAGTGGCCGGCTCGCCGGCTATGCCGGCGATGTGTGGTTTCCGCAGCCACCGCCCGCCGACCATCCGTGGCGGACCATGCCGAACAACGCGATGACCCCGCACGTGTCGGGCACAACTTTGTCGGCTCAGGCGCGCTACGCCGCGGGCACCCGCGAGATTTTGGAGTGCTGGTTCGCCGGGAAAGCCATCCGCCCGGAGTACTTGATTGTGGACGCCGGGCAGTTAGCCGGTACAGGGGCGTTGTCCTACCAGAAGTGAAGTCGCGCTATCTCAGCAGTTCCGTGGCAGCGACCGCGGCGGTACGTAGCTCCCGATCAGCGTACGGTGCCACCATGCGTGATCGCGCCGCAACTCGGCTGCAGTGGTGAACCGGTACTTGTAGAGCTGAGCCCGCACGAAGCGGGGCGGCGCCGTCGGAAAAGGATTGTGCCGCAATAGCGTAAGCGTGGTGGCATCGTTGCGCAGCAGCCGGTTGAGTAGTGGTGTCATCCAGGCCAGGGCGTAGCCGGGCGAGATGGCAGCGAACCACATCAGCCAGTCCAGCCGCAGGTGATAGGGCGCGAACTGCCGCGGCAGCCGCCGCACCGAGCCCGGCTTGCCCTTGAATTCGTATTCCCGCCAGACTGTTTGGTCGTTGATCGAGGTGTCCAAGGTGCCTTCTAGCACCACCTCGTAGCGGGTGCGGCTGATGCTACCAAACGCACCATAGGTATTGCACAGGTGAAATGCGTTGAACGAGGCGTTCATTCGCTGCCGCGATGACAGCATGTTACGCGCCGGCCAGTAGCTCAGCATGAGCATCGCGGCGGCAAACGCGATGACTACAACCGCGAACCACGGTGGTGTCACTGGAAAGACCCGTTCAGCGGGCGTCAGGCCCAACCTGGCGAATGTCGACTGGTCGATCGCACTGAACGCCAGCAGAATCGTCAACCAGTTCAGCCACGCAAAGTTTCCCGACAGCACCAGCCACAGTTGCGTGACGACGATGATCGCCGCGGCGAATCCCGCCACCGGCTGCGGCGCGAACAACCCGAACGGCACCACCAGCTGGGCGAAATGGTTGCCCGCCACCTCGATCCGGTGCAGCGGCTTAGGCAGGTGATGGAAAAACCAGCTCAGCGGCCCCGGCATCGGTTGGGTCTCGTGGTGGTAGTACAGGCAGGTCAGGTCGCGCCAGCACCGGTCGCCGCGCATCTTGATCAGTCCGGCACCGAACTCGACGCGAAACAGCAGCCAGCGCGCCAGCCACAACGTCAGCACCGGCGGCGCCAACTGCTCGCCGCCCAGGAAGACCATCAGGAATCCGGTCTCCAAGAGCAGCGACTCCCAGCCGAACCCATACCAGGTCTGACCGACGTTGACGATCGACAGGTACAGCAGCCACAGCGTCAGCCAGATCAGCATCCCGGCCCAAACCGGGACCAACCCCGCCAGCCCGCCCGCGAGCGCGGCCGCCAAGCCCGCCCCGAGCCAGCAGGTCGCGGCGAAAAGCCGGTCGGAATAGCGGAGGTGGAACATAGTGGGCGCCTGCCAGAAAGACCGGTCGGCCAGATGAGCAGGCACCGGCAGCATGCCGCTGGCACCGATGAGCGGTCGGAACTGGCGTGCGGCCGCCACGAACGCGATCGCGTAAATCACCGCTACCCCGCGCTGCAGGACCAGGCTGCCCAACCAATATTCGGATGCAGAAAACCATCCCATGGCATAACTATTCCTCGTTGCGCGCCCGATCGGCGAACACCGCCACTGACGCGGCTACCGCTGCGAGCGAAATCAGCGCCAGCAGTTGGACATTCGCCCAGTGCCCGCCGTATCCGTTCACTGAGCGCCATGGGTGCCGCGACAGCACCGCCCCGGCCGCAACCAGCCCGCCCGCGCCGAGCGCCACCCTCAGCCGCTCCGGTAACCCGAATCGATACCGCAACCCCAGCGCAGCTGCGAATACCGCGACACCCACAGCGCCGGAGATCAGCGCGCCGGCCCCCAACAGAGGTACGGTCGCCCACGGGCCAGGTGTCCACGGAACCGCGGCGGGGTCGTCGTCCGGACTGCCCCGCCGGCGCCAGAATGCCAGCAACACCAGCAGCGGAAGCAATGCCAGCCCGAATACCAGGCCGGCCCGGTACACCGCGTTGGAGGCGAAGGTCAGCGTGATGGTGCCGGGATCGCCGGCGGGCACCAACCAGCCCTGCTGCCACCCGTTCACCGCGACCGGCGTCAACCGTGCCCCACTGCTGGTCCGCGCAATCCAGCCCGGGTTGATGCTCTCCGGGATCACCAGGACCCGGGAGGCTCCCGACGCCGCGGCGCGGACCTCGCGCCGGGCCGGCCCCCAAGCCCCGATAGTGGCCGGAGTTGTTGCAGCACTGGGTAGTTCAGGAGAACTGGTCAACTGTGCGCCGTCCACCACGAACGCGGCCCCCGGGCTGATCAACAACTCCTGCTGTCCCGGCGGCAGCGCGATGGGGTCGGTTTCGCACGGCTGGGCCGCCACCGGCAGTCCGTCCAGCAGAGCGCCGACGGTGGCGTGGATCGAGGTGTGCACGAACCGGCCCGCCACCGCGATCACCGGGCCGTGTTCACAGTCGACGACGACCCCACGGGCACGGTTGCGCGGTGCATCCGCGGCGGCGATCGGGTTGCCATCGGCGCCGAGCGCTGTGACCTCAGCCAGCCCGGGCGGTTTGAGCTGGTCAAAACCCAGCGCGTTGCGGTCGATGACGTCCTCCCAATCCAGCAGACTGACCGTCACCGTGTCGGTCACCCGTGGCTGCAGGGTAAGGGTCTGTGCGCCGCCATCGGTCTTCATCGGCCGCACCTGCGGCCCGTCACCCAGGTCGACGGCCACCAGTTTCGGATGGGCCGGCAATGTGGAACGACTGGGAGCCAACCGCAGCCCGGCCACCTCGGTGGCTCTCGGCAGCGTCAGCGTCAGGGTGGGCGGGGTCTTGTGTTGCACCACCCGCTGTGGCGCGATCCACGACGTGGCCGGATCGCCATCGGCCGCCGCGAACGCCGAGCCCAGGATCTCGACCAGATCGGAATCACCGCGCGCCCGGGCGGTGTCCGGTTCGGCGATGAGGTCGGCCAGCTTGGGACCCTGCCGCGGGCGCACCCATACCGTCGGGGCCACCGACATCGCAGCGGGCACGGTCAGGGTGCGGCTCAGGTTCACCGGTTCTTCGGGGGCCAGCGCCATCGATGCCGCGCAGCGCAGGTCGTCGGGGCCAGACGCGCAGCCCGGTCTGCCGAGCAATTCTGCCCCCAGATCCCAGCCCGCAACCGTTGCTCCCGGTGGCGGCTCGGGCACCAACACGGTGTGCCGCAACGCAACCGGGTGGGCGAAGCCGGAGGCGTCGTACTGGGTGATGCTCAGATCGGTGATGCCGAACTGCACGCCGGGTGAACCGTCGTCGGTGGCAGCCGCAGTGATCCGCACCCAGGACGTCTCGCCGAACGGTAACGCGGCGCTCAACGGTTTGCCGGCCTCGTCGAACCGCAAAGTGGTGCTGCCATTGGCGGTTTCGATCATGATGCGGCGGACTTGAGCGCCGACGGCCGTTGCGCTGGGTGTCAGCGTGAGCACGGCATTGGTCACCGGGTGGTCGAAATCCACCCGCAGCCATTGCCCGACCGCGGCCTGCAGCGAATTGGACACCCACGCGGTGGCCGGATCGCCGTCGATCGCGGCCGCCGGTGAGGTTGCCGGCGCGACATCGGGGAGCGCCGTGGCATCCGACGACGAACTGGAAGCCGTAACCCGGCCGCCGGTCCAGCCGCCGTAGACCGTCTCCGCTCCCGGCACCGGGTAGTCGGGGACCCGGTTGTAAGTGTGCCGAGCGTCGCCAGGCGCCCGAATTGCCGACGAGTGCAAATCGACCCGGCCGTAGTCGGTTTCCCGCGCTAGTGGCGTGTCGGTGACCGTCACCACGGCATTAGGGGGCAACCCGGCGGCGTGGGCGTCGGCGCTCATCAACACCGGCCCCAGCGGCGGCCGGCCCAGCAGCCGTCGTCGTTCGTCAAGACGCAACAGCGCCTCGGGACCGCCGGCCACCCGCGTCATGCGGTTAGTCTCGGCGAAATAGGGGCTACCGGCGGCGTCTCCGGCATCGACCCGATAGATCTGCACCGCGGGATACCGCGGCCGCAGCCCGCTGTCGCTGACGAATCCGGGCAGTGCGCCGGGTCCGACCGGCTGACCAAACTCGGCCACCTTGTCCAGCCCCGGCGAGCCCTCGACAGCGCGGTGCACCAGGATGGGCCGCGCCGACCGCGACGACTCCGGATCCAGGTCGTTGCGTACCACCACGTACGAGATGCCCTGCCGGACAAGGGTATCTGCCAGACCAGCCGACGGCCGGCCGGCCGCAAACAGGCGCTGCACCGAATCCAACGCCCTAATGGCTTGCGGCGGGTTCAGCGGGATCGAGTCGCGCACGCCCCACGGCGCGGCCCCCAGCACTTGCAGCGGCTCGTCGTGGGTGGTCCCCCACACCTGGGTGGCGAACGGGGCGCCCGGCGCCACCAGTACCCGTCCGCTCGGATGCTCGGTGAGCCAGTCGGCCGCCTGCCGCCAGTAGCCGGGTATCGCGCTGAACGTGCCGGGCGGGGTCAACCGTCCCGACCACGCCAGTGATGTGCTGACCAGCAGCGCGGTCAGCGCCACCACGCCGACCGCCATCCGCCGGTCGCGCTCGGGGTGAGCGAACGCGGCGAGCCAAACCCGCCGCGGGGCGGTGCCCGGCAGCGGGATGCCGCCGAGCAACTGTGCAAGGCCTAGCACCAGCGGGATGCGGACCACCGGATCCAGCTTGTGTACGTTGCGCAGCGGCGTGCCACGCGCGTCCAGGAACGCCTGCACCTGGTGGGCGATCGGCGAACCCAACCCGCCGCTGTAACCGACGGCCAGCAGCACCACCCCGACCAGCAACATGCTCACCAACCGGCCCCGGGCCGGCATCGCCGCGCCGGCAAGCCCGGCCAGCCCGGCAGCCGCGACCAGGCAGGTACCCAGGATCGCGACTGACCCGGTGACCAGCGGTGCTCCCGCCGTCGCGGTGGGTGCCACGAACGGCGTCCAGCTATCGGTGCCGCGCAGCACCTCCACCAGCGAGGACCACTGCGTGGTCACGCCGGACGACTCGATGAAGTCCAAGAACGGCGGACTGACCCCGCGCAGCTGGCTCAGCGCCACCGCCCACCACAGCACCGCCAAGGCCACGGCCAGCAGCAACCACCCGGTGTACCGCCACCACCGGTGGTTCGGCCGGTGGCAGGCCAGCCAGATCAGCGCGGGCAGACACCCGGCGGCCGTCGCGATCGCGTTCACCGCACCCATCAGCGCCACCGCCAGTCCGGCCTGGCCGGCCAGCACCCGCACCGACCGCTCCGAGCTGCTCCGGAGCGCCAGGATCGTCGGCAACAGCACCCACGGCGCCAACATCATCGGCAGGGTTTCCGACGAAATCGACCCCAGCGTCGTCAGCACCCGCGGCGACAATGCGAAGGCGGCCGCGCCCAGCACCCGCGACGCTGAGCTGCCGATGCCCAGCGCCTCGGCGACCCGCAACAGCCCCCAGAAGCCCGCGGTCAGCAGCAGCGCCCACCACAGCCGCTGGGTGATCCACCCGGGCACCCCGAGCAGGTGGCCGACCAGGAAAAAGCTGCCGTGCGGAAACAGGTAGCCGTAGGCCTGGTTCTGCGATTGTCCGAACGGCAGCTCGCTGTTCCACAGGTTGGCAGCGCGAGCCAGGAACCGTAGCGGGTTGATGGTGAGGTCAAGTTTGGTGTCGGGGGAGATCTGCCCGGGCGACTGGGCGAACGTCAGGACGAGCGCGGTCGCCCCGACGACCATCAGCCAGCGACGCGAAAGGGCCTCGTTCGAAACAGAGGCGCCAACCGCCGACCGGCTAGCTGCGGTTGCCGTACTCGACCCGGTTGAGCACCGACGACCCCGGATCGCCCCCGGGCAGTGGCGGCTTCGTGTCTTGCTGGATCATCAGGGTCACCCCGAAGACGGCGGCCATGCCCAGCAATACGCCGACCACCGCGTATGCCCCGACAGGCGCCAGAATCCGCAGGGCAGACGTGCTCCTGGCCCCGACTATCGTGGCAGCGCCCAGCAACACACCCACGCAGACCAAGATGATCCAGATGGTCGGGGACATATCGACTTGCTCCTTGGGGTCGCAGAACTACTCGGCGCAGATCGGGGATCTAGAGCAACCTAGCCGCAAACCTAGCAGAACGGCCGCGGGCCCTCGGGAGCCGTGATTCCTCGCTCAACGGCCGCCGCCCCCGAACCGGGCGCCGCGGCGCACCGTGACAGCATGTCCGGATGGCTATTTCTCGCACCCCGGCCCCGGGCCTGGTCCTCCTGGCCGCCGCAACGGTGCTGGTCGCGGCATGTGGCCACGGTGGCAATCAAACGGGGGCCTCGTCGAAGGCGACCACACCCGCCTCGTCCGCCGCGGCGTCGACCGCGGGGCCGGCCGCCGCGCCAGGCCAGCGCGTGTGCGCGGATCCCAAGGACGTGCCGGCCAAGATCCCAAAACTGCGTGACAAGCTAGCCCAGTTGCTGATGGTCGGAGTGCGCGACGCCGCCGACGCCCGGGCAGTGGTCACCGAATCCCATGTGGGCGGCATCCTCATCGGCAGTGACACCGACCTGTCCATGCTGCCGGATGGGCTGCGCGACATCGCCAACGCGGCCACCCCGCTGCCGCTGGCGGTCGGGGTCGACGAAGAGGGTGGCCGGGTGTCGCGGTTGCGGACGCTGCTCGGCGGCCGGGGACCGACCGCCCGGGAGATGGGCAACACGATGACCGCGCAGCAGGTGCACGACCTGGCGCTGGACCGTGGCCGCAAGATGAAAGACCTCGGCATCACCGTCGATTTCGCCCCGGTCGTCGACGTCACCGACGCTCCCGACGAAACCGTGATCGGCGACCGCTCGTTCGGCGCGGATCCGGCCAAGGTCACCGAGCTGGCCGGGGCCTACGCGCAGGGATTGCGCGACGCGGGTCTGCTACCGGTGCTCAAGCACTTCCCCGGTCACGGACACGGTTCCGGTGACTCACACAAAGGTGGTGTGACCACACCCCCGCTAAGCGACCTGATCGCTACCGATCTGGTGCCCTACCAGACACTTCTGACCAAAAGCCCGGTCGCGGTGATGATCGGCCACATGCAGGTGCCCGGACTCACCGCCGGCGAGCCGGCCAGTCTGAGCGCGCCGGCGGTGACCCTGCTGCGTACCGGGACCGGCTACGGCGGACCCGCCTACGACGGCGCGATCTTCAGCGACGACCTGTCCAGCATGGCCGCCATCTCGGACCGGTTCGGCGTCACCGAGGCGGTGTTGAAGACGCTGCAGGCCGGTCTCGACATCGCGTTGTGGGTCACCACAAAGGAGGTGCCCGCCGTGCTGGACCGGCTGGAGCAGGCGGTCAACGCCAACGAGCTGCCGGCCGCGACGGTCGACGCGGCACTTGTCCGGGTGGCTGCAATGAAGCGCATCACCCCGACCTGCGGCGGATGACTGGCCTAAAGTCGGGTGGGCAAGGGCTAGCTGAGTAGGGGCTAGCGAGGGCAGGAGAGGCGTAACCAATGGCGGGTGGTACCAAGCGATTACCGCGTGCTGTCCGCGAGCAGCAAATGCTTGACGCCGCCGTGCAGATGTTCTCCGTGAACGGCTACCACGAGACCTCGATGGACACCATCGCCGCCGAGGCGCAGATCTCCAAGCCCATGCTCTACCTGTACTACGGCTCCAAGGAGGATCTGTTCGGCGCATGCCTGAACCGGGAGATGGGCCGCTTCATCGACGGGCTGCGCGCCGACATCGACTTCACTCAGCCCCCAAAGGACCTGCTGCGCAACACCATCAGCGCGTTCTTGCGTTACATCGACGAGAACCGGGCGTCGTGGATCGTGATGTACACCCAGGCCACCAGCTCGCAGGCATTCGCCCACACGGTGCGGGAGGGCCGCGAGCAGATCATCGACCTGGTGGCTGGTCTGGTGCGGGCCGGTACCCGCAGTCCACTTTCGGACACCGAAATCGAGATCATGGCAGTGGCTTTGGTGGGTGCCGGTGAGGCGATCGCCAACCGACTGTCCACCGGCGATGTCGACGTCGACGCCGCCGCGCAGATGATGATCGATCTGTTCTGGGCGGGCCTGCGTGGGGCGCCGACAGATCGGGACACCGGCTCCACCGCCGCGAAAGGCTAACGGCTGAGTGAGTGCGCCTGGCCCCAATGGCGGGTAACGCCCCCCGGTCGGTAGCTGAACTGCCAAACCTACTCGGCGCAACGGATTCCGGTACGGATGATCATTTCAACCTCGGCAACGCGATGCGTAACCGCGCCGAGGTCCGTAGTGTCGGCAGACGTGCCCCGACCGCCGAGCCGCAACGTCGACTTTTTCTGTGCGGTCGTCATCGTCGGGCTGTTGTCCGGCGTTGCGGGTCTGGCGACGACGATCGTGCTGCAGCACGTCGAACACCTCACTTATCACTACACATTCGGCTCGCTGCTGGACGGAATCACCGGTAGCAGTCCGGTGCGGCAGGCACTGGGCCCGATGGCGGGAGGCACTGTGGTCGGCGCGGGGTGGTGGCTGTTGCGACGCCGCACCGAGGTCCCGCCACTGGCCGGCACCATCACCCGTCACGAACGGGTTCCGCGGCTGACCTGGAGCATCGACGCCCTGTTGCAGGTTGTCTTGGTCGGCGCGGGAGCTTCCCTGGGGCGGGAAGGAGCACCGCGTCAATTCGCCGCAGTATTAAGCGATTTAGGCACCGGGTGGCTGCGGCGTCTGTCGCCCGGTGATCGGGAGATCCTGCTGGCGTGCGCGGCTGGGGCGGGCCTGGGAGCGGTGTACGCCGTGCCGTTGGCCGGAACGCTGTTCACCTTGCGGATTCTGCTGAATACCTGGCGGTTACGGCCGGTGGGCGCGTCGTTGATCAGCTCCGGCCTAGCCGTCGCGATCGGTTCGGTGATGACCCACAACGAACCCGAATTAGATTGGCCCAGAGCGGAATCAGCGTATCTGCTCAGTGTGCATGGGCTCGCATTGGCGCCGGTAGCCTTCGTGGTCGGGTGGGTTTTCAACAAGGTCATCGCTGCGGCACGCCCCGCGGTAGCCATTCGATCGTGGGTGCTGATTCCCGGTCTCGCCGCCGCCGGTCTGCTGACCGGCGTCTGCTCGCATTGGTGGCCCGAGCTGCCCGGCAACGGCAAGAGCGTGCTGACCGTGAGTCTGGCCGCCGGGATGACGCTGACCTCGGCGGCGGTGATCCTGGTGCTCAAGCCGCTGCTCACGGCGATGTTCCTGCGCGCCGGGGGTGCCGGTGGTCTGCTCACTCCGTCGCTAGCCACCGGGGCCGCGGCCGGGACTGTGCTGGTGATGCTGCTCAATCAGGCTGCGGGGGCGCATCTGCATGGGCCGGCCATGTCGCTAGGGGCGGCCGCCGGAGTGCTCGCGGTCACCCAGGGCTCGCCGATCTGGGCCGCGATCTTCGTCTGGGAACTGGCCCGACCGCCGATCAGGATGTTGCTGGCGTTCGCGGTGACAGCGGTCGGGGCCCACACGCTCAACAAGATCCTGTCCCGGCGTCGTCGTCCGAATCCAGACCAGCGGGTCGGTTGACCCGACTAGAGCGGCTTGACGCTCCCCGTGAGGTACGGGTAGCCCTTCGCGATGTTTCGCAGCGACAACTCCCAGCCGCGCGAGCCGTCAGCGTCCACCTCGTCGATGTAGAGGCCGGCCGTCGCCGGCAGCAATACCGGCTTGCCGAACCGCACCGAGTACTGGACTGCATCCGGGAGCCGTGCCTCGATGTTCGCCAATACCGCCGCGGCACTGAACATTCCGTGCGCGATCACGGTCGGGAAACCGAACAGTTTGGCGGCCACCGAGTTGACGTGGATCGGGTTGTGGTCCCCACCCACCGAGGCGTAGCGACGTATCTGCGCGGCGGAGATCTTCAACACGGTCGGCGGCGGCGGTAGCTTGGGCTGCTTCTGCGGAGGTGGCTTGGGTTCGTCGGACAGGCTGGTGCGCTGCTGATGCAAGAACGTTGTTACCTGGTGCCAGGCCACTTCGTTGCCGACGCTGACCTCGCTCACCAAGTCCACCAGCAGGCCCTTGCGATGCTCGCGCAGGTTCTGGGCGTGTACCTGCACGCCGACGGTATCGGTCACCGCGATTGGTCGGTACTGCTGGATCTGGTTCTCGGTGTGCACCGAACCCATTGCCGAGAAAGGAAAGTCGAATCCGGTCACCAGCGACATCACCAACGGAAAGGTCAGCACGAACGGGTACGTCAGCGGCACGTCGTTGCCGTAGCGCAGCCCGGTGACCGCGGCGTATGCGGCGACATGGGTGTGGTCGATAGGAAGTTCTTCGACACTGACGGTGCGGTTGGACAACTGGTCCGGCCGCGGAACCACGGGCAGCGCCCCGGTCACCGCACGCAGCATGTTGCGCAACCCGCTGGGTTGATTCATCGCAGTCTCCTCAAACCGTCAGGCGCCGATCATGCCCTGGCCGCAAACCCGAACCACGTTGCTGGTCACCGCATTTGACGCCGGACTGGCGAAGTAGGCGATGGTCTCGGCAACGTCTACGGGCTGGCCGCCCTGCAATAGCGAGTTCAGTCGGCGGCCCACTTCCCGGGTGGCCAGCGGAATCGCGGCGGTCATTTTGGTTTCGATAAACCCCGGTGCCACGGCGTTGATGGTGATGCCTTTGCCGGCCAGGCTCGGGGCCAGCGCCTGGGTGATGCCGATCATGCCGGCCTTCGTGGTGCCGTAGTTGGTTTGGCCGCGGTTGCCCGCGATGCCGGCGATCGACGACAGCCCGATCACCCGGCCGCCCTCGCCGATAGTGCCGTTGCCCACCAGGCCCTCGGTAAGGCGAAGCGGTGCAAGCAGATTCACGGCGATGACGGCGTCCCAGCGGGCGTCGTCCATGTTGGCCAGCAGCTTATCCCGGGTGATGCCGGCGTTGTTCACCAGGATGTCGGCCTTGCCGCCGTGGTGGTCGCGCAGATGCTCGGTGATCTTGTCCACCGCGTCGTCGGCGGTGACGTCCAGCCACAACGGGGTGCCGCCCACCCGGCTGGCGGTCTCGGCCAGCGCGTCGGCGGCGGACTCGACGTCGATCGCGACCACACGGGCGCCGTCGCGGGCGAACACCTCGGCAATGGTCGCGCCGATGCCGCGGGCGGCGCCGGTCACGATCGCAACTTTGCCGTCCAGCGGCTTGTCCCAGTCCGCGGGCGGGGTGGAGTCCTCGGACCCGACGTAGAACACCTGGCCGTCCACATAGGCGGACTTGGCCGACAGTACGAACCGCATGGTCGACTCCAACCCGGTTGCTGCCGGTTTCGCGTCGGGGGCCAGGTAGACCAGGTTCACCGTCGTGCCGTTGCGGACTTCCTTGCCCAGCGAGCGGGTGAATCCCTCGAGGGCGCGTTGTGCGATCCGTTCCTCGGTGCTGGCCGCCGCTTCCGGCGTGGTACCGACCACTACCACCCGCGCGCTGTGCTTGAGGTTGCGCAGCAGGGGAGTGAAGAACTCGTGCAGACCCTTCAGTCCGATCGGCGAGGTGATACCCGTGGCGTCGAACACCAGCCCGCCGAAGGAGTCGGCCCACCGTCCGCCCAGGTTGTTGCCCAGCAGGTCGTAGTCACCATCCAGCGCCGCCCGCAGCGGTTCGACGACGCGGCCCTCCCCGCCGATCAGCAACGGTCCGGGCAACGGGGGATCGCCGACGCGGTAGCGGCGAAGCGGTTCGGGCTGCGGAACGCCGAGTTGCTTGGCCAGGAATGAGCCGGGTCCGGAGTTCACCACCTGCGAGAACAAATCGGAGGAGACCTTGGTTGCCACTGAGCACTGCCTTCCGTGTCTGGGACGAACTTACTTGAGAGTAAGAGACGAACTTACTTGAGAGTAAGAACAGTGGGTAGTATTGCCTGCCGAGGCGGGTACCCCAAAATTAACCCCCGACAAGCGCCGACACACGGAGAGAAAATTGAGCCCTGCAAGTTCTGAGCCGAGACGGCGGGTCGCAGTACTCGGCGGCAACCGCATCCCGTTCGCACGGTCCGACGGCGCCTACGCCGAGGCGTCCAACCAGGACATGTTCACCGCCGCGCTCGGCGGCCTGGTGGACCGCTATAACCTGCGCGGCGAACGCCTGGGCATGGTGGTCGGTGGCGCCGTGCTCAAGCACAGTCGTGATTTCAATCTCATGCGCGAATGCGTGCTGGGCTCGGAGCTGTCGCCCTACACGCCCGCATTCGACATTCAGCAGGCCTGCGGTACGGGCCTGCAGGCCGCCATCGTGGCCGCCGACGGCATCGCCGCCGGTCGCTACGACGCGGCCGCCGCCGGCGGAGTGGACACCACCTCCGACCCGCCGATCGGCTTCGGCGACGACCTGCGCCGCACTCTGCTACGGCTGCGCCGAGCGAAGTCCAACGTGCAGCGACTCAAGCTGGCCGGCACGCTGCCGGCCAATCTGGGTGTGGAGATCCCGGCCAATAGCGAGCCGCGCACCGGCCTGTCGATGGGCGAGCACGCGGCCGTCACCGCCAAGCAACTGGGTATCAAACGCGTCGAGCAGGACGAGCTGGCTGCGGCCAGCCACCGCAACATGGCCGCCGCGTACGACCGCGGCTTCTACGACGACTTGGTGTCGCCTTTTTTGGGCCTCTACCGCGACGACAACCTGCGACCCGACTCCAGCGCGGAGAAGCTGGCCAAGCTGCGCCCGGTGTTCGGCGTCAAGGCCGGTGACGCGACGATGACGGCGGGAAACTCGACCCCGCTCACCGACGGTGCTTCGGTCGCGCTGCTGGCCAGCGACGAGTGGGCGGCGGAGCACTCGCTGGCGCCGCTGGCCTACCTGGTGGATGCCGAGACCGCCGCGGTCGACTACGTCAACGGGTTTGACGGTCTGCTGATGGCGCCCACCTACGCGGTGCCGCGGCTGCTCGCGCGCAACGGGCTGACCCTGCAGGACTTCGACTTCTACGAAGTCCACGAGGCGTTTGCATCGGTGGTGTTGGCGCACCTACAGGCCTGGGAGTCCGAGGAGTACTGCAAGGAACGGCTGGGCCTTGATGCAGCCCTGGGCTCGATCGACCGGTCCAAGCTGAACGTCAACGGGTCCTCCCTGGCCGCTGGACACCCGTTCGCGGCCACTGGCGGGCGGATTTTGGCTCAGACCGCTAAGCAGCTCGCAGAGCGGAAGAAGGAGCAAAAGGGGTCTGCTACGGTGCGAGCGCTGATCTCGATCTGCGCCGCGGGCGGCCAGGGCGTCGCGGCAATCCTAGAGGCCTGACCTCGCCGGGCCTTGGCCGAGGAAAATCATTCCGCAATATTTTCTCCGATGGTTTGGTAAGCGGCCATCTGGGTATTCGTTGCCGCGGATAGCCCCGTGTTGTGGTCTGACCCCCCGACCCCGACGGCAACGCGGGGCAATCCCTGGATCGACCGCCGGTCAGCGGAGACGGGCGAACGAGAAGGGCCGCCGCTGGAGTGAGGGGATCCAGCGGCGGTCTTTTTGATGTTTCCCCGGCTCCTGATCCCTCTGGCCGCGTGGCCCTCTCTGGGGCCCTGCGAGACGCCATTCTGGTCCTCTCGGGTTCCCCCGCTGGGCCCAAGACTTCCCCTCTGGTTGCCGAGCGTGAACCGTACGACGCGACACGCCGGTACGGCGTCGCAGGAGTCACGTTCGGCGACGAGGCAAAAGGCGACGAGGCAAAAGAGGAATCCCCCGCCCGAAGGCGGGGGATTCCACTTGTCGAAGGCTTAGAAAGCCGCTTCGTCGAGCTCCATGATGTCGTTGTCCAGCGTCTCGATCACCTCGCGAGTGCTGGTCAACAGCGGCAGGAAGTTTCTGGCGAAGAACGCCGCCACCGCGATTTTGCCCTCGTAGAAGGACCGCTCCGAGCCGGTGGCGCCGGCGTCGAGCGCCTCAATGGCTACCGCGGCATGACGCTGCAGCAACCAGCCGATGATCAGGTCGCCGACGCTCATCAGGAAGCGCACCGAGCCTAGACCCACCTTGTACAGGCTGGTGACGTCCTCCTGCGCGGCCATCAGGTAGCCGGTCAACGAGGCGGCCATCGCCTGGACGTCGGTGAGCGCCTTGGCTAGCAGCGCACGCTCGCTCTTCAGCCGCCCGTTGCCGGACTCGCTGTCGATGAACTTCTGAATCTCGCCGGCGACATAGCCCAGCGCCACACCCTTGTCGCGGATGATCTTGCGGAAGAAGAAGTCCTGCGCCTGGATGGCCGTCGTACCTTCGTACAGCGAGTCGATTTTGGCGTCGCGGATGTACTGCTCGATCGGGTAGTCCTGCAGGAAGCCGGAACCGCCGAAGGTCTGCAGGCTCTCGGTGAGCTTGGCGTACGCCTGCTCGGAACCCACACCCTTGACCACGGGCAGCATCAGGTCGTTGACCTTGACAGCCAGCGCGGCGTCCACGCCGTGCACCGCCTCGGCGACCGCCGCGTCCTGGAACGTCGCGGTGTAGAGGTACAACGCCCGCAACCCCTCGGCGTAGGCCTTCTGCGTCATCAGCGAGCGACGCACGTCGGGGTGGTGGGTGATGGTGACCCGCGGCGCGGTCTTGTCAGTCATCTGGGTCAGGTCGGCACCCTGCACGCGCGACTTGGCGTACTCGAGCGCGTTCAGGTAGCCGGTGGACAGCGTGGCGATCGCCTTGGTGCCCACCATCATCCGGGCTTGCTCGATGACCTCGAACATTTGCGCAATACCGTCGTGCACCTCGCCGACGAGCCAGCCCTTAGCGGGCACACCGTGCTGGCCCAGGGACAGCTCACAGGTCGCCGATACCTTCAGGCCCATCTTGTGCTCAACGTTGGTGACGAAAACTCCGTTACGTTCGCCCGGCTCGCCGGTTTCGAAGTCGACCAAGAATTTCGGCACGAAGAACAGTGACAGACCCTTAGTGCCGGGGCCGGCGCCCTCGGGGCGTGCCAGCACCAGGTGGAAGATGTTCTCGAACAAGTCGTCGGAGTCGGCCGAGGTGATGAACCGCTTCACGCCGTCGATGTGCCAGGAGCCATCCTCCTGCTGGACGGCCTTGGTCCGGCCGGCGCCGACGTCCGACCCTGCGTCCGGCTCGGTGAGCACCATGGTCGAGCCCCAGCCGCGCTCGGCGGCCAGCACTGCCCACTTCTTCTGCTCGTCGGTACCGAGGTGGTAAAGGATCTGGGCGAACCCCGCGCCACCGGCGTACATCCACACCGCTGGGTTGGCTCCGAGGACGTGCTCGTTGAGCGCCCACATCAAGGCCTTGGGCATCGGCATGCCGCCGAGTTCCTCGTCCAGACCGGCTTTGTCCCAACCGGCGTCGATGACGGCTTTCACGGACTTCTTGAACGACTCCGGCAAGGTGACGGAGTGCGTCTTCGGGTCGAAGACCGGCGGGTTGCGGTCGCCTTCGGTGAACGAGTCGGCTACCGGTCCCTCGGCGAGACGGGCCATCTCGGCCAGCATCTCGCGGGCGGTGTCGCCGTCCAGTTCGCTGTAGTCGCCTTGGCCCAACGCCTTGTCGACGCCGAGTACCTCGAACAGGTTGAATTCCTGGTCGCGGACATTGCTCTTGTAGTGGCTCACTAAGGTCCTCCTCGTTGAGAATGCCACTTGTGGTTGGGTACTAGGGCTAAGTTACCCACCAGTAACTCCTTAAAAATATACCCGCTGGTAACTCCGTGCAAGTCGATGTGACGCAGATTTCAACCAACCGGTTGGCCTCTGGTTGATTATGTCGCTGGCACCTGCGACTACCTGCGACGATGATAGTGGTCATGACAAATGTGGGGAGCGTCACGGCGCTGCCGGTAGTGGATCTAGGCGCCGAACCGGAAGTGTTGCGCGACGCGCTCCGGGCGGCCGCGCACGACGTCGGGTTCTTCTACTTGACCGGTCACGGTGTGCCCCAGGCGCTGATCGGCGCAGTGCTCGACGCGGCACGGCGGCTGTTTGCGCTGCCGCAGGCCGACAAGGACGCCATCGCGATGGTGCGCAGCCCGCACTTCCGCGGTTATACGCGCCTCGGTGGCGAGCTGACCGGCGGCGAGGTCGACTGGCGCGAGCAGATCGACATCGGTCCCGAACGGCCGCCGATCGGAAGCCCGGACCGGCCCGACTATCTATGGCTGCAAGGGCCCAACCAGTGGCCGTCCGCTATGCCGGAGCTGCCCGGGATCGTCGCAAAGTGGGACGAGGTGCTGTCGGAGGTGTCGCGTACCCTGCTGCGGCACTGGGCGGCGTCGCTGGGCGGCCCGGCCGAAATCTTCGACGCGGCCTTCGCGGACGCACCCGCGACGCTGATCAAAATCATCCGGTACCCGCCGCACGCGGCCTCCCCGCAGGGCGTTGGCCCGCACAAGGACTCGGGCGTCCTCACGCTGCTGCTGGCCGAGCCGGACAGTCGCGGTCTGCAGGTGCGGCCACCCGGATCCCAGCGCTGGGTGGACGTACCCCCGCTGGCGGGTGCGTTCGTCGTCAATAGCGGGGAATTGCTCGAATTCGCAACGGGTGGCTACCTGCGCGCGACCGAGCATCGGGTGGACCTCGGGCGCGCGAGCGCCGAGCGCATCTCGGTGGCGTACTTCTTTAATCCTCGACTGGATGCCCGGGTCCCGGTGTTGGATTCGGTCGCCGAGCTAGCCGCCGAACCGGCCGCCGTACCGCGGTCAGCACTGTCGGACCCGTCGAATCCCATCTACTCCGACTACGGCCGCAACGCCTGGAAAAGCCGGCTGCGTGCCCACCCGGATGTGGCTGCCGCACACGGATACACGCCCGGTAGGCTCGAAACAGAGAATCCCGTTCTCGGCTCGAGGAGCGAATGAGGAGCAAACAAGGTCCGGTGAACTCGAACAACAAGCTGACTCCGACGTCGCTGCGTGAGGCCTTCGGCCACTTTCCGTCCGGTGTGATCGCCATTGCCGCAATAGTCGACGGTGTGCGGGAAGGGCTTGCGGCCAGCACCTTTGTGCCGGTCTCGCTGGAGCCACCACTGGTGTCCTTCTGCGTGCAGAACACTTCCACCACCTGGCCCAAACTGAAGAACGCGGCCAGCCTCGGTATCAGCGTGCTGGGGGAGGCGCACGATGCCGCCGCCCGCGCGCTGGCGGCCAAGACCGGCGACCGCTTCGCCGGGTTGGAGACGCACTCGAGTGGTTCCGGTGCCGTCTTCGTCAAGGGCACCGCGCTGTGGTTGGAGAGCGCGATCGAGCAGTTGATCCCCGCCGGCGACCACACCATCGTGGTGCTACGGGTCAGCGAGGTCAACGTCGATGCCGAGGTAGCGCCGATTGTGTTCCACCGCAGCGTCTTCCGCCGGCTCGGCGTGTAGATCGCCAATAGCTGCGGACGCGAATGCCGATTTCCGGAAACTCCGGAGAATCCCCTGGGCGGCACGTAACCTGATGTCCTGGTCCGTCGCCTCCGAGGCGTGATTCCGGGGAATGTGTCGACAGGGGTGGGACTGAACTATCCGCTCAACTTCTAGTTGGTGGGAGGCGTCTCATGCCCTTGACCGTGGTACCCCAATTGTTGCAGTCGGCCGCTGGCCAGCTCGCCGATATCGGATCCACGCTCACCGACGCCAGCGCCGCCGCATCGGTACCCACCACAGGCTTGTTGGCCGCGGCGCAGGACGAGGTGTCGACCGCGATCGCGGCGGTGTTCGGGTCCTACGGCGCGAGCTATCAGGCGTTCAGCGCCCAGGCTGCTTCGTTCCACGACGAATTTGTGCGCTTGCTGACCTCGGGGGCGAGTTCCTACGCGGCCGCGGAGGCTGCCGCTGCCGACCCGTTGCAGTCGGTGCTCGCCTTGATCAACGCGCCCACCCAGTCGTTGCTGGGTCGACCGCTGATTGGCAATGGCGCCGACGGTGCGCCGGGACAGGCCGGGCAGGACGGCGGCCTGCTGTTCGGCAACGGCGGCAACGGTGGCGCCGGCAATAACGTCGGGATGGCCGGCGGTAACGGTGGGGCCGCAGGTTTGATCGGCAACGGTGGTATCGGAGGCCGGGGCGGCTTCGGCGCGGCCGGCGGTAACGGCGGTAGTGGCGGCTGGCTGTACGGCAACGGTGGTTCCGGTGGTCAGGGGGGCGTTGCCTGGTCCTCCGGAACGAATGGTGGCAACGGTGGCGCGGGTGGCGCGGCCGGGTTGTTCGGCACCGGTGGGGCCGGCGGCGCCGGCGGTGCCGGCGGCCCCGGCGGACCCACCTTTAATCCACCGGCGAACTGGAACAACACCTCGGCCACCCCGGGCGACTCCGGTAGCACTACCGCCAACGGCAATGGCACCGACGGCGGGACCGGCCACACCGGTGTCGCCAACCAGGCCGGTGGTACCGGCGGCACTGGTGGCAGCACGGCGACATCAGACCCGCTGGGTAATGCCTTGACCGGTGGCAAAGGTGGAGACGGCGGGGTGGGCGGCACGGGCGCACCTGGAGGGACCGGCGGCGCCGGGGGTGCCGGCAGCACCACCGGTGGCTACGTGAACGGTGGCGTCGGCGGCATGGGCGGGCAGGGCGGCCCCGGCGGCGCAGGTGGTGACGGTGGCGCAGGTGGCTCGATTTCGGGCTCAGGGCCTGGCACCGGTGGCAACGGCGGCATGGGCGGTACCGGTGGCACCGGCGCGACCGGCGGAGCTGGCGGTGCTGGCGGAGCTGGCAGTATTGGCGCCTCGATTGGCGGGAACGGCGGCACCGGCGGGACCGGCGGTGTCGGTGCGGCCGGCCAGGCGGGCGGCTCGGGCGGCGCCGGAGGTGTTGGTGGCCGTGGTGGCCTCATCTATGGGGATGGTGGCATGGGCGGCTTCGGCGGTGGGGGCGCCATCGGGGGTGCCGGAGCTTCCGGCGGCCAGGGCGGTATTGGTGGCGGCGGTGGCGGGGGCACGGCCACTGGAGGTTCCGGCGGGACCGGCGGGACCGGCGGCGACGGCGGTGGCGGGGGAGCTGGCGGCAACGGCGGCAGTGGTGGCGCCGGAGGCGCAAGTGGCCTATTCGGACACGACGGGGTCGCCGGTTCAGGCGGTGTTGGTGGCATGGGCGGTGCCGGAGGCAGCGGCGGATTACCAGGGATCGGTGGCGGAGGAGGAAGCGGCGTTTTCCACAACGGCACTCCTGGGGGCCTCGGTTCCTTCGGTCACAACGGCACGAATGGAACCAACGGCACTAACGGGGCGTCAGGCTGAGTTTCCCGACGGCGGGTTACGGCCGCTCGCTCAGTTTCGCCCGGTAGGTGGCGACCCGCTGCTCGATCTCGGCGGCGTCGTCTGGACGCCCTTCCTTGCGCGCCACCTCGGCGCGGACCGAGAGTTCGCGGATCGCGGTGCGAATGTCGTTGATGCTGGTGATTTCTGGCATTCCAACCTGCCCTTCCTATCGCTGGCAGACTTCGATACTCCAGGTGTACCCGAAGCCACCGAGCGATAACAGGTCAGCGGCGGAACAGCTTGTTGCCCAGCCAGACCACGGGGTCGTACTTGCGGTCGGCGACCCGTTCTTTCATCGGGATCAACGCGTTGTCGGTGATCTTGATGTGTTCCGGACACACCTCGGTGCAGCACTTGGTGATGTTGCAGTAGCCCAGGCCGAACTCCTCCTGGGCCTGCTTCTGCCGATCCACCGTGTCCAGCGGGTGCATGTCCAGCTCGGCGACGCGCATCAGGAAACGCGGGCCGGAGAAGGCCTGCTTGTTCTCGTCGTGGTCACGGATCACGTGGCAGACGTTCTGGCACAGGAAGCATTCGATGCACTTGCGGAACTCCTGCGAGCGTTGTACGTCGATCTGGGCCATCCGGTATTCACCGGGCTGCAGGTCCTTGGGAGGCGTAAACGACGGGATCTCGCGCGCCTTCTCGTAATTGAACGACACATCGGTCACCAGGTCGCGGATCACCGGGAAGGTCCGGATCGGGGTGACGGTGACGACCTCGTTCTCTTCGAACGTCGACATCCGGGTCATGCACATCAAACGGGGCTTGCCGTTGATCTCCGCCGAACAGGATCCGCACTTGCCGGCTTTGCAGTTCCACCGCACTGCCAGGTCGGGCGTCTGCGTCTGCTGCAGCCGGTGGATAACGTCGAGGACCACTTCGCCCTCGTTGACCTCGACGGTGAAATCCGCGAGGCCGCCGCCGTTCTCGTCGCCGCGCCACACCCGCATGCTCGCGTTGTAGGCCATTACGCTCTCCGTTCCGGGTGCTCGGCCAGCTCTTCGTCGGTGTAGTACTTCTCCAGTTCAGAGATCTTGAAGAGTTCTAGCAAGTCTGACCGCATCGGGATCTGCGGCTCGCGGCTGACGGTGATGTGGTTTCCGTCGGTGGCGACGGCTTCGGCCGAGGCCTCCCGGCACACCAGCAGCGTCTTGCGCCAGCCCGAGTCCATGCCCGGATGGTCGTCGCGGGTGTGGCCGCCGCGACTCTCGGTTCGTTCCAACGCTGCCCTGGCCACACACTCACTGACCATCAGCATGTTGCGCAGATCGATCGCCAGGTTCCAGCCGGGGTTGTACTGCCGGCCCCCTTCGACCTGCACGTTGCGGTAGCGCGCCCAGAGCTCCTTGAGATGCGTCAGGGCCTTGGTGATCTCGTCCTCTTTGCGGATGATGCCGACCAGGTCGTTCATCACGTGCTGCAGGTCGCTCTGCAATGCGTACGGATTCTCCGGTGCCGAACCGTCCGTGGGGCCGGAGAAGGGCTTGAGAGCGAACTCTGCGGCATCTTCGATGGCCTGGTCGGAAACCGACGGGCGGCTGCTCAGCGCGCGCACGTAGTCGGCGGCGCCCAGGCCGGCGCGGCGGCCGAACACCAGCAGGTCGGACAACGAGTTGCCGCCCAACCGGTTGGAACCGTGCATGCCGCCGGAGCACTCACCGGCGGCGAACAGCCCGGGGACCTTCGCCGCGCCGGTGTCGGCGTCCACCTCGACGCCACCCATCACGTAGTGACAGGTGGGGCCGACCTCCATTGGCTCCTTGGTGATGTCGACCTCGGCCAGCTCCATGAACTGGTGGTACATCGACGGCAGCCGGCGCTTGATCTCCGCCGGCGTCAGGCGGGACGCGATGTCGAGGTAGACACCGCCGTGCGGGGTGCCGCGTCCGGCCTTGACCTCGGAGTTGATGGCACGGGCCACCTCGTCACGGGGCAGCAAGTCCGGGGTGCGACGAGCCGAGTCGTTGTCCTTGAGCCACTGGTCGGCTTCTTCCTCGGTCTCGGCGTACTGGCCTTTGAAGACCGGCGGGATGTAGCCGAACATGAACCGGGTTCCCTCGGAGTTCTTCAGCACCCCGCCGTCGCCGCGGACGCCTTCGGTGACCAGGATTCCCTTGACGCTCAGCGGCCACACCATGCCCGTCGGGTGGAACTGGACGAACTCCATGTTGATCAGCGTCGCGCCGGCCCGCAGCGCCAGGGCATGCCCGTCGCCGGTGTACTCCCAGGAGTTCGAGGTGACCTTGAACGACTTGCCGATGCCGCCGGTCGCCAGCACCACCGCGGGCGCTTCGAAGAGCACAAAGTTGCCGCTCTCGCGCCAGTAGCCGAACGCCCCGGCGATCCGCCCCTCGTCTCCGGAGCCGTCCTTGAGTAACTCGGTGACGGTGCATTCGGCGAACACCCGGATGCGGGCTTCGTAGTCGCCGAACTCCGCATAGTCCTCCTGCTGCAGCGAGACGATCTTCTGCTGCATGGTGCGGATCAGCTCCAAGCCGGTGCGGTCGCCGACGTGCGCGAGCCGGGGATAGGTGTGACCACCGAAGTTGCGCTGGCTGATCCGGCCGTCCTTGGTGCGGTCGAACAGCGCACCGTAGGTCTCCAGCTCCCACACCCGGTCGGGTGCCTCCTTGGCGTGCAGCTCGGCCATCCGCCAGTTGTTCAGGAACTTACCGCCGCGCATGGTGTCGCCAAAGTGGGTCTGCCAGTTGTCTTTCGGGTTGGCGTTGCCCATCGAGGCGGCGCAGCCGCCCTCGGCCATGACGGTGTGGGCCTTGCCGAACAGCGACTTGGTCACCACCGCGACCTTCAAGCCGCGTTCCCGCGCCTCGATGACCGCGCGTAACCCGGCACCGCCGGCGCCGATTACGACGACGTCGTAGGCATGCCGTTCGACCTCAACCATGGAACCTCACTCAGCTTTTGAATATTCGTTCTCGATACGGCTGAAAGGCTGTTCAGCCAATGAATCTGAAGTCGGAGATGGTGCCGCTGGACACCAACGCGACATAAAAATCGGTGACCATCAATGTTCCGAGCGTGATCCACGCGTACATCTTGTGTCGCTCGTTGATCTTGCTCACCTGGGTCCAGATCCAGTACCGCACAGGGTGTTTGGAGAAGTGCTTGAGCCGGCCTCCGGTCACGTGCCGGCAGGAGTGGCAGGACAGGGTGTACACCCACAACATGATCACGTTGCCGAGCAGTATCAGGTTGCCCAGGCCGAAACCGAATCCGCCAGTCTCGTCCGAATGGAATGCGACGATCGCGTCGTAGGTGTTGATCACCGAGATGATGCCGGCGATGTAGAAGAAGTACCGGTGGGTGTTCTGGATGATCAGCGGAAGCCGGGTCTCCCCGGTGTAGTGCACGCGGGGCTCGGCCACCGCGCATGCGGTGGGCGACTGCCACACCGTGCGGTAGTAGGCGCCGCGGTAGTAGTAGCAGGTCAGCCGGAACAGCAGCAGGAACGGCAGTGTCATCGCCGCATAGGGCAGCCACCACACGTCCGGCAGGATCTGCGGCCAGAACTCGCTGGCCTCCTTCGTGCAGCCCGTGCTGACGCACGGCGAGTAGAACGGCGTCAGGTAGTGGTATTTGGCGACGAAGTAGTTGTCTTGCGCAAACGCACGGGCGGTCGCGTAGATCACAAATGCGGCGAAGCCCAGGTTTATCCGCAGCGGCTGCAGCCACCATCGGTCGGTGCGAAGCGTCTTTTGCCCAATCCGGGCGCGGGTTGGTGAAAAGACGCCGGAGTCAGAACGGCTCGCCGTTGGTGCGCTCATCTATTTGTGTTCCTCTTCGAACGGGCTGTAGGTCGAAGGGTACACAGAACGGGCGCCCGCTACTTAGTCGGGCGTCCGGCCGGAAGCTCTGTCAAGAACGGTGATGACCTCCGACACCCTCGTCGTCGACATCGCGCCAGAATTCACTGTCGTACTGAGTGTCAGGGATGGCGATCTTCTCACCGGATTGCTGCACGGTGGCACGCGCGAAGTCCAATTCGGCAACGTCGTTGTCGAGTAATTGAATATCGCTGAGGATGCGGTCGGCGTCGATCACGATGCGGCGCGTGGCCGGGTTGTCCCCGTACCGCGCCTTCAAAGAACTCACACACCGCCGCAGGCCGCCCATGAGGTCATGCAGTTCGCTGAGTTCGGTGGTGGCGGACAATCGGTGCTCCCGGGGCTGAAGGTGTTACGGATCACAGTACGGTTTCTCGATACTATCCACAGTCGCGGCGCTATGCCGGGCAAGCCTCGTCGCAGCTGCCGAAAAGCCGCTGGGGCCCCGGCGCGCCGTGGGCGTGCCGGGGCCGGTGCGGCGGTGATTACTTGGTGATCGCGATGCGTTGCGGCGTAGAACCGGCGTACGCGCCGGCTACTCGGACGGTGAGTATGCCCGCGTCATACGACGCCGAGATCGCCTCGCCGGTGACGTGCGCCGGCAGCTGGAACGACCGTCGGAACGATCCGTAGCGGATCTCGCGCAGGGTGCGTCCGTCCTTGTCCTGCGAGTGCTCGTCGCGGTGTTCGCCGTGGATGACCAGACGGCCTTTTTCCAATTCGACGTTGACATCCTTCTCGACGTCGACACCGGGCAGTTCGACGCGCACGACGGCGTCGTCACCGTCTTTGGCGATCTCAGCCGCTGGATTGAATCCGCTGTTCACGGGCCTGGAAGCGGCCCCGGCCCAGTCTGCGGAGGCCGGGCCGAAAAAGTCCCGTAACCACCGGTCGGTGTCCCACGCCGGACGCGACCACAAGGCAACATTGCTCATGGATGACTCCTTGATCTTCGTTGTGAGTTAGCTGTGCCCGACGCTGCATTGGTCGGCTACTCGGTAGAACATGAGTCGACCACGCTAAAGTTCCACCTGGGCGTTCGCCGTGAGCGAACACAATCACACAGGCAACTTTCAGCGGTGAGGTCGGCGTGACCGGGGCGTCACATTTCGCGTGGCTTTCCGCAACATCGCTCTCCTACCCTCGACCGCATGCCAGCCAACACCCGTCATGTCGTCGTGGTCGGCCACGGCATGGTGGGCCACCGATTCGTTGAGGCGCTGCGCGCCCGTGACACCAACGGATGCTGGCAAATCACGGTGCTGGCAGAAGAAGCCGATGCCGCCTACGACCGCGTCGGCCTGACGTCCTACACCGAAAGCTGGGACCGGAGCCTGCTGGCGCTCCCCGGCAACGACTACACCGGCGACGAACTGGTGCAGCTGCAGCTCAATACCAAAGTCACCGAAATCGACTGTGCCGCAAGAACTATCGTCACCGCCCAGGGGCAGCGGCACGACTATGATGCACTGGTGTTGGCCACCGGTTCGTACGCGTTCGTGCCGCCGGTGAGCGGGCACGATCTGCCGTGCTGTCACGTTTACCGCACACTCGATGACCTGGACGCCATCCGTGCTGCCGCACAGCTTGCGGCGCAGTCCGGCCGGGCCGGCGTCGTGATCGGTGGCGGCCTGCTCGGGCTGGAAGCCGCTAACGCATTGCGCCAGTTCGGCTTATCCACCCACGTCGTCGAAATGATGCCGCGACTGATGGCCCAACAGATCGACGAGGCCGGCGGTGCCCTGCTGGCGCGAATGATCGGCGAACTCGGCATCCAGGTCCACGTCGGAACTGGCACCGAATCGATTGACCGCGTTGATGATTCGTCGGCGCAGGTGCGCCTGTCCGACGGCCAGGTCATCGATGCCGGAGTGGTGATCTTCGCCGCCGGCATCCGGCCCCGCGACGAGTTGGCTCGTGTCGCGGGGTTGGCGGTGGCTGAGCGGGGCGGCATCCTCACCGACTCGTCTTGTCGCGCCAGCGATCCCGCCGTCTTCGCGATCGGCGAGGTGGCCGCGATCGAGGGTAGGTGCTACGGGCTGGTCGGTCCCGGCTACACCAGCGCCGAGGTGGTGGCCGATCGGTTGCTCGACGGGGCCGCCGAATTCCCCGAAGCCGATTTGTCCACCAAACTCAAGCTGCTCGGCGTCGACGTCGCCAGCTTTGGTGACGCCATGGGCGCGACGGCGAACTGCCTCGAGGTCGCGGTCAACGACGCGGTAAACCGCACCTACGCCAAGCTGGTGCTCTCCGACGACGCCAAGACATTGCTGGGCGGGGTGCTGGTCGGCGACGCATCGAACTATGGCGTGCTGCGACCGATGGTGGGCAGCGAACTACCTGGGGACCCGCTGACGCTCATCGCACCCGCGGCGGAGGGGACCGCGGCGCTCGGCATTGGCGCCTTGCCCGATTCCGCGCAGATCTGCTCGTGCAACAACGTCAGCAAGGGTGAGCTGAAGTGCGCAATCGCCGAGGGCTGCACCGACGTTCCCGCGTTGAAGGCGTGCACCACGGCTGGCACCTCGTGCGGGTCGTGCGTACCGCTGCTCAAGCAGCTGCTCGAGGCCGAGGGCGTCGAGCAGTCCAAAGCGCTCTGTGAGCACTTCAGCCAGTCCCGCGCCGAACTGTTCCAGATCATCTCTGCGACCGAGATCCGCACCTTCTCCGGGCTGGTGGACCGTTTCGGCAGCGGAAAGGGTTGCGACATCTGCAAACCCGTCGTTGCCTCGATCCTGGCGTCCACCGGGTCGGACCACATCCTGACTGGCGAGCAGGCCTCGCTGCAGGACTCCAACGACCACTTCCTGGCCAACATCCAGCGAAACGGCAGCTACTCGGTGGTCCCGCGGGTGCCCGGCGGCGACATCAAGCCCGAGCACCTGATCCTGATCGGCCAGATTGCCCAGGACTTCGGGCTCTACACCAAGATCACCGGCGGCCAGCGCATCGACATGTTCGGCGCCCGGGTGGACCAGCTGCCAGCGATTTGGAAGCGGCTGGTCGATGCTGGTATGGAATCGGGCCACGCCTACGGCAAGGCGCTGCGGACCGTGAAGAGCTGTGTCGGCAGCGACTGGTGCCGCTACGGCCAACAGGATTCGGTGCAGCTGGCCATCGACCTGGAGCTGCGCTACCGGGGCCTGCGGGCACCACACAAGATCAAGCTGGGTGTGTCGGGTTGCGCGCGGGAGTGCGCTGAGGCGCGCGGCAAGGACGTCGGTGTCATCGCCACCGAGAAGGGCTGGAACCTCTACGTAGGCGGCAACGGTGGCATGACCCCCAAGCACGCCCAGCTGTTGGCGAGCGACCTGAACACCGAAACGCTGGTGCGCTACGTCGACCGGTTCCTGATGTACTACATTCGCACCGCGGACCGGCTGCAACGTACTGCGCCGTGGGTGGAATCGCTTGGCCTGGAACATATTCGCGAAGTCGTCTGCGACGACAAACTGGGCCTGGCCGATGAATTCGAGGCGGCGGTGCGGCGCCACGTCGAGAACTACCGCTGCGAGTGGAAGGGTGTGCTGGAGGACCCCGAGAAGCTGTCGCGGTTCGTCTCTTTCGTCAACGCCCCCGATGCCGTCGACGAGACGGTGACCTTTACCGAACGTGCCGGGCGCAAAGTACCTGTGCCCCTTGGCCTACCGCAGATCCGTTGATCAGGAGGAGACATGAAGACCAATAATCGGGTGTGGACGACCGCCTGCGACTACGACCGCCTGATCCCGGGCCGCGGCGTGGGCGTGCTGCTCGACGACGGCAGCCAGGCCGCGCTGTTCCGCCTTGATGACGGTTCGGTGTACGCGATCGGCAATATCGACCCGTTCTCCGGTGCGGCGGTACTGTCCCGTGGCCTGGTGGGTGATCGCGGTGGGAGAGTCGTGGTCCAGTCGCCAATCTTGAAGCAGGCGTTCGCACTCGACGACGGCGGCTGCCTGGACGACACCAGCGTGTCGGTCCCGGTGTACCCGGTGCGCGTGACGGCCGATTGTCGCATCGAGATCGGCCGGGTCGCCGCGCGGATGGCCGCCTGATCCGGGGCGGGCTAGTCGATCTTGCCGACGAGGTAGCGCTGCATCGTCGGGCCGATGGCGTCGACCAGTTGTTCCACCGGCATCGAGTGCATCGGTTCGGAGCGAACGCCATAGCGCATGATGCCGAGTCCGACCAACTGTGAAGCGCACAACGACGCGCGTACCGCCACTTTGTCCGCACCCAGCATCTTGAGCAGCGGGTTGAACACCGGACCAATGAACATCGACTGCACGATCTCTGCGGTTTTCGCCAGCCCGGTCGAGGCGACGGCGCTGGCGGCAAATGGTCCGCCTCCCGCCGCGTCCCAGGTGGTAATCAGCACGTAGAGGGTTCGGCGACCCACCTGGTTGACGCTTCCGGTGACGATTCGATCGATGAACTCCGGTGTGCCGAATGGTAAACGCAGCATCTTCGCCACCGGGTCGAGGAGCCCGCGCGAGGGCTCTTCGTTTCGGGCCATGCTGCCAGGATTACCCGGATATCAGCAAAGATCAAGCGTCGCAGGTCCGGGCGTGGCCAGTGGGCAAAGGTCCGCGACCGTCATCGCCTCGCGGAACCGCCGCGCGATCAGGTGTGCCAGTCCGGCATGGGTGCCTAGCGGCGGTGTCACCAGATCGGCGCCGCACCCGCGGAGTCGTTGTTGGAAAAGGCCGTCGGCCAGCAGGTAAGAGGCGATCACGACGCGAACCGCGCCCCTGCGGCGCGCGGTGGCTACAGCGTCGCCGATGTGCGGTGCGCCCAGCGCAGCGAAGCCTATATCAACCCGCGACCCGGTGAACGCCGACAGCGCCGCCGCGGCGTTGTGCAGGTCGGCTCGGGCAAGGTGGTCCGAGGTGCCCGCTGCACCCAATATCACCGAATCGCCAGGGCGCCAACCTGATTCCAGCAGCAGCTGGCCCAGGACAGTGGTGATCTGACGACCCTGCCCTAATGCGGGGGTGACGGTGACGTTGGGATGTCCGCTGGCCGCGACGTGTGCGGGGAGGTCGGCGCGCACGTGGTAACCGCGGGACAGAAACGCCGGCACCACGAATGCTGGTCGACCATCAGGCAGATTCGAAAGCACTTCGCTGGGGGTGGGTCCGAGCACGTCGACGAATGCAACATGCACGGTGCGGTCCAGGAGGTTACTCACCCGTGCTGCGAGGTCGCCGACCATTGCCACGCCCGACGGCCGGCGGGTACCGTGCGCCGTCAATATCAGGTTCATGCGGCGTCGTGTTCGGAGTCGAGGGCCAGCCGGTAACCGCGCTTAACAACAGTCGCGACGATGTTCTTGTCGCCCAGCGCGGTTCGCAGTCGAAGCACCGCGGTGTCCACCGCATGCGTGTCCGCGCTGTTGCCCGGCAACACCCGCAGCAGTTCGGAGCGTCCGACGACGTCGCCCGGGCGATGTGCCAGCGCGCGCAGTATCGCCATGCCCGAGGCCGATACGGTGCGCACCGAACCATCGACCAGGACGCAGGTTCCTCGAATGTCGACCAGATGTCCGGCGGCTTTCACGCTGCACGAACCCAGCGCCGGCAATTCTTCGGCTATGTGGCGGGCCAAGGCGCCCAGTCGCATTCGTGCCGGCGAGGAGGTGGGTATCCCCCGTCTGATCAGCGGTCGCGATGTCACCGGTCCGACGCACATCGCGTGCACCCCGCCGCGCAGGGCGTCCAGCAGCTGTTCCTCCAGGTCCAACTGGCGTGCCCGCTCCAATACCGCCGCCGCCGCCGGAGCCGAGGTGAAGCTGACGGCATCGAACTGGCGCCGGGCGATGCCGGTTACCAAGCAGTCAAAGTCGCCGCCTAAAGGGGTTGGCTTCCAACGGTATACCCGGATCGGTACCACTTCGGCTCCCGCTGATCGCAATCCGGAGATGAATTCCGGGAAGGGATCCCAGCCGTCGGCAGCCCCGTGCAGTTGAATGGCGATGCGCTTGCCGGACACCCCGGTGTCGAGCAGGTACTCGAAGACCTCCTGCGAGGACTCCGAGTCCGGCGACCACTCCTCGCGCAGCCCTGCCGCCCGCAACGCCCCGGTTGCTTTCGGCCCGCGCGAAATGACCCGGCCACGCGACAGCGAATCGACGAGTTCGTTGGCCAGTCCCCAGCCTTCGGCCGCGGCGACCCAACCTCGAAAGCCGATGCCCGTGTGGGCGATCAGGATGTCGGGTGGATCGGTGATCAAAGCCTGGGTGTTGGCGTGCAGCTCGTTGTCGTCGGGCAGTGCGATCATGCTGATCGCCGGTGCGGCGAATATCTCGGCCCCGTGCCGGTGCAGCAGTGCACACAGCTCCTCGGCACGACGGGCTGATGTGACTGCGATTCGATAGCCGGCCAGTGGCGCAGACCTGGGCTGGGCCATGTGTCCTTTATATGCCGCAGCGGTTTCCGCGACGTTACCTGGCAATTGCTGCGACATTGCCCCCGCCTGCGTTCCTCGTCACAAGTCTGCGGGCTAGCAGACATTCGCGGCCCACCCGGTTCACCGAGGTTCGCACCGCGTGCCCCGATTTGAGCCGTCCCGCAATGGGTTCGGCGTCCGACATGATTCGGCAGGCGGACACGGCGTTGTCGCAATCCATGTGGCGTAGCTCACTTCCCGGCCGAGGGTAGGGGCGCCGCAATATCTAATATTGCTGCGCCACTGTTGGTTTCGATGCTCACACCGTGACTAACGGCAGTCAAATCGGGAGAGCCGATATCGCCTGATAGTTGTGTCCTAGTTCTCTGCCAGGTCACTGACAAAGCGACGTGGATCACACGAGGGGGTTTGTCGGTCGCCGGGAACTGGCCCAGGTCGTCGATGCCGGGCTATTGGCCGCGACCAGTCCGCGCCGTGCGCCGCTGGCCACAACTTGAGCGGCTGCACGCCCGCCGGGTAGGTGGAATCATCTCGTGCGCAGCGCCATTGTCGATCTCTGGCCAGACGCTCCCCTGATTGGGGGAGAAAAATTCATCTGCGAAATCCTCCAGTTGCCCGAGCGACGTGCCTCGTGCGCCGGGGTCACAGTGAGCTCTGCAACGTCATCCGCCCAACGGAGGGATCGGACACGATGTCATATCTAAATGTTGCCCCTGACGTGCTTTCGTCAGCGGCAGCAGACGTGTCTGGTATCGGTTCCGCTCTGCGCTGGGCCAATGCGGAGGCGGCGACTCGGACGACGGCACTGCTCGCTGCGGGCGCCGACGAGGTGTCGATGGCCGTTGCGTCGCTGTTCTCCGGGCATGGTCAGGCCTACCAGAGCGTGTCGACTCAGCTGACCGCGTTTCACGAGCAGTTTGTGCAGGCCCTCGAGTCGAACGCGAATACTTACGCCGCCGCGGAGTCGGCCGCCGCGTCGCCCCTGCAGTTAATCCTCGATGTGGTCAACGCGCCCACCCAGGCACTGCTGGGCCGTCCGTTAATCGGCAACGGCGCTGATGCTGCCCCGGGTTCCGGCGCCAACGGCGCAGCGGGTGGACTTTTGTTGGGCAACGGAGGCAGGGGCGGGTCGGGCGCCGGCGGCCAGGCCGGAGGTGCGGGCGGCGCGGCCGGGCTGATCGGCAACGGGGGCAGCGGCGGGACTGGCGGCGCCGGCGCAACCGGCGGGGCGGGTGGCAGTGGCGGGTGGCTGTACGGCAACGGCGGCACAGGTGGCGACGGCGGGGCTGCGATGTCGGTCGGTATGGCTGGCGGTCACGGTGGCGTCGGCGGCAGCGCCGGGCTGTGGGGTGCGGGCGGTAACGGCGGGCACGGTGGGGCCGGCATGGCCGGCGCGAACGCCGTCAACCCGGCATCGATCACCGACCCGAGCCTGAACGGCGCTCCTGGTTACGGCGGTCAAACCGACAAGGCCGGAAACATCAGCGCCGGCGACGGCGGACCCGGCCAGGCGGGTGGGATGGGTGTCAACGGGGGTAGCGGCGGTAGCGGCGGTGACGCCGACGCCACGCAAGGGAAGGGGTCGCCGGCGTCCAGGGGGGTCGCCGGCAGTGGCGGCGAGGGCGGAGCGGGAGGCGCTGGCGGGGCCAGCGGCGGCGACGGAGGTCAGGCCGGGTACTCCCGAACCCTCGGCGGTACGGCTATCGCGGGTGCGGGTGGTGGCGGCGGTGCCGGCGGCGCGGGTTTGAACGGGCTGAGCGGTAGCGCGGGGGGTGCCGGCGGCGACGGGGGCCGGGGCGGATTGCTGGTTGGCAACGGTGGTGACGGTGGTTTCGGCGGCACCGGCGGCCTCGGCGGAAGCGGTTCCGCCGGCGGTACCGGCGGCGCCGGCGGCGGGCACACTCCCGTCGATGCGACCTCCACGAACGCCGCCTACAGCTCCAGCGGCAACGCCTACGGCGGCAACGGCGGATCGGGCGGTGCGGGCGGCGATGGCGGGCAAGGTGGCCGCGGCGCCGCCGGGGGAGCGGGCGGAAATGGCGGCGCCGCGGGGTGGTTGGTCGGCAACGGTGGTGCCGGTGGACACGGTGGTGGCGGCGGCGCCGGCGGTGCAGGTGCGCTGGGCGGCAACGGTGGGGCCGGCGCCGCGGGCGGCAACGCCGGTGCCCCCGCGGGCGCCACGTTCGGCGGCTCTGGGGGCGATGGTGGCAACGCCGGTCATGGCGGCAATGGTGGCGACGGGGGCGACGGCGGTCAGGGTGGCGCCGGTGCCCGCGGCGGGTTGTTCGGCAAGGGCGGCGCGGCGGGCGGCCTCGGTGACGGCGGCGTGGGCGGGGTCGGCGGCTCGCGGGGCAGCGCTGGTAGCGGCGGTGCGGCCGGGTTGGGACTGGGTGCTAACCCGCACAACGGCTCCGCCGGATCAGACGGCGTCAGCACTGGGGACTTCGACGGGTCCAACGGGGCCGACGGCAACGCCGGGATCAAGCGTGCGTGAGCTACACGTACGCCAGACCCGTACGGGTGGTAGTGCCCGCGGTAAGGGGCCGGCGCACGTAGATCAGCCACGTCAGTACCGCGGCGGCGACGTAAAAACACGCGAACACCCAGAACGCCGATGTGGCGGTCCCGCTGCTCGAATACGATTGGCGCAGAGCGAGATTGACGCCCACACCACCGAGCGCGCCGATCGCCCCGGCTAGTCCGATCAGTGCGCCGGACATGGACCGAGACCATTGTCGGCGCTGCGCCTCGGTGACCGCAAGGGCATGGCTGCGCGATTCGAAGATGGACGGAATCATCTTGTACACAGAGCCGTTGCCGATTCCGGACAAGATGAACAGCGCGATGAAACCGGTTACGTAACCGGCCATTTCGGCCGCAGGCGCAGGTCCAACGCGGTGCTGGCTGAAAGTGCTTACACTGACCAGGATTCCGGCGGCTAAGAGCATGCCGCAGAACGCACCGAGCGTGACTCGCCCACCGCCTGCGCGATCGGCCAACCGGCCGCCGTACACCCGCGACAGCGACCCCAGCATCGGCCCCAGGAAGGCGATCTGTGCCGCATGCAGCGCGGCCTGGGCGTTGCTCTGGCCGCTGGCGACGAAGTTGATCTGCAGCACCTGCCCGAAGGCGAAGGAGAATCCGATGAACGAACCGAAGGTGCCGATGTAAAGCAGTGCGACCACCCAGGTGTGTGGCTCGGCTAGCACCGCGCGCATGGTGCCCAGCTCGATGCGGTAGTGCTCAAGGTTGTCCATGAACAGGGCGGCGCCGATTCCGGCGACGGCCAGGAGTACCAGATATACCGCGCCCACCCAGTACGGCTGGCGGTCACCGGCGGTCGCGATCACCAGCAAGCCGACCAGCTGGATCCCCGGGACGCCGAGATTGCCACCGCCCGCGTTCAGCGCTAGCGCCGCGCCCTTGAGCCGCTGGGGGTAAAACGCGTTGATGTTGGTCATCGACGAGGCGAAGTTTCCGCCGCCCAGCCCGGCCAGCGCGGCGCAGATCAGGTATGGCCACAGCGGCAAACCCGGGTTGGCCAGCAAAAAGATGCTACCGACAGTGGGAATGAGCAGCACCAGCGCAGAGAAGACGGTCCAGTTGCGGCCGCCGAACTTCGCGGTGGCGAACGTATAGGGAAAGCGCAGGCCGCCGCCGACCAGCGTCGCGATGGCGCCCAGCAGGAACTTGTCGGCCGTCGAAAATCCGTATACCGGGGTGGGCATGAACAGCACCATGACCGACCATATTGACCAGATCGAAAAGCCGACGTGCTCGGCGGCCACCGACCAGATGAGATTGCGTCGTGCGATGTTCTTGTTGCCGGCCTCCCACGCCTCCACATCCTCGGGATCCCAGTCGGAAATGGTGTGCGAACGGCGCGCGAGCATGGCGGACAAGGGAGACTCCTAACGTCTCGGGCTTGTGGAGACCTTGTCGGTAACGCTAGAAATCTTTTGTTGCCCGGGCGCTTCTGAGAATGGCTCGGGCTGTGAAATTCCGCTCACCGCAACGTCCGAGGGTTGTGAGGCCCTACCAGACGTCGCCGTCACGCCAGTCGCACATCAGCCCCGCGGAGGTGTCCAGGTTCACACTCACCGGCAGCACGAACACGGTCCCGTCGTCGTCGGGGCTGCGGGTCGGGCCCGAGGGGGTAAGCACCGAGGTCGGGCCGAGCCAGGGCAGCCAGCCGCGGGCCGAGTAGAGTCCGCGGGCCGCCCGTGTCGAGCTGAGCGCGCCGAGCTGGTAGGCGCCACGCATCACCTGTTCGACGCCGTCCAGCAGCGCCGTCACCAGCCCCTTGCCGCGCCAATCTTCGCGCACCGCAACACCTTCGACGTAGCCGCAGCGCAACGCAGAGTTCTGATAGATCAGCCGGCGCTGCACCACCGCGGCGTGCGCGATGATGGCCCCGTGGTGCCAAATCAATGCGTGCATACCGCCGAGCGCATGATCCCAATCGCTGTCGGTGAACTCGCCGGCGAATGCCTCGGTCAGCATCCGGTGGGTGCGGTGACGGGTGTCGTTGTCGAGATCGGCGGTGTGTACCAGGCGTGCGGTGTGCACCGTCCTTGTCTACCACCGCTGGAGTCGGAGCGGACGATTGGGCGTTACGACCGTGGCCGCGCCCAATGCAGTCGCACATACTGGCCGGGCCGCACCTGGGCAGCCTTGTCGATGTCCTCGTTGACCACCACGCCTATCACCGGGTAGCCGCCAGTGATCGGGTGATCGGGTCCGAGAATGACCGGTAAGCCGTTCGGTGGCACCTGGATTGCGCCGCGGGTGGTGCCTTCACTGGGCAGTTGCCGGTCGGGCCAGCGCTGCACGATGGGGCGGCCCTCCAACCGCATGCCCACCCGGTCGCTGCGATCCGATGCCATCCACACGGTGTGCACCAATGCGTCGGGCTCGGCGAACCAGTCGTCGCGCGGACCGGGGATCACCATCAGCTCGACTATGTGTCTTTCGATCGCGGCGACGGGAGCCTGGTCGAGTTCGGGGTAGCCGTCGCTGTGCTCGCCGACCGGCACCACGTCGCCGGCTTGCAGCGGCAGCGGCCCGATCGCCGACATCACGTCGTAGCTGCGGGAGCCCAGCACTGGCGTGACGCAGATACCGCCCCGCACGGCCAAGTAGCTGCGCAGCCCGGCCTGCGGAGTGCCCAGTGAGATCACCTCACCGTCGTGTACATGCTGAATACTGTTGGTGCCAAACATGATTCCACTGACGGTGGGCTCGGTGTCGGCGCCGGTCACGGCGATGTCAAGGTCGCCGCCGCGCACCCGCGCGGAGAACCCGCCGAAGGTCACCTCGACGGTGGCCCAGTCGTCCGGGTTGGCCACCAGCCGGTTGGCCAGCGTGTGCGAGCGGCGGTCGGCGGCGCCGGAGCGGCTGACGCCGAGGTGGGCCAGCCCCGCCCGGCCCAGATCCTGGACCAGGGCCAGCGGTCCGGTACGCAGGATTTCCAGTGTCGTCATGGTGTCTGCTTCCCGTCACGCCGCGCGGAACCGGACCCAGGTGCCGGGCGTGAGCAGCGCTGGATCGGGTCTGTCGATGTCCCATAGCACGGCGTCGGTGTGGCCGATGAGCTGCCATCCGCCGGGCGATCGACGCGGATAAACCGCGCTGAATTCTCCGGCCAGACCCACCGATCCGGTCGGAACCGAGGTTCGTGGTTCGGCGCGCCGCGGGACCCGCAGCTGCTGGTCGCCGCCGATCAGGTAGGCGAAGCCGGGTGAGAATCCGCTGAATCCGACCCGCCAGCGGCTGCTGGTGTGGGCGTTGATGACCTGCGCCGTGCTCAGGCCGGTGAGCTGGGCGACCTCGCCCAGGTCCGGCCCGTCGTAGACGACGTCTATGACGACCTCCCTGAGGAATTCGTCGCCGCGGTCTGTGGGGTGCTGGCTGGCGGCAGCCGGTGTCACGCGCAACTTACGCAGCCGGCGCCGGGTGGCCTCTTGGAAGCGTGGCGCGTCCAGCTTGACCAGCACGGTGGTCGAGGCCGGGACGATGTCGACCACACCGGGCAGCCGCGCGGCTCGCAACGCATCGGCCCACGCCAGAACGTCGGCGGTACTGTCACATTGCAGCAGCAACGCATGGTCGCCGTAGTCGAGTACGGTGCTGGCCACGACAAGGTCCCCCGGGAGGTCGGTGATCTCCGTCACACTCATTACTCGACGGTAACCCCGCGGAGAAAGGCTAGCCAGCAACTTTCGAGCACTGCCAGAGGTGCCTTAACGAATGCTCATGTCCCGGCCGGTCAGCCCAGGATCTTGGCGATCTGCGGGGGCAGCTGGTCGGCGACCACGGGGTAGCTCAGCGGCGACGCGAAGGCGATCGCCCCGGCCAGGTCCTTGGTGGTGAAAATGTGGCGCTTCTGCGCGGTCGCCTGCGAGGCCGCCACCTCGGGATCGGCCAACAGCGCCTGCTGGTCTTCGGGGCTTTCTGTCGACCAGATCAGCACGTCGGCAGAGTCGAGCACCTCTTTGACGTGGTCGCGGGGGATGACCGCGCGGTGGTCGGTGGCGTAGGCGTTGATGCTGTCGGGGACCACGAGCCCCATCTGGCCCAGGAAGTCGGTCCGCCAGCCTGCTGTCGTCGCGACCACGGTGCCCTGCCACGGTCGGCCCTGCATCAACAGCGCCTTCTTGCCCTTCCAGGACGGGTTCTTCTGCCCGATGTCCTTGAACTTGGTGTCCACCGCGTCGACCAATGACTTCATCTGGGCTGACTGGAATACCGCCTGACCAATGGTGGCGGCCTGGTCCCGCCACGGCTCGAAGAAGGCGTCGCCGTCGGACTGGGCGATAGTGGGGGCGATATTGGACAGCTTCTGGTAGGTGTCGGCGTCCAGGCCGGCGTTGGTCGCCACGATCAGATCGGGTTTGAGGCCGGCGATCTGGTCGACCTGGATCCCGTTCTCCAGGCTCAGCAGAACCGGTTGCGCCGCAGCAAGTTTCGGCTGCGCCCAGGGCCAGACGCCGAACGGCTGGTCGCCGAACCAGTTGGTGACCGCGATGGGTACCACGCCCACGGCGAGCAGATCGTCCTGCTCGGTATAACCGGCGCTGACCACCCGCTTGGGGGGTTCCTTGACGACGGTATGACCGAACAGGTGGTTGACGGTCACCGCGCCGCCGCCGGGCGATCCCGGCGCCGGCTTCGGGTCGGAACATCCCGCCGTGACCGCCGCCGCGCCCGCGCCGAGCAGTCCCGCGGCCCCGGCGACCTGCAAGAACCCCCGCCGACTCCATGCCTGCTGCACAGCGAGAGAGTATCGCGTGTCATATCGGAACGTCGGTTGCGTGGCCTTACTTCTCGGGCGCGCGTTTGGGCGAGTAGCCGTGCCAGGGTGAGTAATCGGCGATTAACTCCTCTTGGGGTGGCCGCTGGTCCGGTGGCACATGCTGCAGGTTGACCCGGATCCGGTACCAGATCGAACTAGGCCCGCGCATCCCGTCGACCAGCACGTCGACGGGTTCTAAGAATTCGGCCGCCCGGGGGTGGCGAGCTCGCCAGGTGTCCAGCGCGGCCATCGCCTCGTCCTTGGTCTTGGTCCGGGCGACCTCGATGAGCGGCATGGAGGAGACGCGCCGGCCGTCAGCACTCTTCTTGGCGCCCTTGGGTGCCTTCTCGGGCGGACCCAGTTCCTCGGCCAGCACTAGGAGTCGGTCCAGGCTGCCGGCCGCTGAGTCCATGTCCGCCCACGGGTCACCCAGGTCGGCGAACCGGTCCGGAACGGTGGCGATGGTGAACCGCTCCGGGCGGCACTCGGCGACCTCCGTCCACTGCAACGGCGTGGATATCCGCGCATCCGGGGTGGCCCGCACGGAGTACGCCGAGGCGACGGTGCGATCCTTCGCGTTCTGGTTGAAGTCGACGAACACCCCCTCCCGTTCCTCCTTCCACCAGCGGCTCGTCGCCAGGTCGGGGGCGCGGCGTTCGACCTCGCGCGCGACGGTCTGCGCCGCCAGCCGCACCTTGCTGAACGGCCACTGCGGGGCGATCCGGGCGTAAATGTGGAAGCCGCGTGAGCCCGACGTCTTCGGCCACGCGGTCAAGCCGTGATCCTCGAGCACCTCGCGGGCCACCTGCGCGACGTCGACGATGCCTTGCCAGGAGACCCCGGGCATCGGATCCAGATCGATCCGCAGCTCGTCGGGGTGATCAAGGTCGTCGGCCTGCACCGGGTGCGGATTGAGGTCGACGCAGCCCAGATTGATCACCCAGGCGAGCCCAGCGGCGTCGTGAATGACGGCCTCGTCGGCGGACGTGCCCGAGGCGTAGCGCAGTGTGGCGACGTCCACCCAATCCGGCCGCTTGGCCGGTGCTCGCTTCTGGAACACCGCCTCTTCGGAGATGCCTTTGACGAAGCGCTTGAGGATCATCGGACGGCCGGCCACGCCGCGCAGTGCCCCATCGGCCACCGCCAGGTAGTAGTGGACCAGATCGAGCTTGGTGATGCCCGCCTCCGGAAAGACGACCTTGTCGGGGTGGGTGACGGTGACCTCGCGCCCGGCCACCTCCAGCGTCGCCGGACCGGTCATAGGGTTCGATGATAATTCGGGCAAACCTTCTGGCCTCAATGCGACGGGCGTCACATATTGTGAGTCTTATGCCTAACCTCAGCGACCTGCCCGGGCAGATCCCAGCCAAGATTCAGCAGTACGTCGAGCGCGGTGCTGCCGAGTTGCACTACGTGCGCAAGATCTTCGAGTCCGGTGCGTTCCGCATCGAGCCGCCGCAGAACTACGCGACGATGGCCGCTGGGATCGTCAAGTGGGGTGAGTTCGGGATGCTACCCGCGCTCAACGCAGCCCGCAGTCCGGACCGAGCCGCGTGCATCGACGAGGAAGGCGAGTTCACCTACAAAGAGCTTGACGAGGCCGCGCACGCGGTCGCCAACGGCCTGATCGATTTGGGCGTCAAGGCGGGAGACGGGGTTGCCCTGCTGGCGCGCAACCACCGGTGGTTCCTGATCGCCAACTATGGTGCCGCCCGCGTCGGTGCTCGCATCATCCTGCTCAACAGCGAGTTCTCCGGACCGCAGATCAAGGAGGTCTCCGAGCGCGAAGGCGCCAAGGTGATCATCTACGACGACGAGTACTCCAAGGCCGTCAGCAAAGCGGAGCCAGAGCTGGGCAAGCTGCGGGCGCTGGGCACCAACCCGGACAGCGACGAGGACTCCGGTAGCCAGGACGAGACACTCGCCGATTTGATCAAGCGCAGCAGCAAGGAGCCTGCCCCCAAGGCGGCCAAGCACGCGTCGATCATCATCCTGACCAGCGGCACCACCGGCACACCGAAAGGGGCCAACCGGAGTACGCCGCCCACCCTGGCGCCGGTCGGCGGCATCCTGTCACACGTTCCGTTCAAGGCCGGCGAGGTGACGTCGCTGCCCGCGCCGATGTTCCACGCGCTGGGTTATCTGCACTCGACCATCGCGATGTTCTTGGGCTCGACGCTGATTCTGCGCCGCAAGTTCAAGCCGCCGCACGTGCTCGAGGACCTGGAGAAGTACAAGGCGACGGCCATGGTCGTGGTGCCTGTGATGCTGTCACGGTTGCTGGACGCGATCGAGAAGATGGACAAGAAGCCGGACTTGTCCGCCCTCAAGATCATCTTCGTGTCCGGTTCGCAGCTAGGCGCCGAGCTGGCCAACCGCGCGCTGAAGGATTTCGGCCCGGTCATCTACAACATGTACGGCTCGACCGAGATTGCATTCGCCACCATCGCCCGGCCGGAGGACTTGAAGAAGAACGCCGCGACCGTCGGCCCGGTGGTCAAGGGTGTGAAGGTCAAGATTCTCGACGACAACGGCAAAGAGGTTCCGCAAGGAGACGTGGGCCGGATCTTCGTTGGCAACGCCTTCCCGTTCGAGGGCTACACCGGCGGCGGACACAAGCAGATCATCGATGGACTGATGTCCTCCGGTGACGTCGGATATTTCGACGAGGACGGTTTGCTATACGTCAGCGGTCGCGACGACGAGATGATCGTCTCCGGGGGTGAGAATGTCTTCCCCGCCGAGGTCGAGGATCTGATCAGCGGACATCCCGACGTGGTGGAGGCCACCGCACTCGGGGTCGAGGACAAGGAGTGGGGCCACCGGCTGCGCGCCTTCGTGGTCAAGAAAGACGGCGCCGACCTCGACGAGGACGCCGTCAAACACTATGTGCGGGATAACCTGGCGCGCTACAAGGTACCCCGCGAAGTGATCTTCCTTGACGAGCTGCCGCGCAACCCCACCGGCAAGATCCTCAAGCGCGAGCTGCGAGACATGGACGCCGACTGATAGCGGGTACTCGGCCTACGGGTCGCGGGGCAGGCCCAGCAACCGTTCGGCGATGATGTTGAGCTGCACTTCCGAGGTGCCGCCGTAGATCGTGGTGGCGCGGCTGGACAACAGATAGTCGCCCCACTTGCCTTGCGGCTGATCCAGATCCGCGATCACGGCATCGGAGCCGAAGGACGACACCGCGAATTCGGCGTAGCCCTGCCCCGTCCGCATCGACAGCAGTTTGGAGATCGCCGCCGACGGCATCGCGTCGGCGCCGGCCAGCGTCAGCAGGGTGGAGCGCAGATTCAGCACCTTGGCGGCGTGGCCCTCGGCGATCAGCTGACCGGCGCGATGCTGGGCGATCTGATCGAATTGGCCGTCGCGCACGAACTCGACGAACGCGGGCAGGCTGGCCAAGAAGTTCAGGTCACTACCGCCGATCGAAACCCGTTCGGCGGTCAGGGTATTGCGGCTGACCTCCCAGCCTCGGTTCACCTCACCTAGGACATATTCGTCGGGTACGAACACGTCGTCGAGGTAGACGGTGTTGAAGAACTCCTGCCCGGTGAGTTCCCGCAGCGGTTTGACTGTCACGCCTTCGCTCTTCATGTCGAGCAGGAAGTACGTGATCCCGTTGTGTTTGGGGGCGTTTGGGTCCGTCCGTGCCAGCAACGCGCCCCAGTGCGAGAACTGCGCGGCGGTGGTCCATATCTTCTGGCCGGTGATACGCCAGCCACCGTCCACTCGGGTGGCCTTCGTCGTCAGTCCGGCAAGGTCCGAACCCGCACCCGGCTCGGAAAACAGCTGGCACCAAACCATTTCACCGCGGAAGGTGGGCGGCAGGAAGCGCTGCTGCTGTGCTTCGGTACCGAACGCGACAATCGACGGGATGATCCACGCCGCGATCCCCACTTGCGGGCGCTTGACCCGGCCGGCGGTGAACTCCTGCGCGATGATCACCTGCTCGACGGGACTGGACGCCCGGCCCCACGGTTTGGGCAGATACGGCAGCACCCAACCGGACTCGGCGATCGCAACGGTGCGAGCGTCGCGATCCATCTTTTTAAACGCGGCGACTTCGGCGCGGATCTCGGCCCGCAGCTGCTCGGTCTCGGGGTCTAGGTCGATGTCCACCGCGCGCATGCCGGTGGTGGTTGCGGTGTCCACCACCCGCTGCGGGTACTCCGAGCTGCGGCCGAACGACGCTGCCAGCATCAGCGCGCGGCGGTAGTAGACGTTGGTGTCATGCTCCCAGGTGAAACCGATGCCGCCGTGCACCTGGATGCAGTCCTGCGTGCAGCGCTGCGCCGCCGCCGGGGCCAACGTGGCCGCCACCGCGGCCGCGAACTCGACATGGGCGTCGGCGTCGCCAGCCTCGTCCAGGGCGCGGGCGGCGTCCCACACCGCCGCAGTGGCACGCTCGGTGTCGGCAACCATCTCTGCACACTTGTGCTTGATGGCCTGGAACTGGCCGATCGGCCGGCCAAACTGCTCGCGGATCTTGGCATAACCCGACGCGGTGTCGGTGGCCCAGCGCGCCACGCCCACCGCCTCGGCCGACAGCAGCGTAGTCATCAGAGCGTGCGCGGTCGTCATGCTCAGGCTGCTCAGCACTGCGTCGTCACCGACTTCGACGGCATTGGCCCGCACATGGGCGACGGGCCGCAGCGGGTCGATGCTCTTGATGGGCTCGATCTCGAGCTGGTCGGCGCGTAGCACCACCCACTCTTCGCCGCTGTCGATCGCCACCGGCAACACCAGAATCGACGCCTGTGCCGCGGCGGGTACCGCGCGGACTTCGCCGCGGATGACCAACTCGTCACCGTGGCGCGTTGCGGTCAGGCTCGAGTCCAGCGCGTAGGCAGCGATAGCCGCGCCGCTTGCCAGCTCGGCGAGCACGTCTGCCTTGGGATTGTGTGCGGCGATTAGTGCGCTGGCGATCGCCGACGGCACGAAGGGCCCGGGTACGTCGCCGTAGCCGAATTCGGCCAGCACGATCGCCAGTTCGAGGATGCCAAAGCCTTGACCGCCAACCGATTCGGCCAAATGCACTCCTTGCAGGCCTTGGTCGGCGGCGGCCTGCCAGTACGGCGGCGGATTCTGCAGCGGAGTTTCCATGGCAGCGTGCAGAACCTCCGAGGGCGCCACCCGCGCTACCAGGGACCGCACTGAGTCGGCCAGGGCTTGGTGTTCAGGGTTTATCGCGATCGGCATTGGTTGCCTTCCCGTTGCTCTCGACGTCCGTTCGGACAGGCTCTTCCAAGCTAACAACCGGGCGGTTGGTTGGCGACCATGACCCGCTCAGGCCCACCGCTGAGTTAAAAACTCGGCGACGATGTCGGCCTGCTCGTCGCGGGCGCCCGGCGTGGTGAAGTAGTGGTCGGTGTCAACCGTGGCCTGCGACTTGTCGGTGCAGGCCAGCGCGTCGTAGATCCGCTTGGCGTCCGACGGGTAGACGCCGGTGTCAGCCTCGGCGTTGATCACCAGCGCCGGGCAGGTGATGCGATTCAAGTGCGGCTCGGCCCGGGTTTGCGCGGTCCGCAGGCTCCACATCCCCAGCCAATTGCGCAGCGTGGTGGCGGCGGCGATACCGCGCGCAGAGCGGTTCGCCTTCACCGGCGTACCCGCATAGCACGAATTGGCTTGGCGTTTGGTAGGTTCGAGCGTGGGGTCGACCATCCGCGGGTCGGCCCAGGTGCGCAGCACCGTGAACGGTCGGTCGGAATAACCCGCCGCCTTGACCCGTTCGAGCTCCGATTCGGCCCAGTCGGTGATCGCGTGATTGCGCGCCACCTGCGCCGCCCGGTACCGCTCGACGAACTCCGGGGAGTAGGGCAGGTCCTGCTCGAACAGATCGAGTTCCGGATTGGTTGCCACTGGGTCGTTTTCGTTGACGACGGCACCGTCCATCCAGGCCGTCAGCACGTCCGGTCGTCCCGGGTGCGCGGCGGTGGCGACGTAGCCGTCGGCGACGATTAGATCGGTCAAGCCGTCGGCGGGCCGCATGCCCTGCAGCGGGCTCACGTTCGGATCCACCGCCTGGGATTGGTAGGCGGACATCAACGAACCGCCTCCCGAATTACCCAGCAGCACTACCGTTTCCACACCGGCCACTTCACGGAGCCAGCGCACGCCGACACCGATGTCGACCAGTGCGTGGTCGAGTAGGAAACTGCTCTCGAAGCCGCGGAACCGGGTGTTCCAGCCCAGAAATCCGAAGCCGCGGGCGGCTATGTACTCGGCGATATAGTGCTCGGAGAAGTCGATTTGATAGTGCGTGGCGATCATTGCCACTTTCGGCCGATGGCCCGCCATGCGGTGATAGAGCCCTTGGCAGGGGTGTCCGCCTGCGCCGGCGCGCCCGGCCGACGGTGACGGCAGACCGATAAATTCGCGGATGATCTCGCTCAAGGGCGACCCTCCTCATGGTAGATGGCCCGGTAGTACACATTGGCCAGCGTCCGGATGCAAGCCTGGTCATCAGCCTCGCCGGCGCCGGTGAGCTGGATGTAGCAGAACTGATTGAACATCGCCACGATCGCCTCGGCCATCAGCTGCGGGTCGTCGCCCGCGCAATAGCCTTGAGATTGGGCGCGTCTGACCGACTCTGCGATGAACGAGGTTGGGATCGAGCACATCTCGGCCCAGTGCTCGGCGAAGTCGTCGTTGACCATCGCCAACTGTGAAACGCTGATCATCTCGGCGAGGCGATGCCGGTAGGTGTGCCAGTGCGCGGCGGCCGCCTGGTGCGCGCGCTCGCGCTCCGACAGACCGTGTTGGGTCACCGAGGCGGCGCGCTCGTTGGCCTCGTCGCGGAAGCGCAGCGCCCATTGGCGCACCATCGCTTCTTTGGAGTCGTAGTAGTTGTAGAAGGACGCCGCCGACCGTCCGGCCTCGGCGGCGATATCGGCGATCGTCGTCGCGAGGATTCCCTTGCGTGCGATTACTTTTCGCGCGGCAGCATCGATGGCGGCCTGAGTACGCCGGCCCCGATGGGTGGTTGACCTTACGGGGCGCGCGGGGCGCCCGGTGTGTTCGGCCGCGGTTGTCATCTCATGCACCTCCCGCAAACCTGAATCTGATGTTAGATTCAGGTTTGGATCTTAGGTAGGGAGGCGGGCGATGATCAAGCCGCACAACACCAACTCGGAGTTCGAACTCGGCGGGATCAACCACGTCGCGCTGGTCTGTTCCGACATGGCTCGCACCGTGGACTTCTACAGCAACATCCTGGGTATGCCGCTGATCAAGTCGCTTGACCTGCCTGGGGGTGCGGGTCAGCACTTCTTCTTTGACGCCGGCAACGGCGACTGCGTCGCCTTCTTCTGGTTCGCCGAGGCCGCCGATCGGGTGCCAGGCCTCAGCTCGCCCGGCGCACTACCGGGACTGGGCGACATCACCAGCGCGGTGAGCACGATGAATCACCTCGCCTTTCACGTTCCAGCGGACAAGTTCGACGCCTACCGGCAGCGTCTGAAGGAGAAGGGGGTGCGGGTCGGTCCGGTGCTCAATCACGATGAGAGCCCGATGCAGGTGTCGGCGACCGTCCATCCCGGGGTGTATGTACGCTCCTTCTACTTCCAGGACCCCGACGGCATCATGCTGGAGTTTGCCTGCTGGATAAGGGAATTCAACGAAGCTGACGTCCCCGCCGTACCCAAGACCGCCGCCGACCGGCGGCCCCCGCTTGTCGTCGCTCCCTAGTCGTCGGGTTTGACAGTCTTCGGTTGTGACACAGCACCTTCTGAGCGACGAGCAGATCACGGCGCTGACTCCGGCGCAGCGCCGGGAGTTGATCTCGCGACTCGAGCAACCGCTGGGTGACCTGGTCGAGCCCGCCGACTTCGGCCGTAGGCGGCGGATTCGGCTGGGGCTGATCATCGGTGGGTCGGTCGTCCTGATCCCTTGGATCGGGTTTCTCGCGCTGACTCTGCCGCCCAATTATGTGGCGCACAACTGGCCGGCCACCTGGGTCGGCTTCGACGTCCTGCTGGTCGGCTTCATGCTGGCGACCGCTGTGCTGGGGTATCTGCGCCGGCAACTGCTGTTGCTCACCGCGTTCACCAGCGGAGTGCTGTTGATCTGCGACGCATGGTTCGACCTGATGACCGCTGGTCCCGAGGACGTGTGGGTGTCAATCGTCACGGCACTGCTGATCGAGGTGCCGATGGCGATCCTGCTGATCAGCGGCGCGCAGCGGATCATGCGGATCACCCTGATGCGACTGTGGCTGCTGGATCCGGGGATGCGTCTGTGGCAGCTACCGCTGTTTCCCTAACCTTCTTGGGGCCTTTCTTGGGGTTTTTGTGGGGGCCTTTGATGGGGCAAAGCCTTCCTTGACGTGAACGCTTCGTTGACGCGGCAAAGCGGCAAACCGGAGCTCGACTCTTCAGCGGACTTGCGCCGCGACGCTCAGTGGTGTCGAATAGTCGATAATGAAAACCATATTCATCTGGCGGGTTGGGTGAGCTATGCCGGTATGGATTGCTTCTCCGCCCGAAGTTCATTCAGCTCTGCTCAGTACCGGCCCCGGCCCCGGCTCGTTGCTGTCCGCCGCTGCGGCGTGGTCGGCCCTGGGTGCCGAGTACACCGAGGTCGCCGAGGAACTCGTCGCGGTGCTGGGCGCGGTGCAGAGCGGGGCCTGGCAAGGGCCCAGTGCCGGCGCATACGTCGCCGCACATGTCCCGTACCTGGCCTGGCTGACGCAAGCCAGTGCCAAGAGTCTGTCCGCGGCCGCGCAGCACGAAACTGCCGCCGCCGGCTACACCGCAGCGTTGGCGGCCATGCCGACTCTGGTCGAGTTGGCCGCCAACCACACTGTTCACGGCGTGCTGGTGGCCACCAATTTCTTCGGGATCAATACGATCCCGATTGCACTCAACGAAGCTGACTACGCTCGCATGTGGGTTCAGGCTGCCACCGCGATGGCCGCCTACGATGCCGTGTCCACTGCCGCACTGGCTGCCACGCCGCAGAGCAGTGCGGCACCCCAGATCGTGCACGCCGACGATGACCACGACCACGACCACGACCACGAGGGCGGCCACGAGGACCACGATCACGGCGACCCCACCGCCCTCGACTACCTCGTCGCGGATCTGCTGCGGTTTGTGACCAATGGGCAGATCGACTGGGATCCCCTCGAGGGCACCCTCAACGGCGTGCACATGCACGACTACACCGATGCGACGCAACCGCTGTGGTGGGTGGCCCGCTCGCTGGAGTTCGGCCAGCAGTTCCAGACGTTCGTGCAGCAGCTGTTCACTAATCCCGCCGCCGCATTCGAGTATCTGGTGGAACTCGCCGAGTTCGACTGGCCGACACACGTTGCTCAGGCTCTGCAAGCGGTTGGTCAGTCTCCGCAATTGTTGGCGGTGGCGATCAGTGGAGCCATCGCCAACCTGGGGTCAGTCACGGGGTTGGCGGGTCTGGCGGGTCTGGCCGGGATCCAGCCTGCGCTGCCGCCCGCGATAGTCCCGCCGGCTGCGGCGACGCCGCCGATGCCGGCGGTCTCAACGGCGGCCCCCTCGGTCGTGGCATCCGCCGCCCCCGCGGCACCCGCACCTACGGCAACGACCGTGACCAGCACCCTCAGCAGCCCCGCGCCGCCCCCGCCCCCAGCGCCGGCCGCCGCGGGGTTCGGCTTCCCGTTCCTGGTCGGTGGTGGTCCCGGGGTCGGATTCGGCTCGGGGATGAGTGCCGTGGCCAGCGCCAGACGCAAGGCGTCGGAGCCCGATTCCGTGGCGGCCGCGGCTGCAGCAGAAGCCCGCGCCCAGGCGCGCCGGCGCCGGCGCCGGCGTACCGCGCAGCGCGATTACGGTGACGAGTTCGCGGATATGAACGTCGACGTCGACCCGCAGTGGGACGTGCCGGGCGAACCCGATCTGGCTGCTGTGGCGTCGAATCAGGGCGCCGGAAGCCTGGGCTTTGCCGGCACGGTGCGCAACGAAGCGGCCGTTGACGTGGCCGGGCTCACAGCGCTGGCCGACGATGAATTCGGCGGTGGCCCAAGGGTGCCCATGCTGCCCCAATCCTGGGAGCCTGGTCGCGGCTGACCACGCGGAACCCGCGTACAGTCGTTCGGGTGCGAAGTGAGCGTGACAGCTGGGACATCACCACGAGTGTCGGTTCGACGGCGCTGTTCGTCGCCACCGCGCGGGCGCTGGAGGCGCAGAAGCCCGATCCGCTGGTGGTCGACCCGTATGCGGAGATGTTCTGTCGTGCCGTCGGGGGCACCTGGGCTGATGTGCTCGACGGTAAGGCGCCCGACCACGAACTGAAGAGCGACGACTTCGGTCAGCACTTCGTCAACTTCCAGGCGGCCCGCACCAAGTATTTCGACGCGTACTTCCAGCGCGCCGCGGCGGCCGGTGCTCGCCAAGTCGTTATCTTGGCCGCCGGCCTGGACTCGAGGGCCTACCGGTTGCCGTGGCCGGACGGGACGACGATCTTCGAGTTGGACCAGCCGCAGGTGCTCGAATTCAAGCGCCGGGTGCTGGCGGAGCACGGCGTGCAGCCGCGCGCTGAGCGCCGTGAGATCGCCGTCGACCTCCGTGACGACTGGTCACAAGCGCTGCGAGAAAGCGGCTTTGACCCCACCCAGTTTTCCGCCTGGATTGCTGAGGGGTTGTTGATCTACCTCCCGGCCGCCGCGCAGGAGCAGCTGTTCACCGGCATCGACGCACTGGCCGGCCCCGGCAGTCACGTCGCGGTGGAGGATGGCGCCCCGCTGCCCCGAGACGAGTTCGAGGCCAAGGTTGCCGAGGAACGTGCCGAACCGGACGGCAGCCAACGTCCGTTCTTCCAGCTCGTCTACAACGAGCAGTATGCGCCGGCCACCGAGTGGTTCGGTCAACATGGCTGGACGGCGATCGGCACGCCGCTCAACGACTACATCAGCGAGGTCGGCCGCCCAATACCGGGTCCAGAATCCGAGGCGGCGTCGATGTTCGCCCGCAACACGCTGGTCAGCGCGACCAAACCGTAGCCCTGTTGTTCTCGTAGGAGTTTCCTTTGAGGACGACAAGAAAAGTCGGTGGTTGCGGGAACTATGGTCGGTCCGGCACCGACAACTAGGACGTGCCGGTTTGGCTGGCCTTTCCACCGGAGACCCACTCGGCCCTGCTGAGCAGCGGGCCGGGACCTGCCGGGCTGCTCGCGGCCGCGCACGCCTGGAACTTGTTGAGTTTGGAATACACGGCGGTGGCCGACGAATTGGCAGACGTGCTGGGGGCTGTGCAGGCGGGCGGGTGGGAAGGGCCGACCGCGGGCAGATACGTGGCGGCCCATCTGCCGTACCTGGCGTGGTTGCAGCGGGCTGGTGTCGCCAGCGCCGAGGCGGTTGCCCGGCACGAGGCCGCCGCGGCGGCGTTCACCGCAGCCCTGGCCGCCATGCCGACCCTGGCGGATCTGGCGGCCAACCATGCGACCCACGCCGCGTTGCTCGCCACGAACTTCTTCGGGATCAATACCGTGCCCATCGCGCTCAACGAAGCCGACTATGTCCGGATGTGGATTCAGGCGGCCGGCACCATGACCGCATATCAAGAGGCTTCCGGCGCCGCGGTGGCGTCAGCGGCGCCGGCCGACCCGGCCCCGCAGATCGAGGCTGCCGATGACGACGGTGACGGCGACGGCGGGATCATCGACAACGACGGTGGCGACCCGACCCAGTTGAGTTGGTGGCTGAATCGGGTCACCGAAGTCATCGAGACCCTAGCCAGGGATGTCGAGGAGTTTCCGGAGAATCCGTCGGCGGCCATCGGGCAGTTGGAGAACGATCTGCCCCTGCTGGTGGCCGATGAGGTTGGGCATGCGGGTGAGGCGCTCACTACGTTCCCGCAGCTGCAACTACTCCTGCCGGCGGCTTTCGCGTTGCCGACGGCCGGTTTCGGTTTCGCCGGCCTGGCTGGTCTGGGTGGGCTCGCCGGGACCAGCGCCGGCACCTCGCCGAGCGCGGCGCCGGTGGCCCCGGTGCCCGCCGTCGGCCTGTCCGCGCCCGCGGGCTCCCCGCTCGTCCCGGGTGCAGCAACCCCGGCGCCGGGGCCGGCGCCGGCATCAGCGCCGCCCGCATCGACCGTCGTTTCGGCGTCGGCGCCTCCTGCGCCTCCTGCCCCGGGCGCGGGACCTACCGGCTTTCCGTATTTGGTGGGTGGTCCGGGTTTGGGTGCCAATTCGGCGGCGAAGTCCAGCGCCGGCCGCAAGGCCGCCGAGCCGCATGCTGCGTCGGCGCCAGCGGCAGCCGCCACATCCGGGTTGGAGCAGGCGCGGGCGCGTCGGCGCCGCCAGGCGGCAATGCAGGATCGCGGCCATCGCTTCGAGTACCTGAGCGCCGAACCAGACCCGGTGACCGGGCCGGTGGCGTCGGACCGGGGGGCGGGGTTCATGGGGTTTTCCGGGACGATTGGCGGCCCTGCAACGGCCGAGGCCAACGGGTTGACGACGCTGCCCGAGGATGATTTCGGGTCGGGACCGGTGGTGCCGATGCTGCCGGAGACCTGGCCGCCACCCGGGGAGTCAGGATAAGCCCGGTGTTGTTAATGAAAATCATATTCAGTAAGCTGCTGAGCCAGTGACCCGCGTTCGTTCGAGGCACGGAGAAATGCTGGTCAGCCAGGGTCAGAATGGGAGCGATGTGGCGTACGGCACGCAATTGACCGCCTCGACAGTTAGCTTAGGGAATGCTAACTTCGTGAGGCTAACGACAGGCAAACTTCGCCAATGGCGATCGTGACATCAGGAGACGGCGGGGGCGTGGAACGCGGTGATATAGGCATGCTGGCGGCTCAACCCCGTGCATCCCGAACAGACGGCAGGGTGGACGAGGACGTGATCAGCAGGTTTGCCACCTGCTGCCGTGCCTTGGGCATCGCGGTATACGAGCGGCAACGCCCCGCTGACCTGGAGGCGGCCCGATCCGGCTTCGGCGCGCTGACCCGAGTCGCCCATGAGCAGTGCGACGCGTGGACCGGTCTGGCAGCATCCGGTGATACGTCCAAGCGCGTGCTCGAGCAGGTGTCGCGTACCGCGGCCACCGCGGGCGTGCTGCAGCGGCAAGTGGAACTGCAGTCCGGAGCCCTCGGGTTCCGCTATGACACCGGCTTGTATCTGCAGTTCCGCGCCAGCACAACGGACGACTTCCACCTCGCCTACGCGGCCGCGCTGGCATCCGAGGGGCAGTTCGCCGAAGCCAACAACATCGTCAGTCGCATCATCGAGCGCCGCCCGAAGTCACGCGAGGCCCGCTGGATCTCCGTCGTGATCAACTACCGCGCCGAGCGCTGGTCGGACGTCGTGAAGTTGTTGACCCCGATCGTTAACGACCCCGACCTCGACGAGGCCTTCGCCCATGCAGTGAAGATCACGCTGGGCACCTCGCTGGCGCGGCTGGGCATGTTCGCTCCCGCGTTGTCCTACCTGGAGGAGCCCGAAGGGCCCATCGTCGTGGCCGCGGTCGACGGAGCGCTGGCCAAAGCGCTCGCACTGCGCGCACACGTGGACGAAGAGGCAGCCAGCGACGTGCTGCATGAGCTCTACGCCGCCAACCCGGAAAACGAAGAGATCGAGCAGGCGCTGTCTGACCCGAGCTTCGGAATGGTCACTACCACCGCGGCGCGCATCGAGGCCCGCACCGACCCGTGGAGTCGCGACACCGAACCCAGCGACGCCGACTTCGTGGACCCGGGCGCCCGCGAGCGCAAAGCCACCTTGCTGGCCGAGGCCGAAGAGGCGCTCAACGAGTTCATCGGCCTGGAGGAAGTCAAGAACCAGGTGTCGCGACTGAAGAGTTCGGTGGCCATGGCCGTGCTGCGACAGCAGCGCGGGCTGACCGTCGCGCAGCGCACCCACCACCTGGTCTTCGCCGGCCCGCCCGGAACCGGTAAGACCACGATTGCCCGTGTTGTCGCCAAAATCTATTGTGGCCTAGGCCTTTTGAAGCGAGAGAACATCCGCGAGGTACACCGCGCCGACCTCATCGGTCAGCACATCGGTGAGACTGAGGCCAAGACGAACGCGATCATTGACAGTGCGCTGGACGGCGTGCTGTTCCTGGACGAGGCGTACGCGCTGGTGGCCACCGGAGCCAAGAACGATTTCGGACTGGTGGCTATCGACACCCTGCTGGCGCGCATGGAGAACGACCGCGACCGGTTGGTGGTCATCATCGCCGGGTATCGCGCCGATCTGGACAAGTTCCTCGACACCAACGAAGGTCTGAGGTCCCGGTTCACCCGCAGCATCGACTTCCCGTCATACCAGCCCTCGGAGTTGACCGAGATTGCGAATCTGATGGCGCAGCAACGGGATAGCGTGTTCGAGCCGGCTGCACTCGCCGATATGCAGAAGCTGTTCACCCACCTGGCCCAGACGTCCTCACCCGACAGCAACGGGATCGACCGGCGCAGCCTGGACATCGCCGGCAACGGCCGTTTCGTTCGTAACATCGTCGAGCGTTCCGAGGAAGAGCGCGAATTCCGGCTTGACCATTCCGAGCAAGCCGGCACAGGTGAATTCACCGATGAGGACCTGATGACAATCACCGCACAAGATGTCGGCAATACCGTGGCCCCGCTGCTGCGAGGTCTCGGACTCTCGGTGCCCGCATGAGCAAGAACGAGTCCGAAGCGGAATGGGCGGACGATCGGCGGTCGTTCGCTTCCCGCACCCCAGTGAACGAGAACCCGGACAAGGTGGAATACCGGCGCGGTTTCGTCACGCGTCATCAGGTGACCGGGTGGCGGTTCGTGATGCGGCGCATCGCATCCGGAATTGCGTTGCACGACACCAGGATGCTCGTCGAGCCGTTGCGCACCCAGTCACGTGCGGTCTTGATGGGGGTGCTGTTGCTGGTCACGGGTTTAATCGGCTGCTTCGTGTTTTCGCTGATCCGGCCCAACGGGCAGGTCGGCAACAACGCAGTGCTCGCTGACCGATCCACCGCAGCGCTGTATGTGCGGGTGGGCGAGAAGTTGCACCCCGTGCTCAACCTGACCTCGGCACGGCTGATCGCCGGACAGCCCGTGAACCCGACCACAGTGAAAAGCGCTGAGCTGGACAAGTTTCCGCGTGGCAACCTGATCGGGATTCCGGGGGCCCCGGAGCGCATGGTGCAGAGCACGTCGCGCGACGCGGACTGGACGGTGTGCGATGCCGTCACCGGCCAACCCGGGCGGGGTGCACGCAGCACCGGAGTGACCGTGATCGCCGGAGTTCCGCAAACTGACGGCGCCCGCGCGACGGCTATCGAATCCAGGCAGGTGATCCTGGTCGATGCGGCCGCATCGGGCGGCGACGGGACATGGTTGCTCTGGGAAGGCAAGCGCAGCCGCATCGACCTAGCCGACCACGCGATCACCAACGCACTGGGCCTGGGCACCGAGGTGCCCGCGCCCCGGCCCATCGCGTCGGGACTGTTCAATGCTATTCCGCAAGCCCCACCGCTGGCGGCGCCGCCGATCCCGAACGCCGGCGGCCCGGCAGGCTTCGCGGTCCCGGCTCCGATCGGCGCGGTGGTGGTGTCTTACGCGGTCGACCGGGCCGGTGCGGACAACTTCTACGCAGTGCTGCCGGACGGTCTGCAGCTGATCCCGCCAGTGCTGGCGGCGATCCTGCGTAACACCAATTCGTATGGCCTGCAACAGCCTCCGCGACTGGCGGCCGACGAGATCGCCAAGCTGCCGGTGTCGCGGCTGCTCGACACATTGCGCTATCCGGCCCAGCCGGTGACCCTGGTCGACGCGGCCCGCGATCCGGTCACCTGCGCGTTCTGGAGCAAGCGCGACGGCGCGGCCACCAGTGCGCTGAGCCTGCTGGCTGGTTCGGCGCTGCCGGTGGCCGAGGGCATCCGGCCCGTCGAATTGGTCGGTGGTGGCGCCAAAGTCGCCCTGGCACCCGGTACCGGCTATTTCACTCAGACCGTCGGCGGGGGAGCGGCCGCACCGGCCACTGGATCATTGTTCTGGGTCTCGGACACCGGAGTGCGCTACGGCATCGACAACGAGTCCGATCGCTCAGGATCCAGCGGCGGCGGCAAAGCTGTTGAGGCGCTTGGTCTTCAGTCGCCGCCGCTCGCCATACCGTGGTCGATCCTGTCCTTGTTCGCAGCAGGCCCGACGCTGTCGCGCACCGATGCGCTGTTGGCGCATGACGGTTTGCCGCCGGACAGCCGACCGGGTCATCCGGTATCCGCCGAAGGGGAACCCCGATGAGCAGACTGATCTTCGAGGCGCGGCGGAGGCTGGCGCCACCCAGTGCCCGCAAGGGCACCATAACCATCGAGGCACCACCGGAACTGCCGCGGGTGATCCCGCCGTCGCTGTTCCGGCGTGCCATGCCGTACCTGATCGGCATCCTGATCGTGGGCATGATCGTCGCGCTGTTCGCTACCGGGATGCGGGTGATCTCCCCACAGACGCTGTTCTTCCCGTTCGTGTTGCTGTTGGCGGCCACCGCGCTCTACCGCGGCAATGACAACAAGATGCGCACCGAGGAGGTCGACGCCGAACGGGCCGACTATCTGCGCTACCTCTCGGTGGTGCGGGACAACATCCGCGCTCAGGCGGCCGAACAGCGCACCAGCGCCGAGTGGTCGCATCCCGAACCCGGGGCGCTGGCCGCGGTGCCGGGGTCCCGTCGCCAGTGGGAGCGCGACCCGCACGACCCCGACTTCCTGGTGCTGCGCGCCGGTCGCCACTCGGCGCCGCTGGCCACCGCGTTGCGGGTCAACGACACAGCCGACGAGATTGATTTGGAACCGGTGTCGCACAGCGCGTTACGCAGTCTGCTCGACACTCAGCGAACGGTGCGCGACGTACCGACCGGTATCGATCTGACCAAGGTGTCACGCATCACGGTGCTGGGGGAGACCAGCGAGGTGCACGCCGCGGTGCGTGCCTGGATCGCCCAGGCGGTGACCTGGCACGACCCGACGGTGCTCGGCGTGGCGCTGGCCAGCCGCGACCTGGAGACCAGCGACTGGTCCTGGTTGAAGTGGCTGCCGCACGTCGACATTCCTGGCCAGGTCGACGGTGTCGGCCCGGCCCGCTACCTGACCACCGACCCCGACGAACTCGCCGATCTGCTGGGGCAGGCCCTCGAGGACCGGCCGCCCTTCACTGGTCGGTCGGTGGATGCCTTGCGGCACTTGCTGATTGTGGTGGACGACCCCGACTACGAGCTGAATTTGTCGCCGCTGGCGGCGGGGCGCGCCGCGGTGACGGTATTGCACATCTCGGCAACCCCGCCGAATCGGGAGCAGTATTCCGACCCGGAGAAGCCGATCCTGCAGGTGGCGCGTGGCGCGATCCAGCGGTGGCAGACCGGGGGTTGGCAGCCCTACATCGACGCCGCCGACCAGTTCGGCGTCGACGAGGCGTCGCACCTGGCGCGCCGGTTGTCCCGTTGGGACTCCAACCCCACCCACACCGGGCTGCGCTCGGCAGCCACCAGGGGCGCCAATTTCACTACGCTGCTGGGTATTTCGGATGCGTCCCGGCTAGATGTGCCCGCGCTGTGGGCGCCGCGCAGCCGGGACGACGAGTTGCGGGTTCCGATCGGGGTCACCGCGACCGGAGAGCCGCTGATGTTCGACCTCAAGGACGAGGCCGAGGGCGGGATGGGTCCGCACGGGCTGATGATCGGTATGACCGGGTCCGGCAAGTCGCAGACCCTGATGTCGATGCTGTTGGCGCTGCTGACCACGCATTCGGCCGACCGGCTGATCGTCATCTACGCCGACTTCAAGGGTGAGGCCGGTGCCGACAGCTTCCGCCACTTCCCGCAGGTCGTGGCAGTCATCTCGAACATGGCCGAGAAGAAGTCTCTGGCCGACCGGTTCGCCGACACCCTGCGCGGCGAGGTGGCGCGACGCGAGATGTTGTTGCGCGAGGCTGGCCGCCGAGTGCAGGGCAGCGCCTTCAACTCGGTGACCGAGTATGAAGCCGCGCAGGCGGCGGGGCACGACTTGCCGCCTATTCCAACCCTTTTCGTCGTCGCCGACGAGTTCACCCTGATGCTGGCCGACCACCCGGAGTACGCGGAGCTGTTCGACTACGTGGCGCGCAAGGGCCGCTCGTTCCGCATCCACATCCTGTTCGCCTCGCAGACGCTGGACGTGGGCAAGATCAAGGACATCGACAAGAACACGTCCTACCGGATCGGTCTCAAGGTGGCCAGCCCCAGCGTGTCTCGCCAGATCATCGGGGTCGAAGACGCGTATCACATCGAATCCGGCAAGGAGCACAAGGGAATCGGATTCCTGGTGCCAGCCCCGGGTGCCACCCCTATCAAGTTCCGCTCCACCTACGTCGACGGCATCTACGAGCCGCCGCAGACTGCAAAAACTCTTGTGGTGCAGTCGGTTCCGGAGCCAAAACTGTTCACCGCCGCAGCGGTCGAGCCGGATCCGGGCATGGTGATCAGCGATGCTGACGAGGACGAGCCGATCGGCCCGCCTCGCAAACTGATCGCGACTATCGGCGAGCAGCTGGCCGGTTATGGACCGCGGGCGCCGCAACTGTGGCTGCCACCGCTGGACGAACCGATCCCGCTGCCCGCGGTGCTGGCCAGGTCCGGGATCCAGCCGCGGCAGTGGCGCTGGCCGCTCGGCGAGGTCGACAAACCGTTCGAGATGCGCCGCGACCCGCTGGTGTTCGACGCCACGTCTGCGGCCGGCAACATGGTCATCCACGGGGGTCCCAAGTCCGGAAAGTCCACTGCGCTGCAGACATTCATCATGTCCGCGGCCAGCCTGCACTCGCCGCGCGAGGTCACCTTCTACTGCCTCGACTACGGCGGTGGGCAGCTGCGTGTGCTCGAAGACCTGGCCCACGTCGGCACGGTGGCCTCGGCGCTGGAGCCCGAGCGCATTCGCCGCACGTTCGGCGAGCTGGAGCAGCTGCTGCTGTACCGCCAGCACCGTGAGGCGTTCCGCGACCGAGCCGACAACGGCCGGGGTGCCTCGCCGCAGGACGACGGGTTTGGCGAGGTCTTCCTCGTCATCGACAACCTGTACGCCTTCAGTCGCGACAACACCGACCAGTTCAACACTCGAAACCCGTTGCTGGCCAGGGTGACCGAGCTGGTCAACGTCGGCCTTGCCTACGGCATCCATGTCGTGATCACCACGCCGAGCTGGCTGGAAGTGCCGCTGGCGATGCGCGACGGGCTGGGCCTGCGATTGGAGCTCAAGCTGCATGACGCGCGGGACAGCAACGTGCGGGTGGCCGGCGCGCTGCACCGCCCGGCCGAGGCCGTACCGCATGACCAACCGGGCCGCGGCCTAACCATGGCGGCTCAGCATTTCTTGTTCGCCGAACCGCAGCTGGACCAGATCGCCGAGATCAACTCCCGTTACCCGGGCCAGGTCGCGCCGCCGGTGCGGTTGCTGCCCACGAACCTCACGCCGGACGCGGTGGGCGCGCTGTATCGGGGCCCCGAGCAAATCGTGATCGGTCAGCGGGAGCAGGATCTCGCGCCGGTGGTGCACGACTTCCGTGAGCACCCGCTGTTGATGGTGTTCGGCGACAGCAAGTCGGGGAAGACCACGTTGCTGCGGCACATCATTCGAACCGTCCGCGAGAACTCAACGGCCGACCAGGTCGCCTTCACCGTTCTCGACCGGCGGTTGCATCTCGTCGACGAACCGCTGTTCCCGGACAACGAGTACACGGCCAACATCGACCGGATCATGCCGGCAATGATCGGTCTGGCCAATCTGATGGAGTCACGTCGGCCCCCGGCCGGGCTGTCGCCCGCCGAACTGTCGCGCTGGACGTACCAGGGCGGTCCGGACGGCCACACCCATTACCTGATCATCGACGACGTCGACCAGGTTCCAGATTCGGCGGCGACCAGCGGCCCCTACATCGGCCAGCGACCCTGGACCCCGCTGATCGGGCTCCTCGGCCAGGCCGCTGAGCTGGGGCTGCGGGTGATCGTGACCGGGCGAGCGTCAGGGTCGGCGCACGCGTTGATGACCAACCCGCTGCTGCGCAGGTTTAACGACCTGCAGGCGACGACGCTGATGCTGGCGGGTAACCCGCAGGACAGCGGGAAGATCCGTGGTCAGCGGTTCAGCCGACTGCCGGCGGGCCGGGCCGTCCTGCTTTCCGACAGCGACGACCCGACGTACCTGCAGTTGGTTAACCCGCTGGTCGGTGAGGCCGCAATATTTGGTGATACGCAACAGGAGGGAAGTCAGTCATGACGTTGCGAGTGGTTCCTGAAGGATTGGCCGGCGCCAGCGCCGCCGTGGAGGCGCTGACGGCTCGGTTGGCCGCCGCGCATGCCAGTGCGGCGCCGCTGATTACCGCGGTGGTCCCGCCGGCCGCCGATCCGGTGTCGCTGCAAACCGCCGCCGGGTTCAGCGCGCAGGGCGAAGAGCACGCGGCTGTCGCGGCGCAGGGCGTCCAAGAGCTGGGTCGCGCCGGCGTCGGTGTCGGGACGGCCGGAGCGGGCTACGCAGCCGGTGACGCCGCCGCTGCTGCGACCTACGGGATCGCGGGCGGCTGATCATGACCTCCCCACTGGGGCCACTCTGGTTTGCTTCGCCGCCCGAGGTGCATTCGGCGTTGCTGAGCAGCGGACCGGGTCCGGCGTCGCTCTCCGCGGCTGCCGGCGCCTGGAGCGCTCTTAGCGCCGAATATGCTTCGGCGGCAGCAGAACTGGATGGCCTGGTGGGGGCGGTGCAAGCGGGCGCCTGGCAGGGATCGAGTGCCGAGCGATACGTGGCAGCACACCAGCCGTACGTCGCCTGGCTGCTGCAGTCCAGCACCGATGCCGCGGGTGTGGCGGCCCAGCACGACATTGCCGCGGCGGCGTACACCGCGGCACTCGGCGCGATGCCGACACTGGCCGAGTTGGCCACCAACCACGTGATGCACGGTGTGCTGGTGGCCACGAACTTCTTCGGCATCAACACAATTCCCATCGCGCTCAACGAAGCCGACTACCTGCGGATGTGGCTGCAGGCGGCGACCACCATGGCGCTGTACCAGGCGGCCGCGGGTGCCGCCCTGGCCTCGGCACCACGCAGCACTGCCGCGCCGACCGTGGTGACGCCCGGCGGGGAGGCCGCACCGGCCGCCGATTTACTGCAGACCAAAGCGGCGGCCGCAGCCGGAGATTCCAACCCGCTGAACAGCATCATCGACGCCATCGTCGCGGCGCTCGAGGCCTATGTGAAAGCGCTGCCCGACGGCGACGCGATCTGGTACTTCCTCACGCACCCGGTTGAGCAGATCTCGCAGATGATCGTCGACTTCATCCAAAACCCGTACGCGGCCTTGGTCACCTGGGGCCCGCTGCTTTTCTGGCTCGGGTATCAGGCCTTCTTCCAGCCGGTCGGTTGGGGCACCTGGGGGACACTGCTCAGCTCACCGCTGTGGGCGCCACCCCTCTTCGCGGTCGGATTGGCAAGCTTGGGCTTTCTCGGGCTGATCAAACCGGACATCATCCCCGACCTTCCCACGGACACCACAGTTGCGGTGCCGAACACCGTGCAGCACAGCTTCCCGGTCGCCGGACTCGGTTCGGCGGCGCCGGGGCCGGCGGGAGCGCCGGCGTCGGCGACGTCCACGGGTGCCACTGCCGGCGCGGCGCCGGCCACGACCGCTCCGGCCGCCGCGGGATTCGCTTACGCCGTTGCCGGACCGAACGATTGGGGCCCGGGCCTGGGCCCGACGGTCGGCGGCCGCACGGGCGCCAAAGCGCCCGCGGCCACCATTCCGGCTTCCGGCGCGGCAGCGGTCAGCAGCGCCGCCGCGCGGGCGAAGCGTCGCCGGCGGGCGCCGCTGCACGACCACAGCGACGAGTTCTTGGACTTGGATTCCAACATCGGCGTCGATCCCGAATGGGACAGTGCCGCACAGGCTTCGGAACGGGGTGCCGGATCATTCGGGTTCGCCGGCACGATACCGAGGGAGACACTGCTACAGGCGGCCGGTCTCACTGCGTTGGCCGGCGACGATTTCGGCGGCGGCCCACGAATGCCGATGACACCGCAGACCTGGGAGCAGGCGCGACAGGAAAGGGGGCCGGAAAGTCAGCGAGACGACTTACCGCGTAACGGTCGGGGATGAAGTTCTGATTCGCACGAATCGAAAGATTGGAAAGGGAGAGTTATGAGTTTGTTGGATGCTCATATTCCGCAGTTGGTGTCGTCGCAGGCGGCGTTTGGTGCCAAGGCGGGTTTGATGCGGCACACGATTGGCCAGGCCGAGCAGGCGGCGATGTCGGCGCAGGCGTTTCACCAGGGTGAGTCGGCGGCGGCGTTTCAGGCTGCGCATGCGCGTTTTGTGGAGGTCGCGGCGCGGGTGAACACGTTGCTGGACATCGCGCAGGCGAACCTCGGTGATGCCGCCGGTACTTATGTGGCTGCCGATGCCGCGGCCGCGTCGACTTACACCGGTTTTTGAGCCGGTTCGCTTCTAGGGAGGATCAGATATGTCGCAGATTATGTACAACTACCCGGCGATGCTGGCGCACGCTGGGGATATGGCGGGTTATGCGGGCACGATGACGGGGTTGGGTGCCGACATCTCTGCTGAGCAGGCCGCGCTGCAGGGTGCGTGGCAGGGTGATACCGGGTTGACGTATCAGGCGTGGCAGGTGCAGTGGAATCAGGCCATGGCGGATCTGGTGCGTGCGTATCAGTCGATGGCCAGCACCCACGAAGCCAACACGATGGCGATGATGGCCCGCGACCAGGCCGAAGCCGCCAAGTGGGGCGCTTGAGCGGTCCGCCGCACGAAGTTGACGGATGTAGATGGACTCAAGGCCCAACGCCGTTGAGCTGACCGTCGATCAGGCGTGGTTCATCGCGGAAACTGTTGGAGCGGGCAGCTTTCCATGGGTGCTCGCGATCACCACGCCGTATCGCGACAGCGCAGAACGCAGCGCGTTCTTCGACAGGCAGCGCGATGAGCTGACCCGGATGGGGTTGATGACGCCGGTGGGCGTCATCAACCCGACGGTCGCAGAGTGGATCAAGCTGGTCTGCTTCCCGGACCGCTGGCTCGACCTGCGCTACCTGGGACCGACCCGTCCCGACAATGCGGCCGCCGGCGCCGCCGACATGCTGCGCGGCATCGTCGCGCAGCGGGCCGGATCGGTCGGGCGGGACGCCAGGTCCACCGCTGGGCCCGCCACCGTGGTCGCGTTACGCAGCGCGCAGCTGATCACCTTCACCGCGATGGAGATCGATGACCCCCGGGCCCTGGTCCCCGTGCTGGGCGTCGGACTGTCACAGAAGCCGCCGGCCCGGTTCGAGGAGTTCAGCATGCCGACCCGCGTCGGCGCCCGGGCCGACGAACGGCTGCGGTCCGGCGCACCGCTTGCGGAAGTCCTTGACTACCTGGGGATTCCGGTGTCCGCGCGTCCGGTGGTGGAGTCGGTTTTCACCGGGCCGCGCAGCTACGTCGAGATCGTCGCGGGGTGCAACCGCGACGGCAGGCACACCACCACCGACGTTGGCCTGAGTCTGATCGACGCCACAGCGGGGCGGGTACTGGTCAGCCCGACCCGCGCCTTTGACGGCGAGTGGGTCTCGACTTTTGCCCCCGGGACCCCGTTTGCAACCGCCGTCGCGATCGAACAACTGACCTCCTACCTGCCGGACGGCGAGTGGTTCCCCGATCACCGGCTGTCCCGAGACTTCTCCGCGCAATCGACGTAACTGCATAAACCAATCCGCACAAACCACGTAAGTAGCCAAATCAGAAAGAGAGCACGATGTTCCAGCAACGGCCCCGACGCCACACTCGGGTTGATTGGGAGGTCCAGTGACGTCCGGTACCGTCATGCCCATTGTCCGCGTCGCCATTCTCGCGGACAGTCGCTTGACGGAGATGGCCCTGCCGGCCGAGTTACCGCTGCGCGAAATCCTGCCTGCGGTACAGCGTTTGGTGGTTCCCGCCGCCGGCAACGGTGACGCCGCTGAGCCGGGTGACACCGCACCGCAGCTGAGCCTGGCACCGGTTGGTGGGGCACCGTTCAGCTTGGACGCCAGCCTGGACACAGTCGGGGTCGTTGACGGCGATCTGCTCGCACTGCAACCGGTGCCCGCCGGCCCGGCCGCGCCAGGCATCGTCGAGGACATCGCCGATGCCGCCATGATCTTCTCCACATCACGGCGAAACCCATGGGGACCAAAGCATATTCAGCGTGGAGCGCTTGCCGCGGTGATCGGTGTGACGCTGGTCGCTACCGGTCTGGCGGTCGCTCACCGCCTCGCCACCGGCGCCTTGGCCGGGCTGGTCGCTGCCAGTGCGATCGCCGCACTCGTCGCGATCACCGGCTTGTTGACCACCGCTCGTTCGCCGCGCACCGGTATCGCCCTGTCGATCACCGCTTTGGTGCCGATCGCCGCAGCTCTGGCGTTGGCGGTGCCCGGTAAGTTCGGAACTGCCCATTTAGTGCTGGCTGCGGCCGGCGTCGCCGCCTGGTCGTTCGTGGCACTCATCGTGCCCAGCGCCGAACGTGAGCGCGCGGCCGCGTTCTTCACCGCCTCGGCGGTGGTCAGCCTCGCTATTGCACTGGCTGGTGGGGCCGAATTGCTCTGGCAGTTACCCATTCTCACGCTCGGCTGCGGGCTCATCGTCGCCGCGCTGTTCGTCACCATCCAGGCGGCTCAGCTTTCGGCGCTATGGGCGCGGTTCCCGTTGCCGGTGATCCCGGCGCCAGGGGACCCGACCCCGGCGCCGCCGGCGCTGCGGGTACTCGAAGACCTGCCACGCCGGGTGCGCATCGGCGACGCGCACCAGAACGGCTTCATCGCCGCAGCCGTGCTGCTCAGTGTGCTGGGTTCGGTGGCAATCGCGTTGCGTCCCGAGACGTTGAGCGTCGCGGGCTGGTACGTGGTCGGCGCGACCTCGCTGGCAGCTACGCTGCGTGCCCGCGTGTGGGATTCGGTCGCCTGCAAGGCCTGGCTGCTCGCACAGCCGTTCCTGGTGGCCGGCGTGCTGCTGGTGTATTACGTCGCGACCGGGCGCTACACTGGCGCACTCGTGGCGGTGACGGTGCTCGCCGTGCTGGTGCTGGCGTGGGTAGTCGTGGCGCTCAACCCCGGCATCGCGGCACCGGAAAGCTACTCGCTGCCGCTGCGCCGGCTGCTGGGCTTTGTCTCCGCGGGTCTGGATGCCTCGCTGATCCCGGTGATGGCGTTCCTGGTCGGGTTGTTCGCCTGGGTGCTCAATCGATGATGCGTGCCGGATCGGCTTGCCTCGCAGCGGCTTTGGCCTTCTCCCAGGTCGCGCTGCAGGCAGGTGCGGTGGGGACGGCGGCACGGGCGCTCGCGATCAGCCCGCCGGTGGTCGACGCCGCCGCGCAACCCCCCACCGGCGCTCCGGGACCCGTGGCGCCGATGGAACAGCGTGGCCAGTGCAGCGTCTCCGGGGTGATCCCCGGTACCGACGCGGGCGCGCCGACGCCCAGCCAGGCCATGCTGAATCTGCCTGCGGCATGGCAGTTCTCCCGCGGTGAAGGCGAACTGGTCGCAATCATCGACACCGGTGTCCGGCCGGGCCCCCGGCTGAATAACGTCGACGCCGGCGGCGACTTCGTGGAGTCCACCGACGGTCTGACAGACTGCGACGGGCACGGCACCCTGGTCGCCGGAATCGTGGCCGGCCAGCCCGGTCCGCCGGGTCAAGAGGATGGTTTCTCCGGCGTCGCGCCGGCAGCGCGGTTGCTGTCCATCCGCGTGACGTCGGCCAAGTTCTCACCGCGCACATCGGGCGGTGATCCGGCTGCAGCCCGGGCCGCTATCGACATCGAGTCGCTGGCCCGGGCAATCGTGCACGCGGCGGATCGCGGCGCCCGGGTGATCAACATCTCGGCGGTCACCTGCCTGCCCGCCGACCGACCGGTCGACCAGGCTGCGCTGGGAGCCGCGATCAAGTACGCCGCGGTGGACAAGGACGCGGTCATCGTGGCCGCCGCGGGCAACACCGGGCCCACCGGATCGGTCGCCGGGGGCACGTCCTGTGACTCCAACCCGCTCACCGATCTGAGCCGGCCCGCCGACCCCCGCAACTGGGCGGGCGTCACGTCAGTGTCCGTCCCGTCCTGGTGGCAGCCCTACGTGCTGTCGGTGGCCTCCGTCGGGCCGCAGGGCGCATCCTCGAAGTTCACGATGGCCGGTCCCTGGGTGGGCATCGCCGCGCCCGGTGAGGGCATTGCGTCGGTGAGCAACGCCGACGGCGGCGGGCTGGCCAACGGACTGCCCGATGACCACCAGCAGCTGATTCCGCTCAGCGGCACCAGCTACGCCGCCGGCTACGTGTCGGGGGTGGCAGCGCTGGTCCGCGCCAAGTATCCGGCCCTGCCGGCCGGCGAGGTGGTGCGCCGCATCACCGCCACCGCGCAGAACGGTGCGCGGGACCCGTCCAACGTCGTCGGCGCCGGAACGCTGGACCCGGTCGCCGCCCTCACCTGGCAACTGCCTGCCGCGCCCGGTCCCGCGGACACCCGTGCTGCGGTCAAACCCGTCGCCGTCCCGCCGCCACCGGCAGCCAAGGACACCGCCCCGCGCAACGTCGCGCTGGCCGGCGCCGGCGTGCTGACATTGCTCGTCATTCTCACCGCAGCGACGGTGGCCGCAGTGCGCCGCCGAAAGGAGTCCACCCCGTGAGCCAGACCCTTGGCGCCGTACCTAAGCCGGGCGTCGGCCGGATAACCCTGGCCCTGCTGGCCGTCGTGCCCGCGGCCATGGCCTATCCCTGGCAGTCCACCCGGGCACACTGGCTAATCGGCGTCGCTGTGGCCGCGCTGATTCTGTTGTTCGGCTGGTGGCGCGGACTGTTTCTCACGACGATCCTGCATCGGCGGCTGGCCATCATCGGCCGTGGCGGGCGGGCGGCACCCGACCCGGATGCCGACGTCCGCAGCACGGCGCTGGTGCGCGTCGGCGCGGCGCCCTCGGAATCCGATGTGCTGCCCTTGCAGTTGATCGCCGGCTACCTGGACTGCTACGGCATCCGTGCGGACAGCATCCGAATCACCAACCGGGACACCGTATCCGGTCGGCGCGAAACCTGGGTCGGCCTGACAGTCTCGGCCGTCGACAACCTGCCCGCATTGCAGGCGCGCTCGTCACGCATTCCGCTGCACGAGACGGCTGAAGTCGCCGCCCGCCGGCTGGCCGACCACCTGCGCGAAATCGGTTGGGATGCCGGCACTGTGGTGCCCGAGGACGTGCCAGAGCTGCTGGCCACCCAGTCGGGGAAGGCGGCCCGGGAGACCTGGCGCTCGGTGCAGCAGAACTCGTCGGATTATATTGCGGCATATCGGGTTACCGCGGATTCAGCGCTGGCCGACACGTTGAGTAAGGTGCGGTCGCAGCAGGCGCGTGAAATCTGGACGGCACTCGAAATTGCCCCCGGCGATCGCGGCACCCGCTACACGGTCGCCGCCGCGTGCGCGCTGCGCACGGATGCCGCGCCCACGGGAGCGGCTCCGACGGCCGGTTTGACTCTGGAGCGCGGTAATCAGGGGCCAGCACTAGCGGCCCTGGACCCGCTGTCCACCCGAAGGCTCGACGGGCATACTGAGGCGCCGGCGGACCTGCTCTCCAAGCTGGATTGGCCCACGCCGGCCGCGGGGGCGCACCGCGCGTCCGACAGCGAGGCCGCGACCCAGGTGATCGCGGTGGGTCGAACATAAGGCCAACATACGGCCTTAGTCGTACATGAACTGGCGCAGGAACGGCGTCATCCTGCGCAAATAGTCCAACTGGCTGACGTGCAGCACGTGGCTGCCGGGAAACCAGTGCAGCGCGCACCGATCCCAGTGCTCCCACAACGACACGGCGTGCGAGGGTGGGGCCATCCGGTCGCCCAGGCCGGTGATGATCATCCTGCGGTTCTTGGCCAGCAGCGGAGGATAGTTCAGCGGACCGTGGTAAGCCAGCCCGGCCAGTAACTCCGTCCGGCTGATGCCGGTCAGGCGTAATCCCACGGAGAGCAGCGTGCTGGCCGGAAACCATTCCTCGAACAGGTCGCCGGGTGTGACCACGGGGCAGTTGGGAATCACGGCCTCGAGCCGGTTATCGACCGATGCCACCAGCGCCGAGGTGTACCCGCCCAGCGATAGACCGGTCAGCGCGATCCGCTCCACCCCGGTGCCCTGCAGATAGTCGATTACCGACCGAAAGTCGTGCACCGCCTGCGCCATCGCCTCGGCGAATCCACTCATGCCGCCGGCGAAATACCCGTAACCGCTGAACGGCGAGTGCTTTTCGGCGCGCTTGCCATGAAAAGGCAAGGTATACAGCAATACGTCGTAGCCGGATCGGAAATACCAGGGCAGCGAGAAGAACAGGCCGTTGAACACGTACGACGAGCCCATGAAGCCGTGGATCACGCAGAGTGTCGGCCGTGGCCCATCGTCATGACGCCAATGCTGCGCATGCACGATGTTGTTGGCGGACAACGCACTCCACCGCTTGCGCAGCGCCGGATTGACGGTGCGAAAGCTGCTGGGGAACGCGATGTTGTCGATGGTGGCCAACGCGAACCGTTCGATGAGTCGGCTGGGCTGCCGCGTCACGTCCCTGGGCGCCTCAGTCGGCGCCGGGAACGATTTGCCTGGGTCGTGTTGCGCGCCGAGTTCGGCGTAGAACCTCAGGTTGTCGCGCTCGCTGCCGGAGTTGAGCCGGCCCAAGTTGGTCCTGATCACCGACGGGGCCACAGTGGTGGCCAGCAGCGAAGACGCCGTGGTGCGCAGTGCCACGTCGCTGACCGCAGACGCGTCGACGACCAGGCGCTGCCGAATCGACAAGGCTGAGCGGGATGGCAGGCCATCGGCGCCGGCCTCGCCACCGGGAACATCGGGAATGGGCAAGGGCGGGCTGATTGGATCGGCCTCGCCGGCCACCGCCGAGGTTTCAGACATCTCGCCGATCGTAACTCGCCGGCCGCCCCGAGCGCAGCAGGAATGGGCCGAGCTGGCCGACTGCTGCTGCTTTCGTACCCCCGTTCAATGCGCGTTCGGAGGGTCCGGTAATACGGTTTGTCTAGGTGCCCGAGGGTGCCCGGACTATGTGCAGGTGTCGATCAGGAGGATCGAAAATGTGGGATCCCGACGTCTACCTGGCCTTCGCCGACCACCGCAGCCGTCCGTTCTACGATTTGCTGTCACGGGTCGGAGCGGATCGGGCGCGCCGCGTGGTCGACCTGGGTTGTGGTCCCGGTCATCTGACGCGCTACCTGTCCAAGCGCTGGCCCGGTGCCCAGATCGAGGCGATCGACAGCTCACCGGAGATGGTCGCGGCCGCGCGCGAACGCGGTATCGATGCCACCACCGGCGACGTGCGCAACTGGAAGCCGCAACCGGACACCGACGTGGTGGTTAGCAACGCCGCACTGCACTGGGTGCCCGAGCATGCCGACCTGTTGGTCAAATGGGTTGACCAACTGGCGTCCGGGTCCTGGCTGGCCATCCAGATCCCGGGCAACTTCGAAACCCCCTCGCACGCCGCGGTGCGGGCTTTGGCCCGTCGCGAGCCATACGCAAAGATTATGCGGGACATACCGTTTCGAGTCGGAGCGGTGGTCCAGCCGCCCAAGCACTACGCCGATCTGCTGATGGACGCCGGCTGTCGCGTCGACGCGTGGGAGACCACTTACCTGCACCAGTTGACCGGCGAACATCCGGTCCTGGAATGGATCACCGGCACCGCGCTGGTCCCGGTGCGTGAACGCCTCGACGAGGAGAACTGGGAACAGTTCCGCGCTGAGCTCATCCCGCTGCTGGACGACGCCTATCCGCCCCGGCCGGACGGCACCACCATATTCCCGTTCCGCCGGGTCTTTATCGTCGCGCAGGTCGGCGGGGCCCGCGGCTCAGGTGCCTAGCTTGGGCTCTATCTCGTCCTCGATGCCGCGGTCGGTTGCGATGGCCGACCTGCTGGTCGGCGTCCGGTGATGGATCTGAAGATAGGTTTCGGTGTAGCGCACCGCGATACGGGTGCCGGCGAACTCCGACGGGATCACGTCGCCGGTGCGCTGCCGCCATTCGTGCAGCCGGACCGCAAGCTCGGCCGCCACGGCGTCTACGTCGCGGGCGTCCTGGCCGTCGTCCGGCGCAGCCAGTAGATTCGTGCTCTCAGCAGGGTCGGCGCGCAAGTCGTACAGTTCGCGTTCGGGTCGTGGTGCCTTGATGAAGGGTGCGACGGCCAGCCCGGACGGGCTTTCCTCGATGTCCCACGGCAGATCCAGCAGCGGCCGCGGGACGTAGTTCTCGATGTAGCTGTATTCCTTTGTGCGGATTGCCCGAATCGGATCGAACGAGTCGTGGTAGGTCTTCGTGGTGTACACGTGGTCGCGTACCGGTTCGGTGGGCTCCGGGTTCAGCAGGGCATGCGCATGTGAGACGCCGTCGATGTCGTCGGACACGTGAACACCCATCAGGCCCAGCAACGTCGGCAGCAGGTCGACACCGCTGAACAGCTCGTCGTAGACACGGGGTGCCGCGGCAAGCTTCGACGGCGGCCGGATGATCAGCGAGATGCCGGTGCCGGCGTCGTAGAGCGTGGATTTTGCGCGGGGGAACGCCGGACCGTGGTCGGTGAAGAACACCACCCAGGTGTTGGCGTCCAGCCCCGTCTCGGCGAGCGTGTCCAGCATGGTGCCGACCGCGGCGTCGGCGGTGGTGATGGATCCGTAGAAGTCGGCGAGGTCGCCCCGTACCTCCGGGGTGTCGGGCAGGTAGTCGGGCAGTTCGACGGCGGAACTGTCGGCCGGCTCGTACCGGTCGTGCGGGTAGGGCCGGTGCGTCTCGAAGAAGCCGGCGGTGAGCAGGAAGGGCTGCCCGGACAGGTTGGGCGCACTATCCCGCAGCCATTCGTCGACCTTCTCGACCACGTATTCGCAGTACGAATTTGACACGTCGAACTCGTCGAAGCCCAGCCGCTTCGGGTAGGATGTTTCGTGTTGCATCCCGAAAAGCGCTGAATACCAACCAGATTCGCCAAGAATCTGCGGCAGCGTGCGCACACCGGCGCGGTATTCCCAGCCGTGATGAGCCAACCCGATCAGGCCGTTGCCCTGCGGGTAGCGTCCGGTGAACAGCGACCCGCGAGACGGCGAGCACAGCGGAGCGGTGGCATGGGCGCGGGTGAACAAGATGCCCTCAGCGGCAAGGCGGTCCAGCCGCGGGCTCAAGACGTCATGGTGACCGTAGGCGCCGAGGTAGCGTCCGAGATCGTGCCAGTGCACCATCAGGATGTTGGACGGGTTGTCTCCCGTGGGCTCATTGGTCACCTGTTGCCACCTCTTCTACCGTCCCCCATCGGTTCTCCGATACGAACTCGCTCAGCGGCCGGGCCAGCGCCCAGCCGTCCAATTCCAGCGCCGGCCGCTCCGGGAAGCCCGGTACCGGCCCCAGACACAGCACCGCCACCGGTTCGGCACCTGGGGGCATGGCCAGCAGGGCTGCCAGCTCTCGCGGATCGAACAGCGACACCCAGCCCATCCCGAGGCCCTCGGAGCGCGCCGCCAGCCACAGGTTCTGGATCGCACACGACACCGATGCGAGATCCATCTGCGGCAACGTCCGCCGACCGAAGATGTGCCTTTCTCGGTCTTCGCACAGCGCCACCACCAGTAGCTCGGCGCACTCCATGATGCCTTCGACCTTCAACGCCAAAAATTCGGCCTCCCGCGGCCCCAGGGCGGCCGCGGTTTGCATGCGTTCGGCGTCGACGACGGCGTGGATGCGTCGGCGAAGGCTGATATCGGTTATCCGGATGAACCGCCACGGCTGCATTAGACCGACGCTGGGCGCGGCGTGGGCCGCCCGCAGTAGACGTGCCAGCACCTCCTCAGGGACATGACCGTCCGGGCAGAACCGGCGCATATCCCGACGTTCGGAGATCACCCGGTATACGGTGCGACGTTCGTCCGCGGTGAACGCATGATCGGCCACCCGGCCATCGTAAGAATGTGAGGGTCAGGGACTGTAGGTGACACCCACGGCCCGGAAAACGTATTCGGCCGGCACGTCGAAGGACAGCGAACGCCGCGGCAGCCGGGACAGCACGTCCGCTTCGATGGTGTCTTTGAAGTGCAGGGAGAGATGTCCGTGAAACCGCTCGTCGACGGCCTCGGTGTCCAGGTCGAGTTGTAAGCCCGTCGCAGAGATCTCGGCGGTGGCGGCGCCGCTGTTCGCCTCGTCCCACCGCACGTCCACGGCACGCCCGGCGAGCTTGGGCACCACCGAAAGCGTCGCGAGCACCCGCTGCGAGGTGAACGCCAGCGCGCCCACATAGCTGGCGATGCTGCCCTGGGACCGCAGGCCCGGAATGGCGCCGCTGAACCGCCTGGTGACCGGGATGGATTCGGCAAGGTAGATCAGTCCCTCGGCTTCGACCTGGCTGCGCAGATCCGCAGGTAATTTGCCGACACCGAACAACTTCCGAACAATCACGGCCATGATGCCAGTATGGGGTGGTTCTCTTACTGGTGCACCGATTGAGTTCCCGGTGCGTCCATGACTGGTTTGCGCATCACCTTGCGTAGCCCCGCCGCCTGGCTGGCCGTCGTTGCCGTCGTGCTCTACACCCTGTTGTGGGTGGCTCACCGTCAGCATTGGGGCTGGCTGCACACCGTCGACTGGGCGCTGCTGAACCCGGCGCACGATATCGGGACCAAGCATGCCGGTTGGGTGCGGTTCTGGTTCGTCGTGTCGTTCGTCCTGGGTCCCGTTCCGCTGCGGTTATTCGGGTTGGTGGTAGCCGCGTTCGCGCTGGCGCGGCGCCAGCTGCGGCTGGCGCTGCTGGTGCTGACATGCGCGGTGCTCAGCGGCCTCGTGACCTGGGCGGCCAAGGGTCTGGCCGGCCGGCCGCGACCCTCGACCGCGCTGGTGGTGGCTTCCGAGACGTCGTTTCCGTCCGGGCACGCGCTGGAGACGATGTCCGGTGTGCTGGCCCTGCTGACCTGCCTGCTGCCGCTGCTGGCGACTCGCCGGCTGCGGATGTCGGCGGTGGCAGCGGGGGCGCTGAGCGTGTTCACCGTCGGCGTTGCGCGGGTGGCGTTGAACGTGCATCACCCGTCGGACGTGGTCGCCGGTTGGGCGCTGGGATACGCGTTCTTCATCCTCTGCATGTGCGTGTTGCGGCCCTCGCCATCACGACGGCGTGACCCAATCGGGCCTTAACCTTTACTTGACCCTGAGGTTGGCGTCGCCCGACGATAAAACGATGCGCCGACTGGTAACTCTGTTGTGTGCCTTGGGGAGTGCACTGATGTGTGCCGCGGCCGCGGCCGCACTGTCGGCCCCCGGGGCTGTTGCCGCCGGCAACCCATGGTTCGCAAACTCGGTTGGCAATGCGACGCAGGTGGTTTCGGTGGTCTCGACCGGCGGGTCGAACGCGAAGATGGACATCTATCAGCGCACCGCGGCCGGCTGGCAAACCCTGAAGACTGGGATTCCCACCCACGTCGGCTCGGCGGGCATGGCGCCCCAGGCCAAGAGCGGCTACCCGGCCACCCCGATGGGTGTCTACAGCCTGGATTCCGCATTCGGCACCGCGCCCAATCCCGGCGGCGGGCTGCCGTATACCCAAGTCGGACCTAACCATTGGTGGAGCGGCGACGACCACAGCCCCACCTTCAACACCATGCAGGTTTGTCAGAAATCCCAGTGCCCGTTCAATACCGGCGAAAGTGAGAACCTGCAGATCCCGCAGTACAAGCACGCGGTTGTGATGGGGGTCAACAAGAACAAGGTTCCCGGCGGCGGCGCGGCGTTCTTCTTTCACACCACCGACGGCGGGCCCACCGAGGGCTGCGTGGCGATCGACGACGCCACGCTGGTGTCGATCATCAAGTGGCTGCGTCCCGGCGCGGTGATCGCAATCGCGAAGTAGGTTCGGTCAGTCCTTCAGGTCTGCGCGGGCGCGTCCGGGTTTGACGTTGAAATTGAGGCCTGCCACCGACATCGTCGCCTCGTAGGTGCGGTCGTACCCGGTTGCGCTGATCCGCCATCCGTCGGCGGTGCGCCGGTACTGGTCGCGATAGAACGCCGCGCCGATCAGCATGAAGTCGAACTCGGCCACGATCACCCGGTCTTGCAGGTACCAGATGCCCGAGGCGGTGTCGCCGTCGATGGTGATCTCCGGATGAGTCACCCGGTGTTCGGTGACTACGCCGGGACCCATCGCCGAGCTGAGGTACTCCACCAGGTCCCGGCGATTGTCGAAGTGCAATTCCTTGCCCAGCGACGAGCCGTAGGCCCCGACGATGTCCTCGGTCATGGTATCAGCGAAGTCATCCCAGTGCTTGGTATCCATCGCGCGCAGGTAGCGGTACTTGACCTGTTTGATCGCTTCGATGTCGGCGATCCGGGCTTGCGCATCCTCAAGGCTCACGTTGCCATTGCAGCACACCGGATCGTTGCCGGTGTGGGTGGGGAGCAAACTCCGCGCCGACTCACGGTGCGGCCGGGAAGTCGCGCCAGGAGGAATGTCAATAGTGGCGCCGGTACCTTTTTGATGACGACACGGCATCGAGCTGATACCAATGACCTTGGGCCCGAGCCGTATTCGGGTAGTCCGCGGCTATGGTTGACGCGCTGGCTACCGACCGCATCGACGAAAGTATTGGCTCTATGTACGACCCGCTGGGGTTGTCGATCGGGACCATGAACTTGGTCGCGGCGGCGAACGGAGGTTCTCCGGTCATCCGTCGCGCCGTGCTCACCCTGTATCCGCACTGTGCCCCGAAACTTGTTGCATCCGAGGCGACTTCAGATGCGACTCAGCTAGGCGTCCCGATGACCGGCTTCGTAGAACGGATCGGCGACTCGGTCGCGCTGATTTCACCTGATGGTGCCGCGCACGATCCCGACTTGCTGACGGTCGAGGCGCTGGATGCGATGGTTGCCGCGATCGGCGCGGACTCCAGTTCCGCAGAAATCGCGATTGCCATTCCCGCGCACTGGAAACCGGCCACCGTGCAATCGTTGCGGGACGCGCTGCGAACCCACGTCGGCTTCGTCCGCAGCGGGATGGCACCCCGCCTGGTCCCCGATGCGATAGCGGCGTTGACGGCGGTGCGGTCCGAGGCCGAGGTTCCGTCCGCCGGCGTGGTGGGGCTGCTGGATTTCGGCGGATCGGGAACAAACGTCACGCTGCTGGAGATCAAAGACGAGGTCGAGCCCATCAGCGCCACAATGCGTTACGAAGAATTCTCCGGCAACCAGATCGATCATGAACTGCTGCTGCACGCAATCGACACGCTGGGCGAGAAGGACGCCGACCCCTCCAGCACCGCCGCCGTGGGCCAACTCAACCGGCTGCGGGTGGAATGCCGCGAGGCCAAGGAGCGCCTATCGGTGGATGCCGTCACCGAACTGGCAGTTGAGCTTTCGGGAACCAGCACCGTCATGCAGCTCAGTCGTGACAAGTTCGAAGACCTGATCTCCGACCGGCTCACCGGTTTCATCTACGCGTTCGACGACATGCTGGCCCGCAATCACTCCTGCTTCGCCGACCTCGCCGCACTGGTAACCGTGGGTGGAGGCGCGAGTATTCCTCTTGTTTCCCAGCGTCTTTCGGTACACACCCGGCTGCCGATCCTGACCGCCTCGCAGCCCATGTGCGCTGCGGCCCAAGGTGCATTGCTGGCGGCTGCTCGCGGCGAGCTGCTCGACCTGCGGACCCGGGCATCGATAGGTCTGATGGCCAAGACTGCCGCCGGCATTGACGTGCTGGATCCGCCGAGCAGTGACCTGCTGGTGATCGACCACGATGCGCTGACTGATCGCGAATTAGCCTGGTCGCAAACCGAATTCCCCGAGGTGCCGACGCGTTTCGAAGCCGATCCCTACCACGAAGACGGCGCCTGCTTCTCGATGCGGTTGAACCTGATCGACCCGCCCAAGGAGCCGCCGTGGCGACGCTTCCGGGTGTCGCAGGTGCTGATCGGGCTGTGCGCCGCAGTGGCCATGACCGCGATCGGTGGCGTGGCGATCACCTTGACCGCCATCGAGCAACGCCACACCCCCACCAAGGCCCCCACGCCGCCCAGCGTGGCACCTTCGGCGTCGTTGCCCGGCGCCGCGCTACCCACTGCGGTGCCGCCCACCGCCGTGCCCCCCAGCCCGATCGAGCCCAGCCCGCTGCCGCCGCCGAGCGAGGTGCCCAGTGTCGTGGCGCCGACCACTGTGGAGCCCCCGCCGCCGCCCCCACCGCCCCCGTCACCGACTCAGCGGATGACGACGACACGGCCCGCGCCGCCGGTGACCACGACCAGCCCACCGGCCGCCACGACGCCGCTGACCACCCCGCCACCGCCGTCGACTGAGTCGCCGACACCGACAGAGACATCGAACGCCGCCGAGGCGCCGAGCACGTCAGAGCCGTCGTCGGTGCGGATGACCACTCAGTGGCTGCACGTGCCGCTGATCCCAGTCCCGATTCCGATCCAGGTACCGGCGAACCAGGCCCCGGCGAACCAATACCCGCAGAACCAGTACCCGCAGAACCAGTACCCACAGACACAGGACGGGCCGCAGAACCCATTCGCCGGCGTGGGGAGTCCATAACCTCAGTTCGCCCGCCGGTTGCCGCTCCTTTCGAGCTGACGAAATCTGCCCCTCCGCCCGCCGTGCGCGAGGTGGGTTCTAGCTGGCAAACTAGAGACCAGGCCAGCTAAGCGATCGCTCCAAAGAGGGCGAGAGATTTCGTCGATGGTGGGCCGCGCGGCACTCGGACCTGCCACACGGACCGCCTAGACCCCGTAACTAACTTGGACAGGGGTTGGAGGGGTTATGGACATCGTGCTCGGGATATCGATGGAGCCCGCAGCGGTCCGAATGGTCCTGATCGAGGGAGCGCACGCCGACGGCGTGACCGTCGAGGAAGAAAGCATCGAGCTGGCTTCGGCCGCGGGGTCAGCTGGCGACGCCGGTAGCGCGGCCACCCAGGCGGTCGCCGCGCTGGTCGGTACCCATGAAGGCGCTGCCGAGGGCGGCTACCGGATCACCTCGACCGGGGTGACCTGGACCGACCCCGGTCAGGTTGCCGCGCTGCGCGCCGAACTGACGGCCCGCGAGATTGGCAGCGTCATGCTGGTCTCTCCGTTGCTGGCCGCCGCCGCCCTGGCGCAGACGGTCGGCTCCGCGCTCGACTACGCGCACATCGCGATGCTGTTCGTCGACGTCGACAGCGCGACGTTGGCGGTCGTCGACGTCGCGGACGGATCGATCGTGGACCTGCATCGGCACGCGCGGCGTTCGGCAACGCCGGCCGCCGAGGTGGTGACACTGGTCGCCGGCCTCGATTCGCCGGCGTCTCGGGCCGACGGCGTGTTCGTAGTGGGGTGCGGGGTCGACATCGTCGGCGTCAAGCAGGCCCTAGCGGCGGCGACGTCGCTGGCCGTCAGCGTTGCTGAAGAACCGGAGCTGGCCTTGGCGCGGGGCGCGGCGCTGGCTTCGGCCAACGCACCGCTGTTCGCGTCGTCGACGTCGGCGCTGGCGTATGCGTTGGATCCGGGTACCGGCGAGGTGAATCCGCGCGCTTTGACGCCTAATTACCTCGACGTGTGCGCGATGGCTGGGGTCGGGGAGGGCGCCTTGGCATACAGCGCCCTGGACGATGTGGACGAAGCCGACACCGACACCGCGGCGCCCGGCGCCGCGACAGCAAACGGGCGTAGGCACCTGGCAATCCTCACCGGCGCGGCGGCCGGCATCGCCGCTGTCGTCGGTGGCATGTTGGTTATCTCGCTCGCCGGCGACGTCCGACCCACCGCGGCCCAACAGCCCAATCACCCAGAAGTCGCTCAGACGCCGGCGGTTGGGGCTCCCGCCACCGAACTACCGGCCCAGGTGCTGGGGCCGGCCCCCGCCCCAGCGCCGGAGGCCGCGCCCGCGACCCCCGCGGCGCCGCCGCCGACTCCCGTCGCCGCACCTTCGGCGCCCGCCGCCCAGCCGGCTCCACCCCTGCAGCAGCCGCCGCAGACGGTGACCAAACCGGCCCAGGCCCCGGCCTACCTGGCGCCCGCACCGCGCAGGCAACCGACTCGCCAGGCACCCGCGCCGGTGCAGACGCCCGCGCCGGAGGCCGCACCGAGACCCTCGGCGTCGCCCGAGGCGCCTGCCGCGCCGGCGCCTGCGCCGGTCCCTGCCGCACCACCCATGACGATGTACCTGCACCTGCCGTTCGTTTCGATCCCGATTCCCATCAACCAGCCCACTCCGCCACCGGCGCCCGGGCAGTAAGGCACGTGGCGCATCCAACCGGCAGAGCGCACACTGGCACCAACGGATTTGAAATGCTAGGAGGTCGCGTGAGCGGCAGCGGATCTTCAGGTGGCGGGTTCGGCTTCGACCCCGACGATTTCGATCGGGTGATCAGAGAAGGCACCGAGGGCCTGCGTGACGCGTTCGAACGGATCGGCAGGTTCGTCGGCGCACCGGGCGCGCGCCCGGGTTGGTCGGCGATCTTCGAGGATCTATCGCGGCGCACCCGTCCTGAACCCGAAACCACCGGCGAGGCCGGCGACGGTGTGTGGGCCATCTACACCGTCGACACCGACGGCGGTGCCCGTGTCGAACAGGTCTATGCGACCGAACTTGACGCTTTGCGCGCCAACAAGAACAACACCGACCCGAAGCGTAAGGTGCGCTTTTTGCCGTACGGGATTGCGGTCAGCGTGCTCGACGACGTCGCGGACGATTCCGCCGACGAATCAGAGTAGCGGGTTCAGCCCGGCTCGACCACGTTCCCACTGCCGCTGTTGCTGATTTTCGGTGCACCAGAGCGGAAGGTGACCTTGTTGTTGAGGCCGGAAGCGTCGATCGAGTCGGTCGTATCGATGGTGACGACGTTCTGCAGGCCCGACACTGCGACGCTCGCACAATGACCGGTCAAGGTCACGGTGTTGGAGATTCCGCTGACGGTGACGGTGTTGCCATCGCAGGCGATCGTCCTGTTTTCGTTGATGCCCGAGACGACGACCGGCCCCGGGGTGGGCGAGGGCCCCGGGCCCGTGGCGTCTGTCTTGCCGCCGGGTGTCGTGGGCCCGGGGTTCTTCGGCGCGGTCGTTGCCGACCCACTCGCGGGGGGTGCGTTGAGGGCCGCGTCGCCGTGTGAGAACTGGCGGGCGGCGTAGGCGGCGATGCCACCCACCAGCACCAGCAGGCCGAGGATGCCGACGGCGGCCAGGACCCAGAACCACCGGAAGCCCGACGACTTGCGTGCTCCGACGGCATACGCACTGCCGTACCCGTAGGGCGGCGGAGTCCCAGGCGCGGGCATCGCGGCCGGAGGCGGCACCGGGCCCGGGGGTGGCGGCGGGTAGCTGTAGCCGCCTCCGTCGCCCAATTCGGATGCGCGCGCCGCCTCGGCCAGCGGCTGCTCCAGTTCCCGGATCCGGGCCTCCGGGTCATCCTCTGGGTTCATCCGGAGATGCTCCCACATCCGTCACACGGGCGAATAGGCTTCGCCTCGTGCCCGAATTGCCAAATCGACAGATCCTGTTGCGCCGCCGTCCCACCGGCCTCGTTCAGCCCGATGACACCGAGTTGGTCACCCGGCCGGCGCCGCGACCGGCGGCCGGCGAGGCGTTGCTGCGCACCACCTACGTGGGATTGGACGCAGCCGTCCGGACCTGGCTCGACGACCAGCCCAGCTACCTGCCGCCGGTCCAGATCGGCGAGGTGATCCGAGCGGCGGGCATTGGGAGGGTCGTCGAATCCCGTTGTGACGCTTACGCTGTCGGGGATGTTGTTACAACACTCACCGGGTTTCAGGAGTACGTCATCATCCGCGACGACCTGTTCAGCACGCCCATTCCGGGTGAGGACGACCAGCTGGCGATCATGTCGGTGTACGGCCCGACTGGGGCTACCGCCTACTTCGGGATGACCGATATCGGCCGGCCGCAGGCCGGGGAGACGGTGGTGGTTTCGGCTGCGGCTGGCGCCACCGGTTCGGTGGCGGGCCAGATCGCCAAGATCGCCGGGGCACGGGTCGTCGGGATCGCCGGTGGTCCGCAGAAGTGCCGTGCTGTGGTGGAGGACTTCGGTTTCGACGCCTGCATCGACTACAAGAACGACGACGTGCCAGCCGCACTGAAGGAACATTGCCCGCGCCGCGTTGACGTCTACTTCGACAATGTGGGCGGGCCGATCCTCGACGCGGTGCTGGGCAGGCTGGCCCCCAGGGCCCGCGTGGTGCTGTGCGGCGTGATCTCCAGCTACCTGACCGGCGAGCATCCCGGCCCGGCCAACTACGTCAATCTGCTCTCCAAAACCGCGCTCATGCAGGGATTCAACGCGCTCGACCAGTGGGGGCGTTTCGATGAGGCGTTCGCGAACCTGCGGCAGTGGGAGGGCGAGGGGCGCCTGCAACATCGCCAGACGATCTACGACGGCATCGAATTGTGCGTGGACGCTCTCAACGGCCTGTTCACCGGAGCGAACATCGGCAAGACTCTGGTCAAAATCAGCGATCCGGGCTGAGCTGCGTTACCGCACAAGCAAGTAACCCACCGCCGATCCCCTGACCTGCTGGTACATCGCGACCTGCTGCCTACGGTCCGCACGGCGCCAATCGGGCTGATATCGTCCCTTGCCATGCCACAGATGGACCGTCGCCAGATGATCATGATGGCGGGTTTCGGCGCACTGGCAGCCGCGATCCCGGCGCCGCTTGCTGAGGCCAACCCGTCCCGACCAGCGCCGATACCGGCCGCCCCCGCCGCTGGACCGGGCGGTGGCTTCCTCTGGCACGACGAGTTCGACGGCCCGGCCGGTTCGGCTCCGGACCCGTCGAAGTGGTCGATCTCCAGTTTTCGGACGCCGATCAGAAACCCGGTCGGCTTCGACCAGCCGCAATTCTGGGGTCAGTACCGCAACAGTCGGCAAAACGTATTCCTGGACGGCAACTCCAATCTGGTGCTGCGCGCCACCCGGGACGGCAGCGGTGTCTTCGGCGGCCTGGTGCACGGACTTTGGCGCGGCGGTGTAGGTACCACCTGGGAAGCCCGGATCAAGTTCAACTGCCTCGGCCCCGGCATGTGGCCGGCCTGGTGGCTGTCGAACGACGACCCCGGCCGAAGCGGCGAAATCGACCTGATCGAGTGGTACGGCAACGGCACCTGGCCCTCGGGGACCACGGTGCACGCCAACCCGGATGGCACCGCGTTCGAGACCAATCCGATTGGCGTGGACGGCAACTGGCACAACTGGCGGGTCAGGTGGGATGTGACCGGCATGTACTTCTGGGTCGACTACGCCGACGGCGCGCCCCCGTACTTCTCGGTGCCGGCGACGGGGATCGAGAACTTGGACGAGCCGTTCAAGGAGTGGCCGTTCAACGACCCCGACTACACGGTCTTCCCGGTTTTGAATCTGGCCGTCGGGGGATCCGGCGGGGGCGACCCCGCGGCTGGCACGTACCCGATGGACATGCTGGTCGACTGGGTTCGCGTCTTTTAGTTGGTCAAGTACAGGTACCAGAGGCCGTCGGAGCCCTCGCGGCAGTCGAAGTGGGAGTACGCGCCATCGTTGTGCGCAACTTCCACGTGCGGGCCATCGACCTGGCATGCCGCCTGGGTCGCGTAAGCGCCCTCGACCTGCACTTCGTCGGCATTGGCCAAGCCCACCGCGGTGGTCATCAATCCGCCGGCTGCCAGGAGTATGCCGGCGGCGACAACGGTCCTCATGGGTGATCTCCTTCCAGATCTGAATCCTGAGTTGCCCGAGCCGAACCCGGCGAAACTCCTGGGCCGGACCCCAGATTCGAACATATGATCGATCAATGGGACGGTTGGCGTCGATCGGATACAACGGGCAACCGCTGCGCGGCCCATTCCGGGTGGTGCGCCCGCCCGTCCCGGTCCTGGTCGATCTGACCGTCCTGTTCCCACGCGAGCCGCACCGCTCGGGGCGGTATCAGCCGAACGGGCTGCAGCTGCACAAGGTGGTGGAGGGCACGCTGAGCTGCTGGGGCATCTGCGAGCAGGGCGACTGGTGGGGCTTGGTCACCTATCCGGTGGAGTTCGGGTCCAATCAGAAGCCCGTCACCCACTGGGTGCCAGCCTGGACACTGCGCCGCAAAACGGACGCACCGTAGAGTCTTCTCGTGCTCCACGAGGCCGCATGAGTGAATTCTTGGTCGCGTCGGCGATTCACCTTCCCGCTGGCACCGCGCCGCAGGAGGTAGCCGAGTTGGGTGCGCGCCACACTGCGGCCACCCACCGCCTCGCGACAGCCGGACGGCTGCTGCGGCTGTGGCGTCCGCCTGGTGAATGGCGAACGATCGCGCTGTTCTCCGCGCAGGACCACAGTCAACTCGAACAGCTGCTATCCACACTGCCGCTGCGGAGTTGGAGCGCCGAAGAGGTCACTGCGTTGGGCGTCCATCCCGACGATCCGGCCGGGACCGGCTTGGTCGGACGGCCAGGCAAGGGCCCGGAATTTCTGGTGACGATGACGGTCACGGTGCCGTCGGACACCCCGGCGTGGACGGTGGAGCAGGAATACGCTCGCTCAGCCGGCCGAGCGCGCGACCTAGCGGCGCGCGGGCATCTGGTGCGGCAGTGGGTGCTTCCCGCCGGCCCGGACGGTCCCCGCACGCTCGGTCTGTGGCGGGCGCGTGACCCCGGTGAGCTGATGGCCATCGTGGAATCGCTGCCACTTTCGGGTTGGATGACGATCGAAACGACGCCGCTGAGTCCACATCCCGACGACCCGATCCGAATGCGCTGATGCGTGCGGCACGCGGTTAATGTTGGGCTGATGAACCGGCGGCCCTTGCGACCATTGCGCAGCATCAAACAGATCACTCGCGGACTGGGCGCCCTCGACCGCGAGTTGTTCGAGGTGGTCGCCGAGTCGCCCACCCCGCTGCTTGACAAGATGATGCCGCCGCTGACCCGGGCGGCCGATCACTCAAAGCTCTGGTTCGGCATCGCGGCGGTGATGTTTGCGTCGGGAAAGCCCTCCGCGCAGCGTGGCGCGGTCCGCGGTGTGCTGACGCTCGGCGTCACCAGCCTGTTCGCCAATCAGGTCGCCAAGCGGATCCGTCCGCGCCAGCGTCCGCTCTACGACTCGGTGCCGCTGGTCCGACGGGCTCGCCGCCGGCCCACCTCCAACTCGCTGCCGTCCGGGCACTCCGCCAGCGCCGCGGCATTCGCGATCGGGGCGGGTCTGGAGAATCCGCCGTTGGGATTCGGGCTGGCACTGTTGGCCGGTCTGGTCGGGCTCTCGCGGGTGGCAACCGGGGCGCATTACCCGGGGGACGTGTTGGCAGGTTTCAGCATCGGTGCGGGCATCGCGGTATTGGGCGGCAGGCTGGTCCCGCCGATCGTCGAGACGTCGCTGCCCAAAACCGAACCGCTACGGGTAGATACGCCGGAGCGACCGGACGGATCGGGTGTGGTCCTGGTGGTGAACCCGGCCTCGGGCAGCGGTACCGGGGCCCGGGTGATCGACCAGGTTCGGGCCGAGTTGCCCGCGGCCGAGATCGTGCAATTGCAGTCCGGTGACGATGCGACAGAGGTGCTGCGTCGTGCCGCGAAACGTGCCGAGGTACTCGGGGTCGGCGGAGGCGACGGCACCGTATCGGCGGCAGCCGCGGTGGCCGTCGAGGCTGGGCTGCCGCTGGCCGTCTTTCCCGCGGGAACATTCAACCACTTCGCCAAGGACATCGGCTGTGACACCGTTGCCAAGACCGTCCGCGCGATCCGGCGCGGCAGTGTTGCCTACGTGGACTTGTTGTGCCTCAACGAGAGTCAGATGGTGGTGAATACCGCCAGCATCGGCGCGTACCCGGCGTTCGTGCGGCGCCGCGAGAAGTTGGAGAAACGCATCGGCAAGCCGCTGGCTGGGTTCTATGCGATGCTGCGCACGCTGCGCAACGAGCGACCCGTCCGCATCCGCTATGACAACAAGACGCTGCAGACGTCGTTGTTCTTCGTGGGAAATTCGCTTTATCTGCCAACGGGTTTCGCGCCGGCTCGGCGCACCCGCATGGACGACGGCTTGATCGACGTTCGGATCCTGGAAACCGGCCGCCGGCTGGCGCGCACCAGGATCATTGTGGCGCTGGCATTCGGGCGTCTGCTGCGCAGCCCGCTTTACCACGAGATGCAGGTGCCGGAGTTCACGTTCACCGCGGTGGACGGCCCCACCGTGGTGGCCCATGACGGAGAGGTCGGCGAGGAGTACACCGAGGCGACCTTCATGTCGAAGTATCGGGTGTTGCCGGTGTTTCGGCCGTTGTGAACCGATTTGGTTCGGCGCTGACCAACCTTATGTGCCCAGCAGCCTTCGCAGGGTGGTGCGGGCGCCCTCGCAGTGCAGCGAATCCAGTGCCCAACAATATGCTTCCACGAAGCGCGGCGAGTCGATGAGATCGCCGAACACGGTGCGGTTGGCCAGAAATGCAGTCGGATCGTCGCGCTGGCTAAGGGCGAGTGGTACCAGGGCCTCGGCCAGCGGATCCACCACCTCGATCGGTTGACCCTGCTCGTCGACGCCTTCGGCGTAGCGTGCCCAGCTTGCGACGATCGCCGCCGACAGCGTCACCGGGCGGTCGGCACGCAGGTTGTCGCGGATCACCGGCAGCAACCACTTCGGGATGCGATCGGAGGCCCCGGCGCACAATCGGGAGACCGTGTCGCGGACGTAGGCATTGGCGAAACGGGGCAGGAGCTGATCCTTGAACTCGGTAAGGCCGTCGACCGGGGCGAGTGTCGGCACCGCCTCGAAATCCAGATATCGGCGGAGAAATTCGGCTATCAGCGGATCCTGGGCAGCCTCGTGCACCAGGCGGTAGCCGGCCAGATAGCCGAAGTAGCACAGGCCCTGGTGGCCGGCGTTGAGCAGTCGCAGCTTCATCGCTTCGTACGGTGCGACGTCGTCGACCAGTTTGACGCCCGCCAGCTCTAGTGGGGGCCGGCCGTCACTGAAATCGTCCTCGAGCACCCACATGGCGAACGGTTCTGCGGCCACCGGCCAGGCATCCTCGACATCGAACTCGGTGGCGAGTTGTTCCACGACTTCGGGTGTGGTGACGGGGGTGATTCGGTCGACCATCGAGTTGGGAAACCGTGTGTTCTCCTGCATCCATTGCGCCAGTTCGGGATTGGTCGCTTGCGCGCAACTGGTGAAGACCTGCTGCGCCACCCGGCCGTTCTCGCAGATGTTGTCGCACGAGACGATTGTGGGGGACTTCAGGCCCCGGATGCGGCGCAGCTCGAGTGCCTCGGCCACCAGCCCGAACACGTTGCTGAGCGGCGCGTTGTAGCCACCTTCGGTGATGGTCAGCGAGATAATTCGAACGGTCGGATCGGCGAGCAACTCGAGCACGGGATCCTCAGGCGCATAACGAAAGTCGACGATAGAGCCGATGACTCGGGGCTCCCGGGTGCCGTCGGGATGCTCGAGGATCAAAGTGTAGAGGTGGTCTTGGCCGCGCAGCGCATCGCGCAGGCGCCGGTCACCCGGCAGCACCCCGATGCCGCAGATGCCCCAGTCCCGCGCCAATCGCTGCTCGAGCAAGCGGTCGATGTACATCGCTTGGTGAGCACGGTGAAATCCTCCGACACCGAAATGTACGATGCCGACCGTGATTTGGCTGCGGTCGTAGCTCGGCGTGGCGACTTTGTGCCCGGACAGATTCCGGGCGCTCAGCTTCACGAAGGGAGCTCGCTTCCGTGCCGACGGTACGCTGATGGCGGCTGCCCCCAGGCGTCACGGAAGGCGCGGGTGAACGAGCTGGCGCTGTCGAAGCCGACGCGGGTGGCGACCTGCAGCACGCTCAGTTCGGGATCGGCGAGCAGCGCGGCGGCTCGCATCAAGCGTGCTTGCCGCGTGTAATCCCGCCAGGTCATCCCTAATTCGCGGCTGCACAACCGGCGCAGTGAGCGCGGCGACATGCCCGCTTGCTGTGCGGCATCCTCGATAGTGATGTCGGACAAAGCATTACGTGTGTGCTTGAGTATCGAGACAAGTTGTGGGTGCGTCGTGGTAGGTAGGCTGAACGGGCTTTGCTTTTCCAGCAGTTCGGCGAGCAGCTCGGCGAAGCAGTGAAAGTACGCGTCGGCGATGGCGTCGGAGGACCCACGGTCGATGGGCCAGCGGCAGGCGTAGAGGATCATCTGCCGGATCAGCGGCGACACCGGGAGGATTCCGGCAGCGGGACGCACGGGATGCATCAGCATCGGGTGCAGGAATATCGACACCGAGCGCACCTGGGTGTCGATGGTGCTGACGTGGCCAAGTCCGGCGGGAATCCACGCCGCCTGCCGTTCGGACATCAGGTAGGTGCCCGCGTCCGTCTCGACCTCGAGCATGCCCGCAACGACGTACTCCAGCTGATGCAGGTCGTGTGCATGGCGCGCGAAAGTGATCGGTTGCCCCTGGTAGACGAACGCGCCCGCCGTCGGCCGGCCGCCCTGGCGCATGTCTACCAGCGCGGTGCTGTCCGCTGAGGACAATGATGTGTCCGTTCGTGCAGAGAAAGTCATCTTGGTCCGATGGTACGACTAGTAGCCATGTCCACACCGTCGTTCACTCCTGCCGCGGGTAATCCGAAGTACACCAAGCACTACGACACGGTCATCGCACTGCTGACCCGCGAGCAGCGCTGGCGATCGGCTGCGATTGCGCAACTCGGCCTGCAACCCGGTGACGTGGTAGCCGATATCGGCTGTGGCACAGGGTCATTAGCGATCATGATCAAGCGACACCAGCCTGCCGCACGGGTGATCGGGGTGGACCCCGATCCCGAGGTTCTGCAGATAGCGCGAGGCAAGGTGCGCAAAGCTGGCGTCGACGTCGAATTCGTGCAAGGTATGGGAGACAAGGCGGCCGAACTCGTCGGCCGCGGCCGTGCCGATAAGGCCGTGTCCAGTCTGGTGTTGCACCAGTGCCCGGTGCCCATGAAGGAAGCGATCATCGCCAACATGTTCGCGCTACTGCGGCCCGGTGGTGACCTGGTGATTGCGGACTACGGGCTGCAACGCAGCGCCTTGATGCGGTTCGGATTCCGGTTCGTGCAACGCGTCGACGGCAAGGCCGATACCCAGCCAAACGCCGACGGCATCCTGCCGGAGTTGATCGAGCAGGCGGGCTTCGTCGACGTCGCCGAACGTGCGGTGATTCCGACGGTTACCGGGTCTTTCTCGATCTATCACGCACACCGACCTGATTAGGTTTGCTGGCCCTTGGGCACGGTCGCGTTGAATAATCGGACGATGTTCTCAACGCTGAGACCAAGGGGCAGACACTGGGTGGGCGTCACGCTGGGGGGAATGCTGGCCGCGGCGGTCTGCCTGGCCACTGCGGCCAACGCCGAGTATCAGGCGCTCCCGGTGTTCGTGCCGCACCCGTCGGACTGGCAACCGAACTACACCGTGTTCCCGTACAACTTGTGGCAGACCCGGGTGACCCCTGAGCAGATCACCGCCGAGCAAGAGTCCTGCCAGTGGTTCAACGCACAGTATGGGCAGCTGATGGATCAGGTGGTCGGGTTCCAGCACTTCCTCGGCGACCAACACGACGAGTGGTCGGCGCCAGGCGTGCAGTCCGCCGGCGACGTCGTGATCGGTAACCTCGACCAGTCGGCGGCATTCCTCGATCCGCGCGCCCACACGCTTTACATCGTCAACTATCCCGATCAGAGCCAGTATTCGCCGCTCTACAACGGCGACTCTTTTTACCACCTCTGGTATCAGCTGACTCAGATCAGGGACAAGATGAAGCAGCGGATGGTGTCCGGAGTGATCAACGCCCCCGTCGCGACGGGCAGCGTATACGGCAACACGATCCGCGACTCCGGGGTCTGCGACGGAGCCTGACGTCGTCGCCGACAGCGCACGGTGAGGCAGTCGGCAACGACGACGCGGTGGTCTGTTCTTCGACCAGCAACGGGCTACCGGTCACGCAGAACACGGGCCACTAGGACCTCACCGCGCGTTCACCAGTTAGCCAGATTGCCAGATTGGCCTACTCAAATCCGCAAAATTGCGCAAAGATCGTTCTAGCTGAACGCAGTCGGGGTGCGGCTCATGCGCCTAGTGGTGTCTCGCGAAAGGAACCGTCCATGAAATCGATACTGCGCATTGCTGCGCCTGGTCTGGCCATGCTGGCTACCGGCGCCGCCATCCTGTCGGCTCCAGGAGCTTGGGCCGACCCCAACAGCTTTCTCGACGAGCTGCAGACCAACAACGTCCATCTGCCGGGCAAGACGCCGGCTCAGACGATCGCCGCAGGCAATCAGGCGTGCAGTGACCTGCGCGGCGGCGCCTCCGTGCTCGACGAAATGAGCAAAGTTGAGAAGCAGTACGGCTTCAGTCAGGGCACGTTGTTCGTCAGTGCCGCGACGACCAATCTGTGCCCGGACTTCGCCAACCACTGAGCGTGCGAAGGGTGCTGCGTTATACGGCTGCGCTTTTCAGCAGAGTTCGAAGCACCTTTTGAGCCGCTGGGCAGGCAGGTATTGACCGCGGTAGCGGTAGCGCCACGACGCCGGTTTGTAGCTCAACCGCCCGACCGAGTTCCGGCAAACCCGGTACCGATGGGGCGTAGTTGGACGGCAAACAGCCGTTCGGCCACGAGGTCAGCGCGACCGCCGCGTCGCGGCGCCCCCATTGTCGCGGCACCGAGCGGCCTGTCCGGCCACGTCCGCGGGCTAAGCGGATTCGGCCACCTGGGCCGGGAAAAACCCGTGTAGCGCGGCGGCCAGCTGGGCGCGGATCTGCGCTCCGGAGATCACTACGTCGACCATCGTCACTGACAGGTGGGTATGTCCACGGGCCCGAACCAACTGTGCCTGAACCCCTGCTGCGGCAAGGGCTTCGGCGTAGGCGATGCCCTCATCGCGCAACGGGTCGAACTCCGCGACGACGACGATCGCCGGCGGCAGCGCCGACAGGTCCGCGGCGCGCAGCGGCGCGATTCGCGGATCGTTGCGAACATCGGGATCGGCGTAGTAGTCGAAGAACCACTTCATCAGCCCCGCGGTAAGGATGTAGCCTTCGGCGTTCTCGACGTACGAGCCGCGGGTCTGATCGGTGTCGGTGACGGGGGTGAGCAACGCCTGCCCGACGATGGTCGGACCGCCCGCGTCCCGGGCAAGTTGGCAGACCACGGCCGCGATTCCGGCGCCCGCGCTCCATCCGCACACGGCTAGCTGTCCGGGGATGCCGCCGAGTTCCGCGGCGTGATCGGCCACCCACCGCGTGGCCGCCCAACCGTCGTCGAGCGCGGCGGGGAATCGGTGCTCGGGTGCGTGCCGGTAGTCCACCGAGACGACGAGCGCGTCGCTGCGCACGCACAGATCGCGGCATAGCGGATCGTCGGATGTCGCGTCACCCAGCACCCAACCGCCGCCGTGGAAATAGAGGACCATCGGGTGCGGCCCCGGGCTGGCCGGCCGGTAGAGGCGGTAAGCCAGAATCCCTTCGGCGCCGGACAGGGTGCCGTCGACGATCTCACCGACCTCCGGGCCCGGCGGGCGCGCGCGATTCAACTCGTCCATGACGGCACGTGTCTGTTCGGCGGGCATCGATTCCAACGGGGGCAGACCCATCAACGCCATCTGCTCTAATACCCTCTGAACGTCGGGCTGCAGGCGACGCACCACACCGTCGTTGCATTGCCCACCGTCGGGGCCGGACAGCCGGAAGCCCAGATAGTCCCGCGCTACCACCTCGTCGCAGGCCACCCGGTAGAAGTCGACACCGGCGGCGTAGGCCATGAAAGTCCGCGGCTTACCCGGCACGTTGGCGCCGACATACCACGAGTTCCCTTGCGGGAAAAGCGTTATCGACGAGGCGTCGTCCGAATGCTGCATCCAGCCCGCCTCGGCTAGCGGGGTGGGTTCGATCCGGTCAAAGCCATGGTCTGAAAGGTACGCCAGGGCATCGGCGACGAAGTCGACATGTTGCTCGATCGACACCGCCATGTTCGACAGCACCGACGGGCTGTTTGGGCCGGCGATGAGGAATAGGTTGGGGAAACCCTGGGTGGTCAGGCCCAGGTACGTGGTGGGCCCCTGTGACCACTTGTCCTTCAGTGGAACTCCGTCACGGCCGAGGATATCGATCGCCGCGACAGCACCGGTGATGGCGTCGAAACCGGTGGCGAAAACAATCGCGTCGAATTCGAAAGAATCCGTGGCCGTGTCTATTCCAGCTTCGGTGACCCCGACCAAGGGATCGTTGCGCAGGTCGACTAGCCGCACGTGCGGCAGATTGAACGTGTCGTGGTAGCCGGTATCCAGGCAGAGCCGCTTGGCGCCGACCGGATAACTGTTGGGGCACAGCGCTTCGGCTATCTGCGGATCGCGCACGATGCCCCGAATCTTGGCTCGGATGAATTCGGCGAATTCCGCGTTGGTGTCCGGGTTGGTCATCACGTCGGTGTAGAGGTTGATTACCTCAAGCAGTTCGCCGCGCTGCCACGCGCGCTCATAACGCTCCTGCCGATCTTCGGCGGATACCGCGAACGACGGTGTGAGGGTCCGTTCCAGCGGTACGCCGCCGAAAGAGTACTTCGCCGCGTGCCGGTAGGCGGCGTGGTCGGCCAGCTGCGCGAGCTTCTCGGGTGCGATCGGGCCGTTGTGGGCGGGGATCGAAAAGCACGGTGTGCGTTGGAAAACCGTCAGCTGGGCTGCCTGCGCTGCGATCAGTGGGATCGATTGGATCCCGGAGGACCCGGTGCCGACCACCCCGACGCGCTTACCGGTGAAGTCAACGGGGTGGTGTGGCCATCGGCTGGTGAAATACACTTCGCCGGTGAATTTTTCGACGCCTTCGATGTCGAGTTCCTTGGGCACGGATAGACAGCCCGTCGCCATTACGAGGTAGCGGCAGGCGATGTCGTCGCCACGATCGGTGCGCACACGGTACGTGCCGGAGTCGTCATCCCAGTGCGCCTGCGTGACTCGGGTGTTGAACTGCATGTCGCGCCGCAGGTCGTGCTTGTCGGCGACATGGTTGAGATAACGCAGGATCTCAGGCTGGGTGGCGTATTTCTCCGACCACTGCCAGTCCCGCGACCAGTCCGGGTCGAAGCTGAACATGTAGTCGAGGCTGGGGATGTCGACGCGGGCGCCAGGGTAGCGGTTCCAGTACCACGTGCCTCCGATGTCGTCGCCGGCTTCGAAGATCCGCATCGAATGACCCGTGAGCCGCAGGCGGTAGGCGCTGTAGAGACCGGCGAATCCGGCGCCGACGACCACTACATCTACATCCACATCGGTGTGGTGTGCATCATTCATGCGGTAATCATTCGCCCGACGCGCACGTTTTGGTAGCGAAATGCGCGAGGGATGCACATCGCGGCGCCTCGCTGGCTGACACGGCAGTCAGCTCAGGCGGCGGCCCCGAACGTACACCTCAGCGACCGACGACTCCCGGATGCCCATCAGCAGGGCAAACAGTGTCTGTTGGCCGGCAAGACCAGCGTCCTGGGAGCGCACGCCGTATTTCAGCGCGGATGCGAGCGCCGGCGTTCCGCCGGGGTCGATGACGACGAAGTCGGCCTCCTTGCCGGGGTCGAAGTTGCCGAAGCGCTCCTCCTGGTCGAGTGCTCTGGCGCCGCCGAGGGTACCGAGGAACAGCATCTCCGCGGGACGCATCGACACGCCGGCCTCACCCGGTTCGCTGACGTGCACCTTGAACGCGTCACCAAGCACCCGCGGAATCAGAAACTCGTCACCGCCGCCGACGTCGGTGCCCGCGGCGATGTTCACCCCGGAGGCGACGGTGCGCTTCCAGGGCATGGTGCCGGAGCCCAGGAACAGCTGCGAGATCGGGCAGTGCGCGATCGAGGTGCCGGTCTCGGCCATCCGCTCGAGCTCAACGTCCTGGCAGTGCACGGCGTGCGCCATGATGGTGCGTTTGCCGAGCAGGCTCTCGCCGCCGGCCTTCGAGCCGGGCAGGAACTTGCCGTCATAGGTGTCGAGATAGGTGTCGACCTGGAATTGTGCCTTGGTGGTGTCCACTTCGCCGGTGCCGGGTCGGTTGTTCTCGTTGAGGTGACTGTGGAAGTACACACCGCGGTCGCGCACCGAATCATAAAGCTGCCCAAGTGATTTGAACGTATCAACGGTAATAGACAGGGAGAACCGCGGGATGATGGCCACCTGCAGCAGTGCGGTCTTCGGGTCGCCGGTGTCGGCCGCGTGCCACTTGTCGATCTCTTGCATGGTGAGCCGGACGGCCTCCTCCTCGGACGTCACCAATGGTGGTGCGCTCCCGAAGTTGACGGTTTGGATTGCTCGGCCGGAGACCAATCGCAGCCCACGCCGCCGAGTCTCGGCGAATAACGCGTCCTGAGCGTGCGGAAACGGTGATCCGAAAGCCATCGCCGCGGTGCTACCGGCAGCGATCCGGCGGTTGCAGAACTCCACGGCGGCACGCTGCGCGAACTCCGGGTCGCGCAACAGCGCCTCCGCCGGATAGATGCAGGAGTCCAGCCAGTCCAGCAATTGACCGCCTCCGTAGGAGTCGAACGCGAACACCTGCGGGAAGTGGATGTGGGTATCGACGAAACCCGGCAACAGGAACCCCGATCGGTGATCGACGACCTTGGCGTGCTGCGCAGTCGCGGGAAGTGCGTGCCTATCGCCGCAGTAGGTGACCAGACCGTCCTCGACGACCAGCGCCCCGTTCGGGATTTCTGTCAGCGCCGCATCCGCCTCGGTGATCTTCGGGCTACCGGCGAGGTGATAGATATGGCCCAGGTGGACGGTGGTGGCGGTCATGGCGTTCTCCTTGCGGTCATCGGGGTTGCCTTGCGGTCATCGGGGTTGCCTTGCAGTCATCGGGGTTGTCGTCGATTGTTCAGCCGGGGATGACGGGCTAGGCCTTGCCGGTGCTGACCGGCTCTCGCGCCACGGACCGCCCGCAAAGCCGAACCTAGCGGCGCTTGGATGCGGTGGTGGCGAACGTCGCAAACAACAGATTTCTGCGACGACATCCATTCAACATCCGATATATTGATGAGTGAATACTCACTGCAAAAAATGACCTCCGATCATCTTGCAAGCTTCAGCTACTCCACCTACCTAGACAAGGGCGCCACATGGACACAACGGGCTCGGCCGATCGTCGCGTGACACGTCGGCAGTTCATCACTACTTCGGGAGCGTTGGGGGTCGGCGCGGCGTTTGTCGGGTCCGCAGCGTGGCGGGCCGTCGGGGACCCCGGCTCGACGACGCCCGATTGCGGCGGCCCCAACGACGGTGGTGAATTGTATGAGTCCGTGAAGGATGCCCAACCCGGTGACAAGCATCTGGCGTTGGTCGACTTCCCAACCCCCAACAAGGATCGTGCCTACGGTTACGCGATCAAAACCGGAGCAAAAGGCGCGTGGGACTGGCTGTGCATCCCGCTAATTCGGGTCTCCGGCATCGAATGCGAAAAGTGCTGGAAGGGCCAGATGCTCAACCTGTGGCCATATGCCGCCGCCTGGGTCAACGACCCGCAGAGCAAACTTGCGGGGACGGACTGGGCACTGGGTATCAATTCCGGCGATCCGCAGGCGCGCACCCAGAACCAGATGCACATCCACGTGACCAAACTCCAGAAGAGCGTGCGCGACCAGATCACTGCGGCTGAGAAGAACAAGGTGCCCGTGGCCGAGAGTTTCGGTGATTGGCCCAAGAAGACGATCGAGCTCAACGGCCGGCTGTTCCGCTGGGTCCACGTCAAGACCATGGACCACCACATTTTCGTCGAGGCCTTCAACACCGTCGCGCAAGGCAAGGCGTCCGAGATGAAACATCAATGCATTGCGGTCACCTCGGCGGGCTCCGGTGGTTTTTACGTCATCAACAGCCAGGCGCAGCTGGACACTCAGGGCCACCACCCGTTCGGCATCAAGACCATCGACGGGCTGCTATACCGGGGATAGCTGCGGTTTGGCTTTGGCGGCCGCTGATCATCACGTGCCCGCCACCGAAAGACGAAGTCATCCATGGGGTCAGGCCCGGAAGGCCTGGTTGAAGATGCCGGGAAGCTTGGCCCACCCGGGGCTGGCCGCGAAGCGTGTGAGACGCTCGGCGACGCCTTTGGCCGACCTGGCGGTCACGAACCAGGCCGGTTTGGGTGACAGAGCCATCTCGCCACCTGCGATCGATCGCGGGAACGGCCGGAACGGTCCGGTCACGACGCTGCGTTCGATGTTGGTCAGCAGGCGCGAGTTGTGCACGATGCCGATTCCGGACCCGACATCACCGAGGGTATTGCCCGGATAAGCTCCCCACGACAGCGCCGGCACTAGGAAGCCGATGGCGCTCCACACGTTGATGCCGATGGTGCCGTAGTGCAGATCGGCGACGGCTGCTTCGAATGCTGTTCCCATGGCTTTGCGGTCGTCGGGGGCCACGATGATGCTGGCGCCCAGATTGCCGCCGAGCTTATCGTTGCAGAATTCGATTGCGGCACACAGGAATTCGAGCCCTATAGCTGGTAGTTCGGTGTGGGCCAGCACCGGGCCAAAGTACTCGGTGGTCAGCGCTTCCTGCGACGTCGATTGATCGACCTTCAGCAGGATTCGTCCGTTTAGGCGCTCGGCGTCGGGATAAGCCAAGGCGGCGGCCGCAACTTTCTTGTCGGCGCCCGGATACCACAACGTCCGTTGGGGAAGTGCTTCGACGACGCGGCGGATCTCGGCGAGGAACGCGTCTTTCTGCGGCCAGTCCGCGGATACGACGAGTACCTGGCCGCCGATGCAGTTGTGTCCGCAGTTGTGGAACCGCTGCGTTGCGACGTGCTCGGCCTGGTAGCGCAAATCCGCGTCATCCCACTTGCCGGGCACGACGATGATCGGCGACACTCCGCCGAGCTCGCTGGTGATTGGCTTGCCGAGCTTAGGTGCGCCGTCCTTTTCCGTGCGCGACCCCCACACGATCATGTCGTGGGTCGCGCGGCTTCCGGTGATGTGTACGTGCGAGACACCCGGGTGAGCGGTGAGGTACTGGCCAACCTCGGTGCCGCCGTTGACGATCCGCACCAGGTTGGCGTTGATCAATGGCGCGAAAGCGGCCTCGTACGCAGCGATCAGACCGGCGAAGGTCGGGTTCAGTTTGAGGACACTGACGCGGTTGTGGGCGATCAGTTCGTAAAGGACGTCAAGAGGGCCGATCGCTGCGATGTTCCCCGCTCCGAGCACCAGGCCGACTCCGCCGTTCTCGCCGGAACGCCTAGCGCCCAGACCGGCCGTGCGGCGCGCTTCATCGGCGGAGACGCCTGGCGTCAGCCAAACTTCGGCGCTGAACCCGTTGAACAGGTTGAACTCGAACAAGTCGCCCGGGAGCATCGCGAATGCGGTCCGGTTGCCCGGCACCGTGCGGGACTTGAGTCCGCACGCCGGCGACTTGCCTGCGGCGATCTTCTTCAGACTGTCGATGACCGCCCCGAAGGCGCAGAGGGTCGCGTACGGACCAGACATCCATTCCTCGCCCTCCAGCGGGCCAGGCGGAATGCCCTTGGCGACGATTGCTGCGGCAGCCCAAGCGTCTGCGGCGTCGGCGATGCTGCGCTGCGTGCGTTTGAGCAGTGTGATGCGTTCCGTTAGTCCCGTCACCGCCCACCGCTGCGCGCCGCGTGTGAGTTCGTCAATGGCGGTGTCCAGTTCCGCCTCGGTGGCGAATGTGACGTCGTATGTGCTGGTCATGAGTCTTCCGTTGGGGGTGGTAGGGCGTGATTACTGATCGGTGGGCTGACCGCCGACCGGGGTACCGCGATACTCGGCTTTGATGCCTCGCAGGCCCCGCTCGATGGCGTCGTCCAGGGTCTTCTGGCCGTTCTCGTCGAAGTGGTCGCGCACCCGCTTCAATCGGGTGAGCTGGTTGGGGATTTTCAGCAGGAACGCCACAATGCGCACCAGGATCTCGGCCATCGGCACGGGCGCCACGCCGAGGCACTTGCGCAAGTCGCCGTTGGGAACCGTTGCCGCCATCTTGGGCGCGAGGAGTTGCCGCGTGACTGCCTGGTTGATGGTTCGTGAGCCGCGGAAGGACCCCATCCGCGTCGCTCCGGCAATCACGCTCTCGGTAAGTTCGGCGCCCTTGGCGCTCGGCTCGTAGAGGTACTGGTGTTCCCGCGACTGTAGAGCGAATTCTTCAGCGTGCGTGCGACCGAGTAATTGGTTGTTCGCGCCTTCGATGCGGGCGATCCAGCGCCACATCAGTGCGAACCCGTCACGCTCCGCCTGGCTGACGACGCCACCGGCGAACTTGATGACATTCACCCGATGCTGGCCAAAAATGTAGCTACATGCGGCGGTGGCGAGCTGACTGACAGGCACGCCCCGGTCGTAGCGCGTCCACTGCTGAGTGCGGTGGATGCCTAGGCGGATCATGGTGTGCAGCAGCCGAATTCGCACCCACAGGATCCATCGCTGGCCGCCTGGTAGCATGCCGTCGACATCGAGCGCGCCGACGAAGCCAGCTGCGGTCTCGACCATCCGGCGACGGTAGTCGCCCCCGCTGGCCAGCCGGCCAGTCGCGCCCATTACCTCTGCGGTCGCTGGGTCGATGTAGGTAAACGGCAACGCGGAAACCATGCCAATTTTCATTCCGAAAAGGTTGCGGCGCCCCATGCTGGCGCCTACCCGCAGCGAGTCCAGGTCGAACCAGGACGGAAGGGTCTCGACGTCTCGGAAAAAGGCGGTTGCTTCCGGTATGCCCTCGGCCTCCAGCTTGCGGGCGTTGGCGTAGAGGTCTCCGCCCATCACCTTGCGGGCGCGCATCAGCTCGATCAGATCTTCGGCGAGCGGATCACCGACGTGATTCCAGGCTTCGTAGTCGACGTCAGCCGGGTCGAGGTACACCTCGGATCCCGGTATACGAGCCAGCGCGGTCACCGCGGCGACGCGCTCGGCGAGATCCGTGCCGGGCGGATGTGAGTCGGTGTTGAGGGCGAAAGTGGCCACGTCGTCTCCTAGGTATCGGTCTTGTGACGGTTGCGGGTTCTCCCGGGCCTTTGCGGCAACCGGCCGGTGTGCACAACCAGAGTCTCACTCTAATCTAGAGTTCTACTCTAAACTAGAGTCAACTCTAGATTAAGGTACTTGTGCATTGCCGTCTACGCCGCCAACCTCACCTCTTAGGCCCGTCGACGCGGAGCTACACGGCACCAGCTTGCGGACTGCCGGTGCACTACCATCAGCGGCGATGACGACCGACAAGGCGGCCAGCCTTGCCTCCGCGCGCGGAGAACGCCGGCGCGCGAAAACGCGCGCGTCGATAGTCGCCGCGGCTGAGAAGCTGCTCGCCCACACCGCGCCGGAGTCGGTTCGAATCGAGGACGTCGCCGCGCTCGCAGGCGTATCGCCCGCGTCGGTATACGTGCACTTTGGCACCAAGGATGGACTGGTCGCCGCGACCACCGAGCATCTACTAGAGATCGCTACCACCGAAATCGCTGCGGTACACAGCAACAACAAACGTGCAGTGGATCGCGTGATCGCAACAGGAAGGGCATACCTCCAACTGCTGATCGATCACCCTGCATTGACCCGGTATCTGACTGCGCGCGCACTGCGCACCGACGAGTCCGCATCACCGACCGACGTGAGAATCGACAATCGATTCGAGACCGCGCGCGTCACCTTCCAGCAGCAGATACAAGAGGCGATAGATGACGGCGACGTGCGTTCGCTGGATGCAAGGCTGATGTCACACTTCTTGTTCGGTGCCTGGGTGGGGCTAGCGACGCTGTCTCTGGGGGGCAACAGCTACCCGCTGGCGCCGCACGACGTGAGCCGAGCCGGACTGCAAGCGCTGGAAGTACTGACGCGCGGCGCATCCTCGTGGTCCGTCGACGCAGGCGACTGACAACGACTCGATGCTCATCGGCACGAGCGAGGGCTTCTGCTACTGGATCAGGCCGATGGGGAGAGCCATGCCCAGAAACAAGACGAGCTGGTATGCGCTGTTGATCGCGGTGAGCTGAGAAGGCTTCTGTTCGAAGCCGTTGTGCTGCGCCAGGGTCGAGAGTGAGAACCCTAGCCATGCGGTGAGACCGACGGCCAGGGCGAGCCAGACCGAGTTGTCGCCGAAGAACCCGGCCGCGATGGAGCAGGAGGCGGCAAGAGCGACAGCGGTGACGATGATCGATGCCACCAGAATCACGAAAGGCCCCTTGCCGCCTTTCGCGGAGTCCTCCTTGGTCACTCCGGTCAGCCTCCGCCAAGTACTGCCGACCAGCCCCCAATCGCTGTACCAGACCCATGCGATGGCCATCCCGACGACAATCGCGACCACGACGGCCAACCAGCTGATGTTCAGCTCCATGGGGGCCCCTCTCCTCGACAGTCCATCCAATAGTGGAGATAATCAAGTCTGATGTAGAAAGTCAATCACAAGCCAGGGGGCATCCGCAGCTATGGGCAGTTCTGCGATTTCCCAACGAGCTCGGGATTCTGAACACCCACAAGGGCGCCCCAAGGCATCCTGGGCGACCGTGGCGTTTCGTTCGTTCGATCGCCAAGTTGTCCGGGACTGAAGTCAAGTGCTCGCTCGATCCTGCGCCCCAAGTCGTCTAGTTCGTCGAGTACAAGGCTTGCTCCCCATACCTGGTCCCGTTTGCGGTCAGTCAATGGGCGTAGAACGCCGGAGTCGTGCAGTCGTTTTATTGCGGCGAACACGCTGCTTCGAGGTGCATCGACAAGTGATACGACGTCGTCGGATGAAACGATCGGCGTCGACGGTAAAAGCAGGAGTAGTTTGTCGGTCGCGCTATTACGCCTAATCGGTCCGGTCATGTTTCGCCACTCAATTGGTATCTCGGCCAAACGCGCTGCAGTAGTTCGTGATTCGGCGGCAGCAGTCTTTGATGCATTCGCGAATGTGACGATCAGTGGGCGTAGGTCGCCGGCGCGGTATGTGGTGAGCGCGCCGAAGTAGCGCGCTCGGTGAGCAACAAGCGCCGATGCCAGAGGGACAACGAGGCGCGTTGTTGCTCCCCTCCGCCTAAAGATGGCGTTGATGAGTGCCCGGCCGATGCGGCCGTTGCCGTCGGTGAAGGGGTGGATTGATTCGAACTGTGCATGCGCGATGGCGGCCTGAATCAGAACGGGAACGTCGGTTCGGTTCGCGAACTCCATCAGGTCGTCCATGTACGCGTGCACCGTGTCTGGCGGTGGCGGAACGTACAACGCATCTCGCGGCGAGTAGTCGCTTCCGCCGATCCAGGTCTGGACACTCCTTATTCGACCAGCATGCTGCCCTTCTGTCGGATCTTCTCGCATCAGCGCCTCATGTGCGCGCAGGATCACGGACATCTGCACGGGGGCATCTCGATCGACGCTCGCGATCATTTCGTTTAGGGCGGTGGTTGCCGCCGCCATCGAGACCGCGCTCGAATTGCCTCTTCCGCCGTGCAACGCGCGCGCGTAGTCGTCCAAGCTCGCTTCAACGCGCTCAATTTTCGAAGAGGCCACCGATTCTGTTCGAAGTAGGAGAGTGCTGAGCGCTGCGAGGTGGGTTCCGTGCGTGCTGTCGAGTCTAGAAATCTCGCTCATGGCGGCTTCGAGTTCGACAGCGATATCCGCGTCGACGTTGGCATCGATTTTGGCGATGTAGGGAGGAAGCGACACTGTGACCGAACGAAGTGTCCTGTCCTCGCGGGTGCCCCCCCTTTGGGTCTGTGCCCACGGGCGTTGCTCTGCCCTGTGGCGAGGCCACGCATCTCTGGGTTGCATGGATGTCTCCTAACTCGGACTAACTATAGTGTTAGTCCGAGTTAGATCGATAAATCGGATTTTGGTACGCATTGGTCCGGGGTTACGAGAGCGACCATCCACGGGCACCCGCGCGGTCGACCACCTGCTGAGGGGCGACGCTGGTCACGGTTTGTCAGCAGATCGGTGTATCCCGTCACCTGGGGTTTCGCTGATGGCAAGGCGGTGACACTGAGACCGATTTTCGAACGGATCGAACAGCGTTTTCGCTGGTGAAACTGGAGCCGATGACGGGAATCGAACCCGCGTATTCAGCTTGGGAAGCTGATGTTCTGCCATTGAACTACATCGGCGCAGTGCCCAGAAAGGCTAGCATCGGTCGATGTCCAACGGGGCGCGGGTCGAACAATCCCGCACGATTCCAGTGACTCCCGAGCAAGCCTTCCGGGGCATCATCGAGATGGATATCCCGACCGTGTTCCGGCGCCGATACGGCCCCCTCCCGCCGATCGTCGCCGTCAGCGGACGTGATGCTGGCCACTGGAGCGGAGCCGTCGGGCAAACCCGGGTGCTGGAATTGGGCGGGGGCTTCGGAGCCCTCCGCGAGACCGTCGTCGAGGTTGACGAGCCACACGCGTGGCGGTATCGCATCAGCGATCTGCGCGGCCCGCTGGGCGCCCTGCTCACCGGGATCGACGGCGAATTCCTGTTTGCTCCAGCGGGAACGGGTACTCGAATCACGTGGCGCTACAACATGTTTCCGCGCTCGCCCCTCGTCGAACCAGTGCTGCCGGCCTTCGGCTGGTTCTGGCGGGGCTACGCGCGCCAGATGCTCGAGGAACTGTCCAAGCTTCTCGTCAAGTGATCAGCGAAACCACCCGAATTACAGCGATGTAAGTTTGAACGACCATTCTGATAAATGGTCGAACGTGAATGCGTTTACCCTTTCGTTATTATTCGTAACCCTCTATCGTGACCTTTCGTGGGGAAGCACGAGTTAGCCAAGGAGAGGCGAAAGGCGCCAGCACTGCTGGCTAAGGCCATCGTCCCGGCGGCGGCGCTCTTCGCGGTCGGCGGGGCGCTAGGGGCAGACGTGAATCCCGCGACCGCCCACACAGACGTAAAGCAAGTTGCCGTCGACAATTCTCCGCCATGCTGCATTCAGATTGCGACGGCAGAGGTGCAGGCACTCGACACCTCCCGGATGCGGTTCGACATCGAACAGATGGCGCCCGTCCAGCGAACGCGCGCCGACCGATCGCGCGCCGACCTCGGCAGCCGTGCGCTGCCCGTCGGGGTGGCGCCGGAGCAAGGCCTGCAGGTCAGGACCATCCTCGTGGAGCGTGCCATCAGCGCGATGTTCCCAGAGATCCACCAGATGGGGGGTGTCCGTCCCGACGCCCTGCGCTGGCACCCCGAAGGCCTCGCCGTCGACGTGATGATCCCCGACCCGAGTTCGGATCAGGGCATCGAGCTGGGCAACGCGATCGTCACCTATGTCATGCAGAACGCCGACCGGTTCGGCATCCAGGACGCCATCTGGCGCGGCACCTACTACACACCCGGCGGCGGCGCCCAATCAGGTGGCTATGGACACTACGACCACGTCCACGTCACGACTACCGGCGGCGGATACCCCACCGGAGACGAGATCTACGTCCGCTGACCCGGGACGGCAGATACGCTCGTCGCGTGCTGCTCTCCGATCGTGACCTCAGAGCCGAAATCTCCGCCGGACGGCTGCAAATCGATCCATTTGACGACACCCTGGTGCAGCCGTCCAGCATCGACGTCCGCCTCGATTGTCTGTTCCGGGTCTTCAACAACACCCGCTACACCCACATCGACCCGGCCAGGCAGCAGGACGAGCTCACCACGCTGGTGCAACCCGACGAGGGTGAGCCGTTCGTGCTGCACCCAGGCGAGTTCGTGCTGGGCTCGACGCTGGAAACGGTGACGCTGGCGAACGATCTCGCCGGGCGGCTGGAGGGTAAGTCCTCACTAGGTCGGTTGGGGCTGCTGACGCACTCCACGGCCGGCTTCATCGATCCGGGTTTCAGCGGTCACATCACCCTGGAGCTGTCCAATGTGGCTAACTTGCCGATCACCCTGTGGCCCGGGATGAAGATCGGCCAGTTGTGCATCCTGCGGCTCACCAGCCCGTCGGAACGTCCCTACGGAAGCGCAGGCGTCGGATCCAAATATCAAGGTCAGCGCGGTCCTACGCCGTCGCGCTCGTATCAGAACTTCATAGGTTCTACATAGCTCGCAGGGCTGCGCCGACATCGTTAGCAGGACTACCATTTGAGTTTGGGCCTTTCCTCCTCAATCCGTGATTAGACCTTCGGGAGGGGTTGTGGATGTCGTACTAGGGGTGTCGATGGCGCCCACCGCTGTGCGCATCGCATTGGTCGAAGGTGAGGACGCGGACGGCGCGATCGTCGAAGAGGACAGTTTTCGCCTGGGGCACGACCCGGCCACGATGCGATCGTCGGATCAGGTGATCCAAGCGATCCTCGGCACGCGCGAAGGCGCGGCCGACGCCGGGCTGCACCTGGCCTCGGTCGGCGTGAGCTGGACCGATCAGGAGCAGGCGTCTGCGCTGCGCGACGCGCTGGCCGCCCGCAAGATGGAAAACGTCATGCTGGTCTCGGCGTTCCTGGCCGCGGCCGCGATGGGTCAGGCGGTCGGTGGATCTCTGGGCTATCACCGGACCGGCGTGCTCTTCATCGAACCCGACACCGCGACGTTGGCCGTGGTGGAAACTGCCGATGGCTCGCTCTGCGACGTGCGCCGCCAAGAGTTGGCCGCCGACGACGAGACAGCGATCACCGAGCTGCAAGAGCTGATATCTGACGCCGAATCGATGCCGACCCGCCCAGACGGCATCTATGTGGTCGGTTCGGGAGTCGACGTCCCACTGATCAAACCGGCGCTGGATGCGGCGACGACGCTGGCAGTCAGCGTGCCCGAGGAACCCGAGATGGCGCTGGCCCGCGGGGCGGCCCTGGCCTCCGGCAGCTCGCCACTGTTCGCCGCGAGCACGGCCGCGCTGGCCTATGCGCAGGACGTCGATGCGGCCGACGAGGTCACCGGGCGCGATTTCGGCTACGACCCCTACGCGACGGACGTATTCGACGAGTTCGACGACGACTTCGACGAGGACGAGATCACCGAGACCCCTCGGCGCAGACCCGCGCTGTTACTCGGTAGTGGTGTGGCGGTGGTCGCCACTGCGGCCATGGTCGCGCTCGAGGTGGCCCTCGCACTCGATATCCGCCCGACGGTCGCGTTGCAGCCGATCCCCAGCCAGAACCGTCTGATCGCACCCGCGCAGCCGGAGCCGGCGCCCCCCGTCGTGGCCGCCCCACAGCAGAAGGTCAATCTGCCGAGCGTTCCGCACGGCGGTACCCCGCAAGCGAGGGTGCCTGCTCCTGCCGCGCCGGCTCCCGCTGCCCCGGCCGTCCCTGCGGCTCCGGCGTTACCCGCACTGCCGGCTGCTCCTGCCGCACCGGCTCCCCGGGTGCCTGAGGTGGTACTGGCGCCACCGATCGTGGTGCCGCAGATCCAGGTGCCCGGTCCCGCGACGTTAATGCGGCCGCCGAAAGTGCAAGCTCCTCAGGTTCAGGTGCCGGCGTCGCCGCCGCGACTCGAAAACCCGGTGCCACAAGCCCCGATTGTCAAGAGTCCCCCGGCTCAGAGCGCGCCCGGGCGGGGGCCGTCCTCCAACCCCGGTCGGGGTCCGTTCGGTGGCGGCGGTTCCGGCGGCGCAGGGATTCCCGGCATCACCGGCGGGATTCCCGGCATACCGGGCGGTGGGGTACCGGGCGGCCGCGGCCCGTTCGGCGGTGGGGGTCCCGGCGGTGGTTCCGTTGAACGCGGTCCCTTTGGCGGTGGTGGTCCGGGTGGCGGCTTCGGTGGTGGGCCCGGTGCTCGTGGTCCGTTCGGTGGTGGTGGTCCGGGTGGCGGCTTCGGTGGTGGGCCCGGTGCTCGTGGTCCGTTCGGTGGTGGTGGTCCGGGTGGCGGCTTCGGTGGCGGCGGTCACGGCGGTGGCTTTGGCGGGGGCCACGGCGGTGGCTTTGGCGGTGGCTTCGGTGGTGGCGGTCACGGCGGTGGCTTCGGCGGCGGCCACAGGTAGGCCACAGGTAGGCCACAGGTAGATAGCCCCAGGTCGCAGCCCTCGGCTTCCTGACTAAGCATTTTCAAATGGATAAGCCGCGCCAGCCGTGGGTACCGTGGTGAACGGGTGGGAAATCTGCGGAATCGATAGGGGGAATTGTGGACACCGTCCTCGGTGTGTCGATGGCACCCTCGGCAGTCCGGATGGTGCTGGTAGAGGGCGAAGACGGCAACGGCGCCCTCGTCGACCAGGAAGTATTCGACGTCGACACCCACCCGTCGGCGGCCAACGCCCAAGCTGCCGAACAGGTGATCTCCGCCATTCTGGGGACTCGCGAAGGAGCCGCAGAGGGCGGCTATCAGTTGGCGTCGACTGGCGTCACCTGGCGAGATCAGGACCAAGCCACGGCGCTGCGCGATGCGCTGGCCAACCGCAAGATCGAGAACGTCATGCTGGTCTCGGCGTTTCTGGCTGCCGCCGCGCTGGCGCATTCGGTCGGCAATGAGACCAACTACGCACAGACCGCCCTGCTGTTCATCGAGCCCGACACCGCGACCTTGGCCGTCGTGGACAGTGCCGACGGCTCGATCACCGACATTCATCGCCAGCGGCTCCCCGACGACGATGACGCCGCAGTAGCCCAGCTAGTCGAGCTCGCTGCCGGTGCAGACGCGCTGGAGACACGCCCGGACGCGCTATTCGTCGTTGGGTCCGGCGTGGACATCCCGCTGATCAAGCCCACCCTCGAAGCGGCAACCACGTTGCCGGTGACCGCGGCCGAGGAGCCGGAGACCGCGCTGGCTCGCGGTGCAGCGCTGGCATCGGCGCACTTCCCGCTGCTGTCGTCGTCCACGGCAGCCCAGGCCTACGCCCAAGCCCCGAGCACCGGCACCCTTGAGGCGTACTCGCTGGATCCGGCCCTGTTCGACGGCAGCGGAGACGGTCTGGCCTACAGTGCCGTCGACGACGCGCAGGTCGACGACGAGCAGGACGACCGGAAGCCCTTTGCGCTGCTCGCCAGTATCTTGTTGTCGATCTTCGTTATCGGGGTGGCGTCTCTGGTGGTGTCGCTGGCAGTCAGCATGCGCGACTCGTCCGGTACCCGACCCAACCCCGGGCAAGCCGCTGTCGTCCCCGATCACCAGGTGCCGCAGTCTCCGGCACCGGCGCCCCAGGCTCCCGCTCCTCAGGCTCCTACGCCGGCACCGCAACAAGCGCCGATTCCGGAGCAGGCACCGGCGCCGCAGGCTCCCGCCCCCGAGACACCCGCACAGGTGCCGCAGGTCCCCGCGCAGGTACCGCAGGTACCCGCCCCGGTGGTCGAGGCGCCTGCGCCGGAACCCGCCGCGCCTGCCCCGGTTCCCATTGCGCCCATCCCGGTGCCGATCCCGATTCCCCCGATCTTCACGCCCCAGTTGCCCTCGGTCGATCCGCCGGGCCGCGGCGGTGGGCCGGGCAAGCCGCCCGGTATCGGCAAACCGCCCAGCCCCAAGGGGCCCGGTATCGGCGGCAAAGGCCCCGGCAGAGGTGGCGGTCGCGGTGGGTTCAACATTCCGGGAATTCCCGGCATCTGATCTCGCCGGTTAACCGTCACCCGCCGTTCAGCGTCGCGATGCGGTTAGCTCATCGCGACGACCTACACACGGTGGTATGAGGTGCACCGTATTCGGTACGGGTTATCTAGGTGCCACGCACGCCGTCGGAATGGCGGAGTTGGGGCACGAAGTCGTCGGGGTGGATATCGACCCCGGTAAGGTCGCCAAGCTGGCCGGCGGTGACATCCCCTTCTACGAACCTGGCCTGCGAAAGCTGCTGCGAGACAACCTTGCTGCGGGACGGCTGCATTTCAGCACCGACTACGACATAGCGGCCCAGTTCGCCGACGTCCATTTCCTTGGCGTCGGAACCCCGCAGAAGAAGGGCGAATACGGCGCTGACCTACGGCATGTGCATGCCGTCATCGACGCGCTGGTGCCGCGCCTGACCAGGCCTTCGGTTCTGGTCGGTAAGTCGACCGTTCCGGTCGGCACCGCCGCTGAGCTGGGCCGCCGCGCCTTCGCGCTGGCGCCCGACGGAGTTGACGTCGAAATCGCCTGGAACCCTGAATTCCTGCGAGAAGGCTATGCAGTACACGACACGTTGCACCCAGACCGCATTGTTCTTGGGGTGCAAGATGGTTCAGTTCGTGCCGAGGCGGCTGTGCGGGAACTGTACGGGCCACTACTAGCGGCCGAGGTACCCTTTTTGGTGACCGATTTGCAGACAGCAGAACTGGTCAAGGTGTCGGCCAATGCCTTTCTGGCGACCAAGATTTCGTTCATCAACGCCATCTCTGAGGTGTGCGAGGCCGCAGGCGCGGACGTCAGCGTGCTGGCCGACGCGCTCGGCTACGATCCCCGTATCGGGCGCCAATGCCTTAACGCCGGTTTGGGTTTCGGCGGCGGCTGCCTCCCCAAGGACATCCGGGCATTTATGGCGCGGGCCGGCGAGCTCGGCGCCGACCAGGCCCTGACCTTCCTTCGAGAAGTGGACAGCATCAATATGCGCCGGCGCACTCGCATGGTCGAATTGGCCACTGCGGCATGCGGGGGCTCCCTACTGGGTGCCAACATCGCGGTGCTCGGGGCGGCGTTCAAGCCCGAATCCGACGATGTCCGCGACTCTCCCGCCCTCAACGTGGCAGGCCAGTTGCAGCTCAACGGCGCCGCGGTCAACGTCTACGACCCCAAGGCGCTGGACAACGCCAGCCGACTGTTTCCAACGCTTACCTACGCAGTGTCGGTCGAAGAGGCTTGTGAGCGCGCCGATGCGGTGTTGGTGCTCACCGAATGGCGTGAGTTTGTCGACCTCGACCCCGACGACCTCGCGGACCGGGTGCGGGCCCGGGTCGTCGTCGATGGCCGTAACTGCCTCGAGGCGGCCCGCTGGGAGCGGGCGGGTTGGCGGGTGTTCAGGCTGGGAGCGCGTCGCCCGGCGCGGTGAGCGGCTCCGGCACGGTGCGGCCGCGTCGGCCGGCGCGCAAAAAGCCGCCGGTGCGCTGCCGTCCGAGAATCGGGGTGGGCTGGCCGTCGCGGAACACTTCGCGCCCGGAGACGAAGACGGCCTGTACGGTCGCGTCGTTGCGGTTCACCATGCGGGAAAGCCCGTCGTAGGCTTCGACATTGGCTTCGTGGTACGCATCTAGCGAGTCGTCGAGGCGCTGTGGGTCCAGGACCACCAGGTCAGCCCAGTCGCCTACCCGCAGGTGACCGGCATCCAGCCCGTACCAGTCGGCCAGTTCTCCAGTAAGCCGGTGCACCGCCCGCTCGGGTGACAGGAACGGCTTGCCCGCGCGCTCGGCGTCGCGTACGTGCCGTAGCAGCCGCAGCCCGGAGTTGTAGAACGCCATATTGCGCAGGTGTGCGCCGGCGTCGGAGAAGCCGATCTGCAGGCCGTTCATCCGGGCTAAACGACGCAGCATCTTCGACCGGTGGTTGGAAATTGTTGTACGCCAACGAATCTTGGTGCCATGCTCAAGAATAAGGTCGAGGAAGGCATCCACCGGGTGCAGGTCGCCACGTTCCACGCCGACCTGTCCGAACGACTTGCCCACCACCGATTCGTCGGGGCAGGAAACGATCTCGGCGTCGAAGAAATCTCGATGCCAGGCTCGCGGCCCGAACTTGGTGTCGTAGTCCTTGCGGAACCGCCGACGGTACTCCTCATCGCGCAGCAGTTCGTTGCGCTCCAGTTCGTCCTTGAGATGCAGTGCCGCCGCGCCCGCACCGAACTCCTCGAACACCACTAGGTCGATCCCGTCGGCGTACACCTCGAACGGCACCGGCAGGTGCTGGAAGCGGAAGTTGCCGCCGAGCCGGTTCACCACGGCCGCAAGGAAGCTGGTCAACCAGACGCTTGCGGGTGCCGACTTCATGTCGGCGGCGGCCAGCAGGCTGGTCTTGAGCTGGGGGCGGCGAATACCCAGCGACTGCAGGGCTTGCGACACGATGTTCTGCGGATGGCTGATGTCGGGGCCCGACTGCAGGGCGCGCCCCGCGCGGCGCAGCAGCGACTTCAGCCGCCGCAACTCGCGTCCCTTCGCGTAGGTCGACGGCAGCGTTCGCGACCGGCAGGTCTCTCCGTCGATTTTGTCGAAAAGCAGTTGCTGCGAGGACATTCCGATAAAGCCGGCATCGAGGGCCTCGCTGAGCATCTGCTCCATGCGGTCCTGCTCGGCGGCGGCAGGCCGCACATCGCGGCGGGTGGCCCGGTCCAGCCCCATCACCGCCGTGCGCATGTCGGAGTGGCCGATGAACGCGGTCACATTGGGGCCCAACGGCAACGACTCGAGCGCCTCGATGTACTCGTCTGCATTACGCCACGTCTTGTGCTCGCCGACGATGCGGACCACGTGTTCGTGCGGGATCGCCTCCACCCGCCCGAACAGGTCGGCGGCTTCTTCCGCGTCGACATGCACGGTGGACAGTGAGCACGACCCCAGGATGATGGTGGTGACACCATGCCGTAGCGACTCTGAGAGCTCCGGGGCGGCCAGCACCTCGGCGTCGTAGTGGGTGTGAATGTCGATGATGCCTGGAATCACCCATTTGCCTTCGGCATCAATGACATTCGAGCATCCCTCGGTGTCTAGGGGAGTCGCTGAAACCGCAGTCACCCGGCCGTCGCGAATACCGATGTCGCGGATTGCCGACGGTCGGCCGGTGCCGTCGAACCACCTGCCGTTTGCGACCACTGCGTCGTAAGTCACTGCCACCACCTCACTCGACTGGACAGCTTACCGATCTTGTCAATTCGATGCGTGGGGTTCGGCGATGAGGTGGCCGGCGATCTCGGCCTCGAGTACCGGCGCGACCCAACGCCGCAGGTAGGTACGCAGCACCACACCGGTGCGCGGCGGCCGGCCCGGGTCGATCATGAACGACTGCAGTATCCGCAGCGTGTACTCCGCCAGGTCGTTGAGGTCGGCGTCGTCAAGTCCGAGGTTCGCCCAGTCCACGTCCAGTCCGGCCAGCAGGCCATGGCCGAATCTGATGCCCAAATCCGAGGTCACCCCGGTCGAGGCCTTGGTGAAGTCGTGGATCAGCATCAACTGCACATGTTTGTCGTCGGGCAGCCATTCCAGGGTGAACGCCAGACTCTCCACCAGGGCGTCGACGGGGTCGGTGATGCCGGCGAGGTGCTCGGTGAGCCGATCGATAAACCGCAGCCCCGATCGGGTGGCCGCGGCTTCCAGCAGGGTGTTGGTCCCGGGGAAGTAGTTGTAAACGGTTTGTCGCGACACCCCCAGCGTTCGCGCTACATCCGCGATGCGGATATCACCGCCGCGTTCGTCGATCGCCTGGCTGGCGGCATCCAGGATGCGTTCGATCGCCTCTTCGTCCGATGCGGGCTTCGCGCCGCCCCACCCATGGGTGCGCATGGCTGAGACGTTACGCGTCCGACAGCCTTGTGTGGGACGTCAGTGTCGTCGCGCCAATAGGTGCGCAGAGGCGGCGAGTAGCGTCGTCACGATGGATTACGCCGCGGCCTATCTGGAACAAACCCGTGCCTTCGGCGAGCTGATCCGCGCCGCCGACCCCTCGACGCCCGTACCGACGTGTCCCGGCTGGACCCTGGACCAGCTATTCCGGCATGTCGGCCGCGGCGACCGTTGGGCTGCCCAGATCGTGCGCGATCGACGCGACAGCTTCCTGGAATTTCGCAGCGTCGACGACGGCGCGCCACCATCCGGCCGCGATGACGCGATCGCGTGGCTCAACGGTGGGGCAGAGCTTCTGGTCGATGCCGTCGCGGCGACCGGACCTCAAACCCCGGTATGGACATTCCTCGGCACCCGCCCCGCTGGTTGGTGGATCCGACGGCGGCTGCACGAGAACGTCGTACATCGCGCCGACGCCGAGCTCGCAGTGGGCGGCGACTTCGGCGTCGACCCCGAGCTCGCCGCCGATGCGATCGACGAGTTCCTGGAACGCATTGTGATCAGGGCGGGCAAAGACGGCGCACCGCTGCCGCTCGAAGGCGGTGACACCCTGCACCTGCATGCAACCGATCCCGGCCTGGGTCAAGCCGGCGAATGGACGATCGCCGTCCAGGAAACGGCGATCACGTGGTCGCATCTACACGGCAAGGGCACCGCGGCACTGCGTGGCAGCGCCGCAGAGCTGCTGTTGGCAATTACCCGACGAGTCTCTCTCGCCGACACGGCGATTGAGCTATTCGGTGACGAGCAGGTATGGCGGCGATGGCTCGACCGCACTCCTCTCTAGACTCCTAGACCATGACCACATCGGAGATCGCGACCGTCTTGGCCTGGCATGACGCGCTCAACAGCGCCGACATCGACACCCTGGTGGCGTTATCCAGCGACGACATCGAGATCGGCGACGCGCACGGCGCCGCGCAGGGCCACCAAGCGTTGAGTTCATGGGCGAAGTCGTTGACGACGACGGCGGAGCTGGGCCGGATGTTTGTGCACGACGGCGTCGTCGTCGTCGAACAGACGATCAGCGACCGCCACGATCCCAGCGCCGTCACTACGGCAGCCTCGGCGTTTCGGGTGGTCCGGGACCACGTCACCTCGGTCTACCGTCACGAGAACCTGTCCTTGGCGCTGGCGGCAACCGAACTCACCGAGAGCGATCTGGTCGACTGAGGCCGACCGGAACGAAGGAGTCGCGCATGCGCGGGATCATCCTGGCTGGTGGTTCGGGCACCCGGCTACACCCCATCACCATCGGTATCAGTAAGCAGTTGCTGCCGGTCTACGACAAGCCGATGGTCTACTACCCGCTGTCGACCCTCATGATGGCCGGGATCCGCGACATCCTGGTGATCACCACACCCCATGACGCGGCGGGTTTTCGTCGGTTGCTCGGTGACGGTTCGCAATTCGGCATCAATCTGAGCTGGGTGACCCAGGACAACCCGGACGGCCTGGCGCAGGCATTCGTCCTTGGTGCGGACCACATTGGTAACGACTCGGTGGCATTGGTGTTGGGAGACAACATCTTCTATGGGCCAGGCCTGGGAACCAGTCTGAGCCGCTTCCAAGCCATAAGTGGGGGAGCGGTTTTTGCGTACCGGGTGGCAAATCCGTCGGCCTACGGCGTGGTGGAATTTGACGCCGACGGGATCGCGGTGTCACTGCAGGAGAAGCCGGAGAAACCGAAGTCCCACTACGCCGTGCCAGGCCTGTACTTCTACGACAACGATGTGATCGAGATCGCCAAGGGCCTGAAAAAATCAGCGCGTGGCGAGTATGAGATCACCGAGGTCAACCAGACCTATCTGGACCAGGGCCGGCTGTCCGTTGAGGTGATGGCGCGAGGCACGGCATGGCTGGATACTGGAACGTTCGACTCATTGCTGGATGCATCGGATTTTGTCCGCACGCTGGAACTGCGGCAGGGTTTGAAAGTCAGTGTGCCCGAAGAAGTTGCGTGGCGGCGAGGGTGGATCGACGACGAGCAGCTGGAGCGGCGGGCGCGAGCACTGGCTAAGTCCGGCTACGGGGACTATCTGCTGGAGTTGCTGGAGCGCCACTGAATCTCGTGGCTGTCGAGAGTGAATAGCCTTGCGCAACACGCCGATTCGACATCGTGCGGGTGCACGGTCGCGGTCAGGCGCCAATGCCTACTGGCGGTAGCCGGTCAGGAAATTGCCCAGCCGGTCGATCGCCGCGGCCAGGTCACGCGCCCACGGCAACGTCACGATGCGCAGGTGATCCGGTGCGGGCCAATTGAATCCGGTGCCCTGGGTGACCAGGATCTTCTCCTGTAGCAGCAGGTCCAGGACGAGTTGCTCGTCGTCTTCGATGTCGTAGACCTCGGGGTCTAGACGGGGGAACGCATACAGGGCGCCTTCCGGTTTGGTGCAAGACACCCCGGGGATCTCGTTGAGCTTGCTCCAGGCCACATCGCGCTGCTCGAGCAGTCGGCCGCCGGGCAGCACCAGGTCCTCGATGCTCTGGTGGCCGCCCAGCGCAACCTGAATTGCGTGCTGCGCCGGGACATTCGGGCACAACCGCATGTTAGCCAGCAGGCTGATTCCTTCGATGAAGCTGCTGGCGTGGTCCTTGGGTCCGGTGATTGCCAGCCAACCGGCACGGTAGCCGGCGACACGGTAGGCCTTGGACAGGCCGTTAAACGTCAGACACAGGAGGTCGGGCGCAAGCGTCGCCACGTTGATGTGTTCGGCGTCGTCGTAGAGGATCTTGTCGTAGATCTCGTCGGCGAGTAGCAGCAGTTGGTGTTTGCGAGCTAAATCGACCATCTGCGTGAGGATTTCGCGACTGTACACCGCGCCGGTGGGGTTGTTGGGATTGATCACCACGAGCGCCTTGGTGCGCTCGGTGATCTTGGATTCGATGTCGGCGATGTCGGGCTGCCAGTCCTGGGTTTCGTCGCACAGGTAGTGCACGGGCGTCCCGCCGGCCAGTGATGTGGACGCCGTCCACAGTGGGTAGTCGGGTGCGGGGATCAACACCTGGTCGCCGTTGTCCAACAGCGCTTGCAGCGTCATCGTGATCAACTCGGAGACACCGTTGCCCAAATACACGTCGTCGACGTCGAACTTGGGGAAGCCGGGTACCAGTTCGTAGCGGGTCACCACTGCGCGCCGCGCGGGCAAAATGCCTTTGGAATCGGAGTAACCCTGCGCATACGGCAACGCCTGGATCATGTCGCGCATGATCACGTCGGGAGCCTCGAAGCCGAACGGCGCCGGGTTGCCGATGTTCAGCTTGAGGATGCGGTGACCCTCGGCCTCCAGTCGCGCGGCGTGCTGGTGCACCGGACCGCGGATTTCATACAGGACGTCCTGCAGCTTGGACGACTGCGCGAACGCACGCTGCCGGTGATGCACATGCCCGGGAAGCTGGTGAGTTGTCACGTCAACCATGCTCCCATTGCTGTCCACTGATATTTGCTGATCGATGTCGATCTGTAATCAGCGTTTACCCGGTGGACGAACGCCGGGGGCCAGACCCAGCCCCTTCACCGGGGCTGACGGTGCGGCGGGCTCGGCAGGCTTGGACTTGGCTGCCGCTTCACCGTTTGCCGGTGTGGACGGCTCCGAGGTCGCTGGCGACTCCGAGTCTTCGGGCTCAGCGTCGGCTTGTGCCTCGGGCTTGGGCTCAGGCTCTGCCGGCTTGGCCGCCGGGGCCTTCTTGGCCCCAGGCCGACGTGCGCCCGCGGCAATACCCAGACCCTTGACCGGCACCTCCGGCTTGGCCGGCGCTGCGGACTCCGCTCCCGTTGCCTTCCCGGCCGGCTCGCTCGGAGCCTCCGTCACAGGGGCGGATTCGGCTTTGGGGGCCGCCGCCTTCTTTGCGCCCGGTCGACGGGCGCCGGCGGCCAACCCCAGGCCCTTGACGGGAGCCTCGGGCTGGGCCGGTTCGGCCGGTGCCTCCGCGGCTTGTGCCGGGGCTGCCTCGGCCTTAGGAGCGGCAGTTTTCTTGGCACCGGGACGCTTGGCGCCGGTCGCCAGACCCAGGCCTTTCACCGGAGCCTCGGGAGTGGCGGCTTCGGCTGTTTCTGCTGCTTGGGCGGCTGGCGCCGCGGCTTTCTTGGCACCGGGCCTCTTGGCGCCGGTCGCCATACCGAGGCCCTTCGTGGGGGCGGCTTCGGTAGTCTCGGCAGCTGCAGGTGCCTTCTTCGCGCCGGGCTTCTTGGCGCCGCCGGCCACGCCTAGACCTTTGACCGGTGCCGCAGCGGCCGGCTTCTCGGCGGTCTTGGCCGGTGCTTCCTCGGTCTTGTCGGCTTCCTCGGCGGGCGCGGCCGGTGCGGCGGCCTTCGGGGCAGCCTTCTCCGCTTTGGCGGCCCGCTCCTCTGCTTCCTTGGCGGCGGTGCCCTTCTCGGGCAGCGTCACGCTGTCACGATCCAGCGACGCAAGCAGCACCTGCGCCACGTCGAGCACCTCCACGCCCTCCCGGCCCGCTTCCTCCTGGCGGTCGTTGACGCCGTCGGTCACCATCACCCGGCAGAACGGGCATGCCACGGCGACGGTGGCGGCATTTGTGGCCAGGGCCTCGTCAACACGCTCGTGGTTGATGCGCTTGCCGATGTGCTCTTCCATCCACATGCGCGCACCGCCGGCCCCGCAGCAAAAGCTGCGCTCGGCGTGCCGCGGCATCTCGGTGAGGTTGGCGCCCGCCGCCCCGATCAGTTCACGCGGCGCCTCATACACCTTGTTGTGTCGACCTAGGTAGCACGGGTCGTGATAAGTGATGTCCTGGGAGACCGGGTTGACCGGGACCAGCCTGTCGTCACGTACCAGCCGGTTGAGTAGCTGGGTGTGGTGCAGCACGGAGTAGTTGGCGCCGAGCTGCCGGTACTCCCTGCCCAGGGTGTTGAAACAGTGCGGGCACGTGACCACAACCTTGCGGTCGACAGTTTCGACCCCCTCGAACACCCCGTCCAGGGTTTCGATGGCCTGCTGGGCCAGCTGCTGGAACAAGAACTCATTACCCGAGCGGCGTGCAGAATCGCCGTTGCAGGTCTCGCCGGTGCCCAGCACCAGGAACTTGACCCCTGCGATCGACAGCAGTTCGGCGACAGCCTTGGTGGTTTTCTTCGCCTTGTCGTCGTAGGCGCCGGCGCACCCCACCCAGAACAAGTACTCGTAGCCGTCGAAGCTCTCGACGTCCTCGCCGTAGACCGGCACATCAAAGTCGACTTCGTCGATCCAGCTGGTGCGATCCGAGGAGTTCTGGCCCCACGGGTTGCCCTTGTTCTCCAGGTTCTTGAACAACACCGACAGCTCGGAGGGGAACTCCGACTCCATCATCACCTGGTAGCGGCGCATGTCGACGATGTGGTCGATGTGTTCGATGTCGACCGGGCACTGCTCGACGCACGCGCCGCAGGTCACACAGGACCACAACACGTCCGGGTCGATGACACCACCCTGTTCGGCGGTGCCGACCAGCGGGCGAACCGCTTGTTCGGGCCCGTGCCCGGGGATGCGGCCGAAGCCCGATTCCGGAACGTGGTGGCCTTCTTCCTTGACGGTCTCGAGGTCCAGACCGTCAAGCGGCTCCGCCGTCTTTTCTCCCAAGAGGTAGGGCGCCTTGGCCATCCAGTGGTCGCGCAGGTCCATGATCACGAGCTTGGGGGAGAGCGGCTTGGCGGTATTCCAGGCCGGGCACTGCGACTGACAGCGCCCGCACTCCGTGCAGGTGGCGAAGTCGAGCATGCCCTTCCAGGTGAAGTCCTCGATCTTGCCGCGACCGAATTCAGCGTCGTCAGGCGGGTTTTCGAAGTCGATCGGCTTGCCGTCCGCTTCGATCGGCAGTAGCGGGCCCAGACCGTCGGGCAATCGCTTGAACGTGACGTTGATGGGCGCGAGGAAGATGTGCAGGTGCTTGGAATGCAGCACGATCAGCAGAAAGACGAGTGCCACCGCGAGGTGGGAGAGCAACGCGAACGTCTCGATCCATTCGTTGGCTTCAGGGCCGAGCGGATCCATCAACTTGCCCATGCCGTGCGAGAAGAACGCGCCCCAGCCGTAGGGGAAGTTGCCGGTGACCACTGATGCACCGCGGAAGATGGCGAACGTGAGGATGACCAGGAAGATCATGAACAGGATCAGCCAGGCGCCCCCGGTGTGTGAGCCGTAGAAGCGGGATTGACGGCCGTATTCCTTTGGCTCGGAACGCAACCGGATGATCGCGAACGTGATGATGCCGGCCAGCACGGCCAGGGCGATGAAGTCCTGCAAGAAGCCCAGGGCGTTCCAGCGGCCGACGATAGGGATGTGGAAATTGGGCTGGAACAGCACACCGAAGGCCTCGACATAAACCGTGGCGAGGATGAAGAAGCCCCACATGGTGAAGAAGTGCGCCAGGCCGGGGATCGACCATTTCAACAGTTTGCGCTGGCCGAATACCTCGGCGATCTGGGTCCAGATCCGGGTGCCGATGTCATTGGTGCGTCCCGAGACCGGTTGGCCGGTCATGACCAGCCGGTACAACCACCAGACACGCCTGAGGGCCAGCACGCCCACCACTGCGGTCATGCCGAGTCCCACGATCAGCCGGATGAGGGTCTGAGTGGTCACCGAGGGTCACCCCAATTCGTCGTCAATCGGATGTTTGGTGCGCTCCCGCTGCGCCTTTGCTGCTTAACCTGCCCATACTGACACCTTTCTGGCATTCGCCGCGAGAAAGGCAAACCTAAGTTTGCGCAGATCACCAGCCCAGCGCCGGTGCGATGTGACCAGACGTACACCACTCGCACCTCGAGAGGACTGTCCGACGGGTCTCAGAAATTTCCCGCAGGCCACGTTATCGCTCCGGCGACAACATCGTCCGCAGCATCGACAGCATCTCCGAGCGTGAACCAGCGCCGAGCCGACGCCGGATCCGGGCCACGTGATGCTCGACCGTCTTCGCGGAGATGAACAGCTGGCTCCCTATGTCCCGGTAGGGCATGCCCAGCAGCAGCAGTTCAGCGACTTCGCGTTCACGATCCGAAAGGGGAGTGCCCGACGTGGGCGCACGGGGAGCCGCCGCACCGGATACGGGTTCGACAGGCACCTCGGTTGTTGCTGCGGCTTCACCAAAACCTGTGCTCAACTTCAGGTCTCGGGCAAGTTGCAGCATCGCGCCGGAAATCCGTGCATCGGGTGTTTGCAGCGCGGCCTGACCAGCCAGGCGGGTGGCGTCCGAAGTCAGGCCGACGTGCGCCAGAGAACGCGCGGCGGCGGCTACCTCGTCGGCGTCTACTTGATCTGCCAGCACCCGCAGCCAGGTACGGCCCGCACTGGAAAGGACCTGCGCGAAAACGCTGTCAGCGGCGGCTGTGCTCAGTGCCTGACCATGCGGCGCAACGGATTCTGGAGAACTGACCAGAATCCCGGCGTGGACGCCGGCCCAGTGCAGCGAATTGGACCACAGCGCAGGATTTCCCAACGAATCCAGAAGTGCGAACGCCTGCTTCAGATGATGCCGCAACTGGCCCACCTGGCGCACCCGCGCTGCCGCGACCCACAACTCACCAAGCGGCAGCAGGGCGAATAAGTCCACCGAATATTCTGCAAGTACCTCCATAGCCGCGTACCAATGCTTTTGGAGCGCACCGGTGTCGCCGCTCCGCCGTGCAATCGCGGTCTGCAGTGCGGTGGACCACAACGCGTCCCGGCGATGGAGATCCGCATCGACACTCGCCGCGGCGACGTCTGCCCCGGCCGCCGCCAGCTGGCCTTCCTGCATCTTGATCCACCCGGCTAAAAGCAGGTGTCGACGGTCGAAAAGTGCGTCACCGCCGGCGCGCACCGCACGGCCGATGACACTGTGCGCGCGTACCGGATCGCCGCCGTGGATCGCGGCCAGGGTGATTAACGCGGTCGCGCTGTCCGGGAAAGCTTCGCCGATCGTCTGTTCGGCCCCCGCCTGGCTAAGCTTCGCCATTGCGGCCGGATACGGCTGATCCATGGTTTGAAGCAGGCCTTCGGCGAGCCCACGTGATGCGCGTGCCGCCATTGTCGGCGGTCCGGAGTCTTTGAGGCGCAAAGCATCTCGTGCTGCCGTCAGATCACCCGTTGCAGCGAGAACGATTGCGGCAGCCGAACTGACCACGGCGTTCGGATGAGGTCCGAGCCAGCCGAACAACTCGGCCGCCTGGGCAGCGTTGCCGTTGTGCGTCGCGATGCTGGCCGCGATACGAACCGCGGCGGCGCGCTCCGTGGAATCGGGCGAACTCAAGAGGTCATCCGCCAGTGCCGCCGCGGCGGCGCAGTCGCCGGTGAGAGTCAGCGCGTCGGCCAGCTGAGATGTAAGCCCTATCGCACCAGTCTGGACGGCGGCTCGGTACAGTCGCGCTGACCGAGCGGGATCGTTCCGGGTCTGGGTGGCTTGGCGCGCGAGGATGCCAGCCAGCCGATCATCGCACAACCCGTGCTCGGCCAAGCGTAGGGCGAGATCCGTTGACACAGTGGAAATATCGAGCTGGGAACGTAAGAGCGAGGTTTCCACCTCGCGGTGGCGCGCGTTGCCCACAACTTGGGAAACTGCTTCGTGGACCAGTTGCAGAAACGCCCGTGGATGCGACGGCTCGACGAGCCCGCCGGCTCGCGCACGGTCGACCAAAAATCGGGCATCGGAAACCGAAATTCCTAGTGCACCAGCAACATCCGCAGCGCCCAACTCATGGGTCAGTGACATGATCAGCAGGGTTTCCAGATTAGGTTCGTCGATTCGGCGCATCCGATCGACCAGCGCTAGTCGGGCGGCGTCGACCGGCGGCTGGTCCGCTGTGGACACCGCTTGAATCAAGAACGGTAGGCCGGCGGTGCAATCTCGCAACCGCTCGTCGGTCGGTAGCGGCGACAGCGAGATCCGCGGTCGACAGCGCTCGATCGCCGTCGCGAGGGACCGCAATGCCGGTCGCTGTTCGTGGGCCTCGGCGGCCACCACGACGGTGCCGCGTCCATCGGCGACCCGTTCGGTGAGCCGGACCAGCTCGGCGTCGGCGAGCAGATGGGCGTCGTCGGCGATGAACGCGGCCTCACGTGGGTCGTCGTCTCGCGGCGGACGGGTGCAGGTTGTCAGCCCGGCGCGGCGCAATGCGTCGCGAGCGGCGGCAAGCAGGGTGGTCTTCCCGGTTCCGATGCCGCCGACGATCAAGGCCTGCACCGGCACCGTCGCCGCACCCGCAAGATCGTCGATGACGTAGCGCGCGGCCTTTGGGATCGCCGTGGGCTCGCTGGCGGCGTCGCTCACCGGCACGCCCCTTGCGCTGAGCCCGTGGTTTGCGGTGGTTCTTTCCCACGATGCGGTTGTCTCATGTGCTCCTGCTCGCCCCGTAGCCCCCGATTTCCCCTAACGCGTTACCCCCTAATGATGCCTTGGGGCTGACGGGTTTCATACCGAACACGGCGGACGAGCGAACCGATAGCATCTTGCTAGCGCGTGACGAATACGGCTGGCAGGTCAGGGAGGTGCATGATGGCAAACTCGTTGCTCGACTTTGTCATCTCCCTCGTTCGCGACCCCGATGCCGCGGCGCGCTACGCCGCGAATCCCGCGCAGGCCATCGCAGACGCCCATCTCACGAGCGTTACCAGCACGGACGTCAACAACTTGATCCCCGTGGTGTCGGATTCACTGTCGATGGCCGGACCCGTCAGCGGCGGTACCGGAAGCCCGGCCGCTGATCATGGCAACGTCTGGGCGAGCGGCGCGGCCACCGCGGCGCTCGATGCGTTCACGCCGCACAACCATGCCGTAGCCGGTTACGAGCACGCTCCGATCAGTGGTGCCGGCGGGGTGATAAACCATCCCGTTCCCGACCTTCCCCACGAAACGCCGCTGCTATCTCAACCGACCGCGATCACCCATCACGAGGCATCGCCCCTGATCGCAGGCAGTGAGGGCGCTCAAGTCGGCTTTGATCACACTGCCTTGCCGCTCAGCGATCCCGGCCTATGGGATCACGCGATCATTCATCCGGATACGCATCAGCACGACCCGCAGCCCGAGCACCACGGCTTCGGCATTCACGGCTGAGCTTCGTTCGTTACGCATCTGCCCAGCCGTCTGTGACGGCGGGCCATTAGTGTTGACGTGCAGAAATGCTGTGATGAGGGTGGGCTTTGACGCGGGCATGGGGGTGCCCGAATTTCCCCTAATCCCCTAATGGGGTGGCCCCGACTATCCCGGTGGGTATCCCCGAGGCTGGGGGATCAGACCCCGATTTGGGGATGCGGCGAAATCCATAGCGTCTATGTCAGAGCGCCGGTCACTTCGGCGAAGAACTTCACAATTGCGATTGAAGGGATAGAAGAAATGACCTCGCTTATCGACTACATCCTCAGCCTCTTCAACGACGAGGGTGCCGCGCAGTCCTTCCTCGCTGCGCCCGGGCAGGCCATGACCAACGCCGGGCTTGTCGACGTGTCCCCGGCGCAGGTTGCCTCAGTGGCCGCCAACGCGGTGCCCGGATTGGCCCTCCCCTCTGACGACCCGATAGCCGGGTTGCAGGACGCGGTCGCCGCTCAGCACGGCTTCGCGCCGGCGTTCGACCAAGGATTCGTGGGCCAGGACGCGGTTCCCGTCCTCAGTGACGCGGGTTCCGCCCTCAGTGATGCCGGTTTTGCGGCGAGTGATGCTGTTGGCGCGGTGGCGAACGATGCGGCGATGGCGGTCAACGATGTTGGCCAGATGGGCGCCGACGCGGGTGTCGGGTTGGCGAGTGCAGTCGCCAACGACATCGGCTTCGGGGTGGCTAACGCGGTTGCCAGCAATGTCGGCTTCGGGTTAGCGAACGGGTTCAACGCCGGCATCGCGGGGCCGGGGTTTGTGGAGCCCGGGTTTGCGGACCCGGGCTTCTCGGGGGCCGGGTTTGGAGGGCCAGGGGTAGTGATGCCAGGAGTTGCCCCCGGATTTGGTCTTGGTCCGTCCTTGTTTGAACCGACCGGCGGTTTCGGTACTGGAGTAGGCGTGGGCGCGCAGGCTGGCCTGGCCTTCGGGTTCGGTGCGCAAGCCGGGTTGGGCATCGGCGCTGGTTTGCAGACGGGTCTCGGCGCACAGACGGGGCTCGGCTTTGGGCTCGGCGGACAGGCCGGGATCGGTGGCGGCTTCGGCTTCCTGGGCGGGGCCGGCCTTGGCGGCGGTGCGGGTCTGGGGCTCGGTGGCGGCACGGGTCTTGGTGGTGGTGCTGGTCTCGGTCTTGGTGGTGGGTTTGGCGGTCAGGCTGGCTTCGGATTCGGTGGTCAGGCGGGTCTCGGTCTCGGTGGTGGCGCGGGACTTGGTGGTGGTGCTGGTCTCGGTCTTGGTGGTGGGTTTGGCGGTCAGGCCGGTCTAGGCCTGGGCGGTCAGGCGGGTCTGGGCGTGGGCGGTGGAATCGGGGGCGAGGCCGGTCTGGGCGGTCACGTCGGCGCCGGAGTAGGCGCAGGCGCCGGTCTCGGCGGCACAGTCGGCGGTGGCTTGGGCCTCGGTGGACAGATCGGTGCCGGTGGTGGGTTTGGTGGCGGTCTTGGTGCTGGTGGTGGCCTCGGTGGTGGTCTTGGTGCTGGTGGCCAGGTGGGTGCCGGTGTCGGTGGTGAGTTTGGTGGTGGTCTTGGTGCTGGTGGACAGCTCGGTGGCGGTGTAGGTGGCGGTCTTGGTGTTGGTGGCCAGGCCGGTGCCGGTGTCGGTGGTGAGTTTGGTGGTGGTCTTGGTGCTGGTGGCCAGCTCGGTGGCGGTGTAGGCGGTGCTGTTGGTGCTGGTGGACAGCTCGGCGGCGGTGTAGGTGGCGGTCTTGGTGTTGGTGGCCAGGCCGGTGCCGGTGTCGGTGGTGAGTTTGGTGGTGGTCTTGGTGCTGGTGGACAGCTCGGCGGCGGTGTAGGTGGCGGTCTTGGTGTTGGTGGCCAGGCCGGTGCCGGTGTCGGTGGTGAGTTTGGTGGTGGTCTTGGTGCTGGTGGCCAGCTCGGTGGCGGTGTAGGCGGCGCTGTTGGTGCTGGTGGTCAGGTTGGTGGCGGTGCCGGTGTCGGTGTCGGTGGTGGTGGTCAGGTTGGCGGCGGTGTCGGTGGTGGTCTTGGTGCTGGTGGACAGCTCGGCGGCGGTGTAGGTGGCGGTCTTGGTGTTGGTGGCCAGGCCGGTGCCGGTGTCGGTGGTGAGTTTGGTGGTGGTCTTGGTGCTGGTGGCCAGCTCGGTGGCGGTGTAGGTGGCGGTCTTGGTGTTGGTGGCCAGGCCGGTGCCGGTGTCGGTGGTGAGTTTGGTGGTGGTCTTGGTGCTGGTGGCCAGCTCGGTGGCGGTGTAGGTGGCGGTCTTGGTGTTGGTGGCCAGGCCGGTGCCGGTGTCGGTGGTGAGTTTGGTGGTGGTCTTGGTGCTGGTGGACAGCTCGGTGGCGGTGTAGGCGGCGCTGTTGGTGCTGGTGGTCAGGTTGGTGGTGGCATCGGTGGTGGTCTTGGTGCTGGTGGACAGCTCGGTGGCGGTGTAGGCGGCGCTGTTGGTGCTGGTGGTCAGGTTGGTGGTGAGTTTGGTGGCGGTCTTGGTGCTGGTGGTGGCCTCGGTGGTGGTCTTGGTGCTGGTGGCCAGGTGGGTGCCGGTGTCGGTGGTGAGTTTGGTGGTGGTCTTGGTGCTGGTGGACAGCTCGGTGGCGGTGTAGGTGGCGGTCTTGGTGTTGGTGGCCAGGCCGGTGCCGGTGTCGGTGGTGAGTTTGGTGGTGGTCTTGGTGCTGGTGGCCAGCTCGGTGGCGGTGTAGGCGGCGCTGTTGGTGCTGGTGGTCAGGTTGGCGGCGGTGCCGGTGTCGGTGTCGGTGGTGGTGGTCAGGTTGGCGGCGGTGCCGGTGTCGGTGTCGGTGGTGGTGGTCAGGTTGGCGGCGGTGTAGGTGGCGGTCTTGGTGTTGGTGGCCAGGCCGGTGCCGGTGTCGGTGTCGGTGGTGAGTTTGGTGGTGGTCTTGGTGCTGGTGGCCAGCTCGGTGGCGGTGTAGGCGGCGCTGTTGGTGCTGGTGGTCAGGTTGGCGGCGGTGCCGGTGTCGGTGTCGGTGGTGGTGGTCAGGTTGGCGGCGGTGTCGGTGGTGGTCTTGGTGCTGGTGGACAGCTCGGCGGCGGTGTAGGTGGCGGTCTTGGTGTTGGTGGCCAGGCCGGTGCCGGTGTCGGTGGTGAGTTTGGTGGTGGTCTTGGTGCTGGTGGCCAGCTCGGTGGCGGTGTAGGCGGCGCTGTTGGTGCTGGTGGTCAGGTTGGTGGTGGCATCGGTGGTGGTCTTGGTGCTGGTGGCCAGGTTGGCGGCGGTGCCGGTGTCGGTGTCGGTGGTGGTGGCCAGGTTGGCGGTGGTGTAGGCGGCGCTGTTGGTGCTGGTGGTCAGGTTGGTGGTGGCATCGGTGGTGGTCTTGGTGCTGGTGGCCAGGTTGGCGGCGGTGCCGGTGTCGGTGTCGGTGGTGGTGGCCAGGTTGGCGGTGGTGTAGGCGGCGCTGTTGGTGCTGGTGGTCAGGTTGGTGGTGGCATCGGTGGTGGTCTTGGTGCTGGTGGCCAGGTTGGCGGCGGTGCCGGTGTCGGTGTCGGTGGTGGTGGCCAGGTTGGTGGTGGCGTCGGTGGCGGTCTTGGTGGTGGTGGCCAGGTTGGTGGTGGCGTCGGTGGCGGTCTTGGTGGTGGTGGCCAGGTTGGTGGTGGCGTCGGTGCTGGCCTGGGCGGTGGTGTCGGTGGTGGTCTTGGTGTTGGTGGCCAGGCTGGTGGTGGCGTCGGTGGTGGCGGTCAGGCTGGTGGCGTTATCGGCGCTGGTGCGCAGGCTGGTGGGGCCCTGGGCGGCGGTCTTGGTGCTGGCGGCCAGGTTGGTGGTGGCGTCGGTGGCGGTCTTGGTGGTGGCGGCCAGGTTGGTGGTGGCGTCGGTGCCGGCCTGGGCGGTGGTGTCGGTGGTGGTCTTGGTGTTGGTGGCCAGGCTGGTGGTGGCATCGGTGGTGGCGGTCAGGCTGGTGGCGTTATCGGCGCTGGTGCGCAGGCTGGTGGGGCCCTGGGCGGCGGTCTTGGTGCTGGCGGCCAGCTCGGCGGCGGCGTCGGTGGTGGCCTTGGTGCCGGGGCCCAGGCTGGCGGTGCGATAGGTGGCGGACTCGGAGGCCAGGCTGCCGTTGGCGCCGGCGGTCTTGCTGGTCAGGCGGGACTTGCCAGCCAGGCTGGTTTGGCGGGTCAGGCGGGTCTTGCCAGCCAGGCAGGCTTTGCCAGCCAGGCTGGTTTGGCGGGTCAGGCCGGACTCGCCGGCCAGGCGGGTCTTGCCAGCCAGGCAGGCTTTGCCAGCCAGGCTGGTTTGGCGGGTCAGGCGGGTCTCGCCGGCCAGGCGGGTCTCGCCAGCCAGGCAGGCCTTGCCAGCCAGGCAGCAGTCGGCGGGCAAGCTGCCGCGGCTAGCCAGGCAGGACTCATCGCCAGTGAAGGCGCGGCGCTCAACGGGGCCGGCACTGCTCATGTGGGTGGCCCGCTGGGCGGGGTCGGTGTAGGCGGACAGGCCGGCGCTGCCGGGGGTGCAGGCCTCGGCATCGGTGGCGGTGGAAACATGCCATTCGCTGGCCACCCGAGTCCGCAGCCGGCCACTGTTTCAGGCGCTGTTGGCGCCGGCGCAGGTGCTCAGGCTGGACCGGGCGGCGTCGCTGCTGGCGGCGCCGGCGGGGGAACAATCAACGCCGGAACTGGCGGCCCCGGCGGTGTGCCGGCCGGCCCGGGCATCCACGCTGGCGCCGGAGCCGGAGCTGGCGGACATGGCGACATCCTCGGACAAGAAGGCACGGTGCTCGCCGGCGGAGGCGCGGGTGCGGGAACCGGCATCGGAACCGGCCCAGGTGGTGTCACACCGGGAAGCCACGCACCAGCCGTCCAGACGCCCGGCGGCGGAGCCGGGGCAGGGGCGGGAACGCCTCCGACAGCTGGAGGCCATGGCCCTGTGATTCAGACCCCCGGCGGCACGGCGGGTCAGCCCGACGTGAGCCACGGCGGTGGAACTCCACCGGTGATCAACGCGCCGACGCCGGTTCAGCACACACCGGCACCGCACGTGGACACCCCGACGCCCAGCCACTCGCCGGCGCCGATCGAGCAGCACGCTCCGGTGTACACGCCGCAGCAGCACGAACCGGTCCAGCAGCCGACTCACCAACCGCCGCAAAGCCCGTCGGTGTTCGGTCACGAGCCGCCTGCGACTCACGCGCCCGCGCACGTCGACCCGCCGGCGTCACACGGCCCGGCCGTCGGACACCACTGACGCTGATCAACATCAGCAGATTGGGGGACCGGCGGGGACCTTTATGGTCCCCGCCGGTTTGTCCGCATAACGTGATCTCAAACCACACGATCCAGAGAGGAGGGCGTCCTGGTGACCCAAGCCGATGACCCGCGCCGGGTTGGCGTGATCGTCGAACTGATCGATCACACGATCGCCCTCGCCGAACTCCACGAACGCGGTGATCTGGTGCAGCGGCTGCGCCGCGCCCGCGAGCGGATAGTCGATTTACAGATTCGCGTGGTGATCGCCGGCCAGCTCAAGCAGGGCAAGAGTCAGCTGCTCAATTCGCTGCTGAACCTGCCGGTGGCACGGGTGGGCGACGACGAAGCCACCGTGGTGATCACCATCGTGAGTTACAGCGTCCAACCGTGGGCGCGGATCGTGGTCAAGGCGGGACCCGATGGCGAAACCGCCACCGTCGATATTCCTGTCGACGACGTCAGTACCGACTTGCGTCGGTCAACGCAAGCTGCGGGTCGCGAAGTGTTGCGGCTGGAGATCGGCGCGCCCAGTCCACTGTTGCAGGGCGGGTTGGTCTTCGTCGACAGTCCCGGCGTGGGAGGCCATGGGCAACCCCACCTGTCGGCGACCCTCGGTCTGCTTCCCGACGCCGACGCGATGCTGATGGTCAGCGACTCCAGCCAGGAGTTCACCGAACCGGAGATGTGGTTCTTGCGCAAGGCGTACCAGATCTGCTCGGTCGGGGTGGTGGTGGCCACCAAGACCGACCTCTATCCACACTGGCGGGAGGTCGTCAACGCCAACGCTATTCATCTGCAGCGCGCCGGCGTGCCGATGCCGATCATCCCCGTTTCGTCGCTGCTACGCAGCCACGCTGTCAGCCTTAACGACAAAGAACTCAACGACGAATCCAACTTCCCGGTGATCGTCAAGTTCCTCAGCGAACGGGTCCTGAACCGCGAAAACGACCGGGTGCGTGACGACGTACTAAGTGAAATACGTTCGGCGACAGAGCAATTGACGATGACCGTAGGTTCAGAATTGTCGTCGGTCAACGATCCGGGATTACGTGAACGGCTCGCCGACGACCTGGCCCGTCGCAAGAGAGAAGCTCAGGACGCCATCGAGCAAACCGCGTTGTGGCAGCAGGTACTTAACGACGGATTTACCGACATGAGCAACGACGTGGACCATGACCTGCGAGCCCGGTTTCGTGCCGTCACCGACAACATCGAGATGCAGATCGATGCCTGCGATCCGACCCTGCACTGGGCCGAGATCGGCAGCGAGGCAGAAGATGCGATCGCCACCGCGGTTGGAGACAACTTCGTGTGGGCCTACCAGCGCGCCGAAGTGCTGGCTCTGGAAGTCGCGCGTTCCTTCGCGGACGCCGGACTGGATTCGGTCATGTCACCTGAGCTCACCTCGCGTTTGATGGGTGGCAACTTTGGCGAGCTCAAGGCACTGGCCGAGCTCGAGTCCAAGCCGCAAGGCAAGGGTCAAAAGGCGCTATCCGGGTTGCGGGGCTCCTACGGGGGCGTGGTGATGATCGGCATGCTGTCCTCGGTGGCCGGTCTGGGCCTGTTCAACCCGTTGTCGGTGGGCGCCGGGCTGCTGCTGGGCCGGATGGCATACAAGGAGGAGAAGCAGAACCGGCTGCTGCGGGCGCGAGCCGAGGCCAAAGCGAATGTGCGCCGCTTCGTCGACGAAGTGTCGTTCGTGGTCGGTAAGGAGTCACGCGACCGACTCAAGACCATCCACCGCACATTGCGCGACCATTATCGCGACATCGCCATCGAACTCAACCGCTCGCTCAACGAATCCCTGCAGGCCATCGTCACCGCCGCCCACATGGAAGACGTCGAGCGCGACACCCGGGCGCGTGAACTCGAGCGCCAGTTGAACATCCTCAACCAGATCGCCGACAACCTGGACAAGTTGGGAGCGCCGGCGACGGTGGGTCAAGCGTGAGCACCGGCGATCGGGTTCGCGCAATACTGGGCGGAACCATCCAGGCCTATCGCGGGGAGCCTGCCTACCGGCAGCGTGCCGATGTCTTCTACGAACTGGAACGCATCGGCGCGCGGCTCAACGAGCCCATCCGCATCGCCCTCGCCGGCACCCTCAAGGCAGGCAAATCCACGTTGGTCAATGCCCTGGTAGGTGACGATATCGCGCCGACGGACGCGACCGAGGCCACCAGAATCGTCACCTGGTTTCGGCACGGACCGACCCCGAAGGTCACCGCCATCCATCGCAGCGGACGCCGCAGCAACGTCCCGATCACTCACCGCGACGGGTTGAGCTTCGACTTGCGCAACTGCGACCCCGCCGACGTGATGAACCTGGACGTCGAATGGCCGGCGGAGGAACTGACGCAGTCCACCATCATCGACACCCCTGGCACGTCGTCGCTGACGCGGGAGGCCTCCGAGCGCACCCTGCAGTTGCTGGTTCCCCCCGACGGGGTTCCGAGGGTGGATGCGGTTGTCTTCTTGCTGCGTACCCTCAATGCAGCCGACATTGCGCTCCTCAAACAGATCGGCGGGCTGGTCGGGGGATCCGCCGGCGCGCTGGGCATCATTGGCGTGGCCTCGCGGGCCGACGAGATCGGTGCGGGCCGCATCGACGCGATGCTCTCGGCCAATGATGTCGCCAAACGGTTCACCAGCGAGCTGACTCAAACGGGCATCTGCCAGGCGGTGGTCCCGGTTTCGGGGCTGCTCGCCATGACCGCGCGCACCTTGCGCCAGGGAGAATTCGTCGCGCTGCAGAAGCTGGCCGGATCCGATGCCACCGAGCTCAACAAGGCCTTGCTGAGCGCGGATCGATTCGTGCGGCCGGACAGTCCGCTGCCTATCGACGCAGCGATCCGCGCGCAACTGCTGGAACGATTCGGGATGTTCGGTATCCGGATCTCGATCGCCATGCTGGCCGCCGGAGTGACCAATGCTGCCGGCCTGGCCACCGAATTGTTGGAACGCAGCGGGCTCGTGGCGCTGCGCAATGTCATCGACCAGCAGTTCGCGCAGCGTTCGGACATGCTCAAGGCGCACACGGCGCTGGTGTCGTTGCGTAGGTTCGTCGAGGCGCACCCGGTGCTGGCGACCCCGTACGTCATCGCCGACATCGACCCGCTGCTGGCCGACACCCATGCCTTCGAGGAACTTCGACTGCTGAGTCTATTGCCAACGCGCACAATGACTTTGCGGGACGACGACATCGTCGCGCTGCGACGAATCATCGGCGGCTCGGGCACCGACCCGGCCAGCCGGCTGGGCTTGGACCCCCAGGAGTGTGCGGCCGACCCACAGAAGGCGCCGCAGGCGGCGTTCGCCGCGGCGCAACGCTGGCGCCGACGCGCCGACCATCCGCTCAACGACCCCTTCACCACCAGGGCGTGCCGTGCCGCGGTGCGCAGTGCCGAGGCGATGATCGCCGAGTTCTCCGTCCGGCACTGACGGGAAGGTCCGGCATCAAACCACGCTCTGCTGAGACCCGCCGCCGGGAGACCCTTTCCGGCGGTCGTCCAACAGGAGACGCCAGGCGGTTAGCCGCCCGGAGCGTTCGGGTTTATCGGGAACAGGGGTGGCCGGGTCGGTCTGGTGGGTACCGGCCGCGTGGTTGTCGGGGGCGCCGTAGTCGTCGGCGGATTAGTGGTTGTCGGCTGGGTGGTGGTCGGCTGCGTGGTGGTGGTCGTCGGCTGAGTTGTCGTGGTGCTGGTCGGACTCGTTGTCGTTGAGATCGATGACGTCGTCGACGTGGTGGTGGGTTCGGCGGTCGTCGTGGTCACCGGGACCTCCGTCGTGACGGTGACCGGCGGCGGATAGATCACCGTCGTGGTGTGGCTATTGTCGGGCCCGACCACGTCGCTGGTGATGGGCGGTGGCTGTGACGTGGTGACGACCGGCTTGGTTGTGGTGTTGTGGCCCATGGTCAACGCCAGCACCACGGCGACCAGGATCGCCGCCGCCGCACCGGCCAGGCTCAACAGAATGGCCGGCCGTCGGTACCAGATGGGGACGTCGGTCACCTCGGGAGGGGGCTCCGGCCGGGCGGCCGGGTAATCCGGCGTGGGTGTGGGCTCCCCTGGGCTGGTGTAGTCGGCGGGCCCGGTGTAGGGGACCGGTTCGCCACCCGTGCCAGTGTCCTCGGACCAGGCCAGGGCGCGATCGGTACTTTGCCGGGCGCCATCGGGGAAGGTTTCGGTGGGCACCGCGCTGGTGGGTTCGCCGGTCGGCGCCGCGGGTGCCGCGACGGTCGCCGGACCTACGGCGCCGACGATGCCCGTCGGCACTTCGACGGCAGGGCCCATACCGGTCGCCGCTCCCGCCGACGTCTGGTCCTGCCCCAGCGCCGCGGCGCCGACCGCCGCGCTGAACAGCGGTTCAGGGGTGGTGAATACCGGCACCTGCAGGGCATCGGAGAGCCGGGTAGTGATCAGCGGGATGCTGGCGCCTCCGCCGGCAGCCCCCACGGCCGCCAAGCGCGCAATCTTGTTGCGCTGCAGTACATCTCCGATTGCCGCGATGAAACGGTCCAGCGGTGTAGAGATGAGCTGCTCGAATTCGCTGCGGGTCAGCTGCCGGTCGCCGCCGGGGGTACCGGTGGAGACGGTGGCTACCGTCGTCGCCGAGAGTTGTTCCTTGGCGGCGCGACAGCCACCGAGCATGCGTGTCACCGACCCCATTGAGGTCGCGGTGTTGGAGACGCTGGTGTCATCGACGCCAGGGGAGACGGTCAGTAGGTGATTGAGGATGAGTTGGTCGATGTCGTCGCCGGAGAATTCGCTGTAACGGACCGTTCCGCCGAGCTGTCGGAAATTGGATCCGGCGTCGGCCAGCGTGATGCTGGTGCCGCCAGCGCCGAAGTCGCACAACGCGACCACACCGCTGGCGGGAAACCCCGGTCTGGCCTTCAGCGTCGCCAGCGCGGCGGCGGCGTCGGAGATCAGGGTCGGAGTTCCGCCCTTGACGGCCAGATCGGGTTGGGCGAACAGCTCTTGGCGCAGCGCGGCGACCTGGTTCTCCGACCAATAGGCGGGGAACGCGATGGTGAGCGGAGTTCCATAGCCGACGATGCGTGCCATCGCCTCGAGCGCCTCGATCGTCAGTGCCTGACCCAGGTATTTGGTGCCGTCGGCGGCGACCAGCGGTGACGGGTCGCCGACCCGCTCGACAAAACCCCGCAACACCAGGCCGGACTCGTTGAGGTTCGGGTTCTCCTCGGGTAGCCCGACTTCGGACTGCCGGTGGTCGAAAAGCGTCAGGACCGGCGTGCGGGCCACCGGGACACTACCGCCGCGGGCCGCGACCAGGTTGGCAACCCCGATCGACAAACCGAGCGACTCGCTCATATCCACACCCCTGTGTCTCTACTTTTTCTGGCGGTCGGCGGCCGTCCCCCACCATAGCCGTCACCGATTGGGCCGGGATGGGTCACAGCCCGGGTGGCAAATTGATGACGGTCGGTATCGACGGCAGCGTGATCTGCGACGGAAGCTGGGGGATCAGGCCGGGTGCCGGGGAATTCGCGGGCGTCGTGGTCTGGGTGCTCGACGCGGTAGTCGGTGACGTCGTGCTTGGCGTGGTGGAAGACGACGTCGTCTCGGTCGTCGTCTCGGTCGTGGTGGTCGTCGTGGTGGTCGTGGTCGTGGTCGTGGTGGTGGTGGTCGGCTGAGTTGTCGTGGTGGTGGTCGGCGCCACGCTGGTGGTCGTGGTCACCGAGGCCGGGCTAGGGCGGCCCCGGGACAACAGCACGATGCCGTAGATGATCAGACCGATCAATACCGCGATCAGCACGCCCCACCCCACCAGCGCAAGCGGCTTGCGCCACCCGGGAGTCGGCTCGGGTTGCGGGTCGTGTCCGTGCCCGCCGCCATAACCGTAGTTGCCGTAACCGGTCGGGTCGTTGGAGCCGAATTGCGGCGGGTCGTACCTTGTCACGGCCGCTGATGCTAGCCGTTACGACCTACCCCGAAATGCAGCCACGCGGGCCCGTTGCCGATCGGTGACCTGCGTCAGGGCAGGTGCGGGACCGTGATTGTCGGCCCACCCGGAATCGTGATGGTCGACGGGATGGGCGGCAGGTGCGGGGCGCGGTGAGTCGGTTGCTGCGTCGGCTGTGGGCCGGGCGGCTGACTGCGCGGCGGGTTGGCCGGCGGCGGTTCGCTGGCGGAGCTGGTCTCCGTGCTGGTCGACTCGGTGGTGGTAGCGGTCGTGCTGGTCGACTCGGTGGTGGTCGTCGTAGTCGTGGTCGACGTCGACGTGGTGCTCGGGGCGGGGCTGGTGCCACCCCCGCTACCGAACAGCTGCAGGACGCCGTACGCAATTAACCCCAGCAGGATCAACACCAACAGTGCCCAGCCGATCAGCGCCGCAGGCTTGCGGTACCACGGTCGCGCACTGGCATCGGCGTTGGGATCGTCAGGGTCCAGCGGGCCGAACTGATCGGGGGGCGGGCCTTCGACCGTCGGCTGGTACATCAGGGACGGATCGTCTGGTTGATACGAACCCGACGGCGGCGGACCCTCGACGGTGGGCTGATTCATCACCGACGGACTCGGCGGCGGGTAGGGGCCGGGCGGCGGTCCTTGCACCGTCGGCTGATTCTGCAGCGGTGTGCCCGACGGCGGCCCGCCGGGAGGCGGGCCCTGCGGTGGCGGGCCTTGTTGGGTCGGTCCCTGGTGCGTCGGGCCCTGGTGCGTCGGGCCCTGGTGCGTCGGGCCCTGGTATGGCGGACCTTGGTGCGTCGGGCCCTGGTATGGCGGGCCTTGTTGGGTTGGTCCCTGGTGAGTCGGGCCATGTGGTGGCGGACCCTGCGGTGGCGGGCCTTGAGGCGGATGTCCGCCGTAACCGCCGTACTGGGTCGGCTGCTCGTTGAAGTCGTCTGGTGGGCCGTAGCGTGCCACGGGTCTGATCGTATAGGTCCGAACGCCTATCGGTTCAGAACGTGTCGACCTTGTCGATGCTGACGAACATTCCGTGTTTGGTGGCGTTGTTCTCGAAGCGCGTGCCGTCCTTGGTGGCGACGATCGTCCACCCCTGCGCGTCGTAGGTCTTGTAATCGATCTGAACGGTGGGAATGGCACCGAGATTGCCCAGAATCCACTGCACATTGCCGGCGGAGGTGATGTGGATGCCGTTGGTGTGCTCGCCGTCTTGCATCGGGGAGTTAGTGAAAGGAGCCTCGCAGCCGACACTGTCCTTATTGATCTGGCAGCGTGTCATGCCGGACTTGGTTTCGATGAAGACGTAGCCGTTGTCGTCGGGTTTGAGCGGAATGGCCCCTGGCGCCGGATTGGGTGACGGACCGGGGTTGGTCGGCGGTAGCGCGACGGGTGTCGACGTGCCCGCCGGCGGCGGGATCATGCTGGGCCGAGGCGTCGGAAACGCGGGTTCGCCGGGCCCGTGGCTGTCCGGCCCGCGCGGCGAGGCGACCGGTCTGCCGTCGACGGTGGTGCTGCATCCGGCAAGGAGCACTGCGACGGCCAACAGGCCGACTCGTGCCTTCGGCAAAAACCGCACGCGCTACTCCCCGAAATCTCCGATATCAGGAAGCCAGAGTAAGCGGGCGATCACGCGAGTTGGTGCAGTGACGCGCGTTTGGAACGGCGCCGTAGGCAAAGTGTGATCAGCGCCGCGGCTACTCCGAAGGCGGTCCGGCTGCGGCGGCCTGTACCCGGTTCCGGACCAGGAACCAGCCACCGATCAGCGCCGGGATGCCGACCGCCATCGCCGCCAGCATCCATTTCCCATAGGTCTCGTCGAACATCATCAGCACCAGCACGGCGGCCAGGAACACCAGGGTGGCCCAGCCGGTGTACGGCGACAGCGGCATGCGGAAGTTGGGGCGTTCCATTTCGCCGGCGTTGGCCAGCTGGTGGAACCGCAGCTGGCAGGCGACGATGGTCGCCCACGCCACGATGACGCCAGTCGCCGCGATGTGCAGCACGATTTCGAAAGCGTGTTTGGGGGTGACGGCGTTGAGACCGATGCCGAACAGGCCGATCGCGGCGGTCAGCAGGATGCCGCCGAACGGCACCCCGTTCTTGGACATCACCGCCGTGAACTTCGGGCCGCTGCCGTTGATCGCCATCGACCGCAGGATTCGCCCGGTCGAATACAGGCCGGCATTGAGGCTCGACAATGCGGCGGTGAGCACCACGAGATTCATCAGATCGTCGCCCCAGGAAATGCCGAGCTTGTTGAAGAACGTGACGAACGGGCTCTCCCCTGCCTTATAGGCGTTGTAGGGCAGCAGCAGCGCCAGCAGGATCGTCGACCCGATGTAGAAGACCGCGATGCGGAACACCACCGAGTTGATCGCTCGCGGCATCATTTTCTCCGGATCCTCGGCCTCCCCGGCGGCGATGCCCACCAATTCGACGGCGGCATAGGCGAATACGACCCCCGCGGTGACCAGGACCAGGGGCAGCAGCCCCTTCGGCAACAGACCGTCGTAGTTGCTCCACAGCGACAGCCCGGTGTCTTGGCCCTCGATCTTGAACCGCCCCGCCAGGAACACGGTGCCCACGACCAAGAATGTCACCAATGCCAGCACCTTGATCAGGGCAGCCCAGAACTCCAGCTCACCGAACAGCTTGACCGAGATCAGGTTCATCGACAGCACCACGACCAGCGCGATCAAGGCCAGCAGCCATTGCGGGACGACCTGGAACGCATGCCAGTAGCGGCAGTACTGCGCGATTGCGGTGGTATCAACGATCCCGGTCATCGCCCAGTTCAGGAAGTACATCCAGCCAGCGGCGTACGCCACCTTTTCACCGAAGAACTCCCGAGCGTAGGAGACGAACGATCCCGACGACGGTCGGTGCAGTACCAGTTCGCCGAGGGCACGCAGAATCAAGAAGACAAAGACGCCGCAGATCCCGAAAACGATGAACAAGCCCGGTCCGGCCGACGCGAGCCGGCCACCGGCACCGAGGAACAGACCGGTGCCGATAGCGCCGCCCAACGCGATCATCTGCAACTGCCGGTTCTTGAGGGCCTTGTGATAACCCTCGTCTTCGCGGCCGAGAGTGCTTTCGGACGGTGTCATCCAGTTCCTTGTCGCTGTTGCTAGCGGGGGACGCCGCGAGACTGGGAGCCAGGCTATCCCACCGTCGTCCTTCGAGCAGTTCGGCGGCCTGCGTCGGACGCGATAATGGCCCTGCGTCGGACGCGATAATGGCCCTGCGTCGCGACGCGATAATGGCTGAGTGGAGCACGCGATGCGGCGCGGAGAGGTGCGCAACTTCGGGCCGGTCGCCGGAACGGGGGCAGCCCGTGCCATCCCGGGCATCGGCGCAGCGGACCTGGGCGAGGTGGTGCAACTACCGAACGGGTCGTATGTGGCCGTCTTCGGTGATTGCTTCGGTGGCGACCGGGTGGGCAGCGCTCCGCACTATCCGTCGGCGGCGGTGCCGGTGAAATTCGACGAGCACGGCCGACCTGAATTCGGCGCGCCGCTGACCGGCCCGCGAGGGAGTCGAAACCCGCTGTTCGTGCCGCCGCGTCGGGCGCGCGGCTTCAACACGCTTCCGTCGGGCAGCGTCGCCCTCGGCGACCGGACGTACATGCTTGTGGTCGGCACGCACGAGCTGAAACCGGACGGTGGTTCCTGGCTGGTGAAGGTCACCGACGATCCTGCCAGGGGCTGGAAACCGGTCAGGGGGTCCTGGCGCCCCGGCGATTACGCCGCCGGCGGGCAGTCTCAGATCAGCGGCTACCAAGCCGACGACGGCTACGTGTACGTGGTCGCCGATTCGTTCGACCGCACTCGGCCGGTCACGCTGTACCGGACCGACCCCCGTAGGTTCACCGATCGGTCCGCCTGGCGGCCGTATGTCAAATCTTCGGATGGCAGAACGGGCTGGGGCAGACCGGGGCAGGCGCCCGTCGCCATCAGTGTCACCAATTTCGGAGAACTGAGCTTCCGGCAAGTCGACGGCGCAGCGGTGCTGGCCGGTTTCAACGTCCGAAACGGCCCCGACGGTGCGGTGGAGATCTGGGTGGCGGACAGCCCTACCGGGATTTTCCAGCACGGAACCATGACGGTTCTCATGCAGCAGAGCGACCCGCACGGTTCGAACTTCGTGCCGCAGAACTACGGCGGGTACATCCTGCCCGGCTCGACTCTTGATCGAATGAATATCTTTGCCAGCCAATGGAACACGCGTGCAGATGAACACGGGATCCCGCTGGGTGCGCCGTACAACACGCAGTTGGTCGTCGCCAACCTGGGCCAGCGGAGCCTCAATAGTCAACCGCTGTGAGCGCTTGGGCGGCGGGGCCGAACATGGTCTGTTTGATGGCACCCAGTGTGCCCCGGTCCTTTTGGCCCAGCGGTCGCAGCAGATCGGTGGCCGCTGCGGTTACTTCGCCTTCGCCGGCGGTGGCGTCGACGATCCCGAGTTCGGCGGCGTCGGTACCGCCGAACCGCCGCCCGGTGGTCATCGAGGCGACGGCTGCTCCCGCAGTGAGCTTGGCCTGGATGATCGCGGCCATGCCGGGGGTGAACGGGATCCTGATGTCGACCTCGGGGAAGCAGAAATAGCCGCGGTCGGCCCGCATCAGGCGAAAGTCGTGCGCCAGAGCCAACATCGCTCCGGCGCCGAACGCGTGGCCGACGACCGCCGCGGCGGTTGGTATGGGCAGGGTCAGCATGCGCGCCAGCAGGGTCTGGACTCGGCCGACGTACCACTGGGTTTGATCACCATGTGCGCCGAGCCAGTCCAGATCCAGTCCGTTGGTGTAGAACTTGCCGGTCGCGGTGGTGACGAGGCCTTGTGCGTCGCTGGCTTCGATGGCGTCCAGGTGGGCGTTAATTTCGTCGAGAAACACTGGTGAGAAACGATTTTCGTCGTCACCGAGGTTGAGGACGGCGATCTTCTCGTCGTAGTCCAAGGTGATGGTCATGGTTCGCTCCCTTTTCCTGCTTCTTTCCTGGATGGCGGGCCGACGTCCAGGACGGCCTGCACGGCTGCGCGCAGATGAGCCCGAGCTGTCTTGCTGTTCAACCGATTGCGGTTGAGCAGGATCGCGGTGGGCAGGTCGACGATGCATTCCGTGATGGTGTCAACGGCCTCGGCGTCCTTTCGTTCCCATACGCCGATGGCGAGCCGGATCATCAGTTGTATCAACTGACGTTCGAGTTCTCGTATTTTGCTGAGAGTTTCGTCGGGAAGCTTTTTGTTGAGCAGTTCGTCGCGGGGCACGGTAAGCAGCAGTCGGCCGGAGTTCGGATACTGGTTGACGAATGCCGCCGGTGCGTCTGCGGCGCTCAGGACGGCCTGCACGCCGGCGGCTTCACCTCCCGTTGAGAGCGCCTCGTCCACCGACGCGTTCTGGGTGTTCAAGAACCGGCGAGCCGCGCGAAGCCACGCCTGTGCGAGTAGTCCGGCACGCGACCCGAAGCCGTGATACAGCGCGCCGTTGGACACCCCGACGTCGGCGCTGATCGCGCGAATCGTCACCGCGGCCGGGCCCGAGGCCACGGCCAGCGAGTCGACGGCATCGAGGACCCGATCGCGGTCATGGATGCGGGGACGGGGCATGGATTCACCGTAACAGAGCGCGCGCTCTGTTACGGTTCCTGGCTCTTGAGGGGTATGTGCGCACCTCAGGAGGCTTTCGCGAAGTGTGGCCGCCGTCCGGACTGAAGACGGGCAGGCAGCCCAATCCAGACGGTCTTACGATTTCCACAATTTCCTCTTAATTTTCTTAATCTTGAGGTATTGTCGATCCTCGTAAAGCGAGTCTGTGGCGCACTGCGCCCGGAACGGAGCAGCCGAGATGGACGAGTTAGGTTCGCGGGCGGTGGTTTTGGGCGCCGGCATGGCGGGATTGTTGGCCGCCCGGGTGCTTTCGGAGTTCTACACATCGGTCACGCTGGTGGAACGCGATGTCTTGCCTGATCGCGCCGAACAGCGCAAAGGCGTGCCGCAGGGCCGCCATCTGCACCACTTCCTGAGTCGCGGCACCCAGGTGATCGGCGAACTGTTCCCGGGCATCCTGGACGAACTCGCGGTTGCCGGAGCCGTTGTCGATGACAGCGACGACCTCTCGCGGCAATACATCAAAGTCTTCGGCTACGAACTGAAGCCTGCCGGCCGGTTGGCCGATCCCGGATCGTTGACGGCATACCAGGCCAGTCGCCCCTTCATGGAATGTCATCTACGACGCCGCGTCGCCTCGCTGGACAATGTCACGATCCTTGACGACCACGAATTCGACGGTCTGGAGCTCGCGGATAATGTTGTCACTGGCGCCCGAATTACCAACCGCGACAACGGTACTAACACTGTTCTCGATGCTGCGCTAGTAGTCGACGCGACAGGGCGTGCGCAGCGCACAGCGCACTGTCTAAAGACGCACGGCTTCGGTACCGCACCGGAAGAAGCGATACCATCGGTCGGCGGGTACTCCTGTCAACTGCTTCGTATCCCGCTAGGGCAGATCCACCAGCGCATCGCCTTCGTCAATCAGGGGGTCAGCGCGCCTGGAGCACTGCTCGTAGCCTACGAGGACAATACCTGGATGCTTGCGATCGTCCATCCAGCCGAGAAAGGCAGCCCGCCTTGTGATCTCGCCGAAATGATCGAAGCCGCCGAGCAGATGCTTCCCGCGACGATCATGGCCGGCCTGCGGAATGCCACACCGGCGGCGGAGATCTCGATTTCCCGCACCACCGCCGCCGCGTGGCGACGCTATGACCGAATGCTCTATCTGCCAACAGGTCTGATCGCTCTGGGTGACGCGCTATGCAACTTCAACCCGCTGCACGGGCAAGGCATGACGATGGCTTCACTTGAGGCAGTCGCGCTGCGTGACTGCCTGCGAACCGGCAGAGTCAATCTGCCGCAGCGCTACTACCGCGCGACAACCGAACAAATCGCGCCGGTATGGGCGGCGAACCGGGCCAACGACCGCGCACCGGCTACCGTCGGCACACGCGACAGGGGCCGACGATTGCGCGGCCGACTGCAACTCGCAGCGGTGCGGGCCGCGGCGACCGATGTCACCGTCGCTGAGCCGATACTGCGCGTTCGCGGTCTCATCGACCCAGCCTCACGCCTGCAGGACCCGTCGTTATTTCTCCGGATCGTGAGGGCCAACCTCCGGAGCTGGTTTGTCGAGAACGTGCTGAGCCGGCTGAGCCTGCTGGCAAGCGGGTGGCGTACTGGAGCCGCGGACGGGATGGTTGAAGCATGACCAAACGCATTCTGCACGTCGTCAGCAATGTCTCCCACTACGCGGATCCCTCCGAACCGACCGGCCTGTGGCTCTCCGAGCTGACGCACGCCTATCACGTCTTTGCCGACGCAGGCTACGACCAGAAGATCGTCAGCCCGAGCGGCGGGCTCTCACCGCTCGAGCCACGTTCGCTGAAGTTTCCGAACTACGACAAGACCGCAAAGGCGTGGAAGGCCGACGACGCCAAGATGGCCATGCTGGCCAACACCGCCTCGCCCGATCAGATCGACTCGGCTGACTTCGATGCGATCTACTTCACCGGCGGGCACGCAGTGATGTTCGACTTCCCTGACAGCGAAGGTCTGCAACGCATCACACGCGAGATCTTCGAGCGCGGCGGAATTGTGTCGTCGGTATGCCACGGCTACTGCGGACTTCTCAACACCAAACTATCGGACGGATCGCTGCTGGTCGCCGGCCGCAAGCTGACCGGTTTTGCATGGTCGGAGGAAGTTCTGGCTCGGGTCGACAAGCTGGTGCCCTACAACGCCGAAGAGGAAATGAAGAAGCGCGGCGCTCGGTATGAGAAGGGACTGATTCCGTTCCTCTCCCATGTCGTCGTCGACGGAAAGCTGGTGACAGGCCAAAACCCTGGGTCGGCCAAGGCTACGGCCAAGAAGGTCGTCTCGGTATTGCGCGGCTGACCGGCACGCTAGGGGTTTCCACATTTATCTTCGCGGCCCCGACCTCGCGGGTGGTCACGTTGTTGAGGCTTTGCGTCACCCCGTGACCAGCGGCCGATGCGGATTTGGAACGGCTCTGATGGCAAGAAACCCGGTGGGCTCGCGGTTCAGACGTTCGTACTTCTCCTGGTCGATTTCCGCGGCCTCTGCCTCGGGCCGCGGTTCCAGCAGTCGCTCGATGAGGAAGCCCGCCTTGTGCAGCTCTTCGCAGGTCTGCTCGAGTGGTGTCAGCCAGTATCGAACTTGCCATCCCCGGCTCCAGGTCTCTTCGATGACACGGGCCTCAAAGTAGTTGCCACCGTGTCGAAGCCAGTCGCCGGTGGGATGCTGGCGCGACAGTACGAGTGCACCTTCGGGGCGAAGAACGCGCCGCAGTTCGTCCAGCGCGGCGATCCGGTCGTCGACGTACTCCAATGCCAGGGCGAACAGCACGACATCGATTGATTGATCGTCGAGCCAGTCGAGCGGATTGGCCAAGTCGTGGATGCGAAATTTGCCGGTGGGGACTCGCTGCTGAGCCAACTCCACCATTCGGGGGCTCTGGTCGAAACCCATTACGTGGGCACCGCGCTTGGCCAACTCTTCGGCGTAGAGACCCGGCCCGCACGCCGCGTCTAAGACTGTTGCTCCGACGACGTCCCCGAGCAGGCGCAAACACGCGGGGCGATCGTAATGGGCGTTGAACAGGCCATGTTGCGCATGGTCGAGGAATTCGTCTGCGAAGACCTCGTACTGGGGTTGAGTCCCAACACGGCTGTGCACTGTCTCATTCTCAGGCACCGTGCCGGCCTTCCTAGCCTGCCGTGGATGTTTGAGGCTTCGATACCGTCGACGCCGTGGCCGACAACACACCGTTTTATCCCGAGGTCGAACCGTACAACACCGGAATGTTGCCGGTCGGGGAAGGCAACCGGCTCTATTGGGAGGAGTGCGGCAACCCGCATGGAGTTGCGGCGCTGGCGGTGCACGGCGGCCCGGGATCGGGGTGCGTACCTGGAATGCGGCGGCTCTTCGATCCGAACAAATATCGGATGGTGCTGTTCGATCAGCGGGGCTGCGGACGCAGTGCCCCGCACGCCAGTGATCCCGAGGTCGACTTGCGCACGAATACCACCGACCACCTGATCGCTGACATTGAGCTTCTTCGCCGCCACTTGGGGGTGCATAGCTGGGTGGTGGCCGGATGGTCGTGGGGCACCACGCTGGCGCTGGCCTACGCCGAGCAACACCCGGAGAGTGTGACGGCGTTGGTTCTGACCGCGGTCACGACGACCACAGCGCGTGAGGTGCAGTGGATCACTCGCGACGTCGGGAGATTGTTTCCCGCCGAGTGGGCTCGATTCCGTGACGCCGTGCCTGCAGCCGATCGGGCAGGCAGCCTCATCGAGGCCTACTCCCGCTTGCTGAACGACCCGAATCCGGCGGTTCGGGCGCAGGCTGCTCTGGACTGGTGCCAGTGGGAGGATTCTCACATCAACCTGGGGCCGCAGCCGCGTCCCCGGCTGGTCAACGCCGCCCCCGATTTCCGAATGTGCTTCGCGCGGTTGGTTACTCACTACTGGAGCCACGCCGCCTGGCGCGGCCCAACCGAGCTTCTCGACAATGTCACCAGGGTCGCGGACATTCCGGCGGTGCTGATCCACGGACGGCTCGACGTCAGCGGCCCGCCGGATGTCGCCTGGCACCTGCACCGGGCATGGCCGGCGTCCCGGCTCTATATCGTGGCCGGGATGGGCCACGAGTCCGGCGGCGCAATGGCCGCCCACGGGGTCGACGCGCTCAACCGGTTCGCCGCCCTCGGCGCGCCATGACAGAAGCCCCGAGCCCGAGGCGTTGGTGCTGCTCACTGGGGCATCCGACGGCCTGATCGAGACCCCGCCGACCGTTGCCGCCGCCCTTTGCCCGCCCCGGGAACAAACTTCACGGCCCTACCGTTAGCATGATCGACAAGTTGAGTGCACCAGACTCAGGTCTCGGTTGACAGCAAGGCGCAGCCGGAGCAGGCTTGAGCGGGGTTCACTCAGCATAGTGCAGTAAAGAAGCTCAAGATATTCAGGAGGAATCACTATGGCTCGTGCGGTCGGCATCGACCTCGGGACCACCAACTCCGTCGTTGCGGTTCTGGAAGGTGGCGAACCAGTAGTCGTCGCCAACTCCGAGGGCTCGCGGACGACGCCATCCGTCGTCGCGTTCGCGCGTAACGGCGAAGTGCTGGTTGGCCAGCCCGCCAAGAACCAGGCGGTCACCAACGTCGACCGCACCATCCGCTCAGTCAAGCGGCACATGGGCACCGACTGGTCGGTGGACATCGACGGAAAGCACTACACCGCGCCCGAGATCAGCGCCCGGGTACTGCAGAAACTGAAGCGGGACGCCGAGGCGTACCTGGGTGAAGACATCGCTGACGCGGTGATCACCGTGCCCGCATACTTCAACGACGCGCAGCGCCAAGCCACCAAGGATGCCGGCCAGATCGCCGGCCTCAACGTGCTGCGCATCGTCAACGAGCCGACCGCGGCCGCGCTGGCCTACGGCCTGGACAAGGGCGAAAAGGAACAGACCATCCTGGTCTTCGACCTCGGCGGCGGCACTTTCGACGTGTCGTTGCTCGAGATCGGCGAAGGCGTGGTCGAGGTTCGCGCCACCAGCGGTGACAACCACCTCGGCGGCGACGACTGGGACCAGCGCGTCGTGGACTGGCTGGTGGAGAAGTTCAAGGGCACCAGCGGCATCGACCTGACCAAGGACAAGATGGCCATGCAGCGGCTGCGTGAAGCCGCCGAGAAGGCCAAGATCGAACTTTCGAGCTCGCAGAGCACCTCGATCAACCTGCCCTACATCACCGTCGACGCCGACAAGAACCCGTTGTTCCTCGACGAGCAGCTGACGCGCGCCGAGTTCCAGCGCATCACGCAGGACCTGCTAGACCGCACCCGCAAGCCATTCCAGTCGGTTATCGCCGACGCCGGTATCTCGGTGAGCGACATCGACCACGTGGTGCTGGTCGGCGGCTCGACCCGCATGCCCGCGGTCACCGAGCTGGTCAAGGAGATGACCGGCGGCAAAGAGCCCAATAAGGGCGTCAACCCCGACGAGGTCGTCGCGGTGGGCGCCGCGCTGCAGGCTGGCGTGCTCAAGGGCGAAGTGAAAGACGTTCTGCTGCTTGACGTTACGCCGCTAAGCCTGGGTATTGAGACCAAGGGCGGCGTGATGACCAAGCTCATCGAGCGCAACACCACGATCCCCACCAAGCGGTCGGAGACCTTCACTACCGCCGACGACAACCAGCCGTCGGTGCAGATCCAGGTCTATCAGGGTGAGCGTGAGATGGCCTCGGCCAACAAGCTGCTCGGCAGCTTCGAGCTGACCGGTATCGCCCCGGCCCCGCGCGGGGTTCCTCAGATCGAGGTGACGTTCGATATCGACGCCAACGGCATCGTGCACGTGACGGCCAAGGACAAGGGCACTGGCAAGGAGAACACGATCCGCATCCAGGAGGGCTCCGGCATCTCCAAGGAAGAGATCGACCGGATGATCAAGGAAGCCGAGGCGCACGCGGATGAAGACCGCAAGCGTCGCGAGGAAGCCGATGTTCGCAACCAGGCCGAGACGCTGGTCTACCAGACGGAGAAATTCGTCAAGGAACAGCGTGAGGCCGAGGGCGGCTCTAAGGTTCCCGAGGAGACGCTGAGCAAGGTGGAATCCGCTGTAACAGAAGCCAAGACGGCTCTGGGCGGCGACGACATCGGCGCGATCAAGGCGGCCATGGAGAAGCTCGGCCAGGAGTCGCAGGCGCTTGGCCAGGCGATCTACGAGGCCGCTCAGGCCGAGGGCGCCGCGGCAGGCGGCCAGGCTGGTGGCGGCTTTGACCAAGCCGGCTCGGCCGACGACGTCGTGGACGCGGAGGTGGTTGACGACGACCGGGAGTCCAAGTGACCGACGGGAATCAGCAACAGGAACCGGTAACGGTCACCGACAAGCGGCGGATCGACCCCGAGACTGGTGAAGTGCGGCACGACCTCCCCGGCGCTGGACCTGGTTCAGCGCTGGGCGGGCCGTCCGCCGGCGAATCGCCGGAAGAGGCAGGCAAGGCCGCTGAATTGCTCGGCGACCTGCAACGCGTGCAAGCCGACTTCGCCAACTACCGCAAGCGGGCGCTGCGCGACCAGCAGGTGGCGGCCGACCGGGCCAAGGCCAGCGTCGTCAGCCAATTGCTGGGCGTGCTCGACGATCTCGACCGCGCACGCAAGCACGGCGATCTGGAGTCGGGACCGATGAAATCGGTCGCGGACAAGCTGACGAACGTGCTGACCGGGCTCGGGCTGACGGCATTCGGCGTCGAGGGCGAGGATTTCGACCCCGCACTGCACGAAGCCGTGCAGCACGAAGGTGACGGTGGGCCGGGCTCCAAGCCCGTGATCGGCACCGTCATGCGGCAGGGCTACCAGCTCGGTGAGCAGGTCCTGCGGCACGCCATGGTCGGAGTGGTCGACACGGTAGCGGGCGAGGCGAACAAAACCGGTTCCCGCGACACGAGTGATAACGCCGACGACTCCGGTGACTAACACACACAATCAACGAGAGAGCTGAGGAGGTGACGCGAAATGGCCCAGCGTGAGTGGGTCGAGAAGGACTTCTACAAGGAGCTCGGCGTCTCCTCTGATGCCAGCGCCAAAGAGATCAAGACGGCCTACCGCAAGCTTGCCTCCGATCTGCACCCGGACAAGAACCCCGCCGGAGCCGACCGGTTCAAGGCGGTGTCCGAGGCGTACAGCGTCTTGTCCGATGAAGCCAAGCGCAAGGAGTACGACGAAACCCGCCGGCTGTTCGCCGGCGGTGGTTTCGGGGGTGGTCGCCGCTTCGACACGGGTGGCTTCGGTGGCTTCGCTGGTGGCGGCGACGGCGCCGAGTTCAACCTCAACGACTTGTTCGAGGCCGCAGGTCGATCCGGCGGCGCCAACATCGGCGACCTGTTCGGTGGCTTGTTCGGGCGCGGCGGCAGTCCGCGACCCAGCCGGCCCCGCCGCGGCAACGACCTGGAGACCGAGACAGAACTGGATTTCGTCGAGGCCGCCAAGGGCGTCGCGATGCCGCTGCGGCTGACCAGCCCGGCCCCGTGCACCAACTGTCATGGCAGCGGCGCACGTCCGGGCACCAGCCCCAAGGTGTGCCCCAACTGCAACGGCGCCGGCGTAATCAACCGCAACCAGGGCGCGTTCGGCTTCTCCGAACCCTGCACCGAGTGCCGCGGCAGCGGCTCGATCATCGAACATCCCTGCGAGGAGTGCAAAGGCACCGGCGTCACCACCCGCACCCGCACGATCAACGTGCGGATCCCGCCGGGTGTCGAGGACGGGCAGCGGATCAGGCTTGCCGGCCAAGGCGAAGCCGGGTTGCGGGGGGCGCCGTCGGGGGATTTGTACGTCACGGTTCATGTCCGGCCGGACAAGGTGTTCGGCCGTGACGGCGACGACCTGACCGTCACCGTGCCAGTCAGCTTCACCGAATTGGCTTTGGGCTCAACGCTTTCGGTGCCTACCTTGGACGGCAAGGTCGGTGTCCGGGTACCCAAGGGCACGGCCGATGGCCGCATCCTGCGGGTGCGTGGACGCGGGGTCCCCAAGCGCAGCGGCGGTGCCGGCGACCTGTTGGTGACCGTCAAGGTGGCCGTTCCGCCGAACGTGGAAGGCCCTGCGCAGGAGGCGCTCGAAGCCTATGCCGCGGCCGAGCGGTCCAGCGGGTTCGACCCGCGTGCAGGTTGGGCAGGTAACCGCTGATGGCTTCGAATAAAGAGGGATCGCGAACGTTTCTGATCTCGGTGGCCGCCGAGCTGGCCGGTATGCATGCGCAGACCCTGCGCACCTACGACCGGCTGGGCCTGGTCCGCCCGCAGCGCACCGCCGGTGGCGGGCGGCGGTACTCCGAGCATGACGTGGACCTGCTGCGCGAGGTGCAGCGCCTGTCGCAGGACGAAGGCGTGAATCTGGCTGGGATCAAACGGATTATCGAGCTGACCAATCACGTCGAAGCACTGCAGTCGCGGCTCAAGGAGTTGTCCGAAGAGCTGGCGACGTTGCGGGCCAGTCAGCGTCGGGAGCTTGCGGTGGTGCCGAAGAACACCGCCCTCGTCGTCTGGCAACCGCGCCGGTGAGCGGAGCCCGCGTAGCGGGCGAGCGAGCGGCGCCATGGGTGGAGGTCGGTGAGCGGAGCCCGCGTAGCGGGCGAGCGAGCGGCGCCATGGGTGGAGGTCGGTGAGCGGAGCCCGCGTAGCGGGCGAGCGAGCGGCGCCATGGGTGGAGGTCGGTGAGCGGAGCCCGCGTAGCGGGCGAGCGAGCGGCGCCATGGGTGGAGGTCGGTGAGCGGAGCCCGCGTAGCGGGTGAGCGAGCTAAATGATGTTGTTGAAGAATCCGGACAGGTCGCGGCCGAAGTTTAACCCACCGGATACGAACGCCTGGGTCATCATGTTGAGCATAGTCGTGTTGAAGAAGCCCGATATGAAGTTGCCCATGTTCGCCCAGCCGGATTCGAGCGTGCCGCTATTCTGCAAACCCGAAAGGTTCGGGCCCGCACCGTTGAACGCGCCGGAGATCTGTTTGAACGCGTTGCCAATGCCTGAGACTGCGCCGTTGGCAGAGTTGAAGAAGCCCGACGCGCCGCCCGCCCCGGAGTTGAAGAAGCCCGAAGACGGGTCGGTGCCGAAGTTGAAGAACCCGGGCGTTTGTTGCCAATCGAAGCCGAAGGTGAAGGGTCCCACTGTTCCGTTGTCGGCAAAGTTGATCGGGTACGAGATGTTGAAGCTCAACGGCGTCTCTGGGTTGATCACCGACGGATTGAGTGTAAAGGGACCCAAGGTCTCGGTACTGATGGGAATTGGGGGGGATGTCCCGGACAGCACACATCCCACGAACGGGATGTAGATGATGCAGACGGTGACTTCTAGGCTGATCGGGATCTGGAACTGCGAGATGGTGAACATGTCTTGGGTGACGGCGTTGATCGTTCCGGTGATCGGGATGTCGATGTCACCGACAATGCTGTAATCCCAGGGGATCGCCGGGATGGTGCTCTGGTACTGCAAATGTGCCAAGCCCTGGTAGTCGCCCCGCCAGAAGAACCCGTTGCTGTAGTTGCCGCCGTTGAACGCACCGGTGTTGAAATTGCCGTAGTTGGCGACGCCGGTGTTGGAGTTGCCTGAGTTGAGGTAGCCGGTGTTGTAACTGCCCGTGTTGAAGTCGCCGGAGTTGTAACTTCCAGGGTTGAAGCTGCCGGTGTTGGTGTTGCCGGAGTTGAACAATCCGGTGTTGTAGTTGCCCGCGTTGCCGATTCCGGTGTTGACCTGGCCGGTGTTGAAGAAGCCGGTGTTGACCAGGCCGGCGTTGCCGATGCCAGTGTTGAAGCTGCCGGAGTTACCGATGCCCCAGTTGCCGTCGCCGGAGTTGAAGAAGCCGACGTTGTTGGTGCCGGAGTTGAACAGTCCGATGTTGCCGCTGCCGGAGTTGAACCCGCCAAATCCGGTCTGCGCGTTGCCGACCAGTCCGATCCCGATGTTGCCGTCACCGGTGTTGCCGAAGCCGATGTTGCCATTACCGGTGTTGCCGAACCCGATGTTGAAGCTGCCGGTGTTGCCGATCCCGATGTTCTGCAGCGCCGCGGTGAGTGCCGGCCCGGAGTTGCCGAAGCCCCAGTTTCCGCTGCCGAAGTTGGCAGGGCCAAAGTTGTAGCTGCCGATGTTAGCGGCACCGAAGTTGTAGCTGCCGATGTTGCCGTTGCCGAAGTTGTAGTTGCCGATGTTGGCGTTGCCGATATTGAACGCGCCCAGGTTGGCGTTGCCGATATTCCAGAAGCCATTGTTGGCTAGACCCAAGCTGAACGTGGTCGCGTTCGGGCCGTTCTGGAACAGGCCGGCCAGGTTGGTACCGATGTTGTGGAAGCCCGACAAGTTGGCCGGTGTCGCACTGCCGGTGTTGAACAAACCAGAGATGGCGTCGCCGAGGTTGGAGAAGCCCGACTGCATCGACCCGTAGTTGAAGAACCCGGAGTTGCCGAGTGCCGCGGTCGCGTAGTTGAACAGGCCCGAGTTGCTGCCGAAGTTCTGGAAGCCCGACGACAGGCCGCTGCCGAAGTTGAAGAACCCCGACGACGGAGATGTGGTGAAATTGCCGATTCCTGGCCAGGGTTTGAGATCCAGTAGCGGGATATAGGCGGGACCGGCGCCGAACAGACCCTGAATGTGGATGTTCGTGGAGCCGTCGGGGTTACCGATGTTGAAGTTGATGGCGGGCTGATTGCCGAAACTGATGGTGATGGGTGTGTTCGATGGGGCGGACGCGCCGCCGCCGTGGATGTTGATCGGGCCGATCGGGGCCAACACCGTTCCGGCGAGGATGCCGATGTCGAGCGTTCCCCGGGCGGGGATTTGCGGAATAGTGATGGCCGGAATGCTGATGTCGGTGATGGTGCCGGTGATGGGGATGTTGATCGGCACATCGACGGTGAGCCAGCCGTTGATGCGTTCCACGACGATGGTGTAGTTGGCCGACAGCAGACCCTGGCCGTCGGCCCGCCAGAACCAGCCGTTGTTCATGCTGCCGGTCATGAACCCGCCGGTGTCGAAGTTGCCGGCGTTGGCAATTCCGGTGTTGTAGTTGCCGATGTTGTAGAAGCCCGTGTTTGTGTTGCCGGTGTTGCCGATGCCCGTGTTGAAGTTGCCGGGGTTGAATAGGCCGGTGTTGTAGTCGCCCGGGTTGGCGATGCCGGTGTTGAAGCTGCCGGTGTTGAACATGCCGGTGTTGAAGTTGCCCGCATTGCCGATGCCGGTGTTGTTGGTGCCGGTGTTGCCGATGCCCCAGTTCCCGGTGCCCGAGTTGCCGATGCCGACGTTGCCGGTACCGGAGTTGAACAGGCCGATGTTGAAGCTGCCGGAGTTCGTGCCGCCGATCCCGATCTGGTTGTCGCCGGACAGGCCAATACCTATCCCACCGTTGGCCATATTGCCGATGCCGAAATTGCCGGTGCCGGAATTGAAGAAGCCGGTGTTGCCGGTGCCGGAATTGAAGAAGCCGGTGTTTCCGGTGCCGGAATTGAAGAAGCCGGTATTGCCCGAACCGGACGACAGTGAGCCGAAACCGGTCTGGTTGTCGCCGGTGAGCCCAATGCCGATGTTGTTGTTGCCGGTATTGAACAAGCCGATGTTGTAGTTTCCGGTGTTGGCGATCCCCTGGTTGAAATTGCCGGCGTTGGAGAGGCCAAAGTTGTCGTTGCCCAGGTTGAACAGGCCCAAGTTGTTCATGCCGAAGTTGAGCGGTCCGAACCCGAATTGCCCGTTGCCGGTCAGGCCGATGCCGATGTTGTTGTTGCCGGTGTTGCCGAAACCGATGTTGCCGTCGCCGGTATTGCCAATGCCGAAGTTGTAGTTGCCGATGTTGCCGAAGCCCACGTTGTGCAGGGCGGCGGTCAGTCCGGGGCCCGCGTTGTCGAACCCGATGTTCCCGCTGCCGACGTTGCCGAAGCCGATGTTGAGGTCGCCGAGGTTGCCGAAGCCGAAGTTCTGGCTGCCGATATTGGCGCTGCCCAGGTTGAAATTTCCGATGTTCGCGTCGCCCAGGTTCAGTCGGCCGAGGTCGGCCAGGCCCGCGTTGAAGATGGTGCCGGCTTGATCGCGGAACAAGCCGGATAGGTTGGTGCCGATGTTGTTGAGGCCAGACAGGTGGGCCGGCGTGGCGAGGTCGACCGTGCTGGTGTTGTAGAAGCCGGAGACGGTGTTACCGAGGTTGGCCCAACCTGAGGTCAGCGAGCCGAGGTTTTGGAAGCCCGAGACCGAGGTGCTCGTGGCGTTCCACCAGCCGGAGACGTTGGCGCCCATGTTGCCGAACCCGGACACGCTGCCCGGGCCGCTGTTGAAGAAGCCCGACGACGGCGCGCTGGTGGTGTTCCCGAATCCGGGCGTCGCCGGAATGTCGAGGAAAACGACGTGGATCGGACCTAATGCACTGCGGATATGGATCGGGATCGAGCTTGAACCGTCGGGGTTGCCGATGTTGATGTCGATCTTCGGCAGGGTGCCGGAAATGCTCGGAATTGCGATGGGTCCGATGACGAAGTTCGTGATCCCGAGTGCGTTGATGACGATGGCCGGGAACGTGAAGCCGTTGACCAGCAGGTTGGAGAGGTCTGCGTTGATGGGAATATGGACCGGAATATTGATGTCCATGTTCAGCAGCGGGAATTCCGGGATGTCGAGCGCTAAATGCGCACCCAGCAGGCCCTGGTAATCGCCCCGCCAGAGGATGCCATTGTTGAAGCTGCCACCGTTGAAGAACCCGGTGTTGACGTTGCCGTAGTTGCCCAAGCCGGTGTTGTAGTTACCGCTGTTGAAATCACCGGTGTTGTAGCTGCCCGAGTTGTAGTTACCGGTGTTGAAGTTGCCGGTGTTGTCCATCCCGGTGTTGTAGTTGCCGGGGTTCGCGAAGCCGGTGTTGGTGGTACCGACGTTGAACAGGCCGGTGTTGTAGTCGCCCGCGTTCGCGATGCCGGTATTGCCGTTACCCGGATTCCACATGCCCCAGTTGCCGATACCGGCGTTCGCGATGCCCTGGTTGCCGATGCCCGAGTTGCCGATGCCCACGTTGCCGGTCCCGGAGTTGAAGAATCCGACATTGTTGGTGCCCGAGTTGAACAGCCCGATGTTGCCGGAGCCGGAGTTGAGGGCGCCGAACCCGACTTGGCCGTTGCCGGTGAGGCCGATGCCGATGTTGTTGTTGCCGGTATTGCCAAAGCCGATGTTGAAGCTGCCGTCGTTACCAAAGCCCCGGTTGTAGTTGCCTAGGTTGCCCAGGCCGAAGTTGTTGTTGCCCAGGTTTCCAGAGCCGACGTTGTAGCTGCCGAGGTTTCCGGAGAAGACGTTATTGTTCCCCACGTTGCCGAGGCCGAAGTTGTTGCTGCCGAGGTTGCCGAAGCCGAAGTTGTCGTTGCCGACATTGCCGTCGCCGATGTTGCCGAAACCGATGTTGGCCGCGCCGATGTTGGCGATCGGATTGTTGTTGAAGAAGCCGGCGATGTTGTTGCCGATGTTCTCGATGCCGGAAACGTTGCCGGGGTTGACCAGTCCCAGGGTGCTGGTGTTGACGAAGCCCGAGACTGTGTTGCCGAAGTTGGAAACGCCGGAGAGCAGGTCGCCGAAGTTCTTGAAGCCGGAGACACCCGTCATGCCTGACGTGAGGTTGAACAGGCCCGACACGTTGCCGCCGACGTTGAAGAAGCCCGATGAGGTGCCCGAACCGCTGTTGAAGAACCCCGACGACGGGGCGGTCGTGGTGTTCAGGAAGCCGGGCGTGGCAGGAATGTCGATGAAGGGAATTTTGATGGGCAGCAGGCTGCCGATGCCGGTGATATCGATCAGTGGCGGTCCTGGCGGCATGCTGCTGCCGCCCCCGATGTTGCCGCCGATTGCGGGAAGCCTGATCAAGATATTCGGGATGGAGAACGATTGAACGTTGATCACCCTGGCCGTGATGGAGCCGAAGAAGGTCGCGTCAACAACCAAGGACGGGATGGTGAAGCCCTGCACGGTAACGATGCCCAGGTTGGCGGTGATCGGGATGTTGAGGTAGATGGGTACGTGGAGCTTGACCGGGATAGCGGTATCGGGGATGGATTCGGTGAAGTTGAAGCCCCACAGCCCCTGATAATCGCCCCGCCAGAATATGCCGTTGTTGTAGTTGCCGGCGTTGAAGAAGCCCGTGTTGACATTGCCCGAGTTCCCGGCGCCGGTGTTGTAGTCGCCGACGTTGAACCAGCCGGTGTTGTAATTTCCCGGATTGAAGCTGAAAGTGTTGAAGTTACCGGCGTTGAAGTTGCCGGAGTTGTAGCTGCCGACGTTGCCGACGCCCGTGTTGACGTTGCCGGGGTTGAAGAAGCCGGTGTTGACGTTGCCGGCGTTGAAGAAGCCCGTGTTGGTGACGCCGGCATTGCCGATACCCCAGTTTCCGGCGCCGGAGTTGCCGATACCGACGTTGCCGGTACCTGAGTTGAACAGGCCCACATTGTTGGTTCCGGAGTTGAACAGCCCGCTGTTTCCGGTCCCGGAATTCCACCCGCCGAAGCCCTGTTGGTCGGTGCCGTCGAGACCGATGCCGACGTTGTGGTTGCCGGTGTTCGCCAGGCCCAGGCTGGTGTTGCCGGTGTTCGCGAAACCGATGTTGGAGTTGCCGGCGTTGCCGAAGCCGAAGTTGGAGTTGCCGAGGTTGCCCCAGCCGTTGTTGTGATCGCCCAGGTTGCCCAGGCCGATGTTGTGACTACCGAGGTTGCCAAAGCCGAGATTGGCCAGACCGTTGTTGGCGAAACCGATGTTGTTGTTGCCGACGTTGCCGAAACCGATGTTGTTGTCGCCGACGTTGCCGAAACCGATGTTGTTCGACCCGACGTTGCCCAGGCCTAGGTTGAACGTCGAGAAGCCCGGCGGGGGCACCTGGCTGTAGAACAGGCCCGCGAGGTTGGTGCCCACGTTCGAAATACCCGATACGTTGGCCGGTGTGGCCAGGCCCGTGTTGAACAGGCCCGAGATGCCGTCACCGAGGTTCGACATGCCCGAGAGCAACGAGCCGTAGTTCTTGTACCCAGACACACCTCCGAGAAGCGAGAAGTTCTGGATGCCGGAGATATTGGCGCCGGCGTTCAGGAGGCCCGAGACCGTTCCGGTGCCACTGTTGAAGAAGCCCGACGACGGCGCGGTGGTGGTATTAAAGATTCCCGGCGTCGCCGGGATGTTGAACAGTGTCCAGTCGGCCGGTCCGATGGAGGCTGTCGCCGGAATGAAGATGTGCGTTGAGCCGTCCAGGGCCCCGATATTGGCGTTGATTGCGGGGCCGATGACCGTGATGGGTGGGATGGTCAGAGACCTGATCACCCCCGAGGCCAGTGGGAGCGGCCCGATTGCGACGTCCAGCCCGAACGCCACATCCCTCATGGTTATTCCGCTGAACACCGTGTTGGTGAAGCCTGCGGTGATCGGGATGTTCACCGGAATGTCGACGGTGACGTGCGCTGGAATCTCAGGAATGTGGATTCGGTATCCAGCACCGAACAGGCCCTGCTGATTGCCGCGCCATAGGAAGCCGTTGTTCATGTCGCCGGTGCTGAATGCGCCGGTGTCGATGTTGCCGGTGTTAGCGAAACCCGTGTTGTAGTTGCCGCTGTTGGAACCGCCGGTGTTGTAGTTGCCCAGGTTGTCCGTGCCGGTGTTGAACGAGCCGATGTTGGCGACGCCGGTGTTGTAGTTGCCGCCGTTTGCGATACCGGTATTGAAGTTGCCGGTGTTGAAGAAACCGGTGTTGGTATTGCCGGCGTTGCCGATGCCGGTGTTGAAGCTGCCCGTATTGCCGATGCCCCAGTTGCCGTTGCCGGTGTTGCCGATGCCGACGTTGCCGGTGCCGGAGTTGCCGAAGCCGATGTTGTCGCTGCCGGAGTTGAACATGCCGGCGAAGTTGATGCCGATCTGATTGTTGCCGGTCAGGCCGATGCCGATGTTGCCGTTGCCGGTGTTGCCGAAGCCGACGTTGCCGTCGCCGGTGTTGCCGAAACCGAAGTTGTCGCTGCCGAGGTTGCCGAAGCCGATGTTGTGCAGCGCGGCGGTGAGCCCCGGGCCGGCGTTACCGAAACCGAAGTTTCCGTCGCCGACGTTACCGAAACCGAAGTTGTCGCTGCCGAGGTTGCCGAGGCCGAAGTTGCTGAAGCCTTGGTTCCCACTGCCGATGTTGAGGCCGCCGAGGTTTCCGTCGCCGATATTGAAGGCGCCGAGGTTGCCCAAGCCGAAATTGAAGGTGCTGCCGGACGCGGTGTTGAAGACTCCGGACAGATTGGCCCCGAGGTTGTCGATACCGGAGATGTTGGCCGCGGTGGCGAGGTTGAGAGTGCTGGTGTTGTAAAAGCCAGAGACGCTGTTGCCGAGGTTCGCCCAGCCCGAAACCAGCGAACCGACGTTCTGGAAGCCGGAGTTGCCGAGCGCGGTCGCGACGTTCAACATGCCCGACGTGCCTGCGCCCAGGTTCTGGAAACCGGATGATCCGCCGGTACCGCTGTTGAAAAAGCCTGAAGAAGGATTGGTGGTCGAATTCCCGAAACCGGGGGCGGCAGGGATATCCAGGAACGTGATCGTGCGACTCTCGACGGCGCCGGTGATGCTGATCGGCAATGTGATCGTCGGCCCGCCGATCGTTAGGGTGACGAGCGGAGCGGTGATGGTCGAGCCGCCGAGGATGATGGGACCGATGTAGAAGAGTCCCTGCGGGGCGATCAGCGGCACCGGTAGGAAATAGGTCTTGGGGAATACTTGCCCTTCCTGGGTCACTGGAATCACCATGCCGCCCAGCTGCCTCACCACGTTCACCGGGATGTTCATCGACATGTCTATCGGGACGTAAGGCGTGGTGTAGGAGAGGTTGATAGCGATCTGGCCCGCGTTGTTGCCCGATTCACCGAAGCCGTTGTTGAAATTGCCGCTGTTGAGGAATCCGGTGTTGACTCGGCCGGTGTTCAGGTAGCCGGTGTTGGTGTCCCCCGGGTTGACGCCGCCGGTGTTGACGTTGCCGACGTTGAAGTCGCCGGTATTGGTCCGGCCGACGTTGAAGGAACCGGTGTTGTAGAAGCCGACGTTGAAGAAGCCCGAGTTGAAGTTGCCGGCGTTGCCGATTCCGGTGTTCCAGTTGCCGGTGTTCCAAAAACCCGTGTTGCCGGTGCCGGGATTCTCCAAGCCCCAGTTGTTGATGCCGGCGTTGAGGAACCCGTGGTTGCCGGTGCCTGAGTTGCCAATGCCGACATTCCCGTCGCCCGAGTTGAACAGGCCGACGTTGTTGGTGCCGGAGTTGAACAGCCCGATATTGCCGGTGCCCGAGTTCGCAGCCCCGATTCCGAACCGGTCGTTGCCGCTGAGCCCGACGCCGATGTTGTTGTTGCCGGTGTTGGCGAGCCCGACGTTGTTGTTGCCGGTGTTGGCGATGCCCTGGTTGCTGTTGCCTGCGTTGCCGAGGCCGACGTTGTAATTACCCAGATTCGCGAAACCGTAGTTAAAGTTGCCGGAATTGCCGACACCGACGTTGTTCTGTCCAATATTTGCGTTACCGAAGTTCCCCGCGCCGACATTGCTGGCGCCGAAGTTTGAAGTACCGAGGTTGCCGAATCCGATGTTTCTGTCACCGGAATTGCCGAAGCCGATGTTGCCGCTTCCGGAGTTTCCGATTCCGATGTTGTCCTGGCCGACGTTTCCGAACCCGAGGTTGTCGGTGCCGACATTCGCCAAGCCCAGATCTAACGAGAAGTTTCGGAAGAAACCCGAAACGAAGCTGCCCTTGTTGGCAACACCGGAGGTGAATGCCGGCAGTGTGACGGCCAGACTGCTTGTGTTCAACAAACCCGAAACGGTGTTGCCGGAGTTCAAGTAGCCGGAAATGGAGGCGCCGCTGTTTCCGATGCCCGATGCACCGACGCCCAGGGCGTTCGCTGCCGTATTGAAAAAACCGGAGTTGTTGGCGCCGGTGTTGTAGACACCCGACGCGGCGCCCTGGCCTGTGTTGAAGAAACCTGACGAGGGGAGAGTGGTCGAGTTGAAGAAGCCCGCTCCGCCACCGAAGTACTGGCCGTGGTTGTCACCGCGCCACAGGATCCCGTTGTTAAAGTTGCCTGTGTTCAAGGCGCCGGTGTTGACGTTGCCCGGGTTGATAAGACCCGTGTTGTAGTTGCCGTAGTTCAGGAAGCCGGTGTTGTAATTGCCCACGTTAACGCCACCGGTGTTACTGTTGCCCGGATTCAGGAAGCCGGAGTTGTAGTTGCCCGTGTTGCCCCAGCCGGTGTTGGCGATCCCGCTGTTGAAGAAGCCGGTGTTGGCTTCGCCGGAGTTCCCGATGCCGGTGTTGAAGCTGTTGCCTGAGTTGCCGATGCCCCAGTTGCCATCACCAGAGTTGCCGATACCGACGTTATTGGTACCCGAGTTGAACAATCCGATGTTGCCGGTCCCGGAGTTGAAGCCGCCGAATCCGTTGAGGCCGCTTCCGCTGAGACCGATGCCAACGTTGCCGTTGCCGGTGTTGCCGAAGCCGATGTTGTTGTTGCCGGTGTTGCCGAAGCCAATGTTTCCGCTGCCGGTGTTTCCGAAACCGATGTTACTCACGGCGGCCGTCAGCCCCGGGCCGATGTTTCCGAAGCCGAAATTTCCGGTGCCGAAGTTGCCGAGGCCAAAGTTGAGGTCACCGACGTTGGCCGAACCGATGTTGAAGTTGCCAATGTTGGCGTTGCCGAAGTTGCCGTCACCGACATTGACCAAACCAACATTGATGGACGGTCTGGCAGCCACCGCTGCGAGCGCGTCCAGACTCGGGACGCTGGTTGGGGAAGAGACACCGAGCAGGCTCAGCAGACCCTCGGGGAACGGGACGAGCGCTGCTGCCGCCGACGCGGCGCCGGTGTAGTAATCGAACATCGCGACCACGTCCTGGGCCCACATCTGTTCGTAGCTGGCTTCGCTGGCGGCGATTGCCGGCGCGTTTTGGCCGAATATGTTCGACAGGACCAGCGACACGAACTGGGAGCGGTTGGCCGAGATGATCGCCGGGTGGACCGTGGCGGACACTGCGGCTTCGAAGGCCGCTGCCGCGACTCGAGCCTGTGCTCCGGCCTCTTCGGCCTGCGTCGCCGCCGTCGTCAACCAGCCCAGGTAGGGCGCCGCGGCGCTGGCCATGGCCGCCGCGGATGCGCCCTGCCAGGCGGAGCCCGCCAGGCCCGCGGTGACCGAGGAGAAGGAGGACGCCGCCAGGCCCAGCTCGGTGGCCAGCCCGTCCCAGGCCGCCGCCGCCCGCAACATCGGTTCCAAACCGGCGCCCAACAGCAGACGCGCCGAATTGACCTCCGGAGGAAGCATCGCGAAACTCATCAATTGTCCCTAACTGCTACCCAACGGTCGATCGGCAGATGAATATTCAACAACTGTCGGACGCAGACTCGCATTGATTCGCGGAAAAAGAGTGGGTATTTAGTGCAGAATCCGATTCTGGTGGAGCTGGTACCGGTTCAAATCCGGATGGAAAACGCCGCCACGGTCGGCTCGCCCGGACGTGCGCACCGGTATCCCGCTCTGCGCAACGCGTCCGTTGGTGCGGCCATCGGTTCGAAGCAGACCAGATCCTCACCGGGCGGCGCGAAGACCTGCGCCGCCGAATAGCCGTAGTCGAAACGCACCTCCAGTCGACGATCCCCGCCGCAGACCGCGAACACCGCCCCCTCGTCGACCTGATCGTAAGCGTCGTCAAAGGTGTTGGTGCCCAACTGCTGTGCACGTGCCGGCTGCTCGGAGGTGCGGCCAGTCGGCAGGCCGCGCTCGTCGAGCGACAGATGGCGCAGCGCCGGTGTCTCGATCACCCAGTCGGCGCGGTCGGTGCCCGGCAGTTGCAGGTACGGGTGGTAGCCGAAGCACAGCGGCACCGCCAGATCAGCTGTCGCGGTCACGGTGGTGCGCACGGTCAGCGTCCGCTCGGCCAGCCGGACGCTCACGGTGAGCAGGTGCGGGTACGGAAAGCTGGCCAGCAGACGCGGGTCGGCGCCGAAGTCCAATTCGGCGGCCAACTCGTGGGCCGATTCGGCCGTCACTCGCCAGTTCGGGTAAGCGGCCAGCACACCATGGATCGGCAGTCCGGCGGGATCGGCCCGAACACCGTTCACTCCGGGGGTCAGCGTCACGGTCGCACTCTGGGCAGTAAAAGTGTTGGCGCCCAAGCGATTTGCCCACGGATACAGAATCGGGATGCCCATCGTCTTTCCCGAAGTCAGGTAGGCGTCCAGGCCGCGGCGCTGGCCGAGGAGTTCTACCCCGGCGTCCCGCAGTGACGTGCCGATCATCCCCGCCTCCGGCACGAACTCCGCCGTCACCGAAAAGTCCTGCAGCGTGACGACGCGCACCGGGCCAGCTTAGCCTCAGCGGGACAGCGGATCGTGCTGAATACGCTCGGGTGGCGCCCCCTTGGCCACCAGAGCGGCCTTGGTGGCGCTGACCATCGCCGGACCGCCACAGATCAGGATCTGCCGATCGCCCCAGCTGCCGTATCTGGTCACGACATCGGGCAGCCTTCCCGTCTGGCGTACGTGCAGTCCGCGGGGCGGGGACACGTCGGGATAGTCGGCGGCCCAGGACGGATCGCTGTTGTACTCCGACACCGGCGACACCGACAGCCAGGGATTGTGCGCCGCGATCTGCCACAGGGTGCGCAGGTCGTAGAGCTCACACGGGTAGCGAGCGCCGAAGAACAGGTGGACCCGAGGATTCTCGGCGAAGCGGCAGAGGTCCATGATCAGCGCCCGCAGCGGCGCCAGGCCGGTGCTGCCCGCGACCATCAGCACGTCGTCGCCGTCGCGGTCGACGTGCAGGCCGCCATGCGGACTGGACAACCGCCACCGGTCACCGGGCCGCGTCTCGGTCACGACCGCGTTGCTGACCAGGCCGCCCGGTACCACCCGGACGTGGAACTCGACCCCGCCGCCGGGGTCGGCGGGAATCGCCGGGGACAGGTAGCGCCAGCGGCGCGGGCATTGCGGGACGTGCACGTTGACGTACTGTCCGGGGTGGTAATCCAGCGGACGATCCAGGCGCAGCCGAACGACCGCGAGATCCCTCGACACCCGGGTGTGCTCGACCACGGTGCCGTCCCACCAAGCAGGTGCGTCGTCGGAGTCGGCCGCGCCGCTCATCACCCCGGCGAACAGATTCAGTGACTGCTCGGCAGCCGCGGCGACGGCATCGGTCCACGCGTCGGCCAGATGGGTGCGCAACGTCGAGTGCAACGCGCGGCGCAGCGTTTCGTAGTGCGCCGGGCGCACACCGTACTTGCGGTGGTCCCGACCGAGCTGCGCCAGAAAGGCTACCGGCTGGTCGGCGCGCTGGTCGACCAGCTCGCCGTACAGCCAGTGCATCGCATGCGCGAAAGCGGTTCGCTGGCTGTGCATTTCGGGCGGAAATAAGTCACGCACCGACGTGTCGATGGCGAACCAGTGGGTGTAGAAGCGGCGCACGAGATCACTGGGCCGTCCCGGCTCCTGGGCGAAGGCGTCGCGCAGCACCTGCATTGCGTCACGATCCTCGAGGCCCACGGACGCCGATTTTAGGCGTCCGGCTCGGTCGCGCTTGTCGCGTCTTGCTGGCCGGTCCTGGGCACCGGTGCAATTTGCTCCACGGAGACGGACAACACCATCAGAGCTAGCGTCGCCGGATCGGCGGTCGGACGCGACGTCGGTGAGGCTATGCGGGTCCGCCCTTCCCACCCGCGCCGCCGACACCACCGGTGGCCCCGGATGGCCCGGACCCCATAACGCCGCCGCCGCCTTTGCCGCCGGTACCGTCGCCGCCGTCGCCGCCGTCGCCGCCCGTTCCGCCTGCGGTGTTGTAGAAAGTATTGCCTTCGCCGCCGGTACCACCCCTACCGCCGTCGCCGCCAGCACCGCTGGTGCCGCCGCCGGCACCACCCATGCCGCCGTTACCGCCGTCACCGCCATTGCTATCGGGACCGGGGAACCAGCCCTGGCCGCCGGCGCCGCCCTGCCCGCCAGCGCCATTGGAGGCGTTGCCGCCGTTGCCACCGTTGCCGCCGTTGCCGCCGGCTGACTGGCCGGGGACCGGCTGGCCACTAACGGGGTATGACGCGACACCCGCATAGCCGCCATAGCCGCCAGTGCCGCCCCGTCCGCCGGCGGTGATGCCGTCGCCGCCGTTGCCGCCGTTGCCGCCGTTGCCCCCGGCCGCGTGCGTGTAGCTCCGTCCGCCGCTGCCACCCTGGCCACCGGTACCACCGTTGCCGCCGACGACGCCGTAGCCGCCCTTCCCGCCGTCGCCGCCAGCACCCCCGGAGGCGTCGGTATTGCTGATGTTCGAGTTGATGATCGAATCGCCGCCGGACCCACCGGCGCCTCCGTTACCCCCGGCGACGGTCGCGCTGCCCAGTCCGCCAGCACCGCCGGTACCACCCTTACCGCCGGGCCCGTAGTTGCTTTCGCCGCCAGTACCGCCGGTCCCGCCGGTCCCGGCGCGTCCGGCACCGCCGGCCGCTCCCTGTTGTGTGCCGGAGCCGCCTGGTCCTGCGGTACCGGCCGCACCGCCGGTCCCGCCGGTCCCGCCGGTGCCCGGGCCCAACGTAGCTGTTGCCGCGGCACCCGTTCCGCCGGTACCGCCCGTACCGCCCGTACCGGCAGTGCCGCCGTTGCCTCCCTTAGCGCCGACGCCTCCGGCAGTACCTCCTTCGCCGCCTGTGCCGCCGGTCCCACCATTGCCGCCCAGTCCGCCCTGGCCGGCGGTGCCGCCGCCGGCCGGTGTGACGCCTTGCGCACCGGCCCCGCCGGTCCCCCCGGTGCCGCCGGTGCCGCCCTGGCCCCCTTGACCACCGTCGCCGTAGGTTGCGCCGACGCCGCCGGTACCACCCTTACCGCCCGTCCCGCCGACAAACCCATCGCCGCCGGTCGACCCGGCTGTGGCTCCGGCGGTGCCGGTGGCGCCCGTACCGCCCTGGCCGCCTTGGCCCCCGGTCCCACCGGCGCCTGCATTGCCCTGGGTGGATCCCATTCCTCCGGTACCGGTGCCGCCGCCGGTGCCGCCGGTACCGCCGATACCGGGGCCAAGCGTCGAAGTGGCGGCCGCGCCCTGGCCGCCCTGGCCGCCCGTCCCACCGGTGCCGGCGGTGCCGCCGATACCCGTCTTGCCTGCCGCGCCGAGTCCATTACCAGCGGCACCGCCGTCGCCGCCAGTTCCGCCGGTTCCGCCGTCGCCACCTTGACCACCCTGGCCGGCGGTGCCGCCGCCGGCGGGTATGACGCCTTGCGCGCCGCTGCCCCCGAAGCCGCCCATCCCGCCGGTGCCGCCCTGGCCCCCTTGGCCCCCGTCGCCGTTGGTTCCGCCGACGCCGGCAGTGCCACCGGTGCCGCCTTTGCCGCCGTGGCCGCCATCGGCTCCGGTTCCGCCAGTAGCCCCGGAATTAGGCCCACCGTACGTGCCCTGGGTGCCCTGGCCGCCCTGGCCGCCCTGACCCCCCGTACCTCCAGTGCCCGCGTTGCCCATGCTGGCGCCTGCTCCGCCGCTACCGGCATCGCCACCGGTGCCGCCCGTTCCGCCGATGCCGGCGACGGCGGTGTTGGTGCCCGTCGCGCCTTGGCCCCCGGTACCTCCCGTACCGCCGGTACCTGCTGTGCCGCCGTCACCGATGCTGCCCGCCGTGCCCACGCCGTTTCCGGCGGCGCCGCCGTCACCGCCGTCGCCGCCGTTCCCGCCGGTTCCGCCTTGACCACCCTGGCCGCTGCCGCCGCCACTGGGCGGTGTGACGCCTTGCATGCCGTTGCCACCGTGGCCGCCGGTGCCACCGGTTCCACCTTGGCCGCCCTCGCCGCCATTGCCGTTGGTTCCGCCGGCACCCGCGGCACCGCCGGCGCCGCCGTTGCCGCCGTGGCCGCCGTCGTAGCCGGTTCCGCCGGTGCCCGCAGCGGAGGCGGAGTTGATGCCGCTGGCGCCGGTGCCACCGGTGCCGCCGTCGCCGCCGGTTCCGCCGGTACCCGCCGCACCGTCGGTGCCCGCTGCTCCGGCCCCGGTGCCGGCGCTGCCGCCAGCACCTGCCGCACCGCCGTTGCCGCCCCGGCCGCCCGTGCCGCCGTTGCTATCGATGCCCGTGGTGCCGGTGCCGCCCGTGCCGCCAGTTCCGCCGTCGCCGCCGACCCCGCCGTTGCCGTTGGTGCCATGGACGCCAGCTGCGCCGCCTCGACCGCCTTGCCCTCCATTGCCGCCGGCGTAGCCGGTCGCATCGCTGCCGTCGGCCAGGGTTGCTTGCTGGCCGGCGGCTCCGTCGCCGCCTCTGCCGCCTTTGCCACCGGCTCCGCCGTCGCCGCCCTGGGTGCCGCCGTCACCACCCTGCCCGCCTTGGCCGCCGTCGGCGCCGATCCCGTTGACGCCGCCAGCGCCTTTGCCTCCGGCGCCGCCGGCCCCGCCGGTGCCGTAGTTGCCGCCGTTGCCGCCGGTGCCGCCGTTGCCGCCGGTTTGTCCGGGGGTGGTGGCATCCGCGCCGGCGCCGCCGGCGCCGCCGTTGCCGCTGATTGGAGTCGCGCCGGCCGCCCCATTTGCCCCGGTGCTGGAGCCCGCCCCACCGGCACCGCCGGCCCCACCGGTCCCGGAGTTGCCGCCATTTCCGCCGTGCCCGCCTTGGCCGGTGCCGCCGTTGGCGAAAGTACCCATGGCCCCGGCTCCACCGTCGCCGGCCACCCCGCCGGCCCCGCCGACCCCACCCTGGCCGCCGGCCCCCTGCACGCCGGACGCGCCGAATAGGCCGCCAGAACCGCCCGCCCCGCCGTGACCTCCCGTACCCCCGCTGCCGCCGTTGCCGCCGTCACCACCGGTCAGGCCGTCTGCGCCGACCGTCGCCCCGGTGACGCCGCTGCCCCCGGCGCCGCCGGTACCCCCGGTGCCGCCGATGCCGCCGGCCCCACCACTGCCGATCAGGAGCCCCCCCGCGCCGCCGGCACCACCGTTGCCGCCCAGTCCGCCGCCACCACCGATGTGGCCGGATTCACCGGCGGCCACCCCAGAAATACCGAGAGCACCCGTCGCGCCGGTACCACCCATGCCGCCGGCACCACCCGCACCGATCAGCCAGGCGCGCCCGCCGGCCCCGCCGATCCCGCCGGCGCCACCGCTCACCCCGATGCCACCGGCACCGCCTGCGCCGCCGTTGCCGAACAACCACCCACCGCTACCACCGTTGCCGCCGGCAGCTCCCGCGCCGCCGCGGCCGCCGGCGCCGCCGTTGCCGATCAGGCCGGCCGCTCCACCGGCCCCGCCGGTCAGGCCTGCGGTGGTCTGTGAATAACCGGCGCCACCGCTGCCCCAGAGCAGCCCGCCGTCGCCACCATTGGGGTTGGCGGCGGTGCCATTGGCGCCGTTGCCGATCAGTGGCCGGCCCAAGATTGCCTGGGCCGGGGCGTTGAAGATATTCGAAAGTTCCTGCAGGCATGCGGTATTCGCGGACTCAACGCGTGCGTATGCCTGTCCGGCGGCAGTCAGGGATTGAACGAATCGGTCGTGAAAGTTCGCCGCCGCCGCACTGAACAGCTGGTATTCGTTGCCGTGGCTACTGAACAAGGTCGCGATCGCCGCCGACACTTCATCGTCAGCAGCCGCCAGTAATTCGGTGGTACGCAGCGCGGCAGCTGCGTTGGCGGAATCGATCAGCGAACTCAACCGGGTGAGCTCCTGGGATGAACGAAGAACGACATCCGGCACCGCTACCAGCGACATGACGACCCCCTTGCGTGGTGGGCATCCACTACCTTCAACGAAGTGAATCTGTGACTAGAACGCGTATCACAGGGACGCCAGGCATGTGCCCGGAATCGTCTGATGCATAGAAACAGATTCCAAAAACTCTGTCCATGGAGCAAACGATCCACGTAGAGCGCAGGCGTGACGGGAACGGTACGGTGTACAAGCTCGCCCAAATTCTGTTGGTGAACGCACCACGGACACTCCAGGGCATTCCGGCCGTCGCAGCACTACGGACCCAGGCTTTGGTATTGGTGCTCGACCGCGCTGGTCGCCTCTTGTTGGCCGGGCTTGGGCGCGCTTCTGGCGGATGTCAGTGCCGCAGGCATCGGTTCCATGTGCGCCTAACGGCCCCGCGATGACGCCGCCATGAGGTACATGAGGTATCTGTCGCGCCGCAATTCTTTCGAGAATGAAATGACACCGTCAAGCGTGGCGAGAATGGATACCTAAGGCACATCCACTCGGGCCTTTTCAGAATGGCATTCCAACAATTCTTTCAGTGGAGCAAATAAAGTTCCTGTGAATTTCCCATTCGCACCCCGCTAGATAGCTGTGACGACAGGTAATGCGTCTGTGCGGCCCGCCCGGCCGCCATACGATCTGCGCGAAACGGTGCGGTTCCAGGGCCCGGCGTGCCAAGGTGTTCTCGTTAGTCTCCGAAGGGGTTAAGACATGTCATACGTGATCGCGGCACCGGAATTCGTGTCAATGGCCGCCGCCAATCTTTCCGGCATCGGCTCTGCGATCGGGGCCGCGAACGCTGCTGCCCTCGGACCCACCGCAGGTGTGTTGGCCGCCGGCGCCGACGAGGTGTCGGTGGCCATTACGGCGCTATTTGGCGCCCACGCTCAGGCATACCAGGTGCTCAGCGCCCAGGCCGAGGCGTTTCACGCCCAGTTCGTCCAACTGATGACGGCGGGTGCGGGCTCTTACGCCGCCAGTGAGGCGGCCAACGTCGCGCAAATCGTCGGCCAGGATTTGCTGGGTGCGGTGAATGCACCTAGCGAAGCGTTATTTTCACGACCGTTGATCGGTAACGGCGCCGACGGGCTAGCGGGCACAGGTGCTGCCGGCGGCGACGGCGGGTTGCTGATCGGCAACGGCGGCAACGGCGGATCGGGCGCGTCCGGTGGTCCCGGCGGTAACGGTGGTGCTGCGGGCTTGATCGGCAACGGTGGCAACGGCGGTGCCGGGGGGATCGGGGCGTCGAACGGTGGAGCCGGCGGGGCAGGCGGCACCGGTGGTTTGCTGTTCGGCTCCGGTGGTAGCGGCGGTGTCGGGGGCATATCTTCCGGAACCTTTGGTCTCGGGGGAGTCGGCGGGGCCGGTGGCAATGCGGTGCTATTCGGTAATGGCGGAAACGCTGGCTTGAACGGTCCCAACGGGCCCGGTGACATGGGCGCGGCCGCCGGCCGGGCCGGACTACTGATCGGCGACGGCGGCGCCGGTGGCAACGGACAGTCCGGCGCCAACGGTGGCTTTTTATACGGCAATGGTGGTGCCGGGGGCCCCGGCACGCTCGCCGGCGGAGGGCATGGGGGCAATGGTGGATTGATCGGCAACGGTGGTGCCGGTGGCGGCGCCACACCGTCTTTCGACGCCGCGGGCGGTGCCGGCGGCGACGGCGGGCTCCTGATCGGTAACGGCGGGGCCGGCGGAGCCGGCGGCACCGGGCCCCTTGCTGCGGCCGGGGCGGCCGGGGGCAACGGCGGCAATGCGATCGGTTTGTTCGGCAATGGGGGTGCCGGCGGAGCGGGAGGGCAAGGAAGCAGTGGATTTGCCGGAGGGACCGGCGGCACGGGCGGCACCGGCGGATGGCTGTTCGGCAACGGCGGACACGGTGGCGACGCGGGGGCCGGATCTGTACCGGCCGGCGGTGGTAACGGCGGGAGCGGGCGAGGGTTCGGCAACGGCGGTGACGGCGGAAACGGCAGTAGCGGCGGGTCCGGAGGCAACGGCGGCTCAGCAGGATGGTCCGGACGCGGCGGCAATGGCGGCAACGGCGGACCCGGCAACTCGGCCGGCGGCGCGGGTGGTGCCGGCGGGGCCGGCGGCAGCGGCGGAGCCATCTACGGCGACGGCGGCGACGGCGGGATGGGCGGTGCGGCGGCAACCGGGAGTATGGCCGGAGCCGGCGGCGCTGGCGGCAATGGCCGGTTAATCGGCAACGGCGGCCTTGGCGGCGTCGGTGGCTCGAATCGCGGCCTGCTCGGAGGTGCCGGTGGCGCGGGCGGTGACGGCGGCCTTCTGTACGGCAACGGGGGCGCCGGTGGGAACGGGACTTCCGGCGGAGTCGGAGGCGCGGGCGGCAATGCACAAACGTTCGGCAACGGCGGTGACGGGGGCCTGGGGAGCGTCGGCGGGGTGGCCGGCAGGGCCGGCAAGCTGATCGGCAATGGCGGCGCCGGAGGCACCGGCCAGGCCGGTGCCAACGCCGGCCTGTTCTTCGGTAACGGCGGTGCCGGCGGTGCCGGTGCGGCCACGGGCACGGCTGTGGCCGGCGGTAATGGAGGCAACGCGGGTCTGATCGGTGCCGGCGGGGCCGGTGGCGCCGGCGGGGCGGGAGTCGGTGGGAATGGTGGCACCGGCGGCATTCTGATCGGCAACGGCGGGGTCGGAGGCCAGGGAGGCGCGGTGCCCTCGGGTCATGGCTTCGCCGGTGGTGACGGTGGCGCGGGTGGCATATTAGGCAACGGCGGAGCGGGCGGCCGGGGAGGCAATGGCGCCGCCACGGGTCAAAGCGCCGGAGCGGGCGGCAACGGCGGCCGCGGCGGAGTGTTCGGTAATGGTGGTGACGGCGGCGACGCCGGGTCGAGTCGGGGCGGGGCTGTCGTCACGGGCGGCAACGGCGGCAATGCCCAGCTGATCGGCCGCGGTGGTAACGGTGGCAATCCGGCCGGTATCGCGGGCACCGGAGGTCTGTTGTTCGGCGCGAACGGGACGAACGGGTCGTGACTGTCGGACAGGTCGGGGTCGCCCCGGGTTCCACATCCTGCCGGTCGGTGAAATATCCCTGACGACCCAGTCGCAGCTCTTCCACACCTGGTCGGCAGGTGGCGCTGGTCGGTGGGCCGCCTCGAACGCGTGCCGTACAGCTGCGTTTTGGCTCTGTCATTCGGACAAGATCGTCGCTTCTTTTTGGGCAATTCGTGTGCAAATGGTGTGACACTTAGAGGTGCTGCGACGAGAGATCGGATCCAGCCATGTCCTATGTGACTGCTGCTCCCGGGGTGTTGTCGGCGGCGGCGTTGAAGGTGGCGGGTATCGGGTCGTCGGTGAGGGCGGCCGGGGCTGCGGCGGCGTCTTCGACGACCAGTGTGGTGGCGGCGGCCGGCGATGAAGTGTCGGCGGGGATCGCGGCGCTGTTTTCGGATTTCGGCGAACAGTTCGCCGTGGTGAGTGCGCAGACGTCGGCGTTTCAATCGCAGTTCGTGCAGATGTTGTCGGCTGCGGGGGAAGCGTATGCGGGTGCCGAGACGGCCAGTGTGTCGGCTTTGCAGACGTTTGCCGATGACGTGCTGGCGGTGATCAATGCGCCGACGAACGCGTTGTTGGGGCGGCCATTGATCGGGGATGGGCAGGCCGGGGCCAGTGGGGTGCAGGGTCAGGCGGGTCAGGCCGGGGGGATTTTGATCGGCAACGGTGGTGCTGGTGGGAGCAGCACTGGGACGGGGAATGCCGGGGGTGCCGGTGGTGCGGCGGGGTTGTTCGGTACCGGCGGGATGGGTGGTTCCGGGGGCCCAGGCAGTGCGACGGTGGCTGGTGGGGTGGGTGGTCCCGGTGGGACGGGCGGTTGGTTGTACGGCGCGGGTGGTGCTGGCGGTGCCGGCGGCGGCAATGCCTTCGCCAACAGCGTTGCGGGCGCCGGGGGCCCGGGTGGTGCGGCGGGGCTGATCGGCGCCGGCGGAGCCGGTGGACCCGGGGGTTCGGATACGGCGAACTGGGGTCGGGGCGGTGCCGGTGGGGGCGGGGGTCGCGGTGGGTTGTTGTGGGGTGCGGCTGGGGGTACCGGCGCCGCTGGTGTCAGCGGGCCCAACAACGCCGGCGATGTCTATGTCGCCAACTTCCTCGATAACACGGTGACGGTGATCAGCCCGACAGGGCAGGTGCTGACTACCATCCCCGTCGGCGCCTACCCGGAAGCGGTGGCCGTCAGCACCACCGGCGCCAGCATCGGCGACGTCTATGTCAGCAACGCGGGCAGCAACACGGTGTCGGTGATCAGCCCGGCCAACACCGTCGTGGCCACCATTCCCGTCGGCGCTGTGCCGCTGGGAATAGCGGTCAGCCCCGTCGGCGTCACCGCCGGCGAGGTCTACGTCGCCAACGGCGGCGGCACCGCGAACACGGTGTCGGTGATCAGTCCGACCACCAACTCTGTCGTGGCAACCATCCCGGTGGGCACCTATCCGCGCGGGGTGGCGATCAGCGCCGCCGGTGTCACGGCCGGCGACGTCTACGTCGCCAACGCGGACAGCAACACGGTGTCGGTGATCAGCCCCACCACCAACGCTGTCGTGGCCACCATCCCCGTCGGTATCGGACCGACCGGGGTGGCGGTCAGCCAAACCGGCGCCACCATCGGCGATGTCTACGTCACCAACTACGGCGACGTCTCCGGGACGGGCAACAGTACGGTGTCGGTGATCAGCCCCGTCAATACCGTCCTGACCACCATCCCTGTCGGCAACCATCCCTCGGGGCTGGCGATCAGCGCCACCGGCGCCACCGCCGGCGACGTCTACGTCACCAACGTCGGTAGTGGCACGGTTACGGTGATCGGCCCCGCCAACATCCCCGTCAACGAGTTCAGCGCCGGTGCGTACCCGTCCGCGGTGGCGATCAGTCCCGCGGGCAACACCACGGCGGGTGACATCTACGTCGCCAACACCGGCGCCGACACGGTGTCGGTATTCAGCCCCAGCTACGCGCTTCTTGCGACCATCCCGGTCGGCAGCGAACCGGACGGGGTGGTTGTGGCCTGAGCCGCAGTCATCAGCCGCGGCGCGGGGCGGCCTGTCATCCCCGGCGAACGGCGTGAGCCACCTAGCCGACCATCACGCGAGAGCGGTAGTGGATGGTGGAGGCGGGCTCCCGAAAAGTTGATTAGAGTTGAGCGGAATAGGCTCAACCTTGACGCGGTTGCACAACGCGACAAGATTTTTCAATAGCTACTAGAACGGAGGTGTCGTGGACTCTTTCAACCCGACGACCAAGACTCAGGCGGCTCTGACGTCGGCGCTGCAGGCGGCATCGGCCGCGGGCAATCCCGAGATCAGGCCCGCCCATCTGCTGATGGCGCTGCTGACGCAAAACGACGGTATCGCCGTGCCGCTGCTGGAAGCTGTCGGGGTAGAGCCCGCCACCATTCGCACCGAGACCCAGCGTCTGCTGGACCGGCTGCCCCAGATCAGCGGGTCCAGCTCGCAGCCCCAACTGTCCCGCGAGTCGCTGGCGGCCATCACCACCGCACAGCAGCTGGCCACCGAGATGGACGACGAGTTCGTCTCCACCGAGCACCTGATGGTCGGGTTGGCCACCGGTGACTCCGAGGTCGCCAAGCTGCTGACCGGCCACGGTGCATCGCCGCAAGCCCTGCGCGAGGCGTTCGTCAAGGTGCGCGGCTCGGCGCGTGTCACCAGCGCCGACCCCGAGGCCACCTACCAGGCGTTGGAGAAGTACTCCACCGACCTGACGGCCCGCGCCAAAGAAGGCAAGCTCGACCCGGTCATCGGGCGCGACAACGAGATTCGCCGCGTAGTGCAGGTGCTTTCTCGGCGCACCAAGAACAACCCGGTTCTCATCGGCGAGCCCGGCGTCGGCAAGACCGCGATCGTGGAGGGCCTGGCCCAGCGAATCGTGGCCGGCGACGTGCCGGAAAGCCTGCGCGACAAGACCGTCGTGGCCCTCGACTTGGGCTCGATGGTCGCCGGTGCCAAATATCGCGGCGAGTTCGAGGAACGGCTCAAGGCCGTCCTCGACGACATCAAGAACTCCGCCGGGCAGATCATCACGTTCATCGACGAGTTGCACACCATCGTCGGCGCCGGCGCGAGCGGCGAGGGTGCGATGGACGCCGGCAACATGATCAAGCCGATGCTGGCCCGCGGCGAGCTGCGCCTGGTCGGTGCTACCACGCTCGACGAATACCGCAAGTACATCGAGAAGGACGCCGCGCTCGAGCGCCGCTTCCAGCAGGTGTTCGTCGGCGAGCCGTCGGTGGAGGACACCGTCGGCATCCTGCGCGGTCTCAAGGACCGTTACGAGGTGCACCACGGTGTGCGCATCACCGACTCCGCGCTGGTGGCCGCGGCCACCCTGTCGGACCGCTACATCACCGCGCGTTTCCTGCCGGACAAGGCCATCGACCTGGTCGACGAGGCCGCTAGCCGGTTGAAGATGGAGATCGACTCGCGCCCGGTTGAGATCGACGAGGTCGAGCGCCTGGTGCGCCGGCTCGAGATCGAGGAGATGGCGCTTGCCAAAGAATCAGATGACGCATCACGAGACCGCCTCGAGAAGCTGCGCGGCGAACTGGCCGACCAGAAGGAGAAGCTGGCCGAGCTGACCACCAGGTGGCAGAACGAGAAGAACGCCATCGACGTCGTGCGGGAGCTCAAGGAGCAGCTGGAGGCGTTGCGCGGTGAGTCCGAGCGCGCCGAACGCGACGGCGATCTGGCCAAGGCCGCCGAGCTGCGTTACGGCCGCATCCCCGAAGTCGAAAAAAAGCTCGAGGCGGCGGTGCCGCAGGCCGAGGCCCGCGACAATGTGATGCTCAAGGAAGAGGTCGGTCCCGACGACATTGCCGACGTGGTGTCGGCTTGGACCGGCATCCCGGCCGGGCGGCTGCTGGAAGGCGAGACGGCCAAGTTACTGCGCATGGAGGACGAGCTGGGCAAGCGCGTCGTCGGACAGAAGAAGGCCGTGCAGGCCGTGTCCGATGCCGTGCGGCGTTCCAGGGCCGGTGTTGCCGACCCGAATCGGCCAACCGGCTCGTTCCTGTTCCTCGGCCCCACCGGCGTGGGCAAGACGGAGCTGGCAAAAGCGTTGGCGGACTTCTTGTTCGACGACGAACGCGCCATGGTTCGGATCGACATGAGCGAATACGGCGAGAAGCACTCGGTGGCCCGGCTGGTCGGGGCGCCTCCCGGCTACATCGGGTACGACCAGGGCGGTCAGCTGACCGAGGCGGTGCGCCGCCGGCCCTACACGGTGGTGCTGTTCGACGAGGTGGAAAAGGCCCACCCGGACGTGTTCGACGTGCTGCTGCAGGTGCTCGACGAGGGCCGGTTGACCGACGGTCAAGGCCGCACAGTCGACTTCCGCAACACCATCCTGATCCTGACCTCCAACCTGGGATCCGGCGGCACCGAGGAGATGGTGATGGCGGCGGTGCGCTCAGCGTTCAAGCCAGAGTTCATCAACCGCCTCGACGACGTGCTGATCTTCGACGGCCTCAACCCCGAGGAATTGGTGCAAATCGTCGACATCCAGCTGAATCAGCTGGCCAAGCGGCTTGCGCAGCGGCGGCTGCAGCTGGAGGTGTCGCTACCGGCCAAGCAGTGGCTGGCCCACCGTGGCTTCGACCCCGTCTACGGGGCGCGACCGCTGCGCCGGCTGGTGCAGCAGGCGATCGGGGACCAGCTGGCCAAGATGCTGCTGGCGGGCGACGTGCACGACGGAGATGTGGTGCCTGTCAACGTCAGCCCGGACGGCGACTCGCTGGTCCTGGGCTGACCGGGCCGGGACCGGCTTAGCCGGGGTCGCCGACCTCGAATTCCCGAGTCTGGGCGCCCGCGTCGATCACGGCCCGCAGCAGCTGGCGGGCCGCCGGCGTGGCGACTGTTTCGCGCAGCAGCTGGTCCTCGACGCGCAGCCCAGTCGGCAGGTCGGCGGCCGCGGCGTCCACCGCCCGTTTGGCCGCCGCGACGGCGGTCGCCGGGCTGGCCGCGATCCGGCGGGCCAGTCTGTCGACGAAGGGGCGCAGTTCTTCGGCCGGCAGCGCCCGGTTGAGGTAACCCCACTCCTGGGCGGTCTGGGCATCGACGTCCATGCCGCCCAGGATCACTTCGAGGGCCCGCGCCCGGCCCACCAATCGGGGGAGGTGCTGGGTACCGCCCCCACCGGGAATTATTCCTACCGACACCTCCGGATGGCCCAACACCGTCGTGCCCAGCGCGGCGAAGCGCATGTCGAAGCCCATCACAAATTCGCAACCACCGCCGCGGCACACCCCTTCGATGACGGCGATGGTGGCCTTGGGCAGGGTGCGGACCCGTTCGGTCAGGGAGTGGAAAAACGACAGCTCGTCGTGGCGCCCCAGATCGTCAGCCGGCAGTTCTTGGATCAACGCGACGTCGGCGTGGGCGACGAAGATCTGTGGGTCCGCCGAGTCCACGACCAGCACCCGGACCGCGTCGTGGGCGGCGACTTCGTCGACCAGCCTGCCGATTTCGGTGAGCAGCGGCACATCCAGGAGGTTGATCGGAGGGTTGTCGATGGTGGCTCGGCAAATTCCGTCGCCGCTCTTGACGCGTATCAGCCGGTAGCCGGCGTAGCTCATGACCGCGAACCCTACGCTGACGCGCACGGGTCTATTCCCTCCTGTGATTTGGTTGTGACCTGCTCGGATTCTGTGTTCGGTACTCAGAGCAGATAGGCTGTTCGGGATGGTCCCGCTCTGGTTCACGCTCTCCGCACTGTGTTTCGTCGGTGCGGCAGTGTTGCTGTACGTCGATATCGATCGACGTCGTGGCCGCAGCAGGCGCCGCAAGTCATGGGCGAGATCGCATGGCTTCGACTACGAACGCGAATCCACCGACATCCTGCACCGTTGGAAGCGTGGGGTGATTTCGTCGGTGGGTGACGTTCCAGCCCAAAACGTCGTGCTGGGTCAGATCCGCGGCGAAGCGGTCTACATCTTCGACATCGAGGAAGTCGCCACCGTGATCGCCCTGCATCGCAAGGTCGGCACCAACGTCGTCGTGGACCTGCGGCTCAAGGGGCTCAAGGAGCCACGCGAGAGCGACATTTGGCTGCTGGGAGCCATCGGCCCCCGGATGGTGTATTCCACCAACCTGGACGCCGCCCGCCGTGCCTGCGACCGGCGGATGGTCACGTTCGCCCACACCGCGCCGGACTGCGCAGAGATCATGTGGAACGAACAGCATTGGACGCTGGTCGCCATGCCGATCGCCAGCACGCGCGCTCAGTGGGACGAAGGCCTGCGGGCCGTCCGTCAATTCAACGACCTGCTGCGTGTGTTGCCACCACTTCCTGCTGAAGCACCCCAGGAGTCGGGCGAACCGGAGAGCCGCCGGGCTCCCGGCCGGCCGCTGGCCCAGGCTGCGCGCGCGGAGCTGCCGTCGCGGCGCACGCAGGCGGACGCGGCGGCTGGCTTGATCGCTGATTCCGCTCGCCGGGTGGCCGAGCCGGTTCGTCGCGAAGAGGGCCGCTCGGAAGGCGTTCGGCGTCCGCCGCGGACGGAACGCAACGGCCACCAGGCCAGCAACTACCAGCACTAAGCGCACATGCCCCGTCCTGTCGCGCTGATTACTGGGCCCACGTCCGGCATCGGCGGTGGTTACGCCCGCCGTTACGCCCGCGACGGCTACGACCTGGTCCTGGTTGCCCGGGACGTGGAACGGCTGAACGGGCTCGCCGAAGAACTGGAGTCAATGGCGGGCAGCATCGAGATATTGCCCGCCGACCTGGCCGTCGCTGACGACCGGGACAAGGTTGCTGCACGCTTGTCCCAAGGCGTGCGAGTGCTGGTGAACAACGCCGGCCTGGGGACATCCGGAGATTTTTGGACAGCTGAGCCCGCCTTGCTGCAGCGACAACTCGACGTCAACGTGACCGCCGTGATGCAGCTGACCCGGGCTGCGCTGCCGGCCATGCTGGACGCGGGCGCCGGCACCGTCGTCAACATCGCCAGTGTCGCCGGACTGCTACCCGGCAGGGGTTCGACATACTCGGCGTCCAAGGCCTGGGTGATCTCGTTCACCGAGGGACTTGCCAACGGATTGCAGGGCACCGGCGTCGGCGTGCACGTGGTGTGCCCGGGCTACGTGCGCACCGAGTTTCACACCCGCGCCGGCCTCGACATGGCTGAGGTGCCGTCATTCATGTGGCTCGAAGTGGACGACGTGGTACGGGAGAGTCTGGCCGACGTCGCGCACGGCAAGGTGATCAGCATTCCGGGCACGCAGTACAAGTACCTAGTCGCCACCGGGCGCGTCGTCCCGCGAAAGTTGTTGCGGGCCTTCACAAAAAGATATGGGAGCGGCAGTGGCCGGACCTGAGTTGCAATCCAGCGAACGTGCCGAGCTGGCCGACCTGGTGCGCCGTCTGTCGGTGGTGCACGGTCGTGTCACGCTGTCGTCGGGCAAGGAGGCCGACTATTACGTCGACCTGCGCCGTGCCACCCTGCACCACCGGGCGTCCGCGCTGATCGGTCGCCTGATGCGGGAATTGACCAACGATTGGGACTATGCGGTCGTGGGCGGTCTGACACTGGGGGCCGATCCGGTTGCGACGGCGATCATGCACGCTGCCGGTCGCCCGATCGACGCGTTCGTGGTTCGGAAGTCAGCGAAAGCCCATGGCCTGCAACGGCTTATCGAGGGATCCGAGGTGAGCGGCCGGCGGGTGCTGGTGGTCGAAGACACCGGCACCACCGGCAATTCGGCGCTGACGGCCGTACGTGCCGTCCAGGACGCCGGCGGCGAGGTCGTCGGCGTCGCAACCGTGGTCGATCGCGCAACCGGCGCCGCGCAGGCCATCGAAGCCGAGGGGCTGCCGTACCGCAGCGTGCTCGGCCTGGCCGACTTGGGGCTGGGCTAGGTCGCCGCCGTGCGCGTTCTCCTGGTGTTGGCCGTTGTCCTGGCCTGCCTGCTCGGATGCTCGAGCCCGGGTCATCGCGACGACGTCTACGGAGCGCCCAACGCGCATATCGGCGAATCGTTGGCGGTACTGGGCTGGAATGTGGCGGTGTCCAATCTGCGCTGGTCGGATGACTACGTGCTAGTCGATGTCGACGCCTCGCCCACCGACCTCAAGGCGCCGCACGCCAAGGCCGAGGACATCCGCTTCGGCCTGTACGGCGCACTGTCGCATCCGATGGAGGCGACGGGCCTGGGCAGCTGCGACGAGGCGATCACCACGGTGCACGACATCGGCTCGCCCTTGACGGCGCCGCCAAACCGGCTGACCGGCACCGTGTGCTTGGGCCCGCTCAAAGACCGCAGTGCGGTGCGGGGCGTCTACGCCTATTCGCCGCACGACCGCATCCCGGGCACCGTGGCCGCGTACCCGGCGGCGTTCCCGGTGGGGCTGCTGCCAACCCCGGAAGCCGACACCGGACTGGTGGTGCAGAGCACCAGCGTGTCGGCCTGGCGGGCGGACGGCACGCCGGTGACCAAGGCCCAGCTAGGTGACCCGGCGGCGTTCAACGGCAACGGCTACATGCTGCTGGGTCTGCAGGCCGGCGCGGTGGCGGGTCGCTACCACGACGACTCCGACAAGCGCGGCGGCCCCATGATGCTGGTCGCCACTCCGACCCTGCCCGGCAAGGGGCTCAGCCCGGCGTGCGCCACCTATGGCTCCACGGTGCTGGTGCTGCCCGATATGTCGCGGGACGCTGTGCAGGTCAACGCTTCGCTGTGCACCCAAGGCGAGATCAATCAGGCGCTGCTGTTCGCGACGGTGACGATCGTGGGCGTCCACGCCGCGGTGTGGACCGCCAAGTGACGCAGGCCGAACCCGGGCCCACCGAATGGGGCACGCCGCCGCCTGGTGTCGGCCCCTGGGTAGGGGATCCGCCCGACGATCCCCGCTACGACCCAGATCTGTTGCGCGACGGCGATTCTCGCAATGTCGTCGACGCCTACCGGTACTGGACCCGAGAGGCGATCATCGCCGACATCGACCGCCGGCGCCATAGGTTGCACATCGCGATCGAGAATTTCGGTCACGACGCCAACATCGGCTCGGTGGTGCGCACCGCAAACGCGTTTGCCGTGGACACCGTGCACATCGTGGGCAGGCGCCGGTGGAACCGCCGCGGTGCCATGGTGACCGACCGTTACCAGCGGTTGTGCCACCACGACAGCACCGCCGAATTGATGGAGTTCGCGACCGATGCGGGCCTGACGGTGGTCGCGGTGGACAACGTGCCCGGCGCGGCCCGGCTGGAAGAGACGGCGCTGCCGCGGGACTGTCTGCTGGTGTTCGGCCAGGAAGGACCCGGCATCAGCGATGACACCCGTGGGGGTGCGGCGATCACGGTGTCGATCGCGCAGTTCGGTTCGACTCGCAGCGTCAATGCCGGTGTGGCCGCGGGGATTGCGATGCACACCTGGATCCGGCAGCACGCCGACCTGACCCAGGCCTGGTGACGGCCTACCTGGCCATTGTGCGGTTAGGGCAGGATCGCAGGTATGGATCAGGTCTGGGCAAACCGGGCGGCTAGCTCCGAGGCCGCCGTCACGCAACGCAATCTCCGAAAGCTCTGGGGATTGCCCGGCACCCAGCTCGGCGTGGTGGCCTGGCCTTCGGAGCGCCGGGACCGGTTGTTCGCTGGGTGGCATTACTGGTGGCAGGCACATCTGCTGGATTGCTTGATCGACGCGCAGCTGCGCGACCCGCAACCGGAGCGGCGCACGCGAATCAAGCGCCAGATCCGGTCGCACCGGTTGCGCAACGTCATGCGCTGGACGAACAGTTACTACGACGACATGGCGTGGCTGGCGCTGGCTTTGGAGCGGGCCGCGATGTACGTCGGCATCGAGCGCCGCGGGGCGCTGGCCAAGCTCGCCGACGAATTCGTCGACGGCTGGGCACCGGACGCCGGCGGCGGCATCCCGTGGCGCAAGCAGGACCAGTTCTTCAACGCCCCGGCCAATGGTCCGGCGGGGATCTTTCTGGCCCGCTACCCGGGCCGATTGCGGCTGGCCCAGCAGGTCGCTGACTGGATCGACGAAACGCTGATCGACCCCGACAACCACCTGGTGTTCGACGGCATCCGAGATGGTTCGCTGGTCCGCCCGCAGTACACGTACTGCCAGGGTGTGGTGCTAGGGCTGGAAACTGAGCTGGCCAAGCGCACTCACGACGGCCGGCACGCACCCCGAGTGCATCGCCTGGTGGCTGCCGTCGACAAGGAGATGGCCCCGGGCGGGGTGCTCAAGAGCGGCGGCGGCGGCGACGGCGGGTTGTTCCCGGGAGTCACGGTGCGCTACTTGGCGCTGGTCGCCACGGACCTGCCGGGGGATTCCGCCGCGGACGTTGCGGCCCGGCAAACCGCCGCCAAGATCGTGCTGACGTCGGCTAAGTCGGCGTGGGAGAACCGCCAGACTGTGGACGGCCTACCGGTGTTTGGCGCGTTCTGGGATCGCGACGCTGAACTGCCCACCGCCGGCGGTCAGCAGGCGCAGTTCGTGGCTGGCGCGGTGAACAGCTCGGAGGTTCCCGAGCGGGATCTGTCGGTGCAGTTGTCGGGCTGGATGCTGATGGAGGCCGCGCACAACGTCGCGTCAGTCGGGCAGCGGTAGCGGGTCGGGCTCGGCTTTGGGTGCCCGTCGGCGTGACCGGTAGCCGCGCCACGCGGCGATGAACGCCGGGATCATCGACACGAACAAGATGCCCAGGATGATCTTTTCCAGGTTCTGGTGCACGAATGGCACGTTGCCCAGGAAATATCCGGCGACCGTCACGCCGCCGCCCCACAGCACACCGCCGACGATGTCGAAGGCCAAATACGTCGGATAGCGCATGTAGGAGACGCCCGCCACCACCGGGGTGAAGGTCCGGACGAACGGCATGAAGCGGGCCAGGATGATTGCCCACGGGCCGTACTTTTCGAAGAACGCGTGTGACTCGGTCACGTAGTGCTGTTTGAAGAACCGCGAATCTTCGCGCTTGAACAGCGCGGGCCCGATGCGCCGGCCGATGAAATAGCCGGTCTGGTCACCCAGGATGGCCACCAGCGCGACCGACGGCGCCAGCACCCAGATGTCTAGGGTGCCCTTGGCTGCGAGCAGCCCACCGGTGAATAACAGCGACTCGCCCGGCAGCAGCGGGAACAGCAGACCGGTCTCGACAAAAACGATAACCAGGATCGTCGGCAGCACCGCTGAGGCGAACAGACCCTCGGGGCCGATCCAAAACATCGGGTCGAGGATGCCCCCCGACGCCACCAGAGTGGTGCTCATGGTGCTTCAACATACCGGCGTTGCAATACTGAGTGGACCAGTCTTCGAGGAGGAACCCTTCATGCCCATCGCAACGCCCGAGATTTACGCCGAGATGCTGGGACGCGCCAAGGAGAACGCGTACGCGTTCCCGGCCATCAACTGCACGTCCTCGGAGACCATCAACGCGGCCGTCAAAGGCTTCGCCGACGCCGGCAGTGACGGCATCATTCAGTTCTCGACGGGTGGAGCGGAATTCGGTTCCGGACTGGGCGTCAAGGACATGGTGACGGGCGCGGTGGCACTGGCCGAGTTCACCCACATCGTCGCGGCCAAGTATCCGATCAACGTCGCACTGCACACCGACCACTGTCCGAAGGACAAGCTGGATACCTACGTGCGGCCGCTGCTGGCCATCTCCGCCGAGCGAGTCGGCAAGGGCCAGAACCCGCTGTTCCAGTCGCACATGTGGGACGGCTCGGCGGTGCCGATCGACGAGAACCTGGAGATCGCGCAGGAACTGCTCAAGCAGGCGGCGGCCGCCAAGATCATCCTCGAGATCGAGATCGGCGTCGTCGGCGGCGAGGAAGACGGCGTCGCCAACGAGATCAACGACAAGCTCTACACCACTCCCGAAGACTTCGAGAAGACCATTGAGGCGCTCGGGCACGGCGAGCACGGCCACTACCTGTTGGCTGCCACGTTCGGAAATGTGCACGGCGTGTACAAGCCGGGCAACGTCAAGCTGCGCCCGGACATCCTGGCCCAGGGTCAGAAGGTGGCCGCGGCCAAGCTGGGGTTGTCCGGTGACGCCAAGCCGTTCGACTTTGTCTTCCACGGTGGCTCGGGCTCGGAGAAGTCGGAGATCGAGGAGGCGCTGCGGTACGGCGTGGTGAAGATGAACGTGGACACCGACACCCAGTACGCGTTCACCCGCCCGATCGTGGGCCATATGTTCACCAACTACGACGGCGTGCTCAAGGTCGACGGCGACGTGGGGTCAAAGAAGGTCTACGACCCGCGTAGCTATCTCAAAAAGGCCGAGGCCGGGATGACCGAGCGGGTGATCGAAGCCTGCAACGACCTGCACTGCGCCGGCAAGTCGCTGGCCGGCTAGCTAGCGCGAGCAGACGTAAAAGCCCCCATTTCGGTACGAAATTGGGGGCTTTTACGTCTGCTCGCGCAACTTATCTGGACTGGCAGATTTTCCACTGATCGTCGCGGAACTGAAGGTCTAGGCTGCGCGTCGAGCGGACCTGCGGGTCGTAGGCCATGAACGTGGTGACGTTGGCTTCGGCGTGCTCGCCGTTGACGACAACCTGGTCGATGCTGGCGATCATCGGATACTGCTTGGCCGCCGAGACCCGGCGGTACGTCTCAGCCCAGGCTTTCTCGTCGTAATCCACATAGCCGTCACGAGTGGTGCCGCAGGTGATGCTGCGCAGTGCGGTCAGGTCACCCCGCTGAATTGCCACGTCGAAGCTCTGGATGGTCTGCCTGACCTGGTCTTCCTGTGACGCCTTCTCGTGCTTGCTGCGGGTCAGCAGCACGGTCCCGAAGATAGCGATGGCCGCCAGCGCCAGCACGATCACCACGATGGCCAGCACCCATCCCCAGTTGCGATTCTTCAACGACTGGGTTCGACTTCCTGCACCGCGCGCCGGAATCGACTGGGGCACAGCAGTTTTCGGAGGAAGCGGCGGGGGTGGCGGCACGGGCGGGGCGGTCGGCCCAGCGGTCGGCGCGCGACGCGTCTCGAAGATCTCAGTCGGCGCCTCGGTGGCGGTGGCGAACACCTGGGTCTCTTTTTCGTCGAAGCCCGGTGCGGTGAAACGGCGCTCGGGCTGCCCGTCGGGGACGGGAGCCTCCGAACTCTCCTCCGGTTGCCGCTTGGCGAGTGCGACGGTCTCTGTTTCGGCGTCGCCAGGGTTGCGCTGCGGGTCTGGTTTGCCGCTGGAACCTGTGCCGCCGCGATCTGGCTCGGGTGCGTTGGGCATGAAAGGAGCTTAGCGACCCAACCAGCGGATGGCGTGATCCACGAGGTAGCGGAGTTGGCACAATGTGTCCCATGACTCCGATGGGTGATCTTCTGGGACCTGATCCTGTCCTATTGCCTGGCGATAGCGAAGCCGAAGCGGAGCTGCTCGCCAAGGAAAAGCCGGGCATCGTCGCCGCCGCGCATCCGTCCGCTTCGGTGGCATGGGCCGCGCTGGCCGAGGAGGCACTGGCCGAGGACCGGGCCATCACGGCCTATGCCTATGCCCGCACCGGCTATCACCGTGGTTTGGACCAGCTGCGTCGCAACGGCTGGAAGGGCTTCGGGCCGGTGCCGTTCTCGCACGAGCCCAACCGCGGTTTTCTGCGCTGTGTGGCCGCGCTGGCACGGGCCGCCGACGCCATCGGTGAGACCGATGAGCAGCGCCGCTGCCTGGATCTGCTCGACGACTGCGACCCCGCTGCTCGTCCCGCGCTGGGCCTTTAGAACGTTTCCTCGCAATGCCCTTCCGGGCAGTCGACTTGGACCGTGGCGTGATCCAGTCCGCGGGCTGACAATACTGCGCGCGCTTCCTGCAAGACGCGGACCGAGTCGCTGCCGCTGGTCAGGTGAGCGGTGACCACGTCTTTGCCGGGGGACAGTGTCCACACGTGCAGGTCGTGCACATCGGTGACGCCGTCGACCGCACCCAGGGCCGCACGTAGCTCCTCGACGTCGATATGGGCCGGCGACGACTCGGACAGGATGCGCAGCGCCGCGCGGGCCAGCGCGATCGCCCGCGGCAGTACCCACAGCGCTACGAGCACCGCGACCACCACGTCGGCGTAGGGCCAGTGCGTGGTGACGGTGACGATGCCCGCGATCAGCACTCCGATGCTGCCGACGGTGTCGGCGACGACCTCCATGTAGGCGCCCTTGACGGCCAGACTGGCTTCCGAGTGTGCCCGCAGCAGCGTCGCCACCAGGAAGTTTGCGGCCACCCCGGACAGCGCGACCACGATCATCGGTACGCCGGGTACCGCCGGCGCTTCCTTGAGCCGGTCGATGGCCTCGTAGAGGATGAACAGCGCGACGCCGACCAGCAGCACGGCATTAGCCACTGCGGTGAATACTTCGGCTCGATGCCAGCCGTAGGTGCGATTAGGCGATGCGCTGCCCCGGCGGGCCAGCACGACAGCGGCTAGCCCCATGAACACGGCGACTACGTCGGTGAGCATGTGTCCGGCGTCGGCCAGCAGCGCGATTGAGTTGATCACCAGCGCGGTCGTCAGTTCGACGACGAAGAACGTCGCCAGGATGGCTGCGGCGCCGACCATCCGCGGGATCATCCGCGACGCGTCCGCCTCGGCGGGCGTGTGGCTGTGTCCGGCTCCCATGACCGATAATATATGCGCAGTTTCGCATATATCGCAATGGTCAGACCCAGGCACTCCAGAACCGGGTCAGCACGCCCCCGGCCATCGCAAGCCGCGGCGACACCCCCGAGAAGCCGAAAAGCCAGTACACGAACTGGAAGAACCACGCATTCAGCCCGGGGGCCAACAGCACGACCAGCAGGATGAACAGGCCGAACTGCTTGGCGGGTGCCACCGCCCGCTGCGTCTGCGGGCTCAGGTGCGGCTCCAGCGCGTCGTAGCCGTCCAGACCCGGCACCGGCAACAGGTTCAGCACCACCGCGGTGACCTGTAGGAACCCCAGGAATGCCAGACCGGCGGCCAGGACCCGGTGTGCTGGGTCATAGAACACCCGGGCCGCCCCCAGCAGCAGCACGGCCAGGCCCAGGTTCATCGCCGGGCCGGCCAAGCTGACCAGGGTGCGGCGCGTGGGAGTCATGAACGAGGTCTGCAAGTACACCGCGGCGCCCGGCAGCCCGATGCCGCCCAGCGCGATGAAGATCATCGGCAACACCAGCGACAGCCCCGGGCTGGCGTAGCGCCGTGGATCCAGGTCCAGGTAGCCACGGACGGCCACGTCGCGGTCGCCAAAGCGCCATGCGGTGTAGGCGTGGCCGAACTCGTGCAGGCATAGCGACACCAGCCAACCGGCGATGACGAAGATGAAAACGCCCGCGTAAGCCAACGGCCGCACGGACGATCCGGCGGTCCAGGCCAGCTCCGCGCCCACAGCCGTCGCGCCGATCAGGCCAACAAAAATCGGGCTTGGGCGCACCGGTCGAAACTACCGAACCAGCAGCCACCCTTCGACGTTGCGGTAGAACGTCGACCGGCGCACCGCCCGCGGCGCCGTCACTCCGTCGCGTTGCACGACCGCCCCGGTGGTGCCCAGCTGCGCGGCCCGGCCACCGACCCAGCGGCGCCACCACCCCTGATCCGCGAGCGCGGCCCGCAGCCCCGGCACCGCCAGGGTGGGCTCGACCCACAGCTCGGCGGCATCGCCGTCGAAAAGTACGGTGTCGTCGACCACCGCCTCGCCGCGGATCGCCGTAGCCCCCTCGACCGGCAACCAGCGGGTCCGACCCACCAGCACCGTTGCGGTCTCGTCGCGGATCAACGGCACCCTGCTCGCGCTGCCGCGAAGCGCCCGTCTTGCCGCGCGCCGCCCAGCAGGCAACCGGTAGGCGCGGGTGGCGCAAGTCCGCCGCCGGGGCGCGTAGGCCACTTCCATGTCGAGCCGATCGGTGCGCAGCAGCCGCGTCAACACCATGGCCAGGTCGGCATCAGACCCCACCACCACCAATCGCCGGAAGTCCCGCAGCAGCGGGTCGAGGTCGGCCGTCAAGTTGCGATGGACGGGCAAAGCGGCCAGCGCGCGCGGCACCCGCGCGTCGTCGAACAGCAGAACGGCCGCAACGGGCGGCTGATGGTTGGCTTTCACGCGTTTTGACGGCATTTTTGAGGTTCTCCGGGCACCGCAGGATAGGGTAGGTCACCGGCTGGACCACAATATGCGGGCACAACCCCGCCAGAGCAGGAGCAAGTCATGCCGGCAATCGTCCTCATCGGCGCCCAATGGGGTGACGAGGGCAAAGGTAAAGCGACGGATCTGCTCGGCGGACGCGTGCAGTGGGTAGTTCGCTATCAGGGTGGCAATAATGCCGGCCATACCGTGGTGTTGCCCACCGGCGAGAACTTCGCCCTGCACCTCATCCCGTCGGGCGTGCTGACGCCCGGGGTTACCAACGTGATCGGCAACGGCGTGGTGATCGACCCCGGCGTCCTGCTCGACGAGCTCAAAGGCCTCGAAGACCGCGATGTCGACACCTCCAAGCTGCTCATCTCCGCCGACGCGCACCTGCTGATGCCCTATCACGTGGCCATCGACAAGGTCACCGAGCGCTACATGGGCAGCAAGAAGATTGGCACCACCGGACGCGGCATCGGCCCCTGCTACCAGGACAAGATCGCCCGGATGGGGATCCGGGTCGCCGACGTGCTGGACCCCGATCAACTCGCGCACAAGGTTGAGGCGTCCCTGGAGTTCAAGAACCAGGTGCTGGTCAAAATCTATAACCGCAAGGCGCTCGAACCCGGCCAGGTGGTCGACGCGCTACTGGAGCAAGCCGCAGGTTTCCGGCACCGCATCGCCGACACCCGGCTGCTGCTCAATAACGCCTTGGACGCCGGCGAGACGGTGCTGCTGGAAGGCTCGCAGGGCACCCTGCTGGACGTCGACCACGGCACCTACCCGTACGTTACGTCGTCGAATCCCACCGCCGGCGGCGCGGCGGTGGGCTCCGGCATCGGCCCGACCCGGATCGGCACGGTGCTGGGGATCCTCAAGGCCTACACCACCCGGGTGGGCTCGGGACCGTTCCCCACCGAGCTGTTCGACGAGAACGGCGAATATCTGTCCAAGACCGGTGGGGAGTTCGGGGTGACGACTGGCCGGCGGCGCCGCTGCGGCTGGTTCGACGCCGTCATCGCGCGCTACGCCACCCGGGTCAACGGGATCACCGACTACTTCCTGACCAAGCTCGACGTGCTGTCCAGCCTGCAGACGGTGCCGGTCTGCGTTGGCTACGACGTCGACGGCAAACGCACCGACGAGATGCCGATGACCCAGCGCGACCTGTGCCACGCCAAGCCGGTGTATGAGGAACTGCCCGGCTGGTGGGAGGACATCTCCGACGCCCGCGAGTTCGACGACCTTCCGGCCAAGGCCCGCGACTATGTGCTACGGCTGGAAGAGCTTGCCGGAACGCATGTTTCGTGCATCGGTGTGGGACCGGGGCGGGACCAGACCATCGTGCGGCGCGATGTGCTGCGGGCTCGCCCGTGACCGACGTCCCGCAGAACCCCACCGATATAGACCCCGACTACGAGCACCACGGCGGCTTCCCGGAATTCGGCCCGGCCAGTCCGGGACCCGGGTTCGGCAAGTTCGTGGCGGCAATGCGCCGGTTGCAGGACCTGGCCGTGTCGTCCGACCCCGGCGACGACGTATGGGACGAGGCGGCCGAGCGCGCCACCGCCCTGGTTGAATTGCTGGCTCCGTCTCAAGCCGAAGAGGGCAAGTCACCCGCCGGACGGACTCCGGACCTACCCGGCATGGGCAGCCTGCTGATGCCGCCGTGGGACCTGACCCGCTACGGTGCCGACGGCGTCGAGATGACTGGCTATTTCAGCCGCTTCCACGTCGGCGGCAACATGGCGGTGCACGGCGGTGTGTTGCCGCTGCTGTTTGACCACATGTTCGGCATGATCTCGCATGCCGCCGGGCGGCCGATCAGCCGCACGGCTTTCCTGCACGTCGACTACCGCAAGATCACCCCGATCGACACGCCGCTACGGATCAGCGGCCGGGTGACCCGCGTCGAGGGCCGCAAAGCGTTCGTCGCCGCCGAACTGTGCGACGGCGACGGCGCCGTGCTGGCCGAAGGTAATGGCCTGATGGTGCGTCTGCTGCCCGGCCAGCCCTGAGTCACTGCTGCTGGTTCGGGTCCGGCGGCACCACGATGATGGTCGCTCCGGGAATAGCCGCCAGGGTCGCCGCGAGATTCGCCACCACTCCCGGCGGCAGGCCCTGCGGCAGGCCCGGGAACTGCGCCGCGGCCGCTGCCGCCGGTATTGCCGGTGCGTTGGCGGCCGGTCTGGCCGCGCCCGCAGCGCCAGCTGCCGCAGCGGCTTGGGTTGGAGTCGGCGTCGCAGGCGAGTTGGCACCCCGGGCCGCCAGCCCGGCCAGGCTGGCCCCGGCCACCCCCGCCGCCACCATCGAGTAACCGCCGTCCCCTGCGCCGGTCATGACCAGCGGCGTGGTGCCGGGGAACATCGCCGCTACCTGGCGCGCCGCCGGGGGCATGAACCAGCTCTGCGGGACAGTGAGGCCGCCGATACTGGTGGCACGGCCGGCCACGGCCGCGGCCCCCGCCGCGGCGGGGGCCGGCCGCAATTCGTCCGGGATTACCGGGTTCGGCTCCGCGATGCCCGGCGCGTCGCCCTGAATCTCTTTTTGTTCGAGCTCGTTTGCGTGCTCGAGTTCCTCTTCCTCGATCTCGTCGCTGCGAACTTCTTCGCCGAATTGCCCGAGCGCCACCACGAAGCTGGCGCCGGCCAGACCCAAGCTGGCGAGCACCAGTAGGTCGAGATCCTCGAATGGGCTTGGCAACGGAATCAGTGGCGCGGCCGGTGCGGCGGCGGCACTTGCGGCGGTCTCGCCGAGCAGGGCGGTGTCATTGGTGGTCGCCGGCGGCGGGACGAACGGCGTCAGTTGGGCGGCGGCCTGGGAATTGCCGGCATAGCCGTCCATCGCGACGATGTCTTGGGCCCACATCTCGCCATAGTCGGCCTCGCTGGTAGCGATCGCCGGTGTGTTTTGCCCGAAGACGTTGGTCTGGACCAGCGACATTGTCGTGCTGCGATTGGCCGCGATCTCCGCCGGCGGCACCGTGGCGGCGTACGCCGCCTCGTAGGCGTTCGCCGCGGCCAAAGCCTGGGCTCCGGCCTGCTCGGCCTGGGTGGCGGTGGCACGCATCCACGCCACGTACGGCGTTGCGGCGGCGGCCATCGACAACGACGAGGGGCCCAGCCACTCCTCGCTGGTGAGTCCGGCCAGCACTGCGTTGTACGAATCCGCCGTCGCGTGGAGTTCGCTGGCCAGCTGCGCCCAGCTTGCGGCGGCTTGCATCAGCGGCGCCGAGCCGGGGCCGGAGTAGATTCTGGCCGAGTTGATTTCGGGTGGGAGCGCGCCGAATTCCAGGCCGTAGGTGTTCACAAATGACATGCACACCTCCTCAGCAAAACGTTGCGGCACCTGTCGAAGCAGATTTGCACAAAATTCCGAAAAATGAGTCAAGACGCGGCGTTCTCGTACCCGCACCTATCCTTAGCGACGAGACCTTAGCGACGAGACAACTCACCGATTGAGGGGGTGACTGCTTGACCGAGCGGCAGGATACCGGCGAGCACGAACGCCCTGTGGCCGAGGGCGCCACGACGGTGTGGTCCATCGAGCAGCCGTCGGACGCACCGGCGGTTCCCGAACCGTTCGAGCCGGAGGTCGAAGCCCGGCCCAGGTTGCTGCTGCTCGGCTGCGACGACGCCGGCCAGGAGCTGACGGTGGCATTGCAGCGGCTCGGCGCCGAGGTGATCACCGCGGACGCCGATGCGCTCACCGGCGCCGACGAACTCGCCGCGGTGCTGAACAGCCTGCAACCGGACTTCGTGGTCACGCGCACCGACGAGGTTGCATTCGACGTCCTTGAAACGTTCGAGTCGACGCAGCGTCAGGACGTGGAGTTGGTGCCCAGTGCGCGCGCGGGCCGGCTGATGGCGGACCGCGAGGGCCTCCGCCGGCTGGCCGCCGATGAACTGGGCCTACCGACCGCGCCCTTCTGGTTCGTCGGCTCGCTGGCCGAACTCGAGGCTGTGGCCGCGCATGCCGGATACCCGCTGCTGGTTAAGCCGGTCGCCGGCCCGCACGGTCAGGGACGATCGGTGGTCAGCACCCCCGACGAGGTCGCACCGGCGTGGGAGCGGGCCACCGCGCGGCAGGACGGTCGGGTGTGGGCCGAGACGGTGGTCGACATCGAGTTTTTGGTCACGCTGATCGTTGTGCGAAGCGAGGGTCCGTCCGGGCCGGTGATTGAGTTCTGCAGCCCGATCGGACATCGCAGCGACGGCGCTGGGGGGCTGGAATGTTGGCAGCCCCAGCAAATGAGCACCGCCGCGCTGGACGCGGCCAAGTCGATCGCCGCGCGGATCGTCAAGTCCTTGGGCGGGCGCGGGGTGTTCAGCGTCGAACTGATGATCAACGGCGACGAGGTGTACTTCACCGAGGTCGCCCCGGGGCCCCGCGACAGCGCCTGGGTGACCCTGCGCAGCCAGCGGCTTTCGGCGTTCGAGTTGCAGGCGCGGGCGATTCTGGGGGTGGCCGTGGACACCATGATGGTGTCGCCGGGCGCCGCCCAGATGATCCCCCGCGGCCCGTCCGCACCGGGCACCGCGCCCAGTGGTGATGTACTCGCGGCGGCCCTCGCCGTCCCCGAGAGCGATCTGCGGGTCTTCGATCCGGCTGCCGTCGGTGAGTCCGATGCGGTGCCGCCCGGTTGGGGGTTGGCGCTTGCCACCGCGCCCGACGTGACCGTCGCCCGCGACCGCGCCCGGCAGGTTGCTGCCAGGCTGGATGTGCGAGACTCGCGCGCGTGAGTTACGCAGGAGATATCACCCCGCTCGAGGCCTGGAAGGTGTTGACCGAGAATCCTCAGGCCGTGTTGGTGGACGTGCGCACCGATGCCGAATGGAATTTCGTCGGTGTCCCGGATCTGTCGAGCCTCGGCCGTGACGTGGTGTTCGTCGAGTGGAACAAGACCAGCGGGCAGCACAACGAGGACTTCCTCGCCGAGCTCAAGGAGCAGATCCCGGACTCCGGCGAGGCCGAGCGGCCGCTGGTGTTCCTGTGCCGCTCGGGTAACCGGTCCATCGGCGCCGCCGAGGTCGCCACCGAGGCGGGCCTGACGCCGTCGTACAACGTGCTGGACGGCTTCGAAGGTCACCTGGATGCCCACGGGCATCGCGGCGGAACCGGTTGGCGCGCGGTCGGACTCCCCTGGAAGCAGGGCTGAGCGGGACTGATGAACCAGCTGCCAGACGATGTCGGTCAGGCCACTCTCGGGGTGCGCGGTGGCCTGATCCGCTCTGGGTTCGAAGAGACGGCCGAGGCGATGTTCCTGTCGTCGGGGTACGTGTATCCGTCGGCGGCTGTCGCCGAGCAGTCCTTCACCGGCGAGGTCGAACACTACGTCTATTCGCGCTACGGCAACCCGACCGTGAACATGTTCCAGGAACGCCTGCGGCTTATCGAGGGCGCCCCGGCAGCGTTCGCGACCGCCAGTGGGATGGCGGCGGTGTTCGTCTCGCTGGGCGCGTTGTTGGGCGCCGGTGATCGATTGGTGGCCGCGCGCAGCCTGTTCGGCTCGTGCTTCGTGGTGTGCAACGAGATCCTGCCGCGCTGGGGTGTGGAGACCGTCTTCGTCGACGGCGAGGACCTGTCCCAGTGGGAGCAGGCTCTCTCGGTGCCCACCCAGGCGGTGTTCTTCGAGACGCCGTCCAATCCGATGCAGTCGCTGGTCGACATCGCCGCGGTGACCGAATTGGCACACGCTGCCGGCGCAAAGGTTGTGTTGGACAACGTTTTTGCAACTCCGCTGCTGCAGCAGGGTTTCCCGCTCGGGGTGGACGTGGTGGTGTATTCGGGAACCAAGCACATCGATGGCCAGGGTCGGGTGCTGGGCGGTGCGATTCTGGGCGACAAGGAGTACATCGACGGACCGGTGCAGAAACTGATGCGGCACACCGGCCCGGCGATGAGCGCCTTCAACGCCTGGGTGATGCTCAAAGGCTTGGAGACGCTTGCGGTTCGGGTGCGCTACAGCAACGCGTCCGCGCAGCGTATCGCCGAGTTCCTGCAGGGCCATCCGGCGGTGAGCTGGGTGCGCTACCCGTTCCTGGCCTCACATCCGCAATACGATCTGGCCAAGCGCCAAATGTCCGGCGGTGGAACGGTTATCACGTTCGAGCTCAAGGCCGACGACGGCGCCCACAAGCAGCGCGCCTTCGAGGTGCTCGACAAGCTGCAGTTGATCGACATCTCCAATAACCTTGGCGACGCGAAATCGCTTGTGACGCATCCGGCTACCACCACACACCGGGCGATGGGCCCAGAGGGCCGAGCCGCTATCGGGCTCGGCGATGGCGTGGTGCGCATCTCGGTGGGTCTCGAAGGCACCGAGGACCTGATCGCCGACATCGACCGGGCGCTGAGTTAGCTATCCGGCCGCTTTGCGTTCGGCCTCGTCGGCTTGTTCGGCGGCGGCCAGCGCTCCTTGCTCGGCTTGCTCTTCCATCCAGTTGGTCACCACGCGTGCGTAGATCATTTGGCTGGTGATGGCCATCTGGCCGCGGGTGCGGCCCAGGAAGGAGATGCCCCAGGAAAACATCGCCGAGATGCGGTTGCGGTGACCGACCAGGTAGATCAGGTGCAGCAGCAGCCACGCCAGCCAGGCGAAGAACCCGGCGAACTCGATCTTGCCGATCTGGGCGACGGCACTGTACCGCGACACCAGGGCCATGCTGCCCTTGTCGTGGTATGTGAACGGTTCGCGGGTGGCTGGGTCGTCGTGGCCTTTGACCATGTGTTTGATCACGTTGGTGGCGTAGCGTGCGCCCTGGATGGCGCCCTGGGCCATGCCCGGCACGCCGGGTACTGATGTGAGGTCGCCGACGACGAAGACGTTCGGGTGTCCCTTCACGGTCAGGTCAGGCTCCACGATCACCCGTCCGGCGCGGTCGGTCTCGGTGCCGTCGGACTGTTCGGCGAGCATCTTGCCCAGGGGGCTGGCTTGCACTCCGGCCGCCCAGACCTTGCACGCGCATCCGATGCGCCGCTCGGTTCCGTCCTTGTCCTTGACGGTGATGCCCTGGTAGTCGACGGCGGTCACCATCGCGTTGAGCTGGACTTCGACGTCCATTTTCTCTAGGCGTCGTTGTGCCTTGAGGCCCAGCTTCTCGCCCATCGGCGGTAGTACCGCTGGTGCCGCGTCGAGCAGGATTACCCGGCAATCGGTGGGGGTGATGGTGCGGAAGGCCCCGGCCAGGGTGCGTTCCGCGAGCTGGACGATTTCGCCGGCCAGTTCGACGCCGGTGGGGCCGGCACCGACCACCACGAAGGTGAGCCGCCGTTCTCGTTCGGCGGGGTCGAGCGCGACCTCGGCGGCCTCGAACGAACTGAGGATGCGGCCACGCAGCTCCAGGGCGTCGTCGATGGTCTTCATGCCGGGGGCGTAGGTGGCGAACTGGTCGTTGCCGAAGTAGGACTGCTGCGCTCCGGACGCCACGATCAGGCTGTCGTAAGACGTTACGGTCCACATGCCCATCAGGTGCGACGTGACCGTCTTGGCCTTCAGGTCGACCTCGCTGACCTCGCCCCACAGAACTCGCACGTTTTTCTGCTTGCGCAGGATGAGCCGGGTGGTGGGCGCGATGTCACCTTCGGACAGAATGCCCGTCGCCACCTGGTACAGCAGCGGCTGGAACAGGTGGGTGGTGGTTTTGGAGATCAATGTGACCCTGACGTTGGCCCGCTTCAAGTTCCTGGCCGCATTTAAGCCGCCGAACCCGCTTCCGATGATGACGACGTGATGGCGCGTGTCGGTCGAGGGTTCGCTGGCTACGGGCGTCATGGTCCTCCTTGGAGTCGCATCGGTGACTGCGGCGCAGCTACACCGTACGACGCCGGGACAAGCGTCGTCAGCAGGCAGGCGCGCTCTCGGCGCTCAGAAGGCCCGCAGCAGCGCCGCCCGGCCCTTGACGTGCAACCGCTGCAAGGTCGAGCTGCGTAGCTGACGCATCCGTTCGGCCATCTCGCGACCGAGCCGGTCGAGTTCCTCGGGGCTCAGGTCCACCGGAGCGGGAGGCGGCACCAGGTCGCGTTCCTCTTCGTCGGCATGTGCCTCCAGCACGGTCAAGAACGAGTTCCATTCGGCTTCGTAGTCCGGCGATTTTGGCGAGGTGCGCAAGGCGACCGCCAGCTGGTCGTAGATCTGCCGGTGTTCTGCGTGGGCGATGGCGATCAGCTTGGTCGCGGCGGCCATCGCGGGGTAGTACAGATCGTCCTCGATGCGCATGTGGATGTCGAACTCGAGCAGCAGGTCGTCGAGGCACTGCTGACGTTCCATCGTGCCGACGGGCGCTTCGCGCAGCCGCCCGCCGAGTTTGCGCAACAGGTTGTGGTGGTCTTTGAGCACGTCATAGGCGTTCATTTGGTGAGCTCTCCCTCGCTACGAACCTCGATTTTTCCGTCGTGCAACCTGGCCTGATAGCAGGGCAGCGGCGCGGCGGCCGGGCCGCGGACAACGTGACCGTCTTGAACATCGAATTGTGACCCGTGCCAAGGGCATACGATCCGTCCTCGATCGAGCCAGCCGTCGGACATCGGTGCCGCCAAATGCGGACAGTGGGCACCGACGGCGGTCACGCCGTCATCGTCGTTGCGGCACACCACGATCCCGATGCCGTCCACCTCGACCCGCTGCAATTCGCCAGGGGGGAGAGAGGCTTCGGCGAGCACCGGAGTCCAGTCGGGCGCGTGCAGCCGCGGGCCGGACTGGTCGATACCGATCCCGGACCCGAACACCAGCGATCCGCCGAGATAGCCGCTGCCGGTGGCGATTCCGTAGCCGATCGCACTGACGGCCATGCCACGCAGATGGTGACCACGCCGCCGGTCCCGCCACGACGCGATGTACAGCGACGTGGCCACCAAGTTGAGCAGTCCGTGTACCAGTCCGACGCGACGGTCCTGCTCGTGGGTGTGTTGCCAGTCAGTGACGCCGGTGGCCGCCGAACCGAGGTTGGCCAAAATGCCGATCGCTAGGGCATTTTGCGCGAACCGTGCCGAGTCGATGCGTTCGACAGCAGGACGATGCGGCAACGCGTGCAGCACGTCGAGTGCGACGGTGGTTCCGATCGCGCCGCTGGCCAGCGACGCCAGCGGGGGATGGGCGGGATGGCCCAACCAAACCCCGTTGAGCAGGTTGGTTACCCGGTTGCGTGATTTGCCGAGCGCATTGAACGCGAAGCTCAGCACGTTTTCGAGCCGGTAGCTGGGTCGGTCGAGCCAGTCCTGGCGCCCGATGAAGGCGAGCGCTCTGGTGCCGATCTCGGGCGTAGCGCGGCGGGACCGTTTCAGTTGGTTGACCATCGTGGGGCTGTCCTCTCTGGCCTCTGCGGTTCAAACCAACGTAGCACCGTTTGTCATAGGACAAAAATGTCCAGGTTGGCGACGCGGCAGCGGCAGCGGCAGTACATTGACTGCCGTGTCGACTGCCATGGCGCCTGGCGTGCCGCCGATTTCCGGCCAGACTGCCAGCGCGATTGCCGACAGCGTCCGTGATCTGGTGTCGCGAGGTGACCTCGCGCCGGGGGCGATGTTGCCGCCGATTCGTTCGCTCGCGACCGAGCTGCGGGTCAACCGCAACACCGTCGCGGCGGCCTACCGGCAGCTGGTTTCCGCGGGAGTGGCACAGGCCGGGGGGCGGCGCGGCACCACGATCGCCGAAATTCCCGACCTCGGTGCCGAGCAACTCCCGGGGGCGGATCTTGTCGACCTCGCCAGCGGAAATCCCGATCCGTTGCTGCTGCCGGATCTACCCACGGCGCTGCGCCGTGCGCCCTATCGCCCGACGCTGTACGGGGCGCCCGCCGTCGAACCGCATCTGATGGCGGTTGCCGAGCGGTTGTTCGACGGCCACCTGGCGGCCGGTGAGGCCCAAATCGTAGTGACACACGGTGCTGTCGATGCGGTGGAACGGGTACTGAGCACCTGCCTGGCCCGCGGGGATGCCGTCGCCGTCGAGGATCCTTGCTTTCTGGCCAGCATCGGCACCGTCCGGCTCAACGGTTATCAGCGCATCGGCGTTCCGGTCGACGAGCACGGCATGACGGTGGCGGGATTGCACCACGCGATCGCCAACGGTGGGGCCCGGGCGGTGATCGTGACCCCGCGCTCACACAATCCGACCGGCGTGAGCATCGACGATCGCCGTGCAGCACAGCTGCGGTCGGTGTTGGCCGGCTACCCGGAAGTGCTGGTGATCGAAGACGACTACTTCTCGCTGGTGTCGTCGGCGCCGTACTGCCGGGTGACCCCGGAGTCCACGTTCAACTGGGCACTGGTCCGTTCGGTGGCCAAGTTCCTGGGACCGGACCTGCGGGTCGCGATGGTCGCCACCAACCCGCAGACCGGGCAGCTCATCGGGGCCCGGCTGCGGGCAGGCAAGACCTGGGTGAGCCACCTGTTGCAGGCCACCGCCGCGCACCTGCTGACCGATGCCGCGACGGTGGCGCAGCTTGGCCGGGCGCGGCGAACCTATGCTAAGCGTGGCCGGATCCTCACCGAAGCTCTTGTAAACAAAGGCATTTCACCGTTGGGTGCGCCCGACGGACTGAACCTCTGGATTGATCTACCAGACGCCGAGACGGTAGTGGCGACGGTCGCGCGGCTGTCCCAGGCCGGCTGGGCGGTACAGCCGGGAGACATCTTCGCCATCGACCCCTACCACCCACGGCATGGCATCCGAATCACGTCGGCGACCATGACCGGCCGGGCGGCGACGCGGTTCGCGGCGGACTTCGCCGACGCGGTAACTTAGGCGTGCCTAACGAAAGGTTGTGACACGTTGACCGCTGCGGAAGAGCCGCTGTATCGGCCGTTCGACCTGCCGGACGCAGCGGCCGACACCCAAGCGGAACTGCCGCCGGTGATCGCCGCTGTCGCGGCGCCGCGGGTGGGCCGGTTGTCCGCCGGCCCGCTCAGCGTGGTCGGGGCGCTGCGCGAAGATCCGCTCTGGCCCACCCGGCTGTCGGTACCCACCTTGCTCGGCGCCGCGCGGGGCTACGGCCGTCCATTGCCGCTGCCCCCGGGGCCAACCGGGCTGCCCATCGTCGGCTCCTTTTTCGAGCTGCGCCGCGACCCTTTCGGGTTGATCAGTCGCGGCGCGGCCAGCTACGGCGACATGTTCCGCATCCCGATGCCGTTGCTGGACATGGTCGCGGTGACTCACCCGGACCTGTTGCGTGAGTTCATGGACGACGCTGACGGCCGGTACAGCCGCTACGACCTGCTGGGTCCGCTGCTGAAGATCATCGGCGCCAACAGCATCATGCTGGAGGGCCCCAAGTTGCGGGAGCGTCGCAAGATGCTGATGCCGATGTTCACCCGCCGGCATCTGACGACCATGGCCGACGTGTTCTGCGGTGAGTTCGACGATCGCCTCGCCGGCTGGTCGTCGTTCGCCGGCACCGGTCAGCCGGTGGACCTGCAGTACGAGATCTCGCTGATGACGTTGAAGGTCTACCTGAAGACGTTGTTCTCCGCCTCGATCGGGGAGCGGGAGCTGCGGCGGCTGGACGCCGACATGCGGGCCATCACCGGTCTGCTCGGCCTGACGACGCTGATGGTGCCATTCCCGAATAGGCTTCCGCGCAAAGGCAGGTCGAGCCTGCTACCGGCGCTGGCGCGGATTTACCGGCTCGTCGGCCGGCTGATTAAGGACCGCAAGGATAACCCGGTAGCGGAGCCGGACTTCCTGGATACGTTGCTGGAGGCGCGCTACGAGGATGGGTCGCCGATCAACCGGGCCGACCTGGCGGCCGAGATCGTCGGTCTGCTCGGCGGCGCGTACGACCCTACCGGCGCCGCCCTGACCTGGACCGTCGCCCTGTTGCTGAAGAACCCGGAGAGCCTGGCCCGGCTGGATGGTGAGGTCGACGCGCTGGGTGGTGCGCTGCCCACCTTCGACGACGTATCGCGGTTGAGCTGGACCAAGGCGTGCTTCGACGAGGGACAGCGCATGCAGGGACATCCGTTCTTCCCGCGGTTCTGCATGGCCGACAACGAACTCGGCGGTTACCGGCTGCCGAAACTGACGCTGGTGGGTGCGTCGATGTCGGTGGTACACCGCGACCCGCGCTGGTGGCCGGAGCCGGATCGGTTCGACCCGATGCGCTTCCTAGATCCCGAGCAGGTGCGCGCGCGGCCTAGGCTGGCGTTCATGCCGTTCAGCTCGGGCCAGCATTTCTGCCTGGGCACCACAATGGCCTACATGGCGGCGCAGTTCTTCCTGAGCATGCTGTTTCAGCGGTACCGGCTCAGCGTGCCCGACGGCTGGCACCCTGAGCCGCACTTCACTTTCTCGGTGATGGTCAAGGGTGGGCTGCCGGCGATGATTTCGCGGGCGTAGCAAATTGGCCGGTCAGTCCGGATGTCGTGCCCAATGAGTCAGTAGGGGCGCGAGCAACTCGCCGGCGCGGTAGTCCGGGAAGTGCATTCTGGCGCCATCCAGTGTGACGACCTCGGTAATGCCCGGGATCAAGTCGCGAAGGCGGCGAGCCCACTTGAGTGGAAAGAACGCGTCGCCGGTTTCCAGGACGCAGGACTGCGTGTCCTGCGCGGACTCGGGCACAGCGATCGCAACTAGCCCGGCAGACCCTTCTCGTAGAGCTTGCCGCGTATGACCGCGCGGGTGACCTCACCGAACGTCCGGGCGCCTGGGCGCCCCTCTTTCGACCATGCCACGAAGAATCCGATCACCTGACGCCAGTGCTTCTTCCCGGCCTGGACCGGCGCATCGTTGAGCACGCACCGGGCGTCGATGAGGTAGGGCCGTGGGGCACTGATGGCCTCGCGGAACGCAGCCCGGAAATCGCACAGCGTGTCGACCCGCCGCGACTCGATCCCGACCGACGTCGCGTACTGCGCGAACTCGATGTCCGGGACCGCCGAGCCGCGGTCCGGCCAACCCATGATCTCGCTCTCGAACTTGATCGCGGCCAGCGCGAGATTGTTGACGACGACGAAGACAACCGGTTTGGCGACACCCGTCGAGGATTGAATCTGGTTGAGCGTCACCGATGTTCCACCGTCACCGGCCACCGCGACGGCGAGCTGCGTATCGGTATTCTTTGCCGCGGTGATCGCGGCGGGGACCGCGAAACCCATGGTCCCGAACGACGCCGACCAGATGCTGCGCGTCATCGACGTGATGTACCGGTACACCCAGAGGGTGTTCACTCCGACATCCGCGCACACCGTGCTGGTGCCATCGAACCTGGCCAGCTCCTCGTTGATCGCCTGGGTCAGCCGCGACGCCCGCAGCGGGGCACGTTCGGCCCATCGGCTGCGCCGACAGCGACGGGGCGACTGGCTCGTCTTTTCCGGACCGGGGGATGGGCGCAGCCTATCGACCATCGCCTCTAGCGTCGCCATCGCGTCACCCAGCACGGCGACGTCTCGATCCCTCAGGCGCAGCAGTGCATTCGGGTCGGTGTTGACCACGATACTTCGGCCGGCAGCGCCCAGATCGAACGCCGAGCCCCGGTTCGACACTCCTACTAACAGCAGCACGTCAGCCTTGGCGAGGGCGTGATACGCCCGCAGATCACCCGAGCCGCCGACCCTGCCGTACGCGCGCAAGCCCGGGTCGTCGATCACCGAATCGCCGCCCATCGTCAGATGCACCTTGCAGTCCAGCACGGCGGACAGGCTGGTGAGCAACTCCGAGCAGCCCGCGGCGCCGCGGCCCGCGACAATGGCAACCCGTTCGGCGTCGCGTAGCGCGGCGATTGCCTCGGTGATCGCGGATTCGTCCGGCGCCGGCGTTCTCATATAGACGAATTGCGTTGCAGCGCACTGGCTGTCGGGCCACTGCGAATTCAGCGCTTCGCCGCGCACCCGCAGGTGTACCACGCCCGAACTTGGGGCGGTTGTGGCCGCACAAGCCTGCCGCACTGTGGCTGCGGCGGTCGCGGGGTCGTCGACGACGTAGCTCGCCGAACACACTTCGTCGAGCAGCCGGCCGGCATCGAGCTGCCAGTCTGGTGCTTCGACAGTGACCACCAGGATCGGGGCATGATCGAGCGCCGCGTCGTAGATCCCGTTTAGCTGCAATAGCAGTGCGGCTCCGGTCGCCACCAGGGTGCCGGCCGAGGGGCAGCCCGCCTTGCGCAACGCGGCAGCGCTCATCGACGGTGCCTGTGCGTTGGCGCTGCGCTGGGCCGTGCTCAATCCGGGTAGTCGCGACGCGCAGAATTCGCTGATCTGCACCGGCGCCGCCAGATTGTTCTCCAGGTGCTGGGCTAGCGACCGCTCGCCGGGCCGTGGATCGCGACGGGTAGACGGTGTCTGCCGCGGCACCGCGATGATGCCATGCTGCAATCCGAACGCAGATTCGAGTTGCTTTGTGCTGCTGAACTTTTCAGTGCCTTTCAGACAGCGGATCTGAACGTCGGCGTTCGTGCTGACCAGCGTGGACAGTTCGGCGACGAACTGACCCAGCTGAGCACCGTCGGTGACAACCGTACTACGTGCGTTGCCGGCCAGTGCGGCACCGAGGGCTAACGGCAGCGCCGCGCCCGGGATGCCCGCCATGCTGTAAATCCCGTCGACGTCGTCGAGGTCGGTGAACACGGTGTCCGTCACAACCTTTTCGGGTTCCGGTTGGGAGTCGAGGATTTTGTGCAGGGTGGCTTCGACGTCACAGACGACTTGTCTGATGTACGGCAGCCGCCCGCCGGCGAATCGGCGGTCGGTGAGCTCAAACAGATTCGCATGACCCGCCACCCGCTGTTTGAGTAGCGGACTGACGCGTCCCACCACCAGCACGTCGCCGGCCGAGAGCACGCCGGGGACGCGGACATCGGTGAGCGAACAGCAAAGCCGGCGCGAAAGTGCTTCAGCGAGTTGGGCTTGGGCGCCGTCGGCGCAGGATAGCATGATAGCCAGATCACCGGATTCCAGGAACTCGGCGACCGAGCTGAACTCCTCCTTGCTCGGCAGCCCCGGCTCGGGCAGCTTCGGGACATTCCAGCCGGTGTGCGCAGCGGCGATCGGGGCGTAGAGCACGTCGCCGGGAATGGCCACATGGCAGGCGGTGGATTCGTGCAGGGCCAGCACCGCCGAACGGGCAAGGCGCTCAAACTGACTCGTTGCCTGGATCTGCACGGACGAGGAGGTGCAGGGCTTGAACAAGGCTTCGGAATCGATCTCTTGGAACGCTTCGCGGCCAATGCTGGCCACCGGGACCTGACCGCTGATGGCCAGCAACGGTACTCGTCCGAGGTACGCCTCGTAGGCACCGGCAACCAGGTTGGTGGCGCCCGGCCCGGCGGTGCCGAAGCACACCCCTAGTCGCCCGGACGCCTTGGCGTACCCCACCGCCATCAGGGCCGCCGCCGTCTCGTGCCGGGTGGTGACGACCCGAATCTCGCTGCGCTGGCTGGCGGCGTGAACCAACGAATTCACCGACTCGGCCGGCATACCGAAGATGTACTCGACACCGAGCGCGATCAGGTAGTCCACCAGTTCGTCGGCGAATCGCTGGCGACCGAGCGCGTTGGAGAACAAGTGCCGGTTATGCATCGACGCGACAGTGTGTTGTCAAGGAATGGATGACCGCATCTACCGACGCGTCGGATTGGACGGTGATCCGTACGCCCAGTCCTGGGTACTCTCGCACCAGGATGCCGTCGGCGCGGGCTTGCATGGACACGGTGTGCGAATCCGTGGTGGGCACCCACACAAAGTTTCCCTGCGATACGACGCCGCTGAACAGGCCGTGGTGAAGTAGGAATTCTTCCAACCGTTTCCGGTTAACGATCACCTGAGCCACTCGCTCACGCAGCTGTCGCTGATGCCGCAACGACTCTGCGGCCGCGGTGATGCCAAGCGAGTTCACCGAGTACGTCGGGACGGCGGCGCGGACCCGGGCGGCCAGCACCGCACTGCTGAACACCCCGTAGCCGATCCGCAGTCCGGCGAGCCCGTACGCCTTGGAGAAACTCCGCAGTACCACTGCGCTGTCCATCTCGGTCACCAGGCGGAGCACGGCGTCGCCCGGCAACGTCTCGTCAAACTCCGCGTAGGCCTGGTCCACAACGAGCAGAACCGGTTTCGGTAACGCCCGCCGGAAATCGAGCAGCTCATTCAGACCCACCGCGGCGCCGCTCGGGTTGTGCGGCGTGGCGATGATCACCTGCCGTGTCGAATCGTCGACCCGAGCCAGAATGCTGTCGAGTGATTGTTTCCCCGGCGGGTCACTGACGGTCGCGACCGGGACACCCCCGGCGCGCGCGATGAGAATCGCGTACTCGTCGAACGCGGGGGTTGCGAAGACTGTGGCGCCCTTCGGTTCTGCATGCAGCAACGCGTCCAGCACGCCGACGCTGCCGGGCCCGACGACAACCCTGTCCCGCGGAACCCCGAGCAGCTCACCGATCTGCGCCGTCAGCTGATTGACGCACTGGTCCTCGGGATAGCGGCTGATCTTGTCCGCGCTGGACTCGAGGATGCGGCGCACCTCCGGGAGCGGGTCGAATGGCAATTCATTGCGTGACAGGTCGAAATCAACTCTCATGGCATTTCGAAGTCTTCGGTTCTTCTGGTGTCCAGCCGCAACCGGTCGGTGATCAACATGATCGCGACGCCGGCCACCACCACGGTCACCGACACGACCGAGATCCGCTCGATCAGGATGAGTGTCGACAGGTAGCCGACCGAGACAAACATGTCGTCGCGCAGCATGTCGTTCGACGATTTCTGGTCGACGGTGTGCACCAGTCGCCAGGCCTGAAAACAGGCCACCGGCAACCAGATTAGTGCCAGCAAGTATTTCGGGGCGAGAAAGCCGAACGTCACTGGCAGCACGACGGCGCCGTACACCACGATTGTCGCCACCGCCGCGATCATCGCCGCGCGCCGCCTGGTGGCGCTCAACGTCGCCGACGTCGTCACCTTGACGCGTTTGTCGCCTTGGTAATCGGGCACGTTCTTGGTCAGGCCTTTGGCGCAGAACCAGACGAACAGATAGAGCGCCAGCGCGCAGTACCGGCGATCGGTCAGCGCCTCCAGCTTGAAATCGGAAGCCAGCACCGCACTCACATAGGGATAGGCCACCGCATTGGCGAAGTACAGGATCCCGATCCGGGCCCGGGCCTTCATCCGCAACGGACGGAACGAATACTGTTGGCACCCCACTAAAGCCAGGAAGGTAAGACCGGCGAACCAGGGATTGACCAGCAGCGAGAGCAGGAAGTTGAAGGCGGCCAGCAGATGGGTGTGCCGAAGCAGGCGGTCGCGGCCGTAGCGGCTGAGTTCGTATACCCGTGTGGGGATGTTCTCGTTGTCCTCGCTGATGTCGGTGTAGATGTTGTACAGATTGGCGATCGCGGCGATGTGGTACGAAACCACCATTCCCACGATGAGCGCCAGCGGTGAGACGCCGCCGGCGACCACACTGGCCAGGTAGAAGCCCAACATTCCCGGGATGCACGTCCGGGGGCGCGAGAACGCCACGAATTGCGCAAGCCGCCCAGCGGGCGGTACGGCGATGCCGGGGGATGCCTGCACCCACGCCAGCCGCTGTTCGCTGCTCATCCGCAGGAAACCGGCCAGCGAGTTCGGTTGTGCCGGTTGGATCCCGGCGGCAGACAAGAGTTGGCTCTTCTCCATAGGTCACTCCACTTCCAACGCGTCCACGATCGTCGACGTCGCGGCACGAGACGCGGGTAGCAATGCCCCGCTCCAGCAAAGGATCACCGCCACCGCGACGGTGAGCAGGTCCAGCGGGGAGAACGAATACCGCACGGTGATGGCGGTTACCGAACTCATGATCAGCGTGCCCAGCTGGTGCACCACCACGCTGGTGAGCATGCCGAGGACACCGCCCAGAAGTGCGATGCTGGTGGCCTCCACCAGAATCGACTTCGTGATGTAGCGTCGCGAGGCCCCCATGGCGCGCAGCACGCCGATCTCCCGCGTGCGTTCGATCACCGAGATCATGAATGCGTTGAACAGGGCCATCGCCGCCAGCAACGCGACGATCCACTGCACGAAGACGGCCAGGGATCCGATCTGAGCGATCGCACCCTTGCCGGAGTCCACTGCGTCTCGACCGCTGAATGCGTACAATCCTTTTGCGGCAGAGATCTTTTCAAGTTTATCCAGAATCACGGGCGCGTTCTTAGGGTTGTCGACGTGGACTTCTAGGTAGGTTGCGCCGTCGCGTTGGAACCACGCCTTCATATGATCCAGCGACATCGCGATCATGCCGCGCTCGGTGGTGAGATAGTCGACGACGCCGAGGATCTGCACTACCTGCTCGCCGGACGGGGTGCTCAGCGTCAGCATGTCGCCGACCCCGCGGTGTAGGTTCCGGGAGAGCTGGCGGGAGATCACCACACCGTCACCGGCTTCGACCTCGGCCCGCACCGACTTCTCCATTGCGGCGAAAGCGGGAGTCACGGTGCCGGGGGCAGATCCGACCACCAACACCCGGTCGCTGCCGACGTTGACGTAGGCGTACTGGACAGGTTTCACGGCGACGACACCAGGGATGGCCCGCACTTGCGCGTCAGTGCCGTTGGGAATCAGTGGGCTGATCGGCACGACTTCCTTGGACGCGGCGGACAAATACATGTCCGCGCCCGCCAGGGAGGAGAAGAATCCGCCGGCGGAGTCGACCACGTCGGTCAGCACACCGCTGGTCACGCTGCCCAACGCGACGGCGATCGTGACGATCATGAGGTTCGCCCAGGTCCGTTTGGCGGACGCGGTCATGGTCGACCTGCTGACCTGACCGCTGGGCCCCATCAGCGCGGCGATCCGACTACCGAGCGCCACCAGCGTGGGCCCCAGCGCCCAGCACAGCGTCAGGATGCCGGCGAGCACGAAAATTCCTCCGGCGAAAGTCTTTTCGTCGTGCAGCTGGGTTGCGGTGAAGAACGCCAGTACCGTGAGACCGACGCCGACCAGCACTCCCACCCAGTGCGGTTTGGTCCTGTCGTCGCCCAGGCCTTCGAGCTCCACCGGCCGCATCGCGGCGATGGGCGAGGCTTTGAAGACGACCATCGCCGGCCAGGCAGCGCCCAGCACGCAGGCCACGATTCCCAGGGCGACCACTACGGCGATCGCGCTGCCCGGGAAGAAGTAATCGGGTTTGACGTCCACCGACTGCAGCATCAACGGCGGCAACCGCTTGATCGCCAGGTAGCTCATCGCGGCGCCGAGCGGTGCACCCAGCAGTCCGCCGAGCAAGCCCAGTAAGGTCACCTCAGCCAGTAGGTCACGGGCGAGGTCACCGCGTCGGGCACCGAGCGCCCGCAGCGTGGCGATCATCGGGCGCCGTTGCACCACAGCCATATTCATCGTGTTGAAGACGATGAACATCGCGACGACGAGTGCGATCGAACCGACCAGCAGCAACGTGTCGCGGGTCAGGGCGACCGAATTGTCGGTCTGGGACACCCGGAACTGCGGTTCGGCCACCACCGCCCGGTGGTCGACCACCCGTACCAGCTCGGCGCTCAACGCCTTGAGGTCGGTGCCCGGTTTGGCCACGACGAACACCGACGTCACCCGGCCTGGTTGGTGTAGGAGGTGCTGTGCCACCTGAAGCGGGACGATGAGGTAGTCACCCGCGTTGTACTTCTCGGCGAGGTCGCCCTTGGGCACGAACACCACGTTGACGCGGGAGCCATTGATCTCCACCTGGCCGCCGGGCGCCGTTCCGATGCCGGGCCCGGCGATCGCCCCATTAGCCAGCGAGCCGTGCGACTTGTCCTGGTCGGCCTGCTGCACCAGCTCGTTGCCTACCCGATTGTCCAGCACCCGGATATCGGGGCCGACCCCTAAGAGCGTTGTGCCGGACCGTGGAGTGTTCACGGTGGCTTTCACGATCGGTTCGGCGGCGGTCACCCCGTCGACGGTGCGCAACTGTGCGATCAGGGAGTCGGGCATGCCGCTGTCGGCCGCGCCGGTCACCTCGAAAGCCGCTTTGCCGTAGAGGTCTTCGGACATGGTGGCGACCGACTTGGTCAGCGAGCTATAGATGCCGGCGATGGCCACCAGCAGCGCGGTGGCGATCATTACCGCCGCCACGCAGCTCAGTGATCGCTTCCAGTGCGCAACCGCGTATCGCAGGTTGAGCAGTTTGAAGCGGACGGCCGCCGAGGGGATCATGCGTGTTCGACGACCTTGCCGTCGCGCATCACGATCTCGCGGTCGGCGGCGGCTGCGATGTTCGGGTCGTGCGTGACCATGATGACCGAGCACGCGCCGTCGTCGGCGATCTTGCGCAGCAGCGCCAGAATGTTCTTGCCGGATTCGGAGTCCAGGTTTCCGGTGGGCTCGTCGGCCAGAACGACCCCCGGTTTCATGATCAGCGAGCGCGCTATCGCGACGCGTTGCATCTGACCGCCGGACAGCTGGGATGGCTTGTGGTCGATCCGATCACCCAGCCCGACCATGCCCAGTAGTTCGCACGCGTCGGTGCGGGCCTGCTTGATCGAGGATCCGTCCAGAACGCGGGGCATCGCCACGTTCTCCCAGGCGGTCAAGGTGGGCAGCAGGTTGAAGAACTGAAAGATGAACGAGACCCTGCGGCGGCGGTATTCGGACTGCTCGTCGTCGCTCTTTTCGGAGAGTTCCTCGCCGTCGACCTTGATGGAGCCCGCGTCGGGCCGATCGATGCCGCCGATCAGGTGCAGCAGCGTGCTCTTGCCCGAGCCCGACTGCCCGGTGATCGCGACCAATTTCTCGTTGCCCAGCGTCAGGGTGACGTCATCGACCGCCTTGACCAGTTCCTGGCCTCGCTGGTAGGTCCTGCTCACCGCCGCGATCTCGATAAGCATGCAACAGCCCCTGGTGTTTAGTGATGAGGGAAAAGCCGTTCCTGATGGCAGGACAGGCTAACCTAACACACCTGTATTACTTGCCGGGGCGAAATTGCCACTCCTGTAAACGAGCGGTTCGGCGGCTAAAGATCCAGTTAGGTACCAGCGTCAAGCCCGCCTCCCGGCACCCCACCAGCACCGGGTTGTTCCACTGACCGGCGATGCCGATGCTGTGCGATTCGCGTGCGATGCGCTGGGTTCGGGGCCGGCGCAACCGGTCGTAGCGTTGCAGCGCCCCGTCCAGGTCCGCGCGGTCCTGCAGCGGGGCCACCAATGCACAGAGGGTTGCCGCGTCTTCGAGCGCCTGGTTGGCACCCTGGCCGAGGTTGGGTGACATCGCGTGCGCCGCGTCGCCGATCAGCGCGATGTGGCCGTGCACGTAGGACGCGAGCGGGCCGTCAAGTTCCTCGCTGTGGGTGTAGTGCACCGCTTCGGGCTCGGTGGCATCGATCAACTCGGCGATCGGCTCGTGCCAGGCGCCGAACAGGGACCGGATCTCGTCGAGTGCCTCGGCACCCGTTTCGTTTTGCGCGCTGGTCACGACCGCGAACCAGTACACCCGGCCACCCTTGAGGGGGACCAGTCCGAACCGTTGACCACGACCCCAGGTCTCCCCGCCGACGCCGACGGGCACGGGCCGCGAGGTGATGGCACGCCACACGCCGTAGCCGCTGCGCCGGGTCGGACGGTCCTGCGGCAGGCTGGCGCGGACGCGGCTGCGGATCCCGTCGGCACCGATGATCAGGTCGGCGTCGGCGTGGTGTCCGTCGTCGGTGTGCACAGCCTGCGTCGTCGCTTCGGCCACCCGCCGTCCCCACTGCACGGTGCCTTGAGGCAGGGTGGCCAGCATCGTCGCGTGCAATTCGGTGCGGTCGACGGCGCGAAGGTTCTCATAGGTTGCCGGGGCGAGCGTGACCAGAAAGCTGCCGTTCGGCTTGCGAATGCCCGACTTGGAGAACGGGGGCTCCTCGGCGCTGATCGCCCGCACGGCTGGGCCGAGGCCGAGGGCGTCCAAAGCGCGAAATCCGTTGCCGAATATGGATAATCCGGCTCGGGCAGGTTGTGCGTCTGCCGATCGCTCCAGCACCGAGACGTCCCACCCGGCACGCTGCAGCCCGCTGGCCGCTGCGAGTCCGGCGACGCCGGCACCGACTACAACAGCTTTCATGCGCCGACACTGTAGTCAGCAGTTCCACCGCACCCGGGTCGGGACCTGGCTAAGTAGGCCAGGAACTCGCGGTGGTTCGGAGGTTCGCGTTCGGAGCGCTGCAGAAGTCCGAGTTGGTTCCGGCCAGCAGGACGTAGTAGCCCTCGCCCTTGCGACCGCTGAACGGTGGATAGGTCCACCCGCTGTTGCACATCGAGGTGGGCGTGCCAACGGAGGCCTTACGCCAACTGGATTTGGCGCAGGCGTTGAGGGCGTCGACGTCGGAGACCGCACTCTTGGCGATCACCAACATCCCGCCGCCCCACTGCCCGTCGTTGCGGCGGTAGGCACGCGCCCCGAACCCGGCCCCGTTTACCTGGCAGCCCAGCATTCGCTGCAGCGGCTGGAAGGGTGCCGCAAGATCGCGGTTGGTGACACCTGTTGCAGCACCGAAGAATTGGGCCGCGTCCGAACCATCGACCTCTTGGATGTTGGGATCGTGGAAGGTGAACAACTGCTGGGCTATGGAGCCGCCGGCTCCTGCGCCGCCGATCACCGGACCGCTGCCGGTGGAATTCATCGCAGGCAGCACAGGGGCGGGGTCGGCGGCCGCAGCGGGGGCCACGGCCACCAGCAGCGCGGCGGCAACCCCAACCTGCCCAACCTGGAGAAGTCTTCTCATGTCTGCTTTCTACCGGAACGCCGACAGCCCGGTAAATGCCTGGCCGAGGACCAGTTGGTGCATCTCCGGGGTGCCCTCATAGGTGAGTACCGACTCGAGGTTCACCATGTGCCGAATCACCGGATACTCCAACGATATGCCGTTGCCGCCCAATATTGTTCGAGCGGTCCGGCAAATCTCGAGTGCCTCCCGGGTGTTGTTCAGCTTGCCGAAGCTGACCTGCTCGGGCCGCAACCCCACGCTGTCCTTCAATCGGCCCAGCTGCAGCGAGAGCAACTGACCCTTGTGCAATTCGACCGCCATGTCGACTAATTTGGCCTGGGTCAGCTGAAATCCCGCGATCGGACGATCGAACTGGGTCCGCTGGGCGGAGTAGTCCAGCGCGGCCTGCCACGCCGAGCGGGCCGCGCCCATCGCACCCCAAATGATCCCGTACCGCGCCTCGGACAGACACGACAGTGGTCCCTTCAAACCGGCCGCCCCGGGTAGCAACGACTCCGCGGGCAGACGCACGTCGTCCAGCACCAGTTCACTGGTGATCGACGCCCGCAACGACAGCTTGTGATGGATGGTGTTCGCGGAAAACCCCGTGGTGTCGGTCGGAACAATGAAGCCGCGGATCCCTTCGTCCGTGGCGGCCCACACCACAGCGACGTCTGCGATCGAACCATTGGTGATCCACATCTTGCGACCGTTGAGCACCCAGTCAGATCCGTCGCGCCGGGCCCGGGTTTTCATCGCGGCCGGATCGGAGCCGGCGTCGGGCTCGGTCAACCCGAAGCAGCCCACCAACTCGCCGGCAGCCATCCCGGGCAACCATTGCTGCTTCTGCTCCTCACAGCCGTTGTTCCAGATCGCGAACATCGCCAGCGACCCCTGGACCGACACCAGCGACCGGATGCCGGAATCTGCGGCCTCCAACTCCAGACACGCCAGGCCGTAGTGCACCGCAGAGGCTCCGCCGCACCCGTAGCCCTCCAGATGCATGCCCAGCAGGCCCAGCTCGCCGAACTGCTTGGCCAACTCGCGGGCCACCGGTAGGTCGCCATCCTCAAACCACTCGGCCACGTGTGGAGTCACGTGCTCGTCGCAGAATGCCCGCACGGTGTCACGTACGGCGACCTCGTCGCTGGACAGCGATGCGTCCAGGCCCAGCGGGTCGTGGGGATCGAATGACGGCGGCGGTGTGCTCATCACTCAATCCTGCCCGGTGCCGGTACTCTCGCTGCATGCAACCGCGGCGATCCCCGGCCTGGCTCGGGGTGGATGTGGTGGCCGTGCTGATTTTCTGCGCCCTCGGGCGCCGCAGCCACGATGAAGGCGTCAACGTCTCTGGCCTGGTGACTACCGCCTGGCCATTTCTGAGCGGAACGCTGGTTGGGTGGTTGCTGGCCCGCGCCTGGCGGCGGCCCGCCGAGGTGGCGCCGACCGGCGTCGTCGTCTGGGTGTCGACCGTGGTGGTCGGCATGTTGGCGCGCAAGGCGACGTCGGCCAGCGTGGCGGGGGCTTTCGTGATTGTCGCCTCGACCGTGACCGCCGTATTGCTGCTCGGGTGGCGCGCGACCGCAACGCTTCTCAGACAGCGCCGCACGGATCGCTGAGCGGCAGGGCCAGATGGTACGCACCGACGGCGATACCTGGGATCTGACCACCGGCGTCGGGATAACCGCGACCTTCAGCGCGGCCGCGCGGGCGGTAGCCACCGTAAAAGGCCTGATCAACGACCCGTTTGCCGAGTCGCTGGTCCGCGCCACCGGCGTGGAGTACTTCGTTCGGTTGATCGAGGACCAGAAGTATTCGGCCGACGGCGGCAGCGATCCGGTGACGACCGGAATGATCAACGTGCTGGCCGTGCACGGCCGGTTCCTGGACGGGTTCCTGACCGAAGCCGCGCGGACCGGTATTCGTCAGGTGGTGAACCTGGGCGCGGGACTGGACACCCGCGCGTATCGGCTGTGGTGGCCACTAGGTACCACGCTGTACGAGCTGGACCTGCCTGCCGTGACCGACTTCAAGGTCCGGGTGATGCGCGATCTGGGTGCAAAGCTGTCGGTGAATCGCTGCGCTGTGGGCGTGGACCTGCGTGATGACTGGTTGACCGCGCTGCTGCGCAGCGGCTTCGACCCAGTGCAACCGACCGTGTGGATCGCCGAGAACCTGCTGGTCGGCTACCTGCCACTGGATGCGCAGGATCGGTTGCTGCGCGACCTCACCGGCGCGAGCGCCGCCGGCAGCCAGTTCGCCGCTGAACACCTGACCTGGACACAGTTGCAGCTACAAGAGGGACATGCCTTCATCGACCAGTGGCGCCGGCAAGGCTTGGATGTCGACCTGGCCAAACTTACCTACACAGCCGAATTCCCTTCTGTTCCAGATGATCTAGCCGGTCGACGCTGGCAAGTGTCGGACCGCGACATCGTTGAGTTGCTGGCGGCGCTGGGGTTGGCGGGACGCCTGCGGATGCGCCCACGCGATGTCGCGGCCAGCCCGCGTTACGTCACCGGAATGTTGCCCGGCGACACGCGTTAGACAGTTACGTGATGTCTTCACCGTCTTCGCCCGCGCCCGACTCCGGGGGCCTGCAGTTCGTGTCCGTGACGCTTGACGATCCACGGGCGCAGCCGCTGCTCGAGGCGCTGGCCGACGAATACGCGGACCGCTACGGCGGTGACCGCCGGCTCTATCGGGAATGGATCGTCGGCGGCCCGGATGGCCAGTTCGCGGCCCCGCACGGCGGGATGCTGATCGGCGTGCTGGATGGGGATCCGGTGACCGGCGGTGCGTTCTGCCGATACGACACGCAGACCGCCGAACTCAAACGGGTCTGGACGCACCGCGACCACCGCCGCCGGGGATACGCGAGGGCGCTGCTGGCGACGCTCGAGTCTGAGATTGCGATCTGCGGTTACAAAAGGGTGTACCTCATCACCGGTGACCGCCAACCTGAGGCCGTGGAACTGTACTCCTCCACCGGCTACATCCGGTTGGCTGAACCGCTGCCCGCCCGCGGCCCGGTGTTTCCGATCGCGTTCCTGAAAGCGCTGGCATGACGTTTCACTTAGGCGTCGCACTGGACGGTTATGGCTGGCACACGCAGGCCTGGGAGTTGTGCGACGAGTTGCCCTCGGTGCTCAGCGGACGCTATTGGACCGACCTGGCGGCCACCGCCGAGCAGGGGCTGCTGGACTTTCTCACCATCGACGACACGCTGATGCCGCAGCCTGGGCGACGGGAGCGGATCGACCCGAAGCGGCTGGCCGGACGCGGCGACGCGGTGCTCCTCGCTGCCCGAATCGCGCCGGCCACCCGTCACATCGGGCTGATCCCGGTGGCCACGGTCACCCACACCGAACCGTTTCACATCTCCAAATCGATTGCCACCCTTGACTTTGTGTCACACGGGCGGGCGGGATGGCAGCCGCGGGTCAGCGTCACCAGTCACGAGGCGGCGCTTTTTGGTCGCCGCACCATCGATCCCGCCGAGTTGTTCGACGAAGCCCGTGACTACGTCGAGGTGGTGCGCAGGCTCTGGCACAGCTGGGAGGACGACGCGGTGATCCGCGACGTCTCCGCTGGGCGCTACCTCGACGTCGACAAGGTGCATTACATCGACTTCACCGGAAAGTTCTTCTCGGTCAAGGGGCCATCGATCACGCCACGCCCGCCGCAGGGTCAGCCGATTGTCGCCGTGCTGGCCCACGCCTTGCCGGTGTACGAATTCGCCTCCGAAACCGCCGATCTCGTGTTCGTCACGCCGACGGACGCCTCGATAGGCGAGATCCTGAACCAAGTGCGGGGCGTCTCGGAAAGCCTGAAGATCTTCGCCGACATTGTGGTTACGTTCCACGGGCAGGACGACTTTCGCTCCGACACGTGGGTGTGGTCGGGTAATGCTGCGGAGTTGGTCGACCTGCTGCTGGGCTGGCAACGCCTGGGAATCGCGGGAGCGCGGCTGCGTCCCGCTGTACACGCCATTGACCTCCCGGTGATAGTCGACGAGGTGGTGCCGCTGCTGCAGCGCGCCGGGGATTTCCGCGACAGCTACCGGGATGGCGAGACGTTGCGGGAAAGGCTCGGTATCACAGCATGATTCCGCTGTCGATCCTGGATCTCGCACCGGTCAGCGCCGGCAGCGACCCGGCCACCGCGCTGCGCAACACCATCGAGCTGGCCCAGCACGCCGAACGCTGGGGCTATCGCCGGTACTGGGTCGCCGAACATCACTTCGTCGCGGTCGCCAGCGCGGCGCCGGCGGTGCTGATCGGACAGATTGCGGCCAGTACCAAGCGGATTCAGGTGGGTGCCGCGGCGGTCCAGTTGGGGTACACGACGGCCGTCGCGGTGGTCGAGAGCTTCGGCATGCTGGATGCGTTCTACCCCGGCCGGATCGATCTGGGGATAGGCCGGTCCGGGCAGCGGCGTTCCGAGCAGTCTAAACCGAAGCCGCCCCGCGAGCCCAGGCCACCACGGCAGTGGCACGAAGTCGACGGGGTGGTCGTCCCGACACCGTTCGATGTGCGGGGACTGCTCGACCTCGAGCGGCTGCAGGCCACCATGAAGATCCTGCAGCAGCCGGAAGCGGTATCGCCGGACTTCGCCGAGCAGGTCGGCGACATCATCGCATTGCTCGAAGGTAACTACCGGGTAGGCGAATTCGACGTGCATGCGGTACCCGGCGAAGGATCCGGCATGCGGCCATGGATCTTCGGCAGCACCCGGGGACAGAGCGCGCGGGTAGCCGGTGCGCTGGGCTTGCCGTTTGTGGCGAGCTACCACATCACACCGGCCACCGCCCTGGAAGCAATCGAGGCCTACCGCGACACGTTCCAGCCGTCGGCGGCCCTGGCCGAGCCCTACGTGGTGGTCTCGGCCGACATTGTGGTAGCCGAGGACACCGCTACCGCCCAGCACCTGGCCGCCGGCTATGGCCAATGGGTGTACTCGATCCGCACCGGTGTCGGAGCGATGCCCTACCCGGCCCCCGACGACTTCCCGCCGCTGGCCGAGGAGCAGTACGAGCTGGTAAAGGACCGTCTGGCAACACAATTCGTCGGCAACCCGGACGAGGTCGCCGACCGGCTCACCGCGCTGGCGCGCGTTTCGGGGGCCGACGAACTTGTGGTCACCTCGGTCACCCACCGCCACCAGGACCGGCTGCGCTCACATGAACTCATTGCCCGCCGGTGGGGGCTGAATTTATGAGCCGCAAACCAATTCACCTGGCCGCGCATTTTCCCGGCGTCAACAACACCACCGTGTGGACCGACCCGACGTCCGGCAGCCAGATCGAGTTCGAGTCCTTCGTGCACCTGGCGCAGACCGCCGAGCGTGGCTTATTCGACTTCTTCTTCCTGGCCGAGGGACTCCGGCTGCGCGAGCACCGCGGACGCATCTACGACCTGGACGTGGTGGGCCGCCCGGACACCTTCACCGTGCTGGCCGCGCTGGCCGCCGTCACCGACCGGATCGGACTGACCGGCACCATCAACACCACCTTCAACGAACCCTTCGAGGTTGCAAGGCAATTCGCCACCCTGGACCACCTGTCCGAGGGCCGGGCCGGGTGGAACATCGTCACCTCTTCGGATGCCTTCACCGGGGCAAACTTTCGTCGCGGCGGTTTCCTGGCCCACGCCGATCGGTACGCTCGGGCCGAAGAATTCGTCGAGGTGGCGCGCAGGTTCTGGGACAGCTGGGCCCCGGACGCCGTGGTGCGCGAGAATGGCGTCTATGTCGACCCCGCCGGAATCGGCAGGGTCGAGTACACCGGTACTCATTTCAAGGTTGACGGTTTCGCGACACTGCCGGCCGGCCCGCAGGGTCATCCGGTGCTTTTGCAAGCCGGCGATTCCGACGAAGGCCGCAACTTCGGTGCCCGGCATGCCGACGCATTGTTCACCCTGCACGGCTCGCTGGAAGACGGGCAGCGGTATTACGCCGACGTGAAGGCGCGGGCCCGGCGGTTGGGCCGAGACCCCAACCAGCTCAAGGTTTTTCCGGCGGCGACGTTCGTCCTCGGAGACACCGCCGACGAGGCTCGCGACAAGGCGCGCCACGTTCGGCGTCAGCAGGTGAGCGGTCCCACCGCAATCGCCATGCTGGAGCAGATTTGGGGCCGCGAACTCTCCGATTACGACCCGGATGGTCCGTTGCCGGACTTCGATCCGGTCGTCGACAGCGACATCACCCAGGGCCGGGTCCGGCATGGCGACCCCGTCGCGGTGGCGCGACGCTTCCGGGAACGTGCCGAAGCGCAGAATTTGTCTATCCGGGAAGTGGTCATCGCGATGACCAGCCGGGAGCAATTCGTCGGCACCGCAACGCATGTCGCCGACGAGATTGACCGCTATGTGCAGGCCGACGCGTGCGACGGGTTTATCCTGGTGCCGCACCTCACCCCGCATGGACTTGACGAGTTCGTCGACAAGGTGGTGCCGCTGTTGCAGGAGCGTGGCGTCTACCGCACCGAGTACCCCGGGCGCATGCTGAGGGAGAATCTGGGTCTGGCCGGTTAGATCGCCCCCGCTTTGCGCAGCGCGGTGTCGGTGGCCTCGCGGATCGGGCCGCGCCACAACGGTCCGTGGCCGGGTGCCAGGATCTCGGATTCCACCTGCGCCAGCACCGACAGGGTCCGGATGCACTCTTGCTGGCTGTAGCTGAAGATCGCGGGCAGCAGCTGCGGCCCGTCGCGGACGATCAACGGATGTCCGGTGATCAGGGCGTCTCCGCTGACGAGCACGCCATCGACGAGGTACGAGCAGTGGCCGTTGGTATGACCGGGGCTGAACACCGGCTTCGGGCGGCCGGGCAGCCCCGCGGCGACGTCGTCGGTCAGCGGTTGCGCGGTCGGGATGCCGGTGCGGTTCAGGCCGCCGCTGCGCACCACGTGCAGGGTCCACAGCGCCCAGCGCGGACGCCACAGCCGCAGCGCCAATGCGGGGATCGAGACTTGCTCGAGGTAGTCACGTTTGACGTGGCCGACCTCGTCGGCGTGGCTGTACACGGGTGTGCCGTACTCGGCGGCGAACCAGATTGCGGTGCCCAGGTGGTCGATATGGGCATGGGTGAGCAGGATGGCGCGCACGTCGCCGGGGCCGTAACCCAGCTTGCTTAGTGAGGTCAGCACCTCATCGCGGTCACCGGGATAGCCGGCGTCGATCAACATCACGCCGGTGTCGTCGTGCACGAGCGTCCAGTTGACCGCGGGGCCTTGCGCGAGATGAACCTTGTCGGTGATTTGCACCAGCTCGGTCTGCTCAGTCATGAGCAATAGCGTAGGAGTAGAAAAGACACGTGGCTGAACTGAAACTCGGATACAAGGCGTCCGCCGAACAATTCGCACCTCGTGAACTCGTCGAACTCGCAGTCCTCGCCGAAGCGCACGGTATGAACAGCGCTACCGTCAGCGACCACTTTCAGCCATGGCGGCACGAGGGCGGCCACGCCCCGTTCTCGCTGGCCTGGATGACCGCGGTGGGCGAGCGCACCAAGCGGCTGCAGTTGGGCACCTCGGTGCTCACCCCCACGTTCCGGTACAACCCGGCCGTCATCGCGCAGGCTTTCGCCACTATGGGCTGTCTGTACCCCGGCCGCGTATTCCTGGGAGTTGGCACCGGAGAGGCGCTCAACGAGATCGCCACCGGTTACCAGGGCTCTTGGCCGGAGTTCAAGGAGCGGTTTGCCCGGCTACGCGAGTCGGTGCGGCTGATGCGTGAGCTCTGGCGTGGCGACCGCGTCGACTTCGACGGCGAGTACTACCGGCTCAAGGGTGCCTCGATTTACGACGTACCAGAGGGCGGTGTGCCGATCTACATCGCCGCCGGCGGTCCCGCGGTGGCCAAGTACGCCGGTCGCGCCGGCGACGGCTTCATCTGCACCTCGGGCAAGGGCGAGGAGCTTTACACCGACAAGCTGATGCCGGCCGTGCGGGAGGGCGCCGCTGCCAATGACCGCAATATCGACGACATCGACAAGATGATCGAGATCAAGATCTCCTACGACACCGACCCTGATCTGGCACTAGAGAACACCCGATTCTGGGCGCCGCTGTCGCTGAGTGCCGAACAGAAGCACAGCATCGACGACCCGATCGAGATGGAGAAAGCCGCCGACGCGCTGCCTATCGAGCAGATCGCCAAGCGCTGGATCGTGGCCTCCGACCCCGACGAAGCCGTCGAAAAAGTGGGCCAGTACGTGCAGTGGGGCCTAAACCACCTGGTGTTCCATGCACCCGGACACGACCAGCGACGGTTCCTGGAACTGTTCGAGAGGGACCTCGAGCCCAGGTTGCGCAAACTTGGTTGACGCCGGGTTGCTCGCGAAAGCGATCTACATCGCCGCTCCCGAGGCCGAGACCGGCAAGTCGACGATCGCGCTGGGCTTGCTGCACCGGCTGGCGGCAACGGTCGCCAAAGTCGGTGTATTCCGGCCGATTACGCGTCTGGGGGAGACGCACGACTACATTCTGGAGCTGCTGCTTCACCATGCCACCGCGGGCCTGCCCTACGAGCAGTGCGTCGGTGTGACCTATCAGCAGGTGCACGACGACGTCGAAGCCGCGATCGCTAGCATTGCCGACGCCTACCACGCGATGGCCGAGCAATGCGACGCGGTGGTGATCGTCGGCAGTGACTTCACCGATATCGGCGGGGCAACGAGCCCGGCCGGGTTCGCGACGAACGCCCGGATCGCGGTCAACCTGGGTGCGCCGGTATTGCTGATGGTGCGTGGCTGGAACCGCACCCCACAGGAGGTCGCCGACGTCGTGGAGGCATGCCTGGCCGAGCTTTCGGCGGTGCGTGCGCACGCCGCAGCCGTGGTGGTCAATCGTTGTGAGCCCGATGAGCTGGACGCAGTGCGCGACGCGCTGCGGAAGTTCACCCCGCGCGGCTACGTGCTGCCCGAGGCGCCGCTGCTGGCCGCGCCCACGGTCGCCGAACTCAAAGACGCAGTAGGGGGGACTCCGGTCAGCGGGGACATTTCGCTGCGCGACCGTGAGGTGATGGGCGTCATGGTCGCCGGGATGACGGCCGATCACGTGTTGGAGCGGCTCCGCGACGGCATGGCGGTGATCACCCCCGGCGACCGCTCGGATGTGGTGCTGGCGGTGGCGAGTGCACATGCGGCCGAAGGGTTTCCGTCGCTGTCATGCCTCATCCTCAACGGCGGCCTGGAGTTGCATCCGTCGATCGCGGCGCTGGTCGCGGGTCTGCACCTGCGGCTGCCCATCATCGCCACCACCCTGGGCACCTACGACACCGCTAGCGCGGCGGCATCCTCCCGCGGCCGGGTCACCGCGAGGTCCCAGCGCAAGATTGACACCGCCCTGCAGCTGATGGACCGCAACGTCGACATCGACGATCTGCTGGCGCAGCTTGCCATCCCGATACCGACGGTCACCACGCCGCAGATGTTCACGCGCCAGCTACAGCAGCAGGCGCGGCGCAACCGCAAACGCATCGTGCTGCCCGAAGGCGACGACGACCGCATCCTGCGTTCCGCCGGCCGGCTGCTGCAACGCTCGGTCGCCGAACTGACCATCCTCGGCGAGGAGTCTCAAGTTCGTTCCCGCGCAGCCGAACTCGGCGTCAGCCTGGAGGGCTCCGCAGTGATCGACCCGCGCTGCAGCGAGCTGCACGAGCAGTTCGCCGGCAAGTACGCTGAACTGCGCGCGGCCAAGGGCGTCACCCTCGAGCACGCGCGCGAAATCATGAATGATGCAACATATTTCGGAACTATGATGGTGTACACCGGAATGGTCGACGGAATGGTGTCCGGTGCGGTGCACACCACAGCGCACACCGTGCGCCCGGCGCTAGAGATCATCCGCACGGTGCCCGACGTGTCCACCGTGTCGAGCATCTTCTTGATGTGCCTGCCCGACAAGGTGTTGGCCTATGGCGACTGCGCGATCGTGCCCAACCCGACGCCCGAGCAGCTCGCCGACATCGCGATCAGCTCGGCGCGCACCGCGGCGCAGTTCGGCATCGACCCCCGGGTGGCCATGCTGTCCTACTCCACCGGCGACTCCGGCTCCGGGGCGGATGTTGACAAGGTCAGGACAGCAACGGAATTGGTGCGGTCCCGGGAGCCGGAGCTGGCTGTCGAAGGACCGATTCAATACGACGCCGCGGTAGACCCATCGGTGGCCGCAACCAAGATGCGCGACTCGCCGGTCGCCGGGCGTGCAACCGTGCTGATCTTCCCCGACCTCAACACCGGCAACAACACCTACAAGGCGGTCCAGCGCTCGGCGGGCGCCATCGCGATCGGCCCGGTGCTACAGGGGTTGCGTAAGCCGGTCAACGACCTGTCCCGGGGCGCGACGGTCGAGGACATCGTCAATACCGTTGCCATCACCGCAATTCAGGCACAGGGTGGCCATGACTGAACGTCTGGTGCTGGTGATCAACTCCGGTTCGTCATCGCTGAAGTTTCAACTCGTCGACCCCGACTCCGGGGTGTCGCGGGCCAGCGGTGTGGTGGAGCAGATCGGCGAAGCTTCGTCGCCGGTGGCCGATCACGACGCGGCGCTGCGGCGGGCCTTCGAGCTGCTGGCCGACGACGGTATGGACCTGGCCGATTGTGGGCTGGTGGCGGTCGGTCACCGGGTGGTTCACGGCGGGAATCGTTTCTACCGTCCGACGAGGCTGGACGACGACGTGATCGAGCAGCTTACCCAGCTGTCACCGTTAGCGCCGCTGCACAATCCGCCCGCGCTGCAAGGCATCGAGGTGGCGCGCAAGCTGCTGCCAGATATTCCGCACATCGCCGTGTTCGACACGGCGTTCTTTCACCACCTGCCCGCGGCCGCCGCGACCTATGCAATCGAACGCGAGCTGGCCGAGGCCTGGCAGATTCGCCGGTACGGCTTCCACGGCACATCGCACGAATACGTCAGCGGACAGGCCGCGCTGTTTCTCGGCCGAACGTTGGCCAGCGTGAATCAGATTGTGCTGCATCTGGGTAACGGTGCGTCGGCCTCAGCGGTGGCGGGCGGGCGGCCAGTGGAGACGTCGATGGGCCTGACTCCGCTGGAAGGCCTGGTAATGGGCACCCGCAGTGGCGATATCGACCCGGGCGTGTTCAGCTACCTGTGGCGCACCGCGAAGATGGGCGTCGACGACATCGAGTCGATGCTGAACCGGCGGTCCGGGGTGCAGGGGCTGGCCGGCGAGCGCGACTTCCGCCGGCTCCGGACCATGATCGAATCCGGCGATGCGGCAGCGAAATTGGCCTATGACGTGTTCATTCATCGGCTACGTAAATACATCGGCGCCTACCTGGCCGTGCTGGGTCACACCGACGTACTGAGTTTTACCGCCGGAATCGGTGAGCACGATTCGGCGGTGCGCCGCGACGCGTTGGCCGGGATGGAAGAATTGGGCATCGAATTGGACTTGGAGCGCAACAGCGCCGGATCCGGTTCGCGGCGGATCTCTTCGGACGGTTCGCGGATCACGGTGCTGGTGATCCCGACCAACGAGGAACTCGCGATCGCCCGCGACTGCCTGAGCGTTCTAGGCCGTTAGGAAGCCCAACGCCTTCCGGCCGGGCCCCACCGAGGGTGTGGGATCGGTCCCGACTGTGCGCGCCAGCACTTCGTAGTAGACGTCGCGAAAGTCGGTCGTGTACTTCAGGTCTCCGTTGTCGAGGTTGGTGAGGCTGGGCTCGTCGCCGTAAAATCCACCTTTAACGGGAGTGCCCGCGATGAACATCGGGCCCGCCGTGCCGTGATCGGTGCCTTGGGAGGCGTTGGCCCGGACCCGGCGCCCAAACTCGGAGTAGGCCATTAGCACCACGTTGGCGCCCGCGACCCGCTGCAGAAACTGAGTGACGGCCTGGTCGAAGGTTCCCAGCAACCGCTGCTGGGTCTCGCGTTCTCCGGCGTGAGTGTCGAACCCGCCGAGTTGCACGATGTACGCGCGGGTGGGAACCCGGGCTTCGACCGCCGCGGCTACCATGTTCAGTTGTCTTGCCAGCGAATTGTGTTCCTCGGTCGGCGGTTTGACCGCCTTGAAGGTGTCGTCGGTGGTGCGCGCGGCGCGGTAGGCTTTGGCCACGGCCGCCATGGCTGGTGTGTCGCCGGGGTCGTCGCGACCCAGTGCCGCCATGATCGAGGCGAACTCGTCGGCTTCGCGTGCGCCACCGGGATTCGTGGAAAGCGCTGCTGCCGTGTACTTCTGGCCCACCGCGAGTGGTGGTAGCACCGGCCCGATGTTTACCGCCCGTAGCGGGTCGTCGCCGGTTGCGTCGAGCCAGCGGCCGATCCAACCGGTCGAAACCGGTTCGGCCGGTGACGCGGTCTGCCAGATATCCATGGAGCGGAAGTGGCTGTGGTCGGGCTTGGGATAGCCGACACCGCGCACGATCGCAAGCTTTTTCTGGTTCCACAGCTGGGCCAGACCCTTCATCGCCGGGTTGAGCCCCAACTGCTGGTCGAGATGCAGCACATCGCCGGGAGCATAGGCGAGCTCCGGCCGGGCAGCATGATATGCGTTGTCCGCGTAGGGAATCAGGGTGTTGATGCCGTCGTTGCCGCCGTAGAGCGAGACGATAACCAGAACGCCCGCATTGGCGGGCAGTGGTCGATCCTGCGCTGCCCGCAACAGGTCTTGCCAACTGGCCGCCGCCGCGCCGGACAGCAGACCGGCGGCGCTGATCCCGGCACTGGCGATCAGGAATCTGCGGCGATTCAACTCGGGCATAGGCATTCTCGCTAAGACGTCAGGTATTCGGGTGTATTGACGGCGACGGCCACCAACTGCGGCGGCCTGGCCACCAGGGACGCGAGCACCGCCGCGCTTCGGTCAGACCACGCACCGACACCGATCAGGTAACCGACCGCATCGACGCGATCACGAACGGCAGTGCGCTCGATGCTGGAGAGGTCACCGGTACGGGCCAGCTGGGTTGCCGCACGCAACCGGGTGCCCGCGCTGGCGGTGGACAGCCACACCTGGCCGCTGGGCCAACCGCCGACGCTGGGCGGATAGAACGGACGTTGCCCGAGCGCCCGCATGGTCGCCTCGGCCAGCTTCAGGTGCTTCGCGTCGGTCATCGGCACCTGCAGGGTCCGGATCACGCCGACGAGCCACTCCACCGGGGTGTTCACCCTGCCGCTCGGACTGTCGACGAACTCAGGATCGGTCAGAATCGCCATGGTCAGGGCGCGCAGGTCGCGACCCGGACCGTAAGCCGCGACGATGCGGGCCAGCGCCTGGGGGGACGGCGGATCGTCGGAAGCCAACTGCTGCCACAGTCGACCCGCGACGTACTGCGACGACTTGGGCTGCGCCAGCACGGTGTCGCAAAACCCGGCGGCATCAAAGTTGCGGGTCAGGTCGAACAGCGTCTTGGTGCCCGCATCATGGCGCTTGGCGGCCAGCGAGGTCTGGCCATTGCGGTCGACCACCCAGCCGGTAAGTGCCCGGGCGCCGTTGCGCACGTCTTCCTCGGTGTAGCCGTTGCCGTGTCCCAGCGCGAACAACTCCATGAATTCGCGGGCCAGGTTCTCGTTGGGCGCTTTGGCGGTGTTGCTCTGGCCGTCCAGCCAGTGCAGCATGGCCGCGTCGGTCAGCATCGCGTAGGCCAGCGAGCGAAAGTCACCCGTCGCCATGGTGCGCAATTTGTGGTTTTGCGCGGCCATCTGCGCCGCAGTCCGCACTTTCGTCGCTGAGGTGGCAAAGTGGTTGTGCCACAACAATGTCAGCTTTTCGTGCAGCGGCTGGCGGACGGCGACCATCCGTTGCAGCCACCACCGCGACAGCGTGTCCAACTGCTCGGACAGCTGCCGGTTGTACTGCTTGCGCGATGCCGGGGTCGCCTTCTTCCCGGGCGGCGCAGGGGACGTGAACGTCGGCATCGCCGTCGCGACCGCGCCGGGGTCGGTGTTGGGATTGCTCGCTAGGGCGCCGCCGACATAAGCGCCCCAGTCCTGGGCGGCCACGGCGTCGACCTGGGCGCCGGTCGCTCCGAACCCGGCGCGGCGCAGGGCGCGGGCGGTGGTGATCCACTGCGCGGACTGTCCGGCCATGGATTTGAGTGTCCACACGAACCTTTGAATCAGCTATGACCCAGGCCGCGCATGCCTGCGGGTTGCCTGTGGATGGAAAAAGTGGTGGTGCGCTCGGCCGTAAGTCAGAACGTGCTGGTGGGCCGCACATTGTTGGCCATATCCACCAGCGTGTACCGATGCCGCTGGGTGGGTGCCACGCGGGCCAGGCTGCGCAGCGACGCCTCCACGCCCAGCCGTAAACCGTGGTCGGTGAATGGAAACCCGAGAATGTGGTTGGTGCTGGGCTGCTTGTCAGCCGGGTTGTCCTGCAGCCAATCCATAGCGCCCCCGAGCACCAGGGCCCGGATCTGCAGGACCCGAGGTTCGGTGGCCGGCAACGCTTCCACCCGTCGCGCGGCGTCGCGGATCTGTTCCTCGGTGATCTCACTCTGTGAGCGGCCGGACAACAGGGTCACTGCACTTGTCAGCCGTGCGGTGGTGAAATGCCTTGAGGTGGGCGGTACGTCGTCAAGCACTCGCACCGCCCCGTCGCGATCGCCGGCTGCAGAAAGGGATCTGGCCAACCCGAAGGCGGCCGAGATCACGCCGTCGTTGGTTCCCCACACCGTCCGGTAGAACTTCTGTTCGTCGGGTTTGCCGGCCAGCTCAGCGGTGGCGGCCAGCGCCAGCTTGGGCGCCAGTTCGCCGGGGAAGGTGTCCAGCACATCGGTGAAATCCCCGATGGCCGCGTCGTAATCGTCGGTGAGCAATTCGGCCACCGCCCGGTACCACACCAACCGCCACTGCCAGCCCACCCGCGCCGCGAGGTCGTCGAGTTTGCGGGTCGCCTTGCTGACGTCGCCGAGGTCCAGCAACGCCCGCACCTCCATCAGCGGCAGCTCCACCGACTCGGAGACGTCGGCCCCGTCGGCGTCTAGCGCGCCGTGCCGTGCCGCCCGCAACGAATCCAGGGTTTGCACCGGTTGCGAGAGCACGGTGGCTTGCAGCACCGGAGCGGCCACGTCGGCCGGGTCTACCAGCGGCACCGACAGCGCGGTGACGATCTCCTTGGCGGTCAGCTTCTCCGAGTGCACCTGGCCGTCCAGGTACACGTCGGTGTGCGCGACCAGCAGGTCCACCCCGAACGTGGACCGACTCGGGCTGAACACCGTCGACAGCCCGGGCCGCGGCACCCCGGTGTCCTGGGCGACGACTTCGCGCAGCACGCCCATCAACTGTCCGGACATCTCGTCGGCGCTGGCGAACCGCCGCCTCGGGTCGGAATCGATGGCGCGCCGCAACAGCCGCCCGAACGAGTCGTATTGGGTCAGCACCGGCTCGTCGTCGGGCAGGCCGTCCACGTACCGGCCGTTGCGGGTGCGCAGGTTCAGGGTCAGCGCGGCCAGGGTGCGTCCTACCGTGTAGATGTCGGTGGCGACGGTGGGACCGGTCCGAACGATCTCGGGGGCCTGGTATCCGGGCGTGCCGTACAGGTAGCCGAATGAGTTGATCCGCGACACCGCACCCAGGTCGATCAGCTTGAGCTGCTCCTCGGTGAGCATGATGTTCTCCGGCTTTAGGTCGTTGTAGACCAGGCCAATGGAATGCAGATAGCTCAGTGCGGGCAAGATCTCCAGGATGTAGGCGATCGCCTCGGCGACCGGCAGCTTCTCGGTTTTGCCGTTCTTGCGGCTGCGTTTGAGCGACTGCCCGCCGATGTACTCCATGACGATGTAGCCGACCGGGTCGCCGTGCTTGTCGTTGTGCTCGACGAAGTTAAAGATCTGCACGATCGAGGGGTGTACAACCTCGGCCAGGAACTGTCGCTCCGCCATCGCGATGGCCTGCGCCTCGGCGTCACCGGAGTGCACCAGGCCTTTGAGCACCACCGGCCGGTCATTGACGTTGTGGTCCACCGCCAAGTAGACCCAGCCCAGACCGCCGTGTGCGATGCAGCCCTTGACCTCATACTGACCGGCCACAATATCGCCCGGATTTAACTGCGGCACAAAGGAATACGGGCTCCCGCAGTAGGGGCACCAGCCTTCGGAGGCGCCCTTCTCCTCGGGGCCGGACCGGCCCACCGGCCGACCGCAGTTCCAGCAGAACCGCTTGGTTTCGGGCACCACGGGGTTCTTCATCAGGGCCGTGAGCGGGTCGATGTCGGGAACCCGCGCGATCTCCACCAACCCACCGGCGAGCTGCCGGATCGACGGCAGCGCGCGCGTCGCACCCGCAATCCGGTCCTGCGGCTGCGTGTCTATCGACCCCAGGGAGAACGCGAACTCGTCGTCGTCATCGTCGTCGTCGTCGAAATCGGGCCGAAACAGCGCCTGGGTGGCCTGTGGCCGGCCCGTTCTCGCGGTCGCACCGGTCTGCGCTTCCTCCGCCGGTGAGGCCGGCTGGCTACCGGGTGACTCTTCCTCCTGAAGCGTCGCCTCGCCGATTTCGTCCTCTCGCACCGGCTTGCCCATCAGTCCACGTACTTCGGTTGCGGTGGCAGCGGCGCGGGACCCAGAACCGTCAACCACTTGCGGTACAACGTGTTCCAGGTGCCGTCGCCCCGGATGCGTTCAAGTGTTCCGTTCACGAACCGGACCAGGCCGGTGTTGTCCAGATTGATCCCGATGCCGTAGGGCTGGGTCGCCATGTTCGGACCCACGATGTGCAGGTAAGGGTCTTCCTCCACCAGCCCCGCCAGGATCGAGTCGTCGGTGGATACGGCGTCGATCTGCCGTTGCTGCATCGCAACCAGGCAGTCGGCCCAGTTCACCACCGACACGATCACCGGCGGCGGCGTGATCTCCCGGATACGTCGCAGCGAGGTGGTCCCACGAGCCACGCAGACCCGCTTGCCGGACAGGTCGGAAACCTTCGCGATCGACGAGTCGCGCGGGGCAAGGATGCGCTGGTTGGCATCGAGGTAAACGGTGGAGAAGTTGACCAGCTTGCGCCGCTCGCAGGTGATCGTCATGGTCTTGACGACGATGTCGACCTGCGACTTCTGCAGGGCGGTAATGCGCTCGTCGGCGGACAGGATCCGGTACTCGACGTGGTTTGGGCCGCCGAAGATATCGCGTGCCACCTCGCCCGCGATGTCGACGTCGAAGCCGGTGATCTCTCCGGTGATGGGGTCCCGGAAGCTGAACAGGTTGCTGCCAATGTCGAGCCCGACGATCAGCCGGCCGCGGGTGCGGATGGATTCCACCGCGGCGTCGGCGTCGGCCTTGTTGGGAAACGGTCGCAGGCTGGCGGTGGGATTGCAGCCCTGGCTGTTGGAGTCGGGCGGCAGCGGGGCCTCCATCTGCAGTTCTTGCATCCCCACCGGCGTCGGCAGCGGCAGCGTCGGCGCCACCTCGACCTTCAGCGACTCGGAGTGACCGCAGCCGGCCAGCAACAAGGCCGTCAGCAGGACACACACGCTGCGGCGCATCACCGGTACTCTTTCAGCCGCGGCCAGAGCCCCAGCGCGACCGCGACGGCGGCGCCCAGGCTCAGCACCACCGCACCGACCTGCGCCCCGGCCAGGCCTCGCTTGGCGTTGAGGACGTCGTTGCGCAGGTGATTGCGGCTTTGCGTCATGGCCTTGTTGAGCGCCTCGTCGAGCTTGTCGAAGGCGGGCGTGGAGTCGTCCTCGCCCTTGCCGAGCGCCACTTGGGTGGCGGCCCGGTAGTTGCCGACCGAGATGTAGGCGTTGATCCGGTCGTTGGCCTGCTGCCAGCGCACCAGCAGTTGGTCGGCGCCCTGCAGGTCCGGCTTGTCGACCGCGTCGTGGCGGGCCATGTAGGAGTCGAGTTGGTGGTGCATGGCGTCGATGCGCTGGTAGAACGCCTGCTTGCGCACCTCTTCGTCGCCGCGGCGGATCAGCGACAGCGTTTCGTCGGCGCGGGCCTGCTGGGCAGTGATGGCGAGATTGGTCACCGTCTTGAGCGACTCGGCGGCAGTGTCTTTCGCACTACGACTAGCAGTAGTGGAGATAGCCAATGCGGTCCCGACCCATACCACCATGACGAGGATACCGAGACCGCCGACGACCAGGCCGGGATTGATTCGCCGCCGGGTGCGCCGGGCCAGCCAGCGGTGCGAGAACGCACCGAACATCACCGTGGTGGCCACCACCAGGATCACCGGCGCCGGGATCTGGGTGGACGCGGTGGTTTCGCTGTCCACCCGGGCCGACGTTGCCTGGTAGAGCCGTTGGGCGTCCGGCAGGATCCGGGACTGCATCAGCCCGGACGCCTCCGACAGGTAGGACGAACCGACCGGGTTACCGGCCCGGTTGTTCGTGCGCGCGATTTCGATCAGACCGGTATAGACCGCCAGCTCGGCATTGATCCGGCCCAGCAGCTGCACCAGCGACTCATCGGTGAGCCCGCTGGATGCACGGGTCACCGCGCTCGCGGCGTCGGTGATGGCCTGCTCGTAACGCACCCGAACGCTGCGCGGTTCGGCCTGAGCGATGAACGCGGTGGCCGCTGCGGCGTCGGCCACCGACAGCGTGGTGTACAGCCGTCCGGCTGCGAAGGACAGTGGCTCGGTGTGGTCGAGCACCGTGGTCAGCACCTGCTGACGGTGGTTGATGGTGGTGGAGGTGGCGAACGCGCTGGAGACGCCGAGGGCGGCGAGCACGATGCCGATGGTCAGGATGCGGCCGGGGGTGGTGGATATGAACCACCAACGGGGGTGGGCCGGTTCGGCGGGCGAGCGCGAGCCCAGTGGCTCGGTAGACGGGTGCGCCAGCTCAACCGTCACGTCTGTTCCGACCTCATCTTTCGGCCATGTCACGAACCTCTATAAGCGAAGTCTAAGAGCATTGCACGGAGGATGGGGGGAGGCGGGCACAAATCACGGCGTGCATATCCTGAATCGGTGCAGGGAGACGGCGACGGATGGGTGATATCCGAGCGCGGCATCCACTACTGGGGCAGGTTCGGCGCGGCCGGTCTGCTGCTCCGGGCGCCACGGCCCGACGGCACCCCCGCGGTACTGCTGCAACACCGAGCGGTGTGGAGCCATCAGGGCGGCACCTGGGGCCTGCCGGGGGGCGCCCGCGACAGCCATGAGACCCCTGAGCAGACCGCAGTGCGGGAAGCGCGTGAGGAGGCAGGCCTGGACGCCGAGCGGCTGACCGTGCGGGCGACATTGGTCACCGCCGAGATCGCCGGGATGCGCGGTACGCAGTGGAGCTACACCACCGTCGTCGCCGACGCCGCCGAACTGTTGGAAACCGTGGCAAACCGGGAAAGCGCGGAGTTGCGCTGGGTCGGTGAGGACAAGGTGTCCGAGCTGCCGTTGCACCCGGGGTTTGCGGCCAGCTGGGAACAGCTGCGCACCGTCTTGGCCGGGCTGCCGCTGCGCGCGTGAAATCAGCGGAGGGCGCTCAGCGCCGCGGCGAGTTCCGCGGCGGCCGCCTGGGGGTCGTCGGCGCCGCTGATGGCGCGCACCACCACGATCCGCCGGGCGCCGGCCTCGACCACCTCGGATAGCCGCTGCGCGTCGATGCCGCCGATGGCGAACCAGGGCTTGTCGGTGTCCAGGCCGGCGACGGCGCGGACCAGGTCTAGTCCCGGTGCTGGGCGGCCCGGTTTGGTGGGGGTGGGCCAGCACGGGCCGACGCAGAAGTAGTCGGCGGGTCCGGCCGCTGCGGCGGCAGCTTCGCCAAGGGTGTGGCTGGACTGGCCGAGGAGCGGGTCCGGGCCGACAATGTCGCGCGCCACCTCCAGGGGCAGGTCGCGTTGACCCAGGTGCAGGACGTCGGCACCGGCCGCGCGGGCGATGTCGGCGCGGTCATTGACCGCGAACAGAGCGCCATGCCGGTGGGCCGCGTCGGCCAGGATCTCGCACGCGGCAAGCTCGTCGAGCGCCTCCAACGGACCGAACCGCTGTTCACCGGGCGAACCCTTGTCGCGCAGCTGGATGATGTCCACGCCGCCGGCCAGCGCGGCGTTAGCGAATTCGGCCAGGTCGCCGCGCTCGCGGCGGGCGTCGGTGCACAGGTACAACCGGGCTTCGTCGAGGCGGGGTGCGAGACAGGGGTGATGCACACCGCGACGTTAGCGCGCTAGCGTAGAGGCCGAACAACACACGGGAGTCCCGGGTACCAGCGGGGCTGAGAGTGGGCTAACCCTTTTCGCAGACCGGTCTGCGACTCGGACCTGCCCTTACCGTCACACCTGATCCGGGTCATGCCGGCGAAGGGAGCCAAGGATGTCAAGCACGCCCGCCGGATCGGTCGCCGTGATCGGCGGCGGCGTCATCGGGCTGTCGGTGGCGCGCCGCGCGGCGCAGGCCGGGTTCTCGGTGGTGGTGCACCGCGGTGAGCATCCCGGTGCCTCCTGGGTGGCCGGCGGGATGCTGGCCCCGCACAGCGAAGGCTGGCCCGGCGAGGAACGGTTGCTGCGGCTGGGCCTGGAGTCCCTGCGGCTGTGGCGCGAGGGCGGCTTTTTGGCGGGGCTCGGTCCGAATGTGGTGACCGCGCGCGAGTCACTAGTGGTAGCTGTGGACCGGGCCGACGTAGCCGACCTGCGGACCGTGGCGGACTGGCTGTCGGCCCAAGGCCACCCGGTGATATGGGAGTCGGCCTCGCGCGACGTCGAACCGCAGCTGGCCCAAGGTATTAGGCACGGCTTCCGGGCGCCGACCGAGCTGGCGGTGGACAACCGCGCGGTGATCGAGGCGCTGATCGGCGACTGCGGGCGACTCGGGGTTCGGTGGGCTGGCCCGGTGACCGACCTGGGCGCGGCGGCCGGCGATTCGGTGGTGATCGCCAACGGCATCGACGCACCGGCCTTGTGCCCCGGACTCCCGGTGCGTCCGGTGAAAGGCGAGGTGCTGCGGCTGCGCTGGCGGAAGGGCTGCACACCGCTGCCGCGCCGGGTTATTCGGGCCCGGGTGCACGGCCGGCAGGTGTACCTGGTGCCGCGCGGAGACGGGGTGGTGGTCGGCGCGACCCAGTACGAACACGGCCGCGACACCGCGCCGGTGGTCTCCGGTGTGCGTGACCTGCTCGACGATGCGTGCGCGGTGATACCGGCGCTGGGCGAGTACGAACTGGCCGAGTGCGCTGCCGGCCTGCGGCCGATGACCCCGGACAACCTGCCGATCGTGCGGCGGTTGGACGAGCGGATCCTGGTGGCCACCGGCCACGGCCGGTCCGGATTCCTGTTGGCGCCGTGGACAGCTGAACAGATTGTGTCCCAACTCATTCCAATCGGAGTGCACTGATGATCGTTGTAGTCAACGAACAGCAGCTCGAGGTCGACGAGCAGACGACCGTGGCCGCGCTGCTGGACTCGATGGGGTTTCCCGACCGCGGTGTCGCAGTGGCGGTGGACTCGTCCGTATTGCCCCGATCGGCCTGGGCGTCAAGGCTTGCCGAGTTCTCGGGGTTGAACGGGCGCCTGCGCCTCGAGGTGGTCTCGGCGGTGCAGGGTGGTTAGGCGCGACGACGGCACGGGCAAGCTGACGATCGCGGACCGCAGTTTCGTCTCACGCCTGATCATGGGCACCGGAGGGGCGACCAGCCTGGCAGTGCTCGAAGAGGCGTTGGCCGCCTCGGGAACCGAACTGACCACCGTCGCGATCCGCCGCGTGGACGCCGAGGGCGGCACCGGGCTGCTCGAGCTGCTCAACCGGCTCGGCATCACGCCGCTGCCCAACACCGCCGGGTGCCGCAGCGCGGCCGAGGCGGTGCTCACCGCACAACTTGCCCGGGAGGCGCTGGACACCAACTGGGTCAAGCTGGAGGTGATCGCCGACGAGCGTACACTGCTGCCCGACGCGATCGAATTGGTCAGGGCGGCAGAGCAATTGGTGGACGACGGGTTCGTGGTGCTGCCCTACACCAACGACGACCCGGCGCTGGCGCGACGCCTGGAGGACACCGGATGCGCGGCGGTGATGCCCCTTGGTTCGCCGATCGGCACCGGGCTGGGCATCACCAACCCACACAACATCGAGATGATCGTTGCTCGGGCGGGTGTACCGGTGGTGCTGGACGCGGGGATCGGCACGGCGAGCGACGCGGCGCTGGCTATGGAACTGGGTTGCGACGCGGTGCTGTTGGCCACCGCTGTCACCCGCGCCGCCGATCCGCCGACGATGGCCGCGGCGATGGCCGCGGCGGTGACCGCCGGCTACCTGGCCAGGCGCGGCGGCCGAATTCCGAAACGCTTCTGGGCCCAAGCGTCGAGTCCCGCGCCATGACCGATACCGGAATGAAACGCTATGTAGCACTAGGAAGTTCGATGGCCGCCGGTCCAGGAATCCGGCCGCGGGCGGCGGGGGCGCCGTGGCGGGCCGGACGCTCGGCCCGTAACTACCCGCATCTGGTCGCAAGCCAAGCCGGCCTGGATCTGATCGATGTCACCTACTCCGGTGCCACCACCGCGCATGTGCTATCGGAGCGGCAGAACGGCGCGGCACCGCAGCTCACCGCGCTGAACGGTACCGAGGCGGTGGTGACGGTGACCATCGGTGGCAACGACGTGGGCTACGTCCCGATGTTGCTGGCCGCCTCGGTGCCGTCGCTGCTGCGGTATTTGCCGCTGCTGGGTGGGCGGCTGAACGAACTGCTGGATCGGCAGGCCCGCGATCGCGCCCTGTGGGGGCTGTTGGATTCACTGTGCGAAGTTGGCCGCAGTGTGCGCCGGCACGCTCCGCGGGCGCGGATCTTCTTCGTCGACTACCTGACGATCCTGCCGCCCGCGGATGAATCGGCGTGGCCGCTCTCCGACGAACACGCCGAACTAGGCCGGCACGTCGCTCAAACGCTTGAGCGGCTGACGGCCGAGGCCGCCGCGGCGACCGACTGCGAGGTGGTTTCCGCGGCGGCGGCCAGCCGCAATCATCACGCGTGGTCGCAGCGGCCCTGGACTACTATGCCGTCCAAAACCGTTGTGCCACTACCAGGTCGGCCCGCACCACTGCACCCGAATGAGGCAGGGATGCGGGCCGTCGCCGATCTTGTGTTACAGGAGTTGTAGCGGGACAGACTCAGCCGTTAGCCTGCCACCACTTGTAGAGCGCGGCGGTGTCGCCATTGGATGCGCGCACGAACGCCAGCACATTCTTGGCGTCGACAGTCCAGATGACCTCAGCCTTGCCGTCATCGGTACCGCAGGCGACCTGCCCAGCCGAGTCGTTGGAGCTGCCTTGGTGCCAAGTGGTGGGAGACTTAGCGTCCCCGCAATTCGTAAGCGTATCGCCGCCAACGAGTTTGGTGAATGCGCTGGACATGTCCGAGCTGTTGGGGAACAAGAAGTACTTTGCACCGGACGGCCCACTGCTGTCTGAATTTTGCCCACACAGAAGGATGGACTGCACCGTCGGGAATACGGACTGCACCTCCGAAACCGCTTGGGCGGAGCAGTTGCTCGAGTTGTACCCTTTGGACAGCACGCCGGCAAATGCATCGGTGGGGTCCGCCGAAGCGCTGGCAGCACCGAAGCAGCCGAAGCCGCTTACCAGCGCCGCAGCGCTGAAACCGCGCAGTGCGATCGCGCGATGAGTCATTGATAGCTCCCTTTTAGTCGTCGAAGAGATCGTCGCTGGACGCGATATGCGCTTTAACAGCGACGGTTTAGCCCAGATGGAAATGGTCAGCCGTTGGCGCGCCACCACTGGTAGAGCGCGGCCGTGTCGGTGTTGGAGGCGCGGATGAAGCTCAGCACGTTCTTGGCGTCGGTGGTCCAGATGACCTCCGCCTGACCCTGGTAGGTGCCGCAGGCCACCTGCCCGGCGGAGGTGGTGGCATTGCCCTGGTGCCAGGTGGTGGGCGAGTCGGCGTCCCCGCACTTGGTCAAGGTGTCGTCTTTGATACTGGCGGTGAAGGCGCTGGCCAGGTCGGTCGAGTTGCCGAACAGCATGTACTTTGCGACGACAGGCCCACCCTCTAGCGAATTCTGTCCGCATTCCATGACCGCGACCATGCCGCTGGACGGGTCCTTGGCGCTGCAGTTGCTAGTCGTGTAGCCCTTCGACAGCAGGCTGACGAGCGTTTCGTTTGGATCGGCGTTCGCCGGGGCCATGCCCGCGTAACTGACACTGCCCAGCAGCGCCGCCGCGGAGGCGGCCCGCAGCAAGTTCGAGAGAGGGGACATCGAAGGACTCCTTGGTTCAATTTGGGATCGGCAGTGCACTGTGCCGATATCGGGGAAGTGTATTTGCGCAGCACGTCTTTAAACAGGGTTTCGTCAAAAGGCATCGTAGGGCTATGCCGCGGCGGCGCAACACATTCTGTTGAAAACTATCTTGCTCGGCATCTGTTTCCCATAAATCCGGGCACGGTGGGAGAATGTCGAAAGAACAATTCGCTCAACAATTTTCATCCGGATCCAGTGACCGGACGGCAATTGGGGATTAGCGGAAGGGCATCGAGATTCGCGAACACATGACGACCGCGATGATCCGGTGAGGGGAGAGTGACGGGAAGTAGAGACCGACCATCCCGTTATGACGCGCTGCAGCGCGGAGCCAGTCCGGCGGGTCGCACGTCATTTCGGTATCCGGATGGGCGGTGCTGGTGTGCTCCGGGATCCTGCCGGGCGACCCGACGGTGCCCGTCGGGCCGCTCACGTTCGTGTGATGGGCCCCGACCGACCGAAGCTGGTCTAGTCTGGGCGCGATGGCGAACAAATCAAAGACGATTGCTACTGCCCTGGCCGTATGGGTCGTTGTGGCCCTGGTCGCTCTCCTCGCGGGTTGCGGGCGCTGTTCGAACGAAGCGCGGCCCGCCGCCAACAGCACCGCCGCGACAGAGTTCGCCACCATGATTCGCGGCAAGGTCACCACCGACGCGATGATGGCGCACCTGACTAAATTGCAGGAGATCGCCAACGCCAACAATGGCACCCGCGCGGTGGGCACTCCCGGTTACGACGCCAGTGTGGACTATGTGGTGGAAACGCTGCACAAGAACGGCTTTGATGTGCAAACGCCCGAATTTTCGGCACGGGTGTTCCACGCCGAGAAGGGTTCGTTGACCGTCGGCGACCTGACCACCGAGGCGCGCGCGCTGGAGTACAGTCGCAGCGCTCCCGACGGCGTAACTGGGCCGTTGCTGTTCGCGCCCGAGGGAGACAGCCCCGGCTGCACGCCTGGCGACTATGACCGGCTGCCGGTACAGGGCGCGGTGGTGGTGGTCGGCCGCGGAGCCTGCCAGTTTGCGCAGAAGGAGGACGCCGCTGCCCAGCGCGGCGCGGTCGCTCTGATCGTCGTCGACAATGTCGACGAGCAGTCGATGGGCGGCACGCTGGGGGCCAACACCGACGTTAAGATCCCGGTGGTCAGTGTCACCAGATCGGTCGGCTATCAATTGCGTTCCAAGTCCGGTCCGGCGACGGTCAAGCTGAACGCGGAGACCAAGAGTTTCAAGGCCCGCAACGTGATTGCCCAGACCAAGACGGGATCGGCGAGTGATGTCGTGATGGCCGGAGCGCACCTGGACAGCGTCCCGGAGGGACCGGGCATCAACGATAACGGTTCCGGGGTTGCGGCAGTATTGGAAACCGCTGTGCAGCTTGGAAATTCACCTCAGGTCCACAATGCGGTGCGGTTCGCGTTCTGGGGCGCAGAGGAACTGGGGCTGATCGGCTCCCGCAACTACGTCGAGTCGCTGGATCTGGAGGGGCTCAAGAACATCGCGCTGTACCTGAACTTCGACATGCTGGCTTCGCCCAACCCTGGTTACTTCACCTACGACGGCGACCAATCGCTGCCACTGGACCAACGTGGCCAGCCGGTGGTGCCCGAGGGCTCGGCCGGTATCGAGCGGATGCTGGTCAACTATCTGAAGCTGTCCGGTAAGACCGCGCAGGACACTTCGTTCGACGGCCGTTCCGACTACGACGGGTTCACCCTGGCCGGTATCCCGTCGGGCGGGCTGTTCGCTGGCGCGGAGGCCAAGAAATCCGACGAGCAGGCCAAGCTGTGGGGTGGAACGGCCAACGAGCCATTCGACCCCAACTATCACCAGAAGGGTGACACCCTCGAACACATCGACCGCACCGCGCTGGGCATCCAGGGCGGCGGCGTCGCCTACGCCGTGGCGCTGTACGCGCAGGACATCGGCGGACGAAATGGGGTTCCGGCCATGGCAGACCGAACCCGTCACGTACTCGTGAAACCATGATCGGGCGCCTGGCCGCCCTGTTTGCAACCTGCTTACTCGCGGCGTGCTCGGCCCCGCACCCATCGCCGTCGGCGGCCACCCCGGCCACCGCCCCGGATCCGGCGCGCGCACTGGCGGCCAAGGTGACCGTCGACGGGATGCTCGCCCACCTTCATGCGCTGCAGAACATCGCCAACGCCAACAAAGGCAACCGCACATCGGGCACGTCGGGCTACGACGCCAGCGTCGATTACGTGGCGAACACACTGCGCGGCAAAGGGTTCGAGGTATCCACACCGCAGTTCGAACGCTTGCGCCACACCGCTCAAGGCAAGCCAACGCTGACGATCGCCGGCCGCAGCTTCCCCGTCGACCAAGCTTCACTGCTAGTCAAGACACCCTCGGGAGGCCTGAACGGGCAATTGGTGCGCCCCCTGCAGCCGGCCGGCTGTGCTGCCGCCGACTACCCGACCGCCCTACCCAAGGGCGCCATCGCCGTGGCCGACGACACCAACTGCTCGGTGGTGGACAAGCAGAATGCGGCGGTGGCCAAGGGTGCGGCGGCGCTTATCGTGACCAGCCAGCCCGGCGGCCACGGCGCACCGCCCACGCTGCTAAACGCCGGCTACTACAACCAACTGACCGTTCCGGTCGCCATCGTCGGCGCCGACGGAACCGCCGCCCTGGGGCGGACCACCGGGCCGGTGCGCCTGGTACTGGATGGCGAGAACGTCAAAGTGACGTCGCGAAACGTGCTGGCGCAGACCAGGACCGGGACAGGCAAAGAGGTGGTGATGGTCGGCACTCACCTGGACAGCCCGCCGGGCAGCCCAGGCATCAACAACGCGGGGACCGGGGTGGCGGCGGTGCTGGAAACCGCGCTGCAGCTGGGCCCGCTGCCGGCAGTGACCAACGCCGTGCGGTTTGCGTTCTGGGGAGCCGAGGAAAACGGGACCAACGGGTCGATGGATTACGTGTTCGGACTGGACAACGACGCCCTCAACGACATTGCGCTGTACCTGAACTTCGACATGCTGGGTTCGGCGAACCCGGGCTTCTTCACCGATGACGGCGATCAGTCAGGCCCTCCCGAAAACGGTATGGCGTCCACCGGTGTGCCGGAAGGCTCGGCCGGTATTGAACGCACCCTGGCCGGATATCTGAACCTGGCCGGCAAGCGGCCGCAGGACATGCCGTTGAACACCCGCACCGACTACCATCCGTTCCTAGTCGCGGGCGTACCGGTGGGTGGCATGAACACCGGGGCGGCGCAGCTGAAAACCACTGTGCAGGAGCGACTCTGGGGTGGCCAGTCCGGCGTCGCATTCGACCCGAACTACCAGAGTCCCCGAGACACCGTGGACGCCGTCAACCGGGAAGCATTGGCGGTGATGGGGTCTGGCGTGGCATACGCGGTGGGCAACTACGCCGCCTCCATCTCCGGCGTCAACGGCGTTCCGCCCCGCGACAAGCGCCACCGCACCAGGATCTCCTGACGGATAGAGCGGTTGAGCCGCAGGCATTTAAGCCGGCAGGGACGGCGTGCCCGGCCCGACCCGTTACACCCAGTGACCTGCGCTGCACTGTCTAGAATAAAGTTCCTCGCATGCAGGCCGGTCGGGACGGGGTTGGTCAAATGAAGATGCGCTCACGCAGAGTGCTCGCGGCGATACGGATCGTGACGGTCTACCTGGGGGCGGTCCTGATGGTGGCCGGTTGCTCGCCGACCGTGGTTGCGGGTCGTGCGGTGTCGATCCTCAACGATCCCTTCCGGGTGGGCGGCCTGCCGGCGACCAACGGCCCCAGTGGGATCCGGCCGAACGCGCCGGCACCCACCGGCACGGTGGTAAACACCGACAAAGGAGCGATCGACAAACTGGCGTTGTTGTCGATCAACGACATCGAGGCCTTCTGGAGGGCCAACTACAAGGCGCCGCTGAAGGGATCGTTCAAGCCTGTCGACAAGTTTGTGTCGTACAACTCGGAGGACCGCAACGGTGGGACCGTCTGCCGTGTCGATACCTACCAGAACGTCAACGCGTTCTTCACCTCCCGCTGCAACCTGATCGCTTGGGACCGCGGCGTGTTCATGGCCACAGCGCAGAAGTACTTCGGCGACATGGCCGTCAACGGTGTGTTAGCACACGAGTTCGGCCATGCCCTGCAGTCGATGGCCAAACTCGTCACCCGAAAAGACCCGACCATCGTCTACGAGCAGCAGGCGGACTGCTTCGCCGGTGTCTACCTCTATTACGTCGCCGAGGGGAAGTCGCCGCGCTTCACCCTCAGCACGGGGGACGGGCTCGACCACGTGCTGGCCGGGATCATCACCACCCGCGACCCGGTGATGGACTCTGACGACTCCAACGATGACGAGCACGGTTCGGCCCTGGACCGCGTCAGCGCCTTCCAGATGGGCTTCGTCACGGGAACCCCGGCGTGCGCGACCATCAACAAAGCCGAGATCGAGCAGCGCCGCGGCGACCTGCCGACAGCGCTGCGAACCGACAACGGCGAGACCGGTGAGGTGGAGATCAACGAAGACACGCTGAAGACCCTGATGGAGTTGATGGGCAAAATCTTCGCGCCGAAGAATCCGCCCACACTGTCGCTCAAGCAGGGCGACTGCTCCGACGCCAAGCCCAGCCCGCCGGCGTCCTACTGCCCAGCCACCAACACCATCGCCGTCGACCTACCCTCTTTGGCGGCCATGGGCAAGGTTGCCGGTGAAAAGCAACACAGCCTGCCGCAGGGCGACGACACCGCTCTGTCGATCGTGATGTCGCGATACGCACTCGCGGTACAGCACGAGCGCGGTCTGCCGATGCAGAGTCCTTGGACCGCGTTGCGCACCGCCTGTCTGACCGGCATCGCGCACCGCAAGATGGCCGAGAACATCGAATTGCCTTCGGGAAACTCACTGGTGCTCACGGCCGGTGACCTCGATGAAGCGGTCGCTGGTCTGCTCACCAACCACATGGTCGCCAGCGACGCCGATGGCACCAGCGTGCCCGCCGGATTCACCCGGATCGCCGCGTTCCGATCCGGTGTGGTCGGCGAGATGGACGGTTGTTACTCGCGCTATCCCGGGTAGAGTTTGCGCCTGTGACCGAGCAGCCACCGGGCTATCCGCCGCCACCGCCAGGCGGTTACGGGTACCAGCCGCCGCCGTCAGGCGGGTACGGGTACACGCCGCCCCCGCCGATGTACGGATACCCGCCGCCGATGGGCGGCTACCCCGTTGCGCAGGGCACGAACGGCATGGCTATTGCCTCGCTGGTGTGTTCGCTTGCGGGGCCGTTTTTCTGCGGAGTCTCCACCATCCTGGGAGTGATCTTCGGGTTCATCGGGCTCAACCAGATCAAGTCGAGCGGACAACAGGGTCGCGGCCTGGCGATAGCCGGGATCGTCATCAGTGCGGTAACCATCGTGGCCGGTGTGATCATCCTGATCGCGGTGATCGTGGTGGGGCGGGCCGACTCACACCGCCACCACCATCGCAATGATGACTATTACAACAGCGCACCCGCCGCGGCCGTCGCTTTCGAAGCGCAGCTAGCCGCCTAGTCGACCCGTTGCGGTCAGGCGATCTCGGGGTGGGGCACCTTGTGCTCGGGCTCATCGCTGAGCTGCCGGCCGTCGTGTACCCACATGATGGCGACCCAGGTGAGCAGCAACCAGCCGAGCGCGACCGTAGGGATCGCCCAGGCCCGGCGGATCAGCAGCGCCTTGCCGCATCCGGCGGTCGGGGCGTTCACGTCGTGGGAGATGTGGGCGAGTTGAAAGCCGATGCCATTGCCGCAACTGATCTTGATACCGTAGGCGTCGTATTGGTCCAGATAGACCGGAAACCACAGCGCGGCCAGGCCGATGGCACCGAGCAGCAGGCCGACGATTGCGATGTATATCTGCCGATGAGTCACAGCTTCTCCAGGTTGAAGTTAATTGTCGATTCGCTGGGCGATGTTCAGGTCATGCATACGTTGGAGAACAACAGGACAGGCCACGAGACGATGGACCCGAGAAACGACACCGCCAGGTCGGCGCCCTGCATTTGATGTAGGTGTTCGGTGTGCGTCGCCGACCATATCGCTCCCACCAGTAGGTATGGCGTCCCGGTAATGATTCCGATAGCGATCAGCTGACCTACGCTGAGCTGAAAACTCAGCACCCGGCGAATTCTTTCCAACACCCTGCCCCGCCAACCATCGGACTACCCTCGAATGCCGATTATGTTAATAGACATTCCCGAGCATGTGGAAGTTCAGCGGCGATTTCCCGGGCCGGTCGGCCTCCTCCTAGATCCCATCTGGAGCAGACAGCAGCCCAAGTGCCGCAGTCACCGCCAGAGCGGGAACATCGAGCGTCTTCGACGCCAGGTCATGGCGCCCACCAGGGATCTCGACGATCTCGGTCGGCGCGGGGATCAGCAGCGCCGCGGCCCGCAACTCGGCGATGGTGCCAAACGGGTCCGAACTGCCGTGGACGAAGACCGTAGGCGAAGTGATGTTCGGCAGATGCTCGGTGCGGGCGCGTTCGGGCTTGCCCGGCGGATGCAGGGGGTAGGACGACAACGCGAGCAGATCGACGGTCGCGTCCCCGTCGGCGACCACCATCGACGTCTGCCTGCCGCCGTAGGAATGGCCACCGGCCACCAGCGGCCCGGCGGCAAGTCCTCGGCACAGCTCGATCGCCTCGACGATCCCGGCACGGTCGGCTGCAGCCGACCCCGACGGAGGGCCCTTGGGGCGGCGCCGCCGGTAAGGCAGGTTGTAGCGCACCGCCAGCCAGCCTTGTCTCGCCCATTCTTCGCAATATTGTTGCAGCAGTTTGGAATCGCGATTGCCGCCGGCGCCGTGGGTCAGCAAGGCCACCCCGGTTGGCGTGCCCAGCGGTTCGTGCGCGATACCGGCGATGGGTTCGAGATTCATAGTCCGAGCCGGAACAACGGCGAGACAGGCCCGTGGCCGCCGCCCAACGGATAAGCCGCACGCAGGCATTCGGTCACCCACCCCTTCCCGAACCGGACCGCATCGGGCACGGAGTACCCGTGCGCCAGCGCACACGCAATCGCGCTGGCCAGCGTGTCTCCGCCGCCGTGGTCGCAGTCGGTGGGCAGGCGTTCGGCGTCGAACTCGTAAAAATCGTTGCCGTCATAAAGCAGGTCGCAACTGAACTGCGAGGTCCGCAGGTGCCCGCCCTTGACCAGCGCCCAGCGCGGACCCATGGCGTGCAGAGCCTTGGCGGCCGCGCGCTGGCCTTCGGTGTCAATGACCTCGATGCCGGTGATCAAACGCACCTCGTCCAGGTTAGGGGTCACCAGCGTGGCCAACGGAAACAGTTCAGTGCGAAGCGAATCCAGCGCCGAGGTGGCTAACAGTGGATCGCCGTGCATCGATGCGCACACCGGGTCGACCACCAGCGGCACCGTCAGGCCCAGGCGGCGCCAGGTGGCGGCAACCACCTCGATAATCGACGACGACGCCAGCATCCCGGTTTTGGCGGCCTGGATGCCGATGTCGGTGACCACGGCCTCGATCTGGCCGGCCACCACTTCGTCAGGAACTTCATGAAAGCTCTTGACGCCCAATGTGTTCTGCACCGTGACGGCGGTGACGGCCACGCAGGCATGGACGCCGAGCAGCGCCATCGTGCGCATATCCGCCTGAATGCCGGCACCGCCGCCAGAGTCGGATCCGGCGATCGTCAGGACCCGCAGCGGAGTCGCTCCCGGCGCCGGCAGCGGCAAGGGGGGATGCAGCAATGTCACTGGGTCAGTGGGAGATACACCCGATTGCCGTGATCGGCGAACTCGCGTGACTTCGCCTCCATGCCCGCCGCCAGCATGGCGTCGACATCTTCCTCGGTTTCTAGCCCGTGCTTGGCGGCGAAGTCGCGCACATCCTGGGTGATGCGCATCGAGCAGAACTTCGGCCCGCACATCGAGCAGAAGTGCGCGGTCTTGGCGGGCTCGGCCGGCAGCGTCTCGTCGTGGTATTCCCGCGCGGTGTCGGGATCCAGGGACAGTGCGAACTGGTCGTTCCACCGGAACTCGAAACGCGCCGTGCTCAACGCATTATCGCGGTCCTGAGCGTGCGGGTGCCCCTTGGCCAGGTCACCCGCGTGTGCGGCGATCTTGTACGCGATCACGCCGTCCTTGACGTCTTTGCGGTCCGGCAGACCCAGGTGCTCCTTGGGGGTGACATAGCACAGCATCGCAGTGCCGGCCTGGGCGATGATAGCCGCCCCGATCGCCGAGGTGATGTGGTCGTAGGCGGGCGCGATGTCGGTGGCCAGCGGCCCCAGCGTGTAGAACGGGGCCTCCTCGCACAACTCCTCTTCCAGCTTTACGTTCTCGACGATCTTATGCATTGGCACGTGGCCCGGGCCCTCGATCATCACTTGCACGCCATGGGATTTCGCGATCTTGGTGAGCTCACCAAGGGTGCGCAGCTCGGCGAACTGAGCGGCGTCGTTGGCGTCGGCGATCGAGCCCGGTCGCAGCCCGTCGCCCAGGGAGAAGGTGACGTCGTAGCGGGCCAGGATCTCGCAGAGTTCCTCGAAGTTGGTGTACAGGAACGACTCTTGGTGGTGCGCCAAACACCAGGCCGCCATGATGGACCCGCCGCGGCTGACGATGCCGGTCACGCGCTTGGCGGTCAGCGGCACATACCGCAACAGCACACCGGCGTGCACGGTCATGTAGTCCACGCCCTGCTCGCACTGCTCGATTACGGTGTCGCGGTAGAGCTCCCAGGTAAGTTCGGTCGGGTCGCCCTTGACCTTCTCCAGCGCCTGGTAGATCGGCACCGTTCCGACCGGGACAGGGGAGTTGCGCATGATCCACTCGCGCGTCTCGTGAATGTTCTTGCCGGTGGACAGGTCCATGATGGTGTCCGCGCCCCAGCGGGTGGCCCACACCATCTTGTCCACCTCCTCGGCGATCGAGGACGTGACGGCCGAATTGCCGATGTTGGCATTGACCTTCACCGCGAACGCCTTGCCGATGATCATCGGCTCGCTCTCGGGGTGGTTGTGGTTGGCCGGGATGATTGCGCGGCCCCGGGCCACCTCGTCTCTGACGAGTTCGGCGGGCATGCCCTCGCGCACGGCGATGTAAGCCATTTCGGCGGTGACCTCACCGGCGCGGGCGCGTTGCAGTTGGGTGCCGCGGTCGCGGACCACCCCCGGCCGCGCCGGCAGGCCAGCGTTCAGGTCGATCACCGCGTCGTCGTCGGTGTAGGGCCCGGAGGTGTCGTAGAGGTCGAAGTGATCCCCAGTGGATAGGTGCACCCGGCGGAACGGCACCCGGGCCCCCGGGACGCCCTCGACCTCACGATAGGTCTTACTGCTGCCAGCAATGGGTCCGGTGGTCACCGCGGCCCCCGCCATCTCCGGGGACTTCGAAATCAGATCGGTCATCGGTGCATCTCCCTACGCCGGCATTACCCGGTCAGGTTCGTACGGTCGACGGCCCCGAGCCGTCCTCTCAGCGCACCGGGCGTGCGCTCCCGTGTGATTTTCGGTTGGGCGTCTTCCACGCTAGCGCAGCGCCGCACGGGAATGCAGGGTCGGCGGTTAGTCGGCCTCCTCCAGGGCTTCGCCGATCTCCTCGAGGATCTGGTTGCGGTGGTTGCTGGCCAGCAGATGTCCGGTAGCGATGACCAGGGCGACCGGCCAGTCGATTAGTTCGAAGGCGGTCAGCGCAGCGATACCCGCGTAGTAGGCCAGCTGTTCTGGGTGCGGAACCTGCAGTTTGCCCAGCACCGGCAGGTTGATCGCAAACGTCTGCCCAGCCCGGATCTGTTGCACAGCTTCACGTTGTGTGGTGCCGCTGGGAGCCTTCTTTTCGGCCATCATTTGCCTTTCAGTAACGAAGGGTTTGCCGCCACGCCGGGTGGTGCGGTCACCGTCGGGAATATGACGACGACAGATGCTCGGCTCGACCCGCTCGCCGCGTCGTTAGCTGTGTTGCTGAAGCGGCCCCTGACCGAACTCTATGCGTTGTTGTGGCGTGCCGGCGTGCTCGAGGTCGGCACCCGCGCGTACCGGGATGAGCTGTCCGATCGGTCCACACCCGTATATCAGCGCCGCTTGTCTAGTTAGTGCTGCGCAGATCGCTGGCGCCGGCGCGCCGGCCGGCGGTCTTTTTGGCGGGGGCTTTGCGGGCCGCCTTCTTGGGCGCTTCCTCGGCGGCCTGCTCGGTGGGAACGGACGTGAGCTTGGCCGCCGTCGGAGCGGCCGATTGCTCGGGCTTCTTGCTCATCCGGCGCAGCAACAGTGCTCCGCCGCCGACCGCCAGCAGGATGGGCCATTCGACCAACCCGGCCGCGCCGATTGCCCCGAGGGTCAGTGCCGCCGCCGGAGTCGACTTACTGCCGGTGCTGATTCCGTGCTGGATCCCCTCGGCGGCACCCTTGACCCCACCGACGATGCCGTCAACCGCTGCCCCGCCGACCGCTCCGGCGGCCGCCGTGGTAGCTGAGGCGGCGCGGCTGACCGTGCGACCCACCGCGCGAAACGTTCCGTCGACGACACCCATGTTGACTCCCTGACCTCGGTTTCTCCTGCTTGTATACCCCGCACTCGGGGACTTCACCAGAAATAAAAATGGTTCACAGAAATTTGGGAGCATTAAGTGGTACGCAGGTCGACCAGTACCGGGGCGTGATCGCTGGGCGCTTTGCCCTTGCGTTCGTCCCGGACGATCTCCGCGTGCATCACTTTGTCGGCCAGCGTGGGGGAGCCCAAGATGAAGTCGATGCGCATGCCCTGCTTCTTCGGGAACCGCAACTGGGTGTAGTCCCAATAGGTGTAGACGCCCGGTCCAGGAGTGAAAGGCCTTACCACATCGGTGAATTGGGCTTTGACGATCGCATCGAATGCCTTGCGTTCCGGTTCCGAGACATGCGTGGCGCCTTCAAAGAACTCGGTGCTCCAGACGTCGTCGTCGGTGGGCGCGATGTTCCAGTCCCCGACCAGCGCGATCGCAGACGACGGGTCCTCACGTAGCCACGATTCAGCGGCATCACGAAGCGCGGCAAGCCAATTCAACTTGTAGACGTAGTGCGGGTCGTCCAGGGTGCGGCCGTTGGGCACATAGAGGCTCCATACCCGCACGCCCGCAGAGGTCGCGCCAATGGCGCGGGCCTCGGCGGCCGCGGCCACGTCGGGCTTGCTGCTCCAGCTCGGCTGACCGTCGAAGCCCACCGCAACGTCGTCTAGGCCCACGCGGGAGGCTATCGCCACACCGTTCCACTGATTGAAGCCGACGTGGGCGACCTCGTAACCCAGTTCGTAGAACGGGAGCGCGGGAAACTGTGTGTCCGAGCACTTGGTCTCCTGCATGGCCAGCACGTCGACCTCGGCGCGCTCCAGCCAGCTCAGGACGCGGTCCAGTCGAGAGCGGATCGAGTTGACGTTCCAGGTGGCCAGCCGCAGCGTGTCTCGGGGCATGGCTCCTCCTATCTACTTGGGGTCAGCTTGCCGGCGGGCTTGCGGGTGGACAGAAGTATCGACGGCGATGATGCAGCCAATATCCGTGCGGCGCGGCGGGCGGCGTGGCATCGTCCGGCACGACCAGAAAATCACCAGATGCCATGTCGCGCAGCAGGACTCGTTCGGTGTGCTCAAGCGCCCAACTCGGTGGCGGATCCAGCAGCCGGTCGGGGAGCGCAAGGTGCGGCGTCAGCCTACGCCTGCCATACCAGTCGACGATCGCGGGCACGGCGTTAATTTGTGCCGAAATATCCAGTGGCACAGCGGAATTAGTCGCGAGATCGACGCCATCGGCGGCGCGCAGGAGCCAGCCGTCCAGCCAGGTCTCCTCGCCGCCCGGCCGCGCCGCGGCGGCGAGGCGCTCAAGCGTGCGGATGTCGGCGTTGCGCACTGGCACGTCGGTCAGCACACGCAACGACACCACGTCGGCGGGCGAGACCTCGACAATCGTGCCCGTCTTCGTCTGCAGCCGCAGCGTCGGGTCGACCGCCAACAGATGCCCGATCGCGTCGGTCAGCGGCGGAACCGATCCGGGCGAGCGGCGGTAGCGAAGGGCGACGCGGGACCCCAGTTCCGGCCACGACGTCATCAGTGGCCAAACGGGTCGGGCCCCTCGCCCGGCAGCCACGACAACCCGGGCACACCCCAACCGTGTGACTTGATCGCGCGCTTGGCGGCGCGGGCATGCCGGCCGATCAGGCAGTCCACATAGAGGAATCCGTCGAGGTGTCCCGTTTCATGCTGCAGCATGCGGGCGAACAGCCCGGTGCCCTCGATGTTGACCGGTTTGCCCTCGCCGTCTAGACCGGTGACCCGGGCCCAGTCCGCCCGGCCGGTCGGGAATGACTCGCCCGGCACCGAGAGGCAGCCTTCGTCATCGTCGTGGCCGGCCGACGGCATGGTCTCGGGGATCTCGGAGGTTTCCAGCACCGGGTTGACCACCACCCCACGGCGGTGGCTGGTAAGTCCCCGGTCGTCGGCGCAGTCGTAGACGAACAGCCGAAGGCTATGGCCGATCTGGTTGGCGGCCAGGCCGACACCGTGGGCAGCGTCCATAGTCTCGAACATCGTCTTGATCAAATCGGGCAACTCTGCAGGCAGCGACCCGTCGGCTCCGACCGGCACCGGCGTCGTCGGAGCGTGCAAAACGGGATCGCCCACGATGCGAATGGGTACGACTGCCATGGTCGGCTAGCTTAAAGCGTGGCCACCCTCCGACCCGGAACGGGCCGCAGCAGTGTCACCTTCGTCACGCCGCGTGACCAGCGCCGAGGCCGGGCAATTCGACGACACGTTGGCCGACGCGCGGTCTGCTTTCCGGCGCAACACATTGCGGCGTGGTTCAATATTCGCGCACGACAATGCCCATATGTAGGTCAAGTCATTCGAGTATCGAGCATTCGCCGGAAGGGTCCAGGGGAAGCAATATGGACAGCGCCATGGCGCGGGCAGAGCGAGCGGGGGACGACTCGGAAATCGCCGACGGGTTGACCCGTCGCGAGCACGACATTCTGGCTTTCGAACGGCAGTGGTGGAAGTTCGCCGGGGTCAAGGAAGACGCCATCAGAGAGTTGTTCTCGATGTCTGCGACGCGCTACTACCAGGTGTTGAACGCGCTCGTCGACCGGCCCGAAGCGCTGGCCGCCGACCCGATGCTGGTGAAGCGATTGCGGCGGCTGCGCGCCGGCCGCCAGAAGGCGCGCGCCGCGCGGCGCCTCGGCTTCGAGGTGACCTGACGGCTTACGCGGCTTTGCAGGTTCTGGCCCTCCGCTGGTTACAGTGGCTCCGATGAACGAGCGCGTACCCGACTCTTCGGGGCTTCCTCTGCGGGCCATGGTGATGGTGCTGCTGTTTCTCGGCGTCATTTTCCTGCTGCTGGGCTGGCAGGCCCTGGGCTCGTCGGGAAAGTCCGACGACGAGTCCTCGCCGGCCACTACCGCCTCCAGCACCGCCGCGCCCACTTCGACCAGTTCCAAGGCTCCCGCGGCGGACGCCGAGGTGCGGGTGTACAACATCTCGTCGAAAGAGGGCATCGCCAAGTCCACCGCCGACGAACTGAAGGCAGCCGGGTTCAAGGTGACGGACGTGACCAACCTCTCGATCTCGGACGTCGCGGCCACCACGGTCTACTACGGCGAAGAGAGCGAGAAGTCGACGGCGGACGCGGTCGGCAAGAAGCTGGGCGCTCCGGTCGAGAAGCGCATCCCCGCCCTCGCCGACCAGCCGCCGGGCGTCATCGTGTTGGTAACGGGCTGAATCAGCAACCCCTTCCCGCGCGGCCGCTTGGCTGACTCCTCAGCGGGTCGTTTCGACCCGCATCGTCGTCACGCTTGGTCGATTGTCTGACTCCTCAGCGGGTCGTTTCGACCCGCATCGTCGTCACGCTAGGCTCTCCGCTATGCCTAAGCTCGCCGGTCCCAAAGTTGCAGCCGTCACCGCCGTCCTGTCCGCGGCCGCCAGCGTCGCGCTGGTTAGCGCGTGTTCGTCGCCCCAGCAAGCGGCGACGACGACCGGTACCAACCCGTCGGTCTGGACCGGATCCCCAGCCCCGTCCACCTCCGGTCACGCCGAGGCGGCGCCCGGCACTCAGGAGGCACCTCCGGCGGGACAGACGCTGACCACCGTGCTCAAGGGCCCGGGCGGCAACGAGGTTGCGACGGCGAAGTTCGAATTCGCCAACGGCTACGCCACCGTGACCGTCACGGCCAACAGCGGCAGCGGGCTCGCTCCCGGTTTCCACGGCATGCACATCCACAAGGTCGGCAAGTGTGAACCGAACTCGGTGGCTCCCACCGGCGGCCCCACTGGTGACTTCCTGTCGGCCGGCGGGCACTTCCAGGCGCCCGGCTCGGGTGGCCACTCCAGCGGGGACCTGACCTCGCTGCAGGTGCGCAAGAACGGCGCCGCAACGCTGGTCACCACCACGGACAGTTTCACCATGGACGACCTGATCTCGGGCGCAAAGACCGCGATCATCATCCACGAGGGCCCGGACAACTTCATGAACATCCCGGACCGCTACCAGGTCAACGGCGTGCCCGGCCCGGACGAGACCACGATGACAACCGGTGACGCCGGCAAGCGGGTGGCCTGCGGTGTCATTGGGTCCGGGTAACGGTCCGGCCAGCCTGCCAGCGAGCCGGGCCGCCAGCCGCATCGACTTCGCCCGCTCGCCGCGCCCCACCGTGGGTGTGGAATGGGAATTTGCACTGGTCGACGGGCAGACCCGCGACCTCAGCAACGAGGCCACCGCAGTGATCGCCGAAATCGGTGAAAACCCGCGCGTGCATAAGGAATTGCTGCGCAACACCGTCGAGATCGTCAGCGGGATCTGCGTCAATGCCGCTGAGGCGATGCAGGATCTGCGCGACACCCTGGCCCCGGCCCGGCGGATTGTTCGCGACCGTGGAATGGAACTGTTCTGCGCCGGCACCCACCCGTTCGCGCAGTGGTCGAGCCAGAAACTCACCGATGCGCCGCGCTACGCCGAGCTGATCAAGCGCACCCAGTGGTGGGGCCGGCAGATGCTGATCTGGGGTGTGCATGTGCACGTCGGGATCTCCTCACCCAACAAGGTGATGCCGATCGTGACGTCGTTGCTCAACCAATATCCGCACCTGCTGGCGCTGTCGGCGTCGTCGCCCTGGTGGGCCGGCGTGGACACCGGCTACGCGAGCAACCGGGCCATGATGTTTCAGCAGTTACCCACCGCCGGACTGCCGTTTCACTTCCAAAAATGGTCGCAATTCGAAGGTTTCGTGTACGACCAGAAGAAGACCGGCATCATCGACCACGTCGACGAAGTCCGTTGGGACATCCGGCCTTCGCCGCATCTGGGCACCATCGAGGTACGCATCTGCGACGGCGTGTCCAACCTGCGCGAACTGGGCGCCCTGGTCGCGCTGACGCATTGCCTGATCGTCGACCTGGACCGCCGGCTGGAAGCCGACGAGCCGTTGCCGACCATGCCTCCATGGCACGTCCAGGAGAACAAGTGGCGCGCAGCGCGCTACGGGTTGGACGCGGTGATCATCCTGGATGCCGACAGCAATGAGCGGTTGGTCACCGAGGATCTCGATGATGTGCTGAACCGGCTCGAACCGGTTGCGCGGTTGTTGGACTGCGCCGACGAGCTGGCCGCCGTCGCCGACATTCCGCGCCTGGGTGCCTCCTACCAGCGACAGCGCCGGGTGGCCGAAGAGCACGACGGGGATCTGCGCGCGGTAGTCGACGCGCTGGTCGCCGAACTCGAGGTCTGAGGGCACCCGGCCCTGACCAGCCGCCGGATTCAGCAGTCCTGCGCGGCTATGCTGGCACAGGGGTGAGATGGCCAATGGATCGCGAACCGGTTGAAATGCCGATGTTTCCGCTCGAGTCGGTGTTACTCCCGAACGAGACGCTGCCGCTGCGCATCTTCGAGCCCCGGTATACCGCGCTGGTGCGCCACTGCATGGAATGCGAGCGGCCCCGTTTCGGTGTGGTGCTGATCTCGCGCGGCCGCGAAGTCGGCGGCGGCGACGAGCGCAGCGACGTCGGAACGCTAGCCACCATCACCGAATACGTGGACGGCGGTTCAGGCAGGTACGCGCTGCGCTGCCGGATAGGCGAGCGGATCCGGGTGCGCCAGTGGCTGCCCGACGACCCGTTTCCGCGGGCCCGCATACAGTCCTGGCCCGACGAGCCGGGGCTGCCCGTGACCGCCGCGCAACTCCACGACGTCGAGGACCGTGTGCTGGCGCTGTTCGAGCGGATCGCCGCGGTGCGTGGGGTCGAGCTACCGGACCGCGACGTGCTGTTCGACTACCCACGCGATTCCGGCGATAGGTCAAATACGTTGTACGCGTTGGCTGCTCGTGTTCCGATGGGTCCTGCGGACCGCTATGCTGTGCTGGCAGCGCCGTCGGCCGCGGACCGGTTGGCCGCGCTGCTGGAAGCCGTGGACTCGGTGACCGCGATGGTCGAGTTCCAGCTGTCTGATTAGCCGCGCGAGTCTTTGGCGAAGGCGCGCAACGATTCTAGCTGCATCGGATCCAGCGAGGGACGTACTTTTTCGCGGGCCGCGGCCAAGTCGGCCGCGGTGACGTCGGAGGCATCGATGGAGCGGCGCATCGCGCTCAGCGCCGCTTCGCGCAGCAGGGCCACACAATCTGCGGCGCTGTATCCGTCCAGTCCGGCGGCCACCTGCTCCAGATTCACGTCAGCGCTTAGCGGAATGGATTTACCTGCGGTGCGCAGGATTTCGCGACGTGCGTCAGTATCGGGCGGTTCGACGAACACCAGTCGCTCCAGCCGGCCCGGACGCAGCAGAGCCGGATCGATCAGGTCGGGACGGTTGGTCGCGCCTAGCACGACGACATCGCGCAACGGGTCGATGCCGTCCAACTCGGTCAGCAGTGCGGCCACCACCCGGTCGGTCACACCCGAGTCGAAGCTCTGGCCGCGCCGCGGCGCCAGCGCGTCCACCTCGTCGAGAAACACCAGCGACGGTGCCGAATCGCGTGCGCGCCGGAACAATTCGCGGACGGCCTTCTCCGAGGAACCCACCCACTTGTCCATCAGCTCGGAGCCCTTGACGGCATGCACACTCAACTGCCCGGTGCTGGCCAAGGCCCGGACCACGAACGTCTTGCCGCAGCCGGGCGGGCCGTAGAGCAACACCCCGCGCGGCGGGTCTACACCCAACCGGGCGAAGGTGTCGGGGTGCTGCAGCGGCCACAGCACCGACTCGGTGAGGGCCTGCTTGGCCTCGGCCATGTCACCGACGTCGGCGAGGGTGACACTGCCCACGCTGATCTCTTCGCTGCCCGAGCGCGACAGCGGCCGGATCACCGAGAGCGCACCGACCAGGTCTTCCTGGTTCAGCGTGGGGGGCTGGCCGTCGGTGCTGGCCCGCGACGCGGCCCGCAGCGCCGCCTCGCGCATCAGCGCGGCCAGATCGGCGACCACGAAACCCGGTGTTCGGGAAGCGATCTCGTCGAGGTCGAGGTCGCCGGTGGGCACGTTCTTCAGCAGCGCCTCCAGCAGCGACTTGCGGGTCGCCGCGTCGGGCAACGGCAGGCCCAGCTCGCGATCGCACAATTCCGGCGAGCGCAGCCGGGTATCGATCTGGTCGGGGCGGGCCGTGGTGGCGATCAGTGCCACGCCGGCACTGGCTACCGCGGCGCGCAGTTCGGCGAGAATCAGCGCGGCCACCGGCTCGGCGGTCTCGGGTAACAGCGCGTCGACATCGGTGATCAGCAGCACGCCACCGCCCTGCGCGCCGGCGCCACGTACCTTAGCCACGGCTGCGGTCACCGCCTTGAGGCGGTCCTCGGCGGCCAGCGCACCGATTGCCGGGCCGTCCAGTTCCACCAACCTGCGCCCGGCGCACACCGCTCGCACCAGGGTCACCTTGCCGACACCGGCCGGTCCCGACACCAGCACACCGAGGTTGGTGCCGGCACCCAGGCGCGTGAGCAGATGCGGCTCGTCGAGGGCGAGCTTGAGCCATTCGGTGAGTTTGCCGGCCTGCGGCTGAGCGCCTTTGAGCTCCTCGACCTGCATCTCCGGGGTGGCGACGTCGACGGGCGGGATGACGCGCACCGCGTCCGGAAGACCCTGGCCCCAGCTGACCAGAGTGTTGGGCTGCACACTGACCGGCCCGTCCGGGTCTACGCCGGTCACGGTCAGCAGCTCGGAGGTCCAGCTGATTCCGACCGAGGAGGCCAGCGCGCGGGTGGCGTCCGACGTCGAGGTGCCCGGCCCCAGGTCACGCGGCAGCAGGGACACCGCGTCGCCGACCGTCATCACCTTGCCCAGCAGCGCCTGGCGCAGTGTGGCGGGCGACAGCGACCGGGTGGCCAGCGTCGAGCCGCTCAACAACACCGTCCGGGCGCCATACACGGTGACCGCACTGACAATCACCTCGGTGCCTTCCCGTAGGCCGGCGTTGGACAGCGTGACGTCGTCGAGTAACACCGTCAGCACCGGGATGTCCCCGGCGGCCATCCCGGCCACCGCCGCAGTGGTCCGGGACCCGATGAGCGACACCGCATCCCATTCCCGAATGCCCAACGCGGCGATAACGCTGGGATGCAGGCGCACCACGCCGCGGCGCGAGTCGACCGCCGAGGTATTCAGTCGCGCGGTGAGGGTGAGGTGCTGAGCCAACTCACGGCCGCCCGCCAGGCTTGCGCAGGCCGAGCCGTGCCACCGATCGTCGGTTCGGCTGTGCCCGCCGGGTCGCGCGCCGGGCGGCACGTCGTTGTTTGTTGTTGTCGTCCCACGCTTCGGGATGCTTGGCCAGCCAGCGTTTGCTGCGCATCGCAAACGGGATGTGGCAGACGTAGGAGATGATGATCACCCAGATCAGGATGTAGGGGTAGACGACCGCGGCCGCCGCGGCGAGCGCGAGGACAGCCAGTAGCGGCGCGGCCCAGTTCGGCGGCACCGCCAAGGTATGGAATTTCTTCATCGGCAGCGCGCTGACCATCAGCAGCGAGGTCCCGGCGATCCACAGCGACAGCGCCCAGACCGACGTCCACCAGCCCTCGCCGAACTGCAATTTGAGGCCGATGGTGCCGATCATGGATACCGCTCCGGCTGGCGCCGGCATGCCGACGAAGTATTCCTTGGCGTACGGCGGCATGGTTCCGTCGTCCAACTGCGCGTTGTAGCGCGCCAGTCGCAGGACTACGCAGACCGCGTAGAGCAGCACCACCGGCCAGCCGACAGGAAACTTCGACAACAGCGTCACGTAGACCACCAGCGCCGGTGCGACGCCGAAGTTCACCGCGTCGGCCAGCGAATCGATCTCAGCACCCATGCGCGACTGGGCGTCCAGGATGCGGGCCACCCGCCCGTCCAGGGCGTCGAGGATCGCGGCGACCGCGATCAGCGCCATCGCGGGTATCGGCTTGTGGTCGAGGGCGAGCTTGATCGAGGTCAGGCCCGCGCAGATGGACAGCACGGTCATGGCGCTGGGCAGCAGATGCAGATCGACGGTGCGCCGGCGCGGCGGCTTGTTGATCATGGCAGCTGGGCCAGTACGGTCTCGCCGCCAACCGCGCGCTGACCCATTTCGACCAGCGGTTGCGTGCCCGGCGGTAAGTAGGTGTCCAGCCGGGAGCCGAACCGGATCAGGCCGTAGGTGTCGCCGAGGGCAAGTTTGTCGCCGACGTGCGCGTTGCACACGATCCGGCGTGCCACCAGCCCGGCGATCTGGACGGCGACGACGTCGGATCCGGTGGCGGTGCGGATTCGTACGCTGGTGCGCTCGTTGGCCTCGCTGGCCTCGGGCAGGTCGGCGGACAGGAAGGCGCCGGGGCGGTGCTGGACGGCGATCACCTCACCGGCGACCGGTGCGCGTTGTACGTGGACGTCGAAGATCGACAAGAAGATGCTGATCCGGGGTAGTGGGGTCGTGCCCATGCTCAGCTCGGCCGGCGGGACCGCGGTGTCGATCACGCAGATCGTGCCGTCTGCGGGTGCGACGACCGCCCCCTCCGTGCAGGGTGGCACTCGCGACGGGTGGCGGAAGAATCCCGCGCAGGCACCCGCCGCCAGCAGCCCCGTCCGGCGCACCCAGCGGCGCCGGTATCCGGCCGCCGCCACCGCCAGGCCAGCCGCGACGAACGGCAACCCGGCCGGGTGCAGCGGGGGCACAGTGGAGCGCACCAATTCGAACAGGTGCGCTGGGCCTTCGGAGGAGCCAGGGCGTTTTGCCACGCGGGTCATCTTACGGAAGGCGATAGGCTCCCCGGAGGGGTCCGATCTGAAATCCACACCACATTCACGCTCGCCGGAGCTTCGCCGCGCCAAGATGGCCGTCACCGCAGTGTTCGTCGCCCACGCTGTGGTGTTTTCGTCGTGGGCCGCGCACATTCCGCAGGTGAAGGGCAACCTGGGGTTGGACGACGGAGAGCTGGGGACCGCACTGTTCGGTGCGCCGCTGGGTTCGGTCGTGGCCACGATGTGCTGCCACTGGGCGTTGCCGCGCTGGGGCAGCCGCAGACTGGTGCCGGTGCTGGTCGCCGGGTATGCGCTGGCGGGTATGACGGTCGGCTTGGCCACCTCGGGACTGTGGTTGTTCGCGACGCTGGCGCTGTGGGGCGCGTTCCAGGGTGGTCTTGATGTCGCGATGAACACCGCGGCCGGCACGGTCGAGCGCCTAACCGGTGCCCCGATCATGGCTCGCTTCCACGGTATGTGGAGTGTGGGCGCGTTGCTTGGTGCACTGATCGGCGCCGCATCCGTAACGGCGCGCATCCACCTCGAACCGCAGTTGGTGGTGCTGGGGATGGTGGTCCTGATCGTCGTGGAACCACTCACCGGGCACCTGGTCGCGGAGGAGGCCGTCGGCGCGTCGGCCCAGTCGCATGGACGCGCCCGGATCACCCCGACCGTCGCGATCCTGGCCGCGGTAGCCTTCGCGTCCTTCCTATGTGAGGGCGCGGCCACCGACTGGTCGGCTAACTACGTGCATGACGTCATCGGCGCCGGGGCGGGTGTGTCGGCGCTGAGCTATGCGGCCTACACCCTGGCCATGGTCGCGGTCCGATTCGGCGCGCTGCGGCTGCACGCGCGGGTGTCGGCCCGCCGGCTACTGCCCGCTCTGGCGTTCATCGCCATCATCGGCATGGGCGTGACGCTCGCTACGGCCGACCCGGTGATCGGCGTGGTCGGCTTCGCAGGGTTGGGCGTGGGCGTGGCGCTGTTGGTGCCGACAGCGTTCAGCGCCGCCTACGCGGCCGGCGGCGGGGGATCGGCGATCGCGATAGTCGCCGCGACCGGATGGATCGGCTATCTGCTAGGCCCGCCTCTAATCGGACACCTTGCCCAGCGGGTTGGACTAGCGGCGGCGCTGGTTGTCATCCCGGTGGTCCTCGCCGTCACCGCAGTCGCGATCCGCGCCAGCAGGGCGTTCGACGCTGCCGACGAATTCCACCGGCCTTAGCTCAGATCCCACACCTGCAGCTCGGTGCCGGCCGGTACTTCCACAACGTCCTCGGGGATGTCGAGCAGCGCGTTGGCTGACGCCAGCCAGCGCAGATGGTGCGAGGCCGGGGGGCCGTAGCTGGTGACTCGCCCGCCGTCCAGAACCGCGCGCCGGAATTGCCGCTTGCCACGCGGAGAGGTGACCGCCTCGGTGAGCACCGCTGTGCGGTGTGGTCGGTGCGGGTGCGGCAGCCCCATCCCCGCGCGCAGCGCCGGGCGGATGAACACCTCGAAGGACACCAGCGCGCTCACCGGATTGCCGGGCAGCGTGATGATCGTGGTGCCGGCCACCCGGCCGACCCCCTGCGGCATGCCCGGCTGCATCGCCACCTTGACGAAGTGGACACCCTGGTCACCGTCTCGCCCGAAGGCGTCCTTCACCACCTCGTAGGCGCCGGCGCTGACACCCCCGCTGGTGATGATCAAGTCGGCGTCGGCGGCATATCGGTCCAGTACCGCGCTGAACTGGGCGATGTCGTCGCCGGCGGTCTGGGTTGAGAGCACGTCGGCGCCGGCCTCGCGCAGCGCGGCCGCGAGCATGACGGCGTTGGACTCATAGATCTGCCCGGGTTGCAGTTGGGTGCCCGGCGCCACCAGCTCCGACCCGGTCGAGATCACCAGCACCCGCTGCCGCGGAATCACCGTCAGCTGCGTCAGGCCCAGCGCCGCCACCAATCCGAGCGCGGCCGGCGTCACCACGGTGCCCGCCTTGAGCACGGTGGTGCCGGCCGCGACGTCCTCCCCGGCGCGCCGGATATGCCGGCCGGCGGTGGCGGGCTCGCGGATCGCCACCGAGTCGACACCGCCGTCGGTGGCCTCAACCGGGACGATTCCCGTCGCGTCGGTCGGCAAGGGTGCCCCGGTCATGATGCGGTGCGCGGTGCCAGGTCGCAGTGTCAACGAATCGGTGCGTCCCGCCGGGATGTCTTCGGTTACCGGCAGGACCACCGGCTGCTCGGGGGTGGCGCCGCTGGTGTCCTCGGCGTGCACTGCGTAGCCGTCCATCGCGGAGTTGTCGAAGACCGGTAGCGACAGGGGAGCAACGACGTCGGCGGCCAGGACCAGGCCCAGCGTTTCGGCGAGCTGGACGGCGGTGCCGGGTCGCGGCCGGATCAGGTCGGCGACGATGCGCTGATGTTCGGCGACAGAGCGCATCTCAGATTCCGAACCTGACCCCGGTGAGCTCTTCGGAAACCGCCCACAACCGTTGCTGCAGGTCCTGGTCGTGCGACTGCGCGCTGGACTGGACCAGCTTCGGGTGGCCGCGCTGCTCACCGAACCCGTCGGGCCCGTAGTACTGCCCGCCCTGCACGCTGGGGTCGGTGGCGGCCCGCAGCGTCGGCAGCGCGCCCATCTCGGCGCTCTGGAACAGCAGCGGCCCGAGCGCGTTGAGCGGGCGCAGCAGGCGCGGGATGTTACGGGCCAGCTCGGTGCTGGATCCGCCGGGGTGCGCGGCGACGGCGATGGTGGGCGCGGCGGCGGCCTGCAGCCGGCGCTGGAGTTCGTAGGTGAACAGCAGGTTGGCCAGCTTGGACTGCCCGTAGGCGCCGATCCGGCTGTAGTTGCGCTCCCACTGCAGGTCGTCGAAGTGGATCGCGGCACGTAGCCGATGCCCGAGGCTGCTAACCGTCACTACGCGGGACCCGCGCACCGCAGTGAGGTGGTCGAGCAGGAGGCCGGTGAGCGCGAAGTGGCCCAGATGGTTGGTGCCGAATTGCAGTTCGAAGCCGTCGGCGGTGAGCGCCTTGGGCGTCCACATCACGCCGGCGTTGTTGATCAGCAGATCGATCCGCGGGTAGTTGCTGCGCAGCGCGTCGGCGGCCCGGCGCACCGAGTCCAGCGAGCTGAGATCGAGCTCTTGCAGCGTGACGTCGGGTTTACCTGGCACTGCGGCGTTGATACGGGCCAGAGCGGCGTTGCCCTTCTCCAGGTTCCGCACCGCCAGCACCACCTGCGCGCCGCGGGCGGCCAGGGCCGCGGCGGTGTGGAAGCCCAGACCGGTGTTGGCGCCGGTGATGATGACGGTGCGTCCGCTCTGATCAGGGATGTCGGCGGCAGACCACGTGTGGTTGTCGTTGGAAACCATAGCCCGAACATACTCAAGCCGAGCGACTACATATATTCGGCTGACCTGAACGATCGTTAGCCATTAAATGGCGTCCTCTTAGTTCAGCGTTGCCCGAAAAAAGCAAAATCCGCGCGGACTTCTGCGCTGAATCCTGCACTCATATCGGTGACAGTGAAGTAAATTGCATACGCCGTTATCGCGTCCGTGGCCACCAGTGTGTGTGGAAGGACGGTGCATGTGATCGAAATAGCCAATCCCGTGATTCGCCGTGCGGATCCGACGATTGTTGAAGCCGCACTGACCGATGCCCGGGCTCTTATCGAACCAACGCAGCGCGCCGCCCTCGATGCGCTGCCTGCCGACGTCCGCCACGTGGCCGGCCTTCATCTGGGTTGGTGGGATGCTGCCGGTCAGGAACGCCAGACGGGGCGCGGTAAGGCAATACGGCCGGCGCTGACGATTGCGTGTGCGCGTGCCGCCGGGGGTGACGAAGCGGGCGAAGCCGCGATTCGATCCGCCGTGGCGGTGGAACTGGTGCATGACTTCTCACTGCTGCACGACGACATCATGGACAGCGATCTGGTGCGCCGGCATCAGCCCACCGCGTGGTCGGCCTTCGGGGTTTCTTGATGGGCAACAACGCAATCACAATGACTGTCAGAGTGCGTCCCGGGATCGTGCTTGCGGTCATGTGCTTGAGCAATTTCGTCGCCAGCATTGATCTGACCATCGTCAATGTCGCGTTGCCGACGTTGTCGCGCGACTTGCTGGCCGACACCGCCGAACTGCAATGGATCGTAGACGCTTACTTCTTGGCGGCCGCCAGCCTGCTGCTACCGGCCGGCAACCTTGGCGATCGCTACGGCAGGCGTGGCTGGCTCAACATCGGCCTGCTGACATTCGCCGTAACGTCCGCGGCTGCCGCGAGTGCCGATTCCCCGGAGACGCTGATCGCTTCGCGTGCGGCGATGGGCGTCGGCGCCGCCATCATTTTTCCGACAACCTTGGCGCTGATCACCAACATCTTCACCGAATCCGCTCAGCGCGCCAAGGCAATTGGGTTGTGGTCGGCGATGAATGGTCTGGGCGTGGTGGTTGGACCGATCACCGGGGGATGGCTGCTGAAACACTTCGCGGTGGGTTCCATCTTCTGGATCAACGTGCCCATTGCCTTGGTAGCCGCCATCGGCTCGATACTGTTCGTGCCGACCTCACGCGACCCCGCCCGGCCGCCGATCGATCTTGTGGGGTTGCTGCTGTCGGTAGTCGGCATTTCGGTGCTGATCTACACAATCATCGAAGCACCCAACGCCGGGTGGTGCAGCGTTCGGACACCTGTTGGTTTCGCCGTTGCGTTGATCGCCCTTGCTGCCTTCCAATGGCACGAACTGCGGACGCCGCACCCGATGCTGGATCTGACGTTGTTCGCCGACCGCCGATTTTCCGGCGGCAACATCGCCGGGGCTGCCGCGTACCTGGCGCTGTGCGGATTCGTCTTCGTCATGACCCAGTACTTGCAATTCGTCACCGTTTATACGCCGTACCAAACCGGCATTCGCTTGTTGCCGCTCGCATTTTCGGTCGCCGCCGCCAGTGTCATCGCCCCGCGGCTTGCCGAGCGGTTCGGCACCACGCCGGTAGTCGCGGGGGGATTGGTGATCTTCGCCGGCGCTATCGCCTGGTCCGGCTTCTTCGCGACCGACACCTCGTACTGGGAGATCGGAGCCGCAATGACGATGCTCGGCGCCGGCGTCGGACTCACCATGGCCCCGGCGACCGAGTCGATCATGGCCTCCTTGCGCATCCACACCGCCGGTGTGGGATCGGCGGTCGCCGGCGTTACCCGCCAACTTGGCGCCACCTTCGGCGTCGCGATAGCGGGCAGCGTTTTCGCGTCGGTGTATCAGAGCCGACTGGACGAAGATTCCGCGCTGGCCGTTGTGAGTCCCGAAACGCGTGTGGCGATGCGTCAATCGATGGCAGCCGCGCAGCACGTGCTCGGTCAGCTGCCCACGAGCCAAGCGCAGTCCGTCCGCCCCTTCGTCGAGTCGGCCTTTCTCAACGGTGTGACAGCGAGCTGCCTGGTTTGCGCCGGCGTCGCGTTGGCTGCGGCGGCGGCGGTCGCCGTGATACTTCCGCGCCGTCGCCCCCCGGATGAGCAACCCGGCTCAGCGTCTCCGCCGATGGAGGAGGTGCCCGCGAATCTCCTACCGCCGCAGCAGAAGTAGCGCCAACCAGCAATCTTCGATGGAAAGCCGGAACCTGATGCCACACATTGCACGATCAGAGGGTTAGCCGCCATGCACCCCATCAATGACGCCTCGTCCCCCGCGGGGTGTCTGCCGCGGACCGTGGCACTAATTCCGGACGGGAACGCGCGTTGGGCAGCGGCGCGCGGACTGACCACCGAACAAGGTCACATGACCGCCGCCGCGGTGGCGATCATGCGCGCGCGGGACGCCTGCGAGCTCGGTATCGAGCAACTCTCGCTGTACAGCTTCTCGACTGAGAATTGGTCGCGGTCCGCCATCGAAGTGGACAGCCTGATGGGAGTGTTCGCCCGCCATTTCGGCCGGGCGGCCGAGGCGCTGGAACCGTGCGGCATCCGGATCCGAATGCTCGGCCTGCGTACCGGCCTGCCGAAGGATGTGCTCGAAGCGGTGGATTATGCCGAGGCGGCGACCGCGCACAACTCCAAGATGACGCTGTTCGTCGCGCTCAACTACGGCGGACGTCAGGAACTGCTCGATGCGGCCCAGCGCTATACCGGCGGTGGCGAGCAGGCGTTTCGACGACTGCTATATGCCCCTGAGATGCAGGATCCGGACCTGATCATCCGAACCGGCGGGGAGCGGCGCCTGTCCAACGGATTCGTATGGCACTCGTCTTTTTCGGAGCTGCACTTTGTCGATGAGCTGTGGCCTGACTTTACCCGTGAACACTTCGAGGCTGCGCTCGCAGACTTCGGTACCCGCGTGCGAACCCGCGGTGCCCAACACGCCGCCGACATGGCCGGTTGACGAAACAAAGCCGGTTGACGAACAAAGGAGCAAGAACACGATGAGCACGCGCACTGACGACGACGTCTGGGATGTCAGTTCGGGTCCCGGCCTCACTGCGGTGATGGTGGCCTTCGCTCGCGCCAACGAGACCGATAGCGACGACCCGTTGATCCGCGATCCGTACGCCCGGCTCTTGGTGGACAACGCCGACGTTGGTGCGTGGGCGGCCATGCTCGACCCGGGCATGGTCGCCAAGATGAAGGCCACGAGCGCGCAGACGGCGGCGATCATCGACCATCTGAGCAATTACCAGGTCGTCCGGACGCACTTTTTCGATCGTTGCACCATCGACGCAATGGCCGACGGCATCCGGCAGGTGGTGATACTCGCGGCGGGCCTCGATTCCCGTGCCTACCGGCTCGATTGGCCGGCGGGCGCCGTCGTCTACGAGGTCGATCAGCCCGGCGTGCTCGCGTACAAGTCCTCGACGCTGGCAGCGAACGGCGTTTCGCCGTTGGCCAATCGCCGGGAAGTAGCCGCGGACCTGCGTCATGACTGGCCGACAGCACTGCGGGACAAGGGGTTTGACCCTACTGCGGCCACAATCTGGTTAGCCGAGGGGCTGCTCGCATACCTGACGGCCGATGCTCAGGACCAGTTGCTGGGGCACATCGATGCGTTGAGTGCTCCCGGCAGCTGGATCGGGGTCGAGACCGCTGCCAAACACGACCGAAATCGGCGGGAAGACATGTGGGGCCCGTCCAAGGCGATGTTCGGTCAGCTCGGGTTCGAGCCGACAGAGGATCTATCGGCATTGGTGTACGCCGGGCATGAGCGGGCGGTCGTCACCGAATGGCTCGACGAGCACGGCTGGCAGGCGACGGCGCAGCACTCGCCGGACGTCATGCGCCGGCACGGTCGCTGGGTTGACGATGTGCCGCTGGCCGACGACAGGGACGCGTTCGCCGATTTCGTGATCGCACACCGTCAGCTGTCCGCCTGACCGCCGCCCAGGATCGGCAGCAACAGTCGCGACGACGACCGGATCGTGTTGAGGCTGCTGGTCCCGACGGTGGCATGACGAAACTCCATGATTGCCGGCATCTGCGGGTTCGAGTCGTCGCTGGACAGCGTCAATCGGATCCGGTGTCCGCGCCGGAACCGACGGGCGTTGGGGACCAGGGGGATTCGGTACAGCACGTCTTCGCCGATCGGGATCCCGACGGCGGTCCGGCAGGGCAGGACCGGGGCGCCGGGCCGGCTCGCCTTCTCGTCGACCTCGCGCAGGCTGGCCCGCAACAGTCCACAGCTGAGGTGTTCGACGAGCGAATCGTCTTCGGCGATGTCGGAGACAACGGCGATCCATGCGGTGTCCAGCGCCGTCGCTGATGCGACGAGTCGCAGCTCGATGTCGCCGACCACGTCCAGGTCCTCGTCCAGCGGCGCGCTGGTCCACGTCAATATCGACGGCGGGTCGATCTCGCTGGGCTTGGGCCGGTTGAGTCCCGATCCCAAGGTTAGGTACGTGCGGCTGCCGGGTTCGCCTTCGTCGGCGTCGAGGACCCCGTCGGCGCGTAGGGCGTACTCGCGGTGTGCGCTCTGCGGCGGCGGCCAGGACTGCACCGCGTGCCAGTCGTCGGCTTCGGGCAGTAGGTACCGGATCGCGGGACCATCGAGAATGCCGGTGTCGTGTCCTTTGAGCCAATGGTCGTACCAGGCCAGCGCCTCGAGATGCATGCTCTCCCACGGCCAGGTCAGGCCGAACTTGCCGAGCATCGCGACCCGCACGCACGGGCTGTTGGTCAGTCCGGTTAGCGCCGCGAAGGTCGACGGCAGGTGCAGCGGCGCGTTCTCCCAGTCGCAGCCCAGGTAGACGGGGATGTCGACGTTCTCGAGCCGCGGTGTCAGATCGCGGTCATCCCACCATTCGTCGCGGACCGGGTGTCTGACGACGATTTCCAGCCACAGCTCGTCCCAGGGACGCGCGCGGTGGGGCAGCCTCATCAGCAGGTCGAGTATTCCCTTGGCCGATTCGCCATTGAGGGTGGCGAACTTCCTGTGCACCCGCGGCAGGTTCAGGACGCGGCGGGCTATCGCGAACGGCGCGCTGCGGAAGAATCGATCACTTTTCGGGGCCGTCAGGCCGAGCATCACCAGGAACGAACTGATGAAGGCCGCGCTGACCAGCCCGTGGTGCGACGCCGCCTCGTACAGATCAGCGGTGACGGCGAACGGGAAGATGGCCCGCAGGTGCGGAGGACGTTCGACCGCGGCCTCGAGCTGGGTCATTGCGAAGTAGCTGATGCCGATCATCCCCACATTGCCGTCGCACCACGGCTGCTCGGCGACCCACTCGATCAGGTCGTACATGTCGCGGCGCTCTTGGCTGTCGAAGAACCCGAACTCGCCACCGGAGCCGCCGGTTCCGCGCAGGTTGACGATGACGTGGACGTAGCCCCGCGGCACCCAGAAGTCGGTGGCCCCGGCCTCGATGAACCCGGCCGGTATACCAACGTCCTGTAGTTGCCGTGCGTACGGGGATGCGGCCACGAGCGCGGGGAAGGTGCCGTCGGCATCCGGGCGGTACACGTCGGCGACCAGCTCGATGCCGTCGCGCACCGGGACCCGGACATTGATTTGGCGGCGGGTGCCGTAGCGGGGCTCGCTCAGGTTGCGGTACTCGCGGCCCGATGTCTGCGGTCCGTTGAGGCGGCGCTGGCCTGGCTCGATCCCGGCGACGCGCTGCGAGGTGGCGGCCATACCGACTCCCAAGAGTTTCATGCTTTGTTGAGACAAGTCTCACGTTACGGTGAAACTATTTCCATCGCAATGGGAAATTCACGCTACGATGAAATTCGTGGCAAGAAAGCCTGCGACTCCTGGACCGCGGGACGAGCGCGGGGTCTTGTCCGCACGGATCCTGGCCGCTGCGCGCGAAGAGTTTGCCCAGCACGGCTGGGCGGGCACCACCATCCGGGCCATCGCGCGAGCGGCCGATGTCGACCCGGCGCTGGTCTACCACTACTTCGGGTCCAAGGAGGGCGTGCTCGACGCTGCTACCAACCCGCCGCAGAGGTGGTTGGACAACGTCGCCCAGGTCTGGACCGAGCCCGTCGAGGAACTCGGCACCGCCCTCCTGGAACTACTGCTGGCCAGCTGGTCCGACGACGAGATCGGCCCCACTCTGCGAGCCATCCTGCAGACCGCCGCGCACGACCCCACCACGCTCGAGAAACTGCGGCGGGTGGTGGAGGGCAGCCTGATGGGCGTCTCGCACCTGGGCAGCGACGGGCGGGACAGGATGGTCCGCAGCGGGCTGATCTCGTCGCAGATGATGGGTTTCGCGCTGATGCGCTACGTCTGGAAGATCGAGCCGCTGGCGTCCATGACCGAGGACGAAGTCATCGCCGCCGTCGCGCCCAACTTGCAGCGCTACGTTGATGGCGACCTCAGCCCTGGGCGAACGCCGCCGAGCGATCTTGCACTCGGCATAGGCGAGTGCTAAGAATGACGTTGGCACTCGCGACCGGCGAGTGCTAGGTCGGGACGGTGAGGTCCAGCGCAAGCTGCATGGGTCGTCCGTCGCGGGCACTGCGCCCGGCCAGCGTAAGTAACGGGGTTGTCGTTACCCGGTGACCCCAACTCATTCCCAATCCGGAGGAATCACTTCGCAATGGCCAAGACAATTGCGTACGACGAAGAGGCCCGTCGCGGCCTCGAGCGGGGCCTCAACGCCCTCGCCGACGCGGTAAAGGTGACGCTGGGCCCCAAGGGGCGCAACGTCGTACTGGAGAAGAAGTGGGGCGCTCCCACGATCACCAACGATGGTGTGTCCATCGCCAAGGAGATCGAGCTGGAGGACCCCTACGAGAAGATCGGCGCCGAGCTGGTCAAGGAAGTCGCCAAGAAGACTGACGACGTCGCCGGTGACGGCACCACCACGGCCACCGTGTTGGCGCAGGCACTGGTCAAGGAGGGCCTGCGCAACGTTGCCGCCGGCGCCAACCCGCTGGGCCTCAAGCGCGGCATCGAGAAGGCCGTCGAGAAGGTCACCCAGACCCTGCTCAGCTCGGCCAAGGACGTCGAGACCAAGGAGCAGATCGCGGCCACCGCGGGCATCTCCGCGGGCGACCAGTCCATCGGCGACCTGATCGCCGAGGCGATGGACAAGGTCGGCAACGAGGGCGTCATCACCGTCGAGGAGTCCAACACCTTCGGCCTGCAGCTCGAGCTCACCGAGGGCATGCGGTTCGACAAGGGCTACATCTCGGGTTACTTCGTCACCGACGCTGAGCGTCAGGAAGCGGTCCTGGAAGACCCCTACATCCTGCTGGTCTCCTCCAAGGTGTCGACCGTCAAGGACCTGCTCCCGCTGCTGGAGAAGGTCATCCAGGGCGGCAAGCCGTTGCTGATCATCGCCGAGGACGTCGAGGGCGAGGCGCTGTCCACCCTGGTCGTCAACAAGATCCGCGGCACCTTCAAGTCCGTCGCCGTCAAGGCCCCGGGCTTCGGTGACCGCCGCAAGGCGATGCTGCAGGACATGGCGATCCTCACCGGTGGCCAGGTCATCAGCGAGGAGGTCGGTCTCTCGCTGGAGAACGCCGACATCTCGCTGCTCGGCAAGGCCCGCAAGGTCGTCATCACCAAGGACGAGACCACCATCGTCGAGGGCGCCGGTGACTCCGACGCCATCGCCGGACGGGTGGCCCAGATCCGTGCCGAGATCGAGAACAGCGACTCCGACTACGACCGTGAGAAGCTGCAGGAGCGCCTCGCCAAGCTGGCCGGCGGTGTTGCGGTGATCAAGGCCGGCGCTGCCACCGAGGTGGAGCTCAAGGAGCGCAAGCACCGTATCGAGGACGCCGTCCGCAACGCCAAGGCCGCAGTCGAGGAGGGCATCGTCGCCGGTGGTGGCGTGGCCCTGCTGCAGTCGGTTCCGGCGCTCGAGGACCTCGGTCTCAAGGGCGACGAAGCCACCGGTGCCAACATCGTGCGCGTCGCGCTCGAGGCCCCGCTGAAGCAGATCGCCTTCAACTCCGGGCTCGAGCCCGGCGTGGTGGCCGAGAAGGTTCGCAACTCGCCCGCCGGGACCGGCCTTAATGCCGCCACCGGTGAGTACGAGGACCTGCTCAAGGCCGGCGTTGCTGACCCGGTCAAGGTGACCCGCTCGGCCCTGCAGAACGCGGCGTCCATCGCGGGCCTGTTCCTGACGACCGAGGCCGTCGTCGCAGACAAGCCGGAGAAGGCCGCCGCTCCTGTCGGCGACCCGACCGGCGGCATGGGCGGCATGGACTTCTAGATCAAGTCCGCCGTAGCGAAAAAGCCCGGCCCCTCACAAGGGGGCCGGGCTTTTCCGTGCTGCAACGGTTCCGGGTGGTTGAATGCGGTTTACGCGACCGGAAGGCTGAACACCACGCAGTCGTGCAGGCAGCCCTTGGCCGCGGACGGGTTGTCGGCGTTGCGGTGCAACAGGGCGCGGGTCGGCGTGATCTCGCAACGCACAGTGTCGATGCCGGCCTCGCTGAGCTGGGCGCAGCCGTCGACGATCAAGGAATATCCGCCGGGCTCAGTCGGCGGCCAGAGCAACGTTGCGTCGCTGCGGCGGGCCAGGTTGGTGCGAGTGCCGCCGCCGATCAGTCCGACGTCGAGGACGGTGTGGTCGCGCAGCACGGGTTCGACCGCCACCGTGTGTGCCCGATAGTCGTCGTCGACAGTGATCAGGTAGGCGAACGGGAAGTCCTCGAGCGCGGCGGCCAGTCGGTCGAAGTCAACTTTCTTCGCGGTCTTAGGGGCCATGAACCCTTATTACTCCGATCGCACCGGGAACTTGATGACCCGGCTCTGATCGGCAGTGCCGCGGTCGACCTCCGGGTAGAAGCCCGACTTGGGAATGTTCGGGCTGCCGGCCCGCGCGTTTGGGTCACTGTGCGGGCTATAGAAGCCCGTCACGTTGTTGGTGCTGGTTCGCAAGCCCGAATTGGCGGCCGGGCTGCTCGTCGCGTTTGCGGAGATAGGGCTGGGACCGGCGGGGTCAATGGAGGCAGCGGAACCGGCGGCACCGACGGCCGGTGCCGCACCAGCTCCGGAACTCAGCGCCCCTGCCAGGCCGAGATGCAAGCCGCCGGTGCTGGCCAGCGCAGAATTGAGCAGGCCGGTACCCAACGTGCTCAGACCACCCGTGGCGTAATGCGCGGTACTGGTCAATACGGCTTCCGATCCGGTGCTCAGGCCGTTGTACGTTCCCGATGCCCAGGGGCCGAAGCCGGCGCCGAAGCTGGTGTTGCCGCTTCCTGAGTTGCCGAAGCCGGCGTTCAGCATGCCCGAGTTGCCGACGCCGGAGTTGTTGGTCCCGGAGTTGAAGAAACCGGTGTTTCCGGTGCCGGAGTTGCCGAACCCGACGTTTCCGCTGCCCGAGTTGAACCCGCCGAAGCCCGCCTCATGGTCACCGGTGAGCCCGAAACCCAGGTTTGCGCTGCCGGTGTTGGCGAAGCCGAAGTTGTTGTTGCCGAAGTTGCCGAAGCCCAGGTTGTTGTTACCGGTGTTGCCGATGCCGACGTTGTTGTTGCCGGTGTTGCCGATGCCGATATTGCCGATGCCGCTGTTTCCCAGCCCCACGTTCATATTGCCGGCGTTGTTGTTGCCGATGTTGCCGAAGCCGGTGTTGCCGAAGCCAAAGTTGACGCCGCCGGCACCGACGTCGATGCCGAGATTGCGCAGCACCTGCTGCCAAGGTGCCAGCAGCGCCAAGGCGGCCGACGCATCGAAGTGATAGTTAGCCATCGCTGCCACGTCGAGGGCCCACATCTGCTCGTATGCGGCCTCGGTGTCCATGATCGCCGGCCAGTTCATGCCGAAGAAGTTGGTGGTCGCCAGCATCTGGATCAGACCACGGTTTGCTGCGACCACCGCCGGCTGCACCATGGCCGCCACTGCCGACTCGAACGCCGCGACTGTCGCCGCGGCTTGCGCCGCCGCCAGGTCCGCCTGGACTGCCGCCGCGCTGAGCCACGCCGTGTACTGGGTCGCCACGGTCATCATTGCCGCTGCCGACGGCCCCAGCCAGGAAGAGGTGGTCAGCTCCTGTATGACAGCGGTGAACGACGCCACCGATGACGCCAGATCCTCGGCCAATCCGCTCCACGCTGAGGCAGCAGCCAGCAACGGTCCCGCACCGGGACCGGCGAACATTAGTGCCGAGTTGATCTCAGGCGGCAACCACGCAAAATGCGGGCTTGTCACCACCCAAACTTACCCGCCATGTAGTTTTGCCGTGGCCATATCGGGCAACCCGCGGACCCAATTCTCAGCCGTTTAGCAGCATCACGTCAGGCGGGGATCGGCGCCGTCTGTCGGCCGCGTACCAGTTTGCCGGGGCGGGCCGATGTGGGCGTGCCGTTCTCGGCGATCACCTCACCGGAGACCACCGTAGCGATATAGCCAGAGGCCGTCTGGTCCAGTCGGCGCCCACCAGCGGGCAGGTCGTAGGTAATGATCGGTTTGTGTAGCCGCAGCCCCGCGTGGTCGATCACGTTCAGGTCGGCCTTGTAGCCGACGGCGATACGACCGCGATCCGCCAGCCCGGCGATGCGCGCCGGCACCGCGGTCAGTTCGCGGACTGCCTCGGGGATGGTGAATCGGCCCGTTGCGCGGTCGCGCGCCCAGTGCGCCAGGAAGTACGTCGAGTAGCTGGCGTCGCAGATCATGCCGTAGTGGGCGCCGCCATCGCCGAGACCCAGCACCACGTCCTCGCGGTGCAGCAACTCACCGACGGTGTCCAGCGAGTTGTTCTGCAGGTTGCTGGTTGCGACCAGCAGCATGGCTTGACCGTCCTCGTCGAGCATGCGGTCGTAGGCCTCTTCGATCGGCTCTACGCCGCGGGCCCGCGCCCGGGCCGCGATGCTTGTCGACATGTCCGGCTCGTAGCTGGGATTGTCATCCAACGGGAAGATCCAGTCCCACATCTGGGTGGCATACAGGATCGGGTGGCCGGCACCCGGCTTGTCGGCCAAGATGCGGGCGCGCACCTCCGGCTTGCGCATTTCGGCGACCCGCTCGGCCAGCGGCAGGTGTGCGATCTCGCGGTAGCTCGGGTAAAGCACGAACGGGTTGGCGGACAGCTGCAGACCGATGATCAACCCGATCGGACGCGGTAGCAACTGCGCGCTAACCCGGACTTCACCCGCGGCGCTGTTGGCCTTCTCGATCATCGTGATCGCTTCTGGCCAGGTCGGTTCGCCGCTGCTGGCGACCACCAGGGTGAAGGTGAGTGGCAATCCGACGTCCTCGGCGACATCGAAAACCGTCTGCAATACGTGCTGATAGCCCCCGGTCGGGATGTCGGGCACGAACTGCAGCAGGCCGCCGCCGCCGTCGACGACGCCGCGGGCAATCGCCTCGATCTCCTCGCGTCCGGCTTCGTAACTCGGTATCGGAGCACCGCTCTCGGTCTTATGGATCATCAGCCGCGACGATGCGAAACCCAACGCTCCGGCCTCCATTGCCTCCTTGGCCAGCGCGCGCATCCGCGCCAGGTCTTCGTCGGTGGCGGGCTCGCGGTCGGCGCCGCGCTGTCCCATCACGTACACCCGCAGCGGAGAGTGTGGCAGGTAGGCGGCGACGTCGATGTCGCGCTGTCGCGACTCGAGGGCGTCCAGATATTCGGGGAAAGTCTCCCAGGTCCACGGCAGCCCGTCGGTCATTACCACTCCGGGGATGTCCTCGACGCCGGCCATCACGTCGACCAGCACCTCGTGGTCCTCCTGGCGGCACGGCGCAAAGCCGACCCCGCAGTTCCCCATCACCACTGTGGTGACCCCGTGCGCCGAGGATGGTGTCAGCCGGTCCGACCAGATGGCCTGACCGTCGTAATGAGTGTGCAAGTCTACGAAGCCCGGGGTGACCAGCAGCCCGGTCGCGTCGATCTCCCGGGCCGCCGTGGCTCCGTCAAGCGCGCCCACGGCCGCGATGATGCCGTCCCGGACCGCGACATCGCCGACGAACGGCTCACCTCCCAACCCGTCCACAATGGTGCCGTTCCGGATGAGAAGGTCGTAGGTCATCTAAACAATCTACGACCCGTCGGGGGGTCGTGCCAGGATCGCATTCGTGATCGATCACCTCGGAATCAACTGTGCCAACTACCCCAAATCTCAGCAGTTTTACGACGCACTGTTGGGAGTGCTCGGCTTTACCCGACAGATGGACGTCGGCGTCGCGATCGGCTACGGCCGCGACGGTAAGCCGGACTTCTGGATTGCCGACGGCTCCGTCATGGGGCCCAACCGGGAAGTCCACGTCGCGTTCCAGGCTGCCGATGAGGCCGCTGTGCGCGCCTTTTACGAGACCGCGGTCGGTCTGGGCGCGGAGTCGCTGCACGCACCGCGGCTGTGGCCGGAGTACCACCCCGGCTACTTCGGTGCCTTCGTGCGCGACCCGGACGGCAACAACGTCGAAGCCGTCTGGCACGGCGCGTAGGGTCGCGGGATATGTCCGGTCACACAGAAGATGCAGTAGCCGCCCGGGAACTGCTCCGGGATGCGTTCACCCGGCTGATCGAACACGTCGCCGAGCTCACCGAGGGCCTGACCGATGAGGTTGCCGACTTCCGGCCGACACCCGAAGCGAACAGCATCGCGTGGCTGATCTGGCACAGCGCCCGGGTGCAGGACATCCAGCTGGCGCACATCGCCGGCATCAACCAGGCGTGGGACGAATGGGTGGACCGATTCGCTCTAGACCTGCCGCGCAACGACACCGGATACGGGCACAGCGCCGAGCAGGTCGCCAAGGTGCACGCTCCGGCCGGACTGCTGGCCGGTTACTACCGCGCCGTGCACCACCTCACTCTCGAGTACGTGGCGACGGTGACCGCCGACGAACTAGCCCGTGTCGTCGACACCAACTGGGATCCGCCGGTGACCGCCAGCGCACGCCTGATCAGCATCATCGACGACTGTGCGCAACACCTGGGCCAGGCCGCCTACCTGCGGGGTATGCGGGCGTAGGGGCGGCCGTGCGATTCCTGGCCGGGATCTTGCGGGCGTTGTGCTGGCTGCTGGCCACAGCGGCGCTCGCGGTTGCGGTGCCCGCGGCGTGGTTGCAGACCAACATCGTCGATGAGGATGGCTACTCAGCGCTGGCCGAGCGGGCGGCCGGCGACCCGGCGCTGCAGACTGCGATGGCGTCCGAGCTCACCACGCGGGCGACGGCGCTGATCAACCGGCACAGCTACCAGGTGGACAGTGCGACGGTGCACGGCGTCGCCGCCGCATTCACGGCCGGCGCGTCGTTTCCCCCGTTGTTCGCCCACACGAACCGGGCCGCGCATGCCTGGTTGTTCACCGCGCCGAAGTCCGGCGCAGAACAATGGATGGTTGACGTCGCCCCGATGCTGCGGGAAACGTCGATCCAGCAGCTACTGAACTCCTACCACGTGCAGGTGCCCGACACGCTGCCGGTGCCAGTGACCGTCTCGGGGTCCGTGCACCAGGGCGAGTTGCATCGCGCCGCGGTGTGGGGTCCATGGGTCAGCATCGGCGCAACGGCCGGCTGCGTGGTGTTCGCACTGCTCGCCCTCGCGGTCGCGCGCAGCCGGGGCCGTGCGCTCACCGGACTCGGAGTATCGGCGCTGCTCGTCGGAGCGGCGGGATGGGCCGGCATCGAGGTCGGTCGCCGTTACCTGAACGAGCAGCTCAACCGGACGACGGGCGATATCCGCCGGATTGCCGATGTGATGGTCGGCCACGCTGAAGACAGCCTGCACTGGTGGCTGAACGTGACCCTGGCCGCCGGCGTCGCGTTGGTGGTGTTGGGTTTCGTCGTCGCGATGGTCGGCGGCCTGGTCGGGAAATCCAGACCGGCAAGCTGATCAGCCCAGCGGCAGCTTCGCAAGCATCTTGCCCGTCGGCTCCGCAGATCCGCTGCCCGGCTCGATGGTGAACGCCAGCGCCGTCGCACCACCCAAGTCGTCCAGCGTGGTCTTGGTGGACGGTGACATCGTTTCGGCCCCCATCGTCCCCGCCGAAGTCGATCCGTTGGAGCCCATCAGCCACATTTGATAGACGGTGTCCGGCGCCGGCGGCGGCACGTTGTTCATCATTAGCACCGCCGCGTTGCGGTCGCGGGAGAACATCACGGTAGCCGTTCCGGTGGCCAGTGGGCCCGACACGGTGCGCATGTCGGGCGCGGCCATGACCTGCTCGGCAACAGTCGGCGTGTACGCCGGCCTGGTCAGCACACCGAGGCCGAACGCGCCCAGTCCCACTACGATCGCCGCAGCAGCGGCGAAAACCACGTTGCGCCAACGTGTTCGGTGCTTGGTGGCAGCCGGTACAGCCAGGGCCAGCACCGCTGTGCGTAGCTGATCCGGCGGTTCGACGGCGCTCGCCGACGACAGTGCCGCCATGGTCTCGCGGACGGCGCGCACTTCGCCTTCGAAGGCGGCGGCAACCGGCGGCGGCGCGGCCGCCACCCGGGTCTCGATCTGGACTCGTTCGGCGTCGGAGACGGCGTTGAGTGCGTACACGGCCGCCAGCTCGAGCAGTTCGAAGTCGTCCGGGGTGGTCATGACATGTCCAGGCAGCTACGCAGACCGCGCAACGCGTCCCGCATGCGTGACTTGATCGTGGACAGGTTCGCGGCCAATAGCTGCGACACTTCGGCATAGGTGTGCCCGTCGTAGTAGGCCATCTCGATGCACTGGCGCTGAGCGTCGGTCAACGCGTCGAGACAGCGGACCAGCCGGCGGCGTTCGTCGCCCGCAATCGCCGAATCGGCCACAACATCGACGGCAGGTTCGAGATTGGTTGCTCCGTAACGGGATTCGCGTTGAGCGCTGGCTTGTTCGCTGCGCACCCTGTCGATAGCGCGCCGGTGTGTCATCGTCATCAGCCAGGCCAGCGCGGAACCCTTGGTGGAATCGAAAGCCGCAGCCGTCCGCCACACCTCGAGATAGATTTCCTGGGTGGTTTCCTCGCTGTAGCCGGCGTCGCGCAGCACCCTGGTCGCCAGTCCGTAGACCCGGCTTTTGGTTTGGTCGTAGAAGGCGGCGAATGCGGCCTGGTCGCCGCGGGCGATCCGGCCCAGCAGTGCGTCCAGGTCGCGCGGGTGCTGCAGTGCGGTCATCGCTGGGTAGCCTAACGCCAGACAGCGCGCGGTCGGGTGAGCCGGTCATGGCCGGGATGCCGGTGTCGGCGGGTGTGGAACGAAATATGATGTGCGACTTTGATATTCGGCAAAGCCTGGTCGACCCCGCATGTACTTCTCGGTCAGCCGGGCGCCGCTGACGTCAACCAGGAAGTAGGTCATCACCAACGGTGAGACCACAGTGGTCAGGGGTACCCAGCCGGTGACGGTGATCAGCCACACCCCCCACCACACGCAGGCGTCTCCGAAATAGTTCGGGTGCCGCGTCCAGGCCCATAGGCCGTGATCCAGGATCGTGCCCTTGTTCGCCGGGTCGGACTTGAACGCTTTCAACTGCCGATCGCCCACCGCCTCGAAACAGAAGCCGATCGACCAGACCACAACGCCGAATGCGCAGACGGGAAGCAACGGCTTGGGAGTTGGGCCCCTAACCGCGGACAGCTGCAGTGGAAAGGAGATGAACACGATCAGGAACCACTGCAGCAGAAAGACTCTGGTGATCACCGTCGCTGTCGAAGCGCTGCGCAGCAGGTCAGCGTAGCGGCGATCCTCGCCGCGGCCGAGCGTCTTGCGATGGATGTGCCAGCTGAGCCGCAAGCCCCAAATGGACACCAGCGCCAGCAACGTCCAGCGTCTGATCGGGTCGCCGTGTCCAAGCAGCGCCGCCACGGCAGCGACCAGGACAAAGCCCAGGCCCCAGGCGACGTCGACGACGTTGTAGCGGCCGACCCGGCGGGCTATCACAAAGGTGATCGAATGCAGAATGGCCACCGCCAGCGCCGCGGCCGCGGTGACGGGCAGGATGTCGAAGTCGCTCACCGTACACCTCCACGCTGCACCGGACCGCTGACGACCGCGCCGAATCCTAGGCGTGGGTCAATTGGTGCACACCGGGAATTCGGAGTGCCCGGCCATCCGGATTGGCCGGCGGCCCGGACTGCCGGCTCAGCGTTCGCCGCTGAGCGCAAACGACCTGGTCTGCTGGTCCTCGCGCGGAAGCGCGGGGGTGCGCGCCGGCCGCGACCGCACTCGCAGCGGCCACCAGAACCAACGGCCCAGCAGGGCGGCGATCGACGGGGTCATGAACGCCCGCACGATCAGAGTGTCGAACAGCAGACCCAGCCCGATAGTGGTGCCCACCTGGCCGATCATCCGAGCGTCGCCAATGATCATCGAGGCCATAGTGAACGCGAAGACGAGGCCGGCGTTGGTCACGACCTTGCCGGTGCCGCCCATCGACCGGATGATGCCGGTGTTCAGGCCGGCGTGTATCTCCTGTTTGAAACGGGACACCAACAGCAGGTTGTAGTCCGATCCCACCGCCAATAGCACGATGACCGACATCGCGATGACCAGCCAGTGCAGCGGGATGCCCAGGATGTGCTGCCAAACCAGTACCGACAGGCCGAAGGAGGCGCCCAGCGACAGCGCCACCGTGCCAACGATCACCGATGCGGCGACGAAGGCACGGGTGATGATCAGCATGATGATGAAGATCAGGCAGAGCGAGGAGACGCCGGCGATTACCAGGTCCCATTTGGCGCCATCGGAGATGTCCTTGAAGACGGCGCCCGTTCCGGCCAGGTAAATTTTGGCGTCCTCCAGCGGCGTGCCCTTGAGCGATTCCTCGGCGGCCGTCCGGATCTTGTCGATACTGGCGATGCCTTCGTCCGAGGCGGGGTCGCCGCGGTGCAGGATGATGAACCTGGCCGAGTGCCCATCGGCGGACAGGAAGTTCTTCATGGCGCGCTTGAAGTCGGCGTTTTTGAACACCTCGGGCGGCAGGTAGAACGAGTCGTCGTTCTTGGCGGCGTCGAACGCGTGGCCCATCGCGGTAGCGTTCTCGCTCATCTCGTCCATCTGGTCGAAGATTCCCGACATGGTGCTGTGCATCGTCAGCATCATGGTCCGCATGCTGACCATCGTGTCGATCATCGGCGGGAAGGTGGCGATCATCTGGGGCATCAGGGTGTCCAGCTGCTTGATGTCGCCAACCAGTACGTCCAGCTTTTCGGTCAGCTGGTCGATACCGTCCAGCGCGTCGAAGATTGACCGCAGTGTGAAGCAGACCGGAATGTCGAAACAGTGCTTCTCCCAATAGAAATACGCCCGGATCGGCCGGAAGAAGTCGTCGAAGTTGGCGATCTTGTCGCGTAGGTCGTTGGTGATCTGCTGCATTTCCTCGGTGTCACCCACCATCTTGTGGGTGACACCGACGAGCTTGGTCATCAGCCCGTACATCTGTTGCATCAGGCCGATCGTCTTGGTCATCTCGTCAGCCTGTTTGAGCATGTCGTTCATCCGGTCGCGCTGGTACTTCATGGTCTGTACCTGGCCGGCGTTCTGCATGCTCATCTGGAATGGGATGGACGTGTGATCCATCGTTGTGCCGTCGGGCCTGGTGATCGCCTGGACACGGGAGATGCCCGGTACTCGGAAGATGCCCTTCGCCAGCTTGTCGAGTACCAGGAAGTCCGCCGGATTACGCATGTCGTGATCCGACTCGATCATCAGGATTTCCGGCTTCATGCGGGCCTGGGAGAAGTGGCGATCGGCGACGGCGAATCCCTGGTTGGCCGGGATGAAGGTGGGTAGGTAGGCGCGGTCGTCGTAACTGGGCTTGTACCCCGGCAGGGTGATCAGGCCGACGATGGCGATCGCCATGGTGACGGCCAGAATCGGCAGCGGCCAGCGCACCACCGCCGTGCCTATTCGACGCCAGCCGCGTACCGACAGCACCCGTTTGGGGTCGAACACTCCGAACTTGCCGGCGACCACCAGCACCGCCGGGCCCAGGGTCAGCGCGACGATGACCGCGACCAGCATGCCGACCGCACAGGGGATGCCCAGCGTCTGGAAATAGGGCATTCGGGCAAAGTGCAGGCAGAGCGTGGCACCGGCGATCGTCAGCCCTGACCCCAGAATGACGTGCGCGGTGCCGTGCCACATGGTGTAGAAGGCTGTCTCGCGGTCCTCGCCCGCTTGGCGGGCTTCCTGATATCGGCCGATGATGAAGATGCCGTAGTCGGTCCCGGCGGCGATTGCCAGCGATGTGAGCAGGCTGACGGCAAACGTGGATAGTCCGATCAGCCCGCTGTGCCCGAGAAGGGCCACCGCCCCGCGCGCGATGCTCAACTCGATGCCGACCGTGAGGAGCAGCAGGACCACGGTGAGGATGGAACGGTAGATGAAGATCAGCATCGTGAAGATCACCACGACGGTGGTGATGGTGATCTTCGCCATGGATCTGTCGCCGCTTTCGTGCAGGTCTGCTGCCAGCGCCGATGCCCCGGTGACGTAGGCCTTGAGCCCGGGCGGCGCCTTGATGCCGTCCACGATCTTGCGTACGGCCAGAACGGATTCGTTGGCCAGCGGTTCACCCTGGTTGCCGGTGAGAATGACCTGGACGGTCACTGCCTTGGCGTCGTTGCTCTGCGCGCCGGCGGCTGTCAGCGGATCACCCCAGAAGTCCTGGATGCTCAGGACGTGCTTCTTGTCCTCCCGCAGCTTGCGGACCATCTCGTCGTAGTATCGGTGCGCCTCGTCGCCCAGCGGCTTGTCGCTTTCCAGCACGATCATTGCGTAGCTGTCGGTATCGCCCTCGTTGAACGCATTGCCGATGTGGCGCATCGCAACGAACGACGGTGCGTCCTTGGGACTCAGCGACACCGACCGCTCTTGCCCGACGACTTCCAGTGACGGAACGAACACGCTCAGCAGCACCACCACCGCAGCCCAGAACAAGATGATCGGCACGGCCAGCGTGTGGATGGTGCGGGGGATGAACGGCCGATGGGGGGCCGCGTGGGCGACGGTCGGGTCGACGGGGTCGCCGTGGTAGGTCGTGCTCACGCGGACTTCACCAGGCAGAAGGTGAAGGCGTTGACGGAATTGGAGATCCGCTCGGCCTTGACCACGTCGTCGACCAGGATCCGGCAGCCGATGCTATTGCTATCGCCTTGTGCCACAAGATTGCTCACCATCGCTGCCTTGGTGGTGCTGATGTGTAGCGACCATGGCAAGCGCGCGCCGTCGACGCGTTGCGGGTCGGAGTTGACGTCGAAGTAACTGATGTCCGCGACCGTACCCGGCGGTCCGAAGACCTCATAGGTGATGCGTTTGGGATTGAACGGCTCGGGGTTTTTCAAGTTGCTGTCCGCGTATGACGGCCGCTTCTCCGATCCGAAGTAGCCGTGCACGCGGTACACGATGAACGCGCCGATGGCGACCACTACCACCACGACCAGGGGGATCCACAGGCGCGACAACTGCTTGAAAATCGCAAATCCCCTTTTCCGGTCGGAATTCCACATCGTGGGCGGCCTGCGACCGATGCGCTCGGTCGCTCTGGTGCCGGGTTCGTCGGTGATTCGACGGCACGCCCTGGCCGAAACAACCAAGGCTTGCCTAAGTAAAACACGTCGCCGTCGTGGCGCGAGCATCGTCGCCCGCCAACCGATCGGCCGGATCCGAGCCCCCTATCGCTAACTCCTTCCCCTCGCGCAGTGGATTGTAACGCATATCACGTGCGTAACGGATGGGGTCGGACCGACCCCACCTGCACAAATCACGCTATGTGCGTTATGCAAATCACATTGTGTGCGTTATCCTCTGCCGGTGGCGCAACTCGCATTTCGCCGCGCCCGCACCGAGGAGAACAAGCGTCAGCGTGCGGCCGCACTCGTGGAAGCCGCGCGCTCGTTGGCCCTCGAAACCGGCGTCGCATCCGTCACGCTGACCGCCGTCGCCAGTCGCGCCGGAATCCACTACTCCGCAGTGCGTCGGTACTTCACCTCACATAAGGAGGTGCTGCTCCAACTGGCCGTCGAAGGCTGGGCGCGGTGGTCGGCAACGGTGTGCGAGAAGCTGGCCGAGCCCGGTGCGATGACGCCGGCGCGCGTCGCCGAGACGTTGGCCAACGGTTTGGCCGTTGACCCACTGTTCTGCGACCTGCTGGCCAACCTGCACCTGCACCTAGAGCACGAGGTTCAGATCGAGCGCGTCGTCGAGAACAGGCGGGCCATCTCTGCCGCCGCGATCGCCCTGGCCGACGCCATCGGGCAGGCATTGCCAGCGCTCGGTCGGCCGGGGGCCTTCGATATCCTGATCGCCGCCTACTCGCTGGCCGCCGCATTTTGGCAGATTGCCAACCCCCCGGCCAGGATCTCCGACGTCTACGAGGAGGAGCCCGAGGTCCTGCCGCCCGAATGGAATATCGACTTCGCATCCGCGCTCACCCGGGTGCTCACCGCCACGTGCATCGGTTCGCTAGCGGAGTCGCGATGACCCGCGTTCCGATGCGAAGCGGCGTCATCCGCAGTCGCTCAGTGGGGCTGAACTCATCCGCTCCCAGGCGAGAGGGCCCGATGACGTCGTCCGCATTGTTGGCGAAGTCCTTGATACACAAGGTCATCGACAAGATCTTCGGGCGCTACGCCGAGATATTTAACTGGTTATGGATTAGATTAGAGGGGCTAAGTTGATGCACAGGCTAATTAGTTGGCGGCTCCGTCACTGGTTAGGACAGCGCCCATGACGACGACCGAGCCAAGGACCGACCTGTCGATGACCCCCGAATCTGCTGGCAGCCAGGGCAATTCGAAGACTCGTCAGCCGGTCAAGCGCCGCGGTTTGCGTGGCTTCGTCTCCAGGTTCTGGCTCGTCCTCACCATTCTGGCCGTCGTCGCGCTGTCGGGATTCGTCGTCCACCGACTGCACGGCGTCTTCGGCGTTCACAGCGGTTCGTTCGGTGGCGGCACCTCGGGCGAGGTCCTGGACCAGTTCAACGCCAAGACCATCACGCTCGAGGTCTGGGGTTCGCCGGGCAGCACGGCGACCATCAACTACCTCGACGAAAACTCCCATCCTCAGCAGGCTCTCAATGTGCCCCTACCGTGGAAGACCGAATTGAAGTCAACGAAGCCCGGGATTCCGGCCAACCTGGTGGCGCAAGGAAACGGCAGCTGGATCGCCTGCCGATTCGTCGTGAACAACCACGACGGGAGTGGTGACGTCATCAAGGGCGCGAATCAGTCGCCCCCCAACGAAACGGTGAATGCCTTCGTCTACTGCCTGGACAAGTCCGCATGAGCGAGCGCAGCGGGACCACCCAGACCACAGCGGCACCGCCTCGCGTCGACCAGCCGCTGATCCCGCCGTTCCTGCCGCGGATGATCCACCGGTTGGCGCTGCCGATCGTGCTCATCTGGCTGGGCATCGTCTTCGTCACCAACACCGTGGCCCCCCAGTTGGAGGTCGTCGCCAAGACCCACTCGGTGTCGATGAGTCCGACTGACGCGGCATCGTTTCAGTCGATGATGCGCGTCGGACATACCTTCAAAGAATTCGATTCCGACAACTCGGCCATGATCTTGATCGAGGGCGACAAACCACTCGGGGCCGAGGCGCACCGCTACTACGACGAGATCGTCAGGCGCATCGAGCAAGACAAGAAGCACGTCCAGCACGTCCAGGATTTCTGGAGTGATCCGCTCACCGCGGCGGGCTCGCAGAGCCACGATCAAAAGGCCGCATACGTTCAGGTCTACCTGGCCGGCAACATGGGCAGCGGGCAGGCGAACGAGTCTTCCGATGCCCTGCGCAAGATGGTGGACGCGGTGCCCGCGCCGCCGGGAATCAAGGCCTACGTCACCGGTGCGGGTCCGCTGTTTGCCGACCAGTCCCATTCGGGGGAGAAGGGCGTCATGGTGGTCACGATGATCACCTTCGTGGTGATCATCGTGATGCTGCTGTGGGTCTACCGGTCGATCGTCACCGTTCTGATCATGCTGGCCATGGTCTTCATCGAGTTGGCCGCGGCCCGAGGTGTCGTCGCGACACTGGGCAACTACGGGATCATGGGGCTATCGACCTTCGCCAACAACATGCTGGTGCTGTTGGCGATCGCCGCCGGAACCGACTATGCGATCTTCGTGGTCGGCCGCTATCACGAGGCCCGTGGTCTGGGAGAAACGCGAGAAGAAGCCTTCTACACGATGTTCCACAGCACCGCGCACGTCGTGCTGGGGTCGGGCCTGACCATCGCCGGCGCGATGTACTGCCTGAGCTTCTGCCGGTTGCCGTACTTCCAGTCACTCGGCGTGCCCTGTGCGGTCGGCATGTTGGTTGCGGTCCTTGCGGCGTTGACGCTGGGCCCGGCAATTCTGACGGTGGCCTCGTTTTTCAAGCTGATGGATCCCAAGCGCACGCTGCAAACCCGGAGCTGGCGTCGTACCGGCACCGCGATCGTCCGCTGGCCCGCACCGGTTTTCGCGGTGACCATCGCGGTTGCACTGGTTGGTCTGCTCGCTCTGCCCGGCTATAAGACGGACTACGACAACCGCCACTACCTACCGGCGGACACCCCGGCCAACGTCGGTTATGCGGCGGCCGACCGGCACTTCGACCAGGCTCGGCTCAATCCTGAGCTGCTGATGATCGAGACCGATCATGACCTGCGCAACCCGGCCGACTTCCTCGTCCTGGACAAGGTCGCCAAGGCGGTCTTCCATATCCCCGGCATCGGCCGGGTACAGACCATCACCCGACCGTTGGGCACCCCGCTGGACCACAGCACCCTCGGTTTTCAGATGGGTGCACAAGCCGCAGCGCGGCTTCAGACGCAGCACTACCAGGACGAGCAGGCGAAGAACTTACTGAGCCAGGCCGACGAGCTGCGCAAGACGATGGCGACGCTGCACGAGCAGATGCAGGTCACCCAGGACCTCAGCAACACGACGCACGAAACCACCAGGCTCACTAAAGAAACCGTGGCGATCACCGCGAAATTGCGCGACGACATCGCCAACTTCGACGACTTCTTCCGGCCGATACGCGCCTACTTTTACTGGGAGAAGCACTGCTTCGACATACCGATTTGCTGGACACTACGGTCCATCTTCAACGCACTTGACGGCATCGATCAGGTGGCTGAGAACATCACGAAACTCAGCGCGAATCTGGACAGGCTGGACCAGATTCAGCCCCAGCTGGTGGCACTAATACCTCCGCAGATCGAGAGCCAGCAGCGCAACCTCGACACCATCATGTCGAACTATGCGACCACCCAGGGTCTCAACGCACAGGCGCGGGCGCAGGCCGACAACGCCACCGCGCAGGGAGATGCATTCGACAGGGCGCACAACGACGACACGTTCTACCTACCGCCGGAGGCGTTCCAGAGCCCGGATTTCGCGCGCGGCCTCAAACAGTTCATCTCGCCGGACGGCCACGCGGTCCGGTTGATCATCTCCCATGAGGGCGACCCGGCGACTCCTGAAGGCATCAACCACATCGGACCGATCAAGCAGGCTGTGCACGAAGCGATGAAGGGTACTCCCTGGGAAGGCGCCAAGGTTTACCTCGGCGGTACCGCCGCGACCTACAAGGACATGCACGACGGCTCCAACATCGACCTACTGATCGCCGCAATCGCTGCGGCCACACTGATTTTCATCATCATGCTGGTGATCACCCGAAGCGTCGTGGCGGCCTTCGTGATCGTCGGCACGGTGTTGCTGTCGCTGGGCGCGTCGTTCGGACTCTCCGTGCTCTTGTGGCAGTACATCCTGGGCGTCAAGTTGCACTGGATGGTGCTGGCGATGGCCGTGATCCTGCTGCTGGCCGTCGGCTCAGACTACAACCTGTTGCTGATATCGCGGTTGAAGGAGGAGGTCCACGCCGGGCTCAAGACGGGCACGATTCGCGCCATGGCGGGTTCGGGTTCGGTGGTGACCTCCGCAGGTCTGGTGTTCGCCGCCACCATGGCCACGTTTGCGTTCAGTCCCCTGAAGGTGATGGCCCAGGTGGGTACGACGATCGCGCTGGGTCTGTTGTTCGACACCTTGATCGTGCGGTCGTTCATGACGCCGTCACTGGCGACCTTGCTCGGTCGCTGGTTCTGGTGGCCGCAGCACGTGCGCCCACGGCCGGCCAGCACCATGTTGCGGCCGTTCGGACCTCGTCCTGCGGTGCGCGCGCTGCTGGAGCCCAAAGACGAGCCCGACTCGCCGAACACGGATCGGTTCCCGGCGGCCCAGCCGCACTACTGACAATTCCAGGCGGCGGCCGCTCCTGTGACGACGTGGGGATGGCCGGACGGTGGACAGTCTGGGCAGTGACTGGCTTACTGTCGAAGATGCTGGCTATAAGGCAGTGATGTCGCGCATGATGTCGCGCAATTCGGACACCGGCGCTCCGCAGGTCAGACAATAGGTGCCGGAAGTTCGTCGCAGCTGGCTCAGCTGAACCACTACCTCGGACTCGGCGCGCCACAGGCAGGCGATGCACAGAATTTCGACGATATTGCCAAATGGGTCCAGGCGCGGGTGGTTGCACTCATCTACCGCATGGCGATGAACGATGTGCGTGGCCCGGTTGGTACACCCGGCGTGCGACTGGCAGGTGATTGTTTGCCAGTCCAGTGCCGCGATCGCGCTAGGGATCTCGTTACCAGTTGTTTGGCTCATGCGTGACCTCCAGCTTCCGGAACACAATGACATCCGTTCTTGCGGTCCTGCGGATGCCTGGCTGGCCGGACGGTCCATTATGGATACCTTTTACCCGCCGCGGCAAGAGTCGGGCGGATGCATTCAACCGCAATCCGGGAGCTACGGCACCCTAAGAAAACCGTACTTAGTGTGTCGCATGCCAGTATTCCCCTGGTCGACGGTCTGAAACATCCCCCGAAAGGCCACGCAATGGATGATTTTCTTGTCAACCGATCGGAGGATAAAACCAGGCCGCGGCTTGCTAGCTCACGCGAGCGAATGGTCGGGGTTAGTCGACCCAGTCCCACACCGACATGTCACCGGCCGGGTAGCCGTTGCAGACATCCGTCGCCTTGGCGACAACGCCCTTGTTGTTGAAGAAGATCTTTGCCCAGTTGCCCCAGCGTTGGGCCATGGGCTCGCCGTAGATATTGGTCGCGATTTCCTCGGAGTAAGCGCGACGGTCGGCGGGCGACAGCGAATAGAACCAGTGGATGCGGTCGACCGCGCCCTGCTGGACGTCGGCCGGCCTGTTGTGCTTGTCGATCATGTACCGCTGGTAGTAGACGGGACTGGTGTCCCGGGCGGCGGCCAGGTATTGCTCGGCGTCGCAGGTGGTTGCTATCTGTCGCCGGGGAATCGGGAAGTCTTCGGTGGAGTCGGCCGATGCGGTCTTCGGAAAGCCGGTGGCGAACAGGCCGAACGCGACGAGAAACGCGAAGAAGACGGCACCGGCACGCAGAATGTTATGAAGCCGAGACATATGAATACCGTAGCACTTTCAAGGTTGCGACATATGGTGGACAGCTGTTCGATAGTTCATCTTACTACCTGTTGTCATCAGGAACTATGACGTGTGACGGGTCCGGCCGCAGCTCCGGCGGAGCCTGGCTGTAATCGCCGAACGGGCCATCGCGGCGCTGCACTGCGGCGCGTACGCCCTGCGCTTCGGCGGTGCGGATGAACTCCAGCGCGTCCGGCGTGTTGCGCATCAACCCGTCGAGGATGCCGCCCAGCAATTGGGTGGACGCCAGTCCCATGTTCTCGTAGGCCTGGTTGACAATCAGTTTCTGCGCCCTTAGTTGCGACAGCGGGATCTGCGCCAGCTCCGCGGCAATCTCGGCGACCCGAGCCTCAAGGCGCTCGAATGGCACCGCCTCGTTGATCAGCTCGATCTCCGCGGCCTGCACACCCGTCAGCGGCCGGCCGGTCAACGAATGCCACTTCACCTTGGCCAGGCTCAACCGGTACAGCCACATACCGGTGAGGTAAGCGCCCCACATCCGGCTGTACGGCGTACCAATCACCGCGTCCTCGCTGGCGATCACGAGATCGGCGCACAGCGCGTAATCGCTGGCGCCGCCGACGCACCAGCCATGCACCTGGGCGATCACCGGCTTCGAGGCGCGCCAGATGGACATGAACTTCTGGGTCGGCCCGGTCTCGCGAGCACTGACCATGGCGAAGTCTTTCCCCGGATCCCATTGACCATCGGTCATCATCGACTCGCCCCAGTGCTGGAATCCGCCGCCGAAGTCGTAACCGCCGGAAAAGGCGCGTCCGGCGCCGCGCAGCACAATCACCTTGATGCCGTGGTCGCGTTCAGCCAGGCCGATCGCGAACTCGATCTCATCAGGCATGGGCGGCACGATGGTGTTGAGCTGTTCGGGGCGGTTCAGCGTGATCGTGGCCACCGGGCCGGCCGTCGTGTAGAGCAAGGTTTCGAAGTCGGGCGTTGCGCTGCTTTCGGGTGCGGGCATAGCCGAAGCGAAGCTGCTGCCCGACGCGGGTGTCAAGCGTGGGCGGCACGGCGTTTGAGCGCCCACCCGGTGAGCCCGGCGATGGCGACCACCGGGATGGCTCCCAGCAGGTACGCCTGGTAGCGGTGGAATCCGCTGTACAGGGTCGCGATGTGGTCGCCGGCCAGGTAGCCGACGAACACCCAAACTGCGACCCACACGGCCGAGCCCAGGGCGTTGTAGGTGAGATAGCGGCGCCAGCCCATCCGCGCCAGCCCGGCCGCAATGCCGCTGGCCTGCCGCAGACCGTCCACGAACCGTCCCAGCGGCACCACGAGCCGGCCGCGCCGCTCGAAGAAACGCTCGGTCTTGGCCAAGCGGTCCCGGGTGAGGAATACGTAGCGGCCGAAGCGCAGCACCAACTCCCGCCCGCCGTAGCGGCCTATCGCGTAACCGGCGTTGTCGCCGCCGACCGCCGCCACCAGGCCGGCCAGCAGCACCAGCCCCAGGTGCAGGTTGCCGGCTCCCGCGTAGACGCCCGCTGTGATCAGCACGATCTGACCGGGCAGCGGAATCCCCACGCCTTCCAGCCCGACCAGCACGATCACCGCCGCATACCCATACCTGTCGAGGGTGGGGGCAAGCGACTGAAGGGTTGCGGGGAGCTGGGAAGACATCGGCTACTGAATGCCCAAAGAGTGCGGCCGGTAGACGTATCGGACGTCACAGGGGTGCAGTGACGATCAGCCCAGACTCATGCCGGACCCAGCATGCGCCACAGGAACGAATAGGTCAGCGCCGATTTGAATGCAAGTTGCTCGTTGTCGGCCGCACCGCCGTGACCGCCCTCGATGTTCTCGTAATACCAGACGCGGTGGCCGGCGGCCTCCAGTGCGGCGGTCATCTTGCGGGCATGGCCGGGATGAACCCGGTCGTCGCGGGTGGAGGTGGTTAACAGGATCGGCGGATAGCTGCGGTCTGCCGCGATGTTCTGATACGGCGAGTATTCGGAGATAAATGCCCAGTCCTCGGGGTTGTCGGGATCACCGTATTCGGCCACCCACGAAGCGCCGGCCAGCAGCAAGTGATAGCGCTTCATGTCCAGCAGCGGCACACTACAGACCAGCGCACCGAACTTTTCCGGATATTTGGTCAACATGATCCCCATCAGGAGGCCGCCGTTGCTGCCGCCCTGTGCGCCGAGTTGACCAACGCTGGTGATGCCGCGGGTCACCAAATCGCCGGCGACGGCCACAAAGTCTTCGGCCACCTTGTGCCGTTCCTCGCGCATCGCCTGGGTGTGCCAGCTCGGTCCGTACTCGCCGCCGCCGCGGATGTTGGCCAACACGTAGGTGCCGCCGCGAGCCAGCCACAATCGGCCCAGCACACCGCTGTAGCTGGGGGTATTGGACGCCTCGAATCCACCGTAGCCGTACAGCAGGGTGGGGCCGGGGGTGGTGCGGCCAGCGGGGCGCACCAGGAAGTAGGGTATCGGCGTCCCGTCCGCTGATATCACGAAATGCTGTGTGACGGAGATATTTTCGGCATCGAAAAACGCCGGCGCGGACTTGATCGGCTCAAGCTCGCCGGCTCCGGTGCCGCGCAGCAGCCGAGACGGTTCGGTGAACCCGCTGGAGTCCAGGAAGAATTCGTCGCCGGTCTCGTCGGCGGCGACGATCATTGTGTTGGTCGACGGCGGCAGGCCCGAGACGGGTTCGCGGACCCAGCTGCCCCGCGCGGATCGCAAGCGCGGCGAAGCCGGGTGCAGCGGATCGTCACGCGAGGGCAGGGTGACCACCTCGACCCGGCTGGCCACGTCGACCAGCGAGACGATCAGCAGCCGATCGCGCGTCCACGCGTAGTGGTGCAGGCAGGTGTGTTCGTCTGGCTCGAAGACCGCAGTCAAATTCCTTGTACCGGAGAGGAATTCGTCGTAGTTGGCGGCTAAGAGGGATCCGGCGCGGTAGGTGGTTTCCCCGACCGTCCAGTCGGTGCGCAACTCGATCAACAGCCACTCGCGGTGCACCGACATGCTGCTCGCATCCGCGGGCACCTCGATCGGGATCAGCTCCAACCCGCGCAGCTCATAGCGCTGCCGGTTCCAGAAGTCCAGGGAGCGGGCCACAAAGGTGCGCTCGAAGCCGGGGGTGCGGTCGGTGGAGCCGCCGGCGCTGACGTCGGTGCGCTCGCCCTCGAACACTGTGTCGGCCGCCGCTAGGGGGGTGCCCCGGCGCCACCGCTTGACGATGCGCGGATAACCCGATTCGGTCATCGAGTCGGTTCCGAAGTCGGTGCCCACCAGGACGGTGTCCGGGTCCTCCCAGCCGATCTGCGACTTGGCCTCCGGCAACTCAAACCCGTCGGAGACGAATTCCCTTGCCAGCATGTCGAATTCGCGAACCACCACCGCGTCCGATCCGCCAGGGGAGAGGCTGACCAGCGCGCGGGTGAACTCCGGCTCGATCACGTCAGCGCCTGCCCACACCCAGTTCCGGCCGTCGGCCCTGCCAAGCGCATCGACGTCGATCAGCACATCCCATTCCGGCGAGTCGGTGCGGTAGCTCTCCAGCGTGGTGCGCCGCCACAGTCCCCGTGGATTGTTCGCGTCGCGCCAAAAGTTGTATAGATGCTCCCCGCGTCGGCGCACGTAGGGGATGCGGGCGTCCGTATCGAGCACCTCGAGCGCCTCGGTGCGCATTTGGTCGAAGTCGTCCCCGCAGAACTCGGCTTTAGTGGGCTCGTTGCGGGCCCGCACCCAATCCAGTGCCTCGTCGCCGGTGACGTCTTCGAGCCAGAGATAAGGGTCAGCAGCCATGGAGCCCATTCTGGCCCCAGCGGTAGTGTGAGCTGAGTTACATGAACTAGCGAGGAGCCGAAGCGAATGCCTGTCTTTGCACGCCCGGGATCGCCGGATGCGTTGATGTCGTACGAATCGCGGTACGGGAACTTCATCGGCGGCGACTGGGTGGCGCCGACTGCGGGCAGATATTTCGAGAACCCGACGCCGGTGACGGGCCAGTCGTTCTGCGAGATCGCTCGGTCCGATGAGACCGATGTCGAGAGGGCGCTCGAGGCGGCGCATGGCGCCGCCCCGGCGTGGGGCAAGACGGCTCCGGCCGAACGGGCGGCGATCCTGAACAAAATCGCTGACCGCATTGACGAGCACACGCCCGCGCTGGCCGTCGCCGAGGTGTGGGACAACGGGAAACCGATCCGGGAGGCCATTGCCGCCGATATCCCGTTGGCCGCCGATCACTTCCGGTATTTCGCCGCTGCGATCCGTGCCCAGGAGGGTTCCCTGTCGCAGATCGACGAGGACACTGTGGCCTATCACTTCCACGAACCGCTCGGGGTGGTGGGCCAGATCATCCCGTGGAATTTCCCGATCCTGATGGGTGCCTGGAAGCTGGCTCCGGCGCTGGCGGCCGGAAACGCGGTGGTGCTCAAGCCGGCCGAGCAGACTCCGGCCTCGATTCTGTACCTGATGTCGCTGATTGGTGATCTGTTGCCGCCCGGGGTGGTCAACATCGTCAACGGTTTTGGCGCCGAGGCGGGCAAGCCGCTGGCGTCGAGCAACCGCATCGCCAAGGTCGCCTTTACCGGCGAGACCACCACCGGTCGGCTGATCATGCAGTACGCGTCGCAGAACCTGATTCCGGTGACCCTCGAACTCGGCGGCAAGAGCCCCAATATTTTCTTTTCCGACGTGCTGGCCGCTGGCGACGACTTCCAGGACAAGGCGCTAGAAGGGTTCACCATGTTCGCCCTCAACCAGGGCGAGGTTTGCACCTGTCCGTCCCGGGCGCTGATTCAGTCCGACATCTACGACGAGTTCCTGGAACTGGCGGCCATTCGCACCAAAGCTATCCGGCAGGGCGACCCGCTGGATTCGCAGACCATGCTGGGTTCGCAGGCCTCCAACGATCAGCTGGAAAAGATCTTGTCCTACATCGAGATCGGCAGGGGCGAGGGCGCCAAGGTGATTACTGGCGGTGAGCGCGCCGAGTTGGGTGGCGACCTGTCCGGCGGTTTCTACATGCAGCCGACCATCTTCGCCGGCAACAACACGATGCGGGTCTTCCAAGAAGAGATCTTTGGCCCCGTCGTTGCGGTCACCCCGTTCGACACTTATGACCAGGCCATGGACATCGCCAACGACACGCTCTACGGGTTGGGCGCGGGAGTGTGGAGCCGCGACGGCAACACCGCCTACCGCGCCGGTCGGGAAATCAAAGCCGGACGGGTGTGGACCAACTGCTACCACGTGTATCCGCCGCACTCGGCGTTCGGTGGGTACAAGCAGTCCGGTTTCGGCCGCGAAGGCCACAAGATGGCGCTCGAGCATTACCAGCAGACCAAGAATCTGCTGGTGTCGTACTCCGACCAGGCGCTCGGGTTCTTCTGATGGACGCGCCGATGAGCGCGCCGCCGGGGGCGCTCATCACCGGCGCAGCCGCTGCGTTGCTGGAACGGTTGCAAGCCCGCCATGGTCCGGTGATGTTCCACCAGTCCGGCGGCTGCTGCGACGGGTCCTCGCCGATGTGTTACGCACTCGGCGACTTCCTCGTGGGTGACCGCGACGTGTTGCTGGGCGTGCTCGATGTCGGCGACGACGGGGTGCCGGTCTGGATCTCCGGCCCGCAATACGAGACCTGGCGGCACACCCAGCTGATCATCGATGTGGTGCCTGGGCGGGGCAGTGGGTTCAGCCTGGAAGCACCGGAGGGCATGCGGTTCCTCAGCCGGGGCCGGGTGTATTCCGATGCGGAAAGCGCACTGCTGCAAGGCGAGCCGGTAATCACCGGTGCGGCGTACGAGCGTGGCGAGCGGCCGTCGACCCGTGGTCATGTTGTGACCTTGAAAGACGAAGGGCGCGCCGGGAAAGTACCCGAGCCCGACGGGGTCAATCGCTAAGGTCGTACACCGTGATTCCCCTTCCGCGCGCATGGCTGCTTGCCGGTGGCATGCTGGTCGGCAGCGCGGTCGGCCAGATCCTCGCGGTCGCGTTCAGCGTGCTGAGCCACGCCCGGATACGCCCGGACGTGGCGATCGCATTAGTCATCAGCGTGCCCAGCGTGATCGGGCTGGCGTTGGTCTTGTTCTCCGGACGCCGGTGGGTCACCGCGCTCGGCGCGGGGATCCTGGCGCTGGGGCCCGGTTGGTTCGGCATGCTCGCTGCTCTGCGGGTGGTCGCCGGTGGCTGAGCGCAAGGGCGACGGTGACCGCGAGTCGAATCCGGGGACTGCACCATTCGTCCCGGATTTCGACACCGGTGAGGTGAAGCCGCAGTACGACGCGGGCGAGCCGTCCGTGGCGTTCGTGCCGAATTTCGACGACACCGACTCCCAGCCGTTCCTGCCGTTGGCGGGTCTGACGGCCGAGCAGATGAGGCCGGACGCACCGGAGCAGCCCGAACAGCAGCCGAAGGTAGAGGAGTCCGTGGCGGCCGTCGTCGCGCCCCAGGATGCGGCGGCGGAGCCACCGGGGCCGGTCACCGTGCCGGGCCGATATGTCTACCTGAAGTGGTGGAAGCTGCTGTTGGTGCTGCTGGGTGTGTGGGCTTTCGCTGCGGTCTTCGGGCTCAGCCTCTTCTACTGGTGGTATCACGACCTGGACAAGACGCCGTCGGTGTTCGTGGTGTTCGGCTACGTCACCGTGTGTACCGTGGCCGGGCTGATTCTGGCGATGGTGGAGTCCAAGCCGCTGATCGCGGCCCTGGCGATCGCGGTGATGTCGGCGCCGTTTGCCTCGGTATGGGCCGCGGCGCCGCTGTACGGGTCGTACTACTGCGATCGGGTGACCACCCCGTGTTTGTTCGGCGTGCTTCCTTATTAGCGAATCGAGTCTTATCAGCTGCTTGAGTCGCGAGGGCCGCCCGGCATTAGGGTAGGGTCCGTGACCCACTATGACGTCGTCGTTCTCGGAGCAGGTCCCGGCGGATATGTCGCAGCCATTCGCGCCGCGCAGCTCGGGTTGAACACCGCCATCATCGAACCGAAATACTGGGGTGGCGTCTGCCTCAACGTCGGATGCATCCCGTCAAAAGCGTTGTTGCGCAACGCCGAGCTTTCGCACATCTTCACTAAGGAAGCCAAGGTTTTCGGCATCAGCGGTGAGGTCACCTTCGACTACGGGGCCGCCTTCGACCGCAGCCGCAAAGTGGCCGAGGGCCGGGTGGCCGGCGTGCACTACCTGATGAAGAAGAACAAGATCACCGAGATCCACGGGTACGGCCGGTTCACCGACTCCCACACGATCTCGGTGGAACTCAACGACGACGGCGGGACGCAGGAAGTCACGTTCGACAACGCCATCATCGCCACCGGCGCCAGCACCCGCCTGGTGCCCGGCACGTCGCTGTCGGAGAACGTGGTGACCTACGAAAAGTTGATCCTCACCCGCGATCTGCCCAAGTCGATTGTCATCGCCGGAGCCGGTGCCATCGGCATGGAGTTCGGCTACGTGCTGAAGAACTACGGCGTGGACGTGACCATTGTGGAGTTCTTGCCCCGCGCGCTGCCCAACGAAGACGCGGACGCGTCCAAGGAAATCGAGAAGCAGTTCAAGAAACTGGGCGTCAGGATTCTCACCGGGACCAAGGTCGAGTCCATCACCGACGACGGCTCCCAGGTGCGGATCAGTGTCAGCAAAGACGGCAAATCCGACGAACTCAAAGCCGAAAAAGTGTTGCAGGCCATCGGTTTTGCGCCCAACGTCGAGGGTTACGGCCTGGACAAGGCTGGCGTCGAACTCACCGACCGCAAGGCGATCGGCATCACCGACTACATGCAGACTTCGGTGCCGCACATCTACGCGATCGGCGACGTGACCGGCAAGCTGCAGCTGGCCCACGTGGCCGAGGCGCAGGGCGTGGTAGCGTCCGAAACCATCGGCGGCGCAGAAACTTTGCCGCTCGGCGACTACCGCATGATGCCGCGGGCGACGTTCTGCCAGCCGAATGTGGCCAGTTTCGGGCTCACCGAGGAGCAGGCTCGCGACGAAGGCTACGACGTGGTGGTGGCCAAGTTCCCGTTCACCGCCAACGCCAAGGCGCACGGCGTCGGTGACCCGAGCGGGTTCGTCAAGCTGATCGCCGACGCCAAGTACGGCGAACTGATCGGTGGACATCTGGTTGGCCACGACGTGTCCGAGCTGCTGCCCGAGCTCACGCTGGCCCAAAAGTGGGATCTCACCGCCACCGAACTCGCCCGCAATGTGCACACGCACCCGACCATGTCCGAGGCGCTGCAGGAATGCTTCCACGGGCTGATCGGGCACATGATCAACTTCTGAGCCAGGCGGCCCGGCGCAGTGGGCGCGGACGTTTGGCGGAGCTGAGGGGCCGTATGCCCGTCGCCTACGATGGCCGGGTGGCGAAATCCCGGTCCGCAGGCCTTTCTGCGCAGGCGCGCCGTCCCAGGGAGTTGGTGGTAGGCGGGCTCGGGGGGCTGATCGCCGGCTACGTGTTCTGGCTGATCGCGATCACCGTCGGCGACGACATCACCACGGTGAGCAAGTGGAGCCTGGCGGTGCTGATCTTGTCGGCCGCACTGGCTGTCGGCACGGTCATCGGTGGCGTGCTGATGCGCTGGCGTCGCAAGCATGGCTGGGCGGCGTTCGCGTTCGCGGTCCCCGTTGTTCCGGTGGTGTTGACGCTGGCGCTGCTGGCCAACGTCTATCTGTGATCGCCCGGGTTGTCCAGCGGAATTCTCAGCGCCGTGATGGTCGCGGCCAAACCGTCGTATTGTGTTGCGAGAAGACAGAATTCGATAAGTCGAGGCCGGTCGAGGTGGGTGGCCAGCTGCCGCCAGGTCTCGTCGCTGATGGTGCGGTCGTTGACCAGCTCGTCGGTGGCATTCAGCAGCGTCTGCTGGCGCGCGCTGAGCACCCGACGGGGCCCCTCGCCGTCCGGGGCGTCGGGCCAGGCGAATATCGCAGCCTGCGCCTGAGCGTCCAGACCGGCCTTGCGGCCCATCCCGCGATGGTGCTGTAGCTCGTATTCGCAGGACCGCAGGTGACCCACCCGCAGGATTATCAACTCGGCGTCGATGGTGGGGAGCCGGCCGCGCATGAGCCGGCCGGAATACACGGCCCAAGTCCAGAACAGCGCCTGCCGCGACCCAAGGGTGGTGAACAGGTGCATCTCCGGTGCCCGCACCTGCCGCGCGGCCAGCTTGGCGATCACCCAGTTGACCGGGCCCAGCTCGCGGAGACGACCCGGTGGGATGCGCGCGACCTCCCCGCCGGTCATGCCTGCCGCACCAGATAGGGCGACACCGTGCTGCGGTGCTCGTTGAGGTCCAGTGCGCGGCCGAGGGCCGGGAAGGCCCGCTGCGGGCAATCGTCGCGTTCGCAGACCCGACAACCCGTGCCGATCGGTGTGGTGACGTTGCCCGACAAGTCGAGTCCTTCCGAGTAGACGAGTCGATGCGCATGGCGAAGTTCGCAGCCGAGCCCGATCGCGAAGGTTTTTCCGGGCTGACCATACCGGGCCGCTCGCCTTTCGACGGTGCGGGCCACCCACATGTAGTTTCGGCCGTCGGGCATTTGCGCGATCTGCACGAGTATCTTGCCGGGGTTGGCGAAGGTCTCGTAGACGTTCCACAGCGGGCAGGTGCCGCCGGTGGAAGAGAAGTGAAAGCCGGTGGCCGACTGGCGTTTCGACATGTTGCCGGCACGGTCCACCCGGACGAACGAGAGTGGGACACCCCGCATCGAGGGCCGCTGCAGCGTGGAGAGCCGGTGTGCGATGGTCTCGTAGCTGACTGAGTAGAAAGCCGACAGCCGCTCAACGTCGTAGCGGAAGTTCTCTGCGACGTCGTGGAACTGGCGGTAGGGCAGCACGGTAGCCGCAGCGAAGTAGTTGGCCAGGCCGAGCCGGGCCAGGGTGCGCGACTCGTCGCTGGTGAACTTGCCCTGCTCGACCATGCTGTCGATCAGCTCACCGAACTCGAGGTAGGCCAGCTCGGCGGCCATCTTGAACACCTGCTGCCCGGACGCCAGGTGGTTGCTCATCTCCAGCGTCTTGGTGGTCGGGTCGTAGCGGTGCAGCACGTTCTCACCCAGGTCGATGCGCCGGGTGATGTGCACGCCGTGGACCTCGGTGAGCCGAAGGGTCAATTCTCGGGCCAGGTCGCCGTGGTGCATGCGCATCTTGACGGTCAGGTCTTCGGCGGCGGTGTCGAGTTCGTGCAGATAGTTTTGCCGCTGGTAGAAGTAGTCGCGCACCTCTTCGTGCGGCATGGTGATCGAACCGCTGCCACTGCTGCCGTCGAAATTGCGCTCCTCGGTGGCCGCGGCCAACTGAGCGGTGGTGTTCCGGAAGCGGCGGTGCAGGTTCACCACCGCGCGAGCCAGGCTTGGGTGGGAGTTGACGATTTCGGCGATCTCGGTGTGGTCGACGTCGAGGTCCAGGTCGCGGTCCATAGTGACCTCGCGCAGCTCGGCGACCAGCCGGGTGTCGTCCTGGGAGGCGAAGAACGTGGCGTCGACCCCGAACACCTCGGTAATCCGTAGCAGCACGGCCACCGTGAGCGGCCGGACGTCGTGCTCGATCTGGTTGAGATAGCTCGGCGAAATGCCCAGCATCTGGGCCAGCGCGGCCTGGCTGAATCCACGTTCGCCGCGGAGCTGGCGGACGCGTGCGCCGACGAACGTCTTGGACACCTAAGGAAGCCTAGAGGACCGGTGGATAGTTTGCGAAGGCATGCTTCGCAGGGTTTGCAGTTGGTGTTTGGGCCCCGCTGTTTGGCATGATTCGCATCGGCCTTCCTGGGTAAACCCGGGGAGCGCTTACTAGGAGGGGACAGGGGCCACCGTAATGAGCCTGGACAAACAGTTGATGCCGGTGCCCGACGGTCACCCCGACGTCTTCGACCGACAATGGCCGCTGCGCGTCGGCGACATCGACCGGACGGGGCGGTTACGACTGGATGCCGCCTGCCGGCACATCCAGGACATCGGCCAGGACCAGTTGCGGGAGATGGGTTTCGAGGAAACTCATCCGTTGTGGATCGTCCGGCGCACCATGGTCGACCTAATCAGGCCGATCGAGTTCCAGGACATGCTGCGGTGTCGGCGCTGGTGTTCGGGGACCTCGAACCGGTGGTGTGAGATGCGGGTTCGCCTCGATGGCCGCAAGGGTGGCCTGATCGAGTCTGAGGCGTTCTGGATCCACGTCAACAAGGAGACCGAGATGCCGGCCCGCATCGCGGACGACTTTCTGGCCGGCCTGCACAAGACCACCTCGGTGGATCGGTTGCGGTGGAAGGGCTATTTGAAGCCGGGCAGCCGGGATGACGCCGCCGAGATCCACGAGTTCGGAGTCCGGGTCTGCGACATCGACCTGTTCGACCACATGAACAACTCCGTCTATTGGAGCGTGGTCGAGGACTACCTGTACACCCACCCCGAGCTGTTGAACGGACCCCTTCGGGTGACCATCGAGCACGAGGCGCCGGTCGCGCTGGGCGACAAGTTGGAGATCATCTCCCACGTCCACCCGGCCGGTTCCACCGACAAGTTCGGTCCCGGCCTCGTCGATCGCACTGTTACAACGCTCACATATGCCGTCGGCGACGAGACGAAAGCGGTCGCCGCGCTGTTCGCTCTCTAACAGTACGAGCGTCCCGTTAAACCGTTCACTGACCTGCGGGTTTGTGGTTACTGATGGGTAGCTTCTGAACCGGTTCAGTTAGTTGCCGCCTTCGCAAGATTCACAAAATGACCGCGAGTCATAGCCGAAATTCGCAAGTGAAATGGGTAGACCAGCAGGAATGCGCTATGCCAAGGTCGTGTTAGCACACGAGTGAAGTCGAGGTCGGCAGGCCGTCGGGCAGCAGACACCGCCTCATGGTTTTCAAGAAATCGGCAAGGTAAAAACCGGTAAGGAGCCGTCCAATGTCTGTCGTTGGAACCCCCAAGAGCGCTGAGCAAATCCAGCACGACTGGGACCACAACCCCCGCTGGAAGGGTGTCACCCGCACCTACACCCCCCAGGACGTCGTCGCGCTGCAGGGCCACGTCGTCGAGGAGCACACCCTCGCCCGCCGCGGCGCGGAGGTGCTCTGGGAGCAGCTGCACGAGATGGACTTCGTCAACGCGCTCGGCGCGCTGACCGGCAACATGGCCGTCCAGCAGGTCCGCGCCGGCCTCAAGGCCATCTACCTGTCCGGTTGGCAGGTCGCCGGTGACGCGAACCTGTCCGGCCACACCTACCCCGACCAGAGCCTCTACCCGGCCAACTCGGTCCCGCAGGTGGTTCGGCGGATCAACAACGCGCTGCTGCGCGCCGACGAGATCGCCAAGGTCGAGAACGACCGCTCGGTGGACAACTGGCTGGCTCCCATCGTCGCCGACGGTGAGGCGGGCTTCGGTGGCGCGCTCAACGTCTACGAGCTGCAGAAGGCGATGATCGCAGCCGGTGTCGCCGGCTCCCACTGGGAGGACCAGCTGGCCTCGGAGAAGAAGTGTGGCCACCTGGGCGGCAAGGTGCTGATCCCGACCCAGCAGCACATCCGCACCCTGACCTCGGCCCGGTTGGCGGCCGACGTGGCCGGTGTCCCCACCGTCGTCATCGCGCGGACCGACGCCGAGGCTGCCACGCTGATCACCTCCGACGTTGACGAGCGGGACCGTCCGTTCATCACCGGTGAGCGCACCAGCGAAGGCTTCTACCGGGTCCGCAACGGCCTCGAGCCCTGCATCGCCCGTGCCAAGGCCTACGCGCCGTACGCCGACCTGATCTGGATGGAGACCGGTACTCCGGACCTGGAGCTGGCCCGCAAGTTCGCCGAGGGCGTCAAGAGCGAGTTCCCCGACCAACTGTTGGCCTACAACTGCTCGCCGTCGTTCAACTGGCGCAAGCACCTCGACGACGACACCATCGCGAAGTTCCAGAAGGAGCTGGGTGCGATGGGCTTCAAGTTCCAGTTCATCACGCTGGCCGGCTTCCACGCGCTGAACTACTCGATGTTCGATCTGGCCCACGGTTACGCCCGCAAGCAGATGAGCGCCTACGTCGAGTTGCAGGAGCGCGAGTTCGCAGCCGAGGAGCGCGGCTACACCGCAACCAAGCACCAGCGCGAGGTCGGTGCGGGGTACTTCGACCGCATCGCCACGACCGTGGACCCCAATTCGTCGACGACGGCGCTGGCCGGCTCGACCGAAGAGGGCCAGTTCCACTAAGGATCTAGTCCGCCGAGCTGTGGGCACCTCCCGCTTGCGGGGGAACGCAGAGTCGCGCTTTCGCAGCCCGATTGCTGCGACTCTGCGTCTGCCCGCGGCTGAGACCAGCGCCGAGCCGAGCGACCCCCGGTTCGCGCTGAAGTAGCATAGGCCCCGCCCGGCCACCCTGGGCGGGGCCTATTGCGGTGCAGGACAATTCGGGCGACGTGTGGAGATGACAGTGAGTGATGCAGCAATCCAGCGGGTAGGTGTGGTCGGGGCGGGGCAGATGGGCTCCGGCATCGCCGAAGTGTCGGTGCGGGCCGGCGTCGAAGTGACGGTGTTCGAGACCACCGACGCGTTGATCACCGCGGGCCGCAACCGCATCGTCAAGTCGCTGGAGCGGGGCGTCAGCGCGGGCAAGGTGACCGAGCGCGAACGCGACCGGGCCCTGGGCCTGCTGACATTCACCACCGACCTCAGCGACCTGGCCGATCGGCAACTGGTCATTGAGGCCATTATCGAAGACGAGTCAGTGAAGGCCGGCGTCTTCGCCGAGCTGGACCGGGTGGTCACCGACCCCGATGCGGTGCTGGCCTCCAACACATCCAGCATTCCGATCATGAAGATCGCGGCGGCCACCAAGAACCCGAAGCGGGTGCTGGGCCTGCACTTCTTCAACCCAGTCCCGGTGTTGCCGCTGGTCGAGTTGGTCAGCACCCTGGTCACCGACGAAGGTGCCCTGTCCCGCACCGAAGAGTTCGCCAGCGGGGTGCTGGGCAAGCAGGTGGTGCGCTGTTCGGACCGCTCCGGATTCGTGGTGAACGCCCTGTTGGTGCCCTACCTGCTGTCCGCGATCCGGATGGTGGAGGCGGGCTTCGCCACCGTCGAGGACGTGGACAAGGCCGTCGTCGCGGGGCTGTCTCATCCGATGGGCCCGCTGCGGCTCTCCGACCTGGTCGGCCTGGACACCCTCAAGCTCATCGCGGACAAGCTGTACGAGGAATTCAAAGAGCCGCACTATGGGCCGCCGCCGCTATTGCTTCGGATGGTGGAGGCGGGAATGTTGGGTAAGAAATCCGGCCAGGGTTTCTACAGCTATTGACGTTGTTGACCCGTCCCCGCGGATGCAGCTCGTCGTGTGACAGCCGCTGAGCGAATCGGGTACTATTCCCGCGATCGTCAAGGAGAGGCGCCAGACAAGCATGACCAACTTGAGGCCGTTTTACGAAGAGTCGCAATCCATTTACGACGTTTCGGACGAATTTTTTGCCTTGTTTTTAGACCCGACGATGGCGTACACCTGCGCTTACTTCGAGCGCGAGGACATGACGCTCGAGGAGGCGTCCAACGCCAAGTTCGACCTGGCGCTGGGCAAGCTGAACCTCGAGCCCGGCATGACACTGCTCGACATCGGCTGCGGCTGGGGAGGCGCGCTGCAGCGGGCGATCGAGAAGTTCGATGTGAACGTGATTGGGATTACTCTCAGCCGCAACCAATTTGAATACAGCAAGAAACGGTTGGCGAAGATCCCCACCGAGCGCACCGTCGAGGTGCGCATGCAAGGGTGGGAAGAGTTCGAGGACAAGGTCGACCGGATCGTCAGCATCGGTGCCTTCGAGGCGTTCAAGCTGGAGCGCTACGGCACCTTCTTCGAACGGACCTACAGCATTCTTCCCGATGACGGCCGGATGCTTCTGCACACAATTTTGGCGTACACCCAGAAGCAGCAGTTCGAGCGCGGTGTCTCCGTCACGATGAGCGATCTGCGATTCATGAGATTTATCGGAACGGATATCTTCCCGGGCGGTCAGTTGCCGGCGCAGGAGGACATTCCGAAATTTGCCGGTGCCGCCGGATTCACCCTCGAACGGGTCCAATTGCTACAAGAGCACTATGCCCGCACACTGCAGATCTGGGCGGAGAACCTCGAGGCGAGTAAGGATAGGGCCATCGAGATTCAGTCGCAGGATATCTACGACAAATACATGCACTACCTGACTGGCTGCGAGAACTTCTTCCGCAAGGGAATCTGCAACGTGGGGCAGTTCACCTTGGTCAAGTAAGTCGGCCTCGGACGAGCCCGGAACATGTTTCCGGGCTCGCTTCTGTTTTGGGCTTACTTCTGCAACGTGAACTGGTCGACGTCGGTGTAGCCCTCGCGGAACAGCTTGGCGCATCCGGTCAGGTACTTCATGTAGCGCCGGTAGACCTTCTCGGACTGGATCGCGATCGCCTTCTCCTGCTCTGCCTCCAGCGCGGCTGCCCAGATCTCCAGCGTGCGCGCGTAGTGCAGCTGCAACGACTGAATGCGCTGCATCGTGAACCCTGCTGCCTCGGTGTGTTCCTCGATCGTCGGAACCGTCGGCAGGTCACCACCCGGGAAAATCTCGGCCAGGATGAACTGGCTGAAGTGCACTATCTCGTGGGTCAACGGCAAGCCCTTGGCTCGGGCTTCGCGCATGGTCGGACGGACGATGGTGTGCAGCAGCATGACGCCGTCGCTGGGCAGCACGTCGTGCGCCATCTTGAAAAACCGCTTATAGCGCTGGCGGCCGAAGTGCTCGAACGCGCCGATCGAGACGATGCGGTCTACGGGTTCGTGGAACTTCTCCCAGCCCTCTAGCAGCACCTGCCTGCTCCGGGGACTGTCCAGCTCGTCGAACTTCTGCTGGACATGGGCGGCCTGGTTGGCCGACAACGTCAGACCCACGACGTTCACGTCATACTTCTCCACGGCACGCCGCATGGTGGCGCCCCAACCGCAGCCGATGTCGAGCAGTGTCATGCCGGGCTCGAGGCCGAGCTTGCCCAGTGCCAGGTCGATCTTGGCGATCTGTGCTTCCTCCAGCGACATGTCATCGCGCTCGAAGTAGGCGCAGCTATAAGTCTGGGTGGGATCCAAGAAGAGTCGGAAGAATTCATCCGACAGGTCGTAGTGCGCTTGCACGTTGCCGAAATGCGGCGTGAGCTGCACGGCCATCGGATTATCTGCCTTCCGTCAATTGTTCGGCGACGCTGAGTTTTCTGGCAGCATCGCACGCACCTCCCCCGACGCACCACATGCATGCTAGCCGTTTGGGCCGGGTCTGGTTATCGACGCCAATCCGGGGTGATGGTCGGCCGGGCGGGCCGGGGCCTCGTGACTATTGCTCGGTTGGGTTCTGGTCCAGCTGTTTCCAGGCCGGAACAATCGGCGAAGGATGCGGCTCTGCCCGGAACTTCTCCAGCGATCCGCCGGCCTCGACGATCCCGCACAGCGCACTCCAGCTCAGCATCGTCAGGTAGTCAATGAGTTCGTCGCTGCTCATCCGCGGGTCCGACATCCACGAGTGAGTGGCCAATTGCACACCGCCGACGATCAGGTACGCCCATGGCTCGACGCCGCCGGTGTCCATCCCGACTTCGAGCATGCGCCGCCGCAGCATCACTGCGATCATGCGGGCGATGATCCGCTCCGAGTCGGCGATCACCTTGCTCTTGCTGCCCGAGCTGTTGGCCATCACGAATCCGTACGGTTCGGGTTCGGCCGCCATGGTTTCCACGTAGACGCGGATGACCTCGCGGGTCAACTCGTAGCCGTCCAAGTTCGAGGACAGCGCCGCAGCCATGTTGGGAATCAGGGTGGTCTGCGCGAACCGCATCATCACGGCGGTTGTCAGGTCGTTCTTGTCCACGAAGTAGCGGTAGAGGACGGTCTTGGACACCCCGATCTCGGCGGCAATCTCGTCCATGCTCAGAAATCGGCTCTGCCGGCGGATCGCCTCGATCGTGCCGTCTACTAACTCATTGCGCCGATCCACCTTGTGCTGGTGCCAGCGCCGTTTGCGACCGTCGGTCTTGGGGATGCGAGCCGGAATGAGCTGAGCCACTTTCGCCGATTTCCATTCGTCCAGACGCATCGATAATACGGGGTGGGGCAGCCTGATAAGCGGATGCGCCAAACCGGCGTGAGGCCTCCGACCAGTGTGGGTAACACTTACCGGTGGTGGGGATGGCGGATGATGATGTGGTGGCACAGGATCGGGCGGTGGGATGACGCACAGGGTTGACGGTTCCGGTTCGCCGTCCGAGCGGGGCGCGAACGCGCGCTCGGCCGCGAGTCCACCGACCGGCACATCGTTCGCGGAGTCGTTCGCCGGCGCCGACTCGGCGGCCGACGCCGAGCGCCGCACGGCGCTGCGTCGGATGAAAGTGGTGGCGCTGGGCTTCCTGGTCGGTGCGACCTTCGCCTTCCTCGCCTGCCGGTGGGCGAATATCCACGGCGCCGCGCCGGCCTGGGTCGGGTACGTCGGCGCGGCCGCCGAGGCGGGGATGGTGGGTGCGCTGGCCGACTGGTTCGCGGTGACGGCACTGTTCAAGCACCCGCTCGGCATCCCGATCCCGCACACGGCGATCATCAAGCGCAAGAAAGACCAGCTCGGCGAGGGCTTGGGCACCTTCGTGCGCGAGAACTTCCTGTCGGCGGAGGTCGTGGAGACCAAGCTGCGCGACGCGCAGGTGCCGAGCCGGCTGGGTAAGTGGCTCGCCGAGCCCGCGCACGCCCAGCGGGTGGCGGCCGAGACGGCGACGGTGCTGCGGGTGCTGGTGGAGTTGCTGCGCGACGAGGATGTGCAGCACGTGATCGACCGGATGATCGTGCGGCGCATCGCCGAACCGCAGTGGGGTCCGCCGGTCGGCCGGGTGCTGCAGACGCTGCTGGCCGAGAATCGGCAGGAGGCCCTGATCCAGTTGCTGGCCGACCGGGCGTTCCAGTGGTCGCTGAACGCCGGCGTGGTCATCCAGCGGGTGGTGGAGCGCGACTCACCGACGTGGTCGCCGCGATTCGTCGATCACCTCGTCGGGGACCGGATTCATCGCGAGCTGATGGATTTCACCGACAAGGTTCGCCGCAACCCCGATCATGAGCTCCGCCGTTCGGCGACGCGCTTTCTGTTCGAGTTCGCCGATGACCTGCAGAACGATCCGGACACGATCGCCCGCGCCGATGCGGTCAAAGAGCAGTTGATGGCGCGCGAAGAGGTGGCCAACGCGGCCAAGACGGCCTGGTCGACGCTCAAGCGCCTGGTGCTCGAGGGCGTGGACGACCCGTCTAGCGCGTTGCGGACCCGAGTCGCCGACGCCGTGATTCGCATCGGGGAATCGCTGCGCGACGACGCGGAGCTACGCGACAAGGTGGATGGCTGGATGGTTCGTGCCGCTCAGCATCTGGTCTCGCAATATGGGGTAGAGATCACAGCGATCATTACCGAGACGATCGAGCGCTGGGATGCTGCGGAGGCCAGCCGCCGGATTGAGCTCCATGTGGGCCGTGACCTGCAATTTATCCGGATCAACGGGACCGTTGTCGGCTCACTTGCCGGTTTGGTGATCTATACGGTGGCGCAACTGCTGTTCTGAGGGGGCGGTCACAACCGCTTGCAAAAGCAAGCACGTCTTCGTACCCTGGTGGGCGTAAGCAAACAGTCGACGCAGGGAGCAGCAACCGATGTCGCCGGAGGAAAACTTGGGCGCCAAAGTGTCCACAAAAGCCTCTGACGTGGCCTCCGACATCGGCAGCTTCATCAGGGCTCAGCGGGAACTGGCCCAGGTATCGATGCGGCAGCTTGCTGAACGGTCAGGTGTCAGCAACCCCTATCTGAGCCAGGTCGAGCGCGGACTGCGCAAGCCATCCGCGGACGTGCTGGCGCAGATCGCCAAGGCTTTACGGGTATCCGCGCAAATCTTGTACGTGCGTGCGGGGATGCTCGAGCCCAGTGAGACCAGCCAGGTACGGGACGCGATCGTCACCGATACGGCCATCACCGAGCGGCAGAAGCAGGTCCTGCTGGACACCTATGCGTCCTTCGTCGAGCAGAACGAAGCCGACCGTGAGGAGTGTTCGAGCGAACCCGGCAGAGAAGGCAAAGAAGACTGATCCGCCCGTAGTGCCGACGCCGGGCCTGCCGCCTCCCACCCGGACGCCGACTGAGCCAGGTTTCACCGCTGGTCCGGCCACCCGATCGGCCGCCCGCCGAAGAGAGAAAATCCCACACCGCACAGACCACCACCCGACCCGACCAACCAGGAGGTTTCCGGCAAACCGCGCGCCGAGGAAGCAACGTCACCGCGGGTCTTGACCGACCTTCACCCCTCCTGGCCAAGGAGCCGCCGCTTGCATCAATTTCCAACACCGAAGGTAATAGTCCCTATATCGAAAACCAGGAAAGGAAACACCAATGGCTGACAACAACAACATCGAGGACCTCAAGGCTCCGCTGCTCGCCGCCCTGGGCGCCGCCGACCTCGCCCTGGCCACCGTCAACGACTTGATCGCCAACCTGCGCGACCGCGCCGAGGAGACCCGCACCAACCTGCGTGAGCGTGCCGAGGAAACCCGCACCGACACCCGCAGCCGGGTCGAGGAGAGCCGCGCTCGCCTGAGCAAGCTGCAGGAGGACCTGCCCGAGCAGCTGACCGAGCTGCGTGAGCGCTTCACCTCCGACGAGCTGCGTAAGGCCGCCGAGGGCTACCTCGAAGCCGCCACCAGCCGCTACAACGAACTGGTCGAGCGCGGCGAGGCCGCCCTGGAGCGGCTGCGCAGCCAGTCCGCGTTCGAGGACGCGTCGGCGCGGGCCGAGGGCTACGTCGACCAGGCCGTCGAGCTGACACAGGAGGCGCTGGGCACCGTCGCGTCGCAGACCCGCGCGGTCGGCGAGCGCGCCGCCAAGTTGGTCGGCATCGAGCTGCCCAAGAAGGCCGAGGAGACCGCCAAGAAGGCGCAGAAGACCGTCGCCAAGAAGGCCGCTCCGGCCAAGAAGGCCGCTCCGGCCAAAAAGGCCCCGGCCAAGAAGGCTCCGGCCAAGAAGGTCACCCAGAAGTAAGCGCGCTTCTCACCGCATTGTCACGACTCGACTCCGGGTCGCCCCTGGACACCCCAGTGGGCGGCTCGGAGTCGACGTTTCTGCGCAGCCCCGCTTAGTCTTGTGGGCGTGCCCGTAGTGAACACCGTCATGATCGTCCTGCAAATCGCCCTCACCCTGATGACGGTGTACGCCTTCGTGCACGCGGCCATGCAACGGGCCGACGCCTACACCGCCGCCGACAAGCTGACCAAGCCGGCCTGGTTGCTGATCCTCGGCGGTGCGGTGGCACTGACCTCGGTGCTGGCATTCCTCTTCCAGATCATGGGACTGGCGGTGGCCGCGGTGGCGGCGGGCGTCTACCTGGTCGATGTACGGCCAAAGCTCCTCGAAGTACAGGGCAAGTCCCGCTGACGGATGAAATTCCTGGTGTGCGCGCCGGTTGCGGCGCTGGTTGCGCTGCTGGGCGCGGCGCCGGTGCTGGCCGATCCAGGAACGGCCGAGTCGGGTAGCGCGTCGGGTCAGCCGCCGTTCGTCGACCACACCGAATGGGTGCATTGGGGTCGGCTGTCCAGCCTGCGCGTCTATCCCACACCGGCGGGGCGCGCCGTGTCGCGGAACGCCGGAACTGCTGGCGACGGCAACGCCGCCGACGAGGCCTGGGCGGAGGTGTTGGCGCGGTCTCCCGACGCCGAAACCCCCGGGATGCGGGAGCAGTTTCTGTGCCACTGGCGCTTCGCCGAATTGGCCCAACCCGGCAAGACCAGCTGGAATCTGGAGCCCTGGCGGCCCGTGGTCGACGATGCCCAGATGGTCGCAGCCTCATGCAATCCGGGCGGCGCGGAGGAGGCGTTCTAGTGCCCCGCCACGTGACCCGCAGCCAGCTGGCCGCCATGGTCGACCACACCCTGCTCAAACCCGAAGCCACCCCCGCCGAAGTGGTGGCGCTGGTCGCTGAAGCCGCCGAACTAGGCGTCTTTTCGGTCTGCGTCTCGCCATCGATGGTGCCGGTCGCGGCGGCCGCCGGTGAGATGCGAGTCGCCGCGGTGGCCGGCTTTCCGTCGGGGAAACACTTGCCCGAGATCAAGTCGCAGGAGGCGGCCGCGGCGGTCGCCGCGGGCGCCAGCGAGATCGACATGGTCATCGACGTCGGGGCCGCGCTGGCCGGCGACGTCGCCGCCGTGCGGGCCGACATCGCGGCGGTCCGGGCTGCGACCGGCGGCGCAGTGCTGAAGGTGATCGTCGAGTCGGCGGTGCTGTTGGGTCACGGCGACGAGCACACGCTCACCGCGGTGTGCCGGGCCGCCGAGGACGCCGGCGCCGACTTCGTCAAAACCTCGACCGGCTTTCACCCTGCTGGCGGGGCCACCGTGCGCGCCGTCGAACTGATGAGCGCGGCGGTCGGCCGCCGGCTGGGGGTCAAGGCCAGCGGCGGTATTCGCACCGCCGCCGACGCGATCATCATGCTCGACGCGGGCGCCACCCGCCTGGGGCTGTCCGGCACCCGAGCCGTGCTGGACGGCCTGGACGTTAGCTGATCGCGGTCAGCTCACAGATCGGCGAAGCAGGGATCGGTCTGGCCGGCCGGGATGGTGGCGTTGTGGGACGAGAAGTGCGCGACCACGCCGCTGTCGGTGACTTCGACGCGGTCCGCCTGGATACCCAATGGCAATTTCTTGTTGAGGCTCGTCGTGTAGTCGTCGAGTGAGGACTGGATCAACTCCCGGGGCAGCTTCCCGAAAAGCGTGTTGAACGTGACGATCTGCAGTTTCAGGGCGCCGTTGACCACCGACGGTTTGGCGACGATGTCGTTGACCATGCCCTTCAACTCCACCGTGTTGTCCTTGGGGTGGGTGGTCACACTCGAGGTCACGAAGTCACCGACGACCGGGATCGAATTCTGCACGGTTTGACGGATCCCGTCGGTGGTCCAGGTGACCGTCGCATCGATCGAGCCGATGGTGCCCTTCGAGTCGGCTGTGTTGTCAAGTCTGATGTCGGAGATGTTGAGCTGCAGCTTCATCCCCTTGGCATCGCGCAGGTTGTTACCCGCCGTCTCGATGCTGATGTTGGTGTAGTGATCGGTGATCACCTGCCAGGTCACCAACGGCGTCACCCCGAACCTCGCGGTGGCTTGATCCTGGGCGACGCAGGCCGTGGCCGCCGCGATCTTGTTGGTCGCCTTGTTGCGGATGTAGAGCTCGACACCGATCGCCGCGGACACCAGCAGCGCAAGCACGATGACGAGGATCAACACCACGTAGGACGCCGCAAAGCCGAAGATGACGCGCCGCTTGCGCTTCTCGCCCTCGTCCTTAGGTGTGGTCAGCGGCGTGGTGGCAGCGCTGGCCTGTTTGGGCGGTATTGGGTCGGGGCTTCGCTGCCCGTAGGCGCTGGCCGCGGTCGCTGGCTGGCCGGGCTGCGACTGCTCGCCTGGCGGCGGCTGCCCCGGTGGCGGTTGCTGCGGGCGGCCAGGCCCGGGGCGCAGCTGTTCGGTGGGATTGTCACCGGGTGCCGGAGGCCGGCCAAGTGGACTTTGGTTGCCGGGACCGGGACGCCCCCACCGGGGGTCATTCGGTGGGCCTTGCGGGGTGGTCACTCCCGAGATTCTGCCTTATCACGTCGGAGAAAGCTCGAACGGTTGCGCAGCACCGCGATGTTGTCCCGGGCTGCGGCCACCTTGTCCAGGTCGACGTCTGCGATCAGCAGCTGAGGCCGCGCGCCCGCCGACGCCACCACTTCGCCGAACGGAGATGCCACGAGGCTGCCCCCGACGCCGGTGGGGGCCCCGGAGTTGCCGATCTCGCTGCCCGGGTCCGCCTGACCGGCCGCGGCGATGTAAGAAGTGCAATCCACCGCCCGGGCGCGGGCCAGTAGCGTCCACTGCTCGAGTTTTCCCGGTCCCGAACCCCAGGACGCGCATACTGCGATCAGCTGGGCGCCACGGTCGGCGAGTTCGGTGTAGAGCTCCGGGAACCGAATGTCGTAGCAGGTCGTCAAACCCACCCCGACACCGTCGACTGTGACAAGCACCGGTTCGCGACCAGCTGCGACGGTGCGTGATTCGGTGAAGCCGAACGCGTCGTAGAGGTGGATCTTGTCGTAGCGGGTGAGCGGCTGATCACCTGCGCCGGCCGCGATCAGCGTATTGGTCACCCGTCCGTCTCCGGACGGGGCGAACATGCCGGCGATTACGGTGACGCCGGCGTCGCCGGCGATCCGCCGGACGCCGTTGGCCCAGGGCCCGTCGACCGGCTCAGCCACCGGGCCCAGCGGGACGCCGAAGCGGCACATGGTCGCCTCGGGGAACACCACCAGCTTCGCTCCGGCGTCGGCGGCCTGCTCGGCGTATTCGCGCACCAACTGCAGGTTTGCGGATGGATCGGTGCCGCTGAGAATTTGGGCCAGCGCGATACGCAAGGTAGCGGGGCGATCTTCAGCCATTTCTTGCCATCCACTGGGACGTGTAGCGCTGTTCCACGCTAACCAATTCGGGCAGCTGGGACCCGATGAGATGCTCCAGCTTTCCGCCGATCAACGGTACGCGCACCTGGACTGTGATGTTCGCGGCCAGCCGGGACCCGCCGGACTGGACATCGGGGGCCAGGACCGCCGTTCCCCAGATGCTCACCGGCGCGTCCAGAAGCGATCCCCGGATGGACGCCGTCGCGATCCCGTCGTTGAGTGGGCTCCAGTACTCCTCCCGGCGCACACACAGATCACCGCGCAGCAACTGGGTGACCAGGGCCGGAAGATTGTCACGGTACACGCGCTGGACGGTCACGACCTCGACAGCGGCTTCGTCGCCGGCCTCTTCGCCGACCCGCAATTCCTCGATTGTCGCGACGTCGGTGGGCACCTCCGCCAGCCTGCCCAGCCAGTACTGCTCTTCATGGAAAGCCTGGTGGATCTCCTCGACGCTGCCCTCGTAGACGGCCGACATGTCGAATGAACGCGGCATGATTGGCACGCTACCGTTACGGGCCAGGAATCAGAGCTTATGAAACAGGGGCAGGTCGGATCGTTGTTCGCCGGTGCACGCGTCGAAGAGGCGGTGCCGTTGGCCCCACTGACCACCCTGCGGGTAGGCCCGGTCGCGCGGCGCGTAATCACCTGCGCCACTACCGATCAGGTCATCGACGTGGTGCGCGGGCTCGACACGCAGGGCCCCGGCAACAGCGGCCCGGTGCTGATTCTGGCCGGCGGCTCCAATGTGGTGATTGGCAGTGAGCTGCCGGACCTGACCGTGGTTCGGTTGGCCAACGACGCTGTAGTGGTCGACGGTAACTTGGTGCGCGCGGAAGCGGGTGCGGTGTGGGACGACGTGGTGGAGACGTCCATCGAGCACGGCCTAGGAGGGCTGGAATGCCTGTCCGGCATCCCGGGATCGGTAGGGGCGACCCCGGTGCAGAACGTCGGTGCCTACGGGGTGGAGGTTTCCAACGCCATCACCCGGGTGCGGCTGCTGGATCGAAGCAGCGGCGAGGTGCGCTGGACGCCGGCCGAGGAGTTGCGGTTCGGGTATCGCAGCAGCGTGCTGAAACGGGCAGACGGGCTGCGCCTGCCGGCGGTTGCGGTGGAGGTGGAGTTCGCGCTCGACCCGTCGGGGCGCAGCGCCCCATTGCGTTACGGCGAGCTGACAGCGGCGCTCGGGGCGGCCACCGGCGAGCGCGGCGATCCGCGTGCTGTGCGGGAGGCCGTGCTGGCGTTGCGGACCCGCAAGGGCATGGTCCTGGACGCGGCCGACCACGACACCTGGAGCGTGGGGTCGTTCTTCACCAATCCGGTGGTATCCCCGCAGCAGTACGAGCGGCTGGCCGTCGCCACCGAAGGCCCGGTGCCCCACTACCCGGCTCCGGATGGCGTCAAGCTGGCCGCGGGCTGGCTGGTGGAGCGGGCCGGGTTCGGTAAGGGATATCCCGGTCAGCATGCGCCGTGCCGGCTCTCCACAAAGCATGCGCTGGCCTTGACTAATCGCGGCGGGGCGACTGCGGAGGACGTGATGGTACTGGCCCGAGCTGTCAGAGCTGGTGTTCGTGATGTGTTTGGTATCACACTGGAACCTGAACCTGTCCTGGTCGGGTGCGCCCTGTAGCTGCTAGTTTTGGGTCGAAATGCCCCTGGCGCGTGTGTTTGCGGTGGGGCATAGGGTGTTTGGCCCGGTATCTTTGGTTGTCGTGACCCCTCCCAGCACCCCCCAGAGGTCAGGGCCGATCAATCGGCGCATGGCTTTGACGGCGCTTGGGCTCGGCGTGTTCGCGCCCGGGGTGCTCGCTGCGTGTGGCGGCAAGATCACCCCGCAGGCGGAGAAGAAGGCGCCGCCGGCAGCGAAGCTGACTTACCAGCCCGCGGACGCGACCCAGGACGTGGTGCCGATCGCGCCGATCAGCGTCACGGTCACCGACGGCTGGTTCCAGCGGGTGGCCCTGACCAACTCGGCGGGAAAGCCGGTGGCAGGCACCTTCAACCAGGATCGCACCGTCTTCATGACCACCGAGCCGCTCGGCTACGACGCCACCTACACCTGGAGCGGGTCGGCTGTCGGCCACGACGGCAAGGCCATTCCGGTCACGGGCAAGCTCACCACCGTGACGCCGAAGAAGAAGATCGACGGCGGGTTCCAGCTGGCCGACGGGCAGACCGTGGGTGTGGCGGCGCCGATCATCATCCAATTCGATGCACCGATCAGCGACAAGGCCGCGGTCGAGCGGGCGCTGACCGTACGAACCAATCCGCCCGTCGAGGGAAGCTGGGCGTGGCTGCCTGATGAGGCTAAAGGCGCCCGCGTGCACTACCGCCCGCGCGAGTACTACCCGGCCGGAACCACCGTGAGCGTCGACGCCAAGCTATACGGCCTGCCGTTCGGCGACGGTGCGTACGGCGCGCAGGATTTCTCGCTGAACATCCAGATCGGGCGTCGGCAGGTGGTCAAGGCCGAGGTGTCCTCGCATCGCATCCAGGTCATCACCGACGCTGGGGTCATCATGGACTTCCCGTGCAGCTACGGCGAGGCCGACAAGGCGCGCAACGTCACCCGCAACGGAATCCACGTCGTCACCGAGAAGTACTCCGACTTCTACATGTCCAACCCCGCGGCGGGCTACAGCAACGTGCACGAGCGTTGGGCGGTGCGGATCTCCAACAACGGCGAGTTCATCCACGCCAACCCGTCCAGCGCCGGCGCGCAGGGCAACAGCAACGTCACCAATGGCTGCATCAACCTGTCCACCTCCGATGCCGCCGAGTACTACCAGACGGCGATCTACGGCGACCCGGTCGAGGTGACCGGCAGCTCGATCCAGCTGTCGTACTCCGACGGTGATATCTGGGACTGGGCCGTGGACTGGGACACTTGGGTGGGCATGTCGGCGCTGCCGCCGCCGGCCGCGCACCCGCCTGGCACGCAGATCCCGGTCACCGCGCCGGCCACGCCGTCCACGGCGCCCACCCTGTCTGGCACACCGACGACCACGACGTCGCCGACGACCACTTCCTCGACGCCGCCGTCGACTAGTTCTGGGCCAGGTGGTTGAACCGCCGGGTCGCTGAGGCTTGGTCGCGGGGCCGGATGATGATCTGGTCCAGGTTTACGTGGGACGGCCGCGAGGCCACGAATCCGATCACCTCGGCGATGTCGGCGGCAACCAGCGGGGTCATGCCGGCGTACACGGCGTCCGCGCGCTGCTGATCGCCGTCGAACCGCACCAACGAGAACTCCGTCTCGACCGCGCCGGGGGCGATCTCGGTCAACCGCACCGGCTTGCCCAGTAGTTCGCCGCGTAGCGTGCGGTGCAGCGCGCCCTGGGCGTGCTTGGCCGCCGTATAGCCCGCACCACCGTCGTAAATCTCAAGGGCGGCAATGGAAGTCACCGTGACTATCAAACCGTCGCCGGATTCGATCAGCTTGGGCAGCAGTGCCCGGGTGACCCGTAACGTGCCCAGCACGTTGGTCTCCCACATCCATCGCCAGTGCTCCATGTCGGCGTCGGCCACCGCTGCCAGGCCTTTTGCCCCGCCGGCGTTGTTGACCAGCACGTCTACCCGGTGAAGTTGGGCGGCCAGTGCCGCCACGTCCTCGTCCTTTGTGATGTCAGCCACAATCGCTGTGCCGCCGATCTCGGCTGCCAGCGCCTGCACGCGGTCCGAACGACGTGCCACCGGGACAACGTGAAAACCTTGGGCTGCAAGCGTTTTGGCAGTTGCTGCGCCAATTCCGGAGCTGGCGCCGGTAACCACCGCAACTCGGGTTGGCGCATCGGGAGAACTCACCGGGACAACTGTAGTGAACAGTGCTAAATTTTCGGTGTGTACTGCAGCGCCTTGTTCGGCACCACGACCGCGTGTCTCTACGCGGGCGCGTGTTGTTGTCGCGCACGTTGCCGCGCCTGAGCTGACGCAAGTCGCGGGTGTGGCCAGGGACCAGGCCAAAAAGACTCCGACAAGGACTGCCAGTGCACTCGACTACTTTCACCCACCATTCACATAGCCGCGTACCCGGCTCGAACGCAGCGCTACGTTCGTACCGTCAGGTGGTGCCGCCGGCACTGCACCTGTCCGACTCCGCGGCCGCATCGGTGTTCCGGGCGGTACGGCTGCGGGGACCGGTCGGCCGAGACGTCATCGCCAATGTCACCTCACTGAGCATTGCCACGGTGAACCGCCAGGTCATCGCGCTGCTCGACGCCGGCCTGCTGCGTGAGCGCGCCGACCTGGCGGTGTCCGGGGCGATCGGACGCCCTCGGGTGCCGGTGGAGGTCAACCACGAACCATTCGTGACGCTGGGCATTCACATCGGTGCGCGCACCACCAGCATCGTCGCCACCGACCTGTTCGGTCGCACGCTGGACACGGTCGAGACCCCGACGCCGCTCAGCGCACCGAACACCGCGCTGACGTCGCTGGCCCACAGTGCCAGCCGCTACCTGCGGCGTTGGCATCGGCGCCGGGCGTTGTGGGTCGGCGTGGCGATCGGCGGAACCGTCGACAACGCCAGCGGCTTAGTGGACCACCCCCGGTTGGGCTGGCGGCAGGCTCCCGTCGGGCCGGTGTTGGCCGATGCGCTGGGCCTGCCGATCTCGGTGGCTTCCCACGTCGACGCGATGGCCGGAGCCGAACTGCTGCTCGGGATGCGACGGTTCGGACCGAACTCGTCGACCAGCCTGTACGTGTATGCGCGCGAAACGGTGGGCTACGCGTTGGTGATCGGCGGCCGCGTGCACTGCCCGTCGAGCGGCCCGGGCACCATCGCACCGCTGCCGGTGCAGTCCGAGCTGCTCGGCGGTTCGGGGCAGCTCGAGTCCACCGTCAGCGACGAAGGCGTGCTGGCGGCTGCGCGCCGGCTTCGCATCCTTCCGGGAGTCGCCGCGGCCAATCACACCGGCGCGTCGACCGCCGCAATGGGCGACCTGCTGCGGGTCGCGCGTGCAGGTAACCAACAGGCCAAGGACTTGCTGGCCGAGCGGGCCAAGGTGCTCGGCGGCGCTGTCGCACTGCTGCGCGACATGCTCAACCCCGACGAGGTGGTGGTCGGCGGGCAGGCGTTCACCGAGTTCCCCGAGGGAATGGAACAGGTGAAGGCCGCGTTCGCCGAGCGTTCGGTGCTGGGACCACGCGAAATCCGAGTCACCGCCTTCGGCAACCGGGTGCAGGAGGCCGGTGCCGGTGTCGTCTCGCTGGACGGCCTCTACGCCGACCCGCTGGGAGCGATGCGCAGGTCCGGGGCGTTGGCGCCACGGCTGCCCGACGCCGAGCCCGCTGCCCTGGCCAAGTAGGCGCGCGCCACGCAACCCGGCCACCCGCAGGCGTGCTGTAAAGATGAAAGGGTGCGGTTCCCCGTCGTTCGCGAAGACGAGCCCCTGCTGACTCGAGGCGCCCGTGGCGGAGACGGCCCGCGCCGGGTCGCCCTGCTGGCGGTGCACACCTCGCCGCTGGCCCAGCCCGGGAGCGGGGACGCCGGCGGGATGAACGTCTACGTGCTGCAGACCGCGCTGCACCTGGCCCGGCGGGGTATCGAGGTGGAAATCTTCACGCGGGCCACCTCATCGGCCGACCCGCCGTTGGTGCGGGTCGAACCCGGGGTGCTGGTGCGCAACGTGGTCGCTGGGCCGTTCGAGGGTCTGGACAAGTACGACCTGCCCACCCAGCTGTGCGCATTCGCCGCCGGAGTGTTGCGCGCCGAGGCCGCCCATGAGCCCGGCTACTACGACATTGTGCACTCGCACTACTGGCTGTCCGGGCAGGTCGGCTGGCTGGCGCGGGACCGCTGGGCGGTGCCGTTGGTGCACACCGCGCACACCCTCGCCGCGGTCAAGAATGCCGCCTTGGCCGACGGGGACACCGCGGAGCCGCCGCTGCGGACGGTGGGCGAACAACAGGTGGTCGAGGAGGCCGACCGGCTTATCGTCAACACCGATGACGAGGCACGGCAATTGATCTCCTTGCACCAGGCCGATCCGGCACGGATCGACGTGGTGCATCCCGGCGTCGATCTGGACGTGTTCCGGCCCGGTAACCGGTATGCGGCGCGAACCGCGCTCGGGTTCGCGCATGACGAACCGGTGGTGGCGTTCGTCGGGCGCATCCAACCGCTGAAAGCCCCCGACATCGTGTTGCGCGCGGCGGCGCGAGTTCCGGGCGTGCGGATCGTGGTGGCTGGAGGGCCGTCAGGCAGCGGCCTGGGTTCACCGGACGGCCTGGCACGGCTGGCCGACGACCTGGGCATCGCGCAGCGGGTGACGTTTCTGCCCCCACAGTCCCGATCGGAGCTGGCCAGGTTGTTCCACGCGGCGGATCTGGTTGCGGTGCCCAGCTATTCGGAATCTTTCGGCCTGGTCGCGGTCGAGGCGCAGGCTTGCGGCACCCCGGTGGTGGCGGCCGCGGTCGGCGGGCTGCCGGTTGCGGTGCGTGACGGTATCACCGGCACGTTAGTGGCCGGCCACGAAGTTCAGCGGTGGGCGGTGGCCATCGACGAGCTGCTGCAAGTCATCGCCGGGCCTCAGGGGCGGGCGATGAGCCGCGCGGCGGCCGCGCATGCGGCCACGTTCTCATGGGAGAACACCACCGACGCGTTGCTGGCCAGCTACCGGCGCGCGATCGGCGATTTCCGGGCCGAGCCTCACCGCCGAACACCCGACCTCGTCGCCAAACGCCGGCCCCGGCGCTGGACGGCACGCCGCGGAGTCGGCGCATGACATCGGCGGTGCAGCGGGTGATCGAGGATGCGCTACGGGCCAGCGACCTGGAGTACTCCGCACACGAAGGGGCGCACGGCGGACTGCCCGGCTTGATCGTGGCGCTGCCCGGTGAGCGCCGCCTGAAGACCAACACGATCCTGAGCATCGGCGAACATTCGTTGCGCGTCGAGGCGTTCGTGTGCCGCAAGCCCGACGAGAACCACGAGGGCGTCTACCGCTTCCTGCTCAAGCGCAATCGTCGGCTCTACGGGGTCGCCTACACGCTGGACAACGTCGGCGACATCTACCTGGTCGGCCGGATGTCGCTGGCGTCGGTGGATGACGAGGAGATCGACCGGGTGCTCGGCCAGGTGCTCGAGGCGGTGGATGCGGACTTCAATACGTTGCTGGAGCTGGGTTTTCGGTCGTCGATCCAGAAAGAGTGGGAGTGGCGGGTGTCCCGCGGCGAGTCGCTGAAGAATCTGGCGGCGTTCGAGCACCTGATCGACGAAGACGACTGATATTTGCGCGAGCCCGGCGTCACGGTGAAACGTCCCCGGCGGTTTCGCAGTGCGGTCACGCTCACCGTCACTCGGGGAGCCCGTGAGAGACTGGCCGGCATGGGTGACACGGGCACGCTGGTACTGCTCCGCCACGGCGAGAGCGAATGGAATGCGCTGAACCTTTTCACCGGTTGGGTGGATGTCGGGCTGACGGACAAGGGCCGCACCGAGGCGGTGCGCGCCGGGGAGTTGCTGGCCGAGCAGAACTTGTTGCCCGATGTGCTGTATACCTCGTTGCTGCGGCGGGCCATCAGCTCCGCGAATCTGGCTCTGGACGCTGCTGACCGGCTGTGGATCCCGGTGCATCGCAGCTGGCGGCTCAACGAACGCCACTACGGCGCACTGCAGGGACTGGATAAGGCCAAGACGAAGGAACGCTACGGCGAAGAGCAGTTCATGGCCTGGCGGCGCAGCTACGACACCCCGCCGCCGGAGATCGAGAAGGGCAGCGAGTTCAGTCAGGACACCGACCCCCGCTACGCGAACATCGGCGGCGGCCCGCTGACCGAATGCCTGTCCGACGTGGTAATTCGCTTCCTGCCGTACTTCACCGATGTCATCGTCCCGGACCTGCGCCTCGGCAAGACGGTGCTGATCGCCGCGCACGGCAACTCGCTGCGCGCGCTGGTCAAGTATCTGGATCAGATGTCCGACGACGACGTCGTTGGACTGAATATCCCCACCGGTATCCCATTGCGCTACGACTTGGATGCCGAGTTGCGCCCGGTGGTGGCCGGGGGCACCTACCTGGACCCCCAGGCGGCGGCCGCCGGCGCAGCCGCAGTGGCCAGCCAGGGTGCGGCGAAAGCCTGATTTCGACCCGGGGAGGGCCGGTTGCTGAACAGCGCGTTAACGCGAGCGGAACACCTATGCCCAAGACTGTGACTTGTCCGATTTCGGCCTCGTCCCGCTAGGGTGGCGTTCACCCGATTTGTAGGATTCGGCATGTGACTGTGTTCTCGGCGCTGTTGCTGGCCGGGGTATCGTCCGCGCTGGCGCTGATCGTCGGAGTTGCGGCCGGAATGCGGCTGTCGCGGCGAGTCGGGCAGCAGCATCAACAGCGCAGCGAGTGGACGGGCATCACCGTCGCGCAGATGCTGCAGCGAATCGTGGCCCTGATGCCAATGGGCGCGGCGGTGGTCGATACCCACCGCGACGTCGTCTTCCTCAACGATCGCGCCAAGGAGCTCGGTCTGGTACGTGACCGCCAGCTCGATGACGACGCCTGGAAGGCCGCCAAGCAGGCGCTGAGCGGTGTGGACGTCGAGTTCGACCTGTCGCCCGGCAAGCGTTCGACCTCCCGGTCCGGGTTGTGCGTGCACGGGCACGCCCGGCTGCTTAGCGAGGAGGACCGCCGCTTCGCGGTGGTGTTCGTGCTCGACCAGTCCGACTACGCCCGGATGGAGGCGACCAGGCGTGATTTCGTGGCCAACGTCAGCCACGAGCTCAAGACGCCCGTCGGCGCCATGGCGCTGCTGGCCGAGGCACTGCTGGCGTCCGCGGATGACACCGAGACGGTTCGCCGGTTCGCCGAGAAGGTGCTGATCGAGGCCAACCGGCTGGGTGACATGGTCGCCGAACTGATCGAACTGTCGCGGCTGCAGGGGGCCGAGCGACTGTCCAACGTTACCGATGTCGAGATCGATAACGTTGTGGCCGAGGCGATTTCACGTCACAAGGTCGCCGCGGAAAACGCCCAGATCGAGGTTCGTACCGATGCCGCCAGCGGACTGAAGGTGCTGGGCGACCAGACGCTGTTGGTGACCGCGCTGGCCAACCTGGTGTCCAACGCAATCGCGTACTCACCGCGCGGGTCGTCGGTGTCGATCAGTCGGCGCAGGCGAGGCGACAGCGTGGAGATCGCGGTCACCGACCGGGGCATCGGGATCGCGCTGGAAGACCAGGAGCGGGTTTTCGAGCGGTTCTTCCGCGGCGATAAGGCGCGGTCGCGCGCGACAGGTGGCAGCGGGCTGGGGCTGGCCATCGTCAAGCACGTGGCCGCCAACCACGGCGGCAGCATCGGGGTGTGGAGCAAGCCGGGGACCGGGTCGACTTTCACCCTGTCCATCCCGGCGTCCGGCGTGGCGGGTGCCGAGCAGGACAACGCGCAAACCGAGCAGAGTCTGAGCCGCGAATTCAGGCCCGGGTTGCCGCAACGAGAGGAAGAGCTGAGTCGATGACACGCGCTGACGACGATGCAGAGCGCGACAAGAAGGAGTGGGGCAAATGACAAGCGTACTGATCGTGGAGGACGAGGAGTCGCTGGCCGACCCGCTAGCGTTTCTGCTGCGTAAGGAGGGCTTCGAGGCCACCGTGGTGACCGACGGCCCCTCGGCGTTGGCGGAGTTCGACCGGACCGGTGCCGACATCGTGCTGTTGGACCTGATGCTGCCCGGGATGTCGGGCACCGATGTGTGCAAGCAGCTGCGGGCGCGCTCCGGCGTTCCGGTGATCATGGTGACCGCCCGCGACAGCGAGATCGACAAGGTCGTCGGCCTGGAGCTCGGGGCCGACGACTATGTCACCAAGCCCTATTCGGCGCGGGAGCTGATCGCGCGGATTCGCGCTGTGCTGCGCCGTGGCGGCGACGACGACTCCGAGATCAGCGACGGCGTGTTGGAGTCGGGGCCGGTGCGGATGGACGTCGAACGGCATGTCGTCTCGGTCAATGGCGACGCGATCACGTTGCCGCTCAAGGAATTCGACCTTCTCGAGTATCTGATGCGCAACAGCGGGCGGGTGTTGACCCGGGGCCAGCTGATCGACCGGGTGTGGGGCGCGGACTACGTCGGAGACACCAAGACGCTGGACGTTCACGTCAAGCGGCTGCGATCCAAGATCGAGGCCGATCCCGCCAACCCGGTGCACCTGGTGACGGTGCGCGGGCTGGGCTACAAGCTCGAGGGCTGACCCGACGGCCGGTACCGGCCGTGTTCGGTGACGACGGCGGTGATCAGCGCGGCCGGGGTGACGTCGAAAGCCGGGTTGAACACATCGGCGTCCGCCGGGGTGATCGCGGTGCCGCTGAACATCCTGAGTTCCTCGGGCGCACGCTCCTCGATTGCGATGTCGGTGCCGGTGGCGACCGAGGTGTCGACCGTGGACGACGGCGCGACCACCACCAACGGCACGCCGTGATGACGGGCCGCGATGGCTAGGCCGTAGGTGCCGATCTTGTTGGCGACGTCGCCGTTGGCGGCGATGCGATCTGCACCGACCAGGACGCAGTCGACGAGGCCACGGGCCATCGCCGCGGCAGCGGCGCCGTCTGCCTGCACCCGGTAAGGCACGCCGGCCTGCGCCAGCTCCCACGCGGTGAGCCGGGCGCCCTGCAGCAGCGGGCGTGTCTCGTCGACCAGTACCGACTCGACCAGCCCGCGTTCGTGTAGGTGCCAGACGACGCCGAGCGCGCTGCCCCACGCCACGGTGGCGAGATGACCGGCGTTGCAGTGGCTGAGCAGCCGCAGGGGGCGGCGATCGCACGCGGCGAGGACGATCTCGGCGGCGTGTGACGACGCGATGCGGTTCAGGTGTTCGTCTTCGTTGAGGATTTCCAGGGCTTCGGCCAGCACGGCTTCAGCGCCTTGGTCGAGTTTCTCCAGAGCGCGGGCGACTCCCCAGCCGAGGTTGACCGCGGTCGGTCGCGCCTTGGCGACCCGCTCGGCGGCGGCCACCGGGTCGCCTCCCTCACGGATCGCGAGCACTACGCCGAGCGCCCCGGCCGCACCGAGTGCCGGGGCGCCGCGCACGGCCAGCCGGCGGATAGCGTCGATCAGCGTGTCGACGCTGCGCAGCCGTAGCACGCGATAGTCGGCGGGCAGCGCCGTCTGGTCGATGATCGTGACCGCGTCACCGTCCCAGTCAATGGTTCTGCGCACCAGCCGACCCTAGCTGCGGCCGGTACGGGGAGACCTCGGGACTTCCGGTCAGCGCGGCGACGACCTGCTCGGCCACCGCGAGCGCCATCGCCATGATCGACAGCTGCGGGTTGACCTCTGGGCAGCTGGGCAGGATCGATGCGTCGGCCACCCACACGCCGTCTACGCCGCGCAGCCGTCCGACCGGATCGACCGGGCAGACCTGTTCGTCGGAGCCGGCGGCGGCGGTCCCGGTCGGGTGGAAAGCGGAAAGATGCAGACTGCGGGGATCGCTGCGGGACAACACATCCTGCAATTCCGCCACCGACTTCACCGGGCTCGCTCCGGGCAACCCGGTGAGTACTTCGACGGCACCCGCGGCGAACAGCAGTCGACCGATCGCCTGGAGCGCGAGCCGCAATTTGGCGACGTCGGCTCCGGCGATGTCGTAGCGCACCACCGTTTCGCCGCGCACCGAATGCACGGAGCCGACGCCGCGGTCGGCCACCATCGCACCGAACGTCGCGATCTGCGGTGCCCGCGCCAGCCAATGCAGCAACTCGGTCCCGAAGCCGGGGAACACGATTGACCCCATGCCCGGTGGAGTGGAGGTGGCCTCGATCAACACGCCGTCGGACTCGTGGAATTCGTGCACGGCGGCGCTCTGCAGCACCCCACGCCAGGCGTACACGTCGTCGTCGAACCGTCCGGCCAGCAGCGTCGCGGGATGCAGCGCAAGGTTGCTGCCTAGGCGGGGGTGCCCACCGATACCGCTGCGCTGCAACAACATTGGCGTCTCGGTAGCGCCAGCGGCGACCACCACAGTTTCGGCCAGCACGTCGATGGCGGTGCCGTCCGGGCGTCGTGCGCGCACGCCGCGGGCGCGTCCGTTCGTGACAAGCACCCGTTCGACGCAAGCCTGTGAGACGATCCGCGCCCCCGCGGCGCACGCCTGCGGCAGGGCGTTGAGGTGCACGCCGAATTTCGCGTTGTGCGGGCAGCCGATTGCGCACTGGCAACAGCCTTCGCAGCCCGGGGCGTTGCGGGGGATGGGTGCGGCCTGCCAGCCCAGCGAACGGGCGGCGTCCAGTAGCAGATTTCCGTTGCGGCCCATAACGTTTCGTGATGTGGGTGCCACCTGCAGGGTGCGCTCGACTTCGTCGAGGTAGGTGGCCAGGCGCTCGGGGTCGGCCAGTTCGAGGCCGAACTCGCGCTGCCAGCGCCGCTGCACCGCGACCGGTGGCCGGTAGCAGGTGCCGGAGTTGACCACGGTGGTGCCGCCCACGGCGCGGCCCATCGGCAAGACCACCGACGGGCGGCCCAGCGCGATGGTTGCCCCGGCGCCACGGTAGAGGCCGGCGTAGCGGTCGATCGGGTGCGTGGTGCGGAACTCCTCGACCGTCCAGCGCCGCCCCTCTTCTAGGACGACGACATTCAGTCCGGCCTGGGCCAGCGTGCGGGCCGCCATCGCGCCGCCGGCTCCGGATCCGACCACTACCGCGTCGGCGGTCAGGACGGAGGCGCTCTCGTCGGACGGTGTCACGTTCAGCTCCGCGTCTGGGCGGACCGCGACGTCGCGCTGGGCCCGTGAGAGCAATTCGGCGGCGTACGTGTCGGCGCCGTTGGCCAGCAGCATGACCACCTTGAGACCTTCCACCGCCGCCCCGGCGTCCGGGTGCAACGCGGCGATGCGATGCAGCACCTCTACTCGCCGCTGCGGGCTCAGCCGCGCCAGCGAGCGGCCGGTGGTCAGATAGCTTGCCGCCGTCACTGACACCAGCCCGGCCTGGATAGCCAGCCGCGAGGTGGCCGGCATCGCAGTGAGGTAGCGGTCGAGCCGCTCCGCGAGTAGCGCCGCGGCCGGACCGCCGTGCTCCTCGGGCAGTAGCGCCGTGCCGAACGCGGCGGCGGCGCGGTCTGCGAGGCGGTTCACCCGCGTTGCCCGAGTGCGCGTCCGAGCTTGAGGAAGAGCGGGTAGGTCGCGAAAATGGCCCCGGCGGCGGCGTGTGCCGGCCAGTCCAAGTCGTCAGTGTCCAGGCTGAAAGCGCCGCTGTTCCACATGAAGTCGCGGCCGTTGCGGGCGCGGAATGGGCGCCACAGGAAGCCCAACCCGGGCACGTTGTTGTACAAACCGAACGAGCCGGCGAAGAACACGCCGAGGACGGCGGCCTCGACGAGGTCGCGGCGCTGCGGGGGCAGTGCTCGCTCGAGAAGTACGCCGGAGGCGAACAGCAGTGGCGGGTCCAGGGCGAAGCTCATCACGGAGTCCTTTCGTTGACGGGAGGCGCCTGCTCTCCGCGCAGGCCCACTTCGGCGTGGCCGGTGCCCAGCACCGACCACTGGCGGTCGTTGATCTCGACGTAGACGTCGGCCTGCTCGGTGTTGGTGCACACGCAGGTGCCGCCGTCGGGGTCGGTGTATTGCAGGCTCACGCATCGCTGCGGCGGCTGGTCGACGCGGATCAGTACCTCACGGCCATCGATGCGCCCCTGCAGCTGCCAATGCCGCAGGCCCAGGGTGGTCCGCATCCGTAGCGCCGGTCCTTGACCCAAAGGCCCTGCGGGCCAATCCGTTCCGTCGATACGGAAGCGGATGAACGCCAGCGGCGGCAGCCGGCGCAGCCCGGGTTTGGGTGACTGCGCGGTGACCGCTTCGAGCACGTTGCCGTTGCCGAAGTCGGCGTGCACCCAGCCCCAGCGTTTGGCGTTGCCGTGGCCGTAGATGTGTGCGACGTTGCCGCGCCAGCCGTCGATGCATCTGGTGCTGTCGTCGATGGTGAGGGTGCCTGCGAAGTCCGCCGTCGGAGCCAGTACCACCTGGGCGCCGGGCAGCAGCTCGCGTTCCCACGCGACGCGCGGAAACGTCCACAGCGGCGCAGCACTGTCCTTCCAGGACAGGTCCCAGGCCAGTGATCCCGCAGCGCCGGTCAATCCCTGCGGACCCACCGCGGCGCCCGCAGCTTCGAACCAGGTGGGGCCGGTCGCTGGCGCGACGGGCTCGGGGCCGAACCGTTCGGTACGCGGTGGGCCCTCGGCGGGAAACCAGGTGACCCAGCCGTGGGCGTAGGGAGCCCCGTCAGTGGGCGCCACCGTCTCGCAGTGCACCCATAACCCGGCACGCGTCACGGGATCGGACAGCGTGCAATACCAGACCTCGAGGCGTCCTTTGGCGCCGCGCCAGCGGGGGTGTGCCGCTAGAACGTGGTCGACTGGCTCATCCACTTGTATGCCTCCTCGGCCGGACGGGACCGACACGCCGGTTCGGGTTCGCCGGGTAGCGCCCGATCCAACTATATTGGTTGAGCCAATGAGCCAGTCAACCCCGATACCTCCGCCCGACCGACAGCGCGTCGACGAACAGATCGCCGCGTCGATCGCCGACGCTATCCTCGACGGCGTCTTCCCACCCGGTTCGACCCTGCCACCCGAACGTGAACTCGCTGATCAGCTGGGCGTCAACCGCACCTCGCTGCGGCAGGGACTGGCCCGCCTGCAGCAGATGGGCCTGATCGACGTGCGGCACGGCAGCGGCAGCGTGGTGCGCGACCCCGAAGGCCTCACCCACCCCGCAGTGGTGGAGGCGCTGGTGCGCAAACTTGGCCCGGAATTCCTGGTCGAGTTGCTGGAGATCCGCGGCGCACTGGGACCGCTGATCGGAAGGCTGGCAGCGCAACGCAGCACTCCGGCCGACGCGGATGCGCTGTGCGCCGCGCTGACCGCGGTCGAGGACTCGGCCACCGCCGTGGCCCGGCAGAGCGCCGACCTCGCCTACTTCCACGTGTTGATCCACAGCACCCGCAATCGCGCGCTGGGGTTGTTGTATCGGTGGGTCGAACAAGCCTTCGGCGGCCGTGAACACGAACTCACCGGAGCTTACGAAGACCCTGAGCCAGTGGTGGCCGACCTACGGGCGATCACCGACGCGGTCTGTGCGCGCGACGAGGCGGCCGCCGCGGCTACCGTCGAGGCGTATCTGAACGCCAGCGCGCTGCGGATGGTGCTGGCCTATACCGGCACCCGCGCCCCGAGCGCGCCGGCTACTGGGCCGCCCGCGTCGCCGGATGCACCGCGATAAGCCCTAATTGACTGCGCCGCTTGCACATTGCGGCCAGCTCGGCGTACGCCTTCTCGCCGAGCAGCTCGGTGAGCTCGTCGGCGAGGCTCTGCCATACCGGGGTGGCGCCGACATGCGCGGCTGGATCACCGGTGCAATACCAGTGCAGGTCGGCGCCGCCGGATCCCCAGCCGCGCCGGTCGTATTCGGTGACGAACGTCTTGAGGATCTCCGTGCCGTCCGGCCGCGTCACCCACTCCTGGCTGCGCCGGATCGGCAGCTGCCAGCACACGTCGGGCTTCATAGTTAGCGGCGGCACCCCCAGCTTGAGGGCCTTGCTGTGTAACGCGCAGCCCACGCCGCCGGCGAACCCGGGCCGGTTCAAGAAGATGCAGGCGTTCTTGTGTTTACGGGTGCGGTACTGCGGCTCACCCTCGTATTCGTCCATCTCCAGGTAGCCCTTGCGGCCCAAGCCCTTATCGCGGAACTGCCAGTCGTCGGCGGTCAGCTTCTTGACCGCGTCGTCCAGCCGGGCGCGGTCGTCGTCGTCGGACAGAAACGCGCCGTGCGAGCAACATCCGTCGTCCGGCCGGCCGGCCACGGTGCCCTGGCAGGCCGGCGTGCCGAACACGCACGTCCATCGCGACAGCAGCCAAGTGAGATCGGCAGCGATCAGGTGCTCGGAATTGTCGGGGTCGTAGAACTCCACCCATTCACGGGCGAAATCGGGTTCGACCTCTGTTCCGGGCAGCGAGTTGGCCACGGGTGCAACGTTAGTCCACGATTCGGCCCGCTACCGGCTGAGACGCTTGGGTAGGCGTCGACGTCGGCGCCCGCAAGCCAAGCGCGGGTCGCGAGACGGGCCCACCGCCAACCCGGCTAGTTTGATTCCGTGCGATTGGGCGTGCTGGACGTGGGTAGCAACACCGTCCATCTGTTGGTGGTCGATGCGCACCGTGGTGGGCATCCGACGCCGATGAGCTCGACCAAGGCCACCCTGCGCCTGGCCGAGGCCACCGACAGCTCGGGCAAGATCACCAAGCGCGGTGCCGACAAGCTGGTTTCCACCATCGACGAGTTCGCCAAGATCGCGGTCAGCTCCGGCTGTTCGGAATTGATGGCCTTCGCCACCTCCGCCGTCCGCGACGCAGAGAACTCCGACGACGTACTGGCCAGGGTGCGCAAAGAGGCCGATGTCGAGCTGCAGGTGCTGCGCGGGGTGGACGAGTCGCGGCTGACCTTCCTGGCGGTGCGGCGCTGGTTCGGCTGGAGCGCGGGACGGATCATCAACCTCGACATAGGTGGCGGCTCGCTGGAGATGTCCAGCGGCGTGGACGAGGAGCCCGACGTCGCGTTGTCGCTGCCACTGGGTGCCGGCCGCCTGACCCGCGAATGGTTGCCGGACGATCCGCCCGGCCGGCGGCGGGTGGCAATGCTGCGCGACTGGCTCGACGCTGAGGTTGCCGAAGCCAGCGCGACCGTCCTTGATGCCGGCGCACCCGACCTCGCGGTCGCGACCTCCAAAACGTTCCGTTCGTTGGCGCGCCTGACCGGCGCGGCGCCCTCGGCCGCCGGGCCACGGGTGAAGCGCACGCTCACGGCGAACGGCCTCAGACAACTCATATCTTTCATCTCTAGGATGACGACCGCTGACCGGGCAGAACTGGAAGGAGTCAGCGCCGAGCGGGCGCCACAGATCGTGGCAGGCGCTCTGGTGGCGGAGGCGAGCATGAGGGCGCTGTCGATAGAAACGGTGGACATCTGCCCGTGGGCGCTACGGGAGGGGCTCATCTTGCGCAAACTCGACAGCGAGGCCGATGGAACGGCCTTCATGGAAACCTCGACCGTGCAGACGTCGGTGCGGGATGCTGGAGGTCAGTCGGTTGATCGGCACGCGCGGTCGAGAGGCAGCAAAACATGACTGACACCGAGGACACCAAACAGATTTCGGTGGCCGAACTGCTGGCCCGGAACGGGAACATCGGCGCGCCGGCGAGTACCCGTCGGCGTCGGCGCCGCAGGGGTGACGACTCCGTCAGCGTCGCCGAACTGACCGGCGAGATCCCCGTCGTTCGTGACGATCGTCACGGCCAGGAGCCGCCGGCACCGAAAGCCGCGGGCCCCAGCGTCGCGGACCCGGTTTGGCCGTCCGCCGAAGTCCGTGTCGCCGAACCGACGCCCACGGCCGAGCCACCTGCCAAAGCCCCCGCCAAGGCCCCCGAGCCCGCCCGGTTCGAGTCCGAAGGCAAGGCCACCTACTGGGCGGAGCCCGAGCCCCGCTGGCCCAAGTCAGAGTCGGCCGCGCGGCGCACACCGGGCCCGCAGCGCAGCGAGTACCCGCGGCCGTTGCGGCAAGCCAGCGCCGCCGACGACGTTTCGCAGTCCGGTGCCGAGCACATGAGCCCGGATCCGGTGGGCCACTACACCGACTCGTCGGTAGACGTGATGGACAGCGAGGTCCGCGAACCCGAATCAGTCGTCGAAGACTCCGCCTACGTGCGCTCCTACCTGCACGGGCCCGACGACTCGACCGCGGACGGGACCCTGTTCGGGGGACAGTCCATCGCCGACGAGGTGGCCCGCCGCGGTCGGGAACCCGTCTCGGCGGAATCCTCCGACGACGACGAGCATGAGGACGAGGACGACGAGGACCGGCCCAGCAAGTTGACGGCCGTGGGTCGCGGCCTGCTGGTCGCGCTGCAGTCGATCCTGGCCGTGGTGTTCGGTGCCGGGCTCTTCGTCGCGTTCGAGGAGCTTTGGCGGTGGGATGCCATCGTGGCCCTGGTCCTCTCGGTGCTGGTGATCCTGGGCCTGGTCGTCGCCGTCCGGGTGGTTCGCAAGACCGAGGACATCGCCAGCACGTTGATCGCGGTCGCCGTGGGTGCGCTAATCACCCTGGGCCCGATGGCCCTGCTGCAAACGAGCTAGGCGCCCGCAGAGGAGACCGTGCGCCCAGCAATCAAAGTCGGCTTGTCGACGGCCTCGGTATACCCGCTGCGGGCCGAGGCCGCATTCGAGTATGCGGCCAGGCTCGGCTACGACGGGGTCGAGCTGATGGTCTGGAGCGAGGCGGTCAGCCAGGACATCGACGCCGTGGCCAAGCTATCCCGGCGCTACCGGGTGCCGGTGCTGTCCGTGCACGCCCCCTGTCTGCTGATCTCGCAACGCGTCTGGGGCGCCAACCCGATCGCCAAACTGGACCGCAGTGTGCGTGCCGCCGAACAGCTGGGCGCGCAGACGGTAGTCGTGCACCCGCCGTTCCGGTGGCAGCGCCGCTACGCCGAGGGATTCGGCGAGCAGGTGGTCGCCCTGGAAGAATCCAGCGACGTGATGGTTGCGGTGGAGAACATGTTCCCCTTCCGTGCTGACCGCTTCTTCGGCACGGACCAAACCCGGGAGCGGATGCGCCGGCGCGGCGGTGGTCCGGGGCCGGCGATCTCGGCGTTCGCGCCGTCCTACGACCCGCTGGACGGCGACCACGCGCACTACACGCTGGATCTCTCGCACACCTCGACCGCCGGAACCGATTCGCTGGAGATGGCCCGCCGGATGGGCGCCGGACTGGTGCATCTGCACCTATGCGACGGCAGCGGACTGCCCGCCGACGAGCATCTGGTGCCCGGCCGGGGCACCCAGCCCACCGCGGAGGTGTGCCAGCTGCTGGCGGCCGGCGGGTTCTCCGGTCACGTAGTGCTAGAAGTGTCCACCTCCGGTGCTCGATCGGCTACCGAGCGTGAAGCCATGCTCGTCGAGTCGCTCCAGTTCGCCCGAACCCACCTGCTGCGCTGACATGGCGTCTTTGTTTGGCGCCGCGATGGCGCTGCGGCAGATCGAGTCCGGTCCGAGTGGGCCGGTGTTCGAGGGCGAGCTCAACGAGCACTGGACAATCGGACCCAAGGTGCACGGCGGAGCCATGATCGCACTGAGCGCGAATGCGGCGCGGACGGCGTTCGCCAGCCCCGGGCAGCAGCCCGTCGCAGCATCGGTGAATTTCCTGTCGGCGCCCGATCCGGGGCCGATGCGGCTGGAGACCTCGATCCGCAAGCGCGGCCGCCGTATTACGGTCGCCGACGTCGAACTGATGCAGGGCGACCGCACCGCGGTGCACTGCGTGATCACCCTGGGTGAGCCCGAGCATCACCTTCCCGGCGAAAGCCAGCCACTGTTGTCGGCCAATCCGGTGCTGGAGTTGATGGCACCGGAGCCCCCCGCGGACCTGGCACCGATCGGGCCGGGGCACCCGCTGGCTGGCCTAGTGCATCTGGGGGCGGGCTGCGACATCCGTCCGGTGCTCTCGTCGATGGCGGCCCGCGAGGGTCGGCCGCCGGTGATCCAGATGTGGGCCCGGCCCCGCGACGTCGCCCCTGACGCACTGTTCGCGCTGATGTGTGGGGATCTGTCGGCCCCGGTGACGTTCTCGGTGGGCCGCACCGGCTGGGCGCCCACCGTTCAGCTCACCGCGCTGCTGCGGTCGCTGCCCGCCGACGGCTGGCTGCGCATAATCGCCACCTGTGTCGAGATCGGGCATGACTGGTTCGACGAGGACCATATTGTCGTCGACCAATTGGGCCGCCTGGTGGTGCAGGCTCGGCAGTTGGCGATGGTGCCGCCTGCGCGGTAGGGGAGCCGCGCTGTCTGGAATGCTTTCGGCATGGCACGAATCGCGATCATCGGCGGTGGGAGCATCGGCGAGGCACTGCTGTCCGGCCTGTTGCGGGCTGGCCGGCAGGTCAAGGACCTGGTGGTGGCCGAGCGGATGCCGGATCGGGCCAAGTATCTGTCCTCCGCGTACGGGGTGCTGGTGGTGACGTCGATCCGCGATGCGGCGGAGAATGCGTCGTTCGTCGTCGTCGCCGTGAAGCCGCTCGATGTCGAGGCGGTGGTGGAAGAACTCGCCAATGCGGTCGCCGACGCCGACAGCGACAGCGTCGAGCAGGTGTTCGTGACCGTGGCCGCCGGCATCACCCTCACCTTGTTCGAGTCCAAGTTGCCGGCCGGGACACCGGTGGTGCGGGCCATGCCGAATGCCGCGGCGCTGGTCGGCGCGGGTGTCACCGCGCTGGCTAAGGGCCGGTTCGTCACGCCGGAGCAGTTGACGGAGGTGTCCGCACTGTTCGACGCGGTCGGTGGGGTGCTCACTGTCCCCGAAGAGCAGCTGGACGCCGTCACGGCGGTGTCGGGGTCCGGGCCGGCGTACTTCTTCCTGCTGGTCGAAGCGCTGGTCGATGCGGGCGTGGGGGTGGGGCTGAGCCGTCAGGTGGCCACCGATCTTGCTGCGCAGACGATGGCCGGGTCGGCGGCGATGCTGTTGGAGCGGATGGACGGGGAGCGCAAGCCGGTCGACGGCGAGCCGATCGGGCTGCGGGTCGACGCCTCGGCGGCGCAGCTGCGGGCCTCGGTCACCTCGCCCGGAGGAACCACCGCCGCCGCGTTGCGTGCGCTGGAACAGGGTGGATTCCGGGCGACTGTCGACGCCGCCGTTCAGGCCGCAAAAAACCGTTCTGAGCAGCTGAGAATTACATCAGAATAATTCGAGAATTTTGAACCGATTGTCTCTCACCAGTACCAGTAACCCCACTAGTCCCGCTATTCTCCTCTTTGTATGCACGTGTGGGTGCCAGCGGAGGGGAAGCCGCTGGCATTGCGCGGGCCTGACACGATTGGGTTGCGATGACGTCAACGAACGGGCCGTCGGCACGGGACTCCGCAGGTAAGGGCGCACGGGACGGCGGCTCCGAAGCCGGACAGTCCCGGACGCAATTTCTCACCGTCGCCGAGGTTGCGGCACTGATGCGGGTGTCCAAGATGACGGTGTATCGGCTGGTCCACAACGGCGAGCTGCCGGCGGTTCGAGTCGGGCGGTCCTTCCGGGTACACGCCAAGGCTGTGCACGACATGCTGGAGACCTCCTACTTCGACGCCGGCTAGGCGTAATTCCGGCTGAGTCTTTCCGCCCCGGCACTTTGCGCGAGCAGACGCGAAAGCACGCGACACGCCTGGGCTGGGCGTGCTTTTGCGTCTGCTCGCCGGTGATTTGGTGTTGCCTGCCCACGGTTGGGTAAGGTGACGGGGTCATTTTGAGTTCAAGCCAACAAGCTGGTCCGGGTCAGATAGCGGAGTTCATGGGTTCAGTAATCAAGAAGCGGCGCAAGCGTATGTCGAAGAAGAAGCACCGCAAGCTGCTACGTCGCACCCGGGTGCAGCGCAGAAAACTCGGTAAGTAGGCCCTGGCCGCCGACGGTGTCACCGGTCTTTAACGCCGTTGCCTCGTCCCGTCGCTAGGCTGTCTGGGTGGATACGTCGGACGACAAAGATGGTGGAGACGCCAGCGGCGACACCGTGCACTATCCCAAGGTCGTGCTGGTCACCGGTGCATGCCGATTTCTCGGCGGTTACCTGACCGCGCGGCTGGTGCAGAACCCCCTGGTGAACCGCGTGATAGCGGTGGACGCGATAGCGCCGAGCAAGGACATGCTGCGCCGGATGGGGCGCGCCGAGTTCGTTCGCGCCGACATCCGTAACCCGTTTATCGCCAAGGTGATCCGAAACGGCGACGTCGACACGGTGGTGCATGCCGCCGCCGCCTCGTATGCACCGCGCTCTGGTGGCAGCGCAGCGTTGAAGGAGCTCAACGTGATGGGCGCGATGCAATTGTTCGCCGCCTGTCAGAAGGCGCCCTCGGTCCGCCGGGTGGTGCTGAAGTCGACCTCGGAGGTCTACGGGTCGAGCCAGCGCGATCCGGTGATGTTCACCGAGGACAGCAGTAGCCGTCGGCCGTTCCGCGAGGGTTTCGCCAAGGACAGCCTCGACATCGAGGGGTATGTGCGCGGCCTGGGCCGACGCCGGCCAGACATCGCGGTGACCATTCTGCGGTTAGCCAACATGATCGGTCCGGCGATGGACACCACGTTGTCTCGTTATCTGGCAGGGCCTTTGGTGCCCACAATGTTCGGCCGCGACGCGCGGCTGCAGTTGCTGCACGAGCAGGATGCGCTGGGTGCCCTGGAGCGCGCGGCCATGGCGGGCCGGGCTGGCACGTTCAACATCGGCGCGGACGGAATCATCATGTTGTCCCAAGCGATTCGCCGCGCTGGCCGAATCCCGTTGCCAGTGCCCAGCTTTGGCGTGTGGATCCTCGATTCGCTACGGCGTGCCAATCGCTACACCGAGATCAATCGCGAGCAATTCGCCTACCTCAGTTACGGCCGTGTGATGGACACCACCAGGATGCGCACCGAACTCGGCTACCAGCCCAAGTGGTCGACCGCCGAGGCCTTCGACGACTACCTCCGCGGCCGCAGCTTGGCTCCCATAATCGACCCGGATCGGGTACGCTCCTGGGAGGGTCGTGCCGTAGCTGTGGCGCAGCGCTGGGGGGGCCGAAATCCCATCCCCTGGGTCGGGGTTAGATAGGTTTGGATAGAAGAACGTGGCGGGCGAGACCAGAGCGAATGTTATTCCACTGCACAGCAATCGGGGGCGTGTAGCGGCGCGTCGCCGCGCCGGTAACCCGCGTTCGGATTCGTCCGGTCAGCACCCGTCAACGCTTGCCGATTCCAACGGCCGCGCGACGGCCGAGGAACTCGCCTCCGTCGTCCGCGAGATTGACGAGCACCGCCGCGCTGCCGGTGGTTCGCCAAACGGCGAGGCGCCACTCAACGATGTCGCTCAGCGTGTCGCCGCCGTGGCCGGATTTCTGCGGCAGCGACTGACCGGCGACTACACCGTCGACGAATTCGGCTTCGATCCGCACTTCAACGATGCCATCGTCCGGCCGTTGCTGAGGTTCTTCTTCAATTCGTGGTTCCGGGTCGAGGTCAGTGGTGTCGAGAACATCCCCAGTGAGGGTGCGGCGCTGGTGGTCGCCAATCACGCCGGGGTGTTGCCCTTCGACGGTCTGATGCTGTCGGTCGCCGTGCACGACGAGCACCCTGCCGAGCGCGACCTGCGACTGCTGGCCGCCGACATGGTGTTCGACCTACCGGTGATCGGGTCGACCGCCCGCAAAGCCGGTCACACCATGGCCTGCACCAGCGATGCGCACCGGCTGCTGGCCTCCGGTGAGCTGACGGCAGTGTTCCCCGAGGGATACAAGGGGCTGGGTAAGCGCTTCGAGGACCGCTACCGATTGCAGCGGTTCGGCCGTGGCGGCTTCGTGTCCGCGGCGCTGCGCACTAAGGCCCCGATCGTGCCGTGCTCGATCGTCGGATCCGAAGAGATCTACCCGATGCTCAGCGATGTGAAGCTGCTGGCGCGGCTGTTCGGCTTGCCGTACTTCCCGGTGACCCCGCTTTTCCCATTGGCCGGGCCCGCGGGGCTGGTGCCGCTGCCGTCGAAGTGGCGCATCGCATTCGGCGAGCCGATCGTCACCGCTGGCTACTCGGCCAGCGACGCCGACGACCCGATGGTCACCTTCGAGCTGACCGATCAGGTACGCGAGACCATCCAGCAGACGCTTTACCGGCTGCTGGCCGGGCGTCGCAACATCTTCTTCGGCTAGGCCGTCTGCCGTTGTGGCAAGAGAAAACCGCCGCCGCAGGAGAGCGCGGCGGCGGTTTACCGTCTTCGGTGACTACTTGACCAGGGTGAACTGGCAGACGTTGGTGTAGCCATCCCGGAACAGGTCCGAGCAGCCGGTCAGGTAGCGCTGCCAGATGTCGTACATCTCCTGGCCCTTGAGTTCGATGGCCTTTTCCTTGTGCTCTTCCAGTTTCTCGGCCCAAGCGTTCAATGTGGGAACGTAATTCTTGCCGATGAAGTGATGACGCTCGATCTTGAAGCCGGCCTCGGTGGAGTAGCGGTCGACCTGCTCGACCTGCGGCAACTTACCGCCCGGGTAGATCTCTTTCAAGATGAAGCTAATGAAGCGCAGCAGGCTCATCGTGGTCTTCAGACCCATCTTTTTGCCCTCTTCGGCGGTGGGCACCACGATGGAGTGCAGCAAAAAACGACCGTCGTCGGGCAGTAGGCTGTAGTACTTCTTGAAGAAGGTGGCGTAGCGCTGGTATCCGGCGTCACCGGCACCGTCGGCGAAGTGCTCGAACGCGCCGAGCGACACGATCCGATCCACCGGCTCGTCGAACTCTTCCCAGCCCTGCAGGCGCACCTCTTTATGGCGGGGGCTGTCCATCTCGGCAAATTTCTGCTCGCAGTGAGCGACCTGGTTCTCGCTCAGCGTCAAACCGATGACGTTGACGTCGTAGTGCTCGACGGCGTGCCGCATGGTCGAACCCCAGCCGCTGCCGATGTCGAGCAACGTCATGCCCGGCTCGAGGTTGAGCTTGTCCAGCGCCAGCTTGCGCTTGGCGAACTGCGCCTCCTCGAGCGTCTTGGTCTGCGGCTGATCGATGTTCGGGTTCTCATCGAAATAGGCGCAGCTGTAGGTCATCGATGGATCCAGCCACAGCTTGAAAAACTCGTTCGACCGGTCGTAGTGCGACTGCACCGCCTCTACCGGTGGCTTCAGTCCGGTGGCACCGGTGTTGCTCTGTGATGTCATTAAACCGACGCTACCTGCCCCAATCAGATGGATGCAATTGCGGCAACGGTCGCTTCGGCCTCCGCGTCGTGGCGCGCTGCCTCTCCCAACATGGTGACGATACTGGTGACCACAGGGTTGCCTTCGGCGTCTGTCACTTCGCTTCGGATTTCGGCCAGCACTGTCCCGTGCGACTGGATCACCGAGTCCAAATAGGTGTCGAAGTGCAGCTTGTCACCGACCATGATCGGCCGGTGAAACAGGAACTTCTGATCCCGATGCATCACCCGGGCGATGTTGATCGGGATGCTGAACTTCGTGAAGATCTCCAGCTGCACGCGACGCCCGGCGATGGCCAGGAAGGTTAGTGGCGCGACGACGGCGGGATAACCGGCGTCAGCTGTGGCCTGCTCGTCGTAGTGGAGTGGGTTGTCGTCTTGGACGGACTGCGCGAACTCGCGGATCTTCTCCCGTCCGACCAGGAAGTAATCCTCCTGCCGGTAGTGCTTGCCGATGATGCCTTCAGCGCCCTCAGGAACCGTCATGCCCGCTGCTTTCCGCTCGAATCATTGCTAGCGGCGCAGCTTATCAGCGTGATTGGCGCCGGGAGGCCAGCGCCGCCAGCGCGCCGCCCGCGGCGCCCAGCGCCAACGCCGACGGGACGCCGATACGGGCGGCTTTGCGGGCGGTGCGGAAATCGCGGATCTCCCAACCGCGCTCGCGGGCCAGGCTGCGCAGGCGAGCGTCGGGATTGATCGCGACCGCGGTGCCAACCAGCGACAACATCGGGATGTCGTTGTAGCTGTCGGAGTACGCGGTGCATCGCTTCAGGTTCAGGCCTTCTCGGATGGCCAGGGAGCGTACCGCGTGCGCCTTGCCGGGACCGTGCAGAATGTCGCCCACCAATCGGCCGGTGAAGACCCCGTCGACCGATTCGGCGACCGAGCCCAGGGCGCCTGTCAGACCCAGCCGGCGGGCGATCGTCGCCGCCAATTCATAGGGCGTCGCGGTGATCAACCACACCTGTTGGCCGGCGTCGAGGTGCATCTGGGTGAGTTCGCGGGTGCCCGGCCAGATCTTGTCGGCGATGATCTCGTCGTAGATCTCCTCACCCAGCCGTACCAGCTCGTCGACCGAGCGTCCTTCGATGAAGGCCAGCGCCTTGCGTCGGCCCGCGGCCACATCGTCGGAGTTCTCCTTGCCCAAGACCTGAAACTTGGCCTGGGCGTAGATGAATCCGAGCACGTCGCGATAGGTGAAGTAGTCGCGGGCGGCCAGCCCGCGGCCGAAGTGCACCGCCGAGGAACCCTGAACCAGGGTGTTGTCTACGTCGAAGAACGCCGCGGCGGTCAGGTCGACGGGAGGCGGCGGACGGTCCTCGGTCGCGCTGGCGGCACGCAAGTCGTCGAGTGCGCGTTCGGCGCTGGCGTTGGCGGCCAATGTTTCCAGGTCGAACTGACCGGTGTGGTCCACAGGGTCGGAGGAAGTCATCGCCAAACCTCCCAATTCGCTGTGTAGCCCGGCTCCCGGTCCCGCGCCTGGCATCAACCCTATCCGGCCAGCCCGCCAACGGGATTCGGCATCGCCATCCAGCGGTGCCGTCGACCCGAAATGCCACACTGGTGGCCATGACTCGAACCTCACCGCGGCCGCGGGTGGAGCTGCTGACTCGCGCCGGGTGCGCGATCTGCCAGCGGATTCACGCTCAGCTGGCCGAGTTGGCCGGCGAACTGGATTTCGACCTGGCCAGCACCGACGTCGACGTCGCCGCGCTGGCGGGAAATCCCGGGCTGCGCGCCGAATACGGGGATCGACTGCCGGTGGTGCTGCTCGACGGCCGTGAGCACAGCTACTGGGAGGTTGACGAACCGCGGCTGCGAGCGGATCTGGCCGCACGGTGACGGCCCGGGTCGCCGGCGTCGCAATATTTGGTAGCCCACCTCGGAACCGACTACCGTGGACACAGTTCACTTTCCGACGCTGTAAGGGAGCGGGCCAGGTGATGCTGCCGTGAGCATCCTGCTCTTCGGGGTTTCGCACCGCAGTGCGCCGGTCCCTGTCCTGGAACAACTCAGCATCGACGAGTCCGATCAGGTCAAGATCGTCGACCGGGTGCTGCAGTCCCCGCTGGTGACCGAAGCCATGGTGCTCTCGACGTGCAACCGCGTCGAGGTGTACGCGGTGGTGGACGCCTTCCACGGCGGCCTGTCGGTGATTGGCCAGGCGCTCGCGGAGTTCTCCGGCATGTCGATGGGGGATCTGACCAAGCACGCCTACGTCCGCTACAGCGAGGCCGCCGTCGAGCACCTGTTCGCGGTGGCCAGCGGGCTGGATTCGGCGGTGGTCGGTGAGCAGCAGGTGCTCGGCCAGGTCCGTCGCGCCTACGCCGCCGCCGAGGCCAACAGCACCGTCGGCCGGGTGCTGCATGAGCTCGCCCAGCGGGCGCTGTCGGTGGGCAAGCGGGTGCACGCCGAAACCGCGATCGACGCCGCCGGCGCCTCGGTGGTGTCGGTGGCGCTGGGTATCGCCGAACGCAAGCTCGGCACCTTGCGGGGCAAGACCGCCGTCGTGGTGGGAGCCGGCGCCATGGGTGCGCTTGCCGCGGCGAGTCTGACCCGGGCCGGCATCGGCCGGGTCCATGTACTGAACCGATCGCTGGTCCGGGCGCAGCGACTGGCCGACCGGATCGCCGAATCGGGGGTGCCAGCGACCGCGTCGAGCTTGGACGGCCTGCCCGTGGCGCTCTCTGACGCCGACGTGGTGGTGAGCAGCACCGGAGCGGTGAGCCCGGTGGTGTCGCTGGCCGATGTGCACCATGCGCTGACCGCCGCGCGCCGCGACGAGGCCGTCAACCCCCTAGTCATTTGCGATCTCGGGATGCCCCGCGACGTCGACCCCGCGGTGGCGGGCCTGCCCGGAGTCCTGGTCGTGGACGTCGACCGGGTGCAACACGAACCGTCGGCGCACGCCGCCGCGGCCGACGTGGACGCCGCCCGCCGCATTGTGGCCGCCGAGGTGGCGGCCTACCTGGTGGGGCAGCGGATGGCCGAGGTGACCCCCACAGTCACCGCGTTGCGCCAGCGGGCCGCCGACGTGGTGGAGGCGGAGCTGCTGCGCCTGGACAACCGGTTGCCCGGGCTGGATAGCTCCGAACGCGACGAAGTGGCCCGCACGGTACGACGGGTGGTCGACAAGCTGCTGCACGCGCCCACGGTGCGCATCAAGCAGCTCGCCAGCGCACCCGGGGGCGACAGCTACGCCGAAGCGCTGCGCGAACTCTTCGAACTCGACCAAACGGCTGTTGACGCCGTCGCTGCCGGCGAATTACCCGTCATACCAAGTGGTTTTACCGACCCCGAGCAGTCCGCCGAGTAACTGATTGGCCCATGTGATCCGGATAGGCACTCGTGGCAGCCTGCTGGCCACCACCCAGGCTGCGACCGTCAGAGACGCGTTGATCGCCAACGGCCACCCCGCGGAGCTGGTGACGATCAGCACAGTGGGTGATCGGTCGTCGGCACCGATTGAAACGCTCGGAGTCGGGGTGTTCACCACCGCGCTGCGCGAGGCCATGGACGACGGGCGCGTCGATGTGGCTGTGCACTCGCACAAGGATTTGCCGACCGCCGACGATCCACGGTTCACCGTGGCAGCGATACCGCGGCGCAACGACCCGCGGGACGCGCTGGTGGCCCGCGACGGCTTGGTGCTGGGGGAGTTGCCAGCGGGTTCGCTGGTAGGGACCTCGTCGCCGCGGCGGGCGGCACAGCTTAGAGCATTGGGTCTCGGTTTGGAAATCCGCCCCCTAAGAGGCAACCTAGATACCAGGTTGAACAGGGTAAGCAGTGGTGATCTTGACGCCGTCGTGGTGGCCCGGGCCGGTCTGGCCCGGATAGGCCGTCTCGACGACGTCACCGAGACGTTGGAGCCGGTGCAGATGTTGCCAGCGCCTGCTCAGGGCGCGCTCGCCGTTGAATGCCGCGCGGGCGACAGCCGGCTGGTTGCGGTGTTGGCGGAGTTGGACGACGCCGACACGCGCGCGGCGGTCACCGCGGAGCGAACTCTGCTCGCCGAACTGGAGGCGGGTTGCTCCGCGCCGGTGGGTGCGATCGCCGAAGTGGTCGAGTCCATCGACGAGGAGGGGCGCGTCTTCGAGGAGTTGTCGCTGCGTGGCTGTGTGGCGGCACTGGATGGATCGGACGTGATCCGTGCGTCGGGTATCGGCTCCTCCGATCGGGCACGGGAGCTGGGGCTCTCGGTTGCGGCGGAGTTGTTCGAGCTGGGCGCCAGAGAGCTGATGAGGGGAACGCGGGAAGACCCCGTGCAACGAAATTGAGTGGAATTTGATAGGACACGTGGGAGCGACAACGATGACGCGAGGGCGTAAGCCAAGGCCAGGCCGCATCACATTCGTGGGTTCTGGCCCGGGCGACCCCGGTCTTTTGACAACCCGAGCCGCCGCGGTGCTGGGCAATGCCGCGCTGGTCTTCACCGACCCCGACGTGCCGGAGCCGGTTCTGGCGTTGATCGGCAAAGACCTGCCGCCGGTGTCCGGCCCAGCGCCGGCCGAATCGGCCCCGGCCGGCTCGGACGCGGCATCCGCGAGCACCGACACCGCGCCGGCAATCGTGGCCAGCGGCCCGGACGTTCGGCCCGCGCTCGGCGACCCGTCCGAGGTGGCCAAGACGCTGACGCACGAGGCGCGTCTGGGTGTTGACGTGGTGCGGCTAGTGGCCGGCGACCCGCTGGCGGTCGACGCGGTGATCACCGAGGTGAACGCCGTCGCACGCACCCATCTGCACGTCGAGATCGTGCCGGGCCTGGCCCCCAGCAGCGCGGTGCCGACCTACGCCGGGCTGCCGCTGGGCTCTTCGCACACCGTGGCTGATGTGCGCGGTGATGTGGACTGGGAGGCGCTGGCAGCCGCCCCGGGACCGCTGATTCTGCAGGCGACCGCGTCGCATCTGGCCGACGCCGCGCGCACCCTGATCGACCACGAACTGGCCGATTCGACGCCGTGTGTGGTGACCGCGCAGGGCACCACCTGCCAGCAGCGGTCGGTGGAGACCACGCTGCAGGGACTGACCGATCCGGCCGTGCTGGGCGGCGGCACCGACCCGGCTGGTCCGCTGACCGGGCCGCTGGTGGTGACCATCGGCAAGACGGTGACCAGCCGAGCCAAGCTGAACTGGTGGGAGAGCCGCGCGCTGTACGGCTGGACCGTGCTGGTGCCGCGCACCAAGGACCAGGCCGGCGAGATGAGCGACCGGTTGACGTCCTACGGCGCACTGCCCATCGAGGTGCCGACCATCGCCGTCGAGCCGCCGCGCAGCCCCGCGCAGATGGAACGCGCCGTTAAGGGTCTTGTCGACGGCCGGTTCCAGTGGGTGGTGTTCACCTCCACGAATGCGGTGCGCGCGGTGTGGGAGAAGTTCGGCGAGTTCGGTCTGGACGCGCGCGCGTTCTCCGGCGTGAAGATCGCCTGCGTCGGCGAGTCGACGGCAGACCGGGTCCGTGCGTTCGGCATCAGCCCCGAGCTGGTGCCTTCCGGCGAGCAGTCGTCCATGGGGTTGCTGGACGAATTCCCGCCGTACGACAGCATTTTCGACCCGGTGAACCGGGTGCTGCTGCCGCGCGCCGACATTGCTACCGAGACGCTGGCCGAGGGTCTGCGTGAGCGCGGCTGGGAGATCGAAGACGTCACCGCCTACCGGACCGTGCGTGCCGCACCGCCGCCGGCGTCCACTCGCGAGATGATCAAGACCGGCGGGTTCGACGCGGTGTGCTTCACCTCCAGCTCGACCGTACGCAACTTGGTCGGCATCGCCGGCAAACCGCACGCGCGGACCATCATCGCCTGCATCGGCCCCAAGACGGCCGAGACTGCCGCCGAATTCGGCTTGCGGGTTGATGTCCAGCCGGAGACTGCGGCCGTGGGTCCGCTGGTCGATGCGCTCGCCGAACACGCCGCGCGGTTGCGCGCCGAGGGTGCGCTGCCGCCACCGCGCAAGAAGAGCCGCAGGCGCTAGTGACGACCGCAAGCGCGGCCTTGGCGGTCGCAAGCGCGGCGGAGCCGGGCGCAGCGGGTCGCCACTACACGGCGGAGCCGGGCGCAGCGGGTCGCCACTACACGGCGGAGCCAGGCGCAGCGGGTCGCCACGGGAGGGTCTAGTGGCGTACCCCCGGCAGCGCCCGCGCCGGCTCCGCTCCACCCCGGCTATACGCCGCCTGGTGGCGCAAACCTCTTTGGAGCCAAGGCATTTGGTGTTGCCGATGTTCGTCGCCGACGGCATCGACGAGCCGCGGCCGATCGCCTCCATGCCGGGGGTGGTGCAGCACACCCGCGATTCGCTGCGCAGTGCTGCCGCCGACGCCGTTGCCGCCGGAGTTGGCGGGCTAATGATCTTCGGCGTGCCCCGCGAACAAGACAAGGACCCGCACGGTTCGGCCGGCATCCACGCCGACGGCATCCTCAACGTTGCTCTGCGGGATCTGGCCAAGGATCTTGGCGATGCCACCGTGTTGATGGCAGACACTTGCCTCGACGAGTTCACCGATCATGGTCATTGCGGCGTCTTGGACGGGCGGGGCCGGGTCGACAATGACGCAACCGTGGACCAGTACGTGAAACTGGCTGTGGCACAAGCGGAATCGGGTACTCACGTGGTGGGGCCGAGCGGCATGATGGACGGCCAGGTGGCCGCGATCCGGGACGGCCTGGATGCGGCCGGCTACACCGACGTGGCCGTACTGGCGTACGCCGCGAAATTCGCTTCGGCGTTTTATGGGCCGTTCCGCGACGCGGTCGCCTCCAGCCTGGCCGGCGACCGGCGGACCTATCAGCAGGAGCCCGGCAATGCCCGCGAGGCGCTGCGTGAGATCGAGCTCGACCTTGCCGAAGGCGCCGACATGGTGATGGTCAAACCCGCGATGGGCTACCTCGACGTGGTAGCGGCGGCGGCAAGTGTCAGTCCAGTTCCGGTGGCCGCGTATCAAGTGTCCGGGGAGTACGCGATGATTTGTGCGGCGGCGGCCAATGGTTGGATCGACGGACGTGCCGCGGCGCTGGAATCACTGACCAGCATCCGGCGCGCCGGAGCTGACATCGTGCTCACGTATTGGGCCGCCAAGGCAGCGAGGTGGCTGGCGTGACGGAGGCTGATATGAACGCAGCGGGGAACCCTAACGAACTCCCTCTAGCGACGGAAAAGGCGCCGCTGTTCTACGAACCGGGCGCCAGCTGGTACTGGGTGCTGGCGGGCCCACTGTCGGCGGCCTCACTGATCTACATCCAGTGGACCAACCATGTCGCGATCTCCTATCTGGTGCCGGTGGTCTTCCTGATTCTGGTGTCGGCGTTCGTGGCGCTGCAGGTCAAGGCGGCACGCATCCACACCTCGGTGGAGCTGACCGAGGATGCGCTGCGGCAGGGCACCGAGACGATCCTGGTGCGCGAAATCGTCAAGGTGTTCCCTGAACCCGAGAACTCGGTGGCGTCCGGGAAACCGCTGGCCAGGTGGCAGTCCGCGCGGGCGCTCGGTGAACTGGTCGGCGTGCCGCGCGGTCGACGGGGCATCGGTCTCAAGCTCACCGGGAGCCGCACCGCGCAGGCCTGGGCGCGCCGCCACCGTCATCTTCGTGACGCGCTGACTCCGCTGGTCGAAGAACGGATGGGCCCCTACGTCGCCGAGGTCGCCGACGAGGTCGACGTCACAGACGACGAGTCGCAGCTGTGAGCGCACGGACAGTCGTCGAGTTTGTTCTCGCGGCCCTGGCAGCGGTGGCCACCGGCATCAGTTGGATGCACACACGGTCCACCGTCGCGGTCGCCCCGGTGGCCGACGGACAGCCGTCGACCCTGTCGGTGGTCTACGACCCGCAGCAACTCGTGCTGACGATGATGCTGGCGACGGTCGCCGGAATTTTGGCGGTCGTCGGTCTGGCCAGGTGGCGGCGAAACGGGAGCGCCCGGGGCTGACGGGTTCAGAACGCCCGGTGGCCGGGTGGAGTCGCGTCTTCGCCGATTCCGACCCGGCGGGTGTCCAGGCGCGGATGGCGCAGCAGGCTGTCGATGAGAGGGGCCGGTCCGCCGACACAGGTCCAGTCGTCGTCCCACAGGGTGGAGACCAGCCAGGAGCGATCCGAGGGAAACATCAGGTCCGGCAGCACCATGTCCCATCGGGTGTTTCCGGAATGGTCGGAGCGGCGCCAATCGGTGGCCTGCTCGGGGCCGGCTTGCACCAGGACGTAGGGCCAGCCCGCATATAGGGTGACCTTTGGCGCATCGGGAAACACGATGTCGGCGCATCCGGTGTCCAGGTAGCCGAGCCACCATGGTTGCCCCGCGGACTGCCGGACGAGCAATTCGATCAGCGCCTGCTCGTGCCGCTGCAGGGCTGCGCCGAAATCGGGCAGAACGACAGTGGCATAACTGTCGTACAGCGGTGGGATAGCCGAGGTGATCGTGCGGCCGATCGTCGTGGCGGTGGTGATCCAGTCGACGTCGGAGGCGGTGCCGAGCAACCAACTACCGCCGTGCCCGAGCACGCGACTCACGAACGCCGCGAGGCAGGGATCAGGCGGACTTCTTGACCAGGGACAGCACCGACTGACGCCGCCAGGAGATGGCGTCGGCCAGACTGCGCAGCGCCTGGTGTACCGAACGGGAAACGGGGAACGGTGATTCGCCTGCGTCGTTTCCGAGCAACGCGGCACAGGTGGGGTTGGTAACGACGGTCCATTCCACGTCGGCGGCCCGGCACTCCTCGTCGAGGGCGCAGAGCAGCGAGATCCCGGCCGTGGAGAAATGGGTGAGCTCGCTCAGGTCGAGCACCAGCGGATTGGTGCCGTCGACGAACCGTCGGACATGCCTACTGACCTGGTCGACGTTGACGGCGTCGACCTCGCCGCGAAGGGTGACTACGGTCGCCAGGTGGCGACAATGCGCCCGGATGAAGGCGCCGCTGCACTCGACGGTTCCGTTCCCCCGAACCGGTGGCGTGATTGCGGTGGTCATTCGCACCCCATTCCCCGTGGTGTTCGGCGTCCAGACAAACGCCGAGCAAAACCTGTCTCCAAGGTGCCCGCCAAACCTAAAGGTACTGGTAGCCGGGTCTAATTCTTTGGTAAGAAGCTCCTGACTGCGAGTGTGGGCGGCAGTAGTGCTGCGACGACGGCTCGCATGACGCTCCTATCGCCGCTCGTCGGCGGTGCGGGCACCGCTTGTTAGGCTGCTCTGGCTGCCGGTCAGCCGGGTTGGTAGTCGAACAGGCAGCGCAAGTCCAGCGGAAAGAATCTCGTGCAAAGCGGCGAACTCAAGGGTCAGATAAAGGGCGAGATCAAGGCCCTCACGGGACTCCGCATCGTGGCCTCACTATGGGTGGTGCTGTTTCACTTCCGGCCGATGGTGGCCGACCTGTCGCCCGACTTGCGGGAGAACCTGGCGCCGGTGCTGAATTGCGGAGCACAGGGCGTCGACCTTTTCTTCATCCTCAGCGGCTTCGTGCTGACCTGGAACTATCTCGACCGCATGGGTCAGTCGTGGTCGCTGCGCGCCACGGTGCACTTCCTGTGGCTGCGGCTGGCGCGGGTTTGGCCGGTGTATCTGGTGACGATGCACCTAGCCGCGGCCTGGTTCATCCTCACCCTCCATATAGGCCATACCCCAATGCCCGACGTGGGCCGGCTCACCGCGATCAGCTACGTGCGGCAGGTGCTACTGATTCAGCTGTGGTACCAGCCGTACTTCGACCTTTCCAGCTGGGACGGGCCGGCCTGGTCGATCAGCGCCGAGTGGCTGGCTTATCTGTTGTTCGGCGTGCTGGTGCTGATCATCTTCCGGATCCAGCACGCCACCCGGGCCCGCGGCCTGATGCTGATGGCATTCGCGGCGTCGTTGCCGCCGGTGCTGTTGCTACTGGCCAGCGGCGTGTTCTACACGCCGTGGAGCTGGCTGCCGCGGATTGTTACGCAGTTCGCTGCGGGAGCCATCGCGTGTGCCGCGGTGCGCCGGTTGCGGCTCAGCGAACGTGGTCGGCGCATTGCCGGATACATCTCGGTGCTGCTGGTCGCCGCGATAGTCGGCATCCTGTACCTGCTGCGGGATTACCCGATCACGGGGGTGTATGACAGCGGCGGCGTGGTGGACTTGCTGTTCGTTCCGCTGGTGATCACGCTGGCGGTCGGGTTGGGCAGTCTGCCGTGGCTGTTGTCGACCCGCTGGCTGGTGTACGGCGGGGAGATCTCGTTCTGCCTGTACATGGTGCACGAGCTGGTGCACACCAGCTGGACGTGGGCGGTGGTGAACTTCGGGCTGCGACCGTGGGAGCAGGACAATCCGTGGCGCTGGAATATCTTCGGGCTGCTGGCGATCGCGGTGGTGCTGTCGATCCTGCTGTATCACTACGTGGAGGAGCCGGCCCGTCGGTGGATGCGCCGGATGGTCGATGCGCCACCCATTCCGGCGGGCCACGACCCCGAGCAGTCGCCAGATATGGGTGCCCCGCCCATCGATGTTGCGCGCAAAGAGGTTTCGCCCCGCGTGGCGGCCACCTGACTTGTCCCGGACGCGCCGCGCGTTGACCTGTGTCGATGGCGGTATCCGCTTACCATTTATTTGAGTCGCAGAAGGTGTGTGAGCTGCGCCGATCAGCTAATTTCAGAGAGCGTCTTTGGTGGAGGGGTCGGAGGGACTGTGGTGGGTCGGCTGGCGACGCTGATCGTTGGTCTGATGGTTCCGGTTGCTGTCCTGGCGCAGACGCCGCTGCCATCGGCAAACGGATCGGTTTATCGCCCAATGAGTTTCGACTTCCGGGTGAACCACGTTGCGGTGATCGGTGACTCGTACACCACCGGAACCGACGAGGGTGGGTTGGGATCCAACGCGTGGACCGCCCGCGCGTGGCAACAGCTGGCCCAGCGCGGCACCCGCGTCAGCGCGGACGTGGCCGCCGAGGGCAGAGCCGGCTACGGCGCTGTCGGTGACCACGGCCACATCTTCTTTGATCTGACCGCCCGGGCGGTCAGGCCCGAGGACGTGCTGGTGATGTTCTTCGGCTCGCGAAACGATCAGGACGTCGATCCGGGTCTGCTGACCGACCGGGTGCGCGACACCCTGAACAGGGCGCGCGATCTGGCGCCGGCCGCGCGACTGCTGGTGATCGGACCGCCTTGGCCATCGGCCGATGTGCCGCAGGCTATTTTGCGGATTCGCGACATCCTGCACGCGGCGGCGCGGACAATGGGTGCAGCTTTCGTCGATCCGCTGGACCGGCGCTGGTTCGTCGACCGGCCGGACCTGATCGGCGCTGACGGCGTGCACCCCACCGACACCGGACATGCGTACATGGCGCGCCAGATCGCTCCCCTGATACGGACGCAGTTGTCCCGGTGATTGCCGAATGACCGTCGGAAAGCGTTGCGCGCGTGCGCCGCTGCATCCGCAGCAGGGTCCCGAGAATTTCACCCGAAGGCGGAAATGGTTGCCGTCGAGGATTTTTGGCGTCTCAGTCTTCTGCGTGCCGCTCGTAGTCCCATCGTTCGAGTCGAGCTTGCAATTGCACGAGGCCGAGTCCGGCGATAGGGGTGGCTGCGGTAAGCAGTACCAACAGCAGCGGACTCATCTCGAACCTCCAAAACTCTTTCATTAGTACCACGTTCGCTGCCGCGGGGCGGTTCATTAGGCAACAAAGCCGCTACAAAATTGACTCGATTTCACCCGTTCGCGAGAGCACGGTCGGCCAGTGCGCCGAGGACCGGTGCCAGCAGCTGTGAATACTCGGTCGTGATGTGATTGTCGTCGCGGAATACCAGGGTGTTGCCCACGATCATTGGGCAGCGCTGCGCGGTGCAGAACAGATCGGTGAGGTCCGCGTAGTGCCCTCCGGCGGCGGTGGTCACTCGCTCCTCGGCGGCGATTCCGTCCCCGTTGACTGCGACCGCTCGCGGCGGCGCGCAGGCCCCGGCGTCGTCGAGGTGAGCCGAGAGGCAGGTCGGCGCGGATGCCTGCGGGTCGGCGGCGGGACCCAGCACCAGCACGTTGGAACCCATGCCGCGCAGCGTCGTCACCACCAGGGCCAGGCTGTCGACCCACGCTCGGTCGTAGGAGGCGAAGCTGAAATCGGCGTGGTAGCGCCGACTCATGCCCAGCACGACCAGTCGCGGCCGCTCGGCAGCCACCCGTCCCATCACCTCGCCGCGCCACTGCTCGCACTCGGTGTACTTGCGCCCGAGGTAGGGGCTGACGATCGGTAGGTCCAGGAACGGGCAGGTGACTTTGGCCATCGTCTCGAGCCGCCAGTGCCGCTGCTGGGCGACCTGCTGCAGCGCCGGATCCCACATGGCGGCGTGGGAGTCGCCGATCAGGGTCACGGTGGTGGGTGAGGCGGTATCGGCGGTCGCACACTCACTCTGGCCCACGTCGCGCCAGGAACGCATGCAACCGTTGACGAACACCGGCGCCTTGTCGCCCGGCGCTGCCGACAGCGACGGGTTCAGGTTCGAAGGCACCGGACCTAGCCCGATCGACGCCGCCAGCAGGTCGCGGGCCTGCGCGAAAGCCTGTCGAACGGCCGCATCCTGCGGGCTGAGCTGCGGATCCGGGGCCGGCGGCAGCGCCAGGATTTTGGCCTGGGGGGCGGCCGCGCCGTGGCCCACCGGCGCCGGCACGGCCGTCAGCAACACCGCGCACGCGCAGGCGGCCACGGCACTCGCGGCACCGGCTACCGCCAGGCTGGCCGTTGCGGAGCGGCGCAGCGCGGCGGCGAATCGGCCCGGGTTCTCCACCGCGTGCATGGTGATCACTGCCAGCCCGGCCGACACCGTCGTCGCCGCCAGCCGGCCGGGCAGGCCGCCCGGATCACCCAGCAGCGGCGGCAACAACAGCAGCACCGGCCAGTGCCACAGGTACCACGAGTAAGACACCCGCCCGATCGACCGCATCACCGGTGGGCATAGCACCCGTCCGACCCCCAGACCACCGGTGACGCAGCCGGCGCCGATCACCAGCGCGGTGCCCAGCACCGGTAGCAGTGCCGAGGTGCCCGGGTAGGGCGTGTGCGGGCCCAGCTGGGTGCAGGTCAGCAGGATCAGCGCCAGCCCGCCCCATCCGGCGACGGTTGCAGGTAGCAACGGCAACCGCTTCCACTGGTTGATTGTCAGCGCCACCAGCCCGCCCGCGGCCAGCTCCCAGGCCCGGGTGGGCAGCGAGAAGAACGCCCAGGGCGGCGACACCCGGGTCCAGATCACTGCCGCCGCCAAAGATGTGACCCCGACGGAGGCCAGCAGCACCGCGTACGGCGTCGCACTGGACACCGCGTCGCGCCGGAATCGGCCAACCAGCCACGCCGTCCCGATGATCAGCGCCGGCCACACCAGATAGAACTGTTCCTCCACCCCCAGCGACCAGTAGTGCTGAAACGGTGACGGCGCCGCCGACCCCATGTAGTCGGTGCCCTGCACGGCGAACCGGTAGTTGCCGACGTAGAGCATGCTGGCGATCCCGTCGACGAACACCCTCCTGGCCTGCAGCGGCGGCAAAACGATGGCCGCGACGATCGCGGTGACTACCCCGACGGTTGCCGCGGCCGGCAGCAGACGCCGGGCACGGGCCGCGTAGAAGCCGCCCAGCGCAACGGTTTTGGTCGCCACGACTTCGCGCCACAGCAGCCCGGTGATGAGAAAGCCGGAGATCACGAAGAAGACGTCGACGCCGATGTAGCCGCCGGCGATGCCGGGAATGCCCGCGTGGTAGAAGACGACCGCGATCACCGCGATGGCGCGCAAGCCCTCGATGTCGGGACGAAACGGGGTGCGGGGACTGCTGGCCGAACTGGGTTGGCTGGCGGCGGTAGGCATCTGGACTACTCCGATGCCGGCGACCCGCCGGGCCCGGCTAACGCCGCGCTTGCGATCGCCACTACGTTGCCATCCAGGCAAGCTCCGCGGGCAGCTGGGCACGCCAGTAGTCGACGTCGTGCCCGCCGGGGGAGAAGCTGCCGGCCGGCTTCTTCTTCAACTGGCCGGCGAACTGGCTGGAGGCGAAGAAGAAACGGTCGCCGATGCCGCAGTCGATCCGGATGGGGATCGAGTTGAGCACCGGCAGGCCGAATACGGTGTTGCGGTTCCAGTCGTCGAGGCTGTCGAATGCACCGGGCGCGCTGCCGATGTAGGACATGTACAGGGCCGGGCTGACGGCGCAGATCCCGGCGGTGCGGGCCGGGCCCAGTCGGGCGCCCAGCAGCAAGGCGCCGTACCCGCCCATGGACCAGCCCAGGAAGCCGACCTTGGAGGTGTCCATGCCCATCGAGGTCAGCATCGGCAGCAATTCTTCAAGCACCATGGTGCCCGAGTCCTGGCCGTTGGCGCGGCGATGCCAGTAGCAGTCGGGGCCGCCGTCGACGCCCACCACCGCGAACGGCGGCTTGCCTTCGGCGACCAGCTGCGCCAGCGCGTCCTCTACGCCGCAGTCCAGCATCATGTTGGCGTCGCCGTCCTTGCCGTGCAGGGCGATGACCGGCCGCAACATTTTCGTCTGGCCGGGTGGCATGGCGATGACCCAATTCGTCCTGATGCCGCCGCGCGCGGCCGAGACGAACGAGCCGGTGAGCTTGGTCGGCAGCGTCTTGCCCGCGGTCGGGGGATCGAAGGGGGCAGGTGCGGTCGGCGCGGCCAGGGTGCGGGGCGAATCGACCAGTGCGCTGAGCGCAAGTACACCGGCAGCACCAGCGCTCATGCGCAGCACCGAGCGGCGGGTCAAGTCGGCCACGGTCGTCAATAATGCCGCGCTCCAACGGTTTGACACCCTTGCCACGCCGGATTGGAAGGTACTCGTGACGGCGGCGTGATGATCGCGGCCCGCCCGGATGCGCACCAGGGTTCCATTCGCCTGTATCGCACCGGATCGGCGCTGGGGTTCCATATAGCGATCCCATTAGCGATCGGGCCCCGGATGTGCTGTCGTTAGCCATGCCCAGCACCCCGCAGCTGCAACAAGGACTGTCGCAGCGGCAGCTGAACATGATCGCCATCGGCGGGGTGATCGGTGCCGGGTTGTTTGTCGGCTCGGGAGTGGTGATTCACCGGACCGGGCCGGCGGCATTTCTCACGTATGCGGTCTGCGGGCTGCTGATCATCCTGGTGATGCGGATGCTCGGTGAGATGGCCGCGGCCAATCCGTCCACCGGATCGTTCGCAGACTACGCGAGCGCAGCGCTGGGCGGGTGGGCGGGCTTCTCGGTGGGCTGGCTGTACTGGTACTTCTGGGTTATCGTGGTCGGCTTCGAGGCGGTCGCCGGCGGCAAAGTACTGAATTACTGGTTTCCGGCTCCGTTATGGCTGTCGTCGTTATGCCTGATGCTGGTGATGACGGCGACGAATTTGTTCTCGGTCTCTTCGTTCGGCGAGTTCGAATTCTGGTTCGCCGGAATCAAAGTCGCTACCATCGTGATCTTCCTGTGCCTGGGGACGGCGTACGCGTTCGGGTGGTTGCCGGGCGGGCACGGAGGACTGGCCAACCTGACGGCACACGGCGGCTTCTTTCCGCACGGCGTCACGGCCGTCTTCGCTGCGATCGTGGTGGTGATCTTCTCCATGGTGGGTGCGGAGGTGGTCACCATCGCCGCTGCGGAAAGCCGGGATCCGGCGCGCGCGGTGGCGCGAGCGACCAACTCGGTGGTCGCGCGGATCGCGGTGTTCTTCGTTGGTTCGGTCTTCCTGCTCGTCGTCGTATTACCTTGGGATTCAACCGAACTGGGTGCGTCACCCTATGTTGCCGCGCTCAAGCAGATGGGCATTCCCGGCGCCGACCAGGTGATGAACGCGGTAGTGCTCACCGCGGTGCTGTCCTGCCTGAATTCGGGCCTGTACACCGCATCGCGGATGCTGTTCGTGCTCGCCGGACGGGGGGAGGCGCCGGCGCAGCTGGTTCGGGTCAGCGGGCGGGGCGTGCCGCACCTGGCGATCATCGGTTCGTCGGTGGTGGGTTTCGTGTGCGTGTTGATGGCGTGGCTGGCGCCCAACACCTTGTTCCTATTTCTGCTGAATTCTTCGGGCGCCATCATCTTGTTCGTGTATCTGCTGATCGCACTGTCGCAGATCGTGCTGCGCCGGCGCACGCCGGCTGAGAAGTTGCGGGTGAAGATGTGGTTGTTTCCGGTCTTGTCGGCGCTTACCCTGGCCGGAATCGTCGCGGTGCTGGTGCAGATGGCGTTCGACCACGACGCCCGCTCGCAGCTGTGGCTGAGCCTGTTGTCCTGGGCGGCGGTGCTCGGTGTGTACTTCGCGTTGCCGAGCAGACGAAACGAGCAGGCTAAGCCCAAGCCTGCTCGATGGTCTTGACCAGTGCGGTCAGCGTCGCGTTGACCGGCGCGTCGATACCCACCCGCGCGCCCTGACGCGGGACCGCCCCGTTGATGACGTCGATCTCGCTGACCCGACGTGCCTCGTGGTCCAGTAATGCCGATGGCTTCGCGTCGGGCATCCCGGCGCCGAAGTTGCGAACGTGCGCAACGGGATCCGTGACGTCGACGGCGATGCCGGAGGCGCGGGCCACCGTCCACGCCTCGGTCGCCGCGGCCCTGCTGACCGGGCCCATCTGCGCGTCGTCCATCACCTGGCCTACGGTCAAGCCGGTCAGGGCGCACGGGGCACTGTAGGCGACATTGCAGATCAGCTTCTCCCACTGCATCGCGGCGATGTCGATGACTGCGGTGGCGTCGAAACCGGCGTCGGTCCACACCTGCGCGACCCCCGCGACTCGCTCGTAGGGCAGCACCGAGTAGGCACCGAAACGCATGGCGCGCATGGCATTGTGGTGCACGTGCCCGGGCGCCAGCCGGGCCGCTCCGAAGCCACTGGCGATCCCGACGGCCACCCGCTGCCCGCCGACGATCCCAGCGACGGTGTCGGCCGAACCCAGTCCGTTCTGGATGGTCAACACCGGAGTGTGCTCGCCCAGCATCGGAAGAGCGTGCCGCGCACCATCTTTCACATCGGCTGCTTTGACGGCCAGCACCACCAGGTCCATCTCCTCGACGGGTGCGACGGTGCCCGCACGCAGCCGCACCGTCTCGTCGTATCCCGGGCCGCTGACCCGCAGCCCGTGCTCGGTGATCGCGTCGATGCCGGCCTGATAACGGTCCACCACCACTACGTCATGGCCGGCTAGTGCGAGTTTGGCCGCATACACCGAACCCATTGCGCCACAACCGATTATCCCGATCCTCACCAGAGTGTGCCCCTAACTCGTCAGCTCGGCTATTGTCGCGGCCAGGCGCGGTTTTTGTTCCAGCCCGAAGCCCGGTGCATCCGTCGGCGCGATCCAGCCGTCGCGCGCTTCGCAACCCGGTGAGTAGCCGCCGAACGGTTGGAACACGCCGGGATACGACTCGCACCCGCCCAGGCTCAGCCCGGCCGCGATGTGCAGGTTGATCAGGTGCCCGCCGTGCGGAAACGCGCAGCGGCGATCAAAGCCGTGCCCCTCGAGCACCTCGAGCATTCGGGCGTACTCGCCCAGCCCGTAGCTCAGACCGGCGTCCATCTGGAAGATGTCGCGCCCCGGCCGCATGCCGCCGTAGCGCACCAGATTGACCACGTCGGGAACCGAGAACAGGTTCTCCCCGGTGGCCACCGCACCGTCGTAGCAATCAGTCACGGCGTGATTCAGCTCGAAATCCAGCGGATCGCCGGGCTCCTCGAACCAGCGCAGCCGATACGGCGCCAGCGCGGCCGCCCACCGCATCGCCTCCGCGCGGGGGAACCTACCGTTGGCGTCGACGGCGACCCGTCCGGCGTCGCCGACCACATCGATGACGGCCTCGACCCGGGCCAGATCGTCGGCCAGCGGCGCCCCGCCGACCTTCATCTTCACCGAGTCATAACCCATGTCGAGATAGGCACGCATCTCCCTGCGCAGCCCGGCCAGGCCGGCATCGGAATGGTAGTAGCCGCCTGCGGCATAGACCGGTACCGAACCGGCCGGCTCGATACCGAAATGGCGGGCGATGGTTACGTAGGCGGGCTCGTCCTCGAGCTTGGCCAGCAGGTCCCAGCAGGCCAGTTCCAGCGCGGCCGCCGCGGCGGCCCGGTCGCCGTGGCCACCGGGCTTCTCGTTGCGCAGGGCACACGCCAGCACGGCGGCGGGGTCGATCACCCCGGAATGGTCCAGCAGCGAATCTGGCGGAGCGGCCAGCACCCGCGGGATCATCCGGTCGCGCAGGATTCCGCTCTGCGCGAACCGGCCTATCGAGTCGAACGCGACACCCACCGCCGGTCGGCCATCCCGGACCGCGATGAGCGCGACGAGCGAAACCGTGTGACCGGAGAAGTCGACGACCGCGTTCGCGGCGCTGCCCTGCAGCCCCACCGCCCGCTCTCGGATGGCGGTGAGTCGCATCACCCGCCGATGGTCAGCAGGACCGCTTGCTCAAACGGGATCCGGGAGAAGGCCCGCTGCCCATTGGTGACGTACGCGGCCGCCTCGGCCCGGGAAACCACCCGCGGGTCGGTGACGCGGAAGTTTCGTCCTTTGCGCGTCATCCGCCCACCGCCGGCAGCGGTGAGGTTTTTAAGCCAGTCGCGATCCGGACCGTAGCTCAGCAGGATCGCGAGGCCGGGCTTGCCGTCGACCACGGTGTCGAAGGCGTTCACCGGCGTCCGGTAGGGCTTTCCGGAGCGCCGTCCGACGTGCTCGATGATCGCGTAACCGGGGGCCCGGCCGGCCCACAGCCGTTGGATCGGGTTGGTGACGTGCCGGTTGAAGCGGGCTAGCCATTGAGGGAGTTGCATAGATCACGTTCTACACCCTGTAGTTGATCGGGGCGCGCGGGCTGGGACACTGGTCGGCATGGGTAGCACTACCGCCCGGGTAGGGGCGTCGGCGAAGCTGTTTGCGGACGCCTGCGCCGTCATCCCCGGCGGCGTGAACTCCCCGGTGCGGGCATTCACCGCGGTGGGCGGCACCCCGCGATTCATCACCGGGGCCCACGGCTGCCGCCTCACCGACGCCGACGGCAACAGCTACGTCGACCTGGTCTGCTCGTGGGGCCCGATGATCCTGGGCCACGCGTATCCCACTGTCGTCGACGCCGTGATCAAGGCCGCCGCCGACGGCCTGTCCTTCGGTGCCCCCACGCCGGCCGAAACCGAATTGGCCACCGAGATCATCGACCGGGTCGCTGCCGTGCAGCGGCTGCGGTTCGTCAACTCCGGCACCGAGGCCACCATGAGCGCGATACGCCTGGCCCGCGGGTTTACCGGACGGCCCAAGATCGTCAAGTTCTCCGGTTGCTACCACGGGCACGCTGACGCGTTGCTCGCCGACGCGGGCTCGGGCGTGGCAACCCTGGGTCTGCCGTCGTCGCCGGGGGTGACCGGCGCCGCTGCGGCCGACACAATAGTGTTGCCGTACAACGACATCGATGTGGTCCGGCAAATCTTCGCCGACCACGGCGAGCAGATCGCCGCGGTGATCACTGAGGCCAGCCCCGGCAACATGGGCGTTGTCCCGCCGGCGCCGGGCTTCAACGCCGCCCTGCGCGGGGTCACCGCCGAACATGGTGCGCTGCTGATCGTCGACGAGGTGATGACCGGCTTCCGGGTTAGCCGTAGTGGTTGGTACGGAATCGATCCCGTGGTCGCCGACCTGTTCACTTTCGGCAAGGTGATGAGCGGCGGACTGCCGGCCGCGGCCTTCGGCGGACGGGTCGAGGTGATGGAACGGCTGGCACCGCTGGGGCCGGTGTATCAGGCTGGCACGCTGTCGGGCAATCCGGTGGCGATGGCCGCCGGGCTAGCCACCCTGCGTGCCGCCGACGACGCCGTGTACACCGCGCTGGACGCCAACGCTGACCGGCTGGCCACGCTACTCTCTGAGGCCCTCACCGAAGCTGGCGTCCCACATCAGATTCCGCGGGCCGGAAACATGTTGAGCGTGTTCTTCACCGACGCGCCGGTGACAAACTTCGCCACTGCGAAGGCCAGCCAGACCTGGCGCTACGCCCCGTTCTTTCATGCCCTGCTCGACGCGGGCATCTACCCGCCGTGCAGCGCCTTCGAGGCCTGGTTCGTCTCGGCGGCACTCGACGACACCGCGTTCGGTCAGATCGCCGACGCGCTACCGGCCGCGGCTAAGGCGGCGGCCGGGGCACAGGAGGACACACCCTGATGGCCGAGACGACCCGGGTCCACGTGGTGCGCCACGGCGAGGTGCACAACCCCACCGGAATCCTGTACGGCCGGATACCCGGCTTCCGCCTGTCGGACAACGGCGTTGCCCAGGCCGCCGCGGTCGCCGATTTTCTGGCTGACCGTGACATCGTCGCGGTGATTGCTTCACCGCTGCAGCGCGCCCAGGAAACCGCCGCGCCCATCGCCGCCCGGCACAACCTGGCCGTGGACACCGACCCCGACCTCATCGAATCGGCCAATTTCTTCGAGGGCCGCAAGGTCGGTCCGGGTGACGGCGCCTGGCGGGACCCGCGCGTCTGGTGGCAGTTACGCAACCCGCTGCGGCCGTCCTGGGGCGAACCGTACGCCGAGATCGCCGCCCGGATGGCCACCGCGGCAGACAAGGCGCGCGCGCTCGCCGCCGGTCACGAGGCGGTGTGCGTCAGCCACCAGCTGCCGGTGTGGACGCTGCGCATGCATGTTAGCGGCAACAAGCTCTGGCACGACCCGCGCCGCCGGCAATGCGCCCTCGCGTCGGTGACGACGCTGGTGTACGAGGGTGATCGGCTGGCGGGCGTGGAATACGCCGAGCCGGCCGCCAGGTGATCATGCGGCGCGTGCTGGTCGCCGCAACGCTCCTGGCGGCTTTGCTCACCGGATGTTCCGCCGGGCGCGATGCCGTCGCCCAAGGCGGAACCTTCGAGTTCGTGTCCCCCGGCGGCAAGACCGACATCCGCTACGACCCGCCGGAGAGCCGCGGCCGGCCCGGCCCGCTATCCGGACCCAGCCTCACCGACCCCAACCGCACGATCTCGCTCGACGACTTCAAGGGCAGGGTCGTCGTGATTAACATCTGGGGTCAGTGGTGCGGACCGTGCCGGGCCGAAATCGCGGAATTACAAAGGGTTTACGACGCCACACGTGACTCCGGCGTCTCCTTTTTGGGCATCGACGTCCGGGACAACAACCGCGAGGCGGCCCAGGACTTCGTCAACGACCGGCATGTGACATTCCCGTCCATCTACGACCCGCCGATGCGCACCCTGATCGCGCTCGGCGGCAAATACCCGACCACGGTGATTCCGTCCACGCTGGTGCTGGACCGCCAGCACCGGGTCGCCGCGGTATACCTGCGCGAGCTGATTGCCTCGGATCTGCAGCCGGTGGTGCAAGGGCTGGCCGCCGAGAGCAGCGGCGCACCGGGGCCGCAGTGACCGGCTTCGCACACCTCGCCGCCGCCGGGCCCCTGCTGGTGGCGCTCGGTCTGTGCATGCTGGCCGGGCTGGTGTCGTTCGCGTCGCCGTGTGTGGTGCCGCTGGTGCCGGGTTACCTCTCCTACCTGGCGGCGGTGGTAGGCGTCGACGACGAGCAGCCCGGCACGGTCCAAGCGGGACCAGCGGTCAAAGCCCCACCCGCGGTCCGCTGGCGGGTCGGCGGCTCGGCGCTGCTATTCGTCGCCGGCTTCACCACGGTGTTCGTGCTGGGCACCGTCGTGGTGCTGGGCATGACCACCGCGCTAATCGACAACCAGCTGTTGCTGCAGCGGGTCGGCGGCGTGCTCACCATCGTGATGGGTCTGGTGTTCGTAGGTCTGATCCCCGCGCTGCAGCGCCAGGCCCGGTTCAGCCCGCGCCAGGTGACGACAGTGGCCGGCGCCCCGCTGCTGGGTGCGGTGTTCGCGCTGGGGTGGACCCCGTGTCTGGGTCCGACGCTGACCGGGGTGATAACGGTGGCTTCGGCCACCGACGGCGCCAGCGTGGCCCGCGGGATCGCGCTGGTGATCGCCTATTGCCTGGGTTTGGGGATCCCGTTCGTGCTGCTGGCGTTCGGATCGGCCACCGCGGTGTCCGGGCTGGGGTGGCTGCGCCGGCACAGCCGGGCGATCCAGGTTTTCGGTGGCGTGCTGCTCATCGCGGTGGGCGTGGCCCTGGTCACCGGGGTGTGGAACGACTTCGTGTCCTGGCTGCGCGACGCGTTCGTGTCCGACGTGCGGCTGCCGATATGACCGCACGAGCTGCCGACATGACGCTCCGCAAGGTGGCGCGACTGCTCGTGCAGAAAGCCCGCAACACCTGGCGGTCGCTGACCTCCATGGGCACCGCGCTGGTGCTGCTCTTCCTGCTGGCGTTGGCCGCGATTCCGGGGGCGTTGCTGCCGCAGCGCAGCCTCAACGCCGGCAAGGTCGAGGAATACCTGCATACCCACCCGATGATCGGGCCGTGGCTCAACGAGCTGCAGGCCTTCGACGTGTTCTCCAGCTTCTGGTTCACCGCGATCTACGTGCTGCTGTTCGTGTCGCTGGTGGGTTGCCTGACTCCGCGCATAGTCGAGCACGCCCGCAGTTTGCGCGCGCAGCCGGTGGCCGCACCGCGCAACCTGGCCCGGCTGCCCAAGTACACCGAAGCCGAGGTCCACGGCACTACCCCAGACGAGCTGGCCGCCACGGTGGCCGGGCGGCTGCGTGGCTGGCGCTCCACCATCCGGCACCGCGACCACTCCGTCGAAGTCTCGGCCGAGAAGGGCTACCTGCGCGAGTTCGGCAACTTGGTGTTCCACTTCTCGCTGCTGGGTCTGCTGGTCGCGGTCGCCGTCGGCAAGCTCTTCGGTTACGAGGGCAACGTGATCGTCATCGCCGACGGCGGCCCGGGATTCTGCTCGGCGTCGCCGGCCGCGTTTGACTCCTTCCGCGCCGGCAACACCGTCGACGGAACCTCGCTGCACCCGATCTGTGTGCGGGTCAACAACTTTGAGGCGAACTACCTGGCGTCGGGGCAGGCCACCTCGTTCGCCGCAGACATCGCCTATCAGTCCGGCGGCGATCTGGCGGCGAACACCTGGCGGCCGTACCGCCTCGAGGTCAACCACCCGCTGCGCGTCGGCGGCGACCGTGTCTACCTCCAGGGGCACGGCTACGCGCCCACGTTCACGGTGACTTTTCCGAACGGCCAGACCCGCAGCTCGACGGTGCAGTGGCGACCGGACAACCCGCAGACGCTCCTCTCGTCGGGAGTGGCGCGCATCGACCCGCCGGCCGGCGCCTATCCAACCGCCGCGGAGCGGCGTAGTCACCAGATCGCGATCCAGGGCCTGCTCGCGCCGACCGAGCAGCTCAACGGAACCCTGCTTTCCTCGCGGTTCCCGGCGCTCAACGACCCAGCGGTGGCCGTCGACATCTACCGAGGCGACACCGGCCTGGACACCGGGCGGCCCCAGTCGCTGTTCACCCTGGATCCACGGCTGATAGAACAGGGCCGGCTGACCAAGGAGAAACGGGTCAACCTGCGGGTCGGGGAGCAGGTCCGCATCGACCAAGGGCCCGGCGCGGGTACCACGGTCCGGTTCGACGGGGCGGTGCCGTTCGTCAACCTGCAGGTCTCGCACGATCCCGGCCAGTCCTGGGTGCTGGTGTTCGCGATCACGATGATGGCCGGGTTGGTGGTGTCCCTGCTGGTCCGTCGTCGCCGCGTATGGGTTCGGTGTGCGCCGCAGCGCGGCACGCCGGGTACGGTCAGCATCGAACTGGGTGGCTTGGCGCGAACCGACAACTCCGGTTGGGGTGACGAGTTCGAGCGGCTAACCGAACGGTTGCTGGCCGGGTGCGACGTGGTGGCCGAGAACAAGATCGGGGAACGCGGCACCCCAAAAGTGGATGTCAAGTGAAGGTGGACCTCTGATGAACACCCAGCACATCAACATCGGCCTGGCCCGATACTCCGACTGGGCGTTCACCTCGGCGGTGGTGGCGCTGGTGGTGGCACTGCTGCTGCTGGCCTGCGAGCTGGCCTTTGTGCGCACCCGCAAGCCCGAACCCGCCTACGCGGGCGCAGTGAGCAGCGACAGTGCCACTCCGGGGGTCGTGGTGGGCGCCGAGGCGCGGCCGTTCGACGAACGGGTGGGCAGCGCCGGCTTGGCGGTCCTGTACCTGGGCATCGGGCTGCTGCTGGCCTGCATCGTGCTACGCGGTTTGGCCACGATGCGGGTGCCCTGGGGCAACATGTACGAGTTCATCAATCTGACCTGCATGTCCGGTCTAATCGCCGGGGCGGTGGTGCTGCGCCGCCCGCGTTATCGACCGCTGTGGGTGTTCCTGCTGCTGCCGATTTTGATCTTGCTGACCGTCTCTGGCCGGTGGCTGTATGCCAACGCCGCGCCGGTGATGCCGGCGCTGCAGTCCTACTGGCTGCCAATCCATGTCTCCGTGGTGAGTCTGGGCTCTGGGGTATTCATGGTCGCCGGCATCGCCAGCATCCTGTTTCTGCTGCGGACGTCGCACCTCGGGGAGCCCGATGCCGAAGGGACCCTGGCCCGGCTGGTGCACAAGCTCCCCGACGCGCAGACACTGGACCGGATCGCCTATCGAACCACCATCTTCGCCTTCCCGGTGTTCGGATTCGGGGTCATTTTCGGCGCGATCTGGGCGGAGGAGGCCTGGGGCCGCTACTGGGGCTGGGACCCCAAGGAGACCGTGTCGTTCATCGCATGGGTGGTCTACGCCGCCTACTTACATGCCAGGTCAACGGCGGGTTGGCGGGATCGCAGAGCGGCCTGGATCAACGTTGCGGGGTTCGTCGCGATGGTCTTCAATCTGTTCTTCGTTAACCTGGTCACCGTTGGCCTGCACTCGTACGCGGGAGTGGGCTGAGCAAAACTACGGGCCGAAACAGGGGGATTGACAACAGTGTCAGAGCATCCGACGCCGGGCGTGGGGGCGCCGCTGGTTCATCGGGGCAGCGGAGACGCCAGCCCAGACCAGCCGACCATGCAGATACCGACCGTTCCGCACGCCGAACCACCCGCGACGCCCACCGCGGAGGCGCCAACCCGGGCGTTCGCCGGATTCCGCACCGAGCGGCGGGTGCCTGCGGCCACCGACAGTTCCGTGGGTTCCGCCAGCATGGTGCCGCCACCCCAGCCGGTCGAGGTTTCCGCCGAGCAGTCCCAGTGGGACGCCGGACCCAGCACGGGGCCGGTGTCCACGGCCACGCGGGTGGATCCGACCGCCTACGGTGCGTACTACCCGGGACCGGCTGACGAGGCCGCCCAGCAGCCACCGGAACGGCCGCAGTTCCGTCCGGAGCCGTTGCCGCAGACGCCGTACCCGGAGCTGTCCAGCACGGTTCTGCTGCGGCCGGTTAAGCCGCCACCGTCGGAGGGCTGGCGCCGCGCTTTGTACGTCTTGTCGGGGCAGCTGATCAACCTGGGCGAGAGTCCGCGCGCGACGCGGCATAACAACCTGGTCGCACAGATCAATCGGCCGCTGCGCGGCAGCTACCGGATCGCGGTCCTTTCGCTGAAGGGCGGTGTCGGCAAGACCACCATTACCGCGACGCTGGGATCGATGTTCGCGTCGGTTCGCGGTGATCGGGTGGTCGCGGTGGACGCGAACCCTGACCGCGGGACGCTGAGTCAGAAGATTCCGCTCGAGACTCCGGCGACCGTGCGCCACCTGCTGCGCGACGCCGACAAGATCGCGCGTTACAGCGATGTCCGCGGCTATACCTCGCAGAACGAGAGCGGGCTGGAAGTGGTGTCCTCGGAAAGCGATCCGACGGTGTCGGAGCCGTTCAGCGGCGACGACTACACGCGCACCCTGGAGATTCTGGACCGCTTCTACGGCCTGGTGCTCACCGACTGCGGTACCGGACTGCTGCATTCGACCATGGCTGCGGTGCTGGACAAGGCAGACGTACTGATCGTGGTCGCCTCGGGATCCATCGACGGCGCCCGCAGCGCTTCGGCGACGCTGGACTGGCTAGACGCGCATGGGCATGAAGACCTGGTGCGCAACTCGATCGCGGTCATCAACGGGATCCGGTCGCGCTCCGGCAAGGTGGACATGCAGAAGGTCGTGGACCATTTCGCCCGGCGTTGCCGAGCGGTGCGAGTGGTGCCGTTTGATCCTCATTTGGAAGAGGGCGCCGAGATCAGCCTCGATCGGTTGAAGCGGGATACCCGCGAAGCGCTCGCCGAACTGGCGGCGGCGGTGGCGGACGGTTTCCCGGGCGACGTGCGGCGCTCGAACCCTAACTTCGTTTAACGGGCCTCAACTTCGTCTAACGGGGCCAACTTCGTCTAACGGGGCCAACTTCGTCTAACGGGGCCAACTTCGTCTAACGGGGCCAACTGCGTCTAACGGGGTTTGTTGTCGCCCAATCGGCGCAGAAACTCCGGGTCGTCGTCGGGTCCGATGACGCGAGTCTTCGGCCGACTGGACTGAGCCCGCGCCGCGCGCAAGCCGAGAAAGATCAGCGTCCCCACAATCAGGACGACGAGCAGGAAAAGCACTCGACACCTCCTCGATCGAATATACCCGCGTCGTAGGCTCGGGTTGTGTCAGAAGCGCCCAACGACAAGCCCACCGACGCCGCCGTAGCCGTCGTCATCTACGCGATGGCCAGGTTGGCGTTGGCGGCTGCGGTCAGCGGCGCGATCTACGGCGTGGCCCGGTTGATCGGAGTGGCCGACTTCCCATTCACCCTCGCCCTGCTGCTCGGTCTAATTGTCGCGATGCCGCTGGGCATGTGGGTGTTCGGACCGTTGCGACGACGCGCCACCGCCGCTCTCGAGGTCACCGGAGAGCGCCGTCGCAAGGAACGCGACCAGCTGCGGGCCCGATTGCGTGGCGACGCGGTCGCCGAGCCTGGTTCCGACGAGGCGTGACTCAGTTCGCGGGCATCCGCACGACCTGCGCGGCATAGCTCAGACCCGCGCCGTAGCCGATCAGCAGGGCTAGGTCACCGGGCCGGGACGCGCCGGTCGCCAGCAGCTCGTGCATCGCCAACGGTATCGACGCCGCCGAGGTGTTTCCGGTGTGCTCGATGTCGTTGGCCACGATCGTGTCAGGGCGCAGTTGCAGGTTCTTGGCCAGCAGCTCGTTGATCCTGCTGTTGGCCTGGTGCGGAATGAATACGTCGATCTCGTCTGGGCGTACTCCGGCGGCGTCCATGGCCTCCCGGCCGACCTTGCCCATCTCAAACGCCGCCCAACGGAACACGGCGGTACCTTCCATCCGCAGGAACGGGCGCGGGCCGGTCGGATTCAAGGTGTAGTCGATCCAGTTGATGTCCTGGCGGATGGCATTGGCCTGTTCGCCGTCGCTGCCCCAGACGGTCGGACCGATGCCCTGTTCGGGTGTCTCACCGATCACCACGGCGGCGGCGCCGTCGGCGAAGATGAAGCAGTTGCTGCGATCTGACATGTCCACCGTGGGGGACAGTTTCTCGGTGCCGATCACGAGCATCTTCCGTGCGCTGCCGCCGCGCAACATATCGGCGCCGACGCCCAGCGCGTAGCCGAAGCCTGCGCACCCGACCGAGAGGTCGAAGCCCGGCACTCCCTTGGCGCCCAGTGCCGTGGCGACGGCGGGTGCGGCGGCCGGGGTCTGCAGGAAGTGGGTGTTGGTGGCCAGGATGATGCCGTCGATCTCGGTAGCGTCAAGCGCGGCCCTGGTGAGCGCCTCTCGGCTCGCCTCGATCGCCATGGATGTTGCGGTCTCGTCGTGAGCGGCGAAGCGTCGTGTCTTGATTCCGGTCCTGGAGAAGATCCACTCATCGGAGGAGTCGATGTTCTCGCAGATCTCTTCGTTGGTCACTACACGCGCGGGGCGGTAGGCCCCGACGCTGAGCAAACCGATTCTGGTGGGGCCGCTGGTCGAGACAATCTTTGACATGCTCGTCCTTCCGCGTCATCTCGGACCCCCCAAGTTTGATCGACTCTAGGCGGGGCGGTGGCGAGCTCGCGCAGTCGGGTCGCCTACCGCAGCTTGGACAGGCAAAGGACGATCGGCGGCGAATACGCCGTCGTGCGGACCCATTGCCCGCTGCAGTTGGAGGGGTCGGAGGTGCGCTTGGTGACTCGGTCGGTGGCAGAACTTGATCCGCAGGTGGCGGTCGACACCGTTACGTCGGACGTGCCATCGCGGCGGCGGGCGCCCGTCACTCGCCTGATGCAGTCGCCGACCTGGGCGTTCTTGATCGCCTTGTCGGTCGAACCCGGCGTGCCGATCGGGGATGGCGATGTCGTGACGCGGGTGGGTGACGCGGATCGGTGGGAGGCCGCTCCCAGGCTGGCCATGACGACCAGGAAGAAGACGAGCCCGATGACCGTCAGCGATGTTGCCACGTAGCCGATCACCAGGCCCGCTATTGCCAGCCCGCGGCCCTCCTCCCCGGTGCGCTTGATCTGCGAGAGCGAGATGTGCCCGAAGATGATGCCCAGCGGAGCCAGGACGAACGACGTCACCAGTGCCACGATCGCCATCGAGTTGGTCGGCCGACCAACTCGGTATGGCGGGTAGAGACCCGCGGAAGGAATCGGCGGGGGATAGGCCGCGGGTGACGGGTTTGGCGGCGAGTGCTGGTCGAAGGAGCCGGCCGGCACCCAGGCAGCTTGAGTGGGTTCGGCAGCGCCGGTCGGAATCTGTTCGGTGGGTGGCTGCGTCGAGGCTGCGGTGGCGGCCATCGTTGTGTCGTCGTCGGGACACCCCGGCGGCGTGCTCGCGCCCCAGGGATTTGCCGTCTGGTCAGTGCGTCCGTCGTTCATCCAACCCCCGTCACTTGGCAACATTTCCAGCCCAGGCCAGCGCGGCTGCTACCGCGACGGCCCACACCACCATGGTCAGCCCGGTGTCGCGCAGCACCGGAATCAACTCCGGTCCACTGCGCCCAGATCGCACCGGTCGGTCGGCGCGCAGCGCCAGCGGCGTGGCCACCAGACCTGCCCCACACCACGGCGTCGCGATCATCAGGACCAGTGTCAGCAGGCCAGTGGTGGCCAACAGCGCGTGGTAGAGCACCCGGGTCCGGCGGTCGCCCAGCCGAACCGCCAGCGTGATCTTGCCCGACACCGTGTCGGTGGGGATGTCGCGCAGGTTGTTGGCGACCAGCACCGACGACGACAGCGCCCCGATAGCCACGGCCAGCACCACGCCGACCCAGTCGATCCGCAACGCCTGAACATACTGCGTGCCCAATACGGCGGTCAGACCGAAGAACACGAATACCGCCGCTTCGCCGTATCCGGAGTAGCCGTAGGGCTTGGAGCCGCCGGTGTAGAGCCAGGCCCCGAGCACACAGGCGATGCCGACCCCAATCAGCCACGGCCCGCTGACCAGCGCCAGTACCAGCCCGGACACGCAGCCGACGAAGAGGCTCACGAGCGCCGCGGTGAGCACTGCCCGCGGCGTGGCCGCCCGCGACCCCACCAGGCGCATCGGGCCGGCCCGCTCGTCGTCGGTACCGCGGATGCCGTCGGAGTAGTCGTTGGCGTAGTTGACGCCGACGATGAACGGGAGCGCGACACCGAGCGCCAACAACGCCTTCCACCACACCGCGGCGTGCAGCCAGGCCGCGGCCCCGGTGCCGGCGATGACGGGCGCCACCGCGTTCGGCAGGGTCCGCGGGCGAGCACCGGACACCCACTGCGCAAAACTGGCCACCAGGGCATCCTGCCCTATGCACCACAATGGGCGGATGCTCGGAGTGATCGGCGGCAGTGGCTTCTACACATTTTTCGACTCGGACACCCGGACCGTTATCCCGGACACCCCGTACGGCCAGCCCAGCGCGCCCATCACGATCGGCGCAATCGGTGAGCACGAAGTCGCCTTCCTGCCCCGGCATGGCGCAAACCACGAGTACACGGCGCACACCGTGCCGTATCGGGCCAATATGTGGGCGCTGCGCATGGTGGGCGTCCGACGGGTGTTGGCGCCGTGCGCGGTCGGCAGTCTGGACCCCGAGGTCGGTCCCGGTTCGGTGGTGGTGCCGGATCAGTTGGTCGACCGGACCAGCGGCCGTGCAGACACCTACTTCGATGTCGGCGGGGTGCACACCAGCTTTGCCGACCCGTACTGCCCGACGCTACGCGCCGCCGTCACCGGTCTGCCCGACGTGCGGGACGGTGGGACCATGGTGGTCATTCAGGGTCCCCGATTCTCCACCCGCGCGGAGAGCCAATGGTTCGCCGCCGCCGGGTTCAGCTTGATCAACATGACCGGCTACCCGGAGGCCATACTCGCCCGAGAGCTTGAATTATGTTATGCCGCAATTGCTTTGGTAACCGACGTGGACGCCGGAGTTGCGGTCGGCGAGGGAGTCAAGGGTGTCGAGGTGTTCGCCCAGTTCGGGAAGCACATCGACAAGCTCAAGCAACTGGTGCGCACCGCGCTCGGACAGGTGGCCACCGAGCGCACCTGCTCGCACTGCCTGCAACATGCCGGAGTGGCGTTGCCGTTCGAACTGCCCTGAGCTTGGTTCAGGACGGGTCGGCCGGCGGCCGGTAGATCTTTGGCCGCGGCCCAGCTGCGCCCGGCTGCGCGGGGTGCGGCGGATGGCCCTGTCCGGACAGAACACTGGTGGGTGCGTCGTATCCCGCGGCCCCGAACTGTGTTGTCCTGGCTTCTGACGGAGGCGGCGGTCCGCTCGGACGGGTTGGCAGCGGCACCCGGGGCCTGCCCGGACCAGATGCCCGGGGGGCGGGCCGCTGGACGGGGCCGCGGCGGCGCGGCCGACGCGGCTTGCGGATGCGTCCGGCCACGATGATCGCAACCAGGACGCACAGGGCGAGCCCGCACAGTGTCACGTCGAACGTGCTGTCGATCTGCTGTGCCAGATCGTTTCCGTACACCGGGCCCACGGAGGCCTGCGCGAAGCGCGGTGCCAGCAGGACGCCGAGGATCACCCGGGAAATCATCAGGGCGAGCACCAGGCCGCTCAGCCAGACCAGCAGCCGCGACCGCAGCGCCCCGCTGGCCAGCTTGGCCCGCAGCCACCATGCCAGCACCGCTGTGGTGATGTCGAAGACGGCCAGCATCGAGATGTCGTAGCGCGAGTACGGGTAGTTCATCAACACTGCGACTGCAAGGTCGGTCACGCGCATGAGCGCCGATCCCAGGCACCAGACGATGATCAACGCCAGGCCTTTCCGGATGGCCGCGCGCCAAGTCTCCCGGTCTCTGCGCGTCTCGCGGGAACTGAACAACGCCAGCGGCGCGAATATCGCAGCCGCACCGGCCCACGCCACATAGCCCTCGTACCCGACCCCGGCCGTCGACGTGTTCTGGGCAATGCCGTGGAACGCGTCGATTTCACGGCCCGCGGGCAGAGCCCACACGATGATTCCAGCCAGCAGCGTCGAACCGCCCAGCCACAGCGTCGCCAGCCTGGAGCCGTTGGCGTAGCGCAGGACCCACCGCGAGGCGACCAGCACGGCGGCCAGCGCTACCACGCCGTAGACCACCGCGGTCATGATCACCACGATGTTGCGGGTGCCGAAGGACGTCGAACCGTCGCTGCCCACCAATGCGTAGCGCAACCGCCAGCAGAGGTTGAAGCCGGCACTGAGCGATGCCCCGAACATCGATGCGTAGCCGATGATGCGGGCGAGGCGCAGCCAGCGGTGGTACTGCTCTTCGTCGATGACGGGCCTGCCGAATACCGGCTGTGCGCTCAACAGGGCACCGGCGAAGCCCAACCAGCCGCCCGGACCGACGCCGCCGGGCACGTTGACCTTGCCGCCAAATTTGATGGATTCCCATACGTCGAACACGACGAAAGCGACTACCAGCAGCAGATAGGGGATGTTCAGGAGCAGGCGCGGCCGGTTTGCCGACACACGGCCGCGCCCCAGCGCCAGCGCCAGCATGGAAAGCAGCGTCACCCCCCCGAGTAGCCCCCACAGCACTGCGCTGCTGTCCGGGATACCAAGTCCGAAGTACAGGTTCCACGGGAACAGCGGAGCGAGCAGCAACAACAGGAGGGCGACTAGGTCGCGGACGCCGTTAAGACGTTTCGTCAGGTGCCCGGGAGCTTCCGGACCGGGGTGCGCGGGCAACCGTGGATCACCCGGGGGCGGTCCAGGAGGCGCCTGGCGGAGACCCGCGATGGGGCCGGTTGGCGTGTCGTCGCTGCTCAGGCTCACGGTGTCCCCCAGGGATCGAGGTCGGGTACTGCCGGTGCAGGTGTCCGAAGGCAAGGGAACCCCTTGCCGGGGCCGCTGCGTTGCTCTGTTGCGAACATAATCTCCATTCGGACGCAGTGGCTGTGAGCAGGTTATGAACAACGGCTGGATCGCAAGTGACCGTCCCCGTCGGTCGGGAATGCGGTTACGCTGCGCTCATAGGGAAACCTCGTACGGAGAAACCTTGTCGCCCGAATGACGAATATTGCCGAACGTATCGCAGTGTAATTATGCCGGGAGATTGCTGGTCGTGGGGTAACCAGCCGAAGGAGAGCCAGAAATGGACGTGGTGTTGGGGGTCGCGGTCACGGGCCGGGTCGCGCGCCTGGCTCTGGTCGACGCGGTAGCCCGTGACGGCGAGGTGATCGACCAGTACTCGGTCGATCTGGCTGGTGACCCGATCGCGGACTTGTCCGAAACGGTGGTAGGCACCCACCGGCTGTTGGCCGACGAGGGTCACCGGTTACTGGCCACCGAGTTGTGCTGGCCCGACCGGTACGGCACCGAGCGGCTATCTGAGGCGCTGAGCTATGCCGGCGTGCCGAATGTTCGGATGGTGCCTCCGTCGGAGGCGGCGAGGCGGCCGGTGGGACCGGGACGTGCGGCCGCGCTGGCTTTGCTGTTCGGCAATCAGATGGCGAGTCCCGCCGCATCCGGTGACCCGGACGCGCCGCCGACGATGATGGCCTCCGCACCGTCGGACAGCGGCGTCGGTGGGGCGCCGGACGCAACGATGGCGTCTCCGGTGGTGTCTTCCGACGCGACGATGGCGGCCCCGGCGTTGGGCGGCGAGGCTGGCGGCTTTGCGCCGGCCGGCGGTGGTTGGCCGTCGGGCTCGGGCGTGGATCAATCAGTGCCGCCCGCCGATGGGGGCGATTTCGGGTCCGCGGGCGCGACCATGGCGCAGCCGGTGTTGCCCGGCGATGGTGGGTCGGGCTCGGCCGCAGGTTCTGCGCCGTCGGGTTCGGGTTTTGATCAGTCGCCGCTGGCAGGCGACGGCGGTGCGTCTGGATCGGCCGGTGGTTTCGGCCCGTCGGACTCGGGTTTGGACAAATCCGCGCTGCCCAGCGACGGCGGATCCGGATCGGCCGGTGGCGGCGGGTATGGCTCGCCGATCGAGAATCCGCACCTGCCCCCCGATCACGGCGGGTTCACCCCAGCTGGCTCGACGGTCGCCCAACCGGCACTGCCAGCGGATGCGACGATGGCTGCGCCCTCACTTGGTGATGCGACGATGGCGGCACCCATCTCCGGCGACGGAGGCGGCGCGAACTTCCATTCGGGTGTCTCCTCGGGGGATCACAGTCTCGCCGGTGACCCGCATGCGCACGCGTACTTCCATTCGGGTGTGGCCTCTGGTGACCCGGGGGCTCCTGGTGACGCGACCGCTTTCATGCCGCCCGCCGACTCTGGGCCGTCGGCGTCGGGGGACGAACAGCTCGCGTATTCGCAGGCCAGCGAGTACGACATCCTGCCGGTGGACACCGATGGTTACGCCGAATACGGCGACGAGTACGCCGACGGCTACGAGGACGAGTTCGACGACGGCTTCGACGAGGACGACCCGGACGCCGCCGGCGGCAGTCCGCATAACCTGAAACGGCTGCTGATCAGCAATGCCGTCGTCGGCTTTGCCATCATGGGGTTCGCTTCACTGGCCGTCGCGGTGGCGGTCACTGTGCGGCCGGCCGCGGCGTCGATCCCGGTCGAGGGTCATCAGAACGCTCAGCCGGGCAAGTTCATGCCGCTGTTGCCGACCGAGCAGCAGGCGCCGGTGCCCCCGCCCGCGCCGGAGGCCCCCACCGTCGGGTTCCAGGGTGGCTCGATTCCGCCGGTGCAGAACATTCCTACGCAGGCTCCGGTGCCGGCCGCTCCGGCTCCGGCTCCCGCTCCGGTGCCAAATGCTCCGGCTCCCGTCCCGGTGCCTGTTCCGGTGCCGATCCCCCTCCCCTTCCCGGGCTGGGTGCCGGGCATGCCGACGTGGCCGACCTATACGCCGCCGAGTTACACGACGCCGACGACTCCGCCGACGACGTACACGACGCCGCCGACCACGCCTTCCACCACGCCGCCGACGACCACCGCGCCGACGACGCCTTCTACCACCGCGCCGACGACGGCACCGACCACGGCACCGACCACTGCGCCGACGACGGCACCGACCACGGCGGCCCCGACCACCCCGCCGACCACTGCGCCGAGGGTGACGACGCCACCCACCACGGTGGCGCCCGCACCCACGACCGCTGCACCGGTTCCGACGACGGTGGCGCCGCAGCCCACCCGGGCTCCGCAGCCGACCCAGGCTCCGCAGCCCACCTACGCCCCGCAGCCCACTTACGCCCCGCAGCCCACCCAGGCGCCGGTGCCGCGCACCCAGGCACCCCAGGTGCCGACGGTTGCGCCCAAGGTGCCGACGCAGCAGGTTCCGAAGGCCCCGACCGGACCACGCTGATCCGAACGCTGAACCCGCGCGGGGATTACCAGTTCGTGAAGATGATGCTGTTCAGCAGGAGCGCCCCGGCGGCGTTAACGGCCAGCCATGCCCGGTGTGACCGCGCCGGGAGCAGCGCGGGGGCGGCGGTGAGCCAAACGGTGAACGGCAGCCAGATCCGCTCGGTCTCGGCCTTGCTCAGCATGCTCAAATCCGCGAACACGATGGCGGCTAAGGCCGCCAGCAGCAGCAAATGCAAGCCCGACCGACGCCGGATGGCGGTGCCTGTCAGTCTGGCGTCAAACAGCTGGCTCAGGCCGGCTACACCGCCCAAACCGACCGCGCAGACCGTGCATGCCAGATTGGCCCAGCTCCAGTACTGAAACGGCCGGTCCTTCGCAATGCCCTGCCAATATCGTTGCTGCACAAGCTCGTAACCGTCGAACCAGTAGAAGCCGGACACCGCGAATGTCACTGCGACCGCCACCGCGGCCAATGTCGCGGGACCCAGGGTGCGCAGTGCGGTTCTCCAGTCTGCCGCCGAGATCAGCACCGCCAGCACCGGCAACCCCATCAAGACCAGGCCATAGCTTAGGAAAATCCCCCAGCCCAGTAGCAGCCCCGCGGTTGCGGCGAGCAGCACCGGGAGTCGGGTTTTGCCGTGTGCTGCCAGCGTCAGTAACGCGATGCCCCAGGCCGCCACACCGGCGAAGTAGCCGTCGGCCGATACCGCGACCCAAATCGCGGTCGGCGCCACCGCCACGAACGGGGCTGCCCGCCGGGCGGTCGTTTCGTCGGCCAGCGCACGCACCGCGATCACCACAGCCGCGGCCGCGCTGGACCCGACCAACAGGCACAGCAGTCCCGCCCAGGCGCCGCCGTGCAGGCCGATGCGGTCGAGCCACACGAAGGTCAACAGCGCGCCCGGTGGATGCCCCGAGACGTGGGTGGTCCACGAATGTGGCTGGAAGTCGACGATCCGGGCGGCGAATCCGCGCACCGTTGCGGGAATGTCGGTAACACCGGGGACCTCGTGCAGGTATTCGTCCCGGGTGGTCAGCCGGCCTGCGAAACCGCGTTGCCAGCCGTCGATCATCGCCAGCGCGAACGCCCATGCGCATGCCGTCGCCCAGGTTAGCAGCGTCAGTGAACGCCACGAAGTACGTTGCGCGACAACTGGTCCCCAGCATACGACGGCCACCGCGATCAGCACCGCGGGTACCGTTCCCCAGCCGATGTGAATGTCCCAGTAGCCGAAGATTGGCGCGGCACCGGCGTGCCGGGCGAACCGCTCCAGGCCGGTATCGCGGCGCGGGTTGACGCCCAGGTGCAGCCGCGGCAATACGAAAGCAGCAACCACCAGCGCGATCGCGACGAACACCGCGAAAGTTTCCCGGCGCGCGATCCTCACAACCGGCCAGCTTACGACCCGAATTGGCGTATCAATGCCGTCCGGTCCAGCTTGCCGATACCGCGGTGCGGGAGTTCCTCGACCACATGGAGCTCACGCGGGGCGGCAGTGCTGTCCAGGCTGGCTGCGACGTGGGCCCGCAACTCGTCCAGCGTCGGTGTTTTCGATCCCGGCGCGACAACGATCGCGGCGGCCACCCGCTGCCCCAATCGGTTGTCGGGAACGCCGAAGATTGCGCAGTCAGCCACCGCCGGGTGGGTGCCCAGTGCCGCCTCCACCGGGCCTGGCAGCACGGTCAATCCGCCGCTGCTGATCGCGTCGTCAACCCGGCCCAGCACCGTCAGCAAACCCGAATCATCAAGAGCGCCAACATCGTCGGTGACAAACCAGCCCGGCTCGGCGAAGGGGTCGGGTTCGACCGGGTTGCGATAACCGACTGCTAGCGTGGCGCCTCCCAGCACGATGCGGCCGTCGGGACGCACTCGCAACTCCACCCCGTCCAGCGGGACACCGTCGTACACGCATCCCCCGGCCGTTTCGCTCATCCCGTAGGTGCGTATCACGGTGATGCCTGCGGTTGAGGCCTCCTCGAGTACCGGCCGCGGCGCCGGCCCACCACCCAGCAGGACGGCATCCAGTTCAGCCAGCGCGGCGGTGGCAGCGGGGTTGGTCAGCGCCTTGGCCAGCTGGGCAGCGACCAACGAGGTGTATCGCCTTCCGGATCCCAATTCGGCTACGGCGCTGGGCAACTGATCGATGTCGAAACCGCCCGACACGTCAAGCTCGACCGGCACGGTGTCGGCGGTCACGCTGCGGACCAATACCTGCAGGCCGGCGATGTGATACGGCGGAACGGCGAGCAGCCAGCGGCCGGGACCGCCGATGCGCCGGTAGGTGGCCGATGCGCTAGCCGTCAGCGCGGCGGCGGTCAGCAGCGCGCCCTTGGGCGCACCGGTTGTTCCCGAGGTCGTTACGACCAGGGCGACATCGTCGTCGATCCGCTCGCCGACCCGCAGACCGCGCAGCGCCGGGTCGTCTGGGTCGGGCGTTGCGACCAGGGCCGGGTCCTGCCCGGCGAGCACGCGTTGCAGTGCGGGCATTAGCAGTGCGCTAGCCGATCCCGGTGGGACGTGCAGCGCCCGCAGGACGGCTATGCGCGCTCCCCGTTGTCGCGGGCGTCGTCGAGCGGCCAGCCTTGGGCGGCCAATCGGGTTCGCACGCGTTCGACGTCTTCGGGAGATGGGAGCTCGTCGGTGAGCTGGGTGATGGCGACACCGATGTCGATGTGGTCGGCGTCGAACACGCCGCGCCGCATCAGTTCGTTTGCGACCGTGACGATTTCGTCGTTGGTCAAGCGGCGTGCGAGCAGCGCGAGCACGGCGAAGGAGTCGGTCGGCGGTATGCCGTCCGGGTAACCCGCTCGCAGCCACGAGACGATCGAACTGAGAAATCGGTTCATTGTGCGATCAACTTACCCGGCCGACCGTCCCGAAAAACCTAGGTTGGCCACGATTGGGGCTTCACGGCTTGGCCCCTAGGAATGGATAGTGAGTGTGGTGGGCGATGAAGTCGCGCGCGATGTAGAGAACCCCGAGGAGCACCACCGCCACGACCAGCGCGTAGATCGCCCATGCGATCGCAGTCAGCAGCGGCCGCGAGTTGCCGGCGGCACCGCCGGCGCCGGGGTTGCCGGCGGCCTGCATCCGGATACCCACGGCGAATAGCCCGGGCAAGGCCGCCCCTGCGAGCAGGCTGAACACCAGAATCTTGAGTGTTGCTTCGTAGTTGAACCAAGCGTTCATGCCACGTTCCCTGAGGTCAGCGAGTCATCGGAGCCTAACTGAGGTGCGTTGGCACCGGAGCGGGGCCCTTGGCCCGTCGGTGGTTGTTGATCCGCACTGTCCAGACCCGCAGTCAGGTCGCCCTTCCAGTCGGCGTTGACGTTGCGGTGGTCGACCGTGACCTTGCGCGATTGCCGGTAAATCGCGCCGGATACCGCCAGCAGCAAGGTGAAGCCGATGATCGCTCCCGGGTATCCGCCGATCAGGTGGACTATCCAGTAGGTGACCGCTCCGACTAACCCGGCCAACGGCAGGGTGACCAGCCACGCGGTCGCCATTCGGCCGGCCACTCCCCAGCGGACCTCGCCGCCGGGCTTGCCCAATCCGCTGCCCATGACCGAACCGGTGCAGACCTGGGTGGTCGACAGCGCGTAGCCGAAGTGCGCGGAGAGCAGGATGACCGCGGCCGAGGACGACTCGGCGGCCATGCCCTGTGGCGACTTGATCTCGACCAGGCCCTTGCCCAGCGTGCGGATGATGCGCCAGCCGCCGAGGTAGGTGCCGGTGGCCATGGCCACCGCGCAGGCGACGATGACCCACAGCGGCGGCACCGAGGCCGATTTTGGGATCGCCCCGTACGACATGAGCGCCAGGAAGATGATGCCCATCGTTTTCTGTGCGTCGTTGGTGCCGTGTGCCAGCGAGACCAGCGACGCCGAACCGATCTGGCCGCGCCGGAACCCGGCCTCGGTGCGTTGGGTCGGGAGACCACGGGTGATTCGGTAGACCAGCCAGGTGGCCAGCGCACCTACCAGGATGGCCAAGACGGCGGAGACGACGGCCGGAATGATCGCCTTGGACATGACGCCCCGCCAGATCACCCCGTGCCCGCCGACGGCGGCGATTGTGGCGCCGACGATGCCGCCGATGAGTGCGTGCGAGGAGCTCGAGGGGATGCCGAGCAGCCAGGTGAGCAGGTTCCAGATCACGCCGCCGACCAAGCCCGCGAATACCAGTTCCAGGGTCACGATGTGCGAATCGATCAGGCCCTTGGCAATGGTGGCCGCTACCGCGGTCGACAGGAAGGCGCCCACCAGGTTCAGCACCGCTGACAGGGCTACCGCCACCTTGGGTGCCAGGGCGCCACTGGCGATAGACGTCGCCATTGCGTTGCCGGTGTCGTGAAAACCGTTCGTGAAGTCGAACGCGAGGGCGGTCACCACGACGATGATCAAGAGGAACAATTGGATGTTCACAGGGCCTGATTCTGGTAGTCGGAGTATTCCGTTGTCGAACGGTTGATTAGGTGAAATGCAGGAATATCGCCAGTCGTCGCCAGATGTTACCTAGTAGTTCACCCTTGGTTCGCTCACGCTCACTGCCGGATGTCTGCGCGCAGCGGATGACCTCGGGGAACCTCGATGAAGATGAGCGTGACGCCGTCGGGATCCGTCACGTGCATCTCGTGCAGACCCCAGGGTTCGCGCCGTGCTTCGCGCGCAATGGGCACGCCCCGGCCGCGCAGCTCGGTCTGGGTCGCGTCCAGGTCGCGCACCTGCAGCCACAGCGCGCCGGGGAAGGGGCCTCGGGAATGGTCCGGGTCCCCGAAGCCGGCCAGTTCCAGCAGCGATTGGCCGGCGAAAAATACTGTGCCCGCGCCGTATTCACGGGCGATCGCAAGCCCGATCTCGTCCCGGTAAAAGCTCAGCGAGCGTTCGTAGTCGGCCGGCCGAAGCAGCATACGGCTCGCGAGTATCTCCATCACTCGTGTCTATCACGCGCGGGCGAGTCGGAGCCTCTACCAGGCGCGGGTCAGTCGGAACCGTTACGGCGCTGCATCAACGTGTTGACCCAGCGCGGGCCCACGGTGTTCAACGCCTTGGCCGCGATGGCCATTCGGGGTGCGATCTGCACCGGCCGGGTGCGGGCGGCGGTGATCATCCATTCGCCGGCCTCGGCTGAGGTCAGAGCGGGCAGCCCGGCGTAAGCCTTGGTCGGGGCGATCATGGGGGTGGCGACTAACGGGTAGTACAGCGCCGTGGAATGCACACCTTTGGGGCCCCACTCGGTTTCGGCGATTCGGGTCACCGCGGTCAGCGCGGCCTTGGACGCGTTGTACACCGAGAACAGCGGTGCTGCCTCGTTGAGCACACCCCAGGTGGAAACGTTGATGATATGGCCGTCGCCGCGCTCGATCATGCCCGGGGCCAGCCCGCGGATCAGCCGCAGCGGCGCGTAGTAGTTCAGCGTCATGGTCCGCTCGACGTCATGCCAGCGTTCCAGCGATTCGGCCAGCGGGCGGCGGATGGACCGGCCGGCATTGTTGATCAGGATGTCGACCCCGCCGATGCTCTTGTTGACGTCGGCGACCAGCGCGTCGACGGCGTCCATGTCCGAAACGTCGCACGGGAGCGACATTGCCGTGCCGCCGCTTGCGGTGATCCGGTCGGCCAGTTCGTCGAGCAGGTCTTGACGGCGGGCAACCGCCACGACCGTGGCGCCGCGCTCGGCGAACTGTTCGGCGGCGGCCGCACCGATGCCCGATGAGGCGCCGGTAAGTAGCACGCGCTTGCCGTCGAGATCGACGGGCTTGATCACCGGTCGGTTGAGCAGCACTTGTGGCGCCGCGGGTGGGCGCATGCTGGCCAATACGAGTTGGTCGGTCAGGCGGCGCAGCGGACTCTTACTCACGAAGGAAGTCTAGGGGGTCTGCTGTCGCGGGTGTTGCTGAGTCGGTTTCGGTGGCGGCACTTGGCCGAATTTCTCGGCTGCCTGCTGGAAAGGGTTGTACTGCCCGCAATTTCAGGCCCGGGAGCTTTAGGTCACGCTGAGCAATAGACCCATGCGACACGTATGAAGTAAACCGGCACAGCGGATTTCGCGCACACTTAGACAAGTGGCGGAGGGCTTGTCGGTGCCTGTTCCTACGATTGGGGGCATGGCCGCGGGTTCGTTGGAGGAGATCGACCGGGTCCTCGACGGGCTGGATGTGTATGCGGATCGCTTGTGTGAGTTGAGTTTTGAGACGCAGTCCACGGTGCAGTTGCTGCATGCTCAGGAGGCCCTGCAGCGGGTGGTGCGTAAGTTGCGGGTGCCCGGGCACGCCATGATCAATCAGCTTGCCGTGCAGGCTGCGGCTCAGGAGTTGGGCGGCACCCTGGGTCAAGCGCACCTCGACTACCAACAACCACGCACCAGCTGTATGCACCACCGGCGAACGACCACTCAACCCCGACGATGATGGCGAACGACCACTCAACCCGGACGATGATGGCGAACCGTAGTACTCCCGCGATGTCGGTTCAACGCGTTCGCCACCCGCGACGCGCGCTTCAGAAGTACCGGGGGAACGGGCTCCAGTCGGGTGGGCGCTTCTGCAGGAAGGCGTCGCGGCCCTCGACGGCCTCGTCGGTCATGTACGCGAGCCGGGTGGCCTCCCCGGCGAACAGCTGCTGGCCCACCAGTCCGTCGTCGAGCAAGTTGAACGCAAACTTCAACATCCGTTGTGCCTGAGGCGATTTCGCGTTAATTTCGGCTGCCCACTGCACACCGACGGCCTCCAGATCGGCGTGGTCGACGACATCGTTCACCGCGCCCATGTGATGCATCTGCTCGGCGGTGTACGGCCGGCCCAGGAAAAAGATCTCGCGGGCGAACTTCTGGCCCACCTGCCGGGCCAGATATGCGCTGCCGTAGCCGCCGTCGAAACTTCCGACGTCGGCGTCGGTTTGTTTGAACCGCGCGTGTTCGCGGCTGGCCAGGGTGAGGTCGCAGACCACGTGCAGACTGTGCCCGCCGCCGGCCGCCCACCCGTTGACCAGGCAGATCACCACTTTGGGCATGAATCGGATCAGCCGCTGCACCTCGAGAATGTGCAGCCGCCCGGCCCGTGCCGCATCCACCGTCTCCGCGGTATCCCCGCTGGCGTACTGGTAGCCGCTGCGTCCGCGGATGCGCTGATCGCCACCGGAGCAGAATGCCCATCCGCCGTCCTTGGGCGAAGGCCCGTTGCCGGTCAGCAGCACAACGCCGACGTCGGGCGACATCCGCGCATGGTCGAGTACCCGGTACAACTCGTCGACGGTGTGCGGGCGGAACGCATTGCGCACTTCCGGGCGGTCGAACGCCACCCGCACAGTCGCGTCGGCCACATGACGGTGGTAAGTGATATCGGTCAGATCGTCGAATCCGTCGACGGTTCTCCAGATAGCGGCGTCAAAGGGGTTGGCAGTCAAGGCTGTTGAACTCCATCCTGGTCGATGGTGAGGTTGCCGCAGCTGATCGTATGCGCGGATGTCACCTCGGGGTCCTGGGGCGAGGCGGCCGTCAGCGTATCGGAGCGCCCGGTGGTGGCGCGGGTTCCGTCCAGGTTGATTTCGGTGCGCCGCACGGTCCACTGGACGCCGTCATCGAGCGCCTGCAGTGCGACGAGGCGACGGCCGTCGCCGAGGTCGCTGCAGCCGATGCCGGTGCCGGTGTCGCGCAGGTTCTGCAAGTCGAACACGAACGGCTTGCCGTAGTGGTTGTCCACCACCGCTTGCAGCTCGCACTGTGCGAATGCGTAGAGGTACGCGCCCCGCCCATCGCTGACCAGGATCTGGTGATCACCGTTCTGCTGTGCATCGATAGCCAAGGCGCGCAAGGGAATCGGGCTCGCAGATATGACAGGTACGGCGATCCTGGCGCCGCTGGCGGTACTAACTCCCAGCAAACGAGTTGTGGCGCCGTTCTCGCCTTGCGCTAACCCGATCCACAGCGCGTCGGGCAAGCCGTCGCCATCGAGGTCGCCCACCTGCCGTTGCACGCTGCCGGGCGGCAGGGCGGCGCCGCCGGGCGGGCACCCGGGCGAGGCATGCGTTGCCGGTGCGAGGCTAAGCCAGCCGGCCGCAGCCACCACTGCAGCGGCCAACGCGCGCAACATCAGATCTTGTCGAATCGGAAGACGGCGCACCGTCCCGCCAGGGCCTCGAACTCCTCGGGGCGGCCGTCCTTGACCAGTCCAGAGCGTTTCATGAACCCGACGCCGGTGGGGACCTCGGTCGGAAACGCCCGCAACACCGGCCGGGCGTCGTCCGGGGACAGTTCCACCATCCGGACGCGCTCGCTAGTGCGGCCCCGGGTCAGCGTGGCTTCACTTGCGGCTCGCACGTTTTTCACCCAGTCGGCGCCAGGAAAGCCCGCCACGAGGTAGCGCTGGCCGCCCAGGGTCATCGGGGTCACCGGGGTGGAACGCGGAGCGCCGGACTTGCGGCCCGGCACGGTCAGCACGACCGGACTTTCGCCTCCGAAACTCAACCCCAACTTCGACAAACGAATGAAAATCTTGTTCATGGGCTTCAGCCACCACGGCGGCTTGACGGATTTGCCACTGGCCATAGCAGCGACGTTACCGTCCTGGCGGCCGGAGGAATCTCCCTCCTCGACGCACCGAGTCTCGCACCAGTCTGAGGTTGGCCAGGGAGGGGCAGGTGGCTAGCCCACCGCGCGCCCGGCGCCCTCCCAGAACTGTGCGCGGACCGCCTTCTTGTCCGGCTTGCCCAGTCCGGTGAGCGGCAGCGCGTCGACCACGACCACTCGCTTGGGTGACTGCACCGATCCCTTGCGGTCCTTGACCGACGCCTGAATCTCATTCGTCATCGCTTCGATCGACGCCTCGTCGCGGGCGGCGTCGGCCCGGAGCACCACAACCGCTGTCACCGCTTCGCCCCACTTTTCGTCGGGTGTGCCGACCACGCACACCTGCGCGACCGCGGCGTGCTCGGCGATGACGTCCTCGACCTCACGCGGGAACACGTTGAAGCCGCCGGTGACGATCATGTCCTTGACCCGGTCGACGATGAAGTAGAAGCCGTCTTCATCCTCACGGGCCATGTCTCCGGTGTGCAGCCAGCCGTCCTTGAAGGCCTCGGCGGTCGCCTCCGGCTTGTTCCAATAGCCAGCGGCCAAAAGTGGTCCGCTGACACAGATTTCGCCCGGCACGCCTTGCGGTACCGGCTTGCCGTCCTCGCCCAGCAGTGCAACCCGGGCGAACAGCGTCGGACGCCCGCACGAGGTGAGTCGCTTTTCGTCGTGATCGCCCTTGGCCAGGTAGGTGATTACCATCGGCGCCTCGGACTGGCCGTAGTACTGAGCGAAGATCGGGCCGAACCGCTCGATCGCCTCGGCCAGGCGCACCGGGTTGATTGCGGAGGCGCCGTAGTAGACTGTCTCCAGCGACGAGAGGTCGCGGGTGCGCGAGTCCGGGTGGTCCATCAGCGCGTACAGCATTGACGGAACCAGCATGGTAGCTGTGATGCGTTGTTCCTCAATAACTTTAAGGACTTCGGCCGGGTCGAACTTGGCTAGCACCACCATCTGGCCGCCCTTGACCACAGTCGGGGTGAAGAATGCCGCGCCGGCATGCGACAGCGGCGTGCACATCAGGAACCGTGGGTGCTCGGGCCATTCCCACTCGGCGAGCTGGATCTGCGTCATGGCGGCGATGTTTCCGGTGGTGCCGATCACGCCTTTGGGTTTGCCGGTGGTGCCCCCGGTGTAGGCCATGCCGCCGATGTTGTCCGGCGGCAGGTCGGCGACCTCCAGTGGCTTCGGCTCGAACTTGGCTGCCTCGGCATTCAGGTCCACCGCCACACCGGCCAACGCCTCGGGCACCGGCCCGATGGTCAGGATCCGCTCCAGGGAGGGAACCTTTTCCAGCAAGCCCAGGGCACGCTCGACGAACATTGGGTTGGGGTCGATGATCAACGCGCTGGCGCCGGCGTCGGAGAGCACGTAGGCGTGGTCGTCCAGCGAACCAAGCGGATGCAGTGCGGTGCGCCGATAGCCCTGCGTCTGGCTGGCGCCGAGGATCATCAGTACCTCGGGGCGATTCAGCGCCAGCAGGCCGACCATGACACCGGAGCCGGCGCCCAGCGATTCGAACGCCTGGACGTACTGGCTGATCCGCTCGGCCAGCTGACCGCCGGTCAGCGTGGTGTCGCCGAGAAACAGCACCGGACGGTTCTTGTGGCGCTTAAGAGCGCCCGCCAGCAGGTGGCCGTTATGGGTGGGATTGCGCAACAGATCGACACTCATGAACCAAGACTAGAACGTGTTGCAATTCTGCTTGGCTCCACCCTTGGCGACTAGTGTTTCTGCATATGAGCGCCGCTGAGGTCGTCTTCACCGGAACGGTATTGACCGTCGACGAAAAGCAGCCCACAGCGGGGGCGCTAGCCATCGCGGAGGGCCGGATCATCGCCGTCGGGGACAGGTCCGACATCGCGCCGCTCGTCGGTCCCGATACCCAGACCATCGACATCGGCGACGGCTGCATCATGCCGGGATTCGTTGAGGCGCATGGCCATCCGCTAATGGAGGCCGTCGCGCTGTCGGACCGCATCGTCGACATCCGTCCCGTCACCATCCGGGATCCGGACGACGTCGTCGCCGCCGTACGCGGTGAAGTCGCCCGCCGTGAGCCGCACGGCGCCTACCTGAACGGCTGGGACTCGCTGCTGCAACCCGGCCTGCCCGAACCCACGCTGAGCTGGCTGAACGGCATCGCGCCGGACAGCCCGCTGGTGATCATCCACAACTCCGGCCATAAGGCCTACTTCAACTCGCGGGCCGCGCAACTCAACGGCTTGACCCGCGACACCCCCGACCCCAAGGGCGCCAAGTACGGTCGCGACTCCGCCGGTGAACTCGACGGCACCGCCGAGGAGATCGGCGCGGTGTTCCCGTTGCTGGGCGGGGCCATCGCGGCCGACGGCTATCCCGACATGCTGCGCGCCGAGTGCGCCCGACTGAACCGGGCCGGGCTGACCACGTGCTCGGAGATGGCGTTCGACCCGAAGTTCGGTCCGTTGGTGCAGCAGCTGCACAGTGAGCTGACGGTGCGACTGCGCACCTACGAGGTCTCAAACGCCCAGCTGCACACCGATGCGACGCCCGGCCAAGGCGACGACATGCTGCGGCAGATCGGTATCAAGATTTGGGTGGATGGCTCGCCCTGGATCGGCAATATCGCCTTGTCGTTTCCCTACCTGGACACCCCGGCCACGCGATCGGCCGGCATCACGCCGGGATCCTGCGGCTGCGCCAACTACACCCGCGAGCAGCTGGACGAGATCGTCAACGCCTACCTACCGCGTGGTTGGCAGATGGCCTGCCACGTCCAGGGCGACGCCGGCGTGGACACCATCTTGGATGTCTATGAGCAAGCGCTGCAACGTAATCCGCGGCCCGATCACCGGCTGCGTCTGGAGCACGTTGGTGCCATCCGGCCCGAGCAACTGCAGCGTGCGGCCGCGCTCGGCGTCACCTGCAGCATCTTCGTCGACCAGATTCACTACTGGGGCGACGTCATCGTCGACGGGTTGTTCGGGCCAGAGCGCGGGTCCTGCTGGATGCCGGCCGGGTCGGCGGTGGCCACCGGCATGCGCATCTCGCTGCACAACGACCCGCCGGTCACGCCGGAGGAGCCACTGCGCAACATCAGCGTCGCCGCGACCCGGGTGGCGCCCAGCGGGCGCGTGCTGGGCCCGCAGGAGCGGCTCACCGTCGAGCAGGCGATCCGGGCGCAGACCATTGACGCCGCCTGGCAGTTGTTCTGCGACGACGTGATCGGTTCGGTCGAGATCGGCAAGTACGCCGACCTGGTGGTGTTGTCTGACGACCCGCGGAGGGTGCCGCCCGAGCAAATCGCCGACCTGCAGGTCCGTGCGACGTATCTGGCCGGCCGGCGGGTCTATTGATGGTTCCGGCGCGTCTGTCGATGGTCGACGTCCCGGCACTATCCGACCTGCTGGATCGGCTGCACGTCGTGACGTTGCCCATGCGGGTGCGGTTCCGCGGCATCACCAGCCGGGAACTTGCCCTCATCGAGGGTCCCGCCGGATGGGGGGAGTTCGGCGCATTCGTCGAATATCGGCCGCCCGAGGCCGCCCACTGGCTCGCCTCGGCCGTCGAGGCCTCCTACGGCCAGCCGCCGCCGGCGCGGCGCGACCAGGTCCCAATCAACGCGACCGTCCCGGCGGTCAGCGCCGCCGAGGTGCCCAACGTGCTGGCGCGATTTCCCGGTATCGCTACCGCCAAGGTCAAGGTCGCCGAGCCTGGGCAGTCCCTGGCCGACGACATCGACCGGGTGAACGCGGTCCGGGACCTGGTCCCCATAGTGCGCGTCGACGCCAACGGCGGCTGGACGGTCCCGCAGGCCGCGCGGGCCGCCGCTGCGCTGACGGCCGACGGGCCGCTGGAGTACCTCGAGCAACCCTGCCCGACGGTTCCCGAGCTCGCCGAACTGCGCCACCTGGTTGACGTGCCGATCGCCGCTGACGAAAGCATCCGCAAGGCCGACGACCCCCTGGCGGTGGTGCGCGCGGGCGCCGCCGATATTGCGGTGCTCAAAGTTGCTCCGCTGGGCGGGATTTCGGTGATGCTGTCGATTGCCGCGCAAATCGACATTCCGATCGTGGTTTCCAGTGCGCTCGATTCGGCGGTCGGTATCGGCTACGGCCTGACGGCCGCCGCGGCGTTGCCGGAGCTGCACCATGCCTGCGGACTGGGCACCGGGAGGTTATTCGTCGATGACGTCGTCGAGGTTGCCGACCCCGTCGAGGGCTGCCTGCCTGCTGGGCCTGTGACGCCAGACCCAGCGCGGCTGCGGACGCTGGCCGCACCGGCGGAGCGGCGGCAGTGGTGGATCGACCGGGTCCGGGCCTGCTACCCGTTGCTTGTACCGTCGGTCGAGTGATCAACCTGGCTTACGACGACAAGGGGACCGGTGAGCCGGTTGTCTTCATCTCCGGTCGCGGCGGTGCTGGCCGCACCTGGCATCTGCACCAAGTACCAGCATTTACGGCTGCCGGATATCGCTGCGTCACGTTCGACAACCGAGGCATCGGCGCCACCGAGAACGCCAGTGGCTTCGTCACGCAGACCATGGTCGCCGACACCGCGGCCCTGATCGAATCGCTGGACCTCGGACCCGCCCGGATCGTCGGGGTCTCGATGGGCTCTTTCATTGCCCAGGAACTTATGGTGGTTCGCTCCGAGCTGGTCAGTTCGGCGGTGCTGATGGCGACCCGCGGCCGGCTGGACCGCACCCGTCAGTTCTTCCACCAGGCCGAAGTCGACCTGGACGCGTCCGGTGCCCAGCTACCGGCCACGGTCGACGCCAAGAATCGCCTGCTGGAAAACTTTTCCCGGAAGACCCTCAACGATGATGCCGCCGTCGAAGACTGGATCGCGATGTTCAGCATGTGGCCGACCAAGGTCACGCCGGGCTATCGCTGTCAGCTCGATATCGCGCCGCAGACCAATCGATTGCCCGCCTACCGCAACATTGCCGCGCCGGTCCTGGTGATCGGTTTCTCCGACGACGTGATAACGCCGGCGTATTTGGGACGCGAGGTCGCCGAGGCGCTGCCCAACGGTCGCTACCTGCAGATCCCCGACACCGGCCACCTGGGGTTTTTGGAGCGGCCGGAGGCGGTCAATGCCGCGATGCTGAAGTTCTTCGCGGGGGTTAGGGCTTAGCTCAGACCGGGTCGAAGCTGTTGATCAGCCAGCTCCCGTGCACCTTTACCAGGCCCTCGCGCACCCCGCTGGTGGTTTCTTTCGGCTCGCTGTCTCGGCTCGTCGTCCGCTGTTTGAGAAAAAGCAGGATCGCCGCCGAGGTGGCGGTCAGACTTTCCACCCCGGCCTGCCGAACCGTGGTGGTGACCGCGGTGCCTTTCTCCAGTACGGCCGGACGGATGGTCTCGCTGGTCAGCTTCCGGTACGACTCCAGGAAGTTGCCGGTCAGCAGTGCGAGCGCCGCCCGGTTGTCCTCGTCGAAGGTCGCCGGGGTATAGCTCAACACCTTCACGGTGGCGTCGGACGCGGCCTTGATCGCCGCTTCCCGTGCACTGGGTTGGTCGGCTACGGGCGCCGATTGTGCAGTCTTGGCCATGAACTGCCAGCCGCCGACGGCCACGGACGCCAGAGTGGCTGCCGTCAAGGCGACGACCAGCACCCACCAAGCGACCCGTCTCATGACACGAACTCCACTTTGGACACCTTGTAGGCGTCGCCGATCTTCTCGACGCGCAGGATCAATCGGTACTGCCGAGGATCCTGGGAGGACCCGCTGGCACTCGTTGTTTTCGCTGTCGAAGCGACCAGGACCTGTGCCGTCGTGCCGGTGATCGAGTTCAGGGCCGCGCTGCTGACCGTCCCCGTGCTCACCACGTTCGAATCGATGACAACCTGGGTGAAACTTGTGCTCGTCTTTGCGAATTGGTCGTGGAACTCGCCCGTGGACCCATCCAGGATCCGCTGGACGTCACTGGTGGCCGACTGCGGGTTCAGACTGGTCAACCAGACCGTGAACTGCTTGGCGTAGTCGACATACGGTTGCCATTGTGGTGCTGCGGTAGAGACCGCCTGCGGACGCAAGACCTCGGTTGCGGCGAAGCTGACCGCACCGGCGAGCAGCACTACCAACACCAACGGGACCAGGACCGCGGGCCAACGGCGCTTTGTCGACGGCGGCGCAGGATAAGGAATTGGTTGCCAGGGTCCCGGCTGCCAGGGCTTCGTCTGTGGAATTCCGGGTGGATCGGGTGGCCGCCAAGCGGGGGCCGGGTACTCGGGTGCCGCGACTGGTGGCTGCATCGGGGCCGGTTGCGTCGCCGGTTGGCTCGGCGCTGCAACCTCCGTGGCCATCGCCGCACCGAGCGCCTGCGCGAAATCCGCGCACCGCGGATACCGCTGCGCGGGATCCTTGGCCATCGCCTTGGTGAGCACCGCGTCCAGCCGCGCTAGTGCCGGGCGGTGCTCGGCCAGCACCGGTGGTGGTGCGGTGAGGTGTTTGCCGATGATCACTGCCGCGTTGGAAGACTCGTACGGCGGCACACCAGTGAGCAGATGAAAGGCGGTGGCGGCCAACGCATATTGGTCCGCCCGGCCGTCCAGCGGCTCGCCCGTCAATTGTTCGGGTGCCCCATACGCGATCGATCCGACCGTCACGTTAGTTGCCGTGAGACCGCTGATCTCATCGGATCGCCGGGCAATCCCAAAGTCCGCCAACAGGATTCGCCGCTGATCGAGCTCGGACCCGGTGAGCAGGATATTGGCCGGTTTAACGTCTCGGTGCAGCAGGTTGCGCTGGTGTGCGTAATCCAGGGCGTCGGCGACCGCGGCAACCACCTCCAGCACCTGCTGTTCCGGTAACCCGTTGGGGCCGGTTTCGGGCAGCAAGCGCGCCGCATCGGTGCCCTCGACGTAATCCATCGTGATCCACAGCTGATCATCGAACTCGCCGCGGTCGTGCAGACCCACGATGTTGGGGTGCCACAGCGTGGCCGCCAGGTCGGCCTCACGGTTGAAACGTTGTCGGAATTCGGCGTCGCTGGTCAGCGATGCGGGCAGAATCTTCAGCGCTTCCAACCGCGGCAACCTAGGGTGCTGGGCCAGATACACCTCGCCCATGCCGCCGGAGCCCAGTAGGCGCAGAATCGTGTAACCGGCAAAGACGTCGCCATCGCGTAGCGGCATGACAGCAAATCCTACTAACTAGCGGCCGCAAATTCGGCCCCGCACGGCATGGGGCGCAGATGTGACACCCTGTAGTAGTGAATCCTTCGACGACTCAGGCCAGCATCGTCGTCGACGAGTTGATCCGCGGTGGGGTCCGCGACGTGGTGCTGTGCCCGGGCTCACGTAACGCGCCGCTGGCCTTCGCACTGCAGGATGCCGACCGGGCCGGCCGGATCCGGCTGCACGTGCGCATTGATGAACGCACCGCCGGTTTCCTGGCGATCGGCCTGGCGATCGGGGCGGACGCCCCGGTGTGCATCGCAATGACGTCGGGCACCGCGGTGGCCAACCTGGGACCGGCGGTGGTCGAAGCGAACTACGCCCGTGTGCCGCTGATCGTGCTCTCGGCCAACCGGCCCTACGAACTGTTAGGCACCGGGGCCAACCAGACAATGGAGCAGCTCGGCTACTTCGGTACCCAGGTACGCGCGGCCATCAGCCTGGGCTTGGCCGAGGACGCGCCGAACAACATCGCCGCGCTGAACGCGACGTGGCGCTCGGCGACCTGTCGGGTGCTAGCCGCCGCTACCGGTTCGAGAAGCGCGAACGCCGGCCCGGTGCAGTTCGACATCCCCCTGCGTGAACCGTTGGTGCCCGATCTTGAACCACACGAGGCCCCGGACGGCCGTCCGCAAGGCAAGCCGTGGACCTTTACCCCGCCGGTAACCTTCGACCAGCCGCTGGACATCGACCTGACGCCGGACACCGTCGTCATCGCGGGCCACGGTGCGGGTGTGCACCCCAACCTCGCGGAATTGCCGACCGTTGCCGAGCCCACCGCGCCGGCGCCGGCGTCGGGCGGCAACCCACTGCATCCCCTGGCGTTGCCGCTGCTGCGCCCCCAGCAGGTCATCATGCTGGGCCGGCCGACGCTGCACCGCCCGGTGTCGGCGCTGCTGGCCGATTCCAAGGTGCCGGTTTTCGCGCTGACGACGGGTCCGCGCTGGCCCGACGTCTCGGGTAACTCGCAGGCCACCGGTACCCGGGCGGTCATCACCGGCGCACCGGACCCGGCCTGGTTGCGCCGTTGCGCAGAGCTGAACCGAAGGGCGCTGGCTGCGGTGCGCGGGCAGCTTGTCGAGCATCCGCTGACCACGGGACTGCACGTTGCCGCCGCCGTCAGTGACAGTTTGCACCCGGGCGACCAGTTGGTGCTGGGTGCCTCCAACCCGGTGCGGGACATGGCGCTGGTTGGGCTGGACACGCACGGTATCCGGGTGCGCTCCAACCGCGGAGTCGCCGGGATCGACGGGACGGTGTCCACCACCATCGGGGCGGCGCTGGCGCACGAGCGGGCCCACCAGGGGCGAACCATCGCACTCATCGGAGACCTGACGTTCGTGCACGACAGCTCCGGGCTGCTGATCGGGCCTACCGAGCCGGTGCCGCGCGACCTGACCATCGTGGTGTCCAATGACAACGGCGGCGGCATATTCGAGCTGCTCGAGCAGGGCGACCCCCGGTTTTCCGACGTGTCGTCGCGGGTTTTCGGCACCCCCCACGACGTCGACGTCGGCGCGTTGTGTCGCGCGTACCACGTGGAGAGCCGCCAGATTGAGGTCCACGAGCTGGCGTCGGCGTTGGGCGAGCCCGCGGGCGGGATGCGCGTGCTGGAAGTCAAAGCCGACCGGTCGTCACTTCGACAGCTGCACGCCGCCATTCGGGCGGAATTGTGAAATCACCGAAAGCCTTGTGGCGCATACTGGTTCACGACGCCACTGCGGCACCGCCGCAGACCCGGCCGCGGATAGTCGTGCGCTGGGTGCGTATCACCGTGCTGATCGTCACTTTGCTGGTGACGCTGCAGTCGGTGTTGTTGGTGGCCGGCGCCTTCCGCAACGACCTGGCGATCCGACGCAACATGGGTGTCGCTCAGGCCGAGGTGCTCAGTGCCGGCCCGCGACGCTCCACGATCGAGTTCGTCACCCCCGACCGCGTCACTTATCGGCCGGAACTCGGCGTGTTGTACCCGTCCGAGTTGGCCACCGGAATGCGCATCTACGTCGAATACAACAAGAAGGACCCGAACCTGGTCCGGGTGCAGCACCGCAACGCGGGGTTGGCGATCATCCCCGCCGGATCCATCGCCGTGGCGGCCTGGCTGCTGGCTGCGGCCGCGCTGATCGGTCTCGCGGTCCTGGACAAGCGGTTCAAGCACTAGATCTTCGCGTCGAGTATCCCCCTGCGCAACCTTCTCGACAGTCGGCGCTGCCAACGTGGTCGACGTGCGCGTTGCTATCGTCGCCGAATCGTTTCTTCCGCAGGTCAACGGGGTCAGCAACTCGGTCGTCCGAGTCCTCGAGCACCTGCGGCGGACCGGTCACGAGGCACTTGTCATCGCTCCGGACAATCCACCGGGTGAGCCACGTGCCGATCGCCTTCACGACGGGGTGCGGGTGCACCGGGTGCCGTCGCGGATGTTCCCCAAGGTGACGACGCTACCGCTAGGGGTGCCCACACCCCGGATGCTGCGGGCGCTGCGCGGATTCGACCCCGACGTGGTGCACCTGGCTTCACCGGCGTTGCTCGGCTACGGGGGGCTGCGGGCGGCCCGTCGCCTCGGTGTGCCAACGGTAGCTGTTTACCAAACCGACGTGCCGGGTTTCGCCGCGAGCTACGGCATCCCGACAGCCACCCGAGCCGCCTGGGCGTGGTTCCGGCACCTGCACGGTATGGCCGACCGTACCCTGGCGCCCTCCACCCCCACCATGGAAGTCCTTGCCGCTCAGGGCTTCCCGCGTGTTCATCGCTGGGGTCGCGGGGTCGACCTGCTGCGCTATGCCCCGTCGGCGCGCGACGAGACGCTGCGGCGGCGGTGGTCCCCGGACGGCAGGCCGATCGTAGGGTTCGTCGGCCGGCTGGCCCCGGAGAAACATGTCGAGCGGTTGGCGGTGTTGGCGGCCGGGGGCTCGGTGCGCCTGGTCGTCGTCGGCGACGGCGTGGACCGCGTCAAGTTGCAGTCACTAATGCCCACAGCGGTTTTCACCGGCGCACTCTACGGCGACGAACTCGCCGTGGCGTACGCCAGTATGGAAGTATTCGTGCACCCCGGCGAGCACGAGACGTTCTGTCAGGTCGTGCAGGAAGCGCTGGCGTCGGGGTTGCCGGTTATCGCCCCCGACGCCGGCGGCCCACGCGATCTGGTCGCGCCGTGTCGCACCGGCTTGCTGTTGCCTGTCGAGGAGTTTGAGGCGCGGCTGCCGAGCGCGGTCGCCCAGCTGCTGACCGAGCGGTCGCGGTACGCTTCCGCGGCCCGCCGCAGTGTGCTGGGACGCAGCTGGCCGGTCATCTGCGACGAGCTGCTCGGGCACTACGAGGCGGTGCTTTCGCCGGCCGCTCGTGCGCGCGCCGCGGTAGGGCGTACGCGAAGGGCCTGAGTGCTCCTGCGGTAGCCACGGTAGCGTCGGCACGGTGAGCAGAGCGGATCTGGACAAGAACCCCCGAGACGTAGCGTCGATGTTCGACGGTGTCGCTCGCCGGTACGACATCACCAACACTGTGCTCTCCTTCGGTCAGGACCGTTATTGGCGCCGGGCCACTCGGTCCGCGCTGCACATCGAACCCGGCCAGAAGGTGTTGGACCTGGCCGCGGGCACCGCGGTGTCCACGGTCGAGTTGGCCAAGTCCGGGGCGTGGTGCGTGGCAGCCGACTTCTCCGTCGGGATGCTGGCGGCGGGTGGCGCCCGCAACGTGCCCAAGGTTGCCGGGGACGCCACCCGATTGCCCTTCGACGACGACGTGTTCGACGCGGTCACCATAAGCTTCGGGCTGCGCAACGTAGTCGACTTTGCTGCCGGGCTGCGTGAGATGGCCCGCGTCACCCGCCCCGGTGGCCGCTTGGTGGTGTGCGAATTCTCAACTCCTACAAACGGATTGTTCGCGACCGCCTACAAGGAGTATCTGATGCAGGCGCTGCCCCGGGTGGCCCGGGCGGTGTCGAGCAATCCCGAAGCCTATGTCTACCTTGCCGAGTCGATCAGGGCGTGGCCGGATCAGGCGGCGCTCGCACAGCAGATTGCGCAGGCCGGCTGGTCGGCGGTTCGGTGGCGCAACCTGACTGGCGGCATCGTTGCGTTGCACGCCGCTTACAAGCCGTTGCGCTGACGGGAATTCCTTGCGCTCAGACTTTTTCGAGCGGCCTGCGCAACGTCGATATTCTGGACATCCGCTGCCCGGGCAGATCGCTGCACCATCGCGTCTCGTCATCGCCGTCCTGCCGTAGAGTACGGATATGTCGACGTCGCCCGATTTGGGAACAGAGCGTCGGCGGCGTCCCAGAGACCGCAAGGAGCAGATCGCCCGGGTCTCGGCGGAGGCATTCAGTGAACTCGGCTATCACGCCGTGAGCATGGAACTGATCGCCGCGCGGGTGGGCGTCACGGCGGCGTCGCTGTATCGCCACTACGACCGCAAATACGACCTGTTCCGTGAAGCGGTGCTGGCGCTGGGGGAGCAGCTGGTGGCGTGCACGGCCTTCCTCGACGACGAGCGTGACGATCCCGAGGACATTTGGAATCACGCTGTGGCGGAACTGATTAGCACAACGCTGAGGAACAGAACCAGCGGCGGCCTGTATCGGTGGGAGGGTCGCTACCTCAAGCCTGACGACCAAGAGGTGCTCAACGAGCAGATCAAGTTGGTCAACCGCAGGCTGCAGCGACCGCTGTCCCGGCTGCGGCCTCAGCTCACTTCGCGGCAGCGCTGGACGTTGTCCTCGGCGGTGCTCAGCGTCATCGGCAGCATCACTGATCACCGTGCGCAGCTACCAGACGATCAGATCTACTCCACGCTGACGCGGATTGCGCGTGCGGTACGCGACGCAGACCTGCCCGACGACGAACCGGGTCGCGATCGGCTGGCAACCCCTTCGGTGGCGCCGGCCGCGGGTGATTATGAGCAGATCCTGCATGTCGCGATAATGCTGTTCAACGAGCGGGGATACCGCGAGACCGGAATGGATGACATTGCCGCGGCGGCGCATTTGCCGACCACCAGTCTGTACCGCTTCTTCAGTGGCAAAGGCGCGATTCTGGCGACCATCTACCGTCGCGCCGCCGACCGGGTTTCCAGTGATGTGTCCGAGATTTTGGGAAACACCGACGCACCGGTGGACGCGGTCACCGAGTTGGTCGCTGCTTACGTACGGCGTTCCTTCGCCCGCCCCGAACTCGCGTACGTTTACTATGCCGAGCGCAGCAACGTACCGGCTGAGGAGCGAACGGCGCTGCGCAGCATCCAGCATGCGACCGTCGAGGCATGGGTACAACAGGTGCACCTCGCCACGCCCGAAATCCCAACGGATGAAGCGCGATTCGCGGTGCACGCGGCGTTCAGCATGGTGGTTGACCTAGGCCGGCTCATGCAATACGAGAACACTGAGATATCTCGCGGGGTGGTGTGTCATCTGCTTTGCACCACGCTGCTGGGTCCGCTACCGGAAACCGCAACCGCCGGTCGGTCTTCGCGCACCCGGCAACCGGGCCGCTAGTGTCCCGCGCTTTGCAAGAAGCCCACGTGCTCGGGGCAGTAGTGGTCGAGCGCGGCGCCGAGGAACTGGAACGCCTGCCCCTGCGTGGTACCCAGTGGCAGATTGCGTTGTAGGAACTTGGCCGAGTCATAAGCGTTGTGGTCGACGTTCTTGTCGATCCGCTGGCAGCTGATCTTGCCCAACCACGCGTTGTAATCCTGCGGCCCGTAGATGCCGTAGGTGTGCAGTTGAGCGTTAAAAGGAGCGTCGTAGTCGTCGGCCTGGGCGGGCGCCGCCAACCCGACAGCGGCGACCACCAGGGCGGCGAGTGGAGCCAGCCTCGTGACCTTCATTAGACAGACTATACGCCTAGGCGGTCGGCTCGATCAGCCCAGATGTGCCGAAAGGAGCCAGGCGCCCACCGACCGTCGACCGTCGCCCTCGTCTCGTGCGTCAAAGCCGGGCATCGCGGGCAGCTCCGCCGGAACGTGCGCATGAATGCGTGCGGGCGCGATGTCGTCGATCTCCCAGTATTTGGCTACCACTTCGCGCAGTTCGTCCTGGGTGACGGCGTTGATGGGGCCCTCGTCACCGACTGCCGCCCTGTCGAAGACCAGCACGAAGTACGACGCGCCGGGAGCGGCTGCGCGGACGATCGACTGCTGGTAGCCCTCGCGGAGTTCGACGGGCATGGAGTGGAACAGCGTGCTGTCCACGATGGTGCCGAACCGGCCCTGCGATCCTGCCGGGTAGCTGTCGAAGTCGCTGATGTCGGCGACCGCGAAGGTCGCGTTGGTAATTCCCCGCCGCTGCGCCTCCTTGCGGGCCAGCTCGACGGCGGTGGGGGAGGCGTCCAGCCCGACGGTGGCGTGTCCGCGTTCGGCCAGGGCCAGCGAGATGGCGCCCTCGCCACATCCGGCATCCAGGACGTCACCCTGGAACTTGCCCTGCTCGATCAGTGCGGCCAGCTCCGGCTGTGGCTCGCCGAGGCTCCATGGTGGGCGTACTCCCGGGCCGAATTGCTCGGAGTCGCCGCGGTAGGCCTGCTCGAATTGAAAATCCGTGGGTGCGTTCATGTATCCACATATATCAACGAGCCTGATATATGTCAATGAAGCTGATATACACCCGGCAACGCACTCAGCTGAACGGCGGCCGGCGATCGATCAGCCGGGAAGCACGTCCGCCAGTGCGCCAGACCCGCGCCACCCAGTCGGCGTCGTCGTCTGTCACCAGGTTGGCCATCACCCGCACCGCGATCCGCATCAGCGTGCTGGAGCGCATCGCGATCGGCCCGGTAGCCGGCAGGAACCGCTGGAACGTCAGCAGCAGCGCCAGCCTTCGGGCCACCGAGAAGCCGCGCGCGTAGTGGTCGGTCAGCAGTGCCGGCCACAACTGCGACAGGTCACCAGAGTCCAGCACCTCGGCGCCCAGCCGCCCGGTCTCCAGGCCGTAGTCGATTCCCTCGCCGTTGAGCGGGTTGACGCAGGCCGCGGCATCGCCGATCAGCATCCAGTTCGGCCCGGCCACCCCCGATACCGCGCCGCCCATCGGCAGCAATGCCGAGGCGATCGCCCTGGGCGGACCGTCGAAGCCCCAATCGTCGCGATGCAGGTCGGTGTAGTACGAGATCAGCGGCCGCAGCGCCAGGTCGGCAGGCCGCTTGGTGGTCGAAAGCGCTCCCACGCCGATGTTCACCTCACCGTTGCCCAGCGGGAAGATCCAGCCGTAGCCGGGCAGCACCGTGCCGTCCGGCGAGCGCAACTCCAGATCCGACGTCAGCCAAGGGTCGTCGCTGCGTTCGGTGGCCAGGTAGCCGCGAGCGGCGACGCCGTAAACCGTGTCCTGATGCCAACGGCGGCCCAGTTTGCGGCCCAGCGGAGACCGCGCCCCGTCGGCGACGATCAGCTGACCACAGCGCACCTCGGTACGGTCGGCCAGCGTCAAAGACACCACTCTTCGTGACGAATCATGATGCACTTCAATGGCTTTGGTCCCTAGCAGCATGCGCGCTCCGGACTCCTCGGCGACCTTGCGGATGCGATCGTCGAGTTCGAGACGGGCCACCGCGCTGCTGTACGCCGGGAACGACGGGCCGGGCCAGGCGACTTCCACCTCGCCGGCGAAGCCGCTCATCCGCAGTCCTCGGTGCTTGATCCGGCCGTCGAGCCAGTCGCCGAGCCCCAGCAGTCGCAGTTCGGCAATTGCACGGGGCGTCAGCCCGTCCCCGCACGCCTTGTCCCGCGGGAAGCTGGCCGAGTCGATGACGAGCACGTCACGACCCGCACGTGCGGCCCAGGCCGCCGCCGCGGACCCGGCCGGCCCGGCGCCCACGACGACGACGTCGGCCTGGGAGACTCTGCTGTTCACGCTCACCAGTATGTTGGTCGAATGCAAACTCCGGCGACCTTGGTGGCGGGCGTTGACTTGGGCGACGCCGAATTTGCGGCGACCGTGCGCGACGGTGTGGCCCGCGTCGAGGAGCTGATAGATGTGGAGTTGCGCGGCTCCGACGCAGTGATGACCGAATCGCTACTGCATCTGTTCAAGGCTGGCGGCAAACGGTTTCGGCCGCTGTTCACCATCCTTGCCGCCCAAACCGGGCCGAACCCGGAAAACACCGAGGTCACGCGCGCCGGGGCAATCGTCGAACTCATCCATTTGGCCACGCTGTACCACGACGATGTGATGGACGAGGCCGAGGTGCGCCGCGGCGCGCCCAGTGCCAACGCACGGTGGGGCAACAACGTGGCGATTCTGGCCGGGGACTACCTGTTGGCGACGTCGTCGCGGCTGGTGTCCACGCTGGGACCCGACGCGGTGCGGATCGTCGCCGAGACGTTCGCCGAACTGGTGACCGGGCAGATGCGAGAGACACGTGGCACTCCCGAGGGCGCCGACCGCATCGAGCAGTACCTGAAGGTGGTGCACGAGAAGACGGGCAGCCTGATCGGTGCCGCGGGCCGGTTCGGCGCGATGTTCTCGGGGGCCGACGACGAGCAGGTGGAGCGGCTGAGTCGGCTCGGCGCCACCGTGGGCACCGCGTTTCAGATTGCCGACGACATCATTGACATCGACAGCGAGTCGTACGAGTCGGGCAAGGTCCCCGGCACCGATCTGCGTGAGGGTGTGCGCACGCTGCCGATGCTCTACGCCCTGCAGGAGACCGGTCCCAGCGGTGCACGCCTGCGGGAGCTGCTGGCCGGGCCCATCCACGACGACGACGAGGTGGCCGAGGCGTTGACGCTGCTGCGGGTGTCGTCTGGGATGGCCAAGGCCAAGGAAACGCTCGCACAATATGCAGCTCAGGCCCATCACGAGGTGAGCCTGCTGCCCGAAGGGCCGGGCCGCAGGGCGTTGCAGGCGCTGGTCGACTACACCGTCAGTCGGCACGGCTGACCCTGATCTTGCGCGCCCGGAACCTTCTGGGACGTTCCGGGCGTTGAATCGGCGGTAATCGACAAAATTGCGCGTGTTCGTAGGAGGACGCACCAATGACGTGGCATCCCCATGCCAACAGGCTGAAGACATTCCTGTTGTTGGTCGGTATGTCCGCGATGATTGTGTTCGTTGGCGCGCTGTTCGGCCGCACGGCCCTGATTCTGGCAACGTTGTTCGCCGTCGGGATGAACGTCTACACGTACTTCAACAGCGACAAGCTGGCGCTGCGCGCCATGCACGCCCAACCTGTCTCGGAGCTGCAGGCCCCGGGGATGTACCGCATCGTGCGCGAGCTCGCCACCTCAGCCCATCAACCCATGCCCCGGCTGTACATCAGCGACACCAGCGCGCCCAATGCGTTCGCCACCGGGCGCAATCCCCGCAACGCCGCGGTCTGCTGCACCACGGGCATCCTGCAGATCCTCGACGAGCGTGAGTTGCGTGCGGTACTGGGCCACGAGCTGTCCCACGTCTACAACCGCGACATCCTGATTTCGTGTGTGGCCGGCGCGCTGGCGTCGGTGATCACCGCGCTGGCCAACATGGCCATCTGGTTCGGCGCGTTCGGCAGCAACCGCGAAGGCGGCGCTAATCCCTTTGCGATGCTGCTGGTTTCGCTGCTGGGGCCGATCGCTGCGACGGTGGTACGGCTGGCGGTGTCTCGCTCGCGTGAGTACCAGGCCGACGAGTCCGGTGCGGTGCTGACTGGCGACCCGCTGGCCTTGGCGTCGGCGCTGCGCAAGATCTCCAGTGGGGTTCAACTGGCGCCGTTGCCGCCGGAACCGCAACTGGCCAACCAGGCGCATCTGATGATTGCCAATCCGTTCCGCGCGGGTGAGCGGATCGGCTCGCTGTTCTCTACCCACCCGCCGATCGAGGACCGCATCCGCCGGCTGGAGGCGATGGCACGCGGCTGAGGGGCATCCCTCTTACCGCGAGCGTCTGCAGTCATGTGGCAGGTCCGCTCCGGGGGTGGGTTCCCTCACCGCGAGCGTCCCCAAAATGCCGCTCCTAGCGGCATTTTGACGCACCTACGAGGACGCTCGCGCAGACCTGAAGCCCGAGGGTCGGTGCAGATGCGGGGTCAGGCGGCGGCGTCGGGCGCGTCACTGGCGATCAGCGACACGAGATGCCTGCGTGGCGGATGGCCGCGCTCGAGCAGCCCGTCGACCCGGACTTCTCCGCCGGTCGCGTGGTGCCGCTGCTGCCAATCCGTAATCGCCTGGTGCGCAGCATGATCGAGGTAGCTGACCGCGATGTGCAGCGTGACCGTGGTGCGTTCGGGCACCGACGTCAACACCCGGGTCAGCCGGGGCAGGCTCAGGAATGTGCAGGCGCCCTCGACGATCACCCTCCATTCGTCGCCGTCGGCGACGGCTTCGACCTTGGCTCGCACCACGCGCCAGCCGGTCATCGCGATGGCCAGCGCCAGCCCGATCATCACTCCGTGCAGCAGGTTGAGAAAGACCACGGCGATGATGGTTACCAGGTAGATCGCGAAATCGCCAGTCTTGAGCGCGGTTTCGATGTGTGCCGGTTGTAGCAGCTGAATGCCGATCACGATCAGCAGCCCGGCCAGCGCGGCGCTGGGAATCTGTTCAATCAGGCTGGCGAAGGGTAGGGCGAACAGCAGGATCCAGAAGCCGTGCAGGATGGTCGAGGCACTGGTCTTGGCGCCCGCCTTGATGTTGGCCGCGCTGCGCACGATCACGCCCGCTATTGGCAGGCCGCCGATAGCTCCCGAGACCAGGTTGGAGGCGCCCTGGCCGATCAGCTCGCGGTCGAGGTTGGTGCGCGGGCCGTCGTGCATGCGGTCGGTCGCCACCGCCGTCAAAAGACTCTGCACGCTGCAGATGAGAGTGACGGTGATGATGCCGATGACTACCGCGCCCCAGTTGCCGTGCGGTATCGCGGGCAGGGCCAGGGCGTCGATCACCGAGCCGTCCAGCGCGATTCGTGAGACGTGGAACGGGAACAGCACGGAGACAAGGGTTACCACCACGATGGCGACCAGCGGTCCGGGAACCGCGGCCAGCTTGGGTGGCACCCAACGCCAGGCAACCATGATGGCGATCACCAGCACGCCCAGGAAGAGGCCCGGCCGCTGCGCGCCGATGATCTGCGCGGGCAACTCCACGACGTTGACCCACGCCGAGCTGTGCGACGCGCCGCCAAGAAGTACGTGGGTCTGCTGGAGCGCGATGGTGATTCCGATACCGGCCAGCATTGCGTGCACCACTACCGGTGAAATCGCAAGTGCCGCACGCGCTACTCGACTGAGTCCCAATAGAATCTGCATCAGGCCTGCCACGGCGGTGATGAAGCAGGTTACCCCCCAACCAAATTCGGCGATGAGGTCTGCGACGATCACGGTCAGGCCTGCGGCAGGACCGCTGACCTGCAAGGGAGAGCCACCCAACGCCCCGCCGATGACCCCGCCGACAATCGCCGCTATCAGGCCGGCGAGCACCGGTGCATCCGAGGCGATGGCGATACCCAATGAAAGAGGTAGCGCGACCAGGAAAACCACCAAAGAGGACGGTAGGTCATGGCGCAGCACCGATCGCCAACGCTCGCTTCGCGATTCGGCTGCATTCACATCGGCGAACTGTTCGAACTGTCGCATCGGAGGCTCCCTCGTCAGGTCAAGCGGGGGACATTCCGACATCCCGCCCCGTGTCACGTTCTCGTAACATATTGGCGCACAAGCAATTACGTGTCAGCCGTAACGACGATGTTTTGGGCTGGACCGCCTGGCGACCACTTCCTGACGGTAGGTGGGTGGCCAACCGCGGGCAACCTGACGCGCCAGGTGCATAGCGAACGCAAATTTTCTTGGTGAGTCCCTGGATGGCGTGACCCAGGTTACACTCGCCGATGCTGCGGCGTCAGAATCCCGATCCGTGCACCTCGTGTCCGGGCACCTCGGCGGCCAGCCCGAAGTAGGCCTGCTCGACGGTGGAGCCGTGGTTGATGACGGCGTCGACCTCGCGGGCGATCGGCATGTTCAGGCCGAACTCATTGGCGAACTCCATGATCACGCTGGCGGCCTTGACGCCCTCGGCGACCTGGTTCATCGACGCAATGATCTCGTCGATCGGCTTGCCCGCGCCCAGTTGTTCGCCGACGTGGCGATTGCGGCTGCGCTGGCTGGTACAAGTGACAATCAGATCACCCAGGCCCGCCAGCCCAGGGAAGGTCTCGGTGTCGCCGCCCATCGCCACGCCGAGCTTGGTCATTTCGCGCAGCGAGCGGGCGATCACCAGAGCGCGGGTGTTCTCGCCGATGCCCAGCGAATAGCCCATGCCGACGGCGATGGCGAACACGTTCTTCAGCGCGCCGGCCATCTCGACGCCCACCACGTCGTCGGTGGTGTAGACACGGAAACGCCGGGTGCGGAATAGGCCGGAAAGCCGGGTCGCCAGATGCTGGTCGGGCATGGCCAGCACTGCGGCGGCGGCGTAGCCCTCGGCGACCTCGCGCGCGATGTTCGGTCCCGCCAGGATGCCGGCCGGGTGGCCGGGCAGGATCTCCTCGATGATTTGCGACATCCGCATGTTGGTGCCCTGCTCGAGGCCCTTGACCAACGAAACCACCGGCACCCAGGGGCGCAGCTCTTTGCTCAGTTCGGTGAGGACGTCGCGGAAGCCGTGCGAGGGCACGCCCATGACCAGTACATCGGCGCAATTCGCCGCCTCGGCGAAATCGGTGGTGGCGCGCAGGGATTCGCTGAGCACAACTTCGTTGCCGAGATAGCGGCTGTTGCGGTGGTTTTCGTTGATGTCTTTGGCGGTGTCCTCCGAGCGCACCCACTGCAGCGTCGGCCCGCGGCGCGCGCAGATGGACGCGACGGTGGTACCCCAGGACCCGCCACCGAGGACAACGACTTTGGGCTCGCGCTTCTCAGCTGACATGGTTTTCACCCTATTGCGGTCACCGGGCATTTCCCAAGGGTTCACCGGATACCAAGGGCCTGCCGGCGTGGGACTTCGGCCCCTAGCCGCAGCAGTCCGCGGCGACCGAATGTGGGGGGCGGAGCTTTGCCGTGAGGAGGAACCATGTCGCGAAGTGCGGAGTTGGCGCGGATCCCGATAATGTCACGCGCTGCCAGGACCTTTGCGGTGTTGTCAGCTGCGGCAATTCTGGCCTTGGCCGGATCCCCGGGTGTCGCGAGGGCAGACGGGGGTCGACCACAGTCCAACCCAGAGCAACGAGCTGCCGCACTGATCCGGCCCGCCGTGATGGTCTTGAGCGCGCAGACGTACGGAATGGTCAAGCTCCCTGACGGTAGGACGCTGTCACTGTTCGGCGAAGGATCCAGCGCTCCCATCATCGCCACCTGGACGTGCACGGCTTTCGTCGTCAATCCCGACGGCTGGGTGGCCACGGCGGGCCACTGCGCGGACCCGGACACGGCACGGCGGCTGATCCTCACTCGCGCGGCGACCGAATACCTGAGGCAGTTCCCCGACTCGCCGGTGGGGGACGATCCGCTGGTGGTGGCCGAATGGCTGTCCCGTGGCGCGAAGGTGGAAGGAGCCGGGCCCGGCCAGAGTCCGAGTGTCGGTCTGACCTTGGTATACGGCACCGGAACCAAGGTCACCGACAAGGTGCCTGCCAGCGTCGTGGATTTCCGGCGGTTGGGCGAAGGCGACGTGGCGCTGCTCAAAATCGACAGGCGCAATTTGCCGTCGTCGGAACTTGCGACCGACGCCGAGGTCAGCATCGGTACTCCGATGCTGGCGGTGGGCTTTCCGGAAACCACGCAACGGGCAACCGGCCGGACTTTGGACCCGACCAACAAGAGTGGCAAGGTCAGCAAGAAATCGAGCATGGAATCTAGCCCGGTATACGAGATCGACGCCGCGCTGGCCGAAGGCATGAGTGGGGGTCCGGCGGTCGATCTGTCCGGCCGGGTGATCGGAGTGAACAGCTTCGGCCCCGTCGGCGAACCGCAGGCCTTCAACTTCGTCGCCCCTGCCGACGGCCTCGCGTCACTGATGGCAGCCAAGGCCGTCAGGTCCGCGCTTGGACCTGCTGATCGCCACTACCGGCAGGGGCTTGCCCACTATTACGCGGGCCGCTATACCGACGCGATTAAGGATTTCGACCAGGCCCTGATGCTGTCGCCCGATTATCCCGGCCTGGTCGACCTCAAGGCCAGCGCAGCCAATCTGCGCCAGCAGTATGGCGATGTCGCAACGCTGCGCGACTCAAAGCTGTTGTGGTACGGAGGTGGGGCCGTGGTGGTGCTGCTCGTGGTCGGCGCCTGGGTGGTCACTGCCAAGATGCGAGGCCGTCGTCGCGCCGAAGCCGTGCCCGGCGAACCCGTCGTGGCGCGTCCGCTGGAACTCGTTCCCGTGCAGCGCCTCTCGCCGGGGGAGCCGCATTTCTGCGCGAATTGTGGAGCGCAGCACCATCACTCCGAGAAGTTCTGTCCGAACTGCGGCGAGAAGATAGTCCAGGGCGAATCCGCCTGACCGGCTACCCGGCCAGCGCCGCCCGATCACCGGCCCGCCCGAAAGCCATGGCCTCTTGGATGCGGTCAAAACGGTAGTCGATGGCATCGGCGAAGTAGTTCTGCCGTACGTTCCACGGCCGCTTAGTGCCTGACTTGGGCAGTGCGTGCAGCGCTCGCCGCACATAGCCGGCCTGGATGTCCCAGGCCGGTTTCTCCGCCATCGGCTGACCGCCCAAATGCGGACTGGCGTGGGTGTAGCCGTTCGCGGACATGTACTCGATTAGCTTGGCCGTCGCGCGGGCGGTCATGTCGGCGCGCAGGGTCCACGACGCGTTGGTGTAGCCCACACACCAGAACAAGTTGGGCACGTCTTCGAGCATGTGCGCCTTGTAGACAAAACGCTCGGTCGCGTTGATCGGGGTGCCGTCGATGCTGAGGCTGGCCCCGCCGAGCGCCTGCAATTGCAGGCCGGTGGCGGTGACGACGATGTCGGCGTCCAAGTGCGTGCCGGATTTCAGCGCAATCCCGGTGGCGTCGAAATGGTCGATGTGGTCGGTGACCACTTCGGCTTTGCCGTCCTTGATGGCCTGGTAGAGGTCGGCGTCGGGGATCAGGCACAGTCGCTGGTCCCAGGGGTTGTACTTGGGCTTGAAGTGGACGTCGACGGCGTAGCCCTCGGGAAGGTTCTGGATCGCTTTGCGGCGCAGCAGCCACCTCACATACGCCGGCGTCTTTCGCGACAGGAACCACAGGACAGCTTCGGTCAATGCGCTGTAAAAGCGGATCACCAGATGGGCTACCCTCCGCGGCAACAACTTCCGGCAGATCCACGCCACCTTGCCGTACTTGGATGCCGAGATCATGTAGGTCGGTGAGCGCTGCAGCATGATCACCTTGCCGGCACGGTCGGCCATTGAGGGGATCAGCGTCACCGCGGTGGCTCCGCTGCCGATCACCACCACGCGCTTGCCGGTGTAGTCAAGGTCCTCGGGCCAGTGCTGTGGGTGCACCACAGTGCCGCCGAAGTTCTCGATGCCGGGAAAGTCCGGCGTGTAGCCCTCGTCGTAGTTGTAGTAGCCGCTGCCGAAGAACAGAAACCGGCACCGACACTGCTTGGTGGTGCCCTGTTGTTGGAAGCTCACCGTCCAGGTGTCGGTCGCAGAATCCCAGTCCGCGCTGCGCACGTAGCTGTCGAACCGGATGTACCGGTCGATACCGTACTTACGGGCCGTGTCGGCCAGGTATTCGCGGATATGGTCGCCGTCGGCCACACCCTCCTCCCGAGTCCACGGCTCGAACGGGAAGCTCAGCGTGAAAATACTGCTGTCCGAGCGCACCCCGGGGTACCGAAATAGGTCCCAGGTGCCGCCGATGCGCTCGCGCCGCTCCAGGATCGCGTAGCTGATCGAGGGATTGCGCTGCGTGATCCGGTACGCCGCGCCGATGCCGGAGATGCCGGCGCCGACAATCAGAACGTCGACGTAGTCGAGTTCAGCGGGGGTTTGGGCGGCTTCTTGAGAAGTCAGGGTCATCGTCTGAGAACCTCACTCGATGTCGGGGACGCCGTAACCCAGAGTAGGCACCCACCGGTTGGTCGGGCCAGGGACCTTGTGCCCTGCCCACGCGTGCTGCGCCTTCTGGCGGTGCATTGCGCGCGGTGCCGCCAGACGCGCGCCGCTAGCGGTAGTTGACGAACTGCAGCGCGACGTCGAGGTCGGCCTTCTTGAGCAGCGCCTGCACGGCTTGCAGGTCGTCCCGCTTCTTGCTGGTGACGCGGACCTCGTCGCCCTGGATCTGGGTCTTGACCGACTTGGGGCCTTCGTCGCGGATCAGCTTGGTGATCTTCTTGGCGTTCTCGCTATCGATGCCCTGCTTGAGGGTGCCGTTGACCTTGTATGTCTTGCCGGATGCCTGCGGCTCGCCGGCGTCGAAGGCCTTCATCGAGATGTCGCGGCGGATCAGTTTCTCTTTGAACACGTCGACCGCGGCCTTGACGCGCTCCTCGGTTGAGGAGGTCAGCTCGATACCTTCCTCGCCTTTCCAGGCGATTTTGGTCTCGGTGCCGCGGAAGTCGAATCGGGTGGACAGCTCCTTGGCTGCCTGGTTGAGTGCGTTGTCGACTTCCTGCCGGTCAACCTTGCTGACGATGTCGAATGATGAGTCCGCCATTGCGGTGTATCCCTCCTTCGGTACTGGCCGTTTGTGCTCTGTCTACCCGGTCGTTGTACCCTGCTAGGCGGCAGGTTGCCCGAGCGGCCAATGGGAGCGGACTGTAAATCCGTCGCGAAAGCTTCACAGGTTCGAATCCTGTACCTGCCACCACCAGGTCAGAGGGCATTTCCTTCTGGCGCAGCGGGCTTGAGGACGTTGATCGTCCGCAGGGCGTCCGCGTGTTGCTGTTGTGGAGGTCTTCGATCCGAAGCCGGTGTCGCCGATCATCGCCCGATCGCTTCCGCCGTCGATGCGGACTTCGAAGTCGGGGAAGGTTAAGCGAGACATCGCCAAGATGCGCAGGCAGCAGAGGGGTCTTATCGTTTGGCATTCAGCTCGGCTCGCCAGATGATCTGACCAGCCTGGTAGCGCGGTGAATACATTCTTCCAGCGGGCCGCGGTCACAATATCGGTTCCAAACCCAGGCGGCACCGACGGCGACGGCGGCGAATACCGATAGATTCAGCACAGATTCGCCCGGTAGTGCTGCCCTATTGTCGCGATCGTGGGCCGCCATGCCCATCGCTTCGATGGCGATGAGGTGGACGACGTAGACGGTCAATGACATCGAGCCCATAGCGACCAGGGGCGCTACCAGTCGCGGGATTCGAATTGCGATGGATGTGCAGAGGGCTATCACGACGATCGCGGTACCTATACCGCCGACGATCTCGAATGGTGTGCCGGTGTGCTCCTCGGCGTTGAACAGTGAACTCCATCGCAAACCACCGGGGCTTCCCGTCGTCGGGTTTGATTCGTCCATCGGGACCACGACGGGGCCGTGGACGATCCCCGTCGCAATCCACGCGGTGCTGTAGGCGAGCACCGCGGCCCCAGCGCCGCCCACCGCTAGCGCGAGACGGGCTGCCGGTCGCCGTAGCTCAAGGCGACCCAGTGCTATCCCGGCGATGATGAACGGTGTCCAGGTCAGAACGGGGTAGCCGCCAGTGAGGATCAAATTTGTCAGACTGTCGCCCCCCAGCCGGGCAAGGGGATCGAATCGCTCCGCCGCAGTGAAGCTGGCGATAACGGCAGGCTGACGAAATACGATCGACGCCATCGGTGTCAGCAGCGCGAGCACGGCGGCGATCGCAAAGTTCGTCGTCGGTCGCAACCTCAAGAACGGCAGCGCAATAACGAAAAGGACGCCGTAGTACGCCAAGATCACCGGTATTGCCGTGCCCCACATTGTCAGGCCTGCGCCGAAGGCGAAGATGATGCCGGCCCGTACCACAGTCCGCCGCCGAAGCACGGCGGGCACAGCTTGACCCGCGGTGTGCGCACCACCCGTGGCCAGCGCGAGGGATAGGCCAGCCAAGGTGGCGAACAGGATCGAGGCGCGGCCGTGCGAGGCGTACATCATTGCGCCTACTACGCCGCCCACCTGGGGATCCGGACCGACGTGGGCGGCGAACATTCCCAATATCGCGATACTGCGTGCCAGATCGATACCGGCGATCCGGCCGGTCACCGGTGGTTGGGAGTCGACGTGGCCGCCCGCCGGGTCGTGAACTAATCCGGTCACCGTCTGATCATGGTGGGGCCTATGGTGTTGCGGCACCTGGCAAGTGGCCATTTCGGCCATCCGACAGGCCATGTCGCAGCTAGGTCCCGGAGACATACCCATCCGGCGTGAGCCAGCCGATTAGCGGAGAGAACTTAGCCACCTGGCTGGTCAGGAAGGATGACTGGTGTATTTCCATTTCTGCTCGGGATCGGACAATTTAGCCCATGTGTGTCCGAACGGTGGCGATGTTGATCGATTACGGCGTGCCTTGCGATTGCTCGCGTTGATGTGGCGCCCGAGATCCTTACCGTCCAACGAGCGCAGTCCACGGGTGCCACCGGACTGGCGAAGACCGCGATATCACGCGTCTTGGAGTGCATTCCTGCGAGCGAATCATCGGCTGGTCGGAGCGCGCTCAATGACGGACATTAGGGCATTGCACGATGCGGAACGGTTCGTCGAATTGTGGTGCCTGTACGAACGCGGATTCTCGGACGGGATGACAGCAGCGATCCGAAAAGTCGACAATTCCATGCACTGCGCAGGCATAAGTAATCAACAAAGGGATATTTTGCTTACGCTCTCCGACTCGCTTCGAGACTTCAGAAAAACCAGGATTCGGTGAGCGATGTAAATCAGGGTAGGGCACCGGCAAGCTGCGAATTGTCCGCGTGACTCCTGTGCAAGTCTGCACATCCGTGGTCGCGGGAAGTCAAACGTGCATGGGCAGCGTCATCGACAGCTCGTAGCCGCCGCCGTCGAGGTGGCCTGCCGATAAGGTCCCTCCGAGTAGTTCGGCGCGTTCGCGCAGACCCAGCAGCCCGTGTTGGGCGCCAGGTAGCTCGTCGGGCGGGCGCTCGGCGTGGGTGTTCTTCATGGTCAACCGCACGTAGCGGCGACTGATTTTCAATTCCACCGTGGCGGTGGCGCCGGGGGCATGCTTGGTGACGTTGGTGAGGCCCTCTTGGACAGCGCGGTAGATGACACGCTGTACCGCTGCTGGAGGGACGGTGGCGGTGTCTGAACGCGTGCTAATGACAGCCGGGACACCGGAAGCTGCGACCAGTGCCGCGACGTTGTCAATTCCTGGGGGCGGTGCCGGCTCGGCGGTGTTGCTGCTGGCCGCGCGCAGCACTCCCACCATCTGGCGCAGCTCGTCGAGAGTTTGCACACTCAGCGCGCGAATGGTGCGTGCTGTCTGGGCGGTGGCCTCATCTCGTGTGGTGACCTGTAGGGCACCTGCCTGGACCGCGATCAGGCTCACCTGATGTGACACCACATCGTGCATCTCGCGGGCGAGGTCAGCGCGTTCACGCGCCAATGCAGTCTCGATGAGTAGGTGTTCCTCGTGCTGGCGCACGCGTTCAATCTCGGCCAGCTTGCCCGCCAGGTCAGCCCTGGCCCGCATCAGCAGGCCAAGCGAGATCGGCGCGATTGCGAAAATGATGCCGTAGAGACCGGCCCACACGGTGCTCAGGGCCGAATACGGCTTTGCCCACGGCGCCGTGTAGCAGACGAAAGCCGTGAGCGCACAAAGAGTCAGCCGGCTGCGTGCCTGCCGTTGTTGGGCTACCGCGACCAAGCTCAACTGGGAGGCCAGCATCCCGGTGCTGAGCGCTGTGGCAGGAATGGTCAGCGCGAACGCTATATAGGGAGCCCGGTTGCGGAAGAACAATCCACCTACGGCGAAAGCCGCTAATACCAAACTGAGGAAAACGGGCACTGTCCAACCTGAGACGTAGGTCTGGCTGTACAGGGTGGATACCGTGGTGTCGGTGGCCGCGAGCGCGATCAGCGCGCCATTGAGGGCGCGCTGGCGTGTAAGCGTTGGAGGCCGGAGTTTCATGGTGGATGTGGATCCAGGACTCCGGCACGCTGAGCGATGATCGCTGCTTCTACCCGAGTCTTGACCGAGAGCTTGTTAAGGATTGCGCTGACTTGATCTTTGACGGTGCCGACACTCGAGAACAGTTTCGCCGCGATCTCGCGGTTGGAAAGCCCCCGTGCCAATAGTCGCAACACGTCGAGCTCACGGCGACTGAGTTCAGCCGCTTTCCGCTGGGCGGCCCCATCTACCCGTTCATCGAGAAATCCCGCAATCACCTTGGGGCTGACCTTTTCCGAGAGCACAAGCCCACCCGCGGCGAGCGTGCGCACCATGGCAGGTAGCTGCACTGGGTCGGTGTCCTTGAGCAGGAACCCAGACGCACCCAGACGCAGCGCCGAGGCGATGTAGTCGTCCGCGTCGAACGTAGTCAGCATCGCGACCACCGGTGGTCTGCTGACGGCCATCAACTCGGTCAATACCACCAAGCCGTCCTTTTCGGGCATCCGGATGTCAAGCAACACCACGTCCGGTTGGTGCTCGGTGATCACCTCGGTTGCATGCACACCGTCGGTGGTGGCGACCACGTCAACGTCCTGTGTCGCCGAAAGAATCAACTCAAACCCAGATCGGATCAGGGCTTCGTCGTCGACAATGACCACGCTGACCACGGGACGGCACCTCCCTTTGCACGGACATCCCTGCAGGAACGTACTAGCAATAGCGAGTGCCGACGCTACGGTTGGCCAGATACCTAGCCGACTGGATGGTGAATTTGGCCACTCGTCGGCCATTCTGCACGACATAAAGGTGCAAGCTTCAATGCGTGATCGACCGGCACCGAGAGCGGGCGTGACGCTGGACATGGTTCATCCAATCGGCCGCGAAGTCCCGACGCCCGGCGGATTTCGATTCTAGGCGCTGGTTGCCATCGTTAAGTTCATGAATGAAATTACCGCGCAGTCAAACGAAGCGGCGACGAACAACACTGAGGATATGGTTGCCCCTGCTGAGCCTTCCCATCGGATATATCGGATCGCGGCCGGAATCGGAATCGCCGTCGGCGGTGTGATCATTGCCAGCGCCATTTTCGCGCTCGGGTACCTAATTGGCAGCCAGTCGCCCGATTGGTGGGACACCGGAATGTACTCCAGCGACGCTGACGACATGGATTGGTGTGACAACTGGTACGGAAGCGACCCAGGCTGGGACTCGTCCCCGTCTGGCTTTGACAGGCAAAGCAGCAGGCCCCCAAGCTCGCCACCGGCTAGCGCGCCAGCGACACCGCCTGCATCGCACCCGTAGTCACTGTCACCGACGGGAACGTTGTCCACGTATTGCCGTGCAGTAGACCCGCCCGAAACCGGGATGCACACGGCGCAGGCCCTGGTATCCCGGGGCCGCGGCCGAATCAACGCAGCTGCGGCAGCACTTCGGTCGCGAACAGTTCCAGGTGCGCCAGGTCAGACATGTCGAGCAGCTGCGCGTAGACGCGCTGCACACCCAACTCGATCCATGGCCCCAGCTTGTCGACGATCTCGGCGGATGTGCCAACCAGAGGACTGTTGGATCGCATCTCGTCGACGTCCCGGCCGATCACCTTGGCACGACGCGACACCTCGGCCTCGTCGCTGCCGGCGCACAGCACGAACGCGCACGAGTAGACCATCGAATCCGGCGCCCGCCCGGCCGCCGCAACCGCATCGGCCACCCGGGTGAACTGCGTGCGAACCACTTCGAACGGCGCGAACGGCACGTTGAACTCAGCCGCATACTGTGCGGCCAGTGCCGGAGTCCGCTTTGCGCCGGTGCCGCCGATCACGATCGGCGGGTGGGGACTCTGCGTCGGCTTGGGCAACGCGGGTGATTCGACGATGGTGTAGTGCTCGCCGGCGTAGTCGAACGTCTCACCGGGCGGCGTGCTCCACAACCCGCTGACGATGGCGAGTTGCTCGGTGAGCCGGTCGAACCGCTCGCGCACCGACGGGAACGGAATTCCGTACGCCCGGTGCTCAGCTTCGAACCAGCCGCTGCCCAAGCCGAATTCGACTCGGCCACCGCTCATTTCGTCGACCTGCGCTACCGCGATAGCCAGCGGTCCCGGGTAGCGGAACGTCGCGGATGTCACTAGCGTGCCCAACCGGATCGTCGACGTTTCGCGGGCGATCGCGCCCAGCGTCACCCACGAATCCGTCGGCCCCGGCAGACCGTCGCCGCTCATCGCCGCATAGTGGTCGGACCGGAAGAAGGCATCGAAGCCGAGGGTCTCGGCGGCCCGCGCGACTGCCAGCTGGTCGGCGTAACGGGAACCCTGTTGCGGTTCTACGAAAATGCGAACGTCCATCGATGCCTCCCCCCTTAGCGCGATCACACCGTGGCGCGATCGTGGCCCTCCCAGTAGGGCCTCCGTAGATCCTTTTTCATGATCTTGCCGGTGGGATTGCGCGGTAGTTCGTCGGCGAAGTCGACGGACTTAGGACACTTATAGGCGGCCAGCCGCTCGCGGGCGAAGGCGATGATCTCCTCCTCGGTGGCTTCACCCTCAAGTGAGACAACGGCTTTCACCACTTCGCCCCATTTGTCGTCGGGTATCCCGATGATCGCGACCTCGGCCACCGCCGGGTGCTCGGCCAGCACCTGTTCCACCTCGATCGAGTAGATGTTCTCCCCGCCCGAGATGATCATGTCCTTGAGCCGATCCTCGACGAAGATGTAGCCACCGTCGTCGACGCGCCCGATGTCGCCGGTTCGGAACCAGCCGTCCTCGGTGATCGCCTCGGCGGTCGCCTCCGGCTTGTTGTGGTAGCCCTTCATCAGTTGCGGTGTGCGGAACCACAATTCGCCCTGCTCGCCGGCCGGCACGTCCTTGAGCGTGAACGGGTCGACCACCCGCACCTCCGCGTTGGGCACCAGCGTGCCCGCGCTGGTTAACCGCTCGGGGTTGTCCTGCGCGCGGTGCGCATCCGGAAGCAGGTGGCTGATCACACCACACACTTCGGTCAGGCCATAGGCCTGGATGAAGTCGGTGTTCGGCCACGCCTCCAATGCCGCCCGCAGCAACGGCAACGGCATCGGCGACGCGCCATAGGAGTACGTCTTCAGCGCGCCGAAGAGCTTCACGGCGTCCTCACCGGACTCGAGCACCTTCGCCAGCACCGCGGGTACCAGGAATGTTCGGTTGGCGCCCTTGAGGATTGCGCCGGCCAGTGTCATGCCGTCGACATCGCGCGTCATCACGCTGGGCACGCCGTCGTGGATGCCGAACTGCACATAGGAAGATCCGCCCACATGGAACAGCGGCATGGAGACCATGCTCTTATCGCCCGGGTCGAACTCGAATCCCTCGTGCGCATTGATCGTGTGCGCGATTATGTTCGCCTGCGTCAGCATTACGCCCTTGGGACGACCCGTGGTGCCCGAGGAGTACATGATGATGCACACGTCGTCGGGTTCGACGTCGTCGGAGCGGTCGACGGGGGATGCCCCGGCCAGCAGCGCCTCGTACTCGTCGCCGTCGCCGCCTTCGGGCGTGACCTCGATGACGTGTTCGACCTTGGTGAGGTCACCACGAATCTTGTCGATGCTCGGCTTGAACTCCGACCCGACGATGAGCACCTTGGCTCCCGAATCGTTGAGGACGTAGTCAAGTTCGTCCGCGGCCAGCCTGAAGTTGATGATCGCATTGGCCGCGCCCAGCGACGCCGCGGCGAAGGTCAGCTCGACACACGCGGGGTGGTTCTTGTCCAGGAACGCCACCACGTCACCGCGCTTGACCCCGAAGTCGGTGAGCGCACCCGCCAAACGGCGGACTCTGTCGTTCCACTGTGCCCAGGTCCACTTGCGGTCCAGGTAGTCGATTGCCTCGTCGTCGGGTTTGGTGGCGGCCCAGTGGGCAACGCGCTCGTCGAGGAAGCGAGGGTCAGCTAGGTCAGACATGCGACGAGCCTTTCATCAGTGGATACGGGCGCTCCCGCCGAGCCCGATTTCCAACACGCTGCCGGTGATGACCCCGCGGTCGGTGACCAGGTACACCACCCCACGGCTAACGTCTTCGGCTTCGATCCAGGGCTGCGGTATCGGGTTGGCTTTCATCATGCGGCGCACCAGTTCGTCGGGAACGTCGTCGCCGCCGCCTGGCTGGACCATCGGCGTCCGCGTGGTGGTCGGGCAGACGACGTTGATGGTGATGCCCTCTTTGGCGACTTCCAGCGCGGCCGACTTGGCCAATCCGATCACACCCCACTTGGTGGCGTTGTAAGCCGCCAGGTCGGGGATGCCCATCCGCCCGCCCATCGAGGAAGTCACCACGATCCGGCCGAAGCGCTGGCGGCGCATCACCGGGATGGCCGCACGCAGTGTGTGGAAGACACCGGTCAGGTTGGTGTCCAGCAGCTGCTGCCAGATGGTATCGCTGACCTGGTCTAAGGGGCCGGTGCTGACGACAGCGGCGTTGGCTACCACGATGTCGAGGCTGCCCAGATCGTTGACCGTCTGCTCGACGGCCGCCCTCACCTGGGCGGCGTCGCGTACGTCGACGGTCAACGGCACGCAGCGCCGACCCAGCTCTTCCACCAGCTTGGCGGTCACGCGCAAGTCGTCTTCGGTGCCCAGCGGATAGGTCAAGTCCTGCATGGGTCCGGGTGCATCGGCGGCGACGATATCGGCACCTGCTGCGGCCAGTGCGACTGCATGCGCACGGCCCTGACCTCGGGCGCCACCGGTGATCAGCGCGACCCGTCCATCCAATTCACCCATAGCCGGTCACGTTAGCAGTCAGGCCTGGCCGCGAAAACAATTGCAGCGCGACCTGTTTAGCGCCGTCACGGCGAATTGGCGTGTGGGGGTTGGGGTTCGCAGTCGCCTTGCACGCAGCTGGTGATACCGGGCCGGACGGGCGGTGCGGTCATTTTGGGCACGTGCGGGCAGTCTGTGGTTGCAGTGGAGGTGTCGTCGACGCACGACAGAAGTTCGGTGCCGTTACTCAGCGACGGGGCTGGAGCCGGCGCGCCTGCCAGCGTCACCGCGACAATTGTCCCTGCCAGCAGTTTGAGTGCGATCATCGGATCGCCTCCTCGAGATCGACAGCTCGCGACTAGGTAGCACAATAGCCCCGTGGCCGCCGGATGTGGGGATCAATCTGCGCTGTGAAAGAAGCCTCGTGATGGGTCAGATCGACATCGCCGTCGTCGGTGTACACGTCCTCGATACGCACGTCGTCGGAGTTGACTCCATCCCCGATGGGTCCGACGGGCAGTTGGTCGAGACGATCAAGATCTCCCCGGCGGGCACGGCGGGTGGCACCGCGGTGGTGCTCAGCCGCCTCGGGGCGAAGGTCCGTTGCTACGGCGCTGTCGGCGCCGATCCGCTCGGGGACACACTGCTTGCGCTGCTATCAGCGCAGGGCATCGACATTGATGGTTTGGTGCGCACGGTGGGCGTCCAGACCTCGGCGTCGGTGATCCCGGTGCGGCCTAACGGTGATCGGCCCGCCTGGCACTGTGTGGGCGCCAACGCCGCGCTCAGCCTCGACACCCTCGATCTCGACCAGGTGATCCGCGGATCGCATCTGCATCTCGGCGGGCCGGAGTTCCTTGGCGGCTCCGCCGCGGCCACCCTGCTGCGGCGCGCGAAGGGTAACGGCCTCGCTACGTCCGTCGACGTCCTCGCCGCCGGTGACCCCGGCCTGCTGGCGTGGATCGCCGAAGCGCTGCCGCACACCGACTACCTGCTGCCTAACGACGAGCAAGTGTTCGGCTTCACCGGCTGCACCGACCTGGTTTCGGGTGCGCGGGTCTTGCTGGACGCCGGCGCGGGTTGCGTCGCCGTAACGCGGGGCGCCGACGGTGCACTGGTGGTCACCGGCGACGAAACGATCGAAGTTCCCGCCTACCCGGTCGACGTCGTCGACACCACCGGCTGCGGCGACGCCTTCTCGGCCGGGTTCATCCTGGGACGTGTTCTCGGGCGGAGCCTGGCCCAGTCGGCTCGCCTCGGGTGCGCGACGGCCGCGCAGGTCGCGGGTGGACTCGGCACCGACGCCGGAACCTATGTCCTGGCCAGCGTCGAGGCACTAGCCGCGGCCAACTGAATTGACGATGTCTTCGTGGGAGAGCCGGCCACGATGCATGCCCGCCTACGGTCCGCTTGTTGCGAAGCGACACAAGAGCTGGCTGAATGTGATCGTGACGGCCGGGTATTTGGAATGTCGACCCGTGGCTGCGCTGGCAGACTATGTGGAATGCGGCTGGGAGCGCACGATCACCGCGGGTGACCCGCTGCGCGTGCTGCCCGACGGTTGCGTTGATCTGTTTGTCACTGCCGAGGGCGCCATCATGGTTTCCGGTCCAGCCAGCGCATATTACGACCCAGGTGCGGGCACCGAAGGTGTGCTGATCGGCCTGCGGTTGCGCGCCGGTGCCGGGGCTGCAGTGCTGGGCCATCCGGTGAGCGAGCTAAGGGATACCCAGGTCCGGATCGACTCGGTGTTCGGTGCATCTGCATCCGGGTTGGCTGAGGATGTGCTGGCCGCCAAGGCTTTTCGGCAGCGGATCGCATTGTTGGAGGCGGTGCTGGCGCGATATTTGGTCAAGGTCGCTCCGGTAGTCGATAAATCAGTGGTGGACTCCATCGAGATGCTGCGTCTTCACCCGACCCGCTCGGTTTCGGCTGTGGCCTTCTCGGTAGGTTTGAGCGAACGGCAGCTTCGCCGTCGGTTCGACGCCGCGGTCGGCTACGGCCCCAAGCGCCTTGGCCGGATCTTCCGTTTCCAGCGGCTACTGGATTTGATCCATTCCAGTGATCACCGAATCGGGTGGGCGGGGCTGGCGATCGAGGCCGGCTATGCCGATCAGTCCCACCTGATCAATGAATGTCTCGTGTTGGCCGGGGCAGCTCCTACCGCTCTTCCCGGTGCGGGCATTCCACCGCACACCTGAGATGTCCGTTTCCTGCAATACCCGCGTCGGCGGCCGGCGCTAGCTTGGCCGTATGACACGACACACACGGCGGAAACCGCCGATCCCCGATGCGAAAGCCGTTGCACTGGAATCTTTTCGGCTGATCGAGAACGGCGATGTCGAACTGGCGCAGGTAATCATCGCTCCCGACTTCATCAACCAAGAGGCCGAGGATGACCCCGAGGACGTCGAACGCCGGCAACACGGCGCGGGAGGGTTCCTAGCCACCAGCCAATGGTTGCGCAACGCCTTCTCCAACCTGCGCTTCGAGCATCAAGAAACACTCGCCGAAGGCGACACGGTCATCGCAGTGAGCACAATGACCGGCGAACATACCGGTGTATTCAACGGAATCCAACCCACCGGCAAACACATCGAACATCAACAGGTTCATATCTTCACCATCACCGACGGCCAGATCACCCACCACCGCGCCATCCGCGACGACCTGGGCCTCCTATTGCAACTCGGCTGGCGGCCGGGTGCTGCGATGTCACGCTAACGGCCCGCCATCTGAAGCTTTGAGATCCGCGGCTGAGCCATCTCGTGGGCAAGACTCTGACACCGTCGGATCCACAGATACACAGCACAGTGGCAGATCCAGCGGGCCTAAAACCAAGGTCCGGGGTAGTGGCCGTCGGTGTCGCGGGCAAGCAGGATCTCCTTGCACTCGCCCTTCTGCTCGGGCGCGGTCTCCCCACGGCAGACCAATGTCCAGTCGGTGATCCGACCGAACGGCCGGTCCGTCCAGTTGGTTGCGACCGGATTGGTGGTGGGCAGGGCGAGCACCGAGAAGCTGCCGTCCGATTTGCTGATGTAGAGGTGGCCGCCGAAGAACGCGAGTCTGGTGATGAGCTGCTTCTTGGCATCGTCGCGGCTGACCAACAGATCCCAGTGCTGGGTGCGCAGATTCCACACGCCATAGCCGAATTGTGAAGTGTCCGAGCCGCGCCCGTCGACGAAGAGACTACCGTCGGACAGCGTTGCGACCAGGCCTCCGCCGGAAACCCGATCGGTGTCGCCGATTTTGAGGATGGAGCGCGCGCTGAGGTCGAAAAACATGGTGGATATCACCGATGGATTCTCCGAATCCCGGCGCGTGATCTGCACGAATCTGTCCGGCCCATCGGACAATTCGCTGTCCACGCTGACGACGTCGTTGTCCTGGAACACGGGTTCGCCGGTGGGCAGCCGCAATTCGGCGCCCAGTGCATTGCCGACCTGGGTGGTGGGTGGGGGACTGGGCTGGGTGCTGCGCTGGAAGGCGAGGACGTCCTGCCAGATCCGTCCGGGCTGCGCATCGTCCCACAGCGTCGACAGATCGGAATTGGACAGGACCGCCGTCTTAGGTGCCACAGCGCTGCCGCGCTCGTCGGCGTAGGGGTTGAGCCATGCCACCCCGGTGGTGGTGGCGGCCAGTCGCCATTCCGTTGCCGCGGAGAGTTTGAGGTTCGCAGGTGGCTGCAATTCTCTGGTCGCCAGCGGCTGGCTCGACTTCAAGTCGACCACAAATGCGGTGGCCTTGGCGGTCGGCGACCGCGGTCCATCGGCGGGCTTGAGCGTGGTGACCAGGTAGACGACTTTCATGTCGTTGACGTTGTTCGACAATGCGCAAATTGCGCCGGTGACGGTTTCCCCGGCAGTGATCGCGGGGATGGCGGGCATTATCAAATCCGCCGTTTTTGGGTCGAGGACTTTGGGTCGGATGTCGTCGAGTGCGGATTTGCTGAGGGTGAAGTTGGTGGGGCAGCCGAAGTAAACCGTTCCGCCGTAGGTCTTCCAATCTTTGGCCAGCGGGCTGATGTGTGGGGGAGTCGGGGCAACCGAGTTGGCCACGGGCGTCGAAGTCGGGATTTTGGAGGTGCTGGGCCCCGCATTGGGCGGTTTCACGGTGGCCGAGGTTGCGCAGGATACGCAGGCCAGGCAGGTGATCAGCGCAACCATCGCACGCGCGCGTCTGGACGCGAACAGCCTGTTCGGCACACTCATCAGCGTTCCCCCCGCTAAGTCCTGTGTGCTCTGAGCCTAAAGGCGTCGGTCGGTTAGGGCGAATCGAGCAAATTCGCGGATCTCGTGTCGGTGTTCTCCGAGTTTGCACGGATGTTTTGCCACTGAGGCTCCGCACATGCTGACTAGCATGAGCACAGAGACGGTGAATTGGAGCGACCTGGGCGTGAACGAGCTGCCGACCGGAACGGTAACGCTGCTGCTCGCCGACATCGAGGGCTCGACCCGACTGTGGGAGACGCAACCCGAGGAAATGGCGGCGGCCGTAGCGCGGCTGGACCGCACATTGGGTGAACTCGTGATCGCCCACCAGGGGGTGCGCCCGATCGAACAGGGCGAGGGCGACAGCTTCGTCATCGCGTTCGGTCGCGCGGCCGACGCGGTGGCCTGTGCGCTCGACCTGCAACGCGCTCCGCTGCAGCCGATCCAGCTGCGCATCGGCATGCACACCGGCGACGTTCAGCTGCGCGACCCGACCGGTGGGGAGGCGAACTACATCGGGCCGGTCATCAACCGGACCGGACGCATGCGCGATCTGGCGCACGGCGGTCAGACTGTGCTGTCCAGCGCGACCGAGTCGATGGTCCTCGACAACCTGCCGGCTGCCGCGTGGCTTTCGGACCTGGGTACCTATCAGCTGCGCGACCTGCCTCGCCCGGAACGGGTTCTGCAACTGTGCCATCCGGATTTGAGTAACGAGTTCCCGCCGCTACGCACCCCGAAAACTGTTGCTGTGCATAATCTTCCAGCTCAGCTAACCAGCTTCGTCGGCCGTGTCGAACAGCTGGCCGACATTGCGCGCGCGATCCGGGCGAGTCGATTGGTGACGTTGACCGGTGCCGGTGGCGTAGGCAAAACTCGGTTGGCCATCGAGGTGGCCGGTGGGTTGGCCGGGGAGCTGACGGGCGGGCTGTGGTTTGTCGACCTGGCGCCGATCGCCGATTCCGACATTGTCCCGATCGCGGCAGCGCGAGCGCTGGGACTTCCGGACCAGCCGGGTCGGTCCACCACGGACACGTTGGCGGGCTTTATCGGTGACCGTCAGATTCTGGTCGTGCTGGACAACTGCGAGCACCTGCTAGATGCAACGGCGGCGCTGGTCGGGGCGCTGTTAAGCGCCTGTGCAGGTCTTCGGTTGCTGGTGACCAGCCGCGAGCCGATCGGCGTGGCAGGTGAGGCGATTTGGCGGGTGCCGTCGCTGTCGCTGGACGACGAGGCGATCGAATTGTTCGTCGACCGGGCCCGGTTGGCCCGGCCCGAGTTTCGCCTCGCCGAGCAGCGGTCCGCGGTCGCCGACATCTGTCGCCGTCTGGACGGGATGCCGCTGGCCATCGAATTGGCGGCCGCGCGGGTGCGTGCGTTGTCCGTGGACGAGATCCGAGACAGCCTGCACGACCGTTTTCGGTTGCTGATCGGGACCACTCGCACCGCGGTGCGGCGCCAGCAGACGCTGCGGGCCTCGGTCGATTGGTCACACGCTTTGTTGACCGAATCAGAGCGGGTGTTGTTTCGGCGGTTGGCGGTGTTTGTCGGGGGCTTTGATTTGGCTGCGGTGCGCGCGGTTGCCGGGGGCAGCGACGTCGAGCGTTACCAGGTTCTCGACCAGCTCACACTGTTGGTGGACAAGTCGCTTGTGGTCATCGAAAGCGTAAGTGGTACAACACGATATCGGATACTGGAGACGGTGCGCCAGTACGCGCTGGAGAAGCTGGGCGAGTCGAGCGAGGGCGACGATGTACGAGCCCGGCATCGCGACCATTACCTGCACGTCGCGGCGATGCTGGAACACGCAAGCGCCGACCAGCAGCAGATCGACCGGGTGGATATCGAGATCGACAATCTGCGTGCTGCTTTCGCGTGGAGCCTGGACCGAGATGACAGCGATAGTGCCTTACGATTGGCGTCCGCGCTGCTTCCACTGTGGTTGATCAGCGGACGGGTGCGCGAGGCGTTGATGGCGTGGTTCGACGCGGCGCTTGGCGAAAATGAAGGTGCCGCGGCCACACCCGCGGTTCGCGCTCGGGCGCTTGCCGACCGGGCCTTGCTGCATACCTGGGCGATCGGGGTGGACAGCGCGACGTGGGCCGAACAGGCCGTGTCGATGGCCCGCGAGATAGGGGACCCGGCACTACTTGCCCGTGCGCTCACCGCGTGCGGCGTAATGACCGCCTACGGCGGCCAGGACGGCCAGCAGTATTTCGACGAGGCGATCGGTTTGGCGCGGCCCCTGGGAGACAAGTGGCTGATGGCCCAGCTGTTGGGTTGGCAAACCAATCTGGCGTTCATGAACGGCGACATTCCTGCGGTTCGCAAGCTCGGCGCCGAGGGGTGCCAGCTGGCGGAGGTCATCGGGGATCGCTTTACCCTTCGCCAGTGCCGTAACTGGCTGGGCTGGGCTCGAATCGCCACCGGCGACCTTAGCGGCGCGATCGAGGAGTTGCGCGCCGTAGAAGCGGAGGCGGAGGCGGCCCGTGATGGCATGTGGTGGACGGTGAGCCGGCACTACCTCGGATTGGCCTACGCGTACCGGGGCGAAGTCGAGACCGCTCGCGACACCTTCGACGCGAGCATGCCGATCCTCGCGGAGATGGGCGACCTTTGGTTGGGTAACGCCAACGGGGTGCGCGCCGTCGCCATGCTGGCGTCGGGGGATGTATTCGAGGCGGATCGGCTGAGCGAACTGTGCCGGCAGCAGCTGAACGTCAACCCCATACACCAGTGGATGCATATTTACCTGACAGCCGAAGCCGTCCTGGCTCAAGGCGATCCGGCCGGGGCGCGCCGGCGGGCCGACGAGGCGGTGGCGGTTTCTTGCGGCTGGTACCGGGCGCTGGCGTTGACGGCCCGCTCCCGCATCGCGATCGCGCAGAGCGATTCCGAACAAGCCGAGCGTGACGCACACGAAGCGCTGTCGTCGGCCGCGGGCCTGGGTGCGTTGCTTGGAATTCCCGATATCTTCGAGCTCGTCGCGATGCTGGCTCTCGGCGGCGGACGTCACGCTGAAGCGGCCAGGCTGTTCGGTGCCGCCGATGCCCTGCGGCAACGGATGGGCTCGGTGCGGTTCAAGGTCCACGACGAAGGCTACCAACTCGCGGTCGCCCGGCTCCGGGAAGCGTTTGGCGACAACGAATTCGATCGGGCGTACGCCGAGGGTGCCGCGATGTCCACGGAGGAGTCTATCGGCTACGCGCAGCGGGGCCGCGGGGAGCGGCGCCGGCCGTCCAGCGGATGGGGGTCGCTGACCCCGACCGAGCGCGCCGTCGTCGGTCTGGTCAGTGAGGGGCTGCCCAACAAGGCAATAGCCGCAAAGCTTTTCATCTCGCTGCGGACGGTGGAAAGTCACCTCACCCATGTGTATACGAAACTCGGATTGTCCTCCAGGGTCCAGCTGGTGCAGGAGGTTGCACGCCACTCGTGATAGACCGAGAGGCATGAGTGGGCTTGCTGAGGAAACCCGATGGATGGACGCCACCGACCAGGCGGCGCTGATCGCCAAGAAAGACGTGACACCCGGCGAACTGCTAGACGCCGCGATCGAACGCATCGGAAAATCCAACGGTGCGCTGAACGCCGTGGTCATCGAGTGGTTCGAACATGCCCGAGCGGTGGCCGCCGGGCCCGACCTGCCCGACGGCCCGTTCCGCGGAGTTCCGTTCCTGCTCAAGGATCTTTACACCAGCTTCGCCGGTCAGACATTATCCAACGGCAACGTGGCACTCAAGGAGGCGGGCAAGCTCGACACCGCCGACACCACATTAGTGTCCCGGTTCAAGGCGGCCGGGCTGGTCATCGCCGGGCGAACCAACAGTCCCGAGATGGGCAGTCTGCCCACCACTCAGCCCCTGGCGTGGGGCTCGACCCGCAATCCGTGGGGGCTGGACCGCACCCCAGGCGGCTCCAGTGGTGGTGCCGCCGCGGCGGTTGCCGTCGGAATGGTCCCGTTCGCCAACGCGTCCGACGGCGGCGGCAGCATCCGTATCCCGGCGTCGTGTTGCGGGCTGGTTGGGCTCAAGCCCAGTCAGGGCCGCATCACTGTCGGACCTGCGCGCGCCGAGTCAGGCCTCGGGGTCGAGCTGTGCGTCAGCCGCACAGTCCGCGACACCGCAGGCCTGCTGGATGCGGTGCGCGGGCCGGGTGTAGGTGACACCGTGATCGCCCCTGCGCCGCAACGGCCGTACACCGACGAACTCGGCGCGGACCCCGGGCGGCTGCGGATCGGGCTACTCGACATCCATCCGCGCGACGGCTTCCTGCATCCTGATTGTGTGGCGGCAGTGCGCTCTGCGGCGACCATGCTGGAGGGGCTCGGGCACATCGTCGAACCGGCATGGCCGGCGGCCCTGGCTGACACGACTCTGCAGCAGAAGTTCATGGCGTTGTGGGCGACGCAACTGGCAATGGCGGCGCGCGGTTTCGGCCAAATACTCGGCCGGGCGTTGACCGCCGACGACATCGAGCCGGTGAACTGGGTGCTCATCGAGCGGGCGCAGGAGGTCAGTGCGGTCGACTACGCCGCGGCCGAGAATGCGGTGTACGCCTTCCGTCGGGCGCTGCAGCAGTGGTGGGCCGACGGTTGGGACCTGCTGCTCACTCCGACGGTCGCCGAACCTCCCTTGCTGCTCAGCGAGTTCGAGAACAACCGCGAGCACCCAACGGCGCCGATGCGCCGGGGTGGCGAATTCGCGGCATTCACACCGCCATTCAATATGAGCGGCCAGCCCGCGATCAGCCTTCCGCTGAACCGCAACGACGACGGGCTTCCTATCGGTGTTCAGCTGGCCGCCGGGTATGGACGTGAAGACCTGCTAATTCGCGTTGCCGCGCAACTGGAATCAGCTCATCCCTGGTCCTCGTACCGGCCTTTGATTCCATGACGTTGGGCGCGAAGGGGGTTCTGCTGCGGGCGTCGGTCGGGATGGGGTTGCGGCCTTCGAGTCGATTGCCGACCGGTATGCTGCCAGTCGCCGGGCTATCCGCCTTCCGTCTTCGAGACGATCGAAGAGCTGAGCATCGACGTCGGTGTTATAGCACTGCCAGGCGCCGATAGCGCTTCGCGCGGTCAGCGCACGAATCGAAGTCATGGGCAAGGCGGGGCGGGACTAGCGGCGATTCTGGCCGCCATTGCGCCGCCAGCTGTCGAAGTTATTGCGCTAGCTGTCGAAGATGTTGCCCAGCCGCCTGGCAAAGAACTCGTCCAGTCTGAGTTGTTTAGCGCTTTCTACGAACGCGCGGGCAATTGCCGGCGCACGACCTTTGGCGTCGACTGCAACCGCTATGGGCGTGGTTATGACAGGGTCGGTGAGCTTGACAGCGGCGAGGTCGGCACTCATGAGGGTGGTCCACAACCACGTGTGCGGGACGATGCACGCTCTGTCGCCGTTGGTGGCTTGCGCCAAAAGCGTGCTGACAGAGTCGGTCTCAACTTGGGGAGCGACCGTGACGCCGGCACCGGCAAATGCGGCATCAATGATTTGGCGCACCCGCATGTCGGTGGTGAGCAGGGCCAGAGGTAGCTGCGCCGCTTCGGCCCAGCGCATGGACGATGCGCCGGACCCTGCTAGTTGGGGGCCGGGAAGCATTCCGACCGGGGCAATAAGGGCATAGCTCTCTTCATAAAGCGGCATGAACTCTAGGTCCGGTGCGTTGTCGTTCGTCACCGGAACTATGGCCGCGTCCAGTTCGAAAGCGTTGAGCCGCTTGTACAACTCGGATGTCGACAGCTGGGACAGGATCTTGACCCGGGCCCGCGGATGTTTGGAGCAGAACCCGGACAGCACCAGAGAAGAAGTGGTCGACGCGGTCGGAATGGTGCCCAGACGAAGCGTTCCGGCAATTCCGGACCGCATGGCACGTAGCTCGGCCTTGAAAGCATCGTGGTCGCGCAGTATGCCTCTCGCCCAACTCAACAGTCGTTCTCCTTCGGGCGTCAGCGCAACAAAGCTATGTCCGCGCTCGACCAGCTTGACGTCAAGCTCGCGTTCCAGCTTGGCGATCGCGGCAGAAAGCGCGGGTTGCGAAACGTGGCACTTCGCAGCGGCCCGACCGAAGTGCTTTTCTTCGGCAACTGCCACGAAATACTCCAACTGCCGGAATAGCACCGGCCCCTCCTTGCGCACTACGACTCCCACCCGTGTGCCGCCGCGGCTGCCGTGATGAGTCTGCTCTGCAGGGAAGTCTTACACACCAGATCGCTATCGACTCCGTCGCAGGCGTTAATGCCCCTGCACACGAATTTTGCTGATCACTGCTTCGAACGTTTGCACTATGGCATAGGTCTGCCCGTAGAGGCCATTTTTGCCTCGGTCGATAGCCACTTCTGATGGTCTTGATCGAAAGAATGAATCAGCCTCTGCCACATGGACGCTCGGCTATGGGTCGTGTAACAAGGAATGGTGATTGTAAATCACCCGGACAAACATACGCCCAGTGGTATATGCAACCAATGCTAGAGAGCGATTGAGATGACGAAGCACCCCGACATCCGGTGTGTTGGCCGCGCGGGTCTATTCGACATATTTGAAATAGGTCGAGTGGCAAGAGGAACGCGCTGCCCCGGCGGTGACGCCCCTAACTCACACGGTGGCGCTGCGGTTGCAGCGATGGGTTCAGCGGGGAGCCGATCGTGACCTCTCTAGCGGCGGGGTGCGAGGTTGACCACGTAGCTGTGTCGGACGGTGTCGCAGCTGTGGAAGGGCTTGGCGCCGCGTTACTTGCCAGCAAAGCAGGTCTTGCCCGGCGTATCCGCGAAGCCGTTGAGGCTGAGATTCCGGCGTATCGTTCGCTTCCCGGCGACACGCTTGAGAACGAGGTTTCTCTTGTCCTTCGGCAACTGCTGCGCGCGATCGCTGACCAACGGGGCGTGGATGATCGCGAATGCGGGGAACTCGCTGCGATCGGAGAACGGCGGGCGCGTCAGGGCCTACCCGTCGACGATGTCTTGCGAGCATGGCGGCTCGGTATGGAAACGGCGGTAAGGCAGGCCCGGGAAACAGGTCAGCGCTACGGCATCGCCGAGACCGGTGTGCTGGCCTTCGTCGAGTCGGCCCTGGCGTGGTGTGACCAGGCCATGCTGATAACTTCGCGCGCCCACCGGCGAGCAGAACGCGCGGCAGTGCGTGAATCCGACGAATGCCACACGGACTTTGTCCGAGGGGTATTGATGGGCACGATCTCCCACGCGGAATTGAGGATCCGGGCCGAGATGTATGGGCTTGATCCAACGGCCGACTATGTCGCGGTCCGGGCCTGCGTGAATGCGGACACTACCCAGTTTCGGCTGGAACAACTTCTGGGTCTGAGTGATTCAACGCGAAATCGGTACGGGCTGGTGGCGATCATCGACGACAATGCCGCTGGCTTCCTCAGCGACCCACCACCGGGCCGCGGCGACAGCATTGTGGGATTCGGTCCGCCGAGGCCATTGGAACGACTCGTCGAGTCCTACCGGTCGGCCGCACGAGCGTTAGTGACAGCCGAAGCCTGTGGCTTGCACGGCGCGTATGACATTGCATCCTTGGGTCTGCGGCCCGCGATAGCCCTGGATGCCGAGCTGGGCGAGTTACTGCGGCGTCGCTACCTGGAACCTTTGGCGGCCTTGAGTTCTGAAGCTGAACTCATCGCGACGCTTCGGACCTACCTGGCCTGCGGCATGCACGTGGAACGGACGGCGACGCGGCTGTTTGTTCATCAGAACACGGTGCGCTATCGAATCGCGAGGTTCGAGGAGCTCACCGGCAAGGATCTCAGCGAGATCGAGGTCCTTCTGGAAGTGTGGTGGGCTCTTGAGGTTTCGACCATGCAATTGTAGCGCCATCCAAGACCGGCGGAAGGAGCCCGCGATGAGTGATACCCGAGCCGCAGTGCGAGACCAGCTGCTGCTAGATGCACTGGGTAATCCGTTGGATCTCAACAGAATCGATTGGCATGTCCGCCAGCACAACCCGGCGGACACGCAAACGGAATGGCAGACGGAGACGGTGGAGACTATCCGTTCGGTGGTTGCCGACGGACTATTTCGCCTTGGTGGCGAAGTCGTCCGTGGTGAACACCTGGGGGGTGTTGCCACCGAGGGAGAAGAATTCGTCGCCTGGCACCAGACTCTAGACCGTTGCTTGCAGAAGATCTCCCATAATTACGTCAAGCACTATGACGATCCGCAGCGATGGATGTATGCGGCGTACCTGGAACTCACCGAGCAGGGCGAGCAACAAGCCCGTGCACTGGAAAGCAAAGACGTGGAATCCTACCGTCGTCTCGAGTGAATGTTGCACAGCAACATAATTCGACTACCGCGATGATGCTCGTCACATTGCGGTAAGGTAGCGGGACGCCGTGCGGGCCCTCATTTCGCCCCAGGCTTCGCAGCCCCCGCCAGGGGCGGGGGAGCGTCAAGAAAATTGGCGGTCGGGCAGAAGAACAAGCCGCCCGTCAGCGCCGTCGAAAAATCGAGGATGCGATCGGTGTTGCCCGGCGGGTCGCCGAGAAACATGTTGCGTAGCATCCGTTCGGTGACCTCGGGCGTGCGGGCATAAGCGACGTAGTAGGTGCCGTAAGTGCCGTTGGCCAATTCGCCGAACGGCATGTTGTACCGAACCACCTTGAGTTCATTTCCGTCGTCATCTTCGATGACGTTCAGCGCCAGGTGGGCGTTGGCTGCCTTCGCGTCGTCGTCGAACTCGATGTCGTCCAGCTTGGTTCGCCCGAACACCTGTTCCTGCTCGCTGACCGACAGCGAATCCCACGACGACATGTCGTGCACATACTTCTGCACATGGACATAGCAGCCTCCGGCGAAAGCAGGGTCCTCGTCGCCGATGATCGCCGCCTCGACAGCGATTGGCCCACTCGGGTTTTCGGTACCGTCGACAAACCCCAGCAGGTCGCGGTTGTCAAAGGACCGAAAGCCGCGCACCTCGTCGACAACCGTGATGGCGCCGGCCATCGACTTGAGGATCCGGTCGCCCAGTTCGAAGCAGACATCCACGGTCTGTGCCCGGACATGAAACAGCAGATCGCCAGGCGTGGCCGGGGCCTTGTGGCGCGGTCCGGTCAGTTCGACGAACGGGTGCAGTTCGGCCGGGCGCGGTCCACTGAACAGCCGGTCCCAGCCCTGTGAGCCGATCGACGTAATCACCGACAATTGCTTAGCTGGATCGCGAAAGCCTATGGCGCGCACCAGACCTGATACTTTTCCCAGTGCGTCGTACACCGTATGCTCGCCGCCGTCGTCAATAGTTACCACTAGGAAGATCGCCGCCGGTGTCAACGGCGCGAGAATGTGTTGAGGCTGAACCGATGGCACTCTGCCGACTCTAGCGCCGATTGGTTCGTAGCGGTCGCCAAAATCATGGCGACGGATTTCGGAGGTTGCTCCATAGATCTTCACCTACCACCCGCGAATGCTGGCTGGAGACTGAGCCGAAGCCGAGGAGGGAAGAACTCGATGGCGAAGTGCGTAATGGTGCTCTACCCAGATCCGATCGACGGGTACCCGCCAAGGTACGCCCGTGACGGCATCCCGGTGATTAAGTGCTACCCGGACGGCAGCAGCCTGCCGACGCCATCAGCTATCGACTTCAAGCCCGGTGAGATGCTCGGTTGCGTATCCGGGGCGCTGGGATTGCGAAAGTTCTTCGAGGACAACGGTCACGAGTTGGTCGTTACATCGGACAAAGACGGGCCCGACTCGGAGTTCGAACGCGAACTGCCGGATGCTGAAATCGTTATTTCGCAACCATTTTGGCCAGCCTACATCACCAGGGAGCGCTTTGCTAAGGCGCCGAGACTTAGGCTGGCGCTCACTGCCGGCATCGGATCCGATCACGTGGATCTCGACGAGGCCCGGGCTCGGGGCGTCACTGTCGCCGAGGAAACATACAGCAACAGCATCAGTGTCGCCGAGCACACGGTGATGCAGATTCTGGCGCTGGTGCGCAACTTCGTGCCCTCGCACCGCTGGGTTATCGACGGTGGCTGGAATATCGCCGACTGTGTGGAGTGTGCCTACGACCTAGAGGGGATGGACGTCGGTGTGATCGCGGCCGGACGGATCGGCCGGGCGGTGCTGGAACGGTTGAGGCCGTTCGGGGTTCACTTGCACTACTTCGACGTTCATCGCCTGCCGGCCGACGTGGAGAAGGACCTCAACGTGGTCTACCACCGCGATGTGGAGTCGTTGGCGCGCTCCGTGGACGTGGTGTCGATACACTCCCCGTTGATCGCGCAGACCCATCACATGTTCGACGAAAAACTGTTGGGGTCGATGCGACGAGGTTCCTACCTCGTCAACACCGCTCGTGCTGAGCAGACAGACCAGCGAGCCATTGTTGCGGCATTGCAGAGCGGCCAACTTGCTGGGTACGCCGGTGATGTGTGGTATCCGCAACCTCCCCCGTCGGACCACCCATGGCGGAGTATGCCCAACAACGCTATGACCCCGCATGTTTCGGGCACGACGTTATCTGCGCAGGCGCGATACGCTGCAGGGACTCGGGAGATCCTTGAAGACTGGTTCGCCGGCAAGCCGATTCGCTCGGAATACCTGATCGTCGAAGGCGGTAGGTTCGCTGGCACCGGTGCCAAGTCCTACGCCCACTAACCCGGGCGACAATCCAAGCAAGCCAAGCTCACTGCGAAGGAATGATGAGATGACTGACAACTTCACGACAACGGACGCGGGCGTCCCGGTACCTAGCGATTCGCTGTCATTGACTCTGGGGCCTGATGGACCAATCCTTTTGCAGGACATGTATTTGATCGAGCAAATGGCGAACTTCAACCGCGAACGCGTGCCGGAACGGCAGCCGCACGCCAAGGGTACCGGGGCGTATGGCCGCTTCGAAGTAACTAACGACTTGAGTTCCTACACCAGGGCGGCGGTATTCCAGCCAGGCGCCGTGACCGAGACGTTCATGCGAATTGCCGGCAATGCCAGCGAGCGCGGCAGTGCTGACACGTTGCGAGACACCCGGGGTTTCTCGGTGAAGTTCTACACCACCGAAGGCAACCTCGATATTGTCGGCAACAACGTACCGATGTTCTTCGTACGCGACCCGATGAAGTTTCCCAACCTGATCCGCGCATCCAAGCGCCGCGCTGACACCGATCTCCACGACCACAACATGCAATGGGACTTCTGGACACTGTCACCGGAGTCAGCTCACCTAGTGACACTGGTGATGGGTGACCGCGGCATCCCCAGGACCTACCGGCATATGAATGGCTATGGACTCCATACATTCAGCTGGATCAACGCCGACGGTGAGGTCGTCTGGGTTAAGTATCACTTCAAGAGCAATCAGGGCGTCGAGTGCCTGACCCAGGAGGAGGCGGACCGCCTGGCCGGTACAGACCCGGACTGCAATGCCCGGGATCTGCATGACGCGATCCAACGGGGTGACTATCCGAGTTGGTCGCTGAAGGTGCAGATAATGCCGTTTGAGGACGCAAAGTCCTACCGGATCAACCCGTTTGACGTGACTAAGGTGTGGCCGCACGCGGACTACCCGCTGATCGACCTGGGCACCTTGACCTTGGACCGCAACGTCAGCGACCATCACACCGAAGTCGAGCAAGCCGCGTTCACACCGAGTAACCTTGTGCCGGGCACCGGACTCAGCCCTGACCGGCTGCTTCTGGGTCGAAGCTTCGCCTATGCCGATGCGCACCGTACTCGTATCGGTGTGAACCACAATCAGATTCCGGTCAATGCTCCCCGGTGCGATGTTCGGACCTACTCCAAGGACGGGCGGATGCGGTTCGTCAATGCCACCGATCCGGTGTATGTCCCCAACTCAGCTGGAGGTCCGCAAGCCGACCCGAGCCGGGCGCCCGAAGTGCGTTGGGCCGCTGACGGGGAGATGGTTCGCACCGCCTACACACTGCGTCCGGACGACGACGACTTCAGTCAGGCAGGGATCCTGGTCCGTGACGTCATGGATGCCGCGCAGCGCGAACGTTTGGTTCACAACGTCGTGCTACACGTATCCGCAGGGGTGAAAGAGCCCGTTTTGTCCCGAGTTTTCGAGTTCTGGCGCAACATCGACCCCGAGGTGGGTGCGAAGATCGAAGCAGGCGTACGCGCCAACCTCGGTCACTAGCCGCCGACTGGCGGGCGGCAAGTTGCTATAGCCCACATTGCTACCAGGCTCGCCCACGCCCGAATCGTTCTGTGTCACGATGATTTTCTTCAGGATTCGCGGTACTCAAAGAGTTGTCGCTGGTCTATGCAGGGCATAACCAGTGCGCCGACTAGATTCTTTCACGCCAAGCACCTGGCTCCGTCGGAACATCTCAGCGGCAACGTAATTGAGCCGCCTCGGCGGCTGGGCCAGGGCGGCGTATCGGCTGACGGTGGCCGAGGCGTCTTGTAAGGGTTGCTAATTCGGCTAGACCAATCGGGATGGGATTTTGGAAACGGCTCCGTAGACCCGTAATCGTCGTGCGCACAGACTGGTAACCGCAGGATTACATCGACACGGATAGTGACTTGGCGATGAAAATAATTGCAGTCCTGCGTAATACGTAATTTACTTAGGAGGAAATCATGGTCGATGACGGAGCTCACTTCGACTTCATCATCGTTGGCGGCGGTACCGCGGGTTGCGTAGTCGCTGGCCGGCTGGCCGAGAACCCCAATGTCCGAATACTGGTTGTGGAGGCCGGTGCGGGCAACCCCTGGGACATCGAGATGGTCACCACGCCGTCGTTGGCGATGGAGATTCGCGGCACCGAGAGCGACTGGGCGTACAAGAGCACGTTCGTCAAGCGAGAAGATTGGTCGCGCGTTGATTGGCCCAACACTCGTGGCAAGGTCCTGGGCGGCAGTTCGGCGGGCAACTACTTCAGCTGGATCCCGGGTTGTAAGCCGACTTTCGATCGATGGGCCGAATACGGTGGCCAGGAATGGAGTTGGGAGCCGCTCGTTCCATACCTCCGCAAGAGCGCTACCTATCACGGGGACCCCAAGGACGCGAAACGTTATCCGGCCGAGCTCGAGAAGATCGGTGCTGGCGGCCCGATCCCCATTTCGCACGCCGACATCCCCGAGTTGCAGAGCTTTCGCGACGCCCTCACCAGAGCCTGGACGTCGCGGGGCTTGCCTGTTACCGAAAACATCTACGACGGTGAAATGAATGGACTCACGCATTCGATCAACAGCATCTATGACGGCCAGCGCTCCGGCGCCTACCTTTTCGTCAAGGACAAGCCCAACGTCACGATCATGGCCGGAGTGCGTTCGAAGCGTCTGATCATCGGTTACGCCGATCGCACATGCAAGGGCGTGACAGTCATTGACGGCGCCGGTTACGAGCGCAGCTACTACGCAAGACGTGAGGTCATCCTCTCCCAGGGTGTGTTCGAGAGCCCCAAGCTACTGATGCTCAGCGGTGTCGGCCCGGCCCGCGAGTTGACGAAGTACGGTATCGACACCATCGTGGATTCGCGCCACGTGGGCCAGCACTTGCTCGACCATCCCGGTGTCCCATTCGTGATGCGAATCAAGGACGGGTTCGGCATGGACGGGACCTTGCTGCGTGAGGGCCCCAAGCACGACGCGGCTGTTGCCGCCTACCAGAAGGATCGATCCGGTCCCGTGGGCTCGGGACTGCTGGAGATGATCGGCTTCCCGCGCATCGACGAATACCTGGAACAAGACCCCATCTACCGCGAGGCCAAAGCCGCGAACGGCGGCGTCGACCCCTTCTCGCCAGAGGGGCAGCCGCACTTCGAACTAGACTTCGTGCCGATGTTCGGCAGCGCATTCCAGTGGCATTACCCCACGCCGGCGGAAGGCGATCACCTGACCGTGATGGTCGATCTGGTGCGCCCCACCTATGAAGGCGGCGAGGTGACGCTCAACAGCGCTGACCCGCTTGAGCAGCCCGACATCAATCTGAACTATCTATCCAACGAACTCGACATCATCGCCCTGCGTGAGGGAATCAGGTTCAGCTACGACATCCTCACCAAGGGTGACGGCTTCAAGGACCTCGTCGTGAGCCAGTACCCCTGGGACATGCCGCTGGACTGCGACGAGTTGATGACGACGTCCATTCAGGACCGCGTCCAAACGTCGTTTCACCCGTGCGGCACCAACCGGCTGTCCAAGAACATCGACCAGGGCGTCGTTGACCCGGCGCTCAAGGTCCACGGGATCGCTAACCTGCGGGTCGTGGACGCCTCTGTAATTCCGGTCATTCCGGACTGCCGTATCCAGAACTCCGTCTACATGATCGGGGAGAAGGGCGCGGACAAGATCAAGGACGAACATAAGGATCTGTACAAGTAACCAGCGCAGCCACGGATGCCGGGCCACGGACGCTCGTTCGGAGCGTCGTGGTCCGGCATCCGTCGCGTGGGCCTCAGCCGAACTCGATCGGCAGACTGAGCGGCCCGCTCAGGCTCACCATCGGCTTCCACGGTGCCGGTCCGGCAATCCGCGGATTGCGGATCCGCTGCGTCAATACGGTCAGCGCCTCGGCGAGTTCGCGGCGAGCCAGGTTGGCGCCCAGGCAGTAATGGATGCCACCACCGAAAGTGAGGATCGCCGGAGCGCCAGTGCGGGTGATATCGACGCATTCCGGCTCGTCATATACCGCCGGATCCCGATTGGCCGCAGCGGTATTGACCAAGATCATGGTGCCTGCCGGGAACAGGTAGCCGCCGATCTCGGCGTCCTCGGTCACCAGCCGAAGGGTTCCGCAGGCGATCGGGGAATGGCGCATCGTTTCCTCGACCGCGTGCATTGCCAATTCGGGTCGCTCCTTGAGCAGTTCCCATTGCTCCGGGTGCGTGCACAGAACTTGGACCGAGGCAGCCAGCTGATTGCGGGTGGTGTCGGTACCTGCCAGCAACAGGCCTCCGGCGAGCATGCGCAACTCGACCGCGTTGAGGCGATCACCGTCGTCGGCGCGGATCAGATCGGAAAGCAGGTCGTCGGTGAGGTTGTGCCGGCGCCACGTCACCATTTCGTCGACGTAGTCGTCCAGTTCCGCCCACGCGCGCATGAGGGTGGGCTCGATTTCCCTGACGCCGGAGATGAAGCTGAAGGCCTTGAAGATCTCGTCAGCCCACTCCGAAAACTGTTGCCAGTCCTTGCGGGGGGCGCCCAGCAGGGCGCAAATGATGGGGACCGGGTAGGGCCGCGCGAGGTCGGTGACCACTTCGCAGCTTCCTGCGTCGACGACTTGGTCGACCAACTCGTTCATCATCGCGACCATGGTGTCGTGCAGACGCAGGGTTGCGCGCGGCGTGAACGCTTTTGAGGTCAGGCTGCGTAGCCGGTGGTGGGCATCGCCTTCCAAGCACAGCAGGCTGCCCATCACCTTGTCCCATAGTGGCCCGGACGTAATGCCCTGGAAGACGAGATTCAGGCCGGGCGGGATCTGAAATCGGGCATCGCGCAGCACGGACCGAGCCAGGTGGTGCGAGAGAATCTCGGGCCCGAACGGCCCCAGCGCGATCGGCGCAGACTGTTGTGCCACCTGGATGCGCGGATAGATGTCAGTGGGAACCTCGGCCGCGTCGTAGCTCAGGGCCGGCAGTTCCGCATCGAAAACGCTTGTGGCAGCTGCACCCACGGTCATTGCGGTCTCCTCGGTGACGGGCTACACGGCGACTTGTTCGAGTCGATCGGACGGCTGGACGTCAACGGGTCGGGGTCGTGCCACGATTAATCTCAACTGCTTCACCTACTCAGCTGATCGGCGGCGCGCTCCGTAGTGGTCAGGGACACCGCGGACAACTCTTAGCTAATGTATGGCCATCGCCGGTGGGATGTCAACGGACTCGGCGGGTGGAAGGCTACTTGGCGCTATTCTCATGCATCGGCCGGGCCAGCGCCATACTAAGCTGCAAAAACGTATGGCCGAAAGCATTCCGTGCGGTCGCGGTGTTGCCGACGTTGGCTGGGATACCGGGCTATGGCACGGGCCCGGGTCGGCGCCCGGCGCTAGTGTCCCGATCGGCGCCGCACCGCTAGTGTCCCTAGGGTGGACTTCGAGCTCGATGACGAGCAGCGAGCCTGGCTGGCTGAGGTGAGGCAGTTCCTCGCAGACAATGTCACTCCCGCGTTGCGCGCCGAGCTGGCCGAGCACGACCTCGAGTTTCAGGGCGGTGAACTCTCGGCATTCCGCCGCAAGATCGGCGAACGCGGCTGGTTCGGGCTGAACTGGCCCCGCGAGTACGGCGGCCTCGGGTTGACGGCCACCCACCAGCACCTGCTGATGAGTGAGTTCGAGTACGCCGGGGTGCCCGGACCGGATCTGACCGTCACTTCGGTGGCCCCGATGATCATGCGGCACGGCACCGAGCGGAACAAGCAGGACTTCCTGCCGGGTATCGCCAGGGGCGAAATCATCTGTGCAGTCGGCTATTCCGAGCCGAATGCCGGCACCGACCTGGCCAGCCTGAAGACGCGCGCTGTCCGGGACGGCGACGACTGGCTGATTACCGGATCCAAGATCTGGAATAGCGGGGCGCAGCGCTGCACGCACGAATGGCTGTGCGTGCGCACCGATCCTGACGCGCCGCGGCACCGCGGGATCTCAGTAATCATGGTCCCCATCGACACGCCAGGCATCGAAATCCATCCGCTGTACGCGTGGTCGGGCTACCGCACCAACGAGACATTCTTCTGCGACGTGCGCGTGCCGGCCACCAATCTGATCGGCGAGGCCAACCGTGGCTGGACCTACATCACCGGCGCGCTGGACCTGGAGCGTGGTGCGCTGACCAACGCCGGCGATTTGCGACGCGCCCTCGACGATTTGCTGGCATTGGCGTCCCAACCGCGACGCGACGGATCGGTCCCCGCTCGCGACCCCGCGCTCCGTCAGCGGCTCGCCCAGGCTGAGGCCGACGTGGAAGCGGCCAAGCTGATGGGCTACGAAGCGGCCTCGCTGCTCGACTCCGGACGGATTCCCACCGTCGAGGTCAGTGTCGAGAAGATCTTCACCAGCGAATTACGCCAGCGCATTGCGGATCTGGCGATCGACCTGCTCGGGCCCGACGGACTATTGGCGCATCGTAGCGCCGGCGCTCCCGCGGGTGGCTTCTTCGAGCGGCTGTACCGGGTTTCGCCGCTGATGCGGTTCGGCGGCGGCACCAACGAGGTGTTACGGGACGTGATCGCCCAGCGCGGTCGCGGGATGCCCTCCTACGGCCGGTGATCGCATGCGACTGATTCCCGATCAAGATGCGCAGGATCTGGCCACCATGTGCCGCAGCGTGTTCAGCGCCGATTGTCCGACGACGTTGGCGCGTGCACTGCACAGTTCCGACGGTGACCGCATCACCGCGGAACTGTGGAAATCGCTTGCCGAAGCGGGCGTACTCGGCCTGCCGATCGAGGAACGCTTCGGTGGTTCGGGCGGGACATTGGCCGACCTCGGCGTCTGCTACGTCGAAGCTGGGCGTGCGTTGTGCCCCTTGGTTTTCCACACTACGACGCTTGCTGCGCTGGCCATCGAATGGTTGGGCGGCCCGGCGGCGCGCGAGTCCTGGCTACCGGCACTGGCGTCGGGACGTGTGCGCGGGACCACCGCGCTGTGCAACCCACGCGACGCCGCCGACCTGGCGCCGCGGTTGCGCGCGCGTGCGGACGGCAACGGACGCTGGATATTGACCGGTCGCCTAGACTTCACCGCCGATGCCGACCTGGCCGATCTGATCGTCGTCAGCGCTGATACCGGCTCAGCGGTACTGGGTTTCGTGATCGACACCGCCGACCTTCACGTGGAACCTCTCGCGATGATGGGCGGGCATCGGGCGTTCACGGTGGAATTCGACGAGCTGCTCGTCAACGACCACCTTCGGATCCTGGGGCAGCTGGCTGATCCTGATCTGCGCCGGGTGGCCAACGCAGCCGTTGCCCTGTTCTGCCTTGACCTGGTGGGCGTAGCCGAGGCGGTGCTGCAACGCACTGTCGATCACACTCGGATGCGTGAACAGTTCGGCCGTCCAATCGCCTCATTCCAGGCCGCCCAACATCTGGTGGCGGACATGCATATCGCTTTGGCATCGGCGCGGTTAGCTGCCCACTCCGCGGTGTTCTGGATCGGTCGCGGCCACACCGCAACCCGCGAGACCGCAATCGCCAAAATGCATGCGTGCCGGGTCAAGCAGATCACCCTGGACGCCCACCAGTTGCACGGCGGCATGGGCTATGTCGTGGACACCGACCTACACCTGTTCTCCGAACGCGCACGCGTACTCGCCACCCTCGGGGGTGGTGCCGACGACGCCGCGAGATGGCTTGACGGTGAGATGAATTGGGAGGAACGAGGTTGAGTCAGAGCCTTATCGATCCGGACTCGATGGCGCGTGTCGGCAGCGTGGTGGCCACCGCTGTCGGCGAGGTGAGCCGGCGGGATTGGCAGCGGTGGGCCGCCGCGGTCGGCGACCACAACCCGCTGTGGTTCGAACCCGACTACGCCCACGCGCACGGATACCGCGACATCATCTGTCCGCCATTGTTCCTGCAGTACGCCATCCTCGGCGTGACGAGACTTGACGAACTGCGGTCCGACGGATCGTCCGGCGCCACGACCGGCAGCTTGTCGTTCCCACGCGCCCCGCGGCGAATGGCGGGTGGGGAAAGCACCACCTTCCACGGTCCGGCCTATCACCACGACCAGGTGAAACTGGTACGAACGATCGAGTCGATCGTCGAAAAGCGCGGCAAATCAGGGCAATTCGTGGTGGTCACCTGGCATGCCGAATACCGCAACCAACACGCCGAGCTGCTGGCCGAAGCTACGACGTCGATGATTGCCAGGCCCGCATGACCGATCAGATCCACTATGAAGACATCGAAACCGGCTCTGAAATAACGTCATTGACCGTTACGGTGACCGAGACGCAAATGTTCCTCTTCAGCGCCGCAACCTACAACGGGCACCGCATCCACTACGACAAAGTATGGGCACGCGACGTTGAAGGCTACGACAACGTCCTGGTCCAGGGGCCGCTGCAGGCAGCACTGCTGTCGCGGGCGCTGACCGACTGGATCGGCGGCGACGGCAGACTGGTCCGCTTCTCGGTGCAGAACCGCGCCATCGCCTATCCGGGTCAGGAGTTGACCTTCGGTGGTGTCGTGACCGGCAAGGCGGCCGGTCTGGTAGACCTGGACATCTACTGTCGGCGCGGCGAGGACGTGCTGATGCCCGGCACGGCCACGGTCGCACTGCCGCAGCGGGCCGAGCGATGAGCGGGTTGCGTGGCGAAGCGGCCATCGTCGGGATCGCGGAACTGCCCGCCGAGCGCCGTCAGAGTCGGCCACCGTCGTTCACCCTGGATCAATACGCCCTGCTGGCCAAGATGGTGATCGAGGATGCCGGTGTCGATCCCGCAGTGGTAAACGGGCTCTCGTGCCATGGCCTCGCGGAGTCGGACATGTTCGCGCCCGCCACCCTGTCGGAGTATCTGGGGATTCCACTGGACTTCGGCGATCGAGTCGATCTGGGTGGCGCCACCGCCGCCGGCATGGTTTGGCGAGCGGCCGCGGCAGTGGAACTGGGAGTGTGTGACGCGGTGCTAGTGGTGGTGCCCGGGTCGTTGGAGATTCCTGGCTCCGAGCAGCGGCCGGGCCGGACATTGGGCTGGTACGGTGCGTCGAGCAACAACTATGGTTCACCGCAGGCCGAATTTGAGATCCCGTACGGCAACGTCGGTCAGAACGCTCCCTACGCCCAGATCGCCCAGCGGTACAGGGCCGAATACGGTTATGATGCAGCTGCTTTGGCGCTCATCGCGGTACATCAGCGCACCAACGCCGGTGCCCACCCCGGCGCGGTGTTCCACGGCAAGCCCCTCACCGTCGAGGACGTGCTGAGCAGTCCGGTGATCGCCGATCCGATCCACATGCTGGAGACCGTGATGCGGGTGCAGGGCGGGGCCGGGGTGCTGGTCGCCAACGCCGACGTGGCACGCCGCGGTCGGCACCGGCCGGTCTGGATCAAGGGCTTCGGCGAGCACATTCGCTTCAAAACGCCAACGTATGCCGACGACCTCCTGCATACCCCGATCGCACGCGCCGCCGAAAAGGCTTTCGCAATGGCCGAACTGGATCGTGCCGATATCGATGTCGCCTCAATCTACGACTGCTACACCATCACAGTGCTGATGACCCTGGAGGACGCGGGGTTCTGCGACAAGGGCAGCGGGATGAGCTGGCTGACCGAACACGATCTGACCTTCCGGGGTGATTTCCCGGTCAATACCGCCGGCGGCCAGTTGTCATTCGGACAGGCCGGCATGGCGGGCGGCATGCACCACGTAGTCGACGGCGCACGTCAGCTGATGGGCCGGTCCGGGGTCGCGCAGGTGCCCGACTGCAACACCGCATTCGTGACGGGCAACGGCGGCATCATGAGCGAGCAGGTCGCCCTCGTGCTGGGAGGCGACTGACATGACCGATCCCCGCCCATTGCCCGAACCGACGCCGGTGTCACTGCCGTTCTGGGATGGGTTGCGCGAGAATAAGATACGGATCCAATATTCGCCGTCGTCGGGCCGCTACGTCTTCTATCCCCGCACTTTGACACCAGGGACGTTGGCCGACGACCTGGAATGGCGCGAAATCGACGGTGCCGGAACGCTGTATACCTACACGGTCGCGCGCCGCCCGACCGGACCGCCGTGGGCCGAGCGGCTGCCGCAACTCTTGGCGGTCGTGCAATGGGACGTCGGCCCTCGCGTCAGTACCGAGCTGGTCGACGTCGCACCCCACGACATCCGCATCGGCATGCGGGTCTCCCCGGTGTTCTGCGACACCGGCGCCGTGACGTTGTTGCGCTACAGGCCCGCCAGTGATTGAGACCCTTCAGCAGCTGCTGCGCTCCCGCCTGGACGACGACGCGGTGGCGGTGATACACGGCGAGCGGACCTGGACCTGGCGTCAGCACCTGGCCGAGGCCTCGGCCGAGGCCTCGATGGTGCTGAACTGCCTCGACCGACAACGACCGTTGCATATCGCTGCGCTGCTCGGCAATTCGCCGGCGATGCTGCGCGCGATGGCGGGCGCCGCGCTGGGCGGATACGTGCTGTGCGGGCTCAACACGACCCGTCGCGGGGCGGGTCTGGAGACCGACATCTTGCGCTCGGATTCTCAGCTGGTGCTTGTCGACAACGAGCACCGCGTGCTGCTTGACGCGCTCGACCTCGCCGGTGTCACCGTTGTGAACGTCGACGAAGCCGGGTACCGCCACGCGGTGGCGGCAGCGGGCCCCCTCGTGCCCGTCGAAGTGTCTGGCGCCGACCCGGTGGTGATCATCTTCACCTCCGGCACCAGCGGCGACCCGAAGGCGGTGCCGTTCGCGCACGCGATGGGAATCCTGTGCGGGGCCAGCCTGGTCGAACGCTTCGAGCTTACCCGCGACGACGTGTGCTACCTGGCGATGCCGCTGTTCCACTCCAATGGGGTCGCGGCCGGCTGGGTGGTGGCGCTCAGCGCGGGTGCGGCGATGGTGCCCGCCAAGTTCTCGCCGTCGCGATTCCTGGCCGACATCCGCCGCTACGGCATCACCTACCTGAACTATGTCGGCAAGCCACTGGCACTGGTGCTGGCCACCCCCGAGCAGCCCGATGATGCCAACAACTCGCTGCGCGCGGCATTCGGGAACGAGGCCACCGAACGCGACATCGAGCAATTCGCAAGGCGTTTCGGATGCCGGGTGGTGGACAGCTTCGGCTCCAGCGAGTTCGCCGTTGTCGTTATGCGCGAAGACGGGACGCCGGCCGGTTCAATCGGCAGGGGGTATCCGGGCGTCAGCGTGTATCACCCCGACACCCTGACCGAGTGCGCCGCGGCGCTTTTCGACGAAAGCGGTGCACTGGTCAACTTCGACGAAGCTGTCGGGGAACTGGTCAACACCTACGGTTCGGGTGGATTCACCGGCTACTACAACGACACCGCGGCCACCGACGAGCGGATGCGACATGGCATGTACTGGTCGGGTGACCTGGCTTACCGCGACGCCGACGGCTGGATCTACCTGGCCGGGCGAACCTCGGACTGGATGCGGGTAGACGGAGAGAACCTAGCTGCCGGACCCGTCGAGCGGATCCTGCAACGCCTACCCGAGGTCAACCATCTCGCCGTCTACGCGGTGCCCGACGAACACGTCGGTGACCAGGTGATGGCCGCTCTGGTGCTCAACAGCCAAGCGGCGTTGACACCCAAGCAATTCGGTGAGTTCCTGGCAGCACAACCGGACCTCTCGCCCAAGGCCTGGCCACGATACGTACGGATCGAGGCCGCGCTGCCTCGGACGGCGACCAACAAGATCCTCAAACGCGAACTCATCAAGGCCGGCCCGACAGCCGGAGGCGGCGGTGTCTTGTGGATGAGGGAGGATCGCGGAAGACGTTATGTGGCCGTAGCGGGTTAAGCGACCCGTGCCGGAGTCCGGGCCGGGAAGGTCGGCACAGATCTGCGCAAGTGCTCGCTTGCCTGATCCCGGCATCGCTGAACCTGTCCGTCATACAACGGTGGGCCGGGCGGTTGCCATTGGAGTGGTCCCATGCGCCCGGTCAAAGGGTGTTCGAGCACGCTGACGGCGGCGTTGCGAAGAACGACGAACCCTATTCTGCGGGAGCGTGTTTGGCGGCGCAGGAGCTGCCGTAATCAACCTGCCAGTGCTTGATACCGGTGATGAACGGCGAGCGCAGCCGCACGGGTTCGGCGACCGACGTGAGGTCGGGCACGGTGTCGGCGATCGCGTTGAACATCAGGTCGATCGTCATGCGGGCAAGGTTGGCGCCGATGCAGTAATGCGCGCCGGTGCCGCCGAATCCGACGTGCGGGTTGGGGCTGCGCAGGATGTCGAAGGCGTACGGGTTGTCGAACACGTCTTCGTCGAAGTTGGCCGAGCGGTAAAACAACACCACTCGCTGGCCCTTTTTGACCGCGACACCGCCGACTTCGGTGTCGACCACGGCGGTGCGCTGGAATGCGGTAATCGGTGTGGCCCAACGGATGATCTCGTCGGCCGCAGTCGTGGGGCGTTGCGCCTTGAACAGATCCCACTGGTCGGGGAAGTCGGTGAACGCCATCATGCCCTGGGTGATCGAATTGCGGGTCGTCTCATTGCCGGCGATGGCCAGAGTGACTACGAACATGCCGAACTCGGCCTCGGACAGGTTCTGGTCGGCGTCGGCCTGGATCAGCGTCGAGACAATGTCCGGGCCGGGGTTTTGGGCCTTTTGGGCCGCCAATTGCATGGCATACCACATCATTTCGGCTGCAGCTGTCAAAGAGTCGTGCTCGGCGAACTCAGGGTCGTCGCTGCCGATCATCTGGTTCGACCAGTCGAATAGCTTCTCGCGGTCTTCCACCGGTACGCCGAGCAACCCGGCGATGGCCTGCAGCGGCAATTCGCAGGCTACCTGTCGGACGAAGTCGCCCGAGCCCTCGGCGGCCGCACGGGCGGCGATTTGCCGCGCCCGCTCAGCGAGGTCGGTGCGCAACCGCTCGACGGCACGGGGTGTGAACCCGCGGGCGACGATCTTGCGCAACCGGGTGTGCTCGGGGTCGTCCATCATGATCATCGACGCCCGCCCCGCCTCGATCTGCGCCGAAGCCAGCTCCTGTGGGTAGCGCGGCACGACGGACTTCTCGGCGGACGAGAACACGTCGCTGCGCAACGATACGTCGCGAACATCGCGGTGCTTGGTCACCACCCAATAGCCGCCGTCGCCGAAACCGCCTTGATCCAAGGGCTGCTCGTTCCACCAGACCGGCGCGGTGGCGCGCAACTCGGCGAATTCCTGCACCGGCAGTCGGTGCGCATAGATGTCAGGATCGGTGAAGTCGAAGCCCGGTGGCAGGTTCGGAGCGGCCATGGGACTTCCTCCTCGACGAGGTGCCAAGCGCAGCGTTGCGCCCGATCGTAGTCGCTGACCCGGCTACGGAGAAGAGCTCGCGTCCTGATGGCATCAATTCGGCCGTGAGTCAGGGGATTTGAGTACCGCATCGGCATCAAGGTGGGTTGCGGCGGCGACCACCACGCGGTCGATTTGCCGCAGCTGATGCAGGACAGCAGGATGTCGACGCGGATCCGGCCCGGGCCGGCCGGGATCGAAGGTGTCGTCGTGCGCTCTGGCCAACGTTTCCGCGGCATCCAGGGCATCGGAGGCCGAGACGATGGTCGCCGGGTGCTCGCCGTCGAGGGTGGCGACCAATGCGTCGATGTTGCGCCGAACCTGTGTTGCGGCATGGGTCACGGCCTCGGCGAGCTCAGCGGGGCAGTCAGGGTCGTGATACTGCTCGCTGCGGCGAGCCAGCACCCGGGCGTAGCGATCACACGCGGCGAACAGTCGCAAGCTGCGCTGGATGCTGCGCCGGCCGGCCAGTCCGGTCACGCCGGCAAGCAGGGGTTTGGCGGTGGCCCGATACTGCTGCAGTTTGCGGTCGAGTTGCCGTGCCTGCTCCGTCGGGCTGCCGGTCGGGCCGCGGCCGAACATCTCGGCCATGGATGTGTCGATCAGCGTTGACAGTGCCGTCAAGAACTCGCGGGTGTCGCTTCGCACGGTAGCGCCAATATTGTTGGGCAGCACCAGGATTGCCACCGCTACCCCGATGACGGCGCCGATCGCGGTCTCCTCGATCCGGAGCACCAGTACGTCCACGCTGAATTGACCCATCAGCCCGTACAGCAGCGCCAGCATTGTGGTGATCCAGAACGCCATCAGGCTTTGGGTCACCTGCATGAAGTAGAACGCGCAGAAGAGGCACACGAACACCATCACCAGCGACGCGACCTCGTCGCCGGCGAACAGGGTGGCGACCATCATCCCGCAGGGCACTCCCAGGGCGGTGCCCAGCAGCCGCTGCCAGCCCTTGGTGAGGCTTTCGCCCCAGGTGTTGGTGCCGGCGAAGACCACGAAGGCCGCGATCACGGCCCAATACCAGCGGTCCGGTGACACTTGGTCACCGGCGATGATCGCCAGCGCCGCCGCGACGCTCGCCTGGATGGCTTGCCGCGTCGTCGGCCGCAGCCGCGCGGCGGCGGGTTCGGCATCGGATTCGGCGTCCGGCTCGAGATGCTCGTCATCCGGTTCGCGATCCTGACCGGCGTCGTCGGCAACCTGCTCGACTTGCGTCCGTGCCTCGGAAGTGGCCGTCGCGGCGGCGATTATCGACATGGCGAGCCGGCGTACCGCTGTCTCGCCCAGTCCTTGCGAGGTAGCAGGATGCTCGTCGAGCACCCGCTGAGCCCGCTCCGCGGCCGCGTCTAACCCGTCGCGGGTTCCAGACCTGATGGCCCGCGCAAGTCGGGTGAGTGCGCCGATCAGTTCACTGAGGGTGCCGGCCGGAATCTCCGAAGCAACCAGTGCCGCACGCTGACCCGCGAGCGCGACCCATTCGACGGCCAGTTCGGCATCGAACAACCACGGCGCCAGTCGTTCTCCGATCGGGGTCGGGTTTGCTTTGTCCTCGATCCGGTCCTGCACCATCAACGCGGTGTCGTTGAGGCGTGCGACGCGGGCACGGACCCGGCGGCGGTGCCGCTCGTCGAGCTGGCCCGCTTGCAGCCCATCGGCGGTGGTATCGACCACGATCGCCATGCGTGCTCGCAGCGAGCGAATAGTCGCTCGCAGCACGCGTTCTGGATCATCAGGGAGCACGTAGGCCGTCATCAAGAACGTGAAGAAGGTGCCCACTACCACGGCGCCGACCATCCACGGCACCTCGCGCACGCCGGCCCGCAGGTAGAGGGTGAAGAAGTAGGCCATGAAACCCACCATGCCCAGCGCGCGACCGCGAGCGCCGAATCGCCGGACGTAGACAGCGACGAAAACCACCGCCACAAAGACGGCGTCGCCGGCGATTCGATGCGGTGCCAGCAGCGTGGCCACGACAATGGACAGAGCCGCCGGCAGCGGCAGCATCGCCATCGTGATCCGCTGCTCGCGAGGGTCGGGCTCGTTGACCGATCGGGCCGCCACCATGGTGATCACCGCACCGAGCAGGGCGACGGTCAGCGGTTGCCCGGTCGCCCGGGTCAGCAAGAACATCACCAGCAGGGAACAACCTAGGGCAAGTGTTGTGCGGATAGCCAACCTCAGTCGCAGCAACCCCGGATCGGAGCCGATCGTCCAGGTCCGCGCCCGCTGGTAGAACGCCGCCGCCGGTTCGGGAATCGTGGCCTGCCTCATCCGTCGGATCGATCAAACGCGGTGTCGACGCGCGAGCCGGGCGATTGTGTTGTGCGCAAGAAGATCCGCTACAGGGCCGGAGTGAACTTGATCGCGACGAGTTTCAGCCGCTCGATCGCCTCGGCGAATTCCTGCAGCGTCGGGATGTGGTTGTCGCGGAATTTCAGCCCCATCAAGCGCTGTGCCTTCTTGGCCCCATAGGATTGCGCGCAGCGCAGGTACAGTTCGTGCGTCTTGGCCCGATCCTCGACGATTTCACCGCGCATCGGCCTGGTCTGGCCGTCGTAGACGACCTGCGCGGGGCCGCCCCCGGAGAAGTTGTACTTCCAGTGGGCGCCGGCCAGTGCATAGAGGTCTGCGGAGTGGCCGTCATTGATGACGTGAGCGCTCACCGGAATGGAAAACTGCTTCCCCGATTTGCGACCGCTGAACCTGAGCACCATCAGCTGTTTACGCAGCGGACCGGCCAATGGCGTGCCCAGCAGAAAGCCCAGCACGGGGTTGACGGCACGGAGCAGCGCCGACGGCGGGTGGCCGATATCTACGGCATAGGACTGTTCAGTCATAGATCAACCGTAAGACCAATCGCGGTCGGGCGCGGCCAGCAGTACCGACAAAACGAAGCGCCGCGAAGCCAGCCCGGCTCCGCGGCGCCCCTCGTTGGCGGTCTAGGTCAGGGTGTGATGACGGTCTGGTCGTCGATGGTGTGGGTGACGTCCATCAGCGTTCTTGTCCCTGAAGCTGTCGTCGACGGTGTAATGGGCTTGACCCGGCGACGGACTCGGCGTCCCGACGAGGTCGAAGTCGACGTCGACGGCGAGGTGGAGACATTCGTGGAAGTGGAGGTCTTGAATTCGCCGGTTCTGTGCCGGCGATGTCGGACTGACACGAGTCGAACATGTCAAACGGTCCATAGATAGCTGGCGCGTCGTTTGCCCAAATACGCCCCTGAAGGCCGTGCGTGGAGTAATGAGACTGCTATGAGGTCGCGGCGGGTGTGGCGGGTTCTCGTCGCGATGCTTGCGGTGCCGGTCCTGTTCGTCCCGTTGATCGCGGGTTCGCCGACGGCCTACGACGGCGAACCCACCACGGTCGTCAATCCCGTCGATCACGTCGACACCCTGATCGGTACCGGGACGGGGGGCAAAGTGGTGGGGGAGATCAACAACTTTCCGGGCGCCACGGTGCCGTTCGGCATGGTGCAGTACTCGCCCGACACGGTGAACAACTACGCGGGTTACGCGCACGACAATCCGCGGGCCACGGGGTTTAGCATGACCCACGCATCGGTGGGCTGCCCTGCGTTCGGCGACATCTCGATGTTGCCGACCACCACCGCCACCGGTTCGCAGCCCTGGTACGCGTGGGAGCGCATCGCCCACGACCGCACCGAAGTCGGAACGCCCGGTTACTACGCGGTGCGGTTCCCCGACACCGGGGTGAAAGCCGAACTCACCGCGACCACCCACACCGGCATCGGACGATTCAGCTATCCACACGACGGCCGGCGAGCACTGTTCCATGTGCGTTCCGGTGCGTCGTTGGCCGGCGCCTCACGCGCCGCCATCCAGATCAACGAGGACAACACCACGATCACCGGCTGGGCGACCAGCGGATCGTTCTGCGACAAGTCCAATACCTACACCGTCTACTTCGCGATGAAGTTCAGTCAGCCGTTCAGCTCGTACGGCACCTGGGATGGCTACTCGGTGGCCGACGGGTCCCGCAGCTCCAATTCCCCTTACAGCGGGGGATATGTCGAGTTCGACGCCGGCTCGGTGGTCGAGGTGCGAACCGCGATCTCCTACGTCGGCATCGATGGTGCCCAGGCGAACCTCGCAGCGGAGGGCGAAAGGAGCTTCGACGACACGCACGCGGCGGCTGCCGACGAATGGAACGGCGCGCTCAAACGCATTGCGGTGGCGGGTCGCAACCCCGGCGACGTGCAGACCTTCTACAGTTGCCTGTACCGGTCATTGTTGCACCCCAACACATTCAACGACCACGACGGCCGCTACATCGGCTTCGACAACATAATCCACGTTGTACGACAAGGGCATACGCACTACGCCAACTACTCCGACTGGGACACCTACCGCAGTTTGGCCGCCCTGCAGGCGCTCATCTTCCCCGAGCGGGCCAGCGATATGGCACAGGCGCTGGTCGACGACGCCGAACAGAGCGGAGCGCTACCCCGCTGGGCGCTGGCAAATGCTGCGACAAGCCAGATGACCGGCGACAGCGTAGTTCCGCTAATCGTGAGCCTATATATGTTCGGGGCCAAGGACTTCGACACCCGGACGGCGCTGGCCTACATGGTCGACGCCGCGACCCGCGGTGGCGTCGGACGCAACGGCTACGTGGAGCGGCCGGGAATCGAGACCTATCTACGGCTGGGCTACGCCCCGCAGCTGCCCGAATTCGGACCGGGCGCCTCGGTCACGCTGGAGTGGTCGATCGACGATTTCACCATTGCCCGCTTCGCCGATGCACTGGGCGACGCGGCGACGGCCGGGGAATTCCAGCGCCGCTCCCAGTACTGGCAGAACCTGTTCAATCCCACCACCGGCTACATCTCCCCGCGCGGCCCCAGCGGCTTCTTCCGCACGGGCCCGGGATTCATCGAAAGTCACACGGGTTTCGGCCAGTTCGGTTACGACGAGGGCAATGCTGAGCAGTACCTGTGGTGGGTGCCCCACAACGTGGCCGGCCTGGCCACCGCCCTGGGCGGTCGCGCCGCGGCGGCGCAGCGGCTCGACAGGTTCACCCAACGCATCAACGTAGGCCCCAACAAGCCCTATCTGTGGGCGGGCAACGAGCCGGGTTTCGGTGTGCCGTGGTTATACAACTACTTCGGCCAGCCATGGCAAACCCAGCGCACTGTCGACCGCGTGCGCGGTCTGTTCGGCCCCACTCCCGACGGCGCTCCGGGAAACGACGACCTCGGCGCGTTGTCCAGCTGGTATGTCTGGGCGGCGCTCGGCCTGTACCCTAGCACCCCGGGTACTCCCATCCTGACAATCGCCACACCGCTGTTCGACCGGGCCGAAATCAGCCTTGGGGCAGGCAAATCCATTCGAATCACCGCGCCCGGCGCCTCCGGCGTCAATCGGCTCAGGTACATCCGGAGCCTCAGTATCGACGGGCAACCCACCGATCGCACGTACCTGCCCGAGTCGATCATCGGAACCGGCGGTGATGTCTCCTTCCTACTGTCGGGGCGTCCCGACAAGTCCTGGGGCACCGCCGAATCCTCGGCGCCGCCGTCGTTCGAGGCAGGTAGTGCGACGGTCACCATCAACGTCGCCCAACCGATCGTGGCCATCGCGCAGGGGACCACGCGCACCGTCGAACTCGACTTGCAGCGGATGCTCGCCGGTGTCGTCGACTACCGGGTCACCGGTGCCGCCGCGGCCGGCGGGATCACCGTGGCGCCGGTTTCCGGACGCTTCGACGACGACGGTTCGGCGACGGTCGACGTCGCAATCACGGTGGCGTCGTCGGTGCCCGACGACAACTATCCGGTGTATCTGACGACAACCGTCGGCGACACCAGCAGGCGAGCCGTCGTTCTCCTGGTGACACGGCCGTCATTCGACGAATAGCTAAGCTGCTTAGACCATTTCGTTCTTGGTCAGCCAGCGCATCACCGGCCATCCGATGAACACCGGCAGCCAGCAGGTGAGCACCCGGTACAGCAGTACGGACGGCACCCCGATGGCCGCGGGCACGCCGAACGCGGCGAGTCCACCGATCAGGGCGGCCTCCACTGCACCGACGCCACCCGGGGTGGGGGCGGCCGACGCCAACGTCCCACCCACCATCGTGACGACCGTGACGGTGACGAACGTGGTGCCCCCACCGAACGCTTCCACGCTAGCCCACAACGCTAGCGCTGCACCGAGGGTTGTTCCGGCACTGCCCAATACGATCAGCGCAAGTCGTTTGGGCTCTTTGGCCAGCTCGACGAGGTCATTGGTGACCTCCTTGAGTTTGGGTTGCAACTCAATGGCCAGCCAGCGCCGCAGGTTGGGCACGAACAGGAAGGTGCCGATGATGCCCAGCGCGACCCCGGCGATCAGGTACAGCACCGTGGCATTCGGCACGAAATGCGACAGGTCGGTCGAGGTTCCGGCCACCGCGCTGAAGAAGATCAGCAGCGACAGGTGGACGATCACCTGCACGGCTTGTTGCAGGGCCACCGCGGCGGTGGCGCGCAGCGCGTTGAGGCCGCTCTTTTGCAGGAACCGAGTGCTCAAAGCCAGCCCGCCCACCCCTGCAGGGGTCGTGGTTGCCGCAAAAGTGTTGGCAATCTGCATGATTGTGAGCTTCCAGAAGCTCACCAGCCCGTCGGCACAGGCCCACAGCGCGCCGGCCGCACCGACATAGGTCAAGCCCGATACCGTCAGGCCCAGTAACGCCCACCACCAATTGGCGTTCCGGAGCTCGGAGAAGAACGTCGGCACGGTGCTGATGAACGGGTATGCGACGTAGACCAGGGCTCCGATCAGCACCAGCTGGATGACCTGGCTGCGGCTGAACCGGGTGATGGTCTCGTCTTTGATCTGGTCGGCGCCGGTCTGCCGCTTGACTTCCCCGCGGGCGTCAGCGATCACCGCCTTCGCATTGGGCACTGATGCCCGGATACGTTTCGGCACAGCCGATTTCGTTAGTCGCCGGGAGGCGTCGAGGATGGTGTCCTTGCCGAACGCATCGATCGCGGCGGCCACCGCCGACCTCGCGTCATACAACGCCGATGTGGTCACCAGCAGGTGGGCGATATCGGATTGCAGCTGGGCGTCAGTGGCGCCGTATTCGGCGGCGCCGAAACCGCCGAACAAAACCCGGCCGTCGGCGACGGTGATCTCTTTGCAGCGCAAGTCGCCGTGGGATACCTGATGGTCGTTGAGGGTCCGCAATGCCTTCCACACCTGCAGTACCGGTGTTTCGGCCGCGCACTCGTCGAGCGGAATACCCTGAACTGGATTGTGCGCGTACAGGGTCCACCCGCGGTCGAGCGCGGCCATCGCGATGGTGGCGGAGTTGGCGACGCCAATATCACCGATCGCGATGGCCATTAGTGCGCGGTGCTCCACCGCCCGGCGCAGCGAGGTCTGCAGCGGAGCGGTCTCCGACCCGCGCAGCCGCAACTTCCACCACAGCTGGCGCAGCGCGCCGCCGCTGCGTTGATGCGGGCCGTACAGCTCGACCGTCGCACTGGCCTCGGGATCGGTGGATTCGGCCGAGAGCACCAGCGGTCCCGGGCCGCCGGGGCGCACCACCAGCAGTCGGGACGCCAGGAATCCGCGCTTGGCCAACGCGCGAACCGCGCCGTCCAGCGGCACCTCGAGTGCGGGAGTTCCGACCACCAGCACCACGAAGGCGCCGACGAACCAGCCCACTGCCAATCCGACCACCGCACGGGCGGGGACGATCGCGCTGACAACGAGGTGGATCGGCACAAAGGCCAGCAACAATCCCCACCACCAGTGCCGCCAGCGCGCCGGCAACCACGGGCCCGACACGGTCAGCACCGCCGCCAGCATCGCAATCCATCGAGGGTCGTCGAGAAACTGGGCGGGCAGCGTGCTGAGTTTGTCGGAGAGGTCGAAGTGCCAGCGCGGTGCCGCGATCCGGTTGCTGCTGATCGACAGCGGCAGGAAGGCCATCAACCCGGCGGCGGCGTATGCCGCAAGCAGCTTCCATTGCCGGGAAACGATCAGCCCGATCAGGATCACGAACGGAAGCGCGAGGATCGCGGTGCCGTACACCAGGTACACCAGATCGGCCTGGTTGGGGCTCAACACCCCGACGATCTCGGAGATGGATTTTTCCAGGGCCACCCATCGCGGCCGGGTGATCAGTGAGCTCGTCACCACCGCTATTAGGGCCACCGTCGCCAGCGCCAGCCGGATGATGTCGTTGGTCCGCCGGGTGAGTGGTTGCAGCAAGCTGCCGGACACAGTGATGTCGCGACCGTCAACTCGCATGTGCACGGCTCGTCCCTCGGGGTCCTTCGGATCGGTTGCGGGTGCCGGCGTCGGCTGTTCTACGACAACTTAACGTGCCGACCTCTGCCGATCCTGCTCAAGTAGGGTCGGCAGGGATGTGTCCCATAAAGAGGGGGTCTGGGCGTGGCGCGTAGCGATGGCGACAGTTGGGAGATCACCGAGAGCGTAGGGGCCACCGCGCTGGGGGTAGCCGCGGGGCGGGCCGCCGAGACCGAAAGTGAAGATCCGCTGATCAACGACCCCTTCGCACGGGTATTCCTGGACGCCGTCGGGGACGGGGTGTGGAGCTGGTTTTTCACCGCCGACCTGCCGGACGCGGTGATCGAGGCCGAGCCGCAGTTGCCGGCTGAGATGCAATTGATGGTGAGCTACACAGCGTGTCGGACCGCGTTCTTCGACGGTTTCTTCCTCGATGCCGCCCAGGCAGGGGTGAACCAGGCTGTGATCCTGGCCGCTGGGCTGGACTCGCGAGCATGGCGGTTGCCCTGGCCGGACGGGACCACGGTCTACGAACTCGACCAGATCAAGGTGCTGGACTTCAAGGTTTCCACCTTGGCCGGCCACGGTGCCGAGCCGTCCTGCGACCGGATCGGCGTCGCCGTGGACCTGCGTGACGACTGGCCGGCGGCGCTGCGACGGGCCGGGTTCGACCCGTCGGCGCGCAGCGCCTGGTCGGTCGAAGGTTTACTGCCTTATCTCCCGGCAGCAGCCCACGAGTTGCTGTTTGAGCGGATCCAGGGCTTGTCCGCCGCTGGCAGTCGGATCGCCGTGGAGGCGCACGGACCCGGTTGGATGGATCCGGACCTGTTGGCGCAGCGGCAGGAGCGAGGGCAACGGCTGCGTGGGCTGATCGCAAAGGCAGACCCGGATCGCCAGGTGCCCGCCACCCAAGAGCTGTGGTACCTCGAGGAACGCGAAGACGTCGGCAGCTGGCTGAGCCGGCACGGGTGGCAGGCCACGGTGACTCCGGCCAGGGAGCTGATGGCGGGTTACGGTCGCGGGGTTCCCGACGGGATCGAAGACCCCACGCCGCGCACGCTGTTTGTCGCCGCGGTGCGCTCCTAGCCGCGGCGCTCGCTAGGCGGTGCTGCCCTTGACCAGTCGTCCATCCTTGACGATGGCGGTGAAAGCCTCGGCGGGCCTGGCGATCAGTGAGATGTCGGCGACCGGGTCCCCGTCGACCAGGATCAGGTCGGCCAGCGCTCCTTCGTCCACCACCCCCAGCCGGCCCGGATAAGGGTTGCGCGGCCCAGACATGGCCAGCAGCTGCGCATTGTGGAACGTAGCCTGCTGCAACACTTCTGCCGGCTTGAACCAGCGCGTCAGCTTGGCCAGCTGGGCGCCTTGGCGGGTCGCGAGGTGGGCATCGAACAAGGTGTCGGTGCCGAACGCGATCTTGACGTTGTGCTTGATCGCGAGTTCGTAGGCCCGGTCGGTGCCGGCGACCATCTGCTTGAACTTGGGAATATTGGCGGGAGGCAATGGTGTCGCATCCTCGTCGTCGAGGAACGGCTGCAAACACCACCAGATGTCCTTTTCGGCCAGCATCTCGACAGTCTCCTCGTCTATGAGCTGGCCGTGCTCGATGCAACGGACACCGGCCGCCACGGCGGTACGGATCGCCCGGGGAGTGTAGGCGTGCACCGTGACGTAGGTGCCCCAGTTCTCGGCAGCTTCCACCGCTGCGCGCATTTCGGCGTAGGTGAACTGCGAGACATCGAGCGGGTCGTAGGGTGAAGCGACTCCGCCGCCAGCCATCAGCTTCACTTGAGATGCGCCGCGGCGCAAAACTTCTCGCGCCCCGCGCAGCACCTCGGCTTCACCGTCGGCGATGACGGCCGCACCCACGATCTCGGTGTAGCTCAGGTGACCGCAGATGCCGCGCGGTACCTCGTTGGGCAACCGGAAGTCGCCGTGGCCGCCGGATTGCGAGATGAAAGCACCGGCCGGGAAGATGCGCGGACCCAGGATTGCGCCCTCGTCGATGGCCTGCTTTATCCCGAACACCGGGCCGCCCAGGTCGCGAACCGTGGTGAAGCCGCGCGACAGCGTCTCTTCCGCGCTGACCACGGCCTTGGCGATCACGTAACCGATCTCGCTGACCTGCGCCTCGATCGCCGGGATGGTGGTGAAGGCAGCGTGCCAGTGTGCATCGATCAGACCCGGTAGCAAGGTCTTCCCCGTACCGTCGAGCGTTGGCCCGCTTGATGTTCCGGCGCCATTGCCAGTACTGGGGGTGACCGTCGCGATCAGGCCGCCGCGGAGCGTGACGTCCAGCGGTCCGGTGATGCGGGCGTCCACGCTGTCGAAGACGTTGACATTGGCGATGCGGAGGTCGTGCGTTTGCATCCGGAACTCCTCGTCGACACCTGGAAGCTGACGTCACCGGGCGCCGCAAAGCGTCCATGGCCAGCTTAAAGAACGCGTCCTCTCATTGACGCGGCGGTGGCATGAGCCGGTGCGCCAAGCCGCTGGCCCGGATCGCTCGTCGTCCGACGGCGGAGCGCACCGCGCTTTCAGGGCCGACCACACGAACCTTCGTCTTGGCGCGGGTGACCGCGGTGTAGAACAGCTCGCGCGTCAGCAGTCGCGAATCCTCCGGCGGCATGAGCACGGTGACGGTATCGGCCTGGCTGCCCTGACTCTTGTGGATCGTCATCGCGTGCATCGTCTCGACATCCGACAACCGGCTGGGGGCGAACTCGAGCACATCTTCGGCACCGGCGATGACAACGCGCAGCGTGTCCCTACGATCTGCGTCGAGAACGGTTACACCGGCGTCGCCGTTGTAGACGCCCAACCCGTAGTCGTTATTCGTGACGAGCACGGGTCTGCCGACGTACCAGGTCGACCAGATCGGCTCGCCCGTGGCCTCCGCCAGCCAGCGCTCGACCTGCCGGTTCCAATACTGAATGCCGTACGGGCCCCGCCGGTGCGCGCACAGCAGTCGATGCTCGTCGAGGGTCGACAGCGCGGCTGTCGCGTCCCCCAGCGCAGCGGCCTCCCGCAACCGGAGTGCATGCGGTACAGCTAAATTGCGCAATTGTGTCCTCGGATCGTCGGTGTCAATCCATTCGACGTGATCCCCGCCGGCACGCAGCACGTCGACTGCCAGGTCGGCGTCACCGTCGCGGATCGCCAGTGCCAGCGCGCCAATCGATTCACCGAAGCGGTGTGAGGTTTTCAACATCGCAAGTGCGGTTTGCTGCGTCCCCAGCCCGTCCACTAGGTCGGCCAGGACGGCCCCTGCTTCCACCGAGGCCAACTGGTCCGGGTCGCCGACGAGCAGCAGGCGGGTCTGGGGTCGCACCGACTCGAGCAGTCGCGCCATCATGGTCAGCGACACCATCGAACACTCGTCGACCACGATGACGTCGTGCGGCAACCGGTTGCCGCGGTGATGGCGAAATCGCGTCGCGGTATCCGGTCGGCTGCCCAACAACCGGTGCAATGTGGTGGCTCGTAGGCCCGAAACCCGTTGTTGGTCAACCGCAGTCAGTTTACTGATTTCTAACTGCACCGCCTCGTTGAGGCGGGCTGCGGCCTTGCCCGTCGGCGCCGACAATGCGATTCGCATCCTCGGTCTGCCGGCCAGTTCAGCCTGCTCGGCGAACAGCGCCAGCAGCCGAGCCACCGTGGTTGTCTTGCCGGTGCCCGGGCCACCGGTAAGCACGGTCAACCCTTGTCGTAGCGCGACGTTCGCCGCCACACGTTGCTCCGCGAAGTCAGGCGGAAACAGGCGGTCGATACCAGCCACGTCTTCCGCTGCGCGGCTGGACAACAAGGCTACGAAGTCTTCGGCGACCTGCTGCTCCTCGCGCCAGTACCGGTCCAGGTACAACAGGCGGTGGTCGTAGACGCGCAACACCGAAGGGAATCCAACTAGCGGGCTGGCCAGCACCGCGGCCAGCCACGCGTCCGGTGCCGGCCACGGCAAACCCGTCACGCCGACCTGCGCCTCGACCAAGCGCAAGTCGAGGCAGACCGAGCCGCCTCGCAACGCACGCACCGCCAATGCCACGGCCAGCGAGACCAGCGGGTTCGACTCGCCGGTAATCTCCGAAAGCCTTTGTGCAACATGAATATCCGCGGAATCGATCACACCGGCCTCGTTGAAAGTCCGCAACACCCCGGTGGCCCCGACGGCCTGCCGCCAGTCCGCCGGGTCGACGGTCATACGGCAACCCTGCCCGCGTCGAGCAGATCAGAAATCGACGTCACCAACGCCGCCGGCGGCGCCCAGCTGAACACGCCGGCCGGGTGTCCGTCGACCACCGGAGTGTCCGGTCCGCACATGCCGCGCAGGAACAGGTACAACACCCCGCCCAGGTGCCGGTCCGGGTCGTAATCGGCCACGCGCCATCGCAGAAACCGGTGCAGCACAACGCTGTACAGCAACGCCTGCAGTGGATAGTCCGAGTGCAGCATCGCTTCGACCAGCCGCCCCCGGGTGTAGTCGGCTGCCGTCAGCGCAGAGCGGTCCGGGTCGCCGAGCCAGTTGGTCTTGTAGTCGACGACCAGATACCGGTATTCGGCGCCGTCGGCAATCCGCAACACCGCGTCGATCGAACCGCTGAGATACCCGCGCAGCGATTGGTCGCCCAGCGGTTCGTCGATGAGCCTGTCGGCGTAGCAGGCCAACGCGTCACTGGCGGGCAAGTGGGATCGCAGCAACAGCCCCACATCCGCGAGTCGGATGTCCGCCGCGCCCCCGCGCACGTCACCGCCGGCCAAAGGAAATTCGAATTCCAACTCGCGCAACCGATCCCGTAAGCCGACTTGCCGCAGCGTCATACCCTCGGCCAGCGGGCCTAGCGGAGTGTCATGCATCGGGACCAGAGCATCGGCCAGTACCTCGGCGGGCACATCCACCGGCCACCACACCGAATGCACCCGGATCTGCGCCGCGAACTCACCGGCGAGATCGGCGGCGAACGGATCGGCTGTCTCCAGAACCGCGTGCACCAGCGAACCGAACTTCGCCCCGGTCGGCAGCGCAGCCATGGGCGAGGGTACATCGGCGGTGGCTGCGGGCTCGGCCAGCGCAATGTCGCCGACTTCGTCGTCCAGCTCGGCGACCTCGGGCTCACTGCTCGCGCCGACGGATCCCTCCGACACTCGGAGGAGGCCCGAGTAGGACGTGCGCCGCCATGCGGTGTCGATGGGTCGGTGGAAGTGGCGAATGCTCAGGTCTGATGGCGTTATTCGGCCCGAAATGGTCGGATGCGGGCCGATCACGGATTCTTCGATGACCGGGCCACCTGCGTCAGCCCACTCCTGCAGTCGCGCCCACGCTTCCTCATCGCTGATCTTGGCGGGCGTGCAGCGGTCGGGCACCGCCGCCTCTCCGGGGCGCCGGCCGCGCAGCAATCGGGACAAGCCCCCGTTTGGTTCGTCATACGCCGGCGACCACCAGGCCACAACTTGTGACTGGGCCCGCGTCAGCGCCACGTAGGTCAGCCGGCTGTCGTCGCTGGCCGCTTCCCGACAACCCAGCTGTTCGACCTCGGCGAAATCCGGACTGTCCTTGCCCCCGATATGCAGGCAACGCACCTGCCCATCGTGGAACAACACCAGATCGCGTTCCTGGATATTGCGATTAAACGCGAAAGGCAGGTAGACGATCGGATACTGCAGGCCCTTGCTCACCCACACCGTCATGATCTGGACCGCCGCGGCGTCGCTGTCCAGCCTGCGGTTGCGTTCGATGGCGCCGCCCCGTTCGTCACGCTGATCGCGCAGCCAATCCCGCAGCGCAGGCAGCGAATAATGCTCGCGGTGGGCGGTTTCCTGCAGGAGCTGCGTCAGGTGCGCCAGGTCGGTCATGTGCCGCTCGCCGCCTTGCCAGGACAGCACCCGGTCACTCATGCCGGCCATTTGCGCGGCCTCGAATATCGCCGCCACTCCGCGCTGTCGGGCGTGGTCGGCCCAGCTGCGTAAGGTGTCGGCTACGCCGTCGGTGAGCGAGTCACCGCCGCCGGCGAGGTCTTCGGCGGTATAGCCGAAGAACATGGTCGCCGCTGCGGCGCGCACTATGCCGGGTCGGTGTGGTTGGTCGAAGGCTTCCAGCAGCGCCAGCCAGTCGTCGGCCGCCGCCGAGGCGAACACGTCCGAATCGCCGGTGTACACCGCCGGGATTCCGGCGTCGGACAGTGCCCGGTGGCACGCGCGGGCATCCTTGTGCGTCTCTACGATCACCGCGACGTCCCGAGCCTCCAGCGGTCTGTCACCGAACGTGGCTCCGCCGGCCAACAGAGCGCCGATGTCCGCAGCGAGGTCGCGCCCGATGTGCTCCCGCAGTTCCCCGATGGGTATATTTTGAAGTCCGCTGCGGCCCAATGCTTCTCGTCGCACCACGCGGATCCGGAACGGATCGTTGCGCGGCGCGCCGGCCAAGCGGTGGCCTCGGTGATACGCCTGCACATCGCGCACGACGATGTCGGGGCCGCCGAGTTCGGCACCGAGCAACACCGCCTGCAGCCGGTCGACGAGCGCGGCGTCGCTTCGCCAGTTCATCGCCAGCGTCCGTTTGTCGCCTGCGTTGGCTGCGGCATGCAGATAGGTCACGATATCGCCGCCGCGAAACGCGTAGATGGCCTGCTTGGGGTCACCGATGAGGATCAGCGTGGACCGCCCACTGAACGCGCGCTGCAACACCTGCCACTGTACCGGGTCGGTGTCCTGGAACTCGTCGACCATCACGATCGGCCAGCGTTGATGCATGCGGACGCGGGCCGGGGAGTCGTCGGTATCGAGGGCGACTGCCAACCGGATAAGCAGATCGTCGTATCCCAGGATCCCGCGCTTGCGCTTGCGCCGTTCCAGCTCGGCCAGAACGTTTTTCACGAAATCAACTCGGACCGCCGCCGAAGATCCCTGCGGCGCGTCGAGTGGCCGCAGCTGCGTCGACGGGTTATTCACCGCCTTCCGCGCGATACGCAGCGCCTCGGGGTAATCCAGTACGGGATCGTCACGCTCCTGCCCGAAATGAGCCAGGAATAGGTCGTCGACGATTTCGGTGACCAGTTCGCCGAGATCCTCGACCAAGGTGACTCCGGCGTCGGTATCGCCAGCCACCCCCAGCGATTTGAGCACCAACTGACAGAACTGATGGATGGTTGCGATAGTTGCGGAGTCGAAGCCGGCCAATGCATCTCGCAGGCGTTGCCTGCGCTGTTCACGTTCGGTGTCGGTGGCCGCGACGAGGCGGCAGATAAGTTGGTTGTCGCCTACCGACGCAGGATCGTCGAAAGCATTGAGTGCGTCGACTATTTGGCATCGCACCCGCTCGCGAAGCTCTTGACTGGCCGCTCGTCCGAACGTGATCAGCAACATTTCATCCAGGGTGGCCCGGCCTTCGGCGACGTACCGGGTCACCAGGCCGGCCAACGCAAACGTCTTGCCGGTTCCGGCACTGGCTTCCAGGACCGTGGTAGAGCGATCGCCGGGCAGCGGCCCGAGCAGGTCGAACGCTAGCATCAGCGAGACCTCCGCTCGGCGCGCAGCTCGGCCCGCAGCATCGGCAGCCAGAGGCGAGCGGCATAGGCGCCCAAGCGATTGTCCTCTCCCTCGTGCTCCTCGCCGGGCCGCAACGGCTGCATCAGGTCGCTCAGCGGTGCGTGCCTGCCCCAGGCGCGCACGTGAGCAGGCTCGTCGTCCTCGCCGGGGTAACGCTCGGATTTCCACCGGTATCTGGCATTGGTCAGCGGGTCCTCGCCGGAGTAGCGGGCCACCGCCCACGCGTAGGACGTCTTGACGGGCAAGGGAACTGGCTCCCGGCGTCCGGCATCGTAGATGGATACGAGGTCGCGCAGCAATTCGACGGGGGACTGCTGTGGTTGCCCCAGCCCTTCCTCGCGCGGGGTGGATCCCCGCTTCGGCCGCCCTATGCAAATGGCGGACCAGTCGCGCCCAGGGAACTCGGTAAGCAACGCCAACAACGGAATCCACGATTGCAGCAGATGCTTGCCGTCGAGCTTGGAGTACGTCACCGACACCAGTCGGTCTCCGAAAACCTGTGGCACGGTGCCGGTCAACCGCCTGCCACCGAGGTCGATGTCCACGTCGTAGACAGCCGCTTCGGCGTGCCGGTATTGCAGTGCCGCATCCGCGAGCAGGGCAGCCTGGTCACGGATCTCGGTCACCTTGCGCCAGCCGAGTCGTCCGGGCGGCAGCGTGCCGCGCCGCCACTCCGCATGGCGGGCCTCGTCTGGAGCCATGCCGGCCAAGATGTCGTTGAGCATCCGATCGCCGACGGTCCACGCCTCCAACGCGTCGATCTCCACCGGCATGGCATCCGCGACGCCGTCCACGTCCCACGGCAACGTGTACTCGAGCGCCCGAAAGAAACCCTTCACGGGATCTTTGAAAAAGGTGATCAGATCGGCCAGGCCAACATCGTCGAGCGGCGGAGGCGGCAGCGGCCCACAGATGAACTTCGGTTGCTCGGCGCGAATTCCGCTGGCCGCCCGGGCCGCACGCAGCACGGTCGGATCGAAGCTGAACGGCTCGTCCGGCACCAGGCGCCCGCGTTCGACGTTACGAATGTCGAAAGGCTGCAAAGGATGTTCGATGACAATTCGGGAACGGACCTGGTGTTCGGTTGTCTTGTCCAAGGTGTCGAGCAACTCAGCCAGCGGCACCGCGGGTGGTCGGCGCTGACCCGAGTACTCGTTTGCGCCGGTATAGGTGATGACCAGATGGCTGGTGGCCGCACCGACCGCGTCGAGGAGCAGTTGGCGGTCCTCGGAACGGATGTCGCGCTCACCGGTCATTGGGCGGCGAGCCAGCACATCGTCGCCGTCGACGACACCTAGGCGCGGAAAGACGCCGTCGTCCAGACCCACCAGGCAAATCACCCGGTGCGGGACCGAACGCATCGGAACCATGGTGCAGACCGTCAGCGTGCCGGTGCGGAAGTTCGCTCGAGTGGGACGCCCGGCCAGGTGCCGGTGCAACAGCGCGCGGATATCGGGCAGCCGCAACGGTGTCTTTGACCGGGACCCCGCGGTGCCCAGCACGTCACCGAACTCGCGCTGCAGCTGACTGGTCTGCCAGGCATCGGCATCATCGATCTTGGTCAGCAAGGCGATGCCGTCCGTCAGCGCGGTCAACCAAGCCCGCAGCGTACGCGTTCCGGTCAGCGAGTCGACCACGCGCTGCAGCCGGTCGACGAATTCGGCGAACTGACCGACCAATTCGACCCGGTTGCTGCCGACGTCGTCGAGCGGCAAGGTCGAATCGATCCACGAGTGCGAGGCTTCCGACATCGCGACTCCCGCCAGCACACGGTCAATACCGAATCGCCATGTGTTGTGGACGAAGTCAACTCCGAATGGTGCGCGGTGTTCCCGATCGAAGCCCCACCGGATATTCGCCTGGCGCACCCACCGGGTGATGGCCTCCAAATCGTCGTCACCGAACCCGAAACGTGCTCTCACCGGAGCGGATTGCGCGAAGTTGAGCACCTCGCTCGCCCTCACCCGGCCGTTGGCCAGTTCGAGCAACTGCGAAGCCACACCGAGCAGCGGATTAGTTTGCAACAGCGCACGGTCGGCGAGCCGCACCCGCAGCCGGTGAGCCGGATGCACGCCCTGCACCACATCCCCGAGGCCGAAGTCCGCCACGATCAACGGCGCGTAGGTCTCGATATCTGGGCACATCACCAGGATGTCGCGGGGCTCCAGCGTGGGGTCGTCGGCAAGCAGGCCGAGCAGCACCTCGCGAAGCACGTCGATTTGCCGGGCCGGACCATGACAGCTGTGCACCTGGATCGAGCGGTCGTCGGCCGCCAACGTGCGGCCCCGCGGCCGCAGCGAGTTAGCAGCCAGGTCGGACTGCAGCCAGCCGAGTAAGGTGGCAGGGCGTGGGGGGCCGGCGAGCGCCTCATCGGTCGCGGGACGAGCGGGCAGGCTGTGCTGCAACTCGCGCAGATCCCGGCCCAGCGTGGCCAACAGTGGATGGCCGACCTCGCGGTGGCTGGTGTCCTCCCGACGAGGCAGCACGCCGTGACTGCCGGCCAGCACCCGCCACATTGCATCGCTGGGATGCGGCAGCCACAGGTGCAGCTCGTGGCGGGTGGCGACTGCCTCAAGCAACTCCACGTCGGTGCAGGCCAGCCGGGTATGACCGAACAGAGACAACCTGGCCGGTAGCACCGTTAAGCCTGCGCGCAGTCGCCCGAGCGTCTTTTCGTGCCGGATATGCGGCGGATCGGCAGACACCCGGGCCACCAGTGCCCGCCATAATTCGGGCTGCCAAGCGAGATCCTCATCAAGGTCGCCGACGGTGCCGGCCAGCCAATCGACCAGTAAGCCGGGACGCTGCCGAGCGTAGGAGGCGAACAATCCAGCCAGCCGCCGAGCCACCGAGTACCGCCGTCCCCGCCGTAGCTCGGCCTCGTCTCCAATTTCTAAGTGCCCCAGATGTTTTGCCAGCGTGGCGCACCACGGCTCGTCCAGCGAGCAGTCGATCACCTCCAGCAGGGGCCACGTCATCGCCTCGGGCGACCACGGATCGTCGTCGACGGTGCCGGTAATCTCGGCGATCAGCGACGCCGGGCTACGGAACGAAACGCCTGCGCAGACGCCGTCGCTACGATCCGCCTTGCACCCCAGCCGGTGGGACAGCCGCTGACTCAGCCAGCGCTCGACCCCCCGGGCCGGCACCAGAACCAGCTCCTCGGCAAACGGATCCGGCAGCGGCTCGGCCAGCAGGGCGCCGAGACCGTCGGCAAGCAGATCGGTTCGTTCGGCACGGTGCAGATGAAGGCCCATCGCGGGTCACCCTAGACCGTGGTGTCGACATGCTCGCGACCCGCTGCGCAGCACTTGGTGGCAGCATGGCCAGATGGAGACCTGGGATGCGATCTGCGCGCGGCGCAATGTCCGGCAATACACCAACCAACCCGTGTCCGATGCGGATCTCGACCGTATCGCCGAGGCCGGGTGGCGGGCACCGTCGGCAAAGAACAGGCAGCCGTGGGATTTTGTGATCGTCACCGATCGCGCTCAGCTGCAAGAACTCTCGACTGTCTGGATGGGTGCCAGGCACATCGCGTCGGCGGCGGCTGCGATCGTGCTGGTGGTGCCGGTGCCACCGGACGAACGCCGCAAGATCGTCGACCAGTATGATGTCGGTCAGGCGACCATGGCGATGATGCTGGCCGCCACCGACCTGGGCATCGGCACCGGCCACTCATCAGTGGGGGACCAGGACAAGGCGCGGGCGATCCTCGGTGTTCCTGACGATCGTCTAGTCGCCTTCATGCTAGGCCTGGGATATCCCGCTGATCGGCCGCTGCGGCCGATTCGCAAACCGAACCGTCGCCCGTTTGGCGAAGTTGTCCACCGCGGTCGCTGGTGAGACCGCACGCCGGGCATCCTGGTACGCGTGAACAGACACGAAATCACCGAACAGATCGTCGTGGCGCGGCTGACCAACGGCCTGAGCTGGCAGCAGCTGGCCGACGCCGTCGACCGGCCGCTGCTATGGACGACGTCGGCGCTGCTGGGTCAACACTCAATACCCCCCGAACTGGGCAAGATCCTGGTCGAGATGCTCGGTCTGGACAAATCGACCGTGCCGATATTGGCGGCAACCCCGATGCGGGGCGGACTGCCGACACCGGTGCCCACCGACCCCACCATCTACCGCTTCTACGAGGCGCTGCAGGTCTACGGTGGCGCACTCAAAGAAGTCATCCACGAGCAGTTCGGCGACGGCATCATGAGCGCCATCAACTTCAGCATCGACCTGCAGAAGAAGCCGCACCCTTCCGGCGACCGCGTCGTGGTCACCTTCGACGGCAAATTCCTTCCCTACCAATGGACTTCGGCCCACGATTAGATTTCAGCGAAGGCGCAAGCCGCGAGACTACTTGGGAGGCATCCGGATTCCGCCGTCCACGCGGACAACCTCGGCGTTCATGTAGGAGTTGCTGAGCAGCTCGAGAACCATAGAGGCGAGTTCGTCGGGTGCGCCCAACCGGTGCGGAAACAGCACCGATTCACCCAGCTTGGCCTTGAACGCCTCCGAAGCTTCGCCTTCCCCGTAAATCGGGGTGTCGATGAGGCCGGGAGCCACCGTATTGACCCGGATACCCACCGCAGCCAGGTCGCGGGCCACCGGCAGTGTCAGTCCGACCACGCCGCCCTTGGACGACGAGTACGCGGCCTGGCCGATCTGGCCGTCGAAGGCGGCGACACTAGTCATGTTCACGATTGCCCCGCGCTCACCGGTCGGGCTGGGTTCCAGTCGGCTCATGGCCGTCGCCGCCAGGCGGATGCAGTCGAACGTACCGACCAGGTTGATCGCCAGCACCTTCTTGTACGCGTCCAGGTTGTGCGCCGAGGCGAATTCGCCGTCCTTGCCGATGGTGCGCTGCGCCCAGCCAACACCGGCGGAATTGACCAGTGCGCGCAACGGACCGAGGTCGACCGCGGTGTTCACGGCATCCTCGATCTGCTCCGTCTTGGTGACGTCGACGGTGACGAAGGCACCGCCGATCTCGTGAGCGAGTTCCTTGCCGCGATCCTCCTGCAGATCGGCGACGACGACCCGGGCGCCCCTGGCGGCCAGTTGCCGTGCGGTGGCCGCACCGATTCCTGATGCCCCACCGGTGACGATTGCACTGATTCCGTTGATATCCACGAGGCCACACTAACGATTGGCAAATCGGCGACCGACAAAGGATCTGCCCGGACTGTGACCGGGCCGCGATCCGTGGCTAGTCTCATCAGTATCGCTGGTACAAAATCGCGGAATTCCAAACCCGTGCGCCGCAAACCCGTCGACCTGGTGCTCTCCGGCGGCGGCGTCAAGGGCGTCGGTCTGGTCGGTGCCGTCGTCGCCATCCTGGATGCCGGATATGCGATCAAGCGGGTCTCCGGTGTCTCCGCCGGATCCTTGGTCGGCTCAATCCTGGCCGCGGCGTCCAACGGCGACCAGCTGACCACCGATCAAATCAAGGAGATTGCGCTCACCCTGCCCTACGACAAATTCCGTGACAGCGGACCCGTCGGTCATCTGCCGTTGGTCGGCTCGGCATGGGGGTTGTTGCGCGACAACGGTTTGTATCGAGGCGATTTCGCCCATCAATGGATCCGCAGTGAACTGAAGAACCTGGGCGTGACTACCTTCGGCGATCTGGCCCTGACCGATCGGCAGATCACCCCCGAGCGCCGCTACCGGCTGGCGGTCACCGTCACCGACATCACCACTGGTCAACTTGTGCGGCTGCCGTGGGACTATCGACGGCTCTACGGACTGGATCCCGACGAGCAGGTTGTCGCCGACGCGGTGCGCTCCTCGATGTCGATCCCGTTCTACTTCCGCCCGACCATCCTGACCAGCTCCACTGGCCAGACGTCGACACTGGTGGACGGCGGCGTGCTGTCGAACTTTCCGATCGACTCATTCGACCGACTCGACTTCAAGCCCCCACGCTGGCCCACCTTTGGCATCACCGTGGTGCCGAACCTGCCCGAAGGCAACGACCAGTTGATCCCGGGTGTGGGCGCGCTACGTCTCCTGGGTCCGCCCTCGGTCTTGCTCGAGCAATTGATCACGACCATGTTCGTCGGTCACGACCAGACCTACCTCAACCAGCCGTGGGTCAGTGCCCGCGCCATCAGGGTCGACTCGACGGCGGTCAATTTCCTTGATTTCGGCATCAGCCGAAAAGAAGCCGAAGCCCTGTACGACAAGGGTTACGCGGCGGCCAAGGCGTTCTTGTCGACCTGGAACTGGGTCGAGTATCTCGAGCACTACCGGCAGTACCAGTAGCCGTCGGGAGTTACTGGCCGAACTCTTTCTCGACGCCGTCGAGGCCGGCGCGGATCGCCTTGAGAGCGTCCGCCCGGGCCCGCAGCTTTGTCGCGGCATGCGCGGACTGCTTGAGGTGAGCAAATTCGTGCGCCGCCTCCTCGGCGCGGGCGACCACCATATCGGGCAGCGCTATCTCGTCGATGAAGCCCGCGGCCAACGCCGTCTCGCCGAAGAACGTCTTCGCCAGGCCGGTCGCCTGCTGGTAGGCCGACGGAGTCAACCGCAGCTTCATGACTTCCAGTGCGGCCCAAGGGATCACCATGCCGATTGCGACCTCGTTGGCCTGGATGTTGTACGCATGGGCAGCGATTCGGTGGTCGCCCGAACACAGCAGGAACGCTCCCATCGCGATGGCCGGACCCGTGCAGGCCATCACCACCGGCTTGGGGTAGGACAACAGCCGGTAGGACAACTCGAAGCCGCCACGCAGCATGTCGATCGCGGGCTGCAGCTCCCCAGACGTCAGGATCTTCAAGTCGAATCCACCACTGAACACCCGTTCGTTCCCGGTGATCACCAACGCGCGGACATCGTCGCGGTCGGCTTGGTCGAGCGCTTCGTTGAGGGCCTGCTGCATAGTCGGGCCCAGTGCATTGACCTTGCCGTCGTCCATCCGGATGACCCCGATGGCGTCGTCGTGGGTGTAGACGACCGGACCGCTCATTCAGATTCTCCTTCGCTACAGACGTTCGATCGAGACGTATCCGCCGCGCCTACACGCGTTGGCTGCGATGCTTACCCAGTTCGTTCTCGGCGTCACCCCAGCGCAGGCTCACGTCCGTTGGCTCGTCCAGCTGCCGGGTGCGCCACCTGTCCTGGGTTTCCTGTACCGCCCGGTTGATGCGGTCGATCTCGCCGCGGAACACCTCGGGACGCGTTTCCTTACTCGCGTAGTGAAAGTAAGTCAGGACGCTGCGCAGCAGTTCCAGCTTCTGCTTCTCGCGCTTGGCCAGATCGTGCGTCGTCATCAGTTCGATGCGCTGCACGGGTGGCAGCGCATCCCAGTCCAGCACCACCTTGGTCTCCAGGGGCTGGCGCGCGCGCTGCCAGAATTTCCAGCCCCGCGGTCGCTGCGGCCGGTCGTAGTAGCTCACTGTGCCCTCGAAGCGCGACTCGACCCCGTGGCCGATCTCGGCACGGTCGAGCGCCGAGTCCCACACCATTCGCCATTCCTGGCCGGGCGCCAGCATCGGCAACTCCCGCGGCAACTGCAGTTCGACGACGTCGGCGTACCCGTCGGAGGCGTTTTCGTACTCGGCGACGGTCGGGGGGTTGGGAAAGTTGAACCGGATGTCGTAGGCCGCGGTGCGACCGAAGTTCCGCACCACCAGCTCGATGACATGCCAGTCTGCTACGTGCGGTTCCATCAGCATGGCGACGTAAGGCCGCGTCTGCTCCGACGTCAACGCACGGTTCCGCTGCAGCTGGCGGTAGGTAAAGATCAGCGCGACGACCCCCAGCGCCAGGGCCGCCCAAGCGGCCCAGGCCAACCAGGTGTTGGACTCGGCGTCCGTGATCCCCTGCAAGCTTCCTTGGATCCAACCCATGGAATCTGCCCTCCGCTCGGGAATATAGCTGTGATGATCGTAGAGGGACGAGCTGTGGATTGCTGACAGGCCTATCGACAGTGCCCAGAAACACGACCCGTGTTCGCCGAGACCATCAGCCGCCCATCATCATTCGCCACTGGTCGAGGTTGGCGGGCCGGTACACGTAGTTGGTGCGCTTGACCTCCGACAGCGCCGCGTGGGGCTCGGGCGCGTACCAGTGCCCCGGATACACCGTCGGGTCGCCCGGCAGCGAAGCCAATTGCTGCAGGCTGCGAAACATTTCGTCGGAGTCGCCGCCGGGGAAGTCGGTGCGCCCACACCCTTCCAGGAACAGCGTGTCGCCGGCCACTAGTCGCCCGTCGAGCAGGAAGCACTGGCTGCCCGGCGTGTGCCCGGGGGTGTGCAACAGTTCGATCGGGATGTCTCCGATGCTGAGCTTGTCCCGGTGCTCGTGCGTGGTCAGGTCGGTCATCGGGATTCCGGTGATCCGAGACACCCACAGCGCCTCGTGGGTATTGACGTGCACCGGCACGCTTACCCGGTCGAGTAGCTCGGTCAAGCCCTTTAGCTCGAACCCCATCATCGATCCGCCGACATGGTCCGGGTGGTGATGGGTGACCAGCACTCCCGACAGGTGCATTCCGTCTGCTTCCAGCGCGTCAATGAGATCGCCGGCGGCGTACGCCGGATCGACGACCACGCAGTCACCCGACTGCCGGTCACCGATCAGATAAGCGAAGTTGCGCATCTGCGCCGCGATCGGGTCGGCGGCGGCGAAATCGCGGCCGGAAAGCAGCTGACGGAAATACAGTCGATCCGAGTCTGGCATCCCATCAGAGTATGGGCTGCCCAGCAGCCGACCAATCCGGCCTTCGACCAGGCAAGACCTTGCTTCGGCTCGTAAAATCGAATAATGCTGAAAAGGGTCGAAATTTTGGTTGAAGACTCTTTGCTTCAACAGGTCATAGGCAAGTACCACCTGGCTGATGCGCGCGAAGCCGTTTTTCTGGCGCTCAAAGCTCTGCTCGACGAGACCGACCAGCCCGAGCACGAGCCGAAGGACGACGAGTACGACGAGTTCAGCGACCTCAGCGCCTGGCGCCTGCAACCACACCACGACACCGGTTAGCCACATCCCCTCGCTGTTTGCGAGCCGACGACCACGACACAACCGACCCGTGGTTTGGAGACGTTGCGCGCCAGGCTGTACCCTCTTTTAGGCCCGGGACCGGACTGGTCGCTACGGGCGAACGGCCCCCTTAGCTCAGTCGGTAGAGCGTTTCCATGGTAAGGAAAAGGTCAACGGTTCGATTCCGTTAGGGGGCTCGGCGGACGCCGAGCAGGCGACGGCCCCGACCCTCGGGTTGGCGCTGAGGCGGTGTAGCTCAGTTGGTTAGAGCGAACGACTCATAATCGTTAGGTCGCCGGTTCGAGTCCGGCCATCGCTACAAGGCAACATTGGTTTTCGACAGTTTTGAACGACAGACGCGAGAGAGATTGAGTCATGGCTTCCAGTACCGACGTCCGCCCAAAGATCACTCTGGCGTGCGAGGTGTGCAAGCACCGTAACTACATCACAAAGAAGAACCGCCGCAACGACCCCGACCGGCTGGAACTCAAGAAGTTCTGCCCGAATTGCGGCAAGCACCAGGGACACCGCGAAACTCGATAGCTGCCACCGAGCAGTCGGTTTCAGATTGGCCCCGGGAAATACTTAGGTAGGTTCGAGAACTGTGGCGTTGTCCAAAGACATCGTCGGGATGCATTATCGGTATCCCGACCACTATGTGGTGGAGCGGGAGAAGATTCGTGAATACGCCACCGCTGTCCAAAACGACGAGCCCGCTTTCTTCGGTGAGGACGCGGCGGCTGAACTCGGTTACAAGGGGCTGGCGGCTCCGCTGACGTTCATCTGCGTATTCGGTTACAAGGCGCAGACGGCGTTCTTTGACCACGCCAAAATCGCGATCTCGGACGAGCGGATCGTTCAGATCGATCAGGTACTCAAGTTCGTGAAGCCGATCGTTGCCGGCGACAAGCTGTACTGCGATGTCTACGTCGACTCGGTGCGCGAGGCGCACGGCACCCAAATCATCGTCACCAAGAACATCGTCACCAATGATGCTGGTGAGATCGTGCAGGAGACATACACGACCCTGGCGGGCCGTGCCACCGAAGACGGGGAAGAAGGATTCTCACATGCCTCTGCGTGAGTTCAGTTCGGTCAAGGTCGGTGACCAACTCCCGGAGCGGGTCTACCCGCTGACGCGTCAGGACCTGGTCAATTACGCCGGTGTCTCGGGTGACCTCAACCCGATCCACTGGGACGACGAGATCGCCAAGATGGTTGGGCTGGACACCGCGATCGCCCACGGCATGCTGACCATGGGAATCGGGGGCGGTTATGTCACCTCGTGGGTCGGCGATCCCGGCGCGGTGACCGAGTACAACGTGCGCTTCACCGCGATCGTCCCGGTGCCAAACGACGGCAAGGGCGCCGAGCTGGTGTTCAGCGGCCGGGTGAAGTCCGTGGACCCGGAGAGCAAGTCCGTGACAATCGCGCTGACGGCTACCACCGGCGGCAAGAAGATCTTCGGCCGGGCCATCGCCTCGGCGAAGCTGGCGTAGCGGATGGCACTCAAAACCGACATCCGTGGAATGACCTGGAAGTACCCGGACTATTTCGAGGTGGGGCGCGAGCAGGTTCGGCAATTCTCCCGCGCCATCAAGTGTGACCATGGGGCCTACTACGACGAAACCGCGGCCGCTGAAGCCGGCTACGACGCCATTCTGGCCCCGCTGACGTTTGTGTCGATCTTGGCGAAGTTGATCCAGGACGATTTCTTCCGCAACGTCGACGTGGGCTTCGAGACTATGCAGATCGTGCAGGTCGACCAGAAATTCGTCTATCACAAGCAGATCAGGGTCGGCGACAAGCTGTACGGCAGCCTCCGTATCGAATCCGTCGACGAGCGTTTCGGCGCCGACATCGTCGTCACGAAGAACTTCTGTCACAACCAGGACGGCGAGCTGGTTTTGGAGGCCTTCACCACCTTGATGGGCCACGAAGGGGACAATTCGATCCAGCTCAGATGGGACAAGGAAAGCGGGCAGATCGTCAGGACTGCGTAATTAGTATCTGGGTCCTGCGTCGATGTACACTCGGACCTCGGGTTTTCCCATTACCAGCGCGCTGTCCGTCGGTTCGCATCACCGCACGGGGAGCGCGCGAGTCATGTAAGCCCGCCGAAGGGGCGTAGCTCAACTGGCAGAGCAGCGGTCTCCAAAACCGCAGGTTGCAGGTTCAAGTCCTGTCGCCCCTGCTGAAGGCCGTAGGGCCTGAGGTGGAGCCGGGCCATGGTTGTGCCGTGCCATGGTGGACACTGGAAGATGTGGCCCACGAAAGTGGCACGGAGCGCGAAATAGCTAGCGAACGAAGGAGCATGCGGTGAGCGACGAAGGCGACGTTGCCGACGACGCCGCAAGCAACAGCGGTGAGACCGAGGACAACGGCGGTCGGACGGCCGTGGTGACCAAGGCGGTGACCCGACCGCAACGTCCGACCGGTAAACGGTCACGGCAGCGTGTGGAGGTCGACGACGACGCGTCGACGTCAGACGAGGAAACGTCGGCCGACGACTCCAAGCCCGGCAAGGTCTCCGCGACGAAGGGCGCCAAGAAAGACAAGAAGGGCGCTGCCAAGTCGTCGGCCAAAGCCAAGGCGGCCGTCAAGGACAAGAAGTCCAAGAAAGCCGGTTCGTCGAGCACGGTCAACCCTTTCGTCTTCGTCTACAACTACCTCAAGCAGGTTGTAGCCGAGATGCGCAAGGTGATTTGGCCCAACCGCAAGCAGATGCTCACCTACACGTCGGTGGTGCTGGTGTTCCTGGCCTTCATGGTTGCGCTGGTAGGCGGCGCCGACCTGGGTCTGAGCAAGCTAGTGCTGCTGGTGTTCGGCTGAGACAGAGATAGAGAGGACTGAGAACCGTGACTACGTTCGACGGTGACACGTCCGCGGGTGAGGCGGTCGACTTGCAGGATGCCCAGGACGCAGGCGCCCCGGCTGAAGATGCAGGTGCCGCTCCGGCTGAAGACGCAGGTGCCGCCCCAGCTGAAGACGCAGGTGCTGCCCCGGCTGAAGATGTCGACCCGGCCACCGCGCTCAAGGCGGAGCTACGCGCCAAGCCCGGCGACTGGTACGTCATTCACTCCTACGCGGGATACGAGAACAAGGTAAAAGCCAACCTTGAGACCCGTGTGCAGAACCTCGACGTCGGCGACTACATCTTCCAGGTGGAGGTGCCCACCGAAGAGGTCACCGAAATCAAGAATGGCCAGCGCAAACAGGTCAATCGCAAGGTGCTGCCCGGCTACATCCTGGTGCGGATGGACTTGACCGACGATTCGTGGGCAGCTGTGCGTAACACGCCCGGAGTGACCGGGTTCGTCGGCGCCACCTCCCGGCCGTCGGCGCTGGCGCTCGATGACGTGGTGAAGTTCCTGCTGCCGCCCGGGTCGGCCAAGAAGGTTGCCAAGGGCGCGGCGAGCACCGCGGCCGCGGCCGAGACGGGTGGGCTGGAACGCCCGGTTGTCGAGGTCGACTACGAGGTGGGCGAGTCGGTGACGGTCATGGACGGCCCGTTCGCCACGTTGCCGGCCACGATCAACGAGGTCAACGCCGAGCAGCAGAAGCTCAAGGTGCTGGTCTCCATCTTCGGCCGCGAAACACCGGTGGAACTGACCTTCGGCCAGGTCTCCAAGATCTAGCCCATTGGGCACACAAATCACGGAAGGAACGTAGGACAACTCATGGCCCCGAAGAAGAAGAAAGTCGTCGGGCTGATCAAGCTACAGATCGTGGCAGGTCAGGCCAACCCTGCACCGCCCGTTGGCCCCGCACTCGGCCAGCACGGCGTCAACATCATGGAGTTCTGCAAGGCGTACAACGCCGCAACAGAAGCTCAGCGCGGCAATGTCATCCCGGTGGAGATCACGGTCTACGAGGACCGCAGCTTCACCTTCGCGTTGAAGACCCCGCCCGCCGCCAAGCTGCTACTCAAGGCTGCCGGCGTGGGCAAGGGTTCGGCGGAGCCGCACAAGACCAAAGTCGCCAAGGTCACCTGGGACCAGGTGCGTGAGATCGCCGAGACTAAGAAGACCGACCTCAACGCCAACGACATCGACGCTGCGGCAAAGATCATCGCCGGCACCGCCCGGTCGATGGGCATCACCGTCGAGTAGTACCCGCAACAAGGAAAGCGTGGGAGGGCCAGCTTCGGCCCGCTAACCACGAACCCAACACAGATTGGACATCAAAATGAGCAAGACCAGCAAGGCATACCGCGCCGCCGCCGAGAAGGTGGACCGCAACACCCTTTACACCCCGTTGCAGGCGGCCAAGCTCGCCAAGGAGACCTCCTCGACCAAACAGGATGCGACCGTCGAGGTGGCGATTCGCCTCGGCGTCGACCCGCGTAAGGCCGACCAGATGGTTCGCGGCACGGTGAACCTGCCGCACGGTACCGGCAAGACCGCGCGTGTCGCGGTGTTCGCGGTGGGCGAGAAGGCCGAACAGGCGCAGGCCGCGGGCGCGGACATCGTTGGCAGTGACGATCTGATCGAGAAGATCCAGGGTGGTTTCCTGGACTTCGACGCCGCGATCGCCACTCCGGACCAGATGGCCAAGGTCGGTCGGATCGCCCGGGTGCTGGGTCCCCGGGGCCTGATGCCCAACCCGAAGACCGGCACTGTCACCCCCGACGTCGCCAAGGCCGTCGCCGACATCAAGGGCGGCAAGATCAACTTCCGCGTCGACAAGCAGGCGAATCTGCACTTCGTCATCGGTAAGGCGTCATTCGACGAGAAGGCTCTGGCGGAGAACTACGGTGCCGCACTCGACGAGGTGCTGCGGCACAAGCCGTCGTCGTCCAAGGGGCGTTACCTCAAGAAGGTGACGGTGTCGACGACCACGGGTCCGGGCATCCCGGTCGACCCGTCGATCACCCGCAACTTCAGCGCGGAGAGTTAGCGAGCGACGCCGATTCCGCGCGGCGAGAGTGACTCGTCCGACGAAGAATCGGCGTGTTCCGTCGTCATCTTCACGGCCGCCGCAGAGGGTGCGGGCCGCCGCATTCGACGACGCGACGCCTCAAAAAGTCGCGGCTCGGCTCGGAACCGTTGGACGCCAAGGCAATTCGATACCACTCGACGGCCTCACTGAAACGGCCGGCGCGCCGTAGCAGATCGGCCCGCACCGGTGCCACCAGATTGGACCGGGCCAGCCGCGGATCATCGGCTACCTCCGCCAAGACAGCCAGCCCGGCGTCTGGGCCGTCGCGGAACCCGACCGCCAGGGCCCGGTTGACCGCCACTACTGGCGAATCGGTGAGTCCGCGCAACCGGTCATAGGCCGCGCAGATAGTCCGCCAGTCGGTCTGTTCCCACGACGCCGCAGTGGCGTGGGCCGCCGCGATCACCGCTTGCGGCAAATACGGACCGGTCGATCCCGCGGCTCGTCGCAACCGCTGCACGCCGCGGGCGATGCGACTGCGATCCCAGCGCCGACGGTCCTGCTCCTCGAGCGGGACCAGGCCCCCGGAGCCGTCCACGCGTGTCGTCCGGCGTGAATCGTGCAGCAGCATAAGGGCCGCCAGTGCATGGCACTCCGGCTCCTGTGGCATCAGCGCACACAGCTCCTCACCGAGCCGTACTCCCTCGTCGCACAGCTCGTCACGAATCGCCGACGGGCCGGCCGTCGACCAGTATCCCTCGGTGAACACCGAGTAGATGCAGCCCAGCACATGCGGAGTGCGTTCGGGCAGCAGCTCCGCCGGCGGCACCCGCAGCGGGATGTTGGCGTGCCGAACCTTGTTCTTGGCCCGCGTGATCCGCTGACCGACGGCACTCTCGGACTGCAGCAGTGCGCGCGCGATCTCCGCGACGGTCAATCCCGACACCAGTCGCAGCGTGAGCGCCAGCTGCGACTGGCGGTCCAGTGCCGGATGCGCGCAGGTGAACATCATCCGCAGCTCGTCATCCCGCACCGGCTGCGGATCCCTGTCCTCGGTGCGCGCCCGGATGTCGTCCACCACGGCCGCCAATTCCTTTCCGGGACGGAGTGATTCACGACGCAGCCGATCTCGGGCGCGGTTGCGCGCCACCGTCACCAGCCAGGCGCCGGGACTATCCGGAATCCCGTCGCGCGGCCAAGCCCGAAGCGCCTCGGCGCACGCCTCCTGGACGGCGTCCTCGGCGAGGGTGAGGTCGCCGGACCACCGCGCGAGCGCGGCGACAGCGGGTCCCCACTCCCGCCGGAAGACACCGTCCAGGCCGGTCACGCGGCTCGGTTACAGTCCCGAGATGCCGGCCAGGCGGCGCAACTCCACCGCGGACGCCGGGATCATCGACGCCACCTTCACGGCCTCGTCTCGATCGCCGGCGCACAAGAGGTACATCCCGGTGGCGATTTCCGCGCCCTCGGCGAAAGGCCCGTCGGTGATCAGGGTTTCGCCGTTACGGACCCGCACGGTCGTCGCGGTGGACCGGTCGTGCAGCGCGGTGCCACCGATCACATGGTCGCCGGCGGCGGCCGCGAAGTCTTGGTGTTGGGCCGCCACCGCGTTCCACTCCGGAGTGCCTGGCGTGTGCGCGGACGCGGGCGGCTCCAGCAGCAGCGCAAGCCAGTCGGCACCGGAGACCTCACGCGACAGGTTGAGTGAGTGGACCACCGGCCACAATTCCACCGCCCCGAATTCGGCAACCGGGATCTCGCGCGCCAGCGCCAGGGCGTCGTCGAGGTTCTCCACCTCGAATAGGTAGTAACCGCAGGCGACCTCGGCGGACTCGGCGAACGGACCGTCGGTGGTGATCGGCGCATCCTGTCCGCCGGTGATCCGCACCCCGGCCGCCGTCGGTGCCAGCGCGTCACCGGCCCGGATCGCCGGACCCGCCTTAGCGTGAAAATTCTGGAACGCTGCCATCGCGGCCGCGCCGTCGTCGGGCTGGCGGTCCTGCTCCTTGCTGATCAGTAAGGCCAAATACTGCATGTCGTTACCTCCGGCAGTGAGCGAAACCCTGGTGTTTCACTCTCTACCTGTCCGACGAACGGTACCCGCCTGATCCGACAGCCGCTAAGCGGCAGCGCCGGGCTTGAGGTAGGTGACCAGGCTGCAATCAAGCATTTCGTCGTCGAAGTAGTGCTCACAACCGCGCAGGTACTTCATGTACCGGTCGTAGACCTCTTGCGAGGTCACCTTGATAGCTTCTTCTCGGTTGGACTCCAGCGTGTTGCCCCAAATGTGCAGCGTCTTGATGTAGTGCGAACGCAGCGAGACAGGTTCGGGGACAACAAAACCAGCCTTCTCGCCATGCTCGACCATCATCTCGGTGGTCGGCAGGCGGCCACCCGGAAATATCTCGGTGATGATGAATTTGATGAAGCGGACGGTCTCGAAGGTCAGCTTCTTGCCGCGCGCGTGCATGTTGTAGGGGTGGTAACTGACGCTGCTCTGGATCGTCATCCGGCCGTCGTCGGGCATGATGTCGAAGCAGCGCTTGAAGAAATCGTCGTAGTTTTCGTGCCCGAAATGTTCGAACGCCTCGATCGACACGATTCGGTCGACGGGTTCGTTGAAGTCTTCCCAGCCGTGCAGCAGCACCCGGCGTGACCGGTCGGTGTCGATCGCGTCCAGGATCTGCTGACTGCGGGCGTGCTGGTTCTTGGACAGCGTCAGGCCGATGACGTTGACGTCGTACTTCTCGACGGCGCGCTTCATGGTGGTGCCCCACCCGCAGCCAATGTCCAGCAGCGTCATACCGGGCTTGAGGTCCAGTTGGTCCAGGTTCAGGTCAACCTTGGCGATCTGGGCTTCTTCCAGAGAGATATCCGGGGGCTCGAAATAGGCGCAACTGTAAGTCCGCGTCGGGTCCTGAAACAAGGCGAAGAACTCGTCGGAGACGTCGTAGTGCGCCTGGATGTCTTCGAACTGAGTTTTCTTCGTGACGACATCGTTCGGTTTCTCGGCCATTAGCGGTGGTGTTCTCCTGGATGATGTGGCATTGACTCGCCGCGCGCACACGCCGCACGTCATTGACGTGCAACCATACCCGATCTAACGGGGCAGCCGACCGGCTCGGGGCTGCGGTCGGGTGCCCGTCTGTGACACCGGAAAGTCTACTTCTGCAGGGTGAAGTGGTGGCAGTCGATGTAGCCGATCCGGAACGACTCGGCGGAGCCGGTCAGATACTTCATGTACCGGTCATAGATTTCCTCGGACTGGATCTCGATGGCCGCTTCCCGGTTCGCGGCGAGGGCTTCGGCCCACAGGTCCAGCGTCCGGGCAAAGTGAAGTTGCAGCGACTCCACATGGGTCACCGAGAAGCCGGCCTTGGTCGCGTGCTCTTGCACTTTCTCGATCGACGGCAGCCGGCCACCAGGGAAGATGTCGGTGACGATGAACTTGATGAACCGAGCCATCTCGAACGTGACAGGCATGCCCCGCTCGACAATCTGGCCGCCGGTCAAGCCGGTGATCGAGTGCAGCAACATCACCCCGTCTGCCGGCAGAGCGTTGTAGACGAACTTGAAGAAGTCGTCGTAGCGCTGGAAACCAAAGTGCTCCAACGCCTCAATGGTGATGATCCGGTCCACCTGCCCGTTGAAATCCGCCCAGTCGCTCAGCAGCACCTGATGTGTGCGGGTGGTATCGACCTGGTCGAGCAGTTGCTCGCAGTAGGCGTGCTGATTCTTGGAGAGAGTCAGCCCAATGACGTTGACGTCGTACTTCTCCAGGGCCCGCTTCATAGTCGAACCCCACCCGCAGCCGACATCGAGCAAGGTCATCCCGGGCTCGAGTCCCAGCTTGCCCAGCGCCAGATCCAGCTTGGCGATCTGGGCTTCCTCCAACGTCATGTCCTCGCGCTGGAAATAGGCGCAGCTGTACGTCCGGGTTGGATCGGTGAACAGCTCGAAGAATTCGTTGGATATGTCGTAGTGCGCCTGGACGTCGTCGTTGTTCTCTCGTCTACTCCGGGCGCGAGTCAAGTTGTTAGACATTCGTCCTCCCGATGGGACTGACCATCCCCCCGCGAGGTGGCCATCCCCGGCACCCTACACGCGCGAGGGGGCAACCTTCGCATCTGACGGCCGCGGTTGCCGGAATTTTTGCAGAGTGAGTGAGCAGACGTCACTTCGGTCCCTTACTTTTCTAGCGTGAATTGATTGACGTCGATGTATCCCACCCGGAACGCATCGGCACAACCGGTCAGGTACTTCATGTACCGCTCGTAGACCTCTTCGGACTGCACCTTGATGGCCTCGTCCCGATGCGCCTCAAGCGCCTCGGCCCAGAGGTCGAGGGTCCGGGCGTAGTGCGGTTGCAGCGATTGGCGGCGGGTTAGCTTGAAGCCCGCCTTTGACGAATGCTCCTCGACCTTTTCGATCGACGGCAGCCGGCCGCCGGGGAAGATCTCGGTCACGATGAACTTGATGAAGCGGGCCATCTCGAACGTCAGCGGCATGCCCCGCTCGATCATCTGGTCCGGAATCAACGCGGTGATGGTGTGCAGCAGCATCACGCCGTCATCGGGCAGGACCCTGGCGGCCAGCGCGAAGAAGTCGTCGTAGCGGTCGAAGCCGAAGTGCTCGAATGCGCCGATTGACACGATGCGGTCGACGGGCTCGTCGAACTGCTCCCAGCCTTCCAGTAGCACCCGCTTGGTTCGCGGCGAGTCCAGCTCGTCGAACGACTTCTGGACGTGAGTGGCCTGGTTCTTCGATAGCGTCAGGCCCACGACATTCACGTCGTACTTCTCGATCGCGCGGCGCATGGTGGCGCCCCAGCCGCAGCCGACATCGAGCAGCGTCATTCCAGGCTGAAGCCCCAGCTTGCCCAGGGCCAGGTCGATTTTGGCGATCTGGGCTTCCTCCAGGGTCATGTCGTCGCGCTCGAAGTAGGCGCAGCTGTATGTCTGGGTCGGGTCCAGGAAGAGCCGGAAGAAGTCGTCGGAGAGGTCGTAATGCGCTTGCACGTCGTCGAAGTGCGGCCTCAGCTTCTGAGCCATGATGTATTGCCTTTCCGGAACCCCAGAAGGCCCCACGATCACATGTCCAATTTGTGCGTTACCCCCCGGCACATGCCCGAGGCATCTTATCGAACCTGACGCCGCATCGCTAAACCATCGCAGCGTCTTACCAGGTGAAAGGGGGTGAGCGCTACTTCGTCAGGGTGTACTGGGCGACGTTGGACAGGCCCTTGCGGAAAAGGCCCGCACAGCCGGTCAGATAACGCATAAAGCGGTCGTAAACCTCTTGCGACTGGATTTCGATGGCCCGCTCGCGGTTGGCTTCCAGATTGGCCGCCCACATGTCCAACGTCCGCGCGTAATGCGGTTGCAGGTATTGGATTTGACCGACCGAGAAACCGCTGTTCTTCGCGTTGTCGATGATGTCGACTTCGCCGCACATCCCGCCGCCGGGGAAGATCTCGGTAGCCAGGAATCGGAAGAAACGCAGATCGCTCATGGTGACCGTGATGCCGTGGTCGCGCCAGTACGTCTGCTCATGCGTAAAGATGCTGTGCAGCAACATCCGGCCATCGTCGGGCAGGATTTCGTACGCGCGGTCAAAGAACGCCGGCCATCTTTCTTTCTTGAACGCGTCGAAGGCCTCGAAGCTGACGATGCGGTCGACCTTCTCGTCGAACTCTTCCCAACCCTGCAGACGCGCCTCGGTGTGGCGCTTCGTCGGGATTTGGGCGAGTCTGGCCTGGCTGCGTGCAGCGTGGTTGCGGCTCAGCGTGATGCCGATGACGTTGACGTCATACTTCTCCACCGCGCGAACGACGGCGCCGCCCCAGCCGCAGCCGACATCGAGCAACGTCATCCCCGGCTCAAGGTTCAGTTTGTCCAGCGCCAGGTCCAATTTCGCGATCTGCGCCTCTTCCAGCGTCATATCGTCACGTTCGAAATACGCGCACGTGTAGACCATGTTGGGGTCTAGGAACAAGGCGAAGAAGTCATCGGAGATGTCGTACGTCGCTTGTGACTCTTCGTAATACGGTCTCAACTCGGCCATTTGCGGCCACCTCCCGCAGACACGACAGCACCTTTCATATGCGGTGTTACCCGAACACATTCTTCCTAAGCCGCCGGCTGAGGGCTTAACCGGCCGCGGCGAAATTGCTTGTCAACTCATCGATGACGCGATCCCAAAGTTGCTTGGGCAGATCATGGCCCATACCGTCGATCAACACCAATCGGGCACCACTGATAGCACGCGCAACCGCGCGGCCACCGGCCGGACGCATCAGCTTGTCGGCCCGGCCGTGGATCACCACGGTCGGCGCGATGATGCGTCTGTCGTAGTGCAGCAGACTGCCGGTACCCAGGATGGCGCCGAACTGTTGCGTGATGCCCCAAGGATGGAAGTTGCGGTCGTAACTCTCGGCGGCCTCTGCGCGCACCTGCTCTTCTGGGGTCGGGTAGCCGGGGCTGCCGATGATCTTGCTGACCCGCACCGAGTTGTCGATGATCACCTCGCGTGGCGAACTCGGCGGCGGCCCTTTGATGAGTGAGAACAGCGCACGCGGTGCCGGCGGCGGCAGGAACCGATGGTTGTTGCTGGAGAAGATGACCGCCAGCGACTTCGTGCGGTGGGCGAATCTAGCCGCGAATACCTGCGCGATCATGCCCCCCATCGACGCACCGACGATGTGCGCGTGCTCGATGTCGAGGTGACTGAGCAGGGCTGCAGCGTCCTCGGCCATATCTTCCAGGGTGTATGCAGCCCGGCTTCGCAGGCCGAGCCACGACCGCGCCATCCGTGTCACCAGCGGTGGCGGGGCGTAGCGCTCGGTCTTGGTCGACAGCCCGACGTCCCGGTTATCGAAGCGGATGACCCGTAGGCCCTGATCGACCAGCCGCTCGCAGAACCCGCTCCGCCACAGCAGCATCTGGGCGCCCAGCCCCATGATCAGCAACACGGGCGGATCGTCTTGGTCACCCATGTCCTCGTAGTGCAGTTTCACATCACCGGAGACCGCGGTGCCGCTACGGACCTCCATGGCTCAGACCTCGACGTCGGATTGGTGCTCGCGGCTGACCTCAACCATGAAGTTGGCGAAGTAGCCGGTCAGCTGCGGGTCAGACATCATCTGCCACTTCGGCGCCAGCAGCTTCATGTACCGCTCCACGTAGAGGAACTGCTTGCCGATCAGCACCAACTCCCGCGGCAACTTGACGTCGTAGGCGTCGGCCAGCGCCGACAGTTGGCGGCCGATGTCGGCATACGACATATCGCCCAGCGACTGCATGGTCAGCGGGGTGGCGAACTTCTCTAGATCCTTGGCGGCCTGCGCCTCGGGCTTCATGGTCCCGACCGCGCCCATCAGCACGACGATCTTGCCGGCCGCGGCGTGGTCCTTCTTCACCAGCAGCGCATACACCAGCTCGCGAAGCAACCAGCGGGTGCGCGGGTCGATGCGGCCCATGATGCCGAAGTCGAAAAAAACGATGCGGCCTTCGTCGTCGACGTAAAGGTTGCCCGCATGCAGGTCGCCGTGGAACAGCCCGTGCCGAAGCCCGCCCTCGAACACGCTGAACAGCAGGGCTTTGACCAGCTCGGTGCCGTCGAATCCCGCCTTGCGGATCTCGGCGACATTGTCGATGCGGATGCCCTGCACCCGCTCCATCGTCAGCACTCGTTCGCTGGTGAAGTTCCAGTGCACCTGCGGCACCCGGATGTTCTTGCCCAGCGGTGACGAATGCAGGTGCGAGACCCAGGCGTCCATCGACTGTGCTTCCAGACGGAAGTCCAGCTCCTCGGCCAAGTTGTCGGCGAAGTCGGCGACTACATCCTGTGCCGAAAGCCGGCGGCCCAGTTTGGCCAGTTCGACGGCCTGGGCGAAGCGTTGCAGGATCTGCAGGTCCGCGGCAACCCGACGGCGAATGCCCGGCCGCTGGATCTTGACGACGACTTCCTCGCCGGTCTTGAGGGTCGCGTAGTGCACCTGAGCGATCGACGCCGACGCGAACGGCTCCTCGTCGAAGGACGCGAACAGGTTGGCGGGATGGTCGCCGAGTTCCTCGACGAACAAACGGTGCACCTCGTCTGTGTCGGCCGGCGGCACCCGGTCGAGCAGGGTGCGGAATTCGCGCGACAGCGATTCGCCGAACGCCCCTGGGCTCGACGCGATGATCTGTCCGAACTTCACATACGTGGGGCCGAGATCGGCGAAGGTCTGCGGGATCTCCTTGATGATTTTCTGCTGCCAGGGGCCCTTGCCCGGCAGCTTGGTGACCACGCGCGCGGCGGTGCGGGTGACCTGCCAACCGGTGACGGCAACCCGGGCCGCCTCGACCGGCAACGGCACCCGGTCGAGCCTGGCGACATCGCGGTGTTTGGTGGAACTCATTTGAGCAGTGTGCCAAATTCGGCGAGTCAACTCCCAATTTGCGTGATGTCGCTCACGCGCCGCGCCACCGCGGGCGAACGCATCCCGAGCCCCGGTACTCGGGCTGTTTCGTCGGCTCAATCCCGGGTTGGGGTTCCCAACCCGGCCTGCGGTTGACTTGCTGTACCGGGGCGCCGCGCTCGTCGGGCACCGGCACGGTCACTGGAGCATGTGTCAGGCATCGACCATATGCAGATAAAGGTCTCGCAGACAGGCGATTTCGGCGCCATGGTGGATCGCCTCCCGGTTGATGTGCAGGATCAGCTCGCTCAGCGCGTACTCGGCGTAGGGGCCTTCGGCCGGCCCGCACGGGCGGTTCAGATCGTCCCCGGACAGCGATCGCACCCCGGCGATCCACCCCGCGTAGGTCTCGTCGAGCTGCTGCAGCGCGGTGGCGGCACTGGTGGCATAGGGCCAATTCTGGTAGTCAGCGGGCGGCCCGCCGAAGTGGTGGTGCGTCCGCATGGCGAATACTCCGACGATCACGTGGGCAGCCCGCCACGCGATGGTGGTGAACGGAGCAGGGTCGGGTGGCGGGTAGGCGAAGTCGATAGAACCGTCGGGCTGCACGGTCCAGCAGTCCGGTACCGGTTGCCAGAAATATTCGTCGTCGGTCAGGCCATCCAGGCGGGGCCGTAACTGTCCGCTCCAGTGCCAGTCGAGTTGCTCAACCAGTTGTGTCTTGAGGTCCACCACCCCATCTAGGCTGCCACCAATATCGGGCGAGTGGTCGCGCAACGTCTTCAACGGGCGGATGCAGGGTCGTAAGGTGCTGACATGCAGCTGATTTCGGCGGGATCGACCGAGCTGTTCGTGGGCCCGCCGGCGCGACCGCTGCAGTTGGCGCGGGTGATCGTTGCCGGGTGCGCCGCACCGACACCGCTGCGGATCGACGGCGACGGCCTGCACGGCAATGTGGTGGTCGCGGCGGGCCAGGAACTGGTCGAGGTTCCGATCGATGTCGAACATGCGGTGATCGGTCAGCGTCGTGTCGCCACGGTTCGGGCCGCTGCGGTGGAGCTGTCCCTCGAGTTCGTTATCGCCGAGCCCGGCTGGACCATGTTCATGGTCAGCCACTTCCACTACGACCCGGTCTGGTGGAACACCCAGGGCGCCTACACCAGCGAATGGACCGAGGACCCGCCGGGACAGTGCCGCCAGACCAACGGTTTCGAGCTGGTCCATGCGCATCTGGAGATGGCGCGCCGCGAACCCGAGTACAAGTTCGTGCTTGCCGAGGTCGACTACCTCAAGCCGTACTGGGACACCCGCCCGGAGGACCGCGCCGACTTGCGTCGCTTCCTGGCCGAAGGCCGCGTCGAGGTGATGGGCGGCACTTACAACGAGCCCAACACCAATCTGACCAGCCCGGAAACGACCATTCGGAACTTGGTGCACGGCATCGGTTTTCAGCGGGACGTACTGGGTGCCGATCCGGCTACCGCGTGGCAGCTCGACGTATTCGGCCACGACCCGCAGTTCCCGGGGATGGCGGCGGACGCCGGGCTGACCTCGAGTTCGTGGGCGCGCGGGCCGCACCACCAATGGGGTCCGGCTCAGGGCGGGGACGTCGATCGCATGCAGTTCTCCAGCGAGTTCGAGTGGATCTCGCCCTCCGGGCGCGGCCTGCTCACTCACTACATGCCGGCGCATTATTCGGCCGGCTGGTGGATGGATTCCTCGACCACCCTTGCCGAGGCTAAAGAAGCCACTTATGCGCTGTTCGCCCAGCTCAAGAGGGTTGCGCTGACTCGCAATGTGTTGTTGCCGGTCGGCACCGACTACACCCCACCGAACAAATGGGTCACCGAGATCCACCGCGACTGGGCCGACCGCTACACCTGGCCGCGGTTCGTCTGCGGGCTGCCACGGGAGTTCTTCGCGGCGGTGCGCGCCGAACTGACCGAACGGGGGGCGGTGGCGTCGCCGCAGACCCGGGACATGAACCCGATCTACACCGGCAAGGACGTTTCGTACATCGACACCAAGCAAGCCAACCGGGCCGCGGAGAACGCGGTACTGGACGCCGAGCGCTTCGCCGTCTTCGCCGGGGTGTTGACTGGGGCCGAGTACCCGCAAGCGGCGTTCGCCAAAGCGTGGGTGCAGTTGGCCTACGGAGCGCACCACGACGCGATCACCGGGTCGGAGTCCGACCAGGTATACCTCGATCTGCTGACCGGCTGGCGCGACGCCTGGGAATTGGGCCGCACCGCGCGAGACAACTCGCTGCAGTTGCTGTCGTCGGTAGTGGCGGGCGATCCCGACTCGGTGGTGGTCTGGAATCCGCTGACGCAGCGGCGCAGCGACGTCGTCACCATCCGATTGGACGCGCCGCTGGCAGCCGGGGTACGGCTGCTGGATACCGACGGCATCGAGCATCCCACTCAGGTCGACGACCACGGCCACTCGGTGAGCTGGCTTGCCCGCGACGTGCCGTCGCTGGGCTGGCGGGTGTACCGGCTGGCCCCCACGGCGGCCGCGAGCGGCTGGGAGCCGGTCGCCGGTGTGCGGATCGGCAACGAGCACTACCGGCTCAGCGTCGACCCGCAGCGCGGCGGAGCCGTGGAGTCGCTGGTCCATCAGGGTCGCGAGTTGATCGCCGCCGGCCGGGTCGGCAATGAACTCGCCGTCTACGAGGAGTACTCCTCGCATCCGAGCCAGGGCGAAGGGCCGTGGCACCTGCTGTCCAAGGGGCCGGTGGTCGGTTCGTCGGAATCGCCCGCCGCCGTAAAGGCCTACCGCGGTCCGCTCGGCCAACGGCTGGTCGTGCAGGGCCGTATCGGCATGGTGTTGCGTTACACCCAGACGCTGACGTTGTGGCATGGCATCGACCGACTGGACTGCCGCACCACCATCCACGAGTTCACCGGTGCGGACCAGCTGCTGCGGCTGCGCTGGCCGTGTCCGGTGCCGGGCGCTACGCCGGTCAGCGAGGTCGGGGACGCCGTCGTCGGGCGCGGATTCGCGCTGCTGCATGACGGGGATCGTGCTGTGGACACCGCTGAACACCTGTGGACGCTGGACAACCCGGCCTACGGATGGTTCGGGTTGTCCTCGGCGATGCGAGTCCGCGTCGGTGACGCGATGCGGGCGGTATCGGTCGCCGAGGTGATTGTCCCGTCGCAGGCGGCAGCGTCCAGTCCCATGGCTCGCGATCTGATGGTTGCTCTGGTCCGTAGCGGCGTGACAGCCACCTGCAGCGGCGCGGACCGGCCGCGCTACGGCCATCTCGATGTCGACTCCAACTTGCCCGACGCGCGGATCGCGCTGGGCGGCCCCGACCAGAACGCCTTTACCGCCGCGGTGCTCGCCGAGGCGGACCCGGTCTACGCCGCCGAACTTGATCGGCAGCTGACCGACACCGGCAAGGCCCGCGTGTGGGTGCCTGCGACCGCGGAGCTGTCGGACGTCTGGGTTCCCGACGCCGACCTGCGGGCGCCGCGCGCGCTCCCGGTGCTTGTCGTCGCCGGCCGCGACGACACGGCCCTGGCCGCCGCGATCGCCGCGGTGGTTCGCGACCTCTCCGACGCGGAGATCGTGGTCGACCAGCAAGCACCGCCTGTACTCCAACCGTTCGACGACTACACCATCGCGGTGCTCAACCGCGGCGTGCCGAGCTTCGCCGTCGACACCGAAGGAACCCTGCACACCGCGCTGATGCGGTCCTGCACAGGCTGGCCGTCGGGCACCTGGATCGATGAGCCGCGCCGTACCGCACCCGACGGCTCCAACTTCCAGCTGCAGCACTGGACACACGATTTCGACTATGCGCTGGTGTGCGGCAGCGGGGACTGGCGCCGGGCCGGGGTGCCGGCCCGCAGCGCCCAGTTCTCCAACCCGCTGTTCGCGGTGACTCCGCGCGTGCAGCGCGAAGCGCTCCCGCCGGTCGGTTCGTTGCTGCGGGTCGAGCCCGACACCGTGCACCTGGGTGCCCTCAAGGCGGCCGGCAATCCGCTGACCGCCGGCCGCACCGACCCGGTCGCACCCGACGACGTGGCGCTGCGATTGGTGGAGTCGGCGGGGACGGCAACACGGGTCGTGATCGGCTCGGACCTCGGCTCCCTGCGCACGCTGCGCCAGGCGGATCTGCTGGAGCGGCCGCAGGGGCGCAAGCGAACCATCGACCTGCACGGCTACCAGATTGCGACAATTCTGGCGCGGCTCGATATCCCGCCGGTGCTCGCCGAGCCGACGCAATTGGCCCCGCACGCCGAGCCGGCCCAGCCGCTCTACGCACGGTACTGGCTGCACAATCGCGGTCCCGCGCCGCTGGGCGGGTTGCCGGTCGTGGCCCACCTGCATCCGCCACAGCTGAGTGCCGGCGCCGGCGACCGAGTGGTCCTGCGGCTGAGCGCGACCAGCGACTGCACCGACGCCACCCTGGGCGGCACGGTCGAACTGCTCGGTCCCGCCGGCTGGCTGATCAGCCCCGCCGAGCTGCCGTTCACGCTGGGCGCCGGCGAGCACCACGAGACCGAGGTCGTGGCGACCGTCCCGGCTGGTGTTGCCGCCGGGCTGTATCCCATCCGGGCTCAGTTGCGCGTCACCGACGCCGATACCCCGGCGGCGTGGCACCAGCTGGTCGAGGACGTCGCCGTGGTGGCGGTGGGGACCGAGGACACCGGGCTGGTCTATCTGATCGATAGCCCCGCGGAGGTCGAACTGGCCGCCGGCCAGCAGACGAGCCTGACCGTGACGATCGGCAGCCGCGCCGGTGCGGACCTTGCTTTGGAGGCGCACCTGATCAGCCCATGGGGGACGTGGGAGTGGATCGGTCCGGCCGCGCTGGGCGCGACTCTTCCGGCTGGCGGCACCGCCGAACTCTCCTTCGGCGTGGCACCGCCGGGTTGGGTGGCGCCCGGGCGGTGGTGGGCACTGGTCCGCGTCGGCTGCGCGGGTCGCCTCGTGTATTCGCCGGCTGCGACGGTGACGGTGACGGCAGGAGGAGCGCAGTGAGCGAGGATCCCGTAGCGACCGTCGGGGGCGCGGTGGTCGCGGTCGCAGAGGTCGACGAGCGCGAGGCGCGGTTGCGCAACGGGCCCCGCGCGGCCGCACTGCCGCACCCCGGCACCAGCGAAGGGCGGCAGCTGCGACGCTGGCTGACCCAACTGATCGTGACCGAGCGGGTGGTCGATGTGGAGGTGGCCGCGCGTGGCCTTCGCGCGGACAATGCCCCGACTGAATCCGAAGTGCTGCCCGGCGTGACCGCCCGGCTGGAGATCGGCAGCGTCACCGCGGCCGCACTGGCCCGGCCGGCCGCGCGTGCCCTGTTCGCCACAGTCACCGCCGGTGTCGAAATAAGCGATGACGAGATCGCGGACTACCACGCCCGCAATCCGCTGCGCTTCGCGACCGCAATCGCGGGTGACCATGGCTGGCGGACTCCCGCTCTGGTCGGCCCACCGCTGGAGCAGGTGCGGTCCGCGGTCGCCGAACATCTGCTGGGTGCGGCTCGTCGGCGCGCGTTCCGGGACTGGCTGGACGCCCGTCGGGAGGCACTGGTGCGTCTGGCTCCCGGATACGAGCATCCCGGGGACCCCCGCCAGCCCGACAACACCCACCGGCACTGAGCATGCTGACCCTCTGTCTCGACATCGGCGGCACCAAGCTCGCCGCAGCACTGGCCGACCCCGCGGCCCGCGCCGATTCCGCGGCTCTGCTGGTGTACAGCGCCAAGTGCCCGACCCCGCAAGGCGGTGACGCCGAACAGGTTTGGCAGGCTCTCGCGGCGTTGATCGCCGACGCGGTGCAGGCCGCCGGGGGGGCGATCGCGGGGGTGGGCATCGCGTCGGCCGGGCCCATCGATCTGGCCGGCGGCACCGTCAGCCCGATCAACATTCGTGCCTGGCGCGGGTACCCATTGCGGGACAAGGTGGCCGCCATGCTGCCGGGTGTGCCGGTCCGGCTCGGCGGCGACGGCGTGTGCATGGCGGTCGGGGAGCACTGGCTCGGCGCCGGGCGCGGTGCCGGCTTCATGTTGGGCATGGTGGTGTCTACCGGCGTCGGCGGCGGTTTGGTGCTGGATGGGGTTCCCTACGACGGGCGCACCGGGAATGCGGGCCACGTCGGCCATGTGGTCGTGGATCCGGACGGTCGCGCCTGCGCTTGCGGTGGGCGGGGTTGCGTGGAGACTGCGGCTTCGGGTCCGTCGATGGTGCGCTGGGCACGGGAGAACGGGTGGACGGCGCCGGCCGAGGCCGGGGCCAAGGAGTTGGCCAACGCGGCGGCGAACGGTGACCCGTTGGCGCAACAGGCGTTTCGGCGAGGCACGCGTGCGTTGGCGGCAATGATCGCCTCGGTGGCGGCGGTATGCGACCTCGACCTGGTGGTGATCGGCGGGGGAGTTGCGAAATCCGGTGATGTGTTGTTCGCTCCGCTGCGGGCCGCGTTGTCCGAGTACGCAGGGCTGCGTTTCCTGTCCGCACTGCGCGTGGTGCCTGCCGAATTGGGAGGTGCGGCCGGTCTGATCGGTGCGGCCCGGCTGGCGGGCCTCTAGCCGTCTCCTCGCGGCACCACGGCCGGCGACTGTGGAATGCGCGACGGGACACGCCGTTCCGGCGTCGTATCGTTCACGCTCGGCGAGATGGCACGTTCGGCGGGATGGCTGGTGTGGGCCGAGGCGTTTTGGCTGATCCCAGGGCGTCACGCTATGGTGGTTGCCGATCCACCGAAGACCGTCGGTCACCGAGCAATCGGTTGAAGGTCCGAGAGAAATCTCGGCGGCCCACGCAGGAGGACGAGGCAGCACCGTCGGCGCACGCGTCGGCGTAATCCAACGCCCCGGCCGCATCCTGCGCCGGGGCGTATGTCGTTTCTCGGTGGCGCAGAGACCACGCATATCGGTACATCGACCACAGGAGGCAGGCATGGCCAGGGCTGACAAGGCCACCGCCGTTGCAGACATCGCCGAGCACTTCAAGGCTTCGAGCGCGACCGTCATCACCGAATACCGCGGCTTGACCGTCGCCAATCTGGCCGAGCTGCGCCGCTCCCTGGGGGAATCGGCCACCTACGCCGTGGCCAAAAACACCTTGATCAAACGGGCCGCCTCCGAGGCCGGGATAGAGGGGCTCGACGAGCTCTTCGCCGGCCCGACGGCGATCGCGTTCGTCACCGGTGAGCCGGTCGACGCTGCCAAGGCGCTCAAGACCTTCGCCAAGGAGCACAAGGCGCTCGTCATCAAGGGCGGCTACATGGACGGCCACGCGCTCAGCGTCGCCGAGGTCGAGCGCATCGCTGACCTGGAATCCCGCGAGGTGCTGCTGGCCAAGCTGGCCGGCGCCATGAAGGGCAACCTCGCCAAGGCCGCGGGGCTTTTCAATGCGCCCGCGTCGCAGATGGCCCGACTGCTGGCTGCTCTGCAGGAAAAGAAGGACTCCGAGGCTCCCGCGGCTGCCGCCGCGCCGGCCGCAGAGGCACCAGCCGAGGCAGCTGCCGAAGCCGAATAACACCCGCAAACCCCGACAAACCCGGAAATATCAGGAAGGACCCACACCATGGCCAAGCTGTCCAGCGACGACCTGCTCGACGCATTCAAGGAAATGACCCTGTTGGAGCTCTCGGACTTCGTCAAGAAGTTCGAGGAGACCTTTGAGGTCACCGCGGCCGCCCCGGTCGCTGTTGCCGCCGCTGGCGGCGGCGGTGGTGGCGCTGCCGTGGAGGCCGCCGAGGAGCAGAGCGAATTCGACGTGATCCTCGAGGCTGCCGGTGACAAGAAGATCGGCGTCATCAAGGTGGTCCGCGAGATTGTCTCCGGCCTGGGCCTCAAGGAGGCCAAGGATCTGGTCGACGGCGCCCCCAAGCCGCTGCTGGAGAAGGTCGCCAAGGAGGCCGCCGACGAGGCCAAGGCCAAGCTCGAGGCCGCAGGCGCCACCGTCACCGTCAAGTAGTTCAGAACCACGCGAGAGCCCCCGGCGCCGTTGGCCCGGGGGCTCTCGGCGTGCGTAGGTGTCAGCTCGTGGGGATCGCCGCCAACTGCGAGCGACCCACCTGCTCGGGGGAATCGCCCAGAGCGACAAGTAGGTTCGCGGTCATCGCCGCCAGTACGGGCATCAGGGCGGAGCCGTCATCGCCGTAGAATCCGGCCAGCTCGAGCATCACGAATCCGTGGATCAGTGCCCAGAACTGAGCTGCTGTCGCCACTACCGCGGCGTCGTCATCCACCGGGCACTTGGTGATCCGGCCGGCGTGCATTGACCGGTGCACGGCGCGGACGACGTGCGCGAAGCTCGGTTCATGCTGCTCGATCTCGGCGAGTGTCAACGTCAGGATGTTGCCCGCGGGCGCCCTGATGCCGTGCGCGCTGGTGCTGCCGAACATCAGCCGGTACATGTGCGGTTTTTCGATGGCATAGCGCCGATACGCGCCCCCGACGGCCAGCAGGTCCGCCACCGGGTCGTCGGTCCCCGGCAACGTGAGTGCGGCGTCGAACTGCCGCAATCCCTCCTGGGCTACTGCCGCGATCAGCTCCCGCATTCCGCCGAAATGCGTGTACACGGCCATCGTTGAGGTTCCCGCGGCGCTGGCTACCTTGCGGGTCTGCAGGGCGTCGGGCCCATGGTCGTTCAGCAGTCCCACGGCGGCGTGCAGCAGGTCGTCGCGGACATTGCGCTGAGTCTGGAAAGAAGTCATTGAGCTAATCATCTCCGATGAACCGTTGCCATCCCCTCGCTGCGGGCGTACCGTGCCTATAACACTGAAATAACAATGTTATAGGAGCTCAGGATGACATCTGTGCAAACCGTCGAACTTGGAAACCCCTACCTCGAGGGCTTCCTCGAGCCGGTGCGCACCGAGATCACCGCGACCGATCTGAAGGTCACCGGGCAGATCCCGGCGCACCTGAACGGGCGTTATCTGCGTAACGGGCCCAATCCCGTCGCCGACGTCGACCCGGCCATCTACCACTGGTTCAGCGGCGACGCCATGGTGCACGGTGTGGCGCTGCAGGATGGGCAGGCAGTTTGGTACCGCAACCGCTGGGTGCGCACGCCGCCCGTGTGCGCAGCATTAGGGGAGCCCCAACCGATGGGGCTGGACCCGCGGGTCGGCCTGCTGTCCGTAGGTCCCAACACCAACGCCCTCAGTCACGCCGGACGCACTCTGGCGCTGGTGGAGGGTGGCGGCGCCAATTACCAGCTCACCGATGAACTCGACACCGTGGCGCCCTGCGACTTCGACGGCACCCTGTTCGGTGGCTATACCGCTCATCCCCACCGCGATCCGGCGACCGGCGAACTGCACGCCATGTCCTACTCGTTCACTCGTGGGCGGACAGTGCAGTACTCAGTGATCGACAACCAGGGCCGGGCCCGTCGCACGGTCGACATCGAAGTGAGCGGGTCGCCGATGATGCACGACTTCTCGCTCACCGACGACTATGTGGTGATCTACGACCTCCCCGTGACGTTCGATCCCGTGCAGGTGGTACCGGTGAACGTGCCGCGTGCGCTGAGCGCGCCGGCCCGGCTTGTTCTGCAGTCGATATTGGGGCGCGTCCGGATCCCCAGTCCCATCACCTCGATGATCAATCGCAACCGCCAGCCCATGCATCGGATGCCGTACCGCTGGAACCCGAACTACCCGGCACGCATCGGCGTCATGCCTCGAGAAACCGGCAATGGCAACGCCCGATTCGGGTCAGTCCGGTGGTTCGACGTGGAACCTTGCTACGTCTTTCACCCGCTCAACGCGTACACCGAGAAGGGCGCCGATTCCCAGGGGGCCGAGGTCTTGGTTCTCGATGTGGTGCGCTATGCGCAGATGTTCGACCGCGACCGGCGCGGTCCGGGTGACAATCGGCCCACTCTCGACCGCTGGACCATCAACCTAACTACGGGTGCGGTGACGTCCGAACGCCGAGACGATCGGCCGCAGGAGTTTCCCCGCATCAACGAGACCCTGCTGGGTAGGCGGCACCGGTTCGGCTACACCCTCGGTTTCGACGGCGGCTATCTGTCGGCGGGGGCCAAAGACATGTCCACCACGCTGTACAAGCACGACTTCACGACCGGATCAAGCGCGACTGCGCCGCTCGATCCTGACCTATTAATCGGTGAGATGTCGTTCGTGCCCAACCCGGCCCCCGCTCCCGGCAACGCCGGCCTGGCTGAGGACGACGGCGTCCTGATCGGGATGGGCACGCATCGGGGCCGAGACGAGGGCGTGTTGCTGGTTCTGGACGCACAGACCCTCGAGACGATGGCTACCGTCCACCTGCCGCAGCGGGTGCCGATGGGTTTTCACGGCAATTGGGCCGGCAACGATGTTCAGTCCGCCTAATCGTCCCGGTCGCAAGCCCCCGAGGATTGTTACCTCCCAACCCTGATGTCGCGCGGTAGGCGTGCGCTACAGTGACTCAAGCCACACGGGGCTGGTGGCTTATACGCGCGTTCGACGGAAGGGTTTCCCATGGGTGTCGCGATCGAGGTCAACGGACTTACCAAGTCGTTCGGATCCTCGAGGATCTGGGAAGACGTCACGCTCACGATCCCCGCCGGAGAGGTCAGTGTGTTGCTGGGCCCGTCGGGTACCGGCAAGTCGGTGTTCCTCAAGTCCCTCATCGGTCTGCTGCGTCCGGAACGTGGCTCCATCATCATCGACGGCACCGACATCATCGAGTGCTCGGCCAAGGAGCTCTACGAGATTCGCACGCTGTTCGGCGTGCTGTTCCAGGACGGCGCCCTGTTCGGCTCGATGAACCTGTACGACAACACCGCGTTCCCGTTGCGCGAGCACACCAAGAAGAAGGAAGGCGAGATCCGTAACATTGTTATGGAGAAGCTGGAAATGGTGGGCCTCGGCGGCGACGAGAAGAAGTTCCCCGGCGAGATCTCCGGCGGTATGCGCAAGCGTGCCGGCTTGGCCCGGGCGCTCGTGCTGGACCCGCAAATCATCCTCTGCGACGAGCCCGACTCCGGTCTGGACCCGGTTCGTACCGCGTACCTGAGCCAGCTGATCATGGACATCAACGCCCAGATCGACGCGACCATCCTGATCGTGACGCACAACATCAACATCGCCCGCACCGTCCCGGACAACATGGGCATGTTGTTCCGCAAGCACCTGGTCATGTTCGGGCCCCGTGAGGTGCTGCTGACCAGCGACGAGCCGGTGGTCCGCCAGTTCCTGAACGGCCGCCGCATCGGGCCGATCGGTATGTCGGAGGAGAAGGACGAGGCCACCATGGCCGAGGAGCAGGCCGCGCTCGAAGCCGGCCAGCACGCCGGTGGTGTGGAAGACATCGAGGGCGTGCCGCCGCAGATCGAAGCGTCCCCGGGCATGCCGGAGCGCAAGGGCGTGGCTCGCCGCCAGGCCCGGGTGCGCGCGATGCTGCATACGCTGCCGCAGAAGGCCCAGCAGGCGATCCTCGACGACCTCGAGGGCACCCACAAGTTCCAGACGCACGACTACTGATCGGTTGCCGGTTGCCGGTCATGGCGGCCGACCGCTCCCTGCGAAACGCGACTTCGGCTCTGCGAGATTCGACCGGGTTCCGGCGCGTCTCGACGTGCCCGCGGCTACCTGTTCAGCCACGTCACACCCGGAATTTCCCACAACTTGCCGTGCCCACCTCTTGACGGAAAGGCCTAAACGGGTCAATCTGTTGGGCAGCATGTGTGCGTGTGAAGCTAGAGGTGCCAGCCAGCGCCGTTTCCCGTGCACGCCTGATTGTGCTGGGTGTTTGAGGAATGCGCCGTCCTGCGCTATTGTTGGACGTTGCGCTGGCTACCTCCTGCCCACCTCACAATCGCCACTTCGCCGCTAAAGACACCGTGGTCTTAGCCTGAGCCCCTGTTTGCGGCTCAGCTATTTGGTTGCGTGCGTGAGATCCGGACAGTTCGTTCGCCAGCCGAACCGACAAAATATCTGCGGCGAACAGCTCAGCAGGCACCGGCTCGCGCCGGCTCGCTCAATGGCTTCGGGACTTCCCGTACGTCGCACGAGGTGCTGGAAGGACGCATCTTGGCTGATTTCCGCCAGAGCAACACAGGTAGTCCACAAAGTTCTTCGAACAGTTCCGTACCCGGAGCTCCGAACCGGGTGTCTTTCGCCAAGTTGCGCGAACCCCTAGAGGTCCCCGGGCTACTCGACGTTCAGACCGACTCGTTCGAGTGGCTGATCGGCTCGCAGCGTTGGCGTGACTCCGCCGCCGAGCGCGGCGAAGTCAACCAGATGGGCGGGCTCGAGGAGGTTCTCCACGAGCTCTCGCCGATCGAGGACTTCTCGGGCTCTATGTCCCTGTCGTTCTCCGACCCGCGTTTCGACGAAGTCAAGGCGCCGGTGGACGAGTGCAAAGACAAGGACATGACGTACGCGGCTCCGCTGTTCGTCACCGCCGAGTTCATCAACAACAACACCGGCGAGATCAAGAGCCAGACGGTCTTCATGGGTGACTTCCCGATGATGACCGAGAAGGGCACCTTCATCATCAACGGCACCGAGCGTGTCGTGGTGAGCCAGCTGGTGCGCTCGCCCGGTGTGTACTTCGACGAGACCATCGACAAGTCCACCGAAAAGATGCTGCACAGCGTCAAGGTGATCCCGAGCCGGGGCGCCTGGCTGGAGTTCGACGTCGACAAGCGCGACACCGTCGGTGTGCGCATCGACCGCAAGCGCCGTCAGCCCGTCACCGTGCTGCTCAAGGCCCTCGGCTGGTCCAACGAGCAGATCCACGAGCGGTTCGGCTTCTCCGAGATCATGATGGGGACCCTGGAGAAGGACAACACCGCCGGCACCGACGAGGCGCTGCTGGACATCTACCGCAAGCTGCGTCCAGGCGAACCGCCGACCAAGGAATCCGCGCAGACCCTGCTGGAGAACCTGTTCTTCAAGGAGAAGCGCTACGACCTGGCCCGGGTGGGCCGGTACAAGGTCAACAAGAAGCTCGGCCTGCACGCCGGTGAGCCGATCACCAGCTCCACGCTGACCGAGGAAGACGTCGTCGCGACCATCGAGTACCTGGTCCGCCTGCACGAGGGTCAACACACGATGACCGTTCCGGGCGGCGTCGAGGTGCCGGTGGAGACCGACGACATCGACCACTTCGGCAACCGCCGGTTGCGCACCGTAGGCGAGCTGATCCAGAACCAGATCCGGGTCGGCATGTCCCGGATGGAGCGCGTCGTGCGCGAGCGGATGACCACTCAGGACGTCGAGGCGATCACGCCACAGACCCTGATCAACATCCGGCCGGTCGTCGCCGCGATCAAGGAGTTCTTCGGCACTAGCCAGCTCTCGCAGTTCATGGATCAGAACAACCCGCTTTCCGGTTTGACGCATAAGAGGCGTCTGTCCGCTTTGGGGCCGGGTGGTCTGTCCCGTGAGCGCGCGGGTCTGGAAGTGCGTGACGTGCACCCGTCACACTACGGCCGGATGTGCCCGATCGAGACCCCGGAAGGTCCGAACATCGGCCTGATCGGGTCGCTGTCGGTGTACGCGCGGGTCAACCCGTTCGGGTTCATCGAGACGCCGTACCGGAAGGTTGTGGACGGGGTCGTTTCGGATGAGATTCACTATCTGACGGCCGACGAGGAGGACCGCCACGTCGTGGCTCAGGCCAACTCGCCGATCGATGAGAAGGGCCGGTTCGTCGAGCCGCGCGTCCTGGTCCGCCGCAAGGCGGGCGAGGTCGAGTACGTCCCGTCGTCCGAGGTGGACTACATGGACGTGTCGCCGCGCCAGATGGTGTCGGTGGCCACCGCAATGATTCCGTTCCTCGAGCACGACGACGCTAACCGTGCCCTGATGGGTGCCAACATGCAGCGTCAGGCGGTTCCGCTGGTGCGTAGCGAGGCGCCGCTGGTGGGCACCGGTATGGAGTTGCGCGCGGCGATCGACGCCGGCGACGTCGTAGTCGCCGAGAAGGCGGGCGTTATCGAGGAGGTCTCGGCCGACTACATCACCGTGATGCACGACGAGGGCACCCGGCGTACCTACCGGATGCGCAAGTTCGCGCGCTCCAACCACGGCACCTGCGCCAACCAGTCGCCGATCGTCGATGCCGGCGATCGCGTGGAGGCCGGACAGGTGATCGCCGACGGGCCCTGCACCGACAACGGTGAGATGGCTCTGGGCAAGAACCTGCTGGTGGCGGTTATGCCGTGGGAGGGTCACAACTACGAGGACGCCATCATCCTGTCCAACCGGCTCGTCGAAGAGGACGTGCTGACCTCGATTCACATCGAGGAGCACGAGATCGACGCCCGCGACACCAAACTGGGCGCCGAGGAGATCACCCGGGACATCCCGAACGTCTCCGACGAGGTGCTGGCGGACCTGGACGAGCGGGGCATCGTGCGCATCGGTGCCGAGGTTCGCGACGGCGACATCCTGGTCGGCAAGGTCACCCCCAAGGGTGAAACCGAGCTGACCCCCGAGGAGCGGCTGCTGCGCGCGATCTTCGGTGAGAAGGCTCGCGAGGTCCGCGACACCTCCCTAAAGGTGCCGCACGGCGAGTCCGGCAAGGTCATCGGCATCCGGGTGTTCTCCCGCGAGGACGACGACGAGCTGCCGGCCGGCGTCAACGAGCTGGTCCGCGTCTACGTGGCCCAGAAGCGCAAGATCTCCGACGGCGACAAGCTCGCCGGCCGGCACGGCAACAAGGGCGTCATCGGCAAGATCTTGCCGGTGGAGGACATGCCGTTCCTGCCGGACGGCACCCCGGTGGACATCATCCTGAACACCCACGGTGTGCCGCGACGGATGAACATCGGCCAGATCCTGGAGACCCACCTCGGGTGGGTGGCCAAGGCCGGTTGGAACATCGAGGGCACTCCGGAATGGGCGGCTAACCTGCCCGAGGATCTGCGCCACGCCCAGCCGAACCAGATCGTGTCCACGCCAGTGTTCGACGGCGCCAAGGAGGAAGAGCTGCAGGGGCTGTTGTCGGCCACGCTGCCCAACCGGGACGGCGAGGTGCTGGTCAACGAGGACGGCAAGGCGGTGCTCTTCGACGGCCGCAGCGGCGAGCCGTTCCCGTACCCGGTAACGGTTGGCTACATGTACATCATGAAGCTGCACCACCTGGTGGACGACAAGATCCACGCTCGCTCCACCGGCCCGTACTCGATGATCACCCAGCAGCCGCTGGGTGGTAAGGCGCAGTTCGGTGGCCAGCGGTTCGGTGAGATGGAGTGCTGGGCCATGCAGGCCTACGGTGCCGCGTACACGCTGCAGGAGCTGTTGACCATCAAGTCCGACGACACCGTCGGCCGGGTCAAGGTCTACGAGGCGATCGTCAAGGGCGAGAACATTCCCGAGCCCGGCATCCCCGAGTCGTTCAAGGTGCTGCTCAAGGAATTGCAGTCGCTGTGCCTCAACGTCGAGGTGCTGTCCTCCGACGGCGCGGCCATTGAGCTGCGCGAGGGCGAGGACGAGGACCTGGAGCGGGCTGCCGCTAACCTGGGAATCAACTTGTCGCGCAACGAATCTGCCTCGGTTGAGGATTTGGCCTAATTGTTTTCTAGACCCGCAAGGGGAAAGGGAGTTACGTGCTAGACGTCAACTTCTTCGATGAACTCCGGATCGGCCTGGCTACCGCGGAGGACATTCGTCAGTGGTCCTACGGTGAGGTCAAGAAGCCGGAGACCATCAACTACCGCACGCTCAAGCCCGAGAAGGACGGCCTGTTCTGCGAGAAGATCTTCGGACCAACTCGCGACTGGGAGTGCTACTGCGGCAAGTACAAGCGCGTGCGCTTCAAGGGCATCATCTGTGAGCGCTGTGGCGTCGAGGTGACCCGTGCCAAGGTGCGGCGTGAGCGGATGGGTCACATCGAGCTTGCCGCGCCGGTGACCCACATCTGGTACTTCAAGGGCGTGCCATCGCGGTTGGGCTACCTGCTCGACCTCGCCCCCAAGGACCTGGAAAAGATCATCTACTTCGCCGCCTACGTGATTACCGCGGTCGACGACGAGATGCGGCATAACGAGCTGTCCACGCTCGAAGCCGAGATGGTGGTGGAGCGTAAGGCTGTCGAAGACCAGCGTGACGCTGACCTGGAAGCCCGCGCGCAGAAGCTCGAGGCCGACCTGGCCGAGCTGGAGGCCGAAGGCGCTAAGGCCGACGCCAAGCGCAAGGTTCGCGACGGCGGTGAGCGCGAGATGCGTCAGCTGCGCGACCGCGCGCAACGTGAGCTGGACCGGCTCGACGACATCTGGAACACGTTCACCAAGCTGGCTCCCAAGCAGTTGATCGTTGACGAGAACCTCTACCGCGAGTTGCAGGACCGCTACGGCGAGTACTTCACCGGTGCCATGGGCGCGGAGTCGATCCAGAAGCTGATCGAGAACTTCGACATCGACGCCGAGGCCGATCTGCTGCGGGACGTCATCCGAAACGGCAAGGGGCAGAAGAAGCTTCGCGCCCTCAAGCGCCTCAAGGTGGTGGCTGCGTTCCAGCAGTCGGGCAACTCGCCGATGGGCATGGTGCTCGACGCGGTGCCGGTCATCCCGCCGGAGCTGCGTCCGATGGTGCAGCTCGACGGTGGCCGGTTCGCCACCTCGGACCTCAACGACCTTTACCGCCGCGTGATCAACCGCAATAACCGGTTGAAGCGACTGATCGACCTCGGTGCGCCCGAGATCATCGTCAACAACGAGAAGCGGATGCTGCAGGAGTCCGTCGACGCGCTGTTCGACAACGGCCGTCGCGGCCGGCCCGTCACCGGGCCGGGTAACCGCCCGCTGAAGTCGCTGAGCGACCTGCTCAAGGGCAAGCAGGGCCGGTTCCGGCAGAACTTGCTCGGTAAGCGTGTGGACTACTCGGGCCGTTCGGTGATCGTGGTCGGTCCGCAGCTCAAGCTGCACCAGTGCGGTCTGCCCAAGCTGATGGCACTCGAGCTGTTCAAGCCGTTCGTTATGAAGCGGTTGGTCGACCTCAACCACGCGCAGAACATCAAGAGCGCCAAGCGGATGGTGGAGCGCCAGCGTCCGCAGGTGTGGGATGTCCTCGAAGAGGTCATCGCCGAGCATCCGGTGCTGCTTAACCGTGCACCCACCCTGCACCGGCTGGGCATCCAGGCTTTCGAGCCGATGCTGGTGGAAGGCAAGGCAATTCAGCTGCACCCGTTGGTGTGTGAGGCGTTCAACGCCGACTTCGACGGTGACCAGATGGCCGTGCACCTGCCGCTGTCGGCGGAGGCGCAGGCCGAGGCGCGCATCCTGATGCTGTCGTCCAACAACATCCTGTCGCCGGCGTCCGGCCGCCCCCTGGCCATGCCGCGGCTGGACATGGTGACCGGGCTGTACTACCTCACCACCGAGGTCGAGGGCGACAAGGGCGAGTACCAGCCAGCCGGCTCCGACAGCCCGGAGTCCGGTGTGTACTCCTCGCCGGCCGAGGCGATCATGGCCGCCGACCGCGGTGTGCTGTCGGTACGCGCCAAGATCAAAGTGCGGTTGACGCAGCTGCGTCCGCCGGCCGAGGTCGAGGCCGAGCGCTTCGGCGCCAACGGCTGGCAGCCGGGTGACGCCTGGGTCGCCGAGACCACGCTGGGCCGGGTGCTGTTCAACGAACTGCTGCCGCTGGGCTACCCGTTCGTGAACAAGCAGATGCACAAGAAGGTGCAGGCGTCGATCATCAACGACCTGGCCGAGCGTTACCCGATGATCGTGGTGGCGCAGACCGTGGACAAGCTCAAGGACGCCGGTTTCTACTGGGCAACTCGCAGCGGCGTCACCGTCTCGATGGCCGACGTGCTGGTGCCGCCGCGGAAGAAAGAGATCCTCGATCACTACGAGGAGCGGGCGGAGAAGGTCGAAAAGCAGTTCCAGCGCGGCGCTTTGAACCACGACGAGCGCAACGAGGCACTGGTGGAGATCTGGAAGGAAGCCACCGACGAGGTGGGTCAGGCGCTGCGGGAGCACTACCCCAGTGATAACCCCATCATCACCATCGTCGACTCGGGTGCTACGGGTAACTTCACCCAGACCCGGACGCTGGCCGGCATGAAGGGTCTGGTGACCAACCCCAAGGGTGAGTTCATCCCGCGTCCGGTCAAGTCCTCCTTCCGTGAGGGCCTGACCGTGCTGGAGTACTTCATCAACACCCACGGTGCCCGAAAGGGCTTGGCGGACACCGCGTTGCGTACCGCAGACTCGGGTTACCTGACCCGTCGTCTGGTGGACGTCAGCCAGGACGTGATCGTGCGCGAACACGACTGCGAGACCGAGCGGGGCATCATTGTCGAGCTGGCCGAGCGTCAGCCCGACGGCACTCTGATCCGTGATCCGTACATCGAAACCTCAGCGTACGCACGGACTTTGGGTGCCGACGCGGTCGACGAGGCGGGCAACGTCGTCGTCGCCCGCGGCGAAGACCTGGGCGACCCGTCGATCGAGGCGCTGCTGGCTGCGGGCATCACGCAGATCAAGGTGCGGTCGGTGCTCACCTGCACCACCGGCACCGGCGTGTGCGCCACCTGCTACGGACGTTCGATGGCCACCGGCAAGCTGGTCGACATCGGTGAGGCCGTCGGTATCGTCGCGGCACAGTCCATCGGTGAGCCCGGCACGCAGCTGACCATGCGTACCTTCCACCAGGGTGGTGTGGGTGAGGACATCACCGGGGGTCTGCCGCGTGTCCAGGAGCTGTTCGAGGCGCGCGTCCCGCGCGGCAAGGCGCCCATCGCCGACGTCACGGGCCGGGTTCGTCTCGAGGACGGGGAGCGCTTCTACAAGATCACCATCATCCCCGACGACGGCGGCGAGGAAGTGGTCTACGACAAGCTCTCCAAGCGTCAGCGGTTGCGCGTGTTCAAGCACGAGGACGGTTCCGAGCGGGTGCTGTCCGATGGTGACCACGTCGAGGTGGGTCAGCAGTTGATGGAAGGCTCGGCCGACCCGCACGAGGTGCTGCGTGTGCAGGGCCCGCGTGAGGTGCAGATCCACCTGGTCCGCGAGGTCCAGGAGGTCTACCGCGCCCAGGGTGTGTCGATCCACGACAAGCACATCGAGGTGATCGTTCGCCAGATGCTGCGCCGCGTCACCATCATCGACTCGGGCTCGACGGAGTTCCTGCCCGGCTCGCTGATCGACCGTGCCGAGTTCGAGGCGGAAAACCGTCGGGTGGTCGCCGAGGGCGGCGAGCCCGCGGCCGGCCGTCCGGTGCTGATGGGTATCACGAAGGCGAGTCTCGCCACCGACTCGTGGCTGTCCGCGGCGTCGTTCCAGGAGACCACACGTGTGCTGACGGATGCGGCGATCAACTGCCGCAGCGACAAGCTCAACGGTCTGAAGGAGAACGTGATCATCGGAAAGTTGATCCCGGCCGGAACCGGTATCAACCGCTACCGCAACATCCAGGTGCAGCCGACCGAGGAGGCCCGTGCTGCGGCGTACACGATCCCGTCTTACGAGGATCAGTACTACAGCCCGGATTTCGGTCAGGCCACCGGTGCCGCGGTTCCGTTGGACGACTACGGGTACAGCGACTACCGCTAGGTAGCGCGAGCAGACGTAAAGCACCCGCACGCTCCGCGTGTCGGGTGCTTTTACGTCTGCTCATCCGTGCACAGTCGAGCTCTTATCCACATAGCGCTCGCCGCTGCCTACACTGTCGGGGACTCGGGCCACATTGTTGCGGCCATGGACATCGAAAGTGTGCTGCAAAAGACGGGTGGTCTTGCGACCACGGCCGAGCTGCTGACCATGGTCACTCACCGGCAGCTGGCTGGACTTGTCAAGGCGGGCAGGCTGTTTCGCGTGCGGCACGGTGTGTATGCGCCTAGCCCGCCCGATGTGCTCGGCCAACTGGCAGCGCTGGACCTGGTGGCGCGTGAGCCGATTGTGGCCTGCATGGGTACCGCTGCGACGTTGTACGGGTTCGATACCGAGTCAACTTCACGCCTGCACATCCTCGATCCGGGTGTGCGCATGCGACCATCGACGAGTCTGATGGTGCATCAGCGAATTGGGGCACCGCTGCGACGGGTGCAGGGGCGACTGGCAACTGCCCCCGCCTGGACGGTGATAGAGGTCGCGCGGTCGCTGTCGCGGCCCCGCGGCCTGGCGACGATGGACGCTGCTTTGCGCATCCAAGCTTGCAGCACAGGCGAACTCGAAGCGGCTATCCGCCTGCAAAAAGGTCGACGCGGCATCGTCAAGGTTCGGGAGTTGATCGGCAACGCCGACGGGCGGGCCGAGTCTCCGATGGAGAGTGAGGCGCGACTTGTGTTCATCGACAATCAAGTGCCGACACCGGAGCTGCAGTACAGCATTGTGGATCTTTATGGCAGGGTTTGGCGCGTCGACTTCGCCTGGCCGGAGGCCATGTTCGTCGCCGAGTACGACAGCGTGCAGTGGCATCTGGGCCGCGATGCTCTCATGCACGACCGTCTCAAGACCGCGCGGTTGCAGGAATGCGACTGGCTGACGATGCCGTTCACGGTCGAAGATGTCCGCCGTGCGCCCGTCGACCTCTCGGACCGCGTCAAGTACCACCTGGCGAGCAGACGCAAAAGCACCCGCACGCCCGGCGTGTCGGGTGCTTTTGCGTCTGCTCGCGCACTCAACGCACGGTGAACTCGCCGGTGGTCGCGACGAACGGCTCGAGCCGACCGTGCCGGTCGCGGGTGGTGCCGTGGTGGACGATGCGGTACCGCCCGGCCGCAGCGTCGGCGGGAATGTCCCATCGGATGCGGACGTGCGAGCTGGCACGCCCTTCGCGTCGCCACTCGAAGGTGGTCGACCAGTCACCGTCGTCGGCGACCCGCACCCACTGTTCATCCGCGAGGTGCATCACTTCCAGAAAGGTGCGGTTGCGGTGCAAGTCGTTGTTCGGATACGCGCTGACGAACGTGGCTTCCACCGTTTCGCCGGGCCCGTACGTCCCCTCCGGCTGAGCCACGATCGCGCCGAATGAGCCGACGTCGGCCGGCGGCATGCGCAGCCAACTGCGCGGCTTGGTCCGTCGCGGTCCGGGGCCGGGTGACACCGCGCAGCCATCGCGCATTGCCTCGGCCAGCGCGGCGACGGTCTGCATGAGTGCGGGCAGCTCCCATCGGCCGAAGAGGGTGCTGCCGCCTTCGTAGCGCTGTTCGAGGTATTCCTCGGGAGTGGTCACGTAGTGGATATAGGCGTTCGAGTACCCCACGCACAGCACGTCATTGAGGTCAGCGTCGACGATCGAGGAAACGGTGCGACGCAGTCGAAGTCCCGAGGTGATAGTCGGCTCGCCGGGAATTCCGATCAGATACAGACGCCCGATCCGGACCAGCTGCACCGGGACTATTTCCTGGATGAAGGGCTGCAGCCGGTTCAGCAGGTGCGCCGGCATCACCATGCCCTTGGGTTCCTGCGCCGCCCGCAGTCCCGCGCCGACGCGGTAGATGCCACGGGATACGTTGTCCCAGAGTGCATTTCGACCCTGTCTGAATCCGCGGAAGCCTTCACCTTCGTCGGTCCCGGCGAACATCGCGGCGGCGATCATCGGCGGGCCGGTGCGGTGTTCGCGCCCGTCGGGTGTGTACTGCCCGCCGACGACGACGTTGGCCAGATCGAGGTAGGTGAGCCGGGAGTCGACGTCGGTGCCGATTAGTGTGCCGTTGCCCAGTTGCGCGACGGCGTCCTCGAATTGAGCCAACCCGATCTGGCGGGTGTTGGCCATTTCGTCCGCGGACCGTGACGGCCCGTAGGCGATGGGTCCGTCGACGTGGGGGCTCATGTCACCGGCGTTGGTCTGGGCGAACGCACCGACGAAGTCGGGCTGACCGGTCAGGTAGTCCGCGCCGCGCACGGTGCGCTCCCAGTGGTAGGCGGCGAAGCCCTTGTTATCTCCGGTGATGAGCAGGTTGCGGTTGGTCATGCTGGTGCCGTGGGTGGCGAAGAAGTGGAGTGCGCCCACGGTGTCGGGGCCGCGATCGATCTGGATCAGCGTGGTGAGCGGGTCGACGCGGCCGGGGAAGAAGTCCCGGTCGGTCGCCGGGTTGCGGTCGAACGACGACGGCGACCTGTTGATGCTCGCGTCACGCAGTTCGCCGTGCGACAGCCGCACCTCGGCAGGTGCCAGATCTTCGTGGGCGTGCCGGATCGATTCGACGATTCCGTCGACGATCGCGGTGAAGGTCGCCGGCCGGAAGCCGCTGGTCGACAGGTTGTACAGCAGATGTCCGCAATACCCGCCGGGACCGGCGTGGGTGTGCGTGGTGGTGATCAGCGTGTTGCGCGCGGTGTAGGTGTCGCCGTAGGACATCGCCAGCAGGCGCAAAACCTCGTCCGTCACGTTCTGCATGGGCAGCGGCAGCTCCGCGACGACCAGTAGCACCCGTTGCTCGCCGTCGTCGAAAACGAAGGCACGCGAACGCAATCGAAGGTGGATGCCGGCAGTGCGCTGCTCGATTTTGCCGTAGCCGAGCATCCCGCAGTCGGCCGCTTCGCCGGTGATGTCGGAGACGCCCCGTCCGACCGAAAGCCCCACCGAAGTCATTGGCGCACCTTCCACGACCGCTGTTCCTACGGATTCACACCATATGCGCCGTGTCGGGGTGTCTCGTTAAACTCGCCAGAGTGCTGATCGGTTCACATGTAAGCCCACAGGATCCGCTGGCCTCGGCCCAGGCCGAAGGCGCCGATGTGGTGCAGATATTCCTCGGTAATCCGCAGAGCTGGAAGGCGCCCAAGCCGCGCGAGGACGCCGCGGAGTTGAAGGCCGCGGCCCTGCCTATCTACGTGCACGCGCCGTACCTGATCAACGTGGCGTCAGCAAACAACAAAGTGCGGATCCCGTCGCGCAAAATCCTGCAGCAGACTTGCGATGCCGCCGCCCAGATCGGCGCCGCGGCGGTGATCGTGCACGGCGGTCACGTCGCCGACGACAGCGACCTGGACGCGGGTTTCGCCCGCTGGCGCAAGGCGCTGGACCAGCTGCGCACCGAGGTCCCGGTCTACCTGGAGAACACCGCCGGCGGTGACCACGCGATGGCCCGGCGCTTCGACACCATCGCACGCCTCTGGGATGTCATCGGCGACACCGGCATTGGCTTCTGCTTGGACACCTGCCACACCTGGGCGGCCGGTGAGGCATTGGTCGACGCGGTTGACCGGATCAAGGGGATCACCGGACGCATCGACCTGGTGCACTGCAACGACTCCAAGGACGCTCCCGGCTCGGGCCGGGACCGCCACGCCAACCTAGGTACCGGAGAGATCGACCCCGAACTGCTGGTCGCGGCGGTGAAGGCCGCGGACGCACCCGTGATCTGCGAAACCGCTGACGAAGGCCGCAAGGACGACATCGCGTTCCTACGGGATAAGACCAGCGGCTGAGCGAGGCGGCGCCGCCACTATTACGGATCTTGTGCGGTTGTCGAAAAAATGTAATATCGAGGTTATGTCAGATACGCACGTCGTCACCAACCAGGTTCCACCGCTGGAGAACTACAACCCGGCCACGTCCCCGCTCATCGTCGAGGCCGTCATCCGCGAAGGTGGGCAATGGGGGCTGGACGAGGTGACCGAACTAGGGGCGATCAACGGCAGCCGCGAAGCGCAGCGCTGGGGCGAGCTGGCCGACCGCAACAGGCCCGTGCTGCACACCCACGACCAGACTGGCCATCGCATCGACGAGGTCGAGTACGACCCGGCCTATCACGAATTGATGCGCACCGCGATCGCCCACGGTTTGCACGCCGCGCCCTGGGCCGACGAGCGACCGGGCGCGCACGTGGTGCGCGCGGCCAAGACGTCGGTGTGGACGGTGGAACCGGGCCACGTCTGCCCGATCTCGATGACCTATGCCGTGGTGCCGGCGCTGCGGTTCAACACCGAGCTGGCGGCCGTTTACGAGCCGTTGCTGACCAGTCGCGTTTACGACCCCGAGCTCAAGCCGGCCACCGCCAAACCCGGCATCACCGCGGGCATGTCGATGACCGAGAAGCAGGGCGGCTCCGATGTGCGGGCCGGCACCACCCAGGCAACCCCCAACGCGGATGGCACCTACAGCCTGGTCGGGCACAAGTGGTTCACCTCGGCACCGATGTGCGACATCTTCCTGGTGCTTGCGCAGGCGCCAAAGGGCCTGAGCTGCTTCATGCTGCCCCGGATCCTGCCCGACGGCACCCGTAACCGGATGTTCCTGCAGCGGCTCAAGGACAAGCTCGGCAACCACGCCAACGCCTCCAGTGAGGTCGAATATGACGGCGCCACAGCGTGGTTGGTGGGCGAGGAGGGGCGCGGTGTGCCGACCATCATCGAGATGGTCAACCTCACTCGGTTGGACTGCACGCTGGGCAGTGCCACCAGCATGCGCACTGGCCTGACCCGCGCCGTCTATCACGCCCAGCACCGAAAAGCCTTCGGCGCGTATCTGATCGACCAGCCGCTGATGCGCAACGTGCTGGCCGATCTGGCGGTGGAGGCCGAGGCCGCGACCATGGTCGCGTTCCGGATGGCCGGTGCCACCGACAAGGCGGTGCGCGGTGACCAGCGTGAGGCGCTGCTGCGTCGCATCGGCCTGGCGGCCAGCAAATACTGGGTGTGCAAGCGCTCCACACCGCACGCCGCCGAAGCGCTGGAATGTCTGGGCGGCAACGGCTATGTCGAAGACTCGGGCATGCCGCGGCTGTACCGCGAGGCCCCGCTGATGGGTATCTGGGAGGGATCTGGCAACGTGAGCGCGCTGGATACGTTGCGCGCCATGGTAACTCGTCCCGAGTCCATCGAGGTCCTGTTCGACGAGCTGGGCCAGATCGGTGGCCAGGATGCCAGGCTGGACAGTCACGTGGCGGAGCTGCGAACCGAGTTGGCCGACTCCGACACCATCCAGTACCGGGCCCGCAAAGTCGCCGAGGACATCTGCCTCGCGCTGCAGGGCTCGCTGCTGGTGCGCCACGGACATCCGGCGGTGGCCGAGGCTTTTCTGGCGACCCGGCTCGGGGGCCAGTGGGGTGGTGCGTTCGGCACCATGCCGGCCGGGCTGGATCTGGCGCCGATCATCGAGCGTGCGCTGGTGAAGGGGTGACCCACTCGATCCGGCCCGTTGACTTCGACAACCTCAAGACGATGACCTACGAGGTCACCGACAGGGTTGCGCGAATCACCTTCAACAGGCCCGAGAAGGGCAACGCGATCGTCGCCGACACGCCGCTGGAGCTGTCGGCGTGCGTCGAGCGCGCCGACCTCGACCCGAATGTCCACGTGATCCTGGTGTCCGGGCGCGGCCAGGGTTTCTGCGCGGGTTTCGACCTGTCGGCCTATGCCGACGGAACCGGCTCGGCGGGCGGCACCGGCGCGTACACCGGCACGGTGCTCGACGGGAAGACCCAGGGGATCAACCACCTGCCGAACCAGCCGTGGGATCCGATGATCGATTACCAGATGATGAGCCGGTTCGTGCGCGGTTTCTCGAGCCTGATGCACGCGGACAAGCCGACGGTGGTAAAGATCCACGGCTACTGCGTGGCCGGCGGTACTGACATCGCGCTGCACGCCGACCAGGTGATCGCCGCCGCCGACGCCAAGATCGGCTACCCGCCGACCCGGGTGTGGGGTGTTCCGGCGGCGGGTCTATGGGCACATCGACTCGGCGATCAGCGCGCCAAACGACTGTTGTTCACCGGCGACTGCATCACCGGCGCGCAAGCCGCCGAATGGGGGTTGGCGGTGGAGGCGCCCGATCCGCAGGACCTCGACGAGCGCACCGAACGGCTGGTCGCCCGCATTGCCGCGCTGCCGGTCAACCAGTTGATCATGATCAAGCTGGCGCTCAACGCGCCGCTGCTGCAGCAGGGGGTGGCCACCAGCCGAATGGTCAGCACCGTGTTCGACGGCGTTGCCCGGCATACGCCGGAGGGGCACGCCTTCGTCGCCGATGCCGTCGAGCACGGCTTCCGCGACGCGGTCAAGCACCGCGACGAGCCGTTCGGCGACTACGGTCGGCGAGCTTCCCCGGTGTAGGCCATGCGGAAGATGACCGCCCGGTCGGTGGTGCTCAGTGTCTTGCTGGGTGCTCACCCAGCCTGGGCCAGCGCCAGCGAATTGATCAGGTTGACAGCGGATTTCGGGATCAAGGAGCCGACCCTGCGGGTGGCCTTGACCCGTATGGTCAGCGCCGGTGACTTAATCCGCTCCGCCGACGGCTATCGCCTTTCCGAGCGGCTGCTGGCTCGTCAGCGTCGTCAGGACGAGGCCATGCGCCCATCCGCCGGGACCTGGCGTGGCACGTGGCACGTGGTCGTCGTCACCAGTGTGGGCACCGATCCACGGACTCGGGCCGCACTGCGAAACACTATGCACGACAGCAGGTTCGGTGAATTGCGCGAGGGCGTGTGGATGCGACCGGACAACCTCGAACTGAGCCTGGATGTCGACGTCGCGGCCCGGGTGCGGGTACTGACGGCCCGCGACGAGGCCCCGGCGCAGTTGGCCGGTCAGCTGTGGGACCTGGCCGAGTGGGACGCCGTCGGGCACCAATTACTCGGGGAGATCGGCGACGCGGCAGACGTGCCCGAGCGATTCGTCGTGGCCGCGGCGATCGTGCGGCATCTCTTGACCGACCCGCTGCTGCCCGACGAGCTGCTTCCCACCGACTGGCCGGGCGCCCGATTGCGCGCGGCCTACCACGACTTCGCCGCCGAACTGGCTCGGCGACGCGACGACGCGGAACGACAACTGCAGGAGGCTCTATGAGCGATCTGGTACGTGTGCGGCGCAGTGGCCCGGTGACCACGGTGAGCATCAACCGGCCCGAGGCGCGCAACGCGGTCAACGGTCCGACGGCGGCCGCGCTGTATACCGCGTTCGAACAATTCGACCGCGACGAGTCCGCCTCGGTCGCGATTCTGCGTGGTGAAGGTGGAACATTCTGTGCGGGAGCGGATTTGAAGGCGTTCGGCACACCGCAAGCCAATTCCGTGCACCGCAGCGGGCCCGGCCCGATGGGGCCGTCGCGGATGATGCTGTCCAAACCGGTGATCGCCGCGGTGGACGGTTACGCCGTGGCGGGGGGTTTGGAGCTGGCCTTGTGGTGTGATCTGCGGGTGGCCGAGCAGGACGCGGTGTTCGGCGTTTTCTGCCGCCGCTGGGGGGTGCCGCTGATCGACGGTGGCACCGTGCGGCTGCCGCGGTTGATCGGGCACAGCCGGGCGATGGACATGATTCTCACTGGCCGCCCGGTCAAGGCCGACGAAGCATTGGCGATCGGGCTGGCCAACCGGGTGGTGCCCAACGGGCAAGCGCTTGACGCGGCGCAACAGTTGGCATCCGAACTGGCCGCGCTGCCGCAGCAGTGTTTGCGTTCCGACCGGCTCTCAGCAATCCATCAATGGGGACTGCCCGAGTCTGCGGCGATGGACCTCGAGTTCGCCAGCATCTCTCGGGTGGCCGCCGAGTCGCTGGAGGGTGCGTCCCGGTTCGCCGCCGGAGCCGGTCGACACGGCGCTCCCGCCGACTAGCCCCTCTTAACCCTTTGTGACGGTGTTGTTGGGGCCGATCTTGTCGACCTTCGGGTCGCCATTCTTGTAGGTGATGGTGTTGTCCATCCCGAGCACAGTGATGCGGGTCTTGACGTTGTCGATGGTGATGTTGTTCTTCATGCCGCCGACGCTGACGTTCTCGCAGCTGCCGTTGACGGTCAGGGTGTTGTCGGACCCGGTGACGTTCAACGACTTGCCCTCTTCGCACGAGATGGTGGCGGTCTGCCCCTTGTATGCGTAGACCACGGTGTTGCCCACCTGCACCGAGGTGCTCAGGGTGGGGCCGTTCTCCTCGGTGCTCGTCTCCGCGGTCCCGCTGCTGGTCGCCGTGGACGACTTGGTCGAAGACGACGTCGAGCTGCTGCCGCCTGGCGGGGTGGCGGTCGAACTGCACCCGACCACTGCAGCCGCGCCGGCGATGGACAGCGCGCCGAGTAGTGCTGCCAGCCGCGTCACCCGCTGGGGGAAAGCAGTTGTGTTGGCGCGCATAATATTTCGGTCCTCTCCGGTTGAGGGGTTGGCTGGCTCAGGCGCCGACGCGCTGGATCCGGTTGGTCATGCCCAATTCGCGACCGCGATCCCAGATGAACGGGTCGCCGTTGTGGAAGAACACCGTGCCGTCGTAGCCGTAGACGGTGATGTCGTTGACCACGGTGTCGGCGATGACGGTGTTGGACGTCCCCATCATCGTGACCGCCCAGCAGGTTCCCTTGGCGGTGACGATGTTCGAGGTCCCGTTGACGATGAGCGTGGAGTCATTGCAGTCGATCGTCGTCTCGACACCCTGTCCGGTGACGTGGGTGTCGCCGTTCTTGGCATGCGCGACTGGGGCCGGGGCGGCCGAGACGGCAGCAATGCTTATCACGCCGATAGCCAGTGCTGCGGCGGCGGTTGTCCATCTCACTGCGGGCACCCCTTCATTGGGCGGTGATGTGCGTCTGAGCCTACGACGAAGGGCCGGTAGGAGGACAGACCCAACTGGATAAACCGCGCGTTGGTGTCGGCCGGTGCGGCTTCCGGTCAACTAGAGTCATTAGTTGAATGGCCATCCGAAACCGAAGGGCAAATCGCCATGGCAGCTCAGCCGGATCCACCGTCAGCCGGTGTCCGCGCGCGCGGCGGGAAGTCCGGGACCCGGCACGCCAAGCTGAGCCGCGAGGGCATCGTCGATGGTGCTCTGACGTTCCTGGACCGCGAGGGCTGGGATTCGCTGACCATCAACGCGCTGGCGACCCAACTCGGGACCAAGGGGCCGTCGCTGTACAACCACGTGGACAGCCTCGAGGACCTGCGTCGGGCGGTGCGCATCCGGGTGATCGACGACATCATCACGATGCTGAACCGGGTCGGCGAAGGCCGCGCCCGCGACGACGCGGTGCTGGTCATGGCCGGCGCCTACCGCAGCTATGCCCACCACCACCCCGGCAGGTACTCGGCCTTTACCCGGATGCCCTTCGGCGGCGAGGACCCCGAGTACTCAGCCGCGACAAAGGGTGCCGCGGCGCCGGTCATCGCGGTGTTGTCGTCGTACGGTCTGGTCGGCGAGGACGCCTTCTACGCGGCGTTGGAGTTCTGGTCGGCAATGCACGGCTTCGTGCTGCTGGAGATGACCGGAGTAATGGACGGTATCGACACCGACGCCGTCTTCTCCGACATGGTGCTGCGGCTGGCCGCCAGCATGGACACGCGCAGCGCCGTATCCGCTGATCGGGACGTGATCGGGACGTGATGCGCTGATTGAGTCCGGGCGGGCGGGCACCGCTTTGACCTGCCAGACCGCCGGCGGGTATTGTGGTGGCTCGTGCCTGGCGGCTTACGGCGCCTGACGTAAGGGAACGAATGCCGGGCTAATTCGCATGTCCACGATGCATCGGACCTCGTTGCCGATGCTCCACGTATGCGACACGCCCGGGCGTGGGGTAACGCGGCGGGGCATAACTGCAGTACACAGACTTGACATACAACAAAGACAGAGAAAGCCGGTAAATGCCAACCATCCAGCAGCTGGTCCGCAAGGGTCGTCGCGACAAGATCGCCAAGGTCAAGACCGCGGCTCTCAAAGGCAGCCCGCAGCGTCGTGGCGTGTGCACTCGCGTGTACACCACCACCCCGAAGAAGCCGAACTCGGCGCTTCGGAAGGTCGCCCGTGTGAAGCTGACCAGCCAGGTTGAGGTTACGGCCTACATCCCGGGTGAGGGCCACAACTTGCAGGAGCACTCGATGGTGCTGGTGCGTGGTGGCCGAGTGAAAGACCTGCCCGGCGTGCGCTACAAGATCATCCGCGGTTCGCTCGACACCCAGGGCGTCAAGAACCGCAAGCAGGCTCGCAGCCGCTACGGCGCCAAGAAGGAGAAGAGCTAATGCCGCGCAAGGGGCCCGCACCCAAGCGTCCGTTGGTCAACGACCCCGTCTACGGGTCGCAGCTGGTCACCCAGCTGGTGAACAAAGTTCTGCTGCAGGGGAAGAAATCGCTGGCTGAGCGCATTGTTTATGGTGCGCTCGAGCAAGCCCGCGACAAGACCGGCACCGATCCGGTGATCACCCTCAAGCGGGCTTTGGACAACGTCAAGCCCGCTCTGGAGGTGCGCAGCCGCCGTGTTGGTGGTGCCACCTACCAGGTGCCCGTCGAGGTGCGTCCAGACCGGTCCACCACGCTGGCGCTGCGCTGGCTCGTCAGCTTCTCGCGGCAGCGCCGGGAGAAGACGATGGTCGAGCGGCTGGCCAACGAGATCTTGGATGCCAGCAACGGCCTGGGTGCCTCCGTCAAGCGGCGCGAGGACACCCACAAGATGGCCGAAGCAAACCGCGCCTTCGCGCACTATCGCTGGTGATGACCGCCGGCTGAAACTGCCGGGGCCTCAAGCGACAGACAGCTAACTGAGCAACGAAAGAGTGGGAAGACTTCTGTGGCACAGAAGGACGTGCTGACCGACCTGAGCAAGGTCCGCAACATCGGCATCATGGCGCACATCGATGCCGGCAAGACCACGACCACCGAGCGCATCCTCTACTACACCGGCATCAGCTACAAGATCGGTGAGGTGCACGACGGTGCCGCCACCATGGACTGGATGGAGCAGGAGCAGGAGCGGGGTATCACCATCACCTCGGCTGCCACCACGACGTTCTGGAAAGACCACCAGATCAACCTGATCGACACCCCTGGGCACGTCGACTTCACCGTCGAGGTGGAGCGTTCGCTGCGGGTGCTGGACGGCGCCGTTGCAGTCTTCGACGGCAAAGAGGGCGTGGAGCCGCAGTCCGAGCAGGTTTGGCGGCAGGCGGACAAGTACGACGTGCCGCGCATCTGCTTCGTCAACAAGATGGACAAGATTGGCGCGGACTTCTACTTCTCGGTCCGGACGATGGAAGAGCGCTTGGGCGCCAACGTTATTCCGGTCCAGTTACCGATCGGCTCGGAGGGCGACTTCGAGGGCATCGTCGACCTAGTCGAGATGAACGCCAAGGTGTGGCGGGGCGAGACCAAGCTGGGCGAGACCTACGACACCATCGAGATCCCGGAAGACCTGGCCGAGCAGGCCGATGAGTACCGCACCAAGCTGCTCGAGGCCGTCGCCGAGACCGACGAGGCGCTATTGGAGAAGTACCTGGGCGGCGAGGAGCTCACCGTCGAGGAGATCAAGGCTGCGCTGCGCAAGCTGACGATCACCTCCGAGGCCTACCCGGTCCTGTGTGGCAGCGCGTTCAAGAACAAGGGCGTGCAGCCCATGCTCGACGCGGTCGTCGACTACCTGCCGTCCCCGCTGGACGTGCCGCCGGCCGTCGGACACGTGCCTGGCAAAGAAGACGAAGAGATCACCCGCAACCCGTCCACCGACGAGCCCTTCGCCGCGCTGGCGTTCAAGGTGGCCGCGCACCCGTTCTTCGGCAAGCTCACCTACGTCCGGGTGTACTCGGGCAAGGTCGACTCCGGCTCGCAGGTCATCAACGCCACCAAGGGCAAGAAGGAGCGGCTCGGCAAGCTGTTCCAGATGCACTCCAACAAGGAGAACCCGGTGGACACGGCCTCAGCCGGCCATATCTACGCGGTGATCGGTCTGAAGGACACCACCACCGGTGACACCCTGTGCGACCCGAACAACCAGATCGTGCTGGAGTCGATGACCTTCCCCGATCCAGTGATCGAGGTGGCGATCGAGCCCAAGACCAAGAGTGACCAGGAAAAGCTGAGCCTGTCGATCCAGAAGCTCGCCGAAGAGGACCCCACCTTCAAGGTGCACCTGGATCAGGAGACCGGCCAGACCGTGATCGGCGGGATGGGCGAGTTGCACCTGGACATCCTGGTGGACCGGATGCGCCGCGAGTTCAAGGTCGAGGCCAACGTCGGCAAGCCGCAGGTGGCCTACAAGGAGACCATCCGGCGCAAGGTGGAGAACGTCGAGTTCACCCACAAGAAGCAGACCGGTGGCTCGGGCCAGTTCGCCAAGGTGCAGATCAGTTTGGAGCCCTTCACCAGCGAGGACGGCGCCACCTACGAGTTCGAGAGCAAGGTCACCGGTGGGCGTATTCCGCGCGAGTACATTCCGTCGGTGGACGCCGGCGCGCAGGACGCCATGCAGTACGGCGTGCTGGCCGGCTACCCCTTGGTGAACTTGAAGGTCACGCTGCTCGACGGTGCTTTCCACGAGGTCGACTCGTCGGAAATGGCGTTCAAGATCGCCGGTTCGCAGGTGTTGAAGAAGGCTGCGCAGCAAGCGCAGCCGGTCATCCTGGAACCGATCATGGCCGTCGAGGTCACCACACCCGAGGACTACATGGGTGACGTGATCGGCGACCTGAACTCCCGCCGTGGCCAGATCCAGGCCATGGAGGAGCGGGCAGGTGCACGTGTCGTCAAGGCGCACGTGCCGCTGTCGGAGATGTTCGGCTACGTCGGCGACCTGCGGTCCAAGACTCAAGGCCGGGCGAACTACTCCATGGTGTTCGACTCGTACGCCGAAGTACCGGCGAATGTGTCGAAGGAAATCATCGCCAAGGCGACCGGCGAGTGATCTATAGCCAGGAGTAACCTGGCCCGGTTACTACCGCGGCAAAACCTAGGAAAATCAAAACTGCTTTAACGAGCACCAACAGTCCAGGAGGACACAGAAGTGGCGAAGGCGAAGTTCCAGCGGACCAAGCCCCACGTCAACATCGGGACCATCGGTCACGTTGACCACGGCAAGACCACCCTGACCGCGGCTATCACCAAGGTCCTGCACGACAAGTATCCGGACCTTAACGAGTCCAAGGCGTTCGACCAGATCGACAATGCGCCCGAGGAGCGTCAGCGCGGTATCACGATCAACATCGCGCACGTCGAGTACCAGACCGAGAAGCGTCACTACGCGCACGTCGACGCCCCCGGCCACGCCGACTACATCAAGAACATGATCACCGGTGCCGCCCAGATGGACGGCGCGATCCTGGTGGTCGCCGCGACTGACGGCCCGATGCCCCAGACCCGTGAGCACGTGCTGCTCGCCCGTCAGGTGGGCGTGCCCTACATCCTGGTGGCGCTGAACAAGTCCGACGCGGTTGACGACGAAGAGTTGCTTGAGCTGGTCGAGCTGGAGGTCCGCGAGTTGCTGGCCGCCCAGGAGTTCGACGAGGAAGCCCCGGTCGTACGGGTGTCGGCGCTCAAGGCGCTCGAGGGTGACGCCAAGTGGGTCGAGTCCGTCGAGCAGCTGATGGACGCGGTCGACGAGTCGATCCCGGACCCGGTCCGTGACACCGACAAGCCGTTCCTGATGCCCGTCGAAGACGTCTTCACCATTACCGGCCGCGGCACCGTGGTCACCGGTCGTGTGGAGCGTGGCGTGGTCAACGTGAACGAGGAAGTCGAGATCGTCGGCATCAAGCCGACCAGCACCAAGACCACGGTCACCGGTGTGGAGATGTTCCGCAAGCTGCTCGACCAGGGTCAGGCCGGCGACAACGTCGGGCTGCTGCTGCGTGGTGTCAAGCGTGAGGACGTCGAGCGCGGCCAGGTTGTCATCAAGCCCGGCACCACCACGCCGCACACCGAGTTCGAGGGCCAGGTCTACATCCTGTCCAAGGACGAGGGCGGCCGGCACACGCCGTTCTTCAACAACTACCGCCCGCAGTTCTACTTCCGCACCACCGACGTGACCGGTGTGGTGACGCTGCCGGAGGGCACCGAAATGGTGATGCCCGGTGACAACACCAACATCTCGGTGAAGCTGATCCAGCCCGTCGCCATGGACGAGGGTCTGCGGTTCGCGATCCGTGAAGGTGGCCGTACCGTCGGCGCCGGCCGGGTCACCAAGATCATCAAGTAAGTCCGTTCGGTACAGAGCCCGGACCGCCGTTTCGGCGGTCCGGGTTCTGTCGTTTCGGGCTTGTCGTTCGTCCTTTATTTGGGATCGGTAGCGCCGGCCCCGGGGCTAGTGTGACATCACCTTTCGGGCTCTAGCGAGGAGTGGGCACATGCTGGCGCGGTATATCAAGATGCAACTGTTGGTGCTGTTGTGCGGAGGACTGGTCGGGCCGATCTTTTTGGTCGTGTATTTCGCGACCGGATTCGGCGAGCTGCTCTCGTGGATGTTCTATGTCGGCCTGCTGATCACCGTCGCCGATGTGTTGATCGCGATCGCGCTGACCTACTACGGGGCGAACGCGCAGGCCAAGTCGGAGTTCCTCGAGCAGCACGGCGTGCTGGCGCTGGCGCAGATCGTCGGACTCACTGAGACCGGAACCCGCATCAACGATCAGCAGGTGGTCAAGGTGCGCCTGCATGTCTCGGGGTCCGGGATCACGCCGTTTGAGAGCGAGGACCGGGTGATCGCCAGTGTCACCCGGCTCGGCAACCTGACTGCGGGCAAGCTCGTCGTGCTGGTTGATCCCACCACCAACGAGTACCGAATCGACTGGGAGCGAAGCGCATTGGTCAATGGACTGGTGCCCGCCCAGTTCAGCGTCGAGGAAGACGGACGGACCTATGATTTGCGGGGTCAGGCCGGCCCGTTGCTGGAGATCCTGCAGATCCTCAAGGCCAACAACATTGCGCTCAATCGCATGGTGGATGTGCGGTCCAACCCTGGCCTGCGTCAGCAGATCCAGGCCGTGGTGCGCCGGTCGGCCGCTCAGCAGTCGGGGCCGGCCGGGTACCCCACTGCCGCGCAGGCCTCGGTCTCCGACCGCTTGCAAGAGCTCGACTCACTGCGTGCCAGCGGTGTGGTCAACGAGCAGGAATACGCCAGCAAGCGCGCCCAGATCATCGCCGAGATCTAGCCCGCGCTGCGGTTGGCTCCCCGGAGTTCGGGGCCGGAGCAAAGTGGCATGGAGCCACGGGCGGGCCAGGGGTAGGCCTACTAGAACACGTTTCAATTCCGCTGCTAGCCTGACTGGCAGCGAAAGGGGAGCCCGTGGCCGGATCACTACAGGGACGCGTCGCCTTCATCACCGGGGCGGCCCGCGCCCAGGGCCGCTCACACGCGGTGCGGCTGGCCCGCGAAGGAGCCGACATCATCGCGTCCGATATCTGCGCTCCGGTGTCGGACACCATCAGCTACCCGCCGGCGACCCCCGAGGATTTGGACGAGACCGTGCGGGCCGTGGAGGCCGAGGGGCGTAAGGTTCTGGCCCGCCAGGCCGACATCCGCGACGATGCCGCACTGCGCCAGCTGGTGTCTGACGGTGTGGAGCAGTTCGGTCGCCTCGACATCGTGATCGCCAACGCCGGCGTGCTGGGTTGGGGGCGGGTGTGGGAGCTCACCGACGAACAGTGGGACACCGTCGTCGGGGTCAATCTCACCGGCACCTGGCGCACGTTGCGGGCCACGATTCCCGCGATGATCGAGGCCGGCAACGGCGGCGCCATTGTGGTGGTCAGTTCGGCGGCCGGTCTGAAGGCCACCCCGGGCAACGGCCATTATGCGGCCAGCAAGTTCGGCCTGACCGGGCTGACCAATACGCTGGCCCTCGAACTCGGCGAATACGGCATTCGGGTGAACTCCATCCATCCCTATTCGGTCGACACCCCGATGATCGAGCCGGACGCGATGATGGAGGTGTTCGCCAAGCATCCGCGCTTCGTGCACGCCTTTCCTCCAATGCCGATGCAGTACAAGGGTTTTATGTCGCCCGACGAAGTATCCGACGTCGTCGTGTGGTTGGCCGGTGCGGGTTCCGGTACCCTTTCGGGCACCCAGATCCCGGTCGATAAGGGTGCCCTAAAGTACTGACCGGCCATCGTGGTATGAACACCACGTGACCAACGGAATCGTGATCGTCGGCGGTGGGCTCGCCGCTGCTCGGACCGCCGAGCAGCTGCGCCGCGCCGAATACGACGGCCCCATCACCATCGTCAGCGACGAGGTACACCTGCCATACGACCGGCCTCCGCTGTCCAAGGAGGTGCTGCGCAGCGAGGTCGACGACACCGCACTCAAGCCGCGCGAGTGGTATGACGAGAAAAACATCACCCTGCGTCTCGGTTCGGCGGCTACCGAGTTGGACACCGCGGCAAAGACTTTGACGCTGGCCGACGGATCCACGCTTGGCTACGACGAACTCGTCATCGCGACGGGGTTGGTGCCGCGCCGCATCCCGAGCTTTCCCGACCTGGACGGCATCCGGGTGCTGCGGTCGTTCGACGAGTGCGTGGCGCTGCGCACCCACGCGGCCTCGGCGAAGAAGGCAGTGGTGATCGGGGCCGGCTTCATCGGCTGCGAGGTGGCCGCCAGCCTGCGCGGCTTGGGCGTGGAAGTGGCACTGGTTGAGCCGCAACCGACCCCGCTGGCCTCGGTGCTGGGCGAACAGATCGGCGCGTTGGTGACGCGGCTGCACCGCGACGAGGGGGTTGACGTGCGCACCGGAGTGGGGGTTGCCGAGGTACGCGGCGACGGGCACGTCGAGCAGGTGGTGCTCAGCGACGGTACCGAGCTGCCGGCCGACCTGGTGGTGGTCGGCATCGGGTCGCACCCTGCGACCGGATGGCTCGACGGCAGCGGCATCGAAGTCGACAACGGTGTCGTCTGCGACGAGGCCGGCCGTACCAGTGCGCCCAACGTGTGGGCGCTCGGGGACGTCGCCTCATGGCGTGATGCGACGGGACACCAATCGCGCGTGGAACATTGGAGCAACGTCGCCGACCAGGCCAGGGTCGTGGTGCCGGCGCTGCTGGGCCATGAAGTGCCGTCGGTGGTGGTTGTCCCGTATTTCTGGAGCGACCAGTACGACGTCAAGATCCAGTGTCTGGGCGAGCCGGAAGCCGACGACATCGTGCACATCATCGAGGATGACGGCCGCAAGTTCTTGGCGTACTACGAGCGCGACGGAGTGCTGGTGGGTGTGGTCGGCGGCGGGCTGCCGGGCAAGGTGATGAAGGTGCGCGCCAAGATCGCCGCCGCAACACCTATCGGTGAAATGCTTTAGAACCTAAAACTGACCCAGGTAGAACCGCGACCCCTGGTCGTCGGTGCATTCGGCGGACAGACCATACGGTTGTTGGGACGGCTCGGCCAGCACCGTGCCACCTGCGTCGCGGACCCGCGCGACCGCGGCGTCGATGTCGGTCACCGTCCACATCGGTACGACAGCCGGGCGCCCGCTGCCGCCCGCAGCGCCCGACATCGGGTGCGCATCGCGCACCGCCCAGCCATCGGCGACTCGGCCGGGCTCAAAGGTCCAGCCCAGCACGCGGCTGTAGAAGTCGCGGAACGCCGCGGCATCCGCCACCTCGTAGGTGACATACGAGACTTCGCCGGGTCCAGAGCCGTTGAGCGCCGGGCGTTTCCGGCCTGGGGCCGCCTGGAAGACGGCGAACGCCATACCTTGAGGATCCGTCGCGTCCAAGATGTCGCCGTGTTCGGTTTGCCGCACCTCACCGACGCTGCCGCCGGCTTCGACGATGGCCGCTTGGGCGGCCCTGAGGTCGGTGACCGCATAGCAGCAGAACAGGGTCGGCGTGCCGGGGCTGGCCGAAATGCCGGTGGGCATGTCGGTGCTGGTCACCAGATGCGACGTCGGGTCGTAGCTCCAACCCAGGACTTTCCCGTAGAACGCGGCCGCGCGGTCGGCGTCGGGAACCCACACCGAGACGTACCCGACGTCTCCGTGCTGGATCGGTGCGCCCATCGGACCGCTGAACATCCAGCGGTGACCGAACGGGTCGATGATGGTTGCGTTGAGCGAGCCGTACCCTTCGTAGATCTCACGCTCGACCGTGGCACCTTTTTCGCGAGCCCGCTGCAACGACGTATCGGTGTCTGCGACATGCAGCATCAGGCTCACCGAAACCGATTCCGGTACCGGAGATTTCAGTCCCATCTCGGGAAACTCGTCGGCCAGATAGAAAACACCGGGTCCGATTTCGAGCTCGGCGTGGCCGATCCGGCCGTCGTCCATCACGATCGGTTCGCCGCTCAATGCCGCACCGAAAGCTTCGGTGTACCAGGCGATTGCGGCGCGCGCATCGGCTACCGCCAAGTAGGGCAGTGCCGCCGGACGGGGCGCTGTCGTGGCTGTGGTCAGTGTCTCAGCAGTCATGAGAATTCCTTCGGGTAGCGATAATGCGGACTCCAGCCGTCGACGCAGGCGCGCGGCGAAGGCCGGATCGGGTTGCACCGGAAGGTCATCGGTGTGCAGCACGTGCAGCGGGTCGTGTTGACTCATGACGTGCCCCCTTCCGGATATTCTTTCCTAAACGCCCTTTTGGCGCGGACCAGCAGCGCCTCGGTCGCGTGCACTGTGCGGCCGAGCAGTTCGGCGCATTCCCCGACGGTGCAGTCGTCCATGTAACGCAGCACCAGCACCGCGCGGTGTGGCTCGCTGAGCCGGTTCAGCACGCTCTCGGCGACCAGTCGGTCCAGCTCGGCGTCCCAGTCGTCGTCCGCCCCGGCGGGCTCGGGCGGATCGGCGACCAAGACAAAGTCACGGCGACGCCGGTAATGGTCGGCCAGCTTGTGCCGCGCCACGCCGATCAGCCAGGGCATCGCGATCGTCGGCGGATCCTTGCGAGTGCGGGCGGCCTGCATCGCTGCCAGGAACGTCTCCGAGGTCAGGTCCTCCGCGATCCCACGATCGCCGCAGCGCCGCACGAAGTAGCCGTACACCACCGGTAGCGACTCGTCGTAGAGCGCCAACAGCGCGCGGGCAGCGTCGCCTTGGCGGTCCGATTGGGCGCTCACATACTTATCGTCGCGTCGGCGACCCGAAATCCGACACCCACATCGAAAAAAATTCTTACCGCCAATGCACCGGCGGCCCGTGTGCGTGGCATTCGGCCCGTACCCGGTTGCCGCCGCGCGGCCAACTCGCCACGCGCACCAAAAACTTCAGCGGCGCACCAGGGCCGTCGCGGGCGGGCTCCATGGTCAGGTGCGCGAACGGGCAGCGGGTAGTGGCTTGATCGGCCAGCGCAGCGACGGCCTCTCGGATCACTGCCTGTTCCTCGGCGGGCAAATATTGCCACGTGATCGAATGCCAGAGCACGGTCAGCGCTCCGTCGGCCAGGCTCAACGCGGACACCGCGGCACCGGCCGTTCGACGCTCCAACTGCGCGGGCACCTCGCGCGCGACCTCGATCGCCCCGCGCAGTCGCCGCAGCCGCGCGTCCTGGTCGGGCCAGACATAGCTCAACACGGTCAGTTCGCCGTCGGTGCCGGTGACGTCCAGCGGCGAGATGTCGAACCCCCGTCGTTCGACGATCCGCGCCTCGCCGGCCGGGGGCAGGTCGCCGTGCCAGGCGTCCTCGATTACCACCGGTGAGTCCGACGGTCCCCAGCGGCCACCGGCGAATCGGTACTGGTAATGGTCGGCGCGCAGATTCAAGCCGGCGCTACACCCAATCTCGAAAAGCCTTATCGGCAAGGCGAATTCCCTTGCCAAGGACAACAAGCCGCCGATCAACGCGGCCGAGCGCCCCACCTCGTTGGTCTGCGGCGGTTGGTCCAGCGCGGCGCGCAGCGCGCTGGTGTTTTCGGCCGCCACCCGCGCAATGTCGGGCCACGCGCTCTCGGCGTCCCAGCTGCCTCCGGTGCTGGGGTACCAGCGGCGCAGGACGGCGGCCCGCCCGTCGAGCACCATCCGGTGCAGGCCGCCGAGCAAGCGCAACGGCACCGCGTGGCGTGACGGTGCGTCCTGATAGTCGGCCAGGATGCCCGCGAAGTCGCCACCGGCCTCGACGTTGGTGGCGATCCGCTCGAAGAGATCGCCGTACATCGACGAACCCGAGTCCGCGCAGAAGCGGCCCTGCGCGCGCAGGGTATGCGCCAGGTGCGCGGTGGGTTGCCGGTCGTTCACCCGAGCCCGTCCAGGGCGGTGCCGACCACGTCGAAGGCGTTGCCGAGTGCGGCGGGCAACGGGACCGATTCGTCGCTCAGCCAGAATTCGTAGGCGCTCAGCGCGACGCCGAGCATCGTCCAGGCCACGGTCTGGGGCAGCAGGTCGGTGGCTTTGGAGTTCGTTCGGTGCGCGACGAACCCCGCGATCACCTCGCGCCAGCCGGCGTACATGGTCATCGAATAGGCTTGCAGCTCAGCGGTTTCCAGTATTACGCGCATTCGCTGCCGATGCCTCGCGGTTTCGCATTCGTCGAAGGTGTTGAAAGCCAGCAGCGCCGCGCGCAGTGCCTCGCGCAACGGGATGCACGGGTCGACGGTGGCGAGCAGGTCCTGCAGCTGACTGAGGTAGCTGTCGAACTCGCCCCATGGGATCGCGTTCTTGGACGCGTAGTACCGAAACAACGTTCGCCGCGAGATGCCGGCGGCGTGCGCGACGTCGTCGACGCTGACCTCCGCGAAACCGCGGGCTGCGAATAGGTCGATGGCGACGTCGGCGATGTGCAGCGGCGTCGTCGAGCGGCGCCGGCCGAGCCGCGACTCGGGCAACATCAGTACCCGCCCTTCCATTACGGCACTCGATGCCATATTCTGGCCACGATTGTGACCACAACCACTCACAATTGTCCATCCCTAGTGTTCTAACCCCGCGGAGAAAGGCAAGCGATATGGACAACGAGAACCAGGCCGAGACCGAACTCGTCACCGAGACCCTGGTCGAAGAGGTCTCCATCGACGGCATGTGCGGGGTCTACTGACCGTGCCTGCGTCCGCGCGGACGGGGCGGCTCGACGCCAGGGAGTTCGACCCCGACCGCGGCTGGCGCCTGCACCCACAGGTGGCTGTTCGACCGGAACCATTCGGTGCGCTGCTGTATCACTTCGGCACCCGAAAGTTGTCGTTCCTGAAGAACCGCACCATCCTGACGGTGGTGGAGTCGCTGGCCGACCACCTCGACGCCCGGTCCGCCTGCCGCGCCGCCGGAATCCACGATCACGAGCAGGCGCCTTATTTGCACGCACTGGGCGTGTTGGCCCGCTCCAACATGCTGGTACCAGGAGAGACTCAATGACGACAGCCGCCGTCCCATCGTTGATCGAGCAGTTCGAGCACGGGCTCGACGCGCCGATCTGTTTGACCTGGGAGCTGACCTACGCCTGCAACCTGGCTTGTGTGCACTGCCTGTCGTCGTCGGGCAAACGCGATCCGCGTGAGCTGTCCACCCGCCAGTGCAAGGACATCATCGACGAGCTGGAACGCATGCAGGTGTTCTACGTGAACATCGGTGGCGGCGAACCGACTGTGCGCCCGGATTTTTGGGAGTTGGTGGACTACGCCACCGAACACCACGTCGGGGTGAAGTTCTCCACCAACGGGGTGCGGATCACGCCCGAGGTGGCCGCGCGGCTGGCCGCCAGCGACTACGTCGACGTCCAGATCTCCTTGGACGGTGCGACCGCCGAGGTCAACGACGCGGTGCGTGGCGAGGGATCGTTCGCCATGGCGTGCCGGGCCTTGGAGAACCTTGCCGCGGCGGGCTTCAAAGACGCGAAGATCTCAGTGGTGGTCACTCGGCACAATGTCGGACAGCTTGACGAATTCGCCGCTCTGGCAAGCCGGTACGGTGCCACACTGCGCATCACCCGGCTGCGGCCCTCGGGGCGCGGCGCCGATGTCTGGGAGGAGCTGCACCCCACCGCCGACCAGCAGGTGCAGTTGTACGACTGGCTGGTGGCCAAGGGCGAACGGGTGCTCACCGGCGACTCGTTCTTCCACCTGGCACCGCTGGGTCAGTCCGGCGCGCTGGCCGGGCTGAACATGTGCGGCGCGGGCCGGGTGGTCTGTCTGATCGACCCGGTGGGCGACGTCTACGCCTGCCCGTTCGCCATCCACGACCGCTTCCTGGCCGGCAACATATTGTCCGACAACGGCTTTGGCACTGGCTTTCAGAATGTCTGGAAGCACGCGCCACTTTTCCGGGAGTTGCGTGAGCCGCAGTCAGCGGGCGCGTGTGGTAGCTGCGGGCATTACGACAGCTGCCGTGGCGGGTGCATGGCGGCGAAGTTCTTCACCGGCCTACCGCTGGACGGTCCGGACCCCGAGTGCGTCCAAGGCTACGGCGCGCCGGCACTGGCGGCCGAACGCGAGACACCGCGCCCCCGCGTCGACCACTCTCGTGGCCGGCGGCTTGGCGCGCCGGTGCCGCTCACCCTCTCCATGAGGCCGCCGACTCGCCTGTGCAACGAAAGTCCCGTGTAGCCATGGCGGACCAATGGTTTGAAACCATCGCTATCGCCCAGCAACGCGCCAAGCGGCGCCTGCCGAAATCGGTCTATTCATCTCTAATCTCCGCCAGTGAAAAAGGCGTGACGGTCGCCGACAATGTGGCGGCATTCAGCGAACTGGGTTTCGCGCCGCATGTCGTAGGGGCGAGCGAAAAGCGGGACCTTTCGACCACCGTTATGGGACAGGACATCTCGCTGCCGGTGATGATCTCGCCTACCGGCGTGCAGGCGGTCGACCCGGACGGCGAGGTGGCCGTCGCGCGGGGTGCTGCCGCCCGCGGCACTGCAATGGGATTATCGTCGTTCGCCAGCAAGCCGATCGAAGAGGTGATCGCCGCCAACCCGAAGATCTTCTTCCAGATCTACTGGCTGGGCAGCCGGGACTCGATCGCCGAGCGGGTGGAGCGGGCCCGCCAGGCCGGTGCGGTTGGCCTGATCGTCACCACCGACTGGTCGTTCTCGCACGGGCGCGACTGGGGCAGCCCCAAGATTCCCGAGCAGATGAACCTGCGGACCACGTTGCGGATGTCGCCCGAGGCGATCTTCAAGCCGCGATGGTTGTGGAAGTTCGGCAAGACGTTGCGACCCCCGGACTTGCGCGTACCCAACCAGGGCCGCCGCGGCGAACCGGGACCCACGTTCTTCGAGGCCTACGGCGAGTGGATGGCCACACCGCCGCCGACCTGGGAGGACATTGCCTGGCTGCGGGAGCTGTGGGGCGGCCCGTTCATGCTCAAGGGTGTGATGCGCGTTGACGACGCGAAAAGGGCAGTCGATGCTGGTGTTTCGGCTATCTCGGTGTCTAACCACGGCGGCAACAACCTGGACGGTACGCCGGCATCCATCCGTGCCCTGCCGGCCGTGGCTGCCGCCGTCGGCGATCAGGTTGAGGTGCTGTTCGACGGCGGCATCCGGCGCGGCAGTGACGTCGTCAAGGCGGTGGCGCTCGGGGCGCGTGCGGTAATGATCGGGCGTGCCTACCTGTGGGGGCTGGCCGCGGCCGGCCAGCCCGGCGTCGAGAACGTGTTGGACATCCTGCGCGGCGGTATCGACTCGGCGCTGATGGGTCTGGGGCACTCCTCCATCCACGATCTCAAAGCGGACGACATCCTTATCCCGGATGGCTTCACCCGGGCACTGGGGGTCGGCTGAGCGCGTCGCGCATCGGCGGCGCGTCCCTTTACCACAGACGGCACCACCCCGAAAGAGGCGTGAATGTCGTCGCTCAAAAAACTGGTACTGGCGTGGCAGTCGTGGCGAACGAGCACTGAATTTTCTCTGCCAATGTTGGGGGCGGAAAAAAATTTGGATAGATAGGGCAACAATTGGTGCACGCCAGGTTAATTCGTCTTACCATCGGCGGGTGCCAATGCTCGGCGAACTGGGGAGTGCGACGTCGAGTCAACTATCGGTATCCACCCCGTCGTCAATATTGATTCCGTTGGGTTCCACCGAACAGCATGGCCCGCACCTGCCGCTGGACACCGACACCCGAATCGCGACCGCGGTCGCGAGCGCCATAGGCGCGCGCCTCGAGTGGCCGGTGGCGCCCGCGATCAGCTACGGCGCAAGCGGCGAGCACCAGGGTTTCGCCGGAACGATCTCGATCGGAACCGAGGCCCTGTCCACCCTGCTGGTCGAGTACGGGCGCTCAGCCACCTGCTGGGCGCAGCGCCTGGTATTCGTCAACGGGCACGGGGGTAACGTGTCCGCCCTGGCTCAAGCCGTCGGCCTGCTGCGATCCGAGGGCCGCGATGCCGGCTGGTGCCCGTGCGCGGTACCTGGCGGCGATGCGCACGCCGGTCACACCGAAACATCGGTGTTGCTGCATATCTCACCGAATGTGGTCCGTACCGATCGGATGCGGGCGGGCAACGACGCGCCACTGCGCGAGTTGCTCCCCTCGTTGCGCCGGGGCGGGGTGGCGGCAGTGAGCGGCATCGGCGTTCTGGGGGACCCAACCACCGCCACCGCGGCGCAGGGAAGGCGGATCTTTGCTGAGATGGTCGACGGCGGTGCCCGTCGCATCGCCCGGTGGCTGCCCGGATCCGACGGAATGTTGACATGACGGCGACCCGACTGCCGGACGGGTTTGCGGTTCAGGTCGATCGCCGCGTGCGGGTGCTGGGCGACGGCAAGGCCTTGCTCGGTGGGTCGCCGACTCGGTTGCTGCGGTTGGCGCCGGCCGCGCAGAACATGCTCTGCGACGGCCGTCTCAAAGTTCGGGACGAGGTCAGCGCCGAGCTGGCCCGCACCCTGCTGGATGCAACGGTGGCCCACCCGCGCCCAGCCACAGGTCCCTCGTATCGCGATGTGACTGTCGTTATTCCAGTGCGGGACAACGTAATCGGTTTGCGACGACTGGTGGCGTCGCTGCGTGGCCTGCGAGTCATCGTGGTGGACGACGGCTCCGCCCACCCGATCGAGCTCGACGATTTGGGCGGTGCGCACTGTGACGTCGAAGTTCTGCATCACCTCCGCAGCAAGGGGCCGTCGGCAGCCCGGAACACCGGCCTGGCCGCCTGTACCACCGACTTTGTCGCGTTCCTCGATTCAGATGTGGCGCCGCGGCGCGGGTGGTTGGAGGCCCTGCTCGGTCACTTCTGCGACCCGACCGTCGCGCTTGTCGCGCCGCGCATCGTCGGCCTGATGCCGACCGAGAATGTGATTGCCCGCTACGAGGCGGTGCACTCGTCCCTCGATCTCGGACTCCGGGAAGCGCCGGTGTTGCCGCACAGCACGGTGTCCTATGTGCCCAGTGCCGCGATCGTCTGCCGCGTGTCGGCGATCCGCGGGGTCGGCGGCTTCGACGAGACGATGCAGTCCGGTGAGGACGTCGACTTGTGTTGGCGGCTCGTGGAAGCCGGGGCCCGGTTACGTTACGAGCCGATCGCGCGGGTGGCCCACGACCACCGGACCGAGTTGGGCGAATGGATCTCTCGCAAGGCCTTCTACGGCGGCTCGGCGGCGCCTCTTTCGGTGCGGCACCCGGACAAGACCGCGCCGGTGGTGATCTCTGGGTGGGCGTTGATGGCCTGGATTCTGATGTCCCTGGGTTCCGGTCTGGCTCAACTTGCCTCGATTGTGATCGCGCTGTGCACCGGGCGGCGCATCGCCAAGGCGATGCGCGACGCCGACACGTCCCTGGACACGACGTTGTGGGATGTGATCGTGGTCGCCACCCGTGGGTTGTGGTCGGCCGCGTTGCAACTCGCCTCGGCGCTGTGTCGCCATTACTGGCCGGTGGCGCTGATCGCAGCGATCCTGTCCCGGCATTTCAGACGGGTCTTGGTGATCGCGGCGGTGGTGGACGGTGTGGCGGATTGGCTGCGTCGCCGCGACGCGGTGGAGGACGACGCCGAACCCATCGGACTGCTGACCTTCCTCTTGCTCAAGCGCGTCGATGATCTGGCCTACGGAATCGGCCTGTGGTACGGGGTGCTGCGGGAACGCAATGTCGGCGCCCTCAAGCCGCAGATCCGGACGTAGCGGCCACTATTGTCCGCGCTGGACCGCCATAGCGACGTCTTGGTCGTCGGCGCCGGAAGTGCCGGTTCGGTTGTTGCCGAACGCCTTTCCAAAGACCCCGACTGTACGGTGCGGGTGTTGGAAGCCGGACCCGGACTGACTGATGCGGGATTGCTGGCCCGCACCCGCAATGGGCTGCAGCTGCCGATCGGATCGGGTAGTCCGCTGGCCGAGCGCTATCTGACAACGCTGACCGACCACCCGGTGCACCGGATGCCGATCGTGCGGGGCACGACGGTGGGTGGTTCCGGCGCCGTCAATGGCGGTTACTTCGGTCGCGGTCTCCCGGCCGATTTCGACGGCCTCGGGCTGCCGGGCTGGGGGTGGTCCGATGTGCTGGAGCATTTCCGCGCCATCGAGACCGATCTCGATTTCGACACCCCAGCGCACGGCCGCAGCGGACCCATTCCGGTGCGGCGGACCTCGGAGTTGACCGGCGCTACTGAAAGGTTTGTCGCGGCCACCGAGCGAGCGGGATATCCTTGGTTACCTGACTTGAATGATGTTGGACCGCAGCTGACTTCAGGTGTAGGTGCGGTGCCGCTCAACATTGTCGACGGGGTGCGCACCGGACCGGGGGTGGCGTTTCTGTTGCCGGCGCTGGGGCGTAGCAACCTGACATTGCAGGCGCAGACACGCGTCCTGCGGCTGTGCTTTGCCGGCGGCAGTGTGGTGGGCGTGGACGCGATCGGTCCGGACGGCCCCGTGACGTGGACTTCAGACCGAGTCGTATTGTGCGCGGGCGCTATTCGGTCGGCGCATCTACTAATGCTCTCGGGCCTGGGGGAGGAGGTCACGTTGCGGGCGGCCGGCGTTGACGTGCGTGTACCTGCCCCTGTTGGTGCACGCTGCAGTGATCACCCGGAGTTGGTGATGCCGACCGATTGGGAGGTCGCGGTGGATCGCCCGGTGCTGGAGGTGGTGCTGAATACTTCTGATGCTGTCGAGATCCGGCCTTATACAGGTGGTTTCGTTGCGATGACCGGGGATGGCACGCCGGGACACCGGGATTGGCCGCATCTTGGTGTGGCGCTGATGCGGCCTCGGGCGCGTGGACGGATCACGCTCGTCTCAGCAGATCCCGATGTGCCGCCACGGATCGAACATCGCTACGACAGCGAGCCCGACGACGTCGAGGACCTGCGGGCCGGAGTTGAGCTGGCACACGAATTGTTCAGTACTGCAACGTCGATTGGACCGGCGGTGTGGTCGACATCGCAGCACCTGTGTGGTAGCGCCCCGATGGGCCGAAGGGGCGACCCTAATGCCGTCGTGGACAATCGATGTCGGCTTGTCGGTATCGAAAACCTATGGGTCATAGACGGTTCCATCTTGCCCGTAGTGCCGAGTCGCGGCCCGCATGCGAGCATCGTGATGCTGGCTCACCGGGCAGCGGAATTCGTGGTCTGACGTCGCTGAGGGCATGCCCGGCTCAGGCTGAAGCCCTCGCCTCACCGGTCGCTACGACACGAGCTACCGGCGCGGGTACCTCGGCCGCCGGCGCCGCCCGCGCGGCCAGCGGAGCGGGCAGCGCCGAAACCGCGGCCGCGGGAGTTTGCACCTCGACAATCTCCCGCGGGCTAGTCTGCAGCGACGGGATCGGTTGACGCTTCACCGACCCCACCGATCCCGCCGCTACTGCCGACCCCGACGAATACACCGGCCCTGGCTGCGCGGCCGGTGTTGTCGCAGGGCCCCCCGGCCCCAACGGTCCAACAAGTGCCGCCGGTTGCGCGGTTGCGCCGGCGGCGGGCGCCACCTGGGCGCCGTGACTGAGTACCGAGCGTCCCAGCGTCGGCTGGGGCGCGGCTGCGTCGGTCTGGATGCTCGAAACGTTCGCGGCTTCGCTGAGGCCGTACTGCTGAGCACCGAGACTCATCATTTGGACGAATTGGTCGTGGAAGGCTGCCGCCTGCGCGCTGATAGCCTGGAATGCCTGGGCATGCGCCCCGAACAAGGCCGCAATTCCCGTCGAGACCTCGTCCGCGCCTGCGGGTGCCAGGACGCCCATCGTCGGGCCGACCGCCATCGCGTTGGCATCGTTGATCGCCGTGCCGATATTCGCCAAATCCGTTGCCGCAGCGGCAACATACTCCGGCGTGGCGATCACATACGACATTCAGGTTCCCCCAGCTAACTGGAAAGAGTCCGCTGCCCACCTACGAACTTGCCCCCGGGGTTCAAATGCTAACCGGGCACGGGTCCGCGCCGCGGGCTTTTCGCAAAATCCGTTTCAGGGGCGGCCGGCTACCGCCAGCCGGCGACGATGCGGCGGACCGGGCGAAGCTGGCGGCCGTCGCGCCCGGGGGCCTAGAGACCGATCAGCACGGCGGCGATTCCTACGATGACAGCCAGCACGGTCGTCGAGGCGTGCATCGAGTTCAGGAAGGCGATCTTGCCGAGCTCGGCCAGGCAAATTCAGGATAGGTGGAGTGCAGGTCGATGCCGCGCATGCACGCGAAGCCGACCGCCATCAGCAGCGTGCCGAGGAACTGCACCGTGCGCAGGCCCAGCCGTGGCACATACCAGAACGACGTCGCAGTGAAGATTCCCAGCGGAATCATGAACGGGCCCAACGCCACCGCTGTCATCAGCGGGGAATAGCCGATGATTTGCTGCACATATTGCATGGCCAGGAAGAAGAATCCGAACGTCGCGCCGAACAGCACGATGATCGTCGCGACGCCAGTGGTGAAGGCGGGGTCGCAAAACAGTCGAACGTCCAGAAGTGGCTGGCGTTTCCGAAATTCGACCACGCCGAATACCGCGGCGATGACACCGCCGGCAACCAGCCCGCCCCACACCAGAGTGTCGCTACACCCTCGGGTGGGTGCTTCCAGGATGGCGTACACCGCGATCGCCACCGCGGTACCGACTAGTCCGGCGCCCAACCAGTCCACCCGGGGGACGGCGAGTCCCAGAAGCGCAGCAGCACACCGGATCCGAGCATTCCAAGCCCGCCGCCCGAACCGGCGGTGCCGGCCCACATCCCGACTGCCTTAATGCGCTGCGCTTTCGGTATAGGCCACCGTCAACAGGGACAGCGTCGCGGGCATCACGAATGCGGCGCCTACCCCGGCCATCGCGCGGCCGGCGATGATCTGGGTGGGTGAGTGCAGCAGCGCCGGTGCGACCGAGGCCAGCGAGAAGATCGTCAAACCTGCCAGCAGGGCGCCGCGCCTGCCGTAGCGGTCACCGATGGCGCCCGCGGGCAGCAGCAGGCAGGCCAAGGCCAGCGTGTAGCCGTCGACGATCCATGTCAGCTGTGTCTGGGCTGCCGATGTGGCCACCGCGATGTCGCCCAGTGTGGTGTTGAGCGCCGTCATCGACGCAACTACCAGCGACACTGCGATGCAGGCGACGGTCAGCGTCCAGGTGCGGGCGCGGGAGCTAGCGCCGGCTCCTGCTGCCTCAGTAACCTGGCTGGGTTGCAGCAAGGTGGTGCCGGGCCGCGTCAGCGTTTTCGACCATGCAGTGCGCCTCCTTTCGGGGGCGAAGTAGTGACCGAGACTAATGGTCTCGTGCATAGACGGTTAGTCTTGGTCACAAACCGGGAGGTGCATCACAATCAGCAAGGCCAGTGACGCAGATCCCCGCCCGGCGCGGTCGCGGGCCCGTTTGCTCGAAGCGGCCGCTTCGCTGCTGCGCTCCGGTGGCCCCAGTGCGGTGACAATCGACGCCGTGACCCGTGCCGCCAACGTCGCCCGGGCTACCTTGTATCGCCATTTTCCGAGCGGAAACGATTTGCTGGCAGCAACATTCAGCAGCCTCATCCCCGCGGCGCCGATGCCGCCCGCAGCGGGGTCGCTGCGAGACAGGCTGGTGGCGCTGCTACTGGCGCAGGCCGAGTTGATCGCCGAAGCGCCGGCCGTGCTGTCCGCGACGGCCTGGTTGGCGCTGGGCTCCGACCTGCAGGAGCTGCCGGAACCCCGGCGTAGCGACACCGACGACAGTGCGATCAGCACCCTGCGGGAGCGCATCGCTCAGCAGTACGCGGCGCCATTCGACGTCATATTCGATAGCCCTGATGCGGTTGCCGAACTCGGCGAGGTCGACCGGTCCCGGGCTATCGCCCTGCTGATTGGCCCGGTGGCGCTGGGCCGGCTGTCCACGCTGCCGGATTTCGACTACCGGGAGACGGTCCAAGCGGCCGTCGACGGCTTCCTGCACGTGCAGCGCGCACAGGCGCGTTCTGACACGGCGACTAGCGAATCGGCCGGTACGTAAGCGCCGTGCGTGGCGTTCGCGCCCACCGGCCCGGCGCGAGTGTGACGCCTAGCCGGGCATACGCCCAGCTAGGGGCGCCGTCGATGCCAACTGTGGGGCGCCGCGGACCTACCTGCGGCGATGGCCACCCAAGAGACCACCCAAGATTTGGCCGAACCGGCGTTCTGAGGCATACTGTTCAGGTTGCCCAGCGCCAGGTTTGCGTCTGGCTGGGTATACGACCAGCGCCCACCAGGGCGCGTCCGGTCCCATCCTTGGAGAGCGACTATTTCGGCCGCCTACAAGGCTGCGTGTGGGTGACACACCCGAACGCGGGGAGCGGATGGACCACGACAGGTAAACAGCGGCGCAGTTCCGGCGCAACGCTCGATCGGCCCCCGTCAGGGCGGCGGTTGTGCGCGCCGGGGCGCACCAGGTCCGGACCCGGGCTCGAGTGTGGAAGAAGAGGTAGGAGAAGCGTGGCGGGACAGAAGATCCGCATCAGGCTTAAGGCCTACGACCATGAGGCTATTGACGCGTCGGCGCGCAAGATCGTCGAGACCGTCGTACGCACTGGGGCCAGCGTCGTAGGACCGGTGCCGCTGCCGACCGAAAAGAACGTGTACTGCGTCATCCGCTCACCGCATAAGTACAAGGACTCGCGGGAGCACTTCGAGATGCGCACGCACAAGCGGCTGATCGACATCCTCGACCCGACCCCGAAGACCGTCGACGCGCTGATGCGCATCGATCTTCCGGCCAGTGTCGACGTCAACATCCAGTAGGGGATCGGCGAGCAAATGGCGAGAAAAGGCATTCTGGGTACCAAGCTGGGCATGACGCAGGTATTCGACGAGAACAATAGGGTCGTGCCGGTGACTGTGGTCAAGGCCGGACCGAACGTGGTGACCCGCATCCGCACTCCGGAGCAGGACGGGTACAGCGCGGTGCAGCTGGCCTACGGCGAGATCAGTCCCCGCAAGGTCAACAAGCCGGTGACTGGTCAGTACGCAGCCGCGGGAGTCAACCCGCGTCGGCACCTGGCCGAGTTGCGGCTCGAGGACGCGGCGGCGGCGGCCGAGTACGAGGTAGGCCAGGAGCTGACGGCGGAAATCTTCGCTGATGGCGCCTATGTCGACGTGACCGGCACCTCTAAGGGCAAGGGCTTTGCCGGAACGATGAAGCGACACGGTTTCCGCGGTCAGGGCGCCAGCCACGGTGCCCAGGCAGTGCACCGGCGTCCCGGGTCGATCGGCGGATGTGCCACTCCAGCAAGGGTGTTCAAGGGCACGCGGATGGCCGGCCGGATGGGCAACGACCGCGTCACCGTGCAGAACCTGGTGGTGCATAAGGTCGATGCCGAGAACGGCGTGCTGCTGATCAAGGGCGCGGTTCCCGGCCGCACCGGCGGACTCGTGGTGGTCCGCAGTGCGATCAAGCGAGGTGAGAAGTAATGACACTCAAGATTGAGGTCAAGACGCCGGCAGGCAAGGTCGACGGCTCCATCGAGCTGCCGGCCGAGCTGTTCGACGTCCCAGCCAATATCGCGTTGATGCACCAGGTGGTCACCGCTCAGCGGGCGGCCGCCCGGCAGGGCACGCACTCGACGAAGACCCGCGGCGACGTCAGCGGTGGTGGTCGTAAGCCGTACCGGCAGAAGGGAACCGGTCGTGCCCGACAGGGTTCGACACGGGCGCCGCAGTTCACCGGCGGCGGCGTCGTGCACGGTCCGCAGCCGCGCGACTATAGCCAGCGCACGCCCAAGAAGATGATCGCCGCCGCACTGCGCGGCGCACTGTCGGACCGAGCGCGCAACGGACGCATCCACGCGGTCACCGAATTGGTTGCCGGCCAAACCCCCTCCACCAAGAGCGCCAAGGCGTTTCTGGCCACGCTTACCGATCGCAAGCAGGTCCTGGTGGTCGTCGGTCGCAGTGACGAGGCCGGCGTGAAGAGCGTGCGCAACCTGCCGGGTGTGCATATCCTGCCGCCGGACCAGCTCAACACCTACGACGTGTTGCGGGCCGACGACGTGGTGTTCAGCGTGGAGGCGCTCAACGCCTACATCTCGGGCAACACGGCACCCACGGCATCTTCCGAGGAGGTTTCGGCCTGATGACGACCATCGCTGACCCCCGCGACATCATCCTGGCGCCGGTCATCTCGGAGAAGTCTTACGGACTGCTCGACGACAACGTGTACACCTTTGTGGTGCACCCCGATTCGAACAAGACGCAGATCAAGATCGCTGTCGAGAAGATCTTCGCCGTCAAGGTCGCATCGGTGAACACCGCGAATCGGCAGGGCAAGCGCAAGCGCACCCGCACCGGTTACGGCAAGCGCAAGAGCACCAAACGCGCGATCGTGACGCTGGCCCCAGGCAGCAAGCCGATCGACCTGTTCGGAGCACCGGCTTAAAGCCGCGCGCGAGAGAAAGATCTGATTAGACATGGCAATTCGTAAGTACAAGCCGACGACCCCGGGCCGGCGCGGCGCGAGTGTGTCGGACTTCGCCGAGATCACTCGCTCGACCCCGGAAAAGTCGCTGGTGCGCCCCCTGCACAGCAAGGGTGGGCGTAACGCACACGGCCGCATCACCACTCGGCACCAGGGCGGTGGCCACAAGCGCGCCTACCGGGTGATCGACTTCCGTCGCAACGACAAGGACGGCGTCAACGCCAAGGTCGCGCATATCGAGTACGACCCGAACCGCACGGCACGCATTGCCCTGCTTCATTTCCTCGACGGCGAGAAGCGCTACATCATTGCGCCGAACGGCCTTTCGCAGGGTGACATTGTGGAGTCGGGTGCCAACGCCGACATCAAGCCCGGTAACAACCTGCCGCTGCGCAACATTCCGGCCGGCACCTTGGTGCACGCCGTGGAGTTGCGGCCCGGCGGCGGTGCCAAGCTCGCGCGTTCGGCCGGGTCGAGCATTCAGCTGCTCGGCAAGGAAGCCACCTACGCTTCGCTGCGCATGCCCAGCGGTGAGATCCGCCGCGTCGACGTGCGCTGCCGCGCAACCGTCGGCGAGGTCGGCAACGCCGAGCAGGCAAACATCAACTGGGGCAAGGCCGGTCGTATGCGGTGGAAGGGCAAGCGTCCGTCCGTCCGTGGTGTGGTGATGAACCCGGTGGACCACCCGCACGGTGGTGGTGAGGGTAAGACCTCTGGTGGTCGACACCCGGTGAGCCCGTGGGGCAAGCCCGAGGGCCGCACCCGCAACCCGAATAAAGCGAGCAACAAGCTCATTGTCCGACGCCGGCGCACCGGCAAGAAGCACGGCCGGTAGGAGTAGCCAACCATGCCACGCAGCCTGAAGAAGGGTCCGTTCGTCGACGACCATCTGCTCAAGAAGGTCGATGTTCAGAACGAGAAGAACAGCAAGCAGGTCATCAAGACCTGGTCGCGTCGGTCGACCATCATTCCGGACTTCATCGGCCACACCTTCGCGGTGCACGACGGCCGCAAGCACGTGCCGGTGTTCGTCACCGAATCGATGGTGGGTCACAAGCTCGGTGAGTTCGCACCGACGCGCACCTTCAAGGGACACATCAAGGACGACCGGAAGAGTAAGCGGCGATGACTACCACTACCGAATATCCGTCGGCGACCGCCAAGGCGCGGTTCGTCCGGGTGTCGCCACGCAAGGCGCGCCGCGTGATCGACCTGGTACGTGGCCGGTCGGTGACCGACGCGCTCGACATCCTGCGCTGGGCTCCCCAGGCAGCCAGCGAGCCGGTGGCCAAGGTGATCGCCAGCGCCGCGGCAAACGCTCAGAACAACAATGGGCTCGACCCGGCCACTCTGGTGGTGGCCACGGTGTACGCCGACGAGGGTCCGACGGCCAAGCGCATCCGGCCGCGTGCCCAGGGGCGTGCGTTCCGGATCCGTCGCCGCACCAGCCACATCACCGTGATCGTGGAGAGCCGGCCGAGCAAGGACCAGCGTTCGTCGAAGTCCGCACGGACCCGTCGCGCCGAGGGCAGCAAGGCGGCCGCTAAGGCGCCCGCTACCAAGGCGCCTGCCAAGAAGGCCGCCACCACTGCGCCGGCGAAGAAGGCTGCACCCAAGGCCAAGACGTCTGAGGCTGCGCAAGCGAAGGGAGGCTCAGACTAGTGGGCCAGAAGATCAATCCGCACGGCTTCCGGCTGGGCATCACCACTGACTGGAAGTCGCGCTGGTATGCCGACAAGCAGTACGCCGAGTACGTCAAGGAGGACGTCGCGATCCGGCGTCTGCTGTCCACCGGCTTGGAGCGCGCCGGCATCGCCGACGTGGAGATCGAGCGGACCCGCGACCGGGTTCGGGTGGACATCCATACCGCGCGTCCGGGCATCGTCATCGGCCGCCGCGGCACCGAGGCCGACCGCATCCGCGCCGACCTGGAGAAGCTGACCGGCAAGCAGGTCCAGCTCAACATCCTTGAGGTGAAAAACCCTGAGTCGCAAGCGCAATTGGTGGCCCAGGGTGTCGCCGAGCAGCTGAGCAACCGGGTGGCGTTTCGCCGCGCGATGCGCAAGGCCATCCAGTCGGCCATGCGCCAGCCCAACGTCAAGGGCATCCGGGTGCAGTGTTCGGGCCGCCTCGGCGGCGCGGAGATGAGCCGTTCGGAGTTCTACCGTGAAGGCCGGGTTCCGCTGCACACGCTGCGCGCGGACATCGACTACGGCCTGTACGAAGCCAAGACCACCTTCGGCCGGATCGGCGTGAAGGTTTGGATCTACAAGGGCGACATCGTTGGTGGCAAGCGTGAGCTCGCCGCCGCCCCGGCCGGGGCCGACCGTCCGCGTCGCGAACGTCCGTCGGGCACCCGCCCGCGGCGCAGTGGTGCTTCGGGCACCACGGCGACGGGCACCGACGCCGGCCGCGCCGCCGGCGGTGAAGAGAGCGCAGTGCCGGCCGCGGCAGACGCCGCAGCCGCGGCGCCCGCTGAAGCGCAGAGCACGGAGAGCTGAATCATGTTGATTCCCCGCAAGGTCAAACACCGCAAGCAGCACCACCCCCGCCAGCGTGGCATCGCCAGCGGCGGTACCACGGTGAATTTCGGTGACTACGGCATCCAGGCACTTGAGCACGCCTACGTCACCAACCGCCAGATCGAGTCAGCTCGTATCGCCATCAACCGGCACATCAAGCGTGGCGGCAAGGTGTGGATCAACATCTTCCCCGACCGCCCGCTGACCAAGAAGCCCGCCGAGACCCGGATGGGCTCGGGTAAGGGCTCGCCGGAATGGTGGGTCGTCAACGTCAAGCCGGGCCGGGTGCTCTTCGAGTTGAGTTACCCGAACGAGCAGACCGCCCGGGCGGCGCTCACCCGTGCGATCCACAAGTTGCCGATCAAGGCACGCATAGTTACCCGAGAGGAGCAGTTCTGATGGCAGTGGGAGTTTCCCCTGGCGAACTGCGCGAGCTCACCGACGAAGAGTTGCTGGAGCGGGTGCGCGAATCCAAGGAAGAATTGTTCAACCTGCGTTTCCAGATGGCGACGGGTCAGCTCACCAACAACCGGCGGCTGCGCGTCGTGCGTCAGGAGATCGCGCGCGTCTACACGGTGCTGCGCGAACGAGAATTGGGCTTGGCATCCGGGCCGGACGGGTCCGATGTTGCCGACGAGAAGAACGCGTAAGGAATCGTGATGGCAGAGGCTAAGACTGGCGCCAAGGCTGCGCCGAAGAAGGCGGCATCGAAGGCCACGACCTCCAAGGCAGCGGACGCCGCGCCGAAGGAGAAGGGCCCCAAGAACACTCCAGCCACACCTAAGCCGCGCGGTCGTCGCAAGACGCGCATCGGCTATGTGGTGAGCGACAAGATGCAGAAGACCATTGTGGTGGAGCTCGAAGACCGGGTTCGGCACCCGTTGTACGGCAAGATCATTCGCACCACCACTAAGGTCAAGGCGCACGACGAGAACAGTATCGCCGGGATCGGTGACCGCGTCTCGCTGATGGAGACCCGTCCGCTGTCGGCGACCAAACGCTGGCGGCTTGTCGAGATTCTCGAAAAGGCCAAGTAGCTAACCGTTTCGACCGATCAGGTCGGAGCGCAAGTGGTGCAGGAAACTGCGCAGCCTTTCCCGGGTGGCATTCTCGGGGTCACCCAGGCGTAGCTGTAGCAGTTCGCGGCCGGCCGCGTACAGGATCCGTGCGGTGTATTCGGGATCGTGCAGATCCGGATTGATGCGCAGTAGCTCCGCGGTCAGGAATTTGCGTACCAGTTCCTGGGATTGGGCCAGCCGGGTGTGCAGCTCGGGTGGCGCGCCCTGCGGCGGGAACAGGAACAACCGCCACGTCGCGGGATGGGTGTCCACGGCCGCCAGCACACCGTCGAGTGCACGGACCAGGGTCTGATTCTGTTCACTGGGTTCGCCCAAACCGCTGATTGCGGTGAAGAACTGCCCCCCAGCACGCCCGGCCTCCCGGTCGATCAGCGCGACGAACAAGCCCGCCGGGCCGCCGAATTGCTGATAGATCAACGATCGATTGATGCCGGCAGCCGCGGCGATACGGTTCGGTGTCGCGGCGTGGAATCCTTCGGCGTCGACGATGGCGTGGGTGATGTCGAGGATCTGCTTGCGCCTGCCCTCGGCGGTCATCCGCCGCTTCGGCGTGTCCTTCGTGATAGCGGGAGTCACGCTTGACAGCATAACTAACACTTTGTGAGTATTGCTCACAAGTTGTTACTTAGTCCAGGGGTGTCGATGGTCACGTATTTTCCCGAACTCGCTCAGCGGGTCGCTAGCCAGCGCGAGTTGCAGCCAGACCTGTACGGAGACATCGACTTTGACGAACACCCCTACCGCCTCACCGGCCGGCCGGAAGACAAGTCGGCGCTGCCCCACTGGGTCGGCGACCGCGAGTCGATCCTGCAGGACAACCGCATCCGGGAGCTGATGGAAACGGCCACCATGCTCGGCGACGTCGTGGCGGACCCGTATGCGGCACTGATGAACAGCTATAGCGTCACCGACCTGATCGAGATGCTCAAGACGGCCTGCCGACAGGGGATCGACGCCGTACCCGACGCGCCGGACGAGTTGGCGGCGTTCATTGCCGCCATGGAGGCAACCCCAGACTGGATCGACCTCGACCTGGTGGAAGAAGGCGCCCGGACCGCACGCATTTCTGCGGCGCTACTGGCCCACTTCATCACCCGCGGCGCCTTCATCGCGACCTTCACCAACACCTACGCCGCGCTACCGATGGGACTGACGGGCGCGCTCTCGGGGCGCCGCGCCGCGCGGCGGGTCAACGAGACGGCCAGTTTCTTCGCCGTCACCACCCTGCCCGGCGCGTTGGCGCGTTTCGGTCCAGGATTCGAAGCGGCCGCGATGGTCCGGTTGATGCACTCAATGGTCCGCTACAACGCGTTGAAGAAATCGGACAAATGGGACACGGCCATATACGGCGTCCCCGTCCCGCAGGTCGATCAGATGCCGGCCGGAATGATCGGCCAGTACCTGACCTCGCAACAGGTGCTGCGGCAGGGCCGCACCGAGTTCAACGACGAGGAGCGGGCGCTCGTCGAATTCGGGCGCTACCGGTGCTTTCTGCTCGGCCTGCCGGAGGAGTTGCTGCCCACCACGCCGACCGACACCATCCACGTCATGCACGCCCGTGCTGCACTGCTGCGCGACGGCTTCGACTCGGTCTGTCGTGAACTCGTCGACTCCACGATGGGTGCCTATTTGCGGCCGAAGACCACGCTGTTCGACCGGGCCGCGGAGTCGGTCGAGAAGAGCTACAGCAAGGAGACGTTCGTGCGGGCGTTCTGCAACTCTGACCGCGGAGTCGCCGCTGCCATGGGTGTCTCGATCGGGTTGGCGGATCGGGTGCGCATCGCAATCACCGGACCCTTCATCGCCGGCCGCTTCGTGGCCGTGCATCGCGCCGCCCGCATCCCGGCGCTGCGTCAGATCGTCGATTCCTACATCATCAGGCTGCTCAAACTCCGGCTGGCGACTTACGGAAAGCCCCAATTTACCAGCGACTCAGCCCATTACACGCCGATCGCGGGGTGAACCGGGGAGCCGCACACGGCCAAACCGGTCAGGGGTGGCACCCCCCCGATTGGGGGAGTGCGACTAGGACCCCATTCGGTCGGATCGGAGGACACCACCCAACGCGTCGCCAGGGTAGTTTAGGGATTCGCGTATCCGCGGATCCAGCGCGATGAAGGAGATTCAACACTGCCGGGGGAGTCGAATTGCCATTCCAGGAACCAACTTTCGATCGGCTCCCCATGATCCGGGCAGGGCGGGCGTAGCGTCGTGACGGCACCGGTGGGATACGCCCGCGTCGGGGCGTATCAGTGACGGCGTCTGCTCGGGTTTTTCATCGGTCAGGTCACTAGCGTGAGCGCGGGTGTAATCTCGCACGCAATGTTCGATGGGTGCACTACGGGAGTGAGGCGGGCAGGCATGACAGGGTCGACCGAGTTTCAAGGAAAAATCGCGCTCGATATTCGCGATTCCGAACCGGATTGGGGCCCGTACGCGGCGCCGACCGCCCCGGAGAACTCGCCGAATGTCCTCTACGTGGTGTGGGATGACATCGGGATCGCGACCTGGGACTGCTTCGGTGGTTTGGTCGAGATGCCCGCGATGACGCGCATCGCCGAGCGCGGGGTGCGACTGTCGCAGTTCCACACCACGGCGTTGTGCTCGCCTACCCGGGCGTCGCTGCTGACCGGACGCAACGCGACGACTGTCGGCATGGCCACGATCGAAGAATTCACCGACGGTTTCCCCAACTGCAACGGCCGCATTCCGGCCGACACAGCGCTGCTCTCCGAAGTGCTCAGCGAGCGTGGTTACAACACCTACTGCGTAGGAAAGTGGCATCTGACCCCGCTGGAAGAATCCAGCATGGCCTCGACCAAGCGGCACTGGCCGCTCGCGCGTGGTTTCGAACGCTTCTACGGGTTCATGGGCGGCGAGACCGACCAGTGGTACCCGGACCTGGTGTACGACAACCACCCGGTAGATCCGCCCGGCACCCCCGAAGACGGCTACCACCTGTCGAAAGACCTCGCGGACAAGGCAATTGAGTTCATCCGCGACGCCAAGGTGATCGCCCCCGACAAGCCATGGTTCAGCTACGTCTGCCCAGGTGCCGGACACGCGCCGCATCACGTGTTCGCCGAGTGGGCCGACAAGTACGCTGGTGTCTTCGACATGGGTTACGAGAAGTACCGTGAGATCGCGCTGGAAAAGATGAAGGCGATGGGGATCGTGCCCGCCGACACCGAGTTGTCGCCGGTGAACCCCTATATCGACGTCAAGGGCCCGCACGGCGAGCCGTGGCCGTTGCAGGACACGGTGCGGCCATGGGACTCGCTCAACGACGAAGAGAAGAAACTGTTCTCCCGGATGGCCGAGGTCTTTGCCGGCTTCCTGAGCTATACCGACGCCCAGATCGGCCGGATCCTGGACTACTTGGAGGAGTCCGGTCAGCTGGACAACACCATCATCGTGGTGATCTCCGACAACGGCGCCAGCGGCGAAGGCGGCCCTAACGGTTCGGTTAACGAAGGCAAGTTCTTCAACGGCTACATCGACACCGTGGAGGAGAGCATGAAGCTCTTCGACCACCTCGGCGGACCCGAGACCTACAACCACTATCCGATCGGTTGGGCGATGGCGTTCAACACGCCCTACAAGCTGTTCAAGCGCTACGCCTCACACGAGGGAGGGATCGCTGACACCGCAATCATCTCCTGGCCCAGAGGTATTGCCGCCCACGGTGAGGTCCGCGACAATTACATCAACGTCTGCGACATCACTCCGACCGTTTACGACCTGCTGGGGATGGCCCCCCCGGATATCGTCAAAGGCATCCCGCAGAAGCCCTTGGACGGTGTGAGTTTCAAAGCGGCCCTTGCCGATTCGACGGCCGACACCGGCAAGAAGACGCAGTTCTACACAATGCTGGGCACCCGGGGGATCTGGCATGAGGGCTGGTTCGCCAACACGTTGCACGCCGCCTCCCCGGCGGGCTGGTCGCAGTTCGACCGAGACAGCTGGGAGCTGTTCCACATCGAAGCAGACCGCAGCCAGTGCCACGATGTGTCCGCCGAGCACCCGGACAAGCTGGAGGAGCTCAAGGCGCTGTGGTTCACCGAAGCCGAGAAGTACAACGGGCTGCCGCTGGCCGACCTGAATCTGATGGAGACGCTGGGCAGGTACCGGCCCAGCCTGGCTGGCGACCGCAACCGCTACGTCTACTATCCCTATTGCGCCGACGTGGGCCTCGGTGCCGCCGTCGAACTCCGCGGCCGTTCGTTCGCTGTGCTGGCCGACGTCACGGTGGACACCACCGGTGCCGAAGGGGTTTTGTTCAAACAGGGCGGTGCGCATGGCGGGCATGTGCTCTTTCTTCAGGACGGACGCCTGCATTACGTCTACAACTTCCTCGGTGAACGCCAACAGCTAGTCTCCTCCAACGGCCCGATCCCACTGGGCAGGCACCTGTTCGGGGCCCGGTACGAACGCAGCGGAACCGTTGAGAACAGCCATACCCCGATCGGCGACGTGACGTTGTACTTCGACGACCACCCGGTGGGATCACTGGCCGCAGTGGTCAGCCACCCGGGCACGTTCGGGCTCGCCGGTGCCGGCATCACGGTGGGACGCAACGGCGGATCGGCTGTGTCCAGCCGCTACAAGGCACCCTTCAACCTGACCGGTGCCTCGGTCGCCCAGGTCACCGTCGACTTGTCCGGACGGCCGTACGAAGACGTGGAAAAAGATATCGCGCTTGCCTTTTCGCGGGACTGAGCAGCAGCCGTCGTCGTACCCTGATGCCGTGCTGACTCAGCTGATCGAACTGCCCGGCGGATCCTTCCGCATGGGCTCGACCAGCTTCTATCCCGAAGAAGCGCCGATTCACACCGTCACCGTGGCCGCCTTCGCGATCGAGCGGCACCCGGTGACCAACGCACAGTTCGCCGAATTCGTCGCAGCCACAGGCTATGTGACGGTCGCCGAGCAGCCACTGAACCCCGCACTGTATCCGGGGGCCAATCCCGGCGACCTGACGCCGGGGGCGATGGTGTTTCGCCCGACCACAGGTCCGGTCGACCTGCGGGACTGGCGGCAATGGTGGCATTGGGTGCCCGGTGCCTGTTGGCGCAGCCCCTTCGGTCCGGGCAGCGACACTCGGGACAGGGCCGACCATCCCGTCGTGCAGATCGCCTATCCCGACGCCGCGGCCTATGCGCGGTGGGCGGGGCGGCGGTTGCCAACCGAGGTCGAGTGGGAGTACGCCGCGCGGGCCGGGGCGACGGGTGTCTACCCGTGGGGTGAGGTAGACAAGCCCGGCGGCCGGCTGATGGCCAACACGTGGCAGGGCCGGTTCCCGTACCGCAACGACGGTGCGCTGGGCTGGGTCGGTAGCTCGCCGGTCGGGACTTTTCCGCCCAACGCGTTCGGTCTGGTCGACATGATCGGCAATGTATGGGAGTGGACCGCAACGGAATTCAGTGCCCATCACCGATTGGATCAGCCGGCCAAGGCCTGCTGTACACCGACTGGACCCGCCAACCCAGCGGTCAGCCAAGCGCTCAAGGGTGGCTCGCATCTGTGCGCGCCGGAATACTGCCACCGGTACCGGCCGGCGGCACGATCGCCGCAGTCACAGGACACTGCGACCACCCACATCGGATTTCGCTGCGTGGCGGATTCGGCAACAGGGTAACGAAATTCGCGTATCTGTCGCTCGCCCTGATGTCGGCGGTTAGTGTGTGAGATTCGCCGGCTCCCCGCGGCGTTCTGCCCGACCGACCGAAAGGCCGCGACCAGATGAGTTATCAGGCCCCGCCGCCCGCACCACCGCCGACGCAACCGTCAGGGCCGCCGACGCAACCGTCAGGGCCGCCGACGCAACCGTCAGGGCCGCCGACGCAACCGTCGGGTCCGCCGGGGCCGCAGCCCAAGTCGCGCGGCAGACGCATCGCAATCGACCTGGCCGTGGTGTTGGCCGTCGTAGTGGTCTATGTGCTCTCGCTGTTCGGTGTCCATCTCCTGGCTACGTCGGCGGTGGGCATGGAAGAGCCGAACCTGGACACCAGCGACAACACGGTGGTCCAGGTGAAGCTGGAGGAGTTGGACACGGTCAACAACCGGCTGAAGGTCAGTGTGCTGGTCAAGCCGCAGAAATCGCTGATCAACCCGAAGTACTATGTGCTGGCTCAAGACGTCACCGTGCGCATGTTCCCGGAGAACGACCTCGGGGACCTGGTGTACCCGGTCGGCAAGTCTCCGGCACAGCAGACCACTTACATCGACGCTGAGGGCGACCCCGCCAATTGGCCTTTCGACACCTACCGGAGCCCGAAGATCTCCGCCGAGGTCTTCGCGGGGACCGGCGACAACCGCACCGTGGAAGACGCCCGCGTCGAAATCACCGGTTCGGTAGGAGGATGGGACGTCAGCCTCCGTCGGGTGCAGTCCCCGGGCGATGAGGATCCCCGCCCCGACGACGTGATCATCACGCTGCAAAGGTCCAAGAGCACGCTGATATTCGATATCGGCATCATCTTGGTCCTTATCTCGCTGCCGGCGTTGGCCCTGTGGGTGTCCATCCCGATGGCGCTGGGAAAGAAGAAGTTCCTGCCGCCGTTCGTCTCCTGGTTCGCTGCCATGCTCTTCGCGGTGGTCCCGTTGCGGACTATCTTCCCCGGCAAACCCCCGGAGGGTTCCTGGATCGACCAGGCCATCACGTTGTGGGTGCTGCTTGCGCTCATCGTGGCGATGACCCTCTACATCTTGGCCTACCGAAAACAGTCGGACTGACCCGCTCAATCCGTCTGGATCGAGCCACTTGCCGCGCTTATCGCGTCGACCGCTTCGGAGACCCTGGCCTGGAACGCGGGCGAAAGCGGGATGTAGCCGGACTTGTTCAGGTCGAGCTGACCCGGCCCAATTGCGGCCTGCAGGAACGCCTTGACGGCCTGGGCGACCTCGGCTGTGGGATACCGCGAGCACACGATCTCGTAGGTGGCCAGGACAATCGGGTAGACGTCGGGGTGGGCTGGGTTGTAGAACGACGAGATGTCGAGGACAAGGTCGTTGCCGCTTCCCACGATCCTTGCGGCGCTGATCGTCTTGCCGACTGTGTCGGTGCCGATCCGTACCGGTCGCAGCGACCTGCGGCTCGCCGGCGTCTTGATCTCGGCGGCGTAGAGGCCCTGCTCGAGGGCGAAGGACAATTCGTTGTAGCTGATCGAGCCTTCGGTGGATCTGACCAGCTCCGAAGTACCTTTGTTGCCGGTGGCGCCGACGCCGATGTTGCCGTTGAATTTCTTGCCGGTGCCTTCACGCCAGGCTCCGCCGGACGCCGCCTGCAGATAGGACTGGAAGTTCTCGGTGGTGCCGGAGGCGTCGTTGCGGTAGACGACGCGGATCTCCTCGGCGGGCATTGACGCGTTGAGTGCGGTGAGAGCCGGGTCGTCCCATCTTGTGATGGTGCCGTTGAAGATCTTGGCCAGCGTGGGCCCGTCCAGCACCAAGGTGTCCACGTTGGCCAGGTTGTAGGTGATGGCGAGCGGGCCGAAAACCACCGGCAGGTTCCACGCGTCGGCGCCGCCGCATCGCACTTTGGCCGCGGCCTGCTGCTCTACCGATAGCGGCGAGTCGGAGCCAGCGAAATCTGTTTTGCTAGAGAGGAATTCGCTGATTCCCGCACCTGATCCGTTGGCGTTGTAGTTTAGCGTCTGGTCGGGGCAGGCTTTGTGGTACGCGCTGACGAAGTGGGTCATGGCATGGGCTTGTGCGGTCGAGCCGCTGGCGGCCAGAGTCTGCTTTCCGCCGCAGTCCACCTTCGCGCCACTGATGTAGGGCAGGGTGGCCCCAGTGTTGTCGCACGCCGACAACATCAGTGCCCCCGCGGTGAGCAACGCCGCGGCCCGGGTTCGGATCATATTGCGATATATGACTGTCGAACCGGCCCGCAAGCGAACATCAGGTGAACCGCCCCGCCGGACGGGATGAATGTCTGGTGCTTGTGTCTCGCCGGAGCCAGTGCACGTGCCTGGCTGCGGCTGTTGGGCCATCTGTCGGATGACCGCGAGATGTATTGCGGGTAAACCGAAATCAGTAGCGGCGCGAAGTGCTCACGAGGCCGCTAGCATCTGAGCCCGTGTGGTGCCGACAAGCTGCATCGGGCATGCGAGTGCCGAACGGAGATGTTCGGTGACCACTCAAGCGCCCCCTGATCCGTCGGCGCAAAGGGCCCAGAAATCGGAGAAGTCGGCGAAGCTTCTCGAGGCGGCGAGCAAGTCGAGCAAGAAGATCGCAAAGCAGCTGGCCGCGAAGAAGGCGCACCAGCGGCGCGTTGTGATCGGCGTCAGCATCGTGACGGTTATGGTGATCGTCTACGCCCTGTCCCTGGTCGGTGTGCACTACCTGCAGAGATCAGATGGTCCGCTGCCGCCGCTGGATCTAAGCCAGGGCGGCAGCGACGCCACGATCGTTCAGCTGCGGTTGGAGGAGCTCAAACCGGTCGTCAACCGGTTGACCGTGAATGTGCTTGTCTATCCAGGCATTTCGTTGTATGACAATCGCTACGACGTGCTCGCTACCGATGTCGCGGTGCGTCTGTACCCAACGAGCGATCTGGGCGACCTGCGCTACCCGAAAGGAAAGGCACCGGCCCAGCTCACCACCACTGTCGAGGCGCACGGCGATCCGGGCAACTGGCCGTTCGATTCCTACCGCACCGAGCCGATCGCCGCAGACGCGTTCGTCGGCTCCGGCGACAACGTCAAGAAGGTGCCGGCCCGGGTCGAAGTGACCGGTGCGCTGGACGGTTGGGAAGTAAGCGTCAACCGCCGGCACGACACCGCCATGCTGCCGACGTCGCGCGGGATGGACAACGGCGACGTCGTCATCACGTTCAAACGGGCGAAGGGTCCCCTGATCTTCGACCTTGGCATCTGTTTGGTGCTGATCGCATTGCCCACGTTGGCGCTGCTGGTGGCGGTTCCGATGGCCTTGGGGAAAAGGAAGTTCCTGCCGCCGTTCGCGACGTGGTACGCCGCCAACCTGTTCGCGATCGTCCCGCTGCGCAATATTCTTCCGGGCGCTCCGCCGCCCGGTTCCTGGATCGACCAGGCCATCGTGCAGTGGGTGTTGATCGCCCTGGTGACGGCAATGAGCTTGTATATCTTCGCCTGGGTGCGCCAAGGAGACTGACCAGATGCCCACGAGCTGTAGGGTCATCTGACCGGCACTTGAGCAGCAATTTGGTGCTGAGCAGGCTTTCCCCTAGACTCTAGGGGTTGCCTTGGGCAGACCTCGGCTGGCGTTGCGCAAGCGAAGCCGGCCCCGCGTGCTCTTAGGCGATAAAGACCGCGCACGGCAGGTGCTCACTCGAGCTGGTTTTCGCTTGCCGTGCACACGCGAAACCAGGTCAGGAGATCGAGTGATTCAGCAGGAATCGCGGCTGAAGGTCGCCGACAACACGGGCGCCAAGGAGATCTTGTGCATCCGGGTGCTCGGCGGCTCGTCGCGACGCTACGCCGGCATCGGTGACGTGATCGTCGCGACCGTCAAAGACGCCATCCCCGGCGGCAACGTAAAGCGCGGGGATGTCGTCAAGGCCGTCGTGGTCCGCACGGTCAAGGAGCGTCGCCGTCCCGACGGCAGTTACATCAAGTTCGACGAGAACGCCGCGGTGATTATCAAGCCCGACAACGATCCGCGCGGCACCCGCATCTTCGGCCCGGTCGGTCGCGAGCTGCGCGAGAAGCGGTTCATGAAGATCATCTCGCTCGCCCCGGAGGTGTTGTAGGTGAAGGTCCACAAAGGCGACACCGTGTTGGTGATCGCGGGCAAAGACAAAGGCGCCAAGGGCAAGGTCATCCAGGCCTACCCGGATCGCAACCGGGTGCTGGTCGAGGGTGTCAACCGGATCAAGAAACACACGGCGATCTCCACCAACCAGCGTGGTGCGCGCTCCGGCGGCATCGTCACCCAGGAAGCGCCCATCCACGTCTCCAACGTGATGGTGGTCGACTCCGACGGCAAACCCACCCGCGTGGGCTACCGGGTGGACGACGAGACCGGCAAGCGGGTCCGCGTCTCTAAGCGCAACGGCAAGGACATCTGATGACCACTGCAGAGAAGACTCAGCCGCGCCTGAAAGAGCGCTACCGCAACGAGATTCGCGATGCGCTGCACAAGCAGTTCGGATATGGCAACGTCATGCAGATCCCGACGGTCACCAAGGTTGTGGTCAACATGGGCGTGGGCGATGCCGCCCGCGACGCGAAGCTGATCAACGGCGCGGTCAACGACCTCGGTCTGATCACCGGGCAGCGGCCCGAGATCCGTAAGGCGCGCAAGTCCATTGCGCAGTTCAAGTTGCGCGAGGGCATGCCGATCGGCGCGCGTGTGACACTTCGCGGCGACCGGATGTGGGAGTTCCTCGACCGGCTCACGTCGATCGCGCTGCCCCGCATCCGTGACTTCCGCGGCTTGTCGCCCAAGCAGTTCGACGGTGTCGGCAACTACACCTTCGGTTTGGCCGAGCAGTCGGTGTTCCACGAGATCGACGTGGACAAAATCGACCGGGTCCGCGGCATGGACATCAGCGTCGTCACCTCGGCGACGAACGACGAAGAAGGACGAGCGCTGTTGCGGGCCCTCGGCTTTCCCTTCAAGGAGAACTGAGCAGATGGCGAAGAAGGCACTGGTCAACAAGGCCGCACGCAAGCCGAAGTTCGCGGTGCGCGGCTACACACGCTGCAGCAAGTGCGGCCGGCCGCGCGCGGTGTTCCGCAAGTTCGGGTTGTGCCGGATCTGTTTGCGCGAGATGGCGCACGCGGGTGAACTGCCCGGCGTGCAGAAGAGCAGCTGGTGAGGAGTAGCGCTCAATGACTATGACGGATCCGATCGCAGACTTCTTGACCCGTCTGCGCAACGCCAACTCGGCGTACCACGACGAAGTGAGCCTGCCGCACTCCAAGATCAAGGCCAACATCGCCGAGATCCTCAAGAAGGAGGGCTACATCACCGACTTCCGGACCGAGGACGCCCGGGTCGGCAAGTCGCTCGTCGTGCAGCTCAAGTACGGGCCGAGCCGGGAACGCAGCATCGCGGGCCTAAAGCGTGTCTCCAAGCCCGGTCTGCGCGTATACGCGAAGTCCACCAACCTGCCGCGGGTCCTCGGTGGCCTCGGGGTGGCGATCATTTCGACGTCGTCGGGTCTGCTCACCGACCGTCAGGCAGCCAGGCAGGGCGTGGGCGGCGAAGTCCTCGCGTACGTCTGGTAAGGGGGTAGGCAAACATGTCGCGTATTGGTAAGCAGCCGGTTCCGGTCCCCAGCGGAGTCGATGTCACGATCGAGGGCCAAAACGTCTCGGTCAAGGGGCCCAAAGGCACCCTGGAGTTGACGGTCGCCGAACCGATCACGGTGTCGCGCAACGATTCCGGTGCCATCGTGGTTTCCCGGCCGGACGACGAGCGGCACAACCGCTCGCTGCACGGGCTGTCCCGCACCCTGGTGGCCAACTTGGTCACCGGCGTGACCGAGGGGTACACCACCAAGATGGAGATCCACGGCGTCGGTTACCGTGTGCAGCTCAAAGGCACCAACCTGGAGTTCGCGCTGGGATACAGCCACCCCGTAGTGATCGAGGCTCCGGACGGCATCACTTTCGCGGTACAGGCTCCCACCAAGTTCACTATCTCTGGGATCGACAAGCAGAAGGTCGGCCAAATCTCGGCGAATATCCGTCGTCTGCGCCGTCCCGACCCGTACAAGGGCAAGGGCGTGCGCTACGAGGGCGAGCAGATCCGCCGCAAGGTCGGAAAGACAGGTAAGTAGTCATGGCGCAATCACAGGCTGCATCCGATGCGCGTAAGCCAGTGGGGCAGAACGCATCCGCGACTCGGCGGGTATCCCGGCTGCGCAGGCACGCACGGCTGCGCAAGAAGATCTCCGGTACCGCGGAGCGTCCCCGTCTGGTGGTGAACAGGTCGTCGCGGCACATTCACGTGCAACTGGTGAACGACCTCAACGGCACCACGGTGGCCGCCGCTTCGTCGATTGAAGCCGACGTCCGCGGCCTGGAGGGAGACAAGAAAGCCCGTAGCGTGCGGGTCGGCCAGTTGATCGCGGAGCGGGCCAAGGCCGCCGGCGTCGACTCCGTGGTCTTCGACCGCGGCGGCTACACCTACGGTGGACGTATCGCGGCTCTGGCCGATGCCGCGCGCGAGAACGGATTGAGTTTCTGATGAACGGAAGGACCGCATAATGGCGGAACAGTCCGCTGGGGGCCAGGGCCCCGACAGCCGCGACTCGCGCGACGGCCGGGACGGCCGGGGGCGCCGGGACGGCGGCGGCCGCGGTGGTCGCGACCGTGACCGCGACGGCGATAAGAGCAACTACCTGGAGCGGGTCGTCGCGATCAACCGTGTCTCCAAGGTGGTCAAGGGTGGACGGCGATTCAGCTTCACCGCCCTGGTCATCGTGGGCGACGGCAACGGCATGGTCGGGGTCGGATATGGCAAGGCCAAGGAAGTTCCGGCCGCCATCGCCAAGGGCGTCGAGGAGGCTCGCAAGGGCTTCTTCCGGGTCCCGCTGATCCGCGGCACCATCACGCACCCGGTGCAGGGTGAAGCCGCTGCCGGTGTGGTGCTGCTGCGACCGGCCAGCCCGGGTACCGGTGTGATCGCCGGTGGTGCGGCGCGTGCGGTACTGGAATGCGCTGGCGTGCACGACATCCTGGCCAAGTCGCTGGGTAGTGACAACGCGATCAATGTGGTGCACGCTACCGTCGCGGCACTGAAGATGTTGCAGCGTCCCGAAGAGGTGGCCGCCCGGCGCGGTCTGCCGATCGAGGATGTTGCCCCGGCCGGCATGCTCAAGGCACGCCGCGAAAGCGACGCGGTAGCCGCCGCTGCGGCCCGGGAGGCTAGCCAATCATGAGTCAACTGAAGATCACCCAGGTGCGCAGCACCATTGGGACACGCTGGAAGCAGCGCGAAAGCCTACGTACGTTGGGCCTGCGCAAGATTCGTCACTCGGTGATCCGCGACGACAACGCGCAGACCCGCGGGCTGATCGCGGTTGTGCAGCACCTCGTTGAGGTGGAGGAGGCCAAGTGACCATCAAGCTCCATGACCTGAAGCCCGCGCCGGGGTCGAAGACCGCGCGCACGCGCGTCGGTCGCGGTGAAGGTTCCAAGGGCAAGACCGCGGGCCGCGGTACCAAGGGTACGAAGGCTCGCAAGAACGTGCCGGCAACCTTCGAGGGTGGGCAGATGCCCATTCACATGCGGCTGCCCAAGCTGAAGGGTTTCCGCAACCGCTTCCGTACCGAGTACCAGGTCGTCAATATCGGTGACATCGACCGGTTGTTTCCCGAGGGTGGGACCATCGGGGTCGACGAGTTGGTGGCTAAGGGTGCCGTTCGTAAGAACTCTTTGGTCAAGGTGCTCGGTGACGGGAAGCTGACCGTCAAGGTGGACCTGACCGCGCACAAGTTCAGCGGCAGCGCACGCGAGAAGATCACCGCGGCGGGCGGCTCGGCCACCGAGCTATAGCACTCGCGACGTTCAGCCCAGTCGCGAGATCACTTCCACGGCAAGGCGTTCCATCTGCTCACGGTCCTGCGCGACATCAGCGCCGACAGGATTGAGCAGCAGCATTTGCGCCCCCGCGTAGATCACCTCGGATAGACGGCGGGCGACCTGCGCCGCGGTCCCGGCCACGGCGACCTCGTCCAGCGCGGGCCGGTCGCCGTAGATGCGTCGCAACCCGGTCAGCGCAAGTTCCTGTGCCCGTTCGGTGTCGTCATCGATGACCACGTACACCCGCTTGGCGATGGTGAAGCCAGTCGGGTCTTTGTGCTGCTCGTCGAGCTCGCGACGAATACCGCGGACCGCGTCGGCGAAGGCTTCGGTGGTCGAGGAACCCGCCCCGATAAACGCATCTCCGAGCCGCACCGCCCTGGCCAGTGCCGCGGGTGCGTGACCACCGAACCAGATCGGCGGATGCGGGCGCTGCACGGGCTTGGGCTGGATCGGCAGGTTGTCGAGCTCGCGGAACCGTCCATGGAAGGTGACCCTGGGGTGCTCGGACCAGGCGGCCCGCATCAATTCCAGGCCCTCGGTGAAATAGCGTACATGCGTTGACTTTTCGACGCCGAACGCGCTGAACTTGCGGGATCCGCCGCCCGCCGCCACGCCGAGGTCAAGGCGCCCGTTGCTGAGCCGGTCGACGGCGGTCACGGCCGCGGCGAGCTGGAGCGGATCGTGGAGCGAGGTCACCATCACCGCTACCCCCAGGCGCAGTCGTTGGGTGCAGGCGGCCGCATACGCCAGCAATTCCAGTGGCGCCAACAGCGTTGAATCCCCGACGGCCTGCTCGAGGGTCCACCCGCCCTCGAACCCGAGTTCCTCGGCCCGAACCAGATAATCCCGCAACTGCGTGGTGTCAAAGTCGTCGGTGCCCAACTGGGGGATCGCGATGGAAAACCTCACGGCTGTCACCGTACCGGTGCCAACCAGGTGAGCCGGCGCGGATCGGTAGGCTTCAGGGATGTTCGCCTTTTTGCCCAGCCTGCCCGGCTTCGACGATGTGCGGGCCCTGGCCGACCGCCTCGACACCGCGCGTCACCATGGCATTCCCAACGGCTGCGTACTTGAATTCAGCCTGCGCGGCATACCGCCGGAGACCACGGGCTTCGATCCGATCGCCCTCGTCACCGGCGGCGGCCGGCAGTTGTCATTAGCTACGGCGGTCGCGGCGATCCATCGTGCCGCCGAGGATCCGCGGGTCGCCGGGCTGATCGCCCGCGTACAACTGGGACCGTCGCCGATCGGCGCGGTCCAGGAGTTGCGGGATGCGGTCGTTGCGTTCAGCGCGGTCAAGCCGTCCCTGGCCTGGGCTGAAACCTATCCCGGCACGCTGTCCTATTACCTGGCTTCGGCTTTCCGTGAAGTCTGGATGCAGCCCGCCGGTGAGGTCGGATTGATCGGGTTCGCGGCTAACGCCATGTTCTTGCGCGACGCGCTCGACAAAGTGGGGATCGAGGCCCAGTTTGTCGCGCGTGGCGAATACAAGTCTGCGGCAAACCTTTTCACCGAGGACGGTTTCACCGAAGCGCATCGCGAGGCGGTGACTCGGATGCTGGAAAGCTTGCAGGCCCAGGTGTGGAAGGCAGTCGGCGAATCGCGCGGCATCGAGGCCGGTGTGCTCGACGACTTGGCCGATCGGGCCCCGCTGCTGCGTGACGATGCGCTGGCAGCTGGCCTGCTCGACCGGGTCGGGTTCCGCGACGAGGCCTACGCGCACATGGCGGAATTAGTTGGCGCACCGAGAAATTCGGCATCTGACGGAATCGATGACCCAGATCGCAATCCGCCGCGATTGTATCTGGCGCGCTACGCGGGTGCGGCCCGTTCGCGGCTGGCGCCGGCGACACCGTCACTGCCCGGCCGCCGGCCCAAGCCAACGATCGCCGTGGTCAGCGTCACGGGCGCCATCGTCAACGGCCGCGGTGGGCCGCAGGGCCTTCCGTTCGGGCCGTCGAACGCCGGCGGCGACACGATTGCCGCGGCGCTACGGGAGGTGGCCGCCGACGATTCGGTGTCGGCGATCGTGCTGCGGGTGGACAGTCCCGGCGGCTCGGTAACCGCATCGGAGACGATCTGGCGCGAGGTGAAGCGGGTCCGGGAGCGCGGCAAGCCGGTGGTGGCGTCGATGGCATCGGTCGCTGCCTCTGGTGGCTACTACATCTCGATGGTCGCTGACGCGATCGTCGCGAATCCCGGTACCATCACCGGTTCCATCGGCGTGATCACCGGCAAGCTGGTGGTGCGCGATCTCAAGGACCGGTTGGGCGTCGTTTCCGAAACGGTCCGCACCAACGCCAATGCCGATGCCTGGTCCGTCGACGCTCCGTTCACCCCGGAGCAGCGGGCTCATCGGGAGGCCGAAGTGGACCTGACCTACGCCGACTTCGTTGAGCGTGTTGCGCAGGGCCGCAACCTGTCGCCCGAGGAGGTGGATCTGGTTGCGCGCGGTCGGGTTTGGACCGGAGCCGATGCGCTTGAGCGCGGTCTGATCGACGAACTCGGCGGTTTTCGCGCCGCAGTTCGCCGCGCGAAGGTGCTGGCCGGGCTGGAGCCGGAGGCCGAGGTGCGCGTCGTGCATTACCCGGGTTCGTCGCTGCTGGACATGCTGCGGCCGCGCGCGTCGTCGCAGCCGGCGGCCGCTACGCTGCCCGAGGCCGTCGGCGCGCTACTCACCCGTTCGGTCGCCGGGATCGTCGAGAATCTGGAGCAGGCAATGAGCGGGTCAAGTGTGCTGTGGGTGGGCCAGACCCGCTTCTGACGCTTCGCCGTTAGGCCAGCCGACCGCTGATGAAGATGATCTCGCCGAGCGGATCGTTGTCCTCGGGGTTGGGGGCGTGCAAGCCGTGTCGTTCGAACAGTTCGGTGCGCGTCACCCCCTCGACATCCCAACCCTTGCCGCGCAGGTAGTCGACAACATGGTTGCGCGCACCCGAGTACACCAGTGACGCCATGTCGATGTCGACGCCGTGGTCGCGGAATCCGCCGGACATCTCGCGGACCTTGTCCGCATCGAAATCGACTATGCCAGGCACGAATTCGGTAGCCACGGTGCTTCCGGGCGTGCTGAGCGCGGTGATGTTGTCGAACAGCCGGTCCTGGGCGTCCGGGGGCAGGTAGATCAGCAGTCCCTCGGCCAGCCAGGCCGTCGGCTGTGTCGGGTCCAGGCCGGCTTTCCTCAACGCCGTCGGCCAGTCCCCGCGCAGGTCGATCGCCACGGTGCGCCGGGTCGCGGTGGGCTCGGCGCCGAGGCCGGCCAGCGTGGTCGTCTTGAACTCGATCACCGCAGGTTGATCGATTTCGTACACCACCGTTCCGGCCGGCCAAGGCAACCGGTAGGCCCGCGCGTCCAACCCGGATGCCAGGATCACCACCTGCCGCACCCCGGCCTCAGTAGCTTCGGCGAAGTAATCGTCAAAGTACTTGGTGCGCACGCCCATTCCATCGATCATCGCCTGCACTCGTTCAGGCGTGATGTTCTCGAACGACTCGGGATCGAGCTCACCGTCCATCATCTTGGTGAAGAAATCGACCCCGACCGCACGTACCAGCGGTTCGGCAAACGGGTCGTCGATCAGCCCGTCCGGGGCGTTGGTAACCATCGCCCGCCCGGCCGCGACCATGGTCGCGGTGGCACCAACGCTGGACGCGAGATCCCAATTGTCGTCGTGAGCGCGTGGCATGGCCGTCCTATCAGTTCTCTGAGTGGTTGGGGTCCAGGGTGCCAGTGATGTAGACCATCTCAACTTTGGGTGCATCCTCCTCTTCGACGGCCGGTCCCAGACCGTTTGCGGCCCGAAGCTCGGGAAGCGGCACGGTATCCACCTGCCACCCGCGTTCGGCGAGGTAAGCTGCGGCTTCGTTGCGTTCACCGAGGTAGATCAGGTTGCTCATGTCCAGGTCGAAGCCGTGTGCGCGCCACCGCTCGGAGGTCTTCTGCATGTGTTGCTTGAGTTGCTCCTCGTTGGCAAGCTCGTTCCCGCGCATGCTCTCGGTGGCCAGCCGGCTGCCCGGGGCGCTGAGCTCGGTGATGGTGTCCAGCAGCCGGTCCTGGGCCTCCGGCGGCAGGTAGCCTAAGAGACCCTCGGCGCTCCAAGCCGTGGGCTTGTCGGAGTCGAATCCTGCTTCCCGCAATGCAGTCGGCCAGTCGTCACGCAGATCGACAGCGACCGCGAATCGGGCGGCGCTGGGCGTGGCGCCCAGTTCGGCCAGGGTGCGCGACTTGAACTCGATCACCTGCGGCTGATCGATTTCGTACACCACGGTGCCGGTCGGCCACGGCAGCCGGTAGGCCCGCGCGTCGAGTCCCGACGCCAGGATCACCGCTTGCTGGATACCCGCTTCGGTAGCGGTCAGGAAAAATTCATCGAAGAACTTGGTGCGCACCGCCATGTTCTCGGCCACATTGGCCACCCCGGCGAACGGGCGCTGCGGGTCGTTATCCAGCTCGGCAACGGTCATCTGTCCGGTCGCCAGACGGGTGAGCAGGTCCACGCCGACCGCCTGCACCAGGGGTTCGGCGAAAGGGTCTTCGATCAGCGGGTTTTCCGCCCGGGTCGCCATCGCGCGGCCGGCGGCGACCATGGTTGCGGTTACCCCGACGCTGGACGCCAGATCCCAGGTGTCGCCGTCGTGCCGTGCACTCTTCGATGTCATGGCAAGCCTCATTCCGAAGTCGCAGGTTGATACTTAGCCAATATAACAAATATCTTGCGCTCCGATTTGGCCCCGCCGACGTCACCGAAGCGGCACTCTTGAGCCATGGCTGACCCGACATCGTCCGTCGCGGGCAAACGGGTGCTCGTTACGGGGGCGTCCTCCGGGGTGGGCGCGGCCTTGGCCCGCGCGCTGGCCGCCCGAGGAGCGGTGGTGGGCCTGGTCGCCCGACGGGAGGATCGACTGGCCGAGGTGCTGGCCGACTGCCGAGCCAGATCGCCCAGATCGATCATGTGGGTGGCCGACCTTTCCGAAAGCCTCACCGCCAGCCGGTTGGGCCTACAGGCCTGGCACGCGATGGGCGGCATCGACATCCTGGTGAACAATGCCGCAATCCCGTTGCGACGTGCGGTGACCGCACTGCGGCCCGACGACGTCGAGCGTGTTATGCAGGTCAACTTCGTTGCCCCGATGCGGCTGGGTCTGGCCCTGTTGCCACGAATGCTGGCGCGGCACTCCGGCCTGATCGTGAACGTGTCCAGCGTCGCGGGGCGGCTCGGCATCAAGGGTGAATCTGCCTACTGCGCCAGCAAATTCGCCCTCTGTGGTTGGAGTGAGACGATGGCAATCGACCTGGCGGGCAGTGGCGTCTCGGTGAAGCTGATCGAACTCGGGCCGGTGGACACCGAGATCTGGGACCAGCCGGACAACGACGAAGCTTATTACCGTGGGCCCAAGATCGCGGCCGCCGAGGCCGCTGCCGGCATCATCGAGGCCATGGGTAGCGATCGTTTCGAACACTACGTGCCCGATCTGAAAGCGGTGATCGATGCCAAGAACGCCGATCTCGACGCATTCATCGCCGGCGCGGCGCGCATGACACGGCCATGAAAGCCCTCGTCTACGGCGTGCCGCCCGAGCGGTTCGAGGTTCCTGACGACGCCGATCCGCTGGTGGGCAATCTAGCCCGGACGCCGACAGCGCTGCGCGAGATTCCCGATCCCGTTCTGCTGCGCGGTGATTGGGTGATCACCCGGCCGCGGCTGACCGGAATTTGCGGGTCTGATTCTAAACAGATTTTGCTGGATTTCGGAGCAGGCGACGCCGACAACGCGATGTCCGCGTTCTGCTCCTTTCCGCAGGTGATGGGACACGAAGTGGTTGCCGACGTGGTCAAGCTGGGTCCCGCGGCCCGGGGGCTTGAGGTTGGGCAGCGGGTGGTTCTTAACCCGTGGCTGTCCTGCGGGCCGCGAGGTATCGAGACACTCTGTCCCGCTTGTGAAGACGGCGACTACAGCCTTTGCTTCAGCTTCACCGACGGCGAAATCAAGGCCGGCATCCACACCGGGGTGTCGGCCGACGTGACCGGCGGCTATGCCGAACTGATGCCAGCCCATGACAGCATGCTGTTCCCGGTGCCCGATTCGATTCCCGACGAGCAGGCGGTGTTCGCCGACCCGTTCTCAGTGTCGTTGCACGCGATAACCCGGCATCCGCCGCCTCGCTCCGGCCGGGTGCTGGTCTACGGGGCCGGGTCACTCGGATTGTGCGCGGTCGCGATCCTGCGGGCGCTCTATCCTGAGGTGGCGGTGGGCGTCATTGCCCGATTCCCGGCCCAAGCGCAGCTCGCCGCCCAGTTCGGAGCCACCAAAGTCGTTGCGCACGAGCCGCGTTCGGCTGTCATCGAAGAACTATCCGGCTGGGGTGGCGGGCGGTTGCGTCAACCGTTGCTGGGCTTGCCGATGGCGCATCCCGGTGCCGTCGACGTGGTGTACGACACCGTCGGCAAGCCAGAGACATTGGAAGTCGCAGTACGGCTGCTGACCGCTCGCGGGACTTTGGTGAAAGCCGGCGTGCACGCGCCCGGCCGGTGGGAGTGGAGTCCGCTGTACTTCAAGGAGATCAGCTGGGTCGGCTCCAACGCCTTCGGTATCGAGGAGGTCGACGGGCGCCGCAGACATGCCATCGAGCACTATCTCGAACTGGTCTTGGACAGAGGAATCGATCTGCGTCCCATGCTGACTCACACATTTCGGCTCGAGCAGTGGCGCGATGCGTTTCTGGCAATAGCCGACCAGGGCCGGCGCGGTGCGGTGAAGGTCGCCATCGATCAGCGCTAAACGCGGATCGGCGGGAGCTTTGCACGCGGATCAACTCGGACGGGTGGCCTGGTAGAAAGTGAGCTGACCTAGTAGCCGGTGTGGCTGTGCGGCGAGCTGAGTGCAGTCGAACCCGACCTTGCGCAGCAGTCGCGGAATCGCGTCGCCGAGATTGCCGGCAGCGTGCTGGTTGCGTTTCATCAATCGCGCCAGTAACCCACCGTGGTCCGCCGCGTCCCCGCCGATATCGACCAGGTGCAATCTGCCGCCGGGCCGCAGCACCCGGAAAGCCTCCTCGGCCGCCGCGGCTTTCGCCTCCTCGTCGAGATGATGGAACATCATCGACGAAAGCACCCGATCGAACTCGCCGTCGCCATAGGGGAGTCGCTGGGCATAGGCCTGTTCGAAGAGGATCCCGCTCAGCCCGCTGGCCTTTCGTCGGGCAAGGGCCAGCGCCCGCGGGTCCGGGTCGCATCCGACCGCATCGATACCCCGACGAGCCCGCTTGGCGCCGATCGTCACATTTCCGGTGCCACAGCCGATGTCCAGTACGCGCATGCCGTCGGTGAGCTCGGCCTGCGCGATCAGTTTCGGGTACACAGAACGCACGCCCATCACCCGAGAGATCAGATCGTATGCAGGGAGCAGGGCGTCGTGGCCCGCCGCCGGCAGATAGTCGCGGGTCTGGTGTGGATGATTTTTCGTCACGTATCCCATGATCTGTTTGTGCAGCGCCCTGTGATTGGGTGATCATTGCCAAAAATAGGACTATCTTTGGCAAGGTGACCTCACCTGCTCGGTTGGCGCGGTATCGCGGTGGCGTGCCCGTCTATCAGTATCGGACGGGCCCCGAAACGCCACCGGTATCGGTGGCGCGGCGTGGTGACCTCGTCGTGCGCGAACGCCACATCCACGATTTTCCGGCGCTCTGGTACGTACCCGCGGCGGGCCAGGTGTACGTTGCTGCGGCGGGCGAGGTTCTCGACCCCCGCGAAGTCCTTCCCCCGGACCAGGGAGTCGCGATCTTCTTCGACCCGGCCGCACTCGGCGAGGATGCACGGTCGCCCTGGCCCACCTGGCAATCGCACCCACTGCTCTTCCCGTTTCTGCACGGACGCTCGGGTGGGGTCCTGCGCCTGGATGTGCCAGCGGCTCGACAAGTTTTGTGGGACAACGCGATTAGTTCAATCGAGTCCGAACTGGGTGCGCGGCAGCAGGGCCATCACCAGGCCGCCCTGGCGCATCTGACATTGCTGCTGATAGACCTCGCCCGGCTCGCCGGCGACGTCGTGGCCGACTTGCGGCGCAGCGGCGAGCCGCTACTCGCCGAAGTGTTCGCGGTGATTGACCGCCGTCTGGGTGAACGCCTGTCGCTGCGCGACGTGGCGAGTGAAGTCGGCATGACCCCCGGGCACCTCACCACCGTGGTGCGCCGGCGTACCGGCCGCACCGTGCAGGACTGGATCATCGAGCGGCGCATGGCGCAGGCGCGGGATCTGCTGGCCTCGACCGATCTGCCCGTCGGCGAGGTGGCCAGGCGAGTGGGCATCTGCGATCCGGGATACTTCAGCCGGCTGTTCAGTCGGACGCACCGCGCCACGCCCCGGCAGTGGCGGGCCGGTCAGCGGGACATTGACAAGCCAACTCGAACGTTGTTCTAATCAGAACGCTGTTCGAAACGGCGGAGGAACCCATGGACAATGCCGCACCGGTGCTGCGTTACGGCGCGCTGGACCGAGCGCATCTGACAAAACACCTGTGGCAGCTGGCCAAACGTGTCGGTGTCAACCGGGTAACAATGCGCGAGTTGGCCGCCGCGGCGGGTACTCGGCCGTCGTCGGTTTACTACCACATCCGCGACAAGAGCGAACTGCTCGACCTGCTGATCGAATCCGTGCTCGCCCAGATCGAGGTGCCAGGCCCGGGTGACTGGGCATCCCGGTTGGTCGCGCTCTACAGCAACGCGTGGCAGGTGCTCGTCGAGGTGCCCGGAATCGCGGGCCTTCTCTTGGAGCATCCGCACACCGCCGCCGCAACCGAGATGGACCGGGCGTCCCGCACCATCCTGCACGAATCCGGTTTACCGGCAGAGCATTTCGAGTCAGCCCACGCGACCCTGTACATCCATCTGCTGGGCTCGGTGCAGCTCGAGCACATCGCCGGATCCGCCGCCCGCGGGCCGGACGCATTCGGGTACGGGCTGCGGCTGATCCTCAATGGTCTGCGTGGGGAGATCAAATGACCGACACCACGATCGACCTTGCCCAACCGGGATTGTGGGCCGCACGGTTTCCCGACGACCTATTCGCCGAACTGCGAACTCACCAGCCGGTGTTTCACCAGCGACTCACCGACGACGTGAAATCCGCTGTCGGCCGCGAGTTCTGGGTCTGCACGAAGCATACCGACGTGGCCCGGGTGCATCGCGATTACGAGTCGTTCACGGCGACCCGGGGCCCGCTGATCCAGGACATGCCCCTGTTCGACCTCTACCCAGCCATCGTCAGCCTGGACCCGCCCGATCACACCGTGCGCCGCAGGGTGATCACCCGGGCGTTCACACCGCGCGCGGTCGCCAAGCTCGAAGACGGAATTCGGGCCCGGGCCAAGTCGATGGCCAGCGCTTTGCTGGATGCCGGTGGCGGCGAGTTCGTCGATTTGGCAGCGGGACTGCCGATCTCGGTGATCGGTGACATCGTCGGCATCCCGGAGCCGGACCGGCCACATGTCTTCGAGCTGATCGACAAGGTGCTCAAGACCGCGGGGGGAGGGCTGTCCATTCCTGGCGGCGACGATCTGATGCCGTTCATGGAGTTGTTCCAGTACGCCAGCGAGTTGACCGCCCAGAAGCGGGAACATCCCGTCGACGACATCTGGAGCGCGCTGTGCACCACCGAGATCACCGCCGAGTCGGGGGAACGCTTCCTGCTGCCGTCCAACGAGCTGGAAATCTTCTTCTTCATCCTGGGGTTGGCCGGTGCCGACACCACGCGAAATGCGTTGTGCGACGGGATCAGAGCCTTCGTCGCCAACCCTGAGCAGATCGAGGCGTACCGGTCGGACCCACAGGCCCGGCCTACCGCCGTGGAGGAGGTGGTCCGCTATTCCACACCGATCATGTTCTGGGTACGCGGCGCCACCAGAGACGTCACCCTGGGCGACACCCTGATCCCCGCGGGTGCGCGGGTCGTTACCATGCTGCGCTCAGCCAACCGTGACGAAGACGTCTTCACCGATCCGTACACCTTCGACATCCGTCGCGAGCCCAACCCGCACCAGTCCTTCGGTGGCGGCGGCGCCCACCACTGCCTGGGGGCGATGCTGGCCCGCGCCGAGGTCAGGGCTGCACTCGACGAAATATTGTTGAACACCAATGAGATCGAGATCGGGGAGCCGAAGCTGTTGCTACCGAACATGGCCAACAACATGACCGTGTACGAATCGCTGCCGGTACGGCTGAGTTAGAGGCGCGCGAAGTCCAGCCAGCTCTCGACCTCGAACCCGTTCTCGGCAGTACGCAGGGTCGCGCCCCCGCGGCCTGGGTAGTGCGCGGGGACCACCACCGCGCCGGCCCTGGTGGCCTCGGCGAAGATGCGACGACGGCTGACAGCCGCGGCATCGGCGTTCACGTCGAAAGCGCAGGCGTCGTTGGGCCGGCGCACCTGCACCGGGCTGTGGGTGAGGTCGCCGACGAAGATGGCGGGCCGGCCGGCCTCCAGCCACAGTACCGACGAGCCCGGGGTGTGCCCGGGTGCCGGCCGCAGCCGCAGCGACGGGCTGATCTGGTAGTCATCAGACCATTGGACGATCTGCTGGTCGACGGGCAGCACGCTGTCTTCGAACACCAGGCGGTTGCCGCGCTGCGCCAACGCTTCTTCCTCGCTGCGCGGCCGTTGCTGCGCCGCCCGCCCGTCAGGATGGAAGTGGCGGTAGTCGGGCGCCGGTACCAGGTATGCGGCATTGGGAAAGGTGGGAATCCAAGAGCCGTTGTCCAGCATGGTGTTCCACCCGACATGGTCGGAGTGCACGTGCGTGTTCACCACCACGTCAACCGCGTGGCGGTCGACCCCGGCGGCCCGTAACGCGGTGAGGAAGCCCGTGTCGAGGTGATCCAGCGGCGGCATGTGCGGGCGGTCGCGGTCGTTGCCGACCCCCGTGTCCACCACGACCGTGAGCCCGTCAACCTCGATGACCCAGCTCTGGACAGCGATATGCCACTGGTCGGTGCGCGGGTCGAAGAAATCCGGCACCAGCAGGTCGGCGTTGTCGTGCCACCCCGACGGCGGCGTGTCCGGGAAAGTGCGGGTGGGCAGGTCGAAGCGCAGTTCCACCACCCGGGTGACCGTGGCGCGGCCCAGACCGATCCGATCCGTCAAACTCCTCAGCACTCCTCGCTGTGAATGTGCATCGTGCGACGCGCTGTTGGCGTGTCGTGTCGCAGGATTCGCAGTCGGCGAATGGGACTGGCCACGGCGGGTCAGGGTGACTAAGTGTTGGCCCGCAAGTAGCTGTAGACCCCGGCGAAGTTGCGGTTCACTTCCTCTGGAACAGCTACCGGTCCACCCAGAGCCCTTGCCCCCCAAGCAATTTGGGCAGTACGTTCGACCAGGGCAGTGATGTGCAGCACCTTGTCGGGCCGCGGTCCCACGGCCACCAGACCGTGGTTGGCAACCAGCGCAGCCCCACGACCCTCCAGCGCCCTGACCGCGTTGGTGCCGACATCGGGTGTGCCGGAGGCGGCGTAGTCGGCGCAGCGCACGTCGCCGCCGCAGTACACGGCAAACTCGTCAATACAGGCGGGGATCGGCTGATGCGCCACGGCGAACATGGTTGCCCACACCGGATGGCTGTGGATGACGCTGCCGATGTCGTCGAAGGCCTGGAAACATGCCAGATGCAATGCCATCTCGGTGGACGGCATGCGGCCGTCCTTGGCTTGCAGCACAGCACCTTCCGGGTCGACCAGCACCAGGTCGTCGAGGTCCATGTCGGCATAGTCGACCGACGACGGCGTGATTACCAGGTTGCCGTCCGGACGGCGGGCCGAGATGTTGCCGGCCGTGCCTTCGACCAAACCGCGGCGCAACATGTCCTTGGCGGCCGCCAGCACAGCCCGTTCGGCGTTCTCAACAGATTTCATGAGCCCAGCACCTCCGGGTTGACGATATGTGCGGGTGTGGCACCGGACAGTAGCGCCTCCAGATCATCGGCAACCATCTGCGCCTGCCTGGCCTCAGTGTCCCAGGTGGCTCCGCCGATATGCGGGGTCAGTACCACGTTCGGCATGGTCGTCAGCGGATGGTCGGTCGGCAGCCACTCGCCGGCGAAGTGGTCCAGCCCGGCCGCGGCAACCTTGCCGCTGCGCAGGGCGTCAACCAGTGCATCGGTGTCATGCAGCTGGGCGCGTGCGCTGTTGAGGAAGACGACGCCGTCGCGCATCGCGGCGAACTGCGCGGCGCCGATCATCCCGGCGGTGTCGTCGGTGACCGGTGCATGCAGCGAGACCACCTCGGCCTCGGCCAGCAACTCCTCGAGGCTGTGGTTTGCCTCGTCGCTGTACGGGTCATAAGCGATGACCTGTAGCCCCAGCCCCTCCAGCCGCCACCGGGTGGCCCGGCCGACCGCGCCCAGACCCACCAGCCCGGCCGTACGCCCGGCGATCTCCCAGCCGCGGAACCGTTGATAGGGGATGGTGCCGTCACGAAACATGTTGCCGCTGCGTACATCCGCGTCCGCGGTCAACAGGTGCCGGGTGGCGGCCAGCAGCAACGCCACCGTCATCTCGGCGACCGCGTCGGCGTTGCGGGCGGGAGCGTTGAGCACCGGAATGCCGGCCGCGGTGGCGCCGGAGATGTCGACATTGTTGGGATCGCCGCGGGTGGAAGCGATTGCGCGCAGACCCAGGCGCAACACCGGACCTTCCACCGAATCACTCTCCACCACAACGACGTCAGCCGCTTCGGCCGTGATCCGCTCGGCCAGCTGCTCGGCGCTGTAGATCCGCAGCGGGGTTGCCTCGATCCAGGGGTCGTACACCACGTCGGCAAGTTGACGGAGTTTGTCGAACCCAGGTCCGCGCAGTGGGGCGGTCACCAAGGCACGTGGTCGAGAGGTCACGTCTGCCTATGCTGGCGTACCGTGGCGCCCGTGTCACGCTTCGATGCGCAGGGCCTCACGATCGGCATCGACATCGGCACGACGGCGGCCAAGGCGGTCGCGGTCGGCGAGAGTGGACGCGTGCACGCTCGGGCGCGCATTCCGCATCGGTTGCGGGTGCCCTCGCCCGATCAGTTCGAACACGATGCCGAGGAGGCATGGCGGCGGGGTCCGGTCGCAGCCCTCGAGCAGCTCAATACTCCGGACGCGAAGGCGGTGGCCGTTTCGTCGATGGTGCCGTCGATGACCGCCGTCGACGCCGTCGGCCGACCGATCACGCCGGGGCTGCTTTACGGCGACAGCCGGGGCCGGGTGCCGGGTGCCGCCGAGCCGCCCTTGCCGGCGTTGGGTGAGGCGGCGGAGTTTCTGCGCTGGACGGCCGCGCAGGCACCCGACGCGGCCGGGTACTGGCCTGCGCCGGCGGTCGCCAACCACGCGCTGGCCGGTGAAGCGGTGATCGACTTCGCAACCGCCGTCACCAGCCTGCCGCTGTTCGACGGCGCCGGATGGAATGCGGCGGCGTGCGCCGAGCGTGGCGCCAGGGTCGATCAGATGCCCAGGGTCGAAACGTTTGGCACCGCCGCCGGGGAGGTGCGCGGAAGCTCCGGGGTGCTGGCGGTGGGTGCCATCGACGCCCTGTGCGAACAGATCGTGGCCGGCGCCGACCACGATGGCGACGTGCTGGTGTTGTGCGGCACCACCCTGATCGTGTGGACCACCGTCTCCGAGGCGCGACAGGTGCCCGGATTGTGGACCATTCCGCACACCACCGCCGGCAAGAGTCAGATAGGTGGCGCCAGCAATGCCGGTGGATTATTTCTCAACTGGGTGGATCGTGTTGTGGCACAAGCCGATCCGGATGCCGCCGATCCGCGGCTGGTGCCAGTGTGGCTGCCCTACATCCGCGGCGAGCGCACCCCGTTCCACGATCCGGACCGCCGCGCCAAGCTCGACGGCGTAGACCTCACCCACGATGCGGCGGCGCTGCGGCGCGCGGCCTACGAAGCGTCCGGCTTCGCGGTACGGCAGATCCTGGAACTAGGTGGTGCGCCGGTGCGCCGCATCATCGCCACGGGTGGCGGTACCCGGGTAGCGCCCTGGATGCAGGCCATCGCCGACGCGACCGGGCGGCCGGTCGAGGTGTCGGCGGCGGCTGAGGGGGCGGCGCTGGGTGCGGCGTTCCTGGCCCGGATGGCGGTCGGGCTGGAATCGGTGATCACCGATGCGTCCCGGTGGGCCGCCGTGGAGCGGGTGGTGGAGCCCCGCCCGGAATGGCTGGCGCCAACCAGGGATCGGTATCGCCGGTTCCTGGAACTCAGCGGATCGAAACTCTGCTAGCGGAATGGGGGATCGGTCCCGGATTGGTGGCGCGCGCGGCGGCACCTCGTTCTAGTCTTATGCAATGACCGACCACGACCAGACCGCCGCCCGTCGAGAGATCGCAGATGCCCTACTTGCCGCATTGGAACGGCGGCACGAGGTCGCCGATGCCATCGTCGAGGCCAAGAACAAGGCCGCGGCGGTCGAGTCGATCGTCACGCTGCTGGGCACCTCGCACCTGGCAGCGGACGCCGTGATGAGCATGTCATTCGAACAGCTCACCCAAGACGCGCGCGCGAAGATTCTGGCCGAGCTCGAAGACTTGAACAAGCAGCTCAGCTTCGCTATGCAAGATCGGCCGGCCAGCTTGGGTGAGACGCTCGAGCTGCGCGCGTTCTCGGCGGCCGAGGACCGCGATATCTTCACCGCGCGCACCGACGAGATCAAGGCCGCAGGTGACGGGTCCGGTCTGCCCGCCGGTGCCATCGACGACGAGATCAAGTCGGCACTGAAGCGGCTGCGCGACGAAGAGGCCGCCTGGTTCGTGGCGGTGGATTCCGGCGAAAAGGTCGGCATGGTGTTCGGCGAACTGCACCAGGGTGAGGTCAACGTCCGCATCTGGATCCACCCCGAGCACCGCAAGAAAGGCTACGGCACCGCGGCGCTGCGCAAGTCTCGCTCGGAAATGGCCTGGGCCTTCCCGGCGGTGCCCATGGTGGTCCGCGCGCCGGCGGCTAAACCCGAGTAGCGCAACGCAATTCGCGGCTAATTGCGGGTTGCGGCGACGGTGACGATGTTGCGCAACTGGGCCAGTTCGGATTCCTCGGGAAAGCTGCGTCCGTATTCTCCGAACAGCTCGCGTCGTGGCCGGGTGTTTACCTGCCAGCCCAGCCCGGTGAGGTAGTCGACCACGTTGTTGCGCTCGCCGTCGTAGAACAGTCCGGACAAGTCGATGTCGCAGCCGAAATTAGCCCACCGCTGACTGAACTGCTGAGCGCGCTCGGACATCGCCACCCCGGAGTCCGGGTGGAATTCGGTGGCAAGTCTGCTACCCGGTCCGCTGAGCGTGGTGACGTTGTCGAAAAGCAGGTCCTGCGCTTCAGGCGGTAGGTACATCAGCAACCCTTCGGCGATCCACGCCGTGGCCCGTGACGGGTCGAATCCGCTGTGGCGCAGCGCAGCCGGCCAATCGTCGCGCAGATCGATGCTCACCGATTTGCGGTGCGCCGAGGGGCTGGCTCCCAGTGCCGACAGGGTGGCGTTTTTGAACTCGATGACCTTGGGCTGGTCGATCTCGTACACCACAGTCCCGCGCGGCCACGACAATCGGTAGCCGCGGGCGTCCAAGCCCGACGCCAGGATCACAGCCTGCCGGATCCCGGAACGGGCGGCGTCGAGGAGAAACTCGTCGAAGAAGCGGGTGCGGACCGCTATCGAGTCGATCTCGAGCTGGAAGTCGTGCTCTGTGTGCCCGCCCGGGAGGTTGCCATCGGCCAGCCGGGTAAAGAAGTCCAGGCCGACGGCGCGCACCAAGGGCTCCGCGAACGGGTCGTCGATGATGGGGTTGTCCTGCTTGGTGGCGACGGCGCGGGCGGCGGCCACCATCGTGGCTGTGGCTCCCACACTGGTCGCCAAGTCCCAGCTGTCACCTGCGGACCGCTGCAGCTCCGGGGAGGCCATCTCAGCAGCGCTCCGCGCTCAGGAAGGCCACTTCGCCGAATGGGGCGTCGTCGGCATCGGCAGGTGGCAAACCGTGTGCGGAGAACAAGTCGGCGTTGCCCACGCTGGTGGTATGCCAGCCGTGCGCGGCCAGATAGACGCCCGCGTCTGTGCGGTCGTCGAAATAGACCAGGGCGGCCATGTCGAAATCGAGTCCGTGCCGGCTCCAACGCTCGTTCTGACGCTTCATGCGGCGGCGGAGTTCCTCCTCGTTGAGCGGATTAATGTCGAGCAGTCCTTCGGTGGCGAAGCGGCTGCCCCGAACGCTCTGCGCCGTGATCTGGTCGAGCAGGCGGTCCTGGGCCTCGGCCGGCAGATAACCCAACAAACCCTCGGCTATCCACGCGGTGGGCTGCGTCGGGTCGAAGCCGGCGGCACGCAACGCGGTCGGCCAATCGTCTCGCAGGTCGACCGCCACCGTGCGGCGCTGCGCCGTCGGCTGCGACCCCAGACCGGCCAGCGTCGTGGTCTTGAATTCGATCACCGCGGGCTGGTCGACCTCGAAGACGGTGGTACCCGCAGGCCAGGGCAGACGATAGGCCCGCGAGTCCAGACCGGCAGCCAGGATCACGGCCTGCCGGATTCCGACCGCGGTTGCGTCGGCGAAGAAGTCGTCGAAGAACCTGGTGCGGACCGCCATCGCGTTGGCGAACTGCGCTGCGCCGCGTGCCGTCTCTTCGTCGAGTTCTGCCGCGCTTAACTCACCGCTGGCCAGCCGGGCAAAGAAGTCGACGCCCACAGCCCGTACCAAAGGCTCCGCGAATTGATCGGTTGCTACCGCGCCGGCGCCGGCGGTGTCCCTGGCGGCCACCGCGCGCGCCGCTGCGACCATGGTGGCTGTCAGGCCCACACTGGACGCCAGGTCCCATGTGTCACCCTCGAACCGAGCGCTGGGCGTCTGGGTCATTCATACGCTCCCGAAAGTCAGATCTGTTATTTAGCAAATATAACGAGCTATCCCGACTGTACGCCGTCCTCGGCACCGGGTCGTCGCGGACGGAGAGACGGCCCTGGCAGGGCCAGCTCACATCAGCTGTTAGTCTCGTACACGGTTTGACGCGCCCTGGCCTGCTGGTATCGGGCAGGTGTACGCGGCATAACCCCAGGAATGATCAGGAAAAGGACCCAGCCGGCCAACCCCCGGTTGACATGCCGCACCAGAGTTCGGCTGCGCAGGAGGAAGAGTGCTTTCGGCTTTCATCTCATCGCTGCGAACAGTCGACCTGAGACGGAAGATTCTCTTCACGCTGGGCATCGTCATCCTGTACCGCGTCGGCGCCACACTGCCGTCGCCTGGGGTCAACTTCCACAACGTGCAGCAGTGCATCAAAGAAGCCAGCGGCGGCCAGGCCGGACAGATCTACTCGCTGATCAACCTGTTCTCCGGCGGAGCGTTGCTGAAGCTGACGGTGTTCGCGGTCGGCGTGATGCCCTACATCACCGCGAGCATCATCGTTCAGCTGCTCACCGTGGTCATCCCGCGCTTCGAAGAGCTGCGCAAGGAAGGGCAAGCTGGGCAGGCGAAGATGACGCAGTACACGCGTTATCTCGCGATCGCGTTGGCCATTCTGCAGGCCACCAGCATCGTCGCGCTGGCGGCCAATGGCGGGCTGCTGCAAGGTTGTTCGCTGGACATCCTGTCCAACCAGACCATCTTCTCCGAGATCGTGATCGTGCTCGTGATGACCGCTGGCGCTGCCCTGGTGATGTGGATGGGCGAGCTGATCACCGAACGGGGTATCGGCAATGGCATGTCGCTGCTGATCTTCGTCGGCATCGCCGCCCGTATTCCTGCCGAAGGCAACCAAATTCTGGAGAGCCGCGGCGGAATGATCTTCGCCGCGGTCTGCGGCGCGGCGCTGTTGATCATCGTCGGCGTGGTGTTCGTCGAACAGGGCCAACGACGAATTCCGGTGCAGTACGCCAAGCGCATGGTGGGGCGGCGGATGTACGGCGGTACCTCGACATATCTGCCGCTCAAGGTGAACCAGGCCGGCGTCATCCCGGTGATCTTCGCGTCCTCGCTGATCTACATCCCGAACCTGATCACCCAACTGGTGAACAGCGGTGGTGGCGGTGGCCGCGGCTGGTGGAGCAAATTCGTCAGCAAATATCTGTCCGATCCGAGCAACCCGGTTTATATCGGCATCTATTTCGGGCTGATCATCTTCTTCACGTACTTCTACGTCTCAATCACGTTCAATCCCGACGAACGCGCCGACGAGATGAAGAAGTTCGGCGGCTTCATCCCAGGTATTCGTCCCGGCCGTCCGACCGCCGACTATCTGCGCTACGTGCTGAGCCGGATCACTCTGCCGGGCTCGATCTACCTCGGTGTGATCTCCGTGCTGCCCAACGTTTTCCTGCAGATGGGCAACAGCGGCGGGATCCAGAATCTACCGTTCGGGGGTACCGCGGTGCTGATCATGATCGGTGTCGGGTTGGATACGGTCAAGCAAATCGAGAGTCAGCTCATGCAGCGCAACTATGAAGGGTTCCTCAAGTGAGAGTCGTACTGCTTGGCCCGCCGGGCGCGGGCAAGGGAACGCAAGCGCAGAAGCTGGCCGAAAAGCTGGGCATACCGCAGATCTCGACCGGCGAACTTTTCCGCAAGAACATTCAGGAGGGCACCAAGCTCGGGCTAGAGGCCAAGCGTTACCTCGACGCCGGCGACCTGGTGCCGTCCTCACTGACCAACGAACTTGTCGACGACCGACTCAACGATCCGGATGCCTCGAACGGCTTCATCCTGGACGGGTATCCGCGCTCGGTCGAGCAAGCCAAGGCGCTGCACGAGATGCTGGAACGCCGCGGCACCGACATCGATGCGGTGGTGGAGTTCCGGGTGTCGGAAGACGAACTGCTGACCCGCCTCAAGGGCCGCGGTCGCGAAGACGACACCGAGGACGTCATCCTGAACCGGATGAAGGTCTACCGCGACGAGACCGCGCCGCTGCTCGACTATTACCGCGACGAACTCAAGACAGTCGACGCGGTCGGCACCCTGGATGAGGTGTTCGCCCGCGCGCTGCAGGCGTTGGGTAAGTAACCCGATGGGTGCCCTGGCGCGGCTTCGGGGACGCCGGGTCGTGCCGCAGCGCACCGCCGGTGAGCTCGATGCGATGGCCGCGGCGGGCGCCGTCGTCGCCGCCGCGTTGCAGGCGGTGCAAGCCGCTGCGCGCGCGGGCGTGTCCACCTTGGGACTGGACGAAATTGCCGAATCGGTGATCCGCGAGGCCGGCGCGATCCCGTCGTTTCTGGGGTACCATGGCTACCCGGCATCGATCTGCTCGTCGGTGAACAGCCGTGTGGTGCACGGCATTCCGTCGGCCGCCGAGATCCTCGCGCCCGGTGACCTGGTGTCCATCGACTGCGGCGCAATCCTGGACGGGTGGCACGGTGACGCCGCCGTCACCTTCGGTATCGACAATCTCATTCCAGCCGACGAGGCTTTGTCCCAAGCGACTAAGGAGTCGCTGGAAGCTGGAATCGCGGCGATGGTCATCGGAAATCGGTTGACCGACGTCTCGCATGCCATCGAAACCGGAACCCGGGCCGCCTCGGCACGTTACGACCGCGCATTCGGCATCGTCGAGGGATACGGCGGCCACGGGATCGGGCGGCAAATGCACCTGGATCCGTTCCTGCCCAACGAAGGTGCCCCCGGCCGGGGGCCGTTGCTGGTGGCCGGATCGGTGCTGGCCATCGAACCGATGTTGACGCTGGGCAGCGGCAAGACGACTGTCTTGGACGACAAATGGACGGTGACCACTGTCGACGGGTCCCGCGCTGCGCATTGGGAACACACCGTGGCAGTCACCGAGGCGGGTCCGCGCGTCCTCACACTTTGAACGTGCCGTTGAACCAGCCACCCGCTCGACTCGTGTCGTAGGCGGGAGGTGATCGAGTGGCTGGTGCGGCCGGGACTAGGGGCGCGTCCGAGGCTGCCGAAGCGGCTTTGATGACGGCGTTGTACAACGAGCACGCCGCGGTGCTCTGGCGCTACGCGCTGCGGTTGACCGGCGATGCCAGCCAAGCCGAGGATGTCGTCCAGGAGACGTTGTTGCGGGCCTGGCAGCACCCGGAAGTCGCCGGAGACTTGGCGCGATCGGTTCGGCCGTGGTTGTTCACAGTGGCCCGCAACATGATCATCGACGACCGCCGCAGTGCCCGGTTCCGCAACGTCATCGGATCGATCGACGAGACCGGCGCGCCTGAGCAGGCCACTCCGGACGAGGTCAACGCGGCCCTGGACAGGCTGCTGATCGGCGACGCGATGGCCCAACTGTCCAGTGAGCATCGGGCCGTGATCGAGCGGTCCTACTACCGCGGCTGGACGACCACCCAAATAGCCGACGACCTGAAGATCGCGGAGGGAACCGTGAAATCGCGCCTGCACTACGCCGTGCGGGCGCTACGGCTCACGCTGCAGGAACTGGGAGTCACACGATGACGCTGGACGTAACGGGAGACGAGGAGACATGACTGAGCCAGGACGGGGGCACGCGCCGCCCGACGACCACCCCTTCGCGATGTGGGATGCGGCCTACGTGCTGGGGTCACTGTCGCCGGCCGACCGCCTCGAGTTCGAAGCGCACCTGCCCGACTGCACGCGGTGCCGCGATTCCGTCGCCGAACTGTCCGGGGTGCCGGCGCTCCTCGGCCGCCTGCGCCGCGATGAGGTCGCCGCGATCGACGACGCCGCCTCGACGGCGCGGGATCTGCCGGCCGCTTTGCTGCCGTCGTTGTTGGCGACGGTGCGTCGGCGGCGGCGCCGCACCCGGGTGCTGACCTGGGCGGCGTCGGCCGCCGCGGCGGTAGTGCTGGGTGTCGGCGTGCTGATCGGCGGGCACGGGTTCGTCGGAGGTTTCGGACATCATTCGGCGACCACCGCTTCCACGCAGACGATGCAGCAGGTCGGCACCAAGCTGCTGACCTCGACGATTTCGCTGAGCAGCCACAATTGGGGGACCTTCATAAACCTGGAGTGCTACTGCCTGGCCCCCCCGGACGCCAAGCACGACACCCTGGCCATGGTGGTGGTGGGCCGCGACGGCAGCCAGACCCGGCTGGCGACCTGGGTGGCCGAACCAGGCCACACTGCCAGCCCAGCTGGCAGCGTTTCCACGCCGCTGGACCAGATTGCCTCGGTGCGGGTCGTCTCGGCTGACACCGGCCAGGTGCTGCTGGAGCGCGCTTTCTGACCTACCCGGTCTCCCCCCGAGAAGGGGACGGGGGAAGCCGGGTGCGGTAAAAAGGTGCGTGGCCGATTCCGCGAAGCGTGATCCCATCGCCGCCGCGCGGGCCAATTGGGAACGGGCTGGGTGGGGGGACGTCTCGTCCGGCATGGTTGCGGTCACCTCGGTCATGCGGGCGCATCAGATCCTGCTGGCGCGTGTCGAGGCGGCCCTGAGGCCTTACGACCTGAGCTTCTCCCGGTACGAACTGCTTCGCCTGCTGGCATTCAGCCGCAGCGGTGCTCTGCCGATCACCAAGGCGTCGGACCGGCTGCAGGTGCACGTCACCAGCGTCACGCACGCGATCCGTCGCTTGGAAGCCGACGGCCTGGTGCGGCGGGTACCCCATCCCACCGACGGCCGAACCACGCTGGTCGAGATCACCGAGTTGGGTCGATCGACGGTCGAGGACGCCACGGTGACGCTCAACGAGCAGGTATTCGCCGACATCGGGATGGCCGCGGCTGAGTCGGAAGCATTGGTGTCGTCGATTGAAACGTTGCGACGCAACGCTGGTGACTTCTCCGATTAACTGTCGCGCAAGGTTTCGATGATCGCGCTGAAGTCCTCATCGGGGTGCTCGACGGCGAACTCGGCGTAGATCTGGGCGGCGTGGCTGCCCAGCGGCGCGGTCGATCCGGTCGACTTCACCGCGTCCATCGCCAAGCCCAGGTCTTTGTTCATCAGTGCCGCGGCGAAGCCGGGTTTGAAGTCGTGATTCGCCGGTGACGTCGGGACCGGGCCTGGCACAGGGCAATTGGTGTGAACCGCCCAGCAGTTGCCGGTCGCGCCGGTGATCACGTCGAACAGTGACTGCGCTTCTAGCCCGAGCTTCTCGGCGAGCACGAAAGCCTCGCCGATTGCGATCTGCTGCACCGCCAGCACCATGTTGTTGCACACCTTGGCAGCCTGTCCCGCGCCCGGGCCGCCGCAGTGAACGATCTTGCCCGCCATGGGTTTCAACGCCCATCGGGCACGTTCTACCGCTTGGTCGTCGCCGCCGACCATGAATGCCAGCGTGCCGGCCACGGCGCCTTTGACACCGCCGGACACCGGCGCGTCGACCTGGGACATGCCGTGAGATTCGGCCAGCGCGTGGGCCTCTCGCGCGTCATCGACCGAGATGGTGGAGCTGTCGATAAACAGGGCGCCCACTCGTGCGGCCGGCAAAATTTCTGCATAGCAGCGTTTGACCACATCGCCGCTTGGCAGCATGGTGATCACCACGTCCGCGTCGGCAACCGCCTGCACCGGGCTGTCGAATACCACCGCGCCCTGGCCGGCTGCGGCCGCGGCGGCTGCGGGTGCCGGGTCGAATCCGCGCACCGCGTGGCCCGCTTTGACCAGGTTTGCTGACATGGGCCCACCCATGTTTCCCAGACCGAGGAAGGCGATCGTCAGGAACTCGGTCATGGTTGTCCTTCTAGCACTGGTTCATCCGGCGGCTTTGAAGCGAGCGGCCTCGGCTCGGCCGACGACCACCCGCATGATTTCGTTGGTCCCTTCCAGGATCCGATGCACCCGCAGGTCGCGAACGATCTTTTCCAGACCATACTCCCGCAGGTAACCGTAGCCGCCGTGCAGCTGCAGCGCCTTATCGGCGACGTCGTAGCACGTGTCGGTGACGTAACGCTTGGCCATCGCGCACAACTCGACCTTATCGGCGCTGTCCTCATCGAGCGCATTCGCCGCCCGCCACAACATCATTCGCGACGTCTCCAGTCCGGTGGCCATGTCGGCCAGGGTGAACCGGATGGTGGGCTCGTCGATCAGCGTTTTGCCGAATGCCTGGCGCTCGCGCACGTAAGCGCCCGCCTTGTCGAAGGCGGACGCGGCGCCGCCCAGTGAGCACGCCGCGATGTTCAGCCGGCCACCGTTGAGGCCGTTCATCGCGATTCCGAAGCCGGTACCGTCACCGTCGGTGCCGCCCAGCATCGCGTCGCCGGGTACGCGGACGCCTTCGAGGATGACCTGCGCGGTGGGCTGGGCGTTCCAGCCCATCTTCTGTTCCATCGCACCGAAACTCAGCCCTGGAGTATCCTTTTCGACGACGAAGGCCGAAATGCCCCGGGGGCCTTCGGGCCCGGTTCGAGCCATCACCACATACACGTCGGAGGCGCCGGCGCCGGAGATAAACTGCTTGACACCGTCGAGCACATAGTCGCCGCCTTGCTTGACCGCGCGGGTGCTAAGGGCGCTCGCGTCCGAACCGGCGCCCGGCTCGGTCAGGCAGTAACTGGCGATGATATCCATCGTGGCCAGCCGCGGCACCCAGGACTTGCGCTGCTCCTCGGTGCCGTATCGGTCGATCATCCACGAGCACATATTGTGGATGGACAGAAACGCGGCGGTGACCGGGTCGGCGCTGGCCAACTGCTCGAAGATGCGCACACCGTCCAGGCGCCGCAGCCCGCTGCCGCCGACGTCGTCGCGACAGTAGATCGCCGCCATGCCGAGCTCGGCGGCCTCACGTAGCACATCGGTCGGAAAGTGCTTGCTGGCATCCCATTCCAGGGCGAACGGGGCGATGCGCTTTTCAGCGAAGGCAGCCGCCGTCTCGGTGATGACCCGTTCTTCGTCGTTGAGGGTGAACACGTTGCTAATCCATTGTCGGGATGGAGAATTCGGCACCATCCTTGATGCCTGACGGCCAGCGCGAGGTGACGGTCTTGACTTTGGTGTAGAACTGGATCGACGCCGGGCCGTGCTGGTTGAGATCGCCGAAGCCGGAGCGCTTCCAACCACCAAAGGTGTGGTAGGCCACTGGAACCGGGATCGGCACGTTGACGCCGACCATGCCGACCTCAACTCTGGAGGTGAAGTCGCGGGCGGTGTCGCCGTCCCGGGTGAAGATGGCCACCCCGTTGCCGTATTCATGTTCGGTGGGCAGTCGTAACGCTTCTTCGTAGTCGTGTGCGCGCACGATGCAAAGCACCGGGCCAAAGATCTCGTCGGTGTAGATGGACATGTCGGGGGTGACCCGGTCGAACAGGGTGGGGCCGATGAAATAGCCTCCCTCCAGGTTGGCATCGCCGAAAGTCAAGTCATCGCTGGCCCTTTCACGACCGTCGATGACCAATTCGGCGCCGGCGTCCACACCCTGGCCGATGTAGTCGCGCACCCGCGTCAACGCAGCCTCGGTGACCAGGGGACCGTAGTCGGCCTTGGGGTCAAGGCTGTGGCCGACGCGCAGGTTGTTGATCCGCTCGATCAGCCTGGCGCGCAACCGGTCTGCGGTCTGTTCGCCGACCGGGACGGCAACGCTTATCGCCATGCATCGCTCGCCGGCGCTGCCGTAGCCGGCGCCGATCAGTGCGTCCACCGCCTGATCGAGGTCTGCGTCCGGCATTACGATCATGTGGTTCTTGGCGCCGCCGAAGCACTGTGAACGCTTCCCCGTGGCCGCGGCATTGGCGTAGATGTACTGGGCGATATCGGAACTGCCGACGAAGCCGACCGCTTTGATGTCGGGGTGCTGCAGGATTGCGTCGACGGCTTCCTTGTCGCCGTGGACTACCTGAAAGACCCCGGGGGGCAGGCCCGCCTCGGTGAATAGCTCGGCCAGGCGTAGCGGGACCGAGGGATCGCGCTCACTTGGCTTGAGTACGAAGGCATTTCCGCATGCCAGGGCGGGGCCCGCCTTCCACAGCGGGATCATGGCAGGGAAGTTGAACGGGGTGATCCCCGCGACCACCCCGAGGGGTTGGCGCAGCGAATACACGTCGATGGACGGCCCGGCACCCTCGGTGTATTCGCCCTTGAGCAGGTGGGGGATGCCGATGCAGAACTCGATGACTTCGATGCCGCGCTGGATGTCGCCCTTGGCGTCGGCGACCGTCTTGCCGTGTTCGAGGGACAGCAGCTCGGCCAGCTCGTCGCTGTTCTGGTTGACCAGTTCGATGAACCTCATCAACACTCGGGCGCGGCGCTGCGGATTGAAAGCGGCCCAGGCTTTTTGGGCTTCTTTGGCGGATGCGACGGCCGAATCGATATCGGCCTGGTTAGCCATCGGCACGGTGGCCTGGACCTCGCCGGTGCTTGGGTTGAGAACGTCGGCGGTGCGAGTGGACTGGCCGGTGGTGCGATGTCCGTCGATGAAGTGCGGAACCTGTGCGGTCATGGTTGTCCCAGAGAGGTTAGGAGGGGAATCGAGGTGATACTTGCATATCCTAGTAATTGTCGGCTGCGTTAGCAAGGCGGCCAGGGGTCTGCTCGCGCCGAGACTCAGTTGGGTCGACGGGGTTGCAGGGTTGCGATAGTATCGCACGTATGTGCGAATCGGTTGACTTAGCTGCACTCCCGGACGGCGCCGGTGAGGCAGAGTTGATCGCACGGATCGCCCAGTTGGAGCGGGTCAAATGCGCTGCGGTGGCGGGGCAGGCTCGGGCAGCTGCGGCGCTGGATGCTGCGGGACGGGCCGCCGAAGCGGCCGGCGGGTTGCCCGCCAAGAAGCGGGGCCGCGGGGTGTCCAGCGAGGTCGCGTTGGCCCGCCACGATTCCCCGGCCCGCGGCGGTCGGCTTCTCGGTTTCGCGAAAGCACTGGTCCGCAACGCCGCGGCGGTTGTTGCGAGCCCTGCCAACGGCGCCCTGGTCGCCATGGAATCGCGGTCCCGCACGTTTCCGCGCGGCTTGGCCGACTTCATTGACCTGCGCGATCAGACCTGCCGTACGCCTTATTGCGACGCACCCATCCGTCACCGCGACCACGCCGAACCCTGGAAGCGCGGCGGACCCACTACCGCCGCCAACGGCTTCGGTTGCTGTGAATACTGAATTACGTGAAGGAGTCAGCTGGCTGGACCGTCATCACCCACGACGAAAACGGCACGCACACAGCCCAATACACAACTCCCACCGGCGCTCGCTACCAATCCACCGCACCGCCGATCTACCCGAGATATGACATCAGCGACATCGAAACGGCACTCAGCATCACGCTGACCCACCGCCATGCTGCGTAACTCCCTAAGTTGTCGACACCCGGTTGCGGTACCGGTGATCCGGTAGGTGCTGCCGTCTTTGCCGAGTATGGTCGGTGGCGCCGCCTGTTGCACAGGTGCCTATTAACGGCCGTTTGACAAGCCTTTGATGAATGCCTGCGTCTCTTCCCAGGCGGGCAGCAGGCCGGAGTCGCGCACTTCGGCGAAGCTGGGGGCCGCGGCGTCACGTTCGGACAGGCTCGGGGCGGCACCGCCCACCAGCGGCCACTCGACGGCCAGCGTTGGATCCGTCGCGCAGATGGTGTGCTCGCGCTGCGGGTTGTATTCTGCCGAACACAGATACATCACTGTCGAATCATCCTGCAGCGCAAGGAAACCATGCGCCAAACCTTCTGAGATGTAGACGGTCCGGCGGTCTTTGTCATCCAACAGCACCGAGTCCCACTTGCCGAAGGTAGGCGAGCCAACCCGGATATCGACGATGACGTCGAACACCGCACCGCGCACACAGGTGACGTACTTGGCCTGGCTCGGCGGCAGCTGGGCGAAATGCAGGCCGCGCAGCACTCCGGCCGACGACACCGAACAGTTGGCCTGCCGGACGTCCAGGCTGTGGTCGGCAAAGCCGCGGAAACCTTTGTCGGTCAACCATTCGAAGAACATGCCCCGTGCATCACCGTGGATGGTCGGAGTTATCTCCCAGGCGCCTGCAATGTCGAGTTCGCGTACCTTCATCTCACTGGCCACGCTCGGCGTAGCGCGCCTCGGCGGCGTCTTTTAATGGGCGCCACCATGATTCGTTGTCCCGGTACCAGTCGATGGTGGCCCGTAGACCCTCTTCGAAGTCAGTGTGCTTTGGCGCCCAACATAATTCGTTGTTCAGCAGCGACGGGTCGATGGCGTACCGCAGGTCGTGGCCGACGCGGTCGGTCACTTGATCGAAATCGTCGGGGTCGCGATCCATCATGCGCAGCACCGTGCGCAGCACGCTCAGGTTGTCCCGCTCGCCCTCCGAGCTGATCAGGTAGGTCTGTCCGATCTGCCCCATTTCCAGGATCCGGCGCACCGCGTTGTTGTGGTCTTCGACGTGAATCCAGTCGCGCACGTTCGCCCCGGTCCCATAAAGCTTGCACCGCCGACCGGTCAGCACATTTGTGATCTGGCGCGGAATGAACTTCTCGATGTGCTGGTACGGGCCGTAATTGTTGGAACAGTTGGACAGTGTGGCTCGCACGCCATACGACCGCACCCAGGCCCGCACCAGCATGTCGCTGCCGGCCTTGGTCGCGGAGTAAGGACTCGACGGGTTGTACGGTGTTGCCTCGGTGAACCGCTGCGAGTCGCCGAGTTCCAGGTCGCCGTAGACCTCGTCAGTGGAGATGTGGTGCAACCGGACCCCATGGCGCCGAACGGCTTCCAGAATGGTGAACGTTCCCACCACGTTGGTGTGCAGGAACGGCTCCGGATTGTCCAGGGCGTTGTCCACATGGGATTCGGCGGCGAAATGCACGACGGCGTCGGACTCGGCCACCAGCCGGACGACAAGTTCGGAGTCGCAGATGTCGCCTTCGACGAACCTGATCGAGTCTTCGACGTCGGCCAGCGATTCCCGTCGTCCGGCGTAGGTGAGCGAGTCGATCACCGTCACCGAGTCTTCGGGGTGTTCGCGCACGGTGCTGTGCACGAAGTTCGCGCCGATGAAGCCCGCCCCGCCAGTGACCAGCAGTCGCATGGGCACAACCCTAACGGCTGAGGCCCAATGGTCCTCCCAGTTCGCGAAGTACCGATAACAGCTTCTCGGGATCAGAGGCACCCAACACCTGGATAGCCACGTGATCGGCCCCCGCATCGACGTGCTCGTTGAGTCGGCGCGCAATGTCCTCGGGGGTGCCGTAGGCGACCAGGGCGTCGATCAGCCGATCGCTGCCCGGCTTGCGTACGTCGTCCTCGGTGAATCCGAGCCGTAGCCAATTGTTCACGTAGTTACTCAGGCCCAGATAGAAGTCGACGAATTTGCGGCCGACCGCGCGTGCCTCCTCGGCATCGGTGGTGAGCACCACCTTGTGTTCGGGAGCCAGGAACACCGTGTTGCCCAGCAGGTGGCGGGCCTTTCCCGTGTGTGCCGGCGTGGTCAGATACGGGTGGGCCCCCGCACTGCGCTGCGCGGCCAGCTCCAACACCCGGGGCCCAAGCGCGGCCAGCACCCGCCGGCTGGTCGGCACCAGCGCCTGGTCCAGCTCATCGAGATAAGACACCAGTGCGTCGTAGGGCTTCTGGTATTGGTCGGTGTGCTCCGGGTGACCCACCCCGACGCCTAGCAGAAACCGCCCCGGGTAGGCCCCTTCGATCCGTTGATATGACGCCGCGACTTCGTCGGCCGGCGCTGTCCAGACGTTCACGATCCCGGTCGCCAGCTGCAACGAATCAGTCCGCGCCAGTGCGGGTTCGACCCACGCCAGCTCGGCGTCCGGCGATGCGCCGATCCATACCGCGCCATAGCCCAGCGTTTCGATCTCGGTGGCCAACTCCGGGGCCAGCGAACGGGTGCCCAACCACACGCCGAACCGCCCCACGTCAGGTTTGAGTGAAACCAATTCCGTCATCTCGCCCCCAATACCCGTTACTGCCCGAGCGCAGTGGCCAACTCAGCCAGCGCCGGCACCAGGTTCTCACTTCGGGTCAGCACCTGGACCGGAACGTGGTCGGCGCCGGCTTCGAGGTGCTCGCGCAGGCGCGTGGCGACGGTGTCGGCCGTGCCGTAGGCGACTACGGCGTCGACCAGGCGGTCACTGCCCGGTTTGGCGACGTCGTCGTCGGTGAAGCCGAGGCGCTTCCAGTTGTTGAGGTAGTTGGCGAGATTGAGGTAGATATCGAGAGCTTTGCGGCCCACGGCGCGGGCCTGCTCGGCCCCTTCTTTGTCCGAGGTGGTCAGCACGACCTTGTGCTCGGGTGCCAGAAAGGCCTCTGGGCCGATCAGCTCGCGTGCCCATGCCGTGTGCTCGGGTGTCGTCAGGTACGGGTGGGCCCCGGCGCTGCGCCGGGCCGACAACTTGAGAACCTGCGGGCCAAGGGCCGCCACCACCCGCCGGTTCTTGGGCACACCGAATTCGTCGAGTTGGTCCAGGTACTCCACCAGCGCTTCGTACGGCTTGCGGTATTCGGTGTGTGCCTCGGGGTGGCCGACGCCGATGCCCAGTAGGAAACGTCCGGGGTAGGCCTTCTCGATCCGGTGGAACGACTCGGCGACTGGCCTCGCCGCCGCCGTCCAGATGTTGACAATCCCGGTGGCCACCCGCAATGTGTCGGTCGCCGCCAGGATCGGCTCTACCCAGTCCAACTCGGCGGGTGGGGAGCCGCCCACCCAGACCGCGCCGTAGCCGAGGGCTTCGATTTCCTTTGCTTGCTGGGGTGTGACACCGCGTCCGAATGATCCGAACCGGCCAAGATCTGGTTTTCCTGCAGCAGAATCGGTCATGGTTCGTCCAACCCCCGAGGTGACCTGGCCTATTCCGGGTTCGGGACGGGTTGCGGCGTTTTGCGTCGGGGGTGGCGAAGCGGGTATCGTTGCGCGACGGTGCGGCGTTCGTGCCGGCTCTTGGCGTGCCCAGTCCTGAAATCTGCGGAGCACTTCGCGGAATTTCCATCACCGGCTCACGTTTTGTAGTCAGGACGCTTGCTGCGCCGAGCCAGGTGCACGGAAACGAAAAGCAGAGGATCGTCGAAAAAGTAATGGCTAAGAAGGACGGCGCCATCGAGGTTGAGGGCCGGGTGGTCGAGCCCCTGCCCAATGCGATGTTTCGCATTGAGCTGGAGAACGGCCATAAGGTACTTGCCCACATCAGCGGCAAGATGCGGCAGCACTACATCCGCATCCTGCCCGAGGACCGCGTCGTGGTGGAGTTGTCTCCCTACGACCTGTCCCGCGGCCGCATTGTGTACCGGTACAAGTAGCTCCCAGCAGGACTGCAAACACCCAGAGAAAGAACAGGACCGAGACTGCCGTGAAGGTGAACCCGAGCGTCAAGCCGATCTGTGACAAGTGCAGGGTGATCCGTCGGCACGGACGGGTCATGGTGATCTGCCAGGATCCCCGGCACAAGCAGCGGCAGGGCTAATCAACACCCGGGCCCGCCTCAACACCAGGGCCCACCCCCAAAACACAACTGAATGCTGACCTCCCAGCACCACTGAGCGGATACGCCGCGCAGACACGCCCGGACGGAGGCCGGGCCCCACCGCCCCACACGGGGCAGGGAACGGACTGGGAAAAGACCTCCGCCAAGAAAGAGGAAACGCCACCTATGGCTCGACTAGTAGGCGTCGATCTGCCGCGCGACAAGCGGATGGAGATCGCGCTGACCTATATTTTCGGCATCGGCCGTACCCGCTCGAACGAGATTCTTGCGGCCACCGGCATCGACAAGGACCTGCGCACCAAGGACCTCACCGATGACCAGCTGACCCATCTGCGTGACTACATCGAAGCGAACCTGAAGGTCGAGGGTGACCTGCGCCGCGAGGTGCAGGCCGACATTCGTCGCAAGATCGAGATCGGCTGCTACCAGGGTCTGCGGCACCGCCGCGGCCTGCCGGTGCGCGGCCAGCGAACCAAGACCAACGCGCGGACCCGTAAAGGCCCCAAGCGCACCATCGCAGGCAAGAAGAAGGCCAGGTAACGATGCCACCAGCGAAAAAGGGCCAAGCAGGCTCCGCCAAGAAGGGTCAGAAGACCCGTCGCCGGGAAAAGAAGAACGTCCCGCACGGCGCCGCCCACATCAAGAGCACCTTCAACAACACGATCGTGACCATCACCGACCCCCAGGGCAACGTCATCGCCTGGGCGTCCTCGGGTCACGTCGGCTTCAAGGGTTCGCGGAAGTCCACCCCGTTCGCCGCACAGCTGGCCGCGGAGAACGCCGCGCGCAAGGCCCAGGAGCACGGGGTGCGCAAGGTCGACGTGTTCGTCAAGGGTCCGGGCTCGGGCCGCGAGACCGCGATCCGTTCGCTGCAGGCCGCTGGCCTGGAGGTCGGCGCGATCTCCGACGTCACACCGCAGCCGCACAACGGTGTCCGCCCGCCCAAGCGTCGGCGCGTCTAGGTCTAGGAGGACATACCAATGGCTCGTTACACCGGACCCGTCACTCGCAAGTCGCGCCGCCTGGGCACCGACCTCGTCGGCGGCGACCAATCGTTCGAGAAGCGTCCCTACCCACCCGGTCAGCACGGCCGCGCCCGGGTCAAGGAGAGTGAATACCGGCAGCAGCTGCAGGAGAAGCAGAAGGCACGCTTCACCTACGGCGTGATGGAGAAGCAGTTCCGCCGCTACTACGAAGAGGCCGTGCGGCACTCCGGCAAGACCGGTGAGGAATTGCTGCGCATCCTCGAGAGTCGCCTGGACAACGTCGTCTACCGTGCCGGGCTGGCCCGGACCCGGCGGATGGCGCGTCAGCTGGTCACCCACGGTCACTTCACCGTCAACGGCGTGCGCGTCGACGTCCCCAGCTACCGGGTGTCGCAGTACGACATCATCGACGTACGGGACCAGTCGCTGAACACGGTGCCTTTCCAGATCGCGCGGGAGACCGCGGGTGACCGCCCGATTCCGAGCTGGTTGCAGGTGGTGGGGGAGCGGCAGCGCATCCTGATTCACCAGCTGCCCGAGCGCGCACAGATCGACGTCCCGCTCACCGAGCAGCTGATCGTCGAGTACTACTCGAAGTAAAGATGGAACGTCTGTTCCGGTGTCCCGCCGGGATGGAACCTAACGGCATCAAATAGCGGGTGCCGAGAAGGAGAAGAAGAAACACATGCTGATCTCTCAGCGCCCCACACTGTCCGAGGACATCCTCACCGACAACCGGTCTCAGTTCGTCATCGAACCGCTCGAGCCTGGATTCGGTTACACCCTTGGCAATTCCCTGCGCCGCACGCTGCTGTCGTCGATTCCCGGCGCGGCCGTCACCAGCATCCGCATCGACGGCGTGCTGCACGAGTTCACCACCGTGCCCGGGGTCAAGGAAGACGTCACCGACATCATCCTCAACCTCAAGGGCCTGGTCGTGTCCTCCGAGGAGGACGAGCCGGTCACCATGTACCTGCGTAAGCAGGGACCCGGTGAGGTCACCGCGGGCGACATTGTTCCGCCGGCCGGTGTCACGGTGCACAACCCCTCGATGCACATCGCCACGCTGAACGACAAGGGCAAGCTCGAGGTCGAGCTCGTCGTCGAGCGCGGCCGTGGCTACGTCCCGGCAGTGCAGAACCGGGCCTCGGGTGCCGAAATCGGCCGCATCCCAGTCGATTCCATCTACTCGCCGGTTCTCAAGGTGACCTACAAAGTGGACGCCACCCGTGTCGAGCAGCGCACCGACTTCGACAAGCTGATCCTCGACGTCGAGACCAAGAGTTCGATCACACCCCGCGACGCGCTGGCTTCGGCCGGTAAAACGCTGGTCGAATTGTTCGGTCTGGCACGGGAACTCAACGTCGAAGCCGAGGGCATCGAGATCGGGCCGTCGCCGGCCGAGGCAGACCACATCGCCTCGTTCGCGCTGCCGATCGACGACCTGGACCTGACCGTGCGGTCCTACAACTGCCTCAAGCGCGAGGGCGTGCACACCGTCGGCGAACTGGTCTCGCGTACCGAGTCCGACCTGCTCGACATCCGCAACTTCGGTCAGAAGTCCATCGACGAGGTAAAGGTTAAGCTGCACCAGCTGGGCCTGTCGCTCAAGGACAGCCCGCCCAGCTTCGATCCGTCCGAGGTCGCCGGCTACGACGTCGCCACCGGCACCTGGTCCACCGAGGGCGCTTACGACGACCAGGACTACGCCGAAACCGAACAGCTGTAAAGCCTTTCCGTCCCGGTCCTACCTGATACGGGGGCCGGCCCCACATAGGAGAAGTCGCAATGCCCAAGCCCACCAAGGGTCCTCGCCTCGGCGGGTCGTCTTCGCACCAGAAGGCGATTTTGGCCAACCTGGCCACGTCGTTGTTCGAGCACGGCCGGATCAAGACCACCGAGCCCAAGGCGCGGGCGTTGCGGCCCTACGCGGAGAAGCTGATCACTCACGCCAAGAAGGGCACGCTGCACAACCGGCGTGAGGTGCTCAAGAAGATCCGCGACAAGGATGTGGTGCACACCCTGTTCGCCGAGATCGGGCCTTTCTTCTCCGATCGCGACGGTGGCTACACCCGCATCATCAAGGTTGAGCCGCGTAAGGGCGACAACGCCCCGATGGCGGTGATCGAGCTGGTGCGGGAGAAGACGGTGACCGCCGAGGCTGACCGGGCCCGCCGGGTTGCCGCGCAGCAGGCGAAGAACAAGACGGACGCCCCGGCGGCGGCCACCGAAGCGGCCGCCGCGGCGCCGCAGGCTGCGGTCGAGCCGGAGGCCGTCGACGAATCGGCCGCCGCCGACCAAACCGGCGAACAGGCCGCCCCAGAGGCGGCCGCGGCAGCACCGCAGGCGAGTGACGACGAGGCGCAAGAGGCCCCCGAGAAATAGTTCCGTGCCCGGCCCTGTGGTCCGTCTGCGGCTCGACATCGCCTACGACGGAACAGATTTCGCGGGCTGGGCGGCGCAAGCAGAACAGCGCACGGTCGCCGGCGTCCTCGACGAGGCGCTGGCGACCGTGTTCCGCTGTCCGGTGCAGGTGCGGGCGGCGGGACGCACCGACGCCGGCGTGCATGCCACCGGGCAGGTGGCCCATGTCGACGTGCCCGTCGACGCCGTACCCAACGCCTACTCGCGAAATGCACGCCCGGAGGACCCGGAATTTCTGTCTCTTGTCCGCCGGCTCGCAAAATTCCTGCCCGCCGATGTCAGGGTGCTCGACATTGCCCGTGCGCCGGCGGGTTTCGACGCACGGTTCTCGGCGCTACGCCGCCACTATGCTTACCGGCTATCAACGGCGCCCCACGGTGTGCTGCCCCAACAGGCGCGTTTCGTCACCGCTTGGCCGCGCGCGCTAGACCTCGACGCGATGACCGCCGCATCGCAACCGATGTTGGGATTGCACGACTTCGCGGCGTTCTGCCGCCATCGCGAAGGCGCCACCACCATCCGCGAGCTGCAGCGACTGGATTGGTCGCGGGACGAGGACCTGATCACCGCACAGGTCAGCGCCGACGCGTTCTGCTGGTCGATGGTGCGTTCGCTGGTGGGGGCGCTGCTGGCCGTCGGCGAGCACCGGCGCACGCCCGAGTGGTGTGTTGAATTACTTTCCGCGACAAGCAGATCCAGTGATTTCGCGGCCGCTCCACCGCAGGGGCTGACGCTGGTGGCGGTGGATTACCCGCCGGACGACCAGCTGACCGCCCGCAACCTGATCACCCGCGACATCCGGTCAAGGGGCTAGGGCTTTAGAGCTTGCCCGCCACGAAGCTGGCGGCCTGATCCACCAGGCCGGAACCGATGTACGACGGCTGCAGATGCGATGGCCAGTTTGTGCCCTTGCCGCAGATGGGGTCGCCCTGTGCGCATTGGTCGATCGTCTTGCCCGCGAAGGCTGGGGCCACTCCCCGGGTGCCGTTGCCGAACAACGCCACCGCCGCGACGTGCTGATCCGCCCCTGCGGGAATGCGGCCCCACGTCGCCAGGTCGGCCACCTCGGCGCCCAGGGAGTAACCGCCGAGCACCTGACGGGTGGTCGGGCAGCTTTTCGCCATGGACTGGACGTGCTGGCTCATGTCGTTGGCACCGCTGTCGACGCTGATGTTGGCCGGATAATTAACCCCGTATACCCCGATCGACAGACTCGTCTTGCCTCGCAGCGAACTCACCAGAGCGTCCCCGACAGCACCGACCCCCGGAGGTTCCTCCCGCCCGCGGGCGAACACCACCTCGACTCCCGGGCACGACACTGCCACTGAGGGCGCCGCGGCGATCACCGAGGCGAACGAGAGCAACGGGAAGGCCGCAAAGGCGATCAATCGAGCAAACGAATCGAGCTTCATGATCCGATGTTACGGATCGACGCGGAATTGGCCAGCAGACCTAAACTGCGGGCCTAGACAACGGGCACCGAGGTCGCCGCGACCGGGACACCAGGCGACTGCGGAACCGAACCGGGCGACTGCGGAACCGAACCGGGCGACCCGGGTGCCCCCGGCGTCTGGGGTGTCAGAGGAACCGAGCCCGGTGCCTGCGGGATCTGCGGAGCCTGCGGACTTTCAGGCACCGACCCCGGCAACTGCGGCGAATATCCGGGGATCTGCCCGGGCATGTGCGGCGTCGCGCCGGCCATCAGTTTCTGGGCGACGAACGTTGCCCCGAGCGTGGTGTAGGTGGGGACGTAGCCTTCGGTGTGCCCGCTCCACTCGTTGCCCGAACCGGCGTGGCAGATCGGGTCCATCGGATTGCAGTAGTCGACCGCCTTGGCGCCGAGCAGCGCGCTCTGGGTTGGCAGGGATCCGCCGGCACGGTCGGCGACATCGCCGAACGTGACCACGGCGACGACGTTGTTGGCGTACTGCGGCGGCAACGAAGTGCCCCAGTTGATGCCGCCGATCGGGACACCGGCGACGATGTCCATCACCGACGCGCCCTGCGAGTACCCACCCAGCACGATCTTGGTGTTGGGGCAGGACGACACCGTGGCCTTGACGTGGGAAATTACGTCGTTGGCCCCGTCGCCGCCATGCAACTGCAACTTGCTGGCTGCGTAGTTGACCCCGTAAGTCCCGATGGTCAGGCCGCTGGTTTGCGAGCGGAGTGAGTCGACGAAGGCGTCGCCCACCCGGCCCATGCCCGCCGGTTCGTTGGTGCCGCGAGCGAAAACCACCTCGGCGTCCGGGCAATCGGCGGCTGACGCGACCGGTACAGATGCGTCCGGGCTCAACACGACTGCGCCTGCCAATGCGGCGGCAAAAGCTAAGGTACCGGTGCCGACCCGACCGGCCATCCGGATGAAATGCAGAGACACGTCAAAATTTTACCCGCCGCGGGGCCTGGCAAAACCCCCGTAGCTGTGGATAAACGTTGAATCCCGACCTCGGCGACGCCCTACCGTAGGGGTGGTTCGGTCAATTTTCAGGAGATTCAAGTGCCGCGCCAATCGTCTACCTGGTTACATACCAGCGGCCACCGGTTCCTGCTGCGACGCATTGAGAGCGCATTGCTGGGCGAGGATCCCGGGTTGGTCAGCAGGCCTCCGCGCGCGCACGCGAGAGCGCTGGTACTCGGATGCCTATCGTCGATAGCGTTGCTGCTGGGATGTGTGTCCCTGGCTTTGCTGCGGCCGCAGCCCGACCTCGGGGACGCCCGGCTGTTGCTGGGGCGGCAATCCGGCGCCTTGTACGTGCGGCTCGGCGACACGTGGCATCCAGTGCTGAATCTAGCCTCGGCGCGGCTGATCCTGGCGGATGCGGCCAACCCGGTGCCGGTTCGCGACTCTGAATTGGGGCACACCAAACGTGGTGCGCTGCTGGGGATTCCGGGTGCTCCGCAACTCGTCGCGCCACCGTTGCCAGAGCAGGAGTCAAAGTGGACGATCTGTGACAGTGATCGTGAACCGGGGACCACGGTGATCGTGGGAACCGCGGCTGATGCATCCGTGCGTCGTCTGGACTCAGAACGGGCCGCCTTGGTCACGGCGGGCCCGGGTTCGCCGACTTTCCTGCTCTACCGTGGAATGCGGGCGGTGGTGGATCTTTCCGATCCGGCCATCCGTCATGTCCTAGGGCTGGCGGACCCGGTGCCGCAAGTTATCTCGCGGTCGTTGCTGAATGCCATTCCCGAGGCGCCACCCGTCGCCGCGCCGCGCATCCAGGGTGCGGGGGCACCGGCGCGCTGGCTGCCCGGATGGCGGATCGGCAGTGTGCTGCGAATCACACCGACTTCGGGTGACGAATATTACGTCGTGCTTGGCGGCGGAGTGCAGCGGATCGGCCGCTTCACCGCCGATTTGCTGCGCTTCGTCGACTCGCGCGGTGCCGCTGCGCCGGTTGTCGTCGCGCCCGACGTCATCCGCGCCGTTCCGCTCGTGGACACCTTGCCCGTCGGAGGCCTTCCTGAGCAGGCGCCAAGCGAGTTCTCGACCGATACGACGGTGTGTGCGACCTGGACGTCCCGACAGTCGGAGCCCGCCGACATCGCGTTGCTGACTGGCGTCGGGCCGGGGGCCGGGCAGTTGGTGCGCCTGGCGCAGTCCGACGGCCGCGGTCCCGCCGTCGACGCCGTGCACCTCGCGCCGGGACGGAGCGTCTACGTGACTGCGCACAGCCTCACCGGAGGCCTTGCCCGCGTCGCGACCCGCTTTCTCGTCACCGACACCGGAGTGCGGTTCGCCGTCCACGACGACGAAGCCGCCCGTGCCCTCGGATTGCCGGCCACGGCTACCTCCGCGCCGTGGCCAATGCTGGCCGCATTGCCGTGTGGACCGGAATTGAGTCGGGAGCAGGCCTCAGTCTCCCGCGACACCGTCGTTGCGGGAGTGCGCTGAGCGCTTGCCCCGCAGCGTGGCGGAGCAGACCGCGAGCAGCATCAGCAGGCAGATCGCCGCGCCCCCGAACGCGGTGCCCCCGGACCTCTCGACCGCCGGGTCGCGCCGTCCGGCAGGCGGCGCCGCGATCGCGGCGGATGTGGGCTGCGAATGACTTTCCGGCGCGTTGGCATCCGTGGCGATCGCGGCTAGCGCGTCGACGGTGCCGTGGCCGACCCGCGGATCCCAGCCCCCAGAGGGATGGTGAGCGGTGGCCTCGATGCGCTGCATCACCTCACGCGCGGTCATGGCCGGGAACCGGGCCCGGATGAGCGCGGCCACTCCGCTGACAATCGGTGCGGCGTAACTGGTTCCAGATAGCGGCGCCGAATGCCCGTCGGAATTCACCGTTCCGTCGTTGACGGGACTCAGCGAGGTCACTTCTTCGCCGGTCGCCGCGACGTCCACCCACGGGCCCGCCAACGTGAACGACGAAGGCGCACCACGGGAATTCACCGAACCGACCGTCAGAACGTAGTCGTCGTACCACGGCGGACTGACCACGACCGACACGGTCTCCGGGGTGACGCTGGGTGCCTGGGGCGGGCACTGGGCAGAGCCGCCGGTGTTGCCGGCCGCAGCCACCACGACGATGTTCTTGACGTCGACCGCATAGGCCAAGGCGGCGCCGAGGGGCCGGTCATCGAGATTGTCGGTGACGGCGACGCAGGCGACTGTCGAGATATTGATCACGGTAGCGCCGAGATCGGCCGCGGTACGCACCGCCTTGGCCAGGGTTTGGACGTCGCCGACGCCCCCGCCGGCGCCGGCCCGCCCGTATTTGGCGCTGGATTGCCGGATGCTGATCAACGTGACGTCGGGCGCCACCCCACCGAACTTATCGACGGTGGGATCTGTTGTGGCAGCTATGATTCCGGCTACCAGCGTCCCGTGTGCGTCACAGTCCTGGGCGCCGTCACCGGTGGACACATAGTCGCCACCGGCCACCAGATTCTTCAGCCGCGGGTGTCGCCGCACGCCCGTGTCGATCACCGCGACCCGTTGCCCGGCGCCGCGGGTGAACTGCCAGATCCGCGGCAAGTCGAGGTCGGCGAGTTGTGCCGGCGGCCCGGTGTTGGCCGGGTCGTTTGTGGCCGCGGCGCACACCTCGCGTTGCACGGTGCGCTGCGCGGGTGCCGGCGAGGTGGCAGCGGGCAGCATTCTTTCGTCGACTGGCGGCGGTGTGACCGCGCCTGCCGGCACAGCTGTGCACATAGCCGCCAGACATACCGCCACGGACAGGCGCACCGTTCCAGGCCACGTCACGGCTGTAGATTCAGGTCTCGGATTGCGCTGAACGCCCCGCACGTCCAGCATGCCAGCGGTACCGCAGCAGCCAGCGCGATGCAGCCCACCGCGTCGACGCCACGACGTGCCACGGGTGAGGGCGCCAATGCAGGAGCGACGAAGCCCACGTACATTGCGGCGGCAGCCAGCGCAGCGGTGAGTGCGGCGAACCACGGGCCGTATCGCGGCGCTGCGGACGCGGCGATGGCCAATGTTGTGGTGATGGAAGCTATTCCGATCGCGGAAAACACGATGGCTCTTCTGGCGTCGGTCCGCACGTGCAACAGCAGTATGCCGCCGGTCAGCGCGGCCAGCGGGATGGCGCGATGCGCAGTGAATGCGGAGCCGGCGGCGCTCAGGGCCGCAACCGCCGCGAAGCCGGCGCGCAGGCTGGTCAACCTTTTGTCGGCGCGGCGCGTTCGGGCACTCAGTTCTTCTTCGCGCAGCGCCCGGGTGGGTGACAGGCCGGACAGCAACATCGCCGTCCGCGGCGCCACCTCGATCAGGCCAAGACACGCCAGCGTGGTCATCGACCCCACCACGTAGAGTCGGGCCCCGGTGAGCGCCGCAGCCAGCGCGGCCACCGCTATGACGGTGGCCGCGAGCGCCAATGCAGTCAATGTGATTGCACCGCAATGCGCTACGCGTATCGCCAGCACCGCCGCGGCGGCCGTTGCCGTTGCCGCCAGTAATACGTGGGGCGCATGCGGGACGCCGGGCACCGCGAGCAGACCGGCGACGGCGGCGAACGTCACCGCAACGATCGCGAGTGTCAGCCTGGCTGTTGGACCGCGAAACGCATTGTGCGACAGAGTGGAAGCAGTCAGCGCGGCCGCAGCGACCGCTACTGCGGCGAGGACGGTGGGCGCCGGCTGCGTCCTGACGATGAACGCATTTCGGGCGATGACCAGCGCACCGGTGGCGGCGAATGCGACGGCGGCGAGCGCACCGGGGGTGCTGCGGATTGGCAGGGAAGTAGTGGCCGGTGCAAGGCTGGCCGCTACCACCTGTGCGGCATCGTCGTGACGAGAAGCCGGCGGTTGAGCGTCCTGTTGGGTTAGGACCAGGACAGTGCCGTCGCGGATACCGTTTTGTGCCAGTGTCGTCGAACTCGGCAGCGCGGCGCAACCAACGCGCGATAGCCGGTGGCGCGCCTGCTCTGCACCGCCCAGCAGATCGAGGATCGACGGGATGAGTTCGGCGACGGGCATGGTGGCGGGCAGTGACAGATCGGTGTTGGTGCCCCTGCAGTGAACGGTGACACGACAAGCTGATTCGCTCATCACTGGGATGTTATCCAGGTCGCGGTCGAACGACTTTCGGCTATCCACAGACGACTTGCCGCAAGCCGTGTCGTTACCTAGCGTCGTCGAACTGTGCGTGCGGTGATCGAAATCGCCCCGCCCCCAGAGGTGCCGCGCTCGGGGGCGTCGAACCCGATGGTGTTGCTGCTGCCGTTGGTGATGTCGGCCGCGATGCTCGGCGTGACTATCGCGGCGTTCTGTACCGGGTCACCGATGGCGCACCAGCCCACCTTTCTTGCGTTTCCGGCACTGATGTCGGTGTCGATGGCGGTCACGGCGCTCACCGGACGCGGCCGCCGGCGGGGCGCGGCCCTCAACGCCGATCGCGCGCGCTACTTCAGCTACCTGAGCGAACTGCGTCGTGAGATCACCGAACATGCCATGGAGCAACGTGATTCGATGATGCGTAGGCATCCCGACCCCGACGTCTTGTGGACTCTGGTCGGTAGTACACGCATGTGGGAACAGAGACCGGACGGCCCGGCTAGTTGGGTGGTGCGGATCGGTGTCGGAACCGTGCCACTGGCAACCTCGCTGGTAGCCGCCCAGTGCCCAGCCGGGCAGCGCTGCGATCCGATCGCGGCCGAGGCGCAGCGCCGGTTCCTGGACACCCATTCGTCAACAGAGGCCCCCGTCGTCATCCGATTGGACGCGACGGTGACGATCGACGGTACGGCGCCGCGGGTGCGCGGTCTGCTTCGCGCCATCGTGTGCCAGTTGGCGGTGCTGTATTCGCCGGAGCATCTGGCGATCGGCTGCATCGTCAGCGATTCCCGAAGATCCCACTGGGATTGGTTGAAATGGCTACCTCATCACCGGCATCCGGCCGAGGCCGTGGCTGAGCAACGCACGGTGCTGGTCATCGACACACCCGAATCGAATGTGCCCGTACCCGATGGTGTCACAGTTCTGCGGGTCGGTAACGACGAACCTGTGCTGCGCGTACTGCATTGCGGCGGCATCGACGTGTTGGACGCCCCGGATTGGCTGGACGAGGCCGAGGCGGTGGCCTGCGCCCGCCGGCTGGCTCACACTGGGGAATCGGTGCAGCGGGATGATGCATCCTGGACGCAGCTGATCGGCCTCGGACTCAAAGATATCGGTGACTTCGACCCAAAAGCACTGTGGTGCAACGTGACACAACTACTTGGCGTCCCCATCGGCAACACCGGCGACGGCCGACCGTTGTGCCTGGACATCAGAGAGGCCGCCCAGCACGGGATGGGGCCACACGGGCTGTGTGTCGGCGCTACCGGGTCGGGCAAGTCGGAGCTGCTACGCACCATCGCCCTGGGCATGATGGTGCGCACCTCGCCCGAAGTACTCAACCTGTTGTTGATCGACTTCAAAGGTGGCGCAACGTTCCTCGACTTCGCCGGCTCGGCACACGTAGCCGCCGTGGTCACCAACCTGGCCGACGAGGCGCCACTGGTAGCCCGGATGCGCGAAGCTCTGGCGGGAGAGATGAACCGTCGACAGCAACTGCTGCGTGCGGCAGGTTCGGTAAGCGCGACGGCCTACAACCAGTCGCGCGAGCCGGGTGCGAGAGTCCTTCCAGCTCTACTCGTCATCGTCGACGAGTTCTCCGAACTGCTCAGTCAGCATCCGGATTTCGCGGACACATTCGTCGCGATCGGGCGTCTGGGTCGCTCGCTGGGAATGCACCTGCTGCTCGCCAGTCAGCGGCTCGACGAGGGAAGGCTGCGCGGGCTCGAGGCGCACCTGTCTTACCGGATCTGTCTGAAGACGTTGTCGGCCAGTGAATCACGGACCGCTCTGGGTACTCTCGACGCCTACCAGCTACCCAGCGTCCCGGGTGCGGGCTTTCTGCGGGTCGCCAATGGCGAGCCGCTCCGCTTCCAGGCTGCGTGTGTGTCGGGCCCGGCGCCACGCGCGCGGGCTGTCGTTACCCCCTCGAAGGAGGTGCGGCGGTTCACCGCGTGGTCTCAAGGAGTGGCTACCCGCGAGCTCCGCGGGCCTTCGGTGCTGCACCTGGTCCTAGGCCGGCTGGCGGGCCACGGGCCCCGCGCACACCAGGTCTGGCTGCCGCCGCTGCAAGCGGCACCATCCCTGAGGTCGCTGTTGAGCGCGTGGACGCCGACCCGGTTGGCAGTGCCGATCGGGCTCGTCGACCTGCCCTACGACCAGTCGAGGCTCCCGCTAACGGTTGATTTGTCCGGTGCCGCAGGCAACGTCGTCATTGTCGGCGCGCCGCAGTCCGGCAAGTCGACCGCCCTGCGGACCCTCATCACCGCCCTGGCCGCCACCCACGATCCCCGGCGGGCGCAGTTCTACTGCCTGGATTTCGGTGGCGGCATACTCTCGTCGCTGCGGGAGCTGCCGCACGTAGGAGGGGTTGCAGACCGCGGCCGGCCCGAACTGATCTGGCGGATGATCACCGAGATCGAGACGGTGCTGCACACCCGCGAGGCCACTTGCCGTGGTGATCCGACGGCGCGGGGTGGCTTCGCGGACGTGTTCCTGGTCGCCGACGGATGGGCGAGCCTGCGTCACGAGTTCGAAGCCGTTGAACACGCCGTCACAGCGATTGCAAGTCAAGGACTTTCGTACGGCGTGCACGTGGTATTGACAGCGTCGCGCTGGGCCGAGTTGCGCCCTGCCTTGAAGGATCAGCTCGGCACCCGGATCGAGTTGCGACTGGGCGACCCGGCGGATTCCGAGCTCGACCGCAAACAGGCCCGCTACGTCCCCGGCGACCGCCCTGGGCGTGGCCTTGCCCACGACGGCTCACACATGATGATCGCGCTGCCGACACCGGACGAAATCGAGGTACGCCGAGGGACCACGGTGGCCCCTCCGATAACGCTGCTGCCCGGCGAAGTCGGCTACGAATCGGTGGTCGCCGGGGACCCCGGGGCCATCCTGCTCGGCATCGAAGAGCGCTCGTTAGCGCCTCTTGCAATAGATTTCGACCACGGCCGGCACCTGCTGATCCTTGGCGACAACGGTTGCGGAAAGACCTCCGCCTTACGGACTCTGTGCCGGGAAATACTGCGTACCGCGGACGCGGCGCAGGCCCAACTGTTCGTAGTCGACTTCCGGCGCACGCTGCTCGGCGTCGTGGACGGCGAGCAGCTCGGCGGCTACGCCATGTCGCCGGCGTCGCTGATTGCGATGCTGGCGGTCTTGGTCGACATAATGCAAGCCAGGATGCCCGGGACGGACGTCACCCAGGCGCAGCTGCGGAGCAGGTCGTGGTGGACCGGCCCGGAAATCTACGTCGTCATGGACGACTACGACCTGGTGGTTGGTTCCTCGTCGGGAAGCGAATTGCTGAAGCTGCTCGAATACCTGCCTTACGCAGCCGATCTCGGGTTACACGTCATCACAGCGCGGCGCATCGGCGGCGCATCGCGTGCGCTGTTCGAACCGCTACTCGCCGGGTTGCGCGACCTGGGATGCATGACGATGATGATGAGCGGCCGCCCGGAAGACGGGCCGCTACTCGGGCCGAGACCGCCGGTGCCGCTGCCACCGGGCCGCGGTGTTCTGTCCGCCAGTCCCGGGGTGGAGCAGCGGGTGCAGGTTGCCTGGAGCCCGCCCGGATGACCGCTCATCGTGCCGTGATTGCTGCTGGTCCCGCGACGCTGCGCCGATTATGTTGTGATGCAGCAGAACACAGTGATATCGGCGTGGCAGCGCTGGAGGCGATCGATGACCCCGTCGGGCTTCTCGACGAGCTTCCGGTGGCCGTCGACGTGCTGTGGTCGGCGGCGCTGAGGTCACTGGTTGACGGGCACGGCGACGATGCGATCGTCGTGCATCCCTCCTGGTGGCCTGCGACTCGAGTCAGCGTGATCACCACGGCCGCAGGTACTTTGGGCGGTGTCGTGTCGGTTCGGGCCCGGCCTTGGTTGTTCGCGACGTCGACACGGAGTGAGGCCGAACCGATGGTGTCGGTGGAGATCGCCGATCGGCTGGTGGCGATCATCGGGTCGGATGTCGTCGCGGTGCCGCGCTCTGAACCTCGCGTCGTTGAGCAGGTGGTGGACGCCGTCGTCGCGTTGACGCCAACGGGGCGAGTCCTCATCGATGCGCCGAGCAGGGTCACCGGGGCGACGCAGCTGGCGAAGTCGTTGGCGACCTCCATCGGGGCCGAAAGGGTTGTCGAACTGGATGACACGCGGCTAGCCCGACTAGCCATGGCGGTTGACGCACCCAGAACGCCGACCCCAGCGAGTTCTGCATCGCGGGCTCGGACGAGCACCCGGGTGATCGGCACGGCCGTCGTCGCCACGGGGCTGGCCCTGGCAGTCCCGACGGTGACTACCCAGGGCCCGCGCCGGGTGCCGGTCACGCAGCCTGCGCCGACCACGGTTCTGGTTGAGGGCAGGGTGGCGCTGAGTGTTCCCAGCGCCTGGATCGCGCAGCGGGTGCTCTCGGGTTCCGGGTCGGCGCGAGTGCAGGTCAACTCGCCGGCGGACCCCGAGGTGGCAATTCACCTCACCCAGTCACCCACGCCCGGCGAGACGCTGAGTGGGGCCGCCGACCGCTTGCGACGAGCGATCGACGCCGAGCCGGCCGGGGTTTTCGTCGACTTCGACCGCAGCGCCGTCAGAGCCGGCCGGCCCGCGGTGACCTATCGCGAGGTCCGGGCCACCCATGATGTGCGGTGGACAGTACTGATCGACGGCTCGGTGCGGATCAGCATCGGCTGCCAGAGCCCGACCGGGGACCCGGCCACGGTGCGCGACGCCTGCGAGCAGGCCGTGCGGTCCGCCCATGTACTGGACTGACCCGCCCGCGAAATTGTGTGGAACCACGGCGGCGTTGCTGGCGTCGAACTCAATGAGCGGAAGGAGACACACGTGAGCTCACCAACGGGTACCGATTCGCTGAGCACCGACTTCGACCTGATGCGCTCGGTCGCAGCTACCACCGATGCGCGCAACGAAGAGATCCGGTCGATGCTGCACGCTTTCATCGGACGGGTGGGCAGTGTGCCGCCGTCGATCTGGAGCGGGATGGCCGCCGCGCGGTTCAAACAGGCGGTGGATCGCTGGAACGCCGAGTCGACGCGACTACACAACGTATTGCACGAGATCGCCGAAACCATCCGCTATAACGAGGCTGCGCTGCGCGAGGCCGGCCAAAATCACGCCCACCGCATCGCCACCGCTGGCGGTGCGTTGTGATCTCGTACGACTTCGCCGCCATTGAACACTCGATTCGTCAGGACATTCACACGACCTCGGCCCGTCTCAACGCCGCCGTCGAGGAGCTCAGGTCCCTGGTGGTGCCGCTGCAGCAACTGTGGACCCGCGAAGCGGCGGCCGCGTACCAGGCCGAACAGCTCAGGTGGCAGCAGTCGATTAGCGCGCTCAATCACATCCTGGTGGAGCTGGGAAATGCGGTCCGGGACGGCGCGGCCGAGGTAGCTGACGCTGACCGCCGCGCGGCTGGCAGCTGGGGGCGCTTTTGACCTGCGGGGATGCGCATCGGTAAGCTGCTCCGTTGGCGTGCGGTGCCTACGGGAAATGGGGTCCTCGGGTCAACGTCGGTCGCCGAGACCACCCCCAAACCGCATCCGCCTGACCGGCCCCCGGCTCACGCTGGGATCCACCCCGAGAGAGAAGGTAAGCGCTGTGCCCACATATGCGCCCAAGGCGGGTGACACCACGAGGTCGTGGTACGTCATCGACGCCACGGACGTGGTGCTTGGCCGCCTTGCTGTCGCAGCTGCCAATCTGCTGCGCGGTAAGCACAAGCCGACGTTCGCGCCCAACGTCGATGGCGGCGATTTCGTCATCGTCATCAACGCCGACAAGGTCGCCATCAGCGGTGACAAACTGCAGAGCAAGATGGCCTACAGCCACTCGGGGTATCCCGGCGGTCTGCGCAAGCGCAGCATCGGCGAGCTGATGCAGAAGCACCCTGACCGGGTGGTGGAAAAGGCAATCGTCGGCATGCTGCCGAAGAACAAGCTGAGCCGTCAGGTCCAGAAGAAGCTGCGGGTCTATGCGGGCCCGGAGCATCCGCACACCGCTCAGCAGCCGGTTCCGTACGAGATCAAGCAGGTGGCCCAATGACCGAGACCAGTGTGGAGGCCACCGAAGTGGTGGAAGCCGCGATCGAGGCCGCGCCCATGGCCGAATCGTTCGTCTTCGAGCGCCCCATCCAGACCGTCGGCCGCCGCAAGGAGGCCGTGGTACGGGTTCGCCTGGTGCCCGGCACCGGCAAGTTCGACCTCAACGGGCGCAGCCTGGAGGACTACTTCCCGAACAAGGTGCACCAGCAGCTCATCAAAGCGCCGCTAGTCACTGTCGAGCGGGTGGACAGCTACGACATCTACGCGCTGCTCCACGGCGGCGGGCCGTCGGGCCAGGCCGGAGCGCTGCGGCTCGGCATTGCCCGGGCCTTGATCGTGGCCACGCCGGAGGACCGGCCTGCGCTGAAGAAGGCCGGCTTCCTGACCCGTGACCCGCGTGCCACCGAGCGCAAGAAGTACGGACTGAAGAAGGCCCGCAAGGCACCTCAGTACAGCAAGCGCTGATCCGCCATCACTGTTGCGCTGCGAGCGGGTCTCGCCCGGCGTGTCTGCCGTCCCGCGTGCTCGCTCGCAGCTCACAGTGAGTATGTGCAACAACGCCAACTGTGAGAGGTTTGACCTATGGGTCGACTATTCGGCACCGACGGCGTCCGCGGAGTCGCCAATCGTGAGTTGACCGCCGAACTGGCCCTCGCCCTGGGCGCCGCGGCGGCGCGGCACTTGGCGCGCTCCACCGGACCAGGCCGCCGCGTTGCGGTGATCGGCCGGGATCCGCGTGCCAGTGGCGAAATGCTGGAAGCCGCCGTTATCGCCGGGCTGACCAGCCAGGGTGTCGACGCGCTGCGAGTCGGCGTGCTGCCGACACCCGCGATCGCCTACCTGACCGGCGCCTATGACGCCGACTTCGGCGTGATGATCTCCGCCTCGCACAACCCGATGCCCGACAACGGCATCAAGATCTTCGGCCCCGGCGGCCACAAACTCGACGACGACACTGAGGACCAGATCGAGAACCTGGTCGCGGCCGGGCCCGGGCTACGCCCGGTCGGCGCGGGGATCGGGCGCGTCGTCGACGCGCAGGACGCCGCCGACCGTTACCTGCGCCACATCGGCAAGGCCAGCACCAGCCGTCTCGACGGACTGACGGTGGTCGTCGACTGCGCCCACGGTGCCGCGTCCACGGCGGCGCCCAGCGCCTACCGCGCGGCCGGTGCGCGTGTCATCGCGATCAACGCCGACCCCAACGGACTCAACATCAACGACGGCTGCGGGTCCACGCACCTCCAGTCGCTGCGTGCCGCGGTCACCGCGCATTGCGCCGATCTGGGGCTGGCGCACGACGGCGATGCCGACCGATGCCTGGCTGTCGATGCCAACGGCGAACTCGTCGACGGCGACACCATCATGGTGGTGCTGGCCCTTGCCATGAAGGAAGCCGGCGAACTGGCCTCGGACACATTGGTGGCGACGGTGATGAGCAACCTGGGGCTGCATCTGGCCATGCGCGAGGCCGGCGTAACGGTGCGCACCACCAGTGTCGGAGACCGCTATGTCCTGGAAGAACTGCGGGCCGGGGATTACAGTCTGGGCGGCGAGCAGTCCGGCCACATCGTGATGCCGGCGCTCGGCTCCACCGGTGACGGCATCGTCACCGGCTTGCGGTTGATGACCCGGATGGTGCAGACCGGCTCGTCGTTGGCCACGCTCGCCTCGGCGATGCGGACCTTGCCGCAGGTGTTGATCAACGTTGAGGTCGCCGACAAGGCCACCGCCGCCGCCGCGCCAGCGGTGCAGTCCGCGGTGCGGCAAGCCGAGGCCGAGCTGGGTGACACCGGACGAATCCTGTTGCGGCCCTCCGGGACTGAGCCGCTGATCAGGGTGATGGTCGAGGCGGCCGACAGAGAGATCGCCCAGCGAGTGGCCGCAGGCGTGGTTGACGCGGTCAGCTCCTCCAGCTGAAAAATTTCCCGAAACCGCTTGGAACCTCGCAGCCGTCCGTGCCGTCGAAACAGGTATGGGTCATGAAAGTGTGTTGGGTGGTACCGGCGTTGACGTGGCGGCGGTGCGCGGTGCGGCCGACCGAATCGCCGAAGCCGCCGAGATGGTGGACCGTGCCGTAGCAAACCACCTGTCGCGGTTGGCCTTCAGTGCTTCGCGGGCCGGTCGGGACCATGCGCTACGCGGTGAGGCGCTGCGGGCCCGGCTGGACGGGCTGGCCGCCGAGCTGTCGCAGTGGTCGCGGGCGGCGGCCGAGACGGCGGTGGCGCTGCGGGCCGGTGTCGACCGCTACGCCGATGCGGATCTGTGTGCCGCGGCCCGGATTGCCTGACCGTGGCGCAGCGGTGGGACGTCGCCGGACGGTTGGCGGAGGGCGTACCGGCGGTCGAGCATACCCAGAGCTATGTGCGTGCCAGTCAATGCCTCGGGTACGAACACCCCGATCTGACGGCCCACCCAGGACAGCTGCACGACTGGTACGACAGCGAAGAGGGCCTCGACCTACAGGCTCTCGATGCCGATTGTTCCCAGCTGCGGGCCACGGACACGGTCGTCATCGAGGCGCTGCGGCTGCAACGCGCCCAGCTGGCGGCCTTGGCAATGGCGTGGACTGGCCCGGGAGCCGACGCCGCGATCGCGTTTCTGCAGCGACACTGCGACGCCGCCGCGGCGGTGGCCACCGAGGTCCGCGCGGCCGCGCAGCGGTGCGAGTCGCTGCGCGACAACCTGTGGCAGCTGGTCGACGCAAAGGTGACGACAGTGACACAGATCGACGACAGCACGCTGGCGCAACGCCCGGTGTGGCTGGCGGCGACCGCTGCGGTGACGAGCGGAGCAGGGGAACTCAAAGTGGCGCGCCACGTCGTTACAGAACAGATAAAACCATACGTGGACAACGTCATTCGCAACGAGTGGGTGACAGTCATGCGATCGACGCGACTCGGTGTCGACGCGTGCTACGACATGGTCATCGATCGGATGGCCACCGCGGCGCCGGTAATCTTCGAGGTTCCCGGCGATCTGGGTCCGCCGAGCCCACCGCGGCGGCCAGGTGCACCGGGTGTTTTTGCCGCTGCAGCGCCGTTGATGCCCGCTGAGCTTTCAGGGCCTGACCCCGGATGGATCCCGGCGCCCGGGATCTCCGCGACCCGTGTCCCGTCGGCCGCGGCTGCGCCGGCGGCGCCTGAAGTGCTGTCCGCGCCGAATCCTGCTCTTGCATCAGCGGATTCAGTGGCCCCAGTCGGCGATGCCGCTGGTGTTGCGGGCAGTGCCGGCGGTCTGGGTGGAGCCGGAGAGACCGGTAGGCTCGGCGGGATCGGCGGGGTTGTCAGCCGCATTATCGACGAGATGGGTGGGCTGCTGAGCTCGGGCCTGGGCGAACTCGGCGATGCGTCCGCGCTGAACAGTCCAGCTGACAACGCGGACGCCTTCGACGAAGGCGCCGACCACAAGCACGAACCGGATTCCCCCGAAGAACCCGAAGAAGTCGATGAACCGGAAATGCCGCCCGCGGCCGGGCTATCCGGTCCGACCGGCGCAGCGACCGGGCCGCAGCTGCGCCCGCCCGCAACGCCGACCCAGCAGCCGACGGTCACGCAACCCCCAATTACCCAGGCGCCACTGAACGTGCCGCCGGTGAACGTGCCGCCGGTGGTCGAGCCCGCGCCACTCGGGTCGACACCCTGCGAGATTGCCGCGGACGAACTTCCGCAGGCCGGGCGGTAGAGATGGACGTCTCAGCGTGGAAGCAGTTGCAGCAGTTCTTCGACATAGCGCACCGCCTCGCCGGCCTCCTTTGTAAGCGGCCTGACCAGCAGCGTGGTGACGCCTGCGGCGGCGAACACGGCCAGCCGCTCGGCGATGTAGCCGCGTGGTCCGACCAGCGACATGCCACGGACCAATTCGTCGGGAACCGCTTCGATGGCCTCACGTTTGCGCCCGCTGAGATAGAGCTCCTGGATCCGATCCGCGACCTCGCCGAACCCGTAACGGGTCGCCACATTGTGATAGAAATTCCGGCCCTTGGCGCCCATGCCGCCGATGTACAGCGCCAATTGTGGCTTCGCCCAAGACAATCGGTCATCGACATCGTCGCCGATCGCGAGCGAGGTACCGACCATCACGTCCAACGGGCCCAGCGCAGGATCGCGTCTTGCGGTACCGGCCGCCAACGCGTCGCCCCACACCTGCGCGGCCTTGTCCGGGTAGTAAAACACCGGCTGCCAGCCGTCGGCGATCTCCGCGGTGAGTTCGACGTTCTTGGGTCCGAGCGCCGCGATCGATATCGGAATACGCTCGCGCACTGGGTGATTGATAATTTTCAGAGGTTTCCCCAGCCCCGTTCCGCGATCGGCCGGCAGTGGGATCTGATAGTGCTTGCCGTCATACTGCACCCGCTCTCGGCGCCACACCTGCCGGCAGATCTCGATGATCTCCCGGGTCCGGCCCAGCGGGGAGTCGAACTCGACCCCGTGGAAGCCCTCCATCACCTGTGGGCCGGAGGTGCCGATCCCCAGCTGGAATCGGCCGTCGGAGACGTAATCCAGACCGGCGGCCGTCATCGCCAGCAGCGTGGGGGTGCGGATAAATATCGGCAAGACCCCCGACGCCAGTTCGACGGTATTGGTCCTGGCTGCCAGATAGCCCAGCTGGCTGATGGCGTCGAAGGCATACGCCTCGGCCACCACGACGACACTGACGCCCGCTTTCTCCAGTTCGACGACGCGGTCGACGGACTCGTGAAATCCGCCCGAGTAGTCCAGGGCAATCCCGATTCGCATCAACGACACTTACCACGGCCGACCGTGCGGTCAGATCGCAGGCACGCCCGCGCAGCACCCGGCGAATCGTTGTCCGCCACCCGGGTTTGCCAACCTACTTCAGCAGCGCGACGATCTTCTCTTCCGCAGTCACCGTCGGCGCCTCGGGGTCCACCGGATTGGTATTGGGCAGGGCCACGTCTGGGTCGGCGAAGTCCCGATAGGTCTTGTCGCGGCCCAGGGTGCTGAGCAGATAGCCGGTCAGCAGCGCCCGAACCGCGCGCTGGGTCTTGCGGTCCGAGCCGGCGAGCCCGACGGCCTTGGTCAACCGCCGGCCCTCCACCAGACCGCCGCGCTCTGCCTTCTTGACGATGCGCAGCGTCGCCGATTCCCACGCTTGCGACAACGCTATGGCATTGGAGTTCAGCGTCTTGGGGTCCTCGGGTGCGGTCAGGATCAGACCCGGCACCTTCAGCGTCGCGGCGGGCTGCTCGGCAGGGGGAGAAGTCACGGTCGGAAAGAGCGCGGCCACGGCCTGGATCGGCTCGTGGCTCGCGCCTGCCATACCGGCTGCGGCAAACACCGCTGCCGAGCCGCCGAAACCGTGACCGACCAGGCCGAGCTTGGTGGGGTGCACGCTGATCTTTCCGGGCCCCAATCGCACACCGGCGACGATGTCGAGGGCGACACCGAGGTCGAACGCGAAGTTCATCACCGACGGCGCCAAGCCGCGCTGGGTGTCCGGCGCACCGACCACGATGCCCCACGACGCCAGGTGCTCCAACAGCCCCGCGTATTGGGCGCTGCCGGTGATCCAGTCGTGGCCGAACGCGACGGCGGGCAGGTTCAGCCCGGATTCCGGGGTGTACACCACCCCGGGAAGCCCGGCAAAGGCTAGGTCACCACGCAGAACGTGGTGGGGACCACGGCGGCTGAGGGCGGCGAAGAGCTTGCGGGTGCGGGCCACCCGTCGACGTTAGCGGTGACCCGGGTGACGGGTCCAGTGGGTCCCGTCGCGCTGAGGCTCCGTGCCGGTGATCACAATGTGGCGTGCATCTGCCCAGGTCAGTTGCGCGCTTGGCCGTCGTGTAGGGACACCTGCACTACCCTGGTCAGAATGTGCGGAATCGTCGGCTACGTCGGGCAGCGTCCTGCCTGCGACGTCGTCATGAATGCACTGCGCCGAATGGAGTACCGCGGCTACGACTCGTCGGGCATCGCGCTGGTAGACGGAAAAGGCCAGCTCACCGTTCGCCGACGCGCTGGTCAGCTGGCCAATCTGGAAGCCGCGGTCAACGAGATGTCGCCGTCGGAGCTGGCGGGCACTGCTGGTCTGGGCCATACCCGCTGGGCCACCCACGGCCGCCCCACGGACCGCAATGCGCACCCGCACCGCGACGCCGCCGGCCGCATTGCTGTGGTGCACAACGGCATCATCGAGAACTTCGCCTCGCTGCGCCAGGAGCTGGAAGCAACCGGCGTGGAGTTCGCCAGCGACACCGACACCGAGGTCGCGGTGCACCTGGTGGCGCAGGCCTTCCATCACGGCCCGACGGCCGGCGACTTCGTGGCCTCCGTGCTATCCGTGCTACGGCGGCTGGATGGGCATTTCACCCTGGTCTTCGCCAACGCCGACGACCCCAGCACCATCGTGGCGGCCCGCCGCTCGACCCCGTTAGTGGTCGGAATCGGCGACGGCGAGATGTTCGTCGGGTCGGATGTAGCCGCCTTTATCGAGCACACCCGCCACGCTGTCGAACTCGGCCAGGACCAGGCCGTGGTGATCACCTCCGACGGCTACCGGATCACCGACTTCGACGGCAACGACGACGCAGCCAACGCCCGCGAATTCCACATCGACTGGGACCTGGCTGCCGCCGAAAAGGGCGGCTACGAGTACTTCATGCTCAAGGAGATCGCCGAGCAACCCACCGCGGTGGCCGACACGCTGCTCGGACACTTCGTGGGCAACCGGATCGTGCTCGACGAACAACGGCTGTCCGATCAGGAACTCCGCGAAATCGACAAGGTGTTCGTGGTCGCGTGCGGCACCGCCTACCACTCCGGCCTGCTCGCCAAGTACGCCATCGAGCACTGGACGCGACTGCCCGTCGAAGTGGAGCTGGCCAGCGAATTCCGCTACCGCGATCCGGTTCTGGACCGCAGCACGCTGGTGGTGGCGATCTCCCAGTCCGGGGAGACCGCCGACACGCTCGAAGCCGTGCGCCACGCCAAGGAGCAAAAAGCCAAGGTGCTGGCGGTCTGCAACACCAATGGCTCGCAGATTCCGCGGGAGTGCGACGCGGTGCTCTACACCCGCGCCGGCCCCGAGATCGGCGTCGCCTCGACCAAGACTTTCCTGGCGCAGGTCACCGCCAACTATCTGGTCGGCCTGGCGCTGGCACAGGCCCGCGGCACCAAATACCCCGACGAGGTCGAACGGGAGTACCGCGAGCTCGAGGCGATGCCGGACCTGGTGGCCCGGGTGATCGCGGCCGCCGAACCGGTGGCCGAGCTGGCCTACCGCTTCGCCCAGTCCGCAACGGTGTTGTTCCTGGGCCGCCACGTCGGCTATCCGGTGGCGCTGGAAGGTGCGCTCAAGCTCAAGGAACTGGCCTACATGCACGCCGAGGGCTTCGCGGCCGGCGAACTCAAACACGGCCCGATCGCGCTGATCGAAGACGACCTGCCCGTCATCGTCGTAATGCCCTCACCTAAAGGCTCGGCCACCCTGCACGCCAAGCTGCTATCCAACATCCGCGAGATTCAGGCCCGCGGCGCGGTGACTATCGTGATCGCCGAGGAAGGCGATGACACGGTACGCCCGTACGCCGACCACTTGATCGAAATACCTTCGGTGTCAACACTTCTGCAACCGTTGCTGTCGACGATCCCGTTGCAGGTGTTTGCCGCGTCGGTGGCTCAGGCGCGCGGCTACGACGTCGATAAGCCGCGAAATCTCGCTAAGTCCGTAACCGTCGAATAGACGCGAACAGTCGTCGGGAGGCACCATGAGACGGGGCGTCGTCGGTGTCGCGATTTTCGTCGCGGCATACGCGGGCCTGATCACGCTGTATGCCGTCACCGGCATGGGGCCTCCGCATCCCGTCAACGATGGCCGACAAGCCGGCGACGGCACCACGGTGACGGTCGACATCGAAGGCATCCAGCCGTATCGCAGCGTGCTCGTAGCCAACCTGACGGTCACCCCTGGGCAGGCGTTGCTGGATCCGCAGACCGGCACCCTCAAGGAAGATCTCACCGTGTCCGTCACATCCGCGGCGACACCGGCCACACATTCCTGGCCGAAGGGCACCCAGCCGGGCGTCTTCCCGGTACCGCTGAACATCAACGGCGACGTGTCGGATTGGCCCCTAGACAGCTATCGCTCGGGACCCATCTCGGTCGACCTCTACCGCGGCGGCGCGCGGCCACCCGAACGACAGTCGGTGACCTTCGTCGATCGGCTGCCAGGATGGAAGGTCCAGGTGTCCGACGGACCGGCAACCGGTGTTCCAGCGCCCTACCGGGTGCAGGTCGAGCGTTCGCCGAGCACGGTGGCGCTCGCGGTCGTGCTGCTGGGGGTATTGGTCACGCTCGCTGCCATAGCGCTGTTCGTGGCCGTCCAGACGGCGCGCGGCCGCCGCAAATTCCAGCCACCGATGGCGACCTGGTTCGCGGCGATGCTGTTTGCGGTGATGCCGCTGCGCAATGCGTTGCCCGACTCCCCGCCGTTTGGGGCCTGGATCGACGTCACGATCGTGGTGTGGGTGATCGTGGCGCTGGTGACCGCGATGACGCTTTACATCTCCTGCTGGTGGCGGCACCTGGCACCGGGGTACGACGAGCAGGCAAAACCCGTCGTGGAGCCGCGGTCGGCGGAACGCGAATAGGCTGAACCAGTGGTGAATAAGGCGGTATCGGCGCGGCTGCGCGTCCTGGTGATGGCCGTCTGGCGCTATGTCACCAGCGCGCCGCTGACCTACGGCTGGCTAATCGCGTTGGCGATCACCACGATCGTGCAGAACGTGCTCACCCACCGCCAACTGCACTCGGTCTTGCTGCACCGATTCACCAACATCCACGCCCTGGCAACGGATCCGCTGCAGGTGCTGTTTTCCAGCCTGTTCTGGATCGACGGCAGAAGTCTGGAACCCTACCTGCTGCTGTTCACGCTGTTTCTGGCGCCGGCTGAGCGCTGGTTGGGTCAGCTGCGTTGGCTCACAGTGGGATTGAGTGCGCATATCCTCGCCACCTACATCAGCGAAGGTCTGCTCTACATCGCGATCGAGTTGCACAACGCCTCCGAGCGGTCGGTGCGGGCACACGACATCGGCGTCAGCTACTTCCTGGTCGGTGTGATGGGGGTGCTGACCTATCACATCGCGCGGCCGTGGCGCTGGGGCTATCTGGGGGTGTTGCTGCTCATCTTCGGCTTCCCGGTGCTCATCATGGACCGCATCGAGCTGAGTTTCACCGCCATCGGCCACTTCGCGGCGCTGCTGATCGGCCTGGCCTTCTACCCGATGACCAAGGAGCGCACACGGGCCCCGCTGAGCCCCGAAAAATTGAGGAACAGGTTCCGGCGGCTGCGCTCCGCGGCGTCCGAGTGACCCGTCGAGCGTCCTCAAAACGCCGTCGGTGAGCGCAATTTGCCGCACATAAGAGGGCGCTCGCCGATCGAAGAACGTCAATGGCGACTGTGCACCTCGGCCGTGACACGTAATGTTGGGGAGCGCGGGGCGGGCGAACGACGGGAGCGAACGGGCTGATGCGGCATTACTACTCGGCAGACGCGATCCGCGAGGCCGAAGCGCCGCTACTGGCCAGCCTTCCCGACGGTGCCCTGATGCGCCGAGCCGCCTTCGGTCTGGCGACTGAGATTCTGCGCGAGTTGACCGCCCGCACCGGTGGAGTCGCCGGCCGGCGGGTCTGCGCGGTCGTCGGCTCGGGAGACAACGGCGGCGACGCGCTGTGGGGGGCGACCTTTGCACGCCGGCGCGGCGCAGCCGCTGACGCGGTGTTGCTCAAACCGGAGCACACCCACGCCAAGGCGCTCGCCGCATTCCGCAAGGCGGGTGGTCGAATCGTCGAAAAGATCCATCCGACAACAGATCTTGTTATCGACGGGGTGGTGGGCATCTCCGGAGCGGGTCCGTTGCGGCCGAACGCGGCCGAGGTGTTCGAGGCCGCCCGCGGCATCCCCGTGGTCGCCGTCGATATCCCCAGCGGCATCGATGTCGCCACCGGTGCGATCACCGGACCGGCGGTAGAAGCCGCGCTCACCGTTACCTTCGGTGGGCTCAAACCCGTGCACGCGCTGGCCGATTGCGGCCGCGTCGCCCTCGTCGATATCGGCCTGGACCTGCCCCACACCGACCTACTTGGGTTCGAGGCAGCCGACGTTCTGGCGCGCTGGCCGGTGCCCGGATCCCACGACGATAAATACACCCAGGGTGTCACCGGCGTGCTGGCTGGTTCCTCGACCTACCCGGGGGCGGCGGTGCTCTGCACGGGAGCGGCGGTGGCGACCCACTCGGGAATGGTTCGCTACGCCGGCAGCGCCAAGGACCAGGTTTTGGCGCACTGGCCCGAGGTCATCGCCTCACCCAGTCCGGCGGCGGCCGGGCGGGTGCAGGCCTGGGTGGTGGGCCCGGGTCTGGGCACCGACGACAACGGCGCCGCGGCTTTGTGGTTCGCGCTGGAGACCGATCTGCCGGTGCTGGTCGACGCGGACGGGTTGACCATGCTGGCGGCCCACCCCCACCTGGTCGCCGACCGCACCGCGCCAACGGTGCTGACCCCGCATGCGGGCGAGTTCGCACGACTGGCCGGATCGCCACCCGGAGACGATCGGGTGGCAGCCACTCGCAGACTGGCGGACACCTTCGGGGCCACCGTGCTGCTCAAGGGCAACGTCACCGTCATCGCCGACCCGGGCGGCCCTGTCTATCTGAACCCGGCTGGCCAGTCGTGGGCAGCCACCGCCGGTTCGGGCGACGTTCTGTCCGGCATGATCGGCGCGCTGCTGGCTTCGGGTCTACCGCCCGCCGAGGCCGCCGCGGCCGCCGCGTTTGTGCACGCCCGGGCGGCGGCGCTGTCGGCGGCCGACCCGGGACCCGGCGAAGCACCCACGTCGGCGTCACGCATCCTGCACCACATCCGGGCCGCCCTGGCCTCCCTCTAGCGTCGAAAGGACCCGCCGTGCCCAACAGCCACCCCTCGATGGACACCCATTCACTTGCGCCCGCCTACACCAATCGGCTGTTCACCGCGCCGGTGCCGGCGCTGCGGCTGCCCGACGAGTCGATGGACCCCGAGGCGGCCTACCGGTTCATCCACGACGAGCTGATGCTCGACGGCAGCTCACGGCTGAACCTGGCCACCTTCGTCACCACCTGGATGGACCCTGAAGCCGGCAAGCTGATGGCCGAGACCTTCGACAAGAACATGATCGACAAGGACGAGTACCCCGCGACCGCGGCGATCGAGCAGCGTTGCGTGTGCATGGTGGCAGACCTGTTCCACGCCGAGAATCTCAGCGACTCCGACGCCTCCCGCGCTTGCGGTGTGTCGACGATCGGATCCAGCGAAGCGGTCATGCTCGGCGGCCTGGCCATGAAATGGCGGTGGCGCCAGAAGGTCGGCAAAGACTGGAAAGGCCGCACTCCCAACCTGGTCATGGGCTCCAACGTGCAGGTGGTGTGGGAGAAGTTCTGCCGATACTTCGACGTCGAACCCATCTATCTGCAGATGGAAGAGGGCCGCTACGTCATCACCCCCGAGCAGGTCGTCGATGCCGTCAACGAGGACACCATCGGCGTCGTGGCAATCCTGGGAACCACCTACACCGGTGAACTCGAACCCGTCGCGGAGATCTGCGCCGCCTTGGACAAGCTCGCCGCCGGCGGCGGCGTTGACGTTCCGGTGCACGTCGACGCGGCCAGCGGCGGCTTCGTCGTGCCGTTCCTGCACCCCGAACTCAGCTGGGACTTCCGGCTACCGCGAGTGGTATCCATCAACGTCAGCGGCCACAAGTACGGCCTGACCTACCCCGGCATCGGGTTCGTGGTGTGGCGCAGCTCCGAGTACCTCCCCGAGGATCTGATCTTCCGGGTCAACTACCTGGGTGGCGACATGCCGACCTTCACGCTGAACTTCTCCCGGCCCGGCAATCAGGTGATCGGCCAGTACTACAACTTCCTGCGACTGGGCCGCGAGGGTTACACCCAGGTGATGCAGTCGCTGTCCTCGACGGCGCGCTGGCTGGGGGAGCAGTTGCGGGTCGGCGAGCACTGCGAGTTGATTTCCGACGGGTCGGCGATCCCGGTGGTGAGTTTCCGGCTGGCCAAGGACCGCGGCTACACCGAGTTCGACGTTTCCCACGAGCTGCGCGGGTACGGGTGGCAGGTGCCGGCCTACACCATGCCCGAGAACGCGACGAACGTCTCGGTGCTGCGCATCGTGGTGCGCGAGGGGCTGTCCGCCGACCTGGCCCGGGCCCTGCACGACGACGCGCGGAAGGCGCTGGCGTCGCTGGACAAGGTCAAGCCAGGCGGACACTACGACCAGGAGCACTTCGCGCACTGAGCGGGCTCGCTACCCGCGTCTGGGACAATGGTCGGCGTGTCCGCAACCCTGAGCCCGGGCGTCCTGGGCGAGGCCGTCGTCGACTTGGGCGCCGTCGAACACAACGTGCGCGTGCTGCGCGAGCATGCCGGTAGCGCGCAGGTCATGGCCGTGGTCAAGGCCGACGGTTACGGCCACGGCGCCACCCAGGTCGCGTATGCCGCGCTGGCCGCGGGCGCCAGCGAGTTCGGGGTGGCCACCGTTGATGAGGCGCTGGCGCTGCGCGCCGACGGTTTCGCCGACCCGATCCTGGCCTGGCTGCATCCGCCCGGCTTCGACTTCGGGCCGGCGCTGCAGGGCGATGTCGAAATCGCCGTCTCTGCGGCGCGTCAACTCGACGAGCTGCTCGACGCGGTACACCGGACCGGCATCAGGGCGACCGTGACCGTCAAGGTCGACACCGGGCTGAACCGCAACGGCGTGTCCGCGGCCGAATACCCGGATCTGCTGACCGCGTTGCAAGAGGCTGTCGCCGACCACGCTGTGCGGCTGCGTGGCCTGATGTCGCACATGGTGTTCGCCGACGCCCCCGACGAGGCCATCAACGACCTGCAAGCCCAACGGTTCCGCGACATGCTGGCCTACGCTCGCGACCAGGGTGTGCAGTTCGAGGTAGCGCACCTGTCGAACTCCTCGGCCACCATGGTCCGGCCGGACCTTGCGTTCGACTTGGTGCGTCCGGGCATCGCGGTGTACGGGCTGAGCCCGGTGCCCAGCCGGGGAGACATGGGTCTGGTGCCCGCGATGACAGTGAAATGCCCTGTCGCGCTGGTGAAGTCGGTCAAGGCGGGCGAGGGCGTGTCCTATGGGCACACCTGGATCGCCAACTGCGACACCACCGTGGCGCTGCTGCCCGTCGGGTATGCGGACGGCGTGATCCGGGCGTTGGGCAATCGCCTCGAGGTGTCGATCAACGGTCGGCGTCGATCCGGGGTGGGCCGGATCTGCATGGACCAGTTCGTCGTCGACCTCGGCCCAGGCCGGCCCGACGTGGCCGAGGGCGACGAGGCGATTCTGTTCGGCCCCGGAACCCACGGCGAGCCCACCGCGCAGGACTGGGCCGACTTGGTCGGCACCATCCACTACGAAGTGGTCACCGGCATCCGCGGCCGTATCGCCAAGACCTATCGCGAGGCCCGAGGTTGAGTTCTGAGGAAACCCAGAAGCGGCAGAAGGCTTGGCTGGCGGGTGGCGCCGGGCTGACCGCTGTCGCAACCCTCGTCGGAGCTTCGGCGCGACGCTCGATGGCCGACCGCGCCCACGGCGACGAGGACCCTTACGCAGGCGAGGACTTTGACCGGCTCGACAGCGACCGCAGCCGGGTGGTCACCACCGCCGACGGGGTGCCGCTGGCGGTGCGCGAGTCCGGACCCGAAGATGCGCCGCTGACCTTGGTGTTCGCGCACGGTTTCTGTCTTCGTATGGGCGCGTTCCACTTTCAGCGGATGCGGCTGGGCGAGCAGTGGGGAGCCCGGGTCCGGATGGTGTTCTACGACCAACGCGGCCACGGCCAATCCGGCGAAGCCTCCCCGGAGACCTACAACCTGACCCAGCTCGGCCAGGATCTGGAAGCCGTGGTGCAGGTGACGGCGCCACGCGGGCCGATCGTGCTGGTCGGGCATTCGATGGGTGGCATGACGGTGTTGTCGCACGCCCGGCAGTTTCCGGACCAGTACGGCCGTCGGATCGTGGCCGTGGCGCTGATCTCCACCGCGGCCGAAGGGGTGACCCGATCGCCGCTGGGTGAGGTCCTGACGAATCCGGCGATGAAGGGGGTGCGCTTCGCCGCCCGGTCGGCTCCCCGGCTGTTGCACCGCGGGCGCAAGGTATCTCGGGGGCTGATCGGCCCGATCCTGCGCGCCGCGTCCTACAGCGATCTGGAGGTCAGCCGCACCCTGGACGCGTTTTCCCAGCACATGATGAACAGCACTCCGATCTCGACCATGGTCGGTTTCTTGCGCGCACTCGAGGTGCACGACGAGACCGCCGGGCTGTGGACCCTGTTGAAGATCCCGGTCCTGGTGGCGTGCGGTGACCACGATCTGCTCACCCCGGACGAGTATTCGCGCAAGATCGCGGCCTCGTTGCCGTTGTCGGAGCTGGTGATCGTGGAGGGCGCAAGCCATCTGGCGTTGCTGGACAAGCCCGACGCCATCAACGATGGGCTGGCCCGGTTGGTCGAGCGGGCGTTGCCGGGCAAGATCACCCTGCGATACCGCCGGCTGCGGGAACGGATGCGGCGCCGTGGCTGAATTCGACAGCGGCACAGCCACCTTGGAGCGTCCCGAAGACACTGTCGCGTTGGGAACCCGGCTGGGCCAGGAGCTGCGCGCCGGCGACGTCGTGGTGCTCTCAGGCCCGCTTGGTGCGGGAAAGACGGTGTTGGCCAAGGGAATTGCCGAGGCAATGGACGTCGACGGCCCGATCACTTCCCCGACATACGTGCTGGCGCGGGTGCACCCGGCGCGCGCGGCTGGCCGGCCGGCGATGATCCACGTCGACGTCTACCGACTGCTGGATGCGGGCACAGTGGACCTGCTGGGTGAGATCGATTCGCTGGACCTGGACACCGAACTGCAGGACGCGGTGGTGGTGGTCGAGTGGGGTGAGGGACTGGTGGAACGTCTGGCCGAGCGGCACCTGGATATCCGGCTGGAGCGGATCAGCCATTCCGACGTGCGGATCGCCACCTGGGCTTGGGTGTGCTCGTGATCGTCCTCGCGCTCGACACCGCCACCCCGGCCGTGACGGCCGGGATTGTGCGCGTGGATGGCTTCGCCGTGCTGGCCGAGCGGGTCACTGTCGACGCCCGCGCACATGCCGAGCGGCTGACACCCAATGTGGTTGCAGCACTGGCTGATACGGCCATGACCATGGCTGAGATAGATGCCGTAGTGGTGGGCTGCGGTCCCGGACCGTTCACCGGGCTGCGCGCCGGCATGGCCACCGCCGCGGCCTACGGACACGCGCTGGGCATCCCCGTGCACGGCGTGTGCAGCCTGGATGCCATCGGCGTGCTCACCTCTGGCGAGACGCTGGTGGTTACCGACGCCCGCCGCCGCGAGGTGTATTGGGCGCGCTACCGCGACGGAGTGCGCACGCACGGTCCCGCAGTGGGTGCGGCGGCCCGTGTCGACCCAGGACCGTCGGTGGCGGTTGCTGGTTCGCCCGAGCACGCGGGGTTGTTCGGTTTGCCCGTCGTCGAGCCGGTGTACCCGCCGTCGGCTGGGCTGGTGCGCGCGGTCGGCGACTGGTCCGAAGAGCCGGCGGCACTGGTGCCGCTGTACCTGCGTCGGCCGGATGCCAAGCCGGCGGCGCGCCGATGACTGAGGTCACACTGGGACCCTTGACCCGCGCGGACGCGCGGCGCTGCGCCGAGCTGGAGGCGCTGCTGTTCGACGGCGACGATCCTTGGCCCGCCGTCGCGTTCGAACGGGAGCTCGCCAGCAAGTCCAACCACTACGTCGGCGCACGCACCGGCGAGATGTTGGTCGGCTATGCCGGCATCACCCGGTTGGGCCGGGTACCCCCGTTCGAGTACGAGGTGCACACCATTGGGGTGGATCCGGCGTTCCAGGGGCAGGGGATCGGTCGCCGGCTGCTCGACGAACTGCTGGACTTCGCCGACGGCGGCGTGGTTTATCTGGAAGTCCGCACCGACAACGAGCCCGCCATCGGGTTGTATCGCAGTGTGGGATTCGAACAGGTCGGGCTGCGCAAGCGGTACTACCGGGTCAGTGGCGCCGACGCGTACACCATGCGGAGGGACACCCAATGACGACCATCCTCGCCATCGAAACTTCCTGTGACGAAACAGGAGTCGGTATCGCACGGCTGGGCGAGGACGGCTTTGTGGAGTTGCTGGCCGACGAGGTGGCCTCCAGCGTCGACGAGCATGTGCGGTTTGGCGGGGTGGTCCCCGAGATAGCCTCCCGCGCACACCTGGAGGCGTTGGGTCCCGCGATGCGCCGGGCGTTGGAGACTGCGGGACTGCAACGGCCCGACATTGTGGCGGCGACGATCGGTCCCGGCCTGGCGGGCGCGCTGTTGGTGGGAGTCGCTGCGGCCAAAGCGTATTCGGCGGCTTGGGGGGTGCCGTTCTACGCTGTCAACCACCTGGGTGGGCACCTGGCCGCCGACGTCTACGAACACGGGCCGTTGCCCGAGTCGGTGGCGTTGCTGGTGTCGGGAGGGCACACCCACCTGCTGCACGTCCGCTCCCTGGGCGAACCGATCGTCGAATTGGGCAGCACCGTCGACGACGCCGCCGGCGAAGCCTACGACAAGGTGGCGCGGCTGCTGGGCCTGGGTTATCCGGGCGGACGGGTGCTCGACGAGTTGGCCCGGACGGGCGATCGGGATGCGGTCGTGTTTCCGCGCGGCATGAGCGGACCGCGCGATGACCCGTATGCGTTCAGCTTTTCGGGTCTCAAGACCGCGGTCGCGCGATATGTCGAGTCCAACCCCGACTTTGTGGCCGCCGACGTGGCCGCCGGTTTTCAGGAGGCCGTGGCCGACGTGCTGACCCGAAAGGCCGTCCGGGCGGCCGGTGAGCTCGGTGTGTCGACGTTGCTGATCGCCGGGGGAGTGGCGGCCAACTCTCGGCTTCGGGAACTGGCCGCTGAGCGCTGCGCCGACGCTGGTTTAACACTGCGGATCCCGCGGCCCCGGCTCTGTACCGACAACGGGGCAATGATCGCCTCGTTTGCGGCGCATCTAGTGGCTGCGGGAGCGTCGCCGTCGCCGCTGGATGCGGCCAGCAACCCGGGCTTGCCGGTCATCGAGGGGCAGGTCGGCTGAGGGTGCTGCGGTGCCTTAGGCCAGCGAGCTGACCTTCTGCATGAGCAGTTGCGCGACCGCCGCCGCGCTGGGTACGTGGCGCGCCGAGTTGTCGCGCTCGTCGTACCCGAAGTAGACGATCTTGACCTCAAGGAGGCAGTTGACCCGCACCCCGATGGCTCGTCCCTCGGGCATCGTCATATAGCTACTCACGTCGTCGAGCGGGGCCGACAACACGGAGTCCTTCTTGCGCACTTCCCCGACACGGGTGGTGAAGTTCGGGTCGCCGCCGATCGTCATCGATGCGCCGCCGCACCGATTCCACCGGTCCGCGATCCGCGCGAATTGGACATCGGCGGCGTGGGCGGTAGGCAACGCGACCACCGCTTCCTGGAGAATGACTACCGCTGGGTGCCGACTCGAATACAGCCAGTTGTTGAGCGCGATCCCGCGTACCTCAGACCCTTCGTAAGTGTCCTTGAGCAGCAGGTCGACCACGCCTGCGCAGTCGGGCGGAACCTGGCTGTTGCCTCGCAGCAGTTCGCTGCCACCTGTCGCGTTGGGCTGATTGGGATCGCTGGTAAACGCTTGTTTGAAGGCCCGGGACAATTCCTCGCTGCCGAGCAGGGCTTGGGTGATCGTGCGTCCGGTGAGCGGGCGTGGGACGAGACCTGGCGCGGGATTCGCCGAGCCCCCGGCGACGACGGTGCAACCTGCCGCAAGAATCGCCATGACCAGCATCGACAACGCCCGTGCGCCGGAGCGTCTGGCCGAGATCAAGCTCGGTCCCATACTGGCATGGTCACCACGGAGCCGATCCTCTCATACAGGGCCCGGCGAATATCATTGTGCGTAGCGCGAGACCTGCTGCGGCGCTTGCCAATTAACACGCCCCCGCGGCACTGCTGTTGACGGACTGCTGAAGGACTCGTCTAGCGGGTGCAGTCTGTTGCCGGGCGACGCCTGGAGCGCTTTCGCCAACGGCGAACGCCACGCACCAAAGAAGCACCGACCCGGCCTTGAGTGCTAGCACTCTCATGTATAGAGTGCTAGGTGGCAATCGGACAGCCCCTGTGTCGGCACCCGCGACGACGGCGCAAGGACAACGGACGAATGCCGAATCACCTGGTAATTCGGTCGGTTCGGGCGCTTCCCGGACCGACCGCCAACTCCGGTCGGGGCGTACGCTCCGGACCCGATTCAACTAGTGGAGGGCTCCAATCGTGGCGAAGGTGAACATCAAGCCACTCGAGGACAAGATTCTCGTACAGGCCAACGAGGCCGAGACCACGACCGCTTCTGGTCTGGTCATTCCTGACACCGCCAAGGAGAAGCCCCAGGAGGGCACCGTCGTCGCAGTCGGCCCCGGCCGTTGGGACGAGGACGGCGAAAAGCGGATTCCGCTCGACGTGGCCGAGGGTGACACCGTCATCTACAGCAAGTACGGCGGCACCGAAATCAAGTACGGCGGCGAGGAGTACCTGATCCTGTCGGCGCGCGACGTGCTGGCTGTCGTCAACAAGTAAGACACCGTGTTCCGCCCCGGCGATCCCCGTGCCTCGCGCACGGGTGATTTCCGGGGCGGCATGCGTTGATGGGATTGCCCGGTTCCTTGCCAGGCCGCCATGCCGGCCTGCGGCGTTGCCGGGCTGAAAAGGAGCGTGATGAGCAAGATCATTGAGTACGACGCGACCGCGCGTCGCGCCATGGAGGCGGGCGTGAACAAGCTCGCCGACGCGGTCAAAGTGACGCTGGGCCCTGGCGGCCGGCACGTGGTGCTGGCCAAGGCCTTCGGCGGGCCGCAGGTGACCAACGACGGCGTCACCGTCGCCCGTGAGATCGACTTGGAAGATCCGTTCGAGAACCTGGGCGCCCAGCTGGTGAAGTCGGTGGCCACCAAGACCAACGACGTCGCCGGCGACGGCACCACCACCGCGACGGTGCTGGCCCAGGCGCTGGTCAAGGGCGGCCTGCGGCTGGTCGCCGCCGGCGCCAACCCGATCGCTTTGGGTTCAGGCATCGCCAAAGCCGCCGACGCGGTGTCCGAGGCACTGCTGGCCGCCGCGACTCCGGTGTCGGGCAAGGATGCGATCGCCCAAGTGGCTACCGTGTCGTCGCGCGACGAGCAGATCGGCGAACTCGTCGGCGAGGCGATGACCAAGGTCGGCGCCGACGGCGTGGTCAGTGTCGAGGAATCCTCCACGCTGAACACCGAGCTGGAGTTCACCGAGGGCGTCGGCTTCGACAAGGGTTTCCTGTCGGCGTATTTCGTCACCGACTTCGACGCCCAGGAGGCCGTGCTGGACGACCCGCTGATCCTGCTGCACCAGGACAAGATCAGCTCGTTGCCCGACCTGCTGCCGCTGCTGGAGAAGGTCGCCGAGGCAGGCAAGCCGCTGCTGATCGTCGCCGAGGACGTCGAGGGTGAGGCGCTGGCCACGCTGGTGGTCAACTCCATCCGCAAGACGCTGAAGGCCGTGGCGGTCAAGGCGCCGTTCTTCGGTGACCGGCGCAAGGCGTTCCTGCAGGACCTGGCGATCGTGACAGGCGCCGAGGTGGTCAACCCCGACACCGGGTTGCTGCTGCGTGAGGTCGGTGTCGACGTTCTGGGCACCGCGCGGCGCGTGGTGGTCAGCAAGGACGACACCATCATCGTCGATGGCGGCGGTTCCAAGGACGCGGTCGCCAACCGCGTCAAGCAGCTGCGGGCCGAGATCGAGGCCAGCGACTCTGAGTGGGACCGGGAGAAGCTCAGCGAGCGGTTGGCCAAGCTGGCCGGCGGCGTGGCGGTCGTGAAGGTAGGGGCTGCCACCGAGACCGCGCTCAAGGAGCGCAAGGAAAGCGTTGAGGACGCGGTGGCGGCGGCCAAGGCTGCGGTCGAGGAGGGCATCGTCTCCGGCGGCGGCTCCGCGCTGATCCAGGCCCGGCACGTGCTCAAGTCGCTGCGTGAGGGACTCAACGGCGACGAGCAGCTCGGTGTCGACGTGTTCTCCGATGCGTTGGCGGCACCGCTGTACTGGATTGCCACCAACGCCGGGCTCGACGGCGCGGTCGCGGTCAACAAGGTCAGCGAGCTACCCACGGGGCACGGATTGAACGCCGCCAGCCGTAGCTACGGGGATCTGGCCGCCGACGGGATCGTCGACCCGGTCAAGGTGACCCGTTCGGCGGTGCTCAACGCCTCCTCGGTGGCAAGGATGGTGCTCACCACGGAGACGGCTGTCGTCGACAAGCCAGCCGAGGCCGCGGATGAGCACGGTCATCACCACGGGCACGCGCACTAGGTAGATCCCTCAAAACACCCCCGGTCCGATGGCCCGGGGGTGTTTTGCGTGCGGGACCGGTTGCTAGCCTGGCCTATTCAGCTTCGCGGCCTCTTCCGTGAGGACTCTGCCGCCCACCTCGTCGATCGCTCTGCGGAACGCCTGTATTCCCAGACCGATTGCCAGTGAACGCATTTCGATGGTTTTGTCGGCGACGTTGTGCCACTCGGTATCGGGCAGTCCGGCCTCGACGAACGGCGTCCAGATCTCATCACGGCACAGATCCACCAGTGCTTGCACTGTCGCAACCTGGTGCTCGGCCATGCGGCTGAGAGCCGCCGCTATCTCACTGAGCGGCAGGCCGATCGCGGTCAGCTTCTCGACATAGCCGAACGTGGACGTATCGGTGATAAGGAGCAGATCGTCGTCGACAACTTCGACCAACCCGCAAGCCGATAGTTGGCGCTCTGCGTCGCCGCCGAACCGGTCGGCCAGGTCGACGCGCTTCATCTCCACAGATCCGGTGGGATTAGCTGGGCCGAGAACTTCGGACGCCAGCCGCCGCACCTCGGACGCGGACTCGGCGTGCTGGTCCAGTATGCGGCGGCTGATATCAAGGGGAAACCCCTGGGCCCGAAGTGATTTGATCCGCTCGATACGAGAGATGTGGTCGTCGGTGTAGATCCCGATGCGGCCGCGCCGCTGCGGCGGTGGCAGCAGGCCGTTGGTTTGCCACTCGCGAATGTTGCGGGCGGTCATGTCGACGCGACGGGCCAGCTCGTCGATCGTCATGTCCACCGCCGCCACCTTTCCTTGATTATTACGTAGCAGACCGTTACGGTTCTTTCTGGAATATTACTCGGAGGCCGAGCCGATGACAGCAACTGATGCAGTTCAATTCACCAGGTCAGCGGCGAGGGTGCTCGGTGACTCGCTGCGCGCAAACAGCAAGGGGATGCGTGTCCGCCGGTCTGCGGCGATCGACGCGGCGATCACCAACTATGACCCGCTGGACCCGGCAACCGCGGCGCAGCCCCACGCGGCATACCGTCGGCTGCACGCCGGCAGTCGAGTGCAGTACAACCCGAGACGGTCCGTGTGGATTCTGAGCCGGCTCGACGATGTCCGGGCGGCGCTTCGCGACGATGCGGCCTTGTCGAGTGCGGATGGACCGACCCGGGTCAGGTTTCCGGTGCCGGTGCTGGTCTCAACCGACGGTGACAAGCATGCCCAACTGCGGCGCAAGGTGCTGCCCGCATTCACCAAAGCGGCACTGGAGAGTTGGCGGTCGACAATCGATCAGCTTGCGTCCGAGACGGTCCGCGAGGTCTTGAACAACCCCGGCTGCGATGTGGTGCAACGCTTGGCGATTCCTATTCCGGTGCGACTCATCGCCCAGTTGCTGGGTGTTCCCGACGACGACGTCGAAGACTTTCGACGTTGGTCGGAAGCGTCGGTTCAGATCACCGACATCGCATTGACCAGTGGTGGGGCCCGCAAGTTGGCGACCGCGCTCGCCGGATCCTGGGCGATGCATCGTTACTTCAAGCGCCAGTTCGGTTTTGGCGGTTTGAAAGGCTCGACCTCTATCCTGGGACGACTGCTGGCCGAGAACGAGTCAGGCTCCCTCACTGACGACGAGCTGTTCCAATTCGCGATGCTGCTGCTGTTGGCCGGCAACGAAACCACTACCAATGTGCTCGGCGGAATGTTCGCCACGATGGCCGCCCATCCGGAAGAGTTCGATGCGGTCCGCTCCGATCACGAGCTGATCCCGATGGCGATCGAGGAGAGTCTGCGTTACCTGTCGCCCGCCCAGAACCTGTACCGCACGGCGCTCAGCGATTATCGGGTCGGCGAGGTAGTGATCCCGGCGGGTTCGCGGGTTCTGCTGTGCATTGGTGCCGCCAACCGCGACCCCAGGGTCTTTGATGAACCTGACATGTTCCGGGTACGTCGAAATCCGACCCAGCACATCGCTTTTGGATTCGGGGTGCATCTGTGTATCGGTGCGATGCTCACTCGCATGGAAGCTCAAGCGGTGCTTCGTGAACTCGTGACGCGAGTGCGCCGGATATCGGTGGTCGGTGAACCGACCTGGTCAACCAGCAGTTTGTTGCGGGGGCCGACCCGCCTGCCCGTCCGGCTGGTCCCGACCCCCGACCAGCAATCCGGCTGAGGCGAATTTCAACCCTGCTCGCAACTCGTCCAGACTGATCGGGTCGTCGGATTCGATGTAGCGCAATGTCGTCGCCACGGCCATGTTGAAAAACAACCAGGCCAATGCGCTGGGACTGAGTTCGTCACGGTATTGGCTGCGGTAGTGGTTCATATGCAACGTGGTCATCGCCAGCAGGGTCGCGTTGAGGCCAGAGATGCTTTCGAAGGTGCGGATGTGATCGGGTCGCTCGGCCAGGTAGCGCATAAGCCGGCGATTGGCGATGGTGAAGTCGATGAGGATGTCGATTGCCGAGTCCATTGCCGATTCCGGCCGGTCGAGCGTGATCGCGCGGAGCATGCCCTCGATTGCCGGAGCCTGTTCTGCGGCAAGGTGTTCGATCGCGGCATGGATCATCTGTTCCTTGTCCGCGAAGTACTGATAAATCGATCCTTTGCTTACGGCGGCCTGCTCGGCGATCAGATTGGTGGTGATCTGCTCAGGTGGGTACTTGTGCAGCAGCGATGCCGTCGTGGACACAATTTTTGCGACCATCTCGCGGGAACGGGCCTGCTGTGGCAGTTTACGGTGCTCTGAACTGGATTTTCGTACGCCCACGCGAGTTCCCAATGCGACTTGTATGCGACCTTGCGGTCATATTAGCGTCATCGGCCATGATATCGACGAAGGGTGTCCGATGACCGCCACCACCGATCTCGACGTACAGCGGCACGCGCAAGAGTCCGTCGAACTGGTGCCGCCGGACTCGCTGACCGCTGAGCACACCGGACGGTGGACATTCCTGGTCCTGGAAGGCGCCGCATTCATGATGCAGGCGATGCACCCGGTCATCGCCGAGATCGTCGGCCGATATTCCGCGGCGTTTCACGGTGATCCGGGCGGACGCGCGATCCGTTCGGTCGACTCGGTGCTGCGCTGGACGTACGGCGGCACCGAGGCGACGGCGGAGGGCGACCGCGTTCGCGCCATGCACCAGCCGATCACTATGAAGAGCGCGCAGACGGGCAAGCAGCTCAGCGCGTTGAACCCCGAGGCCTACCAGTGGGTGATCGCCACCGGCTACATCGTCAACGCGCAAGCCGGCCGACTGCTCATCGGCCGTGAGTTCACCGACGCCGAGAAGCGGGAACTGCTGCGCGACAATCGCCGGCTGGCCCGATTGCTCCATGTGCCGATGCGGGGCTACCCCGAGTCGCAGCAGGAGATGGCCGACTATTTCGAGGCGATGATCGACACGCTGCAGGGCACCCCGCAGGCGTTGCAGTTGATGCGGGATCTACGCACCGGCAAAGTTGACCTGCCACCGTCACTGCCGAAGATATTGGCACCGCTGGCAAGGACGGTGATTCGGCCCGCGCTGCGGCTCAATTACCTCTCGATTGTCGGGTTGCTAGATCCACGTCTTCGCGAGAAGCTCGGCGTTACGTGGAGCGCCAAAGAGGAACGGGAGCTGGTGCGCGCGTACACCCTGATTCGTACCGCCTACCGGGTGCTACCCGACCGGCTCACGTATTTTCCACTGGCTTATCACGCGCGCAAGCATCACCAGTGCCTCGAGAAGATGAAGCAACGCCAGCAGAAGTCGTTCGCCTACCACCTTCCGGCGCATTCCGGCTAAGCTGCGGCCCTCGGTGCGGGGAAGACCTAACCACGTGATCGCGGGTCCCGGTGCAGCTGGAACAGCAACTCAAAATCGCGCGGGCTAAGGAGGATCGATGAAGGAGCAGAACCGCCATCGCACCCGAATCGTCGCCATCGACCAGCGTGACGTGTCAGGCAGCTGCCGATGAAGCGTCTCGTTGGCGTGGCAGCCGCGGGGTTGGCCGTGGCGGCGGCGCGGCGCTACGCGCGAACGCGGGAAGCGATGGCCCAGGTCGCGCCCGAACTGCGAAACCCGTTGCTGCCATTCATGCCTAGCATCCGGCATACCTGGCTGCTGCCGCTCTACCGGCGCAGTTCGCGCAGGCCCACACCCGTGGGACCCGGCGTGACGGTGATCGAACGCCGCGTCGGTGAGCCCGCGGTCCGGGTGCTGATCACCACGCCCGTCGAGACCGCCCCGCCCCGCCCCGGCGTGTTGTGGATACACGGCGGCGGCTACGTCGTGGGCTCTCCGGAGATGGAGGTCGCCTTCGCGGCGAGGCTGGCCAGAGAACTCGGGGTCGTCACGGTTTCACCCGACTACCGGCTGGCGCCCGGGCACCCCTTCCCGGCCGCACTCGATGACTGCATGGTCGCGTTGCGGTGGATGCGGGCGCATGCCGACCAGGCGGGTATCGACCCTGAGCGCCTGGCCGTGATGGGCGCCAGTGCCGGCGGAGGCCTGGCCGCCGCGGTTGCGCAGCGCAGCCACGACGAGGGAATCCCGCTGCGAGCGCAGGTGCTGGTGTACCCGATGCTCGACGACCGCAGCACGCTGCGCACCGATCACGGCGGCCGCGGGCGGTTCGTCTGGACGCCGGAATCCAACCGGTTCGGCTGGACCTGCTATCTAGGCCGTGCGCCGCGACTGTCGGACGCGCCGCCGTATTCGGCCCCCGCGCGCCGGGAAGATCTCACCGGACTGCCACCCGCCTGGATCGGAGTCGGTGAACTCGACTTGTTCTACGACGAGGACGTCGACTACGCCAAGAGGCTGACGGCCAGCGGTGTCGCGTGCACGCTTGTCACGGTGCCCGGGATGTATCACGGTGCCGAGCTGTTCAAGCGAAAAGCGTTGGCGCTGGAAGAATTTCACCACGATGCGCAGGCGCATCTGCGCTCCAACTTCTAGCGGCGACCGGCGACTGCCGCCCCGCGCCGGAGTTGACGCTCAATTAGGTTCCGCGACCGCATCCCTTATACGCCCGGCGATGTGTGCATACGCGCCCGCGGTCACATTGGTGGCAGAGGTCATGATGTTGTAACCGTGGTCAACCCCGGCAACTTCGAAGTACTCCACCAAAGCGCCTGATGCGTCCAGCTTTTCAGCGTATCGAAGGCCTTCCTCGCGCAGCCTGTCCTGCTCGGCCGTCACTATCAGCGCTGGCGCTATCCCGGCGATCTCGTCAGCGTTGCCGGCCCAGGCGGGAGAGGCGAGCCGGTCCCTGCGCTCGCCCGGGTCCGGGACGTATGCCGTGTCGAACAGCTCACCCATCCACGGCTTCAGGACGGCCCGGGACCCGATCGACGATGGTTTGTCGCGGGTTGGCGTGACCAGATCCAGCGGAGCGTAGTGCAGCACCTGCAGGGCAATGCGGGGTGTGCCGTGCTCGAGTGCAAGCCGCGCCGCCGCCGCACTGAGGTTACCGCCGGCGCTTTGACCCCCGACGCACAACCGGCTGCCGTCCCAGTCCCGATCGGGCGCGGCGGCCCAGCACACGACATCGTAGATCTGTTGCGGCGCAACCGGGAAACGGTGCTTTGGTGCCAGGAGATAGTCGGGATTGACCACCACGACGCCGACGTTAGCGGCGAGATAACGGCACCAGGGGTCGTCCTGCTCGGGGTGGCCGACCACGAACCCGCCGCCGTGCACATTGACGTAGACCGGCCGGCCTCGTGAACCCTCGGCGGGCCGGTACACCGTCGCAGACACCGGGCCGTACCGGGTCGGGATGCTCATCTTTGCGGTATGTCCGGGAATCTCGGGGAATCGAACGGCCTTCTTGGCCGCGGGGTTGATCGCGACCGCAACTAGCCGCGCCACGGCGTCGGCGACTAGCGGGGTGGACAACACGGACATAGGACTCCTCACGCAGATTGAACCAGGAGCCCGCTCGCCAAATGAACGTAGGCCCGGAGGCGAACCGCACCCCGGGCCTACGTAGCCTACGCAGCAATCAGGCCGAGCGCCGGATACCGCGACCGCGTCCGATGGCGCCCTTGAGCAGCAGCTCGCGCTCGGACTCCGACAGGCCGCCCCACACCCCGTAGGGTTCACCGACATCGAGCGCGTGCGTACGGCACTCGTCGATCACCGGGCAGCGGCGGCACATCTCCTTGGCGCGTTGTTCCCGAAGCATGCGGGCGCGCCCACGCTCCCCATCGGGATGGAAGAACATCGATGAGTCGACACCCCGGCACAACCCCTGCAATTGCCAGTTCCAGATGTCGGCGTTGGGCCCAGGTAGCTGTTCCGGCTGTGGCATTGCTGATTCCCTCTCTGCACGCCCCACCGAAGGGGCAGACCCGTAACAAACGCGAGTTGTGCAACTGAAATGGCAGTGGCGTCACCGATGACTACACCGAACACGGTAGACGCTAGGGCCGCTAACGAATTTCCGTCAATAGGCTCCGGATGTGATAAAAGACTACGTCGTTATAAGAGAATTAACTCGGCGTTCATCTATCCCCGCTTTGACGAAGACTAGGTATGCTAAACGTTCAAGAACATTCCGGTGAAATCCCAGCTCAACGCACCTTTGTGGCGGAGTTGTGATTGGTACAGCAGCCACTGGGATTAATATTCTGGTAACACAGAAAGCACAAACTTTTTACGAGTTCGGCAGCTTCTATCATGGTGAGTGAAACCCATTCCAGTTCCAGGTTCCGGACCGTCTTCGGGTTCTTTCGGGTGGTCCCCGCGCCGATCGCGCGCGACGACGCTGACGCAAAGCGGCCAGCATCAGTTGCGCCGGTGGATCGGGCCGGGGTGAGCTATCTCGGTGACGGAAACCCTTGCGGCGATGGACGCGACGCTGGCCGACGCCGCCTTCGGCACCGCGCCCGGCACCTGGCCGCTGCCGACTGCCACGACACCCGATCAGCTATGGCTGCGCGCTGTCGCCGCCGGCGGACAGGGCCGGTACGGCAGCGCCTATGCCGACTTGGCGCTGCTGCGCCGCGGGGTCGCATCCGGTTCACTGGCATCGCTGGCGCACAGCACGCACGGCTCCTTCCTGCGGCAGCTGGGCTGGCACACCCTGGCGCGTGGCTGGGACGGCCGCGCATTGGCGTTGGCCGGCCGCGATCCCGAAGCTCGGGCCGATGCGTTGGTCGGCCTGGCGGCCGACGCGCTGGGCGTCGGCCGATTCGCCGCCGCCCAGACCTTGCTGGCCCGCGCGGATGAGGCCGTGCACCAGGCCGAGTTGCCGGCACTGACGGCGGACCGCCTGGCCGTTCGCCGCGGTTGGGTCGGGGCGGAGCTGGCGATGGCCTCCGGCGACGGCCGGACCGCCGTGGAGCGCGCCGAGGACGCGCTCGCTCAAGCTTCGACCATGACCGGCCGATCGGCGCGACACCGGATCAAGAGTTCCGTCGTGCTCGCGGCCGCGCTGTGCGCTGCCGGCTGCGTCGAGCGGGCGCGTGACGTCGCGGAACAGGCCCTGCAGGCCGCCGAACAGCTGGGCTTGACACCACTTCGGTGGGCGCTGGCTTGCTTGCTGATGGATACCGGAAGAGTCACGGTTGGGGCACAAGGGCTGCCCGAACTGCTCGAAATTAGAGATATTTGCGCAGGTGAGGTGCAACGCGCCGGTGGCGTCTGGCGTACCGCGTGAAATTCAGTCCTGCCGTAACTACCGACCAGCGAGTTAGCCCGGGATGAGTCCCGTTCGTGACTTTGGAGAAACCACCGTCGATGACAATGCAGGGAGAACGTCTCGACGCCGTGGTCGGTCAGGCCGCCGCAGGGGACCGGAATGCGCTTCGGGAGGTGCTGGAGACCATCCGCCCGATCGTCGTCCGCTACTGCCGGGCGCGCGTCGGCACGGTTGAACGGAGTGGATTGTCAGCAGATGACGTGGCACAGGAGGTGTGCTTGGCCACCATAACGGCGCTGCCGCGCTATCGGGACCGAGGACGCCCGTTCCTGGCCTTCCTGTACGGCATCGCAGCACACAAAGTTGCCGACGCACATCGCGCCGCCGGTCGGGACCTCGCGTACCCCACCGAAGTGGTTCCCGAGCGCCGCTCGCACGACGCCGGCCCCGAACAGATGGCGATCGAGGCCGACTCGGTCACCCGGATGAACGAGTTACTCGAGACGCTGCCGGCTAAGCAGCGCGAGATCCTGATCCTGCGTGTGGTTGTCGGCCTGAGCGCCGAGGAGACGGCCGCGGCGGTCGGCAGTACCACGGGAGCAGTCCGGGTGGCTCAACACCGCGCCCTTCAACGGTTGAAGGACGAAATTGTCGCGGCAGGTGACTATGCGTAATCACAGATCCGATTTCACCCGCGGCGACCAGGCCGCGCTGGACGAGGTCGCCCAGACCGACCTACTGCTGGACGCGCTGGCCGTTCGCGCCGAGGCCGAACTCTCCGCCGTCGCCGACTTCGAAGACCGGGCGCTGGCCGAACTGCTCGGCGACTGGCGCGACGACCTGAGATGGCCACCGGCCAGCGCGCTGGTATCCCAGGAAGACGCCGAAGACGCGCTGCGCCAAGGGATGTCGCAGCCCCGCCGCGGCGGGCGCGGGCTGGCGGCGGTCGGATCGGTGGCCGCGACCCTGCTGGCGCTCAGCGGGTTCGGTGCCGTGGTGGCCGATGCCAAGCCTGGCGACCTGCTCTATGGCCTGCACGCGATGATGTTCAACGAGCCCAGGGTCAGCGACGACCAGATCGTGTTGTCCGCCAAGGCGGATCTGGCGAGGGTCGAACAGATGATCGCTCAGGGCCAGTGGGATCAGGCGCAGAATCAGCTGGCCGAGGTGAGTACCACGTTGCAGGGCGTCAACGATCGCGGACGCAAGCAGGGTCTGCTGGCGGAAGTGAACCAGCTCAACACCAAGCTGGAAAAGCGTGAGCCGAAGGCCACTGCGCCGGCGGCGTCGCCAGACCCGGCGCTAGCCATCCCGAGCGTCCCCGGCGGTCTCCCGGGCAACACGCTCACGCCGCCGCTGGCGCCCGTGCCTGGGACGAATCCGGCCACTCCCACCCCGTCGGCTAGCGCAACCGTCCCAACGGTTCCGTCGGTGACGACGACGAAACCGCCCAGGCTTTCGTCCACGACGCCGTCACCCAGCCAGACCAGTCCAATGCCCTCGTCCCCCTCGACGACACCACCTTCCAAAGGTAAGACAAAACCGGGCAGGTCGACCTCGCCCAATTCGGGGGCGGCGGGGCCGGGTTCACCGGCGCCGACCTCTGGGCCGGTGGGCCCCTCGGGGACGGGGACACCGTTCCCAACCGGCTCCACGCCCTGACCTAGCAGCCGCCCAGCGCGCCGCACGAAATGCGGTGGAGTGCGCCTTCAGTGAATACGAAGAATATTCCCAGGTTCGATTGTAGTTATTTGCACCGCGGCTGACTATCCTTGCCGTTGTCGACTGGGTCAGCGCAATTCGATGGGCCTTTCAGGCCGAACGAACAGCCTTTTCGTTCGGAATCTGCTTGGCGAGGGGTATGGCCTTGAGCAAATTCGTTGTGCACCTTGAGAGAATTGGCCGGCAGTGACCGCTCCGGTCTGGATGGCCGTGCCGCCGGAAGTGCATTCGGCGCTGCTGAGCAGCGGACCAGGCCCTGCCTCGTTGCTTGCTGCGGCACAAGCCTGGAGTTCGCTCAGTGTCGAATACGCGCAGGCGGCCGACGAACTCAGTGGGCTGGTGGGTACGGTCCAGGCCACTGCTTGGGAGGGTCCTAGCGCCACGGCCTATGCCCTGAGCCACGGACCGTTCGTCGCCTGGCTGCTGCAGGCCAGCGCCGATGCCGCCACCCACGCTGCCCAGCAGCAGGTCGCGGCCGCAGCCTATGCCGCGGCGCTGGCCACAATGCCGACTCTGGCCGAACTAGCGGCCAATCATGCTGTTCACGCGGCCTTGGTGGCGACAAATTTCTTCGGGCTCAACACGATCCCGATCGCGCTGAACGAGGCCGACTATGCCCGGATGTGGATCCAGGCAGCTACCACCATGAGCGTCTACCAGGGTGTGTCGGCGGCGTCGGTGGCCGCGTCGCCGCGGACCGAGCCGGCACCCCAGATCATGAAATCCGACCTGAACGGCGGCGGCATGCACGGCAACTCCGGCATGGGCGGTGGCTCAGGCATGGGGAAGATGCCGGGCATGGGTACCACCTTGCCCGCCACCCCCGAGCAGTGGTTGCAGGCAATTTTCCCTCCGCAATTCAATCCGTTTTCGCCGGGTTCATTCCAGATGATGCAGCCGAGTTTGTCGACATTCATTCCCCGGGCTGAAGCGATGCTTTCGCTTTATGCGAACAATCCGGAACAATTAGTGGAAGCCGTATTTCTACTGGGAACCCAGTTTGTGGTGCACCGCACGCTTTATTTGACCTGGATCCTCCTGCAGAACCCCGCTCTGTTGCCCGCGTTCGTCAGCGCTAATCCGATTTACTCGGTCGGTTTGATGACGCCGCTGGCGGCTGTCCCCGCTGCGGGAATCGGCGGTGCGTCTGGGCTGGCCGGCCTGGCCGCGGTCGCGCCGAGTCCCGTCGCGCTGGCTCCCGCGGCGGCACCGCTCAACGTGCCGCCGGGCGGCATCCCGCCCGGTACACCCAGTCCCGCATCACTGTTCGCGCAGGCACCGGGACCGGCACCGGGCCCGGTGCCGGTGGCCTCCGCCTCGGCCATGCCACCCGGTGCGTCGACTCCGCCGCCGATCACCGGCCCGACAGCTGCGGCGGGCGCCCATAGCGGTATCAGCGCATACCTGGTGGGAGACCTAGGCGTGCAATCCAAGCCGCATATCCGCGGCCGGACCGCTGCGCAAGCACCTGAGGCCGCCCCGACGCCGGCTGCACCAGTGGCTGTCGACCGAAAACAGACGTTGCGGCAGGACCGGGCGGTGTCGAGTCGGATCGATCGCGGCTACCGTTATGAATTCCTCGATCCCTGCGCTGAGGGCGACGACACCGGGGCTGCGACCGCGTCATATCCCGCTACGCAGGCAGCGGGACCGATGGGGTTTGCGGGTGCCGCACCAAGGACGGTCCCGCACGCTCAGGGCCTCGTAGAATTGGCCGGTGACGGATTCGGCAGCGGACCGATTATCCCCATGATCCCGGGCGGCTGGCACTCCGACCAGCAGACACCGTGACCGCTTAGAGGTGGCGGCGGAATCCGTCAGCGTCCGACGTCGCCTCATTGAGCGACGCGTCAGCGTATCCGCGGCAGTAATCCCACGTGACGTAGGCGTCCGGCTCGGGGTCGTAGGCCGGCTCGTGTGGGCGGACCGTACCGTCGATGAGTAGTTGAAGCAGGTTGGCGCGCAGCATGTCCCAGTCGTGGTAGTGGTCCTGCTGACATTCGTCGCAGCACACTACGAGTCCGCGGATTCCTTTGTGCGCCAACAACGCTTCGTAAACGGCGAGGTCGGCCAGGTCGGCCTCGACCGCCATCCGCTCCTGCTGATCCAGCGGCTGACCAGGCTCTACGGCATCCAGCGCCGCCGACGGGTCCATCGGATCGTCCGCGAAAGGGTCGGGTGGCAAACCCGGTGGGAGGCGGTCACGCACCCCCATAGCCTACGCAGCCGGGCAACGATAACGCCAGAAATTATCGAGGGGCGCACTCACTCCGCGATTTCCCCGCTCGCCACGCCGAAGCCGTGACTGCGGCAGCCTCGGGAGCCGATAGGATGGGCTTTCCACCCAAGCAGGCATATTGGAGGGCCTCGCCGATGTCCCGTGGCATGTCCGGCCTCGAAGACAGCTCCGACCTGGTCGGCAGCTCCTACGTGCGAGTTGGCGGCCTGTCCGAGGACCCGGTGCCGACAGGCGGTGACGACCCCCACAAGATCGCGATGCTGGGCCTGACCTTCGACGACGTCCTGCTGCTGCCCGCGGCCTCCGATGTGGTGCCCGCCACGGCCGATACGTCCAGTCAGCTCACCAGGAAGATTCGGCTCAAGGTGCCCTTGGTCAGCTCGGCGATGGACACGGTCACCGAGGCCCGAATGGCGATTGCGATGGCGCGCGCCGGCGGCATGGGGGTACTGCACCGCAACCTGCCGGTCGCCGAGCAGGCCGGCCAGGTCGAGATGGTGAAGCGGTCCGAGGCCGGCATGGTCACCGACCCGGTCACCTGCCGTCCCGACAACACATTGGCCCAGGTCGACGCGTTGTGCGCGCGGTTCCGCATTTCCGGACTGCCCGTCGTCGACGACGACGGCGCCCTGGTCGGCATCATCACCAACCGCGACATGCGTTTCGAGGTTGACCAGAACAAGCATGTGGCGGAGGTCATGACCAAGCCTCCGCTGATCACCGCGCAGGAAGGGGTCAGTGCCTCGGCGGCACTGGGCCTGCTGCGCCGCAACAAGATCGAGAAGCTGCCCATCGTGGACGGCAGCGGCAAGCTGACCGGGCTGATCACGGTGAAGGACTTTGTCAAGACCGAGCAGCACCCGCTGGCCACCAAGGACAGCGACGGCCGGCTGCTGGTCGGGGCCGCCGTCGGTGTTGGCGGAGACGCCTGGGTGCGCGCGATGATGCTGGTCGACGCCGGTGTAGACGTGCTGATCGTCGACACCGCGCACGCGCACAACCGACTGGTTCTGGACATGGTCAACAAACTCAAGCTGGAGGTCGGCGACCGGGTCGAGGTTGTTGGCGGCAACGTGGCCACCCGCTCGGCGGCCGCTGCCCTGGTGGATGTCGGCGCTGACGCGGTGAAGGTGGGAGTGGGACCGGGCTCGATCTGCACCACCCGGGTGGTGGCCGGCGTCGGCGCCCCTCAAATCACGGCGATTCTGGAAGCGGTCGCGGTGTGTGCTCCAGCGGGTGTGCCGGTGATCGCCGACGGCGGGTTGCAGTACTCCGGCGACATCGCCAAGGCGCTGGCCGCAGGAGCCTCGACCGCCATGCTCGGCTCGCTGCTGGCCGGTACCGCAGAGGCGCCCGGCGAGTTGATCTTCGTCAACGGCAAGCAGTACAAGAGTTACCGCGGCATGGGATCGCTGGGTGCCATGCAGGGCCGGGGTGGAGCGAAGTCGTATTCCAAGGACCGCTATTTCGCCGACGACGCGCTGTCTGAGGACAAACTGGTCCCCGAGGGCATCGAGGGGCGGGTGCCGTTCCGCGGTCCGTTGGGCTCGGTGATTCACCAGCTCACCGGAGGCCTCCGCGCGGCGATGGGCTACACCGGTGCGGCCACCATCGAGGTGCTGCAGCAGGCACAGTTCGTCCGGATCACGGCCGCGGGTCTGAAGGAAAGCCATCCGCACGACGTCGCCATGACCGTCGAAGCGCCCAACTACTACGCGCGGTGAATAGCGAACTGGCCATGGTCGAGATCGGCATGGGCCGCAATGCCCGTCGCACCTATGAACTCAGTGAGATCAATATCGTGCCCTCGCGGCGTACCCGCTCGTCGCAAGACGTGTCCACCGCGTGGCAGCTCGACGCCTACCGGTTCGAGATCCCGGTGCTGGCCCACCCGACGGATGCCCTGGTGTCGCCGGAGTTCGCCATCGAGCTGGGTCGCCTCGGCGGGCTGGCCGTGCTCAACGGCGAGGGGTTGATCGGCCGGCACGCCGATGTGCGGGCCAAGATCGCTCAGCTGGTCGAGGCCGCGAGCAAGGAGCCCGAGCCGTCGGCGGCGATCCGGCTGTTGCAGGAACTGCACGCCGTCCCGCTGGATCCCGACTTGCTCGGCGCCGCGGTGGCCCGCATTCGCGAGGCCGGCGTCACCACCGCGGTGCGGGTCAGCCCGCAGAACGCGCAGGCGTTGACGCCGGTGCTGGTTCAGGCCGGCATCGACCTGCTGGTGATTCAGGGAACCATTGTCTCGGCCGAACGGGTGGCCCGCGATGGTGAGCCGCTGAACTTGAAGAGCTTCATCTCCGAACTGGACATCCCCGTCGTCGCCGGCGGTGTGCAGGACCACCGCACCGCGCTGCACCTGATGCGTACCGGCGCGGCCGGCGTCATCGTCGGCTACGGTGCCACCAGGGGAGTGACCACCACCGACGAGGTGCTGGGCATCAGCGTGCCGATGGCCACCGCGATTGCCGACGCCGCCGCCGCCCGGCGGGAATATCTCGACGAGACCGGCGGCCGCTATGTACACGTCCTGGCCGACGGTGACATTCATACCTCGGGTGAACTGGCCAAAGCCATCGCCTGCGGCGCGGACGCGGTGATGCTGGGCACGCCGCTGGCCGAGGCTGCCGAGGCCTTGGGCGAGGGCTGGTTCTGGCCGTCGGCCGCCGCACATCCGTCGTTGCCGCGCGGGGCGCTGCTGCAGATCGCCGTCGGCGAGCGCTCGACGTTGGAGCGGGTGCTCAACGGTCCCTCCGACGACCCCTTCGGCACCTTAAACCTGGTCGGTGGACTGCGCCGCGCGATGGCGAAGGCCGGTTACTGTGACCTCAAAGAGTTTCAGAAGGTGGGTCTCACCGTCGGGGCGTGAGTGACCCGGCTCGCCCGGAGCGACTTAGGGGTGGCTCACTGATTGCCGCCTTGTAAAGCGGGTCATACTGCACCGATGAAGCCGGAGTACGACGTCCTGATTATCGGTTCAGGTTTCGGGGGGAGTGTCAGCGCGCTGCGCCTTACCGAAAAGGGTTACCGGGTCGGCGTGCTGGAGGCGGGACGCCGCTACGCCGACGAAGATTTCGCCAAAACCTCATGGAACCTGCGCAAATTCTTGTGGGCGCCCAGGTTGGGCTGTTACGGGATCCAGCGCATCCACCCGCTGAAGAACGTGATGATCCTGGCCGGCGCCGGGGTGGGCGGTGGATCGCTGAACTACGCCAACACCCTCTACATCCCGCCGGAACCTTTCTTCAACGACCAGCAGTGGAAACACATCACCGACTGGCGCGACGAATTGATGCCGCATTACCAGCAGGCGCAACGGATGCTGGGCGTCGTGCAGAACCCGACCTTCACCGACGCCGACCGCATCTTCAAAGAGGTCGCCGACGAGATGGGTTGCGGTGACACTTGGGTGCCCACACCGGTCGGGGTGTTCTTCGGCCCAGACGGGACCAAGGCTCCCGGTGTGACGGTGCCCGACCCGTATTTCGGCGGTGCCGGGCCCGCCCGCACCGGCTGCCTGGAATGCGGGTGCTGCATGACCGGCTGCCGGCACGGCGCCAAGAATACGCTGCTGAAAAACTACCTCGGTCTAGCGGAATCCGCTGGCGCCGAGGTGATTCCGATGACGACGGTGAAAGGGTTCGAACAGCGCGGCGACGGATTGTGGGAGGTCAAGACCGTACGCACCGGCAGTTGGTTGCGCCGCGACAAGCGCACCTACACCGCGGCACATCTGATCCTGGCCGCCGGCACCTGGGGCACTCAGCATTTGTTGTTCAGGATGCGCGACAAGGGCAAGTTGCCGCGCATCTCTGAGCGGCTGGGCGTGCTGACCCGGACCAACTCCGAATCCATCGTCGGTGCGGCGACCCTGGACGTGAATCCGGATCTGGACCTGACCCACGGCGTGGCGATCACCTCGTCGATCCACCCAACACCCGACACTCACGTCGAGCCGGTGCGGTACGGCAAGGGCTCCAACGCGATGGGGTTGCTGCAAACCCTGATGACCGATGGCGCCGGCCCGGAGGGGACTGACGTGCCGCGCTGGCGGCAGCTACTCAACCAGGCCGACGAGGATCCGAAGAGGTTGCTGCGGTTGCTCTATCCCAGGCAGTGGAGTGAGCGCACCGTAATCGCACTGGTGATGCAGCATCTGGATAATTCGATCACCACGTTCACCAAGCGCGGCAAGCTCGGCATACGTTGGTATTCGAGCAAGCAGGGCCACGGCGAGCCGAACCCGACCTGGATTCCGATCGGCAACCAGGTGACACGCCGCATCGCCGAGAAGATCGACGGGGTGGCCGGTGGCACCTGGGGTGAGCTGTTCAATATTCCGCTCACCGCCCACTTCCTGGGCGGCGCGGCGATCGGAGACAGCCCCGCCAACGGCGTGATCGACCCGTATCACCGGGTCTACGGTTACCCCACGCTATTCGTCGTCGACGGGGCTGCGATCTCGGCGAACCTGGGCGTCAACCCGTCGCTATCGATTGCGGCACAGGCCGAGCGGGCCGCGTCGCTCTGGCCGAACAAGGGTCAGAACGACGATCGGCCCCTCCAGGGTGACGACTACCGGCGGTTGGAGCCGGTTGCACCGGAGCATCCGGTGGTGCCCGCGGACGCGCCCGGGGCGTTGCGGTGGCTGCCGATCGATCCGGTCAGCAAGACGGGTTAGCCCACCAGGGCCAGTGGCGCTCCGGTGATCACCCGGCTGTGTTGGCCGTGGACTCCGACGGGTACGTCGCCCATCAGCGTCACCCGGTGCATCAGCCGGTGCTGGTCGTCGTAGTCGGCGACCGCCCGGTGCTGGGTGGCGCGGTTGTCCCAGACGGCTACATCGCCTGGCGTCCAATTCCAGCGAATAGTGTTCTCAGGCAAGGTGATTCGGCGCTGCAGTAGCTCGAACAGGGCCGCCGACTCCTGACTGTCCAGGTCGACGAAATTGCGGACGAAGTCGCCGGCCAGCAAAGTGCGTTCGCCGGTCTCCGGGTGCACCCGCACCACGGGATGCTCGGTCTGGAAGTCGGGCGCTTCGAACACCTGCCGGAACGCCTTCTCGGCCTGCGACTTCGGCTCGGTCTGCACGTAGTCGTACCGGTTGCTGTGCAGCGCCCACAGGTTGTCGGCGAGGCAGCGCAGCGGCTCGGGCAGCGCCCAGTACGCGGTGGCCGTGTTGGCCCACAACGTCGAGCCGCCATAGCTGGGTAGGGTGACCGCGCGCAGGATCGACGCCGCCGGGTAGTTGGCCGCGAAGGTGACGTCGGTGTGCCACCGGTTGGCCTTGCCGTACTCGGAGTTGATCGGGGTGATGATCGGCGAGTCCGCCGCGAAGGCGGTGGCCGCCGGGTGACCGATCGGGGTCCCCAGCAGCGCGGCGAACTCGAGCTGCCGCTGGTCGTCGAGGTGATGCTGATTCCGGAAGAAGATCACCTTGTGGGTGAGCAGCGCGGTGCGAATGTCGTCGATGGTGGCCTGGGGGAGGTCGCCGGTCAGCCGCACGCCGCTGATCTCGGCGCCGATCCGGCTGCTGAGTTTGTGCACTGCGAGGGTGTCGGTCATTGAAGGGTCCTTCTGCGCGAACGTGTGTAGTCAGTCGACTACGGGACCTAGTGTAGTCGATTGACTACATCGCGGCAACCAGGGCGGCGCTGGGCGCGCTACGGTAAGCGGGTGGTTACCGAATCGGCACGCGTTTCGCGCGGCAGGATTCCGAAGGGACGGCAGGAAGTGGCGGCTGCGGTGCTGGCCGCCGCCGCCGACTTATTTGCCGAGCGCGGCCCGGCGGCGACGTCTATCCGCGACATCGCCGCGCGGTCGAAGGTCAACCACGGCTTGGTTTTCCGCCACTTCGGCACCAAGGAACAACTGGTCGGTGCCGTGCTCGACTACATGGCCAGCGACCTGACCGAACTACTGCAGTCCGATGCCGCACCGGCAGCGGTCGATCGTGCCATGGATCGACAGATGCGGGTATGGGCCCGCGCGTTGCTCGACGGTTACCCGACCGAGAAGCTGCAGAGTTCGTTCCCCAATGTCGCCCAGATGCTCGAGCAGGTGCTCGCCCGCTACGAAGATGAGACCACCGCTCGACTGGCTCTCGCGAATGCACTTGCACTGCAAATGGGTTGGCGGTTATTCGAACCGATGCTGCGGTCGGCGACCGGGTTGGAGGATCTCGGCGACGCCGAACTGCGAGAGGCAATCCTCGCCGAGGCCGGACGGTTGATGGAGCCGGACTGATCGCTACGTGATCCGGGTCAGCGCCCGCCGGTGCAGCGGCTCCCGGCCCGGTGGCTGCGGCGGCGGAGGCAGCAAGGCCTCGCGTGGGCGTACCGCGAACGTCGACTCCTCTTCGGTGCTGATCGTGACCTCTTCACCGGCATGCTGGATGACCAACTCGCCGCCGGGACCGTCGCGCAACGTGTAGGTGACGTTTTCGTGGTCGGCATCGACAGTCAGTCGAAAACCTTTCCAGCGCAACCGGAATCGAAGACGAGAAATGCCGTCGGGCAGTTGGGGATCCAAGGACAGGACGCCCTCGTCGTCGCGCAACCCGCCAAACCCGTCCACCAGGGCCATCCAGGCGCCGGCCAGCGAGGCCATGTGCAGGCCGTCGCGGGTGTTGTGGTGCAGATCGCGCAGGTCGATTAGCGCTGCCTCGTAGGCGTAGTCGTGGGCCAGTTCGAGGTGCCCGACCTCGGCGCACATCACCGCCTGGGTGCAGGCCGACAGCGACGAGTCGCGCACCGTTCGGCGCTCGTAGTAGTCGACGTTGCGGGCTTTCTGCTCGGGAGTGAACTCGTGACTCTGCCATTGCATGGCCAGGACCAGGTCGGCTTGCTTGATGACCTGTGCGGGGTACAGGCGCACGTAAGCCTCGTGCAGCAGCAGCGGGTACGTGGTGTTGTCCTCGAAGTCCCACTCGGCGAATTTAGTGAACCCTTCGCACTGTTGGTGGACGCCGATCTCCTCGTCGTAGGGAATGTTGACGGCATCGGCCGCGTGCCGCCAGGTGGCCATCTCCTCGGTGCTGACGCCCAGTCCAGCCGCTTTGTCAGGATGGCGCTTGGCGGCGTCGGCGGCGATGCGCAGGTTCTGCGCGGCCACCAGGTTGGTGAACACGTTGTCGCGCACGATCGCGGTGTACTCGTCGGGCCCGGTGACCCCGTCGAGATGCCACACGCCGTTGCGGTCGTGATGCCCCAACGACATCCACAGCCGGGCGGTCTCGATTAGCACGGGCAGCCCGCACTCCTCTTCCAGCGAGTCGTCGCCGGTGACGATGCGATACCGCTCAAACGCCAACGCGATGTCGGCGTTGATGTGCCAGGCCGCCGTGCCGGCCGGCCAGTAGGCCGAACATTCCTGGCCGCGGATGGTCCGCCACGGAAACGCCGCCCCGTCCAAGCCGAGTTCGGCTGCTCGCTCCTTGGCCAGGTCCAGCGTCGAAGCCCGCCAGCGCAGAGCGTCGGCGACTGCGTGCGGGACGGTGTAGGTGAGCACCGGCAGCACGAAAGCCTCAGTGTCCCAGAAGGCGTGGCCGTCGTAGCCGGTTCCGGTCAGGCCCTTGCTGGGGATGGCGCGGCGCTCGGCGCGGGCGCTGGCCTGCAACAGGTGAAACAACCCAAATCGCACGGCTTGTTGGCTCTCCGGGTCGCCCTCGACCTCCACGTCGGCCGCATCCCAGAACAGGTCGAGGTAGGCGCGTTGCCCGTCGACCAGGCCCTGCCAACCGCTGTAGCGGGCGCTGGTCAACGCCGCGGCGGCCTGATCGCGCAGCGCCGGACGCGACCGCAGGCTCGACCAGCCATAAGCCAGGTACTTGACGATGCGTAGCTGCTGGCCCGGCCGCAGGCCGCAGATCACCGTGGTGCGGGCCAGGTCGGCGCGCGCATCTGTGCTGATCTCGAAGCGCCCCTCGACCTCGACCTCGTGATCCATCGCGGCGGCCATCATCAGCGCACTGCTGCGAGTGCGGTGCATGAGAAGTGCTCTGCCCTCGGTGATTTCGTGGTCGACGGCTTCCAGTGGGTTCTCCAGGATGGCCGAGACCCGAGGATCGTCGGAGGTCTGCGGCTGGTCCTCGTTGGTGACCAGCTCGGATTGCACGGTGACCCTGGCGAAGTCGTCGATTGCCTCGACGATGTACTCGATGGCGGCGACACTGCGGTGCACCAGCGACACTAACCGCGTCGAGGTCACCTTGACCTGCTTGCCGGTCGGGGAACGCCACACCGCGCAACGAGTCAGCGTGCCGGCCCGCAGATCGAGAATCCGTTCGTGGTCTAGCAATTCGCCGTAGCGAACGTCGAACGGCTCGTCGTCGACCATCAACCGGATGATCTTGCCGTTGGTGACGTCGACGACCGTCTGGCCGGCTTCGGGATAGCCGTATCCGGCCTCGGCATACGGCAGCGGCCGGATCTCGTAGAAGGAGTTGAGATAGGTGCCCGGCAGACCGTAGGGCTCACCCTCGTCGAGATTGCCGCGCAGCCCGATGTGTCCGTTGGACAACGCGAAAATCGACTCGGATTGGGCCAGCAGGTTCAGGTTGAGCTGAGTCTCGCGGATCTGCCATGGCTCGACCGGGAAGGATTCCTGGGAGATCATTTGGCATCCTGCCCGTCCGCAGCGCCGTCGAGAAGTTCGGCTAGGTCGGTCACTACGATATCGGCGCCATTGTCACGCAGATCCTGCGCCTGTCCCACCCGATCGACCCCCACCACGATGCCGAAGTTACCGGCTCGCCCGGCCTGTACGCCGGAGATCGCGTCTTCGAACACCGCCGCGGCGACGGGTTCGACGTCGAGCAGCTGCGCCCCACGCAGATATGGGTCCGGTGCCGGCTTGCCGGCGATGTTTTCCTCGCGCAACGTCACCCCGTCCACCCGCTTCTGCACGAACCGGTCCAGGCCGGTGATCTCCAAGACGTCGCGGGTGTTGGCACTCGAGGACACCACCGCGATGGCCAGACCCGCCTGGGCGGCCGCCTCCAGGTAGCGCCGTGAGCCCTCGAAGACTTCCACGCCGTCTTGGTGCAGCACCTTCTGGAACATGTCGTTCTTGCGAGTGCCCAGGCCGTACACCGTGTCGGCATCGGTGGGATCGTCGGGATCGCCGTCGGGCAGCTCGATGCCCCGGCTGTCCAGAAAGGACCGGACCCCGTCCTCACGCTTCTTGCCGTCCACGTACTTGCGGTAGTCGGTGACCGGGTCGAACGGGACGAACTTTTTCCCGGTGCGCTTGGACCGCTCGGACAAGAAAGCGTCGAACATCTGCTTCCAGGCCTTAGTGTGCACGCCGGCGGTGTCGGTGAGCACCCCGTCCAGATCGAACAGACAGGCGTGCACCTTCTCGGGCAGACCCAGCACAGGAACCTCACTTTCGCAGGAGCTTGCGGCTACCAGTTCACATCCTGCGATGGAATTCCGGTAGGTGTTTGGCGGTCTCGGGTACGCGGGGTGCCTACCCAACGCCCCTCGAAATCATGCCTGCGGGTGCGGTTGCTGGCCAGACACTAAACTCGGTGCCCGTGGAATCAGCCTCGCCGCGACCCGTGTTGGTAGTCGACTTCGGCGCACAGTATGCCCAGTTGATCGCGCGCCGGATTCGCGAGGCGCGGGTGTTCTCCGAGGTGATCCCGCATACGGCGGCCATCGAAGAGATCCGGGCCCGCAACCCGCTGGCGGTGGTGCTCTCCGGCGGGCCGTCCAGTGTCTATGCCGAGGGCGCGCCGCAACTGGATCCGGCGTTGTTCGACTTGGGCCTGCCGGTGTTCGGCATCTGCTACGGGTTTCAGGCCATGGCTCAGGCGCTGGGCGGGACCGTCGCGCCGACCGGCACCAGTGAGTTCGGTCGCACTGAGCTGAAAGTCTTTGGCGGCAAATTACATTCGGATCTTCCCCCGATCCAGCCGGTTTGGATGAGTCACGGCGACGCGGTCACCGCTGCTCCGGAGGGATTCGAGGTGGTGGCCAGCAGTGCGGGCGCGGCGGTGGCGGCTTTCGAGTCCGTCGAGCGCCGGCTCGCTGGTGTGCAGTACCACCCCGAGGTCCTGCACACCCCGCACGGCCAGCAGATACTGAGCCGATTCCTGCACGAAATCGCGGGGCTTGCGGCGGAGTGGACGCCGGCCAACATCGCCAATGCACTGGTCGAGGAGGTGCGCGCGCAGATCGGAGACGGCCACGCGATCTGCGGCCTGTCCGGCGGTGTGGACTCCGCGGTGGCCGCCGCCCTAGTGCAGCGCGCCATCGGCGACCGGCTGACTTGCGTATTCGTCGACCACGGGTTGCTGCGAGCCGGGGAGCGCGCTCAGGTGGAGCGTGATTTCGTTGCCGCCACCGGGGCCAACCTGGTCACCGTCGACGCCGCGCAGACCTTCCTCGACGCGCTCGCGGGGGTGAGCAACCCGGAAGGAAAGCGCAAGATCATCGGCCGCCAGTTCATCCGGGCATTCGAGGGCGCGGTGCGAGATGTGTTGGGCGACAACCCGGTTGATTTCCTGGTTCAAGGCACGCTGTATCCGGACGTGGTGGAGTCCGGTGGCGGCACCGGCACCGCGAATATCAAAAGCCACCACAACGTCGGCGGTCTGCCCGGCGATCTGAAGTTTATCCTGGTGGAGCCGTTGCGGCTGCTGTTCAAAGACGAGGTGCGCGCGGTCGGCCGAGAGCTGGGCTTGCCGGAGGAAATTGTTGCGCGGCAACCGTTTCCGGGGCCGGGATTGGGCATCCGGATTGTCGGTGAGGTCACTGCGCAGCGGTTGGACACGCTGCGGCGTGCCGACTCCATCGTGCGGGAGGAGCTGACCGCGGCGGGCCTGGACCAGCAGATCTGGCAGTGCCCGGTGGTGCTGCTGGGCGACGTCCGCTCGGTGGGGGTCCAGGGCGACGGACGTACCTACGGGCATCCGATCGTGCTGCGCCCGGTGTCCAGCGAGGACGCCATGACCGCTGACTGGACCCGGGTGCCCTATGAGGTGCTAGAGCGCATCTCGACCCGGATCACCAACGAGGTCCGCGAGGTCAATCGGGTGGTGCTGGACGTCACCAGCAAGCCGCCCGGAACGATCGAGTGGGAGTAGATTTCTCCTGTGTTGAAGCGGCCTCCGGCCGTACCACGCTGGGCTACGATGTCGCGATGATCGGTACGGTTTTGGCTGCTCAGGCGGAGTGCCGCGACTTCTGGGGCGGGCTGTGTCCGGATATGTCGATCGAGGGTGAGGCGATTGCCCGCCCGGCGGCGGTCGGCGAGACCGACGAGCTGTTTCTCGAACTCAAGCGCGAGGGCTACGTCCAGGTCCCCAATGCCCTGCCGGAATCCACCATCGCACCGATCCGCTATGCCGTCTCGACGCTGTTTCAGCGTGGGATTCCGGTGGCGTTCGCGTTCGTCTACGACGAGTTGTGGCTGGCGTATCAAAGTTTTTCGAGGTTCCTGACGGCCGTGCTCGGCGAGGGTTATTGGGCGCTTCCCGACTTTTGGGTTTGGTACGTCAGCCCCAGCGAGAATGCGTCGGGTTGGGGGCCGCACCGCGACCGGGTGATCCCGACGGTCGATGACGACAATTCTCCGCAGACGCTGAGTGTGTGGCTGCCCTTCACCGATGCCGTTCCCCTCAACGGTTGTATGTATGTGCTGCCCGCTCACCTCGACGACCGCTTCCAGGAACGCCGGTGGGACGGGGAGGGCAACAACGTGGTGCTCAGACCCCAGGACGTCCGGGCGCTGCCGGCCACGGCCGGCTCGCTGCTCGCCTGGAATCAAGCGGTGTTGCACTGGGGTGGGCGGGGGAGCCGGATGGCGACGTCGCCGCGGATCAGCGCTGCGTTCGAGTTCCAACGGTCCGATTGTCGGCCGTTCAACAGCCCGCTGCTGGATCCCACTCGGGTGCCCACGTTCAACGAGCGGCTCGGGTTGATCGGCAAGCAGGTGCTGCAGTATCGCCACATGTATCCGCTGTCGGATGAGGTGGCCGATGTCGCCAGCTCGCTTTTCGAGCGGTTCATGCCGGGTGTACCGGTGCCGGACGCGTATCCGGTTCCTACCGGCGTCGCGATCTGACGAGCGGTCATCGGGTTACTCGGCTATTTGCTGGGCTTGACGCCTCAGTCGTGTCATCGCATCCCAGCAGTCCCACCGGTATCAGTTATGAGCACCCGCCGCCTTGACGCTGTCAGGGGGTGGGTGTTTACTCGAAATGTATCGAACATACTTTCGAATTTTGCTCTGCCGGGAGGCTGGTCATGACTGCGGCTTTTGCCTCCGGCCACCGTCAGGAAAATCGTGTTGAGCAGCTTAAACAGCTGCGTCAAAAGATTGCCGCGTTATCCGGTAAGCAGGCTGTGCCTACGGAGGACCCGGTACCGCAAGGGCAGGGACTGGTACCGCGAGGAGCGGTGGCGGTGTTGTCGGGCGCGCGGTCTCTGCTGCTGCGTATGGTCGCCCAGGTGACGGCGGAAGGGGGCAACGCCGCCATCGTCGGTCAGCCCGATATTGGGTTGCTGGCCGCGGTGGAGATGGGGGCGGATCTGAGCCGGCTCGCGGTGATCCCCGATCCCGGTAGCGATCCGGTGGAGGTGGCCGCGGTACTCATCGACGGCATGGATCTGGTGGTCCTCGACCTGGGTGGGCGCCGGGTGACGTGGACCCGGGCGCGGGCGGTAGTGGCCCGCGCCCGCAACCGGGGATGCACCGTGCTTGTTACCGACGGGGAGTGGGAAGGGGCCTCGACCCGACTGGAGGCCCGGATCTGTGGCTACGAGATCACTCCGACTCTCGGGGATGTGCCCGCTCCAGGGTTCGGACGCATCAGCGGGGTGCGGCTGCAGGTGTGCGCCAATGGGCGGACGATCGGTCGATCGCGGACCGGGTGAGTTCGGTGGTTGCTTCTCGTGTGTTGGCGATCTGGTGCATGGACTGGCCCGCGGTCGCGGCCGTCGCGGCCGCGGGGCTGTCCGCGACTGCCCCGGTCGCGGTTACTTTGGCTAACCGGGTGATCGCCTGCTCGGCGACGGCTCGGGCCGCCGGGGTGCGGCGTGGGCTGCGGCGCCGTGAGGCGGCGGCCCGATGTCCGCAACTACACATAGCAGCCGCCGATACGGACCGTGACGCCCGGTTCTTCGAAGGGGTGATCGCCGCGGTGGACGATCTTGTGCCCCGCGCCGAGGTGTTGCGGCCCGGGCTGTTGGTGCTACCGGTGCGTGGGGCCGCCCGGTTCTTCGGGTCCGAGCAGCAGGTGGCCGAGAAGTTGATCGACGCCGTGGCAGCGGCCGGCGCGGAGTGCCAGGTGGGGATCGCCGACGGGTTGTCCACGGCCGTCTTTGCCGCGCGCGCGGGCCGTGTCGTGGACCCGGGAGGAGACGCGCGGTTCTTGGCGGCGTTGTCTATCCAGCAGTTGGCCACCGAGCCGAGCCTGTCCGGTCCCGGACGTGACGAGTTGACGGATCTGTTGTGGCGGATGGGGATTCGCACGGTCGGGCAGTTCGCCGCCTTGTCGCGTACCGATGTCGCGTCCCGGTTCGGGCCAGACGCGGTGATCGCCCACCGGTTTGCTCGCGGCGAGTCCGAACGCGGCCCCTCCGGTCGTGAGCCGGCTGCGGAACTCGACGCTGCGCTGGACTGCGACCCCCCGATCGACCGGGTTGATGCCGCGGCATTCGCCAGCCGCTCACTGGCCGCCACGCTGCATCAGGCGCTGCTTGCCGCCGGGGTGGGATGCACCCGGCTGGCCATTCAGGCCATCACCGCCACCGGCGAGGAGATGGAACGGGTGTGGCGGTGTGCCGAACCGTTGACCGAAGAGGCCACCGCCGACCGGGTGCGGTGGCAGCTGGACGGTTGGTTGAGCCATCGAATCTCGCGGGGCCGCCCTCTTGACGCCCCGGTCACGTCGTTGCGGCTACAGGCCATCGAGGTGGTCTCCGCGGAGGCACTGCAGTTGCCGCTGTGGGGTGGCCTGGGTGAGGAGGATCGGCTTCGGGCCCACCGGGCACTGGTGCGGGTGCAGGGTCTGCTCGGTCCGGAAGCGGTGCGGGTGCCCGTGCTGTCCGGTGGTCGGGGGCCGGCCGAGCGCATAACGTTGACTCCGCTGGGGGACGAGTTGGTGCCTCAAGCCGATCCTCGTCAGCCCTGGCCTGGACAGCTGCCCGAGCCCTCGCCGTCGGTACTGCTGGACGATCCGGTGGAATTGCTTGACGCCCAAAGGAATCCGATCCGGGTGACCAGCCGGGGGATGTTCTCCACTGACCCGGTACGGCTGGTCCTGCGTGGCCAGGACGAGCGGGTGCGCTGGTGGGCCGGGCCGTGGCCGGTCGATGAGCGATGGTGGGACGACCGGCCCGGACAAGGGAGTAGTAGCCGCGTTGCCCGGGCCCAGGTGCTGCTGGAGAGCGAGCGTGCGCTGTTGCTGTGTTACCGGCAAAGGAGGTGGTATTTGGAGGGAATCTACGAGTGACCTGCGCTCCAAGTTCCGCAGTGGACCAGACAGCCAGATCCATCCAAGAGAACCGTTGTAGCGCAGGGGGCTTCGTTAGCGCGCGCTAGTAAACGCAAAATCACCGTAACAGTAGCGTAATAATGAACGAGGGATGAACCGCTATCCGGCGGAGCGCCTCCGACGCTTGTCCAGGAAGGTCGACCAGGACACCACCTCGGGATGCTCCTTGAGCAAGGCTCGGCGCTGCCGCTCGGTCATGCCGCCCCAGATCCCGAACTCGACCTTGTTGTCGAGCGCATCCGCTCCGCACTGCTGCAGAACAGGGCAGTGACGGCAGAAGTTGGCGGCTTTGCGCTGGGCGGCCCCGGTGACGAACAGTTCGTCTGGATCTTTGCTCCTGCACAAGGCTTTCGATACCCAGGCTCGATCCCCGGCGTCCTGGGCACTGCTTGCTGCGACAAGGTTCAGCGGCCGAGCGGCCGGTCGTGGTCCTAACACGAATGGTTCCCCTTGGTATCCAGGCCGCGCGGTGCGACCACCTCCCCGCGATGTAGACCCCTGTGACCAATGCTTCGTTGCCTTGTCGCGTCACCCGTGATCCGCATCTCACCGATTTTCTAAAGGTAGGGGTCAAGTGACAATTACGCAACAGTTCAACACCAAATTCTGGGACGAATGTGCCATCTTTTGGTATGATATCGGGCCTGGCAGCTTAACTATCGGTTTGTTAGCGTTCGGCGATCCCCGGGCCAGGTCAATCCGGGGGGTGCGACACTCGGCAGTCCTTCAGTGGAAGCGTTGGGGTTCATCTAACCGGTACGGTCAACGACCACGGACACCAAGTTGGGGTCGGCCAGAAACCAAGGCCCGGCGGCCTTGGGGGCGGATCCTCGCTGCGGTGACTCCGGGATTCAGCCGAGCCGATGCGCCAACGACGCCAGACGATCGACCAGCCGTTCGAAGAACACCGCCGGATCGACGTCGGTCGCTATCCGCGCGTTGGGTTTCCGGCAACCAGACCAGTCGGCCACTGCCACCCCTCGGCCGGATTCGACATCCACCGTCGCGGGTCGCGTAGATACCAGCGCCGGGTCCAGGGCAACGCCGGCGGCCAGCGGGTCGTGTAGGTACGCCAGGTACCCGTCGCCGCGGTCGCGATGCACCGCGAAGTCGAACCGCAGCGAGTCGTAGATGAACTGCCTCAGAGGCCCGGACCTTGCCGCGCCGAGGAGCCGGGCCAGGAACTCGGGAGTCATCACCATCTGGCGGGTCAGATTCAGCCCGCACACCACCGGGAGTCGCGCCCGCCCCGCAAACGCCGCGAACACCTCGGCCGTCGCCGTAGGATCCACCCGCAAGTTCCACTCCGGTGCCGGCACGTCGCCGAAGTTGCCTCCCATGATCACCAACCGCCGCAGTAACGTCGGCAACTCCGGCTCGGCGCGCAGCGCCAGCGCCAGGTTGGTCAACGGTGCGGTGGCTAAGCCGATCAGCTCGCCCCGATAGGCGCGGGCCGCGCTCACCCATGCCGCCGCGGAATCGTAGTCGGTGACACGGCGGGTACTGGGCGGCAACTTGGCATACCCTAAACCACTGGGGCCGTGGGGAGTTCCACGATCGGGCAGCTCCGTACTCAACGGTCCGTCGGCGCCGCGAGACACCGGAACATCGGCGGCGCCGCACAAATCGAGCAACCCGAGGTTATTCGCGCACACCTGGTCGACCCCGACGTTACCGGCGCTCGATCCGACGCCTACAAGTTCCACATCCCGGCTCGCCAGCAGGTAAATCAGGGCGATCGCATCGTCGATGCCGGTGTCGACATCGGCGAAGACGGGATCCACCGCCGCCAGACTACCGACCGTTACGCTGGCCTGATGCCCGATGAGCTGGAGCCGCATTTCGAAGACGTCCAGGCGCACTACGACCTGTCCGACGACTTCTTCCGGCTGTTCTTGGACCCCACCCAGACCTACAGCTGCGCCTACTTCGAGCGCGAGGACATGACGCTGGAACAGGCGCAGATCGCCAAGATCGATCTCGCGCTGGGCAAGCTCGGCCTTCAACCGGGCATGACGCTGCTCGACGTCGGTTGTGGCTGGGGCGCGACCATGATGCGTGCGGTGGAGCGCTACGACGTCAACGTCGTCGGGCTGACCCTGAGCAAGAACCAGGCCCAGCATGTCGAGCAGCTGTTCGCCAAGTCCGGGAGTTCGCGTTCCAAACGTGTTCTGCTGCAAGGCTGGGAGCAGTTCGACGAACCCGTCGACCGGATCGTGAGCATCGGGGCGTTCGAGCATTTCGGCCACGAGCGCTACGACGCGTTCTTCACGCTCGCACACCGCTTGCTGCCGCGGGACGGAATCATGCTGCTGCACACCATCACCGGGTTGCACCCGATGGAAATGAAGGAACGGGGCATGCCGTTGTCCTTCGAGTTCGCCCGATTCGTCAAATTCATTGTCACGGAGATCTTTCCCGGTGGCCGACTGCCCTCGATCCCGATGGTGGAGCAGCGCGCCACCGCCAACGGATTCACGGTGACCCGGGTTCAATCGCTGCAACCGCATTACGCCAGGACCCTCGACATCTGGGCAGCCGCGCTGGAAGCGCACCGGGATCAGGCCATCGCGCTGCAATCCGAGGAAGTGTACGAGCGGTACATGAAGTACCTGACTGGCTGCGCCAAGATGTTCCGGATCGGCTACATCGACGTCAACCAATTCACCTGCGAGGCTTGATGACGGCGACCCGCCGCCGCGTCGTAGCCGCGATCCCCGCGAGAGTAATCACCAATGCACGCCGGGCAGGAGCCGCACCGCCCGGCGGACCGGCCGCGGTGCGGCCACTGTCCTGAGCGCGCGCACCGGGCGCTTAGGACGGCGTCGCGGCGACGGTGGCGAACTTTGTGCGACAGGGGCTTCGGCTTCGGTCACCCCGCGAGCGGCCGCCGAATCGGGGTAGCCCAGATAAAGCTGATGCAGAATCCTTCGCGAGAGCCGGGGCACGAAGTAGTTGCCCGCCTCGGCCAGGGTGCCCATCGGGGTGTCAATCCGTCCGGGCTTCTCGACCAGCCCGCGTACCACCATGGCGGCCGCGCGCTCGGGGCTGATGGCCGGGACCGGGTTGAGCCGCTTGGACGGCGCAATCATAGGCGTACGCACCAGCGGCATATGGATGTTGGTGAAAGTGATGTGGTCGGACAGCGTCTCGGTGGAGACTACGTCGGCGAATGCGTCCAGGGCCGCCTTGGTGGGCAGATATGAGCTGTACTTGGGATTGCGCGCCTGCACGCCGGCGCTGGAGACGTTGACGACGTGGCCGAACCGTCGCTCCCGCCAGTGCGGCAACAGCGCCAGCACCATCCGTACCGCGCCGAAGTAGTTGACCGCCATCACCCGCTCGTAATCATGTAGGCGCTCAGTGGAGTTGACCACCGAGCGGCGGATCGAGCGTCCGGCGTTGTTCACCAGGTAGTCGACGTGGTCGAACCGGCCCAGGATGTCCTTGATGGTGTGCTCCACCGACGCCGAGTCGGTGACGTCGCAGGTGAAGGCGTAGGCCTGGCCGCCGTCGGCGCGGATGTCGGCCACCAGTTGGTCGAGCGCCTCGGCGTTGCGGGCCAGCGCGAACACCGTTGCGCCACGGGCCGCGACCGCGATGGCCGACGCCCGGCCGATCCCACTGGACGCGCCGGTGATGATGACGTGCCGTCCGACCAGAGCCCCGTTCGGGTCGTCGCGGCGGGCCCGGTCGGGATCGAGGTGCTCGGCCCAGTAACGCCACAGCTTTGGCGCGTAGGCCGCGAACTCGGGAACTGCTATCCCGGTGCCCTGCAACGCTTTTTGCGTCTCGTCGCTGACGAACGTAGGTGCGAGGTCGACCACGTCGAGCACCTCGGCGGGAATGCCGAGTTGGGTGGCCGCCATGTTTCGCACCACCTTGGCGCGCCCGCTGACCTTCAGCACCGAGGTGGCCACCGACCGGGGTAGCGCTCCACGCAAGGGCGGCAGACCGGCCTCGCGTGCGATGCCACGGTAGATGCCGCGCAGGCCGATGGTCTTGGGCGCGGTCAGATGAAATGTGCGCTGGTCGAGACCGTCGGCGTGGATCAGCGCGACCATCGCGTCGGCCACGTAGTCGACCGGGACGATGTTGGTGCGACCGGTGTCGGGCAGCATCAGCGGCGTGAACCGGGGTAGTACCGCGAGCATTCTCAAGACACCGAAGAAGTAATACGGCCCGTCGATTTTGTCCATCTCGCCGGTGCGTGAATCGCCGACTACCACCGCGGGGCGGTAGATGCGGTACCGCAGCCCCGATGCGGTCCTGACCAGGGCCTCGGCCTCGAACTTCGTCTGGTGGTACGGCGTCGGCAGCTGCTGGTCGACGTCGAAGTCGGCCTCGGTGTATTCGCCGCGGAAGTCGCCGGCCACCGCGATCGACGAGACGTGGTGCAGGGTGGCGTCGAGTCGCTGGGCCAGCGCAATAACAGCGCGAGTGCCATCCACGTTCGCCGACCGCTGCTCGGCCAAGCCCGCGGTGATGTCGTAGATCGCCGCGCAGTGCACCAGGTGGTCGACCCGCCCCAGCTCGGCAGTCGTCTGCTCGCTGAGATCCAGCCCGGGCAGTTCGCCGACCAGCGGCTTTACCCGGTCACCCCACGTCAAGGAAAGGCGCTCGAAGCGCCCCAGCGACGCGCGCCGGACCAACACCCATACCTGGGCATCGGGATCGGAGTCCAGCAGACGGGCAACGACTCGGCGACCAATAAACCCGGTACCGCCGGTAACGACATACCGCATGCAGCTCATCGTGGCCGCAGCACGGCGCCCGCGTCAACCCCTATGTAATCAAGTAATCAAAGTCAGCCGAAGCTGCGCACACCGTCCCACTCGACCAGCGTCCACCCGGTGATCGGGTTCCCGCTGACCACCACGCGTCCGACGTTGGGCAACGGATGCGTGCTCAGCAGGGTGGTTTTGGGGTTCTTGACGTTCATCAGCGTCCACACCATGATCGCGTTCCCTTGCGAAAACACCACAGGCTTGTTGTGACCGCTGTCGTAGATCTTGCGGATCGCGCCGGAAAACTGCGAATTGAAGTTGGACCCGTTGATCGAGCCGGGGATGGTGTTCTCCACGTCGCCGTCCACCACCCAGTGAGTGGGCGCCAACATGTAGGTGCTGTTCGACATCGACTCCGGCTTGCCGTTGTACCAGCCGGCGTTGATCGACCGCAGGCCCTGCACGACCTCGGCTTGCCGGCCGATACTGCCGGCCAGCGGGGCCGCGGTCTGCTCGTCGGCGGCCATCGGCGAGGTATAGATGCTGTCGAAGTCGTGGTGACCTTGGTGGGCGAGCTGCTGAGCCTGCCCCTGCCCGTCTGGGGTGAGGCCGGGACCGGGTTCGGCGGTGTCGATGATCCCGTCGGCATTGGCCTGGGACTGCGCATTGCGGATCAAGGTCAACGTGATGCTGCGCGCCTGCGGGCCGCCGCCACCGCACGCGCCGACGAGTAGCGCCGCGACAAGCACGGCTAAAACTTTGGGGCCCGTCCAGAACATGCTGCGCTTCGCCATGGCGATAGCCTGCCCTGCCGATGCCTTCGGTGGGAAGGGTTTGCGAGGCTTAGGTCACACAAATGACGTGATTTGGTGATTTCGGGACCACGAGGAGATCTACATGGCGATTGACCCCAAGGCCGTCGGCGCGACCACCGAACCCCAGGTGTTCGAGTGGAACGACCGCGACACCCTGCTATACGCGCTCGGAGTCGGAGCCGGTGTCGACGAGCTGGCTTTCACCACCGAGAACAGCCACGACATCCCACAGCAGGTGTTGCCGACTTACGCGGTGATCTGTTGTCCCGCATTCGCGGCGGCCGGCAAGGTCGGCTCGTTCAACTGGGCCATGCTGCTGCACGGCTCGCAGACCGTCCGGCTGCATGCGCCGCTGCCGCCGGCCGGAAAGCTGTCGGTAGTGACCGAAGTTGTCGACATTCAGGACAAGGGCGAAGGCAAGAACGCCGTGCTGATGCTGCGCGGCGTTGGCACCGATCCGGACGGCGGCGCGGTGGTCGCCGAGACGCTGACCAACCTGGTAATTCGGGGCGAAGGCGGGTTCGGTGGCGAGAAGGGGGAGCGGGCCGCGGCTCCAGAGTTCCCCAACCGCGAACCGGATGCACGGATCGACCTCCCCACTCGCGAGGACCAGGCGCTGATCTATCGGCTGTCCGGGGATCGCAATCCGTTGCACAGCGACCCCTGGTTCGCCACCAACCTGGCCGGCTTCCCACGCCCGATCCTGCACGGCCTGTGCACTTATGGCGTGTCGGGCCGCGCGCTGGTCTCGGAGTTGGGCAATGGCGTCGCCGCCAACATCACCTCGATCGCCGCCCGGTTCACCAAACCGGTGTTCCCCGGCGAGACGTTGTCCACGTCGATCTGGAAAACCGAGCCGGGTAAGGCCCTGTTCCGCACCGAGGCATCGGGCGCCGAGGGTTTGGGTGCGCGCGTGGTGCTCGACGACGGCGAGGTCGAGTACATCGACGGTTAGCGTGCGCCGGTTCGATTGACGGACCGGTAGTAGCGGACGTAGGCCGCGGCGGGTACCACCACAAAGGTGAGCGCCAGCAACACGATCGAGAAATAGTTCGCGCCGCCTTGCGGCGTGAGTACCAGCGTGCGGTAGTCGAAGGACACCGCCAACGCCACCGAAACCACCACCGCCGCCACCGGTAACACCTTGTCGGTAAACATATTTCGCCTGATTGCTGCTTGGTCTGGTTTACGCGCGAGTTCCATCAACGCGATCGGCACGATGATGAACTGGATGAACCGGGCGATTACGGCCAGCCCGATCAGGCTGTCGTTGTCGAAACGCAGCGCCAGCGGAAACGCCAGCGCCAGCGCAGCGGTAACGCCGAACGCCGCCATCGGTACCCCGAACCGGTTCTTGCGGGAGAGCCGTAAGGGCAGAGTTCCGGTGTCCGACAATGCCGACCACAGCCGCGGCGCGCCGAACGAGGCCGCTACATTGATGCCGAACATCGACACCAAGGCGCCCAGCACGACGATGGTGCGCAAAGGCTCGTTTCCGATTGCGGCCGCCAATTTCACCGTGTCGTGCGATTCGACGATCCGGCGCGAGCCCAGCAGCATGGCCACCGTCACCGCCAGCACGTAGACGACGCCGACGGCGGCGATGGCTAGCGGGATGGCCCGGGGCAGGTTGCGTTCCGGTGCGTCCATCTCCTCGGCGGCGTTGGCGATCGACTCGAAACCGGTGAAAGCATAAAGGGCCGCCACGGTCGCAAGGACCAGACCGCTCAGGGTGCTCTGACCAACTTGGACGAAACCCAGCAAAGCATACGGCGCCGGGCGGTAGACCTCCGGGGAACTGGCGTCCGCGTAGTTGTTGACGTGCAGGGTCGCGACGATCCAGAGGCCGCCGAGGATGAACACCGAGAGCGCGAAAACCTTTCCCAGCGTCGATATTCCATTGGCCCACCGAATCACCCGATTGCCGAACAGGTTGATGGTCAACAACACCGCGACGAAGCCCAGGAAGGTCAGCGTCTTGACGCTAAAAAAATCCGTGTCTTGAGACCAATGCCGTTGTGGAAAAAGAACTTTCAATAATGTGGAGACGAATAGCGACGCCAGTACGCCCCAGGCGATCGAGGCGATCACCGCGTGCGTGACGCCGACATAGATGGCCAGGCGCTGGCCGAACGCGGCATTGGTATAGGCGTAGGAGGCGCCGTTGGTCTTGACGTAACGAGCGGCCGTGGCAAAGACCATCGCCATGGTGGCGGCGAACAACCCGGCCAAGACGTAGGCGAGCGGTGCCAGGGGGCCGGCGAGTTTGATCACCGCACCTGGGGTCAGGAAGATGCCCGCTCCGATGATCGCGTTGATCCCGAGCATGACAACGCTGAAGAAGCCGAGCTTGCGGATCGCACGCCCTCCTTGACCGCGGCCGGCCCAGGGTCAGGGCTGGTCGACTCCGTTCGTACCACGGGTGCCCAGCAGCAGCCCCGCTGAGCCGCCGAGTCCGCCTGTCCCGCCCACGCCAGGGCCGCCGACCCCGTTGCCGGCTGCGCCGCCGTCGCCACCGTTGCCGCCATCGCCGACCAGCTGCGCGTTGCCACCGGCACCGCCGTTTCCGCCGCGGCCGCCGGTGGTGCCGTTCGCGCCGGCTCCGCCAACTCCGCCGTTGCCGCCGTCACCGAACAGGGCGGATGTGCCGCCAGCGCCGCCATTGCCACCATCGCCGCCGGTGCCGCCGCCACTTCCGCCGTTGCCGCCACGTCCGCCATCGCCGATCAGCCCGCGCGCGGAGCCGCCGGATCCGCCGTTGCCGGCGTTGCCGCCCTTGTCGAATGCAGACTGGGGGCCGCCGTCTCCGCCGCCGCCACCCGCTCCGCCATCCCCGGCGACCCAGCCGCCGGCGCCCCCGCCACCGCCGGCGCCCCCCGTACCGGCGTCGCTGAAGTAGCTACCCTTGCCGCCGCTGCCGCCGCCACCGCCGCTACCACCCGCGCCGAACAATCCGGCGTCGCCACCCAATCCGCCAGAGCCGCCGGCGCCGCCTCGACCGTCTTGGAGAGCATCGCCACCGGCCCCGCCGAATCCGCCCGCACCTCCGTTGCCGAGCAGTAGCGCACCCTCGCCGCCGGACCCGCCCGCACCGCCGGCACCCGCCGAACCCGACGCCAGCGCGGTGATCTTGCCACCGGCGCCGCCAGTGCCGCCGCTGCCGCCATTGCCGTAGAGCCAGGCTGCGGACCCGCCGGTGCCGCCGATGCCGCCCGCCCCGCCCCTGCCGAAGCTGCCGTTGTTCACCCCGCCAGCCCCGCCGTTGCCGCCCGCTGCGCCGTTGCCGACAAGCCACCCCGCGGCGCCGCCCGAGCCACCGCTGCCTCCGGCGCCGCCGATGCTTTGTTCGTCATTGATGGTGCCGCCGATCCCGCCGTTGCCCCCATGTCCCGCGGTGCCGAATAGCCAGCCGCTCGCGCCGCCGGCGCCACCGCCGCCGCCCGCCCCGCCGACCTGACCCAAACCGGTGACGTCGCCGCCATTGCCGCCTAGCCCGCCGACGCCGCCGTTGCCGCTCAGCCAGGCCCGGCCACCGGCCCCGCCGGTGCCGCCAACCGAAGTGTCCAGGTTGGTGCTACCGGCGCCGGCGTTGCCGCCGCTACCGCCCGATCCGGCGTTGCCGTGCAGCCAGCCGCCGTCGCCGCCAGCGCCGCCGGCCCCACCGTTGCCGCCGGTGCCCCCACTAGTCCCGTTCCCGTGGCCGCCCGCTCCGCCGTCGGCGCCCGAACCCCACAGGCCAGCACTGCCGCCGGCACCCCCGGCGCCCCCGTTGCCGCCGGGAGCGGTTGCGGTACCACCGCCGCCGCCAAGTCCTCCGTTGCCATAGAGCCAGCCGCCATTGCCCCCGGCGCCCCCGGCCGCGCCCGCCCCGCCGGCGCCGCCCCGCCCCCCGTTGCCGATCAGACCGGCTGAGCCGCCCGCACCGCCCGCCACACCGGAGGTGGTGCTGTCGCCGCCGTTACCGCCGTTGCCGATCAGCAATCCACCGGCCCCGCCGGCCTGTCCGGGCGCACCGTTGGCGCCGTCACCGATCAATGGACGGCCCACCAGCGCCATGGTGCGTGCATTGATATCGTCGAGCAGACTCTGCGCGGTGGTGGCCTCGGCGCTGGCGTAGGCTGCGGCGGCACCGTTGAGGGTCTGCACGAATCGCTCGTGCAGGGCGTTCGCCTGCCGGCTGAGGGTTTGGTAGGTCTGGGCGTACTGCCCGAACAATGCCGAGACTGCAACCGAAATCTCGTCCGCGGCGGCGGCTGCCAGCTGTGCCGTCGGCACCGAGGCTGCCGCATTCGCGGAGCTGATCACCGATCTGATACCGGCCAGATCGGTTGCTGCAGTTGACAATGCTTGCAGGTCGGTGACTACAAAGGACAAGGCTCTACCTCCCGCGGTTACGGCGCGATGGTAGCGGGGCAACCGGTCCTCGGGGGTGGGATTGACGCATTGCGTCGCCGAATTCATAGGAAGTGCGATACGCGGCAGCTATCCGCGGAGCGCGAGGCTGCAGCCCACGCCGCCTCGCTACCTGGGATCGAGTTGGCGTGCCAATCGATCGGTGAACTCGGCGACCGCGGCCGGACTTTCCAAGGTGTACTCGGCGGCTGTGGCACGATCGCCGTCGTCGCTGTGCCGCACCATGATCGGCACCCCGTCTTCGCGGATCGCGTCGAATGCGTCCTCGTCGGTGATATCGTCACCGAGGTAGATCGGCAGCAGGGACTCGCTTCCCGGGCCTAGATGCTCGATGACCCAGCGCAGTGTTTTTCCCTTGTCCCAGTCCAGATCTGGGCGTAGCTCGATGACCTCGCGTCCGGTCGTCACACGTAGTGCGTCGCGGCGGCCCGCGGTGCGCACCGCCGCGGACACCTCGCCCACTCGATCCCGTGCCGCGTTGCGGTAGTGCACCGCGACGCCGAACCGCTTGTGTTCCACCACAACGCCGGGTATGGAGCTGAGCCGTCCACGTAACTCGGCGGCTGCCTGTTCGAGAACCGGTATGGCCGCGGCCGCGTCCTCATTCTGGTGGTGAGTACCGTCCGGCGCCGTGAGCTCGAAGCCGTGACTGCCGGCGTACCAGATACCAGGCAGGCCGACACGTTTGGACACATCGGCGAGGTCGCGCCCGCTGAGGATCGCGACCGGGCACCGCGCCGCTAGCTTTTGGAGCGCCTCCGGCACCCCGTGGGCAGGCCTGGCCGCGTCGGGATCGTTCACGATCTCCGACAGGGTGCCGTCGAAGTCGAAGAAGACTGCAGTTGAACCGGCGATTTGGCTCAGCACGTCCAGGGCATCGGGCAGCTCGGAGATGCGCTTGTCTCCGGTGCGGACGCGGATTTCATCGGTACTGGTGACCACCGCGTCCGCAGCACCAGCGTCGCTCCCGACCCGGATCACCAATGCGAATCCGCCCGCCCGGGCAGCGTCGACACCCGAGTCTTCGGCGGCGACGACGGCGCAACGTTCCGGGCGCACCCCCAACTGCTCGGCCTTCGCGACGGGCGCGCGGCCGTCGGAGATGAAGCTGCCGGTGCCGAGGTGGATGTCGCGTAACCGGTTCTCGACCGTTTCGGTGCAGGCCAACGCCGTGTCAAACAGAACGGCGTCGATACGTCGCGGATCGATGGTGACCGACATGGACCCACCTTCTCACGGGTGGGCAATCGACATCAGGGGCGGCGCGCTCGCAGCGGCGATGGCCGCGACGGCGCAGCACCATTGGGCAGGGCCCGTGGGGAGCGCCTGCGCCGGCGCGCGAAGGGCACGACCGAGTTTTGGGTAAGTGCCGCCAGCCGGGTCATGCCCGCTTCGATGCCCGCGGCCAAGTGCTCGAGCATGGGTGCGCCGTCGTAGTCGGCGGTGAGGCCGAACACCAGCTCGTCGCCGTAACCGAACACCGCGACTCCGGTGCTGAGCTGGGGGGCAGTCGGTGGGATTGGCAGCAACTCCACGATCTGCCGGCCCATCAGCGTCAATGGTCGTCGCGGTCCCGACGCATGGCTGGCCAGCGTCACGACACGGCTGCGCGATGCGCCGGTAAGCACTTGAATTGCCTTGTTGCACAATGCTAATGGTGAATATCCAGTTGGGAGCGCGCCGTTCTGCAGGGCGGCGGTGTGCACCGCCCGCAGTTGCATCACGGGGTCGTCGTGGTGTACCGGCAACGGCGAGAGCACCGATCCCACAGATCTCAGCGAATCGGCCCGTGGTCGCTCGCCGCGGCGGAGCAGCGCGGTCCGGAAGCCCTCGGCGACGGCCGCCAGTGCGACATCGTCGGGACTGACTCCGAACTTTCTGGCCACGTCCTCGGCGGTGGCGCGGGGGACCCGGACCGTGCGGTAATGCCTCAGCGTGTTCTGCGAACCGACCGGAGAGGTCAACGCCGCTATGTTGCCGGCCGCGGCGACAAGGCCGATCGTGGTCCCAGTGACGACCCCCGCCGCGGCCTTGACGACGCCGAATGGCGCCCGCAGCAGGGTATCGGGCCAGCTGAGATGAGCGGAATTGGACGGCGAAACCTGTTTCGGCACAAGCGTGTTGGCGAACATGCCGGCGCCGCCGTCGCAGAGCCGGGCGAACAGTTGAGCGGCCGGCGCCATGCTGTGGTGGGCCTTGATCAAGATCGCCCAGCGATCGTCGGCGACTCGCTCGATGATCCAGCACTCCCACTGCGGACGCGCCGGATCGAGGGGGCGTTCCAGGGCGTGGGCGATGGCGCGGGACAATTCGGCGTCGTCGCCGGGTGGTGGCAGCGACACCCGCTGGATATGGCGTGCGGGGTCGAATTCGGGCTCGATGTGTTCAGCCAGCAAAGCCGTGATGCGGTGGTTGTCCGGAGCCGGCCCCGCCAGAAGGGCCGCGGCTCCCATCGCCATGCTTGGGTAGCGGGCGCGTCCGGGACTGCCGATGGGCCCCGCCTCCAGTGTCGCCAATCGTGCCATGCTCTGCCCCCACCTGTTTTTTCAAGTTGTACCAGTATTGGTGTGGGACGGCTGCTTCGGTAGGCCCGGCAGGTTAACAGTGTGTTGTCCGAATAAAGATAGCTTTAACAGCGCAGATGGCTTGTCGAGGTTTGTTGTTCGCAAATTGTTTCGGTCACGTTCGAAAGCTGTTCCGATGGTATGTCCCCAGGCGGCGCCACAGCCCTCCTTGCTCGAACAAATGTTCGATATATTGCAGGCATGGGTTGGTACCACGGTCCGCCGAGTTGGGCCGAAATGGAGCGAGTTCTGGACAGCAAGCCGCGCCATGCCGGCGAGCCGGTGCCGGCCGGCCCGCCTGATCCGTCCCTGGATGCGCCGCAATCGCACACACGTGGCTCATATAAAGCAAAACCGGACGGGCAACGGGTCCGCTCGTCCGTCGCGTATGCCGAATTGCATGCGCATTCGGCGTACAGCTTCCTCGACGGGGCCAGCACGCCGGAGGAGATGGTCGAGGAGGCCGCCCGGCTGGATCTGCGCGCGCTGGCGCTGACCGACCACGACGGCCTGTACGGGGCGGTGCGGTTTGCCGAAGCCGCCACCGAGTTGGGCGTGCGCACGGTGTTCGGCGCCGAACTCTCCTTGAGCTGCCAGGCTCGCACCGAGGAGCCAGACCCGCCAGGTCCGCACCTGTTGGTGTTGGCTCGCGGTCCCGAAGGGTATCGGCGGCTGTCCCGGCAGTTGGCTGCGGCGCACCTTGCCGGGGGCGAGAAGGGCAAGCTGCGCTACGACCTCGACGCACTGGGCGAAGCAGCCGACGGCCACTGGCACATTCTCACCGGATGTCGCAAAGGGTCTGTGCGCCAAGCGCTTTCCAGTGGAGGGCCCGATGCTGCGCGTCGCGCCCTGGCCGACCTGGTGGATCGGTTCGGGGCGCACCGGGTGAGCATCGAACTGACCCACCACGGTCAGCCTCTCGACGACGAGCGCAACGCGATGCTCGCCGGGTTAGCCCCGCATTTCGGGGTCGGTGTGGTGGCCACCACCGGAGCGCACTTCGCCCATCCGTCGCGGCGCCGACTGGCTATGGCGATGGGCGCGATCAGGGCCCGTCAATCCCTGGACGCTGCCTCCGGCTGGCTGGCCCCGCTGGGCGGCTCGCACCTGCGCTCCGGGCAGGAGATGGCGCGGCTGTTCGCCCAGCGGCCGGATGCGGTCACCGCGGCCGCCGAACTCGGGGAGCAGTGCGCGTTCGGCCTGGCGCTCATCGCGCCGCAGCTGCCGCCGTTCGACGTCCCGGCCGGGCATACCGAGGACAGCTGGCTGCGGGCACTGACTATTAGGGGCGCCGCCGATCGCTACGGTCCCGCCGAACGGGCACGCAAGGCGTACGCTCAGATTGAGCACGAACTGAAAGTTATTGCGCAACTGAAATTTCCGGGATATTTCCTGGTGGTGCACGACATCACCCGGTTCTGTCGCGACCACGACATCCTGTGCCAGGGCCGGGGATCGGCGGCCAACTCTGCGGTCTGCTATGCCCTCGGTGTTACCGCCGTAGACCCGATCGCCAACGACTTGTTGTTCGAGCGGTTCCTGTCGCCCGCCCGTGACGGGCCACCCGACATCGACATCGACATCGAGTCCGATCAGCGTGAGAAGGTGATCCAGTACGTTTACGACAAGTACGGCCGTGACTACGCCGCCCAGGTGGCCAACGTCATCACCTACCGCGCCCGCAGCGCGGTGCGCGACATGGCACGTGCCCTGGGTTTCTCGCAGGGACAGCAGGATGCGTGGAGCAAGCAGATCAGCCACTGGTCGGGCCAGCCTTCCGATATCGAAGGCATTCCCGAGCAAGTGGTGGATTTGGCAAACCAAATCCGAAATCTGCCGCGGCACATGGGTATCCATTCCGGAGGTATGGTGATCTGCGACCGTCCGATCGCCGACGTGTGCCCGGTGGAATGGGCCCGCATGGAGAACCGCAGCGTCCTGCAGTGGGACAAAGACGACTGTGCCGCAATCGGTTTGGTGAAGTTCGACCTGCTGGGGCTGGGCATGCTGTCGGCCCTGCACTATGCGCGGGATCTGGTGGCCGAGCACAAGGGCATCGAGGTGGACTTTGCCCGGCTCGACCTGTCCGAACCCGCGGTGTACGAAATGCTGCAGCGGGCCGATTCGGTCGGGGTGTTCCAGGTGGAGTCGCGCGCGCAGATGGCTACCCTGCCGCGACTGCGGCCCCGGGTCTTCTACGACCTGGTGGTGGAGGTCGCGCTGATCCGGCCAGGGCCCATCCAGGGTGGGTCGGTGCACCCTTACATCCGGCGGCGCAACGGACTGGATCCGGTGGTGTATGACCACCCGTCGATGGAGTCGGCACTGCAGAAGACGCTGGGGGTGCCGCTTTTTCAGGAGCAACTGATGCAACTCGCGGTCGACTGCGCGGGCTTCTCCGCCGCCGAAGCCGATCAATTGCGCCGCGCCATGGGATCCAAGCGCTCGACCGAACGCATGCGCGAACTACGCGATCGCTTCTACGACGGCATGCGCCGGTTGCACGGTGCCGATGACGAGGTGATCGAGCGGACTTACGAAAAGCTGGAGGCGTTCGCCAACTTCGGCTTCCCCGAGAGTCACGCGCTGTCGTTCGCGTCGCTGGTGTTCTACTCGTCGTGGTTCAAGCTGCACCATCCGGCGGCGTTCTGCGCCGCTTTGTTGCGCGCCCAGCCGATGGGTTTCTATTCGCCGCAATCACTGGTGGCCGATGCGCGCCGGCACGGGGTGTTGGTGCATGGTCCGTGTGTCAACGCCAGCCTGGCTTCCGCGACGCTGCAGAACGCGGGAACGGAGGTACGCCTCGGCCTGGGTGCAGTGCGCCATATTGGCGACGACCTGGCCGAGAAACTGGTCGACGAACGAAAAGCCAACGGCCCCTTCGTTTCTCTGCTCGACCTGACGACCCGGCTGCAATTGAGCGTGCCGCAGACCGAGGCGTTGGCGACGTCCGGGGCGCTGGGCTGCTTTGAGATGTCGCGCCGGCAGGCGCTGTGGGCGGCCGGGGCGGCGGCCACCCAACGGCCGGACCGGTTACCGGGGGTGGGCTCGTCGTCACACATCCCGGCGCTACCCGGGATGAGCGAGCTGGAGCTGGCCGCCGCCGACGTGTGGGCCACCGGTGTCTCCCCGGACAGCTATCCGACCCAGTTCCTGCGGGCCGACCTCGACGCGCTAGGGGTGATACCGGCGGTGAAGTTGGGGTCGGTGTCCGACGGGGACCGGGTGCTGATCGCCGGGGCGGTGACACACCGGCAGCGGCCCGCCACCGCCCAGGGGGTGACGTTCGTCAACCTCGAAGACGAGACCGGCATGGTCAACGTGCTCTGCACGCCAGGAGTGTGGATGCGGCACCGCAAGCTGGCGCAGACGTCGCCGGCGCTGCTGATCCGCGGTCAGGTACAGAACGCCAGTGGCGCGGTGACCGTGGTCGCCGAACGAATCGGTCGGATCAATCTTGCCGTCGGCTCGAAGTCCCGGGATTTCCGATGACCACAAGTTCGGCAAACCGCGGATCTTTGTGTTTCATCTGCACTTCACTGACCACTTTGCCTTCGCCACCAAGAGTCGCTACCCATGGAAGAGGGGGAGTGCCCATCGAAATCTGCTTAGGACAAACCACTGACCATCGAGACCGACGAGAACCGATCCGCCGCGCGCCAGGACGCCCTGTGGCACTCCCTGACCCCTGAGGAAGTCCATCAGCAGCTCGGCTCGGGCGGTGTGGGGCTCAGTGCGGAGGAGGTTCGGCGGCGGCGGGCCAAATACGGTCTCAACCAATTGACGGCGAGCAAACAGCAGAACGTGTTCGTGCGCTTCATCCGTCAATTCCACAATGTCCTGCTCTACGTCATGACCGCGGCGGCGGTGATCACCGCGCTGCTTCAACACTGGGTGGACTCCGCGGTGCTGCTCGCCGCGGTGTTCGTCAACGCCGTGGTTGCCTTCATCCAGGAGGGCAGGGCCGAGTCGGCGATGAACGCCATCCGCGGGATGCTGTCGCCGCACGCGACGGTGGTTCGCGACGGCCGAACCGTCGATATCGAGGCCATCCACCTGGTGCCCGGCGACATCGTCAAGCTGGTCCCGGGTGATCGGGTGCCCGCGGATTTGCGGTTGATCTCGGTCGACGGACTGCGAGTGGACGAGGCCACCCTCACTGGCGAGTCGCTGCCGGTGGAGAAATCCACCGACCCCGTTCCCGCCAATGTCTCCATCGCCGAACGAGCGGGCATGGCGCATTCGGGCACCTTGGTGGTCCATGGGCAGGCGACCGGCGTCGTGGTCGCCACCGGCAGCGACAGCGAGCTAGGCCGCATCGACCAGATGCTCAAAGACATCTCGCTGAGCAGCACGCCACTATTGCGTCAGATCAACTATTTCGGCCGGATGCTCGCCGCGGTGATCCTGCTGAGCAGCGTGGCGATCTATGCGTTCGGCGTGTTGTGGCACGGGCACAGCCTAAAAGAGATGTTCATGATGGTGGTGGCGCTTGCGGCGTCGGCCATCCCCGAAGGTTTGCCCGCGATCATGACCGTGACGCTGGCCATCGGCGTGCAGCGGATGTCTCGCCGGCACGCGATCATCCGGCGTCTTCCGGCTGTCGAAGCGCTCGGATCGGTGACGGTGATCTGCTCAGACAAGACCGGCACCCTCACCAAAAACGAGATGACCGTGCAGCGCCTGGTCTGCGCCGGAGAGCATTTCGACGTCGACGGCATTGGCTACGTCCCCGACGGCGATATCACCAGCGACGGACGCGCCGTCGACCCGGCCGGGAATGCGGCGCTGCTGGCCATGTTGCGTGCCGCAGTGCTGTGCAACGACGCGGCGCTGTACAACGAGGCCGGTACCTGGACCATCGCGGGCGATCCGACCGAGGCGGCGCTGCTAGTCGTGGGTGCCAAGGCGAAAATCTTCTACGACGCCACCGAGGCCAGATGCCCACGGATCAGCTCGGTGCCCTTCGAGTCCGAGCACCGCATGATGGGAACCTTGCACAACGGGCCCGACGGCAAACACCTGGTGCTGGTGAAGGGGGCACCCGAGCGGGTGCTCAATATCTGCACCGCACAGCTCGACGCCGCGGGCGAGGGCGCCCTCGACAAGCAGTACTGGCAACAAGTCGCGACCCAAACCGCCGACCGTGGGTTGCGCGTGCTGGCGCTCGCCGAGCGTCGCACACCGCCCCGCACGCCCGGGGAACTCGTGCTGGACGACCTGGACGACGGTTTCACGATGCTGGGGCTGGTCGGTCTCATCGACCCGCTGCGGCCCGAGGCGGTCGCTGCGGTGCGCGACTGCCACCGTGCCGGAATCCGCGTCAAGATGATCACCGGCGATCACGCCGGCACCGCACATGAGATCGGGCGTCAGCTCGACATGGGTGACCGCCCGGCCGTCACGGGCGCCGAGCTCGCGGCGCTCACCGAAACCGAGCTGACAACGGTGGCCAGCGACTGCGATGTGTTCGCCCGCGTCGGCCCCGAGCACAAGCTCCGCCTGGTGCAGGCGCTGCAAGCCACTGGCGAGGTGGTCTCGATGACGGGCGACGGCGTCAACGACGCCCCGGCACTGAAGAAGGCCGACATCGGCGTGGCCATGGGGGGTCAGGGCACCGAGGCCGCCAAGGAGGCATCGGACATGGTGCTCGCCGACGACAACTTCGCCACCATCGCCGCGGCGGTCGCCGAAGGCCGGACCGCATACGACAACATCCGCAAATTCATCCTTTTCATGCTCCCCACCAACGGGGGCGAGGCGCTGGTGGTCATCGCCGCGATCATCTGCCAGTTCACCCTGCCGCTTACGCCCGCGCAGGTGTTGTGGATCAACCTGGTCACCTCGTCGACGCTGGGACTTGCGCTGGCCTTCGAGTCCGCGGAATCCGACGTGATGGTGCGAAAACCACGTCCGCGCAGCGAGAAACTGTTGAGTGGTTACTTCGTGTGGCGGGTCTGCCTGGTCTCGGTATTGATGGCTGCAGGGGCACTGAGCATGTTCCTGGGGGAGCTTCATCTTGGCACCAGCGTCGAGACCGCCAGAACCATGGCGGTCAACGCGATCGTGGTGACCGAGATGTTCCATCTGCTCAACAACCGGTTCCTGCTCGCGCCGGTGCTGAACCGAGTGGGCTTGTTCGGCAACAGAATTGCGTTCTTGACCGTCGTCGTCTGCGCCGCGCTGCAACTCGCGTTCACGTATGCGCCCGCCATGAACGCCGTGTTTGGCTCGACACCGCTGGGCTACATCGAATGGATCAAAGCGATGGCTGTCGGTGCGGTGGTCTTCGTCGCGGTCGAAATCGAGAAGGCGATCGTGCGTTGGCGCCGGGCGAATGTCACGCCGTAGGTGTGGTCCAGAACTTAGTCGGGGTGATCCGCAACCGGGTGCTGAAGTTGCCCATCATGTCAGTCAGGCCTTCGGCCTCGGAGTCATCACGGTACTTTGCCCAGTACGGTCCGTCCTCGCGGCAGTCCACACCCTCGGCGTCGATCGCTGCCGTCCCACCGACCACGATGATGCCGCCGCCGTTGCCGTCGGAGTCCAGGTTCAGGCTGACGCGTGGGCGCGCTTTGATGTGCGCCACCTTGCCGGCGCTGGGCATGCTGTAGACGGTCAGGTCGGTGCCGTCGAAGTAGAACCAGACCAGCCGCGGCACGGGCTGTCCAGATTTGGCGACGGTGGTCAACCAGCCGCAGTGGTCGGAGGTGAGTCGGCTGGAAACCTCTTGTGGCAGCTCGATGGTCATAGCAGCCACGGTAGCCTCCAAATGTGACATTGAACTTGACCGTCGACGAAGTTCTGAGCACTACCCGTTCGGTGCGCAAGCGCCTCGATTTCACCAAGCCAGTGCCGCGTGAAGTGCTGATGGAGTGTCTCGATCTTGCTTTGCAGGCACCCACCGGCTCCAATTCGCAAGGCTGGCAATGGGTTTTCGTCGAAGACGCCGAGAAGAAAAGGGCGATCGGCGACGTATACCTGTCCAACGCCCGTGGCTATCTCAGCACCCCGGCGCCCCAGTACGGCGAAGGTGACACCCGCGGCGAGCGAATGGGCAAGGTGCGCGACTCCGCCACCTACCTCGCCGAGCACATGCACGAGTCGCCAGTGCTGCTGATCCCGTGCATCCAGGGCCGGGAAGACAAGTCGCCGCTGGGTGGCGTCTCGTTCTGGGCGTCGCTGTTCCCGGCGGTATGGAGCTTCTGCCTGGCCTTGCGCTCGCGCGGGTTGGGTTCGTGCTGGACCACGCTGCACCTGCTCGGCGACGGCGAGCGCAAGGTGGCCGACATCCTCGGGATCCCCTTCGACGAGTACAGCCAGGGCGGCCTGTTCCCGATCGCCTACACCAAGGGCACTGACTTCCGCCCGGCCAAGCGGTTGCCGGCCGAGCGTCTGACGCACTGGAACAGCTGGTAGCTAGCCGGGGTTGCCCCACGGCCGGCGGCGCCATCGAAAGCGGCCCCGCCGAGGCCGTCACTGCCGAACGGGGGAATGCCCGGCTACGCCGAGTCCGCTTCTGTATTTCCGGTTGCGCTAGATCGCTCCGGAGTAACCCTGTTGCCGCCAGGCCTCGTAAACGGCGACTGCCGCGGCGTTGGCCAGGTTCAATGAGCGCCGGCCGGCCAGCATCGGAATCCGCACCCGCTGGGTGATGTGCGGGTCGGCGAGTGTCGCTGCGTCCAGACCGGTGGGTTCGGGTCCAAACATCAACACGTCGCCAGGCCGGTAGTCGACGTCCGCGAACGCCGATTGGGCCTGGGCGGTGAACGCGAACACCCGTGCCGGTGCCAGCGCCGCCCAAGCGCGCTCGAGCGACGCGTGGACAGTCACCGACGCCAAGTCGTGATAGTCCAGTCCGGCCCGCCGCAACTTCGGTTCGGACAGGTCGAAACCGAGTGGCTCGACAAGGTGTAGCTCGCAGCCCGTGGCGGCCGCGGTCCGGATCGCATTACCGGTATTCGGCGCGATCCGAGGTGAAAAGAACAGCAGCCGGAACATCCGTCGATCATGGCAAAGTTCTTCGGCTCCAGTCGCACAGAAGTGGGTACACAACGGTAGCTGGTCGTCAGGAACCAGGTTTCTAGTCGAAAGGCGGCATGGCATGGCTCCGCACGAGGGTGGCCGGTGGGACGTCGGAACCAAGGACGACGAGGTGTACCTCGGCCGTATGTCCGAGGACGACGAGCGCTTGTTCGAGGATTTGCTGTCGCCGGACGCGGCGCGCGAGTTGGCCGGGTTGCTGACCAAGTATGCGGACAGGGCCGACGACTTCGAGCCGTCCGACGAGAAGAAGGACGACCACAGCGACGACAGCGACGAAGACGGCGACGACGAAGACGACGGCGACGACGACGAAGACGGCGACGAAGACAACTACACGAAGGACAGGGACAAGAAAGAGAAAGACAAATCGGACTAGTCCCGCCAACGCCGGCGCTCCCCGGAGGCTTTTAGAACTCTCCAAGGCCGCTCCCGCAATCTCTCTTCCAAGCAAGTGCGAATGCGAACAGGGGAGCAGAGATGACCGTCGAATCAGTGCAGGTGACGAACACCTACCCGCACGCCGACAGCCGCTATGAGAACGTCGAGGCAACCGTGCACTTCGCCGTCGACCCCGAATACCTGGCCAACGAGGCCATCGCCGACCTGAAGCTCGCTCCGCGCGACGCCGACGGGCTCGTCCGCTTCGACGCCGACCTGCGCCTGACCCGCCCGGTCGACGGCGGCAACGGCAAGCTGCTGTTCGTGGTCCCCAACCGCGGCGTGCCCACCAACGCGCCCTGGCTCAAGGGCGGCTTCCTGCTGGACCGCGGCTGGACCATCGCCTCGTGCGGCTGGCAGTGGGACGTGCAGCGCGGGCCGGCGATCCTGGGTCTCACAGCCCCGCAGGTCGGAGCCGACAAGGTCGAGCCCGGCTTCATGCGGCTGGAGTGGCGTTCGGACTCCGCCCACGCCGAGCACCGGCTCAGCTTCTCGGCTCCCGAAATCGAATCGATCCCCGGCGCCGACGTGCTATTCAACTTCACCGACTACCCGACCGTCGACGTCGACGACCCGCAGGCCGTGCTGACTGTGCGCACCGCACCCGACGCCGAGCCCACTACCATCCCCCGGGACACCTGGCGCTTCACCGACCAGACCCACGTCGCGCTGGACGGCGGCTTCCAACCGTTCCACTGGTATGAGCTGGTGTACCGCACAGCCCTCGCCCCGGTCGCCGGTTGCGGCTTGCTGGCCATCCGCGATGTCGTCTCGCACCTGCGTGGTGACCGCATCGAGCACACCTTCGCCTACGGCGTCTCGCAGGCCGGCCGGTTGCTGCGCCAGTTCCTGTCCGACGGCCTCAACGTCGACGAGTCCGGGATGCGGGTCTTCGACGGCGTATTCAGCGACTTCGCCGGCGCCGCCCGCGGCGAGTTCAACCACCGCTACGCACAACCGTCGGTCGCAGGCGTCACAGGCTTCGCAACGCGCGGCAAGTACGGCAACGCCGACCTGCTGGCCCGGCAGCGCGAACTCGGCGGCGTGCCAAAGACGATCTTCACCAACAGCTCCACCGAGTACTGGCAGGGCGACGGCGCGCTGGTCCACGTCGACCCGCACACCGGCCAGGACCTGCCCGAAGACCCCGACGTGCGTACCTACTTGCTGGCCGGCACCGACCACTTCGGCAGCAGCAAGATCAAGGACGCGCTGCCCGCCGCCAACCCGGTGCATCACCTCGATGTCACCCCAGTCACCCGTGCCCTGCTGATCGCGCTGGAGAACTGGGTCGCCGACGGCATCGAGCCGCCCGCTAGCCGGGTTCCCCGGACCAGCGATGGCACCGCGATCGCCCGCAAAGACGTGCTGTCCACCTTCGCCCACGCGAACACGCCGTCTCCGGCGTGGCTTCCGGTGTCGCGCCGCGTCGACCTCGGACCCGACGCCGACCGCGGCATCGGCAGCTGGCCCGTCCAGCTCGGGGAGTCGCACGTTGACCTGGTGTCGGCTGTCGACGCCGACGGCAACGAGGTGGCCGGCATCCGCCTGCCCGCGGTCGCCGCGCCACTGGCCGCCTACACCGGCTGGAACGCCCGCAGCTACGTCGCCGAGCTGCCAGACGTGATGTACGAGCGCATCGGCAGCAAGCTGGATTTCGCGCCGGGCCGGCCGTCGGTTGCCGAGCGCTACCCGACCCGCGACCACTATGCCGCCGCGGTCCGCGAGGCCGCCGAAGCGCTGGTCGTGGAGCGGTTGTTGCTGGCCGGCGAACTCGAGTCGGTGGTGAAGAAGGCCGTCGCCGAGTACCCGGTCGGCTAAGCGCGGGCCAGCAGTCACCCTCGGCCCGGGTTGGTCGCATAACAGGCGGGTGAATTGCACGAACGAAACCGAATTGTGGGCAAAATTGTGGCTCGGAAACCGTTACATGTTCAGCTTTCGCGGCAGGAGCTGACCAGCGCTAACCAGAGGAGGGAGCCCCGGAGGCTCTTGCGAACTCTATCTACTCAGTAACAATTGAGGAGACCTCGGCTTCTCCCGCGAGGTGACTGTCATACTCGTCGGATTGCCAGGCATTACGTTCGCGGCTATCTGCCGGCGAATAGAGCAGCAGGAAGTTCCATGAGCCTCTCGTTCCATGCGACGCCACGGGAAGGTGCGGCCCCGGCCGCAACGACGTGACCATGTTCTCCCGCCCGGCCAACCCGGCCGCGGCGGTTCCGCCCGAGTTTGCACCAGCCGCCGCCGCCCCGAAGGCAAAGCGGCCGCCGTCCTGGTCCTTGGGCAACTGGCCGGTCCGATGGAAAGTTTTCGCCATCGCCCTGGTTCCGCTGGTGTTGGCGACGGTCTTCGGGGCGCTGCGTATTCACGGAGAACTGGCCAATTCCAGCACCCTGCGACTAGCCGCCGCACGTGCCAGTGTGATCCCGGCAATCAGCAAGTACATGTCGGCGCTGGATGTGGCGCTGCTGGCCACCTCCACCGGACGCGACGTGGACGGCGCGAAGGCGAACTTCGCCGCCCGCAAGTACGAGCTGCAGACCCGGCTGGCTGACACCGACGTGATCTCCGACGTCCGGTCGGGCGGGAACACCCTGCTCAACGGCGGGCAGGCACTGCTGGACAAAGCGCTGGACAACGGGCTGGGCTTGCGTGACCGGATCACCAGCTACGCGCCGCTGCTGCTGACCGCCGAAGACGCGATCGACGCCTCGGTGCGGGTGGACAGCGAGCAGATCCGCTCCCAGGTGCAGGGCTTGAGTCGGGCCGTGGGCGCGCGCGGTCAGATGACGCTGCAGCAGATCCTGGTGAGCCGTGGCGCCGACCTGCCCGAGCCGCAACTGCGAACGTCGATGATCACGCTGGCCGGCACCGAACCCTCGACGCTGTTCGGCATGAGCGCAGTCCTCGGCGTCGGCTCACCGGACGCCAAGAACCTGCAGCAGCAGATGGTCACCCGAATGGCGATCATGTCCGATCCGGACAGCGTGCTCGTCGACAACCCCGATCTGCTGCGCTCGATCCGGACCACCAAGGACATCGCCGAGCAGATCATCGACAACACCACCACCCAGGTGACCAAGTCGGTGCAGGCGCAGGCCAACGACCGGCGCTCGGCCGCCGTTCGCGACACCGTGCTGGTGTTGGCCGCCATCGCGGTCGCGCTGCTGATCGTGTTGCTGACGGCGCGCGCACTGGTCAAGCCGCTGCAGATGCTGCGCGACGGCGCGCTGAAGGTGGCCCACACCGACCTGGAGGGGGAGATCGACCGAGTGCGTGCCGGGGCGGAACCGATCCCCGAGCCGCTGGCCGTCTACACCACCGAGGAGATCGGGCAGGTCGCCCACGCCGTCGACGAACTGCATACCCAGGCGTTGCTGCTGGCCGGCGACGAGGCACGGCTGCGGCTGCTGGTCAACGACATGTTTGAGACGATGTCGCGGCGCAGCCGGTCCCTGGTCGACCAGCAGCTGACTCTCATCGACCGGCTGGAACGCGACGAAGAGGACCCCGAGCGGCTCGACAACCTGTTCCGGCTCGACCACCTTGCCGCGCGGTTGCGTCGCAACAGTGCCAACCTGCTGGTGCTGGCCGACGCGCAGATCGGCCGCGACCAGCGCGATCCGGTGCCGCTGGCGACCGTGATCAACGCCGCCGTATCCGAGGTCGAAGACTACCGCCGGGTGGAAACCGGCGCGATCCCCGACTGCACCGTGATCGGCAGCGCCGCCGGCGGCGTCATCCATCTGCTCGCCGAGCTGATCGACAACGCACTGCGTTACTCACCGCCCAATACCCGGGTGAAGGTCTCGGCGGTGCGGGGCAGTGAGGGCGGAGTGCTGCTGCGTATCGCCGATGCCGGGCTGGGCATGACCGACTCCGATCGGCGCATGGCCAACATGCGGTTGCAACCCGGTGGTGCCCCCGACCCGACCCCGGAAAATGCCCGGCACATGGGCCTATTCGTGGTCGGCCGGCTGGCCGCCCGGCACGGCTTACGGGTGGGACTGCGCGGACCGTCGGCCGGTGAGGCGGGCACCGGCACCACGGCCGAGGTGTATCTGCCGTTAGCGGCACTGGTCGAGGGCCAGCAGCAGCGGGAAGCGCCGCTCCCGCAGCGACAGTTTTTCAAGGTCACCCCGCCGGCGGCGCCCCCCGGCCCGGCCGGACTGGCGGCCGCGCCGGTCCAGAGCAGCGGGTTGTCCGTCACGTCGTTGCCGCGCCGCAGCCCGGGCTCCAGCGGCATCACCGCCCAACCCGTCGAGCCCGTCGAGCCCGAGGCGGAACAGCGCAAACAGAAGCGCCCACTGCCAACACCCTGGTGGGAGAAGGGATCTCAGCCGCAGACAGCGCAGGCGCCACCACAGCAACCCGCCAAGACCGCGTCGGACACGTCGGCCTACTTCGCCCGGCGCCAGCCGCCGCAGGCTCCGAAGCCGCCGCCGGCTCCCAAACCCGCCGAACCGCCGGACCTCAAACCGTCCCAACCCGACGACGATGACGTCATCTACCAGCGGATGCTGTCGGAGATCATGGGCGACCCGCACGACCTGGTGCAAAGTCCAGACCTGGATTGGCAGACCGTTTGGGACCGCGGCTGGACAGCGGCCGCCGAAGCCGAGGAGCAGCCGGTGGAGGCCCGCACCGAACACGGACTGCCGATGCGCACACCCGGAGCGCGGCTGGTGCCGGGCGCAGCCGATGCCGCCGAGAAAGCGGCGAACGGCGGATTCCATCCCGACCCCGACGCGGTCCGGACCTCGATCGGCAGCCATTTCCAGGGTGTGCGTTCCGGGCGATCGCATGCCCGCCACCGCAGCGATCAGGGGGCTGATCAGCAGTGACCGTCCAATCCTCGTACAGTCCGCTGGACTGGCTGGTGTCCAAATTCGTGCGCGAGGTCCCCGGCGTGGCGCATGCGCTGCTGGTGTCGGTCGACGGCCTGCCCGTCGCCGCCAGCGAGCACCTGCCGCGCGAGCGGGCAGACCAGCTGGCCGCGGTGGCCTCTGGCCTGGCCAGCCTGGCCACCGGCGCTGCGCAGCTGTTCGAGGGTGGACAGGTGTTGCAGTCGGTGGTCGAGATGCAGAACGGTTTTCTGCTGCTGATGCGCGTCGGTGACGGCTCACACCTGGCCACGCTGGCGATGCCGTCATGCGACATCGGCCAGATCGGCTACGAGATGGCCATTCTTGTCGAACAGGTGGGCAACGTCGTGCAGTCGTCCCGCCGCGGCGAACCCGAGTCACGATGGACCGACGCGACCCGGGGCTGACGACCCCGAACCTGGTGCGCCCGTACACTTTGACGGCCGGGCGCACCGGCACCGACGTCGACCTTCCGTTGGAGGCGCCGGTGCAGGCGCTGCGGGTTAGGCAGGCCCAGCAGTGGTCGGCCGGGGACATGCGGGGCAGGATCATCGGGCTGTGTGAAAACAGCCCGTCGGTCGCGGAAATATCAGCTCGACTGGAATTGCCGGTCGGTGTTGCGCGCGTCCTGATCGGTGATCTGGTCACGGCCGGTTACCTTCGGGTGCACAGGACCTTGACCGACCGTTCGACCCGCGACGAGCGGTACGAACTCATAGGAAGGACCCTGCGTGGTCTCAGGGCACTCTGAAGTGCGCTCCGACGGGCACGACACCGCGTCGACGAAGATCGTCATCGCGGGCGGGTTCGGCGTCGGGAAGACCACGTTCGTGGGCGCGGTGTCGGAGATCATGCCGCTGCGCACCGAGGCGATGGTCACCGACGCCTCCGCCGGTGTCGACATGATCGAAGCCACGCCCGACAAGCGGACCACCACCGTCGCGATGGATTTCGGTCGCATCACCCTGGCCGATGACCTAGTGCTCTACCTGTTCGGCACGCCGGGTCAGCGCAGGTTCTGGTTCATGTGGGACGACCTGGTGCGCGGTGCGATCGGCGCGATTGTGCTCGTCGATCTGCGGCGGTTGCAGGACAGCTTCGCCGCTGTGGACTTCTTCGAGCACCGCCAGCTGCCGTTCCTGGTCGCGGTCAACGAATTCGAGGGCGCGCCAAGGTATCCCGTCGACGAGGTGCGTAAGGCGCTGAGGCTGCCCGACTACATTCCGGTGATCAGCGTCGATGCCCGCGACCGCCGCTCGGCCACCGACGCGCTGATTGCGGTGAGTGAGTACGCGCTGGCCGGCCTGAGTAGCTGAGTTGCCGGAATGGGCTGACCGGGAATTCACCGGCGAGGACTTCCGCGACTGCGATCTGAGCCGGCTGCAGACCGAACGCGTGGTGTTCACCGAGTGCGATTTCAGCGGTGTCGACATGGCCGAATCGCAGCACCGCGGATCGGCGTTCCGCAACTGCAGCTTTACCCGAACCACGTTGTGGCACAGCATGTTTGCTTCATGCAGCATGCTAGGCTCGGTGTTCTCGCAATGTCGGCTGCGCCCAGTGGTCTTCGACGAGGTGGACTTCACGCTGGCCGTGCTCGGCGGCAACGACCTGCGCGGGGTGGACCTCAGCGGGTGCCGGCTGCGGGAGGCCGGCCTGGTGGAGACCGACCTGCGCAAGGCGGTGTTGCGGGGCGCGGATCTGCGCGGCGCCCGGACGGTCGGCACCCGGCTGGACGAGGCCGATCTGCGCGGGGCCAATGCCGACCCGTCGCTGTGGACGACGGCGTCGCTGAGTGGAGCGCGGGTCGACATACCGCAGGCGATGGCGTTCGCGCTGGCGCACGGGTTGCGGTTAGACACCGGCTAGCGACGCGCCTCACCGCTTGAGCCGGATCCGCCACCATACGATCACCGAATACACCACCGAAAGCGTCGCCAGCATCGCCATGTCGAACAGCCAGGTGCCGGGTGAGTGTGTCCAATGGCGGTCCTCCGGGCTCACCGAACCGGGAACCAGCTCGCGCAGGTTGACCGTGGCCGCCGAGGCCGCGTAACCCCACCGCGCCGGCATCAGCCAGGACAACTGGTCCAGGAACATCCGGTTGGTCACCGGCACCACACCGCCGGCCAGCACCAGCTGCAGCATCAGTGACACCACCAGCAGCGGCATGATCTGCTCACTGGACCGCGCCACCGCTGAAAGCAACAGACCCAGAACCGCCGAGGCCACACACGTCGCGGCAATGCTGACGAAAAGCTCGAAGCTCGCATTGCCCAGCAGCAGCGGTGGTTGAGTCGGCGCACCCTTGCCCAGCAGCACGATCCCGGTCGCTATCGCCGCCTGCACGATCGCGAACCCGGAGAAGACCGTGAGCTTGGCGGCCAGGTAGGCCGGGGTAGACAGCCCGACGGCCTGCTCACGCCGGAAGATCGGACGCTCGCCGATCAAGTCGCGGATGGTCAACGCGCTGCCCATGAACACCGCGGCGATCGACAGCAGGTTCAGGATCTGCGCAGCCTCGTCGGGAGTGTTGCTGAGCGCCTCGGCCATGCCGAATCCGACGTTGCCGGGCACCGTCAGCGACAGGGCGCCCATGACGAACGGCAAAACCGCCAGGAATACAAAATAGGCGCGGTCGGCGACGACCAGGCGGATCTGGCGCCGGGCGACAGTAGAGAACTGGCGGCGCCGGCTGGTGTGTGCCGGCACCCCCAAATCGCCGGGCGCCGCGGGCTGGGCAGCCGATACCAGCTTCTTCTGCGCATCACGGTGCGCTAAAAAGCGCCGGTTGGCCTCCTCGGGATCGGCACCGACCTTGGCGAAGATATGCGCCCAGTTGGTGGTGTCGAACGCCGCGCCGATCTGGTCCGGCGGACCCAGAAACGCGGTCTTGCCGCCGGGCGCCATCAGCAGCACCTGGTCGCACACGTCGAGGTAGGTCAGCGAATGCGTCACCACCAACACCACCCGACCCGCATCGGCAAGCTCCCGCAGCATCGTCATGACCTGCAGGTCCAGCGCCGGGTCCAGACCCGAGGTGGGCTCGTCCAGGATCAGTAGCGAAGGTCCGGTCAACAGCTCGAGAGCCACCGATGCGCGTTTGCGCTGGCCGCCGGAGAGTTGGTCGACGCGGGTGTCGGCGTGCGCGGTGAGGCCAAGCTCCTCGAGCACTTGGGCGATGACCTGAGCCCGATCTTCTTTGGTGGTGTCCGGCGGCAGCCGCAGCTCGGCGGCGTAGCCCAGCGCCTGGTTGACGGTCAGCTGCCGGTGCACCACGTCGTCCTGCGGAACCATCCCGATCCGGCTGCGCAGCGACGCGTACTGGGTGTGAATGTTGTGACCCTCGAAGGTCACCTGACCGCCGTCCGGGCCGCCATCGGGGCGGGCATAGCCGGCGATCAGCCTGGCCAGCGTGGATTTTCCGGCGCCGGAACCGCCGATGATGGCGGTCAGGGTGCCGGGCCGCGCAGTCATCGCGACCTTGTCCAGCAGAACCTTGCCGGCGACGCTGAAGCTGACGGCGTTGACTTCCAAGCCACCGGTGCGGGTGTCGACGGCGGCGCGCGGAACGAGGGTGGCGCCGGTGAAGAGCAGGTCGACGTTGCCGATCGTGACGACATCGCCCTCGGACAGGATCGCCGAGCCGACCCGGATGCCGTTGACGAATGTCCCGTTGATGCTGTTGTTGTCGCGGATCTCGATGCCGATGGGCGTCGGAGCCAGGTAGGCGTGCCGGCGCGATACCAGCACGTCGCGGGCGACGACATCGCATTCCTCGGCGCGGCCGATCCAGATGGTCTTGCCGATCGGCGCCGGGAGATGGGGGTCGGCGCCCAGCACGTTGACGCCCCGCGTGGGGAACTGCGAAAGCGTGCTCACCACACCCAGCCGGGTGGTGGTCACCGCGTCCAGGACCGGCTCGGGTACGGCGGTGCCCGCCGGCGGGACCAGCGGGATCGCGGTGGTGCGGCCCGCGTCGGCGGCGGGCGGCGGCTGCCCCGGCGGCGGCTGTCCTGGCGGAGGCTGGCCGGCTCCGCGCGGCTGGTTGCGGGGACCCCCGTGGCGCGACGGCCGGTGCAGGCGCGGCGGCCGGCTCGGCGTGGGAGTCCCTTCGGGTAGCGCGCCTTTCGCCGGGACCGCCGGAATCCGGTCGGTCTCGGTCACGTGGCCGACGATGCCTTGGTGTGGTCCGACCTCGAACGAGAGGTGTGGTCCGTTGGGCCGGCCCAGTGCGACCGTGATGCCGTCGCGGATGTTGACCCGGGGCACCCGCGCGCCGTCGACGAAAATCCCGTTCGCCGACTGGTTGTCGACGCCGACCCAGCCGTCCTGCTCGAATCGCAGCAGCAGGTGCGCGGGGGCGACGACCGGATGCGCGACCCGAAGGTCGGCGCGCGCGTCGTTTCCCACGATCACGTCACGACCGGCGGCGAACGTGCGTTGGGCCAAGCCGACCCGCACGGTGAGTACGGGTGGGGCTGCGGTCATTCCTTCACAGTAGGCACAGTGGGCGCGCCTAACGACGCTTGAGCCGGATTCTCCACCACACGATGAAGCTGTAGACAATGCACAACACCGCCAGCATCCCCATGTCGAACAGCCACGCGCTCGCGGTGTGGTTCCAGTGCTGATCCTTGGGGTCGGTCGGTCCGGGCGTTAGGCGGTGGGTATCGATGGTCGACGAGGCTGCCGCATAACCCCACCGCGCGGGGGTGGCCCAGGACAGTTGGTCGAGGCCGGTGCGGTTGGTCACCCAGATCATGCCGCCGGAGAACACCAGCTGCGACATGATCGCAGTCACCAGCAGCGGCATGATCTGATCCTGGGACTTGGCGATCGCCGAGAGTGCCATGCCGAGAATCGCCGACGTCACACAGGTCGCGGCGACGGTCACGAACAGCTCGAAGCGCACATCGCCCAGCAGCACCGCGTCCGAGAGCGGTTTGCCCCAGCCGACCACCGCGATGGTGGTGGCGATGGCGGCCTGCATTGTCGCGAACGCGCAGAACACCACAATTTTGGCGGCCAGGTACGCGCCGGTGGAGAGGCCGACCGCTTGCTCGCGTCTGAAGATGGGACGTTCGCCGACCAGGTCGCGAATTGTCAGCGCGGTCCCCATGAAAACCGCACCGACGTTGAGCATGACCAGGATCTGGCCGGGCTGGTTGGGCGCACTGCTGACTGGATCGGCCATACCGAAGCCGGTCTTGCCACGCACGGTCAGGGTCAGCACGCCGATCAGGAACGGCAGCAGCGCCAGGAACACCGTGTAGCCGCGGTCGGAGATGACCAGCCGCACCTGGCGGCGCGCGATGGTGGAGAACTGGCGGAACCCGCTGTTGTGCACCGGTTCGCCCAAGTCCGCGGCCGGACTGGTTTCCGAGGGGCGCTCCGGCTGCCGGTTACCTTCCCGGAAGCGGCGGTTGGCCTCGTCCGGGTCGGCGCCTACCTTGGTGAAGATGTCGGCCCAGTTGGTGGTGCCCATCGCCGCGCCGATCTGGTCGGGCGGGCCCAGGAACGCGGTCTTGCCGCCGGGCGCGAGAAGCAGGATCTGGTCGCACACGTCCAGGTAGGAAACCGAGTGAGTGACCACTAGCACCACGCGGCCAGCGTCGGCGAGCTGGCGCAGCATCATCATCACCTGCCGGTCCAGGGCCGGGTCCAGACCGGAGGTCGGCTCGTCGAGGATCAGCAGCGACGGCCCGGTCAGTAGCTCCAAAGCAACCGAGGCGCGCTTGCGCTGGCCGCCGGACAGTTTGTCCACGCGGGTGTCGGCATGCTTGGTCAGCTCGAGTTCCTCGAGGACCTGCGCCACCACCTGCGCTCGGTCGGCCTTGCTGGTGTCGGGAGGCAACCGCAGTTCGGCGGCATAGCCCAGCGCCTGGTTAACGGTCAGCTGGCGGTGCACGACGTCGTCCTGCGGCACCATGCCGACCCGGCTGCGCAACGAGGCGTACTCGGCGTGGATGTCGTGGCCCTCGAAGGTCACATTGCCGGTGCTGGGGCTGGTGTATCCGGCGATCAGCCTCGACAGCGTGGACTTGCCGGCACCCGACCCGCCGATGATCGCGGTCAGGGTGCCGGGACGGGCGGTCAGCGAGATGTGGTCGAGCAGCTGCTTTCCACCCTCGACAGTGAACGTGACGGAGTTGACTTCAAGGCCGCCGGTGCGGGAGGCCACTGCGGTTCGGCGCACCAGAGTGCCGGCGCTGAACACCAGGTCGACGTTGCCGATGGTGACCACGTCCCCTTCGGACAGGATCGCCGATCCCACCCGGACGCCGTTGACGAAGGTGCCGTTGACGCTGTTGTTATCGCGGATCTCCGCGCCCAGCGGCGTCAACTTCAGCGAGGCGTGGTGGCGCGAGGCCAGTACGTCCTGGATGACGATGTCGTTGTCGGTGGACCGGCCGAGGGTGACCGAACCGACCGGGATCTCCTGCGAACCCGTTCGCGTCAGCAGCGCCTGGAACATTTTGGTGGCGATGTTGCCGCCTTCGGGCGGCTTGGCGCCGACCGGTGGCCCCGGTCGCGGCGGCGCCGGACGCGGGGGTGGCGGCGCCTGCGGATAGTTCGCTCCCGACGGCGGCGGCGCGCTCACCGGGTAGCCGGGCGGTGCCCAGCCCGGCGCTGCACTGCTGGGGTACATGGGTTGTCCCGCCGGCGCGGCTGGTGGGCCGGGAACCGGTCGAGCCGACGGTGGGCCCGCGTGGCGGGACTGCCGCCCGCTCGGCGGCGGTCCAAGCGGTCCGGACGGTCCCGCTGGACCTACTGGCCCAGACGGTCCGGGTGCAGGTCCAGACGGTCCAGATGGTCCGGGTGGTGCGGGCGCCGGCCAGGCGCCCGCGGGTCCCGACGGCCCCGAGACCGCGGCCAGGCGCATCGCCTCGGTCTGCGGCGGGCGCCCGGCCCTGCCCTGATGGCGGCCGATCTCGAAGGTCAGCAGCGGGCCGTCGGGATTTCCGATGTTCACGCTCTGGCCGTCGTGGAGGTCGACGACCGGGACCCGCCGCCCGTTGGCGTAGGTGCCGTTCAGGGAGTTGTTGTCGATCGCCAGCCAGCGTCCCTGCTCGAAACGCAGCAGCAAGTGGGCGCGCGAAATCAACGGATGAGTGATGCGCATGTCGGCGCGCAGGTCGCGCCCCACCACAACGTCATGGCCCGGCGCGAACGTGCGCTCCGACCCGTCGTAGCGAACGGTCAGCGCAGGCGGCGCGGGTGGAGACATCGCAGACAACTGTAACCGTTGCCCCTGGGATCACCCTTTGTCAGGCGCGCCGGTCACCACGCAGTGGGTACGGCTGTAAATGGTGGGCATGCACTGGTTGCAATGCGTGCATGCCGACCGCACCTGCTTACCTTCGGCTTGGATCCGGTTGACCAGATCCGGCTCGGCCAGCAGCGCCCGGGCCATCGCGACGAACTGGAAACCCTCGGCCATCGCCAGATCCATCGTTTCGCGATTGGTGATCCCGCCCAGCAGGATTAGCGGCAACTTGAGTTCGGCGCGGAACAGCTTTGCTTCGCGCAACAGATACGCCTCGCGATACGGGTATTCGCGCAGAAATTTCTTGCCGGTCATGCGCATACCCCAGCGCAGTGGCGGCTTGAAGGCGCCGGCGAACTGCTTGATCGGCGCGTCGCCGCGGAACAGGTACATCGGGTTGACCAGGGAGCTGCCGGCGGTGAGTTCGATCGCGTCCAGCCCGCCGTCTTCCTCCAGCCATTTGGCCGTGGTCACCGATTCCTCGGTGGTGATGCCGCCGCGCACTCCGTCGGCCATGTTCAACTTGGCTGTGACGGCGATCTGCCGCGGACCCTGGTCGACGGCCCGGCGCACGGCCATCACCACCCCGCGCGCGACCTTCGCCCGATTCGCCAGTGATCCGCCGAACTCGTCGTCGCGCCGGTTGATCAGTGGTGACAGAAACGAGCTGGCCAGATAGTTGTGGCCGAGGTGGATTTCCACCGCGTCGAAGCCGGCCTCCACCGCAAAGCGGGCGGCGTGCGCGTGGTCGGCCAGCACGTCGTCGATGTCGTCGCGGTCGGCCTTGCGGGCGAACCGCATGCCGATCGGGTTGAAGAACCGCACCGGCGCCAACGCGGTGGTCTTGTTGGAGCGAGCGTCGGCAACCGGGCCGGCGTGGCCAATCTGTGCGCTCACGGCCACGCCCTCGGCGTGGATCGCGTCGGTGAGCCGGCGCAGGCCGGGCACCGCCTCTGGACGCATCCACAGTCCGTCGCCGCCGGTGCGGCCGCCGGGGGAGACCGCGCAATAGGCGACGGTGGTCATCCCGACGCCGCCCGCCGCCGGTTGCCGGTGGTACTCGATCAGGTCGTCGGAAACCAGCGCGTTGGGGGTGCGGTGTTCAAACGTCGCTGCCTTGATGACCCGGTTGCGCAGGGTCAGGGGACCGAGTTTGGCCGGGCTGAAAACATCTGGCGGGCCTGGGCTGAGACTTGCCATACGGGGAGCCTACTCAGGCGGCATGCCAGACTGTCTGGCGTGGGAGCAATCACGCTGGACGGCAAGGCCACCCGGGACGAGATCTTCGTCGACTTGACCCATCGCGTGGCAGCGCTGAGCGGATCGGGACGCACCCCTGGACTGGGCACAATCCTGGTCGGGGACGACCCCGGCTCGCAGGCCTACGTCCGCGGCAAGCACGCCGACTGCGCCAAGGTGGGCATCACCTCGATCCGGCGCGACTTGCCCGCCGACATCGACACAGCCACGCTCAACGCCACGATCGACGAACTCAACGCCAACCCCGAGTGCACCGGTTACATCGTGCAGTTGCCGCTGCCCAAGCATCTCGACGAGAACGCGGCGCTGCAGCGCGTCGACCCGGACAAGGACGCCGACGGGCTGCACCCGACCAACCTGGGGCGCCTGGTGCTCAACGATCCGGCTCCGTTGCCGTGCACGCCCCGCGGCATCGTTCACCTGCTGCGCCGCTACAACGTGCCGATCGCCGGTGCGCACGTGGTAGTGATCGGCCGCGGTGTCACGGTGGGCCGGCCGTTGGGCCTGCTGCTCACCCGGCGTTCGGAGAATGCCACAGTCACGTTGTGCCACACCGGAACTCGCGATCTGCCCGCGCTGACCAGGCAGGCCGACATCATCGTGGCCGGGGTTGGGGTGCCGCACCTGCTGACCGCCGACATGGTGCGCCCGGGCGCGGCCGTGGTGGACGTGGGGGTCAGCCGGGTGGACGGCAAACTCACCGGCGACGTGCATCCGGACGTGTGGGAGGTTGCTGGCCACGTGTCACCCAACCCAGGTGGTGTGGGCCCGCTGACTCGCGCCTTTCTGCTCACCAATGTCGTCGAGCGAGCCGAGCAGCAATGACGACCGGGGCCATCCTCGGGCGCGCGGTCCGCGCCCAATGGCCGATCCTGCTTGTCGGGCTGATCTTCTTGGTGGCGTTCGCGCTTGCCGGGGCGAACTTCTGGCGTCGCGGCGCGCTGCTGATCGGCATCGGCGTGGGGGTGGCCGCGGTGCTGCGGTTGGCACTGCCCGACGAGCGGGCGGGGCTGCTGGTGGTGCGCAGCCGGGGAACCGACTTTCTGACCACGTTCTCGGTGGGGGCAGCGATGATCTACGTCGCGTGGACCATCGACCCCCTCGGCACCGGCTAGCGCCGGGCAGCCTCGCCGAGCGCTCGGTTACTGCGGCAGCCCAGGGATGGACTGCAGGCCCGGGATCTGTTGTAGCGCTCCCGGCATCTGGCCGTTGGCGACGTCGGCCATCACCGACGGGCAGTACATCTGGATGGCGATGGTGGCGAACATGCTGGCCATCCCAGGCGACATGCCGTTGCTGCCGCTAATTTGTGAGGCGGCCGCGGCAAGGTTTCCGCCCGGCTGAGCCATCATTGGGCATACCGACTGGCCCAGTGCCGCAGCGCTTCCCGGGTCGCCGTAGTTGACACCAGCGTTGGACAGCGCGGTAGTGAACGCGTCGTCAATCGGACTTGCCTCGGCGGGTGCGCTGGTGAAGGCCGCGGCGGCGGCGAGCGCGCCCGCGCCTGCCGCGAGTAGTCGTATGGTCAGCGGTTGGTGGCGCCATAGGTTCATCTGTGTTCCCCTGATCTGAAGTTGGAGAGCACCGAAGTCCAGCGGCACTCAAGCGACGTTACGAACCTTTCTCTGCCGCGGTCTCATTCGGGACACGATGGCGTAAAGGTTTGGTGTGCCAAGCGTTTTGTGGGGCGTCGCGCATGCCGGCATCGAGTAGCGGGGTTACGGCCCAACGACACGATCACATCACGCTGCACTGCGACACGTTGCACGACAACCCGTTTCGCGGGCGGGGCGATTAACAATGCGGGCATGATCTCTCGTCAGGCCTTTCTCCGCGGCGCCGCGGGGGCGCTGGCCACCTCGGCGCTGTTCGGGACGACGAAGGTACGGGCCGAGCCGGCCAACGGCTGGAGCACCCTGGCCTCCTCGATCAGCGGCAAGGTGCTGCTGCCGTCCGACGCGAACTTCGCCAGCGGCAAGCAGGTGTTCAACTCGTTGTACAACGGGTCCAGTCCGGCTGCCGTAGTGGTGGTGACCTCGCCGGCGGACGTCCAGAAGGCGGTTGCCTTCGCGGCGGCCAACAAGCTCAAGATCGCGCCGCGCGGCGGAGGCCATTCTTACGTCGGCGCGTCGAGCGCCAACGGCACCATGGTGCTCGACCTGCGCGGCCTGACCGGCGGGGTGAACGTCGATCCCGTCGGGGGGACCGTCACGGTTCCGGCCGGCACCAATCTGTATTCGGTACAGCAGGCTCTGGCCGGTGCGGGTCGCGCGATTCCGATCGGCAGTTGCCCGACGGTGGGCACCGCGGGGCTGACATTGGGTGGCGGGATGGGGGCCGACTCCCGCCACGCCGGCCTGACCTGCGATGCGTTGCGGTCGGCGACGGTGGTGCTGCCCACCGGAGAACTGGTCACGGCCTCCGAACAGGACCATCCCGATCTGTTCTGGGCACTGCGCGGCGGCGGTGGCGGCAACTTCGGGGTGACAACGTCGCTGACGTTCAGCACCTTTCCTACCGCCGACACCGACGTGGTGCGCGTCGAGTTCGCACCCACCGCGGGGGCGCAGGTGCTCACCGGCTGGCAGACCTGGATCGCCGGGGCCGACCGCAACACCTGGGGGCTGGTCGATCTCTCCGTCAACGGGTCCCAGGGCGCCTGTCACGTGCTGGCAACCTGCCCGGCCGGCTCCGGCGCCGCGGTAGCCGACGCGATCAAGTCCGCGGTCGGCGTGACGCCGACGGCGACCGAACACAAGACCCTGAGCCGCATGGACCTGGTGACCTATCTGGCCGGCGGCAGCTCCACGAGTTCGCCGCGTGCGTTCGTGGCCGGCTCGGACGTCATCGGCACCATGAATTCGGCTGCGGCACAAGCGATCGTCGGGGCCATTGGCAAGTGGCCACCGGAGGGCGGACGCGCCTCGGTGATCGTCGACACGCTCAGCGGCGCGGTCGGCGACGTCGATCCGGCCGGCACCGCCTTTCCGTGGCGCCAGGCCGCCGCCGTCGCGCAGTGGTATGTGGAGACCGGCAACGGGTCCTCGTCGACGGCGAGCACCTGGGTGGCTACCGCACACCAGACGGTCAAGCAGTTCTCGGTGGGTGGCTATGTCAATTATCTGGAGGCCAACACGTCGGCGTCCCGGTATTTCGGGTCGAACCTGGCGCGGTTGACGACGGTTCGCCAACAGCTCGACCCCGGCCGGCTGATGTACTCCGGGCTCGACTTCTGATCGACTCGGCTTCTGGATCGACCTCGGCTTCTGAATCGACCTCGACTTCTGGATCGACCTCGCCGAGAGTGATTCCTGCGAGGCGACTCACCGCAGATGCGTCGCGGGATTCACTGTCGGGGTCGGCTGTGATCCGCTCAGTGTCGGATCAAGGTTCCGCTGTTCGTCGGTAGTGCGGAGGGACAGTTTGCCAACGAGGGGAACCCCATGACCGACATCACCGAGTTACACCGAGAGTTGATCGCACGAGTCCGCGACAACGACGCTACGGCACCACGCGAGCTGCGTCGCGCCGCATTCGACAATGCCGACCTCGACGAACCCGTGCGCACACTGATCGACAAAGTCGTCGGCCGGTCGCACCAGGTGACCGATGAGGACGTCGTAGCGGTGCGCACGGCTGGGTTAAGCGAGGACCAGATCTTCGAGATAGTGGTGTGCGCCGCCGTCGGCCAGGCAACCCGTCAGCATGACGGCGCGCTCGCCGTCCTTGCGGAGGTGACCGGGCGATGAGGCTCGAGGTGCTGGACCGCGGTCACCCGTTGCCGACGAAGGCATTGTTCGGCGTGATTCGACTGGTCACCCGACAACCAGTGGTGGACGCCGTCAAGCTGGCCCTTTACCGGCGGCAGTTCTACGGTGCCGGACCGCTGACCCACGAGGCCATGCGCGGACGCTCGGAGTGGTCGGTCGGTGACCGGGAGCTGATGGCCGCGTACATCTCGCAGGCCAACGACTGCGCGTTCTGTGTGGCCGCGCATTCGGCGACCTCCGGCCAGTGGTACGGCGATGCCTCGAAGGTGGCCGCAACGCTGGCCGACCTGGACACCGCGCCGATCGGTGAACCGCTGCGGGCCACACTGCGGCTGCTGGGCAAACTCACCCGGGAACAACGCATCGACGCCGATGACATTCATGCCGTTGTGGCCGAAGGCGTTTCCGCATCGCAGGTCCGAGACGCTCTGGCGGTATTCCTGGCCTTCGATATCACGAATCGGTTGGCCAACGCGTTCGGCTTCGCCGTCGCGGGCCCCGAGGCGATGAACGCGGGCGCCCGGCATCTGCTCAGACGCGGATACCGCTGACGCTCAGCCCAGCGTTGCTCGTACGCACACCGTCACATATGGCAGCGCCAACCCGGCAGAGTTGGCCAGCGCCGGGTGGGTGGCCAGCAACTCGCGGACCCGGTCCAACGTTTTGGTGCGCACCTCCGTCGGGGAGGTAATGCAGTAGGTGCGTGACGCCACCAAGTCGACAAGCGCTTGCGGCGTAAGGTAATTCGTCCATTCGACCTGATGACGCTCCACGTCGGTGAACGGCTCAGGCAAGGTCACCAGGTCGTTCAGGGGGTCGGCGTCGCGGCCGATGATATCGCCGAGCTCGCGCACCCAGCCCAGTCGTTCGTCGCGGGTGTTCCACACCAGGCCCAGCCGCCCGCCGGGTCGCAACACCCTGGCCACCTCCGGCACGGCGCGGGCCGGGTCGACCCAGTGCCACGCCTGGGCCACCAGTACGGCATCAACGCTGTTGTCCTCCAACGGAATCTCTTCCGCGGTACCAAGCAGGGCCACCGTTTTCGGCAGCGATGCGCTTAGTACCTCCAGCATTTCGGGAACCGGGTCGACGGCTACCACGTCCAGGCCCCGTTCCACCAGGCGCGTGGTCAGCTTCCCGGTGCCCGCACCCAGATCGAGCACCTTGCGTGCCCCGGATGACAGCAGCCAGTCGATCGCCTCGGGTGGGTAGGTCGGACGGCCTCGCTCGTAGGCGGCGGCCGCCGAACCGAAAGACAGCGAGCGATCACGCCGGGACCGGGTCACCGCGGACACTCGCCTTGAGCCAGATCCAGTGTCTGGCCGATCAATTCGCCGACCGCTTCGGACTCGACCAGGAACCCGTCGTGGCCGCAGCCCGAGCTGACCACCTGCACGCCGTCGCAACCCGGCAACAGTTCGGCAAGCTCGTCCTGCAACCGCAGCGGGTAGAGCCGGTCGGAGGTGATGCCGCCGACCACCACCGGGACCGGGCAGCTGGTCAGCGCCGAGTGCACGCCGCCACGTCCGCGGCCAACGTCATGGCTGTTGAGCGATTCGGTCAGGACCACGTAGCTGCCGGCGTCGAATCGGGACACCAGCTTGTCGCCCTGATACTCCAGGTAGCTCTGTACGGCGTAGCGGCCACCGGTCGCCGGGTCCTCGTCCGGCTGTGCTTTGTTGGCGAACCGGGTGTCCAGTTCGAGTTCGCCGCGGTAGGTCAGGTGGGCGATTCGCCGGGCGAGCTTGAGGCCCTCGTCGGGCGCGCGGCCGGATTCGTGATAGTCGCCGCCCTGCCAGTTCGGGTCGGCCTTGATGGCTGCGATCTGCGTGGTCTGGGTGCCGACCTGGTCGCCGGTCGCGCGGGCACCGACCGCAAGCAGCAGCCCGGCCCGCACCCGGTCGGGGTGACCGACAATCCATTCCAAAGCCCGGGCTCCGCCCATGGACCCGCCAACGACGGCGGCCACCTCGGTTATTCCCAGCGCCGCCAACGCGGCGATGTCCGCCTGTACCTGATCACGGATGGTGATCAGTGGAAACCTTGAGCCGTAGGGCTTTCCGTCGCGAGCCAGCGAACTCGGACCAGTGGAGCCACGGCAGCCGCCGAGCACGTTGGTGGACACCGCGCACCAGTGGTCGGTGTCGATGGGGGCGCCTGGACCGACGACGCCGTCCCACCAGCCGGGAGTGGGATGCCCGGGCCCGGCCGGCCCGGTGACGTGCGAATCACCGGTCAGCGCATGCAGCACCATGACCACGTTGTCGCGTGTCGGTGACAACTCGCCCCAGCGCTGCACAGCGATATGGACGTCGTCGATGGCCGCGCCGCTCTCCAGCCGCAGCGAGCCGATGTCGACGACACCGATCTCACCTTCGGCGGGCAACGTCTGGGTGGGTACGTCGGAGATCGTCATTTCGGTTCTCTCGCGAGGCCTTAGAATGCCGCCACGGTCTGCGGGTCGCTACCGTTGGCCGCGTATACCCCGGCTGCGGCGAAACCAAGCTCCAGGTCGGCCAGGATATCGGCAATACCTTCGATGCCCACAGCCAAGCGCACCAGGCCGGGTGTGACGCCGGTGGCCAATTGTTCGGCGGGGCTGAGCTGGGCGTGGGTGGTGGATGCCGGGTGGATCACTAGCGAGCGCACGTCACCGATGTTGGCGACGTGACTGTGCAGCTGCAGCGCGTCGACGAACGCTTTGCCGGCCTCGACGCCACCGGCCAGTTCGAAGGCCAGTACGGCTCCGGTTCCCTTGGGCGCCAACTTCTTTGCCCGCTCGTGCCACGGCGAACCGGGCAGTCCCGCGTAGTTGACCGACAGCACGTCGTCGCGGGTAACCAGGAACTGCGCGACCTGCTCGGCGTTGGCGACATGGCGCTCCATCCGCAGGCTCAGCGTCTCTAGACCCTGGGCCACCAGGAACGCGTTGAACGGTGACGCCGCCGAACCGAGGTCGCGCAGCAACTGCACGCGCGCCTTGAGCGCGAAGGCCGGCGGTCCCAGCTCGGCGTAGACCACGCCGTGATAGCTCGGGTCTGGCGTGGTGAATCCGGGGAAGCGGCCCTGTGTCCAGTCGAAGGTGCCGCCGTCGACGATCACGCCGGCGATTGCCGAACCGTGCCCGCCCAGATATTTGGTGGCCGAGTGGACCACGATGTCGGCGCCCTGGGCCAGCGGCTGGATCAGGTAGGGCGTGGCGATGGTGTTGTCGACGATCAATGGCAACCCGTTGCGATGCGCCACCTCGGAGACCCCGGGGGTGTCGAGGATGTCGATCTGCGGGTTGGAGATGGTCTCGGCGAAGAACGCCTTGGTATTTGGGCGCACGGCTTGTTGCCAGGCGTCCAGATCGTCTGGGTCCTCGACGAAGCTGACCTCGATGCCGAGCTTGGCCAGCGAGTAGTGGAACAGGTTGTACGTGCCGCCGTAGAGCCTGGGGCTGGACACGATGTGGTCACCCGCGCCGGCCAGGTTGAGGATGGCGAACGTCTCGGCGGCCTGCCCCGAAGATAGAAACAGCCCGGCCACCCCGCCCTCGAGCGCAGCGATGCGCTGCTCGACGACATCGGTGGTCGGGTTGCCGATGCGGGTGTAGATGTTGCCGGGCTCGGCGAGCCCGAACAGCGCGGCGGCGTGCGCGACATTGTTGAACGTGTAGGACGTGGTCTGGTAAATCGGCAGCGCGCGCGCGTTGGTGGTCGGGTCCGGTTGCTGGCCGGCGTGGATCTGCTTGGTCTCGAACGACCAGCTCGCCGTCGGGTCGGTCTCTGCGGTGTTGTCGTTGGTCACGAGAATGCTTCCCCTGTCTGGCTCAGGGGCCCGTTGATGGCGGACCCGCGCTTGCCGGATAGCCGGTTGTGGCTACTCAACCTGGTCATCACCCGGGGCACCCCACCGCGGTTGGAGGGTTGCCGGCCAGCAAGCCGGGGCTTGACGCTGGCGCTCATGACCGTTTCGAAGGATATCGTATGGCCGCCGATGGCTGCCAATTGCGCAGCAACTGGCGGGTGCCGTAGGCCGATCTTCGCGTGCACGGAGTATCTACGAGATGCATACCGGCTGCTGGCGCAAATGCTCTCGCGTCGCACGGTTGCGCGGGTTTCAGCTGATCTAGCTGGGAGTGGCACGATCCAAGCCCGTGAGCCGTTCGCGGGTACCGGCATAGCAACGACCCGTTCGCACCCGCTACTTCGGCCCCTTCGCGTGACGCGTTTCTGGAGTCGTTGGCACCCTCCGGCGCGCGTTGCGCTCTTGACCGCGGGTTTCAATGCTGCCGCGCCGCGTTAGTCCTTGTTGATCAAGTTGTCCAGGGTAGGCAACGGTGCCGGAGTGGTGTCCATTTTCGCGTTTGCGCGGAGTTGAACCAATTAAACGAAATTAAATTCTAGAACTGCAAATAACAGCGTTGGCTGGCCACTGGATCGGAACAACATTCTAAATTCGCGGGCTCTCCGATGTCTGCGGACATTGCGCTGGCGTGCTGGCCAGAATTTTTACGAAGAACAGCGCCGGTTCCATTGTTCGTCATGCTTCGATCAGGTACATTGACCAGTCAACAGCCAACGGATTGGGAAGAGGTCTATGTTGACGGCTGCAAAGAAGAGCATTACTGCGCATCCCAATAGTTGGTATGCCGTTGCACGAAGTAAAGATATTCCATCAGGATCCCGCCGTGTAATCCATGTCCTGTCGCGTGAGATTCTGCTTTTTCGAACGAATACTGGCAGCCTTAGTGCCTTCGACCCGTTCTGTCCACATCTTGGTGCGCATATTGGAAAGTCGGGACGCGTAGTCGACGACACGTTGCAATGCGGGTTCCATGGCTGGAAGTTTCGCGCTGACGGTTCCTGTGCCGAGATACCGTATGCTCGCCGTATTCCACCGAAGGCGCGGCTCACGTCATATCCTGTATATGAATCGCATGGATTGGTATTCCTCTATTATCACGCCGATCGAACGGCGCCCTCAGGAGTTCCATCATTGCCACAACTGGATGCGATCAATCCAGCCATTTCGACCTGGAAAACGAGGCGGTGGCATTTACGGCGGCTGCGGTCACAGCTGATTGATGTTAATGAAAACGTGGCCGACCCGGTTCATTTTCAGTATGTTCACGGCGGACAAGCAGTCACGCGCTGCGAATTACTTGATGATGAAGAGACATTTCATACACGCGTCGACTTCGGATTAAGTTTTCTCGGTTTTAATTTAACTACGGTTGTTGACACAATCCTCTACGAACCTGGGATCTTTGTTAACCATACAACCTATCCTTCGGGTCAGGTTTTGGTCGTGGGCGGCACCACACCGATTGATGAGGAGCACTGTCAAACGCTAGTTAAGGTTCTGGTGCCGAGGTCGAAATCTCTGCATGCATTCGCCTTATCTTCCATCGCGGCTTGGCGCGTAGGACGCGCGATCGGCGAAGATACCGAAATGTTTTTCTCGAAGGTTTTTCGTGACCATCCACTACTGTGCGAGGAAGATCGTGCGCTCGCCCGATACAGGCATTGGCACTCGAGATATGTCAGCAAAAAGACCGACCCTCCTAAGGAACAGAGCAAAATTCCTGCTGGTGCGGTAGTGGCGGATTCAGCAGTCTAAGAGTGGCCGCGCGTAGCACACCGGTGCTTCGAAATGATGGATTTCAGTACCGCCGCCGATCCCGCAGAACGACCGATCTGCGGAGCTGCTCGATTGCAGAGTCGGCAGTCGCAGCAATTAACTATGTCTGTTTAGGTTCGGTGACGTCTTGATTGAATTCGCCAGTTGCTTACGTAGGCTTGTGTGCAAGTCAATTGCACCGACGATCGGCATCCGCGCATTTCGTAAGCCCTTTGATCAAGTGAGCCACGATCGGCGAGAGGTGTATTTCAGTGGAGCTTAAATCGAACATTTACGATGCACCATCACAGGTCGATTCAACGGGGGTGGAGGGGCAAATTCCGTTTTCTGGTTCCTTATCGAAGGTGCGTCGGTTGGGAGCTACACTGCCCCGCTTCCCATCGGGCTGGTTCGCGGTCGGGTTCTCCGCTGAGCTGCGCGCTGGACAGATCTTAACGCGGCGCTTTATGAACCGAGAAGTGGTAATCTACCGAACTCGATCGGGTATCGTGCGAGCCATCGAGGCTCATTGTCCGCATCTTGGCGCACATTTTGGATACGGCGGCAAAGTGGTAGGTGAAGAGCTACGCTGTCCCTTCCACGGTCTGGGATTCTCGGTCAGCGGGTCATGCGTTTATTCTCCCCAGGGTCCGCCACCGCCGGCGGCACGGCTCCAAATTATTGAGTCGCGGGAAGTATGCGGAGCGATAATGTTGTGGCACGGCCCCGCTGGAGCAGAGCCTTGGGAGCTGAGGGAGCCGGAGAGCCCGTACAGTTGGGGGCAAATAAGGTATGGTGCTATCCCGTCATCCGCCCCTACGCAGGAGATGGTCGAGAATTTTGTTGATTATGCCCATTTTCTAACAGTGCACCGAATTCCCAGCACGAACTTGATGCAGCCCATTTCCTTCTCGGGGCACACGGCACAGGGTCGCATCGAATTCGTGCGGCCTTTGCCGTTCAAAGGTGGGATTCGCATTCAGATGGATATCCGGGCTCAGGGTCTTGGTTTCGTCGTGGTGAACTATGAAATAGGTGGAGTGCCTTTCAGGCTGCTTGCGCTTAACACTCCGGCCAGCGATGTCGAAACAATGGCATATGTCGGATCTGCGGTCGCGAAGGTAGCTGCGAACACGCGTGCAAAGCTTTCGCGAAAATTAGTCGCACCCCTGCTGGGGCGTTTGATCCATCAGCAAACGATGGTCGGGATTCGCGAAGACAAGGTGATATGGGACCATCGGAAGTACTTAAGCCGTCCGGCGATCGCCGCGGGCGATGGCCCGATTGCCGAATACCGAGCATGGGCCAGCCAGTTTTACCCGGAAACCGCGGACTAGCTCGACAGTCCGGCATTAGCTGATTCTGAGCGTGTCCTCGACATCGGAGTGCACGCCTAGCGGCGCGGTAAGGAGGCCTCAGTAGGCCGGAGTCAGGACTGCTGGAGAGCTACCGGAAGCATCTCGCGTCAGCGCCTGGACGCAACCTCAACCGGGGCGTCGTCACGTCAACGGGTTTACGCTTCTTTGCGCGCAGTCCACCGCGACTGATCAGCATGCCCGTGCGCCCCGGTCTGGTAGCCACTGGTGCGAGGCTCGCCCGTGCGCGCCGAGGAGACGCATTCGTCGAGGAACTCGGTGATCACCTCGGTGACCCGGCCCGGCGCCTCGAACATCGGCACATGTCCGACGTTTTCCAGGACGGTGAAACGATGATCGTCGGGCAGGTGATTACGGAAGTGCTTGCTGAACCGAGGGGAGGGGACGATGCGGTCCTTGGTGCAGATCACCAGATGCGCCGGGACGGCGTTCTCGGCAAGTTCCTGCAGGCCGGGCATCAGCAGCGCTTTGAGCAGTAGCTGGAAGTACGCCGGGCAGTGCGCAACGTCATCGATGATGGTGCTCAATTCGCGTTCGCTAACGCCGTCGGGTGAGGCGCTGATCGCGTAGGTGGCCAGCGGGCGGCTGAACGGAATGCGCAGCACCCGCGGACCCAGCAGCCAGGCGACCACCAGCAACGGGATGCCCAGGATGAACTTGGCGATCACCTCGAACTTCGCCGGACTCCAACGCGTCCATCCGCCAGCCGGGGCGATGCCGGTGACGCTGCGGGCGCGGCCGCGCCGTTCCAGCTCGAACGCGACCCAGCCGCCCAATGAGTTGCCGACGATGTGCGCGGTGTCCCAGCCCAGTTCGTCCATCTGACGTTCCACGTGGTCGGCCAACACCTGCGAGGACAGGAACCAGGTGCCGGCGCGGGGACCGCCGTTGTGGCTGGCCATCGTGGGTGCGAACACCTCGTAGCGGCCGGTGTCGGCCAGTTGCTGCGCGACTACCTCCCACACCGTCTGAGACATCAGGAATGGGTGCAGCAACAGAACCGGTTCTGCCGAGCCGTCGGTAGGGCCCAGGTGGATGGGCTCGCGGGGAGTCACATTTTCGACAGTAAATGCGGTACCGCCGGTACCGCAAGCTGCGTGGGCCTGGCATTCCCCGTACCGCGGGCGGCACATGAAAGGATCGACAGCACCATGAGCACCCCGACCGGATCACGCCGGATCTTCTCCGGCGTCCAGCCCACTTCCGATTCCCTGCATCTGGGCAACGCGCTCGGCGCTGTCGCCCAATGGGTGGGTTTGCAGGACGATCACGACGCGTTCTTCTGCGTGGTCGATCTGCACGCGATCACCATCCCGCAGGATCCCGCGGCGCTGCGACGCCGGACGCTGATCACCGCCGCGCAGTATCTTGCGCTGGGTATCGATCCGGCCCGCGCGACCATCTTCGTGCAGAGCCACGTGCCCGCCCACAGCGAGCTGGCGTGGGTCTTGGGCTGCTTCACCGGCTTCGGGCAGGCGTCGCGGATGACGCAGTTCAAGGACAAGTCATCCAAGCAGGGGGCCGACTCCACCACCGTCGGGCTGTTCACCTATCCGGTGTTGCAGGCCGCCGACGTGCTGGCCTACGACACCAATCTGGTGCCGGTTGGGGAGGACCAGCGCCAGCACCTGGAGCTGGCCCGCGATGTCGCGCAGCGGTTCAACAGCCGCTTCCCGGACACCTTCGTGGTTCCCGATGTGCTGGTCCCCAAGGTCACCGCAAAAATCTACGACCTGCAGGACCCGGCGTCGAAGATGAGCAAGTCCGCCTCCTCCGATGCCGGACTGATCAGCCTGCTGGATGATCCGGCCAAGTCTGCCAAGAAGATTCGCTCCGCAGTCACCGACAGCGAACGCGAGATCCGCTATGACCCGCAGGCCAAGCCGGGGGTGTCGAATCTGCTGAGCATTCAGTCGGCGGTCACCGGGGTGGGTATCGACCGCCTCGTCGACGGCTACGCCGGGCGCGGTTACGGCGACCTCAAGAAGGACACGGCCGAAGCCATCGTCGAGTACGTCAGCCCGATCAAGGCGCGCGTCGAGGAACTAACGGCCGATCTGGCCGAGCTGGAGGCGACCTTGGCCGCCGGCGCGCAGCGGGCGAACGAGGTCGCCAGCAAAACCGTGCACCGGGTCTACGATCGGTTAGGTTTCCTTCCGCAAGGGAATAGGTGAGCCATGAACGAGGCGGTCGAGCAGGCCGAGCCGGGTTTGCTCGATCGGCTCCGGGCCCGACATGCCTGGCTCGACCACGTCGTGCGTGCCTATCAGCGTTTCAATGAGCAAAACGGCGGGTTCTTCGCCGGCGGCCTGACCTACTACACGATCTTCGCGCTCTTTCCGCTGCTCATGGTCGGCTTCGCGTCGGTCGGGTACCTGCTGTCGCGACGGCCGGGATGGCTCAAGGCGATCGACGACAAGATCACCGCGTCGGTGTCCGGCCCAATGGCCAAACAACTGGTCGAACTGATGAACTCGGCGATCGAGGCGCGGACTTCGATCGGGATCATCGGCCTGGCCACCGCCATTTGGGCCGGGCTGGGCTGGATTTCACACTTGCGGGCCGCAATCAGCGCGATGTGGGCGCAAACCCCGAACGGCGAGGGCTACGTGCGCACCAAGCTGTCCGATCTGCTGGCCATGCTCGGCACGTTCGCCGTGACCATGCTCAGTCTCGCACTGAGTGCGCTCGGCCACACCGGACCGATGCGGACGGTGCTGAGATGGCTTCATATACCAGAGTTTTCGATCTTCGACCCGATGTTCCGGGTGGCCTCGATATTGGTGTCGTTGCTGGTGACCTGGCTGCTGTTCACCTGGATGATCGCTAGGTTGCCGCGGGAGAAGGTCCGGCTGGTCACGTCGATGCGGGCCGGCCTGCTGGCAGCGGTGGCCTTTGAGTTGTTCAAGCAGGTGGCGTCGATCTACCTGCGAGTCGTGTTGCGTAGCCCCGCCGGTGCAACGTTCGGACCGGTATTGGGGTTGATGGTGTTCGCCAATGTGACCGCTTACCTGGTGTTGTTCGCCACGGCTTGGGCGGCCACCACCCGCCCGGAAGACCCGCGCGACAAGCAGATCGAGCCACCGCCGCCGGCTGTTATCAGCCCGCGGATCCTCGTCGACGAGGGGCTCAGCGCCCGCCAAACCGCCGTCGCGCTGGCAGCGGGAGCTGTTGGTGCGCTTACGCTTTCCAGGTTTGCGCGAAGAAGGGACTAGCCCGGGGTCACCAACTGCTCACGCATCCGCGCGGCGAAGGCAGTGACCGCTTTGAGTGGGCGCATCATGACGGTGATCTCGTCGATGAGTCCCGCCCGGCCGGTGTGCAGGAAATCGCAGCCCCAGAGTTCCAGCCCATCGACTTTGGCGGTGAATCTGAACGCATGATGGGTTGGCCCGCAGCTAGATTCGGGTCCGCAAAGCTCCGCGACGAAGCGAAAGTCGTCGACAACCGTCGCGACGGCTCCCACGACCAGCGCGATGGCGTCGCGGCCGCGGTAGGGCCGGCGCGTGATCGGGCTGTGCAGCACAGCGTTTTCGGCGAAAATCTCGCCAATGGTATCGAACCGGCCGGCTTCGACGGCCGCGCGGAATGGATGCGTGCTCACAGCCCGGACCCCCGTCCCACTGCGACGATGACAGCGGCTGTGAAGATCAGCACGGTCAGCGCGACATTGCGCGGCTCGCGCAGGTGCGCGTGCGAGCCGATGGCGCCGACCATCACCACGGCGAAACCGGCAGCGGCCAGCGGGGTGAGAAACTTGTCGACCCCGAGTAGCCAGGGCAGCAGAATCCCGATAGCGCCCAGCAGTTCGCAGAACGCGGTGACCCGAACTACCGGCAGCGGGAAGGGAGCGACCCCGGTTTGGCCGATCGCGATCAGCCTCTCTTTGGGCTGACTTATTTTCGCCGCCCCCGACACCGCGAATATTGCGGCAAGTGCTACCTGCAATGTCCATAGCAGTGCATTCATTTCGACCTCCGATGTAGATGTGCGTGCACAGATGAGACGCCGCAGCCACGCCGGATGTGACAGGGACTTCAGCCGACCAGCTTCAAGCCGACGATGCAGGCGATCACTCCGCCGATGAGCAGGATCTTTACCGGCGACGCCGATTCGCCGCCGGTCAGCATCGCGTAGCCGACGGTGAGCACGGCGCCGACGCCGACCCACACCGCGTAGCTCGTTCCGGTGGGTAGGCTGCGCATCGCGATCGCCAGGCCGGTCATAGATGCCAGCAGAGCGACGGCGAAAATCACCGAGGGAAGCAGCCGCGAGAAGCCGTCGGACCTCGCCAACGCGGTGGCCCACACGGCCTCTAGGGTCCCCGACACGATCAAGACGAGCCAAGCCATCACGCACCTCCATAGCGCCGTCTTTTCGCAGGCCGGGTACGGTGCGCCTCGTCCGGTGTCGGTTTCGACTCAGGCGATGCTAGCAAACTGCGGAAAGGCCGGGCACCCACTGCCCGTCGGCCATCACCGCTTTGACTCTCAGATCAGCTTCCAGCACAACAAGATTCGCGCGCCATCCGGCCTTTATGGCGCCCACCCCATCGAACCCCAGCGCACGGGCCGGGGTGGCCGAGGTGGTCCGCACCGCCGCGTTCAAACCCGAACCGCGCGCCACCGCAGCGAAGAGTTGATCCATGGCGGCGGTGCTGCCCGCGATGGTGGACGTGCCGCGCACCGTGGCCACACCCGCATTCACCACGATCGGCAGCGACCCGAGACGGAACTCGCCGTCGCCGCATCCGGCCGCGGCCGTCGCATCGGTGATCACCGCAACGCGCTCGGGCCCCACCGCCGCGATCACCGCGGCGACTACATCGGGGTGCAGGTGCACGCCGTCGGCGATGAGTTCGACGGTCACCCGCGGGTCGGCCAGCAAGGCCAGCACCGGGCCCGGGTCTCGGTGGTCCAGTGGCGGCATGGCATTGAACAGATGGGTTCCGACGGTGGCGCCCAGCGCCAGGGCGTGCCGAGTCTGTTGGTATGTCGCATTTGTATGCCCCACGGCGACAACAATATTCGCCTGCACAAACCGGCGGATCGCCCACTCGCTGCCGGGTAGTTCGGGGGCCAGCGTGACCATCCGGATGGTGCCGTCGGCGGCGGCGAGCAGGGCCTCGATCTCGGTCGCGTCCGGCGCGCGCAGCGCAGTGTGGTCGTGGGCGCCGCAGCGCGCCGCACTGAGCCACGGTCCCTCCAGGTGGATGCCGGCGACGGTGCCTTGGTGCGTCGCCTTGGCGAGGACGCGTACGGCATCGATCAGATCGGTGGGTACGGCGGTCACCAGGCTGGCCAGCATGGTGGTGGTCCCGTGCCGGCGGTGGAACTCGACGGCTTGCTCGGCCGTGGCCGGGTCGGTGAACGACGAACCACCACCCCCGTGTACGTGCATGTCGACGAAGCCAGGAACCACAACGGAATTCGGCAGATCGACATCGACGGGGACGGGCGGGTCCCCGCCGCCGCAGGCAACGATTCGGCGCCCGGCCACGTGTACCCAGCCTGGACGGCAGACTTCGCCATCGACGACAACCGTCCCGGCTTGGATCAGGGTCACGAGGACTCCGCCGGCGCGGGCCAGCGCCCGCCGTTCTCCCAGAAGTACCTGATCTCCTCGAGCTGGCGGCCTTTGGTCTCGGGCGCAAAGCGATGCACCACGACGAAGGCGACAACAGCGAACACGCCGAATGCGGCGAAAACCGTTGCGCCACCGAGCCAGTCCAGCAACGTCAGGAAGAAGGCGGCGATCAGCGCATTGGCGATCAGATTCGAGGTCAGCATCACGCTGGATCCCATTGACCTCAGGTGAGACGGAAAGCTCTCGCCGGCGAAAACCCAAACCAGCGAACCGAATCCGAAGTTGAACCCGATGGTGAACAGCAGCACCCCGCCGAACCCGAGTGCCAGTGCGACACCACCTTGTCCACTGCCCTTGGGGTAGAAGGCGATCAACACCGCGTCGGCGGCGATCATCATCGCGATACCGGACAGCAAGATCGGGATCCGGCCCAGCCGGTCGACCAGCGACAGCGACACGCTGACCGCCGCCAACGCGGCGACCTGCACCAGCGCGGGCAATCCCAGCTTTCCGAAGTTGCCGGCAAAGCCCATGTCGGAGAACAGTTGTGGGCTGTAGTAGACGATTGCGTTGATCCCGGTGATCTGCACCAGAAATCCGAGTGCGACGACGAACAACGTGGCCCGCAGGTATGGCCGCCGCAGCATCTCCCCGATGGTGCCGCGGCCCTCGTCGACCGCGGCCGTGATCTCGGCCAGATCGGTCTCGACGGCGTCGGCGGGTTCGACTCGCGCCAGCGCTTCGCGGGCCTGCTCGACGCGGCCCTTGAGCACATACCAGCGCGCGGTATCGGGCATCCGCAGCAGCAACGGGATCAGCAGCGTGGCGGGCACGGCAGCCAGGCCCAGCATCCAGCGCCAACTCTGGATCGTCTCGGCCAGTGCGTAGCCCACCACATAACCGAGGATGATGCCGGTAAGTGTGGCGAACTGGTAGGCGGTCAGCAGCCGGCCCCGCACGGCGGACGGCGCCGATTCGGCCACGTACACGGGCACCACTACCAGCGACACCCCGATGGTCACGCCCAGCAGGAACCGCGCCGCAAACAGCATCGGCAGCGACACCGCCGTCGCGCCCAGCAGCGCGAACACCGCGTAACCGATCAGGATTGCGACCATCGACTTCTTGCGTCCGATCGCGTCGGCGAGCACCCCGCCGGCCAGGGCTCCGACAATCTGGCCGATCACCACCATGGTGGTCACCAATCCCTTTTCCGGGATGGTGAGGCCGAAGTCGTTGGGCAAGAACAGCAGTGCCCCGGCGATGCTGGATAGGTCGTAGCCGTAGATGACTCCGACGCTGGCCGCGGTCAGTCCGACCAGGATCGCCCGCCGTCGAGCGCTCAGATTTTTACCTTTGCTCTGAGGATTTTGATCACTGCGGCGGGGTCGTCAGGGGTAATGCAGGCGCGCACTGGGCGGCCCGTGTGCAGGATCAATAGTGTTGACTTGCGGCCCCGGTGGACGTCTAGGGGGAACCAGTAGCGCGGGTCGGTGGCGCCCCAGATGCGGCCCTTGCCAGTAGCCCAGCCCATCTTTTTGGACTTGATGCTGGTGATGTCGGCGTATTCGATGCGCTTAGCGTTGGCAAACGGGAAGTAGTAGCGCCGAATTGTCATCCCGTCCTCGTCGAGCGTGAGGCCAGAGTCCTCGTAGAGGGCGGTCATTGCGTGGAGTCTAGTGCTGGGCCCGGCGGTTCATCGACCGTGCCACCAGGATCAGACCGAAGACGACAACGGCGCCGACAAGGGCCACCCCGACCCGGATTGGGAGCGCGTCGGCGGGCGACATCAAACCGGCGGCCTGGGTGTTGTCGGGGCCGCGGCTGGCCGGGTTGTTGCCGGGGGTGGCCAGCGACGGATCGGGTTCCACCAGCGATCCCACCTGAGTGCCCTGGGGGGTGCTGAACCCATAGTCGAGCAGATGCGCGGCCTGCTCCCACGGAGCGATCGGCTGCCGGGTGCCGTGCAGCAGCACCGCCATCAAGCGCCGGCCGTCGCGGTTGGCCGCGCCGACGAAGGTCTGGCCGGCGTCGTCGGTGTAGCCGGTCTTGCCGCCCATGGCGCCCGGATAGTGGTAGAGCAGCTGGTTGTCGTTCTCTAGCTCATAGCCCGGGTGGTCGCCGTGGCCGGGGAAGTCGAAGGTGCGGGTGGCGACGATGTCGGCGAAGACGGGGTTGTGCCAGGCATAGCGGTAGAACAGGCCGATGTCGTAGGCCGAGGTGCTCATGCCCGGCCCGTCCAGCCCGGACGGGGTGGCGACGCGGGTGTCGTGGCCGCCTAGCTTGACTGCCAGCACGTTCAGCTTGTCCAGGGCGGCTTGCATGCCGCCGAGTTGCATGGCCAGCGCGTGCGCGGCGTCGTTGCCCGAGTGCATCAGCAGGCCGTGCAGCAGCTGGTTGATGGTGTAGGTGCCGCCGGAGTCGACGCCGACCTTGGTGCCTTCGGCGGCGGCGTCGTCATCGGTGCCCGGGACGGTCTTGTTCTGGTTGAACGCGTTGATGGATGCCATCGCCACCAGCACCTTGATGATGCTGGCGGGGCGGTGGCGCGCGTGCGGATCCTTGGCAGCGATGACGGCGCCGCTGTCAATGTCGGCGACCAGCCAAGCCTCGGCGGAGACGTCGCCGGGCACCGGGGGGGTGCCCGGGGCGGCGACGATGCCGCACCCGCCCAGTGCGGTTCCGCCGATGGGTGTCGAGGGTACGGCCAGCGGCAGCGGCGGGTCGCCCGCGTGGGGCACTTCGGAGGAGTCGACCGCAGGCGGAGTGTTGATCTTGTACGGGCAGTTCGGCGCCCCGGGATTCGCTTCGGCGCTGGGCTCTGCGGAGGCGAGCGCACCCGACCCCGCGACGAGGAATATCGCCGCGGCCAGGCTCGAAGCTGCGCGAAGTGAGGTCCTTAGAAGGGGCATCGCTGAGCAGACTAGGCGATTGACGGTGGGAATTCGGGTTGCCGCGCTGTGACTGATGTGGCGTAAGTTGCGGGTCGAAACCCGGTATTTGACAGTGTCGGAAACCTAAATGACACTGTCATTATCATGAAGTTGCTGACACTTCCCGAATTCGCCGCCGCGGCCGCCGAGGCCGTGCGGGCATCCGGCGCGGCACCGGAGAACCGGCAGGCCAAGGCCGTCCCGGCCGAGCGGATGGTGCGCTATTACACGGCCCGGGGTCTGCTACCCAGGCCGGGAAACGCCGGCCGCGCGCTGACCTACGGGCGCACGCACCTGGTCAGGCTTGTCGCGATCAAGCGGTTGCAGGGCCAGGGACTGTCCCTGGACGACATCGCCGCACGGTTGGAGGGGATGTCGCAGGACGACGTGGAAGCGCTGGCCGCGATACCGGCGGGGGCTATGCCGGCCGACCTGGGCGACCCCCAGCCCACTGCCGAACCCGCCCGCGCGGCCGGCACCTTTTGGCGGACGGTTCCCGCGGCCGCGTCCGTCGCACCCGTTGCGGCCGAACCGGCGGTGACCAGCCTGCAGGCCGTCCGCCTTTCCGACACTGTCACCTTGTTGCTGGACGGATCTGCCGGCCCGCTGCCCCCGCTCGACTCGTTGCGCAGTGCCGCGACGCCGCTGCTGGATCTGCTCGCCACCGCATGGAAGGACTCGCCATGAATGCCCAATTGTTGCCCCTGCTGCCGCCGGAATCCGCCCCGCCGGTTCGAGCCGACGTGCCGTCGTGCGGCGAGCTAAGCGCGGCGGACGGCCGTCCGCTGCCGCTCAAGGCGCTCAGTGTCGAGACCGCGATTGTGGGCATGACGGCCACGTCCACGGTGCGGCAGCGGTTCGTCAACACCGGCGACACCACCATCGAGGCCACGTATGTGTTCCCGCTGCCTTCCCGGGCCGGGGTCACCGACTTCGTCGCGGATCTGGCCGGACGACGGGTGATCGGCGTGCTCAAGGAGCGCGGCGAGGCCCGTGCCGCGTACGAACAGGCCATCGTGGCCGGCCAGCGCGCCGCGATCGTGGAGGAGGACCGCTCCGACGTCTTCTCGGTGCGGGTCGGCAACATCGGGCCGGGCGAAGCGGCCACCATCGAGATGCGGCTGACGGGCCCACTGCCGTTCGAGGACGGCGAGGCCACCTTCCGCTTTCCGCTGGTGGTCGCCCCGCGCTACACCACGGGCACCCCGCTGCCGGGCGACCAGACCGGTTCGGGACAGGCCGCCGACACCGATGCCGTGCCCGACGCGTCGCGGGTGACCCCGCCGCGGCTGCTCGATTCCGAAGACCGCCCGGACCTGGATATCTCGCTGACCGTCGACGGCGCCGGACTGGCGGTGTCGGAGCTACGCGCGAGCCTGCCCACCGTTGTTACTGCCGGCGACGGACCGAGCGTGCTGCGGCTCGAGCCGGGCGTGCGCGCTGACCAGGACTTCGTGCTGCGTTTCCTGGTCGACCGCAGCGGGCTGTCGTCGTCGGCGGTGCTGGTGCCGGACGCCGAAGGCCACCAGGGCACCTGGGCGGTGACCGTACTGCCGCCCGCCGAGACATCCAGTGCGCCTAGGGATGTGGTGGTGGTGCTGGACCGCTCGGGATCGATGCACGGCTGGAAGATGATCGCTGCGCGACGGGCAGCCGGCCGGATCGTAGACATGCTCGACGCGCGAGATCGGTTCTGTGTACTGGCTTTTGACGACCGGATCGACACGGTACCCCGGCTCAGCGCCGGATTGGTCGAGGCCAACGACCGCAACCGGTTCGCGGCCGCGTCCTGGCTGGGTTCACTGGACAGCCGCGGGGGAACGGAGATGGCCGAGCCGTTGCAGCGGGCGGTCCAGCTGCTCAGCGATTCCGGCGCCGAGAGGCAGGCCAGCGTGGTGCTGGTGACCGACGGGCAAATCACCGGCGAGGACCAGCTGCTGCGGACGCTAGCCCCCACGGTCGGGAGCACCCGCATCTATTGCGTGGGCGTCGACCGCGCGGTCAACGCGGGCTTCCTGGACCGGCTTGCGCAGTTGGGCACCGGGCGATCGGAGCTGGTCGAATCCGAGGAACGGCTGGACGAGGTGATGGCGCGGCTGGCCCGCACCATCGGGCGCCCGGCGCTGACCGGGCTGCGGGTCCGTGCCGACGGCGTCGAGCTCATTGACGACACCGTCACGCCGAGCCGACTGCCCGACGCTTTCGCCGGTGTGCCGAGGGTGATCTCCGGGCGCTACCGGGGCCCGGGCCCCGCAACGTTCCGGATCGAAGCCGACGGCTCCACGGTGGCCACGCTGGACGCGCGGATCATACCGGAAGCTGTTGCGGTTCAGACGATTTGGGCTCGGGCGTTGGTACGTGATCTGGAGGACGACTACGCTGCGTACCGCGCCGACGACGAATTGGCCGCGCAGATCGTCGCGCACTCCATCCGGTTCGGGGTGCTGTCCCGCTTCACCGCTTTCGTGGCCGTCGACCCGTCACGTACCGACGCGGGGCCACTCGACGAGGTGATCCAGCCCGTCGAGAGGCCCTCCGGCTGGGCGCCCACAGTGGGATTCGCGCCCACCGGAATGGCTAATTCGGCCGCCTGCCTGGCGATGCCCGCGCCAGCGGTGTACTCCGGGCCCGAAGCCCGCGCTACCCGGAAGCCCGCGCCCGCGCGGCTGCGGCCGCTGGACAAACTGCTCAAGCAGGTGGAGAAGGCAACCCAGGTGCGGCGTTCTGGGCTCGACGCGGTGCTGGCCGAACTCGAGCAGCATCGGGATGCGGCGACGGAGCCCGACCTGCACGCGGCGCTGGTGCAGCTGTGCAATGCGTTAGCGCGGTTCGTGAAGGGTCAGACGCAGGCCCAGTCGCGGGAGGTGCTGGTGGCCGTAGACGCGGTCAAGCGGCTGCTCGGCGGCAGCGATCGCGGACCACGCGTCCGGAAGCTGCGGTTCTGGGAGTAGCGCAGGCGCGGCTTCGCCGACTAAAACCGCTCCCAGACCTGCCTCAGCACACCGCGCAGGATCGATTCGATGGTGTCGAACTCGGCCTGGCCGCTGATCAGCGGCGGGGCCAACTGGATGACGGAGTCGCCGCGCTCGTCGGTGCGGCAGTACAGGCCGGCGTCGAACAGTGCCGCGGACACCCGTCCCAGGAGCACCGACCGTTCGTCGTCGGAGAACCTCTGCTTGGCGGCCTGATCCTTGACCAGTTCGATACCGAAGAAGAAGCCTTCGCCGCGGACATCGCCGACGATCGGTAGGTCGTAGAGCTTTTCCAGCGTCGCTCGCAGGGCCGGGGACTGCTGCTTGACGTGATCGTTGAGGCCTTCGCGCTCGAAGATGTCCAGGTTGGCCAGTCCGACGGCGGTCGACACCGGATGGCCGCCAAAGGTGTAGCCGTGCGCGAACATCGTGGAGCTGTCGTAGAACGGCTCGAACAGCCGGTCGCTGGCAATCATCGCGCCCAGCGGTGAGTAGCCCGACGTCAGGCCTTTGGCGCAGGTGATCATGTCCGGCACGTAGCCGAAATCGCGACAGGCGAACATCGAACCGATCCGGCCGAACGCGCAGATCACCTCGTCGGAGACCAGCAGCACGTCGTAGGCATCGCAGATCTCACGGACCCGCTCAAAGTAGCCCGGCGGGGGCGGGATGGAGCCGCCGGCATTCTGCACCGGTTCCAAGAACACCGCGGCGACGGTGTCAGGGCCTTCGAATTCGATGGCTTCGGCGATCCGGTCGGCGGCCCAGCGCCCGAACGCTTTCTCATCGGTGTCATAGGGCTCGGGGGCGCGGTAGAAGTTGGTGTTGGGCACCCGGAATCCGCCTGGGGTGACCGGTTCGAAAGGCTGTTTGTACTTAGGCAGTCCGGTGATGGCCAGCGCGCCCTGGGTGGTGCCGTGGTAGGCGACCGAACGCGAAATCACCTTGTGCTTACCGGGTTTGCCGGTGAGCTTGAAGAATTGCTTGGCGACTTTCCATGCCGTCTCCACGGCTTCGGTGCCGCCGGTGGTGAAGAACACCCGGTTCAGGTCACCGGGGGCGTAACCGGCGACGCGTTCGGCCAGTTCGATCGCTGTCGGGGTGGCGTATCCCCAGAGCGGGAAGAACGCCAGCGTCTCGGCCTGTCGCGCCGCGACCTGCGCGAGTTCACTGCGGCCGTGGCCGACCTGCACGACGAACAGCCCGGAGAGCGCATCCAGGTATGCCTTGCCGTGGTCGTCGTAGATGGTGACGCCGTCGCCGCGGGTGATGACCGGCGGCGTGAACCCCGGACCGTGTTGGCTGAAGTGCAGCCAGAGGTTGTCGGCCATCGCTGGCGAGCGTAACGCCGAGTCCGCGGTGGCCAGCAGTCGGAGGCCTTCCTGGGAATGAGCTGTGAGCCTCCGCGCTCTAGTTGCTAATGACAATCATTGTCAATAATCTCATGACGAATTCATATGAACCCAAACACCCGGGGGAGTTACGGATGACGTACCGGTCTGCACTGCGCGGGTTGGCGGACGGCGGTTGACCATGTCGGCACCGATCTGGATGGCCTCACCGCCGGAGTTGCATTCGGCGTTGCTGAGCGGCGGGCCCGGGCCGGCGTCTTTGCTGGCGGCGGCGGACGCGTGGAGCCTGCTCAGTGCCGAGTACACGGCCGTGGCCGAGGAATTGCTCGCGGTGCTGTCCGACGTGCAGGGCGGTGCCTGGGCCGGGCCGACCGCCGAGTCATACCTGGCCGCCCACATCCCGTTCTTGGCATGGTTGGAGCAAGCAGGCGCAAACAGCGCCGCCGCCGCTTCCGGCCTGAGCACCGCCGCCGCGGGCTATACCGCCGCGGTAGCGGCCATGCCGACGCTGCCCGAACTGGCTGCCAACCACGCGATCCACGGCGTGCTGGTGGCCACGAACTTCTTCGGTATCAACACCATTCCCATCGCGCTCAACGAGGCCGACTACGCGCGGATGTGGGTACAGGCCGCCACCACGATGGGCGTCTACCAAGGAGTGTCCAGCGCGGCGGTGGCGGAGGCGCCACCGACCCCCGCGGTCCCACAGATCGTGAAAAACGACGCGAGCGAGGCGTCGAACCCGCTGCAGGGCATTGAGCAGTTCTGGCAGAACCTGTTGCAGGAATACCAGAACTTCGCCAGCAACCCGCAGCTCAACCCGTTCACCAATTTCGAGAACCTGGTGAACAATCCGCAGCTGGATGCCATCCTCGAGCAGTTCGGTATCGGCAACGACACCGTCGCGCACGACCCGACTGTGGTCAACGGGCTGGACAATGCGATCGCCAACATCCTGCAGCGCTTCGGCTACACCTGGAACCCCGCGCAGGGCACGCTGAACGGGCTGGATTACGACGACTACACCGACCCGACCGTCGCGGCCTTCTGGGTGGCCCGGTCGCTGGAGCTCAGCGAGGACTTCCAGCAGTTCTTCGTGTATCTGCAGACCAACCCAGTGCTGGCCGTGCAGTACCTGGTGAGTCTGGAGTTATTCGACTGGCCGACCCACCTCGCCGAGATTTTCACCCTGACCAGCCAGCCGGCCGCGCTTGCGGCCGCGCTGCCGGTGGCAGCCGCCCCGTTGGCGTCTGTCGGCGGACTGGCCGGCCTGGCCGGGCTGGCGGCACTGCCCGCACCCGCGGTGGCGCCACCGCCGGCGCCTGCGGTGGTTCCCGCGCTGACCCCGGTCGTCGGGGTGGGCTCGACGTTCGCCGCGCCGGCCGCGGGGGTGGCGGGGGCGCCGCCGCCCTCGCCCACGCCACCGAGTCCGCCCGCACCGGCCAGTCCGGCGCCGCCGCCGGCGCCCGGTGCGCCCGGTGCGGGTTTCACGCCCCCGTACGTGGTGGGCGGTCCCCGAATCGGCTCCGGCTCCCCGATGGGTTCAAGTGCCAGCGCCCGGGCGCAACGCAAAGCACCGGAACCGGATTCGGCTGCCGCCGGTGCTGCGGCGGCCACCCGAGAGGCAGCACGGGCACGTCGGCGGCAACGGTCCAAGCGACACGGCGACGCCGACGAGTACATGGACATGAACGTCGACGTCACGCCGGACTGGACACCACCGCCCGATCAGACAGCCCCCTCTGGCCGCGGCGCCGGCCAGCTCGGGTTCAGCGGAACCGTCGGCAGTCGGTCCGCCGACCCGGCGGGCCTGGCCACGATGACCGACGACTTCGGGGCCGGGCCGACCATCCCGATGCTGCCCGGCACGTGGGAGCCGGACGACTGGGAGGACCAGCGGCCCGAGCGTTAGGGTCGAAAATATGGCGGCGACCCAACAGATCTCGGAATTCGAGGCGTTGCGGCCACACCTGATGTCGGTCGCCTACCGGCTGACCGGGACGGTAGCCGACGCCGAGGACATCGTCCAGGACGCCTGGCTGAGGTGGAGCACGCAGGATGGGGCGATCCATGACCTGCGGGCGTGGCTGACCACGGTGGTGAGCCGGCTGGGCTTGGACCGGTTGCGGTCGGCGGTGCACCGGCGCGAGATGTACACCGGCAACTGGCTGCCTGAGCCGGTGGTCACTGGCTTCTCGGACTCCCAACCCGCCGATCCGCTATCGGCGGTGGTGGCCAACGAGGACGCCCGATTCGCGGCGATGGTGGTGCTGGAACGGCTCAGCCCCGACCAACGGGTGGCATTCGTGCTGCACGACGGGTTCGCGGTGCCGTTCGCCACTGTCGCCGACGTGCTGGGCGTCAGTGTCGCCGCCGCCCGACAGCTGGCGTCGCGAGCCCGCAAAGCCGTCGCCGACGCACCGCCGCCCGAGCCCGACCCCGGCCACGCCGAGGTGGTCGGCAGGCTGATGGCCGCGATGGCCGCCGGCGACATCGACACCGTGGTCTCGCTGTTGCATCCCGACGTCACGTTCACCGGCGACTCGAACGGCAAGGCTCCCACCGCAGTGCACACCATCCGCGGGGCAGACAAGGTGGTCCGCTTCATGTTGGGCCTGGCCCAGCGCTACGGGCCGGCGTTCTACACGGCCAACCAGCTGGCGTTGGTCAATGGCGAATTGGGTGCCTACACAAGCGGATTCACCGGCGAGGACGGTCGTCGAGACTTGGCTCCGCGGATCACCGCGATGACAGTGCGCGACGGGAAGGTGGTCGCCCTGTGGGATATCGCCAACCCGGACAAGTTCACCGGCTCTCCGTTGCGGCGCTGACCCGTCCGCGGGTCAGTTCCAGGGCACCCGGCAAGTCTCCCCGGAGCTGAAACCCTGCTCGGTGATGCCCAGCGCCGAGTACATCCGAGCGCGCATGTTCTCGACGCCGATCTGATAGGTCAGTTCGATCACGCCCGCCGCACCGAACCGGGCGCGCAGATCGTCGACCTGTTCGTCGGTCACCGAATGCGGGTCGGTGGTCATGGCGTCGGAGTAGGCGATGGCGGCGCGCTCGTCCTCGGTGAACAGCGGCGAGGTCGCGTACGCGTCGATGTCTCGGAGCCGGTCGATGTCCAACCCGTCCAGGCGCTGCAGCATCGAACCGAAGTCCACGCACCAGGAGCATCCGATGGTTCGCGCGGTCCAGAACACCGCCAGCTCGCGCGCGCCGGCCGGCAATGTCTGCGACGCGCGCTGCAACATCGTCTCGTGCACCGCGTTGGCGATCAGTAGCCGCGGGTGGTGCGCAGCGACGGTGAACGGTTCGGGAACCTCGCCGAAGCGCCGCTTGGTGACCCGGTACATGGTGCGAACCAGCAGGCTGGCGCGCTTGGGGGGCAGGGGCTCGATGCGGGTGTGTTGTGTCATGACCATTGGACGAGACGGGGCGTCGGTTCGTGACAGCGCGTTGGTGATGGAGGCAGCGCCAAGGATCCACCAAGGATTCGTTGAGGTCCGCCCAGGAGTCTGGGCGAGTGGAACAGCCAACGTCGTCTTACTGGACTTACACCGCGATTCCGATGGTCAACGACCTCGAGGAGCAAGCGCACCAGGAGGTGCTGGTCGCCGACTCGCGGCTCGATCAACCGGGCATCTGCGCCGCGGTGGAGGCAGTCTTCGAGGCCAACCCCACCCTGGGCGCGGTGTTCGAGCCGAGTCGCGACCACTGGTTGTCCCGCCCGGGCGGCGCCTGGAGCTGGGCTGTCGAGCCGCCGGGGGCCACGGTGACCGAAGTGATCGCGCGGCAGCGCGCCTGCTATGACAAGCGCACCGGCCGGCTGTTCGCGGTGTCGTTGCTGCCTGGCGCCCGCGACCGGCTGGTGCTGACCGCCAGCCACCTGTGCGTGGACGACACCCTGTGGCGTGCCGTGGTCGATGGTCTGATGACGGCCTACCGGGGCGGAGTCCTGGCGCCCGACGCTGAGTATCGGGCTAGAAATCGTGCCGGATGCTCATGGGCGTGGTGGCGGGCAAGTCGCCGCCGCCGATCACCAGTCGCGCAAGCGGCGTCAGCGCACTGAACAACAGTTGAAGTTCGTCATCGTCCAAACCGTCGAATGCGTGCAAAGCCAATGTGTCGGTGACGGTCTCGATCTGGTCCTTGAGGCGGCGGCCTTCGGGCGTCACGGCGCCGTCGTGGCCGAGCAGGCCGCGCGCGGAGAGGCTGCGCTCGCAGGCGCCCCACTCGGCCTCGTCGTAGTGACGCGCGCGCTTCATGTATTCCGCGGACACCTCGGTGGCCGCGGCGTGCAGCACATTCGATTCGCGCCCCGAGATGCCCGCGGCCGCCAGCACCGCAATGTGCCCGTCACCGCGATGCTCACGCAACAGCGTCGCCGCGTGCCACAGCGCGGCCACCGGCTCGTTTGGCACCCGCAGCGCGATGTTGGCCGCGAACAGCGGCCGGCCGCTCAGCGGTGTGCGCTGTGCCGCGCGGATCGCCAATTGTGCTGCGGTGCGCACAGTTTCGTTGTCGGTTACACCACAACGCCGTAACGCCGCGACCGCTGAGTCCTGCCGGGCCCGCAGCACGACATCCGGCGCGGCGATCTCCCACGCCGCGGGCAACGCCTTGGCGACCCGCTCGTGGGAGAAGTTGTAGAACACCGCGGTCACCACTTCCGGCGGCACCGGACCCAACGGAGCCGAGCGGGCCGCGAAGTAACCCGCGAAGAAGCCGCGGTAGCCCAGGCCGTCCAGCGCTTCGCGGGTTTCGGACGCGAAGTACGTCACGGCATGGATCGATTCGAAGCGGTCGTAGAACTGCCGGGCCAGTTCGGGTGTGCGTTGCATGATTGCAGCTAAGCATTTCCCAGGTGCCCGCCAAGTCCGGGATCGTCGCCGAGCCCCGCGCGGACCGAGCCGCCAGACTCGCCGCGCCGAACGTCAACGCGAGAACATGGTGGCGCGTTTAACCTCTTGGATCGCCTTGGTCACCTCAATGCCGCGCGGACAGGCGTCGGTGCAGTTGAACGTGGTGCGGCAGCGCCACACGCCGTCGACCTCGTTAAGAATGTCGAGTCGTTCGGCGGCCGCCTCATCGCGGCTGTCGAAGATGAAGCGGTGCGCGTTGACGATCGCCGCCGGCCCGAAGTAGCTGCCCTGATTCCAGAACACCGGACAACTTGTGGTGCAGCACGCGCACAGGATGCATTTGGTGGTGTCGTCGTAGCGCGCGCGGTCGGTCGGGCTCTGGATTCGTTCGCGGGTGGGCGGGTTGCCGCTGGTGATCAGGTACGGCTTGATGGCCCGGTACGCGTCGAAGAACGGTTCCATGTCGACCACCAGGTCCTTCTCCACCGGCAGCCCACGGATCGGTTCGACCGTGATGGTGAGTTTCTTGCCCGGCTTTTGCGGCAGCAGGTCGCGCATCAGCACCTTGCAGGCCAGCCGGTTGACACCGTTGATCCGCATCGCGTCGGACCCGCACACCCCGTGCGCGCAGGAGCGGCGAAAGGTCAGCGTCCCGTCCAGGTAGCCCTTGACGTAGAGCAGCAGGTTCAGCAGCCGGTCACTCGGCAGGCACGGAACCCGGAAGCTTTGCCAGCCGCCGGTCGCCGCGAACTTGTCCGGGTCGTCGGGGTTGAAACGTGCGATCTTCAGCGTCACCATCACCGCGCCGTCGGGCACCGGTGGCAGCGGCGGGTCCAGCGTCTGGACGTCGGTTGCATCGGGCTCCGGGTTCATCAGTACTTTCTTTCCTTCGGCTCATACCGGGTCTGCACAACGGGTTTGAAGTCCAGCCGAATGTCGCTGAGCAGGTCGGTGCCCTCCTTATAAGCCATCGTGTGGCGCATGAAGTTGACGTCGTCGCGGTTGGGGTAGTCCTCGCGGGCATGACCGCCGCGCGACTCTTTGCGGTTGAGCGCACCCAGCACGGTGACCTCCGCCAGCTCCAGCAGAAAGCCCAGCTCGATGGCCTCCAGCAGGTCACTGTTGAATCGTTTTCCCTTGTCGTGCACAGTGATTCGGGAATAGCGCTGTTTGAGGGCGTGAATGTCGGTGAGGGCTTGCTTGAGGGTCTCCTCGGTGCGGAACACCGCGGCGTTGTTGTCCATCGTCTGCTGCAGGGCGGTGCGGATGTCGGCCACGCGTTCGTTGCCGTGCTCGCTCAAGATGTCGGCCACCCAGCCCTGCACCATCGCGGCCGGTTCCGGTGGCATGTCGGCGAAGTCGTTGCCGCGCGCATAGGCGGCCGCAGCCAGTCCGGCGCGGCGCCCGAACACGTTGATATCCAGCAGCGAGTTGGTGCCCAGCCGGTTGGCGCCGTGCACCGAAACGCACGCGCACTCTCCGGCCGCGAACAGGCCCGGCACGGTGTTGGTGTTGTCCCGCAACACTTGTCCGGTGACCGTGGTCGGGATGCCGCCCATCACGTAGTGGCAGGTCGGGTACACCGGGACCAGCTCGTGCACCGGGTCCACGCCGAGGTAGGTGCGGGCGAACTCGGTGATGTCGGGCAGCTTGGCCTCCAGCACGTCCTCGCCGAGGTGGCGCACGTCGATGTACACGTAGTCCTTGTTGGGGCCTGCGCCGCGGCCCTCGAGCACCTCGAGGACCATCGAGCGGGCGACGATGTCGCGGGGCGCCAAGTCGACGATGGTCGGCGCGTAACGCTCCATAAAGCGTTCGCCGTCGGCGTTGAGCAGCCGGCCGCCCTCGCCGCGCACCGCCTCGGAGATCAGGATGCCAAGGCCAGCCAGTCCAGTCGGATGGAACTGGTGAAATTCCATGTCCTCCAAGGGAAGTCCCTTGCGGAACACGATGCCTATACCGTCTCCGGTCAATGTGTGCGCGTTGGAGGTGGTCTTGTACATCCGGCCCGAGCCGCCGGTGGCCAGCACGATCGCCTTGGCGTGGAAAACGTGGATCACCCCGGTCGCCAACTCATAGGCGACCACCCCGGTGGCAATCGGCCCGGTTGGGGTCTCGGTCAGCACCAGGTCCAACGCGTAGAACTCGTTGAAGAACTGCACATCGTGCTTGACGCAGTTCTGATAGAGCGTCTGCAGGATCATGTGGCCGGTACGGTCGGCGGCGTAGCAGGCCCGGCGCACCGGCGCCTTACCGTGATCGCGGGTGTGTCCGCCGAAGCGGCGCTGGTCGATGCGGCCCTCGGGGGTGCGGTTGAACGGCATCCCCATCTTTTCCAGGTCCAGCACCGCGTCGATGGCCTCTTTGCACATAATCTCCACGGCGTCCTGGTCGGCGAGGTAGTCGCCGCCCTTGACGGTGTCGAAGGTGTGCCATTCCCAGTTGTCGTCCTCGACGTTGGCCAGTGCGGCGCACATCCCGCCCTGGGCAGCGCCGGTGTGGCTACGCGTCGGGTACAGCTTGGTCAGCACCGCGGTGCGGACGCGGGGACCCGCCTCGACCGCCGCGCGCATTCCGGCGCCCCCGGCGCCGACGATCACCACGTCGTATCGGTGTTGCTCGATCACAGGCCCTCCGACTCTTCTACGAGATGTTCGGGTTGAAGGTCATCAGCACGTACGTCCCGAGCATCAAGGTGAACACCATCGACGCGGTAAGCAGCGCGTTGAGCCAGAATCGGGTGATGTTCTTACGGCTGTAGTCGTCGATGATGTTGCGGATCCCGTTGCCGCCGTGCAGTTGTGCCAGCCACAGCAACAGCAGGTCCCACACCTGCCAGAACGGCGAGGCCCAGCGTTGCGCGACGAAGTTGAAGTCCAAGCGGAAGACGCCGCCATCCCACATCAGCATGATGAACAGGTGGCCGATCGCCAGGAATACCAGCACGATTCCGGAGAACCGCATGAACAGCCACGCGAACTTCTCGAAGTTGGGTATTCCGGCGCGGCGGCGCGGGGAGCGGGGGTTGTCCAGGCTGGCCGGCCGGTCGTAGCTGCGTTGCCGCACCGGTGCGATCTGGCCGGGGCCCAACTGCAGGTCGGGGCTGCTCATCGCAGGTGCTCCGATACGTGGATACCGATCACCACTCCGGCCATCACCAGGGGTATGAGGAACGCCACCGCAACGACCCACAACATCGTTCGCTGATGACGGGGACCCTCCGACCAGAAGTCGATCAGGATGATTCGGATTCCATTGAGCGCGTGGAACAGCACCGCGCCCACCAGGCCGTACTCCATCAGGCTGACGATCGGGGTCTTGTATGTCGCCAGGACCTGGTTGTAGGCCTGCGGACTGACCCGTAGCACCGCCGCGTCGAGCACGTGGACGAACAGGAAGAAGAAGATCGTGGCTCCGCTGATGCGGTGCAACACCCACGCCCACATGCCGGGATCGCCTCGGTACAAGGTGCGTGGCGGGCGTCGTTTGCGCGGGGATCCCGGGCTGACCGGTTCCGCGGTCTCGGTTTGCGTACTCACCTGGGTTCTCCCCCTTCTGCCGGGCACCCGAGCTTAGCTCGGTCGACGTTGCCCGCGGTAGAAAAGCAGTGCGATTAACATCTCGCGCGGCGGTGGAGGCTAGGGTTGCTTTCATTGATTCTGCGCGTCGGCGAGCGGGGCTGCAAGATGGCTGATATTAATTGGAATATGTTGCGGGACAACGCAATCAAGCTATCCGCGCGAGCTTATGCGCCGTATTCTAGGTTCCCGGTGGGGGCTGCCGCGCTGGTGGACGACGGCCGCATCGTCGCTGGCTGCAATGTGGAGAATGTCTCATATGGCCTTGGTCTCTGTGCCGAATGCGCGGTCGTGTGCGCCCTGCACGCCGGCGGTGGTGGCCGGTTGCTGGCACTGGCGTGCGTGGACGGCAACGGTGCCCCGCTGATGCCGTGCGGGAGGTGCCGCCAGCTGCTGCTGGAACACGGCGGACCGGACATGCTGATAGACCACGCGCAGGGCCCACGCCGCCTGGGCGACCTGCTGCCCGATGCCTTCAGCCCCGATCTGCGTCGGCAATCATCGTGAGCGACAACATATTTGTGTCCCGCCGGACAGTCATGCGCCGCCGGGTCGCATTGATTACCGTCGTGGTCGCCGTCAGCGTCGGGCTGGTGGGATGCGGCTCACACTCGGGTACAGCCTCGCCCCCCGCGTCGCCCTCGTGGTCGGAGGAGTCCGTCACATTCCAGGTGGGCGAGATGACGGTGTATGGCACGTTCCGTCACCCGGCAGGGCAGAGCCCGGGCGTGCCTGCGGCGCTGCTGATTGCCGGCAGTGGGCCGACCGATCGCGACGGGAACTCCGCGGTCATGCCCGGCCAGATCGACACATTGCGGAATCTGGCCCAAGCCCTCTCGGACAGCGGAGTGGCTAGCTTGCGCTACGACAAACTCGGCACCGGTCAGACCGGTGTCGGCCCGTACGCCAAGGACCCAGGAAAACTCGACATGGCCGTGTTTCAGGATGAGGCGAGCGCGGCGCTGAGCTTTTTGGCCGGCCGGCCCGGCGTCGACAAGCACCGGCTCATGGTGATCGGCCACAGCGAGGGCGCCTTGTACGCCCTGCTGCTGGCCACCGCCGCGTCCGGGACGGTCCCTTCGGTGCGGGCGCTGGGTTTGCTGGAGCCGCAGAGTCGCCGCGTCCTAGACCACGTCTTGGAGCAACTGCACGCCCAGGCCGACGCGGCGGTCGCGGCTGGCAAACTGACCACGGCCCAGGCCGCCGAGTACACGGCGGCTTTCGACAAAGCTATCCAGGAATTCCGGGCAACCGGTCAGGTCCCGGCCGACGAGCCCGCGGCGCTCAAGCCGATCATCAACGCCGCCAACGCCAACATCCTGCAGCAGGAAGATGCCGTCAACCCGGCCGACATGGCCGCGAAGCTGCCCCGCGGCATGCCGGTGCTGGTCAGCTGCAGCGACGCAGACACCCAGGTGAACTGCGCCGACGTCGACCAGTTGGTATCGGGGCTGACCAGTGCCGGCACCAACACCGACTTTGTGCACCTGACCGGCGTGAACCACGTTCTCAAGGAGGATGCCAGCAAAGCGCCGGACAACTACACCAGGCCGCTGCCCTTCTCTGCCCAGCTCACCGCCGCACTGGCGTCCTTCGTCAAAGGCAACCTTTGAGCCAGTTGGTATCCGGCACGTTCGACGCGCCAACGGTCATCCGCGTTAAGCGGGACGGTGGCCGGCTGCCGGACGCCGCGATCGACTGGGTAATCGCTGCCTACACCGACGGCCACGTCGCCCCTGAACAGATGTCGGCGCTGCTGATGGCGATATTCCTGCGCGGCATGGATCGCGGCGAGACGGCCCGCTGGACAGCCGCGATGCTAGCCTCCGGACCCCGGATGGACTTCACCGACCTGGGTCTAGCGACCGTGGACAAGCACTCCACCGGCGGCGTCGGCGACAAGATCACCCTGCCCCTGGTGCCCGTCGTTATGGCATGTGGCGGCGTGGTTCCGCAGGCGTCCGGACGCGGGTTGGGTCACACCGGAGGCACCCTGGACAAGCTGGAATCGATCGCCGGATTCACCAGCGAGTTGTCCAATGCGCAAGTGCGCGAGCAGCTCCGGGACATCGGGGCGGCCATCTTCGCCGCGGGTGAGCTCGCCCCGGCCGATGCCAAGCTCTACGCGCTGCGTGACGTCACCGGCACCATCGAATCGTTGCCGCTGATCGCCAGTTCAATCATGAGTAAGAAGCTGGCCGAGGGCGCGGCCGCGCTGGTACTCGACGTCAAGGTCGGCTCCGGGGCTTTCCTGAAGTCCGAAGCGGACGCCCGCGACCTGGCCAATACCATGGTGGAGCTCGGCCACGCGCATGGTGTGCCAACTCGCGCGCTGCTGACCGACATGCGCGGCCCGCTTGGCCGAGCCGTCGGCAACTCCCTGGAAGTGGCGGAGTCGCTGGAGGTGCTGGCCGGCGGCGGCCCGACCGACGTGGTGGAGCTGACCGTGCGGCTGGCCGCCGAGATGCTCGAGCTGGCCGGGATAACCGGCCGCGATCCGGCGCAGACGTTGCGGGACGGCTCCGCGATGGATCGGTTCCGGCGGCTGGTCGCGGCCCAGGGTGGGGATTTGGCGAAACCTTTGCCAATTGGTGAGTGTTCGGAAACCGTGACGGCCACCAGGGGCGGCACAATGGGCGATATCGACGCAATGGCAGTGGGGCTGACGGCGTGGCGGCTCGGTGCGGGCAGATCCCGTCCGGGTGCGCGGGTGCAGCACGGCGCCGGCGTCCGGATCCATCGCAGACCCGGCGAACCGGTGGCCGCCGGCGACGCTTTGTTCACGCTCTACACCGATACTCCGGAACGGTTCGGCCCGGCGCTGGCCGAGCTGGACGGGGCCTACCGGGTGGCCGACGAGCCGCCCGCGCCCCGGCCGCTGATCATCGATCGGATCACGTGATGCTGACGCTGGAGAACATCCGCCAGGCGCCCAAGGCGCTGCTGCACGACCACCTCGACGGCGGGCTGCGCCCGGCCACCGTGCTCGAGATAGCGGAGGAAATCGGCTACGACGGCCTTCCCGCCGCCGACGCCGTCGCACTGGCCACCTGGTTTCGCACTCAGTCACACAGCGGCTCGCTGGAGCGCTACCTCGAACCGTTCTCGCACACCGTGGCGGTGATGCAGACTCCCGACGCGCTGTACCGGGTGGCCTACGAATGCGTGGAGGACCTGGCCGCCGACTCGGTGGTGTACGCCGAGGTGCGGTTTGCCCCAGAGCTGCACATCAACCGGGGACTCTCGTTCGACCAAGTTGTCGACGCGGTGCTGGCGGGATTCGTCGCCGGTGAAAAGGCTTGTGCGGCAGACGGTCGCACGATCAAAGTGCGTTGCCTGGTGACCGCGATGCGACACGCTGCCATGTCGCGGGAGATCGCCGAGCTGGCGATCCGGTTCCGGGACAGGGGCGTGGTCGGATTCGACATCGCCGGCGCCGAGGCAGGCCACCCGCCGACCCGGCACCTGGATGCGTTCGAATACATGCGAGACAACAACGCGCGCTTCACCATTCACGCCGGCGAGGCATTCGGGTTACCGTCCATCCACGAGGCGATCGCGTTCTGCGGCGCCGACCGGCTGGGTCACGGAGTGCGCATCGTCGACGACATCGATATCCATGCGGATGGGACGGTCAAGCTGGGGCGCCTGGCATCGTTGTTGCGCGACAAGCGAATTCCGTTCGAAATGTGTCCGAGCTCCAATGTGCAGACCGGAGCGGTGGCCAACATCGCCGAGCATCCCTTCGACCTGTTGGCGCGCACCCGCTTTCGGGTGACCGTCAACACCGACAATCGGCTGATGAGTGACACCACGATGAGCATGGAGATGTACCGGCTGGTCGAGGCGTTCGGCTACGGCTGGACCGATCTGCATCGCTTCACCATCAACGCGATGAAGTCCGCGTTCATCCCGTTCGATGAGCGGCTGGCGATCATCGACGAGGTGATCAAGCCGCGCTATGCGGTGCTGATCGGGTAGCGAGTCGGCGGTGCTGACTCAGGCGTGTCGTGCGGCCTCCTGGGCGAGTTGTACACGGGAGTTGTTGCCCAACTTGGTATAGACGTGGGTGAGGTGGGTCTGCACCGTGCGCGGCGAGACAAAGAGTCTTTCGGCGATATCTTTGTTCGAAAGCCCTTCTCCGACAAGGCGAACCACGTCGAGTTCGGCACGCGTCAGGGATGCCCAGCCGCTTGCCGCGCGTTTCCGCTCACCGCGCCGACGCTGCGGGTAGGCGATCGCCTCCTCGGTGGAAAGCGCGGCCCCGTCGGCCCAGGCGCATAGGAGTTGATCCTCGTCCATCGCCGTCCGCAGCGCGGTCACTGATGATTCGTATACGGCGTCGTAGACCTTGAATCGTACCGCGCCGGTACGCTGCCGCTGCGCCTCGGCCGCTCCGAAAAGCCTCGCGGCCACGGATTGATTTTCTTGATCGACGGCCAGCCGGGCCAGGGACTCGAGGATAGCCGGAACGCAGTTGTACGCCCGCACCTCGGCCGCGCAGGACAGCGCGGCGTAGGCGTCACGTTCGGCCTGCTCCGGTTCGCCCTGGCTCATCGCCACCCGGGCGCGCGTCGTCAGCGCCAGTGCGAGGTGCCAGCCGGACGTCGCCTCGACGGCCTCGTCGGCGCACTGCCGAGCTTCCGCCAGATCTCCGGACGCCAGCAGTACCTGGGACTTGAAGGCTCGCCAGAAATGGGCCGTTTGGGGCTGAGCGTTCAGGTTCAGCCAAGCCTTCTCGTTCGCCTCCTGCGCGGCCTCGACGTCACCCTCGACCAGTGCGGCGAGCACCAGCGTCGCATAGCCGAGTCCGGCGAAGTACTGGCCCGCCTCGGTGGCACCCGCAATGGCGGCCTCGGCGGCGGCGCGTGCACCGCGCACGTCGCCCTGGTAGGCGAGAGCATCGCCCAGGCCCTTGAGGCTCAGTGAAGTCAGCAGGTCGGTGTCGCTGCCATCGCTCACCAGCTCGGCGAATTCCTCTGCGGCCCTGGCCAATTCGCCATGCCAGAGTCGTGCATACGCCACGCTCAGCCGGCACTGGCGGGAGCTAACCAGGTCACCGATCGCGTCGGCGACAGCGCTCCCCTCGCTGCCGATCGCGTAGGCGGCGGCCGCGTCGCCCGCCACCATGGCGGCGTTGCTCTGCCAACTCAGGATCTGGCTGAGCCGCCACTGGTCCCCGGTGGAGCGGGCGTGTTGAGCCGCTTCGGCGAAGTATTCCTGCACCTCGTTGGCCTCATAGTTGAAGCCGGCCGTCAAGCCGCGCGCGGTCAGCGCCCGGGCCAGCAGTACAGGGTCCGCAATCTCACGCGCCATTGCCAGCGCCTCCTCGGCGCGCTGCCGGCTTGCGGCCGCGTCGAGGAATATGTCGAGCACAGCCATATCAGCAAGCGCTCGCGCGCACACCTGGGGGGCGATGTCGTGAGGGTCCGTAAGATCCTTCGCCAGCAAGGATTCAAACCACGAGCGGCCCTCGCGCATGTGTCCGCGGCTGAGCCACAGCGGTTGCAGCGACGAAGCCAGCGCCATGGCGGATTCCCAGTTGTAAGTCTCGCGGCACCAGGTGAAGGCGGCGCGCAGGTTGTCGATCTCGGTCTCGGCCTGATCCAGTAATTCGGCGTAGTCGGAGCGTCCCGGACTGTCGAGTCGCGCTGCCATGGCGATGTAGTGGTCACTGTGACGCTCACGCACGGTGTCGGTTTCGTCCGCCTCGTGCAGTTGCTCCATCGCGAATTGGCCGATCCCCTCGGATCTGCGGTATCGCGTCCGGCCCGCCGTGCTGTCGGCGACCACCAGTGACTTGTCGACCAGCAGGGTCAGCTCGTCAAGCACCTGGTAGTGCGGTAACTCACCGAAGCCGGCCACGGCCTGCACCGTCTCGAGGTCGAAACCGCCGACGAACACTCCCAGCCGCCGGAACAGGATCCGCTCGGGTTTGCTCAGCAGTTCGTGCGACCAGTCCAACGATGCCCGCAACGTCTGATGGCGCAGCGGTGCGGTGCGCGCACCGCCGGTCAGCAGGCGGATCTTGTCGTCGAGGCCGGCCATGATCTCGGGCAGCGACAACGACCGTACCCGCGCGGCCGCCAGCCCGAGGCCCAATGGCATGCCGTTCAACCTTCGACATATCTGGCTCACCAGTTCGACGTTGTCGTCGGTAACGGCGAAGTCGCGTCGGGCCAGCCGGGCACGGTCGGCGAAGAAGGCGATCGCGTCGTCGGACGACAGTGTCGGCACGCGCCAGACCACCTCGCCCGCCACCGCCATCGGCTCGCGACTGGTAGCCAGCAGGGTTAGTTCGGGGCAGCCCTGCAACAGTGCTTTGATCTGTGCCGCCGCGCCATCCAGCAAATGCTCGCAGTTGTCCAGCAGGATCAGTGATCGACGCCTGCAGAGGAAACGGACCAGGCTGTCCAGCGTGCCGTGTCCAGTGTGATCGACGAAGCCGAGCGCGTCGGCAATTACGCCCGGCACATCGTTGGGATCGGTGATCGGCTCCAGATTGGCGTAATAGACCTGGTCAGGTCCCTCCGGGGCCAGTTGAGCCGCAACCTGCACGGCCAGTCGGCTCTTCCCCACACCGCCGCCGCCGATCAGCGTGACCAACCGGTTGTCGGCCAGGATCGGTAGTACCTCTGCAATCTCGCGCCTTCGGCCGATGAAGCTGTCCAGCTGCACCGGAAGTCGACCCGCAACCGACTGGGTGGGCGCGCGAAGCGGCGGAAAGTTGTTGGGCAGGTCGCGGTGGCCCAACTGCGAGATGTGTTCCGGGCGAGGCAGATCACGCAGTTGATACGATCCGCAATCGATCAGCCAGGTCCCGTCCGAGAGCTGGTCGAGGACCATGTCGGCGGTGGTAGCCGACAACAACGTCTGCCCGCCGTGCGCGAGATCACGCAGCCGCCCCGCGCGATTGATCGTCGCGCCGACGTAGTTGTTGTCGTCGCGCAACTGCACGTCGCCGGTGTGCAGGCCGATGCGCAGTGCTATCGGTTCCAGCGGACTCAGCTGCAGTTGGAGGGCGCAGGAGACAGCGTCGGCGGCACGTCCGAACGCGACGACGAAGCTGTCACCTTCGCCTTGTTCGATGGGCCGGACACCGCCATGGGACGCGACGAGGTCGGCGAGGGTCCGATCCAGCAGTGCAATCGCGGCCGCCATCTGCGCGGGCTGGGTCTGCCAGAGCCGGGTAGAGCCTTCGATGTCGGCCAAGAGCAACGTAACGGTGCCGGTGGGCAGCAATTCGCTCACTCTCCAGTGCGAACGGCGGGTCCGAATTTTGTGTACCGATCCCGATCATGCTAGTCAGCATCGTGCCAGTTGGAGTGGCAGTTCTCGGCAAAAGTACGTACGCGTGTCAAATAGCCCTGCGCAAACGTACGACCCCCCCACAGGGGGGATTTACGCGTTCCTACCGATGATTGGTGCCTCGGTAAATAGGAAAGTCGATGCAGCCAAGATTTGGCCGCAATTTTCCGAAGGACCCAGACATGAAGCACCTGATTCGCGCTGCCTCGACTCTCGGCCGCACCGCCGACCTGTACGTGTACCGCAACCGGCCGCAGATCCGGACCGACCACGCGGCCCGTTACGCATTTCTCGAGAGCTCTTCGATGGCGCGCGCAATGGATCGGCTCTAGCGGACCAGCCGCACCCGGAGGGTGCCATGACCGACATCGACTTTGCCCTGGGCTGGGAGTTCATCGACCTCGAGGAGGGCGTGCCCCGGCAGTTACGGTTTCGGACCGAATGGACTCCTTCAGGCGACGGTGAGTCAGTCGACATCACCGGCCAGCTCGTCGCCGTCGTCGCCGACAGCAGTCGCCACGACCTAGGCCATGCCATCCCGATCAGCCAGCCCGGTGTCCTTCATGCCCACGTCGAACAAGCCCTCGTCGGGTGGCAGACCTGGGCGATGATAGGCAGCACCAGGGTCAACCTCGACCAAATTCGCCGGCGCATCTCGTCGGCAGGCCTTGCCCCTAGCGAGGCACTCCCAAGCCGCGGCTCAGTAGGATCGGGCGGTTCCACCGCGCAGCCCAGTAGGGGAGCCAGCCGCAATGCTGCCGCAGCGAATCCGCTCCGACGAGGCCGACCTCGTCACCCTGCCCGACGGGCGCGTGCTGGCCTGTCTGGACTGGGGTGAGCCGGCCGGCTATCCGGCGTTCTACTTTCATGGCACTCCGAGTTGCCGCTTGGAGGCCGTATTCGCCGACGCCGCCGCCCGCCGACACGGATTCCGGTTGATCGCCGTCGATCGTCCCGGCTTCGGGCGTTCCACCTTTCAGCGTGGCCGCCGGTTCCGCGACTGGCCCGCCGATGTGTGTGCGCTGGCCGATGCCCTGGACTTGACCACGTTCGGCGTGCTGGGGCATTCGGGGGCCGGACCGCATCTGTTTGCCTGCGGCGCGTTCATCCCGCACTCTCGGTTGACATTCATTGGCGCGCTCGGGCCGTGGGGGCCATTGGTGACGCCGGAGATCATGCACGGTCTCAGCGGCGCCGACCGGCTCTACGCGCGGCTGGCGCGTTTTGGACCGGGGGCGTTTCATGCTGCCTATGTCCCGTTCGGCTGGGGCGCGAGATACGCACCCGGATTCTTTGCCAAGGTGGTGACGGTATCGCTGCCCGATACCGACCTGCAGCACGTACGCGATGAGCTGTTCCTGCGGCACTTTCGTGCCATCCAGCTCGAGGCGTTCCGGCAGGGTGGTCGCGGTGGGGCGCACGAGACGTTCCTCGAATACCGGCCGTGGGGATTCGGGGTCGACGAGGTCTCCGTGCCCACCCACATCTGGCAGGGCGACCGGGACACCTTCATCCCGCGCGTTATCGGTGAATATCTCCAACGCGTCGTCCCCGACGTCGACCTGAACTGGGCCCGTGGAAAAGGGCACTTCAACATCGAGGACTGGGACGCGGTACTGGCGGCGTGCGCCGCCGACGTCGGACTTGGATAGTTAGCCCGCCCGATTCGGCAATCACGTGGTGCGTCGCCGGGTAGTGGTCGGCCGTCGCCAGGCGGGCCGGCGGCGGTTTGGCGGCCTCGGCGGTTGTGGTTGTGTCGGTGGCGACGCGGGTGACGCGGATGCGGCGGCGACGGGCCACCAAGGCGCAGCGCTCTGCCCAGGTTATAACCGCTACTCGCGTCGCAACCGGCTCTCGACGAACGCCTCCAGCTTCTCCCACGCCCGCACCGCGGCGGAATACGGGCCGTCGGGTTTGCTCACCGAATCCGGCTCCAACACATAGGCGATCAACTTGCCTAGCGGCTTGCTGGTCTCCAGCGCCTTGTCGACGGTGCTCTCCTCCGAGTAGTCGCCGATGTCACGGAGCAGTTCAACGGCCAGGTCAAGCTGCTCGCGGTCCACTGCCTCGGGGCCGTCGGTGAAGTCGTCGGCCAGCCCGCTGAGTACGTAGACATTCTCGTCGGTGATGTCGACCTTCAGCGAGCCGTCGGTCGCGGCGGTGCGGATGTCGTCGTAGGTGCTCAGATCCGACAGGTCGTGGTCGTGCTCGTCGGCGAGGTAGCGCGCCAGCGCCCGCTCGGAGCTGAACACGCTGATCCGGCCGTTGCGGCCCAGGAAGATCGGACGGTCGTCGAAGTAGCAGCGCAACGTGTAGAACGTGCCCGAACTCGTCATGATGCGGATCGGGTCGATGCCCACCTGCGCCCAGAAGTCCTCGTCGCTGCCCAGCACGACGGTGTCGCCCGCGGCGCGGCCTTCCTCGTTCTCTTCCTCGCCGTCCTCGGCGGACTCGTCGGCTTCGTCGGCCGTATCGCCTTCCGCCGCGGCCTCGTCGTCTTTCTCGTCGGCTTCGTCGGCCGACTCTTCCTCGGGTTCCTCGGGTTCTTCGATCTCCTCTTCGAGTTCTTCGGCAGCTTTGGCCGACAGGTCCTCGTCGACCTCGGGGCCCACGACGATGTCGTCGAGGGCCTTGAGCACGTCGTCCCAGCTGCGGGCGATCACCTCGGCGATCGCCTCCCAGCGTTTGCGGCCGGCCTTACCGGTGAAGTTGTCGATCCCGCCGGACACCGTGCCCAGATTCGGGTTGCCGTTGAAGAATTTCGAGATCGCCGGCAATTCGCATACCGAGCCGATCGACGACACGATCGCCAGCGCGCCGGCCAGCGCCTTCACCGATTCCTCGGTCGGCTTATCGGCCACCAACTCCTCGACGGCGACCAGGTCGAAACGCTTGTCCTCGGCGGGCTCGAACTTGCGGGCGTGTGTCTCGGTGATGCCCTGCCAGCCCGGGTGGTCGGTCAGGTCATTGTCGTCGTTGCTGCGCACGAACGCGACCAGGTCCGAAACGTTCTCAAAGGCGTACAGGTCGTCGTCCTTGCCCAGGAACGCCTCCCATTCATCCCCGGAGTCGCGCCAGCGCGGCGCCCACAGCGTGTAAAGGTCGCCCTCGGACAGGCTCAGGCGGATGGGCACGAGGTCAGCAGCCATGCGGCACACAATAGCGACCCGCTGCGTCGGCGCTTATCCGCCCCAAATAGTCGCGATCGGGGCAGCATTGGCCGCTAAACCCGTTTTGGGCAGTCCGTACATCTCCTCCAGGGTGGCCAGCACGTTGTAGTGGCTGATGGTCTCGTTGTAGCTGCCGGGCTGGATGTGAGCGCCGTAGAACACCGTCGGGATCTGGTTGCGCTGGCCGCCGTCGTCCTCGTCCCACGTCACGATCAGCAGACTGTTATTAGCCCTGGCCCAGTTGGCGTACGCCGACATCCGGCTGTTCAGCCAGGCATCGCCCTGGGCAATTGACCCGTCGTGCATGTTGTTGTCGTTGTTCGGGATGACGAACGATACGGTGGGCAGCGACGCATAGTTGGCCGGCTGCGGGAAGGCCGAGAACGGCACCGACACCCCCGGCGGCACATTGCTGAAGTTGACCCACGGCACGTGCTTGCGCGCATACTTGCCCGCGCTGCAGGCCGTCGAACCCACCGCCGGAAGGTCTTCCGAATAGCCCCCGAAGGTGCGGCCCGCGGCCAGCAGTTCGGTCGCCAGATTCGGCTGGGCGCCGACCTCGACCGGGCAGCTGTCCTTCTTCAACCCGAACGTGCTGCCGGCGAACAGCGCCAGATAGTTGGGCTCGCTGGGATGGGTCTCGGCGAACGACTGCGCCATCATCGCCCCGCCGGCGGCCAGCGCGTTGATAAACGGCGCTGCCTGATTGCCGATGATATTGGCCTGAGAGCGGTTCTCTTCCACCACGATCACCACGTGCGCGTAGGTCGGCAGGACGGCCGCCGCCAACGCTGACCGAGGTGTCGGCAGCACGACTGCACCCACTGCCGTCAGGGCGCAAAATGCCCTGATCAGATGCCTTTTCAGCCGCCGCATGCCGGGAGTATATGGGGCGGTCGCAGCACCCAAAGGGACTCGATCACGCGTGTCAGCGGGCCTGAACCGGATTGTTATATAAGGTCACTCCCCGTGGAGGTGCACGTCGTTGACCACCCGCTGGCGGCGGTCCGGCTGACCGCGCTGCGCGACGAGCGCGCCGACAACGCCACCTTCCGGGCAGCGCTGCGGGAGTTGACGCTGATGCTGGTCTACGAAGCGACCCGGGACGCGGGGATCGAGCCGGTGTCGATCCGTACGCCCCTGACCGCGACGACGGGTGCGCAGCTGACCGAGCTGCCGCTGCTGGTTCCGGTGCTGCGGGCCGGGCTGGGCATGGTTGACGCCGCGCTGGCGGCACTGCCGGGCGCCGCCGTCGGGTTCGTCGGGGTGGCCCGCAACGAACAGACCCACCAGCCCGAGCCGTACCTTGCGTCGCTGCCCGAGGACCTGTCTGCGCAGCCCGCGGTGATCCTGGACCCGATGCTGGCCACCGGGGGATCGATGACACACACTGTGCGTCTGCTGCAGGAGCGCGGCGCGACGAGCATCACCGCGTTGTGCGTGGTGGCGGCGCCGGAGGGCATCGCCGCGTTGCGGGAGGCGGCGCCGGGCGCGCGGTTGTTCACCGCGGCCGTCGACGACGGACTCAACGAGATCGCCTACATCGTGCCCGGACTCGGCGACGCCGGCGACCGTCAATTCGGGCCGCGCTGATCGGTCACCAGTGCGCGATCTCGGCTTTCAGCTGGTCGCGCAGCTCTTTGGCGCGCTGCCGAGCGGTGCTTAAATCTTCTGTCGGTTTGCAGCGAATCTCCAAGTAGCACTTCAGCTTTGGTTCGGTTCCCGACGGCCGCACCACCACCCTGGCCGAGGTATTTTGGTCGCCTCCAGCGTAGATCAGGGCGTCGTCGCTGTCGGTGACTCTCATCGGGAGGCCGGCCAGTCGGGCCGGCGGTGCCTGGCGCAGTCGTCGCATCACAGCGGCGGCTTCTTCGGCGTTGGCGACCCGGCGCGACACCGCGCCGACCTCGTGCACGCCGTAACGGCGGGCCAGGTCGTCGAGCGCGTCGAGCACGGTGCGGCCCCGCTGCTGCAGCGAAACCACCAGGTCGCAGCACAGCACCGCCGCACTGATACCGTCCTTATCCCGCACCGCGGCCGGGTCGACACAGTGCCCGATCGCCTCTTCGTAGGCGTAGACCAGGCTTCCGGGGTGCTCGCCGTCAGCGCGGGCCAGCCACTTGAACCCGGTGGGTGTCTCGACGTGCATCGCGCCGTGATGGTGAGCGATCGCGGCAAGCATGCGCGAGGACACCACCGTGCTGGCCACCGTGCGCCTACCCGTTGCCGGCTGCGAAAGGATGTAATCGCCTAGCAGCCAACCGGTTTCGTCGCCGGACAGCATTCGCCAACCGGATCCCGTCGGTATGCCGACGGCGCACCGGTCGGCATCGGGATCCAGCGCGATCGCGATGTCGGCGTCGACGTCGGCGGCCAGGGTCAACAGCGCGTCGGTAGCCCCTGGCTCCTCCGGGTTGGGAAAGTCGACCGTGGGGAAATCGGGGTCCGGCGTGAATTGCGTTGTGACCGTGTGCACGTCGTCGAAACCGGCCCGACGCAGCGTCTGCACGGCAACCGCGCCACCCACCCCGTGCATGGGAGTCAATGCCACCCGCAGCCCGCCGGCGCCGCGGCGTACCCCCGCCGCGCGACGGATGTACCGCTCCAGCAGGTCGGTCTCGGCGGGTTGCACTGGGATGCGCGGGATTTCGTCGGCAGGAGGAGCCGCGGGGATCGCGGCCTCGATCTGTCGGTCGGTCGGGGAAACGATCTGCAGGCCGCCCTGCAGATAGACCTTGTAACCATTGTCGGTCGCGGGGTTGTGTGAGGCCGTAATCTGAATCCCAGCGACCGCGCCGGTCGCGCGCACCGCGAAGGCGACTACCGGCGTAGGCACCGGTCCCGGGTATAGCAGCACTGAAAACCCTTGGGCAGCAAGCGCTTCGGCGGCAGCAGTGGCGAACATGGCCGAACCGTGCCGGGCGTCGCGTCCGACGATTACCGAGCCCGCACCGATTACCTGCGCCAAAGCCCAGGTGGCCCGCAACACCACCGCGATGTTCATCGCGTCCGGACCGCCCCGCACCGGCCCGCGCAGGCCCGCAGTGCCAAAGGTCAACGGACGCGCGAACCGGGCGGCCAGTTCGTGCAGATCCAGCGCCGCCAGCTCGGCGGCCGTCGTGGGGTCGGGGTCGTGGGCGATCCAGTCCTCGGGCCTCACTGGAACCGGGCGATCACGTCAGCAAGCAGCGACCCCATCGCGGCGGCGGACGCGGCCCCCGTGGCAAGCACCTCGGCGTGGCTCAGCGGCTGGCCGGTGATGCCGGCGGCCAGGTTCGTCACCAAAGAAACTGCTAGCACCTCGGCGCCGGCCGCCCGGGCAGCGATCGTCTCGTGCACCGTCGACATGCCCACCAGGTCGGCGCCCAGCGTCTGCAGCATCCGGATCTCGGCCGGCGTCTCGTAGTGCGGCCCGGGCAGCGCGGCGTAAACGCCTTCGGCCAGTTCCGCGTCACTCTCGCGGGCCAACGCGCGTAACCGCGGCGAATACGCGTCGGTCAGATCGACGAATTGCGCCCCCACCAGCGGAGAGCGCGCGGTCAGGTTCAAGTGGTCGCTGATCAGCACCGGCTGACCGACCCGCAGGTCCGCACGCAGCCCGCCCGCGGCGTTGGTAAGCACCACGATCCGTGCCCCCGCCGCGCACGCCGTCCGGACTGGATGTACCACGTGCTGCAGGTCATAGCCCTCGTAGGCGTGAATCCGCCCGGCCAGCACCAGCACCCGGTGCGCGCCGACCGGCACCGACAGCAGCTCACCGAGGTGCCCGGCCGCGGCGGGTGGGGCAAATCCGGGGACGTCGGCCTGCGCCAGCACCGCGGTCGGGGAGCCCAGCGCGGCCACCGCGGGTGACCACCCCGACCCCAGGACCACGGCGACGTCGTGCCTGCCGATGCCGGTGCGTTCGGCGACGACGGCGGCCGCGCGCGCCGCCATCTCGTCGGGGTGGGGCGCCACGTTGGTCACATTGGGCGAGCCTAGCTCGTCGCGCCCCCGAAACTGCGGGTGTGTGATGATCGGCCCTGTGAGACTTCGTAAATCGCCTCCTGCCGTGGTGGCCGCCGTCGTGTTCGCAGCCTTCGCAGCGCTCGGGATCGTGCCGCTGCCCAAAGCGACCGCCGACGACTGCCCGGACGTCGAACTCGTCTTCGCCCGCGGAACCGCTGAACCGCCTGGCATGGGGCGCGTTGGCGACGCGCTGATGGCAGCGCTCGGCCCCGCACTGGGTGGCCGCAGTCTGGGCGCCTACCCGGTCAACTATGCGGCCAGCTACAACTTCCTGACCACGGGCGATGCAGCCAACGACGCAGGCAGTCACATTGCCTGGATGGCAGAGCAATGCCCCAACACCCGGATCGCGCTCGGCGGCTTCTCGCAAGGCGCTGCCGCGATATCGATGCTGGCCGGTGTGCCGCCGCTGGGCGAGCGGATCGGTACCTTCGGCTCGGCTCCACCGCTGGACCCCGCGCTGGTCGGCCGCGTTGCTGCGGTCGCGGTGTTCGGCAATCCAGGCAACCGGTTCGGCACCCCGCTGTCGACGGCGGGAGCGTTCGCCGGCCGCGCGATCGACCTGTGTAGCGAGGGCGATCCGGTCTGCGTCGTCGGCGGTCGTGACCGTGAGGCGCATCATGCCTACGAGGTACCGCCCTGGCCCGGGCAGGCGGCACAGTTCATCGCCGCACGGGTGTGACGGGCGCTCGGCATCCCAGGCGGCGGTGAGATACTGCGAAGATGCCCGTAGCACTGGACCGCGTCGAAGATCTGGTGCGACGGCGTGGCAGTGACCTGATAGAGCTGTCCCACGCCATCCACGCCGAACCCGAGGTGGCGTTCGCCGAACACCGCAGCTGCGCCAAGGCCAAAGAGCTGGTGGCCCAGCGCGGTTTTGCGATCACCCCGGTTGCGGGTCTGGACACGGCGTTTCGCGCCGACTACGGCAGCGGGCCGCTGGTCGTTGGGGTGTGCGCCGAATACGACGCACTGCCCGAGATCGGCCACGCCTGCGGCCACAACATCATCGCGTCCACCGGGGTGGGGACCGCGCTGGCGCTGGCCGAAGTCGCCGACGAACTCGGCCTGACGGTGGCCCTGCTGGGCACCCCGGCCGAGGAGTCCGGCGGCGGCAAGGCGCTGATGCTGCGGGCCGGAACGTTCGACGACGTCGCACTTTCCGTGATGGCGCATCCCGGACCCACCGACATCGCCGGCGCGCGGTCGCTGGCGCTGACCGAAGTCACCGTGCACTACCGGGGCAAAGAATCGCACGCCGCCGTCGCACCGCATCTGGGGATCAACGCCGCCGACGCAGTGACCGTCGCGCAGGTGGCGATCGGGGTGCTGCGCCAGCAGCTGGCGCCCGGCCAGCTCGTGCACGGCATCGTCACCGACGGCGGCCAGGCGGTCAACGTGATTCCCGGGCAGGCAACACTGCAGTACGCGATGCGCGCGATCGAGTCCGATTCGCTGCGTGAGCTCGAGGGCAGGGTGTACGCGTGCTTCGCCGCCGCGGCGCTGGCCGCTGGCTGCGAATACGAGATCGACCCGGCCGGGCCGGGTTATGCCGAGCTGAAGCCCGATCAATGGATGGTCGACGTTTTTCGTGAGGAGATGCGCCGGCTGGGCCGCGAGCCGCTGGCCGCCGCGGTGGAGGTGGGCCTGCCGATGGGCAGCACCGACATGGGCAACCTGACACAGGTGATGCCCGGTATACATCCGGTGATCGGCGTCGACGCCGGCGGGGCCACGGTGCACCAGCGCGCCTTCGCTGCGGCGGCCGCCGGGCCCAGCGCCGACCGGGCCGTGATCGACGGAGCGATCATGCTGGCACGCACGGTCGTCGCGCTGGCCTGCGAGCCCGACCAGCGGGATCGGGTGCTGACCGCGCAGGAACGTCGAGGGTCGCTCGGATGAGCCTCATCGACACAGCCGAATCCTGGTTGGCCACCCACTGCGACGACCTGGTCGCCTGGCGTAGGCACATCCACCGCTATCCCGAGCTCGGCCGCCAGGAATTCGCCACCACGCAATTCGTCGCCGAGCGGTTGGCCGACGCCGGGCTCAATCCCAAGGTGATGCCCGGAGGAACCGGCCTGACCTGTGATTTCGGGCCTGAGCACCAGCCGCGGATCGCGCTGCGAGCCGATATGGACGCACTGCCGATGGCCGAGCTGACCGGTGCGCCGTACGCATCGACGATGCCCAACATCGCGCATGCGTGCGGGCACGATGCCCACACCGCGATACTGCTGGGCACCGCGCTCGCGCTGGCGTCGGTGCCCGAACTGCCGGTCGGGGTGCGGCTTATCTTCCAGGCAGCCGAGGAGCTGATGCCCGGAGGTGCGATCGACGCGATCGCGGCCGGCGCACTGACCGGGGTGTCGCGGATCTTCGCACTGCACTGCGACCCCCGGTTGGAAGTGGGCAAGGTGGCGGTGCGACTGGGACCCATCACATCGGCCGCCGACCAAGTCGAGATCACGCTGCAGTCGCCCGGCGGGCACACCTCGCGCCCGCACCTGACGGCCGACTTGGTCTACGGGCTTGGCACGCTGATCACCGGCCTGCCCGGGGTGCTGTCGCGCCGGATCGACCCCCGCAACAGCACCGTGCTGGTGTGGGGTGCGGTCAATGCCGGAAATGCGCCCAATGCGATTCCGCAGTCCGGGGTGCTGGCCGGCACCGTGCGCACCGCGAGCCGTCAGACCTGGTTCGACCTGGAAGGAATCATCCGGGAGAGTGTCACGGGCCTGTTGTCGCCGCTGGCCATCGAGCACACCTTGCAGTACCGACGCGGGGTGCCGCCGGTGGTTAACGAGGATCTCTCCACGCGCATTCTCACCCACGCCATCGAAGCGGTCGGCCCCGACGTGCTGGCCGATACCCGCCAGTCCGGCGGCGGCGAGGACTTCTCCTGGTACCTCGAAGAAATCCCGGGCGCGATGGCCCGGCTTGGCGTGTGGTCGGGGGAGGGTCCGCAGTTGGACCTGCACCAGCCGACGTTCGACCTCGACGAGCGTGCGTTGGCGATTGGTGTGCGGGTGATGGTCAACATCATCGAGCAGTCCGCGTCGTTCTAATTCCGGCCTTCGCCTTTGGCACTTGTGCCGAGCGCCCTCTTGTGTCTTGTGCCGAGCGCCCTCTTAAGTGCGGTAAAACGCCTCTGCGACCGGCATTTTGAGGGCGCTCGCGCGTGTGAATTGTGAGCGCGTCGCGTGTTGCCGAAGATTGGCCGCGTGCGCGCCGAACTCTGTCAGCTGCTTAACCAGCAGGGTGGCGTGGTTACCGCCGCTCAAGCCTTGAGCGTCCTGAGCCGCCGCAACTTGGAGACCTGCATCCGGCGCGGCGAGCTGCGAAGGATCTGGCGCGGCGTCTACGGCAGCGGGCGAGACACCACCACGTTGCGGCTGCGTGGGCTCGACCTGCTGGCGGGCACTACGGTCGCAACGTGTTTACACACCGCGGCCGCCGCCTACGGATTCGACACTGAAAGCGATGCCGACCTGCATGTGCTCAACCCCGGCTGCGGGCACCTGCACTCGGCACCCGGGCTGGTAGTACACCGACGCGAAGGTGCGCCGCTGACGGCAATTCGCGGCCGGCCGACCACGACGCCCGCCTGGACGGCGATCGAGGTGGCGCGCGGCCTGCGCCGGCCGCGCGCGCTGGCCACCCTGGACGCGGCGCTGCGCAGCGGTACCTGCAGCCGCGACGAGCTTGCCGCGGCCGTCGAGCTGCAGGCCGGCCGTCGAGGTATTCGCACCGCACGGGAGCTGCTTGTGCTGGCATCGCCGTTGGCCGAGTCGCCGATGGAGAGCGAGGCCCGGCTGGTGATGATCGACGGCGGATTGCCGGAACCGGTGCTGCAATACAAGGTCGTCGACCTGAACGGACGCCTTTGGCGGGTCGACTTCGCCTGGCCCGAGTGTCGCGTCGTGGCCGAGTACGACGGCGTCGACTCGCACCGCAGTGCCGAGGCGTTCAAATACGATCGGCTGCGAACCGCGTCGTTGCAAGATCTGGGATTGGTTGTCGTTGCGATGGTGGCCGAGGACGTCCGATTCGAACCCTGGCATCTCGTGAGCCGGCTCAGGACACGATTGGACTATGGTCGGGCCGCAGGGCCAGCGCGAGCGTCCTGAAAATGCCGTCGAAAACCGGATTTCACCGTACATACGGGGACGCTCGGCGACAGAGATATACGTAAGGCGCTCGGCGCAAGGGATCAGCTATGCGCTGGGGCCCGGGCCAATGTTGCGGGCCGGGCGGGTGCGAATGTCGTGCACGTATTCGGCAGGAGCGCCTGCGATTTCGGCGGCATCGGCCATCACCCCGAGGTAGCGCGCCGACGGTAGTCCGCCTTCCCAAGCGTCGAGTACATACAGCCACGCCAGCACTGGGTCGATGTCGGTGTCCGACGCCTCCCGCTCCACCCGACAGCGGATCTTCTTGTGCACACCGAACTCAGAGCCCTCCCAGCGGTCCAGGTTCATCTCGTCCGCCGGCGTCATGTCGTAGAGCACTACGAACACCCGCGAACCGGGATCCTGGACGACAGTGGCCAGCGCGCCTTCCCATCCGATGTCCTCGCCGCCGAACGTCAGCCGCCAGCCCGGCAACCAGCCCGTTCCGGCCATCGGGGAGTGCGGTGCACGCTTGAGCATCTGCTCGGGATGCATGTTCGAGCCGTACGCGGCGTAGAGCGGCACGGGGAAAGCTTAAACGCCGCGCGCTCACGCGGCGTCAACCGTCACGCCAAGCGGGGTGGGACTGCGAACCGCATGGTCGCCAAGCGGGGTGGGACTGCTTGGCTTCTCCTCGGTTCGCGCTGCGAACCGCATCGTCGCCAAGCTAGGTTTGAGGCCGTGGTGACGCGCATCGTGATCCTCGGTGGAGGCCCGGCCGGATACGAGGCAGCCCTAGTGGCCGCCAACGCACACCCCGACTCGGTGGAAGTCACCGTGATCGACTCCGAAGGCATCGGTGGCGCCGCCGTACTCGACGACTGCGTCCCATCCAAAACGTTCATCGCATCGACCTGGCTGCGCACCGAGCTGCGCCGGGCGCCGCGGCTGGGCTTCGACATCGACATCGACGACGCCAAGATCTCGCTGCCGCAGATCCACACCCGGGTCAGGAAGCTGGCCGCTGAGCAGTCGGCCGACATCGCCGCCCAGTTGCGCGCCGTGGGGGTGCGGCTGATCGCGGCTCGCGGCGAGCTGATCGACCCCGCCCCCGGCCTGGCGCGACACCGCATCAAAGCAACCGCCGCAGACGGCACCACCACCGAGCACGATGCCGACGTGGTGCTGATCGCCACCGGCGCCAGCCCGCGGGTGCTGCCGTCGGCCCAGCCGGACGGCGAGCGCATCCTGACCTGGCGGCAGCTCTACGACCTCGAAGAGTTGCCCGAACACCTGATAGTGGTGGGCTCGGGGGTCACCGGCGCCGAATTCGTGCACGCCTACACCGAATTGGGGGTGCCCGTGACGGTGGCCGCCAGTCGCGACCGGGTGCTGCCCTACGAGGATGCCGACGCCGCCGCGGTGCTGGAGGAGTCGTTCGCCGAACGCGGCGTCCAGCTGTTCAAGAACGCGCGCGCGGAGTCGGTAACCCGCACCGACACCGGTGTCCTGGTGACGATGACCGACGGCCGCACCGTCGAGGGCAGCCACGCCCTGATGACCATCGGTTCGGTCCCCAACACCAGCGGCCTGGGCCTAGAGCGGGTCGGCATCGAGCTGGGCCCGGGCGACTACCTCAAGGTGGACCGGGTGTCGCGGACGTCGGTCCCCGGCATCTACGCCGCCGGAGACTGCACCGGCCTGCTGCTACTGGCCTCGGTCGCGGCGATGCAGGGCCGCATCGCGATGTACCACGCGCTCGGCGAGGGTGTCAGCCCGATCCGACTGCGTACTGTCGCGGCGACGGTGTTCACCCGGCCCGAGATCGCGGCCGTCGGCGTCCCGCAGTCGGCGATCGACGACGGCGAGTTCAGCGCCCGGACCATCATGCTGCCGCTGCACACCAACGCGCGGGCGAAGATGTCGGGGCTGCGCCAGGGCTTCGTCAAGATCTTCTGCCGCAAATCCACCGGCGTGGTTATTGGCGGCGTGGTGGTGGCCCCGATCGCCTCCGAGCTGATCCTGCCCATCGCGGTGGCCGTCACCAACCGCATCACCGTCAACGAATTGGCCCAGACGTTGGCCGTTTACCCCTCGTTGTCCGGGTCCATCACCGAGGCCGCCCGTCGTTTAATGGCGCACGACGACCTGGACTGACTAGCCTTGGGCGAGCGCCTACCGACGAGTAACTGACAGGAGTCCTTAGTCGTGAGCAATCCGAGCAACGCAGCGGAGGGCGAGCAGAACTGGTCCGACGGGTCGCTGGGACCGCAACAGCGTGCGGTGGCCTGGGATCGTCTCGGCGCCGAGCAGTTCGACGTGGTGGTGATCGGCGGCGGCGTGGTCGGCTCCGGCTGCGCGCTCGACGCGGCCACCCGCGGCCTCAAGGTGGCCCTGGTCGAGGCTCGGGATCTAGCGTCGGGCACCTCGAGCCGCTCGTCGAAGATGTTTCACGGCGGCCTGCGCTACCTCGAGCAGCTCGAGTTCGGGCTGGTGCGCGAGGCGCTGTACGAGCGCGAGCTGTCGCTGACCAAGCTGGCGCCGCATCTGGTCAAGCCTTTGCCGTTCCTGTTCCCGCTGACCAACCGGTGGTGGGAACGGCCCTACATGGCCGCCGGAATCTTCCTCTACGACACCCTCGGCGGCTCGAAATCGGTTCCCGCGCAAAAACATTTGACCCGAGCCGGAGCGCTGCGGCTGAGCCCGGGCCTCAAACGCAGCTCGCTGATCGGCGGCATCCGCTACTACGACACCGTCGTCGACGACGCCCGGCACACCATGACGGTGGCGCGTACCGCCGCCCACTACGGCGCCGTAGTGCGCAGCTCCACCCAGGTGGTCGCGCTGCTGCGGGAAGGCGACCGGGTCACCGGAGTGCGGGTCCGCGACTCTGAGGACGGCGCGATCACCGAGGTTCGCGGGCACGTGGTGGTCAACGCCACCGGGGTGTGGACAGACGAGATCCAGGCACTGTCCAAGCAGCGCGGTCGATTCCAGGTGCGTGCGTCCAAGGGCGTACACGTGGTGGTGCCACGCGACCGAATCGTCAGCGACGTCGCGATCATCCTGCGCACCGAGAAGTCGGTGATGTTCGTCATCCCGTGGGGCAGCCACTGGATCATCGGCACCACCGACACGGACTGGAACCTGGACCTGGCCCACCCGGCGGCCACCAAGGCCGACATCGACTACATCCTGGGCACCGTCAACCAGGTACTGGCCACCCCGTTGACCCACGCCGACATCGACGGCGTGTACGCCGGGCTGCGCCCGCTGCTGGCCGGGGAGAGCGACGAGACCTCCAAGCTGTCCCGCGAGCACGCCGTCGCGGTGCCCGCGGCCGGGCTGGTCGCCATCGCCGGCGGCAAGTACACCACCTACCGGGTAATGGCCGCCGACGCGATCGACGCCGCAGTCCAGTTCGTGCCGGCACGGGTGGCGCCGTCGATCACCGAGAAGGTGAGCCTGCTGGGCGCGGACGGCTACTTCGCGCTGATCAACCAGGTCGAGCACGTCGGCGAGCGGGTGGGCCTGCACCCCTACCGGGTACGGCACCTGCTGGACCGGTACGGCTCGCTGATGGACGACGTCTTGGCCTTGGCGGCCGACAGGCCGGAATTGCTGGGCCCGATCACCGACGCCCCGGGTTACCTGAAGGTGGAAGCCGTCTACGCCGTCGTCGCCGAAGGCGCCCTGCACCTGGAGGACATCCTGGCCCGCCGGATGCGCATCTCGATCGAGTACTCGCACCGCGGCGTCGACTGTGCCCGGGAGGTTGCCGAACTGGTCGCGCCGGCGCTTGGCTGGAGCGCCGCCGACATCGACCGCGAAGTCGCCAACTACAAAGCACGGGTGGACGCTGAGGTCCTGTCCCAAGCCCAGCCCGACGATGTCTCCGCCGACGAGTTGCGCGCCAGCGCACCCGAGGCGCGCGCTGAGATCCTGGAACCGGTGCCGCTCAAGTGAAACCTGCGCCGCTGCCGGTCCGGGACGGTCTGGGTCCGGCGCGGGTGCGGCTGTGCGGTGGACCGGTGCTGGCTGAGCTGAGCGAACGGTTTGGCGCGGCCGCCCGTGCCAAGGTGCTGGCCGGGGAGGTTGTCGACACCGACGGCGCCGTGGTCGGCGAGGCGACCGTGCTGCCGGCGGGTGCGCACGTGTATCTGTACCGCGACCTGCCCGACGAGGTGCCGGTGCCTTTCGAGATTCCGGTGCTCTACCGCGACAACGACATTGTGGTCGTCGACAAGCCGCACTTCCTGGCCACCATGCCGCGTGGGCGTCACGTCGCCCAGACCGCGCTGGTGCGGCTGCGCCGCGAACTCGCGCTGCCGGAGCTCAGCCCGGCCCACCGGCTGGATCGGCTCACCGCGGGGGTGCTGCTGTTCACCGCCCGGCGGGAGGTGCGGGGCAGGTATCAGACATTGTTCGCCCGCGGCGAGGTGCGCAAGACCTACCTGGCGCGCGCGGAGGTCGACCCGGCGGTGCCGTTGCCCCGGGTGGTACGCAGCCGGATCATCAAATACCGGGGTCGGCTACAGGCGGTCAGCGAACCGGGGGAGCCCAACGCCGAGACGCTGATCGAACTGATCGCGCCGCAGCAGCGTTTGTACCAGCTGACACCGCGCACCGGCCGTACCCATCAGCTGCGGGTGCAGATGGCTTCGCTGGGGTTGCCGATCCTCGGGGACCCGTTGTACCCCAACATCATCGACGTCGCACCGGACGACTTCAGCGCGCCGCTGCAGTTGCTGGCGCAGTGCATCGAGTTCGACGACCCACGCACCGGTGCGCGCCGAAAATTCGTCAGCCGACGCACGCTGCACCCCCAGCCGCCGGGCTAGGCGCTCAAGCGGGACTGCCGCATCCGGTTGCGGACAATGTGCTCGACCAGTACCGGAACGAACGTCTGGATCGGCGCGTCGGCGAACTGCTGCGCCGCCTGCTCGCACCACCTCGCGATCTCAGCGGTTCGCTGCTGGTCCTCGCGCCCCTCGTGTTTAGCCAACGTAACCGCCACGTCGGCCACCGACCGCGCGACCTGCGACTGCCCGGCCGGTCCGGGTTCGGCCGGGACGCGTGCCGCCTCCAGCGCACGACGGGCTTCCTCCGGGCCGGTCTCCGGCCGGATGACGTGCAGGAACAGGTGGTCGCCGTCCTCGCCGACCAACATCACACTGGCGGGTTCGTCGCTGCTGAAGCCCAGCAACTCAATGGTGTGGCCGGCGACCTGCGCACGCGAGGGCACTTCGTCCCAGCCGTGCCGGTGATAGCCCACCATCACGACCCGCCCCAGCCGGTCGGACACCGATGTCATCAGGGGCGGCAGTTCGTCGACCAGTCGCCGCGAACGCGGCCACCACGCCCCGTCGACATGCTCCGAGGCGGAGCGGTAAGGCTTGAGCTGCAAACGCTTGTCGCGTTCCATCGTCGACCACCTGCCTGTTGAAGCCGGAGAGTTCCGGCGCGATCCGTCCATTGATACCGAGCGTTGTGATCCGTGAATTGACGGCGGCTGAACACGCGGTTGTGCACGCGCGAACGGGCGGCGCAGCTGGCATTGTGGTGCACGGCTGGCGCGGCGCGCCAAACCTGAGCGAGGAGAGGCCGGCGATGTCAGCAGCGCCCAAGACGACCGTCCCGATGCCGACGGCGCAGCAGGTCGCCACGGCCGCCGCCGACGAGGTGCTGCGCCAGTTGGACAGCTCGGCGGCTGGTCTGTCCACCGTCGAGGTGGCGGCGCGGCGCGCACGGTACGGGCCGAACGCGGTTGCGACACACCGGGTCAGCGCGGCGGCGGTGTTGGGCCGCCAATTGCGCAACGCGGTGCTCATCCTGCTCGCCGGGACGGCGGTCGTTTCGTCCTTCCTGGGCGACGGTGTGCAGGCGGTGATCATCGGCGTGATCCTGGTGGCCAGTGTGGGTCTTGGGTTTTTCAACGAGTACCGTGCCGAGCGGGCCGCCGCCGAGCTGCACGCGGGGATGCGCCACCAGGCGGTGGTGCGCCGTGACGGGCGGTTCGTCAAGGTCGGTGTCGTCGATCTGGTGCCCGGCGATGTGGTCCGGTTGTCGCTGGGTGAGGCGGTTCCCGCGGACCTGCGGCTCATCGACGTCAACGGTCTGGAATGCAACGAAAGCATCCTGACCGGCGAGTCCGCCGCCGCCGAGAAGACGTCAGATCCGGTGCCCGCCGGCGAACTGGCCGAAGCATCGGACCTGGCTTTCATGGGCACCATCGTTAGCGCCGGTAGCGGCGTCGGGGTGGTGTTCGCCACCGGGCGAGACGCCGAATTCGGGCGTATCGCAGCGGGTTTGGATGAGCGGGCACCCGAAACCGGGTTCCAAGTGGGGCTGCGCCGGTTTTCCTATTTGTTGCTGCAGGTCGCGATCGCACTGATGCTGGTCATCCTGGTCAGCAATCTGTTGCTCGGCAAGCCGATCATCGACTCGGTGCTGTTCTCGTTGGCCATCGCGGTCGGCATCACCCCGCAGTTGCTGCCGGCGGTGGTCAGCGCCGGCCTGGCGACCGGGTCCCGACAGCTGGCCAGGGCGAAGGTGCTGGTCAAGCGCCTGGTATGCATCGAAGACCTGGGCGACATGGACATTCTGATCACCGACAAGACCGGCACCTTGACCGAGGGCCGCCTGCGCTTCATCGGTGCGATCGATCCCGCCGGTGCGGACAGCGACGCGGTGCGCCGGTTCGGCCTACTGGCCACCGACGTAGACCCGCAATCCGGCGGCGTCAGCGCCAACGCGCTCGACGACGCGCTGTGGGAGTCCCCCACGGCGAGTCACCTGGTGGGTGCGGACGTGCGGCGGGTGGCGTTGCTGCCGTTCGACCATGAGCGCCGGGCCACCTCGGTGCTGATCGACGACGGCGACGAACGAGTGCTGGTGGTCAAGGGCGCACCCGAACAGCTGCTGCCGTTGTGCCGGACGACGCCGGCTGCCGCGGACGAGACGCTGGCGGCCCTGTTCGCCGCCGGGCGCCGCGTAATCGCTGTGGCAGCCCGCCCCGCCGCCGGACTCAGCACGATCACCCGCGACGACGAATGCGATCTGCAGTTGGCCGGGTTCCTGCTGTTCGCAGACGAACCCAAAGCCGCGGCCCGGCAATCGCTGTCCCAACTGGCCGGTCTCGGTATCGAGCTCAAGATCGCCACCGGCGACAATCCACGGGTTGCCGAAAAGGTTTGTGCCGACCTCGGTTTGGCGTCCAAAGGCACGGTTACCGGCGCGCAGCTGCAGTCCTTCGATGAAGACGCATTCGCCGACGCCGCGGTGAATCACACCATCTTCGCCAGAATTTCACCCGAGCAGAAGGCGCGGCTAATCGCCTGTCTGCGTGGGCACGGCCGGTCGGTGGGGTTTCTCGGCGACGGGGTGAACGACGCGCTGGCCCTGCATTCAGCCGACGTGGGAATCTCGGTCGACAGCGCCACCGACGTCGCCAAGGACGCCGCCGACGTGGTGCTGCTGGAGAAGGACCTGGGTGTGCTGGCCACCGGCGTGGCCGAGGGTCGGCGGATCTTCGCCAACACCATCAAGTACGTGTTGATGGGCACGTCGAGCAATTTCGGGAACATGTTCAGCGCCGCGGCCGCCTCGGCGCTGCTGTCCTTCCTGCCGATGCTGCCCAGTCAGATCCTGCTGAACAACCTGCTCTACGACAGTTCGCAGCTGGCGATCCCGACCGACCGCGTCGATGAGGAGCAACTCCGTGCGCCGTCGCACTGGGATGTCGCTTTCATCCGGCGATTCATGCTGACCTTCGGGCCGATCAGCTCGTTGTTCGACTTCTTGACGTTCGGGCTGATGCTGGGTGTGCTGCATGCGGGCCCCGTCGAGTTCCGCACCGGATGGTTCGTGGAATCGCTTGCGACGCAGACGTTGATCATCTTCGTCATCCGCACCCGCAAAGTGCCGTTCTTACGTAGCCGCCCCAGTGCGGCGCTGGCATTGGCCGCTCTGTCGATGGTCACCGTGGGTGTCGTGCTGACCATCTCGTGGCCGGCGCGCACCCTGGGGTTCACACCACTGCCGTGGCAGTTCTTCGCCGTGTTGGGCGGTTTCGTGGCGGTCTACCTGATTCTGGTGGAGCTCGCCAAGATGATGTTCTACGCCGAACCGGTGCGCTTGGCCGCGGCGCCGCTTCGTACCCGGGGGCGTGCCCACCGCATCCGGCGCCGCGCCGCGCGTTTCCACCATTTCGGGGGTGGGGCCGCTTAGACGTCCGGCGGGTCCGGGGGTCCCTGCAGCGCATCCAAGCCCTGCTCGATGCCGTCATTGGCTTGCTGCCAGAAGACTTGGGTGCCGGGCGCGGCGATCGCGCGGCTGGCGTCGCAGTCACAGCTCAGGGCGCTGTACACGCTTTGGTCGGCACCCGCCGAACTCGCCGTCGCCGCCGCGACGCTCAGCGCGATCGCGGCGCCCGACAACACTTTCGTGATCACTCATACTCCCCGTGAGGCTGGTGCCGAAAGTGTAAGGTCTGCCACCACGGATCGCGCGTTGCGATAACTGGGAATCGGCTGTCAAGCCGTCCCGTGATGCCGCGGGCAATAGGCGCTGATGCTCAGTCCGACGAAGTAGCCGGCGTGATAACCATCCAGGTTGCTGCTTGTAGCTACATCATTTGCGACGTCGGCCTTCGCTCTGCCGGTGTCGAGTTCATCGCAAACCTGATGCGCGGCCAAGATGGCCGCTTGCGGGGTCGCGAAGTTAATCCCGTGCGACTGCAACGCATTCAGGAACTGTCCGTCGATGCCGTCGGCGTGCGCGGCCGGGCCCACGAGCACCGCCACCGGGACAGCCAGCGCAACCACCAGTGCGGACCCTGGCAACCATGTCCGCCGCTGGCCGAGCGAGCGGATCGCAGAGATGATCATCGCTACAGCCTCCTCACGGCGAAAGTGTGACGTAACTAGTTGCTTACATTGCGATCATCGCACGTAACGGTCGGATGAGCGAACGGTTTCGGGTTCGCTGACCCAGACTGGCGCACCACCATTGCGGGACGTGTCAGCGCCATGAACCGTGGACCAACTGCGGCTGAATTTGTGAATGCGGGTGTGTTCAACCGGGTTCGCGGGTCGACTGCGCCGCCCCAGAACTTGTTAGCATGCCGCGGGACGGCCGAAACGGCCGTTTGCTGGTGCGGGTCGAGGAAATGAATTGGATCACTTTCGATTTGGTGTCGTGCTGACAGCAGTGGTCGTGCTGTTGTCGACGGCGTGTGATGGCAATCACGGCGCCGGGAATACGGCTGCCACCGCCGCGACGTCGGCCAGAGCGGGCTGCGGCGGCAAGGCGTCGCTGAAGGCCAGTGGATCCACCGCACAGGAAAACGCGATAACCCGCTTCACCCGGGCTTTCGAACACGACTGTCCCGGCCAGACCGTGGACTACACCGCCAACGGCTCCGGCGCCGGGATCAGCGAATTCCTTGGTGGGCAAACCGATTTCGCCGGCTCGGACTCGCCGCTGAGCAAGGACGAATACGGCGCGGCGCAGCGGCGCTGCGGCTCGCCGGTTTGGAACCTGCCGACGGTGTTCGGCCCCATCGCGATCGCGTACCACGTCAGCGGTCTGGCGGCGCTGAACCTCGACGCCCCGGCGGCGGCCAAGATCTTCACCGGCGCCATCACCGCGTGGAACGATCCGGTGATCACTGCACTGAACCCGGGTGTAGCTTTGCCGCCCACGCCGATCCGCGTCGTGTTCCGCAGCGACGATTCCGGCACCTCGGACAACTTCCAGCGCTACCTGGACACTGCCTCGGGTGATGCCTGGGGCAAGGGCGCCGGCAAGCAGTTCCGCGGTGGCGTGGGGGAAGGCGCCCTGGGGAGTGAGGGCGTCGCCGCGGCCGCATCAGAAGCCGACGGCGCGATCACCTACGTGGAATGGTCTTTCGCTCAAGCTCACCAGCTGAACACGGCCAAGATCATCACCTCGGCGGGCCCCGACCCGGTGGCCATTGGCCCCGATTCGGTGGGCGCAACGATCTCGGGTGCCTGGTTCATCAGGGACGGCAACGACCTGGCGCTGGACTCGATCTCGTTCTACCGACCGAACCAGCCCGCCTCGTATCCAATCGTGCTAGCGACCTACGAAGTTGTCTGTTCAAAGTATCCAGACGCCCAGGTGGGCGCTGCGGTCAAAGCGTTTCTGCGCAGCGCCATCGCCTCCGGGCAGAGCGGTCTAGCCGACCACGGTTACGCCCCCGTTCCCGCCGCGTTCAAAGGCCGGTTGTCCGCCGCGGTAAATGTGATCGCGTGACAAGGTCGTTTGCTGGATACAACAACCTTTGACGCTCAATGTTCTAGGCTTTTTTCCGGGGTGTTTAACCGAATGTTCCAAAAGTTTTCCAGCGGTGGTCATTGTGAGGTGCTATGGAGTTCATTACGTTGCCGCCGGAGATCAGTTCAGCGCTGATCCATTCGGGACCTGGCGCTGCGTCGCTGACCGAGGCTTCGTACGCCTGGCAGCGGCTTGGCGTCGAACTGGATGAGTCCGCCAGCGTTTACACTCCCGCGGTTGCGGCGCTCGCCGGGTTGTGGCACGGCCCGGCGTCCTCGACGATGGTCGACGCAGTTGCCCCGTATCTGTCCTGGATGCGCACTACCGCCCAGCAGTGCCGCCAGCTGGGCTTGGCGGCGCAGGCGGTTGTCTCGGAGTTCAACTCCACGCTGTCGACGGTGGTGCATCCTGCGGTGGTAGCGGCCAACCGCCAGCAGCTCGCGCAGCTGCTGGCCACCAACGGGCTGGGCAGAAACCTAACAGCCATCGCCGAAACCGAAGCGCAGTACGAGCGCATGTGGGTCAACAACGCGGCCGCGATGTACCGGTATGAGACAGCGACGGCGCAGGCGCTGCTGGTTGAGCCGTTCACCTCGCCGCCGCAGATCACCGACGCCGAGGGGGAGGGCGCCCAAGCCGCGGCCGTGCAGACGGCGTCGGCCACCTCGGCGGGCACCGCCGCCCGATCCGCGCAGTCGGCGATGGCTAGCACGGCGGCCGCGCTGCCCGCCGACGCGGTGGCGCCGCCGGTGTCTCCGATCGATGCGCTGGTCCAGGCCGTCGGCGTCACCTTCGACCCCAACCAGGGCTGGTTCGGGCTGGCCAACACCTACGCCAACCAGTTCATCTCGTCCGGATTCCCGATCAACCTGCTGTCCTACATGGCCCAGAACACCTCGGCTCAGGCCCTGCAGTCGGTGGCGCCCGATGTCGCCCAGGGGCTTTCGGAAGGCGAGGCGGCGCTAGGCGACATGGCGGCCGGGCTGTCGAACGCGGCCGGCGCCCTGGGGTCCATCGAACCCGCCGCGGCGATGGGTGCCGCGGTGCAGATGGGCGCATTGTCAGCGCCGCCCGCCGCCACCGGCGTTTTGACCGCCGCGCACAGCATGCCGGTGCAGCTCGCCTCGGCGGCTTCGCCGCTTCCCGCGGCGGACGCCGGCGGCGGATTCCCGATGCTTCCGCCGTTGATGCCGCCGCCGGTCAGTGCCGGCAGCGGCTGGAAGAAGCGCAAAGAGCCGAAATACGAGGACCTGGCGATGGGCCTGGAGTTGAAGGGGACGTTCATGACTCGTCCGCCGTCGGCGGGCTGAGGACCGGATCAACGTTATCGGTACTTTTAACGGCATGCCCTGGGCGCGTCTGCTCTTGCTTGCCGCACTCCTAATCTGTCTGGTCGGGTGCAACGAGCGGCAGGTCCAGGCTGCCCGGGCCCGCGACCAGGCGGGAATGATGCAGTATGGCGGGCTTAACCGCACCTATCTGGTGCACGTGCCGCCCGGGCCGCCCTTCGGCCTGGTGCTGAACCTGCATGGCGGCGGCGGCACCGGTGCCGGGCAGCGGGGTTTGACAGACTTCGACTCCGTCGCCGACATCAACGGCCTGCTGGTGGTCTATCCCGACGGCTACGACAAGAGCTGGGCCGACGGGCGCGGCGCCGCTCCGGCCGACCGCCGCCGACTCGACGACATCGGTTTCCTGGTCGCGCTGGTGAACAAGCTGCGCAAGGACTTCAATGTCCCCGAAGGCCACATTTTCGCCACCGGCATGTCCAACGGCGGATTCATGTCCAACCGGTTGGCCTGCGACCACGCCGAGGTGTTTGCCGCGATCGCCCCGATCTCCGGCACCTTGGGTACTGGTGTGGCGTGCAATCCATCGCGGCCAGTGTCGGTGCTTTATGCGCACGGCACCTCCGATGCGGTGGTGCCGTACAACGGTGGCGACGTCCGCGGTCGGGGCGGACTGAGCCACGCCATCTCGGCAAACAGTCTTCTTGAGCGCTGGCGAACAATCGACCAGTGCCCGGGTGCCCCAATCGTGTGGGAACTGCCCAACGTGGGCGACGGAACCGTCGTGCGTCGGTTCGACTCCCAGGACTGCGCCGAGAACACCGAAGTGGTGCACTACCAGATTGACAAGGGCGGTCACACCTGGCCGGGCACAAAACAGTATCTGCCGAAGTCGGTGATCGGGGCCACCACCCGCGCCTTCGACGGCTCGCAGGTCGTCGCGCACTTCTTCATGACCCACGGCCGTGGCTGACGCCGCGGTGACTCAACGCTGACAGGTCGGGCACCAGTACCGCACGCGCTCGACCGTCCCGCCCGGCGGGTTCTGCTGCACGATAGGTGTGCCGCAGCGACGGCAACTTTGGCCGGCCCGTCCGTACACCCACAGTTGCCGGCCCGCTCGGGTGTCGCCGGTGGTACAGCGATTCCAGCGGAAGCGGTTGACCCACAACATGTCTCGAGCGCGGCTGACCAAGCGCAGCGGATCGGCGACGGCCCGGACCGGTGCGGTCGGCAGGTGTCCGCTGACGAAACACAGTTCGTTGCAGTACACGTTGCCGACCCCGGCCATCACCCGCTGGTCCAGCAGCGCCTCGGCGAGAGCGCGATCCGGGTCGCCCACCAGGTTGGCGGCGGCGCGCCGCGGGTCCCAGTCGTCGCCGAGCAGATCGGGTCCCAGATGGGCGACCGCGTCGACGTCGTGGTCGCGGTCGCGGATCTCCAGCACGCCCAGGTCGATCCCGACGGCTTGGATATTGCCCGCTTCCAGGATGATTCGCGCCCGATGGTCAACCCGGACCGGACGCTTGCCGACCCGCCAGCTGCCGTCCATCTTCAGGTGGGAGTGAATGCTGGCGGGGCCGACCCTAATGAACAGGTGCTTTCCGCGACTGAGCACTTCGTCCACCACCTGCCCGGCCAGGTCCACGGTGGCGAATTGCGGCACCCGGACGTCGCAGCGCGTCAGCGTACGACCGACCAGCTGCTCGCGCAGCGCGGCCGCGGTGTGCCAGACGGTGTCTCCTTCGGGCATGGCCTACCGCAGCCGCAGACCGCGTGGCGTGCGCGCAAAGCCCGCTTCGGCCAGTGCGTCGGCCGCTGCCGTTCCGGACCCGTCGGGCGCGAGCACCGAAACCCCGTCGACCCGCTCAACTAGCAGCGACGCCACCCGGCGGGCGGCGACCAGATCGGCCAACGCCACCGCGGCCGCCTGCTCGGCGCCGGCATCGGCGTAGAACGTGAGCAGTGAGCGCCCACCCCGTTCCAGGAACCAGCACAACTCGCCGTCGACCAGCACCACCAGCGCCCCGGCCTTGCGGCCGGGCCGCGCGCCCTCACCGGCGGCGGCTGGCCAGGGGAGCGCCGCTCCGTACGGGTTCGCCGGGTCGGTGGCGGCCAGCACCACGGCCCGGTACTCGGGCCGCTGCGGGTCCACCCCGTCCAGATAGCCCCGCAATCGGTCCACGGTCGAGGCCACGGCGAATTGCGCGCCCCCCAACGACTCGATGAAATAGCCGCGCTGACAACGGCCGGCGTCCTCGAAACCGCTCAGCACCTTGTACAGCGTGGCGAATCCGCCCGCCACCCCTTCGGCGGCGACCGCGCCCTTGGTGAGCACCCCGTGGCGGTTCAATAGCAGCTCGGCCTGGAAGTGGGCGCGCAGGGTGGAGTCGGGCTCCGGCCGCGACAGGGCCGACCAGCGACCCGCCACGGTGGGATCGCTGCTGCGGGCCTGCGCGTGGGCAACGCTGTAGCGGCTCAGCCGCGGCGGCCGCTGGGCGCGGTGCGCGGGGGCCGATCGTTTGCGGGAACCGCTGCCGAGCAGGGCCCGCACCGGCGCGAAGGTGTCGCCGGTTACCCGGCCGGCCCAGATGAGTTCCCACAGCGCGGCTTTGAGCTCGGCCTCGGCGTATCCGGCCTGTGTGAGCTGGCGAAAGAAGTACGCGCCGCCGCCGGCCAGGGTGTCCAAAACCGCCCGGTGCACCTCGGTCAGTTCGATGTCGGTCGGCGCGGCCAGCGTCAGGGCCGCCGAATCGGCCATGTGCAACGCGATCCAGCCGTCGGTGCCCGAGATCGACCCCGCACCCGACCAGGTGACCTCCCCGCTGGCGAGTAACTCGTCGAGCGTCGCGGGAGCGTAATCGCGCAGCCGCGGGGCCAGCACCAGCGGCTCGAGTGCCGAGGCGGGTATACGCACTCCGGCCAGCTGTTCGACGACGGATGCCAGACCGTCTGGTCCGGCGGGGCGCATCCCGGCCGAGCCGGCGCCGCCCACGTGATGCCACGCGGGCAGGAACCGTCCATAGGCGGCGGTGCTGACCGGTTCGACCTGCGCACGCAGCGCGGCCAGCGAGCGCCGCCGCAGGATGCGCAGCACGTCGGCGTCGCACCACTGCTCGGCACCGGGACCGCCGCTGCTCGCCAAGAATTCGCCGCGCACCAGGCGCCCGTCGCTGGCCAGTCGGCCGAGGACGTCCGCGGTGACCCGGAGCCCCAGCCCGAACCGACCGGCGGCCTGGGCGGTGTCGAACGGCGTGTGGGTGCGCGCGTAGCGTCCGAGCAGCTCGCCCAACGGATCGGTCACGGCCGCGGTGAAAGTTGTCGGCAGGCCGACCGGTACCGCGGCGCCGACCCCGTCGCGCAACCGGCCGATGTCCTCGACGGCGACCCACCAACTGCGCCCGGCGAACGACACCGTCAGCGCCCGCCGGGTGGCGCGCAGGCCTTCCAGCCAGCCGCCCACGTCGGCAGTGGTGGAGCGGGCGGCCACCTCTCCCTCGGTCAGCGGACCGAGCAGCCGCAGCAGGTCGGCGACGCCCTCGGCATCGCGCGCGGCCCGGTCGGCCGACAGATGCTGCAATTGGCGACCGGTGCCGGCGATTACGTCGGGGTCCAGCAGCTCGCGCAGTTCGATCCGGCCAAGCAGCTGGGCCAGGAGCGTGCTGTCTAGCGACAGCGCCGCTGCGCGCCGCTCCGCCAGCGGCACATCGCCCTCGTACATGAACGCGCCGACGTACCCGAACAGCAGCGACGCCGCAAACGGCGACGGTTTGGCGGTCTCGACCTCCAGCACCCGGACCTGACGCGCGGCGATCCGGGCCATCAGACCGGTCAGGGTCGGTACGTCGTAGACGTCCTGCAGACACTCACGGACCGTTTCCAGCACGATCGGGAAGTCGGGATACTTGCGGGCCACCTCCAGTAGCTGGGCGGCGCGTTGCCGCTGCTGCCACAGCGGTGAGCGTTTGCCGGGATGGCGGCGGGGGAGCAGCAACGCGCGGGCTGCGGCCTCCCGGAACCGGGAGGCGAACAGCGCCGACTCGCCGACTTCGGCGGTGACGATCGGGTCGATCTCGTCGGCCTCGAACACGAACAGCTCGGCGCCGGGTGGGGCGTCTTCGCCGGCGGACATCCCGGAGAATTCGGTGTCGGGCAGTCGTACCACGATGCCGTCGTCGGAGGCGGTCGGCTTTTCGTCCAGGCCGTAGCGTTCGCGCAGCCGCCGACCCACCGCCAGTGCGAGCGGACCGTGCACCTGAAGCCCGTACGGCGAATGCAGCACGACCCGCCAATCGCCCAACTCGTCGCGGAAGCGCTCGATCAGCAGCGTGGTGTCGGTAGGCACCACCCGGGTGGCGCCGCGCTGCTCGTCCAACAAACGCCACAGGTTGTCGATCGCGTAGTCGTCGAAACCCCATCCTGCGCAACGCTTTCCGAAGGCATCTCGATCGAGTTCAGCCAGCTCCCCGGTCAGCGCGCCCAGCGCGGCACCGAGTTCCGCGGGCCTGCCGACGTCGTCGCCGCGCCAGAACGGCAACCGCGCCGGCTGGCCTGGTGCGGGGAGGACCAGCACCCGGTCGTGGGTGATCTCGACGATTCGCCAGCTGGTGGCGCCCAGCGCGATGACGTCGCCGGGGCGCGATTCGTAGACCATCTCCTCGTCCAGCTCGCCCACTCGCGACGGCTTCTCCGAATCGGTGGCCAGGTAGACGGTGAACAATCCGCGGTCGGGGATCGCGCCGCCGGAGGTTACGGCCAGCCGTTGCGCGCCCGGCCGCGCCGTCAAAATGCCGTGATCGCGGTCGTAGACCAGCCGGGGCCGCAACTCCGCGAACTCGGTCGACGGGTACTTGCCGGACAGCAGGTCCAAGGTGGCCTCGAACACGCCACGCGGCAGCGTCGCGAACGGGGCGCTGCGCCGCACGGTGTCAAACCAACGGTCGGCGTCGATGGGCTCCAGGGCCGCCGCCGCGACGGTGTGCTGGGCCAGGATGTCCAGCGGATTGGCGGGTACCCGCATGGTCTCGATCTGACCGGCGAGCATGCGCTGGACGCTGACCGCGCAGCCGAGCAGATCGGTGCGGTGCTTGGGGAACAACACACCTCGCGACGTCTGGCCGACTTGATGGCCGGCCCGTCCGATCCGCTGCAGGCCGCTGGCCACCGAGGGCGGCGCCTCGACCTGGATGACCAGGTCCACCGCGCCCATGTCGATGCCGAGCTCCAGGCTGGAGGTGGCCACCACCGCCTTGAGCTGACCGCTCTTGAGGTCCTCCTCGACGATGGCGCGTTGCTCTTTGCTGACCGAGCCATGGTGGGCGCGGGCCAGCAGGGTGGGCGCGCCGAAGCTTTGTCCGCTACCCATCACATAGGCCGGCGCGCCGCCCGGCACCTGGGTGTTGGTCGCCCCGGCAATCTCGACGCCGCACCGCTCGGCATGGATCTCGTTGAGCCGCGCGGTCAGCCGCTCCGCAAGCCGCCTCGAATTGGCGAACACGATGGTCGAGTTGTGCGACTCGATCAGGTCGACCAGCCGGGCCTCGACATCGGGCCAGATGGAGTTGTCAGCCAGATTTGCCATGTCGGGCACTGGCACCTGCACGGACAGCTCGACGGTCTTGGCCGAGGGCGGGGCTACGACAGTCGTGCGGGCCTGGCCCGACAGGAACCGGGCCAACTCCTCGGGCGGACGCACGGTGGCCGACAACCCGATGCGCTGCGTGGCCCGATCGGACAACTCGTCGAGGCGTTCCAGCGACAGCGCCAGGTGCGCGCCGCGCTTGGTCGCCGCGATGGCGTGGATCTCGTCGACGATGACCGTCTGCACCCCGGCCAGGGTGTCGCGCGCGGAAGACGTCAGCATCAGAAACAGCGATTCGGGAGTGGTGATCAGCACGTCGGGCGGCCGACTGATCAGTTGCCGCCGCTGGGCCGGTGGGGTGTCGCCGGATCGGACCCCCACGCTGATTTCGGGAGTGGGCAGGCCGCGGGCCTGCGCCAGGCGGGTCAAACCCGCGAGAGGGGTGCGCAAGTTGCGCTCCACGTCCACCGCCAGCGCCTTGAGTGGGGAGACGTAGAGCACCCGGGTGCCCGGTGGCCGCTCGGGCGAGCGCGCCAGGCTGTCCAGTGCCCACAGGAATGCGGCCAGCGTCTTGCCCGACCCGGTCGGCGCGACGACCAGCGTGTTGTCCCCGTCGGCGATGGCGTTCCAGGCGGCGGCCTGAGCTTCGGTGGGCGCGGCGAAAGTACTGGTGAACCAGTCACGGGTGACGGCGCTGAACCGGGCCAGCGCGGCAGGCGACGAAGCTTCGGGTTCAGACGCCGCGGTAGTCACCCAACCATCGTGCCTGCAGGCACCGACAATACGTCCAGACCGTCAGGACTGCGGCTTGAACCGTGCGGTTGCCATCGCCTCGGCCAGCTTTTCGGGGATCGCCGGGACCCGGACGATCGCGTCGAGCAGGGTATGCGCGCAGGCGTCGGCCAGCCGATCCGCTTCCAGGGTCTGGTCCATGATCCGTTGCCGGCAGATTTCGAAAGTGAACGCCAGCCAGCCATGGATGATGACCCGCAGGTCCCGCTCGACTTCGGGTTCCAGCACGTTGGTCCCGGGCATGCCGCTGATGACCTCGCCGATGCGGGTCATGACGTGTTCCATCTGGCGGTTCTTGGCCTCGTCGTCGATCCCCAGCAGAACTGGGTCGGAACGGCCGAGCCCGACGTACGCCGCCCAGGCGGCCTCCGGGTTCTGTTCGTGGTAGGCCATGTAGGCCAGCACGCCGGTGCGGATCTCCTCGAACATCGTCATGCCTGGTGCCGGGTCGATGTTGGTGGCTGCATACAGCCGGTCCGCTTCGTCCTTGACGACGGCAGCGAAGAACGCCCGCTTGTCCGGGAAGTAGTGATACATCAAGGCGCGCGAAACCCCGGCACGCTCGGCGATCTCGTCGATCCGAACCTCGTCGTACGGCCGTTTCCCGAAGACTTCCGCCCCCAGGGCGAGCAGTTCGGCGCGTCGATCCTCAGGAGATAGTCGCCTTCTGGCTGTCGCCATAATCACAGATAGTACTCACGCCAGGTATGCACTCCCTGTGAACCGATCTGCTTGGTAAACCGATCCGCTTGCCAAGGCTTCTTCCGGTAGGGCCGAGCAGACGGTTTGTGAGATGGCTCCCGAACGAACGGCCAGCGGTTTGCCCGATGGCGACGCTGGGTATTGCAGTTCAACATCGTCCAGCGGGATCACGAGGGGGACCCGCGCAGCGGCGTAATGTACGAGAAAAGCCAGATAGAGGTGCTCCGATGCATAGAGCAGACGAGAAATTGCGCGGTGACCACCTGGGTCGGGACGACGGCGAGGTCCACGCCGCCATCAAGTTTGCGGTGCTGGCGACCGCGGCCGGGTTGGGGTTCGTAATCGTGGCGGCACTGTGGGTGTCGACCTGCGGCGGGGTAAGCGTGGACACGGTGGCGTGCGGCCGACCGGAGCGGACCATCTTGGGGTTGGGCGGCCCGCTGATCTTGCTGCTCGCCGGTCTCTGGTCGTTCATCCGCACCTACCGGGTGTGGCGCGAGCAGGGGGTCTGGTGGGGGTGGCATGGCGCCGGCTGGTTCCTGCTGACGCTGATGCTGGTGACCCTGGCGATGAGTGCCCCGCCGATCGCCGGGTCAGTAATGGCGCTGTAGCGCGTTCACCGGCCGGCGCGGTTCCGCGAGTTCCGTCGTGATTTCCCTATCTGTAGCGGGTACTCCACGCAGGTACGGAACCGAACGAAGGAGGCTGCCATGGGGGACACGTTTCATGACCCCGTCGACCACTTGCGGACGACGCGGCCACTTGCCGGCGAATCGCTGATCGACGTCCTGCATTGGCCGGGCTACCTGCTGGTGGTGGCCGGGGTAATCGGCAGCGTCGGATCACTGACGGCATTCGGCAGCGGGCATTATGCCCAGGGCGTGACGGCGGGCATCGCCGCCGCCGCTGTGTCGGTCGTCGGGCTGCTATGGCTGGCCGTCGAGCATCGCCGGATCCGTCGTATCGCCGACCTCTGGTACGCCGAGCACCCCGACGTGCAACGCGGGCCGCTGGGCAGCTGACTGGACGAAAAACTACTACGAATCGACTGCCCGGCAGGCGATTTGGAGTTTCGTGTGGTCCCGCTAGAGTTGAGTTCGGCGCGCCCGGCGGGGTCGCGACCCAACCGCTCCTGAAACACTCGGGCGTTAGTTGTTTTATCCGCGCCGACGACGGGGTATCAGGAGGGCACCATGATGAGTACCGGCACAATTCCGTTAGCGTGGACGCCCCATCATGGGGTGCGAAATCACGACGAACACGACAACCAACACCACCCTGGCCAGCAACGAGACGTTCCTTCGGTGTCGACATCGGTGCGCAAAGCCACTGCCGGATGTGTTTGCCTCGCCGGCGACTGGTTGAATACCCGGTGGCGATCATGACCAACCGGCTCGACCCATTGGTCCACGGCGGGCAGCAACCCGGCGCCTTAGCCGGGGACCAGACCAAGGGTAGTGTCGGTCGAATATTGCCGGGAGGCCAAATGACCGATGCGGATCTGCGCGCTGACGGGCGTCAACGCGGTTACCGCGCCGTCGAATTGACTGTAGCTGCCCGCCTGGAGAACCTGGCGATGCTACGAACCTTGGTCGGTGCTATCGGCACCTTCGAGGACCTGGATTTCGACGCCGTCGCAGACCTGCGGCTGGCCGTAGACGAAGTGTGCACCCGACTGATCCGCTCGGCGACCGCCGGCGCCACGCTGACGCTGGTCGTGGATCCACGCGACGACGAACTGGTGGTGGAGGCATCCGCGGCGTGTGACACCCACGACGTGGTGGCCCCGGGCAGCTTTAGTTGGCACGTATTGACCTCGCTGGCCGATGATGTTCAGACGTTCCATGACGGTCGCAAGCCGGACGCAACGGGCAGTGTCTTCGGCATCTCGTTGACGGCGCGGCGGGCGGCCCCCGGTAAGTGACGGCCAGTTGACAGAGCAACCTGCCGGCGGTTCCAATTCGCGACCTAACGAATACGCCGATGTTCCGGACATGTTCCGTGAGCTCGCCAGCTTCGCTGCCGGCTCGGCGGAGTTCCAGCGGCGCCAGGACAAGATCGTGGAGCGCTGTCTGCCGCTGGCCGATCACATCGCGCGCCGGTTCGAGGGCCGCGGCGAACCGCGCGACGACCTGATTCAGGTCGCACGGGTGGGGCTGGTCAACGCCGTGGTGCGCTTCGACGTCGAAACCGGTTCGGATTTCGTCTCGTTCGCCGTGCCCACCATCATGGGCGAGGTCCGGCGACACTTCCGCGACAACAGCTGGTCGGTCAAGGTGCCGCGCCGGCTCAAGGAACTGCACTTGCGGCTAGGCACTGCCACCGCCGAGTTGTCGCAGCGGCTCGGCCGGGCGCCCACCGCAACCGAACTCGCCGCCGAACTGGGCATGGACCGCGCGGAGGTGGTCGAGGGTCTGGTTGCCGGCAGCTCCTACAACACCCTGTCGATCGACAGCGGTGGCGGCAACGAAGACGACGACGCCCGCGCGATCGCCGACACCTTGGGTGACGTCGATTCCGGTCTGGATCGGATCGAGAACCGCGAGGCCCTGCGTCCGCTACTCGAGGCGTTGCCGGAGCGCGAACGAATGGTGTTGGTACTGCGGTTCTTTGAGTCTATGACGCAGACCCAGATCGCCGAGCGCGTCGGCATCTCGCAGATGCACGTGTCGCGCTTGCTGGCGAAGTCGCTAGCGCGGCTGCGGGACCAGCTGGAGTAGGCGCACCTGTTCGGGTCGGGTCGGCCCCGTCCACGCGGTGATGGGCAGCGTGCCGTCCGGATCGCAGATTCGCAGTAGCCGTGCTACCGCCCGGCTGGGCGTCATCACCCAAGTGGTGCCGTTGGCCGAGCACTCCACGTTGATTCGGTGCAGCGCGGAAAACGCCGCTGTGCCAACGAAATCTAGACCAGCGAGGTCGACCACCAGCCATCGGCAGTGCCGCGCGCAGCGGGCGACGTATTGGGCGAACTGATCTGCGTTGGCGGCGTCGAGTTCACCGCGGGCGGTGACAACACCGCTGGACAGCTCCCACTTCGCGGTGAATTCGGCGTTTGGGCATTTTAGCCACATTTGAGTGACGGGCATGTTGGCTCCGAAAGTCGGCGACGGCGTGCGTGCACGATTCGCCTCCCCGCGAATCCTGGCGCACCAGCAATTCGTTCCGCACGGCTGTGAACTCAACCTGTCCGCACCCTACCCCCGATGGGCAGGGCCGACAACGCAGTGACCAACTGGAACGGCAATGCCGAACCAGGCCGAACCGGAAGGCCCCTATTTGATCTCGGCCAGCACGGTGCCCTGGGTGATGGCCGCGCCCGGCTCGACCGCCAGCCCGGTGATCACACCATCCTTGTGCGCGGTGACAGGATTTTCCATCTTCATCGCCTCCAGGACAACCACAAGGTCGCCGACGGAGACCTCCTGGCCTTCCTCCACGGCTACCTTCACCACAGTGCCCTGCATGGGTGCGGTCACCGCGTCACCGGAGGCCGCAGCCCCCCCGTGCCCGCCGCGCTTGCGGGGCTTGGGCTTGCGGCGTACCACGCCGACAGCGTCCGGGGCGCCGCCGCTGGCCAGCGCCAGGTCGCCGGGCAACGAGACCTCGACCCGGCGGCCGTCGACCTCGACGACCACCTTCTGGCGTGGCCGGGAATCTTCCTCGTCAATGGGTTCGCCGCCGGTGAAGGGCTCGACGGTGTTGTCCCACTCGGTCTCGATCCAACGGGTGTGCACCGTAAAGCCGTTCTCGTCACCGATGAACGCCGGGTCGGACACCACTGCGCGGTGGAACGGGATCACCGTGGCAAGGCCTTCAACGTGGAACTCGTCGAGCGCGCGGCGGGCGCGGGCCAGCGCCTCGTCGCGATTGGCACCGTAAACGATGAGCTTGGCCAGCATGGAGTCGAACTGGCCGCCGATCACCGAGCCGGCGTGCACCCCGGAGTCCAGCCGGACACCGGGTCCGCTGGGCGTGTCGTAGCGGGTGACCGGGCCGGGTGCGGGCAAAAAGCCCCGGCCGGCGTCCTCGCCGTTGATCCGGAACTCGATGGCGTGGCCGCGGGGGGTGGGGTCCTCGGTGATGTCGAGCTTCTCGCCATTGGCGATCTTGAACTGCTGCAGCACCAGGTCGATGCCGGCGGTCTCCTCGGTGACTGGGTGTTCCACCTGCAGCCGGGTGTTGACCTCGAGGAACGAAATCAGCCCGTCCTGGCCGACCAGGTATTCGACGGTGCCGGCACCGTAGTAGTGCGCTTCCTTGCAGATCCGTTTGGCCGACTCGTGGATCTCCTTGCGCTGCGCGTCGGTAAGAAAAGGTGCCGGCGCTTCTTCCACCAGCTTCTGGAAGCGGCGCTGCAGCGAGCAGTCGCGGGTGCCGGCGACGACGACGTTGCCGTGCTGGTCGGCGATCACCTGAGCCTCGACGTGGCGGGGCTTGTCCAGGTAGCGCTCGACGAAGCATTCGCCGCGCCCGAAGGCGGCGACGGCCTCGCGCACGGCGGACTCGTAGAGGTGCGGGATCTCTTCGAGGGTGCGCGCGACCTTCATGCCGCGTCCGCCGCCACCGAAGGCCGCCTTAATGGCAATCGGCACGCCGTACTCCTTGGCGAAGGCGACCACCTCGTCGGCGTCCTTGACCGGGTCCGGGGTGCCCGGCACCAGGGGTGCCTGTGCGCGCGCGGCGATGTGGCGTGCGGTGACTTTGTCGCCGAGGTCGCGAATCGACTGCGGGCTGGGCCCGATCCAGATCAGCCCGGCGTCGATCACAGCTTGGGCGAAGTCGGCATTCTCGGACAGGAAGCCGTACCCGGGGTGAATCGCGTTGGCGCCTGACTTCGCGGCGGCGTCCAGGATCTTGCCGAAGTCCAGGTAGGACTCGGCCGACGTTTGACCCCCGAGCGCATACGCCTCGTCCGCCAAGCTCACGTGGGGGGCGTCGGCATCGGGCTCGGCGTAGACCGCCACACTGGGCAGGCCCGCGTCCTTGGCCGCCCGGATCACCCGGACGGCGATCTCGCCGCGGTTTGCGACCAGAACCTTCGCGATTCGCGAGCTGGCGTGACTGGGCACTGCGCCTCCTGTTTTAGCGTCTTCTTCGTCTCTAAGAGAATTTCTTACAAGTCTTGTGGGGGAAGTTTATGCGGCGCGCGCAAGCCGGTGGAACCCGGTCTACCGTCAGGCGGATTCGCGCAGTCGCCGTTTGATCCGGGCCAGCATCGCCGACATGCCGCGCAGCCGCAGCGGGCTGATCAGATCGGCCAGTCCGAGGTCGGTGTAGAAGTCCTCGGGCACCGCCAGAATGTCGGCCGCGGACGCTTCGTCCAGCCCCGTCGCCAGGATCGAGGCGAACCCACGGGTGGTCGGGGCCTCGGCCGGTGCGCTGAAGTGCAACCGCACCCGGTCGGGGTCGCTGGCGTCGACGTGCAGGAACAGCGGGGACTGGCATTCGGGCACCGGCTCCATCGCCGAGGGGGCCAAGTCCGCGGGCAGGTCCGGCAGGTCGTTGGCGAACTCCAGCAGCAGCTGCAGCTTCTCCTGGCCCTGGACTTCGGCGAAGTCGGATATCACTTCGGCCAGGGCCGTGGGCATGCTCATCAGGCCGGTACGGTCCCGGGATCTTCGCCGGCCACGATCGGCACCCGCACGGTGTTGCCCCACTCGGTCCAGGAGCCGTCGTAATTGCGCACCCCCGGCTTGCCCAACAGGTGGGTGAGTACGAACCAGGTGTGGCTGGACCGTTCGCCAATACGGCAGTAGACGATCGCCTTGTCCTCGGGGGTCACGAATCCGTACAGCTCGTCGAGCTCCTCGCGGCTGCGGAAGCGTCCGTTCTCGTCGGCCGCCTTACCCCACGGGATTGAGCGGGCGGTGGGGATGTGGCCGGCGCGCAGCGCACCCTCTTCGGGATAGTCGGGCATGTGGGTGCGCTTGCCGGTGTATTCGTCGGGGGAGCGCACGTCGATTAGCGGCTGGCCACCCAGGGCCGCGAGCACGTCGTCCTTGAAGGCCCGGATCGGCGCGTCGTTGCGTTGTACGACGGGATAGCCGGCCGAGGTCTTGGTGGGCACTTCCAGGGTGGTGTCGCGGCGCTCGGACAGCCATAAGTCGCGACCGCCGTTGAGCAGCCGCACGTCGGGATGCCCGAACAGGGTGAACACCCACAACGCGTACGCCGCCCACCAGTTGCTCTTGTCGCCGTAGATCACCACGGTGTCTTCGCGAGCGATGCCCTTGCTGTCCATCAGGGCGGCGAACTGCTCGCCGTTGATGTAGTCGCGAACCCGCGGGTCGTTGAGGTCGGTGTGCCAGTCGATCTTGACGGCGCCGGGGATATGTCCGACGTCGTAGAGCAGCACGTCTTCGTCGGATTCGACGATCGCCAGGCCGGGCGAGCCGATATGGGCGGACAGCCAGTCCGGGGTGACGAGGCGTTCGGGGTGGGCGTAGCCCGACAGGCTGGGGCTGGGATCCGGGGGCAGAGGCACGTCTTGAAGCCTACTCAGTGTTTGCGCACTACCCGTTCCGGTTGGCCCGGTTTCCAGATGGTGATGTCGAGGTGGTCATCGCGCACTTCCACCGCCGATGCCCCGGTGATCTCGACGCCGACCATGTCGAACTCCTGGCCTCGCAGGTCCAGGCCGATTTCGTCGAACAGCGCCGCGGCGAAGCGTTCGTGCAGCCCGCCGTACGCAACGAAGCGAGCCAGCCCCCAAAGTTTTGCGTCGCCGTCGGCGACTGCCGTGTCGACCGTCGCCGTGTGCAGACATAACTTCGGATTGCGTTGCAGGTCAAAGTATTTAGTGGTGTTCGGCATTCCCGTGATCCACAGTTGATCCTCGAAGATCCGGGGCTCCATCGGGCTGATCCGTGGAAATCCGTCGGATCGGATGGTGGCCAACATGCATAGGTTTCCGGCCGCGGCGTGGCGGCGGGTGAAGACGGCGCCGATGCGAGGGGCGTCGGCGGTGAACTGTGCCCAGGACGTCATAGGGTCGAGACTAGGAGGCTGCCCACAAGTCGGCGACCGACAGTCCGCAGCGGGCCAGCAGGGTGCGCAGTAGCGGCAGGCTCAGCCCGATCACCGTCGACGGGTCGCCGTCGACGCCGTCGACGAACCAGCCGCCCAGCCCGTCCAGGGTGAATCCGCCGGCGACTTGCAGCGGCTCGCCGCTGGCCAGGTAAGCCGTCAGGTCGCCGGCCGCCGGAAATCCGAAATGCACTGTGGTGATTGATGTTTCGGCTTCGGTTTGCACGACGACGTGGTCGCGCAGCCGGATCAGGCAATGCCCGGTGTGCAGTTGACCGGCTTGCCCGGCCATCGACTGCCACTGCCGGCGGGCGTCGTCGATCGACCCGGGCTTGCCGCACAGCCGGCCATCCAGGTAGAGCATCGAGTCACAGCCGACGACAACGCAATCCGCGGTCAGGTCGGGTTCATTCAAGACGGCGCTCACCTGCTTAGCCTTGGCGACGGCCAGGGCGCGCACCACCTGGTCGGGCGCAACGCGGGGACCGAGCCCGGCGACCAGGGCGTCCTCGTCGACTCCGGAGACCACCACTAGCGGTTCGACGCCGGCCTGGCGCAGGACTTTGAGCCGGCCGGAGGAGGCCGACCCGAGCACCAGCCGGGTCATCGACGCATGTGCTTCATTTCCTGCAATGTGATGCGCTGCCAGCTGAAGACGGGGTAGCGCAACTTGTCCACCGGCAAGCCCCAGCGGGTGGCGACGGGCTCCGGTGGCGGTGTGCCGCCGCCGATGCAGCCCAGCACGGCGACGAGCGCGGCCAGCTCCTGATCGGTCGGGTGCCCCTTGAGGATCTGGAGGTGCGGCTCGTGCGGATGCGGCGCCTCGACCGTTGCCGGTGCCTCGTCGCTGATAGGGGCGCTCATAGGGGGATGTTCCCATGCTTCTTTGGCGGCAACTGCGCGATCTTGCGTTCCAGCAGCCGCAGCGCCGTGCCGATGTAGCCGCGCGTGTGCGACGGCGGGATCACCGCGTCGACATAGCCGCGCTCGGCCGCGATGTACGGGTTCACCAGCGTGTCCTCGTACTCCTGCTGCAACTGCAGGCGCAGCGCGTCCACGTCCTCGCCCGCCTGAGCCGCCTCCTTGAGCTTGCCGCGGTAGACGAAACCGACCGCGCCGGAGGCGCCCATCACCGCGATCTGCGCAGTCGGCCAGGCCAGGTTGACGTCGCAGCCCATGTCCTTGGACCCCATCACGCAGTAGGCGCCGCCGTAGGCCTTGCGGGTGATGACCGTGATCTTGGGGACGGTTGCCTCGCCGTAGGCGTAGAGCAGCTTGGCGCCGCGGCGGATGATGCCGTTGTATTCCTGGCCGGTGCCGGGCAGGAAGCCGGGAACGTCGACCAGCATCACAATCGGGATGTTGAAGCAGTCGCAGGTCCGGACGAACCGGGCGGCCTTCTCGGAGGCGTTGATGTCGAGGCAACCGGCGAACTGGGTGGGCTGGTTGGCGACAATGCCTACTGGTCTACCGTCCACTCTCCCGAATCCGACGATGATGTTCTGCGCGTAGCCGGCCTGGACTTCGAGGAACTCGTCGTCGTCGAGGATGCGGACGATCACCTCGTGCATGTCATAGGGCTGATTGGGCGAGTCCGGGATCAGCGTGTCCAGCTCCAGGTCCTCGTCGGTGAGGTTGTCCTCGATGGGGCCGACCGGCAGTGGCGCCGGCTCGCGGGGCGCGTCGGTGGCGTTGTTCGGCGGCAGGTAGCTCAGCAGGTCGCGGACGTAGTCGAAGGCGTCCTGCTCGCCGGACGCTACGTAGTGCAGCGTGCCGGACTTGGCCATATGGGTGTGGGCGCCACCAAGTTCCTCCATGGTGACGTCTTCGCCGGTGACGGTCTTGATGACGTCGGGTCCGGTGATGAACATCTGGCTGGTCTGGTCGACCATGATGACGAAGTCGGTCAGGGCGGGGGAGTAGACGTGCCCACCCGCGGCGGCGCCCATGATCAGCGAGATCTGCGGGATCACACCCGATGCCAGGATGTTGTTGCGGAAAATGCGGCTGTACAGGCCGAGGGAGACCACACCCTCCTGAATGCGGGCGCCGGCTCCATCGTTGATGCCGATCAGTGGTCGGCCGGTCTTGATCGCCAGCTCCTGGACCTTAACGATCTTCTCGCCGTACACCTCGCCCAGGCTGCCGCCGAAGACGGTGGCGTCCTGGCTGAAGATGCAGACGTCGCGTCCGTCGATGGTGCCGTAGCCGGTGACCACGCCGTCGCCCACCGGACGGTTGGCCTCCAGGCCGAAGTTTTTGCTGCGGTGCTTGGCCAGGGCGTCGAGTTCGACGAAGGAATCCTCGTCCAATAGCGCGGTGATGCGTTCGCGCGCGGTGAGTTTGCCCTTGGCGTGCACTTTGTCCACAGCGGCTTCACCGACTGGGTGCAGCGACTCTTCGCGACGCTTGTGCAGTTCGGCCAGCTTGCCGGCGGTGGTGTGGATATCGATGACGTGCTCGGCTGCGGGCTCAGCCGTATGGGAAGACTGGTCGGTAACGCTTGTCATGGGAGACGATGTTATCGGCAGCCCCCTGCCCCGTCCTTAGGCAGCCCTTAAGTAGTCTCCGGTGATGGGCGACGACGGCGCGCTGGACTTCTCGCAGGAGTATGACGTTCTGGTTGCCGGTTCCGGCGGCGGCGGCGTCACCGGCGCTTACACCGCCGCTCGCGAGGGCCTGGACGTGTTGCTCGTCGAGGCGACCGACAAGTTCGGCGGCACCACCGCCTACTCCGGCGGAGGCGGGGTGTGGTTCCCGTGCAACCCGGTGCTGCAGCGGGCCGGCAGCTGGGACGGTGTCGAGGACACCATCGACGACGCGCTGACCTACTACCACGCAGTGGTCGGCGACCGGACCCCGCGCGAACTGCAGGAGACTTACGTGCGCGGCGGTGCACCGCTGATCGAGTACCTTGAGCAGGATCCGCACCTGAAGTTTGTGCCGCTGCCCTGGCCCGACTACTACGGCAAGGCGCCCAAGGCGCGGCTCGACGGCCGGCGCCACATCGCTGCCAAGCCCCTGAAGGTGGCCGCGGCCCCCGAGCTACGCGACGCCATCCGTGGGCCGCTGGACACCGACCGGCTCGGCGCTCCGACACCTCCCGACTACTACATCGGTGGCCGCGCGCTGATCGCGAGGTTCCTGACGGCGATCGGGCAGTACCCGAACGCGACGCTGCGCCGCGACACCGCCCTGGTCGACCTCGTCGTCGTAGACGGCAGGGTGCACGGCGCCGTCGTCGAGCGCAACGGTGAGCGCACGGCAATCCGGACCCGGCTCGGCGTCCTGTTGGCCGCCGGCGGTTTCGAGAACAACGACGAACTGCGCCGCCGGTACGGGGTGCCCGGCGTCGCCCGCGACACAATGGGCGGGCCGGGCAGTCTCGGCCAGGCACTACAGGCGGGTATCGCTGCCGGCGCTGACACCGACCTGTTGGACCAGGCGTGGTGGTCGCCGGGCATGACGCATCCCGACGGACGCTCGGCGTTCGCGCTGTGGTTTACCGGCGGCATCTTCGTCAACCAGGACGGCAACCGTTTCGTCAACGAATCCCGGGCCTACGACCGCGCGGGCCGCGAAATCATCGCCCGGCTGCGGGACGGGTCGGTCACGTTGCCGTACTGGATGATCTACGACGACCGCGAAGGCGAAGTGCCGCCGGTCAAGGCCGCCAACGTGCCCATCGTCGAAACGCAGAAATATGTCGACGCCGGACTGTGGCACACGGCCGACACGCTCGAGGAACTCGCCACCCTAATCGGGGTACCCGCGGCCGCGCTGACGGCGACGGTCGCGCGGTTCAACGAGTTCGCCGCCGCTGGCCGGGACGACGATTTCGGCCGCGGAGACGAGGCGTTCGACCGCGCGTTCTCCGGCGGCGCCTCGCCGCTGGTTCCGATCGACAAGCCGCCCTATCACGCTGCCGCATTTGGCATCTCGGATCTGGGCACCAAGGGCGGGTTGCGCACCGACGCCGCCGCCCGGGTGCTCGACGCGTCCGGGCGGCCGATCCCCGGCCTCTACGCCGCCGGCAACACCATGGCCGCGCCGAGCGGGCTGGCCTATCCCGGTGGGGGCAACCCGATCGGCACCAGCATGCTGTTCAGCCACCTGGCGGTACGGGACATGCTCGGCCGGGCGGCCGGCGCCTCCTAAGCTAGCCCGATGACCGACCGCGACCAATCAACGCCCCTCGACGAGGCCGCGCTGCGCGTCGAGGTGCTCGGCGAGCCTTCCTACTGGCGCCGACTCGACGTCGTCGCCCAGACCGGATCCACCAACGCCGACCTGTTGGCCCGCGCCTCGTCGGGGGAGGACATCGACGGCGCGGTGTTGATCGCCGAGCACCAGACGGCCGGTCGCGGGCGTCACGGCCGCACCTGGCTGGCGTCGCCGGGCGCGCAGCTCACCCTGTCGGTCGGGGTGCGGGTGGACGACGTGCCGACCGCCGGCTGGGGCTGGCTGTCGCTGGCCACCGGCCTGGCGGTGGTCGACGCGGTAGCCGGCGAGACCCCGGTAGAACCGTGCCTCAAATGGCCTAACGACGTGCTCGCCGGAGCCTCCAACTCGATGCGCAAGCTGGCCGGGATCCTGTCCGAGGTGTCCCAGCCGTTCGCGGTGGTCGGCATCGGGCTCAACGTCGCCGAGGCGCCCCGTGACGTCGACGGGCCCGGGGCCACCTCGCTGCGCGACGAGGGAGTCCAGACACCCGACCGGGACCTGTTGGTGCGTCGGCTGCTGCGCGAACTCGGCGAGCGCATCAAAGCGTGGCGCGGCGCCGACGACGGCTGGGCCGCGTTGGCCAACGACTACCGGGCCCGCAGCCTGACCCTGGGCTCGCGGGTGCGCGCCGAACTGCCGGGCGGAAGCGACGTCGTCGGCATCGCGCGCGACGTCGACGAGCAGGGCCGGCTGTGCCTGGAGACCTGGGACAACGACGCCGACAAGTCGGGCCAGACCGTGGTGGTGGCCGCCGGCGACGTGGTGCATTTGCGGTAGCCAGGCCGGGCGATAGGGTCGCGGATATGAGCTATCCGGACAACGCCCTGGCCGCTGGCGAGAAGGTCGTGTTGCATCGGCATCCGCATTGGAAGCGGCTGATCCTGCCGGTCCTTGCGCTGATCCTGTTGACGGGGCTGGCCGCGCTGGGCAGCGGGGTGATCGACGGCAGCCAATGGCAGCCGCTCACCAAGAAAATTTTGTTCGGCGTTATCTGGGGCATCTGGCTGGTCATCGTCGCCTGGCTGACGGTGTGGCCGTTCCTGACCTGGCTGACCACCCACTTCGTGGTGACGAACCGGCGGATTATGTATCGGCACGGCGTGCTGACCCGCAGTGGCATCGACATCCCGGTGGCGCGGATCAACAGCGTGGAATTCCGGGATCGGATTTTCGAGCGGATCTTCCGGACCGGAACGCTGATCATCGAGTCGGCGTCGCAGGACCCGCTGGAATTTCACGACATCCCGCGGTTACGCGAGGTGCACGCGCTGCTGTATCACGAAGTTTTCGACACGCTGGGCTCCGAAGAGTCGCCCAGCTGAGCCTGCGCCTTGCGCTTGTTGCGCCATGCGCGCAGCAGCGTGACGTTGCCGCCTTCGATCTGGTCCTCGAAGACCTCGGCGATGCCGCCGGCGGTAAGCGCCGATTCCAGCGCCCGGTCCGGGTCGCGCGCGAACGCGTCCGGGAACACCCAGCGCCGGAAGGCCCAGAACCGGAACGCCATTTGCAGCAGGTTGCCGATGATGTACGCCGATAGGAAGTCCGCGAGATTCTCCACCGTCAGCGACACGTTGGGCACCCGCAGCTGCAGCACGTAGCTGGAGAACCACAGCGGGGCCATACTCAACAGCACCCCGACGCCGCTGAATGCGAAGAACAGCAGCGCCTCGTGGTGGCGCTCGCGGCCCCCGCGGTTCCGGAAGCTCCACTCCCGGTTCAAGATGTAGGACGCGATGACCGCGACGATCCCGGCGATCACCTTGGCGGTGACCGGCTTGGATTCGAGAATGGTGAGCTTGAGCGTGTAGAAAATTGCCGAGTCGATGATGAAAGTGGTGCCGCCGACGATGGCGAATTTGATCAGTTCATGGTGGCGCATCGCAAAGGGCTGAATTACCCCCGGGAGGCGCGCAATCGTGGCATCGGCAAAGGACACAGCACGCCAGTCTACGGACGATCTCGAAACCGACGCAAAATGATACATAACGATTTGGTAGAACGGCCGGTAAACACGCCGGTCAGGCACCGTGACACCATGATGGCCGTGCCGAGTCCCCGTACCCCGCTGGTGGCGATGGTGGGCGGTGGTCAGCTTGCCCGCATGACGCATCAGGCCGCTATCGCCCTCGGTCAAACCCTGCGTGTTCTGGCTAACACCGGTGACGAGCCGGCGGCCCAGGTGAGCCCCGACGTGGTGATCGGTTCTCACACCGATCTCGAGGACCTGCGCCGGGTGGCGGCCGGGGCCGCCGCGCTGACCTTCGACCACGAGCACGTGCCCACCGAGCTGCTGAACAAGCTGGTCGCCGAGGGCGTCAATGTTGCCCCGCCCCCCCAAGCCCTGATGCACGCCCAGGACAAGCTGCTGATGCGGCAGAAGCTGATGGCGCTGGACGCACCGGTGCCCCGCTGGCTGGGTATCGAGACTGTCGAGGGACTCGGCGAGCTTGAGGCGTTCGCGCGGCAAACCGGTGGTGCGCTGGTGGTCAAGGCCGCCCGCGGGGGCTACGACGGCCGCGGCGTGACAATGGCGCGTGACCTCGCCCACGCTGGGCAGGTCGCTGCCCAGTACCTCGCCGACGGGGTGCCCGTGCTCGTCGAGGAACGGGTAGGGCTGCGCCGGGAGTTGTCGGCGCTGGTGGCCCGCTCGCCGTTCGGCCAGGGCGCGGCCTGGCCGGTGGTGGAGACCGTGCAACGGGACGGGATCTGCGTGCAGGTGATCGCGCCGGCACCGGACCTGACGCAGGACGCGGCCGCCGACGCTGCACAGCTGGCGCTGCGGCTCGCTGGTGAGCTGGGTGTGGTCGGGGTGCTCGCCGTCGAGTTGTTCGAGACCACCGATGGCACGTTGCTGGTCAACGAACTCGCCATGCGCCCGCACAATTCCGGGCACTGGACCATGGACGGATCCCGGACCAGCCAGTTCGAGCAGCACCTGCGTGCGGTGCTGGACTATCCCCTGGGCGACACCGACGCGATCGTGCCGGTGACGGTGATGGCCAACGTGTTGGGCGCGGCGCAGCCGCCGTCGATGAGCGTGGACGAACGGCTGCACCACCTGTTCGCCCGGATGCCCGATGCGAAGGTCCATCTCTACGGCAAGGCCGAGTGGCCCGGTCGCAAGGTCGGGCATGTGAACTTCCTCGGCACCGGCGGTACCGGCCTGGCCGAGCTGCGCAATCGTGCCGAGTTGGCGGCACACTGGTTGTCCCACGCGCAATGGACGGATGGATGGGATCCACATGGTTAACGCTGATAGCCCACGCGTTGGCGTGATCATGGGCAGCGACAGCGACTGGTCGGTGATGGCTGATGCGGCCGCCGCGCTGGCCGAGTTCGATATCCCGCACGAGGTCCGGGTTGTCTCGGCGCACCGCACCCCCGGGGTGATGTTCGACTATGCCCGCGACGCCGCGGGGCGCGGCCTTGAGGTGATCATCGCTGGCGCGGGGGGAGCGGCTCACCTGCCCGGCATGGTCGCCTCGGCCACACCGCTGCCGGTGATTGGGGTGCCGGTGCCGCTGGCGCGCCTGGACGGCCTGGATTCGCTGCTGTCGATCGTGCAGATGCCGGCCGGTGTTCCGGTGGCCACGGTGTCGATCGGCGGCGCGCGCAACGCGGGACTGCTGGCCGTGCGCATGCTGGGATCGTCGGACCCACAGCTGCGAGCGCGCATTGTCGCGTTTCAGGATGAGCTGGCGCGCAGCGTGCAAGCCAAGGATGCGGCGTTGCAGCAGCGAGCGAGTAAGTTAGGCGCCGACTAGCAAGGAGGCCGAGAGATGGCTGGATGGGCCGGAAACCCGTCATTCGATTTGTTCCAACTTCCCGAGGAACACCAGGAATTGCGCGCCGCGATCCGGGCGCTGGCGGAGAAGGAGATCGCCCCGCACGCCGCCGACGTCGACGAGAATTCGCGGTTCCCGCAGGAGGCGCTGGACGCGCTGAACGCCTCGGGTTTCAACGCCGTCCACGTGCCCGAGGACTACGGCGGCCAGGGTGCCGACTCGGTGGCGGCATGCATCGTCATCGAGGAGGTCGCCCGGGTCGACGCGTCCGCCTCGCTGATTCCCGCGGTCAACAAGCTGGGCACCATGGGCCTGATCCTGCGCGGCTCCGACGAACTCAAGAAGCAGGTGTTGCCGTCGATCGCCGACGGCACCGCCATGGCCTCCTACGCGCTGAGCGAGCGCGAAGCCGGCAGCGATGCCGGATCGATGCGGACCCGGGCCAAGGCCGACGGCGACGACTGGATCCTCAACGGCACCAAGTGTTGGATCACCAACGGCGGCAAGTCGAGTTGGTACACGGTGATGGCGGTGACCGACCCCGACAAGGGGGCGAACGGAATCTCGGCGTTCATGGTGCACAAGGACGACGAGGGCTTTGTCGTCGGGCCCAAGGAGCGCAAGCTGGGCATCAAGGGCTCACCCACCACCGAGTTGTACTTCGAGAACTGTCGGGTGCCCGGCGACCGCATCATCGGAGACCCCGGTACCGGCTTCAAGACGGCGCTGGCCACCCTCGACCACACCCGTCCGACCATCGGCGCGCAGGCGGTTGGGATTGCGCAGGGCGCCCTGGACGCGGCGATCGCATACACCAAGGACCGCAAGCAGTTCGGTGAGTCGATCAGCAGTTTCCAGGCGGTGCAGTTCATGATCGCCGACATGGCGATGAAGGTGGAGTCCGCCCGGTTGATGGTCTACACGGCGGCCGCCCGCGCCGAGCGCGGCGAGGGCAACCTGGGCTTCATCTCCGCCGCGTCGAAGTGTCTGGCCTCTGATGTGGCCATGGAGGTCACCACCGACGCTGTGCAGCTGTTCGGTGGCGCTGGCTACACCGTCGACTTCCCGGTCGAACGGATGATGCGCGACGCCAAGATCACTCAGATTTACGAAGGCACCAACCAGATTCAGCGGGTCGTGATGTCGCGGGCGCTGCTGCGCTGAGTTTTCCCGTAAACAGTACGTATGTAGTTTCGCGAACCAGGGGAAAACGCCAGCGCAACCACCTACTATCCAGCAGACGAACAAGTCCACGCGATTGAGCAGCCAGTCGGGGTGGCAGGACAAAACGCAGGGCCTGTGTTCGGCGGGCCGGCCGCATGCCTGCGCGCCTTCGTCCATCCAGACGTATTCCCACTGCCCAGGGGGCGATGAGGTGAAAAGCGTGGCTTCGCGTGCACTTGAACGTGTGGCGAGGACTTGATGGTGCAAAGTTCGATCGCACCGGTTTCGACATGGCAAGCCTTGTCACTGCTGCTGGTCGAGGACGACCGCGCTGACGCGGTGCTCGTCGAGGAGCTGATCGCCGACGCAGTCGCCGACATCGAGGTGGTGTGGGCGCAGTCGATGGCGCACGCCGAACGCGAGCTGGCCACCGCGCGGCCCGATTGCGTGCTGCTGGATCTGAATCTGCCCGACGCCAACGGAATCGACGCTCTGGACCGGATTCTGCGCAGCGACGCCACCGTTCCGATTGTCGTACTGACCGGACTCAACGACGAGTTCTTCGGGGCGTCCGCGGTCGCGGCCGGTGCGCAGGACTACCTGGTCAAGGGCCGGGTGGAGCCGGAGATGCTGCGCCGGGCGCTGCTGTACGCGATCGAGCGCAAGCGTGCCGAGCTGATCGCCGCGGACCTGCACGCCAGCCAGTTGCGGGCGCGAGAGAACGCACTGCTCGAACGCGGCCTGTTGCCCTCGCCGCTGTTGCTGGACAACCCGGGTGTCGACATCGTCGCCCGGTACCGGCCCAGCCGCGAGAACGCGTTGCTCTGCGGCGACTTCTACGACGTCGTGCAGACCCCGGACCGGGTCACCCACGTGCTGATCGGCGATGTCGCCGGACACGGCCCGGACGAGGCGGCGCTGGGAGCTGCGCTGCGGATCGCTTGGCGCACACTCACTTTCGCCGGTGTGCATGGCGGCGATCAGATGCGGCAGCTGGAGCGGGTGCTGCATGCCGAGCGCGCTGAGAACGGCGTGTTCGCCACCGTGTTGAGCCTGGCGATACCGCCCGGCGGTGGCCCGATCACCGCCGTCCGGGCCGGCCACCCGGGCATGCTGCTGCACGGGCCGGGATCGGTGGAGTGGATCGAACCGCCCTATGGCCCGGCTTTGGGTCTGCGCTGCGCGGGCTGGCCACAGCATCAGGTGGAGCTGCCGCCGGGGCACGGGTTGTTGCTGCTCACAGATGGCCTGTTCGAGGGTTACGCGGGGATCAGCGGCCGCCGGCTCGGTGAGGCCGGTTTGCTCGACCTGGCGCGGCGGCACGCGGAGTCGCCCGGGCCGGAATTCGTTGACGCAATCATCGACGGCGCCGAGGAACTGGCCAGGGGCATGGGTGGGCTCAGCGATGACATCGCCGTGGTACGCGTGGAGCGCACCTCGTGAGGACTGACGCGTCGGGAACGCTGCCCAAAAAGCAGCTCACCGTACGCGGCTGGCAGGCCCTGGTGCTGTCCGTGATGGGCGTGCTGGTGCTCGCTGGTGCGGTGGTGGGGGCGTTGTTGCTGAACCACGCCGACGAGGTATCGCGTGAGCTGCGAGACGGCGTGCAGCCGTCCAGGGTGGCAGCTTCCCAGCTGCAGGCCGCGCTGCGCGACCAGGAAACCGGTATCCGCGGCTACCTGCTTAGCTTTGACCCGCAGTTCCTCAAGCCGTACTACGACGGTCAACGAGCCGAACAGGACGCCGCTGCCACGATTCGCCAGCTGGTTGGCCGGCATGGCGAACTCATGGCGGATGTGGACGCGATCGAGGCAGTCGCGCGGGACTGGCGGAAGACCTACGCCGAACCGGTGATCGGCGCAGTGAACGCTAACAACGCCGCTGCCACCAAAAACGCCGACCTGACCTCGCACGGCAAGGAGCTGTTCGACCGGCTGCGCTCGCTTTTCGACACCCAGACCGCGCATTTGACCGCGGCACGCGATCAGGCTGCCAACGACCTGCAGCGCATGAACGACTGGCGCGACCGGGTGCTGGGTTCGATGGTGCTGACGTTCTTCGTGACGGCTGCGGTGCTGGGATTGCTGACCAACCGGGCGGTGTCGCGTCCGTTGGCGTCGCTGGCGGCGTCCTGCCGACAGGTCACCGAAGGCCACTTCGGCGATGTGATCGAGCTGCCTCGTCGGCCCTCGGACATCCGGGGCATCGCCTACGACGTGGAGGGCATGCGTCAGCGGATCGTGCAGGCGCTGGAGGCATCGCAGGCGGCACAGTCGCAACTCGACGAGCAGGCGGCCGATCTGCGGCGTTCGAATGCCGAACTCGAGCAATTCGCCTATGTCGCGTCGCACGACCTGCAGGAGCCACTGCGCAAGGTGGCCTCCTTCTGCACGTTGCTCGAGCGCCGATACCGGGACAAGCTCGACGACCGTGGGGTGGAGTACATCGACTTCGCGGTCGACGGCGCCAAGCGCATGCAAGTGCTGATCAACGACCTGCTCAGCTTCTCCCGGGTTGGCCGGCTGAACACCAAGTACACCGCGGTCGAACTCGACACGGCATTGGATTCGGCGGTGGCCAACCTGACCGTGGCCATTGAGGAGTCGGGAGCCGAGATCGTCCGGCCCGCCCAGCGGCTGCCGCAGGTCAACGGTGACCCGACGTTGCTAGTGGTGTTGTGGCAGAACCTGATTGGCAATGCCGTGAAGTTTCACCGCGAGAACGTCCCGCCCAGGGTCGCGATCGATTTCCGAAGCGGTACCGGATCTCGGGCGGATCACTGGGTTTTCAGCGTCTCCGATAACGGCATCGGTATCGCCGAGGAGTTCGTTGACAAGGTGTTCATCATCTTCCAGCGCCTGCACGGTCGCGACGCCTATGGTGGAACGGGTCTCGGTCTTGCGATGTGCAAGAAGATCGTCGAGCACCACGGGGGCACCGTGTGGATCGACACCTCGTACACCGATGGGACACGGTTCGAGTTCACTTTGCCTGTCGCCGAGCTCAACGCTGAACCCATCGGGGGGCGCAGTGGGGTAGCCCAGCACGACTTGGTCACTTCCGAAGGAGCACACGAATGACATCACCCGGTCGCGCGATTGACATCCTGTTGGTCGAGGACGACCCCGGCGACGAGCTGATCACCCGGGAAGCGTTCGAGCACAACAAGCTGAAGAACAGGCTGCACGTCGCGCACGACGGCGAGGAGGGCCTGAACTACCTCTACAAGCGCGGCGCGTACGAGCACGCGCCGCGTCCGGACCTGATCCTGCTGGACCTGAATCTGCCGAAGTACGACGGCCGGCACCTGCTGCAGAAGATCAAGTCGGACCCCGAGCTGTGCCGTATCCCGGTCGTGGTGCTGACCACGTCATCGGCCGAGGAGGACATCCTCAAGAGCTACAAGCTGCATGCCAACGCCTACGTCACCAAACCGGTGGACCTGGATCAGTTCATGAACGCGGTCCGTCAGATCGACGAGTTTTTCCTCCAGGTCGTGCGGCTGCCACCCAGCTAAAGTCGCCGGGCGTCAGTGCACGGGAGCCGCTTCGGCAGCGGGTGCCGAGGCGTGCACGATTCCGTGCCGATCCACCACGTGCACATGCACCGTGGCGAAGTCGAAGAAGATGCCGACCACCTGCACGGCGCCGGATTCCACCGCGTCCGCCAGGACCGGGTGCCGGCTCAGCCGGTCGACTTGCAAGGCGACGTTGACGATCGCCAGCTGGTCGACGTCGCTGAAGCGGAACCCGTTCGAGGTGCAGCTCACTCGCGCCTCGTGGTTGTTTCGATAGGCTGCCACGCTCTCGCTGGCGTGCTCGAGCCACTGCGCGATCGGGCTGGCGGGGTCGTCGACGGTCCCGTCGAGCAGTGCCTGCATCGCCCGGCACGATGAATGTCCGCACACCACAACCGAACTCACGCCGAGCTGGTTGACCGCAAAGTCCAGGGCGGCGTCCACGGAGTGCTCAGCGGGGTCGACGGGCACCAGGTTGCCGACGTTGCGCACGATGTAGAGGTCGCCGGGTCGGCTGGCGGTGATGGTGTCCGGCAGGATCCGTGAGTCGGCACAGGTCAAGAAGACGGTGTCCGGGTTGGGTGAATCCACCAGTTCGGGGACGTGGTGGTGCAGGTTGCCGTTGCGGTGATAGTGCTGGACGCCGTCCAGAATCGATGCGTCGGTCCGGTCGCCGGTGTTATCGCGGCGCGACGGCCAGGGAGCTTCGCGCAGGGAGCGGGAGAGGAAGTGGCGTCTGGGCGGGCTGCTGTGGGCGCTCACCAGGTTGGCCGGTGAGGTCTCGACGATGGTCACCGATCCGCCTGTGGCCTCGTGGGCGGTCTTCCAGTCGGAGATGGCCTCGGAGATCGAGTGGTCGATGTAGTCCGCGTTCAGGTTCAGCGTCACCTCGCAGCCGGGCGGCAGCATGGAGAGCACGTTGGTCAGTCGAGGCAGCAGCAGAAAGCTGAGGGTGCCATCGATGTCGACGCGCCAGTGCTTGGACTCCTCGCCGATCGGCTTGGCCTCGATGGGCGCCTGAATCACCCGGATCAGCAGGAAGGCGATCGCGACGGCCAGCCCGATGGCGACGCCTTCGAGCAGGTTGAGGAAGACCACGCAGACGATGGTGATGGCGTAGATGAAGAAGTTGCCGGTGCGCACGGCCACCTGGATGTGGGCCAGCTTGATCAGCTGGATTCCGATGACGATGAGTAGCCCGGCCAGCGCCGCCTTGGGGATCAACTCCACCAGGCTGGTCAGCAGCGAGGCGAACAGCAGGATCCACACCCCGTGCAGCACTGCCGACGTCCTGGTGCGCGCGCCTGCGGCAACGTTGGTGGAGCTACGCACGATGACGCCGGTGACCGGGAGCCCGCCCAGCAATCCGGACGCCACGTTGGCGCTGCCCTGCCCGATCATCTCCCGGTTGAAGTTGGTGCGCGGGCCGGTGTGCATTTTGTCGATGCCGACCGCGGACAGCAGGGATTCGACGCTGGCGATCAGCGCCACCGTGAGCACGCCGAGGGCGACCGCGCCGATCTCGGCGAGCCACGGGTGACCGCTGGGGGACATCGGTGGCAGGTGCGGAAGCCCGATTGCGTCGAAGAAATTGCCCGACAGGTTGATCCGGTCCACCTGCAAATTCACCAGCAGCGACAGCACGGTGGCCACCACGATCGCTACCAGCGCGCCCGGGATGAAGCGGATACGCGTCGGTAGCTTCGACCACAGCACCAGGATCGCGATGACCGTGCCACCCACAATCACCTCGTGCAGTTCGTGATTCATGATGCCGTCGGGAAGCGCCTTGATGTTCTCCCACGCCGAGCTGCGTGAGGAGCCGCCCATCAGCACGTGGATCTGCTGCAGCATGATGGTGACGCCGATGCCGGCCAGCATGGCGTGTACCACCACCGGGGCAACGGCGAGTGCGGCGCGTGCCACCCGGACCAGGCCCAGCAGGATCTGCACGCCGCCCGCGCACACGGTGATCAAGCACGTCATCTCCCAGCCGAACTGATTGATCAGCCCGGCCACCACCACGGTGAGACCGGCGGCCGGGCCACTAACCTGCAGCACTGAACCGCCGACCGCGCCGGCGATGATGCCACCCACGACCGCGGCGATCAGCCCGGCCATCAGCGGCGCGTTGGAGGCTATGGCGATGCCCAGCGACAGGGGCAGCGCCACCAGGAAGACCACCAGCGAGGCCGGAACGTCGTAGCGCAGGTTCGGCAGGATCTTGCGAGACGCGGGCGCCTCGGCGATGGCAGTGCTGCTCATGCGACTCCTCGTGGCCGGGTTACGGCTGACGACCCTTACAGGTCCGGCGTGAACGCGATCTGTTGACCGGCTGTCCACCAGGCATCGGGAGCGGGCAAAACATATTTGCGACCAGCAAACATATGAGCCCGATTACCGGCGTATCACCAAATATCCCTGCGCGTATCAGCCATTCGGCCGGCGGCGCGACGATTCATCGGCAATTCAAAGAAAAACCACGAACTCTGGTGCGTGAATTTAAGAAAGCCCGGTGAGATATAAGTCGTTGTGTTGGCCCGGAGCCGGTGGCGGTTCGGCGACGGTGGCGTCGAAGGTGGTGTAGCGAGCCGGCGTGCGGATGACGGTGACGGACCCGATCTCGGGATCGTCGGCGCCCACTTCCAGCGCAAGGTTGTTCTCGGCGAACAGCGGGGTGTCCACGACCTGCTTCCAGCTGTAGGCCAGGCATGCCATCAGCCCGCCCTCCTGCAGCAAATCGACCCATTCGGCGGCGCTCTTAGCGGCCAGCGCCGACTCGAGTTCGTCGGTCAGCTCCGCATAGTTAATCGCCCGGGAGCGTTGGTCGGCAAAGCGCTGGTCGTCGATCAGGTCGGGCCGGCCGATGGTCTGGCACAGTTTCGTCCAATGCTTCGGCACGTACGCGCTGATGATGAGGTACCCGTCGGACGCGCGGAACGCGTCCGACGGCTGGGTGGCGAAGCCGACGCTCTTGCGCTTCTTGCCAGGTTCGTTGGCCGGTTTGCTGACCGGCTCGTTGGCCGGTTCGGCTTTGGTGGCGAGCTTGTTCAGATGAATGGTCAGCTGATTGGCCTGCAGGCCCACCGCGACGTCGTACATAGCGACCTGGACCAGGTCGCCGACGCCGTGGCGCTCGCGGTTGAGCAGCGCGGCGAGCACCGCCTGTGCCAGCACGTGCCCGCTGGCGTTGTCTACCAGCTGAAAGGGGATGATCTGCGGTTTGCCGCTGGGCGTGGGCATCCCGGTGCTCATGCCGGCCTCGACCGCGACCATCAGGTCGACACCGGGTCGCGCGCCGTGCGGTCCGTTGCCGCCGTACGCGCTGAGGCGGGCGTAGATCAGGCGGGGATTGCGCGCCCGCAGCTCGTCGGGGCCCAGGCCCATCCGCTCCATGACGCCGGGCCGGAAGCCTTCCAGCACGACGTCGGCGGTGTCGGCGAGCTGGAGGATCTGCTGCTTGGCCGCGGCGTCGGTGAGGTCGACGGTCACCGACTTCTTGCCGCGGTTGTTCGGCAGGAAGTAGGTGGCCAGCGGCGGGCGGCCGGGCAACACCGAGGTGAGCCGCCGGGCCTGCTCCCCGCCGGGCGCCTCGATCTTGACGACCTCGGCGCCCAGGTCGGCCATTATCTGTCCGGCCAGCGGTCCGGCGACGTTCTGGGTGAAGTCGAGTACCCGGAATCCGTCGAGCGGTTTGGGGTGGTTGTCCGTCATCGGCCGCGCTTCTCCTCGTCTGTCTCGCCGTTGGGGGTCAGGCGTGACGTACATGCTTCGACAGAGTAACGACGCGGTCGCAGGCGCTGTCATCAAACCGTGTCCGCGGCCGGCGAGCCGCGTTGCGGGCGTCTTCGGCGGCTCGCATCTAGCATCGTGGGATGCAACCGGCGACTAACCCCGGTCTTATTGAAGCCAACGCCTGCTGCGACGGAACCGTCGCCCGCCACGGGCCTCCGACGCGAGATCCCGCCTGGCAGCGCCACGCGAGACTGGCTCATCGGTTGGCCTGGGTGAGCCTGGCGGTGATGCTGTGCGAGGGCGTCGTTGGTCTGTGGCAGGGCCTGGCGGTTGGGTCGATCGCCCTGACCGGGTGGGCGCTGGGCAGCGTGCCCGAGGGCCTGGCCAGTGCGATGGTGATCTGGCGGTTCAGCGGTTCGCGCACGCACTGCCAGAAGGCCGAGCGGCGCGCGCAGATCGGTGTCGCGGTGTCGTTCTGGCTGACCGCCCCGTATATCGCGGCCGAGTCGGTCCGGCACCTCTTCGAGGGCCAGCACGCAGAGACGTCGACGATCGGTATTGCGTTGACGGCGCTGGCGTTGGTGTTGATGCCGACGCTGGGTTGGGTCAAACACAATCTGGGCGCGCGATTGGGCTCCGGGGCCACCAAAGGCGAGGGCACGCAGAACTACCTGTGTGCCGCCCAGGCCGCGGGGGTCCTGGTCGGCCTTGCCGTCACAGCGACCTGGTCCGGCGCCTGGTGGGTGGACCCGGCCGTCGGGCTCGCGATCGCCGCTGTTGCGGTGTGGCAGGGATTCCGAGCCTGGCGTGGCCTGGACTGCGGCTGCTGACTGCGGCTGCTGACTGCGGCTGGAGACACAATTTCGATTGCCGCCAATGTGCTGTTCACTCGCTGCCTGCCCGCTGTTCTCCATCCTTAGAACTTGCTGCCGACAGGTGCTCGGCGGCGACCTGCTGGCGCGTCCAGCATTCGGGGCGCACCGGCCCGGGCCGCTGTTATGCAGCGCCACTGAAGTTCAAACCCATTGCACGGCAAACAGGCTCGCGCCAGAGCTGGGTTTGTGAATCACCTGGCAATCAGCTGAGACCAGGCATTCCTCCTCGCATCGAACGCCTAGTACGTGTAGTAAGGGTAGAGCAAGGGGGAGGTATGCAGAAGTGGTGTATTTCATGACAGTTGAACGGATTGCCCAGGTCAGCCCGGTGCCGATCGGCTGAGCCCGCAGACAATGAGCCGGTGACATTGTCGTCCGCCGCTCACAGCCCATTGTGAACACCCACTGGCGAAGCTCACAGGTGTGAATTCCCGGTTCGTGTCGAATCTGACGAAAGGACTTTGCTGCGCCCGGAGAACGGCCAATGGCATCATGCGGGGGATGAGCTGTTCGGCCTATCACATGTTGTGCCGCTGACGATTTGGTCGATATGAGCCCGTGCAACTGCACGGGTCTTCGCCTTCCGAAGATCTGCAGGATCGGCGATGTGCGTCTTGTTGTCGCCGTGCGTCGACAGACCGTCGGTCAATGAATTCAGCGGTGACTGCTGCTCAAAGTAGCGGCGGTTTCTACGAAATGAATGTTCTTCAAAATGGGAGGGATTCAGATGACGGAGTTACTGACACACTTTGAGAGCGAGCTGGAGCTCGTGAAGAACGGCCTTCTTTCCGTGGCCACCGAAGCGCTGCCCGAAGTTACGCCAGATCTCGAAATCGCCGACCTCGGCTACAGCTCGGTCCAGACTCTGGAACTTCTCGCATATCTGGAGGAGACGGCGGCTATTTCGTTACCGCCGCGGTCGCTGATCGGGGTCGAGACAGTCGCGGACCTGGTCGCGAAGGTGCACCAGGCCGTTGTCGAAACCACAGCGAGCCGGATTTGAATCCCACTTCAGAAGCGCTGGCGGACAAACCCTCTGGTGCGCGATTGGCTGTGGTGGGTATGGCGTGCAACGTCCCCGGCGCCGCCGACGTGAAGTCCTTTTGGCAGATGTTGATGGCGGCGGAGTCTGCATTCGACACGGTTCCGCGGGATCGGTGGGACCACGAGCCGTTCTTCGACCCGGCGGGCCGCACCCCCAATTCCGCTTATAGCGACGTGATGGCCACCGTGAGTGGAATCCAGGAGTTCGATCCGCTGCCTTTCGGCATCTCGCCGCGCCAAGCGGAGGTGATGGATCCGCAGCACCGCATCCTGCTGACGGCCACCCGGGCGGCACTCGACGACGCCGGGTTGGGTGATCGTCAGCTGGCCTCTCGGAAAGTTGGTGTTTACGTTGGCATTTCGGCCAGCGACTTCCGGGAGCTGATGACAGCCCCATTGCGGGTACGGCAGTTCGCCGGGGGCGCATTCGGGGCGGGCACCGACACCGACCTCGACTGTCTGGCCGAAGCGGTGCCCCCGGTGCGGGCGTTCACCATGCCCGGTTCGTTGCTCAACATGGCGGCCGCGGCGATCAGTCGCAGCTTCAATCTGCGGGGACCGTCGATGGCGATGGACGCCGCCTGCGCGTCATCGCTAGTCGCCTTGTACAGCGCGGCGGTTGCGCTGCGTGCCGGCCAGTGCGACACCGCCGTGGTCGCCGGGGTGCACGTGAACCTAGTACCCGACGGACTAATCCTCTTCTCGAAGATCGGCGCCGTGTCCAAGACAGGCGTGTGCGCCCCGTTCGATAGCAGCGCAGACGGTTTCGTGCTCGGCGAAGGCGTGGGCGTGGTGGTGCTGACGCGACAGGACGCGGTCCCCGAAAATGCCGAGGTCTATGCCTGGCTGCGCGGGGTCGGCTGCACCACCGACGGTGCCGGCGCGGGTGTGATGGAACCGCAGGTGGACGGACAGTGTGCCGCGGTGCAAGCGGCCCTGGCCGATTCGGGGCTTGCCGCGGCCGACGTCGACTACATCGAAGCGCACGGCACCGCCACGGTGGTCGGCGACGCCGTGGAAGTCGAATCGTTGAGCGCCTGCCTGCCGCCGAGGCAGGAATCACCCCGCTATCTCGGCAGCGCCAAGGCCAATGTGGGCCACGCGATGTCAGCCGCGGGAGTGATCGGACTCATCAAGGCTGTGCTGGTGTTGCGGCACGGCGTCGTCCCACCCCACCCGCATCTGCGCGAAGAACGCCCCGAACTGCGGCTCGGCGATCGGGGCATCGTGATACCCCGCGAACCGCTCCGGTTGCCCGACTTCGATCGGCCGCACGTCGCCGCGGTCAGCGCGTTCGGATTCGGCGGCACCAATGTGCACGCGCTGCTGCAGGCCGAGCCTGTGGCGGCGAGTGCGGCAACGACGAGCTACATCGTGCCCGTGCGGGGACGTAACGTCGACGAGGTCGCATTCCGGTGCCAGTGCCTGCTGCGGGACCTCGAAGACGACGATGCGGATCTGGCCGGTGTCGCGGCCACCCTCACCCGGCGAGCCGAACGGGGCGCCGAATTGTTGGCGGTGGCAACCTCGGTGGCCGGGCTGCGCAGTCAGCTGCGAAAGGCGCTGAGCGTCCTGCGATCCGAGCGTCCCGTGCCCCATGAGATCGGCGAAGCCCTCTGGTACCGGGACACCGAACCCGACGCGCAGGCGCTGCAGCTGTGCTTCCTGTTCGGTGGCCAAGGATCCCAAAAGGTCAGTGACGCAGCGACATTGCGCAACTCCGATCCGGAATTCTCGCGGGTCGTCGAAGAGCTGGCAGGTTGCGCGGAGTGCCCCGGCCTGCTTGAGGCGATGTACCCGGCCGAACCCGATGCCGGGTCGGCGGCGGCGCTGGCCGAGACTCAGCGCTGCCAGCCGGCGTTGCTGGTCACCCAGCTGGCACTCGCCGGGCAGTTGCAGGCTGCCGGCATCGATCCCGATGTAGTGCTGGGACACAGCGTCGGTGAATTTGCCGCCGCAGCGGTGGCCGGAGTCGTGACGCCGCAAGCGGCGGTGCGCTTCGCCGCGCGCCGAGGCCAGGCGATCGCCGAGGCGGACATTCCGCGCGGCGGCATGCTGGCCTGCCGTGCCGACGAGGCAACGGTGCGGGAAGCTTTGGAGGGCAACAGCTCGGTCTGGATCGTCAACGTCAACTCGCCCGAACAGACCGTGGTAGCGGGTACAGCGGACGGAATCGCCCGCGCAGCAAAACGACTCGGCTTGGCCCAGGTGGCTCACAAAGAGCTCGATGTCTCGCACCCCTTCCACAGCCCACTGCTTGCGCCCGCCAATGCGCGGATAGCCGAACACGTCGACGCCCTGGTTCTGCAGGACCCCCGAGCGGCTTTCTTCTCCTGCCTGCACGGCCGTCGATACACCGACGCCAATGACATTCGCCAGTCGTGGCGTGAGCACGCGCTGCTGTCGGTGCGATTTGCCGATGCGATCGGCGCGGTCGGCGCTACCCGTACGGTGTTCGTCGAAATTGGAGCGGGGACAACACTGTTGAATCTAGTTCGTGATTCCGGTGTGCCGCGGGAGAGGCTGGTGCCGGCCGGCGACTTCGGCGCCGACCCACGGCACGCGGCGAATCTGCTGTTGGCCCGGTTGCGCGCGCTCGGCGTCCGGGTGGCCTTACCCGGCCCGGGAAAGCGCAGGGGCGCACTCCTATCGGCGCTTCCCCTGCCCGCCAAGACGTTGTGGCCGTTGAAGAATGGCCGGGATGATGCCGCCGCGTCAGTGTCGGTCGTGACTTCTGAGTCGGCGGACGGAGCAGCGGCAGATTCGGCGAACCCATTCCCGGCCGCGCGGACAGAACTTGCCACCGATACGAAAGACACAGTCGTGCAAGAGCTCATCGCGCTGTGGCGTGAACAGACGGCCGTTATCGCCAAGCATCTAGAGGGCACCGGCACCGGCACCGGCACCGGCAGCGCTGCGGCGCAGGCCCCGGTTCGCGCGGCGCACGCGTCGAGTTCGGCCGACGTGTTGGCGACGATCGCCGAGATCGGTTCCTACGACGTGAGTGACCTGGCGCCAGAACAGTTGCTGGTCGGCGATCTCGGATTCGACTCGCTGATGCTTACCGCGTTGTTAAACAAGTTGCGCGGGCAGCACCCCGATCTCGCGGTGCAGGAGTTCAATCCGGCCGACCTGACCGTGGCGACGGTGCTCGCCTGGGCGGGGGATCGGCAAGTATCCGCGGCGGCGGCCGCCGCGGATCGAAAACCGCCAGCGGTTGCCCGGCAGCACGGAATCGCGGAGTTCCCGGAGTGGCAGGCCCTGAGCACACGCTTGTCGGCGTTCCGGGACGCCGGCATCGAGAACCCGTACTGGACCCTGCACGAGCGGGTGGTCAACGACACCACCCAGATCGGCGATCGGGTGCTGGTCAACTATTCGAGTTACAACTATCTCGGGCTGTCGGGAGACCCTCGGGTGAGCCGCAGTGCCCAACAGGCCATCGAACGCTACGGGACCTCGGTCTCGGCCAGCAGGTTGCTCTCCGGCGAGAAGCCGCTGCACCGGGAACTGGAAGCTGCCATCGCCAGGTTGATCGGCGTCGCGGACGCGGTGACGCTGGTGGGCGGTCACTCCACGAACGTGACCGCGATCGGTCACCTGCTCGGCGAGGCGGACATCGTGCTGCCGGACGCGCTGGCCCACGACAGCATCATGCAGGGCTGCCATCTCTCCGGCGCGGTCCGACGGCCCTTCCGCCACAACGACGCCGGCCACCTGCGGGAGCTGCTGTCCAACGTGCGCGACCGCTACCGGCGCGCCCTGGTGGTGATCGAGGGCGCCTACAGCATGGACGGCGACATCGCCGACCTGCCGGCGTTCATCGAGGTGGCCAAGGAGCACGACGCCATGTTGATGGTCGACGAGGCGCATTCCATCGGCGTGCTCGGCGCCGGTGGGGGCGGTGTCAGCGAGTACTTCGGGGTGGACCGCTCGCAGGTCGACATCTGGATGGGCACCCTGTCCAAGTCGTTGTCGAGTTGCGGGGGCTACCTCGCCGGTTCGGGTGAGCTGGTCGAGTACCTCCGCTACAGCCTGCCCGGCTTCGTCTACAGCTGCGGATTGCCACCAGCGTCCGCGGCTGCCGCGCTGGCGTCGATCGAGATCCTGGCGGCCGAGCCCGAGCGGGTTGCGGCATTGCACGCCAACGCCGACTACATGCGGTCGGCGTTCACCTTCCACGGCTTGTCGTTCGGGCTGAGCAAGGACACCCCGATCGTGCCGTTCGTGGTCGGAGATTCGGCACGCTGCCTGGCACTGGCGAGCCGGCTGCGAGAGGCAGGGATCAACGTCGACCCCATCATGTACCCGGCGGTGCCCGACGACGAGGCGCGGCTGCGCTTCTTCGTCACCGCGTCGCACAGCTTCGAACAGATCGACAGCACGGTCGCGGCGCTGGCCCGCGAGTACCGCAATCTGTCTGACCGGGCAATCGCATAGGAGAAGAACACAAATGGCGCAACCCCACACCCCGATGACTGTCGTGGACGCCCTAGAGCAGGGCTCGACCGACAGCCGGCGCGGCTTCGCGTTCATCGGTGACGACCGTGCGGAAACTTTCGTATCCTTTGCCGGCCTGCGCGATTCGGTGGCCCGCGCCGCGGCGGTCTTGGCTGACCGCGGCATCGTCGGGGGCGATCGGGTGGCCCTCATTGTGCCCGACGCAAAAGAGTTCGTCACCGGCTTTTTGGCCGTCATGTGGGCGGGAGCGATACCCGTCCCGCTCTACCCGCCGGTCGGCTTTGGAAAGCAAGATTCGTATCTGGAATACATTGCCACGCTGATGAATTCGGTGGGAGTGACGGGACTGGTGGTCCCGCAGTGGTTGGACGAGGCACTCGAGTTGGGTGAGCGGTTCCGTGCGCGGTTGTCGGCGGTCGCGCCCGCTGATGCGCTGGACACCGGCAACGACCTCCTGGATCCGGCGGCCCGTGGGGCCGACCAGACGGCGTTTCTGCAGTTCACCAGCGGCAGCACCGGTAAGCCGAAGGCCGTGGTTGTCAAGGACCGCGCGTTGTGGGTCAACATCGAATCGTTCGTATCGACCCTGGGCTGCAACGACGAAGACCATATCGTGAGCTGGCTGCCGCTGTATCACGATATGGGACTTGTCGGCAAAATGCTTGCTCCCCTGATGTTTTCACTGAACACTACGTTCCTGCCCACACTCGGGTTTCTGCGGGACCCGGGCAGCTGGCTGGACACTATCTCGGCCAAACGCGGTTCCATGTCGTTCGCACCGAACTTCGCCTACGCCCTGGCGGCGAAGAAGGCGCAGCCCCCCGAGACGGGATGGGATCTGTCCAGCATGCGGGTCTTCGGTTGCGCCGCGGAACCAATCAACGCCGACACCCTGGACATGTTCATCGAGCGGTTCGCGCCGCACGGCTTGCGGCCCGAGGCCGTGGTCCCGGGCTACGGCATGGCCGAGGCGACGCTGGGGATCACCCTGGACCGGTTGGACCGCCGGTTCCGCCGGCTCAGCGCCGCCGCGGACGCCTATCACGCTGGGGGAGTGGTGCACTCGCCGGCCGACGGGGCCGCCGCGCTCACCTTCGTGAGCAGCGGCCGGGTGTTCGCCGACGGGCACGCCCTGCGGATCGTCGACGACGCGGGACATGAGCTACCCGCCGGACGGGTAGGCGACGTCCAATTCCGGGGGCCGTCTCTGGCTATGGGCTACTTCGGCGACGCCGAGGCCACCTCGTCGGCGTTTTTGCCGGACGGGTGGCTGGCGACCGGTGACCGCGGATTCATCCACGACGGCGACCTCTTCATCACCGGGCGGCGAAAGGACATCCTGATCGTCAACGGCCGTAACTATGATCCCCACCACGTGGAGTGGGCGGCCGCGGACGTCCCCGGAATCCGAAAGGGAAACGTAGTCGCATTCTCCGTGCCCGGAGAACTCACCGAGGACATCGTCGTTGCCGCCGAACGGAATTCGGCGGACCCGGATCACGATCAGCAAGTGCGGCGAATCATCTGGACCCGCACCCGCCTGGCCGTTGCCGAGGTGGTCTTCCTGGACCCGGGGCAGCTACCCAAGACCTCATCGGGCAAGGTGCAGCGGTCCCGGACCCGCGACCTGTACCTGCGCGGCGAGTTGCGTGAGTCCGCCGTCGCAACCCGCACGCACACCCACACCGCGAAGGTCTGAGCCGGTGAATCAACGCGAAGGGGGAAGGGAGCCGTCATCGTCGAGTCACTGAAGCGCGCCTGGGTTCCCCTGGTGGTGGTGGCCGTGCTTGCTGTCGCGGCCTTCGCCGTCTTCCGGCTGCACGGAATCTTCGGATCGCAGAACATCAATGCGTCTGCCGGCGGCAAAGACGAGTCCAAGAACGTCATACCCAAGGACGTGGTGTACCAGATCTTCGGGCCGCCCGGGACGCACGGCCAGGTGGACTACCTCGACGAGTACGCGCAACCGAAGCGAGCTGAATTCAGCAGCTTACCTTGGTCTTTCGACATCAACACCCTGATGACATCGGTCTTCGCCAGCGTCGTTGCGCAGGGGGACAGTGACACCATCGGTTGCCGGATTGTCGTCAACGGCGTTGTGCGCGACGAGCATACGGTGAGCACCCGCGACGCCCAAGCATCGTGTCTGGCGAAGGCCGCGTGAGCCTTCATCGCACCTCCGAGCGGCGTGGCCTGGCCGGTTTCGTGCTCAGGTTCTCGGTTCCGGTCATCCTGGCCTGGCTCTTGCTGACCGTCCTGGTGAATGTGTTCGTGCCGCAACTGGAGGCGGTGGGCAAAGAGCACTCCGTCTCACTGGCTTCACGCTCGTCGCAGTCTTACCGGGCGCTCAAACGCCAGGGTGAGCTGTTCGACCAGTTCAACTCCGACAGCATCGCGATGGTGCTGCTGGAAAGCGACACCGCGCTGGGGCCGGCCGCGCGTGACTACTACCGCGGGCTGGTCGACCGGCTCAAGCGCGATACCGCGCACGTGCAGCATGTCCAGGACTTCTGGGGCGACCGGATCACCGCCGGCGGCGCCCAAAGTGCGGACGGCAAGGCGGCTTACGTGCAGATCAACCTGGTCGGCGACCAGGGCACGACCACGGGTAAGGATTCGGTCGCAGCGGTGCGCGGCATCGTCGATCGGGATCCTCCGCCGCGTGGGCTCCGGGTGTACGTGACCGGTCAGGCGGCGCTGACCGCGGATATGAACAACGCGGGGGACAAGAGCCTGACCAAGATGACGCTGATCACCTTGGCCGTCATCACCATCGTGCTGTTGCTGATCTACCGATCGATCAGCACTGTGCTGCTGATCCTGGCGGTGGTATTCGTCGAGTTAGGCGCCGCGCGCGGGGTTGTCGCGTTCCTGGGCCAGCAGAACCTATTCGGCCTGTCGGTGTTCGCGGTCAGCCTGATCACCTCACTGGCGATCGCGGCCGGCACCGACTACGTCATCTTCTTCCTCGGCCGGTACCAGGAGGCCCGCGCGGCCGGTCAGGATCGCACGACTGCCTACTTCACCACCTACCGCAGCGTCTCACACGTCGTGCTGGCCTCTGGCCTGACCATCGCCGGTGCGACGCTGTGCCTGAGTTTCACCCGGCTGCCGTACCTGCAGACCCTGGGTGTGCCGTGCTTCATCGGGATGTTGGTGGTGGTCGCGGCCGCGCTGACCGCCACGCCCGCGGTGCTGCTGGTGGCCACCCGGTTCGGCCTGATGGAGTCCACCCGTGTCGTCAGCAATCGGCGCTGGCGGCGCATCGGCACCGCGATCGTGCGCTGGCCGGGGCCGATCCTGGCGGTTACCTGCATCGCCGCCCTGGTTGGTCTGGCTGTGCTGCCGACGTATTCGGTGAGCTACAACGAACGCTATTACGTGCCCGACCGGCTCCCGTCGATCAAAGCTCTCGAGGTCTCCGACGCGCACTTCTCCAAAGCTCGGATGAACCCGGACATCTTCGTCATCGAGGCGAAGCACGATTTGCGCACTCCCGCCAACATGCTGGTGCTGGACAAGGTCGCCCGGGCTATCTTCCGGCTGCACGGAATCAACAAGGTGCAGAGCATCACTCGGCCGCTCGGCGCGCCGATAGACCATAGCTCGGTGCCGTTTCAGGTGAGCGCGCAGGCGATTCCGCTCAACGAGAACATGCAGTTCCTCAAGGAGCGTATGGGCGACATGCACAAGATGATCGACGACATCGGCCGCATGATCGCCATCCTGGAGCAGACGCATGGCATCATGACCGACCTGTCGAACATCAACCACGTGACGCTCGACGACACGAAGGCCATGCAGGCCACCACCGCCAAGATGCGCGACGAGTTCGCCGACTTCGACGACGAGTTCCGGCCGATCCGCAACTATTTCTATTGGGAGAAGCACTGTTTCGACATCCCGATGTGCTGGGGGATAAGGCAGTTGTTCGACTCGCTGGACAACCTGGACGTGTTGGCCGAGAACATGCAGACCATGAACGGGCACTTCGAGCAGCTGGACACGACGTTGCGCAAGGTCAACGAGCAACTGCCACCCATGATCGCGGTTGCCACGACCGTCCGGGACACGATGCTGACCATGTACAGCAGCTACGACGGGTTCGTCAACCAGATGGACCGCATGGTCGACACCGCGAGCGTGATGGGCCGGGCGTTCGACGAAGCCAAGAACGACGACCTGTTCTATCTGCCGCCGGAAGCGTTCGGTAACGAGGACTTCAAAAAGGGTATGGCGCTTATGCTTTCACCCGACGGCAAGACCGCGCAGATGATCATCACCCACAAGGGTGACCCGGCCAGCAACACCGCACTGGCGACCACCGATGCCGAACTGGATGCCGCGCAGGAGGCGCTGAAGGGAACACCGTTGGACGACTCGTCGGTCTATCTGGCCGGCACTGCCCCGACGTACCACGACATCGCCGAGGCGGTGAAATATGACTTGATGATCGCGGTGGTCGCCGCGCTGAGCCTGATCCTGATCATCATGCTGGTAGTCACCCGCGCCGTGGTGGCGTCGTGTGTGATCGTTGGCACCATCGTGGTGTCGTTGGGTTCGTCCTTTGGTCTTTCGGTGCTGATTTGGCAGTACATCCTGGGCCTGCCGCTGCACTGGATGGTTATGCCGTTCACCGTGATTGCGTTGTTGGCGGTGGGATCGGACTACAACTTGCTGCTGGTGTCGCGCCTGCAGGAGGAACTCGGTGCCGGGCTCAACACCGCGATCATCCGGGGTGTCGCCGGATCTGGCAAGGTGGTCACCGCGGCCGGGCTGGTGTTCGCTTTCACGATGGGGTCGATGATAAGTAGCGATCTGACGGCGATCGGGCAGGTCGGTACGTCCATCTGTTTGGGCCTGCTGTTCGACACCTTGGTGGTGCGCGCGTTCATGACCCCGGCGGCTGCCGCCCTGCTGGGGCGTTGGTTCTGGTGGCCGATGCGGGTGGACAAGTACGCGGCGCGTGCCCGTCGGCGCGCCAACTCCGCTCGCGAGCTGGTGCCGGTCTGAGTCAATCCAGCCGGTAGCGGATCAACCGGGAACTGTTGGCCACCACCGCGACCGACGATGCGTTGTGCAGGATCGCGGCCAGCACCGGCGACAGCGCGCCGCCCGCCCCGATCAGCAGGCCGGCCGCGTTGACGGCGATCGACATGCCGTAGTTCTGCTGAATGACGTCCACGGCGCGCGCACCCAGGTCCCGCACGTCGAGCAGCCGGTGCAGGTTGTCGTTGGCCAGTGCAACGTCGGCGGTCTCGACGGCGACGTCGGTGCCGGCCAGACCCATCGCGATCCCGATGTCGGCGGCGGCCAATGCGGGCGCGTCGTTGACGCCGTCGCCGACCATGCCGACCACGTAGCCGGCCTGCTGCAGCTCGCGTACCACTTCGAGCTTGTCCTCGGGCATCACCTCGGCGCGCCACTCGTCGATGCCCAGCTCCTCGGCCACCACCTTGGCGATATCTGGGTGGTCGCCGGTGAGCATCACGATGCGGCGAATCCCATTGACCCGCAACTGGTTCAGTACTTCTACGGCTTCGTCTCGGACTTCGTCACGCAGGCTGATCAGGCCCACCAGCGTGCCGTCCACCGCGAGCAGCAGCGGCGTCTCGGCCTGCGAGCGCAGCTTGGCGACCCATTCAGACGCTTTCTTGGACACCTTGACCTTTTCGGCGCGCAGCAGCCCCGGGCTACCCAGCAGTAGGGTGCGCCCGTCGGCCCAGGTCCGCATGCCTAGGCCCACTAGCACCTCGCACTCCTCGTGTGGCGGGATGCTGATGTGGCGCTCCTCGGTGGAGCGGATCACGGCTTCGGCCAGCGGATGTCGCGAGTGGATCTCCGAGCTGGCGGCGTAGGCCAGCACCTGTTCGGGCTCCCACTCCTTGTGCAGGGAAACGATATTGGTGACCACTGGGCGTCCCACGGTCAACGTCCCGGTCTTGTCGAACACGATTGCGTCCACGCGGCCGGCCTGCTCGAGGTGTGAGCCGCCCTTGATCAGGATGCCGCGTCGGGCGCCGTTGCCTATCGCCGCGCTGATCGCCGTCGGGGTGGACAATCCCACCGCGCATGGGCACGCGATCAGCAGCATCGTCATCGCGCGCCTAACGTCGCCCGTGATCAGCAGGGTGAGACCCGAGACCAGGAAGGAGGTGGGCACGAAGCGGCGGGAGAAGTTCTCTCCGACGGTTTGGATCGGAGCCCGATCATGTTGGGCTTCTTCGACTCTGGTGATAATACGGCCGATCGTGGTCTGGTTGCCGACGGCCTGCGCGCGCACCACCAGCCGGCCCCGGACCACCACCGAACCGGCGTGTACGTGAGCCCCGACGACCACCGACACCGGTAGGTTCTCGCCGGTGATCGCGGACTGGTTGACCACCGCCTCGCCATCGACCACCTCGCCGTCGACCGGGATGGCGACGTGGTCGTGGATCACCACCTCGTCGCCGATCTGCACAGTGTCGATCGCCACCTGCACCTCGGTGCCGTCGCCGAGGCGGATCCAGGCGGTGTCCTGGCTGCCGCGCAGCAGGTCGGAGATGGCGCGCCGGGTCCGGCGCAGGGTCAGATCCTGCAGGTACTCACCGATGTTGAGCAGCCACAGCACCGTCAGCGCGACCACGTTCTCGCGCAGGATCAGACTGGCGACCGTCGCCGCCGAGACCAGCGCATCGGTGCCGAGCTTGCCCGAACTCACCGAGCGCAGGGCTCCGCGCAGGAATGGGTAGCCGGTGAAGATGGTGACGCCGGTGGCCACCACGCGTCCGCTCGGACCGAGCAGCGGGGGCCGCGCGAACACGTATCGGCGCACCCCGAGCAGTGCCAGCGCCGCGCCGCCGATAACCATGCGCAGCACATCGGTGTTGCGGATCTCGCTGGAGTGCGGCGCCCTGGCGGGGATCAGCTCGGCGGCAACGGTTTCGGCGGCACTGATCGCATCGAGCACGGCGCCGCGGTCACACCGGGTGGGGGAGTACCACACGACCACCGAACCGGTGCGCGGGTAAGCGTGCACCACCCGAACGCCGTTGACCTGGGCGACAGCGTCTTCCACCGCGACGGCCCGCCGCGAGTCCGAACGCACCCAATCCACCCGCACCCGCATTCGGCCGGCGGCGTCGGAGACCACCGCCAAGTCGCGGTCGGCCGCGGTGACGAGCGCCTCCGAAGCAAGAACCGTCACGATCAGTGGTCGTGGTCGTGGACGTCCCCGACGGCAGGTGTGGGTGCTTCTTCGCCGATGCGGTCGCGGGCCTCGGCCATCACGTCGGCGATCTTGAGCCGGGCCGACTCGGCGGCTTCCTCGGCTTTGCGGGTGCTACGCAGGCCCAGTTCGGCGCTCTTGACCGCGGTCTCGTGCAGGGGCGCCTTCTTGGCGGCTTTCTTCAGCACTTCGTATGCGGTGACCCCGGCGAGGCCGGTGAGTACCGTCGAAGCCGCCTTTGCGAATAGCACCTGCACCGCCATCGTCACGCCTTTCTGTGGGAGTTCCCCGACGCTAACATCAAAATATCGCGATATCAACATGTATCCGAAAGCCGCGCCGGGCGGCGCCGTTGATGTCGACCTACGCGATGACTATGCCGGGCGTGCCGTCGCCACCATTGGAACCGTTGGGGCCGCCGCTTCCCCCCATGCCAGCCTTTCCGGCCGTGGCCAGCAATGTTCCATTGGTGTTGCCGCCGTTGCCCCCATTGCCGCCGTTACTGCCATCGAGTGAGCCATCGCCACCGTCGCCACCGCTGCCGCCGTTGGCGGTGTTGACCGCAGTGGCAGACGCTGTACCGCCGCTCCCGCCGTCACCGCCACCCGCGCCGCCGTCTGCGCCGAACCCGCCCGCGCCGCCACGGGCCACCGCTCCGGCAACGCTGTGAGTGATTTCTGCCGTGCCGCCGTTTCCGCCCGCCCCGCCGATGCCGGCGGCACCGCCGCTGGCGCCACGCGCGCCGTCGCCGCCGACAGCGTCGCCGGACCCCGCGTTGTTGGCAAACCCGCCGTTACCGCCAGCTCCGCCGCCGGCGCCGCCGGTGCCGCCGGACGCGCCGGAATGGCCGATGGCGTCGCCGCTCCCGGCAACGATGGCGGCCCAGCCCCCGTTTCCGCCGGCACCGCCGATGCCCGTGTCGCTGTGGCCACCGCGACCCCCCGCTGCTCCGTAAGCGTCTTGCGACGAGGACGCATTGACAATCTCCACACTGCCGCCGGTGCCACCGGCGCCGCCGTTGCCGCTGCTAGCGGCGCCACCGCCGCCGCCGGCACCGCCAGCGCCCGTGCCGAGTCCATACTGGACTGCCCAGCCGCCGTCGCCACCGGCACCGCCAGTGGTCCCGGTGCCGCCGCGACCGCCGGCACCGCCGGCGGCGGCGCCCATCGAAGTGGGATCGGTAACTTCGGCGGCACCGCCGCCGCCGCCCTTGCCGCCGACTCCGGTGCCGCCTGCGCCGCCGTCCGCTCCCGCACCGGCGGTGGCGCTACCGGCTCCGGCGGCGGACGCCGAACCTCCGTCACCGCCGTTGCCGCCTCCGGTCGCACCGCTGCCGCCGCGGCCGCCTTCGCCGCCCACAGCGTCGCCCTGGCCGTTGTGGGTCGCAAAGCCGCCCGATCCGCCGTTTCCGCCGCTGCCCGAGGTGCTGTCACCGCCCGCGCCGCCGTCGCCGGCGGTGACCGTAGAGGTCGCGGTTGTGCCGGCGTTTCTCGCGGCTCCGCCGTTACCGCCGTCGCCACCGTTGCCGACGGTCGCCGCGCCGCCGGCGCCGCCGTGGCCCGCATACAGGTAGCCGGATCCCTGCGCACCTCTGGCGTCGCCGCCGTGGCCACCGTTGCCGTTGGTGCCGCCGGCAGCTCCGTCGGCGCCGTCGGCGCCGATCGCCTTCCCGGTTCCCTCGGTGTAGCCGAGGCCGCCATTGCCCCCGTTCCCGCCGTTGCCAGACACGCTGGTGCCGGCGGCGCCAGCCGCTGCCCCGTAGACGTCGACGGTCGAGGATGCGTTCAGCGATGCTGCGGCGCCGCCATTGCCGCCGTTTCCGCCGCTGCCGGTGGTGGCGGCACCACCGCTGCCACCGGCGCCGGCGGTGACCGCGCCCGTCCCGTAATTGACAGCGATGCCGCCGTCGCCGCCATTGCCTCCGGTGGTGCCGGCCGCACCATTGCCGCCGGCGCCGCTGGAGGCGACCGCTGTCGAACCAGGTCCGTTAACCGTTGCCATGCCGCCGCGCCCGCCATTGCCGCCGAGGCCGGTGGTGCCGCCCCCTCGGCCGTCGGCCCCATTGCCTCCCACTGCGGCACCGCCGCCGGAGGTCTCGGCCGTACCGCCGAACCCGCCGTCACCGCCCCCGGCTGGGCCGGCGCCGCCGCCGGCTCCCTGTCCGCCGAAGGCAGCCCCGCTGCCGATGTTTTGTGCGCCGCCACCCGCACCGCCGCGGCCGCCGAACGCATTGCCGCTGTCTGCGCCGGCGCCGCCGTTGCCCGCGTGGGCGTCTCCGCTTCCGGCCGCGCCGGCGAAGCCACCGACACCCCCGCGGCCGCCGTCCTCGGTTGCTCCGAATCCGCCCTCGCCACCGGTCGCGCCGGTGGCGTCTCCGGCTCCGTATGTGACTGCCCATCCGCCATCGCCGCCGTCGCCGCCGAACCTGGCTCCCAATCCGCCCGCGCCGCCCGCACCGCCCATTGCGTGGCCGTCGCCGTTGTTGTCCGCTTGGCCGCCGTTGCCGCCACGGCCACCGCGGCCGGTCAAGCCCTCACCGCCGTCGCCGCCCTGTCCGCCTGTCGCCGAACCGGTGCCGTTGCTGACGGCTTCGCCGCCGTATCCGCCGTCGCCACCGTCGGCACCGAATCCACCTTTGCCGCCAGTGCCGCCAATGCCCGTGTCGCCGCCGGTGCCGCCGGTGCCGCCGGTGCCGGCACTGCCGCCCTCGCCGGCCGTGCCGCCCTGCCCGCCTCGACCACCGCTGGCGCCGGACAAGCCGGCGCCGCCTTCCCCGCCGGTGCCGCCGTTGCCACCGGCGCCGCCGTTGCCGTTGATGCCACCGTTGCCGGCCCCACCGCCACCGCCGGCGCCGCCGTTGCCGCCCATGCTGCCCTGGCCGCCGGTTCCCGTGCCGACGGCGAGTGTTCCTTCCATCCCGGCACCGCCGGTACCGCCGGTGCCGCCGGCGCCGCCGGTACCCATCGCACCGCTCGCGGCACTGGCGTAACCGGCGCCGCCCACACCCGCGGCACCTCCGGTTCCGCCCGCGCCGCCGGTTCCGGCGCCCGAACCGTTGTCGGTGGCCCCGGTGCCGCCGTGACCGCCCATGCCGCCGGTACCCCCGGTGCCACCGGCGCCGCCAATGCCGTTGGCGCCGGCGGTGCTGCCGAATAGCCCCCCGGGTTGCCCGCCTGCCCCGCCCGCACCGCCGAGGCCGCCGCCACCCCCTTGTCCACCCGTGCCGCCGGCGCCACCCGCGCCGTCGTCGATGCCGGCGACCCCCGTGGCGCCCGCCGCACCTGCGCCGCCGGTACCGCCGGTGCCGCCGACGCCGCCCGCCCCGCCGGCGCCCCCGTTGCCCCACAGGATGCCGCCATTGCCGCCGGCCCCGCCGGTTGCGCCGGCGCCGCCGGTCCCGCCGATCACACCGGTGGCCCCAACCGAGCCGGTGGCGCCGATGCCGCCGGTCCCGCCGTTGCCGCCATGGCCGAACAGTCCGGCGTCGCCGCCGCGGCCACCGGCTTGCCCGACCGCGCCGGAGCCGCCGTTGCCGCCGTTGCCCCAGAGCAATCCGCCCGCACCGCCATTCGCGCCGGTGCCGGCCGCGCCGTCGGTGCCGTTGCCGATCAGCGGACGGCCCAACAACGTGTTGGTGGGTGCGTTGATCACACCGAGCACCAGCTCCTCGATACGTTGCAGCGGTGCGGCGTTGGCCGCTTCGGCCAGCGCGTACGCACTGCCGGCTCCGGTCAGCGTCCGCACGAATTGTGCGTGAAAGGCATTGGCCTGCACGTGTAGCGCCTGAAACTGCCGGCCGTGGTCGGAGAACAGCGCGGCGATAGCCGCTGAAACCTCGTCGGCGGCTGCGGCGGCCATTCCCGTTGTCGCCGTGGCGGCGGTATGTGTTGCGGAGCTGACCGTCGAACCGACCCCGGCCAGCTCAGCGGCGACGGCGGCAACTTCCTCTGGCACTGCGAAGACGTACGACACCTATTCCTCCATGACGCGCCGACAATAAGATTCCGGAGTGGTCAGATTGCGGCCCGGTTCGCGCAATGACCAGTCATCGACGTCCGGATGCTATAGGTCAAATTTAGGGCAGAAGTGGCTTTTCGAAATATCTATGACGAGACTCTTTAGTTCTTCAAATAAAAATCAAATGATTTGTCAATAAAATTCACACGGGCGGCGTCTTGATGCATTACCTGGACGAATCATGTTGTAGCTCAGTTCATCTACGTCCACCGTGGACGCGGCGGTCCATTTATCACAACGTGGCGTGAAACAACTGCCGGATATCGATTCGCCTTGTCAAACAATTTGACATTCGCCGGACTTGTTCCGTGGAATGCGTCAAAGCCTGCGGGTGACTTTCTCGGTTTCGATCCGGCGCTGGATTGTCGCCAAATCTGGGTTAGCCACCTGTACCAGCGACCCCCCAACCGACAGCACTGCCAGCAAACCGTCCACCAAGAGTTCGGGCCGTTCCCACGACGCGGTGGACAGCACCCGGTCCGCCGACGTCAGACCGTGCAGCGCCGCCGATTGCGCACATGCCGCTAGCAGCTGCGCGGTCGACTGCCCGGCCAGCGCCGGGCCGGGCTGTGCTTCGGGCACGATCTGGTCGCCGTGCACCCGCACCGCGGTGGCGTAGTCGGTGACACCGATCGGCAGGTCGGGAGCCGGCTTGCCGAACGGGTCCAGCGACAGCACCGCCACATCACCATTGCCGCTGCCTTCGGCAACCACCAGATCCGCCTCATCGAGGCGGTCGGCGGTGCACAACGCGATATCGGCGGGGCCGTCGAGTATCACCTCGGCGCCGATCCACCACACCCCGAACAACACCGCCGCCGTCTGCCAATGCGCCGGCAATAGCACCGCAACCCGGCTGCCCGGTCCGGCGCCCAGTTCGTCGCGCAGCAGGTTGGCCGTCTTGGCGGCCCAGTTCGCGAGCGTGACCGCGGAAAGCTCGATACGTTCACCGGTGGAGTCGTCGTAGTAGGTGATGCGTGGGCCGACGGGGTCGGCGCGCAGCATCGGGTCCAGGATCGCTCCGCTGAGTGTTAGTTGCCCCACGAAGTGGTCAGTTTATGCACTCCGGGTTGTCCGAACCCGCGGTGAGGATTGGCGACGGCGCGGGCGCGGTCGAGTTCGCGGCGCCGACGGTCGAGGCGCGAACCGGCGTCACCGTCCCGCCGTCGAGGCCGGATCCGGGACCGGTGTAGTCGTTGGCCAGCACCACCCGCACCGCTCTCGCCGGGATCGACGAGTCCGCGACGACGGGCAGGCCACCCAGCTGCTTGGCCACTTCCTGGGCGCCCAGGTCGTCGGTTTTGGCGGTGCGCACCTGGCTGTTCTTGACGTGGCCACCCTCGTTGTTGCCGACTGTCCCGGCGGTGAAGCCCTTGGCGGTCAACACATCCGAGACGGCGGAGGCGAGCCCGTTGATGTCGGTGTCGTTGACCACGTTGGCGGTGGTCTTGGCGGGCGCGTACGCCAGTTCCTCGGTGTGGCCCTGGTCCTGCTCGTGCAGCAGCCCGGCGACCCAGTCCTGCACCTGGTGCGGATCCACTCGCACCACGCTCTGCATGCCGTCGTCGCTCCAGCCGGCTCCGTCGAGCACCGGGATCGTGGCGAACGCAACCTTGCCGCCAGCCAGGCTCTGCAGTTGACGGACGAAGTCCATGATGTCCCAGCCCGACGAGATCACCACCGAGCGCTGCACCGCCTGTTCCAGCCGCTTGAGCGTGGCCGGGCTGGACAGCGTCCTACCCGAGATCACCCGGTGCGCCAGCGAGGCCATCACAACCTGCTGTCGCACTACCCGGTCCAGGTCGCCACGGGGCAGCTCGTGGCGCTGCCGGACAAAGCTGAGTGCCTGGGGTCCGTTCAGCTTCTGGCGGCCGGCCGGGAAGTCGGCGCCCGAAAGGGGTTCGAACACCGCCTCTTTGAGGCATACGTCGACGCCTCCGAGCGCGTCCGCGATCAGGGCGAAGCCCAGCAGGCCGATTTCGGCGTAGTGGTCGACGGTGACTCCGGTGAGGTCGGCCACCGTCTTGATCAGGGCCGTCCGTCCGGCTTCGGTGCCTGCGGCCGCGGCCTCGGCGGCCGAGGCGCCGGCTTTGACCAGGCTGGTCCGCTTGGCTTCACGGGTTTGCCCGTAGACGCCGTTGATCTTGGTCTTGCCCAGGCCGGGCGCCTGTACGTAGGAGTCGCGGGGGATCGAGATCGCGGTTGCCGACTTCCCGTTGTTAGGGATCCGGACCAGGATGATCGTGTCGGTGTTGGTGGCTTCCTCGTCGCCGGCGCGCAAGGTCGCCAGTTCCTCGGGTGTCAGGGCATTGCCGTGTGCGTCGGTCCGGCTGTCGAGGCCGACCAGCAGGATGTCGATGGCGCCGTCGTCGCCGCCGTGTCCCAGCGAGGGCGACGACATGTGGAAGATGCCGTCTTCGAAGGACCTGACGTTGCTCCAGGCCACGCCGGTGCCGATCACTACGGCCACCGCCATGACGGTGCAAACCACACGAATCACACGAGCCACAGTTTGCGCAGGCATCACTGTAGGTTACTTGCGCAACATCGTGTTTCCGGGTAGCTCGCCTCGGCGTGCCAGACTCAAACCATGGCGGGCAGGCTTGTGGTCACCGGTGCGGGGGGGCAGTTGGGGAGCTTGGTGGCCGCGCAAGCTACCCGCGCTGGCCGCGACGTGCTGGCCAGGACTTCCTCCCAATGGGACATCACCGATCCTGTGCTGGCCGAGCAGCTGATCCAGGCCGGCGACACCGTGATCAACTGCGCCGCCTACACCAATGTCGACGGCGCCGAGACCGACGAGGCCGGCGCGTACGCCGTCAACGCCGCCGGCCCGGAGCACCTGGCCAGGGCCTGCGCGCGGGTCGGGGCGGACCTCGTTCACGTCTCGACCGACTTTGTGTTCAACGGCGATTTTGGGGACGCACCACCACATCCCTACGAGCCGGGCGACCCCACCGCGCCGCAGGGCGTCTACGCGCGCAGCAAGTTGGCCGGGGAACGGGCGGTGCACGCCGCGCTGCCCGACGCCGTCGTGGTGCGCACCGCGTGGGTCTACACCGGCGGCATCGACCGCAGCGACTTCGTCGCCGTGATGCAGCGGCTGGCGGCCGGTGCGGGTCCGATCAAGGTAGTCGGCGACCAGACCGGCTCTCCCACCTACTCCGCCGACCTGGCCGCGGGGCTGCTGGAGTTGGCCGACAGCGCGGTTCGCGGTCGCGTGCTGCACGCCACTAACGAGGGTGTGGTCTCCCGCTACGAGCAGGCCTGCGCAGTGTTCGAGGAAACCGGCGCCGACCCGCAACGGGTCAGTCCGTGCAGTGCCGACGAATTCCCGCGGGCGGCCGCGCGGCCGTGCTATTCAGCGCTCTCCAACCGGGAGTGGGGCGCGGCGGGCTTGACACCGCTACGCCCTTGGCGCAGTGCACTTGTCGCGGCACTTGCCGCGACGGGCGCCGACGTACCGTTACCCTCTACGCGTGACTGACGTTCTGCCGGTGGTGGCGGTGACCTATTCGCCGGGTCCGCACCTGGAGCGGTTTTTGGCGTCACTATCCCTTGCCACCGAACGCCCCGTCAGTGTGCTGTTGGCCGACAACGGCTCCACCGACGGCACACCACAAGCCGCCGTGATGCGCTATCCCAACGTCAGGTTGTTACCTACCGGGTCCAATCTCGGTTACGGGACGGCGGTCAACCGCACGGTCGCCAAGCTGGCGCAGCGCGACGAAAGCTGGGTCGAAGACTGGATGATCGTGGCCAACCCGGATGTGCAATGGGGTCCGGGCAGCATCGACGCGCTGCTCGAGGCGGCCGGCCGATGGCCCAGGGCAGGCGCCCTTGGACCCCTGATTCGCGACCCGGATGGGTCGGTGTACCCGTCGGCGCGCCACCTGCCCAGCCTGGTCCGCGGCGGCATGCACGCGTTACTAGGGCCGGTCTGGCCACGCAACCGCTGGACCACGGCATACCGCCAAGAGCACCTGGAACCCAGCGAGCGTCCGGTGGGCTGGCTGTCGGGGTCGTGCCTGCTGGTCCGCCGGGCCGCCTTCGAGCAAATCGGCGGCTTCGACGAGCGTTACTTCATGTACATGGAGGACGTCGACCTTGGCGACCGGCTGGGCAAGGCCGGCTGGCAGTCCATCTACGTGCCGTCGGCGGAAGTGCTGCACCACAAGGGCCACTCGACCGGGCGCGACCCGGCCAGCCATCTGGCCGCGCACCACCGAAGTACCTATATCTTTCTGGCCGACCGGCATTCCGGCTGGTGGCGGGCACCGCTGCGCTGGACGTTGCGAGGCTCACTGGCCCTGCGCTCTCGGGTGATGGTGCGCAGCGCACTGCGCAGGTCCCGCAAGTCGTTGCGCAGAGAGTTGAAGATGGCAGAAGGGCGGCGCTGAGGTGGCACCCCACGAAGTCGACGCGGTGGTCCTGGTTGGCGGCAAAGGAACCCGGCTGCGTCCGCTGACGCTGTCCGCGCCCAAGCCGATGTTGCCGACGGCGGGGCTGCCGTTCCTGACTCACCTGCTGTCGCGGATCGCTGCCGCGGGCATCGAGCACGTAGTGCTGGGTACCTCCTACCGGGCCGAGGTATTCGAGGCCGAGTTCGGTGACGGGTCCAAGCTTGGACTGCAGATCGAGTATGTGACCGAGGAGAACCCGCTGGGCACCGGCGGCGGCATCGCCAACGTGGCCAGCAAGCTGCGCCACGACACGGTGATGGTTTTCAACGGCGATGTGCTGTCCGGCGCGGACCTGGGCCAGCTGCTGGACTTTCATCGCGCCCGCCGCGCCGACGTGACCCTGCACCTGGTGCGGGTCGGTGACCCCCGAGCGTTCGGCTGCGTGCCCACCGACGATAACGACCGCGTCGTCGCCTTTCTCGAAAAGACGCAGGATCCGCCGACCGACCAGATCAACGCCGGCTGCTACGTCTTCTCCCGCGGCGTCATCGACCGGATACCGCGCGGGCGCGAGGTATCAGTCGAGCGGGAGGTGTTCCCGGCGTTGCTGTCGGATCCCGCGACGAAGGTTTGCGGCTACGTCGACGCGTCCTATTGGCGCGACATGGGCACCCCAGAGGACTTCGTGCGCGGATCGGCGGATCTGGTGCGCGGGATCGCGCCGTCGCCGGCGCTGCACGGCCAGCGCGGCGAGCAGCTGGTGCACGACGGCGCCGCGGTGGCGCCGGGCGCGCTGCTGATCGGCGGCACGGTGGTCGGCCGCGGCGCCGAGATTGGCCCCGGGGTGCGGCTAGACGGGGCGGTGATCTTCGACGGCGTCAAGGTCGAGGCGGGCAGCGTGATTGAACGCTCGATCATCGGCTTCGGTGCCCGCATCGGCCCGCGGGCGCTGATCCGCGACGGCGTGATCGGCGACGGCGCCGATATCGGCGCCCGCTGCGAACTCTTGCGCGGCGCGCGGGTGTGGCCGGGGGTCTCGATTCCCGACGGCGGCATCCGCTATTCGTCGGACGTCTGAGCACCGCCGGCCGTGACCTGGTTCCCTTGTCGGGAGCGCATCAAGCTGGAGGGACGCTGGACGTCAAGACCGGCGAGCTCGGGTCACCAACTGCCGTAGCGCGAAATCGGTGCCGTCCGGCAATTCGTCGACCGGCCACCATTTCAGATCGTCGGACTCGTCGCTGAGCACGATCCGCGCCCCGGCCGGCGCGTGCGCTACGAACTGCAGATCCAGATGCCTGGTTGGCATTCCCAGTGAGCACGTCAGCGCATGGACGTGCACGGCAACCAGATTCGGGTCCAGCCGCAGGTCGATGATGCCGGATTCTTCGGTGGCCTCGCGCAGCGCGGCGGCCAGTATGTCGGTGTCCTCGTCCTCGCAGTGGCCACCCAGCTGGACCCAGCGACGCAGCCGCGGGTGCAGGGTGAGCAACACCCGCTCGCCCCGGTCGTCGAGCACCAGCGTCGACGCGGTGATATGGCCGGGTTCGCACGCGCGCTGGCAGGCGTCTTCGCGAGCCAGCACGAAACCCAGTACGGCCTGACGCAACGCGTCCTGCGCGCCGTCGGCTGCTTCCCACTCCGTGAGCAGCCCAATCACCGACTCCCGCAGCGTCATCGGCCCCTCCGTCCGGTGCGGCGGTCCCGCAGAGCGATCCACGCCGCGCGGCACTCCGCCACCACAGCCGGCGACAAACCCAGCCCCTCGATCAGCACCCGGCGATCCACTAGGTCCAGCGCCTTCTCGATCTCGTTGGCCCGCAACAGAAGATCGACATCGGCCGCCAGGCCGGGACGGGCGCACGCGGGCGGTGGTAGCGGCAGCCGTTCGGCCTCGGCGGGTTCGAGTTCCAGGATCCCGCCGCCGTAGCTGCGGCCCATGGTCTCGGCGAAGGCGAAGGTAGCGCTGTTGTGGAACACCGCGGCTAGGGCGGTGGGCTCGATGCCCGGGGTGACCCGGACCCGGTGCACGGTATCGGTGCTTGTTGCCGCGGCCGCGTTGACGGTCAGCCGCGGCGCCTGGTGGATCTGGCGCAGCAGGAACAGATCCGGGTTCCACAACGACGGGGTCCTCCACCACGGTTTGCGCAGCGAGCACTTGTAGCCCAGGTGGACGCCGGCGGCCTCACCGGCCTCAATGTGTGCGGCTAGGGCGGTGTCGGTGGGCTGCGCCGGGGCATTGAGCAACCAGGTCCGTCTACCTCTCGCGACATCGTCACTGCGGCAATCGAAGTCATAGCGCAGGCCGGACAGCTGCACGCTGCGGGAAACCAGCGGGACGCAGTGCGGCGTGAGTCCCAGCTCGCGAGCCTGGGCGTCGGTGAAGGTGAAGAAGCTGTTGCGGCCGGTCACAATGCCAACGTCCACCCCGGCTACCCGGCCCAGCCGGGTCATGGCGGGGCCCTCCACGAGGTCGCGCAGCGTCTGGATCGCGGCTGGCCCGAGGAAGTACTTGGTCCACTTCTCGGTGTCGTGCAGCAGCGCGGGAGCCGCGTCGACGTTCAGGTCGGCGCCCTCCAGCGTGTCCGCGCCGGACAGCTGGACCGTGCGGATCTGCGCCGGCCCGGTGCCAACGACGCCGCAGAACAGCACCACCTCCTGCAGCACCCCGTCGAACACCAGCCGCCGGAAGCTGATCAGCGTGATCTCCCGATACCGACTCACCAGGAAATCTCGCAGCTGCGCGGCATAGCCGACCTGAAGCAGCTCGGCGGGTAGCACCAGCCCGACCCGGCCACCGGCGCGCACCAGTGCGGTGCTGGCCACCACGAAGGGGACCCACGCGTTGGTCAGCTTGGTGGGCCGCATCCCCTCGCGTCGCATGAGGTCCAATGCGGACTCCCGTTGTTCGGCGGGCCAATTGCCGAATCGGATGTAGGGCGGGTTGCCGGCGACGCCGTCCCACCCGGCGCTGCGCAGGGCGCCGGGCCAGGCGAACAGGTCGCAATTGTCGACCGGCGCGAACTGCCTTGCCTTGGCAGCTTCTTCGGCGACCAGCTCCACGCCGCGGGCCTGCCCGGTCAGTGTGGCGAGCTCGCGCAGGATGCTGCCGTCGCCGCAGGAGGGCTCCAGGATCCGGGACCCGGCTAGCGCGACCCACCCGGCCAGGAAGCGGGCAATCGGTTCCGGCGTGTAGTAGCCGCCGCGGACCTTCGCGGCCGAGGCGGGATTCTTGCCCGCGAACGTTGTCATTTCCGGATCAGCAAGTCTGCGACGGGCGCCGGCTCGCGCGGGCCGGCCGGCTCGGCGGGGTAGCCGATCGCGACGGCCCCCAGTGGCTCCCACTCGGCGGGCAGCGCCAGCTCGTCGCGGACTAGGTCCGCGGCGAAGATCGTCGACCCAATCCAGCAACTGCCCACCCCCCGCACCGCCAGCGCCACCAGCAGGGCCTGTACGGCAGCGCCCACCGCGACGGTGAACATGGTGTGCTCGGCGGCGGTGCGCGCTTCGTCAGGGTACTCGTGCGCACCGTCGGGAACCAGGAAGGGGATGACGACTTCGGTTGCGTCGTAGAGGATTTGGCCACGGGAAACCCTGCGTTCCACCGCGTCGGGCGGGCGGCCGTCGCCACTGAGGTCGCGGCGCCATTTGTCCTTCATCCGGTCCAGCAGCCTAGTGCGGGTCTGCGCGGTCTGCAGCCAGACGAACCGCACCGGCCGGGTGTGATGGGGGGCCGGGGCGGTCAGCGCCTCCGCGACGGCGGCCTCGATGAGTTCGGCGGGGATGGGCTGCGTGCTGAACTGCCGCACTGACCGACGCGTCAACTGGGCCTGGCGCCGGCCAAGATCCAGTGCCTCGGCGGTGCCGAGCCAGAACAAGTCCTCGTCGCCGGGGCGTACCAGGTCCCGGGCCGTCGAGCCGTCGTCGGCCGGTTGCAGCCCCCGCACCACGGCGACCGGCATCGCGGTCAGCTTGCCCTTGACCAGATCCGCCGCGGCCGCGACCTCGTCGGCGATGGCGATCTCGGTGACCACCAGGTCGTTGCCATGCTGGTCTACCGCACCCGAATAGTTGTGCAGCACAGCCAGACCCGAGCTGCCGACGGCGGCGTCGATCTGACCGTTGCGCCAGGCCCGGCCCATGGTGTCGGTAATGACTACGGCGACATCGACACCGAGTCGCTCGCGCAGGGCGGCCCGCAAGGCCGCGGCACTGCCGTCCGGGTCGAGGGGCAGCAGCGCCAATTCCGAACGGCCGACGTTGGATCCGTCCACACCGGCCGCGGCCTGCACCAGTCCCAGCCGGTTCTCGGTGATCAGGGTGCGTTCCTTGCGGGCCAGTACACGTACTGCCTCTTCTTCGACCAGCTTGCGGCGCAACGAATCTCGCTCCTCGGCGGCCAAAGGTGCCGGCACCAGCCGGCCTTCGCACTTGGACACCACCTTGCTGGTGACCACCACCACGTCGCCGTCGCGCAGCCATGGCGTGGCGGCTGCCAGGGCCGCACCCAGGTCGTCGCCCGGCCGGAACTCGGGAAGCTCGGTAACGGGCAGGATTTCGATGGCAGCGGCGGTACCGTGTTCGCCGGTTGGCGGTAGAGCCGGCTGTCGACTCACTCCGTCACGCCCGCAATCTCGAGCCCGGCCCGCACCATCTCGGCGGTGGCGGCCGGGTTGCTCATCATCAGTGGAATGGAGCGCGTCGTCACTCCGTCGATTTCGGCTGAGTCGCCGTCGTGGACCAGCCAGCAGTCCAGGATGCCGGTACTGCTGCGGGCGCCGTAGTACTGGCCGACTGCTTGGGCGGTGGACTCGACCCCGATCACCGACAGGCAGGCATCGGCCATGCCTCGCAACGGCTTACCGCCGATGATCGGCGAGTAGCCGACGACGGGCGCCGAGGCCGCTCGCAGTGCGGCCCGGATGCCGGGCACTGCGAGGATAGCGCCGACGCTGACCACCGGGTTCGACGGTGCCAGCATGATGGCGTCGGCCTCGGCGATTGCGACAAGTGCTTCGTTTGTGGCGCTTGCCTTTTCGGCCCCCACGAACGCGAAGCTGTGGGTGGGCACTTGGGCGCGGTACCGTACCCACCACTCCTGGAAGTGGATCGCCCGCCGGGTCGCGGATTCTGGGTCGGTGATCACGACGTGCGTTTCGCAACGGTCGTCGCTGACCGGTAGCAACAGTGCTCCGGGTTGCCAACGGTCGCACAGTGCCGAGGTGATCTGTGTCAGCGGGTAGCCGGCGTTGAGCATCTGGGTGCGTACCAGGTGCGTGGCCAAATCACGGTCGCCGAGTCCGAACCAGTCGGGCGCTACGCCATAGCGCGCGAGTTCCTCCTTGGCGTGCCAGGTTTCGTCACGGTGACCCCAGCCGCGTTCCGGGTCCACACCGCCGCCCAGGGTGTACATGCAGGTGTCGAGGTCGGGGCAGACCCGCACCCCGTGGATCCAGGCGTCGTCGCCAATGTTGACCACGGCCCGCAAGTCGTGGCCGTTATCCCCGGATTGAGCAAACTGGCCGAGGCCCAGCAGCTGCTGCACCCCGAGCAGGAATCGGGCACCCCCGACGCCGCCGACGAGAACGGTGACCTTCACACCGCAGGACAGTACCCCCGCGCGTGTGGCATGGTGGTTCCGGTAACCGCTGTGGCGCAAGGGACTTGTGATGAATCTGTGGCCGACACGCCGCGTCCCTACCACAACAGAATCGCCGAAATTCGATCACGAGATGGTATGGAAATCCGCCGAAGTGCTTGACCAAGATCGCCGACCCGTGTCTAATCACATCAGTGTCATTTCCCGGTTGGCCGGCCGGTTCCGGTGTCGCAGACCGAGATTCGATCACTTGTTCGAATTGGGTATCTGTACATCAGAACAGTGGGAAACTATTTCATTCTCTATCAGTGAGGAGGCGGAGGCATGTCCTATGAGTACCTTCGGGGCGTAATGGGAAGCACACCGCACGCCGTTCCCGGTTCCGCCGTGACGTCTTTGCCAATGCCGACGGCACCTGTCCGCCCTCATCTGAGTGTGGTTCCCGACGCACCGTCCGCGTTCGAGCCGGAGCCGTTGGAGGAAGTCCCCGCCGATCAGTGGCAGGACAAGGCGTTGTGCGCGCAGACCGACCCAGAAGCCTTCTTCCCGGAGAAGGGCGGCTCGACGCGCGAGGCGAAGAAGATCTGCCTGGGCTGCGAGGTCCGGCACGAATGCCTGGAATATGCGCTGGCCCACGACGAGCGCTTCGGGATCTGGGGCGGTTTGTCGGAACGGGAACGCCGCCGCCTCAAGCGCGGTATTATCTAGCCCGCCTTGCGAATAGGCGAGTATTCAGTCGTCGATCGTCGGGTCGATAACCGAGGGCTCGACGTCCAGAAAGATGGCCACTTGGGCCACCAGTATCTCGTGCAGTAAGTCGCCGAGTTCGACGGTGTCCTTCGCTCGTCGCTCAATTGGCTTGCGGAACAACACAATTCGTGCCCGCGTGGCGTTGCCGCGGACATCGACCCCGGCCGGGATCAGCCGGGCCAAAGCGATCGGACCGTCGGCGATCACCTCCGGGGGCCACTGCACGCTATCGGGATCCTTGGCCGAGATGCGCGGAATCTCGTCGACGGCGATGTCGAGCTCGGCCACCCGGTCTCGCCAGCGCCGCTCGATGGGTTCGTAGCACTCGAGCACCGCCATGTCGAAGCGTTCCGCCCGGCTCCGCCACCCCGGCACCGTCGGCGGCAGTAGCGGGCCGCGTGGATCGCGACCCCGTCGCCGGGATCGGCGGCGGAATGCTCCGGCCGGCCCGATCCAGGGTCGATCACTGCGGCCACAACCGCGGGAATCGCTCACGCGCCGATGGTAACGGTTGCACATCGTGCGCCGACGCGTTGCGCGTGTCCGGCGCTTGCGCGGCGTCAGCGCGCGATAGCCTTTCGATCGTGAACGTACCCCGTCGCTGCTGCCGGCCCGGGTGTCCGCACTATGCAGTGGCAACGCTGACGTTCGTCTACTCGGACTCCACGGCGGTGGTCGGCCCACTCGCTACCGCGCGGGAACCCCATTCCTGGGACTTGTGCGTCGGTCATGCCGGCCGCATCACCGCCCCCCGCGGGTGGGAACTTGTCCGTCACGCCGGGCCGCTCAATGCCGAGCCTGTCAACCCCGACGAAGACGACCTGGTCGCCCTGGCCGACGCGGTGCGCGAGGGCGGCGCTGCCCGGGCCAACGCGGTTGTCAACGGCTTCACCGCCGAGGTCTACGACGGGTACGACGACGTCCCGCGTACCAACGGTGCCGGGGACCTGCACACTGCCGGTGCCCACGCCACCGCGCCCAGCGGCGGTCTGCTGGCGCCGCCCGAGCACCGCTCCGGTCGGCGTCGCGGGCATTTGCGGGTATTGCCCGATCCTTCCGACTAAGCACCTGCCGTGCCGGTCGGGGGTGGCCGATAGGCTGGCGGCCAAGAGTTCACGTCGTCAGGAGCACCCCGCATGTCTTGGCCCGCCGCGGCTGTCCACCGTGTCATCAAGGCATATGACGTGCGTGGGCTTGTCGGAGACGAGATCACCGAACCGTTCGTCACCGATGTCGGCGCCGCATTCGCCCGGCTGATGCGTGCCGAGGGCGCCGGGCAGGTGGTGATCGGGCATGACATGCGCGACAGTTCCCCGGCGCTGGCGGCCGCGTTCGCGCGTGGAGTACTCGGCGAGGGCCTGGACGTGGTGCGCATCGGTTTGGCGTCCACCGATCAGCTGTACTTCGCCTCGGGGCAGCTGAACTGCCCGGGTGCCATGTTCACCGCCAGCCACAATCCGGCGGCGTACAACGGCATCAAACTGTGCCGCGCCGGCGCCAAACCGGTCGGCAAGGACACCGGTCTGACGACCATCAGCGAGGACCTGATCGCCGGGAACCCAAGTGCCTATCAGGGCGCGCCCGGCGCCGCCGCCGACAAGGACGTGCTAGCCGACTACGGGGCGTTCCTGCGGTCCCTGGTGAACACCGATGGCCTGCGCCCGCTGCGGGTCGCGGTGGACGCCGGCAACGGGATGGCCGGGCACACCACGCCCGCCGTGCTGGGCGCGATCGAATCGATCACCTTGCTGCCCTTGTACTTTGAGCTCGACGGCACATTTCCCAACCACGAGGCCAACCCGCTGGACCCGGCGAACCTGCTGGACCTGCAGAACTTCGTGCGTGAGACCGGCGCCGATATCGGGCTGGCTTTCGACGGCGATGCAGACCGCTGCTTCGTCGTCGACGAACGCGGCCGGCCGGTCTCCCCGTCGACGGTCACCAGCCTGGTGGCCGCCCGCGAGCTGGGCCGCGAGATCGGCGCCACGGTGATCCACAACGTGATCACTTCCCGCGCCGTGCCCGAATTGGTGGCTGAGCGCGGCGGCACACCGCTGCGCTCACGCGTCGGCCATTCCTATATCAAGGCGCTGATGGCCGAAACCGGCGCCATCTTCGGCGGCGAACATTCGGCGCACTATTACTTCCGCGACTTCTGGGGTGCCGACTCGGGGATGCTGGCCGCCCTGTATGTGCTCGCGGCGCTGGGGGAGCAACATCGTCCGCTGTCGGAGTTGACCGCGGACTACCAGCGCTACGAATCCTCCGGCGAGATCAACTTCACCGTGGCGGACGCGCCGGCCGCGGTGGACGCGGTGTTGAAGGCGTTCGCCAGCCAGATCCACTCCATCGATCACCTCGACGGCGTAACGGTCGACCTGGGCGGCGGCAGCTGGTTCAACTTGCGCAGTTCCAACACCGAGCCGTTGTTGCGGCTCAACGTCGAGGGGCGCAGCATCGAAGACGTGGACGCGGTGGTCGGCCAGGTCAGTGCACAGATCGAGGCGCAGGCAGGCCGGGACGGGGCCGGACCGTGAACGCGATCGGCGCCGTCGATCTGGGAGACACCGACGGTCTGCTCGCCGCTGACCGCGACGGCTTGCTGCGGGCAGCGTCGATGGCCGGCGCTCAGGTGCGTGCGGTGGCCGCCGCGCTGGACGAAGGAGACCTGGACCTGCTGCGCGAGCCGGAGAACAAGCCGCGCACGGTGATCTGGGTGTCCGGGCGCGGCACCGCCGAATCGGCCGGTGCCCTGTTGGCCGCGACGCAGGCCGGCGCGGCCGCCGAGCCCATCGTGCTGGCTAGCGAGGCGCCGCCGTGGGTCGGACCGCTCGACGTGTTGATCGTGGCCGGCGACGATCCGGGGGATCCCACCCTGGTCGGCGCTGCGGCGACCGGGGTGCGGCGCGGCGCCCGGGTAGTGGTGGTGGCGCCCTACGAAGGTCCGCTGCGCGACTCCACGGCGGGCCGGGTCGCGGTGCTGGCTCCGCGGCTGTGGTCGGCCGACGGGTTCGGTTTGTGCCGGTATCTGGCGGCGGGCTTGGCCGTGCTGCAGGTGGTCGACTCCCGGCTGCGCGTCGATCTGGCGGCACTGGCCGACGAGCTGGACGCCGAGGCGCTGCGCAATAGCGCCGCGCGGGAACTGTTCACCAATCCCGCCAAGACACTGGCCGCGCGTATGACCGATCACCGGGTGGTGTTGGCCGGTGACAACGCGGCGACGCTGGCGCTGGCCCGGCACGGCAGTTCGGTGTTGTTGCGTAACGCGCACCAAGCGGTAGCGGGTACCGGGCTGGCCGACGCGCTGGCCGCGCTGCGCGACGGGCACAGCAGATCCCAATCGTCCACCGAGGCTCTCTTCCACGATGAGCAGATCGACGGGCCGTTGCCGCAGCGCCTGCGGGTGCTGGCACTGACGCTTGCCGACGAGCGCACCGTGGTCACGGCCCGCGTCGCCGGGCTCGACGAGGTCTATCTGGTCGGTGCCCAAGACGACCCGGGTTTGCCGCCGGCGCCCATTGCGGCGCAACGGGCCGAGCTGCAGCTGGCAGTATTGGCCGTTCGGTTGGAGATGGCCGCGGTTTACCTGCGACTGGCACGGGGATAGATAAACGGTGGAACTGCTACGCGGAGCCTTGCGCACCTACGCCTGGGGATCTCGCACCGCACTCGCCGAGTTCACCGGGCGGCCGGTCCCTGCCGCGCACCCCGAGGCCGAATTGTGGTTCGGCGCGCACCCCGGCGACCCGGCCTGGCTGGAGACGCCTAGCGGTGAGACTTCGTTGCTGAAGGTGCTCACCGACGATCCGGAAGGGCAGTTGGGGTCGGCTTGCCGCGCGCGGTTCGGTAACGTGCTGCCATTTTTGGTGAAGGTGCTGGCCGCCGACGAGCCGTTGTCGCTGCAGGCCCACCCGAGTGCCGCGCAGGCGGTGGAGGGTTACCGCCGCGAGGAGCGACAGGGTATTCCGGTGAATTCGCCGGTGCGCAATTATCGCGACACCAGCCACAAGCCCGAGCTGCTGGTGGCGCTGCAGCCGTTCGAGGCTCTGGCCGGCTTCCGGCAAGTGTCCCGCACCGCAGAGCTGTTGCGGGCGCTGGCGGTTTCCGATCTCGACCCGTTCATCGATTTGCTGGGCGCCGGTTCGGATGCGCAGTCCGATGCCGATGGGCTGCGCGCGCTGTTCACCACCTGGATCACCGCGCCCCAACCCGATCTAGATGTGCTGGTGCCTGCCGTGCTGGACGGCGCCATCCAGTACCTCAGCTCTGGTGCCACCAAGTTCGCCGGTGAGGCCAAAATGGTGCTAGAGCTGGGGGAGCGTTATCCCGGCGATGCCGGAGTGCTGGCGGCGTTGCTGCTCAACCGGGTCATCCTGGCCCCGGGTGAGGCGATCTTCCTGGCGGCCGGCAACTTGCACACCTACCTGCACGGTTTCGCGCTGGAGGTGATGGCCAACTCCGACAACGTGTTACGCGGTGGGCTGACTCCCAAGCACGTCGACGTGCCGGAGCTGCTGCGGGTGCTGGACTTCACCCCGACACCGGAGTCGCAGCTGCGCCCGCCGGTTCACCGGGACGGGCTGGCACTGGTGTACGACACCCCGACCGACGAGTTCGCGGCCGCGTTGCTGATGCTCGACGGCGAGAATCTGGGCCATGAGGTTGACGCGCCGTCGCGTCATGACGGCCCACAGATCCTGCTGTGCGCCGAGGGGGAGCTGACGGTGCACGGCAAGTCCGGGTCGCTGAATCTGGACCGTGGGGCGGCGGCCTGGGTGGGCGCCGACGACGGCCCGATCCGGCTGTCCGCGCAGCGCCCGGCCAAGCTATTCCGGGCTACCGTGGGCTTGTAACGGCGCGGCGGCGTTCCCGCTTCTCGCCCAGCCACAGCCGCATGTTGTGCGCGATGGTGCGGCCGAGTATCGACGGCGACGGCACCATGTAGAGGCTGTCGAGCAGCGAGAAGCGACGCAGAAACCATTCGCCCAGTACGGGATTGGTTTCGGCCGCGCCCAGGAATTGGTCGAACAGCCCGCCGGCGGCCCGCCACCAGCCGGGTTCGGGTGAGGCGGCCGCATGGTGGAACGTGACGTCGCCGATCGCGTTCATCGTCCACACCGGGAAGGTGGTCTTGGCGGTGAGTCGGCTGAACTCGCCGGCCAGCTCGCTGTCGTCGTCGACCGATTGCAGCGCCCGGCGCAGGTGACCGGCCTGTAGCGACGTCATTGTCATGCCCTGCCCGAACGTGGGGTTGAAGCTGGCCACCGCGTCTCCAAACGGCACGATCCCGGCCGGGAAGCGCTCCAGCTTGTGGTAGCGGCGCCAGCGGCTGACCGGGAACGCGTGGTAGGCCGGATCGCCGACGGGTTCGGATTGCGCCAGCGCGGCGTTGAAGTGTTCCGGCAGCAGTTCCTTGGCCAGTCCGAGCATTTCGGGATAGGTGCGCGGTGGTTTGGCGTTGGCCACCCCGAAGGTGGTCAGCACCCAGGTGTAGTTCTCATAGTGCAGCATGCCCAGGCCCAGCGACTGGTCATGGGAGGCGCCGGCGACCACCACCTTCTCGGCGATCAGGCCTTCGGGCATGCGGAACTGGTGGGTCGCGTAATTGATGCCGATGTCGACGGTGGCCTCGGGGGCACGCTGGTAGCCCCATTGCGTCAACCACACCGGCAGCCGGGTGCCGCGTCCCGCGGCGTCGACCACGAGATCGGCGCCGACGAACTCGGGCGAATCCTGGCCGGGCCCGGGATCCAGCAGGATGCCCGTCACCCGCTGTGTCGCGGGCTCGAACCGGGGCTCGGCGACCGGGCGCCGCTGTATCGAGACGTTGTCGATCTGCTGGACCCGGCGCCGTATCTGCCACTCTAGGTGCGGTCGGCTGGGCACGTAGGCGGTGAACTCGTCCCGCAGGGTGTGCCCGGTGCCCAGCACGTGTCCGGCCGCGCCGAGATGGATGCAGTCCGGCCGGTTTTCCAGGATCGGTACTCCCGCGGCGACCATGTCGTCCAGCAGACCCGGGAACAGGCCCTCGAACTCGTTGGCGCCACGCGCCATCAGCATGTGCAGATGCCGGTCCTGGGGAACGGTGGCGCGGTTGGCCGGCTTGCTGGGCAGCTCATCGCGCTCGTAGACGGTTACCCGGGCGTAGAAGTCCGACAGCACCCGGGCTGCACACAACCCGGCAATGCTGGCACCGATGACGACGGCGTGATTTCTGTTCGTTGTGCTCCCCACCACCGACGCAGAGTACCCAGTACTGTCCCGTCACAAAGGTGAGGTGAAAGGGGGCGCTGAATGGTCCGGTTCAAGGATTCGGTGCGCACGAAGACGGTCGAGCAGTCGATCGCCGACACCGACGAGCCCGGTACCCGGCTCCGCAAGGACCTCACCTGGCGGGATCTGGTGGTGTTCGGTGTCTCCGTGGTGATCGGGGCCGGGATCTTCACGGTCACCGCGTCGACCGCCGGCGACATCACCGGGCCGGCCATCTGGATTTCGTTCCTGATCGCGGCGGGCACCTGCGCACTGGCTGCGCTGTGCTACGCCGAGTTCGCTTCGACGCTGCCGGTGGCCGGCAGCGCCTACACCTTCTCCTATGCCACTTTTGGCGAGTTCCTGGCCTGGGTGATCGGCTGGAATCTGGTGCTGGAGCTGGCAATTGGCGCGGCGGTGGTCGCCAAAGGCTGGTCCAGTTACCTGGGCACCGTGTTCAGGTTTTCCGGCGGCACCGCGACGTTCGGGTCGTTTCACTTCGACTGGGGCGCGTTGCTGATTGTCACGCTGGTCGCGATCCTGCTGGCGCTCGGCACCAAGCTGTCGTCGCGATTCTCTGCAGTGGTCACCACCATCAAGGTGGCGGTGGTGCTGCTGGTTGTGGTGGTCGGCGCGTTCTACATCAAGGCCGAGAACTACCGGCCGTTCATCCCCGAACCTGAGACCGAGCGCGACGGAAACGGTCTCGACCAGTCCGTATTGTCGATGCTCACCGGTGCCGGCAGCAGCCATTACGGCTGGTACGGGGTTCTGGCCGGAGCGTCGATCGTGTTTTTCGCGTTTATCGGTTTCGACATCGTGGCGACCATGGCCGAGGAGACCAAGCATCCGCAGCGCGACGTCCCGCGCGGCATTCTGGCGTCGTTGGGCGTGGTCACGGTGCTCTATGTGGCGGTTTCGGTGGTGCTGTCCGGCATGGTGTCCTACACCCAGCTGAAGACCGTGGGGCGCAACTCGGCGAACCTGGCCACGGCTTTCCGGGCCAACGGCATTCATTGGGCCAGTGGCATCATCTCGGTCGGCGCCCTGGCCGGTCTGACCACCGTGGTGATGGTGCTGATGCTGGGGCAGTGCCGGGTTCTGTTCGCGATGGCCCGCGACGGTCTGCTGCCGCGAGGCCTGGCCAAGACGGGTTCCCGGGGCACGCCGGTGCGTATCACCGTGCTGGTGGCGGTGGTGATCGCTGCGACGGCGTCGGCGTTTCCGATCGACAAGCTGGAGGAGATGGTCAACGTCGGCACATTGTTCGCGTTCGTGCTGGTGTCGGCCGGTGTCATCGTGCTGCGCAGGACCCGTCCGGATCTGGAACGCGGGTTCAAGGCGCCGTGGGTGCCGCTGTTGCCGATCGCTTCGGTGGTTGCCTGCCTTTGGCTGATGCTCAACCTCACCGCGCTGACTTGGGTCCGGTTCGGCGTGTGGCTGGTGCTCGGAGCGGCGATCTACTTCGGCTACGGGCGCCGGCATTCGGTTCAGGGACGGCGTACGCACCACGATTTGGACTCGACACGAAGTGCGTGAATGACGATCCTGTTTACAAATTGGCGCCTGGTGTCTAGACACGAGACGCAAACTATCGTATTGTCCAATCTCAAGGTGGTGTGACTCACAAGGAGGTTTGGCATATGACCACACAACTCACGCAAACCGACCCGCAACCTGCGGGAACACCGATCGAATGGCGCGACAAGAAGCGCTATCTGTGGCTGATGGGCCTGATCGCCCCCACGGCGCTATTCGTAATGCTGCCGATCGTCTGGGCGTTCAACCAGCTCGGCTGGCAGACCACGGCCCAGGTACCGCTGTGGATCGGGCCGATCCTGCTGTACATCCTGCTGCCCGCCCTGGACCGCTTCTTCGGCCCGGACGGCCAGAATCCGCCGGACGAGGTGATGGAGCGGCTGGAGAACGACAAGTACTACCGCTACTGCACCTATCTCTACATCCCCTTCCAGTACGCCAGCGTGCTGCTGGGCGCCTACCTGTTCACCGCCTCGAACCTGAGCTGGCTGGGCTTTGACGGGCCACTGGGCTGGTTCGGCAAGATCGGCCTGGCGTTGTCGGTCGGTGTGCTCGGCGGCGTCGGCATCAATACCGCGCACGAGATGGGGCACAAGAAGGACTCGCTGGAGCGCTGGCTGTCCAAGATCACGCTGGCCCAGACGGCGTATGGCCACTTCTACATCGAGCACAACCGGGGACACCACGTCCGTGTCTCCACCCCGGAGGACCCCGCGTCGTCCCGCTTCGGCGAGACCTTCTGGGAGTTCCTGCCGCGCAGCGTGATCGGCAGCGCCCGCTCGTCGGTCCACCTCGAGGCCCAGCGGATCCGCCGGCTCGGCAAGAGCCCGTGGAACCCGCGCACCTACCTGTCCAACGACGTGTTGAACGCCTGGGCGATGACGGTGGTGCTGTTCGGCGCGCTGATTGCCGCCTTCGGCGTCGGGGTGATCCCCTTCCTTCTGATCCAGGCGGTCTTCGGCTTCAGCCTGCTCGAAGCCGTCAACTACCTCGAGCACTACGGGCTGCTGCGGCAGAAGAACGCCAACGGGCGCTACGAGCGGTGCGCCCCCGTGCACAGCTGGAACTCCGACCACATCGTGACCAACCTGTTCCTGTACCACCTGCAGCGGCACAGCGACCACCACGCCAACCCGACCCGGCGCTACCAGACGCTGCGCAGCATGGAAGGTTCGCCGAACCTGCCCAGTGGCTACGCGTCGATGATCTCGCTGACCTACGTCCCGCCACTGTGGCGCAAGGTGATGGACCACCGGGTGCTCGCGCACTACGGCGGTGACATCACCAAGGTCAACGTGCAGCCCCGGTTGCGCCGCAAGCTGTACGCCAAGTACGGCGTTGCCGAAATGGCCCGGGCATGACCGCCGCATATCAGTGCCCCGTCTGCGAGTACACCTACGACGAGGCCAAAGGTGACGCCCGCGAAGGATTCCCGGCCGGCACCGGCTGGGACCAGATCCCCGAAGACTGGTGTTGTCCGGACTGCGCCGTCCGCGAGAAGCCCGATTTCGAACTCGTCCAGAAAGGATAGAAGTCAGATGAGTGACTACAAGCTCTACCAATGCGTCCAGTGCGGTTTCGAGTACGACGAGGAACTGGGCTGGCCGGAAGACGGCATCGAACCCGGCACCCGCTGGGAGGACATCCCCGAGGATTGGAGCTGCCCGGACTGCGGCGCGGCCAAGGCGGACTTCGTGATGGTGGAGGTCGCCCGGCCATGATCGGCACCAACTTCGTGGCCAAAGCGGATAGTGTCGCGCCTGTGAAGCGGATTCCTTACGCGGAGGCGTCGCGGGCACTGCTGCGTGATTCGGTCCTCGACGCGATGCGGGACCTGCTGCTGAGCCGCGACTGGTCGGCCATCACGCTCTCGGACGTGGCCAGGGCCGCCGGCATCAGCCGGCAGACCATCTACAACGAGTTCGGCTCCCGCCAGGGCTTGGCGCAGGGTTACGCGCTGCGCCTGGCCGACCGGCTGGTCGACACCGTCAGGACCGCGCTGGACGCCAACATCGGCAACATCTACGAGTCGTTCCTGCAGGGGTTCCGGGCCTTCTTTGCCGAGTCGGCCGCGGACCCGCTGGTGCAGTCGCTGTTGTCCGGGGTGGCCAAGCCCGACCTGCTGCAGCTGATCACCACCGACAGCGCGCCGATCATCACCCGGGCCTCGGCACGGTTGTCGACGGCCTTCACCCAGACCTGGCTGGCCACCAGCGACGACGACGCCAACGTCCTGTCTCGGGCGATCGTGCGGCTGTGCTTGAGCTACGTGCCCATGCCGCCCGAATCCGACCACGATGTCGCCGCCGACCTAGCGCGGTTGATGACGCCGTTCGCGGAGCGGCACGGGGTGGTGAACGTCCCTTAGAGTCCCCTGACGGGCGGGTCCGTGCCGGGCGGCTACAGTGGCTGAGGAGCAATCCGAGGCGCTGCTAGCCGCCCGGCTCCGCTGTGTGACCCAAGACGTTCCGAAAGAACCCCGACGAAGGATGTAACACGACCATGGCCCCCGGAAATTCGCTGACACCCGACGTTATCAACGGCATCGACTTCAAGGTCGCTGACCTGTCGCTGGCGGAGTTCGGGCGTAAGGAACTGGACCTGGCCGAGTACGAGATGCCCGGCCTGATGTCGCTGCGCCGCGAGTACGCCGAAGTGCAGCCGCTCAAGGGTGCCCGGATCTCGGGGTCGTTGCACATGACGGTGCAGACCGCGGTGCTGATCGAGACCCTGGTCGAGCTGGGCGCGCAGGTGCGCTGGGCGTCCTGCAACATCTTCTCCACCCAGGACCACGCGGCGGCGGCGGTTGTCGTCGGCAAGCACGGCACCCCGGAGGAGCCCAAGGGTGTGCCGGTGTACGCCTGGAAGGGCGAGACGCTCGACGAGTACTGGTGGTGCGCCGAGCAGATGCTCACCTGGGAGGGTGAGCCCGCGAACATGATCCTGGACGACGGCGGCGACGCCACCATGATGGTGCTGCGCGGCATGCAGTACGAGAAGGCCGGCGTGGTACCGCCCGCCGAGGACGACGACCCCGCGGAGTGGAAGGTCTTCCTCGGCGTGCTTCGCAAGCGCTTCGAAACCGACAAGCAGAAGTGGACCAAGATCGCCGAGTCAGTCAAGGGTGTCACCGAGGAAACCACCACCGGCGTGCTGCGGCTGTACCAGTTCGCCGCCGCGGGCGATCTGGCGTTCCCGGCGATCAACGTCAACGACTCGGTGACCAAGTCCAAGTTCGACAACAAGTACGGCACCCGGCACTCGCTGCTCGACGGCATTAACCGCGGTACTGACGCGCTGATCGGTGGCAAGAATGTGCTGATCTGTGGCTTCGGCGACGTCGGCAAGGGTTGTGCGGAGGCCGCCAAGGGCCAGGGTGCGCGCGTCTCGGTCACCGAGATCGATCCCATCAACGCGCTGCAGGCACTGATGGAGGGCTACGACGTGGTGACCGTGGAGGATGCCATCGCCACCGCCGACATCGTCATCACCTCCACCGGCAATAAGGACATCATCTCCCTCGCGCACATGAAGGCGATGAAGGACCACGCCATCCTGGGCAACATCGGCCACTTCGACAACGAGATCGACATGGCTGCGCTGGAGCGCTCCGGCGCGACCAAGCTCAACATCAAGCCGCAGGTCGACTTGTGGACGTTCGGTGACACGGGCCGCTCGATCATCGTGCTCTCCGAGGGCCGGTTGCTGAATTTGGGCAACGCCACCGGACACCCGTCGTTCGTAATGAGCAACAGCTTCGCGAACCAGACGATCGCCCAGATCGAGCTGTGGACCAAGAACGACGAGTACGACAACGAGGTGTACCGGCTGCCCAAGCACCTCGACGAGAAGGTGGCCCGCATCCACGTCGAGGCACTCGGCGGCAAGCTGACCAAGCTGACCAAGGAGCAGGCCGAGTACCTCGGCGTCGACGTCGAGGGTCCGTACAAGCCGGACCACTACCGCTACTGAGCTGCGCGGAACCCGCATTCCTGCCGAGCGTGACGCGCAGGCGCAGGCGGGCGCCATGCTGATCGTGATCGAGGGCGTCGACGGCTCCGGCAAGCGGACGTTAACCGACGGGCTGAAGGTTTCCTTCGAGGCGGCCGGCAGGTCGGTGGCGACGTTGGCCTTTCCCCGGTACGGGCTGTCGATCGCCGCGGATCTGGCCGCCGAGGCACTGCACGGCCAACACGGCGACCTGGCCGATTCGGTGTACGCGATGGCGACGTTGTTCGCACTGGACCGGGCCGGGGCGGTGGCCGAGATCGAGCGGCTGCGCCACGACTGTGACGTGCTAATCCTGGATCGCTACGTCGCCTCCAATGCCGCGTACAGCGCGGCGCGGCTGCGGCAGGACGCGACCGGGGCGGTAGTGGCGTGGGTGCGGCAGCTCGAATACGAACGGTTGGGGCTGCCGGCGCCGGACTGGCAGATCCTGCTCGCCGTGCCGGCCGAACTCGCCGGGCAACGGGCGCGCAGCCGGGCGGAGCTTGACCCGAGCCGGGCGCGCGACAGCTATGAGCGCGACGACGGACTGCAGCACCGTACCGGCGCGGTGTACTCCGAATTGGCCGCCGCGCAGTGGTGCGGCAGGTGGCTGGTCGTCGGCGCGGACGTCGATCCGGGCGCGCTGGCCGCCACCGTTTCGGGCTCCGAGACCCCGAAATAGCACAAATTTGGCGATATTCGTCCCGATCGGGCAAGAAACGCCCGTGTGGTGCGGCAGTTTTGTCAGGAACTGGTGACACCATGGACGTCATGAGGCAAAGGATTCTGGTTGTCGACGACGACGCTTCGCTGGCCGAGATGCTCACCATCGTGTTGCGTGGGGAGGGTTTCGACACCGCCGTCATCGGCGACGGCACCCAGGCCCTGACCGCGGTCCGGGAACTGCGGCCCGACCTGGTGCTGCTGGACTTGATGCTGCCGGGCATGAACGGCATCGACGTCTGCCGGGTGTTGCGTGCCGATTCGGGTGTCCCGATCGTCATGCTGACCGCCAAGACCGACACCGTCGATGTGGTGCTGGGGCTGGAATCCGGCGCCGACGACTACATCATGAAGCCGTTCAAGCCCAAGGAGCTGGTCGCGCGGGTGCGGGCGCGGCTGCGTCGCAATGACGACGAGCCCGCCGAGATGCTGTCCATCGCCGATGTGGACATCGACGTGCCGGCGCACAAGGTCACCCGCAACGGCGAGCAGATCTCGCTGACGCCGCTGGAGTTCGACCTGCTGGTCGCGTTGGCGCGCAAACCGCGCCAGGTGTTTACTCGTGATGTGCTGCTCGAACAGGTGTGGGGATACCGGCACCCGGCGGACACCCGCCTGGTGAACGTGCACGTCCAGCGCCTGCGCGCCAAGGTCGAGAAAGACCCGGAGAACCCGACCGTGGTTCTCACCGTTCGAGGAGTGGGTTACAAGGCCGGACCTCCGTGATCCGGTCGGGAGAGTGCGGTGTAGGTGATCTGGCGCTCCCCACGACGTAGCCGAGGCCGGTGGGGTCGTTCCGGCCCGTTGCCGCGCGGACTGAGCGCGCTGAGCCGTGCGGTCGCGGTCATCTGGCGCAAATCTCTGCAGTTGCGGGTCGTAGCGCTGACGTTGGGCCTGTCACTGGCCGTGATATTGGCGTTGGGATTCGTGCTGACCAGCCAGGTCACCAACCGGGTGCTGGACATCAAGGTCAAGGCCGCGATCGACCAGATCGAGCGGGCCCGTAACACCGTCAGCGGAATCGTCAACGGTGAAGAGACCCGCTCGCTGGACAGCAGCCTGCAGCTGGCCCGCAATACGTTGACGTCGAAAACCGATCCCGCCTCCGGTGCCGGCTTGGCGGGCGCGTTCGACGCGGTGCTGATGGTGCCCGGCGACGGCCCGCGCGCGGCGTCCACCGCGGGACCTGTGGACCAGGTGCCCAGCGCGCTGCGCGGCTTCGTCAAGGCCGGGCAGGCGGCCTACCAGTACGCAACCGTGCACACCGAGGGCTTCTCCGGGCCAGCGCTGATCGTCGGCTCGCCGACGTCGTCGCGGGTGGCCAACCTGGAGCTGTACCTGATCTTTCCGCTGGCAAACGAGCAGGCGACCATCACCTTGGTGCGCAGCACCATGGCTACCGGCGGCCTGGTGTTGCTGTTGCTGCTGGCCGGTATCGCGCTGCTGGTGTCGCGCCAGGTGGTGAACCCGGTGCGGTCCGCCTCGCGGATCGCCGAGCGGTTCGCCGAGGGCCACCTGTCGGAGCGGATGCCGGTGCGCGGTGAGGACGACATGGCCCGGCTGGCGGTGTCGTTCAACGACATGGCCGAAAGCTTGTCCCGGCAGATCACCCAGCTCGAGGAGTTCGGCAACCTGCAGCGCCGCTTCACCTCCGACGTCAGCCACGAGCTGCGCACGCCGCTGACCACGGTGCGGATGGCCGCGGACCTGATCTACGACCACAGCGCCGACCTGGACCCGGCGCTGCGCCGTTCCACCGAGCTGATGGTTAACGAGCTGGACCGGTTCGAGAGCCTGCTCAACGACCTGTTGGAGATCTCCCGCCACGACGCCGGGGTGGCCGAATTGTCGGTGGAGGCCGTCGATTTGCGCACCACGGTCAACAGCGCGTTGGGTAACGTCGGTCACCTGGCCGAGGACGCCGGCATCGAACTGCTGGTGGACATGCCGACCGAAGAGGTGATCGCCGAGGTCGATGCGCGCCGGGTGGAACGCATCCTGCGGAACCTGATCGCCAACGCCATCGACCATGCCGAGCACAAGCCGGTGCGGATTCGGATGGCCGCGGACGAGGACACGGTGGCGGTGACCGTGCGCGACTACGGCGTCGGGTTGCGGCCCGGCGAGGAGAAGCTGGTGTTCAGCCGCTTCTGGCGGTCGGACCCGTCGCGGGTGCGGCGTTCCGGCGGCACCGGACTGGGCCTGGCGATCAGCATCGAGGATGCGCGTCTGCACCAGGGCCGGCTGGAAGCCTGGGGTGAGCCGGGGGAGGGGGCATGCTTCCGGCTGACCCTGCCTTTGGTACGCGGACACAAAGTGACCACCAGCCCGCTGCCGATGAAACCCATCCCGCCGTCTAGCACCCCGCTGGGTCCGCAACCGCTCACCCCGACCGGTCCCCAGCCCCTCACGCGTCACCGCGAGCACGCCGACCGGAGCGGATGATGTTGTTGCGCAAGTTTTTTGCCCTGCTGTTGGCGGCCGGCATGCTGGCCGGCTGCGCGAGTGTGCCTAGTTCGTCGGCCCCGCAGGCGATCGGAACCGTCGACCGGCCGGCGCCGTCGAATCTGCCCAAGCCGACTCCGGGCATGGATCCCGACGTACTGCTGCGGGAATTTCTCAAGGCCACCGCCGACCCGGCGAACCGGCATCTGGCGGCGCGCCAGTTCCTCACTCAGTCAGCGTCCAACGGCTGGGACGACGCGGGTAGCGCCCTGCTTATCGACCATGTGGTGTTCGTGGAAACCCGTGGTGCCGAACGTGTTTCGGCGACTATGCGGGCCGACATCCTGGGTTCGCTGTCGGATGTGGGTGTCTTCGAGACCGCGGAGGGTCAGCTGCCCGACCCCGGCCCGATCGAGTTGGTCAAGACGTCCGGTGGTTGGCGCATCGACAAACTGCCCAACGGGGTTTTCCTGGACTGGCAGCAGTTCCAGGCCACCTACAAGCGCAACACGCTGTATTTCGCCGATCCGACCGGCAAGACCGTGGCGCCCGACCCGCGCTATGTGGCGGTCTCCGACCACGATCAGCTGGCCACCGAGCTGGTCTCCAAGTTGCTGGCCGGACCCCGCCCGGAGATGGTGCGCACGGTGCGCAACCTGCTGAGTCCACCGCTGCGGCTGCGCGGCCCGGTGACCCGCGCCGACGGTGGCAAGAGCGGCGTCGGCAAGGGGTACGGCGGTGCCCGCATCGATCTCGAGAAGCTGGCCACCACCGATCCGCACAGTCGGCAATTGCTTGCCGCGCAGATCATTTGGACGCTGGCCCGGGCCGATATCCGTGGGCCGTATGTGATCAACGCTGACGGCGCCCCGCTCGAGGACCGCTTCGCCGAGGGCTGGACGACTTCCGACGTCGCGGCCACCGACCCCGGGGTGGCGGATGGCGCCGGCGCCGGTCTGCACGCTTTGGTCAACGGGTCGATGGTAGCCCTGGACGGACAGCAGATCAGCACGTTGCCGGGTGCGTTCGGGCGGATGGGGGACCAGACCGGGGCCGCGCTGTCGCGCAATGGCCGGCAGGTGGCGTCGGTGGTGACGTTGCGCCGCGGCGCGCCGGACATGGCGGCGTCATTGTGGATCGGGGATGTGGGTGGTGAGGCGGTGCAGTCCGCCGACGGGCACAACCTGTCGCGGCCGAGTTGGTCGCTGGACGACGCGGTATGGGTGGTGGTCGACGCCAACAACGTGCTGCGGGCGATCCAGGAACCGGCGTCGGGTCAGCCGGCCCGCATCCCGGTGGATTCCACCGCGGTGTCCAGTCGCTTCCCCGGTCCGATCTCCGACCTACAGCTGTCCCGGGACGGCACGCGGGCGGCGATGGTGATCGGGGGCCAGGTGATCCTGGCCGGTGTTGAGCAGACTCAGGCTGGGCAGTTCGCGTTGACTTACCCGCGGCGGCTGGGTTTCGGGTTGGGCACCTCGGTGGTGTCGTTGTACTGGCGCACCGGGGACGACATCGTGGTGACCCGCAACGACGCCACGCACCCGGTGTCCTACGTCAACCTCGACGGGGTGAACTCCGATGCGCCGTCGCGCGGTCTGCAGATTCCGTTGTTCGCGATCGCGGCGAACCCGTCGACGGTATACGTCGCCGGTCCGCAGGGGGTGCTGATGTATTCGGCGGCGGCCGCCGAAACCCAGCAGGGCTGGTCGGAGGTGGCCGGGTTGATGATCGGCGGTGCTGCACCGGTATTGCCCGGCTGAGTGCAGCGGTTACCCTCGCACAAAGGAGGCGCTTGCCGATGTCGCCGAAGGTCCCGTTCCTGCGTTGGGACGATCCGCTGCGGGCGCTGGACGCGTTGGCGTCGCTGTGGTTTTCGTCGGTTAGCGCCGGAGCCGCCCAGGCGGCCGCGGTGCCGTACCGGACGTTGTTCGCCACCTTGCAGCAGTTGCTCGTCGGCAAGGAAGTCACGGTGCGCATCGGCGAGCACGACGTGACGTTGACCGTCACCGAGCTGGAGTCGGCGCTGGATCCGCAGGGCCTGCCGGTCGGCCAGCTCGGGGAGGTCCGGGTGGCCGCACGCGACATCCGCTGGGACGAGCACCAGCTACAGAGCGCCGTGGCGGTGCTGCGCAACGTGCACATCCGTCCGGGTGTGCCGCCGCTGGTGATCGCGGCTCCGACGGAATTGTCGACGGAGTTGGCCAAGGATATTTTCGACGACGTGTTGCGGCAGGCGGCGCCGCAGCTGGACAGCGACCTGGGCGACGACGGGACGGCGCGGCTGCGCTGGGCCCGCCGGCCCGCCTGGGGCGGGCTGGAAATCGACGCCGACGTCACCGGGTCGACGCTCTGGCTGCGTCCTCGAGCTCTGGTCGCCGGGCAGCGCCGCTGGAAGCTGCCGCAGCGCACGCCGGCCTATCAGGTGCCATTGCCGGAGTTGCCGCACGGGTTGATGATCACCGGCGTCGAGCTCAACCCGGGGGCGCTGCACGTGTCCGGACTGCTGCCGGAGTGGCGGATGGAGTTGTCGCTGCCGGCCTTGGAGGATCTCATCACCCGGCTCAGTCAGGGTGCGCTCAGCTTTAGCTGGCCGTCGCTGTGGTGGGGTTCGGACTGAAACGGAGACCGAATTACAACGGTGTAAATTACACCAATGTAATTTAGCGGATTAATTTGCTACGGCGCTATTTCAATGTGCGGCCCGTTGGTCTCACGCAGACGCTCAGGTGGGTTCTCAAGCCCCGAAACCCCCTGCTACGTCACCATTCGGGAAAGTATCGGTCACGGCGCGGCGCGGGTGGGGTATCGGTTGGGCAACCATCAAATCACTGCTCTAGGCGCGAATTCGGCGCACCTATACGGTTTCCGGTTGTCAGTTAATTGCGGGGGCAATGAATTGGGATGGACGGGGTCGCGTTGCTGATGAGGGATCGATTCTGTATTGCGCTGTTAGCCGGTGCGGGCTTTTGCGGAGCTGTGCTGGCGTTGAGTCCGAGTGCGGCCGCCACGCCCCGGCCGACCGGTGGCGGGGGCGCTTGCCTCGAGCAACTCGCCGCTCCGCTGGTGCCGATGGCCGCGCCGGTCGTTCTGCCCGGGCCGGTGCCGGTGGCGCCGGTGGTGCCGGTTGCGCCGGTGGTGCCCGTCGCCCCGGTGGTGCCGGTCGCGCCCGTCGTGCCGATGGCCGGCGCTGGTGCCTTGCCGGCCGACGCGGTGCCCGCGGCGCCGATTACCAAGGCGGCCGGCACCGGGAAGGGCGCACCGACGGCTCCGCCGCCGTCGCTGGCCGCCACGGCCGCACCGGTGGTGCTGCCCGGCCCGCCGCCGCCACCGGAACCAACTGCGCCCATTCCGGCGATGCTGGCCGGGTCGCTGTCTGCGGTGCCGGTGTGTGCGGCGGGTGGGGTCAACTAGGCGGCCGGTCGGGATTGAGCGTCGACGGCTGGACGTCCACCTCTTTTCCGCTGTGGTCTACCGTGACTCCTGCCTCTACGATCACCGGGTCGCCGACGTGGACCGTGTCGTAATACCACTCGGCATCGGCCGGGCTGAGGCTGATGCAGCCGTGGCTGACGTTCTCCAGGCCCATGGACTGAATCGCCCACGGAGCCGAGTGCACGTAGAGCCCGTGGTTGGTGATGCGCACCGCGTAGTCGACCGGGAGCCGGTAACCGTCCGGGTCGTTGACCGGGATGCCGACCGAACTCGAATCCATGATCACCGAACGGTCTTTGGACAGCACGCTGTAGCTGCCGACGGGGGTGGCGAACTCAGGCCTGCCCATCGAGGCGGGCAGGATCCCGGACTCTCCCCAATGCGGCCGGTGGTGCGGCGCAGGCAGGGCAGGAGGCGGGGGTCCCGCGTCGACGTCGTCGATGCGGACGGTGAACGTGTGGTTGGCGATGTCGGCGACGCCGACGACCTTCGGTCCGGTTTTGAAGTCGGTGCGCAGGCCGCCCACCGACAGCGCCACCGTGCTGTGCGCCGGCCAGTACCGGTCGGGCACCCATTGCACGACATTGACGTCGAGCCACTCGAACCTGCCGGTCATCGCGGGCTGCGAGCTGATCCGGATGGCCCGTTCGGCCGCTCCCCGATCCGTGACGGGCCCGCGCAGGGTCACCACCACCGGGTGGGCCACGCCGACTACCGCGCCGCGCGCGGGCAGCACCGAGGCGACGTCGTCGTAGGGCCGGCTCACACCCAACAACGTCAGGTCGGCTCGGCCGCCAAACACGGCTGTGGTAATCGCAACCGACACCAGAAGAGACCGTATTGCCGCCCTCATCACGACCTTTCAACACCTCTGTTAGTCGGATTGCTCTGTCGCTGGTGATCGTAGGGGCGCGGTGAGGCGTGAAACTGAAAGCGCGCGTGGGTAAGTCGGTCAGGGTTTGGTTACAAGTGGGTCTCCGCCGCCGTGATGTCCGGCGCTGTCACACCTACACACCAAACTGTGGTCATGCCAGGTGTCCTCGATCTTGTACTGCCGCTGGAGTGCGGCGGTTGCGGTGAGCCCGCCGTGCGCTGGTGTCAGGCGTGCGCGCGCGAGCTGTCGGTTTCACCCGGTGAGCCGCTTGTAGTGAGCCCGCGGGTGGACCCCGGCGTTCCGGTGTTCGCGCTGGGCCGCTACACCGGTGCCCGCCGCCAGGCAATCCTGGCGGTCAAGGAGCGGGGCCGCGGGGATCTGGTGGCCCCGCTGGCGTACGCGCTCGCGGTCGCGGTGCACCGGCTGTTGTGCTGGGGGATGGTTGAGCAACCGCTGACTGTGGTGCCGGCGCCGACGCGGCGTTCGGCGGCGCGGCGGCGCGGCGGGGATCCGGTCGCCCGGATGGCCAGGGCCGCGGTCCTGGGCAATCCAGACATCGCAGTCGGGGCGGTGCTGCGCTTGCGCGCGCTGGTGCACGACTCGGTGGGGCTGGACGTCTCGGCGCGCGAACGCAACGTCGCCGGACGGGTGCTGGTGCGTGGTCGCCTGCCGGTAGACGAGGTGTTGATCGTCGACGATGTCGTCACCACCGGCGCCACCGCCGCTGAGTCGGTGCGGGTGCTGCGGGCTGCCGGGGTGCGGGTGGCCGCCGTTCTTGCCATCGCAGCGGCGTGAAAGCCCCGGGACAACAGTGAAGAAGCTAGACAACAGTGAAGAACTCGCAAAGAGTCCGCGAATTGGGTGGCACGTGAAGGCGAACACGGGTTAACGTCGACAGCAGACTCTCGACTTACGTTCGCGAAATTGCCGAGTTGAGCAGGACCCGCGGTAGGAGGTGAGTATTCGACTTCTTGCTCCGGCGGGCAGCCTGCGGCAATACCGTTCTAAACCCCGTCGGTGCGTATCGAAATGCCGTGCACGCAGGGTGCGTGTGACACGACGAGAGAAACGAGTTGTCAAGAATGTCAAGGCTTTCCGTGGATTCCGAGCAGGTTCTCGAACCGGCAGGAATTGAGAACGACGCCAGGACCGAAGCCCAGGCCGATCCGCTGGCCAACGCCGAGATCGTGTTCAAGGGGCGCAACGTCGAGATCCCCGATCATTTCCGCACCTACGTTTCACAAAAGCTCGCCCGATGCGAGCGTTTCGACCGAACCATCTACCTGTTCGATGTCGAACTCAACCACGAACGCAACCGGCGTCAGCGCAAGGCATGCCAACGCGTGGAGATCACCGCGCGCCGCCGCGGGCCGGTGGTCCGCGGCGAGGCCTGCGCCGACAGTTTCTACGCAGCGCTGGAGTCCGCCGTCGCCAAGCTGGAGAACCGCCTGCGCCGGGGCAAGGATCGCCGCAAGGTGCACTACGGCGACAAGACGCCGGTGTCCCTGGCCGAGGCCACCGCGGTGCTGCCGCCGCCGGAGAAGGCGTTCGACTCCGAGCCGGCCGAGCCGCACGCCCACGACGGCGCCGACCTGGCCGTTAGGGACCACGAGCCGGGACGGGTGGTGCGTACCAAGGAACACCCGGCCAAGCCGATGTCGGTGGACGACGCGCTCTACGAGATGGAACTCGTCGGACATGACTTCTTCTTGTTCCTGGACAAGGAGACCGACCAGGCGTCGGTGGTCTACCGTCGGCACGCCTACGACTACGGGCTCATCAGGCTGGCGTGATCCGCTCGGCTTGACGATCGACACCGGTCAGCGGCTCGTCACCTAGCCCATTTGGTCGCGCCCGGCTACGCCGCGCTAGCGATCGCTCCTAGGATGGGGGTCGCTTGTAAAGAAGACGACTCCTGCTTACAGGGGAACACCCCAAAGGGGACCACACTGTGCTGTCCAGATTGCTGCGCCTCGGTGAAGGTCGCATGGTCAAGCGCCTCAAGAAGGTGGCCGACTATGTCAACACGTTGTCCGATGACGTCGAGAAGCTCACTGATGCCGAGCTGAGGGCCAAGACCGACGAGTTCAAGAAGCGCCTGGAGAAGGGCGAAGAGGACCTCGAGGACTTGCTGCCCGAGGCGTTCGCGGTGGCCCGCGAGGCGGCCTGGCGGGTACTCGACCAGCGTCCGTTCGACGTCCAGGTGATGGGCGCTGCCGCGTTGCACCTGGGCAATGTCGCCGAGATGAAGACCGGTGAGGGCAAGACCCTGACCTGTGTGTTGCCCGCCTATCTCAACGCTCTGGCCGGCAAGGGCGTGCACGTTGTCACGGTCAACGACTACCTGGCCAAACGTGACAGCGAGTGGATGGGCCGGGTGCACCGCTTCCTGGGCCTGGAAGTCGGCGTCATCCTGGCGCAGATGACGCCCGAGGAACGGCGGGTGGCGTACAACGCCGACATCACTTACGGCACCAACAACGAGTTCGGGTTCGATTACCTGCGGGACAACATGGCCCACTCGCTGGATGATCTGGTGCAGCGCGGACACAACTTCGCCATCGTCGACGAGGTCGACTCCATCTTGATCGACGAGGCCCGCACCCCGCTGATCATCTCCGGCCCGGCTGACGGCGCGTCCAACTGGTACACCGAGTTCGCGCGCATCGCTCCGCTGATGGAGAAGGACGTCCATTACGAGGTTGACCTGCGCAAGCGCACCGTGGGCGTACATGAGAAGGGCGTGGAGTTCGTTGAGGACCAGCTAGGTATCGACAACCTCTACGAAGCCGCCAACTCCCCGTTGGTCAGCTACCTCAACAACGCGCTGAAAGCCAAGGAGCTGTTCAACCGCGACAAGGACTACATCGTTCGTGACGGCGAGGTGTTGATCGTCGACGAGTTCACCGGCCGCGTGCTGATCGGCCGCCGCTACAACGAGGGCATGCACCAGGCCATCGAGGCCAAGGAGCACGTCGAGATCAAGGCCGAGAACCAGACGCTGGCCACCATCACGCTGCAGAATTACTTCCGGCTTTACGACAAGCTGGCCGGCATGACCGGTACCGCGCAGACCGAGGCGGCCGAGCTGCACGAGATTTACAAACTCGGTGTCGTGTCCATCCCGACCAACAAGCCGATGGTCCGCACCGACCAGTCCGACCTGATCTACAAGACCGAAGAGGCCAAGTACATCGCGGTGGTCGACGACGTCGTCGAGCGTTACGAGAAGGGCCAGCCGGTCCTGATCGGCACTACCAGCGTGGAGCGTTCGGAGTACCTGTCGCGCCAGTTCCAGAAGCGGCGCGTCCCGCACAACGTGCTCAACGCCAAGTACCACGAGCAGGAGGCCGGCATCATTGCCGAGGCGGGCCGGCGTGGGGGCATCACCGTGGCCACCAATATGGCGGGCCGCGGTACCGACATCGTGCTGGGCGGCAACGTCGACTTCCTCACTGACAAACGGTTGCGGGATCGTGGCCTGGACCCGGTGGAGACACCTGAGGAGTACGAGGCGGCGTGGCACGAGGAGCTGCCCAAGGTCAAAGAGGAAGCCAGTGCGGAGGCCGCCGAGGTGGTCGAGGCCGGCGGCCTGTACGTGCTGGGCACCGAGCGTCACGAGTCGCGGCGCATCGACAACCAGCTGCGCGGCCGGTCTGGCCGGCAGGGTGACCCGGGGGAATCGCGGTTTTACTTGTCGTTGGGTGACGAACTCATGCGGCGGTTCAACGGTGCCGCCCTGGAGAGCCTGCTCACCCGGCTGAACTTGCCGGACGACGTGCCGATCGAAGCCAAGATGGTCACCCGGGCGATCAAGAGCGCGCAGACCCAGGTCGAGCAGCAGAACTTCGAGATGCGCAAGAACGTGTTGAAGTACGACGAGGTGATGAACCAGCAGCGCAAGGTGATCTACGCCGAGCGTCGCCGCATCCTGGAGGGCGAGAACCTCAAGGATCAGGCCACCGACATGATCCGCGACGTCATCACGGCCTACGTCAACGGTGCGACGGCCGAGGGTTACGCCGAGGACTGGGACCTGGATGCGCTGTGGACCGCGCTCAAGACGCTCTACCCGGTCGGCATCGACCACGAGACGTTGACCGCCCACGACGAAGAGTCCGAGCGTGACGACCTGACTCGCGAAGATCTGCTCGAGGCGCTCCTCGAAGACGCGGAAAGGGCTTATGCCGCAAGGGAAGCCGAGCTAGAGGAGATCGCAGGAGAGGGCGCGATGCGCCAACTCGAGCGCAACGTGCTGCTCAACGTCATCGACCGTAAGTGGCGCGAGCACCTCTACGAGATGGACTACCTCAAGGAGGGCATCGGGCTGCGCGCGATGGCCCAGCGTGACCCGCTGGTCGAGTACCAGCGCGAGGGTTACGACATGTTCATGGCCATGCTCGACGGAATGAAAGAGGAGTCGGTCGGCTTCCTGTTCAACGTCAGCGTCGAGGCCACCCCGGCGCCGCAGGTCGACGTGGCGCCCGTCGAAGAGCCGGAGGGTCTGGCCGAATTCGCCAGCGCGGCCGCGGTCGGGGACGACAAGCACGAGAAGCCGACGCCGAAGGAGCCGGTGAGCACGTTGCGCGCCAAGGGCATTGACAACGAAGCGCCCGCACTGACGTATTCGGGCCCGTCCGAGGACGGCTCGGCCCAGGTGCAGCGCAACGGTGGCGGCGCCAAGACGCCGGCCGGGGCGGCGGCCGGCGGTACCCGTCGAGAACGGCGAGCTGCTGCGCGACAGCAGGGCCGGGGCGCCAAGCCGCCAAAGTCGGTGAAGAAGCGCTGATTTGACGCAGCTCTGCGCCATTGGCCGGTCGTCAGCCGATGTGCAAGGCGACCAGCAGCCATTGGCCACCTACGGGCAGTCGCTCCACCCGAGCGGCGATGGCGTGGATTCGTTCGCCGCGGCTGTAGATGCCGAACACTTCGGCGGCGGTGCTCGCGGTGCCGCCGCCAGTGGGCTGCAGCCGCATTCTGCGCAGCATCGCGGCTCCCGGTTGGGGGGCCAGCCTCAGGCTGGACGCGAGCACCGAATCCACCAGGTCGGGCGCCAGCACCGAGCGTAGCTGCCCGGCCGGGCGGCGGCGGTCGATGACTTCGAGCACCCGGCGCAGCGCGGCGTCGGCGAACTGTGCCGCTTGCCGCATCTGCGGGGACAGCGGCGCCGCGGGCGGGGTGTACCCGGCCTGACTGCGCGCACGCGACGTCGCTGGCCGCGCTGGCGCATGGGTTGCCGGACGGCATCGTGGCGGGTTGCGGGTCGGTGGTTCGTAGTCGATCACCGGGGTGACGGCAAAAGTGGGCACGGGCACTCTCCGGTTCATGAGCGGCGATAAGGGGCAGCCTGCGCAAGAGTGACAGACAATGGACGTTCCGCGGTATTCACTTCGGACGCCATCCACAGCCACTAAAGTGCTGACCCGCACCGTCATTCAGCGACGATTGCGGTTACCGTGGGCGGCAACCCGCTTCGTGATGAAAGAAGACAGAATTGACAGCTAGGACAAGCCCGCAATGGTGACCCGGTTGTCCAACGCGGACGCGTCCTTCTACCGGCTGGAGAACACCGCCACCCCGATGTACGTTGGGTCGCTGGCGATCCTGCGCAAGCCACGGTCGGGGCTGAGCTACGAGACGCTGCTGGCCACCGTCGAGAAGCGGTTGCCGCAAATACCGCGCTACCGGCAGAAGGTGCGGGAGGTCCAATTCGGTTTGGCCAGACCGGTCTGGCTCGATGACCGGGACTTCGACATCACCTACCACATCCGGCGCTCGGCGCTGCCGTCACCGGGTAGCGACGAGCAACTACACGAGCTGATCGCCCGGCTTGCTGCACGGCCGCTGGACAAGTCGCGGCCGCTGTGGGAGATGTACCTCGTCGAGGGCCTGGAAAAGAACCGGATCGCTCTTTACACCAAGTCGCACCAAGCATTGATCAACGGCATGGGTGCGCTGGAGATCAACCATGTGATCGCCGACCGGACCCGCCGCCCGCCGCCGCTGCCCGAGGATATCTGGGTGCCCGAGCGCGACCCCGGCAGCACCCGGCTGGTGCTGGGTGCGGTCGGCGACTGGCTGGGAGCTCCGGGTGCCCAGTTGCAGGCCGTCGGGTCCTCGGTGGCCGGCATGCTGACCAGTTCGACGCAGATCGTCGAGGCCGGTCGCCGGTTTCTCGACGTGGTGCGCACGGTGGCGCGGGGTACCGCGCCCAGCAGCCCACTCAACGCGACGGTGTCCCGCAATCGGCGGTTCACGGTTGCCCGCGGTGCGCTGGACGATTATCGGAAGGTGCGGGCGCGCTACGACTGCGACATCAACGATGTGGTGCTGGCGGTGGTGACCGGTGCGCTGAGCAACTGGCTGATGTCGCGCGGCGAAGCCGTCTCGCCGACCGCGACGGTGCGCGCGATGGCGCCGCTGTCGGTCTACCCTGACGACCAGCTCGACCCGTCCGGTCCGGGGCAGGCGATGAGCGAGGTGACCCCGTTCCTGGTGGACCTGCCGGTGGGGGAGCGCAACGCGGTGGTGAGGCTGTCCCAGATCGCCCACGCCACCGAATCCAACCCGACGGCCGCCAGCCGGGTGGACGCCAGAACCATCGTCACGTTGTCCGGTTTCGCGCCACCGACGTTGCACGCGATGGGGATTCGGGTGGCGACGACCTTCTCGGCGCGCTTGTTCAACTTGCTCATTAGCAATGCGCCGGGGGCGCAATCGCAGATGTACGTCGCCGGCACCAAGTTGTTGGAGACCTACGCCGTGCCGCCGCTGCTGCACAATCAAGCGCTGGCGATCAGCGTCACGTCCTACAACGGGGTGCTCTATTTCGGCATCAATGCCGACCGCGATGCGATGAGTGACGTGGACCTGCTGCCGGGGCTGCTGGCGCAGTCGCTGGAGGAGTTACTGGAAGCTTCGCGCTAGTTCAGTGCCACAATGGCTGTCTAAGGCTAACATCCGTTGATGTGAGCAACCCGAACAACGACGGTTCGTCGACGAAGTCCAAGAAGAAGAAGTCGACGGCGACGGGCGCGCGCAAGGTTTCGAGTGACGTCTACCAAGCCGAATTGTTCAGGCTGCAAACGGAATTCGTGAAGCTGCAAGAGTGGGTGCGGCACACGGGTGCGCGCCTGGTGATCATTTTCGAAGGGCGCGATGCCGCGGGCAAGGGCGGTGCTATCAAGCGGATCACCGAGTATCTCAGCCCCCGCATCGCCCATGTCGCTGCGCTACCGGTGCCCACCGACCGCGAACGCGGACAGTGGTACTACCAGCGTTACATCGCCAATCTGCCCGCCCGGGGTGAAATCGTCCTGTTCGACCGGTCCTGGTACAACCGTGCCGGCATCGAGAAGGTGATGGGATTCTGCACCCCGCAGGAGCACTCACTGTTTTTGCGGCAGACGCCGATTTTCGAGCAGATGCTGATCGACGACGGGATATTGCTGCGTAAGTACTGGTTCTCGGTCTCCGACGCCGAGCAGTTGCGCCGGTTTAAGGCGCGACTCAATGATCCTGTGCGGCAATGGAAACTGAGTCCGATGGATCTGGAATCGGTGTATCGATGGGAAGACTATTCACGCGCCAAGGACGAAATGATGGTGCACACCGACACCCCGGTCAGCCCGTGGTACGTGGTGGAATCCGATGTCAAGAAGCGTGCCCGGCTGAATATGATGGCGCACCTGCTATCAACCGTCGACTACACCGAGGTGGAGATCCCCAAGGTGAAATTGCCTGACCGCCCGGTCGTCACCGGCAACTATCAGCGGCCCTCACGGGTGTTGCAGAAGTACGTCCCCGATCATGTCGCCACGCTGACGACATGACCCAGGTCTACATCCCGGCGACCCTGGCCATGTTGCAACAGCTTGTCGCCCACGAGGCGTTGCGCCCGGTTAACGGCACCGCATTCGCGGTGACGCCGACCTTGCGCGAGTCCTACGCCGCGGGCGACGACGACGAACTCGCCGAGGTGGCGCTGCGCGAGGCCGCGTTGGCGTCACTGCGACTACTGGCGGCCGAGCCCGCCGGTGCGCTGCCGCTGCGGCGCGTGGTGCTGGCGGCCGAGGTAGATGAATTGACCTACCGTCCCGATCTCGACGACGCTGTGGCCCGGATCGCCGGCCCGGTCGCCCGGGATCAGGTGATTGCGGCTTATGTGGACAATTCCGCCGCCGAGACGGCCGTGGCAGCGGCGATAGAGGCGATCGACGCTGCCGATCTGGGCGACGAGGACGCCGACCTGATTGTCGGCGATGCCCAGGATCACGATCTTGCCTGGTACGCCAGTCAGGAGCTGCCTTTTCTGCTCGAGCTGCTCTGATGGCGGCCGCTTCCGACTGGCTACGCAACCGTAGGTTACGGTACCGTAGGTTAGTCGAGGCCAACAGTGCAGGAGTTTTCGTGAGCAAGAAGCACGTAGCGCTCACCGCCAAGGTCGTCGAGACCCAGCGCCCAAGCGTGGCCGGGGCGGACAAGCATCCCGGCTGGCACGCTCTGCGGACGATTGCCGCGCGCATTACCACGCCGCTGTTGCCCGATGATTATCTGCGCCTGGCCAATCCCTTGTGGTCGGCGCGGGAGCTGCGGGGACGCATCGTGGAGGTCTGCAGGGAGACCGAAGACTCCGCGACCTTGGTAATTAAGCCCGGTTGGGGTTTCAGCTTCGACTATCAACCCGGGCAGTACGTGGGGATCGGGGTGCTGGTCGATGGCAGGTGGCGCTGGCGGTCGTATTCGCTGACGTCGAGTCCCGCGGCCGCGAACGCCGGTTCGGCTCGCACCATCACCATCACCGTCAAGGCGATGCCCGAAGGGTTTCTGTCCACCCACCTGGTGGCCGGGGTCGAACCGGGCACCATCGTGCGGCTTGCCGCGCCGCAGGGGAATTTCGTACTGCCGGACCCGGCGCCGTCGGCCATCCTGTTCCTAACCGCGGGTTCGGGCATCACGCCGGTAATGTCGATGTTGCGAACGTTGGCCCGCCGCAACCAGATTGGTGACATCACCCACGTGCATTCGGCGCCCACCGAGTCCGATGTGCTGTTCGGCGCCGAACTGGCGGCGCTGGCCGAGCACAATCCCGGCTACCGGTTGTCGGTGCGCCAGACCCGCACCAGCGGCCGGCTCGATCTGACCCGACTGGACCAACAAGTGCCGGATTGGCGATCGCGCCAGACCTGGGCCTGCGGACCCGAGGGCATGCTCAACGCAGCCGAGAGGATGTGGTCGGCGGCGGGCATCGGCGATCAGCTGCATCTGGAGCGGTTCGCGGTCCCCAAGGCCGCCCCGGCGGGGGCCGGCGGGACGGTGACCTTTGCGCGCAGCGGCCGGAAGGTGGCCGCCGATGCCGCGACATCGGTGCTCGACGCGGGCGAGCAGACCGGCGTGCTGATGCCGTTCGGTTGCCGAATGGGTATATGTCAGTCATGCGTGGTCGAACTGGTTGACGGCCATGTGCGAGACCTGCGGACCGGTCACGAGCACGATCCCGGCTCCAGGGTGCAGACCTGCATCTCGGCGGCATCTGGCGATTGTGTGATCGACATCTAGAGTTACTGGTAGGTAACCTACGGAGTCGTAGCTTTCGATAGCGTAGGTCTGGGTAAGCTTCGGGACGATACGACAGGGAGGAAGACGTGGCGATCACCGACGTCGACGTATTCGCGCACCTGACGGACGCTGACATCGAAAACCTGGCGTTCGAGCTGGACGCAATTCGCCAGGACATCGAAGACTCGCGTGGCCAGCGCGACGCGCGTTACATCCACCGAACTATCGCCGTCCAGCGCGCGCTCGAACTGGCTGGCCGGGTCACACTGGCCGCCAGCTCCCGGCGTTCGGCTTGGTGGGCAGGCACCGTTACGCTCGGCGTGGCCAAGATCATCGAGAACATGGAGATCGGCCATAACGTCATGCATGGCCAGTGGGATTGGATGAACGATCCCGAAATTCACTCCTCGACGTGGGAGTGGGACATGAGCGGGTCGTCCAAGCACTGGCGCTATACCCACAACTTCGTGCACCACAAGTACACCAACATCCTGGGTATCGACGACGATGTCGGCTACGGCTTGCTGCGCGTCACCCGGGATCAGCGCTGGAAGCGCTTCAATATCTTCAACCTCGTGTGGAACACGCTGCTCGCGCTCCTGTTCGAATGGGGTGTCGGCATGCAGCACGTGGAGATCGGCAAGGTCGTGAAGAAGCGGATGGATCACGCCGAGGCCCGCGAGCGGATCGACGAGTTCCTCGCCAAAGCCGGTCGGCAGGTGCTCAAGGACTACGTCGCTTTCCCGGCGCTGACCTCGTTGTCACCCGGCGCTACCTACAAGTCGACGGTGAAGGCCAACGCCACGGCCAACGTGATCCGCAATGTCTGGGCGAACGCCGTGATCTTCTGCGGCCACTTTCCCGACGGCGCTGAGAAATTCACCAAAACGGACATGATCGGCGAGTCCAAGGGGCAGTGGTACCTGCGGCAGATGCTGGGCAGCGCCAACTTCGAGGGCAGCTGGCTACTGCGGTTCATGAGCGGCAACCTGTGCCACCAGATCGAGCACCACCTTTATCCGGATCTGCCGAGCAATCGGTTGCATGAGATCTCGCTGCGGGTGCGCCCGATCTGCGACAAGTACGACTTGCCCTACACCACAGGGTCTTTCCTGGTGCAGTACGGCAAGACGTGGCGGACGCTGGCCAAGTTGTCGTTACCCGACAAGTACTTGCGGGACAACGCCGACGACGCGCCGGAGACGCGCAGTGAGCGGATGTTCGTCGACCTTGAGCCCGGCTTTGCGGGCCCCGATCCAGCCACGGGCCGCCGCCGCGGATTGAAGACGGCGATCGCCACCGTGCGGGGATGGCGCCGCAACAAGCGGTCTCGCGCCGCTGATGGTTCCGACGACCTGGCGGCCTGACTCTCGCGTTTCTATGTTGCCGCATGTCCAGCTGCGGCCTTCCGCTTTGGTTTCGATGTTGGCTCGGCGGCCCAGCTGCTCTGCGCGCCGACCGGGTCTACCCTCGAAACGTACTGAGGAAGGTGTGTGATGCTCGCAGCGTTTGGATTCGAAAACCTCGGCGTCGTGGTCGGGGACATGTTCTTCGTCGACCCGAACCCCAACGCCGGTCACGAGACCCCGGAGCGGGGAGTCAGACTCGAACTGCGCATTGTCGACCGGGACGAGCCGCAGGGTTCTATCTACGCCGGGATACCGATCTCGTTCAGCCGCCCGGTGTGGCGGGTGGATCTGTTCGGCTCCACCGAGAGCCCGCCTGGCACGCTGGACCGGGCGCATCACCACCCGCGGTTCAATGGTTGGGAGCCCGGACGCCGTCACTTCGTCCCCGAACTGTCCGCTGACCCCGTTGGCTGGCTGACCGGCCAACTGGCCAATCCGCCGGCCGTGCTAGCCCGGGCCGGTGTCGACGCCGGTGACTACACCGAAGCCGACGTCGCCGGACTCGCCGCCACCGCCCCGGAGATCGTCGCCGCTGTTCAGCGGATGCTCGAGGGTGTGCGCGACGGGGAATTGGCTCCCGCACCCCCGGAGCCGGTTGCGGCGGCCCGCACCGGCTGGCTCTGAGTCTGGGGCAGCGATACCCCGCACGCCCCGCAACGGGGCGTCACGAGAGTCGTTCGATGATGGTGGCGTTGGCCATGCCGCCGCCCTCGCACATCGTCTGCAGCGCGTAGCGGCCACCGCGTTGCTGCAGGGCATTGACCATGGTGGTCATGATGCGCGCTCCGCTGGCACCCAAGGGGTGGCCGATAGCGATGGCGCCACCGTTGACGTTCGTCTTGGCCAGATCGGCGTTAGTCTCCTTCGCCCAGGCCAGCACGACGGGCGCGAAGGCCTCGTTGACCTCGAAGATGTCGATGTCGCCGAGCGTCAGTCCGGCGCGCTGCAAGACCTTTTCGGTGGCAGGGATGACGCCGGTCAGCATGTAGAGCGGGTCGGAGCCCACCACCGTCGCGGTGTGGATACGGGCCAGCGGTCGCAGGCCGAGCCGCTGGGCGGTCTCCCCGCTGGTGATCAGTACCGCCGCGCTGCCATCGGACAACGGTGAGGAGTTACCCGGGGTGATCTGCCAGGTGATCTGTGGGAATCGCGCCGCGGCGGTCTCGCTGTAGAACGCCGGCTTGAGGCCGGCCAGCGTGTCGAGCGTCGTGCCGGGACGGACGATCTCGTCGGTGGACAAACCGGCGACCGGGATCAACTCATCATCGAATAGGCCGTCTTTGGTTGCGGCGGCGGCCTTTTCGTGGCTGGCCGCAGAGAATTCGTCGAGTTGGGCACGGGAGAACCCCCACTTCGCGGTGATCAGCTCGGCGCTGATGCCCTGCGGTACCAGTCCGTCCGGGTAGCGCCGCGTCATGTCCGTGCCGAACGGGTTGCTGCCCGCCAGCACCGAGCTGCCCATCGGGACCCGGCTCATCGACTCTACGCCGCCGGCGATCACGATCTCGTAGGCTCCGGCGACTACACCCTGGGCGGCGAAGCTGATGGCCTGCTGGCTGCTGCCGCACTGCCGGTCGATCGTGGTGCCCGGCACTGACTCCGGGAAACCCGCTCCCAGCAAGGCATTACGGGCAATGTTGACGGCCTGGTCGCCGACTTGGGTAACGGCTCCGACGATGACGTCGTCGACCTGTGCCGGGTCAATATCGGTGCGCGCCACCAGTTCGCGCAGGCTGTGCGCGAGCAGGTCGGCTGGCAGCACGTCGTGCAGTGCGCCGTTTGCCTTGCCTTTGCCGACGGGGGTGCGGACAGCACCCACGATGACGGCGTCTCGGGTCATGGCTCCTCCTTGAGCTGAGTTTCGTTACCTATACTCAGCTATAACACCTGGATATACTGAATGCAACCTAGGTCGGGAGGTGATTTGCGTGACAATGTTGCAGGGCAGGCTGGCCGACCGCGACGCATGGTCGGCGGTCGGCGAGTGCGCAATAGAGAAGACGATGGCCGTGGTCGGTACCAAGTCGGCCATGCTGATCATGCGTGAGGCCTACTACGGCACCACCCGGTTCGACGACTTCGCCCGGCGGGTCGGCATCACCAAGGCTGCAACCGCGGCGCGGCTCGCCGAATTGGTCGAACTGGGGCTGCTGACCCGACGGCCCTACCGGGTGCCCGGGCAGCGCAGCCGCGACGAATACGTGCTCACCGAGGCAGGTGTCGAGTTCATGCCGGTGGTGTGGTCGCTGTTCCAATGGGGCCAACGTCATCTACCCGGCAAGCATCGGCAACTGCGCCTGACGCACCTGGGCTGCGGGGCGGACGTCAGGGTTGAAATTCGTTGTGCCGAAGGGCATCTTGTTGCACCGGAGGATCTTGGTATGCGGCTGACCCGCTGATTGCACAGCGACGTTGTTGGGGCGTGTCTCAACACTCCCTGAGTCCGCTGAGTAATCGACGCGCCGCAGCGACGCGGCGCATCGCCGGCCCCGACAGTAAGTCGAGTGCGCACTCGGGGTCGGCCGGCGGCCCCATGTGCCCGCACCCGCGGGGGCAGTCCTCGATCGCCTCGGCCAGGTCGGAGAACGCCATCATCACGTCCTCGGGACAGATGTGCGCTAGCCCGAACGAGCGGATGCCGGGGGTGTCGATTACCCAGCCGCCGTTGGCAAGCGGAAGGGCGACCGATTGGGTCGACGTGTGCCGTCCGCGGCCGATATCGGTGACCTCGCCCACCGCCCGATCCGCCTCGGGCACAAGCCTGTTGACCAATGTCGACTTACCCACTCCGGAGTGTCCGAGCAATACGGTGATGTTGTCGTCGAGCAGGTCGGCCACCGCGAACAGGGGGTCCTCGACACCCGCGGCGACCACGGTCAGGTCCAGGTCCACAAACTGTGCGGCGAATGGCTCCGGTGCTGCGAGGTCGGTTTTGGTCAGGCACAGGATCGGCCTGAGTCCGCCGGCGTACGCGGCGATCAGCGCACGGTCGACCAGGCCGGTCCGGGGTGGGGGATCGGCCAGCGCGACCACGATCAGCAGTTGGTCGGCGTTGGCGACCACCACCCGTTCGCTCGGGTCGTCGTCATCGGCGGTGCGGCGCAACACCGTTCGTCGGGGACCGCGCCGCACGATGCGGGCCAGGGTGTCGGTGCGGCCGGACAGGTCGCCGACGATGTCGACGTCGTCGCCGACGACGATCGGGGTGCGGCCGAGCTCACGCGCCCGCATGGCGGTGACCCGCCGCTCCGGAAGGCCACCCAACACGCATCCCCAGCGGCCGCGGTCGACACTGACCACCATGGCGGCCTCCGCGTCGGCGTGCTGCGGACGAGTTTTGGTCCGGGGCCGCGAACCCTTGCCGGAGCGGACCTTGACGTCGGACTCGTCGTAGTCGCCGGGTCTCAAGTGTTGTGCACCATTTCCGCCCAGAGTTGCGCAAATTCGGGCAGCGTCTTGGTGGTGGCGGCGATGTCGTCGACCTCGACGCCGGGTACGCGCAGCCCCACGATTGCGCCGGCCATGGCCATCCGGTGATCGGCGTAGGCCCGCCACAGGCCGGGGCGCAATGGCCCGGCGGTGATAATCAGGCCGTCGTCGATCTCCCGGCAGTTGCCGCCCAGGCGGTTGATCTCGGCGCTCAGTGCGGCCAGGCGGTCGGTCTCGTGGCCGCGTAGGTGCGCGATGCCGCTCAGCCGTGACACCGATCCCGGTCTTGCCAATGCGGCCAGCGCCGCGATTGTCGGAGTGAGTTCGCCGACGGCTGCCAGGTCGACCTCGAAGCCCTGGTATCCGTTGCCGGGGCCCTGCAGCTCGAGAACCGAATCATTCTGGCTGACAACGGCATTGAGCTTATGCAACACGTCGATGATGTGCCCGGCGGGCTGGACGCTGTGTGCTGGCCAACCCGTGATGCGCACAGTGCCGCCGGTGACCACCGCGGCGGCCAGGAACGCCACCGCGTTGGTGAGATCGGGCTCGACCTCCCACTGCCTAGCCTCTACGGCGCCGGGATGCACCTGCCAACGGTTGGCGACGGTGTCGTCGACGTCAACACCGGCTTGGCGGAGCATCTCGACGGTCATCGCGATATGCGGAGCCGACGGCAGTGACGCGCCGGTGTGGTGCACGGTCAGGCCCTGGGTGAACGACGCGCCGCACAGCAACAGACCCGACACGAACTGAGACGACGACGAGGCGTCGATGCCCACCGAGCCGCCGGCCACCGAGCCGTTGCCGTGCACCTGGAAGGGTAGGCCGGTGCCGTCGACCGGGACGCCCAGGCCGCGCAGCGCGTCGAGCAGGGGTGCGATGGGCCGGGCGCGGGCCTGCTCGTCGCCGTCGAAGGTGACCGGGACGGAGCTGAGCGCGGCCAGTGAGGGGACGAAGCGCAGCACCGTGCCGGCCAGGCCGCAGTCGACGCGGGCATCGGGCCCGGGTTGGATCTGGCCGCTGACGGTCAGCTCAGTCCCTGGGCCTGCCACGGTGAGGCCGAGCGAGTGCAACGCCCCGATCATCAAGTCGGTGTCGCGGCTGCGCAGCGCCCCGGTGATCGTCGAGCTGCCCTGGCCCTGAGCGGCGGCCAGCGCCGCGAGGATCAGCGTGCGGTTGGTCTGGGACTTAGAGCCCGGGACGGTCACGGTCGCGTGCACCGGGGTCGGTGCCGACGGGGCCTGCCATGCGCTCACCGCTCCATCATCGCTTGTCGGGTGGCTCTGCCAACATGGAGCTATGTGTGGACGTTTCGCGGTCACCACCGATCCGGCTCTGTTGGCCGAGAAGATCAAGGCAATCGACGAGGCCAGCGGCGCTTCCGACAGGGCGTCCGAGCCCAACTACAACGTGGCTCCCACCACCACGGTCGCGACCGTGGTCACCCGGCATACCGAGCCGGGCGATGAGGCCACCCGTCGGGTGCGTCTGATGCGTTGGGGACTGCTGCCGCCGTGGGTGAAGGCCGGCCCGGATGGCGCGCCGGACAACCAGGGGCCGCTGCTGATCAATGCGCGCGCCGACAAGGTCGCCACGTCCCCGGCGTTTCGGGGGTCCGCTAAAGGCAAGCGCTGCCTGGTGCCGATGGACGGCTGGTTTGAGTGGCGGCCGAACCCGGAGACGGGCAAGTCCCCTAAGACGCCGTTTTTCATGCATCGCGGTGACGGGGAGCCGTTGTTCATGGCCGGATTGTGGTCGGTCTGGAAGCCGGCCAAGGAGGCCGATCCGCTGTTGAGTTGCACGATCATTACCACCGACGCGGTGGGGGAGCTGGCCGAGATCCACGACCGGATGCCGCTGGTGTTGGCCGAGGACGACTGGGATGCGTGGCTGAATCCGGACGCGCCGCTGGACAGCGAGATACTGGCCCGCCCGCCCGACGTGCATGGCATCGAAATCCGTCAGGTGTCGACGCTGGTCAACAACACCCGCAACAACGGGCCTGAGCTGCTGGAGCCGGCTGAGCCAGAGCCGGGGCAGATGACGCTGCTGTAGCGGGAAGGTAGAACGGGTGCGGCGGCGCCCTATCCGCCGGAGACAGCGATCGGCTGCTTCTTGTCGCCTGGAGACGAAATCGCACGAACCGGCACGACTTAGCATGCCTATGTGACCGGCAAGTACACCTATACGTTCGAAGAGATCCAGAACCGCCCCGTGGCGGTGATCGGAGCGGGAACGCTGGGCCGACGCATCGCGCTGATGCTGGCCAGCCGCGGCGGCACCGTGCGGATCTACGCCCGCCGCGAAGAACAGCGGGCCGAAGCCACCCAGTTCGTGACAGATAACCTACCGAAATTGTTGCAAGACAGAGGATTTGGTGAAATCGGCGTCGCGGTGGGAACCGCTTCGCTCGAGCAGGCGCTCGACGGGGCATGGCTGGTCATCGAATCCGTCCCCGAGCGCCTGGACATCAAGGTCCCACTGTGGGGCGAGATCGACCGGGCCGCTCCGCCGAGCACCATCTTCGCCACCAATTCGTCGTCGTTCCCATCGCGCCTGATGGCCGAAAACATCAGGGACAAAACTCGTTTGTGCAACACCCACTTCTACATGCCGCCGCAGTTCAACGCCCTGGACCTGATGTCGGACGGTCAAACCGATCGCGGCCTACTCGACACGCTGTTGGCGGTGCTGCCCGAATTCGGCCTGCACCCCTTCGAAGCGCTGAAGGAGTCCACCGGATTCATCTTCAACCGGGTGTGGGCCGCCATCAAACGCGAATGCATCGCGGTGGTCGCCGAGGGTGTGGCCCGCCCGCAGGACGTCGACGGGATGTTCAAGGTCAACTGGGGAGTACCCGCCGGGCCCTTCCAGATGATGGACATGGTCGGTCTCGACGTCGTGCTCGACATCGAGAACAACTACGCCCGGGAGTTCCCGCACCTGCCTGTGAGCGTGCGGGACTTGCTGCAGTCCTACGTCGACGCGGGCAGGCTCGGCCTCAAGACCGGTGAAGGCTTCTACAGCTACTCATAGCGTGCCTTTCACACATGTCAGCGACACCGCCGTGGCCACCGCCTCGAGTAGCCGGCTGAGCTGATCGGCGTCGTGGATCGACCGGTCGCCGCCGGCCAGCCGGGTGAATACCCCAGCGATGAAGGTAGTGACGGCCGCGGCCTGCGCGGCGACCAGGTCGGGGTCATCAGTGTCTGGTTGCAGGTGCGCGATGGCCTGCTGCGCCATCGCGTTCATCCGGCCGAGGAAGTCTGCGGAGGTCTCTGCCAGGTCAGGGTCGCGTGCTGCGGCCAGCAGCAGCTCATGACGCGCCCGATTGAGCATCAGCCCGCTCCCGCCAGCCTGGAGCAGGATCAGCTCGGCCAGGTGCGCGAACGGCGAGGCCGCGTCGAGCGGCTCGTCGATCACCGACCGCAGATTGGCGACGTCGATCTGCGCGACGCGCTTGCCGACGCCGCGCAGCAGCGCGGCCCGGGTGCGGTAGTAGTACGACGTGGTGCCGTCGGGCACGCCAGCGCAACGGTCCACCCGACCGTGGGTGAGTCCGCGTGATCCATATTCGGCGAGCACTTGTATTGCGGCATCGCACAATTCGCGCCGTCGCTCGTCGCCGTCGCGTTTGCGGGGAGTCTGGGACGGCGTATTCAGCGCAGCACCGTGCCGCCATCGATATTGATTACCTGGCCGTTGATCCACTCGCCTTCGTGCGACAACAGAAAGGCGACCAGGGACGCGATGTCGTCGGGCGCACCGACGCGGTGCCCGCGGATGCGTTTGAGGGCACCGGCTTCCAGTTGCGGCCACTGCGGCACCGACCGGATGGCGTCGGTTGCGGTGAACCCCGGCGCGACGGCGTTGCACCGGATGCCGTCCTTGCCCCACCGCGCCGCGACGTGCCGCGTCAGCGATCCGATGCCGGCTTTCGCGGTGGCGTAGGCAGGCCGCGCGGGTTCGCCCTGGAACGCCGCGGCCGATGACATGTTGACGATCGCCCCGCCGCCGCGCGCGAGCAGATGCGGTATGGCGTATTTCATGGCCGCCACATATCCGCGCAGGCTTACCGCCATCACGCGATCCCATACGTCGAAGTCGATGTCGACAACGTCGGTGTCGGCGGGCAGGGTCGACATGTCCGCACCCACATTGAAAAGCACGTCGATTGCGCCGAAAGTTTTTGCGGCAGTGTCCATTAAGTCAGCAACCGACGGCGGATCGGCGAGGTCGAACCCGACGTGGGTGGCCGTGCCGCCCGTCGCGGTGATGTGTTGAGCCGTTCGTGCTGCGTCCTCGGCGGCGATGTCGCCGACGACCACCCGGCAGCCCTCTTCGCCCAGCCGGATGGCGGTCGCCGCGCCGATGCCGGTGGCTCCGCCGGCCACCACGGCGACTCTGTCGGTCAGTCCGCGCAATCCCATGGGCGTCCCTCCGCATATTGACATTAACTCTAGAACTATAGAGGATCAGCTGTCATGGCTGGGATTCATCGGAAACGGCCGGCCGTGCCCAAAAAATTGAGGACGACCGAATGAACTCCGTGCGGTTCGACTTCACCGGCGCACGTGTGCTGGTCACCGGCGGCACCAGCGGCATCGGCAACGGCATTGCGACCGCCTTCGTCAAGGCAGGTGCCTCGGTGATGATCACCGGAACACGTTCCGCGGCTGCAGATTACGATGCCGACCTCGGCGCGTTCAGCTATCAACAGTGCCGGATTCAGGATTCCGATTCAGTCGACGCCCTGGTCGGTTCGTTGGGCGAACTGGACATCCTGGTGAACAACGCCGGCGGTCCCTACCCCGCCGGAGACGAATACGACCCCGACGGCTACATCGCCTCGGTGACGCAGAACATGTTTGGGCCGATGCGGCTCACCATGCGCTGCCACGAACTACTCAGGGCCAGCAGCGCTTCCGGCGGAGCTAGCGTGGTCAACATCGTCTCGATGTCCGCGTTTCGCTCGGCGGTCTTCGTGCCCGGCTACGCCTCCGCGAAGATGGGCTTGGTCGCGCTGACGATGAACCTCGCGCGCCGCTGGGCGAACGACGGGATCCGGGTCAACGCCGTCGCACCCGGGATGATCGACACCCGGATGACACAGCCGGCGTTGCGTATTCCGCAGATCATGGACGTCGAGATCGGCTTCCACACCCCGTTGGGCAGGCCCGGCACTCCGCAGGACTGCGCGGGCGCGACATTGTTTCTCTGTAGTGACGCCGCGTCGTACATCACCGGGTCGACGGTCGCCGTCGACGGCGGGTATCTGACGGTCTGAACCATGTGTGGCTACCACAACGTCAGCCGACATCGAACTGGAGAGACGCCGTGACCGACGCACCACTGTCGCCGCTGGACTGCTACCACACCGGGCTGGTGGTGCCCGACTTGCAAGCCGCGATCGAAAGTACCACCGCTGCAGCAGGATACACCTGGACCAAAGCGGTCGAGGCCACCCTGGCCATCGCTGCTGGCGACGCAGAGTACGAGGTTCCCTTCAAGTTCGTCTACTCCATCGAGGCCCCGCACCTGGAACTGATCCAGGCGGTGCCCGGCACCATCTGGGCGGAACAGCCCGGCGGTGCGGCCCACCACCTCGGCTACTGGGCCGACGATCTTGTGGGCATCGCGGACCGGCTCGCCGCGGCAGGGTATCGACTCGAGGCCCGGCCCGCAGGCGATCAATTGTCGATGTTCGCCTACTTCATCGCACCATCCGGTGTCCGCATCGAAATCGTCGACCGCGCACTGTTTCCCGACTTTCCGGGCTTCCTGGAATCCGTCAAGGCCTGATCGATGAGGAGCAGGAGATGAAATCCGCCGTGGTGACCGGGCCGGGGAAGACCGACGTTGTCGATGCCGATCGCCCACAGGTTGGTGCGAGTGACGTGCTGGTACAGATGCGTGCCTGCGGCATCTGCGGATCGGACGCGTTCTACGTCACCATCGGAGGCGTCCCGCCGCGCCAGGGCCGGATGCCGCTCGGTCACGAACCTGCCGGCGAGGTGGTCGAGGTGGGCCCAGCGGTATCCGGTATCACGGTGGGCGACCACGTCGTCGTCAACCCAATGGCAGCACCCGGCGGCATCATCGGCAACGGCGGCCCCGCTGGTGCGCTGTCCGACTACCTGCTGATCGAAAACGCGGTCCGTGGCACCAGTCTGGAGGTGATCCCGGATCACATCCCATGGCAGGTCGCCGCGCTCAACGAGCCGATGGCGGTCGCGCGGCACGGCGCCAACCAGTGCCGGCCGAAGTCGTCGGACAAGGTGGTGGTGTTCGGTGCCGGTCCGGTAGGCCTAGGGGCCACGCTGGCATTCAAATCGATTGGTGTGCAACATATCGCGGTCGTCGATCTGGTTCCCGGACGACTCCAGAAGGCGCTGCAGATCGGCGCCGACGCGGTGATCAACTCCGCTGAGGAAGATGTCGTCGAGCGGCTCCTCGAGCTGCACGGACCGGGTGAGTCGATGTTCCCCGGCAAGGTGGGCACTCACGTCTACCTCGACTGCGCGGGAGTAGCCGCCGTCGTCAACACCGCCTTGGCGGCAGCTCAGAAGGGAGCCACCCTGGGCATCGTCGGCGTGCACAAGCAACCGGTGCCGGTCGAGTTGATCAACGTGATGAGCAACGAGATCACGATCGTCGGCAGCATAGGTTATCCGACCGAGATCTTCGAGGTGACCAAGGATCTCGTTGTGAACTGGGAGAGGTATGCGCTGATTGTCAGTCACACCGTGCCGTTCGAGAACCTTTCAGACGCGCTGCAATTGGCTAGCACGCCAGGTGCCGCGGATAAGGTCGTCGTCACGTTCTGAGTTCGCCGGCCGCGGCCTTTGGCTCCGCGTAGTTCGGTGTCCGCAACAGCGCGATCGAGGTGCCGAGATACCAGAACAGCAGCGAGACAGCCGGCGCCCAGGCAGAAAAGCCGCCCTCGAGGCAGAACGGCCCGGTGCGGAAGAACACGCCAGTGCTGGCGACCAGATCCATCAGGAACGTCAACACTGCTAGATAGCCGGTCCATTTCGGTAGGCCGCCGTAGGCGAAAACACTGAACGCGTAGGCGACCGCCGTGGTCGCTATGAGAAAGCCCCACAAGCCGATCAGCACGCCGCCGAAATGAGTGCCCAACAGGAAAGCCACATCGGCTGACAGTGCCGCGGCGTGCTGCGCAACCGCGATTTGCATTGCCTGCGTGACCATGAGCAGGCCCAGCACAATGCCGGTGCCGACGAAGAAAAGCTCAGCAAGGTAGCCACTATCGGCCGTGCTGCGCAAGACGCGACGCACTGAGATGGCGAAGATCAGCCACAGCGGCGCGGCCAGGGCGTACATCCAGGCCTGCACGACCAGTGCCTGCTGATGTTCGATGAAGTAAGCCTGATAGGTGGACGGGTTGCCATTCGCCTCCGGTGGGGCGCCCGGGAGCGCGCCGGCAACGACAGCGATGAGTACGTAGCCGATGCCGGCGACACCACCCATTCGAATCCACCGATTGTCGATCATGCCTGGTGACGCTACGCCCGCGACGACAGCCAATCCAGAGCCAGCCGGGCCGCATTCGCCCCGCACATGCCGTGCGCGCCGGGCCCCGGTGGGGTGGCCGCCGAGCAGATGTACATCCCAGGTACGCCGATACGATAGGGCGACAGCGTGATTCGCGGTCCGAAGGTGAGCTGCCGAATATCCTTCGCGCCGGTCATGATGTCACCACCGACGTAATTAGGGTTGTACGAAGACATCTGCGTGGCCGAGCGCACCGACATGCCGGCGATGCGGTCTCGAAACCCGGGTGCGAACCGCTCGATCTGAGAGACGATCGCGTCGGTCGCGTCGCCGGTGTAACCGTTCGGGACGTGCGCGTAACTCCACACGGGATGCACGTTGCCCACCGAGCGTCCAGGGTCGGCAAGGTACTGCTGGCCCACCAGGACGAACGGCCGCGACGGCATCCGACCAGCGTGGATCTCCCGCTCGGTCCAGGCCAACTCGCGGTACGTGCCGGCCAGGTGTACGGTACCGGCTCGGTGCGCAGCCGGATTCGTCCATGGCACACCGCCTTCGACCGCAATGTCGACCTTGAACGCGCCCGGACCCCGGCGGAACCGGCTGAACGCCCGGCTGATTCGGCGCGGCAGCCGGTCGCCGAGGATCCGGACTACCGCCTCTGGGCCCAGGTCGAACATTGTCACGTCGGCGGTAGGCAGCTGTTCGGCCGCGATGACGCGGACACCGGTCTCGATCTTGCCGCCCAGGTCGCCGAGCAACGCCACCATCGCGTTGGTGATCGACTGCGATCCACCCTCGGCGACCGCCCAGCCGTGGCGATGCCCCGCCACGATGATCCCCATGCCGATCGCCGATGTCATCGGGTAATGCAGCGGCCGAAAGGCGTGCGCGGCAACGCCTCCGAACAGGGCGCGTCCCTGCTCGGTCCCGAATAGTCGAGCGAAGGTGGACGCCGGCGCCACGGTGGGCATCCCGAAGCGGGCCAGTGCCAACGGATGACGCGGCACCCGCAACAGCGGACGCATAATGTCCTGGCTCAGCAGGTCGAACCGTGCGGCGGGATACCCGAATGCCAAGCTCCACCGGGATCCGTCTCGCCCGAGCCCGGCAGCGGTTTGCTCCACCGAGCGGTATAACACCCCGGCCGACCCATCGTCCAGCGGATGCGCACAATCGATGTCCGGCCAGCGCCAAGCCAATCCGTACCGGTGCAGTCCGGCGTCGGTCAGGAACTGGGATCCGACAGCCATCGGGTGGATCGCCGAGCAGTGGTCGTGCAGCAGGCCCGGCAGGATCGCCTCGCTGCTGCGGGTACCGCCACCGACCTCCTCGGCGGCCTCCAACACCGTGACGTCAACACCTTCGGCGGCCAGGGTGATGGCGGCGGCGAGGCCGTTGGGCCCACCGCCTACCACCACGGCGGTGCTCACGCCGTCGCTCCCAACTGGTTGGGCCGCAGTGCCCAGCTCACCTGAAGTGGGATCGGGCCGTCCGGCAGCCAGGGTTGCGCGGCGACCGCGTCGGCCACCTTCCAGGTGCCGCGCTCGATGACGCCGAGGGCGGCGTCGATCAGCTGGTAGTGCTGCACACCAGCGCCGAACGCTTCCGACTCCACCCACGCCACTACGCACTCGCCGGGCTCGAAGCTTGCCTCGGCCTGCACGGCCCGCACGAATGATGCGTCGTGCAAGTGGCCGTCGCCGAAGTTGAACCCGATGGTGGAGTTGCACAGGAACTCACCCTCGCGCACGGTCCGGATGTCGATGTCGGGTAGGCGGCTGATCAGCAGCGAGAAGAGGCCGCGACCCTGGCTGTGCATGGCGCGCCAGGCAATCGTCTTCTGGCAGGTGATCTCGGCCCATTGCGGGTCATAGCCAAATGCGACGAACTGGTCGACTTGGTTGCCGGCCGAGCGGGTGAGGCGGTTCAGCTTCGCCTCGGCGCCCGGCGCGAACGTCCACACCGCCGAGGCCCAGTTGCCGGCGTACTGCCGCAGTGACGGCAGGAACGAGACTTTGTCGGGCCGCAGGTTGCCCAACACGGGAAAGAACAGCAGACCCGCCACCAGTAGGGCGGTCAGCCACGGCGAAGACATGTCGGTCACGTAGTAGCCCTGCCACGAAGGAAAGCCGAGGAACAAAAATACTGTGGTGTAAGCGAATACGACGTTCCACTCCAAAGGCACGGCCAGCGGGAAGGTCGAGATGATGAACAGGTGGAACCCCACCATCACCAGGGCCGCAGCCAATGTCAGCCACTTGTTCGTCGAGAAGAACAGGATCAGCGGGGCGACGATCTCTACCAGCGTGCCGTTCACGTGCGCCATGAACCCGGCCACCTTCGACGGCCGCATGTCCCGCGGAAAGTCGCGGTAGTGCGCCCGCTTGAGCCATTTGAACGGAATGAAGGGGCTGTTGCTGACCATCGGTGGAATCACGCTGGAGAAGTGCTTGCCGAACTTGGAGAATCCCGCACCGACCCAAACCACCACGATCAGCATCTTCAGCGCGATGATCATGTCAGTGAAAGGCAGCACCGTGAAGAACACCAGCGCAGGGAAGTACTGCTCGCCGCGCGCGGCCAGGAAGATGGTCTTGTCGCGCAGGCCGATCAGCACCAGCAGCGCCATCGGGGCGATCAGCAGCGCTGGGTTCACCAGCCCGGAGGTATTGTCCGGCAATGCTTTTGACAGCGAGTCGCTGTGCACGCCCGGCAGCACCAGCGCCACTACCAGACTTGCCAACAAAGCCAGGTACACGCCGATGTCGAACCAGGTGCGCCGGTCGCCGTCCGTGCCGGGCACCCACCGCCACGGCCGCAGCCGGATCGTGCCCGGGCGCGCCCAGAACAGGATGCCGCCGGTCATCGGCTTGACCTTGCCCGCCAGCGGGCCCCACGATCCGGCGACCCCGATCGCTTCCAGCAGGACCGTCCACAAGATCACCTTCTGGTATACGATCGGCTGGTTCCACCATTGGCCGACGTGCCAAAACGCCGGCAGCCCGGAGGTCACCGTCGCGATGGTGACGCCGCCCAACACGAAGAACAGCGCCAGCTTGACGATGTACACCAAATGCACGATCCGGGGCGAGCCGAAACCGTGCTCAGCCCAGTCGGTGATCAGGATCCGCATGCGTTCCATCAGCGGCTTGCGCAGAAAATCGTGCGGATCGACCGCGGGATTATGAGGTTCGGTCAGTGCCATGATTTTCGCTCCTTTGCTTGCGGGTGGCGCAAACATAGGGAGTCGTGTGCTGTGGGCCACAGTCCTCGACCGACAAAACAACGTGCCGCGGTTATCGCTCGGAAACAACCTCAAGGGCTAACGTCAATGTCGTGAACAAGACGCACCTCGCCAGCGACGTTGAGGTGAAGCACTACGTCGCGCAGGTCGCCGGCCGATTACAGGAGCGGCTCACCGAAGTGACCGCGGACATCCGTCTTTTCCTCGACACGCACATCCCCGAGCTGCGACGGGACGCCCGAATCCTCGAACTGCTCGGCGCCAGCATCGAAGGCAACGTCGAAACGATGCTGCACGCACTGCGCCACGACATCGCCGTGGAGCGCGTCGAGCCTCCGACTGTCGCACTGGAATATGCGCGGCGGGTAGCTCAACATGGCGCTCCGGTCAACGCGCTGGTGCGCGCCTACCGGCTGGGGCAACGCCGGATCAGCGAGCTCATCTTCGACGAACTACGGGTTACCGACATGCCGGAAGCGATGCGGGTGCCGGTGATCGAAGCGATGACGGTCGCGATAGCGGAGTACATCGACCGGATGTCGCAGGAGGTGGTCGTCAGCTACGAGGATGAACGCGAGCGGTGGCTGGAGAACCAGAACAGCCTGCGTGGCGTTCGGGTGCGCGAGACATTGGCCGCCATCAATCCAATCGACGTCGACGCGGCAACCACGGCGATGAGATACCCGCTGCGCTGGCATCACCTGGGTCTGGTCATGTGGTATCCGGAACGGGCGACGGAAACCGACGAGCTCCCGCGGCTGCAACGATTTCTACGGGAACTGGGCGAGTCGGTGGGTACCGACGCCGTTCCGCTGTTCGTCGCCGCCGATCGCACCTGCGGGTGGGGCTGGTTGCCGTACCGCGCCGCGACGGGAGACCCGGTGTCGAAGGTTCGCCAGTTCGCGCTATCCCGATCGGACTCACCGAGCGTGGCCATCGGAACCGTCGCCGCCGACATCGATGGGTTCCGCCGCTCGCACCGTGAGGCCGTCGAGGCGCGCGGCGTCGCGATCGTCAGCGACCGCGCCGAGCCGACTGTAATCGCGGCCGGTGATCCCGGACTATCGGTGGTCGCGCGGCTGGGTTTCGATGTGGCCGGTACGCGGTCCTGGGTGGACCGGGTGCTCGGCGACCTGGCCACCGATGACGACAACGATGCGCGGCTGCGCGAAACGCTTCGGGTATTTCTCGGCTGCGGTTCCAGCTACAAGACCGCCGCCGAGGAATTGAACATGCATTTCAACACCGTGAAGTACCGGGTGGGTCGCGCGGTGGCCCGGCGGGGCCGCGAGATTGGCGACGACCGTCTCGAGGTGGAACTGGCGCTGCTCGCCTGCCATTGGTACGGCACGCCGGTACTGCGGTCGAAGTAGCTATGCGCCCTGTCGCTGGGCGCGGGTGCGCGGCTGCGGGGTGAGGGTGTGCACCAGCGTGATCACCGCCGGAAGTAGCACCGGGAACAGGATCAGGACAAGCATCGCGGCAATGGTCAGGTAGGCCATGAAAGGTCTCGCTTCTCTCCGCTGGTCGCGGGAACATTTGGAGCACTGAATGATTGGATGGCGCGACGCTGCGCTGTCCGAGAAATCTAGGGCTGTCGCCGGCGTTTCGGCCATGTCCGCAGCGGATCAACTTCCGGCTCGGCTTTGTCGGCCGAAGACAAGAGTGATGTGTAGTGCGACTGCCACCATGAAAGCCACTTCAACCAGGATGTGGAGCAGAACGTGACCGCTCTGAGCGCTGGCCTCGTCGCCGCGAAAGACCGACACCCCGAGCGCATTGCGCTGCGCTGCGACGAGCTGCAGCTGACCTACGCCGAACTCGACGCCGCCGCGGCCCGAGTGGCGACGCTGCTGGAGCGCGCGGGCGTTGTGGCCGGCGACCGGGTGGGCGTGATGCTGCCGAATACCCCCGCATTCGCTATCACGCTGTACGGGATCATGTATCGCGGTGCCGTTGCGGTGCCGATGAATCCGCTGCTCAAGTCCCGTGAGGTGGCCTACTACCTGTCCAACAGCGGGGCCAAGGCACTGTTCGCGACCCCGGCCTTCGCCGATGAGGCCACGGCAGGCGCCGCCGCAGTCGATGCCCAGTGCTGGCTGGTCGACGACGCCGCCCTGCGCGAACTCATCGACGATCTACCCGCCCAGAACACACCGGCGGACCGCGCTGACGATGACGTCGCTGTCATCCTGCACACGTCCGGTACAACCGGAAAACCCAAGGGGGCCATGCTCACTCACGCCAACCTGAGCAGCAACGCCGACGTCGCGGTACGTACGTTGCTGCAGATCGGGCCGGACGACGTGGTGATGGGCTGCCTGCCGCTGTTCCACGTCTTCGGGCTGACTTGCGGGTTGAACGGTTCGATCTTGGCGGGCGCCACGCTGACCTTGGTGCCACGATTCGATCCACGCAAAGCGCTTGAAGTGATCGAGCGGGACGGCGTAACGCTGTTCCAGGGCGTGCCGACGATGTATTCGGCGCTGCTCGGCCTGGTCGACGACGCCGCAGCCGACGCCACCCGCAGCCTGCGTGCTTGCGTATCCGGCGGGGCGTCATTGCCGGTCCAGGTACTCGTTGACTTCGAAAAGTCCTACGGCTGCGTCATTCTGGAGGGCTACGGGTTGTCCGAGACGTCCCCGGTGGCCTCCTTCAATCACCCCGACCGACCACGCAAGGCAGGCTCGATCGGCACGCCCGTCGAGGGTGTCGAGATGCGTGTGGTGGACCCGGCCGGCGCCGAGGTGCCGCAGGGCCAGCCGGGTGAGATCCAGATCCGTGGCCACAACGTGATGCTGGGCTACTGGAATCTGCCCGACGCTACCAAGGCCGCTGTCTCCGAGGATGGTTGGTTCAGCACCGGTGACGTCGGGCGCGTCGACGAGGACGGCTACTTCTACATCGTCGATCGCACCAAAGACATGATCATACGCGGTGGGTACAACGTGTATCCGCGGGAGATCGAGGAAGTGCTCTACGAGCACCCGGCCGTGGCGGAGGCCGCGGTGATCGGCGTGCCGCACGACGAGCTCGGTGAAGAGGTCGGCGCCGCGGTAGCCCTGAAGAAGGATGCGGCCGTCGACGTTGACGAGCTGCGCGACCATGTCAAAGCCCGCGTGGCCGCCTACAAATATCCGCGCCGCATCTGGCTGGTCGACGCCTTGCCCAAGGGTCCGACCGGCAAGGTGCTCAAGCGCGAAATCGTTGTTCCAACAACCGAAAGCCCGTAGATCAATGGCCACCTCGACCGTTCCGAAGCCCGACGAACTCGCCGCACCTCTGGACCTGCTGCTGACCAGTGCCACCAGGCCCTTTATCAGCCGGATGCTGCCTGACGCGACCTGGAGCCGGTTCGCCACCAACCTCGCCAGGCAACCCGGTGCGGTTGCCGGCCGTGCCGCCACTCTGACTCGCGAACTCGGCAATATCGTCGCCGGCCGCTCGCATCGGGTGCCGGCGCGGGCCGATAAGCGCTTCACCGACCCGGCGTGGCAACAGAATCCGGTTCTGCACCGCATTATGCAGGCCTACCTCGCGGCGGCCGAGACCGCCGAGGCATTGCTGGCTGACGCCGCGCTGCAGTGGCGCGACGAGGAGAAGATGCAGTTCGTCGTGAACAATATCGTGGAGGGACTGGCGCCCAGTAACAACCCGCTGATCAGCCCGCTGGGCTGGAAGGCGCTGATCGACACCGGTGGCCTCAGTGCGGTTCGGGGCGCCAAAGCCTTTGCCCGGGATATGCTTTCAGCGCCACGGGTGCCGGCGATGGTGGAGCCGGACGCGTTCGCGGTGGGGGAGACTGTCGCCGTCACCAAGGGGGCGGTGGTGGCGCAGACCTCGATGTTCGAATTGATTCAGTACGCACCGCAGACCGAGCAGGTGCGCGCTGTTCCGCTGCTGATCGTGCCGCCGGTGATCAACAAGTACTACATCATGGACATCACGCCGGGACGCAGCATGATCGAATACTTCGTCCGGCAGGGCCAGCAGGTGTTCGTCATCTCCTGGCGCAATCCGCAGGCTCGACACCGGGATTGGGGCTTCGATGCCTACGGCGGTGCCATCCTCGAGGCCATGGCCGCCGTGGGCCAAATTACCGGAACCGACAGCACACACCTGTTCGCCACCTGCTCGGGCGGCATCCTGGCGGCGATGACGGCGGCCCACCTCGCCACGATCGGCGAGGCAGACCGCATCGCCGGCCTGGCCCTCGCGGTCACCGTGCTCGACGAGAACCGGGCCGGTTTCGCAGCCGCAGCGATGAGCGACCGCGCCGCGCAGGCCGCGATCCGTGCCTCCGACAAGAAAGGCTACCTAGACGGACGGGCCATGGCCGAAATGTTTGCCTGGCTGCGGCCCACCGACCTGGTGTGGCGCTATGTGGTGAACAACTACGTGCAGGGCCGCCCACCCGCGCCGTTCGACGTGTTGTTCTGGAACGCCGACACGACCCGGATGACCGCCGCGCTGCATCGCGACATGGTGCTGATGGGACTGCAAAACGCGCTGGTCACACCGGGCGGGGTCAGCATGCTGGGCAGCCCGGTCGACCTGGCCACGGTCACCAACGACGCCTACGTCATCGGTGGAGTCGCTGACCACATCTCGCCGTGGCAGGCTACCTACCGCAGCGCCCGGCTGCTCGGCAGCAAGGACAGCCGTTACATACTGTCCACCAGCGGCCACATCGCCGCGCTGGTCAACCCGCCCGGAAATCCGAAGGCGTCGTTCCGATCCGGACCCGTGGACGTCGACGACCCGCAAGGATGGCTCGATTCGGCGCAGAAATCCGCCGACTCCTGGTGGCCCGACTACGTTAGCTGGCTCGCTGAGCGCAGCGGTCCGCAGATAGACGCGCCCAAAGTGCTTGGTGGTGACGGGTTTCCACCACTGGGTGCCGCGCCGGGACGTTACGTGATGGAGAAGTGAGTAGCTACGTCGCCGCCGGAGGACAACGGATCCGCGTCGAAACCCGCCCCGGCACCGGGGTGCCGCTGGTGGTGTGCAACGGCATCGGCGCCAGCCTCGAAGTGCTCGACCCCTTCGTGGATCAGTTGACTTGTCCGGTAGTCAGATTCGACGTTCCCGGAACCGGGGGATCGCCGACGTCGTTGTTGCCGTACGGGTTTCCCTACCTGGCCTGGGTGCTAGGCCGGGTGCTGACCAAACTCGGCATCGGCGTGGTCGACGTACTCGGGCTGTCCTGGGGTGGGGCGCTGGCGCAGCAGTTCGCCTTTCAAAACCCGCGACGGTGTCGTCGCCTGGTGCTGGTCGCCACCGGAACCGGAGCGGTGATGGTGCCAGCCCACCCGCGCGTGCTAGCGAAAATGCTGACCCCGCGCCGCTTCTCCGATCCGCGGTATGCCGCCTCGATCGCCGGTGAACTCTACGGCGGCACGGTGCGCGCGCACGGCGAGGACGTGGCGCAGCTTTTCGTCAAGCAACTGCACGCCGGCTCCAAGCTCGGGTATCTGCATCAGTTGCTGGCGGGGTCGGTGTGGACCAGCCTGTTCGCGCTGCGCGCCGTGCGGCAGCAGACGTTGATCGTCGCCGGCACCGACGACCCGATCATCCCGGTAATTAACGCTCACATCATGAATGCGCTATTGCCGCACTCACGTGTGCACCTGCACGGCGGCGGCCACATCGATCTGGTGCACAACGCCACCGAACTAGCGCCGGTGATCGAGCAGTTTCTCAAGGCGCCGGGTCCGCGGGCTTAACTCGCCGCCAGGTCCCAGGTGATCGCGTCGGTCAACCGGACTAGATCGGCCGGACTTACCACCACATCCCAGTGCCGCCTGCCGGCGCTGCACAGCACCCGGTCCCAGTTCAGCGCGGAATTGTCCACCGCCGTGCGCAGCCGTCGGCGCTGGCCGAACGGTGAAATGCCGCCAACCACATAGCCGCTGGACCGCTCGGCTGCGGCAGGGTCGGCCATGCTGGCCTTGGCCACACCGAAAGCCGCGGCGACCGCTTTCAACGACAGCTTCGAGGGCACCGGAATCACCGCGACCGCCAGCTCAGCGGGCAGCGCGACGATCAGCGTCTTGAACACCTGTTCGGGCGCTATGCCGGTGCCGTCGGATAGGTCGGCAACCGAGTCGAACTGCCGGATCTCGTGCGGTACACCGGCTTTGACCAGGACCGCGATGCCCGGCGTGGCCGCGCCGGCCACGCCGGCTCAGGGGCCGCTGTAGCCGGGCGGGTTGACACCGTCGACCCAGAAGTCGACGCCGAGCTTCGAGCCCGGTACGCAGTCGTAGACCGATAGGTCTTTGACCCCGGAGTCGACGAGCACGTCCTCGCACAGCAGCATGTTGCCGGTGAACTCGCGTGACGGCTTGTTCAGGATCACGTAGGCGGCGTCCGAGTACACCTCGGGCTTGCGGGACCGGGCCATCGCCTCGTCGCCTCCGAGTAGGTTCTGTACGGCGGCGGTGGCTACCATGGTGCGCGGCCACAGCGTATTCGAGGCGATGCCCTCGTCGCGCATCTCCTCGGCAATCCCCAACGCGCACAACGTCATACCGAACTTAGCCATCATGTACGCGGTCGGCTTCAGCCATTCTTTGCCCAGCAGTACCGGCGGCGACAGCGTCAGGATGTGGGGGTTCTCACGGCCCTTCATGTGCGCAAGACAGGCCTGCGACACTGCGTAGGTGCCGCGCACCTGGATGCCGTTCATCAGGTCGAACCGCTTCATCGGCACCTCGGTGATGGAGCCCAGGTTGATCGCCGACGCATTGTTGACACAGATATCGATGCCGCCGAACTGCTCGACCGCCTTGGCTACCGCGGACTCGACCGACTCCGGGTCGCGCACATCCCCGACGATCGGCAGGGCCTGCCCGCCGACCTCCTCGAGTTCCTTGGCGGCGGTGTACACGGTGCCCGGCAGCTTCGGGTGCGGCTCGGCGGTCTTGGCGATCAGCGCGATGTTGGCGCCATCCTGCGCGGCGCGCTTGGCGATCGCCAGCCCGATGCCGCGGCTGGCACCCGAAATGAACATGGTCTTATCTTTGAGCGACATGGCGTCACCCTAACGCCCCGTCTCAGCTGCCGTTTCGTGGGTGGCCATTCCTGCCTTGCCCGCAGGTGAGCCGCCGCGTTGGTGCGAACTGCCGCCGCGCCGCGCCGCTCGCCATTATCCAGGTCATCAGGCCAGCGAGGAGCCATCAGGCCAGCGAGAGGAAAAGCTCTTCAGCTCGTCGTCGCTGAGGACCGGTTTCGTACCGGCTTAACGCTGGTGTCTTGTCCGGTTGCCGAGTCTACCCGGGGGGGTATGCAATCGCTCGGTGTACTATACCCGGTAGGGTATATTTGGACGTCCGCCACGATTGGAGAAACTGCGATGAGCTTTCTTAAGCGGGTTTGGGTGGCGCTAGTTGTCGTGGTGGCGGTCGCGCTCGGTGGGATCGCGGTCAACCGGCTGCGCGGCGCGTTCGGCTCCGATGCAAGCTTCAGCGCGAGCGGCAGCAGCGCCCAACCGCTCCAGCAGTCCCACGTCAAGCAGGTGATCTACGAGGTCTATGGGCAGAGCGGGGCAACGGGAAAAGTGAGCTTCCTGGACGGCAATGCGCAGCCGCAAAATGCCGCGTTCACCGGATTGCCCTGGACGTTCACGATCGAAACGACAGTTCCTGCGGTTATCGCGAACGTGGTGGCACAAGGCACCGGAGGCGACATCGGGTGCCGGATCACCGTCGACGGTGTGGTCAGGGACGAGCAGTCGTCGGTCGGCCATCACGCTCAGACGTCGTGTCTGGTGAAAGCCGCATGAAAACCGACAGCGAAGCTCAGCCAAGATTCATGCGGTTCGTCCGCCGGTTCGCCGTGCCGATTCTCATCGCATGGCTGCTGCTGACGGTTGCGTTGAATGTGCTTGTGCCGCCGATCGAGTCGGTCGCTCGGAATCACGCCGTGACGATGTCCCCACAGGATGCGCCGGCGATGATAGCCGCGAAACGCATCGGCTCGAAATTCCACGAATCAGACTCCGACAGCATCGCGATGATCGTCTTGGAGAGCGATAAGCAGCTTGCCGCTCCTGCTCACCGCTATTACGACAACTTGGTAAAGGCGCTGCAGGCAGACTCCAAGCACGTTCAGCATGTCCAGAACGTGTGGGGTGACCCCCTCACGGCTGCCGGCGTACAGAGCCGGGACGGCAAAGCTGCTTATGTCCAACTGAATCTGGCTGGGGACCAGGGCAGCACCCTGGGCAACGAGTCCGTCAAAGCGGTGCGCAAGATCGTCGAACACTCGGCGCCCCCTGCGGGTCTCAAGGTGTACGTCACCGGGCCGGCGGCGCTGACTACCGACATGAACGAAGCCGCAGATAAAAGCATGTTCACGATGATGGGCGTGACGGGCGTGGTCATCATGATCATGCTGTTCATCGCCTACCGTTCGGTGAGTACGGTGCTGCTGGTTCTCGTCATGGTTGGTTTCGAGATGGGTACGGCGAGAGGGCTCGTGGCGTTGCTCGGGAATTACGACTTGCTGGGATTCTCGACGTTCGTCGTTGCCATGTTGTCCTCGTTGGCGATCGCCGCGGGAACGGACTACGCGATATTTCTGATCGGTCGCTATCAGGAGGCCCGACAGGCCGGGCAAGATCGAGAGACCGCCTATTACAGCATGTTTCGTGGGACTTTCCACATTATCTTGGGGTCGGGATTGACGATTGCCGGTGCCACGCTATGTCTGCACCTGGCGCGCCTGTCGTATTTCAAGGCGCTGGGAGTTCCCTCCGCGCTGGGCCTGCTCGTCGTCGTCGCGGGGGCCTTGACCGCAGCGCCGGCTGTTGTCGCGGTGGCGAGCAGGTTCGGGTTGCTCGACCCGCGGCAGATGATCAAGACCCGCGGGTGGCGACGTATCGGCACCGCCACAGTGCGCTGGCCCGGTCCGGTGTTCGCGGCATCACTGGTCATCGCGATCGTCGGTATCCTGATCATGCCGAGTATGAAGGTTAGTTACAACGACCGGTTCTACATTCCTAGCGATCTGCCCTCGAATGTCGGATACGCGGCAGCGGAGCGCCATTTCAGCGCCGCCACAATGAATCCCGACATTCTGATGATCGAGAGCGATCACGACATGCGCAACAGCGGTGACATGATCGTTCTGGACCGGCTGGCCAAGGACGTCTTCCGCTCGCCGGGAATTGCGATGGTACAAAGCATCACCAGGCCGCTGGGCGGTCCGATCGAGCACACGTCGATCCCCTTTCAGATCAGCGCGCAGTCAATCCCGATCCAGGAAAACCTTCAGTTCATGAAGGACCGAACTGCCGACATGCTGGCGATGAGCGATGATCTCGGCGCCATGATCGCCTCGATGCAACGGATGCAAGGCTTGCTGCAGGCGATGAGCAACACCACCCATCGCATGCTCGGCGACATGCATGACATGCAAGCCACACTTGACGAGATGCGGGACCATATCGCCGATTTCGACGATTTCGCACGTCCATTCCGTAACTACTTGTATTGGGAACAGCATTGCTACAACATCCCCGTGTGCTGGGCGGCCAAGTCGGTGTTCGAGGCGATGGACGGTGTGGACAGGTTCAGCGAGAACATGCACACGCTGATCGCCGACGTCCACGACGTCGACACGATTTTGCCGCAGATGGTTTCCGAATTCCCGGCGATCATCGCTGTCGCGACATCCATGCGGGCAACGTTGTTGACGATGCACAGCAGCTTCTCGGGCCTGATCACGCAGATGGCGAAGATGACCGACACAGCAAGCGCAATGGGGCAAGCCTTCGACGCCTCCAGGAGCGGTGACTACTTCTATCTACCGCCAGAAGCGTTCCAGAATCCGGATTTTCAGCGAGGCCTGAAGCTCTTTTTATCGCCGGACGGCAAGGCGGCGCGCTTCATCATCACCCACGACACCGACCCGGCTACGCCGGCGGGCATCGCCGCGGTAACACCGGAACTTGCCGCCGCGCACCAGGCGGTCAAGGGAACGAACCTGACCGACGCCAAGTTCTATCTGGCCGGGACGGCGGCCATCTACCGCGACATCCAGTCGGGCTCCCACTACGACTTGCTGATTGTCGGCATCGCGGCGGTGACACTGATTTTCGCCGTCATGGTGATAATCACCCGTGCTTTAGTGGCGTCTGTGGTGATCGTCGGCACCGTCCTGTTGTCGCTGGGGGCCGCTTTCGGACTCTCGGTGCTGGTCTGGCAGCATCTGTTCGGCCTGGACCTGAACTGGATTGCCCCGGTGTTCGGGTTGATCATCTTGCTGGCGGTCGGCTCGGACTACAACCTGCTGCTGGTGTCCCGCTTCCAAGAGGAGATCGGTGCCGGGCTGAAGACGGGCATCGTCCGCTCGATGGGCGAGACCGGTGGCGTGGTCACCTCGGCGGGCCTGGTCTTCGCCTTCACCATGATGTCCATGGTCGCCAGCGATTTGCGCTCAATCGGCCAGGCCGGCAGCACGATTGGGTTGGGGTTGTTGTTCGACACCCTGATAGTGCGATCGTTGATGACGCCGTCGATCGCCGCACTGCTCGGACGCTGGTTCTGGTGGCCTCAACGGGTGCGTCCGCGGCCGGCCAGCGAGATGCTGCGGCCCTTCGGACCGCGTCGTCTGGTCAGATCGCTGCTGCTGGGCGAGAGCGCGGACTCGGTCAACAATGAGCGACGGATTTCGGGCGAGCCCGATCGGCCACTATCGCCGGCCGGTGTCGTCGTGACCGCCAGCGATGATCCGCATCATTCGTAGATTGATGCGGACGAAGCGCCAGAACTGGATGACCGGGTTTTGGCGCATACGTAGCGTCGACGCCGTGGGCAGCGGCGCCTCGGCGATGCGCTCTGCGGTCTTCTGATCAACCGCGGAGTGATTGTTAACCTGCCGCACGAGAGACCCTTTCATTCAGGTATCAGCCACCACAGCGGCCGAGCCTTTGCCTTGTAGATGAACATGAAGTGCAGCATCAGTTTGATCCAGTGACCCGCCAGGCCGAGCTCTCCGGACGTGCCGGCGATGTCACGACCGGTCTGTGGGTACCGCGCCGGGTCGGGAACGACCGGGTACATCGTCATCGCCGCGGCCGAACCGCGTCGAAGTCCGGTGCCGGCTGAGGCAACGCAAGCGGCTCCCATTGTCGCCATGGATGCACGATGGGCGTTGGCCTGGGGTGCTTCGACGCGGTCCCGGATGGTCTCGGCGACCGTCTTGGCCATGACGCCTGACGGCATGCCGGTGCGAGGCGGGCTCGGCGTGATGACCGTGCCTCGAGAGCTCTTGCGTGGTTTTGAAATCGGGTGTGGCGGTGCGAATGCGATACCGGGCGCGAAGATATTTGGGTATTTCGGAGACTCGTAGGTGTGTGGCCAGTCGTCGGCCGACCATTCGTCATACGGCTTGCTGGAATAGTCTGCGTCGACCTTGAGGAAGCCCGATGGCGCGAACAGTTCTGAGGTGATGTCGTTGCCATCCTTATCGTAAGCAACCAGACTGGCGCCTTTGAACGGTGGTAACAGCATCGCGAAGTCGAATTCCAGATCGCGTTCGACGCCGTCGAGTTGCTCGTAGCGAAGCTTGCCGTCCATCACCTCGTGGACGGCGGCCTGTGTAATCGCCGTGACGCCACGTTCCCGGAACAGCGACTCCGTCCACAGCCGGCTGGATTGCACGAAACCTTTGTCGACAAAACTCATGCCGTCTACGCCGAAATCGCCGAGCTCGTATTCGTTCGTGAGATAGACGATTTCGGCGAGGTCACGTACACCGGCCTCGCGCAACTTGTGCTCGACATTGAAGGTGTACTCGAACGCCGCGCCCTCACAGGTGCAGGTGCCGTGCCCGACGCCGATCACCAGGCGTTGTCGCTCACCCTTTTTCAACTTGTCGACGACGTCTTCAAGCGCCTTTGCGGCCTGCCGGGCATGCCCTGCCGTGCACACCGAGTATGAGTAACCGTCCGGACCAAGTCCTGCAGTGGCGGCGAAATTCAATTGCGGGCCAGTCGCATTGATGAGGTAGTCGTACTCAAGACTGCCTGACTCGCCGCGGTGTTTGTCATCGGTATAGGTGAAATCCACTGATGGCGAACCGTTGTCGCGGGTTCCCTCGGGTCGGATTGCTGTCGCGAGGCCCTGGTAGAAGGTGATGCGCTTACGCCGATAGATTGGTCGCAGTGGAATCAGGACCTTGGACGCATCCATTTGTCCGACTCCGACCCAGATATTCGACGGGATCCAGTTCCATTCCGCGGCTGGGGAAATGACGGCGACTTCATGCTCACGGCGTAACCATCGCCGCAGATGCAAGGCGGCGGTGTGACCGGCGATGCCGGCGCCAAGAATTACAACTCTGGCCATCCCGGCTCCTATCTGTGGTGCCAGTCGGGAATACCCGGCGGGGTATTGCTATTGTATAAGACATGACAGCAAATAGCCACTACCATGACGTCCTGAACGACCTCAATCCACAGCACCGCGACCTGCGGCAGATGATCCCGGACGTGTATCGGGGATTCGGCGAGATGAGCAACGCCGCACTGACTTCGGGCGCATTGGACAAGCGATACAAAGAGCTGATCGCAATGGCCATCGGCGTGGTCGCCGGCTGTGACGGTTGCATCGCATCACACGCGCGCGGAGCCGCTCGCGCCGGCGCGACCAAACAGGAGGCTGCCGAGGCCATTGGCGTCAGCATCCTTATGCACGGTGGTCCCGCCACCATCTACGGCGCCCGCGCCTACACCGCGTTTTGCGAGTTCGCCGACTCAGCCGCCGGCGACACACAGTAGATAAGGAAAGCACTATGTCGGTAACAAACCTCACTGCAGCCGATTTTGAATCTACGATTCTCGACAACGAAATCGTGCTGGTTGATTTCTGGGCACCTTGGTGCGGACCGTGCCGTGCATTTGCGCCGGTTTTCGAGCGCGCCGCGCAAGACCACCACGGCGTAGTGTTCGCCAAGGTGGATACCCAGGCCGAGCCTGCACTGGCGGCCACCGTCAACATCCGGTCAATCCCGACCATCATGGCGTTTCGTGAGGGCATTCTGGTCTACAGCCAGGCTGGGGCGATGCCCAAACCGGCGCTCGAAGATTTGATCAGCCAGGTCGAGCGACTCGACATGGCCGTAGTGCGGGCCAAGATCGCCGAACGTAAGGCCGCCGCGAGCGCTTAGCGCGGTGGATGCGTCCGGCTAACGCCCTGCAAGCCGGACCAGGGTGCGGGTACCACCGAGATGTCCCGCGGAAATAGCAGGCCGGCAAATGCCGTTGATCGAGGCGGCGTCCGCATTGGCATCAACTAAAACTAGTGACGAACCGACCGGGGCGGGCGCGTGTCGGTCGCGGCCTTTAGATTGGGAGGAGGGAGCCAGGTGTCAACGGCGACGAGCCTATTGTGCGACGAGCGGTTGGATAGCTTCCTTGCGAGTCCGGCGGCGTTCTTCGCGCTGTCCGGTGACACCGCAACCGAAGGGACCGTGTTACTCGAGATGGCCGACACCGATGGCGAGACCGGGCCCGAGGTTGCCGAGACTCCGCCCGAACCCGAACCAGCCGCGCCCGCACCGGCGGAGACCGACGCCGAACTGACCGCGCGCTTCGAGCGTGACGCGATTCCGCTGCTTGATCAGCTCTACGGTGGTGCTTTGCGCATGACCCGCAATCCCGCCGATGCAGAAGATCTGCTGCAGGAGACGATGGTCAAGGCATACGCAGGGTTCCGGTCGTTCCGGGAGGGCACCAACCTCAAGGCTTGGCTGTACCGGATCCTGACCAACACCTACATCAACAGCTACCGCAAGAAGCAGCGGCAACCGTCGGAGTACCCGACCGACGAGATCACCGACTGGCAGTTGGCCGCCAACGCCGAGCATTCCTCCACCGGACTGCGGTCGGCCGAGGTCGAGGCGCTCGAAGCGCTGCCGGACACCGAGATCAAGGCGGCGTTGCAGGCGCTGCCCGAAGAATTCCGGATGGCGGTCTACTACGCGGACGTCGAAGGTTTCCCGTACAAGGAGATCGCCGAGATCATGGGCACCCCGATCGGTACCGTGATGTCTCGGCTGCATCGCGGCCGACGTCAGCTGCGTGAACTGTTGGCTGACGTGGCCAGGGACCGCGGCTTCATCCGTGGTGAGCATGAGGAGGTGTCGTCATGAGCGAGTCCTGCGGCACGCCCAGCGGCCACGACCACGGCGATTTCGGCTGCGCCGAGGTGATCGCCGAGGTGTGGACGCTGCTCGACGGCGAATGCACGCCGGAAAAGAAGGAAAGCCTGCGCCGGCACCTAGAAGCGTGCCCGGGGTGTTTCCAGCACTACGGGCTTGAGGAGCGGATCAAAGCGTTGGTTGCCACTAAATGCAGTGGCGAAAAGGCCCCCGAGGGTCTGCGGGAGCGGCTGCGGCTGGAATTCCGCCGAACCACCATCATCCGCGGCGAAATTCAGCCCTAGGGTCGCCGGTCAGGCGTTGGGCCGCTTGCCGTGGTTGGCCTTGCTGTACTTGCGGTCGCGCTTCTTACGGCCACGCTTGGCCATGGTTGAACCTCATTTCCTCAGGTTTTTCGCTGCAGGCGGCCGAAACGCCGCGCAATTGGCGTCCATTGTCTCACGCGGACGGCCCCCCGCGCTCCACCGCCCGCGCCACGCGACCTCGAACGGTCTTATGGTTCGATATAGAAAGCCCGACGGGGCAGACCAGCATGGGCAGTGGCCGATACGAGTGGGGTGATGGATGTCCGAGGAGGTTCGCGCCGAGATCGTAGCCAGCGTGCTCGAAGTCGTTGTCAACGAAGGCGACCAGATCGCCCAGGGCGACACCGTGGTGCTGCTCGAGTCGATGAAGATGGAGATCCCGGTTCTGGCCGAAGTCGCCGGCACGGTCAGCAAGGTGAGCGTGGCGGTCGGCGACGTCATCCAAGCCGGCGACCTGATCGCCGTGATCAGCTGACCAACTCCTGGGTTCATGTCCACTCTCGGTGACCTGCTCGCCGATCACACGGTGCTGCCGGGCAATGCCGTAGACCATCTGCACGCTGTGGTGGGGGAGTGGCAACTGCTGGCCGACCTGTCCTTCGCCGACTATCTGATGTGGGTGCGCCGCGACGATGGCGTCCTGGTGTGTGTCGCCCAGTGCCGGCCCAACACCGCCCCGACCGTCCTACAGACCGACGCGGTGGGCAGCGTGGTCGCCGCCGACCGCTTACCTTTGGTCGCCGATGCTTTTGCGTCCGGCGAGGTGCAGCAAGGAGACGCCGGCAAACAGGGCGAATGGCAACTCCCCGGCCTCAATGCCGGACTCCTTCGGGGACCTAACGTGATCGCTTCACCCGTTCGATACGGCGAACAGGTGGTGGCGGTGCTGACCCAGCACCAAACCGAGACCACAGCCCAACGCATGTCCGGCCACCTGGAGACCGCCTACCGCGACTGCGCCACCGATCTGCTGCACATGCTCGCCGAGGGCACCTTCCCCGACGTCGGCGACGTGGCCATGTCCCGTTCCACACCGCGCGCCGGCGACGGATTCATCCGCCTCGACGTCGACGGCATCGTCGCCTATGCCAGTCCCAACGCACTTTCCGCCTACCACCGGATGGGCCTGAACAGCGAGTTGGAGGGGCACAACCTGATCAAGGTCACCCGGCCACTGATCTCGGACCCGTTCGAGGCCCAGGAGGTGGCCGAACACATCCTCAATCTGCTGGCCGGGGGTTCCAGCATGCGCATGGAGGTCGACGCCGGCGGCGCCACGGTGTTACTGCGGACGCTGCCCTTGGTGGTGCACGGGGAGAATGCGGGGGCGGCAATCCTGATCCGCGACGTCACTGAGGTCAAGCGGCGCGACCGTGCCCTGATTTCAAAGGACGCCACCATTCGCGAGATCCACCACCGGGTGAAAAACAACCTGCAGACGGTGGCCGCACTGCTGCGGTTGCAGGCCCGCCGCACCGTCAACGCCGAGGGAAGGGAGGCGTTGATCGAGTCGGTGCGGCGTGTGTCGTCGATTGCCCTGGTGCACGATGCGCTGTCGATGTCGGTGGACGAGCAGGTCAACCTCGACGAGGTCATCGACCGAATCCTGCCGATCATGAATGACGTCGCCTCGGTGGACCGCCCGATACGGATCAACAGAGTCGGCGATTTGGGTGTCTTGGACTCCGACCGCGCAACGGCGCTGATCATGGTGATCACCGAACTGGTGCAGAACGCGATCGAGCACGCCTTCGATCCCGCCGCCGCCGGGGGTTCGGTCACCATCCGGGCCGAGCGGTCGGCCCGATGGCTGGACGTGGTGGTGCACGACGACGGGCGCGGCCTGCCCGAGGGATTCAGCCTGGAGAAATCTGACAGCCTGGGTTTGCAGATCGTGCGAACGCTCGTCTCCGCCGAGCTGGACGGGTCCCTGGGCATGCGAGAGGGCAGTGACCGCGGTACGGACGTGGTGCTTCGGGTGCCGATCGGTCGACGAGGCCGGCTACTGGTATGACGACGTTCGTACGCAGCAATGCGGCCCCGGTTGTGACCGGGGCCGCATCGCAGTGAATCTAGGGTCAGACTCCGCTGCGAGCCTTCGTCCGGGCGTTGCGACGCTTGAGTGCGCGCCGCTCGTCCTCACTCATCCCGCCCCAGACGCCTGAGTCCTGGCCGGTGTTCAGAGCCCATCCGAGACACTCTGTGGTCACCGGACAGCGATTACAGACCAGTTTCGCGTCAGCGATCTGCGCGAGTGCCGGTCCGCTGTTCCCAACCGGGAAGAACAGTTCCGGATCCTCGTCGCGACAGACCGCCCTATGGCGCCAATCCATTAGTTGCTACTCCTCACTATGTGCGCAGCACTGCGCACGGGCATTTCTTCTTGGCTGTTAAACCGTGCACAAGAAAGGGGTTCTGTACCTCTGCATATCTCTGCATGCAACCTTTTGATCGTTTCACAGGCTCAACAGATGTCAATAGTGTTACGCGGGCTCGTGGGCTATCTCACTTTGGCGATCTCTTACCCTTGCCCTTAACCAGTTGTACTACACTACCCGGCGAATTTCGCCCCACATTTTCGTCGCGGACGAGTCACGACTTCATTCGCGCAGGTCAGTGACCTGTTTCCGGCTGGGAGCCGGGCGCTGGAGCCGCCACCGCGAGGGCATTCGGGACCACCCGGAACGTCATAGACTCCCGCAAACCGAGGTATTCGCCGTCGTACTGACAAGCGGCCGGCTCGGCCATCTTAGTTATCCGCGCGTAACTCACATCGTCGTCGCGGATCAGCTGTTTGGCCTCCAACTTGGGGCGCTTGGCCAGCAGTTGGCGCAGCAGTCGCAAGGTGGGGATCAGCTTCATACTGGTGAGCGCGAATATGCCCAGACCCGACTCGAAGCTGCAGCCCGGGTTGGTGACCATCGGCCGGTCGTCGCTATAGGTCCAGGGGTTGGTGTTGGAGACCCAGACGAAGTGCACACCGGAAACGGGATCGCGGTCCGGCAGTTCGAGGATGAGGTTCGGGTCGCGTCGGCTGAACCGCACCGAGACGGGCACTGCCACTCTCCAGTAGCGCAGCGGTGTGATCTTGTGGCCCTTCTCGCGCTCCTTCTCCACCGCCTCGACCACTTCGGCGTCGACACCCATTCCGGCGTTGACCAGCGCGTAGATCTCGCCGCAGTCGATCAGGGAGATGCGGCGCCACTGCCGGTGCTGCTCGTATTCGTCGAGGAGGTCGATCAGCTGGTTGCTGGCGGCCGCCGGGTCGCGGTGTATACCCAATGCCCTGGCCAGCACGTTTGCCGAGCCGCCGGGAATGACCCCCAGCGCTGGGACGGGTCCCTGGGGGGTCGAGCCGGGGCGGCCGAGCATGCCGTTGACCACAGCGCTCACCGTGCCGTCGCCGCCGTGCACGACGACCAGATCGTAGCCTTGCGCCACCGCGGTGCGGCCGAGTTCATTGGCGTGACCTGCGTGTTCGGTGTTGACGATGGTGAGCTGAACGCGACTTTCCAGGGCGTGTGTCACCAGTTCGCGGGCGGCCGGTGTGATGCTGGTGGCGATCGGGTTGGCGATCAACATGGCACGCATGAGCCATGACGTTATGCGCGGCGGTCCCTTCCGCTCCACGCGGGCCGGGGTTGGGTCCGGTTGACTACGCTGGCGCCGTGACCGTTCGAGCTCCCTCTGCTGTCCGGCGCGCCGGATTCATCGTCGCGGCACAGGGGATCGCGGCGTTGGCGATCGCGGTGACTTTGGTGATCCGTGGTCTGGCGGGTGCCGACCAGCATGTCGTCAACGGATTGGGCACCGCGGGCTGGTTCGTGGTTTGCGGCGGCGCGGTGCTGGCCGGCGGATACGCGCTGGTGACGGGCCGTCGCTGGGGACGCGGGCTGGCCGTGTTCACCCAGCTCTTGCTGCTGCCGGTGGCATGGTATCTGGCGGTGGGTTCGCACCGGCCGCTGTTGGGTGTCCCGGTCGGGTTGCTGGCGCTGACCGTGCTGGGCCTGCTGTTCAGCGCGTCGGCGGTGCGATGGGCCGCGGGCGGCGGTCAGCGCGGCTCGGCCAGCGCGACCAATTCGGGTCCAGACACCCGGTAGGTCGTCCACTCCCGCTGCGGCCGCCCACCGACGCCGTCGTAGAGGGCGATAGCGTCGGCGTTCCAGTTCAGCACCGCCCAGGACAGCCGCGAATAGCCGTTGGCCAAGCATTCGCCGGCCAGCGCCGACAGCAAACCGCGGGCTAGGCCGCGGCGCCGGAAGTCGGGCCGCACATAGAGGTCTTCGAGATAGATGCCGGCCACACCGTCCCAGGTGGAGAAGTTCAGGAACCACAGCGCCATGGCAGCGATCTGGCTCCCGACCGTGCTGACATGCCCCCGCAACGTTGGCTCGTTTTCGAAAAGTGCTGCTGTTATTTGGTTTTCAGTGACCGAGCACTGTGGAGCGGCTTCCTCGAACTCGGCCAGCTCATGGATCATGGCGGTGATGTCGGCGACGTCGCCCGGTCGGGCGCGGCGGGTGCTCGGCGTCACTGCTGGACCTCCAGTGCGTTCAGTATGGTCGCGAATTTCGTTGTGGTCTCGTCGACTTCGCTGTCCGGGTCGGATTCGGCGACGATCCCGCCGCCCGCGTGAGCCAATGCTGATCGGCGGTCGGGCGACAGCTGTGCGCAACGGATCGACACCACCCAGTCGCCGTCGCCGGCCGCGTCGCACCAGCCCACTGCGCCGGCATAGAAGCCCCGGTCACCCTCCAGGGCGGCGATCAGCTTCGTCGCAGCCTCGGTCGGAACACCGCCGACCGCGGGGGTGGGGTGCAGGGCGAGTGCCAAATCTATTGCGGTAGTTGAGGTATCGCGTAGCCGTCCGATCACCGGGGTGCACAGATGCCAGACCGCCGCGGTGCGACTCAGCTGCGGCCCGTCGGCAATGGTCAGCTCATCGCACAACGGCTCCAGCGCGGCGCGCATGGTATCGATCACCAACCGGTGCTCGTGGCGGTCCTTGGCCGAAGCGGCCAGCGCTGCCCCGTTGGCGGCATCGGTGTCCGGGTCGGGCGACCGTGGCGCCGATCCGGCGAAGGGCCGGCACACCACGCGATCCCCGGCGCGCGCGACCAGCAATTCGGGGCTGGCGCCCACCAGGGCGGCGCCGCGGTAGTCCGCACCGGCCGCGCTCAGGTCCACCAGATAGCCGTATGCGGTGGGGTCGGCGGCGATGAGCCTGCGCAGTACGACGCGGCCGTCCAGCGGTGCTTCGGCGCGCAACCTCAAGGCCCGCGCTAGCACCACCTTGTGCAAGGGATTGTCCGGTGCGGCCAGCTGATCGCGGGCCCGGCTGATCCGGGCCCGGTGCTCGGCAAGCGCCGGGATGGCCACCTCCGCACGCACCGCCGGCAGGGGCCCGGTGGGCCAGTCCGGCAGTAAGTTGAGGCGCCGCAGCGTTTCCGGAACCAGCAGCGCGACCGGCTGGGATAAGTCGAAAGGCAACGCGCCCAATACTATTGGCGCGCTTCCCGACCGCAGCGCGGTTTGCGCGGCTGTGATATCGCGATAGTGTTCCCTAGCTCGGTCAGCGATCAGGGTCCCGCGCGCTCCGGTCAGCGCAAACGCCGGTTCGGGGTTCACGCGGATGCGATCGGTCGCGGATGACAGCTCAGTCCGAGCTGACTGAGCTGACGGATGCCGTGTTCGAACCCGCAGATCGCGATGGTCGCGGTGGGCATGCCGAAGCGTGACCCCTCAGTCACCGGAAGCTGCACCCACCGGGTGATCACAGCGCGGGAGAAGTGGCCGTGGCTGACGAACAGCACATCCCGCGATTGCATGTTCTCCAATGCCAAGGCGATGGCGTGGTCGGCTCGATCGCTGACCTGCGCGATGGTTTCGCCGCCGGGACAGCCGTGTGTCCACACCAGCCAATCCGGGTCGGACTCGTGGATCTGCGGTGTGGTCAGCCCCTCGTAGTCGCCGTAGTCCCACTCCGCTAGCAGCGGCGTGACCTGATCGATGATCAGCCCCGCCAGGTCGGCAGTGACCAGGGTGCGACGTCGCGGGCTGCAGATAACCAGGGGATCGTCCAGGCCGAGTTCGCCGAGAACGACGCCGGCGAATTCGGCCTGCTCCCGGCCGGCCTCGGTCAGCTCGATGTCGGTGTGCCCGGTGTGCCGGCCGGACTTCGACCACTCGGTCTCACCGTGACGCAGCAACAGCAGCCGGTGCTTTGCGACCCCCATGCCAGCGATTCTGCCCGAGACGCCGACGCCGGCCCGGTGCGCCACCCGACCGGTGCCACCGGGTACGTGCCAGGATGGGCACCGTGACCGCGTCGGCGACGATGCGGAGCGAAGTGACAAGGAGGAGCGACGCTGGTGAGTGAGTTGCGCGTGCTGGCGGTGGCCAACCAGAAGGGTGGTGTGGCCAAGACGACGACGGTCGCCTCGCTCGGTGCGGCGATGGTGGACATGGGAAAACGGGTGCTGCTCGTTGACCTGGATCCGCAAGGATGTCTGACATTCTCCCTCGGTCAGGACCCCGACAAATTGCATGTCTCCGTGCACGAGGTGCTGCTGGGAGAGGTCGAACCGAGCACCGCGTTGGTCACCACGGCCGAGGGGATGACTCTGCTGCCGGCCAACATCGATTTGGCCGGTGCCGAAGCGATGCTGCTGATGCGGGCCGGGCGGGAATACGCACTCAAACGGGCGCTGGCCAAGATCGCCGACAACTTCGACGTGGTGATCATCGACTGTCCGCCGTCGCTGGGAGTGCTCACCCTCAATGGGCTCACCGCCGCCAACGAGGTCATGGTGCCGTTGCAGTGCGAGACGCTGGCACACCGCGGCGTGGGTCAGTTCCTGCGCACCGTCGCCGACGTCCAGCAGATCACCAACCCGGACCTGCGGTTGCTGGGCGCGCTGCCCACGCTGTACGACTCGCGGACCACTCACACCCGTGACGTGCTGCTCGACGTCGCCGACCGCTATGAGCTGCCGGTGCTGGCGCCGCCGATTCCGCGGACCGTGCGTTTCGCCGAGGCCAGCGCGTCGGGCTCGTCGGTGCTGGCCGGCCGCAAGAACAAGGGCGGAGTGGCGTACCGCGAGCTGGCGACGGCCCTGCTCAAGCACTGGAAGACCGGCAAGCCACTGCCCACCTTCGCCGTCGAGTACTGACCGGGCTTCAGCCCAGCGCCACCAGGGTGTCGCCCCGCTGCTCCATCAGCCTGGAACCCAATACCGCCGGGATGACGGGTGCCGCGCTGGGTTGCCGCTCGACGGGTATGTAGCGGCTGGCTTCGCCGTTGACCGGGTCGTACACCCCGATAGCGCCGGTGACCGGTACCAGCAGCTGGCCGGCCATCGTCACGCCTGGCCCCAGCGGCACCGCGGTTTCTCCCGCGGCGATGGTGTAGCGCACGGTGAGGGTGCCGGCATCGAACACGAGCAGCGAGTCTCCCGTCCACCAGGTCACAAGGCTGCCGGTAGTCGACGCCACCGCAGACGCCGACGGCGGCGCGGGCAGCAGCGTGCTCGCCACCGTGGTGCCGGTTTCGTCCAGCACGTCGACGTGCGGCTGCGGGGACGGCAGATATACCGCGGTGCGGTTCTGCGAAACCACCACCACCCGGGCACCGGTGCCCGGACGCAACCCGGGCTCGACCACCACTTGCTGCTGGGGCTCGTCGTCCTCCTTGCCGGGACGCAACAACACCAACCGCATGTCGGCCTGATTTTCGCAGGACTCCAGCACCGCCACCTGCGACGAACTGGCCGTCGCCGATTCGAGCGTGCAACCGGAGTGCAGGCCGCGCGCCGATGGCTTAACTCGGGCGTCGATTTCGCCGTAAGCCATCATCCGGACCATGTCCGAGCGCCACATCTCCAGCCTGGTGCTGCCCGCCGACAGCACGGTGGTGCCGTCGGCGGATAGGCGTACCCGCGGATCGGCGTAGCTGCTGCGGGCGGGGCCGCGGCGCCCGGTTGCGCCGTCAATGGTGCTGACCTGGCCGCAACCACGATCGTCCCGGTAGACCGCGACCGCATAGTGGTACACCCAGGTCACCCCGCACAGGTCTGTGTCGCGTGAGTAGCTCCACACCGGCTGTCCGGTGCCCGGGTCGCGGCCCTCCATCAGGCGGCCGCCGGCGGTGACCACGACCCCACCGACCACCACCGGAACACGGGTGGCCGGACTGGGCGCGGACCAGAGTTGGTGCAGTGCGGCCGGGACCTCCCGCGCTGTGGCCGGCGTCGCGACGGGTGCGGACGCGGGCCGACTGATGGTGGCCCGGGCGTCGCTCGTCCACCAGATGAGCGAGGCAGCTACGCCGATGGCGACGGCGATCGCCGCAGCAGCCAGCATGTCGCCCCTGGTGCGCCGCTCGGGTCGGACCATTGAGTTGCGTTCGCCTCGGTTGAGCGTGTCAGTTGGCTGCCGGGGCGGCGTCTACCGGCTTGCGCCGGCGCCGGCGCCGGCGGGCCGAACTGCTCGCCGAACCCGTACCGGCAGTCGCAGCCGCAGCGCCACCCGCCTCCGACGCGGAATCGCCGGTGGCGGCCGGGTTGACGGGGTGGCTGGTCACCGGTTTGCCGCCGCGGGTGCGCTGGCGCCGGTCGGTGCGACGCGCCGGACGGCTGGTTGCACCGTCGCTGCTGCTGGCTTCGCGACGCTTGGCCGGTGCCTTGCGTGGTTCGCCGACGGTGCCGCCGGCGTCGGCCGGGATGGACAGCTCGGAGTACAGGTGTGGCGAATTGGAGTACGTCTCGGGCGGGTGGGGCGAACCCAATCCCAGCGCCTTGTCGATCATCGTCCAGCGTTCCAGCTCGTCCCAGTCCACCAGGGTGACCGCGACGCCGGTACGGCCGGCGCGGCCGGTACGCCCGATGCGGTGGACGTACATCTTCTCGTCCTCGGGGCACTGGTAGTTCACGACGTGGGTGACATCGTCGATATCGATGCCGCGGGCCGCCACGTCGGTGGCGACCAGCACGTTGATGTCACCGGAGCGGAACGCTTTGAGCGCCTTCTCGCGCGCGATCTGGCCGAGGTCGCCGTGGACGGCGCCGACGGCGAACCCACGTTCGTTGAGCTCGTCGGCCACCTTCTGAGCCGTGCGCTTGGTCCGGGTGAAGATCATGGTCGCACCGCGGCCGCCGGCTTGCAGGATCCGGCTGACCAGTTCCACTTTGTCCAGCGCGTGGGCGCGGTAGACGAACTGCTCGGTGGTGTCGTGCACTGCCAGCGAATGCGGCGCCTCGGCCCGGATGTGGGTGGGCTGGGTCATGAAGGTGCGCGCCAGCGTGATGATCGGGTCGGGCATGGTCGCCGAGAACAGCATCGACTGTCGGTCGGCGGGGATCTGCCGCAGGATGCGCTCGATATCGGGCAAGAAGCCCAGATCCAGCATCTCGTCCGCCTCGTCGAGCACCAGGACCGACAAACCGCCGAGTTGCAGGTGGCCTTGCTGGCACAGGTCGAGTAACCGGCCGGGTGTGCCGATCACTACGTCGGCGCCTTTCTGCAGCGCCTCGATCTGCGGCTCGTAGGCGCGGCCGCCGTAGATGGAGATCACCGAGAGTGGCCGCTGGCCGCCGTCGTCGGTGGTAGCGGTCAAGTACTTGGCCGCGGTAGCCAGGTCGCCGGTGACCTGCAGGCACAACTCGCGGGTCGGTACGACCACCAGGGCGCGCGGGGCGCCGGTCAGCGGTCGTGCAGCGGTTTCGGAGGTGACGCGCTGCAGCAGCGGCACGCCGAACCCGAAGGTCTTGCCCATGCCGGTGCGGGCCTGGCCGATCACGTCCTCCCCGTCGAGCGCCAGCGGCAGGGTCAATTCCTGGATGGCGAAGGGAGTCTCGATGCCCTTCTCGGCCAGCGCGCGGACAATTTCGTCGCGGACGCCAAGGTCGGCAAATCCTGGTTTGGGGGTAGCTTCAGCGTTGTTTTCGAGTGCGGTCATACGCGGTTGGAGAGCCTTTCGGTGACAGTAGTCGAGGTTGAATCGGTACTTCTCTGTGTCGCGGTTCACGCGCGCACGAGTTCCGATTCCGACTATGTCGCCGGGCCCGGTCGCCGGCCCGCATCGGCTTCGATCGTCAGCGGGCGGCTACGTGCACGCACATTTCTTGGGCGGTGGCAGCACAGATTCAGCCACTACCAATTAGCCATCATACCTGGCCGCTTAGTGGGACCCAGTGGGTTCGACGACTCCCTACTAGAGTGTTGCCCATGCCACCGCCCCCATCCGCCGACGAGTTGGCGGAGTCGCCCAGGCCGCGGCTGTCAGCCGATCACCCCGGTGTCAACGAGCTTTTCGCAGTGCTCGCGTATGGCGAGGTGGCGGCGTTTTACCGGCTGACCGACGAGGCGCGGATGGCGCCCAACCTGCAGGGCCGGATCTCTATGGCCAGCATCGCCGCCGCCGAGATGGCGCATTACGAGCTGCTACGCGACGCGCTGGAAAGCCGGGGTGTGGACGTCGTCGCGGCGATGTCGAAGTACGTCTCGGCACTGGAGAACTACCACCGGCTGACCACCCCGAGTACCTGGCTGGAAGCCTTGGTTAAGACCTACGTCGGCGACGCCTTGGCCGCTGACCTCTATCTCGAGATCGCCGGCGGGCTGCCCGACGAGGTCGCCGACGTGGTACGGGCGGCACTGTCGGAGACCGGGCACTCCCAGTTCGTCGTCGCCGAGGTGCGTGCCGCGGTGACATCCAGCGGCAAGCAGCGCAGCCGGCTGGCATTGTGGGCTCGCCGGCTGCTCGGGGAGGCGATTACCCAGGCCCAGTTTCTGCTGGCCGACCACGACGAGCTGGTCGACCTGGTGGTGTCGGGCAGTGGCGGTCTGGGGCAGCTCGGTACGTTTTTCGAGCGGCTGCAGCGGACGCACGACCAGCGAATGCGGGAGCTGGGCCTCAGCTCTTAGCGGGTGCAGGTGGCGATCGACGAGTTGTTGGCCGACGCCTTGACCAGCTGTCCTTGGGCGTTGACGATCGAGCAATTCAGCTGGCCGTAGATGCTTGTCGCGATAACCGACTCGGTCTGCACGCCAGGGTTGAGCACGACGACCTTCGTCCACGGCAGCGCCACGTTGAACTCCGTCACCGGGAAGCCCCGCGCGTCCGTGTACGCGATGTTCACCAGGTCGAAGAGCTGCTTGGTACCGGTCACGGTGTAGACGATCGCGCGTGGACTCAGAGCGGCGCCCGGGGGCGTGGCAGGGGGAACGGGTGCGGCGGTGGGAATGCGGGTGGGCACATTGCTGGGCGGCGTCAGGGTGGTGACCGTCTCCGGAGGCAGCGGTGTCCGTGCGGTGGTGGGTGGTGTGCTTGGCGTCATGCTCGGTGGGGCCGGGCTGTGTGGTGTGGTGGAAATCACTGTCCGCGGTGCCGGCGCACCGACAGTGGCCTTGGTGGTTGCGCTGTCGCCGCTGTTGATGATGACGGCGGTCGCGATCGCGCCGATAGCGATGACGGCGCCGAAGAACAGGGCGATCGGGCGCCAGCGACGATTGGCCGGCCAGGCCCAGTCTTCGTCGTCATAGCTGTCGTGCGCCCAGCTGTCGGTGTCGGCTACGTCGTCGGTGTAGCCGTACTCGTAATCGTCTTCGTAGCCTTCGGGAGCTGGGCGGCCTTTAGCCTCCGAGAAGTCCTCGAGGTCTCGGACGATGTCGTAGAGGGTGTTACGTATGGTACCGATGTTGCCGATGTTACTGAGACTCGTAGGCGTGGATTCGGCGTCGGACCAGGTGTTGGCAAAGGTTAGACCGAATTGTGACGTGTTCGTTTCGCTAAGCGCGAACCACCAGCCGGGGGCGGGGCGGCACGTCGTGGGCTGGCGTCCATTAGCCTGCTGCTGACACGCCTGCGATCGGAAAGCCAACGGAAGGGGCCCTGTGGAGGTCAAGATCGGTATCACGCAAAGTGCGCGCGAACTGGTGTTCTCCAGCGCGCAGACGCCTGCCGAGGTCGAAGAGTTGGTCGGCGCGGCATTGCACGAAGACTCGGGACTGCTGAGTCTGACCGACGAACGCGGCCGCCGTTACCTGGTCAACGCGGACAAGATTGCCTACGTCGAGATCGGTGCCGCCGACTCACGCCGGGTCGGCTTCGGGATCGTTGCAGACTCCGCGGCCAAGGCCGCCAAAGCCTCAGAAAGCTAGGAGCGGGCCAGCGGCACGTGCGATAGTCCGCCCCAGGCGAACTGCACGGTGCCATCGACGGCGTCCGACTTCGAGATCGGCTTATCGGAGTCCAGCCAGTAGCGCGCGCTGTCCACGCTCATGCCGACTAGGCCCACCGCGATCATCCGGGCGCGATGCGGATCCAGCCCGGAGTCCTCGGCGATCAGGGCGAATACCGCGTCGATGCACGATTCGGTGGCCACCCGCACCTGCGCCGCCACCTCCGGCTCGGTGACGTAGTCGTTCTCGAAGATCAGGCGGTACCCCTGGCTGTCGTGCTCGATGAAGTCGAAAAACGCCTGCACGGCCGAGTGCAATCGCCGCCTGTTGTCGGTCGTCCTGTCCAACGCCTGCTGCACGCCGGAGACCAAGTTGTCCACATGCCGATTCAGCACCGCCAGATACAGTTCCAGCTTGCTCGAAAAGTGTTGGTAAAGAACCGGCTTGCTGACCCCTGCGCGATCCGCGATCTCGTCCATCCCGGCGGCGTGGTAGCCGCGGTCGACGAAGACGTCACTGGCGACCACCAGTAGCTGGCCGCGGCGCTCATCACGCGGCAGCCGGTTTCCCCGACGGTTCGAGGGCGCGGCGTCTCCCGGCCGAACACCTTCGGCCGACCTGACAGCGCGTCGCGGCGCTGCCTTGGCGAGATCGCTCATCGGTCCTCAATCTGGTCGGCGGTGTGCCCATTTTGCCATCCCCGCGGCCGCACCGTAATTTGCAAGCAGATTACAACCTGCGTTGTCGCGTCGACCGGAACCCGTGCTATCCGGCTTTTCGGGCGCGCCAGGGCGGGCTGCCAGGTGCCGTTGTGCCATCCTGGGGAAATGACGTCCCCGCGGCCTGCCCGCGACACAGGTCGCGTGCCTGTGTTGCGTGACGACTGGCGCGAGCCGCTGCGGGCTCAACGCGACCCGCTCGGCCAGAACGCCGGCCGCGTCCGTGCTGACCGTGATCGGCCACGGCAATGGCGCAAGCAGTCGTGGCTCGGGCGGTTCGTGACCACCTACGGCTGGCGGGCGTACGCGCTGCCGTTTTTGACAGTGATCACGCTGGTGGTGGCGTATCAGACGGTCGCCGGTGCCGGCAGCCCCAAGCCGGCAGCGCAATCGACCCACAAGGATCCCCCCACCATCGGCGCGGTCGGTACGTCGATCCTCGATACACCGCCGCGTGGCCTGGCCGCTTTCGACGCCAACCTGCCGACCGGCACGCTGCCGGAGGGCGGGCCGTTCACCCAAGCGGGTGACAAGACGTGGCGAGTGATCCCGGGCACCACACCGCAGATCGGACAGGGGACCGCCAAGGTGTTCCGTTACACCGTGGAGGTCGAGAACGGCCTGGACCCCACCATGTACGGCGGTGACGACGCTTTCGCGCAGATGGTCGACCAGACGCTGGACAACCCGAAAAGCTGGACGCACAACCCGCAATTCGCGTTCGTCCGCATCGACGGTGCCGCTGGGGGCAAACCCGACTTCCGGGTGTCGTTGGTATCGCCGATGACCGTGCGGGTGGGATGTGGTTACGAGTTTCCGCTGGAGACCTCGTGCTACAACCCCTCATACGGGCCCGACCGAGAATCCCGCGTATTCATCAACGAGGCGCGCTGGGTGCGCGGAGCGGTTCCCTTCGAGGGCGACGTGGGCTCCTACCGTCAGTACGTGGTCAACCACGAAGTCGGCCACGCCATCGGGTACGTGCGCCACGAGCCCTGCGAACAACAGGGCGGGCTCGCGCCGGTGATGATGCAGCAGACGTTCTCCACTGCCAACAACGACGGCGCAAAGTTCGACCCCGACCAGGTCAAGCCCGACGGCAAGACGTGCCGATTCAACCCTTGGCCGTTCCCGATCGCCTGAATCATCGCTGCCCGCCCGAGGCTGCGCCTAACCTCGGTGGTGTGACGCCATCGTTGCCGCCGCTGGTCGAACCCGCCGCCGCGCTGAGCCGCGATGAGGTGGCCCGCTACAGCCGCCACCTCATCCTTCCCGAGCTGGGCGTAGACGGGCAGAAGCGGCTGAAGAACGCGCGGGTACTGGTGATTGGCGCCGGCGGCCTCGGGTCGCCGACCTTGCTGTACCTGGCCGCCGCCGGGGTCGGCACCATCGGGATCCTCGAGTTCGATGTCGTCGACGAGTCCAACCTGCAACGCCAGATCATCCACGGCACCGCCGACGTCGGCCACTCCAAGGCTCGGTCGGCGCGCGACTCGATCGCGGCGATCAACCCGTTCGTCGAGGTGCAACTGCACGAGCTGCGGCTGGAGCCCGACAACGCGGTCGAGCTGTTCGAGGGGTACGACCTGATCGTGGACGGCACCGATAACTTCGCCACCCGCTATCTGGTCAATGACGCCGCCATAGTTGCCGGCAAGCCCTACGTATGGGGGTCGATCTACCGGTTCGAGGGCCAGGTGTCGGTGTTCTGGGAAGACGCGCCGGATGGCCTCGGGTTGAACTACCGCGACCTCTACCCGCAGCCACCGCCGCCGGGCCTGGTGCCGTCTTGCGCCGAAGGCGGTGTGCTGGGCGTCATCTGCGCCTCGATCGCGTCGGTGATGAGCACCGAGGCGATCAAACTGATCACCGGAATCGGCGAGACGCTGCTGGGGCGCCTGATGATCTACGACGCGCTTCAGATGAGCTATCGCACGATCCGGATCCGCAAGGACCCCTCGTCGCCGAAGATCACCGAACTCGTTGACTACGAGCAGTTTTGCGGCCTGGTCCCGGAAGATGCCGCAGACGCTGCCGCCGGTTCGGCGATCACTCCCGCCGAGCTGCGCGCGATGCTGGACTCGGGTAGGAAGCTGGCTTTGATCGACGTTCGCGAGCAGGTCGAGTGGGACATCGCGCACATCGAGGGTGCCCAGCTGGTGCCCAAGTCGTCGATCATCTCGGGGGAAGGGCTGGCTCAGTTGCCGCGGGACCGGGTTGCGGTCCTGTACTGCAAGAGTGGGGTCCGCTCTGCAGAGGCACTGGCCGCGGTAAAACGGGCCGGCTTCTCTGACGCGGTTCACCTGCAGGGCGGGATTGTGGCATGGGCCAAGCAGGTGGAGCCCGACATGCTCATGTACTGATCTGACCGCGCCCGTTCCCCGGGGCGAACACGATCGGCCATTGCGCCGCTCGTCGCGACCGCTCTACTAGGCTGACCGCTGTGACCGTCGAGCCGCCGCCCGAGCACGTGCTGACGGCGTTCGGTTTGCACGGGGTGCAGCCCGCCCCATTGGGCGATGCGTGGGAGGGCGGCTGGCGGTGCGGCGAGGTCGTGCTGTCCATGGTGGCCGACAATGCGCGTGCCACGTGGTCGGCGCGGGTTCGTGAGACATTATTCGTCGACGGTGTGCGCTTGGCCCGGCCGGTCCGGTCCACGGATGGCCGTTACGTGGTCTCTGGCTGGAGAGCTGACACCTTCGTTGCGGGCACCCCCGAGGCCCGCCACGACGAGGTGGTCTCGGCCGCGGTGCGGCTGCATGAAGCCACCGGCAAGCTGGAGCGCCCCCGCTTCCTGACTCAGGGACCCACCGCGCCGTGGGCCGACGTCGACGTGTTCATCGCGGCTGACCGTGCCGCGTGGGAAGAGCGCCCGCTGCAGTCGGTCCCGCCCGGAGCGCGCACCGCGCCGCCGTCGGCCGACGCCGCGCGTTCCGTCGAGCTGATCAATCAACTTGCCACGCTGCGCAAGCCGACCCGCAGCCCCAATCAACTGGTGCACGGTGATCTCTACGGCACGGTGCTTTTCGCCGGCACCGCGCCGCCGGGCATCACCGACATCACGCCGTACTGGCGGCCGGCATCCTGGGCGGCCGGGGTTGTCGTCGTCGACGCGTTGTCGTGGGGTGAAGCCGACGACGGGCTCATCGAACGGTGGAGTGCGCTGCCGGAGTGGCCGCAGATGTTGTTGCGCGCGTTGATCTTCCGGCTTGCGGTGCACGCCCTGCATCCCAGGTCCACCGCCGAGGCGTTTCCGGGTCTGGCCCGCACCGCGGCAATGATCCGGATGATCCTCTAACCGTCGAACTCGTAGCGGACCTCGCTCAGCGCGATCCGGCCGTCAACCGACAACACCCCTTCCGCCCGCAGCAGCTCCAGCTGCCGGGTGGTCAGATGCCGGGCGGGCCGTCCGGAGGCGGTGATCACCCGGTGCCAGGGCAGGTCCGCGGAATCGGTGCGCATGATCCAGCCGACGATGCGAGGGCTGGAAAGTGCTGCGGCAGAAGCGATGTCACCATAGGTCGACACCCTGCCCGGCGGGATCGAAGCGACCAGCGAACGCACCCGTTCAACCTGCTCGTCCGTGACTCGGGCCACGGTCAGCCAGCCAACCGTTTGCGCACCAGCGCGGCGACGTCGTCGGGCTTGGCGTGCGGCACCATGTGATCGCACTCGTAGTCCAGGAGTTCGAAATCGGTCCCCAAGCGGTCCCGTAATCCGGCGATCAGCGCGTCGCCGACGTAGGGCGGTGACGTCCACTTTGCCCGCACCAGCGTCGTCGGCATCCCTGGGGGCGGCAGCACGAGGTCGCGGGCCAACTCGCTCCAGTACGACATCATCGCGGGTAGAAAGATCCGCCAGCCGTACCGTCCATTAGGCAGCGGCACCAGATGCTCGTCCAGATCGGCCTCGAGTACCGCCGAGTCCACATCCGCCCAAGAACCGCCGGCTTTTTCCTGGTAAGCCTGCGCGCGGTCGGGATAATCGGGCGAGCCGAACATCGCCTCGGCGATCTGCGCCGTCCAGTGGCCGTCCAACCCGATAGCCGGATCGAGCAACACCAAACCGGATACCACCTCAGGCCGGGCCGCGGCCAGGTGCAGCGCGAGCGCGCCACCAAAGGAGTGCCCGACGACCAGCGCAGGCGCCTGTATCTCGGCATCCAGCAGTGCGGCGAGCGCCGAAACGTTGGCGTCGATGCTCCACGGAGCGTCCCAGGTGGACCTGCCATGTCCGATGAGATCCGGTGCTGCGACCGATATTTCGGGTACGTAGTTGGTGAAGTGCTGCCAGCGCTTGCCGTGCCCGGTCAATCCGTGCAGTGCCAGTAGCTGGACCGGGCCGGGGGGGCCGAAGCGGTGCACATGTAGGGCGGGGGTCACGCGTCGATCATGCCCCGAACCGACCCGCCCTTTCGAGTTGGCCTCTTTGAAGAACTGGCGCGCTGGTAGTAACGCGTGGCCGGCGTTGTGGGCGCTTCCGGCCGGATTCTTCATGATCATGCTCCACTGGACCATCGTTGGCGTCGCGTACCTCCGGGTCCGGCGGTGGCCTTTGGCCTTGGTATTGGCTGGCGCGCTGCTGTGCTGTCGGCCGACATGACGGTGACCACCCCAATGTGGCGATTAGTGTTGCCGTTCATCGGAATTGGTGTGGGTGAGGCATTCATCACCTCACCATTGGCGGCGACCGCCACGCTCGATCTGCCGACTGAGCTGGCCGGGGCGGGCTGTGGTGTCTTGCCGCGGCGATGTCGCAATCGGTGTTGCTGCTGGCGTTCTTGGCGCTGCTCGGAGTGGTCTGTGCGGCGTGTCTCGTCGGGGTGCGGCGGTCTGTCGTCACGGCATCTTCCAGCACGGAGTAGCTGGTCGGGCAACTTGTCGGACCCCCGTGGTTGCATGCCCGGTATGTCATACGCGTGGGGTGCCGAGGCGCGGGAGGTACTGCAGCCCGGGTTGCGCGGGGTGGTGCGGGTGCTAGGCGGCCCGGGCACCGGCAAGAGCACGCTGCTGGCCGCGGCCGCGGCGGCTCAGATCGCTGCCGGGGTAGATCCCGAATCGGTTCTGCTGCTTACTGGTTCGGGCCGGATCGGAATGCGGGAGCGCAGCGCTCTGACGATGGCGTTACTGGGCCGGGGCCGGGTTGCGGCTGTACGCGAGCCGTTGGTCCGCACGGTGCACAGCTACGCCTACGCCGTGCTGCGGCGGGCCGCTGAGCGCGCGGGGGACCCGCCGCCGCGGCTGCTCACCGGCGCGGAGCAGGACGCCATCGTGCGGGAACTGCTGGCCGGTGACCTCGAAGACGGCAGCGGGTGGCCCGACCACATGCTGCCGGCGCTGACCACGGCCGGGTTCGCCAACGAGCTGCGAAACCTGCTGGCGCGCTGCGCCGAACGTGGTGTAGATCCGCTGGACCTAGAGCGGCTTGGCCGTCGCTGCGGGCGTCCAGAATGGGTCGCGGCTGGTCGCTTTGCCCGACAGTACGAGCAGGTGATGCTGCTGCGCGCGGCGGTTGGCACGGCGGCACCTCAGGCGACGGCACCGGCGCTGGCCGCCGCCGAGCTCGTCGGCGCGGCGCTGGAGGCATTTGCGATCGATCCGGAGCTGTTGGCCGCCGAGCGCGCCCGGGTCCGGGTGTTGCTGGTGGACGATGCACAGCAGCTCGATCCGCAAGCGGCGCAACTGGTCCGGGTGTTGGCGGCCGGTCCCGACACTACGCTGATCGCCGGCGACCCGAACCAGGCGGTGTTCGGGTTTCGGGGCGGCGAGCCAGCCGGGCTGCTCGGCCAGGACGGCCCGTCGGTGACCCTGACGGTCTCGCATCGCTGCGCTCCTGCGGTGGCGCGCGTCATCAGTGACATCGCCACCGCGCTGCCCGGCAGCAGTGCAGGTCGGCGAATCGAAGGCAGTGGCGATGAACCGGGTTCGGTGTCGGCGCGGTTGGCGGCCACGGCGCATGCGGAGGCCGCACTGGTCGCGGACACGCTGCGGCGCGCGCACCTCGTCGACGGTGTTCCGTGGTCGCAGATGGCGGTGATCGTCAGGTCCGTCCCACGGGCCGGCGCGCGGTTGCCGCGGGCGCTGGCCGCCGCGGGAATTCCGGTGGCGACGCCGGCGAACGGCGCATCGCTGTCCGAGGAGCCCGCCGTTGATGCGCTGCTCACCGTCTTGGCCGCGACGGCCGAGGGGCTCGACGAGGATCGGGCGCTGACGCTGCTCACCGGCGCAATCGGCCGCGTCGACCCGGTATCGTTACGGCAGTTGCGCAGGTCGCTGCGCCGCGCTGAGGCCGAGCTGGTTCCGACGCTGCTCGGCGACGGGCCGTTGTCCGGGCCACAATCCGGCGCGCTGCGACGGGTGCGGGCGGTGCTGGCCGCCGCCGGGCGGTGCGATCGTGATGGTCAGGATCCGCGCTACACACTGTGGGAGGCCTGGCATCGGTCCGGTCTGCAGCGCCGCTGGCTGGCCGCCATCGAGCGCGGCGGCACGGCCGGGGCACAGGCCACGCGAAATCTCGAATTGGTGACCGCGCTGTTCGACACCGCCGACGACTATGTGTCACGCACTTCTGGAGCGTCACTGCGCGGACTCGTCGACCATGTAGTGGCCCTGCGGCTACCCGCGTCCACCCGTGCACCCGCCACTGAGGGCGAGCACGTCGAGGTGCTCAGCGCACACGCTGCGCTGGGCCGCGAATGGGATCTGGTGGTGATTGCCGGATTGCAGGATGGGTTGTGGCCCAACACCGTTCCGCGCGGTGGCATCCTGGGCACCCAACGGCTGCTCGACGAAGCCGACGGGATCACCCAGCAGGCGTCGGCCCGTGCACCACTATTGGCCGAGGAGCGACGGCTGCTGGTCGCCGCCATGGGCCGGGCCCGCCGCCGGTTGTGGGTGACAGCGGTCGACGGGGACGCCGGCGGGGGTCAGGACGCCGCGCTGCCGTCGCCGTTCTTTTACGAGCTTGCGGGTGAGACTGAATCTATTGTGACGCAGCCTATTTCAATGCCTCGAGTATTGTCGACCGCGGCGGTGGTGGGTCGGCTGCGGGCTGTGGTGTGCGCCCCCGAGGGGATGGTCGATGAGGCCGTCCGTGCCTGTGCAGCAACCCAATTGGCCCGTCTGGCCCAAGCCGGTGTGCCGGGTGCGGATCCGGCGCGATGGCACGGGCTGATCCCCCTCAGCACCGATGCGCCGCTGTGCGGTGCTGGCGACGTCGTCACGTTGACGCCCTCGACCCTGCAGACGCTGTCCGACTGCCCGCTGCGCTGGCTGGCCGAACGGCACGGCGGCAGCAACCCGCGAGAGCTGCGGTCGACAGTCGGCTCGGTGCTGCACGCGCTGATCGCCGAGCCGGGCCGCACCGAAGCGCAATTGCTCGCCGAACTCGACCGGGTGTGGACTCACCTGCCGTTCGACGCCGGTTGGCATTCGGCTAACGAGCTCGCGCGCCATCGCGCCATGATTGAGGCGTTCGTCGAGTGGCGGGCGCAGACGCGCGGCGAGTTCGCCGAGGTCGGTGTCGAGGTCGACGTCGACGGCGTGCTCGACACTCCGCGCAGCGACGGGGGACAGATTCGGTTGCGTGGCCGCATCGACCGGCTTGAGCGCGACGCCGCCGGCCGGCTGGTGATCGTCGACGTCAAGACCGGCAAGACGCCGGTCAGCAAGGACGACGCCCAGCAGCACGCACAGCTGGCGATGTACCAGCTGGCCATCGCCGAAGGCCTGCTGCCCGAAGGCGACGAGCCCGGCGGCGCCCGTCTGGTCTACCCCGGCAAGACCGGTGCGGCCGGGGCCTCCCAACGTGAGCAGGACCCGCTGACCGCGCAGGCCCGCGACCGTTGGACCACCCTGGTACGCCAGGCCGCCGACGCGACGGCGGGCCCGCAATTCGTCGCCCGGCGCAACGACGGGTGCTCACACTGCCCGATCCGGCCGTTTTGCCCGGCCCATGCCGACGGGCCGGCGCAGTGAGCCCCCGCTACACCCCCGCCGAATTGGCCGACGCCCTGGGCATTTTCCCGCCCACCGACGAGCAGTCCGCGGTGATTGCGGCGCCGCCGGGTCCCCTCGTCGTGATCGCCGGCGCCGGGGCCGGCAAAACCGAGACCATGGCGGCTCGCGTGGTGTGGCTGATCGCCAACGGCTACGCAACCGCCGACCAGGTCCTCGGATTGACCTTCACCCGCAAGGCCGCCGGGCAGCTGCTGCGGCGTGTCCGGGCCCGCGTGGCCCGGTTGGCCGCGCTGGCCATCGAGGGCGTCGAGGCCGCGGGCACACCGGCCGTCAGCACCTACCACGCGTTTGCCGGGTCGCTGCTGCGCGACTACGGCCTACTGCTGCCGATGGAACCCGACACCAGACTGCTCACCGAGACAGAGCTGTGGCAGCTGACATTCGATGTCGTCACCGGCTACCGCGGCGAACTGCGGACCACAAAGACGCCGGCCGCCGTCACCTCCACACTGTTGCGGTTGTGGGGCCAGCTCGCCGAACACCTCGTCGACACCGGACAGCTGCGGGACACCCATGTCGAACTGGAACGACTGGTTCACACCCTGCCGGCGGGACCGCGCCAGCGGGACACCGGCCCCAACCAGGCGCTGCTGCGGATGCTCAGCAGTCAAACCGTGCGCGCCGAACTGGTGCCGCTGCTCGACGCCCTGCAAGAGCGTCTGCACGCCGCCAAGGTGATGGACTTCGGCATGCAGATGGCCTCGGCGGCGCGGCTGGCGGCAGAGTTCCCGCAGGTCGGCCGCGAGCTGCGGACCCGCTACCGGGTGGTGCTGCTCGACGAGTACCAGGACACCGGGCATTCCCAACGAGTGGCGCTGTCCGCACTGTTCGGCGGCGGCGCCGACGACGGGTTGGCGCTGACCGCGGTCGGCGACCCAACCCAGTCCATTTACGGTTGGCGCGGCGCATCGGCGACCAACCTGCCGCGGTTCACCACCGACTTCCCGCTGTCTGATGGCTCCCCAGCGCCGACCCTGGAATTGCGCACTAGCTGGCGCAACCCGCCGACCACGCTGCATTTGGCCAACGCTATCTCGGCCGAGGCCCGGCGGCGCTCGGTGGCGGTCCGGCCGCTGCGCGCCCGCTCGGACGCCACGGCCGGGGTGGTGCGGTGCGCGTTGCTCTCCGACGTTCGGGCCGAACGCGGCTGGATCGCCGACCACATCGAACAACGGTATCGGCTGGCTCGCGACAATGGCGTCGCCCCGCCCACCACCGCGGTGTTGGTGCGCCGCAACGCCGACGCAGCACCGATCGCGGATGTGCTGCGGGCCCGCGGAATCCCGGTCGAAGTGGTCGGCCTGGCCGGCCTGCTGTCCATCCCCGAGGTCGCTGACCTGGTGGCCATGCTGCGGGTGGTCGCCGACCCCACGGCCGGGTCGGCGGCCATGCGGATACTGTCCGGTCCGCGCTGGCGGCTCGGTGGCGCCGACCTCGCCGCGCTGTGGCGACGTGCGCGGGAATTGGCCGGGGGTGCAACGGAATCTGCCTCGGCCGAGTCGATCGCACGACGGGCGGGATCTGATGCCGACACCGCCTGCCTGGCCGAAGCCATCTGCGACCCCGGCCCGCCGGCCGCCTACTCGTCAACGGGACACCAGCGCATCAGCACGCTCGCCACCGAGCTGACCGCGCTGCGCGGCCACCTCGGCTACCCGCTGCCCGACCTGGTCGCCGAGGTGCGCCGGACGCTGGGCTTGGATTGCGAGGTCCGGGCGACCGCGGTCGCCGAGTGGTCGGGCACCGAACATCTGGACGCCTTCGCCGACGAGGTGGTCGGCTACGCCGAGCGAGCCAGCCTGTCCGGGACGTCCACGAAAGCCTCGGTAGCCGGCCTGCTGGCCTACCTGGACGCGGCCGCTCAGGTGGAGAACGGGTTGGCCTATGCACAACCGGCCGTCGCCAAGGACCGAGTCCAGGTTCTCACCGTGCACGCCGCCAAGGGATTGGAATGGCAGGTGGTGGCGGTGGCCCACCTGTCGGGTGGCATCTTCCCGTCGACCGCGTCGCGCAGCAGCTGGCTCACCGACCCCGGCGATTTACCACCGCTGCTGCGGGGCGACCGCGCCGGCGTCGGTGGGCTCGGTATCCCGGTGCTGGACACCTCGGCGGTGACGAACCGAAAACAGCTGTCGGACAAGATCTCCGAACATCGTGCTCAGCTGGACCGGCGACGTGTCGACGAGGAACGCCGGCTGCTGTATGTCGGTGTCACCCGCGCCGAAGACACCCTGCTGGTGTCCGGTCATCATTGGGGATCCGCGGGCATCAAGCCGCGCGGTCCCTCGGAGTTTCTCTGCGAGATCAAGGAAGTCATCGAACGCTCGGAACAAGCCGGCGAAAGCTGCGGAATCATCGAGCACTGGGCGCCGGAGCCGGTTGACGGCGAGCGAAACCCGTTGCAGAACAACATTATCGAAGCTGTATGGCCCGCCGAACCGCTGGGTCTGAGGCGTACTGACGTCGAGCGGGGGGCCTTGTTGGTGTCGCAGGCGATGGCCGCCATGACCGAGAGTGATACCGCCGCCGAGTCCGGCTCCGCGGCCCACGGTGTCGCCGACCCAGAAGGGTGGATTGCCGACGTCGATGCGCTGCTGGCCGAACGCGCCCGCGCAGCCGCGGTGCCGCAGCGGGCGCTTCCAAGCCAGTTGTCGGTCAGCGGTCTGGTCGAGTTGGCCCGCGATCCCGATAATGCCGTGCAACGGCTGATTCATCGGCTGCCCACCCGCCCTGATCCACATGCCCTGCTGGGCAATGCATTTCACTCCTGGGTTCAGAAATTCTACGGTGCGGAGCTGCTGTTTGACCTGGGCGATCTGCCCGGCTCCGCCGATTCGGACGTGAGTGATCCCGCGGAGCTGACCGCATTGCAGGCGGCATTCACCGAATCAGCGTGGGCGGCCCGTACCCCGATCGCGGTCGAGGTTCCCTTCGAGATGCCGATCAACGACACCGTGGTCCGGGGGCGTATCGACGCGGTGTTCGCCGACGACGACGGCGGTACGACTGTGGTGGATTGGAAGACCGGTGAGCCGCCCCGCGGACCCGAAGCCATGCGGCAGGCTGCGGTGCAGTTGGCCGTCTATCGGCTGGCCTGGGCAGCGCTGCATGGCTGCCCGGAGTCTTCGGTGCGCACCGCCTTTCACTACGTGCGGAGCGGGACGACCGTAGCCCCAACAGAGCTACCCGACGCCGACGAGCTGGCCGTCCTGCTTGCCGACGCCAACCGCGCTCCGGGAGGCTGATCGTGGTTACATGATTGGCGTGCGAGTGACCAGCGTCGGGATCAAGACGGCTTGCCGTGGCGCAAGGTAGTTGGCGGCGACTGCGGCGTCTCGACGAGAGGCTGACCGTCCAACCGAGTTACGCCCTGGTCGGCGTGCTGCGTATCCCGCAGGGCCAGGCCAGCCCCGCCCGGATCGTCTCCCGCCGGGTGCTCATCGCGTTGGCGGCGTTATTCCTCGGTGCCATCACCGTCTACCTCGATCGCGACGGGTACCACGACACGCAGGGCGACCGGCTGTCCTTCCTGGACTGCCTCTACTACTCGGCGGTGACGTTGTCGACGACCGGGTACGGCGACATCACGCCGATCTCGGAATTTGCCCGCGCGGCGAACGTCCTGATCATTACTCCGCTTCGCATCGCGTTCCTGATCCTGCTGGTCGGAACGACGCTTGAGGTCGTCACGGAAACGTCTCGGCAGGCACTGAAAATCCAGCGTTGGAGGAGCAGGGTGCGCAACCACACCATCGTCATCGGGTACGGGACCAAGGGTAAAACGGCGATCGCCGCGATGCTGGGGGACGAGACGGCTCCCGGCGAGATCGTGGTCGTCGACACCGATCGGGCCGTGCTGGACCGCGCCGCGTCGGCGGGTCTGGTCACCGTGCACGGCGACGCCACCAAATCCGACGTGCTGCGGTTGGCCGGCGCGCAGCACGCGGCCTCGATCGTGGTGGCCACCAACCGTGACGACACCGCGGTGCTGGTGACGTTGACCGCGCGCGAGCTGTCGCCCAAGGCCAAGATCGTGGCGTCAATCCGGGAAGCTGAGAATCAGCATCTGCTGCAGCAATCCGGAGCCGACTCGGTAGTGGTCTCCTCCGAAACCGCCGGCCGCCTGCTGGGGCTGGCTACCACCACACCCAGCGTGGTGGCGATGATCGAGGATCTGCTGACCCCCGACGAAGGCCTGGCCATCGCCGAACGCGAGGTGGAACGGTCCGAGGTCGGCGGCTCGCCGCGGCACCTGCGAGACATCGTGCTCGGGGTGGTACGCGGCGGGCAGCTACTGCGCATCGACTCCCCCGAGGTGGACGCGATCGAGACCGACGACCGGCTGCTCTACATCCGCAACGCCGGGCACTAGCTGTGGACTTCCAACTGCGCAATATCCCGCTGCTCTCGCGGGTCGGCGCCGACCGCGCCGATCAGCTGCGCACCGATGTCGAAGCGGCCGCGGCCGGATGGGCGCAGGCGGCGCTGCTGCGCGTCGACAACCGCAATCAGGTGCTGGCCGCCGACGGCCGGGTCATCCTCGGCCCGGCCGCCGCGCTGGGCGACAAACCGCCGCCCGAGGCGGTCTTCTTGGGCCGCCTCGAGGACGGTCGCCACGTTTGGGCGGTTCGTGGGGCCCTGGTGACGCCGGATGATGTGGCCGAACCCGACTCCGTTGAAGTGCTCGACCTGCGCCGACTCGGCCGCATCATCGACGACACCAGCAGCCAGTTGGTGTCCGTGGCGCTGGCATTGCTGAACTGGCATGACAGCGCCAGGTTCAGCCCGGTCGACGGGACGCCCACCAAGCCCGCCAGGGCCGGCTGGTCACGGGTCAACCCGCTTACCGGGCACGAGGAGTTCCCGCGCGTCGACCCCGCGGTGATTTGCCTGGTGCATGACGGTGGCGACCGTGTCGTGCTGGCCCGGCAGGCGGCGTGGCCGCAGCGGATGTTCTCGTTGCTGGCCGGTTTCGTAGAGGCCGGCGAGTCGTTCGAAGGCTGTGTGGCGCGCGAGATCCGCGAGGAGATCGGGCTGACGGTGCGCGGCGTGCGCTACCTGGGCAGCCAGCCGTGGCCGTTCCCACGGTCGCTGATGGTCGGGTTCCACGCTGTCGGCGACCCTGACGAACCCTTCGCGTTCAACGACGGCGAGATCGCCGAGGCGGCCTGGTTCACCCGCGACGAAGTGCGCGCCGCCCTCGACGCCGGTGACTGGACAACCGGGTCGGACTCGAAACTACTTCTGCCCGGGTCGATTTCGATTGCTCGGGTGATCATCGAGTCCTGGGCCGCGCTCGACTGACAACGCGGCGTCTCTGCTACTTGATGCGATCGGTGATGTTGTCCAGGATCGTCGCGGCGATCCGGTCGGCCGGTTCGATGCCCAGCACACCGACGGACATCAGCACCGCGTTCTTGACGCGATATTGGTGACTCCAGCCACTGTCGGTGATGCGCAGGGAGGTGGAATCGGGCCGGTCCACCTGGAAGGTGTATTTCGGATCGTGCAGGGCCACACAGGCGTTCAGCGACGACTCCAATTGGCCGAGGGCGCTGCGCGCCCCCGCGGCATCCGGGTAGATCGCGACCGCCTGACTGACCGAGTCGACCAGCGCGATCCCCCCGGGCAGCGTGTCGTCGGTCACGCCGCTGTAACCCGCGCTGCGAAATTCGGTCCAGCCGGAAGCAAAAGTTAGGTCGCTGGTCCCCGCCGCCCGGCAGGGGCCGGGCGCGTTCACGTCGCCAGCCGGTGGATGGCGAAGGTCCGCGTGCACATGTGGGGTCAGTTCCTCGTAGTTGGCGATGCGCCGCACATCCTCGACGCTGACGATCAGTGCGTCGACCCGGCTGGCGGCGGGGGCCGGCGCGGCGTTGGTGTCGTGGTGCGAGCATCCACAGAGCGCAGCCAGTGCGCACCACACGGCGAAGACCGCTCGTCGGGCCAGCGCCGATGCCATGGCCCTTATCGTAGGGGCGATCAGACCCGGCAGTTCGCAGCACTTGCGGCGCCGTGTCGGCAGCTGTGACTCAGCCCGCGACCTGCGCCAGCTTCGCCTTGACCTCGCCGGCACTCGGGTTGGTCAGCGTCGATCCGTCGGCGAACTTCACAGTGGGGACGACGTGGTTGCCGCCGTTGACCGACCCGACGAACTCCGCGGCCGCGGGGTCGCGCTCGATGTCGATCTCGTCGTAGGGAATTCCCTGTGCCTTCAGCGCTGTCTTCAGCCGAAAGCAATAGCCACACCATGTGGTCGAGTAAACGGTGAGCGCGGCGTTGGTCATGACTGGTAAACGTATCCGCACCGCGGGCCATTCCGGCCGCGGGCCCCGCCGAAGGCCGCGACACGCCAGGTTTGTCGGCGGGCACTGACAAGATGGACGCCATGCCGGTAGTGGCCGACTCTCTGATCGCAGACCTGGACGACGAGCAACGCGAAGCCGTTGAGGCTGCGCGCGGACCGGTGTGCGTGCTCGCGGGCGCGGGCACCGGCAAGACCCGCACCATCACCCATCGCATCGCACAGCTCGTCGCCAACGGTCACGTCGCCGCCGGGCAGGTGCTGGCGGTGACGTTCACTCAGCGCGCGGCGGGGGAGATGCGCTCGCGGCTGCGATCGTTGGATGCCAGCGCGCGGATCGGGGCCGGAGTGGGCTCGGTGCAGGCACTGACCTTTCACGCCGCAGCCCATCGTCAGCTGCGCTACTTCTGGCCGCGGGTGGTCGGCAACACGCGGTGGGAACTGCTGGACACCAAGTTCGCCGTCGTCGCCCGGGCGGCCAGCCGGTCCCGCCTCAACGTCAGCACCGACGACGTCCGCGACCTGGCCGGCGAGATCGAGTGGGCTAAGGCGTCGCTCATCACCCCGGAGGACTACGCCGGCGCGGTGGCCGCCGCGGGCCGCGACACCCCGCTGGACGCCGAGCAAACCGCGGCCGTCTACGCCGCCTACGAAGCGCTCAAGGTGCGCGACGAAGACGTCACGCTGCTCGATTTCGACGACCTGTTGCTGCACACTGCGGCTGCCATTGAGAATGACGCTGCAGTGGCCGGCGAGTTCCGCGACCGGTACCGGTGTTTCGTAGTCGACGAGTACCAGGACGTCACCCCGCTGCAGCAGCGGGTGCTGACGGCCTGGTTGGGCGACCGCGACGACCTCACCGTGGTCGGTGACGCCAACCAGACCATTTACTCGTTCACCGGCGCTTCGCCACGCTTTTTGCTCGACTTCTCGCGGCGCTACCCGGACGCCACCGTGGTCCGTCTGGAACGTGACTACCGGTCCACGCCGCAGGTCGTGTCGCTAGCTAACCAGGTGATCGCGACCGCTCGGGGTCGGGTGGCAGGCAGCAAGCTGCAGCTCACCGGCCAGCGCCCACCCGGCCCGGTCCCCAGCTTCCGGGAGCATCCTGACGAGGCCACCGAGGCCGCGGCGGTCGCCTCGTCGATTGCGCGGCTCATCGAATCCGGTACTGCGCCTTCGGAAATCGCGATTCTGTACCGGGTTAACGCCCAGTCAGAGGTCTACGAGGAGGCGTTGACCGAGGCTGGCATCGACTACCAGGTGCGCGGCGGTGAGGGGTTTTTCAACCGTCAGGAGATCAAGCAGGCCTTGCTGGCGCTGCACCGCGCGGCAGAGCGGGGCTCCGAATCAGGCCCGGTCCGCGACGTCGTGCGCGCCGTCCTGGAACCGTTGGGGCTAACCGTGACCGAGCCGACCGGCACCCGCGCCCGCGAGCGCTGGCAGGCGCTGGGAGCGCTGGCCCAGTTGGTCGACGACGAGCTCGTCCAGCGTCCGGATCTGGAGCTGCCCGGCCTGGTAGCCGAGTTGCGAACCCGCGCCGACGCCCGCCATCCACCGGTGGTGCAGGGCGTCACCCTGGCCTCGTTGCATGCGGCGAAGGGCCTGGAATGGGATGCGGTGTTCCTGGTGGGCCTGGCCGACGGCACCCTGCCCATCTCGCACGCACTCGCGCGCGGCCCCGAAAGCGAACCCGTCGAGGAAGAGCGCCGGTTGCTCTACGTCGGAATTACGAGGGCCCGAGTGCATCTGGCGCTCAGCTGGGCGCTGGCGCGGACGCAGGGCGGCCGGCAAAGCCGCAAGCTGTCACGGTTCCTCAACGGCATCGCTCCCGATACACGCGCCGACCCCGCTCCGGCGAAGTCGCGGCGTAGCCGCACCCCGTTACGCTGCCGGATCTGCAACGAAGAGTTGAGCACACCCGCCGCGATCATGCTGCGGCGGTGTACGACGTGCGCGGGTGACGTCGACGAGGACCTGCTACTCAAGCTGAAGGCGTGGCGACTCGAGATGGCCAAGGAACACAAGGTTCCGCCCTACATCGTGTTCAGCGACAACACGTTGGTCGCGATCGCCGAGATGCTTCCAGCCGACGAAGCGGGGCTGATCGCTATCCCGGGCATCGGCGCCTCCAAGCTCGCCCAATATGGACCCGACGTGCTCGAGTTGGTACGCCAGGCCCGCTGACAACCAAACCCGCAGGTCAGAAAATCGGTTGGCAGCGCAGGCCACGACCCATTACGCTCAATTGCTGGTTCACCGAGACATGAGACGAGACATGAGAAGGGGGGTGGCCACAATGATCAACAACCTCGTATCTGGCGCTGCAGTGGCTACCCGCAGCCCCCATTGGGGCACTGCCCATGCCGCCGCCGCGCCGGCGGCCGCGGCCAAGCGCCGTGTCGCCGCCGCGACTGAAGCGTCCGTGGATCGGGGCTATCGCACAACGAGCTGAGCAGCCCAGTTACGCCAAATGGCCACGGACCCGAAGTCACCAGGATCCGTGGCCATAGTTTTTGGGAAGACAGCTTCCCGACCTGGTCCGGATCACCGAAAGCAGCCAACCGACCAGGAAAAGGTGAACAAGCAATGTCGACCACGCCAGTCCCTAGACAGACGCGGCCGGTCCTGCCATGCCACGCCGACGATCCCGACCTGTGGTTCGCCGAAACCCCGGGCGACTTGGAACGCGCCAAGATCCTGTGCGCCGACTGTCCGGTCCGGCAGCAGTGCCTGGCCGCAGCGCTCGATCGGGCAGAACCCTGGGGGGTGTGGGGCGGTGAGATCTTCGAGCGGGGCTCGATCGTCAGCCGCAAGCGTCCGCGAGGACGCCCGCGCAAGCAGGCCGCCTGAATGCCGGCATCGCCGTCGCGCGGGACAGTCAGACGGCGGCAGTATCCGGCTCGGCGAAGCCGGGAATCAGCTCCTCCGAGAGGGCCTTGATGGGAACGGTTGCGTCCAGTTGGCACAAGATCGCGGCCACCGATGCGATCACCCGCATCGGGATGGCCAGCTTGGGGGGTAGGTCCATCTGCCGAACCGTCTTGATCTGCGCCACCGAACGGTCGAATTGGCTGACCGTCATTCGCTGCAGCCATTTGCGGGTGTAGTGGAACTCCTCCACCTCGATGGGTTCGACGTATTGGCGCAGCATCTCGTCGATCTCACGCACCGACACCTGCTGGCCCGGCTGGATGAACCCGACCTTCTCCATCGTCGGCAGCAGCAGGTCGTAGTTCTTGTCGCGGGCTAACCGAATGGTCATCCCGAGCTCGATTGGGTACCCCCCGGGCATGGGCGCCACGGCACCGAAGTCGATGACGCCCATCCGCCCGTCGGGCAGCAGCAGGAAGTTCCCCGGGTGGGCGTCACCGTGCAGCATCTCCAGCCTGCGCGGCGCGTCGAAGGTGAGCTCGAGCAGCCGGACGCCGATCAGGTCGCGCTGTTCCTTGGTGCCACTGCGGATGATCTCGGCCATGTGAGTGCCGTCGATCCACTCCTGGATGACCACCTTCGGTGCGCTGGCGACCACGTGTGGCACCGAGAAGTGCGGGTGGCCTTCGTAAGCCTTGGCGAATGCGCGCTGGTTGTTGGCTTCCAGCCGGTAGTCCAGCTCCATTTCAGTGCGTTCGAACAGCTCGTCCACCACGCCCTGCACGTCGGCGCCCGGCGCGAGCTGCTTGAACAGACCAACCATGCGCTGCATCGTCTTCAGGTCGGCGCGCAGCGCCTCGTCGGCGCCCGGGTACTGGATCTTGACGGCGACTTCGCGGCCGTCGGACCAGACCGCCTTATGTACTTGGCCGATGCTGGCCGAGGCGACCGGGGTGTCGTTGAACTCGCTGAACCGGTCCCGCCACTTGGTGCCGAGCTGAGCGTCCAGCACCCGGTGCACCTTGGCGGCGGGCAGAGGCGGCGCGTCCTTCTGCAGCTTGGTCAGCGCCTCCCGATACGGCTCGGTGAACTGCTCGGGGATGGCGGCTTCCATTACCGACAGCGCCTGGCCGACCTTCATCGCGCCGCCCTTGAGCTCGCCGAGCACAGTGAACAGCTGGTGGGCCGCCTTCTCCATCAACTCGGTGTTGACTTCGTCCCTGGACTTGCCGGTCAGTCGCTTGCCGAAGCCGAGAGCAGCCCGACCGGCCATACCAACCGGCAGGCTGGCGAGCTTTGCATTGCGGGCCGCGCGGCCGCGCTTTATTTCTGACACCTATCCATCATCCATGACGTCCAGCGCAATGGGCGCATTGATCCCACATCGTTCGCGTTGGTTCAGCTGCGGTTGCCGAGCAATATGTAGTCTCTTCGGGTCGCAATCGAGTGACGCATACTCACCACACCCGCCGAAGGGGACCGCAACCGCCATGGCAGCACGACAGACCCAGCACGACGCCGCCGACGCTCTGTTCCGGGCGATCATCGAAACCCTGGACAAGCACCGCAACGAGCGCACTCTGACCGAGCACGTGCTGGACACCCTCGGCCGGGCCTACGCATCGATATCGACGAGCGTTCCCGAGCAGGGCCGGCTGGGCTGACCCCCTCCGGTAATTCAGCACGCACACAACGGGTGCCGCGTCCACTGCCGCGCCACGATCGCGCTGGAGTTCAGGTCGAACTCCAGCGTGGCATTGAGCGACGACGGGGGAGTGGCTTGCCGGCCGCGCACCGCGGCGATCACCTGATTGACCTGGCCCAGTGCCAGCGCTGCCGTCGCCAGCAGGGTCGCGCGGTCGGCCACGCCGACGGTGTCGCGTAGCTGGGCGGCGATGGCGGGCCATGCCGCGTCGCGGTCGCGGCGGTGCAGGTCGGCACACGCCAAACAGCTGGTCACCCCAGGTATCACGAGCGGCCCGACCAGCCCGGTGCCGTCACGCACCCGGACCGGCAGATGCGGGACACCGGAACTGTGCAGATCGCGCACGATGCGCGGGTCGGCCACCAGGTAGTCAGCCAGCACTACCAGGTCGACCGTGGCGGCGGACACCGCGGCGTGCGGTTGACTGCTCTGCCCGATCCGCACGCCCGAACTGCGCAGCGCCGACACCAGCAGATCCGACAGCGGCCCTCGTCCGTGCACCCGGATCGAGGCGGCCCGACCCGTGGTGGTGCCGGGCTCACGGGTCGCGACACCATGGCTGACCAGCTGTTGCAGCAGTTCGGTCAGGTCCTCGCCGTTGGTCCGCCGATGCAACTCGGTCAGTGGTACCGGTGAGCGCATCGCCCGCAGTAGCGCGGCCAAACCGCTGGTGGTCAGCCCGCCCGGAGGTCGGATCAGCACGGCCCGGCGAGGATCCCAGCCGACCTGCACCGCACCGTCGGGTCGTAACAGCACCGGCATCGCCGGGTCCAGGCAATACAGGGAAGCGGGCCGTGCCATGACGTGCCACGGTGCCACGACTGCGGCGAGGGCGTCCTCAGTTATCCACAGCGCCGGGGTCGTCGTTGCCGCGGTTTTCGCGGCCCAATTCGGCCTCCAGGTCCGAGAGCGCGGCGTCGATCCCGCTGGTGTCGCCGCCGATTGCCCCATCGATGAACGCTGCCGGGTCGTCCAGGTCCTCGGCGCTGGGCAGCAGGTCCGGGTGTTGCCACACCGCGTCGCGGGCGTCCATTCCCACGGCCTGCTCCAGCCGGGTCCACAGTGCCGCAGCTTCGCGCAGCTTGCGGGGCCGCAGTTCCAGGCCGACGAGGGTGGCGAAGGTTTGTTCGGCGGGACCGCCGCTGGCCCGACGGCGCCGCAGCGTCTCGCTGAGTGCCGCTTCGCCCGGCAGCCGCTCACCCAGGGCGGCGGTCACCACCGTCTGTACCCAACCTTCGATCAGCGCGAGCAGGGTTTCCAGCCGCTCCAACGCCTGCGTTTGCGCCGGGGTGGCCTTGGGTTCGAACACGCCCTGGCTGAGCAGTTGTTCCATGGCGGCGGGGTCGGCCAGCGTCGCGGGATTGAAATCCCGGGCCAGCTCTTCGATGCCGGTCATGTCGATCTGCATTCCCGCTGCGTAGGCCTCGACGGCCCCCAGCAGTTGGGTGGGTAGCCACGGAACGTGGCTGAACAGCCGGTGGTGGGCGGCTTCACGGGCGGCCAGGAACGTCATGATCTCGCTGCGTGGCTGTTCGAGCCCGGACGCAAATGCCTCCACGGCCTCCGGCAGGATCGCGGCCACGCCCTTGGGACCCAGCGGTAGACCGATGTCGGTCGAGGTCAGCACCTCCTTGGACAGCCGACCCAGCGCCTGGCCCAGCTGCGACCCGAACGCGACGCCGCCCATCTGGGACATCATCTGCATCAGCGGCCCAGCCATGCCCTTGGCTTCCTCGGGCAGCGCGGACACCCACACCGAGGAGATCTGCTGGGCCATCGGATCGCACAGCCGCTTCCAGGTGCCGATCGTGTTGTCCACCCAGTCGGTGGGGCTCCAGCCCGTCGCCCTGGTGGTGCCGGCCGGCAGCGCAGTGGCCCCGTTCAGCCAAGTCTCCGCCAGATGCACCGCGTCGGAGATCGCCGAGTTGGTGGTGGCCGGGATGGGTGCGACGAAGCCGATCGAACTGGATGCGACCTGGCGGGCCAGGTCGTAGTTGACCGGGCCGGCGTTCGAACCGGCGGCACCCGACGCCATCGCGTTGCCGACGCCGCCGAACATCTCGCCCAGGCGGGTGAACAACTGGCCGAGGTTGGCCATGTCGAACTCGCCGCCGAAGCCGAACGGGTTGGCGCCGGACTCGGGGTCGTTCTCGCGCCGCTTGTCGCGATCGGGGTCGTCTCCGGCGTTGAAGCCGAAGGGCAGGTCAGCCATGACGTCAACGGTACTCACCGCGCAGCGGGAAAGTGCACTGCACCGTCACGCTCGTAGCTGAACGGTGTGCCGCCCCCGCCGGTTAGTGTGTTCGGCGTGAACAGGCGGATTTTGACCTTGGTGGTCGCGCTCGTCCCGATCGTGGTGTTCGGCGTTCTGCTGGCGGTGGCCAAGGTGCCGTTTGTGTCGTTGGGGCCGGGTCCCACGTTCGACACCCTCGGCGAGGTCGACGGCAGTCAAGTGGTCCACATTGAGGGCACACAAACTCACCCGACGACGGGCCACCTCAATATGACGACGGTGTCCCAGCGTGACGATCTGACCTTGGGCGCAGCCATCGGCCTGTGGATTTCAGGCCAGGAACAGCTGGTGCCGCGGGACCTGATTTACCCACCGGGTAAGTCGCGCGACGAGGTCGACAAGGCCAACGACGCCGACTTCAAGAACTCCGAGGACAGCGCCGAGTATGCCGCCCTGGGATACCTGAAATATCCCGAGGCGGTGACGGTTGCGACGGTCAGCGACGGCGGCCCGTCGGTGGGCAAGCTCAAGCCCGGCGACGCGATCGACGCGGTCAATCGGACACCGGTGGCCAACGTCGAACAGTTCACCGGCATCTTGAAGAACACCAAACCCGGCCAGGTGGTGACGATCGATTACCGCCGCAAGAACGAGCCGCCCGGCGTCGCTGAGATCACCCTGGGCAGCAACAAGGATCGCGACTACGGGTTCTTGGGCGTCGCCGTGCTGGACGCGCCGTGGGCGCCGTTCACCGTGCAGTTCAACCTGGCCAATATCGGCGGTCCGTCGGCCGGTTTGATGTTCAGTCTGGCTGTCGTCGACAAACTCACCACCGGCGATCTGGCTGGCTCCACGTTCGTCGCGGGCACCGGCACTATCAGCATCGATGGCAAAGTCGGGCCGATCGGCGGAATCACGCACAAGATGGCCGCGGCCCGCGCCGCCGGGGCGACCGTGTTTCTGGTGCCGGCGAAAAACTGCTACGAAGCGGTCTCCGACGTTCCGTCCGGGCTGAAGCTGGTGAAGGTCGAGACGCTCGGCTCGGCGGTGGACGCTTTGCACGCGATGACCTCGGGGGCGGCCACCCCGAGTTGCTGACTCCGACCCCGGGTCGCGTGATGCGTACAGTTGTGACCGTCGGGGAAACAGAGCAGGGAGCGTAGCCAGTGGGAATGCGGCCCACCGCAAGGATGCCGAAGCTGACTCGGCGTAGCCGGATTCTGATCCTGATCACCCTGGGTGTGATCGTGCTGTTGCTGGCCGGCCCGCGGCTGATCGACGCTTACGTCGACTGGTTGTGGTTCGGCGAACTCGGCTACCGCTCGGTGTTCACCACCGTGCTGGTTACCCGCCTGGTGGTATTCGTGCTGACCGCGTTGCTGGTTGGCGGCATCGTTTTCGGCGGCCTGGCCCTCGCTTACCGCACCCGCCCGGTGTTCGTGCCGAGCAACGAAAACGACCCGGTGGCGCGATACCGCGTCCTGGTCATGAGCCGGCTGCGATTGGTGGGTATCGGGATCCCCGCTTCGATCGGGGTGCTGGCTGGCGTCGTCGCGCAGAGCTACTGGGCGCGCGTCCAGCTGTTCCTGCACGGCGGCGATTTCGGGATCCGCGACCCGCAGTTCGGTAAAGACCTCGGCTTCTACGCGTTCGAGCTGCCGTTCTACCGGTTGGTGCTCAGCTATCTGTTCGTCGCGGTCTTCCTTGCTTTCCTAGCGAATCTGGTGTCGCACTACTTGTTTGGCGGCATCCGGTTGTCCGGGCGGGCCGGGGTGCTGAGCCGCTCGGCGCGGATCCAGTTGATCACCTTGGTCGGTGTGTTGGTGTTACTCAAGGCCGTCGCGTACTGGCTGGATCGCTACGAGCTGCTATCGCATACCCGTGCCGGCAAGCCGTTCACCGGGGCCGGTTACACCGACATCAACGCCGTACTACCGGCCAAGCTGATCCTGATGGCGATCGCGCTGATCTGTGCTGCCGCGGTGTTCTCTGCGATTACGTTGCGCGACTTGCGGATTCCGGCCATCGGACTGGTGCTGCTGTTGTTGTCGTCGATGATCGTGGGGGCCGGCTGGCCGATGATCGTCGAGCAGATCAGCGTCAAACCCAATGCGGCACAGAAGGAAAGCGAGTACATAAGCCGTAGCATCGCCGCGACCAGGCAAGCCTACGGACTCACTCCGGACGTGGTGACCTACCGCAACTACACCGCTGGCGACAGCCAGGCGACCGCACAGCAGGTTGCCGCCGACCGCGCCACCACCTCCAACATCCGGCTGCTCGACCCCACCATCGTCAGTCCGGCGTTCACCCAGTTCCAGCAGGGCAAGAACTTCTACTACTTCCCCGAGCAGCTATCCATCGACCGGTACCTGGACCGCACCGGCGCGCTGCGCGACTACGTGGTGGCCGCCCGCGAACTCAACCCGGAACGGCTGATCGACAACCAGCGCGACTGGATCAACCGGCACACCGTCTACACCCACGGCAACGGGTTCATTGCCTCACCGGCCAACACTGTGCGCGGCATCGCCAACGACCCGAACCAGAACGGCGGCTACCCGCAGTTTCTGGCCAACGTCGTCGGCGCCAACGGCAGCATCGTGTCCGACGGGCCGGCGCAGCTGGACCAGCCGCGCATCTACTTCGGGCCGGTGATCGCCAACGCGAGCGCGGACTACGCGATCGTCGGCAAGACGGGCGCCGACCGCGAATACGACTACGAGACCAGCACCGAGACCAAGAACTACACGTACACCGGCAGCGGCGGCGTTTCGGTGGGCAGTTGGTTAGCGCGCAGCGTATTTGCCGCGAAGTTCGCCGAGCGAAACTTCTTGTTCTCCAACGTGATCGGATCCAACAGCAAGATCCTGTTCAATCGCGACCCGGCGCAGCGGGTGGAGGCGGTGGCGCCATGGCTGACTACCGACAGCTCCGTTTACCCGGCGATCGTGAACAAGCGGCTGGTGTGGATCATCGACGGCTACACCACGCTGGACAACTACCCGTACTCCGAGCTGACGTCGCTGTCGTCGGCGACCGCGGACTCCACCGAGGTGGCGTTCAACCGGTTGGTCCCCGACAAGAAGGTCTCCTACATCCGTAACTCGGTGAAGGCCACCGTCGACGCCTACGACGGCACCGTGACGCTGTATCAGCAGGACGAGAACGACCCGGTGTTGAAAGCTTGGATGCGGGTGTTCCCCGGCACCGTCAAACCCAAGAGCGACATCACCCCTGAACTCGCCGACCATCTGCGCTACCCCGAGGACCTGTTCAAGGTGCAGCGGATGCTGCTGGCGAAGTACCACGTCAACGACCCGGTGACGTTCTTCTCCACGTCCGACTTCTGGGACGTACCGTTGGACCCCAACCCGACAGCCAGCAGCTACCAGCCGCCGTATTACATCGTCGCGAAAAACATTGCCAAGAACGACAACTCGGCCTCATACCAGTTGACCAGCGCGATGAACAGGTTCAAGCGCGATTACCTGGCCGCCTATATCAGCGCCAGTTCGGACCGCGACACCTACGGCAAGATCACCGTGCTGACCATCCCGGGTCAGGTCAACGGGCCCAAGCTGGCCAACAATGCAATTACTACCGACCCGGCGGTGTCGCAGGACCTCGGCGTGATCGGGCGGGACAACCAGAACCGCATCAAGTGGGGCAATCTGCTCACACTGCCGGTTGGCCAGGGCGGCTTGCTGTATGTCGAACCGGTCTACGCCTCGCCTGGGGCCAGTGACGCGGCGTCGTCGTATCCGCGGCTGATCCGGGTGGCGATGATGTACAACGACAAGATCGGCTATGGGCCGACGGTAGGCGATGCGTTGACTGGGCTGTTCGGGCCGGGTGCGGGTGCGACCGCGACCGGTATCCAGCCGACTGAGGGAGGCGCGCCGGCAAGTACGCCGCCGCCGGCCGCCGGTCCGGGTCCGCCACCGCCGACCGCCGCGGTACCCCCGCCTCCGGATGGGTCTGCGGCGCTGTCTCCGGCGAAAGCCGCTGCGCTGCAAGAGATTCAGGCTGCGATCGGCGCGGCCCGGGATGCGCAGAAGAAGGGTGACTTCGCGGGGTACGGGTCGGCGCTGCAGCGCCTGGACGAGGCGATTACCAAGTTCAACAACACCAAGTAGGTGCGCGGGCGTGTTCGCTGCCTCCTGCCTCTCCTGTTGCCCCTGACTTGGTGCCTTGGCTCTGCCCTCTTGGCTCTGCCCTCTTGATCCTGCCCGCCTCTGCTTCGCGAGCGTCCCCGCATGTACGGCCACGGGCCGATATTTGCGGCATTAGGGGGACGCTCGTCGCGATGAGTCGGTGCAGTTGGGCATGTAGGTGGTGCGGTCCGAGGACGCCCAGGAGGGCCCACGCATTGCTCGAGAACCAACCCGAACTTCACCGGCGCTTTGCGGTCCGCATTCCGTGCGTTTCCTGGCGATTTGGTGACGCTCCCTCACGTTGGGTAACGTTGCGTCTACCGACGCGGGGTGGAGCAGCTCGGTAGCTCGCTGGGCTCATAACCCAGAGGTCGCAGGTTCGAATCCTGTCCCCGCTACCAAAGTTCGAAAGTTCGAACTTGGGTCCTGATAAACAGGGCGCAAGTTCGAACTTTTCGACATTCTGGGTGTTGTTATTCTCGGTTCCTGCGCGGCGACGGTGCCGCCCGTCAACTCGGCGTCGAGGCTCTGTTTGAGATTCGGATCGAGAAGCCGATCGAACAGCTCGGTGAGTTCCACGTCGGCAATCTCATCGTCGGTGATGTAGAGCCGCTCGAACACTGCTTGGACCATCAGTCGGCGCTCCCTTGGATGACTCTTCATATAGAAGTGCTCGGAGTCACGCAGGATGTTCAGTGCCGCGTCTAGGGGTACTCGGCTAAGACGTTGTTGTCAGTCGGCTGATCGGGGGTTGGCCTCCGAGTGCTGAGTGGCGTCGTTGATTGTTGTAGTGCTCGAGCCATGGGGCAAGGGCTGCGCTACGGGCATCGTTGGTGGTGAAGACCTGTCGGTAGGCCCATTCGGTTTGCAGTGTCCGGTTGAAGCGTTCGACTTTGCCGTTCTGCCAAGGGCAATGGGGACGGATGAACTTGTGCGTGGCGTTCAACGAGGCTATGACCTCAGCGACGGCAACCGATCGCCGGTAACTGAAGTGGTTGTCGGTGATGACCCGCTCGATGCTGGTGACACCGCAGGCGGCGAAGTGGGCAGCAGCCCGTCTGAGAAACGCCGCGCAGGTGGGCCCTTTCTCATCGGGCAAGATCTCGGAGTAGGCCAGGCGGGAATGGTCATCCACGGCGGAGTGCACGTAATCAAAGCCGGTTCCGGCGACCTTGTGTGCGTAAGTGTCGCCGGCGGCCCGACCCTTGGCCTTCCACCCACCGCCGTCCGGGATGCGGCCAATCTTTTTGACGTCCATATGGATTAACTCACCAGGGCGTGCTCGCTCATAGCGGACCGCGGTAGTTTTCGAGGCCCGTATCGGTGTGCCGGTGAGCGGATCGCAGTCACGCAGATACGGCACCTGGTGGCGTCGCAGGATCGTACTGACGGTACGTGGCGACACTCCAAGCTCGGCCCCGATCCAGTCTTGGCCGCGGCGCTCACGAAGCCGCAGTGTGATCACCGCGTCTTCGACAGCCGGCGCGGTCCGGCGCGGGCATCGTCGCGGCCGTGACGATCGATCTGCTAGACCCGCCGATCCGAGCTCGCGGAAACGACGGACCCATCGGTGCGCGCATTGCCGCGAAACGCCCAGCTCAGCCGCAACATGAGCAACCGGACGTTGACCGCCAACGATCCGATCGACCAACAAAGCGCGACCGTGAACGGTCAATCGAGCATTAGCGTGGGACACGAGGACCTCCGTGGGGTCGTGAAGACGTCAGACATCTCCACTAAGCCCGGAGGTCCTCCCCACAATCAACAACCGTCACCAACGTGTCCGCCGAGTACATCTAGGCCCTTGCGAAGTACGTCGCGGTCAGCGTTCTGGTTGTTCAGTTCGCGCTGCGCATTGGCGAGCGCTGAGCTTATGCGCTCTTGCTCCGTCTTGAGCTGGTCGAGGGGTACAGCGCCTGCATAGTGGGCATGGAGCAAGGTGTCCCGCTCTTCAATGAGCCGCTTCGCCGATCGTTCGGCGGCGCGGATGCGCTTGTTACGATCAGGGAGAGCCTTATCGACGTATTCCATGATGGTTCGCCGACAATCTGCGGTATGGCACTCGACGCTCCGCTCAATGCACGCCAGGTCGAGGTCCTCCGCTGGATACACGACGGCTGCCCAGACGGCCGCTGGACTGATTTCACCTTCAAGACGACGGCCAACGCACTTGCTTCCCGTCGCCTGGTAACGGTATCCAAGCGCGGCGGCCGGTGGAGCGCGGCGATCTTGCCCGCCGGCGAGCATTACCTCACCAATAACAGTTATCCCCAGGGCCATTGGGCCAAGCGAAGGCCCACGGTTCGAGTCGAACTTGACACACCGACCCGCCCCGCCGCGATTGCCCATAGACCAGTTGCAGCAACGCCGCCCGGTGCAGTTCCGCGACCGAAGCAACAACCGCCCGCCGACGGATTGACCCCGACCCGCAAGCTGGTCAAAGACATCGTCAACGCGGGCGGAATCCTGGAGATCAACACCAAGGACGATGACACCAGCTATCGCAGCCTGGTCGGCATCATCAACCGGCGCGGCATGGCCCCGGACGGCCAGGAAGTGCTCATGGTGCGCGGCAAGACCTACCACCATGTTGTGTTCCGGTTGTCGTCTGTGTCGGATTGGCAGACCACACCGCCGTCGGAGACCGTGTCGATCGAGCGCATCGGGCGATGGCATCCGGCCGTCGCGAAGCTTCGCGAGGAGAAGCGTCTCGACTCGATCGGAAAGGATCTGCGCGGCAGGGCGTTTCGTCTGCTCCACGCGCTCGCGAAAGAGGCGGAGACCCGCGGACACTCAGTGCGCGTGCCAACCCGCGACGGCCACGGCTATCGACAAGACAGCAGCAAGCTCAGTGGTGACCTGATCGTTAAAGTCGGTGACATCGAGTGCTCGGTCGACATCTGGCAGCCGAAAGACCGAGTGGATCACGTACCGACACGGGAGGAAATTGAGCGCGAGAAGAAGTACGGCTGGGGTCCCACGCGCTATGACTATGTGCCGTCCAACCGCTTGAGTATCGCCGTCGACACCAACAGCCGATTCTCGTCCAAGTTGTCGTGGACCGAGACAAAGACAATCTCGCTCGCAACACGGCTACCCGACGTGATCATGACCTTCGACCGCTGGGCAGTCATCGACACTGAGGGCAAGGAAGCCGAACGGCGCGCTGCAATCGAGAAGCAGGAGCGCGAGTCACGCGAGGACGCGCTCGCCCGAGATGCGTACGTTCAGCACGCGCTGGGGGAGCGGTTGACGGCAGACCTCGGCGACTGGGAACTTGCGAACCGGTTGAGCGCATACCTCGCCGCACTGCGCGATCGAGTCTCGGAGATGGCGCCCTCGGACGAGCGCGCCGCCGCCGAGGAATGGTTGCAATGGTGTGACCACTACGTCGACAAGCTTGACCCGGTGGCGCGGCCAATCCGCCAGCCCAAGGTCAAGCCGCCCGACTACAACGACCTCAGGGAGTTTCGCCAGCGGCTCGGCTTCGGAATGCGGTGGTGAGGCACGTTGGAGCGGGCGGAGGACGGCGATCTCTCCTGGCTGACGTTGTCGCTCATTGCAGGAATCAGCGCCTGCCGGCATCGTTTCTGTGTGCCTGCTCCCTTTACGCTCGACGTGTGCGGTTACCGCATTGATCGTGATGGCAACATCACGGACAAGCCGAACACCTCAGATGCGGGTGACGATCTTTCGATCGAGCTTGGAACGGCATTCTTCCAGGAGCTTGGCGTACCTAAAGGCAAAGCTGCACAGCCGCTTTCAGGTGACACATTGGAAGAGAAGATTGTAGACGCGCTGAGGGAGCTGCGCCCTGACCTCCGGATCGAGCGTTCTCGGGCCGCGAGCGAGTTTCGCCAGTATGCCCATCTTGATGTTTTTCCACAGTTCCGCAGGAGCTTTGGCGATCTTCGACCAACACTTAGCGATCTCAGTTCCCGCGTCCTTGCTGCGGAACTGGGAGCATCCAGAAGACGAATCGAAAAGGCGCTCGGCAAGCTGTCGGATGCGACAGACGAGCAGGCGAGGCTGATCGATGATCTTAACGAGCAGATGCCAGAAGAGTCACTTCTGAAGATCGATGTCTCCGTTGCCATTCCGCATCCCGGAGAGCCGGATGAGTTGGCGATCGCGCTTTCGTCCAAGTGGTCATTGCGGACTGATCGTGCACAAGACTGCGTATCGCAGGGAAGCAAGCTGGTTGCTCAACGGCGGGGAATGATGCCGCACTTTGGCGTCATCACCATCGAGCCTAGACCGTCAATGTTGCGGATCATCGCCGATGGGTCCGGTGCCATCGACTACGTTTATCACCTGGACTTGCCTGCGCTCTCGGCCGCCATTAATGGCGTTGCCGAGTCAAAACCTGCGCGGTGGTCGCCGAAGGAGACCTTCGGGCGCTTGATGCGACAGAGGCGGTTACGTGATTTTGATGAGCTGGTTTACGAGGTCAGCCGCGTGCCGGGTCCCGATTAGTTCGGCGGCGTCGACGTTTCTAGTTCGGTCCATTGCCTGGGGAACTGCGGGCTTGGAAGAATCGCGTCGGATGGGTCGGCTTTCGTCCACCAGCGTCCTTCAAGGAAGAAGCCTCTATTCACGCTGTTGTCGCTAGCAGGTGCGACGCGGGTCGAGATCCACGATCCTTTCCGCGGCATCGGAAGGCCCAGGCTGGTGGCGATTCGCTGGTGGGGGTCTTCATGGCCGAGCACGATGATGCCCTCCGATCGCAGGTGGATCCGTGCGTCGCGAGCACGCTTTGGGGCGTCGTCTTGTTGTCCGACTGTGAGGATCACCTGTCGATTGATCAGTCGGTCTTGAACGTGTCGGAACAGGTCGTTGACGCGACCCTGTCCGCTTGACCCCTGTCTGAGGATCTTGTCGCGCGTTTCCGCTGGCAGATGCCGCAGGAGATTTGGAGGAAGGTCGTTCTGCACGCCGCCCCACAGCCAGTAGATTTCGGGGAATGCGTGTTCGGCGACACGACGCTTGTTATCCCGGTTGTACGCACGGACCTGATCGCTGGAACCGGGACCACCTTGCCGCCATCTCAGTCGGGCGTCGGTGATCCGGAGCAAACCAGCCGCCCATTCACTGGTGTCGTCGTTCAGCCAGACGAGCAGTGCGGGGTGATCCTCGTCGGCGGACTGAGTGCCGTGATCTGGACAGCGGTACATCTCCATCGGGATTTCCCATCCGCCCATATCGCGGGAAAACTTGCAGTCGACTTCCGCGTTGTCGATACGCCAGTCGAGGTCCAGGCCGTCAGCTATCTCGTATTCGCGCGTGAGGTTGATCTCGATCGCGGTGCCAAGGTAGGTCTTCTCGGTCTTGCGGAGGTGCTGGTAGCACCACCGCCCCGTGCGCTGTCCGTCGAGCAGCTCATCGAGTGAGTCGCGAAGCGTCCATCTGAATCGCTCCCGCCCGTCTGGAGCACCCTCGAAGAACGCCACAATGTGCCCGACGTCCTCGGGAGCTTCGCGGGTCGTCGGAGCGGGCCGATATCGGACTGTGGACATCGGTGCGGTTGGAGCTGCGAGGGGACGGAAACTGTTGCGAGTGCGCCGCATAGCTGTAGCCCGCGCATCAGAGGGATGAGCGTTACCGGCAACGTCACTCCACGCGATATCGATCTGGCGCTTGTCGTTGGCGGACACGTCTTGATCATGCCGGCAGCCGGGCTATGTGATGCTGCGCTCGTCGAGCTGCGTGTGTCGCGGGTGACTAACTGGTCAGAGATAGTTGTTGAGATGTCCCGCCAGAGCCCGAGCCAGGCCGACAGGCACCGCGTTGCCGATTTGTTTGGCGATGCCGATCTTGGTGCCGCACCAGAGAAACTTCTCCGGGAAATCCTGCAACAACGCCGCCTCATAGTGAGTGATAGGTCGATTTACACGGTGACGCCCTTCTTCATCCCATTGTGGGTGAAGGTACGCGCCCTTCTCCGGTTTGAAGAACTCTGTACGGATCGTGTGCGACGGCATATCCCAACGCATTCGGCCCATGACATCGGTTGTTCCTGTAGGTTTTTCGCGCCAGCACCGTGGAAGCAGATGGTCAGGCACGTCGAACCTCCCTCCGCCGGGTGGCACGTGTTCATACCGCTGCCGTGACAAAGCTGTTGGCGTCCTGCCGAGATGGATTTCGATCGCTTTGAACGTGCCTGGGACCTGCTCGCCGAAGAACTCGACTGTCGATTCGGGAAGGAATTTTGAGGTTGGTTCCTCGGGCACCTTGCCGATACGCTGCTTTGTCGTCACCCAACGTTTTGTCGCGCCTGGCTCTGGTCGGCGAGCGTGTGTTGGCTCCGGTAGCTGGATTGGTCCAATTCGGGAACCGATGACGATCGTACGGATTCGACGTTGGCCGACGCCAAAATCAGCCGCATTGAGATGACCGAAGCTCAATTCGTACCGCGACAGGCTGCCGTGGTCGGCTTCCTCAAGAAGCAGGTCGAACTCCGGTGACTTCATGAAGCGGTCGACGTTCTCAATGACGAACACCTTTGGGTTGGCGGCCTTTACCACTCGCAGGTACTCGCGCCAAAGCTTGTTGCGCGGATCGTTCACGTCCTTTGTGCCGAGATTCGAGAACCCCTGGCAGGGCGGGCCGCCTATGACGACGTCGGCCTTGGGGATCTCAGACGATTTGACCGTGGCGATGTCGCGCCAGAGAGTGTGGTCCTCGCCAAAGTTTGCCGCATAGGTTGAGGCCGCGAACAGATCCCACTCGATCGCGAGGACCGATGAGAACCGCTTGGCGGTAAAACCGCTGGTCATGCCGCCGCAACCGGCGAATAGGTCGATCATGGTGGGCACGTCTGAATAGTACGGTGGAACGCCGACAGAATGCGGTACCGCCGCGCACGGGGTTCTACGTCTCGCTGGGCCGTCGTCGCTGGTCGATGGCGCGCTGGACCTCGTATACGGCGTCATCAAGGGACTCGTGTTCCCAGATCCTCACCACAAGCCAACCGGCGTCGGTCAGCAGCTGGTTTTGGTCTTTGTCACGTGCGGCGTTTCCTTCAAGTTTCTGTTTCCAGAAGTCGGCGTTGGTCGCTGGCATGGTGCGGTGCTGCGGGCACATGTGCCAGAAGCAGCCATCCACAAAGATGGCGACCTTCCAGCGCGTAAGTGCAACATCGGGGCGAATGATCTTGCCTGAGACACGGATTGCGAAGTCGACACGAAATCGATAGCCCAGCTTATGCAGCATCGAGCGCAGTGCGATCTCAGGCTTGGTATTCACACGCTTGACTGCCGCCATGTTCCGCGAGCGTTGAGCGTCTGGGGCGTTCGCCACCCCCCTAGGCTAGGGCGCGTGTTTGACGGCTATCTCTCAGATGTCGTGTGTCGGCCGACATCAGTGACGTGGAAGGCGGCGGCGTGCCACTGCTTGCGTGTCGGGTGCACGAGACTCGACCGGAATCCGCACGAACGACCCTGAACGATTCAGTCACAGCTCGAACTGGTCGATCCACTCTATTGTCGGGGGACGCACTGGGAGCCTGGGCTACACGGCCTCGTCGCAGACAGCATGGTGGTGAGTCAGCTATGTCGGCGCAGGGCGATACGGTGTGGCGGTGGGACAGACGGGGCCGCGACAGGGCGGGTGTGAAGACTAATGGTCGCGGGGACGGAGGCGGGGAGGTGAACCGAGTGCGGGTCAAAATTGAGAATTGTCATGGGATTCATGAGCTCAGCGCGGAGTTTGATTTCCGCACAAGCCGGGCGGTCGCAATCTATGCGCCCAACGGTATGATGAAGACGTCGTTTGCGCGGACGTTCGCTGACCTCGCCAAGGATCAGCCTTCGACTGATCGGATGTTTCCGGATCGCCCGAGCTCACGGGAAATCGTAGATGAGACGGGCTCCGAAGTCAGCCCGCAGGACGTGGTCGTCATCCTGTCGTACGACGAGGAAATGGGCCCAACCGAAGCCACGTCCACGTTGCTTGTCGATTCCCAACTTCGGAAAGAGTACGAGGCGCTGCAAGTCGATGTGCTAAAGGCCAAGGCGGATCTGCTAGCGGCCTTGAAGATGCAGTCGCACACCCGTAAAGACGTCGCGCAAAGTCTCTCGCGGGCATTCACAAGCGATGACGAAAGTTTCTTCGTCGCGCTGCTCCGCGTTCATGAAGAGGTGTCAGCGCAAGACAACGCACCGTACGCCGATGTCCCCTACGACGTCGTATTTGCCGATAAGGTCCTCGCGCTTCTCAAGACACACGATTTTCAGGCAGCGCTGAGCGACTACATCACTCGATATAACGAGTTGCTGGATGCATCGACGTACTTCAGCAGGGAGGCGTTCAGCTACTACAACGCAGCCAACGTGACGAAGAGCCTGGCAGATAACAAGTTCTTCGACGCCAATCATTCGATCCTGTTACGCGGCGATGGGTCCGCTGAAGAGATCTCTAGTCATCAAGATCTCGCAGCGCTGATCGAGTCGGAAAAGCAAAAGATCACCGAAGATGCGGGTCTGCGTAAGACATTTGCCAGCATCGAGAAGCAGCTAATGAAGAATGCAGAGGCGCGGGCTTTCGCCGCCCACATCTCTGAGCACACTGAACTGTTGACGGAGCTGGAGAATGTCGACCGGTTCAATGAGCGGGTATGGAAATCGTACCTGAAGACCCATTTTTCGCTTTACGATGCTGCAGTCCAATGTTTTCGGGCAGCTGACAGCAGAAAGAAAGAGATTGAACGCTCCGCGACGGATCAGCGTACGCAGTGGGAAGAGGTTATCGATATCTTCAACGATCGGTTCTTCGTTCCATTCAGATTGATCGGAAGAAACCGAGAACGCGTCATGCTAGGCCTTGAGCCGATCCTCAAACTTGGATTTGAATTTGAGGACGGCGAAGACCGGGCTGAAGTGGACAGGAAGGAGTTACTACAAGTCCTGAGCACCGGGGAGAAAAAGGCTCTGTACATTCTCAATGTACTTTTCGAGGTGCAGGCGAGGCGCAATTCAGAACGTGAAACTATCTTCGTCATCGATGACATCGCTGACTCCTTCGACTACAAGAACAAGTACGCCATTATCCAGTATCTGAAGGAGATGGCTGAGCATGATAATTTTCGCCTGATAATCCTCACTCATAACTTCGACTTCTACCGGACGCTGGAAAGCCGGTTCGTCTCCTATGACAAATGCTTGATGGCGCAGAAAAGCGAGACCGGTATCTCATTGATCAAGGCGGTAGGCATTCGCAATCCGTTCATCAAAGACTTTAAGCCCAGCTTTTTTACTCACGCGATGAAACGGGCCGCATCCATACCATTTATGCGAAATCTCCTTGAGTACACGCAAGGAGACGACGATCCGGACTATCTGCTACTTACCTCTTTGCTGCACTGGAAGAACGATTCGGAGCAGATCACACAATCAGACCTCGACAAAGTTTTCTCCAAAGTTTTCGGCGGTGATGCTGCGTGGGCGGACGCTAGCCAGGTCGTGACTGACATGATCTTGCAGGAAGCAGACCAGTGCATCAGTGCTGCCACAAGCATTAACTTTGAGAACAAGATCGTGCTGTCGATCGCAATCCGTCTACTCGCCGAGAAGTACATGATCGACGCGATCGCGGATTCGGGATTCACCGACGCGATAGCCGCAAATCAAACACCGGTGCTATTCACTGAGTTTCGGCGGCGCTTCCCGCAGGCCGAGGAAGTGCGCAGAATCCTCGACAGCGTCGTGCTGATGACACCAGAACACATACATGTCAATTCCTTTATGTACGAACCGATTCTCGATATGGCCGATGACCACCTGCGGCGGTTGTATCAGGACATCAAAGATTTAGTAGCGACCGGGACTACCGTTCTGACGCCGGCTTCGGTCTAGGGCTGCGTAGTATTCAGCGGCCGTGTCACGTTCGGAACGCGGTGTTCGGCCGTCGCGGCGCGATAAATGATTTATCGATAATGATGAACTAACCATAACGTCGTTGCTGGTTTCGTCTCCGCGCCGTGAGCTACCTTGACGCCTAGTACTTTCGTCCCTGTGGCCGCACCGTCGCGCCGTAAGCCTTCAGGATCTTCAGGACTGTCGTTCGCCCGATGGCGAACGTCTCTGCAACTTCCCGGCTCGTCTGTCCGGACTCATACGCCTCGACCACCTCGGCTCGTAGCCGGTCAGTGATCCGTCGCCGTTGTCGTTGGGGAGATACGAACGACATGGGTCGTTCAACCTCAACAACACCATCTTGCACACGAGTCAACAATGTGTTCGGACTGAACTGTCCCAGGGCTACCATGATTAGCCAAGCTAAATAGTTTAAGCCCTGTTATTTGACGGGGGTCAAACTATTTTATGGGGCATTTTTTGACCAACAGCCATGTTTGATGGTCTGGTAGCGTTTTATTCACCCCTGTTACGTGTTCGAACCCAGAGTGGGTATTGACGAAAATAATCAGTTATTATTTTATATGTTAATCGCTGAGCAAGAGCCTCAGTCGTTGGAAGACTTCGTCAAAGGTCAGCACTATCGTGCCGGAGAGGTTTTTGCGGTAAAGCTCGAAGGATCGCTTGAACGTATCTGACGTCAATTCGGCGGTGTTTCCCGTGATGACGTAAGTTGGAATGTTGACTGCATCAAAGACGCCGTAGTCTTCTTTGAGGGCTGGAAGGTTTTTCAGTACATGGTATTTGTAGTTTTGAACCTGGGTCACCGCACCGGCAAGATCCCATGATGGTGGGTATATGCCGCGATACTCTTTGGCCAGCAGCTTAGCGACTGGTGTCTTGATTTCCATCAGCGCGGTATTGTTAGTATTTTTGTTGATAAAGCCGTAGTCGACGGTCTTGCCGCCGGAACCTGACGCGTTGGTCCCGCCGACGTACATCTTAGATTTCATGATGATGATCGGCTCGGGGCAGAGCAGTGAGAGAATCCACGGCCGATCGCTGAAGTACTTTTGCCAGTTTTCCTCAGTACTGTCGTTTTTGTGCTCTTCCCAGTACTTCAAAGCGCTACGGATGCGAGCATGCAGAATGAGATCGTTGATCTTGACTGCCTGATCTCTGCCGAGTTTGGCCAACTCCGTGGTGATCTGCTCGTCGGTCGAATTCTCAATCAGCTTTGCCAGTATCGGTGCCATGTCCGCCCTGCTAGGTACGAACGTTGTGTTGGTCCGGCCCTTCTTAACCTGCTCGGCGATCTCTTCGATGTCCATGAGGCCACCTATAAGCTCGCCGAGGGCATGTGAATCAAGCTCGAGTTTGTAGCCTTCACCTGCCTTCAGTCGGTTGAGTGACTCGCCTTCGATGGTGATCTTGTCCCATTCGTCAGCCTTGAGTTTGCGCTGGTAGACGAAGGCGCCTTTGGCTGGCCAGTCCTTCTTCGGGTTGTTATGGATGACGGGAATGAACACCAATCGCCGAGTCTTGTCTGCCGACTCCATCAGTACGATAGGGTCACACTCGGATATGCCGCGAGCGACTGATTTGACGGCGATGGGGTTAGTCATACCCTTATTATATCGCTCAAATCGCCTGACAAAACTGGTAATGCTTAGAAAGGGATTATAATCATCTCATGAGGTTACTGTCTCTCGACTACGATCCTATCTACGGCGATGATGACTGCACCCGTAGTACGTTTGATAGTGATATCAGTGTTTTCGACTACGATGTGGTGAATTGGGATCCAGCGAAAAGCCTGTCGCACTATCATAGTGTTTACGGGGAACAATATCAGAATCTACCAAGTCCAACCGAGAACGAATCGGTGCGACTTCTTGCGGACATAGACCGTCGTCGTGGTGAATTTAGAGACTTCCTCAATGCGGGTCGGATCTTGATTGTCATCACGCGACCGCCGCAAGAGTGCTATGTGGACACCGGCAAAAAGGAATATTCCGGAACAGGCCGGAATAGAAGTACAACTCGGGTAGTGTCGAAGGCAGATCTTTGGCGCGCCTTGCCGGTTGCGCGTGATCAACTTTCCTTAACACGGGCTAGCGGAAGTCGGATACAAATCTCCGGATCAAATTCTCTGGCGACTTTCTTGAAGAATCGGAAAGCCTTCTTCAAATACGACGCTGTGATGAGTGCCTGGCCAGGTGCTGACGTAGCAAGGGTACAGGGAACAGAACGTGCGGTCAGCTCCTACGTAGAGACTGAGGGCGGTGGCATTCTTGTTCTATTACCAGCGCCGGACCTCATTAAAAGTGTCAGCGAGAAGACGGGTAAGGTCCTTTATAAGCCGCAGGCGATAGCCATCCAGGGCGAACTGATACAGGCAGTCTTTGACCTGACGTCTGCCGGAGTGATCTCACGGCCTGCTTGGGCCGAAAAATATTCAACAAAGGCGCAACTTGAGGTGCGGGAATCTGTAGTGAAACAGCAAGCCCGCGTACAGTCGGCACGCACAAAGCTCACCAATCTTCAGAAAAAGCAGGAAGAAAGCGAGCTAAAAGATCAGCTATTTTTGGGTACTGGTCGCCCGCTCGAACTCCAGGTTAAGGCAGTTTTTGAGCTGCTTGGGTGCGAGGTATCCGAACCCGAGCCCGGACGCGATGACTGGAAGGTCAAGTTTCCTAGGCGCAATGCAGTTGTGGAGGTAAAAGGCGTTGCCAAGAGCGCTGCTGAGAAACATGCTGCGCAGCTTGAGAAGTGGGTTGCAGGTGAGATGGAGGAGGTGGGCACTGCGCCGAAAGGCGTTCTGGTCGTGAACACCTGGCGTGAAACAGAGCTCGCAGACCGAACTGAGAAGGACTTTCCAGATCAGATGATCCCATACAGTCGCGGTCGCGAGCACTGCTTAGTAACAGGGCTTCAGCTGTTTGTGATTCAGGCGGAAGTTGAAGCCGACCCAGCGAGAGCGGAATATTGGCGTGGGAAGATTCTGGAGACTTCCGGCGTGTTGGAAGGGGCCGACGACTGGCGCGCGATCTTGATGCAAGCGGAATCAGGGGAGATTGACACGGCATCCGATGTTGGTGATATATGACCTCAACTTCTCCACCAAAATCACCCCGTCGAAACTCCCGTCCGCGAAAAGAGCGCCGCATCAGAGTCTGGTCCGTTCCGCGTGAAGAGATCGACACCAAGGCGCTGGCGAGGGCACTAGTCGAGATGGTCCTCCGTGACATCGACGAAGCTGCCGGCAAGAAACCAACGGTTCCGCCACCGCCGGGAAAGAAGTACTTCTAATACTTATGTCCCTTACTTATGTCCCTGCGGCCGCACCATCACCCCAGCTGCCTTCAGAATCTTCAGAACAGTCGATCGTCCGATAGCGAACGTCTCTGCCACTTGTCGGCTGGTCTGTCCGAACTCGTAGGCAGCAACAACTTCAGCTCGCAGGCGATCGGTGATGCGTTGGCGCTGGCGCGGCGGAGATACAAACTCCAGGGGTCGATCAGTCACAGAAACCTCATGTTGCACACCTGTCAACAATATGTTCGGACTGAACGGTCCCAGGGCTACCAGCGGAAATGGCCCTCAGGCAGCAGCCTGGGGGCCATTTTCATGCCTGCCCGAAACGTGTCATCGCTGAGATCAGCGCATTCATTGCGAAGAGGAACGAGCGTCATCCGGCCGAAGCCGCACCATAATCCGTCCCACTATCGCGGCGCCGCACCCCGGCCAAAACCTCGTCCGCGGCTCGGAATTGCAGACGGCGTATCTGCCCGGCCTCGATGGTGAAGTCGAAGGCAACCTTGACCTCGCCGCGGTGGATCCAGGCCGCGCCGGCGCGCTCCTCGATGAAGACCGGGAAGGCTGCCCGCGCCGCGCCGTTGAAGAAGTTAGCCACCTCATCGGCGCCGTCCAGGCGGGCCGGGCTGCCCAGGGCGATCGCGGCCGCGTCGGAAGCGATCACCACATCGGGCGCGAGTAGTTCGAGCAGCCTGGTGAAGTCGCCCTCGCGGGCCGCGGTCATGAAGGCGTCCACGATCTCCCAGTCCGCGAGGGCATCCTCGGACGCGGCTGGGCGTACCTTGGCGCGAGCCCGAGAAGCCAGCTTGCGGGCAGCGACCGGTGTGGTGTCGAGCATCGAGGCGATCGCCCCGAAGTCGACGCCGAAGCTTTCATACAGCACGAAGGCGACCCGCTCGGCGGGTGTTAGGCGGTCCAGCACCACCTGCAGGGCGACGCCAACGGTGTCGGCCAGTGCCACATCGTCGGCCGGGTCGAGTGCCGTGGCCTCGACCTCAATCGACTCCTGCGGCACCGGGGTACGCGCCCGCAACCGGTCGAGGCACAGCCGCGAGGTCACCGTGGTGAGCCAGCCCGGCAGGTTTGCGATTGGCTCGTCGGTGGCGTGCAGCCGCAGCCACGCCTGCTGCACGACGTCCTGTGCCGCGTCGACATCCCCGAGGATCCGCGCGGCGATGCGCTGCATACGAGGACGTTCGGCCTCGAAGCCGTCACGTAGCTGATCGGCGCTCACCATGGGCGGTCACACTTTCGTCGTCGGGTGCGTCACCATCCTGACGCACCCGGATCGCCCGGTGTGACCACGAGATGGAGGACCCTTGTGAAGACGATGACCTGCCATGACCTCGGTGGCCCCTGCGGCCTGGCGCACCGTGGTGAGAGCGCCGACGAGATCATCAAGGCCCAGGATCGCCACCTCAAGGAACTCGTCGAGGCGGGCGACAACGCGCACGCGCCCGCTCGTGAGGACATGAAGGGGCGCTGGCGCCACCCGATCAAGTCGATGTCCTGGTACAACGACGTCAAGAAGCGGTTCGCGGCGCTGCCGGAGAGTTGACACTCGGCTCGCGGCATCAACCTTCGGCAGATAGAGCAAGCACCGCACGCACGGCCCCGCGGACCCGGTCGGCAACCGCCTGGCTCGATGAGGTGTCGAGCTTGCCGTCGAGGTGCAAGAACGCCAGTCCGTGCACCAGCCCCCACGCGGCGATGGCCATCGCTTCCGGATCGGACGATGGAAGTGTCTGCTGCACAACATAATTGAGGTACTCCGTGATCGCTGCCACGGCTGCTACCCGATCGGGACTGGTCGCATCGCATCCCTCGGCGAACATCACCCGAAACAGGCCCGGTCGTTCGAGCGCGAACCGCACGTAGGCGACCGCGATGTTAGCCAGCTGGTCGGGGCCGGGTGCCCCGTGCTGCGCCGCAGCGAGGTGTTCGGCCAGCTCGCGGTAGCCCACGGCGGCAACGGCTGATAACAGGGCGTTGCGATCGGAGAAGTGACGATACGGCGCGGCGGTGGACAGTCCGGCGCGTCGAGCCGCCGCGCGCAGTGACAACTCGGTGGCGCCGCTTTCTTCGAGCAGTTCCAAGGCGGCGCGCATCAGGGCGGCGGGCACGTCGCCATGGTGGTACGTCCGGCTCGATGTCGTCATCGTCACAACCTATCCGGTGTTGACACTGCTTACATTCGCACCTAACGTTAGCATCACTGACAGAGTAAGCACTGCTAACATCCAGGAGTACCACGCCATGTCGAACCCGCCGCCGGAATTGTTCTCCCCGCTACAGCTGCCATCCGGCCAGATCTTGCGCAACCGCATTGCCAAAGCCGCGATGGAAGAGGGGATGGCCGGGCAGGCGCAGCTGCCCGACAGGCGTCTGACGGCGCTCTATCGCCGCTGGGGCGCCGGCGGGGCCGGTTTGCTCATCACCGGGAATGTGATGGTGCATGCCGAGGCGCTGACCGGACCCGGCGGCATCGTCCTGGACGCCGACGCGCCGCTAGGGCCGTTCGCAGCCTGGGCGCACGCCGGCAAGTCAGGCGGTGCGGCCATGTGGATGCAGATTAGTCACCCCGGCCGTCAGGTCCAGGCGAACATGCCTGGTGTGGTTTGGGGTCCATCGGACATCGCGGTCGATGTCGGCCGGCACTCGAAGCGGTTTGGTCAGCCAATCGCCATGAGTGTCAACCAAATTCACGACACCATCGATCGGTTCGCGACCACCGCGCGCCGGGCCGAGGAGGCCGGCTTCGACGGGGTCGAGGTGCACGCCGCGCATGGCTACCTGTTGTCGCAGTTCTTGTCTCCGCTGGTCAACGTCCGGACCGACGAGTGGGGCGGCCCGCTGGAGAACCGTGCGCGCCTGCTGCTCGAGGTCGTCACAGCCATCCGCGCTGCGGTGTCGCCGAGTTTTGCCGTTGCGGTGAAACTGAATTCGGCAGATTTCCAGCGTGGCGGATTCGACGCCGACGACGCACGCAAGGTCATCGAGATGCTTGCCCCGCGCAGGATCGACCTCGTGGAGATATCTGGCGGCAGTTACGAGAGTCCCGCAATGACAGGACGCGCCGCGGACGGGCGCACCGCCGCACGCGAGGCGTATTTCCTGGAACTGGCAAGCGAATTAGCCGCGACCAGTCCGCTTCCGCTCATGCTGACCGGCGGTATCTCGCGTCGCGATACAGCCGAACAGGTACTGGCCAACGGCGTCTCGATGATTGGTATGGGTACAGCGCTGGCCACCACGCCTGATCTGCCCAACCGTTGGCGCCGGGACTTCGAGGCCACCACCAAGTTGAAGCCGGTCAACTGGTCGGACAAGGCGCTCGCGTCGATGGCCAGCATGGCGCAAGTCCGCTACCAGATGCGCCGGATCGCGGCCGGCAAGAACCCCACGCAGCGAGTCGGCCCCGGTCTGTCGCTGCTCGCCGATCGCCGACAGCAGCGCCGTGCCCTGCGACGCTACTCACGCTGGCTCAAGTCGAAGAACGACGCGCGCCAACCCATTCCGGCACACCGCTGAGGAGGATCAACACCATGACAGAAGTCTCGGTCGACCTAGGCGGCCACGTTGTCACAGTCCCCAAAGGTGGCCTGTATGACCAATATCGGATGGATACCGATCTCGACGCAGTCGCCCGTGATCCGCGCGTGAGCAGCGTCGACTTCTTCCGGCGACTGCCCAAAACCCGGGTCGACTCGCCGATCGGTCCCACGCTCACGCCGAACTTCTACTACCGCATATCCACCGCCCGGATCACGATGCTCGCCCCCACGCGCGCGATTCGTACCCGATTGCCCGCCGAGTTGGCGCCGCTGCAGATCGCGCCGAGGCTTGGATTGGTCTCAGTGATGTTCTTTCGGTACGACGTGTGCGACATCGACTTCTACACCGAAGCGGCTGTCGGGGTTGCCGTCAGACCGGCGCGGCACGGCGGACCGGGATTCGTGGATCTGGCAGCCGCGTTGGCCAACGATCATGTGCATTCGCATGTGCTGTCGCTGCCGGTGAGCACCGAGATCGCCCAGGTTCGCGGTCACGACGGCTACGGCTTCCCGAAGTGGGTCACCAAGATCGATGTCGACGTTGATGCCGGCCGGGCTACCGCGCGGGTGTCCAACGATTCGGGTGGGACAGATCTGGCACTCTCCGTCGCTACGCCCGCGCAGACCAGATACCCGACTGGCGAATGTGTTTCGACGCTGACCTCGTACACGCAAATCAACGGTGCGTGGCATTCGACGTTGAGTCAGACGAATATGCTGGCCGCCGGAAGTACGCGTTTGCCGCGTCATCTCGGCCTGCAGGTCGGCGACGGGCGCATGGCCGATGACCTGCGTTCGCTGCGGCCCACCAGGGCCGTCCGGCTCGATGTGACGACCGAAGGCCAACTCGCACTGCACATGCCCGTCCCGACTTGCGTCCAGAACCCGAACGGCAGGGCCGGCTGAGCTGGCTGTCAGCGTCGGCAGAAGGCGGTAGGGTCCGCACAGTGTCGGACAGTCGAAAGCGCCGGAAGGCCAAACAGGCGCGGCGCGATGCGCGCCGGGTGCGCGCCGGGCGTCGCGCGTACGGGCACGACGAGGAGTTCCCGCTCGTCGACGCGGTTCGCGAGGCCCTCGCCAGCGACCATCCACTGGAACTGCTGCACACGGTCAGCCTCATCATCCAAGCGACGGCACCCCCGCACCCGGTGCTCGCCGACCCCGACGAGCAAGAAGTGGTCGGTCTCGGCGAACTCATCGAAAGCTTCATCACTACGAAGCTTCACGAAACCACGGTGCTGTTGGCGGTGCTCGCCGAAATGCTCGATAACGAGGTGCTGCGCACGCGCTGCGAACGCGAGGTTGCCACGCGTGATGACGAACTCCCGCAGTGGCTCACCGACCTGCGCCTCACCCAGGTCGACCGGGCGGTACGGATGACGCACATTCTCGGTGACGGAGACGAATTGATGCTTGGAGTGCGCTTGCCTTCCGGGTATGAGATGACCTGCGCGGCCTTCATCGACCACACCCTTTCGTCAGAGGTGAGCGACGCCTTCTTCGTGCCGGCATCGTTGGAAGAGGTGCTCGACGTCGCCACGCGCAGCCGTACCGATCCCGACACCACGTTTGTCGAGATGAGCCTCGCCGATGCCCGCGCTTGGTTGCGCCGGGGTGTCGAGGTGGAGAGTCTGGCGACGATGCTGGAGGAGTCCGACACGTGGCCGGCGAGTCGGCCGCTGCTCAAATGGCTGACCCAACGACTGCCTGAGGGGGGTAGTGGCTACCGACCGCCCTCGCTCGAGGACGCGGAGCTCGAGGCGTTGTTGGACAAGTTCTTTGCCACCGCGCCGGGCTTGCGGTTCGACGACGTCGGCCATCGGGAATTGTTGCGCGCATGCATCGCGGAGGGCACTGGCGATCCTTTGCGGTGGAGTGCGGTCCGGCTAGGGAAACTCCCCGACGTTCTTTTGCCCGCCGACGAATGTTTCGACGGTCTTTCCGACACCGTCCTATTGGACCTCCCGGATCTGATGCGCGCGTATGTTCCGTTCGCACACGCCGAGTCCGGGATTCGCGACGAATTGACCGCCGAGGCCCAAGCCGCCATCGACGAACTTGAGCCCGAGTATCGGGAGCTGGTTTTGGAGGACGCCCGATACCTCAACGAGTACGACGACCAGGATTCTTGAGACTCGTCAATCCTGTGGGCGTTGGCGGTGGAGGCGCTCGCGAGCGTCACGGTAGCTGGCGAGCCGCGACCCGGTAGCGCAGGTGCGCCACGCCCGGCGCTTCAAGCACCCTTACCAGCTCGAGTGCGGGCTTACCCGCCTCGAACCCGTCGAATAACCGCTCACCCGACCCGAGCAGCACCGGGTTGACTTGAAGATCGATCTCGTCGACGAGTCCTGCTGCGATTGCCTGCCGGGCGCACGAGGCTCCTCCAGCGATCGAGATGGCGCGGCCATCGGCAGCTGCTTTTGCCTGGGCGTAGGCGGCCTCGATCCCTTCGGTGACGAAGTGGAAGGTGGTCCCTCCTTTAAGCTCGATTGATTGGCGCGGGTAGTGAGTCAGGACGAAAACCGGGCAGTGGTAAGGCGGTTCGTCGCCCCACCAGCCGGCCCAATCCGAGTCGCGCCATTCGCCGCGAATGGGACCGAACATGTTGCGGCCCATGATCGTTGCTCCCATCCCGTCGAGCATCTCGAAGGCCACTTGTTGGTTGACAGGATGGTCTTTCGCGGGGCCCAAGTGCCAGTCATGAAGCGCTCCGCCGCCGACGCCGAGCGGCTGGGCCTCGCACTGACCGGGCCCGGCAATATAGCCGTCCGCTGAGATCGACATCGAAAGATTGGTTCTGCTCACGTGGCCCCCATCGGCTGTGTTCACCTCGGTCGTAACTAAGACCCCAGTGGCCCGCAAAACTCATCGGCCGGCGGCGATCTCACACCATCGCGATCGGCGAGATCTTCAAACCGATCTCGAGCGCACCATAGAGTTCGCGCGCAGTGTCCTGATCGAAGATCACGTGACCCGCCCCCATTTCCGCGTCCCGGCGGGCCCGTTGCAGCGGATTGGCCAGGAAGTTGGCGGACGCTCCGGAAGCTACCATGAGATTATTGATGACGCAAAGAGATTCGTTCACTACGTGGGCTGCGGTAGCTCGCGCGCGGGCCCGCAACTTGCGTTGCACGACGCCGCCCTCGGCGACGATCGATTCGATGGTGCCGGCGATGTCGGTCACCAATCCCTGCAGCGCTTGCAGCCGTATCCGCGCATCGGCCAGGCGAATCTGGGTGGCCGGCTGTTCCTTCTGCCTGGCACCGCTATAGGCCAGTACCCGGGTCTCGAGTCGCTCGGCGAAAGCCTTCACCACCAACTGGGCGCTACCAAGAATGGGCATCGCCGCCGTCAGCGCGAGCGCGGGTACTACCGGCCAGCGATACAGCGGGGCATCGTGCAGCGTCGCACCCGCTGAGGTGCCGTTGTAGAGGTCCGACAGGGGGACGATCCGATGCGCGGGCACGAACACCTCGTTGACGGTGACGTCATTGGATCCGGTTGCGCGCATGCCCAGTGTGTGCCAGACGTCGTCGACGGTCACTTCGTCGACCGGGACGATGATCAGACCTGGAAACATATCGTCGCCCGAGCCGCACAGCGCGCAGACCATGACCCAGTCGGCGTGCATGATCCCGGTGGCCCAGGACCATTTGCCACTCAATTTGATTCCCCCGCTTACCTTCTCGCCGAACCCGGTCGGTGCCAGCGGTGCGGGTGCCAGCGCCGGACCGGCAGCGAAAACCTCGACCTGAGCCTGTTCGTCGAACAACGACAACAGCCAGTTGTGCAGGACGAAGAAGCCGATCGTCCACGAGCTCGACGCGCAGCCCAAGGCCATCCGCTGGACGGGTTCGAGCACCTCGGGAAAACACGCCTGTCGCCCGCCGAAGCGTTTCGGCGCAAGCAGGCCCAGCAGCTCGCTGTCGCGGACCTCTGCAACGGTGTCGTCCGGCAGCCGTCGCAGCTGTTCGGCCTCGCCGGCCCGTTCGGCCAAGCGTGCGACGAAGTCATCCGGCACCAGGGCCGAGGCGCTGGACAAAGGCAGTCCCATGAACGCACACACTATACTAAAAAGTATGGTGCAATAATCGGCCGGCCGCGCACCCCGGTTCAGGGTCGCAGCATGAAGTCGACCAGCTCGGCGCGCTCTGGGGCCGGCATATGTGCACGCTTGGACGCCAGATGCAGCGCGCCGATGCCCATCGAGAAGATCCAGTCGGCTCGTTGCCGGGCCGTGTTCGCATCGAAGCCTTCGTCGAGGAACGCCTGGCGCACCGCGCGCTGAACCCGACGGTCGGCGGCGCGGACGCTGGTCGCGGCGATCTCATCCGAGCGGGCCCATTCCCGCATTGCCCGCTCCAGCGTCCAGTACCGCGAGCTGAGCAGTACCGACATCATCTTGATCAGCCGATCTCGGGGCGCGAGCATGGCCAAATCGCCTAGTTGCTGGTGGTCATCATCGCGCCACTGCGCCCAATTGGCCACCAGCGCAGCCTTATACGCGGCCATGTCGGTGAAATGCCAGTAGAAGCTGCCGCGTGTGACGCCCAGGCGTTTGGTGATGACGTCGAGCTTGAGGGCTTTGAAGCCTTCCTCGGCGAGGACTTCGTACCCGATTTGCAACCAGGCATCCCGAGGGCTCGCGCCGGAGCCGCGCCGCTGGGCTTTGGTCATGCAGCTACCTTATTGGTTAGATCAACGATGGTCCGCTGAGCCGAGAGCAGCTGCTGAAGTGAGTTGGAAGAGATACAAGGGCACCGCAATGGCTGATGCGACGCTGAGCGGCAGCGCGCTGCTCGCCGAACTCGAAGCCTATGTCCGCGTGCACAGCCCACATTTGACCGACGTCCGGTTGGACAAGGCGACCGCCGCCGAGGGCGCGCCTGTCGATCAGGGCCGACGTTGGTATTACGTCACCTATTTGGCCGACGACGGCGAGGGAAGCTGAGCGTCCCAGCTGGACATGATCTGAAGTGCTTGCGCTGAAGGCGAATTCGGCTCGGCGACATAACCCACCACCGACAGCCCCGGCGCCGCGGTGACCGCCAGTACGTTGTAAGTCAGGGTCAGCTCGCCGAACTCGGTGTGGCGGAACACTTTGGTGCCGTTGCGGTGTGCAGTTACATTGTGTGCGGCCCAGCGGCTTCGGAAATCCTCACTGCGAGTGGCGAGTTCACCGACGAGCTTGGTGATGGCAGGGGAGTGCGGCGATCGTGCGGCCTCGGCCTGCAGCAGCGCGACCGCCTCGTCGGCCGTGCGATCCCATGGCGGAAAGACATCGGGTGAGGACGCGTCGAAGAAGACGAACTTCGCTATGTTCGGGACGCCCTTGGACCGGACGAACATCGGGGCGTAGAGCGCGCGGCCGAGCCGGTTTGCGGCGATGATGTCCAGGCTGCCGGTCAGCACGATCGCCGGCGACGCCAGCAGGCCATCGATCAGGTCCTGCAGCCCGGCCGGAATCTTGCGGCTCGCGACCTGGGTCCGCGCACCGCCGCGCGCCCCGGCGACCGCCCGCACCAGATCGAAGAAATGGGTGGTTTCGTCGTCGCTGAATTGCAGTGTCCGCCCCACCGAGCGCAGCACCTCGTCGGACACCCCGGCCACGCTGCCCCGCTCGATCTGGGTGTAGTACTCGGTACTCACCCCGGCTAGCTGGGCGACTTCTTCGCGCCGCAGCCCCGGCACCCGACGGCGCCGTCCACTCGGTAGGCCCACTTGTTCCGGGCCGATCCGCGCCCGCCGGGTCATCAGAAACTCCTTGATGTCCTTGGCGGGATCGATGTTCATATAGCCACCGTAGGAGACGGTCCACCCTTAAGGCAGGGACCGCCAGTACCGGGTATAAGCAGCGACTCCCTGCCCAGCTGCGCGGCGCCTAGGTTCAAGACAGATGAACCACAGCAGATAGGGATCGACATGGCCGACAACAATGACGCGCAGACCGCTTTCGACAACTTCGTCCAGCTCTGGACGACCGGAACCACAGCGGGCCGCCGCGCCCCGGTCTACCGGCGCCCTGACGAGGTCGGTCTGGACTACGAGGACGTCTTCTTTCCGTCGATGGACGGTGTGCCGCTGGAGGGCTGGTTCATCCCGGCCGACTCCGACCGGTTGATCATCCACAACCACTTTCTGCCCGGCAACCGCTACGGCTACCCCGGTCACCTGCCGGAATTCGGTGGCTTGGGCGGCTTCGAGGTCAACTTCCTGCCCGAGTACAAAGCGCTACACGACGCCGGCTACAACATCCTGGCCTACGACATCCGTAACCACGGCATGAGCGGCCAGGGCAACGGCGGTATCGCCGGCATCGGGCTCACCGAATACCGCGACGTGATCGGCTCGCTGCGCTACGCCGCCTCCCGTCCGGACACCAACAAGATGAAGAAAGCGCTGCTGTCGGTCTGCCTGGGTGCCGACTCGACTGCGGTGGCCTGGTCCAAGCACCCCGAAGAGTTCTCCGAGATCCAGGCCATGGTGATGCTGCAGCCGGTCTCGGCACGCTATGTCGTCGAAGAGTTCGTCAAGTCCGTCGGCATCGAGGACGGCTACGAGGAATTCGAGAAAGCTGTGCACGACCGAACCGGGTTCCATCTGTCCGAGCAGTCGCCGCTCGAACACGTCAAGGCGGTGACCGTCCCGACACTGGTGGCACAGGTGCACGACGACACCATGACCCGCCCGCAAGACGTTCAGGACATCTACGACGCCCTCCCGGTGGCCGAAAAGAGCCTGCACTGGATCCAGGGCACCGACCGCCGGTTCGACGGCTACAACTACTTCGGGATCCACCCTGAGGTCGCGGTCGGGTGGTTCGACAAGCACATCAACTGAGCGCTAGCCAGGTAACGTGACCGGATCGCCTCACGGACGGGCGGGAACATGAAGGAGGATCGTCGAAGAGGGCGTTGCTGTACACGGCGCGGCTGGTGCGGCACAATGTTATTGGGAGCAGACCGCCGGTTTTGCCCGCAGGCATCTGGCGGGGGGCGACGGTGTGGACCGTATCGCCGAACTGGGGGAGAAGATCGTCGCAGCGACACCGATCGCGGGGTTGCCCTTGTATGCGGGATGGCGCACAATGCCGCTGGCCGACGATGCACCGGCGCGAGCCCTGCAGGTGATGTTCATTCTGCGCGAGCTGCGGGCGGGCGTGCACTTCAACGCCCTCAGCATTTCCGGTGTCAGCCCGGTCGAAGCGCACATGCTCAACAAGGGGACCGAGTACACGAGGATGTTCGGCTGGCCCGAGCCGTTCGCCGACGGTGCGGACAAGAAGAATCGCTACGCAAAGGTCGAGCAGGCGACCAACCGCCGGATGGCGGAACTCATGGCGGCGGCCCTCAGTCGCGACGAGGTCGATGAACTTGCCCGACTCAGCGCCGCCGCGCTGTCGTCTTTACAGACCAAGGTGCCTGTGGAAAACGCCTAGCGGTGTTTAGCTTGCGGCATGGCGCACCAAGCTAGGTCTCGTTGGCGCACGCAGGTCGTGATCCGGTTGATCGTCGCGGCGGCGGTCGGTGTCATCGCGGCGACGCTGGTTCATTTCCTGGCGGGCTTGCGGTATGCGCCCAGCGTCGGCTGGATCGCCGCGGCAGCCACCTACCTGGTGTGGACGTGGATCGTCGTGCTACCGATGGACGCGGCGAAGACGCGCGAGCACGTTGAACCCGAGGACCCGCCCCGTGGGTGGCTGACTGACGCGGTGATTCTGACGGCGAGTGTCGCGAGTTTGGCCGGCGTCGAGCATCTGCTGGCCGCCGGATCGAAATCCGGGGCGGAGAAGGACATCGCCGCGGCGGTCGGGGTGGTCAGCATCATTGCCGCGTGGTGCGTCGTGCATACGGTGTTCAGTGTTCGCTACGCCGACATCTACTACTCCGACGCCAACGACGGCATCACTTCGATCGGCTTCACGGGCTCCGACAATCCACGGTTTCTCGACTTCTTCTATCTCGGGTTCACCATCGGCATGACCTACCAGGTCTCCGACACCAGCTTGCAGACCGGCCAGCTGCGCCGTATCGCGCTCGCGCAGGCGTTGCTGTCCTATCTCTTCGGTGCCGTGATCTTGGCGGTCACCATCAATCTCGTGGTCGCGCTGAGCAATTCATGACCTTGCACCAGACGTCCTTATGCCCTCCGACGATCTCGAACAAACCAAGGCGGTCACCGACCCGCCATGTGAACGCGGCATGATGTTTCCGTCCGCCCGGTGACGGGAAAGCGAACGTGTGCGCGAGGAGCCGATCATTTCGACGTCCGATGGGGTGACCGGATCGATCCGTAGCCTCATCCCCGCCCGCATTGACCGGCTGCCCTGGTCGGCGTTCCACACCCGGATGGTGGTGGCGCTCGGTGTGGCCTGGGTGCTCGACGGGCTGGAGATCACCGTGGCCAGCGCGGTGGCCGACACACTTACCGCCCCCGAGACGTTGCACCTGTCCGCTGCGGCCGTCGGGTTCGCCGCGACCATCTATCTGATCGGCGAGGTGGCCGGGGCCTTGTTCTTCGGGCAGCTGTCCGACAAGCTGGGCCGACGCAATCTGTTCATGGTCACCTTGGCCGTCTACCTGGTGGGCAGCGCGCTCACCGCCTTCACCATGGGGAACAGCGCCGGCTGGATCGCGTTTCTCTACGCCACCCGATTCGTTGCCGGCACCGGCATCGGTGGCGAGTACGCGGCCATCAACTCGGCGATCGACGAGCTGATCCCGGCCCGCTACCGGGGCCGCGTCGACATCGCCGTCAACGGCACCTACTGGGCCGGGGCGATACTCGGGACGCTCGGCACATTCGTCTTCCTCAAGGTGATCGATCTGAGCCTGGGCTGGCGACTGGCCTTCCTACTTGGTCCGGTGCTGGCGCTGGTGATTTTGCTGGTGCGTCGCAATCTGCCGGAAAGTCCGCGCTGGCAGGTGATGAACGGCCGCACCGAAGAGGCCGAGAAGTCCATCGCCCATATCGAAGAGGAGGTCCGGGCCACCGGCGCCACCCTGCCCGAGGTCGACGAAAGCAGGGCCATCGAACTCAAGCCCGCCGAGAAGATCGGCTACCTGGCGCTGACGCGGGTACTGTTCCGCGACTACCCCAGCCGCTCCGTGCTCGGTGCATCCCTGATGATCAGCCAGTCGTTCCTCTACAACGCGATCTTCTTCACCTACACCCTGGTGCTGGGCAAGTTCTACCACGTGTCCAGTGCGTCGGCGCCGCTCTACCTCGTCGCGTTCGCAGTAGGAAACTTGTTGGGGCCGTTGATGCTTGGGCGCTTCTTCGATACGATCGGCCGCCGCAAGATGATCGCCGGCACCTATGTTTCATCCGGTTTGCTACTGGCCGTCAGCGCGGGCCTGTTCGAGGCCGGCGCCCTCAACGCGATAACCCAGACTGTCGCCTGGTGCCTCATCTTCTTCATCGCCTCCGCCGGCGCCAGCGCCGCCTATCTGACGGTCAGCGAGATCTTCCCGCTGGAGGTCCGGGCCAAAGCGATCGCGGTGTTCTTCGCCATCGCCCAGAGTTTCGGAGCGCTGGGGCCGGTCATCTACGGTGCGCTCATCGGTGACGGCGCCAACCCGACGATGCTGTTCCTGGGTTACTTGCTGGGTGCGGTGGTGATGATGGCCGGCGGCTTGATTGCCTGGTTTCTCGCCGTCGATGCCGAAGGCAGATCGTTGGAGGACATTGCCACCCCATTGGCGGCCAACCGCTGAACGAGGTGTTTCTATGTCGCGACCGCATTGAGCAGGCAGTGGACGTTTGCTATGGATAGTCTCTGACGGTGAGGCAACGCTCGTGGGACCAACCGGAGCTCGAAAGGTAGGTCAGTGGTCTTCCGTGCAGACCAGGAGATCGGCATCGATCTCGCCGCAGTCGATTGGTCGTCGACACCACTAGGTCCCGTCGAAGCGTGGCCACAGAGCCTGCGTACAGCCGTCGATATCCTGCTCTCGTCTCAATTTTCGATGTGGATGGGGTGGGGGCCCGACCTCACGTTCTTCTGCAATGCCGCCTATCGCCGCGACACCCTGGGACGCAAATATCCCTGGGCGTTGGGCCGGCCGGCCCGCGAGGTGTGGGCCGAGATCTGGTCTGACATCGGGCCGCGTGCCGCCCGCGTCCTCAGTGCGCAGGAATCGACCTGGGACGACGGGTTGATGCTTTTCCTGGAACGGTCCGGCTACACCGAGGAGACCTACCACACCTTTTCCTACAGCCCGCTGCGAGACGATGACTCGCGCGTGGTCGGTTTGCTGTGTGTGGTCAGTGAGGACACCGGGCGGGTCATCTCACAGCGCCGGATGTCGACGTTGCGTGAACTCGGTTCGGATCCGAGCGTGGTGCGCACCGAGCGGCAGATGCTCGACTTCGCCGCCCAGCAGCTCGAGCGCAATCCCTACGACCTCCCGTTTACCCTCACGTACCTCTTCGACAACGACGGGCAGGCGCACCTGGCCGGGGCCAGTGGCATCGAGGCCGGGCATCCGGCTGCACCGCAAACGCTGCCCGGCAACGACTCGTCGGTGTGGCCCGCCGACAAGGTGGCCCGAGGCGAGGCGCAACTCGTCGAGCTGGACGGCGCCGCGATGGGCTTGCCCAGCGGCGCCTGGCGTAAGCCGCCAGTCCAGGCGCTCGTCGTGCCGCTGCGGCAGCAGGGTGGATCGCCGGTCGGGTTCCTGGTGGCGGCGCTGAACCGGCACCGGGAACTCGACGACGGCTACCGCGGCTTCGTCGAATTGGTTGCCGGGTACATCGCGACGGGTGTGAGCAGCGCCCGCAGCTACGAGGCTCAGCAGCAACGCGCCGAGGCGCTGGCCGAACTCGACCGCGCAAAAACCACGTTCTTCTCCAACATCAGTCACGAGTTCCGCACGCCCCTCACCCTGATCCTGGGACCGGTCGACGAGTTGCGGGCCCGGCCGACCGGTGTGGACGACTACGCGCGTCAAGAACTCGAACTCGTGCACCGCAACGGACTGCGGCTGGCCAAACTGGTCAACACACTGCTCGATTTCTCCCGTATCGAGGCGGGGCGGATGCAGGCTCGATTCTCCGCCGTGGACCTGGCATCCATCACTGCCGAGCTGGCCAGCGTGTTTCGGTCGGCGATCGACCAGGCAGGGCTGACGTTCACGGTGGACTGTCCTGCGCTGGACGAACCGGTGTACCTGGACCGCGAGATGTGGGAGAAGGTGGTGCTCAACCTGCTCTCCAACGCGCTGAAATTCACTTTCGCCGGGTCGATCACCGTCCGGGTGTCCCGGGACGACGACCACGCGGTCGTCACCGTCGCCGACACCGGAATAGGCGTCCCCGCCGCCGAAATGCCCCGGCTCTTCGAGCGCTTCCATCGCATCGAATCGGCGCGCGCCCGATCCACCGAAGGTAGTGGGATCGGATTGGCCCTGGTCAAGGAGCTGGTGGGGTTGCACGGCGGAACCATCAGCGCCGACAGCCGCGAGGGCACCGGCACCACGTTCACCGTTCGGCTTCCCTTCGGCGCCGCCCACCTGCGCAGCGACGAAGTGGTCACGTCAGGGCAGGCGGCGACACCGGCTTCTTCCGGGGTGATCGCCGAGCCGTTCGTCCTGGAAGCCTTGCGCTGGCTGCCGGGGGCGTCGACATCGACGGAGGTCGGTACGGTCCCAGACGTCACGGTCGAACCTCGCGGGTCGCGGGTGTTGGTGGCCGACGACAACGCCGACATGCGCGAATACCTGACCAATCTGCTGCGCGCTTCCGGCTACGAGGTCAGCGGCTACAGCGACGGTCTGCAGGCGCTCGATGCGATCCGCATCCAACTTCCCGATCTGGTGATCAGCGACGTCATAATGCCGGGTCTGGACGGTCTGGCCTTGCTTGCGGTGCTGCGCAAGGATCCGCGCACTGCCGCGCTGCCCGTCATACTGCTGTCCGCGCGGGCCGGCCAGGAGGCGGCGGTCGAAGGCCTACTCGCCGGCGCGGACGACTACCTGGTCAAACCATTCGCGGCCGCCGATTTGCTGGCCCGGGTTCGCGCCAATGTGGAGTTGACGCGGTTGCGTAACCATCACGCGCGCTGGCGCACCGCGCTGGTGGACTCGCTACAGGAAGCGTTCTTTGTCTGCGACGAGTACGGTGCCGTCGTCGAGATCAACGCCGCCTTCAGCGAGATCCTCGGCTTCGGTCCGGAAAACCTGCCCTATGAGCCCATCCATCCCTGGTGGCCGACCGCCGAAACCGACGCCGACGCCTACCGACAGGTCGAAACGGCGTTCGGCGCGATGCTGACCCAGGCGCAGGGCACCTTCACTGTTCCGCTGGTTCACCACGACGGGCACCGGCTGTGGGTGGCGGTGTCCTTCAACCACGCTGAGGATCCCGACACGGGCCGCCGGGTCATGGTGGGCACGTTGCGCGACGTGACGGCCGAGCACTATATGGTGCAGCGGCAGACCGCGCTGGCCGCGCTCAATCAGCAACTGGTACAAGCAGATACGTTGGACGACGCGCTGCGCGGCGCGGCCGAGGTGCTTCGCCGCGTGTGGCAGGCTCGGCGCGTTCTGGCGGTCACGTTCGTCAGCGATTCGTCCACGGAGCGGGCACCGGACCTGGTCTGCGCCGGGGAACCGATCAAGTGGGGCGACCTGACGCCACAGCGGCGGAGCCTGATGGAGTCGTTGCGCGACGCCGATCTGCTCACCACCGTCACCGAGGAAGCGGGCACGGCCGGCATCGCACTGCAACAGCCTCGCGGCGTGCTGGTGATCTGGGTCCAGTTGGCCGAGAAGCGCGCGTTTACTCCCGAAGACCACACGTTGCTGACGGTGTTGGCCGGACGGCTCGGGCAGGGTCTGCAGCGCGTCTATCAGTTGGACGTGCAACGCGAAACCGCGGTGGCGCTGCAGCACGCGATGCTGGGTCCGGCTGACCTGCCCGGTGGTATCGCGGTGCGCTACCTCCCCGCGAGCCGCCCGTTGCAGGTCGGCGGCGACTGGTACGACGTCGTGGATCTCGGCGACAGCCGGATAGCCCTTATCGTCGGCGACTGCGTCGGACACGGATTGGCGGCCGCTACGGTGATGGGCCAGTTGCGTAGCGCTTGCCGCGCCCTGCTGCTCGAGCAATCCGGCCCCAGGGCCGCCCTGGCCGGACTGGATCGCTTCGCGGCGCTTCTCCCCGGCGCGCGCTGCACCACGGCATTCTGCGCGGTGCTCAACTCCGATACCGGCGAGCTGGTGTACGCCAACGCGGGCCATCCGCCGCCCATCCTGGTCTACGCCGACGGCACCAAGGTGATGCTGGACGGCGAACATGGGCTGCCATTGGCGCTGCGACCGGAGTGGGATCGGCCCGAATCGCGCATCACGATGCCGCCGCGGGCAACACTGTTGCTCTACACCGACGGCCTGGTCGAGCGCCGCGGCATGTCATTGGACGACGGCATGTCGCGTGCCGCCGATCTGGTGCAGGACGGCCGTTCGCAGTCCCTCGACGAGGTTGCCGATCATCTGATGTCCGACTTGGAGCCCGCGGGCGGCTATCCCGACGACGTGGCCGTGCTGCTGTATCGCCAACCAGCGCCGCTGGCAATGGAATTCGTCGCCGACGCCGAACAGCTCGCCGGAAGTCGGGCTGCCCTGCGCAGCTGGCTGACTCAGGTGGGGGTCGAGCCAACCCAAATCCAGGACGTGTTGACGGCCGCCGGTGAGGCCGTCGCCAACGCGATCGAACACGGCCACCGCGACAAGCCGCACGGCACCGTCTCGCTGCGTGCCACCGCGGTGGTGGACCGCCTTCAGGTGACCGTCACCGACAGCGGCGTGTGGAAGCCGCCTACGAAGGTGCCTGGCATGAGTCGCGGTCGTGGCATCGCCTTGATGCGAGTTCTCATGGAGGACTTCAGCATTCACTCCACCGATGCCGGCACCACGGTGCACATGTACGCGAGGATCCCGTAATGGCCACACCGCTGTACCTCATCACCGACCGTGGCGCAGACGGGACGGCGCGGGTGACGGCCACCGGCGAAATCGACCTGAGCAATATCAAGACATTCACCCGGGCGTTGACGGCCGCCGGCGAGGGGACTCGTCGGCCGATCACGATCGATCTGAGCGCGGTTCGGTATCTCGACAGTGCCGGTATCAACGCACTTTTCGATCATGCCGACGCGGTCGACCATCTGCGGGTCATCGTGCATCCCTTACTGATTCGGGTTCTCACGATCAGCGGGCTCAGCAAGATCGCGACGGTCGAGTCCGCGACGGCGTCGACCGACGGCTAGTCCAGCTAGCGCGCCGCGGGCCAGGGAGGTGGCCCAGCGGCTGGTCGCTGCGCTACGCGCCAGTTATCCCGCCGCTCGGGAGGCGCAGGTGCTGGACGTCGCCGTGGTGCCCTGGCCCAAGGCCACTTTCTCGTCGCGGGTCGGCATGTCGACGATCCGCCCCGCTAATCGCACGGCGCTGCCGAACCTGGCGTTAGCCGGCGACTGGACCCTCAATGATTGGCCCACCACCATGGAGGGCGCCGCAAAGCGCCTCGCTCGCGGTCGATTTGGTTCATGCGGCGCTCGGCGCGGCGGGTGCCGAGGTCTAGGGTTGGCCACATGCCGAAGCTGCAGGGACGACGCGTTGCCATCACCGGAGGGGCGCAGGGGATCGGCCGCGCGATCGGCCAGGCCCTTATCGCTGCCGGCGCCAAGGTGGCCCTCGGTGACGTGCAGGAGTCCGTTGTCCAGCAGACCGCTGCCGAACTCGGCACGGCGGCAACGGGTTATCGACTCGATGTAACGGATCCAGCCGGTTTCGAGGCGTTCCTGGACCGCTCGGCCGAGGATCTCGGCGGGCTCGACGTACTGGTCAACAACGCCGGCATCATGCCGATCGGACCGTTCCTCAACGAGAACCCCAACGTCACCCGTCGCACGCTGGAGATCGACATTCTGGGGGTGATGACCGGAACCCGGCTGGCCGGTGCGCGGTTCGCAGCGCGGGGGTCGGGTCACATCGTGAACATCGCCTCGGCGATGGGCACTCTGGCATCGCCGAACGCCGCCACCTACTGCGCTGCCAAATATGCGGTGGTCGGATTCTGCGCGTCGCTGCGTCAGGAGTGGCGGGGCAGCGGGGTCAACATTTCGGCGATCTGCCCCGGCTTCGTGCGCACCGAGTTGATCGCGGGAATGGCGGCGCCCCGCCCGCTGGAACGGTTCCTGGTGGTCAACCCCGAGGACGTCGCCGCCGCGGTGGTCACCGAACTGGGCAAGGGCGCCTCGCGCACCGTGTTTGTGCCCAAGTTGGTAGGTCTGGTCTCCCGCGGAACCAGCACCCTGCCGGCCCCGGTCGTCGACGCTGTCTTCCGGCTGTCCGGCGGCAACAAGGTCACCTCGGAGCTGGACCGCGAGAAACGGGCGTCGTACCAGGCGCGTGTCGAAGGCCGAGGGATTCAGGAGTAGCTATGTCGCGTATCGAGCTGACAGGACTGCGCGGGGTGCCTGAGACCGCACTGTCCGAGGCCCTGGTCGCCACCCTGCCAGGCAATGCGGCGCCCGCACCGTGGGAATGCCGCTGCTCGGCGGTGCTGTGGCTGGGCCGGGGCGGACGGTCCGCCGCTGCGGCGCTGCCGCCGGCGCTGGCCGGTAGCCCGGCGCTAGCCACCCTTGGTGGATTCGTCCGATACACCGACACCCCGGTCGGCCCCTACGACGAGGTGCTCGGCATCGTCGGTTCCCGCACCGGGCTGCGTCCGTGGGGCAACGTGGCCTTCATGTCGGTGGATTCGCAGTCCAGTCTGGTCGGTGGCCGCACTAATTGGGCGATGCCCAAGACGCTGGCCCGCTTCGACGGGGAGTTGGCCAACGGCCGGGTTATCACCGCCAGCAGTGCCGACCAAGTGTCCTGGACGGTCAGCGCAACCCCGCGGGTGGTGGGCCCGGCTGTCCCGCTGAAGACGAAGGGCAGCGCTCGGCAGCAGTTCGCCGACGGGCGGGTCGGTGACTGCCTGCTGACTTTCGCCGGCCGGGTGCAGCCGGCGTTGGTGACCGTCGGCGTCACGTCGACGGGAACTCTGCCATCCTGGCTGCGACCCGGACTGCACCTCGGGGCGTTGGTCGACGACGCTGTCTTCACCCTGGGCGAACCGCGCCTTTAGTTAATCCAGCTCGCCGTATTCGTCGAACCAGTGCGCAAGTTTGCCGCGCCGGCTGACGGCCCGAAGCCTGGCTTCGGCGGCCGCCCGGGTCTTGCTGGTGGTGACGATCAGCAGTTCGTCGCCGGCCGCGATCCGCGTGTCGGGTTCTGGGACGAAGGTGTGGCCGTTGCGGATGATCAGCGTGATGACCGCCGGATCGGGCAGGCGCAGCTCCAGGATGGTGACGTTGTGCAGTCGCGACGGCCGCTGGACGGTCATGGTCAGCAGTTCCGCGTCGAGCATGTCCAGGGGGGCGGCCTCAACCTGGATCTCGCGGGTGGCCTCGCGAGATATCAGTCCGAGAATGCGGGCGATCGGGCGCAGGCTGGGTCCCTGGATCAGGGTGAAGACCACCACCAGCACGAACACGATGTTGAGCAGGTGGTGACTGCCCTGGACCCCGGCGACGATCGGGAAGGTAGCCAGCACGATCGGGACCGCTCCGCGCAATCCCGCCCAGGACAGGAAGACCTGTTCGCGCCATGGGATGCGGAACCAGATCAGCGATCCCACCACCGACAGGGGCCGCGCGACCAGCAGCAGGACCAGGCCGATGACGATCGCCGTGACCACATCCGGACCCAGCTCGCTCGGGTTCACCAGGAGGCCGAGCAGCACGAACAGCCCGATTTGTGCCAGCCAGCCGACGCCTTCGGCGAACGAGCGGGTCGCCGACCGGTGCGGCAGCCCCGAATTCGCCAGCACCACCGCCGCCAGATATGCGGCGATGAAGCCGCTCGCGTGGGCATCGCCGGCGGCGGCGAACGCCATCAGACCCAACCCGAAGGTGGCGATCGGATACAAACCCGACGCCGGGAGGGCGATGCGGCGCAGCCCGACGGCGCCGAGGTAGCCGACGACCAACCCGATCGCCGATCCGCCCAGCAGTTCATAGAGCAGGTCGGTTACCGCGCCTTCGGGGTGGAAGACGAACGGCACCACGCTGAACATCAGCACCAGGATCACGCCGGGGGCGTCGTTGAACCCAGACTCGGCCTCCAGTAGGCCGGCCAGGCGTCGCGGCAACGGCAACACCCGCAGCACCGAGAACACCGCCGCGGCGTCGGTGGACGACACGATGGCGCCGAGCAGTAGCGCGAGCTGCCACTCGATGTGTAGCAGCAGGTGCGCTCCGACCGCGGTCACCAACGTGCTGATCAGGACGCCGAGGCTGGCCAGCGATGCCGCCGGGGCCAGCACTTTGCGGATATCGCCGAACCGGGTGGTCAAGCCGCCTTCGACGAGAATCAATGCCAGCGCCGCGGTCCCCACGTTGCGGGCCAGCAGGGCGTCGTCGAATTGCAGCCCCAGGCCGTCCTCGCCGATCACCACCCCGACCATCAGGTAGAGCAGCAGGCTGGGGAAGCCCACCACGGTGGCCACCCGGGTACCGACGATGCTGGCCAGCAGCACGAGGCCGCCGATCGACACGATCAGATACAGCTGTTCCAGGGTCATTCTTTCCCGTTCAACATGACCAGCGCTTACCGCGCTCTGCCCGGCGAGGGTGCCGATTTCGGCGTCCTGTCAGTAAATCAGTCCGGACCGACCGATCGCTCGGCGCACAGCAGGAGGCGCCGACCCTCTGTGGATACGCAAAGATGATTACGTGACGACACGCAAGTTGCGAATCGGGATTGCCGGAGCCGGCAATGTCGGGCGTTCCGTCGCGCAGGAACTGCTCGACAACGGGCACAAGATCTTGCTGATCGAGCGGGAGCGCCGCGCCTTCGAGCCGCATAAGGTCCCCGACGCGGACTGGCTCAATGCGGACGCTTGCGAGATGTCTGCGTTGCAGGAGGCCGGCGTGCAGACCTGCGACGTGGTTATCGCGGCTACCGGCGACGACAAGGCCAACCTGGTCGTGGGTTTGCTGGCCAAATCCGAGTTCGGTGTGCCTCGAGTGGTGGCGCGCATCAACGACGTCCGCAACGAGTGGCTGTTCGGGCAGGCGTGGGGGATCGATGTCTCGGTTTCGACGCCGGGCGCCATGGTCGCCGGGATCGAGGGCGCCATCGATGTCGGCCATCTCGTGCGACTGATGGGTCTGCGCGAGGGCCGCACGGCCCTGACGAAGTTGACGCTGCCCGCCGACAATCCGACGGTCGGGCAGCGCGTCGACGAGCTGGATCTGCCGCACAACACTGCCCTGGTGACCGTGGTGCGCGGCGACCAGGTGATCGCCCCCCGGGACGAGGATGTTCTGGAGGGGGGCGACGAGTTGCTATTCATCGCCGACAACGCCCGCGAGCGTGCGCTGTGGGCCGCCGTAAACCGGATCAAGCCGACGCCGCGGATGCCGATGCGTCACGACGCCTGGTGAGGGCGCGCGGGTGACGGTCGCATTGCTTCGAGAGATGTTCGAGCGGATGGTCGTCGCCAAGAGCGGCGAGCTGATCGAGCACTACTACCACCCCGACTTCGTGATGTGCTCCGACGGGGTGACGCAGGGTTTCGCCGAATTCCGCGATAGCCACCTCAAGCTCTACGCGACGCCGATCAGTTACGCCGTCGAGTACGACGAGCAGGCGTGGGTGGAAGGCACCGATAAGGTCGCCGGCCGGGTGTGGATCACCACCGCACGCCCCGGGGAAGAGCCGACCCGCATCGAGGTGGTGCTGATCGCCGCTTACCGAGACGGCCGCATTTACCGGGTCTGGGAGACTACTTGGCCGAGTTGGCGCGGTGTGGCCGCGTTGGACGGGTACTGAGATGGGCGCGGCGGCTATTGTTCAGCTGATCCTGCGCAGCAGTTCGGCCGCCGCACGTCGACCGCTGAGTACGGCGCCGTGCACGGTGGCCGGATTGTCCACCCCGACGGCTTCACCGGCCAGGTAGAGCCGGTCGCCGAGCGGTTCCTGGAGTCGCCGACGATCGTCTAGGCCGGATCCTGGTGCGTGAAAAGAGTACGAACCCAGTGCAAACGGGTCGCTGGTCCAACTCGATGAGCGGACCTCGGTGACATCGGTTCCGAACAGCTCTCGGGCGATCGGCATCGCTTGGGCCAGCAGTTCTTCGGCGGCCGCCGACTCCACCTGTCGGCCACGCCGACCGGCGTTGAAGGCCAACACAATCGGGCCGGCGGCGGCGGGCAGCGTGAACCACTGAGCCCACATGCCCTGCTGCGAACCCAGGTACTGGAAGAACGCGTTTTCGGCGTCCCAGGTGCGGCGTCGGAGACGGAAGTAGCTCTTGGACAGCACGCCGAATCCCAGCGCGCTCACCGCGTGCGCGTGGCCGTCGGGAAGGGGCGGGTCGAAGGTGACCTTGCCGGATTTGAGCACGCCGAGCCCAACGGTGACGATTGCGGCGGGTCCCTCGAAAGTCTGGCTGCCGGCCCGTAGCAGTACTGAGTTGTCTTTGCGCACAACGGTATCCACCATAGTGTTGAGCGTGATCGGCAAGCCTTCGGCCAGTAGCCGCGGCAGCGCGTCGTAGCCGCTGGTGATCACCGCCTGTGCGCCGCCGGTGTAGGTGCCTACGTCAAACGTGTTGGCGGACAGCTGGTTTGCGTCTGCGGCGTACTCGTCCTCGATTTCGGTGGTGACGTAATACGCCAGCGCGGCTCGGTCCCGCTCGGATAGCCCGACCGACTCGCCGTCGACGGCGGCGCCCAAGGTCCCGCCGTCGACGGCGTCGCGCGCGTCCGACACCAAGGCGCGCCAGGTCTCGGGGTGGTAGGTCATCGGCTGCAGTCGGGGATCGATGGCCAGTTTCGCCGGCCGGTTGTAGTCGGTGGCAACGACCTGGGCCTGCACCTTCGCCGCCAACTCCAGCAGCGGATTGCCCGTCGTGCCGTGGATCCACGAGGCGCCCATTTCCAGCGGCGTACCCCACTCGCGGCTGGTGTGCACGCGCCCGCCGATCCGGTTGCGAGCCTCGATCACCCGCACCGACCGGCCCGCATCCGCAAGGCTGCGCGCCGCGGCCAGTCCGGCCATGCCGGCGCCGACGATCAAGATCGACCCGGTGTCCGGGGGCAACGTACTCGTGCTCGACGGCCCGTTGACGCTCTGCGGCGACGGCCGTGCGCACCCTGCTAGCAGGGCGGATGCCGCCAGGAAACCCCGACGCGACAGGGACACGGGTGTCAGCGTCTCACACGCCGTTACCCGATCGTGTTCTGCGAACGCGGCAGAACGCACATTACGGTCAGGTAAAATTGTGCATATCCGGAGGGCGGCAACGGTGCCGCGTCCAAGGGGGGAGCGGCGATGAATGCTCAACAGGCCACCCGTGCTTTGCCGGTCGGCCGCGCCCTCACGGTTCGCGCGGCCGACGGCACGCCCCTGCACGCCGAGGTGTTCGGCCCGCCCGACGGTTATCCAATCGTTTTGACCCACGGCTTCGTGTGCGCCATCCGCGCCTGGGCCTACCAGATCGAGGATCTGTCGGCCGATTTCCGGGTGATCGCGTTCGACCACCGTGGGCATGGTCGCAGCGGCCTGCCGCGCCGTGGCGGCTACAGCCTCAATCACCTTGCCTCCGACCTTGATTGCGTGTTGGACGCCACACTGGCTCCGCACGAACGCGCGGTGATCGCCGGGCACTCGATGGGCGGGATGACCATCCAGGCCTGGTCGCAGCGCTACGGCCACAAGGTCGCCCGGCGCGCCGACGCCGTGGCGCTGATCAATACGGCCAGCGGTGATCTGCTCCGCAAGATCCGCTTTCTCTCCGTCCCGCGCGGGTTGTCGCCGGCCCGGGTTGTGGCCGGGCGGACGCTGATCAACGCGGTCGGCGGCGTCCCGCTGCCCGACGCCGTGCGGATCCCGGCCCGCTACTTGGTCGCGCTGATGGCGACCGGCGCCGAGGCACATCCCGACGTGGTGAAGCTGGTCTACGAGATGTTCGCGCAGACCTCACCGGCCGGGCGCGGGGGTTGCGCACGGATGCTGGTGGGGGAGGTTGGGTCGCGCCACCTCAGCCTGGCCGGCCTGACGGTGCCGACCCTGGTCATCGGCAGCGAACGCGACCGGCTGACGCCCATCAGCCAATCCCGCAAGATTGCTCGCACGGCACCCAATGTCGTCGATCTGGTCGAGCTGCCTGGCGGGCATTGCTCGATGCTGGAACAGCCGGCCGCGGTGAACGGGCAGCTGCGCGCGCTCGCCGAGTCGGCGTTGGCGCGGCGCGAGCTGCGGTTGATCAGCTCATAGCAGGGCGGCGACCTCGGCTGCGGCGCGCCGGCCGGACCGGACGGCGCCGTCGAAGTAGCCGGTCCACTCGTCGGCGGTCTCGGTACCGGCCCAGTGGATCGGCCCGACTGCCGCGCGTAGCAACGGGCCGTATTTGGTCCACGATCCCGGCGGCACCGCGGCAGTAGGCCCGCCGGGTGCGAATTCCTCTGCCCCCCAACGGAAGTCCGTGTAATCGAGCGGCTTTAGCGCGGCGTCTCCGTACACCGACGCAAAGCAGCGCAGCGCGTCTCGGCGACGCTGGTCGCTGGGCAGCGAGTCGAAAGCCCGGGCGTCGACGAAACCCAGCAAGATCCCCGGGCCGTCGTCGTGCGGGCTGACATCGAAAGTGATGAACACCGGGCCGCGGTCCAACAGCGCCTGTCCGGACAGGCCGTCGGCCCGCCAGAACGGTGTCTCGTAGGCCGCGTACGCCTTGCTCAGCCGGCCCTGTGGCCACCCTCGGGCGAGTTCGGCGTAATCGGGCGGCAGCGGGGGATCGAACTCGATGGCGGCCCGGTGGGCGGGCGGGATCGCGACGATGACGAATCCTGCCTCGGCCTCACCCCGGTCGGTGCTCACCGTCACGCCTGATCCGTGCCGTTGAATACGGCGCACCGGCGCGTCCAGGACTACTCGGTCGCCGAGTTCGGCCGCCGCGCGCTCGGCGATTTGTTGGGTGCCGCCCGGGATCAGGTCTTGCTGAGCGCCGTTCTCGACGTCGAGGAGCCGATTCAGGCCGCCGGCCGCCCGCACATAGCGGGCCGCGTGCAGCATCGACACATCGCCGGGTTCGCACCCCCAGGTCACCCGGGACATGATCGCCATCAGGTCCAGGGACGATTTGCTGGCCCGCACCATGCCGAGCCACTGACCGAGCGAAACGCTGTCCAGTTGCCGTGCCCGCTTGGCGTTCCACGGCGCCGAGATCGGCACGGCACGGGCAAGCCGTTCGAACTGCCATTGCAGTCGGCCGATGTCCAGCAGGCCCACCAGCGACAGCCGGGGGATGGTTCCGCCGTATGCGCGCGCGGCGCCGCGCCACAAGATGACGTTCTTGCCGTCGTGATATGTCGGGGTCGTGGGCACCCCCAAATCGGCGGCCAGGGCCAGCACCGCGTCCTGGGTGGGGCCCACGAACGAGCCGCCCAGATCGACGGGCAGTCCCGCGACATTACCGGTAAACGAACGGCCCCCAACTCGGTCGCGGCCCTCGAGTACCAGCACTTCATGACCCTGTCGGGTCAGTTCAAGGGCTGCGGTTAGCCCGGCGAAGCCGGCCCCCACCACGACAACATCGACGTTCCACGGGGCAGTTGTCACGCCCTACAGTGAACCGCATCCCGGATGTGAATTACGGCGCAACCGTCAACCAATCGGCGAAGCCGGACGGATCGTGGCGGCCTAGGGCACCGTGTTCGTACAGGCCCCAGCCCTCGACGGGGTCCCCGTCGCCGTCGCGGCACACGGCGCGACCGACGTGGTCGATGACGCCAAATCCGGACCGGGCGACGATGGCCGCGTCGGTCATGTCGTAGGTCAGCCGTTCGACGAACTTCTCGCCTTTCCACACCCCGTGCAGCCAGTCGGAGTCGCCGCCGTAGCCACCGCCCACGTGGATCGGCACCGGCAGTTTGGACTCGACGTCGAAATGCACCGGCGTGCCGTCCGGAGTCGTCGCGTCGATCGTCGCCCCGGTCGGGATCCGGGTGCCGGAGCGGTAGTGGATCTTGACCCGCGGCCAGCCCAGCTGCTCGACTCGGCCGTCACGCCATATCCGGGTGCAGTCGTTGAGCGAACGGAACCCGTTGGGCTCCTCCTGGATGATCAGCACAATCGCGAAGTCATCGAACGCAATCGGCACATATAGCCACCACATGCCCTCGAACGGCGGGTCGGCCGGCCGGCCGGCCGGCTCGGGCTCGCCGATCGGGCGGATGCCCCAGGATCGGTCCCGGCTGCCGATCCAGACAGCCGGGTCGACGGCAATGTCCTGGCCGTCGATCATCAGCTGTCCGCTCCAGCTCCCGAGCTGAGCGAACCGCTGGGCGTTCAGAGTCACCCGGTTACCCGCGCGCAGGATGTGCGGCTGCTCCTGGACGACGTCGAACAATCCCTCCCAGGTGAGATCGGCTGCGATGCCTTCGGTTTCGTCGAGCACGATACGCACTTTGCGCAGCGGCTCGATGACCTCGACCCGGTAGCTGTTGACGTGCTGGTTGAGTCGGTCCTGATCGATGGAGTCGGAGAGGTGCACGGCGGTCTGCGTGTCACCGCGCCGGACGAGCAGGAACGCGTCCTTGACTCCGAGGTTGGGGTAGTAGCCGATGCCGGAGATCACGAAGATGTCGCCGGTGCGATCGTGGGCATTGAAGTAGGAGCGGTCGTAGAAGTTGCGATCGGAGGAGCCGGGCCAGGCGATCGGCTGCGGCACCTGGTGTACCGGGTATTCGTCGAGCGGTCCGAGCATTAACTTTCCTCTCCGATAAGGCGTTTCATCAGTCCGGCGTGGTAGAACAGCGACTCGACATCGTCGGGCCTCTCGGCCTCGCCGAAGTGGATGCGTCGTGCTCCGGTGCGCATGAAGACGCAGGCCCACATGATGCCGGAATACACGTAGAACCAGTGCAGGTCACCGAGTTCCGCGCCGGTGAGCTTCTGGTAGGTGTCACGCACGTCTTCCTCGCGCATCACCTGTGGCAGTCCGGGTAGCCCGGCGAGACCGGCGAGTTCCTCGAAAACCTTGTGCGCGTAGATCATCCAGGCGACGTCGAGTTCGCGCGGGCCCAGAGCTACCATCTCCCAGTCGAGCACCGCGACCGGTTCGAAGTTCCGGTACATTACATTGCCCACCCGGGCGTCCCCCCACAACAGCACTGGCTCGCGGGCGTCGGCCTCTTCGGGCCAATTGGCTTGCAGCCATTCGAAACTACGCTCGACCAATGGGGATCGGCCGATGTCGGGGACGGCGAAGTCATACCAGGATCTGACCCAGCCGAAGTGTCTGTGCAGCGCGGTGTCGCCGGTCAGGTTTTCGGTCAGGAAGCCAAACGTCTTCTCGGCCGCGGGGATTGAGTGCAGCGTCGCCAATACATTCACTGACATGTCCTGCAGCTTGCGCTGTTGTTCGACCGGAGCGTCGGCGAACCAGTTGCCGCCGAACGTGTAGGGCATGACGTCGGGCGGTACCTCGCCGTCGACGTAGTCCATCAAGAAGAACGGCGCGCCCAGCACGTCGCCGGTGTTCTCAATCCAGCGCACCCGCGGCACCGGGACGTCGGTGAGTTCGCCGACCTGGCGGATCACCTCGAACTGGTGGTCGAGGCGGTAGGTCGGAAAGACCGGGACATCCTGGGCGGTGGGTGCGACCCGGGCGACAAGCTTCTGTTCGTTGCCCGCGAAGCGCGCCGTTAGGATGATCGTCTCCGAGGACATCCCGGTCGAGTCCACGCCACTTTCCACGGTAATCTCGGGTGTCTCGGGCAGCACGGTCGACAACCACTGCGACATCAACTCCGGAACGGTGGTGGTATCGCGGCTCGAGCGTTGCATGCGGCCGACATCTTCAACCGCCGGTTCATTGGCCACGGGTAGTCCTTCGCGGGATAATTACGATACGGTAGGTAGCGTTATGAAAGCAGACCTGCCATCCCTTGACAAGGCCCCCGGTGCCGGGCGACCCCGGGATCCGCGCATCGACTCGGCCATCCTGGCGGCAACCGCCGAACTGCTTGTAGAGATCGGCTATTCGAACCTTAGCCTGGCCGCGGTCGCCGAACGTGCCGGGACGACGAAGTCGGCGCTGTACCGGCGGTGGTCGAGCAAGGCGGAGTTGGTTCACGAGGCGGCCTTCCCGGTAGCCCCGACCGCCCTGACCACCCCGGCCGGTGATTTTGCCGCCGATATTCGATTGATGTTCGAAGCCACTCGGGACATCTTCACCACACCCGTAGTGCGTGCCGCGTTGCCCGGCCTGCTGGCCGATATGACCGCGGACCCCGATCTGAACGCGCGGGTGATGGCGCGCTTCGCTGGCCTCTTTGACGCGGTCCGCCTGAGGCTGCGTGAAGCCATCGATCGCGGGGAAGCGCATCCCGACGTCGACCCGGGCCGGCTCATCGAGCTTATCGGCGGATCCACCATGCTGCGGATGCTGCTGTATCCCGAATTGGACGACACCTGGGTGGAGCAGACCACCGCGATCGTGGTGCACGGGGTCAACCGATGACTGCGATCGTCACGGGCGCCAGCCGTGGCCTCGGCCGGGCGATTGCGTTGGCCCTGGCAGCCGACGGCGAGGCAGTGGCCGTCGTCGGGCGCACTGAGGCGATCTGGGACGACCGGCTGCCCGGAACTATCGGCGAAACCGTTGCCGAGATCGAGTCCGCCGGGGGCCGGGCGGTGGCGGTGCGAGCAGACCTGACTGATCGCGAGGATATCGGCCGACTGGTGGGTGAGGCGCGGAATGCGTTGGGGGCCATCACGATTCTGGTGAACAATGCCGCCTTCACCGCACCGGGACGGCCGGGTGTGAAGCCGCGCCCGAAGACGGCCAAGCAAACCGAAGAAAAGCCCGGCTGGCCAGGTTTCGTCAGCACCCCGCTCGCGGCCTACCGTCGGCACTTCGAGATTTCGATTTTCGCAGCCTACGAACTGATGCAGTTGGTCGCTCCCGACATGATCAACGCGGGCGGTGGCTCGATCGTCAACATCACCTCGATCGCCTCGCGACTGCCGGGCGACGGGCCCTACCTCGACCGCAGTGCCGGGGTGTTGCCAGGCTACGGCGGATCCAAGGCCGCGCTGGAGCACCTCACCCAATGCGCGGCGTTCGATCTCGCCAGCCACAACATCGCGGTGAATGCACTCGCACCGTCCAAGCCCATCATGACGCCGGGCCTGTCCTACTACGCGCACGGCTTCGCGGACTCCAGCTCCGCCGAGGAATTCGCCCAAGCCGCAGTCCAATTGGTGCGAGTCGACCCCAACGTCGTGACCGGGCGCACCATCGGCCACCACCAGGTTCTCGACGGCAGCTTCACGCCGTTCATGGTGTGAGGTCACATCAGGCGGCATGTCGGTTGATCAGCGCGACCGTGATGGCGGTTTCGATCTCGCTGATGTCGAGTCGTGGGTAGATCGGTGGCGCCGTGGATCGGTAGCTGGCTCCGGTCGGTGTTACATATTCGGCTGTGTGCCTTGCGGTTTCGTTGCTAGCGCGCACCTGCCAGCCAGATGCTTCTTTGACATAGTTGCAGTACTCGCAGGATCCGAGACCGTTCTCGGAGGTGGTGGGTCCGCCGCGCTGCCAGGGTTGGGCGTGGTCGCGGTGGCGGATGGGAGCGTCGCAGTATGGGGTGCGGCAGGTCTGATCACGCAGGCCGATGAACTCGGCCAGGCCGCGCGGGAAGTTGCGCGAACGCGATTCCATTGCGACTAGGGCGCCGGTGGCGGGGCTGGCGTACAGCCGTCGCAATGTCGCCCAGGATTTGTCGTCGTTGATCGCGTTGTCGAGCATGGACAGCGCGATCGTCGCCGGGACCGGTCCGTATCCGTCGAGGACCGCCGGCTCATTGCCGGCGCCCAACAGCGCCTGATCGGAGATCACCAGGCTGACCGCGATAGGTGCCGCCACGTCAGCGGGAGTGCCAGTGATGCGTTCGACCAAGGTGTCGGCCATGACTTGTCCTCGAGTACGGCCGTCGAAGGTCGTGTCGGCCGCGCGTCGCAGTGCGGCGTAGACCCCTACGCCCTGGGCGACGGGCAGCAGCGCGCTGACCCAGCTCATCATGTCGGGGGCGGGGCGGGTGGTGACCGTGCGCTCCTCGGGAGCCTTAGCGGCCCGGTCGACTACGGCGTGCGGGTCCAGCCGGTAGGCAATGCTCTTGGCGGCAGCAGTGATTCGCCGGTCGCCCATCCCGATGAGTGCGGCGGCGTCGGCGCAAAGTTCGCGATCCAGGTTGCGGCGGTCTTCGACGTCCAAACAGGCTGATTCCCGCACGATCAACGTCGCCCGCCACTCCGATAGCGTCCCGGTTTCCAGTGCGGCCAGGGTGTGTGGCATCTCATGGACCAGGGCCTTGGCGAATCCCAGGTGCCGGCTGCCGCGGGCGGGGGAGTCGTGGCGGGCCAAAGCGACCTCACTGGCGACTCCCCGCCCGCGTTTGGCCGCCGGCATGCCGGCCTCGGTTTCGACAGCCCGCCGCCTTGCATCCAGAGCTGCCGCCGCGCGAGCCTGGCCCGCCGCCGCGGCGCATTTGATCTGCTCCAACGCGCTGATCCGGGCCACCAACTCCGCCTCACTGGCATCGGCCAGCAACCCTGATAAATCAGCTGCTTCGAACATATATTCGAATATACACCACGTCCTGACAAGTTTCTGTGACAAGGCCTCGCTGTCGGGGATAGCCTTCGGCTATGGGGCGACTCGACAAGCCCACCGCGCGTGTCATCGCGGTGATCGCCCTGCTGATCCTGGTCGCCGCGGCGTTGCGCGGCTATCTGCCTGTCCACCACGGATCGCGCTGGAAAGAAGCGGGCGGGAGTCCAGCGGCGCTGATGATCCTCGCTGCGGCCATCGCCGCTACCCTCGCGCTGCTCGCCTTCTCCATCGTCGCTCGACTGCGCGACCCCCGCGCAGCGGCACCCAGCGCCGGCGGCCTGCCGGAAATGTTGGGCGGCGACGCCGGCCGGCCGAGCTGGCGCGTGATCCTGATTGCGGTCGGGGTGATCGTGGCCTGGCTGCTGATTACGCTACTGCTCGCCCGACTGTTCGCGCCGCCCGATATCGCACTCGATGCACCTCAACCGGACACCGCGGCCCCGCCGACTGGCCCGGGTAAGGCCCAGCCGACCCATCCGGTTGCGCAACGCAAGAACACCGGGGACATGCTCGGCATCTTGCTCGCGACCGCGCCGCTGCTGCTGATGATATTCGTCGGCGGCATCGTCGCCTCCCGACGGCGCAAACCTGGCGCCGTCGCAACGCCCCCTCGTGAATACGGCACTGCGCCGCCGTCCGAAGCGGCCGTCGAAACGCTTGCGCGCGCAGCCGAAGTGGGGTTGGCCGCAATGGCTGACCTTAGTCGCGATCCCCGTGCGGCCATCATCGCGTGCTACGCGGCAATGGAGCGTGAGCTGGCCAACGTCCCCGGTGCCGCCCCACAAGACTTTGACACCCCCACCGAAGTACTGGCCCGCGCCGTCGAACACCAAGCCCTGCAGGCTGATAACGCCGTGCAGCTCGTCAATCTGTTCGAGGAGGCCCGGTTCAGTCCACACGTCATGGACGAAAAGCACCGCGAAACGGCAGTCCAGGTGCTGGAACTGGTTCTTGCCGAGATAGCCCCAAGATCGGCCCCAATGCGATGAGAAAGCTTCTTGCACTTGGGGTTTTGCTCATTATTGGCATCGAGTTGCTGGCACTGATGTTGCAGAATCGCAGTCTGGTGCTCGTTGCCTCCGGGGCGGGTTTGGCTTTGGTGCTGCTCAACATCCGCAAACTGCTGGGGTACCCGAACCATCCGCCCGACGATGAAAGTTCCGACGACCCCGGGGACGGGCTGCGGCGTTGGCTGGCCAACACCGAGACCACGATCCGGTGGTCGGAGTCCACTCGCGCGGATTGGGACCGCCATCTGCGTCCAATGTTGGCCCGGCGCTTCGAATTGGCGACGGGACAACGTCTGGCCAAGGACCCGGCGGCATATGCCGCTACGGGCGAGATGCTCTTCGGCCCGCAGTTGTGGGTGTGGGTGAACCCGAACGACATCGGGCATTCGGGCAACCGCCAGCATCCCGGGCCAGGCCGGGCGGCACTCGAGGAAATTCTGCAAAGGTTGGAGCAGGTATGAATCCGGAGCAGGCATGAGTACGCCGGCCACCATGCCGGCCAGCCAGACCACCGCCAATTGCGAAGCGGTCCTGGACGAAATCGAACGCGTGGTGGTGGGCAAGCGTGCGGCGCTGACATTGATCCTGACGGCCGTTCTGGCACGGGGGCACGTGCTGATCGAGGATCTGCCCGGCCTGGGCAAGACGCTGATCGCCCGGTCCTTCGCCTCGGCACTTGGCCTGGAGTTCACCCGCGTGCAGTTCACCCCTGACCTGTTACCGGCCGATCTGCTCGGCTCGACTATCTACGACATGCAATCGGGCAGGTTCGAGTTCCGCCGCGGACCTATCTTCACCAACCTGCTCCTCGCCGACGAGATCAATCGCACACCGCCCAAGACCCAGGCTGCACTGCTCGAGGCCATGGCCGAGGGGCAGGTAAGCATCGACGGCCAAACACACCGGCTGCCGACGCCTTTCATCGTTCTGGCTACCGACAACCCGATTGAGTACGAGGGCACCTATCCGCTGCCCGAGGCACAACTGGACCGGTTCGCCATCCGCCTGGAACTGCGGTACCTGTCGGAGCGAGACGAGACCGCGATGCTGCGCCGACGGCTTGATCGCGGCTCGGCCGAACCGACGGTCAACCAGGTGGTCGACTCGCACGATCTGCTCGCCATGCGCGAATCGGTCGAGTACGTGACCGTGCACGACGACGTACTCCGTTACGTCGTGTCGCTGGCGACCGCTACCCGCCATCATCCGCAGGTCGCTGTCGGTGCCAGCCCGCGCGCCGAACTAGACCTGGTGCAGTTGGCCCGTGCTCGCGCGCTACTGCTGGGTCGCGACTACGTGATTCCCGAAGACGTCAAAGCACTCGCGATCCCCGCGGTCGCACACCGCATCACGCTGCGGCCCGAGATGTGGGTGCGCAAGATTCAGGGCGCCGACGTGCTCGGAGAACTGTTGCGGCGCTTGCCGGTTCCGCGTGCCAATGGCGGGTCGGCGCCCGGGTGAGTGAAGCCGAGGTTGAGTTCCGCTGGCGTGCCTCGCAATTGACGCTCGCGATCGCCACCTGCGCCAGCGTCGCTCTGGCCGCAGCTGTGATGGCGTCACGATGGCAGCTGGTCGCGTTCGCCGCCCCGCTGCTCGGGGTGTTGTGCTCGCTCGGTTGGCAGCGACCGGCCCCTACCGTGCGCGTGCACGCCGAGCCAGACGTCCAGCGTTGCTTCGAGGGCGAGGAATCCAAGGTAAAAGTCTGGGCAACAACCGATTCCGACGACGCCACGATAGATCTCGCCGTCTTCGCGCCAACCGAGATGCAGCTGGAGGTTCAGGACCGGGATGAAGCGAAAGCAGTGACGGCCGTCGCGCATCGTTGGGGACGCTATCCCATCAAGGTCCACGTCGACGTTATCGCCCGCGGTGGGCTACTACGGGGCACGGGGACCGTCAACACCGCGCACGTCATCGTGTTTCCGTTGACGCCGCCGCAGGCGACATCCATTCCGCAGACCGAGTTGCTCGACCGGCTCGGCGCCCACCTCACCCGTTACCTGGGGCCGGGCGTCGAATACGCCGACATCCGTCCGTACGTTCCGGGTGACCAACTGCGCGCAGTGAACTGGCCGGTGAGCGCACGCCGTGGCCGGTTGCACGTTACTCAGCGACTGACCGACCGCGCCGCCGACGTAGTGGTGCTCATCGACACTTACCGGCAGCCGCAGGGCCCGGCGACGGAGGCCACCGAGCGGATTGTGCGCGGCGCGGCTCAGGTGGTCCAGACGGCGTTGCGGCACGGTGATCGCGCCGGGATCGTTGCCCTGGGCGGCAATCGCCCGCGCTGGCTGGGCGCCGATATCGGGCAGCGCCAGTTTTACCGGGTGCTCGACACCGTGCTGGAAGCCGGCGAGCAGGTGGACAACGCCACCGGCACGCTGGCGCCGCGGGCCGCCGTCCCGGCCGGTGCGATCGTCTTTGCGTTCTCCACGCTGCTCGACACCGAGTTCGCGCTGGCGTTAATCGATTTGCGCAAGCGCGGTCATGTTGTGATCGCCATCGATGTCTTGGACTCTTCCCCGTTTCAGGGCGAGCACGACCCGTTGGTGCTGCGGATGTGGACGCTGCAACGATCTTCGATGTACCGGGACATGGCCACCGTCGGCGTCGACGTGCTGTCCTGGCCGGCCGATCGGGCGCTGGAGCAGTCGATGGGAACGCTCTCCGACCGTCGGGGCCACTGGCGGGGGCGGCACTAAGATGCCGGCCGTTGCACAACAGGTGGTGTCGACCGCGTTCGGACTGGCGATGGTGGGTCTGGTCGCGGTCGGGTCGGACGGGGCAACCCTGGTGGTGGTGGCGGCGGCAGCGGCGGGGTTGGTGGTTGGGCTGGGAACGATGTTTCGATCCGCAGCAACGGGTGCGGTGCTGCTGGCAGTGCTGGTAGTTGTGCTCTCTGATCCCCCGCACATCCTCGTCGCGCTGTCGGGACTGTGCGCGGCGGCCTATCTGGTGAGTCGGCACCTGGCCGGTTCATGGCCGACGGCCGTTGCAGCAGTGGGGTTTACGTTCGTGGGTTTGGTAGCGACATCGTTTCCGCTACAGGTGCCGTGGTTGCCGTTGCTCGCGCCACTGGCGGTGTTGGCGATATACGTGGTGGCGACGCGGCCGTTCCTGACTTGATTTGACCCAATTCGCTAGTGGTTTCGCGGATTTTGAGAAATCCCGAATTGGGAGTCCTAGTATCTTGCGCGACGGGGTCTTGCCGGGATCGGGGGCCGTGGTTGCGCTGGGAAGGGGTCGGCCCAATGAGCTTCTTCGGACTGCCGCCAGAGATCAATTCGTTGCGGATGTTCATCGGTGCGGGATCTGCGCCGATGTTGCAGGCGGCCGCAGCCTGGAATGGCCTGGCCGAGGAGTTGGCGACGGCGGCGCAGTCCTTCGCGGCAGTGACCACGGGGCTCACCGGGCAAGCATGGCAGGGCGCGGCGGCGGAGGCGATGGCCGCAGCGGCGGCACCTTATGCCGGCTGGCTTTCGGCTGCGGCAGCGCGGGCAGTGGATGCCTCGTCGTCAGCGCAAGCGGTGGCAAGCGCCTTCGAGGCCGCGCAGGCAGCTACGGTGCACCCCTTGGCGGTGGCAGCGAACCGAAATGCGTTCGTGCAGCTGGTGGTATCGAACCTATTCGGCCAGAACGCGCCGGCGATCGCGGCAGCGGAAAGTATCTACGAGCAGTTCTGGGCCGCGGATGTGGCGGCACTGGTGGGCTATCACGGCGGTGCGTCGGCGGCGGTTGCGACCCTGTCGTCGTGGGGGTCGACGCTGGCCAGCCTGCCGGGATTGGGTCAGGCGGCGGCCGCTGTGTCGAGTGCGGCGGCGGCGATCCCGAGCTTCAACACCGGCCTGGGCAACATCGGATCGTGGAACCTGGGCGGCGGCAATATCGGCGATTTCAACCTAGGCAACGGCAACGCCGGCAACGTCAATCTCGGCAGCGGCAATACGGGTGCCACTAATTTCGGATTTGGAAATTACGGCAATGCTAATTTTGGGTTCGGTAACAATGGTTTCACTAATTTTGGCCTGGGGAACTTGGGAAACCTGAACCTGGGTTTGGGCAACAGCGGCAGCGGTAACCTTGGGCTGGGCAACGTCGGCCTCGGCAACCTCGGCTTCGGGAATACCTTCAATCCGGTCACGTTCGCTAGTGGAACGAACTTCGGCAGCGGCAACGCCGGCGCCTTCAACCTGGGCAGCGGTAACTTCGGTTCCAACAACATCGGCTTCGGGAACAAGGGCAATTTCAATTTCGGATTCGGTAATACCGGCAACAACAACATCGGCTTCGGCCTCACCGGCGACAATCAGTTCGGTATCGGCGCGCTGAATTCGGGTATTGGCAACTTCGGCTTCGGTAACTCGGGCAACAACAACATCGGATTCTTCAACTCCGGTGACGGAAATGTGGGCTTCTTCAACTCCGGGAACGGCAACTTCGGTTTCTGTAATGGGGGCAGCACGAACACAGGGTTCTGGAATGCGGGCGGGACGAACACCGGCTTCGGCAATGCCGGCAGCTATAACGTCGGTTTTGGCAACGCGGGCAACGTCAATGCCGGTTCCGGCAACGCCGGATCGGAAAACATGGGTTCCGGGAACTCGCATAGCAACAACACTGGATTCTTCAATTCCGGTGATTACAACACGGGCTTCGCGAACGCGGGCTCGGTCAACACCGGCTTCGGCAATGCTGGCGACACCAATACCGGCGCGTTAAACTCCGGCAGCCTCAACACCGGGATCGGCAGCTCGACAACCCCCCTCGGGGTTACTTCTTCCGGTTTCGGCAACACGGGTATCGGCAGCTCGGGCTTCTACAACGAAGCGAACGCCTCGTCGGGGTACCACAACTCCGACGCCACCTACGGGTGGGGCCAGATTTCGGGCTTCAACAACACCAACGCATACGCGTCCGGGTTCAACAACTCGGGATTCGCGAGCACCGGTATCGGCAATACCGGTGGCAACAGTGCGGGATTCTGGAATTCTGCCGGTTCGTCCTCGGGCATCGCGAACTCCGGAGACTTCAGCTCCGGCGTTGGCAATGCGGGCCAGTACAGTGCCGGCTTCTTCAACCACGCCAACAACCAGGTCGGCATCTTCGGCCCCGCCGCAGCGCCGGCGCTGCGGCTCGACCTTGGCCCGTTGGCGCCGATCCTCACCGGGGCATCCGCACCGGCAATTACCGTGCCCGACATCAATACTGGCCTCGGCAACATCGGTTCGTGGAATTTGGGTGGCGGAAACCTAGGCGACCTGAACCTCGGCAGCGGCAACGCGGGGAACGTCAACTTCGGTGGCGGCAACGTCGGCAACCTGAACCTTGGCAGCGGAAACCAGGGGTTCTACAACCTTGGCAGCGGCAACGCAGGAAGCACCAATATCGGCAGCGGGAACGTCGGCAACCTGAATCTAGGTAGCGGCAACTTTGGCAGTGGCAACTTTGGCTTCGGCAACAACGGCTCCGGAAACTTCGGCGGCGGAAACCTGGGTTCCTACAACTTCGGCAGCGGTAACCTAGGTTCTTTCAACCTCGGTAGCGGCAACCTCGGCTCGAACAACGTCGGATTTGGGAACAACGGCGTCGCGAATTTCGGCTTCGGCAACAGCGGCAACAACAACATCGGATTCGGCCTGACCGGCAACAACCAGTTCGGGATCGGCGCATTGAACACCGGCTCCGGGAACCTGGGGTTTGGCAACTCCGGCAACAACAACATCGGATTCTTCAACTCCGGCAACGGCAACGTCGGCTTCTTCAACTCGGGCAACGGAAGCTTCGGCTTCGGCAACGCCGGCAACACCGACACCGGCTTCTGGAACGCGGGCTCGCTTAGCAATGGGGTTGGCAACGCAGGTTACAGCAACTTTGGGATCGGCAATGCCGGAGAGTTCAACATGGGCATCGGCAACTCCGGGGACGCCAACCTCGGCCTGGGCAACACCGGCTCGGGCAACACCGGAAACTTCAACGCCGGCAACGGTAATACCGGTGACTTCAACTCGGGCTACTTCAACACCGGCTACGGCAACTCCGGTGCATCCAACACCGGCTTGATGAACTCCGGCGACCTGAATACCGGCATCGGCAGCTCTACTACCCCAGTGGGCGTCACCACTTCGGGCTACGGAAACAGCGGCCTCGGCACTTCCGGCTTCTTCAACACCGGCGTCCACACCTCCGGCTTCCAGAACTCCGCGCCCGCCGGCTTCGGCAACACCTCCGGGTTCTTGAACCAGGGCGACAGCCTGGTGGGCTTCCGCAATGCGGGCGCCGACGCGGTGGGCTATTTCAACACAGGGGTGGGCGCTATTGGGATCGCCAATTCCGGCACCAGTAGCGTCGGCATCTCGAACGCAGGCACTCAAAGCAGCGGAGTAGGGAACTCTGGCGACAACAGCGCCGGGCTGTTCAACCAGAGCGACAACGTGGCTGGCATCTTCCGCTAACCGCGCCGCCCGCGCCGTCAGTGCAGGAGCGTGGCCGCCTGCTCGGCCAGGTCGAGCACCGGCTGTGGAAAGATGCCCAGCACCACAGTTACCAACGCGCACAACGCAATTGCGATCTTGCTCAACACTCCAGGCTCGACCACCTGCGGCGTGTCGTCGGTTGGTTCGGTAAAGAACATGGAGACGATCACCCGCACGTAGAAGTAGGCGGCGATCGCGCTGGAGATCACGCCGATGATCACCAGTGGCACCGCGCCACCTTGGGCCGCGGCGCGGAACACCGCGAACTTACTGATGAATCCGCTTGTCAGCGGGATACCCGCGAACGCGAGCAGGAACATCGAAAGCATCACGCCCACAATGGGAGAACGCTGCCCGAGCCCGGCCCAGTGCGCCAGTTCGGCGTCTTCGACACCGTCGGATCCGCGGATCAGACCGACTATCGCGAACGCGCCAACCGTGCTGAAACTGTAAGCCACCAAATAGAACAACGTCCCGGACAAGCCGGCGGAGCTGTCGGCGATCACGCCGGTGAGAATGAATCCGACGTGTGCCACCGACGAGTACGCCAGCATGCGCTTGACGTCGACCTGGTTCACTGCGGTGATGGTTCCCACCACCATGGTCAGGATCGAGATGCCCCACAGCACTGGGCGCCAATCGTGATGAAGCGGCGGTAGTGCCACGTACACCACGCGCAGCAGCGCGCCGAAGGCCGCCACCTTAGTGGCGGCTGCCATGAACCCCGTGATCGGGGTGGGTGCTCCCTGGTATACATCGGGAATCCAGGAGTGGAATGGCACCGCACCCACCTTGAACAGCAGCCCGACCGACAACAGCGCGACCCCGACCAGCGCCATGGACTCATCGCTTTGGGCCGCAAGCGAATCGCGGATCCCGGTTAGGGTGAGCGTGCCGGTCGCCCCGTACAGCAGAGCGACGCCGTAGAGGAAGAATGCCGACGAGAACGCGCCCAGCAGGAAGTACTTCAGCGCCGATTCCTGCGACATCAGGCGGCGGTGCCGGGCTAGACCACACATCAGGTACAGCGGCAGCGAAAGAACTTCCAGCGCAACGAACATGGTCAACAGGTCATTGGACGCCGGGAACACCATCATCCCGCCGACCGACAGCAGCAGCAGCGGGAACAGTTCGGTCTGGGCGGCGCCGGCGCGCTGCGCCTCTTGTTCGGCCTCGCTGTCGGGCACCGAAGACGCTTGCGGTGTGAAGGAATCCAAACCCGCGAATACCTTGGCCGAAACTGAGTTTTTGACCACCACCTTGCTGCGTTCGGCCACGAAGATGGTCGCTAGCACAGCGACCAACAGCACCGTGCCCTGCAGGAACAGCGCCGGCCGATCCACGGCCATCGCACCCATGACGGTGCGCCTGCCCGCGGCCGGCACCGTGCGGGCCACCACGACCACCGCCGCAAACGCCGCGATCAATCCGCTAAGAGTCAAAAAGACCTGGACGCCATAGCGAAGCCGGCGCGGCAGGAACGCCTCGGCGAGCACCCCGACCACGGCCATACCGAAAACGATGAATAACGGGGACAGCAGGAAGTACTCAATACTGGGGGAGGGCAGGATCATCGGTGCGGTCCTTCGGCTTGGCCGGGGTTCCTCCCAGAAACCGGCATCGGAACGGCGGGCGCGGGATCGTGCTGGCCGATGGTTTGCATGGTGTGGTCAACCGCCGGGTTGATGACGTCCAGGATCGGCTTTGGGTAGACCCCTAGCACCAGCAACAGCGCGATGAGCGGTGCGACGACCGCCATTTCGCGGCCGACCAAATCACGGATCTTCTCGTTGCCGGTGGCCACCGGTCCCGTCATGACGCGCTGGTAGAGCCAGAGCATGTAGATCGCCGCCAGCACCAGTGCCGTGACCCCGAACGCCGCAGCCAGCCAGTAACGGTTGAAAGTCCCTAGCAGCACCAGGAATTCGCTGACGAATGGCGCCAGCCCGGGCAGCGACAGGGTTGCCATACAGGAGACCAAGAAGGTGCCTGCCAAAATCGGGGCCACCTTTTGTACCCCCCCGTAGTCGGAGATGGACCTGCTGCCGCGCCGGGACACCAGGAAGCCGGCGATCAAGAACACGGCCGCTGTCGAGAGGCCATGGTTGAGCATGTACAGCGTCGATCCGCTCTGGCCCTGCGTGGTCATCACGAAGATGCCGGCGATGATGAACCCGAAGTGCGAGATCGAGGTATAGGCGATCAGGCGCATCATGTCGGTCTGGCCGATCGCCACGATCGCGCCGTAGATTACGCCGACAATGGCCAGCGTAACGATCACCGGCCGGAAATACGTTGAGGCATCAGGGAACAGCTGCAGGCAGTAGCGCAGCATGCCGAATGTGCCGACCTTGTCCATCACCGCGGTGATCAGCACCGCGGTCGCCGGGGTGGACTCGACCGCCGCGTCGGGCAGCCAGCGGTGCAGCGGCCATAGTGGCGCCTTGACCGCGAACGCGAACATGAAGCCCAGGAAGATGGCCTTGAACACCGCGGGATCCACATCGCTGTAGCGGCCCCATTGCACTCCGGTCACAATCTCGCGGAAATCGAAGGTGCCGCCGCCGTGCTGCGCGGTCACGACGTAAAGCCCGATCACCGCCGCCAGCATGATCAACCCGCCGAACAGGTTGTACAGCAAGAACTTCACCGCGGCGCGCGAGCGCCCGGCGCCCTGACCGAACCCGCCGATCAGGAAGTACATCGGGATCAGCATCGCCTCGAAGAACACGTAGAACAGCAGCACGTCGAGGGCTACCACCGAGATCAATACCATCGACTCGATGGCCAGCGTCAGCGCGATGTAGGCGTGTACCCCGCGTGGGTTTCGATCGCCGCTTCGTGACGATTGCAGGTCGGGCGAAGCAGGGCGCAGCAGGCCGTTACCATCCGGATCGTTCCAGCCCGCCACCAGCAGCAGCGGGATCAACACCGTGGTGAGCACCACCAGCACGAGCGCAATGCCATCCACGCCCAACGTATAGCCGGCACCGAAAGCCGGTATCCACTGGTGTGATTCGACGAATTGGTAGTTGCTGCCGCCCGGTTTGAAACCGACACCGACGACCAGCGACACTGCCAGGGTCAGCACACTGACCACCAGTCCGGTCCACTTGGCGAGTTGGCGCAGCGCCGGCGGTAGCAGGATGATCAGCACCGACCCGGCCAGTGGCAGCAGCCACAGTACCGTCAGCCAGGGGACCTGAGTCATGAGCGCCGCTCCTCTTGATCGCTTCGCCCTGCAAAGTCGCCGGCTCGCGTAGTCACCACAGGTTCACCGCCAACAGTGCGCCGGCCACCACGGCGGCACCCAGCAGCATGGACAACGCGTAGTTGCGGGCGAAGCCGGTCTGCAAGTCGCGCAAGCGATTCGACGTGCGGCCCACCAGCGCAGCGAGACCGTTGACCGATCCGTCCACACCGGCGTCGTCGACGGTGACCAGTGCGTGCGTCAATTGCGCACCGGGGCGCATGAAGACCTCCTCGTTGAAGGCGTCGCCGTACGCGTCGGCGCGGGCGGCCGTCGTCAGTACCGAGACCCGGGCCGGGGCCACGCGCGGGATCTCCGCCTTGCCGCCGTACATCCGGTAAGCGACCATGACGCCGACGAGAACGACCGCCAACGCCGCGGCACTGACCGCCGCGGCCGGAATGCCGTGCGCCGCTTCCTCGTGCACGCCGACGACGGGTTCCAGCCAGTGCTTCAGCGAGTCGCCGAAGGTGAATAGGAAGCCGGAGAACACCGAGCCGAACGCCAGCAGGATCATCGGCATCGTCATCAGGGCGGGTGATTCGTGGGGATGCGTCCCCGGCGTCCAGCGCTTCTTTCCGAAGAACGTCATCAGCATCACCCGGGTCATGTAGAAGGCGGTGATGCCGGCGCCCAGCAACGCCGCCCCACCGAGCACATAGCCACGGGTACCGCCCGCGCCCAGGGCTGCCTCGATGATCGCGTCCTTGGAGAAGAATCCGGCGAACGGCCACACCCCGATGATCGCCAGATACCCGAGGCCGAAGGTGACGAAGGTGATCGGGAGCGCCTTGCGCAGCGCGCCGTACCTGCGCATGTCCTGTTCCTCGTGCATCGCGTGGATGATGGACCCGGAACCCAGGAACAGCCCGGCCTTGAAGAAGCCGTGGGTGAGCAAATGCATGATCGCGAAGGGGTACCCGGCCGGGCCCAGACCCGCGGCCAGCACCATGTAGCCGATCTGGCTCATCGTGGAGGCGGCCAGGGCGCGCTTGATGTCGTCCTTGGCGCAGCCGATGAAGGCCCCCAGCATGAGGGTCACCGCACCGACGATGACGACGGCCAGTTGCGCGCCGGGAGCCAGGTTGAACACGGGGTTGGATCGCACGATCAGGTAGACACCCGCGGTCACCATGGTGGCGGCGTGGATCAGCGCGGACACCGGCGTGGGGCCCTCCATGGCGTCACCCAACCAGGCCTGCAGTGGCACCTGTGCGGACTTAGCGCACGCGCCCATCAGCAGCAGCAACCCCATCGCGTTCAACACGCCCTGACTGGCGGCAGGCGCCCCCGCGAACACGCCGCTGTACGACACCGTGCCGAAGGTGCTGAACATCAGGAACATCGCTAAGGCCAGCCCGGCGTCGCCGACTCGGTTCATCACGAACGCCTTCTTGGCCGCCGTGGCGGCTGACGGCTTGTGGTACCAGAATCCGATCAGCAGGTAGGAAGCTAGGCCCACGCCTTCCCAGCCGACGTAGAGCAGCACATAGTTGTCGGCGACCACCAGCAGCAGCATCGAGGCGAGGAACAAATTCAGGTAGCCGAAAAAGCGGCGGCGGTCCGGGTCCTTGGCCATGTAGGCGATGGAATAGATGTGGATCAGCGAGCCGACGCCGGAGATCAGCAGCACGAAACACATTGACAGCTGGTCGATCTGCAGCCCGAAGTCGACCTGCAGGCCGCCGACGGGTATCCAGGAGAACACCGTCTGTGAGATGGTGCGCTCGCCGTCACCGCGGCCGATCATCTCCGCGAGCAGCGTCGCGCCCACCCCGAACGCGGACAGTGCGGCCAGCGTCCCCAACCAGTGGCCCCACGCGTCGGTGCGCCGACCGCCGAACAGCAGGATCGCGGCGCCTGCCAGGGGTAGTGCCACCAGCAGCCAGGTGTAGTGAATCATCGTGGCGTGTCTAGCCTTTGAGTAGATTCGCGTCGTCGACCGACGCCGATTTGCGGGCACGGAAAATCGTCATGATGATGGCCAGGCCGATCACGACCTCGCAGGCGGCGACGACCATGGTGAAGAACGCGATCATCTGGCCGTCGAGTTTGCCGTGCAGGCGCGCGAACGTGACGAACGCCAGGTTGACGGCGTTGAGCATCAGCTCCACACACATGAACATGACGATCGCGTTGCGCCGCAGCAGCACGCCGGCGGCTCCGATGGTGAACAGCAGAGCCGACAGATAAAGGTAGTTGGCCGGATTCATGACGCACCGCCTTTGGGACCGCCGGACAGGGCTTCGGGGGAGGGGGTCTCGAGGCCGTCGGCGCCGCGGGTGCGCAGGATCTTGGAGACCGACAGCTGCGAGTAGGACCCGTCCGGCAGCAGTGCAGCCACGTCGACTGCGTTGTGCCGGGCGTAGACGCCCGGAGCCGGCAGCGGGGTGGGGTGCCCGCCGGGACGGAAGCGCTCCTCGGCGAGTTCGCGCTGGGTCTTGCGGCGCTCAAAACGTTCTCGGTGCGCCAGGATCATCGCCCCGACGGCCGCGGTGATCAGCAACGCGCTGGTCAATTCGAAGGCCCACAGGTATCGGGAGAAGATCAGCGCCGCAAGGCCTTCGACGTTGCCGTTGGCGTTCGCGGCGGCCAGGCCGGAGAAGCCGCCGGTCGCGGTATTGCCGATGCCGGCGACTAGCAGGACGCCGAACCCGATCCCGACCACAACGCCGGCGACCCGCTGACCGCGCAGCGTCTCTTTCAGGGATTCGGCGGAGTCGACGCCGATCAGCATCAACACGAACAGGAACAGCATCATCACCGCGCCGGTGTAGACGACGACTTGGACGACACCGAGGAACAGCGCGTCCTGGGCCATGTAAAACACCGCCAGGATCAGCATCGTCATCGCGAGGAACATCGCTGAGTAGACGGCGTTGACCGCCAGTACCACCCCGAGCGCGCCGATCAGCGCTACGGTGCCCAGCACCCAGAACATCACCGCTTCACCGGTGGAGGTGCGGACCAGCGCGTCGGCCGCGAGGTTGGAAGCCAGGGTGGCGATCACTTGGCGTCCTGGCTTTCGCGCAAACCGTGGGCAGTTACATTGCCCAGGTAGTAGTCCTTGTCGGTGGCGCCTTCGGCCCGCGGATGCGGAGGCGCGAGCATGTCTTGCAGCAGCGGCGCCAGCAGGCGGTCCTTCTCGTAAATCAGATCGGCGCGGTTGTCGTCGGCCAGCTCGTAGTCGTTGGTCATGGTCAGCGCGCGGGTTGGGCACGCCTCGATGCACAGGCCGCAACCGATGCAGCGCAGGTAGTTGATCTGATAGACCCGGCCGTAGCGTTCGCCCGGGGAATACCGGGCTTCCTCGGTGTTGTCGGCACCCTCGACATAGATCGCGTCGGCCGGACACGACCAGGCGCACAACTCGCAGCCGATGCACTTTTCCAGGCCGTCGGGATACCGGTTGAGCTGATGGCGTCCGTGGTAGCGCGGCGCCACCGGGCCCGGCTTCTCCGGATACTCCTCGGTGACGGTCTTCTTAAACATCGAGCTGAACGTCACGCCGAATCCGGCCAGGGCGTCCAACGGACGCCGGAGGGGGTTAGCCACGTGCCTTCTCCTTGCTCGCATCGCTCGCACCAATTGGCTGCTCGAGTTTCTTGAGCGGCAGCGGCGGCACCGGGAACACCGGCTCGGTGCTGCCGCGCTCCTCGAGTTCCTTGCGGCGCTGACGGGCGCGCGCTTTCGGGCTGGGCGCGCTGAACGGTTTGCGCAGCGTCGCCAATAGCAGCGCGCCGACGACGAGGCTGCAGATCACCAGCACCACCGTCCAATGCTGGTAGCCCTGGTTGCGCAGGGTGCGGACGACGGCCGCGATCATGATCCACACCAGCGAGACCGGGATCAGCAGCTTCCAACCCAACGACATGAACTGGTCGTAGCGGAACCGGGGCAGGCTGGCGCGCAGCCAGAAATAGATGAACAGGAAGGTCCACATCTTGGCGGTGAACCAGAGCACCGGCCACCAGCCCGAGTTGGCCCCTTCCCACATGTTCAGCGGCCACGGGGCATGCCAGCCGCCGAAGAACATGACCGTGGCCAGCGACGACACGGTCATCATGTTGACGTACTCGGCGAGCATGAAGATCGCGAACTTCAGCGACGAGTACTCGGTGTGGAAACCGGCGACCAATTCGCCTTCGGCCTCCGGCAGGTCGAAGGGCGCCCGGTTGGTTTCGCCCACCATTGAGATGAGGTAGATGATGAACGACGGGAGCAGCAGGAAGACGTACCAAACCCGGTCCTGGCTGGCCACGATCTGCGACGTCGACATCGAACCCGCGTAGAGGAACACCGCGGCGAACGACAGTCCCATCGCGACCTCGTAGGAGATGACCTGGGCGGTCGAGCGGACCCCGCCCAGCAGCGGGTAGGTGGATCCGGATGCCCAGCCGCCCAGCACAATGCCGTACACGCCGATCGCCGAGAGCCCCAGGATGAATAGCACCGCGACGGGAAGGTCGGTCAGCTGTAGCGGTGTCCAGTGCCCGAACACCGACACCTCGGGGCCGAACGGGATGAACGCGAATGCGGTGAACGCCGGGATTGCCGAGATGGCCGGTGCCGCGAAGTAGACGAACCAGTCGACGCCCCCGGGTGTGATGCTCTCCTTGAGCGCCAGCTTGATCCCGTCGGCCAGGCTCTGCAGCGTGCCCCACGGTCCCACCCGGTTTGGTCCGGGCCGCAGCTGCATCCAGCCGAGGATCTTGCGCTCGAGCAGGATCGCCACCAGCACGTTGAGCATCAGGAACACGAAGATGGCCAGGGTCTTGCCCACCACCAGCCACCACGGGTCATGCCCGAAGGCTGTCAAGCCGTTCATTTTTTCTCAGCCCCGATCTTCACCACGCTGCCTATGGTCACGCCCAATTGCCGGTGCACCGCCGAGCCGGGCGAGTTCAGCGGCAGCCACGCCACCCGGTCAGGCATGTCGGTGATGTTGAGCGGCAAGGTGATTGAGCCGCGCTCGGTGCTGACAGTGACGGGTTCACCGTCGGCGGCGCCGATCTCGGCCGCGGTGTCCGGCGACAGTCGCACCTCGGGTTTGCGGGCGGTTCCGGCCAGATGTGGTTCACCGTCCTGACCGCGACCCGCGTCCAGCAGCAACCGCCAGCCGGTCAGTACCGCCTCGCCGGTCCCGGGCTGCGCGGTTGGTCCGGCCTCGACCGAGGGCCCCGCCGCGCGCTCGCCGTCCCAGGTGCCCAGCGCCGCCAGTTCTTCGCGGGCCGACTCGACCGAGGCGCAGCCGAGGTAGATGCCCATTTCGTCGGCCAGCGTGTCGAGCACCCGGTGATCGGATTGGCCGGCTTGCAGCGTGGTGCCCCGGAACACCGGCTCGAAGCCGCGGTAGCGGCCTTCCCAGTTGACGAATGCGCCTGGCTTCTGGGTGGTCGGTGCGACCGGGAACACCACGTCGGCGCGCTCGGTTACCTCGCTGTGGCGCAGCTCTAGGCTCACCACGAACGGTGCCGCGTCGAGTGCGTCGAGCACCGCGTCCGGATCGGCGAAGTCGCCGGGCTCGATGCCGCCCACCAGCAGCGCGCCCAGCGTGCCGTCGGAAGCGGCGGCCAGAATGGCGTCGGCGTCGCGTCCTGGCGCGGAAGGCAATTCGTCGACGTGCCAGGCGGCAAGAATCTGCGCGCGGGCGGCGTCGTCGGCGACGGGACGACCGCCGGGCAGCAGGCCAGGCAGCGCACCGGCTTCCAGCGCGCCCCGCTCACCGGCGCGCCGGGGCACCCAGGCCAACCGGGCTCCGGTCGCGTCGGCCAGCCGTGCCGCGGCCGACAAGCCGCCGGCCACGGTGGCCAGCCGTTCCCCGACCATGATGACCGCGCCCGGCTTGCGCAGCAGCTCACCCACCTCGCCGTCGGTCAGGCCGTCCAACGTGGCGGGCTCGGCGCCGGGGGCCGTGCGCAGCAACCGACCGGACATCTTGGCCAGGGCGCGGGTGGCGAAGGGCGCGACACCATAGACCGGAACGCCGTTCTTGCGGGCGGCCTTTCGCAACCGCAGGAACACCGACGGCGACTCTTCTTCCGGCTCGAAACCGACCAGCAGCACCACTGGCGCCGTTTCCAGGTCGGAGAAGCTGACGGTAACCGGCCGCCCCGCGATACGAGCCGCCAGGAAATCGGCTTCTTCGGCTGAGAACGGCCGGGCGCGGAAGTCGATATCGTTGGTGCCCAAGACGATTCGCGCGAACTTTGCGTAGGCGTAGGCGTCTTCCCAGGTTACTCGGCCACCGACCAGCACCCCGGCGTTGCCGCGGGCGGCGTCGAGTCCCTGCACCGCGGCCACGATCGCGTGCGACCACGACGCGGGTTGCAGCGTTCCGTCAGCATCGCGGATCAGTGGAGTGGTGATGACGTCGGGCTGGGTCGCGTAGGTGAACGCCCAGCGCCCCTTGTCGCAGATCCACTCCTCGTTGACTTCCGGATCGTCGCCGGCCAGCCGGCGCATCACCTTGCCGCGGCGGTGGTCGGTGCGCTCGGCGCAGCCACCGGCGCAGTGCTCGCACACGCTCGGGCTGGACACCAGGTCGAACGGGCGGGCCCGGAACCGGTAGGACATCCCGGTCAGCGCGCCCACCGGGCAGATCTGGACGGTGTTGCCGGAGAAGTAGGAGTCGAATGGCTCATTGGCGTAGATGCCGACCTGCTGCAGCGCGCCGCGCTCTTGCATGTCGATAAACGGGTCGCCGGCGATCTGGTCGGAGAACCGGGTGCAACGGGCGCACAGGATGCAGCGTTCGCGGTCCAGCAGTACCTGCGAGGAGATGTTGATCGGTTTGGCGAAGGTGCGCTTGGTGTCGGTGAAGCGAGATTCCGCGCGGCCGTTGGACATTGCCTGGTTCTGCAGCGGGCATTCGCCGCCCTTGTCGCACATCGGGCAGTCCAGCGGGTGGTTGATCAGCAGCAGTTCCATCACACCGTGCTGGGCCTTGTCGGCGGCCGGCGAGGTGAGCTGGGTGCGCACCACCATGTCGTCGGTGCACACGGTGGTGCATGACGCCAGTGGCTTGCGCTGGCCCTCCACCTCAACCAAGCACTGCCGGCAGGCGCCGACCGGGTCGAGCAGCGGGTGGTCGCAGAACCGCGGGATCTGAATACCCATCAGCTCGGCCGCCCGGATCACCAAAGTTCCCTTGGGAACACTGATTTCGACGCCATCGATGGTCAGCGACACCATGTCCGGCGGGGTTGCCTCATCGGTCTTGTTGGCCGCGTCAGAAGTCGTGGTCATCGGCAGGTCAAGCCTTTCCGTCCGGCGAGAGCATGGAGTCCCGGGGGTCGAACGGGCATCCGCCTCTTTCGACGTGGGCGATGTATTCGTCACGGAAGAGTTTGATCGACGACATCACCGGGCTGGCGGCGCCATCGCCCAACGCGCAGAACGCTTTCCCGAGTATTGCGTCGGAGATGTCCAGGAGCTTGTCGATGTCGTCGCGGGTGCCCTGGCCGTTCTCCAGCCGCGCGTAGATCTTGTCCAGCCAGAAAGTGCCCTCCCGGCATGGCGTGCACTTACCGCAGGACTCGTGTTTGTAGAACTCGGTCCAGCGCCGCACCGCCCGCACCACGCAGGTGGTTTCGTCGAAGATCTCCAAAGCTTTGGTGCCCAGCATCGAGCCTGCGGCACCCACACCCTCATAGTCCAGCGGCACGTCGAGGTGTTCGTCGGTTAGCAGCGGCGTGGACGAACCGCCCGGGGTCCAGAATTTGAGCCGGTGCCCGGCCCGAACGCCGCCAGCGTAGTCGAGCAGCTCGCGCAGGGTGATGCCCAGGGGCGCCTCGTACTGACCGGGCCGGGTGACATGTCCGGACAGCGAATACAGCGTGAAACCGGGTGACTTCTCGCTGCCCATGGACCGGAACCAGTCGACGCCGTTGAGGACGATCGACGGGACGCTGGCGATGGTCTCGACGTTGTTGATCACGGTCGGGCAGCCATACAGGCCGGCGACGGCCGGGAAGGGAGGCCGCAGCCGCGGCTGGCCGCGGCGGCCTTCCAGCGAGTCCAGCAGCGCGGTCTCCTCACCGCAGATGTAGGCTCCGGCTCCAGCGTGCACCACCAACTCCAGGTCGAACCCGGAACCACCGATGTCGCGGCCCAGATACCCCGCGGCGTACGCCTCGGCCACCGCGTTCTGCAAGCGGCGCAACACCGGAACCACCTCGCCGCGCACATAGATGAAAGCGTGGCTGGCCCGGATCGCGTAGGAGGCGATGATCACACCCTCGACGAGCACGTGCGGCGTGGCCAGCATCAGCGGAATGTCTTTGCAGGTGCCAGGTTCGGACTCGTCGGCGTTGACCACCAGGTAATGCGGCTTGGCGGCGGCGCCGGAGTCGCCCTGCGGGATGAACGACCATTTGGTGCCGGTCGAGAAGCCCGCGCCGCCACGACCGCGCAGCCCGGACTCCTTGACGGTCGTGATCACCTCGTCGGGATCGGTGGCCAGGGCCTTCTTCATGGCCTGGTAGCCGCCATGACGTTCGTAGGTCTGCAGCGACCACGACTCGGGGTCGTCCCAGTACCGGCTGATGACCGGAGTCAAAGGTGTTGTCATGCTTTGCCTTCCGGCGCGCTCCCCGGAACGGTGGGTGCCTGCATGTCGTTCTCTTGCGCCACCCGCAGCCCGGCCAGCGTGGCCGCCCCGGCCCCGCCCTGCCCCTCGTCGGGGCGTTCGTCGCGCAGCCCCGCCAGAATCCGTGAGGTCTCACGGAACTTGCACAGTGGCGCTCCGCGGGTGGGCGGCACCGGATCGCCGGCGCGCAGCGAATCGACGAGCCGTCGCGCCGACTCGGTGGTCTGGTTGTCGTAGAACTCCCAGTTGACCATCACCACGGGCGCGTAGTCGCAGGCGGCGTTGCATTCGATGTGCTGCAGCGTGACGGAGCCGTCGGTGGTGGTCTCGTCGTTGCCGATGCCGAGGTGTTGCTTCAGGTCCTCGAAAATGGCGTCGCCACCCATCACCGCGCACAGCGTGTTGGTGCAGACGCCGACGAAGTAATCGCCGGTGGGGCCCCGGCGGTACATCGTGTAGAAGCTGGCCACCGCGGAGACCTCGGCCCCCGTCAGGTCGAGCTGCTGCGCACAGAACTCCAGCCCGGCCGGAGTCAGATAGGAATCCTCGCCCTGCACCAGGTGCAGCAACGGCAGCAACGCCGAGCGCTTGTTCGGGTACTTACCGATGATTTCCTTGGCCTCGAGTTCCAGCCGCGCCTGCACCTGCGGCGGATACGACTGCGGGGCGCCCTCGACTACGAATTGGTTGGGTTCCGACGGCGGCGGCCCGAGCCGGATGAAGACCCGCTCGCCGCTGTCCGGCGTGGACGCCGCGGTCATCGGTCCACCCCGCCCATGACCGGGTCGATGCTGGCGACCGCGGTAATCAGGTCGGCCACCATGCCGCCCTCGCACATCGCGGCCACCGATTGCAGATTGGTGAACGACGGGTCGCGGTAGTGCACGCGGTAGGGCCGGGTGCCGCCGTCGCTGACCATATGCACGCCGAGTTCGCCGCGCGGGGATTCCACCGCCGTATAGACCTGTCCGGCAGGAACCCGGATACCCTCGGTCACCAGCTTGAAGTGGTGGATCAGCGCTTCCATCGAACTGCCCATGATCTTGGCGATGTGCTCAGGAGAGTTACCCATTCCATCCGGGCCTACGTAAAGGTCAGCGGGCCAAGCGATCTTGCGGTCCTCGACCATCGTCGGACCGGGGCGCAGCTTGTCTAGGCACTGCTCGGCGATCTTGATCGACTCCCACATCTCCTTGACGCGAATGATGTAGCGCGCGTACGCATCACAGGTGTCGTCGGTGATTACGTCGAACTCGTAGTCTTCGTAGCCGCAGTAGGGTTCGCTCTTGCGCAGGTCGTACGGAAGTCCGGTGGCGCGCAGGATCGGGCCGGTGATGCCCAACGCCATGCAGCCCGTCAAGTCGAGGTATCCGACGTCCTCGGTACGTGCCTTCCAGATCGCGTTCTCGTTGAGCAGGTTGCCCATCTCGCGCAGTACTTTGCGCAGCTCCACAAGGGCTTCGGCGACGTCGTCGGCACCGCCGGGCGGCAGGTCCTGAGCCAGGCCGCCGGGCCGGACGTAGGCGCTGTTCATCCGCAGGCCGGTGATCTTCTCGAACAGGCTGAGTATTATTTCGCGGCCCCGGAAGCCGACGAACATCGGCGTCATCGCGCCCAGCTCCATACCGCCGGTTGCCAGTGCGACCAGGTGCGAGGAGATCCGGTTGAGCTCCATCATCAACACCCGGATGACGTTGACCCGCTCCGGGATCTGGTCGGTGATGCCGAGCAGCTTCTCCACGCCCAAGCAGTAGGCAGTCTCATTGAAAAATGGTGAGAGATAGTCCATTCGGGTCACGAAGGTGACGCCCTGCGTCCAGTACCGGTATTCGAGGTTCTTCTCGATTCCGGTGTGCAGGTAGCCGATTCCGCAGCGGGCCTCAGTGACCGTTTCGCCCTCGATCTCAAGGATCAGCCGCAGCACGCCGTGAGTGGACGGGTGCTGCGGTCCCATGTTGACCACGATGCGCTCGCCGGGATCGGCGTTGCGCGCGGCGTCGACGACCTTGTCCCAATCCTGGCCGCCGGCAACGACCAGGGTTTCTGCTGTGCTCATTCTTCGTCTTTTTTCGTCATTTTCGGTCTTTTTTCGTCATTTTCGGTCTTTTTCGTCATTAGTTGTATCCCCTCCGCTCGTCGGGCGGGGGTATCTGTGCGCCCTTGTATTCGACCGGGATGCCGCCCAGCGGGTAGTCCTTGCGTTGCGGATGCCCGTGCCAGTCGTCGGGCATTTCGATGCGAGTCAGCGACGGGTGTCCGTCGAAGATGATCCCGAAGAAGTCGTAGGTCTCGCGCTCGTGCCAGTCGTTGGTCGGGTAGACGGCGAACAGCGACGGAATGTGCGGATCACTGTCCGGCGCAGACACTTCCAGACGTAGTCGGCGGTTGTGCGTGATCGACTTCAGCGGATAGACGGCGTGCAGTTCCCGGCCGGTCTCGTGCGGATAGTGCACACCGTTGACGCCCATGCACAGTTCGAACCGCAGCTCGGGTTCGTCGCGCAGGCGTTGGGCCACCTGCGGCAACAGCTCCCGGCGGACGTGCAGGGTGAGTTCGTCGCGGTCCACGACGACTTTCTCGATCGCGTCGTCGAAGTCGATACCCTCGCCAGACAGCGCCTCGCTCAGCCGATCGGCGATGTCGTCGAAGTAGCCGCCGTAGGGGCGGGGACTGCCGCCCGGCAGGGCGACCTCGCGAACCAGCCGCCCGTAGCCGGAGGTGTCGCCGGTGCCGGACACGCCGAACATGCCGCGGCGCACGTCGATCACTTCGCCGCCTGCCGGCACCTGGGCACCTGGGGTGACGGCAGCGCCCTGCGGATCTTTGTCCGGTGAGCTCATCGCAGCAGCCCGCGCATTTCGATGGTGGGCCGGGCGCTCATCGCGGCCTCCTCGGCTTCGGCGATGGCGCGCTCGCGATTAACACCCAGCGGCATTTCTTGAATCTTGTCGTGCAGCTTGAGAATCGCGTGCAGCAGCATCTCTGGCCGGGGCGGGCAGCCGGGCAGATAGATATCCACCGGGACGATGTGGTCGACACCCTGCACGATCGCGTAGTTGTTGAACATCCCGCCCGAGGAGGCGCACACGCCCATGGCCAGTACCCATTTGGGCTCGGCCATCTGGTCGTAGATCTGGCGCAGCACCGGCGCCATCTTCTGGCTGACCCGGCCCGCGACGATCATCAGGTCCGCCTGCCGAGGCGTCGCCGAGAACCGTTCCATTCCGAACCGGGCGATGTCGAACCTTGGGCCGGCCGTCGCCATCATCTCGATCGCGCAGCAGGCCAGCCCGAACGTCGCGGGCCACAGCGAGTTCTTGCGGACGTAGCCCGCCACCTTCTCGACCGTGGACAGCAGGATCCCGCCGGGAAGCTGTTCTTCGATTCCCACGTCTTACCTCAATCCCACGTCAGGCCGCCGCGGCGCCACACATAGGCGTAGGCCACGAAAACCGTCAGCATGAACACCACCATCTCGACGAGCGCGAACACCCCCAGCGAATCGAAGCTGACCGCCCAGGGATAGAGGAACACGATTTCGATGTCGAAGACGATGAACAACATCGCGGTTAAGTAGTACTTGATCGGAAACCGTTGACCGCTGGCCGCGTGCGGCCCGCTGACCGGGCTGTCGGTCGGTTCGATCCCACATTCGTAGGCAGCCAGCTTGGACCTGTTGAAGCGGGTCGGCCCGGTGATGCTGGCTAGGAAGACCGAACCTATGGCAAAAGCCGCGGCAACCGCCGCGAGTATCAGGATGGGTATGTAAACGTTCAACTCGCTCCACGATCCGTCCGTATGGGCCGCCAGCGTGGGCGGCAAAGCGCGTGATAGGGCTGTGTGACGGACCGGGCTTGTGGGCCGTCACAGTGACCTTCAACATAGTCGCGCGACCGCCTGGGCACATGCCCGGGGTCAGGCTCGCGAACAGCGCTGGGTCGCCCGCCTGCGGGCACCGTGCACGGCGTCACCGGATGGCGTGTCGGACGGTCGAAAGTTTGCTGTCCCGAAAGCCAATTTTCGATACCTAGCCAGGCAAAATATTGTCGATTCCGCCGACCGCCAGACGCGCGGAGCGCTTGTTGTTACCCTTACCACTGACCGCTGCCGGGGCGATTTGCGAGGGCCGCGCGATCGCAGACGGCCGATCTGGGAGGACGCGAACTGTGAGCTTTTTCACGCTGCCGCCGGAGATCAACTCCTTGCGCATGTTCCTAGGCGCCGGTAGCGCGCCCATGTTGGAAGCCGCCGCGGCGTGGGACGGCTTGGCCGCGGAGTTGGGCACGGCCGCCCAGTCGTTCGGTTCGGTGATCTCGAATCTGGCTGGGCAGGCATGGCAGGGCCCGGCTGCGGCGGCGATGGCGGCGGCGGCCGCTCCGTACGCGGGATGGTTAGCCGCGGCGGCTTCGCAGTCGCTGGGCGCGGCCGGTCAGGCGCGGTCGGTGGTCAGCGCATTCGAGGCGGCGCGCGCTGCCACTGTCCATCCAGGAGCGGTGGACGCCAACCGCAATGCATTCGTGAACCTGGTGATGACAAACCTGTTCGGCCAGAACGCGCCGCTGATCGCGATGGCCGAGAGCATCTACGAAGAAATGTGGGCCGCGGACGTCACCGCGATGACCGGGTATTACGCCGGTGCCGCTGCGGCGGCGGCGCAGGTGGTGCCGTGGCAGACCGTGCTGCAGAGCTTCCCAGCCCTGACGGGTGGCCTCGCCGGCGCGGTGGCCGGTGCGGCCGGTGCCGGCGCGGGCGCGGGTGGCGGTGCAGCTGGGAGCGCCACGAACGGTGCAACCGCCGGGGGCGCCCCCCCAGCTGCCGGTGCCGCGGGCGGTGGCGAGGCAAGCAGTGCCGGTGGCGTGGGAAGTGCCGACCCGGGTCTCGCTCCGGCCGCCTATGCCGGCGGTGATCCTGCCGCGTATACGGCCGGCAACGCGGTGGCACCTGCAGATGCGGGCGCCGTAGCGGCGACGACCGTGAACACTGGCGTCGTGAGTCCGGGGGGCTTCAGCATGATGCCGATGGCGATGGGTGGCATCGCCATGGCCGGGCTGCTGGGTGACAGGCCGTCGATGCCTAGCCAGTCCCAGGAATCGGCAAAGTCCAAGGAACCCGCGCAGTCCGAGGAGTCCGCCGGCAAGCCCGAGGAAGCGGTTACGACGGAGGAAACCGCGGAGTCGCAGGCCGCGGAAACCCTGGAAAACCTCGAGGCCGAGGTGCCGGCGATGAGCGTGCTGCCAAGCGCGGCGCCCGACGTCGCGGCGGCGGCGGCACCCAGCGTCGTGGCTGCGGTTGCCCCGGCATCGGCAATCTCGGAGACTTCCCGAATCCCGGTGTCGTCCCTGCGGGCAACCGGCGCAAAGCCGGCCGGCAAGGAATCAGAAGACTCGGAGAGCGGTGAAGCCGAGGCTTCGGTGGTGCGACTGCGCCCGGAGATCGAGCCGGGACAATTTCACCAGCCGCAGGCCCAGCCCGAAGCCGAGGCCGAGGCCGAGGAAAAAATACGGCTGCGGGGCTGATCGCCCGGTCAGAGGGCGGGCGCGCGCAATAGGCTCAGCACCGCGCGGCCCAGCACGATCGGGTCCAGCGGATGCGGCACGGCCGCTTCGGCCCGCGACCAGCTGGCCAGCCATGCGTCGTCCGGACGGCCGGTGAGCACCAGGATCGGCGGGCAAGCCGAGAGTTCGTCCTTGAGTTGCTTGGCGATTCCCATGCCGCCGGTCGGCGTGGCCTCCCCGTCCAGGATGGCCAGGTCGATGCCGCCTTCGTCCATCGTGCGGATCACCATGGGGCCGGTCGCGACCTCCACATAACTCAACTCGGGCAGATCCGGATGCAGCCGCTTACCCAGCGCCCGCATCACTTGCTCGCGGGTCTGCGCGTTGTCGCTGTAGACGAGAATCTTCAGGGGGCTGCTCGAGTCGGGCACGGTGCAGATGTTAATTCACGCCCCGATGGGCGACCGCACGAAGACGGCTTCCGCCGAGACTGTGACGGTCGTGGCCATCACGCCGAGTTTGTTCCAGTGCAGGTTGAAGCGGGTTCGGTCGATGTCGCCGCGGCCCGAAATAGTCACCGAGCCGTCGTCGTGCTCGGTGACTCTGACCGGCAGCGCCACCGGTTCGGTGATTCCCTTGATGGTGAATTCCGACGTCAGTTCGGCGGCGTTCCCGGACTCCGGATGCAGGGCGGTGACGGCGACGGTGATCGTCGGGAACCGTTCGGCGTCGAAGAAGTCGGCGGAGCGCAGGTGCTTGTCGCGGCGGCCGATGCCCGTGCGCAGCGACGCGACCTGGATGTCGATGCGGCCGTTGACAGCGCCCCGGGCGGTGAGTTGGCCGGTGCCGGTGAACTCGGTGAACTTGCCCTTCACGGGCACGACACCCCACATGTTCTTGATCTTGAAGCCGATAGTCGATTTGTCGGGCAGCAATGCCCAGGTCCCGCTGGTGTCGGGATCGGTGAGCAGTGTTTCTAGCGTCGTCATCTTGGGTCCCGGTTCATCGTCATAGTTTCTGGTCCAGCAGCGGAGCGAGGTCTTTAGGGTCGAAGTACTCGTCGATTCGGTTGATAAGACCATTTGTGTCCAACTTGATCACGATGCAAACCCGCATCGCGATCATCTGACCGGTGTGCCCAGTGGCGCGCAGGATGTGCTGCTGGACGAATCCGTTCTCGAAGACTTCGCGGTCCACGATCTCGTAGGCGCGCTGCGTCGTGGCCGAGATGAACCAGCTGATCACCCGCAGCGCCCGCGGCTTGTCGTCGACCCGGTCTGGGCGGACGCCGGTGCGCCACACGGTGACGTCGTCGCTCCACATGTTCTCAACCGCGGCCTTGTCGCCGTTTTCGATCGCGTTGAACAGCCGGTCGGCCGTTTCGATGACGGACATCGGTGGACTCCTAATCGTCGTATCCGGGGTGTGCGGCGGCCAGTCGGTGGCGCACCAGCGTGCGCAGGCAGGCGGTGACGTCCAGATCGCGGCCGTCCAGTTGGCCGGCGCGGATGGCGGCGGCCAGGCTCGCCTCGTCGGTGTATCCCAGGCTGTCCAGCGCTGCCCGCACGTCGGAGTCGCCTGGATGCTGTAGTTCCCGCTCGACCATGCGTAACGCGTTGGCGGCCACTCGGGCGTGAAAGTTGACCGCGCCGGTCGTGGCGTCCCGGACTTCGGTTTCCAGGAATTCGGCGACGGCGGCGACGAGCTCGGCCGCCGTGGGCCTGCCGTGCAGGTTCACGACGGGACCTCCTGGAGCAGATCGAGGAGGTCCCATTCGTTTTCGCATACCCGGCGACCGATGGTGGCCAACTCCACCGAGCGGGTCTGCCCGCTCAGGTGGCGCTCGGCCTGATACCGGCAGATGATTCCCCACCGGAGCGTCGCCAGTACCAGCCACCAGTGAAACGCGACCCGGTCGACGGTAGGTGCGCCGGTCTCCTCGTAGCCGCGCAAGAAACTCTCGATGCTGCCCAGGCCTCCTGCGCCGCGGCTGGCGGGTGCACCGAACCGCCAGGCGCGTACGCAGAACCAGGCCAGGTCCTCGTAGGCTTCACCGAGGTGCACCAGCTCCCAGTCCAGCACCGCGGCCAGGTCGGATCCGTCGACGATCAGGTTGCCCATCCGGAAGTCGCCGTGCACCAGCACCGCGGGCGTGCGGGCAGGCCGGTTCGCGTCCAGCCACCGAAACGTCCACTCGAAAGTGGCTGTGGTGTCGCACATTTCGTCAAGGCGCTCGCGCCACTGGCCTACGGGATCCTCTTGGGTCAGTCCGGGAATCTCGGGGTCGGCGCGGTGGATCGCCGCGATGGCCTGGGCGCACTGGCGCAGTAGCCGCTCGGGGTCGTCGAGCTGTCGCTGGATACGCCGGACGATCGTCTCGCCCTTGATCTCGTCGCAGATCAGGTACGGGTTGCCAAGGGCGGCAGCCGAATCGTCGGCGACCAGGACGTGCGGGACGGGAGCTCCGGCGGTTGCGGCGGCGACCTGGACCCGGGCCTCCAGTTCCATGGCGGCGTGCACGTCGTCGGGCGTGCCGGTGCGCAGGATCAGCGCGCGTCGGTCAGCGTCGGTGAGGGCGTCGAACGCCCAGGTGGTGCGGCTGGCCCCGCCGGTCAGCGCGCGCAGGTTCTCGATCCGCACCCGGTCTCCGAAGACCTCGGAGAGCAGGTCGCTAAGGCTCGCCGCCAGGGTCACTTTTTGCCGAACTTGAACAGCCGCTGGGCAACTCGCCGGATCTGGATTTCTTCGGCACCTTCAGTGATGCGGTAGCGGCGGTGGTGGCGGTAGATGTGCTCGAGTTGCTCGTGCCGGCTGTAACCGATGCCGCCGAGCACCTGCATGGCCCGGTCGGCCGCATCGCACACCAGGCGATTGGCGCGATAGTTGGCCATCGATACTTTGTCCGAGACCTCCATGTGGTGGTTTTCGTCCAATTGCGTTGCCGCGTAATAAACGAGCAGTCGCACCATCTGCGCCTCGGTCTGCAGTTCGACAAGCGGCCACTGCACCGCCTGGTTCACCGCCAGCGGTTTGCCGAACACTTTGCGTTCACCGGCATAGGACACGGCTCGGTCTATGCAGTACTGGGCGGCGCCCAGGCTGCTGGCCGCTTGCCGAATTCGGTTCTCATGCAAGAACGTCTGACCCACCTCGAGGCCGCGATCCACCTCGCCGAGCACCGCGCCGTCGGGTACTCGGACATCTTTGAGCTCCACCTCGGCGTGGTCGGTCGGCATGTTGAACGTCCACCAGTAGAACGGGATGGTGAAGCCCGGGGCGTCGCAGGGCACCAGGAACGTCGTGATGCCCCGGGCATGTCCCGGGTCGCCGGAGGTGCGGGCGAACACCAGGTCGTGGGTGGCGCGATGTACACCGGTGTTGAATCGCTTGGCGCCGTTGATGACCCAGTCGTCTCCGTCGTGCACGGCGGTGGTCTCCAGCCAGGTGGCGTCCGAGCCGTGGTTGGGTTCGGTCAGGCCGAACGCCATCGAGCGCTCGCCGGTAATCAGAGCCTCGGTCCATTCCTTCTTCTGCGCGGCGGTGCCGAACCGGTCCATCATGATGACCTGTGGGAAGTTGCCGACGATCGAGGACTCGTCCTGAAGGTCGTTGTGCAGCCCGAGCCCCTTGTGGGCCAGGTGTTCCCGGATGACTGCCATGTCGATGTTGCTGCCGTCGCGGCCGCCGAACTGCGACGGCAGCCCGTACCGCAGCCAGCCGGCCTTGTCGGCGCGCCGACGCATCTCGCCGAGCAGGTCCTCCCACTCGCGGCGCGGGATGCCGCCGTTGTCCCAGTCGGTGCGGGCGTTCTCCCGGCGATGGTCGAAGTACTGGGTGTTTTCGCGTTCCAGTGGCTTGATCTCGGTCTCGATGAACTCGTCCATCTCGGCCAGCAAGCCAGGAAGATGTTCGGGCAGAGTGAAATCCACGTTGATTGCTCCTTCGATGTGGTCAGGCGCCGTACAAAGTCTTCTTCCAGATCCGAGACAGCAGGACAATCGCGTCGTCGTCGGTTATCCGCACGCCCAGGCCCTTCTGGGGGTCGGACTTGCCGACGAAGACGGTGGTGAAGTTCTCGAACAGCAGCGCGATGGCGGCCGCGGTGTGCTCCGGGTTGAGCTCCAGCGCGTGGCCCTGATCTTGGGCTCGGCGGACCGATGCCGCCACGATCTCCATACCGAAGCGGCGAAATTCGTTCTGCACGTCGGCGAATCGCGGCTGGGTGGCCGCCAGCTGTGCCACTGCGATCATGATGCCGATGTTCTGCTTGAACATGCTCCAGTAGCCGGTGACCACCGAGGTGAAGAACGCGTTGTCGGCGGGTGATTCGGGTAGCGGTACCGCCCACCCCGAGGGTTCGACCACCTCGTGCAGGAACGACCCGGCCAGGGCGGCCAGCAGATCTTCCTTGTCGGTGAAATAGCGGTAGAACACCGCCGGTGACTTGCCCGCTGCCGAGGTGATATCGGCCAGCGTGGTGCCGTGAAAGCCGCGCTCGGCGAACAGCTTCCGGGCGGCCTGCTCGATCGCTTGACGGGTCTGCCGGCCTTTGGCACTCACCAGTTCTGCGGGCATCAGCTGCGGATCCGGTCTCCTGCGCGTAGCAGAGCGCTCGGCAAATCGTGGTCGACTGCTTCTTTGGCGACCTGCGCCGCGGAGATCGCGGCCCGCAGATCGACGTCGACGTGGTAGCCGCTGTCGGTCAGCAGGTACACCAGATCCTCGGTGGCGATGTTGCCGGTGGCTCCGGGCGCGAATGGGCAACCGCCCAGCCCGCCCACCGAGGCGTCCAGCCGGGTCACGCCAGCGATAACCGCCGCGTAGGCGCTGGCCAGCCCACAGCCGCGAGTGTTGTGGAAATGTGCACCCAGTGGTAGATCCCCGATGATTGGAAGAAGTTGAGAGATAAGCGAACTGACCCGCCCGGGGGTGGCAGTGCCAATGGTGTCGGCGATCGAGAACCGGTCCACGCCCTGGTCCCGCGCGGCGGCGGCAATGTCAAGTACCCGCTGGCTGGGAGTAGGACCTTCGAATGGGGAGTCCCACGCGGTGGCGACGATGACCTCGACGCGGACGTCACTGGCGTGGGCGATATCGACGATCTCGCTGATCTGACTAGTGGCTTCGGTGCTGGTGCGCCCGACGTTCTTGAGGCTGAACGTGTCGTCGGCGGCCACCACGTACTCGATCGACCGCAACCCCGCGACGACCGCCCGTTTGGCGCCGTTTGGGCTGGCGACCAGTGCGGAAAACTCGATATCGGGGAAGTTGTGCAGTTCGGCGGCCAGCTCGGCCGCGTCTGCCATGGACGGCACCTTGGTGGGGGAGACGAAGGCCGTGGCTTCGACTTCGCGCACGCCGGTGTTCGCAATCGCTACGAGCAGTTCCAGCTTGGCCGACAACGGAATCGGCTTTTCGATCTGCAGGCCGTCGCGCAGTGCCACTTCGCGGATGGCTACCTTCTTGCTCACAGCACCGCCTCGGCTCGCAGGGCTTCGAGCTCGTCAGCGGTTTTGCCGAGCAGTCCGGTATAGACGTCGTCGTTGTGTTGTCCGGGACGGGCCGGGCCGGCGTGGCGGACTCCGCCGGGGGATTCGGAGAGCACCGGAACGATTCCGGGTCCGAGCACGTCGCGTCCGATTCGCTCGTCGTAGTGCCCAACCAGCATGCCGCGTGCCTGCAGCTGCGGGTCGTTGACGACCTCGGCGACGGTGTTGATCGGTCCCGCGATAACGCCAGCGGCAGAGAGGGTTTCGATGATATCGCCGGGTTCGCGTTGCGCAGCCCAGGCGCCGATGATCGCGTCCAGCTCGTCCTGGTTGCGGCCTCGGGCGCCGTGGGTGGCGAACCGCTCGTCGGTGGCGAGTTCCGGGTGGCCCATTGCCTTGCACAGCCGGGTGAAGACGGTGTCCTGGTTGGCCGCGATCACCACCCAGGAGCCGTCGGCGCTGCGGTAGATGTTGGACGGCGCGATGCCCTCCAGCCGGGTGCCCGACGGGCCGCGTACCACGCCGCCGACGTCGTAGTCGGGGATGGTGGATTCCTGGACAGCCAAGCAGGATTCGGTCAGTGCGACGTCGACGACCTGGCCCTTGCCGGTAACACTGCGGCGATACAGTGCGGCCAGCGCGCCCTGGGCGCCGAACATGCCGGCGAGGGTATCGCCGAGCGAGAGGGCGAGTCGCGGCGGCGGGCCGCCGGGAAATCCGTTGAGGTGCCGCAGCCCGCTGGCCGCCTCGGCGACCGAGGCGTAGCCGGCCTTGTGTGCGTCGGGTCCGGTCTGGCCGTAGCCTGATACCCGGACCAGGATGATGCCCGGATTACGTTCGGACAGGGCTTCGTAGCCCAGGTTCCACTTCTCCAGCGTGCCCGGCCGGAAGTTCTCCACGACCAGATCGGACTTCTCGACGAGGTCGAGGAAAAGTTGGCGGCCGCGCGGTTTGCGGAGGTCGAGGGTGACGGCCCGCTTGTTGCGGGCGTGCACGGTCCAGAAGACGTGGTGCCCGTCGACCTCGGCCTGGCCCCAGGTGCGCAACGGGTCCGGGGCGCCCGGCGGTTCGACTTTGATGACGTCGGCGCCCATGTCGCCCAGCAGGCGCCCGACCATGGGACCGGCGATCAGGGTGCCCAGTTCGAGCACCCGGATGCCGTCGAGGGCTCCTGTCATTCAGCCCCCGCGAAGTCGTGGCGCTTCAGCCAGTCGGTAACGATCTGCACGGCCTCGCGCAGCTTGTCGCGTTGGTCGGGGCCCGCGTAATAGTGTGTGGCGCCGTGGATTTCGTGCATCTCCTTATCCGGGTGCCCGATCGCCTCGAAGAGCCGCCGGGTGTGGCTGGGTGTGCATGCGTCGTCGCCCAGGTTACCGATGACCAGGGCGGGGATGGCAAGGTCCCTGCCGCACGCCACGCCGTCGCCGCGGGCCTCGTCGTAGCTCCACTGCGAGAGCCAACCGCGCAGTGTGGAGTAACGGGCCAGCCCGACCGGGCTCATGTTCACCACCGCAGGGTCACCCAGGTAGCAGGTTCCCGGGGTGCGCTCGTTGGGATCGACGGTCGGATCCAGCCAACGCGGGTCGGCCATGGTGCCGTGCACCACGAAGCAGAACTCGTCGTTGGGGCGCCCGGCCGCTGTCAGCCCGTCCAGCTTCTGGTGCACCCAGGCGGTGATTCGCCGGTTGCGGTCGATCTGCGCCTGTCGATAGCGGGCCAGGAATTCCTCGGTGTAGGGCGGCTGGTTGGGGTTGTCGGGGTTGTAGAGGTCGAGCTCGGGATCGCGCTTGGTGGGGTCGGATTCGTCGAGGATGGACGCGTCTAACCATTCGGTCAGCGTGCCGTGCCGGCTGATGTGCGCGGCCAGCAGCATGATCCCGTCAGCGGCCGGCAACTCCAATTTGGTCAAGTCTGGGCCGTCGCCGGACGGGCTGGAGGTGATGGTCGGGTGCTGGGCCTGCTGTTGGTAGAACACCGACAGTGAGCCGCCGCCGCTCCAGCCGGCCAGCACCACCTTCTGGTAACCGAGGCGGTTTTTGGCGTCCTTGATGCATTCGCCGAGGTCCTCGACCACCTTCTCCATCAGCAGGGCGGAGTCAGTGCCGCGGAACCGGCTGTTGCAGTAGATCACGTGGTGGCCGGCGCGGGCCAGCGCGTTGATCATCGGCAGGTAGGCGCCGCCGCCGATCGGGTGCATGAACACCAGCACGGTGTCGCTGGGCCGGTCTTTCGGCTTGAGGAGATAGCTTTCCAATACGGTCAGCCCGGCTACCCCTCCATAGACGTCGCGCACACCGGAATTGTTGGCGAAGGCAACAAGATAGGGAATGCGTTCGTAGTCGTGCTTAACCGGGGCCTGCGTCATTTCAGTGTTGTCCTAGGTCGTTGGCCAGTATCTCGGGGGAGGGGGTGAGTCGTCGGCGGGTGTCGATGGCGATTACCTGCCAGTCGACCCGGGTGTAGTCGTCGAACTTGCGTCGCGCCCGTTCTCGCGCCTTCTCCGGTGCACCGTGGTGAACCCCTTGTGGCGCATGGGAAATGAGGCCGGGCGGCATTGGGATGCCGTAGAGCGAGCCGCCGTGGAAGAACGCGATCTCGTCGTAGTCGACGTTGCGGTGATACCAAGGTGTGCGTTCGGTGCCCGGTGTGCCTTCGGCGGGCTTCGGCAAGAAGTTCATCACGTAGACCCCGGTCGCCTGCATGAACAGATGCACGGTCGGGGGCAGATGCACGCTGTCGGAGGTGACGACGTTGTAATCGGAGATATTGAAGCTGAAGGCGAAGTTGTCGCCGCGCCAGCCTTCGACGTCGAGCGGATTGTGTTGGTAGTAAAGGGTAGTGGGGCCGCCCTCGTGGATGAGCCGAACGTCGTACTGGTCGCGCCCGTCCTCATCGATAGGGTCTGGGTCCGGGATGACTGCCTGTGACGGGTCGAACGGGAAGTGACGTCCCAGGGTTCCGGGCGGGGGCACCCGGAACTCGTCGGTGGCCTCGATCATCAGCATGGTGGTCTCGGCGTCGGGTACCTGGCGCCAGGTGCAGGCTTTCGGAACGTAGATCCAGTCGCCCGGCCGGTAGCGCAGCGGCCCGAACTCGGTTTCCAGCAGGCCGCCGCCGCTGTGCACGAAGCACAACAGGTCGCCGTCGACGTGTCGGGCGTAGTATGGCATCGCCTCGCCGCGGCGGCTCAGCAGCACCCGGCAGTCGGCATTGCTGAACATCAGCAGCGGTCCGCCATTGGCATCGGTGGCGTCGCTGGGCTTGAGCTGGTCAGCCAGCACGTCGACGGGTCGCAGTGGACCGACCGCGCGGTAGGCGGTGGGGTCGTGGCGGCGGTACATGTTGGCGGTGCGCCCGGTAAAGCCGCCGCGCCCCAGTTCGTCGTCCTTGAGGCCGTCGAGATCGGCATGCACGCGCCGCGGGGTCTTGCCTTTGCGCAGGTGGATAAAGGATTCCATGGATCATTCCCAGGTCGGTCAGTGGTGTTCCGGGTGAAAACTAAAAGTGACATTACTTTTTGTTTAGGTTTGAGGGCAAGGCTCCGGCCGATGGCCCCGGATCACGCACAGTAATGGAGTAATGGGTGGCAAGGCACGGGTACGCGAGCTGGTCAAAGAGCTCGGCGTGACCAGTAAGGAGATCTTGGCGCGGCTCGCCGCGGACGGCGAGTTCGTGACGTCTGCATCCTCCACTATCAAGGCCCCCGTTGCGGCTCGGCTGCGTGCAGCGTATGGCTATACACGTCCAGGTCCGAAATCAGTCGCCGTCGAGGCCCGGCGGCGAGCAGCCGGTACCACCCCCACCCAGCCAAAAGCAGCCGCTGACAAGCGGGCGCGCCGAGCGCCGCTTCCCCCGCCGAGGCCCTCGACATCTGCAGGCGTTTTCGACTTGCCTCCGCTTCGGAGAATCCCAACCAGGCGATTGACGAGTTATCTCGGGAATGTGAAGCCAGGTACGGGCTTACGCAGTCAGGGCTGTGCGAAATGATTGCCAACCATCAGCGACGCATTTCAGCAACGTCTCTCGCTTTGCGCAACCTTCGCAACGCTAAACGTAGCGCTCGAAACCGAGCGGGACTGCAGAAACCACAGAGATCCGGTCCTGCGGGCGCTGCGCAGTTGACAGCCAAGACATCAGACGGCGAAGACGTCGTGATCACCCGCCCGCTGCCCGAACGGCCTGCCTGCCACCGGTCGTGGTCACTATGGATGTGGAGGCTATTGCAGACATCGTCGCCGGCAAGACCGTGGGCCACGGTCGGGAAGTGATCGTTACCTGTCCGCAGGAACTTGCCGCGAACGAATCAGGCGAATATGGCTATCTCACCTAGCAATACGCGGTATCCCGCCGCGCCACGAAAACCGAAACGAGATTGACAACCGTGCATCAGGACCTCTCATAACCCTCGCAGTCGTCATCGACCACGATAAGCGGCTTCTCGACACACTGGTGCGCGCCCACGGCTCCATTCTGACGCAGCCTGGCCTTGCGGAACGCGGGATAGAGAGTTCCGCGAGCTGATCGACGCCGACGATGGCGGGCGCTCCGCAGCTGACGAACTACGCCGCACGTGAGCCTCTTTTGACTTTCTTCGTCGCGCTGTCGTGCTCACCATCGCCAGTGTGGGCAATGACCAGCGCTTGTGGGACATGCTCGGGTGCATCCAGCCCAGGGCCAGAGATCGCCTCGTCGAGACCAGTCCGCAGCTGAATCGAGCAACACGACGGCTTATCGAATTCATCGCCGACGTCGAGAGACTCTTGAGCACAGACTATGCGAGCCTGGCGCAATTCTTTCGCCGCTCGCGTGGCCTTCGATGACCAGTCAGCCACCTGATTCACTGTAAGCGCCGTGACCCGTTCTGCGGAGACGCTGGACGCGATTCAACGAATTCGCATCATGCACGATCGCGGGACTCGGGCGGCCGTTCTTCAATTCTGGCCGCGTCGCGGGATATTACGCGGTGGCGATCGGCCGCCCGATGAGGTCACCCGCGAGGGCATGCTCGATTACACTTGGTTCGACGCTCGCATGCCAGGTACGCGCACCGTCGGGAGTCAAAGCCGCCGTCAGCACGCGGGCCGGTGCGCGTGCAGAGTCGAACTCGATCGTGTAGGCCTCGACAGTGGCGGTGCCTGCGTAGCCCTTCGCCAAAGCGCGCGAGGGAAATTCGTCAACCTCCGCCTGAACGTTCGCTCGTCGGAAGGTGGTTCTCGGTGGCGTTCCGGAGTAGACGCCGATCGCATGCTTGGACAGCATTCCGCCGTTGGCAGTCGCGATGGCGACATCGTCAGGACGCGTACGGAGCAGCGGCACCAGCGATGCGATGGCGTGGGTGGTGTAGTTATTGGCGGGCCCACCGGCGAAGGTGAGGCCACCGGTGGCCGTGAGTTCGCGATCCAACGACAGCCCCAGCTCACTCGCAGCCACTTGAACCGCCGAGGGAAAGCAGGAGTAGAGATCCACGAGGTCGACATCGTCGACCTCGACTCCCGCCAACGCCAGCGCCGTCCTTCCCGCGACTCTGATTGCGGGGGATTCGGCGAGATTGTCGCGGGTAGACGCAGTGGCTGTGCCGAACGCCTCGGCACCACTCCAGGGAAACACCCAACGGCTGTCGTCGATTCCAAGGGCACGAGCACGTTCCACCGAACACATGATCAGTGCAGCAGACTGATCGACGACTATGTTGGAGTTCATCAGCTTCGGATACGGATAATTGATCATCCGATTCTCATCGCTCACCGTCGATATCTGCTCGGGCGTGTACGTGCGGGGGATGGCCGCATAGGGGTTCCTCGACGCAACGCTCGAAAACCGCGACCACAGTTCGGAGATCCGTCTCAGGTGCGCCTCGGGTTCGAGGCCGAGCGCGTTGCGCAAGGCCGTCTCGAAGATCGCGTACATCTGCCCGGGCCGCTCGATCCCGACAGCGGCCTCGTCCGCATGAAAGAAGGGTTCGTCGTCCCCGTAGGTATCGTCAGGGATAGCAGCGGAGTCCTGCTTGCTCCAATCGAGTCTGTCACCCCGCTTCTTCGCGGCCGAGCGGGTCCGCCATGATTCGGCGCCACCGATCAGAGCGAGATCGAGTCCCTCATTGGCGATTTCGTGCGCGGTGCGGTTGATGAGAGCCTGAGGATGATTGCCACCGGAAGTCGTGATACCGCGGTGCACGGACGGCACTCCGATCCGTTCGACCAGTAGCGCTGCCGGATCCGGATAGCCGCGAGACATGATGCGGACGATTCGGATCGATTGCAGTGCAGCCAGAATCGCATCTGTTCCCGCATCGTCCGCCGCCGCCCAGGCTGCTCGTTCGAGTAGTGCAATCGGCTCGGGTGCCTGAACGTCGGCGATGGTGACCTGGCCCACGCCCACGATCACCGGTGTGCGTCCGTCGATAGCCATGACATCTATCTCCTCACATTCGTCGTCAGCGGTGGTGTGCGGCGTGAAGGCAGATCACGTTCGCGATATCAACGGCATCGGTTTGAGATCTCCTCCCCTGTCGGAGCGCCCACGTTCCGATGGAAACGCTCAGCGACTCCGCGAATGCGAAACCGCCTGGTGCGGCTCCGACTACATCGATGAAGCACGTGCCTTTCTTCGCGCGCGGCCGGTGCCGGCCACTCCGCACGAGACTATTATTCAGTCTGATTAATGATTATAACGGGATGCCTGCTGTGGGTTCAGTGTGGAATAGGATCGAGCAGCGCGCGGACGCTGCTGCGAATCCGGCAGTGGCTAGTCAGAACTGGGGTGGGTGTGGGGTCTCGATCGAAATCCAAGAACGACACCAATTCAAGGCGCGCGCCTGGTCGCCCCGCAGCGGTGGGCAGCGAGGAGACGCGCCGACTGATTCTCGACAGCGCAGAGCGACTGTTCGCCGAGCATGGTTACGCAACTACGACGTTGAAGATGATCGCTGAAGACGCGGGACTTACGCAGGGCTCTGTGTACCACCATTATCGGACCAAGAGCGAGTTGTTCCTCAAGGTCGACTCCTCAGCTAATGATCGCATGCTGGTTCCCATGCAGGAAGCCGCGGCTGCGGAGCGGACGTTCTCGGCGCAACTCTCCGCCGTACTCGACGTCGCAACCGAAATTGTTCGGACGGACCCAGTTACACATCACTTCGTCGTGATGGTACGGCTGGAGGCGCGTCGCCATGCCGAGATCGCCGAGGCTGGCCACGACACGCGATGGGGAGATCTCTGGCAACTTCTGATCAGTACCGGTATACAGACCGGCGAGATCGACGCGTCCGATCGGCAATGGGCGCTGGGCATGCTCATGGCGGTATTCAGCGGACTCGGCCAGATTTCGGCTGAACTGGACTTCGAGCGGTTTCGCCTCACGGTCGAAGGATTCAAGCGGGCCTTTCCGCACAGCTTCCACACTCCTCGGAGGCGCGTGGCGATCCACAACGAGGTCTCCACCGGCGCACCACGACGGATGCCGCGATGAAAACGCCCAGACGGGTGCGCGTCCACGGTCGGTGACCACGAGGGCCGATCGGGCGGCGGGATTGACTCCGTCATCGCCCGCTGAAGTTCGGTTGATCATCCCGGGCACAGGTCGGCGTACGCCACCTGCGTGATGATCGGCGACAACAGAACTGTCGGTGCGCCGACGAACCCCTGAGCCTTCTTACTGCAGGCGTACCAACCCTTTTCCAGAAGCCATCCGTCGCCATGGGATACCGCGGGATCACCATGGCCCGGGAGCAACTGGTGAAGGTGATCGAGGTATCTGACCTCTTCTGGAGTCAATGGGACCAGCGGGTCCGCCGGGGCTGCGGGCATCGGCGCAAGCCAGGACGCAGTCGCCACGATCACCGCTGTCATCGCAACCTTTAACATCATCATGGAAACTTTGCCGCCCCCTTGTACCCGCGTACTTTTCTGGCAGACCGCGGATCTGCCAGAGGACCTGTGGTGGACTTAATCAGTCTACCGGATGAATTGCTCCTGACGGCGGCGGGCTATCTCACCCACTCCGTTGTGCACGAAGTCGCCCCAATCGGACCCAACGGATTCATGCGTCCCATCCGGCACGAGCGGGACACCCAACGAGTTGATACCGCGTCCACGGATGCCATTCTCTCGCCGTACGAGTACGCCGTTCGCAGCCCCGAACGCAATTTCCCCTAAAGCTTGTACCGGCAAGAAGGGCCCTCCCAGCGTGAATTGCGTGATCGGGGAATCGCCAACTTAGCTGTCTGCCACACGTCATCTGGTTGCCACCCCCTGTGTATAAATCGGTTAATAAACTGAATATGCCATGGTCGGCGCGCACTCTCCGTCGCAGCCGAGGTGCGAGATTGCGCGAGAACTGCTCTCTATAAGTATGTTTCTGCTGACTGGCCGTCTCGCCAAAGTCTCTTGATTTAGTCAGCTAGCTGGTTTACTGTGCTGTGAACTTCGCAGGCTAGCGAGCGAAAGGACCTGCGGAGGGAGTTCGCAGCAAGAGGCGAACGAGGTGGGCATAGGTGATGCGCAGCAGACAGAAAGGAAGTTGGTGACCACTCGCGTTAGCGAACTGCGGTTCCAGCAAACGTTCACGGAGGTCGTGAACGGGCCGAAGCGCGCGGGTTTGCGAGCGCTGAAGATCCCGTGGCTCGCGGCGGGCACGGTGGGTCGTGCTTCTCATCTGTTTGTCAGCGTGGTGCGGTACTCAATCGCAGATGCGGTGTCGTTGCGCCTACCAATTGCCGAGATGCTCTGGCAAGCGTGGATGTTGCTCAAGGTCACCGCGATTCCCGCGGTTTTGATGGCAATCCCGTTCGGCGCGATGGTGACCGTCGTGACATCGGGATTGGTTTCCCAAGTGGGAGCTACCGCGCTTTTGGGCGCGGCCAGCGGAGTGGGCGTCGTGCGGCAAGGCGCGCCGATTACCGCGGGGTTGTTGATGGGTGGGGCAGCGGCTTCAGCAATCGCATCCGACTTCGGGGCGCGGATGATGCGGGAAGAGCTTGACGCCATGCGGGTGATGGGAGTCGATCCGATTCGCAGGTTGGTCGTGCCTCGATTTCTGGCCCTGCTGGCTCTGTCGCCGATCCTGTGCACGATCATCGTGGCGTCGGGCACCGGAGCCGCCTTCACATTGTCGGTGGCAGTGAATGACGTTGCCCCCGGGAGCTTCTGGATGTCATTCGGCACCTTCGCGAAGATGACTGACCTGTGGTTCGCGTTGGCCAAGAGCGCCGTCTTTGCCGCAATCGTGGCAATCGTCTCGACGCTACGCGGGATGGAGGCCAAGGGCGGTCCTCGCGGGGTGGCCGATGCCGTGAACGCCGCAGTCGTCGTCAACGTGGTGTGCATCGTGTTCGCCAACCTCGCGATCACTGAGATCCAGAACATGTTCTTTCCGATGGCGATCGCATAGTGGCCAGCCCCTCGGTTCTCCTGCACATCCGCGTCATATCGATGCGCATGGTCAAGCGACCGCTGCGCGAGGCTGGCCAGTGGGTGCTGTTCATCGGTCTGACGTTATGGCTGCTTCCGGTCACGATCCGTCGGTATTCGCGGCAGACGTTGGCCGCGACCATCAACCTCGCCTGGGGGAGGGGTTCGCTCATTGTGGACGGCGGGACGATCAGCGTACTTCTCATCGTCGGCGTCGCGGTGGGTGGATCGTTGGCGATCGAAGCGCTCGCCACGTTGAACATCATCGGTTTCGGGGCGCTGTCGGGGCTCATCGGCGGCGTGGGTGCCATACGCGTGATCGGGCCGCTGGTGGCGGGGATCGCGTTCACAGCGCAAGCCGGCACGCGCATGACCGCGGAGATCGGGGCCATGCGCATCGCCGACGAACTCGACGCCGTGGAGGTCATGGGGCTCAGGCCCATCCCGTTCGTGGTGGGCACTCGCCTCGTCGGCGGCATGACGTGTGTGATCCCCGGCTACCTTTTGACTCTAGTGACCATCTTCTTCGTACTGGACACCGTGATAACGGTGTTCGAGCACGAACCCGGCGGAACATATAACCACTACTTCCTTCAGTTCCTCACGCCGACGGATCTGGCGTACTCCTTGGCCAAGGCCGTCATCTACTGCACGGCCGCGACGCTGATCCACTGCTACTACGGCTATTTCGCCTCGGGGGGTCCAGTGGGCGTCGGTGAAGCCTCAGGCCGTGCGGTACGCGCAAGTCTGGTGACCATCATCGTGTTGGACTTCGCCACCACCGTGTTGCTATGGGGCGTTCGACCCGAATTCGTGTTCAGGGGATAGGTGATCATGCTGCTTCGAGGATCAGAACAACGTCAAGAGCGAGTGTTGGCGATCATTGGCGGAGCGATGTTCGTCGTCGTCATCGCCTCGACCATGCTGGCTCAACTAAGGCCATTCCATGGCCGCGTAGCAGGCCAGATTTCGGTGGCGTTCGACACTCCGTACGCCGGCCAAGGCGTTCAAGCGGGGACTCCCGTTGTGCTGCACGGCGTTAAAGTCGGACGCGTCACCGAAGTAAGCAATCGACCCGGCGGCGGCATTCGACTGCTGACCGAGCTGCAGAAGCGTCCAGTATCAGCAGTCACGAACGCCACCGGCATCGACTTTCGGCCGATCAACTACTTCGGAGTGCCCGGTATCAACCTGACACCTGTCCCCAACGGGGCACCGCTACGCGACGGCATGGAAATCCAGACGGTGCCGAAGGGGAATTTCACGTTGACGGAAATGCTCTCACAGCTCGGCGACGTCACCGCAAATGCCATCACGCCACGACTCATCTCCGTGATCGATCGAGCCACGCGATACACCGACGGTCTGAACCCCCTGTTCGAAACCATGCTGACCGTGACGAGGACCGTTGCGCACGTACAGAGGGTATCGACGGCGCAACTGCTCTCCAGCACGGCGGCTGCCAGCGATGGTGCTCCCCCGGCGATCGACGCGGGACTCGACGCTGGCCAGCGCTTCGTCGACAACAACCTGCAGCAGGGCCCGCCACCGGGAATGAACCCAGCCGCGTTGCCGGACAAGCCTTTCCCGCCGTACCTCGAGGGGGTGCATCTGCCGTCCTTCGCCGACTTCAGCGAAAAAGATTGGCAAACTGCCGTCTATGCGAACGTCATTGCAGCCAACGACATGTTCGGCGGACTCGGCCGAATGGAGTCGAGCCACGTCGATGATCTGCTGCCCTTAGTCAAGGGTTTCCAGAGCCTCACGGACGTAGTACCTTCGCTCGTCAGACCCGGCGACTTCGGCCGAACGATCACCGAGCTGCGGACCCGGTTCGAGCGGCTATACGCCGGCAACGGTGATCAACGCGCGCTCCAGGTTCGCGTCGTGCTAGACAGTCTGCCCGGCGTTGCAGCTCCACTGGGCATCGTGGTGGAGCGGGGCCGATGAAGATCCGTTCGACTCTTTGGCGGCTCGCGATCAGCGTCGCCGTTGCGGCAGTGCTGTTCGTGCTACTAGCCAACATCCTGTCGAATCCCGTGGCAGCGCAGACGCGGACCTACGTTGCGGAGTTCACTGACGCGTCCGGATTGCACCCCGACGCCGACGTGCGTGTGCGTGGCGTGCGGGTGGGGAAGGTCGAACGCGTCAAACTCGCGCAGCGCAACGGTCAGGACGTCGCCTCGGTCCACCTGACCCTGGACAAGAAGTACGGCGTGGTATCGATTACCCGGCTGGCCATCAAGTACCAGGCGCTCACGGGACAACGTTACGTCGACGTGCAAAACGCGTCCGAGGGATATTCGCCAGCCGACTTGGTGACCAACGTGCCCATCGCCATGACGAAGCCGTCCTTCGATATCACGTCGCTGTTCAACGGCTTACAACCGGTGCTCGCCACAGTGAGTCCCGACGAGTTGAACAACTTCACTGCGAATGCCGCCTCGTTCCTCTCAGGCGACGGCGGAAGCATCGGTCCTCTCCTCGACAGCCTGCACCGGTTCACCAGCTTCGTCTCGGACCGGCAGCAGGTGCTGGCGACCTTGATGCAAAACCTCGCGGGCATCGCCAATGGAATCGACGGCCAAACGAAGCAATTCATGCACATCGTCGAACTATTGAATCAACCAGTGGAGGCCACGCTCACCGTGCTGGACGAATTCCGCAAGTCCGAGCTCTACGGGCCCAACTTCACCGAGCCCGTCGTCCGGATGTTGCACAACATGGGGTTGAAGCCGGGCGGCGACGTCGACGCCGCGATGGATCGCGCCTTCAAAAACCTCGACAACTTCTTCGATGCATTCAAGCTGGTGCCGGTGATGTGGGACAACGTCCCACTGCCGGACGAGGATCCTGCGGCTGCCGCACCTTGTTCCAAAGGCCCGATGCAACTGCCCGAGACCATGGACATTCTGCTGAACGGAACTCGAGTGGTGCTATGCAATCGTTAAGGAAACGGCGACTCCTGCAGCACCCGACGACGTGGGGCGCGGGCGCCTTCGCCGTTGCCACGGTGGTCGCACTTGTGCTTGCCTACTCCTACGTTAGCCCTCCATGGGAGCGGATCGTCACCTTCTACACCGATGACTCAGCCACGATGAGACCGGGAGATGAAGTACGGATCGCCGGTGTGCGCGTCGGAGCGGTGAAAGACCTATCCCTGGAGGCCAACCAAGTGCGAGTTCGACTGCGCGTCGACAAGACCGCCCACGTCGGCGACCAATCGAACGTCGATGTCCGAATGCTCACCGTCGTCGGTGGCTACTACGTGAACATCGATTCCATCGGCCGTGCCGAACTCGGCTCGAACTCTGCGATACCTCGTGAACGAGTCACGATGCCGTACAGTCTCATTCGTGCTTTGAGCGACACGACGGACGTCGTGCAGCAAGTGAACCCTAAACCGATCAACGAGTCGCTCAACGACATTCAAGCGGGTCTTCAGGGCTCCAACATCCAGTCGCTCTCGGCAATCGTGGACGCCGGTAACTCGATCATGTCCACGATCGAACGACAGCGAGGACAGATCACGAGCATCCTGAACGTGTCAAACCAGTACATCGACGCCTTGACCGACTATCGAGACCAACTGGTGCCACTGGTCAGAAAGATCTCGATCATCGTTGCGACACTTGAGCTCTACGAAAGGGGATTCGCGAAGGCGATCGATGGTCTAGGCGACACCGTGTTATCGCTCAAGCCCGTCTCGGATTTCTACGAGAACCATCGCCAAGAGTTCATCGAGAAGGTTCGCCAGCACCAGCATCGTGTCCGTGAGTTCGTGGAACGCAACGGCGTAACCATTCGCGTACTGCACCGACTGCAGAACTTGTTCGATCGTATCCTCAACGCACAGAACGCACGGCCAGCGTTGTTGGCTACCGATCTCTGCATCCCGACTCCCGGGACCCCGTGCTGATGGCCGGGCGAATTCCCTGGCGACGAGGTGCCGGCGTGGCGGTCGGGTGGTTCTTGGCTGCGACGCTCGTCGCGGCGCTCACCTCCTGTCAAGCCCAGACAGCAGCGCAGCAACGCGCAACGTACTGCGCGATCATGCCTGACTCGGTGGGTCTGTACGTGGGCAATCCGGTCACCCAGATGGGCTACCGGATCGGCGACGTGACTTCGATCACCCCTTCAGCGCGCAGTGTTCGGGTCGACTTCACCGTCAACGAGCAGCGTACGTTGCCGCACGACGTCCGCGCGCTCATCAGGTCCAGGTCGATCCTGGCCGACCGGTCGTTGGAACTCGTCGGCAACTTTGCCGGAGGGCCCACTTTGACGGCGGGGCAATGTATTCCGTTGAGCCGATCGTCGACCCCGAAGAGCTTGTCGGCGATCGTCGGATCGTCGACCGAGTTACTCAATGCGATCAACCCCGAGGATTCCAGGAACATCGGAGACGTCGTCAAGTCGCTTGATCAAGCGCTCCGAACCGAAGGGCCAGACGTCAACAAGTTGCTGACGAAGGCGTCGGCGCTGCTGGACTCGCCTGACCAAGCGATCGGCGATCTCGGTTCGATCGTCAAGAACATGGCGTTGCTGACGCGAACGTTCTCGGGCATGCGAGGCAACGTCAAACAACTGCTCTACGACCTGGACGAAAGTCTGCCCTATGCGGCAACAGCCTTGTGGGGTGGTGTCAAACTTTTTCACGGCCAGATCCCCTTGATGGCCATGACCAGCGACATCGAAGTCGAGCTGGGTGGAGAGATCCAACAAACGCTCGATAGCGTTTCCGTCGTCATCCGGAAGCTGACACCGCGCGCACCGTTCTACGCGAATCTCTTGACACCCGTGCCCGGGTGGATCAACTGGGTGGCCAACGTCGCGAATAATCACCAATTCAACACGATCAGATACCGACCTCCGCTTTATCGCGTTCGCACTCCCGACGGCGTCGCAACATGCAATCGGCTCAACGCGTCGATGCCCGGCAGTTGCGCCAACGTCAACGGAATGCCCTACGCGATCGACGTCGCCCTGCTTCAACTGGTCCTCACACAGGCGAGCCGATGACCGCCCGACTCAAGACGTTCGCCGCGGTTGTCGTCGTACTCGTCCTGGCGCTCACATCGTGCGCGTCACTCAATGCGAGTTCGCTGCCACAGCCCGGGAACTCGTTCGGCGACGGGTTCGACGTGGTGCTCAAGTTCGACAACGTACTCAACCTGCCGGACCGCGCGAAGGTGATGCTGGACGGGATCACCGTCGGCGTGGTCACGGCGATGAAGCTGAAAGGTGACGGAGTCGACGTCACCGCCCGCATCGGCAAGGACGTCACCGTGCCGTCCAATATCCGCGCGTCGCTCGAGCAGGCCACGGTACTGGGCGACATCTACGTCGCTTTGCAGCGTCCAAGCGCCGGGCCGGTCGGACCACCGTTGCGAGCGGGAAGCCGGGTCCCGCTGACTCAGACGAGCTCGCCTCCTCAACTCGAGGACACGATCGCGGGGCTCGCCAACTTCGTCTCGAGCGGGTCCATCCAGCGCATCCAGAAGACAGTCATCCGCCTCAACCGGTTGACGCCGCCAACTGAAGAGGTTCGTAGGTTGACGTCCCTCGTGGTCACGGATCTCACGGACGTGTCGTCCAACATCGACCAGGTCGACCAGTTGCTAGGCAATGTCACGCATACGGCAGAAATTGTCAACAGCAGGGTCCCGTGGATGCAATTCTGGTTCTCGCCCAAGGGGCAGACCGGATTCGATCGGTCGACGAAACAGCTCAACGTCGTCGGTGTCCTCTTCCCCGGACTTGGAAGCATCTATTCGGGGGGTTACTGGCTCGTTCCATTGTTGAATTCGCTCGCTAACACACTCGGTAGTGTGCGCGAAGCGAAATTGGACTTCGAGGCCGAGGTGCCAGCGTGGCGACGGCTGTTCACGAACTTCTTTCTCCCCGAAGACAAATACCCGGCGATCAACATCACCTCGATCGTGGGCCCCGATGGCCGCGAGATGTCAGGCAACGTCCAAGACGTGCTGCGGATGCTAGGAGCGGTGCCGTGATACTCAAGGGTTTGGCTTCTTATGCCGCCTTCGCCGCGATGATCGCGTTCGTCTTGGGCTACTTTGCAACGTCCGGGGTTCGGGTGGCGCCCCCAGCCGATCGCCTCAATCTGTCGATAGACGTGACGGACATCAACAGCCTCGCCTTGGGTTCGAACGTGTTGTTGCGAGGGGTTGCGGTCGGCAAGGTCACCGATATCAGGACCGACGCGAATTCGGCGACCGTTGGCTTCTACGTCGACCCGGGCTTTCGGATCCCGCTCGACAGCGAGATCAGGCTGGAAAACTTGTCTGCGCTTGGTGAGTCGTACATCGCCTTGCTTCCGCGCAGTGAGGGTGGACCGCTGATGAGGGATGGCGAGCACCTGTCGACCGAGGCTGTTGTGCAGCCCCCATCGATCTCTCAGTTGGCGGCTAGCGTCGTGCGAGTCCTCAAACAGCTCAACCCCGAGGAACTGGATGGCATCATCGCGGCGGGCGACGAAGCGCTGCCAGACCCGGTGAAAGTGCTGCCGAATCTGTCGCGCGCCAGCATTCTCGCCCGAAACACCATCGACGATCTGGGTGGCAGCGGTCGCGAGTTGCTCGACAACTTCCAGGTGTTGTTGCGCAACTCAGCATTTGCCGGACCGCTCCTCACGCACCTGTCGCCCTCGCTCACGGACGCCAGCAAGGGTCTTCAAGAATTGTGGAGAGAGAACTCCATCCTAGTCTACCGCGGTCAACCGGGGCTCTTCGTCAACACAGCCAAGATCATCGCACGACTTCAGGAGTTGCTCGACAATCGAGGATCGGACCTCAAGGTGCTCGGTGAGGCATTCCAGCCGAAGTTGAACGACATTTCGGGAGCACTGATGAACTTCGATACCGGACAAATGCTGACCAATTTGCTTGCGACCGTCCCTGCCGACGGAGCGATAACACTGCGGGTAGTTCCCTAGTCGTCGAGAAGCGACGCGAACGGACCGGTCGCACTAGAGAAAGGTGAAATCATGACGAAGAACGGCGCTGCGCCAGCAGAACTGACGTCAATCCTCTCGGCGTCAGCGCTGCACGAGACCACAGATAATGCTGAAGGGGAGCTCGGGGAACCCGCAGAGTCGAATCAAGCAAACTCGCGGGAGAGTAAGACGAGCGACGAAGAAAACGCCGCGCCCGGCGGTGCTGCTTCCAGCGTCCCGAAATCGGATTCCGACGCGCAGCAACGGCGTCGCTCCCGGTCAGTCTCAATCAGCCTGCGCAGCTTGCTGATCTCGTTGATCATCGTTCTTCTCGCCATCGCGACCGGTCTGACGACGCGGATGTATCTCGAAGCGCGATCACAGATCGACGTTGCGGCCAGCGAAGCGGCGACCATCTCGAAGGCGGAGAAGATTGCGCTCGACTATGCGGTCAAGGCAGCGACGATGGACAGCAGGGACCTGCAAAGCTGGAAGGTCAAACTCGTCGACGGAACCAGTCCCGAGCTCAAGGACAAGCTGACCAAGGCGGCGGATTCCATGGAACAGATACTCGTTCCACTGCAATGGATCTCGACGGCGCAACCGCTCGCCGCGAAACTGCGAACGAGCACCGCCGGTGTCTATATCGTCGACTGCTTCGTCAGGGTACAAACCAAAACCGTGCAGACCCCGGACGCACTGCAGTCAACTGCGACGTACAGCGTCACGATCGATGCAAACAAGGACTGGAAGATCACCGACGTCGGTGGCATCGGCGCAGTCGCGGAGCGGAAGTAGTCCAGCCGATGTTCGCCAGACTCCTCGCTAACAGATCGGCACGCACCAGCGCCACACTGGCGAGCATGGGGGCCGTAGCGTCGCTACTTTTCGCCGTTACGACCGCTCATGCCGACCCCTTGGTGATTGATCCCTCTCCGCCGGATCCGATCTCCGATAGCCACATCATGTTGCCACTGCCGGTCATCACACCCAAGCCCTCGAATTGGGCGCCGTCCTTCCCGTTTCCCTATGACCAGCTGCGGTCGCAGGTCACGGGGCAGGACATCACGGCGATGGGAGAAATGTGTCAGTGGTACTCCGCGCAGTATCCCACCCTGCGCGCCCAAATCGACCGACTGCAATTCAATCGAATTACCGCCAACGGCACGGACTTCGACTATTCGGTAGGCAACATCCAGCAGCAGGTCGACATCGTCACCACCAACATCGCTCAAGCGGTGACCTTCTTGGACCCCCGCGTTCACATGCTCACTCAAAGCCAGAACCACTTTGGCGATTCGTTCTTCCCGATCTACGAGGGCGAGGCGTTCTTCAAGCTCTGGGAACAGCTCAGCAACGTGAACAACGGCATCATGGCTCATCAGCCCGACTGGTTCACCGGACCATCGGTACAGAAGGCGAAACGGTGGGGAAGCCACATTGCCCATTCTCACGTCTGCGGATAGCCGGTTTACGCAACCATGACCGATTCCTCGTCAGCACACAGACCCCAACCGAGCCGGCTCCGGGCGCGGTCTCGGATTGCTCGACGGACGCTGGCCACCGCCGTTATCACCACGATGGCGATCGCACCAGGCGTGATCGCCCAAGCGCCAACGGCAACAGCGGATTCCGCCGATGCTCTGCGGGCCGCCGTGGCACAGATGCGTACGGTGAGCTGTCCTGCGTTGCGGTCGGATCCAGTCGTCGAGAAGGTGGCTCAGAACACCAACGACTCGTCCATCGCCTGGCTCAACCACACGGCACGCGCGGTACCCGTGCCGGAACCGCTTCCGGTCCTGAAGGACTTCGGATATAGCGGCACTAAGGCGACGATGATGCAAGGCGCGGGGCAGATCGATGGCTCAGCCATCAAGGGCTTGCTCTTGGAAGGCTGGGACAAGATTCCGGACTGTTCGTACACCGACTACGGTGCCAGCGTCGTCCGCCACGAGAAGAGCGGCTTCATACTCATGGTCGTCGTGCTGGCCGGTGCCTAGCGATGGCGAAAATAGAATGGGCATTGCCGAACACCATGGCAGCACTGACTTGCCTACGCCGAGTTGGTATATCGCTAATGTGCGCGATGGGCTCCATCGCTGCCGCGATCGCGACCCCGATTGCACATGCCGACGACAGCGTGACGTATGAGGTCGTATCGGATTCGGTGCCCATATTGAGCGGCATCGAATATCGCGATGCTTCCGGGCGGAGGCTGATCCGCAACGTCACCTTGCCCTGGCGTCTCACAGCGCCTGTGACGGATGCCTCGAGTCCAGCCGACGCCGGCGCCGAACTGCGCGCCGACTGGCGGCCGAGTTACCGAGCCTTTGCGTTCGTGACCGTTCGCATCTCATTCGGTGGTCAGGTTCTCTGCGAAAACACGCTCGATGTCGGCAACGCGACGTGCTACGGCAATGTTCCGCACCGACCGGCGTAGGGCCGCGACGAAGAGGCTCAAGCGATGTCGCCTCGCATCGGCGTCGCGCGAACGAAGGGAAGGCAAATGAACCAGCGTCACGTTCGCCGCTGTCTGATGGTGATCGCGTGCGCGACCGTGCCGGTGATGGGAGGTGCTCCCGCGGCACTTGCAGAGCCGAGCATCTACAACCCGGAACCGACCCCCTATCCGGACCACGGACTCATTATGCGGTCCTACGAAGAGCATGCAGCAGAGGAGTTCTTCACCGCCTCGGCTGCAGGTGTGTGGTTCACGTCGCCGGCCGGGCTCAACTGTGGCATCTGGGATAGAGGTAGCTTCGGTTGCGCGGGCAATCTAGGCGGACGCGACCCGGGTGACAACCGTGTTGGCTGGGTCAACGGCAACATCGTCGTCCGACACGACCCCCTTCTGGGTCTGCAGTTCCCGCCCGGACAAGCCGAACGGACGCTACCGCCACACAGTTACGTGAGCTACAGCGGGACGATGTGCGCGATCACCGGCGACATGAGCACGTACTGCGTTCGCGGGCCCTACCAATTCTTCGTCACACCCAACGGAACATGGCTAAGCCCAACGTGACAGCGCCGACGCCGTCACCTCACGCGCTCCGATGTCACGCCGCGCCCATGAATCACGAGAGCGCACCGAGCGGAGGAGACCCGCAATGACGAACCGTCACACCGTGATTGCGTGCATGACCGTGGCCGCTGTGATCTATGGGGGAGCACCCGCGGCGAGGGCGGACGATGAAAGCTTCTTCGCTGCAGGCCGCGCCCTCGGGTACCAGTGGTCACTGGACACCATGATCGAAGCAGGTCGGTCGATCTGCGATTCCCTCTGGCGAGGCCGGAACATCGACGAAGTCACTTTCCATACGAAGCGATACGGGCTCGTGACGCCGCAGCAAGCCCATGATTTCGTCAAGCTTTCCGTAGACGAATACTGCCCCAACTTCCGTCAATTCGTCAGTCCTTAGCGGTTTGCCCACCCCCCGACCGATGGCGACTCCGCCCGTGCCGTCATCGGTCGGGCACTCGCGAGCTACGACAATCCGTGTTCTCGACCGCATCTCGTCCCACCGCTGGCGGCGATCCTCGCACAAACCCATAGCCACCTGATCGACTGATCTATCGCAGAACCCTCACTGGCATACGCTCCACCAAGGCCGGGGTTTGATCTCATCCCCCTGCGTGAGATCGTCGCCGACGACCCCACGATCGGAGGACACAGACTTGGTCCAGGCTGCGAATAGTGACACGACGCGGCTTAGCATTACGACCTGATGTCGCGCGCTCGTGCGCCAGTCGGTTTGGACGGCTTCGGCGATCCGGGGTTCACCGGACGGCTGACGACGCTCGTCGGATTCATCAATGGCCGGGGCGACATCACCTCGACGCACTGTCGCCCGTCGCCGACTTCGTCTGGTGGCCTTACGAAACAGCGCCCAGCAGTACACGAGATGCTTGACCTCGCGGGCCTGATCATCGCTCAGGGACGGGCGGGACTTCAGGGCGTTTAAACCGGACAAGACCGTGGAGTACATGCTCCCGGCGGTCGAAGGCGCAGCCAATCTGTCCGTTCGAACGACTTGCAATGAAGGGATCAACGTGACGGTCATGAGCCTGTCCAACCGGTTCCCGAGGTGATCGGCGCGCAACCCGGCGTCGTCTTGATCTCGCAATCAGGCCCCCTGAAGCACACGGCACCGACCTCGTTCGCCAGCGAGCCCAATCCTTAATGGAGCGAATGAATCTGCTCACCGTATCGGTTGGCTGCCGCAGGCGATTCGTTCGTGCGCCACTCCGTGTTTGCTAAATCAGCAGGTAGAGCGCAATGCAGTAGCCTTCGAACATACCGCGCAGTAGCCAAGGCGCATTTCGAAGTTCCATGAAGTAAAGGCATATTAATCGCACCTCAAAGACTGATGCGAGCCGAACTCACTCGTCGTCAATCGACTGGAGCACGTGTTTCATCACCTTTCCGGAGGCGTTTCGTGGCAACGACTCGTGAAACTGAACCCTTCGGGGAAGCTTGTAGCGCGCCAGCGATGCCGCCGCCCACGACCGTAGAGATTCGACATCCATGGGATGACCCCCCGCGCGAATCACGAGGTGTGCCACGGGTATCTCGCCCCACTGTTGGTCCTGGCGCCCTACGACGCTGACCTCGGCCACATCCGGGTGGCCCGCAAGGACGTTCTCAACCTCCACGCAGTAGATGTTCTCTCCGCCGGAGATGATCATGTCATTCACCCGATCCACGACGAAGATGTAACCGTCATCATCGACGCGAACGAGGTCGCCCGAGTGAAACCACCCGCCGCGGAAGGCTTCTGCCGTTGCCTCGGGATTGTTCCAGTACCAGAGCATCATCCCAGGGCCTCGGTAGACGATCTCACCGACGCCACCGGGCTCAACATCGCTGAGGTCCGGATTGACAACGCGGGTGTTCACCGACGACACCGGGCGTCCGACGGAACCAATCTTGCCGATCGCGTCCTCGCCTTCGAGAATACAAGTGATGGCCGTCATTTCGGTTTGACCGAAGGTGGCGATGTTAAGACAACGGGGCATGAGTTCGGCCATCTTCGCTAGCAGCGTGTCCGAAGCCGGGGCGGCGCCCCACATCGTGACTCGAAGGTTCGAGAGATCTCGGTGTGTGGTGCTCGGGTCGTCGCATACCGCCTGCCACTGCGCCGGGACCAAGAAGACAGTGCTCACCCGTTCGGCTTCGAGTAAGTCGAGCGTCCGCGTCGACGTAAAGGCACCTGTGGACATGATGACCGTGCAGGCTCCAAGGTACAGGGACCCCACGAGCGAACCGATGGCTCCGATGTGGAATAGCGGCGATGCAATGAGGTTGACCTCGTCGGGGCCGGTGAGTTGGCAGGCTCGCACGATCGTCACCGCCTGAGCATGAAGGTTCGCGTGGCACAATACAGCGCCCTTGGGGCGGCCCGTCGTGCCCGAGGTGTACATGATGAGAGCGGGCGTGTCTTCCGGCGTATCCGGCTGGAGATGTGGTTGACCCTCCTCGTCGATCAGGGAGCTGAAGGCCTCGTAGGGTTCGTCCGCTCCGTCGGCATTCACGAGACGTGGGAGCTTCTCCAGTTCCGCGAGTGCTGCGTCGACGGCCAGCCGGGCGAGGTCGTCCACCACAACCAGGCTGACCGCGGCGTCGCGAAGGATATAGGCGATCTCGGGGCCGGCCAGACGTAGATTCACCGGTACCGCAATGGCCCCGAGTCTGGTCGTCGCCAAGAGGGTCTCGATGAACTCAGGCCGATTCCCCACGATGATGGCAACACGGTCACCAGCTGTTACGCCGCGGTGCATCAACGCATCGGTGAGTCGGTTCACGCGATGCCGCAATTGCGACCACGTGATCGTGTTGCCCTCGTAACGTACCGCCGGTCGGCCCGGCAAGACGTCCGCGTGTCGTTCGAGTTGATTGTTCCAGTGGATTCGACGTGCGATCAGGGGTTGCTCTGGGTGCGTCGACAAGACGAAATCCGTTCCCGCAGTGGCCGAAAAGCATAGGAATGCGCCCGGCGGTGACGTCGACCATGCAATCGGTTCGTCGCCGCCGTGTGTGGGTTTGCTCAGGTGGCCTTGTTCAAACCACTGGTGTGGGATGCTCCCACATAGCGCTCGACCGCACGGTTGAACGCCGTCACGCGCACCTCTTGCTTGGAAATTAGCATGTGCTTGAGTCTGTCGCTGTGGAGACCACGCTGCACACCCGGCAGGTTGTCGAAATCCTGAACCAGCACCTTGCCGTAATTCACTTCACCCTCAGCCTTGACGACGTTCGGACGTGACTTAAATGGGCCGCGCTCGGGATGTGGCCACTCGTAGGTGCATACGTCAACCCAGCAACTGTCCGGATCGGTGGCATGCGGCCGCATGCGCAGCAGCAGAGTCGACATCGGGTTGATGTTCATTACTACACCGGGGAAAAGGAAGTAGTGCCAATCGTCGATCGCCTGGTTGGGCAACATGTCGTCGAGTGGTCGGCCGCGCGCCCCCGCCTCCTTCCGGACGTAGTCCATCAGCCACTCACGCACCGTCATCCCGTCTGCATCACGCATCGTCTCCGCGAGTTCTTCACTGCTGGGACGTAGGCCGGTGTGGAGTGGCGTATCGCCCGGATCGAGCTCGCGACCCTGGATCGCTCCACCGGTATCGGTGTACGAGTCGAGTATCGCCCTGATGTCGACCTCCTCGTATCGCATGCTAGGAACCCCGAACGGCGTGATCATTCGGCTGTGGTCGCCCATCACCTCGAAGGTCGTGTTCACGTCATCGAGCGACGGGAGGAGCTGCGGGTGGAGACCCATGGTGTGGTACGCCTCGAGGAAGGCCTCGATGGCTGTCTTCCAGTTGCACGAGAGCGGCTGAGTGACATTGGTGGTCGTCAACATGTTCTCGAAGTGATACGGCGCTAACTGGTCGACGATCGGGCCAAGGAAGTCGCGCAGCAAGACCGGCGACGTCGAATCGGGATTGAGGAACACGAAGCCCGCCCACGTATCGCACGGCACCTCGCCCAGTGAGAGGTCTTCGTCGTCGAGGCCAACGAAGCAGTGTCTATCGGGAATGTCCTTGAGGCTCCCGTCGATCTCCCACGCCCAGTGGTGGAATCGGCACTTCAGATCTTCGGTGACGCCGCAGCCGTTCCGCAGCATGTTGCCGCGGTGCAAACACACGTTGTTCAGCGCCTTGACGGAGCCATCGGCTTGACGCACGACCAAGAACTCCTGATCGGCGATGGTGTAAGTCAGGAAACTGCCCGCGTCGGGGATGTCGTCGGCGCGGCATACGTACTGCCACGTCTTCTTCCACACGCGCTCGATCTCGGCAGCCAACCACGTGGGGGAGATATATCGATCGGTCGAGATCTTGCCGTCCTCGTCGGGGAAGATGAGTTCCTCCGCGAACTGGGTTCCATCGGGGTAATTCATCCCATACCTGTGCAGGGCGTTCTCATGGTAGTAGTCGATGGACCCAACATAATCAGTCATATAACTGATTTTTGGCCACTGGGCTCTTCGTGTCAACACTCTCTTGAAAGGCGCGCTTGGAGCGGAAGATTTGTGCTGCCGCGACGTTCACCGGCGACACGTCGCGTCGACGCCAGCCGTCATCGTTGCGGCGCATACCTGCCAGCCGAGTTAGTGGCGCCGGAAACCGGATGCAATGAGTTTCGATTACTCCCCGAAGGAGTGGAGTGGCCCGAAGATCCTGGTGCTTCACGCAAGTCGACCGACAAACTCTGATATTCGTTGGTATTCGCGCTGTCGCGCAGTGCAGTAGTACATGCGCGGGGCTGGAAAGGCGGCGAAACGACCGGGTATATGCAGAAGGTCTTGCTTTGTTGGTGTGTGGCCATGGCCCGGATCTACGCATTGGCCTTGCGATCCCGTTGCGCACGCGCCTTTCCCGACAGCGGCGTGGACTTCGGCTGACCTGGCGGGTTCTACGCGGAGCGCTCCAGCCAGGTCAAGGTCGAAGCGATGCTATCGGGATGGACTGGCGTCTAGTTGTACTTGCCGTTCGCCGTCGTCCTGCAATTCAGATGTACCGCCACTCAAAATGTGTGGGCGACCTTGGCCGGGGCCGGTGGCACCATGCCCACCATCTTCATCGTGATCTCGACTGCGCTGGCGAGTGGCCGCGTTTCACGGCCAACCGCGGGGCCGACGCCACCCTGGTCATGCACGCATAGGACGTCCTGGCCGGCTACTACACGGTCTGGATGGTCTCGTATCCGGGTTGGAGCCGTCGCGCTACTGCCGCGCAAAGGCTCCTTCGTACGAAGCGGACTGCTTTGCATAGTGGGTGCCTCTCCGGTCTTCGACGTGTGGTAAGTGGTATTCATAAGGTTGCCTTCGAAATAGATCAAACCGTTAAGATGCCGATGCCGCCGCACGGAACTCGGCCTGGTTTGAGCTAGTCAGCGCTACGCCAACCTGACATCCGCTGATCACTGACGCACCGCTGGTGGCGCCGTGGGCAATCACTTCCACGCCCCTGTGGCGACCAGACCGATGGCTGAAGTCCTTGGTTCAGGTCCACTCAAGGTCGCGTGACCGGCTACACACATTGCCTTGACATATTCAGTTGCCCACATGATTATTGGGTGCATGGCCATGGACCAGCATGGAGAAGTATTCGAATCCATAGCAGCCAGCATGGAGGACGACGCCACGCAAACCTGTGGTCAATGCTTACGCTCGTGGATGGGCCTTCTGCCGCGAAGCCCTGCCTCGCTACCTGTCGTAGTCGGCTGAAGGAGCCCTGGCAAATGCGGATTGGAATCATCGGCGCGGGATACTGGAGTAGATATCACGCGCAGGGCTACGCCTTGCTGGACGATGCTCAGGTGGTCTCGGTGTGCGACTTGGACGCTGGCCGCGCAAAGGCATTCGCCGAAGACTTTGGCATCGATCGCATCTTCTACGATCCGTATCGACTCATCGAGGACGACGAACTCGATGTCGTCGACATCGTGGTGCCGCCGCCGACCCACTTGCGCCTGGCGACTGCAGCCATCGATGCCCGTAAGCACGTGTTGTGTGAGAAACCGATGGCGATGACCGCAGCCGAGGCCAACGAGATGGCCCAGGCGGCGATCACCTCCAACAAGCTGCACGCAATCGGTTTCCAACGCCGGTACGACCCGGCTCACCGCTGCCTGCGACAGCTGGTCCAAGACGGATACGTGGGCGAGACGCGATACGTCTCACTGACCGTCGCCACGCCTTGGTCAGCCGTCTATGACTCGTCGCCGACACATAGGTGGGTGCGAAGCCGATCGGCTGGTGGCGGGTTCATGTCGCAGGTGATGGTGCACTGGATCGATCTCGCGCGGTTTGTGTTCGGAGATTTGTACGACGTCAGCGGCACCTTCAGAACGGTGGGCACCGTTGCTGGAACGCCGCCAGAAGCAGCGCCCGACGCGGTCGACGACGTAGTGGTGGCTCATGCCAGCCTGCCCACCGGTGGTGTTGCCACGCTGTCCGGCACGTGGTCGGCTCACCATGCGACGGCCTTTCGGTGGGAGGTGTACGGCAGCGAAGGCACCCTTCGTCTCGATACGGGCTTCAAGCTCTATGGGGGCAAAGCGACCGACAGTGAGATGCATCGGATCGGCATTCCATCGACCCTGATGCCGGTCGTCGGTTCCGACTTGTTCGACATCGAGCACCGCAGTACTTTCCACGACGTCGACAGAGAGAATTTCACGTTATTCGGATGTTTGGCAAGGGATTTCGTAGATGCGATTGCAGATAGACCTACTCCACGCGCGTTCGCGACGTTCTCGGACGGCGCGCGCACACAGGAGATCATCGAATCGTGCGTCGGGACGTGGAAATGAAGATCGTCTTCGATCGTGACGCCTGTGAAGGCAACGCCGTCTGCATCGCGTTATCTCCCGACCTCTTCGGTCTCGACGACGAAGGTAAGGCAATCGTCCTGGTAGATGATGTCCCTGAGCAAAGCGAAGGCTTCGCAGCGGACGCCGTGTCCATGTGCCCCGTCGCCGCGTTGCGGCTGCAGAGTTGAAAGGATCGTAGGTTGACTGTCAACGAACAGCTGCGCCCCGAAACAGGTGACGCAGACTTCCTGCTGAACCCGGCCGGCGTACTGGGCGCGTTACGCGAGACGCACGGCCCTGTCGTCGCCGGAGTAGGTGAGAAGTTCGGCGAGGTCCAGCTGCCGGTAATGTTTGCCGCGCCACGGGATCGGGAGTCGTACCTGATCTTGTCCTATGCCGGCGTACTCGAGGCACTTCGTCATCCCAGCGTCTCCCACGATGTGTTCGCGCATACATCCGAGCGGGTGATGGGACGCGCGCTCATCGGTCAGGATGCGCCGGTACACACCATCTTGCGCCGCCTCCTCATGTCGGGCTTCACACCGACACAGGTCGACTGGTGGGAAAAGCGGGGGATCATCCCCGCGTTGACATCGACGCTCGATTCGCTGGTGGGCGTCGAGCGCTTTGACCTCGTCCACGACCTCGCCGCCGTTTACCCCTATCTAGTGATCACCAACATCCTCGGATTGCCCGACGACGAACGGGAATGGGCTACCAAGATGGTCCTGTCGATGATCGCGATCGCGAGCCGGCCAATAGAAGCCTTCGACGCCTCACACCGGCTGGCTGACTACTTCCGCATGCATATCGCGCGCAAACGCGCGGAGCCAAAAGAGGATTTCATCTCGACGCTCGTCAACGCGGAGTTGGAAGACGGTCGAAAGCTCACCGACGACGAGCTGGTGAACTTCCTGCGCCACTTACTGCTTGCCGGCATCGAAACGACATACAGCACCACTGGCTGCCTCATGCACCACCTGCTCGCCCTTCCCGAGCGATGGGAGAAGCTGAAGTCCGACCCGCAGAAGTACATTCCCGCCGCCATCGAGGAAACCCTGCGAACGGAACCCGCAGGCGCATACTTCCCGCGCATTACCCGGGAGGAGATCACGATCGAGGGTGTCACGATTCCCGCCGATACGTGGCTATTCGTGTCGCTCGTAACCGCCAATCGTGAACCCACGCGATGGGAGCGGCCCGATGAATTCGACTTAGACCGGCCGTCCAGGTCGCACCTGGCCTTCGCCGCGGGGCCGCATACGTGTATCGGGATGCACCTCGCCCGGCGCGAGCTGACGCTCTTCCTGCGAATGCTGATCGAGCGATTCCCAGTTCTAGCATTGGATCCGGACACTGAATTGGTGCCCATCACCGGTATCGTGGGCCGTCATCCGGATTCCCTGAAGGTGGTAAAGCCCGTAGGTATTGGGCACGGCAGCATGGCGCCTGGGCGTCGTCATCGCGCGAATTAGTCGGATGACGTATTATCTTCGGCAGGTTGCAAAGCGCTGCATGTCAGTGCAATTCGTGAATCCAGGCTACGGGACTACGTTTCTGATCGATATGGGTCTCGGAGCGGCGCAGGTGTGACTGGCGGGATGCGCCTGGTCCGACCAAACAAATTTGACGAAAGGTAGTTGTGTTATGGCGAGACACGTCCTGTTGGTCTATTCGGAGCCGGTACCCGGGCAGGAAGATGAGTACAACGAGTGGTATGACGGTCTGCACCTGGACGAGCTGCTGCAGTTCGATGGAATCGTGTCGGCCGAGCGCTTCGATTTCCTTGCCCACGAGGACTTTCCGAAGCCGGAACGAAGCCGTCTCGCGATCTACGATGTCGAGACCGACAACCCTCACGACTTCCTCCGACGTCTTCTGGGCGCTACCGAGTCGATGACGGTGAGTCCCAGCATCGACATCAAATCCGTTCGTCTGTACGCATTCGAGTCTCGGCAGCCGCACCGCAACACTAGCCAATGACGGATCGCGACGTCGACGTCGTCGTCATCGGTTCCGGAGCTGCTGGACTGACAGCCGCGCTGACCGCTCGCGAGGCGGGTTGCTCGGTGGTGGTCGCCGAGTCCGAACAGGTGGTAGGGGGTAGTTCGCGGCTGTCCGAGGGCATCATCATGGCCGCAGGCACTGAGTTCCAGAAGGACCAGGGAATCGTCGACACGCCCGATGACCTCTATGACGAGTATCTCCTGCTGAATCAGTTCGTGGTCCAGCCGGGAATCGTCCGCCGGCTCGCCGATGAGTCAGCGGCTGCGGTCCACTGGCTGAGCGAACTCGGCGTTCGTTACCTGCCCTGGGTCATGCTCGGTGGAGAGGAGCGCAATCCCCGTTCGCACGTCCCGGCCGGACGGGGTCAGCGCGTGATGGACGCGCTGGAGCGTCACTGTCGAGCACGTGGGATTGAGATCGCATTGGGTCGCCGGATCGATCGCCTACTCGTGACAGATGGACGCGTGACCGGAGTGGCATCCGGCGATGACGAACTGCGGTCGGGCGCAGTGATCATCGCGACAGGCGGGATCGGCGCCAGCCCCGAGCTGCTCGGCAAGCACGTCCCCAGCCTCAACCAGGCCGATAGATGGTACTTCTACGTCGGGGCGGACGGATCGCGTGGAGACGGACTCGGTCTTGGTGCCCAAGTGGGCGCCGACACTGTCGGTCACGATCGTGCCGTGGCACTGGTGTCGCCGAAGCTGACGACGAAGGAATTCGACGGATACCTGCCCGGATGGATGCTCTTGCTCGATGGCGCGGGTCACCGATTGTGTGCGGAGACAGCCCCTTACGGGGTGTTGTCGGGTCTTGTCGGAGACAACGGTGGACACGCGTTCGGGTTCTTCGACAGCGCGATTCTCGAGGAGAACGGGACCGCCAGCCTGCCAACACTAAAGGTCGAATACCCGCCGGGGAAGCCGGCTCCAGCACATGTGTGGACCACCGAAAACATCAAGCGGATGATCGACTCCGGCTCCGTACGACAAGCTGCGACGGTCCAGGAGCTCGCGCGAGATCTCGGATTGTCGCCTCATGCGGTCGGGGGAGCAGTCGAGCGCTACAACGGCTTTGCCGAGCAAGCCCGTGACGGCGACTTCCTCAAGGCCCCGAAATTCCTTCGCAGGATCGGCAAAGCACCGTTCTACGGTGTGGAGCTTCGCGCCGCAGCCCTGGGCCTCACGTGCTATGGCCTGCGCATCGACGCCGAGGCGCGCGTGATGGACCGCTCCAACCGCGACATTCCTGGTCTGTTTGCTGCGGGCGAATGCGTGGGCGGCGTGCTTGGGCCGCGCTACATGGGCAGTGGTAACAGCTGGACCAACTGCGTGGTCTTCGGTCGAGCAGCCGGGCGCAGCGCTGCCCTCGTTGCAAACTGACATCCGCTGGATCCACGTTCGCAAGCCAGAGACCTGGCAGGCGAATATCGTTGGCGTCCAGGATCATTCGTTATCCCCCCAGGCGGATGTTGCAAAAGTCCGTCGGCGGGCTTCGATGTTCGTCGGAGCCAACCTCGTGTTGGCGCATCCTGCCTTGGTCTGGGCGGGCTACCGCGTCGTGGATCAGGGCCAGCGACGCACCCATCGAGGAACCAAGGCTTGTCTATCGATAATCAGTTGGCTAACCTATTTTCTGTGTCGATCGGTGATGTCGAATTTCCATGGGGTACTGAGTGCATTCAATCCGAGGTGCGTGGCTACCCCTGTCGGATGTTGACGCCGCGTCGGTCGAGCGTTTCAGAGCTCCTCCTTGACGGCGAACGTTGGGCCGACCGGGATCTGCTCGTTCGGGGTGACACCCGAGTCAGCTTCCGCGATCACGAGGCGGGCGTCCATGCGATCGCCGCCGTGCTGGCCGACAAGGGCGTGGGCCACAACGATCGCGTCATGATGCTTTCCGGCAATCATCCGGAGACGGTGGCCTGCTGGTGGGCGGTGCTGCAGCTCGGCGGTGTGGTCGTCATGGGCAACGGGTGGTGGAGCGAGGCGGAAGTGCGCGCGGCGATCGAGGAAGTGGGGCCGGCCCTCGTGATCGCCGACAGTCGTCGCGCAGAACGCGTGCCCGAAGGCGTTGCGCTCGAACCGATGGAACAATTTGCGAAACTCTTGACCGGCGGTGTGCATCAAGAACCGCTCTCGTTGCCAAGTGTTGACGAGGACGACCCTGCGGTGATCATCTTCACCTCGGGCACCACCTGCGCGCCCAAGGGCGTCCTGTTATCTCACCGTTCGATCGTCGGCAACATCCACAACATTCTGCTGGCCAGTCGTCGGCTACCTCAGCAGCTGCGAGACGACGCGCGCCCCGACATCACGATGCTTGCGGTGCCGCTGTTCCATCTCTCCGGTATCCAGACCATGTTGCTGATGATGGTGACGGGAGGCCGCATGGTTTTTCGATCCGACGGACGTTTCGATCCGGCCGAGATACTTGAGGCCATCGAGCGCGAGAAGGTGACGTCGCTCGGATTGGTCCCGACCATGCTGACCCGCGTCCTCGATCACCCCGACTTCGAGCGAAGGGATACGTCGAGCATCAAATCGGTTGGTACAGGCGGAATGCCGGTACCTCCATCGCTGTCGCCTCGCCTGCGCGCCGCTTTCCCGCAAGCTTCGCGGCGGCTAAATCAGATCTACGGCCTCAGCGAATCCGGCGGCGTGTTGACCATGATCGCCGGCGATGCATATGCCGAGCGTCCTTGGTCGTCGGGTGTTCCACATCCCGTCGTAGAGTTGAGGATTGCCAATCCAGACGCCGACGGTGTTGGCGAGGTAATGGCGCGAACGCCGACCAACATGATCGGCTACCTCAACCGCCCGGATGACGAGACGGTGACTGCAGACGGCTGGCTGCACACCGGTGATCTGGGTCGAATCCGCGAGGGACATCTGGAGATGGTGGGTCGTTCGAAGGACATCATCATCCGCGCGGGCGAGAACGTTGCGGCCCCTCAAGTCGAAGCCCGCCTGCTCGAGCACCCAGCCGTTGCGGAGGTCGCGGTCGTGGGGCTGCCGCACGAGGACCTCGGTGAGGCGGTGGCCGCCGTCGTTCGCCTCCGCGAGGGCATGTCGGCGACCACCGAGGAACTCGAGGATCACACCCGAAAGTCCGTTGCCTCGTTCGCAGTTCCCTCGCGGTGGTGGTTCCGTCCTGAACCGCTGCCGACGAATGCTTCCGGTAAGCCCGTTAAAGCGGCACTGGTCCGGGCTTGGCCCACCGAGTCAGCCGTCTCATGACTTCGCGGGTCCGTGAGGTCGAGTGCGCGTCGTCTTCTCAATAGAAGGAGTGTCCATGTCGGAATCATCAAGCAGCCCAGACACACAGGAGCTGCTGGGCATATATGAAACCGCCCACACGATCAGACTCGTCGATCAGACGTTGCGAAATCTTCTCGACCAGGCCAAGTTCCGGGGTGTGCTCTATCCGGTTCGGGGCCAGGAGGTGGTGGCCGCGTGCATCGGATCGACACTGCGCTCGGACGACCAAGTCGTGACAACCTATCGCGGGATGCACGACCAGATTGCCAAGGGCGTTCCGCTCGACGAATTGCTGGCCGAGCTTTACGGCAAGGCCACCGGGTGCTGCAAAGGCAAGGGCGGCCCGATGCACATCACTGACGCCGATGCGGGCGTGATGGTAACCACGGGCATCGTCGGGGCCGGTCTGCCGATCGCGACGGGATTGGCGCTCGCCGCCAAGATGCAGGGCAGCGACCGCGTATGCGTCGTGAACTTCGGAGATGGTGCGACGAACATCGGAGCATTTCACGAGGCGATGAACTTGGCAGCGGTGTGGGACCTTCCCGTGATCTTCGTGTGTCAGAACAACGAGTACGCCGAGTACACTCATCGCCTCGAGACGCAGCGCGGCGAGATTTTCGAACGCGCCGCGGCCTACGGAATGCCGGGAGTCGTCGCGAGTGATGATGATCCACGCGGCATGGTCCGCGCCTCCGAGGCGGCTGTCGCGCGGGCGCGCGCAGGGGAGGGACCGACCCTCCTCGAGTGCCGGACCTTCCGGTACATGGGTCACATCTACGGTGAACCGCAGGCCTACATGGACAAGGAAGAACTGGCCAGACGGATGGCCAACGACCCCGTCGATGCGCTTCGCAACACGCTGGTTTCGGAAGGCGTCGGCGATGCCGTCAACGAGCGGGAGAAGTCCGTCCGCGCGGCAGTGGACGCGGCCGTGACCTATGCGATCGATTCCCCACTGCCAGAGGAGAGGGAATTGATGACCGACATCTACGCCGGACCGGTTGTCACATCATGACCGCAGAAACAGCCGTCGACAGTCCTCCTGTGACGACCCTGAGAATGGTCAAGGCCATCAACCACACGCTCGACCTTCTGCTCGAGCGGGATGAGCGCGTATTCCTGCTGGGAGAAGACATCGTTGATCCCGGCGGCGGGGCGATGCAGGCGACCGCCGGACTATCGACGAAATACGGCACCCAGCGCATTCGAGAAACGCCCATCTCCGAACAGGCGATCATCGGCGCGGCAACCGGCGCCGCGCTGGCCGGAATGCGGCCGATCGCGGAGATCATGATCATGGACTTCTACGCGGTATGCCTGGACCAACTGGTCAATCATGCTGCGAAGCTGAACTACATGTCGGGCGGACGGACGCCGGTGCCGCTCACCGTCCGGGGTACCGCCACCGGCGGCCTGCAGTTTGGTGCCCAGCATTCGCAGATGCTGGAGACATGGATGGTGCACACTCCGGGTCTCAAGGTCGTCGTACCAAGCACGCCAGCCGACGCCAAGGGTCTGCTCGCGTCATGCGTGGCTGACGACAATCCGTGCGTGTTCGTAGAGATGGCCTCGCTGTACTCGCGCAAAGGTGACGTGCCCCTCGACTATTACGAGATTCCGCTTGGCGTCGCCGACGTGAAGCGTAATGGTTCGGACGTCACGGTGGTCACGTACGGTCGGCAGGTTCACGATGCGCTGAAGGCCGCCGAGGCGCTCGCGGGCGAGATCGACATCGAAGTCGTGGACCTTCGTACGCTTGAGCCGCTAGACGAGGCAACGGTATTGGAGTCGGTGGCCAAGACGCGCCGCGCGGTAATCGTTCATCAAGCCGTCGAACGGAGCGGCTTCGGTGCGGAACTAGCAGCACAGCTACAGCTCGAACTGTGGGGGCAGTTGGAGAGCCCGGTCCTTCGGGTTGCGGGAAAGAACGCACCGATTCCGTACGCGGCGAACCTCGAACGGCTGCACATGCCGTCGGTCGAAGATGTCGTCAACGCGTGTCGCCGCGCTTGCAAGGAGGCAAGCAATGTCTGAGCCAATTCTCGTCCCCAGGTTGGGGCTGACCGTCGAAGAGGTGACGATCGTCGAGTGGCAAGTGTCGGACGGTGACGTCGTCACTGAGGGCGACGTGATCGTCACGGTCGCGACGGACAAGGTCGAAACCGAGATCACTGCCCCGAATTCGGGGAAGATCACTATCGAAGCTAAACCGGACGACGTCTGCGAAGTCGGTACGGCTATCGGGACGATCACCGAATGAGTCCCCTTGTGGGTCCGCTCGACCAAGCGACAGTCAAGCGCGAAAGGTAGTCATAGTGGACTATTCGAAGATCGATCTCCGCGACCGCCTCGATCTGCTCGATCTGCCGCGCAAGGCATCCGACGCGGTCACCAGACGAGACGTGGATCAGTACGTCTCGACCTACACCGAGGACGCACAGTGGGATCCCCAACCCCTCTTCCACGTGTGCAACGGACGCGACGAGATTCGCGTGGGCTTCCTTGCAGCGCACGAGACGCTGGAGTGGGCTGCGCAGATCACCTGGATGACGCTCATCGAGGCGTACGACGGGTCGACCGCCAAAACACGGTCGTACATCGGGGAGTGGGGGAAGCCCAAAGGCGGAGAGCCGGCCGGCTGCGGGATCGGCATGTATACGGATATCTGTGTCAAGCAGGATGGGGTTTGGCTCGTGCAACACCACGACCTCACCTCGATCTACTTCGGTGCCCCCGATTGGAACACACCGTTTGCACCTCCAACCTGGCCGCCGCCAGGTATGACGCTTTAACTCGCGAATGATGTTCTCACCCAATCGAGATCCATCACGTCGCGGGCGCCACGACGTTCTGACGTCGATGCTGCTCCTCACAGCCGGAGCGTCACACCTCCATGGGACGGCCAGTACGCCGCCGAGCCTGCCCGATTCGATAAGCCCACCCCGATACGACCATCGCCACGTGGACCGCCGTGGTCCATCCGTCCGGCGGTCAGACATTAGGACCCTATCGTGACCGACCTGCACTGGGCCTCAATTTGGGAGACAGTGGCCGATGCCGTACCCAGCCATCCCGCCATCATTCAGGGTGGTATCGCAATTTCCTTCGGAGACTACGAACACCGCGCAAGTTGCTTTGCACAAGCCCTGCACGATCTGGAAACGAGTGTCGGAGACGCGATTGCGATCTGCCTGCCCAATTGCCCCGAATACGCTGAAGCGCAATTTGCGGCATTGAAGAACCGTCAGCTCGTGGTAAACACCAACTACCGCTACAAGTGTGCCGAACTCACCGCGCTACTCGCATCCAGTGGCGCCAAGGTTCTGCTCTACCACGCCGATAATGAGGCTGTCATCAGCGAACTCGACCGCACGCAGATCCCCGAACTCGCGCATGTCATCAGGGTCGGTGGCGGCGGTCGGCCGGGAGACGTGGCGCTGAGCTACGACGATTTGATCGATGCGAGCCCGCCCGCCAAGCGCATTTTCCGCAGCTCCTCAGACCCATATGTGTTCTACACCGGCGGCACGACGGGCGTGCCCAAGGGAGTGGTGTACCCGATTGGCGAACACGTCGGACAGTTCCTCGTGAATACGCCGACGACGTTCGGATTTGCCGCAACCGATGGACCCGAGGACTGTGCGCGACGCGCGAAGGAACTAGTGCAGGAAGGCGCCAGCCCCTCGGCACTGCCGGTGGCCAGCTTGATGCACGGAACTGGGAACTGGGGTGGACTGATGGGGCCCCACCTGTTCGGGGGAACCTCGGTGTTCCTATCGAATCGCTCGTTCGCCGCGCTGGAGATGTGGGATGCGATCAAGGCCAACGAAGTCACAGTCGCGGTCATCGTCGGAGATGCGATGGCGCTCCCGGCGATTCGGGCTCTCGACCAGCGTGCTGCCGAGGGCGCACCGGTCAGGGCACGCTCCCTTGGGTTGGTCCTCTCATCGGGTGCTGCGTTCTCTCGTCACCTGAAAGTCGCCCTGCTCGAGCATCTTCCGCACATCCGGATCATCGATGCGATCGGATCGACGGAGGGCGTGATGGGGATGTCGGTGTCGACGGCTGACTCCGTGGCCGAGACCGGCGTGTTCGTACCCCTGCCGGGCACCAAGGTATTCACCGGGAACGGTCACGAGGTGCTTCCAGGATCGGGATTGATCGGCTCGATCGCCGTCGGTAGTGCCGCGATACCCAGCGAGTATCGCGGGGACCCATCCAAGTCTGCATGCACCTTTCGTAGCGTGAATGGCCGCCGTTACTCGTTCCCGGGTGATTTGGCCACGGTTGAGGCGAACGGCTCAATCCGCTTGCTGGGCAGAGGATCCCAAATAATCAACAGCGGTGGTGAGAAAGTCTTCGCCGAAGAAGTCGAGATGATGCTGAAGTCGTTGCCGCACATCGACGACGCCGTGGTCGTCGGGATTCCCCACGAACGATTCGGCCAGGCCGTAGCCGCGGTGCTTACGCCAAGTGATGGACACGTGATCGACTTCGACAAAGTCATCAAGGATGCCACACCGCTGATCGCTGACTATAAGCTCCCGCGTGCGTTCGCCGTCGCGGAGGTGGCGCCGCGGTCCGTGACGGGCAAGCCGGATTACGCCAAAGCCCGCGACATCCTCACCCAATCTGCTGCGCGTGTCGTCGGGTCGCTAGGGGCATAGCCGGGTCCGATCGTGCCGGCAGGCAGTACCAATCGAAAGGAAATACAGATGGAAACGTGTGACCGCCCGAATCTCTTTATCGGTGGTCGATGGGTGCCGGCCGGCAACGAACCACCGATCGATGTGATCAATCCCGCCACCGAGGAGGTAATCGGTCGCGTCCCGAACGGCGGTCCCGATCATGTGAACGCCGCCGTGTCTGCTGCACGCGCGGCGTGGGAATCGTGGGCAGACACGCCCGTCGAGGATCGGGCCAAAATATGTGAGCGAGTGGGAAAGGCTTGGGATGCGCTTATTCCCGAGATCGCCCAACTGATATCGCGCGAAGTCGGCACGCCAGTGGTCGCCTCGGAAACGCTGCAGGCCCCCGGCCCTTCGATCATGTTTCGCCACTACGCCGCGATCGCCCGGTCATATCCGTGGACTACGGACGTCAACGGTTCGATCGTCGTCAGGGAACCGATTGGCGTGGTGGGTGCAATCACGCCGTGGAACTATCCGTTGACGCTCGTCTCATACAAGATTCCCGGCGCGCTGGCCGCGGGCTGTACCGTGGTGCTCAAGCCATCCGAAGTCGCACCCCTATCCGCATTTGTTTTGGCCGAACAGTTGCAGCAGGCAGGCCTGCCTGACGGCGTCTTCAACATCGTGACCGGCGGACCGGCGGCGGGCGAACGACTGGTCAGCCATCCCGAGGTCGACATGGTCACGTTCACCGGCTCGACGGCAAGTGGTCGACATGTTGCAGCGGCAGCGGCGGCAACCGTCAAGCGCGTGCACCTCGAACTCGGAGGAAAGAGTGCGGCAATCTTCATGCCCGACACCGATCTTGACGAGGCCGTGGGTGCGTATCTGCGGCAAGCCCTGATGAACAACGGACAGACGTGCCTGGCGTGGTCGAGACTGCTGGTGCCCGCCGACCGTCACGATGAAATCGTCGAAGCGCTGAAGGTTGTCGTTGAAAGCGCGTTTGCTCCCGGGGACCCCTTCGGGGGTGCGTTCGTAGGGCCCATGGCATCCAAAGTTCAGCAGCGGCGCATCCAGCAGTTCATCCGTCAGGGGCAGCACGAAGGCGCGGTCCTTGTGACCGGAGGTGCCGATTCACCGCAGGGGCTCGAGACCGGGTTCTACTTGAGGCCGACGATCTTCGCAAACGTCTCCAACGACATGACCGTGGCCCGCGAGGAGATCTTCGGCCCGGTCATATGCGTCCTGCCCTATCGCGACGTCGATGAGGCGGTCGCGATCGCCAACGACTCACCGTACGGATTGCACGGCGCAGTCTTCAGCGCCGACGCCGACGCCGCGATTGCACTGGCGCGCCGGCTGCGTACGGGACAGGTGGACATCAATGGATTCCAGTTCAACGTCATGGCGCCTTTCGGAGGCTACAAACAATCGGGAAATGGCAAAGAACTTGGGGTCGAGGGCTTTGAAGCGTTCTTGGAGACGAAGACGATTCAGCATGGAGTGACGACGTGACCTGCGGAGCGGGCCGACGCCGCATCCGTCGCCGCGATGCGTCGTGACTGGTTGCGAAGCGGCGAACCGCGCCGCCACATAGCTGCGATCTGAGGTACTGTTTCGCAAGATTGAGTGACGTGGTCGTGCACCGATCTTCGGGCAACCACATATGCGGAACGGAGAACAGGTGAGCCGTCGATCGCGCCCGGTGCGACGGACGACTTCGGCGCGTCGCCCCCCCGGGCGGCCCGCGGATGTGGACAGCGACGATACCCGTCGGCTGATCTTGGACAGCGCCGAGCAGCTGTTCTCCGACAAGGGTTTCGCGACTACGACACTCAAGGCGATCGCCGAGAACGCGGGAATGACGCAGGGCACGGTATACCACCACTTCCGGACCAAGCACGAATTATTCGAGGCGGTCAACGATCGCGCCAATGACCGAATGCTGATCCCGATGGGAGAGGCGGCCGAAGCGCAGCGAACGTTCGCTGGAAAGCTGGCAAGCGTCTTCGATGTGGCGACGGAGATCGTGCGTACCCAGCCGCTTACGGCGCAGTTCGTCGCGGTGGTACGCCTGGAGACGCGTCGTCACGTCGAGATCGCCGACACTGGAGGAGACCTTCGCTGGGCGCGGTTGTGGCGTGACCTCGTCGATACCGGCGTCCGGACGGGAGAGATAGACGCCGCTGATCGCGATTGGGCCCTGGCCATGCTCGTCGCCGTGTTCCTTGGTCTCGGCCAGGTCTCGGTCGAGCTCGACTTCGATCGCTATCAAATGACCGTCGACGGATTCAAGCGCGCGTTCCCGCACAGCTTCATCACCCCCCGCAACACGGTGGCCCGCCACAACCCGGACGTCCGCACGGCGCGCCGGTCGGGGAGTGGCCGACGTCCGTAGCATTTCGAGCCCGAACGACGAAATCACCACCGACCCTCACCACGTCTCATAGCGCTGGTCGGCGCCGCGTCACCTGCCGAGCCACGCAGGCACCCGCTTGGCGAGAAAAGCCGAGACGCCCTCCTGGAAATCCGTTGTCCGAGTGAGGCTTACGAGCGCTTCGTCGGTCTCCTGCCAGATCGGCTCGTCATCACCTCGAGTTGCCAAGTCGAAGAGGCGCCGAGTCGCCCGAAGTGCGAGCGGCGCGCCGCGGGACACCTCGCGTGCAAGCTCCAGTGCAACTTCCTCAGCGTGTCCAGGCTCGACGAGGCGGTTGACCAGGCCCCAACGGGAAGCCTCCTGAGCCTCGAGGAATCTGCACGTCAGCAGCAAATCGAGGGCCACGTTTCGGGGCAGGAACTCGGACAGGCGCAGCACACCGCCCGCACCCGCCACGAGGCAACGGCGGACGTCGGGCAACGAGAATCGGGCCGTCGTGGATGCGACGACGAGGTCACACGCCAGCACCAGCTCGAAGCCGCCACCGACGGCCGCGCCCTCCACCGCCGCGACCATCGGCTTCGTGCGCTCTTGACACACGAATGCACCAAAGAATCCGCCTCGATCTGCCGACACGTCCATGCCGAGATCGGCGAGGGCACGCAAATCAGCACCGGCACAGAAGGCGGATCCCGAACTGGTCAGCACACCGACCTGCATGCAATCGTTGGATTCGAATTCATCCAACGCAGCGGCCAGTTGCTCTGACATCGCCTCATTGACCGCGTTGAGTGCTTTCGGGCGATTCAGCCGTATGACGCCAAGCATCCCACAACGTTCCAGTTCCACGTAGTCCATGTGACCTCCAATGTCGAATCGATGCGCGAAGCGCGCAGGCTTCGGCCCGGTCGATTCCCATTCGAGGAGGTCGGCCTTTCCGGAGGAGCTGGTCGACGTTCAACGATGAGGTCATCGGTACCTGGCGGCCCCCGCCGCGGTGGAGCCCTCACTGGCGTAACGAGGGCGTCAGAATCGCAGATTACCTTGGCCAGAGCCACATTGACATCCCGCCTCCCAATTTCTTAATATTCAGTTGGTCAGCTGATAATTTCGCTCGACGGCTCGTCGGCAGTCATGAATAGACGCCGTGGGTCGACCCGTCCATGCGTTGAAGGAAGTAGCTCTTGAGTAGCAAGCCCATTGATGCAGTGATCATCGGAGCTGGCTTCGCCGGCCTCTACATGACCCATCGACTGAGAAACGTCCTCGGAATCGACGTGCGCGTCTTCGAGGCAGGAGAGACAGTCGGCGGCACCTGGTTTTGGAATCGGTACCCAGGTGCCCGTTGCGATTCGGAGAGCTACACCTACTGCTTCTCGTTCTCGGACGAGTTGCTCGAGGAGTGGGACTGGACCTGCAAGTACCCCGAGCAAAAGCAACTGCTCGCGTACCTGGAGCACGTAGCCGATCGGTTCGACCTCCGGCGCTCCATCGAATTCGACACCCGAGTCCTCTCCGCGGAGTTCGTCGACGAGACGGGACTATGGCGCGTCACCACGAACCGCGACGAGCACGTTCATGCCCGATTCTTGGTGAGCGCCATCGGCGCGCTTTCCATCGCCCCCTACACTCCGCACTTCCACGGTATCGAGTCATTCCAGGGCAAGTGGTATCACACGGCCGACTGGCCCCATGAGCCTGTGGACTTCAGCGGCAAGCGAGTGGGGGTGATCGGCACGGGATCCTCAGGGGTGCAGACGATCCCAGTTGTCGCCGAGCAAGCCGAGCACGTGACCGTGTTCCAGCGCACTGCGCAGTACAGCATCCCCGCCAACCACGACACGTTCACCGAAGACATGTGGCGAGACATCAAGAGCCATTACCGGGAACTCTGGGACAAGGCGCAGCAGTCCGCCGGCGGATTCCCGTGGGAACACAACGGCAAGGGCGCGCTCGAAGTCGACGATCAGGAACGGCAGGCCACGTACGAGAAAATGTGGCGAGAGGGCGGAATGAAGTTCGCACTTGGCTCGTTCAAGGACATCTCCTACGATCCGGCGGCGAATGAGACCGCCTCGAACTTCATCAAGCGCAAAATCCGGGAGGCGGTCCGCGATCCCGAGACCGCCGAGGCACTGATTCCCGATCACCCGTTTTGGGCTCGGCGTCCGATCGTCGACACGAATTATTACCAGACGTACAACCGGAACAACGTGGCCCTTGTCGACTTGAAGAAGACCCCGATCATCGAGGTCACGCCCGACGGAGTGCGGACGTCCACCGGCGTGGTACCGCTCGAGATCCTCATCTTCGCAACGGGTTTCGATGCTATCACCGGACCTTTCTTCAACATCGATCTCCGGGGTTATCACGGCCTGACCATTCGAGACAAGTGGGCGCACGGCGGATCGACCTACCTGGGTCTGATGACGTCGGGTTTCCCCAACTTCTTCATGGTCGGGGGGCCAGGGTCGACCACCGGCAACGTGCCGTTGACGTTGGAAACGCACGGCGATTGGATCGCGGACTGTATCGATTACATGCGGTGTAACGGCATCAACCTCATCGAGGCGTCCGCCGAAGCGGAGAACGAATGGACCGACTACGTGCAAGAGCGAGCGCAGAATTCGATGCTCGCGCACGCCAACTCCTGGATCAACGGCGCGAACATTCCGGGCAAGACCCGCTTCTACAACTTTTACCTCGGCCACTTCGGCAGATATCGGAAGCAGTTGCAGGACATTGCCCAACAAGGCTATCCCGGTTTCGAAATGGACAGGGTACCGGTTCGGAAGAAAACTCCGGCCCCGGGTAGTGATGCCGCCACGCGACCCGGCCATGGCTCGTTCGAGCGGCTTACTGCAACGCATCTCGCGTAGCTCGCATGTCGCCGCCAATGCGAACCCGTCCGACGGAGACGTCGGTGATCGGTGCCCGTCGACGCTCGACCTCGATTGACGTGCCTGCGCGCCGGACCGGACTCGCGTATCGAATCACACGGTCGCGCGTGGCTCCCGCGGCGTCGGGAGGCGGCTCTACCAACCTGGACAACGGCGTGCGGGGCGGCGGTGTTGCGAGTCGCGGGCGAGCACTTCTTGCGGCGAGCCTGAACTGAAGTCCCGTGCCTGATGCGCCACTCAGACTATCTGTGTGGGCCTTGCATCCAGCAACATCGACGACAGCGATCGCCGGTCGGGGCCCAGGCGCACGTACGTCTGTGCACGTTTGACTACCGCGCCTGCGGGGCACTCTGCGACCACTCCCACGCCGCCGTGATTCTGCACGTTGTCGTCGGCGTTTCGTTCCGCTGCCTGCATCGCTAGCAGATACCCCGAGGCCGATTCCAAGGCGCCGCCTTCCGTCCCGTCGGATTCGACCAGCAATGCCGCCATGAGTACTTGCGCGCGAGCCGTGTGCGCCCGGATGGTCATCTCCGCACACCGGTGCTTGACTGCTTGGAATGAGCCGATCGGCTTGCCGAACTGCTCGCGAACCGACGCGTACGCGGTCGACATCTCCGTTGCTCGCTCGGCCAGTCCGACAAGGTAGCTCGCCAGTAATACCAGTAGCCGTGCGTGAAATCGCCCGTCGGTCACCGACGCCACGGTGCGGCGCCGACGCACTCGCGCAATCGGCGTCGCCTCGTCGATGCCGTGAACTGGCTCGACGGCGGTGAGTTCATAGAGGTCGGCGCCATCGTCGCGAACACCGATAGCGTAATCCTCGCCCGCGACTCCAACTGCGTAGAGATCGACCATGATTCCCGAACGAGCACGTCCCGACTCGAATAGTAATGCGAGATCTAGGTGCCCGGCCGCGCGACTAAGCTCCGCGGCTAGCAACGTTCCGATCAAAGGTCCAGGCACCAGCGCGCGGCCGAGTTCGATCGACACGAGCGCAGCATCCACCAGCGACAGGCCGGCGCCCAACGAGATCGAGAACCAGCCGAGTTCGGCTGCACGTCGCCAGGATTCGCCGTCAATGTCGCTCGGTTTGCCCGCGGTGATCGCTTCCATTGTCGTGTCGACCGGAAAGAGCGTGGTGGCCGCACGTCGCGTTGCCGCGATGAGATCGAGCTGCGATGGTGACAGGCCGAGATCCATCATCGCGGAAGACCCAGCACGCGCTCACCCAGGATGTTCTTCTGAATGTCCTTCGTCCCGCCCAGGATGGTCTCGGGTAAGGAGGTGAAGTACCGGGTGGTGGTGTCGTTACGAACGAGGGCATCGTTGCCGATCACCTCCAGCGCGGCCCGGTGGAGTCGCTTGGCAAGTTCGGCGTGGAACACCTGGTTCACACAAGCGAGCAGATCAACCTGGGCGTCGGATGTCACGCCTTCGTAGCCGAGTGCCTGCACGGCCGTCGCCTCTGCACGAATATTTGCGAGTTCGAATGCAATTCGATCGTCCTTCAGTGCGCCCCGTGCTCGGGCCTCGTCGATGAGTTTGTCCACGTCGTTTCGTAGGCGCAATCGGTTCGCGAGGTATCCCGTGCCGCGTTCGAAGCCGAGAGTGGTCATGGCGACCTTCCAACCCTGGTTCAGTCCCCCAACCACGTTCTTGAGCGGAACGCGTACCTCGTCGTAGAAGACGTCGGCGAATTCTGCCTGACCGTCCAAGGTGGTGATGGGCCGCACGGTGATCCCTGGGCTATGCATGTCCACGATTAGCCAGGAGATCCCTTGGTGCTTTGGCGCATGGGGGTCGGTGCGAACTAGCAATTCCTGAAAGTCGGCGATAGCTGCGAAGCTGGTCCACTTCTTCTGGCCGTTCACGACGAAGTGATCTCCGTCCAGCAGCGCCGCGGTGCGTAGCGATGCAAGGTCGGACCCGGAGTTCGGTTCGGAGAAGCCTTGGCACCATGGTGATTCGCCCTTGAGGATGGACGGCAGGTACGTCTGTTGTTGCTCGGAGTCGCCGTGATGAATGATCGTTGGTCCGGCGTGCCCCAACGCGACGGTGAAGCTCCCCATCCCCGGTGCGTCGGCGCGCACCATCTCCTCGATCCAGATGACTTGCTGCAGAGGCGACAGGCCGCGACCGCCAAACGAACGTGGCCACGCAACTCCAGCCCACCCGCCGTCGAACTGTCTTCGTTGCCAGGCGCAGTCGTACTGACGTGCCGCCGAATCACCCTGTGGGCGTGGCTCAGTGGGGACGTTTTCGTGGAGCCAGGTGCGAGCCTCATCGCGAAACGAGCGCAGGCCCGAGTCGTCTACCGCGTGCATGGATCCGAATCAGTGGCTGGTGAGGCGGATTCGGCTAGTGCCTGTCCGCGCGGAGGAAAGTGCGTTTGCGCTGCGCAGCATCTCGCCGACACCGTCGGGCGATGCCGCCAGGTAGTTTGGCGTTTAGGGCTGGGTGTACCAGTATTGGGCAACGTCGGCAGTTCGGTGAACAGCCCGCGCATACCGTCGATGACTGGGCGATCTCCGATGACTTCCCGCACCTTGGACCACAGGTTCACTGTGACGGCGTCCGGTATGTCGGCGCTGACCGACTCGAAAGGATCACCGCAAGTATCGGTGTCGTCTTGCAACACTGTCATCCCTTCTTACACAACACCACTGAGTGGTGTCCAAAGCCATCGCGAATAGATGCCGATCCTGATCACTCGTCTTACGTCGTCGCTCTGGAGCATCGACCGTGGTCGTCCGTCATGTGCCCTAGTTCGGTTTCAGCGGCCACCGTATGAGCCATGGCCTCGACGCAGGCGTTTGGTTGGAGCATGTGGGCCTTGTGGGTGCACGAGCCGGGTGCCGTTCTGTGACCGCATCCGCGAGAGCGGGTCCGTATACCCTGCGCACGCGTGGCGGCCCCTTGGCGGCTGAATCCAACCGGTCATCTAAGGTAATCATTTATTGAACTGATTATCTGACCGTCGGGTCTAGCTGTCAAGAGCGGCCTTCGTGACCGCGCAACCGCGCTGACGAATTGTGTTGCGGGCGCGAGCTTGGAATTGCACCAGGCGGGGCCGGCTGATGACTAGCGTCTACAGCGATGATGCGAGCATGCGCTGGCGACTGATCCTGTACGGGCGCGGATGGACAGCACCTGCCTGCGGTCGCCCTTCGGCGGCTGTGACTGGGTCTCGCAGCACTGCATCTTCACCCGTGAATCGACTCTCGTCGAGCACCGCCGTTGTCGCCGACGGGTATTCGCGCATGGTGGGGCTTGCGATCTTCGCCTAAGGCACTCCTGCTCAGCTGGACTTCTTTCTGCCCCGCATCCTCACAGGTGAAGTCTTGTTGTCACCTTTCCTCGAGCCAGATTCAGCGACGAACCGATGGCGGCCGCATCTATCGGACAAGTCCACCGCGCGTTACTGCACGACGGTAGACAGGTCGCGGTCCAGATCCAGTACCCGGGCGCGGCCCAAGCGATCCGTGCAGACCTGTCCAATACCGAGCTACTCGCCTCCTTCCGGATCATGTGCTCGGCATCGGGTACGACGATGCCCGATCTGCGACCGCACAAGATGCCGACCAATGTCTCAAAGACACCTGGGCAGAGGTACTTTGGCGGATCTACGGTGGTTCGTGGCGACACGCGAATCTTTTCCAGGCGGATCCGCATCCGGCGAATTGCCGCTTCGGCTCCGACGGCCGGGTCGGCTTCGTCGACTTCGGCTGCGTCAAGGTCGTTCCCGAGCGCCAGCGCCGCAGACTCCTTGGGCTGACTCGTGCCGTCATCGACGGACGGAAGGGCGACGTGCGTAATCTGATGGGCGAATTAGGTTACTTTGCAGAAGGTTTCACGCTATCTGTAGACGAAGCGTACGAGTGGATGGCCGAGATTCATCATGAAGTACTCGCAGCCCAGCCGGTAAGCTATGACCGATACACTTCGCAGCGTGCCGTCCGCACCCTTGTTGATGTGCGCCGTTGCTCCGACCATCCTGTTCGTCACGTCTCGATTCCCGGCGATCTGCTCTTTTTCTCGCGAATCAACCTGACTGCCAACGCAATACTGGCCAAACTTGGGGCAACCGTGCATGCCCGCGCTATTGCCGACGACATGGACGGTGCCGCCGAACCCATGACTGCGCTCGGCAAGCGGCATGTCGCTTGGGTACGCCAACGCGGGCTACCGTACGGGTTGGAGAACCACGACCACCCGTAGTATCGCAGCGTTCCTTCGGCGGACGGTGACAATGAAGCTATGCGACTGCGGCCAGCCAAGAGCCGCTCTCGGGCCAAGCTACCCATGGAACGGTCAGCCCACTACCGCGTAGAAGCCCGACGACCCACCTCGCAAACGCGTTCACAGCCGCTAACGCACGCGCAGCACGACCTTGCCTTTGGCGCTGCGGTTTTCCAACGACGCGACCGCAGCCGCGGCCTCCTCCAGCGGGAACACATCAGGCTCCGGGGGCGCCAGCTTGCCCGAGCTCAATAACTGCTCCAGTGCCGCCCACTGCTCCTCGAGCGAACCGGGGTGGCGACCCGCCCATGCGCCCCAGCCGACACCAACCACGTCAATATTGTTGAGCAACAACCGATTGACCTTCACCGTAGGGATCTCGCCACCGGTGAATCCGATGACCAGTAACCTTCCCGCCGGCGCCAGGGAACGCAACGAATCGGTGAACCTGTCACCACCCACGGGGTCCACCACGATGTCGACGCCGCGCCCGCCGGTGAGTTCCTTGACTGCGTCCTTGAACCCGTCGGCCAGCACCACGTCGGTGGCCCCGGCCGTAGAGGCGATCTGGCCCTTGGCTTCGGAACTGACCACCGCGATCACTCGGGATGCCCCGAGCGCCGGCGCCAGCCGCAGCGCAGAGGTCCCGATACCGCCGGCCGCACCGTGCACCAGCACCGTCTCGCCCTGGGTGAGCCGGCCGCGGACCGCCAGCGCGAAGTACACCGTCAGATCGTTGAACAGTACGCCCGCGCCGGCCTCGAAGCTGACGTTGTCCGGCAGCCTGAACACCCGGTCGGGGGTCAGCACCGCAACCTCGGCCATGGCCCCGGTCAGCATCGTCAGTCCCAGCACCCTGTCGCCCGCTTGGACGTGGGCACCATCCGGCGCCGAGCGCACCACGCCTGCGATCTCGGCTCCGAGCACGAACGGCGGGTCCGGCCGGTACTGGTAGAGACCGCGCGTTAGTAGCGCGTCGGGGAAAGCCACCCCGGCCGCGTGTACGTCGACCACCACACCGTCGCCGGTGGGTTCGTCGATGTCCACGATCTCGATCGCGTCCGGACCATCCAGCCGAGTTACCTGTGCTGCGCGCATGCCGATCACCCTACTTCCGGGCCAGCACCGGGCAATAACCCCTCCGATGGCCCGGCGAACTAACGTGTCTTTATGGATGCCTTTCCCCTCGGTCAGTATTCGGTCGCCCGCGTGGGTTTCGGGGCGATGCAACTCCCGGGTCCCGGAGTGATGGGGCCTCCGAGGAACCGCGATGCGGCCTTGGCGGTGCTGCGCCGTGCGGTGGAACTTGGCGTCAACCACATCGACACCGCCCAGTTTTACGGCCCGAATATGGCCAACGAGCTCATCCGGGAGGCGCTGCACCCCTACCCGGAAAGCCTGGCCCTGGTCAGCAAGGTGGGCGGACGACGCGACGACGCCGGCGCGTGGCTGCCGGTGTTGGAGCCCGCCGACCTGCGTCGCGACTTGGAGGCCAACCTTCGCACCCTCGGCGTGGACCGGCTCGCGGTGGTCAACCTGCGGCTGTTCGAAAGTAAGGGACCGGACCAGCTTTTCGACGACCAGCTCGCGGTCCTGATCGCAGCCCGCGACGAAGGACTGATCGGCGGCATCGGGCTCAGCGAAATTACCCGCGAGCATCTAGTGCACGCGCTTGACGTAACCGAAATCGTCTGTGTGCAGAACGCTTTCAATATCGTGCACCGCGCCTCGGCGCCGGTCCTCGACGAATGCGCTACCCGTGGAATAGCTTTCGTGCCGTTCTTCCCACTCGGTGCGGCGTTCACCGGTCCGAACAACCCGGTGCTCACCAACGAACTGGTACGCAGCGCCGCACAGCGTCTCGGCCATACCCCGGCACAGATCGCGCTTGCGTGGACTCTGAACGTGGCGCCCAATGTGCTGTTGATCCCGGGGACCTCGTCGGTGCGGCACCTGGAGGAGAATCTTGCCGTCGCCGACATCGAACTCGACGACGAATTGCGCGCCCAGCTCGACGCGGTCGCCTGATGCTGGTCCGTTCCGCGAGCACGGCCGACGCGGCGGCATGCGTCGAGGTCTACCGTCCCTATGTGCTGGACACCGCGATATCGTTCGAGACCGAGGTGCCCACAATCGAGACCATGGCGACGCGGATCGAAACCGCGCAGGCCCGCTACGAATGGCTGGTGCTGGAGATCGACGGCACGGTCGCGGGTTATGCCTATGCGAGCCAATTTCATTCGCGCGATGCGTACCAGTGGTCGGTCGAGACGAGCGTGTACATGGCGCAGGCTCGGGCCCGTGCCGGAGGTGGGCGGATGCTTTACGCCGAACTGCTGAGTCGACTCGCCGGGCGCGGCTTCCGGCGGGCGTTCGCCTGCATCGCTCATCCACACCCGGCCAGCTACGCGTTCCATGCCGCCTTCGGCTACGAGCCGGTGGGCCATTTTCGCCGGGTTGGGTGGAAACTCGGCACCTGGCATGACGTGCAGTGGTGGCAGCGGGACCTGATCGATGCCGACCACGAGACCGACCCGCCCACTGAGATCGCCGCTTCGGTGCGCGGCCAGTGAGGGCGGAGCACATGCCACTCCTCGATTCTGCAGTGTAGTGACCACTACGGTAAGGTAGATCCTGTCGCCGGATCAAGGGGAGCGCGATGACAGACCAGAAGGCCAAGACCGAGCCCACGCGGAAGCGCCGGGCCGACGGAGAACTGTCGCGCACCCGGATTCTCGACGCGGCCACCGAGATCGCGGCCGAGCGTGGCTACGAGGGCACCAGTATTGGACTGGTAAGCAAGAAGTGCGGGCTGCCGGCAAGTTCGATCTACTGGCATTTCAAGGACAAAGACGACCTGATTGCGGCGGTCATCGAGCGCAGTTTTGGTGCGTGGCTGACCGCCTGGCAACTGCCCGACGAAGGCGAAGCCGAACAGCGGATTGTCGAGCTGTCGACACATACCGCCAAGGCGCTGCTGGAGGCCCCGGACTTCATCCGGCTCGGGCTCATGCTGGCACTGGAGCGCCGGCCTACCGAACCGCGCGCTCGCACCATGTTCATCCAGGTCCGTGCCCAGGCATTCGAGCAACTCGTGCGCAATTTCACCGAGAACATCGCCGGGCTCACCGCCGACGAGATCCACCAGTTGGCCACGTATGCGATGGCTGGTGCCGACGGGCTTTTCATCGCCCGCGAGATTGACGGAGATGCCGTGGACCTGATCGCGCTATTCGAATTGCACGGCCGCGCGATCTACCAACTCGCCCGCGGCATGATCGATGGGACTACTTGAGTTCGGCCGACGACAGCCCCAACAGCCTGCGCGCGACAACCAGCTGCTGGATCTGCTGAGTGCCCTCGAAGATGTCCAGGATCTTGGAGTCGCGACCCCACTTCTCCAGCAGCATCTGCTCGGAATACCCGGTGGTACCTGCCAATTCAACCGATTTCAGCGTGACATCGGTGGCCATCCGGCCAGCTTTGGCCTTGCTCATCGAGGCCTCTTTGGAGTTGGGGATGCTGTTGTCGGCCTGCCATGCCGCGCGCAGCGCGAGCAGGTAACTGGCCTCCCAGTCCGACTCCATTCGCAGGAATTCCGCGGCGGCTGCACTCTGGGCGTGCGACGGCCGGTCGTAGTCGATCTGGACTCCGGCATCGGTGAGAATCCGGCGGATCTCTTCCAGCGCCGCGCGGCCGATTCCGACGGCCATGGCAGCGACTATCGGCCGGGTGTTGTCAAAGGTCTCCATCACCCCGGAAAAGCCTTTGCCCTCTTGTATTTCCGGGTCGCCTAGGATGTTGTCCTTGGGGATTCGGACGTTGTCGAAGCGGATCACCGCGGTGTCCGAACCCTTGATGCCGAGCTTGTGTTCGAGCCGCTCCACGGTGACACCGGGGTGTTCACGGGGCACGATGAACGACTTGATCGCTGCGCGGCCCTTGGATTTGTCCAGCGTCGCCCACACCACGATATGGGTGGCGCGCGAACCCGCCGTGACGAAAATCTTCTCGCCGTTGATCACGTACTCGTCGCCGTCGAGGGTGGCCGTGGTCGACACGGCCGCCGAGTCCGAGCCGAAACCCGGCTCGGTGATCGCCATTGCGGCCCACACCCTGCCGAGGCGCTCCAGCTGCTCGTCGGTGGCCACCGCGGAGATCGCCGCGTTGCCCAGCCCCTGGTACGGGATGGACAACATCATCGCCACGTCACCCCAGCTGGCTTCCATGCTCTGCACCAGCGCCGCCATGTTGGCGCCGTTGTGATTATCCTCTTTGCTTGCCGCACCACGGAGTTCGTCGGCGCCGGCAAAGCTGAACGAATCCGAAGCGCCCTCGAAGAGGTTGATCAGGGTGTCCAGTTCGACGGGGTAGGCGTGTTCTTTCAGGTCGTATTTGCGGGCGATCGGCCGCACCATCTCGGCGATACCTTGATGCGTCTTGGTGATCACCGCTTGCAGCTTGGGGGGTAGCTCCAGATTGATTGCCATGATTGATCTTTCGTTCGAAGAAGTCTGTTCTCAGGTGTCCACTGGATAACGGCTCAGATGACCACAACGCCCTCGGCGACGCCGATGGCCCGCAAGTCGCGGTACCAGCGTTCGACCGGGTGCTCTTTGGTGTAACCGTGGCCGCCGAGTAGCTGCACACCATCCAGGCCGATCTGCATGGCCTTGTCGGCGCCGAATCGCTTGGCAAGCGCGCCTTCCCGAGCGAATGGCAACCCCTGCTCGGCGCGCGAGGCGCCGCGCCAGGTGATCAGGCGCAACCCGTCCAGCTCGATGGCGATGTTGGCGCACATGAAGGCGACAGCCTGGCGTCGGGCGATCGGCTCGCCGAACGCCTCGCGTTCCTTGACGTAGGGGATGACGTAATCCAGTACGGCGTGTGAGGTGCCCACAGCCAGTGCGGCCCAGCCCAGTCGGGCCAAGGCGATGGCCTCCGAGTAGTCCTCGTCACTGGCGCCATCTTCGCCCAGGCGGGCGCTTAGCGGCACAGTGACGCCGGACAGCTCAACCTGGCCCAGCGCCGCCGCGCGAATCCCCATGCTCGGGTCAGGCTTGACGGTCAGGCCCTTGCTGGACGACTCAACGACGAACAGCGCGGGCCTGCCGTTGAGCTGCGCGCCGACGATGAACAGTTCGGCCTCCGCCGCGGCGGGCACCAGCGACTTCACGCCATCGAGGCGGTAACCCGACGGGGTGCGTACCGCGGTAGTCCGCAGCCGGGTGGGGTCGAAAAGCGGCTGCGGTTCGGCGATCGCCACGCAGGCCTGCGGTACGTTCTCGCCGGCGAACGCGGGCAGGTAGGTAGCCTGCTGGTCCGCGCTGCCCCAGTGCGTCAGCGCGGTAGCCACGCCGCCGGGGGCCAGGATCGGCAGCGCCTGACCCATGTCGCCGTACGCCAGCGCCTCGGCCACGAGCACGTTGGTCACCGCGGAGCGGTGCTCGGCGATGCCGTCGAAGTCTTCGGGGATGTTGATGGCGGTGATGCCCAGTTCGGCGGCCCTGGCGATCAGTCCGTCTGGGTAGTGGGTGGCCTCGTCGGCGTCATGGGCGGCCGGGCGCAGGACCTCGGCAGCGAATTCCTCGACCGTCTCGACGATCATCTTCTGGTCGTCATCGGGTGTGAGGTCGAAGTAGTTCTTGCCGCTGGGCTTGAGCCGGGTCGGTGTGCCGCGCAGGTTCTGCACCCGCTTGAACTGCCGGTTGGCAGCCGCAGTGGTGGAGAACATCTGCTTGACGCCGTAGCGCAGGGTGCGGTTCAGCGGGTCGCGCAGGTGGTACTTGTCCAGGAACTCCTGGCCTACGACGGGCGTCAGCAGGGCCAGCGCAACGTCGATTCCGGTGCGCTTGTGGGGCTTCATTCCGATCGCTGTCTGGCGGTCGCCGCCCTTTTTGGCGCGCGAACGGTTAGCGGAAGCAGGAAGTGTGTCGGTCATATCAGCAGCCTCTGTCGGTGGGGCGATGCGTACCACCGTATCTTACTCCGGAGTAAGATATGTAGGGGCTTGTTAGCTAATTCACATCTGGACGTAACAGATTCAGCACCCGTTCGTGCAGCACACCGTTGCTGGCCACGGCACTGCCGCCGTGCGGCCCCGCGGTGCCATCGAGGCTGGTGAACTGCCCGCCCGCCTCGCGCACCAAAACGTCGAGTGCGGCCAGATCCCAGACCGACACCTCCGGTTCGGCGGCAATGTCCACCGCGCCTTCGGCCAGCAGGCAGTAGGACAGAAAATCGCCGTACCCGCGCACCCGCCACACCGCGTCGGTCAGTCGGACGAACCTATCCCGCAATCCCAGCTGCGCCCACCCCGACAGGCTGGAGAACGACAGGCTGGCCGAATCTAGTTCGGCCACAGCCGAAACCGACAGGCGGCGCGGCTGCCCACCGTCGACCGCGGCGTACGCGCCACCGCGGTGCGCGGCCCACCACCGCCGTCGCAATGCGGGCGCGCTCACCACGCCGACGATCGGCACGCCGTCCTGTAGCAGCGCAATCAGGGTGGCCCAAACCGGTACTCCGCGCACGAAATTCTTGGTGCCGTCGATCGGGTCGATGATCCACTGCCGCCCAGTGAAGGCGGCGGTGCCGCCGAACTCTTCACCGAGTACGTCGTCGCCGCGCCGGCCCACCGCGATGGCCTCACGCAACTCCGATTCGACGGCACGATCGGCGTCGGTCACCGGGGTTAGGTCGGGTTTGGTCTCGACACGCAGGTCGATCGCTCCGAATCGGGCCCGGGTCAACTCGTCGGCCCGGTCGGCGAGTTCCAGCGCGAACTCCAGATCATCATTGCGGCCCATGCCAGCAGTCCTACCATGGCCTGATGTGGGAATTCATGATGCTGCTCCTGCTGGTGGGAGTGTTGGTGCTGCTACTGGCGCCGCGCTTCATGCGGCCCGGCCCGCGCGGAGCGCGGGCTAGCGGCACGTTGCTGGTCACCGGGGTCAGTCCACGACCGGATGCCATCGGCGAGCAGTTCGTGACCATTGCCGGCGTCATCAACGGGCCCACCGTCAACGAGCACGCTGTGCATCGGCAAATGGCCGTCGACGTGGCCCAATGGCCGGTGGTCGGACAGCAGTTTCCCGTGGTCTACTCACCGAACAACCCGGACAACTGGACCTTCGCTCCCGCGGAGCCGCCGCCCACCGAGGTGCAGGACTACCCCTCGTGATTCACCTTGTCGAACGCATCCCGTAGAACGTTGGGATTGCGCAGGAACGGCGTGATGATGTCGACCGGCAGCGGGAAGACCACCGTCGAATTCTGATCGGCGCCCAGTTCCAAAAGTGTTTGCAGATAACGCAATTGCAGAGATGCCGGACTCTTCGAGAGCGTCTCGGCGGCTTCCCGTAGTTCTGCCGACGCCTGCAGTTCACCGCGCGCGTTGATCACCTTTGCTCGCCGCTCACGTTCGGCCTCGGCCTCGCGTGCCATGGCACGCTGCATCGACTCGGGAATCTCAACGTCCTTGATCTCCACCACCCGCACCTGCACACCCCACGGCTCGGTCATTTTCTCGATGATGGTGCGCAGGTCGCTGTTGAGATCCTCGCGGTGGGCCAGCAGGGTGTCCAGGTCGACGCGGCCCAGCAATGACCGCAGCGTCGTCTGAGCGATCTGCGAGGTGGCCACCGCGTAGTTCTCCACCGCCAGAATGGCTTTCAGCGGATCAGTCACCGCAAACATGACGACGGCATTCACCCGGGCGGGCACATTGTCACGGGTGATCACCTCCTGGGGTGGGATGGTCAGCGTCACCAGCCGCTGGTCGACCCGAATCATTTTGTCCACCAAAGGAACCAGGAGCCGCAATCCGGGCTGGTACAGCGGGCGCACATGGCCCATCCGGAACACCACCCCGCGCTCATACTCGCGCAGTACCGCCAGCGAGACCACGGCAAGTGCGGCCAATACCAGGACGCCGAAGACGAGTATCCCCATCACCACACCTGTCATGCTTTGTCCTCCTTGCCTTCCCAGCCGCCCCAGCGGGTGGAGTAACGGTCCACCGCGGCAGCCACCTGGTCCTCGATCGCGGTGCGGTGCGGCAGATAGTCAGGCGCATTGGCCGGGGTATTCCACAGGTGCCGGGCCAGTGGTAGGCCCAGCAGCCCTACCACCAGGATGGTACCCGCCAGCACCAGCACGTCGGACAACGAGTGATCGGCGAACAACATCGCCAATGGCAACACGATTCCGAATGCGGCTACGCTGCAAGCGATTCCGCGATGAAATCGGCCCGCTTCCGAATGTGGCCACGGATCGATCTCGCGGCTGATCTCGCGGCCGTGATCGGATGTGGTGCAGGTGGACTTGACTGGGCAGCTGTTGCAAACCACCGGCAACGCCCGGTATCGCATCACCCGGTGCTTTGGATCGAACGAAGTCGGCCACAGCCAGTGATCCTGCGGACACACCCAGGCGTCGTGATCCGGACGGTAACTGAATTGCCCGGTGCGCCAAGCCGCGGCACGCGCCGATGCGCGCCGGGCCATCACGTCGAAGCACCAGCCGACGCCCAGTAGCATCAGCGCGTAACCGGCGGTCAGCCAAACCGTGGTTGCCGGTGCGGCCATAGCTCAGTCCTTCGCCGCCGGTTGCGCTTCGACCTCGGTATACAGCGGGTGCTCGGGCAATTCGTCGACGGTGGTGCCGGAGCGGAAGTTGCGCAACGCCGTCCAGGCGATCCAGACGAACGGCACCACCCCGCCGACGATCAGGATGATGTCGCCAGGCATTCGTAGCCATTCAAGCACCGCGTTGCCCGGCTTGGTGATGTACCCGAGCGCCCGCGCCTCGTAGTAGCCGTCGCCGACGGAGTGGTACAGCTGCATCACACCGAGCGGCAGCAGGGTGACGAACACCATCCAGGCCAGGCCGATGTTCATGCACCAGAACGAGATTCGGGCCAGCTTCTCCGGCCACTTGTCGGCCGGAATGACGTAGCGGAAGGCGAACATCGCCAGCCCGACGGCGAGCATGCCGTAGACGCCCATCATGGCCGCGTGGCCGTGGTTGGCCGTCAGTGCGGTACCGATCTGGTAGTAGGACACCACCGGGAGATTGATCAGGAACCCAAAGATGCCCGCTCCCAGGAAGTTCCAGAACCCGACTGCCACCAAGAACATCACCGCCCAGCGGTGCGGGAACGGGTTTGCGTCACCGGTCTGCTGGCGTGCACCCAACTGCAGGAACGCCCACGCCTCAACTGTCAGGAACGTCAGCGGGATCACCTCGGCCGCCGAGAAGAACGCGCCCAGTGCCATGTGTTCCACCGGAGTGCCGGAGAAGTACAGGTGGTGCATGGTCCCGATGACACCGCCGGCCGAGTACAAGATCACGTCGAGGAAGATCACGCCGAGCGCGATGCGTTCGCGCACCACACCCAGCAGCACGAACATGTAGGCCACCATCACTGTGGTGAACAGTTCGAGGAAGTCCTCGACCCACAGATGCACCACCCAGAACCGCCAGAAGTCGGCGACGGTGTAATGGGTGTCGCTGGTGGCTAGCAGCCCGACGGCGTAAAACATTGGGATCGCCAGCCCGGAGAAGAAGAACAACCACGGCATGTTCATCTTCGACTCGCCCTTGAGCCTGGCCCGCATCCCGCGCCAGATGATGGCGATCCAGATAAACAATCCGGCCACCAGCAGGATCTGCCAGAGCCTCGGCAGGTCGAGATACTCCCACTGCTGGGAGAACAGGCCGCCTTCGGGGATCACTCCGTAGATCGACAGAGCTTCACAGGTCAATGACCCGAACACCACCAGCGCCACCGCGCCCAACAGGATGTAGGCCAGCAGCCCTTGACGTTTGGGCTCGCGGCGCGCGATGAACGGCACCAGGAAGATACCGCCGGCCAGGAATGCGGCCGCCGTCCAGAACAACGCCAGCTGCAGATGCCAGGTGCGGGCCAGGTTGTAGGGCAGGACGCGGGCCAGGTCTAGCCCGAAGAACGTGGACAGGTCGGCCCGGTAGTGCTCGGCTGCCGCACCCAGCAACGTCTGCGCCAGGAACAGCACGGACACCACCGCGAAGAACCAGATGCAGGCACGTTGCGCCCGGGTCAGCGGCACCTCGCCGGGTTGGCGGAACGACAGCGTCGAGGTCTCAGCCCCGTGCCAGCCGACCTTCTGACTCCAACGGCCGTAGACGGCGAACATGACCCCGATGCCGCCCAGCAGCGCGATCAGGGACAGCGCCGACCACACGATCACCGCCGCGGTCGGCCCGTTGTCTACGCGCTGCTCGGCTGGCCAGTTGTTGGTGTAGGTGTACTTGTGGCCGGGGCGTTCGGCGGCCGCGGCCCAAGCGGTCCAGGCGAAGAATGCCGTCAACTGCCGAATTTGAGTCTTGTCGGTAATCAGCTGCGGCAGCAACCCGTACTTGGTGGAATTCTCACCGAAATATGCCGCGTAGTGGCCCATGATGTGGTCGAAAGCGGTTGTCTGCTTATTGGTGAACACCAGCGTCTTGGTGTCGGCGTTGTAGCGGTTGGTGCGGAACTCGGTGACAACCCGTTCGTGCGGGTCGGCGATACCTTCGGCGCGGAACTGACCGGTGACGTCGTCGGTGGCCAGCCGCAAGTATTCGGCGGTGTAATCGGGACCCAGGTAGGCGCCATGGCCCAGCACCGACCCGTACTGCATGAGTCCGCGGGCTTGGTACAACTCCTGACCCTTGGTGATGTCATTCCCGGTGAACAGCACCTGTCCCGATTCGCTGACCACCTTGTCCGGCATAGGCATCGCGGCCGTGTAGGTCCGGTAGGCCAGGATTCCCATCACCAGGAAACCGAAGATCATCACCAGCGCGACGCCCTGAATCCACCCCTTCCCAACCAGTGGTTGAGCCGACGGGTGAGCGGAATCGGGCGACGAAGATACGTCTTGAACAGCCATTCACAGGACTCCTGTCTAGGCGAATATCTGGGCGATGGGCTGATCGCCGGGCCGGCTGCGCGGAATTTTTACAGCGCGCCCGGTGAATATCCAATGGGTATTCGGCGTCGGTGGCAAGAGGCCATTTCACCGATTTCGAGGACCAATGGCACTCGACAGGGGACCAACGCCCCTGGGATACGCAGGTCACGCGCAATAACGTTCGAATTGAGCACGGATGGAAGGGAGACGGCGATGAAGAACCTCAAGCCGGGACCGGCCGTCGTCGTCGGTATCGACGGATCGCGGGCTGCGGTGTATGCGGCACTGTGGGCGGTAGACGAGGCGGTCAGCCGCGACATCCCACTGCGGTTGATCTATGTGGTCGATCCGATTCAGCCAGCCAGATCCAGCGTTCTCGATGTGCGGCAGGCCGCCGCGCGTTCGGCCCTATACGACGCCTACCGGGCGGTCGACGCCACCGGCGCACCGGTCAAGATCGAAACCGAGATCCTCTGGGGCAAGCCACTGAACAAGCTGATGGCCGAATCGCGCTCGGCAACGATGATCTGCGTCGGCTCGATGGGCATCAACCACGCCCGGTGCGGCAAGGGTTCGGTCGCGGGCGCGCTAGCCGGGTCGGCGCTGTGCCCGGTGGCGGTCATCCACCGGTCGGCGGACGCCGCCGCCCCCCAGATCAAACGGGTGGTCGCCGAAGTGGACAATGGTGCGGTGTTGCGACACGCGTTCGAGGAGGCGCGGCTACGTCGCGTTCCGCTTCGTGCCATCTCCGTAAGCGGGCATCGCACCCGGGAGCGTGGCGAGGAAAGCTCGTTGGCTCAAGCACAATTGGAGCGCCGGCTGGCCCGCTGGACCCGGCTTTACCCCGACGTGCAGGTGGAGTCGGAGATCGTCCGGGGAGGAGCCACGCGATACATGGCCGATCAGGGCGAGCCGCGCCAGCTGTTCGTCACCGACGCGCACGCCGCGCAGGTGTCCAGCGTTTACAACGCGGGTTCCTCGGTATTGACTGTGCGGAGCGGGAACTTGTAGGCACGGGGACTCAAAAGGAGTGGTGGCTTGGTAAAGGTCTTCTTGGTCGACGACCACGAAGTGGTGCGACGAGGCCTGATCGACTTGCTCGGCGCCGACCCTGAACTCGATGTCGTCGGAGAAGCCGGCTCGGTGGCCGAAGCGATGGCGAGAATACCCGCCGCCAATCCCGATGTAGCCGTCCTCGACGTTCGGCTGCCCGACGGCAACGGCATCGAGCTATGCCGAGATCTGTTGTCCCGCATGCCCGACCTGCGTTGCCTAATCCTCACGTCCTACACCTCCGACGAGGCGATGCTGGATGCCATCTTGGCCGGCGCGAGCGGATATGTGGTCAAAGACATCAAGGGCATGGAATTGGCACGCGCCGTGAAAGACGTGGGTGCCGGCCGGTCGTTGCTGGACAATCGCGCCGCGGCCGCGCTGATGTCCAAGCTGCGCGATGCTACTGAGCGTCCGGACCCGTTGTCGGGCTTGACCGACCAGGAACGCACCCTGCTGAGCCTGCTCAGCGAGGGCTTGACCAACAAGCAGATCGCCGACCGCATGTTCCTCGCCGAGAAGACGGTGAAGAACTACGTGTCCCGGCTGCTGGCGAAACTGGGGATGGAACGCCGCACCCAAGCCGCGGTCTTCGCCACGGAACTGAAACGCACCCGGCCGCCCAGCAATGGATAGCTTCTCCGGCGACCCCGGGCTGCACCCGCTGCGTCAGACGCTGTCCCAGCTGCGGCTGCGGGAGCTGCTGGCCGAGGTGCAGGACCGGGTCGAGCAGATCGTCGAGGGACGCGACCGCCTCGACGGACTCCTGGAGGCCATGCTGGTGGTGACCTCGGGCCTGGAACTCAACGCCACCCTGCGCACGATCGTGCATTCGGCGACCGAACTGGTCGACGCCCGCTACGGTGCCCTCGAGGTGCACGACAGCGACAACCGCGTGCTGAACTTCGTCCACGAAGGCATCGACGAGGAGACAGTCCGCCTCATCGGTCACCTGCCCGAGGGCTTGGGTCTGATTCGCCTGCTCATCGACGAGCCCAAACCGCTACGGCTGGACGATCTTTCACAACACCCGGCGTCGGTGGGCTTCCCGGCGCACCACCCGCCCATGCGAACATTCCTCGGCGTCCCGGTTCGGGTGCGCGGTGAATCATTCGGCACGCTGTACCTGACGGACAAACAGAACGGGCAACCGTTCAGCGACGACGACGAGGTGCTGGTACAGGCGCTGGCGGCGGCGGCCGGTATCGCTATCGCCAATGCCCGGCTGTATCACCAGGCACAGGCTCGCCAGTCCTGGATCGAAGCCACCCGCGACATCGCCACTGAACTGCTGTCGGGCACCGAACCGGCCACCGTTTTCCGGCTGGTCGCCGAGGAGGCGATGAAGCTAACGAACGCCGACGCGGCGCTGGTTGCCGTACCGATAGACGAGAGCATTCCGGCCGCCGAGGTGACCGAGCTGCTGGTCATCGAGACCGTGGGCAGCGCAGTGGAATTCGTCGCGGGAGAGAACATCTCTGTCGCAGGTACGGTCCTTGGCGAGGTGCTCGTCGACGGTGCGCCGCGCCGGTTTGACCTGATCGATGTCGACGGCTTGACCGGAGCTGGCCCGGCGCTGCTGCTGCCGTTGCAAGCCGCCGATGCCGACACCGTCGCCGGCATCGTAGTTTTGTTGCGCCAAGGCGGTCCAGCACCGTTCGGCGGGGAACAACTTGAGATGATGGCCGCCTTCGCCGACCAGGCGGCGCTGGCGTTGCAGCTGGCCACCTCACAGCGCCGGATGCGTGAACTCGACGTGCTGGCCGATCGCGATCGCATCGCGCGAGACCTGCACGACCACGTGATCCAGCGACTGTTCGCCGTCGGGCTGTCGCTGCAGGGTACTGTACCGCGCACCCGAGAAACCGAAGTGCAGCAACGACTTTCAGAGGCAGTCGACGACCTGCAGGCGGTGATTCAAGAAATTCGGACCACGATCTTCGACCTGCACGGGGCGTCGCAGGGCATTACCCGGTTGCGCCAGCGGATCGATGCCGCGGTCGGGCAGTTCGCCGGATCGGGGTTGCGCACCACCGTGCATTACACCGGGCCGTTGTCGGTGGTCGACAGCGGACTGGCCGACCACGCCGAGGCGGTGGTGCGCGAAGCCGTCAGCAACGCTGCCCGGCACGCGCACGCCACCACGTTGACCGTGCGGATCAGGGTGGAGGACGATCTGACCATCGAGGTCAGCGACAACGGCCGTGGCATACCGGACCTGGAAGCCGAGGGTCTGACCACCAGCGGACTGACCAACCTGCGCCGGCGCGCGGAGCAGCTCGGTGGCGAGTTCAGCGTCGCAAACCAGCCCACGGGGGGCACGCTGCTGCGCTGGTCAGCGCCGCTCCTCCAATAGCTGTTCGGGCCAGTCGACAACGCGCACCAGCCGGCGCCGGGGCGTTGCGGGCAGCGGATCGGCATTGACCGGAGCCCAGCCGACCCGCAGCAGCATCTGCGGGTACCCGCCGGCACCGAACACGTCGGCGCGCACCGCGTCGCGTGTTTCCTGGATCTCCAGTGGCTCGGTGATCGGGCAGCAGGCCAGGCCCATCGCCGTGGCGGTCAACAGCACCACGCTGGTCGCCTCGCCGGCGCGCAGGCGCGCCAGCCTGTCGTCTCGCTCGGTGCCCAGCGCCAGCAGTGCGGCGCCCTCGTCGGCGGGGGAGATCCCCGACGGCTGAGCGAGTCCGGCGCCGGCGAACAGCCGACCCGGAATCGGGGCGGCAGGGTCCGACTGAGGCGCGTTTCGGGCCGGGACCCCGGCCACCGAGCCGAACCGGCCACTCCAGGTGGTCAGTTCACGCATGTACGCGTCATCGGTCATATGGTCTAAAACAGCCTGCGCTACAATACTTTTCATTCTGTGTAGCGATCCGACCTGGCGCAGCATGACCCCGCAGCGGGCCGCGCGGGCCGCCATCTGAGCGATGTCGCCACCCGGCACGGGCCAGGAACTGTATGCGCGCCGGTCAGTGCGCCGTCGCGGAATGGCAGCCGCCAGCGCGATGTCGCTCTGGTCGGGAACCTGCGCCACCACCTCGATGGCGGCCAGGTGACGAGGATTGTCGGGATCGGGAAGCCGGCTGACCTTCGCGTGCCACCCCATTGACGCAAGTGCGACGACGCAATGATGCAGCGCGACACCGCAGCTGATGATCAGGTCACGCCCGTCCGGGTCGGTGCTCTGCAATTGCATGTCGGGTTCGCAGAACAATTGCAGGCTGGTGGGCTCCACCCGCCATCGCCATGGCTGCGTGTTGTGGATCGAAGGCGCGCGGGTGGCCAGGGTGAGCACCGTCCGCAGCGTGTCGGCATCCGGAAATCGGGCGTTCATCGCTGCCGGGCCTCTCCTGTCGATCACAGTGGTCATTGCTTCAAGGATCGTCCGCGCAGGGCTGCGGCGGCAGGGCATGAAGCCCTGGCGGCGTGGGACCTTTGGCCCTGCTCGGAGCGACTCTCACCGGGCAATACTGGATTTCATGGACTGCTGGTGCCGCGATGACAACAGGAATTGACAACGAACTGGTCGACCGCGCCGATGTCGAGGCGCTGCTGCACCGGTTCTATGCCCGTGCCCTGGCCGACGGCGCCCTGTACGAATCCTTCGCCGACCTGCGCGCGACCGGACTCGATGCGCACATTCCGACCATGGCCGATTTCTGGGAGACCGTACTGTTTCGCGCCGGGCTCTACCACGGCAGCGCGCTGAACGTGCATCGCGATATCCATCTCCGGACACCGCTGACTGCAAATCATTTCGCCCGTTGGCTGACGCTGTGGTGTGAAACAGTCGACGAGATGTACTCTGGGCCCGCGGCCGAGCGGGCCAAGATTCAGGCCGGCCGGATCGCCTGGGCGATGCATCGCCGCCTCAACGGCTTCGATGCGCCCGAACTCGACGCCCTGCTTGTGCGCTGATACCCGCTTTGATACTTAGGCGACCGTCTCGGTACCGTCGGGTTCCGGGCCGAAAACGAAACGGCGGCCGGTAATGTCGGTGGCGGTGATGCGAACGTAATTGGGCTTGCGCGTCGCGATCCACGGGTAGAGCCCCGCCCGGTCGGCCTCCTGGATCTCAGCGTCGCTCTTCAACAGCTGCGCGCGTCCTCGCACGATCACACTCCAGCCTTCGGCGACGTTGTGGTCGTCGGCCTCGAAGAGCACGGTGTGGTTTCCCACGGCCGAGAACAGTTTGGTGCCTTCGGCCGTGCGGAACAGGACGCTGTTGCCCTGCACGACATAGTTGACCGGGAAGATCTCCGGCTCGCCGGCAAAGTTGGTCACCAGGCGCCCCAGCGCAGCGGTGCCCAGCAGGCCCCAACTCTCATTTGCTGACAGGACGGTGAACGGCTCGTCGGTCATCGGCTCAACCTATCTTGTATCTGGCGGATCTCAAGCACGGCATCGAGCGGTCGTCGTGGTGTGGGCGGGGCGGGGGATTCCATCGGCGGGGCAATTCCGACCCGAATCAGGGCCTGCGGCTCACCACTCCCGCCGATCAGCCTGCGCACGATGTCGCGGCCTTGTTCGGTTTCGATCAAATGGGTCAGTGTGCAGGTCGCCATGCCGGCCATGGTGCATTCCAGCAGTACCGTCGAGAGCACCTCGCCGCACCGCAGTACGTCAGCCGCGGTGTCCTGGGGAGTCGACAGCACAACGATTTTCGACCAGTCCGCGGCGATCTCGGGGCGTCTGTCCTGGTGGCCCCGGACCGGGAAGTCGCGGCCCACGCCAACCCGTAGGCTTTCGGTGTCGGAGGCCAGTGCGGACGGCGGCACGCCTTCGGACAAGACGAATGGCGAAGTCCACCAATCTAGTTCGGCGTGATAGGACGGATCGTCAACACGCAACGACGCGGTAAGTCGCGACGCGTCGGCTAGTTGTCGTCGGTGGTGATCGGCGAGCACGTCGATGGTGGCGACGTCGCCGCCGACCGTGTTGCGCAGGGTTGGCTCGAACCAGTCCCAGAATGCGGGTCGGTCCAGCGGCAGCCGATCGGTTCGACGGTGCAGAATCGCCTTGGCGCGATTGCGCTGTACCCGCATGATGTGATCGGTCGGTGTGAAGTCGACAGTGGCCAGATGGCCGGCATTGCCGGGGTTGGGAAAGCGGGTGGTGTGCGAGTCCCAGCCGAGGGCTTGCATCGCGATGCGCAGATGGTCGAGTACGGCACCGCAGCTGATGAGCGTTTCGCGGCCGGAATGGTCTGTGGCAGGCACGGTTCGGCAACGATCGACGAACAGATGAATTGCATCGCCCTCGGCCACGAACTTCCAGGGCTGGCTATTGTGCACCGACGGCGCCCGGCCGGCCAGCCGGATGGCGGTCCGCAGGACCTCTGTGTCCATGCCGATGACCATACGAAGGCCGGTCGCGGGACGATAGGGGCTTTGGTCATCACGTCAAACGCGTTGTGCCGAACTGGATCTGGATCGCGGCACGGTCGCGTGGATCAGTTGGATCTGCGAAAGCCGCGTCGTCGCGCTTGCATTGTGCTGCTGACCTGGCATTCTGAACGGATGGCAGGCAAGGAAATCGACCCGATCCGGGCCAAGAGTGCGCTGGCGGTGATCAGGCAGAACCCGGGGATCGTGTTGTTCGCGGCCTCACCGCTGATCGCGCTGGTGGCCCTCACCTGGATTTTCGCCGGCACTGGCTGGGGCATTCTGTTGGCGCTGGTGTTGGTGGTTGCCGCCGGCGCCGTCGTCCTGCTCAAGCGCTGACACCGCCGACATGCGTTCGTGGTGGGGCTGGGGGACGCTTGAGGGTGCCCTCACCGAGGAGGAGACAAGAGATCTGGTGGCGCGCGTGGCGGCGATGTTGCCCGGCCACGACCTAACCGACCATCGGCCGCCAGATCCGGCCGCGCTCGGCCTGCCCGGACCGCGGATCACCCCGCCGTCGACGCTGGCCGCGCTGTGCTCACCGCAGATCGTCGATCGGGCCGGCCACGCCCGCGGCAAGGCGTTCCGCGATGTGGCGCGCAACCTGCAAGGCCGCCTGAATCATTTGCCCGATCTGGTCGTGCGGCCAAGGCGCGAGCAGGAAGTCGTCGATGTGTTGGATTGGTGTGCGCGCGAACGGATTCCGGTCATCCCGTACGGCGGCGGCAGTTCGGTGGTGGGTGGGGTGGAGCCGCGCTTCGAGGAACCCGCCGTCACGCTGGATATCAGCGCGATGAGCGCGGTGGTCGAAGTCGACCAGGTCAGCCGCGCCGCGCGGATTCAGGCGGGCGCGCTCGGCCCGTGGATCGAAGACCAACTACGCCGGCACGACCTGACGTTGCGGCACTTTCCGCAGTCGTTCGCATTCTCCAGCCTCGGCGGCTGGTTGGCCACCCGTGCCGGCGGACACTTCGCCACCCTGTACACCCACATCGACGACCTGACCGAGTCAGTGCGCGTAGTCACGCCCACCGGAATCAGCGAGTCGCGACGACTGCCCGGATCGGGCGCGGGCCCGTCCCCGGACCGGCTGTTCATCGGCTCGGAAGGCACCCTCGGCGTGATCACCGAGGCGTGGATGCGGCTGCAGAACCGGCCGCGCTGGCAGGTCACTGCGTCGGTGGCGTTCGACAACTGGAGCGCGGCGGTCGCCGCCACCCGGACCGTCGCGCAAGCGGGCCTGTTTCCGGCGAACTGCCGGTTGCTCGATCCGGCCGAGGCTTTCCTCAATGCCGGCACTCCGGTCACCGGCGGGTTACTGGTGCTGGCTTTCGAATCCGCGGACCACCCGATCGACCCGTGGCTCAACCGGGCGTTGGAGATCGCCGCCGAACACGGAGGTAATGTCATTGCGCGCCGCAGCCGAGACGCCGCGGGCGACAACGCCGAACGGGACGCCGGCGATGCCTCGGAGAATTGGCGCTCGGCGTTTCTGCGGATGCCCTATCAGCGGGATGCGTTGGCGCGCCGCGGCGTCATCGCCGAGACCTTCGAAACCGCTTGCACCTGGCACGGATTCGACGATCTGCATGCCGCGGTGACCGACGCCGCCCAGGCCGCGATCAAGAGGGTATGCGGCACCGGCGTGGTGACTTGCCGGTTCACCCACGTTTACCCCGACGGCCCGGCGCCTTATTACGGCATCTACGCCGCGGGCCGGTGGGGCTCCCTGGACGCGCAGTGGGACGAGATGAAAGCGGCTGTCTCCGAAGCGATCAGCACCACCGGTGGCACCATCACCCATCACCACGCCGTGGGCCGCGACCACCGTCCCTGGTACGACCGGCAACGTCCGGGCCCGTTCGCGGCGGCGCTGCGCGCCGTCAAGCACACTCTGGACCCGTCCGGGATCCTCAATCCCGGAGTGCTTTTCGATCCGTGATCAGCCGTGCCCGACATGCAGCAGCCGGGCCAGGCTGGGCAGCTTCACCCGCGGGCGCCCGTGCGGCTCCCCGGCCGCCCGCTCGAAACTGTCGATGACCTCCCAGTGCGCCGAGGTGATCACCCTGGGCTGACGTTCGCTCAACCAACTGGCGAGCTGGTCGCGGTGATCGCCGGCGAATTCGGGCAGATTGCCCTGCGCGGCCGCAGCGGCCAGGTCGGCGAGCAACGTGTCCACCGTTTCCTGCGAGTCGGACTTATTGGTGCCGATCACTCCGGTCGGTCCGCGCTTAATCCAGCCGACGACATATTCGTTGCGGCTATCTCGGATCCGGCCGTCGGTGTGCGGGATGGTGCCGCGCTTGTCGTCGAACGGCAACCCGGGAGTGGGTGTGCCGCGATAGCCGACGGAGCGGACCACCAGCTGAACGGGAAGCTCTTCGCGCTCACCGGTGTCTTTGGCTGAGACCCAACCGGTTTCGTCGGTGACCAACTCATTGCGGCCCAGCACAATGCTCTCGACGCGGTCGGTGCCTTTGATTTCGATTGGAGATGTCAAGAAGCGGAACACGATTCGCCGATGGCCGGGCCGCGGCTCGCGTTCCGTATAGCCGCGCAGCACCTTGATATTCTGCTTGGTGGTCTTGCCGGCAGCCTCCGCGTCCTCGTCGGTGATGCCGTCGAATTGAGCCGGGTCGACGATCACGTCGACGCCTTCGAGCTCACCGAGCTCGCGCAGTTCCAGCGTGGTGAAAGCCGTCTGCAACGGGCCGCGCCGCCCGATGATCACCACCTCGTCGACCCCTTTGGGGCGCAGCGACTCCAGCGCGTGATCGGCGATATCGGTCTGGCCCAACACATCAGGATCCGTGACCAGAATCCGCGCGACGTCGATGGCCACGTTGCCGTTGCCGACGACCACCGCCCGCGCCCCGGACAGGTTCGGGGTTTTTTCCTCGAAGTGCGGGTGCGCGTTGTACCAGCCGACAAAGTCGACTGCGGAGATACTGCCCGGGAGGTCCTCTCCGGGAATGTTCAACGGCTTGTCGGACTGGGCGCCCACGGCATAGATCACCGCGTCGTACTTCGCGGCCAGTTCACCGGCCTCGACGTGCTCGCCTACCACCACGTTGCCGAAGAAGCGGAACCGCTCGTCGGCTGCGGTCTTCTCGAACTGTTTGCTGATCGACTTGATCTTGGGATGATCGGGGGCGACACCGGACCGAACCAGACCCCACGGCGTAGGCAGCATCTCCAGCATGTCGACGGCCACCTCGACGTCGTCGGCGGCGTCGGCGGCCTTGAGCAGGGAAGCGGCGGCGAAGAATCCTGACGGACCGGAGCCGACGATCGCAACGTGATAGGGACGCATCTCGCGCTTTCTGTTCGTGCCCGGCTGCGGCGCAAGGGGGCTGAGCCTGGGCTGAGCGTCGCAGTCGTGCGGTGCACTGGTCTCCTGATGCTAGACCGCCGTGCCGGTAACGTTGTCGCCTGTGGAACCTGACCGTCAAGCCGATATCGCCGCCCTCGACTCCACTCTGACCACGGTTGAGCGGGTGCTAGACGTGGCGGGTCTGAAGAGCCGGATCGAGCAACTCGAGCAGCAGGCGTCCGACCCGAACCTGTGGGACGACCAGACTCACGCGCAGAAAGTAACCAGCGAGTTGTCCCACACGCAGGGGGAGCTGCGCCGCATCGAGGAGTTGCGGCAGCGCCTCGACGATCTGCCGGTGCTCTACGAACTGGCCGAGGAAGAGGATGGGCCGGCCGCCGAGTCCGCGCGCGCCGAGGCCGACGCCGAACTCAAGGCGTTGCGCGCCGACATCGAAGCCACCGAAGTGCGGACTTTGCTCTCCGGCGAGTACGACGAACGTGAGGCATTGGTCACAATTCGCTCAGGAGCGGGCGGAGTCGACGCCGCCGACTGGGCCGAGATGCTGATGCGGATGTACATCCGCTGGGCTGAGCAGCACAAATACGGCGTCGAGGTATTCGACACGTCCTACGCCGAAGAAGCCGGGATCAAAAGCGCCACCTTCGCCGTGCACGCACCATTCGCCTACGGCACATTGTCGGTCGAACAGGGCACCCACCGGCTGGTGCGGATCAGCCCGTTCGACAACCAAAGCCGACGGCAGACGTCGTTCGCGGAGGTCGAAGTGCTGCCCGTGGTGGAGACCACCGACCACATCGAAATCCCCGAGGGAGACATTCGCGTCGACGTCTACCGCTCCAGCGGCCCCGGCGGCCAATCGGTCAACACCACCGACTCGGCGGTTCGACTCACGCATATCCCGACCGGTATTGTCGTTACTTGCCAGAACGAGAAGTCGCAACTGCAGAACAAAGTTTCGGCGTTACGAGTGCTTCAGGCAAAGTTGTTGGAGCGCAAGCGTTCCGAGGAGCGCGCGGAGCTGGATGCCTTGAAAGGCGACGGCGGCAGCTCCTGGGGCAACCAGATGCGGTCCTATGTACTGCACCCCTATCAGATGGTCAAAGATCTGCGCACCGAGTACGAGGTGGGCAATCCTGCGGCTGTCTTGGACGGAGACATCGACGGGTTCCTGGAGGCAGGGATCAGGTGGCGCAACCGAAAAGATGACGATTAATACAACGTATTCAGCCATGAGCCTCGCCACGGCGGCGCAGCGCTGGCACGACTTCTGGCGCGGCCACATCGGGGAGTGGATCCTCACTCGGGGCCTGCGGGTCGCCATGCTGATCATCGCCGCGATGCTGGCCGCCCGGTTCGTCAACTGGGTGGCCCAACGGGTAACCCGCCAACTCGACGAGGGTTTCGCCGAAAGCGACGCACTGGTGCGCTCGGAGGCGACCAAGCACCGGCAGGCGGTCGCGTCGGTGATCTCGTGGGTATCGATCGTTCTGATCTCGATCGTGGTGATCATGCAGATCGCCGACGTGCTGCAGTTTTCCGTCGGTGGCCTCGTCGCGCCGGCCACTGTATTAGGTGCGGCACTCGGTTTCGGTGCCCAACAGCTGGTGAAGGACCTACTTTCGGGCTTTTTCATCATCGTCGAGAAGCAGTACGGCTTCGGTGACCTGGTATCGCTGACCGTGTCGGGGATCGCGGCCGAAGCGCGGGGCACCGTGGAGAACGTGACCTTGCGGGTCACTCGGCTGCGCTCCTCGGACGGCGAGCTGTACACCATTCCCAACGGCTCGATCGTCAAAACCATCAACCTGTCCAAGGACTGGGCACGCGCCGTGGTGGACATCCCGGTGTCGACCAACGCCGACCTCAACCGAGTCAATGAGGTGTTGCACCAGGAATGCGAGCGCGCCCTGGACAACCCGCTGCTGGGGGAACTGCTACTGGACGCACCCACTGTGATGGGGGTGGAGAGCATCGAGATCAACACCGTCACCCTGCGGCTGGTGGCCCGCACGCTGCCGGGCAAGCAGTTCGAGGCCGGTCGCCAACTACGGGTGCTGGTCATCCGGGCGCTCGCCCGGGCAGGAATCGTCACCGCTGCGGATGCGACGGTCGGGGTCGTCGACGACGCCGGGATCAGTGACCCCAGCGAGGTGACCGAACCCGAGAAGGCCGCGGATCAGGTGAAGCAGCGATGAAACTCGACCTGAACCTGCTGCACAAGCCCCGTCCAAAAGAAGAGCGGCGCACACCCCTTCACCTGTTCGGCGGCCGCATCCGTACCTCGACGATCGTGTTGATCGTGCTGTTCTTCGCGCTGTGGTGGACCTACGACACTTACCGCCCGGAGCCAGCGACGGCACCCAGCAACACGCCGCAACTCGTGCCGCCCGGCTACGTGCCGGACCCCAACTACACCTGGGTGCCGCGAACCCGGGTGCAGCAGCGACCGCAGGACACGCCCACCTACACGCCGACCCGGACGTCGACGCCGACGACCACCCCGCCGCCGCCCCCACCGACGACGACCACCACCACGCCGGCGTTCCCGCCGCCGTTGCCGTGTCTGCTGCCGCCGCCGTTCTGTCCAGCGACGTCTTCGCCGTCTCCGAGCCCGACTGAACTGCCCCAGCAACCGCTGCCTGGGCAGGCCCCAACGCCCACGTCCACGCCACCCGGACGCTGACTTTCGCGCGGTGCTCAGACACACCGCTACACTGGCGTGCCGTGATGATTGCCCTGGAACATGTCACCAAGCAGTACAAATCGTCGGCGCGTCCGGCCTTGGATGACATCAACGTCAAGATCGACAAGGGTGAGTTCGTCTTCCTCATCGGTCCATCGGGTTCGGGCAAGTCGACGTTCATGCGGCTGCTTCTGGCGGCGGAGACACCGACGTCCGGTGACATCCGGGTGTCGAAGTTCCATGTCAACAAGCTGCGCGGCCGTAATGTGCCCAAGTTGCGGCAGGTGATGGGCTGCGTCTTCCAGGACTTCCGGTTGCTCCAACAGAAGTCTGTGTACGACAACGTCGCGTTCGCGCTGGAGGTCATCGGCCGGCGCGCCGACACCATCAACAGGGTGGTGCCGGAAGTGCTTGAGACGGTGGGTCTGTCGGGCAAGGCCAACCGGCTGCCTCATGAGCTGTCCGGCGGCGAGCAGCAGCGGGTGGCGATCGCCCGCGCGTACGTCAACAAGCCGTTGGTGCTGCTGGCCGACGAGCCCACCGGCAACCTGGACCCGGACACCAGTAAGGACATCATGGATTTGTTGGAGAAAATCAACCGCATCGGCGGGACGACGGTCCTGATGGCCACCCACGACCACAACATCGTGGACGCGATGCGCCAACGTGTGGTCGAGTTGTCGCTGGGCAGACTGGTTCGCGACGAGCAGGGTGGCGTCTACGGGATGGATCGCTAAGTGCGCTTCGGATTTCTGGTCAACGAGGTTCTTACGGGGCTTCGCCGCAATGTCACCATGACGATCGCGATGATCCTCACGACGGCGATCTCGATCGGTCTGTTCGGCGGCGGTCTGCTGATGGTTCGGCTCGCCGACAAATCGCGGGCCATCTATCTGGACCGCGTCGAGACGCAGGTGTTCCTCACCGAGGACATCTCGGCCAACGACCCCGACTGCAGCGGTGCGGTGTGTAAGGCGCTGCGCAACAAGATCGAGAGCCGGCAGGACGTCAAGGCGGTGCGGTTCGTCAACCAGGAAGCCGCCTACACCTCGGCGATGAAGAAGTTCCCGGAGTTCAAGGAATACGCCGGCAAGGACTCCTTTCCGGCGTCGTTCATCGTCAAACTCAACAGTCCCGACCAGCACACCGAATTCGCCGCTGCGATGGAGGGCCAGCCCGGCGTGCGCGGCACCCTCAACGAGAAACAGCTGATCGACCGGCTGTTCGCGGTGTTGGACGGCTTGAGTAATGCTGCGTTCGCGGTGGCGCTGGTACAGGCGATCGGGGCCGTCCTGCTGATCGCCAACATGGTGCAGGTAGCCGCCTATACGCGAAGAACCGAGATCGGCATCATGCGATTAGTGGGCGCCAGCCGCTGGTATACCCAGTTGCCGTTCCTGGTGGAGGCGGTGTTCGCCGCGACGATCGGGGTGGTGATTGCGATCCTGGGCTTGATCGCGGTGCGCGCGTGGTTCCTCGAAGACGCGCTAAGCGAGTTCTACAACGCCCACCTGATCGCCCGAGTGGACTACGGTGACATCTTCTTCCCGGTATCGCTGATCCTGCTGGCACTGGGGGTGGCGATGTCGGGGTTGACGGCCTACACCACGCTGCGCCTCTACATACGGCGGTAGCCATGGCCCAAAAGTCGCAGTCCAAGCGACGTGCCGACGGCAGGCAGATCATCGCCAGTAACCGCAAGGCCCGGCACAACTACTCGATCCTTGAGGTGTTCGAGGCTGGCGTGGCGCTGCAGGGGACCGAGGTGAAAAGCCTCCGTGAGGGGCATGCGTCGCTGGTCGATGCGTTCGCCACGGTTGACGACGGCGAGATCTGGCTCCGCAACGTACACATCCCGGAATACCGGCATGGCAGCTGGACGAACCACGAGCCGCGGCGCAATCGCAAGCTGCTGCTGCACCGGCGCCAGATCGACACGCTGATCGGCAAGATCCGCGAGGGCAACTACGCACTGGTGCCGTTGTCGATGTATTTCTTCGAGGGCAAGGTCAAGGTTGAGTTGGCGCTGGGGCGGGGCAAGCAGGCGCACGACAAACGTCAGGACATGGCCAAGCGGGACGCGCAGCGTGAGGTGGTCCGCGAGCTGGGCCGACGGGCCAAGGGGATGGGTTCATGACCGTTCACGACGGCGGGCCTACTATCCGAGCATGGCCGACCGACCTCTGACCCTGCTCGACAAGTCCGACGTGCTCGGTGGTCTTTTCGCCGTGTGGGACGACCTGGACACGCTGCTGAACGGCGTGGCCGAGACGCAGTGGCGGGCGCCGAGCGCGCTGGCCGGCTGGGACGTCAAGGCTGTGGTGTCGCACATCGTCGGCACCGAGTCCTTCCTTTCCGGTGTTCCGGCGCCAGAACCAGACGTCGACGTCAAGGCCCTCGACCATGTGCGCAACGACATCGGCGCCTTAAACGAGTGCTGGGTGCGTCACCTGCGCGGAGAACCCGGAGTGCAGGTACTGCAGCGGTTCCGCGACGTGACCGCGGCTCGACGCCAGGTTCTTCAGAACATGTCCGAGGATGAGTGGAACGCGCAGTCCTTCACCCCCGCGGGCCCGGACAGCTACGGACGGTTCATGCGGATCCGGGTGTTCGACTGCTGGATGCACGAGCAGGACATTCGGGTGGGACTGCGGCGGCCACCTGCGGATGAGGAACTGGACGGACCGGCGGCACGGCTGTCGCTCGACGAGATTGCGGGCTCCATGGGGTTCGTGGTCGGCAAGCTCGGCAAAGCCCCTGAGGGCTCGCGGGTGCTGTTGGACCTCACCGGCCCTCTGGCGCGTTCGGTGCGGGTCAGCGTCGATGGTCGCGCCCGGGTAGTCGACGACTTCGGTGACGCCGAGCCGACCGCGACGATCCGGGTGGATGCGTTGCAGTTCACCCGCCTGGCTGGCGGGCGGCCCCTGTGCCCGGCGCGCAGTCAGGACGTGGAGCTGCAGGGTGACCGGGACGTGGCGGCACGGATCGTCGAGAACTTGAATTTCGTTATCTGACAGCTTCTTTCGCGAAGCGGCGGTTGTCCCTCTACCGAGTGGGTGCGATGCCAGCGGGATATCTCACAACATTGCCGCACATGTTGGGCTTGCGGAATTGGTGGGTAGTCGATCTAACAGGGCCCGCCATTGGCGTCACCGCCACAAGTCAACATTTGGAGGTTACAACCGTAATGACTGCAACGGATACAACCAGACTGCTTGCGCAGCTGCGAACCCTGCTCGATCTGACCAACACCGAAATCCAGATCGCCGAAACCCGCGTCGCCCAGGCACGCACTGAGGCAGTACGCCGTGAACTGCAGCAAAACGCCGGCAACGGGCGTGAGCGTGCGGAAGCAATCGAAGGTGCGATCCGCGATCTGGGCGGATTCCCCGATGTCATCGGGCCGCTGCTGGGGCGCGCTGCCGCGGTCGTCAAAGCGCTAACCGAGCAGGCGCAACCGTTCGACGAGGCGCTGCTGGGTGACCTTGCACTTGAGGATCAGCTTCTGGACCGCGCGCGATACGCCAAGGCGCTGGCCGTCGCCGCGAAGGCCAAAAACATCGAGAACTTGGCGGATCGTCTGATCACCGCGCACTCGGCCACAGTCGATTGGCTGACCACGGTGCTCGCCGAAGACGCGCTCGGCGGTCCGGCAGCACTGCGCCGCACACCCCTGCAAGCCGCCGCCGGTACTGCGGTGAAGCTGGTCAACCTGCCGGTCAATTGGTCGGTCCGCGGTCTCGACAAGGCCTTCGAAGCACTCCGTTCTGCCGGACCGACGCTGAACGAACTGGTCGAACGCAGCGGCAACGCCACCGAGATCGCCGCGAAGGCGCTGACCGCGTCCCGCGACGCCGCGCTCGAGGCCGCAGAAAAAGTGACGCGCCGTGAGGGCGCTGACCGGGCGGCCGACGTGCTGCATTACGGGCGCACCGCAGCCGGTGTGCTGGACGCCGCCGAACTTCCCATCGCCGACTACGACGAACTCAATGTCAGTGACGCGATCGCGGCGGTAAAGGAGCTTGAAGCTCCCGAGGACCTGCGGGCGATCATCGCCTACGAAGAGGCCCACAAGAACCGCCAGCGCATCGTCTCGGCGGCTCAGACTCGGGTGGCAGCCATCGCCCAGGAAGTCGTCGGCATCAGCTAAGCGGCCCCGCTCGTGTGTCCCGGGCCGTACGGGGCGCACGAGCCCTTGGGAACAAAAACGCGTTGCCACCGGTTGTGCGCGGCGTACCATGAGTTGTCCTGCCGGAAATCGGCAGGGATGCGAGGGGCTGAACGGTTTCGACTTCGCGCATCGAATCAAGGGAAGCGTGCCGGTGCAGGCAAGAGACCACCGTAAGCGTCGATGCAACCAATTAAGCGCCGATTCACATCAGCGCGACTACGCTCTCGCTGCCTAAGCGACAGCTAGTCTGTCGGACCGGGAACGCCCTCGCCCCGGACCCCGGCATCAGCTAGAGGGATCAACCGATGAGTTCGGTCGCGGGGCTCATCGGGACACTAACAGCGACTGGGATCGTCATCCTGGCTTGTTCGCGTGACCAGGAGATCCGAGTAGAGGCATAGCGAACTGCGCACGGAGAAGCCTTGAGGGAATGCCGTAGGACCCGGGTTCGATTCCCGGCAGCTCCACCAGTAGTACCCAGATAACTTCATATTCGAGACCTCCTTGCCGACGAGCAGAAGTGTCATACCCGTGGAGTACCACTGGATGCACAGTCGGCAAGGAGGTCTCTGTATGCGGATAGTCGTCGTCCAGAGAAGCGCCGATGCGGGCGAAACACTGCGCGCTCCCGACGGCGCGGCATCGCTGCCGTGGTCATCAGTTGCGCAGACGCTCGACCGGCACGATGTCCCCGACGGACTGCCGTTCATCGTCGACGACGATGGCTCACTGAACGGTTGCGACCGACTCAACACCTACCTGCTGACCGCGTGGCGTCAACGCGCCTACGACCTCGACAGCCTCCGGAGCTTCCACGCCTACCACCTCACGCGGCTGCTGCGGTTTATCCGAGCGCGCCGTCGCGGGGAATTGGTGGACCTCACCGCGGCAACGACTGAGGACATGACGGCTTACCGCGATGCCCGCCAGGCGGAAGTCCAAGACACCACACTGGCTACGGAATTCGGCTGCTTCTCCTCGTTCTTCTACTTCGCAGTCGAGGTCGGCTGGATGGCGAAAGATCCGATCCCTCGCTGGGGCCGCAATAACCGCAACACCCTGATTTCCCACAAGCGGCGCGATCACCGCGCACGATTCCTTAAGGCGGCCCAGACCAGACACTTCCTGGACATCGGCATGCGCGGTGACGGCTGCGACCCGGCGAGTGCGCCCGGCTACCCCGAACGGGACTACGTGTACGGGCTGTTGCTCGCAACTACCGGTCTACGCCGTGAGGAGTGTGCATTTCTCCTCGACGCCGAGGTGCCGGTCCCGGAAACGATGGGATCCGAGTCCATCCACGTCTTCGATCGGCTGGGCAAGAAGCAGGTGGTCCGATCCATCTACATCACCGCGCATGTAGCCCGCGCCACCGACCTCTACCGCCGGACGGAACGGCACCGGGTCGTGCAGGCGGCCCAACGCGGCCTCCGGACCAAGATCCGCGACGGCTCTCTGCTGGTGGTCGACGACCTGATCGAGCGGCGGGGAAAGCTCTATGTCGCCACAGGCTCCCAGCGCATTCCGCTGGTCCGTTTCACCAACAAGGACCGGGCCAAAGCCGTTCGCTTCCGCGATGACGGAACCATCGATCCACTTGCGTTGTTCGTCTCCCGCAGTGGACTCCCACCCGGTCTCGAACGCTGGAACCAACTCTTCGCTGACGCGCGAGACCGAGTCCGCCAATCCGGCCACCCGGAACAACCGCCCCGCCACGTTCACGTCACGCCGCACACGATGCGGCACTCGTACGCGGTCCGGATGCTGGCCGCGCTCATGAAAGAAGGGCGATCCCGGGCAGGAGACCCGTACCTGCTGTTGGCAAACCCTGTACTGACCGTCAAGGAACTGCTCGGCCACGCCAGTGTGCAGACCACCATGCACTACCTCCACGCCGCAGAAACATGGACCGAAGACGTTCCGGCCGCCCTCGCGGGAACCGCAGCCGACGTCGTAGGACACACCGATTCCGATCCCGGCCCGGATCCTGAGTCCATCGAGGACGACTGGGAATCAGACGTCGATCTCGTCGACGGAGACGTTCAATGAGGGGCTCTTACTCCACACCCGATGTGCCCGATAGCTCTGCGACGCCGACGACACCGTGCGACGGCAAGTTCACCTTCGAGTGGACCGACTACGACGATCAACTGGCAGTGACCATTGACCCGGCCACCTTCGATACGCCGGTTCTTGCGGGCGAGCTTGCTGTGACGTGGCTCCAAGTGCTTACCGAGTTCGGCCGCAATGAACGATCACTCACAACGGGTCTTCTGGATCTACTGCGGTCGATCGGTCTGTTGCCATTGACCGACGACGCCAAGTCCAAATTCGCCGTGCGCGACTTGCGCCGCTCACATTTGGACCTGTGGGAACTCAACATGCTGGCGCGGCATCGAGAAGCCAAATCTGACACCGCCTATCGCAAAGTCGTCCATGTCTTCGCCCTTCTCCGCAGACACGAAGACGACCACCCAGGCTCGCTTCACAAGGAGGTCGCGGACCGGTTAGCGCGACAACCGCGCCTATGGCATCACCGCAACGATGGACTGCCGCCCCTGAGCCCGGAGGAAATCCGAGCGTGGCGCCGCTGGGCTTACCAGAAGGCGAAGAGTGCCCTGACTCAGCCAGGCCGCGGCATCACCGACATCGACGTCCAGACCGCCACGCATGTGCTCCTCAGTCTTGCAACCGGCGAACCACCAGAAGTACTCCGTGCTTTGACAATTCACGACATCGAGGCCACCGCCACAACCGAAGTAGAAGACTCATTGGCCGCGCTGTCGCCGGTCGACAGACTCGCTTACCTCGCCGAGAACGACCTCATCGAATTGCTCCGCGTCCGATACACCAAGAACCGCGCCCACGAGACCTACGACGAGGTATATGGCCGCCGCGACACAGCGCCCTTCACCGCGTTTCGCTGGGCACTGATGCTCAACGCTGCGGCTCGTTCGGAATCCGGCCATCTGCCCCTGATCCTCATGAAGGACACTCGCGGAACGGTGAGGCAACCACCGTGGCAGCGCGCGATCTATCGGCTCTCTGAGATCGCGGAGCGGAACGGTCTTCCGCTGTCGGGGCCGAACCATTGGGCGCGGCTGCGTAAGGTTGCCACCACCCGCGAGGTGCTTGCCGACCCCAGGGCCTATTTGGCCAATGGCCGCCGCCACTCGGCGAAGACCTTCTTCGGCCACTACACCAACAGTTCGGTTCTGCGCGCCAAGGCCGGTCGCATTCTCATCGACAGCGTCAACGACATGTTCGACAGCGCCGTCAACGGTCCGACCATCGTCACGCCGGACGCTGAGCAAGCCATCCGAGCCGGTGCCGACGCACCAGGCCTTGACCCAGACACGGCCAGCGCTCTAGTGGCCGGCCAACTCGACGGACCCCACACCGGATGCCGCGACCCCCTCGACAGCCCCTACGAGAAGAAAGGCACCGTCTGCACCAAGTCGATCACCGGCACCTGCTTCGCATGCCCGAACGCGCTCATCACCCTGCACCACCTGCCGGCCGCCCTCGCGATCCAGGACATGACACATCCCGATCGCGCCGCCGACCCACGAACCTGGCAGACGCACTGGAAACCCATCTACGACACCATCACCGAGGTGGTCCTGCCGGCCTTCAGCCCTGACCAGATCCAGCGAGCCCGCCAGCAAGCGAACCTGACACCGATCGACGCAGGCGTTCTCAACGACATGCGTGGCGTCCCGGAAGCACCGGCATCGTGACGGCCAGAAGATCCCCGCGAGAATCCCCAGCATTGTGGAGGAACCCCTTCACCGCGGAGGTGCGCATCTGGCCCCACCTTGCCGACGGCCCGCAATACGGCGACGACCCATGGGATCTCGCCCTTGTGGCCAACCGGGTCAACATGGGAGAGCGCTACATTCACTTCGCCAGCGCTCCGGATGTGCACCGCATGACCGTCAAGAACATCCTCATGACGGTCGCAGCCCCCGACCGCGAAGTCGTCGTAGAGGCGGGCGTCATCCGCCGCGGCCACGGAACAACACCAGCAGGGCTATACGACTGCTTTCGCAAGCTCGTCGTCATCGCCAAGTGGTCCGAGGACAACGGAACCGCCCGCTTCGCCGACTGGACTCAAGCCGACGCCGATCGTTTCCTCGATGACCTCCGCACTGGCCAGCACCGCGTGGGCGGCGTCGGACTCACCGCGACGAGTATCCGTGGGTACGTCACCACCTTGCGGTTGCTGCGAGAGTGCCAGGCAGTTCTGCCCGACGCGCTTTCCTTCTTCCCCTGGGCTGGCCGCAGCGCTTCCAGCGTCAGCGGTGAAGTCACGCACACTGAGAACACCACGCCGCCCCTCCCGTGGGAGACCTGGGCGCCGCTCATCACCGCATCATGGGTCATCGTCGACCGATTCAGCGATGACATTATCGCGGCGGCCGATACTCGAGCTGCGCTTCCGAAGGAGCCACGAGGACCAGCTGGAGCCAACGCGTACAACGCCTTGCTCGACTGGACCGAGCAGCGCGGTCTGTTACCCCTGCATACCGGGTTCGGCCGCACCAAACACCAACGAGGAGAGCCGAATACGACACTGCTAGAAAAACTCCTCGGCATCAACGCCAACGTCCTCAACCGGGCGAGCCACCAGTACATGCCGGATGCCACGGCACTCATCGCAACCGCTGCGGCCGACCCGCAGCGGGCGACTTTCGGAGGACTGCACGTGCCGACTGCCGTCGTCTCCCACCCGGACGGGACAAGCAGCACGTGGGTGGAGGAGTTGGGCCTCGGCGAAACCGAGTATCTCGAAAGCGTGCTCCGCGCTGCTTGCTACGTCCTGATCGCCAGTCTTACCGGCATGCGCGACAGCGAGATCCAGGAACTGACACGCGACAGCCACACCACCAAGGACGGACTCGACGCCCTACGCAGCATCCAGCACAAGGGCAACGACCATCCTGACGGTGAGCGCCGAACGTGGTGGGCACCTCAACCCGTCATTCGGACGGTAGAGGTGCTCGGCAACCTGGCCAGGCACGACACGCACCTGTTCGCCCGCCGCAGTGGCAACGCTGGCTCCTACCTACCCAGCCGTGACATCGCCAGGCTCATCGCGTTCATCAACGATGACCCAGCACACCGACCCGGACGCGGAAGGGGACTCGGACTGGAGCACATCGCGATCCCGAAAGGCCAAGCCATCAACGCGACCTCCCTCCGACGTGCGTTCAGCGTCTTCGCCACCACCCGCCCAGGAGCCGAACTCGGACTAGGAATCCAACTGGGACACAGCGCTTGGCGAATGAGCACCGGGTACATGAGCGACGGACAACAACGCGCCGTGCGCCTCATGGACGACGAACGTAAACGCGTCCTGCACCGCGACGCCGCCGCCCTGCTGCAGGACGACAGCCCAGTGGCCGGGCCAGCAGCGCACCACGTCAAGGGATTCCGCGCACAGGTCATCACTAACCCCGACCGCGCCGATCGACTCACCGAGACGCTTGCCGAGCGACTTCACCTGGGGCTCACCAACGACTGCATGTGGAATCCCGCAACCAGTAGCTGCGGCGGCGACCGCCCAAAACTCGGTGACCACGTGTGTGTCGGCGTCGACTGCACCAACGCCCTACTGCGGCCAGCGCACGTCGGCGTGATCGCCAGTGCCATCGACCGCATCGACACTTACCTCGATCAGCAGCGCGGCCACCCGGCCCTCATCGAGCAGATGCGCCGAGACCGCGCAAACCTCGCCCGCATCCGCCGCGAGCTCGCCACCGCCGACGACCCAGACGACCTCTACGACGACTTGGATCAGGAGAACAAACATGCCTAGCCCTACGCGGAAGCGTGTCAGCGACGCCGTGATGCAGGCCATCGCCGATGCCATCAACACCATCGAGAACAGCGCTGACATGCCACGCACCAAACGGCAGATCGAAGCCATCACCGGCAGAAGCCACGACGCCGTCGCCCGCGCGTTCGTGCAGGACCGAATCGAGAACAGCTTGTACCGGCTCAATAGCCGTTTCGAGCAGCTCACCGCGAATCTGACCAGAGGCGAAAGCCTGAACGCGGCCGCTGCTCGCAACGACCGGCAGACCATAGCCGAACTGCGCCAGACGAACCGCGACCTACACAACCAGCTCGACCGCTTCGCCATCGCACTGTTCGCGCGGCACCTTGACGCCGAAATCGAGCGGCCCGAAATCGAACTCGTCACGCGAATCCGGCGGGGGCGGGGTGGGGAGTGACCTGCCGGAAAGTGCAAACTCGGGTCTGCGCAAGACGATGTCGTTCCTGCGGTCCGTACCCCTCGTCGCCGATGCCGGTCGATGGCGAGGCGGAGTCGGTGTGTGGAGGAAGGCGTACCCGTGCCTTGGCGAGTTGCTGGTTAGAAAGTTCTGCGGCCGAATTTGTCGTACCCGATGCTTACCGTTGTCGCATGACCATCCCGAACCATGGGTTGAACGTCGAGCAGGCCGAAGCATTGTTCAATCTCACGCACAACGGCGTCCTTATCCGCATCGACGAGCGCGGCCAGCGCTGCGGTGACCTGTACCAGTGGGCGATCCACCCCCGCACCGCCGAGCACGGCAGCCCGCTCGCGGCCGACGACGCAGCCTTCGCCGCGGCGTACCCTGTGACCTTTCCTGGTCCGCAGGCGGTAACCGAGCACGCGTTGTTCCCGGCCATGAGCGCCGCTGAGAGCTTGCACACCGCAGGGATCCTGGTTGGCCGGCGCAAGTCGCACCAACAACCCCACATCGCCGAGGTGCTGCAGCTGTGCCGGGTGGCGATGGAATGCGCTGCCCTGACCATCTGGCTGCTCAACGACCCGTCGGGCGACGTTCGCCGAGACCGGTGCCTGTCGGAGGAGATGGAACAGCTGGACCAGCAGCGCCGGTTCCTAGCGATTGGTGAGGAGGCCGAGACCGGAAATCCGACTCGGTACCCCCCGCAGCTGCTGAAGATGAACGCCGAGCACCGCCGAAAGTTCAATGAGATGCTCGCCGAGACAAAGACGGCTTACACCTTCGCCAAGGCGCCGTCGTTCACGAAGATGATCCGAGAGTCCGCGCAGTGGGTCGATGCCCACGTCCCGGCTCATGACACCGGGGAGATCGCAGATCACGGCTTGGAGAACCCGGCGCGGTCCCTGTACTCCTACGGCTCCAGTTTTATCCACGGCTACAAGTGGATGACGGATTACGGCCGGAATGGTGCAGTGTTCACGATGATCGCCGACGCCCTCGCGGTCACACTGAATATGGTCGAGTGTGCGGTGTGCCTATTCGAGGCGGTGTCCCGGGCGCCGGGTGCTGCCCGACCCGATGGTTCCTATCTGCCGGAGCGGTTCGAACCGACTGTCGCTGCCTGGTCGGCGGGATTGTTCAGCTCGTAGCGTCAGGCCTCGCCCCATGTCACCGAGCCTTGAGCGCGATTCGGCAATCACATCACGCAGCTCGCCACCTTTAGGGACGGTGCACTGCCACGCCCACCTGCGTGACAGAACCCCTAAGGCTCCGAATACGGGGTAGCTTTCATGCAGATCTGGCGGCGGCACGGTTGGGGTTTCCTCGGCGGCGGTAGCCTCCGGTGAGCCTGCATTCGGGAGAGGAGAACCAGACGCGATGGGCGAGGAAGTGTCGGATACGGACCACTCCGCCGCGGCTAGCGTCCTTGGGTACCTCCACCAAACACGTTGGGGCTTAATGGAGCTCCTCCGGGCAAGGACGAATAATCCAGGCCAAAGCCTCACTCTTGAGATGCATGACGACATCGCGTGGGAGCAAGCCGGTACGCCAGCCGAGCTGAAACAGCTGAAGCTTCATGTTTCGGCTTTGCGCAACTTGACCGATGCGTCAGACGACATGTGGCGCACCCTGCGAGTGTGGATGGATAACGCACGTCCAGGGGATCCGTACGGGCCGATCCTCACGCTCGTCACCAACAGCAGTGCGGGAGCAGATTCCGCGGCCGCTCTTCTCCGTGACACCGATCGCGACGTCCCAGCGGCCGTCGCCAAGCTTGAACGCACCGCACGCGACTCCAAATCTAAGGAGACCAAGGCCGCCCGTGAGCAATTCCTCAAGTTGACGCCTGCTGAACGGATGGCTTTTGTCGGTCGAATATTTGTCGCCGACCGGTCGCCGGACATTGATGGGGTGAACCAGGAGGTGGCCGAACGTCTTCGGCCCGGCGCGCCAACTGAGCAGTTCGATACATATCTCGACTTGGTCTGGGCCTGGTGGGCCGCAACCTCCATAGCGATGCTCAAGGGTGACAGAGGGCCGGTGCAGGTGGAGGAGATGCTCACGGTTCTCGAACGCATCCGCGATCAGTTCACCCGCGATAACCTCCCGCTGCTGGTTGACGCGGACGAGGTTGACGTAAATTCAGTTCTCCAGCAGCACGAAGGTCGGTCGTATGTTTATCAGTTGACGATTCTCGACGTGCTACCCCGCCAGCTGCAAAAGGCGATTCTCGACTACCAGCGGGCATACCTCCAAGACACTCGGTGGCTCGACGTGCACTTGGTCGACTATGACGAATTGGAGAAGTTCTCCAAACGGTTGGTGGACGAGTGGGAGCGGGCCTTCGACCACATGCGGTCTGAGTTGCCCGACGGCGCCAGTGATGATGAAAAGCGCAGAGCCGGCCGGAATCTCCTCCACACGCTGAGCAATTCGACCGTGTCGATCCGGGCTAGGTTTCAGGATCCTTTCCACGCTCGCGGCAAACGGCATGAGCTAGCCGACCTTCATAAGATCGGGTGGCATCCGGATTTTGAGGAGCATCTGGCAAAGTTCCTACTCGAAGGCGCCTAATCGGCAGTTCGGGCACACAATGTCGTCGACATCCGTTTTCAATTGAGCGACACGACCGTACCTACGCTTTGTGAATTGACGCGTACACCTGGGTGCGCATGACAAGCTCCACCGTTATGGAGCAGTGGAGCGAGCGCACACCCGCCGTGGCCGACCTGCTAAATCCTGCGTTGATGGCCACCATCATTGCAGCTGCCGCGTCCCAATATGAGAGCCGAGGTGGGAGCCGCATGCCTTTCGAGCTGTCGTATCTCGCAGCGCCACTTGTCCTACACCGTGACACGCGGGCCGCGCTTCCAGTGCGTGTCGACTCCCATCTCGCCAAGTGGGTTACAGCCCACGAGGTTCTAGCTGCGGGATTCGGTGCGCGGGCGAAGGCACTGGCCGAACCTGTTCGTGAGGGCCTACGGTTCGGTCTCCGTATCGGAGCGATCGAGCTTGATGGAGGAAGAATTGCGGGCAGCTTCCGATCCCGCACGCCTGCAAAGATTGGTGACATCGGCGAAATAGTGAAGAAGGCTGGTTTCGTCGGACGATGGTTCACTCAGATCGAGTCGTCTGCCACCGCGTTTGCACTCCTCGGTGTGGAAGTCTAGGCCGGTGCAGTTACTCGCGTTGGCCCTCTACAGGCACGGTGGCCGCGATCGCCGAGACGTGCGATTCACACCGGGGGAGCTGAACATCGTTACCGGCGAGTCCAAGACCGGCAAGAGTGCTCTTCTGACGATCACCGAGTTCTGCCTCGGGCGCGACGACTACCTCGCCCCGGCGGGGCCGATCGCTGATCACGTTGCTTGGTACGGGTCGCTCTGGCAGCTCACCGACGACCCAGCGGGGCCGAGGGCATTCGTGGGGCGGCCGGCACCGCCGAAGGGGCAGCAGTCAACTCAACTGGCGATGCTTGAGTTCGGCGGGGCAACGATGGATCTGTTCGACTTCGACGCACTTACCGTGAACGCGGATAGCGCGAGTGTTCGTCGCCAGATCGGCCGGAGAATTGGCATCGATGAAAACATCATCGAACCTCGTGGCGGAGGCGTCGGGCAGACTCCATTCGAGGCACATCTGGGCCACGCTGCGTGGCTCTGCTTACAGGATCAAGGCGAGATCGCGAACCAGAATCTGTTGTTCCACCGGCAAGCTGAATACGCCGTCGCACAGCACCTGAAGGACACCATCCCGTATTTTCTTGGAGCAGTCCCAGTGGACGCCGCCGCGAAGAAGGCGGCGTTGCGGGACGCAAACCGGGCGCAGCGTCGTGCGGAAGCAGCGCTTAAGGCCGCAGAAGAAGAGGCGGAGGCGGTTCAGGCTAATCTCCGTGGCCTCCTTGCGGAGGCACACGCCGCCGGACTGACCGATGAGCATGAGCTGACGGAGAGCAGCCAGATCATTGGCGCGCTTCACGCTGCAGCTCGCGATCCTCGTGACGGCGGTACAGGCGAGGGTTACCCCCTGCGGGAAAAGCCGACGAAGGCTCACTCGAACTGCAAGACCGTCGCAGGAACCTGTTACGCCGACGAACGGAGCTGCGAAGTCAGTTGGGGTCCGTCATGGACGACCGAGCCCTGCTCCTAGACAGGGCCGAGTCTGAACGTGATTTCGCGGACGCGGTCGAACTGCATGCCGGGCGACTCACCAGTCTTGAACTCCTCCCCGCAGCAGAGAATGTCGAGGCTGAACACAACGCATGCCCGGTCTGCGGCTCCGGCTTGGATGTGTCCGATCCGACCGCGACCGCGCTCGCTGAACGGTTGCAGGAGCTGCGAAGCGAGCTGACGTTGCTCGAGGCCGCTCCCGAGTCTCGGCGGCGGGTACTGATAGCCATCGAAACTGAGGCCGATCGCCTTCGCCAAGAGTTGGGCGCCGTGGAGGCTGCCGTTGCTGCCCTCGACGCCGCAGACCAAACGGCACGCGCGCAGCGTGAGGCGGACGCGGCCAAGAACTACACCCGCGGCCGGATAGGCGCTTTTCTCGAAGTCATCACCGAGAACGCCGGGGGATCTCTCGAACGCCTTCGTCGCAACTTGGCCATGGCAAACCAGCGGGTCGACCAATTGCTCGCAGAGCTCAATCCAGATGAAGACCGGGAACAGTTGCTGTCCAGACTCAACATAATCGGCCGCACGATGACCGACTTGGCTCGGCGCCTCGAGCTTGAGCATGTCGAGAACGGTGTGCGCCTTGACCTCGCAAACCTGACGGTTGTGACTGATACGAGCAACGGCCCGTTGCCGCTCCAGCGCATCGGCAGCGCCGCGAACTGGATCGGCTATCACCTCGTGACACACCTAGCGCTTCATCAGTTCTTCGTCGAGAACGATCGCCCTGTGCCGCGATTTCTGATGATCGATCAGCCGACGCAAGCTTTTTATCCGTCGGACAGCGCGAAGAATGAAGGAGCTGTGAACGATGCCGACCGCACCGCCGTGCTGGCCATGTTCACCGTGATGCGAGACGTGGTAGAGGCGTTGACGCCGCGGATGCAGGTCATCGTGAGTGATCACGCTGACCTCGCTGACGAGGTGTGGTTTCAGGATGCAGTACGACATCGGTGGCGCGAAGGTATCCGTCTCATACCCACCGAATGGCTGGGGGACGAAGACGAGGCTGCACCTTCCCCATCGGCCGATGAGAGTTAGGGGAAGACACTCCATCTCGACTGCACGAAGTGAGCCGGCGTACAGATGACACGGAAGACACTCTGAATATGACAGTTAGCTCCACCGATATTGAACTGCGGTTTTACACCCAGGTTCTATTTTTCGCCGCATATTTTCACCACTACCGCCGCCTAGAGTTGCTGCCATGACCGCGGCCGGCCCTGTGGAAGGCGTCTATAAGAACCGCCACGCCACCAGCAGGCACCGTGACATCGCGGAGGCCAACACCGTGCTCTGCACCCAGGTCGGCTCAGGCCTGCACGGTGTGACGATCGCGGGCACCGACGACCGCGACGAAATGGGCGTCTGCATAGAACCGCCCGACTGCGTCATCGGGCTACGGCAGTTCGAGCAATACCAGTACCGCACCCAGCCCGAAGGTGTCCGATCTGGCGCAGACGACCTCGACCTGGTCATCTACAGCTTGCGCAAGTGGACGCGGCTCGCGGCCGCCGGCAACCCGACCGTACTGTTGCTGCTGTTCGCCCCGGAGGCCGAGATCGTCAAGATCGCTGATCCCGGCCGCGATCTGCGCCGGCACCCCGAACTGTTCCTGTCGCGCGATTGCGGACGCCGGTTCATCGGCTACCTCGACGCTCAGCGCGACCAGATGCTAGGCCTACGTTCCAAGCACACTAATCGACCCGAACTCATCGATGTACACGGCTTCGACACGAAATTCGCCTACCACGCTGTGCGTCTGGGCATCCAGGGCCTCGAGCTGATCACCACGGGGCGGATCACGCTGCCGATGCCGGAACCGTCACGAAGCTGGCTCTATGACCTGCGGGTCGGCAAGGTCGATAAGCAGACGGTTCTGGACGCGATCGAGAATGCGCGCAACGAACTGGTTGCGTGCACCGACAAGTCGGATCTGCCGGACCATTGTGACTACGACAAGCTGAACCGCTGGCTGGTCGACACCTACAACAACTGGTGGCAAAGATGAAGGGCGTCGAGCCCGCAATAAGCGTCCTGCATGGGCATCGTGGCATGCCCTGCCCAACCCTCAGCGGCTCGCGTAGCCCAGTCGCGCACAGCTAAGCTTCGTGGCTTGACGACGGGAGGGTCTGTGGTGCGCGTATTCGTCCGTACGGTGGCTGTGTCCTTGGTTGCTGGTCTGTTGTTTGTCGGGTGCAGCCACAAGACCGCGCAGCCGCCCAAACCCAAAGTCGGCAGTTGGGGCGTGGACATGACCCAGATGGACACGTCGGTCCGGCCGGGTAACGACTTCTTCGCCTACGCCGTTGGCTCCTGGGTGAAGAACGCGAAGATCCCCGCCGACAAGGTCTGTGCGGGCGTCAATCTCGACATCCAGAACCAGCTCAACGCCGACCTGCGGGCGATCGTGGAGGGCGCCGCAGCCAAACACGCGCCCGCGGGCGACATTTCCCAACAGATCGGCGACCTGTTCGCGTCATACATGGACGAGGCGACGTTGAACAAGAACGGTGTCGAGCCGGTGCGGCCATTGCTGGCATCGATCGACGCCGTCAACGACCGGGCCGCGCTCAATGCGGTGCTGGTGTCGTTCAACGGCAAAACCCGCGTGGACGACCCCTTCCCGGTCTCGGTGGACATCGATCCGAACAACCCCACGCGCTACCTGCCCAACATCTGGCAGGGCGGCCTGTCGCTCGGCGAGCGTGGCTACTACGTGAACACCGACGCCGAATCGGTGGAATTGCGCAACAAGTTCGTCGCTCATGTCGCCCGGTTGCTCGGCCTGGCCGGCTACACCGATTCCCAACAGCAGGCCGAACGACTGCTCGCCCTGGAAACCAAACTGGCGCAGGTGCAGGTGTCCCGGGAGGACGCGCGCAACGTCGACAAGACGAACAACATCATGTCGCGCAACGACGTCGAGCAGCTGGGGCAGGGCGCACCTCTGCACGAGATGTTCGACGCCCTCAAATTGCCGGCGACAATCGACTTCCGGGTCGGCATGCCCGATGTATTACGGCAAACTGCACAGCTTTTCGCCACCGAGCCACTGGACTCGTGGCAGGCCTACATGCGCTACCAGGTTCTCAACGCCTACGGCGGCGATCTCTCCACCCCGTTCGCCGACGAGCTGTTCGACTTCTACGGGCGCACGATGGGCGGGGCCGAGCAGCGCGCCCCACGCGTCGAGCGCGGCGTGACCCGGGTGAGCAACGGGCTCGGCGACCCGGTTGGGGAACTCTACGTCGGCGCGCACTTCAGTCAGCAGACCCGTGACAAGGCGCGGGAACTCGTCGAGAATTTGCGCAAGGCCTACAGTCAGCGCATCGACGCCGCGTCGTGGATGGCGCCCGAAACCAAGAAGGAAGCCCAGGCCAAGCTCGCGGCGCTGGTCGCCAAGATCGGTTACCCCGACCATTGGAAATCGTATGCGACCGTGAAGATCAACGCGGCCGACCTCATCGGCAATGACAACAACCTGGCGGTGTGGTCGTGGAACGACGACGTGAGCAAGCTACCCAAGCCCATCGACCGCACCGAATGGGACATGACGCCGCAGACCAACAACGCCTACTACTCGCCGCGGCTCAACGACATCGTGTTCCCCGCCGCAATCCTGCAGCCACCCAACTTCGACCCCGCGGCTGACCCCGCAGCGAACTACGGCGCCATCGGGGCCACCATCGGTCACGAGATGAGCCACGCATTCGACGATCAAGGTCGTAAGAGCGACGGAACGGGCATGCAGCGCGACTGGTGGACGCCGGCCGACGCCGAACGCTATGTGCGCGAATCCAACAAGCTCGTCGCGCAGTTCAACGGCTATGAGCCGCTGCCAGGCAATCACATCAACGGAGCGGTGACCCTTGGGGAGAACACAGCCGATCTCGCCGGATTGCGCATCGCCTACGACGCCTACAAGCTCTCACTCGGCGGTAAGACGGCTCCGGTGATCGACGGTCTCACCGGCGACCAGCGGTTCTTCCTCGCCTTCGCGGCCAGCTGGCGAGAGATCTGCCGGCCCGAAAGCGAACGCAATCAGCTGCTTTCGGATGTTCACAGCCCCGCGAAATTCCGGGTCAACGGGATCGTCCGCAATATGGACGAGTGGTACGCCGCGTTCAACGTCCAGCCGGGAGACGCCCTGTACCTCAGTCCCGAGGACCGCGTCCGGGTGTGGTGAACGCAGACTGCGAACGGAGACTGCGCTACCCCTTCCACCCGCGTCCACACCGATGCTGCTGTCTCGGTATCGGGCTGATCGACGTCCAGTAGGCCACCCCACCGTGCCCGGCTGCGGTGAAACGAAATCAGGGCACCCGGCGATATCCGAACGTACGGTTTCATGCCGCTGCGGTCAGGGAGTGCCGACTATTGACGAAGAGCAAGCGATTCAAGGCGGCCTGCAGAACAACCGTGGCGGTGAGCAGCGCGATATCGCTGGCCGCGGTGATAGCAATCGCACCCTCCGAAGCCGACACCGCCGCTGACCGGACCAAAGGTGCCATCACCGACCACAACCCCCTCGGCGGCTACGAGGGCTACTGCACGTGGGGTGCCCAGGAACAGATCCACCTGCACACCGGCTACTACGTCGCCGCGCTCACCGGGAACGCCGAAGACTGGGCCAACCAGGCTCAGCGGGCCGGCTGGACGGTGGTCGACGAACCGGCGCCCCGATCGATCGCCGTCTACAGCAGGGCGATCGTGGGCGGTGTCGGACACGTCGCATGGGTCGAGACGGTCGATGGCGTGGGCGTCACCATCACCGAAATGAATTTCGGAGTGGGCGCCACGGCCGCAAACGGCTTCCGCGGCTCCGGTTTTCACATATTCGACACCCGCACGGTCCGGGATATCACAGGGGTGCGCTACATCTTGATCCCGTGAGCCGCTCCGTGGTGTTCGTGGGAATCGCTCTCGGTCGATCACTCGGGATGGTCGGTCGATTAACGTCTGTCCAGTGAGCCTCGGACAGATACCTGGTTACCGCGTCGGTGCCGGGTGGTTGGGTGCATTGCTGGCTGTATCCGTCCTCGCAACTGGATGCACCCACCCGAAGCAATCTCATGCGGTTCCGGCGGCGACTGTTGCTGCCCCCGAGTCGGGCGCTGCCGCGCTGGCGAGTGAGGTCCAGCGTGAACTCAACTCGATGCGGGTCACCCGCTACCAGCACACCACGGCCGTCGAGGAGAGCAGCGGCCAATTTTTCTACGACTGCTCGGGGCTTGTGGACTACGCATTGGAGCGCGCAACACCCGCGGACCTGCAGCCTATCCCGCATCAGAAGGCGCGACCGCTGGCCGCCGACATCGAGAGTTATCTGCAGCGCGGCTTGGGTGGCCCGATCCAGGGGTGGCAGCCGCTGTCGCGGGTGGATGCGTTGCGAGCCGGTGACGTCGTCGCCTGGTTGGCCACCGAGGATTCCACCACCGGGGACACCGGGCACGTGATGGTGGTGCTGGCGGCGCCGGCCCAAAACTCCGCCCGGCGCAGGCGAATGGCTGGTGCGCGTGGCTGATTCCACGCTGAATCCGCACGCGTCGGACAGCCGGCATTCGGGGACGACTGGCCTGGGCAGCGGCACGATCGGCCTGGTTGCGGACGACCACGGCACGGCCACGGCCTTCTACTGGCGCGGAGGTGTCAGCCCGCTAGCGAAGACGACCCAAATCGCCCTCGGCCGTCCCAAGTGAACGGCAATTCCGGCATTTGCCCCCGTGAGGCCACCGCGTCGGCATAAGCTCGCGCTACTGCGATCGATGTTGGCTGGGCAACTGCGGAGTGTGCCCTGAGGCGGTGGGAGCGGCGCGGTGTCATATGTTTACGCGGTTACCGAGACGATGTCCGCAGCGGCGACGGACGTGGTCTCGATCGGTTCGGCCGTTGCGACGGTCAACCGAGACGTAGCGACGGCCACCACCACGGTGTTGGCCGCTGCCGAGGACGAGGTATCCGCGGCGATCGCGACTCTGTTCTCCACGCACGGCCAGGGCTACCAGACGCTCAGCGCGCAAGCCGCCGCCTTTCACCAACAATTTGTGCGGGCGCTGACCAATGCCAGCGGGGCATATGCCGCCGCCGAGGCGGCCAGCGCCGCGCCGTTAGGAGCGTTCGAAGACGCCTTCGCGGTTCTGCAGCAGGATTTCGCGGTTCTGCAGCAGGATTTCGCGGTTCTGCAGCAGGAAATTGTGCAGGCGCCCTCGGCGCTGGCCAACGGATTCACCCGACTGGGTAATGAGATCTTCACGTTCGTCTTCGGCGCACCGGCGGGTCCGCCCATCCCGGCGAACGAGTATGGGACATACACCGGTTCGCCGTCGCTGATTACCCGCTTCGAAGAAGCTTTGCTGTTTCCGGTAAAGCCGTTGCTGAATCTGTCCGGGATGGAAACCTACATTGCCACGCCGGGTAATCCGCTCCTGCAGCTGTTGGCCAGCGATATCCCGCCGCTGTCGTGGTTCATTGGCAATTCGCCCCCACCATTGTTGAATTTGCTGCTTGGGGAAACGGTCTCGTACAGCACTTCCAACGGGATGAGCATCGTGCAGATCACTCCGGCGCACCCCACCGGGGAGTACGTGGTCGCCGTTCACGGCGGCGCTTTCATCTTCCCGCCTTCGTTTCTGCACTGGATTCACTACTCGGTGATGGCTTATCAAACCGGCGCCACCATTGAGGTGCCGATCTATCCGTTGCTGCAGCAGGGGGGCACGGCCGATCTGGTGGTGCCGATGATGGCGAATTTCATCGCGTCACAAACCCTGCTGCACGGGACCCCGAACGTCAGCGTCATCGGGGACTCTGCGGGAGGAAACCTCGCGCTCGCGGCGGTACAGCGGATGGTGATCGACGGAGACCATTTGCCGTCGTCGATGGTCTTGCTCTCGCCGTGGCTGGATCTGAGCATGACCAATCCGAATATTGCCTTTGTCCAGGATCCGTTGCTGCCCGTGGGGCTAGCCCATGAGTTCGGTCGACAATGGGCCGGGAATCTGTCGGTGACCAACCCCGAGGTGAGCCCGCTTTATGGGGACCTGCACGGCCTCCCGCCAACGACTATCTACACGGGCAACCTGGACATCCTTTCGCCCGACACGATTCTGCTCAAACAGCTAGCAGACACCGCACACGTCACCAATATGAATTTCGTTCTGGCCAACGGACAAATCCACGACTGGATCATTCTCACCCTGGACGGCCCCCAATACTGGTCGCAGATCAACCAGGAACTCGGTATCGCTGCCTGACTGCCGAGCGAGCAACGCTGTCACTATTAGTCGAGTGATCCTTTCCATCGACCTCGGCAAGACGACCTGCCGGGCCGCGGGCGCGGGCCGTCGGGTCGATGGGCCGGGCGCCCCGGGACTTTCATTCCCTGGCGGGCTGCGGGCCGCCCATGCGGCCATCCTCGCTGTCGCGCGGTCGTTCGGACCGGTCGACGAGCTGATCGTCGGCGCGGCCGGGGCGCTGACGGCTCCGGACGCAACCCGCGCCCTGGGCGAGGCGCTGCTGACCTCGCTGCCGGCGCACCGTGTCACGGTGACCAGTGACGCGGTCGTTGCCCACGCCGGCGCGCTGGACGGAAAGCCGGGCGTGGTACTCATCGTCGGCACCGGGGTGGTGGCCCTGGCAATAGACGCCGACGGCGTCCTTCGCACCACCGACGGGTGGGGCCCGTGGCTTGGCGACGAGGGAGGCGGCGCGTGGATCGGCTCGGCGGGGCTGCGGTCGGCGTTACGTGCGTTCGACGGCCGTGGCCCAAGCACCTCCCTGATCGATGCCGCCACCGCCCGTTTTGGCTCGCCGACAATCTGGCCTGCGCAGCTCACCGACGCCGCGACGCTCGCGTCGTTCGCGCCCGACGTGCTCGCCGCGGACGACGATCTCGTCGCCGCGGCGATTCTCGACGAGGCCGCGGCGAAACTCGCCGCGACCGCCCGCGCGGCCGGTGACGGGCCGGTGGCGATGGTCGGCGGCCTGGCCGCTGTGCCGGCGCTGCGCAAGCGGCTCAATCTGGTCCCGGCCGCTGGCGATGCGCTGCAGGGAACACTGCGGCTGGGACCGATTCATGAACCGCACCTGATCCGGCTGCGCGCTAAAGCCACCCGCAACCGCCTCGACACGCTGGCGACCGAGGCGGCCCGACCCGACCTGGACGACCTCGACACCCGTCCGGTCGCAGACGTCGTCGCACTGCTCGTCGCCGCCGAGAAGGAGGCCCACGACGCCATCGCGGTGGCACTCCCGCAGATCACGGCGGCGGCCGAACGGATCGCCGAACGGCTTGATGCCGGCGGCCGGCTCATTTACGCCGGCGCCGGCACGCCCGGCCGACTCGGCGTACTTGACGCGGCCGAGTGCGGGCCGACCTTCGACACCGACCTCGTCCGTGGGGTGATCGCCGGCGGCCCGGCGGCGATCACGCATGCGATCGACGGGGCCGAAGACGTGTTCGACCCGGCCGATCTTGCGGACCTGACCGCGGTCGACGCCGTGGTCGGAATCACCGCATCCGGCCGCACGCCGTATGTGCTCGGCGCACTCGACCATGCCCGCAAGTCGGGTGCGCTGACCGTCGCGATCGTCAACAACGCCGGTAGCGAGGCCGCCGCCGACATCACGATCGAGCTGTTGACCGGACCCGAGGTGCTGGCCGGGTCCACCCGGCTGACCGCGGGGACGGCTCAAAAGGTGGTGCTCAACACGCTCTCGACGAGCGTGATGATCGCCCTGGGCAAGGTGTACGGACCACGGATGGTCGACGTGCGCGCGACCAACGCGAAGCTGCGCCGCCGCACGGTCCGGATCGTGCGCGATGCCGCCGGCGTCGACGAAGAAGCGGCCGGCGCCGCGTTGGCCGCCGCAGACGGTCACGCCAAGACGGCGATCGTCGCGCTGCTGGCCGGCGTAGGCCCGGCCGAAGCCGCGAACCGGCTGGAACGAGCGCGGGGCCGGGTGCGCGATGCGGTGGCTGGCAGGTGTGATGCGTAGGGCGATAGCGGCGGTCCTGCTCGCGTTCGTCGCGGCCTGTTCGCATGACAAGCCCGCGCACCCGGCAGCAACTGCCCCCACGCAGCCGACGCGGGTATTGAGCCCCAGCAGCGCGCCGCCGGCCAAGCCGCCCGAGACACCCACCCCACCCGCGTTCGCACCGGTCTCGAAGTTGATCGACGACGCGATCGCGGCGGAGAAGTTGCCCGGGGCTGTGCTCCAAATCGGGCACGGCGGCGAGATCGCTTTTCATCACGCGTACGGCGTACGCAGACTCGCCAGTGAACCCGGGTTGGATGGATCGCGGTCTCCTGCGGATCCGATGACCGAAGACACCATCTTCGACCTGGCGTCGCTGACGAAGATCCTGGCCACGGCCACGGCCGTCATGCAGTTTTTCGAACGGGGCATGGTCGCATTCGACGATCCGGTGCAGCAGTATCTGCCCGACTTCAACCCGGCGAACGATCCGCGGCGGGCGAAGGTGACGATTCGCATGTTGTTGACCCACACCTCGGGTGAGACCGGAGATGTCGAGCTCAAGGATCCGTGGGGACTCGAGCACACCGATAAGGCGGAAGGGCTGCACCGCGCGCTGACGACCCCGTTGGAGTCCGAACCCGGTACTGGCTTCCGCTACTCCGACATCAACTTCATCCTGCTCGGCGCGCTGGTGGAGAAGCTCAGCGGCGAGCCCGAAGACGTCTACGTTCAGCAGCAAGTATTCGAGCCGCTCGGCATGGCCGAGACTCGCTACCTGCCGGTGGCGAAAGCATGCGGTCCGCACACCGTTCGTGGGGCGGCGATCGGTTGGGCGCCGCTCTCTGGGTCGGTGGTCGACTGTCCAGCGGATTCCTGGTCCACCGATCTGTTGCCGCGTATCGCGCCGACGGCGCGCGACGAAGAGAGCAGAGCCGACCCCGCTAAGAATCCCGACATCGACCATCTGCTGTGGGGCACCGTGCACGACACGACGGCGCGGCGGATGGGTGGAGTGGCCGGGCATGCCGGCGTGTTCTCGACGGCACGCGATGTCGGTGTCTTCGCGCAGGCGCTGCTGGACCGGCTGGCGGGCCGGCAGAGCAGCTTCCCGTTGACGCAGGCGACGTTGCAGCTGATGACGTCGCCGCAGCAGCCCGGCCACACCGCTCAGCAGGTCGAGGCGGCCAACGCCGCTACCCGTGACGCCGTCGCCAAGAGACCGAACAGCAGGGATGCGCTGCTGGCTCCGCGGTATCCGGCGATCCCGGGGCAGAACCTGCGCGGCTTCGGCTGGGACATCGACACCGGCCAGTCCACGACCCGGGGCATGGTGTTTCCGATCGGCAGCTTCGGGCACACCGGCTTTACCGGGACCTCGGTGTGGATCGACCCGGCCTCCGATACCTACGTGGTCTTGCTGTCCAATTCGATCCACACGCGTGGCAGCCCACCGATGTCGAACCTGCGGGGCGAGGTCGCGACGACGGCGGCCCGTGCCCTGGGGCTCTGAACCGTCAGGGCCGTTCGAAGTGCTGATAGTCGGGCGTTCGCCAGTAGCCGCCCCACTGCCAGCCGCGATCGGTGAAGGCGCGCTCGGCCGGGTCTCCGTCGTGCAGCAGTCCCGGGTCGGTGCGGCCGCGGTCCAGGTAGACCGCCGCGTTCTGTGGTTCGAAGTAGCCGCTGGTGTACAGGCATGGGTTGATCAGGGGATTGATGTCGATGGCTCGGCCGTAGGCGTGGGGTGACCAGTCGCCGCTGCCGGGGATGCGTCGGCAATTGAACGCCGAGGTGTTGTTGTCTTCCATCGACAACTCGTCGTCGGCGTCCGAGTAGTTGTCGACGGTGCGCATCTTGTCGACGGGATATCCCAGCCGCTGCAGCTGGCCGAAGATGGCGATGACGTCGGGCACCAGGTCTTCGTGTACGACCAGGGCGCCGCGGTGGGTCTGGCCGTCGAAGCCGACATAGCCCACCTCGACGCGTCGCAATTGCTGGGGTTGCACGGGGCACTCCGGCCGCCAGGTCGTGCCGAGATCCGCGGCGGTGACCGGCTGCGCGGCCGCGGCAGCGGGCGGCCGCGACGCGCTGGGAGAGGAACTGAGTGAGGTAGCCGTGGTCACTGACGAGGACGTTGTCGATGCGGGCGGAGCCGCGGGTTGCGGTGCGGTGGCGCAATGGACTAGCGGCACCGCCGCTGCCAGCAGCCAGGCCGGCAGGGCGACGCGCCGCCGCAATGACATCAATTCAGATTCGCGGTCCCGGTCTCAGGTCAGGTCAGCACGAGCGCGGGGACGTCAGGCTTGTGGACGATTTCGTTGGGCACCTTGAATAGGTCGATCATGTTGCCGCCCATTACCTTTCGGATACCTTCGTCGTCCAGGCCGTGCTTTTCGAGGTCGTCGACCAGGTTGATCGGGTCGGACAATCCCTCCGGGTGCGGCCAGTCGGAGCCGAACATGACGCGATCGATGCCGCACAGGTCGGAGATCTTCTTGAAGTCGTCCTCCCAGAACGGCGCGACGTAGACGCAGCGCTTGAACGCCTGGATCGGGTCTTCGGGGAACTCTTGCGGCATCTTCGAGTAGACGCCCTTGAATTGGTAGAAGAGGTATGGCACCCAGGAGGCACCGTTCTCGACAGACAGGACGCGCAGGTTGGGGTTGCGGGTGAGCGCGCCGTGGCAAACTAGCGCGGCCATGGTGTCTTCGATGGGCCGCTTGCCCATTGCGACCATCCGGAACGCGGTGGGCTTGAACGGCTTGTATTCGTCGCCGGGCTCCCAGTCGTTGAGGTACTCGGCGTAGCCGCTGTCCGAGGCATGCATCGACACCGGGATGCCCGCCTTGACGCAGGCATCCCAGAATGGATCGAATTCGGGCAGTCCGAGCGAGCGGGTGCCGCGGTAGCCGGGCACCGGCGCGGGCCGGACCAGCACGGTCTTGGCGCCGCGCTGCAGACACCAGTCGAGTTCTTCGAGTGCGCGATCGACGATGGCCAGGTTGATCACCGGCGTGGAGAAGATGCGGTCCTCGTAGTTGAACTGCCAGGTCTCATACATCCACTGGTTCAGTCCGTGGATGATGTCCAGGATCAATTCCGGGTCGTCCTTGAGGCGTTCCTCGACCAGCGAGGCCAGCGTCGGGAACATCAGTGTGTAGTCCAGGCCGAGCGAGTCGAGAACCTCGAGACGTGCCGCGGGGTTGCGGAACGCCGGGATGGCCTTCATCGGCTTGCCCATCACCTCACGGAAGCTCTTGCCGCCGCTACCGTGCCGGAAGTACTCCTCTTGTGCCCCGGGCCGGGCGACAACCTCGAAAGTTGGGTTGGGGATGTAGTCGCTGACCACGTTGCGAACCATGATTTTGGTGCGGCCCCGGACGTCGATGTAGTCGATGACACCTTTGCGGTGCTCGGGCAGGAATTGAGTCAGCGCTTCCTTGGGCTCGTAGAAGTGGTTATCGGCGTCGAACACCGGGTAGGGAAGGTGGCGTGACGGCATGGCTGTCTCCTGGCAATATTGATGGCTCTGGTAATGAGATTACCACTTCTGTCCGCGATGCAACCCCGGTATTCGTCATGCTTCCGCTCGAATTGACTAGCCGAGAATGTCGTTACCGAAGCGGAAGCGATTCCGGCGTAATCTCAGCCGGCGGCCTGCAGGGTGATCTCGGAGATCTGGGTGCGGCTCCGACCGTTGGTGGTGCCCAGGGTTGAGATCCATACCAGCACGTTGGAGGTCTTGGTCTTGCTGCGCACTTCTATCCGGTTGGGCCCGGGCTGCAACGTGGTCGTCGGGCTGAGCTCGGTGGTGTCGGACAATTTGGCGGGCGACTCGGTGGGCGAGGAGCGGATCTGCACCTGGGTGCCGGTGCTGGGGACGTCGACCGTCACGACGCTCAACGCCGTCGGCTCGGACAGGTGCAGCATCAGGCCCATTCCAGAGATGAACTTCGGGAACGGGACGCTGTCCTGATAGGTGACCGTCGACCACGCGGTGTTCGGGTTTCCGTCGATCGCCAGCTTGGCGTCCTGCGGATTGTCGGGGGCGCCGTCGGGTGAGAACACGGTGGCGCTGACCGGCTTCACGATCGGTCCCGGACGCATAGGGGTGGCGAAGAAGTCGGTGAAATAGAAGACCGCGACGGCGGTCAGTGCGAGCACGGCGGCGACGGCAACGACGACGGAAATCCATGCACGCCGACGTTTCGGGGCCGCTCGGGGGGCGTCTTGCGCCGGCGGCCGGGGTTTCGTGCGGTCGGTAGCGGAGAGATTGACCACTTTGTCGGCATCGAGGGTCTCACCGTCCCAGACGCCGCTGACCTCGATCTCGTCGCCGTCCTCGAGGCGACCGCCCAGATCGGTCGGCATCTCGACCGGAAGGGGAGCACGGCGGGAACCCGGCAGGTCGTGCTGGACGATCTGGAACGTCAGGACCCCGACCTGATCGTGGCCACCGACCGCGCTCTGCTGCACGCGGCGAGCGGTGCCCTGGACGACGACACGCTCGAGCGGCTGGGTGTGCGGACGTTCCGCGCGGCGGCTGCTCTGCAGCGCCTGGGCGAACTCGACGCAACTGGGGTACCGGTCCTCGGGGTGTTTGGCCAGCGCGCGCGCCAACACTGCGTCCAGATGCGCGAGTTCGGGCCGGCGTTCCGATATCCGCGGTGGCGGCGTGCTCAGGTGGTGGCTGACCACGACGGCGCGGTTGGAGTCCTGGAACGGTGGCGCGCCGGTGAGCAGGTGAAACGCCGTGGCTGCCAGTGCGTACTGATCCGCCCGGCCGTCCAACTGCTTGCCCAGGAGTTGTTCGGGCGCCACGTAGCTGATGGTTCCCATCGCGACGTTGGCGTCGGTGAGGTTGCTGACGTCGTCGATCCGGCGCGCGATGCCGAAGTCCGTCAGCAGCACCCTGCGCCGGCCGCCGTTGGCCGCTGTCACCAGAATGTTCTCCGGCTTGACGTCGCGGTGCAGCAGCAGCCGCTCGTGACCGAAGTCCAGTGCCTCGGCCACCGCCGCCACAATCTCGGCGACATCGTGTTCCGGCATGCCCTCGGGGTAGTTCTCCCGGATGAGCCGTCCCGCGTCGGTGCCGTCGACGTACTCCATCGATATCCACAGGCGGCCGTCGAACTCGCCGCGGTCCAGGACGGTCACGATGTGCGGGTGCCACAGCGTGGCGGCCAGTTCGGCTTCCCGATTGAACCTGGCCCGGAACTCCACGTCGGCGGTGGCGGCCAGGGACAGCACCTTGATGGCGTCGTGCCGGGGGAGGCGAGGGTGTTGGGCGAGGTACACCTCGCCCATGCCCCCAGCACCGAGCAGGCGCTCGATGGTGTAGCCAGCGAAAACCTCGCCGTTGTTCAACGGCATGACCAAAAGCCTACAAACCGTTGCGGCTATGCGTCCGGCCCGGTTTCCAGCAGCCGTAGCGGGTGCAGGCCGTCGACGGCGCCGACGAACGGCGGATGGATGCTGTAGCCGATCATGCGCCGGATGTCCTCGGAGACCGTCCGGGCGATATCGCGCGAAATCGACAGCGTGAACGCTTCCATCGGTCGCAGCCAGGGTTGACAGTATTGGGCGGTGACCGCGAGACGGTCCCGGCTGGTGGTGTTGGCCCCGCCGCCGTGCCACAGAGTGCCCACGAAGAAGACGCATGACCCGGCGGGCATCTGCACCCCGACCGCGCGGTCGTCCGGGCCGGGTCGGCGTTTACCCCAGCGGTGGCTGCCGGGATAGAGCACCGTGGCGCCGTTGTCCGCGGTGAAGTCGTCGATCGCCCAGATCGTCGCGGCGGCGAGCGGTTCGCGTGGCCGCGGGATAGGGTAGAAGCCGTCGTCGTGGTGCGCCAGCTGCGCGGTCTCGCCGGGCTGGATGTTGATCGCCTGCAACGCCGACAGCAGGTAGTTGGGCATCAGCAGCCGATCCAGGCAGGCCAGCACCCGCGGATGGTCGGCGAGCCGGTCGCAGACCCGGGTCCTGCTCAACACGCTATAGATGCGCTGGGTACACCGACCCTCGAAGGAATTGCGTCCGGTATGCCCCAGCCGCGGGGCCACTACCGCCCGAATCTGCTCGCAATGATCGGCCTGCAGCAGGTTCTCCCAGATGACATAGCCGTCGCGGTCGAGAGCCGCCAGGTCGGCTTCCACGACCGCATCGTCGACTGAGCTGCCGCCGCTTGGCGTTCGCTTGTAGCGCTCCGCCAGATCGCCGCGCAGGTCCTCGAGCGTGGTGACGTGTTCGTCGTCGATCGTCATTGGCCAGTCCTACGTCGCAAGCAACTCCGAGGATTTCCTTCCCGTGTCCACACTAAGCCTGACTACGCGCTGGCGTGGCCCGTCGCCTCGATCAACAGATCATCCAGCCGCCGCGCCAGGTTCCACCCTTGGTAGACGGCGAAGTGAATCACCAGTTCCTCCAACTCGTTTCGGTTCATGTCACCGAGCTGAAGCGCGGCGTGCAGGTGCTCGGCCACCTCTTCGTCGATCGCGTTGGAGGCTGCGCCGCAGATGCTGATGATGCGCCGGTCGCGGCGGCTGAGGTACTTCTCCCGGTTCCACACCTCGCCGTAGAGATAGTCCAGCCGGGCGCGGGCCTGGAACTCCGTCGCGGAGGTCGGTGGCGGGTGGCCGTGGACCTGCTGGTAGGTCGCGACGCCACGCCGCCGGCGGGCGTTGTCGTCGACGGGCGCCGCCCACAGCTCGAAATCGTTGGGCACCAACGATTGTCCAGTTTCCTCCTGGATCTTGTGGGCGGCCATCATGCCGTACATCTGCAGCACCGATGCTTTGGGCCAGCCGGCTTGCGTGCCGAAGTGCAGGACGAACTCGTCGAATTCCGGGTAGGCGATGTCCCCACTCTTCAACGCGGCGTAGACATGCGTCTCGATGGGGACGATCGCCCCCGCCGTCCCCACGCAGGTCAGGGTTATCCAACGGCGGTCCCTGGGCGTGAGGACGCCGCGGCGCCACATCTCGCCGAAGACGAATCCGATCACCCCTGATTCGATGTAGGCGCCGCTGGGCTCGGGGCTCGGGGTGGTCATGATGTGCTCGTACTCGGCACGCGCGACCGCCTGCCGCTCTTCGCGAGTTGTCCACTCCGGCACGGCAAATCCTTCCTTCGAAGCGGCTGTCAAAGCCGCATGATCCAGCCGCCGTCGACCGAGATGGTCTGCCCGTTGATCCAGTCACCCGCCGGCGAGCACAGCAGCAGCATGGTGCCGATCAGGTCGGCCGGCGGCCCTGAGGTCTTGCCAGGGATCTGAGCGCCGAGGATCTCGCGGAACGGCGAATCCTTGGGCAGGCTGGCGTATCCGCTGTTGCTGGCAACCAGACCGGGCGCGATGCCGTTGACGTTGATGCCACGTGACCCGAGCTCGGTGGCGAGGTTGCAGGTCAGGCCGTGCAGAGCGTACTTCGACACGCCGTAGATGCCGCCCGGCATGAAGGCGCCGGCCGACAAACCGTTGACGATCCGCCCGCCGCCGCGCTGGGTCATCGACTCGATGACCGCCTGGGTGCACACCAGCGGCCCGCGCAGGTTCACATTGAGCACCCGGTCCCAGTCCGGTATCGGCATGTTCGACAGGCCGAAGGGCGGCAGATCGGTCATCACCGCGGCGTTGTTGATCAGGATGTCGATGCCGCCGAACGCCCCCACCGCTGCGGCCGCCATCGCCGCGGCCGACTCCGGCGAGGTTACGTCCAGGTGCACGGCAATCGCCGAAAATCCTTCGCGCGCAAGCATATCGACACAACGCCGAGCCGCGCCGAGGTCGATGTCGGCGATAGCCACCGCCGCTCCGGCTGCGCAGAGCGCCGTGGTGTACGCCTTGCCGATGTCGCCGGCGCCTCCGGTGACTACAGCGACCTTGCCGGTGAGGTCGAACAGTTGCGTCACATCCATTCGAGCATTAAGCACTCCTTGACCAATGAAGTCAAGTGCCTTAGTAATAAGAAAGATGTCTTAGATAGTTGTGCGCGCCTGGGCCCGGAGGACCGAACGATGACCGTTGACCTGACCATTCCCACGGTGCATCTGCACATTGGCGACGAGGCGCGAACACAAGGTTCCGGCGGCGTGCACGAGCACGTGTTCCCGGCGACCGGTCAGATCCAGGGGACGGTTCCGTTGGCCGGTCCCGACGACGTCGACGCCGCCGTGCGGGCCGCGCACGCCGCGTACCCGAACTGGCGGGCCTGGCGGCCTGCCCAGCGAGCGCGCGTCCTACGCCGGCTCGGTGAGCTGATGGAACGCGACGCCGACGAAATAGCCCGCTTGTCGGTGCTGGACAACGGGATGTCGGCGACCATGAGCCGGCCGCTGGTCGACATCATGGCGAACTGGACGTCGTATTACGCCGGTTGGGCTGACAAGATCGAAGGGCGGGTCACGTCGTTCCCGGCCAACCAGCGCGAGCTGGCCTACGCAATGCCCGAACCGTACGGCGTAATCGGCATCATCCTCACCTGGAACGGCCCGGTCGTTTCGATCGGCATGAAACTCATCCCAGCACTGGCCGCCGGCAACACCGTGGTGATGAAACCCTCCGAGCTGACGCCGTATGCCACCGAGCATTTGATGGGCCTAGTCAAGGAGGCCGGAATTCCGCCTGGCGTAGTAAATCTCGTGCTCGGCGGACCCGACACAGGTGACGCGCTGGTTCGCCACCCGCTGGTGCAGAAGGTCAGCTTCACCGGCGGGCCCGTGACGGCCCGCAAGATCCTGGCCGCCTGCGCCGAGTCACTCAAACCGGCCATCCTGGAACTCGGCGGCAAGTCCGCCAATGTGCTGTTTCCCGACGCCGACTTGGACACCGCGGTGGCGGTCAACGCGTTCAGTGTGCTGGGCACGCTGGCCGGCCAGGGCTGTGCGATCCCGTCGCGGATGATCGTGCACGACGACATCTACGACGATGTCGTCGCGCGGGTGCTGGCGGTCGTCGGCGGGATGCGTTGCGGTGACCCGTTCGATCCGGCGGCCGTGATCAGTCCGGTGGTGAGCCGCGCGGCCCAGCAACGGATTTTGGCCATGATCGAGCGGGCCCAGGCCGACGGCGCAAAGCTGCTGATCGGCGGCCGGGCTCCCAGCCACCTGCCCGACGGCTTCTTCGTCGAGCCGACAGTGCTTGGCGACGTCGACCCGGATTCCGAGCTCGGACAGGTTGAAGTGTTCGGCCCGGTGCTCTCACTGTTGCGGTTCGATACCGAGGAGCAGGCGATCGCGATCGCGAACTGCACCGACTACGGCCTGGCCTCCTACGTCTACACCAGGGACGTGGACCGGATACAGCGGATGGTGACCGCGCTGCGAGCCGGCGGGGTGTACGTGAACGGGGCCAGCCCAGTGGTGGGCTGCGAACTCGCGTTCGGCGGCGTCGGCATCTCAGGCTTCGGCAGGGAAGGCGGCGAGGAAGGCCTGTTCGAGTTCCTACGCACCAAGGCGGTAGGGATCGCATGAGCAGGCCGCTCGAACTGGGCGGCGCCGTGGCCGTGCTGACCGGCGCTGGCAGTGGCATCGGTCGCGCAACCGCGCTGGAGTTCGCCCGCCGCGGCGCATCTGTAGTGGTCAGTGACCTGTCACCGGACCGCGTCACCGAGGTGGTCGAACAGCTTCAGGCGCTGGGTCGGCCGGTGACCGGGTTACCCGTCGACGTTACCGCCGAAGCCGACCTGGTGCGGCTGCGCGACGCCGCCCTCGGCCGGTTCGGCCGCGTCGACGTGGTGATGAACAATGTCGGAGTGCTCGCGATCGGTGCCCCGGAAACCCTGCCAGACGAGGCATGGAGCCGCACCCTCGATGTCAACCTATTAAGCATCGCCCGCAGCAACCGGGTGTTTCTGCCGGGACTGATCGCCCAGGGCAGCGGTCATCTGGTCAACACCGCATCGGCCTCCGGCCTGCTCAGCTACGGCTTCGACCGGCTGCCCTACCTTGCCTCCAAGCACGCGATCGTTGGCGTCTCCGAAGCGCTGGCGACCTATCTCGGACCGAAAGGTATTGGCGTGACCTGTCTTTGCCCCTCCGGTGTGATTACAAACATCCTCGAGGGCATCACCGCCTACGGGGATGCGCCGGCGACACCCCGCGCCCCGGCGCACCAGATCGTCAGCGCGGAGGATGTCGCGACGCTCGCCGCCGATGCGGTCGAGCAGGGCCGATTTCTGGTCCTGACCGCACCCGAGGTGCGCGACGCCCTGCTCGAACGGGCCACCGACATCGAGGCCTACCTGCGGGCAGGAATTGAGGCGCAATCATGACCACGCCGCGAATCGGCTTCGTGGGCCTGGGATCTCAGGGCGGCCCGATGGCTCGCAGGATCATCGAAGACGGGTTTCCTACGACGCTGTGGGCGCGCCGGCCGGAGTCGCTGAGGCCCTTTGACGGCAGCGGCGCAGACTACGCTGCGGACCGCCGTGCACTCGGTGCCGCCTCGGATGTGTTGTGCCTCTGCGTGGTCGGAGATGCCGACGTCGACCAGGTGTTGCGCGGCGACGACGGGGCGTTGGCGACGATGGCGGCGGGGGGCATCGTCGTGATCCACAGCACGGTGCATCCCCAAACTTGCCGTCGATTGCAAAAAGATTATCCCACAATACATTTCGTCGACGCGCCGGTCTCCGGCGGCGGCCACCAGGCTGCCGCCAAATCGCTGCTGGTGATGGTGGGCGGCGAAGACGAGGCGATCGCGCGGTGCCGGCCGGTGCTGGACACGTTCGCCAACCCGGTGGTGCGGCTCGGCGCGTTGGGTGCGGGCCAAGCCGCCAAGCTGCTGAACAACTCGCTGTTCACCGCTCAGCTCGGCCTGGCGGCCAGCACCTTCGCGCTCGCACGTGACCTCGGGGTCGACCTGGACGCGCTGACCGCGATCTTGTCTGCCGGCAGTGCCCGCAGCTACGCCGCGGAGATAGTCGCCAACTCGGACTACAACCTCTCGGTGATAGCAGAGCTGGCCGGAACACTGCTGGCCAAGGACGTCGGGATCCTCACCGACGTGGTCGGGGACGACGCGCCAGAGCTGCTCAAGATGGCGACCGCCACCATCGCCGCCATGCATTCGAACGAGCCCACCCGTGCGCGATGATCTGTCGGTGAGCACCCGGACACCGCCGGCGACGGCGCTGCAGCTGCTGGTGGCGGCCGAGCGGCTGTTCGCCGAACACGGCCTGGCCGGAGTGTCGCTGCGGCAGATCTCGATGGAAGCGGGCTCGTCGAACAACTCCGCGATCCGCTACCACTTCGGTTCCAAAGACGAACTGCTGCGCGCGATCTTCGCTTACCGGCTGGGCGACCTGACGCAACGCCGCGCCCTACTCAAGGCCAGGGCCAACCCCGACGACCTGCGGGCGCAGCTCGAGGCGCACATCCTTCCGCTGCTGGAATTGGCCGAGTCGCCCGACAGCTCCTACGTGTCGTTCGTCGAACAGCTGCAGCGTGCGGGCGCGGTCGAGGTCTTCGTGCACCAGGAGAACGCGATGAAGTCCCAGGATGAGTTCGGTTCGGTGCTGCGCCGGCTGCTGGCGCACCTGCCGGAGCCGGCGCGTGCCTTGCGAATCCAGCAGGTCCAGGACCTCGGGGTGCACCTGGCCGCCGAACGTGAGCGTGCGGTCGGCCGCGGCGACGCCGTCGTCCCGTTCGCGTTGTTCGTCAGCGGGGTCGTCGATGGCCTGGCGGGCTTCTTGGGGGCTCCGGCGTCCGCGGAGACCGAGCAGCTGATCGCCCGCGAAACCGCGACGCACTGACCCATGCGCCGACGGGAACAAACCGCCGGTCGTGCGCGACTATAGAGACGTGTACTGCGAGGTGGCCCGCGAAGCGCTCTCGGCGCGGCTCGACGGTGAACGGGAGCCGGTCCCGGCGGCCCGGGTCGACGAGCATCTCGAGGAATGCGCCGAGTGCCGCGCGTGGCTCGAGCAGGTGCAGAGCCAGGCCGACGAACTTAGCCTGATGCTGCAGTCGCGGCCCGTCATCGCCCCACTCGCCCCGCTTGACCTTGGGCCGGTACCGCCTCGCCGGCGCGTCCGGCTCAGTGGGCTGCGCTGGGCGCTGCTAGTCGTCGGCATCGCGCAGGTCGCGCTGTCCACCGTGCAGGGGCTGGGCCTCGATCTCGGTCTGACCCACGATCACGGCATGGGCTCGGCCCACCATCTGCTCAACGAGTCGACCGCATGGTCGATGGCGCTGGGCGTAATCATGGTCGGCGCGGCCCTCTGGCCGGCCGCCGCGGCCGGCCTCGCTGGTGTCCTGACGGTGTTTGTTGCCGTACTGGCCATCTATGTCGTCGTCGACGCCATGTCCGGAGCGGTCACCCTCACCCGGATCGGCACCCACATACCGGTGCTGATCGGCGCCGTGCTGGCCACCCTAGTGTGGCGGCGCACCACCGCCCCGCCCCCGGACGGGGCGGCCGCAGAACCCGATATTGTGTTGCCGCCCAATGCATCTCGCGGTCGGCGACGCGGTCACCTATGGCCGACGGACGGCTCCGCGGCCTAGCATTTCTCCCGGGTTCGTTCTTAACCGACTTCCTTAGCCGACTTCGTCGGTTGCCTGAGCAGCTTGCAGCAGATCGCTGCGGGCCCGCGCCACCCTGGACCGGATGGTGCCGATCGGGCAGCCTCCGACCTCGGCTGCCTCGGCGTAGGACAGGCCCAACACCTGGGTCAGCACGAAGGCCTCCCGGCGTTCGGGGTCCAGTGCGTCGAGCAGCATCCGGATCTCCACGACGTTCTCGATCCGGCTGGCGTACCGCCCCTGGCTCAGCGCGTCGTCGAGATCGCGGACCTGCGTGGTGCGGGGTCTGCTGCTGTTGTGCCGAATCTGGTCGACGACCACCCGCCGTGCGATCGACAGCAGCCAGGTCCGCGCGGTGGATCGGCCACTGAACCGCGGTAGCGACCGGATCGCCCGCAGAAAGGTCTCCTGGGTCAGATCGTCGGCGCTGCCCGGGTCGGCCAGGTAGGCCACCGTGCGCCACACGTCGCGCTGGGTGGCCGCGATGAACTGCGACAGCGCGGCCTGGTCACCCCGCCCCGCAGCTTTCGCAAGCTGCGTGATCAGGTCCTCCTCGCCCATCGCGCCTGTTCCCACGGATACTGAGGGTAGGCCATGGACGGCTGGAACTTATCGCCAGCCCGCAACGACTTATCTCTCTGGATCCCTCTGGATCCGGGATCAGAGGAGGTGGACGGCCACGATGTCGTCGATGACCGCGGCAACAGACGAGCTGCCCGCGCGTGTTCAGCGGGTGCAACTCGAGGTCAGCGGTATGTCCTGCGCCGCCTGCGCCCGGCGGGTGGAATCGGCGCTGAACAAGGTGGCCGGGGTGCGGGCCTCGGTGAATTTCGCCACCCGGCTGGCAACCGTCGACGCCGAGGAGGGAATCGGAACTGATGAACTCTGCGGGGTGGTGGAGCGGGCCGGCTACCGGGCCGAGCCGCGCCGCTCCGGCCGTGCATTCGACGATGACCCCGACGCCGCCCATGCGCGCTACCTGCTGACCCGCCTGGCTGTCGCCGCAGTGCTGTTCATTCCGCTGGCGCATCTCTCAGTGATGTTCGCCGTCGTGCCCAGCACTCGGTTCACCGGCTGGGAGTGGGTGCTGACCGCGCTGGCGCTTCCCGTGGTGACCTGGGCGGCGCTGCCGTTCCACCGGGTAGCGATGAACAACCTGCACGCTGGCACCGCGTCGATGGAGACGCTGATCTCGGTTGGCATCACCGCCGCAACCGTTTGGTCGTTCTACACCGTTTTCGGCGACCACCCCCGCGTCGAGCATCGTGGCGTCTGGCAGGCGCTGCTGGGCAGCGATGCGATCTACTTCGAGGTCGCCGCGGGCGTCACCGTTTTTGTGTTGGCGGGCCGGTTCTTCGAGGCCCGCGCGAAGTCGAAGACGGGTAGCGCGCTGCGGACGCTGGCCGCGCTCAGCGCCAAAGACGTCGCGGTGCTGCAGCCCGATGGAACTGAGATCGTCATCCCGGCCGACGAGCTCAAAGAGCTGCAGCGTTTCGTGGTGCGCCCGGGTCAGACAATCGCCGCCGACGGCCTGGTGGTCGACGGGTCAGCTGCAGTGGATATGAGCGCGATGACCGGTGAGGCACGCCCGGTGCGGGTGCAGCCCGGGGCCAACGTGATCGGTGGGACGGTGGTGCTCGACGGCCGGCTAATCGTGGAGGCCGCGGCCGTCGGCGCCGACACCCAGTTCGCTGGCATGGTCCGCCTCGTCGAGCAGGCGCAGGCGCAGAAGGCCAATGCGCAGCGGCTGGCCGACCGCATCTCGGCGGTGTTCGTGCCCTGTGTCTTCGCGGTGGCGGTGTTGACCACGCTGGGCTGGCTGGTGGCCGGCGGCGGACTGGACCGCGCCTTCTCGGCCGGGCTGGCGGTGCTGGTCATCGCGTGCCCGTGTGCGTTGGGACTGGCCACCCCAACAGCCATGCTGGTCGCATCCGGACGCGGCGCCCAGCTTGGCATCTTCCTCAAGGGCCACAGCTCTCTGGAGGCCACCCGTGCGGTCGACACCGTGGTGTTCGACAAGACCGGCACTCTGACGTCAGGCCAGTTGGCGGTCAGCGCGGTGGTGGCCGCGCCGGGTTGGGATGCGGCCGAAGTACAGCGGTTGGCTGCCGCGGTGGAGGCGGCATCCGAGCACGCTGTCGCGCTCGCGATCGCCGCGTCAACGGCTGCGCCCGAACCCGTCACCGATTTCCGAGCGGTCCCCGGCCGCGGAGTCGCCGGCATCGTTGCCGGCCGTGCGGTGCGGGTCGGGAAGCCGTCCTGGATCGCCCCGGCCGGCACCACCGCTGAACTGGTCACCGCCCGCCGGGATGCCGAATCACGAGGTGAGACATCGGTTTACGTTGAGGTCCAGGGAACGCCGTGCGGGGTGATCGCGGTGTCCGACGCGGTCAAGGAGTCGGCGGCTGGTGCGGTGGCGGCGCTGCATCAGCGCGGTTTTCGGACGGTATTGCTGACCGGCGACAATCCGGCCTCGGCGGCGGCGGTGGCCGCGCACGTGGGCATCGAGGAAGTGATCGCCGATGTGCTGCCCGAAGGCAAGGTCGACATCATCGAGCAACTGCGCGACGGCGGCCGGGTGGTCGCCATGGTGGGTGACGGCATCAACGATGGGCCCGCGCTGGCGTGCGCTGATCTGGGGATGGCGATGGGGCGCGGCACCGACGTGGCCATCGACGCCGCCGACATCATCCTGGTCCGCGAGGACTTGGACGTGGTGCCGCTGGCGCTGGACTTGGCTGCCGCGACCATGCGCACTATCCGGATGAATATGGTGTGGGCGTTCGGTTACAACATCGCCGCGATTCCGGTGGCCGCCGCCGGATTGCTGAACCCACTGATCGCCGGGGCGGCGATGGCGTTCTCGTCGTTCTTCGTCGTGTCAAACAGCTTGCGGTTGCGCAACTTTGCCATGTCCGCGCGCCAGTAGATCGCGCAACGGCTGCGGTCGCGCGTCGACTTCGGTAACCGTGTCGACCGCTAGCTCCACGGTGGGGCGGTCCGCCAGGTATTGCGAGTAGCTGCGCTCGCCGAGCCGCGAGCCCAGGCTGATCCAACCGTCAAGTACCGACCATCTTCGCGGGTTGCGCCGCGCCCAGTCGCTGCGGTCAAGCCGTGCCTTCCATTCGGCTACGCTGATTTCCTCGAGACCGTAACCGTCGAGGAACTCCGCGTAAGCGACCGGCTGGCCGCGCAGCACGGCGAGGCCGCGGCCCAACGCAGCCGCTCCGGAATTCAGGCCTAGAATGGCTGCCGCCGCGGCGCTGCCGGTGGTGATCTCTTCGGTTAGCGTCAGGGCAGGGTAGGCGCCCAACGCCAGGCACGCGTCGACCAGTGACACGAAAATATCGGCGGAGGACGACAACTGGTACTTGTCGCCCAGCACCCGGGGGAGGCGCACGATGCTGAAATCCAGCGCCGGTGGCGACGCGGCCACCACCAGTTCCGCGAGCGACTTGGCCGCCGCGTACGGATACGGCGCGTGTCGGGGATCGGTGACGTGCGGCTGGGTGACATCGGCATGGACGACGAACGTCGAGAGGTGCACCAGGCGGGCGCCCTGTCCCGCGCACGCCTGGGTAAGTGCAGCGACGAATTCCACATTGGCCGACCGGAGTTCGCGGTACGGCACCAGCACATTGGTGTTGCCGACACAGTTGATCACGGTCCTTGCACCGCGGGACAGCGCGTTGAGCTCGGCCGAATCGGACCCGGTGAGCTGGTGCAACCGGATCCCGTCGGCGCCCCGCAGCCAATCCCACGGATCATGTTGGGGAAGAGCAGATCTCGTGACAAAGACCACCTCGGGGTGGGATGTCCCAGACTGCGCCAGGTCCAGGACCGCTCGCGCGAATCCGGTGCCGAGGATGCCTGACGCGCCTAGGACCACGATTGCTCCGGAGTCGTGATTCTGTTGGGGGCATACGGCATTGGGCTTCAGCAGCAATGTGAGATCACGTTTGATCTCGGTGGCGGTGCCAGAGTCCAGCCAGCCCTGCGCGGCCTGGTCTTCGATCAGGTTGGTGGCGGTGTCGGCGCTGACGAGATCCAGCAGGGTGAGCTGCCGCCCCAGATATGCGCGAGTCTGCGGGAGAATCCGGATGAGGTCCACTGAGCCGATTCCCGCCGCGAGCAGCGACGTGTCAGCCCGGATCGGTTGGTCCAGCTGCCGGCTCCACATCTCGGCCAACCCGTCCGCCTCGCCGGACGCGGTATCTGTTGCAGCACAGTCTAGTTGGGGCAATGCAGGTAGCCTGGCACTGTCGACTTTTCCATTGGGCTTGCGCGGGATGTCGCCGACCGCGGTCACGAAGGAAGAGGGCACCCCGAGACTTTGCAGTAGCAACCTGATGCGGGCCGCCGCTGCGGGGTCCTCGCCGGTGCTGCGCGTCTGCGCGGTTTGGAACCAGACTCCTAATCGACCGTCGTGCGGCTCAACCGCGAGGTCGGAGATCGTAGGGTCGGCACAGACGCGTGCGACGACCTCGGCGGTGTCGACCCGCTTTCCGGCGATCTTGACTATCGCGTCCTTGCGACCGGCGAAGATCGGGAAGCCCTCCGCGTCGACCGACACCCGGTCTGCGGTGGCGAAGGCGCGGCGTTGTGTCCCATCGGGGGTAGTGACGATGCCGAAGCCGCGGCCCTCGATTCCGAGGTAGCCGGCAGAGACCAGATCGCCGACGACGACGACCTCGCCGAACGCGGTGAATACCGTGTTGGGCAGCACCGGCCGGCCCAGCCGGTCGCTGCCCTCGCCGGTAATCGGCAGATACGTGACGACGACCGTGGTTTCGGTCGGGCCATAGCTGGAAATCAGGGAAATCCGCCGTGCCAGAGCGTGGTCACGCCATCTGTGGATGGCGGTGGTGCGCAGCGCTTCGCCGCCGATGACGATCTGCCGCAGGTTCGAGCGGTGCAGTGCGTCCAGAGCCATATCGTCGTCGCACAGCAGCTGCCAGATGGCGGTCGGCAGGTCGGCGACAGTCGCCCGCTGCTCGATCAAATCTCGCGTCAGCGTGTCCAGATCGCCGGACCTCATTGCGGTGGAGCGCACCAGCTTGGCTCCGCAGAATGCGGCACCGAAGATCTCTTCGATACTGATGTCCGACGTCAGCGGCGCACTTTGCAGGATGGTGTCGTCCGGTCCCCACCCGTAGCCGTGCCGGACCCCGCCGCAGAACGCCCCCAGGGACCCATGCGTGACCCGGACCAGCTTGGGCCGCCCGGTCGAACCCGAAGTGGGCATGACATAAGCGGTTTGACCGGGGAGTCCGGGAGCGCGCCGCACCTCGTCGATGCGTCGGCCGACGGCATCGTCGAGGACGCCGACGAGTTCGGCGGCACCGAGATCGACGACGTGCGCGGTGTCCCCAGCGGCGCTAATGGCGTCGGCGCGCTGCCTCAGCTCGTCGACGCCGTCGCACACGCTGTAGCCACACCCCGCGAGATGGCAGGCCAGCAGCAGGTCGATGGTCCGTTCGGAGCCGTCGTCACAGCACACCACGATGTCGCCCGCAGCGACGCCTTGGCCAATCAGCCAGCCAACCCACGGGTACACGAAGGAACGGCGCTGTAGGAATCGCTCGACGGATGGATCGGCGAACCACGCTGTAGCCGTAAATGTTTCGCGTCTACTGGCCGGATAGCCGGGCCGCCGGGCGCCATCGGCATCGATAGCGAACCATTCGTCGACCATCATCGCGATGGGCTGATGCCACAGCGTGGGCATCGAGTGCAGCGCGTCGGCGATGCGCTGCGCGACTCCGGTGTGTCGCCCGCCGTCGAGCCCTCTTTCGGGCAGATCCGCTCGGTCCCAGATTGCCAGCTGCAACGAGCGCTGCTCTTCGTCCTGAACGCAAGCCACCGTCATGCCCTCTACGGGGCCGATTCGCGTCGCCTCCGGCGCTTCGGTCAGGAATGGGCGCAGTTGCGGTGCGCACGACCGGCGAATGAAGTTGAGCGTCAACGCTTGTACCCCGGTGGCGCGGTTGATGGCCAGGTACATGCGGCGGTAATGTTCCTCACGTAGCCATCGGCGCCGCACGGCCTTGACATAGCTGCGATCCAGCAACGCGACAACGTCGGCGACCGAGGCGAATGGCTGGAACTGGAACGTCTGCGCCACCGAATTAACCAGGCAGGTAGCCACATTCAATTCGGGGTCGCCGAATCGGTTGTCCACTGCATGAACCACCAGACCGTCGGTGCTCTGCCGCCGGCTCGCGTCCACGGCCATCGCGGCCGCGGTCACCAGCACGTTAAGCGGGACATGCCGGGCCTCGGAGAGGGCGAGCAACGCATCGTAACGATCGCCGCAGACCAGCACCGATTCGCGCAGTACACCTCTGGCCGCCAGCACCGGCGCTTCGCTCGGCCCGGCTATCACCGATTCCTCCGCCAGTTCGCGCTGCACAACGGCGGCCAGGCGCTGCAATGCCTCGGCAACCCTGGCCGCTTCGCGCTGATGGGCCAACGCCACCTTGGCTAGACCGTCAGTCGCACAGGGGATCTCAGCGATATACCCCGCCGAGAGATGGTGCGCCAGGCTGGCTTCGATGATCCCCGTCGCGCCGCCGTCGAGCAGAATGTGGTGGGAGTCGACGTCCATTCCGCAGACGGTGCCGGCTGAGTCGGTCCGCACGGTGTACCGCACCAGTGGCCGGCCAAGGATGCCGGTCTGCCAGGTCTCGGCCAGCTCGACGTCGTCAGTCTCCGGCGCGGACCGCACCAGGTCGGAAACCCCCAGCTGCGGAACCAGATCCGGGACGCCGTCTGGGCCGGGCGAGGCTTCCAGCACGCACAGCTGAATCGGATTCTCCAGCACCGATGCCGCAAGCGCGGCGAGGAACCGGGCGGGATCTAGGGGCCGGAATCGGTACCGCTTGCTGATCAGGTATAGCGACGGTTCGCCGTCCTGAAGCACGCCCTGGTAGATATTGCGTTGCGAATGACTCAGTGGAACGCGCTGCGTGTGTGCTTGATCGAGCACGGTCACGGCGCAGTTTCCAGCTCGGACTTCTCCAGTTCCGCAACCCATCCGGCGATCGACAGATTCTCCGCAAGCCGCGACGGCAACGACGATTCACGTTCCACACCAAGCCGTTTCATCAGTACGACGAATCGTACCGAATCCAATCCGAGGTCTCGCAGATCGGTGGAGTCGCCGTCGACGAGGTCCGCGTCGTCCACGTAGAGCACGTCGCAGATCGCGGCGCGAATGGCGTCGCGCAGTTGCTCAGCCACGAATCGTCGCTCCTGCTTGCGTGTCGGTCACCCTGGCCGCCAGCGATGCTCGCATGACCTTTCCGGACTGCGTACGCGGAATGTCGGCGACCAGCATGATGGTCGACGGGCGCGCCGTCGCCTCGGACTCCTGACGGAAGCGAGCCGCGACAGCATGCTTGAGTTTTCGTTCCTCGGTTTCGTCCAGTGCCGTCGCGGCGACCACCGCCAGACCGACCAGCGCGCCGAATTCGGCATCCGGAATCTCGTAGCATGCCGCCTCTTGCACGCCCGGCACACTCTCGGCAATTCGGTCCACTTCGTCGGGCGCGACATTCACGCCGCCGCAGATGATCATCTCCGAAGAGCGCCCCTTGATGTAGAAGAAGCCGTCGTCGTGGCGCTCGAGCAGGTCCCCGGTGTTCACCCAGCCGTCGCTGAGCACCTCGGCGGTGCGATCCGGGTTGTTCCAGTAGCCGAGCATGTTGGCCGGCGACCTGATCCACAGCGTGCCGAACGACGCCGAATCGGCGGGTCCCGCGGCCGGCGGCCGTTCGCCGTCGGCAGCCAGATACACGTCGACGCCGGGATAGGGCCGCCCTACCGCGCCCGCCTCGATCTTGCCTATGGAGCCGTCATCCGTGGGCAGACACAAAGCGGTGCAACCTGTTTCGCTCAGGCCATACACCTGTGCGGTGCGCACACCGGTGGCTTCGATGAAGCGCACGTCGGCCGCGATAGCTCGGGACCCGCCGTAGCCGAGCAGCCGCAGCGCCGGCAGCCTCGCATCGGCGGCCTTCATCTCCGCGACTAGTTTCGCAAGCAGGGTCGGCACCAGACAGGTCGATGCCACGGCATTGGTTTGCAGAATTTGCAGCAGTGATGTGGTGTTCTCACCGCCGGTGATGCAGCAGCCGCCGCGCATCAGGCAGGTCAGGATCCACCACAGTCCGCCGATATGGGTGGCGGGCAGCGGCGAATATGTGGTTTCGCCGTCCACCCAGGTGATCCAGTTTAAGTCTTCATCGCGCAGGATGTCCGGGATGGCGTAGAACGTGCGGTTGGCCAGCAGCACCGCTTTCGGCTCGCCGGTGGTGCCACTGGTGAAGATCATCGCCAGCGGGTCGTCGGCACCGAGGTCGGTCGGGTCTACCTCGCTGAATCCGGTGGAATACTTTTCGCTGGAACCGATTTCCACGGGAATGGCCGGTAGGGAACTCAACGCATCCGCCATACCGGTCGAGGCCAACCTGGCCCGGGATGCCACGAGAATTGCCGTGGGCCGGGCGATCTCGGCGAACCGGGTGATGATTGCCGGCGGAAGGCTTCCGTCGACCATGACGGCGATCGCACCGAGTTTCGCGCAGGCCAGCACCGACAGGAAGGTTTCCGGCCCGTTGTCGGAGCTGACCAGCACCCGGTCTCCGCGGGAGATGCCTTGTGTGGCAAGGGTTTCAGCGAGCAGCGCCAGTTCAGCGAACAGCGCCCCGTAGCGCAACACGCTAGTGCCGTCGACACGGCGTAGCGCGATCGCTTCGGGTCGTATTCGTGCCCGATCTCGGACGCGTTGCAACACGGTGGGCGGTGGGGAAGACATGACGATTGACTGCTTCTTCTGCCGGAGGGTCAGGGGATGTTCAGGGCGGCCAACTCGACCTCGGCCGATGCGGAACCTTGGTACTCGTCCCAGAACTCGATGGCGCACGGGACGGACAGGTACCGCAAGCTGCGGTCGATGACCTTGAAGTTCTGGCACAACAGCCGGGCCGAGAACCTCTGGGCGTTGATCGGCCTGCGGAACCGGGATGCGGTGTTCTTGATCAACATGCTGGGCAGTTGCAGGTCGAAGTAATCACTGATCGACCAGCCTCGCAGCACGGGAATCTCCTCGTTCAGGATGGCCGGCGCAAAGGCGCTGTAGGCGAGCTGGTTGAAGCACAGGATCAGCTCGGCGGCATTGAAATGACCGGTGGTGCGAATGTACGCGGATTCCTCGATGCGGAAATTGCCGACGGCGTAGACCGAATCGGCGGTCGCTTGATACTCGGCGTCGAGTAGGTAGCGGCAGCCCTTGTAGGAATACGGCTCCAGCACCCGGACCAGAAGATCCTCGGGGATCGGTGTGGTGACGGCGGATTCGGGCGAAAGCGTGGTCTGTGCGGTGGACGGTACATCGATGTGAGTCATGCCGCATACCCCGGCGTCACGAGGCCGTCCAGCATGGTTAGCCGGTGGGTGGTCAGCGTGCCCGAGGCGGTGCCGTGTTTGGCCCGATGCATCAGAACCCGGTTGTCCCACAACACGATGTCGCCGACTTCGTAATGCTGGGTGTGGATGAAGGGAGACTTGTATTCGGTGTCCAGTTGGCCGGTAGCCTCCATCAATCGTTGCAGCACCGCGGGATCGAGGGTTTCGCCGTTCTGGTCCTCGATCTTGGTGGTGCCCGATGCGCAGATGTAGAGGATCTCTTCCCCGGTCTTGGGGTGCCTGATGATCGTCGGCCATTTGATCGGCGGTGTGGTCCGGCTGATCTCCGCCCATACTTCGCCGATCGGGCGGTACACGTCGCTGGGGCGAATCTTGATGTGGCGCCGTGGATCATGGGTACTGAACGTCCCGCGGGCCGGCTGCTGCACGGCGGGCGGCAGCGACTCCCACACCTTGTTGAGGTCGATGAAGTAGGTTCCGCGGTCGTGACCGGGTACGGCCAGCGGCACCACCATAGAGAAGGCGAACGGCTCCGGCATGAACATGTAGTCGATGTGCCAGAATGCCCCCGTCTTGGGAACACCATGGCCTTCCTCGGTGGAGGAGACGAATATCTCCGGATGCTGCTCGTGGTGGTACATGGGCTCGTAGTACGGCACAATTTGCCCGACGATCCGACCGAGCTGGATGAATTGCTCCGGGCTTGGGTGCACGTCCTTGAGGATCACGAGCTTGTTCTCGTAGACGATGTCGCGAATCTCTTCGGTGCTGATGTTGTCCAGGTTGTGGGGATCGATGCCCGTGACTTGGGCCCCGAGCCCGTTGCCTTTCACGTTGAGCGTCATAGGGTTCCTACTCCTCATCGATTGCGCTGTGGTTCATCTGCGTTGCGTTCGTGGTGCTCAGCCGGTCCTCCTGTCCGCCACCGATGTTTCCTCCGGCCGCCAGCTCGCCGGCAGCAACGGGACGGTGACATCGGTTGCCGCCGAGGATGTTCGGACAAGTCCGGCGGCCAGTGTGTCCGGCGCCGCGACGGTCCCCGCGAAGCCGAGCCCTCCGGCGCCCCGGGAGCTCGCGGTGGGCTCCGCGGTGGGTTCAGCGGCGCCGGTGGCGGCGCCCGCATCAACCGACGCATCTAGGAACTCGTCCCGATGACCGCGCACACCCGTCTTGGCGCGTTGCCGTCGCCGCACCCGCGCCGCGGTATGACTCGTGGTCGCCGCGGCCGCGGACCCGATGCGGTCGGTCGCGCTCGCCGATGCATTCGCTTCGGCTCGCGGCCCGAAGCCGGCGCCCGGCGGCGCCAGGCCGGCAACGGCGTAGCTCAGCTCCGGCGGGGCGGGCGGCCCGCTCGTCGAGGTTGCGCTCGATGTGCCCGGCGCGGTGTTGCCGGTGCTCGAGCCGCTACCGGGAGAACTGGAAAAGACCTGCACCACTGTGGTATTCGGGTTCGAAGCGCCGTGGTGGGCGGCACCAGCCGCAGCAGGGACGGGCAGCGGCTCGGTTATCGGATCCAAATGGAACCATTGGGTCAGCAGGTTCAGGGCGCTCAACGCGCTGAGCGCGGGAGTGAAGAAAGGAAGCAGCAGCAGGGAATACGAGGCGTAGTACGGGTACCAGAGGACGTCGTAAAGGAACAGCGCTATAACGGCCAGGGCAATGGTGGTGGCCGGGCTGAAGCCGAATTGCTGGAAAAAGTCCAGGAAATACTGGTACGGATCGGCGATGAAGTTCGCGATGTCCCGGACGAGTTGTCCGATGCTGCCGGTGACCTGGCTTGGATCGGCTTGAGCCTCGGCGGCGGGCTTGAGAATATGCGGCGCCGGCTGGGTAGGCGGAGTCGCCGCGGTGGCCGTTTCGGTGATGGCTTGATACACGGCCATGGTGTCGGCTGCCTGAACCCACATGCGGGCGTAGTCGGCTTCGTTGACCGCGATCGGGATGGTGTTGATACCGAAAAAATTGGTGGTTACTAACACGCCGTGCAGTACGTGGTTGGCGGCCAGTTCGGCCAGCGTCGGCATGGTGGCGAGCGCGCTGCCGAATGCGGTGGCGGCGGTCTGGTGCGCGGCAGCCCTCAGCGCACTATCCACCGCGGATTGCTCGAGCCAGGCCAGGTAGGGGCCGTGCGCCGCCGCATACTCGGCGCCGGTGGTTCCCTCCCAGCTGGCCCCCTGCACATCGGCCAGCAGGCCGCTCAACTCGGCGGCCGCACGCGTGTACTGCGTGCTCAGCTCCTGCCACTGATCGGCGGCAGCAAGCAGCGACCCCGGACCGTGCCCGGCGCTCAGCAACGCCGAATGCACCTCCGGAGGCGTCGCCATCCAAATGGGGGCTGTCAGGACCCGACCTCCTCGTAACGGCGCGTGTGGCGTCCCTACGAACGCGCACACTCTCCCGTTGCGAAGTAGTCGGTCCGGGCCCGCGGAAAGTTCCCCGCCTCGTCCGCTGCACGAGTGAGCTCGACGTAAGCGCATGTCGCGGGGCCCCAACCGGCCATGTCTATAGTTCAGCCATGCCAGTGATAGACGCTCGCCATCTGGCGGGTATCTCCGAGACCGCGTTGCTGACTCTGTATCAGCGGGCGACCGAGGCGGCCCGGCCGGACGGCATCGTTGCGGACCCCATGGCGATCGCGCTGCGCGACAGCCTCGACTATGACTACCAGGATTTCGGCAAGACGCATCAGGCAACCGCGTGGCGCTCGGTGATCTTCGACAGTGCCTCTCGCGAATACCTTCAGGCCCATCCCAAGGCCAATGTCGTCGCCTTGGCCGAAGGGCTGCAGACCAGCTTCTGGCGACTGGACAACGGTGAATTGACTTGGCTGTCGGTCGATCTCGAGCCTATCGTGCGGCTGCGCAAGCAGCTGCTGCCCACGCCGGACCGGCTGCACTATCTGGCGCAGTCGGCGCTGGACTATACCTGGATGGACCGGGTCGAGGCCACCGATGGCGTCCTGATCACCGTCGAAGGCCTACTGCAATACCTCGACCGAGACGCCGCATTCGACCTGATCGCGGCCTGCGCCAAGCGGTTTCCCGGTGGCCGGCTGATTTTCGATAGTGTGCCCCGGTTGTTGAGCGCATATTCGCGGCGATTCGGTATCAAGCTCAGCAAGCAGTACACAGCCCCGCCGATGCCATTCTGGTTCACCGCCAAGCAATACGACGAGCTGCGGGCAATTTCGGGTATCCGTGCGGTGCGCGAGTTGCCGGTGCCGAGGGTCCGTGGCCGAGTCCTGGGGCCGGCCACCGCGCTGCTGTATCGGCAGCCGGAACTCGAACGGTTCCGGGCCGCTCACACACTTGTCGAATTCGGATGAGCAGACCGCGGAGCCGCAACCTCCGCTGGACGGTCTCGAACGTGAACTACACGACGCTGCGTCGGCGTGTTGTGTCGCGTAGTTCACAGTCGGCAGGCGAAGTTCAGAATTTCGCGACTGCCCCGGCGTCAACGGGCAGGGCCGCCCCTGTGATGTAGTGCGCCTCGTCGGAGGCCAGGAAAAGCACCGCGTTGCTCACGGCGCGCGCCTCGATCAGCGGTTTGGGCAACAGGTGGAACTGCCCAATGATCTCCGCAGCGTCGTGCACGGTCGGATTGGGCAGGTCGGGCCGCAGTGTCCGGCAGAACTGCTCGTTGTCCAGCATCGGCGTCAAGATATTGCCCGGGTGAATTGAGTTGACTCGAATCCACTGCGGCGCAAGCTCATTGGCCAAAGAGTTCATCAGCCCTACGACGGCGTGTTTCGCGGCCGCGTAGTGGGCCATGTAACCCCCGCCGCGAATGCCCAGCATCGAGCTGACCAGGATGATCGACCCACCGCCGTTGGTCATGTGCGGCAACGCGGCCTTGACGGTTTGCCACACGCCGGTCAGGTTGATGTCGATCATCGTCTGCCATGCGGAATGCTCGATCTGCGCCGCGGGGGCGGGAGAACCGCTGATCCCGGCGTTGGCGACCACGATGTCGACCGGGCCCAGGGCGGCAACACCCTGTTCGAGGGCGGCGCGCAGACTGTCCAGATTCCGCACGTCGGCCTTAGCGGTAAACGAGCGCCGGCCCGCCTTCTCCACGAACGCCGCGGTGTCGGCCAGGTCGGTCTCGGTTGCGCCGGGGTAGGCAACACCGTCGATGTCCTCGCAGACGTCGACGGCGATGACGTCGGCGCCCTCCTCGGCCAGCCGGATCGCGTGCTCACGGCCCATACCGCGTGCCGCGCCGGTGATGAATGCGACCTTGCCGGCGACTCTGCCGACGCTATTGCCTGACATTGGCGACCTTTCGCTCGAGAAGGACTCCATCGAAAGGACTCATCGTGCCATGACGGCTCCGCGAGGCGCTCAGTTGCCCGCTTCGATGGCCCGCACCCGGGCGACGGCCTCGGGCCCGCAGAACGGCTGCAGGTCTACCCCGCCCGCAGCCAACAGCGAGTCGATTTGCGTCCGCAGTTCACCCGAGGTTAGCTGTGCGTAGAGATTGGTTCCCGGACAAGAGGTTTCGGCGAAGTCGCGGTGTCCCTTCAAGGTGCCGGTCGCGATGCGGTAGGTCTGGGCGGCCCAGGCAAACGCGGTCGCGATACCACGCACCTGGGCGGGCGACACGGTCTCTTCATTGAAATCGCCTTCGCAAATCACCAGGAAGTGACCCGTCGTGTCGTAATCGGTTGCGGTGTCGCCTTCGATGCCGGGGTCGCGCAGTTGGTAGATGTTGCCGTCGCGGTCGATGCCGAGGTGGTAGGCGATGTCGATCCAACCGAGTTGGTCCTGGTGGTAGCGCTGGTCTTGGCGGAATCGGCCGGGCGCGTTGCTGTTGGCGCCCAAGACCACCCCGGCGTGGTGCAACGTCAGTCGGTTAGGGGTGTGCGGTTTGCCGCCGGGCCGCGCGGCTCGGGCACCCCAGGCGTCTCGGCAGAGCAACTGCGCCGCGGTCGCGCGCGAAGCGGGCGGGCCGGGGTTATTGGCGGCTGGTCCGGAACTTACGGCGGGCGGGGTGGCAGGCGAACTCGGACCCGGTTGCGCAGGCAGCGGGCTGGCCGTGGTCTTGGTCGCACATCCGCCCAATGCGCCCGCGAACCCGACACCGCCAACGACCTGGAACAGTTGACGTCGGCTCACCGAAAACGGGTGCTCATCGGATCGCGCGGTCGGTGGCGGCGGGTCCATCGCCCCACCATAGGGGTTGGCATGCTGATATAGCGCGATAAAGGGTCAGCCAGTTCAGTCGTAGACACTTGTATCGTATTCGAGTCAAATAGGGACTTGAATCGGCGCAGCCCAGCCGTGCGGTTCAGGAGAGGAGCAAGACCATGCCAGCGTTGTCGTCGCACCCGAAGGCTTCGGCATCACCGACACTTTCGCCGTCGCCGATTCGGCTCGGAAAGGGGCGGGGCTTTCGAACGCGTGCGCTGTGCACGGTGGCCGCTGCGACGGCGGCAGTCGCGCTGGTCGGCGCCGTATGCCGGGCCCCGATTGCGTGGGCGGCAGGTGGGATCAACCTGGCGCCCGGCATCTCGGTGACTCCGGCCCCGGGCTGGACTGTGAGCGACCAAGGCGGCGGCTGGGTATCGCTGCACAACGCAACCTCCAGCGCGGAAATCGAAATCCGGGTCAAGCCGGCCAACGGATCCGATCCCGTCGCTTTGCTGCAATCGGACATCGATCAATTGAGCAGCGTGTCGACGACGGGCCTGAGCAATGTCAGGGACCTTAGCGTGCCCAGCCCGAAACCGGCACACGGCAACTTCAACGAGGGTGCTTCCATGGACTACAGCGCTGACGGAACCTCCCGAATGGGTGCGATTCCTGTGACCGGCTCCTTCGTCGAGTTGCTGAATACCTCGAACCATATGTCGGCCTTCGTCGTCTACACCGAAAACGGCGACGCACCCGCCGATGCGGACGGTGAGGCGCAAATGATGCTCGATTCGCTCTTGTGATGTTGAGGAGTCGCGCGTGACGACGTCCGTGCGTGCCGGTGTGATCGGCCTGGGCGAGATCGGTGGCGGCGTCGCGGTCAGCATGGCCCGGCGCGGACGCGTACCGAGCGTGTACGACGTGCGCCCGGACGCTGCGGCGCAGCTGGAAGGCGTTCCCGCGCAATTGGATTCGATCGCCGCGGTGACGCGCAACTCAGATGTGGTGTTGATTGCGGTGGTTAGCGCGGACCAGGCGCGCGATGTGCTGGTGGGCTCTGACGGGCTGCTGGCCGCCGCCCGGCCTGGCCTGATCGTGGTGCTCTTGTCGACCGTGTCGGTCACCGAGCTGCACGAACTTGCCGAGCTGTGTCGCGACGCCGATGTCATCCTGCTCGACTGCGGAGTCACCAACGGCGACAAGGCCGCCGAAAACGGCATCATCGCGATGATCGGCGGGCCAGACGAGCAGGTAGACAGGGCCCGCCCGGTGCTAGACGACTTCGCCAGCGCGATCATGCACTGTGGCCCGGTGGGAGCTGGTATGGCCACGAAGATCGCCCGCAACCTGATCCAGTATGGTTGTTGGTCGGTCGTAGACGAAGCGGCAAATCTAGTTGCTGCACAAGGTGTTTCGTTAAATACCTTGCTTTCGGTCATGCGGGAGGCGGATTCGGACGGCAAGCAGACGCTGCGGCTGCTTGACGTGCGCGCGGCCGGCATCACGGTACCGTCCGATTACGCCGACCGGGTGGCGGCGCTGGCGAACAAGGATCTCGACGCCGCGGCCGACCTCGGGGTCGCCTCCGGTGTTCCCACTCCGTTGGCTCGCGCCATCAAACCGACCATGCGTGACGTTTACACGGGGCACCGCGCCTGATGGTCGTTGCGGCGTTGATCACGCGGCGACATATTGACGCGGCCTAACGGGTAGTAGTTCATCCATGTTCTTCACGAGCCCGCAGCCGAAAACATCCGCGTGGGCGACAACCGGCTGCTGACGCCCGGTCAGACCTGCTGGCAGGTCGCCCGGGCGGACCGGTTCGCCTGCATCATCGACGCGGCGGACTACTTCAAGCACGTCAAGGCGGCGATGTTGGGTGCTCAGCATCGGATCATGCTCATTGCTTGGGATCTCGACGCGAGGATGACGTTCGAGCGTGGCGCCAAGGTTCTGCCCGGCCCCAACCAGCTGGGAGTGTTCTTGCTCTGGTTGCTGCGCGAGCGGCCGGGGTTGGAGATCTATCTGCTGAAGTCCAATCTCCGGCTGCTGCCGGCCTTCGGCGGTATCTGGAACGGGCTGACCCCTGTGTCGCTACTGAATCAGATCAGCAGTAAGCGAATCCATTTCGCCGTCGACGGCGCGCACCCGGTCGGTTCGGTGCACCACCAGAAGATCGTGGTGGTCGACGACGTGGTGGCATTCTGCGGCGGTATCGATCTCACAGTCAACCGCTGGGACACCCGTGCGCACCAGCACGACAGTCGTGGACGCCGGACGTTGCGGCGAAGCTACGGACCGCGGCACGACGTCGGTGGTGCGGTCGAGGGCGCTGCCGCGGGCAAACTCGCCGAACAGGCCCGGCTCCGGTGGCGAATTGCGACGAAACAGCGGCTGGAACCCCTCGACACCGTGCGTCCCGCCTGGCCCCGCGACTTGGCGCCGACGCTGCGCAACGTCGACGTCGGAATCGCCCGCACGCTACCCGAATTGGAGGATCGCAAAGAGGTCCGCGAGGTCGAGGCGCTGAATCTGACGGCGATCGCGGCAGCCGCTGACACCATCTACCTGGAGAACCAGTACCTGGCTTCCAGGCGCATCGTCGATGCGCTGGCCGCCCGGCTCAGGGAGCCCGCTGGCCCAGAGGTCGTGGTCGTGCTGGCCCGCCGGGGCAATAATCCGATCGAGCGCGGAACAATGGACAGCGCCCGTCACAAAGTCATCCAACTACTCTGGGCCGCTGACGATCACGGCCGGCTGGGTATCTACTGGCCGGCCACCGACCGCGGTGCTCCGATCTATGTCCACTCGAAGGTTCTGGTCGTCGACGACCGCCTGCTGCGCATTGGATCGTCGAACCTCAACAACCGGTCACTGGGGTTCGACAGCGAGTGCGACATCGCCGTCGAAGCAAAGCCCGGGGGCTCGCAGTGCGTCGAGATCAATCACCAGATCCGGTTAGTGCGCGATGAATTGGTGTCCGAGCATCTGGGCGTGTCCGTAACCGAGCTGAACGAGGCGATCGGCCGGTCCGGTTCGCTATTGAAGGCGATTGAGCAACTCCGGGGAAAAGGCAGGACGTTGCGCCGGATTACTGGCCGGACCGTCTCGAGCGAAGCGGGTCCGCTGGCCGAGAACGACTTGGTGGATCCCGATCACGTGCCGCGTTCGCTGACCCGAGGACTGCAACGGTTGATCGCCGAACTTCGGGACTAACGGTCTGGCCGATGCAGGAAGCCATGCAGGCTCGTCTGGACGAGTTCGTCGACGATGGTGTCGCGGCTGGGTTGCTGTTCCGGGAAGAAGGTCGAACGCAGTGCCACCATGCCGACGATCAGGGCCACCGTCGAATGTGCGGGTAGCTCCGGCCGATTCGAGCGCAGCCCGCGCAATCGCATTCCCTCGGTGCTGATATGGCCGAGCAAGGCGATGGCGCGCCGGATGTCGGCGATTCCTGCCTCGGCGATCTCGGGCCCGCTCAGCGATTCCGCGGCGGCCAGCGTCAACACCAGGCCCCGATGCTCGACGATCACGTCATAGAGCTGTCCGACGAACTGACGGGCGAACTCGTCCTCGTCGGTCTGTTCGGGCACGATGGCCTGCCACGTCCGGCCGAACTCGTCGACGAAGTTCGTAAACGGAACAACGAGGGCCTCGCGAAACAAACCGGCCTTGGACCCGAAGTTGCGGAACAGCAGGTATTCGGTGACTCCAGCGGCCTCGGCGATCTCCCGCGTGGTGGTGCGGCGGTAATCCTGGCGGGCGAATAGCTCGCGGGCGGCGTCGAGCAGGAGTCGGCGCGGCTCACCGCGTGGCCGGCGAGCCGGCGGGGCCGCTGCCTCCGGCGCGGTCCGCTTCATCGCAGAAGGTCGTTGGGGCAACCGCATTCACTCCATCTTCGGGCTTGACCTCATTCTTAGAATAGTATCCACTATTAACAGCGTTGAGGAGGAGAGGAGCGTTGATGGTGGGCGCGGTCATCATGCTCGGCACGTTGTTCGGTCTGATCGCGCTGATCTACGGCGTGGTCATTTACTTCGACCCCGAGGCACGTGGAGGCCGGAAGCCATGACCCCATTGCTTACCGGCGCGGTCATCTTCGGCTGGGGCAGTGGCATCGTGTTCACCGCGATCGCCGTCTATCTGAGCATCCGCGACCGACGTATCCATCCGATGCTGCTGCTGTGCATTTCGGCGATGTCGTTCTCCTGGATCGAGGCGCCGTATGACTGGGCGATGTATGCGCAGTTCCCGCCGGCGCTACCGCGGATGCCGTCATGGTGGCCGCTGAACATGACCTGGGGCGGGTTGCCCTCGTCAGTGCCGGTGGGCTACATCGGCTACTTCGTGCTGCCGGCGGTGATCGGCGCCACGATCGGCCAGCGGTTGAGTGCACGATTCGGATTGCGCAGGCCGACGACACTTCTCACGGTCGGCCTGATCGTGGGATTCTGTTGGGCATTCGTGTTCAACGCGTTCCTCGGCGCCCGGCTCGGCGTCTTCCACTACGGGTACGTGATCCCTGGGCTGGCCGTGTTCGAGGGGACCAAGCATCAGTACCCCGTTTACGATTCCATCGCGATGGGCGTGCAGATGATGGTCTTCACCTACCTACTCGGGCGTACGGACGCGCAGGGCCGCAACGTCATCGAGAGCTGGGCGGACAAGCGCACGAAGACCCGGGCGCAATCGGCGGTGCTGTCTATCGTCGCCGTAGTAGTGATCGGAAACCTGATGTACGGCGCGGTCTTTGCGCCGCACCTGGCGACGAAGCTGGGCGGATGGGTTACCTCGGGGCCCAGCGGACAGCTCTTTCCCGGCGTACCGAATCAGCCGAAATAGGCTCAGCGTCGGGCTGTTTCATGCGCGGGTTCATTCGGAGTCCGACCGGGCCGGCTTCCCCCTGCTCAGGGTGTCCAGTAGGTCCCGGTAGGGTCCGACAAGGTAGGCTGTGTCGCCGGCGCGCAGAGCGGTCTCGCTGCGTGAGTGCACAGGAAATACGATCTCACCCCGGTTGATCGCGATGACTTGCGTCTGGGTGGGCAGCTCGGAAAGCTTCACGCCATCGAGTTCGCTGTCCGGCGCGACGCGAATCGCGCCGACCACAAATGACCGCAGCCCCACCGAAAATGTGTCCAATACCTGCAGGTTGATCGCGGCGGCGATGAACCAGGGTGCGACCAATTCGACGGTCGAGCGAGCATTGACGAAGCCGAATTGTTGCGCCAGCGCGAAGCCCAGCGGCCGGTCGAAAACTCGCAGTACCACGGGGATATCGGGCCAACTATGCAGCGGCGCCACGGGGCGACCGTGCAGCTGGGCCAACGTAATCCCGGTTCCGATGTTGACCATGTCCTCGTGGGTCAGCACGGCGACCGCTCGCGCGCGGTCCACCCGGGCCGATTTCAAAGTCTGGCTCAGCATGGCATCCCCGACAATGACCGGGACGTGGAGTTCACGCGCCGCGGTCAAAAACGGGTTGTCTTCGTCGATCTCGACGACCGCGACCTCGTGCCCGGCCGCGACCAGGTCGCTGACTACGCGGATCCCCAACGCACTGAGACCGATCACCACGATGTGGTCGCGCAGGCGCGCGATCCGCCAACCTGCGGCATTCTGCACGAAGCGACTCGACAACAGCACGTCGGCAACGAACGCAACCAGTAGTGCGATGGTGGTCAGACCGACGAACATCATTGTGGCCGCGAACAAGCGTAGCCAGGTTGGTTGGTGCATCAGGCTGAAGTCGCCGTAGCCGGTGGTGCTAATCGTTTCGGCGGTGAAATACAGCGCGTCGACCCAACTCATGCGGGGGTTTTGGTGACCGAACCGCAGGAGCACGGTGGAGATGATCACCAGCGCGACAACTATGCCCACCAATGGGTAGAACGCGGGGTTGACGTCGTTGCGAAAAGCACGCAGGCCGTCGAAAATTCCCCGCAGCTCCGTGCGGTGCGAGCGGGCTTGCGCTGCGAGTGGGATCTCGACGCCCTGGGCGGCGACTTCCTCCGCGGTACCAATCATCACCGTCCAGTCACCGGTGCTCACGGGGAGGTCGCGGGGCGGGCATGCCTCCAATTCACCCGGCGATGCGGATTTTTCGCCCCGGATGACCGCTACCGGCGCCAGCTCGCCGCACAGATCACCGAGCGTGGTGTCCTGGGGTGACGACGTGCCGGCGATCACGAACGGGATCCCCGCTACCTCCAGCGGGTGGCAGCTGTGGGCCAGACAGGCCTCCACAACGGACGGCGCCGCGAGTTCAGCCACGTCGAACATCGCACCCGACACATCGCTGTCGGCAAATGCCTTTCGCAAGATGTCATTGGACAGCCGCGCCACCACGCGTACACCGGGATTGGCTCTGTCCGCCAGAAGCGCGACTTCGAGATTCACCGAGTCGTCGCTCCCGGCGCAGACTACGGCGCGTGCGTGCGCGATACCCGCTCGGTAGAGGTCATTCTTTGTGCCGGCTCGCTTGGTGTCCTCGAGTCGGATCACGGTGGCACCGGCCGTTCTCAACTCATCAACAATCGTCATTGCCAGCGCGTCGTCGCCGCTGACGATGATGTGGTCGGTGCTCATCCCGAGGCCGTTCCTACTTTCGGCATAGTTGTACCACCAGAATTGCACGGCAGTCGCCAGAGCTGGGTGTTTCGTTGGGAAACTCGTCCGATGGATGCGCTGCTGCAATTTGCCGACGACGAGAACGCCAGGTCACTTCTTCGACACAATCTCGCCACAGTCCTACCCGGTAGGCATAACTCAGCGCCACCATGAATGCAGCCGACAGGGGAGGCATTCTTGCTACGGAAAGTGATCTTGGCGATGCTCGTCGCCGGCTGCCTGCTGAATCCACTGGTCGCGCCCGCAAAGGCCGACCCGACCTGTGGGGTCAACCTTGCTGCGCCCGAGATCGCGGCGGCCATCAAGACGCTGCCGGCCCTGCCGAACAATGCCCCGTGGGATGCCAAACCACACAGCTTCGATCCGAGCAGCAATTACAACCCGTGCTCCACACTGTCGACGGTCATCATCACCGTCACCGGAGCCACCGGCAGTTCACCGGACCTAGCGCTGCTCTTCCACAGGGGTGCCTTCGCCGGAGTCGCCACTTCGAAGGCGTACCCGTTCACGTCCCTCAACACGGCCAAGACCACCGACAACACCGTCGCCCTGGACTACAAAGACGGCAGCAACGTCTGCACCGCGTGCCCGGGGCCCACCACCACGGTGCGGTTCCAGTGGCAGGGCAATCAAGCTGTCGCGCTGGACCCGCTACCGACCTGGTGAGACCCGCCGCTTGGACATTCGGTTCGCTCCGGACAAGATGTTGGGTGGAATGAATGCACGCGCGCCGACCGCGTCGGCGCGCGCCCGCCCGCAGCGCTGAGGTCAATAATATGTACGTTCGTCACCAGGAGCATCCGAGCGCGAAACTGCGACTTGGTGTGATGCGTTGCGGCGCAATGCTATTCGTGGCAATCGCCGGGCTGGCACTGATATCCCAGCCGGAATCCGCCGCGACTACGCTGCCCGCGGCGCCCGCTCTGGCCGCGGACCCCGCGCTGCTGGCCCGCGACCTGGTTGCCGACGAGCAGACGTTGCGTGACCCGTCGTCGTCGGAGGGGGCGCTGCAGGCGGCGGCGCTACGCGAGCAGGCAGCCTACCGTGCCATCGGGCGCCACCCCGAGTGGGAGTCGACGGTCCGGCCGGTCATCCCGGCCTCGCTCACCGGAATCTACGACCTCAACGTCGACGCCCGGCACCATCTGCAGGCCCTGAACGCCGGTGAAGCCAAACCGACCCTGCCCGCTTGGCGCATCGACCCACCAGCACCGGCCGACGAACTACTCGGCTATTACCGCGCTGCGGAGGCTGCCACCGGCGTCAACTGGAACTACCTGGCGGCGATCAACATGGTCGAAACCGCCTTCGGCCGCATCTCCGGCACCAGCACCGCCGGGGCGCAGGGGCCCATGCAGTTCCTGCCCTCGACGTTCGCCTCCTACGGTGACGGCGGAGATATCCATTCGCCGCGCGACAGCGTCATGGCGGCCGGCCGAATGCTGGCGGCCAACGGTTTCGCCGGCAACCATGACCGCGCGATCTTCAGCTACAACCACTCCAACAACTACGTCGGAGCGGTCGACGACTACGCTGCGGCGATCGCCGCAGACCCGGCCGCCTTCGCCGCCTACCACCGCTGGGATGTCTACTATCTGACCACGTCGGGTGACGTGTTACTGCCTGTGGGATACGTTGCATCCGAACGGATCCCCGCCGCCGAATACCTAGCGTCCCACCCGCAGTAGTCGCCTTCAGGTCATGCAGACGTTGGAGAACAGCAACACCGGCCACGACACGATCGAACCCAGGAAGGAGACAACCAGGTCGGCTCCGTGCATCTGGTGCAGGTGCTCGGTGTGCGTCGACGACCAAATCAGCCCCACGATGAAGTACGGGATACCGAGCATGATGGCGAGGCCAATCAGTTCGGCGATGGTCAATTTGTAGTCGAGTAGATTGCGAAGTCTGCTCAGCATGGTCGGCATCTGTACACAACGTCCTGATCTGCGTCGGCTAGCATTTATGTTAATGATAGTTCCGCATCTCGTTGCCCACCAGCCTAGGGCAGCGATACGTTTGATCAGTCCGAAGTGCTGTCCAGCGGGGGTGTAGTCAATGACTGTTTCGCCTGAACCTGCCGTCGGGCGGGGCCCTCTGACTATCGCAGACACGCGCATCCGCGCTAGACGGCAAACGGCTCGCTGGACCGATGCGCCGGTGGACGTCCGCGAAGCGATGGACTTCTGGGCGTTCGCTGCCGGCGCCGCGAACGTGATCATGCAGTTGTCGTGGCCCCAGGTGGGATACGGCGTGGTGGAGTCGAAGGTGGATTCCGGCAACCTGCTCAAGCATCCGTGGAAACGCGCACGCACCACCTTTCAGTATCTGGCGGTCGCGGTCTTCGGATCCGAGCAGGACCGAGCCGCGTTCCGTGCCGCCGTCGACGGCGCACACCGACAGGTCAAGTCCACCCCGGACAGTCCACTCCGTTACAACGCGTTTGATCCCAGCCTCCAGATGTGGGTAGCCGCGTGCCTTTTCGTGGGGCTCGAAGACACTTACCAGTTGCTGCGCGGACCGATGAATACTGAACAGTCCGAACAGTTCTACCGATCCGCCTGGACGCTGGGCACCACCTTGCAGGTACGCGAGGAGCAGTGGCCGCCGACCCGGAGATCTTTCGACGACTATTGGATCGGCGCCTGCGCGCAGGTGCACATCGACGACGTGGTCGGCGGCTATCTGCGCGATCTGATCGATCTGCGAATGATCAACCCGTTGCTGCGGTTCCCTTTTCACCGGCTGTTGAAGTTTCTCACGGCGGGATTCCTCGCCCCGGTGTTCCGTGACGCGCTCGGGCTGTCCTGGAGTCCCGCCAAGCAGCGGCGCTTCGAATGGCTGTTCCTGCTGGTGGCTTTCGTCAACCGCTTCCTGCCGCTGTTCGTCCGGCAGGGCGGAAGTCAGGTCTTGCTTGCAGATGTCCGCCACCGGGTGCGGCGGAACCGTCCGTTGATCTGAATGGCGCAGGAAGCCATGGATCGACTCCGTCGGATACTGAGCTACCAGGTCAGCCTTTCCGCGCTGATCGAAGTGGCGCTCTGGCTGGCGCTGCCTTATCTGGTCATCGGGTTGGGATGGGCCGCATGGCATCCCACGCAGGTCGAACAGATCGAGTCGCGACTGGCCAGGGTGACGCCGGCGGGCGCTGACATCGGCGCGTTCGGGTTGGTGACGGTGCTGTGGCCTGCTTCGCTGCAGATCGCGGCCGCCTGCCCGGCATCCTGAATCGCAGCATCAAGGGCGTTACCTGGTATGCACGGCCCCTTGGCATAGGCTACGTCGGCAACGATCACGGAAGGCGACGTGCTGAGGCGGAGATGAAAGTACATCTGCAAGTCGAGGGAGCCCCGGACAGAGTTCGTGACAGCGCCCGGCAGATCGCCGAGGCCGGAGCCGACGGGCTGTTCACTTTCGAGGGCCCGCATGACGTGTTCTTTCCACTTGTGGTCGCGGCCGGGGAGACCGACCTGGAGTTGATGACCAATGTGGCGATCGCGGGCCCGCGCAGCCCGGTCCATCTCGCCCATTCCGCGTACGACCTACAGGTCTACAGTCGGGGCCGTTTCCGGCTCGGTTTGGGATCGCAGATCCGGGCGCATATCGTGAAGCGGTACGGCAGCCCTTGGGGCAAGCCCGCGGCCCGGATGGCCGAGACCGTGGCGGCGGTCAAGGCGATTTTCGCCACCTGGGAGGGGCAGGCGCCGCTGAAGTTTCGCGGCGAGTTCTACACCCACACCTTGATGCCGCCGAACTTCAACCCGGGCCCCAACCCTTACGGTCCGCCGCCGGTGCTGATGGGCGCGCTCGGGCCGGTGATGACCCGTAAGGCGGCCGAAGTAGCCGACGGACTGCTGATGATGCCGTTTAACAGCGCGCGACACCTGGCGCAGCGGACTTTGCCCGCACTCGCCGAAGGCCTGCAGAATTCCGGGCGCGCCGCGGCTGACCTGCAGGTGATCGCGCAGGCGATGGTCGCTGTCGGCAGCACCGATGCCGAACTGGCTGCCGCTATCGACGGCGTCTCGACGCTGATCGCCTTCTACGGTTCGACGCCCAACTACCGGCCGGTGCTCGACGTAGAGGGTTGGGGTGAGCTGCAACCGCGGCTGAACGCGCTGTCCAAGACGGGTGATTACGCAGCAATGCGTGCGTTGATCACCGACGAGATGGTGCGCACCATCGGGATCGCCGGCAGTCCGGCCGAATGCGCCGTTGCGATCGAGAAGCGTTTCGGCGCAATGGCTTCTGACGTCTGTTGTTACTTCCCGGGCTACCGGCCCAGCGCGCAGGACCTCGCCGACCTGGTCGGCGAGTTGCACGCTGGCCGGGTGCTAGCTTGAGGGAACCGCCCAACCCGGAGCCGCCGATGACCCGCCACGACACCGAGATCGAGATGCTCGCCGAAAAGATCGCGCTGTCGGCCCGCGAGATGGCGCCCGAGATCGACCGCGAGCGCCGGCTCCCGTCCCAATTGACAGCGCAGTTGAACGAGGCGGGGCTGCTGCGGGCCACCATGCCGCGCGAAGTAGACGCCGCAGAACTCTCACCCGGGGTGGCACTGCGATGCGCCGAGGCGATCGCCCGCGGTGACGCGGCCACCGGCTGGTGTGTGTCCATTGCGGTCACCAGCGCGCTGCTGGTCGCCTATCTGCCGGATAGCACGCGCGACGAATTGTTTGGCGGCGGCCGGGGTGTCGCCGCAGGAGTATGGGCGCCGCGGGGCACCGCGACGTCGGTCGACGGGGGCGTACGGGTGACCGGCCGCTGGCCGTTCTGCAGCGGTATCACCCACGCCGACATCATGTTCGCTGGATGCATCGTCGACGGGCAGACCGCCCCTTCGGTCGTCGCGTTGCCCAAGGCGGATCTGCAGGTCCTCGACACCTGGCACACACTGGGGCTGCGCGGCACCGGCAGCCACGACACCGTCGCCGACGACGTCTTTGTGCCGGCCGACCGGGTCCTGTCCCTGTTCGACGGACCGGTGCTCGACCGGCCGCTGTATCGCTTCCCGGTGTTCGGGTTTTTCGCTTTGTCGATTGGTGCCGCCGCGCTCGGGAATGCCCGCGCGGCTATTGACGATCTCGTCGAGCTGGCCGATGAGAAAAAGGGCCTCGGGTCCACCCGCACCCTGGCCCAGCGTCCCGCGTCCCAGGTTGCCGTCGCGACGGCCGACGCCGCTCTGAGCGCGGCGCGCCTGCTGTACTACCAGGCGATCGAGGAGGCGTGGCAGGCCAGCCAGGGGAGTGGCCCGGTGCCGGTCCCGCTGCGCAACCGGTTGCGCTTGGCGGCCACCCATGCCACCCGGACCGCCGCCGACGTGGTGCGCAGCATGTACGAGATGGCAGGCGGAACAGCGATTTACGACACTTCGCCGCTGCAACGACGGTTCCGCGACGCCTTCACCGCTACCGCGCACTTTCAGGTCAACGAAGCGGCTCGCGAGCTTCCCGGGCGTATCCTGCTCGGCCAACAGGCCGACACGTCGATGTTATGACCGGTTGCGCTGCCATGACTGTCGTCGAGGTTGTTTTGCCGTTCTGGCTTGACCGACCCGACCAGGAAGCGCTCGATGTGGCACAAGCGGCGTCCGACAACGGTTTCGGCGCGTTATGGATCGGCGAGATGGCCACCTACGACGCGTTCGCCCTCGCGACCGCGATCGGACTGCGCGCACCCAATCTGACGCTGAACATCGGACCGCTGGCCGTCGGTGTGCGCGGGCCGGTGACGTTGGCGCTGGGCGCCAGTTCGGTTGCTTCGCTGACCGGCTGCTCGGTTCACCTCGCGCTGGGAGCGTCCAGCCCGATGATCGTTGCCGGCTGGCACAACCGGGACTGGACTCAGCACGTGGCCGTCATGCGCGAAACCATCGAATGCCTGCGCCCGATGCTGGCCGGCGACCGCGTGCACTACAGCGGTCGGCATGTCGGCAGCCATGGCTTCCGCCTGCGCGAACCCATTCCCGAAGCGCGAATCGCGGTGGGCGCTTTCGGTCCCGCCATGATTGCGCTGGCGGCGCAGTACGCCGACGAGGTGGTGCTCAACCTGGCGTCGCCGCGCCGCGTCGCGCAGGTCAGGGCAGCGATCGACGAGGCCGTGCCACCTGGTGCCGCCGCACCTCGTCTGACCGTCTGGGTGCCGGTTGCGCTGGACCCGGGTGCCGACGCACGCGCGCAGCTGGCCGGACAATTGGCGGTGTACCTGGCCCCGCCCGGGTACGGGGAGATGTTCAGCGCCTTGGGTTTCGGCGATCTCGTCGCGAAAGCAAGGGCTGGCGGGGCGCGTCGCGAACTGGCGGCCGCCGTACCCGTCGAGCTGCCGGACGCGGTGGGGGCCTTGGGTTCCCCGGAGCGGATTAGGGAACGGCTGGGTGTGTACGCGCAGTCCGGTGCCGACTGTGTTGCGCTTGTTCCGGCCACCGCGGAAGATCCCGGAGCTAGGGCAACGCTGCGAGCTCTGGCACCGCTCATCTGAGGGCGGCTACGCGCGATGGGTCATCACGTGCCGATCTTGAGGCGGCCCGCAAACGCGCGCAGCGGCAGGTCGGCACTGGTGATCAGGCCGGGCGGGGCGGCGACGACCGACCTGATGGAGTTCAGTGCGGGCAGTCCGGTCACGGTCATGCCGATCGAGGCGAAGTTGTCCGGGTTGGACAAGTCGACACCCGGCTTCGGGAAGATCATGTGTTTGTTGTAGATGCAGGGGTCGCCCTTGATCTGAGTGATGTAGCAGCCCTTGATGTCCCAGCTCGGATCGGTGTGCGGGGTCATCTGCCATTCCAGATGTGTCTCGACCCTGGGCACACCGTTGACCATGCCCTGGTATTTGATGTAGTTGCCGCCGAGTGACCCTTTGGGCAGCGTGTACCAGCCCAGGTCGACGTCTTTGGTGCAGGCGCCTAGTTCGTAGCTGAACTTCACCTCGTCGAGTTCGATGTCGAAGCAGTCGGCCATCATGAGCACGCTGTCAGCGAAGACGCGGGTGTACTTCTCCAGCTTCGACGGGATCGACGGATCGTCCACCGGTAGGCCGTAACCCACCTCGATCCAGGTGTCCTTGGAGTGGTGGCAGGACACGTCGACCGACTCGATGGTGGTGACGTTCTCGATCTCGGCGACGTCCGCAGAACACACCACGCCCAGGATCTGGTTGACGCCCGGGTTCATACCCGTCCCGTAGAAGGTCGAGCCGCCCTTCTCGCAGGCTTCGGCCAGCAGTTGGGTGACCGGTTTGCCGGAGCGATGCGGGTGGTTGCGGTCCCGATGCCATCCGGTGATCCAGTCGGCGGTGGTGACGATATTGATCCCGGCCTCAAGGACTTTCACGTAGAGGTCTTCGTCGGGGAAGACGCCGTGGAAGGTCAGCACATCGGGTTTGGCGGCAATGATCTCTTCGCTCGTGCCGGTGGCCTTGACGCCGTTGGCCCCAACGCCGACCAGCTCACCGACGTCGCGGCCGATCTTGTCCGGTGAATAACAGTGCACGCCAATGAGTTCGAGATCCGGCTGGGTGGCGATTCGTTTGATCATCTCCGAACCGACATTGCCGGTGGCAACTTGGAAAACCTTGATCAACGTCCGGTGGCCTTTCACTAGGAGTTGGCGGCAGCCAGTTCGGCGGCGGAGCCGCCCTTGCCGTCGGGGTAGAACCTTTTGGCCCAGTTGCGGATTGCGGTGAATCCTTCGTATTCCGCGGTTGCGAGGGCGGGTGGGTCGGAGTAGCGCTGGTGGGCCCAGATGTGTATGTCCTGGGCGAACTGCCGGATCACTTCTTCACCGAACGAGCGGGCTTTGGCCTCGTCGCGTTCGGCCTGGCCCACGGGACGGCCCGGGACCCGACCGATGTAGACCATGAACCGGACATCGGAGGTGCGTTCGTCGACGGGCGTGATCGCCGAGATCGTGCGGTTGTCGATCATCCCCCAACTCTTGGTGACCGCGATGCCCAGGCCGCCGTTGATGGCCTCCACGCCGCTCTTGACGTCGTGGATGCTCTGCTGGTCGTCACCTTCGAAGGTGATGGTGAAATCGACATAAGACACCGCGTCGTCGAAGTCGTGCCGGGTGAAGATCGGCACGATTGGTGTGTTGTGGACGTATTTGAAATGGGCGAAGTCGACGCCGTTCTCCAGCACGTACTGCGGGTGCATCTCGAGGTTCTGCCGGAATAGACGCTGCTGCGGGTAGTAGTCGGCGGGCCCGCTACCGTCCTCGAAGCTCGCGAAGACGTCGGGTGCATCGAAAAACGGTGCGCGGCCTTCGATGTCGTGCCAGATGTAGACCGACTCGTTGCGCTCCACGACGGGGTAGGCGCGTATCCGGCGCCCGCGGTTCGGCCGGTCCTGGTACGGGATGCACACGTTACGTCCCTGCTGGTTCCACTGCCAGCCGTGGAAGGGGCACTGCAGCACTTCGCCGATCACCTTGCCGCCGTACCCCAGGTGTGCGCCGAGGTGCTCACAATAGGCGTTCATGACGGTGAGCTGTCCCGAGTCGGCGCGCCAGGCGACCATCTCCTGGTCGAAGTACTTCATCGTGTGGACGTCGCCGATGCCGATCTCGTCAGACCACGCAACCTGGAACCACCCAGTTGGTTTCATCGACAAAGGCGGCTTGGCCATACCCGCAGTCCTCCCGATCCGTCACTGGAAAACTCTAGGAAAAAATCATAAAGGTGTCAACGAAACTATAGGCTCGACGTTAGGATGCAAAGATGGCGGTGGCGGACAGCGCGGGTCGCAGATCCAACAAGCGAGGTGTGGCCACCCGAGAGGCCATGTTGCGGGCGGCGGTGACGGCGCTGGCGTCCGGCGATCCAGGCGCGGTGTCGGCCAACCGCATCGCCAAGCAGATCGGGGTTACCTGGGGCACCGTGCAATACCAGTTCGGCGACGCCGACGGGTTTTGGGCGGCGGTGCTGCACCACACCGCCGAACGGCGGGCCAATGTGTTCACCCAACCCGACTCCGGGGCGCCGTTGCGGGCGCGGGTCGCGCAGATCATCGACACTTTGTACCGGGGCCTGAACGCGCCGGACTCCCGAGCGATCGAAAATTTGCGGGCTGCGTTGCCGCGCGAGCCCAGCGAGCTGGATCGGCTCTACCCTCGCACCGCGGCCGAACTGCGCTCCTGGGGGCAGGGATGGCATGCGACGTGCCAGAAAGCCTTTGCTGACCTGCAGGTCGACCCGCAGCGGGTGCGCGAGATAGCCACGCTGATCCCCGGCGCGATGCGGGGCTTGGTGTCCGAGCGGCAGCTGGGCAGCTATGCGGATCTGGACGAGGCCCGCCGCGGTTTGACCAATGCGATCGCCGCCTACCTCGCGGAATCCACTGTCGACGAAGGCATTACGCGATAGGGACGAAGCGCCGCAATTTGCCGCTCAGCGGATGCCGATCGACCCGATCCACTGCATGAATCTTCACGCAGGGTTGGCCCAGTCCGGCGTCAGTTAGCGCCCGGCGCAGCCGTCCGGCCAGGTCTTCCCGTGCCATATGGCCATCGAATACCGCGAAAACATCTATTCCGCAATCGGTCTGATGTACCTGATAGTCGACTACTTCAGGTGTTGTGGCCATCACGGAACGGATGGCGATGGGATGGCTGGTGATGTCCTGGTACCGCAGCACCTCATCGCTGCGTCCCTGTACCCGAGCCCGCAGATGGCCGTGTTCGGCCGCATCTGGTTGGCGCGTGAAGATGTCGGTGAGCTCATAGCGGATCAGCGGTTGGACAAGGTTGTAGAGGTTGGTAACCAGAACCTTGGCTGAGGGTGCCCCGGGTGCCACGGGTCGGTTGTTGGCGTCGACGAGTTCGACGATGCACATGTCGGTGTTGAATGCGAACACCTCATCATCGGGGCCGGTCTTTCCGAAGAGTCCCTCGGTTGAACCGAAGCTGTCAAAAATCGCGTATCCTCCCAGTACTTCGGGCTGCAGTGTGTTCAGCCGGTCGACCACTTCGTTCATTCGTCTTGTCGCGGGTACTAGTTCGGGATGGGCGGAGGCGTCGGGGCCTTCGGTTAGCGGCGTGAGTAAGCCTGTGGCGTGCACGGCCGATGGCGCGGCAACCATCGCGATGCGTGGGGGACGGACCGGCGCCGTTGGTGCGAGGATCGCTTCCACCGGAGGGCGGGCAATGGCGGAGAGGAAGCTGGCAGTCGCTGCGCGATCGTAGACGAACAGGCCGCGCTGTCCCGAGCAACCGCCGCTGGCCAGTGCGATGAAGTCATTCAGAATCGGGACAGGCCGGTATTTTGTTGTAGCAATCGCCTTTTCGACGTCACGGCGGCACAGGCGGCGATCCGTGAAGACCTCGTCGAGCGCGTTCATCATCTCTGCTTTGGTCATTACCGGCAGCGGCGAAAGGTCGGTCGGGTCGATGCCGGTGAGGTCGATGCCGCTCAGCCGGCTCCGATGAAACGGCGAGTACTCGACGGCGCGCGACAGCAATGTCCGCAGGCCGCGGCGTTGCTCTTCCAGCATGATGGGCCCAGCGACGGTAGTCTGCAACGCCATGGGGAAGACGCGATGAGCGCGGGCCTCTTCGGCCTGCTCGATGATGTCGCGTTGTTGGCGCGGCTGACCGCAGCGTCGCTCAATGACGTGGGTGGGGCGGCGGGACGCGCTACGGCCAAGGCCGCCGGTGTGGTCATCGACGACACCGCAGTTACACCGCAGTTCGTCGAAGGCATCGCCGCCGAGCGCGAGTTGCCGATCATCAAGCGCATCGCCCTGGGCTCGCTGCGCAACAAGCTGGTGCTCATCCTTCCCGGCGCCATGTTGCTCAGCCAATTCGCGCCCTGGATGCTCAGCCCCATCCTGATGCTGGGCGCCACGTATCTGTGTTATGAAGGCGCCGAGAAGATTTGGGGAAGTCTGCGGGGTCACGGCCAGGTGGCCGACGAGCCGCAGAGCGAGCGCAAAGTGGTGAGCGGTGCGATCCGGACCGACTTCATCCTGTCCGCCGAAATCATGGTGATCGCGCTCAACGAGGTCGCCGAGTCCGCATTCGTCCCTCGGCTGGTGATCCTGGTTATCGTCGCCTTCGTCATTACCACCGCGGTTTATGGAGTCGTCGCCGGCATCGTCAAGATGGACGATGCCGGCCTGCGTCTCACCCGAACCGGCTCTCGCCCGGGCGAGGTGATCGGTCGGGCTCTGGTAGCCGGGATGCCGAGGCTGCTCTCGGCGCTTTCAGTTGTGGGGACGATTGCGATGCTCTGGGTGGGCGGTCACATCCTGCTCACCAACAGTGACCACCTAGGCTGGCACACCCCGCACGCTCTGGTGGCCCGTGCGCAGGAATGGGTGCGGCACCGACCGGTGAGCGGGGTACTGGCCTGGTTGATCGACACCGGGATCTCGGCGGTGGTCGGCGCGTTGGTCGGTGCCGTCGTCGTGGTAATCATGCAGCTGCTGTCTTCGATCCGGCGCCGTCGAAACCGGCACGGCGACTAGGTGACTCTCGCTATGCTCCGATGGTCGAACGGACGGGAGTAGTAAGGGTGTCCACCTTCCGGCGCTACGTTGTCATCCAGACGATGACCTTCGTGTGCGGCATCGTCGGGCCTATCTTCTTGATCATGTTCTTTGCCTCTCAACCGGATCCGCAGCTGAAGTGGGCGTTCTGGGCTGGAATGTTCGTCACCTATGCCGACATCATGATCGCGCTAGGCATCACCGCGGCTACCCGCGACGGTCAGGTGCCGCAGAAGGTGCGGTAGGTTCCGAAATCCGCCGGGGCGGGCTTTGCATAGCGTTCCAGTCCGGCCCGCTCGGTGTAGGGGGCGCGGACGGCATCGAGTAACCCGTGCAGCGGACCGAGGTCTCCCGCGGTAGCCGCTTCCAGCGCCTCCTCGACCAGGTGATTGCGCGGGATGTAGATCGGGTTGACCCGTGACATCAATTCGGGGTCGGGGTTCACTGCGCGCCATCGGACGGCCCAGTCGTCGAACAGAGCGGGGTCGACGAACAGTTCGCGCACCGGCCCGGTGTCGCTGCGCGCCAATCCGGACAACCGGGCGAAGAACGAGGTGTAGTCGACGTGGCTCTCCTGCAGCAGCGACAATATTTCGTCGAGCAACGGCGCCATGTCTTCGGCGTCGGCGGTCAGTCCGAGCTTGGCGTACATGCCCGACCGCCACGCGGCGTGATAGTCATGGAATCCATCAAAAGCGTTCTCCACCAACGACACTGATTCCTCGACATCGTCGCCGATCAGCGGCAGTAGGGTCTCGGCAAATCGCGCCAGATTCCATGCGGCGATGGTTGGTTGATTGCAGTAGGCGTAGCGGCCCCATGCGTCGATCGAGCTGAAAACCGTGTCGGGGTCGTAAGCCTCCATGAACGCGCACGGCCCGTAGTCGATGGTTTCACCGGAGATCGTCATGTTGTCCGTGTTCATCACACCGTGTACGAAGCCGACCAGCATCCACTGAGCCACCAGCGCCGCCTGGGCGGCGACCACGTCTTCGAACAGCGCGAGGTAGGGTCGCTCGGCGTCGGCGGCATCGGGATGGTGGCGGGCAATGGCGTGGTCGGCCAGACGCCGTAACAGATCGAGATCGCCTGTTGCCGAAGCGTATTGGAAACTTCCTACTCGGAGGTGACTGCTAGCCACACGGACCAGCAACGCTCCCGGTAGCAGCGATTCGCGGGCAACCGGGCGCCCAGTGGCCAACACGGCCAGGGAGCGCGTCGTCGGGACACCCAGCGCGTGCATGCCCTCGCTGACGATGTATTCGCGCAACATGGGCCCGGTCGCGGCCAAGCCGTCCCCGCCGCGCGCGAACGGCGTGCGCCCGGAACCCTTGAGGTGAATGTCACGAAGGTGTTGCTGCCCGTCCACCAGCTCGCCCAGCAGCAGGGCGCGGCCGTCACCCAGCTGCGGAACATACCCGCCGAACTGGTGCCCGGCATAGGCTTGGGCCACCGGTGTGGCGCCGTCGGGAATCAAGTTGCCCGCCAGGAAACGCAGCCCGTCCGGACCACGCAGCCAGTCGACGCTGAGACCGAGTTCGGCCGCCAATGTTTCGTTGAGCACCAGCAAGCTGGGCTCGGGCGGCAGTTCGGCCTGCCACGGAACCGCCAATTCAGGAAGCTCGCGAAAGAACCGATCCTGAAGGGCGACGGTGCGGCCCGGTGCGACGCTCACGCCACTGAGCCTACGGAGCGACTCAACCAAGGGCTTGGTGCATCAGGTCGCGGGCGCGGTCGAGCATCGCGGCGAAGGGTCCGACGGCGAAGTTTAGCTTTGCCGATTCCACCCCGGCGTGTGGGCGGGTGGGCGCGATCGCCTCCGCAACCTTCACCGCCGTGGCCATCCGCTTTTGTTCGCTTATGTCGAGGTCGCGCTGCAATTTCGCGAACTCCTCCAGTTCTTCATGCTCGGCGTGGGCCAGCACCGAGTCACGCAGCTGGGTCAGCTCGTCCACGAACTTCTGCGACGTGATCTCGAGGTTCTCGATCTTCGCCAGATGCTCCTTGGCGTCGTGCTCTTCGTGCAGCAGCTCGTCGACGATCGCGTCGCCGTCGTCGAACTCGCGGCGCACGCGCGGATGCACCAGCATTTCCTCGGCGGTTTCGTGGACAGCCAGCAGCTGGCGCAGCGCAACGAACGGTATGCTGCGCGCCTGCGTGTCCGACGCCAACAGCACGTCGTCGAACATGTCCTCGATCAGTGCGTGCTGGGCTTTGAGAAACGCCACTACCTCATCGGGCGTTTGAACAATCATCTCGGCCACCAGCGTGACCTCCAATCAGGAAATGCGTAAAAAACGGGCTGCGCTCTGGTTCGCATACCCGAGCGGGCATTTGCTAAACCGCGCTATCCGGAACGCCGATCGGGACCATCAGTGGACTGGTTTCGAAAGCACTCCGCGTCCCACGATGTTGGGCAGGTCGAGGAAGGTCCGGATGCCCGCCGGTGCGTCGCACACCGGTGCAATCGCATGCACCGCGTGCATCGCGGTACCCAGGCAACCCTGGTCTGTGTCGTCCTCGCCGTGGATCGCGATCCGCGATTCCAGCATCATCGACGGCGATCCTGCCACGGTGACCTTCCAGCCGCGTCCGGTCGGCCAGTCGGGTGCCACCTCGGCGCCTAGGCGGGTAATGTGCTCGACGGTCAGCGCCGGTCGGCCCTCGACGATCGCCGTGTAGCTGAACCGCTGGGCCGCGACGGTGCCCTTCTCGATGTGCCCAGCCTTCACTTCGATCGGTGCGTCGGCGATCGCGACCTGACGTTCATAGACGAATTCGTCGATGGACGCGCCGAGGCCGTCGGCCAACAGCATCAGTGGAGCCTTGAAAGCTATTGCCCCTACTGCCGGCTCGGTCATCGGCACCGGTTCGTCCGGGTGCTTGCCGAAGCCCATCACGTCGAACAGCACGAACCCCACGTCGTAGGTGGAGTAGTCCATCAGCTCCTGCACAACCAGCGAATCGATCCGCCGAAACAAACCCGACATGGTCAGTGGTAAAACCTCTGCGGCCCAACCGGGTTCGATGCCGGTACCGTGAAACGACGTCTTGCCCGCGGCGCACGCGGCCTCAAGCTGTTCGGCTACCGGTCCGTCGCAACTCTTCGGATAGATCAGTGCGGTTACCGCCGTTGACACCACGTTCTTGCCCGACGCAAGCAGCCGGCAGATGTCCTCGACCGCAGCGGTCGGATTCGCTTCGCCCATCGCGTTGTACAGCACGCAGTCGGCCTCCAGGGCGAGGATCTCGTCGACGTCTTTGGTTGCGACTACGCCGATTTCACCGATTCCGCAGATCTCGCCCACGTCCCTGCCGGCCTTGTCGTCGCTGTAGACCAGGGCGCCGACCAGCTCCAGATCCGGGTGTTCCTGCACGGCCGCGACTGCGTGGCGGCCGACATTGCCGGTAGCCCACTGGATGACCCGCAGCGGCTGCGTCATGGTTTCGGCGCCTGCTGAGCATGCTGGCGGGCGATTCTCTCGTCGTGAATCCGCACGAGTTCCCGGAAGCCCAGCCTGTGGTAGCGGGGGACGGGCTGGATACCCCAGTCGTCACGCGCGGTGCCCTTGCCGGCAACTCCTTCCGGCGGACCCAGCGGCGGGTAGGGGTATTTGCATTCCAGAGTGTCATTGGAGTACCGAACTTTGAGCAACTCGCTGCAAATCTCGGTGAGGCTCAGCGTCGGGTAGCCGTAGTAGACGGCCATGAACGGCAGTGTGAACGCACCCTCGAGCACCAGCGCCACCAAGCAAACCAGCACCGCGCGCTTGATCCATTTATGCATGCGCGCGTAGTAGGGCGTGGTACCTGGCGGAAGTTCCTCGGCGACGGTGTCTTCCGATGTCGGTGTGGTCATGATCGGGCTCCTTGGGGTCAGTCGGAGAAGATTTCGCGGTTGACGGTGTGCAGGTAGGGGATCGCCAGGAAGGGGGTGATGTAGAAGATGTCGTAGAGCCACCAGCCGATCACGGGGAATACGACCCCGGCGTACCGCACGTCGGCGTACATGGTCATGTTGAACACATAGGCCATCCAGATCACTACGCCCATCCAGCAGGTGACCACCATCCACTGGTGGCCCCACCGCTTCATCTGCAGGAAGCCGATCGCCGCGGCGACCCGCATCGAGAACACCGTGAGGATCAACCCCGCGACATAAGCCTTTTCGCCGGGCGCGGCGGCGCCGCCCACCCACAGTTCGTTGTAGTGCCAGAAGTAGCCGGCGTCGAACATGTTGCCCCAGCCGACCATCAGCACCCGATTGATCAAGGTGTGGTTGGCGACCAGGTCCAGCGCCCAGCCCAGGCTGTTGAGCATGCCGTCGATCAAGACCAGATAGCCGATCAGCGTGACAATCATCGGTCGTACTGACAGTCCCGCACGTAGCGCCTGGCGTTGCAGCCAGACTCCACGCATGAAGATGGGAAATCCAAGCAGGCCGGGAGCCCAACACCCCATCAGTCCGGCGCCGACGATCATCCATCTGTCGGCCCGCCGCTGGGCTTGTCTGGAGGCGTCGTGATGCTGCTCGAGGCCGGAGGTAGCCGAATGCCCATGCAGCGCAGGCAGGCTCACAGATCCCACCAGCCTCGGGCGAACGACATGTACAGCTGGATGCCGAACATCACCAGCAGATACCCGTAGATGAAAACCTGGAAGACGATGAGTGCCCGTTTGCGCTTGCGCTCTTGTTGATCAACCATCTCGTCGCCTTTCTCTATCGGTCTCTACTGGTGCGGGGAGTTCTGGGATGCGAGCAGGGTTGCCTCGGCGATTTCACGCAGACCGTCGCTCACGGCACCATCGGTAGTGAGGGGTGCGAGTATGCACGCCTGCGCTGCATCGATCTCGGATGCTCCGGCCGCGATGAGCTTCGCTGCCGTGACCAGCACCCGGGTAGATGGCGGCTCGAAGTGGAACACGTCGTCGGCGTTGCGAATAGCGTTGGCGCAGACGACAAGTCGCCGGGCGATGGCAATCTCGACGGCTGTCTCGGCGACGATGACCTCCGCCTCTCGAGCGGCGGGCAGATAATTGATCGCCAAGGTGGCGAAGCGTTGACGGAAAGACGGCTTCAGTTCCTTCAGCGAACTGCGGTAGGCGGGGTTGTAGGAACACACCAGCGTGAACGAATCCGGCGCATGCACCACCTCGTCAGCGCGATCCAGGTAGAGAGCGCGACGGTGGTCGGTGAGGGAGTGCAGGATCGCCAGAGAGTCATGCCTGGCCTCCACCACCTCATCGAGATAACAAATCGCCCCGGCTTTGACGGCTCGAGTCAGCGGACCATCGGTCCACACCACGTCGCCCCCGGTGACCATAAAACGACCGACCAGATCGGAGCTGGTCAGGTCGTCGTGGCAGCTGATGGTGACGACGGGTAGACCTAGCAGCACGCCCATGTGCTCGACGAAGCGCGTTTTGCCGCATCCGGTCGGTCCGGTGAGCATCACCGGAACATGTTCGCGGTGAGCCTGTTCGAACAGCTGTACCTCGCTGCCGCCAGCGATGTAGATGTCCGTCATATTCCCCCCGGGGCTGTAGTTCTTCACGCAGCGACGAGTTCTCGGTGGACGTGGGCCAGCACGCGCGGCAGTTCTTCGACAGATTTGATCCGTCTGGAGCGGCGTACTCCGAACACCTCAGGCAGCGGGTCGACCCGCGTTGGTCCGACCCCCACGTAGTACACCGAAACGCCTGCATCGTGAGCTTCCTCGACGGCGTGTGCCACGTCGGCCCAGGCGTAGCGGCCTTCGTAGCCCTCGTCGGACATCAACCCGTCGCCGATCACGATCAGCAGCCGCCGCTCCGAAGGTTGTGCCAGTAGCCGCGACGTCAGGTGTCGTATCGGCGCGCCAAGCCTTGTGTAGCCAGCGGTCCGCAGCCCGAGACGGCTCGGGGCGAGAAACCGACCGTCGCGAAAGTCCTTGAGACAGTGCACTTCCACTCGATGGCGGGTGTTGCCGGTGAACACGAAGATGCCGTGGCGTTCCCGGGCGAGGGTCATCGCACGCGAGAGGGCATCGGCGCATTGCAGTTCCAGTCGGAAGACGCGGCCGCCGTGCACTCCCAGCGACGAGCTGCCATCGAGCAGCAGTGCGGTGGTCACGTCGCGGCCGCTCGGTGCCAGCTCCCGGAAGATCCGCGGTTCGGCGGTCTGCTGACTTGTCGAGTCGATGTAATGCTTGACGTATTGGTCGACATCGATGTCGGACCCGACTTCGAGGCGGTTGGTCATAGCGCGGTGGGTGGGCTCCTCGAACCATTTCCGCAGATTCGCCGCGATCGGTGCGGGGTGTGCACGGTGGGTCTGCGGTGGGATCTCGATAACTGCAACGTGATTCGTCAGGAAGGCCTTGGTCCAGGCATTCCACTCCGGGTACGGGATGCCTTGCCGACGCTGCGGGCTGATGTCGATGTCGTTGTCCTCCGGTCGGCTCGGCGGCGGCAGATTGGGGTCGCGCACGCCGCCGTCACCGCCCACCGGCACCGAGTAGGGGCGCGGGCGCCGTTGTTGGGTGCTGGTCCACGGCATCCTGCCGAATCGTTTGATCACACTTGCCAGTCCGCGGGCGTGCCCACTCGTGCGCGGCAGCACGCCCAGCAGCGGGTATTCGGCGATCGGCGCTCCGGCGCGTGCCATGTCGATCGCACGGTCGAACATCGACGGTGCGTCCAATTCCGGGTCGCCGACCGGTAAGTCGGGTAGCAGCCTTTTGATTTCCAGCAGCAGCCCGGGCCATCTCGATGCGATCCAGCCCACAGCGACGCCCGCCTCGACGAGCGTGAGGGCACGGTGCTCACGATCGGAGAGATCGGTCAACCGGTAATGAGCCACGCGTTCCTTGGACGGTGAGCACTGCAGAGCCACACCGCAGGTCAGCGTGCGGCGCGTCCATTCGCGGGCGAGCGCCGGGAAGGGGACGTGTACCAGGTCCAGCGCCGGGCTCACCCCAAAGCCACGCTTGGCCCCTGTCGTCAAGCGCGCGCCACCGCGGCGCCGCTCGCTGAGCACGACTGCGGTCAGCGCGCAACTGCGCTCGAGCGCCATCGCCGACGAATTGGTAGCCTCGGCCACGCGATCAGAACGTTCCGATGTTGGAGAACATCCAATACCAGAACCAGATGATTAACCCGGTTCCACCCCAGGCCGCGACGTAGCGCAGTAGTTCCCAAACCAAGTCCATATGTTGGACCTCCTTATCCGGCAACAGAGTTCATTACGATTTCAGGCCAACCTGGATGTGCTCAGTCGGAGAAGATCTCGCGGTTGACCGTATGCAGGTAGGGGATGGCCAGGAATGGGGTGATGTAGAAGATGTCGTAAAGCCACCAGCCGACCACCGGGAGCACCACACCGGCGAAGCGCACGTCGGCGTAAATGGTCATGTTGAACACGTAACCGATCCAGATCACCACGCCCATCCAGCAGGTGACGACCATCCACTGATGGCCCCACCGCTTCATCTGCAAAAAGCCGATGCCGGCTGCGATCCGCATGGTGAAGACGGTGAAGATCAGCCCAACTTCCCAGCCTTTCTCGCCGGGGCCTGCAGCGCCGCCGATCCAGAGTTCGTTGAAGTGCCAGAAGTATCCGGCATCGAACATGTTTCCCCACCCCACCAGCAACACTCGGCCGAGCAGGGTGTGGTTGCCCACCATGTCCAGAGCCCAGCCGACGGTGTTGATGGCGGCATCGATGATGACTAGGTAGCCCAGCAGGGTGACCAGCATCGGCCGCACCGACAACCCAGCCCGCTGGGCGCGTCGCAGCAGCCAGACCCCGCGCAGGAATAGCGGCAAGCCGAAGACGCCCAGCGCGGCAGTGCCGATCAGCAGGGACCCCGAGATCAGCCACTTGTCGGCCTGTCGCTGCGCGAGCTGCGATTCGTCCGCGTGCTCGTCCAGGCCCAGACCGTGCCGGGTGCTGCGAGCCTCCCCGGCGGAACGGCGGAAGTTCACCGTAGGCAGATTCAAGTTGGCCTCCCTCGACCCGCCAGTTCTAACGCAGAAACTGACTCAGGTCAATATTCTGCGCTCGCGAGCCACCAGACTGCACAGGGTTCTGGTTACGTAGTCGCCGAGCATCGCGTCGCGGTTCGGCCAGGTGTTCGTCGTAATCAGCAGCGCATACAGACCGAGCAGAAAGAACACTGCGCTGTTCATCGGGGTGACGTCTGGGTCAACGTCTCCGCGTTCTTGTGCTTGTTCGATCTCGCGGGCGACCGCGACGATGATCGGGTGGTCACGGCCGTCTTCTACTGGTGGACGCGTTTGTGAGAAGTGCAGCGCAAGAAAGTCTTTGAACAACTCGTCGCCCAAACGGCGCTCCAGTCCGGCGATCAACCGCACTGCCTCGGTGAGGGCGTCAGCGAGATCGTGGTCGGTCTCCAGGAACCGGGTGAACTGGCCGGCGATGCGTTGTTCTTCACGGTGCTCTAGCTCGAGGAGCACGTGTTCTTTGGTGGGAAAGTGAAAAAAGAAGGTGCCGTGCGCAACTCCGGCGGCACCGACGATCGCCCCGACATCCGCTTCGGCCATACCGGACCGCTTGAACTCGGCAACTGCCGCTCCCAGCAGTCGCTCTCGCGTCTGCAGGCGCTTCGTCTCGCGTGCAGAGATCTTGCTGTTTGCCGCCATCGTTCCGTTCTGCTTCCTCGGTAGGACGTGACTGCAAACAGTAGCGCGGCACCGCTGTCCAGGCTAGGTACGGCTGTGCGCCGCAGCCTCAAATTCGATGACTTGAGTCAGTTAGAAAGCCGCTGGCGACGACGGTTCACCAGTTGCGCAATTCCTTGACCGCGCTGGAAGAGCGCGGAGCCAGGGTGAGATATGGGATGAAACTACTCTTGCCACAACGAATCACGTTGTTGACCACGTCCGTCAGATGTTCGGCATCGACCAGGCCGCCCAGCATGTACTTGTGCTCCATCCAGAATCTGATCGATGTTTCCAGTGCCTGGGGATCCCAGCTTTTGTTGAACTCGGTCATCGAGTCACCGCTGCCGCCGAGGCTGTCGCCCACCGCGAGGCGGGTGAAGCCAATTTCCGGGTGCTCGATCCGCCACGCCTCGACCAGCTTGTCGAGAGCGCTCTTGGTCACTGCATAGGAGCCGAGCATCGGCCACGGCGTCGTGTACGAGGCGCTCAGGGACGACAGATACACCGCCGAGCCACCCGTCGCGGCCAGATGCGGTGCCGCGGCCGCAGTGATCAGCGACGCGCCAGTGACGTTGGTGGCAAACAAGAGCGCCCACTGTTCGGCCGTAACCTGCTCCAGGGGCGCAAGCACACCCATGCCGGTGGTGTAGACCAGGGCGTCCAGGCCGCCCAACTCGTCGATCACCCGCGAGACCGCTTGCCCGCAGGCCTCGGCTACGGTGACATCGCAGGCGACGGCGACCGCACCATTGCCGGCGTCTTGGGCAGCGACGAGCAACCGCTCGTACCGGCGGGCCAGCAACGCGACCCGGGCGCCTCGCTGAGCAAGCCCAATGCCGATACACCTGCCCAGGCCCGCGGAGGCGCCGACGACTGCGACTCGCAGCGGCTGCTCTTTGTTCCCCGACATACGATTCACCGCCGCAGCACTTTTCGGTCGTCCACCGCAAAACTCAGCAGCAGCCGATCGAGTATCGTGGCCGCACGCCGGCGTGCTCGAGCGGGATCATCGGCATGCGCCACCAGCAGCGAGGCTTCCTCGAGCGCTGCGACCAGCATGTGTGTCAGCTCCCCGACCGGTTGATCGTCGATGATGCCGTCCGCGATCGCTTCCCGGACCTTTTCGTTGATCAGTGCGATGCTGTTGCTCTCCTGTATGGCGCGCAGCGCCTGCCAGCCGAGCACCACCGGGCCGTCGAGCAGCATCACTCGCTGCACTTCGGGTTCCAGTGCGGCGTCGAGAAATCCGTGCAGTCCGCGGCTCAACCGCTGCCAGAGGTCCGCGCCGGCGGGCGGGGCGGCGATGGAACGCAAGGTGAGGTCGTTCTCCACTTCTTCGAAGACCGCTCGAAACAGCTCGGCCTTGTCCTTGAAATGGTGGTAGAAAGCGCCGCGGGTGCCCACGCCAGATTTTGCGACTAGGTCACCGATGCTGGTGTTGAAGTAGCCCGGTGTCACGAATAGTTCGCGGCCCGCGTCGATGAGGTCGCGCCGGGTTCGGTCGCCGCGCGCGCGACGATCGTCGTCGGACCCGCCTCGCTTAGCCATGGCGATGATCCTATCAACATTCGTACTGTATGTTGCCAGGTATGGCAGACGACGTGGTTCGCGCGTACGAGTCGGTCGCCCCATTGAAGGTCGGATTGCTCAACGACTACCCGACCAGCGGGGTCACCGAAAACAACACCGTCGCCGCTTTGCAATTGGTGATGGAGGAAGCGCTGGCGTCCAACCTGATCGACCGGCGGGTCGAGCTCATCGAGCGCAACGTCGTCGGGTTGCCCAATGGCACCTTTCAGGCGGTCGAACGTGCCTTCGACGAGCTGGTCGAGGAAGGGTGTCTAGTCATATTCGGGCCGTGGGTCTCCGACAACGTGGTGCCGCTACGGGCCCACGTCGACGAGACAGCCAAGGTCCCGATCATCACGCTGTCGGGATCCGAAGGCGCGCTGGGCGAGTGGTGTTTCGCGCTGAACAACGGCTCGATGGCCGAGGAGCCGGTGATGCTGGCCGCGGTGATGATCGGCGACGGCCGCTCACGGATCGCGATTGCCCACGAGGCGTCCCTGATCGGCAAAGAGTATCTGTCCTTTGCGGAAAAGGTCTATGCCACAGCAGGTTTGAAGGTCGTCACGACTGTCGCGATCCCACAAATACAGGCCGACAAGGCTGCGGCGGTGGCCGCGCTGCGGGCGTCGGACCCCGACGCCGTCGTTCATGTGGGTTTCGGGCACGGGCTGTGGGGATTCACCGACGCTCTGCTCGGAGCCGGCTGGAACCCGGCCCGATACACCACCACCGCCTTCGAGATGGCGCACATCAACGCCGAATGGATGCGCCACCTTTCGGGCTGGATCGGTCTGGACAGCTACGACGAGCGCAACGAGGTCGGCCAGGCGTTTCTGGATCGATTCGAGGCCAAATACGGCCGGCGGCCGGAAAACTCGATGCCCTGTTTGTCCCATGATGCGGCGACCGTCATCGTGCGAGCCCTCGCCGCGGCGCGGCCGTTGACCGGCGAGGGGGTCAAGACGGGACTCGAACAGGTCAAGCTGATTCCTGCGGCGAGCGGTGCGCCGGGAACCTTTCTGCGGTTTGGCCGCTTCATCCGGCAAGGCTGGTTGGGCTCCGACTACCTGATCGCCCGCCGGGTATTGCCGGACGGTTCGGGGCATGTCTTCCACGCCGCGCCGAGTGCGCACATCTCACGCGCGGTCGGTGTCGCTCCCGGCTAGCTGAATGGCTCCGAACACGGGTGCCGTAACGATTCCGGGGGGCCGACCCAGCATGTAGGGAATGGCGCGGACCGCGCTCATGGCGATCATGAGATGGCCCGGCATGGCGTGCTGCCCTGTCGGCAGCTGCCCGTCAAACCCGACGTCGAGTTGCAGCTCGAAGCTAGGCATGCCCTTGATAACCGCACGAATCAGCGGCGCCTTCTCTCCGGATGCCAAGGGCCGCAATCCCCACTGCGGGAGGTCGCGAGTCAGCACCCATTCCTCGTGGATAGCTAGCAACGGTCGGCCCGACCAGTACCCTGTCCATGAGAACCGCTGACCAACAACGGTTCCCGCCTCAATGGTGCCCGCCTGAACTTCGAGGTCGTGGGGAAGCGTGGTGGCGTCCACCGACACGTCGATGTGAGATAGGGCGATTCCCAGCACGTCGGCAGTTGCGTTGAGTGCTTGGCGGTAGGCCGTGTCGAGCTTCTTGATGATGGGGGAATCGACCGTGACGTCCGCTGGAGGGCGCCCCATGCCCATCAAGTCGATCAACATCGGCCGGCTCTGCACCGCCGATACGTCGGTGGCCTCGTACAAGTCGATACGGTCGATGCTCTTGCTCAGCCCGGTCAGGGTCGCGACGAGTCGCTCCAACATAAAACCGGGATTCTCGCCGGCAGCGTGGAATCGGGTTGCGCCCTCTTGGCATGCCGCAACGAATGCCGACTCCACGAGCGCACCGTAGGTTGGCAGGTGGTTGTACGACGTGGTCGTCACGACGTTGGTGCCGGTGGCAAGCAAGCGGCAGATGTCCTCGGCGTTGGTCTCGACGTCGTGAGCCTTGCTGGCGGCATGTACGACGACGTCGGCTCCCAGCGCGATGATCGCATCCTTGTCCGCCGTGGCGGTGACACCTGTAGTCGGAGGCAGGCCGCACAACGCGCCTGCATCCAGGCCCACTTTCGCCGGGTCGTAGACAAGTACGCCCACCAATCCAAAATCGGGATTCTCGATGAGTTCTCGCAGTGCGGCGCGTCCTACCGCGCCCGTCGCCCACTGCACAGCTCGAATGGTCAATCGAATGCTCCAGGTTGTGTTTTGGAGTTTGGGTTCGCTGCCGGTCGGACCAACATACATCAGGCCGGTATGCAACCTACGGAGTGGATGTTGATGCCGGGGGTGGCGGGCATGCCCGGGAGTCCACGGCGACGCGATGCCGTATCGGGTCGAAGACGTTGCGCGCTCTCGTGCGAACGCTTGCGTTCGGCACGCTGAGCCCGAGAATCGAGAATGGCCATTTCCACGCTGTCTCGTCGGCTTGCGCACGAGCGGAAGGGCGCCTTATCCCCGGATCCCGGGTACTCGTGTTCAACATGTGCGTGTAGGTAGCGCACGAGCTATCGTCACTTGCCGCGTACTCTGATGGGCATCATGGCTGCAAAAAAGAGTGCCGGCGAGGAACCCGACGCCGGTTTGGAAATCATCGATCCCGCCGTCGAGTCGCCGAGCACCTGGCAGGAGCGCACCATCGAGCGGCGGTTGAGTACCGCGAGAGCACGAGCTCTCGCACGTAGTTCGCGATTCCTCGCCACAGCGCTGGAGTTGGTGGAGGAGTCGGGCAAGGCCGACTTTACGATTCAGACCCTCATCGACCGGTCGAACCTGAGCCTGCGCGCGTTCTACCAACATTTCGCCGGCAAAGAGGAACTGATGCTGGCGCTGTACGAGAACGTCACCAGTCAGTTCACCGAGAACATCAGACAGGAAGTCGCGGCCGCGGACGGGCCGATGGAGCAGCTCGAGGCGTTCTGCCGAGGCGTCCTCTACCGGGCTGAATCCTCGGAAGCGGTGGGTGGTCGGGTGATGACGATCTACAACCTCAGTCTGGAGATCGAGCGGCCCGCCGACTTCGCCAAGGTTTGGGAGCCACACCTGAAGCTGCTGACCAAGATCATCACCGCCTGCGCGCGGGCCGGTCTGGTGCGCGACGATCTCACACCCGCGCAGTTGACCACGCTGCTGAACGCAACTCTGACGGCACTGGCTCAGATCGGCGTTTTTCATCTGGGTGGCAAGGGATCCAAGTTAACCGAAGACCAGCTGTGGGCTTGGTGCAAGCAGGCCATCAGTCCGCCCGCGGCGGCTGCGAAACCCAAGACGACACGCAAAGCTGCGCCCCGCGCGACGTCGACTCGACGGGCGCGAAAGCTAACGGGGTAGTCCGCATCGCCCGGTTGGGCCGACCGTCCAAGTTCTATCGCCCTCCCCGGCAATGGTGTTATCTATATCTGAGAAGGTATGTTCTCAAAATGGTCGACGGCGGAGTGGGGCGGAGAGCGTGAACATGGGGGCGAACAGCGGAAGTTGCCGATGATGCGGAAGCCCCGAGTAATTTTGTGGGGCCCCGGGCAGGTCGGGGTCGGTGCGCTGCGGGCCTTAATCGCTCACCCAGGACTGGAGCTGTCCGGCGTGGTGGTGCACTCCGAAGCCAAGGACGGACGCGACGCCGGTGACCTGTGCGGAATGCCGGCGACCGGCATCTTCGCCACCCGCGACGTCGATGCCGCACTGAGCGGCGATGCAGATGTGGTGGCCTATTTCGCGTCGGGCGACTATCGCTACCACGAGGCCGCACAGGACATCGCACGCTGCCTGCGTGCCGGCAAGCACGTGGTGTGCACCTCCCTGGTGCCGTTGTGTTACCCGCCGGCGGCGGATAAGCAGACCGTCGAACTGCTGGAGGCGGCCTGCCGGGAGGGCAACTCCAGCTTCTTCAACAGTGGCGTCGACCCGGGCTGGGCTAACGATGTCATCGCGCTGACGATGACGGGATTCAGCAGTCGGGTCGACAAGATCACCATGCTGGAGATCCTCGACTACGGGCCGATCAATCAGCCCGAGATCATGTTCGACTTCATGGGATTCGGTCACTTCCCCGCACACGCCGCGCCGCTGTTCGACGCGGAGCGACTCGCCGCGCTGTGGGCGCCTATCGTCCACCTGGTCGCCGACGGAGTCGGGCTGCCGCTCGATCGGGTTAAGACGACGATCGAGAAGTGGCTTGCCCCAGAGCGTTACGAGGTCGCGTCGGGGTGGGTCGAGCCTGGGACGATGGGCGGGATGCGGTTCAAACTGGCAGGCATCCGCGACGGCGAAGAACGCGTCGTGCTCGAACACATCACCCGCATGGGCGAAGGTTCCGCCCCCCAGTGGCCGCGACATCCGTCACCGCACGGGGGATACCGCGTGATCGTGGATGGTCTGCCCACCTACACCGTCGACATCGAGATGCATGGCCGGGGAAACAATATGCGCGGCTTGACCTATGCGACCGTGATGCGCGAACTCAACGCCATACCGGCGGTGATGGCCGCGCCACCGGGATTGTTGTCGACCCTGGATCTTCCCCTGGTGACCGGTCCGATGCGGGGCGGGACCTGGCAGGGTGTGCTGCCGAGCGCGGCGACGCCGGCATGAGCGACGCGGATCTCTGGGAGGTGATGCGCACCGCTTCGACCGTGCGCAGGTATCTAGACCGACCTGTCGGCGACGATGCGTTGGAACGCTGTCTACTGGCGGCCACCTGGGCGCCCTCCGGCGCCAACCAGCAGCCATGGAAATTCGTCGTGCTCAAATCGAAAGAGGCGCGCGACGTCGTCACGGCAGGTGCGACGAGGACGTGGCAGGCACTAAGGGAGTATTACCGGCTTTCGACGCCCGGTGACGAGGCTGACGATCCGAAGTCGCGCGCGCTGCGGACGATGGCCGAGCACACCCGGGTCGGGGGTGCGGCGCCGGCGCTCGTGTTGTTTTGTATTCGGCCGCAGGCGGGGGCATCCGAGCTGCAACAGGGTGCGTCGATCTTTCCCGCCATGCAGAACTTCTTGCTCGCTGCCCGCGCTCAGGGGCTGGGTGCCGCGATCACGCTGTGGCATTACTCGTGCGAGGACGAATTGCGCTCTGTCGCAGCCATACCCGATGACTGGCAGATTGCATCCTTGCTCACCGTCGGCTGGCCGAAAGGCAGGCACCATTCCGTGCGGCGAAAGCCGCTGTCGGAGGTCGCGGTGACGGACCGGTGGGATAAGCCATGGCGCTGAATCCAGTGCCCTGACAATCGGTTTCCGGCACCGACTACCAGAATCAGGTCAGCGCGAAATCGATCACGCCGCGAATGTTGTGCCCCGACTGCAAATCCTTCATCGCGACGTTTATGTCGTCGAGCTTGTAGCGCGCGGTGATCAGCTCGTCGAGTTTGATGCTGCCCGCCTCGTACATCGACAACAACATCGGCATGGCGTCCCTGGGATTCATCTCGCCGTAGAGGGCACCTTTGAGCGTCTTGCAGGAGTAGACCATGTCGGTCATGGACAGTGGCACCATCAGGTCCGTGGTCTTGGCCACCCCGGTGATCACACATGTACCACCCTTGCGCACCAGCATCATCGCGACGATCACCATGTCCGCCGGCACCACCCCAGGTGTCAAGATGACCCGGTCGGCCATCACGCCCCAGGTGATCTCCTTGACCAGGTCCAGGGCCGCGATGATGTCGATAGCGGTGTGAGTGGCGCCGAAAGACGGTGCCACCTCCCGCTTGAACTCGACCGGGTCGACGGCAACGACATGCTTCGCGCCAGCGGCGCGCGCCCCCTGGACCGCGTTCATGCCGACGCCACCCACCCCAACGACGACGACGGTTTCGCCGGTCTTGGTACCCGCGGCCACCGATCCGGAGCCGAATCCCGTTGTCACACCGCAGGAAACCAGCGAGGCCACCTCCAGCGGTATCCAGTCGTGCACCTTGACCACCGAACGCTCGGAGGCGACGACGTATTCGGCGAACGTCCCGGCCTGCATCATTGCCATCAGGTCGGCATCGCCGAGATGGCGGCGCGGAGTGCCGTCGGTGGTCATGTTGGTGCTGTAGATGTCGGCACCCACGTCGCAGAGATAGGTGTGTCCCGAGGCGCACCACCGGCAGTCACCGCAGGCGGGCAGGAACGAGAACGCCACGTGGTCACCGGGTTTGACAGTGCGCACCTCGGGTCCGACTGCTTCGATCACGCCGGCGCCTTCGTGCCCGCCGAGCAACGGAAACCAGTCCGGTACCCGCTGGCCCGCGGCGCGCATCATGTCCTCCATCTCCTTGGTCGGCACCGCGTCGCCCGTGGCGAAGTGCGCATCGGAATGGCATACGCCGGCGAACGCCATCTTGACCAGTACCTCGCGGGCTCGTGGCGGGTCCAGTTCGATCTCGGTTATTTCCCAATCCATGCCCACCCCATGCAGTACCGCACCCCTGGTTTTCATGGACATACCCCTTCGTCAACGCCGCCGCGCCTCGACATCCCTGGATCATAGCAACATGCATGCTGTAGGTTGCCAGTACAACGAAAGGTGATGGCATGTCAATGATCCCGCCCCTGGGGCGGGTGCGAGGAGTTCGCCCACTACCGTGGGCGTATCGGAACGCTCGACACGCGACGGGACTTGGCCAATGACGGATCGTCCGAAACTTTCGGTTTATCTGCGCAATTTCAGCGACCGCGTGGGCACGGATTGGCACGCGACGCTGGACACGGCGCGTGCCATGGACGCCGTGGGTGTCGACCGCGTCGTGGTGTCCGACCACGTTGTCTTCGGGGAAAATCTGGCCGCCTATGGCGACCCGACGGCGGGTGGAACGGCGGGCGGGAAGCAACCGACCGGACCCGACGGCGAATGGATGGAGCCGCTCATCTTCCTGACCGCGGTCGCGGCCACCACCACCCGGATCAGGCTGGGGACCGGGGTGCTGCTCGCCGCGCTGCGCCGGCCGGCCGTGCTGGCCAAGCAGCTGGCCACCATGGACATCCTATCCGGTGGGCGTGTCGACCTCGGAGTCGGAATCGGTTGGCAGCGTGAGGAATACGAGGCAACCGGGCTGCCCTTCGAGCGCCGCGGACGCCTGCTCGACCACACCCTGCAAGTGTGCCGGACCTTGTGGACCGAACAACGCGCGTCCTATAGCTCGCCTGATCTGACCTTCGACGGCATCCACCAGATGCCCAAGCCGGTGCAGGCCGACGGCGTGCCTATCTGGGTCAGCGGAACCGTGCACCCGGCGGTGGCCAGACGGGTAAGCCGGTTCGGAAACCGTTGGATCCCTTGGGGTCCGGCTATCACCGATCTCAAAGGGTCGATTCCGGCGATGAAGCGAGCGATCGCCGACGCTGGGGGAGACCCGAGTGGCCTTCAGGTTCAAGGTTCGGCCGGGCTGTTGCGTGGCGCGGATCGGTCGATCGACGTGCCGACCTCGGTGGCCGTGGTTCCGCAGCTGGTGGCGGACGGCGCGACCGATATCCGGTTCAGCGGATCGCTACCGGCGGATCCCGCGCAGGCACACGACGTGCTGGCGGAGCTAGTGAGTGCCTTCCGGGCGGCTACTGAGTGAGTGCGTCCCGGGCAGATCGTTGATTCCTAGATTCCTGCGACGAGCTTGCTGTATTGCGGGCAGTAGGCACGAACCGACACGGCGACGATGTCCTCGGCGTGATCGCTGAAGTCGGGGCTGGCCTGCCGGAACTGCGCCACCACCTGAGCCAGCGAAAGTTTCGCCGCGAAGCTCTGGCACACCGCCTTGCCGTTCGAGACGGCGACGTCAGGGTTCTTGAAGACGATGCCCTTTTCGTTGAGGGCCGCGATGAAGCGGCGGTCCTGTTCCGGCGTGGAGACGATCTCGGTGGTGGTCGCCGGCGCGGCCGGCGCTGTGGTGGTGGGTTGCGTCGCGGTAACGGTGGGCGTGGAGTCGTTGCTGGCCAGCACCAGACCTGCCACCACAATTACCGCCGCCAGACCCAGACAGATCAGCAGGACTGCCAGGGCTCGACTCCACGCCGTGCTCCAGGACTGCTCCACGATCGCGGGTTCGGCCGCGGTGACGTCGCGAGGATCTCTTGCATCACCAGGCGGCGTGCGCTGAATGTCCGGCACCTCGGTGCTGCTTGACCACGCCAGACTCGACGAGTCCGCATTGGTGCCGGCGTTGTAGTCGGCGCCTCCGACCGGGTCGACCATGAGGTCATGGTAGTCCGCTGCCGTTGCCGCTTCAGGTCAGGTGGCGGTCACGCCACCGCGCCAGCCGGCCGCCCGGCGCTTGGATTGCGGCCATCACCGAACTCATCGACGATGCCACCGACTTTGCCCTTTCGTGTTGTGCCGACCGCGGGGCCGCGGGCGCGTCCCCTTCCCACCACGTCGGCCGCAAGAGTGCAGAGGTGACCGGCAGGGCCCCTTCCACGCTGTTGCGTCCCCATCTGCACGCGCGGTCGATGGCCGCCGCCGAGGGCGCTAGGTTGATCGGCGACAGGGTGGGCTCGAACCGGACCAGATGATCGGCGTAGGGGAGATTCCGCAGCATCTGCAACTGGATGGCCTGCAGAATCGGGGCCATCCACAAGTGTCGCGAATCCCATTGCGGATGAAAGCAATCGAAAGCCAGATAACAGGCGTTGCGGGAGCCCAGCTTGCCGTCTCGAACCCGCTTCCAGGCCAGCTCAACCGGGACGTTGCTGGCCGCCCCGCCATCGACGAGAGCGGCGATATCGCGTTCGGCGCACAGCTCGTCGAGCAGCGGTATCATGCGCGGATCGTCCGATTCATGGTGCAGCACACCGGGAATCGCTGAGGAGAACGAGGCCGCGTCGAGCACGTCGAAGTCTAGGGCGGGATCGTCGGCGCTGACCACGAGCGGCTTGACCACCCGCAGGTCGATGAAGGCCGCGACCTGCCACATGCGTGCCGCCACCAGCGGCCCGATTCCGATGGGGCGGAACGGAAGTGAACGCCCTTGCAACGCGGCCAATTCGGGGCGTCGAAAGCGCGACGGCAATGCAGCGTACGGCTGCTTGCGCACGCCGGCGATCACCACGTCGAACGGTATCGCCAGGTCTGACATCCGCATGCGTTCGCCGTCCTCGCGGCTGAGCAGCGCGCGGGCGAACTCGTCGAAACGCAGCGCGAAGAGGCCAGCCATGCCGTGCCGCCGGCGCAGCCGCTCGGGGCCCAGAATCGCCCGGTAGGACACCGTCTTGGCCCAGGCGATGTACTCATCGACCGGCACCGGCAGTTCGCGGGCCACTAGGCTGCCCATGATTGATCCGAACGAAGCGCCAATCATGTAGTCGGGCAGCTGGTCGGCCTGTAGCAGTCGCTGTATCCCACCGATGTAGACGAAGCCGGCTCCGCCACCACCGCCCATGATCGTGACGAGTTTTTTATAGCCGACCTCGGCGTCGAGTTCGGCGGCGGAGAAGTCGTTTCGGTGCCGATCGATCAGCACGGTGCGCTGGTCGTCTTGGTCACTGCTCAGCGCATCCAGCATGGCCCGGGCTGCGGTCAGCGCCTTGACCGGATCGGCCTCCTCGCGCAGCGGCTCGAACAGCGAGTCGACGACCCGCGAGCGCCACGGGCCGATCTCTGCGCCCACCGATACGTCCCCGCGGCCACGCTGGCCACCGGGGCCGGCCGCTCCGGGTTCGAAGTCGCCGAGTCGGGCGAAGTTGAGGATGTAGCGCAGTTTGCGCAGCTGTCCCTCGCTGAGTACGTCGTTGGCCAGGTGGTTGCGGACCAGCCGGTTCTCCATCTTCTGCAGCAGCAGTGCCGGGTCGGCGGATGGCAGGTCGACGGTGTCCAGCGCGGCGTCGGTGGCCTTGGTTTCGTCGTCCTCGAACTGGATCTCGGCGTCCTCGAACTCCTCGGTTACGTCAACCGGGGGCGTGCGCCGGCCGAAACGGCCGCGCAGCGCGTCTGCGAACGGGTACTGCATGGGTACCAACCCTCTCATGGCGGTTGCCGGGCCGTGGATCCCATCGGGAACGGTCCTTCTGCTCGGCGCAGGGGACCGCTATGCTCCCGACGCATGGCGATCGATCGAGCCGCGCTCGTCGCGGGCAGCATCCGACTTGCGTCGGGCATCTCGTTTCTTGTCGACCCCATCAAGGCGAACAAGCTGTGGGGCGATCCGGACGACCAAACACCCACCGCTCAACTGCTGCTGCGGTCGATGGGTTATCGCGATGCGCTGATCGGCGGGCTACTGGCCACGTCGGCGTTGCGCGGTAAGAACACTCGCGGCTGGTTCCTGGCCTCCGCGGGTGCGGATGCGGCCGACTTACTCGGCGGGGTGAGCGTGCACGGCGAACTCAAGCGCGCGCAACAGATCATCGGCCTCGGTGGCGCCATCGTCGGTGTCGGCGTTGGTCTTTGGGGTGCCGTTCGGCCAGCCAGGCGAGTGGTCGAAGCGCCGGCGGACTCAAATTAGCCATCGGCGCCAGCATCTGGTGCGGTAACGCGGCCCGGTGACATCGCGGCGAGGATCAGACCACGATGCGCAGGCGCTCCCATCCGCGCACGGTCGAGGTCGGCGCCAGCTTGAGGCTGTCATAGTCGACTTCCCACTCCGGCCAGCGGTTGAGCAGTTCGTCGAGCGCGACCCGGCCTTCCAGCCGCGCCAGGTTGGCTCCCAGACAGTAGTGCACACCCTTGCCGAAGGTGAGATGCGAGATGTTGTCGCGATGCAGGTTGAAGGTGTCGGGATCCTTGTAGCGCAACGGATCTCGGTTAGCCGCACCGAACAATAGCAGGATCGCGCTGCCCTTGGGCACGGTGGTGCCGTAGAGCTCGAAGTCCCGGATGGCGTACCGCCCGACGTGCGGGCCGGTCGGCTCGAAGCGCAGTGTCTCGTCGACCGCGCGGGTCAACAGCGAACGGTCCCGAGCGACCTCGCGGCGCTGATCGGGATGCTCCGCCAAGACCTTCGCCAGCCAGCCGATCAGCCGGCCCGTCGTCTCGTTGCCTGCGCCCGCTACCACCTGTGTGTAGTGCAGAACCTCTTTGCGGGAAAGCTTTCTCGTCACACCGTGCTCGTCCTCGAACTCTACGTTGAGCAGGGCGGTCATCAGGTCGTCGGAAGGATTCTTGGCGCGCCAGTCCACGTAGTCGGCGTAGATGCGGCCGTCGGCGATCGCCTCGGGATCGGCCACTTTCATAGGTGTTCCGGCTTTGGTACGCAGATTGGCGTCATTGGCGTCGCGTACGCCGATCTGCTCGTCCTCGGGAATGCCCAACAACATGCCGATCACCCGCATCGGCATCATCGAGGCGAGTTCGGCGATGATGTCGAAACTGTCCGAACCGACCAGCGGGTCGAGGCAGCGCACACAATAGCGCCGGATCTGATCCTCGATCGCGGCCATCCGTCGGGGCGTGAACACCCGGGACATGACGCCGCGCAACATGGTGTGCTTGGGCGGGTCCTCGAACATCATCACGCCGGGCGGCATATCGAATTTCGACTGGATGAGTTCCAGGATGTCGCTGCGGCTGTTGGAGAAGGTCTCCCAATTCGACAGTGCCGCTTCGACATCGGCGTGCCGGGAGATGGCCCAGAAGTTGTAACGCTCGTTGTAGTAGACCGGTGCCTGGTCGCGTAACCGGGCGTAGGTGGGATAGGGATCGGCGGTGATGTTGACGTCGTAGGGGTCGTAATAGACGTCGGTGTCACGCGTCGTGGTCATTTCAGGCAGCTTCCTGCGTCTACGGGAAGGGTGACGCCAGTGATGTAACGGGCTTCGTCGGAAACCAGGAACAGCACTGCGTTGCTGATGTCCTCGGCGTTGACCCAGGGGATCGGCAGGGTGTGGAAGGTCTGGCAAATCGGAGCCAGGTCGTCGGGCCCGGGGTTTTTCAGGTCCGGGCGGAAGAGGTGAAATGTCTGCTCGTTGATCAGCAGCGGGGTGTTCACGTGGGTGGGATGTACAGTGTTCACCCGAATATTCTTGGGGCCCAACTCGACTGCGAAAGAGCGCATCAACCCGACTACGCCGTGCTTGGCGGCATTGTAGTGACCGGTGTGCGTGTAGGCCTTGAGTCCCGCAACGGAACTGGTCAGCACGATCGCGCCACCTCCAGCCGAGAGAAGATGCGGTACAGCCGCTTTGACTGACTTCCAGACCCCGCTGAGGTTGACGTCGATCATCTGCTGCCAGAGGCTCTCGTCCATCCGGTCTAGGCGGGGAGCGACGGTGCCGATACCGGCGTTGGCGACGACGATATCCAGCCGACCGAGTTGGTCGACCCCGCTGTCGACGGCCGCCTTGAGCGCGCCATAGTCGCGTACGTCGACCTCAGCGGTGACGATGCGCCGATTCAGGCCTTTGACGAGATCCGCCGTCTCGGCGAGGTCTTCGGGCGTCGAAGCTGGCGCCGGGGAGTTGTCGAAGGGCTGGCATATGTCGACCGCGATGATGTCGGCGCCCTCCTGGGCCAGCCGTACCGCGTGACTGCGGCCCTGCCCGCGCGCCGCACCTGTGACAAACGCAACCTTGTCCGCAACTCGCCCGACCATGGCACCCTCCTCGTGGATCTTCTTGAGTAACCGCGTTACTGCAGGTACCGTAACTGTGTTACTCGACGAAGACAAGGGTGAATGTGGCAAGTGCTGAAGCGGTGACCGACGACCCGGCGGGCCGTCAGCACCGCATCATCGAGATCGTCGTGGACATATTGGAAACCGACGGCTACGACGCCGTGCAACTACGGGAGGTCGCCAAACGGGCCCGTACCTCACTGGCGACCATCTACCGGCGCTTTCCTACCCGCGACGCACTTATCCTGGCCGCTCTTGAATCCTGGATGGACGAGAACCGGTACGCGGCACTGTCGAGCCTGAAACCGGATCCGGACGAATCGATCTACGACGGCCTGATGCGGGTGTTCCGAATCATCTTCGAGCCCTGGGAACGCCATCCGGACATGCTGCGGGCCTATTTCCGCGCGCGATCGGCGCCCGGTGGTCAGCGGTTGGTGAGCCGGGGGGTCGATGCGGTTATCCCTGCCACGGCCGCCGTCCTCGAAGGCGCCGATGCCGAGCTGGTAGAGGAGCTGCCACCGATCGTGTCGAATCTGGCCTACGGCCTGGTGGCGCGGTTCGCCGCGGGCGAGATCGGCATCACCGAGATCCTGCCGACGCTGGATCGTGCGCTGTTCCGGTTGACGGCTAACGCGGCGAAAGAATGACGACCGGGATTTCGCGGTCCGTCCATTGCTGATACTTCGCGAAATCGGCGTAGATGTCGACCAGTCTCGGCCATAGCGCGGCGCGCTCCTCGGGCGTGGCGACGTGCGCGGCGACTTCGATATCGCGTCGCCCCTGCACATGTACCCGGGTCTCGGGGTGCGCCTTCAGGTTGAAGTACCACTGCGGATTCTTGGGGTGACCGCCCTGGGAAGCGACGATCACGTAGTCGTCGCCATCACACAGATACACCAGGGGAGTGGTGAACAGCTTGCCGGACTTACGGCCGCGATGCTCGAGCAACAGCGTCGGCACTGGTTTATGAAAGCCAGCGCCGATCCGCCATTTGTTCCCGATCCGCCCATTGGTCAGTTTGAACACTGCGACGTGTGCCTTCGCCGCGTACTTCATGATCTTGGTTGTCGCCGGTGACGCGAGGCCGTGGGGTGCCTCTTCGGGTAGCGAAAATCTAGGAATCGTTATCTCCTTGTTTGACAGAGCTTTTCAAAAGGAGGTCACGAGGCCTTGGCGTACCGACGAACCAGGTCGTGGTCGCCGAATGTACCGTTGTGCTGCTGGCCGTAGGTGTCGCTGCCGAAAAACGTCCACTTCTTCGGTCCGCTCTGCGGCCCGCTGATCATCTTGACCACGTAACGCAATTCGGTGGGGCGCAGCGTGCCGATCGTGTCACCGACTCGAATCTCTGACGGATGAATTTCGGGCGCATCGGACCAATTCTGGATAACCATCTCTACCCGTCCTCGTCGTTGTTGCCGCTACTGTACGCCCGCTGCGCGAAGCCGCCCATCGCGGTCGGGGTTGCGGTGGTGGCGTACCATCAACACCGAGCCGTTTCGTTGTCGGCGGTGGTGTTCTGCGGTCAGCTGTGGATCAGGGCCATGGGCAATGTGATTCCTCCGTCGTCCCGCGCCCGTGGGGCGGTCGAATTCGACCGTGAAGGAATAGCATCGCGATGAATCCTCCCTATTCGCACCGCCTGGTGTGCGTCCCACCGATGGGGCCGATTCGGTGACATATCCGTTGAGCGGGCGGCGCCGGTCGACTCCCATCCGGCTCACCCTGGCCAGCGAGCTCGGCCATGATATCGACGGAGCATGGTGGCCGCGAACGGACCGAATAAGCGGCGAGTTGCCCGATCTCGTCGCAGCTGTTGGTGCCCGACTCGGCGAAATCTGCGAAATCACCATCAACTGGCCGCCACTGCAGCGGCCGCCTGACTTGAATTGGCAAGGCTGGCAGCGCAGGAACCAACACGTGATAGTCCTGGAAAGCGAGAATGCCTGTGCCAAAGTGCTGATCGTGCCGTATAACACGCACAGCGCCCTGGCGATGATGGTGTTGCGTCGCGCCGCGAAGCTTCACGTCTCCATGGCCGACCGGGAAACCGCGTCATTCCGGACTGCCGGGTCGATCCTATGCGCCGCCATGCAACAACTGGCGCCAAATCCTTCATCGATCGCGTCGTTGTAAGCACTCATGGGCGCCGCCGGGTACGTCAACACGCACGGCTACGTGAACCGCCCCAGCACCCGGCGAACCAGGCCTTCACCTTCCGGCGGCCGGCGATTGGCGTACGGCCACGGTTCGTTGCGTTCGGGTACCGACGCCGTTCTGGCCTGCTTGAGCTGCATTCGCAAGTACTGTCGCAGCTCGTGTAGTTCCATTTCTTCCCAGCGGTTCTGAGCTTCTATCGGATCGGCCGTGAGGTCGTAGAGCTCCCATTGGTCGTCGATCGGATCGGTTCGATACGCCTCGCCGCCAATTCCGTTGGCGGCCAAATGGCGCACGCCGGGTTCGGTCCAGGTGGCCGGATCGTCGAAGGTACGGACCAGTTTCCACAGATGGCCGCCTCCGCCGTTCGCCTCGTCGACCCGAACCACCAGGCCCTCGAAGTTGGACGCTACATGCGCTGGCAGCTTGATGCGAAGGGGCGCAGGAGGATTCGTGTTTCTGCCGAGCTGGCGTGAGAACGCCGAGGCGCCGGTGTCGCCTTCGAGGACATTGTCGCGCGTCATCAGATAGACCGCCCGACCCTCGTCGGCCGCGGCGCCCGCCACGACCGGCATCAAGTCTTGGCCCGGCAGCGGGTGGACCTCCGAAAACGACTCGGCCAGCTCGGCCGCGACGGCGTCGACGTCGATACCAGCGGCGCCGAGCAGCGTCGGCACCAAGTCTATGTGTGACGTCGGTGCCGAAACCGAGCGCGCCACAGTGGCTTTCGCGCCAACTCGGGCGACGACGAATGGCACCCGGGTGGCCTCGTCGTAGAGGTTGAACCATTTCTGATGAAGTCCGCCGTGCGCCCCTAACAACTCGCCGTGATCGGACGTGCGCACCAGGACGGCGTCTTCGGATCCACCCTCGGTCACTGCGCGGCGCACCCGGTCGATAGGTCCGTCGACCTCGGCGTGCAAACGATAGTAGAGGTCACGGTAGCGCTGCGCCCCGCGCGTGTAGGTGCGACTGATCGCCGGCGACGGTCCGTAGCCGGAGTAGTACGCCTCGCGGAAAGCGATCTGCGCTGCCGGCTTGGTGGCCAGATCCTCCTCGGCCGTTGGCGGCGGCGCTACCGCGGGCGGGTCCAGCGGCGACGGTTGCACCGGACTGCGCAGAGCCCAGGCCGGGAACAGGACAATGTCATGCGGATTGACGAAGCTGGCCACCAACAGAAATGGACGAAGCGCGGCCTTTTCCCCGGCCCGGCGCCGGGCATAACGGTCTTCCAGCCACGCCACCACCCGATCGGCGATCAGCGGGTCGCGACGGAAACCGCTGTTGGCGTTGCCGGCGCCGTGCGGCTCGGGGCCGACCCAGCCTGAAAAGCCATACGCAGCAAGGGGATCAGCGTCGAGATAACGCTGCACGGCGTCTGGGTCGACGACGCCGTCATCGTCGTTGGTAGCCAGAGATCCGCCGGTCTTCGGGTCCTCGAGGTCGGCGTGCGAGATGTGCCACTTGCCGTCGTAATGGGTGTCATAGCCGGCTGCCCGGAACCAGTTACCAAGGGTGGGGACCTCGCCGGCGCGCAGCCAGCGCAGCCGGGAATCGTCGAAGCGCTTGCCGATGCCGTCGGTTTGCGTGACGCCGTGGAGGTCAGGGTACTGGCCGGTGAAGATCGTCGGGCGACTCGGCACGCAGGCGAGCGAGCCGGTGTAGTGCCGGGTGAAGTTGATGCCGTGCTCGTCGAACCAGCGTCGCCCAGGCAGGGTTCGCCGCCGCCAGGCCAGCAGTTCGGCCGATTCGTAGGGCGGGATCGCCCGCTCCTCGTCGGTCATCAGGATGACGATGTCGGGGCGTTCAGACATGGGTGTTCTCCAATCGTCGTGCCAACCCGGCGAGCAGCTTGTCGGACTGCTTGGCCAGCACGCGCAGCGCTACCCACTCCGCCATCCGGGCGGGCCGGCCGGCGCCGACCTCGACTGTGCTGATCAGTGCGACCAGCGTTCCCGGCCCCGACGGGCGCAGCGTCCAGCGGTTGGCGACCGTGCGCAGCCGTTTCGGCAGGCCTTCGATGTCATAGGCGAGCGCACCAGGTGGGTCGAACTCGGTGATGCGTTCCACCAGCGCATTGGGGCCCACCTGCACGCGGCGGGTAGTGCCCAGCGCAGCGCCGCCGGGTCCGTGGTTGAGCACGCACGAGTGGTCGATGTCGTCGGCCCAGCTGCTCAGGCGGCCGAAATCGGCCAGTACATCCCAAATCTGCTGGGGCTGCGCCGCTAGGGTTCGGCTTCGGCTGATCTCTGCCACCTCGACATCCAAGCACCTTTCGGCGACCAGATCGTCGAGAGGCGGTGATCGGCCGTCGCCTCGCCCCACACAGCCGGATGCTACGCAGATGCTCAGCATCCGAGGGCAGAACCGGATCCACAATGACCAAGGCAGATGAAGTCGAAGTCGGTCTGGGCTCAGCTCCAACGGTCGCTACGGTTAGGGACGTGTACGAACACGTCAACACCGACACGACAGACCCCGCCGACATCGGCTCACGCATCGACCCCGTGCTGGCGCGCAGTTGGCTGCTGGTCAATGGCACGCACGCGGACAGGTTCGAGGCTGCGGCGCATTCACGAGCAGACATCGTCGTACTGGACATCGAGGACGCCGTCGCACCCAAGGACAAGGTCAGCGCGCGTGACAACGTGGTGCGGTGGCTGTCGGAGGACAACAACGACTGGGTTCGGATCAACGGTTTCGGCACACCCTGGTGGGCTGACGATCTCGCGAAGCTGGCCGACACCGCGGTGGGTGGTGTGATGCTGGCGATGGTCGAGTCGGTGGACCACGTCACCGAGACCGCCAAGCGACTGCCCAGCGTGCCCATTGTGGCGTTGGTCGAGACCGCTCGGGGGCTCGAACGCATCACCGAGATCGCCGCCGCCAAGGGCACTTTCCGCTTGGCGTTCGGTATCGGAGACTTTCGTCGCGATACCGGTTTCGGTGAAGACCCATCGACGCTGGCCTACGCGCGGTCCCGGTTCACCATCGCGGCCAAGGCCGCCGGCCTGCCCAGTGCGATCGACGGGCCGACCATCGGGTCCAATCCGCTCAAGCTGATCGAGGCATCGGCGGTTTCCGTCGAATTCGGCATGACCGGAAAGATCTGCCTATCGCCCGACCAGTGCGTGGTGGTGAACGAGGGCTTGTCGCCCTCGCAGGAGGAAATCGGTTGGGCGAAAGAGTTTTTTGCGGAGTTCGAACGCGATGGGGGAGAGATTCGTAACGGGTCGGACCTTCCTCGCATTGCCCGGGCGACCAAGATTCTCGACCTGGCCCGGTCCTATGGCATCGTTTCGGTGGAATTCGAAGACGACCAAGGGCACTCGCCGGCCCCGTCGGACACCTACCATTACTGAGCGCCATGGCAGAGATCCGCACGGCAAGGGTTTACGACGACGTTGCCTCCGGCGACGGTCAACGAGTGCTGGTGGACCGGCTATGGCCGCGCGGCATCCGCAAGGACGATCCGCGCGTCGGGATCTGGCTCAAAGATGTTGCGCCGTCGAAAGAGCTACGCGAGTGGTATCACCACGAACCGGAGCGTTTCGACGAATTCGCGTCGCGCTACCGAGCCGAACTCGCCGGCAACCCGGCGCTGGGCGAACTGCGCAAACTGACCGAGCGGGGTGTCGTGACGCTGGTGACCGCGACCCGCGAGGTTGCTGGGAGTGACGCTGCCGTATTGGCCGAGCTGCTCGGTGGCCAGCCCACGGCGTAAAGCTATTGGCGCTGAACGGCCCATTGCTGCTGCGCGCCTTGGCCAATGGTGTTGAACCGCTACGTTTCGACCGCTTGGTCGATTGCTGCGGGGCTGCGCCGTTCAGTAATCGTACTCGGCCAGCGGCGTCTCGGGTTTGTGTTCGGGTCCGTTTACGGTCATGGCGGCCGGCACCATCTCGCTGGTCACCAGTCCGTGGTGGCCGGTGAGTTCGTCGATTATGTCGAAGCTGCGGGCGATGGCCTGGGGTGTGTCGACGACGATCGTCGTCACCGGCACCTGGCGGGCAAGCTGGAAAAGCTTGTCTCCTTGCGGTTTATGGTTGCCGTAGAAGCCCCAGATGCCACGCAGCACGGTTGCACCGCGAGCCGCCTGAGACTGCATCAGTTGCTGGACGATGGCGCGGTGGATCGGCTGGGTTTCGTCGTGGCCCACCGCCGCGGTGTGCACCATGAGCTTTTGCCACAGCGTGCGGCCCTGGCTGTCGGTCGGCGGCAATTCCTGTGGGCGGGATAGTAATTCACCGTCTCGCTTGCACAGTCGCACCCGCTCGATGGTCAGCAACGGTTCGGCCAACACCGTGGCCAGTTCGGTTGCCGCGGCCGATACCTGGGTGGGTGACCCGACTGCGATGATCATCTGCGGCACATTGACGTTACGGCCGAAGAACTTCGCCCGTCGGCGTTGGCCGTGTGCGGTTCCGTCAACACCGAGAAGCACCGTGGCGCCGGCGAATCCATGCTGGTGCAGAAGTTCGCAAATGGCGTAGTGGGCGTAGGCTCCCAGGACGCGCACCTGCCGGCCGACGTAGATGGTCAGCTTGGCGGCATCGTCGCTGTCGATAGTGCTGAGCGCGTCGGTGCCGCTGTCTTTGGTGACCAGGTGCGCGCGCTCCAGTGTCACCATCCCGCGGCCGGTCATTGCCGTCACATCGTTGACCACCGCGCGGATCTTCGACTCGATGTCGACGGCGGCGATCGTGACCGGCGGATCCTCGGACAGGCTCAGCGAGCTGTCGCTGCGCAGGTCACCTTTGGGACCGAAACTTGCGATACCGCGCAGCATCACGCTGGTGGCGATGTCGTGGGAGCCGAACAGATCCAGCATGCCGTCGGCCAGGAATCGCTGGGGTTCGGCGACGACCCGCTGGCGCTCGCCGAAGTAGGCGGTCAGTTTGAGGCTCTGCTCGCTCATATCAGCCCCGCAATCCGCTGGCCCAGAACGACCGCGGCCAAACCGAGGACCACGCTGACCGCGAGATTGGCGAACGCTGGGAGCAATTGGCGTTCTTCGCTCAGCCGCTGGGTTTCCAGCATCCAGGTGGAAAAGGTGGTGTAGGCGCCGACGAATGCGGTACCGGCCAGCAGCGCCATGTCTTTGGGTAGGGCCAGGTCCCCGAGGAAGCCCAGCAGCGCGGCACCAGTGATGTTGACGGTCAGCGTGCCGTACGGAAAGGGGCGGGCCATGCGGTGGGCGACCGTGCGATCCACCAGGAATCGCAATACCGACCCGAGACCACCGATGAGCATGACGCCGAGCCATACCAGGAGCGTCGTCATCGGATCCGCGCCCGGCGTACCAGTGCGGTGGCCAAGTACACCGACAGCAGACCGAGCGCGATGCTGACCACCGTGTAGGTGGCGGCCAGCATGTAGTGGCCGTGCTCGATCATCGTCACCGTCTCGACCTGCATCGTTGAGAAGGTGGTCAGTCCGCCGCAGAATCCGGTGCCGAGCAGTGGGCGTCGGTAACTGGACAGTGGTAGTCGTTCCAGGAGGCGGGTGGTGAAGTAACCCACCAGGAACGCGCCCACGATGTTGACCACAAATGTCGGCCACGGCCATCGCGCCGGGTCAGGAACGGCAAGGGTGGCTAGCCCCGCCCGGGCCAGCGACCCCAAGGCTCCACCGGCGAAGATCGCGGTCAGCTCCCGATAGTCGTGGCGTGCCACTGGCTGTTTCCCTTCGGTATGCGGAGTGTGCGCATATGCAGCCTATGGCGGGATATGGACCATGGGCAGAATTGGTAGGCATGGCCCACCCGCGCGCCGGTCAGCCGGCACAACCCGAAGACCTCGTCGACCTGCCGCACCTGGTGACGGCGTATTACTCGGTGACGCCCGATCCCGACGACGTCGCTCAGCAGGTGGTATTCGGCACGTCGGGGCACCGCGGTTCGGCGCTCAACGGCGCGTTCAACGAGGCTCACATCCTGGCCATTACGCAGGCGATCGTCGAGTATCGCACCGCGCAGGGGACAACGGGGCCGTTGTTCATCGGCCGCGACACCCACGGACTCTCCGAGCCCGCCTGGGTGTCGGCGCTGGAGGTACTGGCCGGCAACGATCTGCTGGTGATGGTTGATTCGCGTGACCGGTACACCCCGACGCCCGCGGTGAGCCATGCCATCTTGACGTACAACCGCGGCCGAACTGAGGCGTTGGCCGACGGAATTGTGGTCACACCATCGCACAATCCGCCATCGGACGGAGGATTCAAATACAACCCACCCAACGGCGGTCCGGCAGACTCCGCGGCAACCGGTAAGATTGCCAAGCGCGCCAACGAGATTCTGCGCGACGGCTTGTCGGCGGTGCGTCGGGTTCCGTTGGCTCGGGCGTTGGGTGCGGCGCAGCGGCACGACTATCTGGGTTTGTATGTCGACGACCTGCCGAACGTGGTCGACATCGACGCAGTGCGTTCGGCGGGGGTGCGGATCGGCGCCGATCCGTTGGGTGGGGCAAGCGTCGATTACTGGGGCGAGATCGCTTCCCGGCACCGGCTGGACTTGACGGTGGTCAATCCGCTGGTGGATGCGACCTGGCGGTTCATGACCCTGGATCACGACGGCAAGATCCGGATGGACTGCAGCTCGCCCGATGCGATGGCGTCATTGATTGCCAACCGTGATCGCTATCAGATCGCCACCGGCAACGACGCCGACTCCGACCGGCACGGCATCGTTACCCCGGATGGGGGACTGCTGAACCCGAATCACTATCTGGCTGTGGCGATCGATTACCTGTTTGCGCATCGGCCCGCATGGCCTGCGGACCTCGGGGTGGGCAAGACGGCGGTGAGTTCGTCGATCATCGACAAGGTGGTAGCCGGTCTGCGGAAGCCCTTGGTGGAGGTGCCGGTCGGGTTCAAGTGGTTCGTTGACGGATTGGCCAGTGGCACAATAGGTTTCGGTGGCGAGGAGTCGGCGGGGGCGTCGTTCCTGCGCCGGGATGGGTCGGTGTGGACGACGGATAAGGACGGCATCATCCTCGCTTTGCTGGCTTCGGAGATTCTGGCGGTGACCGGTGTGAGTCCGTCGCAGCGGTATGCGGAGTTGACTTCGTCGTACGGCGCGCCGGTGTACGCGCGAGTGGATGCGCCCGCCTCGCGCGAGCAGAAGGCGCGGTTGTCCCGGTTGTCGGCCGAGGAGATTTCTGCGACCGAGCTGGCGGGGGAGCCGATTCTGGCGAAGCTGACGAAGGCGCCGGGTAACGGAGCTGCACTGGGTGGACTGAAGGTGACCACCAAGAATGCGTGGTTCGCGGCGCGGCCGTCGGGCACCGAGGATGTCTACAAGATCTACGCCGAGTCGTTTCTGGGACCCGCGCACCTGGCTGAGGTGCAGGAGGTGGCCCGGCAGGTGGTCAACCAGGCCATCGGGTAAACCTAGGTTAGCCCACGGGGCCGTTATTGTTTCCTGAAAGCGATCGCTCTGGCCAGCGGTTTTGAACGCGTGTGGCCGGTGGTGTAGCTTCGATGAGCACGACTTCTCGGGGCTATGGCGCAGCTGGTAGCGCACCACACTGGCAGTGTGGGGGTCAGGGGTTCGAGTCCCCTTAGCTCCACCGGAAAAACCCGCTCTGACCTGCATCGGAGCGGGTTTAGTCGTTAGCTGAGCGGGTGCGGCACGAGGCCGAATGTCCTAACTCTGTCCTACCGCTGCCGAGAACACCGCCGACGCGGCGGTCAGCCGGTCGTCGGTCACGCGCCCGTAGACCGCCTGAGTCATGCGCTCGGTGTGGCCGTGCCAGGCGGCGACGACATCGGCGGCGATACCCGCCGCGCGCATCCGCGAGATGTTCGAGTGCCGTAGCTTCCCGAGGGTGATCGCCTTGAGTCCTGCCGCCTCGCGCTGCGTGGTGAACTCGCGGCTGTAATCGCGCACGGGCAGCGGTGTGCCATCGGCCCGCGAGAGCAGCAGATCGGCGACGGCCAACGGTCGGCCCACGGCCAGCCGCTCGCGCAGATGAGTCGCGCGCATGGCCTTGAGCATCGCCAGCTCGCGCGGTGGCACCGGCAGGTCGCGAGCGCTGCGGTCGGTCTTGGTCGGCACGATGTGGTCGCGTCCGTTGACGTCGACTCGCGCCTGACGGACACGCAGCGCACCTGTTTCGAGGTCGACGTCCGACCAGCGCAGCCCGCCGACCTCCTCGCGGCGCAGCCCGAGCAGGGTCAGGGCGAAGCACCCGCCGAGACGGTGGGCGGCGACGTGATCGAGGAACGCGCTCATCTGCGTCGGTGTCCAAATGTCATCTGCGGCGGTGGCGGTGATCGCCTTCTGCTCAGGTGATTCGAGGTCAGCCGAGGGGTCATAGGTCAGCCAGCGCATTTTGCGTGCGTGCGCCATCACCGATTTGAGTCGGACTATCGCGCGGCGCTTGGTGGCCGGCGCGAGTGGCTTTCTGCCCTTGCCGGTCAGGGATGCGGACCAGTCGGCGAAAGTGGCGGGGGTGAGCTTCTGGACCGGGACCGCGCCGAAGGCGCGACGTGCGTAGGCCAGCGATTCACGGTCGGCACGAACGGTATTCGGGCCGATTGAGGGGTCGGCCGCGCGCAGCTTGAGCCAATGGTCGGCAACCTCGTCGAACGTGCGCGTCGACTTCGGCGCCCACGTCGCCGTGCTCCACTGCTGGCGCTGCTCGGTGACCCAATCTTGAGCGGGTTTCTTGGTCTTGAACACCTTCGTTGGACGGACCTGCCGCCCCGTAACCGGGTCGGTACCGAGTGTCGGGCGTGCTCTGTAACCAATCACTTTGCCGTTGCGCTTGATTGGCTTGATCGAGCTGTCAGTGCGTTCGGCACGCTTCTGTGGCTGTGTCTCGTCGGTGCTCATCAGTTGTTCTCCTCGGTTGTGGTGTCGCGTTGGCGTGGCGGTGGTCGACGGGACAGCTCGATACCGTCGAGAAAGTCGAATGCCTTGGCCTTGGCGATGAGCCGGTCAAGGGTGGCGGTGCTGATGTTCATCTGCTGGGCCACCGTGCGACGAACGGGCTCGCCGTTCATGATTGCGGCTTCGATTCGCCAGCTGACCTCGTAAAGTCGCGGGTCCGCGTTCTCTGGCCGGCTGTCGTTCTCTTCGTAGTCGCCAGGCAGAGCAAAGGCGCCTCCGCCGCGCTCGATCCACTGGGCCGCACTGTGAGCCAGCCGGCGTACGGGAACCGACCGCACGGCCGCGGAGTCGACCACCTGGCCCTTGTCGGCGATCACGGTCAGTTCGGCAAGCCGCGGTTCTGACCCTCTACTGACGGCAACCTTCACGACATAGCGGTACGGGTGGCCGTGCAGCCGAATCGCGACGCGATCGTCACGATTAGGTGCGGCGAAGGGTCCGGTGCGGCCCTTTTCGCGAGGGTCGGCAAAGCCCACCGATACGACGTCACCGTGTTGTGGCTCCACGTGATCCGGTTCCTTCCGGGAATGTTGGGTTCTATCCCTGCGTGCCCGTGGGGCGGGCGCTCCGTTTCTGCTAGCGCGCTTCAGCGGTGAGATCGCGCAACAGCGCAGCGGTGATAACTCGGACCCGCCGCGGGCCCACGGACAGTGTCGACAGTCGTCCGTCGCGGGCCATTTGATACGCGAATGCCCTTGAGAGGCCAAGGTATTGAGAGGCACGCTCGACGCTGATCGTTGCGGGCTCATTTCGTAATTCGTCCACGGTGAACCGTGTCTGTGTCGTTGCGCCAGTTGTCATGCATCTGAGAATGGCATATTGCGTGATGAATGTCTACACAGTACATTCATCATCACTTGGCAACTCAACGGGAAGGACACCTAATGACCACCGCGGAAGCCATCGAAGTGAGGAGGCGAGCCAATGAGCGCCCCCGCCGCTAAGGTCGCAAAGTGCTGCAGGTGCCGCAAACGCTATCGCGGTCAGGGCGATTGGAACGCCGACTTCATCGCCGGGCTCATGGTCGGAATCATCTGCCCGGGGTGCCAAACCGCAGCGGAACACCTTGGCGCTGCGGTCAACGAAGCGACCGTTGACTACTCCGGCAACACCGAGGTCCATCTAACCGATGACGAAGGCTTAAACAAGATCATTGACGGTCTGATCGGCACTAATCGCACTCCGCCGGTCCTGCGAGAGCAGGCCTCGCGGTTGGAGAAGGCGTTGCCCAACGACGAAACAGCACGGGCCATGGTCCAGTTGATGTGAGCAATCGCAGCCGATATGGACGACGGCGCCGAGTAACACACCCGCACAACATATTTCAATTGCGACATTGTCCACGCCCAAGTACTTCATCCCCCTGTCGACGACGACGAACTACGTGCCGCCGCAATGGCCGCCACCCTCGATCCGGTGCCGTTTGGGCCATGAGCGCACCGCCCCAGACCGGCGACGACCCGCCCCGTAATGCCTCTGGGGGCGGGTCGTCGTGCGCCGAGCAGCCAGTGTTTGCACCCGTTTTTTATACGGTTCCGCACACCCCGAATGACCCCTAAGTGAGGACGCGACCAACATGCCTGACGCTCCCTACGTCGTTGATCCGCCGGCCGCCGGGCGGCGACTCGGCGTCAACGTCGACACACTCAAACGCTGGCGGCGCCTTGGCATTGGGCCGACGTACATCCGGATCGCGCACAATCGCGTGCGCTATCGCGTGGCCGATCTGGATGCCTGGTTAGATGCCCGCGCCGTAATACCGGAATCACCAGCGGCACAGTCGGTCTGACCCAAAAAGGATGCACCGCGCCGGGAGATTGGCCTCTTCCTCGGCGCGGTGCGACTACCCCAAACATCCCCTTGTCGAAAGGATGACGTGAGCAAGACTACCGACCAACCGGGCACCGGCGCAGTTTCACCAGAGGCCGCCACGGGTGCCACCCCACTTTGTCGACGTGCCCACCCACGCAGTAGCCCGATTTGGGCAAGGTGGGAGGCGGTGAACCCTTCCGCACCCGCCCCCGGTTGTCAAGTAATGTGAACGCATTGTGAAGGTGACATCGGTCACCGTCGAAATTCATTGCAGCACAACGACTTTCGCGCGCGGCTCGCGACCGAATCTCGTTGTGTAGCACCGTGTTTCGACGTCATCACCGCAGGTCAGCGACCACGTTGCACCCGCCGTCGCCACAATGTGAACATGGCCCCGACCATGAGCCGCCAAGACAGCCGCGCCAGGACCGAGGAAGCCTGGCGGCTGCGGGCGACCGGGCGCACCTGGTCAGAGATCGCGGCCGAACTCGGGTACGGATCACCCTCAGCCGCCTACATGGCGGTGACTCGGTTGACCAAGCGCACCCCGGCCGCCGCGCCCGAAGCTGTTCGGCGTTCGGCATCCGAGGGGCTGCGCATCATGCGGGCCGTGCTGTACGAGCAGTTCGCCGACGCCAAGGTCCGCAACGACAACGACGACCTGACCCTGTTGGCCAAGGAACTTCGCAACAACATCGTCGAAGACGCCAAGCTGCACGGTGCTCACTCGCCGGTCAAGGTACAGACCGAGGTCCACGTGTCTCAGTCCGCCGTCGCGATCCTGGACCGCGCAGAGTCCGAGCTATTGGCCCTCGCGCAACGGCAACCCCGCAAATCGGCCAGCAACATCATTGAAGCGGAGGTGGTTCCCGCGCCATGAGCACAGACGCAACACCGGCCGACGACGTGATCAAGGCAGCGATGTCGATTGCCAAGGATGCGGCCGAAGGCCGGCTTGATCCCGCCGACCTGGACGCCGAATTGGCCGAGCAGTGTCGCCAGCTCGTCGGCCAGGTGGTCGGCGAGGGAGATCCGCTATTCGCCCTGCAATGCCAGATCGCACGCGGCGTGCTCGCAGTCGGCGGCATCCCTGCCGACGAACTCGGCGAGTTTCTTGCCCTGGCTCGCCGACGAAAGGGACGCGCGTGACACTCCCGACTAGCACAACTGATGAACAGCTCGACGAGGCGATCCTGGTCGCATTACGCGAGTTTCCCGGCGAGACAGCGCCCTGGTCGATCCTCCGCGAGAAGCTGCCTGCGGCGTCCAACTGGCGCAATATGGCGGCGTTGGTTGGGTTGCACACTGCCGGCCAGGTCCACGCGATCAAGATTGGCGGGTCCACCTGGATCGCCTTGTCGATTGTCATGGCCGCGTGAGACCCCTGGTGGGCACTCGATGCCTGTCGGCTCGACGACAGCAACGACGCCCAGCCAGCCCGGCCGAGCTGGCCGAGCGGACCATTCCGGGCTATCGGCGAACGCCCGCGGTCGAAATGATCAGTGACGCCCTGGCCGACGCGATCACTCAGCCCGATCGCCGCACCATCATCACGTGTCCCCCGCGGGAATCGAAATCGACCACGGTCGCCGTGATCGGCACGCTGTTCGCGTTGTCCCGCAACCCCGATGAGCGGGTGATACTGGCCTCGTACGCCGATTCTTTGGCTTGGGAGCATTCGCGCACCACGCGCGCGCTCGTCGAGGAGCACTCGGACCTGTTGGGTTTCCGGCTCTCCGCAGACAAGACGAGCGCGGCCCGCTGGGCGGTCGACGGCCGTCGCGGTGGCCTTCTGGCGGTCGGCATTACCTCCGGTGTGACGGGTTTCGGCGCGGGGTTATTGCTTATTGACGATGCCACCAAAAACGCGGCCGAAGCCGACAGCGAAGCCAGCCGTGCTCGCGTACTCGCGGAATTTCGAGCCACGCTGATGACGCGTGTTCACCCTGGCGGCAGCGTGGTCATCATCGGGACCCGCTGGCACGAAAGAGATCTGATCGGTTCGCTACTCCGGGAGGAACCGGAGCGGTGGACCCATGTCAACATCCCGGCCGTGGCCGAAGGTGGGATACCCGACGCGCTGGATCGGCCGCCCGGCGTGGCGATGACCTCGGCGCTGGGCCGTACCCGTGAGCAGTTCGACGACTTGCGTAGCTCGGTCGGCGAGCGCGCCTGGTACGCCCTGTTTGAGGGCGTGCCGAGCAGTCCCGAGGGCGGCCTGATCAAACGGGAATGGCTCGACGACTGGCGCCTACCGGCAGCGCCGCCGAATCCGGTGAGAACGGTCGTGGCGGTGGACCCGGCCGACAGCGGCGAGCGAGACGCGGCCGGTGTCGTTGCGGCCTCGCTAACCGCAGACGGCCAGGTCGCACTGATTGCAGACGTATCTGCCCATATGACGAGCGATGAATGGGCCAGGGCTGCGGTCGATTTGGCGGTAAGCGTGGGAGCGGTGGAGATCGCGGTAGAAGCCTTCGCCGCTGGGACCACCTATACGCGCGTGGTTCGCGAAGCACTCGCGCGCACCGACGTGGGCCGGTTCATCAAGGTCAGCGCCTGGCCGCCCAAAGGCCGGCCCCGCGGCGGCAACGCGGAATCACGCGCTGCGCCGCTGCTTCAGGCACTCGAAACCGGGAGATGCCGCCTGGCCGGCCATTTCCCCGAACTCGAAACCGCTGCAGTCCAATGGCAAGGCGGTGCCCAACACTGCCCAGACCAGGTATCCGCGTTGGTCATCGCCCACGACCGCCTGGCGCCCGTGGCCGGCCACCGTATTGAGTTCTCACCGCTGGACCTCACGCGCCGGATAACTGACCGGCCCGGCCCTAACGAACTTGCGAAGCTCGGCCAGCTCGGCCGCACGGTCGGCCAGCCGCAGGTGAGCGCACCTGCGCACCTGACCAGGAGCCTGCGCCACGGTGGCCGCAGCGGGTATGACCGGTTGCGCGGTCTGTTGCGCGGAGCCACAGGCCGCACCTGATCAGGCCATCTCAGCGCGCACACGCTCGGCGTCCTGGCCTTCGAGCACGCGCTTGATGGTGGCAGCTTCCCACTTGCCACCGCGTGCACTGGGCACACCTTCGGCAGTCAGCTCGGCCGCGATCGCGCGCAGTGATGCACCGGCTGCCTTGGCCTGCACGATGCGCACCACGACCTCACGCGGCAGTGTCGACGGCCGGCCAAGCCGAACACCTTGAGCCTTACGCACGGCAAGCGCGGCCTTGGTGCGGTCACTGATCAGCGCACGTTCCAGCTCGGCCACCGAGCCCATGATCTGAGTCTGGAACCGGCCAGCGGCAGTGCTGGTGTCGATGGTGCTATCGACGGCGACCACCGCACCATCAGCACGCTCAACCCGGTCGATCACATCGAGCAACGTACGCAGCCCGCGAGCAACGCGGTCTGTCTTGGCGACCATGAGCACCGCGGCTTTGCCATCCTCAATGGCCGCGATCGCTGCGGACAAACGGGCCGCTGCTCGACTCGCTTGGACCCGCTGATTCCGGTATCCGCGTGCCATCCCACGATGGTCCACCCACGACGCGCCGCCTCGGCTTCGATGGCTGCGCGCTGCGCTTCGAGTCCGGCACCCGAGGCTGCCTGCTCGTCAGTCGAAACCCGGACGTAGGCGATGACGCGGCCAGCGGCAGCAAAGGTGTTAACGAATCGACCGTTTTGTTTACACATACCCTGAGTAAAGCCGTCCGGTATCGGGAGATCCAAGCGAAAAGGGTTGCAGGCCAACCACTCCCGTACTCAACAAATTTTCAGCATTTTGAATTTCAGATTTTCCACTTTGGTCGGTACAGGCAAACTCATGCGGACATGCCGGGCTGCCCTGCACCCTTGCAACCTACGGTGGCCCGCATGATCGATCCGGCCTCTTTGTCACCCGTCCGCTGGCAGGCGCGCCACGCCGCCCTCAAGGCGCACGGTGTGCCCGACACGGACCCGCGAATTCGTGAATGCCACGCTGCGTTGGCGTGGTGGCGGTGCCGAAGGGTCATCGATACCGAGCGTGAACAGCTCGCGCCCGAACACATCCCCGCCCTGGCCGACATGCTGCGCCACGCACACCAGGCGGTGTCGGCATGATCGCCGCGAAGTCCTACATCCGGCCGCGACCGCAGCCCTCGGCCCCGGTGCCCGAGCCGGTCTACAGCCAAGCCGAGCAGCGTCAGCGCCGTCGCCAGTGGTTGCCCGTCCGGTACGGCGGTGCGTTCCGGCTCGACGACGAGATCGCCGCGATTGTGCACCCACTGGCCGCGCAAGTCGCACAGCTCCCCCGGCCGCTGGCAGTGCGACAGCGCATCGAACAGATCAGCGGGGCTACGCACGAAGTGGTCAACACGGTGGTCGAGTTGCTCGCGGAATGGTCCAGCCACGCCGACCAGGGCGCCCGCAAGCGCATTGAGCGGCACGTTCGGCAGCTGGCCGCGAATCCCGAGGCGCCCGCGATCAGCGACGAGCAGATTCTTGCGGGTAGCTGGGCGGTGGTACTGGTCGACTACACCGTGCCCCTGGCCGCCGATCTGGCCCGACTGTTGGACCGCACCGCACCGCGAGGGCAGTCCACCCGGCGCCCCTCGGCGTCCGAAACCCTCGAAGATGCCTTGCGACTGGTCGACACGGCCGCATCCGACCTGGCGCGCATGATCCCGAAAGTCGATCGCTACCAACATCTTCCGAGCATCGAGGAGTTCAACGCCGCCACCCGAGCCCGCCAGGACCGCGAACGCACGCAACGCGCCCTCTCCAAGCTCAGGACCAACACCACCTCCACGACGGGAGCCACCGCACCATGACCGCAGACACAGCCCTACTGCCAATCCAATTCGAGGTACCGCTACTCCCGGAACCCCCGCACGGCCTCTATCAGGTCGTCACCTGGGCGCAGGACGGTACCGAGCCGCTGCGCTGTCTGGGCTCAGGCATTGAGATGCGGCCGTTCAACTTCCCCGGCGACAGTGGTTTCGGCCAGTGGAACGCGCCGTGGTGCGCCTCGATTGACGACCTGACGAACGACGACCTCAAGACCGGCGAGCGCCCCGATATCGACGACCTCGAAGCCTTCGAGGCAATGACTGTCTACGGGTTCGATCACAACTACTGCGGCGACCTGTCCGCGGCCGAACTGCAAGACGTGCGCGACCGCGCCGCACGCAACCTGGCCCGCCTCGAACAGCGAGCGGTGGAAACGAGTGTCGCCGCACGGCTGCTCGACGACGCCGGCACCGCCTTGACGGCCAACGACATCGTTGAGGCACTCGGCGCACTCGAGGCGCACCTGGCCAAGACGCAGACCCTCGGCGTGATCCATGCCAGCGCGCAGTGGGCCAGCCCGGCCATCAGTCGCCAGGTGCTCACCGCGGACGGCAGTGGGACATTCCGCACCGCCCTGGGTCACCAGGTGGTGTTCGGCGGTGGGTACGTCGACACGCTCGGTTCGACGCTGGTCGCGAGCTCGCCGGTGTTCGGGTGGCGCGGGCCGGTGTCGCCCTACGAGGCCATCACGCCCACCACGAATCAGTTCGTCGCGCTGGCCGAGCGCAGCGTCTTGGTCGGCTACGAATCCGCCATCGCGGCCGTCGAAATCACCTAGGAGACAGGGAAACACAGAAATGCCAAACACCAAGGCGCTCAAAGCGATTCCGGGAGTCAGCGTTCTCGTCAGGAACGGGTTTGCCACTATCAGCGCGCCTGACTCGCACGCGCGAGGCCAGGTGCTGAACCGCTTGCTCGAACGCACACCGGCCCCGCTCATCGAAAAGCTCACCCGCTCCGGGCCGCATCCGCTGTATCGGGTGCCCGAGGACAGCGCCCGCGAGGCACGGCTCATCACCAAGGCCAACACTGTGGACGTGCTGCCCGATCGCGTCGATTCACGCTTCGCCGACGACTTCGCCCGCACCGTCGATCCCGCGCTCAAAGGTCCGCGACCGGCACAGCCCCGGCCGGCACCATGACCGCAACCACCGCACGCGGCACAGAGACAGCGTCGATGTCGACGCCGGGGCAATGTTGGGATTGCAGCGGTCCCTGTCTCGCGTATTCGGGCTCTGTACATGGTTGGCGTTGTCGCTCGTGTCTGACCGCCTACGTCGAAGCCGGTCTCGTGGCCGGTGAGAAAGCCGAGGGCAAGGAACGCGCCAAACGGCTGGCCAAGTACCGCAAAGCCGCGCAGTTCATGGAACGTCAGCGAACGGAGTAGGTGGCCGGTTGGGGGCGGTGGATCTGGCTTCGGGCCGCGGCGCCCCCGACCGGCCGCAACGGCGAGCACGAGAGGACAAACACCCCTACTGGAACGCTGCTGGACCGCGGTCGAGGCGGTGGCGGGTCAGCTATTCGTGGACGGCCGGGTGGACCACGTTGACGTCTGCACGGCCCTTGGGCTGCCCGACCAGGGTGGCCCCGGCAGCTTCGAGCTGGCGTGTTTGAGGTCGAAGCTGCGGACTGTGCCTTGCTAAGACCGAACGCTTAATGTCGCTGGCGCGGGTTCCGGGTCGAGCGCTGCCCCGTCGAGAACAGAGGTACAACGTCGCCGGTGGGTCCTCGCTTCGCTGCTCGATTTGGTATCCAGAGTTCGAGTAGCTCCGGAGCGATACCGAAATCGTGTGAGGCAGCCATGTACGGTGCGTCACCATACTTCGAAGAAAGCAAGCGCCAGAGCAAGATCGGATGCTCTACGCCGACTTCGACAGGCTCATTTTTTCGCCATCCCCGGGAAGACACTTGGATCATCAGCGATCTATGACGGTCGGTCGAGATCAGTCGCAAGTCGCGACCGCGTTGAATCAGTGCCTGAATCGCGATGCCCCATCGCGCCTTGATACGTGCATAACCGTTGAGGCTCAGAGATTCCGAAATGTCGCGCTTAGCAACGTGTCGCGGGTATAAAAGTGCGCCGGCAAATCGGTGTGCTTCCTTCTCTCGAGTGCGCTCGTCATCGACCGTTCGGGCGAAATGCAATTTCAAATGACCGAGTTCGTGTGCAACAGTAAAGCGTTGACGATCACCGGCGGTGCTGGGAGCGAACATAACCAACGCTGATTCCGACCTAGCGCGGGACATCCCGGAATGTCCGTCAAACGCCGGGTGGTCCATACCTAGACGCACCAGCGGCGCGACAGCGATCCCCGACCGTTCGACCGCTCGCATCACGTGCTTTACGGGTTGATCCTGCGATATCCCCAACTCGTCACGAACCTCGACAGCGATCTCCTCAATGTCTGCTCCATCAATATGGCCCGTGACTGGCTTCAGCTCCGTACGCTTTCCGCTCCACTCCTCCATGAGCAAATTCGTAATGCGCTGCAGCTCTTCGAAATAGCGCAGAGCCGACTTAGTGGATTTCACTCCCGCGCTTGACATCTTCCTGAAATGCACTGCGGCCGGATCAACACGCACCGCGGGGAAATCGAAGAATGTCAACGGTACGCGCACGCCCGCACACACCGCGTTCACCATCGCTGGCGTTAGCTCCCTGTCACCTTTCTCGACAGCTGAAATCGTTGATTGCGGAACATCGGCCGCCTGCGCAAGTTCGTTTTGAGTGAGCTGCAAGAGCTCGCGAAGATCAGTCAATCGGGCACCGCGGTTAAGCGCTGCCGCCACTGCTGTCCTCCTGCTCGTCGATGTCGACCGTCTCGTCCAACGCTTCGTCCAGAACCTCGAACCGCAGCTTCTCGAAATCGGTCCGCAACCGAGGTAAATCCACCGACAAGTCGATAGGCACTCCACGCAGTGACGTACCAGTTCCGATCGGGCGAACCATCCGCAGCGACACACCCTCGTCGCACTCGTCCCACAACACCAACAAATTGTGCGAGACGTTTTTCGGCTCACCCCAGAGGCCCAACTGGGCACAGGGACGGTTGAGGTAGTACGCGCGTCGCTGGCGATTAGAACCGGCGCAGGGAACACCGCCGGGCGTCGGCGCTTCACGCAAAATCCGCAGGCCCAAGTCGCCGTCTGAGTGCGCCAAGTGAATCGCCCCGTTCTGGCGGTGATACTTCTTGTCGATTCGCCAGTGGTCGACCGGGTGTCCCGCCAGGTAGTCAAAGGCCTCGCTACGGAAGAGCGCGGTGCGGAGCCACTGCTTATCCTTGCCGGCAGCAATGCCCAGACCTTCAACACGGCGGCGAGCATGACCGAAAGCGTCGTGCATCGGTTCGACCAGCGGCGCGATGCGCTGAACAAGGTGATCAATGTTTGTCACGGCTGAATATTATCGCAAATCCGCGATAATATCGCATCCAATGCAACATTAATGTGGGGCGTGTCGGGAGACCCGCGCCCCCAATTTGTCGGCCTTGGTCGCACGAGGTCGACTGCGAGGGCAGAGGCGGCCGTGGGGTGGGTCATCGCTTCGGAACGGCACGTAAGTCTCCGGAGACGCTTCCGCTCTTGCCGCATCTAGGCTGTGCGAGGGAGGTTGCTCGTCGTCATGTATCGCATTTGGGAATCGGGTTTCGCCGCCGTCTCTCCGCCCGGGCCGTCTGAACTCAACCCAGCAGATTGGATCGCGTGGCACTTCACACACTTGGGCAACGTCTCCTCCATCGCGGGGCGAGCCGCGCTAGTTTGCCACTCGATGGGCTTCCCACATGTGGATATCGCTGACCACGGGATTAAGAACGACCGACTGAGCCGCCGAATTGATCTCCCACACCCCTACCCGGAATCGGTTGTAGGCGACCACGTACCGTTCTACCTCGCTCCCCGATCGCCGATGCTTTACCGTATCGCGAACGAGCGCCACGATCAGAAGTCACTCGTCTACTTCGGTGTTCGCTTAGGCGACCTAATCCCTGAGGTCACGTGGTGTGTTAGCGACGGCAACGCCAGGTCGGAATTCACCGAGTTCTGCGCATCACTCGACCGCGTTGGATCGTTTGTCGACTTCAGTACGTTGAAGCTCAAGTACTGGAAAAGCGCCGAAGACTCTGACCGGACGCGTCGACGGCAGGCCGAACTACTAGTTCACGGCCGCCTGCCGGTCTCGCTCGTTCGGTACGTGGTTTGTAAAGCCGACGAGACATTGGCCGCCGCCAGGCAGGCTCTGGGTGTTGTCGGTGGCATGATGCAGTATCAGGTCGAACCAAGGAACTACTTCATGGAGATTCCAGATGATCGTTGAGACCTCGGGTGATCTCCTCACGGCCGACGTGGATGCGATCGTCAACACCGTCAACTGCGTCGGAGTGATGGGCAAGGGGATCGCCCTCCAAGTGAAACGTCGTTATCCAGCAGTTTTCGACGCGTACGCCCGTGAGTGCAAACGTGGCAATGTCCAGATCGGCAGGATGTTGCCAGTGCCGACCAACGAGCTGACTGGACCCGCGTGGGTCATTAACTTTCCTACCAAGACCCATTGGCGCGCTCCGTCAAGGCTCAGTTACATCTCTGAGGGGTTGTTCGACCTGCTGCGCGTGGTGAAGGAGCTCGATCTGCACGCAATCGCCGTTCCGCCACTCGGAGCGGGCAACGGGGGATTGGACTGGGCAGACGTAGCGCCGATGATTCGGGAAGCTTTTGAACAGCTTGAGGGTGTCACGGTATATCTCTTCGCGCCTACGCGCACGCGTCAGCAAATCGTGTCGTCAGGCCGGATAAAGATGACACGAGGACGCGCTACTGTTCTCGCCCTCATGGATCAGTACGCCGAAGCGCGTGCCGAAGTCGAGCCGTTGTCGGGCAAAGGCCTCTCGCACTTGGAGATCCAGAAGTTGCTCTATTTCGCCGACTGCGTTGATCCATCTCTCAAACTTGCCTATTCGCAGGGTAGATACGGGCCATACAGCGATCGAGCGCGCCACTTGGTGCTGGACATGGAGGGTAACTTTGTCTCCGGATTTGGTGACGGTGCGGATAGAGTCCTGGACTTGAGGCCAATTGTTCCCACGGAACGTGGGCGATCAGAGTTAGTGCACCTTCTCGAATCTGCCCCGGATGCGGTGACCCACTTGGTTGACCGGGTTATGAGCATCGTCCATGGTTACGAGGAGCCGTACGGCCTTGAGCTGTTGGCCAGCACCCACTGGGTTGTTACGCACGAACAAGCCGGATGCCCCCGAAAAGCGGCCGAAGCGGTTCGGAACTGGACAGAGCGCAAGGGACGAATCTTCACCGATCGTCATGTTGAGCGTGCATTTCGACAGCTAGAGGCAGCGGGCGTCATCCCGGCGGTGAGCTAATTCCCCTCGTCTCGGCTCAGAGACGTACGAGCTGACGGGACCACCTTTCGAATTCCGGCTGGTTGGGCACTCGGTGCCGATCCCGAAGCCAACGACCTACGAACACCCGTTCGGCGTGTCCTAACCGTGTCCTATAACTCTCGGTCACAGGCAAACACGCCCTAGACGCATCAGTACGAAATTAGCGAGTCGAAGTGCGCAGATCGCCACGCAATAGACATCAGGCCACGGACCAGCACACCTGGTTTCACACTGGCAGTGTGGGGGTGTGAATGGCCATGAGAAGGTCCCCATCTGTGGCCAGTAGGAAGTCCCCACTGGTGGCCAGGTAGAAGTCCCCGCTCCTTTGCGGGCTCGTCGTGTCTTTTCCGGGAGCTGAGGGCCTGGGCGGTGACGGTGATAGCGCCAACTGTCACCTGATCACCGCCCAGGGAGCTCTATTGAAGTCTGCAAGGGAGCGTATGAACATCATTTCGGCGTATCACCAGGTCGGGTCGTATCGCGGCGCGGCCGAGCTGTGCGGCACCACCCACAAGACGGTCAAACGGGTCGTTGAGCGGGCTCAGACCGGCGGGCCGCCGCCTCGGGAGCCGCGGCCCCGCAACGTCGATCCGTTCACCGAACTGGTGGCTGAGCGGGTCGACAAGTCCAAGGGCAAGATGTCGGCCAAGCGGATGCTGGCGATCGCCCGTGCCGCCGGATATCAAGGCTCGGCACGGAACTTCCGCCGGTTGGTGGCCGAGCAGAAAGTGTTGTGGCGCAAACAGAATAGACATCAGCGCCGCCCGGCGGTGTGGTCACCAGGTGAGTATCTGGTGATGGACTGGGCCCAGGCCGCGCCCGGATTGATGGTGTTTTGCGCGGTCCTGGCGTATTCGCGGTGGCGGTTCGTGCGCTTCGCTGCTGATGAGAAGGCATCGACCACGCTGGCGATGATCGTGGCAGCCCTCGAGGCGATCGGTGGGGTTCCGGCCAAGATCCTGGCCGACCGGATGGGCTGCCTCAAAGGCGGTGTGGTCGCCAATGTCGTTGTGCCCACGCCAGATTACGTGCGATTCGCCTCGCATTATGGGTTTGTTCCGGACTTCTGCCATGGTGCGGATCCGCAGTCGAAGGGCATCGTGGAGAACCTGTGTGGTTATGCCCAGGACGACCTTGCGGTTCCATTGCTGACCGAAGCCGCGATCACCGGTGAGCAGGTTGACCTGCGTGCTCTCAACGCCCACGCCCAAGCCTGGTGCGCCGAGGTCAACGCTGCGGTGCATTCGGAGATCTGCGCTGTGCCCAACGATCGATTGGTCGATGAACGCACCGTCCTTACGGCGCTGCCGTCGCTGCGGCCGACGATCGGTTCGGGGGCGCTGCGCCGTAAGGTCGACACTCTGTCGTGCATCCGCTATGGCTCGGCCCGCTACTCGGTGCCCCAGCGGCTCGTGGGTGCCACTGTCGCCGTGGTCGTCGATCACGGCGCCCTGATTCTGCTCGAACCGGCCACCGGGGCTATCGTGGCCGAACATGAGTTGGTGGGCCCGGGTGAGACCTCGATCCTCGATGAGCATTACGACGGTCCCCGCCGGGCGCCCTCACGCGGTCCACGCCCGAAAACCTCAGCGGAGGAACAGTTCTGCGCTCTAGGCGCCGAAGCGGAGCAATTCCTGGTCGGTGCTGCTGCCATCGGTAACACCCGACTGAAGTCCGAACTCGACACCCTGATCGGGTTGGGCGCCGCTCATGGCGAGCAGGCGTTGATCGACGCGCTGCGCCGGGCGGTGGCGTTTCGACGGTTCCGCGCCGCCGACGTGCGCTCGATCCTGGCCGCCGGCACCGGCACCCCACAACCCCGTCCGGCCGGCGACGCTCTGGTCTTAGACCTCCCCACCGCCGAGACCCGGTCCTTGGAGGCCTACAAGATCAGCACCACCGACGGGACGGCATCATGACCGCCACCGGCACCGGCACCGTCAAACCAGCCGCACCGGCGTCGGTGGCGCCACTGGCTGCTGACCTCGACGCCGCGCTGCGGCGGCTGAAGTTGGCCACGGTGCGCCGCAACGCCGCCGAAGTGCTGCAGGTGGCCAAGACCCAACGCTGGACCCCCGAGGAGCTCCTGCGAACGTTGGTCGCCGCCGAGATCGCCGCCCGCGACGCCTCCAACACCGCCAACCGCCTCAAGGCCGCAGCGTTTCCCGTCACCAAGACCCTCGACGGGTTCGACGTGTCGGGGTCCTCGGTCACCCAAGCCACGTTCGACTACCTGTCAAGCCTGGAATGGATTCGGGCGCAACAGAATCTGGCAGTCATCGGTCCGCCGGGCACAGGCAAGAGCCACCTGCTCATCACCTGCGGAAACGCCGCCGTGCACGCCGGATTCAAAGTCCGCTACTTCACCGCCGCCGACCTCATCGAGGTGCTCTACCGCGGTCTGGCCGACAACACCGTCGGCAAGATCATCGACACACTGCTACGCGCAGACCTCGTCATCTTGGATGAGATCGGCTTCGCCCCACTCGACGACACCGGAACCCAACTGCTGTTCCGGCTCGTCGCGGCCGGCTACGAGCGCCGCTCGTTGGCCATCGCCTCACACTGGCCCTTCGAACAATGGGGCCGCTTCCTGCCCGAACACACCACCGCGGCCAGCATCCTCGACCGGCTCCTGCACCACGCAAGAAAGGGGCCGCCAAGAGTTAGCCAATCACCCGCAACGGGGCGGGGACTCTTCCTGGCCAAAAACGGGGACTTCCAGATGGCCATTGACAGGGGGTCAGGGGTTCGAGTCCCCTTAGCTCCACCGTTGTGGGCGCTTCGGATCTTGCCTGGGTGTGGTGTTCATCGCACGACGATGGATGGGACGACGCCGCCGCTGGGTTTGCCGGCTTAGACCAGTGCTCGGATGCGGTAGTTGTTTACGTTGGTGATCCCTAGCCGAAGCGTTTAACCAGCCTATTTGGGTGGGTGGGTCCGTTGCTGAGGCCCGACATCATCGTGCGGGCGGTGTGGGGTGTAGATGTTGCCGTAGTACCCGTCTAGGCGTTCTGTGACGCCGCAGGCGCGACATCGGAAGCGGCGCGACCTGCCTCGCCGTGCATTGTCGCCCACTTCACGCGCCGGGCCGACAGTAGGAGTTCTTCGCCGCGCTGCGATGGTCTGCAGCTGTCCAGCCGGCGCCCGGGCAGGCGTGCGGTGAAACCCGTTCTTCCGACCGGCCTTGGGCATCAGCAATACGGTGTGTCCAAGATCCACAAATCGTTCAAGGGAGCCTGGCAGGGCCGGGACCTGGAGAAGACATCGCACCCTGGATGCGCAATTAGCCCTGACCCGATAGCGAGAACCAACGTTTCGCTGGCGCGGGCCTGCGATGGGAATTGGATGCTATCCGAGGCGTGCTGGCTTCGCCGCTGAACCGCGGGCCGGACATCCAAGTTACTCACTCGAAGACTATGACGCCGCGAATGTTGTTGCCCGCGCGAAGGTCTCGCATCGCCTCGTTTATGTCGTCGAGCTTGTATTTCTGCGTGACCAGCTCGTCGAGCTTGATCTGGCCCGCCTCATACATCGACAGAAGTTTTGGCATCGCCTCGCGCGGGTTCATCTCGCCATAGAGCACGCCTTTGAAGGTCTTGCATGAGCTGACGAAATCAGTGAGAACCATCGGCACCATCAGGTCGGTAATTTTAGGCATCCCGGTCATAACGCACGTTCCGCCCTTGCGGAGCAACATCATTCCCATCAGGACCATGTCTGTGGGTACGACGCCAGGGGTGAGAATGACCCTGTCGGCCATCACGCCCCAGGTGATCTCCTTGACCAGCTCGAGGGCGGCGCCGATGTCGGCAGCGGTGTGGGTAGCGCCAAACATAGGTGCGACCTCACGTTTGAACTCGTTGGGGTCGACGGCCACGATTTGCTTGGCGCCAGCCACCTTCGCGCCCTGGACGGCGTTCATGCCTATCCCTCCGACACCGACAACGACGACGGTGTCGCCGGCTTCGGTGCCGGCAGCGACCGATCCCGATCCGAATCCCGTTGTCACACCGCAGGACACCAGCGACGCCGCCTCCAGGGGTATCCAGTCATGGACTTTGACCAGCGACCTCTCGGCGGCCACGACGTACTCGGAGAAGGTGCCGACCTGCATCATCGCCATGAGATCTTCGCCGTCTAGATGACGGCGTCGGGTGCCGTCGGTGGTCATGGCCTTGTCGTAGATGTCGGCACCGATGTCGCATAGGTAGGTGTGGCCGGTGGCGCACCACCGGCAGCTACCGCAGGCAGGCAGAAACGAGATTGCCACGTGGTCCCCGGGTTCGAGGGTCCTTACGTTGGGGCCGACTGCCTCGACTACTCCGGAGCCTTCGTGACCACCCAACATGGGGAACCATTCCGGCACCGGACGGCCGGCGGCCCGCATCATCTCTTCCATCTCTGAGTTGGGCACGCTGTCGCCGGTGTAGAAGTGTTCGTCGGAGTGACAGACCCCCGCGTAGGCCATCTTGACGAGAACTTCGCCGGCGTGCGGCGGATCGAGCTCTACCTCGGTGACTTCCCAGTCGATACCGACACCGCGCAACACTGCTGCTTTGGACTTCATTGTTGCTTCTTTCGTTGGGGGAGTTGGCTCAGGATGCCGGGCAGCCGAGGGTCCTTCTCCGGCCCGCGACGGACTTGGCGGGCTCGCGGGCGTTCGCGAAGACCACGGCTGAAAGGCCGCGAATCGACCGGTTGGCGATCCGCACGGCGTCGTCGTAGCCGTCGAATCCGACAACTAGCATTAGGGACCCGAGATCGGAACGCGTGGGTTCGCATTCGGCCTCCAACGCCGCCGACAATTGGCGCCGTTCGCTGGTGCGCATCGCCATTGCCGGAGCGGTCGGTGTTGTCACGGTCACTCCGCGCGGTGGCGATCGCCAGCATTGCATCGTTCGCCGGATCGACGTTGTGGAACGGGCGTCCGGTCGCGGACGCTACGAGTTTGCCGTCGATGAGCATTCGCGATTCGTGGTTCACCATTGCCGGCGTTCCTTCACTGCGTCCGAGGCACGCGGCGCCAATGTGAGATAGGGAATAAAACTGCTACTACCACAGCGGATGACGGCGTTGACGATTTCGGTCAGATGCTCGACATCAATCAGACCGCCAAGCATGTATTTGTTCTCCATCCAGTACCGGATGGCCTTATCCAGCACGCCGGGATCCCAGCTCTTGTTGAACTCGGTCTGCGCGTCACCGCGGCCTCCGAGGCTGTCTCCTACCGCGAGCCGAGTGAACCCGATCTCCGGGTGTTCAACGCGCCAGGCCTCGACGAGTTTGTCCAACGCGCTCTTGGTTACCGCATAGGCACCGAGCATCGGCCATGGCGTCGTGTAGGACGCACTAAGGGAGGACAGATAGACGGCCGAGCCCGCGGCCTCGGCCAGGTGAGGTGCGGCGGCCGCGGTGATGAGCGACGCCCCGGTGACGTTCGTGGCGAACAACTGTGCCCATTGTTCCGCGCTGACTTCGCGCAGAGGGGCTAGCACCCCCATTCCGGTGGTGTACACCAGGGCGTCTAAACCGCCGAGTGAGCCGACAACCTCAGAGAGCGCGTGCTGGCAACTGTCGGCGTCGGTCACATCACAGGCGATGGCCACCGCGCCATTGCCGGCTTCTTTGGCCGCGACGACCAACCTGTCGTAGCGACGCGCCAGCAGCGCGACGTGTGCGCCTCGTTGGGCGAGCCCAGTACCGATACATCGGCCGAGGCCCGAGGAGGAGCCAACGAGCGCGACCCGCATTGATCGTTGTCCTTCTATGACGCTGTCAGACATTGTCAGACATCGAGTTTCGCGCTGCCGGAACCGACAGTCGCCCCCGCGACGCTGCGGTCAAACAATTGGGTGGTTCTCCCACGGATGATCGCCGGCGCTCACCAGAATCAGGTAGTCGGGGGCGCATACTTCTCCTTGATGCGAGGTTGAGAGTGAGGCTATCAGCTGAGAAAAGGGACGTATTCGCTGGATGGAAATATGCATTTACGACTCGGCAATATGGTTCGGGGGTTCCAGTTTCGGTGCCAGCATCATCGTTCATCTCGTCATGGCCGGCGGCCCCGGTGGAGACGCTACACCACCGGAAGGTTGATATGCGATATCTGTAAATCAGCATTTCCTGTTGTGGGGATGTCCGACGGACACCGAGAACCTTGACAAACTATGTTGCGCACGCCGGTTTGCCTACGCTCGACGCTAGACATCAATCAGATGGTCCAGGTAGCGCTTTCGCGAATGTTTCGGGTTCTGGTCGCTAACACCTACATCATGTAGGTTAGCAACCGACAGGCTGTAGGTTGAGGACGGCACGGGAGGTGACGCATGGCGGAGCCGACGGTTACCGACGACATCGATCAGCGCATTCGTGAGGCCCAGGCAAAGTTCAATGCCGGAATGGGCGCCGACGGCGACGCGACGCCCTACCCGCTACTACACGAGCTCCGCGCGAAGGCACCCGTCCACCCCGGTTGGCCTGAGATGGGCATTCCCGAGGACGGGCCCAACGGGACAAAGACTTTCACCGCGTACTCATTCGATGCGGTTAAGGCCGTGTTCACCGACAACATCACGTTCAGCACGCGGATCTACGAGGACATGGTGCGCCCGCTGCAGGGACCGACGATCCTCGAGATGCAGGAACCAGAGCACGCGACCTACCGCAGGTTGCACGAATTCGCTTTCGCAAGGTCATCGATGAAGCGCTGGGACAGCGAACTCGTCGGGCCCCTCGTCGATCGCACGATAGCGAAGTTCCGCGAGAACAACTGCGCCGATTTGGTCGATGCGGTGTTCATGCCCATTCCCGTGCGGATCATCGCAGCCCTGCTCGGTCTGCCGGAGTCCGATATCGGGCAGTTCCATCGACTGGCCATCGACTTGCTGGGCTTTAGAGCCGACATGGAAACAGCGTTGAGAGCGTCGGCGGAAATGAAGGAGTACTTCGTCGGCGTGCTTGCCGGCCGACGCAAGTCGCCGAAGGACGACATGGTGACCATTCTGTCGCAGGCCGAGATCGACGGCGTCAAAATGTCAGACGAGCAGATCTACGGCTTCATGCGCAACCTGCTACCAGCCGGAGCGGAGACCACCTCACGGTCGACTGCGAGCCTCGCGATGGGTCTGTTGACTCACACCGATCAACTCGATGCGGTGCGCGCGGACCGGGGCCTGTTGCCACAGGCGATCGAGGAGGGGATTCGATGGGAGACACCGTTGCTGAACTTCATTCGGGAGGTGAGTGCCGACACCGAGTTCTTCGGTTTGGAAATCCCGAAGGGTTCGACGATGATGGTGAACCTTGGCAGCGCGAACCACGACGAGACCCGCTGGAATGATGCCGAATCCTTCGATATCTTCCGGGACCGCAAGCCGCACATAGGTTTCGGGCACGGTGCGCACGTCTGCCTTGGCATGCACCTGGCACGGCTGGAGAGCACCAAGATCTTTAATGCGCTTTTCGACCAACTGCCAGGATTGCGGTTGAACCCCGACGCGCCGCCGCCGTATGTGAGTGGCACGCTGTTCCGTTCGCCGCCACGCCTCGACGTGGTGTGGGATTAAGGCGGTCGTCGGACGTGACTCGCGTGATCCAGTGGGCGACCGGAGTGACCGGAATGATGTCGTTGCGGCACGTCCTGAGTCGGCCTGACTTGGAACTGGTCGGCGTGCGCGTGTATGACCCCGCGAAGGCCGGACTAGACGCGGGCACCCTGTGCGGCCGGCCCGAGTCGGGGGTGCGGACGTCGGCCGATCGCGAAGACCTCGTCGGCACCGACGCCGACGTGGTGCTCTACATGGGCAAAGTCGAGACCGACACTCCCGGCTGTTTCGCGGATGTCTGTGACCTGCTCGCCTCGGGTAAGAACGTGGTAGCCACCGGTAGCCGCTTCATCCATCCCCGGTCGTTGCACGTGTCGCTCGCGGATGGGATCGAAAAGGCCTGCCGTGTCGGTGGTTCGTCGTTCCTCGGTCTCGGTCTGTATCCCGGCTTCATCGGCGAGTCGTTGGCACCGATCTTGTCCCGGCTCACCGAGCGGGCGGACCGCATCAGCGTGCGTGAGGTGTTGAATTACTCGACCTATGCCAGCCACGACCTGATCTTCAACGCGATGGGCTTCGGTCACGAACCCGATGACACGACCCCTCTGCTGACCAACACCGACTACGCGGCGAGCGCGTGGATCGGCAGCGCGACGGTGCTCGCGCAGGCACTCGGCCTCCAGATTCAGGCCGTTGAGGGGTTTCGTGAGGTCGCAACGACGCCGAAGGCGCTCACCGTGGCTGCCGGAAATATTCCGGCGGGGACCGTGGGGGCGATGCGCTTCGGTGTCGAAGTCGACTGCGGTGAAACCGCGCTGGCCGTCGAACATCTAACCCGGATGGCGGACGACCTGGCCCCCCAGTGGCCCGCCGAGATCGGCTACGCGGTGACCTTCGAGGGCAAGCCTAACCTCAGCTTCCATCTGGTGATCGGCTCCCACGACGAGGATCACGCCGCGCAGGGCTGCCTGGCTACGGCCATGCATGCCATCAACGCCATCCCGACGGTGATGGCCGCCGCACCGGGCCTCTACGACCTGTCAAAGATCGCTCCGTTCGTCGCGCACTGGACCGAGCGTGGCGCCGTGCCAGCCACGTAGTCTCCTGCGGTCACCTCCTTATTTGTCTCCCTGTCTCGATCAGATGAAGTCTGATCCGCCGTCGACGTTGACGGTGGCTCCCGTCACGTAGCTGTTGCGCTGCGACACGAGATAGGTTGTGGCGGAGGCGATCTCCTCAGGTAGTCCAGCACGACCTATGTCGCAGGGATGGCCATAGGTCTTTTCGACCCACGTCATCACGTCCGTGGGATCCGACGAATCCAGCCCGTCTGCGGCTAGCACATCGCGCAAGACCTCAGTGAAGCTGGCCGTCACGATGGTGCCGGGGCAGACGCAGTTCACCAGGATGCCTTCGGCCCCCAGGCTCTTGGACAGGTTCTTGGTCAGACTCGACAGCGCCGACTTGGCCGCCGTATAGGCGACCAGCCGAGCGCTCTGCCGTTGGATCGAATGCGCCGAGAGCGTGACGATGCGAGCCCAGTCGGCCGATCGCAACAACGGCAGGGCAGCCCGGACCGAGCGCACGGCGGACAGCGTGCCAAGATCGAATGCGGCGTGCCAGTCGTCGTCTGTGAGCTCATCGAACGCGCCAGCGCTCGGACCGATGGTGTGCACCAGCACATTCAGGCTGTTCCAGGAATCGGCGACCGATGCGAACGCCGCCGAGATGGACTCAGCGTCGGCCATATCAACCCTGACCGCCAGCACCTCGGGGGCGCCTGCACGGCGGACACGCTCAGCGGCGATGTCCAGCGCAACTCGACCACGCGCCATGATCGCCACCGAGGCCCCCTCGGCCCCAAGGCTTTCGGCGATCGCGAGCCCCATTCCCTTGCTGCCGCCGGTCACGACAGCCGTGGCGCCCGTCAAGCCAAGTTCCATTGTTTCGTCCTTCCCCGAGGAGCCCTAGGGGCTCTTAATGATTCGTGGCGCCAAATGCACGATCTCGCTCACGACCGTGGGGTTCGCGCGTGAAACCGCGATCAGGGAGAGCATCGCGTTAGCCACATCCTCGACCGCGGACATCTCAGCTGGAATCTGACCCGCCTGCGCCCAGGCCCGGTACAGATCGGCCAGCAGATCGCGGTCGGCGCCGCGTAGGATCTCGGTGTCCCCGGTTGGGCCGACGCTCACCCGGATCAGGGCGAGTTCAGGGTGCTCCGCCCGCCAGGAGCGCAGGATCTCGTCGAGCGCGGCCTTGCTCGCGTGGTAGGCGGCCACGCCGGCGCGCGGGCGACCGACGTCGTGGCTTGAGGCGACGACAACCGTGGCGTTTTCGGCAAGGTGGGGCAGGACCATCCGCAGCACGTGAGTGACACCGACGGCGTTGACAGCATAAGCATGCAGCCAGGTCGCCACATCTGTGTCTTCGATCAGCGCGAAGGGCACTACAGCACTGGTGAATACCACCGCATCGAGACTGCCGAACCTGGCAGCGACGTCGCCGACCACTGTTTGGACGGCGCGCGGATTCGACACATCGAGTTCGTACGCCGAACCGCTTAACCGATCGGCCAGTTCGGACAAGACGTCCAACCGGCGTGCAGCAAGTGCTACCTGGGCCCCTCTGGAGTGGGCGGCAAGGGCCAACGCATGCCCGATTCCGGATGAAGCTCCAACGATCAGTATCCGCGTCCCCGCGAGGTTGGAGTGCCGGTCTGTCATAACCCGTTTCCTTCGCGCCAGAGTTGGGCTGATTCTCACACGCGAGAATTGGTATTCTCACCCAGGGGCCGTTCAGATTGCCCGTCCACCCAGTAGGAGCCGCGTGATCGATCGTTTCGAGTGCCCCAATTTTCAGGCGCCGGGTGGCGCCTGTGCCTGTCCGGGGTGCCTGCATCGAACGGGGCAGGGCCGCAGCATTCGCCTACCTGGGTGGCGTCGGTCATCGCACTCCATGTCGATCCGCCGTTCGCGGTGCAAGGCGAGGTGCGCACTGCCGGCTTGTCCGAACCCGCTTGCGAGCGGACCCCGTATCCGAACGTCAACCTGTACGGGCAATCCAGTCACATTGAGGAATCGGGCAAGCCGATCCCTTCTGCAAGAAAACCGAAGGGAGCGTTGATGAGTGATCAGTCCACCGCCCGCTATCGCGTCGTCCACATTGGGACCGGTCTCACGGGCCGAGAAGCGCTGCGGGCCACGATTCTTGACCCCGCGTTGGAGCTCGTCGGTGTGAAAGTCTCCACGCCTGGCAAGATCGGGACCGATGCCGGCCGGCTATGCGGTTTGACGGATGTCGGCGTGACGGCAACGGGGGAGATCGCGGAAATCGTTGCGCTGAAACCCGACTGCGTGTCTTACTGTGCGACTGCGGTCCGTCGGGAGGACGACGCGGTCGCGGACATTGCCGCGTTGCTTGCATCGGGTATTAATGTCGTGACGATTTCGACTATCCCTCTGGTGTATCCGCCCGCTGCACCACCCCGCTGGCGTACCGCGCTCGATCAAGCTACCCGCGAGGGCAAATCAACGTTTTATGCCACCGGTAGCGAACCCGGCTTCATCAGCCTCAACGTGCCCACCGCACTGCTTTCCGGCGCGGGCCGAGTGGATTCGTACCGGATGGATGAATACGCGCTCGACCTGGACAGGTCGTATCCAATATGGGATGTACTGCACGAGTCAATGGGTTTCGGCAAGCCCAACGGCCACGTGCCCGCCCGGATAGCCTCGGGCAAGGTGAACCATGACTGGGAGACGGTCGTGCGCTATCTGGCGGGTGTACTTGGCATCGAGCTCGACCGCGTGGAGTTGGACTGGGAGACTCTGCTCGCTCCAGCCGACCTTTCAACCGCTATCGGCGTGGTGCCGTTGGGAACGATCTGCGGTCACCGCTGGCAGCTGTCGGGCATAGTCGACGACCGGAAGATAGTGGCGGTCCAATATTTTGCGACGGTGAGTTCGACGCCGTGGCCCGAGCGTTGGCCGAAGCCCTCACGCGAAGGACAGGGCGGGATGGTATTCCGCATTGCGGGCGACCCCGGCATGACCCTGGAGCTCTACCTGGAGCAGTCCGAGGACAGTCGGGTCAATCCCGGGATCACGGCCACCGCGATGGCCGCGGTGAACGCCATTCCTCGCGTGGTGGACGCGGCACCCGGCGTCATCGAATTGCCGCTGGCCGGACCCGAGATCGTCAGCCGACTTTCACGAGCCACACCGTGACCATCTTCGCCTTGCTGCACGGTGGGATGCATTTCGGTTCCTGCTGGGACGCGGTTGCGGCGGAACTCGTGGCGAAAGGTCACCGCGTGGTCGCTCCAGATCTTCCTGTCGACGACGACTCGGCTGGTGCCGTGCAGTGGGCACGGGTGGCGATCGACGCGATCGAGCGAGCCGGGGCGAGCTCTGAACGCCAAGACCGCCCCGGCGACATTGTGGTGGTGGCGCATTCGATTGCGGGTCTTTGCGCGCCCGTGATCGCTACGCTTCGCCCAGTGCGCCAGCTGGCGTTTGTCGGCGGCCTGCTGCCGGTTCCCGGTCAGTCGTTCGTCCACCACCTCTCCGCCAACCCCGATGCGATTTCATTCCCGGAGCCGCAAGAGCACGGAGCTGGGCCGTTCGGGCTCACTTGGGATTCGGTGCGGGACGGCTTCTACCACGACTGCCCGGAAGCGCTGGCGCGTCGGGCTTTTGACGGGTTGCGCCACCAATCGTTCACCGTGTTCACCGAACGCTGCCCGATCGATCGATGGCCCGATGCACCGTCGACCTACGTGCTGCTGCGCGACGACCGCGCAGTGGGGCAGTCTTGGGCTCGGCGCAATGCGGTCGAGCGAATCGGAGCGTCGATCGTCGAGTTGGACGGTGGACATTCGCCGTTCTTCTCGCGTCCGGCAGAGCTAGCCGCCATCCTGCTACGCCTGGGCGACCCCGACGTCAACGGATACGGCTGAGGCGCGCGCCGGTCTGGTTCTGCGACGGCGTTGTTGATCACCCCACAGAGGGCATTGTTATCCTATGTGCCAGGGCGCGTTAACAATCCGCTGATTTGCCGCGACAGCTCTGACTTCTTCACCTTGCCGCTCGCGGTGAACGGGAGTTCCTGCTTCCCGGTGACCCAGATGAACTTCGGCACCTTATAGGTAGACAACCGTTCGCGCAGTTGAGCCCGCAAGGATTCGCCATCGAGCGTCGATGCACTGCGGGGTACCACTGCGGCGGCGACGACCGTTCCGTCGTGACCACTTTCGGCGCCGACCACATAGGCCTCTAGTACCCCATCACAGGCAGCCAGTGCCGCCTCAACTTCGCTGGGGGTGACGTTGGTTCCGCCGCTCGTCTTGATGAGGTCGCCCAACCGCCCGGTGAACCTGATCCAGCCGTCTTCATACCCGACGCCACAGTCACCGGTCCGGTAGTAGCCGTCGGTGGTGAAGACCTCCTCGCGTTCACGCTTGTGCAGGCGTTGCATCAGCGAGTAGCCACGAACCCAGACTTCGCCCGCAGTGCCGACCGGCACCGGTTGGCTCGTATCGGGGTCCGCGATGACATGTTGCAGCCCTTCGATGGAGACACCGCCTGTTTCGGACCGTTCCGGCGGTTGTGGAACGTAGGGGTCGACGCCGATGTGGTTGCCGCACAGTTCCGTCATCCCCAAGGCGTTGGGGCCCTTGGGCCGGCGCTCGGGCGGCACCATTGCAGGCATGCTGGTGCGCTGCACCGAACTGAGGTCACGTGCGGTGAACTCAGGATGTTCGGCCAATGTCTTGCCTTGCTGCGGCCAGCCCAGCGTGATCGTTGCGCGGTGGCGCTCGATGAGCTCCAGGGCTTCGGCGGCGTCGAAAGCGGGCTGGGTGACTAGGGTCGCGCCGTGGTGGATCACCGCGTGCAACCCGGTGATCAGCCCACCCACCCAAAAGAATGGCATGGATGTGAACATCACGGTGTCGTGAGTGACCCCGTAGCTGAACGTGAGGTTGTAGGTATGGCGCACCAGCGTGCCCTGGGTATGCACGGGGCCTTTCGGATCGCCGGTGCTGCCAGAGGTGTAGATGATCATCACTTCGTCGGCCGCCGTTACGCAGGATTCCACCTCGACGAGGAAGGCGGCGTCATCGGCCGAAACCGCGCTTTCGGGGTCTAGCGTTGTCGCCCAGGCACGATCGGATGGCCCCGATATCGCAACGGTTCGCAGGAATGGCGCTTCCCGTACTGCGATGCGGCTTGAATCGTGTTGATCCGCCAAGCTGGGCAACGCCTCCTGAAGGCGCGCCAGGAAGTTGTGATTGCGGAACCGCGACCACGTCAATATGGCTCGCAGGTCGGCATGGCGGACAGTCCAAGCCAGTTCGGACCCCTTGTAGAAGGTGTTTAGTGGGACAGCGACTGCGCCGATGCGGGTGGCGGCGAACCAGGCCAGCGCCCAGTCGATGCTGTTGGGCATCAAGATTCCGACGTGATCGCCCTTACCGATGCCGATAGCCAGCAGCTCAGTCGCCAGAGCCGCCGAGCGACGATCAAGGTCGATGTAGGTCAGTTCCTGGTCGTCGGCGACAAGAAACGGCTTGTCCCCATACAACGCAGAGGACGACCTCACCAAGGTGGGAATCGTTGGCGAAATCTCCGGAAAGGGCATAACACGCACGATAGTAGTATTTCCGAAAAGCGAGAACAATTGTTCTCGATGGCCTCCGAGGGCCTACCCTGTCGCCAGGGCGGACAAGTGACCGGCTTGGCCGGGTTGGAGTCGAGTCCTGGGGATGGTGGAGATCCGGCGTTGCCCGAGCGCCTTTCGGCTCGCCCCTAGCGGTTTACAAATCAATCCGAAACTGCCATTCTCGCAGAAGGCAAATAGGCGTTTTCGTCGTTGCTGACCTGTGGGTGCGTTCGCACCGTGGATACCAAGATCAAGGGAGAACGTCATTTCTGTCGACAATGTGCTCAGCGGTGTCCGCGTGCTAGAGGTCGCCGCATGGACCTTCGTGCCCTCGGCGGGTGCGGTGTTGGCTGAATGGGGAGCCGAGGTCATCAAGGTCGAGCCGCGGGAAGGTGGTGACCCGCAGCGGGGCCTGGTCACGATGGGCATAGTGGAATCCGGTGGTGGCACGGTCAACTACATGATCGAGATACCGAATCGCGGCAAGAAGTCGATCGGGGTCGACTTGAGCACTGCCGGCGGCCAGGAAGTGATCCGCAAACTCGCTGCGACGTGCGACGTGTTCCTCACCAGCTATCTGCCAAGTCGCCGCAAGAAGATGGGCATTGACGTCGATGACATCAGGGCCGCGAACCCCAACATCGTCTACGTACGCGGGTCGGGCCATGGACCAAAGGGGCCCGATTCGGACAAACCGGGTTATGACGGCGTCTCATACTGGGCGCGTGGAGGCATCGCCGCCATGCTCACCGAGGACGCTGATGAGCTGGTTCGCTCGCGACCTGCGTTCGGGGATCTGCTCGGAGGCATGACGATCGCGGGCGGGATCGCAGCCGCCTTGTATCGGAAAGTCACCACCGGCCAGGGCTCGGTGGTCGACGTGTCCCTGCTCGGCCTGGCGGCCTGGAACCTCAGTCCCGACGTCGCCGTGAGCCAAATCCACGGCGGCACTGCGATTCCAAAGTACAGCCACGCCGACGCCCCAAACCCGTTGGTTGGTACCTACCGCACCAAGGACGACCGGTATGTCCAATTGATGATGCTGCAACTGGACAAGTTCTACCCGGAGGCGATGCGTGCCATCGGCCTACCCGAATTGGTCGGCGACGGTCGATTCGCCGATCCGGCTGCGCGGTTCGCCAACCGCGCAGAGCTCATCTCGCTAATGGACGGCGTGTTTGCCCAACGCACGCTTGCCCAATGGCGCGCACAATTGGCAGGTATCTCTGGCGCCTGGGGCGTGGTGCAGACACCGGGCGAGCTGTGCCAGGACCCGGCGGTGACCGCGAACGGCTACGTCGCGAACACGACGACAATGAATGGCGCACCGTATGCGTTGCCCACCAATCCCGTTCAGTTCGACGAGCAGGCGGTTGTACCCCCGGGGGCGCCGGAACACGGTCAGCATACCGAGGAAGTACTGATGGATGCTGGCTTTGATTGGGACACCATCATGGGCTATAAGGAAACTGGCGCAGTCCTATGAATTCGACTGCACCACAAAATATTTCCAGTGATCCTGTCGAATTCGACCCTTTCTCGGAGGACTTCTTCAACGGAGCCTTCGACACTTACCGGATCCTGCGCGAGAAGGCTCCGCTCTATTACAGCGGGAAGTGGGATTTCTGGGCTCTGACCCGCTACGAAGACGTGGCGCCCGCCACCAAGGACCACGAGACTTTTTCGTCGGCCAAGGGCGCCACCTTGGACATGGTGCAAGCGCATGACGACGCTATCCCGGTGCCCAAGGTAATCATCTCGATGGACCCGCCCGAGCACCAGAAGATGCGCAGGCTGGTGAGCAACGTGTTCACGCCGCGCGCCATTGCTGCGTTGGAACACATGGTGCGTGAAAAGGTCTACGAGCGCGTCGATGCGCTCAACCCAGCCTCTTTCGACGTGGTGGCCGACTTCTCGGCACTGTTTCCGAACGAGGTCATCACGACCATGCTGGGCGTGCCGAAACAGGACCGTGATCAGATTCGAGTCTGGCTCGATTTGCTGCTCGAGCGCCATCCCGGTGAGATCGCAACTACCCCAGAAGGTTTCCAGGCGTCGGTAAACACCGGTCTCTACTACTACGACCTGGTTAGACAGCGCCGCGCCAAACCCCGTGACGACATGATCAGCCGGCTCATCGAAACCGAGATCGAACGCGACGGAAAGGTAGAGAAGCTCACCGACGTGGATATCACCGGCTTCGCGACCATGCTCGGGGGTGCGGGCGCCGAGACCGTGACCAAGCTCGTCGGCAACGCCATGGTCGCCTTCGCCGACTTTCCGGACGAGTGGCAAAAGCTGCGTGAGGACCGCAGCAAGGTTCCCGCTGCGATCGAAGAGTTACTGCGGTATGAGGCGCCATCGCAATACCAGATCCGCACGGCCACACGCGATGTGCGCTATCACGGCAGGACGATCCCGGAAGGCAGCGCTGTCCTGCTCGTCACCGGCTCGGCGACTCGCGATGAGCGGATGTTTCCGGATCCCGATCGAGTGGACATCGACCGGGAACGCAAGATGGGCTTCAATCTGGCATTTGGATACGGCGTACACAGCTGCCTAGGGGCGGCGCTGGCGAGGATGGAGAGTCGCATCGCGCTCGAGGCTCTGCTCGATCTCATCCCCGATTATGAAGTCGATCGCAGCGGGCTGCGGCGGGTAGCCATGTCCAACGTCTGCGGGTGGTCTAACGTGCCCGTGCTCAGGAAGGCGACGACGTGACATCGGATAGAGTGGCTCGGCACCACAGGGTCGCCCATGCAAAGTGGGAGACTTACGCGACGGCTCCGGAGACGAAGAAAATCAGCTACGGCGACGAGTGGATCTACGCGCCAGACGCGGTGATGATGTGCCCCCTCTTCAACGATGGTGCGGACAGCCCGATGGCCGACCTCGCCTCTCAAGAGGTGCTGGCGGCTATGCAAGACTTTGCGCCGGACGGTGACATGCTCACTTGCGAGTTCCGCATGTGGTGGAAGCACATGCCCGACTTTCGGATCATCACGCCGTTTGATTGCAGGGCCGCCGATTGGGGGTTCGCGGTTCGCGATACCTATGCGGGCACGCTGGCTGACGGGACGATGCTCGAGCTCCACGAATGGGATTATGTCTGGACCAACGAGCAGGGCCATATAACCCGTTGGGACTGGTTCGTCGATTCGCGGGAGTGGTACCAATTCCTCGATCTCATTGGCCTCGACGGCAATAGCCTGACGTACGAGGGCTATACCCTCAACTTCTTGCGTGAAGGCAGCATTGCGGGCTGATCGGCGTCGACATGAATCCACTGATGGGTCTCCGGTGGCCTCGGCGAACAGACCGATTTACCGATTGACCGTCAGCCACGGGATGTAGGCGCCTGGGTCACGCCGGGACCTTGAGGCGCAGCTGCTCAATCGCGTTGCCGCCCATGATCTTTACCTTCGCGGCTTCCGAGACGCCGTCGAGCCGATCGATGAAGCTCAACGGGTCGCCCATGCCTTCCGGGTGTGGGAAATCTGAGCCGAACATCACGTGGTCCTCGCCCATGATATCGATGATTCCCTTGACGTCGTCTTCGAGGAACGGGTGGATGTAGATGTTGCGCTTGAACACCTCGACAGGGTGTTCGTCAAATTCCTTGGGCATAATCTTGTAGGCAGTGTTGAGCTGCTCGAGCAGGTTGCGCACCCAGCCGCTGCCGTTTTCGACGCAGAAGATCTTTAAATCCGGAAATCGTGACAGCGCGCCGTGGCAGATCATCGCGGCCAGGGTGTCCTCGATCGCGCGATGGCCCATCACGACCTCGCGGAGTGCGCTGGGCTTGAAGGACAGGTACTCGTCGCCGCCCTCCCATTCCATGAGGTGCTTCTGGTAACCGCTGTCCGAGGCGTGCATGGTAACTGGCATGCCCGCCTTGACGACCTCTTCCCAGAACGGGTCGAACTCGGGCAGCCCCATTGACCGCGAACCACCGAAGCGGCTGGGAACTGGTGCAGGTCTCACGAGAAATGTCTTCATGCCACGCTCGAGTCCCCAGTGGAACTCCCTGATGGCTTCGTCTACTAACGGTAGGCAGATGACCGGGGTCGCGAAGATCCTGTCGTGATAGTTGAACTTCCAGTGCTCGTGCATCCACTCGTTGAGTGCGTGGATGATGGCGTGGGTGAGGACGACGTCGTCGGTGGTGCGTTCCTCGATGAGGCTGGCGAGGGTCGGGTACATCACGCATTGGTCGATGCCTAGCTCGTCCATCAGCTCGAGACGGGGTGCTGGCTCCTGATATGCCGGGATGACATCCATTGCCTCACCGATGAACTCGCGGAAGTTGAGGCCTTCGGGATTTTTGCCGAGGAAGTAGTCCTCGGCGCTGCCCGGTCTGGCGACACGCGCGAACGTCGGGTTGGGGATCATGTGGCTGATGTGGTCCTTGACGACGAGTTTGGGTCGGCCATTAACCTCGACATAGCCGACCTTTCCGCGGTGCTGCTTCGGCAAGTACTTGGTCAATGCGTCTTTCGTTTCGTACATGTGGTTGTCGATATCGAAAACCGGGTACGGCAAGGACCGGGAAGGCACGGGACTTTCCTCCTGAGCAGCGAATATGATCATTTACGCTTTCTGAGAACGAAGTTATCACCTTCGCGGTACAACATCTAGGTCGGGGTCACGGTGCGCGAAGCTCGTTCCAGGCACCAACCACTGCATCCGTGGTTGTCAGGGTAGTGAGTAGTGCCAGCGTGTTGTCGATTATGGACTCGGCGTACTCCCGCGGATACCCGCTCACCGCGTCGCGCGGCAACACGAACTGATAGCTGCGATTCACCGCGTCCATCACGAAGTTCTGAATTGCGATGTTGACCGAAACGCCAACCCCGACAATTGTTTTGATGCCCATGTTGCGCAGCACCGAGTCAAGGTCCGTGCCCGTCATCGGCCCCACGCCATGTGTCCTGGTAAGCACCAGGTCGCTAGGTACCGGACCGAATTCGGGCAGAACCGATGCACCGGGGCTGCCGGGAGTCAGGTCGGCGGCGAATGATTTCCCCGCCATGAACAGCCGGGCATTGGTGTTAGACCCACGGTTGTCGGGGCGCTTCTCCATGAGGCAGTGGACGACGGCCACGCCGGATGACCTAGCGGCATCGAGCAGTCGGGCGATGTTGGGAATGGCTTCTCGGCGCGCCTCTTCGGCCAGGAATGGCAGGCCGGCCTGGTGTCCAATCACGCCGCCTTGGCACTCCTGGGTCACCAAGGCGGTGGTCGCGGGATCGAGCAGGTCATGCAGGCTGGGTTGTGGCATGAGAATACACGTTATCGTGTGCTGCTAAGAGTGTTCGATTCAGTGGACGTCTCGATGCAAACGTGGCCATACCTGCATTGCGAACGCGGCGTCAGCTGACTCGTGTCCGGCCCCGCGTGAGCAGTCTAAGTGCGCAGCGGAGGCTCAGGACGAAGTAAAGGTCGCCCGATAGCCGTCCGAGGCGTCAGGCGACGATGAATTCCTTGGCGAAGGCGCGGGAATGTTCGATTACTTCGGCGCGGTCGGCGCCCGGCGGCACAAACGTGAGCCAAGTGACCCCCGCGGCCCCGAGTCTCGCAATCGTCGCATGACGTTCGTCGGCCGATTTGTTGTCATCTAATAGGTTTCCGGCGGAGAAGCAGATGTCCAGCGGCGCCGTCCGGCCGATCTCTGCCGCATATTGCTTGGCCCAGTCGATGGCGACCTCCAACTCGTCGACCGTCGAAATCTCCGCGGTCCGCGACGCCGCGGCATATCCGAACGTGTTGAATGGAGCCCAACCCTGCGCACGAGATACCGCCCGCCGGATAGCAGGCTTGCTATTGCCACCCACCCAGACCTTTAGTGGGGTCGTAGGCAGCGGGCGGAACCGAACACCGCGCCCAGCGAACGACGTTCCTTCGTAGGCGATGTCAGCGCCGGTCAACACCTTCTCCAAAACATCCAATGCCTCGTCGAGCAACGCGCCACGACTGTCGAAATCGATTCCTAGTGCCTTGAATTCGGGCTTCAGATAGCCAGCGGCGGTGCCCAGGATGAGGCGCCCGTTGGAAAGGGTGGCGAGACTTTGAATCGACTTGGCGCCCAGAAACGGGTTGCGGTAGGCGGCAATGTAGACATTGGTGAGTAGCTTGACTTCTGTGGTTGCGGCAGCGGCGAACGCCAGCGCAACGAACGGGTCTAGGGCGTGGTGCCCCCCGTGGTCGAGCCATTTCGCGTCGGGCGCCGGATGGTCGGTGACGTGGACCGCGGCGAACCCGCTTGCCTCGGCCGTTTTCGCGATCTCGGCGATAGCTTCCGCGGTTACGAATTCCTCGACCGCCTCGACGCGGTGCGTGGGCAGTTCGAGGGAGAAGGAAACGGTCACGGAAGTCCTTTCAGGGGAAGACGAGTGTGGCCAGGCGCTGGGCGTGGTAGTCGGGATCGCCAAAGATCAGTTGGGTTGCCTTGGCGCGCCGGACGAACAAGTGCGCATCGTGTTCCCAGGTGAAGCCGATGCCACCGTGGATGCGCATGTTGTCGAGCGCGATCTGTAAGAAGGCATCTGAGCAGACCATTTTCGCTACTGATGCGGCGGTCGACAGTTCATCTGTGCCGGCCACGTCGGCCGCGTGCGAGGCGGCCGAACGTGATCCTTCCAAATGGACCAGCATGTCCGCACACCGGTGTTTGATCGCTTGGAAGCTGCCGATCGGCCGGCCGAACTGGATTCGAGCCTTCGCGTAGTCGACGGCCATGTCGAGGCAGCGCTGGGCGGCGCCAACCTGCTCGGCCGCCAGCGCGATGATGGCGTGATCCGATGTTCGTGCCAAGAAGCTCGCGGCGCCGCCGTCCATGCCGATCAATGTGGCCGCAGCGCCGTCGAACTCCACGCTGGCGACTTTCCGCGTGCGGTCGAGCACGGCCAGCGGTGTGCGACGGACTCCCGGTGAGCCGGCCGGTACCGCGAGCAGTGAAATGCCGGCAGCGGTGCGGGCGGCGGCCAGGATGACGTCCGCCGTGGCGCCATCGATCACGAGCGGCGCTACACCGAAGACCCGGTGCGCGGACCCGTCAGGGTCGGCCCGCAATGTGACCGTTGCGGGATTCCAAGCGTCGAGCTGCCCGTTGAGGATCAGCGTTGCGGTGGTAGAGCCGTCGACGAACCCCGGAAGGAACCGCTCGGCGGCTGTTTCGTCGCCGCTGGCGAGGATGGCCCGCGTCGCCAGCGCCACGGTGGCGAAGAATGGGGAACACAGCAGCGCGCGTCCCATTTCCTCGAACACCACCGCCAATTCGGGCAACCCCGCGCCCGCACCGCCCCACCGCTCGGGCACGCCAATGCCATGCAGACCCAACTCGGTGGCCATCTGGCGCCAGGACGAATCGTCGTACCCGGCGTCCGTCATCATCAGCTTGCGAACTATCTCGCTCGGCGAAGTCGCCGCAAGGTAGTCGCGAACGACCCCACGGAGTTCGTCGACCTCAGTCATCAGTCCGCCGAACACGTTGTCCGTCAGTGGCTTTGATGGAGATGGACCTTCCGCTATGCGTCTGAGGCCACCCCGGGCATGACGTCTTCGGGCGGCCCGGATAGCCACCGTTAATACAGGATAGTATGTTTCTTGAAAGTAGAGAATAATCATTCTCGCCTGAAGGAGCGACGTGGTGACGAAACTCGACTACGGCATCTTTGACTGCGACACCCACTGCTACGAGACGCGGGACGCATTCACCCGTTATCTGCCGGAGAAGTTTCGGGACCGGGCCATCACCACGGTGCGCGGGGCCGACGGTGTCGAGGTGATTCTCGCGGGACACCGCGTCGCCACTTTCAATAGCGAAGGTGGGCTGGGGCTGGACGTGGCTTACCGGCCGGGTTCGCTCAAGGAGATGCTCAGGCAAATGGGATCGGGCAACCCCGAGGAGTCCTACGAGCCGCAACCCATGCAAGCGGAATTCATCGAGCGCGCCGCGCGCCTGGCCGTCATGGCGGGCCAGAACGTCGAACGCATGGTCATCTATCCCAGTGGCATGGCTCTGGCAGCCGAACACTATGTCGACGACACGGCGGCGCTCTATGCCAATTTGCGCTCGTTCAATCGCTGGTTTGACGAGGAGTGGGGTTTCAACCATAACGACAAGATTTTTGCAACAGCACTGCTGTCGTTGCGCGACTTGGATTCTGCAGTCACGGAGACGGAGGCGATCATCGCTCAAGGGGCAAAGTTTGTGCTGCTGCCAACCGGTCCCGCATACGGTCGCTCACCCGGCGACCCGTACTTCGACCCTGTCTACGCGCGTTTGCAAGAGGCGGGTTGCATCCTGGTGTTCCATATCATGCCGTTTTGGTACTTCGACGCCATTTCGCCTGCCTGGGGACAAAACGCCGACCCTGCCTCCTGGCACATGTCGGCGTGGCAGTGGATGAATGTCTACGGGCAGCGGCCGATTGAGGAGACGTTGTCCGCGCTCATCTTCGACAACCTCTTCGGTCGCTTCCCGGGTCTGAACGTTCTTGTCGCCGAGCACGGGGCGGAATGGGTGCCGTTCTTCACCAGACACATGGACAAGAGTCGGGGGATGGGCCGCAACGGTCCTTGGATCGGCGGGAAGCTGACAGAGCGGCCGTCGACGATCTTCCGCCGCCACGTCCGTGTGGTGCCGTACCCGGAGGATGACATTCCGGCGATCGTCGCGAGTATGGGTTACGACGACTGCCTGGTGATGGGTTCGGACTACCCGCACGCCGAAGGCATGGCCGAGCCGGCGGACTTTGTGAAGCTGCTGGATCCCTTGGATGACGCGAGTAAGCGGCGGATCATGCGTGACAACGCCGAACAGCTGCTTTTCCGGAGCTGATGGCGGGATGGCCGGCGAGAACTCACCTGATGTCGACCTCGATCTGCTCAGGGTGTCGGCCCGGGAGTTTCTTGCTGAACGGGAGGAGACGGGCTCCGTCGAGGATCTCGCGGCGATGGATTGGACTGGGCTGCTCGTTGACGAGGATCTGGGTGGTGCCGGATGGCGTCCGGTCGAGACATGTGTCCTGGCCGAGGAGCTCGGGCGAGCGCGGGACGCGTCGGCGTGGTTGGGAACCACGGTGGCCGCGGCCGCCCTTGCCTCGGCCCGTGACGACGTCCGGAAAGACTGGCTAGCCGATCTGCTTGCCGGCACAGCGACAGCGGGTCTCGCGGTGGAATCCGACTGTGCCCGGGTGATCCTCGGCGATTCAGTCGACATCGTTGTCCTTCTAGGTTGCAGCGGGATTCAGTTGTTCCGCGACCTGGACTCGGCGCGGCCCTATCCGGACGGCGACCTGCTGGACGTCACAAGACCGGTGTGGCGCGTTGATCTGGCGAGCATCTCGGGTGTCTCGATCGGCTCGTCCGACCGCGCGGAAAAGCTGCTAGCCGTGGCTCGGCTGCTGGTTTCTGCCGACTCCGTCGGCGCCGTATCCATGACCCTGGAACGGCTCACGGCCTACCTCAGAAAGCGGGTGGCTTTCGGGGTGCCTATCGCAAGTTTCCAGGCAATCCAGCACCGGCTGGTCGATCTGTTGGTTTTCGAGGTGAAAGCGCGCGCCGTGATCATGAGGGCGGCTCGCGCAATCGTCGCCGGCGACAAAAGGGCTACTGCACTTACAGCCGCGGCGCACGCGTTCGTAGCAGCGAAAGCCACGGCAGCAGTGGACGAGTGCATGCAACTGTCCGGCGGTATCGGATTCACCTGGGAGTATCCGCTGCACTACGAACTGCGTCGGGTCTATACCAACGCCCAGCTGTTGGGAACCGCGCGATCAAGTCGAGGGTTGCTGGCGGAGGTGTCGGGTTGGTGAACGCCGTCCGACTTCGGCCCGCGCGGGGGCAGCTGACCGACTTCAGAAACCGGGTTCGGGCGCACATCGCGGAACACGCACCGCCGCTGGAAGCGCGCGAAGGGCACCGCGCGCCGGAGACCACTGAACAGGAAGTCTTGCTGCGCAAGTGGTTTGCCAGCCTGTACGACGCCGGCCTGGTCGGGGCGGACTGGCCAGTCGAGTACGGCGGCCGCAGCGACCACCATCCACTGCACGACCGGATCGTTAGCGAGGAGATCCTGCGCGCCCGAGCACCGCGGCCCGTCGACCAAGTCAACCTGGCCGCACACGTCTTGTTACACTTCGGTTCCGAGCAACAAAAGCAAGCGCTGCTGCCACCGATCCGTCGAAGCGAGCACATCTGGTGCCAACTGCTCAGCGAACCCGACGCTGGTAGCGATATTGCGGGGGTGCGCAGCCGTGGGACCCAACAAGAGGGCGGTGCCTGGGTTATCGACGGGCAGAAGACTTGGATTACCGACGCGCACTGGGCTGACATGGGGCTTGCTCTGATCCGCACCGACCCGGCGTCATCGCGCCATGACGGCCTATCGGTATTCGTCATCCCGCTTTCGGCGGACGGTGTCGAGATCCGGCCCATTCGGACTATTGGCGATGCGGTTGAGGTCAACGAGGTCTTCCTGGACGCTGTCACGCTGTCTCCGGAGAGTCTGGTCGGGGAAGCGGGCCAGGGCTGGTCGATCATCATGGCCGGGCTCGACTTCGAGCGATTCGGCATAGGTGCCAATGTGATATTGCTGGAATTGCTGCTCGAGGATTTGGTGACCCTGGCCCGCGCCGGCCGGATCGACGGAACGGTTGCCGTCGACCACGACGATGTCCGCCAGAGCGTTGCGGAGCTGGCTGTGGAAGTTGAAGTGGCCAAGGCATTTATCGACGATCACGTGGAGCGGATGATTTCCGGTGCCGATCAGATCGGCGATGGGTCGATTGCCAAGCTGAGTTTTTCCGAGACTTACCATAGAGTTTCGGCATACGGCACCGACTTGGCTGCTGCCGTCATCATCGGCAGCGAGGATTCCGCGGTGCGGGAGGCCAAAGAACGATTGCGTGAAAGTTGGCTGTGGTCGCGCGCCTACACCATATCGGGTGGCAGCTCGGAGATGATGCGCAACATTCTCGCCAAGCGACGGCTGCGCCTGCCGAGCCGATGACAGCACCGCACCCCCCTCGGACCTACTGGTCTCTCGTAGAGTCCGCAGCCCAAACACGCCCCGACTCGGTAGTACTCAGCGACGACTACGGGCGGAACCTGACTTGCGCGCAACTGCGTCAGTCCGCGCTTACTTGCGCGGCAGCACTGGCTGAGCGGGGAATCGGCGCCGGCTCCACGGTCTCCTGGCAACTGCCGACCAGGCTGGAGACGATGGTCGTCATGGTGGCGCTGACGCGCTTGGGCGCGGTGCAAAACCCGGTGTTGCCGATCTGGAGAGAGAGTGAACTGCGCTTTGTTACAGCACAACTCGCGACCGAATTCCTGATCGTGCCGGGTATGTGGCGCAACTTCGACCACTCGGCGCTTGCGCACCGGCTCGCGAATCAGCGGCCGATGTCGGTCATTGTGATCGACCACTCCACTCCGATTGCCGACGAACTTCAACTGCCGGCTGGCGATCCTGTGAGGCTGCCGGCACCACCGAGCGCCGGCGAGGACCCGCGCTGGATTTACTACTCGTCAGGCACCACGGCCGCGCCGAAAGGAGCGCGACACTGCGACCGTTCGGTGATTGCAGGCTCGGCCGGTGTCGTCGGGATCGTGGGTGCGTCGAGCAACGACGTCAACCCGATCGCGTTTCCTGTCTCGCACATCGGGGGGGCCGCGATGCTCGCCGCGGCCCTACTCACTGGCATGAGGCTGGTGCTGTTCGACACCTTCGATCCCGCTGAGACCCCCTTCGCCATCGCCGCACACCGTCCCACGCTGTTGGGTAGTGCCACTCCATTCTTCGTCGCCTTCCTGGCGGCACAGCGCAAACATGGTCAGCAACCCCTCTACCCTGATCTGCGGGGCTGCGTCGGAGGTGGTGCGCCCATCACCGCCGAGCTCGGGCGACAACTGCGCGAGACATTTTCGGTCAACGGCGCTGCCAATTCCTGGGGCTTGACCGAGTTTCCGGTAGCGACATCCCAGACGCCTGAAGCTTCTCCCGAACTTGCCGACCGAACCGTCGGACCACCGGTGACAGGGGTGTCTGTCCGAGTCGTCGACGAGGCGGGACGCGAGGTGGGTGTCGGTGTGGAGGGGGAGCTTCGGCTCAAGGGACCGCAGTGCTTCCTCGGCTATGTCGATGCGTCGCTGGATGCCGACGCCTTCGACGTGGATGGCTGGTTTCGCACCGGTGACTGCGGGCTGGTCGAGTCCAATGGGCACGTGATCGTCACCGGACGCATCAAGGACGCCATCATCCGAAATGCGGAGAACATCTCCGCACTGGAGATCGAGGGTGTGTTGGCCACCCACCCCGCCGTCGCTGATGTCGCGGTCATCGGCGTGCCGGATCCCCTTACCGGGGAACGTGTTTGTGCCGTCGTGGTTGCGCGTCCGGCCGCGGCAGTGACATTGCCGTCGGTGCTCGAACACTGTCAAGCTCAAGGGCTGAGTAAACACAAGATTCCGGAGCGACTCGAAGTCGTGGATGCGCTGCCGCGCAACCTCACTGGCAAGGTCCTCAAGACTGAACTACGAGCCCGGTTTGGGACAGTGAACACCTAACGCAATTAACGCATTGTGCGAATCACTATTCGCAGGCCAACAGTTACTGTAATCGCTGACCTACGCAAGATTGACGTGCAACCGGTGGCGTCGAGCCCATTCGCCGGTTCACTCGGGTGCCGAGGCCGTAACGTCACGCAAGCGGTCAATCATTGTCAATGGCACGCTATTGGCATCGTTTCTACGACAGGAGCGGGCTAGGAATGCGGGGCGGGAATTGCTTTGGCCTGCCGCGCGATTCGCGCATCGTGGATCTTGACCAGTTGGCGAAAGCCGATTCGGTCGTAGCGCGGATGAGGCTGGATTCCCCAGTCGTCTCGTGCGGTGTGCTGTCCTGCCGCCTCGGGAGCACCGCCAAACGGCGGGCCGCCGATCGGGTAGGGCTGCCTGCACTCAAGGGTGTCGTTAGAGTACCGGACTTTGAGGAGCTCGCTGCAGATCTCGGTTAGGGACAGCGTGGGCCATCCATACCACACGGCAATTGCCGGTACCGTGAGGGAACCCTCGATAACTAGACCGAAGAGGCAGATGAACAGTCCTCGCTTGAGCCACTTGTGCATTCGCGCCCAGGCTGGGGCAGTGCCAAGAGGCAGTGACTCGGTTGTTTCGCCGGCATCAACCGTTGACTCGGACACGGTGATCCTTCCTGGGTCTGCTAGTCGGAAAAGATTTCGCGGTTGACGGTGTGCAAGTACGGGATCGACAAGAAAGGTGTGATGTAGAAGACGTTGTAGGCCCACCAGGCGATTACCGGGAGTCCCACCGCCGCATACCGGACGTCGGCATACAACGTCATGTTGAAGATGTAGCCGGTCCACACCACTACGCCGAACCAGCAAGTGACGATCATCCACTGGTGCCCCCAGCGTTTCATTTGCAGGAAGCCGATTGCTGCGGCCATGCGCATGGGAAACGCGATCAGCACGCAAACGAGCACCCAAGCCTTCTCGCCTGGAGCGGATGCACCGCCGATCCAGAGTTCGTTGTAGTGCCAGAAATATCCGGCGTCCATTAGGTTGCCCCACGCTGTGAATACGGTGCGCGTTATCAGCGCGTGGTTCGCGAACAGGTCGAGCGCCCAGCCAATGCTGTTCAGGGCGGCGTCCAAGATGATGACATAGCCGATCAGCGTGACCATCAGCGGTCGGACTGACAAGCCCGCGCGTTGCGCGTTGCGCAACAGATACAAGCCGCGCAGGAACAAGGGTAGTCCAATGGCCCCCAGCACTAGAGTGCCCATCAGACCTGTCCCAGCGATTAGCCAGCGATCGGCTTTCCACTGCGCCATCCGGCTCTGATCTTCGTGTTCGTCCAAACGCGATGCCGCGGAGGATGATTTACCGCTCCGGCGGTTCGTCGCGACGGAGGGCAGTCGCATCGGCCTACCAATCCCTGGTCAGCAGCATCGAGAGTTGGATGAGAAACATCGTCAGCAGCAGGCCGTATATCCAGACCTGGAACACGATGAGCGCGCGTCTACGCCGGCGGTCCTGTTCGTCCATGACACGGTGTCCTCAATTTCTCGATATCGGTAGGGCCTCGGAGTGCGGCAGTCGTTATGTGATTCGCGCAGAACGACTGTGGGTGAAGTGCGCGAGCTTGGACGGCGCGCGCCAACCGCAGGCGTGCCATGGGAGGCTCTTGTGCGAGCTGTCCCGATGGGGGTATCGCGCATTCCTCATTCAGAAGGTTCCGATGTTCGACAGCATCCAGTAGAAAAATGCGACCAAACCGCACATCACACCCCAGGTCACGGCCAGCCGAATCAATTCCTGCAGCACGTCGGCACGATAACACTAATTATCGGAAAATGAGAACTATGATTATCGCGATGGCGATCAAGCATCCGCCAAAGCGGCCAGTTCGCGTTTAACCACCTTGCCGACGTCGTTGCGCGGCAACTGCTCAACGAACACCACACGGACAGGCACGCGATAGGGTGTCAGGCGCTCGCGGCACCACGCGATCAATCCGTCCTCGGATGGCCCGCTGTCGGTGCACGCTACAAAGGCCCATGGGACTTCGCCCAGGCGTTCGTCGGGAATGCCGACAACCGCCGCCTCGCGGACGCCGTCGGCGCTGAGCAGGACGTCTTCGACCGTTCCCGGGAAGACCTTGAGCCCGCCGCGGTTGATCATGTCCGACACCCGGCCGTCGAGCCACAGGAAGCCGTCGTCGTCGAACCATCCGAGGTCGCCAGTATGAAACCAGCCGTCATCGGTTAGCCGGTCTAGAAAGGCCGGATCGACCTTGCGTGCGGCGGTAGTCGGCGTGCGAACGACCACCTCGTCGTCGGCGATGGCGACGTCGATGCCGGGGAGGGGACGTCCGACTGATCCGAGTTTGGCTTCACCCCATTCCCGGGCATCGGCGGCTGACCAGCCCACCACCTCGCCGCCGAGTTCGGTCTGACCATAGGAGTTCAGCACAATTACCCCAAACTTTTCCCGGAAGCGGAATGCGTGAACGGGAGACAGGGGAGCGGTGATCGACCGCACGATCTTAAGCGGAGTCAGGTCCGTGACCGCGTCGTCGTGCAGGACCATGGTTAGCGCCGCGGGCGGCAGCACGGTGGAGCGCAGTTGGTGCCGGTCGACCAGTGCGGCGAAGTCGGTCGGGGAAAAGTGATCCATCAGCACGACACCTGAGCCCGCCCGGAACGCGAACAGGACCTGGTAGATGCCTGCCCACAAGGACAGTGACAGCGGCACCAAATTCGGCATCGGCAATCGTTTCGGTCTGTCGCTGGCGGGATTCGAGCCGCGAAGCTTGTCCAGCAACCGGTCGATCAGATCAAGCACCGTGGTGTGCCGAAGCGGCACTGGCTTGGGTGGGCCGGTGGTACCGGACGTGAACTGCAGCAGCGCGACATCCTCGTCGTAGGCGGCGTCGTAACGCCGCGCGTCGGGGTCGTGTGCCGCCAAAGTAGCCGTTGTCCACCGCAGACTGTCGCCGGTTATCACCGGCAGGCCGAACGACGAGAACCGTTCTGCAAGTGCGGGAGTAGTGACAATAGCTACCGGTTGTAGAATCCCGATCTGGCTCACGAGTTCGGCATCGGCGGCCCTGGGATTCAGGGGTGTGTACACGCCGGCAGCGCGCCAGGTACCGAACAGCCCGGCGACAGTCGTTGCGTCGTTGGGCAGCATTGCCGCGACGACTTGTCCGGTCGCGACTCCACTCTCGGCGAGCAGCATGCCCAGTTGGTTAGCACTGGCCACAAGTTCGTCGCGCGACACCTCAGCGCATAGCATGTGTACCGCAATGTCGGGCAGGCCATGCAGCAGACCCGCGAGGCTCACGGTTTGGGCTCCAGCGGGGCCCAGTTCGGAGTCCGCTTGTCGGCGAAGGCAAGCGGGCCCTCGTTCTGATCCGGATGGCCCCACATCGACGTCAGGTGCTTGGCGCCTTCGCGGCACGCATCGGTCAGGCCATATTCGAGTGCGCCCCACAGCGCTCGCTTGGTAGCGCGCATCGCCGCAGGAGAGTTCCTGGCGATCTTCTCGGCGAGCTGCTGAGCGACCTCGCGCAGTTTCTCGGGTGGGTCGACAACTTGGCTGATCATGCCGAGTTCGTATGCCCGCTGGGCGCTGAGCCGCTCATGACTGCCCACCAGTGCCATTCGCATTACCGCCTCGGCAGGCATCTTGCGCATAAGCGCGATCGTCTCCAGAGCGCTGACCTGACCGATCGACACGTGCGGATCGACAAAGCTGGCATCCGACGATGCGATGACGACATCAGCGTCGGCCACCCAGTGCAATCCGCCGCCAGCGCAGACCCCGTTTACCGCGGTGATGACGGGCTTGTCCACGTCGCAGTGCCACGCGGTCAGCTTCAGGTCCAGCGTGCGCATCGTCTCCTGGAATTGCAGTACGGTCTCGCCATCGAGTTCCGCCACATCCGCGCCTACCTGAAAGGCCCGTCCGTTCCCCGTGTGCACAATCACCCGCACGTCGGGGTCAGCGTTCAATTCCGACCAGGCTCTGGGAAATTCGTCGCGCATAATGACGTCGTAGGCATTCAGGTGGTCCGGTCGGTCATTGATGATCCACCCGACCGGTCCGCGCCGCTCGACGAGCAGCCGCTGATACGTCACGAAACCTCCACTGAAATTGGCGGTTGCCATTGCGGCGTGCGCTTCTGGCGCCATGCGCGCGCGCCCTCGCTGTGATCGGGGTGATTGCGCAGTCGCCATATTTCCTCGGCGGCATCGTTGCGCGCCTGTGTCAATCCGACTTCCAGTGAATGCCACAGCGCCTGCTTGGTGGCGCGCATCGCGGTCGGTGAGTTCGCTGCTATCGCGCCCGCAAGCCGGTCGGCTGCTGCGCGCAGCTGGTCGGCCGGAACCACCTGAGACAGAATTCCCAACTCATACGCGCGACGCGCCGATATCCTTTCGCCCTTGCCGCTCAATGCCATTCGGGTAATGGCTTCCATGGGTGACTTGCGCAGTAGGGTGATTGCCTCGTATGCGACGGCTTGGCCTACCGACACATGCGGGTCGACGAACGACGCCTCTTCGGCCGCGATCACGATGTCGGCGTCGGCTACCAGGTGCAATCCACCGCCCGCGCAAACCCCGTTTACCGCCGCGATCACCGGCTTCCCTACCTCGCAATGCCACGACGAAATCTTCAACTCCGCGTCCCGGGTCCGCCGAGAATGCCGGCGCATCGCCTCCTTGTCGCGTGCCACTTGCACCACATCCATTCCGGTGCAGAACGCCCTCCCATTGGCGGTATTGACGATCACGCGAACGCTTGGATCGGTGTCGAGATCGGCCCAGGCGGATTCGAGTTCGTCGAGCATCAACGAGTCAAACGCGTTGCCCGCGTCCGGCCGGTTCAGAATGAGCCAGCCGATGCCGTTGGACTTTTCTACTGCCAGGCGTTGATAGCTGCTCACGAGCGTGGAATGTCCTTCCAGGGCTTGCCTTTCCACGGGTCGGGTTCCTTGGGTAAGCCGAGCACACGCTCGCCAAGAATGTTTTTGTTGATGTCGGTGGTGCCGCCCTCGGTGCCGTTGGCGAGGCTGCGCATCATGCCCTGCACATCGCGGGGCATGGCGTCCGGGTCGTCGGCCGCGGGCCAGGCGATCGCGTCCGTTCCGAGCAGATCCACCATGAGGTCCTGGATTTGTTGGTTCAGCGTGGCCTGGTGGACCTTGCCGATCGACGATGCGGCTCCCGGAGACTGGCCGGCTGACAGCGCCGCGCGCACACGGGCGTTCGTCCAGCCGCGAATCTGCTCTTGCGCCCACAGGCGCATCACCTTGTTGCGGACTACGGGGTCGGCCCACTTCCCGGTTTCTCGCGCCAGTGAGATCAGCCGGCCGGCGCCCGAGCCGCCAAGCCGTGCCATGCCCCCCGACCCGGACCCCGATACCATCTGCCGCTCACTGGACAGAGTCGACGCGCTGACGCGCCATCCGTTATTGACGTCCCCCACGCGGTGGGCATCGGGGACCCGCGCGCAGTCGAGGAACACCTCGTTGAACTCTGCCTCACCGGTGATCTGACGCAGTGGCCGCACCTCGACTCCGGGTTGATGCATGTCAAGCAGGAAATAGGTAATGCCCTTGTGTTTGGGCGCGGCAGGATCGGTACGCGCCAGCAGGATCGCGAAGTCTGCCTCATCGGCCCAGGTGGTCCAGACCTTCTGCCCTGAAATCACCCACGAATCGCCGTCCCGCACCGCACGAGTGGCCAGCGATGCAAGATCCGAGCCCGCGCCGGGTTCGCTGAATAACTGACACCACTTCTCCTCGTTGCGCACGATCGGCGGCAGAAAGCGCAGTCGCTGTTCCTCGGTGCCGTGGCTGAACAGTGCCGCGGCAGCGTTGTTCAGCCCCAACGGATTCAGCCGGGATAGCCGCAACGGACTCAGTACCGCATCAATTGCGCGGGCGACTTCGTTACCGACGCCGAGCCCGCCGTAGTCTCGTGCCCACGTCGGTGCAACTAGACCCGACGCAGCAAAAGCCGGATACCACCGTCGATAATCAGCAGGACTGCGCACCGCCCGCAATTCGCTGGGGCTCTGCGCAGCGGCTGTTCGCCAGGAGATAGGAACCACTGCCTCGACCCAGCGCTCGACAGCTTCGACGGCCTCGCTGGCGCTAGAGGATTCGGAAATGGGCAGCGCTGTCATGGTCTTTCTCAACGTCCCTGGAATTTTGCGTCACGCTTGTCACGAAATGCTGCCAGACCTTCTTTGAAATCATCACTGCGGCTGGATAGTTCGAGTGCTAGTGCTTCGTTTTGCAGGTGCCGGTCAAGATCCAGTCCGTTGCCGGTCTGCAACAACCACTTGGTGAGCCCCAGCGATACCGTGGGTGCTTCGCTGAGCCGCGTGATGAGTTGCCCTGCGACCGAAGTCAAGTCCTCGGACGCACAGCAGCCGTGGATGATGCCCCAATCAGCGGCGGTGGCTCCGGTTATCTCGTCTCCGAGCAACAGCAGCTGTCTGGCACGGACCAATCCGATGAGTCGCGGCAGTAACCAGGTAGCTCCGCTGTCCGGCGTGAAGCCACGGGCCATGAAGGGTTCCCAGAACCGGGTGTCGTCGGCGGCGACGCAGAAGTCCGATGCGATGGCGATGTGGAAGCCCAGGCCCGCCGCCCAGCCTCGGACCACGGCAACGATCGGCAACTGCGTTTCGAGCATCAACGGGATGAGTCGGTTGGCTTTGTTCGGTAGCCGACGCTGTGTGCTGCCTACCCTCGGCTTGCGTTCCGAGCGGGTGTTATTGGCGATCAAGTCGGATCCGGCGCAGAAGTCCGGTCCTTCGGCGTCGATAGCGATGACTCGCACCGACTCGTCGGTGCCCGAAGCCACCAGATGAGCGATCATCGCGTCAAGCACTACGTCGTTGATCGCGTTCCGACGGTCCGCACGATCCAACGTCAGGCGCAGCACGGGTCCCCGCTGTTCAGCCCGAAGCCCGGGTACGCCGTCGTAGCTCATGGCCCGGTGAACTGTTCCGATACGGCGGTGAGTAGATCGGTGAGATTGCTCGCCCCACCTGGCGGGTCGGGTAGCCGCACGGGACCCCGTTGGCGGCTGGGCAGCAGAATCGTGGCGTGCCCGGGCGCCGTGATCTCGCCGCGGTGGTTGGTCGCCGACAGTTCCAAGTCGACTGCGGGTCGGTCCGCTTCGGCGAAGTACTTACGCACGACCTTTCCGGAGATGGTGTGCAAGTCGCCAACATAGTTGAACAGTCGGAACTCGCAGTCGAGCTTCCATAACCAGCCGTCGTCACCCATCCAGTCCGTGCACAGGTGGATGAGCCACGTTTCGCGCATGCGGCCGTAGTCGAAGGTGGTCGGGTTTCCTGCGTTGCGGGCCGCGGCCGGTTCCCAGTGCACGCGTTGCTGCACATCCGGGACGCCCTGTTCATTGGGTGTGTAGAAACGGGGAATGCGCTGCCTGTTGCGCCACGCCAGCCGCAGAGGCCGTACGCCGTACATCCCGGTCCCCATGCCGACGTGCCAACAGACGATGTCGGTAACGGTCAATGGACCTTTGGTCAACGGGCCAACGTCGTCGCCCTCGCCGACGTCCTCCCACCAGCGCGGCTCAGCGCCGCGCGGCGCCTCCTGGGCGTATCTCTGGTCGATTTCTGCGATCTCATCTGGCGTCCATGACTTGGCCTCGACCGTCTCATATTTCTTGCGACCGCGCGCCTTGCTGCGCTCGGTGCGGATCATGTTCCGGTACTGGCCGCCCAGGATGACGCCTTCGTCGTCACGAAACACCTGAGCGGACCATTCGTGGATCGCGCGGCCGGCGAACTCGCTGCTCTTGTCCAGTGCCGCTACCAAGGCGTTGCGCCGAAAGACTCGATGGTTGGCACGCAGTGGCGCCCACCACTCGCGCGCCGACGAGGCGTAGAAGGCATGGACGCCGCGCAACGGGTCGCCCTTGGTCAGCGCGCGATCATCGTCGGAGAGCGTGGTCACCTCGTCCTCGCCGATCAATGTATCTCCGCCAACGAGAGCGGGCGGTGCGATCGCCTCTCCCCATACGGATTTGGATGCGTACTCGGGGTCGGCCCACAGCGGGTTGGCGTCGCCGTAGCTTTCGGCTACGTGGCGAAAGCAGTCTTCGTTCGGGCGAAAGTAGTGCGGCGGTTGAGTATGCGGGACAGCGATCCCGATAGTGGCGCGGAGGCGGGCCAGTCCTTCGTCGGTAATCTGGCCGGTCTCGGACATGGAAATTAAGATACCCGAAAAGCGGAAACGACGTTAACGCAGGGATGAGCAGATGACCGAAGAGGCACCCGGCATTGTTGTGACTGTCGGTAATGACGGAATTCAGCGGATCACGATTGACCGCCCTCGCGTAGGAAACTCGTTGTCCCCCTTGGCGCGTGACATGCTCATCGCCGCCTTCACCCAGGCCAACGATGACCCCGCAGTGCGTGCCGTGCTGTTGGGGGCGACGGGCGATCGACACTTCTGTGCGGGAGCTGGGCTTGCACCGCCGCAGTCGCCCACCGACGCACCGCCGAAACCCCGAACCGGCAAACGGCCCGGTGACATCGCTCGCATGCTGCAGCAGGGCTGGCAGCGCTTGGTTGCATCGATACTGGATTGCGACAAACCGGTAGTCGCCTCGGTCAAAGGCACTGCTGCTGGCGCTGGCGCCAGCCTGGTGCTCGCGTGCGATCTGGTCGTCATGTCCGCGGACGCAAGGCTTGTCCAGGCATTTGTGCATCGCGGGATCCTGCCGGATTCCGGTGCAATTCATCTCCTGACGCGCATGGTCGGGCTACGTAGAGCCACCGAACTGCTGATGCTCGGCGAACCTGTCGATGCTGCGACGTGTGAGCGCCTCGGACTCGTCAACCGGGTGGTTGCGCCGGGGGACGCTGATGACACTGCGGAAGAGATCGCCGGACGCCTTGCGGCCGGCCCGACCGTAATGTTGGCGTTGACCAAACGGTTGTTGTCGGTGTCGTCGGAGTCCGGGCGCGATCGCGCGTTCGAGCAGGAGGCGTGGGCGCAGGAGGTGGTGTCACGAACCGCTGATATGCAGGAGGGTTTGCGGTCGTTTGCCGAACGGCGCACGCCGAGGTTCCAGGGGTTTTAGGCTCATGCCTGCGGTGGGCCGCCGCGGATGATGAAGGCCGAGCTGTCGTCGATTCGGTCGATGGAGGTGGCCACCGTTTCTGCGGTTAGAGCGGCATCCTCGATGCCCTTGGTGACGCCGATGAATACTCGCGAGACTTTCCCACCGCCAACCGAGTAGATATGCGCGGTGCGGTTGCAGCTGCGGTGGGACAGGTAGATCACTACCGGGGTGACCAGTTCGGGGTCCATCGCTTTGCCGGCTTCGCCCATGATGCCTTCGGTCATCCGCGTTCGGGCGATGGGTGCGATGGCGTTGACCGCGATACCGTTACGCTGCCCCTCGATCGCCAGTACATGCATCATCCCAACCATGCCCATCTTCGCCGCGCCGTAGTTCGCCTGGCCAAAATTGCCGAAAAGCCCAGTCCCAGAAGTTGTCTGGACTATGCGCCCGTAGTTCTGTTCCCGCATAAGCGGCCACACCGCGCGGGTGACATTGAAGGTGCCAGCGAGGTGGACCGTGATTACCGCGTCAACCTGCTCTGCCGTCATGTTCTTGAATGCGGCATCGCGCAGGATCCCCGCATTGTTGACCAGGATGTCCACTCGCCCGAAGGCGTCCATTGCGGCGGCAACGATTGACGCGCCGCCCGCGTCGGTGGCGACCGAGTCGCCGTTGGCGATCGCGATACCGCCGGCGGCGACGATCTCGTCGACCACGCTTTGTGCCGCAGATTTCGAGGTGCCGCTGCCGTCTAGCGCGCTGCCTAGGTCGTTGACCACTACGCGGGCACCGCGGCGTGCGAGCTCCAGCGCGTGGCAGCGGCCGAGCCCGCGTCCCGCGCCTGTGACGATGGCTACCTGATCTTCGAAAGTCATTGGACTCATGGGTGAGAGGTTACATTTACTAATGAAGAGAACGGACGTTTGCATCGGAGGAACCCATGGGTGGCCCCACTGGCGTGCTGGGACATGCGCCACAGCGGACCAAGGCGTTGCGACACCGGTATCGTTCCGCAGGCTTCTGGTCGGCGGAACCGGTCGATGTCGTGCGTTCGGCGGCTGCGCGTCACCCCGACCGCGTTGCATTGCTGGACAGGCGCGGCGAGATCACCTACGTCGTCTTGGATGAAAGCGTTGACGCAGCGTGCCGCGCGATGATCGCCGCCGGCGTCACGGTGTCGACGCCGGTGGTAGTGGTGGTGGGCAACGACGTGGACTCGGTGGTAGCCGTTCATGCCGCCTTGCGCGTCGGTGCGGTGGTCCTACTAGTGCCGCGCAGTGCGGGCGCGACCCAGGTCGGCGACATCCTGTCGCGCACCGCAGCGGCCCATGGGATGGCGCCCAACTGGCCTGCTGTATCGGGGCCTGGACTCTCGAGCCGATGCATATGGATCAATCCACGCCATTCTGGCGATGGCGGTGCCGTCGAAGGATCCCAGCGACCCGCCGATGAGCCCTGCCTCGTGCTCTACACCTCCGGGACCACGTCCAAACCCAAAGGCGTCGTTCATTCCCAGAGCACGTTGATCAAGTCCTCGTCCAACTACATCGCCGCGGCGGGCCTAAGCGAGAGGGACCGCATCTTTCTCATCAGCCCGTTGGCCTCGGTCACCGGTGTGCTTCAGGCGGTCTTCATCGCTCCTATGCTTTCTGCGCCGGTGGTCCTCGAAGATCGCTGGGACCCGGCGGCGACGTGCGATCTGCTGGTCTCATCCCGAGCCACCTGGTATGGCGGCCCGGACCGCCTACTGGATCGGATTCTCGACGAAGCGGTGGCACGGCGTATGCAAATCCCGCTGCACGCAGTGTATCTCGGTGGGACCATGTTGGACCGGCACATCCTCAGGCGTATCGAGAACGAGTTCGGCGTCATCGTCATGCGCGCCTATGGGTCTTCAGAGGTGCCGGTGAGCACTTCGGCGCTACGTCACGAGGCCGCAGATGTGCGTCATGCCGATGACGGAGTTCCGCTCGACGACGTCGAAGTGCGGGTCGGTTCTGCGGGTGAGCCGACCGAGTGCTGCATTCGCGGGCCGCACGCATTTCTGGGCTACAGCGACCAATCCGACGACATCGCTGCCTTCGACGGAGACTGGATCCGCACCGGCGACATGGCCGACTTGACGGGTGGTCGGGTACGGATCATCGGCCGCATCAAAGAGATCGTGATTCGCAACGGTATGAAGATTGCGGTAGCCGAAGTGGAGGAGGCCATCGCACGAATCGACGGAGTTCGTGAATGCGCGGCCTATCCCGCCGCTGACGCGACGACGGGGGAGCGGCTTGCGATCGCCGTGGTCCTCGAAAAGGGCGTCGAGATGTCGCTTTCTGATGTGGCTGATGCGTTGGTGTTGTCGGGTCTGCCGAAATACAAGCTGCCCGAGGAGTTGGTTATCTGGAAGGAACCGCTGCCGGTCAATGCCAACGGCAAGGTCGAGCGCAACAAACTGGACGCGCGGTCCGTTGGAAAGCCGCGTGTGCTGGCCGATCGGCTGGTCGCCGCTAGCCTTGATCGGCAGGCCGAAAGACCGGCACAATGAAACCGTCTTCCTCGCCACGAAATACGATCTCCAGCTCCAGATCGGCGTCCAGTTCGTCGACCGAGCAGTCCTCGAGAACCGTCATCAGGCGCGGGCCTTCGGCCAGATCGACCATCGCCAGTACGTAAGGTGTTTGCGCGTCGAACGGTGCAGCGTTCTGGTGGACCACGCTCCACGTGTACAGACGTGCGCGTCCCGAGGCTGGGGTTAGCCCGACGTCTTCGCTCCAACAGTATGGGCAAAACGGCCGGACATACAATGAATTTTGCCCACATGAGCCGCAGGCATTGACCAACAGACGGCCGTCTTGCACTGCCGCCCACCAGGATTCACTGTCGGTGTCGCAGTTGGGGCGGTGCTGGCCTGTCGGGATCTCCATCACTGCCTGCCCAGGATCAGCGTTGCGCTATGGGTGAAGAAGCCGCCCATCGCGTGAACGCACGCCAGCCGAGCCTTGTCGACCTGTCGCGGCCCGCACTCGCCGCGGAGCTGTCGGACCGCCTCGACCATAAGGAACATGCCGCGCATGCCCGGGTGGCAGCTGGCCAGCCCGCCTCCATCGGTATTTGTGGGTAACGCGCCGCCCGGACGCAACACCCCCGATGCGATAAACGGCCCGCCCTCACCCTTGCCGCAGAATCCCAGATCCTCGACCGTCAGTAGCACTGTCGAGGTAAACGAATCATAGAGTTGACAGACGTCGATATCGGCCGGGCGCACTCCCGCGTCCGCGAAGGCGGCCGGACCGGACCGGGCCGCCGGTGAAGTGGTGAAATCCTTCCACTCACTCATGCTGACGTGCGATGTCGCGTCGGCGGACCCGAGCAACCAAATTGGTTCCTTGGCGCAATCCCGGGAAACTCGTTCGCTGGCCAGGACGATCGCGCCGCCACCATCGGTACGCAAGCAGACATGTCTGGAGGTGAACGGGTCGGCCAGCATCGGCGCCGCGGCCACGTCCTCAACCGTGATCCGGTCACGATCAAAAGCGTTCTGGTTCATCGCTGCCCACTCATGAGCAGCTACGGCGACCTCGGCAAGCTGCTCGACTGTGGTGCCGTACTCGAGCATGTGCCGCCGGGCGACCATCGCATACTTGGCGATCAAAGTTGGGCCAAACGGAACCTCGTACTGGAGAACGCCGCCCGTTCCCATCGCGACCGCGGAAGGGCGGACCCGGCGCTTGACGTCGGAGCGGGCGGTCGATCCATACGTCAGCAGAGCGACATCGAGCTCTCCCGCGCTAATGGCCGTCGCGGCGTGCCGTGCCATGACCTCCCACGACGACCCGCCGACGTTGGTCGCGTCCACCCATTTCGGACGCAGGCCCAGATACTCGCTGACCTCGACCGGCGGCAGCAGCGCGCCATGCCCGCCGAATCCCTCGATGTCGGCCTTGGTCAGACCCGCATCGGCAACCGCACGGCGTGCGGCCTGTCCCATCAATGCCATCGCAGTTTTATCCGGCACCCGTCCGCAATCCGAGACCGCCGCACCCACGATGGCGACCTGTTTTGATGGCATAAGTAATGGTTATCACATCGAAAACGTCGTTAGCGAATAGATGGAACGCTGGTTCTCATTCGGCTACCGTGGGCATGTGCAGGGATCTCTTCGGGACGCACTCAGAGGTGAGGGCCTGGTGCTGTGCCTGGCCTTGCTCAACTCGCGGACACCTGATGTCCCGGCTCTAGCGGCGGCATGTGGCTACGACGCCGTCTACGTTGACCTCGAACACACCTCGACATCGCTGGAAACGGCGGCAATGTTGTGCGCGAGCGCCATCGGCGCGGGTATCGCCGGGCTGGTGCGGGTGCCGTCGCACGATCCCAGCGTGATTGCCCGGGTTTTGGACAACGGTGCCGTAGGAATCATTGTCCCCCATGTTGATTCAAAGGACGAGGCGCAGGCGGTAGTGGATGCGGCTCGGTTTCCACCCATCGGGCATCGGTCGATTTCCGGGCCGAACATGGTGAGCGGTTATCACCCCAGACCGGCGACCGAGCTGACCGAGGTGCTAGAGCGACGCACCATTGTCACGGTAATGATCGAAACACCCCAAGCAGTCGAGGCGTGCGACTCCATCGCGGCGGTGGACGGCATCGACATGATTCTCCTCGGGCCGAGCGATCTGACCGCAGAGATGGGCATCCACGGACAGTATGAGAATCAGCATTTCCACCGTGCAGTAGAATCTGTCGCAGCGGCTTGTCGTGAGCACGGCGTGGCGCTGGGCGTGGCGGGGATCAAATCCCTTGACCTGCTGAATCGCTTCGTAGGCTTAGGTCTGCGATTCATCTCGGCGGGTACCGACGTCGGCATGATGACGGAGGCGGCCACGGCTCGTGCGCGGGCCTTGCGTGCGCTCGAGACATAGTGCTCGAGGCATCAACAGGGCCGCGCAACGACAACAGGAGGACCGATGCCTACTGCGATCTACACCGACCAGGTCATCGACCCGATGGCATGGACCGGCGCCGACTTCACCAGCAAGGAGGACTTTGCCTTCGACCTGTCGACCCGCAATGTTGCTGCGCTGGAATCAATCCTGGCCAAGACCGCGAAAAAGGAGCGGGATGATATTTCTCCAGAGGACGCTCGGCACCCGGATCTAGACGGCGATCTGGCTCGGCTCTACTCCGACTTGATGTTCGGGAAGGGGCTGGCCTGCGTTCGTGGGTTTCCCGTCGAACAACACTCAATCGAGGATCTCGAACGCATTTACTGGGCGTTCTGCACACACCTCGGCTATCTGGTGTCGAACAACTCATTCGGGCACCGGATGGTGCGGGTTCAAGAGGAAATCCTGCCCGGGGGCATTCAACCCGCGCGCGGCACCAAATCCCGCGCCGAGTTGGCCATGCACAACGACGCCGCCGACATCCTGTCCCTGCTGTGCGTGTATCCGGCGGCGAAGGGCGGCGAGAGCCAATTCGCAAGTGGCCCCGCCGCGCACAATCGGATCCTGGCCGAGCGTCCAGACCTGCTCGGAGTTCTCTACCAAGGGTTTCCACACCACAGGCGCAGTGAGCAGCCCGATGACCAGCCCGACGTCACGCCCTACGACGTGCCCGTTTTCTCCCAGATCGACGGCCGAATCTGCATCAACTTCACCTACAGCAGCATCCTGCCCGCCATGCACACGCTGGGCCGCGAGTTCACCCCCGAGCAGGAGGAGGCAATCGGGCTGCTGCGCAATATCCTGGTGCAGCAGCAGGTGGAATTCCGCCTCGAATCAGGGGAAGCCGCGGTAGCCAACAACTTTGCAATGTGCCATTCGCGATCGGACTTCGTCAGCAGCAACGACCCCAAGAAGGCGCGCTGTTTCCTGCGGGCTTGGATGGAGGTGCCGCTAAAGGACCGCCGGCTTCCCATCGGTCGCGAGTACTTTCACATGGAAAACAAGGACCTGCGGCTCGGCTACGACGTCGTCGAGGGCCGCGACGGCGCGATTGCGCGCAACGATTACAAGAACGTCAACGCCGAACTCGCGGACATGTTCAAGGCGGCGCAAGCCAAACCTAGAGTCACCAACACGTGAGCACCCGTCCGCGACTGGTCTACGAGCGCTGGACCGATCCCGTGGCCGGCGACATCCTCGACGTCGGCGATGTCTGTGACATCGAAGTTGTCAAATTGGATCTGTCCGCCGCCGACGAGAAGACTTGGGCAGCACTGGAAGCCGCTCACGGATATCAGGTTGCGACCCGAACCGATGTGGCCGGATACGACGGCGGCGCGCAATGGCTGGCCGGGTCTGCCCTCATAGGGCGCTGTCAGCGATTGCTCGCGGTGTGCTCGGCTGGTGCCGGCTACGACGTCATCGATGTGGATGCGTGTACGCGGGCCGGAATCGCGGTGTGCAACAACTCTGGCCCTGGCGCGGAGGCGGTCGCGGAGCACGCACTTGGCTTTATGCTCGACCTTGCCAAGAGGATCTCCGCCGCAGACCGGGCATTACGTGCCGGGACGCTGGGTGATCGGTTGGGTTTGCGGGGGAGCCAGCTGCTCGGCAAGACGCTCGGCGTCATCGGACTGGGGGCCATTGGAAGTCGCCTCGTTGAGCTGTGCGCTCCGTTCGGCATGGAAGTACTGGTCTTCGATCCCTATCTTGACGAAGTCAGCGCCGAGGCCCGTGGCGTGCAATTGGTGACACTTGGCGAGCTCGTCGAGCGTTCGGACTTCGTCCAGGTGACTTGTCCGCTGACTGACGAAACCGAAGGGCTCATTGGTAGAGGCCAGTTCCGGGCGATGAAGCCGACTGCCTTTTTTATCACTACCGCGCGTGGACGTGTGCACGACGAGGCGGCATTGCTCGATGCACTTGTCAGCGGAACCATCGCGGGCGCGGGCATCGATGTGTTCCATGAGGAGCCGCCCCGGCAGGATAATCCATTGCTAGGCCTGGAAAATGTGGTTGCGACTCCACATACCGCCGGTGTTACCGCGGAGGCCGCGCGTGATATCGCTGTCGCCACCGCCACGCAGTGGCAGACGATCTTCGGCGGAGGGATGCCACCGCGTCTGCTGAATCCAGATGTATGGCCCCGCTACTGCGAAAGATTCACCAACACCTTCGGGTTTCGTCCCAGCGCTATCACCGTTTACCAGAAGGGAAGCCGGTGACGGATTACGACACGATCGAAGTAGAAGTCAAGGGTCACACCGCATGTGTGAGGCTGAACCGACCGCAGGTTCTCAATGCGATTAACGACGAGATGATTGCCGAACTGGCCGTGGCGTACGCAGAAATTGAATACTCACAAGATATCTGGACGGTCATCATCACCGGTGCCGGCCGGGCACTGTGTGTCGGAGCTGACGTCAATAAGGCCGCGGAGCACGACATGGAGAACGCCGCCGGCATCGACAATCAGGGCGATCCCATCCTCAGCTCCCTTCGGCAGTGGGACGCACCCCAGGAGGCCACCCCACCGTGGCTGCAGATGACCAAGCCAATCATCTGTGCGGTCAACGGTATCGCTTGCGGGGCAGGGATGGACCTAGTGACCACCGCAGACATCACGATCGCGTCCGAGCGAGCAACATTGATGGACCCGCACGTCAGCATCGGAGTTACGTCCGGGCGCGAGGGCGTCAGGTTGGCTCGGCTCCTTCCGCTGCCTGTGGCGATGCGGCTGATCTTGATGGGAAAACACGAAACCCTCGACGCGCAGCGCGCCTACGACCTGGGGCTTTTCACCGAAGTGGTCGCCCACGACACGCTCATGGACCGAGCGTGGGAGATCGCTGAGATTGTGAATTCCAATGCGCCGCTGGCGGTTCGGGGATCCCGCATGGCAGTCCGGAAGGGGCTGACGTTGCCCATCTACGAGGCGGAATTGCTGGCTGAGAACTACCGCATGAAAGTCGCCCTGACGAAGGATGCTATCGAGGGGCCGCGGGCCTTCCTGGAAAAGCGTAAGCCGGAGTGGAAGGCGCTCTGACCCCGGCGCGGCTCGCTGGCTAGACGAGGCCGAAGAATCGTTTCGCGTTGGTGGACAACACCTTGCGCTTGGTCTCTTCATCCAAGCCCTCCGTTGCCTGGTTGGCGACTTCGAGGCTTTTGGGCCAGTTCGTGTCGTTGTGCGGATAGTCCGTCTCGAACATGAGCTGGTCCGGCCCGACCAGGTCGAGGATGCGGAAGGCCACCGGGTCGCCGAACGTAGAGAAGTAAACCCGGCCATGCACCTGGCTGCTCGGCGGCTCAGTCAGCAGCGGATGAATCCCGCCCCACGCGCGGCGGTCCTGCCAAACCTCGTCGACCCGCTGCAGGTAATAGGGAATCCAACCCGCCTGGGCCTCGGCGAATGCAATCTTGAGCTTGGGAAACTGAATGAGCTTGGCGGAGAACAGCCAGTCGACTAAGGCAATAGTGCAGTTGACCGCCATCAGCGCGCTGGTCACGACGTGCGGTGAGTCGGGGGAGGACTTCGTAAGAGAAGAACTCGAGCCGATGTGCAGCATTATGCCCACCTGGTTCTGTTCGCAGGCCGCAAAGAACGGATCCCAGTAGCCACTGTGGATTGACGGAAGATCCAGGCGAGAGGGTAGTTCCGAGAAGCACACTGCGCGCATGCCCTTGGCCGCGACGCGCTCGACCTCCTTGGCGGCAAGTTCGACATCCCACAACGGGATGATGCCGAGCGGGATCAGCCGGCCGTTCGAGCTGCCACCCCACTCATCGATCTGGAAGTCGTTATAGGCCTGCACGCAGAGCATCGCGAGTTCTTTGTCTTTGCCGTACAAGAAGCGCTGTCCGCAAAAGCGGACGAGGGTGTTGGGAAAACAAGCTGAGGCCTCGATGCCGGCGATATCCATGTCGGCGAGCCGGTCAGCGGGACGGAAACAACCGGGCCGCATCTCGTCATAGGTGATCGGGTCGGTAGTGAGCTCGTCGAGCTCATATCCGGCGGCCGCGCTGATGAGAGGGATGGGAATGATGGCGTCCTCGTAGTGCCAGATGTCCGCGTCACGACCCTCCCTATCCTCGATGAACGCGACGTCGGAAGTGACCGTCGGATCCATCCGGCCGCGGGTGCGAACGATCCGCGGTCCCGTGTCTCGATAACGCTCGGGCAGCCGACTGGTCCACAGATCGGCAGGCTCCACCAGGTGGTCATCCGGCGAGACGATCAGGATGTCTGCACTCAAAGCGGTACTCCTTCGGAGGTGTATTCGGTTTCGCCTGCAGTACATGGCTCGAAACGAGAATGACCGTTTCCAGGCTACCGCATTGGTGCGATTCGACACGTCGCGGGGATCGATGATTGCTGACGGAAAGCAGCACTTGCGCAGCGTGACAATCAACATATACGTGTAGGTAGATCGCCCATTTCTGCCCGGTGAGGCGTATTGTTCGCGCATTATGGGTACAAAAGTGCCTGCCGATCCCGACTTCGCAACCGGCTTGGAGACCGTCGATACCGAGGATGGGTTGCCCGGTACGTGGCAGCAGCGCACTATCGACCGGCGCCTGAGCGCAGCGAGAGCCCGGGCCCTGGCCCGCAGTTCGCGGTTTCTAGCTAGCGCGCTGGAGTTGGTGGAGGAGTAGGGTAAGGCTGACTTCACGAGCCAGGCGCTGATCGACAGGTCGAAAGTCAGTTCACCGAAAGCATCCGGCAAGAGGTGGCCAGCGCAGAGGGTCCGATGGAACAGCTTGAAGCATTTTGCCGAGGCGTGCTGTCTCGCGCAGAGTCGTCGGAAGCTGTCGGCGGACGGGTCATGACAATCTGTAACCTGAGCCTGGCGATCGAGCGACCGGCCGATTTCGCCAAGGTGTGGGAACCACACCTTATGCCGCTGACGAAGATCATCACCTCGTGCACCCAGGCCGGGATGGTGCGCACGAACCTAACCCCGGCCCAGCTGACCACTGCACTGAATACCACGCTCACCGCGCTGGCACAGATCGGGTTTTTTCATCTGGGCGGCAAGGGATCCACGCTGACTGAGGACCAGCTGTGGTCGTGGTGCAAACAGGCCGTCTCGCCGCCCGTTGCCGACATCGGGAAGTCGATGGACTCCCGGCCTGCCCGCAAGGCAGCACCCCGCGCAACTTCGACTCGCCGGGTCACGAAGCTAACGGGGTAGCCCGAGCCCACGCTGCGCGATGATGGTGCGCTGCACCTCACTGGTGCCCGCGTAGATCGTGGTGCCCAACGAGAACCGCAATGAGTGCTCGAAGCGGCCATGCTCGGGCGCGGTCGGTTCGAGGTAGCTCCGCAGACCTTGCGCGCCAACGAGTTCCACCATGTCCTGACTGGCGCGCTCCAGGGCCTCGGTGCTGAATACTTTGGACATGGGTCCTTCCGCGATTGGTGTATCGCCTTGCTCGAGCATCCAGACGCACCGCCGCTGCAGAAGCATCGACACCTCTGTCTCCATCGCGACCCGTGCGAGCCGGCGACGTACGTCAGTCCTCTGTATGGGGAGCGGACCATTGTCCGACAGCGTTGTCGTCGCCCAGTGCTCGGCATGGTGTAGCAGCCGGATCAGGTGCGGCCCCCAACCCGAGGCGTGTTCGTCCTGCAGGGAGAGTCCGAGCACTTGCCAGCCGCCGTCGACTTCGCCGATCCGCCATTCATCGCCGATGCGGACGTCACTGTAGAAGGTGATGTTGGTGCGCTCCCCGGACAGCGTCCACACCGCTTGTGCTTCAAAGCCTTCGGAGTCACAAGGCACGAGGAACATTGTCAGCCCTTGGTGTTTCGGCTTATCAGGATTCGTGCGCGCAAGTAGGAACACAAAGTCTGCGATGTGGCCGTTAGTGGTGAACATCTTGGAGCCGTTGATCAACCAATCTGCGTTCTGTCCGCAGCCAACCCGGACGGCTCTGGTGGCAGCCGCCGCGACATCCGACCCGCACTCTGGTTCGGTAAAGCCGAGGGCAATGGTGATATCGCCGTTCAGTGCGCCCGCTAGGATCCGATCCTTCAATGTCGGTGTGCCGATTTCGCGGATGATCGACGCCACCATCCTGGTCGTCTCGGATAGGTACATCGGTGCGTCAAAGCGCATGAGTTCTTCTTTGAGTACCTGGTGGTCCCAGGCACTGCGGCTCTGTCCGCCGAGTTCGAAGGGCCAGGTGGGAGCGAAGTAGCCCTTTTCGACCAGGCCTCTGGCGAATTCGTGGTCGTGTGCGACCCCGCTGCGATAGATGCGTTCCTCGAATTCCGGAGTCACGACGGACCGTAGGTGGGCACGGACGGCGTCGCGGTAAGCCTCGGTGTCAGGGTGGAGCCGAAAGTGCATGTCTACGCGCCAATCTGTAATCACACCCGCTGGGCCGGTGCGGCGATAATGCTAATCTCAAATCTGAGAGTAACCATATCCGCATGTGACGGGACTGACTATCGTGGATCTTAGCCTTACGGACGAGCAGCGACAGTTGGTGGATTCCTTCACCGCTTTGTTGGCGCGTGAGTCGACCTCCGAGCGTGTTCGGGCGGCTGAGCCGTCGGGTTTCGATCTGAAGTTGTGGAAAGCATTGCAAGACGTCGGGACGGTGGAGATGGCGGTCGCCGAGACCTTCGGCGGCTGGGGGGCATCGGAACTCGAGCTTGCCCTGGTCGCTGAACAGTTTGGCCGTGTGACCGCCTCCGCTCCCGTCATCGAGGCACAGGTCGCGGTGCGATTACTAGCGGAGTCCGGTGTGGCGGGTGCGGAACTGTTGAAGGCGGTCCTCGCCGGCGACCAATTGGTGACGTTTGCGCCACGCGCCGGGTGCGGTAGGCGGCTGGAGTTGGTCCCCGCCGGTGCGGTAGCAGACCACGTGATCGCCCTTGCGGAGCGGCGGTTGTTAGCGGTGCCGATCGGGGCGAACCGGACTTCGGTAGCAAACCTCGCCTCGTTACCGTTGGCGGATATCGAGATTGGGAATGACTCCATCGTTCTTGCCGACGGTGTGCGGGCGGACGCTCTGTTCTCCGGCGCGGTGGACCTGTGGCTTGTGCTGATCGCCGCCGCGTTGTCGGGCGCAGCCTGCAAGGCCGTCGAGCTCGGGGTCGACTACGCCAAACAGCGCCGCGCCTTCGGGGCCCCCATCGGCTCTTTCCAGGCTGTATCCCATCCGCTGGCCGATAGCGCAACAGCCGTCGACGGCGCACGGCTGCTCGGGCTGAAGGCGGCGTGCGCATATGTCGATGAGCCTGAACGTGTTCGCGAACTAGCCGCGATGGCCTTCACTTTCGCCTACGAGACTGCGCGCGATGCCACCCGACGCAGCCTGCACATCCACGGTGGATACGGATTCGGCATGGAAGGCGACATCCAGCTGTACTACCGGCGGGTGCGCGGCTGGGCAATGGTTTTCGGCGAACCTGCCGCCGCGTTGGACCGGGTGGCCGATGCGCGTTATGGTCCAGTGAATTGGTAGTCCCCGCGCAACCCTGGACATCGGACCGAACCTGGTCTTTCACGGCAAGGACAACCGAGGGTGCGGTCCGCCAGCCCCCTGTTCCTCGCCCGCGGTAGGCAGCTTGTCCTCGCGAATCTGCGCCCAGTGGGAGTGATTCAGTTGGTGTAGACCGTGTGTCGTCTCGATGGGATTGACGATGCTGGCACGATCGTCTTGTGCTTCGCCGCTTTGTGTTGCGAGATCAGGTCCCCGACATCCTGCGCGATGTGATCCTGGACGTTCAATGGGATGCGAGCATGTTGCATGCTCTGTCTGGTTTGACTGAGGTCAAGATATCCGTCAATGAGCTTGCGTGGCACCTGGGTTTGCCGTTCTGGTCGGATAACGGAGTGCCGTTTCAGGTGTGCCCGCGCGATGTGCGTGCGGACCCGGATCGCTATCACGACCAGTGGGCGCGGACCTTGGCCAGCGATTTGAGTTTTCCGTTACATGCCCGAGTGGATGAGGGGGGCAGGGTCGTCATCTTGGACGGAGTCCACCGGCTGCTGAAAGCCACGGTGTTTGACGAAGAGCTGATGAACGTTCGGTTGGTCAGCGACGAGGACCTCTACGCAATCTGCGCGAGATAGGTATCGGCCGCTGGCGTGAGTCTCGGGGACGACGTCTCTGGTGGCTCGACGACTGCGGCCCCTGCAGAGCGCCACACTTGTCGCAATCGGCAGTGCGATTGTCGTTTGCTGATGGATTGCTTCGATTGGGAGCGACAGCTGTCTGCCCGGGTGTTCGCCCGCTCAGCGGTGTAGGTTCCACTGCCCGAAGTCCTCGGCGAGAACGTCGTTGACATCGACTTCGTATCCCCCGACTTTCGGGCCTGGACTCGACGCCGTACTAACCACACGTTGGTAGAGAACCGCGGCGGGGTCGATCCGGCCACCGGACCAGGCCTTGGTCTGCCAGGCCCACCGGTGGCCGGGGGTCCGCGAGTTGCCGATTACACCGTCGGCGGCTGCCCATTGGCACACATTGATGCCGCCGTAGACGCCGGTGCGCGGCACTCCCAGGACCGAATTGATTCCGCGAAACCACTTTACTGCCACAGTGTTCCAAGTGTCGCGGCTGATGTCCTCGTCAATGGTGAAGAAGATCGGGGCACCCTGAGCGCCACCTGCCGCGGTGTGCAGCTTCCAGGCGGTGCGGGCATCGTCGACGCCGCCGGCAAACCCACGCTTGAAGTCCGACGGTGCTGTCCCGCCGGGCTTGCCGTATTGGTAGTTGCTGACGATCATCAGCCCGGCCGCGTTCAGCTGCTCGGCGTACGGCCGCGTTATCGGCTTGGCGCCGAAGGACGAGCCTGGTCGCGAGAGCGAGACGTAGCTGACGACACCGGAATAGCCAGCTGCCCGAATGTGCTCCGCTGAAATTTGGTGCATGGCGAAGTCGATGAGTTTGGGAGCGGCTGCGGCCGCCGCAGGGAAGGCGGCTTTTGCCGATGCCGCGTATAAACCCGGCAGCGCAGACATAGCGAGGGCGCAACGCAATACGTCACGTCGGGGAATAGGTTGAGAACGCCTGCGGCACAAATTCACCGGCACATCCTGCATCGCGCGATGTTAACAATGTGACTGCTGTTACTGAGGTTTCGTGCATTAATCGATATCAAATCGCTCCGCGCGTTGTAACCGGACAGGCTCTGTGGCTACTGGCACGTCTGCTCGCCTGCCCCGGCGTTCGACTTGGTGCCTGACCGTGTAGCGAAGTTTGCCAACGATTGCGCGGGGCGCCTCAAGTCGGCCGAACCGGCCGTGGGCTGTGCATGTCGGCGGGAGATGAATCGCTGCGCCGTCGGCAGACGAAAAAGATTGGCGCCGAGGTTGTGCGCACGGCGATTTTAATGGTTAATTAAAGGTTAACGGCACATGAATACCCGGTGCGACCGGGAGTGTCCGAATCATTACCTGAAGCCCGTCAAGGGGCCTAAGCAGAACGGAGCCCTTGACATGTTTTCCCGCATCACTGTTTCCGCCGGATCCTTCATTTCCGCCATCCTGGTGCTGATCGGCACCGCAACGATGCAAAGCGGCAGCGCGTCAGCCGACCCGAGTCAGGACGATCAGTTCTTGGCACTGCTGAGTCAAAACGGCGTCGCCGCACTCTCGGGTGTGCCAAGTTTGATCGCCACCGCGCACCAAATCTGCAGCAACCTTGGTTCTGGTATGTCGGCGGGCGCTTTGGTGGACGAGCTGGTGGACAACGCGAATGTAGTAACCCCTGGTGCCGACCAAGGCCGGCTCGTGCGCACCGAGACCCGATTCTTAGCTGCCGCAGTGCAGGCCTATTGCCCCAACGAGCAGGGGAGGTTGGCGTTCGCCAATCCCGCAGGATGGAACAAACCGGGACAGCGGGTGGCGCTAGCTTCGCTGATCAAAGAGAGCAACCCGGATATCCCGACTCCACCAGCACCGGGACCAGACGTTCAGAATGTGATACCACCGCAGGCAGTGGCCCCGCACTCGCCAACAAAGGTGGCGCCCCCCGTTGTTGGTCCGCCGCCGGGCGGCGGCGGAGGAGGAGGCGGTAACGGTGGTGGTTCGGGTGGGATCGCGCCGATGCCGCCAATGGAACCCGGCATTATCGCGCTAGCGCCATGACCGCCCTTTGATCATTCGCGCAGTCGCTGCTGACAATCGCCTTCCGCGCAAGCGGCTTCAGACCACTGATGGCGCGGCAACAACTGCGTTCATGAATCGACCGCAGTTCGGGCGATCGCTTCTCGCATACCGCGGGTGGCCAATTCGTCGGCGAGTTCGTTGTCGGCGATACCAGCATGCCCCTTCACCCAGAACCACTCGACGCGGTGGCGTGCGCAGGCAGCTTGGAGGCGCTGCCAGAGGTCGACATTCTTCACCGGTTGCTTTGCTGCGGTCAGCCAGCCGTTGCGCTCCCAGCCGAGAACCCACTTGGTGATGCCGCTGCGTACGTAGGTGCTGTCGGTATAAAGGTGCACTGTGACCGGGCGGGTCAGAGCCTCCAGCGCCATGATCGGCGCCATCAGCTCCATCCGGTTGTTGCTGGTCCGGTCTGACTCGCCGCCGAACATCTCGCGGACGTGCTGCCGCTGGCGTAGCACCGCACCCCAGCCGCCCGGCCCGGGATTTGGTCTGCACCCACCGTCAGTGTGGATCACCACAATGTCGCCGTTCATAAACTCAGTCCGCGCTTGCTTCACGCCGTAGCCGCACACCAGTCGCCAAACGCCCGAACCGGATGCAGTCGAAGACGGGTCCGCGATCCTGGGTGACGGCCATGCGCCGAGGATAAACACTCCGCTGCCCGTTCGGTGCCACGACTCGCGAGGGATGTCTTACTCGCTCGGCGATGACTTTTGACAACCAGCGCCGAACAAGAAACGGTCGGCGATCGCATGCTCGTTGCGGATCGACATCTCTTGTGCGGTGTTGAGCCACAGCCCATCGAATCCTGCCGAGTGCATGCCGGCGTGGATCGCACCGATGTTCTTCAGGTCTTGCGTGGGCAACTCGCCCCAGCCGTCGTGATCCTGCCAGCGCTGGAAAACCTGCCACGATGTGTCGGGCACGTCCCCCGGCGCAAAGTGCTCCAGCGAGAACATCTCGAAGGTGCAGCGATTAGGATCCTCGGCGTCGGGCAGCATCCGATAACCCAGCAGACAGGACTTTTCCACGAGGATCACCATGGTGGGAAATACGTGCCAGTCACCGTTTCCGCCAAAGTACTGCTCCATCGACATACGCGGAAAGGCAACACCTTCAGCGAGCGCAAGCTCTTCGCACATCTGGTGATAGCGCAGGAATGGCGGGACATCGCTGGGTTCTAGAGTGGCCAATTGCTGAGCGGCGCGATAGTCACGTTCGGTTACCAGTGAGCCGACCTCGAGGTACTGGTACTGCATCGAGTTGGCGAATACCTCCGGGCGGGCTGCCAATTCCTGACGGCCCTTGTCGCGGTCGGCGTGCTCGGGGCGCTGCGTGTAAACGAACCGCGAATGATTTTTGTAGGTAATGGTCGGAGTATAGGGGGCATAGACGTATTCCTGGGGCGGCGCTGGCGCCGCCGACGGCCGTGGCCCCTCCGCCGAGCGCATGGTCTGCGGATGCGTACCCGGTGTGTGGTAGCCCTCGATGAAAGCGTCGATCACCGTCTTCCAGTTAGCCGGCAGGTAAGTTCGTTTGCGCCAGCGAAAACGCATGTCCTGCAATCGGAATGGCGCTAGAGCCGTGGGTAGCGGGTCCAGCCACTCCAGTAGATCTGGCGGGTTCGCGGCCATGCTGATGAATACCCAGCCGCCCCACGTGCCGGTGGCGACGGATCGCAACCCCCACTCTGCACGAGGCCGGGCCGCGAATTCCTCCCGGCACGGAACGAACGATGACCTGCCGTCCAGCCCGTAACGCCAGCCATGGAATTCACACCGGAACTCGTTGTCCGACAGCGGCCCGGCGCCACGGACTAGCTTCATGCCGCGGTGGGCGCAGGTGTTGTGGAAGGCCTTTATAGCGCCGTCCTTTTGACGCACCACCACAATGGATTGCCGACCGATGGTGTATTCGTAATAGCAACCAGCAGTGGGAATTTCTTCTTCACGACAGGCGGGTTGCCAGACCTGCGTGAACAACCGGTCCAGCTCCAGCTCCAGGAATTCCGGGTCGATATAGCGGCTCTTGGGCACGAATGTCTCCCCGCAGGCGAACCGCGCGGGAACTCGGTCGGTGGCAACCTCGGTCATGGATACCCCTCGCCTCCGCTCAGCTGGCGGGTGGTTTGTCGAATATGTTCGGATATAGGACCGCTTCTTTGAATGATGTCTCGATCTCGGCGAATGCGGTCGGGATGTCCCATACTCCGGTGGCCGACACGATCTCGCGTTCGACGACGGGGTTGGACATCAGGCTGATGCGACCGTTGCCGGCGAAAATGACTCGCCGATTCAGCCAGTCAGAGCGGGTGCTGGCCAGGTACACCACCGGGGGTACGCAATTCTTGGGTGACAGACGGACATTACTTTCCGAATAATCCATGCTGCCCCCGCCTTTGATGCCCTGCGTCATCCGGGTGCCGGCGATCGGTGCGATCGCGTTGGACCGGACCCCGTAGCTGCGTAGGGCGTTGGCGCACGAGAAGGTCAGCCCGACAATGCCCATCTTGGCCGCTGCGTAGTTGGGCTGGCTGGGAGCGCCCTGCAGGCCCGACATCGACGAGAAGTTGATCAACCGGTATTGGCCACCGCGATTCTCCCGCCACCAGGCTGCGGCGTGACGGGTGATGTTGAATGTGCCTTTGAGATGCACGGAGATGACTGCATCCCAGTCGGATTCACTCATCTTGAACACCATGCCGTCGCGCAGGATCCCGGCGGCGTTCACCACGACGTCCAAGCCACCCAGCGTTTCGGCAGCTCGATCGATGAGTTCGCCGCACGCAGAGAAGTCGGTGATGTCGGTGGAGTCGGCGAAAGCCTTGCCACCCCCTGCCGTGATCGCTGCGGCGATGCTTTCGGCGGGGCCGCTGTCGTGCCCAGTCCCGTCGACGCTCACCCCGGCGTCAGACACCAGGACCGTCGCGCCTTCGGCCGCCAGGCCTTCGGCGACCGCCGCACCGATCCCGCGCCCGGCGCCGGTCACCAGCGCGGTACGTCCGTCAAGCACACCCATCGTCGTCCAGCTCCTTGGCAGCAGGGGCATTTTGCATCAGCATACAAAACAGAAACACACTATTTGTACAATTGTTGACAACGTATCCGCTAGTCGAAACCCCACTCTTGGTAGCGGCGCTCCAGCTCGGCCATTGCTTCCTTCGCGCCGCGTTCGCCGCGCTCCTTCATGAAGTTGAACTCGTCGTCGCGCCAGGTCAGGTTGCTGAACACTGTGTGCCCCATCGGCACCCAGTCGCCGAACTGTGCTATTCCGACGGCGTGCCAGAACGTGATCAGCGCGTGTTTGCCCACCATCAGGCCGTCGGCCGAGTGGTGAGCAATGGCGCGGGCATAACGCATGGCCTCGTCACGCAATGAGTCAACAGGCACCACCGAGGCTGCGACGCCCCAGGCGCGCAGCTCGGACGCGGGGACTTTGCGCCCGGTGATCATGGCCTCGTAGCCACGATTCGGGCCGAGCTTGAGCAGTGCCAGCGGCATGGCCGTGGAGAATCCGGCGAAGCCGATCCGTGCTTGGGGTCGAGCGAGGTACATGTCGTCGGCGACAACCAAGATGTCGGCGGCCAGCGCGAGATTCATGCCCGCACCTAGAGTGGCGCCCTGGCAGGCGGCAATTACCGTCTTCGGAAACTCTAGCCAGTTCGTCAGGTGTCGATGCAGGCGTCGCGCGTTACCCATCCGCGCCGTCTGAGGAAGGCGTTTGCCCTTCTTCAGCCCGGCCTGTTCGACCGGCAGCCGGCGCACATCGTCACCGCTACAGAAGTCTTTTCCCTCGGCCAGCAGGACCACGACTTTGATGTCGTCGTCCTCCTCGGCGAGGTTCAGCCGGTCCTTGAACAAGGCATGCATTTCCGGAGAGAGGATGGCGTTGCGCCGGTCCGGCCGGTTGATCACGATCTGCGCGATGTGCGGTTCGACGACCTCATAGCGCACCCAATCCGGGTTGACCTCGAACGCGCCGTCCACTGGGGCGTCGGTGCTCATAGCGCCCTCCTTCGCACATGGCAGTACACAAGAACACTAGTCGATCAATTGTCACACTGATACCGTCGTTGGATGCCAGCAATGAGCGTCAGTAAGCGACTTGAGTCGTCGGCGGCAAGCGTTTGGGCCGTGCTGGCCGACTTCGGCAGCGTCGAATGGATCCCGGGTCTGAAAGAGGTCCAGGTCGAGGGCCGCGGGCCGGGTATGTGCCGGCGCATCAAAGGCAGTGGCGACACGCCGATCGTCGAAACGCTTCTTTGGATCAAGCCCGAGGCACGGACATTGGCCTACGAGATCACCGACAATCCCTTGCCGGTGAGCCGATTCGTCGCGGTGGCCTCGGTGTCGGAGTCTGGTATCGGTGACCCGTCAGGTGGATCGACGGTGGTCTGGGAGATCGATTACGAACCCGACGGCGACGATGCCGTCGCGCGAGAGGCGATCGAGGCTGTCTACGGCATGATGGCCGACTGGATCGACGATTACACGAGGCTACAGTCCAAGCGATAGTACACTTAGACAACATTTGTTACTTAGTCTAAGATGTGTTGGGTGATTGACCCTCTCGATCTCGTGCTGATCAGCGTCGACGATCACACCGTCGAGCCACCGGACATGTTCACCGGACGGGTGCCCAGCCGGTTCGCCGACGAGGCGCCACGCGTCGTCGAGGACAGCAATGGCGTGTGCTTTTGGGTGTACGACGGATTGCAGCTACCGAATATCGGACTCAATGCCGTGGCGGGTAGGCCAAACGACGAGTGGGGTTTCGAGCCGTCAAGCTTCGCCGATATGCGGACTGGGTGCTACGACGTCGACGCTCGTGTCGACGATATGAACGCGTCGGGTGTGCTTGCCTCGCTGTGCTTTCCGTCATTCCCGACGATCTCGGGCGCGCTGTTCACCTACCACGGTGACCGCGAGACCTCCGCAGTGATGGTTCGCGCATACAATGACTGGCATATCGAAGACTGGTGGGGACGCCACCCGGATCGGTTCATCCCGATGGGCATCCTGCCACTTTGGGATCCGAAACTGGCCGCCGCTGAGGTGCACCGCCTCGCCGGGTTGGGTTGCCGCGCGATCACGGCGCCGCAGCACATCGGCAACTACGGTCAGCCACCCTGGCAAGATCCGCACTGGGATCCCATGTGGGAGGCGATCTGCGCGGAGAACACGGTAGTCAATATCCACATCGGTACCGGCGGTGGGTTTCCTGTTCCGTCCGATCAAACGACCTACCTTGCCTATAACTCGATGCTGCCGCTTGATACGCAGCGGTTCACAGCTGACCTGTTGTTCTCGCCGATCCTGCATAAGTTCCCAACCATCAAATTCTCGCTGTCCGAGGGCGGTATCGGGTGGATTCCGTTTCTGCTCGAGCGATTCGAGGACATCTATTCCCGCCAGCGGGCCTGGACCGGAGACGACTTGGGTGAGGGCTTGAGCCCCACCGACGTCTACCGCCGCAACTTCATGTCGTGCTTCATTCGCGACCGGGTCGGGATCGAGATGCGCGAGCGCATAGGCGTGGAAACTATCTGCTGGGAAATGGACTACCCGCACTCTGACAGCAGTTGGCCCGACGCGCCCGAGCAGCTGGCGGCCCAACTTGAGGGATGTACTTTCGACGAGATCGAAGCCATCACTTGGAAAAACGCCGCTCGCGTTTTCGGCTACACCGGCGTCGACCGCCTGGGTAGATCGAACTGTACAGTCTCCGCGCTGCGGAACAAGATTGTCGACTGGGACCTGTCGGCGCCCAAGGTCGAGGCTGGGCGTGCGCCGAAAGCTGGCGTCAGTGCCATCACCTACGGGGACATGAAGGTGCGGATGGCCGCGATCTTGCAAGGTGGAGCGTGACGGAGCTAGACCACGGTGTCGTGCTAGACGATGCCGATCGTCGCTTTCGCGACGAGGTTCGCTCGTTTCTGGCGACCGCATTGACACCGGACGTCCGCGATTCCGGAATCGACGAAACCGACCGGCTGGATCGAATGCGACTATGGCAGTGTCGACTCCACGATGCGGGATTGGCAGCCATATCCTGGCCGGTACGCTACGGTGGCCGAGCCGCCACCCCGGTTCAGCAGTTGGTGTTCAGTGCAGAGATGGCCGCGGCTCGCGCGCCCGAACCGATCAATCGCAGTGCCATCAACCAGCTGGGGCCCACCATCATCCAGTGGGGCACTGACGAGCAGCGCAGCCGGTACCTACCCGGAATTCTTTCTGGAGAACAGGTCTGGTGTCAGGGTTTCAGCGAGCCGGAGGCCGGCAGCGATCTCGCCGCTCTCAAGACGAGAGCCGACCGTGACGGTGACGAGCTGGTGATCACCGGGCAGAAGATTTGGACCTCTAAAGCCCAATACGCTGACTGGATCTACATCTTGGCCCGCACCGATCCCGCTGCCAGTCGACATGCTGGGATCAGTTACCTCCTTGTGCCACTGAACACTTCCGGCATCCAGGTGCGCCCGACCAGGCAAATCACCGGTGCCTCCGAATTCAACGAGGTGTTTTTCGACGCGGTTCGTGTTCCGCTCGAAAATGTGCTCGGTCCATTGCACGGCGGATGGAAGGTCGCCAAATCGACCCTGGGCTACGAACGGGTCGGCCAGAGCCGTACCCATCGCATCGAACGTCGGCTCGCAATTCTGGTGAGGATGGCTCGTGCAGAAAACGCGCTGTGCGACGATGGATTGGCCGATAGCTACGTCGCCGACCGGATTGTAGGTTTCGCTGCACGTGTGGAAGCGCTGCGGCAGATCTCCGCCCAAGCCACCGCCGCGGGCGTCCGCGGTGTCAGCCCGGGGCCCGAGGCGTCAGTGGCAAAATTGCTGACTTCTGAAGTCGACCAAGAGATGGCCGATTTCGGGCTGGAGCTGGCGGGGGCCAGCGGTACATTGGAGCGCGGCTCCGCGGGCGCGGCCAAGAGCGGCAATGTAGCGCAGAGCTACCTGCTGATGCGGGCCGCGACCTTTGGCGCCGGAACATCGGAGATCCAGCGCAATGTGATCGGCGAGAAGTTGCTGGGATTGCCCCGTGACCCCTGATTCTTTGTCCTCGTTGGATGAGATCGCCGACCACACAGCTGAATTGGCACAACTGCGCGATTCGGTCGACGATATCCTGCAAGGCGCCTGGTCAGTGGAGAAATTCCGGGTTCTGCTGGATGGGCCAGGGCCGGCGTTCGACCCGCGCCTGTGGCGCACCGTCGCGGAGCTGGGCTGGCCCGATGTCCTGGTCAGCGACGCCGCGGGTGGGGGAGGAGGCGGTCTGCGGGAGCTATGCGTGCTCGCCGAGGCGGCCGGCGCCGTCGCTGCACCCATCCCGCTGCCGGCGGCGGCCGCCGCCGGATGGTGCGCCGACCGATCCACCGATGGCATAAGTCTTTTGCTGCCGGGACGAGCTGAACTGGACTCTGACGGGGTCTCGGGGCTCTGGCCAGTCGCGGCGTACGGCGCAGTCGCCACCGCCTTGCTCGTCTGCGGGGGGCGCGGCGACCAAACGGTGCTGGGCACAGTCGACCCGATGGGTGCCGGAGTGATCCGTGAACCGGTGAGGCCGCTGGACCATAGTCCAGCAGCTCGAATTTCATTGCAGAACAGCCCGATCGAGGTCATGGAACGCGGTGAGCGCGCCGCACGTCGCCACCACCAAGCGACACTGCGTGCTCGGGTGGCCCAGATTGCCGAGCTGGTGGGCATCGCGTCGGCAGCCAACGAGACCGCGACCGCCTATGCCAAGCTGCGCACTGCGTTTGGACGCCCGATCGGCAGCTTCCAGGCTGTCAAGCACCGGCTCGTCGACCAGCGTTGCGCGATCGAAGTCGGAAGGGCACTGGTTAATCGGGCGGCCGACGCGATCCAGCAAGATCAGGACGACGCCGACGCTCTGGCAGCGCTCGCCGCCTTCTGGGCGATGGAGGCGTTGCGCTCGGTACCCGAAGGCGCCATGCAAGTCTTCGGGGGCATTGCCTACACCTGGGAGCACCACGCGCATGTCCACCTGCGCCGGGCGGCCACCATCGCCGCCGGGGTAGGGGCGCGCGCGCACCACCGCGAGGTGGTCGCCGCGTGGCTCAGCGCCCGGCATGCTTCGGACGACAATGGGGGTCGTGCAGAGTGAATACCGAAGTACGCCCGGCCTTCCTCGGTGGCATCCGCGTCCTGCAGCTTGGCGACGGAATAGCCGGCTCGGCTGCAGCTGCGCTGCTTGCCAGCCTGGGCGCTCTGGTCGCCAAGGTCTCCACCGTGCGGAAGGCGGAACGGACCGGACCGCTCATCAATACCGCCGCGGGATCTCTTGCTGCCGTTGACATTACCCTCGATAGAGAGAAGCGGATCGCCGCCGCCGACTCCGATTTGACCAAGCTGATCGGTGAACACGACATCGTTATCCTCGACTACGGCCGCGCCGTCACCCTGCCACAGTGCGAAGGTGTGGTCGTGGTGAGTGTCAGCCCGTTCGGTTTGGATGGACCGCGGGCGGCGCAGTCCGGCGGAGAAATCGTCGCACAGGCAACCGGTGGACTGCTCTCGACCATCGAGGGGTCAGGCGGCGTCCCGGTACCGGTGCCTGGGTACGTCGCACTGAAGGCGGCGGGTGCCGTCACCGCGCTGGCTGCCCTTCATGGATTGGATCGGCGAAACAGCACAAATACGGCTGTTTACGTTGATGTTTCGGTGCAGGAGGCCGTTGCGTCCACGGCGGTGCTGCCCGAGTGCGCGCACCTGCTGTATGGGTGCCCCGGCCGGGCAGGCAGCGGGCGCTATCTTGCGCCATCAGGCCTGTTCAATTGTCGCGACGGGCTGGTTCGCATCACCGCAGTGGAAAATCATCAGTGGCGAGGTCTGCTGGTAGCGCTGGATGATCCGGCATGGGCAGCAGGTCTGGACGAACGCCCCGCGCGTATCGAGCATGCGGATCTGATCAACCGGCATGTCGCCGACTGGGCGGCAACGCGCGAAAAAGCTTCCTGTGCAAAGATTCTGCAGGCAAACGGTGTCCCGTCGACCCCGGTCAACACGCCCGAAGAGATCCTCACCTCATCGCAGTTCGTGTTCCGCGGTGCAGTGACGGCCGCGCAGATTGCCGGCGTCGACGTTTCGGTGCTCGGCCCGCCATGGTTGACGCACCCGGGCGGACCAAGCACCCGGCACCGAACTGGCCGCCTCAGTGAATTGCGGATCGTGGAGCTCACCCACGTGCTGGCCGGGCCGATCATCGGGGCACTGCTCGGGGCAATGGGGGCAGGTGTACTACGTCTGGAGGATCCGGATCGCTTGGACATCTACCGGCGTACCGGGCCCTTCGCAGCAGGCAAACCCGGTGTAGAGCGTGGTGCCTACTTCTCGGTGGCCAATCATTCGAAGGAGAGCCTGCTTATCGAGCCAAGTCGTGCGGTGCAAGACGTGGCCGCCGCGATGGCCGACTGTGACGTCGTCATCGAGAATATCGGCGCGTCACGACTGGGCCGGCTGGGCTTGGACCCAGACGCTGTCGCTGCATCCGGGCGCCTCGCGGTGCGTGTGTCCGGCTTCGGTTCGGCGGGTCCGTTGGCGGGATATCGGGTGTATGCCAACAATGTTCAGTCCTACGGAGGGCTTGCCGGGCTGACCGTCGACGCGGCCGGTTCACCCGCAAGGCTAAGCACCGTCATAGCCGACCCGTTGTCGTCAATGGTGGCGGCCGTGGTCATAGCCGCGTGGGCGCTCGGACCCGCCCGCGACACCGGAGCGGTGGTCGATCTATCCATGGCGGAGGTTGTTGCCTCGACGGTGGCCGAATTCGTCACCGCGGCCTCGGTCGAGGTACCACTGGTAGCCGACGGTGCCGCGCATCGCGGTGTCTACCGTGCCGCCGACGAACGCTGGGTCGCTGTCGAACTCGCGCAATCAACCGCACTGAAAGCGGACGAGTTAGCGGCAGTGGTTGCAGCCGGAGCTGCGGAGGAGGTAGCCGTCGAGTTGAACGCGCTGGGCGCGCAGGCCGCTGTGGTGCAACGTGCCGAGGACTTGATCGCCGACCCGCATCTGGCGGCACGCGGATTCTTCCCCGAAATCACCCACCCGGATCCCGAAATTGCGACTGCCCGCCTGGTCGGGCTGCCGTGGCGATTCGCCGGTCTTGGGCCCGTGCCGCTGGCGGCGCCCCCGGCCCTTGGCAGTGCAAACGCTCGTCAGGAAAGGATGATCAGTGCCCGCTAAACAAAGTGCCGATTGCACAGCGACGGTGTGGGCGTCGACCTTCGTGCCGTCGAAGTCGCCGATCATCGATTATGGTCAAGACGGCTATAGCGTCGCGTGGGTTGACACATCCGACGGGCGACTGCAGGTATTGGTATCCGGGCCGCGCCCGGCGCCGGGAAGCGTGGGCCTGCTGCGTACCCAAACGCTCGGTGAGGCGGAAGTCGTTCTCTTCCAGGCAGACCCGGCATGACCGGCGTCTGGGTCGCCGGAATCGGGCTCACTTCATTCGGCAGACACGGTGACACCGCGCTTGCAGAGCTGGGGGCGACTGCCGCGCGCCGGGCGCTCGACGACGCAGGTCTGGATTATGACGCGGTCGGTGAGGTATTCGCGTCATCTTCCATGGCGCCACCCCAAAGCGCGCTGAAGGTAGCGCATCGCCTGGGACGGACCGGGATTCCGGTGACTGCTGTCGAGAGCGCATCGGCGGGAGGCATGGTTGCGCTACGGCATGCTGTCTGGGCGGTTGCATCCGGCCGCTGTCGTACCGCGCTGGCCATCGGCTACGAGAAGACCACCGCGCTGGAGCCCGGCGGGGTGGTGCCGGCAGCGGTCGGCTTCTGGGACAGATTCCCGCCGCAATTGCACTACGCCATTGAGGCCAACAGGTGGCTGCACGATGCGCAGTGCGGACCCGAGGTCATTGCCGCGGTCGCGGCCAAATCGTACAACCAGGCACGGCTGAACCCCCTTGCCGCGAGGCGCACTGACGAAGAGGTGACCGTCGAGCAGGTGATGTCGGCGCGAATGGTCGCCGAGCCGCTCACCAAAATGATGTGCCACACATCGGTCGACGGGGGTGCGGCTATCGTGGTTACCGCCGACCCCGGGCCACGTTTGGTCCCGATCAACTCGATCGAGCAGACCAGTTGGCCTGCGGACCCGACCTGGCCGGTGCTGGGCCCGTGTGTAGGGCCGCCGTCGCAGATCTCTTTGACCGCCCAACGCGCTTTCGATGCCGCGCGGGTTGTCGCGGCCGACGTCGGCGTTGTCTCACTACACGACATGTGCGCCAGCGAGGAAATCACGGCGTTGATCGCCCTGGGCCTCGCCGACGTCAAAGAGGCAGCGGAACTGGCGACCTCCGGTGCTCTGGAAACGAAAGGCCGGCTGCCGACCAACACCGACGGCGGCTGCCTGGCGCGCGGGCACGCGTTTGGAGCCACTGGCCTGGCTCAGGTTGCCGAAGTCGTCAGCCAGCTTCGGGGAGAAGCGGATTCGCGTCAGGTCGCCGATCCGCGCGTCGGACTGGCGCAGGCGATGGGCGGCGGCGGCTCCTGCGTGGTCAGCGTGCTGGGCCGCTGATCGCGAAGGTCCACCGCAGCATGCAAGCCTTCGCTGACCATCGCTGGTGTCGTCGAGCGAACACTTGACCGCATCGTGCGCAACGACATTGGTTCGGTGATCTGAGTCTGGTCCGCCGGTGTCCTCAGCCGATTGCGCCGGCGTCCTTCAGTGCGGCGATGCGGTCCCAGTCGCCGCCGAGCTCGAGGACGAGCATCTCGGTGTGTTCGGCGAATTGTGGTGCCGGGTCAAGCCTTAAATGGGTTTCATCGAAGAGCACCGGACTTGCTACCAAGTCGTAGGTTTCGCCGTCCTGCGCCACCGGCACAATGCCGCCATTGGCTCGTACCTGCGGATCAGTCGCTACCTCAGCGGTGTTCAGCACCGGTGCCCACTGGCCGTCGAAATCGGCGAGCGCGGTGCGCCAATATCCAAGAGGCTGAGCCGCAATCGCTTCGCGCAATACCGCTGCGGCGGCAGCGCCGTTCTTGGCGAGCAACTCCGGGCTGGCGAATCGCTCGTCGGCGGCAAGGTGCGGAACTCCCACCCGGGCGCAGAATTCAGCGAAGTATCGGAAGGCCTGCAGCATGGACAATCCCAGGTACCGGTTATCGCTGGTGCAATAGAAGCCGGTGAGTGGGTTATGTGGTACCACATTGGCTCCAGAAGGATTGGCAATCCATGGCTGACCACTGATCAGTGCGGCGTTGACCGCCACGCCCATCGCCCACACCCCAACGCCGAGCAACGAGATATCCACCGTGCGTGCCACGCCGGTCCGTTCGCGCTCAAACAGTGCCGCGGCGATCCCGCCGGCAATGGTCATGCCGCCGATCGAATCTCCGTAAGCCGGACCTGGCTGGGCCACAACGCCATTGAGATCCGACGGGGTGGTGCTGGCAGCGCCGGCAGCGCGGCTCCAAAATCCGGTCATGTCATAGCCACCATTGCCGCTGTCCGCGCCCATGGGACCGTAAGCGCTACCTCGGGCGTAAACGATGTTTGGGTTGACGGCGCGAAGATGCTCAACATCGATCTTGAGCTTCGCACGGGCATCGGGCAAGAAGTTGGTGAGGAACACGTCACTGGTTCGCGCGATATCCATCAGCAGCTCGTGTCCCTCGGGAACCGAGATATCCAGTGCGATAGACCGTTTACCCCGGTTGGCATGTTCCATCACCGGATTGCGCGGGCCTTCGATCGCGATATTGCCCAGCTGGCGCAGGCCGCGTTGGGAATCGCCGGTGCGAGGATGCTCGATCTTCAGCACGTCTGCGCCCCAGTCGGCAAGCACGGCGCCCGCTGCGGGCACGAACGTCCACTGGGCGACCTCGAGTACCCGCACTCCTGACATCGGTCCGGTCATGCTGTTTACTCAGCGGTATTCCAGCGTGACCGGCAGCCGATCATGGGTGTGGACCAACGCCGAGAGGCGCTGCACCCGCTCACCGGTGACCTTAATCCCCTTGACGCGCTTGAACATTTCCTCCAATAGTAGACGTGCTTCGCGCCTGGCCAGGGCGGCTCCCATGCAGAAATGTTCGCCTACCCCGAAGCCCAGGTGCCCGGCCGCGTCTTGCCGGGTGATGTCGAACTGCTCGGCGTCGGGCCCCCAATGGTGCTGGTCGCGGTTGGCTGAGGCGTAGGCGAGCAGTACGCCGTCACCTTCTTTGACGGTGACTCCGCTCAACTCGACGTCGTGAGCCGCTTGGCGGGCCATGCTCATCACCGGCGTCCAGTAGCGCAACACTTCCTCGACCGCATTGCCTGCCAGCGTGGGGTCGCCGAAAAGCTTGTCGGCCTGGTCGGGATGCGTATCGAGGCAGTCGGCCATGCCAGCGATTAGGCTCTGCGTCGTCTCGCTGCCCGCGGCCAGCAGTGTAAGCGCGTAGATCATTATCTGCGCATCGTTGAAAGGCTGGCCGTCTATCCGGACCGTGGACAGCATGGTCAGCAGGTCGTCCCGGGGCTTGTCCTTGCGTTCAGCGACCAGACTCAGCAGGTACGGGCCGATCTGGTCGAAGATCAGCGTCATGTCATCGTCGGTGGCCAATCCGCTGCCCACATTGGCGATGGTGGTTGCCCAAGCGGCCACTTTGGACCAGTCTGCTTCGGGAACGCCGAGCAGATAAGCGAATACGTAAACCGGGATCGGTTCGGCGATTCGCTCGATCCAGTCGAATTCGCCGTCGGGCAGGCCATCCAGCGCGTCGTTGACGACCTGGCGTACCCGAGCTTCCATTTTCGCCACGGCGGCAGGCGTGAACCGAACGCCGATCGCCTTTCGATGCGCGCGGTGCTCCGGAGGATCCATGAACATGATGCCGCGGGTCTGATATCCCTGCGGGTCACGTCCTTCCCTGTGCGCGATCAGATCCATCATGATGCCAATGCGTTCGGACTTGAACCTCTCGGGACGCGCCGAGATGCCCTTGATGTCGTCGTATCTGGTGATGACCCAGAACTTGCCTTCTTCGTACCAGTGCACCGGATCGTGGTCGCGCAACTGTGCGAACATTGCGTTTGGGTCGCCGAGGTAAAAGGCCGGGTCGTCGAACCGGGCCGTCACGGTCATCGCCATAGGCCTAAACAATAGAACATCCACTGTTAATCTGCGAGGGCACGTTGCTCGGAACCGAGCGCCATCAAGTTGTCAGCAAAACAGAATGTGTCTTATTGTTGCATGATGTCCCTCGCTCTGGCTCATCTCCGCGTTTGCGACTTGGGCGGGCAACTGGCCGGGGCGGGTGCAACGAAAATACTTGCAGCGTTCGGTGCCGAAGTCATCCGCGTCGAAGACCCGGCCAGCAACGGATTGTGGGATGCATTGCGCGGCGTGGGCCCCTACGTTGACGGGCGCCGCGGGGTAAACCTGGGGGCGGGTTTCAACAACCACAATGTCGGCAAATTCGGTGTGACCATCAATCTGCGACTGGAAGCCGGCAAGCAACTGCTGCGCGAGCTAGTCGCAGTGTCGGACATCGTATGTGAGAACTTTGCGGCCGGAGTGCTGGCCAAGATGGGATTCGGCTACGAGGAATTGTGCCGCGTCAAGCCAGACATCATCTACGTCTCCAATTGCGGATTCGGCCACACCGGCCCGTACCGAAATTTCAAGACCTGGGGCCCGATCGTGCAGGCGCTCAGTGGTTTGACGTTTACTGCGGGCCTTCCTGACACCGAACCCGCCGGCTGGGGATTCTCTTACATGGACCACATCGCCGCCTACTACATGACGACCGCGATTCTGGCGGCGGTGCACCACCGAGAGTGCACGGGTGAGGGTCAGCACATCGACTTGGCCTCGGTGCCGGGCGGCATCGCTATGTTGCCTACCGAAGTGCTCGACTGGACCGTCAACAACCGACGGGGGCGCCCGCACGGCAACCAAGCCGACTTCTCAGAGATGGCGCCGCACGGGATATACCCCTGTGTCGGTGAGGACAGGTGGATTGCCATAGCCTGTCGCGACGACCGAGAGGTCGCGCTGCTATCCAAGGTGTTGGACGAACCCGAGCTGGTGTCCGATCGGTTCTCGGCCTTGGGGCAGCGGCTAGCAGCCTGCGACGAACTCGACGCGCTCGTCGGCGCATGCACCCGGAAATGTGAAGCCGACTCGTTGGCAGTTGAGCTCGCTGCCGCCGGGGTCCCGGTCAGCGTGGTGAAGTCGCCTCGCGAACGTATCGAAGAAGACCCAGACGTTGCGGCATGGGATCTGTTCCCGAAGGTCACGCACCCCGAGATCGGCGCGGTTCGTGTCGAAGGGCTTCCACTGCGAATGTCAGCCACGCCGTGGAGCATTGGGCGTGCTGCGCCATGTTTGGGGGAACACAATCACGACGTGCTGGGTGGGCTGCTGGGGCGCACCGACGAGGAGTTGGACGAATTGACGAAGCAGGGTGTGATCTGAACGCGTTAGCCGGACTGCAAATCGTCGAGATCAACGACCAGTTCACCGCCATCGGCGGCAGAGTTCTGGCCGAACTCGGCGCTGACGTCGTGGTCGTCGAACCCCCTGGCGGATCGCCGGATCGGCTGCGCCCTCCCTTCGCAGACGACAATCCAAGCCCCAACACCAGCTTGCGCTGGTGGAGCGGCAACGTTGGAAAACGTTCGGTCACAGTCGATCTTGACACCCCGCGAGGAGTTGCGGCGTTGCGCCGCCTGATTGCGGGTGCTGACATCGTGATCTCCGGTACGGCCCTCGTGGCGGAAGGCGTGCTGGCGTACCAGGATCTGGCCGCGGTGCATCCCGCGCTGATCTGGTTATCCGTCAGCCCATTTGGCCTCGACAGCGTGCGTGGCGACCACCCGGTGACCGACCTCACCATGCTCGCTGGTGGCGGCCCGGTCTGGAACTGCGGATACGACGACCATTCGCTACCGCCGATCCGTGGGGCAGGGGATCAATCAGCTAACATCGCCGGGCTGTACTGCGCGATTGGTGCGCTGGTAGCGCTGGCCCACCGCGACCAGACCGGTCAGGGCCAACTCGTCGATGTCAGTGTGAACGCGGCGTGTAACGTCAGCTCCGAACAAGTGACCTATCACTGGCTGGTGAACAACGAAACGTGTGTTCGTCAGACCAGCCGGCACGCTTACTTCACCCCTAGTCTGAAGACTCAGGTGCAATGCGCTGACGGCGCATACGCCACCACCGGAGTGCTGCCGCGCAAACCCCGCGAGTACACCGAATTGCTCTGCTGGCTCACCGATCTCGGACTGCGCGACGAGCTGCCCGAGGCGGTCTTCTTGGAGATGGCCGCCGCTCGCGACGCGCTGGTTGACCTCGCGTTGATCGGTGTTGACGACGAAACCACCGCCATCCTGACCGCGGCCCGCGAAGCAATCAGCTTGATCGCCTCCAGGTTGCCGGCCAAAGAATACTTCCTGCAGAGTCAGCGCCGCGGGTTTGCAGCCGGCGCGGTGCTGTCCCCAGACGAGGCCATTGAGGACGAACATGTCGCGGCGCGTGGCTTCCGGGTTCAGGTGAGCCATCCGGAGCTTGGCAGGACATTCACCTATCCCGGAACGCCGTATCTTTTCAACACGGCACCGTCGGCTGCGCCACCACGTCCACCGCTGCCCGGTGAGCACAACTACCTATTAGATGAATGACCGGCGGCCACCGTCTCACCCATATCGGGCTATGCGTCCGCGATCTGAGCCGATCGGTTGAATTTTACTGTGGCGCAATGGGATTTGACGAAGTGGGTCGCATGCGGGTCGATGGGGGCGCTACGGCGCAGCTACTCGATGTGCCTGACCTGGTACTTGACTTGGTGTACCTGCATCGCGACGGAATTCGGCTGGAGCTGCTCAGTTACCCGTCACCCGGGGTATCCGGAGATGGACTGCCGCGGGAGATGAATGCACTCGGTTTCACCCATCTATCGTTTCGTGTGGATGACCCCGACGAAATGGTCGGGCAGATCGAACGTGCGGGCGGCCGGGCATGGCCCGAGCGCACGGTGAAGTTCGATGGTGGCAACCGCGGCCTGATGGTCACCGATCCCGACGGCAACTGGCTTGAGCTGATCGAACGCAGACCCAAATAGGCAACTAGGCACTCACCGTATAACTGTTTAGTGCGATGATAGAGTCATACGGTGGCAGTGACCGCGGAGTTGACCTACTCACCGTTCTCCAAGGCGGTGTTTGACGATCCGTACCCGGTGTACCGCCGTCTGCGCAACGAAGCTCCTGTGTACCGCGACCCGGATGACCGGTGGTGGGTGCTGTCGAGGTTTGACGACGTCGCACAGGCATTGCGGGACTGGGAGACCTTCTCATCCAAGCGCGGCCCCGCACCTGAAAACCCGGATAACGACGGGCGCAAGTATTCAGTCATCTCGATGGATCCACCTCGCCACGACCGCATCCGTGGAGTCCTGAAAGGCTTCTTCACACCAAGAGCCGTGGCGGCGATGGAGTCCGCGCTGCAGACGGTGGTGAATACACACTTGGGTCGCCTTCGCGCCGGGACAACCATAGACGCAATGGAGGCTTTCGCTTTCGCAGTCCCAACCGATGTGATTGGTGACCTGCTCGGCGTCCCGCCGGGGGACCGTGAGCAACTCCGCGTTTGGTGGGAAGCCTTCCTCACTCGTGAGGAGGGCGAAGTCTCGATGCCGGCCAAGGCTATCGAAGCCAACCGCATGATCAGCCAGTACATCGGCGATCTGATCGAGCGGCGCCGTACCGACCCAGGCGACGACCTCATCAGCATTGTGCTGCAAGCCACTTTCGACGATCCAGAAGCCGGCGGTGAGCGCTCTCTGACCGCGCACGAGGTGTTGATGTTCTGCAACCTCCTGTCGGCCGCGGGATCGGAGACCACACAGAAGCTCATCTCCAACGGCCTGGTCGCCTTGGCTGAGCACCCGGAGCAGTGGCAGCGAATCATCAAGGACCGCAGTGTTATTCCGGTCGCTGTGAACGAGGCGTTGCGCTACGACACGCCGAGCCATTGGGTGGCTCGCACGCTGACGCGGCCTATCGAACGCCACGGTGTCAATATGAACGCTGGTGACTGGGTTCTGCTGCTACTCGGCAGCGCCAACCGGGATGAACGGCGTTACACCGACCCGGACCGATTCATCATTGGGAGACCACGCGGCACCGAAGTGTATTTCGGGTGGGGAATACACATCTGCCTAGGGCAGTGGCTGGCCAGACGGGAGGCACAGTTGGTGTTTGACTATGTAGCTGAGAAGTTCCCGAATTACGCGATCGGAGCGCGCGAACGTGTGCTTACCGCGACGGTGCGCGGTTACACGAGCGTGGAGATGACGTTGCGCTGACCATGGACATCGCCTTCAGCGACGAGCAGCAATTGTTGCAGGACACCGTTGCACGGATGGGTGCGGACCTGGCTGTCACTGGACCGGAAACCATTGCCACGGGCTCAAGGCTCGACGCGCAATGGCAGCAGGTGGTGGAACTCGGTGTGCCGATGCTGCGTTCACCCGGCCTGTGCGGTCTTGAAGCTAGCGGCGTGGAGACTGCGATCGTCATCGAGCAACTGGCGCGCATACTGAGCGCCGCACCTGTTTTCGGCCAGGGGGTGCTGGCCGCGGAATTGTTGGAGGCCGCCGGTGCGGTCAAGGAGCAGGAGCTGGTGGCGGCGGGGAGCCTGCGAGCGGCACCAGTGCTGGACACTGACTTAGGCGGCCTCGCAGGCGTGGACCAACCTGGGGTGGCCTTCGACGCGGCGGGCGCCACTCACGCGCTGCTGATGGTTCAGGAGAGCGGGCAACGCAGGCTGGCGTGTGCTCCACTACATCGTGCTGCCGATGCGGCGGCCTTAGACCTGACCCGAGTGTTTCGCTACATGCCGGCAGATTCGGCCCTTTCGTCGTCGATAGTCGGATTTCCGATCGACGACGAGAGGTGGCGGCGAGTCGAGTCGCTGGCCATGACCGCCGCGGCCGCCGATCTGGTCGGCGTCATGCAGGGCGCTCTCGATGACGCGGTGCGTTACGCGGCCGAGCGCACTCAGTTTTCCGTGAAGATTGGTTCTTTTCAGGCGATTCAACACATGCTTGCCGATGCCCTCGTCCGAGTCGAGGGCGCTCGCAGTTGCCTGTGGTACGCCGCGTGGGCCATCGACCACCTGCCGGTCGACGAGGCGCGGCTAGCCGCGATGACCGCGAAGGCGTATGCGTCCGCAGCAGGCCGCGATGTGGTCGAAACCAGTGTCCAGGTATTCGGCGGCATCGCGATCACCTGGGAGCATGTCTCGCACCTGCGATTGCGCCGGACCCTGCTCAACCGGCGATTGTTCGGCGATGAGTCGGTGCATTACGAGGGGATCGCAGCCATGCGGCTGGCGAACCGGGACATGGTGTAACAGTGGACTTTAACGACAGTCAATCCGAGGCTCAGTTCCGAGCCGAACTGCGAAGCTGGCTTGCCGAGCACGCCGCCGACGCCGCCATCCCGGAGGATCCTGCTGCCCGCGCGGACGCTCAGAATGCTTGGCACAAAACCCTCTACGAAGCCGGCTACATCGGTCTGTCCTTCCCGGTCGAGTGCGGCGGGCACGGCAGGGCACCGATCTACGAGGCCATCCTCAACGATGAACTCGGTCGAGCCGGCGCGCCACCCATCGAGGGCGTGGGGCACCTCAGCAATGCGCTGCGCTTGTTCGGTACCGATAGGCAACGCGATGAGTTGCTTCCTGGGCTGTTGTCCGGACAGGTGCGTTGGTGCCAGGGATTCTCCGAGCCTGAGGCCGGCTCCGACCTCGCCGGACTCAAGACCCGCGCCGAACTTGTCGACGTCGGCGGTCACCGAGTGTTCCGGGTAAATGGCCGCAAGATCTGGACGAGTTTCGGGGCGGTTGCCGATTGGTGTTTCTTGCTGTGTCGCACCGAAAGTGACGCACCTAAGCATGCGGGGATCTCGGTGCTACTGGTGCCGATGTCTACGCCTGGAATCGAAGTACGCCCGATCGTCAACGCCGCGCGCAATCGCGAGTTCACCGAGATCACCTTCGACGACGTGGATGTCGCCGACACTAATCTGCTCGGTGAAGCTGGGCAGGGGTGGTCGATCGCAAACCAGCTGCTCGCCTACGAGCGTGGGCCCAGCGACATCAACTGGATCAGTCGGCTTTCGACCCAGCTGCGCAACCTCGAGGACGACGTGCGGACCGGCCGGCTCCACGACTCGCCCACGTCGCGGGCTCGGCTTGGTCAGGCCTACGTTGAGCTGCGCGCCCTACAAGTCAAGGTGCAACGCTCCCTGACTGATCGGCAGCGAGGCAAACTGCCCGGGCCGGAGGGCTCTGTCGACAAGCTCCTCATGGCCCGAGCCGATCAATTCTTCGGGCACACCATGATGGACCTGCGGGCCAGCGACCCGCTGCTCACGGAAAGTCTCGAGTGGGACATTTACGTGTGGTCCCGTGCCGCCGGCATCTATGGAGGAACCGCGCAGATACAGCGCAACATCGTCGCACAGCGGGTGTTGGGGTTGCCGCGCTACTAGCCCCTCGGGCCGTGTGACTCAACCCTGCGTGCCTTCGGTGAGGTGCCTGACCGCCTCGCGCAGCCCGTTGAGCCGCCGTTCGATCAGTTCTCGGTGTTCGCCGACCGGAGCGTCGGGCTTTTGCAGACTGGCATTGACTTCTGCGATCTCGGCAGTGAGGCGTTGGGCCGCCTCGCTCCTCGTCAGCAAATCCTGGTCAGCCCAGTCATCGTGTGGAATTCGTTCGCGGGGATCCATCGGTCAACTCCTTGGCGCCGCGCCCGCTGATCCCGCCACCGACGTCAGCTACAATGGTCAATTAATCAGGATATGTTCAACTGTACTGTACTCGCGCCATCGGCGTGGAGAGTTGAGGACCGCCATGCCTTTGCAGCCATCAATGAAGCTTTTGTCCGTGGACGATCACCTCATCGAACCACCTCATGTCTGGATTGATCGGCTGCCCAAGAAATACATCGAGCAGGGGCCCCGCATCGTGGATTTTCCGCGCGACGGCGCTCCGCCTATGCAGCAGTGGGTCTACGAAGGTCGCACTTACGCGAATATCGGACTCAACGCGGTCGCCGGTAAATCACCAGAAGAGTTCGGCGTCGACCCGATTCGGTACGCGGACATGATCCCGGGCTGCTACGACCCCAAAGCCCGCCTGGCCGACATGGACATCGACGGCGTGCACGCAATGCTGTGCTTTCCTTCCTTTCCACGATTCTGCGGAACGGTATTCCTCGAAGGAGTGGATAAGGAGCTGGCGTTGCTGGGAGTCCAGGCGTGGAACGACTTTTCGCTTGACGAATGGTGCGCGACAGATCCGGCGCGGTTTATCCCGATGGCGATCACTCCCCTGTGGGACCCATCGCTGATCGTGGCAGAGATCGAACGAGTGGCGGCCAAAGGCGCGCGCGCCATCGGCCTGCCAGATAATCCCACCAACCTTAAGCTGCCCAGTTATCACACCGTGTACTGGGAACCGGTCTGGTCAGCTCTCGAGGAGACCAACCTTACGGCGGTGATGCACTTCGGAAGCGGAGGCTTTCCGCCGCAGACCGCACCGGAGGCGCCATTCGCGGTGATGATCACCCTGATGGGCACCACATCGATGGCAGCAGCTACGGAACTCATCTTCTCCCCGGTGTTCCACAAGCATCCAAATCTGAAGGTGGCGTTCTCGGAAGGGGGGGTCGGATGGATGCCCTATCTTATGGAGCGGGCCGACTACGTCTGGCGCAAACACAGGTATTACCAGAACATCCATCCCACCATAGCTCCGTCGGAATTGTTCCGGCGCAACATATCCGGATGCTTTATCGAGGACGAGGTAGGCGTGGCCAACCGTGGGGCGATTGGCATCGACAACATAACCTGGGAGTGCGACTATCCGCATTCGGATTCGTTTTGGCCCAAGAGTCGGGCGAGGGCCGAACAGATGCTGGCTCAGGTGCCCGACGAGGAAGCGGCCAAGATCGTCGAATTGAACGCTCGACGCTGGTATGCCTTTCCAGAAGCAGGTTTCAAGTCCAGCACCGCGGATTCCGGATGGCGTCCTAACGACGGCAATCCATCCGAGTACGACTACGACGAGATCATGGCGGGCCACGGTGGCATCGGCTTCGACACCTTCCTCGAAAAGCTTGAGAAGCAGCAGGCGCAGAAGGCCGGGGATTCGAGCTAACGCCCCTGCCTTGGCCTTTCGAATATTCCGGCAGCGACCAGCCAGTCGTCAACCACCATCAGCCGTCCGGTCGAGGCGAGCGTCATGACTAGGCTTTGTCCGTCGGCGCTGACCGCGACGTTGGTCGTCATGGGGTCGTCGGCAAGAATCGTGCCCAACAACTCCCCGGTCGGTGAGAACACCGTGACGCCTCCAGTTCCGAGCGTTGCAACCAGGATCCGACCGTTCCGGTCGGTCGAAACACCGTCGGCGCCACCGATATTCATCGCGCCACCGCTGGGCACGGTTGCCAGCCCGCGCGCCCGGCATATAACGCCGGGTCCTTCCAGTTCGAACTCCCAGATTCGGCGCGTGCGGGTCTCGGCGACATACAGGCGCGATCCGTCGGGCGACAACGCAAGGCCGTTGGGCATCTCCAAGGGGTAGACGATCTCTCGCAATCCGCTGTCGACCGTGCCGTACAGCAACCCGGTCATGGTGCGTTCGCGTCCGCGGGTGGTTCCGCCGTCGGTCATGTAGAAACCGCCGTACTCATCGACACAGATGTCGCTGGGTCGTACCAGCTGACGTGTTGTGCCCGAACGGGTGCGAAATTCGGTAGTCAACAGGTCGACCGTGCCGTCGCGCTCCACGATCTGCAGGCCCGGAGTGAGTGGGTCTGCCGCAGCACCTATGGGTCGGAAAACCTCGACACTTCCGACGAAGTCGTATGGCCAGGGTGCCAGGCCGAACCGGGACCCGCCGTTTTGGCAGACCGCCAGTCGGCCGTCCGGTAGCTGGGCGACGCCATTGGGGCCACCGCCGGGACTGGCGACGGTTTCGGTGGTTCCGTCAGGACGGACTCTGGTGATTCGGCCGGCTGCCATTTCCGAGACTAGGACGGAACCGTCCTCCAGGACGATCGGGCTCTCTGGGAATGCCAGCCCCTCGACAACGTAACGTCCCACCATCATTGGCCGGAGTGCGTTTGGGTCCACCAGGAGGCGAACTCGGGATCGGCCAGCGGTACGTCTCCGACGCCGATCTGCCGTTGCGGCCAGTCGGCGGCTTGCTGCGTCAGCGGTGACGCGATTCGGGCGAACCCATAGTGCAGGCGATGACGTCGGTGTAGAAAGCACCACCTGCCCTGGTGCCGCTGGTAGCGGTCTTCGTACTTGATTACCTGCTCGACGAATCCTTCGGCGCGGGTCTGCGCGAAGCATTGGGCCCAAACCTGTCCGTGCGCCTGGGCTTCGTCGTCGAGTTCGATCAGATGATTGGCAACCAGAATCACCGCGAAGACACTCGCTTCCAGCCCCTGCGACATCAGTTGGCGCAAACCGGCGGGTCCGTCGCCGTAGTCGCCGAAACGTGCTTGCGGAACGTACAAATCGGCCATTGCATCGACATCCCGGGCTTCGATCGCCGCTGCGTAGCGGTAGGGCAGTTGCCTAATCTCTTCTCGTGCCAGCAGGTTGGCGATCGTGGTGCTCTGACTTGCCGTATCCGACTGCGTCACGGCTCAACCTCCCGGTTGGTGATGACCCGCTCTCGAGTGGACCTCTCGACCACGGGCCCGGCCCTCTACAACCATACACATCATGTACTACTGTTAACCTTGGTTGCGCGGGTGGCGTCAACCGCGAGGAGGGTCAGATGCAACGTCTGAGCGGCAAGGTCGCCGTTGTCACCGGTGCCGGGCGCGGTCAGGGCCGCAGCCACGCGGTTCACCTCGCTGACGAGGGGGCCGACATCATCGCGCTAGACATCTGCGCGGAGATCGAGACCAACCATTATCCGCTGGCATCGCGCGACGATCTCGACGAAACGGTAGCACTGGTGGAGAAGTCCGGCAGGCGAGTAATTTCCGCGGTTGTCGACGTGCGTGATCGCGTCTCGCTGAAAAAGGCGATCGACGACGCGGTAGCCGAGCTAGGTGGCCTGCACGTGGTGGTCGCCAACGCCGGCATCTGCCCACTAGGCAATGAGGTTCCCGCTCGTGGGTTCATCGATGCCTTCGACGTCGACTTCGTCGGCGTGGTCAACACCGTCGGTGTCAGTTTCGATCACTTGCGGGCCGGTGCTTCCATAATCGTCACGGGCTCCATCGCGGGTTTGGTTCCGCAGAAGGACCTGGCAACCGGCGGCGGGCCACAGGGCCCGGGTGGTGCCGGTTACGGCTTGGCCAAAAAAATGCTCAGGGAATACACGAAGGGACTGGCGTTGACGCTGGCGCCCGAGCAGATCCGGATCAACACTGTGCACCCGAGCAACGTCAACACCGGTATGCTGCACAACCTTCCGATGTACCGGACATTTCGACCGGACCTACCCGCCCCGACCCGAGAGGATGCCGAGATCGTGTTCCCATTGCTGCAGGCGATGCCTGTGCCGTGGATCGAACCCGAGGACGTTTCCCATCTGGTGGTGTTTTTGGCATCCGACGAATCCCGTTACGTCACTGGGCAACAGTTGTTCGTCGATGCCGGCGCGGGGTTGAAACTTGGGCTGTGAGAACAGCTTAGCGGCCCTTGAATTCAGGCTCCCGCTTTTCGCCAAATGCGGTGATGCCCTCGGCTACGTCCTCGGTCCCAGCCACTTGCTCGACGAGCAACGCCTCGGTACGGAAGGCTGTGTCGCGGTTGACGTCCAGGGCTTCATTAAGCATCGCCTTGGCTGCCGCGAGCGCACGCGTCGGACCTTGTGCTAAGCGACGTGCCCAGTCGCCAGCTTCGTTAAGTAGCTCGCCGGCCGGAACTACTTTGTTGATCAAACCGATGCGGTGCGCGTCAGCCGCCGACAACTCCTCGCCAAAGAGCAGTAACTGCTTGGCGATGTTGAAGGGCACCTTTCGGGCTAGCAGATAGGCCGCGCCGCCGTCGGGCGCCAGCCCGCGGCGCACGAAAAGCTTAATTAACGAGGCGCTTTCGGCGGCCACGATGAGGTCGCACGCCAACACCATGCTGGCGCCGACTCCAGCCGCGACACCGTTGAGCGCACATAGCACCGGCTTTTCACAGTCGAGTAGCGCCGACACCACCGCCTGGGACCCGCTCCGCAGGATTCGTGCCGCGTCGCCAGCGACCCGATCTTTCCTGGGCTGCATTCCAGGGTCGCGAAGATTCGGTCCAGTACAAAAGTGTCGATCGCCGGCAGCGGTCAAGATCACCGCCCTGACTTCGGGATCGTGCGAAGCGCGTTGCAAGTGCTCGATCAGGGCTTGTTGCATGGCCCGGGTCACCGAATTGCCTACATCGGGTCGATCCAAAATTAGCCAGCGCACCGCATCGTCGGTACGGACCACCACATCCGGGGTGGTCATAGCTGTATCGGCATACTCGCCGGACCGCGCACCGAATTAGTATGCACGTAAAGCACGGCCTCTTCGTCCACCTCCCAGGTAGGGAACCGGGATAGGGTCTCCTCGAGCGCGATCCGTGCTTCCAGGCGGGCTAGTGCTGCGCCGAGGCAGAAGTGCGATCCGTGACCGAAGCTGACGTGACGGATTCCCTTTCGCTCGACGTCGAAGATGTCTGGATCCTCGTATTGGCGTTCGTCGCGTCCCGCGGAGCCGGTTAACAGTGCCACGCGCGATCCGCCCGGGATGGGCTGGTCGTGATAAATCACGTCGCGGGTCGTATACCTGCCTTGCACCGGTGAGGGGGCGTCATAACGGAGTAGCTCCTCGACGGCGCCGCTGATCAGCTGCGGGTTGGCAACGAGCTTGGCCCGCTGGTGAGGATTGCGTGCCAACGTCAGTGCCGCCCAGCCCAGCAACCGGGCCACGGTCTCGTTGCCAGCGACATTGATCAACGCGACGAACATCAGCAGTTCTGTGTCGTCGAGGCGACGAGTCTCTTTGCCTGCCTGGACCAGATCGGTATTCATCAGGTTGCCGACTATGTCGTCAGTGGCCGTAATCCGACGTTGTTGAATCTGTTCGGCGTAGTAGCCAAGCAATTTGGCGTTGGCGTCTTGACCGTCATCGCTGAGTTCCGTCGTGCCCTCCTCGCGATGTAGCTGCGCGTCCGACCATTCCCTCAGGTTGTCGTGATCCTCTTCGGGAAAGCCGAGCAGCGAACTGATCACCATCACAGGGAATTTCATTGAGAAGTCGCGCACGTAGTCGAAGCCGTCAGCGCCGACAAACCTGTCCAGGTAGGTGCGGCACAGGGTCCGCACCCGGTCCTCGAGCGTGGCGACTTGGGTGCGGAAGAAGGTACGGTTGACCATCTTGCGCAGCGCCGTGTGATCCGGCGGGTCCATCATGATCATGGGTCGCGGCGACGGCCATGGGTCTGCGCCGATGGCGTCCAAGGTGATCCCGTGTTCCGACGAGAATGTGGTGGTGTCCAATGATGCCTCCACCACGTCGGCAAACCGGCTCAACGCGTAGAAGTCGTGCTGCTCGTTGTAATAAACGGGCGCCTCGTCGCGCAACCGCTTCCAGACCTCGTACGGTTCCTTATGCAGGGCGCGGTCGAACGGGTCCCAACGCAAGTCCATCGTCGTCATCACTCACCGGGCCTTTCGTTGTAGAACACTATTACATTCACTGTATAGTTGCACTACCGTGTGCTGGTTGGTCCGTAACGTCTGAGGAGGCAGTAGTTGGAAACTCGGGAACTTGAGCACGTCGTTTATGAGAAGGACGGCCCTATCGCCCGGATTATCCTGAACAACCCCGCATCAGCGAATGCTCAGACGGCCCAGATGGTCCACAGCGTCAACGAAGCGCTCGACGATGCTCAGTACGACTATGACATCAAGGTGGTCATCCTCAAGGCCAACGGCAAGGGATTTTGCTCGGGCCACATTCCCACCGGCGACTACCCGGAGTTCCGGGCGGAATTGGAGGCCTCGGGGAAGGTGTGGCGGTCCGCCGCGCAGCTATTCCTCTGGCCGGTGCTCAAGTTGTGGGAATTCCCCAAGCCGTTGATCGCCCAGGTACACGGGTATGCGATCGGTGGCGGTACGACGTGGGCGCTGATCCCCGAGATCACCGTGTGCTCCGAGGACACCTGGTTTCAGATGCCGTTGGTACCGGGATTCGGTTTACCGGGTTCGGAAACGATGTTTGAGCCCTGGGTGTTCATGAACTACAAGCGCGCCGCCGAATACCTTTACACCGCTCAACGTCTGACAGCTGCTGAAGCGCTCGAGTTCGGGTTGGTCAACCGGGTGGTAGCGGCCGACCAGTTGGAAGCTACCGTCGAGGAACTGGCAACCAAGATTGCCAAGGCCCCACTGATCACGCTGCAGGCGACCAAAGCCGGCATCGTCCGAGCGTGGGAAACCATGGGCTTTCGCACCCACCAGCAAGCCAGCAATGATCTGCAGGCGGTAGTGACCGGCAGTCAAGAGTTCCAGCAGTATGTGGCGGAGTTGATGAAGAAGAGCGCCAAACCCAGTGAGCGCGCCTGAAAATGCCGCTCACCCCGATTATCCGATTCGGTGACGATACCAACACCGAATTGCTTCGTGGGTCAGTGCGGGATTGGTTGGCCGAGAATCTTCCCGCCGAGTTCCGGCGCACCGCGGCCAATCCCGACTATCTGCCGCGTGACGGTCATGAGCGTGCTGTGGCGTTCTGCAAGCAGTTGCATGCGCAGGGATGGTTTGTGCCGCACTGGCCTGCCCGCTACGAGGGCGGCGGCCTCGGTGTCGTGGAACAGGTGGTCATCCGAGAGGAACTCGCCTACGCCGGTGCGCCGCTGGTGAACACAAACGGAGTCAACATGCTAGCTCCGGTGTTGTTCAAGTTCGGCACAGCCGAGCAGCAAGAACAACACCTACCGCCCATCGCACGCTCAGAACGGATGTGGGCTCAAGGCTATTCCGAGCCCGAAGCTGGCTCGGACCTGGCCGCGTTGCGCATGACCGCCAAGCGCGACGGTGACCACTACGTCCTCGATGGCCAGAAAACCTGGACTAGCAACGGGGTGCTTGCCGACTGGATATTTGTGCTGGCTCGTACTTCGCCGGTGGCGGGTAAAAGGCAAGCCGGAATTTCGTTCTTTCTCGTTGAGCTCGACACCCCGGGTATCACTCGTCGGCCGATCCGATCTATGACGGGCTATCCGACCTTCGCTGAGGAATTTTTCGACGGGGTCCGGGTCCCCGCAGCGAATCTCGTTGGGGGAGAGGGTGACGGTTGGCGGGTCGGAAAGGCGCTGCTGGACGCGGAGCGTTCAAATATCACCCGCGCGGCGCAGGCGCAACGCTACCTCGACGAGCTGATCGACTGGTGTCACGGCCAGCGCGGCACGGCGCACGACCCGCTCGCGGAGCCGACCAATCGGATCGCATTGGCCCGCGCTGTCGAACGCGTCGAGGTGGGCCGTGCCCTGTCCTATCGGGTGGCGCACCTACAAGCGGCCGGCGCTCTGGATCCTGCGCTGCCGTCGCTGTCGAAGCTCTATCACTCCGAGCTGACAGCCGAATTGCGTACGCTGGGGGCCCAGATTCTAGGTCCCGCAGGCGAACTCATGCCAGATGATCCCGAAGCAGTGCTCGATGGGCACTTCTCGGAAGGACTGCTCTTGTCTTTGCTGCATTCAATTGGCGGCGGTACCAGTGAGATTCAGCGAGACCTGATCTCCACCGTCGGTTTGGGAATGCCGCGCTGAACCCTCAGGAGAACTCCGCACGCCCCGCAGCCGCGGCTGATCGGTGCTGTGCTACCGTCGCCATCGCCAACTCGAGCGGATGGAAAGTGGCGAGTTGCGCACTCTCGGCGGCATTGATCAACCGCTTTGTCATTTCCACTGCACCAGGTTCCGCTTGCGCTACTTCTTCGGCGACGGCCCGTGCCCGATCCACAGCGCAGCCGGGTGTCACTACCTCGGTCACCAAACCCAGCCGCTCGGCCTCGGTCGCGGATAGCCGCGAACCGCGCAACAACAATGACGAGGCCCGAAGGCGGCCGAGCTGTTGTGTCAGCCGCCATGCCAGCCCGCCGTCCGGCACGACACCCCGGGCCACAAATGGAGCGGCAAAGAAAACGTCGGCGGCGCACACCACCAAGTCGCAGGACAACGCTAGGCTCCACCCCAAGCCGACGGCGGCGCCCTCAACCGCTGCGATCGTCGGCACCGAAAGGGATCTGAGCTCCTCCATCACTCGTTGAGCGTGCTCGACGCGTCCGGCCGGTGCCAGTGGGCCACTCCCGTGCGCGGGGCCTGACTTCAAATCACCACCGGCGCAGAAGAATCCATCCGCACCGGAAAGAACCACGCCGCTGACACGACTAGCGACGACATCGCCGAGCGTCGCCGAAAGTTCGGTCCACGATTCGTAGCACAACGCGTTGCGCTGATGTGGCCGGTTCAGTACGACAACTGCGATACCGTCACGGTCGTCGCGACGTATCAACGGCGAGGTCGTGTCGTGTGCCATGGCGCCGCTACTACCGGTCTAGGAACTTGTCGATCGCGGCCCGATGCTCCGGCGTAGTGAAACACTCTGTCTCAGCGGAGATCCCGTATTCGAGAATGCCGATCAGCGCACGATGCGCGTGCAGGTTCAATGTTCGTTTGGTGTCTTGCACCGCCCGCGGGGGAAGTGCGGCGAGTCGATGGGCAAGCGCAAGGCCCTCGTCTTTGATGTGGGCATGTGGCACCACCCGATTGGCCAGACCGAGCTCGACAGCCTTATCCGCCTTGATGCGTTCGCCGAGCAGCAGGTATTCCTTAGCTTTGAGCAGACTCATCAGCAATGGCCACAACACCGACCCGCCGTCGCCTGCGACCAGTCCGCTGGCCACGTGTGTGTCGGCGAAGAACGACCGGTCGGACATCAGCACGATGTCGCAGAGAACTGCGATGCTGCAGCCGAATCCGACTGCCGGTCCGTTGACAGCTGCTACTACCGGCAGGGGAAAGTCGATCATGTCGCGCACAATGCGGCGGGCGTCCCGCATCCCCGCACGGCGCGTCACGGGATTGTTGACGTGCGTTTCCAGCCACTCGACGAGATTTCCGCCAGCCGAGAAGTAGTCACCGGTGCCGGTGATCAGGACTGCGCGCGCGTCTGGGTCCTCGGCCAGTGCGTCCCATAGGCGGGTGAATGCCGTGTGCATGCGGTTGTTGACAGCGTTAGCATTTTCGGGATTGTTCAGCGTCACGATTCGGACGGGACCATCTGCGGCAACCAGGATCTCGTCGCAGCCGGTCAGTTCCGAGGTGCCTTCGTAGAACCCATTCATCGATGTAGATGATAGAACAAATAGTGTCTATTTGTCACATAGGCGGGTGCACGCCGGCGATGATGACGAGCGTTGGTGGCATATGTCATTGACTTGCCAGTTCCCCTATAGTCCATTACTCACGTTCGTCTGCCGGCAGCCATGCGGGACGACGAGTCTGGACGAAAGCATCGCGGTCGTGGCATACCTGCCACTGCGGAGATCGCTTCTGCAGGAACGCCGTAAAGGCTTCAATCTGCTCGGATGTGCCGATGGAGGACCAATATCCGGTGACGTCCACAGGCGGCAATGCGCGAGCCATCTCGCGTTTCACCGCGGCGCGCGCGGCCGGTCCCGTTTTCCTCACGCGCTCTAGTAGCGCGTCGACTTCGTCCTGTAAGCGGTGGTGCGCCACCACCTTGCCGACGAGTCCCAGTCGTTCCGCATCAGCCGCTGTGATCCAATCATTGCCGTAGATAAGATGATTCGCTCGCAACGTACCCATTCGCTGCGGCAGACGGGCGGCAACGAATGCTTCATAGACACCGCGGGTCAAGTCCGGAACGCGGAAGCGCGCACGCTCGGACGCCACTACCAGATCCGCGAACAGTGTCATCACCAAACCGCCGCCGAGCGCGATGCCGTTAACCGCGCAGACAACGAGCTTGGGTATCTTGCCCAAGGTTTCGAACGGGGTGCCGTCGTAAGACTCGGTGAACGCATCCCAGCGCCGGTCCGGGTTTCCGAGGGCGTTCATGTCTCCGCCGGCGCAGAATGCGTCCCCGGCCCCGGTGATCACTAGGAAGTTCAGCTCGGGTTCGTCGGCGACGATCATCGCAGCGCGTTTGATGCCGTGATACCCGTCGGCGGTGACGGAGTTCTTCTTCTCGGGCCGCTGGATGGTAACTGTGAACGTGTCGCCCTGGATTCGTCCGAGCAATTCGGGGGCGCCTAGATCGACGTCGAGAGAATCCGGTAGTGAGGTCACTGGCCCTCGATCACCGCAAGAAGCTCGCCCACGGGATATGTGTTGCCTGCTTCAACCTTCCAAGCAACGACTCCCGTGGCGGGGGCTTCGATATCCATCTCGACCTTGTCGGTGGCGATTTGATACAGCGGGTCGCCCTCCATTACCCGGGAACCGTCGGCTACGTGAAATTCGGTCAACTCCGCCTCGGTGATCGCGTCGCCCGGTTTCGGCATCCGTATCTCGATCACATCATTCTCCTGACTGCGTCGACGATTCGCGCCGCGTCCGGGCGGCAGGCTGCCTCCAAGGTGGCCGCTCGCGGCACGGGAGTGTAGGAGCCCGCGACGCGCTCAATGGGACTCGTAAGCACGCCGAATAGCTCTGTACCGACCGCAGCCGCGATTTCGGCTCCTGGCCCGCAGAATCCCACCGATTCATGCGCCACGATGAGACGCCGGGTTTTGCGCGCCGAATCCACGACAGTAGTCAGATCCAGCGGTACCAACGTGCGCAGATCCACCACCTCAACCGAAATGCCTTCGGTGTCAAGCTGAGTGGCAGCGTCCAGCGCGGCATGCACGGTACTTCCGTAGCTGCAGATTGTGACGTCGGTACCAGACCGTTTGATGTCGGCCTGCCCGAGTGGGATCACGTAATCGGCGGTGGGTACCGGTCCTTTGCCGCCACCGTAGAACAGCTTCATTGACTCGATGAACAAGCATGGGTCGTCCTCTGTCAGGCACGCATTGAGCAAACCGACCGCGTCGGCAGCGGTACTGGGCCAGACCACCTTGATACCGGGCGTGTGCATCGCCCAGGCCTCGAAGGCTTGCGAGTGCTGCGGTCCTGCGGCAGTGCCGACCATGGCGCGAATGACCATGGGCGCACCCTGCCGGCCGCCGGACATGTAGCGGATCTTCGCCGCATGGTTCGCGATCTGGTCCATCGCCACACCAAGGAAGTCGACGAACATCAATTCGGCCACTGGCCGCATCCCGGCCAACGAAGCACCCAGGGCCGCGCCGATGATCGAAGATTCGGCGATGGGAGTGTCGCGGACTCGCTGGGCACCGTACTTGGTGGAAAGTCCCGCGGTGATCTTGAACATTCCGCCAGCCGGATCAGCGATGTCCTCGCCAAGAAGAATAACAGAGTCGTTCGCGGCCATGGCACGGTCGAGGGTGCGGTGAATTGCCTGCACCAGACCAAGGTTCTCGATTTCACCGCTGGGTATCTCGGCGCGCTCGGCCACTGGGGCCGCTAGTTCAATGCCATTGGCAGCAAACACATCTCGGGTGAGTTCGTCCACCGGAGGCGGCTCCGCATCGCGGGCTGCGGTGAACGCAGCATCTATCTCCGCGATCAGCGCGGAGTCGACGCGGTCGAGTTCGGCTTCGGTTGCCAGGCCGTCGTCGACGAGTCGGCGCCGATAGCTGTCAAACGGTGGGTTCGCCCGCTTGGCGGCAAGTTCGTCGGGGTTGGCGTAGGGCATCTGGTCACCGAAGTAGTGGCCCTGCAACCGGCAGCCGACAGCTTCGACGAAGGAGGGGCCACCGCCGGATCGGGCGAGCTCCGCGGCGGTCGCCACGGCGTTGTACACGGCCTCCGGATCGGTGCCGTCGACACTCGTGCCGGGCATTCCGTAGCCCGCGGCGCGGTCGGCCAGACATTCGGTACGCGTGTAGCCAGCGACGGGGGTGCATTCGGCCCACGCGTTGTTCTGGCAGAAGAACACCACCGGCAGCTGCCACAGTGCTGCCATGTTCATCGCCTCGTGCACGTAACCGATGCTGGTTGCCCCGTCCCCGAAGCTCACCAACACCACCCGATCGTGACCCGTGATCGCCGCTGCCAGTGCAATCCCATTCGCGATAAGTGGTCCCGCGCCGACGATGCCGGTAGTCCATGCGATGCCGTGCTCCGGGTCGCTGATGCCCATGGCGCCGGCCTTGCCCTTAGACAGGCCGGTGCCCCGGCCGAGAATCTCTGCGAAGTACTTCGGTAGGTCGATGCCTTTGGCCACCACGTCGCCAAGGCCGCGATAGGTCGTCACGAGTTGATCGCCCGCGGACAGCGCGAGTGCGGCTCCCGCCGACATCGCCTCCTGCCCGTCGACCGGCCAATAGCTCATGGCGATCTCGCCGGAGGACAGGCCTTTGCGGACGCGTCGATCGCTGTGCTGCACCTTGCTCATGAGCCGGTACAGCTCGAGGGCGTGATCGCTGCTCAGTTTCGTTGGCCCAACGTCTGCCTGCGTGGCCATCAGCTGCTCCTTCGCATATGCGTTCCGACGAGTATACAATAGGACGAAATGTGTCTAATCGTGCTGCGCGGATGGGGACTGGGTACTGCATGGATATCTGTTCGTCGGTGGCGAAGGCCGCGCTTGATGCTGTGGCACGCAGGTATGCGGCCGCGATCGATCGTCGCGACCGCGTTGCGCTGCTTGACGTGTTTACTCCCCACGCGACGATGCGTGTGGAACGACCGGGGCGCCCATCCGGCGCCATGACAGGCCACCGCGAGTTGGTGCGAATCATCGATATGGTCTCGCGGTTTCCGCGCACCGTCCATCTGATCGCCCAAGGGCTCTACATCGTCGACGGTGACTCCGCGGTGGGTGAAGTATATTGCACCGCAAATCACTTCACCGCTGACGAGGTGGGGATCGGTCGCAATCACGTCATGTATATCCGCTACCTGGATCGCTATTCGGCGAGCGGGGGGCGTTGGCGTATCGCCCACCGCACGCTCGTAGTCGATGCGACCGAAGATCGCCCGGTCGCCATCGTCGAACCAGACGAGTAATGGCGGATCAGTCAGGCCAGCGCGACCGTTGCCTCACCGGGTGTGGTGCTCTGACCGTCCTGACTGACCACGTCGACCTTGAGATGCACCAGCTGCGAACCGTTGACGATCTCCTTCCCAGTGATCTCGCCGATGCAACTCAATTGATCACCCTTTTGGTTCATCGCGCGATATTTGACGGTCAGAGAACGGATTTCGCCGCCATCTCCAATCCACGCGCGCAGCATGTTGACCAAGTAGGCCAGCCGTAGGTTACCCATTCCGAATGCACCCGATTGATTACCCGCGGCGCGGCCGGCTTCGTCATCCATGTGGATCGGGATGAATTCGTCGTTGACTGCCGCGTAGCGGTTCCACTCCGCGAAATGTGTGGTGCGTACGAAGGACGGAATGAAATCGCCGATTTGAATTGCCTCGAAGTCAACGGGTTTCGTCATTTCGGCTCCTCAGAGGGCGATCCCGAGAACTTTGGTATCGAGGTACTCTGCGATCCCTGCCCGCGCCCCCTCGCGGCCGAGCCCGCTTTCCTTGATACCCCCGAACGGTACCGCCGCCGAGGTCGGATTGATGTCATTGATGCCGATCATGCCAAAGTCCAGCGCCTCGGCTACCCGGATCGCACGAGCGAGGTCGCGCGTGTAGATATATCCCGCCAGACCATAAGTCGTGGCATTGGCCATCGCAATCGCCTCGTCTTCGTCGTCGAAAACCAACACCGGCGCGATTGGGCCGAAGGTTTCCTCTGAGCAGATCAACATCTCGGCGGTAACGTCGGCGAGGATCGTCGGCGCGAAGAATGCCCCATTGTCAAACGTGGTCCCCGTCAAACGCGATCCACCGATTAGCAATTTGGCGCCCTTATCCACCGCGTCGCCGACCTGCCGCTGCATCTTTTTCAGCGCGACATCGTCGATCAGCGGACCGACCGTGGTGCCCTTCACCAGACCGTCTCCGGGCACGAGTTTCACCACGCGCGCCCGCAGGGTGGCAAGGAACGGTTCGACGATCGAACGGTGCACGATGAATCTGTTGGGGCATATGCAGGCCTGCCCGGTGTTGAGGAACTTGACCAACGCTGCACCCTTGGCGGCGTGTTCGGGATTGGCGTCCTCGAAAACAAGGAAGGGCGCGTGACCACCCAGTTCCATCGAAACCCGTTTCATCGCGCCACCGGCACGGGCCGCGATCATCTTGCCGATCTCGGTGGACCCGGTGAAGCTGATCTTGCGTACTGAGGCTTCGGCGAGGATCTCATCGGCCACGGGCTCGGGGTCCGAGCACGTCACTAAGTTGACGACTCCGGCCGGTACCCCGGCGTCCGCGAACACCCGGAACGTCTCGACGGCGCACAGCGGAGTCTGCTCAGCTGGTTTGAGCACCGATGTGCACCCGGCCGCTAATGCCGGAGCCACCTTGCGGGTGATCATCGAGATCGGATAATTCCACGGAGTGATCGCCGCGCAAACGCCGACAGGCTGTTGCAACACGATAAAGCGTTGATCGGTCCGGGCCGATGGAATGACCTCTCCGTAAACGCGTTTAGCCTCCTCGGCAAACCACAGCAAGAAATCGGCCGCGTACCCGACCTCGGTTCGGGCCATGCGAAGCGGCTTGCCCTGCTCCTTGGTCATGAGGGTGGCGAGACTGTCCTGGCGTTGCAGCATCATTCGGTGGGCGGCGAGGAGAATCTCGCTGCGTTCGTAGGCGGTACGGGTGCGCCAAGCCGAAAGCGCGGCCGTGGCCGCGTCGATAGCGCGGCGGGCGTCGGCACGGCCGCCGTCAGGTACGGTGCCCAACAGGGCGCCGGTAGCCGGGTTGGTGCTAGCGAAGGTCTTGCCCGAGGACGCGGCCTGCCACTCACCATTGATGTACATCAATTCCCCGCCCACTTAATACCGGATGACTGTGTCGATGCGCGTCCGTACCAATTCGTTGCGCTGATTACGCAGTTCACGCTCTAGCTGGATATAGAGCATCTGGCCCATTCGGCCCTCGCGTTCGGACGCATCTTTGACTCGCCAACGTCCCGTGATCACGTCGCCCGGGCGCATGGGCTGTCCGAATTCGAGCCGCACACCGCCGTTGAGCATCCGTTGACCCGGGTCACCGGGCTCAGGTAAGGCGTATTGGGACGGCCCGGTTTCCAGCGGTTTCACTGGCCATGCGAAAGGGTTGAAGTCATCCGGAGCGATGATCCCGCCCCAACGAGTCGCGCGCGCGTACTCTTCGTCCCAGTACAGCCGGGGCGGCTCGTCTGGCCAATATGTGGCTATCGCCCAGCGTCGGATATCCGAACGATCGATGGGAAACGACGGTGCACCCTGGTCATTCCAGATGCCAATGGCCGCCGCCAGCCGATCGGTGATCATGCTCACGAGTTCGACCCCAGCACAATTCCGGACATGAGTGAGACAATATAACAATACATGTTCCGTTGATGCGGAGGACTGGTACCTGCATTGTCAGTTAGACAACAGATGTCATACTGACCTGTCATCGCGGACATCGTTGAGACTAGGGGCGACGTCATGATCGCAGTCGGCAAGCAATGGCATGTGAACCATATCGTCGACGACTACCGTGTTGTCGCCGACTGGTATCGCGACGTGTTCGGCGCGGTTGACGTGTTCACGGACGAGTGGCTCGAAGCCGAGAAGCGTTGGGCATCAATGGTCACCATTGCCGATCTCGCGGTCGACGTCATGGAACCGACACCCGAGGCGGCACATCTTCCACTCGGGAAGTTTCTGGCACGGTTTGGCAGGCACTTTCATGCCGCCGCCTATTTCGTGGACTGCCCGCCGACCGAGATCTTCGACACCCTGACCGCGCAGGGCGTGCGATGCTTCGGCCTGGCCGGTGCCGGTCGTGAGATCATGGTCGACCAGCCGATGAGCCCGGTCTTCACTCATCCGAGGGACACTGCGGGCCAACTCGAATTCATGCCGTGCTCCCAGTCCAGACCGGGTCCGCTCGGCGTGCCGGGACGCTGGGAAGACCCAAGGTTCCACGAGGGTTGGTCCACCGATCCGTGGCGGAAGCATCCACTCGCAATTGTCGGATGGCGTGTCGGAGTGGTGGTCAGTGACCTGGATCGCGCCACCGACATCTACCGAGCACTTGGGGCCGGTGTCGTCGCGAAGGACGAGACCCCGCTCGCCGAGCGTCGACAACTCAGCCTCGGCGCCAACACGACCGTCGAATTGATCAGGCCAAGTTCTGCCGACTCCGTGGCTGGACGTGACCTCATCGCGAATGGCGAAATCATGCACTGCTGCGTCTTTGAGACCAGTGACCTCGCTGCAGCAGAGGCACATCTGGTCAGTCGCAGCGTCGGCATTGCCGAGCGGGATCGAGATCGATTGGTCACCGATCCAACGACCTGCTACGGCGCAGTGTTCGAATTCGTTGCTACCGAGCAGGTTTAATGATGACAGCATCTCTGAACGCCGCGCTACGCCCCCTGTGCCACGTTAGGTACGAGCTTGCCGAGCCCATTGCGGTCTCCACCGGGCCTGCCGGGAGTCGGACAATTGGCGAGATCACTAGCGCGCGCTACGAAGGTGAGCGTCTGCGCGCTTCCCTCAAGGGTCGCGCCGCAGCTGATTGGGCGTTCGTCGAGCCGTCCGGTCGCGTGTTGGTCGATGCCCGTCTCACGCTCAGAACCGACGACGATGCAATCATTTTGGTGACCTACACCGGACGTATGAACGCGGCGACGGCCGGGGTTTACTCGGCCATGTATTTCGAGACCGGTGACGAGCGATACGAATGGTTGACCAGAATTCTCGGCGTGGCCAAGGGCTCATTTGCAGGCGAGAGTCTGCAATACGACGTCTACGAAGTGGTCTGAAGTCGCATCGGCGCGGGCAGCAACATGCTGCGTACCGCCTCCTCGCCATCGAAAACCATTCCGGTGGGCATGATTTCGTAACAAGGATAAGTGAAGGTAGCCATCGCTGCGGCGATGTCTCGGTCGTTCTCGTCGGTGATATGGCGCAGTACCAGTTCTTCGCGAATCCGGCGCTAGGTGGCGTCGAGATTCATTGCGACTCGGAATGGGGTTGGAACACAGCGAGATTACGGCCATCGTCGAGCGTAACCCACGCGACTTTCACCCGATCGCCGACCGCGGGCACCGGGCCAAAGACGTTCGACATCATCCGCGCGCCCTCGTCCAGATCCACCAGCACCACCGAATAAGGAACCTTGTCGGCCAGGGCGGGAAAGGCGGGCCGGTGGTGCACGCTGACCGCGTACACGACACCGTTTCCGCTCAACGTCTCCCAATGCAATGCAGTCGCACCACAATGAGGGCAGATACAACGCGGATACCACACCAGGTGATTGCAGGACTCGCAACGCTGCATGCTCAGTTCGCGGCGCCGGGTGGCGTCCCAGAACGGAGCGGATACGGGGCTGGGCTCCGGGACAGGAGCACTGTCGGTCATAGCGTTGCCTCCGTTCCCAGGATCAGCGTCGACGTCGCCGACAGCACTCCGCCGGTGCCGTGCGCCACTGCAGTTTGCGCGCCTGGCACCTGACGCTCGCCGCAATCACCGCGCAGCTGGCGCGCGGCCTCAACAAGCAGGAAGGCGCCAAAGGCACCGGGATGGGTATACGCCAGGCCCCCGCCCGAGGTCTGGCCGGGCAGGGCGCCGCCGGGCCCCAGGACGCCGCTACCGGCGAAGGGACCACCTTCTCCCTTGGCGCAGAAGCCGAGATCTTCGAGCGCGAGCAGAACCGTGATGGTGAACGAATCGTACAGTTCGACTACGTCGACGTCGCCGGGTGTCAGTCCTGCTGCCCTGAATGCCGCGGGTCCCGACAACGCACCTGGGGTAGCGGTGAGATCCGGCATCTGCGAGATCATCGCGTGGGATGCCGCCGAGGCCGCACCCAGTACTAACACCGGCGGTTGGGGTAGATCGCGGGCGCGCTCGGTGCTGGTCAGTACTATCGCCGCGGCACCGTCGGTGACCAGACAACACTCCAACTTGTGGATGGGCTCGGCGATGAACCCGGAATTGAGGACTTGGTCAACCGTGATCGGATCCCGCAGGTGCGCCCGGGGATTCAGCTCCGCCCAGCGCCTGGTATCGACTGCGATCTGAGCCAGTTGCTCGGCGGTCGTTCCGTATGCGGCCATATGCCGATTGGCTGCCAGCGCGTAAGCGCTGATCGGCAGCATCACCCCGTACGGTGTTTCCCACTCCAACCGCTCGGGTGTGGCGAACACTCCGAGGCCCTTCTCACCGCGCTTGCGCGCGGCTCGCGGGGTTGAGGCGTAGACGATCACCACTGTCTCGGCCACCCCCGCCGCGATGGCCGCGGCGCCATGCTCGACGTAGAGCCCGTAACTGGCGCCCCCGACCTGCGTGGCGTCAGTGAATCGCGGTGCTATACCCAGGTATTCGGCCAACTCGATGGAATGCATCAAGGCACCCCCGGTACACGAGCACAATCCGTCGACATCACTGAGCGACAAGCCGGCGTCGACCAGCGCCGCCGTGATCACCCGTGCTTCGAGTTCGCGCAGTGGCACGTCTATCACCCCGGTCGGCGAAACCTCCTCGGCCACACCGACGATGGCGACCTCACCTCGGACATCGCTTGTCAACTCGCCACCTCTTCGAAAAGTTCGCGTATTCCTGGCTGGCTCACCTTCAACGAAGGCGTGCGGGGCAGTTCGTCGACCACGATCAGCCGGGCCGGGACTTGATAGCGGCTGACTCGATCGCGTAAGTAGTCCAGCAGTTGCTCGGGCGTCACCTGGCCGCCGGGTGCTAATTCGACCGCGGCAACTGGTATCTGGCCCAGCCGCTCGTCGGGCAACCCGGTGACGCCTGCGTCACGTACCGCCGGGTGGGTACGCAGGGTCTTGACGATGTCGGCCGGAGTCACCTTGAACCCCCCGCGAATGATGACATCGTCGGTGCGGCCGTCGATGAAGACGAATCCGTCTAAGTCGACACGCCCCAGATCGGTTGTGGGGACCCATTCAGCGCCGGCGGTGCGTACTTCGATACAGCCCTGCTGCCCCGCAGGCACTTCGGTGCCGTCGTCTATTGAGATGACGCGGATCTCGCGGCCTTCCTGAGGACGTCCCACGCTGCCACGTTTGGTGGTGCCCCACTCCCGGTGCAGAGCGAGATTCCATCCTGCGACACCACCCGCGAATTCGGTGGCGCCGTACGACGGTAGAACGGCTACGCCGTAGCGCTCCTCGAACGCAATCTGCACCTCCACCGGCAGGGGGGCGGTCCCGGATGTCACCACTTCAACGCTGGAGAACACTTCGGCGGGCACGTCGGCATCGATGATCATCGCCAATGCCGATGGCACCAAGCTGATCGCCCGGGGCCGGTGTCGTGCCACGAGGTCAACGAAATCCGGTACCCGAAAGCGCTCGAGCAGCGCGATCTTGCGGCCTTCACAGATGTTTAGCAAGGTGCGGAACAGCCCAGACATATGTACCAGCGGCGACGAAACGATCGCAACCCCCGACCGAAGTTTCAGCTGGGGTTGTGCATGCGAGCTGTAGTGCGCGCCCGCCGCCGCAACCGTGTGCTCGAAAGATCGGTACGTCAGCGGTATTCGCTTGGGGGGACCGGTGGTGCCGCTGGTCAACATCTCGACGGCAACGGGATCACCATGCGTCACCGCGCGAAACGGGCCGGGACCCAGCCGGTCTAAGCCGGCGGCGGTTCGGCAGCTGGCTGGGTCAATGTCGACCTGCAACCCGACAGCACTCCCAGCGGCGTCGGCGATTCCGGGACGTCGCCAGTCCGTAGGCAGCGCAACGACCGCAGGCACCCGTAGGCTGGCGATGTCGGCGGCCAAACCGGTGTCACCATGTGATGGATTGACCGTCACGACGCAATCGCCGGCGAGCAGTACCCCGAGCAGCGCCGCGACCATCGCAGGATGGTTGCGTAGCACCAGGCCAACCGGCGCCCCCTCGGTCAAACCGACTGCTGCCAGCTGATTCTGGACTCCGACAGCGATGTCGGCCAGTGCCCGCCAATCAGTCCAGCTGCCCCGGTACTCAATGGCGGGAGCTGACGGGTCGAGTGCCAGAACCGTGCGTACGCGGTCGGCCAGCGGCTGGCTCAAACCGCGGTGGCCGCGAGCTCGGTGGCGGCCGGGATCACCTCTCGGGCGAACAGCTTCATCGACTCATAGACCTTGTTTCGGTCCATCGCGCCGCCGCGGGACATACGTAGCATGATGTTGCGCCAACCCATGTCGATCACAGTTCTCATCTTCGTGATGATGCGATCCGGGTCGCCCATGAGCGTGAGGTGCGAGTTAAGCACTTGCTCGTAGCTCTGCTTATCGTGCTTGTCGAACCAGTCCGAGTAAGCCTTGTAGTCGGCGGGTATCTCCCCACCCCGCTCGAAGGGGCTGGAGTACTTTCGGTGCGTCTGGATCGACAGTTCGACGCTGTCCCGTGGATAACTGCGGGCGAATCCGTCGTCCTTGTCGCAGAACGCATTCAGCAGTGCCCACACGTTGCCGGTGGCGGCATCGAGGCCCTTCTTCGACTGTACGTCTAGGTAAATATCAAGCGCCCCTTGCAGATCGGGATCGACTTGATAGGGGTTACCGATAATCGCGCCGAAGCTCTTGTCGGCCAGCCACTCGAAGCTTGACGGGGTTTTCATGACGGTTCCCCACACCGGGACGGGTTGTTGTAGCGGTCGCGGATAGATCGTGACGTCTTCGATCTGATGGTACTTCCCGTGGTAGGTGACGTTTTCCTCGCTGAGCAGTCTGTTGACGATCTCGACGCACTCCTGGTAGCGGCCGGTCGCCTGGTCCATCGAGACGCCGAAGCCCTTGAACTCGTGCGATTGGTAGCCGCGCCCAAAGCCCGCGTCGAACCGCCCGTTGGAAAGGACGTCGACGAGCGCGATCCGTTCGGCGAGTTGGATCGGGCTGTGAAACGGTGCCACCATGCATGCGGTACCGATGCGGATGCGCTCGGTCTGGGTGGCGATGGCCGTTGCGATCTGCGGCAGGTCGGCGAGCATGCCATACGGGGAGAAGTGATGTTCGGCCAGCCAGACTTCGTCGTATCCGAGTTCCTCGGCCCAGCTCGCTTCTTGCAGCACGTTGCGCAGCACTTCCCGGTCGCTGAGGTGGTTGGGTTTGTCGCCGAGGATGAATACGCCGAACTTCATGAAATTCCTCCTATCTCCCACTCTGCCCGGGTGGGTGGACCCGAAAGAAGAAGTAGTTGCAGTCGCTGCCACTATATTGCACGATGTAACAAGTGCCGTCAATCCGTTCAGTTGGGAGGTGTTGGTGGTTCTCACCGAGTCGGTGGTCGGAACGGCATTGAGCCCGAAGACCTTTCGCTGGAATCAGACCGACGTGATCCTGTACGCATTGGGCGTCGGGGCCCGTCCGCCTGCCGAACTGCCGTTGCTCAACGAACTGGCTGGACCCGCGGTCCTGCCCACCTTCGCGTTGATCGCCAACTGGTGGGCCGTCAAGGACCTGCGGAGTGTGCTCGACCTCGGCGCATACCCGATCGTTCACTCGGCGCAGTCGCTGGAGCTGTACCGGCCCATTGGGCCCACGGGGGAACTCTCAGTGCAGGCGCGGGTGTCGGCGTTGTGGGACACGGGCAAGCATGCGGCCGTCGAGTTGACCGGACAAGGTACCGATGCCGACGGCACCGCGTTCGTCACACGTTCGCAGACCGTGGTTCTCGGGGCGGGCGGGTTCGGCGGCGAGCGCCGCCCGAGCGCTGAACCGGATCCTGAAGATGCGCCGGATTCGTGGTACGACGACGTGGTTCGGCCGGAGCAGGCCGCCATTTACCGGTTGTCGGGAGACCGCAATCAGCTGCACATCGACCCCGCGGCCGCCCGGAAGTTCGGCTTCGACGACGTGTTTCTGCATGGGCTGTGCACCCTAGGTTTCGCCGCGCGGGCCCTGATCAACGAGATCGGCGGCGCGAATCCGCAACGGCTGACATCCTTGAGCTGTCGATTCGCGAAACCGGTGCGTCTGGGCGCGCCATTGCGCACCGAGATGTGGCGAAGCGGGCAAGACGTGCGTTTCCGGACGCTGCAAGGCGATGTAGTGGCGCTGAGCTCGGGCAGCGCCACGTTGGCAGGAGGCTGACTGTGGATCAACGTCGAGCCCGGGGCCTGCGCAATCGGCAGGCGCTGATTCGCGCAGCGATCAACCTATTTGCCACGCACGGGTACGAGACGGTCACGATCGAACAGATCTCGTCCGCCGCCGGCGTGGCGCCACGAACGTTCTTTCACCACTTTGCCGCTAAGGACGACATTCTGTTCGACGGGTATGCCGAACGGCTGGAGGAGGCCACTCGACGGTTCCGAGCCGCCGCTTCCCAACCGTCGAACAGTCTTTGGGACGCTCTCGCTGACGCATCGGCGGCGGTGGCGCAAGCGATTGCCGAAGCGCCGGAGATCTTCCTCGTCCGTGCCCGGATGTATCACCGCATGCCGGCACTTCGCGCCACGATGCTGCGCATCAACGAAGACTGGATCGATCAGCTCACCGGAGAAGTTGCTCGCTGGTTGAACAGCGACGCCCGTGCCGACCTGCGGCCCCGGCTGGCCGCGACACTGATCAACAGCGCCAACCGCGCCTCGATCGAGGTGTGGGTGGCAGACGGAGGCAAGGCAGACCTCTGTCAGTTGATGGCCGAATCGGTCGAATTGGTGCGGCCATCCGTTGCCGCAATCGAACGCACTGCGAGCGGTAATGGAGATCAGCGTGTTGGATGATTCACGGCCGCTGGCGATCGTCACCGGGGGAGCGCGGGGAATCGGTGCGGCTATCGTCGCTGAGCTGATCGCCACCGGTCATCGCGTCGCGGCACTCGACGTCAACGCGAAAGCCATTGCCCGCGCCGAAGATTCGGACGAAGCTCGGGCTGGCTTATTGCTCCCGATGGAGTTGTCTGTCAATGACCGCGCTGCGGTGCAGGACGCGCTCGCGGAGCTGTCCGAGCGGCACGGACCCGTACGGGTCCTGATCAACAATGCCGGAATGACTTTGCCCGCGACCTTTTTGGACCAAACAGACGAGGACTGGGACCGCATCGTCGACGTCAACCTCAAGGGCACATTCGTCGTGGCTCAGGTTGCGGCGAGGCAGATGGTAGCCGAGGGCCGTGGAGTGATCGTCAACGTCAGTTCGGTCTCGGCGCACGGCGTCCGCACCGGCCCGCCCGCCTATGCCGCCGCAAAAGCGGGCGTGGAAGGACTGAGCCGGCTAATGGCCGTGCAACTGGGGCCACTGGGGGTGCGGGTAAATACCGTCGTTGTCGGCACTACCGCCACGCCGTGGCTGCTGTCGCGTAAGAGCGATGATGAGCTGGTGCAGATGCGCGAGACTACGGCGACGGGACAGATCGGCGATCCCGGTGATGTCGCGGCCGTTGTCGCGTTCTTGTGTTCGCCTGGTGCTAAACACCTGACCGGCCAGTTGATTTCGGTGTCGGGCGGGCAATGGATGCCGTGAAGCTCGTAGACGGTACAATTGAACAGTTGATGCTGTAGTGTCTAGTTCGTTCCGGTCTGATGCCAGGGGATGTCGTGGATTTCAAGAGGATTCTGTTCGACGTCAGCCAGTATGTCGCGACCATTACGCTCAACCGTCCCGAGCGGCTCAACGCCACAGATGACTTGACTCGGACAGAACTGGGTCTGGCGTGGGAACGAGTCCGCGACGATCCGGGTATCCGGGTTGCCATCATCACCGGTGCGGGCGACCGAGCATTTTCCGCGGGACAGGACGTCCGGGCGACCGCCGAAGGTGGCATCCGGAACAAGATTCCCGGCTCGCGCCTGCACCACAACGTCTGGAAGCCGGTAATATGTGCGCTGAACGGGATGGTGGTCGGCGGGGGACTCCATCAGGTTGCCGACTCCGACCTCATCATTGCGGCTGAGCATGCTGAGCTGATCGACACTCACCTGGCCGTCGGCAACGTATTTGCACTCGAGCCGGCTGTGCTGCTGCGCAGGATGCCGTTATCGATGGTGATGCAGTTGGCACTGATGACCAAGAAGGGGCGCATCAGCGCCCAACGTGGTTACGAGATCGGCCTGATCAACGAGGTGGTGCCCGCCGACCAGCTGCAGCAGCGGGCACGCGAGATCGCCGCAGACATTACAAGGCTCTCGCCTGCCACCGTGCAGGCGTCGATAAAAGCGATGTGGACCAGTTTGGACGTGGGGCTGCATGCGGCTAACGATGTCGCCTACCGTTATGTACTGCAGCACCAGCTGACCCACCCGGACTATCGCGAAGGGATGGTCGCGTTCGCCGAAAAACGGGAACCGCGTTGGGTTGTGGAATGAAATCGGGCGTGCAATGAATCGCACTTTCAACTACGAGCCGTTGCCGTACGTGCCGGTTGTTCCGGCGATGCTGAAGGCTCTCACATCTGCCTACGTCGACAACGATTTCATCGTATCCTCACTCGGCGACGGCCGGGTCGAGCGAATCACTTATGCACAAGCCGACATCCGTTCGGCTAGATTGGCCCGTAGTCTGCTCGCGGCGGGTGTGACCAAAGCCGTTCGGGTCGGGGTGATGGCGCCCAACGGGCCCGACTTCGTCGTAGCGTTTCTGGCTGTTACCCGCATTGGTGCCGTTGCGGTGCCGATCAACACGTTCTTCCAGCCGGCGGAGCTCGGATGGTTATTGCGTGACGCCGACATCCACACGCTGTTGTCGGTCGACTCGTTGCTGGGCAAGGATATGCTTGCGCGAATTACCAAGGCGATCGGAGACGTCCAGATATCGGGTGGGCAACTAGCTGCCAAACGACTTCCAAACTTGCGCAACGTTTTTGCTCTCGGCACTACTGAACGCAGCTGGCCCAGCGACTGGCCGCAGCCCGTGTCGACGGAGTTTCTACAGGCGATCGAGTCCACCGTGCGGCCCGCAGATGACCTGGTGATCATCTACACCTCCGGCAGCACGTCGGACCCGAAGGGCATCATTCACATCCACGCCACCGCGATCACGCATGCCCGGTTCGTCGCCACGCAGCACGAGTGGAAGCCGCATGATCGGGTGTACATTCCGATGGCGTTCTTCTGGGTAGGGGGTTTGATCTTCGGACTGCTGGGGCCCATGCAGACCGGCGTGACGATACTGACCGAGCACAGATTCGAGCCCGGCGACGTGCTTCGCCTGCTTGCGTCCGAACATGCCACCTACGCAACTGGTTTCCCGCACATTGGACCGGCGCTGGCGAGTCATCCGGACTTCCCCAGCACCGACTTGTCGAGTCTGCGGGACGGATACCAGCAGGTGCTCCTCGACCCGGAGCTTCGAGTCGCCGACCCGACCTTGCGGGTTGCTCAACTCGGCATGACCGAAACGTGTAGCTCTCACACCTGGTGGCCACCCCACGAATTGGTGCCCGAAAGCAAGCGCGGCTCACTCGGCGTCTCGGCGCCCGGCTACGAACACAAGATCGTCGACGAGTCCGGAGTTGAGGTGCCAAACGGCACCGTGGGCGAAATCTGTGTGCGTGGAGCGGCGATGATGCGCGGGATAGTGGGCCGCCAGCGCGCGGAATTGTTTGACGCCGACGGTTGGTATTACACCAAAGACGCCGGATACCGTGATGATGACGGTCACCTGTATTTCACGGGTCGCACCGACGACATGATCAAGACCTCGGGCGCAAATGTCGCACCCGTGGAGGTCGAAACGGTGATCAGTCGACTCGACGGCGTTCGGATCAGCTACGTCGTCGGAATTCCGGACACCGACAAGGGCGCCGTGGTATGTGCGGTCGTGGTGCTCAGCCGGGAGTGCGATTCTTCGCCGGTCTCGCTGGCCGCCAGATGCCGCAAAGAACTGGCGGCATACAAAGTTCCGAAGCGATGGGTGATTCTTTCCGACACTGAGAAGCTGCCTTACACCACTACAAACAAGATCGATAAGACGCGCTTGGCTCAGCTCGTTGAATCGGGGGAGCTGACATGACCGAAGCCGACTCGTTGGAGGCCCGGATCGCGCGGTTGGAAGCACTCGACGAGATCCGTCAGTTGGCCGCCAAATATGCGGTGGCTTTGGACATGCGCGACTTCGATGCCTTGGCAAACCTCTTCGTGGAAGAGGTCGGAGTGCCGGGCGGGAGGCGAGGCCGAGCCGCACTGCGGGAGTGGTACGACATCGAGATCCGGCGATCGCTGCTGGGCAGCGCCCACGGCGTGCTGGGTCACGTTATCGATGTGCACGACGCCGACCGGGCCAGTGGACTGGTTTATTCCCGCAACGACCTAGAAACTGAAGCGGCGTGGCTCGTCGAGCTGCTCGCGTACCTCGATAGCTATGAAAGACGGGGCGGGCACTGGTATTTCGTCCGTCGCACGCCACTGTTTTGGTATCAGAGCGACATCACCGATCCGCCCACCGGCCCGCATAAGATGCGCTGGCCAAACACCATTCATCACGACGGAAACTTTCACCGGGCATTTCCTTCGTGGGAAGTCTTCCTCAACGCCGATCCCGGACGTTTCGACGAGCCTGTGCCAGCGCCCGCGGCGGCAGGCTCGTGGCTGAACAGCCTGCGTAGGGGACAGGATACGCCGCGGGTTGACCCTACCGGTCGGCGAGGCACCCGGAGCTGAAATGTCAGGCAATGCGATCAGTTTCGCGCTCAACGACGAGCAGAACGAATTGCGTCGTACGGTGCGCTCTTTTCTCGAGAACAAGGCTGACGATGCAGCAATACGCGGGCAGCTGGACACGCCAGTCGGCTATGACACCGCGTTGTGGCACCAGATGTCTCACCAACTCGGCCTGACCGGACTGGCGATCCCGGAAGAATTCGGCGGCCAGGGTTTCACCTTTGTCGAACTCGGCATAGTCGCCGAGGAGCTCGGCAGATGTCTGCTGCCAGCACCATATTTCGCGTCCGTGGTGCTGGCGGCAAACCTCATCATGCATTCCGGTGACGACGCCGCCAAAGGGCGCTACCTACCCGGCATCGCCGCGGGATCGACCGCGGCAACGGTGGCTATCACAGAGGAGTCGGGCCGATGGCAACCCCACGCGATCCGAACACGGGCCAGAAGTAGCGGTACCGGATGGGCGCTAGAGGGAACCAAGAGCTACGTACTGGACGGTTGTAACGCCGACGTCGTGTTCGTGGCCGCCCGCACCGACACTGGAATATCGCTTTTCGCGGTCGACGAATTCCAGACGGTGGCGCGCCGACCTCTATCGACGCTGGATCCGACTCGTAGGCAGGCTCGGATGAAATTCGACGCCACCCCCGCAGCACTGATAGGAGACGAGGGACAGGGCTGGCCGGTGTTGGCGCAGACTTTGTCCCTCGGTGCTTCGGCGTTGGCGGCCGAACAGGTCGGAGGTGCGCAGCGGTGCCTGGAAATGGCGGTCGACTATGCCAAAGTGCGCAAACAGTTCGGCAAGCCGATCGGTTCGTTCCAAGCGATTCGACACAAATGCGCCGACATCTTCCTAGAGGTCGAATGCGCGCGCGGCGCAGCCTATTACGCGGTGCAGGCGGCCGCGGAATTATCTGGAGAGCTAGCCGCAGCTGCCTCGCTGGCCAAGGCGTGCAGTTCAGAGGCGTACGCGCACGCCGCGGCGGCCAACATCCAAATCCACGGTGGTGTTGGTTTCACGTGGGAACATCCTGCGCATCTGTTCTTCAAACGAGCCAAGTCGTCCGGACACCTGTTAGGTGACGCGACTTTTCACCGGGGACTACTCGCCGACCTGGTTGGGATCTGATTGGCGCTTGCTCGTGACTCAGAAGTCTGTTCCACCGTCGATATTGATCGCTGCACCGGTGAGGTAAGCAGCGCAATCACTGAGCAGGAAGGCGATCAATTCGCCTGCTTCGGTGGGCTTTCCGCCACGGCCGAGGGCGACCCGCATGTTCCAGTTGGGATTGCTGGCCAGATGGGTATAGATCGCGTCCTGCAACGGCACCCCGTATTCTTCCGCACGCTGCGCCCGGATGAAGTCATTGACCTCGGTATCGAACAATCCTGGGCACACCGTGTTGACCCTGATCCCCTCGGGTCCATACGTTTTCGCCAGAATCTTCGAGAGCGTGAGTACGGCCGCCTTAAGTGCGTTGTAGGGAGGAATCAAGATCTTCGGCGCCCGCACCGAATACGCGGCGGTGGTCACGATCGTCCCGCCGCCGTTGCGCTGTAGGTGCGGTATTACCGCGCGGCAGGAGCGAACAGTTGCCATCAATATCAACTGGTAATACCAGTCCCAGGAATCGTCGGAGTGCTCCAGAAATGGCCCCTGCTGGTTCATCGGTCCGGCCGTGACGGCCAACCCGCGCAAGGGTCCAAGGCTGGTGGCTGCTCGCTCGACGGCGCGGTCCACTTCATTGCCGGACGAGGCGGCATCCACCGCGATGCCCACCGCGCGGACGCCATGCTCGGCTGCCAACCATGACGCACGATCGCGAGCACGTTCCTCGTCGCGCGCCAACAACGCAACATTGGCGCAGTTGGCGGCCAGTTGCTCGGCAGCGGCGAATCCGATGCCAGTGGTGCCGCCCACCAGGACGAAGTTGGCTCCGGTGACCCCTAGGTCCACCTGGTCTCCCTTCTCTGCGTTCCCGTCCTCGGGCATGCGTAGCAAGGCCACGGGATTCAACTGAACATACCGTGTACTATTGTTCTTCATCACATGAGACGGGGGACGGCGCGCAACCGTACATCGCAGGAGAGGGCCTCATGGGCGAACGGACGTTGGCCGGCAAGCGCGTCGTGGTTGTGGGCGCCTCGGCAGGAATCGGGCGGGCTTTCGCGGTGCGTGCCGGCAAGGAAGGTGCCCAACTCCTTGCCGCGGCACGTCGATCGGACCGGTTGCAGGAAGTCGTCGAGGAGGCTGGTTGCGGCACGGCTGTGACCGCAGACGCCCGCAATGGCGAAGACTGCGCCAGGATTGCCGAGGCTGCCCGCGAGCGACTCGGCGCCATCGATCTGTTGTTCATTTCGATCGGATACGCACCGCTGCGCATGTTCGCCCAGACCACTTCCGCCGAATGGTTCGACGTGATGCAGACCAATGTGGTCGCTGTGCACCGCGCGATCACCGCGTGTTTGCCTGTGCTTGCGCCCGCCGCGATGGTGGCCACCTTGACTTCGGAGACCGTCGGACAAGCGCGCGTTGCGCTGGGTTGCTACTCGACCAGCAAGGCAGCGCTCGCGGAGAGCATGAACGCATGGCGCTGCGAACATCCCGAGTTCCGGTTCTGCAATGTGACCGTGGGAGGCACGGTGCCGACCGAGTTCACCGCGTCCTTCGACGCCGAACTGCTGAGCGTCGCAGTGCAGCACTGGATCGCCCGCGGACTGCTTCAGCAGACAATGATGACCCCTGACGATGTCGCCGACGTCCTGGCGGGCATGTTCGCCAGTGTGCTCGATTTCCCGGACGTCGGGCCCGAAAATCTGGTGTTGCGCCCAGCTTCACCGCTGGTGTCGCCTTGACCGCAATTGAGTCGGCGTGGCCGGACCACCCCGAATATCGCATAGAGGTCATACCCTGCTGCCACACTGGCCAGGTCTGGCTCGGCGATGTGCTGCTCGCGGAGAGTGATCGGTGCGTGGTGGTCACCGAGACCGATCACGAAGACCGACTTTATTTTCCGGAATTCGCAGTGCAGTGGGAACTCTTCGAACCCTCGGAGTACACCACCGTCTGTCCGTTCAAAGGGCGGGCGAGTTATTGGAATCTGACGGGCACGGATCCGGCAGTGGAGAACGTGGTCTGGACCTACCGCACGCCGCTGGCCAAGGTGGCAGCGATCGCCGGCCACGTGTCGTTCTACCAGGACTCGCTGCGGGTGCTGGTCGTCGAACGCTGGGCAGACCATTCGACGGTGCCGGCAACGTTTCCGCTGTGGGGTGACTCTGCGGAGTTGCTCAGGCTGATCGATGTCGTGCCCGACGGTGCTGGCCAGTTCATCGGGCCGGCGCACGGGCCCACTCGTCGCAATGTCGTCGAGGGTGGCCAACTGTTGGCAGAGTCCGTCGTGGCGGTAGCGAAAACGTTTCCCGGACAGCGTGTTACATCGGCTTCGATGATATTCGCCAAAGCGGTGGCGTTCGACGCACCAGTGGAAGTCTCAGTGGAGACACTTCGCCAGGGCAGAACTTTCTCGTCGGCGCAAGTCCGGATCAGCCAGCACGGGTCATTGCGCAGCGCCGGGATCGTGCTGGCCGACGCGGGTGCAGACGACGTCATGCGGGACGTTGAACCGATGCCGAACTTGCCCGGGCCCGACGCCGCGGTGCCCTTTGCCGGCTTCGGAATGACGGGCCGGGAAATCCGAATCATCGACGCCGCTTACGATCCCGATCCCGACCGGCTAGGTCCACCAGTCGTGCACGCGTGGGTGCGCTTCCGCGACGACCCCGCTGAGCCCTACCTCCGGGCTGCGTTACTTGCCCAATCGACCACGCACTGGACCATCGCCGCCGCAATGCGGCCACATCGCGGACTCGGTGAAGCGCGCGCCCACATCACGCTGTCGACGGGGATCATGAAAGCTGACATCGCTTTTCACGATGAAGCGGATGTCACCGACTGGTTGCTGTACACCAACCACGCCTTCTGGTCGGGAAATGGGCTGGCTCAGGGGGACGGCCGGGTATTTGCTCAGGACGGTCGATTGGTCGCGTCGTACACGATTCAGGCGATGGTGCGTGATTTCCCGGTTGATCCGAGCTCCTTGGGTCGCGACAGCCGTACGGCTATGTAGCGGTGTTGCCGGGTGTTCAGCGTAGGCCGTTAATTGCGAACTTCTCGACGTACTGGCGGACCGTTTCGGGCTTGGTCATATCGAAACTCAGGCCTTGATTGACCGTGGAGAACGAATAAATAATGCGGGCCAGCCATTCGCTGGCGGCAGTGACGTCGATTCCGGCTCCGACTTCTCCGCGCTTTTGCGCGTCCCGCACGTAGGGTTCGAGGAACTTCGTGGTGCGTCGGACAGCACTGTCGCCATCGGCGATCATGTGGCGCATGAGCTCGGCGTCGTCGGCCATCAGGCGGTTGCGGGTGCGATGATCGAGAAGGATGGTGGCGTGCGTCTGAGCCATGGCCCCGAGCTGCTCGGCGAGTGTTGCTTTTCCCTCCATCGCCGCGGCGACCTGTTGGTAGAACCGTTGGGCGCCATGCTCGATGGCGGCTTCGATGAGGACATCACGATCGACGAAGTATCGGTAGATCGTGCCACGCGAGACCTTGGCCATTCGCGCGACGTCCTGGACGCTCGTGCGCTGGATACCCAATTGGCTGAAACACTGGTTGGCGGCGTCCAAGATCTGCTCGCGACGATCGAACTCGTCGGCGACGTCGACCTCGCCTGCGACTCGATCCGTCGACATACCTTTAACCTCCGCCTCTCGCCGGTTGTTCTCCGCATCAATGCTACGTGACAGTTGATGTCACAGTGTTATGGCACACCCATTCTTTCAACGCATGAACGTGGTCTTCGTCTCGAGGTATCCCTCGATACCGGCTTGCCCGTTCTCCCGGCCCAAACCTGACTGCTTCATCCCGCCGAACGGTGCGTGTGGTTGCAACGTCCACGAGTTCACACCGATGGTGCCCGCTCGCAGTGCGCCGCTGACTCGCAGGGCACGGCTGACATCGTGGGTGTAGACCGCGGCCCCCAGCCCGTACCGTGTGTCATTGGCGAGCCGAATCGCTTCGTCATCTTCGGTAAACGGGATGACGCACAAGACCGGTCCAAAGATTTCCTCTTGTGCGACGGCCATCGAATTGTCGACGTTGACCAACACGGTCGGTGCCACGAAGTTACCAGTCGCAGCGGCATTTTCGGCTCGGCCGCCCCCGACGGCCAGTTTTGCGCCGTCACCGACGGCGCGCTCGATGTGGCTCAGCACGCGGCGCATGTGCTGCGTAGTGATCATCGGTGCGGCTGAAACTGATGGATCGAAAGGGTCGCCGAACGTTGCCGCCGCAGCGAATCCGATCAGGGTTGAGAGCACTTCGTCGTATACGTCGCGGTGCACCAGTATCCGTGACTGGCACACGCAGACCTGGCCAGACAACCCCAAGAATGCGTTGCCTGCAGCGATTCCGACGGCCATGCCGAGGTCGGCGTCGGGAAAGATGAGCGCCGGGGTCTTGCCGCCCAACTCTAGCGAGATCCGGCCGATACGGGCGCCGACGGTGGCCGCGATTGCGCTGCCGATGCCGCGACTGCCGGTGAACGACACCTTGTCCACCCGAGGGTCGCCGACCAGTGCGGTGCCGACCGGGTCGCCCGGTCCGAGCAACATGTTGAATACCCCGGGTGGCAGATCGGCCTGCGCTATCAACTCCGCGATCCGCAGGCTGACCAACGGAGACAACTCGGACGGTTTGGCGACTACAGTGCATCCGGCCGCCAGCGCGGGAGCGAGCTTTTGGGCGAACAGGCTCATCGGTGCGTTCCACGGGGTGATGATCGCTGCGACGCCGACAGGTTCGTGGGTGGTGAAAGTGAACGGCTGAGAAGCTTCCCATTGGGGGTAGGTGTTGCCGGTGATCTTGTCGACCCAGCCGGCATAGGTGTCGAAGAGGTCGGCCGGGTATTCCGCGCCCATCTGATAGAAGCCGACGAACGAGCTTGGTGTCGCATTATCAAGGGACAGAAGCATATTGAGGTTGGCCGCGTCGGCGCGGATGAGGTCGGCGATGGTCCGGAGGTACTGCGCCCGATCGCGACCCGGCAGTCGAGGCCAAGGCCCCTCGTCAAAAGCTACGCGCGCGGCTGAAATTGCTGCGTCGACGGCGGCTGCGTCGGCATTCGGTGCATCGAAGACGGATTCACCGGTCGCCGGGTGGATGTGCGGGATTGGCTCGGCCGAGCTATCGAGCCACGAACCGGCTATGTAGAGCCGCGCGGGCGGAAGGGTCGCCTTGCTCAGATGTGGCAGCATGGAGATGGCAGTCACGAAGTAAACAATAGTACACAATATGTATCTGTGTATATTGCGGGTTTTGACCGGTTGCGCGGGCTGAGGAGCCTCCTCGATGGACTTGAACGGACGAGTTGCCGTGATCACTGGCGCAAGCGGCGGTATTGGACGGGTACTGGCGAATCGGTACGCGCGCAGCGGGGCGGCTGTCGTCCTGGTCGCACGGCGGAGCTTAGAACTCGGCGAAACCGCGAAGATGGTGGCTGCCTGCGGCGGCAAGTCGCTACAGATCGTAGCCGATGTCAGTGCCGAAGAGCAGTGTCAGAATGTAATTCGCCAGACGGTAGCGCATTTCGGCCGGGTCGATGTGCTGGTGAATAACGCGGCGATCCCGGGAATGGATGAGCCCATCAGTCACGCAACTGCGGCGAACTGGAACGCCGTGCTGGCGACCAATCTGATAGCGCCGATGCTGCTGTCGCGAGAGGCATTGCGGCACATGATCCCGAGCGGTAATGGCAATATCCAGTTCCTATCCTCAGCCGCGGCAAGGTCGGTGCGTCCCCGGAAGGGCCACTACGCCGCCGCAAAACTGGCGCTCAGCGCGTTGTGTCAGACGCTGGCGCTCGAAGCCGGCGAGCACGGCATTCGGGTGAACACCATTGTGGTGGGAGCTGTTGCGGGTGAACTGCTGGACCGCTACATCGCCAAAGTGGCCGATCAGCAGCAAATCGAACTGGCCGAGGCGCGCAGGCGTATCTCCGCGGCGAACGCTCTCGGGCGACTCGTCGAACCCAAGGAAGTGGCGGACGTGTCGGTTTGGTTGGCATCGGACGCCGCCGCGGCGATCACCGGACAAGACATCGTTGTGACCGGAGGCCAACGAGTCTGACTGATGCGGCTGGTTGAATAACTGAACGAAATATGTTCCATTGTTATATCGATTGTAGTCCGCGATAGGAGCGATCTTGGCCCGTTTGGAGGACAGGCAGGCACTGGTCACCGGTGGAGCCCAGGGGTTGGGACGAGCGATAGCTCTGCGGCTGGCCGAGTTGGGAGCGCGCGTTGCCATCGTCGACTTGAACGAGGACAAAGCTCAAGAGTGTGTCGAGCAGATCCGCATGAAAAGCGGTGAAGCGTCCTGCGTCCGAGCGAACGTCGCACGCCGCGACGATGTCGAGTCGGCGGTGCAGCACGCCGCCGACGAAGGCGGGGGACGCATAGACATCATGGTCAACGCCGCCCAATTCTTTGCAATGCCCAAGGCTTTGGAGCTGGTCACCGAAAAGGACTGGGAACTGTCGGAAGCGACCGGTCCCAAAGCCACGTTTCGTTTCATGCAGGCCGGATTCCCTTTCTTGCAGGCTTCGGGTCGTGCGTCGGTGATTAACTTCGTGTCTGGTTCGGCCCTGGGGGGCATCGCATATACGGCGCCGTATTCAGCGGCCAAAGGTGCGATCGCCGCGCTCACCAAGGTGGCCGCCAACGAATGGGCGCGTCACCGTATCCGGGTCAATGCTGTCTGCCCATTCGCTCTCACCGAGGTACAGCAGAAGATGATTGGCACCGAGTGGGACAACTACACCCGAACGGCCCAGGCGTCGCCGATGAAGCGCGGAGCTGACCCGGATAGCGAAATCGCGCCCGCAGTAGCATTTCTGGCTGGTGATGATTCGACCTTTGTGACCGGGACAGTGTTGCACATCGACGGCGGCATGACCGAACTCTCGACCGTCGACTATTCGCAGTCACCCGGTGTGTTCGGTTAGCCCTCGATGTTCGCACTTGCCGGACGATGACGCCGATGCCCGACAGCGAGCGGCCGGCGCCGGTACTGACTCAGCTAGATCGGCCATTCTGGACCGGTGGGGCGGCGGGTGCGCTGCGGATGCAGCGTTGCGTGCGTTGCACGCGGATTTGCCATCCCCCCGCTTTGCGTTGCCCTCGTGATCACGCAGTGCTGGAATTCGTTGAACTTAGCGGTCGAGGCGTCGTCGAGTCGTGGACGATCAATCGGCACCAATGGTTTCCAGGTTTTCAGCCCCCGTACGTGATCGCATTCGTCAACCCCGTCGAGGACTTGAATGCCCGGTTGCTGACCAACTTGGTCAATGTCGAACCTGACGAAATTTCCCAGAACATGTTGGTGCGGGTGGTCTTCGACCAGCTCGTCGTCGGCGAGGACGAGGTGTACATACCGTTGTTCGAGCCAGAACACTGATGGGCTACCCACTGACTGACCGCGTCATCGTCAGCGGCATCGGCCAGTCCGCGATCGGTCGTCGGCTCGGTCGCGACGGACTGGAGCTTACGGTCGAAGCCTGTGAGGCTGCCGTCGCCGACGCGGGCCTGACGTTGGGCGATATCGACGGCCTAACAACCTATCCCGGATCGTCGCAACCCGGCTTGGGATTCTCAGGGGCTTCGCTGCGCGAAATCCACGACGCGTTGGGGATACGGCCGAATTGGGTTGCGGGAGGGGTGGAGTCGCCAGGCCAGCTTGGTGCTGTCGTTGATGCGATGATGGCTGTGGCCTGTGGGTTGGCCGATCATGTGCTGTGTTGGCGCAGCATCTGGGAGGGCACCGCGCAGGGCGCCGGTCGACGCAAGGGTTACGGTGCAGGTATGGGCCGACCCGGTGGAATGCTGGCCTGGCAGTTGCCCTTTGGGGCAACTGCGGCCAACCTGGTCGCGCTGCAAGTCCGGGCGCGGATGCAGAGATACGGCCTGACCCGTGAGCAACTGGCATCGATCGCCATTGCCCAGCGGGCCCACGCCGGGCGCAACCCCAATGCAATCTATTCCGAACCGATGGACCTGGAGATGTACCTGAGCGCACGGATGGTGTCGGATCCGCTGTGCATGTTCGACTGTGACATCGCCTGCGACGGAGCTACCGCGTTTGTCGTTTCCCGTGCCGAGCATGCCGACGCACTGGACCATCCCGCCCTGGTTGTCGAAGCGCTCGATTGCGCCCACCACGACCGCTTCAGCTGGGAAGCGGGACTCGACATCACCCGCATCAGCTCACGCTGGTTAACGCTCTGGGAGCGTACGGATTTCACGGCTTCCGACGTCGACGTAGCCTCGCTGTACGACGGATTCAGCGTGTTCGTGTTGTGCTGGCTCGAGGACTTCGGCTTCTGTGAGGTCGGCGAATCCGGCGAATGGATCGAAAATCCAGACCGCATGTCACTTGGCGGCGAGCTACCGATAAACACCGCGGGCGGACAACTTTCGGGTGGCCGTCTGCATGGGTTCGGCCACCTGCACGAGGCCTGCCTACAAATCAGGGGTGAGGCCGGTTCGCGTCAGGTAGACGGCGCCGCGCTCGCCGCTGTCGGCGTGGGGGCAGCCAATAGTGGGACTACCGCCATGCTGTTGCGGCGTGCCTGACCCGAGGCGCGGCGTTGAATTTGGTACGTCGGAGTCGTGGCGCTGGACCACCCGCGCGCGCCCGTCGTACCACCTGCGCGAGGATGTGACCATGCATCCTCGGTTGACCGCACGGGTGGAACAAACTCGGCCGTTCCCGGTCCTGGTTTGGCAATTCGCCGAGGCTCGACTGTGCATCTCGTCGGGCCCACTCGGCGGCGGCATTGGGACCCGGAACTGGGTAGTCAACGCAACGGTGCCCCTCGATTACGGCCGGACTGACCCGGACCGTCACCTGACCGAGATCGGTGCCGCGCTTGAGCTTGTCGGCACCGGCTGCGGGTTGCTCACCGCGGTCGACGTGACCCGCCACCACCTCGCCGCCGATACTGGCGTGCATGCTGCGGCAACCGTCGGGCTCTCTCACCCGACCTGGGCAGCGGCACCCGACCTGCACTTCCGCCGCGAGTTGCCGTCTGGCGCCCGAGCGGGCACGTTCGCCGACTATCAGACTGTCGAGTACCGACCGCTCATCGACGGCGACGGGCACCGCGTGGGGACTATCAACATCGTGGTTGCCGTGCCGGTACAGCTGTGTGCGGCGGCGCTGGTCAACGCGGTGGCAACCGCGACCGAGGCGAAAGTGCAGGCGTTATACGAGAGCGGGGTGCAAGCCACCGGAACCGCCTCGGACGCGGTCATTGTGCACTGCCCGACGGACGGAACTCCGCAGGCATACGGCGGGCCGCGCTCGGCGTTGGGCGCCCGAATTGCGCGCGCGGTACATGCGGCGGTACTCGCCGGCACCCGGTCTTGGATTTCAGATCCCCCGGGGCAGAGCTCGATACGTCCACGTTGAAATTCGGTGTGCGCGAACGGTATCGAACTGTCGTGGGACCAGGTAAACCAGCTAATGAATTCCGGCCATCAATTGCACTGCCGTGCAGACGAATCGCTTGCTCAGCGCGCAGATCGGGCGGAGCGGGGATTGACAAGCCGGCCGTGGGCCACGACCGATCCGTGTTGCTTGAGGCGCTGCGTACGGATGCTGACCTCGTAACCTGAGACCTCATTAATCTGCCCGAGTTGCTCGGTAAGGTATCGATAGAGGTCTTGCGAGTCTCGGCAAATAGCAACGGCCATAAGGTTTTTAGATCCACTCGTGGCTCCCGCGAAGGCGATTTGGGCGTGCGCGGCGATACGCTCGCCGACCCGATGCAGGTCTTTGGGCGCCAACGTCAGCCACAGCATGGCGCTGAGCTGGTGGCCGAGCCGCTCGGGTAACACGTCGACGTCGTACCGCAGCGCTCCGGAAGCTTCCAGTGCCGCTATCCGGCGACCCACCTTTGTCACCGACCAGCCCGCCCGTGCGGCGAGCTTGGCCAGCGGTGTTCTGCCGTCCTCGCCGAGTGCGTCAAGAATCGGGCGATCCTCGGCGGTGGGCAGGGTTCGCTGATCGTTACCCCCCGTATCGGTGCGCTCTTGCAGGATCTGTGCAACTTGTTGAGCGGAAAGCGTGCTGCCATAACCGGCCCACGGCGCGCGGGCGGGGTCACCGAACGAATGAAGCATCAGGTCAATGGAGATGTCGATGACCGAGGCGGCTCGGGGTAGGAGCTGCAGCAGAACATCTTCACGGCTATCGCCCAGCGGTGCGCGAATTACGCACACCAACTCGGTCCATCCCGCCAGCACGTTTGCGTGGGATACGTCCGGGCGGCGCACCAGTGCCTCGGCCAGCTGTGGTATCCGGTCAGGCGCTGAGCGGATCCGGCATACCCAGCTCGCTTCGCCGGCTATCCAGCGGTTCTCCAGCCCTACAACGCGCACCACCCCGTCGCGCCGGAGTCTGTGATAGCGCCGCGCCACGGTTTGCTCAGTTGCCCCGACCACGCTGGCGATGCGGCGAAACGACACTCGAGGTGCCAACTGCAGGGTATGAAGAATCTGCGCGTCCAGATCGTCGATCACGACGAAAATTGTGCATTGAAAGGGGCCCAGATGAGGACTTATCACCAATATCCGCGCAGCAATCGCGATTTCTACGTCCGTGCTGCCAGCCTAGAACCCATGAACTCGACGGCCACAGACCCGCCGAGACCCGCCGAGAACATGGTCAATGCAGCCCAACGGGTGCGATCGCCGCCCCTGACGGCCGCTTCGACGACATCTTCGACGCCTAACTCCTAAAGGAGCTACCACCATGCAGATAGCAATCGGAATGCCCAGCCATATCGCTCACGTGCCTGGTCTGTTGACCACACAATGGGCGCGCCGAGCCGAACAGCGCGGCTTCGGTGGTCTGGCCGCGATCGACCGGCTGATCTATGAAAGCCTCGATTCGATCGTCGCGCTGTCGGTGGCCGCGGGCGCGACCACCGGCATCGGTTTGATCACCAACGTGCTGTTGGCACCGCTGTATCCCGCCGCGCTATTGGCAAAACAAGTCACGTCCCTCGCCGACGCCTCCGGGGGCCGGCTCACCCTCGGACTGGGTATCGGGAGCCGACCCGACGACTACACCGCGGTCGGCGTGGACTATCGGCGGCGCGGACGCATCCTGGACGAGACCGTTGCCGTGCTACGCGACATGAGTGACGGCAGGGTGGTCACCGGTGAGGGGGCACTGCGCGCAGCGGCGGTACGTATTCCGATCCTGTTCGGCGGACGGGCGGACGCGACGATCCGCCGCGTCGCGACGATCGGTGACGGCTGGACCGCCGGAGCGCTGCGCGATTACGCCAATCAGTCCGTGCTCGCCGACCGGGCGCGCACGGCGTGGGCTGCGGAGAACCGCTCGGGCCGCCCGTGGCTTCAGGCCAGTGTTAACTTCGCCTTCGGCGATGCTGACGTCGTCGCTGCCGGGCGTGCCCACCTGCAGAGTTACTACGGCTTCAAGCCGGACTATGCCGCCCTCAACGTCGCCGACATGCTCACGTCCGCCGACGATGCGACACGAACCGTGCGCGCCTATCGCGACCTGGGCTTCGACGCAGTCGTGTTCCACCCCTGCGTCACCAACATCGACCAGGTCGACCGCCTTGCTGACGCGGTGCTGTAATGATTGTTATTGATACACAAGGCATTTCGCATCGATCGCGGCGCACGAGACAATACTCAAGCGAGAGTTTCCCAGAATCGGGTGAGGACTGCCGCGCCGCGGTCTGGATCCTGCAGCATCCACCAATGCCCGAGCCCGGGGAGCACCTCGGTGCGCGCGCCCGCCCGCGCCGCCGCGCGCTGCCGGATCTCCTCGGAACCGACGTAGAAGTCCTCGGTGGCCAGTATCGACAAACCAGGACGAGCCGCCGCGCTCTCCAGATCCAGACCGGCCTGCGCCATCGCAGGTTGCGCCGCCGAACGGTATACCGCCAGAATGGCCCGGCCCATCTGTGGACCGTGAGCCTGACCCATCGTGGCTGCGATGTCGGCCGGGATTCCCAATTCGGCGGTCTGGGCCACCCAATCCTCGACAGATCCACCCATCATGGTGTCGACTAGTTCTTCACCGGCACCGGGCGTCTGCCACACCTGGGCCAAGTCGTGCCAGACGTAGTCGTGGTCGAAGATGCCCACTACGTCGCTGACCCAGCTGCGCACCAGTTCGGGGCGGTGCATCACCACGTTCATCACATGGCCGCCGCCCCAATCGTGACCGACAAGGTCGATCGGTTCGCCGATGCGTTCCAGCTCACCCTCGAGCCAGTCGCGATAGGCCACAAAGGTCGCCGGGAAGTCCTCAGGTAACGGCGCCCCGAATCCCGGTGGCGAAAGGGTCACCACATCGTCGCGGCCAAGCGCTGCAATCAGCGGACCCCAAATCGCCTCGGTCTCCGGATTGCCGTGTACGAATGCGACTGTCATGGTGCCTTACGCTACTGGTGCCTGCCCCAATCAAGACAGAAGAGGAACGCGCTCATGGCGCCGACGCTGCGCCCCCGTCGATCGGCTCTCTACCTGCCCGGCAACAACGCCCGCGCGCTGGAAAAGGGCAAATCGCTGCGGGCGGACGTGTTGATCTTCGATCTCGAGGATGCGGTCGGACCCGACGCGAAATCAGACTCGCGGCTCCGGGTCTGTGATGCCGTCGCCTCGGGGACCTACCGCCCTCGCGAGATTGTGGTGCGCGTCAACTCTCTGGACACCGAATGGCACGACGACGATCTTGCCGCAGTTGCCAATTCGGCTGCTGACGGGGTCCTGGTGCCCAAAGTCGAGACGGGTCAACAAGTCGAAGCGTTGACCGCCCGGCTCGTTGAGTTGGGTGCGCCGCAGTCGTTGCAGTTGTGGGTGATGGTCGAGACTCCCAGGGCCTTCCTACGCATGGAGGAGGTCGCCTGCGCCAGCGATCGGCTGACCGCGCTGGTGGTTGGCACCAACGACCTAGTCAATGAGCTGCACGCACTGCACGTACCCGGACGAGCGTCCGTACTGCCCGCACTTGCGCTGGCCGTGCTCGGTGCACGTACCGCCGGGATAGCCGTATTGGACGGCGTATTTAACGCCATCAAGGACGAAGAGGGATTCATATCCGAGGCTCAACAGGGCCGACAGATGGGATTCGACGGCAAGACGTTGATCCACCCGTCGCAGGTAGGGCCAGCCAATGACATCTTCGGACCCTCGGAAGAGGAATGCGAGCGGGCCAGCAAGATCGTCGAGGCCTACCAGCAGGCGCAAGCCGCCGGCCAGAGCGTCATCACCGTCGACGGTCGCATGGTCGAAAGCCTCCATGTGCGCGATGCCCACCGGATCCTGGCGCTGGCGGAACGGATCGCCGAACTGGGGTCACAAACCGAATAGCAGGATGCGATCGGGTTTCGATTAGGTATTGCCGCCAACTCGCATTAGTCTTGCCCGCGGCCCATCATCGTCCCAGGAAAACACCATGCCTCTTCAGCCCACTCTGCGGCATGCACGTCCGTCGCGCAGGGTTCGCAGTTCTTTCGTGAAATGTGTAACCGTTGGCCAGTGCTTCGACATCGACGTAGTTCGCGACGCGGACGGCTGGACGGTCCGGATCCCCGAGGTCGACGGGGTTGCCCGAGTGGGCGATCGGGCCTCGGTGGAGCTGGCGGCCCGCAGATGCATCGCCGCGCGGACCGGCATTCCCATCGGCTACGTCGCCGTGTACGTCAACAGCGAGATCGGTTAGTCCCGAACAGCTTCCCGCCGAGGCCGAGGCGGTGGCCGTCAGATTTTGACCGTCAGCGGCCAAACCTTCCAAATGTCTTCGCAGTACTCGGCGATCGCGCGATCCGACGAGAACTTGCCGCTGCGAGCGGTATTCAGAATCGACATCTTCGTCCACGCATCTCGATCCTGCCACGCCGCGCTCACCCGCTCCTGACACTCCACATAAGCGGCGAAATCGGCGCATACCAGGAATGAGTCGTGGTGGCGAAGGTCGTCCACCAGTGGCCGGAACACCTCTGGGTCGCCATGCGAGAACATTCCCCCGGCAATGAGGTCGAGCACCGCGCCCAACTCGTCGTTACCGTCGATGTAATCGGCCGGACGGTAACCGCTGGCTTTGAGGGCTTCAACTTCTTCCACGCTGAGCCCGAACAGGAAAAAGTTTTCCGGTCCCGCCTCTTCCCGGATCTCGACATTGGCTCCGTCAAGCGTGCCGACGGTCAGCGCGCCGTTGATCATGAACTTCATGTTCCCGGTCCCGGAGGCCTCCTTACCGGCGGTCGAAATCTGCTCCGAGACATTGGCGGCCGGATAAATCAGGTGCGCGTTCTGCACGTTGAAATTAGGGATGAACGCTACTTTCAAGAACTTGTTGACCTGCGGGTCGGCGTTGATTGTCTCGGCGACCGCGTTGATCAGCTTGATGATCCGTTTGGCCAGGAAGTATCCGGGTGCCGCCTTGCCGCCGAAGATGAAGGCGCGCGGCGGAATTGACAGACCGGGATTCTGCTTGAGCCGGTAGTACAGCGCGATGATGTGCAGCACGTTGAGGTGCTGGCGCTTGTACTCGTGAATGCGCTTGACCTGAATGTCGAAGATCCACTCCGGGTTCAGTTCGACACCAGCCGCCGAGCGCACGAACGCGGCAAGACGCGCCTTGTTGTTGCGTTTAATGTCGCGCCACTGCTCCCGGAAGGACGAGTCATCGACGAATTGCTCCAGCCCGCGCAAGCGCCCCAGGTCGGTCAGCCAACCCTCGCCGATGGTGCGGTCCAACAGCTCCCGCAGCCCCGGGTTCGCCAGCGCCAGGAACCTCCGTGGCGTCACACCGTTCGTCTTGTTGCTGAATCGCTCCGGCCACATCTCGTAAAAGTCTTTGAGTACACTGTCTTTCAATAGCTCGGTGTGCAGCGCGGCGACTCCGTTGACGGCGTGGCTGCCGACGGTGGCCAAATGCGCCATCCGGACGAACTTAGCGCCGTCTTCGCCGATCAACGACATCCGCCGGACCCGGTCGGCGTCGCCCAGGAAATTGATGCGCACCTCGTCGAGAAAGCGCCGGTTGATCTCGTAGATGATCTCCAAATGGCGGGGCAGCGACTCGCCGAACAGTTCCAGTGGCCAGGTCTCCAGCGCCTCGGGCAGCAGCGTGTGGTTGGTGTATGCGAACGTCGCGACCGTGATCTGCCACGCCTCGTCCCAATCCAGCTGGCGCTCGTCGACTAATAATCGCATCAGCTCGGCGACCCCGATTGACGGGTGAGTGTCGTTGAGCTGCAACACGAATCGTTGGGGGAGCTCACGCACCGAAACGTCGGCCAGGTCGTCCATGATATGCAGCACGTGCTGCAGCGAGCAGGATACGAAGAAGTGTTGCTGCAACAATCGCAGCCGTTTGCCGGCCTCTGGCTCGTCGTTGGGATAGAGCACTTTGGTGACGGTCTCCGAGGTGACCTCGTCCTCGACCGCCTTGTAGTAGTCGCCGGTATTGAAGGCTTCCAACGCAAACGACTTGACCGCCCGCGCGCTCCACAGCGTGAGCACGTTGCAGGTGTTGACTCCGTAGCCCTGGATCGGGGTGTCGTAGGCGACGCCTTTGAGCATCAGCCCCGGCACCCACCGGGCCCGGTCGCGTCCGCTGTCGTCGTTGTAGTGGTCGACGTAGCCGCCCCACTTGACCAAATAGTTGACGTCGGGTTTGGCGATTTCCCAAGGGTTTCCGCTGTCCAGCCAGTTGTCGGTCTGCTCGACCTGCCAGCCGTCGTGGATCTCCTGGTCAAAGATGCCGAACTCGTAGCGGATACCATAGCCGATCGCCGGACGTTCCAGGGTGGCCAGCGAGTCCAGGTAGCACGCTGCAAGGCGACCCAGACCGCCGTTGCCCAGGCCTGGCTCCTCTTCACAGGCCAACACCTCGTCGTAGTTCTGGCCCATCGCCGATAGCGCCGCCCTGGCTGCCCGCTCCATGCGCAGGTTCAGCAGGTTGTTACCCAGCTGCGGACCCATCAGGAATTCGGCCGATAGATAGCAGGTCACCTTGCGTCCCAGGTCGAGGGAGACCTGCGTGGAGGCCACCCGCCGGTCCTGCATGCGGTCTCGCACAGCCAGCGCCAACGCCCGGTAGTAGTGCTCGGGCCGCAATGCGGCGGCGGGACGGCCGATCGAATACCGCAGATGGTCGGCGATGGCCCGCTGCAGGGCGGCCGCACCCATGCCGGTGCGAGAGTGCTCGATCAGCTCGGCCCTTGCGGTGGTGGGCATTTCGTCGTCAGGCGTGCGGTCCAGATCGGTCATGGCGAGCGTGTACTCCCTCGAGTCTTCTTCAGTCGAGCCGACGAACCCGGCGGCACGCGGGAGATCAGTCTGGCAGCGATGGTTGCACACCTGGCGCGTAATTGCCGTCCGAAACGTGAACGTGACGTCACGTCCTTACGACAAAAAGCCCCCTTCGTTCGCCAGGCCGCTCAAGAACGCAGGCAGCGGACCATGGTGCAGAACTCCCAGGCGCTGGGTGGCGCGGGTCAGGGCGACATACAGTTCGGCGGGCCCGCGCGGGCTCTCGCAAAGGATCTGGTGCGGCTCGACCACGAGAACCGCGTCATACTCCAGGCCCTTGGTTTGCGCCGGAGGCACCGCCCCGGGTACACCGGGCGGGCCGATTACCACGCTGGTACCCTCGCGTCCCGCCTCGTCGCAGACGAATTCATCGATGGCAGAAACTAATTCGTTAGGCGTCACTTGCCGGGACCAGGGTTTCACGCCAGACGAGCGGACCGACTCCGGCGGCACGACGTCGGGCGCGAACTCGGCGAGCAGCGCGGCGGCCACGCTCATGATCTCCGCCGGGGTGCGGTAGTTCACCGACAGCGACCGGTAGACCCAGCGGTCGGGTACGTACGGCTGCAGCATCGCTTCCCACGACGTCACACCGGCCTCTGAACGGCGCTGCGCCAGATCGCCCACCACCGTGAAGGACCGAGCCGGGCAGCGGCGCATCAGCACCCGCCAGTCCATCTCGGACAGCTCCTGGGCCTCGTCGACGACGATGTGCCGGTAAGTCCAATTGCGGTCCGCGGCAGCGCGTTCAGCCAATTCGCGGGTGTCACGCTCGACGAACCGCTCGGCCAGCTCCGAGCCATAGAGCAGGTCCTGGGCCATCAGGTGATCCTCGTCGTCCATCAGGTCTTCGCGGCTGACCATGAGATCCAGGACGCCGGCAGCGTAGGCGGCTTCTTCCCGCTGCTCCTGTTCGGCGAGCTCTCGCGCCCGTGCGGTCGTTACCGTGTCGACGCCTAGCAGGTCGACCAGTTCGTCCAGCAGTGGGACGTCCGACACAGTCCAGGCATCGCCGACCTCACGCAACATGGCGAGGTCCCCGCCCGCCGCTCCCAGACGCTCGGGCGACTCGAGCAGCGACGCCAGCAGGGTCTCCGGTGTCAGGATCGGCCAGAGTTCATCGAGTGCGGCGGCGAAGGCGGCGTGGTCGGCGAGTTCTTCGACCAGGTCCTCGCGCAACGCCTCCCAGGTCCCGGTGTCCGACCGGTCCAGCCAGCCGCGGCCGATCTTGGCGATCGCCCGCTCGGTCAGGGTCCACGTGACAATCTCGGCGAACACGGCGCGGGCCTCATTGTGCGGCAGCCTGCTGGCGCGAGCCTCCTCGCGGGCCCACTGCGCAGTCGCGGCGTCGATGCGCACGGCGGCGTCGGACAGCTTGATTGGGATCGGATCCCGCGGCAGCCGTTGGCGATCGGCGACGGCCGCGGCGAGCACCTCGAGGATTTGCAGTGAGCCCTTCAGGCGCACGGCGGCCGGGCTGTCCTCGGCGGTGACGCGCAGCCCGGGCACCAGCTCGCCGGTAGTCGCGAATACCACCGTGGACTCGCCCAGCGCCGGCAGGACCCGGCTGATGTGATTTAGGAACGTCGGGCCCGGTCCGATCACCAGCACGCCGTGGCGTTCCATTCGCTCACGATGGGTGTAGAGCAGGTAGGCGACCCGGTGCAGCGCCACCACCGTCTTGCCAGTTCCGGGACCGCCCTCGATCACCAGCACACCAGGGTGGTCAAGTCGGATGATTTCGTCCTGCTCGGCCTGGATGGTCGCCACGATGTCGCGCATCCCTTCGCCGCGCGGCGCGTTGACAGCTGCCAGCAGGGCGGTATCGGTGGAGCTGCCCACCTGGTCGCCGTCGCGCCACGCGCCGAGGACCTCGTCGGTGAATTCAACGATCCGTCGTCCGCGGGTGTGGAACTGGCGGCGGCGCCGAACGCCCTCGGAATGCGCCGCGGTGGCGGTGTAGAACGGGCGCGCTGCCGGCGCCCGCCAGTCCAGCAACAGCGGTTCGTATTCGTCGTCCTCGTCGAGCAGCCCGATGCGCCCGATATAGGACGACTTCCCCGAAATGCCATCCAGCCGACCGAAACACAGGCCATCGTCGGCGACGTCAAGGCGCTTCATCCGTCGGGCCAGGGCGCGCACCTCGACGTCACGATCCATCGGGGAGTCGCTGTCTTCGCCGCGCAGCGCGCTGCGATATCTGTCCTTGGCCTGCGCGCGCTCGTCGTCGAGCCGCGCATAGAGCGCGTCGACGTAGCTCTGTTCGATCCGCAGCTCGTCGTTGTATCCGGTGTCGCCAGGCAACCCGTTTCCCCCTCTGATTGATGCTCGGCCAGCGATTGTGCGCCATCACCCGGGCCTTGCCACAAGCCCCCAAGCTCGGGATATGGTGGAAGGGCGGCTGGTCAGTGGGGGAGTCCACCGAGGTTCAACGTCACCACACCGGCGATGATCAGCCCCACTCCGACCACCTTGGCTATCGAGATCGGCGAGCCTAGGAACGTTACGGCGATGAACACGATCGCCGCCGTGCCGATCGCCGACCATAACGCGTAGGCCACGTCGGTCTGCATACCCCGCGCGATCGACAGCGACAGCAGCGCAAACGAGATGCCGTAACCCAGCAGGCAGACAACGGTCGGCCACAACCGCGAGAACCCGTCGGTGCTCTTGAGCAGGCTGGTCGCCACAACTTCCGCGGCAATCGCGATGAAAAGAAACAGATAGGCCAACACCGGTCTCATTCTGTACAAATGCCCGAGCGCGGATAGAACCGGCCGCGTTCCGGTCCGATCGACGACGGCGCGACACTAACGTGGAGCCTATGACGAACAATCTCAACGAGCGCCTCGCCGGTTATTCCCCCGCCGTGCTGAGCCTGTTCCGGTTGGTCTACGGCTTGTTGTTCGCCGGATACGGGTCGATGATCCTGTTCGGCTGGCCCGTCTCGGCGGGGTATCCCGTCGAAGTGGGCGATTGGCCCGGTTGGTACGCGGGTTTCATCGAGTTGGCGAGCGGCCTGCTGATCGCGGCCGGGTTGTTAACCCGTGTCGCGGCGTTCCTAGCGTCCGGCACCATGGCGGTCGCGTATTTCTGGATGCACCAACCTAATTCGTTGTGGCCCATCGGCGGTCCGCCGGATGGCAACGGCGGCACACCGGCGATACTCTTCTGCTTCGGCTTCTTCCTGTTGGTGTTCTTCGGCGCGGGCAGATACTCCCTCGACGCGGTGCACGCTGCGAAAACCGCTCACCAGTAACGGTTTTCGAGCTCAGATCGCGCCCTTGACACGTTCGGTGCAGTAGGTCCGTTGGGGCTGCGGGAAAGTGACGCCGTGCGTGTTCGGCGGGCAGGCAGAGGTGTCGGTGGCCCCGTTCATCCGTTTGACGACCCTAATGACCTTGCCGCTGGTTGCGCAGCTCACCGTGCGGACGGTCTCGTCGTTGCGTTCGGGCGCATAGCAACGCGATTCGAGCAGATTGGGTATGAAACAGCGCCGAGTGCCGTCGCGTTCGACCGAGAGATAGCCGCTATGGCTGAGTTTGCCGTCCGGGCAGTTCCCGTCGGCGTCGGTGGTCGCGGCGAATTCGAGGACGGCCGCGGGATCCTGGCAGCTGGCGGACTTCCATCGGGTGCTGTCCAAAATGTCGTTGGTGAAGCAGTCGCCGATCGATACCTGCGCGGCAGACTGCTGGCTGGCGGTAAGGGCCACCGTGCCAAGGACCCCAAGACCGCCCAGGGCGACCAGCACGACGCCGGCGATGATCAATCCGGTGCCCGCGCGGGCGGAGCGCATCGGCGGCATGACGGGGAAGGGCGCGGAGTAGGGGTAGTAGCCCGGCGCGACCGGAGGGTAGCCCGGTGGGGCGGGCGGGTAACTCGGCGGACTACCCGGTATCGCAGGGTAGGGGGCCGGATAGCCCGGTGGATAGTCGGTCATCGTCCGTTTCCGCGCCAACGAACGGTTGCGCAATCCGACGAGCAGCAGCGTCACCCCCACAGCCGGGAGAACCAGCATGCCGATGACGCGGCCCGCCGCGTAGGCGACGCTGGTTTGGTTCGCGAGGTAAACCAGGCTCATGGCGTCAGACGTCCAGATTGGTGCTGCTGGTCTGCGTTTCCCACACCGACACTTCCTTGGCGCGCCGCTCAGCGATGAAGCGATAGGAGAACAGGGCGTCGTCGCCCAGCAACAGAAACGCCGGAGGTTCGCCGGATTCGATGGCGGCGACGATCGCAGCGCCGGCCTTGGCGGGGTCACCCGGCTGGCTGCCGTGCATGGTTTCGTTTTCCTTGCGGCGCCGACCGGCGGTGTCTGCGTAGTCGTCGATGATCGTGGATGACTGCACGAGCGAGCGTCCGGCGAAGTCGGTGCGGAAAGCACCCGGCTCCACCACCGTGACCGAGATCCCCAGTGGCGCAAGCTCACCATGCAGTGCGCCGCTCATCCCCTCGACGGCGGCCTTGGCCGCGGCGTAGTAGCCCGAACCCACCGGGGTGAGCTGCACGCCGATCGAAGAGATGTTGACGATCGCACCGGAGTGCCGCTTACGCATGTCGGGCAGCACCGCCTTGATCATCGACACCGAACCGAAGAAGTGAGTCTCGAACAGGGCCCGAACCTCGGCGTCGTCGCCCTCCTCGACGGCAGCGCGGTAGCCGTAACCGGCGTTGTTGACCAGCACGTCGATCCCATCGAACCGTTCCCGGGCCTTTTGCACGGCGTCAGTGACCTGCTCCGGTTTGGTGACGTCGAGGGTGATGGCAAGCACCCGGTCCGGGTTGGCTTCGGCCAGGTCCGCAACCTTGGTCACGTCCCGCGCGGTGACGACGGCGTTGTGGCCGGCTTCGACGACCGCTTCGGAAAGCGCGCGGCCCAGGCCGGTCGAGCAACCCGTGATGAGCCAGGTGGACACTACAGAATGCTAGCGAACGGCACGGGCCGTGATCAGAATCCACCGACCCGGCAGGTGACGTAGCGGTTCTGGCAGTAATTTCCGGTCCCGGGCCAATGCCGAGCCGCGCCATCCCGGTCGCGCGGATCGAGTGAAAGCGCCGGGATGGTGACACCGAGGTCGTCGATGATCGGAGGTACCGCATCGTCGGGGTCTGCGCGAGCCACACCCAAGTCACCGGCGAGCACATCTACCCCGGCCAGCACGCCGGCGCCGATCAGACCGGCCGTGATCGTCCGAGCCCACCATCGACGTGTCATCGCTCGCCCCTCACTGCCGTGTGTGTCGGAGATCACAGCCCCGAGCCTACCCGCCTCCGGATCGCTGAGTGCCGGCCGAAGGTGGATCCCCTAGGGCGATCACCGGCCATGCCAGCTTGCCGCGTCTGGGTCGCGAACCAGCCACGAATAAACAACAACTACGCGTTGGCGGGTCCGCGCACCGCGTCGGCGCTTCTCCTCGTGCATAGCGTGTAGCCCGTGAAGCCGATCTCCGCGGTGGTACGCCGCGCTGCGGTTCTCGCGGTGTGCCTCGTCGTGTCGGGGATGGCACCGCCGGTCGGTGCTGAGCCGGACGTGCAACCCCCACCCGGCGCGATGCCACCGAGCGACGTGTTGCCGCCTGGGCAACCGGCACATGTGAACACCCCGGACGGTTGGGTTCTGGCGCTCGGCGCCAAAGACGAGCGACAGGTCCCGGTGGCTCCACTGACCACCGCGGTGTCGTCGCGGGAGTATCTATCCAGCGGAATCTTCGTCGCCTCACTGAAAGGGCCGGGACCCCCGGAAGGCGTAATCGAGGTAGGTTACGAGATTGGCTGCGGCATCGACATGAGCACGGCCAACGGCGTGACCATTGCCAACGGTGCCGGCGTGGCGCCGTCCATTGGTGGGGTGCTGCCGGTTGGCCCCGGAACTGAGGGGGCGCAACTGCTGCCGTTGGTGACCACGCCGTACAACGGGGTGGTCAGCGTGGGTCTTAAGCCCGGGTTCGTCGTCGTGGTGCCGGTAGTGCGCAAGGAGTTCAAGGGCGCTAACCCTTGGGTCATGGTCAGCGACTTCCACATGAAGATCGACGGCTGCGTCGGTCAGTCATTCGTGCGCTCATACGCAACCCTGACCCGCGTCACCGACGAATCCGACGTGGTGATCTCCTATGTCGGTACCACCAAGGCGGTGTGAGCCCCACTGATTCAGGCCTCAAATGGTTTGCCGTCGAAGCGATCCCGGGTGACGAACTCTTCGACGGGCCTCCGGCGCAGCTTGGTCAGCTGCCGGGTTGGTTTGCCCAGCGGCACCACCGCAGCCACCGCGTGGGTGGCGGGAATCCCCAGCAACGCTTGAATTTTCGGCTCCTGCGGGATGGTCATCGTGGTGACCGTGCCGCCGTAGCCTTCGTTGCGGGCGGCCAACAGGATGCTCCAGACCAGTGGGTACACGGAGGCTCCGGCGGCCATCCCGACGCGCTCGAGATCCTGGTCCACGGCCGCGACCACACCCAGGTCCACCGAGATGACCAGGACAACCGGCGCGTTGGTGATCGGCTTGGTGAAGGTTTCGGGGATCTTGGTTGCGTCGATCACGTCTTGCGACACCTGGATGGGAGTAATTGTGTTCCACGGGTTTTCACCGGCATTGAGCTGTGCGAAGTAGCGGCGGGCGGCGGGCGCGCCGAACTCGGCCAGCTTGTCGCGCTGTCGGGTGTCGCGGACCACGATGATGTGCGCGCCTTGTCGATTGCCACCGCTCGGAGCGAACCGGGCGTTGTCCAGAATCCGGTGCAGCACATCGTCGGGCAGCGGGTCCTCAGTGAATTCGCGTGCCGCGAATGTGGTGCGCATGACGTCGTAAAGTTCCATGACCGTCAGCTGCGCGCCGAGGCGCGCCGCTCCAACCGATAGGTGCGGGTGAAGCCGGCCGGTTGGGTGGTCAGCGTCACCTCGACAGCGCCGCTGGGCCCGATGGTGTAGCGCTCCTCGACTTCGGGTCCCTCGCCCCAGCGGCCCACCGGCTGGCGGCCCAGATCGTCGCGTTCACGCAGGGCCGGGTCGAACGGGAACAGGACCGGATCGTAGGGCGTGACGTCGCCGTCGGGGCGTCCGTCGACCAACCGGCTACATTCGACGAACCGGAAGTGTCCGATGTTGTGCGCCGCGCGATATCGGCGGCTGACGACCAGCGGGGTTTGCCCGTCGACCGGCAGGGACGCGTCTTTGGGCACGATCGGATCGAAGACGACGTCGGATCCTGCCCGGGCTTCCCGGAAGACTCCAAAATGACGCGAAAAACGTTCGGAGAGAACGAAACCAGACTCGTTATCAAGAAAGACCGCCAGCCCGATGGCCGTCGCGGCAAACGGGTGTGGAGACCGCTTGACCCGCTTCTCGCCGAACTCTGCCCGCAGCATCCGGGAGATCAGCGGGAAGCTGCCGGCGCCGCCGACCACGTAGATGCCCGCCACCTCGGACCACGGGACGTTCCTGCCGTCGCTGGTCGGGTCGCACAAGACGCGCCCTAGCAACCGGGTAGTCCGGTCGACCAGCGGAGCGCAGGCGGCGTAGACGTCGTCGATCGGGCAGGAAAACGGCGGCCGGTCGCCATCATCGACAGCGGTGAGGTCCACCAGGAAGCGACGGGTCTGCGGTCCAACGGCTTCCTTGCGGGCCGCGCACTCCTCGACCAGCAGCGCTCGGCCCTGCGCCTCCAGGCCGCAAAGCTGCGACTCGGTGAGGACCAGCTGTGCGATCGCTTCGTCGAAGTCGTCGCCGCCGAGTCGCTGGATGCCCTCGCTGATCACCACCTCGTTTACCTGCCCCGCCATCTTCAGCAGCGAGGCGTCGAACGTCCCGCCACCGAGGTCGTAAATCAGGACGTACTCGCGCTTGGCGGTGATCGTCGAGCGGTATCGGTGGGCATATTCCAGTCCCGCGGCGGATGGCTCGTTCAACAGGGCGACGACCTTAAAGCCCGCCGCCAGGAAGGCATCCAATGTGAGGAAGCGCTGTGCGCTGGAAGCGTTGGCGGGCACGCTGATAGCGGCTTCGATGGTTTCGCCCGCCGACGCGCCGGCATTGGAACGCTGGCAGAGGTCGACTTTGAGTTGAGCCAGAAAGCCAGTGAGCAGGTCAGCCAGCGGGTAGCTACGGCCGGCGAGGGTGACCTGCGTTTGGGGTCCGGCGTCGTTGAGCCGCCGCTTGACGGACCGCAGCAGCTCCCAACCTGGCTGGTGCCGCACGACGGCCGCGTCCAGGCCGAAGCGCAACTCGCCTGCGGCGTTCGCGGCGATCAGCGACGGCCACGCGTCCACGCCGTCGAAGGCGACGACGGGATAGTTGCCGCGGTCAACGACCGCCGCGACGGTGTGGGTGGTGCCAAAGTCGATACCGACTCTCATCGGATCCGATTCTAGGAGGACGCCGGGATTCTGCGCTTCGAACCGCCGGACGGGTGCGCTGCGTCCCAACGCTGCAGCTCGCGTTCGGCGGTGGCGGGGATCAGCCCGGCGGGCGCGAACCGCTCGGATTGCACCGGGTCGTCGTCGGTCAGCGGCCGCCCAGCGTCGCGAATCCTTCTGAACGACACGATGACTGCTGCGGCGAGACCACCACGACGACTGTCGCGAAGACGATCGACAACCCGGACTTTCTTCACGCCGTCAATTTCCGGCTGGGGGCGGGCCAGGAGTGGTGGCCGAGGAAGGCTCAGTACATTGCGCGGACGGCGTCGATGGTGTCGGCTTCCTCGGCACTCTTGTCCTCCCGGTAGCGCACCACCCGCGCGAACCGCAGCGCCACCCCGCCGGGGTAGCGCGACGAGCCCTGCACCCCGTCGAGGGCGATCTCGACCACCTGCTCGGGCCGCACGCGCACGACGTAGCCGTCCGTACCGCCCACCGCGAGCTCGCTGAACCGCTTCGTCTGCCAGTCCAACGTGGCGTCGGTCATGCCCTTGAATGTCTTGCCCACCATGACGAATTCACCGGTTGCCGGGTCACGGGCGCCGAGATGGATGTTGGACAACTTGCCACGCCGGCGTCCCGAACCCCACTCCACGGCCAGCACCACCAGATCCAGCGTGTGCACCGGCTTCACCTTCAACCAGCCCGCGCCGCGACGGCCCGCCTGATACGGCGCCGCCGGGGCCTTGGCCATCACCCCCTCGTGACCCGCGGCCAACGTCGCGTCCAGGAATGCGGCGGACGCCGCCGGGTCGGGGGTGGTCAGCCGGTTGACCCGCTGAGTGTCCGGCACCAGCGCGTCGAGGGCGGCCAGCCGCTCGGTGGTCGGTGCGTCGAGCAAGTCGACGCCGTCACTGTGCAGGATGTCGAAGAAGAACACCGACAGGGGCTGCGTGGCGCGCGCGTCGGCAACGTCAACCGACCGCCCGAACCGCGACGCGGTCACCTGGAAACGGTGCGGACGGTTGTCGGGTCGCAAGGCGATCGCCTCACCGTCTGCGATCAGCGTGTTGACCGGCAGCGCCAGCGTGGCCTCGACCACTTCGGGCAGTCGGGCTGTGACGTCGTCGAGGCTTCGGGTGTAGACGGTGACATGGTCGCCGGACCGGTGGATCTGCACCCGCGCGCCGTCCAGCTTGGCTTCGAAGATCGCCGTGCCGCCGTGGCGTTCCAGAGCGTCGGCGACGCTACTCGCCGTCTGGGCCAGCATGGGGCCGACCGGACGCCCCACCCGCAGCGTGAACGCGTCCAGCGACGCGCCGCTCAGCGCCGCGGCCGCGGCCGCCGGCAGATCGCCGCCCAGCATCGCAGCGCGCTGCACCACGGCGGCGGGCAGCCCTGCGGCTTTGGCCACGGCGTCGGTCATGATTCCGACCAACGCGCCCTGGCGCAGTTCACCCCCGAGCAGCCGCAGCAGGAACGTCTGCTCGTTCTCGGTCGCCGCACCGAATAGGCCCGCAATCAGCGCCGCGCGCCGTGCCTGGGATCCTTTGCCCGCGACGGCACCGATCTCGGTGAAGGTAGCGTCCACCCGGGCGACCGTCAGCACTGGCAGCGATCCCGGCGGTGGAGGTGATCGTAGGGCCGCCCAGCCGACTCCGATCTGGCGTTGCCGCAGTTCACCGGAGAGCCACGACACGACGGTGGCGACCAATTCGGCATCCCCGCCGGCCCGACTCAACAGGTCCGAGATGTGGGCGACTTTGGTCAGCCGCGACGAGGTGCCGGCCACCTCGATAGAGGTGTTTGCAACGTCCAGCAGGAGCACGCTTGCCAGCTTGGCACGGCTCGCCGACAGCCCCGCCTGACCGGCGGATAGCGTGCCTGGTTAACGTTACAAATTCAAGACAATCTGACAAGCCGAAAATGGAGGTCTGGATGGAGATCAGCGGAAAGAAGGTCGTCGTCATCGGCGGCGCTTCGGGAATGGGGCGGGCCAGCGCAGAACTATTGCACCAGCGCGGCGCGCAGGTCGCGATTCTGGACCGGGAAAATTCGGACGGCAAGACCGTGGCCGACAGTGTCGACGGCAAGTTCTACCCCGTCGACATCACCGACTTCGCCGGCACCGAGGAGACGCTGCAGGCAGCGGTCGACGAGCTGGGCGGCCTGCACGTCACGGTGACCACTGCAGGCGGAGGCATCGCCAAGCGCACCATGACCAAGACCGGTCCACACGACCTCGAGTCCTTTCAGTCCGTCATCGATCTCAACCTGATCGGCACCTTCAATATCAGCCGGTTGGCCGCCGCGCACATGAGCAAGAACGAACCAGAGGACGAGGAGCGCGGCGTCATCATCAACACCGCCTCCATCGCCGCCTTCGAGGGCCAGATCGGGCAGGTCGCCTACACCGCCGCCAAAGCAGGCGTCGCGGGCATGTGCCTGACCATGGCGCGGGACCTGGGCTCGCTGGGAATCCGGGTGCTCGCGATCGCTCCGAGCCTGTTCGCCACTGGGCTCACTCAGGGTATTCCCGACGAGTTCGCGGCGGCGCTGACCAAGGACGCTGCCTTCCCCAAGCGGCTGGGCCGGCCCGAGGAATACGCCAAACTGGTTGCGGCCATCGTGGAAAACCCGATGCTCAACGGCCAATGCCTCCGGCTGGACGCCGGGCAGCGGTTCGCGCCCAAGTAAGCGCCCGCCGGCCCCACTCGGGCACTGGGTAGTCTCATTAACCAATTCCAGGATTGCGCAACGACGCGGGTCCTGTAGTGCCGCGAGGAGGGCCCGCATGGGTATCGCACTGACCGACGACCATCGCGAACTCGCCGAGGTAGCTCGCGCCTTCCTGACCTCCCAGAAGGCGCGAGCAGCGGCGCGCTCACTGCTCGACGCACCCGAAGAGGCGCGGCCGTCGTTCTGGTCGGGCATCGTCGAATTGGGCTGGCTTGGGCTGCACATCGACGAGGAGCACGGCGGATCTGGCTTCGGACTGCCCGAATTGGTGGTAGTGGTCGAGGAACTCGGCCGCGCGGTAGCGCCCGGGCCGTTCGTACCCACCGTGATCGCGTCGGCGGTGATCGCGCGCGAGGGCACCGCCGAGCAGAAGGCGCTGCTGCCGGGGCTGATCGACGGGACATCCACGGCCGGAATCGGTTTGGGCGGCCACGTGCTCATCGACAACGGCGTGGCCAACGGCGACGCCGGGGTCGTGCTGGGCGCAGGCTTGGCCGATCTGTTGGTCATCGCTGCCGGCAACGACGTGCTGCTGCTGGAACGCGGCCGTGCCGGAGTTTTGGTGGACACGCCGGAGAATCTCGATCCGACCCGGCGCTCCGGTCGGGTGCGGCTGCAGAACGTGAATGTCTCCGCCGACGACATCCTGCCCGGCGCACGGGAATCCGCGTTGGCCCGGGCGCGGACGTTGCTGGCCGCCGAAGCCGTCGGCGGTGCGGCCGACTGTGTCGAGGCTGCCGTCGAATACGCTAAGGTCCGTCAGCAATTCGGACGGACCATCGCGACTTTCCAAGCGGTGAAGCATCATTGCGCGAACATGCTGGTGGCCAGCGAGTCGGCGCTGGCCGCGGTGTGGGACGCGTCCCGCGCAGCATCCGAAGACGAGGAGCAGTTCCGGTTGGCCGCCGCGGTGGCCGCCGCCCTGACGTTCCCCGCATATGCGCGCAACGCCGAACTCAACATTCAGGTGCACGGCGGCATCGGCTTCACCTGGGAGCACGACGCGCATCTGCACCTGCGTCGGGCGTTGGTGACGACGGCGTTGTTCGGTGGCGACGGGCCGGCGCGGGATGTGTTCGAGCGCACCGCGTCCGGCGCCACCCGGGACAACAGCCTGGACCTCCCGCCCGAGGCAGAAGAGCTGCGCACCGTGATTCGCGCCGACGCGACCGAGATAGCCGCGTTGGCGGACGGCGCGCAAATCGACAGGTTGATCGAGACGGGCTACGTAATGCCGCACTGGCCCAAACCGTGGGGACGGGCCGCCGATGCGGTCGCACAGTTGGTGATCGACGAAGAGTTCCGTGCGGCCGGCATCAAGCGCCCGGACTACGGCATCACCGGGTGGGTGATCCTGACCTTGATCCAGCACGGAACCCCCTGGCAGATCGAGAGATTCGTCGAGAAGGCGCTGCGCAAGGACGAGATCTGGTGCCAGCTGTTCTCCGAGCCGGACGCCGGCTCGGACGCGGCGTCAATCAAGACCCGAGCCACTCGCGTCGACGGTGGCTGGAAGATCAACGGGCAGAAGGTGTGGACCAGCGGGGCGCACTACTGCGCGCGCGGCCTGGCGACGGTGCGCACCGACCCGGACGCGCCCAAGCACGCGGGGATCACCACGGTGATCGTCGACATGAAGGCGCCGGAGGTTGAGGTGCGACCGCTGCGCCAGATCACCGGTGGCTCGGACTTTAATGAGGTGTTCTTCAACGACCTGTTCGTGCCTGACGAGGACGTGGTCGGGGCGCCCAACTCGGGGTGGACCGTCGCGCGCGCGACGCTGGGCAACGAGCGGGTGAGTATCGGTGGTAGCGGGTCGTTCTACGCGGGTTTGGCAGACCAGTTGGTGCAGCTGGCGCAGCAGCACGCAGAGCGGTTGACGGGCGCGGACGTTCGAGTGGGCGCCTACCTAGCCAACGAGAATGCACTGCGCCTGCTGAACCTGCGTCGCGCGGCGCGCAGCGTCGAGGGCGCGGGTCCGGGGCCGGAGGGCAACGTCACCAAGCTCAAGCTGGCCGAGCACATGGTCGAGGGTGCGGCGATCATGGCGGCGCTGCAGGGGCCCGAGGTCGCGCTGCTGGACGGGCCCGGAGCGCTGTCCGGCCGGTTGATCATGGGAGCGCGCGGAATGGCGATCGCCGGCGGCACCTCGGAGGTGACCCGCAATCAGATCGCAGAGCGGATCCTCGGCATGCCGCGCGACCCGCTGATCAACTAGTACCGGCGGGTGTGAACAGCGGCGCGCCGCCGGGCCCCTTATCGGGACGAATTTCGACGGGCATTCCACACGTCACCGAATCCGGTTCGCAGCCAACGATATTGGCGGCGACCCTCAGTCCGCTCTGTTCGCTGAGTTCGACAAGAGCAATGACGTACGGAGTGGGGATCTCCGGGTTATAGGGGTGGTGGTTCACGGTGTAGGTGAACACCGTCCCGGCGCCGGACACCGGCTTGGCGCTCAGCGTGGCGCCGCAGTCGCGGCAGGTCCCGGTCGCGGGATGCACCCAGCGTGCGCAGTCGTCGCAATGCTCGACGAGCAGTGGGGAGGTGGTCGACTCGGTTGTCACGACCAATACAGTACGCTCTACTGGATCCCCCATTAATAGGTCGTGTGCGGCGCGTAGATGCTACGGACGGTGCAGATGGAGTACTTCGAGAAAGACGCGATTCTGTCCGGAATCGGCATATCACGGATCGGCCGTCGCACCGGTATCCCCGGCCGGGACCTCACCATGGAGGCGGTGCGGGCTGCCATCGAAGACGCCGGCCTGGCGGCCACCGATATCGACGGCATCGCCACCCTGGGCGACACCCCGGCTGCAGAAGTCAACGCCGAACTAGGTATCGAGGCCGGGGATTGCGGCAGCGGATTCGGCACCGGCGGCCTGTTGAGTCCGGTGATGTCGGCGTGCCGCGCGGTTGCGGAGAAGCGCGCCCGGCACGTGGTGATCTACCGGACCATCCAGATGCTGGGCGGCACGGTCCCGGTCAAGCAGGAAAAGAACGCCCCCGCGCCCCCGCTGGCGCGCATGTTCGAGACCGCCGAAGGCGCCGATCGGCCCGCCGTCGGGGCGATGGATGACATCAACGATCTTGTTGCAGCCCAAGCCTATTCGGCTGCCAACTGGCTGGCGCTGAACTGCCGCCGGCATATGGAGCTGTACGGGACAACCAAGGAGCAGTTGGGCTGGATCGCTCTCAACGGCCGGCGAAACGCGGCGCTCAACCCGCTTGCCGTCTACCGCGATCCGATGACCATGGACGACTACCTGGGCGCACGGCTGGTTTCGACACCGTTCGGGCTGCTGGATTGCGATGTGCCGATTGACGGTTCGATCGCGGTGGTGGTGTCGCACGCGGACTACGCCGACGACTGCCCGCACCGCGCGGTGCGGGTGGAAGCGATCGGCGGTTCCGACGGCGCGGGGGGATGGTTCCATCGCGCCGACTACCCGAAGATGGCCATGTCCGATGCGACCGCGCAGATGTGGTCGCGCACCGAACTGACCCCCGCCGACATTCAGCTCGCTCAGCTCTACGACGGTTTCACATTCCTCACCCTGGCCTGGCTGGAAGCGCTCGGGGTGTGTGGCGACGGAGAGGCGGGCCCGTTCGTGCAGGGAGGCACCCGGATCGCGCGCGACGGCCAGTTGCCGCTCAACACCTACGGTGGGCAGCTCTCGGCCGGACGCATGCACGGCTACTGGGCGCTGCACGAGGGGTGTCTGCAGCTGCGCGGAGAAGCCGGGGAACGTCAGGTTGCCCAGCGTCCCGAAGTCGGCGTGGTCTCGGTGGGCGGTGGTCCCGTCGCGGGGTGCATGCTGCTCACCTGCTGAGCCCACGCAGCACGTGGGACTGTGGCCCGACTATCGTCCGGCCGGGATTGCGGTCACTTCGGGCGTAATGGCGTCGCCGCCCAATGTTTTCCCGCAGCCGGTCGCGCACAGTGCATAGGTCGCGAAAATCGCGGCGGCGATTGCGGTGAACACTTTCCTCTTCGCCCTCATTTGCCTGGCCTTTCCTTGCCCGCGCACAACGTGGTTGATTAGCGAATAGGCTGCGATGTTATCGCTGTGCGCGCAGGTCGCGAGGCGTTTTCGTCAGTCTCGACAAACTCCGTGGGGGCGCAAGAGGACGTCGATCCGGTGGCTGAGATCGGCAAAACAACTTGCGCGCGACCGGATTGGAGGTCTACCGTCAGCCCTCGTGCGTCGTCGTCAGCATGCGGTAGTAGCCAGCACCCGCAGCGGGGTCTGATCCAGACCGACCCCCCGCTGTGGGTCGCAAGCTACTACCGTCGGTCGCTCCTTCGAGCAAGAGAAGACCGGCACCATGACTCTCCTCTCCCACGATTCCGAGCGTCCCACCGATACCGCGGACGGCTGGTTCGAACGCCACTTCGGCGTCGCACTACCCCGCGGCCTGCGTGAGCGGGGTTCCGCAATGCCTTGGGAGAACTTCGCTGCGGTTCTCGGCCGAACCGCCGGACCGCTGCGTTTGGGGCACTGGGAGTGCACCGACACGGCGCGCCCGGGAACCAGGCTGGGTCCGCAGGCCCGCAACTTCCGCGCGGTGATCGCATTCGGCGATCGCATCGACACCTCGACTGCCGCGGCCAGCGGACCCGTCGCGGCGCTGACCGCGATGCTGCATGAGCGCGGAATCATGTTGGAGACTCTGAATTTTCACCAGATGCGGTCAGGGCACGACGCCATCACCTTCGTGCACGGTACCGACGGCACCCGTGCCGAGTGGGCGATGGGCTGGGCTGACGATCCGACACAATCGGCGTTGCGTGCGGTGATCGCGTGCGCCAACCGATTGATCGGCTGAGCTAGAGCGGACGCAGGAGGATCGGCATGCCGTCCATTGGGATGGGGATCGTGCGGTAGTCCCACTTGGCCTCGTAGCCCGGTCGTGGCAGCTCCAGTCGATAACGGCGCAGCAACCGATGCATGATCGTCTTGATTTCCAGCTGCCCGAACGTCATGCCGATGCACTTGTGCGCACCGCCCCCGAAGGGTGTGAAAGCGTAGCGGTGCCGCTTGTGTTCGCTACGTGGTTCGGTGAACCGGTCCGGATCGAACTTCAGCGGATCGGTCCACAGCTCCGGCAGCCGATGGTTCACCCCGGGAAATGCCGTGATGTTGGTGCCCGCCGGGATGTAGTGTCCGAGTAACTCCGTGTCGCGTACCGTCCGGCGCATCGCCCACTGGACCGGCGAGACCAGACGAATCGCCTCGTTCATCACCAGGGCCAGCGATTCCAGCTTTTCCAGGGAGTCGATGTCTACTGGGCCGTCGCCGAGACGATCGGACTCGTCGCGGCAGCGCTGCTGCCACTCGGGGTTGGCGGCCAGCTGGTAGGCCATATTGGTCGCGGTGGTGGTGGAGGTGTCGTGCGCGGCCATCATCAAGAAAATCATGTGGTTGACGATGTCTTCGTCGGAGAACCGATTGCCGTCCTCGTCCTCGGTCTGGCACAGCACGCTGAGCAGGTCGTTGCCTTGCTTTCCGCGCTGCTCTTTGACGCGCTGGGCGAAGTAGTCCTCGAGTAGTTTGCGGGCCCGAAGGCCGCGCCACCAGGTGAACGGCGGGATGCCGGTGCGGATCACCGCGTTACCGGCGCGGACCGTCATGGTGAAGGCGTTGTTCACCTTCGTCACCAGCTCGCGGTCGGTACCTGGCTCGTGCCCCATGAACACCATGGAGGCAATGTCCAGGGTGAGTTCCTTCATCGCCGGATACAGCAGGAAGCGTGAGTCGTTGACGACCCAGTCGTTGGCAATCACCTGCGACACGACTGTGTCCATTTGTTCGACGTAGTTTACGAGCCGGGACCGGACGAAGGCCTCCTGCATGATGCGGCGATGAAACAGGTGTTCTTCAAAGTCCAGCAGCATCAATCCGCGGTGGAAAAACGCGCCGATCACCGGTGTCCAACCCTGCTGCGAGTAGTCCTTGTTGCGGTTCGAATAGATCACCTGTGCGGCGTCTGGACCGAGCGCAGCGACGAACGGCAGCACCGGCGAGTCCCCGAAGACCAGGGGACCTTTCGTCTCGTACAGAAACGCCAAATATTCCGGTCCGCCGCGCAGCATTTCGATCATGTGCCCAAGGATCGGCAGCCCCCTATCGCCGACGACGGGTTTGAGCCCGCTGCCGGGCGGAGGCTCTGCGAGCTTGCGCTCGGGGAACTGGGTATCGCGCAACCGGCGCTCCAGTAGACCCATGCCGGGAATGTTGTTGACCGACGGGGTCAGACGGCGCCGAGCCTGATCCAGGACGTATTCGGGGGTGCTGATTGTCGCGTTGCTTGCTGTCATGACACTCCTTACCGGCCGTGGCGGCGGTCACCTTCTCCTAATATCACGGGCAAACTTGACGCCTGTCAAGTTTGCTTTTGGAAGCGTGTGATGCAAAGTCAGGAGGTGATCGAGAAGTGAGCAGCCAGGCCGCTGACGACGAACAGGACGCACCGGGACCACGCCGGCGCGGCGACAAGCACCGACAGGCGATCATGCAGGCGGTGCGAGACCTGTTGCAGGAGCGGCCCTTCTCCGAACTCTCCGTCAGCACCATCAGCGTTCGAGCCGGGGTGGCTAGGTCCGGTTTCTACTTCTATTTCGACTCCAAGTATTCGGTGCTCGCCCAGATCCTCGCCGAGGCGGCCGAGGAACTCGAAGAACTCACGCACTATTTCGCACCTCGCCAGCCGGGGGAGTCGCCGGAGCAGTTCGCCAAGCGAATGGTCGGCAGCGCCGCCGCGGTGTACGCGCGGAACGACCCGGTGGTCCAGGCCTGCAACGACGCTCGGCAGAACGACCTAGAGATCCGCGAGATTCTTGAGCGGCAATTGCAGGTGGTGCTCGGCCAGATCGTCAATGTCGTCGACGCCGAAGTCAAGGCCGGCACCGCACAACCGATCAGTGACGACCTGCCGACCCTTATCCGAACGCTGACCGGCACCACCGCGCTGATGCTGACCGGTGACCCGTTGCTGGTCGGACGCGACAGTGAACTGTCGAGTCGGGTGCGAGTGCTGGAACAGTTGTGGCTCAACGCGTTATGGGGCGGTCGGAGCCGCTAGCCCAGCCCTGCGCGGATCTTGGCGTAACCGCCGGTATCGTCTCGACCATGGCGCAAAGGAGCTCCGAACAATATTTCGCGGGTAAACGGTGTTTTGTGACCGGTGCGGCCAGCGGTATCGGCCGGGCAACGGCACTGCGGCTGGCGGCGCGAGGGGCAGAGCTGTATCTGACCGATCGCGACGCGGCGGGGTTGGAGCAGACGGTGGCCGACGCCCGCGCGCTGGGCGCGCAGGTGCCCGCCTACCGGGCGCTGGATATTTCGGACTACGACAAGGTGGCGGCGTTCGCCGCCGACATCCACACCAGCCACGCGAGCATGGACGTGGTGCTCAACATCGCCGGAGTATCGGCGTGGGGGACCGTCGATCGGCTCTCGCACGACCAGTGGAGCAAGATGGTTGCGATCAACCTGATGGGCCCGATCCACGTGATCGAGTCGTTCGTGCCGCAGATGGTGGCCGCCGGCCGGGGCGGGCGGGTGGTCAACGTGTCCTCGGCGGCTGGGATCGTGGCGCTGCCGTGGCATGCGGCCTACAGCGCCAGCAAGTACGGGTTGCGCGGGCTGTCCGAGGTGCTCCGTTTCGACCTGGCCAAGCACGGCATCGGGGTAAACGTCGTGGTTCCCGGCGCCGTGAAGACGCCGCTGGTCAACACAGTGGAGATTGCCGGCGTGGATCGCGAGGACCCGCAGGTCGCCCGCTGGGTGGACCGCTTCAGCGGGCACGCCGTCTCGCCGGAACGGGCGGCCGAGAAGATCCTGGACGGTGTCGCCAAGAACCGCTACCTGGTCTACACGTCACCGGATATCCGTGCGCTGTACGCGTTCAAGCGGTTGGCGTGGTGGCCCTACAGCGTGGCGATGCGCCAGGTGAACGCGGTCTTCACGCGGGCGCTGCGGCCTGGTCCACCCACACGGGGGGTCTAACCGGGCATTAGCAGTTCGAGACGGACCCCGAGCAGTCGGACCGGACGGTCCAGTTCGAACAGGTCCAGGACCTGCAGCGCTGTGGCGACGATTGCGTCGGCGTCGGTTGTCGGTGCATCGAGCTTGCGGATCTTGGTGCGAGTATAGAACGTAGCGGTGCGCACGGTGACCGCGACGCGCGTCGCGATGCGGCCGTCGGCGCGTACCTCGTCGAGTGCTTTTCGAGCCAATTCTGTTACAGCCGTATCCATTTCGGATCGTTCGGTCAGGTCACGCGGGAAGGTGACGACGTGGCTGCGCGAGCGCGGCACCCATGGTTGCGCGCTGACCTCGGTATCGCCGCCTCCTTTGGCCAATAGCAGTAGCCATAGACCCGTGCGCGGACCGAATGTTGACGTGAGCAGTTCGCCGTCGCTATGGGCGAGTTCTCGAACCGTCGAGATACCCAGCGAAGCAAGCTTTTTGGTGGTTTTGGGGCCGACGCCCCACAATGCGTCGACGGGGCGGTCGGCCATCATCGTCATCCAGTTGGCGTCGGTGAGGGTGAAAATCCCAGCGGGCTTGGCGAATCCCGTGGCGATCTTGGCGCGCTGCTTGTTGTCGCTGATGCCGACCGAGCAGGACAGGGCAGTCTGGGTGGCCACGACGCTGCGGATTTGTTCGGCGACCGCAACGGGATCGGCGGGTGGGCTCACGCCGACATATGCCTCGTCCCAGCCCCATACCTCGACTGGGTGGCCGAGGTCCCGCAGCAGGGTCATGACCTGTTCGGATGCCGCGTCATATGCCGCTGAATCGGAGGGCAGGAAGGTGGCGTCCGGGCAGCGGCGGGCGGCGGTGCGCAACGGCATGCCAGCGTGCACGCCGAACCTACGGGCTTCATACGAGGCGCAGGTGACGACCTTGCGTGCTTCGTTCGGATCGCCGCTACCGCCGACAATCACCGGCAGGCCGACGAGCTCGGGACGGCGGCGTAGCTCCACCGAAGCCAGAAATTGGTCGAGGTCTACGTGCAGGACCCAGGACGGCATTGGGCTCGATCACCTGCCGCATAGCTTGCGGGCCAGGCTCGCCCACGCTTGGCCCAGGGAATCCTCGGTATGGCCGCCCTCGCTGAGTTGATACTCGACGTAGTCGGCATCGAGCAGGGCCAGCAGGGCGTCGGTCTGCACGGCCAGATCGCCGGTGGTGTGTGCGGCCTGCAGTAACACCTGAACGTGGCGGCGCTGAACGGCGGCCGCACCGACCCGTCGAGTCTGCGGGTCGCGGTTGGCCGCGGACAGCAATTCGTGGTGGGTGTGGACGAAGCAGATCCGTTCCCGGCCGAACGCGACCAGTCGCTCGAGCGGCGGTGCGTCGGGACCCAGGGGCGGCGGACCGAACAGGAATGCCTGCTGGCTGGCCTTCTCGTCCTCGTCGAGCAGCACCGTCATCAGCCCGGCCCGGCTGCCGAAACGCCGGAACACAGTGCCCTTGCCGACACCGGCGGCCACGGCGACGTCGTCCATGGTGACGGCGTCCGCGCCGCGCTGCCGTACCAGCTCGCGGGCCGCGGCCAGCAGTAGCGCGCGGTTGCGCGCGGCATCGCTGCGTTCGTGTTGCGGCTGTTGTGGAGCCGATACCGTCAGCTCGATCCCGGTCACACCCGTACTTTAGCTCGATCGGAATAAAGTGGACTATAGTCCGGTTAAGCCGTGCAAGGATGTAGACCAACTAGTGAAGGGGACGACAGAAGTGACAGAGTCCAAGATCCTGGCCCTGGTGGGCAGCCTGCGTACGGCGTCGGTCAACCGCCAGATTGCCGAACTCGCCGGCCAGATCGCCCCCGAGGGCGTCGCCGTCACCGTGTTCGACTCGCTCGCCGAGTTGCCGTTCTACAACGAGGACATCGACCCGGCGGTGGGCGCGCAGAACGACGAGCCGCCGGCGGTTGCCGCGCTGCGGGCCGCGGCGCGCGAGGCCGACGCCGCGTTAGTGGTCACGCCGGAGTACAACGGCACCATTCCCGCGGTGCTCAAGAATGCCATCGACTGGCTGTCCCGGCCGTTCGGCAACGGTGCGTTGAAGGGCAAGCCGCTGGCGGTGATCGGGGGTTCGCTCGGTCAATACGGTGGCGTGTGGGCGCACGACGAGACCCGCAAGTCGTTCGGTATCGCCGGGGCACGGGTGGTCGAGTCGATCAAGCTTTCGGTGCCGTTCAAGACCCTGGACGGGAAGGCTCCCGCCGAGCACGAAGAGCTGTCGGCCAGCGTGCGCGACGTGCTCGGCAAGCTCGTTGCCGAGGTCGGCTGACTCGGTCCTGTCAAGGCCGCCGACGAGTTCGTCGGCGGCTTTGCTGGCGGGTGGCGTCGCGCGCGGCGGGACCGCGAGTTGTCGGTACCCGCTGGTATATCCATTGGCATGCGTAGCCCCTCTGTACCGTCGCGGTCAATTTGTGATCTGCGACACGCCGACGACACGCCCGGCAATGGCTTACGACCTGCGAATTTCAAGAATGTTGTTTCGAACATCTTGTATCTCTTCTCGTTGTCACCCCCTAGGTGTAGTGTTCCGGGGACCGGCAGAACCCAGGTTCACCAACTCTCGTCCAGGTCTTCGTCGACCAGGCGGAGCGCGATGATCCTCCCGGACTCGGTCTCACCACATCTCTCGATTTGGTGGCCGCAGAACGGGAATCTGGGGGCTCTCCGGGGCGCTGAACATAACGCAGAACCACCACTCCAGCCGTTGCCAGTCCTGTTAACCTCTCACTCCCGCAAAGGAGCGGTACGCCCATGAGCATCACCGTCTACAGCAAGCCAGCATGCGTGCAGTGCGTCGCCACCTACAAGGCGCTGGACAAGCAGGGCATCGCCTACGAAAAGGTCGACATCACCCTGGACCCAGAAGCGCGCGACTACGTGATGGCGCTCGGCTACCTGCAGGCGCCCGTCGTGGTGGCCGACAACGCCCACTGGTCCGGTTTCCGGCCCGACCGCATCAAGGCGCTCGCCGAAGCCGCGCTGAGCGCCTAGCCGGCGGTAAAACGAACAGGGGGCTGCGGCGTCATGGAGAACCGGGGGCACAACCTGGTCTACTTCTCCTCCGTGTCGGAGAACACCCACCGCTTTGTGCAGAAGCTGGGTGTTCCCGCTATGCGGATACCGCTGCATGGCCGCATCGAGGTCGACGAGCCGTACGTGCTGATTCTGCCCACGTACGGCGGCGGGAAGGCCACCCCCGACATCAACAACGGTGGCTACGTCCCCAAGCAGGTCATCGCCTTCTTGAACAACGAGCACAACCGCTCACTGATCCGCGGCGTCATCGCCGCGGGCAACAACAACTTCGGTGCCGAATTCGCCTACGCGGGCAACGTGGTATCCCGCAAGTGCGGAGTTCCGTACCTGTACCGATTCGAATTGATGGGTACCGAGGACGACGTGAACGCCGTCCGTGCGGGCTTATCTGACTTTTGGGCTCAATATTGGAAGGAACAGACGTGTCACCAACCGTCACTGCAGAGCCTGTAACCGCCGGCACGATCGCGTCGCAGAACGAAACGGATTACCACGCGCTCAACGCGATGCTGAATCTGTACGACGCAGACGGCAAGATTCAGTTTGAGAAAGACGTGCTCGCTGCACGGCAGTACTTCTTGGAACACGTCAACCAGAACACCGTGTTCTTCCACAATCAGGACGAGAAGCTCGACTACCTCATCCAGAAGAACTATTACGAGCGGGAGGTTCTCGACCAGTACTCGCGAAACTTCGTCAAGACGCTGCTGGATCGAGCCTACGCCAAGAAGTTTCGCTTCCCGACGTTCCTGGGCGCGTTCAAGTACTACACCTCTTACACGCTGAAGACCTTCGACGGTAAACGCTACCTGGAGCGGTTCGAGGACCGCGTGGTCATGGTCGCGCTGACCCTGGCGGCGGGTGACAATGCGCTGGCCGAGAAGCTAGTGGACGAGATCATCGACGGCCGGTTCCAGCCAGCTACCCCGACCTTCCTCAACTCGGGGAAGAAGCAACGCGGAGAGCCGGTTTCGTGCTTCCTGCTTCGCATCGAGGACAACATGGAGTCCATTGGGCGCTCCATCAACTCTGCCCTGCAGCTTTCCAAGCGCGGCGGGGGAGTTGCCTTGCTGCTGACCAATATTCGTGAGCACGGCGCACCGATCAAGAACATCGAGAACCAATCCTCGGGCGTCATCCCGATCATGAAGCTGCTCGAGGACTCGTTTTCCTATGCCAATCAGCTGGGTGCGCGTCAGGGCGCTGGCGCGGTTTACCTCAACGCGCATCACCCCGACATCTACCGCTTCCTGGACACCAAGCGGGAGAACGCCGATGAGAAGATCCGCATCAAGACGCTCAGCCTGGGCGTGGTGATCCCCGACATCACCTTCGAGCTCGCCAAGAAGAACGAGGACATGTACCTGTTCTCGCCTTACGACGTCGAACGTGTCTACGGCATGGCCTTCGCCGACATCTCGGTCACCGAAAAGTATTACGAGATGGTCGATGACGCACGCATCCGAAAGACCAAGATCAAGGCGCGTGAGTTCTTCCAGACCCTGGCCGAGCTGCAGTTCGAGTCCGGTTACCCCTACATCATGTTCGAGGACACGGTGAACCGGGCCAATCCCATCGAGGGCAAGATCACCCACTCCAACCTGTGCTCGGAGATCCTGCAGGTCTCGACGCCGTCGCTGTTCAATGACGACTTGTCGTACGCCAAAGTGGGCAAAGACATTTCGTGCAACCTGGGGTCGCTGAACATCGCCAAGACGATGGACTCGCCGGATTTCGCGCAGACCATCGAGGTGGCCATCCGAGCGCTGACCGCCGTCAGCGACCAGACCCACATCACATCGGTGCCGTCAATCGAGCAGGGCAACAACGATTCCCATGCGATCGGCCTCGGGCAGATGAACCTGCACGGGTACCTGGCGCGGGAGGGCATCTTCTACGGTTCCGAAGAGGGCATCGACTTCACCAATATCTACTTCTACTCGGTGCTCTACCACGCGCTGCGCGCTTCGAACCGCATCGCGATCGAACGAGGTACACACTTCAAGGGATTCGAGCGGTCCAAGTACGCCTCGGGGGAGTTCTTCGACAAGTACACCGAGCAGGTCTGGGAGCCGGCCACCGACAAGGTGCGCCAGCTCTTCGCCGACGCCGACATCCGCATCCCGACCCAGGACGACTGGAAGCGACTCAAGGAGTCGGTGCAACAGCACGGCATCTACAACCAGAACCTGCAGGCGGTGCCGCCGACCGGGTCGATCTCCTACATCAACCACTCGACGTCGTCGATCCACCCGATTGTGTCGAAGGTGGAGATTCGCAAGGAAGGCAAGATCGGCCGCGTCTACTACCCGGCGCCCTACATGACCAACGAGAACCTGGAGTACTACCAGGACGCCTACGAGATCGGTTACGAGAAGATCATCGACACCTACGCCGCGGCTACCCAGCACGTAGACCAGGGGTTGTCGCTGACTTTGTTCTTCAAGGACACCGCCACCACGCGCGACGTGAACAAGGCGCAAATCTATGCCTGGCGCAAGGGCATAAAAACGCTGTACTACATCCGGTTGCGGCAGATGGCCCTAGAAGGTACCGAGGTCGAGGGCTGCGTGTCCTGCATGCTTTAGGGCTGTTCTAGCTAAGTCGCAGGCCAGGGAAAATGCTCCCTGGCCTGCTTCTTTATCTCCCACGGTCTAACCTAATTTTGCGCCCGATGGGCAGTGGCCGGATACCGAACTGCATCACGGCGACTGTCACACAGCCTGCGACGACCGGCCACAAAGCGCTCCGCAGTTTGTGCCGAGTTCCTCGCGGTCCCAGGGTCCGTGCTCGTGGCCAAGGAGTACGTGGCCACCCTGCCCCCCTACCGGCAGAAGGATCTGCGGGAGCAGGAGGCCCGCGGTGAGCTGCGGATCGTGCCGCGGATCGAGATGGAGCTGGGCTCGGCGGAGTAAGTCGGTCAGTTCAGCTGTTCGGTGTACACGTCGGGCCGCGGATCGGTGGCCACCTCCTCGACGGGCGACACCGTGGCATAAGCGCACGGATCGGGGCCACTGGGGTCCTCGTGCGACAGCCGACTACGCCGCGCGCAGCACCTTGTTCATCGGCTTGCCGCGCGCGAGTTCGTCTACGAGCTTGTCGAGGTAGCGGATCTTCTGCATCAGCGGGTCCTCGATCTCCTGCACCTTCACCCCGCACACGACGCCGGTAATCAGCGAGGCGTTCGGGTTCAGCGAGGCGTCGGCGAAGAACTCCGAGAACGTGGTCTCGTCATCGAGATGGCGCCGCAGCGTCGCCTCGTCGAAGCCGGTCAGCCAGCAGATGGCCTCGTCGAGTTCGGCCTGCGTGCGGCCCTTGCGCTCCAACTTTGCCAGGTAGTGCGGGTACACCGCGGCGACGGCGGTGCTGAAGATCCGGTGCTCCATGCGTCGAGGCTACGGCGTGGTGGGGACACCGGGTGACATCGCGACATCCATGACTCACATCACATCTCGTTCTTGTCAGGAATTGAGACGCTGTCCCGCTCAAGTAGACGACAGGGAGTTAAGGGAACCGACAGGAGCGGCACATGGAGCACCGCATCGTCGTCCTCGGCGCCGGGTATGCCGGGGCCTACGTGGCAGCGACCCTGGCCCGCCGTCTATCCGCGGTGGACACCGCGATCACCGTGGTCAACGCCGAGTCGGAGCTCGCTGCCCCTTCAGCTCTGTGTCGCTTTTGGGGCTGCTGCCGCCAGCTCGTCCAGCAGCTTCAAGGACAAGAACGTCATCGGCCCTTTGTCCTCGAACTTGTGTCCCACGTTGCCGGCGATCCCGCCCTGCACCGCGAGTTCCGTCTGCAGGTCCAGTTTGAGCTGGGGGCTGCCCGCGGAGAAGTCAAGGTCGGCCAGGTCCACCCACACGATGTTGGGCCGGGTGGTGGATTCGTAGACGTACCGCTTGTTGGTCAGGTCCAGGACCACCTGCCAGATCGTCTGAGAGGCGTCGGGCTTGCCGGGGTCGGGGATGCGGAAAGGTTGTGCGGCATTGCGAATCACCGAGAACATGCTGGCGATCGCCTGAACCTGCCCGGTCGGCTCGGGCAGCCGGTGCACGTAATAGGTGGCGCGGGCGAACCGGTCGCTGGCCAATGTCGAGCCGGGCAGCGGTGCGGTGCCGCCGAGACCCTCGAAGCTCTTCACCAGCTCGAGCTGCTGATCGAAGGTGGGTGAATTCGTCATCACGCGGTAGTTCTTGCTGTGGTAGACCTTTGGCCGCCCCTCGACGTACTCGATGATCGCCGAATCGCCGGTAGCGTCGTCGAGTGCGAGGTGAATCGTGGGCGGGTTTCCACCAGTGGGGTCATCCATCTGCACCACCTGAACGTCGGTGTCAGCGATCCATTGGACCGCCTCGGCGACGGTTTCGAAGTTGTCCAGGAAGTACTGCAGCCAGATCGCTTGGCTGAGTTGGGGGCGCGAATCGTCGGGCACGCCGTAGCTGGACTCGGCCAGCCACAGTACGTGCCCAGCTAGCCCGGCTTCGTTAAGTCCATCCACGGAGATGATGTCGAACGCGGTGGCGATCACGCTGCCGAATGTCGACGTCCAGCGCAGCTTGCCGGTGACACCGTCGTCGCGGCTGACGCCTCGTGGCTGCTTCCACAAGTTGGTCATCAAGTCGCGGTGGAAGTCCATGTTTCTGCCAACCAGGACCGCGTCGCCCGCATCGGGCCAGATGACTCGTGTGCACATGCGATCCACCCTATCCAGCTGCGCATGACCTAGCGGCTGCCACGGGCATTGCCGGTCAAATCCCGCTGGGTGGCGGCGGGAACGCCGAGTCTGCCCAGGTCAACCGATGCCACGCGGTATGGTGCTTGGCGTGGTGAGAATTAGCCGACCCCACCCCAGCGCCAAGCCTGGGGCCAAGGTCGACGCGCGCAGCGAGCGTTGGCGCGAGCACCGCAAGAAGGTGCGTGCCGAGATCGTCGAGGCGGCCTTCCGGGCAATCGACCGCCTGGGACCCGAGTTGAGCATCCGTGAGATCGCCGAGGAGGCCGGCACCGCGAAGCCCAAGATCTACCGGCACTTCACCGACAAGTCAGACCTGTTCCTGGCCATCGGGGAACGCCTGCGGGACATGCTCTGGGGGGCAATCTTCCCCTCGATCAACCTGGCCACCGACTCCGCGCGCGAGGTCATCCGCCGTGCCGTCGAGGAGTTCGTCACGCTGCTTGACCAGCACCCCAACGTCATGCGGGTGTTCATCCAGGGCGGCTCTAGCGCGCAATCCAAGGCGACTGTGAGGACCCTGAACGAGGGGCGCGAGATCACGCTGACCATCGCCGAAATGTTCAACAACGAGTTGCAGGACATGGAACTCAATCGCGACGCACTCGAGCTCGCGGCGTTTGCTGCATTCGGCTCGGCGGCATCGGCCACCGAATGGTGGCTGGGGCCCGATCCGGACAGTCCGCGCTCCATGACGCGGGAGCAATTCGTCGCCCAGCTGACGACGATCATGATGGGCATCATCGTCGGGACCGCCGACACGCTGGGCATCAAGATGGACCCCGACAAGCCCATTCACGACGCCCTGCCCGCCGCTTCAGCGTGAGCTGGGCCTCAGCAACGTTGACATCGCGGTAGGGATCGACAACACTCGGGCTTATCCGATACCCCGGGTACTGGGTATTGTTGTCAAGTAAGGAAGACCGACCCCCCATGACAGAAGTCGTGACCCCGGCCGTAGACGAGAGCGGCAAACCCCAATCTGACCAGCCACCCGTTCACACCCGGGCTGTCATCATCGGCACCGGATTCTCGGGCTTGGGCATGGCGATCGAGCTGCAGAAGCAGGGCGTGGACTTCGTCATCCTGGAGAAGGCCGACGACGTCGGCGGCACCTGGCGGGACAACAGCTACCCCGGCTGTGCCTGCGATATCCCGTCGCACCTGTACTCGTTTTCCTTCGAGCCCAAGCCAGACTGGAAAAACCCGTTCTCCTTCCAGCCCGAGATCTGGGACTACCTCAAGGGTGTCACCGACAAATACGGTCTGCGGCGCTTCATCAAATTCAACGCGTTAGTGGACCGCGGTTACTGGGACGACGACGAGTACCGCTGGCACGTGTTCACCACCGACGGGCGCGAATACATCGCCCAGTTTCTGATCTCCGGAGCCGGCGCGCTCCACATCCCGTCCGTCCCAGAAATCGAGGGTCGACACGAATTCGCGGGTCCCGCTTTCCATTCCGCGGAGTGGGACCACAGCGTCGACCTGACCGGAAAGCGCGTCGCGATCATCGGGACCGGAGCCAGCGCGATTCAGATCGTGCCCGAGATCGTCGACCAGGTCGCCGAACTCAAGCTCTATCAGCGCACCCCGCCCTGGGTGGTGCCGCGATCCAACCCCGAGATCCCGCCGCGGCTGCGGGCTGCCATGCAGAACGTGCCTGGTCTGCGGGCCCTCACACGTCTGGCTATCTACTGGGGCCAGGAGGCGTTGGCGATTGGCATGACCAAGCGGCCGAACGCGCTGAAATTCATCGAGCTCTACGCGAAGTACAACATCCGGCGCTCGGTGAAAGACCGTGAGCTGCGCCGCAAGCTGACCCCGAACTACCGCATCGGTTGCAAGCGAATCCTGAACTCCACGACGTACTACCGCGCGGTCGCGAATCCCAAAACCGAAGTGGTGACCGACGGGATCACCCGGATCACCCGGGACGGGATCGTCTCCGCCGACGGTCGTGAGCGCCCGGTGGACGTGATCGTCTACGCCACCGGCTTTCACGTCACCGACTCCTACACCTACGTGCAGATCAAGGGTCAGCACGGCGAGGACCTGGTGGACCGGTGGAACCGCGAGGGTATCGGCGCCCACCGCGGTGTCACCGTTGCCGACGTTCCCAACTTGTTCTTCCTGCTGGGACCCAACACGGGCCTCGGGCACAACTCGGTGGTATTCATGATCGAGTCTCAAATCCACTACGTGGCCGACGCAATCGCCAAGTGCGACAAGATGAAAGCGCAAGCTTTGGCCCCCACCCGCGAGGCTCAGGATCGGTTCAACGACGAGCTGCAGGAGAGGCTGTCCCAATCGGTGTGGAACAACGGCGGCTGCGCCAGCTGGTACCTCGACGAGCACGGCAAGAACACCGTGCTGTGGGGCGGCTACACCTGGCAGTACTGGCGGGCCACCCGCTCGGTGAAGCCCGACGAGTACCGGTTCTTCGGGGTCGGCAAGCGGCCGGCGCTAACCGCTCAGTAGCTGCGCGAAGACCTGCGCCGCCGCGTCGACGCCCGCATCATCTTCGGTAGCGACGAGGTCGAGCAACAGTCCGCGGATGACCGCGAGCCCGAGGCGCGCCAGCGCGGGATCGGCGGAGCCCTTCGTGACGGCGTCGGCTGCCTGCAGCCAGCCGGTGACGGCGCCGGGAATCATTGTGGCGAACGACTTCTCGCCCTGTGCCGCCCGTGAATAGCACTCGAAGAACAGGCGCTCCAGCTGGCGAAGTTCGGGGCGGCTCACGTCTGCCCACATGGCGGTGAAGTGCTCGGCGGGGTTCGTCGGCAGCTCGGGCAGCACACGCATCTGCCGGCGCTCGACCTCCGTGACCACCGCCAGCAGCAGCTCTTCCCGGGATCCGAAGTGGTGCAAGAGCATTCGATGGCTGGTGCCGACCGCGGCGGCGACATCGCGCAGTGACCTGTCGCCCACCCCGCGGGCGGCGAATTCCTCGACCAGCGCGCCGAGGAGTTGCCTGCGCCGGTCGGTGTCAGGCGCGCGAACCACGGGCGCCCCGGCGCTGCTCGGATCGCTTGGTCAGGCCGCGTGCCTCCATGTCGAGGTAGCGCTTGGTCATGTTCGTCATGAGGCGGCCGACCAAGGCGCCGAGTACGCCTTGCTGGTCGATGCGCTGGCGCACCAGGGTGCGGCCGCCGGGTTGGGGAATGACCTCGTGACTCGCCTTCGCCAGGGCACCCGGAGCACGTTGTTCCCAAGTCCAGGACATGCCGGGTTCGATCTCGGTGACCCGCCAGACGAGTTTGCCCATCCGGGGCTGCTTGATCGCGAACCGTTTGCCCAACGCCAGGCCTGGGCCGTCCAGGGCAACCAGGGAAGTCACCGACTCGGTCCACTCGGGCCAGCGTTCGACATCGCTGAAGACTTCCCAGACCACCTCTGACGATGCGTCGATCTCAAAGCTGTGTTCGATAAGCATGTACCAAATGGTACATGCTTAGGTGTGAGCAAGTCGTGCTGCGGTCAGCCAGGCTTACGGCCCCATGCGGCGACAACCAATCCGCCCCGGTAGAGGAACGAAGGGTCTGCGAAAGCCCGCTGCGCCGCTGCCGCATCCGCCTGCTTCACCACGCCGTTGGCGACCATGGCGTCATCCACCGGCAGAAATGATTGAATCATCAACTGCGACATAGGGCTTCGTCCGGAACTGACCAACGCGACAGCCTCGTTCTGCAGATCGGTCAGCGCCAATGCCTGCATGTGCACCGGCAACGTGCGGCCGTAGCGCAGATCCATGACCCCGCCAGCTGAGAGGAACTTGATTCGCGTGTTCGCGCAGAGGTCGAACGCCGCGGCGAGGGGATGCGTTGCGTCGGCCGCCTCAACAGTGCCGTTATCGACGTCTTCGACCATCAACCAGCAACCGGGGCGAAGCGCGGTGACCAGGCGTTGCAGCGCCGCAACCGGATCGCGCAGATGCGTCAGGACCGATCGGGCGTGTACCAGGTCATACGCCGACGGCTCAAGCGGATCTTGAGTGATGTCAGCGCGCCGGACCTCGACGTTTTGTGCGGAGAGATCGCGGAGAAACCGTGTATCGAGATCGACGGCGACGACCTTCCCGCCGGGTCCTACCCGTCGGGAGAGCCAGCACACGACAGAGCCTGCGCCCGCGCCTACCTCGAGGCATCGCCAGCCTTCGGCAACGCCGATACTAGTCGAGCAGACGAAACGAGGAGGGATCGTTGTACTGCTCGATGAGTCGCAACCGCGTCAGTTCGTCACTTGCGTGGCTGTCGGTCCAGAAATAGCCGCTGCTTGCGCCGTCTTCGTGCTCCAAACCACCACCCCCCTATCAGGCAACGACACGTGCAGCAAATGTCGCAAAAGTAAGTGTTGAGCGAGCCCCGCTCAGTGGTTCACCACGTTATAGAGGTTATCGTCCGGACCAGGGAATATCTGCCGTTTCAGGTTGCTCCGCTGGCTTTGACGACGACTGGCGACACGCCGCCAAACACAACTTATTGTGTTACGCCGCCTTGTCGGACACCAGGGGTAGTGTCTGAGGCCTAAGCAAGTCCGGCGTGGCCGGCAGCCAATTTCGCACCTGGTGAAGTGGGGTTCTGGTGAGTGGAAATGCAAAGCTGATCGACCGCGTCTCGGCGATCAACTGGAACCGTCTGCAAGACGATAAAGACGCCGAGGTTTGGGACCGCCTGACCGGCAACTTCTGGTTGCCAGAGAAGGTGCCAGTGTCCAACGACATCCCGTCCTGGGGCACGCTGACTGCCCACGAAAAGCAGCTGACCATGCGGGTGTTCACGGGCCTCACCATGCTGGACACCATCCAGGGCACCGTGGGTGCGGTGAGCCTCATCCCCGACGCGTTGACCCCGCACGAGGAGGCGGTTTACACCAACATCGCTTTCATGGAGTCGGTGCACGCCAAGAGCTACAGTCAGATCTTTTCCACGCTGTGCTCGACCGCCGAGATCGACGACGCTTTCCGCTGGTCGGAGGAGAATCCCAACCTGCAGCGCAAAGCCGAGATCGTGCTGGAGTACTACCGCGGCGACGAGCCGCTCAAGCGCAAGGTCGCCTCCACGCTGCTGGAGAGCTTCCTGTTCTACTCCGGCTTCTACTTACCGATGTACTGGTCGAGCCGGGCCAAGCTGACCAACACCGCCGACATGATCCGGCTGATCATTCGCGACGAGGCGGTACACGGCTACTACATCGGCTACAAGTACCAACGCGGCCTGGCGCTCGAAGACGAGTCCAAGCGCGCCGAGCTCAAGGACTACACCTACGAGCTGCTGTTCGAGCTGTACGACAACGAGGTGGAGTACACCCAGGACCTTTACGACGAGGTCGGGCTGACCGAGGACGTCAAGAAGTTCCTGCGCTACAACGCCAATAAGGCGCTGATGAACCTCGGCTACGAGGCGCTGTTCCCACGGGACGAGACCGACGTCAACCCGGCGATCCTGTCGGCGCTGTCGCCAAACGCCGACGAGAACCACGACTTCTTCTCGGGGTCGGGGTCGTCGTACGTGATCGGCAAGGCTGTCGTCACCGAGGACGAGGACTGGGACTTCTAAATGTCCTGTTCAGGCCGTCAATAAGCGCATCGAGGTCCAACGCCAGCTACCGAATTGCGCCAGTGCTGCTACCCGTGCAGCGGCACTTTGCCCACATTTTGCCCACATTTAGATCTACTCTGGTGGGCATGGCAGTCGTGCAGGCTTACGAGACCAAGCAGGGCAGGCGCTACCGGGTTCGGTACCGCACGCCCGACAACCGGCAGACCGACAAGCGCGGTTTCCGGACCAAGCGCGACGCCGAGCGGTTCGCCAACACGGTCGAGGTGGCCAAGCTCAAGGGCGAGTACGTCAATCCTGCTGACGCCCGCCGCACGCTCGACGACCTCGGGCAGGTTTGGCTGGACAGGCAGAAGGGTCACCTCAAGCCGTCCGGTTACGCCGTCATGGAGACGACCTGGCGCGTGCGGGTCAAACCGCGCTGGGGCCTCGTGGCGCTCGGCGACATCAAGCCGACCGCCGTGCAGGGATGGATGACCGAGCTGGGCCAGACCGCCGAGGGCAGGAAGGCCATCGGTCCCGCCGCGATCAAGCGCTCCCACTACGTGCTGTCACAGATCCTGACGGACGCCGTTACCGACAACCTGATCCCCAAGAACCCGGCGACTGGTCTGAAGCTGCCGAAGACCTCGCGCAAGAGGCCGGTGTACCTGACCCATCGGCATGTCGACGACCTGGCGGACGCTGCGGGAGAGTACAGGACTCTGGTGCTGCTGCTGGCGTACACCGGGATGCGCTGGGGTGAGGCGATCGGCCTAAGGGTTGCCGACCTGGACCTGTTGCGCAAGCGAGCCGTGATCCGTGAGAACGCCGTGCAGTCAGGCAACAGCATCCACGTCGGCACGCCGAAGTCGCACAAGCAGCGTTCAATTCCGTTGCCGGAGTTCTTGGTGCCGCTGCTGGCGCGTCAGTGCGAGGAGAAGGGCAGAGAAGACCTCTTGTTCGGCGAAGGCGATCACGTGCGCCGCCCGCACCCCGTGTCCGGGTGGTTCGCCAAGGCGGTTACCGAGTCGAAAGTGCCACGGGTGACGCCACACGACTTGCGGCACACTGCCGCCTCGCTGGCTGTCTCGGCTGGCGCGAACGTCAAGGCGGTACAGCGGATGCTCGGTCACGCCAGTGCCGCCATGACGCTGGATCTTTACGCCGACCTCTTCGATGACGACCTGGAAGGAGTGGCCGTCGCGCTGGACACAGCCCGTGCCGAAGCCGCTTCAAAGGTCACGGGTCGATAACGAATTTCTAAGATTCTGTGATGTCTCTCGGCAACTCGAAGGTCGCAAATCGCCAGGTGGCTACTCGCCGCGATTCGATTTCTCCTACAGAAAGTGTTTAGTGGCCTATAGAGAAGCTCTAGTCACCCTGTAGCGCAACATGTTTCGTCCTAACTCTGGGTCACGAATCGAGTCGTAGTGTCGCTCTCAACGACCGCAGGAAATTTGCGGTTTGCGGAATTGAGAGGACCTAGTGATGAGTACCAATCGCACAGGAAGTTGCGATCGTGAACCGTTGGCTAAGACTGCGCAGGTCGCCGAATACCTGGCCACCACCGTTAACCAGCTGACCCGGCTGAGATACGAGGGCAAAGGACCGCGCCCGAGTTACTGCGGTCGCTCAGTTCGCTACCGCTGGTGCGACGTAGACGACTGGGTGCGCGAGCAGACGGCGCGCGCAGGCGGGGATGCCGGATGAGCGCCCTCCAAGAGCGCATCGACACAACTGCCCTGCTTCGCGCCGAGGAAAGCGCCAGGAAGATCTGCGTCGATCTAGTTCACACAAACAGCGAGATCAGGTTACTCGAAGAACGAGTGGACAAGTTTGAAGAGAGGCTGCAATCTATCAAGCGCATTAAGGCCCGTCAGCAGCGCGAACTGACGAAAGTGCAACGCCGGATCGGCGCTTTAGTAAAAGCCGCCGAGTGCGACCTATGAACGCCCTGTACCTCGCTCGTGGTAGTCGGTGTCGTGGTACCGGTGGCGCTGGGGGTGTGGGCCGCGTGAGCGAGGACTTGCGAGCGGGTTTGCGACGTTATGCCCGCATCGGCTCAGAACCGCAGCCCGGCGAACACCCCTATGAGTGCTACCGCCGCGCACGGTCACTTCGAGAATCACGAAAACCACCGGGCAGCAAGGAATCTGAGCCACTTTCAGCAGCCCCCGAAGGTGATCATAACGGGAGGCAATTTGACCGCCTTCCAGCTCCATATCGACCAAGCCGCAAGGGATCTCATCGAGGTCCGTCCTGCTGACTATGCGGACGAATCTGGCAGTGGCAATGGTGCCCAACACGTAGAGGACGTAGAGGATGGACAACTGACATGACTGATATAAGTGATCGCCCCAGCGACCAGGCCGGGGCGACCAGTAACAACTGTGATCCGACATCAAGGACCAGCATCCACAATACCCCCGACCGGTATTCGGTGGTCGAACAGATCCAAGTCGATGTTAAAAAAGGCAACGCCGCCATGGCCGAAAAGCGGGCCGCTGGTGACCCGAGTGCGAGCGCTGAACCGGAGGCGGATCAGGATGCCGCCGGTGATTCGAAAGTTGATGCTTCATCCGCTGGTGAGCCGCCGCCCGTCGGCAGTGATGCGCCTACCGATTTAGTGGACGGTGCGCGGCTGCTCGACGAGCTGCTAGCGATTCTGACTCGATATGTGGTGTTCCCTGACGCCGAGGCCGCCGTGGCCGTCGCGTTATGGGTGGCTGCTACCCATGCGATCGAGGCGTGGCACGCAGCACCACGGCTGATTCTCAACAGTCCACAGAAGCGATGTGGCAAAACCCGTGCGCTGGATGTGATCAGCGGGTTGTGTCACGCGGCCCTGATCACCGCGAACGCGAGAGCAGCAGCCATTTACCGCTCGATCGACGCAAAACGGCCACCGACGCTGGTGATCGACGAGGTCGACGCGATCTTCGGCACCAAAAGGGCCGCCGAGCAAAACGAAGACCTTCGTGCGCTGATTAATGCCGGGTATCAGCGCAACCGGCCAGCGTTGCGCTGCGTCGGGCCACGACACGAACCTACAGAGTTCGCCACGTTCGCCATGGCGGCTCTTGCGGGTATCGGTGCCATGCCCGACACCATCACTGATCGGGCCGTCAACATCACCATGCGCCGACGCAGCGCGAATGAGAAGGTCTCGCAGTTCCGTTGCCGTCGTGACGAACCGATGTTGCACGAAATGCGTGATCGGCTCGCAGAGTGGACGCTGGCTCACATCGAGGAGCTGGCTGCCGCCGAGCCCGAGTTGCCGGTCGACGACCGTGCCGCTGAAGAGTAGATCCTTTGGTCCACGGACGGGCGGTCAGCGCTCGACAAGGTCTCTAGTCGGCCAGCACCGGCAATCCGCTGACCAACTCTCCCGCGTCGATCTGAAGACCTTGGGCGATTTTCAAGATGTTGTGCAAACTGAGGTTGCGTCGACCGCGCTCGACTTGGCCGAGATAGGTCCAATGCACTCCGACAATCTCTGATGCGCGTTCCTGGCTCAAACCCAGCTCATGTCGCCGCGCAGCTACCCGACGACCAAACTCGCGAGTCGCCGGAGTAACCGGCGACCGAGACGGGGCGGGCATGGCCCAAGCCCACAGGCGGCAACACTATCTATCCAGAGACAATGAATCCCGATACCTTGAATCCTGTTACTTCTTTCCGTAGCTTGAAATGACCCATGGGCGATTACCAAGCAAGAGATCGTTGCGTCGAGGTGCGGCGAGGTCATCATCGCCTCGGGATGCCCGACACACGGCTGGACCCAGGGCGAAGATCGACAGTCCCGACGCTCGGTTCCTCGACTGCGGGGATCGGGTGAATGACCGGCGGCCTTGAGAATGTTGACCTGAAGTCGCACACGTTCTATTGGGACACCGCCTGCGAGATGGCCCGCTGGCTGCGCAAAGAAGGCAACGTGCCGCCCCCGCTGAATCTGGAAGGGCCGATCATGGCCCAGGGTGAGGTAGGCCGGATCGCCGCACCGCATGTGCGCTACGACCGCCTCTACGGCGGCAGCGGCAGCTACCGCACCATCAACCCCTTTGTGGCCGGTTCGACAGGTTTCGTCGTGGGGGCCTGGGGCGCAGCACTTCTGGCGAATCAATACGCCAAGGAAAAGGCGCAGCAAAACGCTCAGGTGCGGTGGCGTGACGAAGCGACAGCTGTCGTATACGTCACCTCGCAGCGGGTGATCACCGCACTTCCGGAGCGGACCCTGTACTTCGCATTCTCGCGAGTCACTGCGTTTCACGTCGATTTCGACAACTGGAACACCTTGCTGAAGTTCACCGGCGACGTCGCGTCGCTGCGGCTCGCTGGCCCACCCGCGCCGGTGTTGGCCGTGTGGATCGCCAACGGCCTGTTCGGCTCCAGCTGGATGAAGGATTCCCGCTTCGAGCGGCTCGGCTGATCAACACGCAAGACGAATGGAGACGAGGAATATGAGCGCGGTACGCGACGTGACAGGGATGACCCGGCAGGACGGTGGAAGTGACCGCGCCGGTCTTAGCGTTGGGTCACTGGTGCGGAGCCTAGTCGTTGCGGCCAGTGCCCTTGCCGCCACGGTACTCGTCGGTTGCGACATCGGCGGGCACAGTGAGTCCTGGAAGCGCGGATACAACGAGGGCCATAGCGCGGTGGGCTACACGCGATTGGGCGTTTCGTCAAAGGTTGCCTGCGAATCCGTGGCGTCAGCGGCGGCTTCTTTTGGCCCGAAGGAGAACTGGGATGACTTTGAGGCCGGATGCCAAGCATGGCTGAGGGAACATAAGGAAGACTAGCCGTGTCCGCGCGGCTAGCCACGGTGTCGCGCGGAGTGACGAATACGCTGATGGCAGCGCCTTGTGGGTCGACGGGAGCCTCGGAATCCCCAAGCGGTCGCACTCGGCTAGAGGACGGATTACGCGGCGGGATGGACGATCGAGGCCACTGAGACGGGAACTCGCTTCACCAACGGCAACACAGGGCACGGCGGAGTGGTGGCCATCGAGTCGGTCCATGGATTCTGAGCTATTGGCGTCGTGAAGGAGCGTCAGCTTCGTTCGCCGCAATCTCATAGTCGGCTATCTGTCCCGGCAATACTTAACCCCGGTGTCGTGTGTCGCCACTCGGTGCGGAGATGGTCGAGGGTGATAATCCGGGCGTGGCGGACAGGAGTGTCGCGGGTGGAGCACAATCGACACCAACGCGGTTCTTGCTGGACACCAACGCCTTCATCGCTTTAGAACCGTTCGCCGGACAGGTGGAGCCTGGATTGGGACCGGCAGCCACGTTCATGCGCCTGGCGATGAAACAAGGCAGCAGAATCTTCGTTCATCCGGCAACTAGGGACGAGCTTGCCGAATCCGTAGACCACGTGCGCATGAAGCAGCGGATCGCCGAATTGGCCAAGTTCGAGATGCTCGACGAGGGGTGCCGCCACAGAGTTACGCCTACGTCCACGCCGTCTGCTGCCGACTGCTGAACTTTCGATGTCCGGACCAGCCATGCTCCTAAGGTACGGCGGCACAGTGGAATCGGTGTTCGAGCTGTTGGGTCAGAAGGAAAATGACCTCACCGCCGCGTTCGGGTACAGCCTGGCGCGCTGCCCGAGGCTCTACGCGAAGCTGATCGACCGACTATCGCACCACCTGACGTTCGATCTGGGCGGGGATCCCGAGTTCGCACTGGAGACACCCGACGAAACCGGACGAACCGACCTGGAGGTCAGGTTGCCGGGCGGACTTCTCGTGTGTGAGGCAAAACGCGATTGGCTGCTGCCGGAGGTTCCACAGTTACGCCGGTATGCAGGGCGGGTGCGCAGGCACGGAGGCGGGGCGCTGGTCACACTCTCGCAGGCATCCCAAGCGCTCGCTCTGACGCGGCTACCCGATCGCCAGGTAGAGGGCGTTCCCGTCGTTCATCTTTCGTGGATCGAGGTACTTGGTGACATCGACCGCGCGCGCCGTGGGTGCCGGGGGCAAGAAAGGCTGTGGCTCGATGAGTTTCATACCTACGTCAAAGGGGTTGTCCGCGTGAAATCGGTTGCCGATAGCTGGGTTTACTGCGTGGTGCTCAACGAGCAGCGCACAGGGGGAAGGCGCAACCTCAGCTACCGCGAATGGGTGACCGACGAGCTGACTTATTACCATCCTTACGGTGTTAAGCGTTGGCCGAAGGAACCGCCGAACTTCCTGGCGTTTCGCTGGAACGGTTTTGTGCAGTGCATACACCGCGTCGATAGCTACGAGGTCGTTCCCACGCTGCTTGACAGGTTCCCAGACCTACCGCCGAGCGAACGCCTCCGTCAGTCCCATGCCGTCTACAGACTGAGCGAGAAGGGCATCCCACTGCTGAAGCCAATCCCCAACGGTGCACGATATCGCGCGGCCCGCCTATGGGTGCTTCTCGACCAGTTGCAGGTGGCCGATACGCTCGCTGATGCCTACGAACGTTCGCAAACCCTGAAAATCCACGGCGGGATCCGTACCGCCTGAGCCAATTACCATCCCGCGCGGGGATGAAACTCAGCAGGCTGCAACGAACTTCGTGATTCCATCAAATTTTGTGCGGTATCCATCTACCTCGATTGACCAAGCATCGTTATGTTGCTGAGGTGGCGATCTCACAAGCCGATAGACGTCAATGGCTAGATCTACTGCGCGAGTGTCGGTTCGTACTCGATGCCATGCGGCACCAGACAAGTTACGCCGTGAGACCCAACCTCTTCACCAAGGGCACCCAGGCGTCGATGTGGCAGTTGCATCCGGGCAAACTTGTTCGAGAGTTCGACTCGAAGTCTTCGAAGCTGGACGCGCGAATGGGCGCTGCGTTGTTCGATGCCGTCAGCGAGGTTCGAAATTTCCTCAACCGCCCGCAGCCGTGGACGACCACCCAAGTTGCTGAGGACCTCACGCGCGCTGTGCTCTTGGTCGACAAGGCGATTGGAGCGGTCGAATTGCTGAGGTTGGACGACGAAACAGTCGCTCAAGTCGTGGATGAACTGGAGCGCGACTATTTGTTGTCGCTCGCCGTGACGCTGACGGGCCAAGGAACTATCGCTCAGAAGCTCTCCGAATGGGAGGGCGGTGATCCCGGCGATTACCTCGACGTTGCTACGTTCCGTTTGGTCCGCGAAGGCGGTTCTGGTCGCCTCCACATGCGCGATATTTACGAGGCAACCGATGCGGGAATGACGACTCTCCTCTTCGGCAAGGGGTTCCGCAGCTACGACAAGTACCCGCAGGTTCAGTACATGCTGTACAGCCAATGGTTCACCTACATGTATGCGCTCTGGGAAGAGCAATATCGGATACGCCTAGCCGTCGCTCACGGAGCTGACGACGACGGCAAGCCCTGGACGAGATTCGACATCATCCAGCAGCTGTTCGGTGACATCCGAAATGTCCGCAACGACGTCGTCCATAAGCACGGCGTCGTCGACGCATGTGCTGATAACACCAAGCTCGCCTGGTTCACCGAAGGATCCCGGATCGAAATCACAACCGAGCAAATGCACTCGCTCGTCACGCTGTTCCCGCGCGAAGAACTGTTGCGCAAACCGACCCGGGCCAAGCCGGGCAACCCCCAGAATCTGCCTTGGTCGGTCGAGCCTGAGCTGGTCGACGAGGTTCGGCAGCTTGCTGATCGAATAGGACTAACGCGAAGGTTGAAGAAGGACATAGGGAATGAAGCGCTCAAATGTTGGATTGCCTCGCACCAGTAGGTCTATCTCGGTTCAGTGCTTGGTGAGACACGCAGCGCGCCAGAGGTATACGTCGGCAGATCTCGCCGACGTAGCGCAGTACGACTAGTTGTCTAGGTCTTCGCGCAAATAATCCTGCTGCACGATTGAGGAGCCAAACATCAGTACATCTTGCCCGTCGCACATCACGTTCGCCGACACTCCGACCGTCCCACCGACGCCTCCATCGCTGCCCGAGCCCGTTCCGCCTGGTACTAGCGCCCCGAATGTCGTGGTCAACTTGCCGCCGGAAACCTTCAACCACGGAGACCAATGGTTGGGCGGTTGGTCGGGAGTCGGCCTCGGAGCAATCATTGGCGCCATCATCACGGGTACCGTCCTTTTCATAATTGAAGGTAAGCGTCAGTCGGGCGAAAATAATCGCAAGCTGATGGAGTTGAAGCGTGCTGATCAACGCCTATGGAACGAGGATATTCGCAGTTCATTCGTGGCAGCGAGAGCGCAACTCAATAAATTCCGCACCCTGGTGGGTAGAACTCGACTCAGCGCGCATTTCTCCCATAACCGTGAAGAAATGATCAGCCTCTATCAACAACTGACCGATGTACGTGCTCAGCTGATCGCAATCAACGATGACCTGCGCATCGTCGCTGACGACGATCTAGTCAGTGCATTCAATCCGGCTGCAGAACTCGTCCTCGGATTCCTGAAGCAGTTTTCCGTCGAAGGCGATCATGTCACCTATAAGCCTGAGACGGTGAACTCGACTAAGGTGCCGGACTACGCACAAGTGGAACAAACCATGTTGCAAGCCGTGCGCACTGCTCTTAAAACACCTTCGGAACTACCTTAGCGGGAGGCAGCCTCCTTGGACGAACTCATAGCTAATTCGCTCGCGGGGTCGGTGGGTTATGTGTGGCCGTTTTTTGAGAAGTCGGGGTTCGACAACCAGGTTTACGCCGGACACCTGGCACAGTCGGACGACCGCTTCAAAGTTTCGGTCTTGGCGCCTTCGCCGATTGGTGTCGGTCTTGGGCCGCTAGAAGGTCAGAAGCGTATTCCCAGCTCCCTGCTAGCTGTATCAGAGGTTCACGGAACACTCGCGTTTGACATCACTCGTATTGGCGGCACCACAAATATTGGCGGGGTCAAGGCGTCAAGCCGCGACTACTATTGCCGCGCAATCGCCGTTGGCTTTCCTGCGGACGAACTCAAATCATCGCGCATGTACGAGATGGCCGCCTACTTCCCCGGCCTTGAGCACTGGTCGAGGATCAGGGGTTCCAAGTCGGAGGTAAAACACGATGAGTACCATCGCCCGACAGTCATAAATACGACGATCAGGTCCGCGCCGGAACAGGTCACCCGATTCTCCAAGTATCAAACATTGGTGGTTTCAACGCATTTCGAGGTGACGGGACCCAGAGACGATCGCCGCGCCTATACGCCGCTGTCGATCTCGTCAATAACCGAGTCAGCTGTCGACTGGCGATTTCACATGAACGTGCTGCTGTCCATTCAGAATCTCATTAGTCTGTGTTGGGATGGCTTTGTTCGCGCCGACGGAGGGTACGTCCGGCTCGATCTCTCCGAACCTGAGGAGACATCGAACGCAAAACTATGGTCCCAGCGCCTCATGGAAATCCCCGCAGCCGTACAACCTGCTCCTCCCAGCACCACGTTTCCACTCGTGCGTTACGAGACACTCGGCGGAGTCGATGGCCTCAGACGATGGGTCAGGCTTGCCGAAGCACACCCCCGCGCGGTCGGCCCCATCACGTCGCGGAACCGTGTTGCCCGATCCCCAGTGGTTGAGAGCGTGCTGCACGACATTTGCGTCGCGATCGAGTACTGGGTCAACTATCACAAGAGCATCAAGCGCTCGTGGGCGAAGCCGCGAAGTCAGCGTGATAGCCAGGCGGAACGATTAGCCCGCTGGGTCGGTAATGAGTTTGGCGAGTTCGTCGGAGATCCACAGAAGTGGGCACGAAGCTTGTGGCAACATTACGGAGATCTGAAGCACCAACCGACTCTTAGTTACGACCCATACGAGTTGTACTTACTGGCAGATAGCGCACGGATTTTGCTGACTTGCGCGCTGCTGAATCGGGTGGCGGGAACGAAAAGGCCGACGCGAGCTTTATGTCGCGCGACCCAAAACCACGACACCGGCTATGACGTTCGCGATCTACTGGACACCCAACCGAACCCTGCGCTGGAAATCTAAGTACCGGAACCTGCTGCCGGATGCCAACCACGCTAGCTGTGTTGTCTACCTGGGCTCTAGTCAACTTGGACAGGTTCCTCGTCAGCATCGATCGTCTAACTAGGGTCCTTGTCGAATTGATAGACAGTGTCTAGAATAGATTCAGGAGTTCAAATCGACAGAACAGGGGTATGGATGGGCAAAGGTCAGATCGTCGGCTACGTGCGGGTGAGCACCGCCGACCAGAACACCGACCGCCAGCTCGACGGCATAGACCTCGACGAGGTGTTCACTGACCACGCCAGCGGCAAGGACACTAAGCGACCTCAGCTGCAGGCGATGCTCAAACACGTCCGTAAGGGCGATGAGCTGGTGGTGCACAGCATGGACCGACTCGCCCGGTCGCTGGTGGACCTACGCCGCACCGTCGATGAGCTGACAGCCAAGGGTGTGCGCGTCCGATTCGTCAAGGAGGGTCTGGTATTTGGTGACACCAGTGACCCGTGCGCGACTCTGATGCTGTCGGTGATGGGCGCGGTCGCCGAGTTCGAGCGCGCCCTTTTGCTCGAACGTCAACGCGAGGGCATCGCCATCGCCAAGACTAAAGGTGCCTACAAGGGTCGCAAGCCGTCGCTGACCGAGGACCAAGTCGAGGCGGTAGCAGCCCGTCTGGCCAAGGGAGAATCGGCGTCCGTGTTGGCTCGCGAGTACGGCGTCAGTCGGGCCACTGTCTACAACGCCCGGCTGCGGGCGACCAAGGAGGCGTTGGCGTGACCGACCTCGATCCCGAATTGGTTGCTGAAGTGAGCTGCCGGGCAAGATCCAGCACCGCCCATCATGAAGCCGGGCACGCCGTCGCCGCCGTGGCACGCGGCGGGACGCTGATAAAGATCCACCTCGGCTACGCCGATTGGTCAACCCTCGACACCAGTGGCGACCTGCCAGCCGAAACGCACCACCGCAGCAGCAAGCAGAACTTGCCGTTCGTCACCTTCGCCGGACCGTGGGCCACGGCGAAGTGGACCATTCAGAACGACCCTGGTGTGGATGACTTCGATGATGCCCTGGAGTATGCCTTTGACAATGCCACTGACGGCGATGGTGCGAAGTACGACGGTGTAGTGGAGCAGCTCAAGTCCTTCAGCGCGACGGTCGGCGTGCCACTGGGTTGGGAACGGCCATGGGAATACCACTGGATTAACGAACTGGAACCGTTGTGGCCAGCCGTGTGCGAGATCGCGGCGATGCTGATCGACGGACAGACCGTGGTCCACGACCAGGTTCAGGCCGCGATCGATCGTTGCCCCGACAACTGACTTAACCCGACGCGCCGAGACCCAGGGATGGGATGTGAGGCTGCCTTCTCGTTCCCGCATGTCGAAGTGCGCGACGAGCCCACCATTGCCGGTGAAGTCCGTTGCCCTTTGAGCGCTTCACAATGATCGAGCGGACCCCGCGCCGGTCTGGGCGCTGCCGCCGCCAATGGGCGCAAGGGTGGTCGTCCCCGCCAGATCGATGACGCTGCCGCTGCAAGGCACGAAGCTTGCGGGACAAGGGGATCCACGCCACCGACTTCGCGAAGATGTTGGGCGTCTCGCGCGCCACGGTGTACCGGCATCTCGCCGTTGACGAGTCCTCTGCTGCTTACTAGGGCGGATACCATCCGCAAAGGGCGCTGTGGAACACGGCGCGCTCGGGAGGCGGCGGCTCCGTCTCGCCAGGTATTGCTTGAACACAACCCAGCAGCGGGCTGTGGTTGGACGCCGCTTGGGGCGTATTTCGCAGGATCAGCTTCGTGAACGCCTCGATGAGTGCCAGCCCGGCTCCCATCAGCGTGTGACCCGCAGTCGCGAGGTCGGCGACCATCACTGGGCTACCGAAGACTTCGGCGGCATCTGCGCGCCATACGCCGAGAGCCTCGTAGTGCTCCTGAAGCATGCCGTTGTTTGCCCCCGGTGCCAGTTCGGGCATCGCGTCGAGGTTCAGACCGATGTTCATCGAGTTCCCGTACTGCCGCCCAGGGTGTTGATCGACGGGGAGGATGCCATCGTGGATGTGGTTACGCAGGACTTTGCACACGCCCGCGTAGACGTGTAGGCGTGTGACATCGCCGAGCGCGGCGGCGGGGTATTCGCGAACAAGGTGGTCGTTTATGTAGCCGCGTCCGTCGAGGGAGAAGCGGAACCGGGAGGCGTCCCGGGTGGGGTCGATGAGCAGCGGAAATCGGCGTCCGTAGATATCGAATGCTGCAGCGAGGTATAGCAATTCGCGGTCGAAGGCCTCAGCGGCAGTCTCGACGACGTCGGCACCGTGGCTGCGGTCGTGCCAATTCGACAAAGCGGCCAGCATCTCATCGAGCGCGCGGGCGGCGCGTGCCAACCGTGCCCTTATCGACCTGAGCGCACTGATGGTGTCGAAGTCGGTGTGGCGAGCAGCGAGTTGGGGGAACACGTCGAAGTAGGGCATCTCCGACGTCACGCCCCAGTCGTAGAAGTTGGCGATCGTGGACGTCGACTCCGTCCGCTCCCACGTACCACCTCCCACAAGTCGTCCGCGTTGTACTTCGACCACCGGGTTATGGGTCATCCGCAGGTAGTGTCCGATGACGGCGACCGCGTCGTCCGGCGTCACGCTCGCGACCACGTCGTTGTCGGCGACATCGCTCCTACCTGCCGTCGACGCACCGGTCACAATCAGGTCGATACCTAGCTCGGCTGCCGCTGCCGCGTACGCGGCAGCACGGTGGCGGTCCGCGAGCGAGATCGGCTCAGCCTCGGCTGGTGCGGTCTGGGCATCGAGATGCTGGTAGATCTCGAAGAAATGCGCCCGCGTGCTCGATGACATCCGCTCGGACTCAGTCTTGATCCAGATGAAACGCGTGTCGAGTTCCTTCGCCGCCCTGTCGACCGTCGTGAAGCCGACCTCATGCACCAGCGGGTCCCGGAGCGCCGCTGTCCAGGCGTCGGGCACTTCACCGTCTGCGGGTACAAGCAGCTCGAAGGCGATCTCGTCGCGTTCGAAGAACGTGGCCAGGTAACCATCCGGCGGTTGCGGCAGGGTCGTGGTGTCGATGCCGAGCCGCATGGGCCGGGTTGCCGGTTTGAGCGGGAACAACGACGGCAGGTCCGAGTTCTCCCGTATCGGCGCTCGGACGAACCGCATGAATCTGTTGTTCGGCTGCCCGTCGGGGATCGTGATGGTCATAGGCGTGATGTTCCCACTGACCTCTGACACGGACTTGCTGTCGGACCTTCCGTTCATAATTCTTGGGGTGAAGGGTTGTTTGGTGGTGGGCTGCGGCGAGCAGCACTACTCGCGAGATATGTGCAAGCGGCACTACACCGCGTGGTGGCGGGGGGAAGTCATACCTGGTGGACCACCGGTCCGGGAGGTGCCCGTGTGTACAGCGCCCGGATGCGATCGTCCGGTCTTGAGCCGGGAACTGTGCCGCCGCCACTACGCCGCCTTCATGAAAACGAACCCTCCAAAGCTCGCCCAACGGGGCCGAGTATGCGACGTCGAGGGTTGTGGCCGCCCCCATGAGTCCGACGGGCTGTGTGGCACACACGCGCTCAGGCGCAAGAAGGGCCAGGACCTGACAGTCGCCATCCGCACCGACCGCACCCTCCAGGAGAAGCTGGACTTCTACGCCCCGCCATCTGATCCAAAAGCATGCTGGCTGTGGACTGGCGCGAAGACCAACGGGTACGGGGTGCTGAATATCGACGGCGTGAATCGTCGAGCGACTCATGTCGCGCTCGAACTTGCCACAGGACAACAGGTTCCAGATGGTCTGGTCGTCCGACATCGCTGTGATACCCCGGCGTGTGTCAACCCCGCGCACCTGGAGACAGGAACCCAGGGGGACAACATCAACGACATGCACACACGCGGACGGGCCGCTGTCGGAGAAGCGTTGCCCGTCTCGAAGGTCACCCCGGAGATCGTTCGTCAAATTCGGGACTTCAATGAGTCGGGCACGATGACACAGACCGCGATCGCGAAGCGGTTCAACATCACTCAGCCTGCGGTGTGGGCGATCATCAACCGGACGACCTGGGCGCACGTGGACTGACATCGATGACTGAAGACGCGCTGTACCCAGGGATGGACGAGCACCGTGCCATCGAGTTTCTCTGGGCGACCAGCGACGGCACCGCCATCGACAGCTGGCACTGGCTGATCGAGACATCGACGACGTCGTTCTACATCAATCCATGAACCGCGCGATGCAGGCAGCCAAGGTCACCGTCCACGGTCCGGATGCCCGCTATCCGGGAGAGGACCACTATCGCTTCGACGTGATCAGGACGCCGGAGAGGGAAGTGGATCAGAAGGCCGCCAACCGCTCCGCCCGTGCTGGGGGTCGCTGGCTCACCGACTCCGGTGGACTACCTCTGTACTTCACGGGTCGACGAGTCGCTGACAACGTGGACCACGTCGTACGACTCAGCACAGGACACGACGTGTTCGTTGCCGGTGCGCCCCCGGCGGGTGGGTCCGATTGGCCCAAGGAGAAAGCGACGATGCGGGGCCTCCTGCCGATCCCCGGCGAAGGGTTCGTCGTGCACGTGGACGTCTTCCTGCGCTATGACGGCGAGCGTGGACCCTACTGGCCACACTCTGAGGAGGCGATCCGCGCTCAGCGCGCGGGCTTGGGATTCATGACCAACTCGTTGGGCTGGAAGCTGTCGGTCGTCGTATTCCAGCGTCGTGTCGACGAGGAGCCCGACCCCTGCGGCGACCTTCGCGGGGATACGCCACTTGACCGGTGCCGTCGTGGCTACGTCGCGATCGTGGAAGATGACGGGCTGTTGTGGTTGTGCGAGAAGCTCATTCCCTGGTCCGACTCCTGACGCTCCGTGTGCATGATCTGGCTTCGTCGAAGTCAGGATCATGATGGACTTGTTTGTGCCGAGTGCCCTAATCGGGGGCGGCGGCCCACGGACTCCCTGCGAGCAGTGTCCGAGTGTTCGCGAGGTGATGCCCGTACGATGAGGAATAGCGATACCCCTCTTGCATTGTGGGAGAATCGAATCCGGCCTTGTTGAGCATGTTCGTCCGCAGTACCCATGTGATCGAGTAGCTCAGTGCGATGAGCAAGTCCAGGAACTGTTCGTCGTCAATGTTTTTGGGTAGCGATGGCTGATGAGCCAGGATGTTGCGCGCCGTTGATACCGCATCCGGCCAATCCGCAAAACCGCGACCAAGACTCGGGATTGAGCGTTGGGCGTCGGTCAGCAGGTCGTTCATGCGGCTGCGAAAGGTCTGTTCGTTGATGTGTGAGAACCCTTCGTTGATTGCTTTTCCGAACTCGGCGCGGTCTTCGTCGGTGAACTCGGGTTGCGTCATTTTCGTCAGCGCGGCCTCGCGGGCGAGGCTGCGCATTTTCTCAATCTTCTTGCTGGACAATCCCTTTACGCGCTTCTCATCCTCGCCGAAGAGCCGCCGATGCAGTCCTTCGGCAACCGACCCGAGTGTGAGTACGTGTGTCTGAATCGCAACGCCGGGTAGCTCGTCCAAGACGGCAGCGTCCAATCCTTGAGTCGTGCCACGGAAGTCGATCCACTTTGCGAACTTCTCTGCGGTGAGGTGCTGCGTGTCCAGCAGGGGATGGCTGGAGTCGTTGACGGATTGTCGGCCGCGATCGACGGTCCGCCACGCCCCTTTGGGCTCGATCCGCACCTGCACGTCCGCGTCAGTCGCGTCGTTCATAGTAGTCAGTTGGGTCAGGGTGGTGACTGCGTTGATCACTCCGGAGTCGAGGTCGCTAAACGTCGTGGATGCCGAGCCCGTAAATTCGAACCACTGCGACCCGTCGTCGCGATACATGCGTAGGTGCCCACCGCCAGCGCATTGCGCCTCGTCCTCGGCAACTCCCCACCAGGACGGCCCGACCACCAGAAACCTGATCGCGTAGTACTTCTGGTCGGCCTTGACGTGCTCGCCGATAACGGCGTACCTCGCACGGAATCGTTGGCGTGCCTGACTGGGCTCAAGAAGGAACCCGAGGCTGCGGCTGCCGCCTTGCGCGTGAACGAGCGTGACCGGGCTGCCGTCGGTGAGTTCGCCGTGGATCGTTCTCTCCTGAAAGTCCTCCACGTGATGCTCGGGGTCGCCCGAGATCGTGACCATCGCCCCACCGGTCGGCGTCCGGGTGAACGAGAATTGTCTCTCGATGAAGATGGCCTTGTCCGTTGTCAAGCACGGACGATCGTCGCCGCCAGCAACCAGCTGGCCTGGCACTCGGCGCTCGGGTGTGTCGATCTGCCAGAACGTGCCCATTGATGGTGAATCCATCGGCTGAGTATGCATTTGGCTGCCGTTCAACAACACAGGTTCGGTGGTGTTTATTGGGCTCTTTCCCTTGCTACTGGAACGCATCTGCGAAGCTATCGCCATCGCCAAGACCAACGGCGTCTAAAAGGGCTGGAGGCCATCACTTGCCGACGCCGAGGCGCAGGCCGGTGGCCGGGCGGCTAGCCGAGAGAGAGAGTCGACCTCAAGCCCTGGCGCGCGAGTACGGCGTCAGTCGGGCGACCATCTACAGCATCCAATGGCCACGTGGCCGAAGTCATCACCGTGGACCACCTCTACCGCCAGCACGGTTACCCGCTCGAAGCATCACACCGCCTCGTGGACGATCTGGCGCTTCGCCTGAAGCGCAAGCCGTCGGCGGTCGCTTAGCGGATGCGCAACCTTCACGGCGCGCACGTTGAGCCGGGCTACCCAGGCAGCAACTGGCACGTCACCAACCTCGATCGCAAGGAAGAGGACTGGTAATCACCGAAGCTCAGAACGCGCCAGCTCCGGTCAACCTCGGCACCCAAGCTATTGGTGCAGCGGAAGAACCTCTGGTCCAGCACCGGTTGCTCAAGTTCTTGATCGAACACCGCGCTAGTCACCATCGACTCCGGATCGACATTCGAAGACACTGAGGTTGTGAGGACTCAGTCCGGATTTACTTCATGGGATTACCGGGATGAGCACATCTGCCAGATGGCCGAGTGGAAACTCCGCTGCCTCGACGCTGCTCGGTAGCGTGCCGAGTAGGAGCAGCGTGGGTCCCTGGCTGACCTCGGCGAGCCGCCTTGATAGCCGCGATGCCACACTGAACGTCATGGCCCGACAGCACGGATCAATCGAGTTCGAGAATAACCCGCAAATTTCGCGGATGAAGGACGAAGATGCTGCGCTCGCTGAAATCGCACGGCGGCATCCGGAGTGCATAGACGTGGTTTTGACCGGCGTGGGCGGCCAGATGGGCGGCACCCAGCGCCGCGCCGAGTTCACCTATGGCACAGCAGGGGAACAGTAGAGCGGCACGCGAGTCGGCGTAGCCGCGAGCGCGACGACTACCGGTCGCCCGCGACCTTCCAGCGCGGAGGCCGTTCACGCAGCTGCTTGTTCATCTTGCTGACGAGCTTCGCCCAGCCCGGATTGAGCAACCGAGCCTCCTTCAATGTGATGCTCCCGCAACCCCATCGGGTGAGAAGCATGTTGTATCGGGTCCAGATCGGGTCTAGGCCGACGTAGATGGTGATCAGCATCGCGATCTTCAGCAGGGCGGGGTCGTCGGGACGTTTGCGCGCTTGCTCGATGGCTCGGATCTGCCGCGTTGTGCATGGCGTGACCTTTCGGATCTCCTCAGCCAGCCGCTCTTGCGATACCAACCGCCCGCCCGCCCGTCGGTGATACTGCCGCCGGAGATCGAGAAGCGTCCAGCCCCAGGGGATCTGTGGGATGCGTATCTCGGGGCACTTACCGAACTCGGTCCTGTACTCCTCGTCCCGCTCCCTGCTCTCCCGGACCATCTCGTCGTACATGGCCTCCTGCGCGTCGATGATCTCGGGCTGGGCCACCAACTGCTCCCGGAGTTCGTCATAAGTTGCGCACGGAGCCTCGAAGAAGTCGTAGGCATCTGCCAGCTGGCCTTCGTCACCGGGCAGCATATTGTCGGTGATCACCGACATCGTGGCCGCGAAGAACGCGCCGTGCTTCCTGTGCTTGCGGCGGGCGTATTCCAGTGGGAAGTCGGAGTACTGAGTCAATTCCTCGGCGATGTAGACGGGTTGGACGCAGTGGGCCAATTCGTGGAGAAGGACGCGAGCCGACAGCATCCTCGGATGCATGGAGATCACCCACTCGATCGCCCGCACCACGTAGCCCTGCCCGGACGCTTGCGCGAACGAGTAGCCAGCGTTCTGCTCGGACCAGTCGCCACCGCCAAGAACCACCCTGATTGGCGGGGTGTCCGGAAACCAGTCCTTGAACCACTCGCTGGCGACGGCCTCGTCGACCAGCGCCTCACACTCCTCGATGGTGAGCACCCGGTCGTGACCAACGCTCTGCTCGGCTGAGTAAAGCCGCCAGTCCGACACCCCCTCGTCGTACGGCACTGACCAACCCTCCTCATGGACGCTTGGGTGAGCACGATGCTACTGGCCTACTTGTCGATCGCTTTTCAAGCAACACCCGGCACCCAGCGACGCAGACCTACACCGTAGTTGCGGGACGGGCCTTCAGCTCTGCGAGTGATTGGGCTGCCGCGAGAGGACAATGGGCACCGCCCGCGACAGTCTGCTGGGACTGGGCACCTGCTATGTCTCATCTTGATCCACGCTGACGGTGCCGACCACCGGATAATCTCCCCGCCACTGTGTGTCGTCTCACCCGTTGTGGCAGATGGCGGTCAACACATCGATTCTTGTCCGGCTCGCAACGCCGTGCTCGACGTGAACTGTGGTGCTCAGTTAAGGCGACAGCAGTGTGGCGGACAATGGCCAGGTGTCGCGTGTGGAGTGGACAGAACTTGGCGGTGATGAGGCAGAGACGGTCCTGGCCAACTTGATTTATAGCGAGCATCCGTTGGCGACTCGGGTGAGACCCTCGCGCGGTGATTTCGGCATTGATGTCGTGACACCGGTGGCAGGCGCACCCGAGGTGTTCGATGTGTATCAGATCAAGCGGTTTGCCAGCACCTTGTCGCCCAGCCAGAAGAAGCAGGTCGAGGAGTCCTTCCGGCGGCTACTGATCGGGTTCGTGCAGCGAGGGGTGCCTCTAGCGGATTGGTACCTGGTGATGCCCGTCGACCCGACCGTCGACAACCTGTTGGACTGGTTCGTCGCGATGCCCGATGTCGTCATCGCGGCGATGTTCGAGGAGAAGGACAAGAAGACAGGCGAGCCGCTGCTCACCGACGACGAAAAGGTGAAGATTGCTGAATGGCGCAATGCCCCGGGTCGGATCATCAAATGGGAAGGGCGTCCCTTCTGCGAGACCTTGGCAGGCAAGTACCCCTACGTGATCGACTACTACCTCCACGGTGGCGAGCAACGCCTCAGGTCTGCCCTGGCCGTGGTAGGACCGATTCTCCAAACCGATCGCTTGCTCCCTGCACCTGAACAAGGGTCAACAGCGGCGCTCTTGACGCCCGTTGAGGTACGAGATCACCTCTTGCGGCTCCAAGAAGTGCTCGACACAGATCCTCACTTCCGTTACGGCGTCAGCTTCGACCCAGCTCCTCCGGAAATTACCGAGGAGCCCCACCTCGTTGCTGCTACGCAGGAGATCCAGCCCGACGGGCAGACATTGACCTTTCGTATATATGCGCGGTTCTCGGAGTCGCTGAATGAACGACCAGTTCCAATTAGTCTGAAATTCTCGTTCGACGCACCCGCTTTTGACCGAGACGCGTTTGACGAGTGGCGCAAGTACGGTAAGCCACTGACCGCACCTGTCGAGATCGAAGCTGACCTTCCTGGCGGCCTCGGAAGCGCACTGTCTGGCAAGGCATCCCGGATTTTGATCCATCCGATCGGGAGCAGTTACGAGCTTCGGCTCCGTATCCGCACACCCGAGGGGACTGCTGGGCAAGAGTTGCTATTCGCAATGTCAGCGACAACCGGTCCCGAGGAGGCGGGTCTCTGGGCTCACGGCACCGACGAGTCAGGATTTCTGACTTATGAGAATACCCTCGACGTAGATACCCAACGTGTGACGACGGGATTTCGGCACGCTGGGCTCATGGGCGCTGAGGCCGCCAAAGTACTTCCGAGTTTGGAGTTCGCCGCAGATCTGCGGAGTCCGAACGTAATACAGGCAGCCGAGAGGTACGGGCCGTTCCTTGATTTTCATGCCGTCCCCGGTGACCAAGCCCTGATCCCGCAATCAGTCTTGCGATACGTTCGAGATCTTGTGACGATCCAAACGCGCACCGCCACACCGATATTGGTGCCTGAGCTGGCCGCAATTACGACCCGGGACGCGAGGGTGATCGCGGAGGCTGCAGCTCTGATCAACGGTCACACCGTCGTGAGCAAGTGGGTCGACATCAGCTTTCCACTGGAACCCGGAGTCGAGATCGACACAACTGGTCACTATCTGGTCGGGTTGATCGATCCTCTAATCGTTGAAGTCGGAGACCAGAAACTGACTTTGGGGGCTGTCGAGAAGAAATTGCTATCCGCAAAGTTCGAGATCGACGACAATCTTGTTCGTGCCCATCCGCACCTCAACGACACCGTGCATACTACTTTCGCCCCCGACGAACCCGTCCCTGATCGCTCGTGTCGACCGGTGCGCGGACAAGATCTTGGCCCGACGGGGGAGAATGCGTCTCCGGCATGGTGAACGGCCCGATAACGTGTCCAAGAGATGACATTCTCGCGACCCTGTTCCTCAACGATTGAAGCCGGGTACGCCAGTGCTCAGGCGTCGGTATGAGGGAAGACGAACCCGCTGAAATCAGGGGTTCGGTTGGGTTGTATGGCGTACCGGAAATCGACTAGATCCTCGCGATTGAGGTGTCCAACGCGCGTGTAGAGCTTGTCGACATACAGGAGGGCCCAGAACCCGTTGCGGTTGTGGAGTACAAAGGCGTCGCCGATGCTGGCATATACGACCCGGTTGCTTGTGTCGAACTGAGACACGCCCGCGAGCAGGTCGGTCCGTTCCCGCGCTCTAGTGATGACGGCAACGTGGGCGATGTCGCCCGGATCGCGATACGCGCGGACCTGGGTGCGGAGCCAGTCGATGTTCAGCGTGAACTGCGATTCGCCGGACCCGATACTGTAGTTGCCGCTGTTCTGTGAAGCCACAAACTCAACGTCACCCTGGAACGCAGGACTGTGCCATCGTTCGGGTGAGTTTCTGATTGCCAACTTCGCCTCGGTCTCGGTTCGTCCCTCGAACGGATTCGGTCCGATCGGCGGCACGGCGTCAACCGCCACTCCGTGGATGTCGCGCAAGAGTCTTTCGTATGCGGTTTCCTGCGTGGTGGCATCTCGGAAGTCCTGCCAGAGTCGCCCGCTGAGAAATGCAGGCAACGCCGCATCAGGGTTGTTTCTGATGATGGGTATGACGGTGTTGGAATCCAATTCGGCGTAGAGCCTGGCTGACAACATCTGCGCTTCGACCCCGGCCCCGCCACTACGGTCGTTGCACTTCTTGCTGTACTTCTCAGATACCACGGCGATCACGCGACATGCATCGTCGGCGGCGCGCTCCATGAAGTGCGCCAGGTTGCCGCCCAGCGCAACGTCCCATCGGTCGAGGCAGACGTCAACACCGTTGCCGCGCAACCTGTAGGCGAGTTGTAGGACCCAATCCCTGTGCTCGTCATCATCGTGTGAATAAGACATGAACACGCGCGGTGGACTGGACACACTCTCATTCTGCAACGCGGAACCGACGAGCCGAGCTATTCACGCGCAGCAGTGGCCCAACTGGGTCAGCCGAACATTGGCGCGCCAGCCTCGCGCAGTTCGTCGGCTTTGGGCGTCGCTGTAGATCGACAACGGCACCGCCGGGTCATGCTCGTGCTAGGCCGCTACGACTTGCACTGGGTGATGCTGGTCGAGCACAGGCTCACGCTGCGTTCCGCAGGCTGTTGTTCCCTTCCAAATGGATCCTGGCCCTGTCTGGGAAGGTAACCACGGGGTAGGGCTGACCACCTTAGTGTCAAAGGCCGGAGTCTGGGATCTCTGTCCGGGCCACCGATTCCGTGCCCACATTTTGCCCACATTTGCGAGGTAGTTACAGGTATCTGCAGGTGTCAGCAGGTGGGTGTCTTTGCAGGCGAGGGCCATTTGCACCCTCCTGACCAGGTAGCTGCCCAGAACCACGACTTCTTCTCGGGGTCGGGGTCGTCGTACGTGATCGGCAAGGCCGTGGTCACCGAGGATGAGGACTGGGACTTCTAAATGTCTAGTTCGGGAGGCCTAATGATTGAGCCGAAGTTCTAGTCAGTCAACGATCTAGCCGCTTGTTGTTGACGGTGTGGTCGCATCTTTGCTGCGAGGCCAAGCAAGGCAAGCGCTGCCGGGTTTGGTACCGCCCACCGGACAACCGGTGTACCTGACTCATCAGCATGTCGACGACCTAGCCGACGCGGGGGAGTGCAGCACACTCGTGCTGTTGGGGGCCTACACCGGAATGCGCGGACGGTGAGGTCATCGGCCTACGGGTGGCCGACTTGGACCTACTGCGTAAGCGTGCCGTGATCACGAGAACGCCGTGCAGGCGCTCCTCAGCGTCGCAGTCGTCGGCGCGCGTACAACTTCGCAAGATTGAGGGTTGCGCCCACCGAGGCAGAAGCGGATTTAGCTCCGCTGGGCGGACAACACCAGCTCGGCTGCACGACGAGTCAACAACCAAATTCAGTGGGGAATAAAGGTTCTCCGCATCCTGAATCCGGTTGCGCCTCTGTTGCTCAAGTCGGCGGCAGGGCGTCGGGCTGTCCTGCGCAACTTCGTCTGTCACGGTGAACGCCTGAGCCCATCCCATGCGCTGGAGTACTACTTCACCGATCCCATCGGTTGCACGATTATGAGCGATTTGGCGGCATCGACCGAAGTTGCACCACCACCCGAAACCCTGCCGTGCCCAATCACTCTGGCGTGGTCCGAGGTTGATCGCATGGTCCCCGCCGAGCCCTACGGCAGGATGGCGCGCGACCTATTGCCCGGCGCCTCCTGGATGGTCCTTCCCGGCGTCGGACACAATCCCATGATCGACGACCCCGACCTCGTAGCAAGGACGATCCTGGCTGTAACCGGCGCCGTGGTTTAGACGTCCGGGCTTTCGCCTCACCCCGTGATTGTTCATCGAGTGAGGTGGCCGACTGACTGTGCCCAGTTAGTAAGAACTTCATCGTCGAGGGTGGTGGTGATGTAGTCGCCGTCGAGCTGCTTTCCAGGCTGAGAGGGGACGGTGATGAGATAGGCGCCAGCAGCGCGTGCCGCGGATCGTTGGCTGCCCATCCTGTGGACGACTACGACCGCGGTCCTCGATTCCGCCATGGTTCCCCGCAACATCGTGTCTCTGCGCACACCCGGTGTCGCTGCTGTAGTTGCTAGGACAAGTAGAACAGAAAGCACAGAGTCCCGTGGCAATTTGCTGGGAGTGCGAAGTTCACACCATCCCGGACGCTCAGTGCGCGGCGCTTGCCAGGCGGCCGCGGCGGACCGTCGAGGCCTCTCGACATGTCCAACGCCGTCGGCATCCTTCTTGACCGCGACGCGCGAAGTTGCAGATGGTGGCTTCGGAGGACGGGGGATATTGCCATCAAGCCGTATACGCAAGTCGGCGGCGGATTGCTAATAAGCGAAACAGCCCGAGTCATGCCAACGGGCAATTTCACCGCTTATCGAGTTCCCCTTCTGTTATTGCGATACGCGGAGCCCGATAACTGGTCCGTCGGGGTCAGGACGCTGTTGGGTGTTGACTCTGGTAGCTCCCGCGGGCTCTCATATTTGAATCAACTTCATGGGAGGGGCTGAGCGTGAATGCTTTGACGGGCGATTTCCGCGGGGTTGTTCAGGTTAGCGATGGGGCAGTTAACCGACTCTGCGCCTCGATGCATCAGAACGCATTCAGTGATAACACTGTCCCCAGCATTGCCCATGATTGCGTTCTTCGTGTCGGTGATAGCTCGAAGGGTGCTCGTGAACGCGGCTCGGTGAGGGTCCAGATCGGGTGTCCAACAGTGTTGTTTGACAATGCCGCAACCGATCATATTTGGGTCGAGATGGGCATTCGCGCCCGGTACCGCAAAGATCCCTATTCAGAACCGATCGCCGACGTTGTGCACGGCACCGTGCGAGCTAAGTATCGGCTCGCTCGGGTCGATGGACAGTGTCCGGGCTGGGAAGGAATCGCCGATGATTACCTGTGGCTGAAGGCCGACCGCAATAGCGTTACATTCACCGGTACCGCCTACCTTGACAGTGGTCTGCTCGGCGCGGTGGGCGCTGCCCTCGACGACGCGATCAAAACGAAAGTGACCAAACACATTGCGCGCCTGCTGGCCACTGAACTGCAACCGCAACCACAGCGCGTCGCCGTCGAGTTTCGGCGCTGGCTACTTCTTTCTGGCGGGACCTCGGTTGGACTTTCGTGTATCGCGTTCCCATTTGATCCTCACGGGGCGGCGCCGGTCGGGAATCTGCAGAGCATCACCACTAGGTTCCTCGATGGCTACGACTTCGCCTGTGCAGTGAGCAAGGACTACATTATGGGTTGCGTCGAGGATCGTTTGGCCGACTCGGGACTTGTTGGCTATCAGCAAGACACCCGGATCTCTGGTGATGCCGGAATCGGCGGTGGGCTCACCATCGACTATCACGCACGGATTGATGCCGTCGGTAGCGAGTGGTTGCCTCCCTCCGGGGGAGTCGGCTTTGTAAAGCTGACAGCTAACGGCCATGGCTGGTCATCGCGCCTCCACCGGAGCGGCGTCTACAACATTGGGTCTTTACATCTTGGTGACCTGGCAATGACGTTCACAGTGAGCCAGACGGTGATGATCGTCAGTGACGCTGCTGGATTAAGCTTTGCGGTCAGTCTAGCCGGAGCACCGCTGATCGTAGTGTCCTATAACGGACCGTACGCAGGAAAAATGCGTGACGCGGTTCGCAAAGCGCTTTCCCAGCAACTGAATACACAGCTGAAACCATTGCTCGCCGAGGTCGCTACCAGCCTCAGCGCATTGGCTTCGACATCGATGCGTCAGAAGCTAGAAGGTCAACTGCGAGCTTTGGATCCAAAGGTCCAAATTGCTGTTGAGACAAGTTGTTTCGAACCTGAAGGATTCATTCTGCGTGGGCAGATTCAGCTGACTAGCCGGCGCCCCCCTGTTGTGAGATTTGCGATCAACGCTGCCGGTGACGGTTTTACCGCGTTCGATTCCTGGATTCCTGGGGGGCGGGTAGATAGCTTCGCATGGACCTGGCAGCCGTTGACTGGCTCACTGTTAGCCGGCCCCGACGCGGGTGGATCGGCCACCTACACGCACGTGTTCGACCTGCGCCGACCCGCGCTGGATTTCACTCAGTTTGGGCGAGCTGTTGTGGCCGAACGGCATCTGCCGGGTGTCGACGGGCCGGGACGGGTTTGCCTGCAGATTCGGGGGCGTCACATTGATGACATCACAGGCACGTTCACGCCGGTGTCCAGCGTCATTCACTGTGAAGTGTTTGGATTGGGCGGTATCGTTTCGCATGCCGCCAGCGGACAGCCCTACCTTCGTGCTACATGGACTCCTGCAGAGGCAAAGCCGCCGACCAGGGACAATGTGCTAATTCGTCTCGCGCCCTCCGAGGACAACCCGGGTTCGGGGAACAGTCTAGTGGTGATGGTGGGTCGAAGATGCTCAGACGAGGACCTTTGCGGAATTCTTCGTGAAGCGCTGCCGCAGTGCACACGAACAGATGCAGGCCTCACCGTGGTGCTAGTGCGCGCCGACACCTCGCCCGAATGGTCAGCGGGAGCCCAGGCCGCGGCCGCAGACTTGCCAGCCGCCGCATTCTTCTTTCATGACGCTCTGGATAGCTGGTCTCGTTATCTGGGTTTCGGCCACGCGACCGACGACCCGCAGTGGCGGCTAATCAATCCGCGCGGCGAGCCGACGTGGGTCCACTCTGGGCTAATCACGGGTACCGATCTTGCACAAGCGCTTGATGATCAGCTAGCGCCGTCTAATCGACCCTCTTTCGCGCGGATTTACAGGCCGTTCAACCTCGGCGATTTCGTCAACATCAGTCTGCCGGCACGCAACTGCCCGCCGATACCTGTGCAGCGCGCGGAGAGCGGATCACGCGTCGCATTTGTGACGGCCGAGCATGCCAGCGAGGACACGTTGCGCAGTTTGTGCAACTATCCAGCCGATGAGCCCCTTACCGCCATCGTCGTCGAAGGAGCCGATGGGCGTGCCGTCGATGTCATCGCTTCGCGCGACGGTGCGAACATCCCGGTCGTGGCAGATCCTTACGGACACATCTCCAGTCGCGTGGGCGCCTACATAACCCCATGCGTCTACACGCTTGATGGGCGAGGACGCCTCACCGACGTCACGGTCGGCATACAGTCACGGGCCGCCCATTCCACTGATGCCACCGTCTAGGAGAGATGATGTCGATTTTCGTCTTCGCCGACACATTGTTCAACGTGTCGCCTGCTGAACAACAGCTGCTCGTGAGGGTCATCAACAGCGCCGTGAACTGCGACCCCAACCTCGAGTGGGAAAACGAGCACCACATGGGTTCGGACTACAAGAAGGCAGTCTATGCCTCGTCGAACCTGACTAATCAAGTCCTGTTTGCTGAGTCACGCGCAATGATTAACGCACTGATCAACTCACCAAGAAGGATTGAGGTGCGAGGGTGCGGACCGGATTGGCAAGGTTTCGGAATGGGATCCCCCATATCTAGTTTCGGCGGTCTCTATGTCGCCGTCGATGGGTCTACATACGATATTCGGGTCGACACGTCCGACTGGGGAGGGACCGGGTATGTACACCCGAACCTGTCCTTGACTGCGACGGTGTACAGCTTCGTGGACACCCGCGTCTATAACGCCTTAACGATGGCGTTTCTAGGGCAGACTAACTACCTCGACGTGAATGCCACTTTCCCACGGATCCACTACGAGAATCGTTATCGGGCCAATGTTGGAGTGGAGAGGCGCGGGTTCGTCGCCGCATACGCGACCCAGGGTATGCCCGATGACGGCGGAACGGACTGGCCAGCCTGCACCAAGCCGCTTTTCAAAGAACACAAGGTCGCCGACTCAGAGTACTCACCGCCGAAGTGGCAATAGTGCAGGCCAGCGGCGCCAGTCTCGGTGATGCTGCCACTGAAGGTGAGGCGGTCCACTATCGCAGCGCAGAGCCGCGGGTCGGTGAAGGTCTTGGTTCGATCCGCTGAAAGCTTCTTGCCGGCCGTGAGATGTTCGAGTGGATGTGTGCCCGGCTCGCCGGGGTGATTGCCCAAGGGCAAGCCGATGGAGAGTTTTCCGCCGACTTGCCAGCTGGCGATATCGGAGCCGTGGTGATCGCCGCCAAGTTCGGGCAACCGTGCTCGGGTCGCCTAACTGGGCGGCGGCACCCAATTCTGCAGTACCCTGCGCCCGATCAGCTGGCACCCATGGGTGAACGCCAATTGCTTTGCCGCATTGGTGAATTCCTGATTGCTCACCACGATGCTCCGGCTGCACCCGTGGTGGCGGGCGCCGGCGACTACCTGCTGCACTGCGGCGACGCCGACAGGTTTTCCGTACCGCTTGCATTGGATCGCCACGCAACGTTGGTCCTTCTCCGCGATCAGGTCGACACCGTAGTCGCCGACCTGCGAAGTGAACCTGACTTCCCAGCCCGCGCGGGCTAGCCGGGTGGCCACGTAATCCTCGAACTCGACGCCGTCCATGTCGTCGATCGTGCTCATGGAATCCCGTCGGCGCGACCATTCTCGCACCACGCACCAGGACAGCGCTTCGGTCAGCAGGACGAGGTAGAAGGCGACGGCCCCGGCTCCAATACTGTGCCGCATGATGCCAAGGACCAGCCCTATGGCTATTGGAACGACGACGGTGCTGCGCACGAGCCGATGATAGGGACGAGCCCCGACAGCGGGACCGCGTCGCAGAACCCGACGTGTTCGGGCGGTGAACGGCGTATGAATTGTCACCGGGTACGGCCGTCGCCGGTGGCGGCAGCCGCGCTGTCTTCGTGAGACTGGTCGGGTGACGACAGACAATCACCCGCACTTCCTGCGATCCGTGATCCGCTGGCTGCAGGCCGGCTACCCCGAAGGCGTCCCCGGCCCCGACCGCGTGCCACTGTTCGCACTGCTGCGAAGCACGCCGCTCACCAACGACCAGATCGAACAAGTCATCAACAATCTCACCGCGAAGGATTCGCTCGCCGCCGCCGACGGCGTCATCGACGGCGACGAGATCGCCGCGTCCATCAGTGAGCTGACCAGCAAGGACCCCGGGCCGGAGAACGTGCGGCGGGTGGCCGCCATTCTCGCCGCCGTCGGCTGGCCGCTCGCGGGTATCGACGTCAGCGAGGTCATCCCGGGCGACGAGGACGGAGAGGCGGCTGAAGAGGTCGCGGCACGCATCCGCGCCGCGACCCAAGCCTGACTACAGCGTCGAGATGTCGATGACGAAGCGGTACCGCACGTCACTGGCCAGCACCCGCTCGTAGGCTTCGTTGACGTAATTTGCCTCGATAACCTCGATTTCGGGCGTCACGTTGTGCTCGGCGCAGAAGTCGAGCATCTCCTGGGTCTCGGCGATCCCACCGATGTTCGACCCGGACAGGCTTCGCCGCGCTGATGCCAGCGCGAAGGCGTGTACCTGCATCGGATGCTCGGGGATACCGAGTTCCACCATGGTGCCGTCGATGTCGAGCAGGCTCATGTACTGGCCGAGGTCCAGGTTGGCCGAGACGGTGTTCAGGATCAGGTCGAACTCGTTGCGCAGCTTCTTGAAGGTGTCGGGGTCGGAGGTGGCGAAGTAATCGCTTGCGCCCAACCGCAATCCGTCTTCCATCTTCTTCAACGACTGCGACAGCACGGTTACTTTGGCGCCCATCGCCGCGCCTAGTTTGACCCCCACGTGGCCCAGGCCGCCAAGGCCGATGATCCCCAGCCGGGTGTCTGGACCTGCTTTCCAATGCCGCAGCGGGGAGAACAAGGTGATGCCCGCGCACAGCAGCGGCGCGGCCTTGTCCAGCGGCAACGAGTCGGGGATGCGAACGACGAAGTTCTCGTCGACGACGACGGCCTGGCTGTAACCGCCGTGCGTCGGGGTGCCGTCTTTGTCGATGGAGTTGTACGTGAAGGTGGCGCCGTTCTTGCAGTACTGCTCGAGTCCGGCTTTGCAGCTGCTGCATCGACCGCAGGAGTTCACCATGCAGCCAACGCCGACGTGGTCGCCCACCTTGTGCTTGGTTACCTCCGAGCCGACAGCGCTCACCACACCGGCGATCTCGTGGCCGGGGACGACTGGATAGTTGGGGACACCCCACTCTGCCTTGACGGTGTGAATATCAGAGTGACAGATTCCGGCGAATTTGATGTCGATGGCCACGTCGTGCGGGCCCGGTTCGCGGCGCTCGATGGTGGTCTTGGTCAACGGCTCGGTTGCCGAGGTTGCTGCATATGCGGAAACAGTGCTCATCGTCAAAATCCCTTTTCGATATGGTTCGCTCTAGAAAAGCTTAGCTAAGGTAACGTTCTCGGGCCAGTCCGGCGGAGGTGGGCGCGGTCACGTTCTAGCTTATGACCTGCTCAGGTGCGCTTAATTGATCGGTGCGTTGACCCAGCGCAGATCGTTGACAATGCCGCGGGCGGCGATCAGTCCCTGTCCCGCCTGCCAGATCTCGTCGTTGACGACGAACACCCGGTTGTCGCGGTTGGCGCCGAGCTTGCGCCACGGAGCGCTGTCTAGGACGGTGGCGGCGCGGTCGGTGGCCGTCTGCGAGGCACACGACACATAGATGATGTCGCCGTCGGCCGCCGAGAGGTCCGGGTCTTTGGCCAGGTCGGCATCGGTGGCGCCGAACTCGATGTAGGGCTTGTCGGTGAATCGCTGCGGTCCCGGCCGGTCCACTTTGACCGCGGCCAGCACACTGGCGGGGAAGTTGTTGGCGCCGTACACCCGCAGGGTGGTCGCCGTCAGCTGGACCACCGACACCTGGAAGTGGGCCGAGTCGTGCTTGGTCCCGACGTCGGTGGCCCGCTGGGTGAAGCCGTTGATCAGCGCGTCCGCCGCGGCGCCCCGAGCCGTCGCGGCGCCGATCGCACGCAGGTTGTCCTGCCAGGCTGCGCCGGGTGCCGCTGTGAACACGGTCGGCGCGATCGCCGCCAGCTGCGTATACAGAGTCGGCGTCAGTGCCACCGAACCGAGGATCAGATCCGGATGGGCCGCGGCGATCGCGTTGAGGTCCGGCGAGGTGCGGGTGCCGACCCCGGGTACGTCGTGCAGCACTTTGCCCAGGTAGGACGGTTGGCCCTGCGTGCCGTCGGCCAGCGCGGCGCCGACCACCCGGGACTGCAGCCCAAGCGCGCACAGCGCATCGAGCTGGTCGCCGGAGAGAACCACGATGCGTTGCGGGTCGGCGGCCACCTGCGCGGTGTCGGGGGAGACGCCCGCGGCGTTGTGCGCCGGGCGGGTGGCCGGACCCGGATCGGGGGCTGCCGGGTCCTTGGCGCACGACTCGTCGGGCTTGCGGTCGTTGCCCAGCACCCCGGCGCCGGCGATCTGGGTGGTGGGCGTCACCAGGGGCCGCGAGGTCGTGGGTTTGTCGGGGCCGCAGCCGACGCAAGTCAGCGCGATAGCCGCCAGGGTCAGGGCGGCCAGGGGGAGTCTGAGGCCGCCGCATCGGATCGAAAACATTGCCGCGAGCGTAACGCCACTGCGAGAATCCGCGCCGAAAGCCGCAGCCACGTTCCACTAGTAAGCGGCATTGGGACCGGCGCACGGACGCAATTACGACAGTTTGTAGGACCAGACCTTCCGCGAACCTGATCGGGGGCTAAGATTCGACTCATATCGTTGTGCGCCCCTGTCCGGATGGATGTTTGGAGGAGCTGTTGACAGCCGAAGCGCCCCCTCGGGGAGAACTCGAGGCCGTCCGACCCTACCCGGCTCGGACGGGTCCCAAAGGGAACCTGATCTACAAGCTGATCACCACCACCGATCACAAGCTGATCGGCATTATGTACTGCGTCGCGTGCTTCATCTTTTTCTTGATCGGCGGCCTGTTGGCGCTGCTGATGCGGACTGAGTTGGCCGCGCCCGGGTTGCAATTCCTGTCCAACGAGCAGTTCAACCAGCTGTTCACCATGCACGGCACGATCATGCTGCTGTTCTATGCGACGCCGATCGTGTTCGGCTTCGCGAACCTGGTGCTGCCGCTACAGATCGGCGCGCCCGACGTGGCGTTCCCGCGGCTGAACGCCTTCTCGTTTTGGCTGTTCCTCTTCGGTGCCACGATCGGTATGGCTGGCTTCATCACTCCCGGTGGCGCGGCCGACTTCGGCTGGACGGCTTACACCCCGTTGACCGACGCCATCCACTCGCCCGGTGTCGGCGGTGACCTGTGGATCATGGGCATTGCCGTCGGTGGTCTGGGCACCATCCTGGGCGCGGTCAACATGATCACCACCGTGGTCTGCATGCGCGCCCCCGGCATGACGATGTTCCGGATGCCGATCTTCACCTGGAACATCCTGGTCACCTCGATCTTGGTGCTCATCGCGTTCCCGCTGCTGACCGCGGCGCTGTTCGGATTGTTCGCCGACCGGCACCTGGGCGCACACATCTACGACCCGGCTAATGGCGGCGTCCTGTTGTGGCAGCACCTGTTCTGGTTCTTCGGTCACCCCGAGGTGTACATCCTGGCGCTGCCGTTCTTCGGGGTGGTATCCGAGATTTTCCCGGTCTTCTCGCGTAAGCCGATCTTTGGTTACACCACGCTGGTGTACGCCACCCTGTCGATCGCGGCGCTGTCGGTCGCGGTGTGGGCGCATCATATGTTCGCCACCGGCGCGGTGCTGCTGCCGTTCTTCTCGTTCATGACGTTCCTGATCGCGGTGCCCACTGGCATCAAGTTCTTCAACTGGGTCGGCACCATGTGGCGAGGGCAGTTGACTTTCGAGACACCCATGCTGTTCTCGGTCGGCTTCGCGGTCACCTTCCTGCTTGGCGGGCTCAGCGGTGTGTTGCTGGCCAGCCCGCCGCTGGACTTCCACGTCACGGACAGCTACTTCGTGGTCGCGCACTTCCACTACGTGCTGTTCGGCACGATCGTGTTCTCCACGTTCGCCGGCTTGTACTTCTGGTTCCCGAAGATGACCGGACGACTGCTGGATGAGCGGCTGGGCAAGGTGCACTTCTGGCTGACGTTCATCGGTTTTCACACCACCTTCCTGGTGCAGCACTGGGTTGGAGACCAGGGCATGCCGCGTCGCTACGCCGACTACCTGCCCACCGACAACTTCCAGACCCTCAACGTCATCTCCACGGTCGGCGCGTTCATCCTGGGCATCGGAATGATCCCGTTCGTCTGGAACGTGTTCAAGAGCTGGCGTTACGGCGAGGTGGTGACGGTCGACGACCCGTGGGGTTACGGCAACTCGCTGGAATGGGCCACCAGTTGCCCGCCGCCGCGACACAACTTCACCGAGCTGCCCCGCATCCGTTCGGAGCGCCCGGCATTCGAGCTGCACTACCCGCATATGGTGGAACGGATGCGCGCGGAGTCCCACGTGGGCCGTGCGCATGGCAAGGAAGGGCACGACGTCACGCGCCTAGACGACGCCACCGTCCGCTCTTGATGATTGGCGGCATCCGCGGGTGACTGTTTCACCCAAGGTGTCGGTGCTGATCACGGTCACCGGCATCGACCAGCCCGGGGTGACTTCTGCGCTCTTCGAGGTGCTCGGCCGGCACGGTGTCGAACTGCTCAACGTCGAGCAGGTGGTCATCCGGGGCCGGCTGACGCTCGGGGTGTTGGTTACCTGTCCGCTTGAGGTTGCCGACGGCACCGAGCTGCGCGACGACGTCGAGTGTGCCATCCGCGGCGTGGGTCTGGACGTGACGATCGAGCGCAGCAACGATCTGCCGATCATCCAGGATCCCTCCACGCACACCATCTTTGTGCTGGGCCGGCCGATCACCGCCGGAGCTTTCGGCGCGGTCGCGCGTGAAGTGGCGGCTCTGGGCGTAAACATCGACTTCATCCGTGGTGTCTCCGACTACCCGGTGACGGGCCTGGAGTTGCGGGTGTCGGTGCCCCGGGGTGCCTTCGAGCCGTTGCAGACCGCCTTGACCCGGGTGGCCAGCGACGAGCGCGTCGACGTCGCCGTCGAGGACTACGGTCTGGCGTGGCGGACCAAACGGCTCATTGTGTTCGACGTCGACTCCACGCTGGTCCAGGGCGAAGTCATCGAGATGCTGGCTGCCCGGGCGGGCGCGCAGGGCAAAGTAGCGGCTATCACCGAGGCCGCGATGCGAGGTGAGCTGGACTTCGCCGAATCGCTGGAACAGCGGGTGGCCACGCTGGCGGGCCTGCCGGCGTCGGTGATCCAGGAGGTCGCCGACCGGCTGGAGTTGATGCCCGGCGCTCGCACCACGATACGTACGTTGCAGCGCTTGGGATTTCGCTGCGGTGTGGTGTCCGGCGGGTTCCGGCCCATCATCGAGCCGCTCGCCGAGGCGCTGAAGCTGGACTACGTCGCGGCCAACGAGCTGGAGATCGTCGACGGCTTGCTCACCGGCCGGGTGGTTGGCACCATTGTCGACCGAGCCGGCAAAGCCACCGCGCTGCGCGAATTCGCGGACCAATACGGCGTACCGATGGAGCAGACGGTTGCCGTGGGCGACGGTGCCAACGACATCGACATGCTGGCCGCGGCGGGGATGGGGATTGCGTTCAACGCCAAGCCTGCGCTGCGGGAGGTTGCTGACGCGTCGTTGAGTCATCCGTACCTGGACACCGTGCTGTTTCTGCTGGGCGTAACTCGCGGTGAGATCGAAGCGGCCGACGCGGTGGACGGCGTGATGCGCCGAGTGGAGATACCCGCCGACTAGCTGGCTCGCGCTAGCCGGCTCGCGCGCCGCAGTGGTGCACTATATGATGAATTCTTCAATTGCTAAGTTGATAGATTCTTGAGTGAGGTCTGCGGGTGTCGACTCCGCTGTACAAGCTGAAAGCCGAGTTCTTCAAGACACTGGGCCACCCGGCGCGAGTCAGGGTCCTGGAACTGCTGTCCGAGCGCGACCACACCGTGGCCGAGTTGCTGCCCGAAGTCGGGTTGGAATCGTCCAACCTTTCCCAGCAACTCGGGGTGCTGCGCCGCGCTGGGGTGGTCACGGCTACGAAGGACGGCAATACCGTGATCTACTCGATCACCTCGCCGCTGATCGCCGAACTTATGACAGTGGCCCGACAGGTGCTGACCGGGATGCTCACCGGCCAGGTCGCCGTCCTAGAGGACCTGCGCGCCGCCGTTCCCGCGCACAGGTCGGGCGGATGAGTTGGCTGGGCAGAATCCTGCGACTCGGCCGCGTTGCCGAAACTGCGCAGAGCAGACCTGCACAGGCCGTCCCCCCGCCAGGCGGCGTGGCTGGCTCCCTGCAGGTGCGCCACGTCGACGCGGGTTCCTGCAACGGCTGCGAAGTGGAGATCTCCGGGGCGTTCGGGCCGGTCTATGACGCCGAGCGATTCGGTGCCCGGTTGGTGGCCTCGCCCCGGCACGCGGACGCCTTGTTGGTCACCGGGGTGGTGACACGAAACATGGCCCAGCCGCTGCGAAACACCCTGGCCGCCACACCATTACCGCGGGTGGTGATCGCCTGCGGCGACTGCGCACTCAACCGCGGCGTGTTCGCCGAAGCCTACGGCGTGGTGGGCGCCGTCGGTGAGATCGTGCCTGTCGACGTGGAGATTGCCGGCTGTCCGCCCTCGCCCGACCAGGTGGTCGCGGCCCTGCGGTCGGTGACGGGACGGTGACGGCGGCCCTCGCGGACTCGCCGACTGCGCACTCTCAGGCGTTGCGCCGTAACGGAATCGGGCCGCTGCTCAGTGGGCTCGCGACCTCGGGGATCGGCGCCGGGGGAGTGGCTTTGGGGCTCACGGCGTTATTCGGCACGCTGCCGCCGCTGCGGTTGGCCTGGCTGCTCCCGCTGAGCGGAGTGGAGTTCGACGTCAGCCGTCTAGGCGGATTCTTCATTGCGTTGACGGGCGCAGTGGCCGTTGTGGTCGGCATCTACAGCATCGGATACGCACGACGGGAACAACTCGGCGCCACTGCGCACCTGATGTTGCCGTTGTTCGTGACGGCCATGCTGCTGGTGCCCGCCGCAGGTTCGGTGCCCACCTTCCTGCTGGCCTGGGAATTGATGGCGCTGACCTCATTGATGTTGCTGGCCACCGACCATCACCGGGCGCAAGTGCGTTCCGCCGCAGTCTATTACGCGACAATGACGCAGCTGGGATTCGCCGCCATCCTGCTGGGGTTGATGGTATTGGCCGCCGCCGCTGGCACCTATCGGTTCGCCGAAATGACCGCCGTTCCGGAGTGGACACGTACGGCGGTCTTTGTGGTGACGCTGCTGGGATTCGGTTCCAAATCCGGTTTGCTACCGCTGCATGCCTGGCTACCGCGCGCACATCCCGAGGCGCCCAGTCCGGTGTCGGCCCTGATGAGTGCGGCCATGGTCAACCTGGGTATCTACGGGATCATCCGGATAGACCTGCAAGTGCTCGGCCCCGGTCCGCGATGGTGGGGTGCGACGCTGCTCGCGGTCGGTGCGGTATCGGCGTTGTACGGGGTGCTACAGGCGTCGGTGGCCACCGATCTCAAACGGCTGCTTGGCTATTCGACGATCGAGAACATGGGTCTGGTAACGCTGGCGCTGGGGGCGACCATCCTGTTATCGGCATCTGGGGCGGGCGCCGCCGCCCTGATTGCGATGACGGCGGCGCTGTTGCACCTCGTCGCACATGCGGCGTTCAAGAGCCTCGGGTTCATGGCGGCCGGATCGGTACTGGTGGCCGTCGGCGGGCGCGACCTGGACCGGCTTGGCGGCCTCGCGAGGAGAATGCCATACACCACAATAGCTTTCGGCATCGCTGCGCTAGGTGCATCCGGCCTGCCGCTGGGTGCGGGCTTCATCAGCGAATGGCTGTTGGTGCAGTCACTGATTCACGCCCGGCCCGAGCATACGTTCCTCGGGTTGGTGACCCCGTTGGGGGTGGGTGCGGTCGCCTTGACAGCCGGCCTAGGGGTGGCCGCAATGGTCAAGGCTTTCGGGACCGGCTTCCTGGCGCGTCCCCGCTCGCCGGGGGCAGCGGTCGCGCGGGAAGTGCCGGTCAGCATGCGCGCCGCAATGGTTGGCGCGGCCGGCGGCTGCGTCATCCTGGCCGTGGTGCCGTTCGTCGTCACCGATGCATTGCAGTCCGTGCTGGCCAGCGTTCCGCTCTTTCGCGAGGTCAATCTGTCCGCCCTCGGCTTGGTGCTGCGGCTCCCTGGTATGGACGGCTCGATATCGCCCACCCTGCTTGCGTTGGCAATGCTAGTTGCCGTGGTGCTGGTGCTGTGCCTAACCAGATGGGGGTCGCGCCGTCGCCCACAGCCCGTCACGGCGGCGCTGTGGGCCTGCGGGGCAGACGAACTCACCGCCCGCATGCAGTACACCGCGACCTCCTTCGCTCAACCGCTGCAACGGGTCTTCGACGATGTGCTGAGACCCGACACTGGCATCGAGGTGACACACCTGGAGGGAACCCGCTACCACGTCGACAAGATCGCCTATCACGCCAAATTGACCGACGCCGTTGAAGTACGCCTCTACGCACCGGTGTTGCGCGCCGTGGCCGCATGCGCACGGGCAATCCGACTCGCGCACAACGGAAGTGTGCATCTGTATCTGGGCTACGGCGCACTCGGGGTACTGATCATATTGATGGTGGCGCGATGAACGCCATGTCGGCGGTGGCCGGAGCAGCTCAGATCGGTGGCGTAATGGCCGGGGCGCCGCTGGTGATTGGGGTGATGCGCCAAGTGCGGGCCCGCGCGGAAGGCCGTTGTGGTGCAGGCGTTTTGCAGCCATGGCGAGATCTGCGCAAGCAGCTGCGCAAACAGCAGGTCAAGCCGGAAGGCACCACGGTGTTGTTTGCGGCGGCACCGGTACTGCTGGCTGCCACTACGCTGCTGATCGCCGCCGTGGTACCGCTGGTCGCGACCGGTTCGCCGTTGGACCCCGTCGCAGACCTGTTCGCCGTGGTAGGTCTGCTGTTTCTGGGGACAGTGGCGCTGACGCTGGCCGGCATTGACACCGGGACCTCCTTCGGCGGCATGGGTGCCAGCCGTGAGATCACTATCGCGGCACTGGTCGAGCCCACCATCCTGCTGGCAGTGTTCGCGCTGTCGATTCCCGCTCGATCGGCCAATCTCGGCGCCATCGTCGGCTTCGCCCTGCACAACCCTGGCGCGGTGGTTTCGCTGACCGGAATTCTGGCCTTTGTCGCCTTGGTGATCGTCATCATCGCCGAGACCGGGCGGCTACCGGTCGACAATCCGGCGACCCACCTGGAATTAACCATGGTGCACGAAGCGATGGTGCTTGAGTACGCCGGCCCCAAACTTGCGCTCGTCGAGTGGGCCGGGGCGATGCGCCTGACCGTACTGCTGGCGCTGTTGGCGAATCTATTCGTACCGTGGGGTATTGCGGGCGGTCGGCCGAGTTTGATCGGAGTGGGAATCGGTGTCGCGGCGATCGGTGTCAAGGTCCTGCTGGCCGCCGTCGTGCTGGCCGGTGCGGAGGTCTTCCTCGCCAAGCTGCGACTGTTCCGGGTACCCGAATTGCTCGCCGGTTCGTTCCTGTTAGCGCTACTTGCCGTCAGCTCGGCCAATTTCTTTGCAGGACAGGCGTGATCACATGACTGATCCGAACTTTGCGAGTGTGCTCGATCTGGCTCCGGGAGGCTTGGTGCTAGCCGCGGTGATGATCGTATGGCGACGGGATTTGCGGTCGATCGTACGACTGCTTGCCGCCCAAGGTGTCGCGCTGGCCGCGATCCCAATGATTCTCGGTGTACACGAACACGATTGGGAGTTGATCGGCGTTGGGGTCGCACTGTTTGTGCTGCGCGGAGTCGTGCTGCCGATGCTGCTCGCCCGCGCCCTGGGCGCTCAGGAATACCGTGAGGCCACCCCGCTGGTGAACACTACTGCGTCGCTGCTGATCGCGGCGGGGCTGACGGTGCTGGCCCTGGCTGTCAGCCGACCGCTGGTGCGGTTGGACCCCGATGCCGCGGTCAATGCCGCGCCCGCCGGGTTGGCGGTGGTGCTGATCGCGTTATTCGTTATGGTGACCCGCCGACACGCGATCTCACAGGCGGCGGGATTCCTGATGTTGGACAACGGGATTGCAGCAACGGCGTTCCTGTTGACCGCGGGTGTGCCGCTGATCGTCGAATTGGGTGGCTCGCTGGACGTCCTGTTCGCGTTAATCGTGCTCGGTGTGCTCACCGGACGGCTGCGCCGGATGTTCGGCGACACCGAGCTCGATCGGCTACAGGGATTGCGAGACTGATGACGATCTTGATTCTGCTACCGATCATGGCGCCCGCGGTAGCCGCCCTGGTCGCCTGGGCGGGCGGATGGCGCCGCCGGACCGCGGCCACGACCATCCTGTCGGCGTTGACCATCCTGGGATCAGGTGTGGCACTGGGTATTACGACCCATGCGCGGCCCGTGGTGGCGCTAGGCGGATTGCTGCGGACCGACGCGCTGTCGGTGACCATGCTGATCGTTATCGGCGTTGTCGGCACCCTGGCAACCTGGGCGAGCATTGGCTACATCGATACCGAACTCGCGCACGGCCACACTGATCGACCTGACGCACGACTCTACGGGGCGCTGACGCCGGGGTTCCTGTCCGCCATGGCTGCCGCCGTTTCGGCCAACAACATCGGGGTGATTTGGGTCGCCGTCGAAGCCACCACGGTGATCACGGCGTTCCTGGTCGGGCACCGACGGACCCGCACCGCGCTGGAAGCCACCTGGAAGTACGTGGTGATCTGCTCGGTCGGGATCGCCGTTGCGTTCCTGGGCACGGTGCTGCTGTACTTCGCTGCGCGCCATGGCGGTGCCGCCGGTGCGACCGCACTCAATTTTGATGTACTCGCGGCTTGTGCAGCGCACCTCGACCCCGCCGTGACCCGTTTGGCGGGAGGGCTGCTTCTGATCGGGTACAGCGCGAAGGTCGGGTTGGTGCCGTTTCACGGGTGGTTGGCCGACGCGCACAGCCAAGCGCCGGCACCGGTATCGGCGTTGATGAGCGGAGTGCTGCTCTCCGTGGCATTTTCGGTGCTGATCCGGCTACGGACGGTAATCGACGCGGCGGTAGGCCCCGGTTTCCTGCGGGCAGGGTTACTAACCGTCGGGTTGGCAACTGTCCTGGTCGCTGCGCTGTTGCTCACCGTCGCATCGGATCTCAAACGGATGCTGGCCTATTCGTCGATGGAGAACATGGGCCTGATCGCGGTCGCCGCCGCGGCCGGGACCAAGCTGGCGATCGCGGCGCTGCTGCTGCACGTGCTCGCCCATGGAGTCGGCAAGACGGTGCTGTTCCTCGCCGGCGGCCAGTTGCAGGCCGCGCATGACTCGACCGCCATCGGTGACATCAGCGCCGTGCTCTCGCGCTCCCGGCTGGTCGGGATTTCGTTCGCGGTTGGAATTGTTGCACTGCTTGGCTTTCCGCCATTCGCCATGTTCGCCAGCGAGCTCGCGATCGCCCGGTCGCTGGCCGATGCCCGGCTGTCGTGGGTGCTGGGTGTTGCGCTGCTGCTGATGGTGGTGGCATTCGCGGCGTTGGTCAGCAATGCTCGCCGCATTTTGCTCGGCAGTCCTAAGGCGGACGCGCCACCCATCGCGGTACCGGCCACCGTAGCGGTCGCGCTGGTTGCCGGCCTCGTGGCATCCCTGGCGCTGGGCGTGACGGCCGGACCGCTGACAGGTCTGTTCAGCACTGCCGCGACCCAGTTCGGAGTGGGATAGTGCCGCCGAAAATATTGTGCCGCAGCGTATCCGCCGACGAGCTTGCGGGCGCAGTGGGGGAGCTGCTGGGTGACGGTTTTCGGCTGGCGCTGGTAGCTGCCCACGATGATGACGATGCGTTGCGCATCGTGTACCTGCTGCTGGCCGGGCAACCGGACCGTCGCGTCGAACTCACCCTGACCACCCGCTCCGGGAACCCATCGGTGCCCTCAATCGCGCACCTGTCCATCCCTGCCGGTCGCTTCGAACGAGAGATGATGGATCTCTACGGTGTTGTGCCACAAGGACATCCCCAGCCTCGGAGGTTGGTGAGCCATGCGCACTGGCCGTCGGGATGGTACCCGATGCGTCGCGGCGCCGAACGGCCACCGGAGTTTGCCACCGTGAGCGGGTTTCCATTCGTGACGGTCGACGGACCCGGGGTTTATGAGATCCCGGTGGGGCCGGTGCATGCCGGCCTGATCGAACCAGGGCACTTCCGTTTCTCGGTGATCGGCGAATCCGTGTTGCGGCTCAAAGCGCGGCTGTGGTTCGTGCACCGGGGCATCGAGAAGCTCTTCGAGGGCCGGCAGTCCGCCGATGCTCTCCCGTTGGCCGAGCGCATCAGCGGCGACACCTCGGCTGCGCACGCGCTGGCCTACAGCCTGGCCGTGGAGGAGGCGCTGGGCATCGAGGTCGCTGAACCGGTGCACGTCCTGCGCGCCCTAGTGATCGAACTGGAACGGCTCTACAACCACGCTACCGATTTGGGCGCGCTGGCCAACGATGTCGGCTTCGCGTTGGCCAACGCACATGCCCAGCGGGTGCGCGAACTGGTGCTGCGAATCAACCACCGCCTCACCGGCCATCGCCTGCTCCGCTCCGCGATCCGTCCTGGAGGCGTTGTCCTGCAACAGCTTCCGGATCCTTTTGAGTTGCAGGCGGTGGGGACCGACGTGGCCGAGATCGCCGCGCTGACGTTGGGCAACTCGGTGATCTACGACCGTTTCGCCGATACCGCCGTGCTTCACGGCGAGCATGCCCGTGCGCTGGGTTGCCTTGGCTACGTGGCCCGCGCTAGCGGCATCTGCAGCGACGCCCGGCGGGACCATCCGACCACCACACTGCCGGTTGCCGTGGCCGCCAATACCGACGGCGACGTGCTGGCCCGCTACACGATCCGGCGCGACGAGTTCGCCGCATCCGTTGCGCTGGCTTGCGCCCTGATCGAGCGTCATGCTGGCGCGCTGCGCCACACAGCACCGCTACCGGTGGTTGCCGGCCGGCGCCGCGGAGTGGGGATTGTCGAAGGGTGGCGCGGCACCATCGTGCACCGCGTCGAGATCGACGACGGCGTGATCACCCGCTGCAAGGTGGTCGACCCGTCGTGGTTCAACTGGCCCGCGCTGCCGGTCGCGATGGCCGACACGATCGTCCCGGACTTCCCGCTGGCCAACAAGAGCTTCAACCTGTCCTATGCCGGCAACGATCTATAGCTGCTGGCGGGCGGGGCACCCGAGGGCCGTCGCGGCGCCGCGGTACGGCACGATGGGCGAGTGCCCGAAACCGGCCCCGAAACCGATGCCGAACAGGCCGACCCCGACCTGCTGATCGACTTCAGAAACGTCGCGCTGCGCCGCGGTGGGCGCACTCTGGTCGGCCCCCTCGACTGGGCCGTCGAACTCGATGAACGCTGGGTGATCATCGGCCCCAACGGCGCCGGCAAGACGTCGTTGCTGCGCATCGCGGCCGCGACCGAACACCCGTCCAGCGGCATAGCGTTCGTCCTGGGGGAGCGGCTGGGCCGCGTGGACGTCAGCGAACTGCGTGCGCGAATCGGCCTGAGTTCCTCGGCTTTGGCGCAGCGCATCCCCAGCGACGAGGTGGTGCGCGACCTCGTCGTCTCGGCCGGCTATTCGGTCCTGGGCCGCTGGCGCGAGCGCTACGAAGACGTCGACTACCGGCGGGCACTGGACATGCTGGAGAGCCTGGGCGCCGAGCACCTGGCCGACCGCAGCTACGGGACGCTATCCGAAGGCGAGCGAAAGCGGGTGCTGATCGCCCGCGCGCTGATGACCGACCCGGAACTGCTGCTCCTCGACGAGCCCGCCGCCGGGTTGGACCTGGGCGGTCGCGAAGAGTTAGTGGCCCGGCTTGCCGATCTGGCCGCCGACCCCGACGCTCCCGCGCTGGTGCTGGTCACCCATCACGTGGAAGAGGTGCCCCCCGGGTTCAGCCACTGCTTACTGCTTTCCGAAGCCCAGGTCGTCGCGTCCGGCCTGTTGCCCGATGTGCTGACCGCGGAGAATCTCTCCGCGGCGTTCGGCCAGCGGATCGCACTGGATGTGGTCGATGGACGCTACTTCGCCCGCCGGGTGCGTACCCGGGCAGCTCACCGGAGGCAGTCATGACCGAACCCCACGTGCCGCTCCCCCCGCGCCCGGCAGCGACCGTGATGCTGATCCGCGACGCGCCCGGGGGACTGAACATCTTCCTGATGCGCCGCCACTCGCAGATGGAGTTCGCGCCCGGCGTCATCGTGTTTCCCGGCGGCGGTGTCGACGACCGCGACCGCAACGCCGACTTGGTCGAACTGGGGGCGTGGGCCGGTCCGCCGCCGCAGTGGTGGGCGCAACGATTCGGGATCGAAGCCGGCCTGGCCGAGGCGCTGGTGTGCGCCGCCGCCCGGGAGACCTTCGAGGAATCCGGTGTGCTGTTCGCCGGACCCGCCGACCAGGCCGTGTCGGCAGCGAACAGTATCGTCGGGGACGCCTCGGTATACCGGGAGGCGCGTCACGCGCTGGCCGACCGTACCCTGTCCTTCGCCGACTTCCTCCGCACCGAGAAGCTGGTGCTGCGCTCGGACTTGCTGCGCCCGTGGGCGAACTGGGTCACCCCTGAAGCCGAGCCGACCCGGCGCTACGACACCTATTTCTTCGTCGGCGCCCTCCCGGATGGCCAGCGCGCCGACGGCGAGAACACCGAGTCCGACCGGGCCGGATGGGAGTCGCCGCGCAACGCCGTCGATGACTTCGAGGCGGGCCGCAATGTGCTCCTCCCGCCGACCTGGACGCAGCTCGACTCGCTGGCCGGGCGAACGGTGGCAGACGTGCTAGCCGTCGAGCGCCAAATCGTAACCGTGCAACCGCTGCTGGAGAAGCGGGGCGACAACTGGGTCTTCGAATTCTTCGACTCCGACCGCTACCACGCGGCTCGGGAGAAGGGCGGATCCATGCAATGGCCCCTGGGGATGCCCAAGTGAGCGAGTTCGTCAGCGTCGTGGTCAGCGACGGGTCCCAAGACGCCGGCCTGGCCATGCTGCTGCTGTCGCGATCGCCCACCAACGCGATGACGCGACAGGTCTACCGCGAGATCATTGCCGCAGCCGACGAACTCGGCCGCCGCGAGGACGTGAGCGCAGTGATCCTGTTCGGCGGCCACGAGATCTTCTCCGCCGGCGATGACATCCCCGAACTGCGCACGCTGGATGCCGCCGGGGCGGGCACCGCCGCCCGGGTGCGTTGCGAGGCCATCGACGCCGTCGCCGCCATACCCAAGCCCACAGTCGCCGCTATCACCGGATACGCCCTGGGCGCCGGCCTCACGCTGGCGCTGGCGGCGGACTGGCGGGTCAGCGGTGACAACGTGAAATTCGGTGCCACGGAGATCCTGGCGGGACTGGTTCCCGGTGGCGACGGTATGGCCCGATTGACCCATGTGGTCGGCGCGAGCCGGGCCAAGGAGTTGGTATTCAGCGGCCGGTTCTTCGACGCCGAGGAGGCCCTGGCGCTGGGTTTGATCGACGACATGGTGGCCCCCGACGACGTCTACGACGCCGCGGCGGTGTGGGCACGTCGTTTCCTGGAGGGCCCCTCGCCCGCCCTGGCAGCGGCCAAGGCAGGCATCAACGACGTATACGCCGCGTGCGGCGACCTGGGCCGGCGGGACGCCGAGCAGCGCCGTTACGTCGAGGTCTTCGCCGCAGGTCAACGCGGTGGCGCCGACAGGGATTCGTAAGACCGATAGGCTTGCCCCTCATGACGAGGAGTACCACCAAGAGCCCCGCCCCTGACGCCGACGCCGTTCCGAACCCGCACGCCACCGCGGAGCAGGTGGAGGCCGCCCGTCACGACAGCAAACTCGCCCAGGTGCTTTACCACGACTGGGAGGCCGAGAACTATGACGAGAAGTGGTCGATCTCCTACGACCAGCGCTGCGTGGACTACGCGCGCGGCCGGTTCGACGCGATCGTGCCCGACCGGGTGCTCCGCGAACTGCCCTACGACCGAGCGCTGGAATTGGGCTGCGGCACCGGGTTCTTCCTGCTCAACCTGATCCAGGCGGGGGTGGCCCGGCGCGGCTCGGTCACCGACCTGTCACCGGGCATGGTCAAGGTCGCCACTCGCAACGGCCAGTCGCTGGGCCTGGACATCGACGGCCGGGTCGCTGACGCCGAGGGCATCCCGTACGACGACAACACCTTCGACCTGGTCGTCGGGCACGCCGTGCTGCACCACATCCCTGATGTCGAGCTGTCGCTGCGCGAGGTGATCCGGGTGCTCAAACCGGGCGGCCGATTCGTTTTCGCCGGCGAGCCGACCAGCGCCGGCAATGTCTATGCGCGCGGCCTGTCCACGCTGACCTGGCGGGTGGCCACCAACGTCACCAAGCTTCCCTTACTTAGCAGCTGGCGGCGTCCGCAGGAAGAACTCGACGAATCGAGTCGCGCCGCGGCGCTGGAGGCGATCGTGGACCTGCACACCTTCGCCCCAGAGGACCTGGAGCGGATGGCGGCCAATGCGGGCGCGGTCGAGGTGGAGACTGCCAGCGAGGAGTTCACCGCCGCCATGTTCGGCTGGCCGGTGCGAACGTTCGAGGCCTCGGTGCCGCCCGGCCGGCTGGGCTGGGGTTGGGCGAAGTTTGCGTTCAACGGCTGGAAAGCGCTGAGCTGGTTGGACGCCAACGTCTGGCGTCACGTCGCGCCGAAGGGCTGGTTTTACAACGTCATGGTCACCGGGGTCAAACCCTCCTGAGTCTGTTCGACGTCGACGACGTCAGCTACCTGCGCTCGGATGCCGGCGTCGCGGCGCTGGCGGTGGTCGCCGAATTCGAGCTGAGTGCGGCCACCCGGATTGCTGATGTCGCCGCGGTGCGCTCCCGATTCGCCAACCGGACCCCGGTTCTGGTGGAGACGACGCTGCTGCGCCGCAAAGCCGTCGACAAACTCGGTGAACTTGGTGACGTACTCGGGTGGCTGTTCAGCGACGAGGCGTTGCAGCAGGCGACCGCGGCGCCGGTCGCGGTGCATCGCGCGGGCCGGCTGGCCGGGCGGGTGGTGCATGACGCGACCTGTTCGATCGGCACCGAGTTGGCGGCGCTGCGCCCGGTGGCGGCCAGGGCGATCGGCAGTGACCTCGACCCGATTCGGCTGGCGATGGCGCGACACAACCTCGGCGACGCCGCCGATCTGTGCCGCTCCGACGCGCTGCGCCCGGTGACCCGCGACGCAGTCGTCGTCGTCGATCCGGCGCGGCGCAGTGCGGGGCGGCGCCGCTTTGACCCGGTTCAGTACCAGCCGCCGCTGGATTCCCTGCTGGACACCTATCGGCGCCGCGACTTAGTCGTAAAGTGTTCTCCCGGAATAGATTTCGACGAAGTGCGTCGGTTGGGGTTCGACGGCGAGATCGAGGTGACGTCCTGGCGCGGTTCGGTCCGCGAAACCTGTCTGTGGTCGGCCGGACTGTCCGAGCCCGGCGCGCGCATGCGTGCGACCATCCTGGATCTAGGTGAGCAGTTCACCTCGGCCGAACCCGACGACTGCGAGGTACGGCCGGTCGGACGCTGGATCGTGGACCCTGACGGCGCCGTGGTGCGCGCGGGGCTGGTCCGTCACTACGCGGCGCGGCACGGGTTGTGGCAACTGGACCCCGACATCGCCTATTTGTCGGGAGAGCGGCTGCCGCCCCGCGTGCGCGGCTTCGAGGTGCTCGATCAACTGGCTTACAACGAACGGGGACTGCGTGCCGCCTTGGCCGCGCTGGACTGCGGGGCGGCCGAGATCCTGGTTCGCGGGGTCGGCGTGGACCCGGACGCGTTGCGCCGACGACTGCGGCTGCGTGGCAGCCGTGCACTGTCGGTGGTGATCGCCCGGATCGGCACGGGGGCCGCCGGCCGGGCGGTGGCCTACGTCTGCCGGCCCTCGCGGTAACGCCGGGTACGCTGACGGCGATTACAACTCAGGACATCTCCCTTTCGGGTCTGCGAGGACATTTCGACGATGCGTTATCTGATGGCGACCGCGGCGCTGGCTGCTGCGTTCCTGTGGGGTTGGCCGGCGGGTATCGCAGCCGCCGCGCCGCCTTCGTGCGCCAGCCTGGGCGGCTCGCTCGAGGACCAGACCTGTCACATTCATCAGTCGGGTGCCACCTACACACTTGACATCACGTTTCCCGCCGACTACCCCGACCAGCAGGCGCTGACCGACTACATCACCCAGAATCGCGACGGGTTCGTCAACGTCGCTCAGGGGTCCGGACGTCGTGACCAGCCGTACCAGATGGACGCCACGAACGACCAGCACAGTTCCGGGCAGCCCCCGCACACCCGCAGCGTGGTGCTGAAGTTCTTCCAGGACCTCGGCGGGGCCCGCCCGTCGAACTGGTTCAAATCCTTCAATTACAACCTGGTGACCAAGCAGCCGATCACCTTCGACACCTTGTTCGCGCCCAACACCAACGCGCTGGACACCATCTTCCCGATCGTGCAGCGCGAGCTAGAACTTCAAAGCGGATTGGGATACGCGGTCTCGGCGGGCGCCGGACACGACCCGACCAACTACCAGAACTTCGCGATCACCGACGACGCACTGATTTTCTACTTCGCGCAGGGGGAGTTGCTGCCGTCGTTCGCTGGCGCCACCCAAGTGCAGGTGCCGCGCAGTTCCATCCCGCCGCTGGCGATTTAGACGTCGGCTGCACTCACGCCGCCTCGAAGCTGTAGACCTGACCATCGCTGGTGCAGATCAATACGCGGCGGTCCTTGCCCACCGAAACTCCGACCGGAGTGCCGGTAGCCGCGGGCAGCGGGTAGCTGTTGGTGGTGTGGCCGTTCGACGGGTCGAACACCAGCAGCGACATGCCCGGGTCGTTCTCGTGCGGGGGACCGGAGACCACCGCGTAGCCGACGGCGTCACCGGCCACGCTCGACGTCGTCAGCGCGGTGACGTCCTCGCGTCGCCAGGCCACCTCCACGTGGTCACCCTTATCTCGGAAAGCCGTCAGCCGGGTGTCGGGGCCACCGCCCGAGACAATCAGTCCCTGCGGCGTGACCGTAGGCGGCGTCTGCGGCGAAAAATCAAGTGGTGCAGACCATTTCGGCTTGCCATCGGCTGAGTTCAGTGCCCACAACCGCCGGTCGCGGCCGTTGATGTAGACGGTCTGCCCGTCAGGGGACAACACCGGTGAGCCCAGCACTCCGGCGCCGACGGCGTCGGAGGTCCATTCGCGGGAGAGTTGACCCGCGTGATACTTCAGCCCGACCAGCCCCGCGGCCGGTGCTCCCGGTTGCCACACACCAACCACCACCATCCCGGTGGCCTTCGAGAATGCGGGAGCCGCGGCCACCGGGCAGGCCGGGCGGGCCGGCAGGCAGTCGGCCAGTCCGCGCGTCGCGTCGGCGGGGTCCACGCCGTCCACCAGATCGATCGACGTGCCCACCACGGCACCGCGGTGGGTGTCGAAAACCAGTAGCTGTCCCAGGTGCGTACTGACCAGCAGGTGGCCGTCGCCAAGGAACCGAGGGGTGGTCGGCATGCCGATCACCGGTTCGCGCCAGCGTGTCCACTGCGTAGGCGGAAACGAGATAATAGACCCCGGCTGCCCCACGTAAAGGTTGTCGAATCCGTCGAACAGGGGGCCGGCGAAGCCGCCACCCTGGACCAGCCGCAAACACCACCGCTGTCGCCCGTTAACGCTTTCCCACTCCATGAATGAGCAACCGCCGGGCGTCTGCGCATTGAGGGCCAGGAATCCACGCGCGCCCAGCGCCGGCCCGGACGCCAGGCTGCCCTTGACCGAACGCGTCCAGCGCAGCGTGAGTTTGGTGGCGCCACTGGTCGGGGTGTAGCTGCTGTTCGCGGCGTCCGCGTACTGAGCGGGCCAGCCCAGCGCCGGCGCCGCGTCGACCCAGGAGTCGGTGTTGCCGCAACCGCCGAGGGCGAGGGTGAGCGCAGCCACCAGAACGGCCGTCAGCAGGCGTCGGGCGAGCACGGGTTCCTTTCGCTTTCGAGTACACGTGAGGGTAACGCGTAACTCCTCGGCGGGGCTTGATGCCCGCCTCCTTACCCGTTTCAGCGCAAGCGCGCTGTTTAAGCGCGCATCGTCGGCGGGCGGGGTTGGATTGCCCGCCTCCTCTGCCCGCCGTTTAAGCGCGCATCGTCGGCGGGCTAGGCTTGCGGGCCATGACGAGCATGTGGGGTGCGCCGCTGCATCGCCGCTGGATTGGCGGGCGGCTCAGGGACCCGCGCCAAGCCAAATTCCTTACCCTCGCTTCCCTGAAGTGGGTGCTGCGCAACAAGGCTTACACCCCGTGGTACCTGGTGCGCTATTGGCGGCTGCTGAAGTTCAAGCTGCAGAACCCGCACATCATCACCCGCGGCATGGTGTTCCTCGGCAAGGGTGTGGAGATCCACTGCACGCCCGAACTGGCGCAGCTGGAGATCGGCCGCTGGGTCCACATCGGGGACAAGAACACCATCCGCGCGCACGAAGGCTCGCTGCGCTTTGGCGACAAGGTGGTGCTCGGCCGCGACAATGTCGTCAACTGTTACCTGGACATCGAGCTCGGCGACTCAGCGCTGATGGCTGACTGGTGCTACATCTGCGATTTCGACCACCGCATGGACGACATCACGCTGCCCATCAAAGACCAGGGCATCATCAAGTCGCCGGTGCGGATCGGTCCGGACACCTGGATCGGGGTCAAGGTGTCGGTGCTGCGCGGGACGTCGATCGGACGTGGCTGCGTGCTCGGATCGCACGCCGTGGTGCGCGGTGTCATCCCGGACTATTCGATCGCCGTCGGCGCCCCGGCGAAAGTGGTGAAGAACCGTAAGCTTTCCTGGGAGACCTCGGCCGCGCAACGTGCTGAGTTGGCTGCCGCGCTAGCCGACATCGAGCGCAAGAAAGCGTCCCGTTAGTAACGGTGAACACCATTGCGGCGCCCGTCACGATGCAGGCGAGCATTCGCCGGGCGACGCCGTCCCCCGGTTGATTTCGCCACCGTGGCAGCCGAGAAGCGGTACCCCATCACCGAGTAAGACTTGCCGGGCCTGCCTGGCTGCGCTGCGAGCGGCTATTTCTGCTGGCTCGCGGCGTAGTTGTCGGGCCGGGTCGCCGGTCCATGGTCATTCGGGTTACTTCTGAAAACTGTTGATGTTGCGCCTATTCCGCATGGTCATCGACCTGGAAGTCGAAGTTCACCTGGCCGCCGACAACGCTGGTGACGTTGACACTGATGCCGTATGTCTTGGCGTTGTCCTTGAGCTCGCAGCGCATCGTGGCGCCGACTGAACCCTTGAGGTTCTCCGGGCAGGTCACCGATTCGGGCCGGTCACCCACCTGCTGGTACAGCTTGTCGCTGATGATGTGGGCGACCTCGTCCTTATCGACGGTCTCCACCATGTCGAACTTGACGTTGCTGCCGTCGATGCTGGTGACGGTGACGTTGACGTTGTACTTCTCGTCCTTCACGGTCATGACGCAGTCGGTCTGGGCGCCCACCTTGGCCGGCAGGTCACTCGGGCAACTGACCGAGCTCGGCTTGCTGCCGTTGGCGTCGGTCATCTTTGCGCTGATCTGCCCCTCGACGTCCTTTTTGCTGACCGCACTCGCGGACTTCGATCCGATCGAACACGAGCAGGCCCCGACGCTGGCCAGCAACCCTACGGCCGCACCCGAAACCATGAATGTCCGAACCATCCGCCGCATTGCGCCTCCTGGCTGCCGAGGTATCCGATATTTGCTGGTCGCAGAATCATGGCATGCGGATTCCCGCAGCGGCGACAATACGGTGGAACCCGGACAGCAAACCGGCCCTGGTCAAGTGGTTGCGCTGACGTCGCCGTAACGGCGCAGCGCCTCTTGACGCTCCGTGGCGTGGTCGACGATCGGCGCCGGATATCCGGCGGGTCGCTCGTCCTTGATCAGGTGGACGTTGTCGATACCGGCCAGCTCGGGCACCCAGCGCCGGATGTAATCTCCTGCGGGGTCGAACTTTTCGCCTTGTTTGGTCGGGTTGAACACCCGGAAATAAGGTGCGGCGTCGGTGCCGCTGCCAGCGACCCATTGCCAGCCGTGCTGGTTGTTGGCCATGTCACCGTCGACGAGCTGCTGCAGAAACCAGCGGGCACCCCACTGCCACGGCAGGTGCAGGTCCTTGACCAGAAACGATGCGACGATCATGCGCACCCGGTTGTGCATAAAGCCAGTCTCGCGTAACTGGCGCATCCCCGCGTCGACCACTGGGAACCCGGTTTGGCCGGCAGTCCAGGACTCGAATCGTTGATCGGCGCCCTTGTCGGTGTCGGTTCGGATGCTGTCGAAGTCACGGTTCCAGTTCTGCCAGGCACTGTCCGGCCAGTGATACAGCACAGCAGCGTAAAAGTCGCGAAAGGCCAACTGTCGCAGGTATTCTTGTGTCCCACTACGTCGCATGTCCAGGTCGGCGGCCATGGTCCGGGGATGGATGGTGCCAAACTTTAAGTGCGCGGACATGCGGCTAGTGCCCCTGAGGTCCGGACGGTTGCGGTCCTTTCCGTAGCGTTCCATGCCGTCGTCCAAGAACTCGGCCCACTGCGAAAGTGCCTGTGCCTCACCGGCGGCAACGTCCAACGTGGCACCCGGATCGGGAATCGCGACCTGCCGCAGCCCGTTGCCCGTCACCCGAGACGGGTCGAGCCAGGTGGCCGAGTCCGCGTCCGTCGCCGCCGGTGACCGCCATCCGGTGTCGCGCCACCGGCCGTAGAACGGGGTGAACACCTTGTACGGGGTGCCATCGTCCTTAGCGATGCGGTCTGGCGAAACCAAGTACGGCGAACCCGTCGGCACCAGCGGTACATCGCCGAGAGCATCACGGACCCGCTCGTCGCGGCGACGACCGAACGGTGCGAAATCCTCGGAGATGTGTACCGCCGATGCCTCGATCTCCTTAGCCAACTGCGGAATTCGCTGTTCAGGGTGCCCCCTTACCACCAGTAGCCGCCCGTGCAGATCCTGCTGCAACTGCCGTAGCGAGTCTCCCAGAAATTGCAGGCGGCGTTCACCCGAGGATCTTTCCAGCTGAGGATCCAGCACGAAACATGCCAGAGTGTGGTCGCTTTCGGCGGCGGCTGCCAGCGCCGGATGGTCACGCAACCGCAGGTCGCGCCGAAACCACAACAGAGTAGCCATGGTTCAGCGGTTGAGTCGCCAGACGCGGGTGGCCAGCAGGGTGGCGAAAACGCACCACAACGGGTAGGGCAGCAGGGCTAGGCCGGCCCGGCGGTCCGCGGCGACCGTGCGCCGGGTTAGGTCAGCGCTGCTGACGGTCAGCGCGACGGCGCCCAACGCCGCGGCGCCGAGTTTGTGCCAGCCGAAGAACAGCCAACTCCACACCGCATTGATCAGCAGGTTCAGGCTCAGCGCGGCAACGTATTTGCGGGCTTTGTCGTCCTTGCCGGTCTCGTGGAACCGGTCGATGGCTACCGCCGAGCTGACCGCGATGTCGGTGTACAGCGAAGTCCACGCGACCGGAAACACCGGCCCGGGCGGCACATAGGACGGCTTGCGCAGGCCCTCGTACCAGCCGGGGGTTCGTGCCGGGCTGGCCACCGCTCCCGAGATGGCGACGGCCGCCACGGCCAAGCCTGTGGCGGTCAGGGTCTTTCGATTCATGTCGACTCCTTCCGGTTTAGGGTGGCGGGCCACCAAATGCGGTCCCCGATCAGAGCGAACAGCGCCGGGATCAGCAGGGTGCGCACCACGAAAGTGTCCAGCAGGATACCCAGTCCAACAATGATGCCCAACTGGGTCATCACGATCAGCGGCAGCACTCCCAGTACGCAAAAGACTGCTGCCAGAACAATTCCCGCGCTGGTGATGACACCGCCGGTGGCCGAGACCGCACGGACCATCCCGTCGCGCGCACCGTGCTCGGCGGCCTCTTCCCGGGCACGGGTGACCAGGAAGATGGTGTAGTCGACACCGAGCGCGGCCAGGAACAGGAATGCGTAGAGCGGGGCGATGTTGTCCAGCGCAGGGAAGCCGACCACGTGCATGCTCGCCCAGCCGCCGAGGCCCAGTGCGGCGAGCGCACCCAGGATCGTCGCCGCCAGCAGCGTCGGCGGCGCCAGGGCCGACCGCAGCAGCACGTACAACACCAGCAGAATGACCGCGAGGATCGCTGGGATAAGGAGTTGTCGATCGTGCACTGCGGCATCGCGCGCGTCGAGCGCCTGTGCGTCGGGACCGCCTACCAGGGCGCCCAGCGATTTGGTCGAACTACGCAATGCCGCAATTGTTTTGAAAGCCTGGGGTGAGGACGGTGCGGCGTCGGTCACCACGGACCACTTCGTAAACCCGGCTGGCGAAGAGCCGGTGGGACGGGCCGACACCACGCCCGGCGTGCTTGTGATGGCCTGCTGTACCTGCGGGGTTTGCGAGACCGGGGCGATCACCTCGGTTGGGTTGGCCTGGCCTGCCGGGAAGTGTGCGGAAACGGTGTCGTAGCCAGTCACCGAATCCGCCTGGACGCGAAATTGTTCCGTTTGGGTGAGCCCGATGCGCACGCCTAGCAGCCCGGTGGCAAGCGCGGCCAACACGACGATGGTGACGGAGGCGACTAGCACCGGCCGGCGGGCGACGGATTCGGCGACGCGGTGCCAGACGCCAGACTCCAACGGTGTCGAGTCGTCGTGCTGATCGGGTTGCGGGATAAACGGCCAGAACAGGCGGCGCCCGCACAACGCCAGCAACGGGGGCAGCAGCAGCAGGACCGATAACACAGCGACCAGCAGTCCGCAGGCGGCCAGCGCACCCAGGCTGCGGGTGCTCGGGGTGCGGGCGGCGATCAAGGTGAGCAGCGCTAGCACCACGGTGGCGTTGCTGGCAACGATCGCGGGCCCGGCCGCCCGGACCGCCCGGGCCAGCGCGTCGCGGTGGTCGCGGTGCCGCCGAAGTTCTTGGCGGTAGCGCGAAATCAGTAACAGCGCGTAGTTGGTGCCTGCGCCGAACACCAGCACGCTGGTGATGCCGGAGGTGGATCCGTCGAAGCTCAGTCCGGTCAGCGACGCCACCGCGGTGCCCATCGCGGCGGCCACCCGGTCGGCGAATGCGATTACCACTAACGGCGCCAGCCACAGCACAGGAGAGCGATAGGTGGCGATCAACAGCAGGGCCACCACCGACGCGGTGACCGCGAGCAACGTGATGTTGGCGCCGGAGAAGGCATTGGCGATGTCAGCGCCGAACGCCGGCCCTCCCGTGACATGTGCGGATATGCCGGCGGGCAAACCCTTTGTGGCAGCGGCGCGTTGCGCCGCTACCGCGTCGTTGAGCGCAATGCCGGACAGGTCGGCGCTGATCGGCACCACGGCGATGGCGGCCTTGCCGTCGTCTGACATCTGCACCGGCGCTGCCGTGGCGCCGGCTGTGGCTGCTCCGGTATCGGTGGCCTGCATGCGATTGCGGGCGTCCTCACACGCCCGCCGCAGCGCTGCGGGATCAGGGGTACCGTCGACCCGGTTGACCACCAGGATCAGCGGGACCCGGTCACCCCCGGGGAACTGTTCGGACAGCGTCTGTACCTTCGCGGAATCTGAATCGGTTGGCACCGACAGCGGCGCCTGGCCCGCTGCGGCATTCCCCCCGATCAGCACCATGAAACCGATAGACACCAGAAAGACACCCAAAGCGAGTAACCACGAGTGGCGGCCCGTCACCGCGGACGCCAGTCTCTGCCAGATCACAACTCCAAGCATTTCAGTGTGTGAAAATTTAATCAACTGAACCGAACCGCAATCGAGATATGCTGCACCTTGTAATGGACCGTGATGAGCCGTCCTGCGGACGCGACGCGCTGGAGTCGATGATCTCGGCCGATCTGCGGGAGATGTCGACCGAAGCCGACCAGATCGGCCGGCTTTTCGCGGTCTCACATGACGTGCGACCTACTGACTTTCGCGCCCTGCTACACATCATGGTCGCCGAAACAGCCGGCCGCCCGATGACCTCCGGAGACTTGAGCCAGCAGATGGGGCTGTCGGGGGCCGCCATCACCTATCTGGTCGACAGGCTCATCGATTCCGGCCATATCCGGCGCGATTCGCATCCGGCCGACCGGCGAAAAGTGGTGCTGCGCTATGCCGATCCCGGCCTAGACACGGCCCGTTCTTTCTTCACTCCGCTGGGCGGTCACGTGCACCGCGGACTGCGCGAGTTCTCCGACGCCGACCTTGCGGCCGCACATCGGGTTTTCGCTGCCCTCATCGGTTCGATGCGTGACTTTCGGGCGGAATTGAAGTCCGCTCGGCCTTGACCTGTCGGTTCAGGGCTACTCGGCGACTCCTAGAGCGGCGACGAGTCCCTGCGGGTCGGCGACTGTCACAGTCAGTGCCGAGTGGTCCTTGCGGCCGAGCACCCGGTGGATGCGCGGTTCGAAGTGGACGCAGGCACCGGCGTGGGCGTTGGTTCCGAAGGTGAGGCCGTCGTCGACGAACGACAGGCGGGGGCCTACTGCCGTCCACCACCGGTATGGCCCGGCGACGTGCGCACCACGGATCTGCGACACCGGCACGTCGACGCGGAAAGGGCCGTAACGGGCGACGAAGCGGCCATCGTCGGTCAGGGTCACACCCTGCTCGCCGGGCCACCGGAACGGCAGCCACAGCGGCGCTACCCGGGAATCGTAACGGTAGGGGAAGTGACGCCCGGGTTTATTCTGCGCGCTCATCAGTCTCCGATCCTCGAGTGCTGCCGACGTTACCGCCGGCACGCGCCGCATTGCGCTCGTTGCGCAGCGGCACCGGACGCTGAGGCTACCGGGGAGCGGATCTGACCACTGACAGCCAGGCAATTTAACTTTTTTAATCATTCACAAGATGAAGTAATGTCCCGGACGCGGGTACACTCAGCCCGATGGCATTACCACTGGGATCGGCTGTTGGAGCGATCGAAAAGATCATCGCCGGGGCCGCCTCGGTGGTGGGTTACCGACACGGCACAGAGGAACCCCAACACAGCACCGAGGAACTGGGCGACGGCGTGCAGCTCCGGAGGTACGGTCCGCGGGTGGCCGCCGAGACTACCGTCCGCGCGGACGAAGTCGCGGCCCGTAACCGCGGCTTTCGGACGTTGGCCCGGTACATTTTCGGCGCCAACCACACTCGCTCCGCGATCCTCATGACCGCCCCCGTAGAGCAGCAGGGCGCCGCACGAGCGGGACGCCAGATCCCGATGACTGCGCCGGTCGCCCAACAGGCCCGCGGGGACCAAGAATGGGTGATCCGCTTCTTCATGCCGTCCGACCAGACGCTGGACACCCTGCCAGAGCCCGACGACGCCGCTGTCCGGCTGGTCGAGGTTCCGCCCGAGCTGATCGCGGTGCGGCGATTCACCGGCAGCCGTAGCAGTCGCGCCGTAGCCACGGAAACCGACAGGTTGATGAACACGCTGCGCGAGTTCGGATTCGAGACCACCGGCGCAGCGGCGGCCTGGTTCTACGATCCGCCGTGGACACTTCCGCTGCTGCGCCGCAACGAGGTTGCCGTTACGGTTTCGGCCCCATGACCGCCGACCAGTTCGAAATGGCTTTTCGCAAGCGCCAACACATCGATGTGTGCCGATACGAAGACGTCGACTTCACCACCGTGACCACAGGATTGGAACGCTACCGGCTGCCCTACAACGCGCTGACACAGACCCGGCTCGACGACATCGAATTGTCCACCGAATTTCTTGGCGCCACACTGCGGGCACCGATCCTGGTGGGGGCGATGACCGGGGGCGCGGAATTGTCTCGCACGATCAACCGGAACCTGGCCACCGCCGCTCAACGGCTCGGCGTCGGCATGATGCTCGGGTCGCAACGCGTCATGCTCGACAGCCGCCGCGGCGAGCGGGCCGCGGCCAGCTTCGCGGTGCGCGACGTTGCTCCCGACGTGCTATTGATCGGCAACATCGGCTTGTCCCAGTTCACCAAGGACGCATTGCCCGACATCATCCAGGCGCTGGACCGGGTCCAGGCGAATGTGCTTGCGGTGCATTCCAATCCGTTGCAAGAGGCAGTGCAACACGATGGCGACACCGACTTTGCGGGCTCTATCGAACGACTTCACGACGTGACGGTGATGCTGGATTACCCGGTGCTGCTCAAAGAGGTCGGTCACGGTATCGGCGCGGCCGCGGTGGCCGAATTGTTGCGGCGCACCGGGGAAGCGCCGGTGGCGGCCATCGATGTCGCCGGCGCCGGCGGCACCTCCTGGTCGCGCGTCGAGCAACTAGTCCGCTACGGCGAACTGCGGTACCCCGACCTTGCCGAGTGGGGAATACCGACCACGCAGGCGCTACTCGAGGTGCGCGCCGCACTGCCGACGATCCCGCTGGTCGCTTCGGGGGGGATTCGGACCGGAATGGACGCCGCGAAGGCGATCGCGCTGGGCGCCGACGTCGTCGCAATCGCGCGCCCCCTGCTGTCGCCGGCAATCGAATCCGCGGCGGCCGCCACCGCGTGGTTGCAGCGATTCATCGACGAGTTCCGGATCTGCCTGCATGGTTGTGGCGCAGCAGATTTGGCGGCGCTGCGCAGCCTGCGCGCGATATCCGCCTAAGCTAAACCCATGGCGGTGATCCTGGCCTACGGTTCGCCCGCGCTCGGCCACCTCTACCCACAGGGCGCATTGTTGCGCGAGCTAGCGCGGCGCGGTCACCGAGTCCACTGGCGCACCATGGCTTCTGGCGTCGCGGTCATGCGCGAGTACGGACTGCACGTCGAGCCCGTCGACCCTCGGATCGAAGCGATCGTCAGCCCGGACTGGCTGGCGCCCAACGCCTTGACAGTGCTGAAGATGACGCTGGACGTGCTGTGCCGGCGCGCCGTGCTGGAGGCGCAGGAGCTGCAGACGGCGATCGAACGGGTGCGGCCCGAGGCGGTCGTGGTCGACGCCAACTGCTGGGGTGCGATCTCAGCGGCCGAGGCCAGCGGCGTTGCCTGGTCGATATTCTCGCCGTTCACGCCGTACCTGAGCTCCCGATATGCGCCGCCGTTCGGGCCCGGGCTGTACCCGCTTCCGGGTATCGCCGGCTGGATTCGCGATGCCGCCATGCGGCCCTTCGTCAGGCACCTGCTCGACCGGCCGATGTCGCCGCGTATCAACGTGATTCGGCGTGAGTTGAGCGTTCCGCAGATAGGCTCGGTGGACGAGCTGATGCGCCGCGCGCCGATGCTGCTGGCGGTGGGTGGCGAACCGTTCGAATATCCCCATCCGGACTGGGGTGACGCCGTGCACTTCCTTGGCGCGTGCGCCTTCGAGCCGGCCGAAGGCGTGCACGCCCCCGACTGGTTGTCCACGATCGAGGAGCCGATCGTGCTGGTCAGCACGTCCTCGCTGGCTCAGGCCGACGCCAGGCTCGGCGAGGTGGCACTGCAGGCGCTAGCCGACGAGCCAGTCCACGTCGTTGCCACGTTTCCGGCCGGTATCCCTGCCACTTTGCCGCGGACACCGAACGCGACGGTGTGCCGCTTCGTCCCGCACTCCGCGGTGCTGAACCGGGCGATTTGTGCCGTCACCCACGGCGGTATGGGTACCACGGTGAAGGCTTTGGACCGCGGCGTCCCGGTCTGCGTGGTGCCATTCGCACGCGACCAGGCCGAGGTCGCGCGCCGGGTGCAGGTCGCCGGCTGCGGGACTCGGCTGCCCGCGAAGCGTCTGACCGTCAAACGGTTGCGCAGCGCGGTACTGAAGGCGGCAACGCTGGGCGAGGGTGCCCGTCGGGTGGCTGCCGGATTCGCGGCCACCGGAGGCGTGGCCCGCGGCGCGGATCTGATCGAGCAGCGCCTGCTGTCCCGGAGCGGCGCTACTTCGGCGTTGCATGACGCCGCGCGGCGGGCGCCTTCTTCCGCGGCTGAGCTGAAGCTGGAGGACTCGGGTTGAGCAGGTCGCCCTCGAATGTAGACATCGCTGCCACCATCGCAGTAAATACCCGATGAGCGGCCACGAGGTCTCGGTCGCTGAGATCGGACAGCGCCTCGCTGAGAAGAACGCCGAGCGGCCGGAAGAAGCCCTGCGCCAATGACATGCCGCGATCCTGGTAACGCAGCAACCACTTTCGTCGATCGTCGGGGTCGGGTTCGCGACGGATGTGGCCCGCCTCGATCATCCGGTCGACCAGATAGGTGATTGCGGCGGGGGAGACGTCCATGCGCTGCCGCAACTGGGCAAGCGTCAACGGCTGACCGCCAGTATCGGCCACCATGATGTGCAGCAACGCGTGGAAGTCGCTGCTGCTGACGTTGTTCATGCGGGCGAAATGGCGACCGATGCGGTCGGACTGGGCGGTGATGGCCCGCATATCTGCCGACAACTGTCTTTCCAGTTCATCGCGGCTGGACGGCGCATCGTTGGCGCGGCGTTTGGTCACCTACCTGCATCCTTCATCAGCTACACAGGGTACGGCGTCGCAAAATCGGCGTCAGGGCAGCCGGTTGGTGCGGCGCTTGTAACGCTGAACACACAGGACGATCCACGACGCCGCGGCCGCCAGGAAAGCAAACGACTGGGCGGCCCCGATCCGATTTGCCGGCAGCATTACCCCGTCCACATAGTGGCCGATGAACCCCGTTGTCGGCAACGGATCCATGTCCGCCCGGGCCCGCGCCCACCTCTCCAGCGTAGTTAGCGGACACGGTAGCTCCATGGTCACCACCGCTACCCCCCAGCACACCGCCGGCACGTGCAGCCAGCAGCTGCGTCGCCAACGCAGCGCGAGGAAGCCGCCGCTGGGCAGATAAATCAAGTAGGCGATGTGGGTCGCGACGGCGCCGACAACCACCGCGGCATAGGGCTTCCTCATTGTTCTTCCAGGCTAATAGCCCGCCGGCCGACAGGCGCTCAGCTGCGCTGCTGGTAGCGGCGTTCGGCGTAGGCGATGTCGTCTCGCCACAACCGATTGGCGGTGCGGCGCATCAGGGGTCGTATCAGCGGTGCGAAATTACGCGCCGCGTGAAATCCAGGGCGGTGCGACGAAGCGACGACCGCCTCGATCACCGCGACGCGGGGACGGCCATCCGGCCCCGGACCGATTGGGGTGGCGTGTGTTTCGACGACGCTGCCGAATCCTTCGCCTTCCACGATGCGCATCAGGATCGTACGTGCATCAGGGCAGGTGAATTCCGCGATGGTTGGCACCCCGAACCGTCCCAACCGGAAGGTGACCGACACGAGAAACCGGTCGTCGGCTGCCGTCGGAGTGGTAAGGACCTCCAGCTGGGTGAACGAGTGCGGGTGGAACCAGGCGCCGTGCCACGGGTCGAGTCGGTTGGCGATGATGTCGTCCGGTTCGCACATCCCCACCACGCGGGTGACCGCGGCCAGGGCATCGCCGGTGGGCCGATCCGCGATCACGGGTTCGTCCAACGGTGTCTCGCCGCCGACGCGATCGAGTCGTACCCACGCCAGCACACCGTCGTCGAAACTGGGCAGGGGAGCCCAGCCCATCGTGCAAGTGTCGCCGTCTAGCGATAGTCCGTGCCATCGGCAGAACAGAACGCCGTCGGCGATGGTGCCCGTGGCAAGATCCGCGCCCAGGTGCGGGCAGGCTCCGGGGCCGACCTTGAGTCGGCCCTGGCGGTCGCGCCAGGCGACCAGCTCGACGCCGGCGACCGAAGATCCGAGCGGGCGGCGATTGCGCACATCGCGGCTCGCGGCGAACGCATACCAGTTTCCGGTCGGGCGGCGTCGCGCCCGGCTGAGTGCACTGGCAATGATGCCCGACTTGGCCGCTGCGAAGGTTGGTTGCTGTCGTGTCCACGGGATACGCGGAATCACCTGCAGTGGCCAGTCTTTCGGCCACCGGTCACGCAACTGGTCGCCGACGCTCATGACCGCTCTCGTCGTTGACGTTCGGCCAGAGACCGCAGCAGCTTAGACCGGCCGCGGGTGGGAACGGTGGACAGCTCGTGGCCGGCAAGACCCCACTGGGCCAGCAGGTGGTTGGCGGCGGTCCAGCCGGTGGTGGCCGCACGTTCCATCAACGCCACCGGCAGGTCGACCCGAACGGAGTCGCCGGCCAACTTAAGTCCGGGCTGCGGGGTCGCAACCGTAGGACGGCGTAAATAGGTTCCCGGTGTGAACAGCGGGCAGTCGCTGCGCTGCAGTACCTGTTCGTGCACTACCCGCGCAGACGCGGTTTCCGGATACAGCCGTTTCAGCTGCGCGACGGCGTGATCGCTCGATTGCGCTAAATCCACGGCGTAGGAATGTAATTCGACCACCGAACCACCGGTGGACACCGACCAGGCGGCGGCCTGGCGCTCGTACCGGTCCAGCACGCTGATATTGTCCAGCGGCGGATGGCCCGCGGTGCCCAGGAATGCGGGCCGCTGTGATTTGACCGGCCGGTCGAGCCAGAGCCGGTGTACGACAAACGGAGGTGCGGTGCGCAATCCTGCTATCTGCGCACGCCACTGCTCGCTGCCCAGGCCGTCGGATTCGCCGACGATGCTCTGCAGCCCATTCACGTCGACCGCGAGCACCACCGCGTCAGCGTCGGTGATCTCGCCTGAATCATCGAAGATGCGAAAGCGTTTGGCGCTGCCGGTGTCGACTTGCCGAACCCGGGTGCCGAGTCGGAACTCGACGTCCAGTTCACTCAGGTAGTCGCGCAGCGGGTTCCACAGGCCGTCGAAATTCGAGTTTGCGACATCGAAGATCAGGCCCTCGCTGGATCCCAGGAAGTAGATGTGGAACATCGTCGCCAACTCGCCGGCGGACAACTGTGACGGCTCGGCGAAGAAGCTGCGGGAGAACACTTCGAACGCCAGGTGGCGCGCCGAATGGGGGAAATTGATGCTCTTCAGGAAAGTTTCGGCGTCGATGTGATCCAGCTGGTGATAAATGTCGGGGACCGATACCGCGGCCAGGGGCGCGGCTGCCCGGGCATCGATGCGCGCCAGGTCGGCCAGTCGGAAAGTCGGGCTGCGCAACGCGAACGCCAGCGCGTTCCACGGTGGTATGCGGGGCAGGCCGCGGAAGCTGTCGCGTCGGCCCGCGCCGTCGACCAACGGATAGTCGCGCACCGGCGTCAGCATTTTAAGCTGCGGGTCGACACGGCGCAGCAGCGCGCGCAGATTGTAGTACTGGCGGAAGAACGCGTGGAAGCCGCGGTTCATCGCGAGTTCGGCGCCATCATGATGCTCGGTCCAGCCGCCAACTCGTCCCCCGAGGTAGTGCTCGCTCTCCACAACCGCGACGGCGACCCCGCGCTCGGCGAGGCCGGTGGCGGCGGCCAGGCCGGCGATGCCGGCTCCCACCACCACCGCACGCGGCCGCCACGACAGCGCACCGGCATCGGCGTAGCCGGGCGAAGCCGGATGGATCTGGCGGTGCCGGTCGGTCATCGCGGGTCCTCTCCGTTGGGAGCCTTTCCGACGAAGGTGTGGACGATGTTCTTCTCCCACCCTGGCACCGTTTCGCTGTGCACCGCAACGTATCCGGCTTCGGACATCCGGCGCCGGAACGCGGCGGCGCCGTCGAAGGCCAGCACGCTGCGCCACAGGTGCCGGTACAGGGTGCTGCTCCGGGTTCGCCACCAGCCGGCGGGGATGATGATGCCCCAGCAGACCGCGGTCCAGATTCGGGTGGCCGCACGCGAATCGCGCACCGAATACTCGTGCGCCACCAGCGTTCCGCCCGGGCGCAGGAGGTTGCGGAAAGCGCGCAGTTGGCGGTCGGGGTCGTCGAGGTTGCGCAGCAGGTAGGCGGCGAAGATGCCGTCGAAAGGTCCGGTGACCCCGTGTTCCTCCATTTCTTCGACGCGGGAGTTCACGAACCGCACCGACGACGGCCACGATTTCGCTTTGGCCGCATCCAGCATGCCACTGGCGGCGTCGACCGCGACGATCTGTGCCTGGGGGGCTGCCGCCAGCAGTGCGGCCGTCGACGCCCCGGTGCCGCAGCCGGCGTCCAGCAGTCGCAAACCCGAACCGTTGCGCGGCAAGCCCATCCGGCGCGCCGAAAGCCTCAGGTTTGTGTGATATCCAGGGTTGGCGCCGACCAGGCGATCGTAAGCTGGGGCGCCCACGTCAAAGGCTCCCGGCACTTCACTGCGAGACAGGCCGGCCCTATCCACGCTGGCGCTCCCAGAGCATGAGCACCGCGGTGACGAGCGCGAACCCGAACAGGAAATCCTCGACGGGGATGTCGAGCGGAAACCGCACACCGCTGGTCTGCCGTTCGTTGTAGATCACCACTGGTGCGCTCAGTTTGGTCAACCAGCCATCGACCGGTATCTGGAACCCCAGCACGATCGCCATCGACAACCAATAGGCGGGCTTACGAAACAGACCGGTGCGCAACAGCTTCCATTCCAGCACGCATACTCCCAACACCGACAGTACGGCGGGCAAGGTGTAGCCCAGGCCCGTCATTTGCGCTTGCCCCAATTCACGATCGTGGACACGGCGTTGTAGGTCAACAGTCCGCACAGCGGGATTACCAGGAAAAACAACACCTCCTCGATCGGGATGTTGGGCGGCACATCGAAACCGCTGATGTACTTGCCATCGTAGGTCCACACACCGGCCGCGATCGCCACCGCGTCCCACACCAAGAACACAACCGCCACCGGCAGCACCGCGCGCACCGTCCGGTGCAGTCGACGGTAGACGCCGTCGCCGAACAGTTCCAGCGGTGCCGTGATCAACAGACACAGCCCGAGCAGGATCAGGTACTGCCACCGGTCGCTCACGCTGCACGCGGCCTGCGTTGCTCGTGCGCACGGCGTGCGCGCCACGACCGGACCAGGGCGCTGCCGGCGACCTGGATCCGGCGAGCGGTCCCGACGGTGGCGCGATGGCTGAACACTGCAAAGTCGCTGTCTTCGATGCGATCCAGGATCTCCGAGTACAACGTCAACGCCGTCGCCACGCATGGGCGGGACCGTGGGTCCAGCATCGCGACGCCGTGGGAAGCGAATTGGTAGATTTGCCGGGTGGTTTCGTGCTGTGCTGCCAGCGCGGCGCGCACCTTGGGATCAGTGCGGCGATGAGTGTGGCACCACATCAGCAGCTGCCGATCAACGCCGTAGGCGGCCAATTCGTCGGCCGGCAAGTAGACGCGATCGCGCATCAGGTCCTCGTCGACATCCCGCAAGAAGTTGGTCAACTGGAAGGCGCGACCGAGTGCGGCGGCGTAAGGTTCCGCTTCGGCGACGTCGACGACCGTTCCGAGTATCGGAAGCATTTGCAGGCCAATAACTTCCGCCGAGCCTCTCATGTAGCCATCGAGGGCGGACCGATCAGCGTAGTCGGTGACGGTAAGGTCCATGCGCATGGAGGACAGGAAGTCCTCGAACAGCTCGCTGGGAATGTGGTAGCGGTTCACGGTGTGGTCCACCGCCGCCAGGATCGGTTCGTCTCGATGTTCACCGCCGGCGAAGAACCGCTCGGACAACCGCTGCAACCGGGCGGCCCGCGCGGCGGTATTGAGGTCTGCGTTGAACTCGTCGAGAATGTCGTCGGCGTGGCGGGCGAACGCGTACAGCGCGTGCACAGCCGGTCGCTGGTCCGGGGCGAGCAGCCGGGTGGCTAGGAAGTAGGTGCGGCCGTTGTCGGCCGCGATCTTGCGGCAGCGGCGGTACGCGGTGCGCAATCGCGGATCTTCGATGCCCGCGGCGTCCAGTTCATGTCCAATCACGGCATTTTCGCCTTCAGGTCCAACCGGGTCGCTGATTCGCGCGCCACCCCGGTGACGCGGTCGGCCGCCAGCCGCCCAGAGATCAGCGTGGTGGGCACCCCTACACCGGGGACGGTCGACGAACCCGCCAGTACCGCGTTGTCGATACCCCGCAACAAGTTTCCCGGTCGGAACGGTCCGGTCTGTGCGAAAGTGTGGGCCAGCGCGAACGGCGTTCCGGCCATCATGTTCTGGCGCGCCCAGTCAGCGGGAGTGTCGATGTGCAGTACACGCGCGTCGTCACGCAGGTTGGGCAGCAGTCGTTGCCGCACCATCTCCAGCATGGACTGCGCATACGGCGCAGTGGTGCTGGTCCAGTCGACCTGACGGCGAGACAGGTTGGGCGCCGGGGCCAGCACATAAAGCAGATCACGTCCTGCCGGTGCCAGGTCGGGGTCGCTGGCGGTCGGGCGCGTCACTAGCAGCGAGGGGTCGCGCATGAGACGGCCGTCGCGCACTATATCGCTGAATGTCTGCTCCCAGGCGTCGCCGAAAAGGATGGTGTGGTGCGCGGTTTGGGGCTGGTCGGCCGCGGCGGCCCCGCACCCCACGTGCACTACCACCGCCGACGGTGCGGCGCGATGTGGCAACAGCCGCCGCGGGCGACGTCCCAGCAACCGGTAAGTGTGCGGCAGTTCGGTGGTCAATACCACTGCGTCGCAGGCAATACGATCCCCATCGGCGGTGACGGCCGCGCTGACCCGCGTGCCGCTGCGCTCCAATTCGGTGACCGCCGAGTTGTAGCGGAACCGCACGCCGGCGTCCTGCGCGGCCGCGGCCAGCGCGTCGGGCAGCGCACGCATGCCGCCGCGCGGGAAATAGACGCCCGAAACGGTGTCCATATAGGCGATCACCGCGTACACCGCCAGTGCCTGTTGCGGCGACACCCCCGCGTACAGGGACTGGAAGGTAAATACTCGTCGCAACCGTTCGTCGGCGATGTGCCGCCTGACCATAGTGTCCCACTTGCGAAACCCACCGATCCCGGCAAGCCGGGCCAGCTGCGGGGTCAGCATGGACAGGGGTGAGTCGAAGTTCGACGCGATGAAACCGTCGAATTCGGTGCGGTACAAGCGGTGTAACCAGCTGCGCAGCGAGCGGTAGCCGTCGGCCTCCCGCGGTCCGGCGAAGTCGCGCACTGCGGTCGTCATCGCGTCGGCATCGGTGTGCACATCGATGCTGCTGCCATCGGCGAACTGCGCCCGGTAGGCCGGGTCGAGTGCATCCAATTTCAAACGCTGCGAGGTGTTTTCGCCGACCGCGGCAAACGCCTCGTCGATGATGTCCGGCATGGTGAGCACAGTCGGTCCGGTGTCGAGCAGGTAGCCGTCGATGTCGCGGCGACCCGCCCGCCCGCCGGGCCAGGGCTCGCGCTCTACCACGGTGACCGCCCGGCCCCGCCCGGCCAGGTGTAGCGCCGCGGAAAGGCCGGAGAAACCGGCGCCGACCACTACCACGTGGTCGGCGCGTCCGGAAACGGTGCGCATCTAGCTCATCTCCTGCCCGCTCATGCGGCGCGGCGGGTACACACGCCGGCCATGTCGGTCAGTGCCGACCGGATCAACGTGTCAACGCCGCTGCTGTCCAGCGCTTTGTGAGCAATCTCGACGCGGTTGTCGATCAACTCCTCGATCCACTGCACCGCGCCGGTACCCAGGATCAAGCTGCGCCAGCGGTCCAGCGCGGCGTCGTCAAGATCGTCGGCGTCGATCAGTTCACCGAAATCTTGCCGCGTCGCCCTATTGGCCATCTCATACGCGGCCACCACGACGCTGGTGGCTTTGCGTTCCAGTAGATCCCCGCCATTGGGCTTGCCTGTCGTTTCCGGCGACCCGAAGACACCGAGGATGTCGTCACGAAGCTGGAACGCTTCGCCGACGGCGGTACCGTATTCGCCAAGCCGGGAAAGTGCGCGTTCGTCGCAGCCGGCCATCGCCGCCCCGATCTCGAGCGGCCGGCGCACCGTGTAGTTGCCGGACTTCATTCGAGCCACCCCGAGCACCGACTGCATCGTCGGGAGATTGCGCAGATCCATTGTGAGATCCGCGAATTGGCCGACCGCAAGTTCGGTGCGCATGGCATCGTAGCGGGGCCAGGCCCGCTGCAGGTGGTGGCGTTCGAGGCCGGAGTTCCGCAGCATCTGCTCGGCCCAGATCAAGCACAGGTCGCCGAGCAGGGTGGCGGCAGATTCTCCGAAGCGGCGCGCAGACCCGGACATGCCCTGCTTACGATGCCACTCCGCCAACTGGACGTGGGCTGCCGGCTGCCCGCGTCGCGACGGCGAGTCGTCCATCACGTCGTCCTGGAGAAGCGCGAAAGCGTGCAGCAACTCCAAACTGGCGGTGGCCGACAGAGCGGCGCCGTTGGGTCTAGCACCGGCGAGCCAGCCCAGGTACATAAACGTGGACCGCAGACACTTACCGCCGCGGACGAACTCCAGCAAGACGTCGCCGGCCACGTCGACCCCACAGCCGCCCATTTCGTCCGCGCACCTGGCCGACACGAACTGCGCTACCTCGTCGAGAACGGCGCCACGCAGGCTCAGACGCCAGGAGTCGAACTGCTCGGGAATCGGCACGCGGCCTGCCGCCGGATGGACGGAACTGTCCAAGTTCGCCGACTGAAGTGTGCGCATGGCTCCCACGAGGTGCCCCCTCTCGGGGTCGGTCGGCAGCTGATCCGAACGGCTCAGACTCACGCGTTGGTACCCCCTCGAGGAACTATCAAACGCCGGCGTACCAGCGCGACACAAAGTGTGATTCAACAATTTAATCTTTAATTTAATGAATGAGTGTGCTGTGCGCCAGTCAGGGGTGCCGGAGGGGTAGCGCTGCTCACTTGTCGGTGGGCTTGAGTGCCTCGGGTTTGTGTATGGCGTCCCGGCCGGTCTTGTCGCTGCGGAGCTGGTACTGCGGTTCGTCCTGCGATGCGCGCACCTTACGTCCGGCGGCCTCGGTGTCGGAGGTGATCGCCCTCTGGACTTCTCCGTGCACGGTGTTCCCGTGGCTTTGCCACGTCACCTTGTCACCTTTGTGGAAGTCTTTGTCGCTCATAGTGGTTAAGCACTATCCGGCCCGAAGTCGGGTGGCCGCCAACGCGGTGTTCGATCGACTATTGGTTTGCTTGCTGGCGCTTTTCGGCGGCCTTGGCGCCCGCGCGGGCCGAATCGGCCGCCGCTTCCTTCTTGGCAGCCTCGCGTTGCGCGTCGGCTTTGTCCTGCTGCGCCTTGGCCTCCTCGGCGAGGCGCTCGTTGCCGGTGACCAAGCCTATGATCTGCTTGATCACGCCCTTGATGCCCTCGACAACCCCACTGACGAGTTCTAGCGGTTGGCTCTTTGCCATTTTCACCCTCCGACTGATTGCCCGGCGGGCCTTGCCGTCCGCCGTCCTGTTCAGCGCTGTTCCCGCTGCAGTCGATCAGCAAACCCGGGGAAATACCAGATCGGCGCAGCAGTCCGAAACAGCACAGCGCTGCACTGCGCAGCTGCAATCTTGGAGTGACCGATGTCTCACTGGCGGCAAATCGACTGGTTTGCCAGGCCGAACAGCGGGTAACAGCGTTGATTGTGGCAGTTGGAAAATCCTTGGGGCGGGTCCGTCGCGCCGAACGGACGGCGATGCGCCTGCAACGCCGGCTCTGGCTCACCCAACTGGGTTTCTGGTCTGTGGCAATTGTGACCGCGATGTCCATTTTGGTTGTGGCGGCTCGTATCTGGCGGCACCGATTGCAACAGGGCGGCTTATCTGAGAGCGGCTTGCAAAGCCCCCCGACGCCCTCCGCTACGGATCCGCAGGAGCCGGCGCCGCTGCGCCCGCTGCCGGAGGCCTAGCCGGAGCTGCGGCCCAGCAGGTGACACAGCGCATCGTCGAGGCGAGGCCAGCGAAAATTGTGCTCCGACTGGTTCAGTCGCGCGGGATCCACCCGCTGGCTGGCCAACGCCAACTCGCGAGCGCCCTGGTCGCCCAGCAACACCTTGGGCCCCGCTGCCGGTACTGGCAGCACCGTCGGCCGGCGCAACACCCGACCCAGAGCGCGGGTGTACTCGGCATTGCGAACCGGTTGGGGTGCAACAGCATTCACCGGGCCGCTCAACGCGGCATCCCATAAGCCGCGGTGGTAGACGTCGACGAGATCGTCGATGCCAATCCACGACAGCCATTGTTCGCCGTCGCCGAGCCGCCCGCCCAAGCCCGCGCTGAACAGTGGGCGCATCAGACGTAGCGTGCCGCCCAGTGGAGACTGCACGATGCCGGTGCGCACCAACGCCACTCGGGTCCCGGCCTGCTCGGCCGGAGCCGTCGCTTGCTCCCAGTCGGCGACGACGTCGGCCAGAAAGCCCTCGCCCCGTTCGCTGTTCTCGGTGAGAACCTCCTCGCCGCGGTCATAACCGTAGAACCCGATCGCCGACGCCGAGATCAGCACTCCCGGACCGTTGCGCGCCACCAGTTCGGCTAACTTGCGGGTGGGCCCGATTCGGCTGTCGCGGATAGCTTTGCGATGCTTGTCGGTGAATCGGCCGGCAATCGACGCACCCGCCAAGTGGATGACCGCATCGACGCCGTCGAGCAGGTTGGGGTCGGGGTCCTCAGGGTTCCACCGGCGCTGGTCCGGGCCGCGGGGCGTGCCGCGGATAAACCGGACCACCCGATGACCGCCGGTACTCAGGAACGCGCTCAACGCGCTGCCCACCAACCCCGAGGACCCTGTGACCGCAACCGTAGCCGGGCGTAGGCCGTGCTCGGCCGCGCGTGTGTGCGCTGCCAGGTCGTCGGCCAACTGGCGGTGCCGGTAGGCGAACATGGATCGCAACGCGAAGCCTGGCAACGGCGTGTCGACCCGGTCGGTGACCAGCGTCGCGTTGTCATCCACGTCGGCGAATTCGTGGGTGTGGCGCCAGCGCCCGATCAACCGTGGTGGCAGCGAAGCGGGCCCGTCGCTAGCCAGCACGTCGACGAAACGCCTTGGCGGATCGTAGGAATCGGCCTGGTGCTGGGCGATCCAGCGGATGCCACCCGGCAAACGCAGGGTGGCCCGGCCGTCCTTGAGGGATTGAGCCTCGGCGACCAGCCGCATCGGCGACCACGGCGGCGAAAGCCGGGCGAACGCGCCCGGCCGGCTGTGCCAAGCGAATACCTCGTCGCGCGGCGCGTTGATTACGGTCGAATAAGTCAGCCCCATCTCACGACGCTACCGGCGGGGCGGCCGTAGCGCAGGTCAGCGGTCTGGCAGGGCGTGTTCGACAATGGGCAGCCGGGGCTGTGGCTGTCGCTCGCCGCGTTTGGCGGCCAAGTACACCTGCGCCGTCTCGTCGGCCACCGTCTGCCAGTCGAAGTCCGAGGTGAGCCGGTCCCGAGCCGCGCGGGCGCGTCGCTGGGCGGCGGCCGGATCGTCGAGCACCGTGCGCACCGCCTGCGCCAGCGCGGCAACATCGCGGGGGGGACACGAAACCCCGGTGACACCGTCGATCACCGCCTCGCCCAGACCGCCCGTGTTGGAGGTGACCAGGGGAATGCCGGCGGCGGCGGCCTCAAGTGCCGCCAGGCCGAACGGCTCGTAGTGGCTGGGCAGCACCGCCGCATCGGCCCGATGCAGCGCGGCCAGCAACTCGTCGTGGTGAAGATGGCCGACGAAGCGGGTTGCCTTGAGCACCTTGTGCTTTCGTGCCTGGCCGGCCAGGAACTCCTGCTGGGTTCCGTCGCCGGCAACCGTCAGCGTGGTGCCGGGGTGGATACGTCTGACCCGGGCCAGCGCCGCGATGGCATCGTGCACACCTTTCTCGTACTCGAGGCGCCCGACGTAGAGTAGCTCGGCCGGGCCGGTGCGGGGGCGGCGCGGTGCGAACGGCCAGCGAGCTGCGTCGATACCATTGCGGATCACCGTGGTTTCAGCCAGGCCGGGACCGAACAACTCGGTGATCTCGTCGCGCATAGACGCCGAACACGTGATGAGCGAATCGGATTCACGAACCAGCCACGACTCGACCGCATGCACCTGACGGCTGATGGCCCCGCTGACCCAACCGGAATGACGGCCGGCTTCAGTGGCGTGAATCGTGGAAATCAATGGCACATCATAGAATTGGGCCAATGCGATGGCCGGGTGGGCGACCAACCAATCGTGTGCGTGCACTACGTCGGGGCGCCAAGGCTGGTCACTGTTGGGCCGCTTGAGCGATAGTCCAGCCCGGACCATGGAGTGACCCATCGCCAGCGTCCACGCCATCATGTCAGTGCCGAAGGTGAACTCGTGCGGATCGTGGGCCGCCGCGATTACCCGTACCCCTTCGGCGATCTCGTCCGAGCATGGGTGGGTGCTGGGATCGGTGCCGGTCGGTCGGCGGGACAGCACGACGACATCGTGGCCGGCCGCGGCCAACGCGGTGGACAGATGGTGCACGTGCCGGCCCAGGCCCCCGATCACTACCGGTGGGTACTCCCACGAGACCATCAGGATCTTCATGTGCCGCTCACCGGGGCAGCCTCCGCGCGTCCAGCGCGCCGAACAGTCCGTCGGCCCGCGTCCACCCCTCGGCCAGCCGCTCGGCAGCATCGCGCCGGCCCGACGCCAGCGCCCCGGCGATTTCCCGGGTGGCGTGGGCATGTAGGTGAGCGCGGTAGCGGGCGTAATCCGCGGCGGAATCCTTGCTGACCATGAACGGCCAGTCACTAGACACCGTCAGCAGCGTCTCGCGCAGGATCTGATCGGCGACATTGTCGCGCGGGGTCGGGCCGTCCAGCGACGCGGTCTGCGCCAGCGCCTTGTCCACGGTGCTCAGCGCGGTGTCGACCACCTCGGCGTTGAGCTGGACCAGATCGGCCACCTGCTCGCCGTTCCACACCTGCCAGTCCTTGCCGGAACCCCAAGAGCTGGCGGGCAATTCGACTCTGCTGCCGACAAAGCCATCGTCGAGTGCGTCGCGTAACGTGCCCACCCGAACGCCGGACTCTGGCAGGGCGCGCAACGTCCGCGCCAGCCAGGTGGGGCCCTCGTACCACCAGTGGCCGAACAACTCGGTGTCGAAAGCCGCGATGACGTGCGCCGGACGGCCGATCCGCTCGGACTCCGACAGCAGCCGGTTGCGCACCACGTCCACGAAGTCGGCGACGTGCACGTCGATCGCGCGATCGGCGCGCACGGGATCGTAGGGCGCCTTGTCCTCCGAGGACACGCCGCGCCCGGTGACTCGCGCCGGCTTGAGACCGGTGAGATGGTCGTAGGTGTGGAAGTCGCGGTAGGCCGCGTGGCCGGGATAGCCCGACTTTGGTGACCACACCCGGTAACTGACCTGCAGGTCGCGACCGAAAGCGACCACGTCGGTCTCGCCGACGGGCCGGCCCAATGCGGTGTCCCCGTGCAGCGAAGGGCCGTCGACCATGAAGTGGGAGACGCTGGCAGCCCTGTACTCGGTTTCCAGGCCTGGGGCGTAGGCGCATTCGGGCGCCCAGATACCGGTCGGCCCGCTGCGCCGGCCCAGTCGCAGCCGCGCGTCGGCCAGGCCTTCGCGCAGGGCGAACTCGCGCAACCGCGGCGCGAGCAGCGGCTGGAACGGATGGGCCAGCGGACCGCCGAGCAGCTCCACCGTGCCGGCGTCGATCAGCCCACGCAGCAGCGGACTGCCGCCGTGTCGCCACAGTGTGGCGAAGTCTCTGAGCGCCTGTTCGGCTTCCGCAGCTTCGCGAGTACCGAAGGCGCGCAACGCTTCTGGCGTGCACGACTGATATCCGGCCGATTTGGAACGCGGAATGGAGCGCACGCTGGCAGCCTCGGCGGCGCGCAGCCCCCAATTGGCCAGCCAGTGGTACATGCCCTCCAGGCAGTACGGGTCGTCGAGCTGGGCGTTGACCACCGGCGTCATGCCCAGCGTGAGCAGCCCCTGGCGCCCCTCGGCGGCCAGCTCGTGCAGGACCCGGAAAAGGGGCAGATAGGCCGCCGACCATGACTGGTACAGCCACTCCTCGCCGACCGGCCAGCGGCCGTGATGAGCCAGCCAGGGCAGATGGGTGTGCAGCACCAGGGTGAACATGCCGGGTACCCGGTCGGTCGTCGTTATCACCCGCGCACCGCGATCGCGACAAGATCCAGGCTGGCATCGATGTCACGGACACCGCGCTCGACTAGGTCGAAATCGGACGTGGTCACCGCGGCCACGTCCGCCACCAGCTGGGGGGACCACGGCGCGTCGGCCACTGCTCGCGCAATCTGCGCGTCGATGATCGAGCCGCCGTGCCGCGCGTCCATTTCCAGCAGCCGCGGCCCGTGGAACAAACCATTCATCGACACGTCGCGAAAACCGCTGTCGACCAGCAGCTCGGCGAGCTCGTCAGCGTTGAGCTCGCGGGTGTGGAATGGGTTGATCGGGGTGTCGCGACCGGGGGAGAAGGTGATCCGGTTGGGTGTGGAGATCATCAGCAGACCGCAGGGGCGCAGCACCCGTGCGCACTCCCGAACAAACTGGCCCTGATCCCACAAATGCTCGATGACCTGGAAGTTGACCACCACGTCAACCGACGCGTCCGGCAGCGGCAGCTCAGCCAAATTGCCCTGCAGGACTTCGACCCGCGGGTAGCGGCTGCGGACGTGGGCCACGGCGGACTCGTCGTAGTCCACCGCCACCACCCGGTTTGCCACGCCGGCGATCAGGTCGGCGCCGTAACCTTCGCCACACCCGGCCTCCAGCACATCGCGGCCCGCGCAGCGCGGCGCCAGTCGCTCGTAGACAACCTCATGGCGGCGGAACCAGTAGTTCTCGATGTCCAGGCCAGGGATGGTGCGCTCACCGGTCAGGGTCAACACCGAGTCGACCGCCCCGCCGTCGGCGGAGGCAGCTATCCGGGTGGACCCGTCGGGGACGAATGCGCTCATTGCTAAGGCAGGCTAATGCCTGGCACCGGATTCGCGAACCGCACCGTGGATCAACCGGTAGCCCGGGCGGACGAACACGGTGTCGGCAAGGAGCCCCGGCCCACTAGTGAAGCGGGGAGGAGGTGGGCAGATGGGCAAATGCGACCCGCTATGGTGAGGAGGCAAACCGCACGAAGTTACCGCTTAGTAACATGCGCTGTGCGGTTGCGTTAATGCGTGACCGAGGTCCTGCAGCCGTCGCTGCGGGACTCCTTCGAGGAGGACGAACCACACTCATGACGAACATCGTGGTCCTGATCAAGCAGGTCCCAGACACCTGGTCGGAGCGCAAGCTGTCCGACGGCGACTGGACGCTCGACCGCGAGGCCGCTGACGCGGTCTTGGACGAGATCAACGAGCGCGCCGTGGAAGAAGCGCTACAGATCCGCGAGCGCGAGGGCGGTGAAGGGTCGGTGACTGTGCTGACCGCCGGCCCCGAGCGCGCCACCGAGGCGATTCGCAAGGCCCTGTCCATGGGCGCCGACAAGGCCGTCCACCTCAAGGACGACGGCTTGAAGGGCTCCGACGTCATCCAGACCGGCTGGGCGCTGGCCCGCGCGCTGGGCACCATCGAGGGCACCGAGCTGGTGATCGCCGGCAACGAGGCCACCGACGGCAGTGGCGGCGCGGTCCCGGCCATCATCGCCGAATACCTGGGCTTGCCGCAGCTCACGCACGTGCGGAAGCTGTCCGTCGAGGACGGCAAGGTGACGGCCGAACGTGAGACCGACGACGGCGTGTTCACCCTCGAGGCCACCCTGCCCGCGGTGGTCAGCGTCAACGAGAAGATCAACGAGCCGCGCTTCCCCTCCTTCAAGGGCATCATGGCCGCCAAGAAGAAGGAAGTTACGGTACTGACCCTGGCCGAGATCGGTGTCGAGCCCGACGAGGTCGGACTGGAGAACGCCGGATCCACGGTGAAGTCCTCGACACCCAAGCCGCCGAAGACGGCCGGTGAGAAGGTGACCGACGAGGGCGAGGGTGGCAACGACGTCGTCAAGTACCTGGTTGCCCAAAAGATCATCTGACCTAGCCGCTGATCCCTTAAGACGAGAAGAGCGAAATCCATGTCTGAAGTTTTGGTGCTCGTTGAGCACGCCGACGGTGCGCTGAAGAAGGTCACCGCCGAGTTGATCACCGCCGCCCGCGCGCTGGGCGAGCCGTCCGCCGTCGTAATCGGCGCGCCCGGAACGGCAGAGCCGCTAGTAGAGGGGCTCAAGGCGGCCGGTGCCGCCAAGATCTACGTCGCCGAGTCCGACGACGTAGACAAGTACCTGATCGTGCCTTACGTGGACGTGCTGGCCGCCCTGGCCGAGGAGAAAGCCCCGGCCGCGGTGCTGGTGGCCGCCAACGCCGACGGCAAGGAGATCGCCGGCCGGCTGGCCGCCCGGATCGGTTCCGGACTGCTGGTCGACGTGGTCGAGGTCAAAGAGGGTGGAATCGGCGTGCACAGCATCTTCGGTGGCGCGTTCACCGTCGAGGCGCAGGCCAACGGCGACACCCCGGTGATCTCGGTACGTGCGGGTGCCGTGGAGGCTGAGCCCGCGGACGGCGCCGGTGAGGTGATCAATGTCGACGTTCCGTCCCCGGCCGAGAACGCGACCAAGATCACCTCCCGCGAGCCGGTGGTCGCCGGTGACCGCCCGGAGCTCACCGAGGCCACCATCGTGGTGTCCGGAGGCCGCGGTGTGGGCAGCGAAGAGAACTTCAAGGTGGTCGAGGAGCTGGCCGACTCGCTTGGTGCCGCGGTCGGCGCCTCGCGTGCTGCGGTCGACTCCGGCTATTACCCCGGACAGTTCCAGGTCGGCCAGACCGGCAAGACGGTGTCGCCGCAGCTGTACATCGCGCTAGGCATCTCCGGGGCGATCCAGCACCGGGCCGGTATGCAGACCTCGAAGACGATCGTCGCGGTCAATAAGGACGAAGAGGCACCAATCTTCGAGATCGCCGACTACGGCGTGGTCGGTGACCTGTTCAAGGTCGCCCCGCAGATGACCGAAGGGATCAAGGCCCGCAAGGGTTAGCGTTTCCCACGGTAGAGGGCAAAAGCACCTCATTTTCCTCCGTGTTTCGGCGCGTTTTGGGCGGAAATGGGGTGCTTTTTGCATCCGCCTGACGTGACGGCCCGCAATCCTGTCACCTGACGTGCACCGACATGTCAGCGCACCGATGCTACCTAGCCGAACGATTGCGCCACGTTGTTGGCATGAGCATCGCTTCAGTCCTCATACCCAGTGACAAACCCCGCGGTCCGTTCCCGGCATCGGGAGGTCCGCACTACTCCCTGCTGCTCTCCACCGACTCGAGCCTCATCGAGGCGGCCCAGCGCTTGCGCTACGACGTATTCAGCAGCACCCCAGGATTCGCTCTGCCGGCAACCTCCGAAGAATTCGCCGGCCGCGACGCCGACCGTTTCGACGAGTACTGCGACCACCTGTTGGTGCGCGACGACGACACCGGCGAACTGGTGGGCTGCTACCGGATGCTGCCTCCGCCCGGCGCGATCGCCGCCGGAGGGCTTTACACCGCAACGGAATTCGACGTCCGCTCCTTCGACCCGCTGCGGCCGTCGCTGGTCGAGATGGGCCGCGCGGTGGTGCGCGACGGTCACCGCAACGGCGCGGTGGTGCTGCTGATGTGGGCCGGCATCCTGGCTTACCTGGACCGCTGCGACTACGACTACGTGACCGGCTGTGTTTCGGTTCCGGTGCGGACCGGTGCGGATGCGCCGGGCGGCCAGATCCGCGGGGTGCGCGACTTCGTGCACAAGCGGCACGCGGCGCAATACCGGGTGCGTCCCTACCGGCCCGTCTGCATCGACGGCAAGAGCCTGGACGAAATCGAACCGCCGGCACGGCCGTCGGTGCCACCGCTTATGCGCGGCTATCTGCGCCTGGGGGCCCGGGTCTGCGGCGACCCGGCGCACGACCCGGCCTTCGGAGTCGGCGACTTCTGTGTGCTGCTGGGCAAGCGCGACGCCGATACCCGCTATCTGAAGCGTCTCCGGTCGGTATCGGCTGCGTCCGAAATGGGAGGGGCGATGGCGGGCGGAGCAGCCTGATGAACGGGTCGCCGCACGGGCCGGTTGGTCACTCCTGGTTGCCGCGAGCATCGTGCGACATAGGCTGCGTGGGCGGTGCGGCGGTGTCGCGGTCGGTGGCCGAGCGGGTGCGGGTGGCGCTGCGGCTGACGGTGGCGCTGCTGCTGGCGCCGGGAATCCCGCTGCTCGGCGTACCGTTGCCGGGGAGCAGCCATCTGCAACGTGCCTACTGCCGGTTGGTGCTGCGCTGCTTTGGAGTGCGAATCAGCGTGCACGGCAATCCGATTCGCAACCTGCGCGGTGTGCTGGTGGTCAGCAGCCACACCTCCTGGCTAGACGCCTTCGCCATCGGAGCGGTGCTGCCCGGGTCGTTCGTGGCCCGCGCCGACATGTTCACCGGACCTGCCACGGGCATTGTGGCCCGAGCCCTGAAAATCATCCCGATCGAGCGGGCTAGCCTGCGCCGGCTGCCCGGTGTGGTCGACGCGGTCGCCCGGCGCCTGCGCGCCGGACAAACGGTGGTCGCGTTCCCAGAAGGCACGACATGGTGCGGCCGGGCGTCGGGCAATTTCTATCCGGCGATGTTTCAGGCCGCGATCGACGCCGGCCGTCCGGTGCAGCCGCTGCGACTGACGTATCACCACGGCGACGGCAGCGTGTCGACGACGCCCGCCTTCGTCGGCGACGACACCCTGCTGAGGTCGATGTTCCGGTTGCTGCGGCAGCGCCGGACCCTGGCCTGCGTCCGCGTCGCATCACTGCAGCTGCCGGGCACCGATCGGCGCGTCTTGGCCCGCGACTGCCAGTCCGCGGTGCACGCCGCGGCGGCGCCGCGCCCGCATCACGGTCACGTCCTGGTGGCCTGACTGCTGCTGTCTGGCCAGCTGTTCACCAACTGACGATTAGCGCCCTTGCCTGAAACGGATCGGATACCCGCTCGGCAGCCGACGAGTCGGGCCATTCCGGCCTGCTAACGCGCTGGAGGGGACCGGTATCGTGGGGCGGGTCATGGTTTACCTCGATCACGCTGCAACCACCCCGATGCACCCGGCTGCCATCGAGGCCATGACGGCTGTATTGGGCTCGGTGGGCAACGCAGCATCGCTGCACACCACCGGCCGGACGGCTCGCAGACGCGTGGAGGAGTCTCGCGAGCTCATCGCGGAGAAGCTTGGCGCCCGCCCGTCCGAAGTCGTTTTCACCGCGGGCGGCACCGAGAGCGACAACCTGGCCGTAAAGGGGATTTTCTGGGCCCGCCGTGACGCTGAGCCCGTTCGCCGGCGGATCGTGGCGACCGAGGTCGAACACCACGCTGTGCTCGACGCGGTGAACTGGCTCGTCGAGCATGAAGGCGCCGAGGTCACCTGGCTGCCCACCGCGCCCGACGGCTCGGTGTCGTCGGCCGATTTGCGCGAGGCGCTGCAGACCTACGACGACGTGGCACTGATCACGGTGATGTGGGCCAACAACGAGGTGGGCACCGTGATGCCGGTCGCCGAGCTGGCCGCGGTCGCCGCCGAGTTCGGTATCCCGATGCACAGCGACGCCGTGCAGTCAGTTGGCCAGCTACCCGTCGACTTCGCCGCGAGTGGTCTTTCGGCGATGAGCGTGGCATCCCACAAATTCGGTGGCCCGCCCGGTGTCGGCGCGTTGCTGTTGCGTCGCGACGTGACTTGTGTGCCGTTGCTGCACGGCGGTGGTCAGGAGCGTGATGTCCGTTCCGGCACACCATATGTCGCCGGAACCGTCGGGATGGCGACAGCAGCCCGTATTGCAGTGGACGGCCTCGAGGCCGGCGGTGTGCGGCTGCGCGGCCTGCGCGACCGTCTGATCGATGGGGTGCTCACCGGAATCGACGATGTCCGGTTAAACGGTGCCCGCGATCCGATGCGACTGCCGGGCAACGCGCACTTCACCTTTCGTGGCTGCGAAGGCGATGCGCTGTTGATGTTGCTGGATGCCAACGGAATCGAGTGTTCTACCGGGTCGGCTTGTACCGCAGGTGTGCCGCAGCCATCGCACGTGTTGGTCGCGATGGGCGTCGACCCGGCCGGTGCGCGCGGGTCACTGCGATTGTCGCTGGGGCACAACAGTGTCGACGCTGACGTCGACGCGGCGCTGCGGGTGCTGCCCGGCGCCGTCGCGCGGGCGCGGCGCGCCGCGCTGGCAGCTGCGGGGCTTTCGTAATGAAGGTTCTCGCCGCGATGAGTGGCGGTGTCGACTCGTCGGTCGCCGCCGCCCGCATGGTGGATGCCGGACATGACGTGGTCGGGGTGCACCTGGCGTTGTCCACCGCCCCGGGCACACTGCGCACCGGATCTCGTGGCTGCTGCTCCAAGGAAGATGCGGCAGACGCGCGACGTGTTGCGGACGTGCTCGGAATCCCTTTCTACGTCTGGGATTTCGCGGAGAAGTTCCAGGCCGACGTGATCGACGATTTCGTGTCGTCCTACGCGCGCGGTGAAACCCCCAACCCGTGCGTGCGTTGCAATCAGCAGATCAAGTTCTCGGCCTTGTCGGCCCGCGCGCTGGCGTTGGGCTTCGATACCGTGGTCACCGGGCACTACGCCCGGCTCTGTGGCGGCCGGCTGCGGCGCGCCGTGGATAAGGACAAGGACCAGTCGTATGTGCTGGCGGTGCTCAGTGCCAAGCAGCTCAGCCATGCCGCATTCCCGATCGGCGACACACCCAAGCCGCAGATCCGCGCGGAGGCCGCCCGACGTGGCCTGGCCGTCGCGGACAAGCCGGACAGTCACGACATCTGCTTCATCCCGTCGGGAAACACCCAGGCATTCCTGGGTTCCCGCATCGGAGTCCGGCGGGGCAGCGTAGTGGACTCCGACGGCACGGTGCTGGCCGAACACGAGGGTGTGCACGGCTTCACCATCGGCCAGCGCAAGGGCCTGGGCATCGCTGGCCCCGGTCCGGACGGCCGGCCGCGCTATGTCACGGCGATCGACGCTGGCACCGCGACCGTTCATGTCGGTGCCGCGGCCGATCTGAATGTGCACGCGCTGACCGGGCGGCAGCCCGTCTTCACCGCTGGACGCGCACCGGCGGGTCCGATCGAGTGCGAGGTCCAGATTCGTGCCCACGGCGAAATCGTCGCTGCAGTAGCCGAATTGGTCGGCGACGAGCTGCGGGTGCAGTTGCGTGCTCCGGTGCGCGGGGTGGCACGCGGCCAGACGCTGGTGCTTTACCGTCCCGACCCCGCCGGCGACGAGGTGCTCGGCAGCGCCACCATCGCCGGGACCTGCCGCGGCGCGCCTGCGGGCGACTAAACCGCCAATCTCCAGCGGCGATCCACCAAGGTTGACGCTACCCATCCGGCTGAAGTTAGGGTACCCTAATTTGTATTGCCGCGGAGATTGCCAACGAACCTGCAAGCGGCTGAGCACGTTTGACGATGCCTGAGAAGGCTTAGGAGGAGTTGTGCCAAAAACCTGGATGGACACCCTGTTCCTGCCGACGCGCTGGGGTGGAACGTTCCCGTTCCCGCACCAGGCCGCGTTCGCATTGGACAACCCGCTGCGGCGGCGCATCGACAACCCAGCCGAGACTGTCGACGCCCTCGACCTGACCGGGAACGAACGCGTGCTGGAAGTCGGCCCAGGCCCAGGGTTCTTCAGCGTCGAGATCGCGCGACGGCTCGACACCGGACGTCTGGAACTCTTCGACATCCAGCCGCAGATGCTGGAGAAGTCGCGCCGCAAACTCGACCACGCTGGCTGTGCCAACGTGGGGTTTCACGCCGGCCAGGCCGGTGACGGACTTCCCTTTCCGGACAACTCTTTCGACGCCGCCTTCCTGGCCAGTGTGATCGGAGAGGTGCCGGACAAGGCCCAATGCGTGCGGTCGCTGCACAGCGTGCTCAAGCCTGGCGGCCTGCTGGTGTTCCGCGAGACCTTCTCCGACCCCGACCGATTCGATGCCGACGAACTGCGCGAGCTTGCCGAGCCGGCAGGCTTCAAGTTCGTCGACACCACCGGCTCGGCATGGCGCGACATCATCCGGTTCCGTAAGCCGTCCTGAACCAATGTGCCTGTCGTCAAGGAACTTTAGCGACAATGTTGGTCATCACGATCTCGGACACCGATTCGGTGAACCCGCAGTAGGTGACTTCCAGCAAGACCACCGACAGCACCCGGTAATCACGGCCGCAATTGCCCGGCCGCATCTGCAGCGAGTCGGCGTCGGACTGCCAGTTCTCCACCAACAGTGAGCCCATCGAGCTTGTCGCGCATTGCCCCACCGTGGCCACCAGCGCCCCGAAGGCTCGCCGCGCCGCGTCGTTGTCGAGGTAGCTGGCTGCCCCCTCGGAGATCAGCCGGCCGCCGGGTGGATCTTGGAACGTGGTTTTGTGGAACGCCTTGACCTCGGGCCCGAAGGTCGCGGTTTCGGCGAACACGAAGCGGCACTCCGGCGGTGCGGTGGCTGCCAGGTTCTCGACATCCACCGGGTAGCTGCCGTCCATCGACGGGATGATGGTCAGATGCTCACCCGCGCCGGTGATCGCGCGCATCCGCGACTGGTCCAGCAGCACCGCGCCGGCGTCCAGGACACCGACTGGGATGGCGCCGAACGGCAACGTCGCTTCACCGTCCACTACCCGGGTGCAAGCCGACATCAGCAAAACCACCAGACACAGCAGCAGTCTTGCCATCGGCCACCTTTCCAGGTCGAACCTACCTGCGCCGGCCGGCCGTAAACACCCCTGCTGAGCGGTCGCCGAGGTGATCTCGAATACGGTTGCCCGGTGAGTGTTTTCGCAACCGGTACCGGGATCGGATCGTGGCCCGGCACGGCGGCCCGACCCGCCGCCGAGGTGGTAGTCGGCGAGCTGGCGGACGCGATGGCCCATCTGGTCGAGTTGCCGGCCAGGGGAGTGGGCACCGACCTGCTGGGACGGGCCGGCGCGCTGTTGGTCGATGTGGCCATCGACACAGTGCCGCGCGGCTACCGTATCGCCGCACGCCCGGGCGCGGTGACGCGCCGGGCGCGCAGCGCGCTCGACGAGGACATGGACGCGCTGGAAGAGGCTTGGGAGACGGCGGGCCTGCGCGGCGGCGACCGGGTGGTCAAGGTGCAGGCTCCCGGGCCGGTCACGCTGGCCGCGGGGCTAGAGCTGAGCAACGGGCACCGCGCGATCACCGACCCAGGCGCGCTGCGCGACCTGGCTGCCTCCCTGGCCGAAGGGGTGGCCGCCCACCGCGCGACACTGTCGCGACGTCTCGACTCTCCGGTGGTGGTGCAGTTCGACGAGCCCACGCTGCCGGCCGCCTTGGGGGGTGCGCTGAGCGGCGTTACGGCGCTGAGCCCGGTTCGCCCGCTGGATGAGGCGGCGGCCGCCGCTGTGCTGCAAAACTGCGTCGAGACGGTCGGCGCCCCCGTATTGGTCCATTGCTGCGCCCCTAGCATCCCGTGGAGTCTGTTGCAGCGCGGTGCAATCAGCGCGGTCTCTGTGGATGCCGGGACACTGCGGGCCGACGACCTGGAACGCCTCGCCGAATTCATCGACTCCGGCCGTGCCGTGGTGCTGGGCGTGGTTCCCGCCACCGTGCCCGACCGCAGGTTGTCGGCCGAGGAGGTGGCGCTTTCTGTGGTCGCGGTGACCGACCGGCTCGGCTTCGCCCGCGCCGCATTGCGCGAGCGCATCGGCGTCAGTCCAGCCTGCGGGCTGGCAACCGCGACGCCGCAATGGGCACGCACCGCCATCGGTTTGGCCCGTGAGGCCGCAGAAGCATTCGTGTCGGATCCGGAAGCAATCTGAAGTTTCCGGCAATCGTCGATATCGACCTGTTCAGCACCGATGCCACGTCGCCTCACTTTCCTCGCGATGCGGAGTCTTAAAGAGCAACCTTTCACCCTGGCGAGACCCCGACGGAGTGCGGCTCACCATCGTGGAGTCCGGGTTCGACGCCATTCCGCAAGCGCGGAGCGACGACGCGTTCGAGGTCAATGCCGAAGGCTGGACCATTCAGGTCGATCTCGTGCGCCGGTACGTTACCCAGTGAACGCCGTCGAAGCCCTGGTATTCGACGCACTCGGTGACCCCAATCGCCTGCAAATTGTCGTACGGTGGTGTGACCGCGGCCCGGGCTTGAAATCGCAAGTGATACAAGTACTTCCGGTTACCCGCCAAGCTGCCAGCAAGTATCTGCAGTTGTTGGAGTCGGCCGGGCTGGTCACCAGCCGCCGGCGCGGACGCGAACGCGTCTGGACCGTGCAGACCGAACGGCTGGCGAGCGTCTAGCGCAGTTGTCGCGCCGCTGGGACGCCGCGCTGGAACGGTTGCGCGGGTTCGTAGCAGACGATGCTGTCGGCGACGTCCGATAGCCTGCCAGGGTGACTTCGCCCGACGTGCTGCGCGAGTGGCAAGACCTGGCTGAGGAGGTTCGCGAACACCAGTTCCGCTACTACGTGCGCGACGCCCCGATCATCACCGACGCGGAGTTCGACCAGCTGCTGCGACGGCTGGAGGCCCTCGAGACCGAGCACCCCGAGCTGCGCACCCCCGACTCGCCCACCCAGCTGGTCGGCGGCGCCGGGTTTGCGACGGATTTTGAGCCGGCCGACCATCTCGAACGGATGCTCAGCCTGGACAACGCGTTCAGCACCGAGGAATTGGCCGCCTGGGCCGCGCGCATCCACGCCGAGGTCGGCGACGCCGCCACCTACCTGTGCGAACTCAAGATCGACGGCGTCGCGCTGTCGCTGGTCTACCGCAACGGTCGGCTGAGCAGGGCAGCGACCCGCGGGGACGGACGCACCGGTGAGGACGTCACCAACAATGCCCGCACCATCGACGACGTACCGGCGCGGCTCACCGGCACCGACGAGTATCCGGTGCCCGACGTGCTCGAGGTGCGCGGCGAGGCCTTCTTTCAAGTGGCTGACTTCCAGGCGCTCAACGCCAGCCTGGTCGAGGAAGGCAAGGCGCCGTTTGCCAACCCCCGCAACAGCGCGGCGGGCTCACTGCGCCAAAAGGACCCGGCCGTTACCGCGCGGCGCAAGCTGCGGATGATCTGTCACGGCCTGGGGCATACCGAAGGCTTCCGCCCGACCACCCAGCACGGCGCGTACCTGGCGCTCAAAGCATGGGGGTTGCCCGTCTCCCAGCACACCACCCTGGTCGACAGCCTGGACGGCGTGCAGGAGCGCATCGACTACTGGGGCGAACACCGTCATGAGGTCTCCCACGAAATCGACGGCGTGGTGGTCAAGGTCGACGAGGTCGCTTTGCAGCGCCGGCTCGGTTCCACGTCGCGGGCGCCGCGCTGGGCCATCGCCTACAAGTACCCGCCCGAGGAAGCGCAGACCAGGCTGCTCGACATCCGCGTCAACGTCGGGCGCACCGGGCGGGTCACCCCATTCGCCTTCATGGAACCGGTCAAGGTGGCCGGCTCCACCGTCGCGCAGGCCACGCTGCACAACGCCTCGGAGGTCAAACGCAAAGGCGTGCTGATCGGCGACACCGTGGTGATCCGCAAGGCCGGCGACGTGATACCGGAAGTGCTCGGACCCGTCGTCGACCTGCGAGACGGCTCCGAACGCGAATTCGTCATGCCTACAACATGTCCCGAGTGCGGGACCGCCCTGGCCCCGGAGAAGGAAGGCGATGCCGACATCCGCTGCCCCAACAGCCAGCGCTGCCCGGCGCAGCTGCGGGAACGGGTGTTCCATGTCGCCAGCCGCAGCGCCCTGGACATCGAGGGCCTGGGATACGAGGCCGGGGTGGCGTTGCTGGGCGCCGGGGTCCTCGACAGCGAGGGCGACCTGTTCGACCTCACCGAAGACGACCTGCTGCGCACCGACCTGTTCCGCACCAAGGCTGGCGGTTTGTCGGCCAACGGCAGACGGCTGCTGGCCAACCTCGGCAAGGCCAAGGCCGCACCGTTGTGGCGGGTGCTGGTAGCGCTGTCGATACGCCATGTCGGGCCGACCGCCGCGCGCGCCCTGGCCACCGAGTTTGGTGACCTGCAGGCAATTCAGGACGCCTCGACCGAAGAACTGGCGGCCGTGGAGGGCGTCGGAGCCACCATCGCGGCCGCGGTCACCGAATGGTTTACCGTCGACTGGCACCGCGACATTGTCGACAAATGGCGCGTGGCGGGAGTGCGAATGGCCGACGAGCGCGACGACAGCGTGCCGCGCACCCTGGCCGGCCTGACGATCGTGGTGACCGGCTCACTGCCCGGCTTCTCCCGCGACGAGGCCAAGGAGGCGATCGTGTCGCGGGGCGGGAAAGCGGCGGGCTCGGTGTCGAAGAAGACCTCCTACGTGGTGGCCGGCGACTCGCCGGGGTCGAAATACGACAAAGCCGTCGAACTCGGGGTGCCGATTCTCGATGAGGATGGTTTCCGAAAGTTGTTGCAGCACGGCCCTGCTCAGGAAGCTAGTGCGGACCCGCCGGACACCGAGGAGCAACAGTAGCTGGCCGTCACGGGATTGTTCGGAGGACCAAGTGGTTCACCGGTATGACGAACCCGCGACAGGCTCTATGGTGGGCGTTATGACCCAGACTGCCGACCGGACCGTGCAGGCGCCGCCGTGGTCGCCGCGCGAGGCCGAGTTGTTGGCGGCGACGTTGCAGCTGCTGCAGGAGCACGGCTACGACGGGTTGACGGTCGACGCCGTCGCAAGTGCCGCCCGTGCCAGCAAGGCCACGGTGTATCGCCGCTGGCCGTCGAAAGCCGAGTTGGTACTGGCCGCGTTCACCGAAGGAATTCGCCAAGTCGCCGTCCCGCCCAATACCGGTTCGCTGCGCGGCGACCTGCTCAAGCTCGGCGAGATCTGCTGCGAGCACGCCTGCACGCAGGCCGGCGCGATGCGTGCGGTGCTCGCCGAAATATCCCGTCAGCCCGCGCTCAACGACGCCCTGCAGCACCAATTCATCGATCAGCGGGAAGCTCTGATGAAGCACATACTGCGCCAGGCGGTCCAGCGGGAAGAGATCGCTGAGTCGGCTATCACTGCCGAACTCTGGGACCTGTTGCCCGGATATCTCATCTTCCGGTCCGTCATCCAGGGCCGCCCGCCCACCCGGCGCACGGTGCAGGCGCTGGTCGACAACTTCATCCTGCCCGGCCTCGCCCGCTCCACGGGGTAGCGTGTCCGGCCCCGACCAAAAGAGTACGGCCGCGTCTATTGTGCAGTACTGTTCAGTACCGTAGGGTCATAGCCAACGATCACGCGCAGGGTGATTCCCTGGACTGGTGGTATCGCCAGATCGTCGAAAGGTCAACGGGTGGAAATGGTTTCACCTTCAAGGGTCGTCAGGCGGGGGTGGATGATGATCGTCGCCGTAGTCGTCCTGGTAACGGCGGGGTTCGCCATTTACCGCCTGCACGGGATCTTTGGTGCGCATCACAAAGAGGCGGCAAACAGCGGCATCTCCAACCAGATCGTGCCGTTCAATCCCAAGAACGTTGTCCTCGAAGTCTTCGGTGCGCCCGGTGCGGTCGCCACCATCGGCTACCTCGACGTCAACGCCCAGCCGCAACAAGTTGCCAACGCGCCGCTGCCCTGGTCCATCACGCTCACCACCACCGAACCCGCGGTGCTGGGAAACGTTGTGGCACAGGGTAACGGCAGCTTCCTGGGTTGCCGTATCACCGTGGATGGCAAGGTCAAAGACGAACGGACCGTGCATACCCACGACGCCTACACCTTCTGCCTGGACAAATCCGGATGAGCGAGACTACGTCGACCTCGAGTACCGAGAAGCTGCCGCGCATACCGCACGCCATCCGCCGGTTGTCGGTGCCGATCCTGCTGCTGTGGATCGCGCTGGCTGCGGTCACCAACGCGGCGTTCCCGCAACTGGAGGAAGTCGGCAAGACCCACAACGTCGCGCTCAGTTCGCCGGACATGGCGTCGTTGCAGGCCACCAAACGAATCGGCCAGGCATTCAAGGAATTCGACACCGACAGCACCGCGATGGTCGTCCTGGAGGGTGACAACCCCCTGGGCGCCGAAGCGCATCACTACTACGACACGTTGATCCGCAAGATCGAGCAGGACCACAAACACGTCCAGCACGTCCAGGACTTCTGGGGAGACACGCTGACCGCGGCGGGATCGCAGAGCACCGACGGCAAGGCGGCCTATGTGCAGCTGAATCTGGCCGGAGACCAAGGCTCCGCGCTGGCCAACGAATCCGTCGGCGCCGTGCGCGACATCGTCGAACACACCCCGGCGCCGGCCGGAATCAAGACCTATGTCACCGGGGCGGCGCCGATCATCTCCGACCAGTTCGACGTGGGCAGCAAGGGAACTGCCAAGGTCACCTCGATCACCGTCGGTGTGATCGCCTTGATGCTGCTGTTTGTCTACCGGTCATTTATGACCATGCTGCTGGTGCTGGTGACGGTGCTGATCGAAATGGCCGCCGCTCGCGGCATCGTCGCCGTTCTCGGCAACGCCGGGATCATCGGCCTGTCGACCTACGCGACCAATCTGCTGACCCTGCTGGTTATCGCTGCGGGAACCGACTACGCGATCTTTGTCGTCGGCCGCTACCAAGAATCCCGAACGGCAGGTGAGGATCGAGAAGCCGCCTACTACACCATGTTTCGCGGGACGGCCCACATCGTGCTGGGTTCGGGGCTGACGGTGGCGGGCGCGGTGTTCTGCCTGAGTTTCACCCGGCTTCCTTATTTCCAGAGCCTCGGTATTCCCGCGGCGCTGGGCATTCTCGTCGCACTCGCGGCCGCACTCACCCTGTCGCCGGCCGTGCTGACCCTGGGCGCCGCCGCGGGCATGTTCGAACCCAAACGCAAAATGCGGACCCGTGGCTGGCGGCGTATCGGCACCGCCATTGTCCGCTGGCCCGGCCCGGTTCTGACCGTGGCCTGCGCCCTGGCCTTCGTCGGCCTGCTCACCCTGCCCGGCTACAAGACCAGCTACGACACCCGGCCCTATATGCCGGCCAGCGCACCAGCCAACGTCGGATACGCTGCGGCCGAACGACATTTCTCGAGGGCGCGGCTGGAGCCCGAGTTGCTGATGATGGAAACCGATCGCGACATGCGCAACCCAGCTGACATGCTGGTTCTTGACCGGGTGGCCAAGGCGGTGTTCCACGTGCCCGGCATCGCGCAGGTCCAAACCATCACCAGGCCATTGGGCACTCCGCTCACCCACACCTCGCTGGCGTTTCAGATGAGCGCGCAGAGCGCCAACCAGATCGAAAACCTGCAATACCAACGAGACCGGGCTGACGACATGTTGCGGCAGGCCGGCGAGTTGTCGAACTCGATCGACATTCTGCGCCAGCAGTACACCCTGCAGCAGGACTTGGCGACCATCACGCACAGCGAAGCGCAGAGCTTCCGCGACACGGTCGCCACCATGAACGACCTGCGCGACAAGATCGCCAACTTCGACGACTTCTTCCGGCCCCTGCGCAACTACTTCTATTGGGAGAAACACTGTTTCGACATCCCGGCCTGCTATGCGATCCGATCGGTGCTGGACGCGTTGGACGGTATCGACCAGCTCACCTCGAAGTTCGAAGACCTCACCGCGACGTTGGGCAAACTCGATGCGCTGCAACCGAAACTGGTGGCGCTGATACCCCAGCAGATCGCCAGCCAGCAGACCAACCACGACCTGACGATGACGAATTATGCGACGCTGTCCGGAATTTACGCGCAGACCGCAGCCGCCATCGAAAACGCCACAGCGCTCGGACGTGCGTTCGACGAAGCCAAGAACGACGATACGTTCTACCTGCCGCCGGAGGTCTTCACCAACCCCGAGTTCAAGCGCGGCCTCAAGCTGTTCCTCTCACCCGACGGCAAGGCCGTCCGGATGATCGTCACTCATGAAGGCGATCCGGCTACGCCGGAAGGTATTTCACACATCGAACCGATCAGAAAAGCCGCCCACGAAGCGGTCAAGGGGACCCCGCTGGCCGATGCACGGTTCTACCTGGGCGGTACCGCGTCCACCTACGCCGACGTGCAGGAGTCCGCTAAGTACGACCTGATGATCGCCGGAATCGCCGCACTGAGCCTGATTCTGCTGATCATGATGCTGCTGACGCGAAGCCTGGTCGCGGCGCTGGTGATCGTCGGAACGGTGGCCCTGTCGCTGGGCGCGTCGTTCGGGTTGTCGGTGCTGGTGTGGCAGTACATGTTCGGCATCAAGCTGTACTGGGTGGTGCTGGCGCTGGCCGTCATCCTGCTGCTGGCGGTGGGGTCGGACTACAACCTGCTGCTGATATCCCGGTTCCGGGAAGAGATCGGCGCCGGGCTGAAGACCGGGATCATCCGCGCGATGGCCGGGACCGGTTCGGTGGTTACGTCCGCGGGCCTGGTATTCGCAGTCACCATGTGCGCGTTCCTGTTCAGTGGATTTCAGGTGCTCGGTCAGATCGGCACCACAATCGGGCTCGGGCTACTGTTCGACACGCTGATCGTGCGATCGTTCATGACGCCGTCGATCGCGACGTTGCTAGGGCGGTGGTTCTGGTGGCCGCAGCGGGTGCGCCCGCGTCCGGCCAGCTCGATGCTGCGACCCTACGGGCCGCGTCCCGCGGTGCGGCAGCTGCTGCTCTGGGAGGACGACGACCCGGTGGCGATGTCCGGAAAAGCCGGCTGAGGGCTAACCGGTTGAGCGGTTTGCGATGGTCCCGTTCGCCGACGGGGGCGCCGCCCGATCAGCGCAGCATGGTGGCCACGATCCCGGCCAGGTAACCCAACCGGGCGACCTCGGAAGGACGGAATTCAGGGCCGGGGCGACCCAGCACCACCGCGGTGTGCGGGTCTCCCAGCGGGGCCGCGACCATGGTCATGTCCATGTCACGCCATGCCTTCGGCACCCACTCGCCGTCGCTGTCCAGCGGCACGGCCCGCTCGAGTGGCAGCCACGGTGCCGAATCCGCCTTGGTCTCCGGGGCGCCCGGACTAGCGGCCAGGCGATGCAGCTCGCCGCCCGCGCTGCGCAACACCGTGCACCAGCTGACGCGCAGCACCCGCGGCGCCTGGTCGGCCAGCGTCTGCAGCTTCGACGCCCGATCGCCGGCCGCGGCGACATGGTCGAGCAGCTCCAGCTCACGGTGTGCCTCCAGCAGACCGGTGTGCGGACGGACGCTGTCCACTCGCACGCCGGTCAACGCCTCGGCGGCCGTGATCAGCGTGTCCGGCATCGCGCCTGGGGGCAGCTCGATCACCAGGTCGTCGATCGCGTACCCGGCCGCGCGCTCCACCACGTCCAACGACAGAATGTCGGCGCCCACCGAGCCCAGCGCCACAGCGAGCGACCCCAGGCTGCCTGGTCGGTCGATCAACTCGATGCGCAACAGGTATGAGGGCACGGCCAACACTGTTGCACAGCGGCGCGCGCGTGGCATATCGGCGGGGACGGGCGTGACCTTCGGCGGTCCCGGCGTCGGCCGCATCCGTTGGTCCCTACTAGGCTTTTCGCTCGTGTCCCAGATCTCCCGCGACGAGGTGGCCCACCTGGCCCGGCTGGCCCGGCTGGCGCTGACCGACGACGAGCTGGACAGCTTCGCCGGCCAGCTCGACGCCATCATCAGCCACGTCAGCCAGATTCAAGCCGTTGACGTCACCGGTGTCGAGGCCACCGACAATCCCCTCAAAGACATCTTCCGAAACCTCGATGTCACCCGGCCGGACGAACCCCGGCCGTCCCTGACCCAGCCAGAGGCGCTCGCCGCCGCGCCCGAAGCCGTCGATGGGCGCTTCGCCGTACCGCAGATCCTCGGGGAGAGTCAGTGACGGACATCATCCGGCTCGACGCGGCCACGCTGGCCGCCAAGATCGCGGCCAAAGAATTGTCATCCACCGAGATCACCCAGGCTTGCCTGGACCAGATCGCGGCGACCGACGACCGGTACGGCGCCTTCCTGCACGTGGCCGCCGACGCCGCGCTAGCGGCCGCGGCCGCCGTCGACGAGAAGGTGGCCGCCGGCGAGCAGCTGCCCTCGGCGCTGGCCGGGGTGCCGTTGGCCCTCAAAGACGTGTTCACCACCGTCGACATGCCCACGACCTGCGGCTCCAAGATCCTGGAAGGCTGGCGCTCGCCCTACGACGCCACGTTGACCACGCGGCTCCGCCGGGCCGGCATCCCGATTCTGGGCAAGACCAACATGGACGAGTTCGCGATGGGCTCGTCCACCGAGAACTGCGCCTACGGCGTCACCCGCAACCCCTGGGATGTCGAGCGTGTTCCCGGCGGTTCCGGCGGGGGCAGCGCGGCGGCGCTGGCCGCGTTCCAGGCGCCGCTGGCGATCGGTTCGGACACCGGGGGCTCCATCCGTCAACCGGCCGCGCTGACCGCGACCGTGGGCGTCAAACCCACCTACGGGACTGTGTCTCGCTACGGGCTGGTCGCGTGCGCATCGTCACTGGATCAGGGCGGGCCGTGTGCGCGCACCGTCCTGGACACCGCGCTGCTGCACCAGGTGATCGCCGGGCACGACCCGTGCGACTCCACATCCGTCGACGCGCAAGTGCCCGACGTCGTCGCCGCTGCCCGAGCCGGCGCCGGCGGCGACCTCGATGGCGTGCGGGTCGGCGTGGTGCGCCAGCTGCACAGCGGCGAGGGCTACCAGGCCGGGGTGCTGGCCTCATTCGAGGCCGCCGTCGAACAGCTCAAGGAACTGGGCGCGGAGGTCAGCGAGGTCGACTGCCCGCACTTCGATTACGCGCTGCCCGCCTATTACCTGATCCTGCCGTCGGAAGTGTCGAGCAACCTGGCCCGCTTCGACGCGATGCGTTACGGGCTGCGAGTTGGCGACGACGGCACCCACAGTGCCGAGGAAGTGATGGCGATGACGCGGGCCGCCGGCTTCGGGCCAGAAGTCAAGCGCCGCATCATGATCGGCACCTACGCGCTGTCGGCAGGCTACTACGACGCCTACTACAACCAGGCGCAGAAGGTACGCACCCTGATCGCCCGGGACCTCGATGCGGCGTACCAGTCCGTCGACGTCCTGGTTTCTCCGGCAACCCCGACTACCGCGTTCCGGCTCGGTGAGAAGGTCGACGACCCGCTGGCGATGTACCTGTTCGACCTTTGCACGCTGCCACTGAACCTTGCCGGCCACTGCGGCATGTCGGTGCCGTCGGGGCTGTCCCCGGACGACGGTCTGCCAGTGGGCCTACAAATCATGGCACCCGCATTGGCCGACGACCGGATCTACCGGGTTGGCGCTGCCTACGAAGCTGCCCGCGGCGTACTGCCCACCGCGGTCTAGTCCGTCTGCTCGCGCTATCCGTCCCTCCGCAGGGCAAGATATGGGGCATGCGCATCGGAGTACTCACGGGCGGCGGCGACTGTCCCGGCCTCAACGCAGTCATTCGGGCGGTAGTGCGTACTTGCGACGCGCGGTACGGCTCCTCGGTGGTCGGGTTCCAGGACGGCTGGCGGGGTCTACTGGAAAACCGGCGCATGCAGCTCAAGAACGACGACCGCAACGACCGCCTGCTGGCCAAGGGCGGCACCATGCTGGGCACCGCGCGCGTGCACCCCGACAAGCTGCGCGCCGGGCTGGACCAGATCAAGGAAACCCTGGACGAGAACGGCATCGACGTACTCATCCCGATCGGCGGTGAGGGCACGCTGACCGCAGCGCACTGGCTCTCTCAGGAAAACGTTCCGGTGGTCGGCGTCCCCAAGACCATCGACAACGACATCGATTGCACCGACGTCACTTTCGGCCATGACACCGCATTGACGGTGGCCACCGACGCTATCGACCGTCTGCACAGCACCGCCGAATCCCACCAGCGGGTCATGCTGGTCGAGGTGATGGGCCGGCACGCCGGATGGATTGCGCTGAACGCCGGCCTGGCGTCCGGTGCACATATGACGCTGATCCCCGAGCAGCCGTTCGACGTCGAGGAAGTGTGTCGACTAGTGAAACGTCGTTTCCAGCGCGGAGATTCGCATTTCATTTGTGTGGTCGCCGAGGGCGCCAAGCCCGTGGAGGGCTCAATCGCATTGCGCGAGGGTGGGCTTGACGAGTTCGGTCACGAGAAGTTCACCGGCGTGGCGGCGCAACTCGGCGCCGAGGTGGAGAAGCGGATCAACAAGGACGTGCGAGTGACGGTGCTCGGTCACGTCCAGCGCGGGGGTTCGCCCACGGCCTACGACAGGGTGCTGGCCACCCGGTTCGGGGTCAACGCCGCCGACGCGGCGCATGCCGGGGAGTACGGGCAGATGGTGTCGCTGCGCGGTCAGGACATCGGGCGGGTGGCGTTGGGTGACGCCGTGCGGCAACTCAAGTTGGTGCCCGAGAGCCGTTACGACGACGCCGCAGCCTTCTTCGGTTGACATTGGCGGCGGCCGTTAGCCATCCCTTTGTCCGGGCTTAAACCTCGAGCAGGTTTTTGTTTTATAAGAACCGGTTATAGGTCATATATGAGTAACCGCGGTCGGGTGCGCGGAACCCTCGAGCAGGCGCCCAAGCCGGTGTGGCGGGAGCCGCATGCCTGGTGGGTCAATGTGGACACCGGTGCCGCGACTGAGCCACAACCCTGCCGTCGAGATCGGCAAATGCCCAGCTTAGGGGCTTCTCAGCCGCCGCCCACGGCGGCTGCCTCGGCACCTCCCACGTTGGCGCCGCCGGCGCCGGCAGTGACACCGCCGCCAATTCGCCGCGAACGTGGCGGACTGGCACTGGACGGTGTAGAACGCCTGACCGTCCGGGACCCGTCGCACCGCAGCTGGCGCGACTGCATCTCGCGCTACGCGGGCATCGACCTGGGACCTGGCCGCGAAGAGGCGCATCTGAGCGCGCTGCAAGCACAGGTCGGCGCGTCCATCGGCGGCGCATTTCCCATCGCCGTTCTGAACCTCAAGGGTGGCGTCGGCAAGACCGTGGTGGTCGAAACGCTCGGCTCGACATTCGCCAGTCTGCGCGGCGACCGGGTCATCGCAGTCGACATCGATTCTGGGGACCTGTCGGATCGGCACGGGCGCCGCAACGCTTTGACCATGGCCGACCTGATCCGGGACCGTACCGTCGCCCGCTACGACGATGTGCGCGCCCACACCTATATGAACAGTGCGGGGCTGGAGGTGCTGGGTCCGCCGGACTACGCGAAAAGCCGTTGGAGCGTCACCCGCCAGGATTTCGTCAAGGCGTACTCGATCCTGCGGAGCTACTACTCCCTGGTATTGGTGGATTGCCCGAAGACGCTGAAGTCCGACCTGATGGAGGCGGTGCTGCGGGAAGCTCGAGCCCTGGTGATCGTCACCAGCACCAGCATCGATGCGGTCCAGAAAACTCGTACCACGCTAGAGTGGTTGAGCAACAACGGATATCGAGGACTGATCGCGTCGACGGTATGTGCAGTCAACCAGGTCGACGGAGCAAAACCGACGCCCTTGGTGGTCAAGGAACTGGAGCAGTTGTCCACTCAAGTCGGTGCCAGCGTGTCGCTGCCATTCGATCGGCATGTGCATCAGGGCAAAGAGATCGGGCTGGACCGGGTCAGTCGACAAACCAGGCGCGCCTACCTGGAACTGGCCGGGGAGCTAGCGCGTATGTTTCCCCGCCGGTAGGCGGCCGACACCGGCCCCAGCGCTGGGTTTCAAGGCGTAATCCGCAACCCACTAGGATCGGTCTCTATGACCGTTGCTGGGGCTGACCTGCTGGATTATGACGAGGTCATCGAACGTTTCGACCCGGTGCTCGGGCTCGAGGTACACGTCGAGCTGTCCACCGCCACCAAGATGTTCTGTGGCTGCGCCACGGCATTCGGCGCCGAGCCCAACACCCAGGTATGTCCGGTGTGCCTGGGCCTGCCGGGTTCGCTGCCAGTGCTCAACCGAACCGCGGTGGAGTCCGCGATCCGGATCGGGCTAGCGCTGAACTGCGAGATCGTGCCGTGGTGCCGGTTCGCCCGGAAGAATTACTTTTACCCGGACATGCCGAAGAACTACCAGATTTCGCAGTACGACGAGCCGATCGCGATCAACGGTTACCTCGACGCCCCGCTCGAAGACGGCACCACCTGGCGGGTTGACATCGAGCGTGCACACATGGAGGAAGACACCGGCAAGCTCACCCATATCGGCAGCGAGACCGGCCGCATCCATGGCGCCACCACCTCATTGATCGACTACAACCGCGCCGGAGTGCCGTTGATCGAGATCGTCACCAAACCCATCGTGGGGGCCGGGAATAGAGCGCCGCAGATTGCGCGTGCCTATGTGACGGCATTGCGAGACCTGTTGCGCTCGCTGGACGTATCCGATGTCCGGATGGATCAGGGCTCGATGCGTTGCGACTCCAATGTTTCGCTGATGGCGAAGGGGGCGGCCGAGTTCGGCACTCGCACCGAGACGAAGAACGTCAACTCGCTCAAGAGCGTCGAGGTGGCCGTGCGCTACGAGATGCAACGCCAGGCAGCCGTATTGCTGGCCGGCGGCCAAATCGTCCAAGAAACCAGGCACTTTCACGAGGCCGGTTACACAAGCCCCGGCCGCGCCAAGGAGACCGCGCAGGACTATCGGTACTTCCCCGAGCCCGACCTAGAACCCGTCGCGCCCAGCCGTGAGCTGGTGGAGCAACTGCGCCAAACGATTCCGGAGCTACCGTGGTTGAGCCGCAAGCGGATTCAGGACGAGTGGGGCGTCTCCGACGAGGTGATGCGCGACCTGGTCAACGCCGGGGCGGTGGAACTGGTGGCCGCGACCGTCAAGCACGGGGCCGCCAGCAGGGAGGCGCGGTCCTGGTGGGGGAACTACCTGGTGCAGAAAGCCAATGAGGCCGGCGTCGGGCTGGACGAACTGGCCATCACGCCGGCTCAGGTTGCCGCGGTGATCGCGCTGGTCGACGAAGGCAAGTTGTCCAACAAGCTGGCCCGCGAAGTGGTGGAAGGGGTGCTGGCCGGGGAAGGGGAACCCGTGCAGGTGATGTCGGCACGGGGTCTGGAACTGGTGCGCGACGACTCAGTGACCCAGGCCGCGGTCGACGAGGCGCTGGCCGCCAATCCTGATGTGGCGGAGAAGATCCGCGGCGGCAAGGTGGCTGCGGCGGGCGCGATCGTGGGTGCGGTGATGAAGGCCACCCGCGGCCAGGCCGACGCGGCTCGGGTGCGAGAACTGGTGCTGGCGGCCTGCGGGCAAGGGTAATTCAGCGCAGCCGATGATCTTGGGCGGCAATGGTTCTGGTCATCTTCCAGTAGTCGACGATCCGCCAGGGCAGCAGCACGTAGACGTTGCCGTCGGCGGCCTTGTACCACGAGTTCTCGATACAGGGATGCCCCCACATCAACGTGGCCATCTCAGCCTGCAACGCTTCGGCGTAGTGTTCGTAGGCGATGGCCGTTGGCTCGATACTGGTATGCCCGCCCTCAATCACGGTGCGCAGTGCCTCGCCGATGTAGCGCATTTGCAGTTCGGACATCAACATGACGCTGCCGGCGTGGGCCAGCCCGGTACCCGGGCCCATCATGATGAAGAAATTAGGAAAGCCGGGAATGGAAACACCGTTGTAGGCGACCGGTTTCCCGTTCCATAGGTCGTGTAGCGCGAGCCCGTCGCGGCCGACGATCTGCATCGGCCACAGCACCTCGTTGGCCCGAAAGCCGGTGGCTAGCACAATCACATCGACTTCGTAACAGCCATTGCCCGTGTAGACCGACGTGGCGTCGATCTCGTGGATCGGGTCACGCACGAGCTCGACGTGCGGGCGGGTCAGACAGCGCAGCCAACTGCCGTTGTCCTGCAGCATCCGCTTGGCCATCGGCGGGTAAGCGGGGGTGACGGCGTCGATCAGTTCGGGATGCTGGCCTAGTTGGCTCTCGATCCACTTGGTGAACACCTCGCGGCGCGCCGCACTGGCTTTGTTTGCGGTGCGTGGAAAGTCGGGCCAGTCGGGGTCGGCGCGCACCAGCTCGAGTAATTGATCGCTGGACTGCCACATCAGCATGAACCGGTACCAGCGGGAGTATCCGGGTAGATGCTCCATCGCCCACCGCTCGCCGGCGGTGACCTTGCTGTGATAGCGAGGGTTGGGTGCCATCCACTGCGGGGTGCGCTGGAAGACCACGAGTTGTTGCACTTCGTCGACGATGGCGGGGCCGATCTGAAAGCCGCTGGCGCCGGCGCCAATCAGTGCGACCCGCTTGCCGGTGAGGTCGACGCTGTGATTCCAACGGGCGGAATGGAACACCGGCCCGGCGAAGTGATCCAGGTTCGGCAGCGCCGGGATGGCCGGACGGTTGAGGATACCGACACTGGAGATCACGGCATTGGCCGACCGCGTCAATTCGGTGCCGTCGGCGGCGCGCATTGTCACGGTCCACCGGGCTTCGGCGTCGTTCCATTCGGCTCTGATCACCTCGTGGCGCCACCGCACATGTTCGCCGATACCGTGTTCTTCCATGAGTTTTCGGAAGTAGGAGTGCAATTCGGGTTGGCGGGTGTAGTAGTCGCTGAACTGGTCATTACGCTCGAACGAATACGAGTAGTAGTGGCTGGCGACGTCGACCCGGCACCCCGGGTAGGTGTTCTCCAGCCAGGTGCCGCCCACGTCGTCGTTCTTGTCGATGACCTCGAACGCGATCCCGGCCTCTTTCAGGCGGATGCCAGCCAGCAATCCGGATTCGCCGCATCCGATCACCAGTACCGAAAAGTTCTCCGGTACCGCAATATTCGGATCCAGGATGATGGCGCGCGGATTGGCGGCGGACAAGTCCAGCTCCTCGGTGTACAGGGCCGCGTAGTCGTCGGGCACCGGGGTGCAGGCAATCCAGTCCATGATCTCGCGGATGGTCGCGGTGTCGGGTGGTTCCGGCGGGGGGCAACCCGCATCGCGCCACGTACAGATAACTTTGATTGCGTCGCGGCGCAATTGGTCTTTGTCGGCCGCGTCGAGGCAGCCCTGGAACTCGTTGACGACGAACTGTCGCGGCCGGATCGGTCCGCGCAACAACGAGACATCACCAGTCAGCTGGACGGCGGAAGCGATCAGCGCCGGCACCGAGACTTGAGTCAGTGCCGCGACGATCGCTGCATCGTCGTCGGTGATCGGTGTGGTGACCAGATGTCGCGCGGGGTCGGGGAGTGGCGTCATGGCAGCCTTTCGGAATGGCACGATTGAGTGTCTAATATGGCACTTATAAGTGTCAATCGTGTGCCCGGGCGTATTCTCGGGCGATGGCCGCCCCCCGCCCCGGATCACTGGCCGACGCCAAGCGGCAGGCGGCAGTTGACCACATCCTGGCTGCCGCGCGACGCCTCGTCCTCGGCAAAGGTCTGGACGTCACCATGGACGACCTGGCCGAAGTGAGCGGGGCCAGCCGTCGCACCCTGTTTCGGCACTTCACCAGCCGCGACAAGCTAATCGCGGCGGCCTTCGACGCCGGCATCGTCGACTACCGACACCAGCTGCCGCGCTTCGAAGGCGACCTGACCAACTGGCTGCGCGAGACTTGCGACAGCGCCCACCGGATGAACGCGACGATCGGCCCCGGCTTCTTCGAGCTAGCGTCGCGCCAGGACCTCTCCCCAGAGCTGGCCGCTGCAGAAACCAAGCGCCTCAACGAGTTTCGGGGAGCGATGACCGATATCTGCGTCACGTTGTGGCGCGCCGGCGGCCACCAAAGCGATCCACCGGCATCGTTGTACACGACTGTCTGCGCCCATCTGAGTCCGCACTTCACCGCAGCGCTGATGATCGATGCGGGGCAAACTTGGGCTGCGGCAGCCGAGTTGGCCTACCTTGCCATCGAGTCTGCGATGCACCGCGCGATTGATTCATGATGGGTGGCGTGACACACGACGGATTGGACCGGCTGACCGAGCAGATGGACACCGCGATCCTGGTGGTGACGACCCAGGCGGATGGCCAACGATCTGGTTGCGTCGTCGGCTTCGCGACCCAGGCCAGCATCAACCCACCGCGACTATTGGTGTGCCTGTCACGCACCAATCACACCTTCGGCGTCGCCGCCCGATCCGACCACCTCGCGGTGCACCTTCTGGCCCACCGCGACATGGCGCTGGCTGAACTTTTCGGTGGCGAAACCGACGATGAGATCGACAAATTCGACCGCTGCACATGGCATCGGGGTCCGCAACAGATGCCGATTCTCACCAACGCGATCGGCTGGCTAGTGGGCAGGACAGTCGAGCGCGTCGAGTTCGGTGACCACGTCGGCTATTTGCTGGCGCCCGTCGACGCCTGGTTTGCCGACAGGGACGACGATCCGCTGCGCTTCTCCGACGTCATGGACATCGATCCCGGCCACGATCCGTAGCGCGTCCCGGCCGGATCACGATTGCGTCCGAAGAATGTCGTAACCGGTGGTCGAGGACGCATCATGGTGTGGTGACCGCAGAACCGTTCGACGACCTGATGTCGATGCTGGACTCCCCGGTGTTCCTGGTGACCACCCAGGCCGACGGTCAGGCGTCGGGCTGCGTGGTCGCCTTCGCCACCCAGACCAGCGTCCAGCCGCCCAGCTTCATGATTGGTCTGCCGTCGCACAGCCCCACCCATCAGGTGGCGTGTCGCTCCGATTTCCTGGCGGTGCACGTGCTGGCACGGCACAAGCAGGTGCTGGCCGAATTGTTCGCACGCCAGGTCGACGGCACCGACACGTTCGCGCACTGCTCCTGGCGCGGCGGACCCGCGGGCATGCCGATCCTCGACGACGCCGCGGCCTGGTTCGTGGCGCGGATATTGAGCCGCAGCGAGGTGGGCGATCACGTCGCCTACCTGCTGGATCCGGTCGCCGCCTGGGCTCCCGAGAGTGCCGAGGAGTTGCTCTATCTGTCCGACCTCGACGAGGACGACCTCGAACCCGGCCAGGAGGCGCCGCAGCGGTTATACGACGGCAAGCGCGCCGACGGGACCGGCCGCTACGGGATGCGCTTCACCCTCGACGTCCCCTGAGTCGCCGGCACTGGCCCGTCAGGTCTTGTCGTCGTTATTGCGTGGGAAGCCGCCACCCTGCGGGAACAACGGGAACACCACGTCGTCGAGCTTCTCGGCGTCGCCGGCGGTTCGATTCACCGTGGCACCCCAGACGTTGCCATCCGGCGACATCCGCAGTGCCCAGGCGTGGGCGTGGCTGTCCTTGCGGACGACGTCGGGCTCGCCGGTCACCGCGCCCGTCTTCGCTGCGAGCCGGACCGCCACGGTCAGCTTGGTGTTGATCAGGTTGACCAGCACCGTCCCGTCCATGGCCGCGCAGCCGGCAACCCCAGGCTTGTCCGGCCAGGTCCACACTGTGGACACCTCGGACTTCTTCGTGATGCGCTGCAACCGGTCGGCGCTGGGCGTGCGATCGGCGACGTAGAGCGAGCCGTCGACAGGATCGATGCACAGGCCGCCACCTGAGCCGATGCCCGACAACGCCGTCGTCGGCGGGGCCTGACCCAGTGTGGTTGGCTGCTCGATGCGTAAAACCTTGCCCGCCAACGAATTGGGGTCAGCAGCCAGCGCCGGATTGCCGGCATCGCCGGTCATCACCACCAGAGTCGTGGGGCTGGTGAAGATCAGCGCTCCGGTGTTGCCCGTCGCGCCCTTGGGGATCCCGGTCAGGATGTCCTTGGGAACGTCGCCCTCGGCGATGCGGATAACCCGATTGTCAGTCGGAGTGCTGACGTAGGCGTACATCAAGCGGTCCTGCGAGAAGGTGGGCGACAGCACGATGTCCATCAGGCCGCCGTCTCCAGACGGATCGACCGGGATGACCATCTTCACCTTGGGCTCGGCACTGACCGAGATCTCCTTGACCGCGCCGGTGGTGCGCTCGGCGACCAGCGCGGTCTTGCTGTCGACGCCCATGATCAAGCCGCTGGTGCTCTCTAGGCAGCCCTGCATCACCCCCGGCGCCGGGCAGGCCTTGGGGAACGGCGTGGGCGGCAACGGCGGCGGCGGAGGAGGTGTCGAGCTGGGCTGGGGCTTGAGTTCCGGGACGGTCGTGAACGGTTGTGACTGGGCGTCGTTGAAGCGTGCGCAGCCGCTCGACACCAGCACCGCCGCGCACAGCGCAGCGAGCGCGCATCGAACCGACCGCCGTATCCGCATGCCCGACAGGCTACCTGTCGGTCATACCGCGACTCGCTGCCAACTGCGCTGCTGAACACCAGGGCGCCCCATCCCGTGGCCACCGACCAACCCACGAGCGGGGGCGGGCATTGCTCGTCGAACTGCGCTGGGGGTCGCAAAAGAACAGGTCACGCCCGACTCCGCTGCGTCTTCTTGTGTCGTCTACCTGGGTCGACGAGCAATTACCCCTTGGCAAACCAAATGCATCTCTACCGAGCTTCCATGCTCGATCAGTGGCCCATGGTCGGCCGAGATCAACAGATCGGCGACATAATGCGCTCGATCGCCGACCAGGCCGTGCGAGGTGTGGCGCTGGCGGGAAAGGCCGGGGTCGGGAAGTCTCGGTTGGCTCGTGAGGCGGTGCGCGAGGCGATCGCCACTGGGTGGAGCGTTCGGAGCATTGCTGCTACGGCGACGAGCCGCTCGATCCCGCTCGGTGCCTTCGCGCAGTGGGCCGGCGACGCGGAGAGCGCGCCGGTTGCGTTGGCGCGCATGGTCGTTGAGAGGTTGACCGAGGGCACCCAACCGGACCGCCTACTGGTCTTCATCGACGATGCGCATCTGCTGGATGATTTGTCCGCTCTGGTCCTGCACCAACTTGTGCACTCGCGTGCTGCCGCGGTGATCGTCACGATCCGTACTGGCGAGGCATCCCCGGCCGCGGTGACGGCGCTTTGGAAGGACGGCCTACTGCGCCGACATGAACTAGAACCGTTCACCCGCAACGAGATTGACGCCCTATTGGTGGCGACGCTAGGGGCGGTTCCGGATCGGCCGTGCGCGGAGAGGCTGTGGCATCTCACCGAGGGAAACGTGCTCTTCTTGCGTCAGCTCGTCGAACAGGAGTGCCGAGCGGGACGGATGACAGTCCTCGATGGCGACGTTCGTTGGCTCGGCAACACTGCCATCTCCGGATCCCTCGCCGAAGTAGTGGACGCGCAGATCGGCGCAATCCCCGCCGACGTTTGCGACGTGGTGGATCTGGTGGCCATCTCCGAACCCGCCGACTGGGACTGCCTGCGGCTGATTACCGAGCAGGCCGCCATCGAAGACGCCGAGCAGCGTGAACTGATCCGCACGGTGCAAGGCGAGATCTACGTCGGTCACCCGCTGTACGCCGAGGTCCGGCTGAATCGGTGCGGCCCCTCGCGGCTGCGCCGTCTGCGTGGGCAGATGGCCACCGCGATGAAGGACGGCGGAGGTGCCGCAAAGGTGGTCAAGCCGGGACTGCTGTGGTTGGAATCCGACCTGCCACCCGAGCCGGAGGTGCTGCTGGCGGTGGCCACCGCCGCGAGTTCCCTGCTGGACTTCGAGACGGCGGAGCGGCTCTTCACCGCTGCCGCCGCAACCGGAATCGGTGCGCAGGCCCGAATCCCCCTCGCCTATTCGCTGTTCATGAGGGAAAAAGGTGAGCTTGCGTTGGAGGTGCTCGACGGCGTGGAAGTCGACGCCGCGACGGAATCCGCCTTCATCAACGACGTAATAATGCGTGCATCCAACCTGCTGTGGGGAATGCGCTCACCGGAGCGGTCTTGGCGGCAGATCGACGAGGGGCTCAAGACCGCCCGCAGAACGCGACGCCAACAGTTGCTGGTGTTCCGGGCCAATCAGTTCGCGCTGGCGGCCAGGCCGCGTGAGGTTCTAGAGACCATGGCCGATGTCGATTACCGGGATATCGATCAGTACGGCGCGGCGATGGCGTACGGCGCCGAGAGCATGGCCTACGGCGAACTTGGTCAACCCGATCAAGCCGCGGCGAGGGTAATGGAGGGTGATCTGGCGCTTCGGCTGAGCGAGCAGGGCAAATTCCTCCGCCAGCCGTTGGCCGAATTCCACACGTTCGCTCTGGCGGCGGCGGGACGCATCGGCGAAGCAATCGAGGTGGCCGAACGGCACTTCCGTGCCCAACGTGAGGAACCGGCAGACGTACGAGCGGTGGCCGCGGAGATTTTCGGCATGGTGATGCTGGCTAGCGGTGACCTTGACGCAGCCCTGCGTTACCTGCCCGAGAGTCAAGGTGGCACCGGTGGTCGGAGCACCGGCGTCGCCAGCCAAGGCGGCACCGGCGGTCAAGGTGGCACCGGCGGCGACGGCGGCACCGGTCTGGTCACCGGCGGCATTGGCGGCGATGGCGGAACCGGCGGGACGGGCGGAGCGGGCTCCTACGGAGCTGGCGGTTTGGGCAGCTACGGCGGCGGGGGGAATGCTGGCAGCGGACCCTCCGGTGTCTCCGGAGGCGCCGGCGGGTCCGGCGGCTCGCAGGGTTCCGGCGGCGGCGGTGGGGGCGGCGTAAGCACCACCGTCACCGGGGGCAGCCCGCAAGCGGTGGCGGTCGGACCCAACGGCAACGTCTATATTGCTGACACCACCGGCAAGGCTGGGGGCCACACGGTTGACGTGTACGACCCCACTCAAGGCGCGATCGTCGACATCATCCAGGTTGGAAACGGCCCGACGTGGATAGCAATCAACCCGGCGACAGGCAACGTCTACGTCACCAACCTGAACTCCGGAACGCTATCCGTAATCGACTCCGGCGACAACGTCATCGCTACCGTCCCCATCGGCCCGATCTTCGGGTCCTCTTTCCCATACGGGGCGGCAGTCAGTTCGGCCAATGGCGACGTCTACGTCGCCAGCCACATCACCAACCCCACCACGATTTCGGTGATCAACCCCGCCACCAACACCATCACCGCCACCGTCGGCGTGGGGGCCGGAGCCTCGCCGATCGGGCTAGCCGTCAGCCCCACCAGCCCTCACGCCGGCTTCATCTACGTCGCTAACTCGGCCGCCGACACGGTGTCGGTGATCAACCCGGCGACCAACGCCGTCGTTGCCACCGTCCCGGTCGGCGACACCCCGGTGAGTGTGGCGATCAGCGGGACGGGCCCCTGGGCGGGCGACGTCTTCGTCACCAATCAGGTCAGCGGCACGGTGTCGGTGATCGACTCCGCAACCAACACCGTGATCGCCACCGTCCCGGTCGGCAGCCTTCCGGAGGGGGTGGCGGTCAGCGCCGCCGGCCCTTCCGCGGGCGAAGTCTTCGTCACCGGCCGCAATGGCACACTGACGATCCTCAGTTGAGTCCGAATGGACGGCGATGCGAAGACGCGACGCTGCGGTCAATGGCCGTGCCGCGCCAATAAAGGGCCGCCCAATCGGTCCGGGAAAGTTGGCCGCCGCGTCCATTCGAACCGTCGATCGGCCGAACTGCGGATTTAACAAGCAGAAGCGCCGCTCAAATCCCAGATTCAGGCCAAAATGCCCTTACCCTGACACCCGTGACCAGTTCGAAAGACTCACCATGGCAGCGGCCGGATGGCTCATTCGGCCCCACCCCGGGACGTCCCGCATCGGCGAGCCTGGTTGATCCCGAAGACGACCTGACTCCGGCTGGCTACTCAAGCAGCTTCGGCAACACCGGAACCACCACGATCATCCCGCCCCTGGATGCCGGTGACGCCGGCGGCGCCGGATATCACCTGCTCGACGCGCAGGAACCGTTGCCCTATGTGCAACCACAGGCGGCCGCGCGGCCGATTCCGGCGGCGCCGGCTGCCGTCGACATCGACGACGAGGAAGATCGATTCCGGGCCGCGGGACGACGCGGCACTCAGAATCTCGGCTTGCTGATCCTGCGGATCGGGCTGGGCGCGGTCCTGATCGCCCACGCTCTGCAGAAGCTTTTCGGCTGGTGGGGCGGCTCGGGTCTGCACAGCTTCAAGAACTCGCTGACCGATGTCGGGTTCCAGCACGCCGACATCCTGGCCTACGTCAGCGCCGGCGGTGAGCTGGTCGCGGGCGTGCTGCTGGTGCTGGGCCTGTTCACTCCGGTCGCTGCCGCGGGTGCGCTCGCCTTCCTGATCAACGGCCTGCTCGCATCGGCGTCGGTGCGACCGCACACGCACACCTTCACCTACTTCCTGCCCGACGGGCACGAGTACCAAATCAGCCTGATCGTCATGGCGGTGGCCGTCATCCTGGCCGGTCCGGGACGCTACGGACTTGACGCGGGCCGGGGCTGGGCAAGTCGGCCCTTTATCGGGTCATTCGTCGCGCTGCTCACCGGGATCGCGGCGGGTATCGCGGTGTGGGTGTTGCTCAACGGCGTTAACCCGATGGCCTGATTCGCGCGCTTTGGTGCGCTTTCCGAGCAGGCCCGGCATGGCTTAGCGTGAAGGCCGCCGGTGTTGTTCGACGATCGGGGACTTCATGAGCACACCTCGCGACCGCATCCAGCCTCCTTGGCCACCGAACCGCGGGCCGGACCCGTCGCAGGAGCCGACCCAGCATGCTGAGATCCCGTGGTACAAGCAGCCTGTCGTGCGCCCGGCACCGCCGCAGAGCCCGCCCCGTCCACCGTCGCCGTACCCGGGTCAGTACGGGTCGCCGCCGCAGTACCCGCCGCCGGGCCCGGGTGGCCCACCACCGGCCACACCCACCCTGCCGCAGAAGCCGCGCAGCTCCAATCGCACGCCGCTCTTGGTAGGCGCAGCGATCGTCGCCGTCGTGATTGCCGGGGTGATCGCCGTGCTACTGCTAGCCGGGGTGGTGAACGGCGATACCAAGAAGATCGCCGTCAGCGGAGTGCAGACCGAAGTCGAACAGATCCTGTTGGACCGGACCAGCGGGTACTACTCCGACGACATCAAAAACGTCCGCTGCAACAACGGACAGGACCCGACCGTGAAGAAAGGCCAGAAATTCAGCTGCGACGTCACTGTGCGGGGCAAACCGCACCAGCTGACGGTGACCTTTGATGACGACAACGGCACCTACACGGTGGGTCTGCCCCAGCTCGGCGGCGGCAAGTGAGACGTACAAGCGTGGTCAAGTCGATCGCCTTGATCGGATGCGCGGCGCTGGTGTTGGCCGGTTGCGCGGGCAAAAGCGGCACCACGAGCATGGTGAACGGCCACGCGGTGTCGGTGCTGTACGACCCGGCCAGCGTGGCCGGGCTGCCGGTGTCCGAGGGGCCCAGCGGGCCTCGTGGCGATGCGCCGAAACCGACCGGCACGGTGAAGAACACCGACAACGGCGATATCGACCATCTGTCCCTATTGGCACTCAACGACATCGAGGAATTCTGGAAGCAGAATTGGCCCGACGAGGCGAAAAAGCCATTCAAAGAAGTCAGCTCATTCGTGTCGTACGACTCCACCGACCCGGCTAGCCCAATTGTGTGTCGATCCAAGACATATAAGGTGATCAATGCCTCGTACAACTATGGGTGCAATATCGTGTCATGGGATAGGGGACAGTTGTTCCCCGCGGCGAAGAAATATTTCGGCGATATGTCTGTGGTCGGCATCCTGGCCCATGAATTCGGGCATTCGTTGCAATTTAACGGGGGACTGGTGAACCCCAGGACAACGCCGACCCTGGTCGAGGAGCAGCAGGCGGATTGCTTCGCAGGCGTCTACCTGCGATGGGTTGCCGAAGGGCATTCGACGCGCTTCACGTTGAGCACCGGTGACGCGCTGAGCCACGTGATCGCCGGAATGCTCAAGATTTCCGATCCGATCATGACCGAGGCGGAACTGGAGGAATCCGAAGACCAGGCGCACGGCACTGGCCTCGACCGGATCAGCGCGTTTCAAATGGGATTCAACAGCGGATCGGGAACGTGCGCCAAAATCGACATGGATGAAATCAAGAAAAGACGCGGAAACGAGCCGTTGGCGCTGCAGGTGGACACCTCGGGTGAAACGACCAGCGGCGAGGTGGCCATCGATAGCGACAGTGTCGGCACGTTGGTGGAGATCCTCACCGCGATCTTCTCACCCAAGTCGCCGCCTACATTGACGTTTTCCAACAGCACCTGTTCGGATGCGAAAGCCACCCAGGGAGCCACCTACTGTCCGTCGACCAACACCCTCATCGCCGATCTGCCTGCGCTGCAACAGCTCGGCAAACCCGGGGGCCGGAAGGGTATGACCGACCCGCAGATGCTGCAGGGCGACAACACTGCGATGTCCATCGTCGCCTCGAGGTATGTGCTGGCGGTTCAGCACGAGCGGGGGCTGCCGCTGAACACACCGGCAGCCGCCGTGCGGACGGCGTGCCTGACTGGCGCATCACAGCGGAATATGGCGCAGCCCGTCAGCATCCCGTCCGGCAAGCAGCTGGTGCTGACGGCCGGTGACCTCGACAAGGCAATCATCGGGCTGCTCGTCAACGGCGTCGCCGCCAGCGACGTCAACGGCGAGAACATGCCCGCCGGCTACACCCGTGCCATTGCGTTTAGGGCCGGGGTTCTCGACGACTCCGACGAGTGCTTCAAGCGGATCCCCTGACACCTCAGCGGTAGGGGTTGGGCACCCGACCCCCACTGATCTGTGTCAACTGCGGCAGCGTCGAGAACGTCACCGCAGGCAGGCGCACTTCTTCGCCAGACTTGAGCTTCGCGCGTGCCCACGAGCCGCGGTGGAACCGCAGACCGTCGATGTCCTCCCAGGCCATGGTTCGCCCGCCCAGCAGGGTGCGTACCCGCACGCCCTGTGTGTCGGCGACCGTCCGCAGCCGGATGATCAACGCCGACAACAACACCGGGATGACCAGTACCGGTGCACTGGGCGGCCAGGCCAGCACCGGCACCAGTAGGCCCAGGGACAGGAATCCGACAGCCAGATGCGCCATCGGCGATACCTTGATCACGACGGGCGACTCAGTAACCACTCTCGTATCATTCCATCGCCGCGCGCGACATTCGCCGACCAGCGGTCCCAGGAGCAGGATTTGACGGTTGAGCTGTGCGAAGGCTACCGTCGGACGCTATGAAGCCTGGAATGCTCGTAGTACTTAGTCGGCGCGTTGGTGCCTGACTAGCCATCGAGCACCAACGCGGCCCTCGTACAGCAGCTGTGCTGACGGGGGTTTTTTGTTGCCCACCGACTTTAAGAGGACAAAAGTGAGCGCACCGACCAAGCCGCACCCACCCCAGCGGCAGGACGCTACCCATGGCGCCAAGCCTGCGCAACCGAAACGTATTGGGCCAGAACAACTTACCGGAGCACAAGCGGTCATCCGGTCGTTGGAGGCTCTTGACGTCGACGTCATCTTCGGCATCCCCGGCGGCGCCGTACTGCCGGTATATGACCCACTGTTCGACTCTCAGCAGCTGCGCCACGTGCTGGTGCGCCACGAGCAGGGCGCCGGGCACGCCGCCAGCGGTTATGCGCACGCGACCGGTCGGGTCGGGGTATGCATGGCCACGTCGGGTCCCGGGGCGACCAACCTGGTGACGCCGCTGGCCGACGCCCAAATGGACTCGATTCCGGTGGTGGCCATCACCGGCCAGGTCGGACGGCAGCTAATCGGGACCGACGCCTTCCAGGAGGCCGATATCTCGGGCATCACGATGCCGATCACCAAGCACAACTTCCTGGTCCGCACCGGCGACGAGATCCCCCAGGTGATCGCCGAGGCCTTCCATATCGCGGCGTCGGGGCGCCCGGGCGCAGTGCTCGTCGACATCCCCAAGGACGTACTCCAGGGCCAGTGCACCTTCAGCTGGCCGCCGCGCATGGATCTGCCCGGCTACAAGCCGAACACCAAACCGCATAATCGGCAGATCCGCGAGGCCGCCAAGTTGATCGCGGCGGCCCGCAAACCGGTGCTTTACGTCGGCGGTGGTGTAATCCGCGGCGAGGCGACCGCCGAGCTGCGTGAGCTGGCCGAGCTCACCGGCATCCCGGTTGTCACCACCTTGATGGCCCGCGGCGCGTTCCCCGACAGCCATCACCTGAACATGGGCATGCCCGGCATGCACGGCACTGTGGGGGCCGTTGCGGCACTGCAGAAAAGCGATCTGCTGATCGCGCTGGGCACCCGCTTTGATGACCGGGTGACCGGCAAACTGGAGTCGTTCGCGCCCGAAGCCAAAGTTATTCACGCCGACATCGACCCCGCCGAGATCGGCAAGAACCGGCATGCCGATGTGCCGATCGTCGGCGACGTCAAGAATGTCATCACTGACCTGATCGCGATGCTGCGCCACGACGGCGTGGGCGCTGGCGACCCCAAGATCCCAGAGATGACGGACTGGTGGGTCTACCTGGAGGGCATCCGCAAGACGTATCCGTTGAGCTACGACCCCCAGAGCGACGGCAGTCTGGGCCCGGAATACGTGATCGAGAAGCTCGGCCAGATCGCCGGCCCCGACGCCATCTACGTAGCCGGGGTGGGTCAGCACCAGATGTGGGCGGCGCAGTTCATTAAGTACGAAAAGCCCCGCACCTGGCTGAATTCCGGTGGTCTGGGCACCATGGGATTCGCGATTCCGGCGGCGATGGGCGCCAAGATCGCCCTGCCTGACACCGAGGTGTGGGCCATCGACGGCGACGGTTGCTTCCAGATGACCAACCAGGAGCTGGCTACCTGCGCCGTCGAGGGCATCCCGATCAAGGTGGCCCTGATCAATAACGGCAACCTGGGCATGGTTCGGCAGTGGCAGACGCTGTTCTACGACGAGCGCTACTCGCAGACCGACCTGGCTACCCACTCGCGCCGCATCCCGGACTTCGTGAAGCTGGCCGAGGCGCTGGGTTGCGTCGGGATGCGTTGCGAGCGTGAAGAAGACGTGGAAGAGATGATCAACCGGGCCAGGGAGATCAACGACCGCCCGGTGGTGATCGACTTCATTGTCGGCGCCGACGCGCAGGTCTGGCCCATGGTCGCCGCCGGCACCAGCAATGACGAGATCCAGCAGGCCCGCGGTATCCGCCCGCTGTTCGACGACATCACCGAAGGGCATGCCTGATGAGCACCGGACCGACTGTGACACACACTCTTTCGGTGTTGGTCGAGGATAAGCCCGGTGTGCTCGCGCGGGTGGCAGCGCTGTTCTCGAGGCGTGGCTTCAACATCGAGTCGCTGGCGGTGGGCGCCACCGAGCAGAAGGACATGTCGCGGATGACCATCGTGGTCTCCGCCGAGGAGACTCCGCTCGAGCAGATCACCAAACAGCTCAACAAGTTGATCAACGTCATCAAGATCGTCGAGCAAGACGACGACAACGCCGTCTCCCGCGAGCTAGCGCTGATCAAGGTCCGCGCCGATGCCGGCACCCGCAGCCAGGTTATCGAAGCGGTGAACCTGTTCCGCGCCAAGGTCATTGACGTATCGCCGGAATCACTGACCATCGAAGCCACCGGTGATCGGGGCAAGCTGGAGGCCTTCCTTCGGGTGCTCGAGCCATTCGGCATCCGTGAAATCGCGCAATCAGGAATGGTGTCGCTGTCGCGCGGGCCGCGCGGCATCGGCACCGTCAAATAACTTCAACGCCAACCGATTAAGGAGATATGTAGTGTCAGGGCAGACATTGGAGATGTTCTACGACGACGACGCCGACCTGTCGATCATCCAGGGCCGCAAGGTCGGGGTGATCGGTTACGGCAGCCAGGGGCACGCGCACTCGCTGAGCCTGCGTGACTCCGGCGTGCAGGTGAAGGTGGGCCTCAAGGACGGCTCGAAGTCGAGGGCCAAGGTCGAAGAGCAGGGCCTCGAGGTCGACACCCCCGCCGAAGTGGCCAAGTGGGCCGACGTCATCATGCTGCTGGCGCCTGACACCGCGCAGGCGGACATCTTCAAGAACGACATCGAGCCGAATCTGGAAGACGGCAACGCGCTGTTCTTCGGGCATGGCCTGAACATCCACTTCGACCTGATCAAGCCGCCGGCCAATGTGACCATTGGGATGGTGGCGCCGAAGGGCCCGGGTCACCTGGTGCGCCGCCAGTTTGTGGATGGCAAGGGTGTGCCCTGCCTGATCGCGATCGACCAGGATCCCAAGGGTGAGGGGCAAGCGCTTGCGCTGTCGTACGCCAAGGCCATCGGCGGCACTCGCGCCGGTGTCATCAAGACCACGTTCAAGGACGAGACCGAGACCGACCTGTTCGGTGAGCAGGCGGTGTTATGTGGTGGCACAGAGGAGTTGGTGAAGACCGGTTTCGACGTTATGGTCGAGGCGGGCTACCCGCCGGAGATGGCCTACTTCGAGGTGCTGCACGAACTGAAGCTGATCGTCGATCTGATGTACGAGGGCGGTATCGCCCGGATGAACTACTCGGTGTCTGACACCGCGGAGTTCGGTGGCTACCTGTCGGGTCCCCGTGTCATCGACGCCGACACCAAGGAGCGGATGCGCGGAATCCTGCGCGACATTCAGAACGGCGAGTTCGTCAAGAAGCTGGTTGCCAACGTAGAGGGCGGCAACAAGCAGCTGGAGCAGCTCCGCAAAGAGAACGCCGAACACCCGATCGAGGTCACCGGCAAGAAGCTGCGCGACCTGATGAGCTGGGTCGACCGGCCAATCACTGAGACGGCTTAACCACCAGGCCTTCGCGCCGAGCGTCACGCGAGTGTGGCGCTCGGCGTGGGTCGTTGCGCTGCCGTGACGCTCGGTAAATTTCGCGTGTGAGATAGCATGGCGACACGTTTTCCGAGGGCGTCAACGAAAGCGCCCCGTCGCCCCACACAACTCGTCACGATCCGGCTCGGCAACAATCTGAACAATCCGCCCATCCAATGGCATTGCGCTGACCGGTCAACTCCGCCAACTCCTCGATCAACACCTCAAGACGCTCTGCAGAACTCACCACCACAGCCCCAGACGATGCGATCGACGACATACCCCCATCATCGCAACCACCACTGACGAGTCCCGGCCGCCCTAGGATCAGCCTGATCGTGCGAGCTGGTCGGCGACCGAGACGACGCGGCGGGCCAGGTGATCCAACGCGGCGGCGGTCGCGTCGTCGATATCGGTGATGTTGTCGTGGGTTGCGACCAGGCTTGCGCCATAAGGGTTTCCGTCGACGAACTTCGACGGATCGGTGTAGCCCGGTGCGACGATGATGCCGCCCCAGTGCATCAAGGTGACGTAGAGCGTCAGCAGCGTGGACTCCTGTCCTCCGTGCAGGGTGTTGGTGGAGGTGAACGCCGCATACACCTTGTCGGCGAGCTTGCCTTGCGACCACAGCCCGCCAAGGCCGTCCAGGAAGTCGCGCAGCTGCGCGGCGACAGAGCCGAATCGGGTGGGGGAGCCGAAGATCACCGCATCGGCCCATACGACATCGTCGCCGGTAGCCACCGGAAGATCCTTGGTGGCTTCGTAATTCGCCGTCCAGGCTGGGTTCTGGGCGAAGGTGGCCGGGTCGCGGGTCTCGGCCACGTGGCGCACCCGGACTTCGGCGCCGGCGGCCTCGGCTGCCGCCGCGACACGCGTGGCCATCGTGGTGCCGTGCCCGGTGGCGGAGTAGTAGATGATCGCGAGTTTGGTCATGGCCACAGCCTAGGCATCTCGGTGATCCCGAACTCGTGCCGCAGTAGCGTGCGCGCGGCGTAATAGCCGGCCATGCCGTGCACCCCGGCGCCCGGCGGGGTCGCCGCCGAGCAGAGGTAGGCCTTGGGAATTGGCGTGCGCCAGGGGGTCAGCGCCGGAGTGGGGCCAAGCATGTTGCGCCACAACGAATTCGCGCCCACCGAGATGTCGCCGCCGACGTAATTGGCGTTGTGATCGGCCAGTCGTGCCGCAGGCACTGCCCGAGCGGCCACCACGACATCCCGAAAGCCGGGAGCGAACCGCTCGACGACCGCGGTCACTGTCTCGGTCGCGTCGACGGTGGAGCCCGCCGGCACATGGGCGTAGGTCCAGAATGGACGTCGCCCGTCGTCGTCTCGGCGGCGAGGGTCCACGAGGTGTGGGACAGCGGCCAGCACCATCGGCCATTCGGCATGTCGACCGGCGGCGACCTGCGCCTCGGCGCGCGCCATTTGCGCGCGGGTGCCGCCGAGATGCAGCGTCGGCGCCTCGCGCAGTCGGGGGTCCGCCCACGGGATGTCTTCGCTGAGCACGAAATCCACCTTCGCAACGCCTGGCCCGAATTGGTAGCGGCGCAACGCTTTTGCGTAGCCATCTGGGATGGTGTCGCGGTAGACACGCAACAGCGTGGTGGGCGCGGTGTCGAAAACGGCCACCCCTTCGGGCGGATCGGTGACCTCGGCATCCGTCGCCATCTCCCCGCCGTGCACACGCAGATCGGCGATCAGCGCTTCGACGATCGCCTGGCTGCCGCCCGTCGGAATCGGCCAGCCGACCGAATGGGCAAGCGTGGCCAACATCAATCCCGCGCCCGCCGAAACCAATGATGGCAAGGGCGAAATTGCATGTGCGGCAACACCACTAAACAATGCACGAGCGTCCTCGCCGCGCAGCAATCCCCAGGCCGGGGTGCCCTGGGCTAGCATCCGCAGACCAAGGCGCGCAGGGGTCAGCAGCGAGCCCGGTGCCGACCGCTTGTCGCCGAGCATGAACTCGACCGCCGCATCCGAGTTGACCACTAAAGGCTCGAGAAGCCGCCGCCACGATGCGCCGTGGTCCAGCTCCGCGCAGGTGCGCCCTAGGTCGCGGTAGGCCACTGCGGCCGGTCGACCCGGCAGTGGGTTGGCGTACGAGATATCCGGCACGCCCAACTGCACCCCGCGGGCGGTCAGATCGAACTCCGCGAAGAACGGCGACGCCACGGCCAGCGGATGCACCGCTGAGCACACGTCGTGCCACACTCCGGGGAACTCGATATCGGCTTGGGTTCGGGCACCGCCGCCGAACGTGGGCTGGGCTTCGACGACCCGTACTGCAAGGCCGGCGCGGGCACAGATAACGGCTGCGGCGAGCCCGTTGGGCCCGCTGCCGACGACGGTGACGTCCATCTATCGATTCAAGCCGACAGAACCGCCGCTGGCGACCTCACTCGCGACACGCTTTAGGCTGTCCGGGTGAACTTGCCTGTTGTGTTAATCGCCGACAAACTCGCCGAATCGACCGTCGCTGCCCTGGGAGACCAGGTTGAGGTGCGCTGGGTGGACGGGCCGGACCGGGAGAAGCTGCTGGCCGCGGTACCCGAGGCCGACGCCTTGCTGGTCCGGTCGGCCACCACCGTCGACGCTGAGGTGCTGGCAGCCGCCCCCAAGCTGAAGATCGTCGCCCGCGCCGGAGTCGGGCTGGACAACGTCGACGTGGACGCCGCCACCGCTCGCGGCGTGCTGGTGGTCAACGCGCCGACGTCGAACATCCACAGTGCTGCTGAGCACGCAATCGCCTTGTTGTTGGCCGCATCCCGCCAGATCCCGGCCGCTGACGCCACCCTGCGCGAGCACACCTGGAAGCGCTCCAAGTTCTCTGGCACCGAGATCTTCGGAAAGACCGTCGGCGTGGTCGGCCTGGGCCGGATCGGTCAGCTGGTGGCGCAACGGATCGCGGCATTCGGCGCCCACATCGTTGCCTACGACCCCTATGTGTCCTCCGCCCGCGCCGCCCAGCTGGGGATCGAGCTGCTCTCCCTGGACGACCTGTTGGCCCGCGCGGACTTCATCTCGGTGCACCTACCCAAGACGCCGGAAACCAAAGGCCTGCTGAACAAGGAGGCGCTGGCCAAGACCAAGCCGGGCGTCATCATCGTCAACGCCGCTCGCGGCGGGCTGATTGACGAGGCGGCGCTGGCCGAGGCGATCACCAGCGGGCACGTGCGCGCAGCCGGCCTCGACGTGTTCGCGACCGAACCGTGCACCGACAGCCCCCTGTTCGAGCTGCCGGAGGTGGTCGTCACGCCACACCTGGGTGCCTCCACCGCCGAGGCTCAGGACCGCGCGGGCACCGACGTGGCCGAAAGCGTTCGGCTGGCCCTCGCCGGCGAGTTCGTGCCCGACGCCGTCAACGTCGGTGGTGGCGTGGTGAGCGAGGAGGTGGCACCGTGGCTGGATCTGGCGCGCAAGCTCGGGGTACTGGCCGCCGCGCTGGCTGACGAGGCGCCGGTCACGTTATCGGTGCAGGTGCGTGGCGAGTTGGCCGCCGAGGACGTCGAGGTGCTCAAGCTTTCGGCGCTGCGCGGCCTGTTCTCGGCGGTCATCGACGAACCGGTGACGTTTGTCAATGCGCCTGCCCTGGCGGCCGAGCGAGGCGTCACCGCCGAGATCAGCAAGGCCACCGAAAGCCCCAACCATCGCAGCGTGGTCGAGGTGCGGGCGGTGGCCGCAGACGGCTCGGTGGTGAACGTGGCGGGGGCATTGTCCGGACCTCAGCTGGTTGAGAAGATCGTGCAGGTCAACGGCCGTCACTTCGATCTGCGCGCCGAGGGCATCAACCTGGTAATCAACTACGCCGACCAGCCGGGGGCCTTGGGCAAGATCGGCACGCTGCTGGGCGCGGCAGGGGTGAACATCCACGCCGCGCAGCTGTCCGAGGACGCCGAGGGTGCGAACGCGACGATCCTGCTGCGGCTGGATCAGGACGTGCCGGAGGAGGTGCGCTCGGAGATTGCGCAGGCTGTGGGTGCCAACAAGCTCGAAGTGGTCGACCTGTCGTGACCAAACTTGCTGTCATCCCCGGTGACGGTATCGGGCCGGAAGTCATCGACGAGGCACTTAAAGTGCTCGACGCGGTCAAGCCCGGCATCGAGACAACCACCTACGACCTGGGGGCCCGGCGCTACCACGCCACCGGCGAAGTACTTCCGGAATCGGTGGTGCCCGAACTGCGCCAGCACGACGCGATCCTGCTGGGTGCGATCGGTGATCCGTCAGTGCCCAGCGGTGTCCTCGAGCGCGGCCTGTTGCTGCGCATGAGGTTCGAACTTGACCACCACGTCAATCTGCGGCCGGCCCGGCTGTACCCGGGGGTGCAGAGCCCGCTCGCCGGTAACCCCGATATCGATTTCGTCGTGGTGCGCGAGGGAACCGAGGGCCCGTATACGGGCAACGGCGGCGCGATCCGCGTCGGCACCCCGCATGAAGTCGCCACCGAAGTGAGTGTGAATACCGCGTTTGGGGTACGCCGGGTGGTGATCGACGCCTTCGAGCGGGCCCGCAGTCGTCGTAAACACCTAACCCTGGTGCACAAGACCAACGTGCTCACGTTCGCCGGCGGACTGTGGCTGCGCACGGTGCAGGACATCGGCACGCAGTATCCCGACGTGGAGGTCGCTTACCAGCACGTCGACGCGGCCACAATCTTCTTGGCCACCGATCCGGGGCGCTTCGACGTGATCGTCACCGACAATTTGTTCGGCGACATCATCACCGATCTGGCCGCGGCGGTATGCGGCGGAATCGGCTTGGCTGCCAGCGGAAACATCGACGCGACCCGGATCAATCCGTCGATGTTCGAACCGGTGCATGGCAGTGCGCCCGACATCGCCGGTCGGGGCATCGCAGACCCCACCGCCGCGATCATGTCGGTGGCGCTGCTGCTGGCCCATCTTGGCGAGGACGAGGCGGCGGCCCGGGTGGATCGTGCGGTGGCGGCCTATCTGTCGACTCGCGGGGACGAACGGCCTGCCACCACCGATGTCGGCGAACGGATTGCAGCCGCGCTCTAGTCTCCAGGCCCGGCGGCAGTAGCCGGGTCGGCACCAACGGCACGGCGGCCAGCGGGAACAGTCCGCACAACCCCCACGCTAACGGGTAGGCGGCCGTGGTGATCAGCGCCCCGAACATCGGGGGACCGGCCGCGGCCATCAAGCGCTGCATGGTGTTCTGCGTGCCTAACGCGCGTCCACTCCAATAGGGTCCGGCGAACTCGGTGATGGCGGTGGCCTCCAGCCCGTTGTCCAGTACCGCGATCACCGAGATGGTGATCATGAGCCACACGTCGCAGCGGGAATCCACGTGGTCGGCGAGGGCCAGTAGGAACAACGTCAACGCCGACGCGGCCGCGATGAAGCGGACCGGCCGCATCCTCGATCCGATGCGATCCGACCACCGACCGACCAGGATTCGGCCACCGGCCCCGATCAATTGTGAGACGGTCATCAGGCCGCCCGCGGCCGCTACCGACCAATGATGGTGGTTGATCAGCCAGACCAGCATGAACGTCACGGTCACCGTCTGCGGCATCATCAGCAACGCGGAGACGGTGTGGATTCGCCACAACACCCCCGAGCCGAGATAAGGGCTGGACAGTTCTTCGTTGCTGGCCGCCGCGCGTGGTTTGCGTGGCGGGTTGACCACGCCGATCAGGCTGGCCACCGCGGCTACGCCGCACACCACCGCGGGAAACATCAGCCCGGCATGCGCTCCACCTTCGGCCAACTCGGGAATTGCAATGGCACCCAACGCAATTCCGAGTGGCTGCGCGGTTTGTCGGATCCCCATCGCCAGGCCGCGCTGCTGCGGTGGAAACCAGCCCGACACCAGTCGGCCGCCGGCACTGTTTGCACTCGCGGCGGCCATCCCGCCGAGAAACAGAAAGACCCCCATCGTCAGCAGGGAGTGCACCGACGCGGCGGCGTAGGAAGCGGCGGCAGTCAGGGCCGAGCCCAGGGCCAGCACGATCCGCTCGCCGATTCGGTCCAGTGCATAGCCCCACGCGATCAGCGTGACCACCATTCCCCAGCTCGGCATCGATGCCAACAGGCCGGCCTGGGTCAGTGGAATTCCGCGCGCGGCCTCCAGTCGGGGGATCAGGAAGGCGACGCCATTGATAAAGAGGAAAGAGCTTGCCGTGACAAATAGCGAGATGACCAAGATCGACCAGCGGGCGCCCGCGCCGGTCGGCTCTTCAAGCATCCACCCATGCTTGCACAGCACTGCGGCAATCGGCCTGATGAAGCAGCTGCCGGTACCAACGCGAAATCAGTCGCGCGTTCCCACTTCCTTCTCGGTAGCCCAGCCACTCGCCTCCCCGTCCGCCAGGCCCGGTATCTCCAACCCGCTCGGTACCACGGGCACCGCCGCCAGCGGGAACAGCGCGCACAACGCGAACGCCACCGGATAGCCGAATGCTCCGATGACCGCACCGAATACCGGCGGACCGGCGAGTGCTATCAGCCTTTGCCCGGTGTTCTGCACACCCAGCGCACGCCCGCTCCAGAACTGCCCGGCGAATTCGGTGATCGCGGTCGCCTCCAGGCCGTTGTCCATCACCGTTATCACCGATACCGAGACCATCATCAGCACGGAAATGGCGTGGTGCCCGTTGGTGAACGCCAGCAACATCATCGTCAGACTGGTGGCCAAGGCGATCAGACGTATCGGGCGCATCCGGGAGCCGATGCGATCCGACCACCGCCCGGCCGCGATGCGGCTGACCGCGCCGAGCATCGCGGTGACCGCGACCAAGATCCCGGCGGACTCTTTGGTCCATCCCTGGTCGCACCGCAGCCACACCAGCATGAACGTCACGGTCATCGACTGCGGCATCACCATCAATGCGGACAGCGCATGAATGCGCCACAGCACCGCCGAACCTCGGTAGGGGCTCGCCAACTCGTCCGGGTGAGCTCGCGCACGTGGCTTGTGCGGCGGGTCATGCGCGACGACAGCGGCGACCACCGCCGACACGGCACACGCCAATGCCGGAAACAGCAGTCCACCGGCGGGTGACCCGTGCTCGGCGAGCCCCGGAATCACCAGGGCGTCCATCGCGATTCCGACAGGTTGGGCGGTCTGACGGACACTCATCGCCAGGCCACGCTGCTGCGGCGGGAACCATCCGGCGACCAACCGACCGCAGGCGGGATTGCAACTGGACGCGGCCATGCCACCCAGGAACAGGAAAACTCCCATCGCAACCAGCGAGTGGGCCGTCGACGCTGCATACGCGGCGGCCGCCGTCAAGGAGGAGCCGACGGTGAGCACGATGCGTTCTCCGATGACGTCGGCTATGTAACCCCAGCCGATGAGAGTAACCACCATGCCCAGGCTCGGCATCGCCGCCAACAGCCCGCTTTGTGACAACGGGGTGCCCCGGCTGGACTCCAGAGCTGGGATCAGGAAGGGCGTCGCATAGACAAAGCTGAACGTGCTGGCTGTCAACACGAGCGCGACGGCGACCATCGACCAACGCGTAGTGGCGCCGATCGCTTGCGATGACATCAAGCCATGCTTGCATACTGACGATGATTCAGCAGGCCGCGGCCGGGACCAGTTATGCGGGTCCGGCCGCGATCCCGCAGTAGATTCAGCGGTATGCCGTCCCATGCCGCGACCGTTCATGTTCGCGCTGCCATCACCAGTGCCCTGGCGGGGCCGCCCCGCGTGGTCATGGTCGAGGTACCCAACGATGGGTGGTATGTCCAGACGGTGTTTGCCGGACTGCGCCGCAATGTGCCGGTGTATGTGCATGACGCGGAGACCACGAGCAGCGCCGCGTCCGCCGAGCCGGGTTCGCCGCCGCCATTCGGCAGGTATCAGGGACTGGTGCATCCCGGCTATCCGTTTATCGCCGTGCTGGTGACCAACGGAATCGGTACGGTGCAATCCACCTGTCTGGACGAGAACCTGTTTGCCTACTACGCGGATATCGATACTTCAGACGAGGTTGCAGAGCGCGTTCAGCAATTGATCGGCCGGTTGGCTTTCTTAGAACCCGATGCGGCGGTCGACGAGAATCGGCTGGCACCGGGTGCGGGTGTGGTGATCCCGGTGGTCGTGGGGCGGCCGCCGATCGTCTACCGGTTGAATCCCGGCCCCGCGTCCGAGAATGACGGTCCACACGCCGTAATTCGGCATCGCACGTTTGTGGTGCCGCGTGCCGACGGCGAGGCCGTTCGAGCTCTGCGGCAGTTGGGTTTTGCGCCCTGGCGGCCGCCCAATTGATCGAGGGTCAGTCCGGTGGTGGTGCGTCCGCCGCTGCCTGGGGCGCCTCGGAATGCCAAGGAGTAAAGCCCAGTTCTGCGATGTAGGCCAAGGTATTGGCGTCGGGGCGCGGGACGAGGAATTCGAGCAACCAGCCTTCGGTCGGGGCTGTGGTGTCGGGGCGAAGATCGTGAACCATGGGCAGCGCGAATTGCCGCTGCGGGATGATCATGCCCACACCGTCGCTGACTGCCACCCCCTCGGAATGTTGCTGGGCAAGTATGATCTCACTGATCAAACACCTTGCGGTGTAAGCGGTTTGACTGGGCTGCGGATAGTGCGTGAAGTAGTACGCGGCCAGTCGCCGATCGAGGACGGCCGACTCGACGGTCGCATCAACGTCGACACCCAGTATCGCGACGAACGGATGATCCGGGTGCACCACGGCCTGATACAGGTCGAACCGCGGACCACCAGTGTTCCCGCGGGAGACGTAGACCGCACTGGGCCGCCCAGCGTCGGGGAAAAGGCTATCGACGAATTGTTGTTCGTCCCGGGCGGTTACCAGCACGATGCGAGGCTCACCGTGGAATGCCGCGATGATCGCCTGGCGGGCAGCCACCGAATCGACGGCTGGGTACGGCGCCGCCGGCGGGGAATAGGTTTCCGTCGCAGGGCCGACGGATTCGACGACGGTTATCGCGTATTCCGCCGTGCGCGGCCCGGCCACGGTGGGGGGCCCGGTCACGGTGGGCGGCCCGGTCACGGTGGGCGGCCCGGTCACGGTGTCAGGTCCCGTCACCGTGCGGGATCCGGTCGCCTCAGGGGTGTCGAGCATCGCGAGTTGTTCCCTGGCGTAGTCCGATACCCGGGCCTGCGTGGTAGCGCCGCCGTCGATCACTTCGACGATGTCGTCCTGGGTTGCCAGGCGTTCCCACACGCTTCGACCGGCAGCGGTGTCGATGCCGGTGAGCAGTGTGGCGGCATAGACGCGTCCGGCGGGTGTCGATTCGGTCAGCAGTCCAAAAATGCGGCCCAGATTCGCCGACCCCGCGGCACGAATCTGCTGGAACGCCTTGGTCGCCGGGTCCTCGGTATCGCCAGTGTCCGCGCCACCGAGATCCACCGCGCGGGCGCGCCGCAGCTCATTGAAGGCTGCATCCATATCCGGGCCGGCAGATCCCCCGACAGATGAAGCCATCGGTCCAGGATAGCGGCGACCACTCCGGTTGCACTCGAGCCAATCTGCTTGAATTCCTCTGACGAGCCGGTGTCAGCCAGCCGGCAGCCCGCAGCGTGATCGGATCGGGTTTAGTCAGTCGCGGGGTCGGCTGGGGGTGCCGAGCCCCAACCGCTGGAGGTAGGAGAAACGAATGCGCCTTGGTCGAGTCGCCAGCCCGGACGGAGTCGCGTTCGTCAGTATCGACGGTGAACTGGACGACCCCGACGGCATGACGGTCCGCGAAATCGCCGAGCACCCGTTCGGGACGCCGACTTTCACGGGTCGCTCCTGGCCGCTGGCCGACGTGCGGCTGCTGGCACCGATTTTGGCCAGCAAGGTCGTCTGCATCGGCAAGAACTACGCCGACCATATCGCCGAGATGGGCGGTGGCACCGGTCCGGCGCCGGCCGACCCGGTGTTATTTATGAAGCCCAACACCGCAATCATCGGTCCGAATGTACCGATTCGACTGCCCGCCAATGCATCACCGGTCCACTACGAGGGCGAGCTGGCGGTGGTGATCGGCCGGGCATGCAAGGATGTCCCGGCTGTGCAGGCGGCCGAGAACATTCTCGGCTACACCATCGCCAACGACGTGTCGGCGCGCGACCAGCAGAAGTCTGACGGCCAGTGGACCCGAGCCAAAGGCCACGACACCTTCTGCCCGGTCGGCCCCTGGATAGTGACCGATCTCACGCCGTTGGACCCGGCCGATCTGGACCTGCGCACCGAGGTCAACGGCCAGGTAAAACAACACGCCCGGACGTCGCTGATGATTCACGATGTCGGCGCCATCGTCGAGTGGATCTCGGCGGTGATGACCTTGCTGCCAGGTGATCTCATTCTCACCGGAACACCGGCCGGGGTCGGGCCCATCGAGGACGGCGACATCGTTTCGATCACCGTCGAGGGCATCGGCACGCTGTCCAATCCCGTGATACGGAAAGGTAAGTCGTGACTGTACGAGTTCGGTTTTGTCCGTCTCCCACCGGAACGCCGCACGTCGGGATGGTGCGGACGGCGTTGTTCAACTGGGCTTATGCGCGGCATACCGGCGGCACCTTCGTGTTTCGCATAGAGGACACCGACGCTCAGCGTGACAGTGAGGAGAGCTACGCGGCGCTGCTCGACGCGTTGCGCTGGCTGGGCCTGGACTGGGACGAGGGCCCCGAGGTCGGCGGTCCCTATGCGCCGTACCGGCAATCGCAGCGCAGCGATCTCTACCGCGACGTGGTTGACCGGCTGCTCGAGGCGGGTGAGGCCTACCAGGCGTTCTCGACGCCTGATGAGGTCGAGGCGCGTCACATCGCGGCCGGCCGCAACCCGAAGCTCGGCTACGACAATTTCGACCGTCAGCTCACCGCCGAGCAGCGCGCGGTATACCTGGCCGAGGGGCGACAGCCGGTGGTGCGCCTGCGAATGCCCGAGGAAGACCTGAGCTGGGACGACCTGGTACGCGGACCCACCACCTTCGCGGCCGGTTCGGTGCCGGACTTCGCCTTGACCCGGGCGAACGGAGATCCTTTGTACACCTTGGTCAATCCGTGCGACGACGCGCTTATGCGGATCACACACGTGCTGCGCGGCGAGGACCTGCTGCCCTCGACACCGCGTCAGCTGGCGTTGTATCAAGCCTTGATCCGGATCGGGGTTGCCGAACAAATCCCGCAATTCGCGCATCTGCCAACGGTTTTGGGGGAGGGTACCAAGAAGCTATCCAAACGGGACCCCCAGTCGAACCTGTTCGCCCACCGTGACCGCGGCTTCATCCCCGAGGGGCTGCTGAATTACCTTGCGCTGCTCGGCTGGTCGATTGCCGACGACCACGACCTGTTCAGCCTCGACGAAATGGTCGCCGCATTCGACGTCATCGACGTCAACTCCAACCCGGCGCGGTTCGACCAGAAGAAGGCCGACGCCCTCAACTCCGAGCACATCCGGATGCTCGCCCTCGACGACTTCACCGGCCGGCTGCGCGACTATTTCGACACCCATGGTCACCACCTCGGGTTGGATGACGCGCAGTTCACCATCGCCGCCGAACTGATTCAGACCCGCATCGTCGTGCTCGGCGACGCGTGGGACCTGCTGAAGTTCCTCAATGACGACGAGTACGCGATCGAGGACAAGGCCGGCAGCAAGGAATTGGGTGCTGCCGCGGCTCCGGTGCTGGATGCGGCCATCGGGGCGCTCGAGGCCGTGCCGGATTGGACGACCGCGCATATCGAGGATGCCCTCAAGGCAGCCCTGATCGAGCGACTGGGGCTCAAACCGCGCAAGGCTTTCGGGCCGATTCGTGTTGCGGTCACCGGCACCACGATCAGTCCGCCACTTTTCGAGTCGCTGGAGCTGTTGGGCCGCGACCGCAGCCTGCACCGGCTGCGTGCAGCGCGCGGACAGGTTCCCTCGCCGTAGGCGTGCCGAGTGGGCCCTGAGTCTTTGGTACTCTGCACTTCGGCTTTCACACGGTCTAGATCGGCTGGCCACAGCAGTCGCAGGATGCGGGCAGGTTCTCCGCGGAATCGACTCTGACCAGCAGTTATAGGCAGCCAATGGGGTATGGTGTAATTGGCAACACAGCTGATTCTGGTTCAGCCATTCTAGGTTCGAGTCCTGGTACCCCAGCAAAACCCGCCAGCGCCAGCGAGTGCTGAGTGATTAGGTGGGTTTTTCCGGGGTGGGCTATGCTGACTCCTCGGATCATGTCCGGCCCCGTCGTCTAGCGGCCTAGGACGCCGCCCTCTCACGGCGGTAGCGTGGGTTCGAATCCCATCGGGGCTACAGAAAGAGCGTCATCCCGTCTGCTGGTTACCCAGCACGGTTGGCGCGGTCGAGCCGCCCACGGGCATCGGGGGCATTCCCAGTTTGCGGTGATCCCAAGACCGGCTGCGACGACTGACGATGCGTACCCCGACCCGCTTGTTCATCATCTGGTCGACGAACGGCTTCATCTCGTCGCTGTAGGGGCCGGTGTAGCGCTCCCACACGCTGACCCCGACGCGGTGCAGCGTGTCGGGATCGTCGACGATCTCGGCTACGCCCTCGAAGGAAACCCCGCGCAGGGTGTCGTAGGTGTCGCCGTCTTCGAGCAGGAAGCTCACCCGCGGATCGCGCTTGAGGTTGACCGCCTTCTGCGACTTGGCCTTGGTTTCCAGCCAGATCTCGCCGTCGACGACGGCGTACCACATGGCCGTCAGGTGTGGCTGGCCGTCGGGGCCGATAGTGGCCAGCGTGCCGGTGCGGCTGCTGTTGACGAAGTCGGCGATCTCATCGGCGGTCATGACGATGCTCGCGCGCTGATTGGTTCCCATGGCGTCAGTGTGTCAGGTGGTTCGGCCGCCCCGCTGTCGGGTTCGCTGGTGGACTCAGAGCCGGCGGGTGAGCGTCTCGGCGGCGGCCAGCAGGTCCGTTGCCCACCGCACCCCCGGGCGCCGGCCCATCCGATCGATGGGACCGGACACCGAAATGGCCGCCACCACAACGCCGCGGCTGTCGCGCACCGGCGCGGACACGCTGGCGACCCCCGGTTCGCGCTCGGCCACGCTCTGCGCCCAACCGCGGCGGCGCACCTCGGCCAGCGCCCGGTCGGAGAATTTCGCATTGGGTAGCACAGCTTTTTGAGTGGCCGCGTCGCTGTGGGCGAGCAGCACCTTGGCGCCCGATCCTGCAGTCATCGGCAACCTCGTGCCCACCGGAACCGTATCGCGAAGACCCGCAGGCGGTTCCAACGCGGCCACACACACCCGTGTGGTGCCTTCCCGCCGGTACAACTGGACGCTCTCGCCGGTGGTTTCCCGCAGTCGTGGCAATACGGTGGCGCTGGCGGCCAGCAACGGATCACTGACATGGCCGGACAATTCGGTCACCGCCGGTCCGAGTCGCCAGCGGCCGTCCTCGTCGCGAGCCAGGAGCCGGTGCACCTCCAGCGCGGCCGCAACCCGGTAGGTGGTGGCCCGGGGCAGGCCGGTGCGCTCGCACAGTTCGGCGAGCCCGCACGGCGATTCAGTGACGGCGTGCAGGATTCCCACCGCTTTGTCCAGGACACCTATGCCGCTCTGCTGTCTCACACATCAATACTACCGTCTCATAATTTGAGATTCGGTCGCTGGGGCCTGCCAAGACTTTGTGGGAAGCCCGATGGTGCGGCTATGCTGTCTCATGATAAGACATTCGCGTCTCATATTCTGAGATTCCAGCCCAACCGGTTCAGTCGGGACGCGACGAACGAATCGAGGCAATCGCGCATGAGTTCAACCAGCGCCGGGCCGCGCACGCTGGCCGAGAAGGTTTGGAACGACCACGTTGTGGTCTCCGGCGACGGGAGCGCTCCCGATCTGATCTACATCGATCTGCATCTGGTGCACGAGGTCACCAGTCCGCAGGCCTTCGACGGCCTGCGACTGGCCGGCCGCCCGGTGCGGCGGACGGACCTGACCATCGCCACCGAGGACCACAACGTCCCTACCGTTGACATCGACAAGCCGATCGCCGATTTGGTATCACGCACCCAGGTCGAGACGTTGCGACGCAACTGCGCGGAATTCGGTGTGCGGCTATATCCGATGGGCGACATTGAGCAGGGCATCGTGCACGTCGTCGGGCCGCAGCTGGGTCTGACCCAGCCGGGGATGACCATTGTCTGTGGGGATAGTCACACCTCGACCCACGGTGCATTCGGTGCAATCGCAATGGGTATCGGCACATCCGAGGTCGAACACGTGCTCGCCACTCAGACTTTGCCGCTGCGCCCGTTCAAGACGATGGCGGTCAACGTCGACGGCGAGTTGCCCGTCGGTGTGACGGCCAAGGACATCATTCTGGCGGTGATCGCCAAGATCGGAACCGGCGGCGGTCAGGGGCACGTCATCGAATACCGGGGTCGCGCCATCGAATCGCTGTCCATGGAAGGTCGGATGACGATTTGCAACATGAGCATCGAAGCCGGCGCCCGGGCGGGCATGGTGGCACCCGACGAGACCACTTACGAGTATCTGCGCGGCCGCCCGCACGCTCCCACCGGTGCTGACTGGGATGCCGCGCTGGCCTATTGGCAGGGGTTGCGCAGCGATCCGGGCGCGGTTTTCGACACCGAGGTGTACTTGGATGCGGCGTCGTTGAGCCCATTTGTGACCTGGGGGACCAACCCCGGCCAGGGCGTGGCGCTGTCGGCTGCCGTGCCCGATCCCGAACTGATGACCGACGACGCCGAACGCCAGGCGGCCGAGAAAGCGTTGGCGTACATGGACCTTCGGCCCGGAATGGCGATGCGCGACATCGCCGTCGACGCGGTGTTCGTCGGCTCGTGCACAAACGGGCGCATCGAGGACCTGCGGGTGGTCGCCGACATACTGCGGGGCCGCAAAGTGGCCCCGGGCGTACGCATGCTGGTGGTCCCGGGCTCGATGCGGGTACGCGCGCAAGCGGAAGCCGAAGGGCTGGGGGAGATTTTCACCACAGCCGGCGCCGAATGGCGACAGGCGGGCTGCTCGATGTGCCTGGGCATGAACCCCGACCAACTTTCGCCCGGGGAGCGCTGCGCGGCGACGTCCAACCGCAATTTCGAAGGGCGACAGGGCAAGGGCGGCCGGACGCACTTGGTGTCACCGGCCGTTGCCGCGGCTACCGCGGTGCGCGGCGCGCTCTCGTCGCCGGCCGACTTGAACTGACCGAACTCGAAATCGCGCTGAGGGATAGGGAAACATGGAAGCCTTTCACACCCACACTGGCATCGGAGTGCCGCTGCGACGGTCCAATGTCGACACCGACCAGATCATTCCCGCGGTCTTTCTGAAGCGGGTAACCCGAACCGGTTTCGAGGACGGCTTGTTCGCGAGCTGGCGCAGCGACCCGTCATTCGTGCTCAATCTCAGCCCCTTTGATCGCGGCTCAGTCTTGGTTGCCGGGCCGGATTTCGGCACCGGATCATCCCGCGAACACGCTGTGTGGGCACTCATGGACTACGGATTCCGGGTCGTTATCTCATCCCGGTTCGCCGACATTTTTCGCGGTAACGCCGGCAAGTCGGGTCTGTTGGCGGCCGAAGTCGACCAAGATGGTGTCGAACTACTCTGGAAGCTGATCGAGCAGAGTCCGGGGCTGGAAATCACTGTCAATCTTCAAGATCGAAATATCACTGCGGGAACCACGGTGTTGCCGTTCGGGATTGACGATCACACCGCGTGGCGGCTGCTCGAAGGACTCGACGATATTGGCCTTACGCTGCGGAAACTCGACGAAATCCAGTCATTCGAGTCCCGCCGGCCGACCTGGAAACCGCGTACTGTGCCAACCTCATGACGTGTTGCGGCGGCGCGGATTTGTGACTCGGTTACCGCGCTGAACGAAGCTATTCCACGGCGGCGCCACCGGCCCACGGCGGCAATCGGATTGCAGAAATGGCGCCTTTAAAGGTCTGAAATTGCGCGTGGCTCTTGGCAATTTGCCAGCTAAGGGTTTACCGTGTGCACTAGTCGGTTCCAAAACGAGGACCACTGGCTTCGGAGGGTTGGATGAACAAAGCAGAGCTCATAGATGTGCTCACACAGAAATTGGGCTCAGACCGTCGGCAGGCTACCGCCGCTGTCGAGAATGTCGTCGACACGATTGTGCGCGCGGTGCACAAGGGCGAGAGCGTGACCATTACCGGTTTCGGCGTCTTTGAGCAACGGCGCCGAGCGGCTCGCGTGGCCCGCAACCCGCGTACCGGCGAGACGGTCAAGGTGAAGCCCACATCGGTGCCGGCGTTCCGTCCCGGAGCCCAGTTCAAAGCCGTTGTGGCTGGCGCACAAAAGCTCCCGGCTGATGGTCCCGCGGTGAAGCGCGGTGTCGTCGCGGGTGGCGCGAGGAAGACGGCGGCCAAGAAGGCTCCGGCGAAGAAGGCTGCGACCAAGGCTCCGGCCAAGAAGGCTGCCACGAAGGCTCCGGCCAAGAAGGCTGCCACGAAGGCTCCGGCCAAGAAGGCTGCGACCAAGGCTCCGGCCAAGAAGGCTGCGACCAAGGCTCCGGCCAAGAAGGCTGCGACCAAGGCTCCGGCCAAGAAGGCTGCGACCAAGGCTCCGGCCAAGAAGGCTGCCACGAAGGCTCCGGCCAAGAAGGCTGCCACCAAGGCCCCCGCCAAGAAGGCCGCGGCCAAGAAGGCTACCGCCACACGGCGCGGCCGCAAGTAGTACTACACGCAAATACCCTTCGGGTGGCAGCGATGTCGCCCGAAGGGTATTTGTATGGGTGCCAATAGTCGCGTCAGGCCCGCACGTTGGCGGCCAGCGCGCCACCGATGTGGTCGGCGGCGATGAGCCGGCCACCGGCCAGCGACAGTACCCAGGTGCTGCCTTTGTGGTTACGCGACTTGTCCGGACGGATCCCGTCGCGCTCACACCACCAGCTGATCAGATCCGGAATCACCTTGCCCTGCGTGCAGATCACCGGTGTCCCGGGACGTTCGGCGATTTGCAGCACCCGCTGGCGGCCGCGCTTGGGATTCTTCGCGTACGCCTCCTCAGTTAGGTTGGGCTCGTTGTGAATAGCCACACCGAGTTCGGCGGCCAGCGGTTCCACGGTCTGGTGACACCGCACTCGGTCGGCGGCATACACGTGTGTCGCGCCGAACGCGGATAGTTGGGAAACCAGCGCCTCGGCCTGGGCGCGCCCCTTTTTGTCCAGCGGCCGTTTGGTGTCGTCGCCGTGATAGCGAGCCTTGGAGCCCGCTGTGCCGTGCCGCACCACCAGCACGGTCTTGGTGTCTGCCGGATGTTTGACGAACCGTCGCAAGACCTTTCGGTCGGGCGCGTAGTCGAGTGCCTTCATGGCCTCGGACGCCGGCAGCCAGCGCAGTTGATCCACCTCGTCTCCGGGGGTGAAATCTCCGCCCAGGCTTCGGGCCGCCCAGTAGTGCACCTTCTTGATGCCTTGATCGATCGGGTAGGTGATGGTGGTGAGACACCGGCCGAGACGACTGTGCTGGCCGGTTTCTTCGAAGACTTCCCGCACGGCGGCCACCGGTGCGGTCTCACCCGGGTCGACCTTGCCTTTTGGCAGCGACCAGTCGTCGTACCGGGGGCGGTGGATGATGGCGATCTCGACCGACTTGCCTGAACCGCCGACGGGCCGCCACAGCACCGCGCCGGCGGCGTACACGGTCCGGCCCTGGCGGGCCGACGAGCTCTGGGGCGACACTTCAACTCCTGCAGGTCAATTCGAACAGGTCGCGCGGCAGTGGATGTGCTCAGGAGCTGAACCGGTTTGGTTCAGGTGCTGCGATGCTTCTCCATCAACGACACCTGGTGGTCGCGCACGCTCCGGCCCTCGTGTGGGGAGGCGGTCCACACCCCGTCGGATCCGAGTTCCCAACAGCGGGTGGCCGGGTCGAGCGCGGATTCGAACAATTCGTTGAGCTGTGCGGTCAGGCGCGGATCTTTGACCTGAGCCATCACCTCGACCCGGCGGTCGAGATTGCGATGCATCATGTCGGCGCTGCCGATCCAAAATTCATCGATAGCGTTGAAATGCAGGATGCGCGAGTGTTCCAGGAACCGGCCGAGAATAGAGCGGACGAAGATGTTCTCGGACAATCCTTCCGCCCCAGGGCGCAAGGCGCAGATGCCACGCACCACCACCTCCACCCGGACCCCGGCCTGCGAGGCGCGATACAGCGCGTCGATGACCTGTTCGTCGACGAGCGCGTTCATCTTGAGTCGGATACGCGCGTCCTTGCCCTTACGGTGTGCCTCGACTTCGCGCTCCACCCGTTCGATGATGCCGGTGCGAATTCCCTGCGGTGCCACCAGAAGATTGCGGTATCTCAGCTTGCGCGAGTATCCGGTGAGCGTGTTGAACAAATCGGTGAGGTCGGCGCCAATGTCGGGATCTGCGGTCAGCAGACCGACATCTTCGTACAGGCGCGCGGTCTTGCCGTTGTAGTTGCCGGTCCCGACATGGCAGTACCGCCGGATGTTGGGGCCCTCGCGCCGCACCACCAAGCAAGTCTTGCAGTGCGTCTTGAGCCCGACGAACCCGTACACCACGTGCACCCCAGCCTGTTCCAGCGCGCGTGCCCAGCGGATGTTGGCCTGTTCGTCGAACCGCGCCTTAATCTCCACCAGTGCCACGACCTGCTTTCCGGCTTCGGCGGCGTCGATCAGCGCCCGCACGATCGGCGAGTCACCGGAAGTGCGGTACAGCGTCTGCTTGATCGCCAGCACGGCAGGGTCCGCGGCGGCGGCCTCGATGAAGCGCTGCACGCTGGTGGAGAAGGAGTCGTAGGGATGGTGCACCAACACATCGCCTTCGCGCAGCGTGGCGAAGATGCCCCTGGTGGTTTCCAGATCGGCGAAGGCCGGGTGGGTGGCCGGGACGAAGGCCCGATCCTTGAGATCGGCCCGGTCCACTCCGTAGATCTGCCACAACGACGACAGGTCCAGCAGCCCAGGGACTTCGATCACGTCGCCGGGGTGCACGTCGAGTTCGCGGTGCAACAACTCAAGCATGCTCTCGGTCATGTCGTCGGCGACTTCAAGGCGCACCGGCGACCCGAACCGGCGGCGCGCGAGTTCTCGCTCGAGTGCTTGCAGCAGGTCTTCGTCGCGGTCCTCTTCCACCTCGAAGTCGGCGTTACGGGTGATGCGGAACGCATGGTGCTCCACAATTTCCATGCCTGGGAACAGCACTGGCAGGAAGGCGGCGATCAATTCCTCCATCGGCAGGAATCGAACGACTGTGCCGTCGGAGTTCTCGTCGCCCTCCTTCGCCTCGAGTTGGACGAAGCGGTCGACGTTGTCGGGCACCTTGACCCGCGCGAAATGCTGGGTGCCGTCCTCGGGCTGCTTGACGGTGACCGCGAGGTTCAGGCTCAACCCGCTGACGAATGGGAAGGGGTGCGCGGGGTCGACGGCCAGCGGCGTGAGGACCGGGAAAACCTGCTCGTTGAAATACGTCGATAGGTGGTCTCGCTCATCGTCATCCAGGTCGGCCCACGTGACGATGGAGATGCCCTCTTCTTCCAGCGCGGGCAATACCGCCTCAAGGAATACCTTCGCGTGACGACTGGCGATCTGCTGGGTCTGCTCGCCGATACGGCGCAGCTGCTCGCGAGGCGTCAAGCCGTCGGCGGATCGCACTGACAGCCCCATCTCGTCGCGGCGCTTGAGGCCGGCGACGCGAACCATGTAGAACTCGTCGAGATTGGAGGCGAAGATCGCCAGGAACTTGGCCCGCTCCAGCAACGGCAACGAGTTGTCGGCCGCCAGCGCCAGGACGCGGGCGTTGAAGTCCAGCCAACTCAATTCTCGGTTGAGATAACGCTCCTCCGGCAGCGTGTCGTTGATCGCAGCGGGCGTCGCGGCAGGCGGTGCGGCCGGCGCCGAGTCGCCCGGCTGCCATGCGTTCTCGTCGGGGCGTGCCTGCGGGCTGGCTTCGATTTCGGTCACCCTGCGATCATTGCCTAAGCCCGGCGATGCTGCCAGCAGTCCGCCGACATCGAACCCGCCGTTGGTGCGTGGTTCACCGCCCGGACAGATTCGCGGTGCGGACGGGGGCGCTAGCGATGTCCCACGGCTCGCGCGGTCGCCGGGCCCACCCCGAGTTTGCGGGCGGCCGCCAGATCGGCCGGTGTGTCCACGTCACAGCGCAGCCCGGGCCACGCACCGGTCAATTCGATCGCGCCCGAACGGCGGTGCCGCGCGGAAGAATCCGCACCGAACCGAGGCTCCAGCGGTGCACCGAACGCGCACAGTGCCGCCGTTCCCGTGCCCGCGCGGTCGGCGACGAAGCTTCGTGGGTATGCGCGGGCCGCGGCGATCGCCTCATCGAGCTCCTGCGTTTGCAGCGCTGGCAAATCACCTTGCAACACAACAAGATTAGATAGCGAAGCGACCTCCGAACCGGTCATTGCGCGTTCGGCGGCGGCGATCGCGCTGTTCAGCGGGTCAGGGTCGTCGGCCGGCGTGGGGTCGGCCAGTACCTCGGCGCCCAATTCTGCGGCTGCGGCGCCCGCGGCCTTGTCGGGCGTGATAACCAAGATCGAGTGCAGCGAACTCACCCGCGATGCCGCGGTCAGCGTATCCACTAGCATGCCCAGCACCACCGATTCCCGGGTTGGCGCCGAGAAAACCGGTGCGAGCCTGGTTTTGGCAGCCGCCAGGCGCTTGACAGCGATGATCACACCCACCTCGCCGTCGGTCCGTGCGCCGCTCATGAATCTCATCCTGCCAGCGCCGGACTCGGGGGTTTCGCCGAGCCGGGGAGAGCGTCGCGTGACGGCCGGCCCGTCGCTGCTCTAGGGTTGTCGGCTGCGGATGCGACATATTAGGGGAGCGGATGACCGGCACGGGAACTGTCACGGTGATGGGCGCCGGTGCCTGGGGCACCGTGCTGGCCAAGGTGCTGGCTGACGCCGGTAATGAGGTCACGTTGTGGGCTCGGCGCGCCGAGGTCGCCAAGCGGATCAACTCCACCCGATCCAATCCCGACTATCTTCCGGACACGAAGTTGCCGGCGGGCATCCGCGCCACTGCCGACGCCGAGGAGGCGTTGTCCGGCGTGACGACGGTGCTCCTCGGTGTGCCGGCACAGACCATGCGGGCCAATCTCGAGCTGTGGAACGGCATGTGGGCCGACGGCGCGACGCTGGTCAGCCTGGCCAAGGGCATCGAGCTGGGCACGCTGATGCGGATGAGCCAGGTGATCGTGTCGGTGACCGGAGTGGACTCCTCGCAGGTGGCCGTCATCTCGGGGCCTAACCTGGCCAGCGAGATCGCGCAGGGACAGCCGGCCGCCACTGTGGTGGCGTGCAGCGACTCCGGACGCGCAGTGGCGCTGCAGCGCTTCCTGAACAGTGGCTATTTCCGCCCGTACACGAACTCCGACGTGGTGGGCACTGAGATTGGCGGTGCCTGCAAGAACGTGATCGCGCTGGCTTGTGGGATGGCGGTCGGGGTGGGGCTGGGTGAGAACACCGCAGCGGCCATCATCACTCGCGGATTGGCTGAGATCATGCGGTTGGGGTTGGCGCTGGGTGCCAAGGGCGCGACGCTGGCGGGCCTGGCCGGAGTGGGTGACCTGGTGGCCACGTGCACCTCGCCGTACTCGCGCAATCGTTCGCTGGGGGAGCGGCTTGGCCGCGGCGACACCATGTATTCGGCACTGCACGACCGTGACGGACATGTTGTCGAAGGAGTGACGTCCTGCGAGTCGGTCCTGGCGCTCGCATCCAGCTACGACGTCGAAATGCCGCTCACCGATGCGGTGCACCGAGTGTGTCATAAGGGGCTCTCGGTGAACGAGGCGATCGCCCTGCTGTTGGGCCGCACCACCAAGCCGGAATAGGGCATTGAGTCTGCGCTCAGGGCGACAAAGTGCGTCTCGCCCACCGAGCCAAGGTGTGCCGCTCTGCCTGGCATTGACCTGCGCAATCCCGCGCTTCGGCGCCGCACCCGGTAGCCTCTTTAGGTTGTGACTGCCTCCAACCGGGTGCGCGTCGCCGTCGTTTTCGGCGGGCGCAGCAACGAGCACGCCATCTCGTGCGTGTCGGCGGGCAGCATTCTGCGCAACCTGGACCCGCAGCGCTTCGACGTCGTCGCGGTCGGGATCACCCCGCAAGGCTCCTGGGTGCTGACCGACGGAGACCCCGACGCGCTGGCAATCACCAACCGGCAACTGCCCGCGGTGAGCGCCGAATCGGGCACCGAGCTGGCTCTGCCGGCCGACCCGCAGCGTGGCGGACAGCTGGTGTCGCTGGGACCCGGCGCCGTCGAGGTGCTGGGTTCGGTCGACGTGGTGTTTCCGGTGCTGCACGGTCCCTACGGCGAGGACGGCACAATCCAAGGCCTGCTCGAACTCGCCGGGGTCCCCTACGTCGGCGCGGGTGTGCTGGCCAGCGCTGCGGGCATGGACAAGGAATTCACCAAGAAGCTTCTGGTCGCCGAGGGACTGCCGGTGGGCCCGTACACGGTGATGCGACCGTCGCAGTCCACGCTGCACCCCGAAGAATGTGAACAGCTGGGCTTGCCAGCTTTCGTCAAACCCGCGCGCGGCGGCTCGTCGATCGGCGTCAGCCGGGTGTCGCGCTGGGACGAGCTGCCCGCCGCTCTCGAGTTCGCGCGCCGTCACGATCCGAAGGTCATTGTCGAGGCGGCGATCAACGGTCGCGAACTGGAATGCGGCGTCCTTGAAATGCCGGACGGCACAGTCGAAGCCAGCACGCTGGGTGAGATCCGGGTGGCCGGGGTGCGCGGCCGCGAGGACTCCTTCTATGACTTTGAAACCAAGTACCTCGACGACGCGGCCGAATTAGACGTACCGGCAAAGGTCGATGACGATGTCGCTATCGCGGTGCGACAGTTGGCGATTCGGGCGTTCGCTGCCATCGACTGCCAGGGTCTGGCCAGGGTGGACTTCTTCCTCACCGACGACGGCCCGGTGATCAACGAGATCAACACCATGCCGGGGTTCACCACCATCTCGATGTACCCGCGGATGTGGGCGGCCAGCGGCGTCGACTACCCGACGTTATTGGCCACGATGGTGGACACCGCAATCGCGCGCGGCGTCGGCTTGCGTTAACGGACAGGTGCCGGGTCGATCGGCACCGCCGCCATGGTGCGGTCGATGACCCCGGAGAGGTCCTGGATCGCGGTGGGGCCCGATCCCGCGGGCAGTGTGATGGCTACGTAGACCGGCCGGTCCACGGTGTACCAGGTGGATCTGCCTGCGCCGCCGCCCGATTCGGGTGTGTCGGACTGCGCCGCCACCCGGAACCACTGCACCCGGTCGACAACCTGGATCGGCGAGCCGATCACGAATTCCTCGGGGCGTTGCAGTCCGCATCGCACGATGACGGTGTCGGATCCGGATTGCCAGGCGCTGGCCCCCTCCGGCGGGGGCTGCGCTGTGGCGGCGCGCTGGAAATCTCCGAGCCGGGCGGGCAGCGCCGCCGCCAGCGCCCGGCACTCGGCGTTAGCGGCTTGCGGGGCGGGCACCGTTGCAATCGTCACAGGCCGCTGCGGGGTGGCGCGGGTGGCCGCGAACACCAAGATCCCCGCAATCGTCGCCAGGGCGACGGCCAGCGCTGCGATCAGCACCGCGCGCGGTGGCCCGCCGGGATCGGACTGATCCGTCACCTGCCTGGCCACCTCCGACGTTTCGCCCATGACTACACTGACCTGCGCCCCAGGGGGCTTCGAGAACCAACTTACCGTCGACGGAGGAGGTGGCGTGCGCAACGAGTCCGAGACACTGCAGCAACTCGGTGAGTTCGGTGTGATCGAACGCTTGGTGCGCGACCGGCGCCAGGCCGCTGGGGTTGTGTTGGGCCCGGGCGACGACGCCGCGGTGGTGTCGGCTGGCGACGGACGCACCTTGGTGTCGACCGATATGTTGGTGCAGGACCGGCACTTTCGGTTAGATTGGTCGACTCCACACGATGTCGGGCGCAAGGCCATCGCCCAGAACGCGGCGGACATCGAGGCGATGGGGGGTCGTCCGACAGCGTTTGTGGTGGGTTTCGGCGGGCCGGGTAGCACGACGGTTGAGAAGATGAGCGCCTTGGTCGACGGGATGTGGGACGAGGCGCAACGTGTCGGTGCCAGTATCGCCGGCGGAGACTTGGTGAGCTGCCCGCAGTGGGTGGTGTCGGTGACCGTGCTGGGTGAACTCGACGGCCGCGCGCCGGTGCTGCGCTCCGGGGCACAGGTGGGTTCGACGGTCGCCGTCAGCGGCGACCTGGGGCGGTCGGCCGCTGGGTATGAGTTGTGGCGCACCGGGATCGAGGAGTTCGACGAGCTGCGCTCGCACCACCTGGTACCGCGGCCGCCCTATGGTCAGGGGCCGGTGGCCGCGGTTGCGGGCGCTACGGCGATGATCGACATCTCTGACGGTTTGATCGGCGACCTGCGGCATGTGGCCGAGGCGTCCGGGGTGGAAATCGACCTGTCGACCGCGGCGCTGACGCCCGACCGGGATGCCTTGTCCGCTGCTGCAACTCGGCTCGGGGTGGATGCTTGGGATTGGGTGATGGGCGGTGGCGAGGACCATGCGCTGGTGGCCTGTTTCGCCGGCGATGTGCCCGACGGGTGGCGGGTGATCGGACATGTGCGGCAGGGGCCGGTCCGGGTGCTGGTCGACGGGGAGGAATGGAGTGGGTATGCCGGCTGGCAGTCGTACTAGTTCCCGCGGCCGCGTGATACGCCGCGAGCGTGAGTTCAGCGCGTTCACCGGCCTGGATCTTCGCAGGGCGGTTACCGTCGGCGGCGGTGCAGCGAGGGAGGCGAAATGACCCCGCGTCCGCTGAGCGAACTCGTTGAGCCTGGCTGGGCCAGAGCACTGGGGCCGGTTTCCGATCAGGTCACTCGGATGGGCCAATTCCTTCGTGAGGAGATCGCGGCCGGGCGGCGATACCTCCCAGCCGGACCGAACGTGTTGCGCGCCTTCACCTTTCCATTCGACGATGTTCGGGTTCTGATCGTGGGACAGGACCCGTACCCGACGCCCGGGCACGCGGTGGGCTTGAGTTTTTCGGTGGCGCCCGACGTACGCCCGCTGCCGCGCAGCCTGTCCAACATCTTTGACGAGTACAGCAACGACCTCGGTTACCCGACGCCGTCATGCGGCGACCTGACGCCGTGGGCGCAGCGCGGTGTGCTGTTACTGAACAGGGTCCTCACCGTACGTCCCAGCAACCCGGCTTCGCACCGGGGCAAAGGCTGGGAAGCAGTGACGGAGTGCGCGATTCGCGCGCTCGTGGCACGCGAGCAGCCGATGGTCGCGATCCTGTGGGGCCGCGACGCGTCAACGCTCAAGCCGATGCTGGCCGAAGGCAATTGCACGGCCATCGAATCCCCGCACCCGTCGCCCCTATCGGCATCGCGCGGGTTCTTCGGGTCGCGGCCGTTCAGTCGAGCCAATGAACTGCTGACCGGGATGGGCGGCGAGCCGATCGACTGGCGGTTGCCCTGACTTGACCAGAGTCTCGGGCGCAAGCCTCGGACTTCAGTGCGGCGTGAGCTCATCGTGTTTGTCGGGGGGCGAAGCCCGGCGGTCAGAGTGGTCGGGCTTGGCCGTCGATGTATTGCTTGATGACCGACAGCGGTGGGTCTCGGCGCGAGACCGCGAAGCAGGACGGCGATCAGAGGTGTCTGCGCATGCGGGCGCGGACACAAACGCCGTGTTTTCGCGGTAGGCGAGGCTCGCGCATAGTCGGCCAGCAACGCAGCGGGCTCTCGAATTCCCCAGGGACCCAATCGGTCAGAGTCGCTTTGCGTTACGCGTCGGTCATGATCGTCGCGCGGTCAAAATAGATTGAGTGGTCCACGTGTTGTGAACTTGCGGATCAGAATTTCAGGTGGTGGCCCAGATCGCCCACCTGGTCGATGAACATGGTGCGGCTGTCGAACCACCAGACGCCGTCGATCCGCTGGAAGGTGTCCTTGTAGTGCCCGGTTACGATCACCTGCAACGGCAGATCCGGCGTGGCTTGGGTGACGCAGTAGTAGGAGGAGCTGCGCGCGGTGCCGTTGGCCTCGTCGATGTGCAGTTGCACATTGCTGGTGTTGTGGTGGGTCTTGGGGGTGCCGTCCTCGTAGAGGCGGATGCTCATCTCGTACATGGCGCGCACCCCGGTGGTTCCCCGGAAGATGGTCTCCGGCGGCCCGTCCTCCACCCCGCAGATGCGGCCGTGCTCGAAAAGAGCGGCGACACCGTCGAGGTCACCGCTGTCGAGGAGTTGCGCATAGGTGTAGATGAGATTGGTGATCGCCGTTGCGCTGTCACTCATGTCGACCACCTTGCCTGGAAGCCAGTTTGCTTCAGTGCTGACCCGCTTCGCCCGGACAAGGTCCGCCCTCGCGATCAGCACGGATATCTATAGTGCTGACCCGCTTCGCCCGGACAAGGTCCGCCCTCGCGATCAGCACGCATATCTATAGTGCTGACCCGCTTCGCCCGGACAAGGTCCGCCCTCGCGATCAGCACGGGTCTCACGTCGTGACGTTACCTTGGACCCCGAGCCGGCTCCGCAACCTGACCGGCAAGCGGGTCATCGTGACCGGCCGGGGAACGATCTAGCGAAGGTGGGCGGGCATACCGATGGGACTCGCGCGTCCCGACTTCAACGGGCGACCTCCCGCGGGCGCCCAGGGCGCCGTGAAGTCTTCGCCGGCGCGGCCTTTCCACCCTGCGCCTCTCGGCCGCCCGCCATCGGCAACGTCGCGCAGTTGAATTTTGGCGTCATCAAACGAAACACGTGGCCGCTGTTCAGACGTCCAGACTTTCGTCCGCCGCTCCAATCACCTCTCAGCGGCGGATGTCCATTCCAGCATCGACTTTGAATACGCTTCCGGTAAACGCCCGGCCCAGATCGGAGATGAGGAACAGAATCGCGTTGCTGACGTCTCTCGGCTCGATCATGGGAAGGTCAGGAAGCGCTGTTTGCATGGCGTTGACCAGGTTCGGCATCTGTTCTACCACCTTGAACAGCGCTGGGTTGTCGGTCACCATCGGTGTTGCGCAATTGGTGGGCGCGACAGCATTTACGCGGATGCGCTCCGCTGCAAGCAGATTCGCGTACGAACGCACCAGTCCGGTGATCGCTAGCTTCGACATGTTGTAGGCGTCCGAACCGCCACGGCCATCGGTGAGGTCGAGCAAGGCGGCCATCGAGCTGGTGGCGATCAGATTGCCGCCCTGGCCACGCTCCCGCAGATGTGGGAGCGCCACCTGGAAGGTGTTCCACACACCGATCAACATGATGTCGATGCCGAGGCGCAGCGCCTCGGAGGAGTCGCGCTCGTCGGGGTTTGTGAGAATAACACCGGCGTTGGCGATGACGGTGTCAATGTGGCCGAACTGCTGCACGCCGGCATCGAATGCTACTTGCAGGGCGGCCTTATCGCGCACATCCGCTTGCTGGATGTGCATGTGCTGACCTGTCTTCTCGACGAGCCGAGCGGTCTCCTCGAGGTCCTCGGAGGTGCCCATCCGGTAGGGCACCACGTCAAGGTCCTGGCAGATGTCGACGCCGACGATGTTCGCGCCCTCTTCGGCACACATCACAGCGTGTGACCGTCCCTGACCGCGCGCGGCGCCCGTGATGAATACGACGCGGCCGTCGAGTAAGGCCATCGGGTGCTCCCCTCATTTGAGTTCAACTGACTTGGGCGCGGCACCGAACTCGGGGTGCGTGCGCTATACGAGGGGGATGCTACGCCGAGGCACTTCAATCATACAACTATCTGCCTAATTACACCCGGGTTTGACTCCGAGAACGTTCCGCAATCACCTCACGGCGAGTCCGCGTGGTGCAACCTCCGGCGAGCCCGATTGGTTGCGTGGCGGCGTCAGCTACGACGCAGAATCGTGCCCGAGGCTCACTAATGCGTGAACATAGTCTATTGTAGCTAAATGTTTAGCGGATTTTGCCGCCGATTGGGGAGGTAGTCGGTGCCCTCCGAATATGGCAGATACGCGTCGGACATCGCCGGCTTCCGCCAGGACTTTCGACGATTCCTTCAGGAGTTGCAATGGGCAGCCGAATGGCGTGCCGCCGCTTTCGATAACGCCGAGGAAGGCTTGGCGTTCGATGCGAACGTCCTGGGCCGTCTGTTCGAGGCGGGGTGGTGCCGATATGGATGGCCCCCCTCAGCCGGGGGTTTAGGGGGTAACGAAATACACCGGGCTGTCTACTACGAAGAACTCGCCAACGCTACCTTGCCGGTCCCGGCCCAACACTGGACCCTAGAGACATTAGGCCCGGCACTGCTTAAGTTCGCCCCGCGCCTTGCGGCCGAACACCTGCCCAAGTACCTCAGTGGCGCGGAGTGGTGGGGACAAGGGTTCTCGGAACCCGAAGCCGGCAGCGACCTGGCCAACTTGCGCACGCGCGCGGCCGACGACGGGCACGGGGGGTTCGTCGTAAACGGCCAGAAAATTTGGACGAGCCAGGGTTCGACCGCCGCTCGACTGCTGGTGCTGGCACGCACCGGAACCGCGGAAAGTCGCCATCGTGGGCTGACGATGTTCATGATCGATGCGAACAGTCCCGGCGTCACGATCCGGCCCATCGCGATTGCGAGCGGACGGCAGGAACTAGCCGAAGTGTTCTTCGACGACGTGCGCGTCGACACGTCGCGCCTCGTCGGCGACATGGGACAGGGATGGGCTGTGGCGATGTATCTGATGCAGTTCGAACGGGGGATGTACGGTTATGCGGCCTTGACGAAGACCCTCAGTCGGCTGACTCTACTGCGCAACGAGATGGCCAAGCGCAAAACGTCTGCGGCCCATCGCCAAAGGTTTGCCCAGACCTATGTTGCGGTCGTAGCGGCGCAGGCCCGGTGCGCCGCCACGGTCCGCAAACTGGCCTCTGGAACACCGATCGGACCAGCTACCAGCGTCGACAAGCTGCTGTTCTCCACCGCGGAAAAAGACGCAGGAGATCTGATTCTCGATATCCGGCGCGACTGGATGATCGGTGGTTACGAGGAGACGGATCGAAATGAGTTGGACACCGCTCGAGCCGAATGGTGGTACTCGCGCGCGGCCACGATCATGGGCGGTACTGCCGAGATTCAGCGCGGGATCATCGCCGACCACCTTCTGCGGCTCCCGAAGGAGGTCGGTAAGTGACCGACGAATCCTGGTTGATGATCGAAGAGGCAGTTTTCAGGGTGTTCGAGGGTCTTGCCGAGAAGGGCACCGAACACACCGAGATCGGTTCACAGCTGGACGAACTCGGCTGGGCGGAGATCGAAGTGGAATATCCGACAGACGCGTGCGCTCTGCTCTTCCGTGCGCAGGGCCGGTCATTGGCCCAGACCGATTGCCTGCAGCGCACGTTGCTCAGCGAGCTCGCCGGCCTCATAGACGGCCCGGTTGACGGCATCGTGCTGCCCGATCTGGCCGAGGACTGTGAGCCCAGCTTCGACCCCATGAACATCGCGGGCGTGATCGTCGGGCCTCCGCGTGGCCGGGTGGTCGTGCCTGTTTCAAGCGATGGCGCAGTGTCGCTGGGCGTGATCGATGCCGCGCACCTGCAATCGCGGCGAATGGATACCTTCGACTCCTCCGTCTACTGGACCCGGGTGACGGGTCGACTGGACGGGCCGAGGGTTGCAGCCGCAACCGAATGGCAGCGTGTAATCGCCGCTGCGCGACGGGCCATCGCTACCGAACTGACCGAGATTGCAAGCGCCGCATTGCGCATCGCCGTCGAACACGCACGGGTTCGTATTCAGTTCGGCGTCCCGATCGGGTCCTTTCAGGCTCCCCGTCACGCCCTGGCGGACGCCTTCGCGCGACTGGAGGGCGCCAAGGCGGTGCTCGACGAGTCCTGGCGCGACGGCGGCCGAATGTCGGCGCAAACCGCCAAGGCGGCGGCCGGCCGAGCCCACCGCGAGGTGTGCGCGGCAGCCCAACAAGTGTGCGGTGCGATCGGTATCAGTGCCGAACACGACCTGCCACGCTACATCGCCCGTGGGTTTCAGCTTGATGCGCTCTGTGGCTCGTATCAACAGCTTGAGGCGTCCCTCGCCGATCGGCTGCTCGAGACGAAGGCGACTGCCCGTAGCCTTCCCATGTTTGCCGCAAGCCAATGACGTATTAGAGGAGATCAATTGCGACGCAACATATTTGATCAGATCCACGACGATTTTCGGGCAACCGCCCGCGAATTCTTCGAGCGGGAGTGCGCTCCCCACGCTGAGGAATGGGAACGCGACGGCAAGGCCAGCAGGGAGGCCTGGCTTGCCGCGGGAAAGCTCGGGTTGATTGGCTGGGCGCTGCCGGAGAAGTACGGTGGCCTGGGTATCATCGATTATCGCTTCAACCAAATCGTTTCCGAGGAATTCTTTGCTTCGGGCACCGTGGGGATTGGTCTAGGCGTCCAAAACGATATTTTGGTGCCATATCTGACCGACCTGACCACCGATGAGCAGAAGGCCCGCTGGCTGCCCAAATTCATCTCCGGGGAATACATCGGCTCGATTGCGATGTCCGAACCGGCCGCCGGCTCGGATCTGGCCGGCATCAAGACCAGCGCCAGCGACGAGGGCGACCACTGGGTGGTAAACGGCCAGAAGACGTTTATCAGTAACGGTCTGTTGTCCTCGCTGGTGCTGACGGCGGTAAAGACGGATCCCTCAGCCGGTCGCCGCGGCCTGAGCTTACTCATGATTGAAGACGGCATGGCGGGCTTTACCCGAGGCCGTAAACTCGACAAGATCGGTCAGCATTCCGCAGACACTGCTGAACTGTTCTTCGACAACGTTCGGGTACCCAAGGCAAACCTCGTGGGGGACCTCAATCGAGGCTTCTATCATCTAGTGTCGCACCTCGCCACAGAGCGTCTCGGCGTCGCCTGTTATGCGCTGCCCATGGCGCGCCGTTCCCTTGAACTCACCAAGGCCTACGCGCTTGAGCGGACCGCATTCGGTCAGCCGATCGGGAAGTTTCAAGTCAATCGCCACTTCATCGCCGAGATGCAGACCAAACTCGACGCTGCCCAGACCTATCTCGACCAATGTGTGCTGGCCGCCAATGACGGAACCCTGAGCGATGAGGACGCGGCGGGGCTGAAATGGTGGACGTCAGAGGTGCAGTGGGAGATCGTCGATCGCTGCTTGCAGATGCACGGCGGCTACGGATACATGAACGAGTACGAGGTTGCGCGACTGTGGCGGGATTCGCGGGTGCAGCGTCTCTATGCGGGCACGACCGAAATCATGAAAGACTTGATGGGACGGGCGATGGGGTATTGAGGACCCGCGAGTTGGCAAGATTTCTTGACAATGTAGGAGATAGTTAACCAAATCATTGATTTCCTCATTACCGCGCGACCGGAAGGACGGACACACCATGGAGGTCGAAAGCCTTCGAGAACCGAAGATGGCAGATCGCGTCGCGGCTGTGCTTCGTAAGATGTTGGTCCGCGGCGAGATCACCGAGGGCAGCATGTTGCCCTCGGAATCCGAGCTGATGGAGCGTTTCGGGGTATCTCGACCGACGCTGCGCGAGGCATTCCGCGTGCTCGAGTCGGAGTCGTTAATCAAGGTCGAACGCGGCGTGCGCGGGGGGGCGCGGGTCCATCGACCGCGGCGGCAGACCTTGGCACGATATGCGGGTCTGATTCTTGAATATGAAGGAGTCACGCTCAAAGACGTCTACGACGCCCGCGTGACGATCGAGACGCCGATGATCGTGCAGCTTGCACAGAACCACACGGCTGCGATCATCAAAGAACTCGAGCAGATCGTCGAGGACGAGGCGAATCTGCCACCCGGCGAAGAGGCTGTCGAGCAGCTCACGGATTTTCACGCTGCCATCGCGCGGCTGTGCGGCAACCAGACCTTGCAGATGGTCAGCGAAATGCTGCACCACATTATCGTCAAGGCCAACAGATCGCTGCAGCCGGCCACAGGAGCACGCGCCGAGCAGGCTGCACGGCGTTCCGCCAAAACTCATCGGCTGGTACTCGACCTGATTAAAGCCGGCGATGCCGAAGGCGCCAGCGAGTTATGGAGCCGGCACTTGAAGAAGGGCGAGGAGTATGTCCTGACCGGGTCGATGTTGTCCACCGTGGTGGATCTGCTCGAATGATCGACTCAAGGTCATGAGTTCTATCGCGGCGGAAAACTCGTACTCTGCTTCCGATTCGGAGAACGGCGGCCCGGATAGTCGATAGATTCGGGATAGAGATCTGCGAGGAGGACCCCTCGGCCGGCACCGCCGCCATGTCGATGCCGACGGCGGATCTGTTCAATCCTCTTACCGAGCTGCCCACCGTCGCACCGCTTGCCTTCCTGGTTGATGTCGTAGCCGGACTGGCCAACCACTTTCGCCGTGAGCCGAACCAATGGACAGTGTCTCGGAGCTGTGGCTCGAGGTTGACCCCGAGTGCACAGTTGATTTCGACGCGGGATCGCCAATTACCGCTTCTGCCAAGGCTGTAGCGGCTGCTGGAGTCACATCGCTGTCGGAGTGTGAGCTGATTGCTGGGCAAAAGGTGCTGAGCGTGGGCAGTGTGCGGTCGGTATTCGTTCCAGCAGACGGTGTCCAGTCGCAGTGGCCAGCCGACCCGGTACATTCGGACTTTCCGAGCTGCACAGGGTGCCCGGTATGAGGGCACCGCCGTCCGTCAGGGCCGACGCAGCGCCATCGCCGATGCACGGGCGGTATGCCGCGACGGTCGTCCCGCCATCACCGCGTACCGCTGAAGATCAAGATCGGTTCGAACGAGCGCGAAATGCGGCTACCCTGTCCTTGAATTCGGGGGTCGAGAACGATGTGTACTCCGCCGCCAACGCGTACTCCAACACGCCGAGCGCAGCCCGCGAAAGGTGCATGTTCATCGCCCTCTTGGTCGATTGCACAGCCTGCGAGGGCAGGCTCGCCAACCGCTCGCCAAGCGCAAGACCTTCCTCCAGAACACGGTCGTCGGACACCACCCGCGTCGCCAGGCCCACATCCTTGGCGATCTGAGCGGTAATCTGCTCACCGAGCAGCACGAACTCCTTGGCCTTAATCATGCCCACCAGTAACGGCATCATCGCTGCACCGCCGTCACCTGCGGTCAGACCAACTGCTACATGAGGATCGGCAAGATAGCTGCCTTCGCCCATCACCAACAGGTCCGACAGCAGAGCTATGGAACACCCCAGTCCGACGGCGGGGCCGTTGACGGCCGACACGAGCGGTTTGCTGAAGTTGATGATTTCCAGAAAGACGGTTCGCGCGTCGGCGATCTGCTTGGCGCGCGCGTCGGGATCCTCGATCAGCCGGCTGAACATCACCATGTCGCCGCCGGCGGAGAAGGCCTTTCCGGCGCCGGTGATCACGACGGCACGGACATCCTCGTCGTTCTCGAGCACGCGCCAGATCCCGGCGAACGCCTCGTGGACGTCCTCGTTGACGGCGTTTAACGTCTCAGGGCGATTGATCCGGATCAGATGCGCGCCGCCGATCTTTTCGACCAGCAGCGACGGCGCGAAAGCCTCATATCCCGCCAGTGTCGCAACTTCTGATGTGGTCATGACGTCTCGCTAGTTCCTCTCACTCGACAGTATGGTGATCGCTGACACAGCCGTCGGTCCACCGATGTTGTGTGCCAATGCTATTCGTGCCCCGTCGACTTGGTTCTCCGCTTCGCCTCGCAGCTGGTTGAACAGTTCGTAGCACTGCGCTACCCCGGTGGCTCCCGGTGGATGCCCTTTGGCCTTCAGACCTCCACTCGGGTTGATGGGTATAGATCCACCGACATAATTGTCTCGCGCCTCAACGATTTTGTACGCCTCGAACCGGTTGGCGAAACCGAGATCTTCGTAGCTGATCATCTCGACTCCAGTGAAGCAGTCGTGCACCTCGGCGACATCCACATCGCGGGGGGTGAGCCCAGCCATCGCGAAAGCCGCCTTGGCGGCACGGACGGTCGGCGGGAAGGTCGTCATGTCCGACTTGTGCTGGTGCATCACACGATCCATGCCAAGACCGACGCCGCGCACCCATACCGGGCGATCGGTGTAGTGGTCCACGACATCCTCGGCGGCCAAGATCACCGCCGCGGCGCCATCACTTTGCGGTGTGCAGTCGTAGAGACCGAAAGGCTCCACCACGGTGGGCGCCGCCAACGCCTGCTCGACAGTGATCTCGTAGCGCAACTGAGCATAGGGGTTCTTCAGCGCATGGAAGTGGTTCTTGACGGCCACCATCGCCAGATGTTCCTTGGTGGCGGGTGATTCATGGAGGTAGCGGGTCACATGCAGGGCGAAGTTGGCCGGTGCGACCAAACCCAGGGGGTAGTCCCATGCGTTGTCGCGAGTCATTGCTGCCCATTCCCAGAACGTGGTGTTGGTCGCGGTCTCGCGAACCTTGTCGGCACCGACCACCAAAACGACGTCGTACATGCCGGACGCGATTGCCATCACCCCACCTCGGATCGCGTCATTGCCTGTCGCGCAGGCATTTTCGACCCGCGTCACGGGAATGCCGGTGAGGTCCAGCGTGTCTGCGAGGATCCCGGAGGGAAACCCGTCGGTGGTCGACAGCTCACCGAACCACGCCGCCTGGATGTCGGCCCTCTCGATGCCCTTGTCGACGTGGGTGACGGTATTCGCATAGGCCATCGGCAGCAGATCCTTGATGCCGTGGCCGAAATGTTCACCGAACGGGGTCATCCCCGCGCCGACGATTGCGACGTTTCTCATGCCAACGCACCCTCTCTGCTTTGGTCCAAGTCGCCGGGTCCAGGCCCACGGCCTGGCCAGAATGCGTAGCCGTAGTCGGGGATGCCGCTACGCATGGCGATCCGCCGCAACACCACCGCCCCCCGCTGACCGATCGTCGTTTCACCGGCAGGCACGCCGGTGACCTTGAGCAGTACCCGTACCGGGCTATTGTCGAGCTGAATGACAGCAAGGGAGTATGGGCTGGGGAGGTCGGGCACCGGAATCCGGACAGTGGTGTGGGTATACACCGCTCCGGTGCGCGGCAGTGGCTCCAACCGGTAGTCGGCTGCCAGCACCCCGTAATCATCGACGCGTGCTCGTGGCGGAAATTGTGGCACCGAGTCAATGCCCGGTCGTTCGTCGAAAACGGCTGCTTCCCAGCGGATCTTGGGTTCGAAAGCGCGGGCGTACGCGGGGAGCGAGATCGGTATCCCGACACCCTCGGCGACCCGCACCTCGGGCAGCTCACGAGGCGGCACCTCGTCCCGGACTACGGGTGGCTGACCGTCGCCGGCGCGCAGCGAAACAGCCGTGATCTCCGACTGCTCGAAGCTCACCAGCAGGCCGAGTACCTTACGTTCGACAGCTTCCGCCAGTAGCCGCAGAGCTGCGGCGGCCGAGGTGGCAGTGGCGTGTATCGCGCCGGCCGTGTCGACGATGCCCTCCAGTTGCGCAGCGGTGGCGCCAGCAACGGCCAGCAGCGGATCAGAGTCAGCCAGCTGGAGACGGCGCGCGGTGGCGCGCAGTCCGACTTCGCGCTCCAGGCGCGGATCGACGTACTCGTGGCGCGTGCCGTCGCCGTCGCGGGTGTGCAGCGGCAGGCTGCGGGTCTGGCGGGCAGTCGGCAGGACGTCGACCCCCGCACCGGTGTCAGTCACCAGCACCGCCACCGCCCCCACCGATGCGACGTTGTCGTCGGTCGCGATGATCAGCGTGTTGGGCGAAGCGCTCGCCACCTGGTCGAGCGCGGCCGGGCCACCGCCGAGCACCTCGGTGACCGGAAGTGATGCCGACAACCCTAGGCCCGCAAGTAAGACCGCTCCGTTGCCCCCTTCGAGCAGCGGGAAATCGCGCGACACGACCACCAGGCGCTTGGCGACTGCCGCCGCGTCGGCGGCGCGGCCGGCCGCGACGGCCATCGTGATGGCATCTTCGTCAACGCCTTTGACTCTGTGGCCCTTGACCTGCCATGGCGGCAGGTAGCTTCCGATGGAAGTGACCCGACTCATCGGCGCCTCTCTCTCATATGGCAGTCCAGATTGACCACTTGGCGTGAAAATACGCTATATGTTTATATCATTGCGCGGCAGGTTGCCCGCGACAGGAGAGGAATACCGACGTGCCCGACGCTCGTCCATCACTGGCAGGCAGCGTTGTCCTGATCACGGGGGCCAGTCGCGGTATCGGACGTGAAATGGCTTTGCGGGTCGCCCGAGACGGGGCGCGGGTCGCGCTTCTGGCCAAGACCGCGACACCTCATCCGAAACTGCCGGGCACGCTGGACGAAACGGCGGACGCGGTGCGCGCCGCGGGCGGTGAGCCGCTGCCCATCGTGTGTGATGTTCGCGACGAAGCAAGCGTGTCTGATGCGGTGGCCACGGTGGCCGAAATCTTCGGCGGCATCGATGTGGTCGTCAACAACGCGGGCGCCATCGATCTGCGGCGTACGCCAGAGCTTGCTGCCAAACACTTCGGTCGCCTGCTCGACATCAACGTGTTAGGACCGTATGCCGTCGTTAATGCTGCAGTGGGACACCTTCGGAACGCGGACAATCCGCACATCGTCAACGTGTCTCCGCCGGTGAACCTCGACCCCTCGTGGTTCGCCCCGTACGTGGGGCACACAGTTGGCAAGTACGCAGAAAGCCTGCTGGTGTTGGGCTGGGCGGCTGAGTTTGCATCGATACCGATCGCGGTAAACGCATTGTGGCCGGCGGTAACGGTGGCAAGCGAAGGAATGGTAGCGGTGCTCGGCCGAGCTGAGGCGTTCGCCCAGGCACGTAGCCCGCGGACCATGGCCGACGCCCTGTATTCCATGATTATCCGCCCGGCCGCAGAGTACACCGGAAACTTTGTCACCGACGAGCAGGTTCTGCGCGAGGACGGGGTGGAGGATTTCTCGGGCTATCGGCTGGCCGACCGCGAAGAAGACCTCACCGCAAGTTTCTACCTCTCGTCCGCGACGGGCAGCTGACGCGTGGCACCGCTGGGGGAACCACAACCAGACGCCGCGGGATCGATCCAGCTACGGCAGCTGATACGCGATTTCATCCAGGCCGACGCCGAGGAATTCGGCTGGGAGCCCGAGGTCGACTCGTGGCTGGGTCAGTGGGATCCGGCGTTCAGTCAACGGCTGGCACGCGCGGGCTTTCTCGGGTTGACGATTCCGCGACGCTACGGCGGTCGGGGCCTTAGCCACCTCGACCGGTACGTGGTCACCGAGGAACTGCTCGCCGCGGGCGCACCGATTGCGGCCCACTGGGTCGCCGATCGCCAGTTCGCGCCGAGCGTCTTGGTGCACGGAACCGAAGAGCAGCGCCAGCGATGGCTGCCCGAGATCGCGGCTGGACACCTTTACACTGCGCTCGGGTTCAGCGAGCCGGGCGCAGGCTCAGATCTCGCCGCCGCCCAAACCAAGGCCGCCCGCACCGACGGCGGCTGGTTGCTCCGTGGCACCAAAGTATGGACGAGTGGCGCACACCACGCGCATCTGATCGCTGTCCTTGCCCGCACCAGTCCACCTGATCCGAAGCACCGGCACGCGGGGTTCACCGAATTTCTCATTGCCCGCGAAACACCGGGCGTCGTGATCAGCGCAGTCGAACTGATGTCGGGCGAGCATCATTTCAATGAAGTGACCTTCGACGACGCCTTCGTCCCCGATACCGACGTGCTCGGTGAGGTCGGCAACGGCTGGGCGCAGGTCACTTCAGAGCTGTCAGTGGAACGCAGCGGCCCGGAGCGATTTTTGTCCACTGCGCCGCTCATCACAACGGCAGTCGGGGAGCTGGCCCAGATGGTGCCCGATGACGGCACCGCCGCGGCGGTCGGGGCGTTACTCGCGGAGCTGATGTCACTACGTCAATTGTCGATGACGGTGTCCGAGGAGTTGCAGAACGGCCACGATGCCGCTAGCCGCGCTGCGCTGGTAAAGGACATGGGCACCGAGTTCGAACAGCGCTCAGTCGATGTCATCGCAGAGTTGCTCGCCGATCGCACGTTGTCGATCCGGCTGCAGCAGCAGTTGGCCACCGCACTCCTACACAAACCGTTGTTCACGCTGCGCGGCGGCACTAACGAGGTTCTGCGCGGCGTCGTCGCGCGCAGGATGGGATTGCGATGAGCAGCTGGCTGGCGGGGGGTGTGTTCGAGGATGCGCCGCAGGACAACCACTCAGCACTTCGGGAACTGGTCCGCGAGATCGGGCAGCGAGCCCACCGGATGCACCGGCCGGGCGCCGTTGAGTTCGACCGAAGACTGTGGCGGACGCTCGAGGACAGTGACCTCACGCGATTGACAAGCTCGCACGATCCAGACGCCGGGGCAGGAGAGCTAGCCGTCGTGCTTCACGGCTTGTCTCGCCAGGCAATCGGGGAACCGGTCGCGGACACGGATCTACTGGCGGCCTGGCTGGCCGATGCCGCCGGCCTGTCCGTCCCGCAGCGAGGCCCGCTGTCGGTGGCTATCGCCAACGGAAGGATCGACGACGACCGCCTTCACGCCACCAGCGACGCGGTGCCGTGGGCGAGGCACGTGGCGGCGTTGGTTCTCCTGGCGCGCACGGCCGATGGCTACTTGGCCGGAGTTATCGATGCCGGCGGTGCGCGGATCGAGCCGGCGCGCAACCTTGCGGGCGAACCGCGCGACCGTGTGATCATCGACGTCGGCGTGGCCGAACTGCGTCGCATTGACGCCGCGCGATCCCGCGAACTGATCCGCAGAGGCGCGTGGGCGCGCTGTATCCAAATCCTCGGGACGCTCGACGCTGCGGCAGAGCTGACGGTGGCCCACACGCGCGACCGGATTCAATTCGGGCGGCCTCTCAAGGACTTTCAAACCGTTCAGCACGCGCTGGTCGCAATGGCCGGCGACATCGAACGCGCGCGGGTGGCTACTACCGCGGCGGTTGCGGCGTCATGTCAGCACGGTTTCGCCTCCGCCCACACGGATTTCGCGGTGACTACTGCCAAGGTAGTGGTCGGTCGCGTTGTTCCGCGAGTCACAACAGTTGGCCATCAACTGCACGGCGCCATCGGCGCAACCGCTGAACACTCGTTGTGGCAGTCGACTTTGCGAGCGCAAAGCTGGGTCGGCGAATTCGGGTCGACCCGCGAGTGTGCCACCAAACTTGGGCGAGTCGCGCTCGCGCATGCGGGCGGTCGCGCGTCGTTATGGGAATTCTTGACCAAGGACACCAGCGTGTCGCCGGGAACGTCTGGACGACAGAACAATTCGCCATAGGAGGAACAGTTACCTGGCTCGCGTTCAAAGGCGCGTGCGGCATTGTGTTCAGTGAGGCAGGTCCCTTCGCGTCCTCAGCGATCTGGGCGCGCGGCTTGATGCACTCGTGAACCACGCGGAGACTGCCGTTTCGTGGGAATTGAGCTGGCCGTACCGAAGGAGCCATACGACAAAGGGATTGGTGGCTGGTAGTGGTTGCAACGTGCCCGATCGACGTGCCGCGCCGCTGGGTAAGCGTCGCGATGAACCCCAGCTCGGAAGTAATATATAGTTAAACAGATAGCTAATTATTGGTCCTTTACTTGTCGCGTTGCGGCGAGAGCGATGCAACTCAAGGAGAGCGACGATGAAGAAGAGGGCGTACGAAGCCGAGCACAAGGCCTTCCGCGAGACCGTGCGGCAGTTCATCGAGCGCGAACTCCAGCCCCATGCGCAACGCTGGGAAGCAGAAGGGATCGTCGATCGCAGCGCGTTCGTCGCCGCGGGCAAGTACGGTCTCGTCGGATTCAACATCCCAGAGGAATTCGGGGGAGGCGGAGTAAACGACTTCCGCTTCAACGCGGTGATTGACGAAGAACTCGCCCGGTACGGGGGCCCGTCACCGGGCTTGAGTCTGGTAAATGACGTGGTCGGCCCTTACTTCACGTCGCTGTGCAACGACGAGCAGAGTAAGCGTTGGCTTCCTGGGATCGCCAGGGGGGAAACGATTCTGGCGGTGGCGATGAGCGAGCCGGGCGCCGGGAGCGATCTTGCGGGAATCCGGACGTCGGCGGTTCGCGACGGCGACGACTGGGTCATCGACGGAAATAAGACCTTCATTAGTTCGGGAATCAACGCTGATCTCGTGGTGGTGGTTTGTCGGACCGATCCAGATGCGGGCCACAAGGGATTCACCTTGTTGGTCGTGGAACGCGGTATGGCGGGTTTCATCCGCGGACGCAAACTTCACAAGATGGGCCTGGGCTACCAGGACACGGCCGAGCTGACGTTCGACAGTGTCCGGGTGCCTGTGAGCAACGTGCTGGGGCAGGAGGGGCGCGGGTTTTACCACCTGATGCATAACCTGCCCTCTGAACGGCTCTCGATCGCGATTTCAGGTGTCGCGACTGCGCGCGAAGCCTGGCGTCAGACACTGCAATATGCCAAGGATCGACACGCGTTCGGTCAACCGATCGGCAGTTTTCAGCACAATCGTTTTCTGCTTGCCGAATTGGACACCGAGCTCGAGATCGCCGAGCAGTATCTGGACCGCTGCTTGCTCGCCGTGGTCGAAGGTGAGCTCACGGCCGTGGAGGCGGCTAAAGCGAAGTGGTGGTGCACCGAGGTCGCTCTTAAGGTGATCGACCGGTGCGTGCAGCTGCACGGCGGTTACGGCTACATGATGGAGTACCGCGTTGCCCGTGATTATGTGGACAACCGCATACTGACGATTTTGGGCGGCAGCACCGAGATCATGAAGGAGATCATCGGCCGTGACCTCGGATTGTGAACCGCGGTGAGTCGCTGTTTCGGGACATGTCAATGAAGATGTTTGCGTCGATCCCGACGGGTGGCCGGCTTCCGCTTTCTAGACCCGATTGCATCTGGTGTAGGAGCCTCCGCTATTGGTTCCGAGTGTCATATGTGTGCAATCCGAACGCCACACTGCAGTTGTGCGCCGAATGCGGCTACACCGTTTCGGGAAAAGCCGGTGAAAAAGTTTGGCGGACATGACGATCCGTCAAGACGGCGTGGTCATCGAGTTAGCCGCAGTCATTGAGGGCGCCGCTGTTGCAGTGGTGGCCCGAAGGGAAAATGAATAAATCCCTCACCCCTTGATGTCCAAGGACGGTCGCGCTACGGGTCGCCGGTCCAGTCGACGCAACCGTGGCGCCGCCTACCGGGAGAATCCGGTAGGTCGGGGTGATCACGGCAGCACTATTTGTGGAGAAGCAGTGGAAGCCTCGCGAGGCCGAATGTATTCGCCGGCCAGTTAATGCAGGGTACGAAACCGGGCTCCACACTGAAGTCCGGCACTCGTGCCAGCCATTCATTGACGATGAGCGTGAGTTCCATGCGGGCGAGGTGCGAACCCAGACACCGGTGTGGGCCTCCACCGAAACCCCAGTGCTTGTGCACCTTTCCGTCCATGACGATATGGTTGGCCGACGTATCGTCACTTTCGTCGCGGTTGATGCCGCCCATGCACAGCTTGACAAGGGATCCCGCCGGAACGGTCATGCCGCCGACCTGCACTTCACGTGTGGTAGCGCGCACCACAAGCGGGGCGGGGGGTTCCAGTCGCACCATTTCTTCCACGAAAAGTCGTGTGTCCTGGGGATGTGTGCGCAAATGCGTGCATATCTCGCGATTGCGCGCGAGCTCTAGCAGAGCCATCCCTAGGGCGCCGGTGACAGTGTCGAGGCCTGCCAGGATGAAGAGGAAGGCCAATCCCAGGGCTTCGTTGTCGTCGAGGGGATCGGCGCCCCCGAGCAAGCTGGACAACAGGTCATCGCGTGGATTGGCCCGGTGGTCGGCGATGGACTCAGTCAGGTACGCGAAAAGCTCCAAGGCCGGCGTCAGGTCGGCGTTTGCCATATCCGGAATTTCCGACAGGTGGATAACCGCGTCTTTCCAGGCGATGAGGCGATCGCGGTCAGCCAAAGGAAGACCGAACATGGTTAGGAAAACCTGCGAAGGGTAGGGCATGGCAAGTTCGGAGATCACCTCGCAGCGGTCATCCGCGCACGCTCGTTTGATGATGTCAATTGCCTGCTGTTGCAGGGACGGCAGGATCTTCGACAGCGTTCCTGGGCTGAAGAAGGGCTGCAGAATCTTGCGGTAGCGGGTGTGTTCGGGAGGGTCGTAGGACAACGGAAGCAAGGGCAACGGGCTGCCAAGCACATCGTAGGCCTTCTTCGACGAGAAGACCTCCGGGTTGCGCAAGGCTTCGAGAACATCCTCACGACGAGTGAAGTAGTACCAGGGATCCTCGTATACGACCGGTCCGGCGTCCCTGAGTGCCGCCCATCCAACGGCGCGATCCTCGGCGAACGGCAGCTCGGGCCATGAGATGTGGGGGATCGAGCTTGTGTTGGCGCTGGTCTGGTTAACGCTGGTCATGCGACTTCTTCCAGGGTAGGGCGGTCGGACGGCGGACACCGGCGGGCGTTACTGCACCACAAGTGCTTTGGATTTGTAAACGCCTCGATCGCGCGCTGATATGGCGCGTGGAAACGTCGGAGTGGTGAGATCCACGTCACGACGATAGCAAAATCCGTTGATTGTTTAAATGTATCGAGCAGCGCTGGTCGCGGGCGAGGTGGCCGCGGCGCAGGTCACGGGCCCGGTGCTCGCAGATGGGCAGGATGACTGGGAGGGTCTTGGTGCGCGCGTGTGGACTCGCAACATGAACCTTGGTGGTGGCGTCGTCGGTCTCGCCGCGCTGGCGGGTACGGCGAATTCTGTGCGGCGTCCCAGCACGCCGACAAAACGGTGGCACCAGATGGAGGTGGATGCCAATGGACAGGCCCAGACGAACCGGCAATGCCGTGGCGGCGTGCGCGAACGACCCATACCCGCGGTCATCGTATCCGGCAGCTTCCTTGCTGAGCGCGGCGTGCTACCTAGCCCGGATGACGCCGCCGCCACCAATTGCGCACCGCAGTAACAGCTAAACAATTATCTATAAGAGGCTACAATGCGTCACGAATCATTTTTGCGAGAGGGAGTAGCCATGACGGCTTCATCGGTCGCTGCCACCACGGTCCAATTCAATCCCGAGACCAGGTTGTACATCGACGGTCGATTACGCGATGCGGCGAGCGGTCGCACCGCTGAGAACATCAATCCGGCCACTGAGGAGGTCCTCGGTCTGGCGACGGACGCGGGGGCAGAGGACATGGACGAGGCGATCGCTGCGGCCCGCCGTGCCTTCGATACCACCGACTGGTCGACGAACCCCGACTTCCGCCAGCACTGTCTGATGCAGTTGCACGATGCGCTGCAGCAGGATCGCGAGGATATGCGTGCCGAGCTCATCGCAGAGGTGGGGGCCCCACTCGGCTTCACCTACTTGGCACAGCTGGACTGGCCGCTGGCCGATGCGCTGCGTTGGCCCGCAGAGTACATCTCGCAATTCGGTTGGGAACGACAGCTCGATGTCGACGACAAGTTTGGGGTGCCCTACCATCGCGCGGTCGTCAAAGAGCCGATGGGTGTGGTCGGCGCGATCACTCCGTGGAACGTTCCGTTCGAGATCATCGCTAATAAGGTTGGACAGATCCTCGCCACCGGCAACACGATGGTCCTCAAGCCAGCGATGGAGACGCCGTGGAACGCGTTGCGTTGGGGCCGGGTCATCGCCGAGAGGACCGACATTCCCCGGGGTGTGGTCAACATCGTTCCGGCTTCGGACAACAGCGTCGCGCAGCGGCTGCTCACCGACTCGCGGGTGGACATGATTTCGTTCACCGGCTCCACGGTGGTCGGCGAACTGATTCAGCGGTTGTCCGCCTCGACGATGAAGCGCAACCTACTCGAACTCGGCGGCAAGTCGGCCTTCCTGCTGCTCGACGACGCGGACCTGAATGCGACGGTGCCCGGCTGCATCGCCGCATTGATGAATGCCGGTCAGGGATGCGCACTGACGACCAGGATGCTGGTGCCCAGCCAGTTCTATGAGACGGCCGTCGAGATCGCGACTGCCTCGTTCTCCTCAGTGTCTTGCGGTGATCCCGGCGACCCCGCCAACCTCTACGGTCCGGTCATCTCAGCCAAGCAGTATGACCGAGTGATGGGTTACCTGCAGATCGCGAAGGAAGAGGGTGCACGGATCACCACCGGCGGCGGCAGACCCAAAGGGCTCGACAGGGGCTACTTCATCGCCCCCACGGTGCTCGCCGACGTGGCACCGCAGCACCGCGTTTTCCAGGAGGAGATCTTCGGGCCGGTGCTGACCGTAACCCCGTACGACGGCGGCGACGACGGGGCTGTCGAGATGGCGAACAACTCCATGTACGGGCTGGCCGGCACCGTCATGGGTTCTACAGACCGGGCGATGGCCGTCGCGCGCCGTATCCGCGCCGGGTCGATCAACGTCAATTCCGCCTTGTACTACGGCGCGGACGCGCCCTTCGGGGGCTACAAGATGAGCGGCATCGGCAGGCAAAACGGCGTCGAAGGATTCGAACAGCACCTGCAGACCAAAGTGATCGCGTACCCCGTCGACTGACCTCGCCAACTAAGGAATTCTGACCTCGCCAACTAAGGAATTAATGATGCAACCAAGGAACCAATGACCGACATTCTCAGTGGGATACGCGTCGTCGAGTTGGCGTCGTGGACCTTCGTTCCCTCCGCCGGTGCTGTGCTTGCGGACTGGGGAGCCGACGTCATCAAGATCGAGCACCCCGAAACCGGTGATCCCCAGCGCGGCCTGATCAGCTCAGGCGTCGTCGCCAGCGGGGGCGGCGTCAACCACTTCATCGAGCAACCAAATCGCGGCAAGCGCAGCATCGGTATCGATACGTCGGGCCCCGACGGACTTGAGCTACTGATGAGGCTGATCGAGACTGCCGACGTGTTCCTGACCAACTTGTTGCCCGATTCTCGTCGGCGTATGGGCGTGGACGTCGAACAGGTGCGGACCCGAAACCCCAGGATCATCTATGCGCGCGGGCACGGCTACGGAGCCAAGGGGGATCTGGCTTCCCAGGGCGGGTTCGACCTCGCCGCCTACTGGGCGCGGGGCGGGATCGCTGACGCGTATGCCGTCGGTGACGGTTCCTACCCGCCGGTCCAGCGGCCCGCGTTCGGCGACGTCTACGGAGGACTGGCGATAGCAGGCGGTATCGCAGCGGCACTGGTAAAGCGCGAACGCACCGGCGAGACTTCGGTGGTCGACGTCTCGCTTCTGAGCTCCGCCATTTGGCAACTGGGGATGGATATCGTGGGTTCAGGCGTCACAGGCCGGGATATCCCGAAGTTCAACTTGGAAGAAATGCCGAATCCGGTTGCCAGCGTTTACAAGACCCGAGACGGCCGGTTTATTGCTTTGGTGCTCTTGCAGTCAGACCGGTTCTGGTCGGAGTTCTGCACGCGCCTGGGCAGACCCGAGCTGATTGACGATGAGCGCTTCGCCAACGCCGTCGCGCGGTTCGGCAATCGCAAAGAGTGTATTGCAAAGCTGCGAGCCGCCTTTGAGTCCGAAGATCTAAGCCACTGGGAGAAGGCCCTCGCCGGCTTTGGCGGAGTGTGGGACGTGGTGCGCACCGCCCACGAGGTGAACAACGACCCGCAGGCCCTCGCCAACGGATACCTGCCACGCGTGACCGACACAAACAACAACGAGTTCGCGGTGGCGGCGAGCCCCGTCCAGTTCGATGAGACTCCATTGAGATTGACGTGTGCACCTAACCACGGCGAGCATACTGACGCGCTACTCACCGAATTGGGGTTTAGCGAGGACGAGATCATCGAGTTCAAGATTAATTCTGTGGTCCTGTGATGACTCTCGCTGGCGGAGCTCGCGTGGGGGACTGTCTCGCGCGACGATTTCTCCACGTCAATCTCAACTGCGCCTCGCTGGAGGCAACCGAAGAGATCTACGGGAAGGCTATGGATCTCGTCGCGCGGATGCGTACCGACCCGACCGTAGCCTCCGACGGTTCGGTCCTGGGGCTCGACGGCGAAACCTATTGCGAGACAGCGTTCTTATATGATTCGCGAGGTGCACGGGGTGGCTGCGCCCTGGAGATCATCGAGTACCGCGTCCCTGTGCTGGCGCGCGATACCGACACCAACCCCGCGCGTCCCGGCATCCGGGCAGCACACCTGGCGGTCTCCGACCTGCATAGAACTGCTGCGACATTGCGCCGTGCTGGGCTCACAGTAGGCGAGCCAATCGATGGCCTGATCGGTGGCGTCACGTCGATTCTCGCCGTCGATCATGACGGGGTAGTCATAGAATTGTCCCAGATCGAAGGCGGCGGCGCGTCGAACCTGGTGCAGTTCAACGGCATCCGAATCTGCGCGATCGACGCGGCAGCGACCGGCAGTTTCCTTCGTGCCATCGGATTCGCGGAGCTGATGCCTCCCATCGCCGTTCCTGTCGCCGGCGAGCAGCTTAGCCCTCACGGACCGACCGACACGGTGGACTGTGTGGTCGGCCGGTATGCCCTCGCCGAGGATCGTCATCAATTCTCGCTAGTGGTTGTCGAGCATCCAAACACTGATTCCGCGCCGGTGCCGTGGGGGGGCAACCGTCAGGGAATCTACCGCTGCGCGCTGCGGGTCGAAAGCGTGCACGATGCCCTCGCTCAGATTCCCGATCACGTTGAGCAGGTGGGCAGTCCAGTCTGGATTCCTTTGCCGGGAACCAAGATTGACGGCTTGTACGTAGCGTTTCTGCGGTCCCCTGAGGGCGTCGTGTTCGAGCTGGTCGAGCGGCCGCTCGCCTACTTCAGCTGATGGACGCCGCGGCCGCTAGGTCGGCAGCAAGGGGCCGGCCAGACCGCGGGGAAGTGTGTCCCAAAGCCAGCTGACCGCTTGGCCCACCTCAGAGTACTGAAGGTGATTCTGATCTTTGGCATGGTAGCGCTGCGGAGCCTCGGAGAACCCAACGATACGGCTCAGAGAGCTGCCGTTGACCCGCAAGATCTGTCCCGTCAGCCACGCCGACTCGGCAGACTGGAGCCAAGCCACGACTGCGGAGCTACGAGCAGGATCCAATGCCGGGTCGGCGGCCTTGTCAGCGCCGAAGAAGCCTTCGCTGATGCGCGTGACCGCCAACGGCGAGATCGCGTTGGCAGACACGTTATAGCGCCGCATCTCCATTGCTGTTACCAGCGTCAGGTTGGCGATGGCGGCCTTGGCGGCTCCGTAGGCGCTTTGGCCGACATTGCCCCAAAGACCTGCGCCGGAAACGGTGTTGACGATGCGGGCGTCGACGGGGTTGCCCTGCTTGGCTTGTGAGCGCCAGTAGTCGCAGGCGTGTTTGGTGACGGCGAACGTGCCCTTGAGATGCACGGCCGTGACCGCATCGAAATCGGCCTCCGTCGCGCTGGTGATCATCGCGTCTCGCACGATTCCTGCGTTGTTGACCACGCCGGTCAGCGTGCCGAACTGCCTGACGGCGGTGCTAACCATGTCGGCGGCGTCATCCCAGGATGCCACTGAGCCCGTGTGCGCGACGGCCCTGCCGCCCGCTGCTTCGATTTCCGAGACAACTTGTGCCGCAGGGCCATCCGCGTTATCGCTCGCGGTGCCGTCACGGCTGACGCCGGGATCATTCACCACCACCGCGGCACCGTGCGCGGCCAGCTCCAGACAGTGGGCACGGCCGATGCCACGCCCGCCGCCGGTGACGAGCACAACCCGTCCCTCGAGTGACCCCATGAAACTTCCTTTCCTCAGGTGAAAAGCTTGGTGATGAGCCCGCGGCGCTGTGCCCAGTCGGCGCCGCGCAGGTCGACGTGGCCGGATTCGGTGACGATCATGTCCACGTCGTAAGCGGGTGTTGATGCTGGACGGCTGAGATGATCGACCAACGGCGAACGGCCGTTGATGACCGACGGAACCGCGATGATCGAGAGGCCGCCTCGGCTCAGCCGCGCACCGGTGCAGTAGTCCGGATGTCCACCGATCCCGCCGACCACCTTCTCGCCGATGCCTTCGACGTTGATCTGCCCGAGCGGGTCGATCTCGATTGCGGTGTTCACCGCGATCAGTGGTTGACCGCGCGACAGACGAGTGATGTCGTGGGTGTAGTCGATGCCGCGCAGAATCTTGCGACCATCGGCCCAGTCGTACAGCGCTTCGGTGCCCAGGAGATAGGTTGCCGACGGCGCGCCCACGAGCAGCCCCCGCCGGTCCAATTCGACCACCTCATCAGTCAGCAGGCCGGTATCGATACCCAGCGGAACGCGGGCGCGCCGCAGCAGCGCAGTGCCTAACTGGCCCGGGCCATACTGGAGTCGGGCGCCCCGTGGGATCAAACGCAACACCTCATCGGCGAGAGCGAAGTGAATCGGCTCAGGTTCTTTTTGGGGAACCTCGGCCAACCCCTCGGTCGTCGCGCCGAGCAGGCGAACTTGGTCGACGTGTTCGTGAGCGCTGGCGGCGGGTGCGTTGGCGTCGATGACGCCGAAAACCTCAGCGCCGCAACTAATCGCGGAACTCTGCCAAGATACTTCGCTACTGAACTGCAACCCACGGGGTCGTCGAACCAGCCGGGTGATCAGGATGTCAGGGCGAAGTACGTCGGTCAGAAGGGCGGGGATCGCCGATAGCCGTGTTGGGACAAACCGTGCCGACGAGCTGCGCAGCGTATCGCGCAAACCCCACCCCGGCATCAGCGCCACGACGTCAGCGAACGCGTCGGCGTCCAGGCCGGCGATTGAGGTGGGAAGCCAGCCGATGACTAGGCGCACCGACCCCACCTCACGGGCCGCTGCGCTCAATGCGGCGCCCACCGAAGTGCCATCATCGAGGCAGCCGAGCGCGCCGACACCGTCGCCCAACGCGACAGTCATTCCGGGACGGAGAAGAGCGCGCAGCGCGCGCGAAGCGCTCGTCGAGGTCAATCTGCCGTCACCGAGGTTCTTTGGGCAGGCCAAGCACACGCTCGCCCAAGATGTTGCGCTGGATTTCACTGGTGCCGCCGAGGATGGTCTGCGCCCGACCCACCAACATGTGATGCACGAGTTCGTTGTCGGCCGGATCGGCGCAGGCGTCGGTGCCCAGCACTTCGGTCGCCATATCGCCCAGGTCGCGGTCGGTTTCCGAACTCATCAGCTTGAGTACCGAAAAGGCAGGAGACGTGAGGTCGCCGGAATCGATGGCTCGCAGCCAGGTGAACCGCAAAAGCCACATCCGCGCCCACAGCTTCGTCATCGACCGCGACAGGGCAGGATCGAGTAGATCATGGTCACGGGCGGCATCGATCAAGCGCCTGTGGAGGCGAAACATCCCGACAGCCTGCGAACCGAGGGTCAGGCGTTCACGGCCTAGCGTCACCAGCGCCAGAGTCCAGCCCTGCCCGACCTCCCCGATCAACGCGTCGTCGGTCAATTCGGCACCGTCGAAGAACACTTCGTTGAATTTGCTCTCGCCGTCCATCTGGGTGAGTGGGCGCACCGTGACCCCGGGTGCATCCATTGGCACCACGAACATCGACAACCCGCGATGCTTGTCGGGACCGGTACGTGCCAACAGCAGCCCGTAGCGGGCCGGCACCGCCGCAGAACTCCACACTTTCTGACCGTCGACGCGCCAGCCTCGGTCGGTGCGCTGCGCGCGGGTGCGCACAGCGGCTAGATCCGATCCCGCCCCCGGTTCGGAGAACAGCTGACACCACACATCGTCACCCAACCGGATTGGCTCCAGATAACGGGATTTCTGCTCGTCGCTTCCGAACTTGATCAGCACGGGACCAACGAGGTCGGGGCCGGTGATGTTGACTTGTCGCGGAACACCGGCACGCGCGCACTCCTCGGCGAACACGGCCTGGAACGCCACTGTCGCGTCAGCGCCGCCGACGTCGTGTGGCCAGTGCAGACATGTGTAGCCGTGCTCGGCGAGGTGGCGGTGCCACTGGCGGCCGGCACTGACGTCGGCGGCCGTCGGCGTGGGTCCGTAGTTGCGTAGCCCCGCCGGCTTGGGAGCGTTGTCCAGGAAAGCTCTGATCTCAAGGCGAGAGGCCTCGATGTCCTCGGCGACTGAAGTGGCTGCGGACATAGTTACTCCTCTGCACAACGGGCGCGATTTGCCCGTCGAGATCGTCGGGGCATTTCTCTGAGATCGACTAAATGCCGGGGAAATAAGCCGGAAACGCGACGTCTGGCCTGCCGATTGGCCGGCTGCGGATCGTGCTTGGCCGGGTGCACCGTCGTCACGTCAGCTCGGCCACCGGCGTTAGGCGGTCCCAGTGTTGGGCCGGCGTGCCGAACAAGACTTCGTCCGTGCGAGCGCGACGCAGATACAGGTGCGCCGAATCCTCCCAGGTGAATCCAATGCCGCCGTGGATCTGCACATTGGCGTGCGCAGCATTGCGCAACGACTCAGAGCACACCGCCTTGGCCATGCTGGCGCGCCAACTGCCCTCGCCGGCCGCCACCGCTCCATAGTCGAATGCCTGCAGCGCGGCTTGAGATGCCGAGCGCGCCCACTCGAGATCGACCAGCATGTCAGCGCACTTGTGCTTGATCGCTTGGAAGCTTCCGATCGGACGACCGAACTGTTCGCGGGTCCGGGCGTAGGCTGTCGCGATCTCGAGCACTCTCTCACAAGCTCCGACTTGCTCTGCTGACAGCACTGCAAGAGTTAGATCGAGCGTCCGCTCTATCAGCTCATCGACGGGCTCTGGCCCCGAAAGCCGAATGGCCGCCGCCGCGGTGAAGGTCAGTGCTGCCATCGGTCGAGTACCGTCGAGCACCCGTTCCGTTGTGGCGGTGACACCGTCGGCGGCGGCTTCAATGAGGAAAAGCGCTGGCTCGCCACCTGCTTCCGCGGCTACGACCACGAAGTCGTCGGCGGCCGCCCCGCCCAGGACATGCCGACTCGAGCCGTCGACGCGCCAGCCGTCGCCGGACGGCGCAGCGGTCAGCGTGATGGACTCGCGGCGCCACAGACCTCCGTCGCCAGTGAGCCCGGCAGCAGCGGTCCGACGGCCTTCGATCAGACCGGTGATCCGCTTCTCCGATTCGCGGTCGCTCTCCAACAGCTCGACGAGCAGGCTGGTGGCTAGGACAGCGGAGCTGAGAAACGGTACCGGGGCCAGGGCGCGTCCCAGTTCATGAGCGACCACTCCGAGCGCTGACGCCCCCAAGCCGGCGCCGCCCCACTCCTCGGGCAGTGCAATGGCCGCGATCCCGACCTGGGCGCACAGCACATTCCACAGCGCGGTGTCGAAACCGGCGACGGTTCCCTGGCTATCGTCGGCGCACTCGCCGTAGGCAACCTGGCGGACCCGTTCTTCGGTGGCGCCGCGCGCACACGCTGCTCGTACAGAACTAGCCAGCTCTTGACGTTCTTCGTCGGACAACGCTGTCATCGGATTGCTCCTGCTGAGATCTGTTGAGCGAGGTGGGATTTTGCGACTTTGCCCAGCCCAGTCATCGGGAGTTCGTCGACGACGACGAGCCTCTCCGGCCACTTCTGTTTCATCAATCCGCGCTCGTCCAAGAACGCGCAAAGCTCATCGAAGGTGATGTCGGGATGGGAGAGGGACCGCCGCACCACCGCACACACCATTTCGCCGCGGAACTCGTCGCGCAGACCAACGACCGCGACCTCGTCGACGAGCGGGTGAGCGAGCAAATCGTTCTCGATCTCTTCCGGCGCGATATTTTCGCCCTTGCGGATGATGAGATCTTTCGTGCGGCCGGTGACCACGATGTGACCGTCGGCGCGTAGTCGCCCACGATCACCCGTACGGAACCAGCCGTCGGCAGACAGCGCCTGCGCCCACTGCTCAGCGTCGGTATATCCCCTCCCCAAAGTGTCGCCGCAGACTTCGATTTCGCCGCATTCACTGATCCGGACGTGCGCTCCTGGTACGGGTCGCCCGGACGTGTTATGCAGTTGTTCCTCGCTGTCGCCGTGGTGGCTGACGCATACCATCGGTGCCTCGGTCATCCCGTAGGCGTGCATGATCGGGATTCCCATAGAGCGGCGGATCTGGCGGTGCACCTCAGGTGGGCAAGCCGCCCCTCCGCCGATGATCATCCGCAGCGTCGGGATCAAGGGCTCTGCGCGTCCCGAAGCCAACTGTGCGGACAGCAGCATTTGGTAGAAGGTCGTACTCGCACCCGCGACCGTGACGCGGTGACTTGCGAGCACTTCCGGCAGGTCGTCGGAAACCTTCGGGATCAGCAGGACTGGGAAGTCACCGAGCAAGGCCCCGGCGAGGTAGACCAGACCACCAACATGCGCGATCGGAAAGGTTATTGTTCCGACTTCGTCCGGCAGACTGCCTAGCCCGTAGTGGTCGACAAAACCACGGGACGCGCTGAGCAGTGTGGTGTCGTCGTGACACACACCCTTCGGCTTACCAGTCGTGCCCGAGGTGAAGTACAGCCAATAGGCAGCATCGTCGGCGCGGTGGCCGCATAGTCCGTTGTGTGGCTCGGCGTCTCCTTGGCGTCCCAGCCGCTGGATCAGGTCGTCCGGGACGACGATCGTGTCCGCTCTCGGAGGGGCGTTGCTGGCCGTGCTGCGATCGACGATCAGGATGTCGGCGGATGCCACGTCGAGCGCCGCACGCACCTCCCGCTCGCGGTACAGGTGCAGCAGTGGCGCCTGGGTAACCGCAGCGCGCGCGAGCGCCAGCATGATCACTGCCGCACCGGGATCGGATGGCAGTTGCCACGCGACTGTCATTCCCGGTCGCACACCGGATTTCCAGAGCCAGCCGGTGGCGGCACTGACCAACGCAGCGACGTCGCCCACCGTCAGCGAGACGCCACTGGCATCGAGCAGGAGGGGCCGGTTTGGCCGCTGGGCGGCGCATTCGTCGAGCAATGCAGCGATGGTGCCAGCCGTCACCATGACACCCTTTCTCCTTGAGTCTAATCTATAATCATATAGCTGTTTAGTTATTTTTTTACCAGGTTTCCGGTTCCCATCCAGCGCGGGATAGATTCGGGCAAAGGGGATTTGGCACCAGGCCTGCTGAGCCGGTTGCCGCTTCTCTCATATGACGCTCTGTCATGGGCGCCGAAGGATCTAGATCGTGCGACGTCGCAACTGCGCTGTCGTTCATGCCTGTTATCGCGACAGGATGGCGACTGCGCCTGTGCCTGGCGCCCCATAGAGCTGAGCCAACCCCACCCGGGGTTTGTCGGGCACTTGGCGGTCACCGGCGGTGCCCCGAAGTTGCTGGACGAGCTCGTAGACCTGGCGCAAGCCCGACGCGCCGACCGGTTCGCCGTTGGCGAGCAATCCACCGTCGGTGTTGATCGGAAGGCGACCACCGATCCTGGTGGCGCCGTCGGCCAGTAGCGCCTCTTGCTCACCGTCTTTGCACAGCCCGGTTTCGGCCATGTGGATAATCTCTGAGCCGGAATCGGTGTCCTGCAATTGCGCGATGTCGATGTCGTCAGGCCCGATGCTGGACTGTTCGTAGGCAGCGCGGGCGGCTTCCGCGGTCGTACCCGGCACAAGGGGCAACTCGATGGACGTCCGCAGCAGCTCGTAGGCGCCTTCGCGGCGACTCCGCAGGGCGGTGGAGCGCACGTAGATCGGAGTGTCGTTGTACTGCTTGGCCTTATCGGCCCGGCAGACCACAACGGCCGAGGCGCCTTCATTGGGGTTGCAGTACATGTACTGCCGTAGCGGCGCGTTGACCACCGGGGAAGCCAGGACGGATTCGATGCTCATCGCTTTGCGACGCCACGCGTGCGGTGCCAACGAACCGTGGTCGAAGTTCTTGACCGCCACGCGCGCCAGTGTTGTCTCGCTGATGCCGTGGTCGTGCATGTAGCGCATGATCTTGGTGCCGAAATAATGCGTGGTGAGGAACATGCCTTGGTCGCCATACCATTGGGGGAGTCCTGACACCGCAGGGTCGGCACCGAACGCGCCGCGGGGGTGTTTGTCCAGCCCGACCCCCACTGCGATGTCAGCCTCGCCGAGTTCCACGTCGCGTGCTGCCAGGGTGAGCAGAGAGTTGCCGGTCGCGCAGCCGCTCAGTGTCGCGCGCGCTGGAATGCCGGTCATGCCGACGAGTCCGGTCACCGCCTCGGGATTGGACACCTCGAGACTTCCGGCGTACAGACTTCCCACGTCCGACCAGGCCACCCCCGCGTCACGCAGTGCTCTGCTGATCGCCACCGCACCCATCTCTAGGGCAGAGCGGTCAGGGTATCGACCGAACGGGTGAAGTCCGACGCCGATGATGGCGACGCTGGGTGTGTCAGGCATGGCGCTCCTTAGGCCTTCACGATGACTCTGCTGCAGACGGTTTGGCTTGACTAGGCCGAACAAGTCTATAACTATATATCTGATTTGTGACGGCCAGTCTATGGCGCGGCCCAGGCGCCGTGGCCGCTGCGGTCTAAGCCATCACGAGGGCGGCGCGAGATCGTCGACGAGTTGACGACGCTCGCCGGCACCGAAAAATGAGCCCTCCGAACCGAATAGCAGGGAAATGCGATGATCCAAAATGGCACGCGATTGCAGAGTCAGGTCTGCGACACCCAGGTGATTGTGGTGAGAAGTGACGAGTGCCTTGACGACTTGCGTTGTGGTGGCCACCCGATGGTTCCCCTGGGGGCGGCGGCCCCGGTTACGGGCGCCACACTGGACCCCTCCCTGGCCGGCGGCACAGTGATGGGGAAGCGCTACGTCGGCCAGGGCGACGCCGAGGTGCTCGTCACGAAGGCGGGCGCTGGGACTCTCAGCGTCGGCACGGCCGTGCTGTCGGTCAAGGCAGCAAAACCGTTGCCCGCCAGTGACTGAGCCGCAGGGTCAACGTTGTCGACGAGGATGCGCACGGCGCTGAGCCAGGCGCATCGTCGCATTGTCGTGTTCTAAGCGTTCGCCAGTTGCGGTGGAAGCAGGGCGGCCGGATCCGGGTTGGCTATCGGCAGACCGATGAAACGGCGCGCGTTGTCGCCCATGAAGTCGTAGGTTCGGCGCTCGTCCATCCCCTCGGCGTACTTGAAGTAGCCTTTCGGAGTCTCTAATCCCTCAGGATGCGGCCAGTCGGACCCGAACATTACTTTGTCCCATCCAATGGTGTCGACGACGTCGGCCACCGAGCCCTCCCAGAAGGGACTCACCCAGCAATTGCGGCGGAAGACCTCGTGCGGATGCTCCGGGAAGTTCTGCGGCATCTTGTGGTATGTCGACTGGAGATCATCGAAAAGTGGTTTAATCCAAGAACTTCCGTTCTCGACGCTGGCGATCCGCAGCTTGGGGAACCGGGTCAGCGTGCCGTGGCAGATCAAACTGGTCAGCATGTCGGCGATCTCGCGGTGGCCAAGCGCGGTCCATTTGAACGCCGACATCTCGAAAGCGTTGTGGGTGTTCGCCGGTTCCCACTTTTCGATGTATTCCTGCAACGGCGGCTGGCTGGCATGCAACACGATAGGCAGTCCAGAGGATTCGACCTCCCGCCAGAATGCATCGAACTCCGGCAGTGCCGGCGAACGCCAGCCCTTATAGCCTTTCACTGGTGCCGGCTTGATCAGAGCGACTTTGGCGCCGTTCTCGAGGATGTACTCGAGCTCACGGAGGGCGTTGTCCACGATGCCCAGGGTCAGCACAGGCGTCGAGTAGATGCGGTTTTCATGGCTGAACCCCCAATGTTCGAGCATCCATTGGTTCAGCGCGTGGATGATGGCGGCGGTCAACTCTGGGTCCTCGGCTGCGGAGTGCTCGACAAGGTTCGCCAGCGTCGGGTAGTTGAGGCAGGAATCGACGCCCTGCTTGTCGAGTTCGACAATCCGGTCATCGGGGTTCCGAGAACCGAGTGGCGCCTCGATGCCACGACCGGACATCTCCCGCATCGTCAAGCCTTGCGGGTTCTGACCCGAGTAGAACCGTTCGTGCGCTCCGGGGGCGGCGACTCTTTCGAATGTTGGATTGGGCATGTAATCGGTGATCTTGCCGAGAATCGCTATCCGAGTGTGCCGCCCGACCTGAACGAACTGGACCTTCGACTTGTACTGCTCGGGAAGGTATTTCAATAGCGCATCCGGGGTCTCGTACATGTGTTGATCGGCATCGAACACCGGTGCGTCGTGGAACTGCTCGGTGGGATGCGTCATTGGTGTGCCTCCTACTCGGCTGTCGCTCGCTCTTAGCATGGTCCTGGCTTGACGCTACTGTCAACTTAGTTCAGATTTCAACCATGAAAGTAAGCATGAAGTAGAAGTATTGGTGTATGACACAAACGTCATATAAGGTCTAGGGGTGACCAGCAACGCTGCCGAGGTGAATGCGGAATTGGAGGTGACTCGTGGGGAACGCACTCGATCGGCGATTCTGAGCGCCAGCCGACGGTTGTTCCTCGAGCGTGGTTACGCCGGCACGCCGATCAACGCGATTACCGAGGCCTGCGGCATCTCGCGAGCCGGCTTTTACACTTACTTCAAGGACAAGCGCGAAATATTCAACGAGCTCGGCAAGAACGCCTACCACGACGCGATGGCTGTCATCGCGGAGTGGTCCGATGCTGACGTCGCGTTTGGTGTTGATGAAATTCGCGACTGGGTGGCGCATTATTTCGATTACATGGACCGCCATGGTGCCTTCGTGATGGCATCGGATCAGTCGGCACCCGACGATGAAGGGTTCCGACTGTCTCGCAATCGCATGGTCTCGCGGGCGTCATGGAAGTTGGGCCAAGTCGTCGCCGCGCGCGGTGTGCACTCACCTGACGTCATCGGGGTGACCATCATGGGATTGCTCGACCGCGCCTGGTTTACTGTGCATCGCCAGACAGTGGCCGTGGATCGCAACGAGATGATCGCGGTTGTCACCGAAATGGTTGCCGCTATGGCAATCCCCGTCGGCGTGGCGGCGCACTAACGGCAGCGGCCTTGGCGCCGAACTGCTTTGATGGCGCGCAAACTGTCAGCGGGTGTTGCGCCGCAATGGATTACTCACCGTGGGTTGATGGATGCCATGGATGCCATGGATGCCATGGAGGGGATGGAGTCCGAACCGCGGCGTGCCCCATGCGGTCACGCCGTTCGCTCAGTTCTGCGGGCGGAACGCAAATGTCAGGACGGACTCTCCGTCGGCCTTTTTCAATGTGGTGGTGGTCGACACCATGGGCTGACCGATGCGCAGCTCTGCTGCGGAGGTTCCGACGATCAACGACTCGACCATCACGGCGTCCGCCAACTCGACGAAGCCGAGGATGTAGGGCTTGAACAAGTCCGGATTGCGATTGCCCCGGTATGGCATCGGCGGCGGGAATTCCTGGGTGGTGTAGGTGTAGAGCGTTCCCTCTGTGGCCAATTCGATGGCCTCGATGTCCTGTTGGATCGTTGGGTCGCCGTCGAATAGATCCGGCCGCTCGGCAGGGAACTTCACCACCCCAGTCGATCGCCGACGCGATCCGAGCAATACGGCGCGATCGCCGTCGACCCGAAACAGCCCCTCGGTAATCAGTTCAGTCATGTCACGCAACCTCGATGGCCATCGCCTCGCGCAGACCGCCGCCAGTCTTTCGCTTCGGCAGACGCGTTGCGGTCGAGCATGATTCCATTTCTCCTGCGAGGAAACGCTGACCCATACCCGCGGCGATCTGGGCGGCGCCAACGGCGATCGCCGACAGGCTCGGCGCGCATTGGCGATTGACGGGCTCACGTCCCGACCGCTCGACGACAGGCTTCTCGAGTTCCACAGCCGCAGCGCCAGCCATCGTTGCGCGTCGCGCTGTTCCGATCGGTGTGCAAGCAGCCGCCACGATCGCTGCCCTGGAAGTCGATGGGAGCATGTGTCTCCAAGATCTGTTGGGGGATTGTCACGTAGCATGAACCACCATATAGCATTAAATAATTATCTGTATATTCGGTTAGAGGAGCTGAAATGAAAGTGATCAAGTCCATCGACGAAGCATTGGCGACGATGGGCGAGGATTTGGGCGTCAGCCGATGGGTGGAGGTCGATCAAAGCCTCATCAACTCGTTCGCCGAAGTCACGAGGGATCATCAGTGGATACACGTCGACGTGGCGAAGGCGGAAAGGGAGAGTCCCTACGGGGCAACGATCGCACACGGCTTTCTCACGCTCTCGCTCATTCCCGGTGTGAGTAAGGACAACTACCGCATCGAAAACTCCAAGATGGGCATCAACTACGGCCTGAACAAGGTTCGGTTCTTGTCCCCAGTAAGGGCGGGCACTCGGATCCGGGTGCGTTCTCACCTTGTCGACGCCGCCCAGGTCGCCGCCGACACCGTGAACCTGATCGTGCGGCACACCGTCGAGATCGAAGGTGCCGATAAGCCGGCTGCGGTCGCGGATTTGATCGCGCGGTTTGTGTTCTGATGCCGGTACTCACTCATCAGAGCGGTTCAGCGATCGGCCTAGCGGAGTCGAGCGCTGACGTCGCAATAGGGGAGGCACCAGCATGACCCGAGGCCCGTTCGACGGCAGAGCGGTCTTGACCGGCGCTGGCAAATCGCAAGTGGGTCGGCGCCTCGGTCGAACTGGCCTGGACCTAACGCTCGAAGCCGTGCAGCGCGCGATCAACGACGCCGGGCTGAGTGTCGACGACATCGACGGCATAGCAAGCTATCCCGGACCGGGTATGTCTGACGCTGGGTTCTCCGGTGCCAACATTAACGATGTCCGCAATGCGCTGGGCTTGCGCTCGCGCTGGTACATCTCGGCGATGGAGACCGCGGGTCAGGTCGGACCGGTTATCGAAGCGTGTATGGCGGTGAGCCTGGGTTTGGCTAACCACGTCGTGGTGTTCCGCTCAGTGTGGGAGTCGACTGCCGCCGAGCAGGCTGGCGGACGCGCTTCGGTGTTGTACAGCGGTGGAAGGTTGCCGGCGCACCTCGAGTGGGTCGCACCTTACGGTGCGCTGTCGGGGGCGAACTGGCTGGCGATGCCCGCGCAGCGATACATGCACGAATTCGGCCTCACCCGCGAACATCTCGGCCATATCGCTATCAACGCGCGGACGAACGCCGGACGCAACCCGGACGCGGTCTACCGCCAACCGATGACGATGGATGACTACCTCGGTGCGCGGATGGTCTCTGAGCCGTTGTGCCTTTATGACTGTGATGTGCCGTGCGATGGTGCCACGGCAGTAGTGGTCTCGCGGCGTGATGCCACGGCCGGATTGCCCCGGCAGCCGCTGACCGTCGAGTCCGTCGGGCCAGGGATATTCGAACGCGCCACCTGGGACCAACGCTCGGACATCACGACGATGGCGGCCCACGACTCGGGTGTCACCTTGTGGGAGAACACCAGCCTGTCGCCGGCTGACGTTGACATGGCGCAGCTCTACGACGGCTTTTCTTTCCTAACGGTCGTCTGGCTGGAGGCACTGGGGTTTTGCGAGCGGGGCAAGGTCGGGCAGTTTCTCGACGATCCTTCCCACATCGCCCTCGACGGGCCACTCCCGCTGAACACCAGCGGCGGCCAGCTTTCAGGGGGTCGGTTGCATGGGATGGGATTTCTGCACGAGGCCTGCATCCAGATGTGGGGCGAGGGTGGTGACAGGCAGGCTCCGCAAACCCCGGAGGTAGTCGCTGTTGCCGTGGGTGGCGGACCGATCGCTGGGTCGATGCTGCTCAGCAGTCAGTAGCCGCGAGCCGACCCCGATCATGACCGTCGGTTGTCGTCGCTACATCGCCCAGTGAAAATCATTATCGAAGTCGGGACGCACTCCGCCTCACTCGGTCACGATGGTGGCCATTGCCGGGCTGGCGTGCGAAATATGATCCCTGTGATGCGAATGGAGGTGCGTTGACGATACGCGCGGATCTCACCGATATGACGCTCGGTGACATCGTCACCGACAACGCGGTCCGGTTCACCGACGTCCCCGCCTACCGGCACGGCCGACGCAGCCTGACCCATGCGCAGCTGCGCGAGCGGGCTGTGCGGTTGGTATCAGCGATGGTGGGCGCGGGTGTCCGGCACCAAGATCGCATTGCTGTGCTCAGCCGCAACAGCATCGAATTCGGTGAGTTGATCGCCGCGACTCAGCTCAGCGGTGTGATCATGGCCACGATCAACTTCCGGCTAGCGCCGGTCGAGATGCGCGCCGCGTTGGCTCGGGTGAGCCCGTCGCTCGTGTTCTGTGCCGACGAGTTCGTCCCGGCGCTTGCCGGGTTCGGTGCGCAATCGTCGCCGTCGCCGCGCGTGGTCACTATCGGCGGGGAGCGCCACGCCGGCCAAACGACGTACGAGGATTTCCTCGACAGCGGGCAGGGTGAGGTTCTTGAACTCGTTGCGCACCCCGGGGATATCGCGTGTCTGCTGTTTACCAGCGGCACCACCGGCGCATCTAAGTGCTGCATCCTCGGACAGCAGGAGCTGCGTCGAGTGGCCCTCACCATGAACGGCGAAATGCGATGTGGCAGTGGCGATCGGGGGCTGATCAACATGCCGATGTTTCATGTCGGTGGGCTTGCCATCATTGCGGGTTTGCATGCCAGGGGCGGAACCGTAGTACTCCAACAACAGTTCGCCGCAGCCGAGGCAGTTCGGCTGATCGCCGACGAGCGAATCACCGTGCTGCACTTGGCGCCAGTCATGGTCAAGACGTTGCTCGACGAGGTAACCGACATCTCGGCCATGGCATCGGTGCACACTATCGTCTACGCGGCCGCGCCGATGTCCAAAGCTACCTTGCAGCGGGCCCTGGGCGCCTTGCCCGGAGTCGGGTTCCTCAACCTGTACGGGCAAACCGAGGCAATCGTGTCCGGACTACCTCGCGAGCTTCACACGCTGCGCGGACCGGACGCCGATCGGGCTCTATCGTCGGTTGGTTACCCTTTCCCCGGCACTCGGGTGCGCATTGTCGATGATGACGGCGTTGAGATGCCCACCGGCGAAACCGGCGAGATCGTCGTCACCTCCGACGCCTTGTTCCGTGGGTATTGGGACGATCACGCGGCAACGCTGACGACGTTGAGAGACGGCTGGTGCCACACCGGCGACATCGGCCGCATTGATGAGCGGGGGCTTCTCTACCTGGTCGACCGCAAGAAGGATGTTGTCATCTCGGGTGGAGAGAATGTGTACTCACCCGAAGTCGAAGATGCCGTCAACACCGTGGCCGGTGTCGCGGCATGTGCGGTGATCGGAATTCCCGACGACCGATGGGGAGAGGCGGTCTGCGCCGTTGTCGTCGCGCATGACGGCATGTCAGTGACGTTGGAGGAGATCCAGCGGGCTGTCCGCGAGCGCCTGGCTGGGTATAAGGTGCCGCGGCGACTGGTGGTGACCACGGAATTGCCGCTGCTCGCGACGGGAAAGGTGGATAAGAAGCGTCTTCGCGGGGATCTGGCGAACAATTGAGACATGATTTGCGGTGACCGCCTCAGTCGAAAATTGAACTGCATCAACTCGGCCAGGGCCGTGGGGGGTAGGGCTTTGCGACGAGGTCCTGTGTCGGCATCCTCTACCGGAGGGCACTGCCTAAAGCGGCCGGGGGACCGACCGCAAGATCGAGCGAGTAAGCAAGTCCATCATGAGGCGGGCCGCGCGTGCATCGCATTCGGCGCCCCCGACAAAGGTGGGTTCGGTCATCCGGCCGAGAACAGCGAGAAACACCACCGCGGCCACGTCCAGATCCATGCCTGCCGGCAAGTCGACGGTGTCAAGCAAGCCTTTGGCAGCCCCATAGATTGCTGAGACCCCGTGCCTGACCGGCGCCTCGCACAGCTGCGTGGCCACTGTGCCGTCGAACCAGGCGCGGGTGACCCCGCGTGCCTGTCGTTGAAAGCGAACGTAGTCAGCGATCCACTCCGTGAGGGCCCCGATACCTCCCCGCGTCAGCGTTCCAGCCAGCCTTTCGACGTCGGAGACGGCCCGCTGGGTCAGCTCCGCGAGAATTGTGTGTTTGGTGCTGTAGTAGCGGTAGAGGGTAGCGCGACTGATGTTGGCCGATGCGGCAATGTCTGTCATGCCCACCGCGTGGTAGCCGCTTTCGGCGAACAACGCGGAACTGGTGCGCAACACGGCTTGGCGCACCGGCGACGTCGGTCCGAGGCTGACATCGGGGATCGGTCGGTCATGCTGCGCATCAGCCTTCGATTGCAGCATCGGGGAGCGGGCAGGCCGCAACGCTCTCAATACCTCACGAAAAGTGCGTTCGGGGGTGTCTGGAAACAGCATCAATTGCAGGGCGAGTGTTAACGATTCGTAGATGCCGGTCGCGGGCAGGGGGAACATCGCCCGCGACCGGTAGACATGGACCATGTGCGTGATCCGCGTCAGGGCCGCTGTCGCATCGTAGGGGTGCAGGCCTCTCAGGTCAGCCGTCCTCAGGCGCGCTTCGACCTGGCTGGTGAATGTCGCTGCCTCCGCTCGGACGTCACCTATCGCCAGTCCGCGGGATGTTCCGATACCGGGGAATTCGGCGAAGACGGCGGCGTGGGCGTCGTAGATACCCGCCCAGTCTTTCAGCCAGGAGAACAGCGCTGCAACGCCCTCCGGATCTGGACCTAGTCGACCAAGTCGGCCACCGAGACTCAGGACGTCGCGGGAGGCGGCCTTACTGAGCGCAAGGAAGATGTCCTCTTTGTTGGCGAAGTACTGGTAGACGGTTGCGCGGGACACGTTGGCCGCCTTCGCGATCATATCCAGCGACGTGCTATGGAAGCCATTGCGCAAAAACGCTTTTGCCGCGGAAGCTAGTATTTGTTCTCGCGTACACAGCCCCCTATGCCCAACGCCGTCGTTGGCCGGCGTTGCGTATCCGGGGCGGCGCGCTACCGGCGGACCTTGCGACGCAGCGGCCAGGCGAGCCGTATCGGGCCGGACGACGGTCACCCGGCCGGGCCGGGACCTGGGAGATTCCGTTTCGCTTTGCCTTGGTAGCCGAAGAACTTTTCGAAGTTCGCGTCGTTGATCGCCTGGGCGCGGTTGCGTACAGCGGCGGCGCGCAGCGCCGCGAGCCGCTTGATGGCTTTTTCCACTTCTTGAATCGATCCCGTCTCTCGGAGCCGCTCGACCGTGGCTGCCGTTCGGTTGATCTCGATGCGCAGACGCTCACCCGCCTCACCGAAGGTCAGCAGGTCGTGATCGTCCTCGTCGATCTTCTGCCGGTTGGCGTTGCTCGTGGGACCAGACACGCAATACCCCTAAACATATAACGATATAAACAGGTAGACGTTTTGGGCTTTAACACTCTATCCTATGAGACCAGACGTCAGAAAGTAAGACGTCAACTCGGACTCGAGGGAGGCGCCGTGCCACTGCAAGACCACCACCAGATCGTTTCGGTGGACGACCACCTGATCGAACACCCCCGCGTTTGGCAGGATCGACTGCCGAAAAAGTTCCGCGAGGCAGGTCCCCAAATCATCGAAGTCGACGGCAAGCATGCCTGGCGCTACGACGGCCAGGTCTATCCGACGATCGGAATCAACGCGGTGGCCGGTAAGCCGCGTGAGCAGTGGGGCATGGACCCGGTCCGCTACGAGGACATGATCCCCGGCTGCTATGACCCTGTCGCTCGCGTCGCGGATATGGATCTCGATGGCGTGCAGGCAGCACTGTGCTTCCCGTCCTTCCCCGGCTTCGCTGCGAGCACATTCCAGCGCGCAAACGACATGGAACTCGCGCAGTTGTGTGTGAAGGCGTGGAACGACTTCTACATCGATGAGTGGTGCACCACCGCACCGGATCGGTTTATCCCAATGGCTATCCTGCCGATATGGGATGCTGAGGCGTGCGTGGCCGAGGCCGAGCGGGTCGCCGCCAAGGGGGCGCGCACGGTCTCGTTCCCGGATAGCCCAGTACCGATGGGTCTTCCGTCTTTCCATTCGGATCACTGGGACGGCCTATGGCGGGTGTGCTCGGATGCGAAGATGCCCGTTTCGTTGCACTTCGGCTCCGGGTCGTTCGTGCCAGGCTTTGACTATGCCGCTTTGAAACCCGAGACAGAAATAGCTAACGCGCTGCCGGACGCGCCGTTCGCGGTCGCCATAGCGCTCTTTGCCACCAACTTGATGTGGAGCACCGTCGATCTACTGTTCTCGGGGAAGTTGCAGCAGTTCCCAGACTTGCAGTTCTCCCTTGCCGAGGGTGGTATCGGTTGGGTTCCGTATATCACGGAGAGATGCGATTTCGTGTGGGAGCGCCACCGCTACTACCAACCGATCGATTTCGATATCCGGCCGTCCGACCTCTTCCGCAAACATTTCTGGGGCTGCTTCATCGATGATGAGCATGGGCTCAAGAACCGCCACGACATCGGTATCGACCGCATCATGCTTGAGATCGACTTCCCGCATAGCGACTCGAACTGGCCGAACTCGCGCAAGCGTGCCGCGGAGGTATTGGCCGACGTTCCGGATGATGAGTGCTCGCTGATCGTCGAGGACAACGCCCGGCGGATGCTGAACTTCCCGCGCGCATCAGCCGATGATCGCGAACTGACTGCCTTCTAATATCCATCGAATTGCGTCGTTTGGCCCGCAGACTCGTTGCGAGCGGCACCTCGCGCGCCGTTTACTCCCCGGCTCGCGGCCTGACCGGCCGCAAGATGCGCTCCGAGGCGACCGAACCAACGGTGATCGGGTTGTAGCGGATGCATTTCGGAACCCGCTTGGACGTGACGAGGCGAGTGAACATGTGTGGCGTCGCTTGGACGGCGCCGTCGGGCTGGAAGAGGCAGCCGGACTGTCCGGGTATCCAATAAACAGTTAAGCATTTACTGGTATCTTACGGCCGTCCAGTACGTGTCGCGCCGTCCGGGTGAGAGAGGAGAGAACGCGTGAAGGTCCGTCTCGACCAAACGAAGTGCTCTGGTCATGCACAGTGTTATGCCGTCGACCCCGACTTGTTCCCTATCGACGATTCTGGTTATTGCATCCTCGAGGAGCGAGAAGTGGTACCCGACGAGCAGGAGCGGGTTCGCGAAGGCGTCGCCGCATGTCCGGAAGCAGCGTTGATGCTTGACGAGGGCTGACGACACGTGTCGTCCGACGTGTGGGCCATCGTCGTGAACGGGTGCCCGCACTCGCGGCCTTTGGCAAGGTGCCCAGTGCGCCCAAATAGCTAGCTTAAAGCACTAACTATTTAGATAAATTTCGGTACCGTGAGCATGCAGCGATACCAACAGCGGCGACGGAGGACAACGGTGCGTGTGAGGAATAAGGTTGTGATGGTAACTGGATCCACTCGGGGGATCGGCCAGGCAATATGCGAGCGTTTCGCGGCCGAGGGAGCCAGTGTCGTCGTCACGGGGCGATCCACAGACGACGGGCGGCGGGTTGCGGCCGCGATTCGGGAGCGCGGGGGGCGTGCGGCGTTCACACCCATGGATATTGCAGTGGAAAACGATGTGCAAGAAGCGGTTCGTTTCGCCGTCGAGAACTTCGGGGGCTTAACCACCCTGATCAATAACGCCGCACCCTCCGAGATGGTCACCCCGGGAATCGGCTTCGACCAGCCCGTTGCCGACCTGAGCGCCGAGCGCTTCGCGCAGATCATTAATGTTGGGCTCGTCGGCACTGTGCACGCTTATCGCCACGCCTTACCGGTGATTCGCGACTCGGGGGGCGGTTCGGTGGTGACCATCTCGTCCGCGACGTCAATCCAAGGGGCGCCTGGATTACCCGCATATTCGGCGACCAAGGGTGCACTGAATGCCCTTACGCGCCAGATCGCTGTCGACTATGGCGCCGACGGTATCCGGGTTAACGCTCTCGTCGTCGGCTTCGTGATGTCCGGAGATATCGCAAACTCACTTGATGCTCATCCTGAGTTTGGCAAGGCGCTGCGCGAGTCGATCCTTACGCGTACGGGACGACCTGAGGATGTCGCGGCAGCCGCCGTGTTTCTTGCGTCAGATGATGCCGAATTCATCACTGGCGCATGCCTAGTCGTAGACGGTGGACTGAGCGTCAAGATTCACGTCCCGACACTCGCACCGGTGCAGTGAGTGCCGCGGCGAAGGCCCTCAGCTGGAACCGCCGCCCACGGGACGGAAGAGTGGGAGCCAAACCCGGCTTTCACTAGCGCCCGATACGGGCCATTCCTCGAAGAATACTTCGACCGGCATACCGATGTAGACGCCGTCGACGTCGACATCCACGATATTGGTGATCAATCGCACGTCGGGCTCGTCGTCAAGCTCCACCATGGCCACCACGTAGGGCGGTTCGAATCCACGGATCCAGGGCTGTCGGTTGACGGTGTGTGCAGCGACCTTCGCCCGTCCCGAAATCGGTTCCGGCGCAACATTGCGACTGCGGCAACGCCAACAAACCGGCGCGGGCGGATGAAAGAAGTGCCTGCAAGCATGGCAGCGGTGGACCAGAAGCTCTCCCCGCCCGCCGCCCGTCCAGAAAGCCAGTGACTCTGTGGTCGGCGTTGGAGCCAAACGCAGCAGCGGCCGTTGATATTTCAAGTCGGCTGTCATGAATCGAACCTCCTGAAGGTCGCCATACTCACCGGGTCAGCGAACGGCTCTCGACGGGCTATCATGCCGGCGCCGACATCGAGCCCGTCGGGTCGACGGGACTCTTGAACTCATTTGGCGGCTTTCGGTGCTCGGTGCGGCCGTGCGTTTCGCGAGCAACCGTTTCAGCGAAGCCAGCGATATAGTCAAGTGCAGCGTTCACGCTAGACGCGTCGACGTGTACGAGAGCCCACGTTGCGCCCGCATCCGACAGTTCGTTCAGGTCATCGATCGCATGGGCAGTAGCCGCGGCGCTACTGAAATCGAACTTGGGCGCTTCTATTTGGATGTCGACTGAGCCACGGCGCCTCCCAGCGGCCTCGAGCTGGTCGTCGAGACGACGAACCGCAGCCTCGAAACTGCGTACACCGTCGATTGTTTCGGTACGAATGGACGTGGCCATCGACGGTGGGGCGATCACCGGACACCACCCCTGCCCGTGCGACACGACCCGCCTGCGGGCCGCTGCACTGTTTCCCCCGATCCACAGTGGAGGGTGTGGTGTCTGGACAGGCCGTTGTAGCCACATCGGACCGTGTGCTGTGAACTCTTCCCCCGAGAACCCACGATCAGGGTTAGTCCAGATATCGACCAAGGCGTGCAACGCCTCGTCGAGAAGTGCTGCGCGCCGGTCGAACGCAACCCCGAGGGCGGCGAACTCCGAGCGCAGATAGCCTGCTCCCACCCCTGCGGTCAACCGGCCACCCGACACGATATCGAGACTCGTTAGCGCCTTCGCGCTGAGATATGGATTGCGAAACGGCAGTACCCACAGATTCGTTATCAACCGGATCCGTTTGGTCGCCGCCGCGAAAAAGCCCAGGGCGACGGCAACATCGAAGGTGTCATGACCGCCACTGTGCCGCCACTTCGCAGACGGTGCCGGGTGGTCACTGAGACAAAGGCCGTCGAATCCTGCTGATTCTGCGGCCTTCGCAACTCGGATCATCGCCTCCGGAGACATGAAATCCGCAGTCGCGGTTGGAACGTCACTAGGGTACTCGAGACAGAACTTCACTGCTTCTGCAACTCCTCAACGCACATTTCTCCACCCACTGGCTCGGCAGTCGGAGACACTATTTGGGACGATTGTATGTCACAACTATATAATCATATTTCCATATAAGGATTTATTGGATCACGGGTGCGTACGCAACCAGATCCGCCAGCACGGATTGTCATACCTATCTTCGCCTTCTCCGCAAGTCGACCGTATGAGGCCCGACCACGTAATCAACAGCATTGCCAACCATTCACGAGCCATCGCGCTGTGATGCTTGGCATCGTCATGGAGAGTGGGTGAGATGAGTCCAGGGAATCTTTCATTGCCGCCGAGGGCATACTGGGTCGTCGCCAAAGCGATCGCAGGGGTAGTAAATCCCCAGTGCATGCCGGGCGGCATCGATGCAGCCTGCAACGAATCCATCATCACTTTCGGGGGAGTTGTTAGACTGCGCGATTCTCAGTTCTTCGTAACACGGCGGGCTCAACTGGCTTGATGGGGTGAAATGGTATTTCCAGCCGACGATTCGGGCCATTGCGTCGTATCCCTGGTCATAGGAGCTGAGATAGCCAGGCGGAAGGGGATAGGGAACAGCCGCCGCGACAGCACCTCCATGTACCGTCATCGCCGCGGCACAAGCGAATACGACGCAGCTCAATAACGACCGGATGTTGTACGCCTTCGCCACTAGAGGCCTCCCGACAGGAACCGACAGCCGCCACTCACTCGGACGGCGTACGCGCGGAATTAATCGAATGCACATGCGCCTGTGGTGTCGGGGTCTAGCGTCGTTGGGTCGGGAAGAGGGAGGCCAGCCATCAGGTCAAGCAGCTTGGCTCGCGCATTTGCCTCCGCCGTCTTTCTGTCCGGGCCCTCAGCTTCCATCCACTTTGAGCCAAACCCGGTGGCAATTCCTATGCACTGTGTGCTCGTTCCTGCTGGTGCACAGGCGGACAGATGCGCCTGGCACGATTGCATCGCACCCTGCCTTGCTCCCGCGGCAGTCGCACTGACGTAAGGCATACCCTGCGGTGCGCCACTGGGCTGGTACCCGACGGCTACGCTCACGTAATTGGGATCGGCTCCCGCCCCAGCTGGTGTCACTACCATGATTGCCGCACCCACGACGAGCGCTGCGGCGGTGCTGGCCTGCGCCATCAATGGTCCTCCCATCTTGCGTTCCGCTTGTTCGAAATGAAGCTAGGTGGCCCTTGGCTCAGCCAAGTTGGATTTATGAGGACAGCGCGCGGCTGATGGTGCGGGTCATGACGGGCTGGACGGCTGTCCTAACGGCGGGCCCGCCGGGGGCCCAGTGGTGGGAGCAAGCGGACGCGAGTGACCGGGCGCAGCCTGTCGCCAAAGCAATTCGTCCAGCTCCGCCTGCCTGTCGAGGTCGTTCAATGCCGCCTCGAGGTCCGGGTCGTTTTGTGCGGCCGGCAGGTCCTGGACGTCTACTGACAGATCGTGCCGCGGCGGCGCCGCCGGTTCCGACCGCACGTCGCTTGTTTGCGGCGCGGAGCCGGTATGTGGTCCATCGGCAACGGTGAGTTGCCTGAGGGGGTCGGGCCGTGGACTTGAGGAACTCGACACGGTTCCAGATGAGCGCGGTGTTGTGTGGCTAGCAACCAGTGCATGCGGCTGGTGTGCTGGCTTGAAATGTTGCCCCGCAACGATGACTCCTCCACCTATCGCGCAGGCGGTCAGCACAGCGGCCACCAACGCCCGGCTCTGGACTGCATGCGCCATGCGAGCGGCCACCGCTGCATTTGGTACGGCCGCAGTGACGTCGAGCAGGATCCGCGGGACGCGCAGTACACGGGCTATGCGCTGTTGCAATGCTGCCAAAGACGGGGGAGCTTGCCTAGCAACGGGAATGGCTGCTCGACTATCCACGGAGTGACGCGCATGATTTCGGAGTGTGGGCCTTCCCTTGCGCGGCTGGCCACCGGCAGACGAGAGCGCGTGTTTCGGCCGTCGGCGCCCTCGGCTGCGGACCAATGCGTGCGTACGCCCGGCGCACGTCTGCGCTATTCCCCTGTGCCGCAGTCTTGGTTGTCCACCCATCGGCTGATGTCACTTCCGCGAGGCGCTACGATTGCCCGCAAGTAGCCGGTGCAACCACCGTCGGGCTCTGACACTTAAACAGTTATATGTTTAGTGATGTTACTTTGTCAATGTCGCCCGAGTGGCCGACGATCGGGGTATCCTTCGCCTATGAAGGCGATAGTGCTCGTCGCCGCCGCAACGGCGGCTGTCGGACTTGCTGCGCCAGCGGCAAGTTCTCCCACCTCGTACATCGAGCACGACGGAACTTACCGAGTTGGCAGCGATATTCAGCCCGGACTTTATTTCACTCCAGGCGGCGCTGCGGGTCGTACCTGCGTATGGTCGCGAGGGACGGATCGGGGCGAGTCGAGCGAGGCCCAATACGTGTTAATAGCGCCCAACGACACGACATTTACGACTGACGGTTGTCAACCATGGACCACGGCGACTCGTCCAGCGACGCCGATCGCGCCGCCAGTTCGCACCTGCATTTATCCGCTAACTGGTTGTGTCGACGTCAATCCGTGGTAGCAGCGCGTTGACCCCGGTCGGGGTTGATGACCGAATCCCGTGGCTTACGATTTCTGCTGGTCGCGGGATAACTTGCGCGACAATCTGATTCAGAGTATTTCGCGTCCGGACTCATCCTACTGCTTTGGCCTGCTTTGGCGCATTCCGTCCGGTAGATGGTGGGCGCGCCGACTGCCCGTCCCCGGCACGGGTTCCGACAGGGCGCATCTCGTTGCGTGGCCTGCAACACGTGCCGACGGCTCGTCTAGATGTGGGCGCGTATGGAGTCTGGAGATGAGCTCACGCCGAATCGCAGACGTGCGACCGGTGAATTTGGCTACCCCAGTGCTTAACCCTTTCCACTGATGGACCGTTTACCCAAGAGGTATTGCGGGCCTTGATACCGACGCCGACATTCGAGAGGTGCTGCCACAACCGATAAAACGCTTCCCCCTCGTAGATGGAGAAGTGTTCGTCGTTGGCGAAATCCGTGGTTCGGGTCAAGGCTTGGGCTCGCGGAGCGAGGAATGCTTCTGACTGGTCGATATTGGCAGCCACGGCGTCAGCCTGCGCCTGGATCTGGCCAACAGTCCAGTCGTTACTAGCTTCGAGCAGGTTGTAGCCAAACCTGTCGATCTGACGGACTAGCTCCCTATATTCTGCTGTAAACCACTGACACATCTCGCGTTCCGCGGTTATGTCAGCGTCCGTCACATCGTTGCGGTTGGCGCTATAGGGAAACGGGAACTTCGGCTGCCAACCACTCGCATGCACGATTACCTCAGGCAATGGCGGATCGGGCGGATCCGTTGGGCTGGCGTAGGCGCGACCGCTGAGCGTCGCAAGTGCAGAATACAGAAACGCTAGACAGCACAGAAGTCCATAGATCAAGCGCGCCAGAGTCTTTGGTCCGCGCCCCGGGCGTGACCCACTCGCCATTTGGTGCCTCCTTGGAATATCGGACCATGACTGGTGTGATCGTCGGTTTGCAGGCGCGGTCACCGAATTTTGTCCAGTCGGAAAGGCATCACGATCGTTAGCGGTTTGCCGTAGCTACCCGAGGCCGGCGCATCGGCTACCGGCGGTATTCCACACGCGGCACGGACGCCCACTGTTTTGTCCCTACCTTCCAGATATGGCGATCCGATCTGGGTGACACCGTTTGTGTTGGCCGGATAGAACATGAAGGTCTGGTGCCCAGCCAACGTGGATCCGTCAAGGCACGTTTCCCAATTCGGAATATCGCGCTCGACGTACCAGACGTTGCCCTCCATGCGAAGCGGTGCGCTCCATCCCTGGTCGCTGCTCACCAGTCCGCTGCAATGTCCGGCGGCGGGGCACGTTGATGTGATGGTCCAGGTGCTTGTCACCGTAGCCTCGTCGTGAAACGCATAGTCCGTGGTGGCGAATGCGCCGTCTGATGTCGCGACGTAGGTTCCGTTGATGGCGTACCCGCTATTATCCGCCTGAGCCAAGGGTGCTGTACGGACTCCACTGAGCAAGGTCGCCGCTACTAGTGATGCGCGCACGAGTGCATTTGACGGATGCATCAGGCTCCCTTCATCCCCTCACTGAACTGCCGCTGCCAATGGTGGCTGGTCGTAGCTGCACGCCACGAACCGAACGCACGGCGCCTTAGCAGCAACCGTTTTCAGCGATGCCACTGTGGTTAGGAAACGAACGGCGGCAGCACATACCGCCGCTTGACGCAGCCGCGGCTGGGTGCCGAATTCGGCGATAGGATCCTGACTCACGCTGCGCGACACTAGTAGTCACCCGGGTTTAGCTGTCTGAAGTTAGGCTCGCACAGCGTCGCCTTGGCGGCGTCTACAAAGCTCACAAGTTGAGCCCGCGTGGCGTCGGGAAAGCCGTAGCCAACTTCTCGTATCGCGACTTCGGTCGGATAGCCGTAGTGGAGTAGTCGGCAGGCGAGCATTCCTCTGCTCAGCGTCAGAACTACATCGGCGGGCGAATCACCGACATTGATACCCGTCTTGGAAACCACGGCTAGAAAGTCGGTACTGCTATCTGCATTGGCAGGCGTGCCCACTGTCGCTGCCGCAGCTAGGAGGGCGACTATCACACCGGTAAGTCGCTTTGCTGTGGCCCCTCCGTAGGTTCTGAATGCGCGGATGCGCTCCGCTCTGGGACCACGACAGCGGTCAATGGCTCGGCCAACAAGGCCGAGTAATTGTTTGGCCCGCAAGCACATTCGCCGAGTGTGGTCGGAAGACACACATCGGAGACTGCTGCCGCCGTTGGTGGATCGACGGCTTCGTGGGGAGCTCATCAGCGCTCACCCCGGACAGCCGTGGCGGCGACATCAATCCCGCCGCCTGCATGATCTTTGTGGCTGCACCGGAAGTGCGCCGTGCAACGGCTCATTCGGTCCAGACGCGGCTGTCTACCCGCGACTCGGAATGACCCCATTACGGCGACTTCTTCTCCGAAATCGCCCGGGTAGCGCTGGAGACTGGCCTTGACTACGGCTGTCCTGCCGGGGGTGTACGACGCGAAGGGTTTGGGAGGGCGCAGACCGCCGATGAGGACGCTGGTCATACCGAAACTCCTTCGACAGCAGACGATTGCTTCGTCCGACTCAAATTAGCGAAATAGTTGTAGAATTCCAACTCTACCGCGTAGCATCCTCCGCGTGGCACAGGTCACTGAAAGCGCAGCACCCCCGAGGAGGTCACAGTGGTTGGGGAGTTAGGTCGCCCACTACCTGCGCGAATCCCGATCGGCAGTTGTCGCGGACAACATCGAGTGACGGGCCCCGCCCCCGCCGACGCCCTCATCAACAAAGCCGGTCAAGTTGACGACCACTGCCCGCTATCGAAGTACCGGCAAGGCTGATGACCGCAGGGACGTTCACTGGCGCGCGGTCGCAATCGCCGCCGACTCCGCAATCGGCGCAAGCGCCTTGGCGACCACCCAAGGCGGTGGTCGCATTGGGGATGCGTCCGCTGAACGCCGTCGGAACGATAGGGCGAACCGCCAAGTTGGTGGTCGACGTCGTTCGCTACGCCGTCGGCGACACGATAGCTGGACGCGTGCGCGCGGGCGAGATCATTGTCCAGGCCTGGACGTTGTACAAAGTCACAGCCTTACCAGCGATCCTGATGGCGGTTCCCTTCGGTGCAATGGTGGCAGTCTGGATCGCGGGCCTGATTAATCAGGTTGGGGCTAATTCACTTGTCGGGGCCGCGAGCGGGGTGGGCATCGTTCGCCAGGGTGCGCCGATCACTGCCGGCCTACTCATGGGTGGTGCTGCTGCATCGGCAATCGCCTCCGACATCGGCGCGCGGGCCATACGGGAAGAACTCGACGCCTTACGCGTGATGGGAGTCGATCCGGTTCGTTATCTCGTCGTCCCGCGCTTTTTGGCTTTGATAATTCTGGCGCCCGTCTTGTGTTCGGTCATCATCGCATCTTCGGTGACGGCGTCACTCATTCTTTCGCTCAACATCAGCGATGTGGCGCCGGGCACCTTTTGGCTGTCCTTTGGGGCATTCGCAAAGATGACTGACATCTGGTTTGCGTTCGGTAAGGCAGTCGTATTCGCGGCAATTACCGCAATTGTGTCCTCAATGCGGGGCATGGAAGCGAAGGGTGGGCCACGCGGTGTCGCCGATGCGGTCAACGCAGCCGTCGTACTGAATGTCGTTTGCATTCTCATCGCTAATGTCGTGATTACGCAGATAGAGACAATGTTTTTCCCTATGAGGGTCGCATAATGGGGTCTCAGACAGCGGCACGCGACAATGCGCCTTCGGTGTATCACCATATATGGCGGAAATTTTCACTCGCGTTACTTGGCCAATTCCGGAGAGTTGGGCAGTGGGTAGTCTTTATCGCCCAAGTCATCTACCTCCTCCCGTTGACTCTCCGCAAGTATCGCAAGGAAACCTTGGCCCGAATGGTTGATCTGGCCTGGGGTCGCGGTTCATTGGTTGTGGACGGGGGGGTGGTCAGCGTTCTGGTCATCCTCGGTCTGGCACTCGGAACGATGGTGTCGATTGAAGCATGGGCGACGCTAAATATCATGGGCATGGGGCCGCTAGCAGGGATTATTGGTAGTTTGGGGGGCGGGCGAGAGATGGCGCCACTGGTTGCGGGAATTGCATTTGCAGCACAGCCCGGTGCTCGCATGACGGCTGAGATTGGCGCGATGCGGATCGCCGAGGAAATCGACGCAACCGAGGTAATGGGGCTGCGGCCCATACCATTTGTCGTGGGTACGCGTCTAGTTGGTGGGTTGCTGTGCGTCATTCCCGGATACGCGCTTACGCTGCTCACGTCGTTTCTAGTCCTCAACTGGGTAACGCTTTTCGCGTATCACGCACCTGGCGGTACATTCAACCACTACTTTGTCGAATTCTTGTCACCAACAGATTTGGTCTATTCGACGGCGAAAGCAGCCGTGTTTTGTGCGGGGGTAATAATAATTCACTGCTATTACGGATACTTCGCGTCGGGCGGTCCGGTGGGAGTCGGTCTAGCTTCCGGACGTGCAGTGCGAGCGAGTCTCGTAGCGGTGATGACGCTCGACTTCGTCATGACGGTGGCGTTGTGGGGCCTGAAACCAACGTTTGTCTTCAAGGGCTAGGCGGGCGATGACGATACTTCATGCTTCCGCAGAGTCGGAAACGCGGACCCTAACCAGGGTCGGGGCGATCGCGGTCCTGGCGCTCGTGATTACGACGACATTCTTGTTGCTGGCCAAACCATTTGATAGCCGACCGCGCAACGTCATCTCCGTCGTTATCGAGGCAGCGTATGTCGGTCACGGAGTCATCGCCGACACTCCCGTGATTATGCACGGGGTAAAGATCGGCCGTGTCGTATCCGTGGCGAACAACGCGGGAGGCGGTGTCCGGTTGCAGACAGACTTGCAGCGGGACCCGACACGCGGGCTTACCGACGCCATGGGAATTGACTACCGGCCATCAAACTATTTCGGCGTAACGGCAATCAATATCATACCCGTGCAAGGTGGTCGCCCGCTGAAAAGCGGCATGCAGATCAAGGTCAAACCTGAAGGCAACTTCTCCCTTCAGGCATTGCTTTACCGCCTCGGGGAACTATCCAATGGCGTGTTCAATCAGCGCCTCATCAGCGTCATTGAGCGCTCGACCCGATACGTGGATGGCCTCAACCCTCTCCTCGAGACCGCGCTCATCGTAGGTAATTCGATCGCGAAGGTGCAGACAGTCAGTAGCGAGCAACTCTTGCGAAATGCGACTGGCATTAGCGTAGCGTTTCCTGGTTTTCTCAGCGCGATAATTGGCACCGGTAAGGATATCTATCACACCGGATATGCGGGTTTTAATCTAGAAGCAGTGAAAAAGAGGAACAGATACTATCCAACATGGGATGAGAATCGAAAAAGACACCTCGAAGAGATGTATCGGATGTTTACGGAAAATCTGAGTAATGACAAATGGTTTGAGTATTCTCACGATCAGATATTGAACATTGCAAAAACGGATCTATTTCTTCGAGTGGGGTATCTGGAGGGATCCCATATTAATGAGTTATTTCCCGTGCTTGAAAGTGTAAGGACCCTGGCCGACACGGTACCGAAAATCCTCAGTCCGGACAGTTTTGCTTACACGATCACGGAAATGCGTCGACGATTGGAGCGCATGTACGAAGGGTCGGGTGAGCAGCGCGCACTGCAGGTGCGGCTCATCTTGGACCGTGTTCCCGGGGTTGCCGCGCCTCTTGGCCTCGCGACGGGCAGTCATCAATGAAAGCTAGGTCCGCGCTCTGGCGATTCGTCCTCGCCTCGATCGTCAGTTCCCTACTGCTGTTCGTGATCGCGAATGCAATCAAGCAACCCGTCGACGCAACAACACGTACCTACAAGGCGGAATTCACCGATGTCTCGGGTCTGAGCGATGGAGCCGATGTGCGGGTCCGCGGCGTGGCCGTAGGAAAAGTCGAAGCCATCGAACTTAAACGATCAGGCGGCCGCAGTATCGCGTTAGTGCGTCTCACCATGGACAAGAGATTTAGCATCGTGCCGGTAAGTCGACTGGCAGTTAGATACCAAGCGTTGACGGGCCTGCGTTATATCGATGTGCGAAACGCCAGCGAAGGAAACTCGGGCGGAAATCTGGTAACCAATGTGCCGACCACAATGACGCAGCCCTCATTTGACATAACTGTGCTATTTAACGGGCTGCAGCCAGTTCTCGCCACGCTGAGCCCAGAGGAGATCAACAGTTTCACCGAGAATGCGTTGGCATTTCTCCAAGGCGATGGCAACGGACTCGGACCCATGCTCGATAGCATCAACAAACTATCCGCACTCGTTACTAATCGGCAGGAAGTCGTTTCCACAATCGTGAGGAACCTCGCGTCCCTGGCTGAAGACACGCAAGGTCGATCTCAATATCTAACCAAAATTTTGGATGAAGTTGAGTTGCCCATTAATCAGGTGCTACAAGTAGTGGACGAGTTCCGCAAGGCTCAAATATCCGGCCCGGCTTTCACCCGAGTGGTGATGCGTCTACTTGCGGCAATAGGAGTCAGGCCCGGGATCGACGCCAACACGGCGCTTGATCGAGCTTTCACAAACGTCTACACCAGCATCGAGGCGCTCAAGCGAACGCCAGTGATATGGGACAACATCCCACCGCCACCTGAGAACGGTGCACCCGTGCCCTGTTCTCACGGACGGGCACAACTGCCCGAAGCCATGGATGTACTGATACAAGGTCAACGGGTGGTGCTGTGCCAGAAATAACGCAGAGCCCAAGGTTATTGGGAGCAATCACCCTTGCCATCGTCGTCGTTGCAGCCGCGGTCGTGGGCTACGTCTACGTCCGGCCGCCGAACCACCAGATCATTTCGTTTTATACGGACGACGCGGCATCGATCCGCCCTCAAGATACCGTCCGGATTGCCGGCATCGTGGTGGGAACCGTCGAGGGCCTGTCGCTCGAGGCCAACCACGTGCGGGTGCGGGCCAGCGTGGACAAGAACGCATTCATCGGCGATCAATCTCAAGTCCAGGTCCGCATGCTCACCGTGATTGGTGGTTACTACATCACCGTCATTCCGCTCGGCAATGTGCCCCTCGGCGACCGCCCCATTCCCAAGGAGCGAGTAACTACGCCCTACACATTGATACAAGCCCTTACGGGTACAACGAAGATAACCGAAAACGTCGCACCGAAGCCGATCGAGGAGAATATCGACCAGTTGCAGCAGGGTCTGCGTGGCACCAATGTCGACTCCGTCGCGTCAGTCCTCAATGCCGGCAACGCAATCACCAGCATGCTCGAGAGGCAACGCGGGCAAATCACCGAGATTCTGCAGCTCACGGATGAGTACATTGACAGGCTGACCAAATACCGCGAACGGCTGCAAGAATATATTCGCAAAATAGCCATTCTCGAACAGGCGCTGGTTCTGGAAGGCAAAGCTTTTGCAGACTCGATCTTAGGAATCGGGGGAGTGCTCGAGATGCTGAAGCCGGTGGTCGACCTGTATGACACGCATCGTCAAGATTTCGTCGAAAAGATCCGATCCCTTCTAGGAGAATTTCGCACAATAGTTTCACGGAATGGGCTGGTCGTACGGCTACTTGGTCGAGTACACGACAGGATGGAGCGTGCATTAGATAGACAGAACAACTTCGTTCGCCCCGAGCTGCTGGCGACAGACATCTGCATCCCGACGCACGGGAGCCCGTGCTGATGTTTGGCATCTCAACGGCTTATGCGCGAAAGGCTATTGGGTGCATTGCCGTCGCGGTGGTAGCCGCTTGCGGCACCTCATGCGGGGCCGAGCCGCGGCGTCACGCTATTCAATACTGCGCAATCATGTCGGACAGTGTCGGACTCTACACCGGAAATCCCGTAACCCAGATGGGTTACAAGATCGGCACCGTCGACAAAATTACCCCTGAAGAAACGGGTGTTCAGGTCGCATTTTCGATAAACGTAGACCGGCCGATACCGCGCGATGTCATGGCAGTGACGCGGTCGACATCAATTCTTGCCGATCGTGCGCTCGAACTCCTGGGGAACTACTCCTCAGGTCCGCGACTGGCGGCACATGAGTGCATACCCCGCAGTCGGACGGCCACGCCGCTGAGCATCTCGCAGGTGATCGGAGCGGCAACAAACTTCGTCAACGGTGTTAACCCGCACGGTTCCACCAACATCCAAGATGCACTCCGCGGTGTCGATGAGGCAGCTAAGGGCAACGGGGCGAATCTAAACAAGTTACTGATCACGTCGTCGTCCCTTCTGGATAATCCCGACCAAGCGATTGCAGACGTCGGCTCGATCGTGCGAAACGTAGTCCAGTTGACAGAAATGTTGAAGCAATCCCGGCCTCCGCTGAAAGAGATACTGCTCGAACTAAAAGAAACCACTCCGTATCTGGTGAACACCCTCGCTGGTACATCCGGTCTCGTCGAGCCAATCGGCGATCTCGTCTTCCTGGCCTCCCAACTGGAAGTCGAACTCGGTGACGAGATCCAACTCGGACTAGACACCGCCGGAGACGCGCTACGACACTTAAGCCCGCACTACAAGGGCATCGCGAACCTTCTCAACCCGGTTCCGAGATTCATCAATACCTTTTCGTCTTATGTCAACAATCATGAGTTCGATGCGATCGCGTGGAGCCCACCGATATTTCGTATCAGCACTCCGAACGGACTGGCCCTGTGTGGGGCGATGAATGCATCGATGCCGGGCAGTTGCGCGGATGTTAACGGCCAACCACATGCCGTGGACGTCGCGCTCCTGCAGTACGTGTTAACGGAGGTTCAGAGACGATGAGAAGCAGAGCCCGCTCAGCGCTAGCAATGGCAGTCGCGGCCGTACTGCTGTTGTCGTCATGCGCCTCGCTCAACGTTAATGCGATACCGATTCCCGGCAACAGCTACAGCCACGGATACGACATCATTATCGAATTCGAGAACATCCTCAATTTGCCTGACCGCGCAAAGGTAGTGATGGACGGCACCAAAGTGGGTGTGGTTAAAGGCGTAGCCCTTACATCCCACGGGGTTGATGTCACAGCACGTATTGATAGCGGGGTCGCCGTTCCGTCGGACATCCATTCAGTGATGCAGCAGGCTACTGTCCTCGGCGACACCTACATTGCACTCGAAGCCGCACTGGATGCGTTACCCACTGCGCCACCGTTGAGGGCCGGTGGGCGGATCCCTGCCGCGCACACCACGTCTCCGCCGCAGCTGGAAGACACCCTTGCCAACATGGCAAATTTTGTCGGCAGCGGTGCGATTCAGCGAGCGCAAAACACGTTGATTAAGATCAATAGAATTACCCCGCCTCGACCGGAAATCCGTGCGATGGCGTCGCGTGTAGCGTTGGACTTATCTGACGTGTCAAAAAACATCGACGATGTCGACCTGTGGCTTAGGGGAGTGTCCGAAACCGCTAATGTGCTGGAAGCCAATGCTCCAGAGCTGGGGCGCTGGTTTACCCCGCAGGGTGTGACGGATTTTCATCACAACTTCATTCTGTCGCACTATCTCGCGCCGATTGTGCCAACGCTCGGGACGATCTACTACAACGGATACTGGCTCACGCCGGCACTAACGGCGCTTGCTGATTCCGCCGAAGCTTTCCAGCATTCTAAATGGGCTTTCGACGAAGAAGTGCCCCGCTGGCAGCATTTATTCACGGACTACTTCCTGCCGGAGCGGCGATATCCAGCGATCAACATCACGTCGATCAAGGGCCCGGACGGACGGGAACTATCTGGCAACATCCAAGAGGTCCTGCGGATGATCGGGGCGATGCCGTGACACGGAAATCGGCAACCGTCATTGCTTCATTCGCCGCGTTTATAGCGATGATCGCTGTGTTCGTGGCATACCTTGCTTCGCTGGGACTTCGTGTAGCCCCGCCGACGAACCGTACAACGCTCTCGATGGCGGTGGCCGACACAAATAACCTGGTCGCCGGTTCCAGTGTGTTGCTCCGCGGCGTGCCGGTCGGAAAGGTAACTTCTATCGACGCCTCGGTGGCAACCGCGAACGTCCACTTCTATGTCGCAGATCAATACAAAATCCCCGTCGACAGTGACGTCCGGCTTGAGAACCTCTCCGCGCTCGGCGAGTCCTACATTGAACTGGAGCCGCGAAGTTACGGCGGCCCCTTCTTTCGTGACGGGCAGCGTATTAAATCAGAGGCGGTAAAACAACCTCCCTCGATCACTGAACTTGCAACCAGTGTCGTGCGCGTCCTGAACCAGCTGGACCCCAAACAGCTTGGTCGCGTCGTCGGCGAGGCTGACGCGGCGCTCCCCGACCCCGCGGCGGTGCTGCCCAACCTGGCGCGCGCCAGTCTGTTAACCCGCAACACCGTCGCCGGTTTCAAGGGTCAGGGCGCAGAACTGCTCGACAATTTCCAGGTACTGCTACGCAATGCCGGCTTTGTGGGTCCCGCACTTGCCGAAGCGGCCCCGCCCGTGCGCGATCTCGGGCCGGTATTCAACATCGTTTGGAGCCACTCCCTCGAAGAGCTCTTGATGAGCATCTATCCCGCAACGGTTACGCAATTGGCCGACCTGGTCAGCCGGATTCAGAAGTTCTTGGACGACCGCGGGACCGACTTGAAGGTGTTAGGTGAAGCGACATCGTCGAACGTGGTGTTGATTGCGAACGCCTTGAAAAACTTGGACAGCAGCCAGATTCTGAGCAATCTGCTGGCGACGGTGCCCGAGGATGGCGCCGTCGAGCTGCATGTGCCGATTCCGTAAAATTAGAGAGGGCCAAAGAGGTGATGAAAACCAAGGAAGGTGTCAGCATGGCTGACGAGGGGGAAAGGCTCGAGCCAGCCGATCTGGAGGGCACTGCGTCGTCGGGAACGGTTGCAGAGCGGGAAAGCCGCGATGGCGGAAAGGCTGACATCACCAAGTCCGGTAATGCTGATGCAGCCACTGACGAGCCGGAAACCGTTGTCGTGCAGAACAAGTCCGATAGTGGAACGGCCAAAGCCACTGACTCCGCTGCCGCTGATGATGCCGCTGATGATTCTGCGGTCGACCGGAAGAAGGCCGGCAAGGCAGAGGCTCGGCGCATATCGGTGTCGGTTCGAACGCTGCTGGTGGCGACGCTGGTTTCCGCTCTGGTGGCGTCAGTGGGGGTATTGGTGTGGTTATATCTCGGCGAACGGGCAAAGCTCGACGAACAAGCACGGCAAGTCGCCAACAACAGCCACGCTGAGCGGATTGCACTCGACTACGCGGTTAACGCTGCAAAAATAGATGCCAGAGACCTGGACGTCTGGAAAAAGAACCTGGTGAAAGGCACAACGCCTGAGCTGAAGACTAAGCTCGATGAAGCCGGGAGGTCGATGGAGCAGATTTTGACTCCGCTGCAATGGAATTCAACCGCGATCCCGCTCGCCGCTAAGGTGCGGTCAAATGCCAACGGCATCTACATTGTCGATACCTTTGTAGGGGTTGAAACAAAGACAGTGCAAGCTCCAGACGGTCTGCAGTCGACCGCCACCTATGGCATTACCATTGACAGCAACCATGATTGGCAGATAAGTGATGTTGGCGGAATCGGTTCGGTCGTCGGGCAGAAGTAGAAATCGACGGCCTGCTACCAGAGTTGTGGCGCGCGCCGTCGTAAGCACACTGGTAACTACCATCGCGGCAGTCACCTGTTCGCCGGTATCGGCCGCCGAGCCACCGTCGAATCTGCAGTCGTCACTGGACGCTGCGCGAGCTGAGTATGGCTGCGCGCCATTGCAACTCGATCCTGTTCTGAACAATGTAAGTCATCGCATAGCCGGCGAAAATGCCGACTATGTCACCCACAGCCCGCGGTCTAGGACATTGCCCACCTCCGGGGAAATCCCTTTGATGGCGACCGGGACCGAAGGACTGCTGCAGGTCCTGCGAGAAGCGGGCTACAACACAAACAGGGCCCGATTACTGATCGGCTATGGCGATGACACTATGGGCGGCGACGGCGATAAGAATGCCAAAGCAGTCCAATCGGCGACAGTGGAAGGTAAGGCGCTCGGTGCTCTTTCTGACTGCTCCTACACGAAGTACGGGGCCGGTGCTGTGGACAACGTGGATACCAGCCAGGGATGGCCATCGATGCCGGCTAGAACCTTCTCCCTGATATCCGTGGTTGTGGCTGGCGCTTCCGGAACGCCCTAAGCGCACGTCCACGGGGCGTGCTTCGCAGCGTTCTGGCCTCAAAGCTGCAGTGGCGGAAGGTTGGCGCGCGAAACGGGAGCGAACAACGGCCCTGCCTCTACCGAAATCGGGAGTTCACCGGAGCCGAAGAAGAAGATCACCGCGTCGTCGGTAATGGCGAAGTTCTGGTAGTGGGACGGATCTTGCCAAACGGCTGCCGGCGCCAACTTGAACTTCCGATCCAGTTGCTGCCGCTCCAGCTCCGTCTTCACCGCAGGGTAGATCGAGGTCATGGGATTCGTGCCAGGCGCAAATAAGGTATCGAATGTCACGGGTCGGTTGTGGTCATAGTCGAAAGTGAACGACTTGAATTTGGTTCCCAGGACAGTGTTCGGATCCATGGACCTGTTGATCTTGAGCACCAGCGTTTGCGTACCGTGCCACGGCTGACCGAGTTCTGAGTAAGAGCGAATCGGCTGCCCGGATCTGTAGTGGTCGTACCTGACGGTCAACTGGTATGGCAGCCCCCGTGCCCCCGGAGACTGAGCCGCCCTGACGAATTGATCGCGAGTCTGGGTCACGAAGTCGAGCACAGGTCGGCTATCGGGATAGTCAGTCCTGAAGCGAAGATCTGAAGAGTAGGTAGGAGTTTCTTCGTAGATGCGGCAAACATTGCCCGACTGAACGTTACCGCCCATCGCCAAGCATTCGCGTTGATCGGCACTAGCGACGCCGGTAGACATATCTCCTGTCGAGACGATGACCGAAGCGCAGAAGGCGAGTGCACGCAGCGTTGCCAATGTTCGCTTGATCCGAGCGCCGCCATTAGATTTTGCCGGCGTCGCAGTGTTGCTCTGGCGGCTGCGGCTGGGCACCTCTGGTCGCATATCCGAGATCGTCGGAGTCGAGTAAGTTACCGCTGCTTTCATAGCGATGCCTCTTTCCGTTCATTGTCTGGCTCGTGGCAATCCTAGCCGGGAAACGCTAAACGGACTAACTGTTTAGCTATTTAACTCATCCATAACCCCTGGGCATCCGCCGTCATGAGCAGATCCATCCATGGCCGCGGTTGAGGCCCAGCATCGACGACCGCAGCGGCGTTGCTGTAGCTTGCGGTCGCAGCCGAGCGGTAGCGCTTCGAATTCGCTTTTTGGCTGGACGTCACAGCGCCGATCACGAGATTTTCAGTTTTCCTGCTACGCAGGCGCCTAACCCTAATCAGGCACCTAAACTGAACGCCATGTGGCCGGAGTACGAGCAAGGTCGCCGACGCGGGAAATTGCGCACAGTCGTGGGCGCGCACCTGTTCTCACATGAATGGTCGCTGGGGATGGGACTGGACCCACAAGGCCGGTTTCTGATCGCCGGCAGCGATCCGGCGCGGGTATGGGATACCGCGAGCGGTCGCTGTGTCCTGACCATTCCAAAGTTCAGCGCCGATACGGTGAATCGGGCGTTCTCCGGGGACGGACGTACTCTCATCACCGGCGGTCCAGACCGTACCGCGCGGCTGTGGGACTGCGCGTCCGGCCGGCTGGTTCGGATGCTGCGCGGTCACTGGCGATCAGTCTGCTGTGTCGCCTTGAGTGCCGACGGGCGTACGGCGGCAACAGGTTCCAGTGATGGGCGGATATGTGTGTGGGGTGTGGTGACCGGCCAGCGCCTGCACACCATGCGCGTCCATCACGGACCGATCTACTCTGTTGCGGTCAACTGCAACGGTACGGTAGCGCTGTGCGGCAACAGGGATTCGGCAACGCTGTGGGATGTCACTACTGGGCGTCGCCTGCACACCGTGGCGGACTTGGGCGGAATCGCTTGGGTCGTTCAACTCAGCGGAGATGGACGCGTCGCACTTACGCTAGCGGGCGAGACAACTCGGGTGTGGGAGACGGCAACCGGCCAAAGTGCGCATAAGTTTTCGGTTCGCACCGACTGCTGGCAGGCGACCGCACTGGCCGCTCGGGGCGACCTAGCGGTCACAGGCGGTATCGACGGAAACGCGTCGGTGTGGGATGTAAGGTCCGGAAGCTTGCGGCACACTTTGACAGGCCACACGCGCAAAGTCACCTCGGTCGCGGTCAGCGCGGACTCGCTAATTGCGTTAACCGGCAGCGAAGACGCGACCGCCCGACTTTGGGACCTCGAGTCCGCCCATTGCTTGACCACGTTCGACGAGCACGCCGCGGCGGTGGATTCGGTGGCCCTCAGCGCCGACGCGCGGATCGCTGCCACCTGTTCGCATGACCGAACACTACGAACATGGAAACTGGAATGGGACTCGGAGTCCTAAAAGTTGCAGCGCTCAAAGCGACTGACCGGACGAGTTATTAAAGCCTGTAGGCGAACGCTGTTGTGGGCTGCACAATGGATCGTGGGCACACGGGGAAGGTGAATGTGGGCCGAGGAGCATGCCGCGTGCATTTTTTCGTCATCCGAAGCAATGCCCGCGAAACTAATTGCGATACCCCGCGTTACATCACCGTGGCAGATTGGCCGGTGGTCGGTTAACGCGGCGCGACTAGGCCGTTGTCGTAGGCATACACGATTGCGGCGGCGCGGTCACGCAACTCGAGCTTGCCGAAGATCCGTCCGATGTGACTCTTGACGGTCACTCCGGAGATGCAGAGTTGGTCAGCGATCTCGTTGTTGGACAACCCTTTTCCTATCAAGGTCAGCACATCGCGCTCGCGCGCGGTGAGTCCGGCGATGTCACCGCCGACCGGCCCGGTCGCGGCCTTGCGGTAAGTATTGAGCACACGTGAGGTCACCGCGGGATCCAGGTAGCTGTCACCCCGCGCGACCGCGCGCACAGCCCGGATCAGCTCCTCGGCCGAGGAGTCCTTAAGTACGAAACCGGCCGCGCCGGCCCGCAGCGCCCCGGATAGCAGGTCGTCCTCGTTGAACGTGGTCAAGGCGAGCACCGGCGGTGTACCGCCGAGCCGTCGTGTCGCCTCTATCCCGTCGACGCGGCGCATCCGAAGGTCCATCACAACCACATCGGGTTTGTAGCAGGCTACCGCGTCGGGCACCTCATCGCCGTCGGCGCATTCGGCGACTATCACGAAACCATCTTTGCGGCGCAGGATCCGGCGCAGCCCGGAGCGCACCAGATCCTGGTCGTCGACCAGCAGGACCGCGATCTCGGGTAGTTCGTCCATCATGAGAACCGACACCTGCGCGGTCGCCGGCCGGTGCTGCCCTCATCGAGTGGAATCTCCGCGTTGACCGACCAGCCGCACTCGGTCGGGCCGACATCGATGTCGCCGCCCAGCAATTCGACGCGCTGGCGCATGCCACGCAGCCCACGACCCTCCATTGGCCGCTCATCGAGCCTTCGAACCGGCAGCTTGACTGATAGTCGGCTGTCCACCGCCAGCCGGGCAGAATGCCCGGCAATCTCAAGCCTTACAACAGATTCGGAATCAGCAGCATGTTTTGCGATGTTGGCCAGCGACTCCTGAGCGATTCGATACAGTGCCAGACCCACCGCTGGGGAGACGCAATCGGTGGACCCCTCGACGCGCAGCGTCACCTTCAGGCCGGCCCGCTCGAAATCGGTAACAAGGCCACCGATGTCGTCCACGCCAGGTTCCGGGGAAGTCGGCACAGCCTTGGCGGTTGGACCGTCGAGCAGCCCGACGGTGCGGCGGATGTCGGCCATCGCCTGCCGGCCCAGCCGCTCGGCCTGTTCGAGCGCCTCGACCGCGTCGTCGAGTTCTTCGGGGTCGCGGTCGTGCTGCAGCGCGCGCCGCACACCCGTCACGTGCAGCAGAGTGATTGATAACGAGTGCGCGATTACGTCGTGCACTTCACGGGCGATGCGCCGCCGTTCGTCGGCTGCGGCATGCTCGGCCAGCGCGTCGCGGGCTTCGAGCACTTCCACCAGCAGCCGACGGTGGGTGTACATCAGGAAGCCGATCAGCCACGCCCCGGCGATAAAGCCCAAGTAGAGCACGACGTTGTCGAGGCGGTGCAGGCCGGACGCGGCGAGCAGCAGCGCCACCGAGGACAGCGCGGCCAGCAGGCCGCCGACCGCGGCGGTCAATGTGCCCACGGCGCCAACCATCACCATCAGCAGCCCGGGTGCGAAATCACTGCGGACCGGAGTCGACGTCGCGAACAGCATGAGCGCGGTCGCCGATGTCCACGTTGCCCAGGTCCACACCGGACTGAGCTTGAGATTGATGAAGAAGAACACAATCGACGGGATCATCATGATGGCGAAAGCGGCCAGTCCGACCGGCAGGTCGGCGGAGGGCCGCTGCAGCATGGACAGCACCGCCCCGCAGACCACCAGGGTGTCGATGACGATGATTGACGACCACGTGACGCCCACTGGCAGCAACTCGCTGCGTCGGCGGAGTTGCTCCCGGAGGTAGCTGGCCGCGGCGTCCAACATTCGTCCAATCGTAGAAGAGAGTGGCAGGTGGCCACATCATGCCGGGGTCGGTACAGGCCTCCTACCGTGGTAGGAGACGAAGACCGTCCTCGGGCACGACGCGCAGCGGCGTTGGCGTTCCTAGCGTTTGAGTCATGACATGGACACTTCTGCACCAGCGCATGGCCCTGATGAAGGAACTGATCGATCTCGCTGCCACCGATCCAGAATCGGCACTGGCACAGCTGTCCCGTCCCGAGCTCGCAGCCGAGGTCACCCGGTTGTTCGGCGACGAGGAGGGACTGCTTTTGTCGTTGCGGCAACGCTGGCTGACGGCGTTGTCGGCGAAATTGGATCAGGCTGACTACGAAGGCATCTCTTCCGAACAGGCGAGAGCGGACCTGGTCGCCGCGCAGCCTGGGTTGCGGGCCCTGCTGGACGTCGCGGGCCGCCGCTCGCTGCGGATGCGCGCGTTGTCCGGCGGCGAACAACGGGTGGTCGATCTTTTTGTGGGGTCGATGGTTGATCGGCTGACTGTTGCCTGACGACGACCTCGACGAGGACGACAGTCGGCTCTCTCGGCTGCTGCACCGGCTCACCGGGCCGGCGGCAATCCTGGTCGTGGGTCTGTGGGTGGTTGCCGCCGCTGTTGGCAATCTGCTGGTACCACAACTGGAACGGGTGATCGACGGCCACTCTCGGTCTTTCATGCCGGCCCATGCCCCGAGCTCGATCGCCGCCGCGCGGGCAGCGCGACTATTCGGGGAAACTCCCAGCAACAATTTCGTCTACGTTGTGCTGGAACAAAGCGGTACCCTCAGCGCGAATGATCGCCGGTACTACGACGCGCTGACGTCGCGACTGAAAGCGGATGCACGACACGTGTATTCGGTGACCGACCTTTGGTCACAACCGGCGACCGCCGCAGGCGCACAGAGCGCCGACGGTCGCGCGGTCACCGTGATGGTGCGACTGGCCGGGATGCTGGGCACTTCCCAGGCACGCGACTCGGTCAACTCGGTGCGTGCCACCGCCAATGCGCTGTCGCCGCCGGCCGGCCTGCAGGTCCATGTCACCGGCCCCGGCGCCACGATTGTCGACGAATTCGCCGCGATCGATCGGCAGATGCTTGGGATCACCGCCGCCACGGTCGTTCTGATCCTGGCGTTGCTGCTGGTGGTGTACCGGTCGCCGACGGCTGCGGCCATCCCGCTGGTGTCGGTGGGACTGGGTTTGGCGGTTGCCCGTCCCATCGTCGCTGCCCTGGGTTTGTCTGACACCGTTGAGGTGTCGCTGTTCTCTGTGGCGTTAATGGCCGCGATGACGCTGGGTGCGGGTACCGACTACGCGATCTTCCTGATCGGCCGTTATCACGAAGGCCGTCGGCGCGGTGTGCCGCCAACCCGGGCACTGCTGCAGGCGCATCGTGCCGTCGCACCGGTGGTGATCGGATCGGCGCTGACGGTCTCGGTGGCATTGTCCTGCCTGGGCTTCGCCGAAGTGGGGATGTTGCGCAGCACCGGGATACCTTGCGCGATAGGGATTTCGGTGACCATGTTGGCGGCACTCACGCTAACGCCGGCGTTGATGGGCCTGGCCGCACGCCGCGGATACCTGGAACCCCGACCCTCGACGACAGCTCGGCGCTGGCGCCGCGTCGGGACGTCGGTGGCACGCTGGCCCGGCCCGATTCTTATCACCGCGGGTGCGCTGACCATGCTGGCGGCGCTTCCGCTGACCGGCATGAAGGTGGGCTGGGACGAACCCGCGGCGACGCCCTCGGACACCGACTCTAGCCGCGGCTACGCCTCGGCCGACCGGCACTTCGCGTCTGACGCGCTGCTGCCCGACGTCGTCACCGTCCAGACAGACCACGACCTGCGCAACCCGGCCGGGCTGATCGCGATCGAGCGGATCAGTCGGCAGATTATGGCGATCCCCGGAGTGCGAGCGGTGCAGTCGGCGACCCGTCCCGACGGCAAAGTACCCGAACAGGCAACGCTGAGCTTTCAGGCCGGGGAACTAGGCCGCCGATTCAACGAGGCGGTCGACTCGCTGACCGCGCGCCTGGACCGCGTCTCCGAACTGGACCAAGCGCTCGCCCAAACCCAGACCGCGGTGGACCGGATGGGTGGGGGACTGCGCGGCGGCAGCGCGGGCCTCGCCGACATGTCCTCGGCGGCAACGGATATGCGGGCCGGCGTGGACGGAGTGCAACGCACGGTGACCACCGTGTCCGGATACCTCGACCCGCTGCGCGACTTCGTCGCCGGGACCCCGAACTGCGCCGCGAACCCGTTGTGCGCGACCGTCGACCGCGTACTGCAACCCATCGACGGGTTGCTGCAGACATCCACTCGAATCGGTGACGGCGCCGCGAAGCTGACCCGCGGGTCGAACACCGCCGCCGACGCGCTGGCGGGACTCCCGCAATCGGTCGCTGCTATGAACGACGCTTTGGGACAAGCCCGTTCGGCCACCCGCGAATTGCTCAGCCTGCGTGAGTCGATCGGGCCGCAGTTACGCCAACTGACCGACTATCTCAGCGAGATCGACACGCAGTTCCGGGGCAGCTCGGCATCGGGTTTCTTCATGCCGCAACGGGCGCTGTCCGACCCGCGTTACCGCGAGGTACTGAACCGACTCGTCTCGGCCGACGGACACGCCACTTTCCTGTTGGTCTATGGCGACGGCGGCGAGTGGGGTGGCGCCGGAGCCGCGCGGGCACAACAGGTGCGTGCGGCGGTCCAGCAGGCGACCAAAGAAGGGACGCTGACTCCGACCGGGATCGACCTGGCCGGTGTCGGACCCGTGACCTCGGACCTGCAGCGGGCGGTCGGCCGCGACACCTTGTTGCTGGTGGCGGCGGCGCTGGTGCTGATCTTCCTGATCGTCACGGCCATGCTGCGCAGCCCGGTGGCCGGCCTGGTGGTCGTGGGCACCGTGCTCGCCTCTTTCGCGTCGGCGTTGGGCGCCAGCGTGGTGATCTGGCAGTACCTGCTGCATCAGCCGCTGCACTGGGCGGTCGCGCCCATTGCGTTCATTGCCCTGATTGCCGTCGGCGCCGACTACAACCTGCTGCTCGCGCTGCGCATCAAACACGAGGCCGCGGCCGGACTCAAGACCGGGATCATCCGGGCGTTCGGCGGCACCGGCGGTGTGGTCACCACCGCGGGCATTGTCTTCGGGATCACCATGCTGGCGCTGCTGGCCAGCAGTGTGCTGTCCATCGCCCAGGTCGGGACCACCATCGCGGTCGGCCTATTGCTCGACACCCTGGTGGTGCGGGCGTTCGTGGTGCCCTCGCTGGTGGCGCTGCTCGGGCGCTGGTTCTGGTGGCCACGTCGCGGCGCGCCGCGACGTCCACCGCGCGAATCCGCCACCGCGCTCAGTGCCGATCGGGCCGCTGCGGAGTTGCTCGGCTAAGGTTCCAAGGCTGTGCGTGCCTAGTTGTGCGTGAAGGCCGGGAGCCGGCTCTAGCCGCGGGTAACCTTGCCCGCTTTGATGCACGATGTGCAGACGTTCAGCCGCTGCTTGTTGCCGCCTGGACGGGTCACCGCGTGCACCGTCTGGACGTTGGGGTTCCACCGGCGGCTGGTGCGGCGGTGGGAGTGCGACACCGACTTACCGAAGCCGGGGCCTTTCCCGCAGATATCGCACACAGCGGCCATGGTTCAAACTCCTCAAGTCTGTTGCTGGGTCCGGCGACCCCTGATGGGTCGGCCGACCTGAGCCGGAATAGCCCGGGTGGACCCAGGCCGTCCCACAATACCGACTGCAGTCGGCAACCACCAAAACGGCCGGGCCACCGCGACGCGCCGTGACCAGTGCTGTCGGCCTAGCTGGATAGGCTTTTGCACTGGCTCACGCGGCGGCGGGCCCGAAGCTACGCTGGCGCGCATCGGGGACCTCGAAAATTGCGCCGTGATGCACCGTCGAGCCCGGGCAAAGGAGGTGGGGTCGGGTTGAACGCCGCGGAAAGCCGCCTGGATCGGCTGTTGGACGGGCCGGCCCTGCGCGACTGGGCGCATGCCGTCGTGAGCGACCTGATCACCCATATCGACGAGATCAACCGGCTCAATGTCTTCCCCGTCGCAGACTCCGACACGGGCACGAACATGCTGTTCACCATGCGTTCGGCGCTCGCCGAGGCGGACGCCGAAGCTGGGCGCCGCAACGACGCCCCCCTTGGCGTCGCCCGGGTCGCGGCGGCGCTGTCAGCGGGTGCGCTCAACGGGGCCCGCGGCAATTCCGGGGTGATCCTGTCGCAGATCCTTCGCGGGTTCGCCGACGCGACCGCCAAGGCCCCCGCCCTGCCGGCTATCGACCCCGCGGCGCTGGCCGCGGCGCTGTGGCGCGGAGTCGAGCTGGTCGTCGCCTCGATGGGCGGCGAAGAGATTCCCGGCACCATCGTGTCGGTGTTGCGGGCGGCCGCCGACGCTGTCGAACAATGCGCTGCCGCCAGCGAGTCACTGGGCCGGGCGGTTGTCGCGGCCGGTGACGCGGCGGTGGTAGCGCTGGAAAAGACGCCCGAGCAGCTCGAGGTGCTCGCCGACGCGGGGGTAGTGGATGCCGGCGGACGCGGCCTGCTGGTGATGCTGGACTCGCTGCGGGCCACGATTACCGGGAAAGTGCCGGCCCGGTCGGTCTACGAACCGGCACCACGCTCGTCGGCGATCGATTCAGCGCCTAGCCGCCCGGCCCCGCAATTCGAGGTCATGTACTTGTTGACCGGCTGCGACGCGTCAGCCGCGGACACGTTGCGACAGCGACTCGACGAACTGGGGGATTCGGTGGCCATCGCCGCCGCGCCCCCCAAGAGCTACTCCGTACACGTCCACACCGACGACGCGGGCGCCGCGGTGGAGGCGGGTATAGCGGCAGGTCAGTTGAGTCGGATCGTGGTCTCGGCGCTCAGTTCCGGCGCCACCGGGCTGCCCGCCGGCAGCTGGACCAAGGAACGTGCGGTACTCGCCGTCGTCGACGGCGACGGGGCCGAGGAGTTGTTCGCCGGTGAGGGCGCCAGCGTGTTGCGTCCGGACCGGGACACCCCCGGCATCAGTGCGCATCAACTAGTCCGTGCGGTGGTGGACACCGGCGCCGCGCAGGTCATGGTGCTGCCCAACGGATATGTGGCCGCCGAGGAACTGGTCGCCGGGTGTACCGCGGCCATCGGCTGGGGTGTGGACGTGGTGCCGGTGCCGACGGGTTCGATGGTGCAAGGACTCGCCGCGCTGGCCGTGCACGATACGGGTCGCCAGGCCGTCGACGACGGCTACACCATGGCACGCGCCGCCGGGGCGGCGCGGCACGGATCGGTACGCGTGGCCACCGAGAACGCGTTGACCTGGGCGGGCACCTGCAAGCCGGGCGACGGGCTGGGTATCGCTGGCGATGAGGTGCTGATCGTCGCCGACGACGTGCCCGCGGCTGCGATCGGCTTGCTTGACTTGCTGATGGCGTCTGGCGGCGACCTGATCACCGTGTTGATGGGAGCCGAGGTCGACGGCGACGACGTCGCCGCGGATGTTGAGAATGTGCTGGAGCGACACATGCACGACCACCACCCCGGCAGCGAGCTGGTGGTGTACCGCACCGGGCACCGCGGCGACGTGCTGCTGATCGGGGTGGAGTAGTGGCCACGCTGAACGATCGGCTCGACTACCTGTTGACGGACAAGTCCATCGCCCTACTCGAGGAGCACTTCGGTATCCGTACCGTCGGCGAGCTGCTTCGGCACTATCCGCGGAGTTATGTCAGGCGTACTGAGACACGCGGTCTCGACGATGAGCGGCCCGAGCCCGGCGAGCACATCACCCTTGTGGACGTCATCACGAAGACCGAATCGTTCCCGATGAAGAAGACGCCACGGCGAAAATGTCTGCGCATCACGCTCGGCAGTGGCGCTACCAAGGTGACCGCCACCTTCTTCAACGCGGACTACATCTCGAAGGTGCTCACCAAAGACGCCAAGGTGATGCTGTCCGGGGAGGTCGGCTACTTCAAAAGCACCATGCAACTCACCCACCCGGCGTTCCTGGTGCTCGACTCGGCGGATGGCAAGAACCACGGCACCGTCTCGCTGCGCAGCATCGCCAACGCTTCGAATCAGACGCGCGGCGAAGTGGCCTTGGAAGAGTTCGAGCGGCCCTTCTTCCCGATCTATCCGGCCAGCGCCAAGCTGCAGAGCTGGGACATCTTCGCATGTGTCCGGCAGGTGCTCGACGTGCTCGATCCGGTACCCGACCCGCTGCCCGCCGACGTACTTGCCGTGCACGACCTGATCTCTGAAGACGAAGCGCTGCGCGCGATCCACCTGGCCGAGGACGAATCCCAGCGCGAGCGCGCCCGGCGGCGGCTAACCTTCGACGAGGCCGTCGGCCTGCAATGGGCACTTGCTGGTCGCCGGCACGGCGAACTGTCGGAATCGGGTCCGCCGGCATCGCCGCGTTCCAACGGGTTGGCAGCGGAGTTGCTGAGGCGGTTACCTTTTGCGCTGACTGACGGGCAACGCGAGGTGCTCGATGAGCTGTCCGACGAGCTGGCGTTGACACGCCCGATGAACCGCCTGCTGCAGGGCGAGGTTGGGTCGGGTAAGACCATCGTCGCACTGCTGGCGATGATGCAGATGGTCGACGCCGGCTACCAGTGCGCTCTGCTGGCACCGACAGAAGTTCTTGCTGCACAACATCTTTCGTCGATCAACAACATGTTGGGCCCGTTGGCGATGGGCGGCCTGCTAGGGGGCGACGATCGTGCCACCCAGTTGGCCCTGCTGACCGGTTCCATGACGCCGGCGCACAAGAAGAAGGTGCGAGCCCAGATCGCGGGCGGCGAGGTCGGTATCGTCGTCGGCACCCACGCCCTGCTGCAGGACTCCGTGCAGTTTCACAAACTGGGCATGGTCGTGGTCGACGAACAACATCGGTTCGGCGTCGAGCAACGAGATCAGTTGCGCGCCAAGGCGCCTGACGGCATCACCCCGCACCTGCTGGTGATGACCGCCACGCCGATTCCGCGGACAGTGGCGCTCACGGTGTACGGCGACCTGGAGACATCGACGTTGCGCGAGTTGCCGAGGGGACGCCAGCCGATCACCAGCAACGTGATCTTTGTCAACCAACATCGGGCCTGGCTCGACCGGGCTTGGCAGCGTATCCGGGAGGAGATCGCCGCCGGCCGGCAGGCATACGTGGTGACCCCGCGCATCGACGAGGGCGAAGCCGACAACAAAACAGACGGTGCCCGATCGTCGGCGACTGCCGAGGGCACCTTCGCTCGGCTGCAATCTGCCGAGCTCGCGGGCCTTCGGCTGGGTCTCATGCACGGTCGGTTGCCCGCCGAGGAGAAAGACGCCGCGATGGCCGCCTTCCGCGCCGGCGACCTCGACGTGCTGGTGTGTACCACGGTGATCGAGGTTGGTGTCGACGTGCCCAACGCCACCGTCATGTTGGTGCTCGACGCCGACCGGTTCGGCATCAGCCAATTGCATCAGCTGCGTGGCCGCATCGGCCGTGGCGAGCATCCCAGCGTGTGTCTGTTGGTCAGCTGGTCTTCGGAGGGATCGACGGCCGGCAAGCGACTCAAAGCCGTCGCCGCGACGATGGACGGCTTCGCCCTGGCGGACCTGGACCTCGAGGAGCGCAAAGAAGGAGACGTGCTGGGCCGCAACCAGTCTGGACGGGCGATCACCCTGAGGCTGCTGTCGTTGGCCGATCATCTGGAGTTCATCGAGGCCGCCCGTGACTATTGCGTTGTCGCTTACGCCAAGAACCCCGACGACACCGGATTGGCGTCCTTGGCAGCGCGTTTCACCGACACCGAACAGATCGAATACCTGGACAAATCATGACCCGCAGGACGCTGCTGTGGCTTGCGGCAATCGCCGCGCTGGCGCTGGTGGTTGCCTACCAGACGTTGGGGTCCTCCTCGTCCCGGCATGCCGACGAATTCGCCGCACGCGCCGACGTCCCGACGGTGCAACCGGGCGACGACGTGCTGTCCGGCGTCGCCGTGGTGCCGTTGCGCATTCGCCGCTATGACTACCTGCGGGCCGCCTACGGCCCGGCGTGGGACGACGAGAACGACGCGCCGCTCGGCCACAACGGCTGCGACACCCGCGACGACATCCTCAACCGCGACCTGGTGGACGTCACGCACGTGTACACCAAGCGGTGCCCCGACGCCGTAGCTACCGGCACCTTGCACGACCCGTACACCAACACCGTCATCGCTTTCCAGCGCGGCCCCAAGGTGGGCGAAGCGGTGCAGATCGACCACATCGTGCCGCTCTCCTACGCGTGGGACATGGGTGCTTACGCCTGGCCGGCCGCGGAGCGGAAGCGCTTCGCCAACGACCCCGCCAACCTGCTGGCCGTGCAGGGGCAGGCCAATCAGGACAAGGGCGACTCGCCGCCGGCGCAGTGGATGCCGCCCAATGCGGCGTTCGCCTGCCAGTACGGCATGCAGTTCATCGCGGTGCTGCGCGGCTACGAGTTACCCGTGGATCTGGCGTCCAGCTTGATGCTGCGTCAGGCGGCAGCCACCTGCCCCGCCCGTTAACCGCCGCGCCCGCCCTTTCGGCGCCGCGTCTCTTTACCGCCGCATCTCTTTACCGCGGGGGTCGTAGAAGAGGGGCGGCGAGGACGAAGGACGAAGGGGGTCAGGTTCCGGCGTAGGTGTCCGGATCCGGACGGAACCGGGTGCCGTCGTCGAGCCCGTTCAACGCGTCCATGTGCTCAGTGGCGAGTTCGAAGCCGAAGACATCCAGGTTGCTTGCGATGTGCTCGGGCTTGGCCGACCGAAAGACAACCGAATTGCCCAGCTGCACGTTCCAGCGCAATAACACCTGAGCTGGCGTTTTGCCGTACTCGTCGGCGACCGACGTCACCGTCGGGTTGTCGTTCAACTTGCCCAGCGCCAGGGGGGTGTAGGACTGCGTCACCACCTCGTGCTCGGCGTTGGAGTTACGCAGCTCCTGCTGGTTGAGCAGCGGGTGCAGCTCGATCTGGTTGACAGCCGGCGTGACGAACGTCAGGTCAATGACCATCGACAGGTGCTCGGCGGTGAAGTTGGAGACTCCAATCGAGCGGGCGTGCTCGTTGCCGCGGCATTGGATCAGCCCACCAAAGGAGTCAACGTACTTGCCCAGCGAGGCGGCCGGCCAGTGAATCAGGTAGAGGTCGACGTAGTCCAAACCCAGCCGTTCCAGGCTGCGCTGGCAGGCGTCCTGCGAACTCTGGAAACCCTGCTCGGCGGTGGCGAGTTTGGTGGTGACGAACAACTCGGCGCGGGGAATGCCCGAGGCTGCGAGCGCGCGGCCTACCGCTGCCTCATTGCCGTAGGCGGCGGCGGTGTCGATGAGCCGGCAGCCCACCTCCAGCGCGGCCGAGACTGCGCGTTCGGTCTCGTCCTCCGACAAGTCCGCGGTTCCAAGACCGAGCACCGGAATGGTGTTCTCGTCATTGAGGGTTATCGAGGGGATCGAAGCGGCGCCCGACTCGCCAGTCAACGTCATCACCTGCCTATTGAATTCGAACCTATGAAATTTGACGGTCTACGGATGAAGCCAAGCCGGGTGCTGTTCAAATCGCCGGCTTGGGGATCACATACTACCGAGTTGAATATGCCACCTAACCAATGCATCGGTCCGTGTCCGTACAGTTGTCGCGGGGTATGCGAGCTAACGGCAGCGAAGCAATTTCTGAGGGAGTGGCCGATGACTAATAGTCTGCCAGGCGCACCGGAGCTTCATCCGGGAGCAACGGACGAACCGACCGGGTGGATGGGTCGCGTGCAGAACACCGTCACCGCCGTCGGCGTAAAGGTGATCCCATGGATTCCGGCTGGGGCCAAACGGCTGCTGACCCGCGGTCGTTCGGTGATTATCGACGGCAACACCCTCGACCCGACCCTGCAACTGATGCTGACCGGTTTACGGGCCGTCGGCATCGACGGGCTGGTGGTGGACGACGACGCGGCCGTCTCGCGGGCGTTCATGCGCCAGACCATGGTCGACATGCCGGGTCCGCAGATCCACGTCGAAGTCGACGAGATCACGTTGCCCGGACCGGCAGGCGACATCACGGCACGGCACTACCGGCCGCCCGGGGACGCGCCAACGCCGCTGCTGGTCTTCTACCACGGTGGCGGCTTTGCCCTCGGCGACCTGGACAGCTATGACGCCCTCTGCCGGTTGACCTGCCGCGACGCGGGAATCCACGTGCTGTCAGTCGACTACCGGCTGGCGCCCGAACACCCGGCGCCGGCCGCGATCGACGATGTCTATGCCGCATTCCAATGGGCCTGGGAGCATGCCGAGGCACTCGGTGCCCTACCCGGGCGGGTCGCGGTCGGAGGCGACAGCGCCGGCGGCAACCTGGCAGCAGTGGTCTGCCAGCTGGCGCGAGACAGCGGCGGACCCGCCCCGGTGCTGCAGTGGCTGATCTACCCGCGGACCGATTTCACCGCGCAGACCCGTTCGCTAAGCCTGTTCGCACGCGGCTTCCTGCTGACCAAACGCGACATCGACTGGTTCACGGCGCAATATCTGCGCAACTCCGGCATTGATGCGACGGATCCCCGGGTCTCGCCGGCGCGCGCCGAGTCCCTGTCGGGGCTGGCACCGGCGCTGATCGCGGTCGCCGGATTCGACCCGTTGCGCGATGAAGGTCAGGACTACGCCACCGCGTTGCGTGCCGCCGACACCCCCGTCGACCTGCGCTACCTGGGTTCGTTGACGCACGGCTTCGCCAATCTGTTTCAGCTCGGAGGCGACAGCGCCGCGGCGACGACGGAGCTGATCTCGGCGCTGCGCGCGCACCTGAGCCGGTGCTGACCGTTGCCGGCAGCACCGTCGGTACTCTAGAGGCGCCCGTGCAGCGGGTGCCGCCAACGAACGTGAGGAAGCTGTGGCCGACAAACGAAAGCGCCCCGCGCGACTTGACCTGAAGTCCGCCGACGGCAAATCCGGCCGACTCATCCAAATCGCCGGCACCGCGATCGTGGTGATCTTCGCCGTCGCCCTGGTCTCCTACATCGTCATCTCGAAGCAGCACAAGAACGGCCCCATCGACGCCCACGGCGCCGTCGTCGTCACGTCGAGCAAGCTCGTCACCGACAACGGCAAGCCCAAGGCGGAGGTGCAGTTCTTCGAAGACTTCCTGTGCCCGGCGTGCGGCAACTTCGAGCGCGGCTTCGGGCCCACTGTCTCCAAGCTGATCGACATCGGCGCGATCGCCGCCGATTACACGATGGTGGCCATCCTGGACAGTACGCACACCCAGAACTATTCGTCGCGGGCGGCTGCGGCCGGCTACTGCGTCGCCGACGAGTCCATCGAAGCGTTCCGCAGGTTCCATGAGGCGCTGTACAGCCAGGACATCCAGCCGTCCGAGACCGGCACCACATTCCCCGACAACGCGCGGCTGATCGAGATCGCCCGGCAGGCCGGCGCCGCGGGCACAGTCCCGGACTGCATCAACAGTGGCAAGTACGTCGCCAAGGTGACCGGGTTGGCTTCCGCCAACGACATTCACGGGACCCCGACGGTCAGGATCAACGGCGCCGAGTACCAGTGGTCGACTCCGGCGGCCTTCGTCGACAAGATCAAGGGAATCGTCGGCAACATTCCCGGCATCGACGAGGTCGCCGCGGCGGCGAAGTCCTGAGGAACGTGTTCGCGGAACCAGCCGAACAATTCGAGGCCAGCGGTGCGGCGGCACCCCGGGTGCCCGTGCTCAGCGCGTGGTGGACGCTGATCGGCGGCGTGATCGGGCTGATCGCGTCGGTCACGCTGACGGTGGAGAAGATCGAGCTGCTGCGCAACTCGTCGTATGTGCCGTCGTGCAACATCAATCCGATCGTGTCCTGCGGTTCGGTGATGGTGACACGGCAAGCGTCGCTGCTGGGTTTTCCGAATCCGCTGCTGGGCATCGCGGGGTTTACCGTCGTGGTGGTCACCGGGGTGCTGGCGGTGACGAAAGTGCAGCTGCCGAGCTGGTATTGGGCGGGACTGGCGAGCGGTCTGTTGATTGGCGCCGGCCTGGTGCACTGGCTGATCTTCCAAAGTCTGTACCGCATCGGGGCGCTGTGCCCCTACTGCATGGTGGTATGGGCGGTTACCGTCACGCTATTGGTTGTGGTGCTGTCGATTCTGGTGCGCCCGAACGCCGACTCGGCTGCCGCGCTGCGGTTGCTCTTCGGCTGGCGGTGGTCGCTGGTGACGTTCTGGTTCACCGCCGTTTTCCTGCTGATTTTGGTTCGGTTCTGGAATTATTGGTCGACACTCATCTGAGTTAGGCTCGGGCGTGATCTCCAAAGTGTTGGTGGCCAACCGCGGCGAAATCGCGATCCGCGCGTTCCGCGCCGCCTACGAGTTGGGCGTTGGCACTGTCGCCGTCTACTCGTACGAGGACCGCAATTCGCTGCATCGCTTGAAGGCCGACGAGTCGTACCAGATCGGGGAGCCGGGGCACCCGGTGCGCGCGTACCTTTCGGTCGACGCGATCGTCGAGACGGCGCAGCGCTGCGGGGCGGACGCGGTGTACCCCGGTTACGGATTCCTTTCGGAGAATCCGGAATTGGCCGCGTCGTGCGCGGCGGCGGGCATCACCTTCGTGGGGCCGGACGCCGAGGTGCTCAAGCTGACGGGCAATAAGTCGCGGGCGATCGGGGCGGCGCGGGAGGCGGGACTGCCGGTGCTGCAGTCCTCGGCGCCGTCGTCCTCGGTGGCGGATCTGGTGTCGGCAGCGGAATCGATGCGGTTTCCCTTGTTCGTCAAAGCGGTTGCCGGTGGCGGCGGTCGCGGGATGCGCCGGGTGACCGAGAAGTCCGCTCTGCCGGAGGCGATCGAGGCCGCCAGTCGTGAGGCCGAGTCGGCATTCGGCGACCCGACGGTCTATTTGGAGCAGGCAGTGCTGCGCCCGCGCCACATCGAGGTACAGATCCTGGGTGATACCCAGGGCAACCTGATTCACCTCTACGAGCGCGACTGCAGCGTGCAGCGCCGCCACCAGAAGGTGATCGAGCTGGCGCCGGCACCCAACCTTGCCGACGAGCTGCGCGAAAAGATGTGCGGGGACGCGGTCGCCTTCGCACGGCACATCGGATACAGCTGTGCCGGCACGGTCGAGTTCCTGCTAGACGAGAACGGCGAGTACGTCTTCATCGAGATGAACCCGCGAATTCAGGTGGAGCACACCGTCACTGAGGAGATCACCGACGTCGATCTGGTGTCCAGCCAGCTGCGGATCGCGGCGGGGGAGACGCTGGAAGACCTGGGCCTGACCCAGGGCGGCGTGCGTCCGCACGGCGCGGCACTGCAGTGTCGTATCACCACCGAGGATCCGGCCAATGGATTCCGGCCGGACACCGGCCGGATCAGTGCGCTGCGCACTCCCGGCGGCGCCGGTATCCGCCTGGACGGCAGCACCAACCTAGGTGCGGAGATCAGTGCGCACTTCGACTCCATGCTGGTCAAGCTGACCTGCCGCGGCCGCGACTTCAAGACCGCCGTCAACCGTGCCCGACGGGCCATGGCGGAGTTCAGGATTCGCGGTGTATCGACGAATATCCCTTTTCTGCAAGCGGTTCTGGACGATCCCGCCTTCCAGGCCGGCCGTATCACCACGTCGTTCATCGACGACCGCCCCCGGCTGCTGACCGCCCGTACGTCGGCCGACCGCGGCACCAAGATCCTGAACTATCTGGCCGACGTCACCGTCAACCAGCCGCACGGCGCTCGGACGTCAAAGGTCTACCCGCAGAACAAGTTACCCGAGATCGACCGGGAAGCCGAGCCGCCGCACGGATCGCGGCAACGGCTACTGGAGCTGGGTCCCGACGGATTCGCGCGCTGGCTGCGGGAATCACCGGCCGTGGGCGTGACGGACACGACGTTCCGTGATGCGCACCAGTCGTTACTGGCGACCCGAGTGCGCACCAGCGGACTGATGATGGTTGCGCCGCACCTCGCGCGTACCACCCCCGAGTTGCTGTCGGTGGAGTGCTGGGGCGGTGCCACTTACGATGTGGCGCTGCGCTTCCTGAAGGAGGACCCGTGGGAGCGGTTGGCCGCGCTGCGCGAGGCGATACCCAACATCTGCCTGCAGATGCTGCTGCGCGGCCGCAACACGGTTGGCTACACGCCGTATCCGGAGATTGTCACGACGTCATTTGTCGAGGAGGCGACGACCACCGGCATTGATATCTTCCGGATTTTCGATGCGCTAAATAACCTGGACTCGATGCGGCCGGCGATCGACGCGGTGCGCGAAACTGGTTCTGCGATAGCTGAAGTCGCTATGTGCTACACGGGCGATCTCTCCGACCCGGGCGAGCGGCTCTACACGCTCGACTACTACCTGCGATTGGCCGAGTCGATCGTGGCGGCCGGCGCGCACGTACTGGCGATCAAGGACATGGCCGGGTTGCTGCGGGCGCCGGCCGCACGCACCTTGGTGAGCGCGTTGCGTAGTCGCTTCGACCTGCCCATCCACGTGCACACCCACGACACCCCGGGCGGTCAGTTGGGCAGCTATGTGGCCGCCTGGCAGGCCGGTGCCGACGCGGTGGACGGGGCCGCCGCGCCGATGGCCGGGACCACCAGCCAGCCGGCGTTGAGTTCGATCGTGGCGGCCGCCGCGCATACCGGCTACGACACCGGGCTGTCGCTGTCGGCGGTGTGCGCCCTGGAACCGTACTGGGAGGCGCTGCGAAAAGTGTACGCGCCGTTCGAATCCGGTCTTCCCGGCCCGACCGGGCGGGTGTATCACCATGAGATCCCCGGTGGGCAGCTGTCGAACCTGCGCCAGCAGGCGATCGCACTGGGGCTCGGTGACCGGTTCGAAGAGATTGAGGAGGCGTACGCGGGCGCCGACCGGGTGCTGGGCCGGCTCATCAAGGTCACCCCGTCGTCGAAGGTGGTCGGCGATCTGGCTTTGGCGTTGGTCGGATCGGGATTGACTGCCGACGAATTCGCCTCCGACCCAGCCCGATTCGACATCCCGGACTCGGTACTGGGTTTCCTGCGTGGTGAGCTGGGCGATCCGGCCGGCGGGTGGCCCGAGCCGCTGCGTTCGCGGGCGCTGGAAGGTCGCGCCGACGCCAAGCCGTCCCCGGAGTTGACCGACGATGACCAGGCCGCGCTGTCGGTTCCGGGTCCCGACCGCCAGGCGACTCTCAACCGATTGTTATTTCCCGGTCCAACAAAGGAATTCGAGGATCACCGGGAAGCTTACGGCGACACCTCGCAGTTGTCGGCCAATCAGTTCTTCTACGGTCTGCGACAGGGCGAAGAGCATCGGGTGAAGCTGGAACGCGGGGTGGAACTGCTGATCGGGCTGGAAGCCATCTCCGAGCCGGACGAGCGCGGCATGCGGACGGTGATGTGCATTATCAACGGACAGCTGCGGCCGGTGCTGGTGCGTGACCGCGGTATTGCCAGCGCGGTGCCGGCCGCGGAGAAGGCGGACCGGGGCAACTCCGGCCACGTCGCCGCTCCGTTCGCCGGCGTCGTCACCGTCAGCGTCTCCGAGGGCGACAAAGTCAGTGCGGGGGAGACCATCGCCACCATCGAGGCCATGAAGATGGAGGCGCCGATCACCGCGCCCGACGACGGCGTGGTGGAACGGGTGGCCGTTTCGAGCACCGCGCAGGTAGAGGGCGGAGACCTGCTGGTGGTGCTGAGCTGACGCCGGCGACGATGCAGAGTGTAGCGATGAGGAGGAGCGGCGCCGTGTTGTTGGCGGCGACGATGCAGAGTGTAGCGATGAGGAGGAGCGGCGCCGTGTTGTTGGCGGCGACGATGCAGAGTGTAGCGATGAGGAGGAGTGGCGCCGTGTTGTTGGCGGCGACGATGCAGAGTGTAGCGATGAGGAGGAGTGGCGCCGTGTTGTTGGCGGCGACGATGCAGAGTGTAGCGATGAGGAGGAGTGGCGCCGTGTTGTTGCCGGCGACGATGCAGAGCGCAGCGATTTGACGCGGATCATCGGGGGCGCGGCTCGGGGCAGACGCCTCGTAGTTCCCCAGCGGGGGACGAGACCGACCACCGACCGAGTCCGCGAGTCTTTGTTCAACATCCTGACGGCACGCATCGACCTGACGGGTCTGGCGGTGCTTGACCTCTATGCCGGATCGGGCGCGCTCGGATTGGAAGCTTTGTCGCGCGGCGCGGCGTCGGCGCTATTCGTGGAATCCGATGCTCGGACCGCGGCCGTGCTGGCGCGCAATATCGATGCGGTGGGCCTGCCCGGTGCAACAGTGCGTCGTGGTGCGGTGGCTGCCGTGCTCGCGGCTGAGACCCGGTCGCCGGTGGACCTGGTGCTGGCGGATCCGCCCTACGAGGTGGAGACCTCAGACATCAACGCAGTGTTGTCGGCGCTGCGTGACTGGACGAGGGAGGGCACGGTGGCCGTGGTGGAACGTGGTGTCGGCAGCGCACCGCTGACGTGGCCGCGGGGCTGGTCGGTATGGCCCGAGCGCGGTTACGGCGACACCCGGTTGGAGCTGGCCGAGCGGGTGTGAGCCGCCGTGTAGCGTCATCTCCCATGAGTGGCGCGGTATGCCCAGGGTCATTCGACCCGGTCACGTTGGGTCACATCGACGTTTTCGAACGCGCCGCGGCCCAGTTCGACGAGGTGGTGGTGGCCATCTTGGTCAATCCCGCCAAGAAGGGCATGTTCAACCTGGAAGAGCGGATCGCGATGATCGAGGAGTCGACGGTGCACCTGCCGAACCTGCGGGTCGAGGCCGGTCAAGGCCTGGTCGTCGACTTCGTCCGCGCGCGTGGGATAAATGCGATTGTCAAAGGTCTGCGTACCGGCACCGACTTCGAATACGAACTGCAGATGGCGCAGATGAACAAGCACATCGCCGGCGTCGACACGTTCTTCGTGGCTACCGCGCCGGAGTATTCGTTCGTATCGTCGTCGCTGGCCAAGGAGGTCGCGATGCTCGGCGGAGACGTGACCGCGTTGCTGCCCGAATCGGTCAACCGGCGGCTGCGTGAGCGGATCAACAACAATCGGTCCTAATCGTCTTGGGACTAGGGCCTGAGACGCGCCCGATCAGGCCAGCCGGGAATTCGACATTGCCGGAATGCCGTTGGGGCGCAGCGGCTCATGGCTGCTGTGTCAGCGGCGACGGCGCTGGTGCGCCGTCGCGGTAGGGACTGGGTCGCAGACGGTCGGTGCACCACCACACCGTCGGCACGACTGCACCGCGGGGCAGGATGACCTGGTTCCACACATCGTTTCCCCACCGCCGCGCTTCTTCCAGCCTCGCGGCGTCGCGTACCGAATCGCGCCGCACCCACCTGCCGCCGCGAGGTGGTCCCGACAACAGCAGCACGTAATCCTGGTCGAGCCTTGCATCACCGACCAGGTCGAGCCGGTCGCGCTCGGCCCAACCGGAGAAGATCTTGATGAAGGCCGGCTCCACCGTGTCGAAGATGTAATTGCGTAGCCCCGCCATGTCGTTGCGCTGCCAGAAGCTGGCGATGCGTCGCTCCGCTAGTCCCGACAGGTCGACGAATTTCAATCGGCTGGTCAATGATGCGCCGCCCCCATCTACTGCCAGCAGGGTCCCGTCGCGCACACCGAGGATATCGGCGTAGCCGTTGAATAGGTAGCCGGTGTTCTGCGCAATATCGCACAGCCCGGCAGACGGATTTCGCTGAAAGTCGCGAGCGGCAGAGAAGAACCCGCTGACCGTGAGCGCCGCGATCACCGCAGCGGTTGTGCTTGCCACCCACCGACCACGGGTTGAGACACTTGCTAGGACTGGCGTTGCCGCCAACGTCACCGTCAGGGCTGCCAGTGGCCAGACCGGTGTGGCAAACCGATACTCGTCCATCCAATCTGGTTGCAGCACAGCATAACTCGTGAAAGCGAGGCTAAGCGGCACCAGCAGCACCGACACAGCTCTGGCCGTAGCTCCGCCGCGACTCAGCGCAAGGGCGACCGTTGCGGCACAAAGCAGTGCGGTGAGCCAGCCGACGTAGGCGATCAGGATTGCGGGCCGATTCAACGCGTCGAGACCGGGCAGCCCTTGCCCGCCGTATCTCCTTGTGGTGCCGGGCTATCACTCGACCAGCGACGCCGGCCGGGATTCTTCTGGTCGGCACAGACGAAGGCCAACTGGCCGATTCGACTGATTCAGGTCCAGATGTCGCTCATCTATCTCGCGGCGGCGCGATCGAAGTTGGCGGGCGAGACGTGGCTGAACGGCACTGCGGTCGCCTATGCGTTGCGCATCGACGACATGCGACGGGTGCCACTGCCTCAGTGGCTCGTGAACAACGCGCTCGCGATGAATGTGATGACCTGGGGCGCGATCGCGATCGAGTTGACAGTCGCGCTATTGGTATGGCTCCCGCGCTTTCGCGCGTGGGTGCTGGCCGGTGGTGTGCTGTTGCACTTGATGATCGATGTCCACATCCAGATCGGCATATTCAGCTATGCCACGTTGGTCATGTACCTTGCGTGGCTCTCACCCGAGACGGTAAAACAACTGCCGGACAAGCTAAGTCACACGTTGAACTGGCGTGGCCGCAACTCGGACACGCACCTACCGGACGACATGGAATCAACCGATGCGGCACCTTCGGATTAGGCGAGCTGCACGCAGTGTTCGGCGTCGATCGCCTTTTCGCCCGACCCTCGGTCGGCGGTCAACGTGCCATCCTTGGCCACACTGAAGTTTACGCAGGCGCAGTGGTCGGTCCAATCGCACTTGGGCTGCGGCTTGTCCCTGCGCCAGTAGTGCCCTCCCTTCCGATTCTTGGGGCGGCGGTATTGGCGTTGCACCCAAGGTTGGCGCGGCCACCTGGCGAAACCTTCTGGAATTTTTGGCGCGTAGAGTGACTAGCCATGACATCGCAAGCCGTCGTCGGCAGCTTCGCGACTGCGATCGTCGAGGAACGTTTGGAGGATGCCCGTCGGCTGCTGGCTGACGAGTTCGTCGCGTACGAGGCGGGCGGACTGCCGTACAGCGGCGAATATCATGGCCCGCAAGGGTTTTTCGAACTGCTGGGGAAGATGACCGACGCCATGGATCTCGCGATGGGCGAGTCGGTTCAATATTTGTTGGCGGACAACACCGTTGGACTGCGGTCCCGGGTGACATTCACCGCGCGGGCGACCGGCAAGAGCGTCGAGATGGGTCTGGTCGAGGTATACACGGTTCGCGATGGGCTAATCGTGGAACTCGATGTCTACTACAAGGACCCCGCGGCGGTCGCCGCCTTGCTGGAGGCGTAGCGCTGTCTTCGGGGAATGGGTTACGGTCCTCCTGTGGCGGAGACCGTGCTGATTACCGGAGCTTTCGGCCTGGTCGGGGTCGAGACCGTGCGACGGTTCGCCGCCGACGGCTGGCAGGTGGTCGCCACCGCTCATCGCAAGACAGCGGGATTGCCACCCCGGGTGCAAACCCGGCGCGTCGACCTGACCGACGCCGATCAGATTGACTCCGTGGTGGCCGAGGTGTCGCCCGACGTAATTGTCCACCTCGCCGCCGTCATTCCGCCGTTGATCTACCGCGACCCGGCGTTCGCCCGCAAGGTGAATGTCGATGCCACAGCCGCGTTGGTGCGCGCGGCAGAGAAGCAACCGAATCGGCCCCGTTTCCTGCACGCATCCAGCGCCGCCGTATATGGCTCGCGCAATCCCCATCGCCACACCGAGCCGCTCGGCGTGGATACGCCGTTGCGACCGTGCGAATTGTATGGGGGACACAAAGTCGAAGCCGAGCAGATTGTGCGGTCGTCGAGTCTGGACTGGGTGATCTTGCGGCTCGGCGGCGTGCTAAGCGTCGACCCATCGGCCATGCCGTTCACCACCGACACGGTGTACTTCGGCAGCGCAATTCCTGCCGACTGTCGGGTGCACTGCATCGATGTGCGCGATGTAGCAATGGCTTTCGCGGCGGCGGCGCACGCTGCTGTCGTTGGAGAGATCCTGTTGATCGCCGGCGACGACTCACATCGTCTGATGCAGGGTGAGATCGGTGCGGCCATGGCGGCCGCGCAGGGCATGGTCGGCCTGATGCCGCAAGGTCTGCCCGGAAACCCGGACAGCGACGACGACTGGTATCTCAACGACTGGATGGATGTCGCCCGGGCACAAGAGTTGCTCCAATTTCAGCACCACTCGTGGCCGGAGATGTTGGCCGAGTTGCAAGCGCAGGCCGGTTGGAAGCGTTACCCGAGACGGTTGATCGCACCGTTGGTGCGCCAGATGATGAAACGACATGCAGCCTACCGGGACTCAACCGGTCAGTACGCCGACGTATGGCCGGCTTTGAATGCCAGATTAGGCGCCACCGCGATGGACATCACCCGTGCCGAATAAGGTCAGCCGACCTCAGAACACGATCGTCTGGTTGTCATGCACGATCACCCGGTCCTGGCAGTGCCAGAGCACGGCACGCGACAGCACTGCGCGCTCCACGTCGGCGCCGACGCGCACCAGATCGTCGACGGTGTCAGTGTGGCTGACGCGCACCACATCTTGTTCGATGATCGGGCCTTCGTCGAGCACCTCGGTGACGTAGTGTGCGGTCGCGCCGACGAGTTTGACGCCTCGTTCCCGGGCACGTTTGTATGGGGCGGCTCCGATGAACGCCGGCAGGAACGAATGGTGGATGTTGATCAGCGGGCAGCCGACCGCGGCGAGGAACTCCGGCGTGAGTATCTGCATGTAGCGGGCCAGCACCACCAAATCCACATTTCCGCTGAGCAACTGCAGTTGGCGCTGTTCGGCTTCGGCGCGGGTGTCGCGGGAAGCGGGAATGTGAATGAACGGTATTCCGAAGGGGCGAACCCGCTCGGCCAGGTCTGCGTGGTTGGCGATTACCATCGCGATCGACATCTGGAGTTCGCCACGACGATTGCGCCACAACAGGTCTAGCAAGCAGTGGTCGTCCTTGGAAGCCATGATGGCGACCCGTTTAGGCTTTGCTGCCTCGGTGAAGCGGTAGTCGATGCCGAACTGTTCGGCGACGGTATCAGCGAACTCGCGTTCCAGGCCGTCGATCGCAGCGGTGAGACCGGGCAGGTGAAAGATCGCGCGCTGCAAAAAGGTTCCGTCTTCGGGCGCGGTGGAATGCTGGTCCAGCGAAATGATGTTGGCCCCGGCTCCGGATAGGAAGGCGCTCACCGCGGCGATGATTCCCGGACGGTCGTGGCAGCGCAGCAACAACCGTCCGATGTCGGCGGGTGGAGGGGGACCGGCAGGCCGTTGCGGAAAGTTGCCTGGCTCTTTCGGTGTGGACACCGTGGCCCCTTTCGCTGTGAAGATTTCGCAGGCCAGGATACCGCCCGCCGATAGATGTGCCGGCAGCTATGGCTCAGGTTCGTCGACCTGCACGCAGAGGATTGGTGGTAGCGGTTGGTGCGTGGTGATGACCACGATCGAGGTCGGCAAGCCATTGGGTTGGCTCAGTTTGCCCGACATGAGCGGGGCGCGACCGCCGAGGAGCGGGGCGTCGTGGAAACGCTGGCCGACAAATTTAGGTCAAGAATGTAAGCACCACAGTTTATTTCGTTCACGACCAATATGGAGCGGCGAGCGTGCAGGAAATGCCCACCGCAGTGGCCTGTCGCCGTATCTGTTCAGTGGCAATCGTTCCCGCTGTGCCCGCTGTGCTCAGTCTCCGGCGGCCCACCCATCATCCGCAGCATCGATTTTCCGCCCGAGGTGAAGAACCGCAACACCAACGCCGCCGCCAGCGCCAGGAAGGCGATGTTCAACCACGTCGTGTAGTTCCACGAGATCCCGGCCGACATAACCATCGCGTTGCGTTGGCTCGGTATCAGACCGACTGTGCCGAAGATCAATTCGACCAGGTAGCCGGCCATCACCATCGCGGCGTAGAACGTAGCCAGCAGGGTCAGCATCATCCGGGTGCCGTAGTACTTGCGGTAGATGTTCAGGATCGGCAGGATCAGCAGGTCGGCGAAGATAAACGCGATAACCCCGCCAAAGCTGATGCCGCCGTTCCACAACACCGCGGCCAGCGGCACATTGCCGATCGAGCAGACGAACGATGCTATCGCCACCAGCGGCCCAACCAATGGGCCCCACACCGTCGACCATGCCGGGTGATTCGCCAAAAAGAAGTCTTGCCAGAACGTTTCGGGAACCCAGGCCGCGATCGCGCCCGCGATCAGCAGGCCGATGACCAGATCTCGCAGAATCGCCAGCCACTCCATTACGAACACGTGTGAGACCGAGGTGAAGCCCGGTCGGGAAAACAGCCGCCGCCAGAACGACCCGTCTCCTCTAATTGACATGTCCATGGCCGCGTGGCCTTCCATGGAACCGGCAATGCCCTTGTCGGCCTGCTCGTGGGCGGCCTCGATCAGCCGCGACCGCACGAAGAGCCGGAACAGCAGGGCCAGCACGATGATCATCAACGGGCCGCCGACGAACTCCGCGGCGGTGAACTGCCAGCCCATCAGCAGGGCCAGGATTATGCCCAACTCCAGCACGAGGTTGGTCGAGCCGATCTGAAAGGCCATGGCGGCGGTGAAGTTCGCACCCTTGCGGAACAGCGATCGGGCCAGGGCCACGGCGGCGTAGGAGCACGACGACGATGCCGCGCCCAGACCTGCCGCGACGGCCAGGGTCCGCGGCCGGTCGTCGCCCATCAGTGCCACGATCGTCGAACGGCGCACCACGGCCTGTACCACCGCCGACAGGGCGAAGCCCAGGATGAGTGCCCAGAGGATCTCCCAGGTCATCGAGCCGGTAAGGGACAAGGCGTGGCCGATGGCCGGTAGCACATTGTCCATTGCGAGAACCTCCGTCGGTTAGGTTTTAGCGCATTCAGCCACACATATACCCCAGTGGGGTATATGTCAAGGCAAACCTCGACGGCCGAGCCCTGGAAGCCGCCGAGCGGGCACTCCAGAGGGCAAACTGCGCGGTGGCGGCTGATCGCTGAATGCCAAGAACCCGCCGACGGCGATAGGCTGGTAGCAAACCACGTGCGTAGGGGTGGTCTGCGGGTCCGAACCGAAAAATTCGAACCCGACACACCGGCGTCACCACCGCCGTCACAGACGTAACACCAGGCACACTGGTAACAACCGGGATTTTATTGCAGGACGCCAGGAGGGTGTGGCCGTGTACCGAGTCTTTGAAGCGCTCGACGAATTGAGCGCCATCGTCGAAGAAGCCCGTGGCGTGCCGATGACGGCGGGCTGCGTGGTGCCCCGTGGCGATGTGCTGGAACTGATCGACGACATCAAGGACGCCATCCCCGGCGAACTCGACGACGCTCAGGACGTGCTCGATGCCCGCGATTCGATGCTGCACGACGCCAAGTCGCACGCCGACTCGATGGTGTCCTCGGCGACCACCGAATCCGAGTCGATGATCAACCACGCCCGCGCCGAGGCCGACCGCCTGCTATCCGACGCCAAGGCCCAGGCCGACAGGATGGTCGGCGAAGCGCGCCAGCACAGCGAGCGGATGGTCGGGGAGGCGCGCGAAGAAGCCGTCCGGATAGCCGCGTCGGCCAAGCGCGAGTACGAGGCCAGCATCAGCCGCGCCAAGTCCGAGTGCGACCGGCTGATCGAGAATGGCAACCTCTCCTATGAGAAGGCGGTGCAGGAAGGCATCAAGGAGCAGCAGCGCCTGGTGTCGCAGAACGAGGTGGTGCAGGCCGCGCACGCCGAGTCCACCCGCTTGATCGACACCGCGCACGCCGAAGCCGACCGGCTGCGCGGCGAATGCGACATCTATGTCGACAACAAGCTCGCCGAATTCGAGGAGTTCCTCAACGGCACCCTGCGCTCCGTCGGCCGGGGGCGTCATCAACTGCGCACCGCTGCCGGCACACACGACTACGTGACGCGCTAAATCGCCGACATCCCCGCAGGCCGTGGCGCTACCGACCGGTAGCCGTAGGATTCCGGTATGGCCAAGCGGCATAGCCAGACGACGCATCGACACGCATCCGGACCAATGGCAATCGACATCGCCCGGTTGGGTCGACGGCCCGGCGGAATGGTGTTGGTTCGCCAGACCGTAGACAGCCCGGTGCGCATCGGTTTGGAGCTGATCGCGATCCAGTCCGGTGCGCCCGTCGACCTGGATCTGCGACTGGAATCGGTGTCCGAGGGCGTGTTGGTGACCGGAACAGTTACCGCACCGACCGCCGGTGAGTGCTCGCGCTGCCTCTCGCCGATCGAGGGGCGGGTGCAGGTTGATTTGACCGAGCTGTTCGCCTACCCGGACAGCGCTACCGAGGCGACTACCGAAGAAGACGAGGTTGGCCACGTCGTCGACCACATGATCGACTTGGAGCAGCCGATCATCGATGCCGTCGGCCTGGAACTGCCGTTCTCTCCCGTATGCTCGCCCGATTGCCCAGGTCTGTGCCCGCAGTGTGGAGTTTCGCTGGCCGCCGAACCGGGCCACCACCACGATCAAATTGACCCCAGATGGGCCAAGCTGGCCGCGATGCTGCCCCCGCCGGAAGGGGAACAACGGTGACCCCGTCGCCGCAGAGTCTGCTTGACGCGCTCGGCGTGGACCTGCCCGACGAACTGCTCTCCCTGGCTCTGACCCACCGCAGCTACGCCTACGAGAACGGCGGCCTGCCCACCAACGAACGGTTGGAGTTCCTCGGCGATGCGGTGCTGGGTCTGACCGTCACCGACGAGCTGTACCACCGCCATCCCGAACGTACGGAAGGCGACCTGGCCAAACTGCGGGCCAGCGTGGTCAACACCCAGGCGCTCGCCGAAGTCGCCCGAAAGTTGTCCGACGACGGGCTAGGCGCCCACGTGCTGTTGGGCCGCGGTGAAGCCAACACCGGCGGTGCCGACAAGGCCAGCATCCTGGCCGACAGCATGGAGTCGCTGCTGGGGGCCATTTACCTGCACCACGGCATCGAGGTGGCGCGCGAGGCGATCCTGCGGTTGTTCGGCCCGCTGCTGGACGCGGCACCCACCCTGGGCGCCGGTTTGGACTGGAAGACCAGCCTGCAGGAACTCACCGCGGCGCGCGCCCTGGGAACGCCGTCGTACCAGGTCACCTCGACCGGGCCGGACCACGACAAAGAATTCACCGCGGTAGTCGTGGTGATGGAAACCGAGTACGGGTCGGGAATGGGCCGTTCCAAGAAGGAAGCCGAACAGAAGGCGGCTTCGGCCGCCTACAAGACGCTCGAGGCAGGCGAAGCGCTCGGTTCGGTGGGGAACCCGTCTGCCTCATGACCCGCGTCCGGTCGCGCCGCCGGCGAAAGTGAACGACCCGACGGCCGCGCGTCGTGTCGCGTCGCAGACTTCACGCTCGGCGCTGAAGGAGGCCCGCTGAATGCCCGAACTGCCCGAAGTCGAGGTGGTACGGCGCGGATTGCACGAGCACATCGTGGGCAAGACCATCACCGCGGTACGCGTCCACCACCCCCGTGCGGTGCGCCGCCACGAAGCCGGTCCGGCCGATCTGACCGCGCGGCTACTCGAAGCCCGAATCACCGGAACCGATCGGCGCGGCAAGTACCTGTGGCTGCTGTTGGACAAGCCGGCTGATCTCGACGTGGCCCTGGTTGTGCACCTCGGCATGAGCGGGCAGATGTTGCTGGGGACGGTGCCGCGTGCTGAGCATGTCCGGATCTCGGCGCTGCTCGACGACGGGACGGTGCTCAGCTTCGCCGACCAGCGGACCTTCGGCGGGTGGCTGCTGGCGGACCTGGTGACGGTGGACGGCAGCGTGCTGCCGGAGCCGGTGGCGCACCTAGCCCGCGATCCGCTGGACCCACGATTCGCCGTCGATTCAGTGGTTAAAGTGTTGCGGCGCAAGCATTCCGAGATTAAGCGCCAGCTGCTCGACCAGCAGGTGGTGTCGGGCATCGGCAACATCTATGCGGACGAGGCGCTGTGGCGGGCCAAGGTCAACGGCGCCCGGGTGGCCGACACGCTGACCCGCCGTCAGCTCACCACGGTGCTGGACGCCGCCGCCGATGTTATGCGGGAGGCGCTGGCCAAGGGCGGGACGTCGTTCGATTCGCTGTACGTCAACGTCAATGGCCAGTCCGGTTACTTCGACCGGTCGCTGGACGCGTACGGTCGCGAGGGCGAACCCTGTCGTCGCTGCGGAGCGGTGATGCGCCGCGAGAAATTCATGAACCGGTCGTCGTTCTACTGTCCGCGCTGCCAGCCGCGGCCGCGCCGGTAGCACACGACGGTGGAAAGGGAGGCATGACCGAACTCTGGGTCGAGCGAACCGGCACTCGGCGCTACACCGGACACAGCTCACGAGGAGCGCACGTCTTGATCGGCAGCGAGGACGTCGAAGGGGTGTTCACCCCGGGCGAGCTGCTCAAGATCGCGCTGGCGGCGTGCAGCGGGATGTCCAGTGACCAGCCGCTAGCCCGTCGGCTCGGCGACGACTACCGGGCGACGGTCCGGGTATCCGGGGTCGCCGACCGCGAGCAGGAGCGCTATCCGCTGCTCGAAGAGACGCTGGAACTGGACCTTTCGGGTTTGAGTGCGCAGGAAAAGCAACGCGTGCTGACGGTCGTGGAGAGGGCCGTCGACGCGGTGTGCACCGTCGGACGGACGTTGAAATCGGGGACCACGGTCGACTTCGAGGTTGCTGATGTCCGCCCCTGATGACGTTCGTCTGACCGCTTGGGTGCACGGTCATGTCCAGGGTGTGGGTTTTCGCTGGTGGACGCGGTGCCGGGCACTGGAACAGGGCCTGACCGGGTATGCGGCCAACCAGGCCGACGGGCGCGTGCTGGTGGTTGCCAACGGACCGCGTGACGGCGCAGAACGGCTGCTGGAACTGCTGCGTGGTGGCAGCACGCCGGGCCGGGTGGACAAGGTCGTCGCCGACTGGTCACAGCCGACCGAGCGGTTCACCGGATTCGTCGAGCGCTAGCCACGCGTCTGGCTTGCCGGCCGGCGCGCAGGTGGCGGTAATCTGGCCCCTCGTGTACCTCAAGAGTCTGACGCTGAAGGGCTTCAAGTCCTTCGCCGCGCCCACGACTCTGCGCTTCGAACCGGGCATTACCGCCGTCGTCGGGCCCAATGGGTCGGGCAAATCCAACGTGGTCGACGCCCTGGCCTGGGTGATGGGGGAGCAGGGCGCCAAGACGCTGCGCGGCGGCAAGATGGAAGACGTCATCTTCGCTGGTACGTCGTCACGCGCGCCGCTGGGCCGGGCAGAGGTCACCGTCACCATCGACAACTCCGACAATGCGCTGCCGATCGACTACTCCGAGGTATCGATCACCCGCCGGATGTTCCGCGACGGCGCCAGCGAGTACGAAATCAACGGCAGCAGTTGCCGTTTGATGGATGTGCAGGAGCTGTTGAGCGACTCCGGCATCGGCCGCGAGATGCACGTGATCGTCGGGCAGGGCAAGCTCGACGAGATCCTGCAGTCGCGTCCCGAAGACCGTCGCGCGTTCATCGAGGAAGCCGCGGGCGTCCTCAAGCACCGCAAACGCAAAGAGAAGGCACTGCGCAAGCTCGACGCGATGGCGGCAAACCTGGCCCGGCTGACCGACCTGACCACCGAGTTACGCCGCCAGCTCAAACCGTTGGGCCGCCAGGCCGAGGTGGCGCGTCGCGCCCAGACCATCCAGGCCGACCTGCGCGACGCCCGGCTGCGGCTAGCCGCCGACGACTTGGTCAGCCGTCGCACCGAGCGGCAGACGATTTTCGACGCCGAGGCGAGCATGCGCCGCGACCACGACGAGGCCGCCGCCCGGCTGTCGGTGGCGGCCGAGGAGCTGGCCGTGCACGAACAAGCGCTGGCCGAGCTCTCGCAGCGCGGCGAGGCGATCCAGCAAACCTGGTTTCGGCTATCTGCGCTGGCCGAGCGGGTCGGCGCAACGGTGCGCATCGCCACCGAACGCGCCCAGCACCTTGACGTCGAACCGCTGCGCGCCAGCGACACCGACCCCGACGCCCTAGAGGCCGAGGCCGACGAGATCGCCTCGTTCGAGCGCCAGTTACTTGAGGAACTCGCCGAAGCGGGCACCAAGTTGGACGCCGCGCGTGCCGAGTTGGCCGAATGGGAACGCCGCTCCGTCGAGGCCGAGAAGGCCCACCTGGCGGCAGTGCGCGCCGAAGCCGACCGGCGCGAGGGCTTGGCGCGGCTGGCCGGGCAGGTGGAAACCATGCGCGCACGCGTCGAATCGACCGACGACAGCGTCGCGCGGCTCACCGAACGCATTGAAGAGGCCGCCGCCAGGGCCCAGCAGACCCGAGCGGAATTCGAGAGCGTACAGAGCCGCGTCGGCGAACTCGACCAGGGTGAGGTCGGCCTCGACGAGCACCACGAACGGACGATGACGGCGTTGCGGCAGGCCGATGCCCGCCTGAACGAGCTGCAGGCCGCAGAACGCGGCGCCGAACGGCAGGTGGCGTCGCTACGGGCTCGCATCGACGCGCTATCGATGAGCCTGGAGCGCAAAGACGGCACTGCCTGGCTCGCCCAAAACCACAGTGGCCCAGGACTTTTAGGATCGATCGCGCAGCTGGTTAAGGTGCGCTCGGGCTATGAGGCGGCGCTGGCCACGGTCCTCGGCCCGGCCGCGGACGCCCTGGCCGCCGACAGTTTAGGTGCGGCTCAGAACGCGGTCGCCGCGCTCAAACAGGCCGACGGCGGCCGCGCCGCGCTGGTGCTCAGCGACTGGCCCGCGCCCGCCGACGCGCCGCATCCGGTTGCCCTGCCCGCCGGGGCGGTGTGGGCGCTGGACCTGATCGATGCTCCGCCCCGGCTGCGCGGCGCGATGGTCGCGATGCTGTCGGGTGTCGCGGTGGTCGACGACCTGGGCGCGGCACTGGACCTGGTGGCCAACTGGCCGCAACTGCGTGCGGTCACCCTCGACGGCGACCTGGTGGGCGCCGGTCGGCTCAGCGGGGGATCGGACCGCAAGCTGTCCACGCTGGAGGTCGCCTCTGAGATCGACAAGGCCCGCGCCGAGCTGGTCGCCGCGGAGGAACACCTCGCCCAGCTCAGTGCCGCGCTGTCCGGTGCGCTGACCGAGCAGGCCGCGCGCCAGAATGCGGCCGAGCATGCGCTGGCTGCGCTCAACGAGTCTGACACCGCGATCTCGGCGATGTACGAGCAGCTCGGCCGACTGGGGCAGGATGCCCGCGCGGCCGAAGGCGAATGGAACAAGTTGCTGCGCCAGCGCGAGGAGCTGGAGGCAGGGCGTGCCCGCACCGTGCAGGAAGTCGTCGAACTCGAGACCCGACTACGCAATGCTCAGCAGACCGAGCTGATCAGCGAGGCCGAGGTCAATCCCGCCGAGGCACGGCAGGCGATCGCCGCCGCGGCAGACAATGCGCGCACCTTCGAGGTTGAGGCCCGGCTGGCGGTGCGCACTGCCGAGGAGCGCGCCAACGCGGTGCGCGGACGCGCCGATTCGCTGCGCCGTGCGGCCGCGGCCGAACGCGAGGCGCGGGTGCGGGCCGAGCAGGCGCGGGCCGCCCGGGTGCGTGCCGCCGGGGTGGCCGCTGCCGTCGCCGACTCCGGGCGGTTGCTGGCGGCACGGCTCAACGGCGTGGTGGATGCGGCGGCGCGCCGGCGCGATCAGCTGGCCGCCGAGCGTCAGCAGCGGTCCGCCGCCTTGGCCGCGGTGCGCGAGGAGGCGAACACCTTGAATGCGCGGGTGGCCGCGCTCACCGATTCGTTGCACCGCGACGAGGTGGCCAACGCTCAGGCGGCGATGCGTATCGAGCAGCTCGAACAGATGGTGCTCGAGCAGTTCGGGATGGCGCCAGCCGACTTGATCTCCGAGTACGGTCCCGACGTCCCGCTGCCGCCCACCGACTTGGAGCTGGCCGAGTTCGAACAGGCCCGCGAGCGGGGTGAACAGGTGATCGCACCCGCGCCGATGCCATTCGACCGCAGTACCCAGGAACGTCGGGCCAAACGGGCCGAGCGGGAACTCGCCGAGCTCGGCCGAGTCAATCCGCTGGCCTTGGAGGAGTTTGCAGCGTTAGAGGAACGCTACAACTTTCTGTCCACTCAGCTCGAGGACGTCAAGGCCGCTCGCAAGGATCTGCTGGATGTCGTCGCTGAGGTCGACGCCCGCATCCTGCAGGTGTTCAGCGATGCGTTCTTCGACGTAGAGCGTGAATTCCAGACGGTGTTCACCGCATTGTTCCCGGGCGGCGAGGGCCGGTTGCGGTTAACCCAGCCCGACGACATGCTCACCACCGGCATCGAGGTGGAGGCGCGCCCGCCCGGCAAGAAGATCACTCGGCTGTCTTTGCTGTCCGGTGGGGAAAAGGCGCTGACCGCGGTGGCGATGCTGGTCGCGATCTTCCGTGCGCGCCCGTCGCCGTTCTACATCATGGACGAGGTGGAAGCCGCCCTGGACGACACCAACCTGCGCCGGTTGATCGGGCTGTTCGAGATGCTTCGGGACCGTTCGCAGCTGATCATCATCACCCATCAGAAGCCCACCATGGAGGTTGCCGACGCGCTGTACGGCGTGACCATGCAGGGGGACGGCATTACCGCGGTGATTTCACAGCGCATCCGGGGCCAGCAGGTGGATCGGCTGGGCGCGGCTGCGGGGTGAGTCACTTCGACCACCCGCGGGTACCGGTGGCGTTGAGTGTGAACCCGATTTGCCGGAGGTGCGAGCGCATGCCCCGGTCTCAGCCCGCCCCCTAACTCGCCGTCAACCCGCCGAGTGCCGGATACCCCCCGGCTGAAAGGATTGTCCGCGTGTCCGAAGGTCTCTGGATCGCTATCGCGGTCGTCGCCGCCCTGCTGATCATCGCGGCGCTGGTCGTCGGCCTGGTCCGGTACCGCAGGCGCCAAATCAGCCTCGCCAAACCGCAACCCGACGCCATCGACCGGTCCGGCGGATACACCGCGTCCTCCGGTATCACGTTTAGCCAGACACCGACGCTGGACACCAGTGGGCTGCCCGCGGTCGGCGACGACGCGACCATCCCGCGCGACGCGCCCAAACGCCCGATATCCGAGGTCCATCTGCCAGCCCCCGAGCCGGACCTCGAGGTGCCGAAGCCCACCGCGCCGCCCGAGGTCCCGGACACCCCCGAGGGTCTGGAAATCCTCGACGTGCTCGAACCCGAGGCACCCGAGAAGCCCGCGCCCGAGGTGCCCGAGTCCGAGCCGCGGGTCGAGGAGATCGCGCCGACCGAAGGGCGGCTGGAACGTCTGCGCGGCCGCTTGTCCCGGTCGCAGAACGCACTCGGGCGCAGCGTGCTCGGCCTGATCGGCGGCGGCGACCTGGACGAGGACTCCTGGCAGGACGTCGAAGACACCCTGCTGGTCGCCGACCTGGGCCCGGTGGTCACCGAGTCGGTGGTCACTGAGCTACGCGCCCGGTTGGCCAGCGGCAATGTCCGCACCGAGGCCGACGCGCGCGCCGTGCTGCGCGACGTGCTGATCAAAGAGCTGCATCCGGATATGGACCGGTCCATCCGTGCCCTGCCGCACGCCGACCACCCGTCGGTGCTGCTGGTCGTCGGTGTCAACGGCACCGGGAAGACCACCACGGTCGGCAAGCTGGCCCGTGTACTGGTGGCGGATGGCCGGCGCGTCGTGCTCGGGGCCGCTGACACGTTCCGGGCCGCGGCAGCCGACCAGCTGCAAACCTGGGCGTCGCGGGTCGGCGCGGAGGTGGTGCGTGGCGCCGAAGGCGCTGACCCGGCGTCGGTGGCGTTCGACGCCGTCGACAAGGGCATCGCCGCGGGCGCCGACGTCGTCCTCGTCGACACCGCCGGACGGCTGCACACCAAGGTGGGCCTGATGGACGAGCTGGGCAAGGTCAAACGCGTGGTCACCCGCCGTGCCGCCGTGGACGAGGTGCTGCTGGTGCTGGACGCCACGATCGGCCAGAACGGGCTGGCGCAAGCCAAGGTGTTCGCTGAGGTCGTCGACATCACCGGTGCGGTACTGACCAAGCTGGATGGAACCGCCAAGGGCGGCATTGTGTTCCGGGTTCAGCAGGAGCTGGGGGTGCCGGTGAAGCTGGTCGGCCTCGGGGAGGGGCCCGACGACCTGGCGCCCTTCGAACCGTCCGCGTTTGTCGACGCCCTGCTCGGCTAGCGGCGATCGCAAGCGCGGCGTATGCCGGGTGCGGCGGGTCGCCGCCATGTGGCTAGCGGCGATCGCAAGCGCGGCGTATGCCGGGTGCGGCGGGTCGCCGCCATGTGGCTAGCGGCGATCGCAAGCGCGGCGTATGCCGGGTGCGGCGGGTCGCCGCCATGTGGTGAGCACTTCTTACACACCAGTTTCTACGTTAATTTTCACGAAACATCGCTGCCCCATTCGCGCAACAACTTATGCGCATGGTTCTGGATCAGGTCACCAGTCATCCATCTGGGGCCCTCCCGACGCTGACTGGAGGTGATAGCGAGTGAGTTTCCCGATGATGGGCCAGCCCAATACGGGCGATACCGCCTGGATGCTGGCAAGTTCCGCGCTCGTTTTGTTAATGACGCCGGGACTGGCGTTCTTCTACGGCGGCATGGTGCGCGCCAAGAGCGTGCTCAACATGATCATGATGAGCATCAGCTCCATGGGCGTGGTCACGGTGCTGTGGGTGCTCTACGGCTATTCCATGGCATTCGGCAACGACGTGGGCGGCGTCGTCGGCGACCCGACCAGCTACTGGGGTCTAAAGGGCCTTATCGGCGGGAACAGTGTTGCCGCCGACGCCACCGCGCAGCCGCCGGTCGACGCGGTCAACATCCCCCTGGCGGGCACCCTGCCGGCCACCGTCTTCGTGGCGTTCCAGCTGATGTTCGCGATCATCACGGTCGCCCTGATCTCGGGCGCCGTTGCCGACCGGCTCAAGTTCAGCGCCTGGCTGGTGTTCTCCGGCCTGTGGGCGACGCTGGTGTACTTCCCGGTCGCGCACTGGGTGTTCTCGTTCGACAAGTTCGCCTCGGAGAAGGGCGGCTGGATCGCCAACAAGCTGCATGCGATCGACTTCGCGGGCGGTACTGCGGTGCACATCAACGCAGGTATGGCAGGCCTGGTGCTGGCGATCGTGCTGGGCAAACGGAAGGGCTGGCCCGCCACCCTGTTCCGCCCGCACAACCTGCCGTTCGTGATGCTCGGCGCCGGCCTACTGTGGTTCGGCTGGTACGGGTTCAACGCCGGCTCGGCCACCAGCTCCAACGGGGCCGCCGGGTCAACGTTCATCACGACCACGGTCGCCACCGCCGCGGCAATGCTGGGCTGGCTGCTCACCGAGCGCATCCGCGACGGGCACGCCACAACGCTGGGCGCGGCCTCCGGCATCGTTGCCGGACTGGTCGCGATCACGCCGTCCTGTTCGTCAGTCAACGTGGTCGGCGCCCTGGTGGTCGGCGTGGTGGCCGGCGTGCTGTGCGCGCTGGCGGTCGGGCTGAAGTTCAAGCTCGGCTTCGACGACTCGCTCGACGTGGTCGGCGTGCACTTGGTCGGCGGTCTGGCCGGCACCCTGCTCGTCGGTCTGCTGGCTGCACCGGAAAGCGTCGCGATCAACGGCGTCGCCGGGGTCTCCAAAGGGCTGTTCTACGGAGGTGGCTTCGCGCAGCTGGAACGGCAGGCGATCGGCGCGTTCAGCGTGTTGGTCTACTCCGGCATCGTCACGCTGGTCCTGGCCCTTATCCTGAAATACACCATGGGGTTGCGTTTGGGAGCGGAGCAGGAGTCCGCCGGTATCGACGAGTCTGAGCACGCCGAGAGTGGCTACGACTTCGCTGTCGCCAGCGGCTCGGTTCTGCCTCGCGCCAGCCTGCCGGACACCCCGAACGGCCTGGACGCGCGTTTGGCCGAGAAAGTGGAGGCGGAGTAGATATGAAGCTGATCACCGCGATTGTCAAGCCGTTCACCCTCGACGACGTCAAGACCAGCCTGGAGGACGCCGGAGTCCTGGGCATGACGGTCAGCGAGATCCAGGGTTACGGGCGGCAGAAGGGCCACACCGAGGTCTACCGGGGTGCGGAGTACTCGGTCGACTTCGTCCCCAAGGTGCGGATCGAGGTCGTTGTCGACGACTCCATCGTCGACAAGGTCGTGGACAACATCGTCCGGGCCGCGCGGACCGGCAAAATCGGCGACGGCAAGGTCTGGGTCAGCCCGGTGGACACCATCGTGCGAGTGCGTACCGGTGAACGCGGTCCCGACGCGTTGTGACTCAGACACGCCTTGTGACACTGAACCCACTGTGACGCCGCACCCAAGACGGGCCGGGCGGGTGTGACACCCGACCCGCCAGGCCCGTCGGAAACCTCGGAATCGGATGTAACGCAAGCAGGAAGCGCCGTCGCGGCAGTCGATCTGGCTACCGCGCGGCGCGAACTGCTGTCCGGCGATCTCAGCGACATGGCACCGGCCGAGCTGCGCAAGGCGGTGCTGGACCTCTACGAAACCTGGCTGACCGCCAAAGCTGCCGAGATCGGCATCACCGGCGACAGCGGCTTTGCGCTCGTGGGTGTCGGTGGGCTTGGCCGGCGCGAACTGCTGCCATATTCGGACCTGGATCTGGTGTTGCTGCACGACGGCAAACCCGCCGACGTGCTGGGCCCGGTCGCCGACAGGTTGTGGTACCCGCTGTGGGACGCCAATGTTCGGCTCGACCACAGCGTGCGGACCGTCAGCGAGGCGCTGACCACCGCCAACGCCGACATGACGGCCGCCCTGGGCATGCTCGAGGCGCGGCACATCGCCGGCGAAGAGCGGCTGTCGGCCGAACTCATCGACGGTGTGCGACGGCAATGGCGCAGTGGAATCCGTTCTCGCATGGACGAACTCGTGGAGATGACGCACGCCCGCTGGCTACGCCTGGGCCGCATCGCGCATCGCGCCGAGCCGGATCTGAAGGCAGGTCGCGGCGGGCTTCGCGACGTCCAGACGATCAACGCGCTGGCGTTGGCTCAGCTCATCGACCGGCACAGCATGTCGCGGCCGGACAATCCAGCCGGGTCCCTGGACGATGCCTACCTGACCCTGCTCGACGTGCGCACCGAGCTGCATGTGGTCTCGCGCCGTGGCCGCGACCAGGTGCTGGCGCAGTTCGCCGATGAAATCAGCGCCGCGTTGGGCGTCGGCGACCGGTTCGACCTGGCCCGCATGCTGTCGAGCGCCGGTCGCACCATCAGCTACCACGCCGTGACCGGCCTGCGCACCGCTGCCAACGCCCTGCCCAAGCGTGGTTTGGCGGCGCTGGTGCGCCGTCCCAAGCGACGCCCGCTGGACGAGGGCGTCGTCGAATACGCCGGTGAGATTGTGCTGGCTCGGGAAGCCCAACCCGAACGCGATCCCGGCCTGGTACTGCGGGTGGCGGCAGCGTCGGCCGACACCGGCGTACCGATCGGTGCGGCAACGTTGAGCCGGCTGGCCGACAGCGCGCCCCCGTTGCCGACGCCGTGGCCGCGCGAGGCGCTGGACGACCTGCTGGTGGTGTTGCTGGCCGGACCCACCGCCCTGCAGACCATCGAAGCGCTGGACCGTACTGGTTTGTGGGGCCAGCTGCTCCCGGAGTGGGATTCGATCCGTGACCTGCCGCCGCGCGACGTCTCGCACAAATGGACGGTGGATCGCCACGTGGTCGAGTGCGCGGTTCATGCCGCGCCGCTGACCACCAACGTGGCCCGTCCGGACCTGCTGGCTCTTGGCGCGCTGCTGCACGACATTGGCAAGGGGCGGGGAGTGGACCACTGTGTGCTGGGCGCCGATTTGGTGGTCCCGATCGGTGAGCGCCTGGGGCTGCCCGCCGCCGACATCAACACCCTGTCCCAGATGGTTCGACACCACCTGCTGCTGCCCATCACCGCCACCCGCAGCGACCTGAACGACCCCAAGACCATCGAGTCCGTCGCCGAGGCACTGGGCGGGGATCCGCAATTGCTTGAGCTGATGCACGCCTTGACCGAGGCCGACTCAAAAGCCACCGGACCCGGGGTGTGGAGCGACTGGAAGGCCTCCCTGGTCGCGGATCTGGTGCGCCGCTGCCGGCTGGAGATGGCCGGTGAACCGCTGCCACAAGCCGAACCGACTGCGCCGCACTACCTTTCGCTGGCGGCCCGGCAAGGCGTGCATGTCGAGATCAATCCGGGTGACGGCGAGCGTCGGCACGCGGTGATGGTGGCGCCGGACGAGCGTGGCCTGGTGTCCAGAGCTGCCGCAGTGCTGGCGCTGAATTCGCTGCGGGTGCATTCGGCGTCGGTCAATGTGCACGAAGGCGTCGCGATCACCGAGTTCGTGGTGTCGCCGCTGTTCGGCTCGCCGCCGGCGGCCGACATGTTGCGTCAGGCGTTCGTGGGCGCCCTGCGCGGCGACGTCGACGTGCTGTCGGCAGTGGCGAAGCGCGACGTCGAAGCCACCAGCTCGGCGACCGCGCGGGCTGGTGAGGTGCAGGTCGGGGTGCCCGTCACCCGCTCGACGGCGCCGCCGCGCATCCTGTGGCTGGACACCGACACTCCGGGCCAGCTGATCCTGGAAGTGCGCGCCATGGACCGCGTGGGTTTGCTCGCGCTGCTGGCCGGGGCGCTGGAGCGCGCCCGTACCGACATTGTGTGGGCGAAGGTGAATACGTTCGGCTCGACGGCGGCTGACGTGTTCTGCGTGACGGTACCGCCGGACATCAACGCCCGCGCCGCAGTGGAGAAGAATTTGCTGGAGGTGTTGGGCACCCCGGCGGTGGTGATGGTCGACGAACCGGTCGGGGATTAAGCCCGAAACCCTCGGTGCCCGCCGCCCAGCGTGAAACCCACGACGTGACACGCCGCTGAGGCGTAGCCGGTTCCACAGTCGGCGGGACGGGGTGGTGCAGGTCCTCACCGGGAGGTTGGTGCCAGGGGGTCTTATCCGGAGGGTCTTAGCTGGGGTTTATCAGCCCTGCTCGGAATTGAGCCGGCGCACGGCGTCGATGCGTTCCTTCAGCTGATCCCGCGTCGCCGCCGCGATCGGCGGGCCACCGCAGCGGCGACGCAGCTCGTTGTGGATCCAGCCGTGCGGCTTGCCGGTGCGGTGATGCGCGATAGAAACCAGCGCGTTGAGCTCGCGGCGCAGCTCCCGCAGCTGGCCGTGCGTGGTGATCGGCTGCACCACCGCGCCCTGGGCGGAGGCGGCCCGCTTTTGCAGCTGCTCGTCCTGGCGGCGGTGTAGCAGCGCACGCATCTGCTCCGCGTCGAGCAGCCCCGGAATGCCCAGGTAGTCGGCTTCTTCCTCGCTGCCGGCGGGGGTGGCAGTGCCGAAGGAGGAGCCGTCGAAGATCACCTGATCCAGTTCCGCGTCGGCCCCCAGCGAGACGAAGCCTTTGTCGGGGTCACCCGGCTCGTTCTGCTCCTTGACCGCCGGTTCGTCGAGCAGCGGATCCTCGAGCGATTCGCGGTGCGGTTTGCCCAGCACGTGGTCGCGCTGCGCCTCTAGCTCACTGGCCAACTGCAGCAGGTTGGGTACCGACGGCAGGAAGATGCTGGCCGTCTCACCCGCCCGGCGGGAACGCACGAACCGCCCGATGGCCTGTGCGAAGAACAACGGCGTCGAGGCACTGGTGGCGTAGATGCCAACCGAGAGCCGGGGTACGTCCACGCCTTCGGAGACCATTCGCACCGCAACCAACCAGCGGCTGGTGCCGGCGGAGAACTCGCTGATGCGGGCCGACGATTTGGGGTCGTCGGAGAGCACCACGGTCGGGTCCTCGCCGGTGAGTTTCTTCAGCAACGTGGCGTAGGCGCGGGCCGCGGTCTGGTCGGAGGCGATGATCATGCCGCCCGCGTCCGGCACGTGCTCCCGCAGCTGGCGCAGCCGGCGATCGGCCGCGGTGATGACCGCCGGCATCCATTCGCCGGCCGGGTCCAGCGCGGTGCGCCACGCCCGAGCCGTCTGCTCGGCCGACAATGGCTCACCCAGCCGGGCCTCGTGCTCTTCGCCGGCGCTGTCGCGCCAGCGCGCCTGACCGGAATAGGCCATGAACACCACCGGGCGCACCACGCCGTCGGCGAGCGCCTCGGCATAGCCGTAGGTGTGGTCGGCCCGCGACCGCAGCACACCCTCGGCGTCCGGCTCGTAGTCGACGTAGGGGATGGGGCAGTCGTCGCTGCGGAACGGCGTACCGGTCAGCGCTAGCCGGCGGGTGGCGTCGCTGAACGCCTCCTGGATCGCGTCACCCCAGGTCTTGGCATCGCCGCCATGGTGGATTTCGTCGAAGACGACCAATGTCTTGCGCTGTTCGGTGCGTACCCGGTGCAACGTTGGGTGCGCGGCGACCTGTGCGTAGGTGACAACCACCCCGTGAAACTCAGGCGAGGTCTGCGGGTTGGAGTTGGAGAACTTCGGATCCAGCGACAGGCCCTGCCGGGCGGCGGCCTGGGCCCACTGGATCTTCAGATGCTCAGTGGGGACGACGACGGTGAGTTGCTCGACGGCCCGATGCGCGATCAGCTCGCCGGCGATCCGCAGCGCGAAGGCCGTTTTGCCGGACCCGGGAGTGGCGACCGCCAGGAAGTCGCGCGGCTCGGTCCCCAGGTACTTGACCAGCGCGCGGCGCTGCCATCCGCGCAGCGCCGCAGAAGTGTCGGCGGGAAAGTGTCCGACCGGCTGCAACGACAACAATCCCCCCGTAGCTGGTTGTGCCGACACACCGAGTCGGTGCTGGTCGCGGCTGTAAAACATAGCATGGCAACGCTTTTCGAAGCGTCAGCGACGTGAGCCTACCTTGGCGCGTCGCGTGTTTCGAGCCAGCGATGAATGCGCGCGGCGACATCCGGCCAGCCGGGTTCGAGCATCATGTTGTGCCCCATGTCGAAGAACTCCGGTTCGGTCCGGTAGGCCCGCGCCGTGGCGCGTACGGCGCGCCTGCTGACGAAACCGTCGTGCAGGGCACCCAGGACCAGCGTGGGGGTCGTCACCTGACGAGTCCTGACCCGGCGGAACATCGGATCGAGCATCGCCGCCCGGATGCTTTCGGGCCCCGCCTGGTTCCAGCAGGATTCGACGATTTCCTCGGGCGTGGACGCGCAGAAGAGGTATTCGCGGGCCAGCGCCGCAGAGCCGAGAAAGCGGACCAAGGTGGGGTCGTTGAACGACTTGATCGTCATCTGAGGACGGCGCCGCCACACCCGCATTGCTGCTCCGAGAACGCCCTGCGGTGGCAGTGACCCCACCAGCACCGCGGCCGGCGCGGCTCGATCCTCGAGGTAGCGCTGGACTGTGTAGCCGCCCAGGGAGTGGCCGATCAGCACCGGCGCCCCGCCCAGCTGGTCGGCGACCGAACCGACGTCGGCGATGTAGTCGGCGATGCCGACCTTTTCTAGCGGCCTATCCGTCGGGCTGGCGCCGTGTCCGCGCAGGCTCATTGCTACTGCGCGGAAGCCGGCGTCAGCGAAATAGTTCAGGAAGTTCTCCCAGCACCAGGCGCCGTGCCAGCCGCCGTGGACGAACAGCAGCGGCGTGGGGTGGCTGTCGGTGGCGGATCCGCGATCGATCAGCTCAAGCACGAGCCTGACAGTAGCGCGCGCGTTGCAGCTTCTCGGCTATTTCTTGGTCGCGATCACGAAGTAGCCCCGCGGCACGCCCGCGACGTCCATCGGTACCGCCGGCGCGAACCAGCGGCCGTAGCGATTGCCGGGCTCCGCGATGTCGGTCACCATCGCCGCCCAGCCCCGTCGCTGCGCCAGCTGTTCGGGCTCGTCGGTGCCGAACAACCAGGGGGCGCCGTTGGCGGCCATCGATCTCACAAGTTCCGCCATGGCCGGTGATTCAAGCAAGATTTTGCCGACGACCTCGTACAGCAACACCGAACCCGGTGCTGACAGGGCGTCGACACGATCGAACAATGCGTGCACCGCGGTCTCGGGCAGGTACTGCAGCAGGCCCTCCATTAACCAGACGGTCGGTAACCCCGGATCCAGGCCGGCCGATTGGATTGCGGCCGGCCAGTCGGCGGTCAGGTCGACACCGACGCTAACCCGATTGCACCGGGGCTGCTCGGCGGCCAGCAGATCGGATTTCTCGGCCAGCACCTCCGGCCGGTCGAGTTCGTAGACGACCGTGCCGTCGGGCCAGGACAGGCGGTACGCGCGGGCGTCCATACCGGCCGCGAGGACGACGACCTGTCGTATTCGCTGCGCCGCATCGAGCAGCGCCCGATCCCAGAACGGGGTGCGTACCACGATTTGGGTGGTGGAGTGCTCGCCGGCCGACTCCAGTGCCGCGGCCAGTAGTTCCCGGCCGCGGTCACCGGCCAGTCGTGCGGCGAAGGGGTCTGAGAAGAGCCGGTCTGGGCGTTCGGATTCGCGTGCCCGGATGGCCGCGACCAACAGTCCGGTGTCCGCTACTGCGCGGTGTTGTATGTCCATGATCGACATCATCGGCCTCAGTAGCCGGTAACGGCTTGGATATTTTCGCCCGGCTCACCCGAGCGTGATGTGGCCGATCATCGGCGATCGCCGCCGCGTGTACTGGGTAGGTGTGATCGCGGCGAACTCTTGGAACTCCCGCACAAAGTGAGCCTGGTCGAAATAGCCGAGGTCGGCCGCGATCGCCGCCCCGCGCGTCGGTGTGTTCAACGCCCGCAACGCCGCTTGCAACCGCCGCACCCGCAGGTAGGCCTTGGGTGACATCCCGACTTCGGCGCGGAACAGCGCGTTAAAGCGTTTTGGCGACAGACCCATCGACTGGCAGGCGCCCGACACCCGCATCGAGGGGTGGACCTCGGCGTCGCGCAGTACCGCGGCAAGCTCGGGGGTGCGCCGTTCGCGCAGGCGGCCTAGCAGGAACTTCTCCAGCAGTGCTACCCGTGCAGATGCGGAACCGGCCAGCACCAATCGCTCGTGCAGGCGGTCCGCGGCGGAACCCCACAGCTCGGACAGGCCGACGCAGCGATCTTCGAAGTCGCTGGCCGCGTAGTCGGCGAAGGCGAGCGCGCCGGCCGGCCTGAAGTGAATCGTCATGGTGCTCTGGGCGGGGCCGATCCGGGTGACGTACGAGCGCACCCCGGCACCGATAAGAAACGCCGCGGGGGCCGGCAGCGGGGTGCGTCCATCCGCCGCGAACAGACCCGTGTTCGCCTGGCCGCCGAGGTCGATGATCACCGTCGCCGCACCGCGCGGCAGGGCCCGGCTGTCGTGCGTTGCGGTGTGATGCTGCCAGATACCGAAATATTCGACGTGGTCGGCGAGTGGCGGCCTTGGCCGATACAGCCGCGGACCGGTCGGGTGCATGCCCGCGATGGTAGAGAGGCGCCCGGTTGAGGCGCCCGGCTAGGCTGGCCTACGTGTTTGAATCGCTGTCCGACCGGTTGACCGGTGCCCTGGCGGGGTTGCGCGGCAAGGGGCGTCTGACCGATGCCGATATCGAGGCCACCACCCGCGAAATCCGGCTCGCGCTACTGGAAGCCGACGTCTCGTTGCCCGTGGTGCGAGCGTTTGTCGCGCGCATCAAGGAACGTGCTCGTGGTCACGAGGTGTCCGGCGCGCTGAACCCGGCGCAGCAGGTCGTCAAGATCGTCAACGAGGAGCTGATCGGCATCCTCGGCGGCGAGACCCGCGAACTCGCCTACGCCAAGAATCCGCCGACGGTGATCATGCTCGCCGGCCTGCAGGGTTCCGGCAAGACGACGCTGGCGGGCAAGCTGGCCTACCGGCTCAAGAACCAGGGGCACACGCCGCTGCTGGTGGCCTGTGACCTGCAGCGGCCCGCCGCGGTCAACCAGTTACAGGTCGTCGGGCAGCGCGCCGGAGTCCCGGTGTTCGCGCCGCACCCAGGCGCCTCACCTGAGTCCGGCCCGGGCGACCCGGTCGCCGTCGCGGCCGCCGGTATCGCCGAGGCTAAGGCAAAGCATTTTGACTTCGTCATCGTCGACACCGCGGGCCGCCTCGGCATCGACGAGGAGCTGATGGCTCAGGCCGCGGCCATTCGCGATGCGGTCAACCCCGACGAGGTGCTGTTCGTCCTGGACGCGATGATCGGGCAGGACGCTGTCGCCACCGCGCGGGCGTTCGGCGACGGCGTCGGCTTCACCGGCGTGGTGCTGACCAAGCTGGACGGCGACGCCCGTGGTGGCGCTGCGCTGTCGGTCCGCGAAGTCACCGGTGTGCCAATCCTTTTCGCCTCCACCGGAGAGAAGTTCGACGACTTCGACGTCTTCCACCCCGACCGGATGGCCAGCCGCATCCTGGGCATGGGCGACGTGCTGAGCCTCATCGAGCAGGCCGAGCAGGTCTTCGACGCCCAACAGGCCGAGGCGGCCGCCGCCAAGATCGGCGCCGGTGAACTCACCCTGGAGGACTTCCTCGAGCAGATGCTCGCGGTGCGCAAAATGGGCCCGATCGGCAACCTGCTGGGCATGCTGCCCGGCGGCGCGCAGATGAAGGACGCGCTGGCCGAAGTGGACGACAAGTCGTTGGACCGGATTCAGGCCATCATCCGTGGCATGACCCCCGAAGAACGGGCCGACCCGAAGATCATCAACGCCTCGCGGCGGCTGCGCATAGCCAACGGCTCCGGGGTCACCGTCTCCGAGGTCAACCAGTTGGTGGATCGTTTCTTCGAGGCCCGCAAGATGATGTCGTCCATGCTCGGCGGTATGGGCATCCCAGGGATGGGTCGCAAGTCCGCGACCCGAAAATCCAAGAATGCCAAGGGAAAGAAGGGTAAGAAGGGCGCCCGCGGCCCGACCCCGCCGAAGGTGCGCAGTCCATTCGGCACCGGGATGCCGGGCATGCCGGCCGGTTTCCCCGACCTCTCGCAGATGCCCGACGGCCTCAACGAGTTGCCCCCCGGCCTGGCCGACTTCGATCTGTCAAAGCTCAAGTTCCCCGGGCAGAAGTAGCCGAGCCGTGCGTTTGCACGTGCGCGGTGTAAGCCTGCCCGGCGAGGTTGCCACCGAGCTGTGGATCGTTGACGGCTGCATCAGCACCGAGCCGGTGGCCGGCGCCGACACCGTGTTCGACGCGGGCTGGATCCTGCCCGGGCTGGTCGACGCGCACTGCCACGTCGGGCTCGGTGAGCACGGCGGCGTGGAACTCGGGGAAGCGATCGCCCAAGCCGAGACCGAACGTGAGGTGGGCGCGCTACTGCTGCGCGACTGCGGATCACCGATCGACACCCGCAGCCTCGACCACCACGCAGACCTGCCTCGCATCATCCGAGCCGGACGGCATCTGGCTAAGCCCAAACGCTACATCCCCGGCCTAGCCGCAGACCTTGAAGACGAGTCGCAGCTTCCGGATGCGGTGGCCGAGCAGGCCCGCCGCGGCGACGGTTGGGTCAAACTCGTCGGCGACTGGATCGACCGGGGGATAGGCGATCTCGCGCCGCTGTGGTCCGACGAGGTCCTCAAAGCCGCGATCGACGCCGCGCACGCCAACGGCGCCCGGGTCACCGCCCACGTCTTCGGCGAGGACGCGCTGTCCGGCCTGATCAATGCGGGCATCGACTGCATCGAGCACGGCACCGGGCTGACCGACGAGACCATCACGTTGATGGTCGAGCACGGCACCGTGCTGGTGCCCACCCTGATCAACGTAGAGAACTTCCCCGGCATCGCCAACGCGGCCACGCGCTACCCGGTTTATGCGTCCCACATGCGCGACCTTTACGAGCGCGCCTATCCGCGGGTGGCAGCGGCGCACGAGGCCGGGGTGCCGGTTTACGCCGGGACCGATGCCGGCGGCATGATCGCGCACGGACGTATCGCCGACGAGGTCGAGGCGCTCAAGAAGATCGGCATGAGTGCTGACGACGCCCTGGGCGCCGCATGCTGGGATGCCAGGCGCTGGCTCGGGCGGCCGGCTCTGGAAGACGGGGCACCGGCGGACCTGGTGTGCTACGCGGACGACCCCCGGCACGGTCCCGCGGTGCTGAACCGCCCGGACCTGGTGATCCTGCGCGGCGGCGTGTTCCGGCCCGGTCGCTGACAGCCGAAAGATTGCGAGCGATCGCTATCTATGTTAGTTTCGCGGTCAGCCCACGATCTTGGAGGACCTGTGACTTACGACGTGATCATCCGCAACGGACTGTGGTTCGACGGCACCGGCGCCAAGCCGCAGGCCCGGACGCTGGGCATTCGCGACGGGGTGGTAGCCACCGTCTCGGTTGCGCCGCTCGACGAAACCGGGTGCCCCGAGGTGATCGACGCGACCGGCAAGTGGATTGCACCCGGCTTCATCGACGTGCACACCCACTACGACGCCGAGATACTGCTCGACCCGGGATTGCGTGAGTCGGTTCGCCACGGCGTCACCACGCTGCTGCTGGGTAACTGCTCGCTGTCAACGGTCTACGCCGACTCCGAGGACGCCGCCGATCTGTTCAGCCGCGTGGAGGCGGTGCCACGCAACTTCGTCCTTGGCGCATTGGAAGACAACCGCAACTGGGCGACGCCGCGGGAGTACATCGAGACGATCGATGCGTTGCCGCTCGGCCCGAATGTCAGTTCAATGCTTGGTCATTCGGACCTGCGCACCGCGGTGCTGGGCCTCGAACGTGCCACCGACGCCACGGTGCGCCCCAGCGACGCGGAACTGGACAAGATGGCGCGACTGCTCGACGACGCGCTGGAAGCCGGAATGCTGGGTATGTCCGGCATGGACGCCCCGATCGACAAGCTCGACGGGGAACGCTTCCGCTCGCGTGCGTTGCCGTCCACCTTCGCGACGTGGCGGGAGCGCCGCCGGCTGATCAAGGTGCTGCGCAAGCGCGGGCGGATCCTGCAGAGCGCTCCCAACGTCAACAGCCCGGTGTCCCCGCTGATGTTCTTCCTCACCAGTAGCCGAATCCTGAACCGCCGCAAAGGTGTTCGGATGAGCATGCTGGTATCCGCCGACGCCAAGTCGATGCCGTTAGCGGTGCACGTATTCGGGCGTGGCACCCGCCTGCTGAACAAGGTGCTCGGATCCAGCGTGCGGTTCCAGCACTTGCCGGTTCCGTTCGAGTTGTATTCCGACGGAATCGATCTGCCGGTTTTCGAGGAGTTCGGCGCCGGCACGGCGGCCCTGCATCTCCGTGACCAACTGCAGCGCAACGAGCTGCTGGCCGACGAGGCATATCGACGCCGCTTCCGCCGTCAATTCGACCGCCGCAAGCTCGGCCCGTCGTTGTGGCACCGGGACTTCCATGATGCGGTGATTGTGGAGTGCCCGGATAAATCGTTGGTGGGCAAGAGCTTTGGCACCATCGCCGACGAACGTGGACTTCACCCGCTGGACGCGTTTCTGGACATCCTGGTCGAGAATGGCGAGCGCAACGTGCGCTGGACCACCACCGTCGCCAACCATCGGCCCAAGCAGCTCAACAAGTTGGCCGCCGACCCGAGCGTGCACATGGGCTTCTCCGACGCCGGGGCGCACCTGCGCAACATGGCCTTCTACAACTTTCCGTTGCGGCTGCTCAAGCGAACAATGGATGCGGAGAAGGACGGTGCTCCGTTCTTGACGGTGGAGCGTGCGATATACCGGTTGACCGCCGAAGTGGCCGAGTGGTTTGGCATTGACGCCGGCACGCTGCGTGAGGGCGACCGGGCCGACTTCGTGGTCATCGACCCCGCGCACCTCGACGACTCGGTGGACAGCTACAACGAGAGCGCGGTGCCGTTCTACGGTGGGCTGCGCCGCATGGTCAACCGTAACGACGCCACCGTGGTCGCCACCGGGGTGGGCGGTGCCGTGGTCTACCGCGGCGGAGAGTTCCGCGAGGGGTACGGCTCGACCGTGCAGTCGGGTCGGTATCTGCGCGCCGGCGAGCGGCGCGCCGTACGCGTGCCCGCCTGACATGGCCAGAACCCAGCGCCAACGGCGCGAGGAGACCGTCGGCCGGCTCCTGCAGGCCTGCATCGACACCATTGTCGAGGTCGGATACGCGCGGGCGTCGGCGGCGGTGATCACCAAGCGCGCCGGAGTGTCGGTAGGTGCGCTGTTCCGCCACTTCGAGACTATGGGCGACTTCATGGCCGCCACCGCGTCGGAGGTGTTGCGCCGTCAGATTGAGACGTTCACCAAGCAGGTCGCCGAGATACCGGCCGATCGGCCCGCGCTGGAGGCGGCGCTGACGATTCTGCGGGATATCACCGGCGGCCCGGCGAACGCCGTCCTCTACGAGCTGCTGATCGCCGCCCGCACTGACGAGAAGCTCAAAGTCACTCTGCAACACGAACTTTGGCAATACCGATCGAAGATGCACGAGGCCGCGCGGCAGATGCCGGGTGCGGATGCCCTCCCGGACGACACCTTCCCGGTTGTCGTGGCGCTGCTGACCAACGTCTTCGACGGCGCTGCTGTGGTGGAAGGTGTGCTCCCGCAACCCGAAATCGCCGAGCGCCGCATTCCGGTGCTGGCGGGGTGGCTCACCGCGGCGTTGCCGAGCTGACAGTCGCTACAGCGAGCCTATGCCCGGCTGCGAACCCTGCGCGAAACCCCAATCGAACAGGCTGCCTGCCTGATCCCAGTACGTCGGGCCGCCTGCCTTGACCAGGCCGTACATCATCGAGATCACCAGCCGCCGGCCACCTCGGGCGGCCGCCCCCACGAACGTCTTGCGGGCGGCGTCGGTGAAGCCGGTCTTACCACCGATCGCACCCGGATACCGCGCCAGCAGCTCGTCCTGGTTGAGGATCGGCTGATCCCCGTGGTCGCCGGGGAACATCGCCGACGGCTCGGCGGTGATGTGGGCGAACATCGGGTTGGCCATCGCCGCGCGGAAAATGACCGCGAGGTCGTGTGCGGTCGAGGCACCCGAGCCTCCGGGCCCGTCCAGGCCGGACGGCGTCGACGCGTGAGTGTTGGTCGCGCCCAGTGCTGCCGCCTTGGCATTCATCTTGCCCACCGCGGCGTCCTGGCCGCCCAGCAGATGCGCCAGGGTGTTGGCAGCGTCGTTGCCCGACACCAACAGCAGGCCGTCCAGCAGTTGGCGCGCGGTGTAGCTGCGGCCCGCCTTGACCCCGACGCAGTTGCACTCGACGTCGGTGTCGCTGGCGTCGGCAACCACCGAGGAGTTCAGGTCCAGCTCGTCGAGCACCACCAGCGCCAGCAGCACCTTGATGGTGCTCGCGGGCGGGTGCGTGACGTTCTGGTCGCGGCCGGCAAGCACTTGCCCCGTGTCCATGTCGGCGACGATCCAGGTCTGTGCCGGGCCGTCCGGGATCGGCATCGACCCGGCCGCCTGCTGCACATCGGTGTCGGCTGACGCGATGGGCGCCGCGACCAGCGTGATCGTGAGCAGCGCGGCGGCCGCGGCGATGAGCTTTCGCATGGGCGCAGAGTTTAACGCCGCAGGGTACGGGTCGCCTATCCCATGACGCTGCCGCGGTGTTGAATCGAGGCATGTTGAGCCTGGAAGAGATTTCCGACCGCCTCGAGATCCAGCAGCTGCTCGTCGACTACTCGACCGCGATCGATCAGCGCCGGTTCGACGACTTGGACAACGTGTTCGTTGAGAGCGCCTACATCGATTACACAGCCTTAGGCGGCATCGCCGGCCAGTATCCCGAGGTCAAGAAATGGCTGTCGGAGGTGCTGCCGAACTTCCCGGTGTACGCGCACATGCTGGGCAACTTCTCGGTCCGTGTCGACGGCGACACCGCCTCTTCGCGGGTGATCTGCTTTAACCCGATGGTGCTGGGCGGACAGGGCAGCGAGGAGAAACAGATCCTGTTCTGCGGGCTCTGGTATGACGACGAGTTCGTCCGCACCCCGGCCGGCTGGCGGATGACGCGACGGGTGGAGACCAAGACGTTTCAGAAGGTTTTATAGCTCCCAGCCGCGGCCATAGGCGGTAGCGTTATTGGCCATGAAGCACCGCATTGTCGCAGCAGCGGCGGCGGCCGTGCTGATGGCGGGCGGGCTGATCGCCGCGGCATCGCCGGCCCACGCTGGCTGCGTCTACGGCGGTGCCGGCATCCTCGGAAAGTGCGACGGACCTATTCAGCCCGATGGCAGCTGGCAGCGTTGCGTGGCGTTCGCCAAATGGGTGCCCAACGGCGCCAGTTCCTACATGATGCCCGACCAGCACTGCGACGTGATGGGACCCGACCAGCGCCCGGCAGATCCGGCGTTCGCCGACCCGCCGATGCACATCGACGACTGAGGCCAACGATTGCGGCCGCGAATTTTTCTCGCGTGGCCATGATCTGGCACAATGGGCCGCTGTCCGCCGCGCGATCAAGATCGCTCGTCGGTCACACACGCGAGGCAAAACCGGACCCGGGCATCCCGCCCCGGTCGCTGAATTGCAGCGTGACATTCACAGGAGTTCGAATATGGCTGTCAAGATCAAGCTCACCCGGCTTGGCAAGATCCGCAATCCCCAGTACCGAATCGCCGTCGCCGACGCGCGCACCCGCCGCGACGGTCGTTCCATCGAGGTCATCGGCCGCTACCACCCTAAGGAAGACCCGAGCCTGATCGAGATCGACTCCGAGCGGGCGCAGTACTGGCTGTCCGTGGGAGCCCAGCCCACCGAGCCCGTCCTCAAGCTGCTCAAGATCACCGGCGACTGGCAGAAGTTCAAGGGCCTGCCCGGCGCCGAGGGTCGTCTGAAGGTCAAGCCGGCCAAGCCCAGCAAGCTCGAGCTGTTCAATGCCGCGCTGGCCGCCGCCGACGGCGGGCCCACCACCGAGGCCACCAAGCCGAAGAAGAAGGCGGCCCCGAAGAAGGCAGCCAAGAGCGACTCCGAGGACACCGCAGAAACTGCAGACGCCAAAGCCCCGGCGGCTGAGCCCGCCACCGAGGGCGGCGCCGAGTCGACCGAAAGCTGACGGACATGAGCACCGTAGTGGTCGACGCCGTCGAGCACCTGGTCCGCGGCATCGTCGACAATCCCGACGACGTGCGGGTGGACCTGGTGACCAGCCGTCGCGGACGCACCGTCGAGGTGCACGTGCACCCGGACGACCTGGGCAAGGTGATCGGTCGCGGGGGACGCACCGCGACCGCGCTGCGCACGCTGGTTGCCGGAATCGGTGGCCGCGGTATTCGCGTCGACGTGGTGGACACCGACCAATAGCGCTCGCATGGAGCTGATCGTCGGGCGCGTCGCTAAGGCCCATGGCGTCACCGGCGAACTCGTCGTCGACGTCCGCACCGACGACCCCGACATCCGGTTCGCGGTGGGCGCCACGCTGCGTGCCAGGAATCCCCGCGATGGGGGCCCGGCACGCAGCTACGTCGTCGAGAGTGCCCGCCCGCATGGCGCCCGGCTGCTGGTCAGGCTGGCCGGCGTGACCGACCGAGACGGCGCCGACGCCCTGCGCGGCGCGCTGTTTGTGATCGACTCTGACGACCTGCCCCCGATCGAGGAGCCCGACACCTACTACGACCACCAGTTGGAGGGTCTTCGGGTATCCACGACAGCGGGCCGGGCGGTCGGCGTCGTCACCGAGGTGCTGCACACCGCGGGTGGGGAGTTGTTGGCCGTCAAGGGCGCGTCCGGCGAGGTGCTGGTGCCATTCGTCGGCGCGATCGTCACTGCGGTGTCGCTGGACGACGGGACCCTGCTGATCGAGCCGCCCGACGGTTTGCTGGATCTGGACAGTTAGCCGTGCGTAGCCCATGAGGATAGACGTCGTCACCATCTTCCCGTCATTTCTGGACCCGCTGCGACAATCGTTGCCGGGCAAAGCAATTGCCTCGGGTCTGGTCGACCTGCAGGTGCATGACCTGCGCCGGTGGACCCACGACGTGCACCACTCGGTGGATGACACACCCTACGGCGGCGGTCCCGGCATGGTGATGAGGGCGCCGGTGTGGGGTGAGGCGCTGGACGAGATCTGTTCGGAAGAAACGCTATTGGTGGTTCCGACGCCGGCGGGTACGCGGTTCGACCAGGCCACCGCGCGGCGTTGGAGCGTCGAAAGCCACCTGGTGTTCGCGTGTGGCCGGTACGAGGGTATTGACCAGCGGGTGGTCGAGGACTCGGCGCGCCGGATGCGGGTAGCAGAGGTGTCTATTGGCGACTACGTGTTGCCCGGCGGCGAGTCGGCGGCAGTGGTGATGATCGAGTCGGTGCTGAGGCTGCTGACCGGTGTACTGGGCAATCCTGCCTCGCACCAACATGATTCCCATTCACCGGCCCTGGATGGGCTACTCGAAGGTCCGAGCTACACGCGGCCGCCGAGCTGGCGTGGCCTCGACGTGCCGGAGATCCTGTTGTCGGGCGACCACGCGAAGATCGCGGCGTGGCGCCGGGAGGTGTCCCTGCAACGCACCCGGGAACGCCGCCCCGAGTTGCTGGACTGACGGCGAGCAGACGCAAAGGCACCGTAAAATGGCCATTTTACGGTGCCTTTGCGTCTGCTCGGCCAGTCCCCGGCCAGTCCCTGGCGCGCTAGATGCGGCCGTTGGGGAAAATAGTCCGGACGGCCTGGGTGATGGTCTCGCGTGCGGTCGCGTCGTCGGAAGGTTGCAGCGACTCGATAACCATGATGTAGCGGTGGTCGGCGCCGATGACGCCGGTGGACAGGTGCATCCAGTCGGCTCCGATGCAGCACATCCAACCTTGCTTGACCGCAACGGGTTCGCCGTACAGTCCCTCGGGAATGCCGAACCGCTGCGGGTAGCCGTCGATCCCGGTGGGTGTCGAATGCGCCAGGTCGTCCACGATCAGGCGGGCGCGGTCGCGCGGGAGGCCGCCCGAGCCATCGAGCAGGCCCTCGTAGTAACGGATCAGGTCTTCGGCTGAGCTGATGGTGTTCCACCACCGCCCATCGCTGGGCGGCGCGGTCGAGGTCAGCCCGTAGCGGCCGGCGACGCGCGCGACGATGGTGTCTCCGCCGTCCTCGCCCCAGAATCGCTCGGCGGCGCCGTCGTCGGACGACTGCAACATCAGGTCCAGCGCCTGGCGGTCGTCGGCGGACAGCACGGCCTGACCCGCGGACTCCCTCAGCAGCAGCTCGTCGGCGATGAACAATTTCGCCACCGATGCGGTGGCGATGATCTGGTTGTTGCCATTGGAGACCAGCTGATGGGTGACGCGGTCCAGAATGGCCACGGCCAGGGTCGCGCCGGTGGCCGTGGCCTGCTCGGTGGCCTGCTGAACCCGTTCCGGCACTCCGGCCAGGCCGTCGGTTGGGGTCGGCAGCGCCATCGGAGTGCCGGTCGGCGTGATGGCCCGCAGCAACAATTCGACCAGCTGCTGCTGCTGGGGTTGTTGCTGCCGCTCGGCAGAGCGCTGATCGCCAGAGCTGGTGGCCTTGGCGTGGACCGTCGCCTCGCAACCCGCAACCACCGCCAGTGCCACCGCGGCCACCGCGGTGAGCATGGTCAGCGGCCGGGCTCGCATCGGCTCTCCTTCCGGCAGCTGGTCGGTGGTGGGCAGGCCCCGGCATCTCGGTTCGAGGCGGTTCGAACCCCGTTCATATGTACCACTTGCAGGCGGTTTAGGGCGGTCGTGAACCGCCACAGATTCCTGTGATTTTCGCTGCACGTGCACCATCTGGCACAATTGAGCGGTTGTCTCCAGCGGTCGTCGGCCGGCCTCTTGTCTGCCGCCTGTTGCGAGATGCAACTCTTGAGCCCGTACCCATCGGCTTGGTGACCGCCGCACAGTCCTGTGCGGGGGTTATCGGGCCGCGAACCTTGAGGAAGTGTCTTTCCAATGAACAGGCTGGACTTCGTCGACCAGGCGTCGCTGCGCGACGACATCCCCGCCTTTAGCCCGGGCGACACGATCAACGTGCACGTCAAGGTCATCGAGGGAGCCAAGGAACGCATCCAGGTATTCAAGGGTGTGGTGATCCGGCGATCCGGCGGTGGCGTCCGCGAGACGTTCACCGTGCGCAAGGAGAGCTACGGCGTTGGCGTCGAGCGGACTTTCCCGGTTCATTCGCCGAACATCGACCACATCGAAGTGGTGACCCGCGGCGATGTTCGTCGCGCAAAGCTCTACTACCTGCGTGAACTCCGCGGCAAGAAGGCCAAAATCAAGGAGAAGCGCTGATCTCGGAGCGTATGCGGGGGCGCGGTGCCTCCCGCCTCGAGGCGCCGCGGCGGTCGCAGACGCACACCGTGCGCTGGCTACGCTGATCCCGTGACTGACACCGAAGACTCTCCATCGGAAGACTCTTCTGGGGAGGTTTCTGCTGCGGAGACTTCGCAGTCGGAGCCGACCGCGGCCCGCGACGGCGAGGCAGCGACCCAGGATTCCAAACCGGAGCCCGAGAAGGCCGAGAAGGACAAGAAGCGCTCGACGACCCGGGAGCTGGCCTGGCTGGCGATAATCGCGATCGGGATTTACTACGTCATGCTGACGTACGTCGCGCGCCCGTACCTGATCCCGTCGGAATCGATGGAGAGCACTCTGCACGGGTGCCCCACCTGCGTCGGCGATCGGATTCTGGTCGACAAACTGACCTACCGGTTCAGCTCACCCGAACCCGGTGACGTCATCGTCTTCAAGGGGCCGCCGGCGTGGAACACCGGGTACAAGTCGATCCGCTCGCACAACACCCTGGTGCGCTGGATCCAGAACGCGCTGTCGTTTCTGGGATTCGTGCCTCCGGACGAGAATGACCTGGTAAAGCGCGTTATCGCGGTGGGCGGACAGACCGTGGAGTGTCGGGCCGACACCGGGCTCACGGTCAACGGTAAACGGTTGCACGAGCCGTACCTGGACCCCAATGTCATCAAGGTCGACCAAACCGGCTACCCACCGGCGTGCCTGGGCAACGAGTTCGGTCCCGTCACGGTCCCGGCGGGACGCCTGTGGGTGATGGGCGACAATCGGACCCACTCGGCAGACTCCCGCGCGCACTGCCCGATGCGCTGCACAGGCGACTCGACGGCGGGCACGGTGCCGGTCGGCAACGTCATCGGCAAGGCCCGCTTCATCGTGTGGCCGCCGTCGCGATGGGGTGGTGTGGGTTCGGTGAACCCTCAGCAGGGTCAGTGATCGTGGCGCCGACATGAGCCGGTCCTGGCCTCCGCGCACGGTGATCCGCAAGTCCGCGGGTCTGCGCACGCTGGAGTCCGCGCTGTACCGCAACGGCCTGGGCCCGGTCGCCGGGGTCGACGAGGTGGGCCGCGGGGCATGCGCCGGTCCGCTCGTGGTGGCGGCCTGCGTGTTAGGTCCTGGCCGGTTGGAAAGCCTTGCCGCGCTTGACGATTCGAAGAAGTTGACGGAAAGGGCGCGGGAGAAGCTGTTCCCGCTGATCCGTCGCTACGCGCTGGCCTACCACGTGGTGTTCATCTCGTCGGTCGAGGTGGACCGCCGCGGCGTGCATGTGGCCAACATCGAGGGCATGCGACGCGCGGTCGCTGGGCTGGCGGTGCGTCCCGGGTACGTGCTGAGCGACGGGTTCCGGGTTCCCGGGCTGGCGGCGCCGTCCCTGCCGGTGATCGGCGGCGATGCCGCGGCGGCCTGTATCGCCGCGGCCAGTGTGCTGGCCAAGGTAAGCCGGGATCGGTTGATGGTCGCCATGGACGCCGAGCATCCGGGTTATGGCTTCGCCGACCACAAGGGTTACAGCACCCCGGCGCACAGTCGCGCGCTGGCCGCACTGGGCCCCTGCCCGCAGCACCGCTACTCGTTCATCAACGTGCGGCGGTTGGCGACCGGGATGCTGGTCAGCTCTGGAGGTCCGGGCGCGCGCGCCGATTACGAGTGCGCAAAGATGGGGCCAAGGTTCGAGGATGAAGGACGTCTGAGCAGATGAGCGCTGAGGATCTCGAGAAGTACGAAACCGAGATGGAGCTCTCGCTGTACCGCGAATATAAAGACATCGTCGGTCAGTTCAGCTACGTCGTGGAAACCGAGCGCCGGTTCTATCTCGCTAACAGCGTCGAAATGGTGCCCCGCAACGCCGACGGCGAGGTGTATTTCGAGCTGCGGTTGGCCGACGCCTGGGTATGGGACATGTACCGTCCTGCCCGGTTCGTCAAGCAGGTGCGCGTGGTGACGTTCAAGGACGTCAACATTGAGGAAGTGGAGAAGCCCGAACTGCGACTGCCGGAGTAGCCGCCGCGGCCGCTAGAAACTCTCCTCGGTGATTTCCAACTCGCCCCGGGAGTCGATGATCTTGCGGGCCACGTCGGCCAGCTTGATGTTGAGGCCCTGGGAGTGACGCCGCAGCAAGTCGAAGGCCTCATCCTCGTTCATCTCGTGCAGCATCATCAGCATGCCGACCGCCTTGCCGATCTCCCGGTTGCTCAACAGCCCCCGCCGCAGGCTGGCGGCGTCTTCGCCGTGTGCGATCGCGTTGATCGCCACGCTGGCAAACGACGCCAGCACCGCTGCGCTGCCCGCGGATTCGGAGTCAAAGACATTTGGCGTCTCGCTGAACAGGTTCAGCGCGGCGCCCTTGCGTTTGTCGATGAGCAGCCGGAACCCCATTGCCCCGCGCACCGGGGTGTCGGCGAGCAGCTTGGCCGCGAACTTCGGCCACTGCGTCGGAACGCTCAGGTCCGATTCGATCTGGGGTGTTTCTTCCTCGATCGCGTCGATGCACGGGCCGTCCCCGGCACGTCGTTCCAGCTCGTCGATGCGGTGCGCCAGGCTGCTGCTGGCGCCAACGGTGACGTAGCGGTCCCCGCGTTTGACCATCAGGCTGGCGTGATCGCAACCGGGGACCACCAGGGTGGCGGCCACGCAGATCGCGGCATACATCTGGCTGGCGTCGGATCCCTGGTAGATGATCTCGGCTAGGGCTGCGAATACGGTCGCGGGGTCGGCGATCAGCGCGCCCTTGGACGGACTCTCCGGTTCGTTGGCCACGTCGTTACCTCCCTTCGGCGCTGCGTTCTGGCCGTACCTTAGTCCGGTGGTCATCACAGTCACACACCGACGGCGCGTTCGAGGTCTTTCAGAGACGTCTCCAGATGACTGAGCATGCGTTGCAGGTGGGGCACACTGCCTCTGGCGCCGACCAAGCCGAAGTCGAGGTTTTCGGCGTTGTTGGTCACCGTGATGTTCATCGCCTGCCCGTCCAGGGTGATCGACAATGGGTAATTGCCGACCATCTCTGCGCCCCGCCAGTACAGCTTCTCCTTGGATCCCGGAACATTGGAGATCACGATGTTGAACGGTGGCGGCGCGGTGCGGATGAATCCCGGAATCAGCCCAAGGAAAAGTCCGCCGGTCAGGAAAGCGGACAAGGCCAGTTGCTGCACCTGGGGGAGCTGGTTGAACAGCTGCTTCTGTTCCGACATCGACGAGCTGATCCCACGAAGACGCTGGCCAGCGTCCTCCACATCGGTATTGAGGTTGCACAACACGGTCCCGACCGAGTTCCCGCCGCCTTCGCTGCCCTCCTTGCGAAGACTCACCGGAACCATCGCGATCAGCGGCGCATCCGGCAGCGCATTCTGTTCGATCAGATACGCGCGGAGGGCGCCCGCGGACATCGCCAGCACGACGTCGTTGAAGCTGACGTTCGTGGCAGTCTTCACGCCGAAGATGCGTTCCAGCGGCCAGGACTGTGCGGCGATGCGCCGAGCGCCGCCGATCCGCACGTTGAACATGGACTTAGGTGCTCGAAACGGGAAGGTGAGCTGTTGCTCGAGCAACGCCGCGCGCGCCAGTGACAAGGTCGACGGGGCCAAGCCCGCTGCCGCCCCGATCGCGCCGGTCAGCGACTGCAGCGCCGACGCGTTGCTGCCCTTTTCCGGCTTGTGGCGCGGTTTGAGCTCCCAAGGCACCCGAATCTCGCCGTCGTTCGGATCGCTGGTGAACGCGCGCTGGATCAGACGCATGGCGGAGACGCCATCCATCAGTGAGTGGTGGAACTTGGTGTAGACCGCGTAGCGCCCGTCACTGAGACCCTCCACGAGGTGCGCTTCCCATAGCGGGCGGTGCCGGTCGAGCAGGCTGCCGTGCCAGCGCGAGCAGACCTCGAGCAACTCACGTACGCGACCCGGGCGCGGCAGCGCGGACCGGCGGAAGTGATAGTCGAGTTCCACCTCACGGTCCACCGCCCACGCCAGGTTGGTGACCGGACCCACGAACGAGGGGTGTTTGCGGAACGTCGGTTGTACGTCGGTGCGGCTGAGCATCGACTCGTACGCTTCGGTGACGAAGTCTTCGTTGGCGCCGTCGGGCGGTTGGAATAACTGCAACCCTCCGACGTGCATCGGATGCTCCCGTGATTCTCCGAGCAGAAACATAGAGTCGGTCGGCGCGATCAGCTTCATGTTTTGCCCCTTTGCCCGAAAGTACGACCCCGCGATTGACGGCGTAGGTATAGCCAACTGTGGCGTCTCGCACACATTTGGTGACGTGTCTCGTTCAAGAGTCTGACCGTCGGCGGCGTGGGAAGGCTGACCGGGCTCGGCGCCGCTGACCGAGGACGGTCCGACAGGCGGCTTTGGCGGCGGGGATGTGACGCCGCGCCCGGTAATCTGGCGGCCGTGACAACCGTGGCAGTTGAGCGGATCCAGTGGGGCACGTAACCGCGCGGCGCCGGGTACGGCATCTTGCTGCCGATCACGCCAGTGACCGGTCGGAGACGCTGGCGGTCGAGGAGCCGTTGGAGATCCGGGTCAACGGGGCGGCGGTAGCGGTAACCATGCGTACACCCGGCTCGGATGTCGAACTGGCGCAAGGGTTTCTGCTCACCGAAGGGGTAATCGTCCGGCGGGCCGATGTGCACACCATTCGCTACTGCGACGGCCGCGACGCCGGTGGCGTCAACAACTACAACGTGCTCGACGTGACGCTGGCTGCCGGCGTCGCACCCCCGAGTCGCGATGTGACCCGCAACTTCTACACCACGTCGTCCTGCGGTGTCTGCGGCAAGGCGTCGTTGGACGCGGTGCAACTACTGAGTCATTACCCGCCGGGCGACGACCCGGTCTGCGTCACCACTGCCGCCCTGGAGAGAATGCCGGACCAGTTGCGCAGCGCGCAAAAGGTTTTCGCGGCCACCGGGGGTTTGCACGCCGCTGGACTGTTCGGAGCGGACGGCACGATGTTGGTCGTGCGCGAGGACATCGGCCGGCACAACGCGGTCGACAAGGTGATCGGCTGGGCGCTGGAGCACGAGCGGGTGCCGCTGACGGGATCGGTCCTGCTGGTCAGCGGTCGGGCATCGTTCGAGTTGACCCAGAAGGCGTTGATGGCTGGGATCCCGGTGCTGGCGGCCGTTTCGGCGCCGTCGTCGCTGGCGGTGTCGCTGGCCGAGGAGTCGGGCATCACCCTGGTGGGGTTCCTGCGCGAGGACTCGATGAATGTCTATGCACGCGCGGATCGGGTGGCCCGCTGACCGCTCGGCCTGTGGATGAAGGGCTGACTGGGGATAGACAGCCGCTGTCGATGCCCTTCGGGCCGCTGCCGCACCGCCGGTGTCGGGGCGCACTGGCAGTTTGGCGGCATGACGACGTTGACGCGGGCCCAGCTCGGGGCGCTGGGCGAACAACTGGCTGTTGACCACCTGAGCGGCCTCGGGTTGCAGATCCTGCACCGCAACTGGCGCTGCCGCTACGGCGAACTCGATGTGATCGCCTGCGATACATTAAGTCGCACTGCCGTTTTCGTTGAGGTCAAGACCCGCACCGGGGACGCCTACGGCGGGGTGGCGCAAGCGGTGACCGAGGCGAAGGTGCGTCGGCTGCGTCGGCTGGCCGGCCTGTGGTTGGCCGATCAGGACCAGGGTTGGGCGGCCCTGCGCATCGACGTGATCGGGGTGCGCATCGGCCGGCGTCCGACCCCCGAACTGATCCACCTCAAGGGTGTCGGCTGATGGCGCTCGGGCGGGCGTTCTCGGTGGCGATTCAGGGGCTCGACGGGCACATCGTGGAGATCGAAGCCGACATCACCTCGGGGCTGCCGGGAGTGCACCTGGTCGGTCTGCCCGACGCGGCGTTGCAGGAGTCCCGCGACCGGGTCCGCGCCGCCGTCACCAACTGCGGCAACACCTGGCCGATGGCCAGGCTCACCCTCGCGCTATCGCCGGCCACCCTGCCGAAGGTCGGATCGGTCTACGACATTGCCCTGGCCGCCGCCGTGCTCTCGGCGCAGCGCAAGAAGCCGTGGCACCGGTTGGAGAAGACGGTCCTGCTCGGCGAGTTGTCTCTGGACGGCCGGGTGCGGCCGGTGCGCGGGGTGCTCCCCGCGGTGCTCGCGGCCAGGCGCGAGGGCTGGCCGGCGGTCGTCGTCCCGACCGCCAACCTGGCCGAAGCCGGCCTGGTGGACGGCATCGACGTCGGTGGTGTGCGCACCCTCGGGCAACTGCGGGACTGGCTGAACGGCTCCGCCGGCCTGGACGAGCCCGCCGACGCATCCGACGCCGAGGAGGAGCCGCTGATGGACATGGCGGACATCGTCGGACAGTCGCAGGCCCGCTTCGCCGTGGAAGTCGCCGCGGCCGGCGCGCATCACCTGATGATGACCGGGCCGCCCGGTGTGGGTAAAACCATGCTGGCACAACGCCTTCCGGGACTGCTACCCCCGCTGACACACCGCGAGGCGCTGGAGGTCACCGCGATCCACTCGGTGGCAGGGCTATTGTCCGCGGACACACCGCTGATCACGCGGCCGCCGTTCGTGGCGCCACATCACAGTTCCAGCGTGGCCGCGCTGATCGGCGGCGGGACGGGCATCGCCCGCCCCGGTGCGGTCAGCCGAGCCCACCGCGGAGTGCTGTTCCTCGACGAGTGCGCCGAGATCGGTGGCCACACGCTGGATGCGCTGCGCACCACGTTGGAGGACGGTGAGATACGCCTTGCCCGCCGCGACGGGGTGGCGTGCTACCCGGCCCGATTCCAGCTGGTGATGGCGGCCAACCTGTGTCCGTGTGCACCCGCGGATCCGCAGGATTGCCAATGTCCAGCCGCGGTGAAGCGCCGCTACCTGAGCAAGTTGTCCGGTCCGCTGCTGGATCGGGTCGACCTGCGGGTGCAAATGCACGTGGTGCGGGCCGGGGCGTTCTCGGCCGCGGACGGCGAACCCACCGCGCAGGTACGCCGCCGGGTGGCGCAGGCCCGGCAGGCCGCGGCCCATCGCTGGGAACCGTACGGGTTCAGCACCAACGGCGAAGTCAGCGGCGCGTTGCTGCGGCGTAAGTTCCGTCTCGGCAGCGCCACCATGGAACCGCTGCGCAAAGCGGTGGAGCGCGGCATCCTCAGCATCCGTGGGCTCGATCGCACGCTCCGGGTCGCCTGGACGCTCAGCGACCTGGCCGGCCGTACCGCCCCGGGAGTCGCGGAAGTTGCTGCGGCACTGAGCTTTCGGCAGTCGGGAGCGGCGCGGTGAGTGCCTGCGACCGGCAGCTGGCGTGGGCCTACCTATCGCGGGTGGCTGAGCCGCCCTGCGCGCAACTGGCGGTCCTGATCGACTCGGTGGGACCGCAGGAGGCCGCCGACCGCATCCGGCGTGGCGCGGTCGAGGGCGAGCTGGCCCGACGCACCGATGCAAGGCGCCATATCGAGCAGGGAAGCGCGGACCTGCGACTGCTGCAGAGCCGAGGTGGACGGCTGATCACCGCCGATGACGAAGAATGGCCAGCGCTGGCGTTCGCCAGCTTCGGCAATATGGCGGTGCGCTCGCGCAGCGGGGCGCCGCTGGCGTTGTGGGCGCTGGGGCCGGCCCGCCTAGACGAGGTGTCCTATCGCTCGGCGGCCGTCGTGGGCACCCGGGCCGCCACCGGCTACGGCGAGCACATCGCGGCCGACCTGGCGGCCGGTTTGGCCGAACGTGACGTCGCGGTCGTCTCCGGTGGTGCCTTCGGCATCGACGGCGCTGCGCACCGCGCGACGCTGGCGGCGGACGGGACCACCGTCGCGGTGCTGGCCGGCGGGATCGACGTCCCCTATCCGGCCGGGCATTCCTCCTTGCTGCATCGGATCGGCCGAACCGGCCTGCTCGTGACTGAATACCCGCCGGGTGTCCGGCCGGCCCGGCACCGCTTCTTGACCCGCAACCGGCTGGTGGCCGCGCTGGCGGGCACTGTGGTGGTGGTGGAGGCGGGACTGCGCAGCGGCGCCGCCAACACTGCGGCCTGGGCGCGTGCTCTGGGCCGGCTGGTAGCCGCGGTGCCCGGACCGGTGACGTCGTCGGCGTCGGCGGGGTCGCACGTGCTGCTGCGCGGTGGCGCGGAATTGGTCACGCGCGCCGAGGATGTCGTCGAGCTCGTCGGACGCATCGGCGAGCTGGCCGAAGATGAGCCGCGGCCCGGCACCGCGTTGGACGGGCTCAGCGACGCCGAGCGGCGGGTGCACGACGCGTTACCGGGCCGCGGCGTCGCCACCGTCGACGAGATCGCCGTTGCGTCCGGGCTGGTGCCCGAGCAGGTGCTGGGGCCCTTGGCGTTGTTGGAGGTAGCCGGCCTCGTGGAGTGCGAAGACGGGCGCTGGCGCATAGCGCGCCACCGTAGTGAACGACCGCGGCTCGTATAGTCGAATGAAATCGGGGTTCGAACAGGAGGATTCAGTGGCAGGTCGGCCTCTGCAAGCATTCGAGGTGGTCAGTACCGAGCAGCTCACGCCGCACATGATCAGGGTGGTGTTGGGCAGCGACCATTTCGACACCTTCGTGCCCAGCAAGTTCACCGACTCCTACGTGAAGCTGGTCTTCGTAACCGACGGCGTAGACGTCGCAGCGCTGCCGGAGCCGCTGACCCTGGACAGCTTCGCCGAACTGCCGCCGGAGAAGCGGCCCGCGGTGCGCACCCTGACCGTGCGCCGCGTCGATGAGCAGGCCCGGCAGATCACCTTGGACATCGCCATTCACGGCGAGCACGGTGTGGCCGGTCCGTGGGCCGCGTCGGTGCAACCGGGTCAACCGATCTATCTGATGGGCCCCGGTGGCGCCTACACGCCCGACCCGGCGGCCGACTGGCACCTGCTGGCCGGGGATGAATCGGCGATCCCGGCCATCGCGGCTGCCCTGGAGGCGCTGCCCGACACCGCCGTCGGCAAGGTGTTCATCGAGGTCGCCGGACCCGACGACGAGATACCGCTGGCCGCCCCCGAATCGGTCGAGGTGAACTGGGTCTACCGGGGCGGGCGCGCCGACCTGGTGCCCGAAGACCGAGCTGGCGACCACGCGCCGCTGATCGAGGCGGTCACCACGACGCTGTGGCTGCCGGGCCAGGTGCATGTCTTCATCCACGGCGAGGCGCAAGCCGTCATGCACAATTTGCGTCCCTACATCCGCAAGGAGCGTGGCGTCGGTGCCCAGTGGGCGTCCTCGATCTCGGGTTACTGGCGCCGGGGCCGCACCGAAGAGTCATTCCGGGCATGGAAGAAAGAACTCGCCGAGGCGGAGGCCGGATCCCAGTAGGGCACCGGGCTGGCATTCTCTTCGCATGGCATTCGGCGATTACCAGTACGAGATCTACTTCCAGGGCCTGTCCGGCGTCACGCCTTCGCTACCGATGGCCTACACGGAGTTGGAAGCCAGGGCGCAGCTGGCCATGCCGCCATCGGTGTGGTCCTACGTGGTCGGGGGAGCCGGCGACGAGCGCACCCAGCGGGCCAACCGCGAGGCCTTCGACCAATGGGGCTTGATGCCACGCATGTTCGTCGGCGCCGCCGAACGCGACCTGACGGTCGATCTGTTCGGCTTGAAGCTGCCTTCGCCACTTTTCATGGCGCCGATCGGGGTGATCGGGCTGTGCGCGCAGGACGGCCACGGTGACTTGGCCACCGCGCGCGCCGCAGCCCGCACCGGGGTCCCGATGGTCGTCTCCACGCTCACCGCCGATCCGCTAGAAGACGTCGCCGCGCAATTCGGCGACACCCCCGGGTTCTTTCAGCTCTACACGCCGAAGGATCGCGATTTGGCCGCCAGCCTCGTCCAGCGGGCCGAGGCCGCCGGCTTCAAGGCCATCGTCGTCACGCTGGACACCTGGATCCCAGGTTGGCGCCCGCGGGACCTGAGCACCGCCAACTTTCCGCAGCTGCGCGGGCACTGCCTGAGCAACTACACCAGCGACCCAGTCTTCCGCGCCGGCCTAACCAAGCCGCCCGAGGAAGACCCGCAAGGGGCCGTGCTGCGCTGGGCACAGCAGTTCGGAAATCCCCTGACCTGGGCCGATCTGCCCTGGCTGCGCTCGCTGACCGACCTGCCTTTGCTCATCAAGGGCATCTGTCACCCCGACGACGCCCGGCGCGCCAGGGACGGCGGCGTCGACGGCATCTACTGCTCCACCCACGGCGGCCGGCAGGCCAACGGCGGTTTGCCCGCGCTGGACTGCCTGCCTGGTGTGGTGGAGGCAGCCGAGGGCCTGCCGGTCCTGTTCGACTCCGGCATCCGCAGCGGCGCCGACGTAATCAAGGCGCTGGCCATGGGCGCGACCGCGGTCGGTGTCGGCCGGCCGTACGCCTACGGCCTGGCGCTGGGGGGTGTCGACGGCGTCGTTCATGTACTGCGCATGCTGCTCGCCGAGGCCGACTTGATCATGGCCGTCGACGGCTACCCGACGCTTAAAGATCTCACCCCGGACACGCTGCGGCGCGTCCGGTAGAAACACCGCGCCCCTTTTGTCAGCGTGGGGGAGTGCAGGCGATTTTCGACGAGTTCGACGAATACCTGAACCTGCAGTGCGGTCGTTCGGCGCACACCCGCAGAGCCTATCTGGGTGACGTGCGGTCGCTGCTCGACTTCCTCGCCGAGCGCGGCTCAGATCTGCAGACCCTGAGCCTGCCGGTACTGCGGTCGTGGCTGGCCAGCGCGGCGGGTTCCGGTGCGGCCCGCACCACGCTGGCCCGGCGCACCTCGTCTATCAAGGCGTTCACCGCGTGGGCGGTCCGGCGGGGTCTGTTGTCCACCGACCCGGCGGTCCGGCTGCAGGTGCCCAAGGCGCACCGCACCCTGCCCGCGGTGCTACGCCAGGACCAGGCGCTGGCGGCGATGGCGGCCGCGAAATCGGGTGCGGAGCAGGGCGATCCGCTGGCGCTGCGGGATCGGTTGATCGTGGAAATGTTGTACGCCACCGGCATCCGGGTCAGCGAGCTGTGCGGCTTGGACGTCGATGATGTCGACACCGGGCATCGGCTGGTACGGGTGCTGGGCAAGGGAAACAAGCAGCGCAGCGCGCCGTTCGGCCAACCGGCCGCCGAGGCGCTGCGCGCCTGGCTGTCCGACGGCCGCCCGGCGCTGGCCACCGTCGAGTCCGGGCCGGCGCTGCTGCTGGGCACGCGCGGTCGCCGCCTTGACGTGCGGCAGGCCCGCACCGTGGTGCACCAGACCGTCGCCGCCGTGGACGGCGCCCCCGACATGGGGCCGCACGGTCTGCGGCACAGTGCCGCGACCCATCTGCTGGAAGGCGGTGCCGACCTGCGGGTGGTCCAGGAGTTGCTGGGCCATTCCAGCCTTGCCACCACTCAGCTCTACACCCATGTGGCGGTCTCCCGGCTGCGGGCGGTGCACGACCAGGCCCACCCGCGTGCGTGAGTATCTGCCAGCAATTAGAAGGCACCGCGAATCTCGGCCGCCGAATCGCAGAGCGCGGTTACGTTTGCAGCCAACCGCAGCCAACCGCAGCTAAGCGGGCGGAGGTGCGAGCGGCTTGAGCCGCAGCGGCGTCGACTCCAGCAGGCCCAGCGGGTCGACGTAGTCGGCGTGCGACGCCGGGCCCCACATGGCACCCCAGTGCAAGCAGGCCGCGGCCGGGCAGCCGGAGTGACCGGCCTGCAACGCGCCGAGCACGCTTCCCGACGCCACCGCTTGACCACCCCGCACGACCGCGCGCACCGGCTCGTAGCTGGTGTGCAGTCCGCCTGGATGCGCCAGCGACACCACCGGCCGGCCGGCCAATAGCCCGGCGAACACCACGGTTGCGTCGCCGGCGGCGTAGACCGGCTGTCCGGGGCGTCCGGCCAGGTCAACCCCACGGTGCCCGGCTAGCCAGCGCTGCGACGGCGCGTCGAACCCGCGCGACACCGTCGGCGGCGGCCGCAGTGGCCAGCTCAACCGGCCGCCGGCGGCGTCCGCTGGCGGCGCGTTGAGCAGCACCCAGCCCAGCAGCAGCACCAGGAACACCCATCGCACCTGCTCAGTGCACTGGTACGCCGAACCCTGGGCCAGTCACCCGCTAACCGCTGTGGACGAGGGGAAAAGCACCGCCGCGACTCGGTGTAAACTGCTCCACGCAGCTCGCATCAGCGGGCTGACTTCGCGCGTCTGCACCGCGACCCAGTATTTGAGGGATCCGCAACAGCATGCCGAGCGGTCCCGCCGTCACAAGCGGGTGCGGCATCGCAGCAGGCGCCAGGGCCCGGCTTCACCCGTCGCCGGGCGACAAACCGAATGGTGCTGACTCGCTGCGCCCGGCCTCGCCGCGCTCGCGACCACCACCAACGACACATGAAAGCTGGGCACAGTCATGGCTGTTGTGACCATGAAGCAGCTGCTCGACAGCGGCACCCACTTCGGGCATCAGACCCGTCGCTGGAATCCCAAGATGAAGCGGTTCATCTTCACCGACCGCAATGGCATCTACATCATCGACCTGCAGCAGACGCTGACCTTCATCGACCGGGCGTACGAGTTCGTCAAGGAAACCGTCGCCCACGGTGGCACGGTGCTGTTCGTTGGCACCAAGAAGCAGGCGCAGGAGTCCGTCGCCGCCGAGGCGACCCGCGTCGGCATGCCGTACGTGAACCAGCGCTGGCTGGGTGGGATGCTCACCAACTTCTCCACCGTTCACAAGCGCCTGCAGCGCCTCAAGGAACTCGAGGCGATGGAGCAGACCGGTGGCTTCGAGGGCCGCACCAAAAAGGAAATCCTTGGTCTGACCCGCGAGAAGAACAAGCTGGAGCGCAGCCTGGGCGGTATCCGGGACATGGCCAAGGTGCCCTCGGCGGTGTGGGTCGTCGACACCAACAAGGAGCACATCGCCGTCGGCGAGGCCCGCAAACTAGGCATCCCGGTGATCGCGATCCTGGACACCAACTGTGACCCCGACGAGGTCGACTACCCCATCCCGGGCAACGACGACGCGATCCGCTCGGCGGCGCTGCTGACCAAGGTGATCGCCTCGGCGGTCGCCGAAGGCCTGCAGGCCCGGGCCGGTTTGGGCCGCGGCGACGGTAAGCCGGAGGCTGAGGCCGCCGAGCCCCTGCCCGAATGGGAGCAGGAATTACTAGCCGGCGCTGCCCCGCCCGATGGCCCCACCGGGGTCGAACCAACCACAGACGCAACCTAAGAAAGGCTGAGCATTGGCGAACTTCACCGCTGCCGACGTCAAGCGACTTCGGGAGCTGACCGGTGCTGGAATGCTCGACTGCAAGAACGCGCTGGCCGATTCGGATGGCGACTTCGACAAGGCCGTCGAGGCGCTGCGTATCAAAGGCGCCAAGGACGTCGGCAAGCGCGCTGAGCGGGCGACGGCCGAAGGTCTGGTCGCCGCCAAGGACGGTGCGCTGATCGAGCTGAACTCCGAGACCGACTTCGTCGCCAAGAACGCCGAGTTCCAGCAGTTGGCCGACACGATCGTTGCGGCCGCCGCGGCATCGAAGGCCACCGATATCGAGGCCCTCAAAGCCGCGCGTTCCGGTGACAAGACGGTCGAAGAGGCCATCGCCGCGCTGTCGGCCAAAATCGGCGAAAAGCTGGAGCTGCGTCGGGTCGCCAACTTCGACGGCACCGTCGAGACCTATCTGCACAAGCGGGCGGCTGACCTGCCGCCGGCGGTGGGCGTGCTGGTGGAATACACCGGCGACGGCGCCTCGGCCAAGGAAGCCGCACACGCGGTCGCGTTGCAGATCGCCGCGCTCAAGGCGCGCTACCTGTCTCGTGACGACGTGCCGGAGGATGTGGTGACCAGCGAGCGCCGCATCGCCGAGGAGACGGCGAAGGCCGAAGGCAAGCCCGAGCAAGCGCTGGCCAAGATCGTCGAGGGCCGGTTGCAGGGCTTCTTCAAGGACTCGGTGCTGCTCGAGCAGCCGTCGGTGTCCGACAGCAAGAAGACCGTCAAGGCGCTGCTCGACGAGGCCGGTGTCACCGTGACCCGCTTCGTGCGCTTCGAGGTCGGGCAGGCCTGAGCGGGCCCCGTGGCGCGCGTACACGCGTTCGGCGATGACGCCCTGCGCGACCTGGACGGCGTCGCGCTGGCCGAGGCCATCCGGGCCGGCGAGCTGGACCAGTCCGCGGTCGTCAAGGCGGCGATCGCCCGCGCCGAAGCGGTCGATCCCGAGCTGAACGCATTGGCGCACCCGGCGTTCGACAGAGCGTTGGCGGCGGGCCGCAGCAGCGGCTTTTTTGCCGGCGTGCCGACGGTCATCAAAGACAACGTCGACGTCGCGGGCCAGCCCACCATGAGTGGCACCGATGCGTGGCAGCCGTACCCGGCGCGAGCGGACAGCGAGGTCACGCGCGTGGTGCTGGGCTCCGGCCTGGTGTCGCTGGGCAAGACGCGGCTGTCGGAGTTCGGGTTCAGCGCCGCCGCCGAGCACCCGCGGCTGGGTCCGGTCCGAAACCCCTGGAACACCGACCACACTGCCGGTGCGTCGTCTTCGGGCTCGGCGGCGTTCGTCGCCGCCGGCGTGGTGCCGATCGCGCACGCCAACGATGGCGGCGGCTCCATCCGGATACCGGCCGCGTGTAACGGTCTGGTGGGTCTGAAACCGTCGCGTGGCCGGATGCCCCTGGAAGCCGCGCTGCGGCGGATGCCGGTCAACATCGTTGCCAACGGGGTGGTGACCCGCTCGGTCCGCGACACCGCAGCCTTCTATCGGGAGGCCGAACGGACGTTCCGCGCGGCCAAGCTGCCTCCGATCGGGGACGTCACCCGCGCCGGCGTCCGGCGGCTGAAGATCGCCGTCACCACCCAGTCGATGCACCGCGACTGCAGCCCTGAACTGCGCGAGCTGACGCGCAGCACCGCGACGCTACTCGAGGAACTAGGGCACCGTGTCGAACCCATCGACCGGATACCCGCGACGGCCAGCTTCCACGCCGACTTCGTGCTGTATTGGGGCTTTCTCGCGCTAGCCCAGGTGAGCGCGGGACGGCGGATGTTCGGTGAAACCTTCGACCGAACCCGGTTGGACGCTCTGACGATGGGGCTGCACGACCACACGCGGCGCAACATCCACCGCCTCCCGCTGGCGATTGCCCGGCTACGCCGGCTACGGGGCCGCAGCGCCGAGTTCTACCGCAGCTACGACGCGCTGCTCACCCCGACACTCGCCGACCCGACGCCACGGGTCGGCTATTTGGCACCGACCGATTACCAGCAGGTGATCGACCGACTGTCCGACTGGGTCGCCTACACGCCGCTGCAGAACGTGACCGGGGATCCGGCGATTTCACTGCCGTTGGCCCAATCCAGCGAAGGCCTGCCGGTCGGGATGATGCTGTCGGCCGACCTAGGCCAGGAAGCGCTGCTGCTGGAACTGGCCTACGAACTCGAAGAGGCCCGGCCTTGGGCACAGATTCACACCTGACGCTCAGTCCGAGCCGAGCGTTCCCAGCATCCGCTTGAAGTCGCGTTGCTCACGCTCGGTCAGTTTCGCCAGGATGCGTGCGTCAGCAGCGTGGACGACCGTTTCGGCGCGCTTGAGCAGGGCCCGGCCGTGGCTTGTCAATGCGGCCGGCAGGGCGCGACCGGCGGACACCGAGGCGGGACGTGACACCGCGCCGATGTCTTCCAGCTTGCGCAGCACCGTATTCATAGCCTGCGGGGTGACGCTGGCGTGTCGCGCCAGTTCGGCGCTGGAGGAGCCCGGCGAGTGGGACAGGATGCGTAAACAGACGAATTCCGGCAGCGTCAGGCCCAGCGGCCCCAGTGCGGCGCTGGCACCGGGTCGTAACACGGACATCACTCGATAGAGCAAGTAGCCCAGCGGGGCGTCCTCAGTGTCGGCGGCTTCACCCATATCAGGTATCCTGACATACCGCGTGGTCCGGACGCGGGGATTGTGCCAAAAAGGTGCAGATCAGCCGGCGTGCGGATGCGGTGGTCCATTTCCGAATGTTGACAAAGCTTTTCGCCGGATGCGCCCTATATATGTCGGCCGCCTGTTTCATCATCAAGCACTGCAATAGATTTGGTAACCCGCTCCTCGTATTTGTCGGCCGCTGCGTCGATGTTATTGCCTGCCGCTCCTATTCGACTGCTGTCACAACAATTCGGTGTGCGTGGGCGCTCGAGCGGCGTAGGGTGGAACACGCTGGGTCCCTGGTGGTGCCCATGGTGACAATGTGGCGCGAATAATTTTGTGGCGCAAATCAATTTGGCCTGGTTCGCGCAGGTAGGCAGGCCGCACAAGGCAATTCGAATGCGGTCGCAGTTTGAGGCTGCGCCCGTTGGGTAAGCGATGAATGCGCGGTTGGTTCGCTCATGTGCTGCTGACCGCTTGGAACGACACCAACGGAGAGGATTCAGCGTGAAGTTCACCAAAACCACTGCAAAGACGGCTCTCGGTGCCGCCGGGATTGCCGCGGTCAGTCTTTTCGGCGCGGCTTCTGCCTCGGCGGCTCCTACCATTGTCGAGGGACTCGGAACGCCCGAGACGCTGGTCGATGGCGCAATGTCGACTGACTACACGGTCAGCGGTCTGCAGCCCGCCAATGTCACCATCCCGGGCTACAACCCGGCCGGGCAACTGTGGCAGGCCGACGTGCACGTGAAGGCAAACACCGGTGTTGTGACGCCTGTGGTCTCAAACTTCAACGCCAGCTCCGGTGAGCAGAGCTACCGCGTGATCAGCGCTCCGGCCGCACCTGCGGGCCTAAGTCCCGCGCCGATCGCGCAGGGTGGCACCGCGACCGGAAAGATCTACTTCGATGTGACCGGCGCGCCCCCGACCCGGGTCGCCTACAACGACGGTGCGCAGGACGTGCTGGTGTGGGAGGGCAACCCGGCGAACATGCCGGCGCCGAACTCGATTCCGGGTCAGACGGCGCCCGGCCAGACCGTGCCGGGTCAGACGGCGCCCGGTCAGACCGTGCCGGGTCAGACGGCGCCCGGTCAGATGATGCCGGGCGAGACGGCCCCGGGTCAGACCATGCCGGGTCAACCGGCTCCGGCTCAGACCGCGCCGGGTCAGACCGCGCCCAGCCAGCTGGCACCTGGGCAGGCGCCCAACGCGGTGCCCGGAGCTGACCAGGAGCCTGAGGCGACACCGAACTCACCGGTGCACAGCAGCTAAATTCCGCACCACAAACCTCCCCGCGCCACCGCCATGGCGCGGGGAGGTTTGCGTTTGATAAGTGCGATCTGGGTATCCGGTCCCTATGACTCAGACTGACCACCGGCCCCCGGAAGTGCAGGATCAAGCCAAGCAACACGCCCGGCGGGCCAGGGAGGAAATGGCCGAAAAGCGCGACAACACCGACGGTGGTGTCAGCGGTTGGGTGGCGGAGCGCGCCGGCCAGTGGGACCTCGACGGCCAGGATGAGACGACTATGCACCGGCAGAAGTTCTTCTGGAACGCGCTGGTGGACTACTGGTTCCGGATGGAGATCGACGGCTGGGAAAACGTCGGACAGTCACCGGTGTTGCTGATCGGCATCCACTCCGGCGCACCATTCGTCTGGGATGCCTGGACCGTCGGGTTGCAATGGTGGCGCAGGTTTGGGCCGGACCGTCCGCTACACGGCACGGCCCACGACGCGCTCATGGCGATTCCCGGCATCGGCCGGTACTTCCGGGCGATGGGTGTGCTGCCGGCAGCCCCCGACGCAATCGCGACAGCCTTGGCTGAAGGCCGCGACGTCGCGTTGTGGCCCGGTGGCGAGGTGGATTCGCTGCGCCCCTGGGCGGAGCGCGATCGCGCCACTCTCGCCGGACGCAAAGGCTTCGTGAAGATGGCGATCCGGGCCGGGGTGCCTATCGTTCCGATCGCGACTGTGGGCGGCGCCGATGCAATGCCGGTGCTGATTCGCGGTGATCGTCTGTCACGGGCCCTGCACCTTGATAAGGTGCTGCGGCTCAAGGTATTCCCATTGGCGATCTCACTGCCCTGGGGCATCGCGCCAGCTGCTCTGCCGCAGCTGCCGCTGCCGGCCAAGATCCGGACTCGATTCATGCCCCCGGTGGAAATCGACCCGGATCCCGCCCGCACCGAGGACGACGACTACATCGAGTCCAAGTACCACGAGGTGGAAGACAGCATTCAGCAAGGCATGGATGCGTTGGCCCGTAAGCGAGCGCTGCCGGTTTTCGGCTAACGCGCGGGTAAGACTATTGGACTATCGGATCGGGTTGGCGCGCACCGGCTTCCGATGTCCATGCTGGACTCAGCATCGGCTCTCCGACTATCCAACGTGGCTGCGGCGGCGTCACTGCCATGTATCCGACACCGCGGACGGTGTCGACCATCGACTCGTAGCGGGCACCGAGCTTGGCGCGAAGCCGGCGTACGTGTACGTCGACGGTGCGGACGCGGCCGTTGCTGTCGTAGCCCCACACTTCGTGCAGCAGCCGGGTGCGGCTGAACGCCCGACCTGCGTGCTGGACAAGGAAATTCAGCAACCTGAACTCGGTCAGTGTTAGTCCGAGGTCGTTGCCGTCCAGCGACACCGTGTAGCTGGACGGGTGCAGGATCAGGTCTCCGAATTGCAGTTTGCCGCCGACGGCGTTGCGGCGGCGCGTGATCGCCAGCCGCAACCGAGCCTGTAGCTCGGCTGCACCGGCCGCGGCCAGCAATACGTCGTCGAAGTTCCAATCGACGTCGACGGCCACGAAGTCGGTCGGCGTGACCACAGCCACCACGGCCAGCGCGGGGGCGGTGGCGGTCAGTCGGCGGCATGCGGCGCGTGCCGCCAACAGGTCAGTGCGTGCGTCGATGACCGCCACGTCGGCGCCGTCGACCGTTCCGGCGGCACCGTCTGCCAAGGGGGCGGTGCGCACCGTTAGGGCGAACGAATCCAGCTCTAGGACGGATTCGAAATCGGCGTCATCGGTTAGGAGTAGAACGTCCAACTGCTATCTCCCAACCCTTGAAGTTGATGCCCGAACAACCCCGACCCGTCGCTGCCTCCGCAGGACTGCCACCCCGCGGCGCCGCGCTGATTACCCCGTCCAGAGGGATTATCCCAAGAATTTGTTACCGCGGGTACTGCGAATCGGGATTAAGAGATATTCGATGGGCCCGGTCCGTTGGCACAGACCGGGCCCATCCTTCCACCAAGTCTTGGTTGACTCCTATTGGTTGGCCTTCTGGCGCTGCTCGGCGACATCTGCCGCGGCGCGGGCCGCTTCGGCCTGTGCTTCCTTCTTGGCGGCGTCGCGCTGCGCCTCCGCCTTGTCCTGCTGCGCTTCGCCCTCGTTGATCAGGTCGCCGTCGCCCGTCACCGTTCCGATGGCTTCCTTGGCCTTGCCCTTGACGTCCTCGACGACTCCCTTGGCCGCCTCGACGGGTCCCGAGTTGCTGTCCGCCATGAGTTCCTCCCTGAGTTGGTCGCAATGGAATGGGCTGTGCGAGTGGATGTGACCGGCCGAAGAGCTGGCCGGTACGGCATCAGGCGGTGCGGTCCTTCTCCTCAAGACCTGGGCTCCGCCGCCGCGGACAGCGGATTCCCGCACCGGCGGGCCGTCAAACCTGTGGTTCGGCGGTGCTCGTCTCAGGACCCCGCCCTCGTCAAACCGTGGCGATGAGGCAGGATGAGTGCGGCTGTTCCGGGTATTTGCCAAGATGGCCCGGGTGGGATGGCCGGAGATGGCACCTGTCATACGAGGAGACTGATGACGGAGTCGAACAACGCCGGTTCGGCGACTCCGGGGCCGAACGGCACCAATGGCGCGGTAACCGGTTCGCCGTCGAAGTACTCACGGGTGCTGCTCAAGCTCGGTGGTGAGATGTTCGGTGGCGGCCAGGTCGGACTTGACCCCGACGTCGTCGCCCTGGTGGCCCGGCAGATCGCCGAAGTGGTCCGGGACGGTGCGCAGGTCGCCGTGGTGATCGGTGGCGGCAACTTCTTCCGCGGCGCGCAGTTGCAGCAACGCGGTATGGAGCGCACCCGGTCGGACTACATGGGCATGCTCGGCACCGTGATGAACAGCCTTGCGCTGCAGGACTTCCTAGAAAAGGAAGGCATCGCCACCCGCGTCCAGACGGCGATCACGATGGGCCAGGTGGCCGAGCCCTACCTTCCGCTGCGGGCCGTCCGCCACCTGGAAAAGGGGCGGGTGGTGATCTTCGGCGCGGGCATGGGTCTGCCGTACTTCTCGACGGACACCACCGCGGCACAGCGGGCCCTGGAGATCGGGGCCGACGTGGTCCTGATGGCCAAGGCGGTCGACGGTGTGTTTGCCGAGGATCCCCGGACGAACCCGGATGCCGAACTGCTCACCGCGATCAGCCATCGGGAAGTCATCGACCGCGGTTTGAGGGTGGCCGACGCGACTGCGTTCAGCCTTTGTATGGACAATGGCATGCCGATCCTGGTGTTCAACCTGCTGACCGACGGAAATATCGCTCGGGCGGTCGCGGGTGAGAAGATCGGGACGCTGGTCACCACTTGAGGAGATGACGCGCAAATGATTCGCGCTGGCGACGATGCAGAACGCAGTGATGAGGAGGAGCGGCGCAAATGATTCGCGCTGGCGACGATGCAGAACGCAGTGATGAGGAGGAGCGGCGCAAATGATTCGCGCTGGCGACGATGCAGAACGCAGTGATGAGGAGGAGCGGCGCAAATGATTGACGAAGCTCTCTTCGACGCCGAGGAGAAGATGGAGAAGGCGGTGTCGGTGGCCCGGGATGATCTGTCCACCATTCGCACCGGTCGGGCCAATCCGGGCATGTTCTCCCGGATCGTGATCGACTACTACGGCGCCACCACCCCCATCACACAGCTGGCTAGCATTAACGTCCCCGAAGCGCGGATGGTCGTCATCAAGCCCTACGAGGCCAACCAGCTCAGCGCCATCGAGACGGCGATCCGCAATTCTGACCTGGGCGTCAACCCCACCAATGACGGCACCATCATCCGGGTGGCCATACCCCAGCTCACCGAGGAACGTCGGCGCGATCTCGTCAAGCAGGCCAAGGCTAAGGGTGAGGACGCGCGGGTTTCGGTCCGCAACATCCGGCGTAAGGCGATGGAAGAGCTGCACCGCATCCGCAAAGACGGCGAAGCGGGGGAGGACGAGGTCAGCCGGGCCGAGAAGGACCTGGAGAAGGCGACCCACCAGTACGTCGCGCAGATCGATGAGCTGGTCAAGCACAAAGAGGGCGAGCTGCTCGAGGTCTAGCGGCCGACAGCAGCCTAATCCGTTGAAGTCCGTGGCAACCACCGACGCCGAAGCCGGCAACAGCCCGTCCGAGGACCCGCTCGCGACGTCAGCGAAGTCGGCCGAGCGCACGAGGTCGGCTGGGAACGAGCGCGCGCAGCCGGCGCGGAAGAAGTCCCGCGCCGGGCGGGACCTGCCTGCCGCCATCGCCGTCGGCGTGAGCATCGGCGCCGTCCTTGTCGCGACGCTGTTGTGGTTCCCGCGGTTCTGGGTGGTGTTGTGCGCCGGGGCCATCCTGCTGGCCAGCCACGAGGTGGTGCGCCGACTGCGCGAGGCCGGATACCTGATCCCGGTGATCCCGCTGCTGGTCGGCGGGCAGATCACGGTGTGGCTGACGTGGCCCTACGGCGCCGAAGGGGCGGCGGCCGGGTTCGGCGGCATGGTCGTGGTTTGCATGATCTGGCGACTGTTCATGCAGGACAACCGGGAACATGACGGCGACGGCACCGGCCCAACGACGTCGAGCAACTATCTGCGCGACGTGTCGGCGACCGTCTTCTTGTGCGCCTGGGTGCCGCTATTCGGCTCGTTTGCTGCGATGCTGGTTTACGACCCGCAGCACGGGCCGGCACGGGTGTTCTGCATGATGATCGCGGTCGTGTGCTCCGATACCGGCGGCTACGCCGTAGGTGCGCTGTTCGGCAAGCACCCGATGGTGCCCAAGATCAGCCCGAAGAAGTCCTGGGAGGGCTTCGTCGGCTCGCTGGTATGCGGCATCACCGCGACCATTCTGACCGCGACTTTCCTGGCCGGTCAGCCACCGTGGGTCGGAGCCCTGCTCGGTCTGCTCTTCGTACTTACCACCACGCTCGGCGACCTGATCGAGTCCCAGGTGAAGCGCGATTTGGGCATTAAGGACATGGGCCGCTTGCTGCCCGGCCACGGCGGATTGATGGATCGGCTGGATGGTGTCCTGCCGTCCTCGGTGGCCGCGTGGGCCGTTCTGACGCTGTTGCCCTGATACTGGACTGGTCATGGTCCAGCAGTTGGTGTTCGAGGAGCCGCCGCGCCGCGGCTCGATTCGGCGACCGCCGCGCCACCTGGCCGACCTCGACGCGGCCGGGCGCGCGGCGGCCGTGGCCGAGTTGGGATTGCCGGGGTTTCGGGCCAAGCAGCTGGCCAACCAGTACTACGGCCGACTGATCGCCGATCCCCGCCAGATGACCGACTTGCCGGCAGCGGTGCGCGAGCAGGTCGCCACCAGCATGTTCCCGACGCTTCTCAAGCCGGCGCGCGAGATCACATGCGACGCCGGTGAGACCCGAAAAACGTTGTGGCGCTGCGTCGATGGTGCCACTGTCGAGTCGGTGCTGATGCGCTACCCGCAGCGCAACACGGTGTGCATCTCCTCGCAGGCCGGCTGCGGCATGGCGTGTCCGTTCTGCGCCACCGGGCAGGGCGGGCTGACTCGCAATCTATCGACCGCCGAGATCCTCGAGCAGGTGCGCGCGGCGGCTGTGGCGTTGCGCGACGACTTCGGTGACCGGTTGTCCAATGTGGTGTTCATGGGAATGGGGGAGCCGCTGGCTAACTACGCCCGCGTGGTGGCGGCGGTGCGCGGCATCATCCAGACGCCCCCGTCGGGGTTCGGAATCTCGGCGCGCTCGGTGACGGTGTCCACGGTGGGGCTGGCCCCCGCGATCCGCAAGCTCGCCGACGAACGGCTCGGCGTGACGCTGGCGCTGTCGCTGCACACCCCCGACGACGAGTTGCGGGACACCCTGGTTCCGGTCAACAACCGGTGGAAGGTCACCGAGGTCCTGGATGCCGCCCGCTACTACGCCGACGTGACCGGCCGCCGGGTGTCCATCGAGTACGCGCTGATCCGGGACATCAACGACCAGCCGTGGCGGGCCGACCTGCTGGGCCGGCGGCTGCACCGCGCGCTGGGTCCGCTGGCGCACGTCAATCTCATTCCGCTCAACCCGACGCCGGGCAGCGAATGGGACGCGAGCCCGAAACCAGTGGAGCGCGAGTTCGTTAAACGCGTTCGTGCGCAAGGTGTTTCGTGCACAGTACGGGACACCCGCGGTCGGGAGATCAGTGCGGCATGCGGCCAGCTGGCTGCCGAAGGTTGAGTGTTCGGTGAACCGCGGCGGCGGGTAATCCGTTAATCACGGCAACGGCTATCGAATGCCTCTCGAAAGGGTTCATCATGATTCGTCGCCTTATGCTGCCGGTCAAGCTCCTGGCCGTCACTGTCTCGGTCCTAGCGATATTGGCCGGTGTCGCCACGGCGCCGCGCGCGATGGCCGCCGACGACCGCCTGGACTTCACCGCAACCACCCTGTCCGGTGCCCCGTTCAACGGCGCCAGCCTGCAGGGCAAACCCACGGTGCTGTGGTTCTGGACGCCCTTCTGCCCGTTCTGCAACGCCGAGGCGCCCGCGCTGAGCCAAGTCGCGGCCGCCAACCCGGGGGTGAGTTTCGTCGGTATCGCGGCGCACTCGGACGTCGCGCAGATGCAGGGCTTTGTCTCCAAGTACGGCCTGAACTTCACCAACCTCAACGACGCCGACGGCGCGATCTGGGCCCGCTACGGTGTGCCCTGGCAGCCGGCGTGGGTGTTCTACCGCCCGGACGGCTCGTCGACATTCGTCAACAACACCACCTCGGCGATGTCCCAGCAGGAGTTGTCCGGCCGGGTCGCGGCGCTGACGTCCTGAGGCGATGAACCAGTCCTTGATCGGGTTGGCTTTCGCGGCTGGGCTGGTGGCCGCGGTCAACCCGTGTGGGTTTGCGATGCTGCCGGCCTACCTGGTGCTGGTGGTGCGCGGCACGGGGACCGGTGCGACGAGGTCGCCGTTGGTGGCGGTCGGGCGCGCGCTGGCCGCCACGCTGGGCATGGCGCTCGGCTTTGTGACGGTCTTCGGCGTGTTCGGTGCGCTGACCATCTCGGCGGCCGCCACGGTTCAGCGCTATTTGCCGTACGCGACGGTGCTGGTCGGTGTCGTGCTGATCGGGCTCGGCGCCTGGCTGTTGTCGGGACGCGAGATCACTGCCGCGCCGCTCGGGGCCCGCTGGGCGCCCACCTTGGGGCTGGGGTCGATGTACGGCTATGGCGTCAGCTATGCGATGGCGTCGCTGTCGTGCACCGTCGGGCCGTTTCTAGCGGTCACCGGTGCCGCATTGCGTACGGGTTCGGCGCTGCATGGTGCGGTGGTCTATGTCGCTTATGTCGCGGGCCTGACGCTGGTCGTCGGGGCGCTGGCGGTCGGCGCCGCGACCGCGAGTTCGGCGTTGCTGGGTCGGCTGCGGCGGCTGCTGCCGTACGTCAACCGGATCGGCGGGGCCTTGCTGGTTTTGGTGGGGCTGTACGTCGGCTACTACGGCCTTTACGAGGTGCGGCTGTTGACCGCCGACGGTGATCCCGACGATGCGGTGATCGCTGCGGCGGGCCGGGTGCAGGGTTGGCTGGCGGGCTGGGTGCACCAGCACAGCGGATGGCCGTGGCTGGCCGCGTTGCTGCTGGTACCGGTGTGCGTGCTGGCCGCCGCAAAGCTCTGGCGGTGTCGCCACGACACCAAAATGTTTGCAAATGACACCACAATGGTGTCATCATGATGCTATGGACTTGCAGCCTTATGTCGACGCCGTCCGCCAGGAACTCACTGAGGCGGCGGCGACCGCCGGGCCTGACGCGCAACGGCTGGCCGATCGGCTGAGCGCTCCGCTGGACTCGGCGCTGCGGTTGGCGCTGCTGGAAGCACTGTCGTCGGCCGCCGAGGAGATCAGCGGTGAGTTGGCGCCCGGCTCCGTCGAAGTGCGGCTGCGCGGCCGCGACCCCGAATTCGTGGTCAGCCTGCCCGACGACGGGGTCGGATTCGAACCGGCAGAGCCATTCGTCCTCGACGACGACGGCGGCGCCACCTGGCGCGTCACGCTGCGGTTGCCGGAGGGGCTGCGGGAGGCCGTGGAGGCGGCGGCACGCCGCGACGGCACCTCGCTCAACAGCTGGCTGGTGCGCGTGGTCGCCAAAGCGAGTCGTGGGTCAAATCACCACGCCCATAAGAACTCCCACCGCGTGACCGGCTGGGTCCGCTGAACCAGATCGAAGGAGACCGCCAGTGCCCACATTCGCCACGCCCGACCCGATCAGCGTTCGCGTAGCGGCAGGCGCGGGATCGGTGCGCCTGGTCGCCACCGACCGCACTGACACCGTGGTGGGGGTGCGCCCGCACGACCCCACCCTGGAATCCGACGTTCGCGCGGCCGAACAGATGCGAATCGACTACCGCGACGACCGCAAACTGACCGTATCGGTTCCCAAGCGCGGCATGCCCCGCATCCGAGGTGGGGCTGTCGACATCGAGATCGAACTTCCCAAAGGCTCCCGAGTCCACGCGGAGCTGCGCTCGGCCGACCTGCGGGCCGAAGGGGAGTACGCCGACGTCCAAATCGGCACGGCCAGCGGCGACGCCGAGATCGACACTGTGACCGCAAGGATCAGGGCCGCCAGCTCATCCGGTTCGCTCACGGTGCATTCGGTTGCGGGATACGCGTCGCTCGCCACGGCGTCCGGAGCACTGCGCGTGCAGGACCTCGACGGTGACGGGAAATTTTCCTCTGCCAGCGGATCGGTGTCCGTTGACACCTTGCGCGGCAACCTCAAGGCACGCACCGCGTCGGGCGCGGTGATCGTCGAAGCCGGAGTGCGTGGCAGCGTGTCGGCTCACACCAGCAGCGGCGAGGTCGCGGTCGGGGTTCCCGACGGCACCGCGATGCGGATGGACATCGTCACCGGTTCCGGTGCCATCACAAACCGATTGCAGCCCGCGGACGGTCCCGAAGCGGGCGACGAGATCCTGGTGCTAAGCGTGCGCAGCGGTTCCGGCGACGTCCACATCCACCGGGACCCGGCCGGCGAACTGTTGCGGCAAACCGCTACCTGAGCCAGCCGCGACGACGGCCCCAGATGTCGCGCACCAGGACGAACAACACCAGTGCAGCGAATCCGACGCAGAAGATGTCTTCGACGTGGCCGACATGGTTGCCGCGGAGGAAGGCCAGCAGCAGCAGGAAGATGAAGGTGCCGACGCCGTACCAGGTGCGGTAGTTGATCTTGCTCCAACCCCACTGCGCGGACGGCACCTCAGCTTCGTCGACACCGGCGAACGGCTCCACCTCAGTACTGGCCACGGCAATCCCTCCGGTCGGACTGGACTTTGAGACCCTGACATTCTGGCACAGGCCGTCCTCGTGATCGCAGGTCCGCACCCGTTAGACGACGGCATCAGCACCGTTGCGCAGGCCTGGGTCGGTCTTGACCCGATCCCGAGTGGTCAGCGGGCCGGGCGCCAGACGCAAAATTAGCCGTAGGTGAACGAAAAGACCTGTAGACCCTTGCTGGGCTGGACTTCGATGGTCTCCGATGTCTGCTGGTCCCCGGCGACGATCTGGCGGTTCGTGGGCGGTCCGCTCACCGGCAGCGTCGTGGATTTTCCACCGCGCGTCACGGTGACGGTGCCTGCGCCGCCCACGACGACGTAAACGTTCTTGGCGTGGTAGTTGAGCTTGATGGTGGAGTCGTCGCCGTCGGCGGTAGCGCCCTGGTGGTCCAACGTCCAACGGCCGCGCAGAGCGAAGCGGTCCGGCGCGAGCATCGGCGGGTAGTCGAACGTCGCAGACCCTTCGTCGTAGTGCCCGCCACCGCCGTAGTTGTCGGCTTTGCCGACGGCAAAGTAGGTCTCCGAGGTCAGCAGGCCAGTCGGGGTGAGGTCGGGCGCGTCCACCGGCCGGGGCAGTTGGATTTTGGGTTCGGCATCCAAGAGCAGCTGCCTGATCAACCTTTCCGTTACGTCATATTCGCCTTCGCCGAACTTGACGTGCCGTACCGTGCCGTCGGCGTCGATCAGGTATTCCGCGGGCCAGTACATGTTCTGATAGTTCGTCCAGGTCGAATAATTGTTGTCCAGCGCGACTGGGTACTTGATGCCCAGGTCGGCGGCACCCTTGGCGACGTTTTCGGGGACCTTCTCGAACGCGTACTCCGGCGTGTGAACCCCGATGACCACCAGGCCATCGTCACGGTAAGCCTGATACCAGCCGACGACGTGCGGGATGGCCCGCTGACAGTTGATGCAGGAGTACGCCCAGAAGTCGATCAGCACCACTTTGCCCCGCAACGAACTCAGCGTGATCGGGCGCCCGCCCGGTGTATTCAACCACTCGGTTATGCCCTTGAGGTCCGGTGCGGGACCACAATTTTGCAGTTGGGTGTCGACATTGCTGCATGCGGACAGCGTTGCGTTCGGGTCGGTCACGTTGCCGCCGAGCTTGTTTCGGAGCTGGTTTGAACTGCCGACGTCGCGCTGCAGTGCAGCGGTGTAGTCGGGGATGGCGCGCTGCAGCGCGGCCGGCACGTCGACGACCAGCGCCACCGCCAGCAGGATTGCCACGATGCCTGCGGCTACCCGGATTTCGCGTTGACGACGCCGAAAGGCGCTCACCCGCTGGGAGATTCGCTGACCGGCCAGCGCGAAGATCAGCAGCGGAAGTGCGTTGCCGAGTGCGAACGCCGCGGTCAGCACCACGGTCGGCACGCCGATGTGAGCCGTCGCGCCTGCCACCACGATGGCGGCCAGCACCGGACCCGCACATGGCACGTACAGCACACCCAGTGCCAAACCGAGACCGAAACCGTTGCCGCGCACTGTGATCTGCCGCTGCGGCAGGCGGGCGAACGGCGTTTCCAGCAGCTGTTGAAAGCGCGGGAAGATCAGCCCCAGCCCGATCGCCACCAGCGCGGCCAGGGCGATCCAGCGGATGGCGTCCTGCGGCAGGTGCAATGCCGACAGCAGCGCCGAGCCGAGCAGGGTGGCCACGCTGAAGCTGAGCACTAAACCGCCGATCACCCGATAGGGGCGCAACGTTTCCGACCGGGTCGGTTTTGCGATCACCGCGACGCCACCCGCCGAGTGAGGTTCGGGGGGTTCGGCGACAGTTCGGTTCGCGCCGGAGAAGAAGATCACCGGCAGCACCGGCAGGATGCACGGCGAAATCCCGGTAACGAGGCCGCCGAGGAAACCGACCAGCGCAAGAGTCCACATGTCAGATATTCGTCACGATGCCGGGTTCGGTTTGGTTCATGCGGGCTGCGACGTACCCACGCGGCACAATGGACGGGTGAGAATTTCCGGTGATGGGCGTGCTGAGGGTCCGGTGCGGGTGTTGGTGCTGGGCAGCACCGGCTCGATCGGCACCCAGGCGTTGGAGGTCATCGCCGCCAATCCTGACCGCTTCGAGATCGTCGGTTTGGCCGCCGGCGGTGCCAACCTGGACACGCTGCTGCGTCAGCGGGCCGAAACCGGGGTGACCAATATCGCAGTGGCCGACGCCGACGCCGCGCAGCGGGCCGGCGACATTCCCTTCCAGGGCGCCGACGCCGTGACTCGGCTGGTGCAAGAGACCGAAGCCGACGTCGTCCTCAACGCACTGGTCGGCGCTCTGGGGCTGCGGCCCACCCTCGCCGCGCTGGAAACCGGCGCCACGCTGGCGCTGGCCAACAAGGAGTCGTTGGTCGCCGGCGGACCACTGGTGTTGGCGGCGGCGCAACCGGGCCAGATCGTGCCCGTCGACTCGGAGCATTCCGCGCTGGCCCAGTGCCTGCGCGGCGGCACACCCGACGAAGTCGCCAAACTGGTGCTCACCGCCTCCGGGGGGCCGTTCCGCGGCTGGGCGGCTGCTGACCTGCAGGATGTGACACCCGAGCAGGCCGGCGCGCATCCCACCTGGTCGATGGGTCCGATGAACACCCTGAACTCGGCGTCGCTGGTCAATAAGGGTCTGGAACTGATCGAGACGCACCTGCTGTTCGGCGTTCCCTACGACCGCATCGAGGTCGTTGTGCATCCGCAGTCGATTATTCATTCGATGGTTACCTTCACCGACGGGTCGACCATCGCCCAGGCCAGCCCGCCCGACATGAAGCTACCGATTTCGCTGGCCCTGGGCTGGCCGCACCGGGTACCCGGCGCGGCCGCCTGCTGCGACTTTGCCACCGCCTCGACCTGGGAGTTCGAACCGTTGGACAGTGAGGTGTTCCCGGCGGTCGAGCTGGCCCGGCAGGCCGGTGAGACGGGCGGGTGCATGACTGCCGTCTACAACGCGGCCAACGAAGAAGCAGCGGCCGCATTTCTGGGCGGGCGGCTCACGTTCCCCGGGATCGTCGCCACCATCGCCGACGTGCTGCACGCTGCCGACCAATGGGCCCCGCAATTGGGTCAAGCACCGGCTACCGTGGATGACGTCCTCGATGCCCAGCGCTGGGCCCGTGAGCGAGCGCAAAGTGCGATCGAGGCAGCTGGCGTGAGAAAGGTCGTAACAGGCTGATGATGTTCGTTATCGGCATAGTGCTGTTCGCACTGGCCATCCTCATCTCGGTCGCCTTGCACGAGTGCGGCCATATGTGGGCCGCCCGCGCCACCGGCATGAAGGTGCGCCGCTATTTCGTCGGCTTCGGCCCCACCCTGTGGTCTACCCGACGCGGCGAGACGGAGTACGGCATCAAGGGCATCCCGGCCGGCGGGTTCTGCGACATCGCCGGCATGACTCCCGCGGAGGAACTCGCACCCGACGAGCAGGACCGCGCCATGTTCAAGCAGGCGACCTGGAAGCGCGTGGTGGTGCTGTTCGCCGGCCCGGGCATGAACTTCGTCATCTGCCTCGTGCTGATGTACGCCATCGCGGTGATCTGGGGCCTGCCGAATCTGCACCCGTCCGACAAGGCGATCGTCGGTGTAACCGGTTGTGTCGCAGCGGATATCGATAAGACCAAGCAGGGCCCCTGTGAGGGTCAGGGTCCGGCGGCACTGGCCGGTATCCGGCCCGGCGACGTGGTGGTGAAGGTCGGAGATACCCCGGTGTCCACCTTCGGGCAACTGGCGGCGGCGGTACGCACCATGCACGGCACCGTGCCCGTCGTCGTCGAGCGAGACGGCCACCTGGTCACCACCAACGTGGCGATCCAGCAAACCCAGCGCTATGACCCCAACGCGAAAGACAAAGATCACCTGGTCACTGTCGGCGCCATCGGGGTGGGTCCGCCCCGCAACGAGCCCACCCGCTACAACGTGCTGACCGCTGTGCCAGGCACCGCCGTTTTCGCCGGTCAGCTGACCGTGGAGGTCGGCAAGTCGCTGGCCGCGATTCCCAGCAAGGTCGGCGCCCTGGTCAACGCGATCGGTGGCGGCGAACGCGACAAGGACACCCCGATGAGCGTGGTCGGTGCCAGCATCGTTGGGGGCGACACCGTCAACCACGGCTTGTGGGTGGCGTTCTGGTTCTTCCTGGCCCAGCTGAACCTGGTGCTGGGTGCGATCAACCTGCTGCCGCTGCTGCCGTTCGACGGCGGCCACATCGCGGTCGCGGTGTACGAGAAGATCCGCAATTTGATCCGGTCGGCGCGGGGCAAGGTGGCTGCCGCTCCGGTGGACTACTACAAGCTCATGCCGGCTACGTACGTGGTGCTGCTCTTCGTGGTGGGCTACATGCTGCTGACCGTCACCGCCGACGTGGTCAACCCCATCCGGATCTTCCAGTAACGAGAGAAGGCGAAGTACACAGTGTCCATTGGCCTGGGAATGCCGGCACCCCCGGCGCCCGTGCTGGCTCCCCGGCGGAAAACGCGTCAGTTGATGGTGCGAGATGTCGGAGTGGGTAGTGATTATCCGATTGCGGTGCAGTCGATGTGCACCACCAAGACGCACGAGGTCAACACGACCTTGCAGCAGATCGCCGAACTGACGGCGGCCGGTTGCGACATCGTGCGGGTGGCGTGCCCGCGCCAGGAGGATGCCGACGCGCTGGCCGAGATCGCTAAGCACAGCCAGATACCGGTGATCGCCGACATCCACTTCCAACCGAAGTACATTTTCGCCGCCATTGACGCTGGATGCGCGGCGGTGCGGGTGAACCCGGGCAATATCAAGGAGTTCGACGGGCGGGTCGGGGAGGTCGCCCGGGCCGCCGGCGCGGCGGGCATCCCGATCCGCATCGGGGTCAACGCCGGATCGCTGGACAAGCGGTTCATGCAAAAGTACGGCAAGGCCACGCCCGAGGCGCTGGTCGAGTCAGCGCTGTGGGAGGCCTCGCTGTTCGAGGAACACGGGTTCGGCAACATCAAGATCAGCGTCAAGCACAACGATCCGGTGGTCATGGTTGCCGCCTACGAGCAGCTGGCCGCGCAGTGCGACTACCCGCTGCATCTGGGCGTCACTGAGGCCGGTCCCGCCTTCCAGGGCACCATCAAGTCGGCCGTCGCCTTTGGGGCGCTGCTCAGCCGCGGTATCGGCGACACCATCCGGGTGTCGCTGTCGGCCCCTCCCGTCGAGGAGGTCAAGGTCGGCACCCAGATTCTGGAGTCGCTGAACTTGCGTCCCCGCGGGCTAGAGATCGTGTCGTGTCCGTCTTGCGGACGCGCCCAGGTCGATGTATACACGCTGGCCAATGAGGTCAGCGCTGGTCTGGACGGGCTCGACGTGCCGCTGCGGGTGGCGGTGATGGGCTGCGTCGTCAACGGGCCGGGAGAGGCCCGTGAAGCCGACCTGGGGGTGGCCTCGGGCAACGGCAAGGGCCAGATCTTTGTCAAGGGCGAGGTGATCAAGACGGTGCCCGAATCGCAGATCGTCGAGACGCTCATCGAAGAAGCGATGCGTCTTGCCGAGCAAATGGGTTCGGAAACCGGGGAAACCGAAAAAGATTCAGGGACGACCGCGAGCGGTTCGCCTATTGTGACCGTAAGCTGATTAGGGCCAAAGCTCGTCGGCCTTCGATTCGCAATACAGGTTTCGCACCACAGAGAGTTATGAGATGTCGGCTCCGCCCATCTTGCGCCTGGTTGGCGAGAGGCGGGTGTCCGTGGTGCGCGACGCCGCCGCGGTCTGGCGGGTGCTAGGCGAGAATCCGGTCGAATCGTGCATGGTGGCTGCCCGCGTCGCGGACTACGGTGTCGAGCCGAATGCGATCGGCGGGGAACTGTGGACTCGGGGCGGCGTGGACGAGTCGCTGTGCTTCGCCGGTGCAAACCTGATCCCGTTGCGCGGCAACCTGATCGATCTAAATGCGTTCGCCGACGAGGCGAAAAGCACTGCGCGGCGGTGCTCGTCACTGGTCGGGCGGGCCGACCTGGTGCTGCCGATGTGGCAAAGGCTGCAATCCGCTTGGGGTCCTGCGCGGGACGTGCGGGACAACCAGCCGCTGATGGCGATCAACGCCCATCCGAACTGCACGCTGGACACCGAGGTGCGGCAGGTGCGGCCCGAAGAGCTGGACGCCTATCTGGTTGCCGCGGTCGACATGTTCATCGGCGAGGTCGGCGTCGATCCCCGCCTCGGCGACGGGGGTCGCGGCTACCGCCGCCGGGTGGCCAGCCTGATTGCGGCCGGGCGGGCATGGGCTCGCTTCGAGCACGGGCAGGTCGTCTTCAAGGCCGAGGTGGGCTCGCAGTCCCCGTCGGTCGGTCAGATCCAGGGTGTCTGGGTGCATCCCGAGCGGCGCGGGCTGGGGCTGGGCACTGCGGGCACCGCGACGCTGGCCGCGGTGATCGTCGGCAGTGGGCGCATCGCCAGCCTTTACGTGAATAGCTTCAACACCGTGGCCCGGGCCGCCTACACCCGGATCGGGTTCAAAGAGGTCGGGACGTTCGCGACGGTCCTGCTGGACTGACACCGCTCTGCTCGGTCGGCAAAGCTCCGCGACATCAAGGGTCCGCCTGCAGCCACGCGGGACCTGCGACTAGGCGTGGATAACGGTTGAGTATCGGTGTGTCGGCGCCGCTACTGCCGTCCCACCTTTAACATCAGCATCGATGGTCACAAAAACAACACTGGCAACATTGGTGGTCTGTCTGCTGATCGCCTTGACTGTCCTGCCCGGGTGCACACCAAAGCCCGAGGGGCCGGGACCGGCCGCCCAAAAGTTCCTAGCCGCGCTGTCCGTCGGCGATACCGCAACTGCCGCGCAGCTCAGCGACAACCCCAACGAAGCCCGCGAAGCGCTGAACGCTGCGTGGGCCGGCCTGCAGGCCAACCACCTGGACGCCCAGGTGCTCAGCGCGAAATACGCCGAGGACACCGGCACGGTCGCCTACCGCTTCACCTGGCACCTGCCCAAGAACCGCACTTGGACGTACGACGGGAAGCTGAAGATGGCCCGGGACGAGGGACGCTGGCAGGTGCGCTGGACCCCCAATGGGCTGCATCCCAAGCTCGGTGAGCACCAGACCTTCGCGCTGCGCGCCGAACAGCCGCGACGTGCCTCGGTCAACGAGCTGGGCGGCAGCGACGTGTTGGCGCCCGGCTACCTGTACAACTATTCGCTGGACGCCGCCCAGGCCGGTCCCGAGCTCATCAACACCGCGCATGCGGTAATCGACGCCCTGCATCCATTCAACGACCAGCTCAACGACCCGCAGCTGCTCGCCGAAACGGCCAGCTCGGACAACCGGCCCGTCGACCTGGTCACCCTGCTGCCCGACGACAACAACCGGGTCTTTCCGGCGATCGGCAAGCTGCCCGGTGTCGTCGTGACACCGCGGCCCGAACTGCTACCCACCGATCCGCACTTCGCGCCCGCGGTGATGGCCGAAGTCAAGAAGGCCGTGGTCGACCAGCTCGACGGGCAGGCCGGCTGGCGCGTCGTCAGCACCAACCAGAATGGTGTCGACGTCGCGGTGCTGCACGAGGTGGAGGGCTCGCCGGCGCCGTCGGTGTCCATCACGCTGGACCGGGCCGTGCAGGACGCCGCGCAGCACGCGGTTGACACCCGCGGCGGCAAGGCCATGCTGGTGGTGCTCAAACCGTCGACCGGGGAGATCCTGGCGATCGCACAAAACGGTGGCGCCAACGCCGAGGGCCTGCTGGCCACGACCGGCCTGTACCCGCCGGGGTCGACGTTCAAGATGATCACTGCCGGTGCGGCCGTCGACCGTGACATGGCTACTCCAAACACCATGATGGGCTGCCCCGGCCACCTGGACATCGGCCACCGCACCATTCCGAACTACGGCGGTTTCGACCTCGGTGTGGTGCCGCTCTCACGCGCGTTCGCCAGTTCCTGCAACACCACTTTTGCGGAGCTGAGCAGCAAGTTGCCGCCACGCGGGCTGACCCAGGCGGCAACCCGCTACGGCATCGGGCTGGACTACCAGGTCGAGGGGATCACCACGGTGACCGGCTCGGTTCCTCCCACGGTGGACCTGACCGAGCGCACCGAGGACGGTTTCGGCCAGGGGCGGGTGCTGGCCAGCCCGTTCGGCATGGCCCTGGTGGCAGCTACGGTCGCCGCCGGCAAGACCCCGGTGCCGCAGCTAATCGCCGGTCGCCCCACGACGGTGACCGGCGATAACACCCCGATCAGCCCGAAGATGGTCGACGCGTTGCGACCGATGATGCGCCTGGTGGTTACCAACGGCACCGCCAAGGAGATCGCCGGTTGCGGCGAGGTCTACGGCAAGACCGGTGAGGCCGAGTTTCCGGGCGGATCGCACTCCTGGTTCGCCGGATATCGGGGTGACCTGGCGTTCGCGGCGCTGATTGTTGGGGGCGGCAGCTCGGAATATGCGGTCCGGATGACGAAGGTGATGTTCGACTCGCTGCCGCCGGCGTACCTGGCTTGACGGCGATCGCGCTGCCCGGCAACGGTAAATTGCGAGGGTGCGCGCGAAACGTCAGGACAGCCCATGACCGATGGGGACATGGCGTTGCGGGTCTCCGATGCAGACCGCAACGGCACCATGCGCCGCCTGCACAACGCCCTGGCGCTCGGCCTGATCGACATCGACGAGTTCGAACAGAGGTCCAGGCAGGTGTCCTACGCGCGGACCCGCCATGAGCTGGACAGCCTGGTCGGTGACTTGCCCGGGCCGGGTGCCGTCGTCACCTCCGCCACCGATCGGGTGGAGCTGCGCGGCTGGGCGGGCTCGCTCAAGCGGCACGGCGAATGGACGGTCCCGACCCGCCTTTCGCTGGTGCGGCGCTTCGGCTCAATCGACCTCGACCTCACCAAGGCCCGGTTCGCGGGGCCCGTCGTGGTCATTGAAATCGACATGAAGTTCGGCAATCTAGACCTGCGGCTGCCCGAGGGCGCCAGCGCCTCCATCGACAACGTCGAGGCCTACGTGGGCAGCGCGAGCGATCGGCGTAAAGACCCACCGGCGGAAGGTAATCCGCACGTCGTGCTGAGCGGTCAACTGGTGTTCGGTTCGGTGATCATCCGGGGCCCGCGCCGAGCGCTGCTGCGTCGTCCCAGGTTGTTCGGAGACCTGACACGCTGACTAAACTGGCAGTCATGCCCATTCGTACCGCGCTTTCCCCCGGCGTGCTCTCCCCGACACTGCCGGTGCCGAAGTGGATAGCGCGTCCGGAATATGTCGGCAAGGACACCGCCAAAGAAGGCACCGAGCCGTGGGTGCAGGAGCCCGAAGTGATCGAGCGGATGCGGGTCGCCGGCCAGATCGCTGCCCGCGCGTTGCATGAGGCGGGCAAGGCGGTCGCCCCGGGCGTCACCACCGATCAGCTCGATCGCATCGCACACGAGTACATGGTCGACAATGGCGCGTACCCGTCGACGCTGGGGTACAAGCACTTCCCGAAGTCCTGCTGCACCTCGCTCAACGAGGTGATCTGCCACGGCATCCCGGATTCGACGGTGATCGAAGACGGCGACATCGTCAATATCGACGTCACCGCCTACATCAACGGGGTGCACGGCGACACCAACGCGACGTTCCTGGCCGGCGACGTCTCGGAGGAACATCGCCTGCTCGTCGAGCGGACCCACGAGGCGACCATGCGCGCGATCAAGGCAGTCAAGCCCGGGAGGGCGTTGTCGGTGGTTGGCCGAGTTATCGAATCGTACGCGAATCGGTTCGGCTACAACGTCGTTCGCGATTTCACCGGACACGGCATCGGCACGACGTTCCACAACGGGCTGGTGGTCTTGCATTACGACCAACCGGCCGTCGAGACCGTGATCCAACCGGGGATGACCTTCACCATCGAGCCGATGATCAACCTGGGCGGGCTGGACTACGAGATCTGGGACGACGGCTGGACCGTCGTCACCAAAGACCGCAAGTGGACCGCGCAGTTCGAGCACACGTTGTTGGTCACCGACACCGGCGCGGAGATCCTCACCCTGCCCTGACGCGCCAGGTCACTTCCTATTCGTCGACGTCGATGCCGGCGGCTAAATCCGAGCAATCCACGTGCAAGACGTCGCCGCGTGCCCGGAGGAAGGTTCGCGCGCCTGCATCACCATGCAGGACTTCACTCAGCTCACCCCAATGCGAGCGTGCGACCACCACCGGATGACCCGGGCGCGAACCGTACCGTGCTCGCCCAATGCCGCCTGGCGCCGCACGCGTGGCCACGAGGACTCGGCTAACCACCTCGGCGCTGACATCGGGAATGTCAACCAGGTGAATGACCGCGAAACCGGCGCCGCCTGCCTTGGCGGCCGCCAACCCGGCGCGCAGTGATGCGCTCAGCCCTGCCGCCCAGTCGGTGACGACGATCGCCCGTGCCGGTGGTGGGACGGCAACAATCGCGGCGCCCAGCATCACCAGCACTTCGTCACACCCGCCGCCGACCAGCGCTGCGACCGCAAGTTGTAGCCACTTGCCTTGCTGGGCAAGCACTTTAGGTGCGCCATACCTGGTGCCCGCACCGGCCGCGAGTAAGACGCCGACGGCGCCGATCTGATCCGTCGTCACGTAGCGTCCCAGTGCGCAGGCGGGGTCAGGAGAAGTCGGTCTCCTCGCATAGTTGAGTGATATGGCGTTGATATTCGGCTGTCCGGGTCAGTGGCATTAACGCTCCGAGCTTGGCGACATTACCCGTCAGCTTGATCCGGCCTTCCATGAACGCGGTTGTCGGAGCCAATTCCCCACGCAGGATTGCGGTTGAGTCGGCAAACGACGCCGTCATGGTGCCGTCGGCGGCGGGATCATCACCGAGGCGCTGTTCGACAGCTCGGCCGTCGCGGACATCGGCGTGGTAGCGGATCTCGCCGCCGTCGGGCGCGCTGGTGAGTCGGTATTGCACGCGCGCGGTGGCTCCCGGACGCAGTCCGAATGACTGTTGAAGCTCAGTTTGCCGGTCTAGCCATTCCTGAGATGCGTACTTCATCGCTTGCCTCCGGGTGATAGGTAACTGCTGTCGATTGCGGCTACGGGGTTTGATGGCCGCGCTTGTGACGTGTGTTCGCCCGTCGCTGGATGCTCGGCAATTAGGTTGGCAACCAACTCTTCTGCGGCTGCGACAATCGGTGTGTAGCCGGTGCAGCGGCACAACGACGAATTGAGGTGCTCGCGGATCTGGGTGCTGTCAGGACGTGCGCCCCTCTCGACGTCGGCAAGCAATTCCTCGATTAGGACCACGAAGCCGGGCGTGCAGAAGCCGCACTGCAGTGCTCGGTGGCGGACCAGTGACTCTTGCACCCTCGAAGGTTGCCCCGGTGTGCTGAGGCCTTCGATGGTGACGATGTCAGCGCCATCGGCCTGGGCGGCCAGCATCAGGCATGCGCGGATCGAATGCGATCCGCAAAGGACGTTGCACGTTCCGCACATGCCTTCGTGGCAGCCGATGTGAGTGCCCGTCAGTCGAAGACGATCGCGCAGAAAGTCCACGAGCGACATCCTGGCCGGCACCGTGTCACGGATTTGTGTGCCGTTGACCCGCAGCTCGATGGCGACACTGTTGCTCATCGGAGTTGCCCCCGTAGCCTGCGCAGGAGGCGGCCGAGTATGCGAACTGCCAGTCGCCGCCGGTAATCGCCCCCGACGTGTGCGTCTGTGGTGAATCCAAGTTCGGCGGCGAAGGTACGACCCACGTGGTCGATGGTGTCGTCATCGAGTGAGTTAGCCAGCGATGCGCAAATCTCGGGGCCGGCCAACACTGGTGCTTGACCGGCTCCGCCAATCGCGATGCGGACTGCGGACGTCCGATCGGCGCCCATCTGCGCGATGACCGCGGCGCTCACCAGCGGAGTGTCGCCGGGTCCGCGAATTGTCACCTCGTCGAAGAACCCGGTCGTGCCGGGGCCTGGCCGGTTGAACCGCACGGTGTGCAGCAGCTCGTCGCCCTGCAGCGCGGTGCGGCGGGGACCGAGAAAGAATTCGTCTGACGGGATCGCACGGATGCCACGAGCGGAGATCGCGGTGACTTCGCCGCCCAGCACAATCAGGCATATGCCAATCTCGGCAGCGGGGTTGGCGTACGCCAGGCTCCCGCAGACCGTGCCGCGATTGCGAGTCGTAACCTTGCCGACCCGGGGCAGCGCTTGCGCCAACACATTGAAATCGTGAACCTCGTCGGACATCTCAACTGTGCGCTGGGTGACCGCTGCGCCCACTTGCAGATGGCTGTCGGTAGCAGAAAATTGTTGAAGTTCAGGGATTTTGGTGATATCGACCAGTCGGCGGGGTCTATCCTGGCGGCGGACCAGCACAGGCATGAGACTCTGCCCTCCGGCTAGTATCCGAGTGCCTTCGGCGTCAGAACACAGTTGCGTACAGGCTTCCTCGACGGTGCCGGGGGCCAAGTATTCGAATGGTGCGGGTCGCATCACGAGCCCCGGATCGCTCGGTAGTCGCCCCGGATCCTCCGATAATCGTTGTGCGACTCCGACTGGATGTGGTCTAGGAGCTGTGCCGCAACCAGCGCTGGATCTTCGAGGTGGGCCATGTGGCCGACGTCGGGCAACAGCGTGCAGCCGGTATGCAGCGCCGCGGCTAGCTTCGCGCCCAGGGCGGGAGGGCAGGTTGTGTCGTAGGCGCCGGTCAGGACGCGGGCAGGCGCCGTGGTCTGGGCGGCGGCCGTCGACACGTCAGCGGTGAGTGCCGCACGCAGGATCTGTTCGACGACGGCGACGTCACGATGTGCGGCCAGCCGTACGAGTTCTCGGATCGCGGAGTCGTCGGCACCGGGCCCGAAGCTGACTGCAGCGATCTGAGCCAGGAACGGTTCGAGGCCGATCCGGCGCAGTGTGGCAATTGCGTCATCGGGGTCGGCGTTGCCTGCGACATTGAGTGCGCCGCCAATAATCGTCAGCGACGCAACGGATTCCGGCATATTCGCGGCCAGCGTGACGCACACAGCACCGCCGAAGGAGCTGCCGACGAGGTGAGCGCGGGCGATGTTCAGAGCCGACATGACCGCATCGACGTCGGCCGCATAGTCCACGGCACCATAGGAACCACCGGGTTGCGAGTCGCCGTGGCCGCGCAGGTCCACAGCTACAATTTCACGGTCGGCGACATGATCGGCAACCGGCAACCATTGTGTCGCAGTCCCGTTGATGCCGTGCACGAATACCACCGGTAGGTCACCGGCTGCATACTCGACTCGGCGCAGACCGCTGATCCGCCCGACCGGGCCCGACACGGAGAATCGCTGCACGGTCTGGCTTCTACTACGTCGGTGTGGAGAAGTGTCCGTGAACAAGTTTCCACTCGCCGTTTCGGCGGCGCCAGATTTCAGTGCTGCGCATGCCCCCGTCGTAGCTGCCCAGCTCGCCAAAATCGGCTTGGTATCGGCTGAGATACGTAACCCAAGCGACGTCGCCGTCGACTTCGATGTGTTCGTCGTGCACTTCCGAGCTGAGTGCGTCTTCCTTCATCGCCGTGGACAGCGCGTCCCATAGTTGGGCGATGTGATCCTGTCCGACGTAAGTTGCGCCGTTGAGGTTGAACCAGACAAGTTCGTTGGGTACTGCACTCGCGTGTTGTCTAAGCCAGCTCGAATCGAGGGGATTGTTGGCGTCGACGAATTCACGGTGCAGCCTCATGATTTCGGCATTGTCACCGCGAAGCTCAACAGTGTTTTCAGTCACCGCAGATCTGTCCTTCTTGTTAAGGGGTCGTTGAGCACTGGGCGGTCAATTCGGGCCGATGTTCGGCCAGCAACCGGATGAGGTCGGGCACCTGTGCGGGGGGCATCAGCGGCGTGATTGCGATCTCATCGACACCCGTCTCGGCGTAGCTGGCCAGCGACTCGGCGATGCCGTCCGGTGGGCACACGATGGCCAATGCGTCGACCACCTCCGGGGTGAACACTTTGGCCGCCTCGGCCGAGCCGCGTTCGGCTGCTTGCACCAAGGCGCCCGGTGGAATAGCTCCTGCCGCAAGGTATTCCGCGGTCGTCGCATCGAAAGCCGACAGAACTGAGGCCACCGACTTTCGTGCTTTGTCCAGCTCTTCGGTGATCACCGCGGGAATCATGACCGATATCCGGAAGTCTTCCCGCCGCCGACCGGTTGCCGCCAGTGTCGACTCGACCTGCCGAACGGTTTCGGCCAGGTATGGCCGTGACGATCCTGCGCTCAGGCACACCCCGTCCGCATAGCGCGCTGCGGTCTCTACCATGCGTGGCCGGACCGCCATGATGTCCAAGTCGGGAGGCGGCCCTAACGGAGTGAGTCGGTAGTCGGCAAAGCTGAAGTCCGGCTTATCCATCGTCAGCTCGTTACCGGCTAGTGCGGCCTTGAGTGATCGGTAAAGGGAGATGGTCGAAGCAATTGGCTTGTCGATCGACTTGCCGATCCTTGCGACCATGTCCGGCACACCGGTGCCGATGGCCGCTCGGACCCGATTGGGTGCGATCTCGGCGAGCGATGCCAATTCCATGGCGGTGAGTCCGGCGTGGCGGGACGCCGGGTTGATACCCATCAGCGTGAATTCCAGCCGCTGAGTTTCCCGTAGGTAGATCGCGGTCGGCACTACGGCATCGTGAGCGCAGATGTGTTCGGCGTACCAGATGCCGTCGAGGCCACATTCTTCCGCGGTCTGGACGGCGGGTAAATCGTCCAAGATTGGGCCGAAACCGGTGAACGACAGACTTAGTCGCACGTGTGACAGACCCTTCTGTAGCGCGGTAGAGCTTTGCGAGACGATGCCCGACCAGTCGAGCTAGCGTTCACGTAACTATAAGTGTGACATCATGTCAATGATCAAGTTAAACATTCAGTAGAACGGTGGTGCACACTGTCTAGCATGTCGATCGTCCAGGTGAATGATCACCGCGCGCCGCGGTTCCGACGCCGTGCGCGTCGGGCTGTTCTCCGCGCTGCGGACGCGAAATGAAACGGCTATTGATTTGTGGGGGCCACATCTTCGACCCGGTTGGCGGCACCGCGGCGTCCGGCGACGTCGTCATCGAGGGGGATCGAGTTGTTGACGTCGGATTGAATTTGGACGGGGATCAGGCCATCGATGCCAGCGGCCGTCTGGTGGTCCCCGGCTTCATCGACTGCCACGTGCACGTCATGCTCGATGACGTCGACACGCTGCGCCTGATCCAGACACCCTTCTCACTCAGGTTCTTTCAGGCTGCCCGCAACCTTGAGCGGACGCTGCGTGCCGGGGTCACGACGGTACGGGATGCCGCGGGCGCCGACCTGGGTGTCAAGCAGGCGGTATCTACCGGTCTGATCGACGGTCCGGACATGCAAATCGCCATCGGAATGCTGAGCCAAACCGGGGGGCACGGGGATGAATGGATGCCGTCCGGGGAATGCATACACGGCTTGTGGCCGCCGCATCCGGGTCATCCGTCGACCGTCGTCGACGGTGCCGACGAAATGCGTCGCAAAGTTCGCGAACTCGTGCGCGCCGGAGCAGACGTCATCAAAGTCGCGACGAGCGGCGGGGTGATCAGTCCGCGCAGCGATCCGCGGCGTGCGGAGCTGGCCGAAGAGGAGCTCGCAGTGATGATGGCCGAAGCGCGGGCTGCTCACGTGCATGTGATGGCGCACGCGCAAGGCACCACTGGGATCAAGAACGCGGTTCGGGCAGGGGTGCGCTCGATTGAACACGGTGTGTACCTCGATGACGAAGCGGTCGAGATGATGGTGCACAACGGAACTTGGCTGGTACCGACTTTGTCGGCGCCGCACGCCATTCTGCGGCAGGCAGACGCTGCGGGCGGAGTCCTCGAGACGACGCGAAACAAGGCTGCTTCGGTGCTTGAAGCTCACAAAGCCTCAGTGGCGCTTGCTTATTCAGCGGGAGTTCGCATCGCCATGGGCACCGATGCGGGCATTTCACGCCACGGTGACAACCTCCTTGAGTTGGAACTGATGAACGAGGTTGGGGTTTCGCCCGTTGATGCGCTACGAGCGGCCTCGACGTCGGCAGCCGAATTGCTCGATGGCGGGTCCGATATCGGCGAGTTGACTCCCGGTAAGCGGGCGGACTTGGTAATCCTTGACGGCTTGGATCTGTCAGTGCAGGAACTTGCGAAACGGGTGCGCACAGTGATCCATCGCGGTGTGGTCGTCCAGGACGCGAGCGGTGCAGTCTGTAGGCCGTAGCCGGCGCATGGCGGTATCGTGTGGACAGATGCGGCAGATATCCGCGTTCTCACTGGCAATTTGTCCGCATAGTACGCCGTATCCGGCACAATATGCGTTGGACGATCTAGTGTTTGTAGGCGTTCATCGAGAGAAGGGCGCACCATGGACCTGGCTGACGAACTCCGGTGGGGTGGGGAACTTACGCTTACCCGTCACGACCCCGACACCGGCACTTTCTTTGTCATCCGCGTGGATTCGATTCGGCTGGGGCAGGCCGCAGGCGGAACGCGCGCGGCCCAATATGCATCGCATCGACATGCGCTAGCAGACGCCGCTCGGCTGGCCGGCGCCATGTCACTGAAGCTGGCGGTGAGCAATTTGCCCATGGGAGGCGGGAAATCCGTGATCGCGTTGCCGGTTCCACGCCAGGATCTCGACGAAGCCACCTGGGCAAGAATATTGCGACTCCACGCCGAGAACATCGATCGGCTGTGCGGCACATACTGGACCGGACCCGATGTCAATACCAACTCAGCCGATATGGACACTTTAAGTGAGACAACCGACTTCGTGTTCGGTCGCTCGATCGGTAGGGGCGGAGCCGGCTCCAGTGCGCTCAACACGGCCGCTGGCGTCTTCGAGGCGATAAAGGCCACTGCCCAATTCCGCGGTCTCGGCGAGCTTGGTGACCTGACGGTCCTCGTCCAGGGCTTCGGCGAGGTCGGGGCTCATCTCGCCAAGAGGACGCTGCAAACCGGCGCACGCGTACTGGTGGCTGACGTGGACGACGAACGGGCGCAGTGGGCGCGAGAACTCGGTTGCCGCATAATCCCGCCCGCGGCGGTGACCACGACATCATGCGACGTCTTCGTGCCTTGTGCGATGGGGAGCGTCATCGATAGCAGTATCGCCCGTCAGTTGCCCGCCCGGGCTGTCGTTGGGGCAGCGAACAACGTGCTCGCCGACACCGACGCCGGGTCAGTCCTGCACAATCGCGGGATCGCTTATGCCCCCGATTTTGTGGCAAACGCAGGCGGTGCGCTGCATCTGGTGGGGCACGAGGTGCTCCAATGGGATGCCGATACGGTGGCCCGTCACACCAAGGGCATTGGCGACACGTTGATCCAGGTGTACGAGATCAGCGCCGCACAGGGGATCTCGACCGATGAGGCCGCCCGCATCCTTGCCTCTCGCCGCACGGACGCACCGGAATCGCTGGCGGTCTGAGCTCGCCTCACATCCATTCGGAGTTCAGGCCACTGCATTCCTCGAACACCAGCCAGGTACGGCTGGAGCGGATGCCGGCCAAGCCATGAAGCCGCTCGAGTAACACGTCCCGCAACGTAGCGTTGTCAGGAGTGCGCACCACCACCAAGACGTCGAAGTCGCCGCCGACCAGGATGAACCGTTCGACGTAGGGGAGTGTCTTGAGCTTTTCGGACAGGCCGCGCCAGGCATCTTGCTGGATCGTCAGGGCAACCAGCGCCGACGTCGCGAACCCTGCTTTCTCCATATTGATCCTGGCGGTGAAACCCTCTATGACACCAGCCTTTTCGAGTCGCTCCACGCGCGCGTAGACGTGCGTGCGCGAGATGTGGGCGCGCTGCGCCAAAGCCAGCATCGATACGCGGCCGTCGTTGACCAACTCTCTGATCAGCCTGCGGTCGACGTCGTCCAGCTGAAGCGGGGTGTGCGGGTTGTCCATTTGTTCACCGCTCTCGTGGTATCGGTACGTCGACTGAACAGTATGCCTCAGTAGAGCAGAAATAGAAGCAATAGCTCCACATTTACCGCACTTCAGTTGGCACTGCGTACATCTGAACTAGAGGATGTAAGACACAGAGCCACTATGGAGGCAGCCGTGACGACGGTCGAGTCGCACATATCCACATACCAGAAGTTCCTTCCCGCTGACGTTCCCGTGCAGTTCCTCGATCCCGCGGGTCATGTGGTGGATAGCCCTGCACGGTACGTGCGCCCGGATGGGCGGCGGCTGGTAGCGATGTACCGAAATATGCTCATAGGCCGTCGTTTTGATGAACAAGCGATAGCATTGACCAAACAGGGAAGACTCGCTGTGTATCCGTCGTCACGCGGGCAGGAAGCCAGCCAGATCGCAGCGGCGATGTGCCTACGGGACGAGGATTGGCTCTTTCCGACGTACCGCGACTCGATGGCCTTGGTGGCGCGGGGGGTTGATCCGGTCGAGATTCTCAGGATGCTGGCGGGTGACTGGCACTGCTGTTATGACCCTAAGCGGCACAGGACAGCTCCGCAGTGCACCCCACTCGCCACCCAACTTCTGCACGCTGCGGGACTTGCACATGCTTTGGCCCGCAAGGCGACTGGCGCTGCAGTGCTGGCCCTGTGCGGCGACGGCGCCACCAGCGAAGGCGATTTCCACGAAGCCCTGAACTTCGCAGCGGTGTTCCGCGCGCCGGTAATTTTCCTAGTACAAAACAACGGCTTCGCGATCAGCGTTCCACTCGCCCGGCAAACGGTGGCTCCGTCACTGGCGCACAAAGGAGTTGGGTACGGCATTGGCAGCGAGCAAGTCGATGGCAACGATCCGGTTGCCATGCTAGGAGTGCTCGACGAGGCCCGCGAATACGTGCTGGCTGATAATGGCCCGGTCATCGTTGAAGCACACACATACCGGATCTCGGGCCACACCAACGCTGACGATCCCAGCCGGTATCGCACCGCCGGCGAAGTGTCCCAATGGCTGGCGCGCGACCCCATTCGCCGGCTGGAGACATATTTGCGTGCTGGTGGATTCATCGACGATGCCGAGGTGGCGACGATCGCGGCCGAGGCCGAGGAGCTTGCCGGTGCGATCAGACGCGGCCTGAATGGTGATCGCGCGATCGACGTCGACGACTTGTTTCGTTACGTGTATGCGGAGCCCACCGCTCAACTACGCGAACAACAAGAGCAGGCGCGCGCCGAATTTCGCGATGCGGTCCAAGGAGTCGAACGATGACACTTACCACGATGGCCCAAGCGCTCAACTCGGCGTTGCGCGACGCGATCGAGCAGGACGACTCGGTGGTGGTGTTGGGCGAGGATGTTGGCACACTCGGCGGCGTCTTCCGCGTTACCGACGGTCTCGCCGACAAGTTCGGAACAAATCGCTGTTTCGATACGCCGCTCGCCGAATCGGGAATCATCGGCTTTGCGGTCGGCATGGCCATGGGCGGCTTCAAGCCCGTGGTCGAGATGCAGTTCGATGCCTTCGCCTACCCGGCGTTCGAGCAGATCCTGTCCCACGTCGCGAAGTTGCGCAACCGAACTCGCGGGATCCTGTCGGTACCGATGGTGATTCGGGTGCCATTCGCCGGAGGCATCGGCGGTGTGGAACACCACTGCGATTCGAGTGAGGCGTACTACGCACATACCCCGGGCCTCAAAGTCGTCTCACCGGCGACCGTCGCCGACGCTTACGCGCTGTTGCGAGAAGCGATCGACGATCCTGATCCGGTCGTCTTCCTCGAACCGAAGCGCCTCTACTTCTCCCGGGCCGACGTCGAGCTCGGCCGGGGGGCGAAAATCGGTCAAGCACAGGTGCTTCGGACCGGTTGCGATGTGACATTGATCGCTTACGGACCAGCTGTGGAGCCGGCGATGCAAGCGGCCGTTGCCGCCGCCGAGATGGGCCGGGACATTGAGATCGTCGACCTCCGATCGATCGTGCCATTCGACGACGACACCGTCGCGGCGTCGGTCCGCAAAACCGGCCGTTGCGTGGTGGTGCAAGAATCGCAAGGGTTTGCCGGGGTCGCCGCGGAAGTTGCCGCGCGGATTCAGGAACGCTGTTTTCACTACCTGGCTGCACCAGTACTGCGGGTTACCGGATACGACATCCCCTATCCGGCACCAAAACTCGAGCGGTGGTATCTGCCTGACGCCGATCGCATCCTCGATGCCGTCGATCGGTTGCAGTGGGACGACGCACCCGATACGCGCTGGGCGGTAGGCGCGTGACTGAACAAACCCGCGTGACCGAACAAACCTTTGTACTGCCTGATCTTGGCGAGGGACTGAAAGAAGCCATGATCACCTGCTGGAAGGTCGACATCGGGGACTTTGTTGCCGTGGACGAGGAAGTTGTCGAGGTGGAGACCGCGAAGGCCGCAGTCGAGGTACCGATTCCGTTCGCAGGTACGGTTCTCGAACTGCACGCAAGGGCGGGAGACACCATAGCCGTGGGATCGCCTTTGATCACGGTGGGCGAACCCGGGCGGTCCGGCGAGGCGAAGCTGGGACCGCCCAATGAACCGGGTGGTTCAGCGAGGCTCGGCGGAGTTGGTCTGCGGACCGGCGAAGGCGAGGCGAAGCTGGGACCGCCCAATGAACCGGGTGGTTCAGCGAGGCTCGGCGGAGTTGGTCTGCGGACCGGCGAAGGCGAGGCGAAGCTGGGACCGCCCAATGAACCGGGTGGTTCAGCGAGGCTCGGCGGAGTTGGTCTGCGGACCGGCGAAGGCGAGGCGAAGCTGGGACCGCCCAATGAACCGGGTGGTTCAGCGAGGCTCGGCGGAGTTGGTCTGCGGACCGGCGAAGGCGAGGCGAAGCTGGGACCGCCCAATGAACCGCGTAGTTCGGGCAGTGTGCTGATCGGCTACGGGACTGGCGTCGTCACCAGCTCCACGCGTCGGCGCCGGCCCGCCGGGGTTGTCAAAAGCGGCCCCGCGAAGGTAATTTCGCCGATCGTCCGCAGACTCGCCACAGAGAACGGCATTGATCTCGACGGGGTCACCGGTAGCGGGGCTGGCGGCGTCGTCACGCGCGCCGACGTCGATCGCGCAATTGCGGACGTTCGATCAGATGCCATTCGAGACGACGACGTTCGGATTCCTCTGACCGGGATCCGGACCACGATCGCCGAAAAGGTGACCACCAGCCGCCGTGAGATTCCTGACGCCACCACGTGGGTCGACGTGGATGCAACCGGACTAATTGCGGCAAGGCGGCTCATTGCCGAGACGGCGCCGGTGAGTCTACTGGCCCTACTGGCCCGACTGGCGGTCGCAGCCTTACGCGAGTTCCCAGATTTGAACTCGTCGTTCGATCCGCACTCCAAAGAGATTTTGCGGCACAACCACATTCACCTCGGAATAGCTGTGCAATCGCCCCGGGGCCTGGTAGTTCCGGTCATTTCGAATGCGGAAACACTCGACACGGTGACACTGTCGGATCGCATCGCCGCACTCGTCGCACAGGCACGCGATGGCAACATCGCGCCGGCACTTCTCTCCGGTGGCACCGTGACACTGAACAACTACGGCGTCTTTGGGGTCGATGGGGCAGCGTCGATCATCAACCATCCCGAAGCAGCCATCCTTGGAGTGGGCCGCATTGTCGACCGGCCCTGGGTGGTAGCAGGCGAATTGGCTGTGCGGAGAGTGACGCAGCTGTCGCTGACCTTTGACCACCGCGTCTGCGACGGCGCGTCGGCAGGCGGCTTGCTGCGGCTGTTCGCCGACTATGTGGAGAACCCCGTTGCTGCGTTAGGGCGACTGTGACACAGCGTCAGCACGCCGATGTGCTTGTTCTGGGTGGCGGTCCGGCCGGGTATTCCTGCGCACTGCGTGCCAGCCAGCTGGGGTTGTCGGTGCTGATGATCGAATCCGATCAACTTGGCGGCACCTGCCTACACCGTGGTTGCATACCGACGAAGGCGCTTCTGCACGCGGCCGAGGTTGCGGATATCACGAGAGATGCAAACACTTTCGGCATTCGTGCCCGCTTCGATGGTGTTGACATGGCTGGTGTTCACGCGTACAAGGAGTCGCTGGTCAGCCGACTGCACAAGGGACTGGAAGAACTCGTCGCACGTCGCAAGGTGGTCGTTGTCCGTGGTGCTGGTCATTATCTGGGCGAGCATGCCGTCGACGTCGAAGGCATGGTCTATACCGGTGACGCCGTCGTACTGGCCACCGGTTCGGCTCCGCGACAAATTCCCGGCATCCCAATCGCCGGACGGATTGTCACCAGCGATCAGGCCCTGCAGCTGCAGTACGTGCCCGCGAGCGTAATTGTTCTGGGGGGAGGGGTTATTGGTGTCGAATTTGCGAGCTTATGGGCGTCGCTCGGGTCGACGGTGACCATCGTCGAATCGCTACCCCGGCTGCTCGCAGCAGAGGATTCGTGGTCATCGGAAGCCCTCGAAAGGGCACTGCGCCGACGTGGGCTGACAATCCGAACCGGGGTTACCGTGACCGAGGCGGTCCAGGATGCGGATAGCGTCGCAGTCACGCTCGACAGCGGTGCTGTGCTGTCTGCCCAGGTCTTACTAATCGCGGCGGGCCGCGAACCGCGCTCGGCCGGGTTGGCGGCCGCGGGTTTGGCGATCGACCGAGGCTACGTATGCGTCGATGAGCGGCTTGCGACGACACATGCGGGCGTGTATGCCATCGGTGACCTGGTGGCCGGGCCTGCGCTAGCCCATCGTGGCTTCGCCCACGGCCTGTTCGTCGCCGAGGAGATCGCGAAACGGCAACCCGTACTTGTCGCTGAGCACCTCATCCCGAGGGTTACCTACTCGGCACCCGAAGTCGCATCGGTCGGACTCACCGAGGTGGCGGCACGCGAGCAGTACCGCGACGTCTCGACCTCCGTGTACAACCTTGCCGGCAATGGTAAGAGCCAGATCCTGCGAACCTGCGGCGGCGTCAAGGTAATTCGTCGTGGTCCCAAGGAAGGCGGGGGACCTGTCGTCGGAATCCATTGCGTCGGCGATCGAATGGGCGAGCTCATCGGTGAAGCGCAACTGATCGTGGGCTGGGAAGCCCTGCCCGGCGACGTGCGCCCCTTCCTGCATGCACATCCCACACAGAACGAAGCGCTCGGTGAGTCGATGCTCGCGCTGGCGGGCGCACCGCTGTATCAACATTCATGATGCCCAAAGGTAAGGGAGCAGAACGACAAATGGGTGACATTCTCAAGCTCATAGTGATGGTAGCGCTGGTGTTGTTTCCGCTGTTCATCCCGATTGCGGTTACCGCGGTTGGGTGGTGGGCTGACCGGCGGAATGGTCGTCGACACCCGAGGACTTCGCACTAGGGAACGAATACGCCTCTATGGTCCCGGAGCCAGGCGTGTAGCGAAATCGGCTCGAATCCCAGCATTTCCGGCGTGAGATGACGTTCTCCGCCGCGTAGATCGTTGCCGCGCTTCAAGAGTTCGTTGATGAACGGAACCTCGTGATGGCACTCGGCGAGGATGTGTGCGGCGGCGTCGTCGTGCTTGTAATACCTGCGCAGCGCGGGCCCAAGCTCACGCAGGAAGCCTTCATCGGTGCCGTCGTAGCTGATTGGCACGCCCCACGCATCGCTCATTATGTCGGCAATCTGGCTGAATCGGATCATCGTGTCGACACCGTTTTCCAGGTGTAGCGTCTCACCGGGTTCGGTGAGAGCGGGGTCGAGTAGAAGTTCGGCAGCGCAGCGACCTATGTCGCGGGTCGCGATGAAATTCATCGGCCGGTCGGCCGCCATCACAAAGGTGCGCTTCTCACGGACGGGGTCAGCCAAGAATTCGGCGAAGTCCTCGAAGAACCACCCGGGAATGTTCATGTATACAACCGGTATGCCCGCTGCCGTCAGCACTTTGCGGGCGCGCAGGTGGTGCAGGGCCGGTTCATTCTTGTAGTCCGGGCCCTTCAATTTCAGCACGTCAGCTTCGTCACGAACGCCGGGCGGGTCGCCGATCAGCCGGACAAGCCGAACGAAGTCAGGCGAATTGTTGATTGCCGCAGCCACATTGGCCATCGCGGTTTCCTCGTCGATGAAGTCCGGTGTGACGACAAACGCTGCGTGAATCCCGTCGAAGGCGGCGACCATGTTCGCCGCGTCCAGGTAATCGGCGATCATGACCTCTGCGCGCGGGTGCGTGTCGGCCAGACCGGCGGCCATATCCGGCCTGCTGGACACGACCCGGATGTGGGCGCTGGGGTGCCGTTCGGCGAGCCATTCGGCACATGGTCCGCCGATGTGCCCAGCAGCGCCGAAAATGAGAAATGAGGGCTGGAGCGGCAGTGTCACAATAGATTTCCTCATGTCGAGTGATCTCGAAGCCTGTCCGGGCTGCCGAGTGTTGCTCTTCAGGGAGCTCTGTGACAGTCTGTCACAGATGCGGTCACATTGCAGCTGTCTCCGTCAGGCAAAGGCGAGGAGACCCGTTAGGCGAAACCGGCGCACATGCGCGAGGTTTTGAGCGATCTCCTTGCGGTGTGGCGCTGCGGGCAGACCGCAAGCGTCGCGACCGTCGTCCGCACCTTCCGATCCGCGCCCAGGCCAACGGGCGCGGCCATGCTGATTGCTCCCGACGGCAGTGTCAGTGGGGCCGTGTCGGGGGGTTGTATTGAGGGTGCGGTCTACCAGCTGGGGATCGAGGTGATGCAGACCGGCAAGCCCATGCTGCAGCGTTACGGCGTCGGTGACGACGATGTGTTCGCAGTCGGGCTGACCTGCGGCGGCACTCTCGACGTATTCGTCGAGCCGTTGTCGCGCAATACCTTTGCTGAACTTGAGCGGATCGGCGACGACATCGACGCGCATCGCCCGGTGGCTGTCGCGACCGTAATCTCGCATCCGGTGGCCGAACGCGTCGGCCATCGCCTAGTAGTGCGCAGTGACGAGGCCACCGGGTCGATAGGCATGCCGCACACAAATGAGGCCGTCGCCGACGATGCCCGTGGTTTGCTCGCCGCGGGTCGCAGCGAAGTGCTGACATATGGGCCCGACGGCCGGCGCCGTGGCATAGGAATGGAGGTCTTCGTCGCAAGTTATGCGCCGCGCCCGCGCATGCTGATATTCGGAGCAATCGACTTTGCCGCGGCGGTCGCGCAGCAGGGCGCCTTCCTGGGTTACCGGGTTACGATTTGCGATGCGCGGCCATTGTTTGCCACCCCGGGACGCTTTCCGGCCGCTGACGAGGTGGTGGTCGACTGGCCGCATCGTTACCTCGCCGCGCAAGCCAGGGTCGGGGCGGTCGATGCCCGCACCGTGATCTGCGTGCTCACCCATGACCCGAAATTCGACGTACCGCTGCTCGAGGTGGCGTTGCGGTTGCCCGACCTCGCCTACATAGGAGCAATGGGATCTCGCCGCACGCATGACGACCGTGTGCGCCGACTCCAACGCGTCGGCATCACCGATACGCAGTTGGCGCGCCTGAAAAGCCCCATCGGGCTGGACCTCGGTGGCCGGACCGCGGAGGAGACAGCTGTGTCGATCGCGGCAGAGATCGTGGCCCGGCGCTGGGGCGGCGGGGGCCGGCCGTTAGCGGATATTTCCGGGCCGATTCATCGGGAACAGCACGGGTGTTAATCAGTTGCGCTGGATCTCTTCAGTGCTGTAGAGCGTGACGCCACCGGTGGCAAATCTGACGACATCCGCACTGGCAGCTGCCATCTCGGGCGATTTCAGCGCTCGTCTCAGATCCTCGGCAGAGTTGAACATGAGGCTGGCGATCATGTAGTACGGTGCGTCTTGGCCCGGCATCAGCGACCGAGGTTTGCCCGTCGTAAAGCCCGCGAGTCCGGGGATCTTCAACGTCAGCGGCGTATGCGCCGCGGCGTAGTACGCATCGAACGTTTCCGGGTCGTCAGGTTGGCCATAGCAGACTGATATACGAAACACGTTTCCTCCTTGAGCGCTGATAGTCATCCGGTCTTCTTCGCAACCAGAGTCAAGACGTCGTAGGTCGCCACCGGTTTGTCTTCCTGATTGACCACGACGGCGTCCCAGCGAACTTCGCCGTAGTCGGCAGACGCGCGCGGCGTCAATTGTTTGGCGGTCAGCGTCACGGTCAGCGCATCTCCAGCCTTCACCGGGGTCAGAAATCGCAGATCGTCTACACCGAAGTTGGCAAGTACCGGGCCCGGTTTCGGGTCGACGAACAACCCGGCAGCCAAGGAGACCACCAGATAGCCGTGAGCAACGATGCCACCGAAAAGTGGATTCTGCGCCGCGGCCACGGGATCGGTGTGCGCATAGAAGGTGTCTCCGGTGAACTCGGCAAAATGGCCGATGTCATCCAAGCTGACGACGCGGGGGCCACCGACGATAGTGTCGCCGATCTCCAGTTCCTCCAGATGCTTGCGGAATGGATGCCTGTCGGTGATGGTGCGCGCCGCGCCGTTCATCCATCGCCCGGTAATGGCGGTAAGCATGTCTGGGCTGGCCTGAATCGCTGTGCGCTGCATGAAATGAAGGACACCGCGGATGCCACCCAGTTCCTCACCGCCGCCAGCACGGCCGGGACCGCCGTGAACCAGCGTGGGCAGCGGAGAGCCGTGGCCGGTCGATTCCTTCGCGTCGTCACGGTCGAGCACGAGGATGCGGCCGTGGTAGGGCGCAATGCCGACGGCGATCTGACGCGCCACCGACGCGTCGTGCGTGACCAAAGACCCGACGAGGCTGCCCCTGCCGCGAGCCGCTAGCGCGACGGCATCGTCGACGTCGCGGTAGCCCAGGACGGTACTGACCGGTCCAAACGCCTCCACCTCATGCAATTCCGTCGCCCAGGAATCTTGCGCCCGCAGCAGCAACGGCGGCAGGAAGGCGCCGCGTGATGGATCGGCGCCCGCCACGCTAAATGAATCCGGATCGCCGAAAACTAAGGTTGCCGAATCTCTCAGCCGTTTCAGCGACCGCAACACCTCGTCGCGCTGCCCCATGCTGGCCAACGGACCCATCCGCACCTTGTCGAGGTCCGGGTTGCCGACAACAATCTGCGACAGCCGTGCGATGGTGGCCTTAACCACGTCGTCGATCAACTCACTGGGGACCAACGCCCGCCGGATCGCCGTGCACTTCTGTCCGGCTTTCGTCGTCATCTCGGCGACGAGTTGCTTGACGTACAAGTCAAATTCGGGTGTGCCCGGTGCCGCGTCGGGTCCTAGAATCGAGCAGTTCAACGAGTCGGCCTCAGCGTTGAACCGCACGCCTGCAACTGCGACGTTGGGGTGACCGCGCAGCTTTGCCGCCGTTGCCGCCGAACCGGTGAACAGTACGATGTCCTGGTTGTCGAGATCGTCGAGCAGCCGCTGCGGGGGCGCGCACAGCAGTTGCACTGAACCCTCGGGCAGCAGTGCCGATTCGATCATCACGCGGAATACTTCTTCGGTGAGGTAGGCCGTTTGATGCGCCGGTTTGACGATAGTGGGGACCCCGGCGAGGAAGGCCGGAGCGAGCTTCTCCAGCATGCCCCAGACCGGGAAGTTGAACGCGTTGATCTGGAGTGCGACGCCCAGGTGAGAGGTGTAGATGTGTTGGCCGACGAAGGTTCCTGCGCGGCCAAGTGTTTCGGCCGGGCCGTCGAGATAAATAGTGTCGTTGGGCAATTCGCGAGCACCCTTGCTTGCGTAGCTGAACAGCGTGCCGATGCCCCCGTCGACGTCGATAGCGGTGTCGCGGAGGGTGGCGCCGGTGGCCGTCGACAACGGATAGAACTCGTCCTTTCGGCTCATCAACAGCTTGGCCAGCGCTTTCAGGGCGGTTGCGCGTTGATGGAAGGTCAACGCCCGCAACGCGGGTCCGCCGACCTCCCGGCCGTAGGCGATCGCGGCGCCACTGTCGATTTTCCTCGAGGTGAAGCGGGCAACTTCCGAGCCGGTGACGGCGTGGAGCAAGGGGATGGCCTCGCCTTGCGGAGAAAACCATCTTCCGGCCACATAGCTTTGCAACACAGCGCTTTCCACGTCACTCCTTACCGACCGTCCGTTCGTTCGGTAATTAATGTGTCAGTGGAATAGTGGGTCCGTCAAGTTCCAGCGCGGAATTGACCAGTCCGATCCAGCGGTCAGTGACGCACTGAGGGCGTGCGCAACCCGTCGAAGATCATCGTCGCGACTGCGTCGGCGATCTCGTTGGCACCTAAGTTCCGGGTTGGCCGGTACCACTCGATCAACGAGTTGACCGTGCCGAAGATGAGCCGACTGGTCAGTGCTGCATCGACGTCGGGCCGAATACTTCCCTCGTTGCACGCGTCTTCGACGAGGCGACCGACGATATGGTCGAACTCGCGCCGCCGAGCGAGTGCGCGCCGTTCGATTGGGGTGTTCCCGCGGATCCGCAGCAGCAACGTCACATAAGGCAATTCCTCCACCAGCACGTGGATACTCCGTTTGACCAGGGTTTCCAGCCGATCGATGGCCGGGCCGTCAGTGGTCTCGGCTGCTTGGGCCGCCGCAAAGAGCGCATCGAGTGCCCGGTCGACCGCCAGGCGTAGAAGTTCTTGCTTGCCGCTCACATGGTGATAGATCGAAGACTTGCTGATCCCCAGGCGTGCCGAGAGATGCTCCATGGAGGTGCCGTCGTAGCCGCGTTGATTGAACACGGCCACGGCCACGGCCAGCAACGAGTCCAGGTCGTAACCTGGGCGGCCGACCTGGCCCGTGTGGCGTGATCGCGAAACGGCCATCTGGCCATCATCGCATCGACCGGCCGCTTTCCCGCGGCTTTCGCCTCGCCGCCGCGTCATACTAGACAACCGACCGAACGATCGGTTATTACTGGACGGGCGAAAGAAACTGCGTACTCGGCGACCGGCCCCGCCCAAGACCCGGTCAGCGTTTCCATGACTTTTTCCAAGACCGGGCCCGTCGCCCCCCCGAAACGGAGGATGAACCGTGACCGAAACCCCTACCGATACGGTGGCTTACGAGGTGCACGCCGGCGTCGCCACCATCACCCTGGACCGGCCGGCAGCGGCCAACGCCCTTAACCGGCCTATGAAAATCCAACTGCTGCGGGCGTTGTCCGCGGCCCGCAATGATCCCTCGGTACGGACCGTGGCCATCGTGGCCACCGGCAAGAACTTCTGTGTGGGCCAGGATCTGGAAGAACACGTCGCGGCGCTTCGGGCCAACCCCGCTCAAGCCATGGGCACCGTCAGAGAACACTACAACCCAATCATGCTGGCCCTGAATGCAATCAAGGTGCCGGTAGTTGCGGCGATCAACGGGGCATGCGTCGGTGCAGGTTTAGGATTGGTGCTGGCCGCCGATATCCGAATCGCCGGTTCTCGTGCGAAGTTTGGGGCGGCATTCGCCGGCATCGGCCTGGCGTCTGATTCAGCATTGTCGGCTTCGCTTCCCCGGCTCATCGGTGCAGGCCGAGCGACGGCTTTGTTCCTACTCGGTGGCAACATCGATGCCGCTACCGCCCACAACTGGGGGATGGTGCACCAAGTGGTCGACGACGAGATATTGAGAGATGTCGCAATTGAAATGGCCGGCCGCCTTGCCGCTGGCCCGACCCAGGCATTCGTATCGATCAAGGAGTTGATGGCGGCGAACGCGATCACGTCGTTGGCCGAGGTGCTGGAGCGCGAGGCCGCCGCACAACAGCGGCTTGGGGCGTCAATCGACCATGGGGTCGCGGTCGAAGCCTTCCTGGCCAAGAAAAAGCCAGCTTTCTCCGGCCGTTAGCGCCTGCCAGTACTTGTGCCGCGGAAGGGCATACGTCAGACTATATAACCGATCGTTCGGTCGGTAACTAGGAGGCTTGATGGATCCGACCAATATGTCGTCAACGGTGGGCGAACACCAGGACGATGCCTTGGCCGACGGATTCGCTGAGATCATCTCGGCGGGTCTGCGCGTCGAACCGCGTGATTGGATGCCCGACGGCTACCGCAATACTCTTATTCGCCAAATCGCTCAGCATGCGCATTCGGAGATCATCGGCATGCAACCAGAGGGTAACTGGTTGACTCGCTCGCCATCGTTGCGCCGCAAAGCGATTCTTCTGGCGAAGGTGCAGGACGAAGCGGGCCACGGCCTGTACCTGTACTCGGCGGCGGAGACCCTGGGCGCCAGCCGGGCCGACCTGACGATCAAGCTGTGCGAAGGTTCGCAGAAGTATTCGTCGATCTTCAACTATCCGACGCTGACATACGCCGATGTCGGCGTGATCGGCTGGCTGGTGGACGGCGCTGCGATCTGCAATCAGGTTCCCCTGTGCCGCAGCTCCTACGGGCCCTACGCGCGAGCGATGATCCGGGTATGCAAAGAGGAGTCGTTCCACCAGCGGCAAGGCTACGAACTGCTGATGACGATGATGTCGGGCACCGATGCCCAGCGCGCCATGGTGCAAGGGGCTGTCGATCGATGGTGGTGGCCCGCCCTCATGATGTTCGGACCGCCCGACGCCAACTCGCCCAACACCGCGCAGTCGATGCGGTGGGGAATCAAGCGCCACACGAATGACGAACTGAGACAACGCTTTGTCGACATGACGGTGCCGCAGGCAAAGGTACTCGGGGTTACGCTCCCTGACCCCCAGCTGGTGTGGAACGAGGAGCGTGGCAGTTACGACTTCGGCGCACCAGACTGGGATGAGTTCGACAAAGTGATCAGCGGCCAAGGTCCTTGCAATGCCGAGCGCATCGCTATCCGCAAACGCGCCCACGACAACGGCGCGTGGGTCCGTCGGGCAGCGACTGCATTCGCGGTAACGACGACCGGCGCGAAAGGCGAATTCCGTTGACAGGCAGCGCTGCTAGTGCAGGAGGTGGCGACTGGCCCCTGTACGAGGTGTTCGTTCGTGGCAAGCGCGGGCTGAACCACGTTCACGTCGGGTCGTTGCACGCCGCTGACGACGCTATGGCACTGCGGCATGCTCGAGACGTCTACACCCGGCGCAACGAGGGGGTCAGTATCTGGGCGGTCCGTACGGACAACCTCATTGCGTCCAGTCCGGCCGAGAAGGATCCATATTTCGCGCCCAGCGGTGACAAGGTCTATCGCCATCCGACCTTCTACGACATCCCCGATGACGTACCCCATATGTGATGCCGGAGATTGTGACGCGGGAGAGATATGTGATGCGGGAGAGCCGAAAACAATGAACGATCACGACTCCGCCTACGCCGGCCTGCTCGATGCGGAAACGAATGAGCAATGGGCATTCGGGACCGGCTTCGACGATCCGCTGGACGGGGTGGACACCACCGTGGCCGAGGACATCGACGGTGCCGATCTTGCCGCATACTGCCTGATGCTCGCTGACGACGCTTTGATCTGCGTGCAGCGACTAATGCAGTGGTGCACCAACGCGCCTGAGATCGAGGTAGAGGTTGCTTTGGCCAACATCGGCCTCGACCTGTTGGGTCAGGCGCGGATGTTGCTGGCTCGTGCCGCCGCAGCTGATCCGAGCGTCGTCCCGGCGCTGCCCGAAGGCTCACCCGTGCCCGCCGAGGATGCGCTGGCTTACTTCAGAGACGCATCGCTGTTCAGGTGCGTGCGGCTGGTCGAAGTGCCCAACGGCGACTTCGCCCGCAGTATCGCCCGCCTGCTGGTGTTTTCGATTTTCCGACTGGCAACACTGCAGCGGCTTCGCGACTCTCGCGACCCGGTGCTGGGTGCCGTCGCGGCAAAAGGCGTGAAAGAGGTCACCTACCACCGCGACTACGCGGCGCGGTGGTTCATCACCCTCGCCCGAGGCACAGCGGAGTCACGGCGACGACTACAGGAAGGGATCGGAGTGGTGTGGCCGTACGTCGACGAGCTGTTCGCGCCCAACCCGGTGGAGCAGCGGCTCGTCAGCCTCGGCGTCGCCGCGCAATCCTCGTCCCTTCGCGGTGAGTTCGATGGGGTCCTGGAAAAGATATTCCGACGGTCCGAGTTGTCCCTGCCGGCAGCAACTCCCGTAGTTGTCGGTAGTTCCGGTCGGGATGGCGTACACACCGAAGCGCTGAGCGACCTCCTTGGAGAAATGCAGTCCGTCGCGCGCGCGCATCCCCTGGGCGTGTGGTGACACCGATGGCTCCCGACGGCACTGTGGACGCCGTGCGCAGAGCACGCGAGGTTGCTGCCACCGTGACGGACCCCGAACTGCCAGTGCTCACCCTGGTGGAACTGGGCGTGCTACGCAGTGTTCACGAGACCGCCGAGGGCTGCATTGTCGTAACGATCACCCCCACCTACTCCGGTTGCCCGGCAATGGCCACCATGCGCGCTGACCTGAAATATGCACTTGCGTCTGCAGGTTTCGATCGATTCGAGGTGCGGACTTCGCTGTCACCACCGTGGAGTTCGGACTGGATCACTGCGGTCGGCCGGCGCAAGCTCAAAGAACATGGCATTGCACCACCGCGAAGGTTGCCTACGCATGCTAATTCAGCCGACCCCATCCCGTTGACTCTGACGCCGCGCCACATGGTTCCGTGCCCACAATGCGGCTCGTTCGACACCGACGAAACCAGCCGGTTCGGATCCACGGCCTGCAAGGCTTTGCACCGGTGTCGCTCGTGCGGTGAGCCGTTCGAGCGAATCAAGGAAATCTGACATGGTCGCCGCCCAATCGTCCGTTCCAGCCCGCCGACGGCCGCGCAAAGCGACGTTCCGCCGATTGCGGGTAGCCGACGTGCAGCAACTGTGCGACGACGCCGCCGCCATCAGCTTCACCGTGCCGGATGAGCACCGATCCGAATTTGCTTTCGCCCCTGGGCAATCCATCACCATGCGTTGCAACCTCGAGGGCGTCGAGTACCGTCGCACGTACTCCATCTGCGCCCCGGCGGGCTCCGCGCCGAGAATCGGGGTTCGCGAAGTCCCTGGCGGAGCGGTATCGGGCTGGCTGGTCCGGCAGGTACGGCCGGGCGACGAAATCGAGGTCCAGCCGCCTTCGGGACAGTTCGCGGCTGACCCTGACAAGGCTTGCCACCATGTTCTGATTGCCGCCGGGTCCGGCATCACACCGATACTGTCGATCGTTGCCTCGGCCCTGGTCCATCCTGACTCTAGGGTCACTCTGATCTACGGAAATCGCCGCGCCAACTCGGTGATGTTCGCCGACGAGCTCGCCGATCTCAAAGACGCATACGGGCCCAGAATGCAAGTCATTCATGTCCTTTCGCGCGAGGCGAGGACGGATGAACTTTTCAGCGGGCGTCTTGACCGACACCGCATTTCCGCCCTCCTGCGAGGGCTCGTGCCCGTGCAGGCGGCCGACCACTTCTGGTTGTGCGGTCCGATCGGGGTGGTCACCGCGGCGCAGGAGGCACTCGACGAACACGGCGTGGACATTAGCCGAGTCCATGCGGAATTGTTCTATGTCGAAACCACAGCGCCGAACCAGGTTAGTCACGCCGAACCGGATTCCAGCGGCCCAGTCAGTGACGTGACGATTGTGTTGGACGGCTCGACGAGCACCCTTGCGCTACCGCGAAGCATGCCGATTCTCGATGCCGCACAACGATTCCGCGACGATCTTCCCTTTGCTTGCAAGGGTGGAGTGTGTGGAACTTGCCGGGCCAAGATCACCGACGGTGCAGTGGACATGCGCCGCAATTATGCCCTTGAGCCGGGCGAGGTCGCGGCTGACTTTGTGTTGACCTGCCAGTCATATCCCATGACCGACGCACTGACCGTCGACTTCGACGCATGATAATGCCCTGGGATAAGGCTATGTCAGACGTCATCAGTCATTCCGTCGACGATCTTGAGCCCATTGAAACTGCCTCACGGGATGAGATCTCGGCACTACAACTGGCTCGGCTGAGATGGTCGCTTCGTCACGCTTACGAGAACGTCGCTCACTATCGACATGCGTTCGATCAAGCCGGCGTGCACCCCAGCGACCTCAACAGCCTCGCGGACTTGTCGCTCTTCCCTTTCACGCAGAAAGCCGATCTAAGGCAGAACTATCCCTTCGGAATGTTCGCCGTGCCGCGCTCGCAGGTGGTGCGTGTCCACGCCTCCTCGGGCACCACGGGCCGGCCGACCGTCGTCGGATACACCGCTGCTGACCTAGACACGTGGGCAAACTTGATGGCGCGGTCACTCCGCGCCGCCGGAATCCGTGCGACCGACACAGTTCACGTTGCCTACGGATATGGCATATTCACCGGCGGGTTGGGCGTGCACTACGGAGCGGAACGCCTGGGCTGCACCGTGATTCCAGTGTCCGGCGGCATGACCGAACGTCAAATCCAACTCATCCGTGACTTCGAGCCAGACGCAATCATGGCCACGCCCACTTACATGTTGACCATCGCCGACGCAATGGAACAGGCTGGTCTTGACCCCCGCGGCACATCGCTGCGGATCGGCGTTTTCGGTGCTGAACCCTGGACCGAAATCATGCGAGCGGAGCTCGAAGCCAAGCTCGACATCAACGCGGTCGATATCTACGGGCTGTCGGAAGTCATGGGCCCAGGCGTCGCCCAGGAATGTTTGGAAACCAAAGACGGACTGCATATCTGGGAAGATCACTTCTATCCCGAGATCGTCGACCCAGAGACCGGACGAGTATTGCCAGACGGATCGCAGGGCGAACTGGTTTTCACCTCCTTGACCAAGCAAGCATTCCCAGTCGTGCGGTATCGGACCCGCGATCTCACCGCACTTCTTCCCGGAACCGCCAGGGCGATGCGGCGAATGCGCAAGATCACCGCGCGATGTGACGACATGATTATTCTGCGCGGGGTCAACCTGTTTCCGACGCAGATCGAGGAGCTCGTGCTCGAGATCGACTTCTTGGCACCTCAATTTCAGTGTGTGCTGGGCCGCCACGGTCGCCTTGACACCCTGACCGTCGTGGCGGAAGCGCGGCCCGGCGCGACGCCAGAACAGCGCGGCGCTGCTTCGGAACTGTTGGCTGCGCGTATCAAGGATCGAATTGGCGTCAGCGTGGAGGTCAACGTCGTCGAACCTCTTTCTCTCAATCGCGCAGAGGCCAAAGCCCGGCGACTAATCGACAATCGCCGGGCGTAGCGCGGCCACCTGAGGGGCGGTGAGAATTTTTGCGTCTGCGATGCGGCCCAGAAAGCGGAGCAGGCGTTCATTGCGGCTTGCTGCGGTGTCGAGCAAGCGGCGAGCCTCGCCTCGGAGCCCGAATTTTGCGTGCAGCACCGCCGACCAGAACACTGCCTCCGGATTGTCGTCGAGGAAGTCGTGCGCCTCTTGGAGCATTGCCGCGGCTGTCGTGACGTCCGCATCGGAGTGCCGCTCTGGTAAGCCGAGGATGGGGCCGTGGGGATCGAAGACAATCGATGACACCTTGGCGAACGCGTCGTCGAGTTCGATCAGCCGAGCGAGTTCGTCGATGGGTTCGCGGTGGTCGTCGACCCGCAGGTCGCGCAGCACGCCGTCCCACGGGGTCTCGCCGCGCTGCCCGCCGACGACCAACAGGGCTGCTGACTGGCGTCCGCGGATGTCTCCGCCGGCCCGATCGCCGTGGCGTAGTCCAGCCACGAGCCGGTGGGCCAGGTGGCCCTCGGCGTGCTGGTAGCCCAGCAAAACGGCATCGGGCACGTTGGGGTTGTCCAGCATGTTGCCCAGCGCGACCGCATTGTCGGCGACGGCGAGGCCGACCGCGCCGACGCACCGGCTCCCGGTATGGATCCCGGCGCCGCCGGATGCGTCGAGGAGTGCGACTTGGCGGATCTCGCGATGCGGATCGTCGGCAAGCAGCTCTGACAGTGCGTCCTGAGCGGAGCATCCCGAGCGCATGATCGCCAGACCGCGCGCTCCATAGGAGGGTGTGGCGAACGCCTGGGTCGCCACGACACCGACACCCGCTTCGGCCCAGGTAACGGTAGGGCCGACGCGGAAGTAGTGGGATTGTGAGGTGACGCCCAGTTGGCCGGTGTGGGCGTCGCGGGCCAGCAAGGAAAAAGTCATCGGGGCCTCCCGAGCGCCCCTGGTGATGCCTTCTGTGGCCGGCGCGCCGGGTGAAGAGATGCCGTGCTGTCAATGGCGGCGAGGATCCGCTCGGCGGTGACCGGAAGGGTGTCGACGATGTGAGCTTGTTCAGAGCCGATAGCGTCGCGGATGGCATTGGCCAGGGCTGCGGGCAGTGGGATGGCTCCGCCTTCCCCGGCCCCTTTGGCGCCATTGAGCGAAAAGGGGGAAGGGGTCTCGAGGTGGACGAGCTCGATAGGGGGAACATTGGCCGGCAGCGGAGGAAAATAGTCCCACATCGATTGGACGACTGGATGGCCGTCGTCGGTATAGGGCAGCTGCTCGTAGAGCGCCGCACCGATCCCTTGCACGGTGCTGCCGAAGACTTGGCCGGCGACAAGAGCCGGGTTGAGCTGAACGCCGCAGTCGTGTCCGAAGACCAAGCGTTGCACCAAGACCGCACCAGTGTCGCGTTCGATTTCGACGACTGCCGCGACCACGCCGAATGTGAAGGCGAAGTTCCGGGGATCGTAGGTATAGGTCGATTCGAGCCCGGGTTGGGTGTCGGGTGGCAAATCCAACGCCCGCCAAGCCGCCTCGGCGACCTCACCGACGGTGACCTGCGCGCCGGACGCCCCGCTGAAGCCGGCATCGGTGTCGTGGACCGTCGCCGAATCGGCGCTCTCCAGCATGTGTGCGGCGATGACACGCATGCGTTCCCGCAGTCCCCGCGAAGCCATCATCACCGCAGATCCGGCAACCCCGGCGCCCCGACTGCCGCCACTGGCGTAGCCGGTGTACGGGCAAGACTGCGTGTCCCCGCACACCACCGTCACCGAATCCAGTGGAACACCGACTTCGTCGGCGGCGACTTGGGCCAGGACTGTCTCCAGGCCCTGACCCATCGGAGTCTGTCCGGTGAAAACCGTCACTGCAGCTGACGCGTCCATGCGCACCACTGCGCTGTCGTGACCTGGGTTGTTGATACCCATCATCGCGGCCGCCGCGGATGGACCGAAATTTGACGCTTCGAGGTAGCAGGCGGCGCCGACGCCGACCAGTCGCCCCGCGGCACGGGCTTGCGCGGCCTCCCGCTTGGTGCGCGTCCAGTCCACGCGATCGGCAACGAGATCGAGAAGTTCGCTGTAGTTGCCGCTGTCCAGGCACATCATCGCGGCGGTCCAATAGGGCAGTTCGTCGGGGCGCAGCAGATTTCGCCGCCGGATCTCCATCGGATCGACCTCGAGACGGCGCGCTCCCTCGTCGATCGCGCGCTCGACGGCGAAGGTGGCCTCGGGCTGGCCGAAGCCGCGGTAGGCCCCGATCGGAGTCTTGTTGGTAACCACGGCCACCAGCTCACTGAGCGCGTTGGAGATTCGGTAGGGGCCCATCACCATGGCCGCTGTGACGACCCCGGACCCCGCTCCGGCCATGTAAGGCGTCGCCCCGCAATCAAGCACGACCGAGGCCCGCAGTCCGGTGATGGTGCCGTCCGCGTTGAGGCCGAGCTCGAGATCGACCGCGGTTCCCCGCCCGTGCACAGTTGCTGTGAACGCTTCGGATCTGCTCTCGATCCATCGCACGGGACGGCCCACGACCCGTGCGGCGAAAGCCACCAGGGTCTCTTCGATGTAGGCGCATGTCTTGTTGCCGAATGCGCCACCGACATCGGGGACCAGCACGCGCACTCGTCCCTCGGGAATCCGCAACGTGGCAGCGAGCGAAGCCCGGACTTGATGCAGTGCTTGTGTCGACGTCCACACGGTGACGGACTCGCCGCCGATGTCCCATGCGGCGCGCACTCCCCGGGTCTCCAGCGGGAGTCCGGCGACCCTGCCGCTGGTGTAGCGACCGGCAACGACCAGCGCCGCGTCCGCGAGGGCAGCCTGCGGGTCGCCGGCCTCAAATCGTGTGCGGGCGAAGACGTTGTCAGGCCAGTCGTCGTAGAGCAGTGGGCGGCTCTCGGCACTTGGCTCGACCACTGCGGGCAATCGATCGTAGGTGACCTCTACGAGTTCGGCGGCGTCCTCGGCCAGGTAGGGGTCGTCGGCGACGACGGCAGCAAGTGGCTCACCCACATAGCGGACCCGATCGCCGGCCAGGCACCATGTCGGTGCGCTGGCCTGCAGTTGTGCCGTCCACATCATCGCCATCGGCTCGGTCGCGCAACGGACGTCCGCGCCGACAAGCACCGTGTGCACGCCGGGGGCCGCGCGAGCTTTGCGGGTATCAACGCGGATGCGTGCGTGCGGTTCGCGCGAGCGTACTACCACCAAATGGAGTTCCCCGGCGGCTTGCTCATCGGCGAGGTAGCTGCCTCCACCAGCGGCAAAACGCCGGAGTTTGATGCCCGGTGGGCTTTGACCGACCTGGCGCCCACTCGTCATCGGTGCACTTCACGCTGTGCAGCCGCCATGTGTGACATGATGTCACGGTGACCGTCCGAATGTCACCCGTGCACCGCGGGAATGACGACAATCCGGGTGCTGGCTCAAGTTGTCCGCACCAGGCCCGACCGTAGGTAGGCTGACGCATCTGACCACTCGACAAAGCAATTTGCAGGCGCACCGGCGTGAGCGGCGTCGCGATGCACGCCGTCGGCTGCTCGACGCGGCACATGACCTCCTCGAGCGACACCGCTGGACCGAGATATCGCTCGACGACATCACCTCGGCTGCCGACGTGCCGCGAACGGCCTTCTACCGCTATTTCGAGGATCGCCAACATCTGCTGATGGCGATGCTCGACGACGTGGGCCTCGAGATGGGCCACGTCGCCGACAACTGGATGTCCGAAAGCGACGATCCCGAAGCTGAGCTGCGCGCGAGCCTGCGCGGTCTGGCGATGATATTCGTCGAGCATGGCCGCCTCATCCAGGCAATCTCCGATACCGCCAGACAAGACCCGGAGATCGGCGCCATGTATCTGCGGCTGGCGGATCAGTTCACCGCCACAACCGCGCGGCGGATTGACGCGGATGTGGCGGCGGGCAGAACTCAGATCGCTGAGTCGCTGGAGGTGGCCCGGGCGCTGACGTGGATGAATGAACGCTATCTGCTGGCTTCGTTTGGTCACACGCATGCAAGTGACCCCGAGGTGGTCATCGAGGCGTTGACAACAGTCTGGATCCATACGCTGTACGGAACCGCCGCCAAGGATGGCCGATGACGTCGCCGCGCGGCACCGCCAACGAAATCCCCACGCTGCACTGAGGGCTTCCCGCCGAGCAGTCGCAAAGTCTCCTGCTCCAACGGGACTCTACGGGGACTTTACGACTGCTCGGGCGGTAGTTTTCCGGTAATTTGCTGAACGTGCCCCCCATGCTGACCACCCTGGACGGCTTCGCCGTCCCGGTGGGTGCTGCTGGCCCGCCGAACGGCACCGTCGTGGTGATACTGGCCGACGAGCAACGTGCTCCCGCGGCGTATGACGCGGTCTGCCAGCGGCTGCACAACGCGTCGCTGCGCACCGTCGTCATCGGTGCCGACCCGCGACTGACCGCTAAATCGGTGATCGGCATCCTCGACTCGCTCGGGATCGCCTGGGCAGTGGTGGTCGGCGACCGCGGCGGCGCCGCGCTGGCCTGGGAACTGGCGGCGACGAAGCTGGGGCGCTTTGCCGGGCTGGTCGCCATCGACCGCGCCCACCCCCGGGTGACCAAGGGCGGCGACGAGAACTGCCCGCCGGTCGAGATCGCCACCACCGTCCTGGCAAGTTCGCCGGCGGTGCGCGAAGCCGCCCGCGGCAGCCAGTGGCTGATCCTGGGCGATTACCGGGTGGTGGACATGCTTGGCCGACGCAATGCCAACGAGTCGACCGCGCAGCTGGCCACCGAGATCATTCTGCGTACCAGCGGCTGGTAGCCCAGCCCGACGGCGCCGCAGGTGGTTGACTGGCGGTCATGACTGGGCAGCCGAGCGTTCCGCCCCTCGCCGAGGCCGACCTGGCGCGGCTGGTCGCCGCTGGTGACATCGACACCGTCATCGTGGCGTTCACCGACATGCAGGGCCGGTTGGTGGGCAAGCGGGTGGCGGGTCGCTTCTTCGTCGATGAGGTGGCCGGCCACGGCGCCGAATGCTGCAGTTACCTCTTGGCTGTCGACGTCGACATGAACACCGTGGCCGGCTACGCCATGTCGAGCTGGGAGACCGGCTATGGAGACATGGTGATGACACCGGACCTCGCCACGCTGCGGCTGATTCCGTGGTTGCCGGGCACGGCGCTGGTGATCGCCGACCTGGCCTGGGCCGACGGCAGCCCGGTCACCGCCTCGCCGCGGGCGGTGCTGCGCCGCCAACTCGACCGGCTGGCCGAGCGGGGTCTGGTCGCCGACGTCGCTACCGAACTCGAGTTCATCGTGTTCGAGCAGTCCTACCGCCAGGCCTTCGCCGACGGCTACCGCGATCTGACGCCGGCCAGCGATTACAACATCGACTACGCGATCCTGGGCTCGACACGGATGGAGCCGCTGCTGCGCGACATCAGGCTGGCAATGTCCGGCGCGGGTATGCGGCTGGAAGCCCTAAAGGGTGAATGCAACAGGGGCCAGCAGGAACTCGGCTTCCGCTACGACGAGGCGCTGATCACTTGTGACAACCACGCGATCTATAAGAACGGCGCCAAGGAAATCGCCGACCGACACGGCAAGTCCCTGACGTTCATGGCGAAATACGATGAACACGAGGGCAATAGCTGTCACATCCACCTTTCTCTGCGCACCGCGCAGGGGCCGGTGTTCGCCGACGCCGACGCGCCACACGGCATGTCGGTGACGTTTCGCCAGTTCGTCGCCGGCCTGCTGGCGTCCCTGCGCGACCTGACGTTGTTCTATGCGCCGAACATCAACTCCTACAAGCGATTTACCGACGGTAGCTTCGCGCCCACGGCGCTGGCTTGGGGGATGGACAACCGCACCTGTGCGTTGCGGGTGGTTGGGCACGGGCCCAGCATCCGGGTCGAATGCCGGGTCCCCGGCGGCGACGTCAACCAATACCTCGCCGTCGCCGCGCTGATTGCGGGTGGCCTGTACGGTATCGAGCAGGGCCTCGAACTCGGTGCGCCCTACCCGGGGAATGCTTATCAGGCAACCGATGTCGAGCGCCTGCCCGCTACGCTGGCCGACGCCGCCGCGACTCTCGGGGCGTCGGGGCTGGCCCGGTCGGCGTTCGGCGACGACGTGGTCGCCCACTACCTGAACAACGCGCGCGTGGAATTGGCGGCGTTCAACGCGGCGGTCACCGATTGGGAAAGGATGCGTGGTTTTGAACGGCTCTGAGTCCGATGGCGTCGACCCGCCGAGCCCAGCTGCGACGCCCCCGCGATCGCCACGAAGCCGCCCGGTTGTGGGATTGACAACGTATTTGGAGCAGATACAGAGCGGTACCTGGGACATTCCCGCCGCCTACTTGCCGTCGGACTACTTCGAGGGCGTGGTGCTGGCCGGCGGCATCCCAATGCTGCTGCCGCCGCAACCGGTGGCTGTGGACACCGTCGATGGCCTGCTCGACAGCCTGGACGCGTTGGTGATCACCGGCGGCTACGACCTGGACCCGGCCACCTATAGCCAGCCGGCGCACCCGACCACCGACCCACCGCGCGCCGATCGCGACGCCTGGGAGTTCGCACTGCTGCGCGCCGCCCTGGACCGGCGGCTGCCGGTCCTGGGTATCTGCCGGGGCGCGCAAGTACTCAACGTCGCGTTCGGCGGCAGCCTGCACCAGCACCTGCCCGAGGTCATCGGGCATTCCGGGCACCGGGCGGGCGGTGGTGTCTTCAGCCGATTGCCAGTGCGCACCGTCGCCGGCACCCGGATCGCGGCGCTCCTCGGCGCGAGTTCCGACGTACCGTGCTACCACCACCAGGCCATCGACAAGGTCGGTGACGGGCTCGTTGTCGGCGCCTGGGACGTCGACGGCGTAGTCGAGGCCGTGGAGCTGCCCGGCGAGGCGTTCGCCGTTGCGGTGCAATGGCATCCGGAGAAATCGCTGGACGACTTGCGGTTGTTCGTCGCATTGATCGACGCCGCGAGATGCTACGCGGCCCGATGAGCGTCTTCGAACTGATCAACCCGGCCACCGAGGAGGTGCTCCGCAGCGTCGAGCACGCCGATGTCGCCGCCGTCGACGACGCGGTGGCCCGGGCGCGGGCGGCGCAGCGGCGCTGGGCGGCCTTGGCGCCGGCCGAACGGGCGGCCGGGCTGCGGGCCTTCGCCGCCACCGTGGATGCCCACATTGACGAACTCGCAGCGCTGGAGGTGGCCAACTCCGGACACCCCATCGCCTCGGCCGAATGGGAGGCCGGCAACGTCCGCGACGTGCTGCAGTTCTACGCCGGCAGCCCGGAGCGCCTGTCCGGCAAGCAGATTCCCGTCGCGGGCGGCATCGACCTCACGTTCAACGAGCCGATGGGTGTGGTGGGGGTGATCACGCCGTGGAACTTCCCAATGGTGATCGCGACCTGGGGCATCGCGCCGGCGCTCGCCGCCGGCAACGCGGTGCTGATCAAACCCGCCGATTGGACACCGTTGACCACATTGCGCCTGGGCGAGCTGGCCGTGGAGGCTGGCCTCGATCCGGACCTGCTGCAGGTTTTGCCCGGCCGGGGTGCCGTAGTGGGGGAGCGCTTCGTAACTAACCCCGGGGTGCGCAAGGTGGTGTTCACCGGATCCACCGAAGTTGGCAAGAAGGTGATGGCCGGCGCCGCCGCCGCGGTCAAGCGGGTGACGCTGGAACTGGGCGGCAAGAGCGCCAACATCGTCTTTGCCGACTGCGATCTGGAGCGCGCCGCAGCGACGGCGCCGGCCGGGGTGTTCGACAATGCCGGCCAGGATTGCTGTGCCCGCAGTCGAATCCTGGTGCAGCGCAGCGTCTATGACCGATTCATGAAGCTCCTCGAACCTGCCGTCAAGGCGGTGGCGGTGGGGGATCCCGGGTCACGTGACACACAGATGGGGCCGCTGGTCTCTCGTGTGCACTGGGAAAAGGTTGCCGCCTACGTGACCGACGATGCTCCGGTCGCCTTTCGGGGTTCCGCCCCTAACGGCCCCGGATTCTGGTTCCCGCCAACGGTACTGACGCCCGAGCGAGGCGATCGCAGCGTCACCGACGAGATTTTCGGGCCGGTGGTCACCGTGCTGGCATTCGACGACGAGCACGATGCGATCGCACTGGCCAACGACACCGAATACGGCCTGTCAGGATCGATCTGGACCGACGACCTGTCTCGCGCGCTGCGCGTGTCACGAGCCGTGGAATCGGGCAACCTGTCGGTGAATTCGCATTCGTCGGTGCGGTTCAACACCCCGTTCGGCGGGTTCAAGCAGTCGGGGCTAGGACGCGAACTCGGCCCGGACGCGCCGCTGCAGTTCACCGAGACCAAGAACGTCTTCATCGCGATCAAGGAGGAGCAGTGATCGACCTGACCCAGCGACTGGCCGGGCGGGTCGCCGTCATCACCGGCGGCGCCAGCGGTATCGGCCTGGCCGCTGCACGTCGGCTGCACGCCGAGGGCGCGATGGTGGTGATCGGCGACATCGACGCCGACGCGGGCGGCGCCGTAGCCGAGCAGCTCTCCGGTTTGTTTGTGCCCGTTGACGTTTCCGACGAGGTTTCAGTGAACAAGTTGTTCGACTCCGCGGCCCACGCCTGCGGCTCGGTGGACATCGCCTTCAACAACGCCGGCATCTCACCACCTGAGGACGACCTGATCGAGAACACCGAATTGGCGGCCTGGCAACACGTTCAGGACGTCAACTTGAAATCGGTGTACTTGTGTTGCCGGGCGGCGCTGCGGCACATGGTGCCTACTGGCAAAGGCTCGATCATCAACACGGCATCCTTCGTCGCGGTGCTGGGTTCGGCGACCTCGCAGATTTCCTATACCGCCTCCAAGGGCGGGGTGCTGGCCATGTCCCGCGAACTCGGCGTACAGTTCGCCCGCCAGGGCATCCGGGTGAACGCGCTGTGCCCCGGACCGGTGAACACGCCGCTGCTGCAGGAGCTGTTCGCCAAAGACCCCGAGCGGGCCGCCCGCCGGATGATCCACGTGCCGCTGGGCCGGTTCGCTGAGCCTGACGAAATCGCGGCCGCCGTAGCCTTTCTGGCCAGTGACGACGCTTCCTTTGTCACCGCGTCGACGTTCCTGGTCGACGGCGGCATCAGCTCGGCTTACGTCACCCCGCTGTAGAACGCTGGGCGGAGATGAACCAGTGTGTCGGGGACGCACCCTGCAGATCCGGCGCCAGCGCACGGCCATAGCGGGCCAAGAGCTCCTCCGACGGAGTCGACGTCACGTCCCAGCCGTGGCGGCGCAACCAGCTACCGACATCTTCGCGTTCCTCGAAGTACCACAGCTCGTCGGTCGTGGGCACCACCAGCTTGGAGTCCGTGCGGGCCATCAAGTCGCGGATCCGGTCCATCCGCTCTCGGCGCTGGGCGCGGCCCTCGGGGTCGGCGAACTCAGGTCCCAAATCCTCCACCGCCAGGTGGCTACCCGGCGCGGCAAGGGAGTGGATGCGCTCGAACAATAGGTCCTGCGAGGGGGCCGGCAGATACATCAGCAACCCCTCCACCGACCACACGCTCGGTAGCGATGGGTCAAATCCGTTCTGCTGCAACGCCATCGGCCAGTCCTGGCGCAGGTCGGCCGCAACGGCTACCCGGTTCGCGCGTGGGTTCGCGCCGTGCTCGCGCAGCGTCGCGGCTTTGAAGTCCAGCACTTTGTCTTGATCCAGCTCGTAGACCGTGGTGCCGTCAGGCCACGGCAACCGCCACGACCGGGCGTCCAGACCGGCGGCCAGTATGACCGCCTGACGGATACCCGCACCCGCCGCTTCGATGAAACTTGTGTCGAAAAACTTTGTCCGCGTAGCAAAATAATTGACCAGCGCGCGCATTCGCGCCGGCATATCGGGTTCGGCCGCGACTACCTCGGCGGGCAGCTCTGGAGCTCCGTACCAGTTCCATACCCCGTCGCCCACGGTGTCGAGGAAAATCCGCGCATATGGATCGTTGATCAGTGGGTCGTCGCTCTCGGTATCCGCGGCTCGGGCCGCAGCCACACCGAGTGCCGTCGCGCCGACGCTTTCGGTGATTTCCCAGCTGTCGTCATCGGTTCTCGCCACGACTTGCACCCTACGTGAACCGGCCGTAGGCAAGAATTGCGGTCAATGGACGGGGACTTAGGGATGGACGAGCAGTCCGAGCCGGTATCGCGGCGACCACACATCGTGCGTCTGGCCGTCTTCGGCGTCTTCCTGGGCGTGTTGTTCTATCTGCTCGCCGTGCGGCACCTGGTCGAGATCCAGGACGTGCGGCGCGTGGTTGCGGCGACGGGTCCGGCGGCGCCGCTGGCCTACATCATCGTATCGGCGGTGCTGGGCGCGATCTTTGTGCCAGGTCCCATCCTGGCCGCCAGCAGCGGGTTGCTATTCGGGCCCCTGCTCGGGGTGTTCGTGACGCTGGGTGCGACCGTGGGCACCGCGATGGTGGCGAGTCTGCTCGGCCGGCGTGGCGGCCGGGACAGCGCACGGGCTCTGCTGGGAACCGCCCGTGCCGAGCGGATCGACGTGCTGATCGAACGCGGCGGACTGTGGGCGGTGGTCGGCCAGCGCTTCGTTCCCGGCCTGTCCGACGCGTTGGCGTCCTACGCGTTCGGCGCGTTCGGCGTTCCGTTGTGGCAGATGGCCGTCGGCGCCTTCATCGGGTCGGTGCCGCGGGCTTTCGTCTACACCGCGCTGGGCGCCTCGATCGGAGACAAGTCGCCGATGTTGGCGTATGCGGCGGTCGGTGTGTGGTGTGTGACCGCTGTAGCTGGCGTTTTCGTGGCACGGCGCGGCGTCAAGCATTGGCGTGCGCACCAGGACCAGGCCGGGGAGCGCGGGACCGGCGAACGCTCGGATTGATGTCGTGTCGCGGCTCATTGCGGTTTGGTCGCGGTGACGATGTGGGTGGGCGCCCAGGGGCCGCCGTACCACATTCGCCATCCCGCGTTTCGGCGCCGTACGTCGCGCCAGCCGAGGTCGCGGAGGTGAGTGGCGTGCCGCCGGGTCTCCCAAAGGTCGGCGATGACTAGGCGCCCGCCGGGACGAAGCACTCGCATCGCCTCGGCCAGGGCCCGACGGCGTCCGTCATGACCGGGAATGTTGTGGATGGCAAGGTTGCTGACGATCACATCGACACTGTTGTCCTCGAGCGGCAGCGCGGTCATGTCGGCCGTGCGCAATTCGATGCGGTCGGCGACGTTCTCCAGTTGCGCGTTGGCCAGGGTGGCAGCGGCCGAGTTGTCGGTCTGGTCGGCCTGCCAGATGTCCACGCCGATGGCGCGCCCGCCTGGCAGGCGTTTAGCCGTGGCCAGCAGTACTGCGCCGCGGCCGCATCCCATGTCCAGTACGGTCTCGTCGCCGTGGAGTGCAAGGTCGTCGAGGATGCGGTTCCAGACCGTGAATTTGCCGGCTTTGGTGGCATGGACGTAGAACGCGACGCTCGCCGTGATCGTGACCGCGGCCGAGCCGGTCAGCGCGGCGGTGAGCCTCTTGCCCCGGGCGAGAGCGCTCGCAGACCATAAGGCCAGGACGGCAGCCTGTCCGGCGAGCCCCAGCGCCTGGGCGCGGGCGGAGACGGTATGGAACGAGCCGTCGATTCCGTAATCGCCCTGGTGTTCTCGTCCTGTACCTGTGCTCATCTCTACTCCTCGTGCCCAGCCTCGGCCCCCGGCACCAGGCTATTCCTGCCGCGCGCATAATCGGCCGGCGGATCCGCGCGGGGCCTACCGAATGGCGATCAGTGGAATTGCCGTCTCGGCTTCGCTTGCCGCGCCGTGAAAGCCGATAAGTCGAGCGGTCTCCGGCGGTTCGTGGCCGGTGGCCAGGATTGCGGCGTCACCGGTGCAGGTCGCCACGACGTCGCCAATGCGGGCCAGATTCCGCGGTGACACAGGGCCGAATACCCCGGAAGCGACGGCCTCCTCGCGGGTGCGTACTTGCGCGCGGCCGGCGAGCAGCTCGGTCCAGGTGGCCAGCACGTCGGTGGCGGCTCCCGGTTCGGTGTGCAGGTAGCGCACCCGGGGTTCGCCGGCGACCACCCGCACTCCGGCCGCAAGCCGAGGATCGGCTGCCATGTCGATGCGGGCGTCCGGTGCCACATTGAGGCCGCCGTGGTCGGCGGTCACCAACAGCGCCGCACCGGCGGGCATCCCCTCGATAACTCGGGACAGCAGCGCGTCCACCCGGCCCGCCGCTTCGTGCCAGTGGGGTGACCCGATGCCGGACACGTGCGCGGCGGTGTCCAGGTCGGCGATGTAGCCGTAGATCAGCCCGGGTGCGGCGCGCACCTGTTCGGCCAGTCGCCCCGGGTAGTCATCACCGGAGCGTATGGCGACGAATTGCGCTCCGCCGTATGCGGCATCGGTCAGCCCGCTGCCGACGAACCGTTCCGGCAGCACCGCGCGGGCAATGACCCCGTCGTCCGTGAGTCGCTGAAACCAGGTCGGCAGCGGTTGCCACTCGGAGTGCGGTGGGTCGTCACGCCACCGGATGTGATTAAGCACCCGGTCGGTGCCGGGGATGTTGAGGGTAAAGCCCAGGATGCCGTGCTCGCCGGGCGGGGCGCCGGTGCCCAACGACACCAGGCTTGTCGGCGTGGTGGACGGGAACGTGCAATCCAGCCGTTGCAGCTGGCCGGTGCGGCCGGCCAGCACCGACGCCAGTATCGGTGCGTCGTCGACAAGGTGCGGCAGCAAATGCCAGCCCAGGCCGTCCACCAGCACCACGCAGACGCGGTCGACACCGCCCGGCTCGCCGGTCAGCCCCAGCGTATCGAGCCCGTCCGGCGCGCCGAGCAGGGCTGCCACGCTGGGCAGCACGTCGCAGATCGAACCAGGCACGCGGTCAGTCTGGCACGCGGGCGTGTGCCAGTCGTTCGCTGGTGAGCAGCAGTTGGCGCCGGGTGCTGTCCTCGAGCGCCCGCACCTGCTCTGGCGCCAGGCGCCCGCACAACCGCGACCAATGCACCGCGACGTCGTCGCCGGCGGACACGTCGGGCACCGCGCAATAGCCGTCGGCCCATAAGTCAAACAGCCGCGGGGATGTTTCGGACAGCGTCAGCGCCCGGCCGTCCCACAGCAGCCGCCGGCAGGTCACCTCGACCGTTTCCTCGGTGCGCGAAAGTACTGTGCCCCAAGTGATCCGGCAGTTATCCAGCACGTACAACGGATGTTCGACGGTGTTGGGGCCGCCGCGTCCCAGGAACCTCGTCCACGGGTACACACCGAACACGTGGAAGCAGTGATTGCCGGCTGCCTCGCGAGCCAGCTCGGCCGTCAGATGCGACCAGTAGTGGCCTGCCCGCGGTCCAATGATTGTCAGCAACCCCTCGAAGAACTCCTGGGGAGCCACGCCGGCGCCGATGCCGCCGCCGAGCCAGTACGACTCGACCAGTCGGTGATCCAGCGGGTCGGCGATCCCGGTCAGCTGCGACAGCACCAGCAGATACGGCCAGGCTCCGGAGAACGTGCGTGCCGCGGCCCGAACCTCGTCCACCGACCCGTCCCGCAGGGTGGCGCCCAGCGGGGGACCGCAATAGCCAAGGGCGTTGGGGGCGTAGGCATACCGCCCGAACATCTCGGCGCCCCCGCTCATCTCAACCGCCGCCCAGCCCGGCGGTCGGGTCGGTGCCGCCTCGACCCATCAGTTCCAGCCCGGCCATCGCCTGCTCGGCCCCGGCCCGATCGGTCTTCTCCATCACGAAACCCATGTGGATGATCACCCAGTCGCCGGGCGAGAACGTCTCGTCCGGCAACATGCCGACGTTGACTCTGCGTTGCTCGCCGGCGACGTCGACCAGCGCCAGTTGACCCTCGTAGCCGTCGAGCATCCTGATCACTCGGCCCGGGATACCCAAACACATGATTCAGCACTCCTTCGGCGCCGAAGACCGCAGGGCCGCAACGATTTCGCGGATGGCGCTGACCGCTCGGGGGACAGCGGCGGCGACCGGCCCGGTCAGACCCATGCCTTCGTCGACGCTGCCGGCCTCGCATCCGACGATCACCGTGTAAGGCGGGTTGCCGCCCAGTGCTCGCAGGCTCGCGAACACCGTCTGCGGATCCATGCTGTGCGCGTCCATGCCGACTGTGCCGTCGTCGGCGTCGTGGTCGGCCTGAAAGACATGCAGGGCACCGGGATTGCCGCGGTTTGGTATCGCGTCGACCAGGACCAGGCTGTTCCATTCGTCGAGCAGGTCATAGGCCAGGTGCATGCCGCCGATCCCGTAGTCGACCACTCGCACGTCAGATTCGTCCCGGGGCATCGTCGCGTGCCGCACCACCTCGGATCCGAACCCGTCGTCGCCGAGGAAGATGTTGCCGATCCCGGCCACCAGAATGCGCGCTGCCATAACCCTGCCTAGATGCGCTTCACATACGCCTGAGTCGCAGGTAACGCTTGACATCCGGCAGGGAGGCGACGCCGATCACTACCGCCACCGCCAGGACCACCCCGATGAGGGCGGCGAAAATCCAACCTAGGACATCCATGGCACATTCCTTTCGGCTTGTTCGCTGTCTAGTTGTTCGGCGATTGGTTCGATTTCGTCGGGGGAGAAGTACAGGTAGCGTCCGTACCAATCGTGCAGTTCGGCGGCTGGGTCGTCTTCGACCACCACGCCGACGTGCTTGTTGCCCTCGACGTCTTCGTGCACCGACGCGACCCGCGCGGTCTTACCGGCGACGAAGATGTCCTGTGCGTCGGCGTTGCGCCGGGGCCGCAACACCACCCGGCTGCCGCGGGCCACCCGGGTGCCGTTCACCAGCACCGCATCGATCTCGGGACGAACCGCGTTGTCGGCCAGCGGATCCCACCAGTCCACACCCTCGGGGACCTTGGGGATCAACCCAGATGCGCTGTGCGGGTCGCGCAGCACACCGTGCAGGCGGGCCATCGCCTCGGGTGACATCGCGTCGCACTGGTCGATGATCTGCGCCGCCCGCGGATCAGTAGCCCGCGCCTGCGCCTTCTCCTCGTCGGTCATCGTCATTACCCGCAACGTCAGGATCTCGTCGATCTCGGTGCAGTCGTACAGTGCGGTGCTGCTCTGTTCGGCGACCTCCGGGTGGTCGTAGAGGATGATCGGCGACACCAGCAGGATGTCGCGTGCACCGGGCGGCCCGGCGAGCACCGGGAAACACCGGTGCTGGCTGCAGCGCGCTGCCGCGTCGGCGGCTTCGGGCGGCGGTTCCAGTAGCGAAACGAAGTTCCCCTCAATGACTTCAGCGATGACGTGGCTGCCGATCATAGACCGGGTGATGGCATCGTCCTTGCTGGACGTGGCGCCTCCGGTGTTCCTCAGCCGCAAGGAGACTCGCAACAGACCACCGTCGGGTTCGGCGTGCAGTGTCAACTCGCCGCGGATCTCCTGTCGTTGCCGGATCAAGCGGCCGCCGTCGACGGCTTCGACGTCTGTTCCCGCGGGAGAAAGTACCGGCAGAGCCTGCGGCATTTCGTCGAACCTGATTGGTCCTAAGGGTATTTCACACTCCACCGCTTCGTCCCAGGTCAGCCAGGATCCCGACGGTGTGACCAGCTCTGCGACCGGTTCGTAACCGCCCGCGATGCGGCGCTGGGCCTGGCGGCGCTGAAGCTGCAGGAACCGTACCACAACCGTGAGCGCCGGACCCGAATCAATCAGGAACTGCGTGGCCAGCGAGTCGTCTTCCCCGAGCCCGGCGCCGGCCGCGTCGGGTGGACCCAGAACGCCAAACTGCCAACGTGATTGGTTCTTGCTTGAGGTTCCGCGGTACGGGTACAACAGATAACCCTCGTACAGCACCGCGTCGGCTACGGCGCGGGCGAGGCCCCAGCCGACGCTCATCGCGCGGCCTCCCGCCGCGCCGACTCGGTCAGCAGCGTGCTCACCGCGAGGTCGAGGTCGAGTATCCCGTGGGCCGACTTGTAACCGGCCAGAGCCGAGACCGTTTCGTGTCGTAGCCGCACCCATCCGGTGTTGGGGTAGTGCAGTGCGACCAGGTCCCGCCAGACCTGGATCGGCATGTCGTAGCGGGCTTCACAGTCCCAGGACACCTGTTGCACCGAGAATCCGCGGTCGGACTTGACGAAAATTGTTCCACTGAACAGAAATTGGAGTGGAATCGCGGCTTCGGATAAGGCGTGCATGTACTTGGCGGCGGTGACCTCGAAATCGTAGGTACAGTCCAGCGGCAGCGCCACGGTGGTGTTGCCGGCGAACCCGGGAACCATGGTGCTGCAATGCTGCCACAGAAAGGTGCGCTGGGTGGTGGCCCACCGATCCCGGTTGCCGAACAGATCGGTCAGCCCGGCGGCCTCCGCGTCGGTGTAGTTGCGGCGCAACGGTTCGATCCGGACCTGGCAGCGCAGCGCAATGGCGTGCACCGGGTCGTCAGGGTCAGCGTCGACGCCGATGCGTGCCGTCAATGTCGGGGTGACCGCGTACGGTTCGGGCACCACGTCCAGCACGGCGAAGCTCACGTCGATCGGCTGCTCGGTCATCGCGGCGCCTCCCGTGCGCGGGCAGCGATTTGCGCGAAGAAGTCGTCGACAAATTGCCGCGCCTGCTGGCCGCCGTCGAAGCCGCGCCACAACAGACGCAGCCGCCCGACGAACTCGTAGCAGGCATCGATCGGCACCAAAAACGTTTGCGGCGATCCTGTGTCGTCGTCTGGCACCCGGATCAGCAGCGCCTCCACGTCGTCGGCCAACATCCCCACTCGGGGGTCGGCGGCGCGGATGGCATTCCACAGCTCCAGGTCCAGCTCCGATTCGCACGCACCGGCCGGGCCGGGATAGAAGGCGACCGTGCGGCCCAGGTCGGAATTGGTGAAGAAGAACGCCACCCCGACCGGGATCTGCAGCGCCTCCCAGGCGCGGCGGTCCAGCGCGAATTGCGGGAACACCAGATAGCGGTCGGGCACCGCGCGGTAGCGCAACTGGGCGTGCGAATCGGCGAACAACAGATAGCAGGCACGGCACACGCACATCAGTTGCCGGGCAGCCACATTCACCACGTGCTGGTGCTCGTCGGTGATCGATTCGGCACACATTTCGCAGCGTTCGCCGGCAGGCTGCGGCTGGCGCCGGTTGGTGATGCCGGTCAACACGTCGTAGGGGCTGCTCATGCCGGGGCCCCCAGCACTGGCAGTGCCACCGACAACACCCCGTCGCGGGTCAGCAACGGCAACGGTTCGAGGTGCGCCGCTGAAGGTCCGGCACCGGCCTGGACGACATCGAATTGCGTCGTGCAGCGCGGGCATTGCAGCGAGCTGCCCGTCAACCGAGCCCCGGCCAGCGTGTCCAGGCACACCGGGCAATGGTCGCGGTAAGCCAGCGCCCGCTCGTCGACCCGGCAGGCCAGCACGGAAACACCGGCGATCGAGAAGCCCGCCACCTCGCCGGGTGCCAACTCGGCTAGCTCCGGCACTGGCTGCCACGAACCGCTCGAATGCACCCGGGACAGCAGCGATTCCGCGGCAATGACATTGGTGGGCTCCGTTGCCGCGACCACCTCGATCGAGCAAATTTCAGGGGCGGCGGCGCGGACAGCATCCTCGACAGCGAGTTCCAGTGTCATGGCCGACGAGGGGCACGTTTTGCAGGTTCCCCGGAACGCCAGGCGCGCAGCCCCGTCGGGGGTGATCTCCAGCAGATCTACGTCGCCGCCGTGCGAACCCAGGTAGGGCCGCACCCGGTCGAGCGCGTCGGCGACCCGACGGTGCACATCGTGCGGGTGCAGGCCGTGCACCAGGAGCAGGCTGGCCACCAGGTCGTCGGTGGCCAGCCGCTCGGCCAACTGCGGATCGGCGTGCGCCAGGATCCGTTCCAACCCCGCCCCGTAGAGCGCGATGACCTCACGGACCAACTCCTGGGCGCGCTCGTAGGCCCCTGGCCCGCCGGTCGCGCAGGAATCCAGCAGGGTCTGGATCCGGTCGCCCGCGGTGCGCCACTGTGCATCATCTGCTGAACCCTGCGGACGATCCGGCCGTGCCATTCGGGGTGTCACTCCCCGATCGGTGACTGGGTCGGGGTGTGCAGTCTCTCCAGCGTCTTGCCCTTGCCCAGGTACATGTGCACGCCGCAGGGCAGACACGGGTCGAAGCTGCGCACCGTGCGCATCACGTCGATGCCCTTAAAGTTCTCCCGGTCGTTCTCCTCGAAAATCGGCTGGCCCTGCACCGCGTCCTCGTATGGGCCCGGCGTGCCGTAGCTGTCACGAGGGTTGGCGTTCCACGGGGTGGGCGGATATGGGTGGTAGTTGGCGATCTTGCCGTCCCGGATGACCAGGTGGTGGCTGAGCACGCCGCGCACCGCCTCGGTGAAGCCGCAACCGATGCCCTCCTCGGGCACGTCGAAGCGCTCCCAGGTCTTGGTACGCCCGGCGCGGATTTCTTCCAATGCCTTCTCGGCGAAGTGCAGCGCGCACGCCGCCGCATAGGCCTGGAAATAGGTGCGGGCCCGGTCGCGTTCGATGGTGTTGCTGCCGAACTTGGGCACCTTCCACTCGAACTCCACCGGACCCTTGAGCGCGGTCTTCGGCAGGTTGATCTTGACGCTGTTGCCGGTGGCCTTGACGTAGCCGATATCGACCAGGCCGGCCAGCGCAGTCGCCCACAGCCGGGCCAGCGGACCGCCGCCGGTGTCTAGCGCCAGGTGGTCCTTGCCGTCGAACCAGCGCGGCGACATCACCCAGCTGTACTTGCCACCGTCCATCTCCCGCTTCTGCGGATGCGGGTTGGTGTGCTGGTTCCACGGGTGGCGGCGGTCCACCGGGTTGCCCAGCGGGTCAGTCTTGACGAACATCTCCTGATCGGTCCAGTCGTCGTAATACGAACTGCCCAAAAGGATTCGGATACCCAAGTTGATGTCTACCAGGGAGTGGGTAACCAGCTTGCCGTCCACCACCACACCGGGAGTGACGAACATCGCGTTACCCCAGCGCTCCATGTCTCGGTATTCGAAATTGCACACCTCGGGGTCCTGAAACGAGCCCCAGCAGCCCAGCAGCGTGCGGCGCAGGCCGACCTTCTCGTAACCGGGTAGAGCGTCGTAGAAGAAATCGAACAGATCGTCGTGCATCGGGACAACCTTCTTCATGAACTCGACGTAGCGCATCAACCGGGTCATGTAGTCGGTCATCAACTGGATGGTGGCCACGGTGCCGACGCCACCGGGGTACAGCGTGGAGGGGTGCACGTGACGGCCCTCCATCAGGCAGAACATCTCTCGGGTCCAGCGACTGACTTGCAAAGCCTCCCGGTAAAACTCGCCGCTGAACGGATTCAGCGAGCGCATGATGTCGGCGATCGTCTTGTAGCCATGCGCATCCGCGTGCGGTGCTTGAGTTTTCTCGGCTTTGGCCAGCACACCCGGATTGGTCTCGGAGACCATCTTTTCGCAGAAGTCCACTCCGACCAGGTTTTCCTGAAAAATGTTGTGGTCGAACATGTATTCTGCTGCCTCGCCGAGGTTGACGATCCATTCACCGATGTGCGGCGGCTTTACCCCGTAGGCCATGTTCTGCGCATAGCACGAGCAGGTGGCATGGTTGTCGCCGCAGATTCCGCAGATACGGCTAGTGATGAAGTGGGCGTCGCGCGGGTCCTTGCCTTTCATGAATATCGAGTAGCCACGGAAGATCGATGATGTGCTATGGCACTCCACGACTTCTCGATTCTCGAAGTCGATCTTCGTGTAAATGCCCAGGCTACCAACGATTCTGGTGATAGGGTCCCACGCCATCTCGACGAGTTGACCGGGCTCCCGCTTGGATGTCGACGGCTCGGGGATGATGGTTGTCATAGCGAATACTGCTCTCCGCCGCATACGGCTCTGAAGGAAAGAGTACGAGGCACCTACCAGGTGCGGCGCGCTCCGGTGGTCAGTTCGGTGCCCTTGTGCCGCCAACGCGGCTCCTTGTCGAGGGTGTGCTCGGTAATGTGCCGCAAGCCGCGGATCACCGAGCCGTACAACCCCGACGTGGTGCTCGATAGCTTGCCGCCCGGCGGTTCGTCCATGAACGGCATGAACTTGTCCGGGAAGCCGGGCATGGTGCAGCCGATGCAGATGCCACCGACATTCGGGCAGCCGCCAATACCGTTGATCCAGCCGCGCTTGGGCACATTGCACTTCACTACCGGGCCCCAACATCCCAGCTTGACAATGCATTTCGGTGACCCGTACTCGGTGGCGAAATCACCCTGCTCGTAGTATCCGGCCCGATCGCACCCCTCGTGCACGGTGTTGCCGAATAGCCACTTGGGTCGCAGCGCGTCGTCGAGCGGAATCATCGGCGCCTGGCCGGTCGCCATGTAGAGCAAGTAGGTCAACGTCTCGGAAAGATTGTCCGGTTGGATCGGACAGCCCGGTACGCACACGATCGGAATACCGGCCTTGCTCTTCCAGTCCCAGCCCAGATAGTCGGGCACGCCCATGGCGCCGGTCGGATTGCCTGCCATCGCGTGGATGCCGCCGTAGGTGGCGCAAGTACCCACCGCGACGATCGCGGTGGCCTTGGGCGCGAGCCGATCCAGCCATTCGCTGGTAGTCATCGGCTGGCCGGTGGCCGGGTCGTTGCCGAACCCACACCAGTAACCCTCGGACTTGATCTGTTCGTTGGGAATGGAGCCTTCGACGACGAGCACGAACGGTTCAAGTTCGCCGCGGTCGGCCTTGAAGAACCACTCGAGGAAGTCGTCGGCGCCCCCGGTTGGCCCACACTCGAAGTCGATCAACGGCCAGTGCACGGCGACCTGCGGGAGTCCGGGAAGGGCTCCCAGTGCGATCTCTTCGACGCTGGGTTGGGTGGCGGCAGTCAACGCCACCGAGTCACCGTCACAACTGAGACCGGCGTTGATCCACAGGACATGGATCAATGTTTGTTCTGCCTTGACTGCTGCTTCTGTTGGCATGCTGCAGCTTTCCGGGGCTGGGCTGGAACCCCTGCACCACCGGAGTCGACCGTCGGCCCACTTGCGTGGCGCTGTTTTTGGGTCTACCCCCGCCGCCAGGCGTTGTCAACGGCTCCCGCTTGGCAGCGGTGCAAGAGTGAGGGATACCCAGTTGCGAACGGTTCGCAGGTGAAAGCCGCTCGTTCCGAAGCAGTTTCACGAGACGTCGAGCGACGTCACCAGAAATTCGTTGCCGCGCAGCACCTCGACGTCGGCACTATCGCACGCCGGACACCAGATCGACCACGCCGAGGTGATCTCCGATTGCTCTCCGCAGGCGCGGCAGCGCACCTCTGCCCTCACGCACTCCAGTTCGAGTTTCGCGTCGGGCATGTCCTCGGAATCCCGCACGAGCGTCCAGCAGAAGGACAGCGAATCCGGTACCACCTGTCGCAAGGCGCCCACCCGGACCCGCACGACTTCGACGTGCCGCCCGTCGGCGTGAGACTTGACCACGCCGGCGATCGCCTGACACAGCGAGAGCTCATGCATCGGCGGCTACCGCCGGCCGACCGGGTCGGAGTCCATGGGGACCGTTCTACACCTTTCTACACAGTCGAATCGGGAGTAGCGGGGTCCGCGGCCGGGGCCCATCTCTCCTCGATGCGTCCGTAGCGCCAGACCAGCAGCGCCAGCAGCCACGTGGCGAGGAACATTGCGACGACGAGAAATCCGACGGTGTTCAGGTTGAGGCCGGCCAGCCAAGCCCAGAACGGGCCGCGCCAGCCCAGCTGTTCGGCGAACAGGCCGAGTAGTTCCACCGTGCCGATCAGCAAGGCGACGGCCACCGACAATGTGGTGACCGCAATGTTGTAGTAGATCTTGCGGACCGGACTGGAAAACGCCCAGCCGTAAGCGAAGTTCATGAACGAGCCGTCGATGGTGTCCAACAGGCACATGCCGGCGGCGAAAAGCACCGGCAGGCACAGGATGGCGTACCACGGCAACCCGGAGGCCGCGCTGGTCCCCGCCAGCACCAGCAGCGCGACTTCGGTGGCGGTGTCAAACCCCAACCCAAAGAGCAGGCCGACCAGGTACATGTGCCAGGACTTGCTGATCGACTTAGTGAATCGGCCCAGGAACCGGTTGATTAGTCCACGGTTGTCCAGCTGTCGCTCGAGTTCGCTCTCGCTGTACTGGCCGCGTCGCAGCCGGGCGAACACCCGCACCATGCCGACCAAAACGACGACATTGAGCAGCGCGATCAGGTACAGGAACACGCCTGAGACGCCGGTGCCGAATAGACCGGTGTAGTGGTGCAGCCGCGACGAGTCGTCCGCGACCGGCCCGGCGACGGCGCGCACCCCGGTCGCCAACAGCAGCGCCAGCACGAACACCACCGTGGAGTGGCCCAGGGAGAAGAAGAATCCGACCGCCAGCGGGCGTTGCCCGTCGCTCATCAGCTTGCGGGTGGTGTTGTCGATCGCCGCGATGTGGTCAGCGTCGAAGGCGTGCCGCAGGCCCAGGATGTAAGCGGTGAGCCCGATGCCGACCCCAAATGCTTTGCTACCCAACCTTAAATGAGCCGGCTCTACCACCAGTGCCAACGTCATCCAGCCGACTAGGTGCAACGCGATGATTACCGCGGCCATCAGTGCCAATCGCCGCAACTCCGCCGTCGACAAGGCGGGCCGTCGGCGGGACCGGTCGAGCGGGACGCGGGACATCCGGGTCCTTCCCACGATCGAGAGACGCACCGACTGTAGGTTCGCCGGCAATCCGGATGCAAGTGACTTGCAAGAACGCAACGAGCTGCCGCATAGGTGCGCTGGCAATCCCGAGTCGGGGGCGAGACACTGGGCGGGTGACGACTGAATCGGCGGGCTTGGATCCGGCGGCCGCCGAACGCCTTGGCGAGTTCCTTCGTGCGCGCGGGTTGCGGCGAACGGCGTCACGAATTCAGATCCTCGCGGTGCTCGAACCCTTCAACGGACATCTGTCAGTGGCCGAGATCCGCGACCGGCTGCCGGCCCACCTGTTCGCCGGAGCCCAGCTGCCCGACCTGGCCACCATCTACCGCACGGTGACCACGCTGGTGGATCAGGGTGTCCTGCATGCGCTGACCCTGGACGGCGGTGTCACCACCTACGGAATGGCCACCGCTCCGCATCACCACGCGGTGTGCACCCGGTGCGGCTCGATCATCGAGGTGCCGGCGCGGCAGCTCAGTGCGGCGCTGGAGCACGCGATGGCGGGCAGTTCCTTCGCACTGTCCGAGCGGGCGGGCCTGACGCTGCACGGCCTGTGCCCGCGGTGTCAGGGCGTTGACCTCAGCCCAGCCCCAGCAGCGCGTTCTCGACAACCTCGGGCAGCGCCGGGTGAATCCAATACTGGCCGCGGGCCATCTCCCGGGCGGTAAGCCCGAAACTCATCGCCTGAATCAGCGGCTGGATCAGCGCCGAGGCCTGATACCCCATGAAATGCGCGCCCAGCAACTGCCCGGAGCGACGGTCAGCGATCAGCTTGAGAATGCCGGTGTTGTCTTCCATCGCCCAGCCGTAGGCGACGTCGCCGTAGTCCTGGATCTTCACCGTCACATCGAATCCTTGTGCGACGGCTTGGTTCTCGGTCAGCCCGACACTGGCCAGCTGCGGGTCGGTGAACACCGCCGAAGGGACATAGCGATGATCGGTGACGGCCATCGATGCGGTGTCGTCCCAGTCGCACAGCAGATTATGCTGCACCACCCGCGCCTCGTGGTTGGCGACGTGCTTGAGCTGATACGGCGAGGAGACGTCGCCGAGCGCGAAAACCCCGCGGGCCGAGGTCCTTTGATACTGGTCGACCACCACGCGGCCGTTCTCGACGTCCACCCCGGCCTGCTCGGCGTCTAACCGATCGGCATTGGACACCCGTCCCGTCGCCACTAGTAGGGCGTCGGCGCCGATCTTCGAGCCGTCATCGAGCGTCAGGGAGACCCCTGCGGCCGTCCCGTTGCGGTTGTGTGCGTCGACGACATTGCGGTGGGTACGCAACTCCCACTTGCCGGCCGCGATACGGGTGAACCGCTCGCAGATGGTGTCGTCACAATGGCGCAGCATGCACCCGCCCCGGATGACCAACGTCACCCGGGTGCCGAGCGCCGCGAAGACATGCGCGAATTCGGCTGCGATGAAGCCACTTCCGACAATCACCAGGTGCTCGGGCAATTCGGCGATCCGCATGATGGTGTCGCTGGTGTGGTAACGGGCACCAGATTCGGCAATGGCCGGCGGAACCATGGGCCGTGAACCGGCCGCGATCACCACCTGCTCGGCGGTGAACTCGTCGCCTGCCTCGGTGCGCAATAGGTAGCGCCCGTCGGGCTGGACCGGCCCGAAGCGGGTGTGCCGGTCGTAGACGTCAATGTTCTTTGCCGAACGCCGGTAGTCCTCGCCCCCTGCCGCGATCGGGTCGATGCGACCGAAAACCCGCGACACGATGTCTCCCCAGCGCACTCCGTCGATGTGCGCGTCGACCCCGTATCGGGCTGCGCCGCGAATCGTCTTGGCCACCTCCGCGGCGTAGACGAACATCTTGGTCGGGATGCAGCCGACGTTGAGGCAGGTGCCACCGAAGGTGTCCTGCTCGCAGATCGCAACCCGCTTGGCGGCGTAGCGTTCGTCGACAATGCTGTTGCCCGAACCGGTTCCGATGATTGCCAGGTCGTAGGACTCCACTGCGTCAGCCTTTCCCCGACGGTGCCGAGGCGCCGGTGTCGTTCAGTTTGTCCAGATATTGGTCGAGCCAGCGGTCCAGATGTCCGTAGGCCAGCGTGCGTGGTTGCGGCAGCGACAAGAACACGTCGTGCTTGGCGTCGGGCACCGGAATGATGCTGCTCCGGTTGCCGATACAGCCAGCCCACCGGGCGATCTGACGGACGTCGAGAACTGCGTCGCCTTGCTGCAGTGCGGCTGCCCCGGCGTTCTCGTCCACGGTGTGGTCCGAACGCAGGATCAGGTTCGGTACACCCACGTCGAGTCCCCGATGCAGCCGGGCCTGGCCGCGGCGCACGGCGTGCAGCCAGCCGAAGGTGACCGGAAACCCGCCCAGCGGTTTCCACTGCAGGTTGTACTCGAACTCACCGTGGTAGTCGCGGTGCAGGCTGGAGCCGTAGCCGCCGGTGCCGCTGGCCCGTGCGACACCTCGGCTGCGAACCCGCGACAGCGCGGCGATGGTGGCCGAGGTGACACCGAGGCGCAGCACTGCGGGTCCGTGCAGGTCCAGAAAAGGGCTGTTGAGCACTAGTCCGTCGACCGCGGCCCGGGCGAGCCGGCGCTGTCGGCGCAGCCGGTCCAAGTACAGCGACACGATCAGGCCGCCCGCCGAATGCCCGTACATCAGTATCGTGACTCGCGGGGACTCGTCGCGGATCAGGGCCAGCGCGCGGTCCAGCTCGGCGTCGTAGTGGGCGAGGTTGGTGGTGAAGTGGGGCGTTTGCTCCGGCTGGCGCGAGCGGCCGCACTTGCGCAGGTCTAGGGCGTAGAACCCGAAGCCGCGGCCGGCGAAGTGGTCGGCCAGCTCGGTCTGGAAGAAGTAGTCGGTGTAGCCGTGGACCGCCAGCACCGCGCGGTCGCCGGCCGGACGGTCGCCGCGCCGCACCAGGGTGGCGACGACATCACCTTCGCCGTCCGGGTCGGGCCCTAGCGGGATCGTGTACTGCCAGAACCCGGGTAGGACGTCGGGCACCCAGCCAGTCACGAAGGCCAGCTTAAAGCGTGGTCGCAGGTACCGGCCATCGATCCCGCACTGATGCCCGCCGCAAGTCGTGAGGCCATCCGGCTCGCGATAGCCTGGGACCGGCGCAGGCCTGGCAAGGAAGGACCACAGACCCGGTGGCAGAACGATCCACGACCGACGTCGTGTTGGTGGGTGCCGGGATCATGAGCGCCACTCTGGGAGCACTGCTGCGACGATTGGAACCGGACTGGTCGGTCACCGTCATCGAGCGGCTCGACGCCGTCGGCGCGGAGAGCAGCAGTCCGTGGAACAACGCTGGCACCGGGCATGCGGGGCTGTGCGAAATGAACTACACCCCCCAGCGGACCGACGGTTCGATCGATATCACCAAAGCGGTGCTGGTCAACGAGCAGTTTCAAATCACCCGTCAATTCTGGGCGTACGCGGTGGAGAACGGCATGCTTGCCGATGTGCGCGGCTTCCTGCGCCCCGTCCCACACGTGAGCTTTGTTCACGGCAGCGACGGCGTGGACTATCTGCGGCGGCGCCGCGAAGCGTTGGCGCACAACCCGTTATTCGCCGCGACCGAACTGATCGAGGACCCCGACGAGTTCGCGCGCCGGTTACCGTTCATGGCTTCCGGCCGCGATTTTGCCGAACCCGTCGCACTGAACTGGGCCGCAGACGGCACCGACGTCGACTTCGGCGCGCTGTCCCGCCAGCTCATCGGTTACTGCGTGAGCACCGGCGTCACGGTGCGCTTCGGTCATCAGGTGACCGGCCTGTCCCGTCAGTCCGACGGCAGCTGGACGCTAACGGTCAGTAACCGCCGCACGGGCGAAAAGCGCAAATTGAACACAAAATTCGTGTTCGTCGGCGCGGGCGGTGATGCGCTGCCGCTATTGCAGAAAGCGGGCATCGACGAGATCAAGGGTTTCGCCGGCTTTCCCATCGGTGGTCGTTTCTTGCGCACCGCCGAACCCGCATTGACCACGACACACCAGGCCAAGGTGTACGGCGTCCCGGCGCCGGGGGCGCCGCCGCTGGGTGCGCTGCATCTGGACCTTCGGTATGTCAACGGCAAGCCGTGGCTGGTGTTCGGGCCGTATGCCGGCTGGTCGCCGAAGTTCTTGAAGCACGGGAATTTCAGCGACCTGCCCCGCTCGATTCGCCCCGGCAATCTATGGCCTGTTTTGGGCGTAGGCGCCACCGAGACCAAGCTACTCAAATACCTACTCGGTCAGCTGCGGCTGGCCGAGCCATCCCGGATCCGGCAGCTTCGCCAATTCGCCCCCAGCGCAACGGGTTCCGATTGGGAGCTGACGGTGGCCGGCCAGCGGGTGCAAGTGATCCGCCCGAACGGACGCAAAGGCGGCGTACTGGAATTCGGCACCACCATCGTTGGCGCGGCCGACCGCAGCATCACGGGATTGCTCGGCGGATCGCCAGGTGCGTCGACCGCCGTACCCGCAATGCTGGAAGTGCTCGAGACGTGTTTCGCGGGGCGATACCAATCCTGGTTGCCCACCCTCAAGGAAATCGTGCCGTCACTGGGCACGCAGCTGTCCCGTGAGCCGGCGTTGTACGAAGAGTTGCGGTCGTGGACGGCACGGGCGCTGCAGTTGGGAGAGCGACATCATGAGTGAAGCTCTGCGCCGCGTCTGGTCCAAGGACCTCGACGCTGCAACGCTTTACGAACTGCTCAAGTTGCGGGTGGAGGTGTTCGTGGTCGAGCAGGCCTGCCCGTATCCCGAGCTGGACGGTCGCGACCTGCTTGCCGAGACGCGGCACTTCTGGCTGGAAACACCTCAGGGAGAGGTGATCTGCACCCTACGGCTGATGGAGGAACATCCCGGCGGGGAGAAGGCGTTCCGGCTCGGGCGGCTGTGCACCAAACGTAGCGCCCGCGGGCAGGGTCACACCACCCGGCTGCTGCGAGCCGCCCTCGCCGAGGTGGGCGATTACCCGTGCCGAATGGATGCGCAGACCTACCTCGCGGACATGTGGGCCAAACACGGATTCGTCCGCGACGGCGACGAATTCATCGACGGCGGCATCCCGCACGTCCCGATGTTGCGACCTGCCTCCGGTCCAGCGGCGGGGGCGCAGCGGTGAAGCCATATCCGTTCAGCGCGATCGTCGGCCACGAACGACTGCGGCTCGCCTTGTTGTTGTGTGCGGTGCGCCCTGAGATCGGAGGTGCGCTGATCCGTGGCGAGAAGGGCACCGCGAAGTCGACGGCGGTGCGCGGCCTGGCCGCCCTGCTGTCCGCGGCCACCGGCTCCGGCGATACCGGTCTGGTCGAGATGCCTTTGGGCGCAACCGAAGACCGGGTGGTGGGATCACTGGACCTGCAGCGGGTGCTGCGCGATGGCGAACACGCCTTCTCGCCGGGTCTGCTGGCCCGCGCCCATGGCGGTGTGCTCTACGTCGACGAGGTCAATCTGTTGCACGACCACCTGGTCGACATCCTGCTCGATGCTGCCGCGATGGGCCGGGTACACGTCGAACGCGACGGCATCTCGCACACGCACGAGGCCCGCTTCCTGTTGATCGGAACCATGAATCCCGAAGAGGGCGAACTGCGTCCGCAGTTGCTGGACCGGTTTGGCCTCACCGTCGACGTGCAGGCGTCGCGGGACGTCGACGTGCGGGTGGAGGTGATCCGTCAGCGGATGGCCTACGAGTCCGATCCGGACGCGTTCGCGAAGCGCTACGCCGACGCAGACGCAGAACTGGCTCGGCGCATCGCTGCCGCACGCGCGACGGTCGACGATGTACTATTGCCGGACAACGAATTACGCCGTATTGCCGCGTTGTGTGCGGCGTTCGATGTGGACGGAATGCGGGCGGATCTGGTGGTGGCGCGGACCGCGACCGCGCACGCGGCCTGGCGGGGCGCCCGCACCGTCGAGGAGCAGGACATCCGGGTGGCCGCCGAGCTCGCGTTGCCGCACCGCCGCCGCCGCGACCCGTTCGACGATCACGGCATCGACGGCGACCAACTGGACGAGGCGCTGGCCAAGGCTGCTGAATCCCAGGCTGGCCTCCAGCCGGACCCCGACCCGCCCGGCGGCGGCGAGGCGGCCCAAGACGCTGAGCCCGCCGAATCGCCACCGGCTTCCCGACCGCCCACTCAGCAACCGCCGCGACCCAGTGCGCCGCCGTCGCAGGTCTTTCGCACTCGGGCGCTGACCGTACCCGGCGTCGGGGAGGGCGCGCCCGGCCGGCGATCCCGCGCCCGCAACGCCTCCGGCAGCGTGGTGGCCGCCGCGGAGCCGTCCGTGCCGGACGCGCACGGTCTGCACCTGTTCGCCACCCTGCTGTCCGCGGCCGGGCAGGCCGCCGGCGCCGGACGGCTGCGGCTGCGCCCGGAGGACGTGCGGCGCGCGGTGCGTGAGGGCAGGGAGGGCAACCTGGTGATCTTCGTCGTCGACGCGTCCGGGTCGATGGCGGCCCGGGACCGGATGGCTGCCGTCAGCGGCGCCACCATGTCGCTGTTGCGCGATGCCTACCAGCGGCGCGACAAGGTCGCGGTCATCACCTTCCGGCAGCAGAACGCCACCATGTTGCTGCCGCCGACGTCGTCGGCGCATATCGCCGGCCGCCGGCTGGCCCGGTTCGACACCGGCGGGCGGACCCCGCTGGCCGAAGGGTTGCTGGCGGCCCGCGAACTGGTGTTGCGTGAGCGGGTCCGCGATCGGGCCCGGCGGCCGCTGGTAGTAGTGCTGACCGACGGGCGGGCCACCGCGGGCCCAGACCCGTTGGCCCGCACCAAGTTCGCGGCGGCCCGGCTCGTCGTCGAGAACGTCTCCGCGGTGGTAGTGGACTGCGAGACGTCCTTCGTTCGGCTTGGTCTGGCCGGCCAGCTGGCCCGCCAGCTGGGTGCGCCCGTCATCCGGCTGGAGCAGTTGCATGCCGACCATCTGACCCGCGCCGTGCGCACCGTCGCATAATCACAAGCCGGTAATCGACTATGCCACAGGGTAATCCGATCGAAATACCGGACGATGGCCTGACCACCCGGGCACGGCGCAACACCCCTGTCCTGGCGGTGCATACCGGTGACGGCAAGGGTAAGTCGACGGCCGCGTTCGGAATGGCGTTGCGGGCATGGAACGCCGGCCTGAATGTCGCGGTCTTCCAGTTCGTCAAGAGCGCGAAGTGGAAGGTGGGGGAGGAGCAGGCATTTCGGCATCTCGCCCGACTTCGCGACGAGCAGAACGTCGGCGGCACGGTGGAATGGCACAAGATGGGTGCCGGCTGGTCCTGGACCCGCAAGTCGGGCAGCGAAATCGACCACGCGGCGGCGGCCGCCGCCGGCTGGGCGGAGATCGAGCGTCGGCTGGCCGCCCAACTGCACGACTTCTACGTGCTCGACGAATTCACCTACCCGCTGAAGTGGGGCTGGCTCGACGTCGACCAAGTGGTTGGCGCCCTGCTGGGCAGGCCCGGTCACCAGCACGTGGTGATCACCGGGCGCGACGCGCCGCCGCGCCTGATCGAGGCCGCCGACCTGGTAACCGAGATGACCAAGGTGAAGCATCCGATGGACGCCGGGCGCAAGGGTCAGAAGGGCATCGAGTGGTGACCAGGAGCGTCACGCCGTCCGCAATACCTGCCGTTGTCGTCGCGGCCCCCACGTCCGGCAGCGGAAAGACCACCGTCGCAACGGGTTTGATTGGTGCGCTGAGCCGGGCCGGTCATCGGGTGGCTCCGTTCAAGGTGGGGCCCGACTTCATCGACCCCGGTTACCACGCCATGGCCGCCGGGCGCCCTGGCCGCAACCTCGATCCGGTGCTGGTGGGGGAGCGCTTGATTGGCCCGCTGTACCGACACGGCACCGCCGGCGCCGACATCGCGGTGATCGAGGGAGTGATGGGTCTGTTCGATGGGCGGATTGATCCGAACGCGCCGGGTCCTGCACCGGGTTCGACCGCGCACGTCGCGGGCCTGCTAGGCGCTTCGGTAATCCTGGTGGTGGATGCGCGGGGTCAGAGCCACAGCGTTGCCGCCCTGTTGCACGGCTTTTCGACGTTCGATCCGCACACCCGGGTCCGCGGCGTCATCCTGAACCGGGTCGGGACGGCCCGTCACGAACAGGTACTGCGGCAGGCGTGCGAGCAGGCCGGGGTCCCAGTGCTCGGTGCCATCCCGCGTGCTGCCGAATTGGAACTTCCGACAAGGTATCTGGGGCTCGTGACGGCGCTCGAGTATGGCCGGCACGCCCGGCGGGCGGTCGAGGCGATGACCGATCTGGTGGCCCGACACATCGATCTGGCCGCAGTGGTGGCCGCCGCCTCGAGCCGCGTCCAGGACGCGCCCTGGGATCCGGCGGTGGCGGTGGGTCCGTCCACCGCGTCGCGCGTCGTCGTCGCGGTGGCGTCGGGCAAGGCGTTCAGTTTCGGTTACCCCGAGCACAACGAGCTGTTGCGCGCGGCCGGTGCGGACATCGCCGAGTTCGACCCACTTGTGGACCCATTGCCCGACGGCGCGAACGCGGTGCTGCTGCCGGGCGGCTTTCCCGAGCAGTTCGCCGCCGAGCTGTCCGCCAACGACAGCCTGCGCCGCCAGGTTCGCGAATTGGCGGCCACCGGCGCACCCCTACACGCCGAATGCGGCGGGTTGATCTACCTGGTGTCCGACGTCGACGGCCAGCCGATGTGTGGCGTGCTGGACGGATCGGCGGACTTCACCCAGCGGCTCACCCTGGGTTACCGCGACGCGGTGGCGCTGGCCGACTCGCCGCTGCATACCCTCGGCGAGCGGGTGGTGGGGCACGAATTCCACCGAACCACAATCACTTTCGCTCGGTCGTATCGGCCGGCGTGGGGGTACCTGCAGCCCGGCGATGCGGATCAGAAGGGTCGCGAGGGCGTCGTGCACCGTGGGGTGCACGCGTCGTACCTGCACACCCACGCTGCGGCGAACCCCGGGGCGGCGGCCCGTTTCGTCGCTCACGCCGCGGCGCCGAGCCCGCGAGCGTAGCGCGACTCCCGAGATCGAGCCCCGCGCAATCACCGTGCGGTCCGACTCGCGACCGAACACATCTGAGCCGCGAACATTAAGCTTGCCCGGTGACCGAGAGCCCCTACCTCGCGGGACTGCGACTGGCCGGCCGGAAAGTCGTTGTCGTCGGCGGGGGCAGCGTCGCGCAGCGCCGGTTGCCGCTACTGATTGCCAGCGGTGCCGACGTGCACGTGGTATCCCGCAGCGCCACCCGCTCCGTGGAGGCGATGGAAGGCATCACCCTGTCGGTGCGCGAGTACCGCGACGGCGATCTGCAGGACGCCTGGTATGCGCTCGCGGCTACCAACGATCCGCAGGTCAACGCAGCCGTCGTCGCCGAAGCCGAACGCCGGCGGATCTTCTGTGTGCGTGCCGACATCGCGGTGGAGGGAACCGCGGTCACGCCCGCGTCATTCAGCTACGCGGGCCTTTCGGTGGGGGTGCTGGCCGGCGGCGAGCATCGCCGTTCGGCAGCCATCCGGTCGGCCATCCGCGAGGCACTGCAGCAAGGGTTGATCAGCGCCGAGAACTCCGACGTCGTGGGAGGGAGTGTCGCGCTGGTCGGGGGCGGCCCCGGCGACCCCGAACTGATCACCGTGCGCGGTCGGCGGCTGCTCGCCCAGGCCGATGTCGTGGTCACCGACCGGCTGGCGCCTCCCGAGCTGCTCGCCGAGCTCGGCCCGCATATCGAGGTCATCGACGCGGCAAAGATCCCGTACGGCCGGGCGATGGCCCAGGACGCCATCAACGCCGTCCTCATCGAGCGGGCTCGGGCCGGTAAGTTCGTCGTGCGGCTCAAAGGCGGCGATCCATTCGTGTTCGCCCGCGGATTCGAGGAAGTCCAGGCATGCGCCGAAGCGGGGATTCCGGTGACCGTGGTGCCAGGTGTGACAAGTGCCATAGCAGTACCTGCCGCCGCGGGCGTTCCGGTCACCCATCGGGCCGTAAATCACGAATTCGTGGTGGTCAGCGGCCACTTGGCGCCCGACCATCCCGAATCGTTAGTGAATTGGGATGCTTTGGCAGCACTGACCGGCACGATCGTGTTGCTGATGGCGGTGGAACGCATCGAACTCTTCGCCGCAGCGCTGCTGAAAGGCGGCCGACCTGCAGAAACTCCGGTGCTGGTGGTCCAGCACGGCACCACGGCGGCCCAGCTGTCGCTGCGGGCGACACTGGCGGACACGCCGGAGAAAATTCGCGCGGAAGGCATCCGACCTCCCGCGATCATCGTTATCGGCCCCGTAGTGGGTCTTGAAAAGGCTTCAGCACCGTCCGGGGTTTAAACAATTCTTAAGATTACTGTAAGGTAACCCGCTATGACGGCTCTCAACGAATCAGAGCGGACAGTCCACACTTGGACGGATGGACGCTCAGAACGTTCGGCCCAGGAGCGTCCCACGCGATCGGTGGAGACCGCTTTGCAGCGCATGAGCAGGTACTACCCGACCTGGCTGCCCTCACGCCGGTTCATCGCCGCGGTCATCGCGATCGGCGGTATGCAGCTGCTGGCAACCATGGACAGCACCGTCGCGATCGTGGCGCTTCCTAAGATCCAGAACGAGCTCAGCCTGTCCGATGCCGGCCGGAGCTGGGTGATTACCGCCTACGTGCTGACCTTCGGCGGGCTAATGCTGCTCGGCGGTCGCCTCGGCGACACCATCGGCCGCAAACGCACTTTCATCGTCGGTGTCGCGTTGTTCACCATCTCGTCGGTGCTGTGCGCGGTCGCCTGGGACGAGGTGACGCTGGTGATTGCGCGGCTGTCGCAGGGTGTCGGGTCGGCGATCGCATCCCCGACCGGCCTGGCGCTGGTGGCGACGACGTTCCCGAAGGGTCCCGCGCGCAACGCCGCGACCGCCGTGTTCGCCGCGATGACGGCGATCGGTTCGGTGATGGGCCTGGTCGTCGGCGGCTTCCTGACGGAATACTCCTGGCGGCTGGCGTTCCTGGTGAACGTGCCGATCGGTCTGGTGATGATCTACCTCGCCCGCACCGCGCTGCGCGAGACCAACCGGGAACGGATGAAGCTCGACGCCACCGGGGCCATGCTGGCCACGTTGGCGTGCACCGCGGCCGTCTTCGCCTTCTCGATCGGCCCGGAGAAGGGCTGGATCTCAGTCACCACCATCGGTTCCGGGCTCCTCGCCGCGGCGGCTGCCATCGCCTTCGCGGTCGTTGAGCGCAAGGCCGAGAACCCGGTCATCCCGTTCGAGCTGTTCCGCGACCGCAACCGGTTGGTCACCTTCGTCGCCATCCTGCTGGCCGGCGGCGTCATGTTCAGCCTGACCGTCTGCATCGGCCTGTACGTGCAGGACATCCTCGGTTATAGCGCGCTGCGCGCGGGCGTCGGCTTCATCCCGTTCGTGATCGCGATGGGAATCGGCCTCGGCATCTCCTCGCAACTGGTGTCGCGGTTCTCGCCGCGGGTGCTGACCATCGGCGGTGGCTGGCTGCTGCTGGGCGCCATGATCTACGGCTCGATGTTCATGCACCGTGGGGTGCCGTACTTCCCGAACCTGGTGATGCCGATCGTCGTCGGCGGAATCGGCATCGGCATGGTCGTCGTCCCGCTGACGCTGTCGGCCATCGCCGGCGTCGGATTCGACCAGATCGGCCCGGTCTCGGCGCTGACGCTGATGCTGCAGAGTCTGGGCGGACCGCTGGTGCTGGCAGTCATCCAGGCCGTGATCACCTCCCGCACCCTGTTCCTGGGTGGTACCACCGGCCCGGTGAAGTTCATGAACGACGCGCAGTTGCAGGCGCTCGACCACGGCTACACATACGGGCTGCTCTGGGTGGCCGGCGCGGCCGTCATCGTGGGCTGCGCGGCGCTGTTCATTGGATACACGCCGGAGCAAGTGGCGCACGCGCAGGAAGTCAAGGAAGCGATGGACGCCGGGGAGCTGTAGCTTCCCCGCGGTACTCCCGTCCCGCCGAACCTCGGCGTCACGTTCGGCGCCGCAGGCCAGGGGTGGCCCTGCCCGTCCGGCGTGACGCTCGCCGCACTGGGCCGCCAAGTAGGCTTGCCGGCTGTGATCACCCGGATGTCCGAGCTGTTCCTGCGCACCCTGCGCGACGACCCCGCCGACGCCGAAGTGCCCAGCCACAAACTCTTGATCCGCGCCGGTTACGTACGGCCAGTCGCGCCCGGGTTGTACAGCTGGTTGCCCCTCGGTCTGAAGGTGCTGCGCAACATCGAACGCGTCGTCCGCGAGGAGATGAACGCCATCGGCGGCCAGGAGATCCTGCTGCCCGCGCTGCTGCCGCGTGCGCCGTACGAAACCACCAACCGCTGGTCCGAATACGGCGACGGCGTATTCCGGGTCAAAGACCGCCGCGGCAACGACTACCTGCTTGGTCCCACGCACGAAGAGATATTCACCCTGACCGTCAAGGGCGAGTACAGCTCCTATAAGGATTTCCCGCTCACGCTGTACCAAATCCAGACCAAGTTCCGGGACGAGGCGCGCCCCCGCGCAGGCATCCTGCGCGGTCGCGAGTTCGTGATGAAGGACTCCTACTCCTTCGACGTCGACGCCGCCGGGCTCAAAGCCTCCTATCATGCCCACCGCGAGGCCTACCAGCGCATATTCGACCGTCTCCAGGTGCGCTACGTCATCGTCTCGGCGGTCTCCGGCGCGATGGGCGGAAGTGCTTCCGAGGAGTTCCTGGCCGAGAGCCCCATCGGTGAGGACACTTTCGTCCGTTGCCCGGAATCCGGCTACGCGGCCAACGTCGAGGCCGTCATCACGGCGCGTCCCGAATCTCGGCCCACCGAGGGGCTGCCGGAGGCGCGGGTGCACGACACCGGTGACACCCCGACCATCGCCACGCTGGTCGACTGGGCCAACGAAGCTCTGGGCCGCACCGTTACCGCCGCCGACACCCTCAAGAACGTCCTGGTCAAGATCCGCCAGCCAGGCGGGGAGTGGGAATTGCTGGCCATCGGCATCCCCGGCGACCGCGAGGTCGACGACAAGAGGCTGGCCGCCGCCCTCGAACCCGCCGACTACGCGCTGCTCGACGACGCCGACTTCGCCAAGTACCCCTTTCTGGTCAAGGGTTACATCGGGCCGAAAGGGTTGCAGAACAACAACGTTCGCTATCTTGTCGATCCTCGCGTGGCAGACGGCACCAGCTGGATCACCGGCGCCGACGAACCCGGCCGCCACGTTGTCGGCCTGGTAGCCGGCCGTGATTTCGCCGCCGACGGCACTATTGAGGCCGCCGAGGTACGCGAGGGCGATCCCTCGCCGGACGGCGCCGGCCGGCTAGTCATGGCCCGCGGCATCGAGATCGGGCACATCTTCCAGCTCGGCCGCAAATACGCCGACGCGTTCACCGCCGACGTGCTCGGTGAGGACGGCAAGCCGGTGCGGCTGACCATGGGCTCCTACGGCATCGGGGTGTCCCGGCTGGTTGCCGTGGTGGCCGAGCAGCACCACGACGAACTCGGGCTGCGCTGGCCGTCGTCGGTCGCGCCCTTCGACGTGCACCTGGTGATCGCCAACAAAGACCCCGAGGCTCGGCTGGGCGCGGCCAAGCTGGCGGCCGAACTGGACAAAATCGGTGTCGAGGTCCTGCTCGACGACCGTCAGGCATCGCCGGGGGTGAAGTTCAAGGACGCCGAACTGCTTGGCATGCCCTGGGTCATCGTGGTGGGGCGGGGCTGGGCGGACGGCCGGGTGGAGCTGCGCGACCGCTTTGCCGGGCAGACCACCGAACTAGCTGTCGGCGACACGCTGGCCGCCGACATCGTGACCGCGATCAGCGGTGGGCTTACTCCGAACCACCCGGGAAAGACGTGGTGATCGGCCACCCGCCCAACACCTTGTTCCAGCGGGCGGCCAGCACCGCGCTTTGAGTCAGGGCGGTGGCGGCGAACGCGCGGTCGTCAGCGGTGTCCGCGTGCTCCACGACCGCCCGCCACGCCGTGGCGCCGTCATTCTCCATCCGCGCGGCCAGCCGGGCCGCTTCTGAGGGGCTGCCCACCGGCGACGGCAGCTGGTAGCCGGCCGCTGCCACCGGAACGCTGGCCTTGCGCGCGGTCAGCATCGCGATCACATCGTCGCGGCGCTGCCGGTGCTGGTTGAGTGCCTCCACCACCAGATCGTTGACGCTGGGCGGCGACATGGCCGACACGATGCCGTAGCCGTAGATGGTGGCATGTTCGACGGCGAGTGCCTCTCCCAGCGCCGCCACGTCGGCGTCCTTTCCAGCCGGTGAACGCTTCGGGCCGGTCATATCGACGGTCCTCCGGGTACCAGCGCGACGGTGGCCGACGCGGTGCACGAGGCGGCGATCGAGCCGAGCAGCCCGGCCCGGTACCCCGACGAGGCGGCCAGCAACCGGTTGGCGTCCTCGGCGGACTTCCGTAGCGAGTCGATGACGTCCGAGACCGCCGGCGGTGGGGGCGGGGGAGCCTCCGGTTCGCCCGCCGGGCTGGCGCTGGAGCTGTTCGTCGTCTCGCTCGTCGAGAAGATGAGCTTGCCCGCCGCGCGGGCAATCTCGGTGGACAGCGCCCGGGCATGCGCGGCGCGCTGAGTGGCGACCACGGTCAACGCGGCCGCGATCTGGGGTGGGCTGCCAACCGCTCCGGCGGCCGCGCTGGCCAGCGCGCTATCGTGCCGGGCCTGTTCCAGCGGAGCCAGCAGCTCTTCGACGGCCGGCGGCTTGGGTGCGGACTCGCCGCAGGCGGTGGCTGCCAACCCGAGCGCCGCGAGCGCCGCACCGCCGGCCAGCACACCCCGCCTGCTGATCACGGGTACTGCTCTGGGCACGTCCCACATCCTGCCATCACCTCATCGTGGCGGACGCCGCGGCAACTGACTGGCGCGTTGCAGCGCCGGACCGGACGAGGTGATCACGGCGTCATCGCAGATTCCTGGCGTATCGTTGTTAGCTGGCCGCAAGTCAGCTAGGTGGCGACCCCGCCGGGGGACCGCCGAACGACCGACAACTCAAGATCAGGAGCTCGCCGTGACCATCGGGCTACCTTCGCAGGCGCAGGTGATCGAGCTGCTCAGTGCTGAGTTCGCGCACGCCGGTTACGAGATCGAAGACGTGGTCATCGACAGCCGCTCCCGTCCTCCACGTATTACCGTGATCGCCGACGGTGACACCGCCTTGGATCTGGACACCGTCGCCGATCTGTCGCGTTCGGCGTCGAATCTGCTGGACAGCTTGGACGCGCCGGGCGGCGATGGCATCGGACAATACGTGCTCGAGGTCAGCTCTCCCGGCGTGGAGCGGCCGCTAAGCAGCGAGAAGCATTTTCGCCGGGCGCGCGGCCGCAAGGTCGAGGTCACGCTCGCCGACGGGTCACGGTTAACCGGACGGGTCGGCCCCGTCCGGGATGGCGCGGTCGCTCTGGTCGTGCGAGCCGGACGGAACCTGACGCTACGCGAGATCCCGCTGGTTGAGATCGTCAAAGCCGTTGTGCAGGTTGAATTTTCGCCACCGACACCAGCCGAACTGGAGTTGGCGCAGGGGATGGAGGGTGGAGCGTGAACATCGACATGGCTGCGCTGCACGCGATCGAGGTGGACCGGGGCATCTCGGTCAACGAGCTGCTCGAAACGATCAAGTCCGCGCTGCTCACCGCGTACCGGCACACCCAGGGCCACCAGACCGAGGCGCGCATCGAAATCGATCGCAAGAGCGGCGTAGTGCGGGTGATCGCCTGCGAGACCGACGACGAAGGCAACTTGATCAGCGAATGGGACGACACCCCAGAGGGTTTCGGCCGCATCGCCGCCACCACGGCCCGCCAGGTAATGCTGCAGCGATTCCGCGACGCTGAGAATGAGCGCACTTTCGGCGAATTCTCCACCCGGGAGGGCGAGATCGTCGCCGGAGTCATCCAGCGCGACAGCCGGGCCAACGCCCGCGGACTGGTAGTAGTGCGGATGGGCACCGAGGCTAAGGCTTCCGAAGGGGTGATCCCGGCCGCCGAGCAGGTGCCCGGTGAAAGTTACGAACACGGCAACCGCGTGCGCTGCTATGTCGTCGGCGTGAGCCGCGGCGCCCGCGAGCCGGTGATCACGTTGTCGCGCACCCACCCCAACCTGGTACGCAAGCTGTTCTCGCTGGAAGTGCCCGAGATCGCCGACGGTTCGGTTGAGATCGTCGCGGTGGCACGGGAGGCCGGCCATCGCTCCAAGATCGCGGTGAAGTCCAACGTCGCGGGTTTGAACGCGAAGGGCGCATGCATCGGCCCGATGGGTCAACGTGTCCGCAACGTGATGAGCGAGCTGTCCGGGGAGAAAATCGACATCATCGACTTCGACGACGACCCGGCCCGCTTCGTGGCCAATGCGCTGTCACCGGCCAAAGTCGTCTCAGTGCAGGTCATCGACCAGACCGCCCGGGCCGCGCGCGTCGTGGTGCCCGACTTCCAATTGTCGTTGGCCATCGGCAAGGAAGGGCAGAACGCCAGGCTGGCAGCGCGGCTGACGGGATGGCGCATCGACATCCGCGGTGACTCACCGGGTCCATCCGGAGACCACCCGGAGCAGGGGGCAAGCCAGGGAATGGCGCACGAACACTGAGCTGGGTGTGAACGGCGCCGGTACCCGAAGGTCCCCCCGTAACGGCCGCATCGGACCGTCCAGCACAGCGGGCCTACCGGGCGGTTCGGCGCAGTAGTTCGGTGACGCTAGACTGAGCCGTGATCCAGCGCGAGCCTTCGGCATCAGCGCACGGACGTTCCGACAACCCCAGTGGACCGGTGCGGACGTGCGTCGGATGTCGGAAGCGAGAGTTGGCCGTCGAACTGCTGCGAGTGGTGGCTCGGTCGGACGGGAACGACAACTACGCCGTGATCGTTGACAGGGCCGCAAGCCTGCCGGGACGAGGTGCTTGGCTGCATCCCGACCCGCAGTGCGCACAACTAGCGATTCGGCGGCGAGCTTTCACCAGAGCGCTGCGCATCACCGGTTCACCGGACACATCCGCGGTGATCGAGCTGTGCAGCTCGTCCCACCGTGCAACAGAACAGGTAGCAACGAACATGAGCACACCGTGAAGTCCCGATGACCATGTGTCATAGCTAAACCCGAGGCGCGGCCCACCGACTGTCGCCTCATAGACAGGAGATGTAGTGGCAGGTAAGGCCCGCGTACACGAGTTGGCAAAGGAACTCGGTGTCACCAGTAAGGAAGTGCTCGCCCGGCTGAATGAACAGGGCGAATTCGTCAAGTCCGCGTCCTCGACGGTAGAGGCGCCGGTAGCCCGGCGGTTGCGCGAGTCGTTCGGCGGCGGCAAGCCCGCCTCCGCGAAGGGCGCCGCGCAAAGCCCCGGCTCCGCGGCGGCCAAGGCTCCCGAGAAGGTCTCCGCCGGTGCGAAGCCGTCGGACGCGGCCCTCGACCGCGCGCTGGACAGGGCGGTCGGCGACGGTACTGCGCCACCCGCGGCGAAGCCGTCAGATCCCAGTCGGGTAGCCCCGCCGGCCGCAGCGGCTCCGGCGGCTCCGGCGGCTCCGGCGGCCAAGCCCACCGCACCGGCCCCGCCGACTCCGGCCCCGAGCCCGGCTCCTGGTCAGCCGCCCAGCCCGCAGACGCCCCAACCGGGCATGACACCCGGCCCGCGGCCCGGCCCGGCGCCCAAACCGGGCGTTCGTACCCCGCGCGTCGGCAACAACCCCTTCTCGTCGGCGCAGCCCGTCGATCGGCCCATACCGCGGCCGCATCCGCAGGCTCCACGACCCGGCGCACCCCGCCCCGGAGCGCCGCGCCCGGGCGGTGCCTCGCCAGGCAGCATGCCGCCGCGTCCCGGCGGTGCCGGCGGTCCCCGTCCAGCGCGTACCGGAGCGCCCCGGCCCGGCGGCGCACGTCCCGGCGGTCCCGGTGGCGGTCGATCCGACGGCGGCGGCGGTAACTACCGCGGCGGCGGAGGCGTCGGCGCAGCTCCCGGGGCCGGCGGCGGGTTCCGTGGCCGCCCCGGCGGCGGAGGCCCCGGTGGTGGCGGTGGTGGCCGTCCCGGCCAGCGCGGCGGCGCAGCCGGTGCGTTCGGCCGTCCCGGCGGCGCACCCCGGCGCGGTCGCAAGTCCAAGCGGGCCAAGCGCGCCGAGTACGAGAACATGCAGGCGCCGGTCGTCGGCGGTGTGCGGTTGCCGCACGGCAACGGCGAAACGATCCGGCTGGCCCGCGGGGCGTCGCTGTCCGACTTCGCCGACAAGATCAACGCCAACCCGGCCGCGCTGGTGCAGGCACTGTTCAACCTCGGGGAGATGGTCACCGCCACCCAGTCGGTTGGTGACGAAACGCTCGAGCTGCTGGGCAGCGAGATGAACTACGTGGTCCAGGTCGTCAGTCCCGAGGACGAGGACCGCGAACTGCTGGAGTCCTTCGACCTCACCTATGGCGAGGACGAGGGCGGCGAGGACGAGCTCGAACAGCGCCCGCCGGTTGTCACCGTGATGGGTCACGTCGACCACGGGAAGACCCGCTTGCTGGACACGATCCGCAAGGCCAACGTCCGCGAGGGCGAGGCGGGCGGCATCACCCAGCACATCGGTGCCTACCAGGTCAGCGTCGAGCACGACGGCAACGAGCGGCTGATCACCTTCATCGACACCCCGGGTCACGAGGCGTTCACCGCCATGCGTGCCCGCGGCGCGAAGGCCACCGACATCGCCATCCTGGTGGTTGCGGCCGACGACGGTGTGATGCCGCAGACGGTGGAGGCCATCAACCACGCGCAGGCCGCTGATGTGCCGATCGTGGTGGCGGTCAACAAGATCGACAAGGAGGGCGCCGACCCGGCCAAGATCCGCGGTCAGCTCACCGAATACGGCCTGGTTGCCGAGGAGTTCGGCGGCGAGACGATGTTCGTCGACATCTCGGCCAAGCAGGGCACCAACATCGAGGCGCTCGAGGAGGCGGTGCTGCTGACCGCCGACGCGGCGCTGGACCTGCGGGCCAACCCCGACATGGAAGCCCAGGGCGTTGCCATTGAGGCACACCTGGACCGCGGCCGTGGCCCGGTGGCCACCGTGCTAGTGCAGCGCGGCACGCTGCGGGTGGGTGACTCGGTGGTTGCCGGCGACGCCTACGGGCGAGTCCGCCGGATGGTCGACGAGCACGGCGACGACGTCGAAGAGGCGTTGCCATCGCGTCCGGTGCAGGTCATCGGGTTCACCTCGGTGCCCGGTGCCGGCGACAACTTCCTCGTCGTCGACGAAGACCGCATCGCCCGCCAGATCGCCGATCGGCGCAGTGCCCGCAAGCGCAACGCGCTGGCCGCCCGCAGCCGCAAGCGGATCAGCCTGGAGGACCTGGACTCTGCGCTGAAGGAAACCAGCCAGCTGAACCTGATTCTTAAGGGCGACAACGCCGGTACCGTCGAGGCGCTGGAAGAGGCCCTGATGGGGATCGAGGTCGACGACGAGGTGGCGCTGCGCGTCATCGACCGCGGCGTCGGCGGCATCACCGAGACCAACGTGAACCTGGCGTCGGCCTCGGATGCGATCATCATCGGCTTCAACGTGCGAGCCGAAGGCAAGGCGACCGAGCTGGCCAACCGGGAAGGCGTCGAGATCCGCTACTACTCGGTCATCTACCAGGCGATCGACGAGATCGAGAAGGCCCTGCGTGGCATGCTCAAGCCGATCTACGAAGAGAACCAGCTGGGCCGCGCTGAGATCCGCGCCATCTTCCGGTCCTCCAAGGTCGGCATCATCGCCGGCTGCATGATCACCTCCGGCATTGTGCGACGCAACGCCAAGGCCCGGTTGCTGCGAGACAACATAGTGGTCACCGAGAACCTTTCGATCAACTCGCTGCGCCGCGAGAAGGACGACGTGACCGAGGTCCGCGAGGGCTTCGAATGCGGTCTGACGCTGGGCTATTCGGATATCAAGGAAGGCGACATCATCGAGTCGTTTGAGTTGGTCCAGAAGGAACGGTCATGACGCGCGTCGCCGGCGATGCAAAGCGCAGCGATCAGGAAGCGGTGCAATCGTGGTGAGCGCGCATGGCTGATCCCGCCCGGGCCCGCCGGCTGGCCAAGCGGATCTTCACCATCGTTGCCTCGGCGATCGAGTACGAGATCAAGGATCCGGGTCTGGCCGGGGTAACCATCGTCGACGCCAAGGTCACCAACGACTTGCACGACGCGACCCTCTACTACACGGTGATGGGTCCCACGCTCGACGACGAGCCGGATTACGACGCGGCGGCCGCGGCGCTGGACCGGGCCAAGGGCACATTGCGCACCAAGGTCGGGGCCGGCACCGGAGTGCGCTTCACGCCCACCCTGACGTTCACCCGCGACACCACGGCCGACTCGGTGAACCGGATGGAAGAGTTGCTTGCTCGTGCCCGCGCGGCGGATGCTGACCTGGCGCGGGTGCGAGTAGGTGCGAAGCCGGCCGGGGAGGCCGACCCGTACCGTGACAGTGGGATGGCGGCCGAACCGTCGACCGCCGGGGGACTTGGCAGTCCGAATGGGCTCGGAGCTGAGGACACCGATGACGACAACCGATCGCAAGATCGACCTGAAGACTGAGCTGACCAGCATGTCGCGGCCTGAGGGGGCGCGCGTCGACGCGGTCGGCGCTGCCCAGTTGTTGTCGGATGCAGACACGGTCGCGGTGATCTGTCATGTCCACCCGGACGCCGACACCATCGGGGCCGGCCTGGCGCTGGCCACCGTGCTCGACCGGTGCGACAAGCGGGTCCAGGTCAGCTTCGCCGCGCCGGCCGAGCTGCCCGAGTCGCTGCGCTCGCTGCCCGGCGGACGCCTGCTGGTTACCCCCGACGAGCTGCGCCGCGATGTCGATCTGGTGGTGACGGTCGACGTGCCCAGTCCCCACCGGCTGGGCAGCCTGCGGGATCTGGCTGGTCCCGGGCAGCAGCTGCTGGTGATCGACCACCACGTATCCAACGGAATGTTTGGCACCGCGAACTTCGTAGACCTGTCCGCGGATTCGACCACGATGATGGTCGCCGAGATTCTCGACGTGTGGGGCAAGGTCATAGACAAGGACGTGGCGCACTGCATTTACGCAGGGCTGACCACCGACACCGGATCGTTCCGCTGGGCCAGCGCCCGCGCCTTGCGGCTGGCCGCAAGGCTGGTCGACATCGGGGTGGACAACGCGTCGATCAGCAGGTCGCTGATGGACAGCCACCCCTTCGCCTGGCTGCCGATGCTGTCGCGCGTGCTGGGTTCGGCCCAGTTACGGGCCGATGCTGTCGGTGGCCGTGGACTGGTCTATGCCATCGTCGATCACCAGGAATGGCTCAACTCCCGTTCCGAGGAAGTCGAAAGCGTCGTCGACATCGTGCGCACCACTCAGCAGGCCGAGGTCGCCGCGGTGTTCAAGGAGGTCCAGCCGCGGCAGTGGTCGGTGTCGATGCGGGCCAAGAACGTCGACCTGTCGATCGTTGCGTCCGGGTTCGGCGGTGGCGGCCACCGGTTGGCCGCCGGCTACTCGACCAGCGGCTCCGTCGAGGATGTCGTCGCGTCGCTGTGTGCCGCGCTGGGCTGAGCAGCGATTGACCGACGGCGGTGCCAGCGGGCGGCGGATCGCCGCGCTGGCTCTGCCCGCGCTGGGGGTACTGGCCGCCGAGCCGCTGTATCTGTTGTTCGACACCGCCGTGGTCGGGCGCCTCGGCGCGGTGTCGCTGGCTGGCCTGGCAATCGGCAGCCTGGTGCTGGGCCTGGTCGGATCCGGGTCGACATTCCTTTCGTACGGGACCACCGCGCGTTCGGCGCGCCATTTCGGGGCCGGTGACCGCGCAGTCGCCGTTCACGAAGGGGTGCAGGCCACCTGGGTCGCCGTTGTCTTGGGCGTGTTGACCGTCGCCGTGGTCCAGGCTGTGGCGGCGCCGGTGGTGTCGGCGATCGCCGGCAATGCCGACGTCGCGGCGGCGGCCGGGCCCTGGGTGCGGATCGCGATCCTCGGCGTTCCGGCGATCCTGGTTTCGCTGGCCGGAAACGGGTGGATGCGCGGGGTGCAAGACACCGTGCGTCCGCTGCGCTACGTGGTCGCCGGATTCACGCTGTCGGCGTTGCTGTGCCCGTTGCTGGTGTACGGCTGGTTGTACCTGCCCCGGCTGGGGCTGGCCGGGTCCGCGGTGGCCAACCTGTCGGGTCAGTGGCTGGCCGCGGTGCTGTTTTTCGGTGCGCTGCTGGCCGAGCGGGTGCCGTTGCGGCCGGATCCCGCGGTGTTGCGCGGGCAACTGGTGATGGCACGGGATCTGATCGTGCGGACGCTGGCTTTTCAGGTGTGCTACGTCTCGGCTGCTGCGGTGGCGGCCCGTTTTGGCGCCGCAGCGCTGGCGGCACATCAGATTGTGCTGCAGCTGTGGACTTTTCTGGCTTTGGTACTGGATTCGTTGGCCATTGCCGCACAGTCATTGGTGGGTGCCGCGTTGGGGGCAGGCCAGGTCGCGCACGCGAAATGGGTGGCGTGGCGGGTGACGTGGTTCTCGCTACTGGCCGCCGGGATTTTGGCGGTTGCCCTGGGGGTGGGTTCGGCGGTACTGCCGGGGCTGTTCACCGACGACCCGTCGGTACTTTCGGTGATCGGCGTGCCGTGGTGGTTCCTGGTGGCCCAATTGCCGGTCGCCGGAATTGTTTTCGCGCTGGACGGGGTGTTGCTGGGCGCGGGTGACGCCGCGTTCATGCGCACCGCGACCGCGGTGAGCGCGGTGCTGGGCTACCTGCCGCTAATCTGGTTGTCGCTGGCCTTCGGCTGGGGCCTGGCCGGCATCTGGTCCGGTTTGAGCTTGTTCATGGTGTTGCGGTTGATATTCGGGGGCTGGCGGGCGCTGTCGGGACACTGGGCGAGGTAGCGACCCGCGAGTGCGGCTTTCACCTTGTGCCGGTGCGGGCTCCGGCGCGCCAAGCGGTGCCGGGCGGGGGAGGTGGCTTTCGTGAATTTCGCGGTGTTACCACACTGCCCGACCCGCAGGTCGACTCGCTGCGGAATGTTCCTCGGTGCCGGGCCGGCACCGATGCGGCAAGCCGCGGCCGCATGGGACGTGCTTGCCGAGGAGCTGGCGGCGCGGCGCACTCTTTCGCGTCGGTGACCTCGGGGCTGACGGGGCAGGCGTGGCAGGGGCCGGCAGCGGCAACGTCGGTTTCGGCAACACCGGCGTGCTGGTCTCGGGCTTCTTCAACGTCGGGGCTATCAGGGTCGCTCGGCTTCATCCGACCGTTCACCTCGACGGCGCTACACTGCGCCGGTGACGCTCCAACGTCCACGGCTACGGTCCCGTCGGGACTACGTGTTGTTCGTCGTCCTGGTCGGGCCCAACGTGGCGCTGCTGTCGTTGTTCATCTACCGCCCGTTGGCCGACAACATCCGGCTGTCGTTCTTCGACTGGAACATCTCCGATCCGCGGGCGCAGTACATCGGGCTGTCCAACTACGCCGAATGGCTCACCCGCTCGGATACCGTCCAGATCCTGCTGAACACCGCGGTGTTCACCGTGGCCGCGGTGGTCGGCTCGATGGTGCTCGGGCTGGCGCTAGCTATGCTGCTCGACCAACCGCTGCGCGGACGGAACCTGGTGCGCTCCACGGTGTTCGCCCCGTTCGTGATCTCCGGCGCGGCGGTCGGCCTGGCCGCCCAATTCGTATTCGACCCGCATTTCGGTCTAGTGCAAGATCTGCTCCGCCGCGTAGGGGCGGGGGTGCCCGATTTTTATCAGGATGCGCATTGGGCGATGTTCATGGTGACCGTGACCTACGTCTGGAAGAACCTCGGCTACACCTTCGTGATCTATCTTGCCGCGCTGCAGGGGGTGCGGCGAGACCTGTTGGAAGCGGCCGAGATCGACGGCGCCAGCCGGTGGACCACGTTTTACCGGGTGTTGCTGCCGCAGCTGCGGCCCACCACGTTCTTCCTGTCCATCACGGTGTTGATCAACTCGCTGCAGGTTTTTGACGTGATCAACATCATGACCCGCGGCGGGCCGGAGGGCACTGGCACCACCACGATGGTCTTCCAGGTGTACGTGGAGACCTTCCGCAACTTCCGCGCCGGCTACGGCGCCACCGTGGCCACGATCATGTTCCTGGTGCTGCTGGCCATCACCTACTACCAAGTGCGGCTGATGGATCGCGAGCAGCACCAATGACTTCCGACCGGCTCCGGCCCGCGCGCCTGCTCGGCTACGCGGCGATGCTGATGGTCATCCTGCTCATCGCCGGTCCGCTGACTTTCGTGTTCTTTACCTCGTTCAAACAGCAGCCCGACATCTACTCCCAACCCACCACCTGGTGGCCGCCGCGCTGGCACCCGCAGAATTACCGGACCGCCACCCACCAGATCCCGTTCTGGATCTACCTGCGCAACTCGGTGATTATCACCTCGGCTCTGGCGCTGGTGAAGTTCGTGCTCGGCGTGCTCAGCGCGTTCGGCTTGGTTTTCGTGCGGTTCCCAGGCCGTAACGCGGTGTTCCTGTTGATCATCGCTGCGCTGATGGTGCCCAATCAGATCACCGTGATCTCCAACTACGCGTTGATCTCGCAACTGGGCTTGCGCAACACATTTCCAGGCATCATTTTGCCGCTGGCCGGTGTCGCGTTCGGAACGTTCTTGATGCGCAACCACTTTCTGTCGCTGCCGGTCGAGGTCATCGAGGCGGCCCGGATGGACGGCGCGCGGTGGTGGCAACTGCTGCTGCGGGTGGTGTTGCCGATGTCGGGGCCCACCATGGTCGCCTTTGGCATCATCACGGTGGTCAACGAGTGGAACGAATACCTGTGGCCCTTCCTGATGTCCGACGACGAGTCGGTGGCCCCGCTGCCGGTCGGCCTAACCTTCCTGCAGCAAGCTGAGGGTGTGACCAACTGGGGCCCAGTGATGGCGGTGACGCTGCTGGCGATGCTGCCGATCCTGCTCATCTTCGTCGCGCTGCAGCGCCAGATGATCAAGGGTCTGACATCGGGCGCGGTGAAGGGTTGACTCCAAACGCCATGAACCGTAGACGGTTTCTATCACTGGCCGCGGTCGCCGGGGTGACCGCAGGGTGCGCCGCGATGGGCGGATCCAGACCGGTCAGGGCCGGCAGCGGCCCAATTACGTTCTGGTCCAATCACCCTGGTTTGTCAACCACGGTGGAAAGGACGTTGATCAACCGCTTCGAAGGGGAGTTCCCCGGCCTACAGGTCAAGTTGATCGACGCGGGCAAAGACTACGACGAAGTGGCGCAGAAGTTCAACGCCGCCGTCATCGGCGCCGACGGTCCCGACGTCGTTGTGCTGGACGATATCTGGTGGTTCCATTTCGCGCTCAGTGGAATCATCGCCCCGCTCGATGGCCTGTTCGAGCAAGTCGGCGTGAAGACCACGGACTACGTCGATACGCTGTTGGCCGACTACGCATTCGACGGCCAGCACTACGCGCTGCCCTATGCGCGCTCCACGCCGCTGTTCTACTACAACAAAGCTAGGTGGGATCAGGCTGGGCTGCCGGATCGCGGCCCGACCTCCTGGCCGGAGTTCGACGAATGGGGTCCGCGACTGCAATCGGTAGTGGGACAAGGAAACTGGGCGCACGGCTGGGCCAATTCGGAAGGCATCTCCTGGACGTTCGAAGGCGTTAACTGGGCGTTCGGCGGCGCATACTCGGATAAGTGGGACCTGAAGTTCACCGACCCCGGGACCATCACGGCGGGCACCTTCCTGCACGACTCGATTCATGTCAAGCGTTATGCGGCCGTCGCCAACAACATCGCCAACGAGTTCGCCACCGGCATCCTGGCATCGACCGTGGCGTCGACGGGCGCACTGGTCGGCATCACCGCGCAGGCCCGTTTCGACTTCGGGGTGGCGCCGTTGCCCACCGGCCCCGGCGGTGCACCCGCGTGCCCGACGGGCGGGGGCGGGCTGGCTATCCCGACGAACCTGTCCGACGAGCGAAAGCTGAACGCGGCCAAATTCATTGCCTATATCACGAATCCACGCAATACCGCCTACTTTAGCCAGCGCACCGGATACTTGGCCGTGCGCAAATCCGCGGTCGAGGATCCTAGCCAGCAGCAGTATCTGGCCGACAACCCGCGCGCCCGCGTCGCTTTCGACCAGCTACCGCATACCCGACCGCAGGACTATGCCCGTGTTTTCCTCCCCGGCGCCGACCGGGTCATCTCAGCCGGACTGGAATCGGTCGGGCTGCGGGGAGCCGACGTGCGCTCCACTTTCGCCAATATCGAACGTCAACTGCAGGTCGTCTACGACCGTCAAATCAAGCGGAAGCTGCCCGACCATGGCTGAAGTCCAGTACCGCTCGGTCACCCACTGCTATCCCGGCGCCGACGCCCCGGCGGTCCAGCGGCTGGATCTTGACATCGCCGACGGCGAGTTCCTGGTGCTGGTCGGCCCGTCCGGTTGCGGCAAGTCCACCACACTTCGGATGCTGGCTGGCCTGGAATCCGTTGAAAGCGGCAGTATCACGATCGGGGATGTCGACGTGACCGCGCTGCCGCCGCGAGACCGCGACGTGGCGATGGTATTCCAGAACTATGCGCTGTACCCGAATATGACGGTGGCCGGCAACATGGGCTTTGCGCTGCGCAACGCCGGCATGTCGCGCGCCGACACCAAAGCGCGCGTGCAAGAAGTCGCGGCCATGCTGGAACTGACCGAACTGCTGGACCGCAAGCCGTCCAAACTGTCCGGTGGGCAACGTCAACGGGTCGCGATGGGGCGGGCCATCGTGCGACGGCCGCAGGTGTTCTGCATGGACGAACCGCTGTCCAATCTGGATGCCAAGCTGCGGGTCAGCACTCGATCGCAGATCTCGGGCCTGCAGCGCCGGCTGGGCACCACCACCGTCTACGTCACCCACGACCAGGTGGAGGCGATGACGATGGGGGACCGGGTTGCTGTGCTCAAAGACGGTGTGCTGCAACAAGTCGACACGCCGCGCGCGCTGTATGACAACCCGGTGAATACCTTTGTCGCGACCTTCATCGGGGCGCCGTCGATGAACCTGCTGGAGGTCGAGGTCGCCGACTCAGTGGTGTGCTCCGCGGGCTTGGGGATCGGGGTTCCCCGCGCGACGACGACCGATCGGGTGTTGATCGGCGTCCGCCCGGAGTCCTGGGACGTCGCGCCGGCGGGCACGCCGGGTTCACTGACCGTGCACGTCGAACTGGTCGAGGAACTCGGGTTTGAATCCTTTGTCTACGCAACGCCATTGGACGACGTAACCCTGGCGCAGCGCATCGTGTTCCGCACCGATCGTCGCACCGCGGTCGGCGTGGGGGAGACACTGGCGATCGTGCCGCACCCGCATGAGGTGTGCTTCTTCGACAGCACCACCAAAACGGTCATTCGACCCTGACGCTGGGCGCTTGGGCTCGGCACTTTGGACGACGGCGGAGGCATGCGAATTGCGGGCTAGCGCATCTGAGCTCGGCCGCGCTGCAGCACCGCGTCACGATTAGCGGCGATGTCGTCGCCACTGGTTTTGAACTGCCGTGCCGCGGCGGCCTCGAGCCACAGGCCGCCGCCGATCTGCGCGTCGTCGATGCGGTGGTAGGAGGCCAGCAGCGCACGCACCGCGCTTTGATTGTTGCCGACGATCGATGCCGCAACCTGACGAGCCGTGGACAGCAGCTGGTCGTGCGGAACCACCTGCGTGACCAGGCCCGCGCGCAATGCGTCGGCCGCCGAGATGTAGTCGCCGGTCATGCTCATCCGGCGGGCCAGTCCCACGCCCACTTTCTGCGGCAACCGCACGCTCAGGCCCCAGGTGGGCAGCAAACCGACCCTGGCATGCGTGTCGGCAAATCGCGCCTGCTCGGAGGCGATCAGGATGTCGCAGTACAGCGTCAGTTCGAGCCCGCCAGTGACCGCGGCGCCGTTGATGGCGCCGATTACCGGCTTGGTCATCGCCGGCCAGCGCGGGGAGATGTCCGGCAAGGTGGTCTGGTCACCCAGTTCTTTCAGGTCCAGCCCGGCGCAGAACACCGGGTCTGAGCCGGTGACGATGACGACGTCCACGCCGTGGTCGATCTCGGCGTCAGCCAGTGCGGCGAAGAATTGGTCTCGCAACGCCGCGGACAGAGCGTTGCGGGACTGCGGGCGGTGCAGGGTCAGGGTGCGCACTCGTGCGTCGGTGTCGATCAGCAGGATGTCGTCGCTCATGGGCTTCACCGTAGCCAACCGCTTCATTGGGCCCCGCACGACGACCTGTCTGCCACCGGGGTGGTTTGAAACGCCGCGCAACCATCGCAACCTCCGACCGGTCACCGATCCCGGCCTATCGTGGACGCCATGTGCCGCAACATCACCGAACTGCGCGGACTCGATCCGCCGGCCACCGCCCAGGAGATCGCCGCGGCCGCGCGGCAATACGTGCGAAAGGTCAGCGGAATCACGCACCCGTCGGCGGTCAACGCCGACGCTTTCGAAGCCGCCGTCGCCGAGGTCACCGCAACCACGGCGCGGCTGCTCGACGCCTTGCCGGCCCGGCGGCAGCCGCCCAAATCGGTGCCGCCGTTGCGCCGGCCCGAGGTCGTGGCCCGGCTCGCGAGATCACAGTGAAGCCCCGTTGATGTGGGGCCTCAAGGAATGGAGCGCGGCCGTGCACGCGTTGCTCGACGGGCGCCAGACCATCCTGCTGCGCAAGGGTGGCATTGCCGAGAAGCGCTTCGAGGTCGCCGCCCGCGAATTCCTGCTGTTCCCGACGGTTGCGCACAGTCACGTCGCGCGCGTCCGGCCTGAACATCAACATCTGCTGACCGCCGCCGCCGAGGACAGTACCGAGCAGCAGGTCACGGTGCGGGCCGCTGCGAAAGTAGTTGCGGCACTGCAGGTTAACCAGCCAGATGGGCTCAGTCAGATCGAGGACCTGCACATCTGGACTGCCGATTCGGTGCGCGAGGACCGGCTGGACTTCCGACCCAGGCACAAACTTGCCGTGCTGGTCGTCTCGGCGCGACCGCTGACCGAACCGGTGCAGCTGATCCGAACCCCCGAGTATCGGGGTTGCACCAGCTGGGTAGACCTGCCCGTGCAGCCGAGCCTGGCGGCGCCGGTGCACTCCGAGACCGCGTTAGCCGACGTCGTCGGCCGCGTGCGTCGGGCGATCGGCTGAACTGCGCTCCACCGGCAGGCGCAGGCGGGACTCGCCGAAGTGCACCGAATGCGTCGCCGGCTTTTGCTGCCGCGCCGTCAACAACGGCTCGCCGGTGCCCAGATTGCGCGCATAGCGGGGAAACCAGCTGCCGGTGATCAGCACTCGGATGCGTGAGCCGGCCACGAAGCGGTGCGCAATGGCATCCAGTTGAATGCTGACCCGGTGCGTGCCCGGCCCGAGCGGCCCGAGTCGCCGGTAGCCGTCGCTGACGTTTCGGGACTTGCCCTTCGCGTCGACCTCGCTGACCCGGACGAACAGGTCGACGTTGGGGTTATCGGCGCTGTGCTCCAACTCGATGACGGGGTTGCCGTACACGAACAAGTCGTGGGTCAGGGTGGCCGCGGTGAAGCTGAGCACGTCGTCGCGCATCGCCAGGCTGGTGTCGTCGCGATAGCCGCCGTTGGGGGCCAGCACCGGGCCGCCGATCGTCGGGGTGGGGTGCGCGGGGTCGTAGTGGAAGCTGGCCGGCCGGGTCTTGGTGGTCGGCGGGTTGTCACCCAGGTGCCCGTAGGGCTGCAGGTAGAGCGCTTGTTCGGTGGTGGGTGGTGGCCAGTCGTCGAGGTAACGCCATCCCTGCCCGTTGACGAAAATGTGCGCCGGGGCCGGTCGGCGCAGCGCGCGCGTGTCGCCCACGTAGGCGGCCAGCCAGTCCAGGGTCTCGTGTGCGCAGGTTGCCAGCCCTTTGGTCACCATTTCGTTGTGCGTCCATGGCCCGATCGTCAGCCCGACTTCGACGCCCCGGTCACGCAGATGTCGGTACTGTTGCAGCGTCTGCCGCAGAAAAATGTCCTGCCAGCCGCTGAGCAGCAACACCGGGACGTTGACGCGGTCCAGCGCCTCGGGAAAGCGCAGCTGGTCCCAGAAGGGGTCTCCGTGATCGGTGTCCACCCAGGACTCGAACCAGGGTGCGCCGTCGCCGAGCAAGGTTCGGGCCGATTCGCCCAGCGGGACCTCGGCCAGCGCGCGTGCCACCTGGCGGGGCGCGCGCAGCTGACGGATCACCGCTTGCAGCAGGCCAGGTTCTTCCTGGCGAGCCACCATGGCGCTCCAGCTCAGGAAGTCGTTGACGGCGAAGGTGCCAGTGCCCCAAACGGACTCGCGGAAATCGTGCGGTCCCACCGTGATGACCGCGGCCGCCAGCTCCGGCGGCGGATCGTCGAGCAGAGCCCACTGGGTGAAGCCGAGATAGGACAGGCCGATGGTGGCGAAGCTGCCGGTGAACCACGGCTGGTCGCGCAGCCAGTGCACCGTGTCGGCGCCGTCAGAGGCCTCGTTGATCATCGGTTCGAATTTGCCGGCGGATCCGAATGTGCCCCGCACGCTCTGCAGCACCACGTGATAGCCGCGGGCGGCATACAACGCGGCGAAGGCCAGCGAGAACGGGAACCGGCGGCCGTAGGGACCTCGGACCAGCAGGGTGCCGGCGGGTTTGGATGTCAGGGGCGCGTAGTGGTCGGCCACCAGTTGGACGCCGTCGCGCATCGGGACCTGGACGCGTTGCCTGGTGTAGCGCGTTTTTGCCCGCGGCAGACCCAATGCCAGTCCCAGCGCACGCAGGGCGGCACGACCGCCCATTCCGGGCGCGCGGTTGCGCAGCTTGACGTCGTCACGCTCGATCGATCTGGTACTCACTTGTCCCACAGTAGGGAAAGGCCGATCGCAGCGTCGGGTGAGGAAGACGCGTCGGGCGAGCTAGAACTTGTACAGGGGGGCGAGTTCGTTGGCTCGCTGCAGGTTGGTGGACGGGCAGTCGACGTCGGGTTCGGAGTAGATCGTGGAGTAGAACAGCGACTGCTGGATTACCCCGTAGCTCGTCTTGAACGTCACCATGCAGGAGATGTACCAGTAGCTGTTGTGGTACGTCGGCTTGAGCACCCAGTACTGCGCGGCGCGATGGCCCTGAACGGTGGTCTCGATGGCGTCGGGCGGCAGCGTCTGGGCGTAGGTACGCCAGACGATCGGCTCGACTGCCAGCTGGTAGTTCCCGGCGTCGAACTGGCAGCGCAGCCCCTCCTGGGGTTCCGGTGGGGAGAACGCCAGGCCCAGCCGCTGCACGGCGTCGAAGGGGATGTCGGTGCATGGGTCGAACGGGCTGGGGTTCTGGGTCTCCACGATTGGGCTCTTCATCGTGGTTTCCATCGGCTGCGCCGTCGACCGCAACTCGACTACGCCTCGGTGTGCCGGAAGCGGACCGTACTGCCAGCCCCCCACTCCCACCACGACGGCTGTGACCAGCGCACCAAACGCTGCGGCCAGACGCACCTTGGCGAACACGACACTCCCTGTAGTTGGCAGCCCTATTGCGGGGAGTGTACAAGCAGCGTCCGCGCTGTCACAGGGGAAACTGGAACTTGTTCTAGCCGCATCCAGATCGGCGGCAAATCGTGCGGCTGGCGCGGGGTCGTTAGGGTGGTTAATCGTGGCAGGGCAGGAAGCGACCGGACAGCCGACGCTGTGGGCTGTCTCGGACCTGCATACCGGTCACATGGGCAACAAGCCAGTCACTGAGTCCCTGCACCCGTCGTCGCCGGACGACTGGCTTATAGTTTGCGGCGACGTCGCTGAACGCACCGACGAAATCCGCTGGGCACTGGACTTACTGCGGCGCCGCTTCGCGAAGGTGATCTGGGTGCCGGGCAACCACGAGCTGTGGACCACCAACCGCGATCCCATGCAGATCTTCGGCCGATCCCGGTACGACTACCTGGTCAACATGTGCGACGAGATGGGCGTAGTTACCCCCGAGCACCCGTGGCCGGTGTGGACCGAACGCGGCGGACCGGCGACCATCGTGCCGATGTTTTTGCTGTACGACTACAGCTTCCTGCCGGAGGGCGCGCGCAGCAAAGCCGAGGGCCTGGCCATCGCCAAGGAACGCAACGTGGTCTGCACCGATGAGTTCCTGCTCTCACCCGAGCCATACCCCACCCGGGACGCCTGGTGCCGCGAGCGGATCAGCAAGACCCGCGCCCGGCTCGAACAGCTGGACTGGATGCAGCCGACCGTCCTGGTCAATCACTTCCCGCTGCTGCGTGACCCGTGTGACGCGCTGTTCTACCCGGAGTTCTCGCTGTGGTGCGGCACCACCAAGACCGCCGACTGGCACACCCGCTACAACGCGGTCTGCTCGGTCTACGGTCATCTGCACATTCCCCGCACCACGTGGCACGACGACGTGCGCTTCGAGGAGGTGTCGGTCGGTTACCCGCGGGAATGGCGGCGCCGCAAGCCCTACAGCTGGCTGCGGCAGGTACTGCCCGACCCCCAGTACGCGCCGGGCTACCTCAACGACTTCGGTGGTCATTTCGTGATCACCCCGGAGATGAAGGCACAGGCCGCCCAGTTCCGGGAAAAACTGCGGCAGCGACAGAACCGGTGACGGACGGCATGCTGGTGTCATCGCTGCTGCCTGCCACCCTGATCGACGACATGGGTTACGCCGAGCTGTATTCCGATCCGCCCGGACTGGTGCCGCTGCCCGAAGAGGAGCCACTGATCGCCAAGTCCGTGGCCAAGCGGCGTAGCGAATTCATCACCGTGCGCCATTGCGCCCGGATCGCGCTCGGCGAGCTGGGTGTGCAACCCGTACCGATTCTCAAGGGGGACAAGGGCGAACCCTGCTGGCCCGACGGAATCGTGGGTAGCCTCACCCACTGCGCCGGTTACCGCGGGGCGGTAGTCGGACGCAGCGAAGGGGTGCGCTCGGTGGGGATCGACGCCGAGCCGCACGATGTGCTGCCCAACGGGGTGCTGGACGCGATCAGCCTGCCTGCCGAGCGCAGCGAAATCCCGCGGGCGATGCCCACCGGCCTGCATTGGGATCGAATCCTGTTCTGCGCCAAGGAGGCAACGTACAAAGCGTGGTTTCCGCTGACCAAGCGGTGGCTGGGTTTCGAGGACGCGCACATCACGTTCTCGGCAGACTCGGAATCTTCCGGTCGATTTCTATCCCGCATCCTGATCGACCCGGCCGCCCGGTCCGGGCCTCCGTTGACGGCGCTGTCCGGGCGCTGGTCGGTGCAGCGTGACCTGGTGCTGACCGCGATCGTGCTGTGAGCGAAAGCGGTGCAGGACTACTTGTCCTCGACAAGCCGGCCGGAATGACCAGCCATGACGTGGTAGGGCGATGCCGGCGGATCTTCGCCACTCGCCGGGTCGGTCACGCCGGCACGCTGGACCCGATGGCGACCGGGGTCTTGGTGATCGGAATCGAGCGCGCCACCAAGATCCTCGGCCTGCTAACCGCGACGTCCAAGGCATACACCGCTACCATTCGGTTGGGCCAGACCACGTCCACCGATGACGCCGAAGGTGAAGTGCTGGAGTCTATTTCGGCAGCGCACGTCACGGATGCGGCGATCGAAGCCGCTGTCAGCGAGCTGCGCGGCGACATCAGTCAGGTCCCGTCGGCGGTAAGCGCAATCAAAGTTGGTGGTCGGCGGGCCTACCAGTTGGCGCGTGCGGGCGAGGCGGTTGAACTGCAGGCCCGGCCGGTACGCATCGACCGCTTTGTGGTGTTGGAGGTGCGACGCGCGTCCAGCTGGGTCGACCTCGATGTAGAAGTCGACTGCTCTTCGGGCACCTACATTCGCGCGCTGGCCCGCGACCTCGGAGCCTTCCTGGGCGTAGGCGGTCATCTGACGTCGTTGCGGCGCACCCGAGTCGGACGCTTCGACCTGGCGCAGGCGCTGACACTCGACGAAGTGGCCGAGCATCCGCGACTGAGTTTGAGCCTCGACGAGGCCTGCCTGCTGATGTTCCCGCGCCGTGCCTTGACCGTGCCGGAAGCTGAGGCGGCGGCTAATGGGCGGGCGCTGCCGGCGGCTGGTATCGACGGCACCTACGCGGCTACCGCCGACGACGGCCGGGTGATTGCGCTGCTGCGCGAGCAGGGGTCGCGGACTCGGTCAGTTGTGGTTATCCGGCCGGCGACGATGCAGTCCGGTACGGATTGAGCAGGAACCGGGGCAATCGGGTCCCGCCGCTGGACCCTGTGACCGCCCAGGGTGGGCCGCGCGCGTAACGTCACTGCAAATCCGCCTTGATCTTTCGCGGTGGCGCTCCACTCGCGAAGTCGGGCCCATGGAAGGGGCAACGATGCCTAAAGCAAGCAACAAAGTATTCGTCGTGGGTGTCGGCATGACGAAGTTCGAGAAACCCGGCCGGCGCGAAGGCTGGGATTATCCGCAGATGGCCAAGGAGTCCGGCACCAAGGCGCTGCAGGACGCCGGTGTCGACTACCGCGATATCGAGCAGGGCTACGTCGGTTATGTGGCCGGCGATTCGACCAGTGGACAGCGCGCCCTCTACGAACTCGGTATGACCGGCATTCCGATCGTCAATGTCAACAACAATTGTTCGACCGGATCCACCGCGCTGTATCTGGGCGCACAAGCCGTCCGCGGCGGACTGGCAGACTGCGTGCTGGCGCTCGGTTTCGAGAAGATGCAGCCCGGAGCGCTCCAGGTGGGGTCCCAGGATCGCGAGTCGCCGCTGGGCAAACACGTGCAGGCCCTGGCCGCGATCGATGAATTCACTTTCCCGGTGGCGCCGTGGATGTTCGGTGCCGCCGGACGTGAACACATGAAGAAGTACGGCACCACCGCGGAGCATTTCGCGAAGATTGGTTACAAGAACCACAAGCACTCGGTCAACAACCCCTACGCGCAGTTCCAGGAGGAGTACTCTCTCGACGACATCCTGGCCGCCAAGATGATCTCCGACCCGCTGACCAAACTGCAGTGCTCACCCACGTCCGACGGATCGGCCGCAGTGGTGCTGGCCAGTGAAGAGTACGTGGCGAAGCACGATCTGGCAGGGCAAGCCGTCGAGATTGTCGGGCAGGCAATGACTACCGACTTCGAATCCACTTTCGACGGGAGCGCGGCCAACATCATCGGCTACGACATGAATGTGCAAGCTGCCCAACAGGTTTATGACCAGTCTGGGCTGGGGCCCGACGACTTCCAGGTGATCGAGCTGCACGACTGCTTCTCGGCCAACGAGCTGCTGCTGTACGAAGCGCTGGGGCTGTGCGGCGAAGGTGAGGCGGCCAAGCTGATCGACGACAACCAGACCACCTACGGTGGACGCTGGGTGGTTAACCCCTCCGGCGGCCTGATCTCCAAGGGGCATCCGCTGGGCGCGACCGGGCTGGCGCAGTGCTCCGAGCTGACCTGGCAACTGCGCGGCACCGCCGACAAGCGCCAGGTCGACAACGTCACCGCGGCACTGCAACACAACATCGGCCTCGGCGGCGCCGCAGTGGTGACGGCCTACCAGCGCGCCGAGCGCTGATCGGGTAGCGACATGATCGAGTGGTCCGAAACCGACCTGATGGTGCGCGATACCGTGCGCCAGTTTATCGATAAGGAGATCCGGCCCAACCTGGACGCCCTGGAAACCGGTGAGCTCCCGCCCTATCCAATCGCGCGAAAGCTGTTCAGCCAGTTCGGCTTGGATGCGTTGGCCGCCGAATCGGTCAAGAAGATGCTTGAGCGTGAGCGCGCCAGGCAAAACGGTGAGCCCGTCGAAAAGGTAAGCGGTTCAGACGGCCTCGGTGGTATGGGTGGTGCACAGGGGTCGATGGCTGCGGTGCTCATCTCCGAACTCGCCGGGGTCAGCATCGGGCTGCTGAGTACCGCGTCGGTCAGCCTCGGTCTGGGCGCGGCGACCATCGCCAGCCGCGGTACCCTCGCGCAGAAAGAACGCTGGCTGCCCGACCTGATGACGCTGAAAAAGATTGCCGCGTGGGCGATCACCGAACCCGACTCCGGTTCGGATGCGTTCGGGGGCATGAAGACCTACGTCAAGCGGGACGGGGAAGACTACATCCTGAACGGGCAGAAGACGTTCATCACCAATGGACCCTACGCTGACGTGCTGGTGGTCTACGCCAAGCTGGACGAGGGCGATCCGTCGGTAGAGAAGCGCAACCGGCCGGTGCTGGTCTTCGTCCTTGATGCCGGCATGGATGGACTCACGCAGGGCAAGCCGTTCAAGAAGATGGGCATGATGTCTTCGCCAACCGGTGAGCTGTTTTTCGACAATGTGCGCCTGAGCCGGGACCGGCTGCTCGGGGAGAGTGAACAACACGACGGCGGCGACGGCCGCGAGAGTGCGCGGGCCAATTTTTCCACCGAACGCATCGGCATCGCGATGATGGCACTGGGCATTATCAACGAATGCCACCGGCTCTGCGTGGACTACGCGAAGAGCCGCACCTTGTGGGGTAAGAACATCGGGCAGTTCCAGCTGATTCAGCTGAAGTTGGCCAAGATGGAGATTGCCCGAATGAATGTGCAGAACATGGTGTTCCACACCATCGAACGCCAGCAAGCCGGTAAGCCGCTGACGCTGGCCGAAGCGTCGGCGATCAAGCTGTATTCGTCGGAGGCGGCTACCGATGTGGCGATGGAGGCCGTGCAGCTGTTCGGCGGCAACGGTTACATGGCCGAGTACCGCGTGGAACAGCTTGCGCGCGATGCGAAGTCGCTGATGATCTACGCGGGCAGCAACGAGGTGCAGGTTACGCACATCGCCAAGGGGCTGTTGGGCGGTTGACTTCGGTGATCGCCGTGTTGATGATTGCGGACACCGGTAGTAGTTGGGCGCTCCCGTAGGACACTGATGGTCGAACCAGACAGCAGATGGCGGTTTCGAGCATTCCAAGCGCGCCCCTCGAGGGTTCTTAAGGTCGCTACATGTCGACGATGAACGGGACTCCGGATCTGCCCACGAAGTTTGTTGCCGCAGTCATGTACGCGTTACTGCGACCGGTTTCCGCGATCCTGCCGGCGAACCGGTGGAGTGTCGCGATTGTGCGTGCGGTGCTACACGTTATGTGTCTGGCCAGCACGCCGGTTCGTGGCACGGTAATCCAACCGGTCACCGGCGAAGTGAGCGGTGAATGGGTTCGGGCGGGACGTTCACCAGTGAGTGCAGGCTCGCAACCCAAGGGGAAGCGGGCAATCCTGCTGCTGCACGGAAGTGGGTACGTGGCGTGTTCACCTCGCACCCACCGCGGTTTTGCTTCCTACCTGTCGCATTATTCCGGCATACCAGTTTTCGTTGCGAGGTACCGGCGTGCTCCGGAGCACCGCTTTCCCGCGGCGGCGGACGACGCGATGTCGGCATACCGTTGGCTACTTGACGAGGGGATCCCAGCCGAGGGAATCGCTATCGTGGGGGATTCCGCAGGTGGCCACCTCGCCATCACACTGACTATGCAAGCCAGTCAGAATGGCCTCCCGATGCCGGCCGCTTTGGCTTTGTTCGGGCCGCTGGTCGATCCGACGTTCGCGGCGTCGGTCGCCGACCCGAGGGTGCGATTCAATCCGTTCGACCCGCGCGGGGCAAAGCGCATTCTGGCCATGTACGTGGGCGACCACGATGTCGCCGACCCACGCCTGAGCGTTCTGAACGGCGAACTCGGCGAGCTGCCGCCGGTGCAACTGCACTACGGCAGCAGAGAGGTGATGCGACGTGATGCTGAGATGCTCGACACCCGAATCCGTGAGGCGGGTGGGGTCTGTCAGAGCTATCTATGGCCGGGACAGGTTCATGGGTACTGGATACTTCCCCGGCTGTTGGCCGACGCCCGCCGAAGCGTCGATACGGCGGCGAGTTTCTTGGCCGCCGCAACCAGTGCAGACCCCTTGGGTCCCGCGGCATCGGCGTAGTCGGGGCTGACTGGCCGATTCTCTGTCTGTTTCAGACAAATGGTTGTCAGGCAAGACCATTCAGCTATGCCGGACCTGCGCATACCGTTCTAACATGCGAGTCGAGTCGGATGTATTGACTGTCAAAAATTCTCCGGTGCGCACCCTGTGCGAGGCGTTCCAGATGAATGTGGCGCAGTACGCGGAAAGAATCGCGTTACGCGCCTTCGATACCGACGAGCAGTTCACCTGGAGCGAATACGGAGAGCGGGGCGGATCTTCCGATTGAGTCGGTGGGTGAACATGCCGTTCGGGTGGTGAACTCAGGCCACCACCCAGATCGCGCAGGCCGCCGGGCTGCCCAGGTCCACCGTCGTCGCGCCGTCGTCGGACTCCACCGCCACCGAGACCATCCCGGCGAATTCACGTCGGGTCAGCACCCGCAGCCGCGAGTCGAGATTGATGCCAACGCTGTCGAAATACCGCAGCATCTGCGGGTCGGCATCGGAGATGCGTGCCACCGTCCCGGTGTCGCCGTCGCCGCAGTCCCATAATTGCCGCGCCGGCGGTGTCGGCACCTGACCGTCCGTCGCCGGAATCGGGTCGCCGTGCGGGTCCCGCTGTGGAAATCCGAGTTTGGCGTCGATGCGGGCCATCAGCCGATCTGACACCGCGTGCTCGAGCACCTCGGCCTCGTCGTGCACTTCGTCCCAGCCGTAGCCGAGTTCGTTCACCAGAAAGGTCTCCAGCAGGCGGTGGCGGCGCACCATGGCCAGCGCAGCGCGCCGCCCGGATTCGGTCAGGGTGACCGCGCCGTATTTCGCATGATCGACCAGGCCCTGCTCAGCGAGCTTGCGAATGGACTCCGAGGCGGTGCTTGCCGATACCCCGATTTTCTCGGCCAGCATCTTGGTGCTGACCTTCTGCGGCGCTCCTTTGGGAGACCACTCCTGGGCAGTCCAAATGACCTTCAGATAATCCTGGGCAACCGCGGTGAGTCCACCAGGCTCTTCGTCCGCCCTCACACGCCAAATCTTAGGGGCAAATCTTAGGCAACCCACGCCTAACCGATGCCCTGAGATTGCCGGGACGTTAAGCGCGATGATTAGGCTAGCGGTCGTGCAGCGGTGGCGCGGCCAGGACGAGATCCCAACTGACTGGGGTCGATGCGTGCTGACCATAGGGGTTTTCGACGGGGTGCACCGAGGGCACGCCGAGTTGATTGCGCATGCGGTCAAAGCGGCCCGTGCCCGCGGAGTGCCGTCGGTGCTGATGACGTTTGACCCACACCCGATGGAGGTGGTCTATCCGGGCAGCCACCCGGCGCAGCTGACTACCCTCACCCGGCGTGCCGAACTCGTCGAAGAGCTCGGGATCGACGTCTTCCTGGTGATGCCGTTCACCACCGACTTCATGAAGCTCACCCCCGAGCGGTACGTACACGAACTGCTGGTGGAGACCCTGCACGTGGTGGAAGTGGTGGTGGGGGAGAACTTCACCTTCGGCAAGAAGGCGGCTGGCAACGTCGATACGCTGCGCCGGGCGGGCGATCGGTTCGGTTTCGCGGTGGAGTCGATGTCGCTGCTGGCTGAGCACCACAGCAACGAGAACGTGACGTTCTCCTCGACCTATATCCGGTCCTGCGTGGACGCCGGCGACGTGACGGCCGCCACCGAAGCGCTGGGCCGCCCGCACCGCGTTGAAGGCGTCGTCGTCCGTGGCTACGGCAGGGGCGCCGAGCTGGGCTTTCCCACCGCGAACGTGGCACCGCCGATGTATTCGGCGATTCCAGCCGACGGTGTCTACGCCGCGTGGTTCACCGTCCTCGGGCACGGGCCGTCGACCGGCACAGTGACTCCGGGGGAGCGGTACCAAAGCGCGGTGTCGGTTGGTACGAACCCGACCTTCTCCGGACGCACCCGCACCGTGGAGGCATTCGTCCTGGACACCAAGGCGGACCTGTACGGCCAGCATGTGGCCCTGGACTTCGTCTCCCGTATCCGCGGCCAGCAGCGGTTCGACTCGATCGACGAACTGGTCAGCGAGATCGCCGACGACACCGAGCGGACCCGCAAGCTGCTCAGCTGACTAGCTCGCCCGCCGTGATCGGCCCGGCGGACCAAGACGGGTCGACGGCCGAACAGCACGAGGGCGCAAAGTCTCAGTCCTGCTAAACTGCGCGACGACATCGGCGCGTGCTGCAGTTCGCGGTGGCCGTGCCGTTCAATCCTTGATCGCGGACCTATTGATGGAGATGTTTTCGTGGCGCTTACCGCCGAGCAGAAAAAAGAAATTCTGAAGTCCTACGGGCTGCACGAAACCGATACCGGATCCCCGGAGGCGCAGATCGCGCTGCTGACCAAGCGCATCGCGGACCTGACCGAGCACCTGAAGGTGCACAAGCACGACCATCACTCGCGGCGCGGCCTGTTGTTGCTGGTCGGTCGCCGTAAGCGGCTGGTCAAGTACCTGACCCAGATCGACGTGGAGCGCTACCGCTCGCTAATCGAACGGCTGGGTCTGCGCCGCTGACACTTGGCGCTGTCCGCGCCCTGATCACCGGGGCCGTTCTAGCCATGATCGGCGGCGCATTGACGGGATGTTCGGCGCGGCCCAGTGGGCCTGAGCTCGCCGACATCAAAGTGGGGGAGTGTCTCAAACTCGGCGGCACGCCCGATCGTCCGCAGGCAACCAAGCAAAGGTGCGGCAGCCCGGAGTCCAACTTCAAGGTCGTCGCCCTCGTCAAGGGTGGCGACCGGGCGAAATGTCCCACCGATGTCGACTCGTCTTATACGACGCACAACGCGCTCAGCGGCTCGGATTTCACGCTGTGCCTGGACGTCGACTGGGTGGTCGGCGGATGCATGAATGTGGATCCACACCACGCCGCCGACCCGGTGCGCGTCGAGTGCGGCGACGTCTCGGCGCCGCACCGCCAGCGTGCCACCGAGATCCTCACCGACCTCGACCCCCCGGTCGGCGTCGACCAGTGCGCCAGCGGTCTGGGCTACGCCTACTCCCAGCGACGGTTCGCCGTGTGTGTCGAGAACGTCAACGCGGGTGCCCGGACATGACCCGCGACCGAAAGGTTTGCTCAATCCGCCGAGTCCGCCGGTGTAGAGTGAGGTCGTTCTGGGCCGGTTAGGCCCGGACGACGTGGTGCGGTTCACGCAGATCCGCGGGTCCCGTTCCAGCGAGTCACCACGAATGTTCGCCAGGAGCTGCTCAGTCTGCATCGGGCGGTCTTCGGTAGTGGCTGCCGTGCTCCCCGGATCTGGGGCAGGTCGGCAGCTTCGATCGATGGCCGTAGCCGCATCCGGACTTTGCTGGTTCTACAGAGGGCGCCTTCGCGTGTGACGACGCGAAACAGCTGAATAACCAGAGAGGCCGCACGGACGTTATGTCTGCGACTGAAATTGAAGAAGGCGTTTTCGAATCCACCGCCACCATCGACAACGGTAGCTTCGGCACCCGCACCATCCGGTTCGAGACCGGGCGGTTGGCCTTGCAGGCCGCCGGGTCGGTGGTCGCCTACCTCGACGAGGAAAACATGCTGCTGTCGGCAACGACCGCCAGCAAGAGCCCCAAGGAACACTTCGACTTCTTCCCGTTGACGGTCGACGTCGAAGAGCGGATGTACGCCGCGGGACGCATCCCCGGCTCGTTCTTCCGGCGTGAGGGCCGGCCGTCCACTGACGCGATCTTGACCTGCCGGCTGATCGACCGGCCGCTGCGTCCGTCGTTCGTGGACGGACTGCGCAACGAGATTCAGGTCGTGGTGACGATCCTGAGCTTGGACCCCAACGATCTGTACGACGTGGTGGCGATCAACGCGGCGTCGGCGTCCACTCAGCTGGCCGGCCTGCCGTTCTCCGGCCCGGTCGGCGGTGTCCGGGTCGCCCTGATCGACGGGACTTGGGTTGCGTTCCCCACCGTCGAACAACTCGAGCGGGCCGTATTCGACATGGTCGTAGCCGGGCGGATCGTCGGCACCGACGGTGACGGCAAGCCCGACGTGGCGATCATGATGGTCGAGGCCGAGGCCACCGACAAGGTGATCGAGCTGGTCGAAGGCGGCGCACAGGCGCCGACCGAAACCGTGGTGGCCGAGGGTCTCGAGGCGGCCAAGCCATTCATTGCTGCGCTGTGCACCGCGCAGCAGGAGCTCGCCGATGCTGCCGCGAAGCCCACCGCCGACTACCCGGTCTTCCCTCCCTACGAGGAGGACGTGTACTACTCGGTGGCCACGGTGGCCACCGACGAGCTGGCCGCCGCGCTGAGCATCGGCGGCAAGGCCGAGCGCGACGCGCGCACCGACGAGATCAAGGCCCAAGTGCTCGAGCGGCTGGCCGACACCTACGAAGGCCGCGAGAAGGAGATCAGCGCGGCGTTTCGGTCGCTGACCAAGAAGCTGGTTCGCCAGCGCATCCTGAGCGATCACTTCCGCATCGACGGCCGCGGCATCACCGACATCCGCGCGTTGTCGGCGGAAGTAGCGGTGGTGCCCCGAGCGCACGGCAGCGCACTGTTCGAGCGTGGTGAAACCCAGATCCTGGGTGTGACCACGCTGGACATGGTGAAGATGGCGCAGCAGATTGACTCGCTGGGCCCGGAAACCTCCAAGCGGTACATGCACCACTACAACTTCCCGCCGTTCTCCACCGGGGAGACCGGCCGGGTCGGCTCGCCCAAGCGGCGCGAGATCGGGCACGGCGCGCTCGCCGAGCGGGCGCTGATCCCGGTGCTGCCGCCCGTCGAGGAGTTCCCGTACGCGATCCGTCAGGTATCCGAGGCGCTGGGCTCCAACGGCTCGACGTCGATGGGGTCGGTGTGCGCGTCCACGCTGGCGCTGCTCAACGCCGGTGTTCCGCTGAAGGCGCCGGTGGCCGGCATCGCGATGGGCCTGGTCTCCGACGACGTCGAGGGTGAGACCCGCTACGTGACGCTGACCGACATCCTGGGTGCCGAGGACGCGTTCGGCGACATGGACTTCAAGTGCGCCGGCACCAAGGACTTCGTCACCGCGCTGCAGCTGGACACCAAGCTCGACGGCATCCCGTCGAAGGTGCTGGCGGGCGCTCTCGCCCAGGCCAAAGACGCGCGGCTGACCATCCTCGAGGTGATGGCCGAGGCCATCGACGCCCCTGACGAGATGAGCCCGTTCGCGCCGCGAGTCACCACGATCAAGGTCCCGGTGGACAAGATCGGTGAGGTCATCGGCCCCAAGGGCAAGGTCATCAACGCGATCACTGAGGAGACCGGGGCGCAGATCTCCATCGAGGACGACGGCACCGTGTTCGTCGGCGCCACCGATGGTCCGTCCGCGCAGGCCGCCATCGACCGAATCAACGCGATCGCCAACCCGCAGCTGCCGACGGTGGGTGAGCGGTTCCTCGGAACCGTGGTCAAGACCACCGATTTCGGTGCGTTCGTGTCGTTGCTGCCTGGTCGCGACGGCTTGGTGCACATCTCCAAGCTGGGCCGCGGCAAGCGGATCGCAAAGGTCGAGGATGTCGTCAACGTCGGCGACAAGCTGCGCGTGGAGATCGCCGACATCGACAAGCGGGGCAAGATCTCGCTGGTCTTGGTGGCTGAAGACGACGCAGCGGCTCCCGCCGAGACTGCGCCGGCTGAGCCGGCTGAGTCGGCCGCGGCGGCCGGCAGCTGATCTGGCGGGTGGCAACCAACGCTGAGCCCGCCGGGGCGCTCCGCGCTGGCGGCGTGCGTCGCAGCACGCTGCCAGGCGGCCTGCGGGTGGTCACCGAACACTTGCCCGCAGTGCGCTCGGCGTCGGTCGGCGTCTGGGTTGGTGTCGGGTCCCGCGACGAGGGCGCGACGGTGGCCGGGGCTGCGCACTTCCTCGAGCACCTGCTGTTCAAGTCGACCCCGACCCGTACTGCCGTCGACATCGCCCAGGCGATGGACGCCGTGGGGGGCGAACTAAACGCCTTCACCGCAAAAGAGCACACCTGTTACTACGCCCATGTCTTGGACAGCGACTTAGAGCTGGCCGTTGACCTGGTTGCCGACGTGGTGCTCAACGGCCGCTGTGCGGTCGACGACGTTGAACTGGAACGCGACGTCGTGCTCGAGGAAATCGCGATGCGCGACGACGACCCCGAGGACGCGCTGACCGATACGTTCATGACCGCGCTGTTCGGCGACCATCCGGTGGGTCGTCCGGTGATCGGCAGCACGCAGTCGGTGTCGTCGATGACGCGCTCGCAGCTGCATTCGTTTCACGTGCGCCGCTACACCCCGGAGCGGATGGTGGTGGCCGTCGCCGGCAACGTTGAGCACGACGAGGTGGTGCGGTTGGTGCGCGAGCACTTCGGGTCGCGGCTGGTCCGCGGCCGCCGGCCGTCGCCACCGCGCAAGGGTGCGGGCCGGGTCAACGGGCGCCCTACCTTGCTGCTGAACAGCCGCGATGCCGAGCAGACGCACGTGTCGCTGGGCCTTCGCACGCCCGGCCGCGGTTGGGAGCACCGCTGGGCGCTGGCGGTGCTGCACACCGCACTCGGCGGCGGGCTCAGTTCCCGGCTGTTCCAGGAGATCCGCGAGACCCGCGGGCTGGCCTACTCGGTGTACTCGGCGTTGGACCTGTTCGCGGACAGCGGGGCGCTGTCGGTCTATGCCGCCTGCTTGCCGGAACGCTTCGCCGAAGTGATGAAGGTGACCAGCGCGGTGCTGGAAACGGTTGCCCGCGATGGGATCACCGAATCGGAGTGCCGGATCGCCAAAGGGTCGCTGCGGGGCGGGCTGGTGCTGGGGCTGGAGGATTCCGGGTCGCGGATGAGCCGCATCGGCCGCAGCGAGCTCAACTACGGCGCGCACCGCAGCATCGAACACACCTTGCGGCAGATCGACAGAGTGACCCTCGACGAAGTCAACGTGGTGGCGCGACGCTTGCTCGGCAACCCCTACGGCGCCGCTGTCGTCGGACCATATAGGTCGAAACGCACACTGCCACAACAACTTCGCGCGATGGTAGGTTAGCTGCGTGGTATTGGGCTTCTGGGATATCGCGGCGCCTATCGTGGGTGCGCCGATGGCCGGTGGCCCGGGCACCCCGGCGCTGGCCGCGGCGGTGTCGAATGCGGGTGGGCTCGGGTTTGTCGCGGGCGGCTATCTAAGCGCGGACCAGTTCGCCGCCGATATCACTGCCGCGCGCGCCGCCACCACCGGGCCGATCGGGGCCAACTTGTTCGTGCCGCAACCCAGCGTCGCCGACTGGCTGCAATTGGAGTACTACGCCGAAGAACTCGAAGAGGTGGCCGACCACTATCACGTCGAAGTCGGCCATCCGGTACACGGTGATGACGACGACTGGGAACGCAAGCTCGAGGTCGTGGCCGACGTGCGCCCGGAGATGGTGTCGTTCACCTTCGGGGCGCCACCTCCGGACGTAATCAGAAGGTTCAGTGCGCTGGGACTGCTGGTGTCGGTCACGGTGACCTCGGCCTACGAGGCCGGGGTGGCGGTCGCGGCCGGTGCGGACAACCTGGTGGTCCAGGGTCCCGCCGCGGGTGGGCATCGCGGCACGTTCGCCCCCGACATGGAGCCCGGCGCCGAGTCGCTGCACCAGCTGCTCGACAAGATCGGGAGCGCGCATGATGTGCCGCTGATCGCAGCGGGCGGGCTGGGCACCGTCGAGCAGATCGCGGCGGTGCTACGTCGCGGCGCGGTCGCTGCGCAGGTCGGTACCGCGCTGCTGCTCGCGGAGGAGGCCGGCACCCATCCGGCTCACCGGGTGGCGCTGAAGAACCCGTTGTTCGACGCCACGGTGGTCACGCGGGCTTTCTCCGGCCGCTATGCGCGTGGGCTGGCGAACAACTTCACTCGCCTGCTCGATCATGTTGCACCACTTGGCTATCCCGAGATCAACCAGATGACCAAGCCGATCCGGGCGGCGGCGGTTCAGCAGGAGGACCCGCACGGGACCAACCTGTGGGCCGGTGAGGGATACCGGGAGGCCCAGGCAGGCCCGGCGGCCGACATCGTCGCCGCCCTGGCGCCCTACATCCGGTAGTCGCGTCAGTTCAGCAAGCCGGCCGGATCGGTGAATGCAAGACCTAGGTCCTCGGCCACGTGATCGGCCAGCAGCGCTCCAGCGTGGGTCGAAAGGCCTTTGGCCAGTGCGGGATCCGACCGGCAGGCCCCTCGCCAGCCGAGGTCGGCCAGCTTGAGCAGGTACGGCATGGTCGCGTTGGTTAGTGCATAGGTGGACGTCTTGGGAACCGCACTGGGCATGTTCGCCACGCAGTAGAACAGGGTGTCGTGCACGCGGAAGGTGGGTTCGTCATGGGTGGTGGGTCGCGAGTCTTCGAAGCAGCCGCCCTGGTCGATTGAGATATCAACCAGCACCGCTCCCGGTTTCATCTGGGCGACAAGCGAATTCGAGACCAGGCTGGGCGCCTTGGCGCCCGGCACCAGCACCGCCCCGATCACCAGGTCGGCGCGTTTGACCGCGCCGACCAGTTCGTAGGTCGACGAGTAGCGGGTGCCGATGCGACCCGCGAATTCCGCGTCGAGCAGCCGCAGTTTGCCCAGGCTGAGGTCGAGCACCATGACGGAGGCCCCCATCCCGCTGGCGACCCTGGCCGCGTTGTACCCGGCGGTTCCTCCGCCGATCACGACCACGTCGGCCGGCTTGACCCCGGGAACGCCGCCCATCAGGGCGCCGCGACCGCCTTGGGTCCGCATCAGATGATAGGAGCCGACCTGCGCGGAGAGTCGGCCGGCGACCTCGCTCATCGGGGCCAGCAACGGCAGTGCGCCGTCAGCAGTCTGCACCGTCTCGTAGGCGATAGATGTTGTGCCGGAAGCCAATAGCGCGTCGGTGCACGAGCGGGAGGCCGCCAGATGCAGGTAGGTAAACACGATCTGGCCCGAGCGCAGGTAGCCGTATTCGGCTGGCAGCGGCTCCTTGACCTTGAGTACCAGCTCGGCCTCGGCCCACACCTGTTCGGCGGTGTCGGTCAGCTGGGCGCCGGCCGCCTTGAACTTCTCGTCGGCGATGGCCGACCCCTCTCCCGCGCCCGCCTGAATCAGTACCTCGTGGCCGTGATGGGTCAGGGTGGCTACGCCTGCGGGGGTGATGGCGACCCGGAATTCGTTGTTCTTGGTCTCGGTCGGGATTCCTACACGCATGTCCGGGCCTCCTGCCGAGTTCGCTTCCGGGGACAGTTCGATTGTCAGAAAAATCCGCGGTCAGCGCCATCCGGGGCGTCGATCCGGTGCCGATCCGTGTGCCGCTACGCCCGTTGAGGTGCTGGTTATGATTTTCCGATGACTGAGCCTTCCGCGACCGCCACCGTGCAGATCGACGCCACCCCCGAGGCGGTGTACGGCTTAATCACCGACCTGCCGACGCTGGCCTCGCTGGCCGAGGAAGCCGTGAAAATGGAGCTGCGCAAAGGTGCGGAGGTGGCCAGGGGCGCGGTGTTCGTTGGCCACAACGAGAACGGCGGTAAGCGCTGGACCACCAAGTGCACCGTGACCGAGGCCGAGCCCGGCCGGGCTTTCGCGTTCGACGTGCGCGCCGCGATCCTTCCGATTGCCCGCTGGAAGTACGACATCGAGGTCGCGGCAGATGGCTGCCGGGTGACCGAGAGCACCTGGGACCAGCGCCCCGGATGGTTCCGCAAGCTCGCAGGCATGCTCACCGGCGTCGCCGATCGCGACGCGGAAAACACCAAGAACATCCAGCTCACGCTGCAGCGCCTCAAGCAGCGGGCCGAAGAAAGGTAGTACCGCGGGTACCGTGTACCGGAGCGCCTGAGTAAAATGCCAAGTGGTTCGGTAGGACGCGAGGCGAGGGGGCCTTGATGAGCACGGTTGACGACAGGGCGGTGGGACCGCATTCGTCGGAATCCGACGCCGCCGACCACGAGCGGCTGGTCCTTGAGGCGCGCAACGTCGAATTCGACTGGGCATCGCTGCCGTTTCACTACGTTCCGAACGAGCCGATGGCGACCCACGTCCTCAATGTCCTGCATCTGCTGCTGCCGGCGGGCGAGGAGTTCTTCGTCGAGGTGTTCAAGAAGACGTTACCGCTGATCAGAGACGACCAGCTGCGGCTGGACGTGCAGGGCTTCATCGGCCAGGAGGCGATGCATTCGCAGGCGCACTCCGGTGTGCTCGCCCATTTCGACGCCCAGGGCATCGACCTGACACCGTTCACCGGCCAGGTGCGGTGGTTGTTCCAGAATTTGCTGGGGGAAAGGCCGTGGCGCAGCGCTCGGCGGCAGCACAGCTGGCTGCTGGAGCAGGTGGCGCTAATCGCGGCGATCGAGCACTACACCGCCGTCCTGGGCGAATGGGTGCTGGACTCACCGGCTCTGGATGCCGCGGGCACCGACCCGGTAATGCTGGACATGCTGCGCTGGCATGGGGCCGAGGAAGTCGAGCACAAGGCAGTGGCGTTCGACACCATGAAGCACCTGCGAGCCAGTTACTGGCGGCAGGTGCGCACGCAGCTGGTGGTAGCGCCGGTGATGCTGCTGATGTGGATTCGCGGGGTTCGGTTCATGTTCTCCGTGGATCCCTGCGTGGCGCCGGGAACCAGGGCGCGCTGGCGCGACTACCTGCGGGCGGCGCGTCGCGGATTGGTGCCCGGACCGTTCCAGTTGATCCGGGTTGTTGGTTCCTACTACCGGCCGAACTTTCATCCTTCCGAGCTGGGCGGGCTGGAGCGGGCCGTCGATTATCTGGCGGTATCACCTGCTGCCCGGGCGTCGCACTGATCATGGGTTCGATGCGGACAGTCGCAGCCTCCGACGGCGTTCTGCTTGCGGTACACAGCTACGGCGAGCCGGACCGCAAGCTCCCGACGGTGCTGGCTGTGCACGGCTATCCCGACAACCATCGGATCTGGGACGGCGTGGCTGCAGAGCTGGCGGGCCGGTACAACGTCACCGCGTACGACGTCCGTGGATGTGGTGAATCATCCTGTCCGACAAGTAGATCTGGGTATCTGCTGCCGCAGTTGGTGTCCGACATGAGCGTGGTGATCGACGGCCTGGGTGTAGACCGCGTGCATCTGCTGGCGCACGACTGGGGTTCGGTGCAGGGCTGGGCGGCGATCACAGACGAGTCGCTGGCGGAACGGATCGGGTCGTTCACCTCGATCTCGGGTCCACACCTACCGTACGCGGGTAGCTTCCTGCGCTCGGCACGCACGCCGCGTGCTGCGCTGGCCGTGGCCAGACAGGTGCTGTCTTCGGGCTATATCGGGTTCCTGTTGTGCCCAGGGTTGCCGGAACTTACCTTCCGATCCGGGCTCGGGGTGAAAGTCGTTGCGGCTCTTGAACGCATCGGACAGCCCGGCGGTACGCGCGGGCGGGCGCCGCGGGCAATCGGTGACTACGTCAACGGGTTGGAGCTCTACCGGGCCAATTTGCGCGGACCCCTGTTGTCGCCGGGTCCGGTGCAGGCGCAGACCGATGTCGCGGTCCAGGTGCTAGCGCCTACCAAAGACATCTTCATCACCCCCGCCCTGCAGCGGTTCATCGGCGCAATCCCGCGGCGCGGGAGGACCGTTGCAGTCGAAGGCGGGCACTGGGCGGTGACTTCCAACCCCGCCGAGGTCGCCCAGTTGACCGGCGAGTGGATCGACCAGGCCTCGGCCGGGGCGGTGACCCCGGATGTCGCCGCAGGCGTGCCGAAATGACCGAGTCGCCGAGCATTTGGGGAACCCGGCCCGCCGACCTGTACGGCCGCCGGAACCGAGACCGGTTTCTGACGGCGCTGTGGGGTGTGCGCACGGTGATTGGTGGCCTGTCGGCGGCGTCGCGATGGACCCCGGCGCGGGTGCGACCGGTGCAGCGCACGCATCACGCGACCGTCGTGGGACGCGAACTCGTCGCGCCCGATGTCGTGGCGCTCACCCTGGCCGATCCACTCGGCGGGTTACTCCCGTCCTGGACGCCCGGCGGGCATATCGACGTGCAGCTGCCGTCGGGTCGGCGGCGGCAGTATTCGTTGTGCGGATCCCCCGGCCAGCGCACTGAGTACCGAATCGCGGTGCGGCGCATTGCCGACGGCGGCGGCGGTTCAATCGAGATGCACGACGCCTACCGCGTTGGCGACACGCTGGTGTTCGAAGGCCCGCGCAACGCGTTCTATCTCGGTGCGGCCGAGGGCGAGGTGTTGTTCGTTATCGGCGGCATCGGCGTCACCCCCATCCTGCCTATGCTGCGAGTAGCCGAGCAACGCGGAATCAATTGGCGCGCAATCTATGCCGGCCGCAGCAGAGAATACATGCCGTTCCTGGACGAGGTGGTGGCGGTGGCGCCGGAGCGGGTGACGGTGTGGGCCGACGACGAGCGCGGCGGCGTCGCACCCGTCCAGGACCTCTTGGCTGGTGCCGGCCCGTCGACCGCCGTGTACGTCTGCGGGCCGGCCGCCATGCTCGAGGCGGTGCGGGTGGCCCGCGACGCACACGCCGATGCGCCACTGCACTACGAGCGATTCAGCCCGCCACCGGTGGTGGACGGCACGCCCTTCGAGCTGGAACTGGCCCGGTCCCGCGAAGTGCTCTCCGTTCCGGCCAATCGCTCGGCGCTGGAGGTGATGCTGGACCGCGACCCCACCACCGCGTACTCCTGCCGGCAAGGTTTCTGCGGCACCTGTAAGGTGAAAGTGCTTGCCGGACAAGTCGATCACCGTGGCCGCGCCGTAGAAGGCGACAACGATATGCTGGTGTGCGTGTCTCGGTCCGGCGGCGGCCGGATTGTCATCGACGCCTAGATCACCCCGCTTTCGGCCAGGGCGTCCGCGAATTTCGCAAGGTCGGTGGCGAATAGCGCGGGTTGTTCGAAGGCAGCGAAGTGACCGCCACGGCCTTGCACCGAGTAGTGAATCAGGTTGTAGCGCGCCTCGGCCCAGGCCCGCGGCGTCTGCATCAACTCGAAGGGATACACCGCATATCCGGTGGGGACGTCGACACGACCGGTCCATTCGTCCAGGGGGCTGGTGCCCGCGCGTGCCGCTTCGCAGTAGAGGCGCGCGGCCGAGGTCGCGGTGCCGGTGAGCCAGTAGAACATCAGGTTGTCGATGAGCCGGTCGGTGCTGATCGGCATGCCGCCCCGGGTGTCGCACCATGCGTGGAACTTCTCGAGTATCCAACCCGCCAAGCCCAGCGGTGAATCGTCGAGCCCGAAGCCCAATGAATGCGGGCGCGTCGACTGCAGCTGCATATAGGCGGTGCCATCCTTGGCGCGTTCGCCGCTGGCGACGAGGGCAGTGAGTTCGGAGTCGGTGATTTTCGCCAACAGTTCTTGGTCGTTCTGGTCAGGTGGGGCGAACAACATGTTGGTGTGGATCGCTGCGACGCGGTGTGCGTAGTGTTCCCCGAGATGGCGGGTGATAAGAGCGCCCCAGTCGCCACCCTGGGCCACGTAACGTTCGTACCCCAGTTGGGCCATCACGTCGTCGACCACCGCGGCAATACGGGCCACGTCAACTCCGCGTTCGCGGGTGGGTCCGGAGAACCCGTAGCCGGGCATCGATACCGCCACTATGTGAAAGCGCTTCCGCAGCAACGGAAGTGTGTCGAGGAACTCGACGATCGAACCAGGCCAGCCGTGCGTGATCGCCAGCGGAACGGCATGTGGATGGTCGGATTTCGCGTGTAGGAAATGCACCCGCTGGCCGGCCGCCTCGGTCATGAAGGAGCCCGCGGCGTTGACCTCGGCTTCGACGGCTCGCCAGTCATAGTGGTGCAGCCAATGCTCGACGACATCGCGGAGAAACGTCTGCTCGGTGCCGTAGTCCCAACTGGCACCATCGATTTCGGCTGGCCAGCGCGCCGTGCTGAGCCGCTGCCGCAAGTCGTCGAGCTCAGCTTCTGGAACGTCGATCCGGTAGGGCTGGGGTTGTCCGGTGCCTGGTGTCAGGTTCTCGGTCATGCCCCGGCCGATCGACATAGGCGGTAGCCCACGTGTGGCACGCTCACACCGGGCAGTGGCTTCCAGATGAAGGTGCGGCCGTCCACTTCGAACTCCTTCTTCTCGTAGAATTCTCGTGCCTTGCGGTTCTTCTCGGCACACCACAGGACCATGTCGCTGTGCGGATACTGCTCCAGCGCTTTGTTCAGCAGCTCGCCCCCGACGCCGGCACGTTGACTCGTCTCCTTCACATAGAGCGCATCGATCTGAATGTGCTTGGGATTGGCGAGGTCTGGGCCTAAGAGCATCATGCCTTGCAGTTGGCCGCGAGCTTCGGCCAGCCACATCGCCCAACCGCCGCGGTTCAGTGTGGTCGGGTAAGAGGTCTCGACCCAGATCTTGGGCGTGACGATCATGTCCAGCACGTGCGGTGCGACGATGCCGTCCCACGACTGCCGCCACACCGGATAGTGCATCGCTGCCACCCGCGCGTAGTCCTTTGGCTTGGCTTCGCGGATCCGGGTCTCGCTGGATCTCACGTGAGCACCTCCGTCGGCTGCATCTGGCATATCGATCATCCAGCCTAGAGATGCACTCTCGGGCCGGGTATTGGCGTGCCCCGCTCAAGGTCCAGCGCGTTCGTCGTCGTTGTCGCGCAGGAGTCGTTCCGGATGGTGATAGGAGTTCGAGCGCGGTTGGTTGCGATCGAGGTGGGGTGGCGGGGTCCAGGCGGTGCGATTATCGCGCCGTTTGCTGGTTTTCCAGCCGTGGTTGAGCAGTTTGTGGTTGGGCCCGCAGGCCAGTGTCATTCTGTCGACGTCGGTGCGGCCTCCGGCGGCCCACTCGTCGATATGGTGGACCTCGCATTTGTCGGCAGTGACGTCGCAGCCGGGGAACGTGCACCCGCGTTCGGCGGCGAAGAGTGTCAGCCGTTGGTCGGTGGTGGCGATGCGGCGGCTGCGGCCCAGGTAGAGGGGCCGGTTGGAGTGGTCATCGAACACGGCGAGGTAGTGATACGCGTCGCGGCTCATGCGGATGAGGTCGCGCATCGGTAGTTGGACTCCGGACGCGGTGACCCCGTGACCGGCAGCGTCAGTCAGTTCCCGCAGCGTGGTGGAGACGACCACAGTAACGGGCATTCCGTTTTGCTGACCTAGGGCGGGGTTCCCGAGTTGGCTTGTCACGAGCAGATTTAGGGCGTCGTGCTGGCGTTGGCGTGGGGTGCGGGTGTCCGCCGCGGCGGCCTGGTCGGTCGGCTCGGCGTCGACAAATGGGTTGGTGTCGGCGGGATTGGCCATCCCGGGGGCGGCGAATTTGGCCAGCCAAGCGTCGAGCTTGGCGCGTAGTTCCGGGGTGGCTATCAGGGTGCCTTCGCTCATCCCGTCGGCACTTTGCGGCTTCCAGGTGAAGCCGCGCTTGCGAGCACGATCGCTGTCCGAGAACTTACCGTCCGGATTGAGATAGCAGGCCATGCGCTTGGCGACTTTGTCCAGCTGGTCGGGGCGCAACTGGGTCGCCTGGAAAGCCAAAGCTTCCTCGGCGTCTTCGACGACGGCCGGAGGAAGATCTTGGGGCACCCCTTCTACGAATCTCTGGATCACCTTCAGGTGTTCCGGGTCGAGCATGCCGTCGCGCCACTGTCGGGCGGTGGCGGGGAGTTCGGGTGGCAGCTGCTCGCCGGTCATCGTGACACGGGGCGCCAGCTGCGCGGCGTCGCGGATTCGGCGCCGGGCCTCGGCGTAGCTGAGGCGGGACCAGTCGGCGATGACCTGGTGGGGCGCGCCGCCTAGGGCAGAGATCTCCTCCTGGGCCAGAGAGTGGATGATGTCGAGGATGACCACCGCCTGAAGCCGACGGGAGGTTTCCAGCCGTTGATGGGCCCGCAGGCGGATCGTCAGGTCCAGAGTGTCGAAGTTGACTTCGCGAAGCCCCGCGACGGCGGCATCGAGGGCCTCGAAACGGGCCACGACGTCGGCCGGAAGGGCAATCGCACACATGTTCGAATGCTATCAGCCGGATTGACAGGGCCGTAGCGGCACGACAGGCGCGATGTGGATAAACCGCCAACTGTGGATAGCCGGAACGCTCGGTATTGTTCGCCGTCTGCGGCCGGGCGAAGACCGCTGCCAGGACTTACCGACCGGTCCGCGCGTCCTGATCTCGAACAGTAGGCTGCAGACCATGCGGGTAGGAGTGCTGGGGTCCAAGGGCAAGGTTGGCGCGACGATGGTTCAGGCCGTCGAGGCGGCCGACGATCTAACGCTGTCGGCCGAGGTGGACGCAGGCGACCAGCTGAGCCTGCTGACCGAGCGCGACACCGAGGCTGTCATCGACTTCACTCATCCGGATGTCGTAATGGATAACCTGAAGTTTTTGATAGACAACGGGATTCATGCGGTGGTCGGTACCACCGGTTTCACCGCAGAGCGCCTAGAACAGGTCGACTCGTGGCTTGCCGCCAAACCCGGCACCGCAGTGCTCATCGCGCCCAATTTCGCTATCGGAGCCGTCCTGTCCATGCATTTCGCCAAGCAGGCGGCCCCATATTTCGACTCGGTTGAGGTCATCGAATTGCATCACCCGCACAAAGCGGACGCGCCATCGGGAACGGCGACCCGCACCGCGAAGCTGATCGCGGAAGCGCGAAAAGAATTGCCCCCCAACCCCGACGCCACCAGCACCGGCCTCCCGGGGGCACGCGGCGCCGACGTCGACGGCATCCCGGTGCACGCGGTTCGGTTGGCAGGGCTGGTCGCTCACCAGGAAATCCTGTTCGGCACCGAGGGCGAGACGCTGACCATCCGCCATGACAGCCTCGATCGCACGTCATTTGTGCCCGGCGTTCTGCTGGCGGTGCGTCGCATCGCCTCGCGCCCCGGCCTGACCGTTGGCATAGAGTCGCTGCTCGACCTGCAATGACCGAGACCGGGCGCACCATCCGCATCCAACTGCTCATCGCCTTGATGTGTGTCGCGATGCTGGCCTACTTCGTCCTGCTCGGCCGCGCCGCGATGATTATGATCGGTTCGGGCCGGCCCGCCGCTGGGGCGTTAGGGCTTGCGGTACTAGTGATGCCGTTCCTGGGACTGTGGGCGATGGTTGCGACCCTGCGGGCCGGCTTCACATATCAAAAACTGGCCCGGCTGATCGCTGAAGACGAGCTGGAACTCGATATCAGTGCGCTGCCGCGACGAGCGTCCGGACGCATCGAACGCGACGCTGCGGACGCACTATTCGCCACCGTGCGAACCGAACTGGACGAGGACCCGGACAACTGGCGTCGCTGGTACCGCCTAGCGCGCGCCTACGACTATGCGGGCGACCGCAGGCGGGCACGCGAGGCGATGAGGACCGCCGCCCAGCTCCAGGCGCTCCAATGACCAAGACGCTGTTGATCATTCATCACACTCCGTCGCCGCATTGCCAAGAGATGTTCGAGGCGGTGGTGGCCGGCGCGACCGACCCCGAAATCGAGGGGGTGGAAGTCGTACGCCGCCCGGCCCTGACGGTCTCGCCGGTTGAGATGCTGCAGGCCGACGGTTATCTGCTTGGCACGCCGGCCAACCTGGGCTACATCAGCGGTGCTCTCAAGCACGCATTCGACTGCGCCTACTACCAGTTGCTCGATTCGTCGCGTGGCCGTCCGTTCGGTGTCTACCTGCACGGTAACGAGGGCACCGAAGGTGCCGAGCGGGGGCTGACCGGCATCACGAATGCGCTGGGGTGGGCCAAAGCCGCAGAGACCGTGGTGGTTTCAGGTAAACCGGGCAAGCAGGACGTGGAAGCGTGCTGGAACCTTGGGGCGACGGTCGCTGCCCAGCTAATGGAGTAAGCGCCCAGCGGGCGGCACTCGAAAATAGCAGGCGGCCGCACGGTTGGTGGGGCCCGCGTGGACTAGGTGTATGTGGGCCTGAACGCATCGGCGGGTTGCGCCAGCGCCAGTGCCGAACTCGAGCCGATCGGCCCGTGCTGGTCGAAGAGGATCGCGCTGCCGGTGGCCACACCGGCTGTGCCGTAATGGCTTTGGGCTGCCAGCCCGATGTACTCGCCATCCGGCAGCCGGCTTGCGGTTACGGTGTAGTCCGCGTTAATGTAGCGTAATCCGCTTGTGCCCCAATGAGTTAGCGAACTTGTCACGTCACCGACGAAGGACAGGCGGGTGAACGGGGTTAGTGGGAAGCCGGCCACCATCGGCCGGAAAAGCCTTGTCCACGCGAACTTCGGTGAGTTCGCCTGCTCCCACTCGCCGGCGGCGATGCCCGGACTGCCTTCCATCGTGGCGCCATAGCCCCAGATCAGAAAAGGCATCTCGTCCGGAAATCCTGTCGAATTGACCGGAAGGGGAGGCATCCGCACCGGCGCCGACCAGACCTCTCCGTCGGGATGTTCGCCGCGCCGCAGGAACAGTGCGCTGGCCCGTGCCACGATCTTGCCGTTCTGCACTAGCGCGCCGTCGACGAGCTTGATACGACGTCCTTCTCGCTGCACCGAGGTCTGAATCCGCACCGGCTCGAGCAGCGCCGGGCGCAACAGGTCAACTGTGAGTCGGGCGGGCTGAAAATCGGCGTCGACGCCGGATCGCTCGATACCCCAACCCAACAGGCCGCCGACGATCTGACCGCCCATTGTCGCGCCCCAGGGGCCGCGCGTCATCTCGCCGGGTAGGTAGAAATCGCCGTCGACGGTGAAGAACGCGTCGAGCGCAGCGGCGGAGTCGGCGGTCGTCATCGATCTCAGACTAGCCCGCGATTCAGGACGTAAGTCCCTGGCCACCGGCCCTCCATTTCTGCAGGCTGAAACCCATGAGCACGTACCGGAATCAGCACGTTCGCGACGCGGTCCGAGAAATCAACAGGCGGGTGACCAACCCGGTGATGATGGCTTTGGCAGGCCGTCGCCACTGGTACGCGTCGGTAATTCGGCACACCGGCCGCAACTCCGGGCGGCAATACCAGACCCCAGTCGTTGCGATCACCGTGCCCGGCAAAGTCCTGGTGCCGCTGCCGTACGGCGCGGGCGTCGACTGGCTGCGCAACGTGGTTGCCGCCGGCTCAGCGACAGTTATGACAAAAGGGTGCACCGTTGAAGTGGCGCGGCCACGCGTGGTTGACGCAGCCACTGCCGAGCCACAGCTTCCGGCGCGGTGGCGGTGGATCCTGCATGCCGCCAACGTCGACAGCTACCTCGAGGCAGCTTTGAACTAATCCTTCTGCGCTAGCGGTCTGGACCGTGGGCCACGACGCTCCTACGGTTTGGGTAAGACGTTCGATCGGGCGGCAGAAGGAGCCGAGGCCATGGTGGACATCGTCGAGATTCCCCGCGACGGCAACCCCTTCCCTCGGACGGGTATTTCCTTCGACGGCAACGGCATCCCACGGTACGACGACATCCCCGCCACCCTGTTGGGCATGCTGGCCGAGCATGTGGATACTCGCCCGGACAGCGAGGCCGTTGTCGAACTGGGCGCGCAGCGGTTGACGTACCGGCAGTTGTGGGACCGTTCGGCGCGGGTTTCCGGGGGGTTGCGGGCGGCCGGGCTCAAACCCGGCGACCGCGTTGCTATTCGCCATCCGGCCGGCGTTGACTGGGTGCTGGCATTCTGGGGCACGGTCATGGCCGGAGGCATTGCGGTGGCGGTCAACACGCGCTCCGCTCAGCCGGAAGTGGACTTCGTTCTTGCCGACGCCGAGACGCACATCGATCTGGCGCCGGGCGCGCCACTGCTCGACGGTCAGCCGTACGTGACCGAGCGGGCCGAAAGCACCGACGTTGCCGCGCTGTTCTACACCTCAGGCACCACCGGTCACCCCAAAGGCGTACCGACCACGCATGAGGCATTTTTGACCAACACCGAGAACGCCCTCCGGTGCCTGCGGCAACCCCGGGACATCGGTGAAGCCTTACGCACCCTAATTTCGGTGCCCTTGTTTCACGTGACAGGCTGCAACTCACAGCTTTTGGCTGCCCACCGGCTCGGCGGCGCGGCGGTGATCATGCCGGCTCTGCACCTCGACGAGTTGGTGACCGCACTGAACGCCGAACGTATCTCGGTGATGGTGACTGTTCCCGCAATCTACTCGTTGTTATTGCGGCACAAGGGGTTCGCTGGCGCCGACGTATCCTGCGTCCGCTGGGCAGGGTATGGCGGCGCACCGATCGCCCCCTCGCTGGTCCGGTCGGTGAAGGCCGCCTTTCCTTGCGCTCACGTGTTCAACGGTTACGGCATGACCGAGAGCGCTTCGTTGATGACCGCCTTACCCGACGAGGATGCGGTCGAGCATGCCGAATCGGTCGGATATGCCGTTCCCTCAGTAGATCTCGGTGTGATCCCGATGGATGACGGCGCCGGCGGACTGGTCGGAGAACTTGTGAGCCGGGGCGCCAATATCACCAGCGGGTACTGGAACCGCCCGGACGCGACCGCTGCGACCATCGTCGACGGCTGGTTGCGCACCGGCGACGTGGTCCGCGTAGACAAGGCCGGCCGCGTGCATATCATCGATCGGCTCAAGGACATCATCAACCGGGGTGGCGAAAATGTTTCCAGCGTGGAGGTGGAGGGCGTGTTGCTGTCGGCGCCCGGTGTCACTGATGCCTGCGTGCTCGCGGTTCCCGACGAGGTGATGGGCGAAAAGGTGGGCGCGGTGCTGATCGGAGAGCAGGTGGATGTGACGGCGGTGCTCGAGCATTGCCGCAGGCAACTGGCCGACTTCAAAATTCCGCAGTACGTCTCGGTGGCGACCACTCCGCTGCCGCGCAACGCCGGCGGCAAGCTACTCAAAGGTGCGCTCCGTGAACAGGTGCAATGGGGTCCGGCCCTGCGCTGAGCCGGGCCGCCCCAGCCGGCACTATTCGCGCGGCGCGCGGGCTGAATGGGTGCTTAGACCGTCGGAAAGTGTCACGCTCGATACAGCTGTATTAAGACTGCTGGCGGTTGCGTTACGGCCTTGTGAATGAATCCATCGCCAGCATCGTCACCAAGGTAGGGGGAGCCGACTTCAGCAAACACATGACCGCAACGCCATGTCTTCAGATAAGGAGCGCCCAGATGTCATTCCTCACCACCCAGACCGAAGAGCTTGCCGCGGCGGCGGCCCGATTGCAGACCGTCGGCACGCAATTCGTCGCACAGAACCGTGCCGCCGCAGCATCCACCACCGGCATCCTTCCCGCGGCCGCCGACGAGGTATCGGCGCTGCAGGCGTCGCTATTCGACGCGTATGGCACTCTCTACCAGCAGGTCAGTGCCGATGCGGCGGCCATGTACGACATGTTTGTGCACACCTTGGGCGTCAGCGCCGGCACCTATGCGGCCACCGAGGCCGCCAACTCCGTTGCGGCGGCCGCCGCGCCGTCGCCGGCGGCCTCGGTGTTGCCGTCGCCACTGTCCGACCTGGCGAACATCGTCAACATCGGGGTAGGCAACTGGGCCTCGGCCGCGTCGAACTTCATCGGTCTGGCAAACGGCGCGCTGATCAACCCGGTGCAGCAGGGCGCGGAAGGCGCCGCGGCGGCGGGCGCGGCGGCGGTTGCGACGACGAGTGCCGGTGCCGGCCCGGTGGTGGCCGCCGTCGGTGGCGCCTCGACGATCGGCGCACTCTCGGCACCGCCGGCGTGGGCCGGAACAACGTTGGTGTCGGCCACCTCCGCCGCGCCCCGGGCGGTGGGTTGGCTGGCTACCGCGCCGCAGACCGCGCCGGCGACGACGTTCCTGCCCGGGATGCCCGGCATGGTGTCGACGGGACGGAACAGCGCCGGGTTCGGTGCGCCCCGCTACGGCGTCAAGCCCATTGTCATGGCAGCAGCCCAAGTCTAGAGAAACGGTATGTAGCAATGGATTTCGGAGCATTTCCGCCAGAGTTCAATTCCGCGCGGATGTACGCGGGTGCCGGGTCGGCACCCATGATGGCGGCCGCCACGGCCTGGAACGGTCTGGCAGTCGAGTTGACCACCACGGCGGCCGCCTTCGACTCGGTGATCACCGAGTTGACCACTGAGCAGTGGCTGGGACCGGCCTCGCTGTCGATGGCGGCCGCGGCGCAGCCCTTTGTGGCGTGGTTGACCCAGACCGCCGAGTCGACAGCGCTGGCAGGCGCGCAGGCGATGGCGTCGGCGGCGGCCTTCGAGGCGGCATTCGCGATGACGGTCCCACCCGCCGAGGTGGCCGCTAACCGCGCGCAGCTGGCGGCGCTGATAGCCACCAACGTCCTGGGGCAGAACACGCCGGCCATCGCCGCCACCGAAGCGCTTTACGGCGAAATGTGGGCGCAGGATGCGTTGGCCATGTACGGCTACGCGGCGGCATCGGCCACGGCCGGAAAACTGAACCCGCTGACTGCGCCCGCCGAAGCAACCAATCCGGCGGGCATAGCCGGACAGGCCTCGGCGGTCAGCCGAGCGGCAGCCGGCTCCGGATCGCAGGTCGGTCTGAACAATTTGATCGGGACCGTGCCCGACGCCGTCATGGGTCTGGCTGCTCCGGCCGCGGCGGCGAACCCGATCGGCGATGCCATTAGCGACTTCCTGAGCATTCCGTTCGTCGACAACGCGATCAACGGCGTGCTCAACACTGCCGCGTGGCTCACCACCGCCGGCGTCACCACTGCGGTGTTCCTGCAGCACACGCTGGACACGGTGCCGGGGGCCGCGGCCGCCGTCGGACTCGCGCCGTTCGCGGCGGCCGGGCTGGCCGGCTCGGTGACACCGGCCGGGATGGGCGGATTGGGTTTGGGCACGGCGTCGTCGGTAGGGGGCCTGTCCGTGCCGGTCAGCTGGGCGACGGCAGCGCCGGCCGTCACCGTCGGGGCCACCGCGGCGCAGCCCAGCAGCTGGACCGTGCCGGCGGAGGCCGCACCGATCGCCGGCATACCCGGCGCGCCGGGCCTGGCTATGGGCGGCAGGGGCGCGGGCGGATACGCCGGACCGCGCTACGGCGTCAAGCCGGTCGTTATGCCCCCGGTCGTTGTGTGAGCGCCCCCCGGTCGTCGTATGCGTAGACCGTGCGAACAGCAACCAGTCGAATTCTATGAATTCTGTATGTTCGGCGACTGCGCAAACGACGTCCCAAGGCGGCCGCAGCCCGAGATCTAGGCTTCTGAGCAGTGCAGATAAGACGACACCGACCGCGAACCGCGGTGGTGCGGGGCCCCGGGGATTCGTGGAACATGCAAAGCAACGGCGACTTGTTCGCGACGAATTGGTGGGGTCTTCGGTGGGTCGGTAGGCGTTCGCCGTGCCGGAACGGAAAGCCGCCCGGCTGGGCAGCGCACCGGTACCGAGGTACCCCGGGGACGGATGCAGATTGGATTTTGGAGCGTTACCACCGGAGGTCAACTCCGCGCTGATGTACGCCGGCGCCGGGACGACGCCGCTACTCGCGGCCGGGGCGGCGTGGAATAGCGTGGCCGCCGAGTTGAGTGCTGCCGCATCGGAGTTTGAGTCGGTGGTCACCAGGCTGACCACCGAGCAATGGATGAGTCCGGCGGCGCGGACGATGGCTGCGGCGGCTCGACCGTTCTCGGCCTGGTTGAGTCGCACTGCCGATTGTTTGGCGGGTGCCGCGGGGCAGGCCAGGGCGTCGGCCGCCGCGTTCGAGGCGGCGTTTGCGGCGGTGGTGCCTCCGGCCGAGATTGCCGCCAACAGGGCGCTACTGGCGGAACTGACGATGACCAACCCGCTGGTGCAGAACATGTCGGCCATCGCGGCCACCGAGGCGCGCTACGGGGAGATGTGGGCCCAGGATGCCGCCGCGATGTATGGCTACGCGGCGGACTCGGCGATGGCCGGGAGACTGGAAGCGCTGAGCAGCCCATCGGCGGGGAGCGATCCGGCGGCAACGTCCGCGATCCAGGCTGACCTGGCAGCACTCATCGGTACCGGTTCCGACGCAATGATGGGTTTGGCGTCACCGGGCGCCACGGCGTCACCGACATCAGTCGGCGGGATCATCGGCCTGCTGGCCGCGATCGATTCCCTCGACCACCCGTTCTTTGAGATTGTCAACCACGTCAAAGCCGTTTACGCCGACTTCGGCGCGAACTTCTCCAGCATGGTGATACCGGCCAACGACGACGATGCCACCGACGAATTCGCCGAGATCGCCGCCCCGCGGGCCGCGGGGCGGACCGGCTCCACTGGGCCCGCGGTACCGTCACGCGCGGCACCGGTGGTGAGCGCCTCGCGCGCCGCGACGTCGGTTGGTCGCCTGTCGGTCCCGACGAGCTGGTTGAGCGCGGCGCCGCCGCCGAGCGCCGATCCGTTGGTGACTGGCACTGGCTGGGTGGCGCCCGACGAGAACGGCATGATCGACGCGGTGCCGCCCGGGGGACTAGGTCTAGTCCCGAACGGTGGCCGGCCGGCCGCTGGGCCGCGATACGGCGTCAAACCGACGGTGATGCCCAAGCACGGCGCCTTCTGATCCTGGCCGTACGCTAAGCGCTATGCGGCCGGCAGCGCGCGAACACCAGACAACTCTGCTGATAGCGAATCGCGGCGAGATTGCGCTCCGAATCATCCGCACCGCAACCGAACTGGGCTTGGCTACCGTCGCGGTCTACGCCGACGACGACGCTGACAGCCCGCACGTGCACGCGGCCGACAAGGCGATTGGCCTGCCGGGAAACGGGGTGGCGGCCTACCTGGATCGTGCCGCGGTCCTGGCGGCTGCCGAATCAGCCGGTGCCAAGCTGATCCATCCGGGTTACGGGTTCCTCAGCGAGAGCGCACAATTCGCGCAAGCCTGCGCTAGCGCAGGCTTTGCGTTCGTGGGCCCGGACGCCGCCGCGCTTGAGCTGTTCGGCGACAAGTCCGCCGCCCGCGGTGCCGCGGTCGCTGCCGGGGTCCCGGTGCTGGCGGCCACCCAAGGGCCGAGCAGCGTCGACGACGTGCGCGCATTTTTCGCCGATCACCACGGCGGCATCATGATCAAGGCGTTGGCTGGTGGTGGTGGCAGGGGCATGCGCAGGGTGGACAGTGCCGACCAGATCGAGGACGCCCACCGGCAATGCGCCGCGGAGGCTCAGCTCGGCTTCGGCGAGCCGGCGGTATTCGCCGAGGCGCTGCTGCGCGACGCTCGGCACATCGAGGTCCAGGTCGTGTCCGCGCCGGCGGGAGAGCAGATACGGGCCCTCGCGCTCGGCGACCGTGACTGCAGCATTCAGCGCCGTTATCAAAAGCTGGTTGAAATCGCGCCTGCGCAACAACTTTCCGGCGATATACGGCACGCACTGCACAGCGCCGCTGCCCGGTTGTGTGCTCGGGTGGGCCTATGCGGCCTGGCCACCGTCGAATTCCTCTTGTCCGGCCCAGAATTCGTCTTCATCGAAGTCAACCCGCGGATTCAGGTGGAGCACACCGTCACCGAGGAAGTTACCGGCATTGACCTGGTTGCGTTACAGCTGGCCATCGCGCAGGGCGCCGACTACGGGCAGCTGCAACTGCCCCCTGGAATCGCCTCGGACGGTACCGAACTCACCGGGCGGCCAGCGCAGTCGCACGGCATCGCGATCCAGGCCCGGGTCAACATGGAGACCTTCGCTCCGGACGGATCCGTGCTGCCCACATCGGGCACCCTGAACGTGTTCTCGCCGCCCGTCGGTCCGGGTGTGCGGGTGGATACCTACGGGCGGCCGGGGCTGACAACCAGCCCGCGGTACGATTCGCTGCTGGCCAAGGTCATCGCCCACATACGGGGCACCTCCTTTTCGGCGGCGGTCCGCAAAACACATGCCGCGCTGGGCGAATTCGGTATCGAGGGCGTCGGCACCAACCTCGATTTCCTGCGAGAGCTGCTGTCTGACAGCGACTTCCAAACAGCACCCGCGACGACGGATTTCCTTGACAGCCGACTTTCCCGGCTGGCCGCGGCGGCGCCGCGCCGGCGTCGCCAGCAGGCTCACATCGAGCTCTACCCGGGGGAAGAAGTGTTGCGTGCACAGCTCGCCGGGACGGTGATAGAGGTGGCGCCCGAGGGCGCTGACGTGCAAGCCGGCGGACAGCTAGTGGTGCTGGAGGCGATGAAGATGCAGCACGTGGTTGTCGCTCCAGGCGCCGCGCACACCACACGCAACCTGATAGAAGCCGGACAGGTCGTAGGGACCGGGGACCCGCTGGTGGTCTTCACCCGCACCGGGCCCGGCTTCGACAACGAATCATGCTCGGGGGAACTTGATCTCGATTCTTCTCGTGATGATCTCGACGAGGTGCGGCGGCGGCACCTGATCACCCTGGACGAAGGCCGCGAGGCTGCTGTTGCCAAGCGGCATGAGCGCGGCCGCCGCACCGCCCGGGAGAATATCGCCGATCTGATCGATCCTGGCAGTTTCGTCGAGTACGGCGCGCTGGCGATCGCCGCGCAGCGCAGCAGGCGCTCCGAAGATGATCTGATCGCCAACACCCCCGCTGACGGACTTGTCGCCGGCCTGGCCACTATCGGGGCGGACAGCTTCGGACGCGATGCCGCAGAGGCGGTGGTGGTGTCCTACGACTACACCGTGCTGGCCGGTACCCAGGGTATGCGCAACCATGCCAAGACCGACCGGGTTTTTGACCTCGCCGTCCGAAAGAGGCTGCCCGTGGTGCTGTTTGCCGAGGGCGGTGGTGGACGGCCTGGTGACACCGACGTCGGCGGCCACGCGGGACTGGATGTGCCGACCTTCCGGGTACTGGCAGGCTTATCGGGGCGAGTTCCGTTGATCTCGATAGTCTCGGGGCGTTGCTTTGCCGGAAACGCCGCGCTGGCCGGTGTCTGCGATGTGATCATCGCAACGCCGGACGCCAACATTGGCATGGGCGGCCCGGCGATGATCGAGGGTGGCGGCTTGGGGGTCTACCCGCCGGAGGCGATCGGACCCATTGATGTACAGCGGCGCAACGGCGTGGTGAGCCTGGTTGCACGCGACGAGTCGCACGCGGTCACGCTGGCCAAACAGTACTTGTCCTACTTCCAGGGTTCGCTCAAGAGCCCGGTGGCGCCCGATTCGCGGCTGGCACGGCATGTGGTGCCGCAGAACCGGTTACGCGCCTACGATGTGCACCGGGCGATTGAGTCGATTGTCGACGTAGGCTCGACTCTGGTGCTGCGCCCCGACTATGGCGTTGGCATCGTCACAGCTCTTGTGCGGGTGGAGGGTGAGGCGTACGGACTGATCGCCAACAGCAGCCACCATCTCGGGGGCGCGATCGACGCCGAGGCCGCCGACAAGGCCGCGGACTTCCTTGCACTGTGCGAATCGTTTCAGCTTCCGGTGATATCGCTCTGTGACACACCGGGTTTCATGGTGGGTCCGGAAGCGGAGAAAGAGGCAGCAGTTCGCCGGTTCGGCCGGATGTTCATCGTGGGCGCGCAATTGACAGTGCCATTTGGAATGATAATCCTGCGCAAGGGATATGGTCTAGGTGCGATGGCCATGGCCGGCGGCTCATTCCATGCGCCGCAATTCACCGTCGCCTGGCCGACCGGTGAGATCGGCGGTATGGGACTGGAAGGTGCGGTGCGCCTTGGGTTCAGCAAGGAATTAGCCGCAGCCGAGGATGACACGGAACGCAAAGCATTATTCGACAAGCTGGTTGCCGCCGCCTATGAGCACGGCAAAGCATTACGCGCCGCCACCACTTTCGAACTCGACGACGTGATAGACCCGTCAGAGTCCCGCGCCTGGATCACCAGGCTGCCGGGACGCTGACGGGATGTGGACAGGTCAGTCGCTCAGATCACAGCGGATCAGCCGTGGCCGGTGCCGCAGCCCACGCCGGGCAGGCAGCCCTCGCCACCGGGAACGCCGCCGGGACCAGCGAATTGGCCGCCGCTACCGCATCCAACACCCGGGATGCAGCCTTGGCCTCCGGGCCCCCCACCGGGACCTTGGTTCACACCGCCCGAACCGCAGTTGCCGTTCGCGTCGCAGCCACTGCCGCCTGGGTCAAGGGGTGCGGGTGCGAAGTGCGTGATCCCCGTGCTGGGAGAGCCCGGCACCGTCGCAACGACGTCCGCTGCTGCCATTGGCGCCGCGGCAATCGCTGTAGCGACAGCCCCGGCCACCACCAGTGGTTTCATGAAATTCAATTTCGATAACATGCACTTCGCATACCACGTGTGCACATCTTCAAACATTGCCCGAAAACATCTTTCGTCACTTCCGACAGACAGCAGGCTCACACCATGACTTCACTTGAGTTGACCGGCCGCACAGCCATCGTCACGGGTGCCTCGCGCGGCATAGGGCTCGCGATAGCGCAGAAGCTCGCCGAAGCCGGCGCCAATGTGGTGCTCACCGCGCGTAAGCAGGAAGCCGCCGACGAGGCAGCCGCCCAGGTCGGCGGGCGTGCACTGGGTGTCGGTGCGCACGCGGTGGACGAGGACGCAGCGCGGCGCTGCGTGGATCTCGCCCTGGAACGGTTCGGGCAAGTGGACATCCTGGTCAACAACGCGGGCACCAACCCGGCTTTCGGACCGCTGATCGACCAGGATCACGCCCGGTTTTCCAAGATTTTCGACGTCAATCTGTGGGCGCCCCTGTTGTGGACGTCACTTGTCGTCAAAGCGGGAATGCGCGAGCACGGCGGCGCGATCGTCAACACCGCTTCGATCGGCGGCCTGCACCAGTCGCCGGGGATGGGTATGTACAACGCGACCAAGGCCGCACTTATTCACGCGACCAAGCAATTGGCACTGGAACTCTCACCGCGCGTCCGGGTCAACGCGATTGCCCCCGGTGTGGTGCGCACCAGGCTCGCCGAGGCGCTGTGGAAAGGGAACGAGGATCCGCTCGCGAAATCCATTGCGCTGGGCCGAATCGGCGAGCCCGTCGACGTGGCCAGTGCGGTCGCGTTCCTAGTTTCCGACGCGGCGAGCTGGATCACCGGCGAAACTATGGTGATCGATGGCGGTCTGCTTTTAGGCCCGGCGGGAGGTTTTCAATCCCAGTGACCGCCCGTCAACGCAGCGCTGTCGCGAACGTCTCCGTCATCGCCGCCCAGTGCCGCTCGGCGGCCGCGGCGTCGTAGGGCGCGTTGTCGGGCACCGCGAACCCGTGCCCGGCTTGGTACCACTCGATGGTGTGCCGGACTCCCGCCGCGGTCAGCGCCTTGCCCAGCTGCTCGGCGTGGTCGGCGGTGAACGACGGGTCGTTCTCGGCGCCACCCACGTACACCGCCGCGTCTATGCGTTCGGCCAGCAGGTGCGGGCTGTCTTCGTTGTCGCTCACCAGGCCGCCGCCGTGGAACGACGCCGCGGCGGCGACCCGTTCCGGAAGGCGCCCCGCCAGCAGCACCGAGATACGCCCGCCCATGCAGTAGCCGCAGACACCGAACCGTTCGCCGGAGACCTCGGGACGTCCGGCCAGGTAGTCGAACAGTGCCCGCGCATCGCGGGTGATCCGGTCCGGGGTCAGGGTACCGATCATGAACATGATCCGGGCTCTCTCGTCGGCGTCGCTGAACACCGACGCCATATCGAACGGGGCCCAGTCACCCTCCCGGTAGTACACGTCAGGGAGCAGGACGGCATAACCGAATCCGGCCAGCTTGGTCGCCATCTCATCGAAAGTGTCCCTTGCGCCACCGGCGTCGGGGAACATCACGACGCCGGGCCAGGGACCGGCCCCGTCGGGGGTGAACAACGCGATCTGGCAGGTCCCGTCGGGGGTGCTGACGCTGTCAATGATTTTTGGCATGCCTTTCGTTCTACTCCGCCTCTCTGCACGGCTGGAGAGCACCGTCGAATCACCGACCGGAAATCGCGGCCAGGTCCCACTCCTGCAGGCAAGCGCGGCTAAGCTGACCGCGTGCTGATCGCGACGCCGTACGAAGATCTGCTGCGCTTGGTTCTGGACAAGGGAACGGCCAAATCCGACCGCACCGGCACCGGCACGCGCAGCCTTTTCGGCCAGCAAATCCGGTACGATCTGTCCGCCGGATTCCCGCTGCTGACCACCAAGAAAGTGCATCTGAAGTCTGTGGTGTACGAGTTGCTGTGGTTCTTGCGCGGCGACTCCAATATCGGCTGGCTACATGAGCACGGTGTCAGCATCTGGGACGAATGGGCCAGTGAGACAGGCGAACTGGGTCCGATCTATGGTGTGCAGTGGCGGTCGTGGCCGACCCCGAGCGGCGAACACATCGACCAGATCAGCGCTGCGCTGGAGTTGTTGCGCACCGACCCGGACTCGCGACGCATCATCGTGTCAGCGTGGAATGTCGGCGAGATTCCGCAGATGGCGCTGCCGCCGTGCCACGCGTTCTTCCAGTTCTACGTCGCTGACCGACGATTGAGCTGCCAGCTCTACCAGCGCAGCGCGGACCTGTTTCTCGGGGTGCCGTTCAATATCGCCAGCTATGCGCTGCTCACCCACATGATGGCCGCCCAGGCGGACTTAGACGTCGGTGAGTTCGTCTGGACCGGCGGTGATTGCCACATCTACGACAACCACCTGGAGCAGGTGCGGCTGCAACTCACCCGCGAGCCGCGGCCATACCCGAAACTGGTTTTGGCGCATCGGGATTCGATCTTCGACTACTGCTACGAAGACGTTGTAGTGGAGAACTACGACCCGCACCCGGCGATCAAAGCCCCAGTAGCTGTATGACCGGCCTGGTCTGGGCACAGTCGACGTCGGGGGTTATTGGGCGCGCCGGTGCCATCCCATGGCGGGTGCCCGAGGACATGGCCCACTTCAAACAGATCACCCTGGGGCACACGGTGGTGATGGGGCGACGGACGTGGGACTCGCTACCTCCGCCTAACCGGCCGTTGCCGGGGCGACGGAACGTGGTGCTGAGCCGCCAGAGCGGTTTCGTGGCCGACGGCGCCGAGGTGGCCGGATCCCTCGACAAGGCGCTCACCGACCCCGACGACACCTGGGTGATCGGTGGCGGCGAGATCTACCTGCTGGCTCTGCCCCGGGCGACGCGATGCGAGGTCACCGAGGTCGATGTCGTGCTGCCACGGGACGACGGCGACACCATCGCCCCGTTGTTGGACGAGACGTGGCGCGGCGAGGCTGGGGAATGGCAGGTCAGTCGCTCGGGCCTGCGGTACCGGTTCCACAGCTACTCTCGAGCGTGAGGGGGCGTGGCGGCGTCCGCTTGTCGAAGTGCCAGGCGTTTCAAAGGGGGAATTCGCAGTGAGAACCGAACCGGGGAAAACATTCCCGCGCATGTTCCGGGGTTACGACCCGGCAGCGGTGGACGCTCGGATCGAGATGTTGACCACCAAGGAGCAGTTGCTGCGCGATGACGTCGAGAGCCTGCGGACAAGATTGAAGGAGTCAGCCGACGAGGCCGCCGCACTGCGCGCAGAGGTCGCCGTGCTGGCCGAGACCTCGCCGTCGCCGCACGCCGTGCAGCATCGGATGGCGAAGATGATGCGGCGCGCGGTCGACGAGATTGCCGAGATGCAGGCCGAAGCGCGGGCGGAGGCCGATGCGCTGATCGAATCTGCGCAGGCTGACATCGCCGACGAGCAGCGCCGGCACGAGGAACAGCTGGCGGACATGCGGGCACAGCGTGAAGCTTTGGCAACGGAATGCGAAGAAACCAGGGAGAAGCTGGCCGCGGAACTTGCCAAGCTGCGGGCGGAAACCCAATCGACGATTGATCGAGACACCCACCAGGCTCAGCAGGAGCGGGACCGGCTCATCGAGCACGCGCGGCGCGTGGTGGACGAGGCGGCCGAGCGGCGCATCAGCATCCTGGAACAACTCGCGGGGGTTCACCGGGATCTGGAGTCGATTCCGGTGACGCTGGAAGCCGCATATCGTGAACGCGACCAGGAGGCGGGTGCCGTGACGCCGTTGGACCAGAAACGCCGTACCGGCTGAGCCACCCGCGCCACGGATCGCCGCTGCGGAGGGCGGTATTGTCGGCGCCGTGTCCATCCGGCCTCCCAGGCTGACCGCCGCCCAAGCCCGGCGGATAGCCATTGCGGCTCAAGGGTTTAGCCAGCTGCGGCCAACCGGCACACTATCCCGGGCGCACCTGCGGCGGCTGATCTCGCGGATTCAGGTGCTGCAGTTGGACTCCGTTTCGGTGGCGGTGCGGGCGCATTACGCGCCGGTGTTTAGCCGGTTGGGGCCCTACGACCGCGACGTGCTCGACGACGCAGCCTGGGGCCCGCCCCGCCGGCGGTTGCTCGCCGAGTACTGGGCGCATGAGGCTGCGCTGATCGCCGTCGACGACTGGCCATTGCTGCGCTGGCGGATGCGCCAGTATCGGCACGGCCGGTGGGGCACCCATATCGTCAAGGCCAACCCGCAGCTGGCCGACGACATCGTCGCCGCGGTGACCGTGCTCGGCCCCAGCACAGCCGGGCAGATTGAGGCCTATCTAGAAGCCGAGCCGCGCGGGGCCAGGGGCCCGTGGTGGGGTCGCAGCGACACCAAGTGGGTGGCCGAGGCGCTGTTTGCTGCCGGGGTGCTGACCACGGCCACCCGGGTCGGTTTCGCCAGGCACTACGACCTGGTGGAGCGGGTATTGCCGGCGGACGTGCTGGCCAGGCAGGTCGACGACGGGGAGGCCGTGCGCGAGCTCGTGCTGCGTGCGGCCACGGCGCTAGGGGTGGCTACCGAGGCCGACATCCGCGACTACTTCCGGCTGTCGGCGCAGCAGACCAAGCCCGCGTTGGCCGAGTTGGTTGCTAGCGGTGCGATCGAGCGGGTCGATGTCGACGGGTGGGCGCCGGCCTACCTGTGCGCTCGGACCGTGCCACGGACCGACCGTGGTACCGCGCTGCTGTGCCCGTTCGACCCGTTGATCTTCTTCCGGCCCCGAGTGGAGCGGCTATTCGGCGGCTTCCACTACCGCATCGAGATCTACACCCCCGCGGCCAAGCGCCGGTACGGGTATTACGTGTGGCCCTTCCTGCTGGACGGCCAACTGGTGGCGCGGGTTGATCTCAAGGCCGACCGGACCGCTGACCTGCTCCAGGTCGTGGGTGCGTTCGGGGAAGCCGCGATCGACCGGCGGCGGGTCGCGGCGGCGTTGACCGGCGAGCTGGAATCGATGGCGTCCTGGCTTGGTTTGGGCGAGGTCGGCGTGAGCGAGCGGGGGGACCTGGCGGGGGATCTGCGCAGAGCCGTGATCAAGCGGGCCGGCTAGTGACCGGCAGCCTCGGGGACTACCTGCAGTTCAGTGGCGGAGAGGTCGTGCCGGCGCTAAAGACCGGCGGTTCTTGTCCGGTGTACGGCGCGAACGGTGTGATCGGGTACACGAGTGAATCCAATGCCCGTGGCCCCTTGATCGTGGTGGGTCGTGTCGGCTCGTGTTGCGGAAGCGTGCACTATTGCCACGGCGACGCGTGGGTCAGCGACAACGCGTTTGTCTGCCGGGCCAGGCGGCCGGAAGAGACGCGGTACTGGTACTACCTCCTGAAAAGCCTTGGCCTTAACAGGTTTCGTGCCGGATCTGGTCAGCCGGTGCTCAATCAACGGGTGCTGCGCAGCGTGCCGGTCCACGCCGCGAACCTTGCGGATCGGCGACGGATCGGCGACATGCTGGCCTCGCTCGACGACAAGATTGTCGCCAACGCCCGCGTCATCGCGACCGCGGAGGTGTTGATGACGACGCTGGTCGAGCAAGTTTCAGAATCCACGACACTGGCGAATTTGGCGCAAAGGTCGACGGCGAGCATCAATCCCCGCAGCCTGAGCGGCAACGTGGCGCTCTACAGCTTCCCAGCATTCGACCACGGCCGACGGCCGATGAAGTTGGATGCCAAGATGATTGAAAGCGTCAAGTTCTCGATTACCCACCCGTGTGTGTTGTTCGCGAAACTGAATCCCCGCATTCCGCGGATTTGGAACGTTTCGTGCGTTGGTAGCGAAACAGGCTTGGCCAGCAGTGAATTCGTTGTGCTGCGACCGGACGGAGTGGACACTTCCGTGCTGTGGTCGGCACTACGGCAGCCTGATGTGACGACCACTATCACACGGCTGGCCCGGGGTATGACCGGCAGCCGCCAGCGAATCCAGCCACGGGAGCTGCTCGGTATCAAGGTGCGTGACGTGCGCTGTTTGGATCACGAATCGTCGCTGACGATCGCGACTCTCGGCGCGGTGTGTGAGCAGGGTCGCGCCGAATCCGCCGAGTTGGCGGCGATGCGCGACCGGCTGCTCCCGCAGCTGATGTCCGGGGACTCCCGGTTACCGGGCGCCCCCGTCGCCGGGGAATAGAGGGACGCATGCCGCCGCGGATACTGCACGAGCCATCAACCATGAAAGAACTCAAGGACACGCTGTGGAAGGCCGCGGACAAGCTGCGTGGATCGCTGCCGGCCAGCCAGTACAAGGACGTGATCCTCGGTCTGTTGTTCCTGAAATACCTCTCGGATGCATTCGACGAACCCGGCGAGCACGCGTTCGTGGTGCCACCGACTGCACACTGGCAGTTCTTGGTGGAGACAGGGAAGTGCTTGGCGGACAACGCCAAAGGCAAGTGCACCAGCGCGGGCCGGCCCCCCACGAACATAGGCCAGCTTATCGACGACGCGATGGACGCCGTGATGACGGCCAACCCGACACTTGCGGGCACGATGGCAGGGCTCTACAACCGTGACAATATCGATCAGTCGCGGCTCGAAGAACTGATCGACCTGCTCGACATTGCCCGGTTCAGCAGGCAAGGCGCGTACAAGGCACGTGACCTAATGGGTGAGGTGTACGAGTACCTCCTGGGCAAATTCGCTCGCGCCGAAGGCAAACGGGGTGGTGAATTCTTCACACCGCCTAGTGTGGTGAAGGTACTCGTCGAGGTGCTCGAACCCACCAGCGGCCGGATTTACGACCCGTGTTGCGGGTCGGGCGGCATGTTCGTGCAGACCGAGAGGTTCATTGCCGACCACCACGAACACGCGAAAGGCATTGCGATTTACGGCCAGGAGAGCGTCGAGGAAACCTGGCGGATGGCCAAGATGAATCTGGCCATCCACGGGATCGATCACAGCGGCCTGGGCAGCCGGTGGTCGGACACCTTTGCAGACGATCAGCACGCCGACGTCCAAATGGATTACGTGCTGGCCAATCCGCCGTTCAACATCAGGAGTTGGGCCCGCGACGAGGAAGATCCGCGCTGGCGGTTCGGGGCGCCGCCGCCCAACAACGCCAATTACGCCTGGATCCAGCACATTCTGTTCAAGCTCGCGCCAGCGGGCAAGGCTGGCGTGGTGATGGCCAACGGTTCGATGTCGTCGAACTCCAATGGGGAGGGCGACATTCGTGCGCGAATCGTGGAAGCCGATCTGGTGTCCTGCATGATCGCGCTGCCGACGCAGCTCTTCCGCAGTACCGGAATTCCGGTGTGCCTGTGGTTCTTCGCCAAGGACAAGACGATGGGAAAGCAGGGATCGGTCGATCGGTCTCGCCAGGTGTTGTTCATCGACGCCCGCGAGCTGGGTTACCTGGTGCATCGATCCGAGCGGGTGCTCAGTGACGGCGACATTGCGCGGATCAAAGACACCTACCACGCGTGGCGCGGCTCCCCGTCGGCAGCTGCAAATGGCCTCGTGTACGAGGATGTTCCGGGATTCTGCAAGTCGGTGACGCTGTCCGAGATCAAGGCCGCGGAGTATGCGCTGACGCCGGGACGGTACGTGGATCTGGCCGCGGTCGATGGCGATGGGGAACCTACTGGCGAGAAGATCGCGCGGTTGAAGACGGAATTGCTTGCCGCTTTTGATGAGTCGGCGCGGTTGGAGAAGTTGGTGCGTGAGCAGCTGGAGCGGATCGATTCAAATTTCAACCCTCGCTTGCGGTCTGGCCGCTGATCGCCTGCAAGGCGCACCCGAGTTCGTGGGCAGGGTCGTCGGGAAGGTGTTCAGCGCGCCATCCGACGAACGCGTCCGGCCGCACCAGCAAGGCCCCATCGCGCATCAGCCCCGTGGCGCGCAACCAGGAACCCTCGGGGTCGTCGATCGAACGAACCGTGACCGGCGGAGTGCGGGGCGAGCGGTTGAGCAGCGCCGCGGCTCGTGTCCACCCTCCGGTCGTATCGCAGCTCAATAGGGTGAATCCGGGCCCCAGCAGGTCCAGCGTCGAAGCGCGCTCGCCCCGACAAGACACCCACGCGTGCGGCACCCTGGTGCCCAACTGCCCGTGCAACCGGTCGACCAGCGCCATGTCCCGGCGCGCCGAGCCGGGCGCATCGCCGTACACCGCTGCGGAACGATACTGATATCCGGCGAGCAACGAGAACATGGACGCCTCTTCCTGGTGGCGCAGTTCAGGTTGGTAAGCATCATGATTCATCAGTTGCAGCGCCGGTCCGGTGAGCGATTGCCGAGCGCTGAACCTGCCGACCGGGTGTCTTTCGCTGTGATACGTGCCGAGCAATCGAGGGTCGGCCCAGCCCTGCAGCACCGCGGCCAGCTTCCAGGCGAGGTTGTCGGCGCTTTGGATCGCCACATTGGCACCGCCCGCCTTCAATGGCGGCATCGCATGGGCCGAATCGCCGACGAGAAATACGCGCGCACAATCAAATCGGTCGGCCACCTGTTCGTAGGGTTGCCATGGAGTGACGTCCAGCACGTCGACCGGGATGGGTTCTCCTACGCCGGCCAGGATCAGTTCCCGGCATCGTGCACGAGTGAACAGCGCGGCGCTCTCGCCGCGGTCGGGGAGGTAGCTGGCGAGGAACATGCCGAGATCGTCCTCGGCGGCGATGAATATCCCGTCCACGTCGGCGTTTCTCACCTGCACCGAGACGCCGTCGCGCAGTGTGGGCGCCAGTGCCCGCCACGGCGCCCGAAAGTACACGAAGACGAAATACATCGGCAGCGCACCGTATCCGCTGGTGCTGATGCCCAGCTGGGTCCGGACCGGGCTGTGGACGCCGTCGGCGGCGACGAGGTAATCGGCGTGAAGGTCGCCGGTGTTTCCGGTCTCGAGGTCGCGCACCCTCGCCCGGACGCCGTCGTCGTCCTGAGTGAAAGATGTCAGCTCGACTCCATAGCGTGCGCGGCTGCCTCGGCTTCGTAGGTAGCGCAACAGGATTGGCTCGAGTCGGCTCTGCGGGCAGTACTGGATCGGCGGTTCGGGGCTCAACGCGGCCAGCCCGTCGAAGATCGCCTCGATGTCTAGCGCCGGGTGCTCCTCGGTGCTACTCACGCTGGGCTTGACCACCATGTCCGAGACGCCCTCGGCCACCGCGTGGACTTCGCCCCCCAGGCCCAGTGCCCGCAGGATCTCCAAGCTGCGAAAGCTCAGGTTGCGGGCCTTCGGATAGCGGAAGATTTCCCGGCGCTTCTCCACCACCAGCGACTCGACACCGTATTTGGCGAGCAGCGCCGACGTGGCGATGCCCCCGGCGCCCGCGCCGACGATCAGAACCGGAACGCGCATGACCTTCCCTAATTCGGGCTAATCGGAACTAGTAGGTTCCGTTCACTAGAGTCGCACAGATGGTGGCTCGCCACAATCCCCGCCGACCAGCGGCAGGACCACCTCGTCCAGTGCCCGTCGCATGAACAACCGGTCCAGGGGACGGCCGGTGATCATCCGGACCAGGTTCAGACCGACCAGGAGATCAGGCACCAAGGTGAGATCACGGTCGGCCGGGATCTCGCCTCGGCGACGGGCCTGATCCAGCACCGACCCCACAATGCGGCGCGGCACGCTGAGCACCAGGTCGTCGATCGCGGCCGACAGCACCGGGTCGTGCATCGCCGCAGTGGCCACTGCGGCGATCACTTTGATGGTGCCGATGTCGGCGTCGGTGTAGCTGGGTACCGCCGCTACCAGCGCATCAAGGTCGCCGCGCAGTGAACCGGTGTCGGGTGGCTGCACCGGGCCGTGCCGTCGGCGCCAGTGGGCGATCGCCTCGGCCACTACGACAGCCTTGGACGGCCATCGCCGATAGATGGCGGCCTTTCCGACGCCGGCCCGGGATGCGACGTCGTCCATCGTGAACCGGTCGTAACCCAGCTCGGCGACCACCGCCAATGTGGCTTCTAGGATGGCGTCGTCCAAGGTTGCGTCCCATCGCGCCGCGCGGCGATTGGGCTCGCGGCGGTTCCGGGTCTCGTTGGTAGCCATCGACGTTCCCGTCTTTTGTAGAACTGGACAGTTTCGTAATAGTTTAAGCCGCAGAGCGCGACACTCGTGCTCACGGCGCGGGAAAAGGGGCGAGACAGAGGCGGGATAGGGTGAGCGCCGTGGCCGAGACCGCGCCGTTGCGCGTGCAACTGATCGCCAAGACCGACTTCCTGGCGCCGCCCGACGTGCCCTGGACCACCGATGCCGACGGCGGTTCGGCGCTGGTCGAGTTCGCCGGCCGGGCCTGCTATCAGAGCTGGTCCAAGCCGAACCCGCGAACCGCGACCAACGCCGGCTACATCCGGCACATCATCGATGTCGGTCACTTTTCGGTACTCGAACACGCCAGCGTCTCGTTCTACATCACCGGCGTCTCCCGCTCCTGCACCCACGAACTGATCCGCCACCGGCATTTCTCCTATTCGCAGCTCTCCCAGCGGTACGTGCCCGAAAGCGAGTCCCAGGTCGTGGTTCCACCCGGATTGGAGGACGACCCCGAGTTGCGGGAGATGCTGACGTCGGCGGCCGACGCCAGCCGCGCCGTGTACGGCGAGCTACTGGCCAAGCTGGAAGCCAAGTTCGCGGACCAACCCAACGCGGTCTTGAGGCGCAAACAAGCCCGCCAGGCTGCTCGCGCCATCCTGCCGAACGCCACCGAGACGCGCATCGTCGTGACCGGGAACTATCGGGCCTGGCGGCACTTCATCGCCATGCGGGCCAGCGAGCACGCCGACGTCGAGATCCGGCGGCTGGCCATCGCCTGTCTGCGACAGCTCGCCGACGTGGCGCCAGCTGTCTTCGCTGACTTCGAAATCACCCGATTGGCTGACGGTACCGAGGTCGCCACGAGTCCGTTCGCGACCGAAGCCTGAGGTGATTCAGAGCCGCCGACACCCGCCTCGACCGCGTGGGGAGACCGGCGTATCCCGTATCGAACTGATTGGATGAACCCCAGACCGCCCGCGGCGATGCCAATCCGCTTGCCGTAGCCAGGTAATCTGGTGAACCGTGAGCACCGTCGGATTCGATGCCCCAGCGCGGCTGGGAACCCTGCTGACCGCGATGGTGACACCGTTCGGCGCCGACGGCGGCCTAGACGCCAAGACTACGGCCCGGGTCGCCACCCACCTGGTGGATCAGGGTTGCGACGGTCTGGTGGTCTCGGGGACCACGGGTGAGTCGCCGACCACCACCGACGACGAGAAGCGTGAACTGCTGCGGGTCGTTCTGGAAGCGGTGGGGGACCGGGCCCGGATCATCGCCGGTGCGGGCACCTACGACACCGCGCACAGCATCAAGCTGGCCAAGGCTGCGGCGCAAGAGGGAGCGCACGGGTTGCTGGTGGTCACTCCGTACTACTCGCGGCCGCCGCAGAGCGGGCTGCGGGCGCACTTCACCGCCGTCGCCGACGCTACCGACTTGCCGATCGTGCTCTATGACATCCCGCCCCGCTCGATCGTGCCGATCGAGCCCGATACACTGCGCGCGCTGGCATCGCACCCCAACATCGTCGCGGTCAAAGACGCCAAGGCCGACCTGCACAGCGGCGGACAGATCATCGCTGAGACGGGCCTGGCCTACTACTCCGGAGACGATGCCCTCAATCTGCCCTGGCTGGCCATGGGCGCCACCGGTTTCATCAGCGTGATCTCCCACGTGGCTGCCGGGCAGCTGCGAGAATTGTTGTCCGCCTTTAATTCCGGTGACATCGCCACCGCCCGCAAAATTAACGTCTCGATGGGTCCGTTGTGCGACGCGATGACGCGGCTCGGCGGGGTTACGCTGTCCAAGTCAGGCCTGCGGCTGCAGGGCATCGACGTTGGCGATCCACGGTTGCCGCAGGTCGCGGCCACCCCCGAGCAACTCGACGCGCTGGCCGCGGACATGCGCGCGGCCTCCGTGCTGCGGTGAGATACGAATGAATGAGGAACTCGCGCCTCCTGGCCCGCTGGCCGCGGGTGGATTGCGGGTCACCGCGCTCGGTGGGATCAGCGAAATCGGCCGCAACATGACGGTTTTCGAGCATCTAGGCCGATTGCTGATCATCGACTGCGGGGTGATGTTCCCCACCCACGACGAGCCCGGCGTCGACCTGATCCTGCCCGACCTGCGTCACATCGAAGACCGCCTGGACGACATCGAGGCGCTGGTGCTGACCCACGCGCACGAGGACCACATTGGCGCGATCCCATTCCTGCTCAAGCTGCGCCCCGACATCCCCGTCGTCGGCTCCAGATTTACCCTGGCCCTGGTGGCCGCAAAGTGCCGCGAGCACCGCATCAAGCCGGTTTTCGTCGAGGTCAAGGAGGGGCAGAGCAGCCGGCACGGCGTGTTCGAATGCGAGTACTTCGCGGTCAACCACTCGATTCCGGACGCGCTGGCCATCGCCGTGTACACCGGCGCGGGCACCGTGCTGCACACTGGCGACATCAAACTTGACCAGCTCCCGCTGGACGGCCGGCCCACTGACCTGCCCGGCATGTCGCGCCTCGGTGACGCCGGTGTCGATCTGTTCCTGTGCGACTCGACCAATGCCGAGCACCCCGGCGTCGGGCCCTCCGAAAGCGAGATCGGTCCCACCCTGCACCGGTTGATCCGCGGCGCCGACGGGCGGGTGATTGTGGCGTGCTTTGCCTCGAACGTCGACCGAGTGCAGCAGATCATCGACGCCGCAGTAGCTTTGGGTCGCCGGGTGTCGTTCGTCGGTCGATCGATGGTGCGCAACATGGGCATCGCGCGCGAGCTGGGATTCCTGCGCGTTGCCGACTCCGACCTGGTCGACATCGCGGCGGCGGAGATGTTGCCGCCCGACCAGGTGGTCCTGGTCACCACCGGTACCCAGGGCGAACCGATGGCAGCGCTGTCTAGGATGTCACGTGGCGAGCACCGCAGCATCACCTTGACGGCGGGGGACCTGATCGTGTTGTCCTCGTCGCTGATTCCAGGCAACGAGGAGGCGGTGTACGGGGTGATCGACGCACTGGCCAAGATCGGAGCGCGTGTCGTCACTAACGCCCAAGCGCGCGTGCATGTTTCGGGCCACGCCTACGCCGGGGAACTGCTTTTCCTGTACAACGGGGTGCGGCCGCGCCACGTCATGCCGGTGCATGGAACCTGGCGGCACCTGCGGGCCAACGCCAAGCTGGCCGCCAGCGCCGGCGTGCCGCAGGAGTCGATACTGTTGGCAGAGAACGGCGTCAGCGTCGACCTGGTTGGCGGCAAAGCCGTTGTCGCCGGCGCGGTTCCGGTTGGCAAGATGTTTGTCGACGGCTTAATCACCGGTGACGTCGGGGAGATCACGCTAGGGGAGCGGCTGATACTGGCCGAGGGGTTCGTCGCGGTGACCGTCGTGGTCAAGCGCGGCACCGCGAAGCCGGTCACGACACCGCATCTGCATTCGCGCGGGTTCTCCGAGGACCCGAAAGCGCTAGAACCCGTGGTACGCAAGGTCGAGGCCGAGCTGGAATCGCTGGCGGCCAACAACGTCGTCGACCCGATCCGGATCGCCCAGGGCGTGCGTCGCACCGTCGGCAAGTGGGTGGGCGAGACATATCGCCGTCAGCCCATGATCGTGCCGACCGTCCTCGAGGTTTAGACCTTCTCGGCGTAGGCCGTCCATTCGACCTGGGAAGTCTCCAGCTTGCGCCCGGTGGGCGCGACGTAGCGCTCGAACAGCTCGTCCGGCCCGAGCTGCTCCACCAGCCGCCAGCCGTACCGGTCCAGAAAGGTGGCGACTTCCTCTGGCGAAAGTCCGAAGTGCCACAATGGCTTTCGTCCACGAACGGATCGATACAAGGTCCGGGTGCCGTATCGGTTGGTGCCGTCGATGAAGTCGCGGCGGACGTAGGTGAATACCAGGCGGCTCCCGGGCGCTGTCGGCCGCAGCCCCTCCATCGTGGTGCGCACCGCCTCCTCGGTGAGGTATTGGGTGACTCCTTCCCAGATGAAGAACGCCCGATAGTCGGGAAGGTAGCCGTGCTCGGCCAGCGCGGTCAGCAGGTCGTCGTGTTCGAAGTTCAAGGCCACCAACCGCACCGAGAGCGGGAGTTCGCCCAGGACTCGTCGTACCGTCTTTGCCTTGCGGGCGATGTTGACCGGTAGATCCACCTCGAAGACGGGCTTGCGAACGCGCCGGTTCAATCGGTAGGCGCGAGTATCCAAACCCGCGCCGAGCACCACCACGGCGTCGATCTGATCGAGCGCTTCGGCGAGTTTCTCGTCGATGAACCGTTTACGGCAGGCCAGATTGGCCCACAGTCCAGGCCCCGTCCACTCCGATGCGCCGATGAGCGCCCGCCTGGCAACAGCGGATGCGCTGGCCGCGACTAGCCGCCGCAGGGGCGCCGGAAGGAAAAGCTCGGCCAGGTCGTCATCCACCAGCCTGCGGTCGGTGGGCTCGTGCTGCTCGACGGCTGCCAATACCATCGGGCCAAATGCGGTGCGCGCGGCTGGGTTTCGGGACATTACCTACCTCTTATTCACCGAACCCGCATCTACGGGAAGTGTGACTCCGGTGATGTAACGGGCCTGGTCGGACACCAGCCAGGCTACCGCGTTGGCGATATCGTCGGGCTGCAGAATCTGTACCGGTAGCGCGTTGGTCATTCCTGGCGCCGAGCCCGATTCGGCGACCATGTCGGCCAACCACTTGCGGATGAACTTGTTGTTGATCATCGGTGTATCGACGCCGGACGGATGCACCGAGTTGACCCGAATATCATGTTTGGCAAGCAGATTGGCGTACAACCGCATCAATCCGACCAGGCCGTGCTTGGCGGCGGCGTAGCCGATGGAGCCGGCGTCGGCGCTGCCCACCCCCGCAAGTCCGGCGGCCGAACTGATCAGCACGATCGAGCCACCGTCGCCATGCGCGACCAGGGCAGGAATCGCGACGTCGACGGTGTGGTACGCCCCCGTGAGGTTCACGTCGATGACATCGCGCCAGCCGTCGGCGGACTGCATCGGAGCGATGCCCGCGTTGACCACCACGATGTCGAGCCGGCCGAACGCGTCCACACCTTCCTGTAGCGCTGCCGCCAGCGCGTCGCGGTCCCGGACGTCGGCTTGGCGCGCCACGATGCGCGCGCCGGTGTCCTCGACCAATTTGACGGTGACGGCCAGATCCTCTGCGGTGCCCAACGGGTAGGGGACGCTGTCGATCTGACCGCACAAGTCGACCGCGATCACGTCGGCGCCGTCAGCGGCCAATCGGACCGCGTACGCACGGCCTTGGCCGCGCGCAGCACCGGTGACGAAGGCGACCTTGCCGTCCAGCGCTCGAGTCATCAGCCGCGGAGTCGGCCCTTGTCGGGGTCCCCGGCGGGAAGTGGCTGCAACATCTTGATGTCGGGTGGCCCGGCGAGGTGCTCACCGGCGGCGCTGAACATCTTGCCGATCGCGGGTGCGGTGCTGTGGGTCTTGAGTGCCTCCTCGTCGGCCCACTGCTCGACGAAGACGAAGGTCTCGCCGGTCTGGTGCAGCGAGTACAGCTGGCAGCCGGGCTCCTCGTGCACCTGCGCCACCGCGCTGGTGAGGATGTCGCGGACGGTGTCGACCGATTCCGGCTTGACGGTCATGGTGGCGACGACGACGACGGGCATGCTGAGCCTCCTGGCGACTTTGGCGGGAACCGGAGCGAGGTTTCGATGGTGTGCCGCGGCACAACCGCGGCCGGTTGTAACCCTACTCACACAGGTCAGGTAACGAAGCGGGCACATCGCGGCGACGCACCCGTTACCAGTGTGGCGGATGGTGCAGATGTTGTTTTTGCGACTAGGCTTGCGGACATGGCAAGTAAGACCGTCGCCGGCTCTGGAACCCGAACGAGCAGGTCAAAGGCCGCTTCGCGGACCGGAGCCCGAGGTGGGCGAGGCGCCGCGGCCGGCGCGTCGCAGGCCAAGCGCCCGGCCCGGCCCGCCAAGCGGCCGGCCAGGCCCGTCAAGCGGCCCAGCAAGACCGCCAAGCGCCGGAAACAGTCGCTGCTGGTGCTCGCGGGCATCGCAGGCGGGCGAGCCGCCCGCGCCACCTGGATGATGGCGGCCCGAGGGACGGGCACCGCTGCGCGATCGATCGGCCAAGCCCGCAACATCGAACCCGGCCACCGCCGTGACGGTATCGCGCTGGTGCTGCTGGGTCTGGCCGTGATCGTCGCCGCCAGTTCCTGGTTCGGGGCCGCCCGGCCGGTCGGCGCTTGGGTGGACGCGGGGCTGCGGACCTTCATCGGTTCGGCGGTTGTGCTGTTGCCGCTGGTAGCTGCCGCCGCGGCGATCGTGCTGATGCGCACCGAACCCAACCCCGACGCGCGACCGCGGCTGATCCTGGGATCCAGCTTGATCGCGCTGTCGTTCCTGGGGCTGCGCCACCTATGGTCGGGATCGCCCGGGGAACCCGAATTACGCCGCCGCGCGGCCGGATTCATCGGATTTGCCATCGGCGGCCCGCTCTCGGACGGGCTGACAGCCTGGATCGCGGCCCCGCTGCTGTTCATCGGAGCGCTGTTCGGGCTGTTGCTGCTGACGGGCTTCACCATCCGCGAAGTGCCCGACGCCCTGCGCAGCATGTTCGGCACAAGGATGTTCCAGCGCGAGTACGAAGACGACGGCTACGACGACTTTGTTGACGACGACTTTGCCGAAGATGACTTTGCCGGAGATGAAGCCGACACCGTCGAAGTCGCTCCTGCCGAGGACTTCTCCGACGGCTACTACGACCAGTCCGTCGACCACGTCGCCAAAGCCTGGCCATCGGCACAGGCGCCCCAAACCCCGGACCCCGAAGACCTCGCCGACTCCGAGGCCCCGACGGAACCCGTCGTCGGGAGGGGACGGCGCAGCGGCAAGGCCGCGAAACGCGACACCCAAGCGCTGGACCGCGTCGTCGACGGTTCCTACACGCTGCCGTCGCTGGATCTGCTGGTGGCTGGCGATCCCCCGAAGAAGCGCAGTGCCGCCAACAACCATATGGCCGAGGCAATCGGGGAAGTGCTTACCCAGTTCAAGGTGGACGCCGCTGTCACCGGCTGCACCCGCGGCCCCACCGTCACCCGCTATGAGGTCGAACTCGGGCCCGGGGTGAAGGTGGAGAAGATCACCGCGCTGCAGAAGAACATCGCCTACGCGGTGGCCACCGAGAGCGTGCGCATGCTCGCCCCCATCCCCGGCAAGTCCGCCGTCGGCATCGAGGTACCCAATACCGACCGGGAGATGGTGCGTCTGGCCGACGTGCTCACCGCGCCGTCCACCCGCCGCGACCACCACCCACTAGTGATCGGGCTGGGCAAGGACATCGAGGGCGACTTCATCTCGGCCAATCTGGCCAAGATGCCGCACCTGCTAGTCGCCGGCTCGACCGGTTCGGGCAAGTCCAGCTTCGTCAACTCGATGCTGGTGTCACTGCTGGCCCGTGCCACCCCGGAGGAGGTCAGGATGATCCTGATCGACCCAAAGATGGTGGAACTCACGCCGTATGAAGGCATTCCGCATCTGATCACCCCGATTATCACCCAGCCGAAGAAAGCGGCGGCGGCGTTGGCGTGGCTGGTCGAGGAAATGGAGCAGCGCTACCAGGACATGCAGGCGTCCCGGGTGCGTCACATCGACGACTTCAACGCCAAGGTGCGTTCCGGGGACATCACGGCGCCGCTCGGCAGCCAGCGCGAATACCGCCCGTACCCCTATGTGCTGGCGATCGTCGACGAGCTCGCCGACCTGATGATGACCGCTCCGCGAGACGTCGAGGACGCCATTGTGCGGATCACCCAGAAGGCGCGCGCCGCCGGCATCCACCTGGTGCTGGCCACTCAGCGCCCGTCGGTCGACGTCGTGACCGGGCTGATCAAGACCAACGTGCCGTCGCGGCTGGCGTTCGCGACATCCTCGCTCACCGACAGCCGCGTGATCCTGGATCAGGCCGGCGCGGAAAAGCTGATCGGCATGGGGGACGGCCTGTTCCTACCGATGGGCGCGAGCAAGCCGATCCGGCTGCAGGGGGCCTACATCACCGACGAGGAGATCCAGGCCGTCGTCGCCGCCTGCAAGGACCAGGCCGAGCCGGAATACACCGACGGTGTCACCACCGCCAAACCGACCGGCGAACGCACCGACGTCGACCCCGACATCGGCGACGACATGGACGTCTTTTTACAGGCTGTGGAGCTGGTGGTGTCCAGCCAGTTCGGCTCGACGTCAATGCTGCAGCGCAAGTTGCGGGTGGGCTTCGCCAAGGCCGGCCGGCTGATGGACCTGATGGAGACCCGCGGCATTGTCGGGCCGTCCGAGGGCTCCAAAGCCCGTGAGGTGCTGGTCAAGCCCGACGAGCTGGCGGGGACCCTGGCGCTGATCCGCGGCGGTGCGGCGGCCGACGGCGGCGATGCCGAGTAGCGAGGCTACAGCACCAGCAGCATGCGGGAGTTGCCCAAAGTGTTGGGTTTGACGTAGCTCAGGTCCAGAAATTCGGCCACCCCGATGTCGTAGGAGCGGCACATCTCCTCGAACACCTCAGCGGTGACCGGGGTGCCCTCGATCTCGGTGAAACCGTGCCTGCTGAAGAACTCGGTCTCGAAGGTCAGCACGAACAATCGCTGCAGCTCCAGCTCCCGCGCGACTTCTAGCAGCCGGTTGACGATCGCGTGCCCGATGCCGTGGCCCGTCATCGCCGGATCGACTGCGACGGTGCGGATCTCGCCCAGATCGGCCCACAGCACGTGCAGAGCGCCACAACCGACCACTTTGCCGTCGATTTCCGGGTGCTCGGCCACCCAGAACTCCTGAACGGCCTCATAGAGCGTGACCAGATTCTTTTCCAGCAGGATTCTCCCCGAATAGGTGTCGACGAGTTGCTTGATCGCGGGGACGTCGGACGTCCGCGCCCGCCGGACTACCGGCTTATTGTCCCGTCGACTTTCGGTCACCTCCAAACACTATCGACGTCACCGACCACATCAGCTGGTCAGCCGTTATTCTGATGCCGTGTCGGGGCAGCCGCAGACGGGTCAAATCGAAGGCCGTGCCCGCATCGCGAACCTCGCCAACATCCTGACGCTGTCGCGACTAGTGCTCGTCCCGATCTTCCTGTACGCCCTGTTCTATGGCGACGGACACCACACCTACGCACGAATCGTGGCGTGGGCGATCTTCGCCGTCGCCTGCATCACTGACCGGTTCGACGGGTTGCTGGCCCGCAATTACGGGATGGCGACCGAATTCGGCGCGTTCATTGATCCGATCGCCGACAAGATCCTCATCGGGTCGGCGCTGATCAGCCTGTCGATGCTGGGCGAGTTGCCGTGGTGGGTGACGGTGGTGATCATGGCCCGCGAATTGGCCATCACGGCCTTGCGATTGGCCGTCATTCGTCGAGGCGTCATCCCGGCCAGTTGGGGCGGCAAGCTCAAGACGGTGGTTCAGGCGGTGGCGATCGGCTTGTTCGTGTTGCCGCTCTCAGGCGCGCTGCATACCGCCGCCGTGGTGGTGATGGGGCTTGCGATCGTGCTCACCTTGGTCACCGGAATCGATTACGTTGCCTCGACGGTCCGCGAAATTCGGCACACCAGGCAGGCCGGCTAGATTCTGTCGTTCTCGTGGGAACCAACTTTGCCTCGATTCGCGTTCTCCTAAAGTCCCATGCTTTCGTGGGGTGCAGACCTTGACAGATGGAGGAAAGCGCGATGACGTCACTGGTGCGCGAGGTCATTGGCGACGTGCTGCGGGGGGCTCGGACATCTCAGGGCCGAACGCTGCGCGAAGTGTCCGATTCGGCGCGGGTGAGCCTCGGGTACCTCTCCGAAGTGGAGCGCGGGCGCAAAGAACCCTCCAGCGAGTTGCTCAACTCGATCTGCGATGCGCTGCAGGTCCCGTTGTCGCAGGTCCTCATCGATGCTGGCGAGCGGATGGCCGGTGAAGAGCGCTGCGCCCGCCGCGAGGCGACCGCCGCCACCATCGATGCCAGCACCAAGGTCGTCATCCCGCCGGTGGTCGCGCTGGCCGTCGCCTGATCGTCCGGCGTACCGCGCCCCGTAGTTCTGCATCATGGGTGGGGAGATGCGGGCTGACCCACTAAATTGAGCGTCAGGGGTAGCGTTGCGGCCCAACCAGCACACAAGAAGCGAAGGCGGAGCTCACTGATGGCCAATCCGTTCGTCAAGGCGTGGAAATACCTCATGGCGCTGTTCAACTCGAAGATTGACGAGCACGCCGACCCCAAAGTGCAGATTCAGCAGGCCATCGAGGAAGCCCAGCGCACGCATCAAGCGCTGACCCAGCAGGCAGCGCAGGTGATCGGCAACCAGCGTCAGCTCGAGATGCGGCTCAACCGGCAGCTGGCCGACATTGAGAAGCTGCAGGTCAACGTGCGACAGGCGCTGACTCTGGCCGACCAGGCCACCGCCGCCGGAGATGCCGCTAAGGCCACCGAGTACAACAACGCCGCCGAGGCGTTCGCGGCGCAGCTGGTGACCGCGGAGCAGAGCGTCGAGGACCTCAAAACCCTGCACGACCAGGCCCTGCAGGCCGCAGGCCAGGCCAAGAAGGCAGTCGAACGCAACGCGATGGTGCTGCAGCAGAAGATCGCCGAGCGCACCAAGCTGCTCAGCCAGCTCGAGCAGGCCAAGATGCAGGAGCAGGTCAGCGCCTCGCTGCGGTCGATGAGCGAACTCGCGGCACCGGGCAACACCCCCAGCCTCGACGAGGTCCGGGACAAGATCGAACGGCGGTATGCCAACGCGATCGGTTCGGCCGAACTCGCGCAGAACTCCGTGCAGGGGCGCATGCTCGAGGTGGAGCAGGCTGGCGTCCAGATGGCCGGGCATTCGCGCCTCGAACAGATCCGCGCCTCGATGCGCGGCGACGCCCTGCCGGCCGGCGGGACGAGCGCGCCGGGCGTGCCCGCCCCCAATCCCGCTACCGGTGCGGGCGGACCCGTTCCCGAACAGCCCCGCGGTCAGCAGTAGGCGAGCCGTCCGAGATGGCCCCGAAGTCGAATCAACGTACGCAGTGGCGGGCGCTGCTGCAGCGTGGATTCGATACCTTTGCCGATTTGACCGGCCTGGTCGCGCAGAAGATTAACGCGGTGACCGATCCGCGGGCCCGGATGCTGCGCCGGCGCCGCCGCGCGCTGCGCTGGGCCTGGATCTTTACCTTCGGGTGCCTGTTTTGGGCCGCGGTGACGGCGGGACTGGCTGCCTGGGGTTGGTTCACGCTGCTGCTGCAGATCACCGGTGCGATCGCGGTCATCATGGTGATTCCCGCGACCCTGCTGTTCTTCCGCTACCGCTGGTTGAAAGCCGAACCATTGCCGTCCCAGCGGCTGACCAGCATCCGGCGGCTACCGGCTCCGGGGTCCGCCGCCCGGCCGGCGATGTACGCGCTGGGCGCCTCCGAGCGAGGGTTCTTTTCACTGCTGGGCGTGATAGAGCGCGGGGCACTGCTGCCCGACGGGGAGATCGCCGACCTGACCGCTGCCGCTAACCGGACATCGGCGGCGATGGGCGCCACCGCCGCGCAGGTGGTGTCGATGGAACGGGCCGCGCACACGTCTGATTCGTCGCGGGAGTACCTGGTGCCGACCATCAACGCCTACACCGCGCAGCTGGCCGCCGGCGTGCGCCAGTACAACGAAATGGTTACTGCCGCAGCACAATTGGTATCGGCAGCGAACGGTGACGGTTCGGGCGATTTCGTTTCGCTCACCCAGCAGCGGTACCGCGAGGAACTCGCCGGCGCGACCGACCGGCTGGCCGCTTGGGCGCAGGCGTTCGACGAACTCGGCGGGCTGCGCCGAGCCTGATCCGAACGGCGTTACAGCGTCGGGCGCAGCGACGGGATGACCATCCCGGCCACACCGCGCAGTGTCGCCTTGAGCATGTCGAAGACGTCGAAGTAGTCGCGCCACAGCGTGATTCGCCCGTTGCGCACCTCGAACACCCCGCACACCCAGAACTGAATCCGCAGCGGCCCGAAGACCAGGACATCGGTGCGTTCGGTGAGCACCGCGTCACCGTCGGCGGCCACCCGGTGGAATTTCACCTCGAAACCCATCCGGCCCTGCATCTTGCGGAACAGTTTCACCACGCGGCGACCGCCGCGAATCGTCGAAAACCCGACATTCTCGTAAACGAGGTTGTCGTCAAGGGCGGCGTCCACGGTCTCGAAATCCTGATCCTGTAGCGCATACAAGAATCCCTCGACCGTGCGAATGTTGTCATTGGTTGTCTGTGTCAGCTCGGTCATGGTTGCCAGCGTAGGCGAGTCCGGTTGTGGCAGGGTAGGGCCGATGCGCGTCGCCGTGGTAGCCGGACCGGATCCCGGGCACTCGTTTCCGGCGATCGCGCTGTGCCAGCAATTCCGTGCGGCCGGTGACACCCCCACGCTTCTGACCGGCGTCGAATGGCTACAGGCCGCCGGTGCGGTCGGGATCAATGCCGTCGAGCTGGACGGTCTGGTGGCGACCGACGAGGACGAGGACGCCGGCGCCAGGATTCACCGGCGGGCGGCGCGGATGGCGCAGCTCATTGCGCCGACGTTGCGAGAGTTGGCGCCCGATCTGGTGGTGTCCGACGTCATCACCTCGGGTGGCGGCATGGCCGCAGAGCTGCTGGGCATTCCGTGGGTCGAACTCAACCCGCATCCGCTCTACCTGCCGTCGAAGGGGCTGCCACCGATCGGCAGCGGGCTGGCGCCGGGCGCCGGAGTTCGCGGTCGCCTGCGAGACGCCGTGATGCGCGCGCTGACGGCGCGGTCGGTGCGTGCGGGTCTGCGCCAGCGTGCCGCCGTGCGGCTCGAAATAGGACTGCCGGCCGACGATCCCGGGCCGTTGCGGCGGCTGATCGCCACGCTGCCGGCTTTGGAGGTGCCGCGTCCCGACTGGCCGGACGAAGCCGTAGTAGTAGGTCCGCTGCACTTTGAGCCGACCAAGCAGGTGCTGCAGATCCCTGCGGGATCGGGGCCGGTGGTGATGGTGGCACCGTCCACCGCGGCGACCGGCACCGTCGGGCTGGCCGAGCTGGCACTGGAAACCTTGATTCCGGGCGACACCCTGCCGGAAGGTGCGCGGCTGGTGGTGTCGCGCCTCGGCGGGGCTGACCTCACGCTGCCGCCGTGGGCGGTGGCGGGGTTAGGCCGGCAGGACGAGCTGCTGGCCCACACCGACCTAGTGGTCGGCGGAGGTGGACATGGTCTAGTGGCCAAGGCCTTGCTGGCCGCGGTGCCGCTGGTGGTGGTACCCGGAGGTGGCGATCAGTGGGAGATGGCCAACCGGGTGGTGCGCCAGGGCAGCGGGCGGCTTGTCCGCCCGCTGACCGCCCAGGCGCTCGTATCCGCGGTCGGCGAGGTGCTGGGGTCGCCGGGGTATCGCGAGGCCGCGCGGCGAGCTGCCGACAGCGGTGCGCAGGTGGCCGACCCGGTGCGGGTATGCCACGAAGCGCTTGCGTTGGCCGGGTAGCGGGCTGGGTATCTTGGCTGGCGTGCGGCTGACGGAGTTCAACGAGCGCGTGGTGTTGCGCTTTGGTGCCGCCTACGGCGCGTCGGTACTGGTCGACCACGTTTTGACCGGGTTCGGCGGGCGCACGGCCGCGCAGGCGATCGAGGACGGGGTAGAGCCGCGGGATGTGTGGCGAGCGTTGTGCGCGGACTTCGACGTGCCGCGCGATCAGTGGTGATGTCGGGGTCTGGCTGTTAGCCCCAAGGACGCCGAAGGGTCACGGCGACGTGACATTCGGCGCTAGACCGAGCCGCTTACAGCGCGCAATCACCGCATTTGCCACCGGCGGGAACGCGATAGTAGAGGCAGCAACTGTTGCGCCGGAAGCCCAGATCGGGACCGACGATCTCGCCGGTTCCGGCTAGTTCGCCGGTATCCAGCAGGGCGACGGTCATGCGGGTGATCGGTCCGCGGAGGTCAGGCCGTGCCGCGAGCAGCATTCTCGCGGTTCCGGCGAGTGCGGAGGCGATATTGCCGTAGCGCAGACCGGGGGCCAGGTCGGCTCGAAGACCGGCTGCGACTCGCTCCATATGGTCCTGCACGACGACGCGGTACAGGAGTTCGGGTGCGGGCGGTGCGGTTTCGCCGACGGGTTCGGGTAGGCGCAGTTGGGCGCTGCCGTCGGCCCGTTGCAGGTCGGTCAGGTCGGGCAGCACGCCGTGGGCCAGCACACAGGCCAACACGGGCGACCATAGCCGGGCGGCGTGGCCCAGGTGCACCAGTGAAGTGCCGATTCGGGGCTCGGGGCTGGCCAGGCGGGCGTTGGTCGCCTCGATCAGATCGGTGAAGCCGTCGGCGTAGGACGTGGTGACGGGGTGCCATCCCGATGGGTCGCCGCCCACTGTTACCGCGAAAAAACCTCCGTACCCGGAGATTTCGGCGAGCTGTGCGGAGATGTCCATGTGTCTTCTGTCGGCATGCTATCGGCCGATACCGGACGAAACAGACCCGCGCGGCGTGTCGAACTTGAGTCGAACAGATGTTCGGCTACTGTGGTGGCATTCGGAGATCTCGACTTGTCGGTGGCTCTCTCTAGTGTCACAGCCAACCGACCAACACCGGTCACCGAACACCGACAACAGGAGAGGCACCATGGCACAAGCCCCTGATCGCGAGAAGGCTCTCGAACTGGCGATGGCCCAGATCGAAAAGAGTTACGGCAAAGGCTCGGTGATGCGCCTCGGTGACGAGGTGCGTCAGCCGATTTCGGTCATCCCGACGGGGTCCATCGCGCTGGACGTCGCCCTGGGCATCGGCGGCCTGCCCCGTGGCCGGGTCATCGAAATCTACGGCCCGGAGTCCTCGGGTAAGACCACCGTGGCCCTGCATGCGGTGGCCAACGCCCAGGCCGCTGGCGGAGTCGCGGCGTTCATCGACGCCGAACACGCGCTAGACCCGGATTACGCCAAGAAGCTCGGCGTCGACACTGATTCGCTGTTGGTCAGTCAGCCTGACACGGGGGAGCAGGCGCTCGAGATCGCCGACATGCTGATCCGCTCGGGTGCGCTGGACATCCTGGTCATCGACTCGGTGGCCGCACTGGTGCCGCGCGCGGAGCTCGAAGGCGAGATGGGGGACAGCCACGTCGGGTTGCAGGCCCGTCTGATGAGCCAGGCGTTGCGGAAAATGACTGGCGCGCTCAATAATTCGGGCACCACCGCGATCTTCATCAACCAGCTGCGCGAAAAGATCGGCGTGATGTTCGGGAGTCCTGAGACGACGACCGGCGGTAAAGCGCTGAAGTTCTACGCGTCGGTGCGCATGGATGTGCGGCGGATCGAGACGCTCAAGGACGGGACCAATGCCGTCGGTAACCGCACCCGGGTCAAGATCGTCAAGAACAAAGTGTCGCCGCCGTTCAAGCAGGCCGAGTTCGACATTCTCTACGGCAGGGGTATCAGCAGGGAAGGCTCACTGATCGACATGGGAGTCGACCAGGGCTTCATCCGCAAGGCCGGGGCCTGGTTCACCTACGAGGGCGAACAGCTCGGCCAGGGCAAGGAGAACGCCCGCAACTTCCTGTTGGAGAACGGCGAAGTGGCCAACGAGATCGAGAAGAAAATCAAGGAAAAGCTCGGCATTGGTGCAGTGGTGACCGATGACAGCGTCCTGCCCGCCCCCGTCGACTTCTGAGTCGTCTCGCCGCGATGAGCAGGCGCGGGCCGTGTGCTTGCGCTTGCTCACCGCACGAGCGCGCACCAGAGCCGAACTGGCCGGTCAGCTAACCAAGAAGGGTTATCCCGACGACGTCAGCAACCGGGTACTCGACCGGCTGGCCGCCGTGGGCCTGGTCGACGACGCAGACTTCGCCGAGCAGTGGGTGCGGTCCCGGCGGACGAACGCGGGCAAGAGTAAGCGTGCGTTGGCCGCCGAGCTGCGCACCAAAGGCGTCGACAACGAGGTGATCAGCGGGGTACTCGGCGGGATCGATGCCGGTGCCGAGCGGGCGCAAGCCGAGCAGCTGGTGCGGACTCGGCTGCGTCGCGAGTTGCTGGGCGACGACGACACCAAGCTGACCCGCAGGTTGGTCGGGATGCTGGCCCGCCGCGGGTACAGCCAGACCGTCGCATGCGAGGCGGTGCTGGCCGAGTTGGCTGCCGAACGGGAGCGTCGGCGGGTCTAGCCGCCACGCTTTACTCCGTGCCGCCGGGACTTAGTCCGCGGCGGGTTGTCGAACGAACGCGGTCGCGTTCTGCTCTGCCCAGCGTCCAAACGAAATCGGTTCGCGGCCGAGAACCGACGCGACAGTCGTGGTGACACCGGCGAGCCGGCCGGCCCGGATTGCCTGGAAGATGCCAAGCCGGGCTTGGATCAGGGGCTCCGGGGTGCCCCATGCGGCCTGCTGACGATGATCCTCGGCCGGGGATATCGACTGGAAGCTGAGTTCTCGCCCAATGGTCGCACCGACTATGGCGGTCATCTCGGCGAAGTTCAGGGCTTCGGGCCCGGTGATTGGCAGCGACCGCCCCACGTAGTCGGGGTTGACCATCGCCTCGACAACGACGGCAGCGATGTCATCGGAATGGATGAACGGAATCCTGCCCTCGCCGGCGCAGCAGCTGACCACTCCTTGGGCTCTGATCGACGCTGCCCAGTTCAGAAAGTTGTCCATGAAACCGGACGGCTGGACGAAGGTGAACCCCAGCCCGCTGTTGCGGATCGCAGCTTCCCCTTCCTGGTGCCAAGCACCTGTTCCGACGCCGGGCCCAACGTCGTACGTGGATAGCTTCACCACCGTTCGCACCCCGGCCCGCCTCGCGATCTCGGCGGCGTTCTGATCGACCTTGGCAAGGTCTGGACCCGCGGTCACCAAGAACAACACAGTGACGCCCTCCAGCGCCTGTGACAACGAGGCCGAATCGGTGAGATCGCCGATTCGGGCATCAACGCCGTCTCCAAAGATCCCCCGAGCCTTATCGCGGTCGCGGACAAAGACACGGGTTCGCTCGCCCCGCCGAACAAGTTCCGTGGCCACCCGGCGGCCAATGTTGCCGGTAGCTCCCGTGACCAAATGCGAAAGCCCGACCCTATTTTCGCGCATTTCTTGCTCCTGTCGTGACGTCCCTGGTTCGGCAAGTCTCGGGCGCTACGGCGGAAAGCAATATCAATTGCTGTCAAGTAGCAGGAAAATTCCGCAATAGTGAGCGATATGACAGATAGCATCAGCAGCCCAGCGGTCCCGACACTGGACGCGACCGACCGCCGGCTACTGCATGCCCTCGGGATCAACTGCCGTGCGTCGTTCCGCCAGATCGCGGCCGTCCTCGGGGTGTCCGAGCAGACGGCCGCACGTCGGTATCGCAAGCTGCGGGACGGGGGCGTGGTGCGGGTCGTGATGATGCAGGCAACGAATCCGGCCGATCGCGGACAGCTAGTGCGCCTCGAGGTCGCGGCCCCCGCAGCACGCACGATCGCTGATGTCCTCGCCCGCCGCCCAGACGTCTCCTGGGTGCGACTAATGAATGCGGGCACCGAGATCCTGTTCGGCGTTCGGGCCCGAGCCCGCTCCGAACGCGACCTGCTGCTCCTCGATCAGCTGCCGCGCGTCGGCCGGATCCTGCGGATTGTCGTCTATTCGGTGCTGCACCATTTCCGAACGCCGGGAGAGGCAGACTGGTCCGGATTTCCGGACCGACTACAGGAACACGAGCGCCGGCAACTGCACACCGAATTCCCGCCAGATATGCCGACATTGGGCACCAAGCCGTCCGACCGGGCGATCGTCGACGAACTTGCCGACGACGGAAGAGCCAGCTATGCGCGGCTAGCCCAGGTGAGTGGCATGTCCGAGTCGGCGGTGGCCAGACGCTTGGAGGTGCTGATGAGTGCAGGGGCCCTGTACGGCGATGTCGATATCTCTCCGGAACTGTTGGGGTATCCCGCCGGGGCGGCGTTGTTCCTCGAAGTGGCCCCTGCCGCTGTGCCAGCGGTTGGTGCGCTGTTGGCCGGTCATTCACAGACGGCGTTCGTCGCCGCCGTGGGTGGCCCGGCGAACCTGATCGCCTCAATCCGGTGCCGCAATGTCGCGGAGATCTACGACTACGTCACTAATACCATCGGCGCCCTCGAAGGCGTCAACCGTCTCGAGGTGTCCACGGTGTCGCGCACCATCAAACACGCCCGCACGACCACCGACGAAGACCGCCTCACCGGCATCGTCGTGAATCCGCGAAACCGTAGACCAGCCGGTCGCCGTACCATGGCCCCGTGACTTCGACGGTGACGCCAGACGCAGCAAGTGATGCTGTGGCTGGTGGGGCGCGCACCTACCAGGTCCGCACCTATGGCTGTCAGATGAACGTCCACGACTCCGAGCGCCTGGCTGGCCTGCTCGAGGCGGCGGGCTACCAGCGCGCCGTCGACGAGACCGAAGCCGACATCGTCGTCTTCAACACGTGCGCCGTGCGGGAGAACGCCGACAACAAGCTCTACGGAAACCTCAGCCACCTCGCTCCGCGTAAGCGCAGCAATCCCGACATGCAGATCGCGGTCGGCGGGTGCTTGGCGCAGAAGGACCGCGACACCGTGCTACGCAAGGCGCCGTGGGTCGACGTCGTCTTCGGGACCCATAACATTGGCTCGCTGCCCACGCTGCTCGAACGCGCCCGGCACAACAACGCGGCCCAGGTGGAGATTGCTGAGGCGTTGCAGGCCTTCCCGTCATCGCTGCCCAGCGCCCGCGAATCCGCTTACGCCGCATGGGTTTCCATCTCAGTAGGCTGCAACAACAGCTGCACGTTCTGCATCGTCCCGTCCCTGCGGGGCAAAGAGGTCGACCGCAGCCCAGCCGACATTCTCGCCGAGGTGCGCTCACTGGTTGACGACGGCGTCCTCGAGATAACCCTGCTCGGCCAGAACGTCAACGCCTACGGCGTTTCATTCGCCGACCCCGCGATGCCTCGCAACCGCGGTGCCTTCGCGGAACTGCTCAAGGCCTGCGGTGATATCGACGGCCTGGAACGCGTCCGGTTCACCTCCCCGCACCCGGCCGAGTTCACCGACGACGTGATCGAGGCGATGGCGCAGACGCCGAATGTCTGCCCCGCGCTGCACATGCCGTTGCAGTCCGGATCGGACCGAATCCTGCGCGCGATGCGCCGCTCTTACCGCGCCGAGCGCTACCTCGGCATCATCGAGCGAGTCAGGGCGGCCATGCCGCATGCCGCCATCACCACCGACCTGATCGTCGGCTTTCCCGGCGAGACCGAGGAGGATTTTGCGGCCACACTCGACGTCGTGGCCCACGCTCGCTTCGCCGCGGCGTTCACCTTCCAGTACTCGCAGCGCCCCGGCACCCCGGCCGCTGATCTACCCGATCAGTTGCCGAAAGCCGTTGTGCAGGAACGCTATTTGCGTCTTGTCGAGCTGCAGGAGCGAATCTCTCTTGAGCACAACCGCGCCACCGTCGGCCGCACCGTCGAACTTCTGGTCGCCACCGGGGAGGGGCGTAAGGACGCCAGCACCGCGCGGATGAGTGGCCGGGCGCGTGACGGCAGGCTGGTCCACTTCGCGCCCCGCGACCGGACCGGCACCGCCAACGGCGACCGGGCCGACGTCGGAACCGGCGACCGGCAAGTGCGTCCCGGCGACATCGTCACCGTCCAGATCACCGACGCAGCACCACACCATCTCATCGCCGATGCGGGCATCCTTACCCACCGCCGCACCCGAGCCGGTGACGCGCACGCAGCAGGGCGCAAACCCAGCAGCGGAGTCGGCCTGGGCATGCCCACGATCGGGCTGCCTGCCGTCCCGACCCAACCGGTCGGCTGCAGCGGATAGGCTGCAATAGGCATGGACGGAGAGACAGAAGTGGCGGATTTCGACGCCTACCGGTCCGAGATCGAGGCCGCCGAACGGCGTGTGGCGCGTGAAATTGACCCTGGTGCAAGGGCTCTGGTCGTAGCAATCCTGGTGTTCGTATTGGTGGGGTCGTTCGTGCTGCCGCACACCGGCAGCGTGCGCGGCTGGGACATGCTGTTCAACACCCATGGCGCGGCCCAAACCGTGGTCGCGCTGCCGTTGCGGGTTTACGCCTGGTTGGCGCTGGTATTCGGGATTGGTTTCTCGACGCTGGCGCTGCTGACCCGGCGGTGGGCGGTGGCGTGGGTGGCGCTGGCCGGTTCGGCGCTAGCCAGCGGAGCCGGGATGCTGGCCGTCTGGTCGCGCCAGACGGTGCCACTGGGCCATCCAGGCCCGGGCATCGGTCTGATCGTCTCCTGGATCACGGTGATCCTGCTGAGTTTCCACTGGGCCCGCGTGGTGTGGCAGCGCACCATCGTGCAACTGGCTGCCGAGCAGGAAAGGCGCCGGGTGGTCGCCGAAGTCGAGTCCAAGACCGTCCTGGGCCGCCCGCCGGAGCCGGATCCGCCCGCCAGCGCGGTCGACCCCGACCCGGACGACCGCTAAGACGGAACGACCGCTACGACCTGCGCGTCAGCGCCTTCGCGGCGGCGTCAGCCCACTGCCGCCACTGCTCGGCGTTCGCCTTGGCCTGTTCGGCTTCCTTCGTCTTGCCTGCGGCTTCGGCCTTCGCTGCCTGCTGTTCGTACTGCTCGGCGCGCGACCGGAACTGCTCGGCGCGGGCCTGTGCCTGGGGGTCGGCCCAGTCCGACTCGCCGGCGTCGCGCACCTTCTTCTCAATCGTCCGCAGCCGCCGTTCCAGATCAGCCGACCGTTCCCGCGGCACCTTGCCGATCGCATCCCACTTGTCCGCGATCGTGCGGAGCGCGGCGCGCGCCGCGTCGTGGTTGCTGGTGTCGATCTTCTCCGCCTCAGCCAACAGGGCTTCTTTGGCAGCAGCATTGGCTCGTTGCTCGGCATCTTTTTCCGCCGTGACGGCGTTACGTGCCTTGAAGAACGTGTCCTGAGCAGCCTTGAACCTGCGCCACAGCGCGTCGTCGACGTCCTTGCTCGCGCGTCCCGCCGCCTTCCATTCCGTCAACAGCTTGCGGAACTCGGCGCTGGTAGCTGTCCAGTCCGTCGAATCGGACAGCGCTTCGGCACGCTCGCACAGCCGCTCCTTGGACTGGCGGATGCCCGATCGTTCCCGGTCCAGCTCGGCAAAGTGGGAACCGCGCCGCCGGTTGAAGGTCTCTCGGGCGGTGGAGTAGCGCTTCCACAACGCGTCGTCGACCTTGCGGTCCAGGCCGCTGATCGTCTTCCACTCGTCGAGGATGGCCCGCAGGCGGTCGCCGGCGACCTTCCAATGCGTCGAGTTGGCGGCCAGATCCTCCGCTTCGGCGGCGAGCGCCTCCTTGCGCGCGGTCTGGGAGATCCGATGTTCTTCACGCCTGGACCGATGGGCCGTCACATACACATCAATGCGCGCCTGAATATCGTCAAGCCGGCGGGCGATCGCATCCACATCGCCCAGCACCGCCGCTGTCGGCAACGTCTCGGCTAAAGCCGCCGCGTTGGCGTTGATCTTGCGCGGATCACCGGTCCCGGACACCAGCCGCTCTTCCATCAGCGTGACCTCGGTGCTGAGGTCATCGAAACGCCGCCCGAAATGCGAAAACGCGGCTTCCGGGTCACCGGCCTGCCACGAGCCGACGACGCGCTCACCGGACGCGCTGATCAACCACACGGTCCCGTCGTCGTCGACCCGTCCGAACTTGTGCGGATCGCTGGGCGGGTTCTTCGACACATGGTGGGCGACCGGTGGCCGAGCGCCCGCCGCAGATCCCGGCGCCGGACCGGGGCGAGGCCCGGGGCGCGGACCCGGACGTGGGCCAGGTACCGGCCTGGCGGGTGTTTCACTGATCGACTGTGCTGTGTCGTTGCCGCTGGGCTGGTCACCCGTCATTGCGCTCGTCCTATCCTTCTCCGTCACGCGGTCGCGATCCCGCGCAGCTGCCGCGCGAAGCGGCACCCAAACGGTCGACAGCTCGAGTCTGACGACCGGATTCCCACAAACTATTCAAGCAGTTTGGCAGGCGGTGCGCGGCCACCTTCCGGCACCGATGCTTTCAAGCGGGTGTGATTACGGGCGACGGGGGAGCGTAACGAATCGGTTCCCGTTGGATTGCGCCCGTCGGCGGCCTCGCCCGGCCGGGTACCGTAACGGTGGATGTTTCTGGGCTCGAACCACAGCTGCTACACAGCCGGCCCTGGGTGGGGCTCAGTTTCATGAGCAAGGCTCTTGGGTCGGAGGCAACACGTTCGGGAGGCTTCGAAAAGCGCGAAACGAGTTAGCAACCGGCTAAAGCACTGTCCAGAGTGTATGCAGGGCCATACAGTATTCAGTGAACCGCCAGCGAACATCAGGTGTACGCAGACCTGGCCGGGGGACGCTGGCGGCGAAGTTGGGAATGAGGGTCACCCATGTCAATGGTTGGTATCGCCGGGATCATCGCCCTGATCGCGGCGCTGGCCTCGGCGACCGGCGACGTGATCCGTCAGCGCTCGGCGCACGAGATCACCGACGAACAGGTCGGCCATCTCAAGCTCTTCGGTATGTCCCTGCGCGACGCCCGTTGGTGGACGGGTGGGCTCTGCGCGATCCTCAACTACAGCCTGCAAGCAGTGGCGCTGATCTGGGCGTCGGTGATGCTGGTGACCGCCCTGCAGGTGACGGCGCTGCTCTTTGCCTTGCCCATCTACGCACGCCTGACGCATCATCGGATCACCCGCTCGGAGTGGACTTGGGCGGTCGTGCTGGCCGCATCCCTGGCGGTGGTTATCACGGTGGGCGATCCGACGGCCGGTCATGACCGGGCGCCGCTGTCTACGTGGCTGATCGTGGCCCTGGTGATGGGGCCCTTGCTGGTGTCCTGTGTGATCGCGGCAAAGGTGTGGTCAGGGCGTCCGCAGGCGGCGGTCCTGCTGGCGTTCGTCGCAGGTTCCTCACTGGCCCTGTTCGCCGTGCTGACCAAGGGTGTGGTCGACGTGCTGCACACGCGCGGCTTCGTGGCCGCCGTAACCGCACCGGAGTTCGTTCCCTGGCTGGTCATGATGTTGTGCGGAATGATCTTCCAGCAGTCGGCCTTCCGCGCCGGCGCGTTGACGGCGTCATTGCCCACGATGACGGTAGCCAAGCCCGTGGTCGCCACGGTGCTAGGTATCACCGTCCTGGGCGAGACACTGCTCGCCGACGGTTTCGAATGGGTCGGGTTAGGTGCGGCGGTCGCCATGGTGATCGCCGCGACCGTGGCACTGGCTCGTGGCGAAGCCGCCACGATTGAAGCAGAAGCAGAAGCAGAAGCAGAAGCAGAAGCAGAAGCAGAAGCCGAGGCCGAGGCCCACGGCGATCCGGCGCAATCCTCCACCGCCCCGGCGATCGTGGCCGAGGGCTCGGGGTGGCGGCCGTCCACCGGGTAGCGCCCAGAAGCTAGTTTTGTGGCGTGTTGAGCGCGATCGCGATCATCCCGTCCGCGCCGGTGCTCGTTCCCGAACTCGCCGGTACGGCCGCCGCCGAGACGCGGGAACTGCGGACGGCAATGCTGGACGCCGCCGCCACCTTGCCAGCGCGCTGGATCGGGTTAGGCATCGCAGGTGTGGATGCGACCCTGGGCCCCGATTGTGCCGGTACCCTCGCGGGATTCGGCGTCGACGTGCCGGTTGCTCTCACGCCAGGCATCACGTCGCAAACGGAACTGCCGTTGTGCGCGTTGATGGCCGGGTGGGTTCGTGGCCAGGCCTGCCCGGACGGCAGTGTGCAAGTGCGGGCATATGCCGCCGACCGAACCGCCGCCGATGCCCTCGCGCTCGGCCGCCGGTTGCGCGCCGAGATCGACCGCGAACCCGAGTCGTTCGGCGTGCTGGTCGTCGCCGACGGCGTCAATACCCTGACACCGAGCGCACCCGGGGGCTACGACCCCAGCGGCGCCGATGCGCAACTGGCCCTCGATAACGCGCTCGCCACCGGTGACACCGACGCACTGACTCGGCTGCCGGACCCGGTCCGGGGCCGGGTCGCCTTCCAGGTGCTGGCCGGCCTGGCCGAACCCGGGCCTCGATCGACCAAAGAGCTCTACCGTGGGGCGCCGTACGGGGTGGGTTACTTCGCCGGTGTCTGGCAACCGTGAGGCCGCTGGCGATCATCGGTCCGACCGGCACCGGCAAATCGCAACTGGCACTCGACATCGCGGACCGGCTGGGTGGGCAGACAGAAATCGTCAACGCCGATGCGATGCAGCTCTACCGCGGCATGGACATCGGGACCGCCAAGTTGCCCATCGCCCAGCGTCGCGGCATCCCGCACCATCAGCTCGACGTCCTCGATGTCACCGAAACCGCCACCGTTGCCCGCTATCAGCAGGCGGCCATCGCCGACATCGAAGCGATCGCAGCCCGTGGCGCACTACCGGTCGTGGTCGGCGGGTCGATGCTCTACATCCAGTCGCTACTGGACGAGTGGTCATTCCCGGCAACCGATCCCGCCGTGCGGGCCCGATGGGAGCAGCGCCTGGCTGAGGTCGGGGTGAGTCGGCTGCACGAGGAGTTGGCACGCCGGGATCCGGCTGCGGCCGCCGCGATCCTGCCTACCGACGGGCGGCGCACGGTGCGGGCGTTGGAGGTCATCGAGCTCACCGGGCGGCCGTTCGCCGCCTCCGCGCCGCAGATCGGCGCCCCGCGCTGGGGCACTGCCATCGTCGGGCTGGATTGCGACACAACGGTTCTCGACGAGTGGTTGGTGCGGCGCACCGAGCGGATGTTCGACGAAGGATTGGTCGACGAGGTACGGATGCTGCTGGGGCGCGGGCTGCGCGACGGCGTCACCGCTGCCCGTGCGCTGGGTTACGCGCAGGTGATCGCGGCACTGGACGCCGGCGGCACGGCCGAGTTGCTCGATGCCGCGCGGCAGCAGACCTTCTTCGGCACCCGACGCTATGTACGACGGCAGCGATCCTGGTTCCGCCGGGACCACCGGGTGCGTTGGATCGATGCGACGGCGGCAGACGTCGTGGACAGAGCTCTACAAGCGTGGCGGCAAGTAGGCTGATTTCGTGTTTTTCGCCAAGGGCCACGGCACCCAGAACGACTTCGTGCTGCTGCCCGATGTGGATTGCCGAATCGCCTTGCCCGCGGCCAAGGTTGCCGCGTTGTGCGATCGGCGCCGCGGCCTGGGCGCCGACGGTGTCCTGCGGGTCACCACCGCTGCCGCCGCGCTGGCCGGCGGCGTGCTCGATCGCCTGCCCGACGGCGTGCGGCCCGACGACTGGTTCATGGATTACCGCAACGCTGATGGCTCGACCGCGCAGATGTGCGGCAACGGCGTGCGGGTGTTCGCCCACTACCTGCGCGTCAGCGGGCTGGAGGCACGCGACGAGTTTGTGGTCGGATCCCTTGCCGGTCCGCGGCAGGTGACGCTGCATCACGTCGACCCGACCAACGCCGACGTCGCCGTCGACATGGGCAAGGCGAACAAACTGGGCAGCGGCGAAGCGATCATCGGTGGCAGGCGGTTCGCCGGCGTTGCCGTCGACGTGGGCAATCCGCACCTGGCGTGCGTCGATCCGCAGCTGACTCCCGCAGCACTCGCCGCGCTGGATGTCGCCGCGCCGGTCAGCTTCGATGCCCAGCAGTTCCCCGACGGCGTCAACGTTGAGGTTCTCACTGCACTCGCCGACGGCGAGGTCACCATGCGCGTGCACGAACGCGGCGTCGGCGAAACCCGGTCGTGTGGCACCGGGACGGTGGCGGCCGCCGTCGCGGCGCTAGCCGCCGCGGGCGCCGAGACCGGGACGCTCACCGTGCACGTTCCCGGTGGCGACGTCGTCGTCACTATCGCCGACGCCACCAGCGTGCTGCGTGGCCCCTCGGTTCTGGTGGCGCGCGGTGAACTCGCCGACACCTGGTGGGACTCGCTGGCCTGATATTCAGGTGCGTCACCGCCCATGACGTGCCACCATCGAAAGCGCTTATGAATTATCCAGATTCGCCCGAAGCGGGCACCCCGGAATCCACGCCGAGCCTTGGTGAGCTCGCGCTCGACGACCGATCCGCACTTCGGCGTGTTGCGGGGCTGTCGACCGAACTCACCGACATCTCCGAGGTCGAGTACCGGCAGCTGCGGCTGGAACGGGTGGTGCTAGTCGGCGTGTGGACCGACGGCAGTGCCGCGGACAACCAGGCCAGCATGGAGGAGTTGGCGGCGCTGGCCGAAACGGCCGGCTCCGAAGTACTCGAAGGTCTCATCCAGCGCCGCGACCGCCCCGACCCGGCCACCTACATCGGCTCGGGTAAGGCCCAGGAGCTGCGCGAGGTGGTGCTCGCCACCGGCGCCGACACGGTCATCTGCGACGGCGAGCTGTCCCCGGCGCAGCTGACCGCGCTGGAAAAGGCCGTCAAGGTCAAGGTCGTTGACCGAACCGCGCTGATCCTCGACATTTTCGCCCAGCACGCGACGAGTCGGGAAGGCAAGGCGCAAGTGGCGCTGGCCCAGATGGAATACATGCTGCCGCGGCTACGCGGCTGGGGTGAGTCGATGTCGCGGCAGGCCGGCGGTCGCGCCGGCGGTAGCGGCGGTGGAGTGGGCCTGCGCGGGCCGGGTGAAACCAAGATCGAAACCGATCGGCGCCGCATCCGTGAACGCATGTCCAAGCTGCGCCGTGACATCAAGGCCATGAAACAGGTCCGCGACACCCAGCGCAGTCGCCGTCTGCACGCCGACATGGCTTCGATTGCCATCGTCGGCTACACCAATGCGGGCAAGTCGAGCCTGCTCAACGCATTGACCGGTGCGGGAGTGCTGGTCCAGGACGCGCTGTTCGCGACGCTGGAGCCCACCACCCGGCGCGCCGAGTTCGAGGACGGCCGTCCGTTTGTGCTCACCGACACCGTCGGGTTCGTACGCCACCTGCCGACTCAGCTGGTCGAGGCATTCCGCTCCACCTTGGAGGAGGTGGTCGACGCGGACCTTCTCTTACATGTGGTCGACGGTTCCGACATCAACCCGCTGGCCCAGATCAGCGCGGTCCGGCAGGTGATCTCCGACGTCATCGCCGACCACGACACCGCTGCTCCACCGGAATTGGTTGTGGTGAACAAGGTGGACGCGGCGAGTGATCTGATGCTGGCCAAGTTGCGTCACGAACTGCCCGGCGCGGTCTTCGTCTCAGCGCGCACCGGGGAGGGCGTCGACGCGCTACGCCGGCGCATGGCTGAACTTGCCACCCCGACCGACACAGCGGTCGACGTGGTGATTCCCTACCACCGCGGCGACCTGGTGGCGCGGCTGCACGCCGAGGGCCGGGTGCAGCAGGCAGAACATCAGGCGGACGGCACTTGGATCAAGGCCCGGGTGCCGGTGGCGCTGGCCGCCACGCTGCGCGATTTCGGTCGCGGGGCCTGACCCGCTCCGAGGTGGGTAGCCGGCGGCTCCCGCCCCTGCTTACCGCCGACCAACCGCCCGGTTGGTATATGTTGGTGGCAAGTCTGTCAGTTCTTCGATAGCCGGAGGTCGCACGCATGGGCGCCGTCAAGTACCAGCGCACTCTTTTCGAACCCGAGCACGATTTGTTCCGCGAGTCCTATCGGGCCTTCCTGGACCGCCACGTCGCGCCCTACCACGAGGAATGGGAGAAGGCCAAAATCGTCGACCGCGGCGTGTGGCTAGAGGCCGGCAAGCAAGGCTTCCTCGGCATGGCGGTGCCCGAGGAGTACGGCGGCGGGGGCAACCCGGACTTCCGCTACAACACCATCGTCACCGAGGAGACCACCGCAGGACGCTACAGCGGCATCGGGTTTGGGCTACACAACGACGTCGTGGCGCCCTACTTGCTCAAGTTGACCAACGAAGAGCAGAAGCAGCGTTGGCTACCCAAGTTCTGCACCGGCGAGCTGATCACCGCAATCGCGATGACTGAGCCCGGAACCGGCAGTGACCTGCAGGGCATTAAGACCCGGGCGGTGAAACAGGGGGATCACTACGTACTGAACGGCTCGAAGACGTTCATCACCAACGGCATCAACTCCGACCTGGTCATCGTGGTCGCCCAGACTGACCCGGAAAAGGGTTCGCAGGGGTTCAGCCTGTTGGTTGTCGAACGGGGCATGGAGGGCTTCGAGCGAGGCCGTCACCTGGACAAGATCGGGTTGGACGCCCAGGACACCGCCGAGCTGTCTTTCACCGACGTGCACGTCCCCGTGGAGAACCTGCTGGGCGAGGAGGGTCTCGGCTTTATTTACCTGATGCAGAATCTGCCCCAAGAGCGGATCAACATCGCGGTGATGGCGGCGACCGCCATGGAAACCGTGCTCGAGCAGACCTTGCGGTACACCAAGGAACGCAAGGCGTTCGGCAAGCCGATCGGCAGTTTTCAGAACAGCCGCTTCCTGCTGGCCGAGCTGGCCACCGAGGCCACCGTGGTGCGCATTATGGTCGACCAGTTCCTGGCGCTGCACCTGGAAGGCAAGTTGACCGCCGAGCAGGCCGCGATGGCCAAGTGGTACTCGACCGAGAAGCAAGTTCAGCTGATCGACCGGTGCCTGCAGTTGCACGGCGGGTACGGCTACATGCGCGAATACCCGGTTGCCCGTGCGTACCTCGATGCCCGGGTGCAGACCATCTACGGCGGCACCACAGAGATCATGAAGGAGATCATCGGTCGCGGCCTGGGTGTCTGACACCCCCTAAGCCCGCAAGAGTCGTGCTATCACCCACGTTGCGTGCGGGATCCGCGCCCTGGTCTGCCCGCGACACGAGCGCGGCACAGCATCATTTCGACATCGGCTCGGTATCCGTTTCCGTAATATCTACAGATTGACTTCGCATTTCTCGTTCGCAAGAGCAAAGTTATGCGAGCCCGGCGACGATGCGCACCGTTGCGGGGAAACGGCCCGCGACGGTGAATCCGCCAGCTCGCCAGGTGGGCAGAGCATCGGCTGGGAGGCTTGGTGAACGGGCAGAGAGGTCAATTGAGCAGGCTGTTCGGGCGGGCGTTAGTTGGCTTGGCGGCTACTGCGCTGGCCGTCACGCTGCTGGCGCCGAGCGCGTCGGCATCCCCGATCGGTGATGCCGAGGCCGCCATGATGGCCGCGTGGGAGAAGGCCGGCGGCGATACGTCGACGCTGGGTGCCCGCAAGGGCGACGTCTATCCCGTCGGAGACGGTTTCGCGCTGGAATTCGACGGCGGCAAGATGTTCTACACGCCGGCCACCGGCGCGAAGTACATGTTCGGGCCGATCCTGGCCAAGTACGAGTCGCTGGGCGGGCCGGCGAACAGCGATTTGGGTTTCCCGACCATCAACGAGGTCCCTGGCCTGGCCGGGCCTGACAGCCGGGTCAGCACTTTTGCCGCCAGCGACAACCCGGTGATCTTCTGGACACCCGACCACGGCGCGTTCGTGGTTCGCGGTGCGCTCAACGCGGCATGGGACAAGTTGGGCAGTTCGGGGGGCGTATTGGGCGCCCCGATCGGCGACGAAACCTACGACGGTGAGGTGACCTCACAGAAGTTCACCGGTGGCGAGGTTTCCTGGAACCGCAAGACCAAGGAATTCACCACCAATCCGGCGGCTCTGGCTGAGCAGCTCAAGGGTCTGCAGGTGGCGATCGACCCCACCGCGGCGATAAACATGTCCTGGCGCGCCGCTGGCGGGGCAAACGGGCCCCTGGGCGCCAAGAAGGGCGCCCAGTACCCGATCGGGGGCGACGGAGTCGTCCAGGACTTCACCGGCGGAAAGATTTTCTTCAGCCCGGCCACCGGAGCCAACGCGGTCGAAGGGCCGATCCTGCAGAAGTACGAAGCGGCGGGGGGACCGGTTAGCAGCGATCTAGGCTTTCCCACCGCTAACGAGGCTGACGGCGGTATCACGCCCGCCAGCCGGATCGCGACATTCTCGGCGGCCGACAAGCCGGTCATCTTCTGGACACCCGACCACGGTGCGTACGTGGTGCGCGGGGCCATGAAGGCCGCGTGGGACAAGCTCAAGGGCCCGACCGGGAAACTTGGCGCTCCGGTCGGGGATCAGACCGTGGACGGCGACGTGATATCGCAGAAGTTCACCGGCGGCAAGATCTCGTGGAACCGCGCCAAGAACTCCTTCACCACCGATCCGGCGAATTTGGCGCCCCTGCTGTCCGGCCTGCAGGTTTCAGGACAGAACCAGCCGAGCAATTCGACCGCCTCGCCGCCGGCCAAGAAGTTCACCTTCCATTGGTGGTGGCTGGTTGCGGCCGTACCGGTGTTGCTGCTCCTGCTGATTTTCGGGCTGGTGGTGCTTGGCGTGCGGCGCCGCCGCACCGCGGGCCACGGTCCGCCCGAATATGAGCGAGAACCGGAACGCGACGCCGGTGGCGCCTACGAGTCGCGCGCCGATGTGCCCTGGGGGCAGGACGACATCGACTACGGGTCCGAGCGATTCCCGCCGCTCGACCAGGAATTCGACGAGCATCACGATGGTGGTTCGGCGGGCCGGGTCAGCTGGTCCAGGGGCGGTGGCGTCCCGGTGGGGCCCCACGGGGAAATTGCCGAGGATGAGGCGGACGCCGACGACGACGACGAATATCTCGCCCTGGCCGACGAGAGCTACGCGGCGGAGGCGGGCGAGGAGTTCGACGAGTTCGACGAAGACGAGGATCCCGATGCGGTGGGCACAACTCCCATTCCGGTTGTGTCGCAGGACGTGCTCGGCGAGCTGGACGTGGACGAACCGGTTGGCGCGGAGTCGGTCTCGCCGGAAGCCTTTGAAGCCGAGGTGATGGTTCCCCAGACCCCGGTGCCAGGCGCTGGCGCGCTGGACGCGGAGACGCCGGAAACCGGTGCGCCGGAACGCTTCCCGGATGCCGAATACCTGGATGCCTACTACGCTGACGTCGAAGTTGCGGACACCCGCTACACCGACGTGGAATATGCCGACGTCGAAGACGGCGGCGTCGAGTCCGCCGATGCCCAATCCGCCGACGACGAGTCGCCGGATTTCGCGTCACCACCGGACCTTGGTCCCCCGGTGCGGACGGGACGGCACGCGGCGGCGGAACCCGCTGAGTACACCGCGGAGGTTGATACGCCGTACGCGGCCGCGCCGCAGGCCGAAGTCCCAACGGCAGTGCCGGCCGGGAGTGCCGCGGTGCGTCCGACTATTCACCTGCCGCTCGAAGACGATCCATACCGGGCGCCGGACGGCTATCCGATCAAGGCCAGCGCCCGTTTCGGCTTGTACTACACGCCCAGCAGCGCGCTCTATCACGACACCTTGGCCGAGATCTGGTTCGCCACCGAGGATGTCGCGCGAGCCAACGGTTTCGTGCGGGCGGACTAGGAGACCGCGCCGCGGCGGTTACACCTTGCGGATGACCGTGACGACCTTGCCGAGCACGATCGCGTCGTTGCCCGGAATGGGGTCGAAAGCGGGGTTGTGCGGCATCAGCCATACCTGACCGCCCGCCCGCTTGAAGGTCTTGACGGTGGCTTCGCCGTCGATCATGGCCGCCACGATGTCGCCGTTGTCGGCGACGTTTTGCTGGCGCACGACCACCCAGTCGCCGTCGCAGATCGCGGCTTCGACCATCGACTCGCCGACCACTTTGAGCAGGAACAGCGTCCCTTCGCCGACAAGTTCGCGCGGCAGCGGAAAGACGTCCTCGACGGCCTCTTCGGCCAGAATCGGTCCGCCGGCCGCGATTCGTCCGAGGACCGGAACGAAAGTGGGCTCCGGCAGTGCGTCCGAACCGGCGACGTCGGTAAGGGGCGGCGTCACCGCGTCGTCGGCGCCGCGGACGTCGACCGCACGCGGACGGTTCGGATCGCGGCGCAGATAACCCTTTCGCTCGAGGGTGCGCAGTTGATGCGCTACCGAGGATGTCGAGGTCAGTCCCACCGCGTCGCCAATCTCGCGAATACTGGGCGGATAGCCGCGGGTGGTCACCGAGGCGCGGATCACGTCCAGGATGGTGCGCTGCCGCTCGGTTAGCGTGGCGTCGACCGCGTGCAAACCCGACTTGTCGTTGCTGTCGCTCATGGCTTTGAATGTAATCGCAGTCGGGCTAAGAATCAAACATGTGTTCGATCGGCGTGTCGGCGCTCGCATACGGCACTGCCATCAGCGGAAATTCAGTGAATCACAAGTGTGTAACTTGCGGATGGATGGGGTATTTAAGAGTCACCCAGCTGGTTGCACCGACAAAGCCTTGTCGGTGGTGTGGTCTACCGTTTTGCTCGTGCGACACGCCTCGCTCAAATGTTCGTCTATCGAACACATGAGCGACTATGGTCGAACACACGAGCGATAAGTAGTCGACCGGAGGGAACAGCATGACACTCATCTACGCGGGTCCGTACCGCAACGGCAGCGTGCAGAGCCCGCTGAACAGGCCGGTCAACAGGCCGAAAGGTGAGAGTTCCTCCTTTCGTGCGGGTCGCGATCGGTCGGTTCGACCCGGCCCTGCTGGGCCTGCGCGTCCCGCGGGCGCTCCGATGCGCTATTACGGCACCGGCGTTGCCCGGTCCACCGCCACGCATCGCCGGCGTCCGGTCGGGGTGATGACGACGATCGGCTTGGCCCTTCTCGCCGGAGTCATCACCCTCTGGCTTGGACTGATGGCAAACTTCGGCAGCATGGTCAACGGCGACTCCACCGACTCGGCGGAGCGGGTGCCGTCCGCACTGGCTGTGGTTCGGGTTGAACCGGGGGAGTCGCTGCAGGATCTGGCCGCCCGCGTCGCTCCCGGCGCGCCCGTGCACGACGTCGTCGAGCGCATCCGTGACCTCAACGCGCTGGATACCGGCGCGGTGTCCGCCGGGCAGACTCTGATCGCGCCCGTAGGCTGACGGACGTCGGTATCGCGGTCTGACTATCGACCTCAGGTTTTCGGCGAGCATGTGGCAGTCACGATCGGTGTGATACATGGCCCTTGGTCCGGCCGGGCGGCGCGCGGGTACTCTCGGGGTGTTCTGCGGACCCGGTTATGTCAGCGCGGCGAAGGAGCGGCCATGCACTGCCCGTTCTGCCGGCATCCAGACTCCCGGGTGATCGACTCCCGGGAAACCGACGAAGGTCAGGCGATTCGTCGGCGCCGATCCTGTCCCGAGTGTGGGCGCCGGTTCACCACCGTGGAAACCGCGGTGCTGGCAGTGGTAAAGCGCAGCGGTGTGACCGAGCCCTTCAGTCGGGAAAAGGTGATCAGCGGTGTTCGTAGGGCCTGTCAGGGTCGGCAGGTGGACGACGACGCGTTGAACCTGCTGGCCCAGCAAGTGGAAGACGCCGTTCGGGCGGCTGGGCCCGAGGTGCCCAGTAACGAGGTCGGCCTGGCCATCCTTGGCCCATTGCGCGACCTCGACGAAGTGGCGTATCTGCGCTTCGCCTCGGTATACCGATCCTTTTCCTCCGCCGCCGATTTCGAGCGCGAGATTGAGGCGCTGCGGGCACATCGCAACGTGTCGGCTTCCGGCTGAGAACGCCACCGATGGCTACCGAACTTCACCCCGAGCTCGCGGATCTCGCGCCGCTGCTCGGTACCTGGGTGGGCAACGGTTCCGGCGTGTACCCGACCATCGAACCCTTCGAATATCTCGAAGAGGTGGTGTTCTCCCACGTCGGTAAGCCCTTCTTGACTTATGGGCAGAAGACCAAGGCGGTTGCCGACGGCAAGCCCTTGCATGCCGAAACGGGCTATCTTCGGGTGCCCAAACGTGGTCACGTCGAGCTGGTGCTGGCCCATCCGAGTGGCGTCACCGAGATCGAGGTCGGCAGCTACACGGTCAGTGGTGACGTCATCGAAATCGAGATGGTCACCTCCGATGTCGGTCTGACGCCAACGGCCAAAGAGGTTTCGGCGCTTGGACGTTCCCTGCGGATTGGCGGCGATGAATTGTCCTATTCGTTGCGGATGGGCGCGGTCGGCCAACCCGTGCAGCATCACCTGTCCGCCGTGCTGCACCGCAGGTCCTGACCTCGCGCGCATCAATGAATCTCACGCACGGTGTCTTCGACGACCCGGCCGCCAACCCGGACCCAGCTTCGCGGACTCCAGCCGGTTTCGATAACTGACCCGTTTCCCTGTGTGATCACCAGATCCCGGCTCAGGTAGTCGGTCAGCCGCATGGCCGCCGAGCCGGTCGCTTCGTCCTCGGCGACACCAAGATTGGCGGCGAACATCCGTGCCCGGACCATTCCGGCGGGCCGGTCGGCCCAGGCCCACAGGTAGTGCGCGACGTCGTCGGAATAGTCCGCGGGATCTGCGGACGCGACCGCTTCCGGTGAGTCCAGATCGTGGATGGCGAAATCGGGCGCCCAGTCCGCGGGTGCCTCGATCGCAGTGAGATCGTGTTCGTAGCTCACTTGCACCAGACCGGCCGGCACGTGCAGAGTGTTGATCGGCAACCCTCGCTGGCGCAACCACCACGCTGCACCGAGTGTCGGGTGTCCGGCGAACGGCAGTTCGATCTGCGGAGTGTAAATGGTGGCCCGCGCCGAGGTTGCTCCGGCGGCGGGCAGATCAACGAAAACTGTTTCGCTGTAACCCAATTCGCTTGCCACGTGTTGCCGTTCGGTGGCGTCGATCAGGTTTGCGTCAACCACCCCCAGCGGGTTGCCGAATCTGCCGTCGGCAGCGGTGAAGACCCGCAGCACGGTCACGTCGACGGTCATCGCCCGGTGACCTAGGTTGCGCTGCGTTCGTCGGCTCCCATCGCGTTGAGTACCGCGACTCGGGTGTCGGCAGGCCCGGTGACGGTGCGCTCTCCGCCGCCCGAGCGGAGCAGCTCTCGCAGCGCGGCTTGGTCGTAATCGGGGGGCTCGGTGCTGTCGATAAATCGCTGCACGATGTCGAGGAACCGGGCCGGGTCATCGTGGAAGGGGAAGTGGCCGGCGTTTGCGAAGATCACGAGCTGGGAGCCGGGCATCGCCGCATGAGCCATGTGGGCGTGCCGGACCGGAATCACGGAATCCTTTCCGCCCCAAACGATCTGCACCGGGATGGCCTCCGTCAAATAACATCGGTCCAGCATCGTGACGATCTGCCCGCGCCAGTCCACCACTGCCCGCAGCGTTCGGGTGAATGCCGACGAAGCCGTCGGCTCCGGCAGGTCGTTGAGGATCCGCAACATGTTGGGCAGATCCCGACCGATGGCCGTCGAACCCAGCGCCAGACCGGCCAGTTGGCCGAGTAACTGGACCGCCGGCAGCACCAGGGGCAGCCGCAACAGCGCCAGCGCTTCGGCGCCCATCGGCAACGAGGCGAACCGCAGCGCGATGTTGACGTCCTTGGTGACGCCTCCGGCCCCGACCAGGATCAGCCGGTCTACCGAATGTGGGAACTGGTAAGCGAATTGCATTGCCACACCGCCACCGAGGGAGTGCCCGATGATGGTCACCCGCTCGATGCCCAGGACACTGAGCAAATCGCGCATGCCGTTTGCGTAGGCCGCGGTCGAGTAGTCGGCGCGGGGCTTGTCGGATTTGCCGTGCCCCAACAGGTCTGGTGCGATCACGGTGAACCGCTGCGCCAGCTTCGCGTGTATCGGCGTCCAGGTCGTGGAGTTGTCGCCGATGCCGTGGATCAGCAGGATCGCCGGGCCGGACCCCGCAATCCGGAAGGCCCGCTTGTAGCCGTGAATGGTGCGGTATTCCAGCGACGGCGAGGTCACGTCCCGCACCGGGCGAAGATTGCGCGTTCGCTCGGTCATGTCGCCAACCTCGTTGTCGTCAGGACGTCACCGAGCGCTAACCCGTGTCGTCGTCGTCACGCTTCTTCTCTGCTTGCTGAGCCAGGAACCGCTCGAACTCTGCGCCGAGTTCATCGCCGCTAGGCAGATCCTCATCCCGTGTTAGTAGGGACCGGTTCTCCTGAGCGTCAATGAAGGCATCGTACTGGCGCTCGAGTGCGGTCACCACTTGAGCGACTTCCGCACTGGCCTGGACCTGTTCGTCGATTTTGGCCCGGATTTCCGCGGCGGCCTCGGCCAGCGCGCTCAGCGGCAGGTCCAGCGACCCGGTCTTGGCGACCTGATCGAGCAATGCCTGCGCCGCAGCGGGGTAATCGGTCTGGGTCAGGTAGTGAGGGACGTGGACGGTGAAACCGACCACTTCGTGTCCGTGCTGTGCCAGGCGGTATTCGAGCAGGTTGGATGCGCTACCGGGGACCTGGATCTCCGAGATCCACGGCTGGAAGTCGGCGATGAGGTCCGGATTGTTGGAGTGTGCGGTCATCGTGACGGGCCGGGTGTGTGGGACGGCCATCGGTACGGTTCCCAGGCCAATGGTCTGCCGCACGCCGAGCCGCTCGGACAGCAGTCGCACCGCGGTGATGAAGCGTTCCCATTTGAGGTCCGGCTCCAAGCCGGCCAGCAGCAGAAACGGGGTGCCGACGCTGTCGCGCAGCGCATACAGACTCAGTTCGGGGTCGTCGTAGCTGGTGAAATGATCGGTCTTGAAGGTCATCAGGGGTCGCCGCGAGCGATAGTCCAGGAGTTCGTCGATCGCAAAGGACGCCACCAACTCGGTGTCCAGTGCCGATTTGAGGTGGGCGGCAGCCAACCGGATCGCATGACCGGCGTCGGAGAACCCCTCCAGGGCGTGGACCAGCACCGGACCGCGGCCGTCGGATGCCGACAGCTGGGGTGCCGGGAACTCGAGTTCGTACATGCCGGACTGGCCGGGCTGGTATTCCTGTGCCTCGCCGGCTTGGCGGTCGGACCGTGCTTCATCGTCGTACATGATGGGGCCTCCTTTCGGGGGTTTCACGGCGTCTCGCGGGTCACTCTAGGTTGCCCTATTCAGTCTCTCTCACTCCACGCGGCACCCACTGCGGAAAACGCGATTGCCTCAGCGGAATTTGCTGACACTTCGATCAACGCATCCGGGGCAATTTCTATTCGCTTGCTGTGTTCACCGCAGAAACTGGCTGAGTGCGCGCATCTTGTTGGTCACGTCCAACGCGGCGACCTTGTAGGCCTCGGAGAACGTCGGGTAGTTGAACACCGCGTCGACCAGGTAGTCGACGGTGCCGCCGCATCCCATCACGGCCTGTCCGATGTGGACCATCTCGGTGGCGCTGGTGCCGAAGATATGTGCGCCAAGCAGCGTGCGGTCGCGAGTGGACACCAACAGCTTGAGCATGCCGTAGGAGTCACCGGCGATCTGGCCGCGGGCGAGTTCTCGGTAGCGGCATACGCCGACCTCATAGGGGATCGAGTTCTTGGTTAACTCCACCTCGGTGGCGCCAACGTAGGAGATCTCCGGAATCGAGTAGATCCCGATCGGCTGCAGCGCGGTAATGCCGTCGGTCGGTTCCCCGAATGCGTGGTAGGCGGCCAGTCGGCCCTGGTCCATCGAGGTGGCGGCTAGCGCGGGGAAGCCGATGACGTCGCCGACGGCGTAGATGTGTTCGACTTTGGTCTGGAACTCGTCGTCGACGAAAATCCTGCCACGATTGTCGGTTTCCAGGCCGGCGTTTTCCAGGCCGAGGTTCGCGGTCTGGCCCTCGCGCCCGGCGGAATACATCACGGTCTCGGCGGGGATCTGTTTGCCGCTGCCCAGCGTGGTGACGGTGCCCGCGGCGCCGACGTCGACCGCCGTCACTTCCTCGCCGAACCGAAATGTCACCGCGAGGTCGCGCAGGTGGAACTTCAGCGCCTCGACGATTTCCGGGTCGCAGAAGTCGAGCATGGTGTCGCGCTTTTCCACGACGGTGACCTTGGTGCCGAGGGCGGCAAACATCGAGGCGTACTCGATGCCGATCACACCTGCGCCGACCACGACCATCGACGCGGGTAATGACCGCAGGTCCAGGATGCCGTCGGAGTCCAGCACCCGCCGTTCGTCGAACTCGACCCCGGATGGCCGCACCGGTTTGGTGCCGGTGGCGATGACGACGTAGTCGCCGCTGACCGTCACGCGTTCACCCTGGGCGTCTTCCTCCACCAGGATGGTGTGCGGGTCTATGAATCGCCCGTGGCCCAGCACCAGGTCGATCCGGTTGCGCATCAGCTGGGAGCGCACCACGTCGACCTGCTTGCCGATCACATGCTGGGTACGTGCCAGCAGATCGGCGGGGGTGATCTTGTCCTTGACCCGGTAGCTCGCGCCGTAGAGCTCGCGCTGGCTCATCCCGGTCAAGTAGACCACCGCCTCGCGCAGTGTTTTCGACGGGATGGTGCCGGTGTTCACGCAGACCCCGCCGACCATCCGGCCACGCTCCACGATCGCGACCGACTTGCCCAACTTGGCTGCGGCAATGGCAGCCTTCTGTCCGCCAGGCCCTGATCCGATCACGACCAGGTCGTATTCGCGCATGGAAGTCATGAGATAGACGATAAGGCTCACAGTCGCGACTTTCTCCACAAGCGGGCGCCTGAATCACGTTGTGCGGGCACCAGCTGACGGTGTCGATCGTCAGCGTTGTGGTCATGACGAAGCATCTAGCAGACTTTGAAGTGAATCGCCCCGGCTCGTTGATCGCCGCGCTGCCCGCCATCCTCGGCTTCGTGCCGGAGAAATCGCTGGTCTTGGTGTCGTTGGAGCGCGGTGCGTTGGGCGCGGTTATGCGCGCCGACCTGGACGAGGGCCTCGTCGACCGGGTCGACCAACTTGCGCAGGTTGCCGCCGCCGCGGAGCCGGAGGCCGCCATCGTGGTGATCGTCGACGACGAGGGTGCGCACTGTCCGGTGTGCAACGAGGAATACCGACGGCTATGTGAAGCGCTATTCGACGCCCTGGCGAAGTACGACATCGCGCTCTACGCGGCGCATGTGGTCGACGAGATCACCTGTGGGGGGCGCTGGCACTGCGTCGACGACTGTGGCGCCAGCGGCGAGGTCGAAGATCCGTCGGCGTCGCCCTTGGCGGCCGCGGCTGTGCTAGACGGCCGGCGTCTTTATCCTCGCCGTGCCGATCTGCAGGCGGTCGTCGCACCGGACCATACGCGCGCCATGGCGCTGGCGCCGGCGGTCGCGAAAGCGGCGAAGACGCGCGAGAAGGCGTGCCGCGATGATGCTGCGGGCTGCTGTCGCAGCGACGTCGAGAACGCGTTGGCGGTCGCCGACCGCGCCATGGACGGCCAGCCGCCGACCGATGCCGAAGTCGCGCGGCTGGGCTGCGCGTTGACCGACACCCAGGTGCGCGACACGCTCTACGCACTTGCCGTCGCCGAGACCGCCGACGCGGCCGAGTCGTTGTGGTCGATGCTGGCGCGGGCGCTACCGCAGCCGTGGCGGGTGGAGGCGCTGGTGCTGCTCGCGTTCAGCGCCTACGTGCGTGGCGACGGGCCACTGGCGGGAGTGTCGTTGGAGGCCGCGCTGCGCTGCGATCCAGAGCACCGGATGGCGGGAATGCTGGATACGGCACTGCAATCGGGTATGCGGCCCAATGAGATTCGGCGCCTGGCCAACACCGGGTATCAACTGGCCGAGCAACTCGGGGTGCGGATGCCGCCGCGGCAGAAATATCGTCGGCGCGCCGGCTAGCGGACCACGCGGATGGATCAGACCTTTTCGACCTTCACGGCATGCGCCATTTCGTGGGGGAGCGTGACGTTCTCGTGGCCGGGGATGACGATGGTCACCCCGCCGCCCGGGCTGGTTTCGACCGTGACGCGCGCGTTGGGAACCACGCCGGCGTCCTTAAGCCGGGTGATCAAGTCGATGTCGCCCTGGACGTGTTCGGTGAGCTGGCGGACGACGACGGCGACCGGCGCCCCACCCGGCAACTCGGTCAGACGAACCAGGTCGGCATCCTCGGCGCCGGATTCCGGGCCGACACCGAGGTCCAGCAGTCCCGGGATCGGGTTGCCGAAAGGGGAGGTGGTCGGATTGTCGAGCACTTTGACCAGCCTGCGCTCGACGTCCTCGCTCATCACGTGCTCCCACCGGCATGCTTCGGCGTGCACCTCTTCCCACGGCAGCCCGATCACGTCGACCAGAAGACGCTCGGCGAGGCGGTGCTTGCGCATCACCGCGATAGCCAGTGCGCGGCCCTTGTCGGTGAGTTCGAGATGGCGGTCGCCGGCTACCCGGAGCAGGCCGTCGCGTTCCATTCGGGAGACGGTCTGGCTGACAGTAGGTCCGCTCTGCTCTAGGCGCTCGGCGATTCGGGCGCGCAGCGGCGTCACGCCCTCTTCTTCGAGGTCGTAGATCGTGCGCAAGTACATCTCGGTGGTATCGACCAGGTCGTTCATTCAGCATCCTCCGTTGCCGCCGAGTCTACTTCGCCAGCCGCGCGAGTGGTTCGTGCAAAACGCCCCACCGCAGCAGTATGCCCGCCGCGTACGCGCGGCGGGCACACCGTCTCCGATAAAGCTTGCCAAATTACGTCGGCTGCTCCGACATTGGCCTCAGCTGGGGCCTCAGCTGGCGTAGGACCGCAGCCGGTCAGCACGCTCGCCGTGGCGCAGTTTGCACATCACATCGCGCTCGATCTGCCGCACCCGTTCCCGGGACAGCCCGAACAACTTTCCGATCTGGTCCAGCGTGCGGGGCTGTCCGTCGTCCAGGCCGAAGCGAAGCCGAATCACCTGATGCTCACGCTCGTCGAGCGTGGCCAGCACACTGCGGATGTCGGTGTGCAGCAGTTCAGCGATGACCGCGTTCTCCGCGGACATGGCCTCGGCATCCTCGATGAAATCACCGAGCGGAGCTTCCTCTTCGGAGCCGACCGGCATGTCCAGGCTTACCGGGTCGCGGCTGTGCTCGAGGAGATCGTTGATCTTCTCGACCGGGATCCCGGACTCGGTGGCGAGTTCCTCATCGGTGGCTTCACGTCCCAGGTTCTGGTGCATCTCACGCTTGATCCGGGCCAGCTTGTTGACCTGCTCCACCAGGTGCACGGGCAGCCGGATGGTGCGGCTCTGGTCGGCCATGCCACGAGTGATCGCCTGGCGGATCCACCAGGTGGCGTACGTGGAGAACTTGAAACCCTTTGTGTAGTCGAACTTTTCCATCGCCCTGATCAGGCCCAGGTTGCCTTCCTGGATGAGATCCAGCAGCGGCATTCCGCGACCCGTGTAGCGCTTGGCCAGTGAAACCACCAGGCGCAGGTTCGCTTCCAGCAGGTGACGACGCGCAGCTTGGCCATCGCGGACCACCGCCGCCAGATCGCGTTTCCGATTCTCGCCGAGGCGCTTTCGGGTTTCCAGCAAATGCTCGGCGTAGAGACCGGCCTCGATGCGCTTGGCCAATTCAACTTCGTCGGCCGCGTTGAGCAGGGCCGTCTTACCGATGCCGTTCAAATACACGCGCACTAGGTCAGCTGCTGGGCTCTGAGCATCCAGATCGCCGTCAATACGGCTAGTGGTCGCCCTCTTTGTGGCATCGGCCATTGCGCCCTCCCGGTTGGCTTGTCTTGTATGCGGTCAACGAAAAGCCCGCTCGCAGAGTTCCCACGGGGTCGCCATCTCACACGCTGTGACGTGCAGAAATACGGCGACGACCTGAGAATGTGCTGAGAAGTGGAGCGACTGGACGGTTAGTCGGAACTGTCCGGCTCGATGGTCTGCCATTCCGTCTGCCGCCGCGGCTCCAGCGCCGGTGGCGTCGCGGTCGGGAACAGCGGCGTTCGCCCCCGCCCGTTGTCGAAACGCCGCGGTTCTTCGGCGCTGCGAGGCGGGCGGTCATTGGCAATCAAAACCGCCATCCACGGCAACGGAATCGAGGCCGCCACGATCAGTAGACAGATCAGGCCGTTGTGCCAGGCGCCGTAGGCGAACGCGGCCAACAGCAGCGCTGGGATCCGGAATGCCATCAAAGTCAGGTATTTACGCACCCGCGCGCGGTGCTGCTCCTCGTAAGAGGTGGCAGCAGCGGTGATCAGTACTGGTTTGCCCTCTTCGTCGAAACCCAGCTGCGGGCCGCGCTTCATACCTCCACTGTCGCACATCGCAGCGGGTTGTGGTTTCCCGGTGCCGGCCGGCAGGTCAGGATGCACAATATTAGGCATGGAGACCCAGACGATTGAGCGCACCGACGCCGATGAACGCGCCGATGACGGGACCGGCAGCGACACTCCGAAATACTTCCACTACGTCAAGAAGGACAAGATCGCCGAGAGCGCGGTGATGGGCAACCACGTTGTTGCGTTGTGCGGTGAGGTATTCCCGGTCACCAAGGCCGCCAAGCCGGGTTCGCCCGTCTGCCCCGACTGCAAGCAGATCTACGACAGGCTAAAGAAGGGCTGATCACGTTTTCGGTTGTGCCGGTTCGGGATCTGGATTGGCCTCAGGTGCCTTGGGTGCGGGCGGATCCGCATCCCCCGCGCCGGAAAGGGCCGACGCCCGTCTCACCAGCCACTTTCGGAGACGGTGTGCATGCGTCGCCGGTGCCGGCCACTCCTCCTGGATGGCGGCATTGAGTTCGGCGCCGATCATGATCGAGAAGCCGCCGAAGAAGGCGAATAACAAAAACGCGATGGGTGTGGCGAGCGCGCCGTAGGTGTATCCGGTGCTGCCGATCCATCGCAGGTAGAGCCGCAGCCCAAGGGTGGCCACCAGAAACACCACGCTGGCCAGCACTGTGCCCGGTATGAGTCGATGCGTCGGCAGCGGAACCGGTAGTGACACCCGGTACAGGACGGTCATGCCGGCCATCAGGCCGAGAATCAGCGCGGGGTAGTAGCCGTAGTGCAGCAGATTCTGCAGGCCAAGCGGGATGTGTTCGCTGACCTTACGGGGTCCGACCACCGCCACCGGGGCCGTCGCCACCACGAAAACCAGCATCACGATGTAGAGGAACAGCGCGAAGAATCGTTGCCGGACCGGATGGCGCAACGGCGTCTGGTCGTGAGCGTCCACGATGGCGTCCACGAACGACGAAATCGCCGACGAGCCCGCCCACAACGAGATCAGGAATCCCAGCGAGGCCACCTCGCCGCCGGCGGTGGCGGTGATGTCCCGGATCGTGGGCTCGATGATCTCGTTGACCACGTTGGGGGAGAAGAAGTTTCGGGCCGTCGACAGGATGCTCTTGATGATGGACGACAACGTGTCCTCGCCGAACAACGGAGCCACCCAGGCTAGCGTCCCCAATATCCCCAGCAGCAGCGGCGGCGTGGAGAGACAAGTCCAAAAGCCCGCTTCGGCGGACTCGGAGAAAATCGAGTCATCCCAGGCTTTGGACAGCGTCCTTTTGCTGAGGTGCCAAATGTGATGGCGGGAAGGCTTAGGAGCTTGCGCGACGGTCATCCCGTCCAGCATTACTCACGATTGCCCGCTGCGCTGCATTGGCACTGGGTGAGTTCGTCGGCAATTACTGCCCGCTGGTCTCCAGGACGGCCGCCAGCTCCGCCAACTTCGCTTCGTGCTTGTTGGCGTGGTGCTGGCAGAAGAGGAGCTCAGCACCGGAAGGCAGCTTGGCGCGGACCCGAGCGGCGGCACCGCAGCGGTCGCAGCGGTCTGCGCGAGTGAGCTCGGGACTGGTCAGAGTTGCGTTCATGGCTCCTCCGTTCTGGCGATAAATTCACTCTGTCAGACGTTCGGAGTTTTTGCCTTGTTCCCCGACCGTTATTGGGTGTGTCGTTTCTCACGCATATTTGCCCAAGTTTCGGGCAGGGTAATCCTCATGTCTGCGAGCCCCGAAACTTTGGTGCGTTTGTGCTCTGAGCAGGAGTGGTCGGACGCCCGCGAGGGTGGCTGGATCCGCCCTGAGGGCGGCGATTCCGGCACCGCGGCATTCGTACACCTGTCGACCCCTCAGCAGGTGCACCTCCCGGCGAACCGTCTCTATGCGGGTCGCCGGGACTTGGTGTTGCTATACATCGATGCCGCGGCGCTGGCCGCTCCGGTGCGGTGGGAGACCGGCGTGCCGGGCGACCCGGAGTCGATGCTTTTTCCGCACCTGTACGGCGCGCTGCCGGTAGCAGCCGTCCGCCAGGTAGTCGCTTACCCGCCCGAGGCCGACGGGACGTTTCCGCCATTGCAGACGTAGGCGTCGGCTTCGATCTCCACCAGCATTTGCGGGGCTATGAGCGCCGAGACTTCGACCATGGTGGCGGCCGGACGGGTCGCACCGAAGATCTCCGCGTGTACGTCGCCTACTTCGCGCCAGCGGGAGATGTCGGTCACGTAGATACGGGTGCGCACCACGTCAGCCATCGTCGCGCCCACCTCGGCGAGGGCAACTCCGATGCGGCGCAAAGCATCTCGTGTCTGGGCTGCCAGGTCGTCGCCGCTGCCGGTGGTACCGGAGACCGCGACGTGCGGGCCGGTGCGCACCGCGCGCGAATACCCGACGGCCGATTCGAAATCGGAGCCCGACGAGACCATGCGGCGCGCGGCTGACATGGCGTCACCCTACGGCCGTGGCGGCCCCGCTAGTCCAGGTAGTCGCGCAGGACCTGCGAGCGGCTGGGGTGACGCAACTTCGACATCGTCTTGGACTCGATCTGGCGGATGCGCTCCCGGGTTACCCCGTACACCTGACCGATCTCGTCCAGCGTGCGCGGCTGACCGTCGGTGAGCCCGAAGCGCAACCGCACCACGCCGGCCTCGCGCTCTGACAAAGTGTCGAGCACCGACTGCAGCTGATCCTGCAGCAGAGTGAACGAGACCGCGTCCACCGCCACCACAGCCTCGCTGTCCTCAATGAAGTCGCCCAGCTGGCTGTCGCCTTCGTCACCGATGGTCTGGTCCAGCGAGATGGGCTCACGGGCGTACTGCTGGATTTCCAGCACCTTCTCCGGGGTGATGTCCATTTCCTTTGCCAGCTCTTCAGGAGTGGGCTCGCGGCCCAGGTCCTGCAGCAGCTCGCGCTGGATGCGACCAAGCTTGTTGATCACCTCGACCATGTGCACCGGGATTCGGATGGTGCGGGCCTGGTCGGCCATGGCGCGGGTGATGGCCTGACGAATCCACCAGGTGGCGTAGGTGGAGAACTTGTAGCCCTTGGTGTAGTCGAACTTCTCCACCGCGCGGATCAGGCCGAGGTTGCCTTCCTGGATGAGGTCCAGGAAGGCCATGCCGCGGCCCGTGTAACGCTTGGCGAGCGACACCACCAGACGCAGGTTGGCTTCCAGCAGATGGTTTTTCGCGCGGTCGCCGTCGCGGCAGATCCACATCATGTCGCGGCGCTGCGCGGCGGGCAGCTTCTCACCCCGGTCCGTCAGTTCCACCATCAGCTGGGTGGCGTACAGGCCGGCTTCGATCCGCTTGGCCAGCTCGACCTCTTCCTCGGCGTTCAGCAGCGCCACTTTGCCGATCTGCTTGAGGTAAGCACGGACCGAGTCGGCGGAAGCGGTGAGTTCAGCGTCCTTGCGTGCTTGTCGGAGTGCCTCGGACTCGTCTTCGTCCCAGACGAAGTCTCCGGATGCCTTGTCCTTTTCGGTGGGTTCGGCGATCTCCTCTTCGTCCTCGCCGGCAACCTCTACGGCGACAGCGGATGGCGTCGCCTCGGCGTCCTCGGCGTCGCCCGCCTCGAGATCGGTGTCGTCCGCGTCGACGGCTACGTCTTCGTCGAGATCGTCGAGAGCGAGGTCCGCGGCGTCGATTTCAAGGTCTTCACCGGGTTCGACGTCGATATCGAGCTCCTCGGTGGCGTCTAGGGCCACGTCAGCTTCGGCCGAGGTGTCGGCCGGTTGCTTCGCGGCGCCCCGCGCCGAGGGGGCCTTCGCGGCCGCTTTGGCGCGGGCCTTCTTCGGGGCTTCGCCGACGGCGCCGTCAGGCTCGGGCGCGCCGGCTTTCGCTGCCCGCTTCGCCGGGGCAGTGCCGTGGGCGGCCTTAGCCGCCGTGCGCTTAGCTGGAGACTTCGTGGCGGTGCGCTTCACCGGCTCGTCGGTCGCCGGAGTTACCTTCGTCGCTGCCACATACACCCCTTCGGTTGGACGCACTTCCGGTGGTTGGGCATGGTTGACCGAAAGTGTCTGTTATGTCGAATGTCGGCGTTTGATATCAGCGTGAGTATCGCGCGCTATCGGTTTGGGCGGCCGCCGACGACCATTGTAACTTCACCCGGCTCTCGCACTGGCCGAGCGCGAAAATTCAGTGCGTCACGTCCCTGGTCGACGCCATGGCCGCGCCGACGATCCCGGCGGCATTCTGCAAGGTGGCGGGCACGACCGGGGTGCGGTTTTCCAGCAGATGCACCCACTTGTCGGCCTTGCGGCTGATCCCGCCGCCGGCGATGAACAGGTCGGGCCAGATCGCGTTTTCGATGGCAACCAACACTTTGGTCACCTGCTTGGCCCACTTCTCAAAGCTCCACCCGTGTTTCTCCTTGACCGAAGAGGCGGCACGGTGCTCGGCCTCCTTCCCACCGACCTCGAGGTGACCGAACTCGGTGTTGGGGATCAGGACTCCGTTGTGGATCACCGCCGAGCCAATCCCGGTTCCGAAGGTGAGTAGCACGACCAGACCTTCATGCCCCCGACCGGCGCCGAAGCGTTCCTCCGCCAGGCCCGCCGCATCGGCGTCATTGAGAATTGTGACTTCTTGACCGTCGAGTTCGGCGCTGATCACGTCGCGCGCGTTGGTCCCGATCCAGGCCTTGTCCACGTTTGCCGCAGTCTGGACGATGCCGTGGGTAACCACGCCGGGATAGGTCACTCCCAGCGGGCCGGTCCAACCGAAACCATTAACTACCTCGGCGATGGTCTTGGCGACCGCTGCGGGGGTGGCCGGTTGCGGAGTGGACAGCTTGATCCGGTCGCCGATCATCTGTCCGGTTTCCAAGTCGACGATCGCGCCCTTGATGCCGCTGCCGCCGACGTCGATGCCGAACCCTCGGCGCTGCGCTGGGTGACCGGCCGGTGTGGCCGACGGGTCAGGCCCCGGGACGCTGCTGGTCATCGCGATCTCCTCGATGAGACTTGGTGGTGCGCCCACCATAGCGAGCTTGCGGGGCCCCGGCGGTGAAGCGGGATCGGCCCATTCGCGAGCCGCCGCCTGTGATGCGATAGACCGGTGACCCCACTCGACAACGCGCCCGCGGGGCTGCGGGCGGTGGCCGAACAGCTCGCGGCCGAGGCGGCGGCGTTTGTGCGCCGCCGGCGGGTCGAGGTGTTCGGCGGCGCCACTCGTGCCGGATCCAGTGTCGATTCCACTGCCGTCCGGGCCAAGACCACGCCGACCGATCCGGTCACCGTGGTCGACACCGACACCGAACGTCTGCTGCGCGACCGGCTGGCTGCGCTTCGGCCCGGTGATCCGATCCTGGGTGAGGAGGGCGGCGGGCCGGTCCAAGCCACCGGCCGCTCGCCGGCTGGTCCCGACGCGGTCACCTGGGTGCTCGATCCGATCGACGGCACCGTGAATTTCGTCTACGGTCTGCCGGCCTACGCAGTGTCGGTCGGCGCGCAAATCCGTGGCGTGTCGGTGGCCGGTGCTGTCGCCGATGTCGTTGCTGGACGGGTGTATTCGGGGGCGGTCGGGCTGGGTGCGCACGTCACCGACCAGCACGGCAGGCACGCGTTGCGGTGTACGGACGCCGCAGATCTGTCGATGGCCTTGTTGGGCACCGGGTTCGGATACTCGCAGGCACGCCGCCGCCGGCAGGCGGCGCTGCTGGCCCAGCTGCTGCCGGTGGTTCGCGACGTGCGGCGCATCGGCTCGGCCGCACTGGACCTGTGCATGGTGGCGGCGGGCCAACTGGATGCCTTCTACGAGCATGGCCTGCAGGTGTGGGATCAGGCCGCAGGTGCGTTGATCGCCGCGGAAGCCGGCGCGCGGGTGGTGTTGCCCGGGCCCGACGTGCGTGGTGCCGGTCTGGTGGTGGCCGCCGCGCCGGGAATCGCCGACGCATTGCTGGCGGCGCTGGGCGACGCCGGTGGGTTGGAAGCGTTGGACTGAACGGTCAGCAGCTGGTGGAGTGGATCTTTGCCAGCAGCGCGCGATCTGCGGGTTCGGTCGCGCCCGGCCGCAGGGTGGCCAGCACGGCGTCAATGTCGTCGTTGTGTGCCAGTGAAGTGAAGTCGGTGCCCAGAGCGAGGTCGACAGAGTCGTCACCGCGGCTATCGCGGAACAGCTCGGTGCACGGCGCAACCAGCCACAACGCGGCCGCGGTGGCCTGTCCGGCGGTGCCGAACCGAATCTGACCCTGGCAGGTCAGACGGGTGCCGGCATAGATGGGGTCGTTGCTCGCCGTGGGCTGCGCGAAGCCCAGATCCTGCAGGGCCCCGGCGACATCACCGGCCTGGCCGCCACGGCCGCTGGCGTTGAGAACGCGAACCTTGGTGTCGCTGAGTTTGGCGGGCGCCACGTCGATCATGTCCGACCGCGACACCTGCTCACCCAGCTTGGCGGGCGCCGCCGTCCCGGCAGGCTCGGGGGGAGGGTTGCACACGGCGACCTCACGGACGTCGGCGGGGCGGGTCAGCGCGACGGTCCACACCACACCGGTGACCACGACCAGGAAGATCACCACGATGATGGCCGGGCGGGGGTTGCGGCGCCGGAACGGCCGACCGTGCTTGTCGAAGGCGGTACCCTCGGTGATGTGTGCGACCACACGTGCACTCTAATCGCACCGTGACCGCGCCCTTTGAGGCCGCGCACGCCGGGCAAACACACCAATGTGACGTAAATCACAGCCAATTCACTATCAATACGGGCACGAATCATTTGGTACACGCGTTCGACGCTGGTACAAAGCGTTGCTTGAACTTTTGCGGGTATTGAAGCTTTGAGGGGATAGGACGGGGAAGAGGATGCCTACCGACTACGACGCTCCACGGCGCACCGAGACCGACGACGTCTCAGAGGACTCGCTGGAGGAGCTCAAAGCACGACGGAACGAGGCCGCCTCGGCGGTGGTGGACGTCGACGAATCGGAATCCGCCGAGTCTTTCGAACTGCCCGGCGCCGACTTGTCCGGTGAAGAGCTGTCTGTGCGCGTGGTTCCCAAGCAGGCTGACGAGTTCACCTGCTCGAGTTGCTTCTTGGTGCAACACCGCAGCCGTCTGGCCAGCGAGAAGAACGGTCTGATGATCTGTACCGACTGTGCGGCCTGACCGCGCGGTCAGCTTCGCAGCGCCGACAGCACCCGCTCGGGGTGACGGCAACTCACCAACCAGTACGGCGTCGGATCGTCCGGATCGTCGAGTACCAGCAGCACCATCGGGCCGATCCACGCCCGATGCACTACGAATGCGGCCGGATCCAGCTGACGCCCCAGGGCCGCCGATTTGGCCGTACGGACAATCTCGGCGGACCGGCAGACCACTGCGACCGGCAGGTGCGCATCGCCGGCCCACAGCTCAACCCCGTCCGTGCCTTCGGTGACGCGAACCTCGACCCGACCAAGCCACAGCAGCACGCCGGTCGCGACCGCAAACAAGACGGCGAACGACACCCAGTCGGGCAGCGCCCGCACTCCCACGTTGACTTCCGCCGCGATCAGGGCCGCCAACCCATATCCGAGGGGCCACCACCACCAGGGCACCCAGAGCCGCTCGCGATACCGCAAGCTGTGCTGCGCGATGTCGCGCGTATCGGACACGCGGTCAAGGGTAATCTGTGCCCCCGTGTCGACCAGTCTCGCCATCGTCCGTCTCGACCCGGGTCTGCCGCTGCCCAGCCGGGCCCACGAAGGCGACGCCGGGGTGGACTTGTTCAGCGCCGAGAACCTCGAACTGGCGCCGGGGCATCGGGCGCTGGTCGGGACTGGTGTCGCCGTCGCCATCCCGTTCGGCATGGTCGGCCTGGTGCACCCCCGCTCGGGATTGGCGTCCCGGGTGGGCCTTTCCATCGTCAACAGCCCGGGAACTATCGATGCGGGCTATCGTGGCGAAATCAAGGTCGCGCTGATCAACCTGGACCCCACCACGCCGATCGTGGTGCACCGTGGCGACCGCATCGCGCAGCTGCTGGTGCAACGGGTCGAGTTGGTGGAACTGGTGGAGGTCTCGTCGTTCGACGAGGCCGGGCTCGCCGCGACGTCGCGGGGCGAAGGCGGTCACGGGTCCTCCGGCGGACATGCGAGTTTGTGAGACCGGGGATGCGGAGCGAGGCGATGAGAAGGAGCGGCGCTGATGCCAGCATTCGGTAGACGCACACGCAAAGACGACAGCGCTTCAGGCGAGCAGCCGGTTGCGCGGGTCGATTCGCCGACCCTGCAGGCAGACGACGGCGACGCCGAACTTGAGGGTCCATTCGACATCGAAGACTTCGACGACCCAGCCGCGGCCGAGACGGCTCGCCTGGACCTGGGCTCGGTGCTGATCCCGATGCCGTCGGCTGGGCAGGTGCAGGTCGAGTTGACCGAGACCGGCGTGCCTAGCGCCGTGTGGGTGGTGACGCCCAACGGGCGGTTCACCATCGCGGCCTACGCGGCGCCCAAGAGCCCCGGGCTATGGCGCGAAGTAGCCAGCGAACTCGCCGAGTCGCTGCGCAAGGATTCGGCCAAAGTCTCCATCAAGGACGGTCCGTGGGGTCGCGAGGTGGTCGGCACCGCGTCCGGTGTGGTGCGCTTCATCGGGGTGGACGGCTACCGCTGGATGATCAGGTGTGTTGTCAACGGGCCGCACGAGACCATCGATGCGCTGACCGACGAGGCCCGGGAAGCGTTGGCAGACACCGTGGTTCGTCGCGGTGACACGCCGCTGCCGGTGCGCACACCATTGGCGGTGCAGCTGCCCGAACCGATGGTGGAGCAACTGCGGGAGGCCGCGGCCGCCCAGCAGGCTGCCGAGCAGGCCGATGCGCAGGGCGACGCGCCGCAGCCGACCGACGAGCCGGTCGCCCGCCGTAGCGCCGACGGATCGGCGATGCAGCAGTTGCGCAGCACCATCACCGGCGGCTAGTCGGCCTCGTGCAGCGCGGCCAGGCAGGCGGCGCCTAGCGCGGCCGTGTCCGCGCCCATCTCGTCCAGCGTGACCGTGCGCAGCCCCGCCCGTGGCGCGGCGCTCACCCAGTCCACGGCCACCTGCAGCGGGTGAATCGGATCGTCCGTCGCAGCCGCTACGCCGAGCGGCGGGGTCAGCCGACTCAACTCGGCGAGACACGGTGCCGCGTAAGCGGCCGCCTCATCCATGGCCTCGGGAAGGCCGGGCCATTGCGCCCGCCACGATCGGGCGAGCTCGTCGGCCAGCCAGGGCGGGCTGGATGCCCGCATCTGGGCCGTCGTCGTCTCTAGCCCGTCGCGACGCAGCTGCGCAGCCGTATATCTCGCAGCGTGCGCTGCCGGAGCCGCCGTGGAGTCGCCGCTCCAGGGCGGCAGTGCGGCCAGAACCGCGACCGTGGACTCGGGATGGGCCAGTGCCCATGCGGCGGCCACGGCGGCGCCGATGGAGACTCCGCCGACGCCGACGGGGCCACGGCGCGCCGCGTTATCCAGCGCCGCGAGGTAGCCGGAGATCAGTCGGCCGGGGTTCGGTGCGGGTGTGATCAACAGCGCACCCAGATCTTCCAATGGACCGGAAAATGCCCGGTAGACGTAGTTATCGTCGGATCCGGTTCCCGGTAGCAACACGGTGGTGACACCGCGCAGATCGACAGCCACCTCCTCATACTGCCCGGTAGCTCCAGGCACTCGAATATCGGTGGTTTCATCGGTGTGGCGGAAGGGAACCAACAGGTCTACGGTGACCGTTGCATGATGGAATGCTGTTTGTTACAGAGCATTCACAACGACGTCGAGTTTTGTCAGGAGTGGCCATGGGGGCCCAAGGTTATCTACGCCGGCTCACCCGTCGGTTGACGGAAGACCCGGAGCAACGCGACGTCGAAGAACTCTCCGACGAGGTCCTCAACACCGGTGCCCAGCGTGCCATCGACTGCCAGCGCGGCCAGGAGGTCACGATGGTGGGCACGCTGCGCAGCGTCGAGACCAATGGCAAGGGATGTTCCGGCGGCGTCCGCGCCGAACTCTTCGACGGTAGCGACACCGTGACGCTGGTGTGGCTGGGGCAACGGCGTATCCCGGGCATCGACTCGGGTCGCACGCTGCGTGTCCGCGGCCGGCTGGGCAAGCTGGAGAACGGCACCAAGGCCATCTACAACCCGCACTACGAAATCCAGCGGTGACCGGGCTGTCATCCTGGCCCGCATCGGAATCCTGTGAGCGTTAACCGGGGCGAGCGGCTGCTGGCGCAGGCCGGCGGTGTCAGCGGTCTTATCTACTCGTCACTGCCGGTGGCGGTCTTCGTCATCGTGTCCAGCGCGGTCGGTCTGGTGCCGGCGATCGGTGCCGCTTTGGGGACCGCCGCCGTGATCATGGTCTGGCGATTGATCCGGCGGCAATCGGTGCAGCCGGCGGTGTCGGGATTCTTCGGCGTCGCGGTTTGCGCTTTGATTGCCTACTTGGTCGGAGAGTCCAAGGGCTACTTCCTGCTCGGTATCTGGACGTCGCTGCTGTGGGCGTTCGTCTTCGGGGTCTCGATAGTGATCCGCCGGCCGGTGGTGGGTTACCTGTGGAGCTGGGCCAGTGGGCGTGACAACAGTTGGCGGCAGGTGTCGCGGGCGGTCTACGCGTTCGATTTGGCGACACTGTGCTGGACCCTGGTGTTTGCGGCGCGATTCGCGGTTCAGGGGCACCTGTACGAGCTGGGCAGGACCGGCCTGCTCGGTGCGGCCCGGATCGCAATGGGCTGGCCGCTGACCGGGCTGGCGGCCCTGGTGACGTACGCGGCGATCAAGGCCGTGATGCGCGCCACCGGCGACGGCCTTGCCGCTTCCGAGCGCGCCGCGGTCGGCGCCGAAGACGAGTCGGTGCTCGACTAGTCCGAGGTCGGCGGAAGCAGCAGCGAGCGCAAGTCTTCTTCGGACTCGGTGACCGCGACGAACAGCAGCTCATCGCCGCCTTCGAGCGGTTCGTCGCCCTCGGGCACGATTACCCGCGGTCCACGCAGAATGGTCACCAGCGAGACATCGCGGGGCAGTTGCAGCTTGCGCACCGGCTTGCCGCCCCAGGGAGTGTCGTCGGGAAGCGTGATCTCGACCAGATTTGCTTGGCCCTTACGGAATTCCATCAGGCGCACGAGGTCGCCGACGGCTACCGCCTCTTCGATCAGTGAAGCCAGCATGCGCGGCGTGGACACCGCCACGTCGACGCCCCAAGCGTCGGTGAACAGCCATTCGTTGCGTGGGTCGTTGACCCGGGCCACCACCCGCGGAACCGCGAACTCGGTCTTGGCCAGCAGGCTGAGCACCACGTTGACCTTGTCGTCGCCGGTGGCCGCGACGACGACGTCGAATTCCTCGAGGTGTACCTGTTCGAGCAGGCTCAGTTCGCAGGCGTCACCCAGTAGCCAGTGCGCAGCCGGGATGGCGTCGGTGTCGAGATGATCGGGGTTGCGCTCGATCAACGTGACGTCGTGAGCGTTCGCGACGAGTTCGCGGGCCACCGAGCGGCCAACGGCGCCGGCCCCCGCCACAGCGACTTTCATTGGCGCCACTCCTCGACCCCGGCTGCGCCGGTGTCTTCGTCGTTGCGGGGTTTCACTTGTCCAAGTCCTCGCTCGGCGGCAGCGCCGCGATGGCGAGGGCTTCGGCGACGCGGCCGGATATCGCCGCGACGTAGACCTGATCGCCGGCCTGCAGGACCGTTTTGGGCTCGGGCAGGATGCCGGTTCCGAACCGGATCAGGAATGCGACCCGCGCGCCGGTGGCCTGCTCCAGATCGGTGGCGCGGTAGCCGACCCAGTCCTCGTGCAGCACCACCTGTGCGACAGCGACGGTACCGGTCGGATCTCGCCACTTGGCGGTCTCGGTCTCCTGAGTCAGCGCGTTGAGCAGGCGATCCGTGGTCCACGGCACGGTGGCGATCGTCGGGATTCCCAGACGTTCGTAGACCTCGGCGCGTTTGGCGTCGTAGATGCGGGCGACGACGCGGCGCACGCCGAAGGTCTCACGGGCCAGCCGGGCCGAGATGATGTTGGAGTTGTCACCTGAGGACACCGCGGCGAAGGCGTCAGCCTCTTCGATGCCCGCACGCAACAGCACGTCCCGGTCGAAGCCCTGGCCGAGCACCCGGTCGCCGGCGAACTCGGGGCTAAGCCGGTTGAAAGCGGCGCTGTCACGATCAATTACCGCGACGTCATGGCCGATTCGCGACAGTCCGTCGGCCACCGAAGAACCGACTCGGCCGCACCCCATCACAACCACCCGCAATTGGAGGTCCTTTCGGTTGTGTCCTGCGCGTCGCAAGCAAACGCTACCGGCAACGTCGCGTGCGCTTACTCTTGGCTCTCGTGTCCAAACTTTCAACCGCTGCACGCCGATTGCTCATCGGGCGGCCGTTTCGCAGCGATGCGCTGGGCCACACCCTGCTGCCGAAGCGAATAGCGCTGCCGGTTTTCGCTTCCGATGCGCTGTCGTCGGTCGCGTACGCCCCCGAAGAGGTTTTCCTGATGCTCTCGGTGGGTGGTCTTGCGGCGTACTCGCTGTCGCCATGGATCGGCCTTGCGGTCGCGGCGGTCATGCTGGTGGTGGTCGCCAGCTACCGGCAGAACGTGCACGCCTATCCTTCCGGCGGCGGCGACTACGAGGTAGTCACCACCAACCTTGGTGCTAACGCGGGTCTCACGGTAGCCAGCGCTCTGATGGTGGATTACGTTCTCACGGTAGCGGTTTCGACCGCGTCGGCGATGTCGAACATCGGGTCGGCGGTGCCCTTGGTCGCCCACCACAAGGTGTCGTTCTGCGTGACGGCAATCTTGCTGGTGACGGCAATGAATTTGCGCGGTGTGCGCGAATCCGGGTTGGCGTTCGCCATTCCCACCTACGCGTTCATCATCGGGGTGACCGCCATGCTGGGCTGGGGGCTGTTCCGGATCTTCGTGCTGGGTAATCCGCTGCGGGCCGAGTCCGCCGGCTTTCAGATGCACTCCGAACACGGCAAGATCGTCGGGTTCGCGTTGGTGTTCCTGATGGCCCGGGCATTTTCGTCCGGCTGCGCGGCGCTCACCGGGGTAGAGGCGATCAGCAACGGGGTTCCCGCGTTCGAGAAGCCCAAGTCGAAGAACGCGGCCACCACTCTGCTAATGCTGGGTGGCATCGCGGTGACGCTGCTGATGGGCATCATCGTGCTGTCCAAGAAAATCGGCGTCCAACTCGTCAGCGACCCGGCGACGCAGCTGGCCGGGGCGCCGGTCGGTTACTACCAGAAGACGTTGGTCACGCAGCTGGCGCAGACGGTGTTCGGCAGCTTCCACCTCGGCTTCGTGCTGATCACCGCGGTGACTGCGCTCATCCTGGTGCTGGCGGCCAACACGGCGTTCAACGGGTTTCCGGTGCTCGGCTCGGTTTTGGCGCAGCACAGCTACCTGCCGCGTCAGCTGCACACCCGCGGCGACCGGCTGGCCTTCTCCAACGGCATCGTGTTCCTTTCCGCGGCCGCCCTGCTGGCGATCGTTGCGTTCCGGGCCGAGTTGAGCGCGCTGATCCAGCTCTACATCGTCGGGGTCTTCATTTCGTTCACGCTGAGTCAGATCGGCATGGTGCGGCACTGGACCAGGCTGCTGCGTACCGAGTCGGATCCGGCGGCGCGGCGACGCATGGCCCGCTCGCGGATCGTCAACACCATCGGCTTCCTCGCGACCGGCGCGGTGCTGCTGGTGGTCATGGTCACCAAATTCCTGGCCGGAGCTTGGATCGCCATTGTCGCCATGGGCCTGCTGTTCGTGTTGATGAAGGCGATCCGCCGGCACTACGACGGGGTCAGCCGGGAATTGGCCGAGCAGGCCGCTGCGCACGGCGACGAGATCGTGCTGCCCAGTCGCAACCACGCTTTGGTCCTGGTATCGAAGTTGCACCTGCCGACACTGCGCGCTGTGGCCTACGCGCGGGCGACCCGGCCCGACGTGCTCGAGGCGGTCACCGTCAGCGTCGACGACGCCGAGACGCGAGAACTCAAGCACGAGTGGGAGGAAAGTGATATCAGCGTTCCGCTGAAGGTCATCGCCTCGCCTTACCGCGAAATCACCGGTCCGGTACTCGATTACGTCAAGCGGGTAAGCAAGGAGTCGCCCCGGACCGTGGTGACGGTCTTTATCCCGGAGTATGTGGTGGGCCGCTGGTGGGAACAGTTGCTGCACAACCAGAGTGCGCTGCGGCTCAAGGGCCGGTTGTTGTTCATGCCGGGGGTGATGGTGACGTCGGTGCCGTGGCAGCTGACTTCGTCGGAGCGGCTCAAGACATTGCGGCCGCACGCGGCACCCGGCGACGCGCGGCGGGGCATTTTCGATTGAACGAGGAATCCGCTTGCGGGGACCTGACTTTGGTCACCGAGTCGCCCGCGAACGGCGGCAGCTGCATCGCGCACCATGAGGGTCGGGTGGTTTTCGTCCGCTATGCGTTGCCGGGGGAGCGGGTGCGGGTGCGGGTAACTGTCGACCGCGGATCATATTGGCATGCAGAGGTTCTCGAGGTGATCGAGCCGTCGCCGGACCGGATCGAATCGTTGTGTCCGATAGCTGGGGTCCATGGCGCGGGGTGTTGCGATCTGGCGTTCGCGCGGCCGTCGGCGGCCCGCGCCATCAAGGCGGCGGTGGTTGCCAACCAACTCGAACGCCTCGGCGGGCACAGCTGGTCTGGTGAGGCGGAGCCACTTTCGGATTCCGGGCCGACGGGCTGGCGTACCCGAGTTCGTCTTGAGGTCGGCGGCGACGGCCGGCCGGGATTCCACCGTTACCACAGCGACGATCTGGTCACCGATCTGCGTTGTGGGCAGCTGCCGAGCGGAATGCTTGACGGGCTGGACACCGCGGACTGGCGGGCGGGCGCGCAGCTGCAGGTGGCCGTTGATGACGTCGGTGAGCGGCATGTGGTCAGCACGTCGAAACAGGGCAAGCGCCACATCGCCACCGTCGTCGAGGGCGGCTATCACGCTGTGCAGCGGGTGGGATCGCGCCAGTGGCGAATCCCGGTGACTGCTTTCTGGCAGGCACACCGCGACGCCGCGCGGGTGTACAGCGCGCTGGTGGCGCAGTGGGCGCAACCCGCTTCGGGGGCGACCGCGTGGGACCTCTACGGCGGTGCGGGCGTGTTCGGCGCGGCGCTCGCCGACGCGGTGGGCGAGACAGGCCGGGTGCTCACCGTGGACACCTCTCGCGGGTCGTCGGGGGCGGCGCGTGCTGCCCTGGCTGACCTGCCGCAGGTCGAGATCGTCACCGATTCGGTGCGACGGGCGTTGGCCGCCCAGCGGGATGGGGCCGACGTCGCGGTGCTGGATCCGCCCCGGGCGGGGGCCGGGCGAGAGGTGATCGACCGGCTTGCTGCCGCCGGAGTACCGCGGATAGTCCATATCGGTTGTGAGGCAGCATCTTTCGCGCGCGATATCGGGCTGTACCGGGACCTTGGTTATCTCGTCGAGAAGCTCCGGGTGTTTGATGCATTCCCGCTGACCCACCATGTGGAGTGCGTGGCGCTGCTGACCCATCCGAAAATGGGTGGTTAGACCCACCGTGAACGAGACCCTGCGGTATGCGCTGATCGTCTTGCTCTCCAGTGCGGTCGGACTAGCCGCGGTCCTCGCGAACCGTCTCACCGAGAAGGTCAAGGTGCCGGTAGCTGTGCTGGTGCTGGTCGGTGCGGCCGCTGCGGTGCACGCTGTGCCGGCGGTCCAGGCTCCCGCGGAGCGGACGGTGGAGCGGGTCATCACCATCGCCCTGGTCCTGGTGTTGTTCGACGGCGGCATGCATATAGGAGTGAAGCGCTTCCGTGCGGCGGCAGTGCCCATCCTCTCGGTCGGCGTGCTGGGGACCGGCCTCGTCGCTGCCGGGGCCGCATTGTTGCTGCACTACGCGTGCGGCATCGGCTGGTACCTCGCGGTGTTGGTGGCTACCGCGGTGGCTCCCACCGATCCGGCGGTGGTCTTCTCCGTGCTGGGCAAACGTGAGATCGCTGGCCGGAGCAGCACCATCTTGGAAGGTGAGTCCGGGATGAACGACCCGGTCGGCATCTCCCTGATGTCCGGCCTGATCGCCGCGGGCGGCCTGAGTGTGGCCGGATTCATCAGCGTCGGAACCCAATTCGCATTGCAGATGGGAACCGGGCTGGTCGTCGGGGTGCTCGGCGGCCGGGTCCTGCTGGTGTTCATGCGCCGCGTCGCACTCCCGAGCGAAGGACTTTACCCGCTGCGAACTTTGGCATGCTGCCTGATGCTGTATGGGGCCGCGACTCTGGCACACGGTTCGGGATACCTGGCGGTCTTCGTCGCCGGCATCGTGATCGGCGACGCGCGCGCTCCCTATAAACCTGAGATCAAGCGATTCCATGCCGCGCTGGCCGGGCTGGCCGAGATCGTCGCATTCGCCGTCTTGGGGCTGACGGTAGACCTGCGCGTCCTCACCCATCCGGAGGTGTGGATTCCCGGGCTTCTCCTGGGCGCGGCCCTGACCGCTATCATTCGGCCGTTGGCCGCGAGCGCCTGCCTAGTTCGTGTGCGACTGGAGCCAAACGAGCGTGCCTTCATTCTGTTCGCGGGCCTCAAGGGCGCCGTTCCGATCCTGCTCGGCGAGTTCCTGCGGGCCGCGCACATCGCCGACGCCGAACGCCTCTACGGCATCGTGGTCGTTGTCGTCATCTTCTCGGTGCTGGTGCAGGGCAGCCTGGTGCCCACCGCCGCGAAGCTGTTGCGCCTGCCCATGCGTACCGTGCAGACACGGCCGTGGGAGATAGGGGCCCGGCTCGCCGACGAGCCGCACGGGGTGCATCGGTTCAGCGTTGCCTCCGGCTCGGCAGCGGAGGGTTGCACGATCGAGCACCTCAGTGACCGGGTCGGCGACATCTGGGTGAGCATCGTGGTCCGCGCCACCGGCCTGGTGGCGGTGCGGGGGCACACGGAACTTCAAGCCGGCGACGAGGTCGTCATACTGGCCGATCCCGAACTCCACAACGGCCTCGCCGAACTGTTCGGCACCTCATAGGGGGCCGACGGTCGCGTGCCCGGCCGCACTTGCGCGCGCTGCGTAGACTGACGGGATGCTGGAACAGATCCGCGGGCCCGCTGATCTGCAGCACCTTTCCCAACAGCAGCTACGCGACCTCGCGCAAGAGATCCGCGAGTTCCTGATCCACAAGGTGGCTGCCACTGGGGGCCACCTCGGACCGAATCTCGGTGTGGTCGAGCTGACTCTGGCCCTGCACCGGGTGTTCGACTCACCCCACGACCCGATCATCTTCGACACTGGTCACCAGGCCTATGTCCACAAGATGCTGACTGGCCGCGCCCCGGATTTTGAGAGCCTGCGCAAGAAGGGCGGCCTGTCGGGCTACCCCTCTCGGGCCGAGAGCGAGCACGACTGGGTGGAGTCCAGCCATGCCAGCGCGGCGTTGTCCTACGCCGACGGCCTGGCCAAGGCGTTCGAGCTGACCGGTCACCGCAACCGGCATGTGGTGGCCGTCGTCGGAGACGGGGCCCTCACCGGCGGCATGTGCTGGGAGGCGCTGAACAACATCGCGGCCTGCAATCGGCCGGTGATCATCGTCGTCAACGACAACGGGCGCAGTTACGCCCCAACCATCGGCGGCGTGGCCGACCACCTTGCCAAGCTGCGGTTGCAGCCGGCCTATGAACAGCTGCTTGAGCGAGGCCGCAACGCGATGCGTTCGGTGCCGCTGGTCGGCGAGGTCGCCTACCACTTTATGCACAGCGTCAAGGCCGGCATCAAGGACTCATTGGCGCCGCAGCTGCTGTTCACCGACCTGGGCCTGAAGTACGTCGGTCCGGTCGACGGCCACGACGAGCGGGCGGTGGAGGTCGCGCTGCGCAGTGCCCGCGGTTTCGGCGGACCGGTGATCGTGCATGTCGTCACCCGCAAGGGCATGGGTTACGGGCCCGCCGAGGCCGACGAAGCCGAGCAGATGCATTCGACGGGTCCGCTGGATCCGCTCACCGGCCAGTCCACCAAGGTGGCTGGCCCGGGCTGGACGGCCACGTTCGCCGAGACCTTGATCGCCATCGGTCATCGGCGCCGCGACATCGTGGCCATCACGGCGGCCATGCCCGGTCCCACCGGGCTGTCGGCGTTCGGGGAGGCTTTCCCGGATCGGTTGTTCGACGTCGGCATCGCCGAGCAGCACGCGATGACGTCGGCGGCCGGGCTAGCGATGGGCGGCATGCACCCGGTGGTGGCGATCTATTCGACCTTCCTGAACCGGGCGTTCGACCAAATCATGATGGACGTGGCGTTGCACAAACTGCCGGTCACCATGGTGCTCGACCGGGCCGGTGTCACCGGCAACGACGGCGCCAGCCACAACGGCATGTGGGATCTGTCGATCCTGGGTGTCGTGCCAGGTATCCGGGTGGCCGCGCCGCGCGACGCGACCCGGCTGCGCGAGGAACTGGCCGAGGCGCTCGACATCAATGATGGCCCGACAGCGATCCGCTTCCCCAAAGGCGATGTCGGCGAAGACATTCCGGCTATCGAGCGGCGCGGCGGGGTGGATGTGCTCGCGGTCCCCGGCGGCGGCTTGACCAAAGACGTGCTGCTGGTCGCGGTGGGCGCGTTCGCGTCGATGGCCCAGGCGGTCGCCAAGCGACTGCACAAGCAGGGGATTGGCGTCACCGTTATCGACCCGCGGTGGGTGCTTCCCGTTCCCGAGGTGATGCGCGAATTAGCTGTGCAGCACAAGCTTTTGGTGACGATGGAAGACAACGGATTGGCAGGTGGCATCGGGTCGGCGGTTTCGGCGGCGCTGCGTAGCGCTGAGATCGACATCCCGTGCCGCGATGTAGGCCTGCCGCAAAACTTCTACGAGCACGCGTCCCGCGGCGAGGTGCTAGCCGAGCTGGGGCTCACCGACCAGGATGTGGCCCGCCGGATCACGGGTTGGGTTGCCGCCCTGGGCAGTTCAGTTGTCGAATCCGAGGTGCACGAGCACCTTGATTGACGCCGCGTGCCCGCGGTTCAATCGTCAACAGTGGCAGGTAGGCCCACCGTCGCGGCCAACACCGGAACCACCAGTTCGCGCTGCCATGGCCGGGCCTGTCCGGCGCGCAGATACTCCTCGATGATGGTTACCGAGTCGGTCACCCCCGGCGCCAGCGTCTCCCACTCCCAGCACAGTCGTCGTACCAGGTCGGGTGCCAGCAGATTCTCGGTGGGTATCTGCACCCGCTCCGACAACTCCGATAGCGCCGCGCGGGCCGCTTCCAATCGTGCGGCCGCGTCGGGTTTGCGTCTGCTCCACCGCGCCGGCGGCGGCGGACTGCTGGACGCCTCGCTGACTTCCGGGGGGTCTGGGTTCTGCCGCGCAGCCTCCAGCGCCGAGAGCCACATCGCGGCGCTGCGCCGCTGGTTGCGCCCGCCGAATACGGGCAACGCGACCAATTCGTCGAGGGTATTGGGGTTGGTGAGCGCCGCGTCGATGATGGCCGAATCCGGCAGGATGCGGCGCGGCGCGATGTCTCGGCGCTGGGCGAGACGATCCCTGGTCGTCCACAACTCGCGCACGGCGGCCAGGGCGTGGCGATCGTGCACTTTGTGAATGCCCGACGTCCGCCGCCAGCGGTCCCGGCGGGTGACCGGGACCGCCCGGTCCTCGAAGGTCCGCAGATATTCGAATTCCTGTGCGGCCCAATCGGTTTTGCCCTGCTGGGTGAGGACCTGAGAAATTGCCGCGCGCAGCTCGATCAGCAGCTCCACGTCGAGGGCGGCGTAGTTGAGCCACGCGGCGGGCAACGGCCGCTTGGACCAGTCGGCCGCGCCGTGGCCTTTCGCCAGTCCCCGGCCCAGCAGCCGCTCGACCATGGTCGCCAGGTTCACCCGTTCGAAGCCGGCCAGGCGGCCGGCGAGTTCGGTGTCGTATAGCGCCGGCGGTCGCAGGCCGACCTCGGCCAGGCACGGCAGGTCCTGATCGGCCGAGTGCAGGATCCATTCGTCCTCGCCCAGCACCTCGGCCACCGGCTGCAACACGCTGGCGGGATCACCGCCATGGCTGACCGGGTCGATCAGCACGGTGCCGGCGCCGGATCGCCGGATCTGGATCAGGTAGGCCCGATTGGAGTACCGGAAACCTGAGGCTCGTTCGGCGTCCACGGCGAACGGGCCGTGCCCGCGGTTCAGCCGAGCGGCGGCCGATGCGATGTCGCGGGCGGTGACGGAAAGGGCCGGAATCCCGTCAGCCGGGTGCAGCAGCGGAGTGGCCAGCGGGTCCGTGCTGTCCGACGGATCCGGCTCCGTAGGAGACGAACTCATATCAGGCGCGTGACCGTGAGTTCAGGTCGGTGACACCGGCGGGCGGCAGGCCCGCCGCGTGCTCGAGCACGTCACAGAACGCGGAGACATGGCTGCCTACCGCAGGGGTGGTGGCCGTCCACGATGCACGTAGCTCCAGCTGGTGTGCGCGCGGCGGACCGGAGATGTCGCCGTAGCGCACCGAGGTGGTGGCCGTGACCGTGCCGCCGAGCGCGGTCATGTGTTCGGTGTGGGCATCGAGCGCCTCGGACAGCCAGCTCCATGCGACCTCCGGGAGCAGCGGGTCAATAGCCTCGTGCGAGTCCAGGTCAGCCTGGATGTAGGCGACCAGGCGGATGGTGCCGTCCCAGGCGTCGGAGCCGTCCGGGTCATAGAGCAGGATCAGCCTGCCGAACGCGTCACCTTCGGAGCGCTCGGGGACGATGTCGAGGTCGGGGTGTTTGACCTCGGCGCCCAGTGCGTAGCTGAAGGGCGCCAGCCGCTGCGGGGGTCGGATGGGGCCCAGCTCGATCTCCGGTCGCACAGTCACGGCGTTCATCGCCGCGACAGCCTCGCGAAACGGTGCGGGTTCGACGGCCGAAGTCATCTGCGCCGCTCCTGCTCAAAGCTGCGCTTGATCTCTTTGTGGGCCCGCCTCACAGCTTCCGACGGTAGACCTATCGTCGCGCAGGCGAAATCAGGCGCGCCGAACCGTGCTCAGCTCTGCGAACCGGTGCCGAACCGGGCGGGGCGCTTCTCGCGGTGCGCGGCCAGCCCCTCGCGAACGTCCGGTCCGGCGAAGCCGAGGAACTCCAGGCCGAGGGAGGTTTCGAAGGCGGGCGCAAACATCCGGTACCAGTGGTTGAGGCTGTGCTTGGTCCAGCGGATCGCGTTCTGCGCGCCGTCGGCCAGGTTCTCGGCCAGCCGCGTTGCGGTGGATAGCACGTCATCGTCGTCGACACAGGTCGAGACCAGGCCGATGCGTTCGGCTTCTTCACCGGAGAGCGGTTCGCAGGTCAGCAGGTAGTACTTGGCCTTGGCCATGCCGGCCAGCAGCGGCCAGCAGATCGCGGCGTGGTCGCCCGCGGCCACCCCGAGTTTGGTGTGACCGTCGATGATCTTCGCCGACCGGCCCGCCACCGAGATGTCGGCCAGCAACGCCACCACCAGCCCCGCTCCGACGGCCGGGCCGGTGATTGCCGACACCACCGGTTTGTCGAAGTTGACCAGGTTGAGTACCAGGTCGCGGGCCTCGCGCATGATGCGCAGCCGTCCTTCGTAGTCGTTGATCGTCTCGTCGATCAGCTCGAAGCTGCCGCCGGAGGAGAACGCTTTGCCTTCGCCGCGCACCAACACCACCCGTACGTCGGGGTCGCGATTGATCACCGGCCAGATGTCAGCGAGGTCGCGGTGCATCTGCGGGCCGACCGAGTTCAGCCCGGGGGCGTCGAGCACCAGATTCAGCAGGCCGTCGCGGTTGGATTCGCAGCGCAGGGTGGGGAAGTCGTCGTAGGTGACTGGCATTGGCGTGATGTTACGGGCCGGGCCGTAGCAGCCACATGGCAGCATTGGAGCCGATGAGCACCCGTCGCGATCTTCCCCACTCGCCCTACTTGGCTGCCGTGGCCGGCCGCAAACCCAGCCGTATCCCAGTCTGGTTTATGCGGCAGGCCGGCCGCTCGCTGCCCGAGTACCGGGCGCTGCGCGAACGGCACAGCATGCTGGCGGCCTGCTTCGAACCGGAAGTGGCTTGCGAGATCACCCTGCAGCCGATCCGTCGCTACGGGACCGATGCGGCGATCCTGTTCTCCGACATCGTCGTACCGCTGCGCGCTGCGGGTATCGATCTGGACATCGTCCCCGACGTGGGGCCGGTGATCGCCGACCCGATCCGCACCGCCGCCGATATCGAGGCGGTGAAACCCCTTGATCCTCAAGCGATTCAGCCGATCCTGGATACCATCGGACTGTTGGTCGCCGGGTTGGGTGACGTCCCGCTGATCGGGTTCGCCGGGGCGCCCTTCACGTTGGCGTCGTATCTGGTCGAGGGTGGGCCGAGCCGTCACCATGCCCACACCAAGGCGATGATGTTGGCCGAACCGTCGAGCTGGCACGCCTTAATGACCAAGCTGACCGACCTCACTGTGGAGTTCCTGCGCGGTCAGATCGACTCCGGGGTGGACGCGATCCAGCTGTTCGATTCGTGGGCGGGCACGCTGTCACTGGCCGATTACCGCCAGTACGTGCTGCCGCACAGCTCCCGGGTGTTCGCCACCCTGGCGGAGCACGGTGTGCCGATGACGCATTTCGGGGTCGGCACCGCCGAGCTGCTGGGTGCGATGTCGGAGGCGGTGCAGCCAGCACGCGCCCGCGTGGTGGGGGTGGACTGGCGGACCTCGTTGACTGATGCCGCGGCCCGCGTCGTATCCGGCACGGCGCTGCAGGGAAACCTCGACCCGGTGGTGGTCTTGGCGGGCTGGGCAGTGGCCGAGCGCGCCGCGAGGTCGGTCGTCGACGACGGACGCCGTGCGATCGATGCGGGTGCGGCCGGCCACGTCTTCAACCTCGGTCACGGAGTGCTGCCCGAGACCGATCCAGGTGTGTTGACCGAGCTGGTGTCGCTGGTCCACTCGCTATGACGTCGTATTGCGTTGTTGGCGGCGGTATTTCGGGTCTGGTGGCCGCATACCGGCTGCGGATGGCGCTCGGCGACGACGCCGAGATCACACTGTTCGATCCAGCCGATCGACTCGGCGGGATTCTGCGTACCGAGCAGGTCGGCGGGCAGCCCATGGATCTGGGCGCCGAAGCCTTCGTACTGCGCCGACCCGAGGTGCCGGCGCTGCTGGCCGAATTGGGGCTGTCCGAGCGCCAGCGCGCCACCACCGGTGTGCGGCCACTGATCTACAGCGGACAACGGCTGCATTCCATGCCGGCGGATACCGTCGCCGGGATTCCGTCGTCGGGTGCATCGGTGGCCGGCCTGGTCGACGACGTCACAGTCGCCCGCATCGAGGCCGAGCCGGGCCGGACGCTGCACTGGACGCCGGGTAGTGACCCAGCCACGGCCGAGCTGGTCTCCGATCGGTTCGGCGACCAGGTGGTGGCCCGACTGCTGGACCCGCTATTGGGCGGGGTCTATGCCGGTTCGGCGGCGACGATCGGGCTGCGGGCGGCCGCGCCGGCGGTGGCGGCCGCCCTCGATCGCGGAGCCCCTAGCCTGACCGACGCCGTGCTAGGCGTGTTGTCGCAGGTCAGCACCGGTCCGGTATTCGGGTCTCTGCACGGCGGCTATCAGGTGTTGCTCGACGAGCTCGTCGCGCGAAGTCGGGCCCGCTGGGTGCGCGCCAGAATCGACACACTCGAACCCGGCTGGATATTGCGCGACGTGACCGGCAAGCAGTGGGGTGCGGACGCGGTGGTGCTGGCCGTGCCGGGCGCTCAGGTTGCGCGGCTACTGGCGACGGTGGCGCCCGACGCGGCAGCGGCGGCGGGCCGGATTATCACCGCCTCGTCGGCGGTGGTGGCGCTTGCGGTGCCGGCCGACACGCCATTTCCCCAGGCCTCAGGTGTGCTGGTGGCCACCGGGGAACCGCTGCACGCCAAGGCGATCACGCTGTCGTCCCGCAAGTGGGGTCTGCCCGGAGACGTCGCGCAGCTGCGACTGTCCTTCGGGCGCTTTGGCGACGACGTGGCGGTGCGCACCGGCGACGACGAGTTGTTGGCCTGGTCGTTGCGCGATCTCGCCGACGTGTTCGGGATCGCCGTCGAAGCGATCGACGTCCGGGTGCAACGCTGGATCGACGCCATGCCGCAGTACGGGCCGGGGCACGCCGGCCTGGTCGCGCAGCTGCGCGCCGGACTGCCCCCGGCGCTGGCGGTGGCAGGCAGCTATCTGGACGGCATCGGGGTACCGGCCTGCGTCGCCGCGGCCGGCAAGGCGGCCACCAGCGTCGTCGAAGCGCGGGGAACGCAAGTGGCACGATAGGGGTCATGTCACGCCTCGATTTCGACAGCCTCAACGCAACCATCCGTTATCTGATGTTCTCGGTGTTTTCCGTCCGGGCGGGTGAGCTCGGCGACCAGCGGGACGCCATCGTCGACGAGACCAGCACGTTCATCAAGCAGCAGGAGGAACGCGGCGTCGTGGTGCGTGGCGTCTACGACGTCGCCGGGCTGCGCGCGGACGCGGACTTCATGATCTGGACCCACGCCGAGCGTGTCGAGGCGCTGCAGGCCACCTACGCCGACTTCCGCCGCACCACCACGCTGGGCCGAGCTAGTACTCCGGTCTGGAGCAGTGTGGCCCTGCACCGACCGGCCGAGTTCAACAAGAGCCACATCCCCGCGTTCCTAGCCGGTGAGGACCCCGGCAACTACGTCTGCGTGTATCCATTCGTCCGGTCTTATGAGTGGTATCTACTGCCCGACGAGGAGCGCCGCCGGATGCTCGCCGAGCACGGCATGGCCGCGCGCGAGTACAAGGACGTGCGGGCCAACACGGTGCCGGCTTTCGCGCTGGGCGACTACGAGTGGATCCTGGCGTTCGAGGCGCCCGAACTGGATCGCATCGTCGACCTGATGCGCGAGCTGCGCGCGACCGACGCCCGCCGGCACACCCGGGAAGAGACGCCGTTCTTCACTGGTCCGCGGGTCGGGGTTGAGCAACTGGTGAACGCGCTGCCATGACCAACTTTGACCCCAACGACCCCACTCGGTTCGAAGAGAGCTACCGCGACGAGCAGGTGGTGCGCGGCCTGCCCGCTGCCACGCCGTGGGACATCGGCGGCCCGCAGCCGGTGGTGCAGCAGCTCGTGGCGTTGGGCGCTGTTAAGGGCGAGGTGCTCGACCCGGGAACCGGACCCGGACACCACGCTATTTACTATGCCTCGCAAGGGCTTTCGGCGACGGGAATTGACGGTTCGCCGACAGCGATCGAACGCGCCCGGGAGAACGCGGCGAAGGCCGGGGTTTCGGTGGACTTCCGGGTTGCCGACGCCACCAAGCTCGACGGCCTCGACGGCAGATTCGACACCATCGTGGACTGCGCTTTTTACCACACCTTCAGCACCGCGCCGGAGTTGCAGCGGTCCTACGCGCAGGCGCTGCATCGGGCGACCAAGCCGGGTGCGCGGCTGTACATGTTCGAGTTCGGCGCCCATGACGTCAACGGGTTCAAGATGCTGAGAACATTGCCGGAGAGCGCTTTTCGCGACGTGCTTCCAGACGCCGGATGGGAGATCGACTATCTGGGGCCTACCACGTATCGGGTCAACATCAGCGCCGAGTCCATAGATTTGATGGTCGCGCGCAATCCCGACATGGCCGGAGAGGCGCAAGAGCTGCTGGCTCGGTATCGGGCGATCGAGCCGTGGCTGGACGGCGGGCTGGTACACGCGCCGTTCTGGGAAGTACACGCCACCCGTGTCGACTGACACGATGCGCCGCGCCCGCCTCTCTTCGCCTCCTGCCCGCCACCTCGCGCTTCCCGCCCGACTCCCCGCGCTTCCTGCCCGCCCCTTCCCACCCCGAAATTGAATCCTGCGACAGGACTCGCCGATGGAGCGTCGCGAACTTCACACTCGGCGGGGAGATGAGGCGGGGACTCGGCGGGGAGATGAGGCGGGGCCCGGGTCAGGCCAAGTCGGGCACCAGACGCAGCGAAACCGAGTTGATGCAGTAGCGCTGGTCGGTCGGGGTCGGGTAGCCCTCGCCGGAGAACACATGCCCAAGGTGGCTGTGACAGTTCGCGCACAGCACCTCGGTGCGGGTCATGCCCATCGAGTTGTCCGAACGCAGGATCACCGCGTCCGAAGAGGACGGGTCGTAGAACGATGGCCAGCCGCAGTGCGACTCGAATTTCTCTGTACTGCGGAACAATTCAGCACCGCAGGCACGGCACTGATAGATGCCTTGGGTCTTGGTGTCGGTGTACTCGCCGGTGAAGGGGCGCTCGGTGCCGGCGCGGCGCAGCACGTCAAACTCTTGCGGGTTGAGCTTCTTGCGCCACTCGTCGTCGGAAAGCTCGAGCTTCGGACGTCCGATATTGGTCATGCTTCCACGCTAGCGCGCGGGGCGCGGTCGACCTTCAGCCAAGCCGGGTCGATGCCGTGTTCCAAGCGGTTTTCCGCCTTGGCGTCCAAATACCGGAAGTAGAGCACCGTGAACGTGACGATCAGCAGCAGCGACCACCCGTAGGTGATCTTCAGGTACTCCAGCGCCCGGCCCCACCGCATCCAGTTGAACAGCAGCCAGCGGTCCAACGTCATGAACCCGTAGATCGCCAGCCAGGAGGGCCAGTTGCGGATCACGGAGTTGGGCAGCACCACCGTCATCAGGAACGGGAACAGCATCATCGAGTAGTAGCCCTGGGCCAGCGACATCGCTAGCCACGACCAGAGCAGCAGCACTCCCGAGGAGGTGGTAAACCAGAACAGCGGGTCGCGGGTCCGGTAGTAGCGGTAGAGCAGCCATAGGGCGCCGATCGCGATCGCGGTGACCAGCAGTCGCAGCGCGACGATCAGCCAGGTGGGCAGGCCGAAGTACAGGCCGTTGCCCTGGATCGAGCTGTTGAAGTAGTCGCGGGTGCCCAGGATGTAGGGCAGCGTGCGCTTAAAGAAGTCCATCGAATGCGGCACCAGCGGCAGGGCGGCCACATTGATCAGCGCCGGAACGACCAGCGCAGTCACCCATGCCCGCCACTGGCGGTTCAGCAGCGGCAACAACAGCAGAGGGCCGAGCAGGGGTTTGAGTGTAAGTGTCAGCCCTATGACAAGTCCGGCCCACCACTGATGACCGACTTTGCCGTCCATCAGCCACCGCAGGAACAGGATCTCGGCCAGCAGCACGCAGCCGTTGATGTTGGTGAAAACCAGCGTGTTGGTCACGGTCTCGGTGCAGAACATGGCCAGGATCAGCGCGGGGGCAGCCACCGACGACAGCGTGAAGTTGAACATCCGCAGCAACAGGTAGGCGGCCAGCAGGATCGCCACGGTGTTGATCGAGATAAATAGGTAGCGCGACGGCGCGAAGGGCAAGTATCCGAACGGTGCCATCAACAGGGTGCCGCCCGGCGGGTACAGGTAGTGCGGGTCGACGTAGTCGAAGTGCTCGTTGTACATATCCAGGCCGTGCCGGAAATTCTCCACCGCACGGTAGACGGGCTTGAAGTCGTCGGTGATGTTGCCGTTGGTCGTGAGCACGATGCTGCGGTGCAGTACGGACAGGATGGCCGCCGGCCAGAGCACGGATCTCAGGATCGCTGCCGTGCTCCTGGGGCCGGGACGAAACGCCGCCTGTATCGCGTTGCGCATGCCGGTCGAGTCAGCTGCCGTCACCTGCGCAAAGTATCAGGCCGACCGGCCGAAGCGTCAGGCAGTCCGCCCGCATTTCCAACGGGACAGATTTCAAGCGGGACAGTAGGTATCGGTTCCGGGCAGCTTGCCGTCGTCGAGATATCCGATCAGCGGCGGAACCGCGCAGGACGAATAAATGCTGGCTCCGTGACCGATGCCCTGCCACATCACCCGCTTGCTTGCCGCGTTGGCGTTGATGACGGTGGCCGCCGTCGCGGCGACGCCTTCGTTGCCGGCGATGGGATCGTTCTGCACGCCGAGCAGCAGTACGTTGACCTTGAGTTGCTTGGGTGCCTGCGGTGTCGAGCCCGTAGGCCAGTGCACGCATTTAGCCAAGTTGAGCGCTGCCACCGCGCCGAATTGCGGATACAGCTTGGGCCAAGCGACCACCAGCTCGCGGATCCGGTCCGGCGTGGGACGGTTCACCGCGTCGCTGCAGTTGTTGACGAACTGACCGTCGCTGTTCTGCAGGCTCTCTGCCCGGTTGACCAGGTTGGTCAGCTGGTTCATGTCTCCGGAGCGTGCGGCGGCCAACGCGGTTGCCAGATTTGTGGTGTTGGCGACGCGGTCGCCGACCGGGAAGCCCAGGGCGATTGTGATGGCATTGGTGAGCGACGCCACCGAGGTGCGGCTCACGCCTTGGCCGCTGCGGGCGGTTGCCAACAAGTCGCTGACCGCGCCCTTCGGGTCGGGCCCCAGCGGACAGTTGACCGCGACGCACTGCGCGGCGAACGCGTCGAGAGCGGCCTGCTGTCCTTTGACCTGTTGTTCGGCGGCCGCTTCCGCGCTGGCGCCCAGCGCGATCGGTGAATCGAGGATGAGCCGGGCAACCTTGTCGGGGCGCGATCCGGCGTAACTCAGCGCCACTTGGGCGCCGTTGCCGACGCCAACCAGCGCCACTGAAGGCACATCCCAGAGGTTGCGCAGCCGCTCGATGTCGGACGCCGCATGGGCGTTGTCGTAGGCCGAGTCGCCAGGAGCAATGGCGTCGGTGCAGTTCGTGGTGGCGGTGTTGGAGATTTCGGAAAGGTTGGCCACCGGGTCGTCGCCGACCTGGAACTGGGCCTGGTCGCGCATTTCGTCGCGGTCTTGACGATCGCGGCAGTCGATTGGGCTGGACATCCCGATGCCGCGGCGATCGATCGCGACGATCGGATGCCCGCGTAGCACGTCGGCACCGGCATGCGTCAACCAGACCGGCAGTTGCGTGGAGGAGGCGATGTCGGAGCCGGTGGTGAACACCAGGGGACCAGCATTGCTGGGTGTTTGGCCCGAGCGGGCGCGGACCACACCGATACTCACGGATCCGGATCCGCCGTTGAGCGGGTCGAGGTCGGCGTCGAAGGTGGCGCACTCCAGCTTGACCCCAGGTGCGCCGGGGACGCCGGCGTCGGAGTTGACCTTTGCCGTGCAGTCACGCCACGACAGATCGTTCTTGGGCGCCGCGATCGGCGGGGGCCCGCTGGGCGGCGGTGTGGTGTTCGGCACGCCCTGCGGCTTGGCGCCGGAGTTGGTGGCGAAGCGCGGGTCGGCGCCGAAAAGCGGGACGCAGCCGGTCAGCAGCGTGGTCACCGCAACCAGGGTCGTGGCGAACGTGATATGCCGGCGCATGCCGACCACAGTAGCGGGACGGTCCGTCACTCAGCCCTTGACGTAGCGGGTGTACAGGTACCCGGCGTCGTCGGTGAGGACATGAGCGCGGTGCATTCGGGTTTGCAGCTGGCCGAGCCCTGAGGCGATGCGGTGGGCAGCGCCGCCGACGACGACGGGTGCCATGGTCAGGCACAGCTCGTCGAGGAGGCCGGCTTCGATGAAGGCGCCGAGGAGTGTCGGACCGCCCTCGGTGAGGACCCGGGTCAGGCCGCGGGCCTGCAGCTGGGCCAGCATGGTGGCGACGTCCAGCACGCCCGTTGCCTGGGCTGAGCAGTCGACGACGTCGTCGATCAGACCGGTGAGATGCCGGGCGGCGTCGGCGGCGGCCGCGGTGCAGGTCAGTATCAGCGGCGGCACCTCGGTGCGGGTGAAGACCGGCAGGTCGCGGTCCAGGTGGCCGGTATTGGTGACGATGGCCAGCTGGGGGATTTCGCTTTGTCCACGGGACTGCCGCTGTTGGCGCTGGCCAGCGCTGACGTGCGCGCCCGAGTAGCCCTCCGAGCGCACTGTGCCCGCCCCAACCACGATGACGTCGGCCAATTCGCGCAATACGACGAAGACGGCTCTGTCGCCGGGGCTGCCCAGTTGTCCGCTGAGGCCCTCGACGGTGGCTCCGCCGTCCAGGCTGGAAATGAAATTAGCGCGCACGCAGGGCCGGTCGGGGGGATAGGCGTAGAGCTTGGGGAGTTCGTCGTGCCCGACTTCGCGCTGTGCGCCCAGCAGCGTCAGGGACGTCTCGGCGGCCACGCCGCCGGCGATATCGGCCTCGAAGTCGGGCATGAGTTCGATTGGAGCACGTCGCTACAGTGCCTGCATGGACGGGGCGGGATCGGGGCAGGTTGCGCATCTGGTCGATCGGCATCCGTCGGTGTCGCCGGAGCGGTTGATCGGGCAGTTGCGGCCGCCGCCGACGTTCGCCGATGTCAGCTTCGCGACCTACCGGCCCGACCCGGCCGAACCCACCCAGTCCGCTGCAGTGGAGTCGTGCCGGGAGTTCTGCCGCCAGGCGGTGCAACGCCGGGCGGGCCGCAGGAAACTGCTCGGCCGCCGCGAGGTGTTGCCCGGTGTGGGGTTGTATCTGGACGGTGGGTTCGGTGTGGGCAAGACCCACCTGCTGGCGTCGGCGTACTACCAGCTGCCCGAGGGGCAGCCCAAAGCGTTCGCCACCTTTGGTGAGCTAACCCAGCTGGCCGGTGTTTTCGGCTTCGCCGAATGCATTGAACTGCTTTCCGATTACACCGCGGTGTGTATTGACGAGTTCGAGCTGGACGACCCGGGCAACACCACACTGGTCTCCCGACTGCTTTCGTCGCTGGTGCAGCGGGGCGTATCAGTTGCCGCCACCTCCAACACGCTGCCCGAGCAGCTCGGCGAGGGCCGTTTCGCGGCTCAGGACTTTCTTCGCGAAATCAACACGCTGGCAAGCATTTTCAGCACTGTTCGGATCGAAGGGCCCGACTATCGGCATCGGGAATTACCGCCGGCGCCGGCGCCGTTGTCCGACGAGGAGGTCTTTGTTCGCGCCGCCGGGCTGCCGGGGGCAACGCTGGACCAGTTCGACGCGTTGTGCGCGCACCTGGCCACCATGCACCCGTCCCGGTATTTGGCGTTGATCGAGGGGGTGACGACGGTATTCGTCACCGGCGTGCACGGGTTGGACGATCAGAATATGGCGCTGCGACTGGTGGCGCTGACCGATCGGCTTTACGACGCGGGCATTCCGGTGGTGGCTTCCGGAGCCAAGATCGACACCATCTTCAGCGAGGAGATGCTGGCGGGTGGTTTCCGCAAGAAGTACCTTCGCGCCACGTCCCGGTTGCTGGCGCTTACTGCAGGGCGAGTTCCCGGACCATGACGTAGTCGTCTTCGACGAATTCGCCCATCTGAAAAGTCTTGGTGCCGTTCACCCTGAAGCCACACTTGGTGTAGAAGCGGGTTGCCCGCAGGTTGTTTTCGTTGGTGCCCAACCACATACAGCGCGCACCCCACGCGGTGGCAGCGGCCAGTGCGGCATCCATCAACGCCGTCGACGCACCCTTGCCGTGGAAGTCCTTCAGCAGGTAGAGCTTTGACAGCTCCACCGCCGGACGTAACGGGACGGCTCGTTGGATGTTCTCGTCGTCGGGGACACCGCGAATCAGCATGGCGTAACCGACGATTCGGCCCTCGTCGCGTGCCACGAAGACCGTGCGTTGCGGGTCGTTCAGGTAGTTCGCGAAGCAGGGTGTGGACAGGTTGCTGTCGATGAACGAGGCGATATCCCGCGGGCGTGACCACGACGGGCAGGCCAACGGAAACGTCCGCGCGGCAACGTCAGCCAGTTCGTCGACGTCATCGCGACCCGCGACTTCTACTCTCAGTTCACAGGTTCCATTGCGCTAGGTGTTCGCCGGTCTTGCGGTCCAGCAGGACGACCACCGACACCGGGTCGCGGTAGGCGTCCCAGTACACCCCGCCCCGCACTACCGACCCTTGTGGCGCGTTGCCCAGAGCGGCGTCCAGCCAGTCGGGCGCGTCGCACGGGCGCGGCTTGTAGGCGTCGGCGAACTGGGTGACGCCGTCGAAGCTGAAATTGGTCGCCATGATGAAGGAGTTGGGCACCCGCACCGCATGGACCACGACGTCGGCGCGAGCGACGGTGCTGTCGGGGAAGCTCTTGACCGGCACGCCGCTGCGCGTGTAGCCGAAACCGGGCGGCGGATCGACCGGTACCACGCTGGTTACGGTGACGTCGGCGACGTAGGTGCCGGTGTCCACCCGCAGCGTGTCGCCGAGGTGGCCGATCGGCGCGTCACCGGCGTGGGCGCGCGGTAGGGCGGCGTCGACGGGCAGCAGGCCGACTTGGAGGGCGGGCGCGCCGACGAGGAATGCACAAAGGACGATCAGCCAGCGGTGCATCTTCGCCTCCTGGGCTGCCAGTGCTCGGGACCCTCGCATGATTGCACACGAGGTGATGCCACGGGGAGGGGTTGGCCTGCTCAGGCGTTGGCCGGGCCGCCAGCGCTGAGCGACTCCAGGGCATCGACGAGGTCGGATTCGACGCGGCTCTTGTCGACGCCGGCCTGGTGCAGCGGGCCGGACCCGTGCTCTAGTTCGAGTAGCGCGAGTAGTAGGTGTTCGGTGCCGATGTAGTTGTGGCCCAACCGAAGTGCTTCGCGGAACGTGAGTTCCAGTGCCTTGCGGGCCGGTCCGTTGAACGGGATCATCGCGGGGGTTTTCGCGCTTGCTTCCGGCAGCTGGATCGAGGCGCGCAGGGCGTCGATGTCAATCTTCTGTAGACGCAACAACACCGTGGCCAGGGCACCTGGGTCGCTGAGTACGCCGAGCAGCAGATGCTCGGGCGTGATTTCGCTGTTAGCGGCCTCGTGGGCGGCGTTCTGCGCCGCGACCACCGCACCGCGTGCCCGCGGCGTGAACCGCCCGAAGCCCTGCTCGGGATCGAGGGTGGCGGAATCGGTCTTCGGGACGAACCGCTTCTGTGCGGCTTGCTTGGTGACACCCATGCTCTTGCCGATGTCGGTCCAGGAGGCTCCCGATCGGCGGGCTTGGTCGACGAAGTGACCGATCAAGTGGTCAGCGATCTCGCCGAGGTGCTCGGCGGCCAGTACCGCGTCGGACAGTTGGTCCAGTGCGTCGGTGTGCACCTTCTTGATGGCGTCAATCATTTCGTCGAGGCGGACTGGGTAGGCAATTTGAGTTGATTCGGCCATGCGTCAACTCTAGGTTGACGTTGAATCTACGTCAACCTAGAGTTGACGTAGCGGTCTGCCTCGGTTGGTCGTAGAACCTTCATTTCGTATTCGCCGCACGAGATGCGCGATAACTACAGGTGCAGCAGAATCTCGTGTTCATGAGGCGTTTGTTGGCGTTGACCAGTTTCCTGGCCGCGATCGGATGCTGCGCGGTGCCTGCACACGCCGATGCCGGGCAGGATCAAGCGTTCTTGGTCTCGCTCGGAGCTGCCGGAATCACCTTCAAAGACCCCCCGAGCGCGATAACTGCCGGCAAGACGGTCTGTGAACTGGCAGAGCAGGGCAAGACGGGTGTCGAGGTCGTCAAAATCATCCAGGGCGCAAACCCCGGCTTGTCGCAGGACAACGCCGCACGCTTCACGGCGATTGCGGCGCATACGTACTGCCCGTCGCAGCTGCCGGCCGCGACGGCCGCGAGTGAGGGGTCTTGACAGTCGCATTGTCGCCACCAGATCCACTACTCACTAATCATCGTCACCGTGCCGTTGACCGAGTTGGTGACGAAGATGTCGCCGGTGCTGGGGTCGACCGCCGCCCAGACCGGATTGCCACCGATACCGATGGTGGCGGTGACGGTGTTGGTTGCCGGGTTGATCACCGACACCGTGCGGCTGACGGGTAGCTGTAGAGAAACCAATGGACGGAGAAGCCGTGACCACCGCTGAACAGCCGCCACCGGAAGGCGACAAACAACCGCCGCAAGCCGCATCCGCCGACGAACCAGGTGAGAGTTCGGGCGCGCGGGACCGCGGCACAGAGGGTGAAGCCACATCCGACGAGTGAGTTAGTCATAGGCGGGCGCTGTCGCGCCGTCATTCGTTTGTATAGCTAACATATGCGCCGGGGGCCGACCGTGCGCAATGACAGGGACGAATGAGATGCCGATGCCTGACGGCCCCCTCGTGACCAATTCGGCCGAGACCGCCCCCGCGCCGGAGATCCGCCGGCCCCGATGGGACGTCGACCACCCGCAGTACAAGTGGGTTGCTCTGTCGAACACCACACTGGGCATGCTGCTGGCAGTAATCAACTCCTCGATAGTGCTGATCTCGCTGCCGGCAATCTTTCGCGGCATCGGTTTGGACCCGCTCGCCCCAGCCAATATCGGCTACCTGCTCTGGATGCTGATGGGCTATCTGGTCGCCACCGCCGTCCTGGTGGTTTTGGCAGGCAGGCTCGGCGACGTGTTCGGCCGGGTGAGGATCTACAACCTGGGTTTTGCGGTATTCACCGTCGCGGCGATCGCGTTGTCGTTCGACCCATTTCACCTCGGCGGTGGCGCCATGTGGCTGATCGGCTGGCGGGTGGTGCAGGGTGTTGGCGGCGCGATCCTGATGGCATTGTCAGCGGCCATTCTCACCGATGCGTTTCCCAGTAATCAGCGCGGCATGGCCTTGGGCTTCAACATGGTTGCGGCGGTGGCGGGTTCGTTCATCGGCCTGCTGCTCGGTGGCGTGCTCTCCGAATGGGACTGGCGGGCGATCTTCTGGGTCGGTGTGCCGATCGGGGTGCTGGGCACAGTTTGGAGCGTGCGCTCACTGCACGAAATTGGTTCTCGCACGGCTGAATCCATGGACTGGCTGGGCACGGTGACGTTCGGGGTCGGGCTGACCGTGTTACTGGCAGCCATCACCTACGGTATCCAGCCCTACGAAGGCCATGCCACAGGGTGGACCAACCCCTGGGTGCTGAGCGCGGTTGCCTTCGGGCTGCTCCTGTTGGGCGCGTTCTGCGTCATCGAGTTGCGGGCGCCGCATCCGATGATGAACGTGCGGCTGTTTCGGTCGTCAGCGTTCGGGATTGGCAACGTGGCTAACCTGATGTCCTCGGTCGGCCGTGGTGGGTTGCAGTTCATGCTCATCATCTGGCTGCAGGGCATCTGGCTGCCGCTGCACGGCTACAGCTTCGAGTCGACGCCGCTATGGTCGGGTATTTATCTGCTGCCGACGACGTTCGGGTTCCTGATCGGGGCGCCGGTGGCGGGGTGGCTGTCCGACCGGTACGGTGCTCGGCCGCCGAGTGTGACCGGCATGTTGCTGATGGCTGTCACATTCGTCGGGTTGGTCATGATCCCAGTGAATTTCGACTATCGGATGTTCGCGCTGCTGGTATTCCTTAACGGGTTGGGTGGTGGGATCTTCACCGCGCCCAACACCGCCGTCATCATGTCAAGCGTGCCGGTGGGGGAGCGCGGCGCCGCGTCCGGAGTGCGGTCGACGTTCTTCAACGCGGGCTCTGCACTGTCGATCGGCGTCTTCTTCTCGTTGATGATCGTCGGGTTGGCGAACACGCTGCCACAGGCTATGAGTGGTGGGTTACAGGCGCAGGGCGTGTCGGCCGCGGTAGCTCATGACGTCGCCGGGCTGCCGCCGGTGGGCAGCCTGTTCGCGGCTTTTCTGGGTTATAACCCGATCGCCAAATTGCTTGCGCCCTCGAATGCTCTGCAGCAACCCGGTGTCAACGCCGAGGTGCTAACTGGCAAAACCTTCTTCCCGCAGCTGATTTCGGGTCCTTTTCATGCTGGCCTGGTCGTGGTTTTCGTCGCTGCGGCGGTGATGATGGTGATCGGAGCGTTGGCTTCGTTGGCCGGCGCGGGGCGGTATGCGGAGGCGGTGGAGGGCTGACGCGGTCGTGGTGATTGGTATTCAGTGCCCACTGTGACGTCGATGCGCTCGTCGCCCGGACCGGCGCTCTAGCAGGGGTCGAACGCGCGGTGGATCGTCTCAGTCAAAGCCGCATCCTGGGAGGGCATGAGATAGCCGATTTGGTGGAGGAAGGTCGTCGAGGAGGTCATCCTGCCCGATACGAAAGCACTCAATCAGGCCCTTGAACAGGCCGCGGCTTCCGACTTCGATTGAGCGGTGACGTCATCGAGTTCCGGTTTGGAAAAGCGTCTACAAGTAAGCAGTAGCGCGTAGTAGACAGGTGAGGATATGGCCAGACTCTCGAAGTTCCGTTCTGACGACGCGCGTGCCGCCTATCTGCGGTTGTACGACGCGGCGCTTTCGGCCAGCCCTGTCCAAGTCACGGAATCGGACGTTGAGACATCGTTTGGAAGCACCCATGTACTGCACGCGGGAGATCGGTCGAAGCCGTCGATTGTGGCCCTCCACGGGTCGTCGATCAGCTCTACGTCCTGGGTGCCGCTCCTTGGCACTCTTACTGCCAGCCACAGCGTCACGATGATCGATGCGATCGACGAAGCCGGCAAGAGCATCGCTGCGAAGCCGACCAAGACCATCGCTGACATCGTGACTTGGCTTGATGAAACGATGCGCGCTCTTGATATTCAGCGGTCAGCGTTTGTAGCCGCTTCGCGTGGTACGTGGATATCCGCCCACTACGCGACTGCCTTCCCCGAAAAGGTGGAGCGCTTGGCGCTGTTGTGTCCAGTTGGCATCGCGGGCGGGATGAGCCCGAGCTTCATGGTCCGGGGACTTGCGCCGCTGGTTCTGCCGCTCAAGGAAGGACACGTCTGGCGAGTGCTCGACACAATGGTCATGCCTCGGAACCGCAAACTGTTGCGCGAACAGCCGTGGATGCCGTCTATGAGTCAATTTATTTGTGGTGCAATGCATTTCAAAATGTCGTTCAGGAACGCACAGCCTCGACCTTGGCCATTTCGAAGCGATTGCGATCTAGATCGACTCAGGGCGGTTCCGGTGCTGGCTGTCATCGGCAGAAACGAGTCGGCGCTGAACGGCCCGAAGGCCGCAGGCATGTTGCGCGAGTCGCTACCGAATGCACGGATCGAGGTCGTCGACGATGCGAACCACATGGTGATGGTGGACCAAGCCGCAACCGTAGAGAAACTGCTCGTCGAGTTCCTCGGTGACGTGAACTGAAGCTGTGGCCCCCGAGGGCGACGTAGTGGAGTTCCGCTTCAACGTCTAGGGACTAGCCGGCGTCGAGCGCGGAGCGACACCGGCGCGATCGCGACCGGTGCGTACCGCGGCGGTACGTCGCGCAGCGATTCGACCGGATCCGCCGCGGTGTGAGTGTCGAAGGACAAAAATCTGGAATGAAATGCCAGGTCAAACGTGGTGCGCGATACTGGGATTGAACCAGTGACCTCTTCCGTGTCAGGGAAGCGCTCTCCCGCTGAGCTAATCGCGCTGGGGGTCAAAAATCGGAGGTGGAGACGGGAATCGAACCCGTGTGCACGGCTTTGCAGGCCGTTGCCTCACCACTCGGCCACTCCACCGCTGGGGTTGATGCCACTTGCACCGAGCGGATGACGGGATTCGAACCCGCGACCCTCACCTTGGCAAGGTGATGCGCTACCAACTGCGCTACATCCGCGCGCAACGGGCGAGATCGTCGCCCGGTGCGAAGCACGACGATAGTCCAGTGTGCGGGCGCACACAAATTGCTTGGTACGCGCCGTGTCGCGTCGGTCGCCCGACCCCTCTGACCCACCTGGCCCGCTCGACCGAGCCGGCAGTCGTGCTAGTCTTCGACGTCGTTCGCCTCTCGGCGCCGGTCCCGTGGCTCAGTGGGAGAGCGTCCGCTTCACACGCGGAAGGTCGCTGGTTCGATCCCAGCCGGGACCACCCTCTTGACGGAATCTGAGCGCGGACCCCGAGCCGGACTACCAGTTGCAGTAACTAACGCGGGCAATATCGACCATCGACGTGATCTGGCCGAACGTGATTCCTCTGCCGTCCAGGTCGGCATGCACTTCCTGGGCTATCCGGTCCGGCGGCCAACCCCAGTAGAGGTCGTCGCAGATCAAGTGCCCCATCCCGACGATGGCGTTGTCATGCTCGGGTGCCCACGCGAAGCCCACGGCGCGCAGTTGAGCGAGGTATGCGTCGTCAACCGAAGTGGCGGCCGCCGTCGCGATGCCGCTATAGGCCGCAGCCACAACCAGAATCGAAAGTCCTAGCATGCGGCGGGGCAAGACCATGTGATCTGGTTCCTTTCGGCACATGTCGGCGACCGCGTCAGTCTGCGGGTTCGAAACGGCTTCGACGTGACCCGCGGCGAATTCCAGAAGAACAAAAGTCAAAGAATCACGCGTGCGTGTTCCGAATCGCTCCTTGGCAGGTCTCGTTGCAGATCAACCGCTCGTCGACGAAGATTCCGCCGCGAATTACCGAGCGGGGCAGCGGTCGCGCCGCGCCCGCCCGGTCGACAGGCCGCGCGCGGCGCGAAGTACGATCCTCGATGCCCGGCCCCGGTACCAGAATGGGAGACGACGATGTCGGTCACGGTGATACTCGAGCTGCGCTTCAAGCCTGAATCGGTCTCGGCGGGGCGCGAGCTGATGGGCCGGGCACTGCAGGACACCCGCGCGTTCGACGGAAATCTGCAGACCGACGTGTGGATCGACGAGGACGACGAGACGCACTGGCTGATCTACGAAGTGTGGGAGTCGGTCGATCACGACGAGGCCTACCGGCGTTTCCGCGCAGGCGAGGGTCGCCTGACGCAACTTCCTCCGCTGCTGGCGGCGCCGCCGGTCAAGAACCGGTACAAGACCAGCGACGTCTAACACCGATGACGGGTTTCTCCGGCTTTTCTGAGGGCATCGGAACGCTGAAACTCGAATGCCCGCAGGCGCATCCAGTCGGCCGGATCTTGCGGGAGAGCGCGCATCAGTCGGTCCAGTATGACCCAGGCGCCGCTGTAGGGCCGCGCCGCTTCTGGCCGAACGATGACGAGCAGGCTCAGTTCGCCACGCGCTGCCGCTTCTGCGACCGTCCGGTCGGAGACGCCACCGCGACGTTGCAGACCAAATTCACCGACCTGCTCGCCGATGCGTCGGAAACCTATCGGACCACCACGCTGCCCTACCTATAGACCTTTTGCTGGGTTGCCTTACGCGAATCGCAACCCAGTGCACATTAAACCCATATCAATCGCATATGTGCGTGGTCTTGACGCAGGGGTTTGACAGTCTGAATTGCCAACGTGCACAGGCACGTTCAATGCAACTACCGCACCTGGTTATCAGAACGCGGGTAGGATCACCGGCTTACTTGTCACTTGTCCAATATCGATTTCAACTGATTCGCCCATGCTGATATCGCCGAATCCTCATTGATTTCGTAAGGTTCATGAGGAAACGTCTACAAAAGCGCACGTAACCGCGTTCTTCTAGGTCCCTACTAGCACGGAGTTCTGATGACGCTAACCCGCAGGCACCCGCTGGGCGTGCTCGTCGTGGTCGTGGCCAGCCTCGCCGCTGTCACTTCTCTCGTCGCGTTCGCACCACGGGCTCAGGCGTTCTACGTCAAGTACCACGAGACGATTACGCGCAATGCTCTACCCGGCGACCAGGTCAGCCAGCTGGCCGTCAACCAGATCCTGCTGGGCCCACCACCCGGGGGCGGCGCGATGGGCAGTGACGCTTACGCCACCGATGAGTTCCGTCACCTGGACAACTCGATCAACCCGGTCGACATCTGCAACCGCGCGAAGCAGGCCTGGGACACCTTCTCGCCGATTGTGCTGAGCGGATCGGTGCTCAACGGCAACGCGGAGGCCGACGGCCCAGGCGCCCGAGCCGCATTCGGTGCCCTGCTGCACACGCAACAGGACTTCTACGCCCACTCCAACTGGGTCGACGAGAACGTCGCGATCGGCCAGTTGGACCGGATCGCCCCGCCGATCTTCCCTACGTGCAACCCAGCCGACTTCCCCGCCGACCTGCACACCGGCTACTACAGCATCGACTTCGCGCAGCAGTTCCCCCTGGAGGGCTGCCCGGCCGGCGGACCGCCGCCCGGCTTCCAGGAATGCCACAGCACGCTGAACAAGGACGGCCCACACACCCCGCGTGGGGGCCAGCTGGTGCCAGGGACCAACATGACGATGTATGAGCTGGCGGCCAAGCTGGCCACCCAGGCCAGCACCACCCTCTACACGCAGGTGCGTGACTGGGTCGCCGACACCAACGGCCAGAACGCCGCAGTGCAGCTGTTCCAGCAGGGTGGCCCGATGCCGTCGCTGAAGAACCTGCCCAACCTGCCGCAGATTCCCTACACCGGGAGCTGAACGACAAAATCAGCGGCTGCTCAGTCCGACAACGGCTGAGCAGCCGCTGATTTCGGCTCTACTGCTCGCAGAGCCAGAAGCGCATGCGCGCCTCGCCGATCAGCTCGAGCGTCGCCGAGAGTCTAGAGTTTCCCGGTGCCGGTTTCCCACATGATTCTGATCGGCCTGGCGGGCTTAGGGGCGGGTGCCATCAACTCCCTCGTCGGCTCGGGTACGTTGATCACCTTCCCGACGCTGGTCGCGCTCGGCTATCCGCCGGTAACGGCAACCATGTCAAACGCAGTGGGTCTGGTCGCCGGGGGAGTGTCGGGCACCTGGGGATATCGCGCCGAGCTGCGGGGCCAGTGGGACCGGTTGCGCTGGCAGATCCCGGCGTCGCTCACCGGCGCCGTGCTGGGCGCGTACCTGCTGCTGCATCTGCCCGAGAACGTGTTCACCCGAATCGTGCCGATCCTGCTGATCTTGGCGCTTACCTTGGTGGTGCTCGGTCCGCGGATCCAGTCGTGGTCGAGCCGACGAGCCCAGCAGGCCGGGCGATCGGCCGATCACGTCAGTCCCGCGCGGATGGCGACGCTGGTGGCAGGCACCTTTGCCGTTGGCGCATACGGCGGTTATTTCACCGCAGCGCAGGGCATTCTGTTGGTCGGCGTGATGGGTGCGCTACTCCCCGAATCCGTACAGCGCATGAATGCCGCCAAGAACCTGCTTACGCTAATGGTGAATATCGTTGCAGCCGTTGGCTATACGTTGGTCGCCTGGGGTCGCATCAGCTGGTCGGTTGCCGGCCTGATCGCGGTGGGTTCGCTGCTCGGGGGATTGCTCGGAGCTCGCTATGGCCGCCGGCTATCGCCAAATGCATTGCGCGCCACCATCGTGGCGGTAGGACTGATCGGCCTGTATCGTCTGCTCGCCCTGTAGAGACTCAGCTGAGCGTCGCCACAGCGGCCTGCTCGATGACGTCCATCACCTCGCCGCGGCGGCGCCATGCCCGCAGCTGGCGCATTGCCCCGTTGCCGTCCGTATTCAGCCGCTCGAGCTCGTCGACAACATTTGGGTAGGCATCCAGCGCATCTAATGCCCGATGTACCCGTCGTACCAGCGCGGCTAACTGGTCGCGGGTGGGCACGGCACCGCTACCGTCGATCAAATCCAGTGTGTTGCCGCTCAATCCGTCATGGGCGGCCTTCCAGTACGCCGCCCGCAGCGCGCCCGGCGGTGGTTGCACGGTGTCGCGGTCGTGCTCGTCGACGGCGGTCATCACCGCGGCCCGGATCAAGGTGGCCAACAGCACCGTCTCGGCGACCGTGGCCGGTACGTCGGCGACCCGGACCTCGACCGTCGGGAAATTCGCCGATGGACGTACGTCCCAATAAACCATGTCCGAATCCAGCAGCACCCCGGAGTCGACGAACATCTGGACCGCGCGGTCGTAGTCGTCAAGTGCGGCGAAATACGGCGGTGCACCCGCAACCGGCCAGCGTCGCCACAGCACGCTGCGCCAGCTCGCATACCCGGTGTCGGTGTTGCGGTAGATTGCCGAATTCGCCGATAGAGCAAGCAGAGTCGGCAGCCACGGCCGCAGCCAGTTGCTGGCGTGGACGGCGGCCGCCCGGTCGGGCACTTGCACGTGCACGTGGCATCCGCAGATACCTTGCTCATGCGCGACCATCCCGAACCGGTCGCCGATTAGCTGGTACCGCGGGGAGTCGGTTATGGGGAACTCGTGCGGTGTGACCGGCGGCAGGCCCAGCGCCAGCAATCGGACCCCGGCACTGTCGGCGGCTGCGGAGGCGGTGCGACGCAGTCTGGTGAGCTGCTCGCGCAGTTCCGCAGCGGTGTCAACGACGGGCGAGGTGGTTTCCACTTGGCAGCTGGTCAACTCCTGCTGCAGCTCGACACCGCGGCGCCCGGCCTCGGCGGCCACTGCCCCGCCCTGCGGGGCCGGCTCACCAGTGTGTGGGTCGACGAGCAGAAACTCCTCCTCGACGCCCACGGTGGGGAGGTCGTCCCAGGAGCATCCTGAGCCCATGGCAGCAAAGCTACCCCGGCAATCGCGGGGCAAACCTCCCCACCGGCCCGACTCAAATACTTTGGCTATCTCTGCGATTCCGCTGTAGGAACCGGGTCTGTTGGGGACAATTGCCTAGATGCGTAGCGAAGGAGCGATCTAGCGGTGTCGAGTCCCCGGCTGTACCACCACGATTACGTCCTCGATTCTGCCGAAGACCTTGTCGCTCAGGACGGCATCGAATCCGTGACGATTCGTGCTCTCACCAAGGCGACCGGAGTCTCCAACGGTGGCATCTACCGAGCTTTCGAGTCCCGCGGCGGATTGCTCGGACGTGTGTGGATACGCGCGGAACGCCGCTTTCTGGACTTGCTGATCAGCCTGGTCGACGAGGCCAGAGTGGCGCCCGGCAGCACTGCGATCGACGCGGTGTACGCGGCCGCCGAGACTTCGCTGCGGTACCCCAAGATGTTTCCAGGATCCTCGGCATGCCTGATGACGGTGCGTCGCGAAGATGTGGTGAGTCAACCGATGCCGAGCGAGGTCGCCGAAAAGCTGCGGGTGTTGGACGCCGAGCTCACCGCGACGATGGCGCAGCTGGCCGAAAGTCTCTGGGGGCGAAGCGATGACAACGCCATCGACTTGATCGCCAGCTGCATCATCGATCTGCCCAAATGGATTGGTTTGCGTGCGCAGCAGCACGGCATGCCGCTGGTGCGCAAGTACCTGCGCGCTGCGGTGCGGTCGGTGCTTGAGGTGGGTCCACCGCCGGCGGAGATCAACCCCGAATTTGTGACGAACGGCGCGCGCTGCGACGGGGCGGCGTAGGCAATAGATCGTCAAGAACCGGAGCAGCTAGCCGTCGCTCAACGCGCTGTCGACCGTCGGGTGAATCGGTAGCAGCGAATCCAGTCTGCAGACCTGCACAATCCGGGCGACGATTGGCGAGCGGCTCACCAGAAGCAGTTTGACCCCGCGTTCACGGCACTGCTCGGCAGCCTCAGCCAGCACCGAGTACGCGCCGCACGCCATGAAGTCGACCTCGGTGACGTCGACGACGAACGGGCCCGGTGGAGCGGCCGTAGCGGCCGCCTCGGTAACCAATCGGCGCCAGGTGTGCTCGTTGCAGGCGTCGATCTCGCCGCCCGCATGGATCACCACGGCTTCGCCGCTGCGGGCGGTGGTGGCCCGCAGGGTGCTGCGGGGCTCACCCAGTTCGAACACCAGCCGCGTGCTCAGAGTCAGGTGGGTGGCGAGGGATTCTGAAAGAACCAGGCTCATGGTGCACTCCTAATCGACTGGCGCTGGAGGCGGCGCCGCGATGGATTGCCCGTCCTGCAGTCTGAAGACAGACAGATAAGTCGTTCGGTGAATCTCAGTTGTATAACAAGACAGGGCGGTCTGTCTATATATCGCCGCTGTGATTACGCTGAGATCACCTATGTTGACTCCTGATGCCGCGGGTCCTCCCGGGACTGCCGTGCCAGCCCGCGAGCGGATACTGGGCGCCGCCTACGAGTTGTTCAGTCGACGTGGAATCCGTGCGGTGGGAACTGACGAGATCATCGAGCGAGCCGGCGTGGCCAAAGCCACCCTGTACCGTCACTTCGCCACCAAGAATGCTTTGGTGCTGGCGGTGCTAGAGCGTCGCGAACAGCTGTGGACCCACGGCCTGATCGAGGAGCAGTCGGCGCTGCGAGGCAAAACGGCCGAGGAACAGTTGCTCGCCATTTTCGACGTTCTGCACGACTGGTTCCAGAACCGCGACGGTTACGAGGGGTGCTCCTTCATCAATGTGCTGCTGGAGATGGGGCTCGATCACCCCGCCGGGCAGGCCAGCATCATCCATATCGACAATGTTCGCAAGATTGTGCGGGAACGCGCCGGCGCGGCGGGACTGCGCGATGCGGAGGATTTCGCCTGGTCATGGCATATCTTGATGAAGGGTGCCATCATCCTCGCCGCCGTCGGCGACCGAGAGGCGGCCCGTCGGGCCCAGGCGATGGCCCGCGACCTTATCGAACGGCACCGACCGGTGCACGCCAGCGACGTGACAGGCAGCGCGGAGAGCTGAATCAGGACGCCGCGGCGGCATCGGTCGTGCGCTTGTGTTCTTCCTCGAGTTCGGCAATTGCGCGTGAGGTGCGCTCGCGCATCAAGATCGCGGCGGTGGCTCCGCAGACGACCGCGATCACCAGCGCGATCCACGAGAACCGCGACATGTACTTCTCGGCGGCCTCACCGGCGTAGTACACCAACGCGGTGGTGCCGCCCGCCCAGCAGATTCCGCCCGAGACGTTGGCCGCCAGGAACCGCGGATAGGGCATCTTCAACGCCCCGGCCAGCGGGCCGGCGAATATCCGTAGCAAAGCGACGAATCGACCAAAGAACACCGCGCGCACGCCCCAGCGATTGAAGGTGCGCTCGGCCAGCATCACGTGCCCAGGGCCGAAGTGCTTGGGGAAGCGGCGGCCGAGACGGTCGAACAGCGGCATCCCGAACCGGCGGCCAATCGAATAGCCGATCGAGTCACCGACCACCGCGCCGACCACCGCGGCGGCGCCGACACCAATCGGATTGACCGCTAGCTCGTGGTGCGATGACATCAACGCCGCGGTGACCAGCACGATCTCCCCAGGCAGCGGGATGCCCAGGCTCTCCAATCCCACGACGCCGCCGACCACCAGATAGACCGCAAGGGGTGGGATCGAATCCAGCAGGGCCTGCACATCCATGGGTAAAGAATGCCTGACCGGCGGTGGCTCCGCGGCGCAACTGGGCCAAAGGTGGGCGGAGCCGATCTCCGTTGGCCTACTCGGGCCGTCACCTTCTGCTCCGAGCAGGACCGTTCACCATCCGGCAAGGTGGGCGGCCGGTGCGCGAAAGCTCAAATCACGCCGAACCTTTGACGATCCGGTGCGGATTCTGCGGCCGCAGGAAGACGTCGTTGAGTGTCACGGTACGCAACCCCCGGGAACGGATGATGTCGACCAATTGCCCGTAAACGTGGGTGACCGGTGGATGGTTGAGGTGGCCGATCACAATGTTCTGTGCAGTGAAGCTCTGATAGGCCATCCTGACGATGTCGGCCTCGGACCGCGGTGCGGAATCCCGGAGGTCACCGGACCACAGCGTCGGAGCCAGATAGCCCAAGTCAGCGGCCACCGCGTCGACCACCGGAGTGCGTCGGCCGTAGGGGGGCCGGTAATACGGGGTGGCGTCCACCCCGTAGGTGTTGCGCAGGAATGCGTCGGTGCTGCGGAGTTCCTCGGCGATCTGGCTTTTCGACAGCGTGGTCAAGTCGGGATGTGTCCACGTGTGGTTGCCCAGCTGGATCTGCCCCGAATCGACCAGCGGTCGCAACAGCGCGGCATTTTCGGTCCACGACCGGTAACTGCCCGTGACGAAATAGGTGAGCCGCACGCCGGTGTCCTTGGCGAATTGCGTGTAAAGGCGCACCACGTCAGGGTTGGATCCGTCGTCGACGGTCCACGCCAGCAGATTCCCGTTGCCAGGAAGTCTCTTCAATGCGCCGGCACCGGGCAGATCGACACGTGATCCAGGGTCAGGGGACGGCGCCATCGGCCGAATGTCGGCGCGCGCCAGCGGTGTTGTGTACCCAGGGAGTCCGATGGCCGCCACCGTCGCGGCCATTGCGACCAGGAGCCGCCGCCGGTCGAATTCGCCCACGTGTCTTCTCCCGATTACCCCAAACTCCCGATCAGGCTAGACGTTGGGCCGATTAACTTCGTCGGAGCGGGTGAAGTGTCGCGCGACTCTATATCAAGCCGTGACGTTCGGGAGTTGGCCAATTGGTAAACCCCGGACTGGTCGTCCACTCGTGTTGACGCCGCCCGAGCGACCATCCGTTGCGCAATTCCCGCAGCCGTGCGTTCGGCCGGATGCTAAGCGCGCCGCGTTGCCGACCAGCCATGATTCCCCGACCACCAAGCAACGCGACGCTGCGAGAACGGTATCGGGGATTCGCGGACAATATGCCGTTTTCGCGACAACTGTTGCAGCAGCCACCATGTCGGGTGTGGCACGGCACACGGAATCCGGGGGATAGGCTCGATGGATGCGGAAAGAGCCGCCGCAGTACCCGATCGAGTCGGTGGACAACGCGCTGAGGCTGTTGTTGCTGCTGGGCGAGCAACCGCAAATCCGGCTCAGTGAGGCGACGCGGTACTTGGGGGTAGCCTCCTCCACCGCGCACCGCCTGCTGGCGATGCTGGCTTATCGCGGCTTTGTCCGACAAGATCCGGACTCCAAGGCCTACCTGCCCGGACCGGCGCTCACCGGAGTGGCGTTCGCTATCTTCGGGCGCATCGACATTCAGCGTGCCGCGGTGCCGGTTATGCGCGAGCTCAGCGACCGATTGGGAGAGTCCGTCCACGTTGGGATGCTCGACGGGGCCGGCGTGCGCTTCGTCGCCGCAATCGAAGGACCCAAGGCCGTCCGGGTGGCATCCCGGCTGGGACGCACCCTGCCGGCGCACTGCACCTCGACGGGCAAGGCGCTGCTGGCGCAGCTGTCCGAACCCGAACTGCGGCAACTACTTCCGGAAGAGACGTTGCCTACCATCACGTCGCGGTCGATCAGCAACCGTACGCGTCTGGAAGACGAGCTCTTCCGCATCCGCGGGCAGGGTTACGCCACCAATCGCGAGGAGAGCGAGGAAGGCGTCGCCTCGGTCGCGGTGCCGATACCGACGCGCGCGCCCGGGATGCTGCTCGCGCTGAACGCTGCAGCGCCGCAGAACCGATTGCCGGCCAAGAAATATCCGGTGGTGGCGGCCGCACTTGTCGAGGCGGCCAACCAAATTAGCGATCAGCTGGGCTAAGCGCTCGACCGCGCGACCTCGTGCCGCCACGCCGACTCGACGTTGAAGCCAGAGCCCAAGTTCGGCAAGTCGTCCCAATCTTCGTCGGCGATTTCGCGCAGAGTTCCGCCGGCCGCGCGCACCCGCAGCGACATACGGGCCAGTTCGTTCAGGCTGATCGCCTGCAACACGGCCTGCTCGGTGGTGCCGGCGGTGCTGGTGATGCCGTGCCCACGGCAGATCACTATCGGAGCATCGCCCATCGCGGCCACCATCTCCCGACCCAGGCGCGAATCACGGATCAGCACAGCCCGTTGGTACACCGGTACTCCGCCGCGGGCCAGCCGGGCTCCGGGAATGTCGTACGCCCCGTAGATGGGGCGCAACGTGATACCGGCCAGGTCCGCGGCCACCACGGCTGGAGGGTGCAGGTGCGCGACGGCCCGATGCCGCGGGTCGGCCCGCATCGTTTCGGTGTGGATCGGCAATTCGTTGGGAACCCGGTATTCGTCGAGTTCGCCTGCGGCGCCGGGCTTCCCGTCGAAGGTCACCAGCCGGATGTCGTCGGGGCGGGTGTAGGCAACCCCGGTGTCGGAGTCGCTACGGCACCGGATCAGCAGGTGCTCGTCGTCAACTCGCAGGCTGAGGTGGCCCAGTATGCCGTCGACCAGGCCGCGGGACGCGGCGACTCGGCAGGCCTGAGCGAGGAGCGCGCGTTCGTGTTCAAGCAAGCCGGAACCCCCCATCTGGGTGGATGGTTTCGCCGGTGAGACCGCGGGAGCGGTCGGCGGCTAAAAACACATAACTCCATGCATGGTCTTCGCCGGACAGCGCGACGCGCAGCGGGGTGCGGGCGGCAAGATCGGTTGCCCTGCCGACAGAGTCGTCGAGACGCACCTGGTCGAGGCCCAGCGCGGCCAGGCCGCGCAGGTCGGTGTTCAGGGTCCCACCCGGCGCCACGCCGTTGACGCGGATCTGCGGCGCCAGTTCATGAGCCAGCGCGGTCACCAGCCCGCGTACCGCGAACTTCGACGACACGTATAGCACGCCACCGCGGCCCGGATAGTACGCGGACGTGGACTCGGTCAACACGATCGAGGGGCCCGTCCCGTCTCGCAGCCGAGGTAGTGCCGCTTGGACCGACTGCAAGTGGCTGAGCACGTTGGTACGGAACATCTCCTCGAATGCGGGGGACAGCTCGTCGGCGCCGATGTCGGCGAGTCTGCGGTAGAAGTCGAAGACACCGACACAGTGCACCAGGGTGTCCAGGCCGCCGTAGCGGTCTACCGTGGCGCTGACTGCCTGCTCGTTGGCCTCCCGGGTGACGGCATCACCTTCGATCACCGGGATGTCGGGGAACTCCGCGCGGAGGTGGTTGCATTTGTCCCGATCATGTTCCAGAACAGCTATTTTCGCGCCTTCATCACGAAACGCGTCGACGACGGCGCGGCCGATCCCGGAGCCCGCGCCCACGATTAGGGCCCGTTTGTCCTGTAGCCACCCGGTCATGGTTGAGGGTCATCCGGCAACAAAGGGGTCTGCGCGCTACCGACCATAGCCGCCAGCGTACGGGGGTTCTGCCAGGTCAGTGCCTCGACCTCGAGGGCGTCCAGGGTGATCTGGCGGCCGCTTCGGGGCGCGGTGATCAACAGCCGCGAGCCGTTGCGGGTGTCCACCCGCTGGACCACCACCTCAGTGAATTCGTTTGCCACACTGATGGGCTCGCCGACTGGATTCATAAGAACACCGCCAGGTTCTGCATCCGCAATACCGATTCGTCCGCGAAGATCGTGCGGCGGGCCAACTTCCAGCCTTGCTCGCTGCGTCGCAGCAAGTCCTCGCGCCCGCAGGACAACAATGCGCTCTCGTTGACGTCGCCGCGGCTGCGGAACAGCAGTTCGGCCGACTCGACAAGCAGTTCCGCCGGATCGTCGGAGGCGAAAGTGCGTACGTTGGTGATGAAGTGGCGCAGCCGCGAGGGCGGGTCCTCCGCCCAGACATGCTCGGTGCCCATCCGCGCCACCCGATGGCTCAACGAGTATTTGTCTTCGTCGAAGTGGTCCATCCCGGGCGAAGTGTCGAATCCGGCGCCGCGCGCGGTAGTGACCCGCACTGGCATGACGTAGCGGATGTCGTCGGTCATGGTGGCCAGCCACGCCTCGTACTGTTGGGCATCCAGCAGGTAGGCTTCGTCGACCAGGAACTGATGCGCCTGCAGGTGCCGAATATCGTTGAAAGGCAGCGGCTTTCTCACTATCTCACACCGCCTCCAGCTGCTGCGCCCACAGCTTGAGCAACTCGCGCTGGTTGTATTCGTTGTAGCCGACCTGCGCGCGGCCCGGACCGTGGAAGGACTCCGGGCTCAGCGCGGCGATGACCGGACTATCGTCGGCCAGCAGGCCCATCCGGCTGTTGAGCAGCAGTCGACGGGCCATCGAGCCGCCCGCGGTGGTGGTCAGCGACACCCAGTTCTCCACGTCGTCCTGTTCGAACATGCCGGTGGACCCGAAGCACATCAGATACGCCTTGTAGGAGTCTTTCTTGAACTGCTCGGGTGCGGCGGCGTCCACCGCGAACCACGAGTACACCTCAGTTTCGTTCGCGCTGATCGGCTGCCATTGCCGGATCGAGATGAATGGCAGCACCTGATCGGTGCCGGGCAGCTTCGGCCAGTTGTGCACGAAGCTCAGATTGGGAAAGCAGGTGGCCGCCGAGAACATGAAGCCGTCCTGTGCGACTACCTGCTGCTGGCGCGGCGACCAGACTTCTTTGATGCGGCTGATCATTTCGTCGGGATAGCCGACGTAGCGCATGCGCTCCTCAAAACCGCCCGGCGGCAGCTTATAAGTGGTGCCGCCGCCCCGGTTCGCCCAGTAGGTGGCGCCGTCCTTGCGCTTCTGCGCCTTGGGTTCCCGAAACAACCCGATCTCGACGATCGAGGCGTGGGTATGGGGCGTGTGGTACATGTCGCCGGAAAAGTTCTCGGCGCCGATCTTCCAGTTCGCCTTGATCCGCCAGCGTTGCGGCCCACGCACTTCCAGGCCGCCGATGCTCTGCTTGCTGTAGAAGTCCAGATAGAAGGTGAAGTCGCCGAGGAATTCGGTCAGCGGGGGCGCGTGCGCATCCAGGCTGATGAACATCAAGCCGTTGTACATTGCGAAATTCGGTGCCGGCAAAAGCGATTGGTCCTTGGGGAAGCCCGCGTCGCCGCCATAGGCGTCGCGGTGGAACGGCAGGCCGGTGAGCCGGCCGTCGTTGCGGTAGGTCCAACCGTGGTACGGGCAGCGGAAATTGGACGCATTGCCCATCTCGGCGCGACAAACCTGCATGCCGCGATGCAGGCACATGTTGAACAGTGCACGCACCCGGCGCTGCGAGTCTCGGGTGATGATGAACGAATCGTCGAGCACCCGGCGCACCACGTAGTCGCCGTCCTGCGGGATCTCCGATTCGTGCCCGACGAACATCCACGCGCGGTTGAACAACCGCTCCTTCTCCAGCGCGAAAATGTCCTGGTCGTTGTAGATGTGCGCAGGGATCATGCCGCGACGGACATGCTCGAAGACGTCGTCCACGGGACCCCTCTCTGTCTGCTCTACAGAGAATATCTCCGAACAGTAGAGAATGGGTGAGAGCGGGCTGCTCCTCGATCGGGAAGTCAGCCAGAGGCGCCGGGTTCGCCCTGGGCGCCGGCGGCGCCGCCGGAGCCCGCATCGCCGAAGCCGCCCGGGGTCTTGGTGGCCTGAAATGAACCCAAGGCAGAACCGCCCGCAGATCCGGGGCCCGGGGTCCCGGCAGCGCCGCCCTGACCACCGATCCCTCCGGTGCCGCCGGAGCCGCTGGCACCCGCGTAGCCCAGCAACCCGCCACGTCCCGCGCTGCCGGCCGCCCCGCCGTTGCCACCGGTTCCGCCGACGCCGCCATCGCCACCGGTGCCGCCGTCGCCGCCGGTGCCGCCGTTGGACAGGAGGGGGACACCGGATCCGGTCGCGGTCGCCGCGCCACCGGTGCCACCGATGCCGCCGCTGCCGCCACCGCCCCCGACGCCGCCCACGCCACCGACACCGCCGTTTCCGGCGTCGCCACCGATACCGAACAGGAATCCGCCGCGGCCGCCGTTACCGCCGTCACCGCCCAGTCCGCCGGTCGCGCCGGCGCCGCCCGTTCCCCCGACGCCGCCGGTGCCGCCGGTTCCCCCGGTGGCCTGCCCGTTCGCGAACCGATTTGTTGCGTCGACGCTCGCGGCGCCACCCGCGCCCCCAGTTCCACCGGCTACGCCGGCGCCGCCAGTCCCGCCGACGCCGCCGACGCCGCCGTGACCGCCCGCCGCGCCGTTCCCGTACAGCAGGCCGGCATTGCCGCCGGAACCACCGTGACCGCCGACGCCGCCGGCATTGAGTGCCGACGCGTCGGCGCCGGAACCTCCCATGCCGCCACCGCCCCCCGCACCGGCCGTCGCGGCGAAGTTCGCGACGTTGCCCCCGGACGAGGTCGCGCTGCCGCCAACGCCACCCGTGCCACCGGTCTGGCCGGGCATCCCGTCGCCGCCGCCACCCCCGTTAGTGCCAGTGACACCGGTAGTGCCGCTACCGTCCACCCCCACACTGCCAGTGGCTGCCACTCCGCCGCTGGGTGTGGTCACACCTGTCCCGGCCAGGCCGGCGCCGCCCTGGCCGCCCGCACCGCCGCTGCCGAACAGCACCCCGCCGCCACCGGTTCCGCCGTTGCCCGCCAGGCCGCCGTTGAAGCCCGTCATCGCAGCCCCACCGGACCCGCCGGATCCGCCGTTGCCGTAGAGCCAGCCGCCGCTGCCGCCCGCGCCGCCGGCCGCGCCGTAGCCCCCGCCACCGCCGCGCCCGCCATTGCCGATCAACCCGGCGTTGCCTCCGCGGCCTCCGGCTGAGCCGGACGAGCCGGTCTGGGTGTAGCCGGCGCCGCCGCTACCCCACAAGACGCCCCCATTGCCACCGTTAGGGGCGGCCGCGGTCCCGTTGGCGCCGTTGCCGACGATCAGCACGCCGAACAGTTCGAGGTGGGGGTCGGTGAGCATGCTCGCCAGGTTGGTGGCCTCGGCGCTGGCGTAGGAGGATGCGCTGGTCGACAGGGTTTGCAGGAACTGGTCGTGGAAAGCTGCGGCCTGGCTACTGATGGCTTGGAATGATCGCGCGTGCGCATTGAACAGTGCCGCGATCGCTGCAGACACTTCGTCGGAACCGGCCGCCGCCACCGATGTCGTTGCGCCCGCGACAGCCGACCGAGCCGCACCGATGGACGACGCGATGTTGGCCAAGTCCCCGACGGCAGCGCTCACCAGCTCCGGAGCGGCGACCACGTATGACATGGTGGCGAAAATTAGCATCGGCCCCCTCCGCGGCAGCGCACATTCGCCAAACTAGCTACCGTATATGGATAATTCGGGTCGCAATCTGTACAAACGACGCACGGATCACGGCCTCGGAAGCGTTGCGTGTCAACGATTCAACACACGTATCTGCCTGCCCCGGGTTAGGCGCGCAGGGTCGATCGACTTGATCGCGCGAGCTTTGCCACGCCGATTTGAGCGCGGTACACGCAGGGCGGTGCGACGCGGCGCAAGAACGGCACGAGTAGCCTCACGCTTCGTGAACGCCGCACCGCAGCGCGTCGCTTCGCAAGCCGATATCAGCGCGGAGATGGCCGCCATCGCCGCGGAGAACGGACGCGCGCCGCAGCCACAGCCACGGCTGGATTACCCGCCCTACCGCAGCAGCATCCTGCGACACCCCCAGCACCCATTGCTGCTGGTCGATCCCGACGAAATCGAACGCTCGGCGCCCTGCTTCGGCCACCAGGACGTCGGCCCCCTGGACGCCGACCTCACGGCCGGGCACCCCGGCGAACCGATCGGCGAGCGCGTCATCGTGACCGGGCGTGTACTCGACGCATCCGGGCGCCCGGTAGCAGGCCAGCTGGTCGAAATCTGGCAAGCCAACGCCGCCGGCCGCTACCGCCACCAGCACGACCAACATCCCGCCCCGCTGGACCCGAACTTCACCGGCGCCGGCCGGTGCCTGACCGGGCCCGACGGCTCCTACCGCTTCAAGACCGTCAAACCCGGCCCGTACCCCTGGCGCAACCACCACAACGCCTGGCGACCCGCGCACATCCACTTCTCGGTCTTCGGCACCGCTTTCACCGAACGCGTGGTCACCCAGATGTACTTTCCCGGCGACCCGCTGGCAGGTCTCGATCCGATCCTCGCCTCGGTTCTCGATCCCGATGCGCGGCAACGACTTATCGCGCGCTACGACCACGAGCTGACCGAGCCGGAATACGCCACTGGCTACCGCTGGGACGTCGTGCTGAGCCGCGGGGGCGCCTGCGATGGATGAGTTGGCGCGCACGCCGGGCCAGACGGTGGGTCCGTTCTTCGGCATCGGACTCCCGTTCCCGCGGGACAGCGAGTTGGTGTGCGCGGAGTTTCCCGGCGCCGTCGAGCTACGCGGGACCGTCTTCGACGGCGCGGGCGTCGCGGTGCCCGACGCATTGGTGGAACTCTGGCAGCCGGACAGCGCCGGCCGCATTCCGCGGGCCTCGGGTTCGCTGCGCCGCGATGGCTGGACCTTCACCGGCTGGGGCCGGGCAGCAACTGGCAGCGACGGCCAGTACTCATTGCGTACCGTGATTCCCGGTCCCACCGGTGCCGGACGGTCACCGTACTTCGCGCTGACGGTATTCGCCCGCGGCCTGCTGGATCGGCTGTTCACCCGCGCCTACCTGCCCGGCGCCGCCCTGGACACCGATCCGGTCCTGTCCGCGGTGGCCCCGCATCGGCGCGCGAGCCTGCTATGCGTCGAGGAAATCGGCCGAGGGGCATTCCGATTCGACATCCACCTCCAGGGTCAGGATGAAACGGTGTTCCTGGCCTACCGGGACGAGGCGCGATGACCAATCTGCTGTGGCCCGGCGACGAGCGTGCCGGGGATCTTCTGACGGACCAAATGTTGATGCGGTCGATGGTCAGGGTCGAATCCGCCTGGCTCGACGCCCTGGTCGGAGCGGGGGTGGCGCCGGCCGAGGGTGCCGACCTGGGCGAGCTGGTGGGGGAGGGCGATACCGAGCAATTGGCGCTTTCGGCCGAGAATGGCGGAAACCCCGTAATCGGGCTGGTCGGCCTACTGCGGCAACGCGCGGCGTCGGCGCAGGGCAGGTACATACACCGCGGACTCACCAGCCAGGACGTCATGGATACCGCCCTCATGCTGGCGCTGAGTACCGCCGCGGAGCAGCTCAGAGCGCAATTTGCCGAACAGATTTCGGCTCTCTCGGCACTGGCCGAAGCGCACCGCGCCACGCCGATGGTGGCACGCACCTTGACCCAGCAAGCGGCACCTACCACGTTCGGAGTGAAGGTGGCTGGGTGGCTGGACGGGGTCGTCGACGCTTATACCCGGCTGCGGGCACTCGCTATCCCGGCCCAGTTCGGCGGCGCCGTCGGAACCTATTCGGCCGCCGTCGAACTAATGGCACTACGCACTGGGGCAACCGACCCGGTGGCGGCCGCCGAACACGTAGCGCGCAGCGCCGCAACCGCTTTGGGCCTGCAATTTCGCCCGCCGTGGCACACCAACCGCGCACCGATCACCGCGTTCGGTGACGCGTTGATCGCATGCACCGACTGCTGGGGACGCATCGCCTCGGACGTAGTCACCCTGGCTCGCCCGGAGATCGGCGAGCTGAGCGAACCCGCCGGCGCGCGGCGTGGCGGGTCGTCGTCGATGCCGCACAAGCGCAATCCGGTGCTGTCCATCCTGATTCGACGCGCCGCCATCGCCGCGCCGGCGCTGGCCGCCACCCTTCACACAGCTGCCGCCCTGGCCAACGACGAACGCCCCGATGGCACCTGGCACGCGGAATGGGACACGCTGCGCACCCTGGCACGCCGCACGGTGGTCGCCGGTTCGCAGTGCATCGAACTGGTGTCCGGCCTGAATGTGCACACCGATGCGATGGCCGAGAACCTTGCTGGCGCAGACGTTCTCGGTGAGCAACGCGCTATCGCCGAGTTGGCTGGAAAACTTCCGTCGCCTGGTTATCTCGGTGCAGCCGACAGGCTGACCGAGGCAAGCGTGCAGCGTGCCCGGCGGGCGCTGGACGGGTGACGCACGCACCGGTGTCCGGGGGGATGCTCACGGCGATGTAGCCACCCAGCTGTGCCCCGATTCAACTGTGCTAGAGACGAAGCCGTTGCGGGCGCGGTCGAGGAGTGCGGCCACGTCGTCGTCGGAAACGGGTGCGAAGTCTCGGTATCCGTGGGCGACCGCGAAGTGTGGGACAGGTTTCTGTGCGCAGACCACATCGTCCGCGTACTCGGTGAGCCTTTTCGCGACGTCGGCGGCCACGATCGGAACTGCTAGGACCACCCTGCGTGCCCCCTGGGCCCGCGCAACCTGGCAGGCGGCCTGCGCAGTCGCTCCGGTTGCGACGCCGTCGTCGACGATCAATGCAATTCGACCCTTGAGTGAAATCCTGCCGTGGTCCTTGCGGAACCGCTGTCCGCGCCGGATCAGGTCCTCCCATTCCCGGTTCTCCACGTCGTCCATCTCCCGGTAGGTGAGGCCCGTCTGCTGGATAACGGCGTCGTTGTTGATTCGCACGCCCCTTTCCCCGACGGCGCCGAAGGCCAACCCGGGCTGGTCGGGCACCGTGAGTGTTCGAGCCAGTAGCACGTCGAAGGGAGCCCGCAACTCGCGAGCCACTTCGAACGCGACCGGAACGCCGCCCCGCGGTAATCCCAGGACCACTACGTCTTCCTCACGCAGATGGCTCAACAATGGGGCGAGCTTGCGCCCGGCGTCCGCGCGATCGGTGTATCGCTGCATGAATCCAGTGTGGATTCCAGTTTGCGGCCGCCGCTATGGACGGAAGGCACTTCTTGAGGTGACGAAAATCCCGACTCCTGGTGTCAGCGGCTGGCCAACGTGTCGCCGTAGCCCTTCCAACCCGCGGTAGCCGGCCGATGGACCGGGTAGCCACCGCCGTTGATGCTTGCCGCCGAGACCGTCTCGCCCTGATAAAGCGCGACGTCGGCGCCGTTGCGGTCAATCGCGGCGAACACGTATGTCGGGCGCTGCATCTCCAAATCCATCAGCGGCACCAGGTACGGATACTCGGACACCCGCACCTCGCTTGCCGAGGGCGGACTGATTGGGTGCTCGTTGACCAGCGCGCGTTCGCCGGTTGCCACGATGGCCCGCCCGCGCCGGCCAACTGGCGGCCGTGAGTTCAGCACGGCATCGCCAACCTTGTCGATGAGTTTGCCTGTGGCGCCGCGGGTTTCCAGTTCCGTGTGAATGTCGTGCCACTTGACCGCGAGTTGCTCGGCGGCGTCCGACGCATTGCGCGAACCGTCGAAATGCACTGAAGCATAAGGGCCGTCAGCGCTTGCCATCCCACGGAACGAACGGGGCGGCTCAGCCCGGTTTGTGAGCGACGATCGCGACCGCGGCCAGACGCTCGCGGTGTTTGCGAAAAGTGTTGCGCATCATGAGGACTCGCTTACGTGCCTCGGATTGCGTCAAAACGTTCCTGGCGAAGCGCAGCGCGCCCAGCACACCCTCGTCGGACACGATTCGCCGCGGCTGCAACAGCGCCATCGGTGCGGTGGTGACGTTGTCCACCACCAGCCCGTGCCCGGCCAGCAGCTGCGACCATTCGGCGATCGTCAGTGGCCGCGCGTTGACCTTGATGGCCCGGGCCAGCGACTGGCGCACCTCTGTGCTGACCTCCTCGGGTACGTCGTCCGGTGTCAGCGCAAGTTCGTGAATCGCGTAGCGGCCGCCGGGCCGCAGCACTCGTGCGGCCTCGGCCACGATCGCGTGCTTGGCCGAATCGCCCTGCATGGTCAGCATCGCCTCGCCGATGACCACGTCGGCGCTGGCGCTGGGCAGGCCGGTTTCTGCGGCGTCGGTGACTCGGACCTCGCCCTTGCCACCGAGGACACCGCGAACGTGGCTGGCCGCATCGGCGTCGCCTTCCGCCCCGACATAGGACTTCGGGTTGCGGGCGACGATCTCGGCGGCGGTGCGGCCCAGCCCTGGTGCCAGCTCGAGGACGTCGGCGCCGGTGATGTCGGCCCGGGCCAGCAGCGTGCGGGTGAGTTCGACTCCGCCGGGCCGCAGTACCCGCTTGCCCAAGCGCGCTAGCAGCCAGTGCCCTTGCACGTGTTCGTCGTCGCGCTGCGACGCCGGCAGCGGTTCGTTGCCCTGAGGCATCAGACTGCCCGCCGGGCCGGGGCCTCGAGAACCAGTGCCTGCCGGCGCTTGTGCACGGTGAGGTAGCGCAGTCCGTCCGGGCCGGCGGTGAACTGTCGTCGGGAACGTCGTGGCAGCCAGAGCAATGCGCCAGGGTGCATGTCGATGATGCCCTCCTCGGTGGTCAGCCGGCCGCTGCCGGACAAGACGTGAATCAGCACGTCAAGATCGGGTCCCGTGTGTGTGTCGATTCTGCCTTCCGGCGGCACTGCGACGACATTGGCGTCCAGATCGCGCGCGCGAACCTCGAGCTTCCACACCGCACCGGTTGCATCCGCCGCGTCGTCACCCAGTTCGGCGGTGTTGGTCAGGACGCGCGGCAACGATGTCGTGGTGCGCTTGCCGATTCGGATGCGCCACTCCTGTGGACCCCGGGCGAGATACTCCCAGTGGTAGCTGCCCGGGTGCTCGATGTCGAACTCTGCGCGCAGGTGTTTGGGGTCGTGATTGTTGACCAGGACGAAGTATTCGCCCGGCGAAAGTTCGTCATAACGGGCAAAGATCGTGGGATGCTTGTCGGGCTTACGCAACTCACGGACGTCAAGCTCGTTCTCGGCCATAGCCTTTCCCGATTCTCCTAGTTTTTACAATACCTATTGTGTAAACTCTAACCCATGGCGTACGTGATCGGGAAGCCCTGCATCGACGTGATGGACCGAGCCTGTGTCGAAGAGTGCCCGGTCGACTGCATCTACGAGGGAGGTCGGGCGCTCTACATCCATCCCGACGAATGTGTGGACTGCGGCGCTTGCGAACCGGTGTGTCCGGTCGAGGCGATCTACTACGAAGACGACCTGCCCGAAGACCTGCAACCGTACCTGGCGGACAATGAAGCGTTCTTCAACGAAACCCTGCCCGGCCGCGACGCGCCACTGGGTTCGCCGGGAGGTGCCGCCAAGGTGGGACCGCTTGGTGTGGATGCGCCGCTGGTCGCCAGCCAACCCAAGGCTGATGAGTGAAGGGGTCGAGTGCCAGTGAGTGACGCAACCGGGCCGGCCGAGGACGGAGGACGCCGCCGCCGCGCGGTGCTGCGGGTCTTGCGGGCCTCAGGAGAGCCGTTGAGCATCCTGGCCATCGCCGACGAACTCGGCGTGCACCCCAACACCGTGCGCTTCCACCTCGACAGCCTGGTGCGCGACGGACAGGTGGAGCAGGTCGAGCCCGCGCGCCGCGGCCCCGGGCGTCCGCCGCTAATGTTCGCCGCGGTGCGGCAGATGGACCGCGGTGGCACGCGGCACTACCGACTGCTCGCCGAGATACTCGCCAATGGTATTGCCACAGAGGAGAATTCGAGCAGCTTGGCGCTGGCCGCGGGTCGGGAGTGGGGCAAGAGACTCGATGCGCCCGACACTGACAGCGTGGATGAGTCGATCGACCGTCTAGTCGTACTGCTCGACGAGTTGGGCTTCGCGCCGGAACGTCGGGTGGCCGACGGCAAGCAACAGGTGGGCTTGCGGCACTGTCCGTTCCTGGAGCTCGCCGAGACCCGGTCCAACGTGGTGTGTCCGATTCACCTCGGACTCATGCGCGGCGCGCTGGAAACCTGGGCGGCGCCCGTAGCCGTCGAGCGCCTGGAGGCGTTCGTGCAGCCGGATCTGTGCCTCGCCCACCTGGAAGGGGTCTCGCGATGAGCACCCCACATGCCGTAGAGACCGCGGTTACCTTCGTGTGGCTGGGCATGGTGCTAGCCATCTCGTTCCTGGAAGCGCCGCTGAAGTTCCGTGCACCGAATGTGACCCTGCAAATCGGGTTGGGCATCGGACGCCTGGTTTTTCGCGCCCTCAATACCGTGGAAGTCGGGTTCGCCCTAGTTCTTTTGGCTTATCTGGTCGCCGGGCCGACGCCGGGGCGAATCCTGGTGGCATACGGGATCGCCGGAGTCGCGCTGGCCATTCAGTTGATCGCGGTGCGGCCCCGATTGGCCCGGCGCTCGGATCAGGTGCTGGCCGGCGCCGAAGGGCCACGGTCGCGCGCCCACTACGTCTACGTCGCAATTGAGGCGGTCAAGGTGGTCGCATTGCTGGTGGCGGGCATACTGCTGCTCAGCCTCTGAAAGGACGCACCGATGGAATCCATTTCATTGAACAGCCTGGCATCCGAGAAACTGGCCGAGGCGCGCAAGTCGCACAGCGGTCGGGCAGCCCACACCATCCACGGTGGCCACACCCACGAACTCCGCCAGACGGTGCTGGCCCTGCTCGCCGAACACGAACTTGCCGAGCACGACAGTCCGGGCGAAGCGACGCTGCAGGTGTTGCAGGGCCATGTGCGCCTCACCGCCGGAGACGACATTTGGGACGGAAAGACCGGTGATTACGTCGCGATCCCGCCGGTTCGGCACGCGCTACTCGCAATAGAGGACTCAGTGGTGATATTGACCGTGCTCAAGTCCCAGCCGGGCGCGTCGCACTAGCCAGAGGAATGCTCGCCACGGCCTGGTCGCGCGCCTTTGGCCTGCGGGTACCGATCGTCAACGCGCCAATGGGCGGGGTCGCCGGCGGCCGACTTGCGGCCGCCGTCACCGCCGTCGGCGGTCTAGGCATGATCGGCATGGGCAGTACCGCGACCAGCGAGTCGCTGGCCGCTGAGTTGCGTTATGTAAGTGAACGATTCGGGATCGGACTGGTCGACTGGGTAATGCGTTCTCAGCCCGGATTGCTGGACGACGCGCTGGCCGCTGAACCGGATTTGTTGTCGGTCAGCTTCGGCACTGACCTGTCCTGGGTCGAGCTGGCGCATGCTGCCGGAATTGCCACTGCCACACAGGTTTACGACGTGATCGGGGCGCGACGGGCGGCCGACGCCGGAGTCGACGTCTTGGTGGCCCGGGGCGCCGAGGGTGGTGGCCACGGCGAAGTGCAGGTGGGCACACTGCCGTTGCTGGATGCGGTGCTCGACGCGGTGACCGTGCCGGTGCTGGCCGGTGGTGCGATCGCGTCACCCCGCAGCCTGGCCGCCGTACTGGCCGCCGGAGCCGCCGGCGCCTGGCTGGGCACCCGGCTGGCGGCCTGCCCGGAAGCTCTCACCGGCGATTCGGCCCGGTCCGCCCTGATTGAGGCGGCCGCGACCGACACCCGCGTCACGCGCGACTTCGACATCGCCGCGGGATTGCCGTGGCCGGAGCGTTTTCCGTCCCGGGTGCTCGCCGAATCGGTGGTCGCCGATGACCTGCCAGTTGATGCGGGGCAAGGGGTCGGGATGATCCGCGAAGCGACATCCGCAGGCACGGTCATCGAGGAGCTGTGCGAGGGCGCGAAAAGTTTGCTGACGCGTTGGTGCGGCTAGGGCGCTAGACGTGATCCACGCCCCATTGACGGGCTTGAAGTGACCAAAATCCGCCTCTTTCGCCCCTAGGCGCGCATCCTTGCGGTGTTAGCGTCGGGTTTATGACAGTAGCCGGTGAACAGCGTCGTTCGCGGGGCCGCAAGGTGCGCCGGACGATCGGAGAGGTGGCGCGGCCGTTTGCGCACACGGGTCGCTATCTTTCCCGGTCGTGGCGTGAGTACCGCAAGTCGGGTGCCGACCCGGATGCCCTCGAACTCCCCGACCTGCCGATCGCACGACCCACTGTTGCGCTGGCGGCGCAAGCATTTCGCGACGAAGTGGTGCTGGCCGGTCTAAAGATTCGACGCCCGGTCAGCCGACCAGTCGCATTCCAGCGCATTAACGACGAAGTGGTCGAGGCGCTCGACTTCTACGAAAGCAAAGGCTGGCTGGAGAAGCCGGAAGGCTATTTCGTTGAGCCACCACCGCCTCCGGACGTGGTGGTTAAGCAGGGACGTCACTACCAGCGGCTGTCCTTCGACAGCGGCTACGCACCGCATGCCGGGGAACCCGGCGCCCAACGGTGGCAGAGCTATACCGCGCTGCGGCGTGAATACGCAGTGCTGCTGCGTCATCCGGAGCCACGACCCTGGCTCGTCTGTGTGCATGGCACCGAAATGGGCCATCCCGGAATCGATCTCATGATATTTCGGGCCCGCAAGCTGCACGAGGAGCTGGGCTTGAACGTGGTGCTGCCCGTGCTGCCCATGCACGGCCAGCGGGCGCGTGGGCTGCCCAAGGGCGCGGTCTTCCCGGGCGAAGACGTGATGGACGACGTGCACGCCACCGCACAGGCCGTCTGGGACATCCGCCGATTGCTGTCCTGGGTCCGCGCGCAGGAGCCGGACTCGCCGATCGGGCTGAACAGCATGTCGCTCGGTGGCTATATCGCGGCACTGGTGGCCAGCCTGGACAGCGGGCTGACCAGCGCCATCCTCGGGGTACCGGTGGCCAACCTCGTCGAGTTGCTCAGCAGGCATTCGGGTCTGCGTGCCGGCGACCCGCGCCGTGACACGATGCGGCTGGCCGAGCCCATCGGAGAGATGATGTCGCCGCTGTCGCTCACCCCGCTGGTGCCGATGCGGGGGCGCTTCGTCTACGCGGGTGTCGCCGACCAGGTAGTCAATCCTCGCGAGCAGGTGATCCGGCTCTGGGAGCACTGGGGCAAGCCCGAGATCCACTGGTACCGCGGCGGACACGCCGGTTTCATCCGGTCGCGCCCCGTCCAACACTTCATCCACGACGCGCTGCAGCAGTCGGGCCTGCTGGACGGGTACCCGCCCGTCGCCCGGCGCTCGGCATCCTGACGATCACACCGCGCGCAGGTACCTCTTGGCGATCGCCCGCTGGGCCAGCACGACGAACGGACCGCCGAGTTTGCTCCACCAGGTCGCCGGCCGGGAAAACGACGACACCTCGGCGTAGACCACGCAGGTGTTCGGGTCGTAGCGGACCACAAAGCGTTCCTCGCCGGACTCTGGGTGACCGGGCAACGTGCCGTAGGCGAAGCCGCGCACGTCGGGTTCTTCGACCACGTAAACCACCCGGCAGGGCGCCCGCAGGAGCCTCATCATCGTGACCACCACCACCGAGGAAACGCAGACCGTCTCGGTGCTGGCCTGCACCCTTAGCCCGGCGCCGCGCTGCATACCCCAGTGCATCAGGGCCTTCGCGGCCTGTTCGAAACGGTCCCGACCCGTCCCGATCTGGGCCGACACGTCGAGGTGGCCGTACCCCGGCGGCAGCTGGCCGGCAGCCGTCGCCCCCACTTCCTGGTAGGTGAGTTGCTGGCCGGCGAGGGCGTCCAAGTCCACCCGGCCAGCTTGCCACGCGTACGGTCGTAGCTGTGAGCGCACGAGCGTCTGGAACCTTCACCCTGGGCAATGAGCTGACCGTCAACCGGCTGGGTTTCGGCGCGATGCGCCTGACCGGTGACGGCGTCTGGGGGCCGCCCAGCGATCGCGGCGAATGCGTGCGGGTGTTGCGACGCGCCGTCGAGCTGGGCGTGAATTTTATCGATACCGCGGACTCCTATGGGCCCTACGTCTCGGAGGAGATCATCCGTGAGGCGCTGCATCCCTACACCGATCTGGTGATCGCCACCAAGGCCGGTTTGCTGCGTACCGGCCCCAATGTGTGGGTTCCGCTGGGTAACCCGAGCTACCTGCGCCAGGAATGTGAAATGAGCCTGCGCCGCCTCGGCGTCGAGACAATCGACCTGTTCCAGTTGCACCGCATCGACGCGAATTTCCCGCTGGCCGACCAGCTCGGGGAACTCGTCGCCCTGAAGAGCGAAGGCAAGATCCGCCACATCGGTCTGTCCGAGATCGACGTCGATCAACTCGAGGCGGCCCGCACGATTGCGCCAATCGTGTCCGTGCAAAACATGTACAACGTGACCAACCGCAAGGCCGAGCCGCTGCTGGACGCGGCGACCGCTCAGAACATCGGATTCATCCCCTGGTTCCCGTTGGCCGGGGGTCCGCTGGCGGCGCCCGACGGTCCGTTGCAGAAAATTGCCGCCGCGCACGACGCGACGTCGTCGCAAGTGGCGCTCGCCTGGCTGCTCAAACGATCGCCAGTGGTGCTGCCGATCCCGGGAACTTCGAAGCTGGCGCACCTCGAGGAGAACGTTGCGGCCGCCGACATCGAGCTTTCCGACGAGGAGTTCGAGACGCTATCGGTGGCCGGCGGCGCCCAGTAGGCCCCACCAGCGGTGCGGGGGAGCCGATCGGGACGCATACGGTGTCCTAATGGCAGCCCCAGATCAGCGACACCCCGGCGGCGGATTCAATCCGCCTGAGCCGACCACTAAGGGCGGGCCCGACTACGGCCGATTCATCGACGCGGTCCGCAGGCTGCAGGATCACGCCCGTGCTGTCGACGCGCCGGACGACGTCATCACCCAAGCCGCTGCGCGCCTCGAAGAGTTATCGGCGCTGCTGGCGCCCTACGACGTCGACGAATGGCACTCGCCGTCGGGCAGACGGATGGACCTGCCGGTACGCGGCAATCTGCTGACCGTGCCGATGGACGCGCACAAGACCCAGGACGGCCGCATCGAGGGCTGTGCCCGGTTCGCGCGATTTCACCTGGGCCGCAACGGGGCTGTGCACGGTGGGTCGCTGGGCATGCTGTTCGATACCGTGCTCGGGCTGACCGCATCTGTGCTCACCGGCAGCCGCCGCCAGCGCACCGCTTACCTGAAAATCGACTACCGCAACATCGTCCCGATCGAAAAAGAGCTGCAGTTCGATGCCGGAATCGACCGTGACGAGGGGCGAAAGATCTTCGTGTCCGGTCGCCTGCACGACGGTGACACGCTGTTGACCGAAGCCGAGGCGCTGTTCGTGCGGCTCAAGCCCGGACAGCCCTAAGCGACCCGCGACATCCACGACATCACCGCCCCTGAGCTGCGGCCCCGGGCTGCGGAAGTCCGGGCCGATCGGCCCCCGATAGCATGGTCGCGACCCTTTCGACACGTCCCGCCACACAGCATTGGAGACCAGCCCGATGAGCGCCCCAATCCGGGTCCCCGCCGGCACGACCGCCGCCGCAGCGGTCGGCGAGGCGGGACTGCCGCGGCGTGGGACTCCCGACGCCGTGGTGGTGGTGCGTGACGCCGAGGGCAAACTGCGCGACCTGAGCTGGGTACCCGAGGTCGACGCGGAGGTGACTCCCGTCGCAGCCAATACCGAAGACGGTCGCAGCGTCATCCGGCACTCTGCTGCCCACGTGCTGGCGCAGGCCGTCCAAGACCTTTTCCCACAAGCCAAGCTGGGCATTGGCCCGCCCATCACCGACGGCTTCTACTACGATTTCGCCGTCGCCGAGCCGTTCACGCCCGAGGATCTGGAGAAGCTGGAAAAGCGGATGCGCCAGATCGTCAAGGAGGGCCAGCTGTTCGACCGGCGGGTCTATGCGTCCAAAGACGAAGCGCGCCAGGAGTTGGCCGACGAGCCGTTCAAGCTTGAACTCGTCGACGACAAGTCCGTAGGAACCGAGTCGATGGCCGAAATAATGGAGGTCGGGGGAGACGAGCTCACCGCTTACGACAACCTCAATCCCCGCACCCGCGAACGGGTTTGGGGCGACCTGTGCCGCGGGCCGCACATCCCCACCACCAAGCACATCCCGGCGTTCAAACTCACCCGTAGCTCGGCCGCCTACTGGCGCGGCGATCAGCGCAACGCCAGCCTGCAACGCGTTTACGGCACCGCCTGGGAGTCGCAGGAGGCGCTGGACCGCCACCTGGAGCTGCTCCAAGAGGCTCAGCGCCGTGACCACCGCAAGCTGGGCGTGGAGCTGGACCTGTTCAGCTTCCCCGACGAAATCGGTTCCGGCCTAGCGGTTTTCCATCCCAAGGGTGGCATCGTGCGCCGGGAGCTGGAGGAGTACTCGCGGCAAAAGCACGAGCAGGCGGGGTACGAGTTTGTCAACACCCCGCACATCACCAAAGAGCAGCTCTACATCACCTCCGGCCATCTGGAGTGGTACGCCGAGGGTATGTACCCGCCGATGCATATCGACGCCGAGTACAACGAGGACGGCTCGGTGCGCAAGCCCGGGCAGAACTATTACCTCAAGCCGATGAACTGCCCGATGCACCACCTGATCTACCGGTCGCGCGGTCGCTCGTATCGCGAACTTCCGTTGCGGCTCTTCGAGTTCGGCAGCGTCTACCGGTTGGAGAAGTCGGGGGTGATCCACGGCCTGACCCGGGTGCGGGGCATGACCCAGGACGACGCCCACATCTACTGCACTCGCGAGCAGATGCGCGACGAGTTGACCTCGGTGCTGCGCTTCGTGCTCGACCTGCTGGCCGACTACGGCCTGGACGACTACTACCTGGAGCTCTCCACCAAGGACCCGGACAAGTACGTGGGCTCCGACGAGGTGTGGGCGGAGGCCACCGAGGTGCTGCGCGAGGTCGGCGAGGCTTCCGGGCTGGAATTGATTCCCGATCCAGGTGGCGCGGCGTTCTACGGACCCAAGATCTCGGTGCAGGTCAAAGATGCGTTGGGCCGCAGCTGGCAGATGTCGACGCTGCAGGTCGACTTCAACATGCCGGAACGCTTCGAACTCGAATACACGGCTGCCGATGGCAGCCGGCAGCGGCCGGTGCTGATCCACCGCGCGCTGTTCGGGTCGATTGAGCGGTTCTTCGGTATCCTCACCGAGCACTATGCGGGTGCGTTCCCCGCCTGGCTGGCGCCGATCCAGGTGGTTGGCATTCCAGTCGCCGACGAGCACCTGCCGTACCTGGAAGACGTTGCCGCGCAACTAAAGTCACATGGCATCCGGGTCGAAGTTGACGGCAGCGACGATCGGATGGCAAAGAAGATCGTTAACCACACCAACCAAAAAGTGCCGTTCATGCTGCTGGCGGGCGACCGCGACGTGCAGGCCGGCGCCGTCAGCTTCCGGTTCGCAGACCGCACCCAGATCAACGGGGTGCCGCGCGAAGCCGCCGTGGCGACTATCGCGGACTGGATCGCCCGTCGTGAAAATTCGTTTCCCACCGCGGAATTGGTGAAGGTTGGCGCTGGTGGGTGACTGTGGCTGACGACGACACGATCCTCGACCGCGGAGTCGGCGAGCGCGACCATCTGCAGCGACTGTGGACCCCGTACCGGATGAACTACCTCGCCGAAGGTCCGCTCAAGCGGGACGAGGCCAACCCGTCGCAACCGTTTACCGACATCCCGCAGATGTCCGACGAAGACGGCCTGGTGGTGGCGCGCGGCGAACTCGTTTACGCCGTGCTCAACCTGTACCCGTATAACCCGGGTCACCTGATGGTGGTGCCTTATCGGCGCGTCTCCGAACTCGAAGATCTCACCGAAGCGGAGAGCGCCGAGGTGATGGAGTTCACCCAGAAGGCGATCCGCGTCATCAAGAGCGTGTCGCGGCCGCATGGCTTCAACGTCGGCATCAATTTGGGCACCTCGGCGGGCGGATCGCTGGCCGAGCATCTGCACGTGCACGTGGTGCCGCGGTGGGGCGGGGACGCGAACTTCATCACCATTATCGGCGGCTCCAAGGTGATACCGCAGTTGCTGCGCGAGACTCGCCGCCTGCTATCCGAAGAGTGGGCCCGACAGTGATGAAGCGGATGAAGTCATGAGTAAGCTGCCGTTCCTGTCCCGAGCGTTCTTCGCCCGACTCACCGACCCGGTCGCCCGGACGGCCCTGCGGGTTGGTCTGACACCCGATGTCGTCACCGTCATCGGAACCGTCGGCTCGGCGGCGGGGGCGCTGATTCTGTTCCCGATGGGCAAGTTGTTCGCTGGCGGGTGTGTGGTCTGGTTCTTCACCCTGTTTGACATGGCCGACGGGGCGATGGCACGCGAACGCGGATTCGGCACCCGGTTCGGCGCGGTCCTGGACGCCACCTGCGACCGCATCGGTGACGGCGCGGTGTTCTGCGGGCTGCTGTGGTGGATTGTGTTTCATAAGCACGACGAACTGCTGGCCGTGGCGACGCTGATCTGCCTGGTCACCTCGCAAGTGATCTCCTACATCAAGGCCCGGGCCGAAGCCAGTGGGCTGCGCGGCGACGGCGGGTTTATCGAACGGCCGGAACGACTGATCATCGTGTTGGTCGGGGCCGGGGTGTCGGACTTTCCGTTCGTCCCCTGGCCGCCGGCGCTGCCGGTGGCGATGTGGCTGCTGGCGGTACTGAGTCTGATCACCTGCGTGCAGCGGTTGCACGCGGTGCGGACTTCGCCTGGGGCGGTCGAGCACTTGACGCTGCCAGGAAAGAGCGAGCCGTGATCCCGCCGTCGATGAACCTCAGAATTCCCGGCCGGCGCCCCCGCGAACTGCTCATCGGCACCGCCACCGACTGGGCGTACGCGAGCGGCTGGATGGCGGTGCGGGCGTTGCCGGAATTCGCCGCCCGCAACGCATTCGATGCCGGCGCCCGCTACGCGGCACGTCGTGGCGGGCCTCTGCAGCTGCGCAAGAACCTGGCGCGCGTGCTCGGCGTGAAGCCCGCCGCGGTGCCCGATACGTTGATGCGGGAGTCGGTGGCGTCCTATGCCCGCTACTGGCGGGAAGCGTTCCGGCTCCCGACGATGGACCTGCGGGCGCTGACCGAACGGCTCGACTCCTGCACCGGTGGGCAGGACAACCTCAACGGGGCACTGGCCCAGGGGCGCGGCGTGGTGCTGGCCCTGCCGCACAGCGGGAACTGGGACATGAACGGCGTGTGGCTGGCGCAGACCTACGGCACCTTCGCCACTGTCGCCGAGCGCCTCAAACCGGAGTCGCTGTACCGGCGCTTCATCGCCTATCGCGAGGGCCTGGGCTTCGAGGTGATCCCGCATTCGGGTGGCGACCGGTCCGCCTTCGAAGTGCTGGCCGAGCGGCTACGAGCAAACCAGATCGTGGCCCTGATGGCCGAGCGTGACCTCACCCGCACCGGCGTCGAGGTCGACTTCTTTGGCGAACGCACCCGGATGCCGGCAGGTCCGGCCAAGCTCGCGATCGCCACGGGTGCGGCGCTGCTACCGTCGCACTGCTGGTTCGACGGCGACGGCTGGGCATGCAACATGCAGACGCCGCTGGACTGCAGCAGCGGTGACGTCGAAGCGATTACCCAGGCACTGGCCGACGAGTTCGCGCGCAATATCGCCGCCCATCCCGCAGACTGGCACATGCTGCAACCGCAGTGGTTGGCCGATCTGTCCGACGATCGTCGGGCGTGGTTGAAGGACGGCTGATGCGGATCGGGATGGTCTGCCCCTACTCGTTCGATGTGCCCGGCGGGGTGCAATCGCACGTGCTGCAACTGGCCGAGGTAATGCGCTCCCGCGGTCACCACGTCAGCGTGCTTGCGCCGTCGTCGTCGGAATGCGAGTTGCCCGACTACGTCGTCTCGGCGGGGCGGGCTGTCCCAATTCCCTACAACGGCTCGGTGGCGCGGTTGCGGTTCGGGCCGGCCACCTACCGGAAGGTGAAGAAGTGGCTTGCGGAAGGCGATTTCGATGTGCTGCACCTGCACGAGCCGGGCGCACCCAGCCTGTCACTGCTGGCGTTGAACATCGCCGAGGGCCCCATCGTTGCGACCTTCCACACCTCGGCCACTAAATCGGTGGCTCTGTCGGTGCTGGGCGGGATATTGCGGCCCCGGTTCGAAAAGATCGTTGGGCGCATCGCAGTGTCTGATCTGGCTCGGCGCTGGCAGATGGAATCGCTGGGGTCCGACGCGGTCGAGATACCCAACGGCGTCGACGTCGACTTCTACGCCTCGGCGTCGATGTTGGACGGCTATCCGCGGCCTGGTAAGACGGTGCTGTTCCTTGGACGTTTCGATGAGCCGCGTAAGGGCATGTCGACGTTGCTGGAAGCCATGCCGATGGTGATCGAGCGATTTCCCGATGTGCAGTTGCTGATTGTTGGGCGCGGCGACGAGGACGAATTACGTTCTCAGTCAGCAGAATTCGTAGAGCACATCCGGATATTGGGGCAAGTGGACGACGACGGCAAAGCCTCGGCGATGTGCAGTGCCGACGTCTACTGCGCGCCCAACACCGGAGGCGAGAGCTTCGGCATCGTGCTGGTGGAGGCGATGGCCGCGGGCACCGCGGTGGTCGCTAGCGACCTCGATGCGTTTCGGCGGGTGCTGCAAGACGGTGAGGTTGGGCGGCTGGTGGCGGTCGATGAGGGGCCCGCGCTGGCCGAGGCGCTAATCGCGGTGCTGGACGACGACCGGCTGCGGGAACGCTACGTAGCCGCCGCGCGCGAGGAAGTTCGTCGTTATGACTGGTCGGTGGTGGCTAGCCAGATCATGCGGGTCTACGAAACGGTCGCCGGCGCCGGCGTCAAAGTACAGGTGGCCGGCTGATGGCGTGGCTGATCGCCGCGACCGCCCTTTTGTTCGTGGTGCTGGTCGCCTTCGCGGCCTGGGGATATCAGCGGGCCCACCGGCTGAATCGGCTGCATGTGCGCTACGACCTGTCTTGGCAGGTCCTGGACGGCGCGTTGGCGCGGCGTGCGGTAGTGGCCCGTGCGATCGCTATCGACGCCTACGGCGGGGCACCCGAGGGCAGGCGGTTGGCTGCATTGGCCGACGCCGCCGAACGGGCGCCGCGCGGTGCGCGCGAGACCGCGGAAAACGAGCTTTCCGCCGCGCTGGCGATGGTCGATGCGGCGTCGGTGCCTGCCGGGCTGCTGGCCGAGCTGGCCGACGCAGAAGCGCGGGTGCTGCTGGCCCGCAGGTTCCACAACGACGCGGTCCGCGACACACTTGTGCTGGCCGAACGACGCATGGTGCGCCTGTTCCGGCTAGGTGGAAGGGCGCCGCTACCAACATATTTCGAGATCGTGGAGCGGCCACACGCGCAAACACACGCCCATCACGAGCTCAACCATCGCACCTCGGCGCGGGTGGTGCTGCTCGACGAGGCCGGGGCCGTGTTGCTGCTGTGCGGCTCGGATCCCGCGATCGCCGGTGCGCCCCGGTGGTGGTTCACCGTCGGCGGCGAAGTGCAGCCGGGGGAGCGGTTGGCCGAGACCGCCGCTCGGGAACTGGCCGAGGAAACCGGGCTGCAGGTGACGCCGGCGGAGCTGTTCGGGCCGATCTGGCGGCGCGACGAGGTCTTCGAGTTCAACGGGTCGACGATCGACAGCGAGGAGTTCTATTTAGTGCACCGCACCCGGCGGTTCGAGCCGACACTCGACGGCCAGACCGAGCTGGAGCGCAGCTACATCCACGGTGCCCGGTGGTGTCGCGCCGACGATATCGCCGAGCTGATCGCCGCCGGCGAGCAGGTCTACCCACGGCAACTCGGTGAGCTGCTGCCCGCCGCGAACGAGGTTGCGGATAGCTCGACCGGTAGCGATGCTGTTGTGCTGCAGTCGATCCGCTAGTGATGAGGGTGCCGTCCGGCAGTTGGCGTTTGTCAGAAGGTCGTCGCCAAATGGTGCTTGCGACTGCTAATGAACACGGTCAACCGAGCGGCCAAGATAAGCCATGAGCCGGATCGTAGGCGTCGCGTCCGCGGGCGCAGGTTGGGCTGGCCCGAATCCGCCCGGCCGCCGCAGCAAGTGTTCCGGCAGCGAGTCGACCAACTCACGGCAGAACGTCAGCAGATCCTCCGGCAACTCGACCGGCTGGCCCTGTGAGCGGTACACGTCCCAGGTGTGCAGGATCAAGTCGGAAACGGGGAAGGTCAGCGCCCGGTAGAGCGGTACCTCGCCTTGCGGCGATGGCCGCATCGCGTTCAAGTCCGCGTTTGGGAGCGCGACTTGCAACCGGCCCGCTAATTCTCGAAGCTGTGCGGCTGGGTTCTCAGATGTCCAGTCGGCCGGTTGGGAGGGTCCCTCCCAAACCTCTCCGCCTTCGACCAACGTCACGATCTTGGTTGCGCTCCCGGTGACATGGCCTACTAGATCGCGAATAGTCCAGCCCTTGAGGTTGCAGGGCTGATCCCAGCTTTCGGGCCGAATCTGTTCTACCGCTGCAATGAGGAGGCCCATCGCAGCGTCGGCTATCGCGCCGATCCGTGAGTTCGCATCGCTCATGACCGCATGGTAAGCGCCCAACCAAGGCGCCGGATTTTTTCCGATGATGCCCTCCCGATCGGAGCTGAAGCGGCGCGCGGAGCTCGGCCAATTCGGTCAACGTGTCAAACTTCGGCGCCGCTTTTGGCCCGCTTTCTGCACCTGCCGCGACTCGAACGTAATTTCGGACCTACGCGAACGGCCCAACGCTGGTGTGCGAGAGCAGGCTGCGACGGGAATCGCCGACGGCAAGACCCCCGCTGGTCGGGAGAGGACTGCGCTAGATGTGCCCGGGCATACCACCGGTTGAATCCGGTGCCGGCATCGCAGGCATTGCGGGTACCACTGGCTCAGGCACCGCTGGCGCAGGTAGCGCGGGTGATGGCATCGCCGGCGCAGGCACCGCGGGAGATGGCGCCGCGGGCACCGGCTGAGCCGGAGCCGACGGGATGGCGTAAGGACCCCCCGCGCATGCCCCGTCGGCAGGCATGGTGGCGCACGTCGGATCAAACGGGGAGGTCGGCACCTTGGGCCCCGCGGGTGCGGCGGGTTGCGCGAACGGACCGCCCTGACACTGCGCCAGTCCCGGCATACCTATGCATCGGGGATCGTTCGGGCCGGTGGGCAGGGTGGGGTCGGGGTCGTCTGCGGCGAAGCCCGGCATTGCGTTCGCTGGGACATCCGCGCTGGTGGCCGGCAAACCTACCAGCGCTGCCGCCAGCAGTGCGGCGCGGATTCCCGAAGTGATGCGGCTTCCCGAAGTCATGGGGGTTCAGATGCCCCAGTTGCGCGCTCACGAAACGCTCCGCAATACCGATTTGCCCGTGACCACTAGACTGGACCCCTGAATCGAGAGCTGAGGAGCGTAGTGAACACCCAGCAAAACGGGGCCCAGACCGGAACCGCCCGCGTCAAACGCGGCATGGCCGAGATGCTCAAGGGCGGCGTCATCATGGACGTCGTCACCCCTGAGCAAGCCCGCATAGCCGAAGGCGCGGGTGCGGTCGCCGTCATGGCGCTGGAACGGGTGCCCGCCGACATCCGCGCCCAGGGCGGTGTCTCGCGGATGAGCGACCCCGACATGATCGAGGGCATCATCGAGGCGGTGACCATCCCGGTGATGGCTAAGGCCCGCATTGGCCACTTTGTTGAGGCGCAGATCTTGCAGAGCCTCGGTGTGGACTACATCGACGAGTCCGAGGTGCTGACCCCGGCCGACTACACCCATCACATCGACAAGTGGAATTTCACGGTGCCATTCGTGTGCGGGGCCACCAACCTCGGTGAGGCGTTGCGGCGCATCACCGAAGGCGCGGCCATGATCCGCTCCAAGGGCGAAGCCGGTACCGGTGACGTGTCCAACGCCACCACACATATGCGCGCCATCGGCGGCGAGATCCGCCGGTTGACATCGCTGTCCGAGGACGAATTGTTCGTTGCAGCAAAGGAATTGCAGGCGCCCTACGATCTGGTGGTCGAGGTGGCTCGGGCCGGCAAGCTGCCGGTGACGCTGTTCACCGCCGGTGGCATCGCCACGCCCGCCGACGCGGCGATGATGATGCAACTTGGGGCCGAAGGGGTGTTCGTCGGATCCGGCATCTTCAAGTCCGGCGATCCCGCGCAGCGCGCCGCCGCAATCGTCAAGGCCACCACGTTCTACGACGACCCCGACGTGCTGGCCAAGGTGTCGCGTGGGCTGGGCGAGGCGATGGTCGGCATCAATGTGGAGGAGATCGCGGAGCCGCACCGGCTCGCGCAGCGCGGCTGGTAAGAACATCCCGTGGCGATCGAAGAGATCCTGGATCTCGAGCAGCTCGAGGTGAATATTTATCGGGGCAGTGTGTTCAGCCCGGAGTCGGGTTTCCTGCAGCGCACGTTCGGCGGGCACGTGGCCGGTCAGTCGCTGGTGTCGGCGGTGCGCACAGTGGACCCGCGCTACCAGGTGCACTCGCTGCACGGGTATTTCCTGAGGCCCGGCGACGCCAAAGAGCGCACCGTGTTCATCGTCGAACGCACCCGCGACGGCGGATCGTTCGCCACCAGGCGGGTCAACGCGATCCAGCACGGCGAGATCATCTTCAGCATGGGCGCGTCGTTCCAGGTAGACCAGGAGGGCATCAACCATCAGGACGCCATGCCAGCGGCGCCGCCCCCGGAGGGGCTGCCCGGCCTGAGTTCGGTGAGGGTGTTCGACGACGCCGGATTCAAGCAGTTCGAGGAGTGGGACGTCTGCATCGTGCCCCGCGAGATGCTGCACTTGTTGCCGGGAAAGGCATCCCAGCAGCAGGTGTGGTTCCGGCACCGCGACCCGCTGCCCGACGACCCGGTGCTGCACATCTGCGCGCTGGCCTACATGAGCGACCTGACCCTGTTGGGTTCGGCGCAGGTGACGCACATGGCTGAACGGGAGCATCTGCAGGTGTCGTCCTTGGATCACGCGATGTGGTTCATGCGAGCCTTTCGGGCCGACGAGTGGCTGCTGTATGACCAGTCGTCGCCATCGGCCTCCGGCGGTCGGTCACTGTGTCAGGGCAAGATTTTCAACGAGAGCGGCGAGATGGTGGCTGCGGTGATGCAGGAGGGGCTGACCCGCTTTAAGCGCGAATACCAGTCGGCCGCCAAGTGAGTTCGCCCCGGATCGGGGTGCTCGCGCTGCAGGGCGACACCCGCGAACACCTGGCCGCGCTGGGCGAAGCCGGCGCCAAGGCGACGACGGTGCGCCGCCGCGCCGAGCTCGATGCGGTGGACGGGCTGGTGATCCCGGGCGGTGAGTCCACAACGATGAGCCACCTGCTGCGAGACTTCGACCTACTCGAGCCGCTGCGGGCCCGCTTGGCCGACGGCCTACCGGCCTACGGCGCGTGTGCCGGCATGATCCTGCTGGCCAGTGAAATCCTGGACGCCGGAACTAAGGGGCGCGAAGCGCTGCCACTGAAGGGAATCGATATGACGGTGCGGCGCAACGCTTTTGGCCGCCAGGTCGATTCTTTCGAGGGTGACATTGCGTTCCAGGGACTGGATAGCCCGGTGCGTGCGGTGTTCATCCGGGCGCCATGGGTCGAGCGCATCGGGAAGGGTGTGCAAGTGCTGGCCCGGGCCGCCGGCCACATTGTCGCGGTGCGTCAGGGTGCGGTGCTGGCGACAGCGTTTCACCCCGAGGTGACCGGCGACCGCCGGGTGCACCAACTGTTCGTCGACATCGTCAGTGCTCACAGCTGAGCCGCGGACAGCCGCAGGTTGCGCGCATCGATTTCTTCCTGCGTGGCCGGCACCAACATTTCGCCGCCGGGGCGGGCGGTGCCTTGTGCGTAGGTGACGTGGGGAAGCTGGTTGCGTTCGTATTGGCGGAACGCCGCCGCGACATCGTCGGGATGATCGCGCAATCCTTCGGCCAGCAGCCAGGCGCCGGTCATCGCCAGGCTGGTTCCGCGCCCGGACAGCGGTGAGGCGCAGTACGCGGAATCGCCGACCAGCACCACCCGGCCGCGGTGCCAGGACTGCAAGTGGATCTGGCTGATCGAGTCGAAGTAGAGCTCGGGGTCGCGGGCCGCGGCGTCGAGTAGTTCCGGGATTCGCCATTCGGTGTGACCGTCGAACGCCTCGCGCAGGATCCGCTTCTGCGCGGCTAGGTCGTGATAGTCGTAGTCGATCCACGGGGCGCGAAACATGAACACCCCCAACGCCTTATCGCGGTAAGTGGCGATTCCGGCCAGGTGGCCGGGAAAGTTATACATCGGGTTGCGGCGGTCCGGTTGTGAGTATCCCGGCAGGTCGGCCAACGCCACGTAGAGGCCCAGGTGTTCCAGGTACTGGCCTTCGGGGCCGTACGTCAGGCGGCGGGTGGCCGAGTGCATGCCATCAGCGCCGACGACCAGGTCATAGCGCTGCCGCGGTCCGGAGGCGAATTGCACCTCCACGCCGTCGCCGTCGTCGTGCAATGCGGTGATCGATTCGCCGAACCGCAACTCGGTGCTCGAGTCGAGAGCTGAGCGCAGCACGTCGGCAAGGTCCTCGCGGGGAATCTCGGTGTCGTCTGGGCAGTCGTTGAACTCGCTGTCGGGCAGCTCGGCGAGCAGGCTCCCGTCGCAGTCGACGAACTGCAACCGCTCGCTCATATCAACCCGGCGGGCGCGGATCTCGTCCAGCACGCCCATCTTTGCGGCGACCTGGATGGAATCGCCGCGAATGTCGATCGGGGAGCCATTCACCCGCAGGTGGTTGGCGCGCTCGACGATGGTGACGTGGTGATCCGCCAGGGTGATGCCACAACTCAAGCCGGCCATTCCGGCACCGCAAACCAAAACCCGCATCGCTAGACGTTCCTTTCAAGCCTTTCAAGTAAGATACAAAGCGTCTCTAATCGACGCTAGCGCGCATACTTAGGAAACGCAATGTCTCTTATGCAAGGCACGCCGCCGCAACGCCGACGCGGCGAGGTCCTGGAACGGGCGCTGCTCGATGCGGCCTGGGACGAACTGGCCGAGAGCGGTTACGACGACCTGACTATTGATGCCGTTGCCAACCGCGCCGGCACCAGCCGGGCGGTGCTGTACCGGAGATGGCCGAACAAGCAGGACCTGATGCTGGCAGCACTGGTGCATCGGGCGAAGTCCGACGTGGTGGCCGCGCCCGACACCGGCAGCCTGCGTGGCGACATGCTTGCGTTGTTGCGACGGGCCAACGAAGTCCGGTATCGGCTGGCCACGCTGGTGTTCACTAGGCTCGGTGGCTACTACCGAGAGGCCGACACCAACCTCGCCGAGCTCTCTGCGTATGTGCAGGGCGACCGCGAGACCGTCCTCGAGGAAGTCATCGAGAAAGCCGTCGCACGCGGCGAAATACGCCCCGGCCAGATCAGCGAACGAATCGCGCGGGTGCCCGTCGAACTGTTTCGTTACCAGCTGATGGCCACACTGCGGCCGGTTCCCGAGCGGGAGCTCGAATCCATCGTCGACGAGGTGTTTCTGCCGCTGGTCAGGGCCCACGTACACTCGTCACTCGATGACCAACGGCATGCAGAAAAAGAGGTAGTCAGTAGATGAGCGGCCATTCCAAGTGGGCCACCACCAAGCACCAGAAGGCCGTCAAGGATGCCCGCCGCGGCAAGGAGTTCGCCCGGCTGATCAAGAACATCGAGGTCGCCGCGCGGACGGGCGGGGGTGACCCGGCGGGTAATCCGACACTGTACGACGCCATTCAGAAGGCGAAGAAGACGTCGGTGCCCAATGACAACATCGAACGGGCCCGCAAGCGCGGCGCGGGCGAGGAAGCCGGCGGTGCCGACTACCAGACCATCATGTACGAGGGCTACGGGCCCAACGGCGTCGCGGTGCTGATCGAGTGCCTGACCGACAACCGTAACCGCGCGGCCGGAGAGGTGCGTGTGGCGGTGACGCGGAACGGCGGCAACATGGCTGATCCCGGGTCGGTGTCCTATCTGTTCACGCGAAAGGGCGTCGTCACCCTGGAGAAGAACGGCCTTACCGAAGACGACCTGCTCACCGCTGTCTTGGAGGCTGGCGCAGAAGACGTCAACGATCTGGGTGACAGCTTCGAAATCATCTCGGAGCCAACCGATCTGGTTGCTGTCCGGACCGCATTGCAGGAGGCCGGGATCGACTACGAATCCGCCGAGGCCAGCTTCCAGCCTTCGGTCAGTGTTCCGGTCGACGTCGAGGGCGCCCGCAAAGTCTTCAAGCTGGTCGACGCACTCGAAGATAGCGACGACGTGCAAAATGTGTGGACCAACGTCGACCTGTCCGACGACGTGCTGGCCGCCCTCGACGAGGACTAAAAGCCGGTTAAGGTTGCCACCGGCTCGCGGTGTGCACGACTGTCCCGCCGGATTTGGTTGGGTACAGGTGCCAGGTCTCCCATCTCCAGCCGGCGCCGTCAGTTTCGGCGTTCAGCACCGTCAGCGCGGCGTCGTCGCCGGGAAACACGCCGCCCAGCCAGCCGGGTTCGGTTGAACACCGTGCCCGCAGCTCGCCTGCGAGTCCCCGAAAGCTGGCTTCGTCGTGGACCTTGATCTGAGAAGTGAGCTGGTATCCGGGTGCTTGCGTTCGCGCGGGCAGATCGCCGTCGACAGCGCACGACACCTGTTCGGAGAACCGCCGGGTGCCGTGCTCGACGGCGACGACGTGCGAAGCGCCCAGCACCCCGAGTGACAACGTGCCGCCACTAGGATGTTCGAGTCGGCAGGTGGCCAGTGGCTGCGGGGCGGGGCGGTTGAGCGCTAGTGCCAATCGGCTGCCGGAGACGTCGGTCGGGGTGACGGCGAGCTGATGGAGCGGCACCGGCCCTAACCTAACGCATCAGCGCGTGTCTCTACCCGGGGTTGTCGGACCCGGCCGTTAAGCTATCGAACAGCTGTTCGGAAACGACATGGGGAGCTGCGGTGCGGGTGATGGGCGTCGATCCTGGGTTGACGCGGTGCGGGTTGTCGCTGGTGGAGAGTGGGCGTGGTCGTCAGATCACCGCGCTCGACGTCGACGTGGTGCGCACCCCGTCGGATCTCCCGCTGCACTTGCGGCTGCTAGCCATCAGCGACGCGGTTGATCATTGGCTGGACACCCACCGCCCGGAAGTGCTGGCCATCGAGCGGGTCTTCTCCCAGCACAACGTGTCGACCGTGATGGGTACCGCGCAGGCGGGCGGCGTGATCGCGCTCGCGGCTGCCAAGCGCGACATCGATGTGCACTTCCACACCCCCAGCGAGGTCAAGGCCGCGGTCACGGGCAACGGCGCCGCCGACAAAGCGCAGGTCACCGCGATGGTTACCAGAATCCTTGCGCTGCAAGCCAAACCGACGCCAGCCGACGCCGCGGACGCACTGGCGCTGGCGATCTGTCACTGCTGGCGGGCGCCGACGCTGGCCCGGATGGCCGCGGCCCAGGCGCAGGCGGCGCTGCAGCGTGACAAATATCTGGCGAAACTGAAGGCCGCCCGATGATCGCCTCGGTGCGCGGTGAGGTGCTTGAGGTGGCGCTCGACCATGTGGTTATCGAGGCGGCCGGCGTCGGGTATCGGGTGAACGCGACGCCATCGACGCTGGCCACATTGCGCACCGGCACCGACGCGCGGCTAATTACAGCGATGATCGTGCGCGAGGATTCGATGACGCTGTACGGATTCGGCGACGCCGAGACCCGCGACCTATTCCAGACCTTGCTATCGGTTTCCGGGGTGGGCCCGCGGCTGGCGATGGCGACCCTCGCCGTGCACGACGCGACGGCTCTGTGCCAGGCCCTGGCCGACGGCGACGTCACCGCGCTGACTCGGGTGCCCGGCATCGGCAAGCGCGGGGCCGAACGGATGATCCTGGAACTGCGCGACAAGATCGGTGTGGTGGCCGGCACGGGCGCCGCACCTGCGGTGAATGGCCACGCAGTGCGGGGTCCGGTGGTTGAGGCGCTTGTCGGTCTCGGCTTTGCCGCCAAGCAGGCAGAGGAGGCGACCGACAAGGTGCTGGCCGCCGATCACGACACGACGACATCGTCGGCGCTGCGAGCAGCGCTGTCGCTGCTGGGTAAGAAATGACCGATCCGGAAGAATTCGACGAGCGCGACGTCTCGCCGGCTCTTGCGGTCGGTGAGGGCGACATCGACGGCAGCCTGCGCCCCCGCTCGCTGCGCGAGTTCATCGGCCAGGCCCGGGTCCGCGAACAGCTGCAGCTGGTCATCGAGGGCGCCACGAACCGCGGCGGCACGCCGGACCACATTCTGCTGTCCGGCCCGCCGGGGCTGGGCAAGACGTCACTCGCGATGATCATCGCCACCGAGCTGGGGTCATCACTGCGAGTCACGTCGGGGCCGGCCTTGGAGCGCGCCGGCGACTTGGCGGCGATGCTGTCCAACCTGGTCGAACACGACGTGCTCTTTATCGACGAGATCCACCGCATCGCCCGGCCTGCCGAGGAGATGCTGTATCTGGCGATGGAGGACTTCCGGGTGGACGTGGTGGTCGGCAAAGGGCCGGGCGCAACGTCGATTCCGCTGGAGGTGGCGCCGTTCACGCTGGTCGGCGCAACCACTCGGTCGGGCGCACTGACCGGGCCGCTGCGCGATCGGTTCGGTTTCACCGCGCATATGGATTTCTATGAACCGGTCGAGCTGGAGCGTGTGCTGGCTCGCTCTGCCGGAATCCTGGGCATCGAACTGGGTGCGGAAGCGGGCGCGGAGATCGCGCGCCGCTCCCGCGGAACCCCGCGAATCGCCAACCGGTTGCTGCGCCGGGTGCGCGACTACGCCGAGGTCCGCGCCGACGGAATCATCACCCGCGACGTCGCCAAGTTTGCGCTGGAGGTCTACGACGTCGACGAGCTGGGGCTGGACCGGCTGGACCGCGCGGTGTTGTTGGCGCTCACCCGCAGCTTCGGCGGCGGTCCAGTGGGGGTATCGACCTTGGCGGTGGCGGTGGGGGAGGAGGCTGCCACCGTGGAAGAGGTGTGCGAACCTTTCCTGGTGCGTGCCGGGATGGTCGCGCGCACGCCGCGAGGCCGGGTAGCCACGGCGCTGGCCTGGACGCACCTGGGCATGACGCCGCCGGCCGGCGGCGGCCAGCCCGGACTGTTCGACTAGGAGGCCGAATGCTCACCGCCGCCTTGGTTTTCGCCGCGCTGGCCGCGATTCTGCACGTCTATATCTTCGTCATGGAGTCCTTGATCTGGACCTCGCCGCGTACCCGCGCGACGTTTGGCACGACGGCCGAGGAAGCCGAGACCACCAAGCTGCTGGCCTTCAATCAAGGCTTCTACAACCTGTTCCTGGCAATCGTGACCGGTATCGGCATCGCCGCGACACTGATGGGCCAGCGCAGCGTCGGCTCGGCATTGGTGTTCGCCGGGGTGGGGTCGATGGCTGCGGCGGCGGTGGTGCTGCTTGTCTCGGCGCGGGACAAAGCGCGGGCGGCGGTGACGCAGGGACTGTTCCCGATGATCGCGATTGTGCTGCTGGGACTCGCCCTGGCGTCCTGACTGGCGGATGCTTCAAGGCCTCAACGCGCGGGTACCCAGCCAGGTACCTATCGAGGAGATGCCATGAAACAGATCGAGGACCGTCCTGTCCGCGGACGCATCCCGCGCTCGCGTGGCGCGGTGACCGGATTGCTGCTCGTCATCCTGGGCGCCTGGGGAGCGCTGATACCGTTCGTTGGCCCCAACTTCGACTTCGCCTACACTCCGGGCCAGTCCTGGACGGCTGCACGCGGCTGGCTGGAAGTGCTGCCCGGCGTGGCGACCGCGCTGGGCGGGCTGCTGCTGATCGCCTCCCGGAGCCGCGCCGGCGGGCTGCTCGGCGGCTGGCTTGCCGCCCTGGGCGGCGCCTGGTTTGTGGTCGGCGGTGCGTTCGCCCCGCTGCTGGGAATCGGCTCGGCCGGCGATCCGGTCGCCGCGACCGAACGCAAGCGGGCGGTGCTGCAGATCGCGTACTTCTCCGGTCTGGGCGTGCTGATCGCCTTCCTGGCCGGCGCCGCGGTGGCCCGACTGGCGGTTCGGCTGGCGCGTGATGTCCGCCCCGTGACGCAGCCGGTGGAGGCTGCGCCGTCGCAGGAGTACACCGGCTTGGTCGAACCTGACCGAGACGCGCAGCAGACGGACGTGTTGACGACCCCCCGCGAGCAGTACACGTCGCCCGGCGAGCACGAATCGCGACGCGGCCTCTTCCGGCGGCACCGCACGCCGGCTGGTCATTCGCAGTAGCGGCTAGCCGGACTGGCTGTTGCCGTCGGTGCCGGTGCCGGTGCCGCCGCCTCCGCCTCCGGCGTAGCCAAGGTTGTTGGTGGCGCCGTGGGGCGTTAAACCGGATCTCGCCGCGGGCCGCGCGACGTTCGGCATCACGGCCGAGGAGGCCGAGACCACAGGGCCGATGGCCTGCAACCAGGGTTTCTGCAACCGGTTCCTGGCGATTGTGACTGTCATCGCCATCGCCATCGCCATCGCCATCGCCGCGGTCATCGCGAAGCCAAATGCACGTGGGCAACGCGCTGGGTCTTCGCGGGGGTGGGGGTATCCATGGTCGCTGCCGCGGTGGTGCTGGCTGCGCCATCGGAGGCGGGTCGCGCATTCGCGGCGGGACCTCAGGCGGATGCAGATGCGCCGCGGCTACCCCCGATGTCCGGGCCGGAGTACAAGCCAAGGCCGCCGCGGCCCCCGTCGCCGGCAGTAAACCCCCCATGACCGCCCGTGAGGCCAAACACACCGCCGTTGCCCTGTCCGCCATCTCCGCCACTGATGCCGTTGAGCCCGGGGAGTCCGGGACCCGCGGTGGGTGTGCCCTGGCTAACGCGCGAAATCGAGCCGCCGCCGCCTCCGCCACCGACTCCCGCGTAAAGAGCGGTGCCGCCGCCGGGGGCTCCAGTCCCGCCGAGTCCCCCGTCAGCGCCGACGGTGCCCACGGCGGTCTGCCCGCCCGCGCCACCGTTTCCAGCGGTACCGCCGGTGCCGCCGGCGGCACCGCCGCCTCCACCACCGCCGCCGTAGGCGCCATAACCGAGGACGGCGTTTCCTGCTTCAGCGCCGGCGCCGCCCCCGCCGCCGCCTCCGCCGGTGCCGCCGAGTTCGCCGGAGGCCGTGCCGCCGCCGCCGCCGCCGCCTCCGCCGCCGCCCTCCGCGAAGGCCACACCTGACGAATTCGAGCTGGCCAGTCCGCCGCTGCCGCCGTTGCCGCCGTTGCCGCCGTTGCCGCCGGCCGCGCCGCCGCCGCCGCCGTTACCGCCGTTGCCGCCGGCGCCGCCGCCTCCTCCGCCGCCGGCGGAACCGAGGGTGGTGGTGGTGCCCGAGGTGTTGGATCCGCCGAAGCCAGCGTTGCCGCCGTTGCCGCCGTTGCCGCCTTGGCCACCTAGCGTATTGCCGGCGCCGGGAGCCCCACCAGCACCTCCAGCCCCTCCGTTACCGCCGTTACCGCCTGTGGCGCTGGTAGTGCCGTTGAGGCCGGTGTTCTGGCCGCCGTTGCCGCCGCCGCCTCCGTTGCCACCTTGGCCGCCGTTACCGCCGGCACCGCCGCCCTGAACGCCAGCCAAGCCGCCGATGCCAGCCCCCCCGTCGCCGCCGGTGCCGCCTTGGCCGCCGTTGCCGCCGTTGCCGCCGACGGTGGGTGTGGTGCCGGTGATACCGGCGGTGCCGACGGCGCCGTTGCCGCCGTTGCCGCCGGTCCCACCGGTGCCGCCTTTACCGATAGCGCCCTGGAGGGGGCCGACGTTGCCGCCGCCACTGTCGACAGTGACACCAGCGGCGCCGGCGCCACCCCCGGTGCCGCCTTTGCCGCCCTTGCCGCCCGTGCCCGCGGTGGTGCCGGTGTTGTCGCCGCCGTTGCCTCCTTGGCCGCCGTTGCCGCCGTTGCCGCCGGTGCCGGCTTGTCCGCCGCCGGTACCGTTGATGCCGGCCCCGGATTGACCGCCCGCGCCGCCGTCGCCGCCTTGGCCGCCTTGGGCGCCGTCGCCGGGTGTGGCGCTGCTGGTGCCGCCGGCGCCGGTGGCGCCCTGGCCGCCGTTACCGCCGTGGCCACCGTTGCCGCCGGTGCCGATGCCACCGGCGGCGCCGCCGTCGATTTGGGTGCCGGCGGCGCCGGCGCCGCCACCGGTGCCGCCGGTGCCGCCGTCGGCGCCTTTGCCGCCCCCGGTGAGCGCGGTGGTGGTGGTGCCGGTGTTGGTGCCGCCGTTGCCGCCGTTGCCGCCTTGGCCGCCGTTGCCGCCGGTGCCGGCTTGTCCGCCGCCGGTGCCGTTGATGCCGGCCCCGGATTGACCGCCGGTGCCGCCGTTGCCGCCTTGGCCGCCGTGGGCGCCGGCCCCGGGGGTGGTGGGGTCGTTGGCGCCGGTGGCGCCGGTGGCTCCGTTACCGCCGTTGCCGCCGTGTCCGCCGTTGCCGCCGGTGCCGTTGTTGCCGGCGGTGCCGCCGTCGATTTGGGTGCCGGCGGCGCCGGCGCCGCCACCGGTGCCGCCGGTGCCGCCGTCGGCGCCTTTGCCGCCCCCGGTGAGCGCGGTGGTGGTGGTGCCGGTGTTGGTGCCGCCGTTGCCGCCGTTGCCGCCGGTGCCGCCGTTGCCGCCGGTGCCGGCTTGTCCGCCGCCGAGCCCGTTGATGCCGGCCCCGGATTGACCGCCGGTGCCGCCGTTGCCGCCTTGGCCGCCGTGGGCGCCGGCCCCGGGGGTGATGGGGTCGTTGGCGCCGGTAGCGCCGGTGGCCCCGCCGCCACCGTTGCCGCCGTGGCCACCGGCCCCGCCGGTGCCGATACTGCCGGCGGCGCCGCCGTCGATTTGGGTGCCGGCGGCGCCGGCGCCGCCACCGGTGCCGCCTTGGCCGCCGTCGGCGCCTTTGCCGCCCCCGGTGAGCGCGGTGGTGGTGGTGCCGGTGTTGGTGCCACCGTTACCGCCGTTGCCGCCTTGGCCGCCGTTGCCGCCGGTGCCGGCTTGTCCGCCGCCGAGCCCGTTGATGCCGGCCCCGGATTGACCGCCGGTGCCGCCGTTGCCGCCTTGGCCGCCGTGGGCGCCGGCCCCGGGGGTGGTGGGGTCGTTGGCGCCGGTAGCGCCGGTGGCCCCGCCGCCACCGTTACCGCCGTGTCCGCCGGCCCCGCCGGTGCCGATACTGCCGGCGGCGCCGCCGTCGATTTGGGTGCCGGCGGCGCCGGCGCCGCCACCGGTGCCGCCGGTGCCGCCATCGGCGCCTTTACCGCCCCCGGTCGCCCCGGTAGTGGTGGTGCCGGTGTTGGTGCCGCCGGTGCCGCCGGTGCCGCCGTTGCCGCCGTTGCCGCCGGTGCCGGCGTGTCCGCCGCCGAGCCCGTTGATGCCGGCCCCGGATTGACCGCCGGTGCCGCCGTTGCCGCCTTGGCCGCCGTGGGCGCCGGCCCCGGGGGTGGTGGGGTCGTCGGCGCCGGTAGCGCCGGTGGCTCCGTTACCGCCGTTGCCGCCGTGGCCACCGTTGCCGCCGGTGCCGTTGTTGCCGGCGGCGCCGCCGTCGATTTGGGTGCCGGCGGCGCCGGCGCCGCCACCGGTACCGCCGGTGCCGCCGTCGGCGCCTTTACCGTCGGTGGGAGGGGTGGAGGGGCCGGAGTTGCCCTGGCCGCCGCCGGTGATGGTGCCGGTGTTGGTGCCACCATTACCGCCGTTGCCGCCGGTGCCGCCGTTGCCGCCGGTGCCGGCTTGTCCGCCGCCGAGCCCGTTGATGCCGGCCCCGGATTGACCGCCCGCGCCGCCGTTGCCGCCGTTGCCGCCGTGGGCGCCGGCCCCGGGGGTGGTGGGGTCGTTGGCGCCGGTAGCGCCGGTGGCCCCGCCGCCGCCGTTGCCGCCGTGGCCACCGGCCCCGCCGGTGCCGTTGTTGCCGGCGGCGCCGCCGTCGATTTGGGTGCCTGCGGCGCCGGCGCCGCCACCGGTGCCGCCGGTGCCGCCGTCGGCGCCTTTACCGTCGGTGGGAGGGGTGGAGGGGCCGGAGTTGCCCTGGCCGCCGCCGGTGATGGTGCCGGTGTTGGTGCCACCATTACCGCCGTTACCGCCGGTGCCGCCGTTGCCGCCGGTGCCGGCTTGTCCGCCGCCGAGCCCGTTGATGCCGGCCCCGGATTGACCGCCCGCGCCGCCGTTGCCGCCTTGGCCGCCGTGGGCGCCGGCCCCGGGGGTGATGGGGTCGTTGGCGCCGGTAGCGCCGGTGGCCCCGCCGCCGCCGTTGCCGCCGTGGCCACCGGCCCCGCCGGTGCCGATACTGCCGGCGGCGCCGCCGTCGACTCCGGTGCCGCCCGCGCCGGCGCCGCCACCGGTACCGCCGGTGCCGCCATCGGCGCCCTTACCGTCGGTGGGAGGGGTGGAGGGGCCGGAGTTGCCCTGGCCGCCGCCGGTGATGGTGCCGGTGTTGGTGCCACCATTACCGCCGTTACCGCCGTTACCGCCGTGACCGCCGGTGCCCCCGGCGCCACCGCCGACCCCACCGATACCTTTGCCGCCGTTACCGCCCTGGCCGCCGTCACCGCCCTGCCAACCGTGTCCACCGCCGGTGGGCGCGATACTCGACGCGCCGTTCCCGCCGGCGTCGCCTTGGCCGCCGGTACCACCGTTACCGCCGGCACCACCGATGCCCGCACCACCGGCATGCCCGCCGGTCCCGAAGAACCCGCCGGTCCCACCGGCCCCACCCACCCCCGCGCCACCACCGTTACCGCCCGTGCCGCCGTTACCGCCGTCGGCCTGGAAACCCACCCCGGTACCGCCGTGACCACCCTGACCCCCGGCCCCACCGGTGCCACCGACACCGCCTGCCCCACCGGAACTGAACAGCCCATACGCGGACCCCCCGGCCCCACCAGCCCCGCCGGTACCGCCGTCGAACCCGAGACCGCCCTGACCGCCGATCGGACCGGCGCCCGCGGTCCCCGCCGCACCCATGGCGCCCTCGCCGCCGGTGCCGCCAGCCCCGCCGGCGCCGCCGCCGCCGAACACCAACGCCCGCCCCGCGCCGCCGACACCGCCGGACCCACCCGCACCGCCCACCGTGCCGACACCCATACCGCCGGTACCTCCGGCGCCCCCGACGCCACCAAACCCGCTCAACCAGCCACCGGCCCCCCCGGCGCCACCGGTTCCCCCGACACCCCCGGGGCTACCGGTTCCACCCATTCCGCCGGCACCGCCATTGCCCCACAACCCGGCATCACCGCCACGCCCACCGGATTGCCCCACGGCACCGGACCCCCCGGCACCGCCATTGCCCCACAAAATCCCGCCATCACCACCGGCCTGACCCGTACCCGCGGCCCCGTTGGCCCCGTCACCGATCAGCGGCCGTCCCAACAACGTGTTGGTAGGGGCGTTAACCAACCCCAACACACTTTGCTCCAGGAACTGCAACGGCGAGGCATTAGCGGCCTCAGCAGCCGCATACGCAGCCCCACCACCACTCAACGCGCGCACAAACTGGTCATGAAAAAGCCCCACCTGCACACTGACGGCCTGATACTCCTGACCCAACCCGCCGAACAACCGCGCCACCGCCGCCGACACCTCATCACCAGCCAACGGCACGATCCCCACCGTCGCCGGCCCAGCCTGCAACGCCGCCGCCCGCAACACCTCACCCAACCCCCGCAAATCACCCGCCGCCACCGCAACACCCTCCGGAGCAGCAACCACAAAAGACAATTCGGGCCTCCCAGCTGACGGGATCGATTGATCTACGAATGCGCAGAGAACGCTACTCGCGGGAGAAGGGAATTTCAGTCAGTTCGATGCAGTTGAATGCAATTCTAAAACTCGCCGCGTCCGGTGACGCCACCCAGCGGCTTGGGTAATTGAACCCGTTATTTGCTGATGCACAGCTGCGCCGCCTCGTGCCTCCATGCCGACGAATCCGAGTGTCGCTCAATGGGCTGGGAACTCGCCCGACTGCAGCTACAAAGCGGTTGCTCGACAGCCTGCAAGAAAGAGTCTGTTGCAACCGGCGGCCGGGGCCTTCCCACGACAACCACCGCGGACATCCCAAGTGGACACAACACTGAGATCACGACGTTCTATCCGCTGGCCGGGACAGGGATCCGCCACCCTGCTAAGCGTCGGCCGGTGGGCATTGGCGCCGCTATTGGCGGGCGCGTGCCATCCGGGCAGCCGCCACAAATCAAAACTGAAATCATGTTTCGCTGCTTGTCTATCCACAAATAGCCGACAGGACGAATCTCCGTAGGCGCGTGATGGTCAGTATGCTGCTGTGTTGTACTTCGATTTTCGCGCCATCTGTTACGACAGGCGAGTCTTTGCTCCTGCTCCAACGCGCGACACGCCCATGCCCGCCGCAGGCTAACTCATTGAAGACGCACTCAATTAATCAAAATGCCGCAGATCTGCGCCAGGCACGATAACCTTCGCTGCGCGGTCCCGGGTAGATCGCTCAGGTCATTCGGGGAGCACCGGGAACCATCGGGCTACCGCCTGATGGTGCTCCGGGGCGCAGATCGTCCCGCTGGTGACGTCGCATAGTCGGAAATGTCGATCGCCAGGAGGCGACTTTCATGTCTTTTGTGGTCATGTCCTCGGATGCGCTGAGTTCAGCAGCCGCTGATCTAAGCAACCTCGCGAATTCGCTCAGTGAAGCCAACCTGGCGGTGGCCGCGCGGACACTCAACATTCCGGTCGCGGCCGCAGACGAGGTGTCGTCCGCCATCGCGTCGCTATTCGCCTTGCACGGCAGCGAGTTTCAATTCGCTAGCGCACAGGCGCGTGCCTTACACGACCGCTTTGTGCTGGCATTGACTTCGGGTGCGGCCGCGTATTCGGGCGCCGAAGCAGCCAACGCCTCGCCATTGCAGACAGTGCTCGACGTGATCAACGCCCCCATCATCACGCTCACCGGCCGTCCCCTGATCGGCAATGGTGCCAATGGTGCACCCGGGACCGGCGCAAACGGTGGCGCCGGCGGATGGTTACTCGGCAACGGTGGCTCCGGCGGGTCGGGGGCGCCGGGTCAGACCGGCGGCAACGGCGGCGCGGCCGGATTCATCGGGACCGGCGGCGCAGGCGGTGCCGGCGGCAACTGGGCCGGCGGGACCGGCGGCGCCGGCGGCAACGGCGGAGCTGGTGGGTGGTTGTGGGGCGATGGCGGTGCGGGTGGAGTCGGCGGCAGTGCGTTGGGCGGCAACGGTAGCGGCGGTACCGGCGGTATGGGCGGTGGCTCGGGCTTGTTCGGTTATGGGGGTGCCGGGGGTGCCGGGGGTGCTGGCGCTCAGGCAGGCCTCAACAACTTCATCGCTAACGGGGGTACCGGCGGGACCGGCGGCAACGGCGGATTGTTCTGGGGCTCCGGCGGAAGCGGCGGCGCGGGCGGCGCAGCGTTTGTCGGGAACGCCGGCAGCGGTGGGACCGGCGGCAACGGCGGCTTGCTGTTCGGGTCCGGCGGTGCCGGGGGCAGCGGCGGATGGGGCGCAAACAGCGGTGGCCAAGGGGGCGACGGCGGTACCTCGAGCTGGTTACTCGGCAACGGCGGCGTCGGTGGCGCCGGTGGCAACGGGAGCGGAGCCAGCTACCCCGCCGGAGTCGGCGGTGCCGGCGGCCGCGCTTTGCTGATAGGCAACGGCGGAGCCGGGGGAATTGGCGGGTTCGGGTTGTACGGCATCGGAGGTACGGGCGGGGAAGGCGGGTTCGGCGGCGTGCTGTTCGGCAACGGCGGCGCCGGCGGCGCTGGCGGCTACGGCGCTACCGGTTTTGGGCTGGGCGGTGCCGGCGGAACGGCCGTATTGATAGGTAATGGCGGCAACGGCGGAGCGAGTTCCTTAGGTTCTGCTGGTGTTGGCGGCACCAGCGGGATGCTCGTCGGCGTCGACGGCTACAACGCACCGATCAGCACCTCGCCGGTACACATCCTGCAGCAGCAGGTTATGGGGGCGATCAACGCGCCCGCTGAGACGCTGCTTGGTCGTCCGCTGATCGGCAACGGGCTGCCCGGTGTAGCGGGTTCAGGGCACGCCGGCGCGGCGGGGGGGATCCTGCTTGGTGACGGCGGTGCCGGTGGCGCCGGCGCGCCGGGCCAAGCCGGGGGGGCCGGCGGGGCAGCGGGGCTGTTCGGGACGGGCGGAGCTGGTGGGTTCGGCGGTTCCATGAACGGCGGAGCCGGAGGGAACGGCGGTGCCGGCGGCACCGGCGGGTGGTTGTTCGGTGACGGAGGCTCCGGTGGAGCGGGCGGGTTTTCCAAGGACTCCAATTTGGTCGGCGGAGCCGGAGGCGTCGGCGGAGCGGGAGGGCTGTTGGGCGCCGGGGGTGCGGGGGGCGGCGGCGGTGCCGGCTACGGTGGGCAGGCTGTCGGGGGAGCCGGTGGCGCCGGCGGTGCTGGTGGCCTGCTCGCAGGCTTGGTTGGCGCGGGCGGCGGCAACGGCGGAATTGGCGCTTTTGGGTCCTATTCCGCTGGTGCAGGGGGTGACGGCGGCGTAGCCGGCCTACTCGGGGGGACCGGCGGCTCCGGCGGCGCCGGTGGGGATACCGCTTACGGTGCCGGGGGAATGGGCGGACGCGGCGGAAACGCTGGCCTTCTGTTTGGTTCGGGCGGTAGCGGAGGGGCCGGCGGCTTCAGCGATGGGTTTCCAGGGGGGCCGTCCGTGGTCTCGGCGGGTCAGGGCGGTGCCGGCGGTAATGCCGGATTGTTCGGCTTCGGCGGTGCCGGCGGCATGGGCGGAGCCGGGCTTGGTACCACGGCGGCCAGCACCGGCGGCACCGGCGGTGCTGGCGGCAAGGGCGGTCAGCTACTCGGGATCGGTGGTGCCGGCGGCGTCGGCGGGTACGGCGGATCGACCGGAGGTCGGGGCGGCGCCGGTGGTGACGGGGTCCTCCTCGGGGGCGGCGGCAACGGCGGCAACGGCGGCGACAGTGCGACGCCGGCAAACGACGGACCTGGTGGAGCCGGTGGTGGCGGAGGATTCTTCGGCACCGCCGGGCACGACGGCATATCGTAGTTTGAGCCCGGTCAGCGACCGATGTCGAACCGGGCACACGATTTGGGCGGCGTGCGGTAGGTCGGCCGGTATGTGGTGCGCGCCTCAGCGCGCACCACCGCACCGGCGTCGGAGGATAGCTGTTCGTATTAGGGAGTCCGCACGTACGGGCGACGCTGGGCGCGTCCACCACCGAAATGTGAGTGTGGTCACCTGATCTGGCCCAGTTCGGCCCGTTGTCGTCGCTAATTTCGGCCCCACCTGGGGTGATCGTCGGCCGCATCACCTTCAACGCGCACATCTTGGAAACCGGCCGAGTACTACTGGCTACAGACCTCGAAGACCACCCCCGCCGGAAACGGGTCAGTAGGGTCCCCGGTGACTTGGACGCGGCCCACCACCAAGTTTCGTATGCGTGCCAATGTTCATGCCGAATCTGGTCCCTCGCGTGGTACCAGCGACGGACAGCTAGACAACAACCACCAAGGCGCATTGACCGGATTGCTGCTAGTTATCCTGGGTGCCTGGGGAGCACTGATCCCGTTTCTCGGCCCGAACTTCTTCTCGGCCCGAACTTCGAGTTTGCTTACATGCCGCGACAAGTGTGGACCGCCGCGCGCGGGTGGTTGGAAGTGCTGCCCGGTACGGCTACCGCGGTGGGTGGGCCTCGTGCCTATTAATGCCGACGAATCCGAGCGCGTCGCTCACTGTGCTGGCAACTCGCCCGACAGGGCCTTCCTACGACACGACCGAGGGCTCCGCGGGCACACAACACTCAAATCACGACATCGTATTCGCTGGCCCGTATTGGCTTGCCTTTTCGCGGTGCAAGTCGCCCCGGTAGCTTCCACAAATCAAGAGCGAATTCTAGTTTCGTAGCAAACTGCGAATAGCGGGCGCGGTGACCGAATTGCTTTTGCCGGCGTCAGCCAGATTGGCCGGCACCGCCCCGCGTGTCCGGGTTGGCGAAGTATCCCTGGCCCCCTTGGCCTCCTGCGCCGGTGTCGGTGCCGCCGATGCCTCCATGAAGACCGAAGGCATTGCTGAAGGCGCCGAGTCCGCCCTCGCCCCCGAACTCACCGGAGAGCCCGGCAAAGCCTGCCAGTGCGGTGGGCGAGGGCGGGATACCTCTGTTGATCGCTGCGCTACCGCCGCCTCCGCCGCCACCACCTCCGCCGGTGGCACCCACGCCGCCGCTACCGCCCAGCGCGCCGGCGCTCACCAAGTTCGCTGCACCGGCGGTGCCTCCGGTTCCGGCGACACCGCCGGTGCCGCCGGCAGCGCCGCCTCCGCCTCCGCCGCCCCCGAAGGCGCCAACGCCAACAGAACTGCCGCCGCCGGCTGCGGCTCCGCCGCCTCCGCCGCCTCCGCCGCCGCCATTGCCGCCGGTGGCGCCGGTGTGGTTGCCGCCCCCGCCGCCGCCACCACCGGCTCCGCCGCCGGCGATTGTGTCGGTGCTCCCGCTGACTGCCGTTCCGCCGTTGCCGCCGTTGCCGCCGTTGCCGCCGTTGCCGCCGGAGGCGGTGTTGCTGCCGGCGTTGCCGCCGCCGCCGCCGGCGCCGCCGCCCCCGCCGCCGCCGGCGTAGCCGAGTGCCGTCGCGGTGCCCGAGGTGTTGATACCGCCGGTGCCGCCATTCCCGCCGTTGCCGCCATTCCCGCCGTTGCCGCCGGTGGTGTTGCCGGCGCCCGGGATGCCGCCGTCGCCGCCGGTGCCGCCGCGGCCGCCTTGGCCGCCGTTGGCGCTGGTGGTGCCGTCGGGTCCGGTGTTGGTGCCGCCCTGGCCGCCTTGGCCCCCGCCGCCGCCGGTGCCGCCGCCGCCGCCCGCGCCGCCGCCGAAGCCGTTGATGCCGGCGCCGCCGTCGCCGCCAGTGCCGCCGTTGCCGCCGGTGCCGCCGTTGCCGCCAGCTGTGGGTGTGGTGCTGTTGGTGCCGGTAGTGCCCGCGGCACCGTTGCCGCCGTTGCCGCCTTGGCCGCCGTTGCCGGCGATGCCGTTGGCGTAGATTCCGGTGCCGCCACCGGTTTCGGTGCCGGCGGCGCCGGCGTCGCCCCCGGTGCCGCCTTTGCCGCCTTTGGCGCCTGTGCCTGCGGTGGTGCCGGTGTTGTTGCCGCCGTTTCCGCCGTTGCCGCCTTGGCCGCCGTTGCCGCCGGCACCGGCTTGTCCACCGCCGGTGCCGTTGATGCCGGCGCCCCCGTTGCCGCCTTTGCCGCCGTTGCCGCCGTTGCCGCCCGTGCCGCCGTCTTCGGGGATGGTGCCGTCGCTGCCGGTGGTGCCGGTGCCGCCGTTGCCGCCGTTGCCGCCGTGACCGCCGGCGCCGCCGGTACCGATGTGGCCCTTGGTGCCGCCGTCCATTCCAACGCCCGCCGCTCCGGCGCCGCCGCCGTCGCCGCCGTCGCCGCCTTTGGCGCCTGAACCTCCGGTGTTGCCGGTGTTGTTGCCGCCATCCACACCGGCGCCGCCCTTGCCGCCGTTGCCGCCGTTGCCGCCGTTGCCGCCCCCGGAACCGCTAATACCGGCCCCGCCGTCACCACCGGCGCCGCCAGTCCCACCCTGGCCGCCGTTACCGCCGGCGGTGGGCGCAATACCGGATTTAGCCGTGGCGCCGGTTCCCCCGTTGCCGCCGTTGCCGCCGTTGCCGCCTTGGCCGCCGGTGCCGATGCTGCCGGCGTGGCCGCCGTCGGTGCCGGTTCCGGCGGCCCCGGCCGTTCCGCCGGTGCCGCCTTTACCGCCCGCGGCGCCCGCACCGCCGGCGGTGGCAGTGTTGTTGCCCCCGTCGCTGCCTTGGCCGCCGGTGCCGCCTTGGCCGCCGTTGCCGCCGTTGCCGCCGCCGCTGCCGTGGATGCCGGCGCCGCCGGTGCCGCCTTGGCCGCCGGTGCCGCCTTGGCCGCCTTGGTTACCCAGGGTCGGTGAGGTGCCCGACTTGGCGGTGGCGCCGGTGGCTCCGTTACCGCCGTTGCCGCCGTGTCCGCCGTTGCCGCCGGTGCCGTTGTTGCCGGCGGTGCCGCCGTCGATTTGGGTGCCGGCGGCGCCGGCTCCGCCACCGGTGCCGCCTTGGCCGCCGTCGGCGCCTTTACCGCCCCCGGTTGCCCCGGTAGTGGTGGTGCCGGTGTTGGTGCCACCGTTGCCGCCGTTGCCGCCGGCGCCGCCGTTGCCGCCGGTGCCGGCTTGTCCGCCGCCGGTGCCGTTGATGCCGGCCCCGGATTGGCCGCCCGCGCCGCCGTTGCCGCCGTTGCCGCCGTGGGCGCCGGCCCCGGGGGTGGTGGGGTCGTTGGCGCCGGTAGCGCCGGTGGCTCCGTTACCGCCGTTGCCGCCGTGGCCACCGTTGCCGCCGGTGCCGTTGTTGCCGGCGGTGCCGCCGTCGATTTGGGTGCCGGCGGCGCCGGCTCCGCCACCGGTGCCGCCTTGGCCGCCGTCGGCGCCTTTACCGCCCCCGGTTGCCCCGGTAGTGGTGGTGCCGGTGTTGGTGCCACCGTTGCCGCCGTTACCGCCGGCGCCGCCGTTGCCGCCGGTGCCGGCTTGTCCGCCGCCGGTGCCGTTGATGCCGGCCCCGGATTGGCCGCCCGCGCCGCCGTTGCCGCCGTTGCCGCCGTGGGCGCCGGCCCCGGGGGTGGTGGGGTCGTTGGCGCCGGTAGCGCCGGTGGCTCCGTTACCGCCGTTGCCGCCGTGGCCACCGTTGCCGCCGGTGCCGTTGTTGCCGGCGGTGCCGCCGTCGATTTGGGTGCCGGCGGCGCCGGCGCCGCCACCGTTGCCGCCGGTGCCGCCGTCGGCGCCTTTACCGCCCCCGGTGAGCGCGGTGGTGGTGGTGCCGGTGTTGGTGCCGCCGTTGCCGCCGTTACCGCCGGCGCCGCCGTTGCCGCCGGTGCCGGCTTGTCCGCCGCCGGTGCCGTTGATGCCGGCCCCGGATTGACCGCCCGCGCCGCCGTTGCCGCCGTTGCCGCCGTGGGCGCCGGCCCCCGGGGTGGTGGGGTCGTTGGCGCCGGTAGCGCCGGTGGCCCCGCCGCCACCGTTACCGCCGTGTCCGCCGGCCCCGCCGGTGCCGATACTGCCGGCGGCGCCGCCGTCGACTCCGGTGCCGCCCGCGCCGGCGCCGCCACCGGTACCGCCGTTGCCGCCATCGGCGCCTTTACCGCCCCCGGTCGCCCCGGTAGTGGTGGTCCCGGTGTTGGTGCCACCGTTACCGCCGTTACCGCCGGCGCCGCCGTGACCGCCGGTGCCCCCGGCGCCACCGCCGACCCCACCGATACCTTTGCCGCCGTTACCGCCCTGGCCGCCGTCACCGCCCTGCCAACCGTGTCCACCGCCGGTGGGCGCGATACTCGACGCGCCGTTCCCGCCGGCGTCGCCTTGGCCGCCGGTACCACCGTTACCGCCGGCACCACCGATGCCCGCACCACCGGCATGCCCGCCGGTCCCGAAGAACCCGCCGGTCCCACCGGCCCCACCCACCCCCGCGCCACCACCGTTACCGCCCGTGCCGCCGTTACCGCCGTCGGCCTGGAAACCCACCCCGGTACCGCCGTGACCACCCTGACCCCCGGCCCCACCGGTGCCACCGACACCGCCTGCCCCACCGGAACTGAACAGCCCATACGCGGACCCCCCGGCCCCACCAGCCCCGCCGGTACCGCCGTCGAACCCGAGACCGCCCTGACCGCCGATCGGACCGGCGCCCGCGGTCCCCGCCGCACCCATGGCGCCCTCGCCGCCGGTGCCGCCAGCCCCGCCGGCGCCGCCGCCGCCGAACACCAACGCCCGCCCCGCGCCGCCGACACCGCCGGACCCACCCGCACCGCCCACCGTGCCGACACCCATACCGCCGGTACCTCCGGCGCCCCCGACGCCACCAAACCCGCTCAACCAGCCACCGGCCCCCCCGGCGCCACCGGTTCCCCCGACACCCCCGGGGCTACCGGTTCCACCCATTCCGCCGGCACCGCCATTGCCCCACAACCCGGCATCACCGCCACGCCCACCGGATTGCCCCACGGCACCGGACCCCCCGGCACCGCCATTGCCCCACAAAATCCCGCCATCACCACCGGCCTGACCCGTACCCGCGGCCCCGTTGGCCCCGTCACCGATCAGCGGCCGTCCCAACAACGTGTTGGTAGGGGCGTTAACCAACCCCAACACACTTTGCTCCAGGAACTGCAACGGCGAGGCATTAGCGGCCTCAGCAGCCGCATACGCAACCCCACCACCACTCAACGCGCGCACAAACTGGTCATGAAAAAGCCCCACCTGCACACTGACGGCCTGATACTCCTGACCCAACCCGCCGAACAACCGCGCCACCGCCGCCGACACCTCATCACCAGCCAACGGCACGATCCCCACCGTCGCCGGCCCAGCCTGCAACGCCGCCGCCCGCAACACCTCACCCAACCCCCGCAAATCACCCGCCGCCACCGCAACACCCTCCGGAGCAGCAACCACAAAAGACAATTCGGGCCTCCCAAGGAAATTGGTGAATTCACGAATGCAGAGAAGAGTACACGCGACGAACCAGGACTTCAGCTGAATCGGAGAGATGGAAGCAATCGCGGACCCTGCCTGTTGAGCTGCGTTGAATTCTCTTCCCGGAAGAAACGTCCCGAATGCGCAGATGGTACTGGCGGTGAAAGAAAGGTAATGGGCCAACTCGAACATCAGGATGAGCCAATCGGAAATCGCTGGGATGCACGTCGGTGCGTTTTCGACGCATCACCGCGGTAGTCGCAGATCTGACCTTGACCAGTCTCGGCAGTGACATATCGCCATCCGGTGTCAGATGGCACGATTCGCTGCGGTGCCTCTCGGTTCGCAGTGCACAGGCAAGCGGCAGCGTGACCCGTGCCGTGCGACGCCGGAATCTCGATACCTGCCCATCCCGCAACCATCGTTGAGCCGACAGACAGCCGCGGTGAGGTCCGCGGGATCGGGGTCATCAACGTGCGACCATGTCGCGCGTTGTGAAAATGTGCACTGGTTTAAACGATTTGCACAATATTTGCAGATTGGATAATTCGCGAGATGCGGACCTGAACACCCTACTTCGCTTCTGTCGGAGTTGTGTCGACGTTCAACTCCGTCGCGTGTGAATTTCAAATGAGTTGCTTATGGGCCCATACTGGAATTTTGTTTCAGTCTATATCGCAGCAGACGCCGCGGACACAACGAGGCACGTCAATTCAAGTGCGCACGCTATAGCTTTCTAGCTGTGCAGCAGCGGCAGCTGAGATGTCCGACGCTGCACATCCGGCGGGGCGCGCAGCAACATTTCGGCATATCGTAGGTTCGGCCCGCTGGCCAGCGCCGGTGCGTTAGGTGGATTCGCCCTGAGCGCCGACATTGCCGGAGTAAAAGTCCACAAATGGCGAGCCGCCGAAGCCGCCTGACCCGTACAACTGCCCGCCCCGTCCGCCCTGCTGGAACGGTTGTGTGCCGCCGCCACCGCCCCCCGTGTTGCCCGAACCGCCGGGTAGACCGTCAATGGCAATCGGAAGACCATTGGTTGGATCGATCCCGGCGTATCCGCCTTGGCCGCCGCCGCCGCCGTGACTGTCAAGGTCTCCTGCGCCGCCCGCTCCGCCCATCCCTATCGTGCGCTGGTCGAAACCTTGCGCCAGACCACCGGACCCGCCGCTGCCGGACGTACCACCCGGATTGCCGGGTGCGCCGCCGCCTCCACCGCCTCCGCCCCAGAACGAATTCGCGAAGGCGTCGCCGCCACCGCCACCGCCACCGCCGCCGCCACCTTTGCCGCCGGTCTCCCCGGAGGCTGGGGCGCCGCCTCCGCCGTGCCCGCCGCCGCCTCCTGCTCCGCCACCGCGGCCCTGGACGCCGTCGAAGAACCCCACCCCGCCGAATCCACCAGTGCCACCCGTGCCGCCCTGCCCGCCGGCCGCTCCGCCACCGCCACTGTTGCCGCCCGTACCACCCGCGCCTCCTCCGCCGCCACCACCACCTGCCACGAAGGAGGTGGAACTAATCTGGGTGGCGCCATTGCCGCCGGTGCCGCCGGTGCCGCCCTGTCCGCCTTGGCCTCCCAGGGTTGCGCCGGCACCCGGTGCGCCTCCGTCGCCACCGGTGCCGCCTGCGCCGCCTTGGCCGCCCTCCCCACCGGCAAGAACGCTGGCGTTGCTGACCATGAGGCCGCCCAGGCCGCCCTTCCCGCCGCCGCCGCCTGCGCCGCCCTGACCGCCGATGCCGCCGCCGGCACCATCGATACCTGCACCACCTGCGCCACCAGCACCACCCGTCCCGCCGGCCCCACCCTTCAACCCTTTGGTGGGCACTTTCCCGCCATCGCCGATGTCGCCCTCGCCACCGTCGCCGCCGCCGCCCCCGATGCCGCCGGTGCCACCGTGCCCATTGGCTCCGAACAATCCACCGGCGCCGGCCGCTCCGCCGGCCCCAGCGGCGCCGCCGGTACCGCCGGGGCCACCTTCGGCGTCCATCCGCACGCCACTCCCGCCTGCCCCGCCCAGGCCGCCGGTTCCCCCGGTGCCGCCGTCTCCTCCGGAACTCAGCAGCCCATAACTCGCCCCGCCAGCACCTCCCGCGCCGCCGTTCCCGCCCGTATATCCGACGCCCGAGAAGGGGCCCCCGCCGTTCGGGCCCGCGGCGCCAATCCCGCCATCTCCTCCGATTCCACCGGCACCGGCGCCGCCACCCCACAGCGCCCGGCCGGCGCCTCCCGCGCCGCCGGTTCCGCCGTTGCCTCCCGGACTGTCGACACCGGGCCCCCCGGTTCCGCCGCCACCGCCCGTGCCGCCGAAGCCGCTCAACCAGCCTCCCGCCCCGCCGGCGCCACCGGCGGCGCCGTTCTGCCCGGCAGCACCGCTCCCGCCGGCCCCACCAGCTCCGCCATCGCCCCAGAGCCCGGCGTTACCGCCCCGCCCTCCGTTCTGCCCGGACGCCCCGGAGCCGCCGGTGCCGCCATTGCCCCAGAGAATGCCGCCGTCGCCACCGGCTTGCCCCGTGCCGGGGGCTCCGTTAGTACCGTTGCCGATCAGCGGGCGACCGAGCAGCGTATTAGTGGGGGCGTTGATCAACGCCAGTAAGTCTTGCTCGATGGACTGCAGGGTGACGAGGTTGATGGCCTCGGCGCCTGCATACGATGAACCCCCGGCGCTTAGTGTGCGCAAGAAGTGGTCATGAAACTGCGCCGCGTGCGTTCCGAGGGCCTGGAAATCCTGCGCGTAGGCGCCGAACATCGCCGTGACGGCCGCCGACACCTCGTCGCCGGCCAACGGGGCGATGATGGTAGTGACAGGCTGCGCCGCCGCAGCGGCCGACTCGAGCGCCTGCCCGATCCCTCGCAAATCACCCACCGCTGTAGCCAATGCCTCGGGTGCTGCGACCACGAAAGCTGACATAAATCCTCCTTGACCAAGCGGAATATTGGGCACGTAACGCGGAGAACGCAAGCGTGCGTGACGCACAACCTACTGCAATTGCACAGAGATTTTGGCAATGCGTTGAAATTATTTACCCAATACCCATTTGCAGTGGCGTCGGGTCCGCTGCCCGGATCAGGGGAGTTCTGATTACAATTCGTAAAGTGTTGCAAAACAAGATGTTTCGCGCGTACGGCGACCGGGGTCAAAGCTGTCGTGCCTCGCTGAATCGCTCAAAACGAAATGGTATTCCGGCGACAGCTTATATTCCTCGGATCGTTCGTCGCTGTATCGATCTACGATGGCTGGAAATTGAAATCTAGTTCTATTCATGTAAAACACAAATCAAATGCAATTCGTACAGCCATAATCAGGAAACGATTGGGCTCGTTCCGGCAATGGCGGAAACAGCTCGTCCCCCCGTTCGATAACGGTCTACCGATATCGAACGGGGGGACGGCCTGTTTCTGCGGCTGCTCGGTCTAGAGCAACCCGAGCAGCTCCAGGTCGGTGATGTACTTGACGATCACCGCCGGCGTGACATGCGGGATGTCCTTGTCGGGGCCGATCTTGGCTTCCTGCACCGCCGCCCGGAAACGGTCGGTCGGGGCCATCGAGCCGTTAATCGGCTTGTCCGGCTGCTGGTAGTTGTGCAGCAACGGCAACAACGAGTACTGGCGTTGCCGCTCTGGAAGGGCGCGCAGCGAAGTCTCGAACCGCTGCAGCCAGTCCTGGTAGTTGTCAATGCGCTCCACGCCGTACCCGGCCTCCACTAGCCAGTCGATGTACTCGTCGAGGCCGATGCCGTCGTCGTAGGGGTTCATCACGTGGTAGGTCTGGAACCCGATGTCGGGCACCTGCGCACCCAGCGTCGAAATCGACTCGGCGATGAACTCCACCGGCAGCCCGTCGTAGTGGGCACGCTGCCGGTTACCGTCAGCGTCCAGCTCGTAGAACGACTTCGGTGCGATACCGGAGGCGACGACGCTGAGCATGGTGCGGGTGAACATATCCGGCAGGTTCAGCTGGCCGGCGTAGCTGGTGTCGGCCAGGATCATGTCGCAGCGGAACACCGCGACTGGCAGCCCGCACAGGTCGTGGGCCTCGCGCAGAAGCACCTCCCCGGCCCATTTGCTGTTGCCGTAACCGTTGGCGTAGCTGTCGTCGATCTTGCGGGTCGCGCTCATCACCCGGACGTCAGCGTCCTCGACGAACTTGCCCGGAGTGATCTGGTCGCCCACGCCGATCGTGGACACGTAGGTGTAGGGCTTGCGCTTGCTGGTCAGGGCAACTCGGATCAGCTCGGCGGTGCCCAGGGCGTTCGGTCCGAACAACTCGCTGTACGGCAGCACGTGGTTGACCAGCGCGGCCGGGTCGATGATCAGGTCGACTGTGTCGGCCAGCCGCTGCCAGGTCGCAGCGTCCAGGCCGAGGTTGGCCTCTCCCTTGTCGCCCGCGATCACCTCGAGGTGATCGGCCGCGAGCTCCCGGTAGTGCGCCAGCAGCTTCGGGTCGCCACTGTCGAACGTCTTGTCTAGGCGGGCCCGGGCGTCTTCGTCAGACTTTGCCCGAACCAAGCAGATGACCTTGCCGTTCACCAGGTCCATCCGTTCCAGCCAGTCCAGCGCCAGGTAGCGCCCCAGGAAGCCGGTAGCACCGGTCAGCAACACCGTGCGCACCTCGGTGGCCGGCCCGGGCAGGTTCGGTGCCGCGGCCAGTGTCGCCTCGTCAATGAACTTGTCCAGGGTCAGGTCACTGGCGTGCACCTCGGTCGCGCCCCGACCATGCACGGAGGCGAAGGTGGGCCGCTTGGAAGCGGCCCGCTCGGCCTCGATGTAGGCGGCGACGGCGGCCAGGTCGTTGGCCGGGCTGACGATCACGCCCACCGGCACCTCGACGTCGAAGATCTCGTTCAGCAGGTTGCCGAATGTCAACGCCGACAACGAGTCGCCGCCGAGGTCGGTGAAGTGTGCGTCTGGGGACACCTCGGCGCTGGCGGCGCCCAGCAGCGCGACCGCTGCCCGGGTGACTGTGGTTAGCACCGGGGCGTCGTTGCCGCTGCGGCGAAGTTCGCTCAGCTCGTTGGCCTGGCCGGCGGCCAGGTCGGCGTAGAGCTGTTCCAGCCGCTCGCCGTAATGTTGCTTGAGCTTGGGCCAGGCCAGCTTGCGGATGCCGGTCAGCAGGCCGTTTTCCAGCGAGAACGGCGTGGTCTCGATGATGAAGTCGCGCGGCACCTCATAGGACTGCAAGTTGGCCTCGCGAGCCACGTTCTGCAGCGAGTCGGCGATCAGCGGCTTCAACTCGTCGACCGAATACCGCGACAAGGCATCTTCGGTGGGCACCACCACGGCCAGCAGGTACGGGTGCGCGCTGTTGCCGTAGACGTAGATCTGCTGCACCAGTGGGCTGTTGCCGAACACAGCCTCGAGCTTGGCGACGGTGACGAACTCGCCCTGCGCCAGCTTGAGCACGTTGTTGCGGCGGTCGACGTAGACGACGTGGTTGGGAGCGGTCTCCGCGACGACATCGCCGGTGCGGTAGTAGCCATCTTCGTCGAACACGTTGGCCGTGATTTCCGGACGCATGTAGTAGCCGGGAAACATGTTCTCGGTCTTGAGTAGCAACTCGCCCCGCGGGTAGGGCCGGTCGGTGTTGAAGTAGCCCAGGTCGGGCACGTCCACCAGCTTGTAGTCGACCACCGGCGGGCGCTGGACTTCGCCGTCGAACAGGACCATGCCGGCCTCGGTGGAGCCGTAGCCGTCCAGTAGGTGCATCTCCAGCAGGGACTCGACCCAGGTCTTGAGTTCCGGGGAGGTGGGTGCTGAGCCCGTCATCGCGAAGATGAACCGGCCACCCAGCAGGTGCTCACGCTGCTCGACCAGCACTTCCGCTTCCACGGCCGCACGGTCTTGAGTGCCATCGGCGAGGCGACGGTCGACCTCGCTGAGATATTCGGCGTACAGCGTCTCCCATATGCGCGGCACGAAGTTGAGCTCGGTGGGCCGCACCAGGGCTAGGTCTTCCAGCAGCGTGGATAGGTCACTCTTGGCGGCGAAGTACGCGGTCCCGCCGTTGCCGAGCGTGCCGTAGAGGATGCCGCGGCCCATCACGTGGCTCATCGGCATGAAGTTCAACGTGATCGACGCGGCCGTCGGGCCGAACCAGTTCTTGGCCGACCGGCGGAACATCTTGCCGACGTTGTACTGCGGGTACATCGCTCCCTTCGGGGCGCCGGTGCTGCCGGAGGTGTAGATCAGCAGTGCCAGCGCGTCCTCTGCGAGGTTCTCGACCGGATGGGCTTGCAGTGTTTTGCCTCGCTGGATCAGCTCGGCAAAGGCCTCGACGACCACGCCTGTGTCGGCTAGGGCGGCTGCAGCACTTTCGACGGCCTCACGCTGGTCTTCGACCTCGGGGTGGTAGTCGAAGACGACGAGCTTGGCCGGCGCGAATCCGGTGGAGATCAACGCGACTGCGTCGGCGAGCTGGTTGATGCTGGCTGCCATCATGCTCGGCTCGGTCTCGGCGACGATCGGTTGCAGCCCGGTGATCGAGGCGCTGGTCTGCAGCGGCACCGACACGGCGCCGATGCTGCCCAGCGCCATGTCGAAGGTGGTGTAGTCGACGCTGGTGAAGCCCAGTACGCAGACCCGGTCTCCGATCTGCACCGAGTCGGCGGTCAGGGCGCGGCCGACCGCGTCGATCCGTTCGCCGAGTTCGCGATAGGTGATGGTGTCGAAGCGGGGGAGCAGTTTCAGCTCGGTGCGTCCGGTGGCTTGGTTGGTGACGAAGTCGATGGCGCGCTGTCCGAGGGCGGGCCGGTCTGCATAGCCGGTCAGGACGGTCTGCAGAACCTCCGGCAACCGCTTATCGGGCTGCTCGAGGGCCGCGGCGACGGTGGGGTCGGGCTGGGCGGCGGCGAATTGCGGGTCGTTGGCAATGAGTTCGGCGGTGCGGCGGGCTATCCGTTCTTCGGTGGTGATGGTCGACATGGCAATCCTCTTTGACTGAATAAAAAGTTTGAAGGCTATTCGCGCGACGTTGCGCTGACTACAAAAACGTTAGCAAAACTAACGTTATTCCTCAACGACGTTGCCCCGTGAACCCGCTGTGAGATCTGACACCGGGTTCAGCTGCCCGGATTCGGGTCCACAGCGCGCAGCTTCACAGCTCGGCAAGTAGTCCCGTCAGCACCTCGACACCCTCCATCAGCAACTCATCGCTGATGGTCAGCGGGGGCAGCAGCCGAATGATGTTGCCGAACATGCCGCAGGTCAGTACAACGACCCCGGCAGCGTGTGCCGCGGTCGCCAGATTCATAGTGAGCTCGGGATCGGGATCGGAACTACCGGACTTCACCAGTTCGACGGCGATCATGGCGCCGCGGCCCCGCACGTCGCCTATCCGGTCGTCGCCCGCCTGCGCCCGCAACAGCGGTGCAGTGATCAGGCGTTCGATTTCCTGCGCGCGCTCGATCAGCCCGTCGGACTCGATGGTCGCGATGGTGGCCAGCGCGGCCGCGCACGCGACCGGGTTGCCGCCGAAGGTGCCGCCGAGGCCACCGGCGTGCGAAGCGTCCATGATCTCGGCGCGGCCGGTGATCGCCGACAGCGGCAACCCGTCGGCGATGCCCTTGGCGGTGACGATCACATCGGGCTCGAGGTCCTCGTGCTCGCAGGCGAACATCGCTCCGGTACGCGCGAACCCGGTCTGTACCTCGTCGGCGATGAACACCACGTCGTTCTCGCGGCACCACCGCAGCAGCGCCCGTAGAAATCCCTCGGCCGGGACGATGAACCCGCCTTCACCCTGGATCGGTTCGATGATGACCGCGGCCAGGTTCTTGGCGCCGACCTGCTTGTCCATCACCGCGATTGCGCGCTCGGCCGCCTTGTCGCCGTCGGTGGCGAGATCCTTGTTCAGCAGTCCGTCGCGGTAGGGGTAAGACATCGGCGCGCGGTAGATCTCGGGAGCGAACGGACCGAACCCGCTCTTGTACGGCATGGATTTGGCGGTCAGCGCCATCGCCATGTTGGTGCGGCCGTGGTAGGCGTGATTGAACGCGACGACGGCCGGCTTCCTGGTGTGGGCGCGGGCGACCTTGATGGCGTTCTCGACGGCTTCGGCGCCAGAGTTGAACAGCACCGAGCGCTTCTCGCCGGCGCCCGGGGTGATCCGGTTCAGTTCTTCGGCGACGGCGACGTATCCCTCGTACGGCGTCACCATGAAGCAGGCGTGGGTGAATTCGGCGACCTGCGCGCGCACCGCCTCGACGACCGCCGGCGATGAATTGCCGATCGTGGTGACCGCGATGCCCGAACCCAGGTCGATGAGTCGATTGCCGTCGACGTCCTCGAGGATGCCGCCGCCGGCGCGCGCCACGAATACCGGCAGGGTGACGGCTACGCTCTGGGACACCGCGGCGGTTCGGCGCTTGTTCAATTCCAGCGATGCGGGACCCGGGATTTCGGTGACCAGATGACGGCTCTGCTCGAGGCTGGCCACGGACCCCTCCTTCCGCGGCGCGCCTGTCACGTCGCGGTTCAAAGCCTAACGGTTGGTGCGACACCGCGGCGGCGGACGATGCCGGTCCGTTTGCGACCTGCGGGAATGGCAGACTGGGGCCACCGGACCCGTCCCACCCCCAACAAGAAAGCGTTTTGATGGAGAGTTTTGTCCTGTTCCTGCCGTTCCTGCTCATCATGGGCGGCTTCATGTACTTCGCGTCGCGGCGTCAGCGCAAGGCGATGCAAGCGACCATCGACCTGCACGAGTCGCTGCAGCCGGGGGATCGAGTGCACACCACTTCCGGTCTGGAGGGCACCATCGTCGGCATCACCGAGGACGACGTCGAACTTGAGATCGCGACGGGTGTGGTGACCACCTGGATGAAGCTGGCGATCCGGGACAAGATCCTGCCGGAGGAGGACCTGGACGAAGGCCAGGACGAGGCGCTCGACGAAGACACCGACGACGAGGCACCGGTCGCCAAGGACTCCTGATCGGGGCTCGCATGCCGCGTCTGTGACGCGGGCCTGAACGCGACACGTAGTCTTTCCGGAGGCTCTCACAGGGCAAGAACCGATTCGCAAGGGAGATAGAAGGAACGTGGCATCGTCTTCGGCGCCGGTGCATCCGGCCCGCTACCTGTCGGTGTTCCTGCTCATGCTGGTCGGCGTCTACCTGCTGGTGTTTCTCACCGGGGACAAAAAGCCGGCCCCCAAGTTGGGCATCGATCTGCAGGGCGGCACCCGAGTGACGCTCACCGCCCGCACGCCCGATGGCAAGCGTCCCAGCGCCCAATCGCTGGCGCAGGCCCAACAGATCATCAGCTCGCGCGTCAACGGGCTGGGCGTCTCCGGCTCCGAGGTCGTTGTTGACGGCGACAACCTGGTGATCACAGTGCCGGGCAACGACGGCAACGAAGCCCGCAACCTGGGGCAGACCGCGCGGCTCTACATTCGCCCGGTGCTGAGCTCGCAGCCCGCGCAGAAGGCTCCGCCGCCCGAAGAGCCCATACCCGCCGAACAGCAGCCGGCGCCGGGCGCTCCCGCTCCAGGTGCTCCTGCGTCGGGCGCGCCGGCGCCCGGTGCACCGGCCCCTGGCGGTCCGGCACCAGCACCTCAGCAGGGGGCGCCGCAGTCGGGAGCGCCGGCCCCGGCCGCACCGCGCGGCCAGCCCCGACCGTATCCGCGAGACCCGGCCCCGAGCCCCGCGCCCAGCCCCACCCCAGCCCCCGGCCCTGCGCCGGCCCAGCAGGCCCCCGGACCTGCCCCGCAAGCGCCCGGCCAAGCGCCGCAAGCGCCCGGGCAAGCGCCGCCTCCCGAGGCGCCCGCGGCACCCGACCCGCGCAAGGATCTCGCCGATCGCATCGCGCAGGAGAAGAAGTGGCGGCAAAGCACCAGCCAGTACATCCAGATGATCGCGTTGCAGTTCGAGGCCACCCGCTGCGACAAAGACGACATCCTGGCCGGCAACGACGACCCGAACCTGCCGCTGGTCACGTGCTCGACGGATCACAAGACCGCCTACTTGCTGGCACCGTCGATCATCAGCGGTGACCAGATTCAGGACGCCTCCTCGGGAATGGACCAACGCAGCCTTGGATACGTGGTGGACCTGCAATTCAAGAGTGCGGCCGCCAATGTGTGGGCCGACTACACCGCCGCGCACGTCGGCACCGCGACCGCCTTCACCTTGGACTCCCAGGTTGTCAGCGCGCCGTCGATCAGGGAGGCGATCCCCGGCGGGCGTACCCAGATCAGTGGCGGTGAGCCGCCATTCAGCGCGGCGACCGCCAAACAGCTCGCCAATGTCCTCAAATACGGGTCGCTGCCGCTGTCCTTCGAATCGTCGGAGGCTCAAACCGTCTCGGCAACACTGGGTTTGACCTCGCTGCGAGCAGGGTTGATCGCCGGCGCGATCGGTCTGGCGCTGGTGCTGCTGTATTCGCTGCTCTACTACCGGGTTTTGGGACTGCTGACCGCTTTGTCTCTCATCGCCTCCGGAGCAATGGTTTTCGCGATCTTGGTGCTGCTGGGCCGCTACATCAACTACACGTTGGACCTGGCCGGTATCGCGGGTCTGATAATCGGAATCGGCACCACCGCCGACTCGTTCGTGGTGTTCTTCGAGCGCATCAAAGACGAGATCCGTGAGGGACGTTCGTACCGTTCGGCCGTCCCGCGTGGTTGGTCGCGGGCCCGCAAGACGATCGTGTCGGGCAACGCGGTCACCTTCCTGGCCGCCGCGGTGCTGTACTTCCTGGCGATCGGCCAGGTCAAGGGCTTCGCCTTCACCCTGGGCCTGACCACGATCCTCGACCTCGTGGTGGTGTTCCTGGTGACCTGGCCGCTGGTGTACCTATCCACCAGGTCGTCCACGCTGGCCAAGCCGGCCTACAACGGGCTCGGGGCGGTCCAGCAGGTGGCGCGCGAACGCCGGGCTGCTTCCGCGGTAGCACGTTCGGGCGCCGGCAAGACGGGACGGGGATAACGCATGGCATCCAAACCCAAAGCCAGCGTCGGGGCCAAAAAGGCTGTGCCAAAAGCGACGTCCAAAACCACCGCCAAGGACTCCAAAGTCGACGAAAACACCACCGTCGCAGTCGAACTCACGGACAGCACCGCCGACACCGCCGGCGGGCCAAAACACAGCTTCCTGTCCCGGCTCTATACCGGTACCGGCGCGTTCGAGGTGGTCGGTCGCCGCAACCTCTGGTACGGGGTCAGCGGCGCGATCATGGCGATCGCCGTGCTGGCCATCCTGATCCGGGGCTTCACCTTCGGTATCGACTTCAAGGGCGGTACCACGGTGTCGATGCCCTCCGACGGCGCCCACGGCACCGTCCAGGTCTCGCAGGTGCAGGACGTGTTCAAGACCGCAATCGGCAAGGACCCCGAAGCGGTGGTCACCGTGGGCAAGGGCGCCTCGGCCACGGTGCAGATCCGCTCCGAGCACCTGTCCAACGAGCAGACCGAGAAGCTGCGCAATGCTTTGTTCGATGCGTTCGGGCCTAAGGGCTCCGATGGCAAGCCCAACAAGAACGCGATCAGCGACGCGGCGGTGTCCTCCACGTGGGGCGGCCAGATCACCAAGAAGGCGATCATCGCCCTGGCGGTGTTCCTGGCGTTGGTCGCCATATATATCACCGTGCGCTACGAGCGCTACATGACGATCTCGGCGCTGGCGGCCATGATCTTCGACATCACCGTGACCGCAGGGGTCTATGCACTGGTGGGCTTCGAGGTAACGCCGGCCACGGTGATCGGCTTGCTGACCATCCTGGGCTTCTCGATCTATGACACCGTCATCGTGTTCGACAAGGTCGAGGAGAACACCCAGGGCTTCCAGCACACCACCCGCCGCACCTTCGCCGAGCAGGCCAACCTCGCCGTCAACCAGACCTTCATGCGCTCGATCAACACCAGCCTGATCTCGGTGCTCCCAGTGGTGGCGCTGATGGTGGTGGCCGTGTGGCTGTTGGGTGTCGGCACGCTCAAGGACCTGGCGCTGGTTCAGTTGATCGGCATCATCGTCGGAACCTATTCATCGATCTTCTTCGCCACCCCGCTGCTGGTCACCCTGCGCGAACGCACCGAACTGGTGCGCACCCACACCAAGCGGGTACTACGTCGGCGCGGCGCGGCGCCGACCGCGGAAAAGGCATCGGCAGACAAGGCATCGGCGGAAAAAGCATCGGCGGAGCCGGAACCGTCCGACGACACAGCCGCCGAAGAGGTCACCCGGGCCGTCGAGCTCACCAAACCCACGGCGGCGAGCAAACCGGCCCCCGGTGCGAGGCCGGCGCGCCCCACCGGCACCCGGCGTCCCACCGGCAAGCGGAACGCTGGTAAGCGGTAGCCGCATGGCCGCTCGGTGTTGCTTGCGCAAAGCCTTGCTGGCCACGGGTGTTGCTGCTGTGTTGGCGGCATCGGGCCTGACCGCCTGCTCGGGTAGCGCCGCGGGTCGGATCGACTACGTCGTCGACGGCGTACTGTCCACGTACAACACCAACACCACCATTGGTTTCGCCTCGGCCGGGGCGCAGGCGTTCGCCCGCGTGCTGACCGGGTTCGGCTACCACGGACCCGAGGGGCAGGTGGTCGCCGACCACGACTTCGGCACCATCTCGGTGGTGGGTGGATCGCCGCTGGTGCTGGACTACCAAATCGCCGATAACGCCGTCTACTCTGACGGCAAGCCGGTCACCTGCGACGATCTGGTGCTGGCCTGGGCCGCCCAGTCGGGCCGCTTCGCCGGTTTCGACGCGGCGACGCAGGCTGGCTATGTCGACATCGCCAACGTCGAGTGCACGCCCGGCCAGAAGAAGGCCCGGGTGTCGTTCATTCCGGACCGCGGGGTGGTCGACTACACGCAACTGTTCACCGCGACCTCGATGATGCCGTCGCACGTCATAGCCGACACACTGGGTACCGACATCACCACCGCACTGCAGAACAACAGGGTGTCGGTGGTGGAACAGGTCGCGCGACTGTGGAACAGCACCTGGGACCTCAAGCCGGGCGCCGACCTCAAGCGCTTCCCGTCGTCGGGTCCGTACAAGATCGAGCGCATCCTGGACGGCGGCGCGGTGGTGCTCGTCGCCAACGATCGATGGTGGGGCACCAAGCCGATCACCAAGCGGATCACGGTGTGGCCGCAGGGTGGCGACATCCAGGACCGGGTCAATAACCGCCGGGTAGACGTGGTCGACGTCGCGGCCGGATCCTCGGGGGCGCTGGCCACTCCGGACGGCTATCAGCGCGGCGACTCGCCATCGGGGGGCATCGAGCAGTTGATCTTCGCGCCGCAGGGGGCAATGGCCGGCGTACCGGCCCGCCGCGCCTTCGCCTTCTGCACGCCCCGCGACGTGATCGCCCGCGATGCCGGGGTGCCCATCGCCAATTCTCGGCTGTCCCCGGCGACCGACGACGCCCTGTCCGCGGCCGACGGCAGTAACGAGGCCGGCCCGTTCGGGAAGTCCGATCCCAATGCTGCCCGCGATGCGCTGCGCGGGGCCCCGCTGACGGTGCGGATCGGCTACCGCGGCCCCAACGCGAGGCTGGCGGCCACCGTCGGCTCCATCGCGTCGGCGTGCGCACCCGCCGGGATCACAGTGACGAACGTGACGCTGGATACCTCGGGAGCTCAGGCGTTGCGGGACTCGAAGATCGACGTGCTGCTGGCCAGCACCGGTGGCGCCGCCGGCAGCGGCTCCACCGGTTCGTCGGCGATGGACGCCTACGCCCTGCACGGCGGCAACGGGAACAACCTGTCTGGTTACTCCAACCCGCAGATCGACGGAATCATCGGTGCGCTGGCGGTCTCGGCCGACCCCGCCGAGCGAGCCCGGCTGCTCGCCGAGGGTGCGCCCATCCTGTGGGGCGACATGCCGACCCTGCCCTTGTACCGGCAGCAGCGGACGCTGCTGATGTCGAAGAAGATGTATGCCGTGAGCCGCAATCCCACCCGGTGGGGCGCGGGCTGGAACATGGACCGATGGGCGTTGGTGAAGTGAGTTCCGTGACCGATGTGGCGGCCATGATCGACGCCATGACCCGCAAGGTCGCCGACTTTCCCGAGCCCGGCGTCCAGTTCAAGGACCTCACCCCGGTGTTCGCCGACCGCGACGCGCTGGCTGCCATCACCGACGCGCTGGCTGACGTCGCCGCAGGCGCCGATCTGGTCGCCGGCATCGATTCCCGCGGCTTCCTGCTGGCCGCCGCCGTCGCGACCCGGCTGCGCACCGGAGTCCTGGCCATTCGCAAGGGCGGCAAGTTGCCGCCCCCGGTGATCAGCGAGGACTACCAGCGCGAATACGGCGCGGCCACCATCGAAATCCCCGCCGACGGAATCGAGTTAGCGGGTTTGCGTGTTGTGGTCATCGATGACGTGCTGGCCACCGGGGGCAGCGTCGCCGCTGCGAGGCGGCTGCTGGAACGCAGCGGCGCTAACGTTCCGGCGGCGGCGGTGGTCGTCGAGCTTCCCGAACTGGGCGGCCGTGCGGCGTTGGCGCCGCTACCGGTGCACAGCCTGAGCCGCGCATAGCCTTAGCCTTCGTTGCGAACGTAACCTGGCTGCGAATTCCGGCTCGCTGTTTGTCAGTGTCGTTACGCTCGCGAACGACAGATATCCTCAAAGGCGGAGGTGACCAACGTGGCGGACGAAAAGAGCGTGCTGCAGGCTGCCGCGCCGCCCACCGAGCCGCTACCCGTCAGCGAGGTGCCCGAGCCGCCGGTTGAGCAACTCAAGACCACTAGCAGCGCGTCCCGCCGGGTCCGGGCTCGGTTGGCCCGACGGATGACCGCGCGCAGCAGCGCCATCAACCCCGTCCTTGAGCCGCTGGTGGCGGTGCACCGCGAGGTCTACCCGAAGGCCGACCTCTCGATGCTGCAGCGCGCATACGAGGTCGCCAACCAGCGGCACGCCACGCAAATGCGGCACTCCGGGGACCCCTACATCACTCATCCGCTAGCCGTGGCCAACATCCTGGCCGAGTTGGGCATGGACACCACCACATTGGTGGCCGCGCTGCTGCACGACACCGTCGAGGACACCGGGTACACCATCGAGGCGCTGTCCGAGGAATTCGGCGAGGAGGTGGGTCACCTCGTCGACGGGGTGACCAAGCTGGACCGTGTCGTGCTGGGCAGTGCCGCCGAGGGCGAAACCATTCGCAAGATGATTACCGCGATGGCCCGTGACCCGCGGGTGCTGGTGATCAAGGTGGCCGACCGGCTGCACAACATGCGCACCATGCGGTTCCTGCCTCCGGAGAAGCAGGCTCGCAAGGCCCGCGAAACGCTGGAAGTCATTGCGCCCCTGGCGCATCGGCTCGGTATGGCCAGCGTCAAATGGGAGCTGGAGGACTTGGCGTTCGCGATTCTGCATCCCAAGAAGTACGAGGAGATCGTCCGGCTGGTCGCCGGCCGTGCCCCGTCCCGCGACACCTACCTGGCCAAGGTTCGCGCCGAGATCACCTCGACGTTAAGCGCATCGAAGATCAAGGCGACGGTGGAGAGCCGCCCCAAGCACTACTGGTCGATCTATCAGAAGATGATCGTCAAGGGCCGCGACTTCGACGACATCCACGACCTGGTCGGAATCCGGATCCTGTGCGACGAGATTCGGGACTGCTATGCCGCGGTGGGTGTGGTGCACTCGCTGTGGCAGCCGATGGCGGGGCGCTTCAAGGACTACATCGCCCAGCCTCGATACGGGGTGTACCAGTCGCTGCACACCACTGTCGTCGGGCCGGAAGGCAAACCGCTGGAAGTGCAGATCCGTACCCGCGACATGCACCACACCGCCGAATTCGGCATCGCCGCGCACTGGCGCTACAAGGAAACCAAGGGACGCAACGGAGTTCCGCATCCGAACACGGCCGCCGAGATCGACGACATGGCTTGGATGCGTCAGCTGCTCGACTGGCAGCGGGAAGCTGCCGACCCCGGCGAGTTCCTGGAGTCCCTGCGCTACGACCTTGCGGTACAAGAGATTTTCGTGTTCTCGCCCAAAGGCGATGTCTTCACGCTGCCGGCCGGCTCCACGCCGGTGGACTTCGCCTACGCCGTCCACACCGAGGTCGGGCACCGCTGCATCGGCGCCCGGGTCAACGGCCGCTTGGTAGCGCTGGAACGCAAGCTCGAAAATGGGGAAGTCGTGGAGGTTTTCACCTCCAAGGCGCACACCGCGGGGCCTTCGCGGGACTGGCAGCAGTTTGTGGTGTCGCCGCGGGCTAAGACCAAGATCCGGCAGTGGTTCGCCAAGGAACGCCGTGAGGAAGCACTGGAGGCCGGCAAGGAGGCCATTTCCCGCGAGGTTCGCCGGGGCGGACTTCCGTTGCAGCGCTTGGTAAATGGCGGGTCGATGGCCGCGGTGGCGCATGAGTTGCACTACACCGACGTGTCGGCGATGTACACCGCGATCGGTGAGGGGCACGTCTCGGCGCGGCACGTCGTGCAACGCTTGGTGGCCGAACTCGGCGGCATCGATCAGGCCGAGGAGGACCTGGCCGAACGTTCCACGCCGGCGACCATGCCGCGGCGCCCGCGCAGCACCGAGGACGTCGGTGTCTCGGTTCCTGGCGCGCCGGGCGTGCTGACCAAGCTGGCCAAGTGCTGCACTCCGGTGCCCGGCGACCAGATCATGGGTTTCGTCACCCGCGGGGGTGGGGTCAGCGTGCACCGCACCGACTGCACCAATGCCGCGTCCCTGCAGCAGCAGGCGGAGCGGATCATCGAGGTGCTCTGGGCCCCGTCGCCGTCGTCGGTGTTCCTGGTGGCGATCCAGGTGGAGGCGCTGGACCGGCACCGGCTGCTTTCGGATGTGACGCGGGTGCTGGCCGACGAGAAGGTGAACATCCTGTCGGCGTCGGTCACCACGTCGGGTGACCGGGTGGCGATCAGCCGGTTTACCTTCGAGATGGGCGACCCCAAGCACCTGGGGCATCTGCTGAACGTGGTGCGTAACGTCGAGGGCGTTTACGACGTGTACCGGGTGACGTCAGCTTCCTGAGGCTTCGTGAGGCTCTCTGAGGCCGGTTACGGTGTCTCCTCGGTTGGTTCGGAGGTGACGGTGGTCGTCACCGTGCTCTCCGTCATCGGCTCCGAGCTGTCGGACGACTCGGGGTACTCACTGCTCGTCACGCTGGTCGTGGTGACTGGTGTCGGCTTGTCCGGGGGAGCGTCGTTACCGCTGGCGAAGAACGCCACCGCTGCGGCCACCAGAACCAGCGTCAGGCCCGAGCCGGCGACGGTCGCGATCAGCGCGGCGCGACTGCCCGCCTTGACCGGCTGCGGCGAGTAGTCCGGCCCCGTATCGGGCGGTGGCGGGGGTAACGCGACGGCTGCACCGCCCAGCGCCGCCCGGGCGGCGTCGCCGAGTTCGGTCACCGTCTGAAACCGCGTCCGCGGATCCTTGGCCAGTGCTCGCGCGACCACCGCGTCGAAGGCCGGTGGCACGTCGTGAAACACGGCCGCCGGGCGCGGGGGTGGGGCGTGGAAGTGAGCAGAGATCTGCTCTTCATACGTGTCGCCGGGAAACGGTCTGGATCCGGTCAGGCATTCGTAGAGCACGCAGCCCAGGGAATACACGTCAGCGCGGGAATCCGTTATGCCCCTGAATCTTTCGGGGGCCAGATAGGCCAGGGTGCCCATCGTCTGCCCGGTGCTAGTGAGCGAGGTGTCGGTTTGGGCCCTTGCCAGCCCGAAGTCGATCAGGTAGACAAAATCCCGGGCGTGAGCGACCAGGATGTTGGACGGCTTGACGTCCCGGTGCACCAACCCGGCGCGATGCGCGCTTTCTAAGGCTGCCGCCGTCTGGTCGATGATTGCCACCGTCTGTGCGGGGGTCAGCCGCCCGCCCTTCTCGGCGATGAACTTCACCAGGTCGCGGCCGTCGACCAGCCGCATGTCGACATACAGTCGCCCGTCGATCGCGCCGAAGCTGTGAATGGGCACAACATGCGGGTCGCTGAGGCTGGCGGCGATACGGGCTTCGCGGCGGAATCGTTGCTGGAACTCCTCGTCCTCGACCAGGTGCGGGGGAAGCAGCTTGATCGCCACGACGCGGTCGGTCTGGGTGTCGTAGGCGCGGTAGACCTGACCCATGCCGCCGCGTCCCAGCAATCCCTGTAACTGGTACCGACCGAATGAGCTATCGGTCACGAGCCTCCTTCGAGCTAGTCGCGCACTAGTCGGGCAAAACTGAGGTGATCACCACGTCGGTGGCGGGCGATCCGTCCTGGCCACCTCCTACCACACCCGCCGCGGCGATCCTGTCCAGGGTAGCCAGTCCATCGGCCTGGACGGTGCCAAACACCGTGTAGTTGGGCGGCAACGCGGAGTCGCGGTAGACGAGGAAGAATTGGCTGCCGTTGGTGTCGGGTCCGGCGTTGGCCATGGCCAGGGTGCCGCGTGGATAGACGACCGGTTGCTGCAGCTTGGGGTCCTGCGCGGGGTATTGGTCAGTGGGGTATTCGTTGCCGAATTGGTAGCCCGGACCGCCGGTGCCGTTACCAGCGGGGTGGCCGCACTGCAGTACCGACAGCGCCTTTGCCGTAGTCAGGCGGTGACACTTTGTGTCCTTGAAATAGCCCTGAGTGGCGAGACTGATGAAACTGTTGACGGTGCAAGGGGATTCGTTATTGGCCAGCATCAAACCGATGTTGCCCTGGTTGGTCACCATGCTGACGCTGACCTGGGCGGGGTCGGTGGGTACCGTGCCGGTGCGCGGCGGTTTGACTTCCTTGGCAGCCCGTTCCGACGTTGCCGGGTACTGGCAGTTTGCCCCGACGCCGGACGACGGCCGAAACGGCGGGAGCGGTGTCGCGCTGCCGAATTGTGCAGGTGGCGGGCTGGCGAAGCTGGAGTCGACCGAGGTGCCCCGCGACGTGGTCGAGCCGCTGTGGTCGTCCGTCCCGACCGCGACGGCGACGGCGGTCACCACGGCGACGACCGCAACCGCCGCGGCAACCGCCCCGCCGGCGATCCACTGAATTCGGCGTCGTCGGGCCAGCTCGGCGCGTTGCTGGCGCTCTGGCTGCACCCCAAAATTCGGCTCCGTGCGCAAGTGTTCGCTGGCCGGGGGCCAGCCGGGAAAGCCGGCAGGTTGGATCGCAGGGTGGGGGGCTGGTGCGTGCGCAATGGGGGTGGTCCACGCGGAGCCGACCGGGCCGGTCAGGGCTACTCGCGCGGCTCTGGCGAACTCGGACGCAGTTCGGTACCGGTCCTGGGGGTTCTTGGCCATACCCCGAGCAATCACCGCGTCCAGCGCTTGCGGTAGGTCGGGACAGCGCACCGACGGACGCGGCGGCGGCTTCGTCAGGTGGCCCGCGACCTGCTCCTCGAGACTGTCGCCGGGGTAGGGCCGCTCGCCGGTGAGGCATTCGTAGAGCACGCAGGCCAAGGCGTATACGTCCGAACCCGGATCCGTTGTGCCGTTGAAACGTTCGGGTGCCATGTAGGCCAGCGTGCCGATCATGTGCCCGGTCTTGGTCATCGCGGTGTCCGCCGCTGCCCGGGCGATCCCGAAGTCGATGAGATAGGCGAAGTCGCGCCCGGTGATCAAGATATTCGACGGCTTCACATCGCGATGTACCAATTGCTCCTGGTGCGCGCTGTCCAGTGCGCTGGCCACCTGTTCGATGATCGCTACGGCTCGTGCGGCGTTGAGTCGTCCACCCTCGTCGGCGATGAGCGTGCCCAAGTCGCGGCCCTCGATGAGCCGCATGTCGACATACAATCGACCGTCGATCTCGCCGTAGTTGTGGATGGGCACCACGTGCGGGTCGTTGATGGTCGCCGCCGTGCGCGCCTCGCGACGGAATCGTTGCTCGAATGCCGCGTCCCCGGCGAGGTCCGCGGGCAGCACCTTGACGGCAACGATGCGTTCGGTGATCGTGTCGTGGGCCCGGTAGACCTCACCCATTCCGCCGCGGCCCAACATATCGAGAAGTTGATACCGGCCGAACGGCTGTGCTGCCACGAACCGGCCCAGGCCTCAGTCAGGTAGCACGGAGGTGATCACCACATCGGTCGCGGGCGCACCTTCGGGACCGCCACCGGCGACACCCGCCGAGGCGATCTTGTCCAAGGTGGTCAGCCCGTCGGCCTGGATCGTGCCGAACACCGTGTAGTCGGGCGGCAATGCCGAGTCGCGGTAGACCATGAAGAACTGGCTGCCGTTGCTGTTCGGCTTTTCCGAGTGAGCCATGGCCAGGGTGCCGCGCGGATAGATAACGGGCTGCTTGAGCTTGGGATCGTTGGGCGGGAACTGATTGGTGGGGAATTCGTTGGCGAAGTCGTAGCCCGGTCCGCCGGTGCCGGTGCCGGTGGGGTCGCCGCACTGCAGGACAGAGAGCCCCGCGGACGCGACCAGCCGATGGCATTTGGTGTCCTTGAAGAAGCCCTGCGTGGCGAGACTAATGAAACTGTTGACCGTGCAGGGGGATTGGTTGTTGGTCAGCATCAAACCGATGTTGCCCTGGTTGGTCACCATGCTGACGCTGACCTGGGCGGGCTCGGTGGGTACTTTGCCGGTGCGCGGCGGCTTGACTTCCTTGGCGGCCTTCTCGTCTTTGGTCGCTGGGTACTGACAATTGGCGCCCAAGTTGGCCGGAGCTTTGAACTGCGGCATCGGCACAGCGCCGGCGAGGTCGACGGGCGGCAGATTCGTGGCAGCCGAACCTGAGGTCGCGCTGCTGGGCGTGGTCGACGCCGACGGTTTGCCTTTGTGGTCGTTCTTGCTGACGACGACGGCGACCACCACTGCCGCCACCACGGCGACCGCGGCCACTCCAGCACCGGCGATGGTCAGGATGCGTCGCCTCTTGGCCTGCTGGGCACGGCGCTCCAGCTGTCGCTCGAGTTTGCGCTTGGCGGTTTCCCGTCGCTGCTTGTTCGTTGGCACGGCCGCCATCTTTCCACGGCTATGGGGATGGGAAACTGGGCACCGTGTTGATCACCGGATTTCCCGCCGGGTTGTTGCAATGCAACTGCTACGTGCTGGCCGAGCGGCCAGGCGCCGACGCCGTCATTGTCGACCCGGGCCAGCGCGCGATGGGCCAGTTGCGGCGCATCCTCGACCAGAACCGGCTGACCCCGGCCGCGGTGCTGATCACCCATGGCCACATCGACCACATCTGGTCTGCGCAGAAGGTGTCCGACACCTTCGGCTGCCCCACCTACATCCACCCGGAAGACCGGTTCATGCTGAAGGACCCGATCTACGGGCTGGGCCCGCGGGCAGCGCAGCTGGTGGCTGGCGCGTTCTTCCGGGAGCCTAAGCAGGTCGTCGAGCTGGACCGCGACGGCGACAAGATCGACCTCGGCGGTATCTCAGTCAACGTCGACCACACCCCAGGCCACACCCGCGGATCGGTGTGTTTCCGAGTGCTTGCCGACAAAGACCTGGTGTTTACCGGCGATACGTTGTTCGAGCGGTCCATCGGCCGCACTGACTTGTTCGGCGGCAGCGGCCGGGACCTGCTGCGTTCGATCGTCGACAAATTGCTGGTGCTCGATGACGAGACGGTGATACTCCCGGGCCACGGCAACCCGACGACCATCGGCGCCGAGCGTCGCTTCAACCCGTTCCTCGAAGGTTTGAGCCCGTGAGCGAATTCGTGGCCCCCAAAGGGGTGCCGGACTACTTCCCGCCCGACTCGGCGCAGTTCGTCGCCGTGCGCGATGGGCTGCTGGACGCGGCCCGGCGCGCCGGGTACGGCCACATCGAGCTGCCGATCTTCGAGGAGACCGCGCTGTTCGCGCGCGGCGTCGGCGAATCCACCGACGTGGTGTCCAAGGAGATGTACACCTTCGCCGACCGCGGCGACCGCTCGGTGACGTTGCGGCCCGAGGGTACCGCCGGGGTGGTGCGCGCGGTCATCGAACACGGCCTGGATCGCGGCGGGCTGCCGGTCAAGCTCTGTTATGCGGGGCCGTTCTTCCGCTACGAACGTCCGCAGGCCGGCCGCTACCGGCAGCTGCAGCAGGTGGGTGTCGAGGCGATCGGCGTCGACGACCCGGCCCTGGACGCCGAGGTGATTGCGGTGGCCGACGCCGGCTTCCGGTCGCTGGGGCTGGACGGGTTCCGGCTGGAGATCACTTCGCTGGGCGACGATAGTTGCCGGCCCCAATATCGAGAACTGTTGCAGGAGTTCTTGTTTGGACTGGAATTGGACGACGAGACCCGGCGCCGCGCGGAGATCAACCCGCTGCGTGTGCTGGACGACAAGCGTCCTGAGGTCAGGGCCAAGACGGCGGACGCGCCGGTTTTGCTCGATCACCTCTCTGATGCGGCCAAGCAACACTTTGACACCGTGCTGTCGCACCTGGACGCGCTGGGCGTGGCCTACGTCGTCAACCCGCGCATGGTGCGCGGGCTGGACTATTACACCAAGACCACCTTCGAGTTCGTGCACGACGGGCTGGGCGCCCAGTCTGGCATCGGCGGTGGCGGGCGCTACGACGGGCTGATGCGTCAGTTGGGCGGACAAGACCTGTCCGGCATCGGTTTTGGGCTCGGCGTGGACCGCACGCTGCTGGCGTTGCGGGCCGAGGGCAAAAGCGTTGGGTCTACGGCGCGCTGCGAGGTGTTCGGGGTGCCGCTGAGCGAGGCGGCCAAGCTGCGGCTGGCGGTGCTCGGCGGCGAGCTGCGGGCCGCCGGGGTGCGCGTCGATCTGGCCTATGGCGACCGGGGTCTCAAGGGCGCGATGCGCGCGGCCGACCGCTCGGGGGCCCGCTTTGCTTTGGTAGTGGGGGATCGCGATCTCGACGCCGGGGTGGTGGGTGTGAAGGATCTGGCAAGCGGGGAGCAGGTCTCGATTCCGGTGGATGCTGTCGTTACCGAGGTGCTTTCGCGATTGGGCTGACGCGCCCGCGCCCCTGCCCCTGCTTCGCGGCCCCTGTCCCTGCTTCGCGCCCCCTGCCACGGCTTCGCGGCCCCTGCCCCTGCTTCGCGGCCCCTGCCGCAGCGAGCGTCCTCGTATGTACGGTCAATTGGCCTCGCGACCGGCATCTCGGGGTCTCTCGCTGGCCGGGCGGAGGACAACCCTCGCCGAAACCTTGACGCATCAATCGAACTATTGTTCGAATAGGGGATGCGCTGGTCCGATCAAGTGGTAGCTGTCAACGGATCTGCCGTCGACGACGGCGCGCTCCCCGGCCTGCAGCGGATCGGCTTCGTCCGAACCGTGCGGGTGCCGCAGTTCGAAGGCATGACTTTTCACGAGGTGCTATGCAAGTCCGCACTTAACAAGGTGCCGAACGCAGCCGCCCTGCCTTTCCAGTACACGGTCAACGGCTACCGCGGGTGCTCGCACGCCTGCCGCTACTGTTTCGCCCGCCCTACCCACGAGTACCTGGACTTCGATTCCGGTGCCGACTTCGACACCCAGGTCGTCGTCAAGACCAACGTGGCCGAGGTGCTAAGCCGCGAACTCCGCAGGCCGTCCTGGCAGCGCGAGACCGTTGCCTTGGGCACCAACACCGATCCATACCAACGCGCTGAGGGCCGGTACGCGCTGATGCCCGGCATCATCACCGCGCTCGCCGCCTCCCGGACGCCGCTGTCGATCTTGACCAAGGGGACATTGCTGCGCCGCGACCTCAAGCTCATAACCGAAGCGGCCCAGCAGGTTCCGATGTCGGTGTCGATATCGCTGGCGGTCGGGGACGCCGAACTGCACCGAGACGTCGAGCCGGGCACGCCCACGCCGCAGGCCCGGTTGGCGCTGATCTCGGCAATCCGCGAGGCCAATCTGGACTGCCATGTCATGGTGGCCCCGGTGCTGCCGTACCTCACCGACTCGGTCGAGCACCTCGACGACCTGTTGGGCCAGATCGCGGCCGCCGGGGCTACCGGCGTGACCGTCTTCGGTCTGCATCTGCGCGGATCGACGCGCGGTTGGTTCATGTCCTGGCTGGCCCACACACATCCCGAACTGGTCAGCCGGTATCGCGAGCTGTACCGCCGCGGCGCTTACCTGCCGCAGGCCTACCGCGAAATGCTGCGCGAGCGCGCCCGACCATTGGTCGCGAAGTATCGTCTGAGCGGCGACAGCCGTCGGACCACGCCCGCCGCCGCGGCCATCGCGATGCCTGAGCCCGTCCAGCAGACGCTGTTCTAACCGCGTGGCTTGGTCAAAGTGAACTGATCCACCGCCCGTGTCGCCCCGTAGGGCCCCGTCACCACGTAGTACGTCGCCTTGATCGACGTGTTTCCGCCGGCTTCGCCCGGGTCGACGTCGAAGGCGACGAAACCGTACGGGTTGTCGCGGTCGCGAAACGCGGACCAGGGCGCGTCCTCCATGACGTAAATCGGTGCCTTTCGTCCGATCGCGGGATCGAATTCACCGACGCCAGTGATCACCCGGCACCGCAGGTCGGGAAAGAACAAGCCGTTGGTCGGTCGCGACGTGCCGCCTCCGCCGATGACGAGGTGCACCGTTCCCCGGGTCACGTCGATGACGTCGCTGCGGGTGTCGACGGGGGTCGGCGTGCGGGTGTCGTTGCCCATTACGCCGCGCAGCGGATGGGACCGCTCGTAGTGATGCTCGTGGCCGCACAACACGAGATCGACGTGATATTGGTCGAACAGCGGCAGCCACTCCTGGCGTATTCCTAGGTCGGCGCCGTTGCCCTTGGCGGTCGAGATCGCGGTCTGGTGCATGCAGATCACCAGCCAGTCGATACCCGGATCACGCCGTGCCGCCGCGAGTTCGCCAGCAAGCCAACGCCTCTGCGCACCGCCGGAATAGCCGTGCACATACGAGTTACCGCCGTCCTGATAGGCGATGTCGTCGTTGTTGAGGCTGATCACCCGCACCGAACCGGCCGTGAAGGAGTACCACAATCCGCGCAGCTCGGCGGCCGCCCCCGAATCCGGCACCTCGAAGTAGGCCTGGTAGGCGCCGTAACCGACTGGCCCGTTGCCCAATTCGTTCTCGTGATTGCCCGCTGCGGGCATCCACGGCCGGTGCCGGGCTGATCGGGAGTTGTTGACGAACCAATCCGACCAGGTGCGGATCCGGTCGTGTGCCAGGTTGGCGTAGCACAGGTCGCCGTTGACCAAGTTGAACAGCGGCGCCATCCGTTCGATCGCCGCGGTGGTGTCGCCCGCCGCGGGGGAGCCGATGTTGTCACTGACGTAGGTACCGTTGGTCAACCGGCCCAGGCTTGGCGTCGACTGATCGCCGAAACTGGTGAAGCGAAGCGGTTTTCGTCCGGACGGCGCCGTCCGGATCGAGCCGAGTTCGGGGGTGGCGCCATCGTGCACCGCGGCGTAGATGTAGTCGGTGTCTGGGGTCAGGCCGACGAGCCGGGCATGGTTGACGCGAACTTCGGTGCCCGACTTCGCATCCCGATACGTGCGAGTCTCGGCCGCCACGCCGTTGCCTAGGCCTCCGGTCGGCGTCCCAAGCAGGACGCGCGGATTGCGCACGGCGTCGGTGGTGTGCCAGGAGACCGCCACCTCGGTGGCGGCGTCGCGGCCGTACTGCAGGTGCAGGCCGCCCACTGGCGGGGCGCCGGTGCGGTCGGGCTGAACCCAGGCCCCGGGGGCGTGCGACTTCGACCACAGCAGCGCCGCACCGCCCACCCCGGCGCCGGCGCCGAGCACGGCCGCTGTGGCCCCGGTACCCAACAGCGCGCGCCGGCTGATGCCTGAGCGTTCCGGGTCGTCGGTCATGGCTGTTTCATACCGCAAGCGGGTGAACACCGACAGAATCAGGCGGGGTAACGAATCCGGTAGCGTTTCCGATATGACGAACGTGCGAAGAATCGTAATCGCGGTTGCGGCGACGGCGTACGCGGCGACGATCGCCGCAGTGTTCGCCGTGATGGCGACCCCGGCGACCGCACACGCCGACCCAGCAGGACACCAGGTCACCTACACGGTTACCGCCACCGGCGAGCTGACCGGCAACGTGCGTTACATCACCGCCGATCCGCCCAGCCAGGCGGCCTTCGACGCGAACTCGTCGCAATTCCTGACGACCGCGCCGGTGTCGTTCAGCCCCGGCACGCCGCTGGTGTACACCGCCACGCTGACCAATCCGAACCAGTGGGCGTTTGTCAACGCCAGCGGTGGTTGCCACTGGCCGAACTGCGGGTCGGGCACTCCGGAACTGCACTGCGAGATCGCCGTCGACGGCCAGGTGGTGGTCAACCAGACCGCCACCACGGGTGTGACCTGTTCGACGCGGCCCTGGTAGCCAAACGGCGGTTCGCCCAACTCGGGTCGTCGGCATTCGATTTGTGAGGTCGTCGCCGGACTCCGACGCGAAATAACGTCTGGGTGCGGCACTATGGTTGCTTGGATGCCCACCGACAGTAGCGTCGCGCTTTGGCGCGAGACTGTGCGCAACGCGCTCGAGCGCTGGGGCGGCGAGGCTGATCCGAGGCTTGGTTCTGACGTCGCCGAGTATGTCGTAACCGGAAACGCCAGAGCGGATCTACCCGAACGCCTCGCCGCCGCGGGTCAACTTCAGCCGCTGCGACTCCTGCCCCATGACGACGGCTTGGGGGCGGTTCACGCATTGCTGGACACCATGCCCGCGCAAGTCGGACTGCGATGGGCCGAGGTCGTGCTCCGCCTCAAGCGCCACACCCTGACACTCGAGCCGCTTGCCGGCGGCGACGCGATCGAGAACCTGATCTGTGATCTCGTCGGCGACTGCGGGATGTTCACCCCCAAATTCCCCGACCTTGCCGTCGGTTACGACACTCTCGACGAGATCGTCGTTGCCGCGGGTGGTCGGCGCGGAGAGTTGCTGGCGGCGGCCTTCAGCAAGAGCGGGACCCGCCCGGAGGCGTGGATGTGGATGACCCGCAACGTACTGCTGTCAACGCGGGGCTATGCGGACGCGGTTGCCCGGCACGCTGCCAAACTCTCGCCCTTGGCCGCGGCGCAGACGGGCGAGGACATGCGCTTGCGGGTGCTCGAGTTACTCGAACCGCTTGACGGCGCTCAGCTCGCGCACTTCGCGGACACCCTGGCCACGTTTGTGGTGGAGGGGAACAGCGAGGTCGCGGGCAAGGCCGAACGGCTGTGTGCGCGCAGCGATCGTGCGGCGATCTATGCGGCCTTTCAGCGTCAGGTCACCGGACGGCCGGCACGGCGGGCCGCTGCGTTGCGCGCGACGTGGCGGTATGCCGACACTGACGCGGATCGCCAGTGGGCAAAAGAAACGGCCCGATCCGATCGGGCGCCCAGCGTGCGACTGATCGTCGACGAGTGGCGCCATTCACCTGCCGCACCGGTCACCGAGCCGGCGTCCGGATGGCCGGTAATTGATCCTGCTCCCACCCGTGCCGCCCTGGAAACCCTTTTCGCGCAACTCAATTCGGTCGTCGAAAGCCGAGACTGGGGCGTCAACTCACCGCCGCTGCTCGGTGCGGCGGACGTGCAGGCCGTCGAATCGATGCTCCGCGCCGGCCGGGCGCCGGACCGGCAGAATCCTTGGCCACCGCACGCCACGGTTTGGATGCGTGACGCGTTGTGTGACTTCGCGAACGCCGACCACGTTGACATGGTGGTGCTGCTGGTGGTCTGCCACTATCTGGACGAACACGCTTTTGCTTTCCTCGAGTTCGCCGATGCCGTGCACGCCAAGCGCGGCGCTCCGACGCTGGCCGATCTGGCGGCGTTGCTCGGCGACTTGACCGAGCATGCCGTCACCGCGCTGGTCTATCACTTCGCGATAGGCAAGATAGGCCGTGGCTGGCCGGCCGTTGACGTGCTGCCTTTCGTTACCGCCAACGCGCAGTACCTGGTCGAGTCGGCGATGAAGGCGAGCTATCTCAAGGAGTCGCCCGCGGTCTACTGGGACACCTTGGCGGCGCTCCCGGGTTTGCCGGCCGACGTAACCGATTCGCTCTATTCGATCGCTCTGGGGCCCGCCAGCTCCGGTCGCGAGGAGGCTCAGCGGATCCTCGCCGACGCGTCCGATCGCCGGGCCCGCATCTACACCGCGCTGGCCGACGGTCGTGCCAAGGTCCGACTGGCGGCCGCTCAGTGGATGGCCGGAACCGCCGACGAGTCCGACGTGCCTCGATTGGAAACCTGCCTGCGCATCGAGGCCGACGATCGGGTGCGCGGAGCGCTGCTCGATGCGCTGACCGCCGCCGGGAGGACCGCGGCCGGTTACCTCACGCCCGACCACCTGATCGCCGAATCGGAAGCGGCGCTGCGCTCCGACCCACCGGCCAGCTTGTCCTGGTTGCTGTGGGAGCGGGTGCCGGTGCTGCACTGGGATGTCAGTGGGGCGCCGGCGCCCGCGTCGGTGGTGCGCTGGCTGATCGTCACGGCATGCCGCGCTAATGACCCCGCACCCGACGCCGGCCTGCGCCATCACCTGGGGCTGTTCGCCGCCGATGACCGAGTTGCGTTGGCCGACTTCCTGCTCGACGCATGGACGACGGCCGACGAGTACGCCTTCCATTCCAGCAAGACCGCCCAGCAGACGGTCTCAGCCATCAAATCCAAGGGCGTGCTGGCAGTGGTCGCGGCCTGCGGCAGTCCCAACACGCCCGCGCTGGCGTCGGAGTTCATCCGCCACTGGGACACCATGCGGATGGCGCAGTGCGGTGCCCTGATGACGATGCTCAGCCACATCGACAGTGTTGAGGTCGTCCGGATCTTGACCTCGGTGCCTTATTGGTCGAAGTCGGCCCGCCTGATCGAGGAGGCTGCCGGCCAGCTGGCCAAGTTGCCCACCCGGCGGGGGTGGTCGCCGGACGAGGCCGCCGACCGGACCGTGCCCTACGTGGGGTTCGATCCGGCGGGCCGTCTACAGCTGTGCTACGGGGATGTCCCGTATTTCGCTGCGCTACAGGGGGATCTGAGTGTCGCAGTGTATGACGGCGACGGGAACATCTGTGCCAAAGCGGATCTCGCCGGTCCGGACGCGATCCTGACGGTCACCCGCAAGAATCTGGCACGTGTCCGCAAGTTGGTTGCTCCGGTGGTCGCTGCGCAGACCGATCGGCTGACCGAGGCGATGCGCCGCAAGCACCGGTGGTCTGGGACGGATTTCGAGCGCTTCATCATTGGGCATCCGGTACTGAGCCGGCTGGCGCGACGATTGGTGTGGGTCGCCGAGACCGACGGCGGTTCAGTGCTTTTCACGGTACCCGGATCGGCCGCTGAGCCTGCCATCCCGGCTGGGGCGGCGACGGTGCGGATAGCTTGCGTCGACGACGTGCCCCCCGGGCAGACTGCCCAATTGCGCACGGCGATCACCGCCGTCGGTGCGGCGCCGCTGTTCGAGCAGTTCGGGTAATTCGCGCGTCCGGCAGGGTCGGCGTCAGCGTCTGGGTTCGGCCTGGGTCACGACAACCACCTCGGCCCGAACCTTGCCGAGCGCCCGTAATCTGTGGCCGACGGACGCGTCGAAGTAGGCACTGTCGCCCGCTCGCAGCGTGACGGTCTGGTCGCCGTACTCGAGTTCGACGGTACCGGTGTGCACGAAGACGAATTCCTGGCCGGTGTGCGTGGGATGCGGGTCGTCGGAGGGGGTATCGGTGGGTCGAACGACGAACGGCGACATGGACTTCCCGAGCAGAGCTCCCGCCAGCGCGTGGTACCGGCCGCCCTGGGAATGGGTGCGGTCCGACGCGCGGTCGACGGTGAACTTCTCCTGGGCCGCCTCGTCGGAAAAGAGCCTGCCCACGTCGACGTCGAGTGCGCGGGCGACCTTGAGTGCCACAGCGATCGACGGAGTGCTTTGGCCGCGTTCGATCTTGGACAGGTAGCTCTTGGTCAGGCCGGTCTGGTCGGCCAGCTCTTCGAGGGTGAGCCCGCGTTGCCGGCGAACGGCGCGAAGCAATGCTGTCACCGGCCGGACCTCCCATGACACAAAGTTTCCTAGAGTGCTACTATTGTGTCACATATTCGCGAGCGAGGGGTCCGCCGATGGCAACTACCTTCACCGAGTCGAAATCGGAATTGATGCGGCGCGCCCAGCAGCGACTCGACGCCGAGACGGTCGAATCGCAACTGAGCACCCGGCAGAAGGTCGCATTGACCTGCCGCGCGCTGTTCGACGCCGGACACGATTCCGGCCTGGCCGGACAAATCACCGCCCGCGCCGAGGCGCCTGGCACCTACTACACCCAGCGCCTCGGCCTGGGCTTCGACGAGATCACCGACGACAACCTGCTGCTGGTCGACGAGGACCTCAACGTCCTTGAAGGCTCCGGAATTGCCAATCCCGCCAACCGCTTTCACAGCTGGATCTACCGGGCGCGCCCCGACGTGCAGTGCATTGTGCACACCCACCCCTTCCACGTGGCAGCGCTGTCGATGCTCGAGGTGCCGCTGGTTGTCTCTCACATGGACACCACGCCGCTCTACGATGACTGCGCCTTCCTGGCCGAGTGGCCCGGAGTGCCCGTCGGCAACGAAGAGGGCGAGATCATCTCCGCCGCACTGGGGGACAAGAAGGCGGCCCTGTTGGCCCACCACGGGCAGGTGGTGGCGGGCGCCAGCGTCGAGGAGGCCTGCTCGCTGGCCGTCCTGATCGAGCGCGCCGCCAAACTGCAGCTGGCCGCCATGGCCGCGGGTTCGATCAAAGCGCTGCCCGCCGAACTGGCGCGCGAAGCCCACGACTGGACTCTGACGCCGTCGCGCAGCCGGGCGAACTTCGCCTACTACGCGCGGCGAGCCCTGGACCGCCATCCGGACGCACTCAAAAACGTTTAAAAATAACAGGAGTCAACGTGCCCGAGAAGTTGCACGGCATCATCGCCTATCCGATCACCCCGTTCGCCGCTAACGGGATCGACACCGACCTACTCGCCGCACTGGTCGACCGGCTGGTGTCGTCGGGAGTCCACGCGGTCGCGCCGCTGGGCAGCACCGGCGAGCTGGCATACCTTGACGAAGGTGAAGTCGACGCGGTCGTGGACACCACGATGGCCACCGTCGCCGGGCGGGTGCCGGTGATCGTCGGCGTCTCGGATGTCACCACCGCCAAGACGATCCGGCGCGCCCAGTACGCGCAGCACGCCGGCGCCGACGCCGTGATGGTGCTGCCGGTCTCGTACTGGAAGCTATCCGACCGAGAGATCACCCAGCACTATCGCAGCATCGGCGCGGCCATCGACATCCCGATCATGGCCTACAACAATCCGGCGACCAGCGGCGTCGACATGGGTCCTGAGTTGCTGGTCGGCATGTTCGAGAGCATCGAGAACCTGACGATGGTCAAAGAGTCGACCGGCGATCTGTCCCGGATGCAGCGCATCGCCGAACTCAGCGGCGGCCGGTTGCCGTTCTACAACGGCAGCAACCCCCTGGTGCTCGACGCGCTCAGCGCTGGTGCCGCCGGATGGTGCACGGCCGCACCGAATCTGGCACCCCAGCCGTGCATCGACCTGTACAACGCGGTGCGCGGCGGCGACCTGGACAAGGCACAGGCACTCTATGACGACCTCAAGCCGCTGCTGCAGTTCATCGTGGCGGGCGGGCTGCCCACCACCGTCAAAGCCGGCCTGGACCTGCTTGGCACACCGGTTGGCGACCCCCGGGCTCCGCAGCTGCCGCTCGACGAGCAGGGCCGCGGCGAGTTGCGAAAGATCTTGAGCTAGCCCAAATCGTTGGTCGCGAAGGTGTCGCACTTGTTCGGGTCACCGCTTTGATATCCGGTGGTGAACCACTTCTGCCGTTGCGCCGACGAGCCATGGGTCCAGGATTCGGGATTGACGCGTCCGTTCACCTCGGCCTGGATCCGATCGTCACCCACTGACGCCGCCGCCGACAACGCGTCTGCAATATCCTTGTCACTCAACGGATTCAGGAATGGCTTGCCGGTGCTGTCCTGCTTGACCGTCGAGGCGTAGTAGGCCCACACCCCGGCGTAGCAGTCGGCCTGTAGCTCGGTGCGCACGCCGTTGCCCTGCGAGCCCTGCGCACCCTGCTGGGCACGGCCGAGGGTGTGCTGCAAGTTCTGCACGTGATGTCCGTACTCGTGCGCCACCACGTATTCCTCGGCGAAAGGACCACCGCTGGAACCGAACCGGTCCACCAACACGGAGAAGAAGTCGGTGTCGAAGTACGCTGTCCGGTCCACCGGGCAGTAGAACGGTCCGACCTCGGTGCTGGCTGGCCCGCATCCGGTACTCACGCTGCCGCTGAACAGTCGCATTTTCGGTTTGGTGTAGCTGGGCATCAGCTGCTTCCACACCGCGTCGAGCGAATTGCCGGTAGCGACCACCCGGCACTGCACGTATTTGTTGGCGTCGGCGCCGGTCTTGCATTTGCTGAGGTCGAAGCCCGGTGCCACGTCGCCGCGAGTGTCCATGGGCTGCTGGCTGATAATCCCGCCGGGGTCGACGCCGAGCAGCATCGCGACCACCACGATCAGCAGGCCACCGATCCCGCCGCCGATGGCGATCGGCCCCATCCCGCCACCGCCACCGGACGAGGACGCGGAGCTGGTATCGATCTGCATACCCTCGTTGAAGGTCATCGCACGCTCCCGGAATCTGAGTTTGGTTACCGCGCCGCAATCAGCCTATCGCTGCTGCGCGGCGGCAAACCTGGTGTCGGTGTAAGTGCGCAGGTTACGCAGAAACCACCGCAGGCCCAGGTTCAGTAACGGACCGAACAGCACCATGCCTAGGCCGGCGCCACGGGCCGGCTGCTGAGCCATGATCCAGGTCAGCCGGCAGCCGCCTGGGATGGCCTGCACTCGGTAATCCTCGGCGAACGCGGCGACTGCCTTCGTCGAGCATGAGTTAAATCGAAATGCCATGTGAGTGAACGGTTCCCAGGCAATGAACTCCTCGTCGCCGACGATGCCGCCGCGCATCTCGACCACCCGGGTGGTGCCGACCCCGCGCGGCTGGGGGCTGGTCCAGGTGACTTTGGTGATCGCCTTTGCCCAGCGCGGCCAAGCCTGCGCGTCGGCCAGCACCTCGAACAGCTGCTCAGGCGTGATGGTCAGGTCGACGCTGTTGCAAAAGCGGTACTTGGCGTTGTCGATGAAGCCCAAGTCGACGCGTTCGCACGGATGCATGCTGTGCACCTTAGCCGGGGCCTTCGCTGGCCGCGGCCAGCAGCGGTACCAGGACGTCGCTGATCGGGGTGGGCAGTCCGTGGGAGCGGGCCTTGCGAACGATGACGCCGTTGCGCAGATCCCATTCCAGCGGCCGATGGTTTTCCCGATCGGTCAATATCGACGTCGTCATGTCCGCGGGAACCGCCCGGAACGAGTCGACGATCTGCTCGACGACGTCGTCGTCGAGTCGGGCGCCCTCGGCCTGCGCCACTGCGACGCACTCGGCCACATACCGTCGCGACAGGGCGGCGACGTCCTCGCGGCGGAACATCCCCGAACGCCGCCCGGTGAGCGCCATCAGTCCGGCCAGAGCGTTGAGCAGCAGTTTGCGCCAAATCACGGTGGTGAAGTCGGGGTCGCAGTCCACCTGGCAACCGGCCGCGCGCAACAGCTCGGCGAGAGCCTCCGCCGCCGGCCCGGTGGGCAGCACCAACGCAGCCTTGCCCCGCAACCGCACCCACCCGTCGGGCTGGGTCTCCGCCGAGTACCACACACTGCCCGGAACCACGGTCGACGACGGGCACAACGGTTGCACCTGCTCGAGATGTTCGACGCCGTTCTGCAGTGCCGCCACCACTGTGCGCTCGTCGCACAGCCGGGCGAGCCAGCTTGCGCAAGCATCGTTCTGGGTGGCTTTGACGGCCAGGATCAGCACTTCGACCGGTCCGCTGACCTGCGCCGGATCGGTGTGCACGGGGCCGGGCACCACGATCGGGTCACCGTCGTCGGGCCTCAGTTCGACGCGGTCGCGTGGGGTGTGGCCGCACAGCAGCACCGGGTGCCCGGCGCGATGCAGCAGCGCGGCGACCGTTGTGCCGACGGCGCCGGGGCCCACGAGTGCGATGGAGGTTGCAATGCGATCGAAGTTACCCCGTGGGGCGGGTGTTTAGACTGGGCAGTCGTTCAATCGAAGGGGAGTGTTTGTGCTGCGCAGCCACGCCGCAGGTTCGCTACGGGACAGCGATGCCGGGCAACAGGTGACGTTGGCAGGCTGGGTGGCGCGCCGCCGCGACCACGGCGGTGTCATTTTCATCGACCTACGCGACGCGTCCGGCGTCGCGCAGGTGGTGTTCCGCGACGCTGACGTGCTGGCCCAAGCGCACCGGCTGCGCTCGGAGTTCTGCATCAGCGTCACCGGGATAGTAGAGAACCGCCCGGAAGGCAACGCCAATCCCGAGATCGCCACTGGTGACATTGAGGTCAACGCCAGCGCGCTTACTGTGCTCGGTGAATCCGCGCCGCTGCCGTTCCAGCTCGACGAGCCCGCCGGCGAGGAATTGCGGTTGAAGTACCGCTATCTCGATCTGCGCCGCGACGGCCCGTCCGCGGCAATTCGGTTGCGCTCCAAGGTGAATGCCGCAGCCCGCGAGGTGCTGGCCCGGCACGCATTCGTTGAGATCGAGACACCGACCATCACCCGCTCCACCCCGGAAGGAGCGCGCGACTTCCTGGTACCCGCCCGGCTGCGGCCCGGCACGTTCTACGCGCTGCCGCAGAGCCCGCAGCTGTTCAAGCAGCTGCTGATGGTGGCCGGCATGGAACGCTACTACCAGATCGCGCGCTGCTACCGCGACGAGGACTTCCGTGCCGACCGCCAGCCTGAGTTCACCCAGCTCGACATGGAGCTCAGCTTCGTCGACGTCGACGACGTCATCGCGATCTCCGAGGAGATCCTGTCCGCGCTGTGGGCGTTGATCGGCTATCAGATCTCCACTCCGATTCCGCGGATGACCTACGCCGACGCCATGCGCCGGTTCGGCTCCGACAAGCCGGACCTGCGCTTCGGGCTGGAACTCGTCGAGTGCACCGAGTTCTTCAAGGACACCACGTTCCGGGTGTTTCAGGCGCCCTACGTCGGCGCGGTGGTGATGCCCGGAGGAGCGTCCCAACCGCGGCGCACCTTGGACGGCTGGCAGGAGTGGGCCAAGCAGCGCGGGCACCGTGGACTGGCCTACGTGCTTGTCGGCGACGATGGCACCTTGAGCGGACCGGTTGCCAAGAACTTGACCGACGCCGAGCGCGCCGGCCTGGCCGATCACGTCGGTGCCAGCCCGGGCGACTGCATCTTCTTCTCCGCCGGCCCGGTGAAGGGATCGCGGGCATTGCTGGGCGCGGCGCGCTCGGAGATCGCCCACCGCCTGGGCCTGATCGAACCGGGCAGCTGGGCCTTTGTCTGGGTGGTCGACCCGCCGCTGTTCGAGCCGGCCGACGACGCCGTGGAAGCCGGTGACGTCGCCGTCGGCTCTGGGGCGTGGACCGCGGTCCATCACGCGTTCACCTCACCCAAGCCGGAGCAGCAGGACAGCATCGAATCCGATCCCGGCGCTGTGCTGGCCGACGCTTACGACATCGTCTGCAATGGCAACGAGATCGGCGGCGGCTCGATCCGTATTCATCGCCGCGACGTCCAGGAACGGGTGTTCGAGGTGATGGGCATCGGCCCCGACGAAGCGCGGGAGAAGTTTGGATTCCTGTTGGAGGCGTTCACTTTTGGCGCACCGCCGCACGGCGGCATCGCGTTCGGCTGGGACCGGATCAACGCGCTGCTGTCGGGGGTCGACTCGATTCGCGAGGTGATCGCGTTCCCCAAGACCGGCGGCGGCGTTGACCCCCTGACCGATGCGCCGGCGCCGATCACGGCACAGCAGCGCAAGGAGTCCGGAATAGATTTCAAACCCAAGCCGCTTGACGGGGTATGACGCGCGGCCGTTGAGGCGGGAGCGCAGCGACGGGGAGGAGCGGCGCATATGACTGAGGACCCGAAGGCGATGGCCGAGACGGCCAAGGCGATGAACAAAGACATCATCGCTGAATTCCGTGCCAACGACGGAAAGGTGGGCGGCCAGTTCGAGGGCGCCAACCTCTTGCTGCTGCACACCACCGGCGCCAAGACCGGCGAGCAGCGGACTTCGCCGCTGGCGTACTTCGACGTCGACGGCAAGCTGATCATCATCGGGTCCTTTGCGGGCGCTCCGGTCAACCCGGCCTGGGTGCACAACCTGCGGGCAAACCCGAAGGCCCGTATCGAGGTCGGCACCGAGGCCTTCGACGTGACCGCGCGCGAACTGCGGCCCGACGAGCGCGACGCGTTGTTCGACAAGATCACCGCCAAGGCGCCCGGCTTCGCGCAGTACCAGTCGAAGACCACCAGGATCCTGCCGTTGTTTGAGTTGCAGCGCGGCTAGGGCTTCTGGCAAACCGCCAGGGTCGCCGGGGACGAACCGCGGATCCAACTACCCAATCCACCCACGCTGCGGTAAGCAGGCGTGATGGGCACTTCGCTGCTGACCGGCGTGGCCGACGAGGCAGCCGCCGCCATGCACCGGCTGCGCGCCGTGCTGTGGCCGATCACCCAAACCTCCGTGGTCGCCGCCCTGGCGTGGTACCTGACGCACGATCTGCTGCACCACCAGCAACCGTTCTTCGCACCGATCTCCGCGGTGGTATGCATGTCAGCCAGCAACGTGCTGCGGGCGCGGCGTGCCACCCAGATGATGGTCGGCGTCGCGTTGGGTATCGCGGTGGGCGGCAGCGTGGAAGGCCTTCTCGGTCGCGGTTACCTCGCGATCGGTGTGGCGGTGTTCGTGGCGCTGTCGGTCGCGGTGCTCAGCGGGCGGGGCGTGATGGGTCAGGGGCTGATGTTCGTCAATCAGACGGCGGTCTCGGCAGTCCTGGTTCTGGTGTTCGCGCATAGCGGCGTGGTGGTGACCGAACGCCTCTTCGACTCGTTGATCGGCGGTGGGTTGGCCCTGGTGTTCGCTATCGGGTTTTTCCCCGCCGACCCGCAGCGCCTAATCGCCCAGGCTCGGACCGGGGTCCTGGCGGCCGCGCAAGAGGCACTCGAGCAGGCCGCGAGCATCTTGCGTGATCCGGACAGCCGCACCCCCGATTGGCCGCGCGACGTCTCAGATCGCCTGCATGCGCAGGTCGGCGCGCTGATCGAGGCCCGCTGCACTGCCGACCTGGCAGCGCGCCGGGCACCGAGGCGTTGGGCGTTGCGCGGCCTGATCCGCGATGTCGACGCCCAAGCGGCACAGCTGGGCCTGTTCGCGGGGTGTGTGCTGCACCTGGTCCGCTCGGTGACCCGCCCCGTCGGCCTGAAGGTAATGCCCGCCATGCAGGCGGCGGTGGCCGACCTGGCTGCGGCGACGGCCCTGGCGGACTCTGATCCCGCGGGCGCGGCCGCCCGCCTCAACGCGGCCCGCCGTCACGCCGCCGAACTGCAAAAAGAGGCCGTAGACAGCACCGATGTTCTACTCGCCGACGTGCTCGCCGGCTGCGCTGAGGACCTGCACGCCGTTAGCCAGACTTGGCCAGAAACTCCTTGACCAGCCGTTTCGGCGCTTGGGTCAGCCAGCCCTCGGTGATCAATTCGCGTAGCTCGGGCACCTCGATCCGGGCCAGCCGGACCAGGACCGCCGCGTACCCGTCGAAATGCGGGGTGGTGAAGTACACCCTCGGATCGTCGGCGATCAATGCGAACTTCACGCCCTCGTCGGGAACCCGAACGCCGAGGATGTCGCCCGACGGCGGCTGCACGCCGGCGCGGTTCAGCGCTTCGATGTCAGACTTACGCAGCGGCCGTTCCCAGGCCAGCAACTTCTTGCCGACTCGCCAGTCGTGCGGCGCCAGTTCGCCGGTCAGTGGCAGCTCCGCAGCGATGCGAGCCACGTCGTCCCAGGTGGCCACGTCTTCGATTGTGCGCCCGACCGCCCCGCTACGGAATGGTTCTCGGCAAACTCAGGTGCCTGGGTCCCGATCCAGCTCAGCAGTCTGTCGTAGACCGCCGGATCGTTGAGCAAGGTCGAAGTGGTTCAGACCGGTCAAGGTCAGCCCGTGCTCCGGCTCGGGGTCGAAAGGAATTTGGCGTCCCGGCCGCGGGCCTGTATAACCGCTTCCTCGCTGTCTGACGGTCCTCAGACGCGCGGTGTTCCCCGTTGCCGACGGAATAGTCGGGCATGTGGTGTGATCTATGGCCGAGGGGGATCACGCACAGGGGAGACGCCACTTGCCGTATACCGAGTTGTCCGGCCTGACCAGCCCTGCCGACGCTAAACGCTACCGAGTGACCCATCGCACCGAATACCGGTACTCCGATATTGTGACCAGCTCTTACGGGCGCGGTTTCCTCACCCCGCGCAACTCGCTGCGCCAGCGCTGTGTCGCGCACCACCTGGTGATCAACCCCACCCCGTCCGACAGCTCCACCAGCCGCGACACGTACGGCAACATCAGTTCCTACTTCCACGTGACTGAGCCCCACCGCGCGCTGACGATCACCAGCGACTCGATCGTCGATGTGGCCCCACCGCATCCCGGGCTCTACAACAGCGGTCCGGCGCTGCAGCCATGGGAAACCGCACGGCCGGCCGGGACGGCCGGAGCGCTGGCTGTCGATTTCACGCTCGACCTCACTCCACCCGAGATCACCGCCGAAGTCCGTGAGTACGCCGCACCTAGCTTCGAACCCGGTCGCCCGCTGGTCGAGGTGTTGCGTGACCTCTCATCGCGAATCTTCCGCGATTTCACCTACCGGTCCGGATCGACCACCGTTTCCACCCGCGTCAACGAGGTTCTGATCGCCCGCGAGGGGGTATGTCAAGACTTCGCGAGACTGGCGATCGCCTGTCTGCGCGCCCACGGTCTGGCGGCCTGCTACGTGTCCGGGTATCTGGCCACCGACCCACCACCGGGGAAGGATCGGATGATAGGCATAGACGCGACACATGCCTGGGCATCGGTGTGGACACCACAGCAGCCAGGCCAATTCGAGTGGCTGGGACTGGATCCCACCAACGACGCGCTCGTCGACCAGCGCTACATCATCGTCGGGCGCGGCCGCGACTACGCGGACGTGCCCCCGCTGCGCGGCATCATCTACACCAACAGCGAACGTAGTGTGATCGACGTCGGCGTCGACGTCGTCCCGTTCGAAGGTGATGTGTTGGATGCGTGACTTCCATTGCCCCACTTGTGGACAACGCCTGACATTCGAGAACTCCGAGTGTTTGAGCTGTGGAAGTTCGCTGGGTTTTTCGCTGGACCAGATGGCATTGCTGGTGATCGCCAAGAAAGACGACGAAGACCACGCCGGGGCGGTGCCCGCCGCGGAGTATAAGCTGTGCGCCAATCTCCATCTCGCCGAATGCAACTGGCTGGTTCCGGTCGATCCCCCGGGCACCCTGTGCGAGTCGTGCTCGCTGACCATCGAGCGCCCTAACGACGCGGACACCGTTGGGCTGGCGGAGTTCGCACGGGCCGAGGCGGCCAAGCGCCGGCTGATCGCCGAGTTGCGTGAGATGAAGCTTCCCATCATCGGCCGCGTGGAGGACCCAGATTACGGCCTGGCCTTCCGGCTGCTGTCCAGCGCCCACGAGAAAGTTTTCACCGGCCACGAAAACGGAGTCATCACACTGGATTTGGCTGAAGGTGACGACGTGCACCGGGAGCAGCTGCGGGTCGAGATGGACGAGCCTTACCGCACATTGCTGGGGCACTTCCGCCACGAGGTCGGGCACTACTACTTCTACCGGCTGATCAGGTCGCCCGAATACCGGCAGCGGTTCAACGAGCTGTTCGGCGACCCCGACGCGGACTACCAGGCTGCGCTGGACCGCCATTACGGCGAGGGTGCACCCGCGGGCTGGCAGGAGACCTATGTCTCGTCATACGCGACCATGCATGCCGCCGAGGATTGGGCTGAAACCTTCGCGCACTACCTGCACATCCGCGACACACTGGACACCTCGGCGTGGTGCGGCTTGGCGGCAGCGTCGGCAACCTTTGACCGACCACCCTTGGGCCCTAGCGGTTTTCAAACGATCATCGACATGTGGCTGCCATTGTCGTGGTCGCTGAACATGGTTAACCGGTCGATGGGACACGACGATCTGTACCCGTTCGTGTTGCCGCCGGCGGTGCTGGAGAAGATGCAGTTCGTGCACGACGTGATCGACGAGGTCACATCGCAACTGGCGGTAGCACGATAGCTGCGAGGCCGGCAGCGCCCCCGGTGACCTGCGCGCCATAAGGCATGATTCTGCTGACTGCCGGTACGACGGCCGGTCAGGCCGGTAGCGTGCGGCGCTCGTCGGGGCCTCCCCACAGCGGCTGCATGCCGCCGGGCAGCGCCAGCTGCGTGGCGGTGATTGCGTCGGCCAGGTCGCGCAGCGCGGCGTGCACCCAGTCCAGCAGCTCGGCCAGATTGGCCCGGTGCCCATCGTTGATCTCTTCCAGCTCAACGGGATCCGAGCGGCGCAGCCGGGTGCCGATCTCGTCCACAATCCGCTCGGGACGCGAGGACCCCGACGAGCCGGGCAGGTCTTTGAGGTGCGCCCGCAACTGCTCCAGCTGATACAACAACGAGCGCGGGTTCTGCGGATCGAACAACATCAACTCGGTCACCGCGGCCACGCTGATCTTGCCCAGGGTGCGACGCCGATAGATGACCGACGACTCACAGGCAACCAGCGTCGCCTCGACGATCGACTGCTCGGCGACGGTGCTTCTTATCGTGGTCAGCGTTTTGGCCAGCAGCGCGGTCAGCCATAAGCCCCGTTCGATCCGTTTGCCGATGTCCATCATCGTCCAGCCGACGTCGCGCACCATCGACTCACCGGCCACCCCGGCCAGCGTCAGCATCCCCGCCAGCGCCTGGGACTGAGCCGCGGCGAGCAACGCGTCGGCTTCGGCCAGCGACTGCGGCGGGTCGGACCGAAGCGCAACGGCGCGTTCGACATTGGCGAGCACCATCCATGTGTCGTTGGACAGCTGATCGCGTACCGCGCGGGCGGCCAGCGCCAACCCCTCCACCGACTGGATCAGCGAACCGGGTCGGCCCGGCTCCACCGTCAGTGCCCACAGCATCGAGGGCGCGACGGCGATCATCTCGGCCGGGTCGTACTCGTCGGCACCGCCGGTTCCCGTGTCGGTGCCGGTGATGCGTCCCAGCGCGGCCATCAGTAGCGGCACGCATTCACTTTCTTCGCTGTCCTGATGGTGCCGGTAGACGTGGTAGCGCTCCCGCGCGACGATCAGCAGCCGCGCCATGTCCTCGGCGCGCTCGCCGTAGCGTCCCATCCAGAACAGGTCTGAAAGCACGCGCGGCGAGCTGACGGCCCAGGTGCCCGCGCCAGACTTCACCGGCTGCGGCTCCGACGGCAGACGCACCGCCTCGGCGATCGCACGTTCTGTTGGACGCACCCAAATATCTTTTGCAGCAACAGTTTTCAATGTATATGCGGCAGTGCCCGGTGCCACCACGTAGCCAAGACCGCCGATCATGGGGGCGTAGCCGCCGCGTTGGGCAACGGTGAACAACCGCATCCCGACGCCCGCCGAAGACAGCACCCCGGCGTGGTCGGTGGGCGCCGAAGAGAACGTCGGCGGCTCCTGGCCGGTCCACCGCCACGGCGCTGCGTCGATGCGGGCGGTCAGGTCACTTAGCTGAGTGGACGAAAGTGTCGGACCGACAAGGGTTTCCCCGCCGTCCACCGGCCGGATCAGCAGCCGCGAGAGGTTGGCCAGCAGGTGGGAGAGTTCGGCCGGGATGCCGCCCCAATATACCTGCGCCGACGGCAGCAGCGGCTCCTCGCCGAGCAACCGCTCGGCCAGCTCGGGTAGAAAACGAAGCAGCCCAGGGCTTTCCAGTATCCCGCTGCCCAAGGTGTTGACCACGGTCACGGTGCCGCGGTGCAGGGTCTCCACCAGGCCGACCACGCCGAGCCGAGAGTCGGCACGCAGGTCCAGCGGGTCGGCGTAGAGCGCGTCGACACGGCGCAACACCACGTCGACCCGCTTGAGCGTGCCCAGCGAACGCATCCACAGCTTGCCGTCGCGTACCACCAGATCGGCGCTCTCCACCAACGGAAAACCCAGCAGCGTGGCCAGATACGCCTGGTCGAACGCCGTCTCGGAGTAGATGCCGGGGCTGAGCACCACCACCACCGGGTCCTGCGCCGCGTCCGGCGCGGCGTCGATCAGCGCCAGCCGCAGCGCCTGGGCGAACGGGGTGTTCGCCCGCGGCGCGATCCGTTCGTAAAGGTCCGGAATCGCGTGCGCCAGCACCCGCCGGTCGGCCAGGGCGTATCCGGCGCCGGACGGGGCCTGCGTCCAGTCGGCATTGACCTGAAAGCCGCCGTCCGCGCACCGGCTCAGGTCGCATCCGTGCATGAACAGTTGGTGGTGGCCAGGAACCTCGATCCCGTTGGCGGGCCGCACGTATCCGGGATGGGCGAAAACCAGCTGCGGCGGCAGCAGTCCCTCGGTGAGCAGATGACGCGACCCGTAAAGATCGGCGAGCGCCGCGTCAAGCAGCCGGGAGCGCTGTACCAGCCCGGCTTCGAGTATCTCCCAATCGGCCGCCGAGACCACCAGGGGCAGTGTGTCCAGGTGCCACAGCCCCGGCTCCGGTCCGTGCCCGAGGTAGGCCTCGCGCGCGTACGGCGTTTCTGCGACGCCGGTATAGGTGATGCCGTCGTGGTCAATCAGGCTGTGCACGACCGACCGCAACCGGTCCAGCCCGGCCCGGCCGCGCTCGGCGATCGAGTCGGCGAGTTCGTGCCAGCCCGGCCGGACGTTGCCGTCGGCGTCGACGAACTCGTCGTAGCCGACGCCGGGCCCGTCCCGCAGGTCGAACAGCGCTTCCTGGGCGCGTGCGGTGCGGTACCCGGCCAGCAGCCGGTCGACGTCGTAGTGCCGGTCCTCCGCCCCCGCAGAGCCCGCTCGGGGCCCGGCGAACGCCGAAGGCCCGCTCATGCTCATGCCGACTGCCATAGATGTGTCAATTCCAGTGCCGTGTCCCGAACGCCACTACTGCTGCACGGTACGCACGCGCCGCAGGTCCAGGATGCCCGGCGCGCCGATGTCGGTGAACAAACGCGCCTGCTTCTCCCGGATGCCCGCCAGGTCGAGCTTGCCGGGTGTGAACCCCGTCGCCTCGAATCGACGCGACCGGCGTGATTCGGCTTCCACGGCGTTAACCGGCGGCTCATCGTAGGCGCGGCCGCCAGGGTGGGCGACGTGGTAGGTGCAGCCGCCGCGAGACGTCCCGGTGGTCAGGTCGATCAGTTCAAATTGCAGCGGCGTGTCCGTGGAGATGGTGGGGTGCAGGGCGCTGGGCGGCTGCCACGCCTTGAACCGCACCCCGCCGACGTGGATGTCGGGGTTGTCGGTGGCCAGCAACGGGACGGGGTAGCCGTTGCAGGTCACCGCGTAACGGTGCCGGTCGGCGCCGATGACGCGGACCTGGACCCGCTCGACCGAGGAGTCGACATAGCGGGCGGTGCCGGTGGCGGAGGACTCCTCGCCCAGGGTGTTCCACGGCTCGATCGCCCCGCGCAGTTCGATCTCCACACCGTCGAACACCGCGGTGCCAATGCGGGGGAAGCGGAACTCGGTAAACGGGTCCAGCCAGCTGGTCTCGAAACCGATGCCGTGCGCGCGCAGGTCGGCTGCGACGTCAGCGATGTCGTGAATCAGGAAGTGCGGCAACAGGTATCGTCCATGTAGGTTCTCGCCGTGCCGGATCAGCGGGGCGCGCAGTGGCTCGTCCCAGAACCAGGCCACGAGCGAGCGCACCAGCAGCGACTGCACCATCGCCATCCGCAGATGCGGCGGCATCTCGAAGCCGCGCAGCTCCAGTAGGCCCAGCCGGCCGCGGGGCCCCTCTGGGCTGTACAGCTTGTCGATGCAGAATTCGGCGCGGTGGGTGTTGCCGGTGATGTCGGTCAGCAGGTGGCGCAGCGCGCGGTCGGTCACCCATGGCTTGGCGTTGCTTTTCAGCCCACCGCCGCCCAGCCGGGCGATCTCGGCGAAGGCGATTTCCAGCTCGTAGAGCGCCTCGGCGCGGCCCTCGTCGACCCGCGGCGCCTGCGAGGTGGTGCCGACGAACCGGCCGGCAAACAGGTAGGACAGCGATGGGTGCCGCTGCCAGTAGGTCAACAGCGAGACCAGCAAGTCCGGGCGGCGCAGCAGCGGCGAGTCGGCCGGGGTGACGCCGCCGAGGGTGATGTGGTTGCCACCGCCGGTACCGCCGTGCGTGCCGTCCACTTCGAACGACTCGGTGGACAGCCGGGACAGCCGGGCTTGTTCGTACAGCGTCTCGAGCTGCCGGCGCTGGTCGTCGAAACTGGCGGTCGGGGCAACGTTGACCTCGATGACGCCGGGGTCGGGGGTGATTGTCGTCGATATCAGCCGGGGGTCGGTCGGGGGCCCGTACCCCTCGATCACCACCGCGGTGCCGGCCTTGGCGACCGCAAGCTCGACACGGCTGATCAGATCGATGAAGTCTTCCAGCGCCGTGGTGGGCGGCAGGAAGATGTAGAGCAAGCCATCGCGGACCTCGGCGACAAGCGCGGTCGGTGGCGCGCCCTGCGCGTCCACCAGCACCGCCGGTTCGCCGGTCGCGGCCGGTTCGGGTAGCGGCAACGGCCCTAAGGCTGCCGGGTCGGCGTCGAACGGCGTCGGCGGCGGGCGCCAGCTGATGGAATCCAGCGGCAGCCGCAGGCCGGCGGGTGAGTCGCCCTCGGTCAGCACCAGCCGCCCGCGGCGCAGCTGCCAGTCCGCGCTGGCCCAGCCGGAGCCGTCCTCGCGGCGGTGGATCGGGAGCACGAATGCCACCGGAACCGTGACGGTGTCGTCCAGTCTGGCGAGCAGGGCGGCGCCGTCGTACCCGGAGCCGGGACGCAGGTCGTCGGCGGGATCCACCGGGTCGCCGGCTGGCATCCGCACCGCGGCCGCCAGCCGTGCCAGCGGGTCCTCGTAGGCCGGGCGTACCTGGGAGAGCGGCAGCCCCAGACCCTCGGCAACCGTTGCGAGCACATCGCGGGCGACCGCGCTGTCGATCACCGGGTCGGCGTGTTGCGGCGGTTCCCGGGTCCCGGGGTCAGCCAGCAGCGCCTCGTTGGTCCACAGCGGGCGGCCGTCGGCGCGCCAGTACAGCCCAATCTGCCAGCGCGGCAACGGTTCTCCCGGGTACCACTTGCCCTGGCTGCGCTGCACCAGCCCCTGTGGCGCCCACTGGGCTTTGAGCCGGGCGGCAAGTTGTGAGGCCAGCCGGCGTTTGTGGGGGCCATCGGCAGCGGTGCGCCATTCCGGGTCGACCTGGTTGTCCACCGACACGAAGGTGGGTTCGCCGCCGATGGTGAGCCGGACGTCGCCGGCGGCCAGCCGCTCGTCGACGCGGTGGCCGACCTCGCAGATGGTCCGCCAGGCGGCGTCGGAGTAGGGCAACGTGACCCGCGGATCTTCGTGGACGCGGGTGACGGTGTTGGAGAATTCCAGCACCGAGGTGCAGGGATCGGTGGTGCCGGTGATCGGCGCCGCCGACGACGGGTGCGGGGTGGCCGCCAGCGGGATGTGGCCCTCGCCGGCGAACAGCCCGGACGTCGGGTCCAGCCCGATCCAGCCCGCACCGGGGATGTACACCTCGGTCCAGGCGTGCAGGTCGGTGAAGTCGGCGGCCGGCCCCGACGGGCCGTCCAGTGCCTCCACGTCGGATGCCAGTTGTACCAGGTAGCCCGACACGAAGCGGGCGGCCAGGCCGAGTTGCCGCAGGATCGACACCATCAGCCAGGCAGAGTCGCGGCACGAGCCCACGCCGCTGCGCAGCGTGAAATCCGGTGTCTGCACGCCGGGCTCCATCCGCAGGCTGTAGGTGACGTCGGCGTTGATTGCGTGGTTGAGCGCGACCAGGAAGTCGATCGTGCGGGTGCCGGCGGGGACGGCGAAGTTGCGCACCCAGGCCTGCACGAGTTCGCCCGGCCCGGATCCGTCGTGGTACTCATCGACGGGCCGCATGAACGGCTCCAGGTCGGCGGCCAAAGCTTTGGGGTAGCGCAATCCCGCGGCTGGCCACGTCTCAGCCCAGTCTTCGATGAAGAAATCGAACGGGTTGATCACCTTGAGGTCGGCGATCAGGCCGACGGTGATGGTGAGCTCGGGGGTGGGTTTCGGAAAGACCAACCGTGCCAGGAAGTTGCCCAGCGCATCCTGCTGCCAGTTAATGAAGTGCTCGGCCGGTTCGACGCGCAACGAGTAAGCCTCGATCGGGGTGCGTGAGTGCGGCGCCGGCCGTAGCCGCACGATGTGCGGGTAGACCTGGACCAGCTTGTCAAAGGTGTAACTGGTGCGGTGCTCCAGTGCAACTTTGATGCTCATAACCGCTGATCCCATCACAAGTGACTGCCGCCCGCAGCGCGCGCCGTTTCCGGCTTGTGCTGCGGGCGGCAGTCTTTCGTTCATCAGGCCGCTGCGTGTGAACGGCCTGTTTCGCTGGGGTTTAGGAGTACTTACGAATACTGCGGACCCGGGTACTGGCCCGGCGGCGGGCCGGGTGGCAGACCGCCCGGTGCATCCGCCGGAACCACCTGTCCGCCGGAGAGCTTGCGGTAGGTGTAGGTCAGTACGAGCGCGCTGACCGGGACGGCCACCAACAGGCCGATCCCGCAGGTGATCTGGCCAAGGATGGCGGCAGCGACCAGGACGAGCACGCACAACAGCGCGGGGCCGACGTTGGCCCGTACGGTAGCGATACTGGCCTTGATCGCCTCGACCGGTGACAGGGACCGGTCGATCGCGAACTGGATCGAGAACATCGCCAGCACAGCGAAGATCAGCCCGGGGATGATGCACAGGATGGTCCCGATCGTCACGCCGATACCCACCAACAGCATCGTGAGTACCGCCCCGCCCAGATTGCGGGGCTTGAAGAACGTCCCGATGGACACCGGGCGGCCGTCGGCGATGTCGAGGGTTCCAGACGCGAACGAGGCCTGCTGGTAAATCCCAACCGCGGCGACCAGCAGGTAAATGACCAGGGAGAGGGCCATTGCGCCGCCACTGGCCGCGGAGTCCGGGGCTGAGGAGTAGGTGCCGGTCTCGGCGTCGTAATGGGTGCCCCCGCCACTCATGGCGGCTGCGAAGGTAGTCGCGTAGACCACTCCGATGAGCACGCCGTTGATCAGGCTGTAGACCAGGGCCGGGACGATCAGCGCCGCGGCGTTCTTGGTGAACTTGTTCCACGCCCAGCCCACCGCGTCACCGATGCTGAACGGCACGCCGGGTCCGCCTGCCGGCGGGTAGCCCGCCGGCGGCCCGCCGGGAGCGCCGTAGCCGGGGGGCGGGGGCGGGGGCTGGCTGCCGTAGCCGGGCGACTGATAGCCGCCCGGCGGGCCCTGTGGTGGCGGTGGGGGCGTGTAGCTAGGCGGCGGCGCGCCGTAACCACCTCCGGGCGGTGGCCCGCCGTAACCCCCTCCGGGTGGCGGCGGGGGCGGGTAGCCCTGCGGATCGGACGGGTTGCCTGGATATTCTGGCGGCTGGCTCATGGCGGTCCTAGTTGCCTCGTAGTTCGCTCTGGTCGATCGGGGCCTCAACTTTTCAATCAGGCGTAGCAAACGGGAACTTAGCAAATCAGAGCCGGGATCGCGCGCATTGGTCGGCTATCTGCACAGCGTGGTATGCCTGAACTCGTGTCCGACGGTCTGTTCGACCTTCCCCGGGAGCCGGTCACCCCTGGCTTGAGCGGCGCGGAAGCGGCGGCGGCTGCGTCAGTTTCGGCGCCGCTGGCGGTGCGGATGCGTCCGGCGACGCTGGACGAAGTCGTCGGGCAGGACCATCTGCTGGCGCCCGGATCCCCGCTGCGGCGTCTGGCCGAGGGCTCCGGTGTCGCGTCGGCCATCCTCTACGGGCCGCCGGGAAGTGGTAAGACCACCTTGGCTTCGTTGATCTCCCAGGCCACCGGCCGTCGATTCGAGGCGCTCTCGGCACTGTCGTCCGGGGTCAAAGAGGTGCGGGCGGTGATAGAGCAGGCGCGCCGGGGCCTGCTTTCCGGCGAGCAGACGGTGCTGTTCATCGACGAGGTGCATCGCTTCTCCAAGACTCAGCAGGATGCGCTGCTGGCCGCCGTGGAGAACCGGGTGGTGCTGCTGGTGGCGGCGACCACCGAGAATCCGTCCTTCTCAGTCGTGGCGCCATTGCTGTCGCGGTCGCTGATCCTGCAGCTGCGGCCGCTGACCGCCGACGACATCCGCGCCGTGGTGCAGCGCGCGATCGACGACCCCCGCGGCCTAGGCGGCAAGGTAGCCGTCGATGCCGCCGCCGTCGACCTGCTGGTGCAGTTGGCGGCCGGCGACGCCCGCCGCGCCTTGACCGCGTTGGAGGTGGCCGCGGAGACGGCGGGGGAGGCCGCGGTGACCGTCGAGACGGTCGAGCAGTCCCTGGACCGGGCCGCGGTGCGCTACGACCGCGACGGCGACCAGCACTACGACGTCGTCAGCGCGTTCATCAAGTCGGTGCGAGGCTCGGATGTGGATGCGGCGCTGCACTACCTAGCCAGAATGCTGGTCGCCGGCGAGGACCCCAGGTTCATTGCGCGCCGGCTGATGATCCTGGCCAGCGAGGACATCGGTATGGCAGACCCGACCGCCCTGTTGGTGGCGGTGGCCGCCGCGCAGACCGTCGCACTGATCGGCATGCCCGAGGCGCAGCTGACGCTGGCGCACGCCACCGTGCACCTGGCGACCGCGCCGAAGTCCAACGCGGTGACCACGGCGCTGGGCGCGGCGATGGGCGATGTCAAAGCGGGCAAGGCCGGCATGGTGCCGCCCCAGCTGCGTGATGGGCACTACTCCGGTGCGGCGGCACTGGGCAATGCACAGGGCTACAAGTACTCCCACGATGACCCGGATGGTGTTGTAGCACAACAGTATCCGCCGGATGAGCTGGTTGGGGTGAACTACTACCGCCCGACGGGCCGGGGCGGGGAACGGGAGATGGCCGGGCGCTTGGAGCGGTTGCGAGCCATCATCCGCGGGAAACGGCGCTGACGGGTCGCCCGTGCGGGCCCACCCGCGATTTGCTGCGCTGAAATCGCGGTGGGGTCCGCTTCGTGGACCCGAAGGTTCAGACCAGTTCGGGCACCCGCAGCCGGGCGATTGCCAGCTCGAATTCGCCGACGTCGTCCTGGTCGATTCCAAGGTCCCGCAGGATCGCCGTGCGCAGCGAACGCGCCGCCTCGCTGCTGCGATCCATTGCCTCGCGGCTGTCGTAGGTCACCGACACCACCGCCCGCGCCGAGGTGCGGTCGATCATCAGGCTGGCGCTGCAGAATCCGTCGAACTGCTCGACGGCCGGCAGCACTGCCAGCTTGTAGTAGTCCAGGGCCTGGTCGAATCTCTCCGGCCGGGCCTTGAGCCAGGTGGCCCGCACGCAGGCGCCCAGGCCCGAGCGGTGGTCGCGGTGCAGCATCGAGATGTCCCACTGGTCCACCACTGCGCTACCGCCGAAGATCTTGACGGCCCTGCTCCGGATCGGCCACACCCGCTCCGCACTGCCGCGCATCGCCTCCGCGGTCTCCCAGGCGCTGGTCGCCACGCACCGCGCGGATTCGCGGTCCACCAGCAGCGACATGCCCAGGCACCCGTCGATGTCCTGCAGGGTTGGCAACACCACGTCGCGCATATGGGCCACACCCATGTTGAGCAGCGAAGGTTGCGCCTGGATGGTGGTAGAGCGTGCGTACACGATCGGTCCCTTTCTCCCGTCTTTGGTGGTGCATCACCCACCTTCCTCCGACCCCGCGGGTGTGGCAACCGTCACACTGTCGATTGGCAGCGCGCCGACGCCGCGCCGTACGCTGGACCGGATGCATACCGACGTGCTTGAAGTGGACACCGCGCGTCGCCGCATCGTCGATCTGACTGAGGCGGTGCGCAGGTTCTGCGGTAGTCACGAAGACGGCCTGTGCAACGTCTTCGTCCCGCACGCCACCGCCGGGGTGGCCGTCATCGAGACCGGCGCCGGCTCCGACGACGACCTGGTCGACACGCTGGAGCGGCTGCTGCCGCGCGACGATCGCTACCGGCATGCGCACGGATCGCACGGGCACGGCGCCGACCATGTGTTGCCGGCCATTGTCTCGCCGTCGGTGACGGTGCCGGTCCATGGCGGCGAGCCGCTGCTGGGCACCTGGCAAAGCGTCGTGCTGGTCGACCTGAACCGTGACAACCCCCGGCGGTCGGTCCGGTTGAGCTTCGTCGAAGGCTGAATGGAAGGCTAAGCGGGCCGAATTCCGTATTCGGTAGCCGGCCGCGGCGAATAGGCTGAAGGTTGACCCCGTACCGAAGCAAGGAAGAAGAACAGTGCAGACACACGAGATCAGGAAGCGTTTCCTTGATCATTTCGTGAAGGCCGGTCACACCGAAGTGCCTAGCGCCTCGGTGATACTCGATGACCCCAACCTGTTGTTCGTTAACGCCGGCATGGTGCCGTTCGTGCCGTTCTTCCTGGGGCAGCGTACTCCGCCGTACGCCACGGCGACCAGCATCCAGAAGTGCATCCGCACGCCGGACATCGACGAGGTCGGCATCACTACCCGGCACAACACGTTCTTCCAGATGGCCGGCAACTTCAGCTTCGGCGACTACTTCAAGCGTGGCGCCATCGAACTGGCCTGGGCGTTGCTGACCAACCCGGTTGCCGACGGGGGATACGGGTTGGATCCCGAAAAACTCTGGGCAACAGTCTATCTCGATGACGAAGAGGCGGTAGGGTTGTGGCGGGAGATCGCCGGCCTGCCGCCCGAGCGGATCCAGCGCCGCGGCATGGCCGACAACTACTGGTCGATGGGCATTCCGGGCCCGTGCGGGCCGTCCTCGGAGATTTACTACGACCGCGGCCCCGAGTTCGGCGTCGACGGCGGCCCGATTGCCAACGAGGACCGCTACCTCGAGGTCTGGAACCTGGTGTTCATGCAGAACGAGCGCGGCGAGGGCGCCTCAAAGGAGGACTACGAGATCCTCGGGCCGTTGCCGCGCAAGAACATCGACACCGGTATGGGCGTGGAGCGCATCGCGCTGGTGCTGCAGAACGTGCACAACGTCTACGAGACCGACCTGCTGCGTCCGGTGATCGATCTGGTGGCCAGCCGCGCACCCCGCGGATACGACGTCGGTAATCACCCCGACGATGTCCGCTATCGCATCATCGCCGACCACAGCCGCACCACCGCCATTCTGATTGGCGACGGTGTCAGCCCCGGCAATGACGGCCGCGGCTACGTACTGCGCCGACTGCTGCGGCGAGTCATCCGCTCGGCCAAGCTGCTTGGTATCGAAACCCCGATTGTGGGGGAGCTGATGGCCACCGTGCGCGACGCGATGGGCCCCTCCTACCCCGAGCTGGTAACCGACTTCGACCGGATCAACCGCATCGCAGTGGCCGAGGAGACCGCGTTCAACCGCACCCTGGCCGCGGGGTCCAAGCTTTTCGATGATGTGGCCGGCACCACGAAATCGGCTGGCGCGACCGTGGTTTCCGGCTCGGACGCCTTTACCCTGCACGACACCTACGGCTTCCCGATCGAACTCACCCTCGAGATGGCCGCCGAGTCGGGCCTGACCGTCGACGAGGCCGGTTTCCGGGAGCTGATGGCCGAGCAACGGCAGCGCGCCAAGGCCGACGCGGCCGCGCGTAAACACGCCCACGCCGACCTGACCGCCTACCGTGAACTGGTCGACGCCGGCCCCACCGAGTTCACCGGTTTCCACGAATTATCTTCTGAGGCAAAGATACTCGGAATTTTCATCGACGGCCGCCGGGTTCCGGTGGTGTCACATTCGGACAGCGCGGACGCCGACCGCGTCGAGCTGATCCTGGACCGCACACCGTTGTACGCCGAGTCGGGCGGCCAGATCGCCGACGCCGGCACCATCACCGGCACCGGATCCGGCGGCAGCGCCAAGGCCGCCGTCGGCGACGTGCAGAAGATTGCCAAAACCGTTCACGTGCACCGCGTCACGGTCGAATCGGGCGAGTTCGTCGAGGGCGACACCGTTGTTGCCGCGGTGGACCCGGGCTGGCGCAAGGGGGCCACCCAAGGTCACTCCGGCACGCACATGGTCCATGCCGCGCTGCGCCAAGTGTTGGGCCCCAACGCTGTTCAGGCCGGGTCGCTGAACCGTCCGGGCTACCTGCGGTTCGATTTCAACTGGCAGGGTCCGCTCTCAGAAGAGCAGCGCACCGAGATCGAGCACGTCACCAACGAGGCCGTGCAGGCCGACTTCGAGGTACACACGTTCGTCGAGAATCTCGAGAAGGCCAAGGCGATGGGCGCGATGGCGTTGTTTGGCGAGGCCTATCCGGAGCGGGTGCGGGTGGTCGAGATGGGCGGACCGTTCTCCCTGGAGCTGTGCGGCGGCACCCATGTGCACAACACCGCGCAGATCGGCCCGGTGACCATCCTGGGCGAGTCGTCGATCGGTTCGGGAGTGCGCCGGGTCGAGGCCTACGTGGGGCTGGAGTCGTTCCGGCACCTAGCCAAGGAGCGCGCGCTGATGGCCGGACTGGCGTCATCGCTGAAGGTGCCCTCCGAGGAGGTGCCGGCCCGGGTAGCGGGTCTGGTGGAGCGACTCAAGGTTGCCGAGAAGGAACTCGAGAAGTCCAGATTGGCCAACGCGCGGGCGGCGGCGACAAACGCTGCCGCCGGGGCCGAACGGATCGGTAACGTCCGCCTGGTGGCGCAGCGCATGTCGGCTGGGATGACGGCAGCAGACCTGCGCACCCTGGTCGGCGACATCCGCGGCAAGCTGGGCGCCGACCCGGCCGTGGTGGCCCTGATCTCGACAAGCTCGGCAGGGGAGGGCTCTACCGTGCCGTACGCGGTGGCGACCAATCCCGCCGCGCAGGACCTGGGTTTGAGCGCTAATGAACTGGTCAAGCAGCTTGCGCAGGCGGTCGAGGGACGCGGCGGCGGCAAAGCCGACCTGGCGCAGGGTTCGGGTAAGAACCCGACCGGTATCGAGGCCGCCCTTGCCGCGCTGCGCGCGGAGATCGCAGCGATAGCGCGGGTCGGTTGAGTGGCTGACGAAGCTGACCCCAGACGAGGACGCCGCATCGGCGTGGACGTCGGCACGGTGCGCATCGGGGTCGCAGTCAGCGATCCCGACGGCATCCTGGCTACTCCGGTGGAGACCGTCCGCCGCGACCGATCCGGCAGACATCTGCGTCGGCTGGGCGCCCTGGTATCCGAATACGAGGCCGTCGAGGTGGTGGTGGGGTTGCCGCGAACGCTGGGCGACCGCATAGGTTCGTCGGCGCAGGACGCGATCGAGCTGGCGGACCTGCTGGCGCAGCGCATCGCGCCCGTCCCGGTGCGGCTGGCGGACGAGCGGTTGACCACGGTCGCCGCGCAGCGGTCGCTGCGCGATGCGGGGATGCGGGCCAGGCAGCAGCGCTCGGTGATCGACCAAGCGGCTGCGGTCGGGATCCTGCAGGGCTGGCTCGACCAGCTGCGTGCTCGCGCAGCCCGCCCCGCCGAGCAGGCGTCCGATGTCTGACCTGGACGAAGGCCGGGCCGAGCGCCGAGCCGAACCCGTCGCCGTGGGCACCGGTGGGCCGCGCCGGACCCGGGCGCAGCGCAAGCGCGCCCAGCGCATCCGTCGTCGCCGACGCATCGCCGGCGGTCTTGCGGCCGGTCTGCTGGTCGCGGTCGTGGCGGCCGCGGTGCTGCTGGGCGGCAAGCTGTGGCATCTGGTGTCGGGCACGGACAACGACTTCACCGGCGACGGCAAGCGCGACATCGTGATCCAGATCCAGGCAGGCGACTCGACCACTGCGGTGGGGGAGACGCTGCTGCAACGCGGCGTGGTGCGCACCGTGCGGGCGTTCGTCGACGCGGCCCACGGCAATGCCGCAATCTCATCGATCCAGCCGGGCTACTACCGGATGCGAACGGAGATCCCGGCGGCCAATGCGGTCGCCCGGCTGGCGGACCCGGGTAGCCGGGTGGGCAAGTTGGTCATCCCGGAGGGTCGTCAGCTAGACGACACCACCGACATGAAGACCAACAAGACCACCCCCGGCATCCTCACCTTGATCTCGCGGGCCACCTGCGTGGACCTCGACGGCAACCAGCGCTGCGTCTCGGTGGCCGACCTGCGCACCGCGGCCAGCAAGAGCACACCGGCCGCGCTGCTGGTGCCGGACTGGGCCCTGGCGCGGGTGCGGGAACTCGGCGACGACCATCGCCGTATCGAGGGGTTGATCGCACCGGGCACCTTCAACATCGACCCAGCGGCCTCCGCGGAGACGACGCTGGCAAACCTGGTCAGTGCCGGCGCGGTGCAATCCCTGACCTCCGGTCTACTCGACACCGCCAAATCGCTGGGACTGTCGCCGTACGAGATCCTCGTGGTGGCCTCGCTGGTCCAGCAGGAAGCCAACGCGCAGGACTTCGCGAAGGTGGCGCAAGTCATCTACAACCGGCTGCACGAGCACCGCCGGCTTGAGTTCGACTCGACGGTGAATTACCCGCTGGATCGCCGCGAGGTGGCTACCACCGACGCCGACCGCGCACAGCACACGCCGTGGAACACCTACATGGTCGAAGGCCTGCCGCGCACGGCGATCTGCTCACCCGGAGTGGACGCGCTGCGCGCCGCCGAGCATCCGGCGCCGGGCGACTGGCTATATTTCGTCACCATCGACAGCCAGGGGACCACCCTATTTACCCGGGACTATCAGCAGCACCTGGCGAACATCGAACTGGCCAAGCGCAACGGTGTCCTCGATTCCGCACGCTGACGGGCGCCCCCGCAAGGCGGGCGTGCTGGGCTCACCCATCGCGCATTCCCGGTCGCCACAACTGCATTTGGCCGCGTACCGGGCACTGGGCCTGCGCGGCTGGACCTACGACCGCATCGAGTGCGACGCCGACGCGCTGCCGGGCGTGGTCGGCGGGTTCGGGCCGGAATGGGTCGGGGTTTCGGTGACCATGCCGGGCAAGTTCGCCGCGCTGCGCTTCGCCGACGAGCGCACCGCGCGGGCCGAGCAGGTTGGGTCCGCCAACACCCTCGTACGCACGGCGCGCGGCTGGCGAGCCGACAACACCGACGTCGACGGCGTCGCGGGTGCGCTGGGATCGGTATCGGGAGACGCGCTGGTGGTCGGATCGGGCGGCACCGCGCCGGCGGCCGTCGTCGCGCTGGCCGCGCTGGGCGCCGATTGCATCACGGTGGTGGCGCGCAACCCGGAGAAGGCCGGGCGGCTGGTGGAACTCGGCCTGCGGGCGGGCGTCGCGACTCGGTTCTGCGGCCTCGACGACGCGGCTTTGGCCGATCGGGTGGCCTCGGCGGCGGCGCTGGTCAGCACCATCCCGCCCGATGTTGCGGCGCGCTACGCCGACACCTTCGCCGCCGTCCCGGTGCTGCTGGACGCCGTCTACGAGCCCTGGCCGACGCCGTTGGCCGCCGCGGTGCAGGCGGCCGGGGGCCGGGTGGTGAGCGGCCTACAGATGCTGCTGCATCAAGCGTTCTCGCAGGTGGAGCAGTTCACCGGACTGCCGGCTCCGCGCGAGGCGATGACTTGCGCGCTGCGGGAATTGCTCTAACGTGCCCCGGCATGCGGATCGCGTGCGGGAGTGTGGTGCTGGCCTGGCTGGCGGTGTTGAGCGCGTGTGACATCCGCCACCGCCGACTGCCGAACCTGCTGACGCTGCCCGGTGCGTTCGTGCTGCTGGTGGGTGCTGGGTGGGCTGGGCGCGGGGTTCCGGCGCTGCTCGGCGCGGCGACCCTGACGGCGCTGTACCTGGCAGTGCATTTCCTGGCGCCGGCGGCGATGGGCGCCGGCGACGTCAAGCTGGCCATCGGGCTGGGTGCGCTGACCGGCTGCTTCGGGGCCGACGTGTGGTTTTTCGCGGCGTTGGCAGCGCCGCTATGCACGGTGGTGATCGCGGCGGCGGTCGGGCTGCGCACCCTCGCTCACGGTCCGTCGATGTGCCTGGCCAGCGCGCTGGCCGTCGGCCTGGCGCTGCTGTAGGGGCACGTTCACCCTGCGGGTCGGCCGGTGCTGTTCGAACTGCTTCGACATAGGCGCAGAGTCCAAACCGCGGATTGTTCCGTGGGAAGATGTTCGGGTGTTGCGCTGGATAACTGCCGGGGAATCCCATGGCCGGGCGCTGGTGGCCATGGTCGAGGGCATGGTCGCCGGCGTCGAAGTCACCTCCACCGAAATCGCCGACGAGCTCGCCCGGCGCCGGTTGGGCTATGGCCGCGGCGCCCGGATGAAGTTTGAGCGTGACGCGGTGACCATGCTGTCTGGGGTCCGGCACGGCGTGACCCTGGGCGGCCCGATCGCCATCGAGATCGGCAACACTGAATGGCCCAAGTGGGAAACCGTGATGGCGCCCGACCCGGTCGACCCCGCCGAGCTGCAGAACAGCGCCCGCAACGAACCGCTGACCCGGCCGCGGCCCGGGCACGCTGACTACGCCGGCATGCTCAAGTACGGCTTCCAGGACGCCCGCCCGGTGCTGGAGCGGGCTAGTGCCCGCGAGACCGCCGCTCGGGTGGCGGCCGGGACCGTGGCTCGGGCATTCCTGCGTCAGGCGCTGGGCGTCGAGGTGCTCTCCCACGTCATTTCGATTGGCGCCTCCACGCCCTACGACGGTGCGCCGCCGCGGGCCGAAGATCTCGCCAAAATCGACGCCAGTCCCGTCCGCGCATTCGATGAGCAGGCCGAGCAGTCCATGATCGCCGAGATCGAGGCGGCCAAGAAGGACGGCGACACCCTGGGCGGCGTCGTCGAGGTGGTCGCGCTGGGCCTGCCGATTGGGCTTGGCTCCTTCACTAGTGGCGACAACCGCCTCGACAGCCAACTGGCCGCCGCGGTGATGGGCATCCAGGCAATCAAGGGGGTGGAGATCGGCGACGGGTTCCAGACCGCGCGCCGCCGCGGCAGCCGCGCCCACGACGAGATGTATCCCGGGCCGGACGGCGTCGTGCGCTCCACTAACCGAGCCGGCGGGCTGGAAGGTGGGATGACCAACGGCCAGCCGTTGCGGGTGCGCGCGGCGATGAAACCGATCTCCACCGTGCCGCGGGCGCTGGCCACTGTCGATATGGCCACCGGCGACGAGGCGGTGGCTATCCACCAGCGGTCCGACGTGTGTGCGGTGCCAGCCGCCGGCGTAGTGGTCGAGACCATGGTGGCCCTGGTGCTGGCCCGGGCCGCGCTGGAAAAGTTCGGCGGCGACTCGCTGGCCGAAACCCGCCGCAACATCGAGGCCTACCGGCGTTCGGTCGCCGACCGCGAGGCGCCGGGCGCGCGGGCGTCCGGAAGCTAGTCTGAGATGGCTCCCAAAGCGGTACTCGTGGGCTTGCCGGGTTCCGGCAAGTCCACCATCGGACGCCGGCTGGCCAAGGTGCTCGGGGTGAGCATGCTGGACACCGACGCCGCCATCGAGGAGAAAACTGGTCGCACCATCGCCGACATCTTTGCCACCGACGGCGAGCAGGAATTCCGCCGCATCGAGGAGGAGGTGATCCGTGCGGCTCTGGCCGAGCACAATGGGGTGCTGTCCCTGGGGGGCGGCGCGGTCACCAGCCCCGGGGTGCGCGCCGCGCTGGCCGGCCACACCGTGGTCTACCTGGAGATCGGCGCCGCCGAAGGCGTACGGCGCACTGGCGGCAGCACCGTGCGGCCGCTGCTGGCCGGCCCGGACCGCGCCGAGAAGTTCCGCGAGCTCATGACCACCCGCATCCCGCTGTACCGCCGCGTCGCAACCATCCGGGTCGACACCAATCGGCGTAACCCCGGTGCGGTGGTCCGCTACATCGTGTCCCGGTTGCAGACTCAAGTAGAGGCCGCCACATGACAGACAAGGATTCGCCGGTCACCGTCGAGGTGGCTGTCGACCCGCCCTACCCCGTAGTGATCGGCTCGGGGTTGCTTGACCAGCTTCAGCAACTGCTCGCCGGCCGGCACAAGGTGGCCATCCTGCACCAGCCGGTGCTGACCGACACCGCCGAGCAGATGCGTATCCGCTTGGCCGACAACGGAGTTGACGCACACCGAATCGAAATCCCGGACGCCGAGGCCGGAAAAGATCTGCCGGTGGTCGGCTTCATCTGGGAAGTGTTGGGCCGCATCGGAATCGGTCGCAAAGATGCCCTGGTCAGCCTGGGCGGCGGCGCGGCCACCGACGTCGCCGGATTCGCGGCGGCCACCTGGCTGCGGGGTGTGTCGATCGTGCACGTACCCACCACCCTGCTCGGCATGGTCGACGCTGCTGTCGGTGGCAAGACCGGCATCAACACCGAGGCGGGCAAGAACCTGGTCGGTGCGTTCCACCAGCCGCTGGCCGTGCTGGTCGACCTGGCAACGCTAAAAACTCTGCCACACAACGAGATCGTTGCTGGAATGGCTGAGGTGGTGAAAGCTGGGTTCATCGCCGACCCGATGATCCTGGACCTGATCGAGGCCGACCCGCAGGCGGCGCTGGACCCCGACGGCAAAGTGCTGCCCGAACTGGTCCGCCGCGCCATCGCCGTCAAGGCCGAGGTGGTCGCCGCCGACGAGAAGGAATCCGAACTCCGCGAAATCTTGAACTACGGCCACACTCTGGCCCACGCGATCGAACGCCGGGAGCGCTACCGGTGGCGGCACGGCGCGGCGGTGTCGGTTGGTCTGGTGTTCGCCGCGGAACTGGCCCGGCTGACCGGCCGCCTCGACGACGAGACCGCCGCGCGCCACCGCAATATCCTGACCTCGCTGGGCCTCCCGGTCAGCTACGACGCGGACGCGTTGCCTCAGCTGATCGAATTCATGGCCGGGGACAAGAAAACGCGCGCCGGTGTGCTGCGGTTCGTGGTCCTCGACGGGCTGGCTAAGCCGGGACGGTTGGTCGGGCCCGATCCGGGACTGCTGGTGACCGCGTACGCCGGAGTGTGCGCGCCATGACCATCACCGTAAACGTGTTCAACGGGCCCAACCTGGGTCGGCTCGGTCAGCGCGAGCCGGCTGTCTACGGCAGCACCACTCACGACGAACTGGTCGCCCTGATCGAGCGCGAGGCGGCCGAGCTGGGCATCAAAGTTGTTGTACGACAAAGCGACAGCGAAGCCGAACTTCTCGACTGGATTCACCGGGCCGCCGACGCTTCGGAGCCGGTGATACTCAACGCCGGCGGGCTTACCCACACCTCGGTGGCACTGCGTGACGCCTGCGCCGAACTGAGCGTGCTGATCGAGGTGCACATCTCCAATGTGCATGCGCGCGAAGAGTTTCGCCGCCACTCTTACCTGAGCCCGGTCGCCACGGGGGTAATCGTGGGCCTGGGAATCCAGGGTTACCTGCTGGCGTTGCGCTACCTCGCCGGGGCCTGACTCGAAAAGTCCGATCCGCTGCGCACGCCTGCGCGGTGCTAGTCCTTGCGGGGGTCCGGCTTGGTGTGGTCGGCGTCGGTGCGAATGATCTCGGTCTTGGCTTCGGGATCGTCGGTGCGAATTACTTCGGTCTTGGGGTCGTCCTCGTGGGTGCGGATGATCTCGGTCTTGGCGTCACTGTCGTGGGTTGGAATCACCTCGGTGCGCGAGTCTTGTTCGCGTTCCATGGTCGCCACCGGCGAGGTGCGCTCCTCGGTGGCCACCGCTGTCGGTATTTCCCCGGTCGGGCTGTCGTCGGCGCGGACCGCGGAGAAGACGTCCGTGTCGGCACGGTCGGGGCCGCCACGCGAGCCATCGTGCTTCTCGACCGGGGGAGCGGTGCGATCCACCCGCCAGCGGCCGAGCGACACACCGACGATGGCGAACAGGAAGACCAGCAGGGCGGTGAACGCTGCGAACGTTGTTAGCTCGTTGAGCAACCCGCCGGTGTAAATCGCCTTGTAGAACAGCGCGATGATCCAGGCGACCGCGCCGCTGATCAAGCCGGCCACCAGGCCGGCCAGCAACCACACCATGGCCAGGTCCTCGCGGCGGTCGGGGTCGGGGTTGGTCTTGGCGTCGGCGCGACCGTCGAAGGTGCCCCAGACCGCGGCGCAGATGATGAAGATCGTCAGCAACACGATGCTGATCAGCGCGGACTGCGTCTGCCATGCGTTGATCAGCGCTCCCTGCACCAGGCGAAGGACGACCATCCCGGCCGCAAAGACCAATCCACGCACCATCCACTTGTTCATGGGCAAACAGCGTAGCGAGTACCGTCAAGGGTCGTGACACATTCCCAGCGCCGACACAACCTCAAATCCAAAATCGGTGCCGCCGGACTAGACGCGATACTGGTCACGGACCTGATCAATGTGCGGTATCTGTCCGGTTTCAGCGGCTCCAACGGCGCGTTGCTGGTGTATGCCGACGAGCGGGAGGCGGTGCTGGCCACCGACGGCCGATACCGCACGCAGGCGGCGCAGCAGGCACCCGATTTGGAGGTGGCGATCGAACGCGCGGTCGGGCGCTACCTCGCCGGACGCGCTGGGCAGGGCGGCGTGCCGAAACTGGGTTTCGAAAGTCACGTCGTCACGGTCGACGGCTTCGATGCGCTGGCCGAGGAATTGGACGGTCACCACACCGAGTTGGTTCGGGCATCGGGGACCGTGGAGGTGTTGCGCGAAGTCAAGGATGCCGGAGAGCTGGCGCTGTTGCGGCTGGCCTGCGAGGCGGCCGACGCCGCGTTGGCCGATCTGGTGGAGCGCGGCGGGCTGCGGCCGGGGCGCACCGAGCGCGAGGTGAGCCGCGAGCTGGAGAGCCTGATGCTCGACCACGGCGCCGACGGGATCTCGTTCGAAACCATCGTTGCCGCCGGGGCCAATTCGGCGATCCCGCACCACCGGCCCACCGATGCCGTGCTGGCCAGCGGGGATTTCGTCAAGATCGACTTCGGCGCCCTGGTCGCGGGATATCACTCCGACATGACCCGCACGTTCATCCTGGACAAGGCGGCCGAGTGGCAGTTGGAGATTTACCAGCTGGTCGCCGCGGCGCAACGAGCCGGTCGGGAAGCGCTGCACCCCGGCGCCGAGTTGCGCGAGGTCGACGGCGCGGCGCGGCAGGTGATTGCCGAGGCCGGCTACGGCGACAACTTCGGTCACGGCCTGGGTCACGGGGTAGGCCTGCAGATCCATGAAGCGCCAGGCATCGGGGCCACGTCCGCTGGAACACTGCTTGCCGGTTCCGTTGTGACCGTGGAGCCTGGCGTCTATCTACCCGGCCGTGGTGGTGTCCGCATCGAGGACACCCTGGCGGTCCCCTCGGCAACATCGAATGCAGTGCTTCACGACGCCCACGATGACTCTTCGAAAGCCGAGCCGATCCCGGAGTTGTTGACCCGCTTCCCGAAGGAACTGGCCATCCTGAGTTAGCAGGGGCTGTTCCCGGACCTGAAGAATTTTCCGATTCGAGGAGTGGTGTGCCCACTGTCGGTGCTTTGCTGGTGGGTCCGTTGAATTACCTTGCAGCAAGGCTTGAGCCTTGCCTGCGGATCGCAGTATCGTCTGACTACCGACTGTTCGCCGGCGATCCGGGCTCCAGTTCGGGAACATGTGGTCGGGTCACATGGGAGGTGTCAAGTGTCCTTTGTGACCGTAGGGCCGGCAAGTCTGGCCGAGTCGGCTTCGGATTTAACCAGGCTTGCTTCGACGATTAACGAGGCCAATGCGGCGGCGGCGGCTCGGACGACCGAGCTGCTGGGCGCGGGCGCTGATGAGGTGTCGGCGGCCGTCGCGGCGCTGTTTGGCGCGTACGGCCAGGAATACCAGGCGCTGAGCGTGCAGGCGACGGCATTTCACGAGCGCTTCGTGCAACTGATGCGCGGTGGCGCGGGGCAGTACGCATTGGCCGAGGCCGCCGCTGCCTCGCCGCTGCAGACCGCGGAGCAGCAGCTGCTCAACTTGATCAATACGCCGTTCGTGACACTGACCGGGCGCCCGCTCATCGGCAACGGCGCCAACGGGACTCCCGGAACCGGACAAAATGGTGCGCCGGGCGGGTGGTTGATCGGCAACGGCGGCGACGGCGGGTCCGCCAGGGCCCAGAGCGGCGCGCCCGGCGGGAACGGCGGCCAGGCTGGGCTGTTCGGCAACGGCGGTGCCGGCGGTGCGGGCTGGACAGGTCTCGCCGGCCAGGGCGGGCCCGGTGGGCGTGGCGGCGACGCTGTGTTGTTCGGCTCCGGTGGGACCGGTGGCACTGGCGGCCTCGGTGCCGCGATGGGTGGGGCCGGGGGTGCCGGCGGAAACGCCGGCATACTCTTCGGCCGTGCCGGAATCGGAGGTGCCGGCGGGCCCGCTCTGAATACCGGTACCGGTGGTGCTGGCGGTGCCGGCGGAGTCGGCAGTCTGTTCGGCACCGGCGGAGCCGGTGGGGTCGGCGGCGCGGGCAACGCCAACTTCGATGGGGCCGGCGGTGCCGGCGGGGCCGGTGGGGCCGGTGGGCTGTTCGGCGGCGGTGGTGCCGGCGGTGCCGGCGGAGCCACCGCCGCCAACGGCGGGGTAGGCGGGGCTGGCGGGGCCGGTGGCAACGCGGGCATCTTCGCCCTCGGTGCCGGCGGCGGGGCTGGCGGTGCCGGTGGCACCGAAAACAATCCCGCTATTGGCGGGACCGGGAGCGGTGGAGCCGGCGGCGCTGGTGGAGCCGGCGGCCTGTTCTTCAGTTCCGGCGGCGCCGGCGGTGCTGGTGGAAACGGCATCGGTGGTGGTGGCGGCGGTGGGGCTGGCGGCAAAGCAGGGCTGATTGGCGACGGAGGTAATGGCGGTGCCGGTGGCAGCGCTGCCAATGGCGACGGCGGCTCGGGTGGCGCTGGGGGCGGCGCCTTCCTGATCGGCAACGGTGGTAACGGCGGCAATGCCAGCACCGTCGGTGGTAAGGGCGGTATCGGTGGCGTCGGCGGACAGCTGTTCGGCTTGAACGGGACAAACGGGTTGGCACTGTAAACAAGACGGCTCTCGAGCCCGGGTAAACTACTGCGGGTGCCACCGGCCTTGCGCCAACGCAGGTACGGGCCGACCTCCGCGCAAGCAGGAATTGACATTAAGGTCGGGCGGCGGCGAAGAATCAACGACGCCAGTGAACTGGCCGTCCCGTAGGGAGACTTGACTGTGGCGAGCACTGCTGACTTCAAGAACGGACTTGTCCTGGTCATTGACGGCCAGCTCTGGACCATCACCGAGTTCCAGCACGTCAAGCCTGGCAAGGGCCCGGCGTTCGTGCGCACCAAGCTCAAGAACGTGCTGTCCGGCAAGGTCGTCGACAAGACCTACAACGCGGGCGTCAAGGTCGACACCGCCACCGTCGATCGCCGCGACACCACCTACCTTTACCGCGACGGCTCGGATTTCGTGTTCATGGACAGCCAGGACTACGAGCAGCATCCGCTGCCGGAGTCGCTGGTCGGCGACAACGCCCGCTTCCTGCTGGAGGGTCTGCCGGTACAGGTGGCGTTCCACAACGGTGCCCCGCTGTACATCGAGCTGCCGGTGTCCGTCGAACTAGTGGTGTCGCACACCGAGCCCGGCCTGCAAGGCGACCGGTCCAGCGCGGGCACCAAGCCCGCCACCGTCGAGACCGGGGCGGAGATCCAGGTGCCGCTGTTCATCAACACCGGCGACAAGCTCAAGGTGGACACCCGCGACGGCAGTTACCTGGGCCGGGTCAACGCCTGAGCATGCCGGCCGGGGAACCCAAGCCGGACAAGCCGGCACCGAAACCGACTCGCCCGGTCAAGGGGCGCCATCAGGCGCGTAAACGAGCGGTCGACCTGCTGTTCGAAGCCGAGGCGCGTGGTCTTAGCCCCGCCGAAATGGTCGACGTCCGGACCGAGCTGGCCGCCGCCAACCCCGAGGTGGCTCAGCTGCACCCGTACACGGCCGCGGTGGCCCGCGGGGTCGCCGAGCACGCCGCCCATATCGACGATCTGATTAGCGCCCATCTGCAGGCCTGGACTCTGGACCGGTTGCCCGCGGTGGATCGCGCGGTGCTGCGCGTCGCGGTCTGGGAGCTGCTCTACGCCGACGACGTGCCCGAGCCGGTCGCGGTCGACGAGGCGGTCGAGCTGGCCAAGGAGCTGTCCACCGACGACTCGCCAGGGTTCGTCAACGGCGTGCTGGGCCAGGTCATGCTGGTGACGCCGCAGATCCGGGCGGCGGCCCAGGCGGTGCGGGGGCAGTCCTCGTGACCCGACTGGAGCTGCGCGTGGTTCTGTCGGTGCTGGCGGCGGTGATCGTGGTGGTGGGCGCCGTGGTGAGTTCGGCGTTCGGATGGACCATCGTGGCCTCGGTGCTGGCGATTTTCGCGCTGGGTGTGGGCGCCTGGGTGTACCACGCCGTCGAACGGCTGATACTGGCGCGCCGGATAAGCACGGTCCGCACCGCGGCCAAGCCGCTGCAACCGCTGCTGCCGGTGATGGCCGCGATTATGGGCCTGACCCAGGGTGTAGTGCGCTCACTCACCGACGTCACCGATCTGCCCGGAAAGCGTTGGGAGATGCCGCAAGTGCCGATACTCAAATGGATGGAGAACCCACTCGGCAACCGCGCCAACCGCCAAGTCGTGGACAGCGACGACGAGACGGACGACTGAACCTTCCGGAGCGGGTCGAATGATCACCTTGGACCGCCTGGTCAATGTCCTGGGTGGCTACGGCGTCCGGCTGCGCTGGTCGTCGGTGCCACGCTCAACCGAGCTGCGCAGCGTGGTGATCCACGAATCGGCCCCGGGCGGGGCCGGGTGGGGTGACCTGTTGCTGGCGATCGGCGCCGCTTCGCCGGCCGAAGCGGTGCAGTGGGCGGTGGCGACGCACGCCGTGGTCGTGCTGATCCGCGACGTCGACGAGCCCATCACGACCGTCGACGATTGGGCCGGTGCGGTGCTGGTCCTGGAACCGACGGTCTCGTGGAGCGAGGTCGCCGCCGTGGTGTACGGGCTGGTCCTCGAGGGTCGCGAAACCGAGTCCGGCCGCGGACCCACCGACCTGTTCGCCCTGGCCGACAGCCTGGCCGAGGCCACCGGTGCGGCGGTGACGATCCAGGACCCGCTGTTGCGGGTGCTGGCGTATTCGCGCCGGCACAACGCGGACCCGGCCCGGGTGGCCACCATTCTGGAGCGCCAGGCGCCGGTCGAACTGCGGGCGCTGTTCGAACACCGGGGCGTATTGGCGCACCTCGCGGCCTCCGACGAGCCGCTGTTCGTCGCGCCGGCACCCGAACACGGGTTGTCCGGACGGATGGTGGTCGCGGCACGCTCGGGACGGGAGCTCCTGGGCTCAGTGTGGGTGGCGTGCCAGGCCGAGCTGAACGGCGCCCCGCGTACCGCGCTCGCCGAGGGTGCCCACACGGTGGCACTGCATCTGTTGCGTTCTCGAGCGAGTGCGGACCTGGAACGTCAAGTGGAATCAGACCTGGTGATCCGCTTGCTGGAAGGCACGATCGACGCCGCGACCGTGGTGAGCCGGCTGGGCCTGCCGCCCGGCCCACTTCGGGTGATCGCGCTGCAGGCCGCGATCGGTGCCTCCCGCGATGCGGCGCTGTTGTTGGCGTTCGACCGCGCCACCACGGGGTTCGGGTGGTCGCGGCCGGGGCGAAGCGCGTTGATCCGCAACACCATTTACACGTTGCTGCCCGGCGATCCGGCCGATGGCGCGCGGCGCTGGATCAGCGGGTTGCGGGCCGCGCTGCCCGAGGACGTTGTGGTCTCGGCCGGGATCAGCGCACCGGCCGAGCCGACCGATCTTGCGGCGGCCCGCCAGGAGGCCGACGAGTGCTTGGCGCTGCGGGAGGCGTCTGCGCCGGAGTTGCCGCCGCCGGCATACGACGAGTCGTGGGACGAGGTGCTGCTACAACGGCTGCGGACTGCCGCTCGTGCGGGTCGCGCGCCGGAGCGGGGACCGGTGGCGGAACTGCGCGCGCACGACCGTGCCCACGCCACCGACTACGTCGCGACGCTGCGGGCCTGGCTGGCCGCTCAGGGCGACCCGGTCGGGGCCGGTGAGCGGCTCGGGGTCCACGAGAACACGGTGCGTTACCGGCTGCGCAAGATGGGCGAGATCACCGCGCTGCCGCTCGATGACGCGCGCAAACGACTGGCGATGACGATCGAACTGGCGGCGACCGACCCCGACTGACGCTGTTCCAGCGCGACAAACCGCCCTGCCTGATTTGTTCCGCCACGGCAATGATTGCCGGGCAGGCGGGCGCGACTATGAAACGGTGAGGTCACCTATCGCCCTGCTGCTGGTGCTGATCGCCGTGTCGGCGGCGATGATCACCGGCGTCAGCGTGTATGATGCCCGCGCCGACTTTTACGCCGAACAGGCACACAACCGTCGCCAGGTCACCGCGACGGTCGTCAGTACGGCGCCGCGGCACCGTGACCTGGACAGCCCGCTGGCTGCCGTGCCGGCCCGCTGGTCTGCGGCCGGCTCCGAACACAGCGGTGCCGTGGTCACCAACCGGTCCGCCAAAACCGGTGACACCATTCATATTTGGGTCGACGACACCGGGCAGGTGGTGAATCCGTCGGCTACCACCGCGCTGGACGAGGCCGTGATGACCGCACTCGGGGTCGGCTTGGCGGTGTTCGTCGCGGGGGTGTCGGTGCTCGGGATCGCACGGCTCGCCCTCGCGGGCATCCAGCATCAGAAATAACCGCGCCCCGGGTGTTGTCGGGACCCGACAATCCGTCGGCGCTGTGTTGTCCGGATCGGGCAAGCACCCCGCAGTCACCCTCACCACCATGGGAAATATCAGCTCAGAGCTTTCGGAGGTGCGTGATGGTGGTCGACAGCGAGCAGATCGACAGCGGACCCCGGTCCGCGATCGTCGTCGGGGCGGGCATCGTCGGATTGTCGACGGCCTGGTTCCTGCAGGAACGTGGGGTCGACGTCACGGTGGTCGACGGTAGCTATGTGGGAGCCGGTGCGTCCGGCGGCAACGCCGGATGGATCGCCCCGGGGCTGATCGTGCCGCTGAACTCGCCGGCGGTGTTGCGCTACGGGCTGCGGTCGCTCCTCGACCCCCTTGCCCCGCTGCATATTCCGGCCCGACCGGATCCCAAGCTTGCGAAGTTCTTGCTGCAGTTCGCCGCCAGTTGCCGGCACGCGCCGCGGACACGCGCGCTGCGGGCCAATGTGCCGCTGAACGCGGAGTGCGTGGAGGCGTTCGAGGTGCTCGTCGGCAACGGCATCGATGCGCCGGTGACCGATGCGCCGATCACCGCGGTCTTCCGCACCTCCGAGCAGGCGCAGCACCTGCTGGCTGAGCTCCGCGAGGTCGAAAGCGCCGGCCAGACAATCGATATCACCTCTATCGTGGGAGCTGCCCTGCGCGAACAGGTGCCGGTGGCGTCGGACACGGTCACCGCCGGACTCAACATCAACGGGCAGCGCTTCGTCGACCCGGGCCGGTTTGTCGCCGCCTTGTGCCGCGCGGTGATCGAGCGCGGAGCTACCACGTGTCGACTGCAGGTAGCGGGCATCGGTACTTCGCGCACCGGCATCGCGGTGCTGCCGAGCAGGGGCACGGCCCTGAAGGCGGACGTTGTCGTCCTCGCCACCGGTGCGCAGCTGTCGCGGCTGGCCGGCCGCTGGATGAGGGTGCCGGTGCGGGCCGGCCGCGGCTATTCGTTCACTGTGCCGGTCGAGCGTCCGGTACCCGGTCCCATCTACCTGCCGGACGCGCGGGTGGCATGCACGCCCTACCGCGGGAAGCTGCGGGTGGCCGGCACCATGGAGTTCCGCGGGGTGCACGAACCTGGCCGTCCCGAACGCGTCGATGCGATTGTGGCGTCGGTGCGCCCGTTGCTGGACGGTGTGTGCTGGGGGGCGCGCACCGACGTCTGGGTGGGTGCCCGACCCGTCACTCCGGACGGTCGGCCGGTGATCGGTCAGGTAGCGCCGGGGGTGTACGTGGCCGGTGGGCACGGCATGTGGGGATTCGCGCACGGGCCGGTCACCGGCCGACTGCTGGCTGAGCAGATCACCACCGGCAAGCAACCGCAGGAACTTCGTGAGTTCGACCCGTTACGCAGGGTCGGGCGCTGAAACCTGGCCGTCACCGGCCGTCGAGTCGTCAGGGACGGCTGCCCCCCTGGGCCCGTCCCTGACGACACCCTTGACCAAAATCGTTGATGTCGAACAGCTTTAACGAGAGGAGCAGCGCATGACCGCACCCACCTGGATGTCACGACAGGCATATGAGCGGCTGCAACAGAAGTTGTCCGGCCTGCGTCGGCTGATGGGGTCGGCCGCGGACGCGGACGAGGTGTCGATGCAGATTCAGCGCATTCACGACCTGATGCTCGACGCTATCGTGGGCGACGATCCGCCCGACGACGGGATCGCCGAGCCCGGCATGGTGGTCACCGTCCGCTTCGAGGACAGCGGCGACATCGAGACGTTCCTGCTGGGGGTCCGCGGCGCCGAGCACGGTGACGTCGAGGTCTACTCGACCCGTTCTCCGCTGGGCGCCGCGCTCGTCGGTGCGTCCCCCGGCGAGCAGCGGACCTACCGCCTGCCCAGCGGCACCACCTTGACTGTTACCCTGCTCGCCGCCGTCCCGTACGGCGTGCATGTGGCGGACCTTTCGGCCTGAAATCGCCGTCGCGGCGCCCGATGTCGCTTGCCAACAGGCGCGGTTCGGTTCCGATCCCGGCCCGCCGACCTCTACTGTGGCATGGGATCAGCTGTAACGCTGGCGCTACCGAAGACAGGTGACGACATGAACCGAAACAGCGGCTATACGCGACGACTCCGAGTGTCCGCGCTGGCCGCCGTAGCCAACCCGTCGTACACGCGCATCGACACCTGGAACCTGCTCGACGACGCCTGCCGCCACCTGGCCGAGGTCGACCTGGCCGGGTATGACAAGACGCACGACCTGGCCAAGGTGAAGCGGCTGATGGACCGCATCGGCGCCTATGAGCGCTACTGGCTGTATCCCGGTGCGGGGAACCTGGCGACGTTCCGCGCCCATCTGGAGAGCTTGTCCACCGTGCGACTCGCCGAGGAAGTGTCGTTGGCTGTGCGGCTGTTGTCCGAATACGGCGACCGGACTGCGCTATTCGACATTTCCGCGCCGCTGGCCGACCAGGAGTTGGTGGCGCAGGCCAAGCAGCAGCAGTTCTACACGGTGTTGCTGGCCGACGACTCCCCGCACAACTCACCGGATTCACTCCTGGAAAGCCTGCGCGCGCTGCACAACCCCTCCGAGGACATCCAGTTTGAGATCCTGGTGGCTCCCAGTGTCGAGGATGCGATCACCGCGGTGGCGCTCAACGGTGAGATCCAGGCCGCAATCATCCGCCACGACCTGCCGCTGCGTTCGCGCGACCGGGTGCCGTTGATGACCACGCTGCTGGGTGCCAACGACGACACTCCGGTGTCCGACCGTGCGCACGATTGGGTCGAGTGCGGCGAATGGATCCGCGAGTTGCGTCCGCATATCGACCTGTACCTGCTTACCGATGAGTCGATTGCGGCAGGCAGCGACGACGAGCCCGATGTTTACGACCGCACCTTCTACCGGCTCAACGACGTCACCGACTTGTACAGCACGGTGATCGCCGGGCTGCGAAACCGGTTCTCCACGCCGTTCTTCGATGCGTTGCGGGCCTACGCCTCGGCGCCGGTAGGCCAGTTCCACGCGCTGCCCGTCGCCCGCGGCGCTTCCATCTTCAACTCGAAGTCGCTGCAGGACATGGGCGAGTTCTACGGCCGCAACATCTTCATGGCTGAGACTTCGACCACCTCCGGTGGACTCGATTCGCTGCTGGATCCGCACGGCAACATCAAGAAGGCGATGGACAAGGCGGCCATCACCTGGAACGCCAACCACACCTACTTCGTCACCAACGGGACCTCCACGGCCAACAAGATCGTCGTGCAGTCGCTGACCCGGCCCGGCGACATCGTGCTTATCGACCGCAACTGCCATAAGTCTCACCACTATGGCCTGGTGCTGGCCGGCGCCTACCCGTTGTATCTGGACGCCTATCCGTTGCCGCAGTTCGCCATCTACGGGGCGGTGCCGCTGAGCACCATCAAAAAAGCGCTGCTGGACCTTGAGGCGGCAGGGCAGCTGGACAAGGTGCGCATGCTGTTGCTCACCAACTGCATTTTCGACGGAGTCGTCTACAACCCGCGGCAGGTGATGGAGGAGGTGCTGGCGATCAAGCCGGACATCTGCTTCCTCTGGGACGAGGCTTGGTACGCATTTGCCACCGCCGTCCCGTGGGCCCGGCAGCGCACCGCGATGGTGTCGGCCGAACACCTCGAGCAACGCTTGGCTTCCCCGGAATATCGTGAGGAATACCGCAACTGGCAAGCCTCGATGGAGGGAGTGCCCCGCTCGGAATGGGTCGACCGCAAGCTGCTGCCGGATCCCGATCGGGCTCGGGTGCGGGTGTACGCGACGCACTCCACGCACAAGTCATTGTCGGCGTTTCGGCAGGCGTCGATGATCCACGTCCGCGACCAGGACTTCAACGCACGTGCCCGCGACGCATTCGGGGAGGCGTTCCTGACGCACACCTCGACCTCGCCGAACCAGCAGCTGCTCGCTTCGCTCGACCTGGCTCGCCGGCAGGTCGACATCGAGGGTTTCCAGCTGGTCCGCCAGGTCTACGACATGGCCCTGGTGTTCCGTCACCGGGTCCGCAAAGACCGGCTGATCAGCAAGTGGTTCCGCATCCTCGACGAGTCCGACCTGGTGCCCGAGGACTACCGGGCTTCCCACGTCAGCTCGTATCGGGAGGTCCGGCAGGGCGCCCTCGACGAGTGGAACGAGGCCTGGCGGTCCGACCAATTCGTGTTGGACCCCACCCGGGTCACGCTGTTTCTGGGCAAGACCGGGATGAACGGCTACGACTTCCGCGAGAAGATTCTGATGGACCGGTTCGGCATCCAGATCAATAAGACGTCGATCAACAGCGTGCTGCTCATCTTCACTATCGGGGTGACCTGGTCGAGCGTGCACCACCTGCTCGATGTGCTGCGCCGGGTGGCCACCGACTTCGACCGGGCGAAAATGGCCGCCAGCGCAGCCGACTGGGCGCTGCACGAGCGCCGGGTCGAGGAGATCACCGAGGATCTGCCGCACCTGCCTGACTTCAGCGAGTTCGACGTCGCGTTCCGGCCGGAGGGGGCGACCACCTACGGTGATACCCGGTCAGCGTTTTACGCCGGGTACGAGGAGTCCGACCGCGAGTACGTGTTGATCGGCACGGCCGGGCGCCGGCTCGCCGAGGGAAAGACGTTGGTGTCTACCACTTTTGTGGTGCCCTATCCGCCCGGATTCCCCGTGCTGGTCCCCGGCCAGGTGGTGTCCAAGGAGATTATCTACTTCCTGGCCCAGCTCGACGTCAAGGAAATCCACGGCTACAACCACGATCTCGGGTTGTCGGTATTTACTCAGGAGGCCCTGGCCCGGCTGGAGGCCAAGCGCAGTGCGGTGGCCAGCGCCAGCACCAACGGCAACGGATCCGGCCCGGCCACTGCGGCCGAACAGGCGCTGGTGGCAAACGAGCACACCGTGCCGGTGAACTGAACGCAGCTGTCTGGCCGGCGCGGCCGTTACGCTCAGCGGGATCGGAAGTTTGAGCTGACGCGCCCGGTGGCGCAATGGCTCGGTGGTTCGCGGTTTTGGCTGGTCGTGGCCGAGCAGCGGGTACCGGTGCCTGGCGCAATGCGCGGCGACGCCGCAGACCTCCTTCGCGTCCCCAGAATGTGCTGCTGACCTGCATTAGCGTGGCGTCGTGGCCGAAGCAGTACCGATCCAGGGCGCCCGCGCCGACCGGGCGCGGCGGACCGCCGACGTGTTGCGTCAGCAGATTCACGTCGGCGCCTACGCCTATGGCTTACCGGCCGAAAGCGAGCTGGCCGCCGAATTCCTGGTGTCGCGCAACACCATTCGCGAGGCGCTCGGCATACTGAAGAACGAAGGGCTGATCGACCGCGGGCCCAAAGTGGGAACCCATGTCGCACAACGGAAGTACGCACATGGCTTGGACGCCCTGCTGGGACTGAAGGAGACGTTCAAGAACGACGGTGAGGTCCGTAACGAAGTCCGCGTCGCGATGACGGTCGTGGCACCGCCCTCGGTGGCCCACCGGTTGCGGCTGGAACCCGGGGCAAAGGCGGTGTTCGTCGAACGGTTGCGTTTCCTGGGCAACCTTCCGCTCAGCCTCGACCTGACCTACCTGGCCCCCGACATTGGTGCCGAGGTGCTCAAGCATCGGCTGGAGACCGACGACATCTTCGCGCTCATCGAACAAGTCAGCGGGCAGGTCCTGGGTTCGGCGACTTTGGCGCTAGAGGCCATTCCCGCCGACGCCCATTCGGCGGCCACCCTACAGGTACCGGACGGGGTACCGCTGCTCATGCTCGAGCGGCTCACCAGCCTCGACGACGGCCGGCCTGTCGACCTGGAGTACATCCGGATGCGTGGCGACCGAATCACCATGCGCGGCAATCTGATTAGGAGTAAGCCATGACACTGGTCAGCAACAACCGCGCCGATGTGCCGGTCACCATCGACGAGTCGCTATGTATCGACGGCTGCACGCTGTGCGTTGAAGTCTGTCCGCTGGACGCGTTGGCGATCAACCCCGAAACGGGCAAGGCATTTATGCACGTCGACGAATGCTGGTACTGCGGGCCGTGTGCGGCGCGCTGCCCCACCGGCGCCGTCACCGTCAACATGCCCTATCTACTCCGCTAGGACCGCCGATGAAAATCCGTGCCGCGCTCGCATCGGTAGTGATGGCGGCGGCGACCTTGGCCTCCGGCTGCTCGCTGGAATCGATGGATCAGTCCGCCGGGGTGGTCAACGTCGTCATCGGCTACCAGTCCAAGACCATCAACACCGTCACAGCGGGCACCTTGCTGCGTGCCCAGGGCTACCTGGAGCATCGGCTGGCCGACATCACCGCCCGCACCGGTACCCGATACGCGGTGCGCTGGCAGGACTACGACACCGGGGCCCCGATCACCGCGCAAATGCTGGCCGAGAAGATCGACATCGGCTCGATGGGGGATTACCCCCTGCTGATCAACGGGACCAAGACGCAGACAAATCCACGGGCACGCACCGAGTTGGTGTCGGTCACCGGGTACAACCCCAAAGGCGCTCTGAACATGGTTGTGGTTAAACCGGATTCGACTGCCACTACGCTGGCTGACTTGTCCGGCGCGAAGGTCTCGGCCTCGGTGGGTTCGGCCGGCCACGGAACCTTGATGCGTGCGTTGGCCAAGGGCTCGGTCTCCGGAGTCGACGTACTCAACCAGCAGCCCCAGGTGGGCGCCTCGGCCCTGGAATCAGGTCAGGTGCAGGCGCTTTCGCAGTTTGTCGCGTGGCCGGGCCTGCTGGTCTACCAGAATAAGGGCAAGTTGCTCTACGACGGTGCCGAGCTGGATGTGCCGACCCTGCACGGTGTAGTGGCGCGGCGGGCCTATGCGGCTGCCCACCCCGAGGTGCTGGCTGCGTTCCTGCAGGCACAACTGGACGCTACGGACTTCCTCAACACCGAACCGCTGGAGGCTGCCCGGATCGTCGCCGAGGCCAGCGGGCTGCCGCAGGAGGTTGTGTACCTCTACAACGGGCCTGGCGGTACGTCGTTCGACACCACGCTGAAGCCGTCGCTGGTCGAGGCGCTCAAAGGTGATGTGCCGTACCTGAAGTCGATCGGTGACTTCGCCGACGTCGACATCGACGGGTTCGTGCAGGAGGAGCCGCTACGCGCGGTGTTCGGCGCCCGCGGGCTGGACTACGCCGCGGCGCGCCAGCGGACGACGAATCCGTCGGCGCTCGGCGGGGATCCCGGACTGGCCAGTGAACTGTGGTTGGACGGAACCGCTGCGACGCAACCGGCGGCCGATCCGACCGCCCTGCTGCAGGCGGTCCGGGAAGCAACTTCCCGTGGGGCCAAAGTGCGCGCCGCCTATGTGCCCGACGCCGAACTGGGCACCCGCTGGTTCGCCGACAAGGCGGTGTGGGTGCGCGACGGCGCCGCCTACCGCCCATTCGGCACGGTAGCTGGGGCGCGACGCTATCTGGCGGCTCATCCCGGCGCCACGACGCTGAGTTACCAACAGGCACTGGGAGGTTCGCTATGACGGCCGAGTTGACCGACAGGGTGGTCGGTGCGGTTCCCGCACCCGTTTTCGTGACGGCCCGACGAACGCGCTCGCCGTGGGGGTCGCGGCTGCTGCGGCTGGCATCGGTGGCCGCGGCGATCGGGTTGTGGCAGCTGCTCACCGCTGGGAAGGTGCGGTGGGGCCTGCGGTTCGACACGCTGCCGACCGTCACCGAGATCATGCATGCGGCGAGTCGCCGGCTGCATACCAACGAGTACTGGCTGGACCTGGCGCAATCCTTGCTGCGCATTCTGACCGGATTCGGCATCGCCGCGGTCATCGGCATCGCGACCGGGGTACTGCTCGGGCGTTCACGATTGTTCGCCGACACCATCGGCCCGCTGACCGAGCTGGCCCGGCCCATTCCTGCCATCGCGATGGTGCCGGTGGCGATCCTGCTGTTTCCCACCGACGAAGCCGGGATCGTGTTCATCACGTTCCTGGCGGCCTTCTTCCCGATCATGGTCAGCACCCGGCACGCCGTACGTGCGTTGCCCACGCTGTGGGAGGACTCGGTGCGCACCCTGGGTGGCCGCCGCTGGGAGGTACTAACCCAGGTGGTGCTGCCCGGCATCCTGCCCGGCGTGTTCGGGGGACTCTCGGTGGGCATGGGAGTGGCGTGGATCTGTGTGATCTCCGCGGAGATGATCTCCGGCCGGCTCGGGGTCGGATACCGCACCTGGCAGGACTACACGGTGCTGGCCTACCCGCAGGTGTTCGTCGGGATCATCACGATCGGCGTGCTGGGCTTCGTCACTGCGGCAGGGGTGGAACTCATCGGCCGGCGGGTGACGCGCTGGCTGCCACGGGCAGAGGAGGAACGGCGATGACCCCGGTTAGTCATGCGATGGGTCTGGAGCTGGATCGGGTTCGGCTGTCCTACACCGGAGTTCCGGTCATTGAGGGGCTGAGCCTGGCGGTACGCCCGGGCGAGATCCTGGTGCTGACCGGGCCGTCGGGTTGCGGCAAGTCGACCGTGCTGCGCGCGGTGGCGGGGCTGCTGCGGCCCGAAACTGGGCGGGTGCTGGCCGACGGCCAGGAGGTCACTACCACCTCGGGTGACCGCGGCATGGTCTTCCAGGACAACGCGCTGTTGCCTTGGCGCACCGTGCGATCCAACATCGAACTCGCACTGCGGCTGCGCGGAGTGCCGCGGGCCGGCCGGCGGGCGCAGGCCGAAAGGTGGATCACCGAACTCGGGCTCAGCGGCTTCGGCGAGTACCTGCCCAAGAGCCTGTCCGGCGGCATGCGACAGCGCGTCCAACTGGCCCGCGGTCTGGCCGGGGCGCCGCGGGCGGTGATGATGGATGAGCCGTTCGGGGCGTTGGACACCCAAACTCGCTCCGCCATGCAGAAGCTGCTGGTCGACACCTGGGGTGTGCACCCCACCACCGTGGTGTTCGTCACCCACGATGTTGATGAGGCGCTGCTGCTAGGCGACCGAATCGCGGTGCTGGGCAAGGCCGGACAACCCTTGCGCGCGGTGATCGAGGTGCCCGAGCCGCGCGTGGACAAGCCACGTCCGGCACTGCGCGCCGAAATCATCGCCGCGCTAGGTCATTCGGCGGTGGCAGCATGATGCAGATCCCGGACTTCGAACCGCAGTTGCGGCTGGACTGCGACGTGCTGGTCATCGGCGGCGGCACCGCCGGCACCATGGCGGCGCTGACGGCGGCCGAACACGGTGCCCAGGTGCTGTTGCTGGAAAAGGCGCACGTTCGGCACTCGGGCGCGTTGGCGATGGGCATGGACGGGGTGAACAACGCCGTCATACCGGGTAAGGCCGAACCCGAGGACTATGTCGCCGAGATCACCCGGGCCAACGACGGAATCGTCAACCAGCGCACCGTCTATCAGACCGCTACCCGCGGCTTTGCCATGGTCCAGCGGCTGGAGCGCTATGGGGTCAAGTTCGAGAAGGACGAACACGGCGAGTATGCGGTACGCCGCGTGCACCGCTCCGGCTCGTATGTGCTGCCGATGCCCGAGGGCAAAGATGTCAAGAAGGCCCTCTACCGGGTGCTGCGGCAGCGCTCCATGCGGGAGAAGATCCGCATCGAGAACCGCCTGATGCCGGTCCGGGTCCTGGTTCAAGACGGCCGGGCCGTCGGCGCCGCCGCGTTGCACACCCGCACCGGCCAATTCGTTGCCGTCGGTGCCAAGGCGGTGGTCCTGGCGACGGGTGCGTGCGGGCGGCTCGGGCTGCCCGCTTCGGGGTATCTGTACGGCACGTACGAGAACCCGACCAACGCCGGGGACGGCTATTCGATGGCGTATCACGCCGGGGCGGAGCTGTCCGGCATCGAGTGCTTCCAGGTCAACCCGCTGATCAAGGACTACAACGGCCCGGCCTGCGCCTACGTGGCCAACCCGTTCGGTGGCTATCAGGTCAACGCCGATGGCGAGCGGTTCGTGGACTCCGACTATTGGTCGGGTCAGATGATGGCCGAGGTGAAGAGCGAGATCGACTCTGCCCGCGGACCCATCTACCTGAAGGTGTCGCACCTGCCTGACGAGACGTTGACCGCGCTGGAGAACATCCTGCACACCACTGAACGGCCCACCCGTGGCACCTTCCACGCCAACCGCGGCCACGACTACCGCACCCATGACATTGAGATGCACATCTCCGAAATCGGCTTGTGCAGCGGGCATTCGGCGTCCGGGGTGTGGGTCGATGAGCATGCCCGGACCACGGTGCCGGGCCTCTACGCGGCCGGGGACCTTGCGTGCGTGCCGCACAACTACATGATCGGGGCGTTCGTCTTCGGTGACCTGGCCGGCGCCGATGCCGCCAGCCTAGCCCTGAAAGTAGCTGCACCGCAAGAACTTCCGGTTGACCAACTACGCGAAGCGCATGAGCTGATCTACCGTCCGCTGCGCCATCCCGACGGGCCGCCGCAGCCACAAGTGGAGTACAAGCTGCGGCGCTTCGTCAACGACTATGTGGCGCCGCCGAAGTCGGCGGCCAAGCTGTCCATCGCAGTGCGCACTTTCGACCGGATGCGTGACGAGATCGCCACTATGGGTGCGCGCACCCCCCACGAGCTGATGCGTGCGGTTGAGGTTTCGTTCATCCGCGACTGCGCCGAGATGGCCGCCCGGTCCTCGCTGACCCGGACCGAGTCGCGTTGGGGCCTCTACCACGACCGCGCCGACCTGCCCGGCCGCGACGACAGCCAGTGGGGCTATCACCTCAACCTGTGCAAGGGTCCCGGCGGCGGCATGTTGTTCCGCAAGCGCCCTGTGGCGCCTTATTTCGTGTCGGTGCCTGAACTCGAAGGGCTGCCGCCGGCCGATCAGCGGGTGCTCGACGTGCAGGAACCCGCGCTGGTCGGCGGCCAGGCGCCGGCCACTACCCGGTCGCGGATCGGCGCGGCGCCTGCGGTCGAGTCACCGTCGCCACGCATCGCCGAGGTGCTGGCGTTGGAGGTGCCCGCGACCAGCGAGTTGCAGCCTTACCTGGCCGACCTCGACCCCGGGGTGCGGCGCACCGCGGTGGCCACGCTGACCGAGCACACTCCCGACGGGTACGGCTCGGCCTTGTTGGCCGCGTTGGATGACGTCGACGCCTCGGTGCGCCTTACGGCCGCCGAGGGCGTCCGGGAACTCGTCGAGGTGTTGCCCGACCCGGCGGACGCCCGCGCACACCTGGGTTCTCCGGACCGGGTGGTGCGGGCGGCCGCGGTGTACCTGCTGGCCTCGCGGCGGGCCGGCGAGCCCGAGCTATACCGCCGCGCCCTCGGCGACGACGATCATCGGGTGCGCATCGAGGCGGTGCGCGCTCTGGTATCGGTGGACGACGCTGCGGGCGTGATCGAGGCCATTGACGACGAGAACCGCGAGGTTCGCATCGCCGCGGCCGCCGGGCTGGCGACGCTGCGCGAATGTCCAGGCACCGGCCGGGCCGCCGCCCGGCTGGTCGGCGATCCCGACCCGCTGGTGCGCGCCGCGGCCCTGGCGGCTATCGGAAAAATCGGTTGCAGCACAGAGGATTTGGTGTATATCGAGCAGGCTCTGCGAGCGCCTGCCTGGCAGGAGCGTGAAGGTGCCGCCCGGGGCCTGGCGGGTGCCGATGCGGAGTTCGCGGTGCCGCGGTTGGCCGATGCGCTCGGCGACGCGCATCTGGACGTGCGAAAGGCGGCCGTGCTCAGCCTGACTCGCTGGGCCGATCAGAGCGCGGCCCGGCATGCGCTGCGAATTGCGTTGAAGGACAACGATGCCGACGTGCGGGCTTACGCCCGGTTGGCGCTGGACATGGCCGGATAGTCGGGCAATTCAACCGCGTCGCCGGTCGCGAACCACTTGCGTTCGGCGAAGCGGCGAAACGGCCGGCGCTGCATGTATTTCATCGCCATGGCAGTCAAGGCGATGTCGGCGGCCGACTTGGGTGCGTAGCGTTCGACGGTGTTGCCCATCGTCTGGCACCGGTCGACGAAGGGCCGCAGCACTGCGGCATAGCGATTCAGTGCGGCGGCCAACCGCCCGGCGTCGAAGTCGACAGCTGGGCCCAATTCGCCGGCCAGGACGTGAGCCCCGACCAGCGCCAGGGTGGTGCCCATCCCACTGAGCGGGGACGCGCAATAGCCGGCATCGCCGACCAGCGTGACGCGCCCCCGTGACCAGGTAGCCATGTGCACCTGGTCGAACGCGTCGAAGTAAAAGTCATCGGCCGCCCGGGCGGCGTTCACCAGCGCGTCGCATTGCCATCCTGCGCCGGCGAACCGCGAAGCCAACAGCTCGCGCTGAGCCTCCAGGTCGCGCCGGTCGTACTGCAGGGGTGGGGATTGAAAAGCCAAGCCGGCCTTGGCTGTTGCCGGGTCGTGCGAGGGCCGCATCGAGGCGAGCAGCCCGCCCGGCGCCTGATAGATCAAAAACCAGCCATCCAGACCGACGGTGTCGGGGGCGGTAAACCAGCCGTGGTAGCCGCCCAGCGGCTTGACGAATTCTTCCTCCGGCCCGAAGGCCAGCCGCCGGACCGCCGAGTGTGGGCCATCGGCACCGACGACCAGGTCGGCGGTCACCGTGGTGCCGTCCGTCAAGCTCGCCTGCGCCGGCCCGTGCGCCGGAAGATCGGGCTGGGTCAGGGCGGTGATGCGGGTGCCAAACCGGTACTCGACCCCGGTCGCCCGGCAGCTGGCCTGGTAGAGCACATCGACCAGGTCGCCGCGCAGGATTTCCAGCTGGCTGACCAGACCGTTTCCGTGGAAGGCGGTCACTGGCATCTCGGCCCGACGGCTGCCGTCGGTCTTGACCCAGGCGACCCCACGCTGGGCCAGGCTGCGGGCCCGCATCTGTTCCAGCAGGCCCATCCGTTCGATCACCGTGCGCCCGGCGCCTCGTAGATCCACGGTCTGCCCGCCGGGACGGATCCCGTCGGCGACTTCGACCACCACCACGCGGTACCCGGCGCGGCTCAACCAGAATGCGAGCGCGGGTCCGGCTATCCCGGCACCGCTGATCAGGACGGTCGGTTTGGCCACGGCTCCTAGCCTAAAACGGTTCTACAGTCCCAGTGCGCGGTAGGTGTGCCGGACGAATCGGGGTTGGGCGGTGCGTAGCCGGGCCAGGGTCGGGTTGCCGGCCACCGCGGCGGCCGCGTTGACAGTCAGGTCGGGGCAGTACTGGATCAGGTACATCAGGATCAGGTCTGCGGTCGGGTCAGCCTGCCACCATGTCCCATAGGCGCCGGGCCAGCTGAACGTTCCCAGCCCGCCGGGCCCGAACAGCGGCGTGGCCTTGGCCGGATCGGTCACCACTGACAGGTTCAATCCGAATCCGCGGCCGACCCAGTACGGCGAGCCGAGGAAGTTGTGCCGCTTCTGCTCCTCGGTCAGCCGGTCGGTGCGCATCAGCCGCACCGACTCTGGCGACAGCACCCGCACCCCGTCGATCGATCCGTCGCCGAGCAGCATCCGCACGAACCGCAGGTAGTCGTCGGCGGTCGACCACAGCCCGCCGCCGGCGTTGCAGAACGACGGCGGCTTGACCTGCGGTGGGCCCATCACGTCGTGCCGCAGCCGGTCGTTCTCGTCGTGCCGATACATGGTGGCCGCGCGGGAACGTGCCTGCGGTGTCACGAAGAAGCCGGTGTCGGGCATGCCGGCCGGACCCAGCACGCGCTCGTCGAAGACCTGATGGAGCGGCTTGTCCTCAATGCGGGACAAGACGACCCCCAGCACGTCGATGGCGTGGCTGTAGGTCACCTTCTCGCCGGGCTGATGGACCAGCGGCAGGGCGGCAAGTTCGGCGAGCCATACGTCGGAACCCTGGTTGAACGGCAGCCGCAGGTAGGACCTGCCGATCGGGCCGCCCACTGAGAACCCGTAGGCCAGCCCGCTGGTGTGGGTGAGCAGATCCTGGATCAGGATCGGTCGCCGGGCGGGATGCGTGTGGTCCAGCGGGCCGTGCGGGTCGTCCAGCACCCGCAGGTCGGCGAGTTCTGGCGCCCACCGCGACACCGGATCGGTCAGCGTCAGCTTGCCCTCGTCGACCAGGCTCATTACTGCCGCGACGGTGACAGGTTTGGTCATCGAGGCGATGCGAAACAGCGTGTCGCGCTGCATCGGCAGCCCCGCCTCGACATCGCGGTAGCCGATTTCGTTGACTTGCAACAGTTTTCCGCGCTGCCAGACCACCGTCACCGCTCCGGCGAGCAGACCGGCGTCGCAGACCTCGCGGATGGTTGCCTGATTGCCGTCGAGATTCACCCGGGTAGGTTAGCCGCTCGCTTCGTCGTCGCGGCGTATGCGCTAGGAATTGACGCCTCCGCCAGGAACGGATCGAGTGCCCTTCGGCCTGGTCAGGCCTGTGAAAGTGACTTCTGCGAAACGGTTTGCAGCACGCCAACTGCGTGTTACTGTCGCGCTCTCCGGCAAATGTGATCTGGGGAACACGCTGAGAGGGCAGCGACATCAATGGACGGTGTCGTTACCGGTGAACCAGGGTGCGGGTGTGCAGTCACCGAGATCCGCGACCGTGACTGTTGTCTGGGGGTTCCAGGCATCGGTCATACCCTACGAGGGCGGCGACCCGCTGCTCACTACCACTGGTTGGTTAACTCAGCAAAGGCTGGCCATGAATGGCTTGATCTCACAAGCGCAAATCTCCCAACGACGTGTTTCCTGGCGATCCTGGACCCGGCCGTCTGTCGCGATGGTGTTCGCGGCGGCAGTTGTCGCGACGGTCATCACCGGATGTGGAAGCAAGAACTCGACTACCGCGTCCTCGACTTCGGCGACGTCTGGTTCCGCTGCCTCGTCGGCGACCTCCGGTTCGTCGGCGGCGCCCTCGGCGGAAGCCCAGCAGCTGCTGCAGGACAGCTTCCAAGGCGACCACCGGGCTGCACTCCCTGCACGTCAACCTGCAGACCGCCGATATCACCACCTTGCCGATGGAGTCGGTCAACGCCGACGTCACCAACCAGCCGCAGGAACTCGGGGGACAGGCGGTCGGTGACGCCATGATCCGACTGCAGCCTCAGGCACCCGCGGTGCCCAAGCAGTTCGTGGTCACCAAGAAGACCATGTACACCAAGGACGACACCGGCAAGTACACCTCGGCCGGACCCGCAGACAAAGATCTACGACCCGGGGTGTAGTCCTGGATAAGGACAAGGGCATCGGCGCCGTGATCGCCAAGGTCCAGAGCCCGCAGGTCGCGGGCAACGAGAACATCGACGGCGTGGCCACCATCAAGGTGACCGGGACGATCGACCCGGCCGTCGTCGACCCGCTGGTACCACCAGATCGCCAAGGACGCCAAGGGCCCCTTGCCAATCACTCTCTACATCGTCGACGTGAAGGCGCCGGGCGCGCCTGGTAACCCGCCGAGTGCCTACCTGGTGCGGATGGTGCTCGACAAGGACAAGGGTCACGTCACCATCACTCTGTCGAACTGGGGAGCGCCGGTCACGATCCCCAATCCGCAGGGATAACGGCCGGGGTCAACTCTCGGGGTAGGGGACCGACCCGGATGTGCGGCACTGCGTTTGCGGCCGCCGGACTCCGGGTCGGTTCTCGTCCGCAGCTTTCGAGTGATGCGCGGGATCCAAGCGCGCAGCCGTTGAGAATTCTCCAAGCCTCCTCCAAGGCCGAGCTTCCAACATTTGGGCCAGCTCGCCGGAAAGCCCGGCGTGCTGCCAATTTCACTCGATCAGACCTGGAGGACCAGCAATGACCAATGACGTCCCGGAGGTACAGGAGCGCGGGACCGACCCGCGCCCCGGACCTCCGCCGGGCGGAGGGCCCCCCGTACTGCCCGACGTATGGGTCTACAACGGACGGGCCTACGACCTGAGCGACTGGATCGACAAGCATCCCGGCGGTGCATTCTTCATCGGGCGCACCAAAAACCGTGACATCACCGCGATTATCGCGTCGTACCACCGCGATCCAAAGGTAGTCGAGCGCATACTTCAGCGCCGCTATTCGCTGGGGCGCGAAGCAACGCCGCGCGACATCCATCCCAAGCACAACGCCCCGCCGTTCCTGTTCAAGGAGGGCTTCGACAGCCGGCGCGATACGCCGCACTACCGGTTCGACAACAACGAGGACCTGATGCACCGGGTCAAGGCGCGGCTGACCGAGCCGGCGCTGGCCGCGCGAATCAAGTTGATGGACCGCCTTTTCAACATAGTCGCGGTGCTGCTGGCGATCGGCTATTTCGGTGTGCAGGCGCTGCGCCTGGTCGAGCCGCGGTGGATGCCGTTATGGGCCTTCGTTTTCGCGATGGTCGTGCTGCGCAGTTCGTTGGTCGGCTACGGCCACTACTCGTTGCACCGGGCGCAACGAGGCCTGAATCGGGTGTTCTCCAACACTTTTGACCTGAATTACATCGCGCTGGCCCTGGTGGTCGCCGATGGTCACACGCTGCTGCACCACCCGTACACGCAGAGCGCAGTGGACATCAAGAAGAACGTGTTCACCATGATGATGGGGTTGCCCAGGCTGTATCGGGTACCCGTGCACACCGTTCACAAGTTCGGCCACACCGTTACCGGCATGGCGGTGCGGATCGCGGACGTGTGGAACATGACCCGCAAGGTGGGTGTCGAGGAAGGATATGGCAGCTGGCGCAACGCACTACCGCACTTCCTCGGATCCTCGGGGGTGCGGTTGCTGCTGGTGACCGAGATGATCGTCTTCCTGGCCGCCGGAGACTTCTGGGCCTGGGCGCTGCAGTTCTTCGCCACGCTGTGGGTCAGCACGTTCATGGTGGTGGCCAGTCACGAATTCGAGGACGAAGATCCCGATGCCCCCGAGCCCACGGCGGCCGGGCAAGACTGGGCCGTGGACCAGGTCGAGCATGCCCACGACCTGAAGGTGATCGGCAACCGCTACGTCGACTGCTTCCTGTCAGCCGGCCTGAGCTCGCACCGTGTGCATCACGTATTGCCGTTCCAGCGCAGCGGTTTCGCCAATATCGTGACCGAAGACGTGTTGCATGAAGAGTCGGCGCGATTCGGGGTGGAATGGTTGCCGCCGAAGAGTTTTCTCACCGATCGGCTTCCCAAGCTCTGTCGCACCTATCTATTGTCGGCGTCGCGTCCGGCGCGAGAACACAACTGGGGTGTACTGCGCGAGCACCTCTCGCCCACGGCGTTCAAGGACAGCGTCAACTACGTGGTAGCCGGCTTCGTCGGAATCGGGTCGGTATGAGCACCCCGGAGGGTGGTGTCGTGGTGCCCGCCGCAGAAGTCGACGAGATCGGCCTGACCCAGCTGCCGCCGGCCCCGCCGACCACCGTCGCGGTCATCGAAGGCATCGCGACCGGCTGGCCCCAGCGGACGGTCGGGCAAGCCGACGCCGCTGCGCGGGTTGTCGAACTTTTTGACGATCCCAAACAGCGCCAACGGATTCCACGGCTCTACGAGAAGACGCGGATCGATACCCGCCGGATGGCGATCGACCCACTGGACCCCGACTTCGACGCATTTCGGAGCGACCCGGCGACGATCCGGGACCGGATGAACATGTTCTTCGACCACGCGGTTCCGTTGGCGGTGGACGTGAGCAGGCGAGCGTTGGCGGATCTCCCTTACGGAGCCGACGAAATCGGGCTGCTGGTCTTCGTCACCAGCACCGGATTTATCGCGCCGGGGGTCGATGTCGCAGTCGTCAAGGAACTCGGGCTGTCGCGGTCCATCTCCCGGGTGGTGGTCAACTTCATGGGCTGCGCCGCCGCGATGAACGCGGTGCGCATCGCCGCCACCTATGTACGTGCTCACCCCAGCATGAAGGCGCTCGTGGTGTGCATCGAATTATGTTCGGTAAACGCCGTTTTCGCCGACGACATCAACGACGTGGTGATTCACAGCCTGTTCGGCGACGGTTGTGGTGCGTTGGTGATCGGTGCCAGCCAGGTTCGGCAGCTGCTGCCGCACGGCAGCGTGGTGATCCGCAGCAGCTTCACTCAGCTGCTCGACGACGCCGAGGACGGCATTGTGCTCGGCGTTAACCACAACGGCATCACCTGTGAGCTGTCGGAGAACCTGCCCGACTACATCTATCGCGGCGTCGAACCCGTCGTCGCAGAAGTGCTGCGGGACAATGGGTTGACGAAATCCGACATCGATCTGTGGGCGATCCACCCGGGTGGTCCCAAGATCATTGAGGAGTCGGTGCGATCGTTGGGCATCGCTGCCGACCGTGCGGCGCCGAGCTGGGAGGTGCTGGCCAGGTTCGGCAACATGCTCAGCGTGTCGCTGATCTTCGTGCTGGAATCCATGGTGCGGCAAGTAGAGTCGAACAAACCCATCTCCACCGGCATGGCATTCTCGTTCGCACCGGGCGTCACCATCGAAGGCATTCTGTTCGACATCATCCGGGAGTCTCCGAAATGAACACCGCGTCTAACCGCGTGCTGTACCGGTCGTTGATGAGCGACAACACGCGCTGGGATGCGCTGGAATTGCGTCCTGGCGACATCATCATCACCACTCCGTCGAAATGCGGGATGACCTGGATGCAGCGGCTGGTCTCCCTGCTCGTATTCGACGGCCCGGATCTGCCCGGGCCATTGTCGACGGTGTCGCCCTGGTTCGACCAGACAATCCGTCCGGTCGAGGAGGTTGTCGCGGTCCTGCAGGCGCAGCGGCACCGCCGTTTCATCAAGACGCACACCCCGTTGGACGGCCTCGCCCTCGACGACCGGGTCACCTACATCTGCGTCGGCCGCGACCCACGCGATGCGGCGGTGTCGATGCTGCACCAGACCACCAACATGGACCGCGACCGGGTGCGTGAGCTGTACGAGGCCGCGCTCCCGGCGCACCATCGCGCGAGACCGCCGGGCGCGATGGCCGATCCCCGGCCCGGCCCGCACGGACCGTTGGACGAGTTCCGCGACTGGATGGAAGGCCCGGCACATCCGCCACCCGGGGTCGGCTTAGCGCCACCCCAAGGTATTGGCACCCTGGCCAACATCCTCGACCAGTTTGGCAAGTCCTGGGAACGGCGCCACGCGCCCAATGTCGCCCTGTTCCATTACGCAGATTTACAGGCCGACCTTGTTGGCGAGTTGCTTCGACTGGCGGCGAGGTTGAATACCGACCTCACCGGCGATCGCGCCAGGGAGCTGGCCGGGTACGCCTCCCTGGCTGCGATGCGGTCGCGGGCCAGCGAGATCGCGCCCAACACCACCGACGGTATCTGGCGCAGCGACGAGCGTTTCTTCCGGCGCGGCGGTAGCGGGGAGTGGCAGCAATACTTCGGTTTCCACGAATCTCGCCGTTACAACGACCGCATCAACCAGTTGGCTCCGCCGGACCTGCTGGCCTGGGCGCACGAGGGACGCCGGGGCTGCGACCCCGACGGCTAATCCGCTCGCTGCGCGCGGAGAACGGCGGATTGGTCGCGATTACGTCGAGCGTCTAGCTGGACTGGCCTTTGCTGCCGTTGCCGAGGGGCGAATTACTGCTGAACCCCCCGGATCCGCCGGCGTTTGTGGAGGCGCCAACAGCGCCTCCGTTGCCGCCACCGTTCGCGTGGCCGGTTGCCCCGGCGCCTCCGGCACCTCCAAGATCACCATTGGTACCCGGACCGCCGTCACCGCTATTGACAGGACTATCGGCGACGGCGCCGCCGCCGCCGCCCCCGCCGGTGCCGAGACCGAATGTTCCGGCTGTGCCGCCGCTGTAGTGCTTCTTAACGCCACCGGAGTAGTTGAAGGCGTCACCTCCCGCGCCACCATTGCCAGCCGCGTGGGTAATGGAGTTCGAGGCGCCGCCACCGCCCCCACCACCACCAAAGGCCGAACCTTGCGCCGCCACGCCACCTGCCCCGCCGCCGCCACCCCCGCCGCCTGATCCGCCGCTAGTGGCCGAGGGGCCGGATCCGAGTCCGCCTCCGCCGCCACCGCCGCCTACGCCCTCGGCCTGAGTAGTGCCGGCAAACACCGAGGTAGCGGTGCCCCCGGCTCCGCCGCCGCCGCCGGTACCTCCGGCCCCCCCGTGGCCGGCGTTACCGCTGCCGGTACCTGCGTCACCCCCTCCGCCACCCGCGCCCCCGCCGCCGCCTCCGCCGCCGATGGTGGACACTAGGGACTTGATGCCGGTGGAGTTGGCGCCGCCGTGACCGCCCGCCCCGCCGCCGCCACCGTCGCCGCCGTTGCCGTTGGTGCCCCCGTTGGGGGTGCCGCCTCCGACGCCGCCGGTTCCGCCGTGGCCGCCGTTACCACCCTGCCCACCGACAGTGGTCAGAGTCGGATCTCCCGTATTGCTGTCGCCGCTGCCGCCCGAGCCGCCGCTACCACCCTGCCCGCCGGTACCGCCAATTCCACCGCTGCCCGTGCCGGTGCCGACGTCGCCGCCCGCGCCGCCCCCACCACCGTCGCCACCGCCGCCACCATTGCCGCCGGTGCCTTTCGCGGTGGTATAGCTGTAGCCGTCTCCGCCCGCACCACCCTTGCCGCCGTTACCGCCGTCGCCATGGGTTCCGCCATCACCTGCGCTGCCGCCATTGCCGCCGGCACCTCCCGTGCCTCCCTTGTAACCCGTGCCCGCGAGGGTCTGGCCGGCGCCACCGTCGCCACCGTCGCCACCCTGGCCGCCGTCGCCGCCGATGCCCGCAGCCCCGACGTGGCCTGCGGTCAAACCCAGTAGCCCGGCCGTGCCAGCGGCTCCGCCCGCTCCGGCGCTACCACCGCCACCGCCGTGGCCGCCCATGCCGCCGTTCGTCGCAACGCCGATGCCGCCCGCACCGCCCGCGCCTCCGAGGCCGCCGGCACCGCCCAGCCCGCCGTCGCCGCCGCTACCGAATAGCGCGCCAAGCCCGAATAACCCCGAGTTGGCGCCACCGGCGCCGCCGGCGCCACCGGCGCCACCGCTCATACCGAGCCCGCCGGTTCCACCGCCCGAGACGCCCACGCCACCGGCGCTCCCTGCGCCACCGTTACCGCCAGCGCCGCCGGCACCGCCCGAAAAGCCCAGCAACGCTCTGTCTGCGCCACCGGCCCCACCGGCCCCACCGGCCCCACCGGCCAAGCCGAGCAGACCGGCCGGGCCGCCAGCTTTCCCGTTACCGCCCATCCCGCCGGCCCCGCCGCTGCCGGCCAGCCATCCCCCCGCACCGCCCGCGCCACCAGCGCCGCCGGCGCCGCCTGGGGCAGTGGCATTACCGCCTTGCCCGCCGACGCCGCCATCGCCGAAGAGACCCGCCGACCCGCCCGCTCCACCAGCTTGTCCAGGGGCTCCGGAACCGCCTCGGCCACCGTTGCCCAACAGGATGCCGCCGGCCCCGCCGGATTGACCGGTCCCCGCAGCCCCGTCGGTGCCATTACCAATCAGGGGACGCCCCAGCAGCGCGTTGGTCGGCGCATTGATGACCGCCAATAGGTCCTGTCCCCAGGTCTGCAGCTGCGACGCGGCAGCTGCCTCGGCGGTTGCGTAGCTCAGCCCGCTGCCGGTGATGGTCTGTACGAACTGGTCGTGGAACAGCGCGACCTGGGCGCTCAAAGCCCGATACTGCTGCGCGTAGTCGCCGAACAGCGCAGAAATCGCCATTGATACTTCGTCTTGCGCGGCGGTCACGATCGTCGTCGTTGAAATCGCCGCCGCCGCGTTGGCCTGCCGAATCGCCGAACCTATTTCTGTTAGCTGTGCGGATGCGGCCGCAATGCCATCCGGTGTGGCGATCAAGTACGACAACGTTGGTTCCCCCATGCGTCTGGTTTGACATCCCCGATCAGCTCGGGATGCGACTCTACTGAAGTTAGGCGGCTCAAGGCCGGGAGATCGTTTGAACCTTGTTCTAAGAGTGGCGGATCCGGCGAGGAGCCTGGGAGATCGGATTTTCCGTTGGCACAATCCTCTTGACACTTCGGTTTCCACGAGTGTCGCCGCCACAACGACCGCATCGATTAATCGGCTCCGCCGGATCTGCTGGCCTGGGCGCACCAGGGACGCCAGGACTGCGACCCCGCGGATTAGTCGCACGACGGTTTCGGTTGCGCAAAGTTACGGCAGCTTCGCGGCTGCGGGTGCGCCGATATGGCCACCTTGGCGATAGCGTTGGCTGCTATGGCCACACCGAACCGCTACGTGAAGCGCTGGCGCACAGCGCTTCACGTAGCCATGTCGGCGTTGGCAGGTGCCCTGCTCGGACTCGGCGCAGCTCCGGTGGCTCAGGCGGCCGCGGCCACGGCGACTTTGTCGGTGACATCGACGTGGCAGACCGGCTTCATCGCAAGCTTCGTCGTCACAAACCCGAACCTGGCGCCGATGTCAGATTGGCGGCTTGAATTCGACATGCCGGTGGGGCAATCCGTCTCGCACACGTGGAATAGCTCCATTGCCCAATCCGGCACGCACTTTGTGCTCACCCCCGCGAACTGGAATCGCATTATTGCGCCGGGTGGTACGGCCACCGGAGGTATGCGAGGTGTGCTGACCGGCACCTACTCGCCACCGGTGAATTGCCGGATCAACGGGCAGCCCTGCTCCTAGCGGCGGTACTTCGCCGTCGTTGACCCATCCGCCGAAACGGCGCAGTGACTGGTGTGACACGTGTGGTCCCGCGGCTCGATGCCGCCCGCGCGGCAACCATCGTGCCCGTCGGGGCGTGCTAGGCTGCCCGGCAGTCGACATCCTTTAACGGACCGTCCAGAGAGGCGGAGAAGGAGGTCAAGCGCTCGCATGTGTGCTGCCCAGAAATCGCGAGAGTTGATGTCAGCGGCCGACGTTGGTCGCACAATCTCCCGCATGGCGCATCAGATCATCGAGAAGACCGCCCTGGACAACCCCGATTCGACGCGGGTGGTGCTGCTCGGCATCCCCACTCGTGGAGTGACTCTGGCCAATCGCCTGGCCGCCAACATCGCCGAATACAGCGGCGTCGACGTCGACCACGGCTCCCTGGATATCACGCTCTACCGCGACGACCTGATGATCAAACCGCCGCGACCCCTGGAAGTGACCTCGATCCCGGCCGACGGCATCAACGGAGCGCTGGTGATCCTGGTCGACGATGTGCTGTATTCCGGGCGCTCCACCCGTTCGGCCCTGGATGCGTTACGTGACGTCGGCCGCCCGCGCGCTGTGCAGTTGGCCGTTTTGGTCGACCGCGGCCACCGCGAATTGCCGGTACGCGCCGACTACGTCGGCAAGAACGTGCCCACCTCGCGCAGCGAGAGCGTGCATGTGCAACTCAGCGAACATGACGGCAGAGACGGGGTGGTGATAACCCGATGAGCACCGCGGCAGTGACGATGCACAGCGCAGCGATGAGGAGGGACGGCGCCAATGATGGCTAGGCATCTGCTCGCGGCCGGCGACCTGAGCCGCGACGAGGCGACCGCGATCCTCGACGACGCCGACCGGTTCGCCCAGGCGCTGGTCGGCCGCGACATCAAGAAGCTGCCGACGCTGCGCGGGCGGACCGTGATCACCATGTTCTACGAGAACTCCACCCGTACCCGGGTGTCCTTCGAGGTGGCCGGCAAATGGATGAGCGCGGACGTGGTGAACGTCAGTGCTTCCGGTTCCTCGGTGGGTAAAGGAGAATCGTTGCGCGACACCGCGCTGACCCTGCGAGCGGCCGGGGCCGACGCGCTGATCATCCGTCACCCAGCGTCCGGCGCCGCGCAGCTGCTGGCGGAGTGGACAGCCGGCGCGCACGGCGGCCCCTCGGTGATCAACGCCGGCGACGGCACCCACGAGCACCCCACCCAGGCGCTGCTGGACGCCCTGACCATCCGGCAACGCCTCGGGGGCTTCGACGGTCGCCGCATCGTGATCGTCGGCGACATCCTGCACAGCCGGGTCGCGCGGTCCAACGTGATGCTGTTGCACACGTTGGGCGCCGAGGTGGTGCTGGTGGCCCCGCCCACCCTGCTGCCGCGCGGTGTCGAAAGCTGGCCGGTGACCGTGTCCAACGACTTCGACGCCGAACTGCCCGCCGCCGACGGCGTGCTGATGTTGCGCGTGCAGGCTGAGCGGATGACCGGCGGCTTCTTCCCCTCCGCGCGGGAGTACTCGACCCTGTACGGGTTGTCCGCCCGCCGCCAGGCGCTGCTGCCCGGCCATGCCGTGGTGCTGCACCCGGGGCCGATGCTGCGCGGAATGGAGATTTCCTCATCGGTGGCCGATTCATCGCAATCGGCTGTGCTGCAACAGGTTTCCAATGGTGTGCATGTGCGAATGGCGGTGCTGTTCCATGTGCTGGTGGGGGCAGAAGAGGTCGCGGCATGAGCGTGCTGATCCGGGGTGTCCGGCTCTACGGCGAGGGCGAGCCCGTTGATGTGTTGGTCGACAAGGTGGGCTATGGATCGCAGATCGCCGAGATCGGTCCGAAACTCGATATCCCCGACGACGCAGACGTTATCGACGCCACCGGCCAGATCCTGCTGCCCGGCTTCGTCGACCTCCACACCCACCTGCGTGAACCGGGCCGCGAATACGCCGAGGACATCGAAACCGGTTCGGCCGCAGCCGCTCTCGGGGGGTATACGGCGGTATTCGCGATGGCCAATACGGACCCGGTCGCCGACAGCCCCGTGGTCACCGATCACGTCTGGCATCGCGGCCAGCAGGTCGGTCTAGTCGACGTGCATCCGGTCGGCGCGGTCACCGTCGGGCTGGCCGGCAAGGAACTCACCGAGATGGGCATGATGGCCGCGGGCGCCGCCCAGGTGCGGATGTTCTCCGATGATGGCATCTGCGTGCACGACCCGCTGGTGATGCGCCGCGCTCTGGAGTACGCGACCGGGCTTGGCGTTCTGATCGCACAGCACGCCGAAGAACCCCGGCTGACCGTCGGCGCCGTCGCTCACGAGGGGCCGGCAGCCGCACGGCTCGGACTCGCCGGCTGGCCGCGTGCCGCCGAGGACTCGATCGTCGCGCGCGACGCCATTCTGGCGCGCGATGCCGGCGCCCGCGTGCACATCTGCCACGCGTCCACCGCGGGCACCGTCGAAATCCTGAAATGGGCTAAAGGCCAAGGTATTTCGATTACAGCCGAGGTAACCCCGCACCACCTGCTGCTCGACGACAGCCGGCTGGCCAGCTACGACGGGCGTAACCGGGTCAACCCGCCGCTGCGCGAGGCCTCCGACGCGGTCGCGCTGCGCCAGGCGCTGGCCGACGGGATCATCGACTGCGTGGCCACCGATCACGCCCCGCACGCCGAGCACGAAAAGTGTGTCGAATTCTGCGCGGCGCGCCCGGGGATGCTTGGCCTGCAGACCGCGTTGTCGGTAGTGGTGGCGACCATGGTGCAGCCCGGGCTGTTGAGCTGGCGAGATGTGGCGCGGGTGATGAGCGAGAACCCGGCGCGCATTGCGGGGCTGCCAGACCAGGGCCGCCCGCTGCGGGTGGGGGAACCGGCCAACCTCACCGTGATCGACCCCGAGGCCAGCTGGACGGTCGCCGGCGACGAGCTGGCCAGCCGCTCGGCCAACACCCCCTACGAGTCGATGACGTTCCCTGCCACGGTGACCGCGACCTTGCTGCGCGGGAAGATCACCGCCAGGGACGGGAAGAGTCCGGTATGAACTCAGGCACGCTGGTGGGATCGCTGATCTTCGCGGCGGTGTTGGTGGTGGTTATTGCGGTGGTGATCCAGCTGATGATGCGCGGCTGGCGCCGCCGTGCCCAACGGCAGGTGGAACTGATTGGCGACCTGCCCCCCTTGCCCGACGAGGTGGGCGCCGCCTTGATCACCACCCCCGGCCTGTACGTGGGATGCACGTTGTCTCCGGCCTGGAACGACCGCGTGGCAGTTGGCGACCTCGGCTACCGCAGCAAGGCGGTGATGACCCGCTATCCCCGCGGGATTCTGGTGGAACGTATTCGCGCGCAACCTATTTGGATACCGAAGGAATCGATAGTGAACATCCGGACCGAACGCGGCGTCGCCGGCAAGGTGGCGGCACGCAACGGGATCCTGGCCATCCGGTGGCGGCTGCCGTCAGGCACCGAGATCGACACCGGATTCCGGGCGGACAATCGCGACGAGTACGCCAACTGGCTGAAGGAGAGCGCATGACTGGCGGGGGAACGGAGCGGCGGCCATGACTAAAGCCCAATTGGTGCTCGAGGACGGCCGCGTTTTCACCGGCACCGCGTTCGGGGCGATCGGACAAACTCTGGGAGAGGCCGTGTTCAGCACCGGCATGTCCGGCTACCAGGAGACGCTGACCGATCCCAGCTACCACCGCCAGATCGTGGTTGCCACCGCCCCGCAGATCGGCAACACCGGCTGGAACGGTGAAGACGGCGAGAGCCGCGGCGACAAGATCTGGGTCGCCGGTTACGCGGTGCGCGACCCTTCGCCGCGGGCCTCCAACTGGCGGGCCACCGGCACCCTCGAAGACGAGCTGGTACGTCAGCGCATCGTCGGGATCGCCGGAATCGACACCAGGGCGGTGGTGCGTCATCTGCGCAGCCGCGGCTCGATGAAGGCCGGGGTGTTTTCCGGCGCCGCACTAGCCGATCTCGAGGAGCTGCTCGAGCGGGTACGCGCGCAGGACCCGATGCTGGGCGCCGACCTGGCCCGAGAGGTCAGCACGCCCGAGACCTATACCGTCGAACCCGAAGGTGCGCAGCGCTTTACCGTGGTCGCCTTAGATCTCGGAATCAAGACGAACACGCCGCGGAATTTCGCTTGCCGTGGTATCCGCAGCCACGTGCTGCCCGCCACGGCGACCTTCGATGAGATCGCCGAACTCAAGCCGGACGGGGTGTTTCTGTCCAACGGCCCCGGAGACCCGGCGACCGCCGATCACACCGTCGCGCTTACCCGCGACGTGCTCGGAGCCGGAATCCCTTTGTTCGGAATCTGTTTCGGCAACCAGATCCTTGGTCGGGCACTCGGCCTGTCAACCTACAAGATGGTGTTCGGCCACCGCGGGATCAACATCCCGGTGATCGACCACGCCACCGGCCGGGTCGCGGTGACCGCCCAGAACCACGGCTTCGCGTTGGAAGGGGAGGCGGGTCAGACGTTCGACACCCCTTTCGGCTCCGCACAAGTCAGTCACACCTGCGCCAACGACGGTGTGGTCGAGGGTGTCAGACTCGTTGACGGGCGGGCGTTTTCAGTGCAGTACCACCCCGAGTCCGCCGCTGGACCGCACGACGCTGAGTATCTCTTCGACCAGTTCGTCGACCTGATGGAGGGCGGACGATGATCGCGAGCGCGTCCGTAGGTACGCCGAAACCCGCTTGTGGGCGTACATATGTGGACGCTCGCGCCCAGAAAGGGGCCCGCTAGTGCCGCGACGCCAAGACCTCAACCATGTGCTGGTGATCGGCTCCGGTCCCATCGTCATCGGCCAGGCCTGCGAGTTCGACTACTCCGGTACTCAGGCCTGCCGGGTGTTGCGGGCCGACGGGCTGCAGGTGAGCCTCGTCAACTCCAACCCGGCCACCATCATGACCGACCCCGAGTTTGCCGACCACACTTACGTCGAGCCCATCACCCCGGCGTTCGTCGAGAAGGTGATCGCCCAGCAAGCCGAGCGCGGAAACAAGATCGACGCCCTGCTGGCAACTTTGGGTGGGCAGACCGCGCTGAACACCGCCGTGGCGCTCTACGAGAACGGCGTCCTGGACAAATACGGTGTCGAATTGATCGGGGCCGACTTCGAGGCCATCCAGCGCGGTGAGGACCGGCAACGGTTCAAAGACATCGTGACCAAGGTCGGCGGCGAGTCGGCCCGCAGCCGAGTGTGTTTCACCATGGACGAGGTCCGCGAGACGGTCGCCGAACTCGGCCTGCCGGTGGTGGTACGGCCCAGCTTCACGATGGGCGGGCTGGGTTCGGGCATGGCCCGATCCGTGGACGAGGTCGAGCGAATGGCCGGGGCAGGGCTGGCCGCCAGCCCGAGTGCCAACGTGCTGATCGAGGAATCGATCTACGGCTGGAAGGAATTCGAACTCGAGCTGATGCGCGATGGCAACGACAACGTCGTGGTGGTGTGCTCGATCGAGAACGTCGACCCGATGGGCGTGCACACCGGTGACTCGGTCACCGTGGCCCCGGCGATGACGCTGACCGACCGCGAATACCAGAAGATGCGCGATCTGGGCATCGCCATCTTGCGTGAGGTCGGTGTGGACACCGGCGGCTGCAACATCCAGTTCGCCGTCAACCCCGACGACGGGCGGCTCATCGTCATCGAGATGAACCCCCGGGTGTCGCGATCCAGTGCGCTGGCATCCAAGGCCACCGGCTTTCCGATCGCCAAGATCGCCGCCAAGCTTGCCATCGGCTACACCCTCGACGAGATCGTCAACGACATCACCAAGGAAACCCCGGCCTGTTTCGAGCCGACGCTGGACTACGTGGTGGTCAAGGCGCCCCGCTTCGCCTTCGAGAAGTTCCCCGGCGCCGACCCCACCCTCACCACGACGATGAAGTCCGTCGGCGAGGCGATGTCGTTGGGCCGCAACTTCGTTGAGGCTCTTGGCAAGGTGATGCGGTCGCTGGAGACGACGCGCGCCGGATTCTGGACCAAGCCGGACACCGAAGGTTCGCTGGAGGACGCGCTAACCCGGCTGCAAACCCCCACCGAGGGGCGCCTTTACGACATCGAATTGGCGCTGCGGCTGGGCGGCTCGGTGGAACAAGTGGCCAAGGCCAGCGGCGTCGACCCATGGTTCGTAGCCCAGATAGACGAACTGGTGGCGTTGCGCGCCGAGCTCGTGGATGCGCCGGTGCTCGACGCCGACCTGCTGCGGCACGCCAAGCACAGCGGCCTGTCGGATCGCCAGATCGCCTCATTGCGACCGGAATTGGCCGGCGAAGACGGGGTGCGCTCACTGCGCGAGCGCCTGAACATCCACCCGGTGTACAAGACCGTCGACACCTGTGCCGCCGAGTTCGAGGCCAAGACGCCGTATCACTACAGCAGCTATGAACTCGATCCGGCCGCCGAGTCCGAGGTCGCCCCACAGACGGGCAGACCCAAGGTGTTGATCCTGGGGTCAGGCCCCAACCGCATCGGACAGGGCATCGAGTTCGACTACAGCTGTGTGCACGCGGCAACCACATTGAGTCAGGCTGGTTTTGAGACGGTGATGGTCAACTGCAACCCGGAGACGGTGTCGACCGACTACGACACCGCGGACCGGTTGTACTTCGAGCCGCTGACCTTTGAGGACGTGTTGGAGGTGTTCTATGCCGAGGAACAATCCGGCGCGGGTGGCCCCGGCGTCGCGGGTGTCATCGTGCAACTCGGCGGCCAGACTCCGCTCGGGCTGGCCCAACGCCTCGCCGACGCCGGTGTTCCGATCGTCGGTACCCCGCCGGAAGCGATCGACCTGGCCGAGGACCGCGGCGCGTTCGGCGACGTGCTGACCGCCGCCAGTCTGCCCGCGCCCAAGTACGGCACCGCAACCACCTTCGACCAGGCCCGGCGGATCGCCGCCGACATCGGCTATCCGGTGCTCGTGCGGCCGTCCTATGTGCTGGGCGGGCGGGGCATGGAGATCGTCTACGACGAGGAGACCCTGCGCGGCTACATCACCCGCGCCACCGAGCTCTCACCCGAACATCCGGTGCTGGTGGACCGGTTCCTCGAGGATGCGGTCGAGATCGACGTCGACGCGCTGTGCGACGGCACCGAGGTTTACATCGGCGGGATCATGGAGCACATCGAGGAAGCTGGGATCCACTCCGGTGACTCGGCCTGCGCATTGCCGCCGGTCACGCTGGGACGCAGCGACATCGAGAAGGTCCGCAAAGCGACCGAGGCCATCGCGCACGGCATCGGCGTGGTCGGCCTGCTCAACGTGCAGTACGCGCTCAAGGACGACGTGCTCTACGTGTTGGAGGCCAACCCCAGGGCGAGTCGCACCGTTCCCTTTGTGTCCAAGGCCACCGCCATCCCGCTGGCCAAGGCCTGTGCCCGGGTGATGTTAGGCGCCAGCATTTCTCAGCTACGCCAGGAGGGAATGCTGGCCGAGTCCGGTGACGGTGCCAGTGCGGCGCCCGACGCGCCGATCGCGGTCAAGGAAGCCGTGTTGCCGTTTCACCGGTTCCGGCGTGCAGACGGTGCGGCGATCGATTCGCTGCTTGGGCCGGAGATGAAGTCGACCGGCGAAGTGATGGGCATCGACCGCGATTTCGGCACTGCCTTCGCCAAGAGCCAGACGGCAGCCTACGGTTCGCTGCCCGCGCAGGGCACGGTGTTCGTGTCGGTCGCGAACCGGGACAAGCGGTCCCTGGTGTTCCCGGTTAAGCGACTGGCCGACCTGGGCTTTCATGTTCTGGCGACCGAAGGAACGGCGGAGATGTTGCGCCGCAACGGAATTCCGTGTGACGAGGTTCGCAAGCATTTCGAAGCGCCGCAGGACGGCCGTCCGGCGGTGTCGGCCATCGACGCGATCCGGGCCGGCGAGGTGGACATGGTAATTAACACACCCTTTGGCAACTCCGGCCCGCGGATCGACGGCTACGAGATCCGCTCGGCCGCGGTGGCCGTTAATATCCCTTGCATCACAACGGTTCAGGGCGCTTCAGCTGCCGTGCAGGGAATCGAGGCGGGGATCCGCGGCGACATCGGAGTGTTGTCGCTACAGGAACTGCATCGCAACCTCGGTGCCCGGAGCGGCCGCCGGTGAATAGCTTCGGGGTTCGGCTGGCTGCGGCGAAGGCGCAGTGCGGTCCGTTGTGTCTGGGCATCGATCCGCATCCGGAGCTGTTGCGGGCCTGGGATCTGCCGGTCGACGCCGACGGGCTGGCTGCGTTCTGCGACGTGTGCGTGCAGGCTTACCAGGGTTTCGCGGTGGTCAAGCCGCAGGTGGCGTTCTTCGAGGCCTACGGGTCGGCCGGCTTTGCTGTGCTGGAACGCACCATCGCCGCGCTGCGCGACAGCGGGGTGCTGGTGTTGGCCGACGCCAAACGGGGGGACATCGGGACCACGATGGCCGCTTATGCCACCGCGTGGGCCGGTGCTTCGCCGCTGGCGGCGGATGCGGTGACGGCGTCGCCCTATCTGGGGTTCGGCTCGCTACGCCCGTTGATCGAGGTCGCCACGGCCAATGACCGCGGGGTGTTCGTGCTGGCTACCACGTCCAACCCAGAAGGCGCGACCGTGCAGCGCGCCGACGTCGGCGGCCGCACGGTCGCCCAGCTGATCGTCGACCATGTCGCGGCCGCGAATCAGGCAGCTACCGGCGGTGCGCAGCCCGGATCGTTCGGCGTGGTAGTCGGCGCGACGGCCCTCGAACCGCCCGATCTGAGCGCGCTGGGCGGGCCGGTACTGGTGCCCGGTGTCGGTGCCCAGGGCGGGCGTGCCGAGGCGCTGGCGGGGCTGGGTGGCGCCGAGTCGCACCAGCTGCTGCCCGCGGTCTCCCGTGAGGTGCTGCGGGCCGGGCCGGGCGTCGCGGAGGTGCGGGCGGCTGCCGAACGGATGCGCGACTCGGTGGCCTACCTGAGCGGCAGCTAAGCCCCGCCGGAACCGGCGGTCTCGACGATCACTGTGGTGGCCTTGACGACGGCCACCGCGACACTGCCGGGTTGTATCTCGAGTTCCCGCGCGGCGTCCGTGCTCATCAACGACACCACGGAGAACGGGCCGCACTGCATCTCCACCTGGGTCATCACCCGGTCACTGGTGACCTTGGTGACGAGGCCGACGAACCTGTTGCGCGCCGAGCTGCCGACGCCGAGCGGGTCGGGCGGGGCAGGCGGCGCGTTCTCGCGGGCGAATTCGGCGAGCGCGTCGCTGGCGATCACCTTGCGCCCGGCCGCGTCGAGGCTGACCGGTAGCGCACCCTGCTGGATCCAGCGGCGCACTGTGTCGTCGCTGACGCCCAGGAGGCCGGCCGCCTGACGGATTCGCAGGTTCGGCACGGCGCGATCGTAGCCGACCTAACCGGCGGTAGGGGTCGTGGCGGCGTGGAGCCGGGCCTCGGCGTTCACGGTGCGACACGCGCGGACTCGCAGCCAAATGCGTGATTCGCGGCACCGTGCTCTCGCGCTGCTGCTCAGCTGGTCCGGGCGACGGCGGCCTAGGCGGGGCTGCCAGGCGACCCACCAAACCGAAAACCGCAGCTCAACGTGGTAATCGGGATGCGGAAGCCGGGTTCGCCGGCGCAATCGGTGGCGCCGCGGACGGCATCGGGCCATCGCTCTGGGCGCCGCGCAGGGGTGTGCACCAGTGCGTCGGAGATGGACCCAAGCTGGACAAATGACCGCCAAACGGGGGGGTCGGGTTAGATTTCGTCAGCAAGCGTGAGTACGGTCGTCTGCGCTGGCTGGAGTACCCGGCCGAGACAAGTTAGATCGACAGATATCCCGAAAGATATCGCTGAGAGACGGAGGAATCGTGGCCCTTCCCCAGTTGACCGACGAGCAGCGCGCGGCAGCGTTGGAGAAGGCTGCTGCCGCACGTCGAGCGCGAGCAGAGCTCAAGGATCGGCTCAAGCGTGGCGGCACCAACCTCACCCAGGTGCTCAAGGACGCCGAGACCGACGAAGTGCTGGGCAAGATGAAGGTCTCTGCGCTGCTGGAGGCCTTGCCGAAGGTGGGCAAGGTCAAGGCACAGGAAATCATGACCGAGTTGGAGATCGCCCCGACCCGCCGCCTGCGTGGCCTCGGCGACCGTCAGCGCAAGGCGCTGTTGGAGAAGTTCGGCTCCTAGTCGGTTAACCGACCCGGGAGCACCAGTGAGCGCCGGCGGGGGACCGGGCGCAGGACGCGTCGTCGTGCTGTCCGGTCCCTCCGCGGTCGGCAAGTCGACCGTGGTGCGGTGTCTGCGCGAGCGGATTCCGAACCTGCATTTCAGCGTCTCGGCCACGACGCGGACGCCGCGGCCGGGCGAAGTCGACGGCGTCGACTACCGCTTCGTCAGCGCGGCTGAATTCCAGCAACTCATCGACCGGGGTGAATTACTGGAATGGGCAGAAATCCACGGGGGGCTGCATCGGTCCGGCACCCTTGCCGAGCCCGTCCGCAGCGCAACCGCGGCCGGTTTGCCGGTGCTGATCGAGGTCGACCTGGCCGGTGCCCGAGCGGTCAAGAAAGCGATGCCCGAGGCGCTTTCGGTCTTCCTGGCCCCGCCCAGCTGGGCTGATTTGGAGGCCAGGCTGGTGGGCCGGGGCACCGAAACCGCCGACGTCATCGCCCGCAGACTGGACACCGCGCGCACCGAATTGGCCGCTCAGGACGACTTCGACGTCGTGGTCGTGAACAGTCGATTAGAGTCTGCGTGCGCCGAATTGGTATCCTTGCTAGTGGAATCTGCCCCTGGCCCTGCTTAGAGCAACACGGGCTACAGCGTGCGCCAGCGGAGACCTACCGAAAAATGAACTTCTAACCATGTCGCTCTACGCCGCCAGGAGATTTTCTACGTGACCATTCCGCAGTCCGACGCGTCGTTGGCCGCCGTCGATCAGTTCGATCCCGCGGCCGGAGGGGCCAGCGCCTACGACACCCCGCTGGGCATCACCAATCCGCCCATCGACGAGTTGCTGGACCGCGTCTCGAGCAAGTACGCGCTGGTGATCTACGCGGCCAAGCGTGCCCGGCAGATCAACGACTATTACAACCAGCTCGGCGAGGGCATCCTCGAGTACGTGGGCCCGCTGGTCGAGCCCGGGTTGCAGGAGAAGCCGCTGTCGATCGCGATGCGTGAAATTCACGCCGACCTGCTCGAACACACCGAGGGCGAGTAACAGGGTCCGGCGCGCGGTGGACAGTAAGCGGATCATCGTCGGCGTCTCCGGCGGTATCGCGGCCTACAAGGCCTGCACCGTTGTCCGCCAGCTCACCGAGGCCGGCCACCGCGTCCGGGTTATTCCCACCGAAGCCGCACTGCATTTCGTCGGTGCTGCCACCTTCGAGGCGCTCTCGGGTGAGCCCGTCGACACCGGTGTCTTTCAGGATGTTCCGGCCGTCCCGCACGTGCGCCTCGGCCAGCAGGCCGACTTGGTGGTGGTCGCCCCGGCCACCGCTGATCTGCTGGCCCGCGCCGTGTCCGGGCGCGCCGATGACCTTCTGACCGCGACGTTGCTCACTGCCCGGTGTCCGGTCATGTTCGCGCCCGCCATGCACACCGAGATGTGGCTGCACCCGGCGACCGTTGACAACGTCGCCACCCTGCGCCGGCGTGGTGCGGTCGTACTCGAGCCCGCCTCCGGGCGGCTCACCGGTGCCGACAGCGGGTCCGGCCGGCTGCCGGAGGCCGAGGAGATCACCACGCTGGCTCACCTGCTACTCGAGCGTCCCGAGGCCTTGCCCTACGACTTGGCGGGCTGTCGGGTGCTGGTGACCGCCGGCGGTACGCGCGAGGCGATCGACCCGGTGCGGTTCCTCGGTAACCGCAGTTCGGGCAAGCAGGGCTACGCGGTTGCGCGGGTGGCCGCCCAACGCGGCGCCGAGGTGACCCTGATTGCCGGGCACACCGCCGGGCTGGTCGACCCCGCCGGTGTCAACGTGGTGCACGTCAGTTCGGCCGAGCAGCTCGGTGAGGCGGTGTCCAAGCACGCCGCGGAGGCGAATGTGCTGGTGATGGCGGCGGCAGTGGCCGATTTCCGCCCGGCGCAGGTCGCCACCGCCAAGATCAAGAAGACGGCCGGCGGACTGCCCACCATCGAGTTGCTGCGCAACGACGATGTGCTGGCCAACGCCGTGCAGGCGCGCGCGCACGGGCAGCTGCCTAACATGCGCGCCATCGTCGGGTTCGCCGCCGAAACCGGCGACGCCAACGGCGACGTGTTGTTCCACGCGCGGGCCAAACTGCAGCGCAAAGGCTGCGACCTGCTGGTGGTCAACGCCGTTGGCGAAGGAACGGCGTTCGAGGTGGACAGCAACGACGGGTGGCTGCTGGCATCCGACGGTACCGAGTCCGCGCTACAGCACGGATCCAAGACCGCAATGGCGAGCCGTATCGTGGATGCAGTTGTCTCGTTCCTTCGGGCAGATCACGGAGCAGACAGCGGATAACGCGTGGCGGGCAGCGTCGCCCGACCGGAACCCCGAAATTTGCGCGGCATCGGGTCGCTCCGGTTTGCTTAGCGCAGCAAGAATAATTCGTCTAACTAATATTCGGGCGAAGTGACCGGAAGGATGACAAGAGTGAGCGAGAAGGGTCGGCTGTTTACCAGCGAATCGGTGACCGAGGGGCATCCAGACAAGATCTGTGACGCGATCAGTGACTCGGTCCTCGATGCCCTGCTGGCCGACGACCCCCGCTCGCGTGTCGCGGTCGAGACGCTGGTTACCACCGGGCAGGTGCACGTCGTCGGCGAGGTGACTACCACAGCCAAAGAAGCGTTCGCCGACATCACCAACACGGTGCGCAAGCGCATCCTCGACATTGGCTACGACTCCTCGGACAAGGGATTCGACGGCACGACCTGCGGGGTCAACATCGGCATCGGCGCTCAATCGCCCGATATCGCCCAGGGTGTGGACACCGCGCACGAGGCGCGCGTCGAGGGTGCGGCCGACCCGCTGGACTCCCAGGGCGCCGGCGACCAGGGACTGATGTTCGGCTATGCGATCAATGACACCCCCGAGCTGATGCCGCTGCCGATAGCGCTGGCCCACCGGCTGTCGCGGCGGCTCACCGAGGTCCGCAAGAACGGCACGCTGGCCTATCTGCGGCCGGACGGCAAGACCCAGGTCACCATCGCCTACGAGGACAACATCCCGGTGCGGCTGGACACCGTGGTCGTCTCTACCCAGCACGCTGATGGCGTCGACCTGGCGAAGACGCTGGACCCCGACATCCGCGAGCACGTGCTGCAGACCGTGCTGGAAGAGCTGGCCCACGAAACCCTGGACTCCTCGTCGACGCGGGTGCTGGTGAACCCGACCGGCAAATTCGTACTGGGTGGCCCGATGGGCGACGCGGGCCTGACGGGGCGCAAGATCATCGTCGATACTTACGGAGGCTGGGCCCGACACGGTGGCGGCGCTTTCTCGGGCAAGGACCCCTCCAAGGTGGACCGCTCGGCGGCGTACGCGATGCGCTGGGTGGCCAAGAACGTCGTCGCAGCCGGGTTGGCGGAGCGCGTCGAGGTGCAGGTGGCTTACGCCATCGGAAAGGCCGCGCCGGTTGGGCTGTTCATCGAGACGTTCGGCACCGAGGCGGTCGACCCGGTGAAGATCGAGAAGATCATTCCCGAGGTATTCGACCTGCGTCCCGGGGCGATCATCCGGGACTTGAACCTGCTCCGGCCCATCTATGCGCAGACCGCCGCATACGGGCACTTCGGGCGCACAGACGTCGAGTTGCCGTGGGAGCAGCTGGACAAGGTCGACGACCTCAAGCGGGCCATCTAAGCGTTAGGTGGGCGGCAGCGGATGGTCGGGCTCCAGCCCGGCCAGGCCGTCGATGCTGCGCTGGTTGCGGCCGATGGCTTGCGAGTACGCCTGTGGTGGCTGTTTGCCGTGAAACGTGTCGAGTACTGGCCGCTCGTCGATGAGTTCGTAGTAGGGCACCGCGAAACCGCAGGCATCGGCGATCCGCTCCACCTCGACGACGATCGCGCCACGTACGCCCGACCGCTGACCGAAATGGCTTCTGATGCGGGCGAATTCGTCGTCGTCGGGACGCAGTAGCCGCCCGGTGCCGAACAACCGCAGAATGCGGGAATTGCGGTTGAACGAGCAGAACATGATCGTGATGCGGCCGTTGTCTCGCAGGTGGGCGATGGTTTCCACGCCGCTGCCGAACAGGTCGAGGTAGGCCACGGTGTGGTCGTCGAGCACCGCGAAGGTGTCGGTGTAACCCTTGGGGGACAGGTTGATTCTGCCGCCCTGCGACGGTGCGGTCGCGACGAAGAACATCGCCTGCTCGGCGATGAACTCTCGCAACGACGCGTCGATGTGCGAAAACTCCTTGGCCACCCTTCGAGGGTAGTGCAGCAGCGGCTACCGGCCGGGCTTCAAGGCGGTCAGGCGGACGTCGCCGCCGTAGAAAGCAACCACTCTCGGGTCCATCACCCGTCGCCATAACGGCGGGATCATCGCCAGCGCGATCATGGCGCTGTAGCCACTGGGCAGCTGCGGTGACTCTTCGACGTGCCGCAACGCCTGATAGCGGCGTAGCGGGTTGGCGTGATGGTCGGAGTGCCGCTGTAGGTGGAACAGGCAGACGTTGGCGATCACCGTATCGCTGTTCCAGCTGTGCGATGGGCGCACCCTTTCGTAGCGTCCGCTGGGCAGCTTTTGCCGCCGCAGGCCGTAGTGCTCAACGTAGTTGACCGTTTCCAGCAGACCGATGCCGATGATCGCCTGGCCGATCAGCCAGGGCAGGACGACCGGCCGGAACCAGACGGCCAGCACAGCGAACAAGACGACGCTGATCAGCCACGCGTTGAGCACGTCGTTGCGCAGCGTCCACCGGGACTTGCCGTCTCGGGCCAGCCGGGCGGCTTCCAGGGTCCATGCAGAGCGCAGACCGCCGGTCACCGACCGGGGCAGGAAGGCGTACAGGATCTCACCGAAACGGGCGCTGGCCGGGTCTTCGACCGTGGCCACCCGCACGTGATGGCCGCGGTTGTGCTCAACAAAGAAGTGCCCGTAGCAGGTCTGGGCCAATGCGACTTTGGAGAGGCGTCGCTCGTGCACTTCTCGGGTATGGCCCAGGTCGTGTGCGGCGTTGATCGCTAGCCCGCCGATTAGTCCCACGGTCGTCATCAGGCCGAGCTTGTCGACGAAAGTCATTGTGACCCAGCCCCCGCCGGCCCAGATCCAGCAGGCAAGCAAAACCGATCCGTATTGGTTCGGCAAGTACAGGTAGGTGGCACAGCGATAGAACCGGTCGCTCTCCAGCCGAGCGAGAACCTCGTCGGGCGGATTGCCGCGGTTGGGTCCGATCGCATGGTCGAGTACCGGGATGACCACGAATGCCAGGAACGGACCGCTCCACCAAAACAAGCCGACGCCGGTCACCTTGACCAACAGCCACGACGCCGCCACCAATCCCGGTACTGCGGCGGCAAGCAGCCACAGGTATCGCTTCGGATCTCGCCATGCCCGCGGCTTCAATGGCCGAGCAGCTGCCCCTTCAGCAGATTCGTTCAGTCGCGATTCATTCCTGAAAAACGTCTGGACACTCATGTATATGAGTATTACCATACTATAAGTACGTATAAACCTGCAATATGATTAACAACAGTCTGTTCAGTTGGGGGGCCAGTCGTGGATCAGGCGGGAAATACGCAGCAGGGGCGGCGCCTTAACCGACGTCGCTTCCTGGGTGCCGCCGCGTGCGCGGCTCTCGGGGCCGTCGGTGCCGGTGCGTATGAGCTGGGGACTAGCCGTACCGTCTCCGCAACGCGCCCCAAGAGCCACTACCGCGCCATCGTGATCGGCAGTGGTTACGGCGGCGGAGTGACCGCGTTACGGCTCGGTGAAGCCGGAATTAACACCCTGATCCTGGAGAAGGGCAGACTCTGGGACGCTGCCGACCGCGACGGTAAACGCTTCTCCCGCATGCTTCCCGCGGACAATCGGGCCGGATGGTTCACGTCGGTACCACCCAGCCTGGTGCCGTCGTTCCGTGGGGTTTCGATGGAACAGGTGGCCCGCCGCGCTCCGTCCTCGCAGCCGGTCCAGGCCGGCATCTGTGACAAGGTGCAGCACGGCGCGCACAACGTGTTTCGCGGCGTCGCCGTAGGCGGAGGGTCGATGATCAACGCCGCCATCGCCGCGATTCCGACCGCGGCGCAGATCCGGGCGGCCTTTCCCGACATCGACCCTAATGTCTTCCTCGGCACCTACATCGAACGCGCAAAAGCCATGCTGCGCATCAGCTATCGCGATCCGAACTGGTTCGAACGTACCCCGTATTTCCAGTACGCGCGGGTCGGACGGCAGTACGCGGCCACCGCAGGTTACGGCGTCGATTACAACGGCAGCGCCTACTCCTTCGACTACATGAGAAAAGAAGAAGCGGGTCAGGTTCCGCGCTCGGCGCTCGATTTCGAGCAGCAGTACGGCAACAACTACGGCAGATTCGGCAGCGTGGATCAGACCTACATCGCGGCCGCGCTGCGGACGGGCCGGGTTACGCTGCGGCCGCTCACCGAGGTGACCAGCATCCGGCGCGAGCCGTCCGGCGAGTACGTGGTGGCCACCCGCGAGATCGATAGATTCGGCAAGGAGTTACACCGCGACGAAATCGGTTGTGACGAACTGTATCTCGCTGGTGGCGTGCTCGGCACCACCGAACTTTTGCTGCGAGCCCGGGAAACCGGGTCGCTGCCCGACCTGAGCGACGAGATCGGGCGGGGCTACGGCAACAACGGCGACATCATGGTCGCCCACATGCTGGCGCCTAGCGATCCGGCCGGGACGCAGCAGTCCTTGATGGGCATGATCAACCTGGATGGCCGCGACGACCCGGACAATCCGGTCTACGCCAGCATGTTCTCGCTGCCTCTCCCGGTCGAAACCTATGCGCTGGGCTACTACGTGATGGTGCGCACCGGCGACCGCGCCGACATTCGGTTCGACCGGGCCGCCGACGCGATTCGCATCGATTGGCCCCAGGGACACACCGAACACCTTCGCGAACGCGCCAAGCTGGTGTTCGACCGGATTACCGCGGCCAACGGAGTGGATTATCGCGACGACCTCTTCGGTGGAAAGGTGTTCAAGTCCAACACTGTTCACCCCATGGGTGGCGTGGTGCGGGGTAGGGCCACCGACGCGTTCGGCCGAGTCAACGGCTACCGGAAGCTGTACGTCAACGATGCGTCGCTGCTACCGGGCTACCTGGGCTGCAACCCGTTCATGACCATCACGGCCCTGGCCGAGCGCAATGTCGAGGCGATTCTGCAGGGCCGTTGATCAGGCGCTGAACCGGTAGTCTTCGAGGTCGAAATGCCTACTGCGCCAATAGGCTTCGACGGTGGTGGTGGGACGCAACGGCACGTCGCCGTTCTTGTCGAAGTAATAGCTATTGGCCAATCGGCAACTGTCCTGCCAGAAGATCTGCCGGTAGCGGCGGCGCATCATTTCGGCGAAATACCTGTCGTTGGCCTCGGCTCTCACCTCGACCCGGGTGGCGCCGTCATCGCGGGCCCGTTTCAGGCAGCGCAGGATGTGGTGGGTCTGGGTCTCGATCAACGCGAAGTACGACGATCCGACATAGCCGTAGGGGCCGAACACCGCGAAGAAATTCGGAAAGCCGGGGATGCTCACCCCCTCGTACGCCTGCGTCCGATGCTCGTCCCAGAACTGGCTTAGTGACTGCCCGCCGGAACCGGTGATGGTGAAAGTCAGCACCTCGTCGGTGTCGAGCACTTTGAAGCCGGTGGCCAGGATCAGCACGTCGACTTCGTGGCCGGTGCCCTCGGCGGTCACCACCGACGTCGGGGTGACTTTAGCGATCGGATCGGTGACCAGGTCGACGTTCTCGCGGTTGAAGGTGGCCAGATAAGTGTTGTGGAATCCGGGCCGCTTACAGCCCACCGCGTAACGTGGGGTGAGTTTGTCGCGCAAGGCCGGGTCCTTGACCTGCTGGGCAAGATATCGCCGGCCGGCCACTGCGGTCCCCCGGGCCAGCGGGAACACCTTGAAGTAATGCGCTGAGATGGGAAAGGTGGCCTCGACGTAGGCCTGGCTGAGCCAGCGCTGAATGACGTTGCCGCCCGGTACCCGCATCGCCCAACGGACTGGGGCCGGCAGCGGGAAGTCGAGTTTGGGGAAGCACCAGATTGGGGTGCGCTGAAATACGGTGAGCCGACTGACAATCGGCGCAATCTCGGGGATGATCTGGACGGCCGATGCACCGGTGCCGATGATGGCGACTCGTTTGCCGGCCAAGTCCTGACTGTGGTCCCAGCGCGCGGTGTGCATACTGATGCCGGCGAAGGAGTCCACGCCGTCGATGTCGGGCAGCTTGGGCGCCGTCAGCACGCCGCTGGCGCCGATCACGAAGCGGGCCGTGATCTCGCCGCCCGGATCGGTCTGCAGCCGCCACAGGTCGTTTTCGTCGTCGAACTCGGCCGAAATCACCCTGGTGTTGAATCGGATTCGGGACCGGATCCCGTACTTGTCGACGCAGTGCTCGGCATAGGCTCGCAGCTCGTGCCCGGGTGCGTAACTGCGCGACCAGTTTGGGCTCTGCTCGAACGAAAACTGGTAGGAGAAGGACGGAATATCCACCGCGATACCGGGATAGGTGTTCCAGTACCAGGTGCCGCCGACTCCGTCGCCGGCTTCGATGACCAGGTAGTCGGGCAGGCCGGCCTCGTCGAGCTTGATGGCGGCGCCGATGCCGGAGAATCCAGCGCCGACAATGACGACATGATGGTCGGGTGCGATTGTCATGAACGACCTTCTGCGAGAGGGTGCACCCCGCACGGGGCACCTTTTAGGAATACAACGCCTTCTTCAATGCCGCTAGCCCGCGGCCGGTGGCCTCGGCGGCGGCTGGCACCACCAGGGCGAAGCTGGCGTAACCGTGCACCATCGTCGGTTCGATGCTCACCTCCACCGGGACCCCGGCGGCAGCGAGCAGCTCCGCATACCGTGCGCCGTCGTCGCGCAGCGGATCGTGCTGGGCGATGCCGATGAATGCCGGCGGCAGATCCCTGAGCTCGCCGTTGCCGGGAGCGAGGTGGGCGGGCAGCATCGTGTGGTCGCTGAGGTCGAGGTGCGGCACGTACCAGGCCAAGAACGCGTCGATGACCTCTTCGTCCAGGATCGGGTCCTGGCGGTGCTCCAGGAACGACGGCAGCGTCCGGTCGCCGATGCACGAGGGGTACCACAGCAGCTGATAGACCAGCGTCGGACCACCCTGGTCGGAATTGTCGCGGGCCAGTTGAGCCATGACCGCCGAGATGTTTCCGCCCGCTGAATCGCCGGCGACGGCGATGCGGCTGGGGTCGCCGCCGAGCTGAGCGGCGTTTTCGCCGACCCACCGTAGCGCCGCCCAACTGTCCTGCACGGCGGCGGGAAAAGGATGCTCGGGCGCCAGACGGTAGCCCACCGACACCACGATGGCGTCGGCACCAACGGCATGGGCGCGCGCGACGTGGTCGTGAGTGTCCAGGTCGCCCAATGACCAACCGCCGCCGTGGTAGAAGACGACCACCGGCAGGTTGTCGTGCGCCGCGGTCGGCGGCCAGTAGATCCGCACCGGGATGTCGGTGTGTTCGCCGTGGCCGATTCGGCGCTCCTCAATTCGCAGCTGTGGGAGTAGCTCCGGGGGCGCTTTCAGTGCCGCCAATTGGGCGCGGGCCACCGCGACGCCGTCAGCGGCGTTGAAGGTCATCGGGAGGGCATCGAGCAACATCTTGAGGAGCGGATCGATGCTGGCTGGTTCGATGGGCGGCTCCGTCATGGCATAACGGTACGCACAATCGCAACTATCCGTGCAGCGCAACGCGCAGTCTTGTTAACCCGCGGTCCATCGCGGCGGTGGCCGCGGGCACTACCCCGGCGTAGCCGAGGTAGCCGTGCACCATGGTCTCGGCGTTGTGCACCTCTACCCGGACTCCGGCGTCGGCCAGCAGCTCGCCGTACCGGATGCCGTCGTCGCGCAGTGGGTCGTAGGCAGCGACCGCGATATAGGCGGCTGGCAGGCCGGACAGGTTCTCCGCCCGGCCGGGGGCCATCCCCGATGGCGGATCTGACATGTCGACGTCGCCCGCATACCAACGGGAGAAGTCCGAGATCGCCTTGGCGCCCAGGATTGGCGCGTCGGCGTTCTCGGTGAACGACGGCAATGACGCATCCCACATCGTGGACGGGTACCACAGCAGTTGGAACGTGATCGGTGGCGCGCCCTCGTCGCGGGCCTGCTGCGCGATCGCCGCCGCGATGGTGCCGCCCGCCGAATCTCCGGCCACTGCGATCCGGCGGGTGTCGGCACCGAGATCGGCCCCGTGCTCGGCGACCCATCGCGTTGCGGCCCAAGCGTCCTCGACCGCGGCGGGGTAGGGATGTTCGGGGGCCAGTCGGTAGTCGACGGACACCACGATCGCCTCGGCGCCCACGGCGTGCTGGCGCGCCGTGCCGTCGTGGGTGTCCAGGTCACCCATCACGAAGCCGCCGCCGTGGAAGAACAGTACGACCGGCGCGCAGTCGGATGCTATTGGTGGCCAATAGATCCGGATCCCGACGGGGCCGCCGGGGCCGTCCAGTGTCCGGTCTTCGACGCGAAGTTCGGGATGCAGCGGCCGGCGCGGCAGGTCTCGCAGACGTTGCCGGACGGCGTCGAGTCCATCTTCGGTCGATAGCCGAAACGGAACGGCATCCAGTACCTTCAGCAGGATGGGGTCGACACCGGGTTTCTCATCGGCGGCGTTGTCCAAAGTGGGCATGGAGGTACCGTACGCACCGCGGCTGATGGTCGGTGGCTGGGTGGCCGCCGGATGGGCGGGCATTGCGTACGGCATTTACCTGACCGTGATCGCCGTGCGCTTGCCTCCTGGTAGCGAACTCACCGGGCAGTGGAGCTTGCAGCCGCTCTTCAAGGCATCGATGGCGGTGCTACTCGCGGTCGCCGCGGTCGCGCATCCGGTGGCCCGTGAACGGCGCTGGCTGCTGCCCGCACTACTGTTCTCTGGCGCGGGTGACTGGTTGCTTGCGATGCCGTGGTGGAAGATGTCGTTCGTGTTGGGGCTGGGCTCATTTCTGTTGGCGCACATATGTTTTTTGCTCGCGCTGCTGCCGCACGTCGCTCCGTCGCGAGGGCGGGTCGCGGCGGCCGCGGTGATGGTCTTGGCCTCGGCTTCGATGCTGGTCTGGTTCTGGCCGCACCTTTCCCAAGGCAGCGAGAATTTGACGGTCCCGGTAACGGTCTACCTCTCCGTGCTATCGGCGATGGTGTGTACGGCGCTGCTAGCGCGGTTGCCCACCATCTGGACCGCGGTGGGCGCGGTGTGCTTCGCCGCATCGGACTCGATGATCGCGATCGGCAAGTTCATTCTGGGCAACGAAGCGCTGGCGGTACCGATCTGGTGGTCCTACGCCGCTGCCGAGATCCTGATCACCGCCGGGTTCTTCTTCGGCCGCGAGGATCTGAAGGGGCCCTCGGACATCGTCGTGGCCGCTGGTGAGTCAGACCAGAAAGACCTTGACTAGCAACATATCTCGCGTTGCCGCCGAGGTAGAACCGGTCGCGCGGGTGTTGCCGATGCTGTCGGTACCGCATCTGGACCGCGAGTTCGACTATTTGGTCTCGCCCGAGCAGTCCGACGACGCGCAGCCGGGCGTCAGGGTCCGGGTGCGCTTCCACGGGCGTTTGGTCGACGGGTTCGTGCTGGAGCGTCGCAACGACACCGATCACCACGGCAAGCTGGGCTGGCTGGATCGCGTCGTGTCTCCCGAGCCGGTACTCACGCCGGAGATTCGCCGGCTGGTGGAGGCGGTTGCAGCGCGCTACGCCGGCACCCGGGCCGACGTGCTGCGATTGGCGATCCCGGCTCGGCACGCCAGGGTGGAAAAAGAAGTGTCCGCCGTCGCGGCGCTACCCGTGGTGGCGCCCGTCGACCCGTCCGGCTGGCAGGTCTACAGCCGCGGCGCTCAGTTTCTGGATGCGTTGGCCGCCGCCCGGGCCGCTCGCGCCGTTTGGCAGACGCTGCCGGGGGAGCAGTGGGCAGACCGCCTTGCCGAGGTGGCGGCCCAGACCGTGGCTGCGGGACGAGCAGCCTTGGCGATCGTGCCAGACCAGCGCGACATCGACACGTTGTGGCAGGCGACGGTCCGACACGTCGACCCCAGCGGCGTCGTCGCGCTGTCCGCCGGGCTCGGGCCCGCCGCGCGGTACCGGCGCTGGCTGGCCGCGTTGCGGGGCAGCGCGCGGGTGGTGATCGGTACGCGCAGCGCCGTATTCGCCCCGATGTCCGACCTCGGTCTGGTCATGGTGTGGGCCGACGCCGACGACAGCCTCGTCGAGCCCCGCGCACCGTACCCGCATGCACGGGAGGTCGCGATGCTGCGCGCGCACCAGGCCCGTTGCGCCGCCCTGATCGGCGGTTACGCCCGAACTGCCGAGGCGCAGGCGTTGGTGCGCAGCGGCTGGTCACACGATGTCGTCGCGCCCCGGCCGCTGGTACGAACCCGCGCGCCGCGGGTGGTGGCCCTCGACGACAGCGGTTATGTCGACGAACGCGACCCGGCGGCACGGAGCGCGCGGCTGCCGTCGATTGCCCTGCGCGCGGCGCGTTCTGCACTTGACGCCGGAGCCCCCGTGCTGGTCCAGGTGCCGCGGCGCGGGTATGTGCCGTCCTTGGCGTGCGGGCGTTGCCGCGCTATCGCGCGGTGCCGGCACTGCACGGGCCCGTTAGCGCTGCAGGAGCGAGGTGGGGGCGCGCAGTGCCGGTGGTGCGGCCGGGTCGACCTGGCGCCGCGGTGCGCGCGCTGCGGGTCGGATGCGGTGCGGGCCGTGGTGGTGGGGGCCCGGCGTACCGCCGAGGAACTGGGCCGCGCTTTCCCTGGCACCGCGGTGGTCACGTCGTCGGGCGAAACCGTGGTGTCGGAGGTGCCCGGGCTGCCCGCACTGGTGGTCGCGACACCGGGGGCCGAGCCGCGCGCGGTGGATGGCTACGGGGCCGCGCTGCTGCTGGACACCTGGGCCTTGCTAGGCCGCCAGGATTTGCGTGCGGCCGAGGATGCACTGTGGCGCTGGATGGCTGCCGCCGCACTGGTGCGGGCCCGTGGCGAGGGCGGCGTGGTCACCGTGGTGGCCGAATCCTCCCTTCCCACGGTGCAAGCGCTGGTCAGGTGGGATCCAGTGGGACACGCCGATGCAGAGTTGGCGGCACGTGCCGAGGTGGGTTTGCCGCCCAGTGTGCATATCGCCGCCCTGGACGGCGGCGCCGGGGCGGTGGCCGCGTTGCTGGCAGAGGCGCGGTTATCCGACAGCCCGGGCCTGGGCGCGGAGTTGCTGGGACCGGTGGAGCTACCGGCGGGTGCGCGGCGCCCGGCGGGGACCGCTGCCGAGGTTCCGGTGATCAGGATGCTGGTCAGGGTCCCGCGGGATCGCGGTCTTGCATTGGCGGCGGCGCTGCGCTCTGCCGTTGGCGTGCTCAGCGCCCGGCAGACGCACGACCCGGTTAGGGTGCAGATCGACCCGCTGCATATCGGCTGATTCGCAACGAATTAAGACTGAGAAAGTATGGCCCTCAGTAACATTTGATTCTAGAAACAATCACTCCCTACGACTGTAAAGCTGTTACGCTTTCCTCGCTCTCGTGAGCGTCGAGCAAGCGTCCGGGAGACCCCGGGGAAAGGGGCCGAGATGCCGACGGAGAACGGGACGGTTGCCGACGAATCCGTTGACATGATTACCGACTCGTTGCTGACGGCCTCTCGGTTGCTGGTGGCCATCTCCGCTCGCTCGATTGCACAGGTCGACGACACCATCACCATTCCTCAGTTCCGCACCTTGGTCATTCTCTCCAATCGGGGCCCGGTGAATCTGGCGACTCTGGCCACGTTGTTGGGTGTGCAGCCGTCGGCAACCGGCCGGATGGTCGACCGGTTGGTCGGTGCCGGAATGATCGACCGGTTGCCGCATCCGACCTCGCGCCGGGAACTGCTGGCCGCGCTGACCAAACGCGGCCGCGACGTGGTCCGACAGGTCACCGCGCACCGGCGTAAGGAAATCGCGCACATCGTCGAACAGATGCCTGCAAGCGAACGGCACGGCCTAGTGCGTGCGCTCACCGCATTCACGGCTGCCGGCGGCGAACCCGACGCTCACATCGGCATCGAGGAGATGTAGGACCGCGCGTTGCGCGGCCGCTGTGACCCCGTCACCGCTTCTCTGCGGTGAGCAGCAGGTATTCCCATCCCATCACGCCGTCACTCAGGTACTCCTCAGCGAGTTCGATCAGCTGAGTGTCGAGTTCGGCGGACAGCACGGTGTTGCCGCCGATGTTCTCGTAGGCCTCGATGGTCGGGCCGTAGTGGTTTTTGAAGTATTCGTGGACACCACGTGCGGTTTCGAAGCGGGTCACCTCGAGCAGGCCGCGCTGCGCCTCGACGTTCGTGACATCGTCGCCGAGCATGCCGCGGATGTAGGCCTCGCGTCCCCACAGCGCCGACGGCGGCAGTGCCGCTGAAAGGCTCGGCCGGTAAGGCCGGATCGTGGCGAGCATCCGGCCGAAGAAGCCCTCGTGCGTCCAGCTGATCAGCCCGATTGTTCCGCCGCGTCGGCAGACCCGCACCAGCTCGTCGGCGGCCCGCTGGTGATCGGGTGCGAACATCACTCCGATCGCCGATATCACGGTGTCAAACTCGTTGTCCCCGAATGGGAGTGCATGAGCGTTGGCTTCCTGGTACTGCAGTTTTAGGCCCTCTTCGGCAGCACGGGCCTGCGACCGCTGCAACAGCTCCGGAGTCAGGTCGCTGGATACCACCGTCGCGCCGGTCCTGGCGGCGGGCAGCGAGATGTTGCCCGACCCGGCGGCGACGTCGAGCACCCGAACGCCGTGGCCGATGCCCGCGGCGGCGACGAGGATGGGCCCGAGCGGCGCCATCACCTCTTCTGCCATTAGTGCGTAGTCGCCCTGGGCCCAGATCTGGCGATGGGTGTCGGCCAGGGACTGGTGCTCGCGGATGGGTGTGCCGATGGTCATCAAACCTCCTGCGGAAAAGAGTTGAGGATGTGTACGACATCGTCGTCGCCGAACCGCATAATCGTGCAGCCAGACACAGTATGCATACGAAACATTGTTACTAGCTGAGAGTTTGCTGGGCGACTCGTGGTCCACGACACGTCGGGCAAGCTTTCTAGACTGTTGCGGTGCGTCTCGTCTTCGCTGGCACCCCCGAACCCGCGCTGCCCGCCCTGCGGCAGCTGATCGACTCGTCTGCGCACGACGTCGTCGCCGTTCTGACCAGGCCCGATGCAGTATCGGGACGACGCGGGCGGCCCGAGCCTTCGCCGGTGGCTCGGGAGGCGCTCGATCGCGGCATCCCCGTGCTGCGCCCGGCGCGGCCTAATTCGGCGGAGTTCGTCGCTGAATTGCGTGACCTGGCTCCGCAGTGTTGCGCGGTAGTAGCCTACGGCGCGCTGCTCGGCGATGGGCTTCTCGCGGTGCCCCTACACGGCTGGGTCAACTTGCACTTCTCGCTGTTGCCGGCCTGGCGCGGCGCGGCCCCGGTGCAGGCCGCGATCGCCGCCGGCGACCCGATCACCGGGGCGACCACCTTCCAGATCGAGCCCAGCCTCGACTCCGGCCCGGTATACGGCGTTGTCACCGAGACAATCCGTCCCACCGACACCGCCGGGGATTTGCTTGAGCGGCTTGCGGTTTCGGGTGCGGAGTTGTTGGCGGCCACCCTTGATGGCATAGCCGCGGGGACGTTGACGCCGCGGCCGCAGCCCACCGAGGGTGTCAGCCTCGCGCCCAAGATCACTGTGCAGCAGGCCCGGGTCCGCTGGGATCTGCCGGCCCAGGTGGTCGAACGTAGGATCCGCGCCGTCACGCCCAATCCGGGTGCCTGGACCATGATCGGTGATCTGCGCGTGAAAGTCGGCCCGGTGCAAATTGATTCGGGCGCTGCCGGTGAGCTCGCGCCCGGCGCGATCCACGCCGGACGCGCCGGCGTATGGATCGGCACCGCGTCGGACCCGGTGCGGCTCAACCAGGTCCAGCCACACGGCAAGAAGCTCATGAACGCCGCGGACTGGGCGCGCGGCGCCCGGCTGGACGACACGGCCACCGCGTCATGAGCCAGGACAGGCAATTCCGCAACCGGCCGAATCGGCAGAACCAACAAAACCGAAACCCACCCGGCGCTCAGCGCCCCAAGGGCCCACGCCGAAAACCCCTGGACCCCGCGCGCAAGGCCGCTTTCGATGCGCTACGTGCGGTCACCGAGCGCAATGCCTACGCCAACCTGGTACTGCCCGCGTTGCTGCGCGAACGCGCAATCAACGGACGCGACGCTGCTTTCGCCACCGAACTGACCTACGGCACCTGCCGCACCCGCGGCCTGCTGGACGCCGTGATCGGCGCGGCCGCCGGCCGCGCGCCGGAGACCATCAACCCGGTGCTGTTGGACTTGCTGCGGTTGGGGGCTTATCAGCTACTGCGCACCCGGGTGGAGGCGCACGCCGCAGTATCCACCACCGTGGACCAGGCGGGTATCGAATTCGATTCGGCGCGGGCGGGTTTCGTCAACGGTGTGCTGCGCACGATAGCCGGCCGCGAAGAGAAATCCTGGGTTGAGGAATTGGCCCCGCGCAACGACCCGGTAGGGCGAGCGGCGTTCGTCCACGCGCACCCGCGGTGGATCGCCCAGGCCTTCGCCGATGCACTGGGTGCGGACGCCGGCGAACTCGACGCGGTGCTGGCCAGCGACGACGAGCGCCCGCAGGTGCATCTGGCGGCCCGGCCGGGGACGCTCAGCGCCACCGAACTGGCCGCAACGGTGGAGGGCGCGGTAGGCCGGTATTCGCCCTATGCGGTGTATCTGAGTGGCGGTGATCCCGGCCAGTTGGCGCCGGTGCGTGACGGCCGAGCCCTGGTGCAGGACGAGGGCAGCCAATTGGTGGCGCGGGCGCTCACACTGGTCCCGGTCGACGGCGACACCGGGCGTTGGCTGGACTTGTGTGCCGGACCGGGCGGCAAAACCGCGCTGCTGGCCGCCATCGGAGCCCAGCTCGGTGCCACGGTGACAGCGGTGGAACCGGCCCCGCATCGCGCTGACCTGGTGATGGAGAACACCCGTGGGCTACCGGTGCAGGTGGTTCGGGGCGATGGACGGGACCCCCAACTCCTGGACGGTCCGCAATCCGGATTCGACCGGGTCCTCCTCGACGTGCCCTGCACCGGGCTGGGCGCTCTGCGTCGTCGGCCCGAAGCGCGGTGGCGGCGGCAGCCCACGGATGTTCCCGTCCTGGCCAAGCTGCAGCGCGAGTTGCTGGCCGCGGCGATCTCGCTGACCCGGCCGGGCGGCGTCGTGCTGTATTCGACCTGCTCGCCGCACCTGGCCGAGACGGTCGGCGTGGTGGCTGACGCGTTGCGCCGTCATCCGGTGACGGCGCTGGACACCCGGCCGTTCTTCGCGCCGGTGGAGCACGGTTTGGCGCAAGGTCCGTCGGATAACTATGTGCAGCTGTGGCCGCACCGACACGGCACCGACGCTATGTTCGCAGCGGCCCTGCGCCGCCAGTAAGGTGTCGCTCATGCCTTCTACGGGGGGGCCGTTGATCGCGCCGTCGATTCTGGCCGCCGATTTCGCCCGACTTGCCGACCAAGCCGCCGCAGTCGAAGGGGCCGACTGGTTGCACGTCGACGTGATGGACAACCATTTCGTGCCGAACCTGACGATCGGCCTGCCGGTGGTGGAGAGCCTGTTGGCGGCCAGCGACATCCCGATGGACTGCCATCTGATGATCGACAACCCGGATCGCTGGGCGCCGCCGTACGCCGAAGCCGGCGCCTATAACGTCACCTTTCACGCCGAAGCAACCGACAACCCAATCGGGGTGGCACGCGACATCCGGGCGGCGGGGTCCAAAGCGGGCATCAGCGTTAAGCCGGGAACGCCCTTGGAGCCTTACCTCGAGATCCTGTCGCACTTCGACACCCTGCTGATCATGTCCGTCGAGCCCGGCTTCGGTGGGCAGAGCTTCATCCCGGACGTACTCAGCAAGGTGCGCGTGGCGCGAAAGCTGGTGGATGCGGGGGAGTTGACGATCTTGATCGAGATCGATGGTGGTATCAACGAAGACACCATCGAGCAGGCCGCCGAAGCCGGCGTCGACTGTTTTGTCGCCGGATCCGCGGTTTACGGTGCCAGCGACCCGGCTTCGGCAGTCGAAGCGCTGCGCCGGCAAGCGCGCGCCAAGTCGCCGCACCTGTGGATGGGCCGGGGGAGCGGCGCATGACCAGCGTGGAGCAGGTCAAAAGCATCGAAGAGGCGATGCGCCTGGCTATCGAGCACTCCTACCAGGTCAAAGGCACCACTTACCCCAACCCGCCGGTCGGTGCCGTGATCGTAGACCAGGAGGGAAGGGTGGTGGGCGTCGGCGCCACCCAGCCGGCCGGCGGCGACCACGCCGAGATCATCGCGTTGCGCCGCGCGGGCGGGCTGGCCGCCGGTGGGATCGCCGTGGTCACCATGGAGCCGTGCAACCACTTCGGCAAGACACCGCCCTGTGTGAACGCGCTCATCGAAGCCCGGGTCGGGACGGTGATCTTCGGCGTCAACGACCCGAACGGCATTGCAGGCGGGGGCGCCGGCCGGCTCAATGGGGCGGGTGTGCAGGTGCGGTCCGGCGTCCTGGCAGACCAGGTCGCGGCCGGCCCATTGCGGGAATGGCTGCACAAGCAGCGCACCGGGCTTCCGCATGTGACGTGGAAGTACGCCACCAGCATCGACGGTCGCAGCGCCGCCGCCGACGGCTCCAGTCAATGGATTTCCAGCGAGGCTTCCCGTGCGGACCTGCATCGCCGCCGGGCCATCGCCGACGCGATTGTGGTCGGCACCGGCACCGTTTTCGCCGACGATCCCGCCCTGACCGCGCGGCTGCCGGATGGGTCGCTGGCCCCGCAACAACCGTTGCGCGTGGTGGTCGGCAAGCGCGAGGTGCCGCCGGAAGCCAAGGTGCTTAACGACGATTCACGCACCATGGTGATTCGCACCCATGAGCCCCTCGAGGTGCTCAAGGCGCTCGCGGACCGCACCGACGTTCTCCTGGAAGGTGGACCCACCCTGGCCGGGGCGTTCCTGCGGGCCGGCGCGATCAACCGGATCCTTGCCTACGTCGCACCGATTCTGCTTGGCGGACCGGTGACCGCGGTCGACGACGTCGGGGTGTCCAGCATGGCGCACGCTTTGCGCTGGCAGTTCGACAGCGTAGAACAGGTCGGTCCGGACCTCCTGCTCAGCCTGGTTGCTCGGTAGCCGCCGGCGCCGGTTGGGCTTCGTCGACGGCCGGCTGCCCAGGTGCCGGCGGTTCGGTAGCCGAACCTTCCTCCGCGTGCTCGTGGCGGGCGCCGATCAGCAAGCCGAGCAGGGCGCCGACTACACAGATCGCCACGGTGACCTTGAAGATGTCCCCATACATCAGCGCGAAGGCCTCAAGGTAGGAGCCGCCCGCGCGCGGCAACCCCGCCAAGATCTGATTGAACCGATAGAGCCCCCACGCGCTCAGCGCCGCTACACCGATCAACATGCCGGTCATCCTGGCCACGACGACGGCCGCCGACGCTATGCCGTGCTGAGCGGCCGGAACCACCCGCAGCGCCGCCGAGGACAGGGGTCCGATCACCAGGCCGAGTCCCAATCCGGCCACCAGCAGGTCGGTGTGCACCGCGGGAAGCGTGAACAGCCCGAGAATGTTGTGCTGTCGGGACAGCAGGTCGGCACGCCAATACGAAATGAGCCAATAGCCGCTGCCCGCGATCAGCAATCCGATGAAGACGATGATGCGGTCGCCAGTTCGGGTGGCGATCCACCCGCCGAGTACCGCGCCGATCGGCAGTGCGATCAAGAACCACAGCAACAGGCCCGCCGCCTGATTCTGATCCATCCTGAGGACGCCTTGGCCGAACAGTTCCACGTTGACCAGGGTCACCATCAGCGCCGCACCGGCGCACACCGATGACCCCAATGCGGACAGAAACGGCCCGAAATGCACGCCGGCCGGTTCGATGAGCCGGGTGCGAGCGAAGCGCTCCCACGCGAAGAACAAGACACCGACTGCCACTGCACCGACCACTAGCGGCAGACCGTAGCTCGGCAGGACTTGCTTGCCATCCGGATTGGGGTTGTACAGACCGATCACCGCCAAGCCCAGCGCGACCGCCAGCAACAAACCGCCGGCTATGTCGACCTTTTCCGGCTCTGCGCTGCGGTCGTGCGACGGCAGGCTGAAGTGGATCATCACCATGGCAATCAAGGTCAGCGGCACGTTGACCCAGAACACGTCGCGCCAATCGTGGAACAGCCACACGATGAAGATGCCGTACAGCGGACCCAGCACGCTGCCGAGTTCCTGGGCGGCTCCAATTCCGCCCAGCACGCCGGCCCGGTTGCGTTCTGCCCACAGGTCGGCGCCCAGCGCCAGCGTTACCGGTAGGAGGGCGCCGCTGGCGATGCCCTGAATGGTGCGCCCGGCAATGAGAATGTGAAACGCCCGGTTGGGGTCGGGATCGACCATGTAATCGCCGAATTCGGGATTCCAGGTGCCGAGTTTCACCGATAGCGCGGTGATCACCGAGCCGACGATGAACAGGGCCAGGCTGGATTGCAGGACAAACTTGCGTCCGAAGCGGTCCGATGCCCTACCCAGCAGTGGCATTGCGGCGATATAGCCCAGCAGGTACATCGTGACGATCCAGGTGATCCGCTGCAGCTGATTGACCGGTATGCCGACACTGAACATGATGTCGCGCATGATGGTGACCACGACATAGGTGTCGAGGGCGCCAAGCAGTACCGCAAGGCTGCCCGCGCTGATTGCTACTCGGCGTCCTGCTCGCATTGTCAGCTCCCCGGCTTCGTGACCTGGACGGGCTGGTTCCAATTCGACAAGGTCATCTGGATCGAATTGCCGGAACCCTTATCGAGCATCACCTGCGCGAGCTGGTGATCGCCGGTCTCCTGGATCCAGACGGTGGTGGGAATCGGGCCAGTCGCGTTCAGTGGTGCGAGTTTGTTCACAACGTCGGCGTTGACCTTTCCGCTGATGCGAATTGTGCTCTGCCCGTTGATCATGTCGCGGCCCTCAGCTTTCGGATCGTTGAGGTTTGCTACCACGTTCGCGACGCCTGTTTCGGGGTTGAGAATCGCTGAAGGGTCGTAATGCAGCAGCTCGTCGATCTTGCCCACGTCGGTCCATTGACCCGGGGACAGCGCGGTGGTGTAGAGCTCGCCGTCCAAAATGACGAAGTCGGCCTCAACCTCGCTGCCGAAGACGATGATTCTCGCGTTGCCCTTGCCCGCAGTGGTCGGAGTGGTGGTCAAATCTCCGCTCAGGGTCTTGAGAGGAAGCCCGGCAATCTTGCCGGTCACCGTCAGGTTCAGGTGCGCACTCTTGACGCCCTTGGTGACTTCGGCGGATTGGGTGACCAGAGTCTTCGCGTCGGGCAGTGGACCACCCTTGGCCTTCTTGCTGATCGAGCAGCCGGCGACAAGCGTGGTCGCGATGCTCAGTGCAGCAAGGACAGCCAGAAGGCGTCGGGGGGTTTGCATACCCAGCATCGTAGAGGGTGCCTATGAGTGGGCCCGGGAGCCAGGCGGGTGCGGGAGGCACGTCGTACTTATTAACCTGGTGCGATGTTCACCGGAATTGTGGAGGAGCTGGGTGAGGTGACCGGCCGTGATGGCCTGGCCGACGCGGCACGGCTGATCATCTGCGGACCCACCGTCACCGCCGACGCCGGTCACGGCGACTCGATCGCCGTCAACGGTGTGTGCCTCACCGTGGTCGACGTACTGCCCGACGGACAGTTCAGCGCCGATGTGATGGCCGAGACGCTGAACCGTTCCAATCTGGGCGAGTTGCGACCGGGCAGCCGGGTGAACCTGGAGCGTGCGGCCGCGATTAACAGCCGGCTCGGCGGTCATATTGTGCAGGGACATGTCGACGGGACCGGAGAAATTGTCGCCCGCACCCCCTCTGAGCACTGGGAAGTGGTGCGGGTGCAGATGCCGGAGACGGTTGCCCGCTACGTGGTGGAGAAGGGTTCGATCACTGTCGACGGGATCTCCCTGACTGTCTCGGCGCTGGGCGAACGGCCTTACGACTGGTTTGAGGTCTCGCTGATTCCGACCACGCGGGAGCTGACGACGTTGGGGTCGGCGCCGGTGGGGACCCGGGTGAACCTCGAGGTCGACGTGATCGCGAAATATGTGGAGCGGCTGCTGCACGTCCCGTTGAACAAGCAGGGGCAATAACTGAACCGCTGTGGTGGTTCATACTGAGTGGATCACGGGGGCTTCCCGTGGGCGCCGCGACAGCTTTAACAGCAAAAGGTAGCAACGATGACGAGGTTGGACTCCGTCGAAAGGGCGGTTGCCGACATTGCGGCCGGAAAGGCCGTCGTCGTCATCGACGACGAGGAACGCGAGAACGAGGGCGACCTGATCTTTGCGGCCGAAATGGCCACCCCGGAGTTGGTCGCGTTCATGGTCCGCTATACCTCGGGCTATCTGTGTGTGCCGTTGGACGGCTCGATCTGTGACCGTCTTGGGCTGCTGCCGATGTACGCGGTCAACCAGGACAAGCACGGCACCGCCTACACCGTGACCGTCGATGCGAGAATCGGTGTTGGAACTGGGATTTCGGCCTCCGACCGGGCCACCACGATGCGGTTGCTGGCAAATCCGACGAGTATCGCCGAGGACTTTACCCGGCCGGGTCACGTGGTTCCGTTGCGCGCCAAGGACGGTGGCGTGCTGCGCCGCCCGGGCCACACCGAGGCCGCCGTCGACCTGGCCCGGCTGGCCGGCCTGCAGCCCGCCGGCGCGATCTGCGAGATCGTGAGCCAGAAGGACGAGGGGTCGATGGCGCAGACCGACGAGTTGCGCGTCTTTGCTGACGAGCACGGTCTGGCCCTGATCACCATCGCCGACATCATCGAGTGGCGCCGCAAGCACGAGAAGCACATCGAGCGGATCGCGGAGGCCCGCATCCCCACCCGGCACGGGCAGTTTCGCGCGATCGGGTACGCCAGCATCTACGAGGACGTCGAGCACGTCGCGCTGGTTCGCGGTGAGATCGCCGGGCCCAACGCCGACGGCGACGATGTGTTGGTGCGGGTGCACTCCGAGTGCCTGACCGGCGACGTGTTCGGCTCGCGGCGCTGCGACTGCGGCCCGCAGCTGGACGCCGCGATGGCCATGGTCGCCCGGGAGGGCCGCGGGGTGGTGCTCTACATGCGCGGCCACGAAGGTCGCGGCATCGGCCTGATGCACAAATTGCAGGCCTACCAGTTGCAGGATGCCGGCGAGGACACCGTCGACGCCAACCTCAAGCTCGGATTGCCAGCTGATGCAAGGGATTACGGCATCGGCGCGCAGATCCTGGTCGATCTTGGCGTTCGTTCGATGCGGCTGTTGACCAACAACCCGGCCAAGAGAGTCGGCCTGGACGGTTACGGGTTGCACATCATCGAGCGGGTGCCGCTGCCGGTGCGGGCCAACGCCGAGAACATCCGCTACCTCATGACGAAACGCGACAAGATGGGCCACGACCTGGCCGGGTTGGACGATTTTCACGAATCCGTGCATCTGCCCGGTGAATTCGGAGGTGCGTTGTGACCGTCTTCGGCGATGCAGAACCTAGTGATGCTGAGGAGCGGCCCATATGAGCGGTGGCGCCGGTGTGCCGGACATCCCGGCGCTCGACGCGTCGCAGGTGCGGCTGGCCATCGTCGCCAGCACCTGGCACGACAAGATCTGCGACGCGCTACTCGATGGTGCCCGTAAGGTGGCCGCCGGTGCCGGGATCGACGAACCGACGGTGGTTCGAGTGCTGGGCGCGATCGAGATCCCGGTGGTGGCGCAGGAATTGGCCCGCACACACGACGCCGTCGTCGCGCTGGGCGTCGTCATCCGGGGCGAGACCCCGCATTTCGACTATGTGTGCGATGCGGTGACCCAGGGCCTGACCCGGGTCTCGCTGGATGCCTCCACTCCGGTGGCTAACGGGGTGCTGACCACCAACACCGAAGCGCAGGCACTCGACCGCGCCGGGCTGCCCACGTCGGCCGAAGACAAGGGCGCGCAGGCGGCGGCGGCGGCGCTGACGACCGCGCTGACCTTGCGCGACCTGCGCGCTCAATCGTGACACCCGAATCGGCAGCGGACGACTGGGATTTCGTCTGCCGTCCGCATTTGACGCCGATTTTCGCCTATGTTGCAGCATTTCTGATTTTGGTGGCGCACATCGCGGGTGGGCTGGTGCTCAAGATCGGAGCCACCGGCGTGGTGTTCCAGACAGCCGACCAGGTTGCGATGGCACTGCTGGGGGTGGTACTGGCGGGTGCCGTGTTGCTGTTGACGCGGCCGCGGCTGCGGGTTGGATCTACCGGTATATCGGTGCGTAACGTGCTGGGGGACAAGCTGATTCCATGGCCTGATGTGGTGGGGGTGTCGTTTCCGCTCGGTAGCCGGTGGGCCCGGGTCGAATTGCCCGACGATGAATACATCCCGGTGATGGCGATCCAGGCGGTGGACAAGGAGCGCGCCGTGCAAGCCATGGACGCCGTTCGCTCCCTGCTGGTGCGCTACCGGCCGGACCTGCACGCGCGCTGAGCCCCGGTCCGGCCCACGCGAGGCCCGTCGCGGCTGCCGAACGACGACGTGGCGCACGCTGACTCCAGGCGGAATTGCGTATTGCGCAGTCTTGCGCGAATCGCTCGGCCGCTATTGCGGTGAGCGGCCTCGTACGTGCAGTGAAATGGCCTTATGACCGGCATTTTGGGGTCGGCCGCGGGTGGGGGACTCCGCCGCCCACCCGGCAACCACTAGCCTTGATCACGTGCCAGATCCCGCCACCTACCGTCCGGCTCCCGGGTCTATTCCCGTCGAGCCGGGGGTGTACCGATTCCGGGATTCGCACGGTCGGGTCATCTACGTCGGCAAGGCAAAGAGCCTGCGCAGCCGGCTGACCTCGTACTTCGCCGACGTCGCCAGCCTGCATCCGCGCACCCGACAGATGGTGACTACCGCGGCCAAGGTCGAGTGGACGGTGGTCAACACCGAGGTCGAGGCGCTGCAGCTGGAATACAACTGGATCAAGGAGTTTGATCCGCGCTTCAACGTCCGCTACCGCGACGACAAGTCCTACCCGGTGCTGGCCGTCACTCTTAACGAGGAGTTCCCTCGGCTGATGGTGTACCGGGGGCCACGGCGCAAGGGGGTGCGCTATTTCGGGCCGTACTCGCACGCCTGGGCGATCCGCGAAACGCTGGACCTGCTCACCCGGGTGTTCCCGGCACGCACCTGCTCGGCCGGGGTTTTCAAGCGGCACAACCAGATCGACCGGCCTTGCCTACTGGGTTACATCGACAAGTGCTCGGCGCCCTGCATCGGCCGGGTGAGCGCCGAGCAGCACCGCCAGATCGTCTTGGACTTCTGCGACTTTCTGTCCGGCAAGACCGATCGCTACGCCCGCGAGCTGGAACAGCAGATGCAGGCCGCGGCCGCCGAACTCGACTTCGAGCGCGCCGCCCGACTGCGTGACGACCTGGGCGCACTCAAGCGGGCCATGGAGAAGCAGGCGGTGGTGCTCGGCGACGGCACCGACGCCGACGTGGTGGCATTCGCCGATGACGAACTCGAGGCCGCGGTTCAGGTCTTCCACGTCCGCGGCGGGCGGGTACGCGGCCAGCGCGGTTGGATCGTCGAGAAGCCCGGCGATCCCAGCGAGTCCGGCGAAGAACAGCTCGTTGAACAGTTTCTCACCCAGTTCTACGGTGATCAGGCCGAATTAGACGGCGCGGCAGACGAATCCATCAACCCGGTGCCGCGCGAGGTGCTGGTGCCCTGCTTGCCTTCCAACCACGACGAACTGACCGACTGGCTGTCCGGCCTACGCGGGTCTCGTGTCGCGTTACGGGTGCCGCGCCGCGGCGACAAACGCGCCCTCGCCGAGACCGTCGAACGCAACGCGAAAGAAGCTCTGCAGCAACATAAGTTGAAGCGAGCCGGCGATTTCAACGCCAGATCCGCGGCGCTGCAGAATATTCAGGAAGCCCTGGGGTTGGCCGACGCCCCGCTGCGCATCGAGTGCGTGGACATCAGCCACGTGCAAGGCACCGATGTCGTCGGGTCGCTGGTGGTGTTCGAGGACGGTTTGCCGCGCAAGTCGGACTACCGGCACTTCGGGATCCGCGAGGCTGCCGGACAGGGCCGCTCCGACGACGTCGCATCGATCGCCGAAGTGACACGGCGCCGTTTCCTGCGCCACCTCAGCGACCAGAGTGATCCGAATATGCTTTCCCCGGAAGGTAAGTCGCGACGATTCGCATACCCGCCCAATCTGTATGTCGTCGACGGCGGCGCGCCGCAGGTCAACGCCGCCAGCGCGGTGCTCGACGAACTGGGTATCACCGACGTCGCGGTGATCGGTTTGGCCAAGCGGCTGGAGGAGATCTGGGTGCCGTCGGAGCCCGACCCGATCATTATGCCGCGCAACAGCGAGGGCCTGTACCTACTGCAGCGGGTGCGCGACGAGGCGCACCGGTTTGCCATCGCCTACCATCGCAGCAAGCGATCCAAACGGATGACAGCCTCGGCGCTCGATGCGGTTCCCGGACTGGGCGAGCACCGCCGCAAGGCGCTGGTCACCCATTTCGGATCGATAGCACGCCTCAAGGAGGCCACCGTCGACCAGATCACTGCCGTCCCCGGTATCGGCGTGGCCACCGCCACCGCCGTCTTGGAAGCGCTGCGGCCGGACTCCGCAGGAGCGGCCGAATGACCAACGGCGAAGATGGCCCCGCAGGCATCGACGTGGTCCTGGTGACCGGTCTGTCGGGCGCCGGGCGCGGTACCGCGGCCAAGGTACTTGAGGACCTCGGCTGGTATGTCGCGGATAACCTGCCACCCCAGTTGATTACCCGCATGGTCGATTTCGGGTTAGCCGCAGGGTCGCGGATCACCCAACTCGCCGTCGTAATGGACGTGCGGTCGCGCGGATTCACCGGAGATCTGGACGAGGTCCGCACCGAGCTGGCCACCCGCAACATCAGCCCGCGGGTGGTCTTCATGGAGGCATCCGACGACATGCTGGTCCGCCGCTACGAGAACAACCGCCGCAGCCATCCGCTGCAGGGTGAACAGACGCTGGCCGAGGGCATTGCCGCCGAGCGCCGGATGCTGGCCCCGGTCCGCGCCACCGCCGATTTGATCATCGACACGTCGACGCTGTCGGTGCGGGGTCTGCGGGAAAGCATCGAGCGCGCTTTCGGCGGCACCGCTACCGCGACCACCAGTGTCACCGTCGAATCCTTCGGCTTCAAATACGGACTTCCGATGGATGCGGACATGGTGATGGATGTGCGTTTCCTGCCCAACCCGCACTGGGTGGACGAGTTGCGGCCGCTGACTGGGCAGCATGCACCGGTGCGCGACTATGTGTTGAGCCAGCCAGGCGCGGCTGAATTCCTGCAGACCTACCACCGATTGCTGTTGCTGGTGGTCGACGGTTACCGACGAGAGGGCAAGCGCTACATGACGGTGGCGGTCGGGTGCACGGGGGGTAAACACCGCAGCGTGGCGATCGCTGAGGCCCTGATGGGCCTGCTTGGGGCAGACCCGCAACTGACGGTGCGGGTCTTGCACCGGGATCTGGGCCGCGAATGAACTCGCCGGCAAATCCGAGCATCGTCGCCTTGGGCGGCGGGCACGGCCTGTATGCCACGCTGTCGGCGGCTCGTCGGCTGACCCCCTACGTCACCGCGATCGTGACGGTCGCCGACGACGGTGGCTCCTCGGGTCGGCTGCGCAGCGAACTGGACGTGGTGCCGCCGGGTGATTTACGAATGGCGTTGGCGGCGTTGGCATCCGACAGTCCCTACGGGCGGTTGTGGGCGACCATACTGCAGCACCGCTTCGGTGGCAGCGGGGCGCTGGCCGGGCACCCGATCGGCAACCTGTTGCTTGCCGGCCTGTCAGAGATGCTGGCCGACCCGGTCGCGGCACTCGACGAAATCGGGCGTGTCCTGGGCGTCAAGGGCCGGGTGCTGCCGATGTGTCCGATCGCGCTGCAGATCGAGGCCGACGTCTCCGGCCTGGAGTCCGACCCGCGGATGTTCCGGCTGATCCGGGGCCAGGTCGCCATCGCGACGACACCGGGCAAGGTGCGCCGGGTGCGGTTGCTGCCGACCGACCCGCCGGCCACTCGGCAGGCCGTCGACGCCATCATGGCCGCCGATCTTGTCGTGCTCGGACCCGGCTCGTGGTTTACCAGCGTGATTCCCCATGTGTTGGTGCCCGGCCTGCTTAAGGCGCTGCGGGCGACCACCGCACGTAAGGCGCTGGTGCTCAACCTGGTGGCCGAACCGGGGGAAACCGCCGGGTTTTCGGTGGAGCGGCACCTGCATGTGCTGGCACAGCATGCACCGGAGTTCCGCGTCGACGACATCATCATCGACGCAGAACGGGTGCCCAGCGATCGTGAGCGGGACCAGCTGCGTCGGACCGCAACACTGCTGCAGGCCGAGGTCCACTTCGCGGATGTGGCCCGACCTGGTACACCTTTACATGACCCGGGCAGGCTGGCCGCTGTGCTGGACGGGGTTCGAGCAGCTGGCAAGAATCCGGCAGGGAGATCCGAGCCGTCGGTGACGGCCACGGAAGAGATACCGATCGACGGCGGCCGTCGGGAACGAACCAAGGGGTGACGACGCGTGGCGATGACGACTGAAGTCAAGGACGAGCTGAGCCGTCTGGTGGTCAAGTCGGTCAGCGCTCGGCGCGCGGAGGTCACCTCGCTGCTGCGGTTCGCTGGTGGCTTGCACATCGTGGCTGGCCGGGTGGTTGTCGAGGCCGAGGTCGACCTCGGTAGCATCGCGCGGCGGCTGCGCAAAGACATCTTCGACCTGTACGGCTACAACGCCGTGGTGCATGTGTTGTCGGCCAGCGGAATTCGCAAGAACACCCGGTACGTGCTGCGGGTCGCCAGCGACGGGGAAGCGCTGGCTCGCCAGACGGGCCTGCTGGACATGCGCGGACGTCCGGTGCGCGGCCTGCCCGCCCAAGTGGTGGGTGGCAGCGTCGGCGATGCCGAAGCCGCCTGGCGGGGAGCCTTTTTGGCCCACGGGTCGCTGACCGAGCCGGGTCGTTCCTCGGCGCTGGAGGTCAGCTGCCCCGGGCCCGAGGCCGCCCTGGCGCTCGTCGGCGCGGCGCGTCGGCTGGGAGTCAGCGCCAAGGCTCGCGAGGTGCGCGGCGCCGACCGGGTGGTGGTTCGCGACGGTGAGGCCATTGGTGCGCTGCTCACCCGGATGGGCGCGCAGGACACCCGGCTGGTCTGGGAAGAGCGCCGGCTGCGCCGGGAGGTGCGGGCCACCGCTAACCGGCTGGCCAATTTCGACGACGCGAACCTGCGCCGCTCGGCGCGCGCGGCGGTGGCGGCGGCGGCCCGGGTGGAGCGCGCGCTGGAAATCCTCGGCGACACCGTGCCCGACCACCTGGCCACCGCGGGTCAGCTGCGCGTCGAGCATCGGCAGGCCTCACTGGAGGAGCTGGGTCGCCTCGCCGACCCGCCGATGACCAAAGATGCTGTGGCAGGACGTATTCGGCGTCTGTTGTCGATGGCCGACCGTAAAGCAAAGGTCGACGGCATTCCCGACACCGAGTCTGCGGTCACCCCTGACCTGCTAGAAGACGCGTAACTTCCCTTCCCGCCTTCTTTTCCCGCGGGTACGACCGGGCTGTGATTTCGCCCCCAGGATTTCTGGGTGTAGTTACATTCGTGGCCGGGGGCGGGCTACGGTCTTCTAATGAAACGGCTCTCGAGTGTTGATGCGGCGTTTTGGTCGGCCGAAACTTCCGGCTGGCACATGCACGTCGGTGCACTGGCGATCTGCGATCCCAGCGATGCGCCCGAGTACAGCTTCGATCGCCTGCGGGAATTGCTGATCGAGCGGCTGCCGGAAATCCCGCAGCTGCGTTGGCGGGTGACCGGGTCTCCGCTGGGCCTGGATCGGCCGTGGTTCGTCGAGGACGAGGAACTCGACATCGACTTTCATATCCGCCGCATCGGTGTGCCGGCGCCGGGCGGCCGGCGCGAGGTCGATGAACTCGCTGGCCGGCTGATGTCTTACAAGCTGGACCGGTCCCGGCCGCTGTGGGAATTGTGGGTAATCGAGGGTGTCGAAGGTGGCCGCATCGCGACGCTGACCAAGATGCATCACGCCATCGTCGATGGTGTCTCGGGTGCCGGCCTGGGCGAAATCCTCTTGGATATCACGCCCGAACCCCGGCCGCCGCAGAAGGAGACGATCGGATTCGTCGGGTTCACCATTCCGGGCCTCGAACGGCGCGCGTTGGGTGCGCTGGTGAACCTGGGCATCATGACTCCCTTCCGGATCGCCCGGTTGGTGGAGCAGACGGTGCGTCAACAGATCGCCGCACTGGGGGTGGCGACCCGGCCACCGCGCTTCTTCGAGGCGCCCAAGACCCGATTCAATGCGCCTGTGTCGCCGCACCGCCGGATCACCGGCTGCCGCATCGAGCTGGAGCGGGCCAAGGCCGTCAAGGACGCCTTCGGGGTCAAGCTCAACGACGTCGTCCTGGCGATCGTGGCCGGCGCGGTCCGGGAGTATCTGCTCAAGCGGGACGAGCTGCCGTACAAGCCGTTGATCGCGCAGATCCCCGTCTCCACCCGTACCGACGAGAACAAGTCCGATGTCGGCAACCAGATTAGTTCGATGACGGCGTCGTTGGCCACCGATATCGAGGACCCAGCCGAGCGGCTGAAAATCATTCACGAGAGCACTCGCAGCGCCAAGGAAATGGCCAAAGCGCTTTCCGCACACCAGATCATGGGGCTTACCGAGACCACTCCGCCGGGCCTGCTGCAGTTGGCAGCGCGGGCGTACACGGCCACCGGGTTGTCACGCAACCTGGCGCCGATCAATCTGGTGGTGTCCAATGTGCCCGGCCCGCCCATTCCCCTCTACATGGCCGGCGCCAAGCTAGACTCGCTGGTTCCGTTGGGGCCGCCGGTGATGGATGTCGCTCTCAACGTCACCTGCTTCTCCTACCAGGGATACCTGGACTTCGGTTTCGTGACGACGCCCGAGGTGGCCAACGACATCGACGAGATGGCCGACGCCATCGAACCGGCACTCGCCGAATTGGAGCGCGCCGCCGATCTGTGATCGGTTAACGGTCGCCCAGGTACTTCGTCACGTACACCCAGGACAGGAATCGCGCAACCGCCTCGGCGGACTTGCTGGCCCGCGGGGACGCGAAGATGTCGAAAGCGTGCTGCGCATTGGGCAGCTCGGCGTAGGCGACCGGCGCTTTGGACACCGCGCGCAGCTCGTCGACGAACTCCCGCGCCTCCTGCACCGGGATCAGCGAGTCGTCGGTTCCGTGCAGGACGAAGAAAGGTGGTGCGTCGGCCCGCACGTAGGTGATGGGGGAGGCGTCGACGTAGATGTCGCGGTGCGTGCTTATCTTCTTCTTGACTACCAGCCGGGCGAGCACCTCGAGGAACTCTCCCCGCCCTGGTTCGTCGATCGAGAACCAGTCGTAGCGGCCGTAGAACGGAACCGCGGCGGCCACCGAGGTGTCGGATTCTTCGAATCCCGGCTGGAACTTCGGGTCGTTGGGTGTCAGGGCCGCCAACGAGGACAGATGTCCGCCAGCCGAACCACCGCTGATCACAACGAAATTGGGGTCCCCGCCGTACTCGGCAATGTTGTCCTTGACCCAGGTCAGCGCGCGCTTGACGTCGACGATGTGGTCGGGCCAGGTGTGCAGCGGCGATACCCGGTAGTTCATCGACACACATACCCAGCCACGCGAAACCAGGTGTTCCATCAGCGGATACGCCTGCGGGCGGCGCCACCCGATCATCCACGCTCCGCCGGGCACCTGCAGCAACACCGGCGCTTTGCCGTCTCGCGGCAGGTCGCGGCGGCGCCAGATGTCGGCCAGGTTCGCGCGCCCGTGCGGACCGTAGCGCACGATGTTCTGCTTGTCGACGTAGCGCCGCCGGGCCACCGTCGACCGCAGTGGCGGGTTGCGCCGACCTGGCCGGTCGGCAAGCTCAGTGGGCAGTTCGCGCAGCGCGTCGGAGTAATTCGGGCCGAGCTGTTCGGTCAGCGCCGATTCCAGCACGGGCCCAGGGGTTTTCACGCCGCGGTAGGCGATCACGCCTAGGATCGCCCACGAGGCAGCGGTCAGTGCCAGCGCCACCTTGCCCTTGGGTCCGTCGAAATCGCCGCGCCGGCTGCGACGTGCCGCGTCCAGGGCCGAGACGGCGGCGTAGACACCCGGCACCTCTGAGGTCGGCCAGCCGAACCAAAACACTGTTGGAGCAGCCCAGGGATTACGGGTGATGGGACGTAACCCGTTGGCGGCGTTGACGATCTCGGCCGTCGCGCGGGTAAGCGGCCGGGGCCGGCGCAATTGCGTGATCACTTGACGAAGGTTCATGAGTCGCTCACCCGGGCCTTCAGTTCGTTGCGCAGAATCTTGCCGGTGCTGCCGCGGGGAAGCTCGTCGAGCACGGTGATCTCGCGGGGCACCTTGTAGTTGGCCAGGTTGTCGCGGACGTGTTGCTTGAGGGCATCGACGTCTGCGGTCGCCCCCGGTTCGAACACCACGAACGCAGCCAGCCGCTGTCCGTACTGCTCGTCGTCCACGCCGAGTACCGACGCTTCGGCCACCTCGGGATGGGTGGCCAGGGTTTTCTCCACCTCGATCGGGTAGATGTTCTCGCCGCCGGAGACGATCATCTCGTCGTCGCGGCCGACCACGAACAGCCGCCCGTCTTGGTCCAGGTATCCGAGGTCTCCGGAAGACATGAAGCCAGCGTGAAAATCCTTGGTCTTACCGGATGTGTAGCCGTCGAATTGGGTGTCGTTTCGCACGTAGATGGTGCCGACTTCGCCGGTGGGGAGTTCGTTCAACTCGGGGTCGAGGATCAGGATCTCGGTCCCGCCGGCTGGCTTGCCGGCGGTGTCGGGTGCGGCGCGCAGGTCCGTCGGCGTGGCGGTGGCGATCATGCCGGCCTCGGTGGCGTTGTAGTTGTTGTAGATGACGTCGCCGAACTGATCCATGAATGCGATCACGACGTCGGGACGCATTCGCGATCCTGAGGCCGCAGCGAATCGTAACGACTTGCCGCTGTAGCGGTTTCGCACCTCTTCGGGAAGGTCCATAATGCGGTCGAACATCACCGGCACCACCGCGAGTCCCGTCGCCTGGTACTCGTCGACGAGAGCCAGTGTCGCTTCCGGGTCGAACTTGCGTCGGGTGACGATCGTGCATGCCATGGACGCGGCGAAGATCAGCTGAGAGAAGCCCCAAGCGTGGAACATCGGCGCCGCGATCACAATGGTCTCCTCGGCCCGCCACGGCGTGCGGTCCAGAATCGCCTTGAGCGTGCCTATTCCGGCGCTGCCGCCAGATTGCTTGGCGCCCTTGGGTGCTCCGGTGGTGCCCGAGGTGAGCAGGATGATCTTCCCGGTGCGGCTGTGCCGCCGCGGCTGCTGACCGGCATGCGCGGTGATCAGCTTCTCCAGGTTTTCGAGGTGAGGTTCCTGCGCAGTGTCGGTCCACGCCAGAATGCGGGTGGCGTCCGGGACGTCGGCCAGCGCGCGGTGGACGGTGGCGGTGAACTCCTCGTCGTAAATCACGGTGTCGACGCCTTCGCGAGTCACCACCTCCGCCATCGCCGGTCCGGCGAAAGACGTGTTGAGCAACAGGATGTCAGCGCCGATGCGGCTGGCGGCCACCACCGCCTCGACGAAGCCTCGATGGTTGCGGCACATGATGCCGACCACCTTCGGTTGCCCGGACGCCAGCTGTTGCAGTGCCGCGGCCAGCGCGTTGATCCGCTCGTCGAGTTGCCGCCAGGTTAGCGGGCCCAGTTCGTCGATCAGGGCAAGACGGTCGGGGCAGCGCTGGGGCGCTCCGGCGAATCCCGCCGTCATCCCCATGCCTTCGCGGCGCATCGCGGCGATCATCTTCAGGTAGCGGTCGGGCCGCATCGGCGCGATCATCCCGGCGCGCCTCATGGTGCGGATGACGCCGAGGGCTTCCTCGATGCGGGACGCCATGGCTCAGCCGACAATCGGGAAGCGACGCTTGGCGGCCAGCTCGTTGAGACCCGCTTGCATCACCGACCGCACGTGCTGGTCGACCGAGTCGACATCGGGGTCCGCGCCGAATTCGGCGGCGATATCAATCGGTTCCAGCACCTGCATCACAATCTTGGCGGGCAGCGGCAGATTGGGTGGGATCGCCGCACTGAACCCGAAGGGAAAACCGAACGACAGCGGCAAGATGTCGCTGCGGATCAACCGCTTCAAGCCCAGGCGCTTGGCCAGCCAGGTGCCTCGGCTCAGATACAGCTGGGTCTCCTGACCGCCGATACCCACTACGGGCACGATGGGAACTCCGGCCGCGATTGCAGTGCGGACGTACCCCTTACGCCCGTTGAAGTCGATGACGTTCTCGGCGGTGGTCGGGCGGTATGCGTCGTAGTCGCCGCCGGGGAAGACGACCACCACTCCACCGGACCGCAGTGCCGCGGCGGCGTTCTCCGGGTTGGCCCGGATATAGCCGGTTTTGCGGAAGATGTCTCCGGTCGGGCCCATGAACAAGATGTCGTGGCTCAAGGTCAGCACCGGGCGCTCATAGCCGAACTTCTCGTAGAAGTCGACGCTGAAAATCGGTACGTCCATCGGGAACTGGCCACCGGAGTGGTTGGCGACCACCAGCGCGCCGCCGGACGGGAACGAGTCCAGGCCGTGCACCTCGCTGCGGAAGTACGTTTTCAACACCGGCCGCATGACGGAGATCATCCGTTGGGTCATGCCGGGGTCGAATTTGCCGATGTCGTCTTCGCTCACTGAGGCTCCTTTGCTGACGAGTTCCTAGATCGTAGCGACCGGGTCGGAACGCCAGATAGGAAACCTCAACGTAGGAGGGCTGTGATCGCTCGCTCGGCTCCGTCGATGTCGCGCTGCTCGCCGGTGATGAGGTCGGCGTAGAGGAAGGACTCGATGATTCGCATGATCAGGTAGGCCAGGTCGTGGGGTGGCAATGGCGGGTTTAGCCGACCACGCGAAATCTCTTCGTCCAGAAGGGTTTCGACGGCCTCAACGACACGCGCCTGGATGGTGCCGGCACGCGTGGTCAGAATCCGCAGTGCGCGTTCTGGTTCGCGACGCAGGAACGCCCTGAAGAACTCGGCGTCGTCCATTAGCCGGGCGAATCGTCCCGAGATCGCCGCGATGCGCTGGCCACCTTCACCGGGTGCCTCCTGAACCGCCAGTGCCAGTGTGGGTTTGGCCAGTGACCAGAGGATCTCGGCCAGTAGTTCGTCGCGGCTGCCGACCCACCGGAACAACGTGGCCCGGTTCACGCCGAGTTCGGTGGCCAGTTCCCCCATCTCGATGCGGCGGCCGTCGATGAAGCGGCGCCTGGCGATGCGGAACGCGGTCAGCGCGTCCGGCCGTCGCTCCTCGGCGAGCAGGCGCGCCAGTGGGGTCTCGCTCATCGACAACCTCCCCGGGCGCAGGTCGTAATGATGCATCAGGCTAGCAAAACGATACAAAGTGAAATATATCTCCAACTGCTGTAACTATGCAACAAATCACGATATGGTGCAAGACCACCTAACCCGACCGAAGGGACCGCGCAGTGACCATCCTCGACAGCTTTCGTCTCGATGACCGCGTCGCGATCGTCACCGGCGCATCCAGTGGTCTGGGTGTCGGCTTCGCCGCCGCCCTCGCGCAAGCGGGGGCAGACCTGGTCCTCGGTGCCCGGCGCGCGGATCGGATGGCTCGGACCCGATCGCTGGTTGAGCAGGCCGGCCGCCAAGCCGTCGCGGTCCGGACCGACGTCACTGAGCCAGGCGATTGCCAGAATTTGGTCAAGGCGGCGATGGACAGGTTCGGGCGGGTCGACATCCTGGTCAACAATGCTGGCGTGGGGACCGCGGTCCCGGCGCTGCGCGAAACGCCCGAGCAATTCCGATCGGTGATCGAACTCAACCTCAACGGCAGCTACTGGATGGCGCAGGCCTGCGCACAGGTGATGCGGCCCGGCAGCTCGATCGTCAACATCAGCAGCGTGCTCGGTCTGACCACCGGCGGCCTTCCGCAGGCCGCTTACTCGGCCTCCAAGGCAGGCGTGATCGGCCTGACTCGCGATCTCGCTCAGCAATGGACCGGGCGTAAAGGCATTCGGGTCAATGCACTGGCGCCCGGGTTCTTCGAATCCGAGATGACCGACGAGCTGCCGGCCGGCTACCTCGACAAGACGGTCATCCCGCGCACGCTGGCGGGCCGCATCGGCCGCGTCGAAGAGCTCAGTGCCGCGTTGATCTTCCTCGCCAGCGATGCCAGCAGCTACATCACCGGCGTCACGCTGCCCGTCGAAGGCGGCCTGCTCGCCAACTGAGCACCGAAAAACCAAGGAGCCGTTCATGAAACAACTCACCGGGCTGGATGCCGCGTTCCTGCACATGGAGACGTCGACGACGTTCGGGCATGTCACCGGGTTGATGATCTTCGAGCGACCCCGGCCGGACTACGACCCCTATGCCGCCGTGTACGCCAAGTTCGGGTCGCTGGTGGGTGAGCTCGAACCGCTGCGCCGGCGTCTGGTCGGGGTGCCGTTCGGGCTCGACCACCCTTATTGGGTGGCTGATCCGAATCTCGATCTCGACTTCCACATTCGTGAATTGCACTTGGCACAACCGGGTTTGGTCGACCAACTGGCCGAGCAGGTGTGCCGGATCGTCGGGCGCCCGATGGACCGGACCCGGCCGCTATGGGAGGTCTACGTCCTCGACGGCCTCGCCGACGGGCGGTGGGCACTACTCACCAAGTATCACCACGCCACGATCGACGGAGCCTCCGGGCAGCTGATGCTGCAGATCGTCACCGACACCGAGCCCGATGCCCCGCCGCCCGGGGAAAGCCCCTCGTGGCAGCCGGAGGTGCTGCCCAGCAGCGTCGAACTATTGCGCCGCACGGCAATCCGGTTGGCGGGCAACCCGTTCCGGGCAATGCGAGTGCAGGCCCGGATCGTACGCCAGCTGGCCGACGCCGCGGGTATCCGCGGCGTCGCTAGCGCGGCGGGAGTGGCCGGATCCGCGGTCAAGCGGGTGGCCAGGATTGGTGCCGGCGATCTGCCACGGGTCTCGTTACCGAGCGTGTCCGCCCCGCCGACGCCCTGGAACAGGACCATCACCGCACACCGCCGATTCGCAATGCGCACAACGTCTTTGGAGAATATTAAGCGACTCAAGAATGCAACGGGCGGTACCGTCAACGATGTCGTGATGGCTATCTGTGCCGGCGGGTTGCGCGAATACCTGTTGGCGCACGACGCGTTGCCCGATCGGCCGTTGCGAGCCATGGTGCCCGTCTCAATCCGCACGGGGGACGAAGACGACCCCTGGACTAATCGCGTCTCGGCAATCGTGGCCGACCTGCCGACCGACTGCCCAGATCCGGCCGAACGGGTCGAGCGGTGCAAGGCGGCCATGCGACAGGCCAAGCGCCGGTTCCAGCTGGTGCCCGCCACCGAACTGGCCGATCTCACTCAATACTCGGCGCCGGTGCTGTCGACCTCCGCGGTCCGGTTGGCCTCGCGGCTGCAGTTGGCCAACCGTGTCGGACTGCCGTTCAATGTGGTGATCTCCAACGTCCCCGGACCCCGGCAGTCGTTGTACTTCGCGGGCGCCAAGCTGTGCCACCAGTTCCCGGTGTCGATCGTCACCGACGGTCAGGGGCTCAACATCACCGTGGTCAGCTACCTGGACCGGCTCGACTTCGGGTTCATCGTCGACCGCGAGCTAGTGCCAGATGTGTGGGATCTGGCCGACATGCACGTCGCCGAGATTGGCCGGTTGTTCGATGCCACCGGCGCGCAGTGGGCCGAACCGCTGCAGCCGGCCGCGCCGCGCCGGGGCCGGCCTGGTGCAGACTGACGCTGACCAACGCCGGCAAAAGCGGTCCGTCGCCGCCTCGGGACGGGCAGAGTGTGGCGGGATACATTTGGATCCGCTGGTTTCACTTCGGGAATGAGGCAGTCATGGGGTTCATGTCACCAGACCTTCCGGACGTTGATCACGACACTTGGCCGATGCTGCCGCGCGCGACGCGGTTGCAGGTCGTCACCAGGCACTGGGCAGAAAACGGCTTCGGGACGCCGTATGCGGTGTATCTGCTGTACCTGATGAAGATCGGGCTGTACGTCGCCGCGCCGGCCGCCATCATCTCGCTCACGCCCGGCCTGGGCGGGCTGAGCCAGATCGCGCACTGGTGGACCGAGCCGATCGTCTACCAGAAGGTCGTCGTCTTCACGTTGCTGTTCGAGATTCTGGGCCTGGGTTGTGGGTCAGGGCCGTTGACCGGACGTTTCATGCCCCCGATCGGGGGAGTGCTTTATTGGTTGCGGCCCAACACGATTCGTCTTCCGGCCTGGCCGGACAAGGTGCCGTTCACCCGCGGCGACTCCCGCTCGGTCATTGACGTCGCGTTGTACGCCGTGGTGCTGGGCAGCGCAGTGTGGGCGTTGCTATCAGTTGGTGTACCCGGGCCGGGCACTGCGTCGATCCCCGCCGGTGTCGGGTTGATCGACCCGATGCTGGTCCTACCGGCGATCGTCGCCTTGGCGCTGCTCGGTCTGCGCGACAAGACCATCTTCCTGGCCGCCCGCGGCGAACACTATTGGCTGAAGCTGATCGTGTTCTTCTTCCCGTTCGCCGACCAGATCTCGGCGTTCAAGCTCATCATGCTGTGTCTGTGGTGGGGGGCGGCGACCTCCAAACTCAACCACCACTTCCCCTACGTGGTTGCGGTGATGACAAGCAACAATGCTCTGCTGCGCAGCAGGCTGTTTCTGCCGCTCAAGCACCTGCTTTACCGCGACCACGTCAACGACCTGCGCCCCACCTGGTTGCCCAAGCTGATGGCCCACGGCGGAGGAACTACTGCCGAGTTCATAGTTCCGACGGTGCTGGTGTTCGTCGCGGGCGATGCGCCATGGCGCTGGTTCTTAATCGCGTTCATGGTGATCTTCCACCTCAACATCCTGTCCAACCTCCCGATGGGAGTTCCGTTGGAGTGGAACGTCTTTTTCATCTTCTCGCTGTTCTACCTGTTCGGGCACTACGGCGCGATCCGTGCGACCGACATCCAGTCGCCGCTATTGCTGGCCCTCATCCTGGTCGCAGCCGCCGTCGCCATCGCGGGAAACCTGTTCCCCGCCAAGATTTCGTTCCTACCCGGGATGCGCTACTACGCCGGCAACTGGGCCACCAGCCTGTGGTGCTTCCGCCCCGGCGCCGAGGACAAGATCGAAGCCGATGTCGTCAAAAGCTCTGCGCTGGTTGTCAATCAATTGGCAAAGCTCTACGACGCTAAGACCGCCGAAGTGATGGCCGATAAGGTGGCGGCGTTCCGCGCCATGCATACCCACGGCCGTGCGCTCAACGGCCTGCTGCCCCGGGCGCTGGGCGCCGAAGAGGCCGGTTACAAAGTGCGCGAAGGTGAAATCGTGGCCGGCCCATTGGTCGGCTGGAACTTCGGGGAAGGTCACCTGCACAACGAGCAACTGCTGGAAGCCGTGCAGCGGCGTTGCAACTTCGAGGACGGCGATGTGCGCGTCATCGTCCTGGAAGGCCAGCCGATTCACGTCCAAAAGCAGTGGTATCGCATCCTCGACGCTAAGACCGGTTTGATCGAAGCCGGGTACGTCAATGTCTCGGACATGCTGACGCGCCAGCCGTGGCCGGAGCCTGGTGACGAATTCCCGGTCCACGTCACCTCGCAACGTTCCGTACCGGCATGACGACCGCGGTCGTTGTCGGCGCCGGCCCCAACGGCCTGGCCGCGGCAATACATCTCGCGCGCCAAGGCATCGACGTACAGGTGCTTGAAGCGCAGGACACCATTGGTGGGGGAGCGCGCTCGGGTGAATTGACGGTGCCCGGCGTCATCCACGACCACTGTTCGGCGTTCCACCCGCTCGGCGTCGGCTCCCCGTTTTGGAAGGAGATCGGCCTCGAGAGCTACGGGCTGTCGTGGAAGTGGCCGGAGATTGACTGCGCACATCCGCTCGATGACGGCAGCGCGGGTCTGCTCTATCAGTCAATTTCGAAGACGGCTAAAGGACTTGGTGCCGATCGCCGCCGGTGGAAGGCGGCGGTCGGTGGACTGGCCAAGGGCTTCGACGACCTGGCCGAAGACCTGCTGCGCCCGGTCCTCAACATCCCGCGCCATCCGATCCGGCTGGCGGCGTTTGGTCCACGGGCGGTGCTGCCTGCCACCGCGGTGGCCGGTTGGTTCCACACTGAGCAGGCGCGCGCCCTGTACGGCGGGGCGGCCGCGCACGCCTTCACCCGGCTGGATCGGCCGCTGACCGCCTCGCTCGGGCTGATGATTCTGGCCAGCGGACATCGCTATGGCTGGCCGGTCGCCGAAGGTGGATCCGGATCCATCGTCCGCGCGCTGGGTGCGGCGCTGAGTGCCGCGGGCGGACAGGTGAGCACCGGGGTCCCTGTCAGCCGACGCCGCGACATCCCGACCGCCGACATTGTCATGCTCGACCTCAGCCCAGCGCAGGTGCTCGAGCTCTACGGCGACGCGATGCCGACCCGAATCAGGCGGTCCTACCGGCGCTACCGCGAAGGGTCGTCGGCGTTCAAGGTCGACTTTGCGATAGAAGGCGACATCCCCTGGACCAATCCCGATTGCGGGCGGGCCGGAACGGTGCATCTGGGCGGCAGCTTCGAGGAGATCGCCGACATCGAAGCTCAACGCGCACAAGGCAAGATGGTGTCACGCCCGTTCGTGCTGCTGGGCCAGCAGTACCTGGCCGACCGGTCCCGGAGTGCGGGCAACATCAACCCGATCTATGCCTACGCGCACGTGCCGTACGGCTACACCGGGGATGCGACGGCCGCAATCGTCGAGCAGGTCGAGCGATTCGCTCCCGGATTTCGCGACCGCATCGTCGCGACCACGTCCACCAGTACCGGTGAACTGCAGGCCCGCAATCCCAGCTTCATCGGTGGCGACATCATCGGGGGCGCCAACGACCGGCTGCAGATCATCTTTCGGCCGCGGATCGCCGTCGACCCGTATGCAGTCGGTGTGCCGGGCGTCTACCTGTGCTCGCAGTCCGGGCCGCCGGGCGCTGGCATCCACGGCCTGTGTGGCTATCATGCCGCCGAGGCAGCACTGCGCTGGCTGCACAAGCGCTGACAGCCGGGACGCTCGTAAGTCCAGCAAGGGGCGCGGCGGGCCAAGCTCTTACGCTCAGCGGCGCCCAAACGCGGGCGTGGCCGAACCGTGACGAAGGCTTGACCGAATCGCCCATCATGCGCTGCGCTTTCCCTGATCAGCAGGCCTTTAGCATCGCTATTGCAACTATGTCAGTTAGAGGGAGTCCGAAATCAGTGCGCATGCGCCGCATAGCCATCGGGCTGCTGCGAAGGTCGGCAATGACCTTGCGCAGCGGTACGCCGTCCAACGGGCGTCCGCTGCGTCGACTTGTCGCCAAAGCGCGGCCTTCGCCGGCGCTGCGCCTGTTGCAAATCACCCGTCCACCGCCGGTGAATCGAATTCTGTAATGCGCGACTGATCATTCTGATCCCGCCGAATTACGCATGGTGCGTATCGGCGGCGTCGGCTATTCGCGTATAAAACCGAATTGAATTCTATTCGTATTTCTAATTCGGAAAACGGTGCGCGTTGCGTGACGAACTTTGCAAATTAGAATCGCTCCGAGTCTGCTGACCTAGATTGCGTGAACAGCACACGACGAATGGGCCCCCGGGTGGTGTTTCACTCGGGGGCCCATTCAACCTTGGAATCAGCCCGCAGGCCCGGGCCGGTAGGGCTGACCCGGCACCGGACCACCCGGCACTGGGCGAGTCGGTTCGCCCTTGCCGGTTCCCGACATATCGGTGATCGGGGCGGCGGCCGCCGCCGGACCGAGGTCGACCAACGGCGTGCCGGCCGCGATGACCGGTGCGATCGGCACGGGGACCCCTCCGGCGACGGGCGCGCCAATCGGGACCGGCGCTCCAACGGGTACGGGTGCGCCGATGGGGACGGGTGCGCCGATGGGTACGGGTGCGCCGATGGGGACGGGTGCGCCGATGGGGACGGGTGCGCCGATGGGGACGGGTGCGCCGATGGGGACGGGTGCGCCGATGGGGACTGGTGCGCCGATGGGGACGGGTGCGCCGATGGGCACGGGCGCGCCGACGGGCACGGGCGCTACCACCGGCACTGCGGCCGGACCTGGCACCACCACCGGTACACCGGCCATGTCGGTCAGTGGCGCGCTGGCCGGCGCGCACGCGCCAGCAGCTGCCGGCCCCGCGGGGGTCGTCCCCCCGGTGGGCGTTGTCCCTCCGGCGCCTGCCGGTCCGCCCCCGGCGCCACCGGGGTATGCGCAACAGGTCGTGGCTGTGCCGGTAGCTCCCGGAGTTCCGGCGGGCGCCGGGGCGCCGGCTGCTGCTCCCGCCGCGCCGTAGGCGCAGCACGCCGCGGCCGCTGCCGCCGCGCCTCCCGCTCCCGCGGGTGCGGCCTCCCCGGCCATACCCTGGATGCACGCGGCGCCGCCTGCTTTGAACGGGATGGCAGCTGCTACCGGGCTCAACGACAGCGCGGCCCCGCACAACCCGACGGAAGCGGCAATTACCTTGAAGTTGAATCGATCAAAGATCGTCATCAACGTCAACTCCTTTATTAGTGCTCATGCGTGCATGCTCAATTCTTGGCTGTCAGACGGACCCAATTCTCGGACGCCAACCGGAGCGTAATGCCGCGCCGCACCGCGTCGTATCCAAATGGTGACTTTCGGGCAGGTTTAACGCCAGGAAAAGGCACCGCACCCCAGGGTTAAAAGGGTCAGCCGGGCGCCCGCGGACGCGACCGCTCACCGGGGTGCGCTCGAATTTGGAGCGGTTGCGCAGTGGTCGGGGCGGCGAGCGACGCCACTGCGCGCGGGCGTGCGGTCTTACCGCCCCAGCACCGGTGACAGCCCTGTTCTAGGCTGACCACGAGCGCTGAATCAGCGGACACAGAAGACATAAGGAGAGACACGTGACGGTCCGAGTTGGCATCAACGGCTTTGGTCGAATCGGACGCAACTTCTACCGCGCCCTTTTGTCCCAGCAGGAGCAGGGCAAGGCCGCCGACATCGAGGTGGTGGCGGTCAACGACCTCACCGACAACGCCGCGCTGGCGCATCTGCTGAAGTTCGACTCAATCCTCGGCCGACTGCCCCAGGATGTCAGCCTGGACGGCGACGACACCATCGTCATCGGCGGCAACAGGATCAAGGCGCTCGAAGTCAAGGAAGGCCCGGCTGCGCTGCCCTGGGGCGATCTTGGGGTCGACGTCGTGGTGGAGTCGACCGGTATCTTCACCAACGCCGCCAAAGCCAAGGGCCACCTGGACGCCGGGGCCAAGAAGGTCGTCATCTCCGCGCCGGCCACCGACGAGGACATCACCATCGTGCTGGGCGTCAACGACGACAAGTACGACGGCAGCCAGAACATCATCTCCAACGCGTCGTGCACCACCAACTGCCTCGGACCCATCGCAAAGGTGCTCAACGACGAGTTCGGCATCGTCAAAGGCCTGATGACCACCATCCACGCCTACACCCAGGACCAGAACCTGCAGGACGGCCCGCACAAGGATCTGCGCCGAGCGCGTGCGGCCGCGCTCAACATCGTGCCGACCTCCACCGGTGCGGCCAAGGCCATCGGTCTGGTGCTGCCCGAACTCAAGGGCAAGCTCGACGGGTACGCGCTGAGGGTGCCGATTCCCACCGGATCGGTCACCGACCTGACTGCGGAGCTGTCGAAGTCGGCCAGCGCTGACGAGATCAACGCCGCGATGAAAGCCGCCGCCGACGGACCCATGAAGGGCATCCTGAAGTACTACGACGCCCCGATCGTCTCCAGCGACATAGTCACCGACCCGCACAGCTCGATCTTCGACTCGGGGCTGACCAAGGTGATCGACAACCAGGCCAAGGTGGTGTCCTGGTACGACAACGAATGGGGTTACTCCAACCGGCTGATCGACCTGGTCGGCCTCGTCGGCAAGTCGCTCTAGCCGTGAGCGTCCCAACTCTGGATGACCTGCTCGCCGAAGGCGTTTCGGGTCGCGGCGTGTTGGTGCGCTCCGACCTGAACGTGCCGCTAGACGACGGCGGCAACATCACCGATCCCGGACGTATCAGCGCATCGGTGCCGACGCTGAAAGCACTTCTGGATGCCGGCGCCAAGCTGGTGGTCACCGCGCATCTAGGCCGCCCCAAAAGCGGCCCGGATCTCCGATTCTCACTGGCGCCGGTGGCGGCGGCGCTCGGTGAACAACTGGGCCGGCACGTACAGTTGGCCGGTGATGTGGTCGGCGCGGACGCGCTGGCCCGCGCCGAGGGGTTGACTGACGGCGACATCCTGCTGCTGGAGAACATCCGCTTCGACAAGCGCGAAACCAGCAAGGACGACGACGAACGCCTGGCCCTTGCCAAGCAACTCGCCGAATTGGTTTCACCCGGTGGGGCTTTCGTGTCCGACGGGTTCGGAGTGGTGCACCGCAAGCAAGCCTCGGTGTACGACGTAGCGACGCTGCTGCCGCACTACGCCGGCAAGCTGGTCGCCGACGAGATCCGGGTGCTCAAGCAGTTGACCAGCTCCACCGAACGGCCCTACGCCGTGGTACTGGGTGGCTCGAAAGTGTCCGACAAGCTCGGCGTCATCGAGTCCTTGGCGACGAAGGCCGACAGCATCGTGATCGGTGGCGGGATGTGCTTCACATTCCTTGCTGCGCAAGGTCATTCGGTTGGCAAGTCATTGCTCGAAGAGGAAATGGTGCAGACCTGTCGCGACCTGCTGGAGACCTACCACGACGTGCTGCGACTTCCCGTCGACATCGTGGTGACCGAGAAGTTCTCCGCCGATTCCCCGCCACAAACAGTGGACGCCAACAAGATTCCCGATGACCTGATGGGGCTGGACATTGGCCCAGGCTCCGTCAAGCGGTTCACCACGTTGCTCCGCAACGCCAGGACCGTCTTCTGGAACGGGCCGATGGGAGTCTTCGAATTCCCCGACTACGCGGAGGGTACCCGCGGTATCGCCGAGGCGATCGTCGCGGCGACGGGTAAAGGCGCGTTCAGCGTGGTGGGTGGCGGCGACTCGGCCGCCGCTGTCCGAGCGCTGGGTATTCCCGAGGACGCCTTTTCGCACATTTCCACCGGTGGCGGAGCATCGCTGGAATACCTTGAGGGCAAGTCACTTCCCGGCATCGAGGTGCTTGGCAAACCCCAGCCCGATCAAGAATAGAGAGGCGAAGACCTGTGAGCCGCAAGCCGCTGATCGCTGGCAACTGGAAGATGAACCTCAACCATTTTGAGGCGATCGCCTTGGTGCAGAAGATCGCATTCGCGTTGCCCGACAAGTACTTCGACAAAGTCGACGTCACGGTGATCCCGCCGTTCACCGACCTGCGCAGCGTGCAGACCCTGGTCGACGGCGACAAGCTGCGTCTCACCTATGGGGCGCAGGATATTTCGCAACACGACTCCGGCGCCTACACCGGTGAGATCAGTGGTGCATTCCTGGCCAAGCTGGGCTGCACCTTCGCTGTGGTCGGGCACTCCGAGCGCCGGACTTATCACAATGAGGACGACGCGTTGGTGGCCGCCAAAGCCGCCGCCGCGCTCAAGCACGAGCTCACCCCGATCGTCTGCATCGGGGAGCACCTGGAGGTACGCGAGGCCGGAAACCACGTGTCGCACAACGTCGAACAGCTGCGCGGCTCGTTGGCCGGACTGTCCAAGGAGCAGATCGAAAAGGTCGTCATCGCTTACGAACCGGTTTGGGCGATCGGCACCGGGAGAGTCGCCAGCTCCGCCGACGCCCAGGAAGTGTGCGCGGCGATCCGTACCGAATTGGCGTCGCTGGCCTCGCCGGAAATCGCCGAGACGGTTCGGGTGCTCTACGGCGGATCGGTGAACGCCAAGAACGTCGGCGACCTCGTCGCGCAGCAGGACATCGACGGCGGACTGGTTGGGGGCGCGTCGCTGGACGGCGAACAGTTCGCGACGCTGGCGGCGATCGCGGCCGGCGGTCCGCTGCCGTAGCCCCTGCTCGTCAGAGGCTGATCAGTATCGTCAGCAACAGGAAGAGCAGTAGCACGGCGAACGGCACCACCATCACCGCGACGGTGAGGCCCACACCGTTGAAGCTCTGCGGCGGTGTTCCGAGTGAGCCGGCGCTATAGGACCACGCCGGCGCCTTGTACTCCAGCTCCACTACGTGACCGGGATGTACATCCACGACCGCGTCGGCCGGCCCGATCTTTGACGGCAGGAAATACGGCACGTGGACGTGCACGTGGTGCCGGCCGGGCTGGGCCGGCAGCATCGTGCGGCCCCACCCGGCCGGGGGCATCTCGTAGCCGTCGATGAAGACCTTCGGCTTGACGAGAGCAAGCATGAAACCCAGCGGGAAGTAGCGCGTGGTGACGCCGATGCCGCCAGCCCCGGCGGGTAGCTGTCCGGGTGGGCCATAGGGTTGGGGGACTGGTGGCCGGGCCTGCGGAGGCTGGTAAGGCTGGTGGGGCTGGTGCGCGCCGGGCGGATAGTTCGGGTAGGGCGGCCGATACGGCTGCTGGCGATATGGCTGCTGCGGATAGCTCACCAGAGCGTCACTTGTACTTGATCAGCAGCGCCATGCCGATGATGGAGACCAGCCAAATACCGACGATGAACAGCGTCAACCGGTCGAGGTTCTTCTCCACCACGGTCGACCCGGACAAGCTGGACTGCACACCGCCGCCGAACAGCGTCGACAGGCCGCCGCCCTTGGCGCGGTGCAGCAGCACCAGCAACACCACCAGCACGCTGGTGACCACCAACGTGATCTGCAGGGCCAATTCCATACCGGGCAGCGTACCGAACGATCACCCGATGACAGGCGCCGACCGCCCCGGTCGCTAATACTGGGACCCATGGTTGAGGCTTCCGACACCGCTCTTGAGCCGATCGGCGATGTCCACCGGACCAAGCTGGGCCGCGAGGCCACCGAGCCCATGCGGGCCGACATCCGGTTGCTCGGGGCCATCCTTGGCGACACCGTCCGCGAGCAGAACGGTGAGGAGGTCTTCGACCTGGTCGAGCGGGCACGAGTGGAGTCATTCCGGGTGAGGCGCTCCGAGATCGACCGCGCTGAGGTGTCACGCATGTTCGACGGCATCGACATTCACCAGGCGATTCCGGTCATCCGGGCGTTCACCCATTTCGCGCTGCTGGCCAACGTGGCCGAGGACATCCACCGGGAACGCCGCCGCAACATTCACGTCGCAGCGGGTGAGCCACCGCAGGACAGCAGCCTGGCCGCCACCTACATCAAACTCGACGCCGCCGGCCTGGATTCGACCACTGTGGCCGACGCCCTGCGGGGCGCGCTGGTCGCGCCGGTGATCACCGCCCACCCGACCGAGACTCGGCGGCGCACCGTATTCGTCACCCAGCACCGCATCACCGAGCTGATGCGCCTACATGCCGAGGGCCACACCGAGACCGACTCCGGTCGCAGCGTCGAGCTCGAGTTGCGCCGTCAGGTGCTCACCCTGTGGCAGACCGCCATCATCCGGCTGTCCCGGTTGCAGATCACCGACGAGATCGCGGTGGGGCTGCAGTACTACCGGTCGGCGTTCTTCGAGGTGCTGCCGAAGGTCAACGCCGAAGTCCGGGACGCGCTGCGGGCCCGCTGGCCCAACGCCGACCTGCTGTCCACCCCGATACTGCAGCCTGGATCCTGGATTGGCGGCGACCGCGACGGCAACCCCAACGTCACCGCCGACGTGGTTCGGCTGGCCACCGGCAGCGCCGCCTACACCGCGTTGTCCCACTACCTCACCGAGCTCGACCACCTCGAGCAGGAGCTGTCGATGTCGTCGCGGTTGCTCGACGTGACGCCGGAGTTGGCCGAGCTCGCCGCCGGCTGCCACGACAAGGCGCGTGACGACGAGCCGTACCGGCGTGCGCTGCGGGTGATCCGTGCCCGTCTGAGCGCCACCGCCGCCGAGATTCTCGACGAGGAACCGCTGCACCTGCTCAACCTTGGTCTGTCCGGCTACCCGACGCCGGGGGAGTTGCGGGCCGACCTGGACACCATCGACGCATCGCTGCGCACGCACGGCAGTGCGCTGCTGGCCGACGACCGGCTGGCGCTGCTGCGGGAAAGCGTGCACGTCTTCGGTTTCCACCTGAGCGGCCTGGACCTTCGACAGAACTCCGATGTGCACGAGGAGGTGGTCGCCGAGCTGCTGGCCTGGGCCGGCGTTCACGACGACTACGCCTCGCTGCCCGAAGACGAGCGGGTTGAGCTGCTGGTGGCTGAACTGAGCACCCGTCGGCCATTGATCGGTGACCGCACCGGATTGTCCGAGCTGGCCCGCAAGGAGCTCGAGATCGTCGGTGCGGCCGCCCATGCGGTCGAAACCTACGGTCCCGCAGCGGTTCCCAACTATGTGATCTCGATGTGCCGATCGGTGTCCGACATGCTGGAGGCGGCGATTCTGATGAAGGAGGCCGGCCTGCTGGACGCCTCCGGAGGCGAACCGTACTGCCCGGTGGGCATCTCGCCGCTGTTCGAGACGATCGACGACCTGCACAACGGAGCCGCGATCCTGCGGGCGACGCTCGAGCTTCCGCTCTACCGGGGCATGGTGGCCGCCCGCGGAGACATGCAGGAAGTGATGCTGGGTTACTCCGACTCCAATAAGGACGGTGGTTACCTGGCCGCCAACTGGGCGGTGTACCGAGCGGAACTGGCCCTGGTGGAAGCCGCCCGCAAAGGTGGAATCCGGTTGCGGCTCTTCCACGGTCGTGGCGGCACCGTCGGGCGCGGGGGTGGGCCCAGTTATCAGGCGATCCTGGCTCAGCCACCTGGGGCGGTGAACGGCTCGCTGCGGCTTACCGAGCAGGGCGAGGTGATCGCGGCCAAGTACGCCGAACCGCAGATGGCGAGACGCAACCTGGAGAGCTTGCTGGCCGCGACCCTGGAGTCGACGTTGCTGGACGTCGAGGGTCTGGGCGATTTCGCCGAGCAGGCGTACGCGGTGCTGGACGAGGTGGCTACCCTGGCGCAGCAGGCCTATTCCGAATTGGTCCACGACACACCGGGTTTCGTCGAGTACTTCAAGGCGTCAACACCGGTTAGCGAGATCGGATCGCTGAACATCGGCAGCCGGCCGAGTTCCCGCAAACCCACCGAGTCGATCTCGGACCTGCGCGCGATCCCCTGGGTGCTGGCGTGGAGCCAATCGCGGGTGATGCTGCCCGGTTGGTATGGCACCGGGGCCGCATTCGAGCAGTGGATCGCAGCGGGACCCCAGAGCGAAGACGAGCGGTTGGCGGTGCTGCACGAACTCTACGAGCGGTGGCCGTTCTTCCGCAGCGTGCTGTCCAATATGGCCCAGGTGATGGCCAAGAGCGATCTGGGGCTGGCCTCGCGCTACGCGGGGTTAGTCGACGACGAATCGTTGCGGATCCGGGTATTCGACAAGATCGTCGACGAGCACAAGCGCACCATCGCAATGTACAAGCGCATCACCGGCGAGGAGGACCTGCTGGCCGACAACCCGGCCCTGGCGCGTTCGGTGTTCAACCGGTTCCCGTACCTGGAGCCGCTCAACCATCTGCAGGTCGAGTTACTGAGGCGTTATCGATCCGGCGAGGATGACGAACTGGTGCAGCGCGGCATCCTGCTGACGATGAACGGGTTGGCAAGCGCGTTACGCAACAGCGGATAGCGGGCAATCCCTGCACACGGAGGGAGTCTGTTGTGTCAGAAAACGCGATGCCTGGAGGCCTGACGTCGGCCACCGCGGCGCAGGTCGCCCAGAACGGCGTGTTCGAAAGACTCGCCCGCGCCGGGTTCGTGGTCTCCGGTCTGCTGCATCTGATCATCGGGTACCTGGCCATCCGCATCGCCCTCGGCGACGGCGGTACCGCCGACCAGTCCGGTGCGTTGGCCACCCTGGCGGCCCGACCGGGCGGGCCCGCCGCCCTGTGGCTGGCCGCCGTCGCGCTGTCGACGCTGGGTTTGTGGCGGATCGTCGAAACCATCCTCGGGCGTTCGATCGACCGTGATTCGCCAGACGCCACACCCGGCATCACCGACCGCGCAAAGTCGCTGGGGATCGCGGTGGTCTATCTCGGATTCGCCTACTCCACATTCGGATTCGCCCGCGGCGCCGGCAAGTCCACCGGCGAGCAGAGCCTGGCGATGAGCGCGCGCCTGATGCGGACCACTGCCGGCACCGTCGCGCTCGTCGGCTGCGGCATTGGCGTCGTCGCGGTGGGCGCCTACCACGTGTACAAGGGCGCCGCTCGCACGTTTGTCGACGATCTCACCGACAGGCCCGGGAAGCTGGTTCGCCGACTCGGGGTGGCCGGTTACGTGGGCAAGGGCGTGGTGCTCGCCGCGACGGGATTGCTGGTGGTCCTCGCGGCGTGGCGCTCGGAGCCGGCAAAGGCCACCGGGCTCGACGGGGCGCTCAAGACGCTGGGGGCTCAACCTTTCGGGATGGCAATGCTGATCGCCGCCAGCACCGGATTCATCACTTACGGCCTCTACAGCTTCGTCCTGGCACGATCAACCAAGATGTGAGCGACCATCGAAAATGTTGTCGCGCAGCGTTCCCGGCGTCACCGAGGGGTCGACAAACCACTCGTACCTGAAGACCGCACCCAACACCGGGGGCGGCAGTCGCAACAGCGCGCCGTAAACCCGTGCACTCAGGCCGCTACCCAGCTGCGAGCGGTGTGCGGCCATCGCATCGCGCTTCTGCCGCGCGAATCGGCGCACGTCGACCCGGTGGGTGATGCTCGCGCCCACGGTGTAGGCGCTGCCGACGACTTCCGGATCGTACGGCGGCGGCAGCCGCAGCACCCGGCACACATCGCCGACCCGCTGCAGCACTTCGCGCGGCATTGTCGCCTCGAGAAGCTTTGGCGTGCGAGCTATTTCGGCTGCCCGCTGGCCGACATGATGCACTTGCACGTGGTCGCGGTGGCCGTAACCGCCGTTGGCTTGATAGCTCAGTAGCAGTTCGGCTTCTTCGGCGATGAGTATCGCGGCTAGACGGTGCGCCGCCTCGTCGACATCGGCCCGCGCGAACCGGACCCGGCCGGGTGGGTCGGCGTAGAAGTCGGGCCCGTACCCGCTATCGGCGTAGTCCAGGCACTCCGTCCGATGTGCGCCGAGAGATCTGGTGCTCGAACGCAATTCGTCTAGACGGATGTGATCGTCCTCGTTGCCCATCCGCCCGTCGGTGGCGGTTACGACCACCACCCGATGCCCGTCCGCGACGGCTTTGGCAATGGTGCCGCCGGTGAGGATTACCTCGTCATCGGGGTGGGCGTGGAAGGCGACGACGGTGGACATGGGTGCCCGTTTCAGGATGCCGTGCGGCGGTGCGATCGAGGCGCGGGGACGGCCGTTTTCGCTATCGGTTCCAGTGCGCCGGCCAGTCGTGGATACATGATCGCCGGCCCGACCCAGCGGGCCAGAAATCGGCGCAACTCATCCGGCCTTCGAGTATCGCGTTCGGTGAGGAACGAGTACAGCAGCCGGATGCTGAACTCCGACAATTCGTCGAGGGCGGCCTCGTCGAAACCGTGTGCCTCCCAGTCGACATCGAATCGGTGCAACATCGAACGACTGAAGGTCAACGCGGTGTCCGAGGCGATCGCGGTGGTGACCTTGCCGCCGGGCCGATTGGTCAGGATGAAGTTGATTCGTGGATCGTCGGCCAGCTTCTCCACCGCGAACGCCATGCCCTCCACGACGGCGTCGACGGGTTCGGTGAGTCCGCGCACGCGCGCGGCGAGTTGCTCGAGAAAGCCGTCTCCCGAACGCATCGAGGTGGTCAGGATGAGTTGTTCGGCGTTCGGGAAGTAGCGGTAGACGGTTTGGCGTGTCACACCGAGAGTCCGTGCCACGTCGGCGATCCGCAGTGACGGCCCCCGTTCGACGAGAAGTCGTTCCGCCGCGTCGAGGATGCGGCTGATCGCTTCCTCGTCGGAGCCCGGGGTGTCGCCCGACCATCCATGGCTGCGCATTGCTAGCCGACCGCCGCGTTGACAGACATAACCGGATCATAAACGGTGCACCGACGAACCTGCCCAAGGTTGACCATACGTGCGTGAGGGAATGTATGGTGAGGCATGGCTGAGTCGACGTTGCCTCACACTCGCGAATCGGATGTTCAGGCGCTGATCGGTCTGCCGTTCAACGACTCCGATGACGTCATTCGCGCCGCTATCGAGCAGGCCAGCGTGCCTGCCCTGCTCATGTCGATGGTCCACATGACCGGCGACATCAGCCTGCTCGAGGAACTGCCGAAACCGTTCATGCTGATTGCGATGGACCTGCAGGGCGGCATGAGCGAGCCCGACAAGCGGATCGTGCGCGAGCGCGCCTTCGACGTGGTGCGCGACTACCGCGATCGCGGTTGCCCAGCGCCGTTCGTTCCCACCGGCGAACAGATCCGGGTGATGCTGGACGTCATAACTGCAGGACAGGTCACCGACGAGTACTTCGACTACGTCGCCGCCGACCTGCGGTTCACCGACGAAGACCAGTACGGGCCCGCGCTGGCGTCCACTGTCCGGCAGCGCAGCGAATTCCCGGTCGTCATCGTGGGTTGCGGCGAGGCCGGCCTGCTGGCCGGAATCAAACTGAAACAGGCGGGCGTGCCGTTCACCATCGTGGAGAAGCAGGACGGAGTGGGAGGCACCTGGCGGGCCAACCGCTACCCGGGCTGCCGCGTCGATATCGCCAACCAGTACTACGCGTATTCCTTTGAGCCCACCGACCACTGGACCCACCTGTACTCCGAACAACCCGAGATCCTGCAATACCTGACCGACGTGATGGCCAAACACGGCATCGCCCCACACGTGCGCTTCTCCACCGAAGTCACCGCCGCGACGTGGGATGACCACACGGCTACCTGGCAGGTGCAGATCCGCGATGCCGACGGCTGTTCGGACACACTCACCGCCCGCGGGCTGATCTGCGCGGTCGGCCAGTTTAGCAACGCGGTAATCCCGGACATCAAGGGCGCCAACGACTTCCGCGGCCCGGCGTTCCACACCGCGCAATGGCCGGACGCCATCGACCTCGCCGGTCGGCGGGTTGCCGTGATCGGCGCGGGCGCCAGCGGATTCCAGCTCGTCCCCGCGATCGCGGACACCACCGCGCACGTCGACGTCTATCAGCGCACACCGCAGTGGATCGCTCCGAACGTGCACTACCACGAGCCGGTCGGCGCGGGCGCGCAGTGGGCCATCCGGCACCTGCCCTACTACGGGCGCTGGGTGCGGTTCGTGTCCTGGTGGCCGCTCACCGACGCCATCCGCGAACAAGGTCTGATCGACCCTGCCTGGGACACCGGCGGCAAGTCATGCAGCGAAAGCAACCAGGCGATCCGGGACATCTTCATCGCGTGGATGCGGGCGTTCACCGACGACGAGGAACTGCTGGCCAAGGTCGTCCCGGACTACCCGCCGCTGGGCAAAAGAACCTTGCAGGACAATGGAACCTGGATCACAACGCTACAGCGGCCCGACGTCGATCTGATCAACGACCGTATCGCCGAGATCACTGAGGACGGGGTCACCACCGTCGACGGTGTACATCGCCCGGCCGACATCCTGGTCTGGGCGACGGGATTCGACGTCAACCACCAACTCGGCCCGATCAACGTCCGCGGCCTTGACGGGATTGCCCTCAACGACGTGTGGGGCGACGCCCCGTACGCGTACCTGGGTGTCACCGTGCCCGGATTCCCCAACTTCTACTGCATGTATGGGCCAGGCACCAACGCCGTCAACGGAGCAAGCATCATGTACAACTCCGAGTGCCAGATGCGCTACGTCATGGCGTGCATCGACATGGTGCTCACCGCGGGTGTTAGGTCGGCGATGCCGCGCGCCGACGTGTGCGCGGAGTACCATCGCAACAACCAGGACAGGCTGCACCATGGTCTATTCCCACCCGAAAGTGGCGAGCTACTACAAAAATTCGTCGGGTGCGCTGCCGACTCTGTACGGCGGGCGGATCGTCGACTACTGGAAATGGACCCGTCAAGCCAACCCCGCCGACTACGAGTTGCGGCCGTAGCGGTAGGCGCAAACCCATGACAACCGTCGACTATGCCGAGATCGACCCCGAGTTGCGCAGGATCGCCCGGATCCTGCCGAAGGGTTACGCGCTGCACCGGGGGATCACGCTGCCGCGCGCGCTGATGGGCCTGGCCGGCAAAATCGGTGCGATGCGCGACGTCGAGGTGGCGCAGGTCGACAGCCACGTCAGCGTCCGCGTGCATCGACCAGTATCCACCAGGCGCCCCGGACCCGCGCTGCTGTGGATTCACGGCGGCGGAACGGTGATGGGCTCCGCGGCGCAGGAGGACAAGTACTGCCGCAAGCTGGCCAACTCCACCGACGTCACCGTCGTCGCGGTGGAGCACCGGCTAGCGCCCGAACATCCCTACCCGGTGCCGGTGCAGGATTGTTACGCCGCGCTGCAGTGGCTCGCCCGTCAACCGTGGGTCGACCCTCACCGGCTGGCGGTGGGGGGCGCCAGCGCGGGCGGCGGCTTCACCGCGTCAGTCGCCCAACTCGCTTGTGACCGTGGCGAAATCGCACTGTCGCTGCAGCTGATGGTTTACCCGATGCTTGACGACCGCACTGGCGCATCCCCGGACGGCAAGACCCGGGTGATGTGGTCGGAACGGGACAATCAGATCGCCTGGGGCTGGTATCTGGGCGGCGCGGATCCGGCCGAGGCCGCGCCCGCGCGTCGCGCGAGCCTGTCCGGGCTCGCGCCGGCCTGGATCGGCGTCGGCACGCTGGACCTGTTCCACCGGGAGTGCCTCGACTACGCCCAGCAGTTAGGGAAGGCCGGGGTGCCGGTGCAGCAAGAGATCATCCCCGGCGCTTTTCACGCCTTCGACCTGCTGGTCCCCAATGCCGCGGTGTCACAACGGTTCTTCGCCAGCCAATGTCGCGCCGTGCGCTGCGCGCTCGTCGGCAATTAGTGCACGGTTCGATTGCGCAGCCGGTCCAGCATGCCGCGCATCACGTGCTCGGTCATGTTGAGCGGCGTCATCATCGTCTCGCCCCAGCTGACGATGTTGTCCATCCGCTCAAGAATGGCTTCCACCGGCTGCAGCACCGTCAATAGCCTTTTGGCCAGGTCGTCCAGGCTCACCAGGGTGCCGTCCAGATGGTCCAGGCCGGCCTCCAGCCGCTCTACGGTGCCGTTGAGCGCAGCCAGTGACTTATTCAGCTCCACTAGCGAGGTGCCCAGGCCGTCGAGCACATCCTCGACCTGCTCCACAGTCTTGTCGGCGTTCAACGCCGCCTGGGTGAGCGTCTTCATTCTTTGCCGAGCCGGAGTGGTCCGCCCACCGCTTCTGTCTGCCATGAGGTCATTATGACCCTGTTGACAGCGGGCAACCTAGCACTGGTTGCAACCGTGCATTGTCAAGAAGGAAGTTTGCCCGCTGCGTCCTGGTCGAGTAGCCAGAGCGTGGTCTCGCTGCCGGTCGCCCCGGCGGCGGGCAGCGTCACCGGGGCGGCGCCGTTGACGGCGGCGGCCACTGCGTCGGCTTTGCCCGCACCCGACACCATCAACCAGACTTGACGGGAACGTCGAATTGCCGGCAATGTCAAGGTAATTCGCTGGGGCGGCGGCTTGGGCGAGTCCTGGACCGCGACTACCAGGCGACTGGTCTCGCGCACCGCGGGGGTATCGGGGAATAGCGAGTTGACGTGTCCCTCGGGCCCCATCCCCAGGAGGTGGACGTCGAATCTGGGCGCCGGGTCTCCGGGTGCGGCGTTGGCGGCCAGTATCTGCTCGTAGGCGAGGGCGGCCGCGTCGATGTCGGTGCCGTATTCGCCGTCGGCTGCGGCCATGGGATGCACCTGACTGGCCGGGATGTCGACATGGTCGAGCAACGCCTCGCGGGCCTGCTTCTCGTTGCGCTCGTCGTCATCCTCGGCGACGTAGCGGTCGTCGCCCCAGAACACCTGTACTTTCGACCAGTCGATGAGCCCTTCCCTGGTGGCCAGATAACGCAACAGCCCCGTCCCGTTGCCGCCACCGGTCAACACGACGGCGGCCTGGCCGCGTGCCTTCACCGCGTCTGCGATGACGCCGATCAGTCGTTCGCCGGCTGCTTCGACGAGTTCGTCGGTGCCGGGGAAGATCTCGATCTCGGTACTCACGCGTATTGCACTTTCTTGATGCCTTCCAGAGCTGACAGGTAGATCTCGTCCGCGTCGAGCCTGCGCAGGTCTTCGGCCAGGCATTCGCCGGTGTCCCTGCGCGGCAGCGGAACCAGGGCCTCCGGCTTGGACGTGCGGCTCAGCGTCGCGGTGGTCCCGTCCTGGGGCCGGCTGAGAGTGATAGTCTCGCTGGGCCGCACCAACTCGACCCTGAGGTCACCGACCTCCCGGCGCACCGGCCCGTCGATGCGGCTGGCCAGCCAGCCGGCCAGCACGTCGAGCGCGGGTTCGGTCCGCAAACCCGAGATCAGAGCTGATTCGATCGGCTCATGCGGCGGCTGGTCGACCGCCGAGGTGAGCAACGCCCGCCAGTAGGTGATGCGGCTCCACGCCAGATCGGTGTCGCCGGCGGTGTACCCGGCCAGCCGACTCTTGATCGCCGACAGTGGGTCCATGCCGTTCGTGGCGTCGGTGATGCGCCGAATAGCCAACTTGCCCAACGGATCCTGGGCGGGCACCGACGGCGCGACGTCGGGCCACCACGCCACCACCGGGATGTCGGGCAGCAGGAAGGGGAGGACGACGCTATCCGAGTGACCGGACAGCGGCCCCGATAGCCGCAGGATCAACACCTCGCCGGCGCCACCGTCGCGTCCCACCCGGATCTCGGCGTCCAGTCGCGGCTCGTCTGCGTAGGCGTCACCGCGCATCGCCACGATGACCCGGGCCGGATGTTCGTGGCTGGCGTCGTTGGCGGCTTGGATGGACTCTTCGAGCACGGTGTCGCTATCCGGGGCAATGATCAGGGTCAGGACGCGGCCCATCGTGATGATGCCGGCCTTCTCGCGTAACTCGTCGAGCTTCTTGTTGACCGCGGTGGTGGTGGTCTCGGGCACGTCAACGATCACTGCCGCCGCTCCTCCTCATCGCTTCGCTCTGCATCGTCGCTGCCGCGGGCAATCACTGGCGCCGCTCCTCGGTGTCCAGTCACGGCCGCCGCCACTCCCGGCCGGTGCGGCGCAGCATCTCGAACGCCGACTCCGGACCCCAGGTGCCGGCCTCATAAGGTTCTGGCCTACCGTGGGAGGCCCAGTTGTCAAGAACGGGATCCAATATCTCCCAGGCCAATTCGACCTCTTCGTTGACCGGGAACAAGGACGGCTCGCCGAGCAATACGTCGAGGATCAGCCGCTCGTAAGCCTCGGGGGACTCCTCGGCGAACGCCGAGCCGTAGGAAAAGTCCATGTTGACGTCGCGGACCTCCATCGCCGTGTCGGGCACCTTGGAGCCGAATCGCAGCGTGATGCCCTCGTCGGGCTGGACCCGAATTACCATGGCGTTGGCGCTCAGCTCGTCGGTCATCACCGCGTCGAACGGCAGATGCGGAGCCCGCTTGAACACTAGTGCGATCTCGGTGACCCTGCGCCCCAACCGTTTTCCGGTACGAAGATAGAATGGCACTCCGGCCCACCGGCGGGTGTCGACCTCGAGAGTGATGGCGGCGAAGGTCTCGGTGGTGGAGTCCTCGGCGAAGCCCTCCTCCTCGAGCAGGCCGACCACTCGCTCACCGCCCTGCCAGCCGGCGGTGTACTGGCCGCGACTGGTCGTCTCATCGAGCGGCTCGGCAAGCCGAGTCGCCGAGAGCACCTTGATCTTCTCTGTCTGCAACGACTTCGGGGTGAAGCTAACCGGTTCTTCCATCGCGGTCAGTGCGAGCAATTGCATCAGGTGGTTCTGGATCACGTCGCGAGCAGCGCCGATGCCATCGTAATAGCCGGCGCGGCCACCCAATCCGATGTCCTCGGCCATGGTGATCTGGACGTGGTCGACATAGTGCGCGTTCCAGATCGGGTCGAACAACTGGTTGGCGAACCGCAGTGCCAGGATGTTCTGTACCGTCTCCTTACCCAGGTAGTGATCGATGCGGAAGACGGATTCCTCCGGGAAGACCGCGTTGACCGACTTGTTCAGTTCCTGCGCACTTTTCAGATCGTGGCCGAACGGCTTCTCAATAACAACCCGAGCCCACCTGTCCTTTTGCGGGCGGGCCAGCCCCGACTTGTGTAACTGGTCGCACACCACCGGAAACGACTTGGGCGGAATCGCTAGATAGAAGGCATGATTACCGCCGGTACCGCGCTCGGCGTCGAGTTTCTCCAGCGTCTCGGCGAGTCGGCTGAAGGCGTCGTCGTCGTCGAAAGAGCCTGGCACGAAACGGAATCCCTCGGCCAGTCGGTCCCAGTTCTCCTGCCGGAATGGTGTGCGACAGTGCTCCTTGACGGCCTTGTACACAACGTCGCCGAAGTCTTCGGTGCTCCAATCGCGGCGCGCGAAGCCCACCAGAGCGAAGGTCGGTGGCAGCAGGCCACGGTTGGCCAGATCGTAGATCGCCGGCATCACCTTTTTGCGAGCCAGGTCACCGGTGACCCCGAAGATGACCATGCCGCAGGGGCCGGCGATGCGGGGCAGCCGCTTGTCTCGCTTGTCGCGCAACGGGTTACGCCACTGCCTGGCTTCCGCGGTACCCGGGTCCGCAGGGCTCATTTGTTGGCGCTGTCGAGCTGCCCTTGAGTCGCCTCCAGAAGTTCGTTCCAGGAATCCTCGAACTTCTCCACGCCCTCATCCTCGAGTACCACGAACACGTCGCTCAGGTCGATTCCCAGTGCTTCGAGCTTGTCAAACACCGCTTGGGATTCGGCGGCCGTACCCCTGACCGTGTCGCCGGTGACTATCCCGTGGTCGGCGACCGCCTCAATCGTCTTCTCCGGCATGGTGTTCACCGTGTTCGCGGCAACCAGCTCGGTGACGTACAGGGTGTCGGAGTAGTCCGGGTTCTTCACGCCGGTGGATGCCCACAGCGGCCGCTGCACCCGCGCGCCATCGCCGGCCAACGCCTGGAAGCGCTCACCACCTTCGAAAACCTGCTGGTAGGCAGCGTAAGCCAACCGGGCGTTGGCGACGCCGGCCTGGCCGCGCAGTGCGAGTGCCTCCTCGGATCCGATATCCTCCAGCCGCTTGTCGATCTCGGTGTCCACCCGGGATACGAAAAAAGAAGCCACAGAATGGATCTTGGCTAGATCGTGGCCGGCCTCGCGGGCCTTCTCCAGCCCGGCCAGGTAGGCGTCCATCACCGCCCGATGGCGCTCAACCGAGAAGATCAGCGTGACGTTGACCGAGATCCCTTCCGCCAGAACGGCGGTGATGGCCGGTAGGCCGGGCTCGGTGGCGGGGATCTTGATGAACAAATTGGGCCGGTCGACGATCTTCCACAGTTCGATAGCCTGCTGGACCGTCTTGTCGGCATCACGTGCCATGCGCGGGTCGACCTCGATCGACACCCGGCCGTCGACACCGTCGGATGCCTCCCACTGTGGGGCTAGCACGTCGCATGCGTTGCGCACGTCGTCGGTGGTGACGGTGCGGATCGTCGCATCCACGTCGGCACCGCGCTCGGCGAGTTCGGCGATCTGGCTGTCGTAGGCGTTGCCGTCCGACAGCGCCTTCTGGAAGATCGACGGGTTGGTGGTGACGCCGACCACGCTCCGGGTGTCGATCAGCTCCTGCAGGTTGCCCGACTTCAACCGGTCTCGCGACAAGTCGTCCAGCCATACTGATACGCCGGCGGCGCTCAGCGCGGCGAGGTTGGGGTTCTGGGTCATCTGAATCACCTTTTTCTAGTTGTCGAGCGCTTCCTCCGCCGCGGCAGCGACGGCCTCTGCAGTGAAGCCGTACTCCCGGAACAATGTCTTGTAGTCGGCGGATTCCCCGTAATGCTCGATCGACACGATCTTTCCGGTGTCACCGACCAACTTGTGCCATGACTGCGCAACGCCGGCTTCGACGGCCACGCGTGCCGACACCGTCGGAGGCAGCACGCTGTCGCGGTAGTCCGACGGCTGCGACTCGAACCACTCCACACACGGCATCGACACCACCCGCGCCAGAATGTCCTTGTCCGCCAACAATTTCTGCGCCTCGACCGCCAGCTGCACCTCGGAACCGGTGGCGATCAGCACCACGTCCGGATCTTCGGTATCCTCGCCGGCGCCGCCACCGAGCACATAGCCGCCGCGGGCCACGCCGTCACGGTCGGTGCCCTCCAGGATGGGGACGTTCTGCCGGGTCAGGATCAGGCCGACCGGCCCGCTGCCGTTGCCCCGGGCCAGAATCGTATGCCATGCGGAGGCGGTCTCGTTGGCGTCTGCCGGCCGTACCACCGACAGATTGGGGATGGCACGCAGCGCCGAAAGGTGCTCGATCGGCTGATGTGTCGGACCATCCTCGCCCAGACCAATCGAGTCGTGCGTCCACACGTAGATGGTGTCGATGTCCATCAGCGACGCGAGTCGCACGGCCGGCCGCATGTAGTCGGAGAACTGCAGGAACGTGCCGCCGTAGGCGCGGGTGGGTCCGTGCAGCACGATCCCGGACAGGATGGCGCCCATGGCATGTTCGCGAACCCCGAAGTGCAAGGTGCGGCCATACCAGTCCGCGGTGTAGTCCTTTGTCGAAATCGACGGTGGGCCAAAGGATTTAGCGCCTTTAATGGTAGTGTTGTTGCTGCCTGCCAGGTCGGCGGAACCACCCCACAGCTCGGGTAGCTTGGGTCCCACCGCGTCCAGCACGTCGTTGGAGGCCTTACGGGTGGCGATCGCGTCGGAGCCGGGCTCCCACCGCGGCAGGTCAGCGTCCCAGCCGTCGGGCAGCCGCTCGGCGGTCAACCGGTCCAGCAATGCCTTGCGATCGGACTCACGTTGCGCCCAGGCGGCGAACTCGGTCTGCCATTTCTCGTGCGCTTCCTTGCCGCGTTGGACCAGTTTGCGGGTGTGCTCGATGACCTCGTCGCGCACCTCGAAAGTCTTGTCGGGGTCGAAGCCGAGGATCTTCTTGGTGGCGGCCACCTCTTCGTCGCCCAGCGCGGCGCCGTGCGCCTTGCCGGTGTTCATCAGGTTGGGCGCAGGGTAGCCGATGATGGTGCGCAGCGAGATGAACGACGGGCGTTCGGTCTCGGCTTTCGCGTTGGCGATCGCCTGCTCGATGCCGACCACGTTCTCGCCGCCCTCGACCTCCTGCACGTGCCAGCCGTACGCGCGGTAGCGCGCGGCGGTGTCCTCACACAGGGCGATGTTGGTGTCGTCCTCGATCGAGATCTGGTTGTGGTCGTAGAACACGATCAGGTTGCCCAGCTGCTGCACCGCGGCGAGCGAGGACGCCTCCGACGTCACGCCTTCCTCGATGTCCCCATCGGAGGCAATCACGTAGATGTGGTGGTCGAACGGGCTGGTGCCCGGTTCTGCATCGGGGTCGAACAGTCCCCGCTCATAGCGAGCGGCCATGGCCATTCCCACCGCGGAGGCCAGGCCCTGACCCAACGGGCCGGTGGTGATCTCCACGCCGTCGGTGTGCCGGAACTCCGGATGTCCGGGTGTCTTGGACCCCCAGGTGCGGAGCGCCTCGATGTCGGACAACTCGAGGCCGAACCCTCCGAGATACAGCTGCAGGTACAGCGTCAGGCTGCTGTGTCCGGCCGACAGCACGAATCGGTCGCGGCCAAGCCAGTGGACGTCGCTGGGGTCGTGCCGCATGGCGCGCTGGAACAGCGTGTACGCCAGCGGTGCCAGGCTCATCGCGGTGCCGGGATGTCCGTTGCCGACTTTCTGGACCGCATCGGCAGCCAGTACGCGGATGGTATCGACCGCAGCCGAATCGATCTCGGTCCAGTCGTCGGGGTGGTGCGGTTGGGTAAGCGCAGAGATCTCTTCGCGTGTGGTCACTAATTCAGTCCTCAGTTCAGTCCGCAGGCCAGGGTCGTCAAACTGATCAATCCCACCCTAGTGCGGGATCGCGGGCGACCGCAGGTCCAGATTCGGGGTACCCAATGCGGCCGGTGTGAAAATATCGTGTCGGGGGTTTGGGGCTTGCAGTCAGCGCCGCAATACTTCGTTATCGGCTGCCAAACGGGAGGGAAAATCCTGCGAATCGACCCTGCGGGGCAGCGACCGAGGTCCCGCCGTCTACCATCGTGTGTAGTAGAAGCTGCGCGCGGCTGCGATTTTTCCCGAGGAGTTAATGCGTGAGCGTTCGCGGGCGCCCAGAAGTCGCGACCCCGGCCCGGACCACCAGCGAGGATCCGAGCCGGTTGGCCGGCCGGCTCACCAGTGCGGTCCTGGCTTATTTGGCGTTGACCAAGCCGCGGGTGATCGAGCTGTTGCTGGTCACCGCTATTCCGGCGATGCTGCTCGCACACCGCGGCAGCGTCCAGCCGTTGCTCATCCTCGACACGCTGGTCGGCGGGATGATGGCCGCGGGCGGCGCCAACACCCTCAACTGCGTGGCCGATGCCGACATCGACAAGGTGATGAAGCGGACCGCTCGGCGTCCCCTGGCGCGGGCCGCCGTGCCGAAGCTCAACGCGCTGATCTTTGGGCTTGTGCTGAGCGTGGGCTCGTTCTTTTGGCTGTGGTTGACAACAAACCTGCTGTCCGGCCTGCTCGCGGTGGCCACCATCGGGTTTTACGTGTTCGTCTACACGCTGCTGCTCAAACGGCGCACCTCGCAGAACGTGGTGTGGGGTGGCGCGGCCGGCTGCATGCCGGTGATGATCGGCTGGTCGGCGGTGACCGGGACCATCGGCTGGCCGGCGCTGGCGATGTTCGCGGTGATCTTCTTCTGGACACCGCCGCATACCTGGGCGCTGGCCATGCGGTACAAGGAGGATTACAAGGTCGCCGGTGTGCCGATGCTGCCCGCCGTGGCGACCGAGCGGCAGGTCACCAAGCAAATCCTGATCTACACCTGGCTGACCGTGCTGGCCACACTGACGCTGGCGTTGGCGGCCGGCTGGCTGTACGCCGCTGTCGCGGTGGTCGCCGGTGTGTGGTTCCTGGCAATGGCCCACCAGCTGTACTCCGGGGTGCGCGGCGGTGCGGAGGTCAAGCCGCTGCGGCTGTTCCTGCAGTCCAACAATTATCTTGCGTTGGTGTTTTGCGCGCTGGCCGTCGATTCGGTGATCGCGCTGCCGACGCTGCTCTGAGCGGCTATACCTGCCTGCCTTCCGAGCGCTCTCCGTCACACCGTTCATCATTCGCCCAAAATGGCCAAAATGGCTAAAATGGGCACTGTTCAGGTGAGCAAGGAGGGCAGCGCATGACCACTGTCTCGTTCCGCAACCGCGCCGGCCAGCTGGTCGACGTACCCACAGTGAGCGCCACCCGCCTCAAGAACGAGTTTGGCGCCGTGGTCGACCAAGCCGCACTCAATGGTGCGGTGGTGATCACCAAGCACGCCACCCCGAAAGCGGTGTTGATGTCGTACGCCGAATTCGAAGCGCTGACCACACCGGCCGTCCCCGCGCTCGACGACCTCAGCGAGCGCTTCGACGCGCTCTTGGCCGCCATGCAGACACCGAAGGCCAAGGCAGGTGTCGCCGCGGCATTCGATGCCGGCCCGGAGGAGCTGGGTGCCGCCGCGGTCAAGGTGGCGCGCGCCGCGCAGCCACGCTGACGCCGGCGCGGTCGGCGAATTCGCGAAGCTTCCATGGCGCCGCAGATTCATGTGGTGGCAGGCGTCAACGGCGCCGGCAAGAGCAGCATCGTCGGCGCCACGATCCGGGTGAAAGGTGGTCAGTACTACAACCCGGATGAAGCCGCCCGGGAAATTCGGGCTGCCAACCCCGGGCTGGGCCAGACCGAGGCCAACGCGGTCGCCTGGCAACAGGGACGACGTTTGCTGGAACTGGCTATCGAGAAGGGTCTGGACTTCACTTTCGAGACAACGCTCGGCGGAACTACGATGCCGCGGCTGCTGGCCGACGCCGCCAAGCGTGGCGTCGAGATTCACGTTCTCTATGTGGGGCTTGGCAGCGCCGAGGCACACATCGATCGAGTGCGTCAGCGGGTCCGCGCGGGTGGTCACGACATCCCAGAAGCCGACATCCGCCGCCGCTACCGGCACAGCCTGATCAACCTCCTGACATTGCTTCCGGTGCTGAGCGAGCTACGGGTGTACGACAACTCGGTGACCGCTGACCCCGCGACGGGCCGGGCGCCGCTGCCGGTCCTGGTACTGCACCTGGAACACGGCCGCATCGTCGGGCCGCCTGATCTGACCTTGACACCGATGTGGGCGAAGCCCGTCGTCGCGGCGGCGCTGCAGATTGGCTAACGTGCGCCGTGACTGCTTAAAGCCGAAACCTAAGGCACCAGGACGATCGAGCCGGTGGTCTGGCGGCCTTCCAAATCGGCGTGGGCGCGCGCGGCCTCGGCCAGCGGATAGGAGCCACCGACCGCGACTTGCACTGCGCCGCTGGCGATCACGCCGAACAGTTCGTTGGCTCGCCAGCTGAACTCCTGTGCCGTGCGGGTGAAATGGGCCAGCGACGGCCGGGTGAGATACACCGACCCCGCGGCGTTCAGCCGTTGCGGGTCGAATGGGGGAACAGGTCCACTGGCCGCGCCGAACAGGGCAAGCGTCCCGCGCACCGCCAGGCTCGCCAGGCTGGCGTCGAACGTCGTCGCACCCACACCGTCGTACACCGCGTCGACCCCGGCGCCGTCGGTGAGTTCGTGTACTCGCTGACCGAATCGTTCGGCGTCGTCGGGGTAGGGAAGCACCTCGGCGGCGCCCGCCTGCCGCGACAGCCGCTCTTTCTCCAGCGTCGACACCGTCGTGATCACCCGCGCCCCAAGGTGAGTCGCCCACTGGGTCAGGATCAGACCCACTCCGCCGGCGCCGGCGTGCACCAGCACGCTGTGCCCGGCCTGGACCGGAAACACCGATGTGAGTAGGTAATGCGCGGTGAGTCCCTTCAACAGGGCCGAAGCTGCCACTTCCGAGCTGACGCCGTCGGGCACTTCGCTCGTCAAAAAGGCTGGTGCAGTGCAGAATTCGGCGTAGCCACCGTTGGCTGCAGCGCTGACCACCCGGTCGCCCACGGCGACGGTGGAATCGGCGTCGGGTCCGACGGCAACGACCGTGCCGCATATCTCGGAGCCCAGCACGAACGGCAGCGGCCGCGGGTACTGGCCGGTGCGGAAATAGGTGTCGATGAAGTTGACGCCGATAGCTTCAGCTTTGATCAGCACCTCGCCGGGTCCGGCTTCCGGTCGGGGCACCTCGGTGTAGTTCAGGACTTCAGGGCCGCCGGTTTGGCTGACTTCGATGGCATGCATGTCGCTATCATGCCCGGGCATGAAGCTAGCCCGACCCGACACCTTCCATCCCCGCATCGTGTTGACGGGTGAACCGCAGGACGCCGCGGGTGATGATGGCGGGCTGGTGGCCGCACTGCGTACCCGCGGCCTGCATGCACGATGGCTGCCGTGGGACGACCCGGAAACCGCCACAGCGGATCTGGTGATCCTGCGCTCTGCGCGGGGCCATGCAAGCCGTCTCGACCGATTCCTGTCCTGGACTCAAGCCGTGCCGAACTTGTTGAACCCGCCTGCCGTCGTCGCTTGGAACAGCGACCGGCGCTATCGCGACGACCTGGCTGAACGCGGTGTGCCGATGCTGCCGGCCACACGCTACGCGGTCGGCGACGACATCCGATTGGCCCGCGGTGACCATTACTTCGTCGGGGCGTCGGGGACCGGGACGCGGCGATTCAGCGACCGGTCCGCGGCGCAACGCTACATCGCCGAATGTCATCAAGCCGGTCAGGACGTGTGGGTGCAATCGGCCCAGACGGCGCCCGAGACGGTACTGGTATTCCTCGGTGGAAAGCCGTCGCACGCGTTTGTCACCACCGGCGACGCGCTGCACCAAGGGGATGCCGACTTTGAACAATGGGATGCCGGCGCCGCCCCACTGACCGCCGCGCCGGGTGAGCTGCTGTATGCGCGGGTGCATTTAGTCGGGAAGCGGGTGCTGGAACTAGAGCTGATCGACCCGTCGCTGGGCTGGCTGCGGCTAGATGTCCAGACGCGTGGACTAGCCCAGCGTCAGTTCGCGCTGGCGGTGGAGTCAGCTCTGGAGCGACTCGGGCTGGGTCCGTTGTCGCATCGACGCCCATAGCGCCGCAGTGGCAGCCGTACACGCCGCCGCCCCGGCCACGTGGATGGCGACCAGGGCCGCGGGCACCCCGGCGTAGAACTGCGCGGTGCCCACCGCCGCCTGCGCGAACACCAGCGCCACCAACACCGCAAGGCGCCGAGTAACGGCGGGTGCGGCATGCACCGCGACGAGGCCGAACCCCAGACCCACCAGCAGTGATAGGTAGGACACCAGCAGCGACGAGTGCGCGTGCACCAAGGTGGTGATCTCGACCGTCAGGCGCGGCACGGTGCGGCTAGGGCTCTTGTCGCCGGCGTGCGGGCCGGCGGCGGTCACCAGGGTGCCGGTCACCAGCACCGCCGCAAGATTCAGCGCGCTGAGCGCGGTGAGCAATCGCAACGGTGTGGCGACCCGCTGTTCGACGACCCCATCGTCGGGCTCCCCGACCTTGACGTAGAGCAGCACCGACAGCCACACCATCGTCATCGACGTCAGCAGGTGGATAGCCACCGTCCACCAGAGCAGCCCGGTCCGTACCGTGATCCCGCCGATGACAGCCTGCACCACCGTGGACGCCGGCATCAGCCATGCATAGACCAGTACTTCGCGGCGTCGCCGGGCGCGGACCACCGCCAACACCGCCAGTGCGGCGGTGATGACGACAGCGAAAGTGATCATCCGGTTGCCGAATTCGACGGCCTGGTGGATTCGTGGCACTTCGGCGACCGCGACAGGGGTGAAACTGCCCGGAAAGCACTGTGGCCAGGTCGGGCACCCCAGCCCGGAGGCGGTGACGCGCACGATGGCGCCGGTCACGGCGATGCCACCCTGGCTGAGGATGACGGCGGCAGCGATGATGCGCTGGACGCGGAGGCTGGGGTCGGGGAGCAGGTCCACCGCGCGCATCAATGGTCGTCCGACAGCCACCGCCCGATCGTAGCGACAGCCGTTGTGTGCGTTGCCTCACCGCGCGATCATGCCCACGCAGAGCAATTACTCAGGTGAAGCGGAACCAGCGCCGCGCCGCCACCGCGGCCAACGCGCCCCAGCCGGCAAGAACGGCGATCCCGAACCAGTCCACTCGCTGCCCCATGGCCTGGGTCAGCGCCTCGGTGAGCGCACCGGACGGCGTGACCCGTGCCGCCCACTTGACGCCGGTGGGCACCAGGTTCGTCTCGAGCGTCAGCGCGCCCAGTCCGGCGAAGACGAACCACAGCAGATTGGCCAACGCCAGAACCACCTCAGCCTTCAGGGTGCCGCCGAGCAACAGACCCAGCGAAGCAAAACCCGCGGTGCCCAACGCTATCACCAGCGCACCCAGCGCCAGCGCGGCCAAGGACGGTCGCCAGCCCAAAGCAAAACCTATGCCGCCCAAGATGATCGACTGCAGGAACACCGTAAAGACCACAGCCAGCGACTTGCCGGCGATGATGCCCCATACCGGCAGCGGGGTGGCCCCGAGCCGCTTCAAGGCGCCGTAGCGACGGTCGAACGCGACCGCGATGGCCTGCCCGGTGAACGCGGTGGAGATGACCGCCAACGCCATGATCGCCGGGGTGAACACAGCGGCCCGCGGCTCGCGGAAGGATCCGAATGGAAGCAGGGTGAGCCCGACCAACAGCGTGATCGGGATGAACATGGTCAGCAGCAGTTGCTCGCCATTTCGCAAGAGCAACTTCGCCTCAAGACTGAACTGAGCGGCCAGCATTCGAGGCACCGCGCTGGGTCGCGGATCGGGGGTGAAGGTGCCAGGCGGAAACACGTCGCTCACTGCCGCAGCCTCCTGCCGGTGAGTTCGAGGAAGACGTCCTCGAGGCTGCGCTGTTCGACGCGCATGTCGGTGGCCAGGGCGTCGATCTGCGCGCACCACGCCGTGACCGTGGCCAGCACCTGGGGGCCCACCTCGCCTTCGACCAGGTACTCCCCGGGTGTCAGCTCAGTGGCCTGGTAGCCCTCCGGCAACGCCGCGGCCAGCAGCGACAGGTCAAGGCGCGGTGGCGCGCTGAAACGCAACTGCCCTTTGGCGCCGCTGCGCATCAGATCGGCGGGTTTGCCTGCGGCGACCGTCGTCCCGTGGTCGATGATGACCAAGCGGTCGGCGAGTTCCTCGGCTTCCTTGAGGTGGTGCGTAGTGAGCACCACGGTGACGCCGTCGCGGCGCAGTGCATCGATCAGCTCCCAGACCAGGACTCGGGCATGCGCATCCATGCCGGCGGTCGGCTCGTCCAGAAACACCAGCTCGGGGCGCCCCACTAGGGCGCACGCCAACGCCAGCCGCTGCTGCTGGCCACCAGAGAGCCGCCGATATGTGGTGCGCGCAGCATCAGTCAGGCCCAATGTCTCGAGCAGCCAGCCCGGATCGAGCGGGTCGGCCGCGTAGGAGGCGACCAAATTCAGCATCTCGCCGGCTCGCGCGGCGGGATAGCCGCCGCCGCCCTGCAACATCACCCCGATACGCGGGCGCAGCCGCGCGTTGTCGGCGATCGGATCGAGGCCGAGAACTTCGACGGTGCCAGCGTCCGGGCGCACGAAGCCCTCGCACATTTCTATGGTGGTCGTCTTACCGGCGCCGTTGGGACCCAGCAAAGCGAACACCTCGGCGGCATGCACCTCGAGGTCGAGATCGGAGACGGCCTGGACCGATCCGTACTTTTTGCACAGGCCGCGCAGCCGCACCACGATCTCGCGGGTCTGGGGGACGGGGCTCACGTGGAATCAGCGTAGGCGTCCGGGGTGTTGGTCGTCCGTAGGGTAGGTCCAGGGACATCGTCAGTGACCGGGGTCTCGGCCGTCTCCGGTGCCTTATCTTCGGGCAGCGGCCGCCAGGGCAGTCGGTGGTAGGTCACTGAAATCAGCGCGACCACGATGAATGCGCTGGCCAGCGTGGCGTCGACGATCTGGAACAGCGCGAAGCGATCACCGTTGGCGGTGGGGCCGAAGATGCCGACGATGAGGGTGATGACGATCGCGGCGGCACGGAATCCGGTTCGGGTGGCCCAGGCGGCCAGCGGGATGATTGCCCACAGCAGATACCAGGGCTGCACCACTGGAAACAGCAGTACGGTCAGGCCCAGCGCTACCCCAAGGCCGCCGATCGGGTGCAGTCGGCCGCGGAAGACAGCCAGTAACAGCCAGCAGACCATCACCATGATGATCAGGACACCGATGGCACGGGTCAGTGACAGGATCGCGGTGGTGTGATCGCCCAGGCCCAGCAGAATCCCTACCTGCCCGGTGCCCAGCGCCAGCAGGGTAGGCGGCGACATCCAGCTGCGCACCACGTTCGCGGTGCCCAGGGTGTACATCCAGCCGAATCCCAGGCCACTGGCCCAGCCGACAATGCCCATCACCGCTAGCGCCACGCCCGCCATGGCCGTGCCGGACAGCAGCAGCGCCTTGACGGTGCCGCCCAACCGGTAGGCCAACGCTCCGGTGACGAACCCCAGTGCCAGCAGCGATGGCAGTTTGACCTGCGATGACAGCACGATTAAGACGGAACCGGCCAACAGCATGCCCAGTGGTTCCCAGTCCGCGCCGATCCGCCACGACGGGGGCTTCAGTGGGCGTTTCGAATCGATACCCCGCAGCGCGAATTCGGCGCCACTGAGCATCAGCCCCAGCATCAGCGCCTCGTTGTGGATGCCGGCGACCAAATGCATGAACAGCAGCGGGTTGGCGGCCCCCAGCCACAGGGCGCTGACCTCGGCGACTCCGCAGCGCCGAGCCAGCCGCGGTGTGGCCCACACGATCAGCGCCACGCCGAACAGCACCACCAGGCGGTGGCAGAGCACAGCGGCAACGATGTTCTCCCCGGTCAGTGCCGAGATGCCGCGGCCGATCCACAGGAACAGCGGTCCGTAGGGGGCCGGTGTCTCGCGCCACAGGCTGGGTACCGACAGCGTGAACACATGGCCCAGCCCTAGGCCCGATGCGGGCCCCACCCGATAGGGGTCGAGTCCCTCCAGCGAGATCTGGCTCTGGGCCAGGTAGGAGTAGACGTCCTTGCTGTACATCGGCGGGGCGATGAGCAGCGGCAGCATCCACAGCACCAGGGTGCGGTCCAGCTCGCCGCGCGACATCCGCCGCTTACCCGACACGAACCGGCCCAGCATCAGCCAGGCCAGCGCCATCATCACCGCGCCGGTGGTGGTCATGGTCAAGGCCACCGTCTGGATACGGGACGGGAGGTTCAGCAGCCGCACCCCGAAGGTGGGGTCCTGGACGACGGGCCGGGCGCCGTCGCCCAGGGCGCCGATCGCCATCAGGACAGTCCCAGTCGCACCGAAGAGTCGGGTGCGTTTGAGCGCCGACAGCTCGGTGGCGTTGAGTGGTTTGCCCACCGTCTGCTCGTCGCCGTGCAGGGCGGCGATCGACGAGCTCAGCGTGTGGTGGCGGGCAGCCATCAGAGCAGCGTACTGGCAGCGATCGCGGGCCCTGTTGCCCTCGTCACGTAAGGGCCCCCTTGCTGGACGGGCTACCGGAATTGCGACACACTGGTGTTGTGAAAATCTATTCGGAGCTGGATGCTGCCGTGCCGGCAGCTGCGGTCGCCGGATCGGACGGACACACCCGGCGCGCGATCGTGCGCCTGCTGCTCGAATCGGGATCCATCACCGCCACCGAGATCAGCGACCGGCTGGGTCTATCGGCGGCCGGGGTGCGGCGTCACCTCGACGCGCTGATCGACGCCGGCGACGCCGAATCGGTGCCCGCCGCGCCCTGGCAACAGGTGGGGCGGGGACGGCCGGCCAAGCGCTACCGGCTGACCGCGGCCGGGCGGGGGAAGCTTGACCACTCCTACGACGACTTGGCTGCTGCCGCAATACGACAACTGCGCGAGATCGGCGGGGACGAGGCGGTCAAGACATTCGCGCGGCGCCGTATCGACTCCATCTTGTCTGGTATCACGCCCGCCGAGGGGCCCGACGACGGTGCCCTCGAAGCGGCTGCCGAGCGCATTGCGCAGGCGCTGTCGGAGGCCGGCTACGTCGCCACTACCACCCGGGTGGGCGGCCCGATTCACGGTGTGCAAATCTGCCAGCATCACTGCCCGGTCTCCCATGTCGCCGAGGAATTCCCGGAACTGTGTGAGGCCGAGCAGCAGGCCATGTCCGAAGTGCTCGGCACCCACGTGCAGTTGTTGGCGACGATCGTCAACGGGGACTGCGCATGTACCACGCACGTACCACTCAGTCCGGCGCCCAGCCCACGCCGAGTCGACACAAGCAACGAAGGAGCGTCCTCATGACACTCGAAGCGGCCAGGGAGCCCTTGACCCAGGAACAGACGATCGATTCGCTGGGACGGTACGGCTACGGGTGGGCAGATTCCGACGTCGCGGGGGCCAGTGCAGCGCGCGGGCTGTCCGAGGCGGTGGTTCGCGACATCTCGGCGAAGAAGAACGAGCCCGAGTGGATGCTGAACATCCGGCTCAAGGCGCTGGGAATCTTCGATAAGAAGCCGATGCCGAACTGGGGCTCCAACCTCGAGGGCATCGACTTCGACAACATCAAATACTTCGTGCGGTCCACCGAGAAGCAGGCGGCGTCCTGGGAGGATTTGCCGGCTGACATCAAGAACACCTACGACCGGCTGGGCATCCCGGAAGCCGAGAAGCAGCGGCTGGTGGCCGGCGTTGCGGCGCAATACGAATCTGAGGTGGTGTACCACCAGATCCGCGAGGACCTGGAAGCGCAGGGCGTCATCTTCCTCGACACCGACACCGGGCTGCGCGAGCACCCCGAGATTTTCCAGAAGTACTTCGGCACCGTGATTCCGGCCGGTGATAACAAGTTCTCCGCACTGAATACGGCGGTGTGGTCGGGAGGCAGTTTCATCTATGTCCCGCCCGGTGTTCGCGTGGACATCCCGCTGCAGGCTTACTTCCGGATCAACACCGAGAACATGGGACAGTTCGAACGGACCCTGATCATCGTCGACGAGGACGCTTACGTCCACTACATCGAAGGGTGCACCGCGCCGATCTACAAATCAGATTCGCTGCATTCAGCGGTGGTCGAGATCATCGTGAAGCCCGGTGGCCGTTGTCGTTACACCACAATCCAGAACTGGTCCAACAACGTCTACAACCTGGTCACCAAGCGCGCTCGGGCCGAGGCAGGCGCCACCATGGAATGGGTCGACGGGAATATCGGATCCAAGGTGACGATGAAGTACCCCGCGGTCTGGATGACCGGCGAGCACGCCAAGGGCGAGGTGCTCTCGATCGCATTCGCTGGCGAGGACCAGCATCAGGACACCGGCGCCAAGATGCTGCACCTGGCGCCGAACACGTCGAGCAACATCGTGTCCAAGTCGGTGGCGCGCGGCGGTGGCCGCACCTCCTACCGCGGCCTGGTCCAGGTGAACAAGGGCGCGCATGGCTCCAAGTCGAGCGTGAAATGTGATGCGCTGCTGGTCGATACGATCAGCCGCAGCGACACCTACCCCTACGTCGACATCCGCGAGGACGACGTGACGATGGGCCACGAGGCTACCGTGTCCAAGGTCAGCGAGAACCAGCTGTTCTACCTGATGAGCCGCGGCATGACCGAGGACGAGGCGATGGCGATGGTGGTGCGCGGCTTCGTCGAGCCGATCGCCAAGGAACTCCCGATGGAGTACGCGCTGGAGCTCAACCGGCTGATCGAGCTGCAGATGGAGGGCGCGGTCGGATGACTTCGCCTGTCACGCAAACCCCTTCGCACACACTGAACAAGGGGGAGCTTTTCTCCTCCTTCGACGTCGACGCGTTCGAGGTACCGCACGGCCGCGACGAACTCTGGCGGTTCACCCCGCTCAAGCGCCTGCGCGGTCTGCACGACGGCTCGGCCAACGCAACCGGTCGCGCCAACATCACCGTCACTGAGCACGAGGGCGTCACTACCGAGCAGGTACGCCGTGGCGACGAGCGGCTCGGTCAGGCTGGTGTGCCCGCCGACCGGATTGCGGCTCAAGCATTTTCGTCGTTCAACTCCGCAACGCTGGTCACCGTCGGACGAGACACGCAGATCGCCGAGCCGATCAACATCACGGTGGAGGGGCCCGGGGCCGGCTCGACCGCCTACGGGCACCTGCAGATCCGGGTGCAGGAGCTCGGTGAGGCCGTCGTCGCCGTCGACCATCGGGGCAGCGGAACCTACGCAGACAACCTCGAATTCGTGGTCGCAGACGCCGCCCGGCTCACCGTCATCTGGATTGCCGACTGGGCCGACGACGCCGTGCACGTCAGTGCGCACCACGGCCGCCTCGGTAAGGACGCGGTGCTCAAGCACACCACCATTACCCTGGGTGGCGAGGTGGTCCGCATGTCAGCCACCGCACGCTTCGCCGGCCCGGGCGGCGACGCGGACCTGCTGGGGTTGTACTTCGCCGACGACGGTCAGCACCTTGAGTCGCGGCTGCTGGTCGACCACGCCAAGCCCAACTGCCGGTCCAACGTGCTTTACAAGGGGGCGTTGCAAGGGGATCCGTCGTCCAAGCGGCCCGATGCGCACACCGTCTGGATCGGCGATGTTTTGATCCGTGCCGAGGCCACCGGCACCGACACCTTCGAGATGAACCGCAACCTGGTCCTCACCGACGGCGCGCGCGCCGACTCGGTGCCGAACCTGGAGATCGAGACGGGTGAGATTGCCGGGGCCGGACACGCCAGTGCCACCGGGCGTTTCGACGATGAGCAGCTGTTCTACCTGCGCTCGCGTGGCATCCCCGAAGAGCAGGCCCGTCGCCTGGTGATCCGCGGATTCTTTGGCGAGATTATCGCCAAGATCGCGGTGCCCGAGATTCGCGAACGCCTGAGCGCAGCCATCGAACACGAGTTGGAACTTACGGAGAAAGCCGAGAAGACCGAAGCCCTATGACCACTCTGGAAATCAAAGACCTACACGTCAGCGTCGCCGGCGACGGCGACGGTGAAATCCCCATCCTCAAAGGCGTCGACCTGACCGTGAAATCCGGTGAGACGCACGCCCTGATGGGCCCCAACGGCTCCGGCAAGTCGACGTTGTCCTACGCCATCGCCGGCCATCCTAAGTACCTGGTGAACTCCGGGTCGATCACCTTGGACGGCGAAGACGTACTGGCCATGAGTGTCGACGAACGCGCAAGGGCCGGACTGTTTTTGGCCATGCAGTACCCCGTTGAGGTGCCGGGCGTGTCGGTGTCAAACTTCCTGCGCTCGGCCGCCACCGCGATCCGCGGTGAGGCACCCAAGCTGCGGCTGTGGGTTAAGGAAGTCAAGGCGGCAATGGCCGCGCTAGAGATCGACCCGGCGTTCGCCGAGCGCAGTGTCAACGAGGGCTTCTCCGGTGGCGAGAAGAAGCGTCACGAGATCCTGCAACTCGAGTTGCTCAAGCCCAAGATCGCGATCCTCGACGAGACCGACTCCGGTCTGGACGTCGACGCGCTGCGTGTGGTTAGCGAGGGCGTGAACCGATACGCGCAGACCAACGATGGCGGCGTCCTGCTGATCACGCACTACACCCGGATCCTGCGCTACATCCACCCCGAGTTCGTGCACGTGTTCATCGGTGGTCGCATCGCCGAATCCGGTGGCCCGGAGCTGGCCGACGAGCTCGAACAGAACGGTTACGTGCGCTTCACGCAAGCGGCGACTGCCGGAGCGTAGCCATGCTGGATATCGCGGCAATCCGGGCTGACTTTCCGATCCTCAAGCGCGTTATGCGCGGCGGAAATCAGCTGGCGTATCTGGATTCCGGCGCCACCTCGCAGCGGCCTTTGCAGGTGCTCGATTCTGAGCGCGAGTTCCTGGTCACCTCCAATGGCGGGGTGCATCGCGGCGCGCACCAGTTGATGGAGGAGGCTACCGACGCCTACGAACAAGGCCGCGCGGATATCGCCGCGTTCGTCGGCGCTGACACCGACGAACTGGTGTTCACCAAAAATGCCACCGAGTCGCTGAACCTGGTGTCATATGTTCTGGGAGACAGCCGCTTTCCGGAAGCGGTCGGCCCGGGTGATGTGATCGTCACCACCGAACTCGAGCACCACGCCAACCTGATTCCGTGGCAGGAGCTGGCCAGGCGTACTGGTGCCACCCTGCGCTGGTACGGCGTGACCGAAGACGGCCGCATCGACCTGGACTCGCTACATCTCGACGGCAACGTCAAAGTCGTCGCCTTCAGCCATCATTCGAATGTCACCGGCGCACTGGCGCCGGTGAGCGAATTGGTGTCGCGCGCAAAGGCCGTTGGGGCCTTGACCGTCTTGGATGCCTGCCAGTCGGTGCCGCACCAGCCGGTCGACTTGCACGCGCTCGGCGTCGACTTCGCCGCGTTCTCCGGTCATAAAATGTTGGGGCCCAACGGTATCGGGGTCTTGTATGCGCGTCGTGAGCTGCTGAACGTGCTGCCACCATTCCTTACCGGCGGGTCGATGATCGAGACCGTCACCATGGAAGTTTCCACCTACGCGCCTGCCCCACAGCGCTTCGAGGCGGGCACGCCGATGACCTCCCAGGTTGTCGGACTGGCCGCCGCCGCGCGCTATCTCGACGCGGTCGGAATGGAGGCTGTCGAGGCCCACGAGCGCGAGTTGGTAGCGCTGGCCCTGGATGGGCTGTCGGCCATCAAGGGAGTGCGCATCATCGGACCCACTTCGATGCAGAACCGCGGGTCGCCGGTGTCGTTTGTTGTCGATGGCGTGCATGCCCACGATGTCGGCCAGGTGCTCGACGACGAAGGCGTTGCGGTGCGTGTTGGGCACCACTGCGCGCTACCGCTGCACCGCCGCTTCGGCCTGGCAGCCACCGCGCGCGCATCGTTCGCGCTGTACAACACGCCCGACGAGGTCGAACGCCTGGTTGCCGGTGTGCGGCGGGCGTTGGAATTCTTTGGGAGAGACTGACTTTGCGTCTCGAGCAGATGTACCAGGACGTGATCCTGGACCACTACAAGCACCCGCATCACCGTGGACTGCGGGAGCCGTTCGGCGCGCAGGTGTTTCACGTCAACCCGGTGTGCGGAGACGAGGTCACGCTACGGGTCGCGTTGTCCGAGGACGGCGGGACCGTCGCCGACATCTCCTACGACGGGCAGGGCTGCTCGATTAGCCAAGCGGCGACGTCCGTGCTGACCGACCAGGTGATCGGACAAAGCGTGCCGCAGGCGCTGCAGACCGTCGACGCGTTCACCGAGATGGTGTCCTCGCGCGGGAACGTGCAGGGCGACGAAGATGTGCTGGGCGACGGAGTAGCGTTTGCAGGTGTGGCCAAGTATCCGGCGCGGGTCAAATGCGCACTGCTCGGCTGGATGGCGTTCAAAGATGCACTGGCGCAGGCCCACGCAACCTTCGAGGAGGTCGACAAATGAGCGAAACCGCGCTGCCCGGTAGCGAGACCACCGGCCCCGACGAGGAACTGCTCGCCGACATCGAAGAGGCGATGCGCGACGTCGTTGACCCCGAACTCGGGATCAACGTTGTCGACCTCGGCCTGGTCTACGGCCTCAACCTGGAAGATGGGGAGGAAGGCACCGTCGCACTGGTCGACATGACCCTGACGTCGGCGGCCTGTCCGCTGACCGACGTCATCGAGGATCAGTCACGCTCGGCGCTGGTGGGCAGCGGCTTAGTCGACGAGATCCGAATCAACTGGGTGTGGAACCCGCCCTGGGGCCCGGACAAGATCACCGAAGACGGCCGCGAACAACTCCGGGCCCTGGGCTTCACCGTCTGACGGCCCGGCTCAGCGGTGATGGGGTTCGCCCCCTTCGGTGCACTTGCCCTTATGGGCTGGTTGCAGGCTGATGGACGTCGCCTGTAGCGCGCCGTTATTCTCGCTGCCGCGTGCGGTGAGGCACTTGCCCTGCGTGATGGCTTGTGAGTTGGTTGGGGCCTCTTTGGTGTACCTCGTCTTATCGGTGACCGTCACCGTCTGAGAACCTGAGGCGGTGTTCACCGTGATCGTGTTGCCCGCGACGGATGCCACGGAACCTTCGACCGCCGGCTTCTTGCCCGGGCCGGTCGTCGTGGGCGTCCCAGATGGCGTGGGCGTGGTTGGCTGCCTGGCTTCCGGGCATTTGCCGTTGTTGGCAGGGCTGACTCGCACCGATGCAGCGGTGACGGGGCTGCCGGGCTGAGATTCGTCCTTGGACCGCGCGGTGATGCAATTGCCCGCAGTGACGTCGGTCAGGGCCGCCGCAGCAACCTCGGTGACCTTTGTTGAATCGGTGAAATCGACTGTGGCAGTGCCATTTTGTTGAGTCACTTGGGCAGCGTTACCGGAGACCGAGGCAATCAATCCACGAACCTGCGTCTCGCCCTTGGGTGGTGCCGACGAGGCCGCCGTTGTCGGAGAGGCGACCGCCGTGCTCGACGTGGCGCTTGGGCTGGAGGTGTTGGACGAGCTACACGCCGCGGCGGACAACGCGGCGGCGCCGGCAATCGCAGCGAGTGCGAATCGAGTACTTAACAACGGTCCTCCCAAATCGTCGGTGGTTCTGACGATCGGGTCTACCTGGTGAAGCTGTGCGATATCTGTGTGCTACTTAGAAGGCATCTTCGTCCAAGCGCATGATGTCGTCATCGGTGTGCTCGATGACGGTGCGCAGGCCCGCCAGCTTGGGCAGCATGTTCTTGGCGAAGAAGCCCGACACCGCCACCTTGCCTTGGTAGAACGCGCGGTCGGTGTCGGAGACGTCGCCTTGCAACGCTGCCTGGGCGACGCCGGCCTGCACCAGCAGCCGCCAGCCGATGATCAGGTCGCCGACGGCAAGCAGGTATCGCACCGATCCCAGACCGACCTTGTAGATATCGGTCGGATTCTGGGCCGCCGACATCAGGTAGCCCATCAGCGCGGTCGTCATGGCCGTGACGTCTTCCAGCGCGGCCTGCACTAGTTCGGCTTGGTCCTTGAGCGACTCGTCGACGTTCTCCAGGGTCTTGTTGATTTGCGTCGTCACGTGCTCCAACGCCTGGCCGTGGTCGCGGACGATCTTGCGGAAGAAGAAGTCCATGGCCTGAATCGCGGTGGTGCCTTCGTAGAGCGAGTCGATCTTGGAGTCGCGGATGTACTGCTCGATCGGGTAGTCCTGCAAGAAACCCGAACCGCCCAGTGTCTGCAGGGATTCGGTCAGCACCTCGTAGGCGCGCTCGGAGCCGACGCCCTTGACGATCGGCAGCAGCAGGTCGTCGACGCGGTGCGCCATGCTCGGATCCGCACCCGAAACCTGTTGTGCGACAGCGTCGTCCTGATGTGCCGCCGCATAGAGATACAGCGCGCGCAGGCCCTCAGCGTACGCTTTCTGGGTCATCAGGCTGCGCCGCACGTCGGGATGGTGCATGATCGTCACCCGCGGCCCGGTCTTGTCGGTCATCTGAGTTAGGTCGGCGCCCTGCACCCGCTCCTTGGCGTAGGCCAGCGCGTTGAGGTAGCCGGTGGACAAGGTGCCGGAGGACTTGACGCCGATCGTCATGCGGGCGTGCTCAATCACGGTGAACATCTGCGCGATGCCGTTGTGCACGCCGCCCACCAGGTATCCGACGGCCGGAACGTCGGTGGCGCCGAAGGTCAGCTCGCAGGTGGGAGAGGTCTTGAGCCCCATCTTGTGTTCCAGGTTGGTGACGTACACGCCGTTGCGGGCGCCGAGTTCTCCGGTCTGCGGGTCGAAAAGATAGTTGGGCACATAGAACAAGCTCAGTCCTTTGGTGCCCGGGCCGGCGCCTTCGGGGCGGGCAAGCACCAGATGGAAGATGTTTTCGGTGGTGTCGCCGACGTCGCCGCCGGAGATGAAGCGCTTGACGCCTTCGATGTGCCAGGTGCCGTCCGGCTGCTCGAACGCCTTGGTGCGGCCAGCACCCACGTCGGAGCCGGCGTCTGGCTCAGTGAGCACCATGGTGGCTTGCCAGCCTCGCTCGATTCCCATTGCAGCCCAACGTTTTTGCTCCTCGTTGCCTTCGAGGAACAGCGGCTGGGACAACACCGGGCCGAAGTTCAAGAAGGACACCGACGGGTTGGCGCAATAGATCATCTCGTTGACCGCCCAGGTGAGGGGCGCCGGCGCGGCCATGCCGCCGATCTCCTCGTCCAGGCCCAGACGCCACCACTCGGCGTCTTTGATCGCCTGCAGTGTCCTGGCCACCTCCGGCGGGATGCTGACGCTGTGCGCGGCCGGGTCGAATACCGGCGGGTGCCGGTCGGCGAACGCAAAAGTCTCGGCGATCGGCCCCTCGGCCAATCGTGCCGCTTCCGCCAGGATGGTGCGTGCGGTGTCGATGTCCAGATCGGCGTAGCGACCGGTGCCCAGCACCGTGCCGAGGTCAAGAACCTCGAACAGGTTGAACTCGAGATCGCGCACGTTGGCGATGTAGTGCCCCAATGCGGTTCCTTCCACTCAAGCGTGGTTGGCCTAAGTGTGGACGACGCCGGAAAACGTACGCAACCGTAGGTAGCGACGGACTTGGTCGGGCAGTGGGTGGTTGACCGGCGCCGGGTGGGGTGCGTTGCTGCGGCGGCCTCGCGTTATGCGTTGTGCCATAGGTCAATTCGGTGGGATTCCGAAGGCATACCGAAACTGAACCGAGACCTCAGGCGATGTCTGCATCAATAGAATCGGTGCATCCTGACCAATTCCCACCCCTGCCTGAGGCTGCCGCAATGACCGTCACCGCAATCGAAGTGGCTGCCGCAGAGGCAGTTGTCGACCGCGTCTCATCCACAGCCGGCCGTCCGCTGGGTTGGCTCGCAGCATTGTGGTCGGTGATGTCGGTGCGCTGGGCGGCAGTGGCGCTGGTGCTGTTCGCCGCCGCCCTGGCGACTCAGGTCAGCGGTGCGCCGCCGGACGTCTGGTGGTCGCTGTATCTGGCCTGCTATCTGGCCGGTGGCTGGGGTTCGGCGTGGGCAGGTGCGCAGGCGTTGCGAAACAAGGCGCTCGACGTGGACCTGCTGATGATTGTGGCCGCGGTCGGTGCGGTGGCCATCGGACAAATCTTCGACGGTGCGCTGCTTATCGTGATCTTCGCGACCTCGGGTGCCCTCGACGACGTCGCCACCAGGCATACGGCGGATTCGGTCAAGGGCTTGTTGGACCTGGCGCCCGAAACGGCCGTGGTGATCGACGGCCACGGCGACGAGCGGGTGCTGGCGGCCGACGAACTGGTGGTCGGCGACCGGGTGGTGGTGCGGCCGGGGGAGCGCATCCCCGCCGATGGTGCGGTGCTGTCGGGGCGTTCCGACGTCGACCAGTGCTCCATCACCGGCGAATCGATACCGGTCGTCCGGACCGTCGGTGACGAGGTGTTTGCCGGCTCGGTCAACGGGTCCGGCGTGTTGCATATGGTCGTCACCCGCGACCCGTCACAGAGTGTGGTCGCCCGGATCGTCGAAATGGTGTCCGAAGCCTCGGCGACCAAGGCGAAAACCCAGCTGCTCATCGAGAAAATTGAGCAGCGCTACTCGGTGGGTGTGGTGGTGGCCACCCTCGCACTGGTCGTAGTTCCGTTGCTTTGGGGCTCGCCGCTGCAACCGGTCCTGCTGCGTGCCATGACATTCATGATCGTCGCCTCTCCGTGCGCGGTAGTGCTGGCCACCATGCCGCCCTTGTTGGCCGCCGTCGCCAACGCTGGCCGACACGGGGTGCTGCTCAAGTCCGCGGTCGTCGTCGAACATCTCGCCGACATCACCGTGGTCGCCTTGGACAAGACGGGCACGCTGACTGCCGGGACGCCCCGCCTCACTACGGTGCAAACGTTGCGCCCCGACTTGATCGACGAGCGAAGAATGCTCCAATTAGCTGCTGCTGCAGAGCAATTCAGTGAGCATCCACTGGGTCGCGCGATTGTCGAGGAAGTTCGCCAGCGTGGTCTTGCTATTCCGCCGGCCGAGGATTTCCGCGCCTTGCCGGGGCACGGCGTGCGCGCTGTGGTCTGCGACGATTTCGTCGAAGTGTGCAGTCCCCAGAGCTTTCGGGGTACGCCGCCGACCACGCTGGCACCGATTGTGCAGTCCGGAGCCACCTGCGCGCTCGTCGTAATGAATGGGGTCGCCGTCGGCGTGCTCGCGCTGACCGATGTGATCCGGCCCGACGCCGCGGAGTCGGTGGCGGCACTGACTGGGCTGATGGCGACGCCACCGGTGCTGCTGACCGGGGACAACGCGCCTGCGGCCCAGCGGGTAGCCCGCGATGCCGGGATCTCCGACGTGCGCGCGGCGCTCCTCCCCGAGCAAAAGGTGGACGCGGTGCGTGCTTTGCAGGCCAGGGGACACCGGGTGCTCGTCGTCGGTGACGGCGTCAACGATGCGCCTGCGATGGCCGTGGCTTGTACATCGCTGGCGATGGGCGCGGGTGCGGACCTCACCCTGCAGACCGCCGACGGTGTCACCGTGCGCGACGAGCTGCACACCATCCCGACCATCATCGGGTTGGCCCGACAGGCCCGCCGGGTGGTGACGGCGAACCTGGTGATTGCCGGAAGCTTCCTCACGGTGCTGGTGGTCTGGGATCTGTTTGGGCAACTGCCATTGCCGCTCGGGGTGGCCGGTCACGAGGGATCCACGCTGTTGGTCGCCCTCAACGGCCTGCGACTGCTGACCAACCGAACTTGGCGCGCCGCCGCGTCGCGGTGACGTACGCTCGACGCCAAATGACAGCAGCAGCGACGCGAGACCTCACCGTTGTCGACTTTCGGCAGGCGGTCAAAGGCAACGACCATGTCTTCGTCTACTTCTGGGCGCCCAACTGCGCGCCGTGTGAGCTGTTCACGCCGAACTACGAAAGGTCGGCCGCGGACTGCCCGGACATTGTGCACGCGAAGGTCAACTTTGAAACCGAGCAGGAGCTGGTCAAGACTGCCGGGATCAAGCTGCTTCCGACGCTGATGGCGTTCAAGAAGGGGCAACTGGTGTTCAAGCAGGCGGGCATCGCCAATCCCGCGGTGATGGCGGACCTGGTCCGGCAGCTGCGGGCGTATCGAACCTCGACCGCTAGTTTGCTGTAACCGTCGGGAACAACCACTGGGGGCGACGCGTTACCGCAGACGTGACTACCCAAGACCTGACTGCCGCGCAGTTCAACGACACCATCAACGGCAACGACATCGTTCTCGTCGACTTCTGGGCGTCCTGGTGTGGCCCGTGCCGGGCCTTCGCGCCGACGTTCAAGGCGGCCTCGGAGAAGCATCCCGACGTCGTGTTCGCCAAGGTGGACACCGAGGCCGAGCAGGAGCTGGCCGCGGCCGCCCAAATTCGGTCCATCCCCACCTTGATGGCGTTCAAGAAGGGCAAGCTGCTGTTCAACCAGGCCGGTGCGCTACCTCCGGCCGCCCTGGACGATCTGGTGCAACAGCTCAAGGATTATGAACAACCCGAGGTAACCGAGGTCTAGGCTCCGCGAGAGCTTCTGGGCGCCTGCAGCTGCGCTGCTATCGGGTGGCCCGGATTTCGAGGCGGCGTCACACCGGGGAAGCCGCGTCCTTCCTGCGATACCGTGCACGGGTGAATCTGGTCCTCCTGGAACACCCGCGCCCCGAGATCGCCCTAATCACCCTCAACCGTCCCGAGCGGATGAACTCCATGGCATTCGATGTGATGGTGCCGTTGCGGGAAATCCTGGAACAAGTCGGTTACGACAACTCGGTGCGGGTGGTGGTGCTCACCGGGGCCGGTCGCGGATTCTCGTCGGGAGCCGATCACAAATCCGCGGGCAGCGTTCCGAACGTCGACGGTCTGACCCGACCGACGTACGCATTGCGTTCCATGGAGGTCCTCGACGACGTCATCCTCAAGCTGCGCCGCCTGCACCAGCCGGTGATTGCCGCGGTAAACGGCGCGGCGATCGGCGGCGGACTGTGCCTGGCTTTGGCTGCCGATATCCGGGTGGCCTCTACCAGCGCTTATTTCCGAGCAGCCGGCATCAACAACGGTCTGACCGCGAGCGAGCTGGGCCTGAGCTACTTGCTGCCCAGGGCCATCGGGGCGTCGCGGGCGTTCGAGATCATGCTGACCGGCCGCGACGTCAGCGCCGAAGAAGCCGAGCGGATCGGTTTGGTGTCCTGCCAAGTGCCGGACAACCAGCTGCTGGACACCTGCTACGCAATCGCAGCACGCATGGCGGCGTTCTCCCGGCCCGGCCTTGAGTTGACCAAACGCACACTATGGAGTGGACTGGACGCCGGTAGTCTTGAGGGGCACATGCAGGCTGAGGGCCTGGGACAGCTATTCGTCCGTCTGCTCACCTCCAACTTCGAAGAAGCGGTTGCCGCACGTGCGGAAAGACGGCCAGCGGTGTTCACCGACGACAAGTGACAACTAAGGAGCAGATGTGATCACGGCAACGGACCTCGAGGTCCGCGCTGGTGCGCGCATCCTGCTCTCGCCGGACGGACCCGATCTACGGGTGCAGCCCGGCGACCGGATCGGCTTGGTCGGACGCAATGGCGCGGGCAAGACGACCACCATGCGGATCCTGGCGGGGGAGGGCCAGCCCTACGCTGGCTCGGTCAGTAGAAGAGGCGAAATCGGTTATCTGCCACAGGATCCCAAAGAGGGCGACCTTGACGTGCTGGCCCGCGACCGGGTGTTGTCGGCCCGCGGTCTCGATGTGCTGCTCACCGATCTGGAAAAGCAGCAGGCGTTGATGGCCGAGGTTGCCGACGACGCCGCCCGCGACCGCGCCATCCGTCGTTATGGGCAGCTCGAAGAGCGCTTCGTCGCCCTGGGCGGCTATGGTGCCGAAAGTGAAGCGGGCCGCATCTGCGCGAGTCTCGGTCTGCCCGAACGTGTTTTGACGCAAAAGTTGCACACTCTGTCCGGTGGTCAGCGCCGGCGCGTCGAACTCGCGCGCATCCTGTTCGCGGCGTCGGAAGGGGGAGCCGGCGCCTCAGGTTCGGGGACAACGCTGTTGCTCGACGAGCCGACCAACCACCTAGACGCGGACTCGGTTGGCTGGCTTCGCGATTTCCTCCGCTCGCACAACGGCGGGCTCATCATCATCAGCCACAACGTCGAGCTGCTCGCCGACGTCGTCAACAAGGTCTGGTTCCTCGACGCGGTACGCGGCGAAGTCGACGTCTACAACATGGGCTGGCAAAAGTACCTGGACGCCCGCGCCACCGACGAGCAGCGACGACGGCGGGAACGCGCCAACGCCGAACGCAAGGCCACCGCGCTGCGCAACCAGGCCGCCAAGCTGGGCGCCAAGGCCACCAAAGCCGTTGCGGCGCAGAACATGTTACGGCGTGCCGATCGCATGATGGCTGCCCTGGACGACGAGCGCGTCGCCGACAAGGTGGCCCGCATCAAGTTCCCCACCCCGGCCCCGTGCGGCCGCGTCCCGCTAGTGGTCAAAGGGCTGAGCAAGACCTACGGTTCGCTCGAGGTCTTTACCGGACTGGATCTGGCGATCGACCGCGGCTCGCGTGTTGTCGTGCTCGGTCTCAACGGTGCCGGCAAGACAACCCTGCTGCGGCTGCTGGCCGGAGTCGAGACACCCGACACCGGTGGTCTGGAACCCGGACACGGCTTGCGGATCGGTTACTTCGCGCAGGAGCACGACACCCTCGACAACGACGCGACGGTCTGGGAGAACATCCGCCACGCCGCACCGGAATCAGGCGAACAGGAGTTGCGGGGTTTGCTCGGCGCATTCATGTTCAGCGGCGCGCAACTTGAGCAGCCGGCCGGCACTTTGTCCGGCGGCGAGAAGACCCGGCTGGCACTGGCCGGTCTGGTCGCCTCGACGGCCAACGTGTTGCTCCTCGACGAACCCACCAACAACCTCGACCCGGCCTCGCGCGAGCAGGTACTCGACGCGTTGCGCAGCTATCAAGGTTCGGTTGTGCTGGTCACCCACGACCCGGGCGCTGCCGAGGCCCTCGACCCGCAGCGCGTGCTGCTGTTGCCCGACGGCACCGAGGACTTCTGGTCCGAGGAGTATCGCGACCTGATCGAGTTGGCCTGACCCGAACAAGTCCGTTTCGGCAAAACCTCCCATTTGTGGCGCCGGATTCTTACGCTATGTGCCATGCGGAAGTCAACCCAGACCCGCGAACAGTTGTTGCGTGAGCTGCGTAGCGCCTACGAGGGAGGCGCCAGCATTCGCAACCTGGCGGCCTCCACCGGCAGGTCCTACGGATGCGTGCACAGCATGCTGCTCGAATCGGGCGCCACGATGCGTGGCCGCGGCGGACCCAATCACCGCTCGCGCGCCTCACGCCTGACCTGACGCCGTGCCCACCGTTCGTTCGCCGCGAACGTGACGGGAAGGCAGAACCCCGGTGCCCGTAATCGCCGCCTCGTCACACTCGCTCAGGTGCGGACGGTGTTCGGACCGAGTTCTCCACCAGATCCAGCACGGCGGCCAGTCGCTGTGGGTCCTCGCCCGACGCCAGCCGGGCCACCAGGCCGTCGAGCACCAGGTCCAGGTAGCACTGCAGCACATCGGCGGGCACGTCGTTGCGCACCCGTCCGGCCTGCTTTTGGCGGCGCAGCCGCTCGGTGGTGGCCGCCGCCAGCTCCGCGGATCGTTCGGCCCAGCCGCGGCTGAACTCAGGATCGTGGCGAAGCTTGCGGGCGATCTCCTGCCTGGTGGCCAGCCAGTCGAATTCCTCTGGCGATGCCAGCATTTCGCGCATCACCTGGATCAGACCCGAGCGCTGCGTAACCTCTGCCATGCGTTGGGTGTCCTCCTGCGCTAAGGCGAAGAACAACGCATCCTTGTCGCGGTAATGGTGGAAGATCGCGCCGCGCGACAACCCGATCTCCTTTTCCAGCCGGCGCACGGTCGCCTGTTCGTAGCCGTATTCGGCGAAACAGCGGCGTGCGCCGTCGAGGATCTGGCGGCGTCGGGCCTCCAGATGGTCCTCGCTGACTTTTGGCACGAGCGCGGCCGGATCTTCGGGTACCCGCTAGCCCGACTTGAGCATGTTGCGCAGCACGTACTGCAGGATGCCGCCGTTGCGGTAGTAGTCGGCCTCCCCGGGGGTGTCGATACGCACCTTCGCGTCGAACTCGATCGGGTCTCCGGAGTCCTTGCTGGCCTTCACCTTTACCGTCTTCGGCGTCTTGCCGTCGTTGAGCACCTCGATGCCGGTGATGTCGAAGACCTCGGTGCCGTCCAGCCCCAGCGATTCGGCCGACTCCCCGTCGGGGAACTGCAGTGGGATGACGCCCATGCCGATCAGGTTGGAGCGGTGGATGCGCTCGAAGGACTCGGTGATCACCGCGCGCACCCCCAACAGTCGGGTGCCCTTTGCCGCCCAGTCGCGGGAGGAGCCGGAGCCGTACTCTTTGCCGCCCAGCACCACCAACGGAATATCTTGTGCCGCATAGTTTTGCGCCGCGTCGTAGATGAACGCCTGCGGGCCGCCGTCTTGGGTGAAGTCGCGGGTGTAGCCGCCGGAGACGTCGTCCAATAACTGGTTACGCAAACGGATGTTGGCGAAGGTGCCGCGGATCATCACCTCGTGGTTGCCGCGCCGCGAGCCAAAGGAATTGTAGTCCTTGCGCTGGACGCCATGCTCGTCGAGGTACTGGGCGGCCGGCGTGCCCGGCTTGATACTGCTCGCGGGCGAGATGTGGTCGGTGGTAACTGAATCGCCAAGCAGCGCCAGCACCCGCGCGCCCTTGATGTCGCTGACCGGCTCCGGCTCGGCGGGCATCCCGTCGAAGTACGGTGGTTTGCGCACGTACGTCGACTCTTCGTCCCACTCAAAGGTATTGCCGCTCGGGGTCGGTAGGTTCTGCCAGCGCTCGTCGCCTTTGAACACGTCGGCGTAGTTCTTGACGAACATTTCCTGGCTGATAGCCGCGGCGATGGTGTCCGAGACGTCCTTCTGCGACGGCCAGATGTCCTTCAGGTAGACCTCTTTGCCCTCTTTGTCGGTGCCCAGCGGTTCCTTGTCGAAGTCGAAGTCCATCGACCCGGCTAGCGCGTAGGCGACGACCAGTGGCGGCGAAGCCAGGTAGTTCATCTTGACATCGGGGTTGATGCGCCCTTCGAAGTTGCGGTTGCCCGAGAGCACTGCGGACACCGCAAGGTCGTTGTCGTTCACGGCTTTCGAGACTTCCTCGGGCAGCGGGCCGGAGTTGCCGATGCAGGTCGTGCAGCCGTAGCCGACCAGGTAGAAGCCCAGCTTCTCCAGGTACGGCCACAGGCCGGCCTTATCGTAATAGTCGTTGACCACCTGGGATCCCGGCGCCATGGTGGTCTTGACCCAGGGCTTGGATGACAAGCCCTTCTCGACTGCGTTGCGGGCTAGAAGTGCCGCGCCCAGCATCACCTCGGGGTTGGAGGTGTTGGTGCACGACGTGACGGCGGCGATGACGACGGCCCCGTGGTCGAGCACGAATTCGCCGTACTCGTCGGACTTGACCGTCACCGGGTTGCTCACTCGACCCTTCGAATGCACTGCGGCAGACTGCACCTTCGGGGCGTCGTCGGCGTGCCCGTTGTCGGGTGAACCTGGATCGCTGGCCGGGAACGACTCGTCGACCGTCTCGTCCAGCTTCGAGTACTGCTGCTGGCCGTCCTGGTCGCCGACATAGGTCGGAATCTGTTCGCGGAAAGTCGATTTGGCGTCCGACAGCGGAATCCGGTCCTGCGGACGCTTCGGTCCGGCGATCGACGGCACCACGGTAGACAGGTCGAGTTCGAGGTACTCGGAGAACTTCGGCTCGTGGTCCGGGTCGTGCCACAAGCCCTGCTCTTTGGCGTAGGTCTCGACCAGCGCCAGCTGTTCCTCGCTGCGGCCGGTGAACTTCAGGTAGTCGATGGTCTCCGCGTCAATCGGGAAAATTGCTGCGGTGGAACCGAATTCGGGGCTCATGTTGCCCAGGGTGGCCCGGTTGGCCAGCGGAACCTCGGCCACGCCGGCGCCGTAGAACTCGACGAATTTGCCGACCACCCCGTGCTTGCGCAGCATCTCGGTGACGGTGAGCACGACGTCGGTCGCGGTTACGCCGGGCTGGATCTCACCGGTCAGCTTGAAGCCGACGACGCGGGGGATCAGCATCGATACCGGCTGGCCCAGCATGGCGGCCTCGGCCTCGATGCCGCCGACGCCCCAGCCCAGGACGCCGAGCCCGTTGACCATGGTGGTGTGCGAGTCGGTGCCCACGCAGGTGTCGGGGTAGGCGACGCCGTCGCGGTTCATCACCACACTCGCCAGGTATTCGATGTTCACCTGGTGCACGATGCCCGTGCCGGGTGGCACCACCTTGAAGTCGTCGAACGCGCCCTGCCCCCAGCGCAAGAACTGGTAGCGCTCGCCGTTGCGTTCGTACTCGATCTCCACGTTGCGCTCGAAGGCGTCGGCGCGGCCGAACAGGTCGGCGATCACCGAGTGGTCGATCACCAGGTCGGCGGGCGCCAGCGGGTTGACCTTCTCGGGGTCGCCGCCCAGGTCACCGATCGCTTCCCGCATGGTGGCCAGGTCGACGATGCAGGGCACGCCGGTGAAGTCCTGCATCACCACACGCGCTGGCGTGTATTGGATTTCGATGCTGGGTTCGGCGTCGGGATCCCAGTTGGCAATGGCCTGGATGTGGTCCTTAGTGATGTTGCTGCCGTCCTCGTTACGCAGCAGGTTCTCGGCAAGCACCTTGAGGCTGTAGGGGAGTTTCTTGGTTTCTGGGACGGCGTCGAGGCGATAGATCTCGTAGCTGTTGTCGCCCACTTTGAGGGTGTCGCGGGCTCCGAATGAATTCACCGAACCTTTGCTGGTCACATCAACTCCCGTGGATTAAGTTCTTCGCCGCCGACGGGCCGTGTCGACGGTGCGGTGCAACTTTAACAGTACGCTTGTCCTGCAATGTGTGGCACCCGTGCTTTTCCAGTCTTGTCCTGTCGCGGGCCTGGCGAAACCCCTGGCGGCGAGCCCTTCGGTGAATCCTTTCTCGGCCTTTGGGCAGTGAACGGCGCACGTGATCACCGGTACCCAACCAGCGAGGGCCGCCACCGACACGGCACAGGTACGGTGCTCCTAGCACTACGGGAGGAGCGAGACCAATGACCGGACGCGAACTATTCGGCGAACTGCCGCTGCCGCAGACAATCCCGTTCCTGCCCGAGTACATCCCGGTCGACGTCGACATCGCCGCGGTCAAGGCCCAGGTCGCGGCCGACGGCGTGGCCGCCCCGCCGGGACCGGAGCCGGGACTGCTCGACGTCGTCAACCACGCGCGCAGCGACGGCATCACCCTCAAGATCGTGCTGCTCGATCACAACCCGCCCCACGACACCGCGCTGCGCGATATCGCGACCGTCATCGGCGCCGACTACCCGGACTCCACCGTGTTGGTACTCAGTCCCAGTTATGTCGGCAGCTACAGCTCGCACTTCGCACGGGTCACCCTCGAGGCGGGCGAAGACCATTCCAAAACCGGTAATCCGGTGCAGTCCGCGCAGAATTTTCTGCACGAACTCGAGACCCCTGAGTTTCCCTGGACTGCGCTCACCATTGTTTTGCTGATCGGGGTGTTTGCGGCCGCGGCCGGCACCCGCTTCCTGCAGCTGCGCAACAGGCAGCCAGCAACGTCGGAAGCTGGCGCTGTAGCGCCGTCCAGCAAAGACGCCTAGCGCATCTACACAGGTCACAACCCTGTAACAACTCTTCAGCGGTGCCTAGGCCGCCGCAGTTGGCAAACGGTTCAGGTCACTGTTCGGTCACAGTAAACGCACTTCCAGAGTGCGATTTGTGACTTGCGTTTCTTCAGCGTCATCTGTGACGTACGGTGCGAATGATGCTTCTGATGCTATTGGCGCTTTCAGCTAAAACGAGCGCCGTCCGTCCGATTTAAGCCCTAGGAGATTCAAGTCGTATGAGACGGACACGCCCCGGCACCGCCTCTCAAACCGCCGCCCGCTTGATGCGCCCAGCGGTTCCGGTGGTGCTGAGTGTGGCGTTGATGCTCTGCAACCCGGAGCTGGTCAGCGGAGTAGCAAATGCCGAGCCGGCCCCCGACTCGATGGCCATGCTGATCGCCAACGTCGCCAAGGCGAACCAGCGTCTCGAGGACCTCAGCTCTACCGTCGAGCAGGAACAGGAGAGCGTCAACAAGGCACTGGTAGCCGTCGAGGAAGCGCGCGAACACGCCGACGCGGCGGCACGTGACGTGGAAGCCAGCCAGCAGGCGGTCAAGGATGCCACCGCGGCGATCGCCACGGCCCAACAGCGGTTCAACACCTTCGCGGTGGCCACGTATATGAAGGGCCCGTCCGGCGGATATCTGATGGCGCGCAGCCCGGAGGACATGATCGCCGCGGCCATCGATGCCCGCGCCATAGCGACCAGTGCGCAGACGGTCATGGCCAAGTTGCAGCGAGCGCGCACCGAGCAGGTGAACAAAGAGTCGGTGGCCCGGCAGGCCAAGCAGAAGGCTGACAAGGCCGCGGCCGACGCCAAGGGGAGCCAAGACGCGGCCGTAGCGGCGCTGGCAGAGACCCAGCGCAAGTTCGACGAACAGCGTGACGAAGTCAATCGCCTGGCCGCCGAGCGTGACGAGGCCGAATCACGGCTGCAGCAGGCAAGGTTCGTGGCCTGGACCCAATCCGGCGGACAAGGCACCCCGCCCGGCATGTGGGACAGCGCGTCCGGCCCGAACGGCGGGCGCCGCTGGGACGGCTGGGACCCCACCCTCCCGCAGATCCCCAGCGCCAACATCCAGGGCGACCCGATTGCGGTGGTCAACCAGGTGCTGGGCTATTCGGCCACCTCGGCACAGGTCACCGCGCAGATGGGGCGCAGCTTCCTGCAGCAGCTGGGGATCCTGCGGCCCAACGACAGCGGCATCACCAACGCACCGGCCGGGGCCACCTCCGGACGGATTCCGCGGGTGTACGGCCGACAGGCCTCCGAGTACGTAATCCGTCGCGGCATGTCTCAGATCGGCGTGCCGTACTCCTGGGGCGGTGGAAACGCGGCCGGCCCCAGCCACGGCATCGACTCCGGGGCCAATATCACCGGTTTCGACTGCTCGGGTCTGGTCCTGTACTCGTTCGCCGGGGTGGGCATCAAGCTGCCGCACTATTCGGGCTCGCAGTACAACCTCGGGCGCAAGATTCCTACCTCCCAGATGCGACGCGGCGACGTCATCTTCTACGGCCCGGGTGGCAGTCAGCACGTGACGATCTACCTCGGCGACGGTCAGATGCTCGAGGCCCCCGACATCGGTTTGAAGGTGCGCACAGCGCCCGTGCGCACCAGCGGCATGACGCCCTTCGTGGTCCGCTACATCGAGTATTAACGAGGTTTTATGCGGCACAACAGATTTCGATTGATCGGTCTAGCCTGGATCACCACCTTGGTATCCGGGCTATTGATCGCTGTCGCAGCGCCGGCCGCTGCCGACCCCGGCGAATGGGACCCCACCCTGCCGGCGGCAACCAGCGCCGGGGCACCGGGCGACCCGCTGGCCGTCGCCAACGCCTCGCTGCAGGCTACTGCGCAAGCTACCCAGACCACTTTGAACCTGGGTCAGCAGTTTCTTAGCGGGCTGGGCATCAACTTGGGCGGCGCCACGCCGGCGGCCAACAACACCACCGGCAGTCGCATTCCACGGGCGAATGGCAGGCAAGCCATCGAGCACGTGATACAGCGCGCCGGATCGCAAATGGGTGTTCCCTACTCCTGGGGTGGTGGCTCGCTTGATGGCCCGAGCAAGGGCGTGGAGGACGGTGCCAACATCACCGGCTTCGACTGCTCGGGCCTGATGCGCTACGCCTTCGCCGGCGTTGGCGTGCTGATACCGCGGTTCTCCGGTGACCAGTACAACGCCGGACGCCACATCCCCCAGAACGAGGCCAGGCGTGGCGATCTGATTTTCTACGGTCCCAATGGCAGGCAGCACGTCACCTTGTATCTGGGCAACGGGCAGATGCTGGAGGCCTCCAGCCTGGCTGGCAAAGTCACCATCAGCCCGGTGCGCAAGCCCGGCATGACGCCCTACCTGACTAGGATCATCGAGTACTGAGCCGGATGCGCGGGGTGCATGCAGCCCCGTCAGCGATTCGGTGACGTCGACGGATTCCGGGACGCCTGGAATAGTTGAACGCGGGCACGAAGCTGCCCGGCGACATTGGTCGTGACAGCAAGTCGTGTCCGAAGAGCTGTGGAGGGTTATTTAATGACACAAGCAGGTGGCGGTTACCCGGGCCAGGGTGCTCACTCGGGCCCACCCACCCAGGAGGCGCCGGCGGGCGGTGCCGACGGGTTGGCCGCCGAGGTGCACACCCTGGAGCGGGCGATATTCGAGGTCAAGCGCATCATCGTCGGCCAGGACCAATTGGTCGAGCGGATGCTCGTAGGCCTGCTCGCCAAGGGGCACGTACTGCTCGAAGGTGTCCCCGGCGTCGCCAAGACGCTGGCGGTCGAGACCTTCGCGAAGGTCGTCGGCGGCTCGTTCGCGCGCATCCAGTTCACCCCTGACCTGGTACCCACCGACATCGTCGGAACCCGCATCTACCGGCAGGGCAAAGAGGAGTTCGACACCGAACTGGGTCCGGTGGTGGTCAACTTCCTGCTCGCCGACGAGATCAACCGCGCGCCGGCCAAGGTGCAGTCGGCGCTGCTCGAGGTGATGGCCGAACGCCACGTGTCCATCGGTGGCAAGACTTTCCCGCTGCCCAACCCGTTCCTGGTGATGGCGACGCAGAACCCGATCGAGCAGGAGGGGGTGTACCCGCTGCCGGAGGCGCAGCGCGACCGCTTCTTGTTCAAGATCAACGTCGGCTATCCGTCGCCGGAAGAGGAACGCGAGATCATCTACCGGATGGGTGTCACGCCGCCGCAGCCCAAGCAGATTCTGGGCACCGGCGACCTGCTGCGCCTGCAGGGCGTCGCGGCCAACAGCTTTGTGCACCACGCGCTGGTCGACTACGTGGTGCGTGTCGTTATGGCGACTCGACACCCCGAGCAGTTGGGGATGAACGACGTCAAGACGTGGATTGCATTCGGCGCCTCGCCACGTGCCTCGCTGGGCATCATCGCCGCCTCGCGAGCGCTGGCCCTGGTGCGTGGGCGCGACTATGTGATCCCGCAGGACATCATCGACGTGATTCCTGACGTATTGCGGCACCGGCTGGTGCTCACCTACGACGCGCTAGCCGACGAGATCACCTCGGAGACCGTGATCAGCCGGGTGTTGCAGACGGTAGCGCTGCCGCAGGTCAATGCCGTTCCGCAGCAAGGGCATTCGGTTGGTCCGGTTATGCAGGGTGCCACCGTGGCGGCTGGCGGTCGGTGACCGACTCGAAACCCGCCGCGGATAAGCCCGCGGTTCGTCATCCGCCGTCGATGATGCGCGGCACCATCGACGACCCAAAGTTGTCGGCGGCGCTGCGCACCCTCGAGCTGACGGTCAGCCGCAAGTTGGACGGCATCCTCCACGGCGACCATCTGGGGTTGATACCCGGGCCGGGCAGCGAACCCGGGGAGTCGCGCATCTACCAGCCCGGCGACGACGTGCGCCGGATGGACTGGGCGGTTACCGCACGCACCACCCACCCGCATGTACGGCAGATGATCGCCGACCGCGAGTTGGAGACCTGGCTGGTGGTGGACATGTCGGCCAGCCTGGACTTCGGCACGTCGACGTGCGAGAAGCGTGACCTCGCGGTGGCGGCCGCGGCGGCCATCTGTTACCTCAACGTCGGTGGCGGTAATCGGCTTGGTGCGCTGATTTCCAATGGCGCCAACACGATTCGAGTACCGGCGCGATCCGGCCGCGAGCACGTGCAGACGCTGCTGCGCACCATCGCGACCACGCCGAAGGCGCCGGTCGGGGTGCGTGGCGACCTGGCCGAGGCCATTGACGCGCTGCGCCGGCCGGAGCGCCGCCGCGGCATGGCGGTCATCATCAGTGACTTCCTGGGGCCCATCAACTGGATGCGGCCGCTGCGTGCCATCGCGGCGCGCCACGAGGTGCTGGCCATCGAGGTGCTCGACCCCCGCGATGTGGAGCTACCGGACATCGGCGATGTCGTGCTGCAAGACGCCGAGTCCGGAGCCGTTCGTGAATTCACCATTGATGCACAGCTGCAAACTGATTTCTCCAGGGCCGCGGCGGCTCACCGCGCCGACGTAGCCCGCACGATCCGCGGTTGCGGTGCCCCGGTCATGACGCTTCGTACCGACCGGGACTGGATTGCCGACATTGTGCGCTTTGTTTCCCATCGCCGGCGCGGGGCTATGGCGGGGCGCCGGTGACCGGCTGCTACAAGATGACGGGTCTGTTATGACGTTGCCGTTGCTGGGGCCGATGTCGCTGTCCGGCTTCGCACATTCCTGGTGGTTTCTTTTCCTGCTGCTCGTGGCCGGGCTGGTCGCACTGTATGTGGTGTTGCAGCTCGCACGGCAGCGGCGCATGCTGCGCTTCGCCAACATGGAGTTGTTGGAAAGCGTTGCGCCCAAACGTCCTTCGAAGTGGCGACACGTGCCGGCGATCCTACTGGTGTGTTCGTTGGTGTTGTTGACGGTCGCCATGGCCGGGCCCACCAACGATGTCCGGATTCCGCGGAACCGTGCGGTGGTGATGCTGGTGATCGACGTGTCGCAGTCGATGCGCGCCACCGATGTCGAACCGAACCGGATGGCCGCGGCTGAGGAGGCGGCCAAGCAGTTTGCCGGTGAGTTGACCCCGGGAATCAACCTCGGCTTGATCGCCTATGCGGGTACCGCCACGGTGTTGGTCCAACCCACTACGAACCGGGATGCGACAAAGGCCGCGCTGGACAAGTTGCAGTTCGCTGACCGCACCGCCACCGGGGAGGCGATCTTCACCGCCTTGCAGGCCATCGCCACCGTCGGCGCGGTGATCGGCGGAGGCGACACGCCTCCGCCGGCGCGCATCGTCTTGTTCTCCGACGGCAAAGAGACGATGCCGACTAACCCCGACAACCCGAAGGGCGCCTATACCGCCGCCCGCACCGCCAAGGACCAGGGCGTGCCGATTTCGACGATCTCGTTCGGCACCCCCTACGGCTTCGTCGAGATCAACGACCAGCGCCAGCCAGTTCCCGTCGACGACGAGACGATGAAGAAGGTCGCGCAGCTTTCCGGCGGTAACTCCTACAGCGCCGCGACGCTGCAGGAGCTGAAGCAGGTGTACTCGTCGCTGCAGCAGCAGATTGGGTACGAGACGATCAGGGGTGACGCGAGTACCGGGTGGTTGCGGTTGGGTGCGTTGGTGTTGGCGACCGCCGCGCTGGCGGCCTTGCTGATCAACCGCCGATTGCCGACCTAGCTTTTCTGGTGGCGCGAATGGCACCGGGTTGTGGGTTTCGGTAGCCGGGGGTGACGACAAAAACCCAAGGCGCGCCGTCGCGAGCCGATTTCGGCGCAACCACAGTGAGGCGATAGGTTGACGGGGTGACTGATACAGCCACCGATACAGCAAACGAGCCTGCCTCCGACGGCGCCAAACCCACATTCGTAGCCCGATCAGTCCTGGTCACCGGCGGTAACCGGGGCATCGGGCTGGCGATCGCGCGGCGGTTGGCTGCCGACGGACACAAGGTGGCCGTCACGCACCGCGGCTCCGGGGCTCCCGAGGGGTTGTTCGGCGTCGAGTGTGACGTCACCGACAGCGACGCCGTCGACCGCGCGTTTAAAGAGGTCGAGGAGCACCAGGGTCCGGTCGAGGTCTTGGTCTCCAACGCCGGCATCTCCGCGGACGCGTTCCTCATCCGAATGACCGAGGAGCGGTTCCAGAAGGTCATCGACGCCAATCTCACCGGAGCGTTCCGCGTAACTCAGCGGGCGTCGAGAAGCATGCAAAAGAAGCGCTTCGGCCGGATCATCTACGTGGGTTCGGTATCCGGCAGCTGGGGCATCGGCAACCAGGCCAACTACGCGGCGTCGAAAGCCGGCCTGATCGGTATGGCCCGCTCGATCTCGAGGGAATTGTCCAAGGCCAATGTCACCGCGAACGTGGTGGCCCCCGGTTATATCGACACCGAGATGACCCGCGCGCTCGATGAGCGGATCCAGAAGGGGGCGCTGGATTTCATCCCGGCCAAGCGTGTCGGCACCTCCGAAGAAGTCGCCGGGGTGGTCAGCTTCCTGGCGTCCGAGGACGCCAGTTATATCGCCGGTGCGGTCATCCCGGTCGACGGCGGCATGGGCATGGGGCACTAGGAACTAGGAGAGGGACGGACATATGGCAGGACTGCTCGAGGGCAAACGAATCCTGGTCTCCGGGATCATTACCGACTCGTCGATCGCGTTCCACATCGCCCGGGTCGCCCAGGAACAGGGCGCCCAGCTGGTGTTAACCGGATTCGACCGAATGCGGCTGATTCAGCGCATCGCCGACCGGCTGCCCGAGAAGGCGCCACTGATCGAGCTCGACGTGCAGAACGAGAAGCATTTGGCCAGCTTGGCCGAGCGCGTCAAAGCCGAGATTGGCGAGGACAACAATCTCGACGGCGTGGTGCACTCGATCGGCTTCATGCCGCAGACCGGTATGGGCATCAACCCGTTCTTCGACGCCCCTTACGAGGACGTATCCAAAGGCATTCACATCTCGGCGTATTCGTACGCCTCGCTGGCCAAGGCGCTGCTGCCGATCATGAACCGCGGTGGCTGCATAGTCGGGATGGACTTCGACCCTACGCGCGCGATGCCGGCCTACAACTGGATGACGGTGGCCAAGAGTGCGCTGGAATCCGTCAACCGTTTCGTGGCCCGTGAGGCCGGCAAGGTCGGTGTCCGGTCAAATCTCGTTGCCGCAGGGCCAATCCGGACATTGGCCATGAGCGCGATCGTGGGCGGAGCGCTCGGTGAGGAAGCTGGCGCCCAGATGAAGTTACTCGAAGACGGCTGGGACCAACGTGCCCCGATCGGCTGGGACATGAAGGATCCCACTCCGGTCGCCAAGACGGTGTGTGCGTTACTGTCGGAATGGCTGCCGGCGACGACGGGCGACATCATCTACGCCGACGGCGGCGCGCACACACAGTTGCTCTAGGGCGCAATGGATTTTGACGCTGTCCTGCTGCTCTCGTTCGGCGGGCCGGAGGGGCCGGAGCAGGTTCGGCCGTTCCTGCAGAACGTCACCCGGGGCCGCAATGTGCCGCCTGAGCGCCTCGACGAGGTGGCGGAGCACTACCTGCATTTCGGCGGCGTGTCGCCGATCAACGGCATCAACCGCGCGCTGATCGATCAGCTGCGAGCCGCCCAAGAGCTGCCCGTCTACTTCGGCAACCGCAATTGGGGGCCGTACGTCGAAGACGCAGTAAAAGAGATGCGCGACAATGGTATTCGTCGTGCGGCAGTTTTCACTACCTCGGCGTGGAGCGGCTATTCCAGCTGCACGCAGTACGTGGGGGACATCGCCCGGGCGCGCCAGGCCGCCGGCGACAACGCGCCCGACCTGATTAAACTGCGCACCTACTTCGACCATCCGCTGTTCGTCGAGATCTTCGCCGAAGCGGTGACGAATGCCGCCGAAAAACTGCCCCAAGCGCGCTTGGTATTCACCGCGCACTCCATTCCGATCATCGCCGACCAGCGTTGTGGTCCCAACCTGTACTCTCGTCAAGTTGCATATGCCGCAAAGCTTGTCGCGAAAGCGGTGGGCTACGCAGATTACGACCTGGTGTGGCAGTCGCGCTCAGGCCCACCGCAGGTTCCGTGGCTCGAGCCCGACGTCGGCGATCACTTGACCGTGCTGCACCAACAAGGTGTCAAGTCCGTAGTCGTCTGTCCCATCGGCTTTGTCGCCGACCACATCGAGGTGGTGTGGGACCTCGACCAGGAGTTGCGGCTGCAGGCCGAGGCGCTGGGGGTAGCCTTTGCCAGAGCCGCGACGCCCAATGCTGACCCTCGATTTGCCAGGCTGGCAACCGATTTGATCGACGAACTGCGCCAGGGCAGGGAGCCGGTACGGGTCGCCGGTGCCGACCCGGTCGACGGTTGCTTGGCCAGCGGCAACGGCGCACCGTGCCGTCCGCCGCATTGCGCGGCGAAACCCGGCTAGTCTGTCCAGGCCGAACTCAGGATCGCATCGACTGCGGCCATGCGCGCCGAGCGCACCACTGCGGTCAGCGGCCGGAGTGCGTCGGTGGCGATCCGGACCTCCGAAGATGATTGTGTCCCACCGAGTTCCGGTGCGGAGGTCACCCGGTCGGACGGCCGACTCGATCCGGCGCTGACCGCAATGATCGCATCGACATGCGCAGCGTTTTCTAGCACCCGCAGCGCGCGGGTGGGCGCATGATCGGGAACCCGGTGCTGGCGCGCGGATTCCAGCATCTGCTCGACGAGTCCTCGTGGATTGTCAACGTCGCTGGCAGATTCCAGACCCATGGCGCTTAATGCATCGGCGGCTGAACGCACTGCCGATCGCAGTGCGTATTCGGCCCCGCCGAGATCGTGACAGTCGTACGCCGGAGGACCGGGCAGCGAGTACACCATCCAGGTGAGAGCAAGCAGTTCGGGCTCGCCGCTTTCGGTGTCGTCGTCGGTGTCGCTGTAGGTGAAGTCGGGCACCAGGCCGATCGCGGTGTTTGGGTCGGTCGGATGGCTGATGATGACCGCCTCACCGGCAACCAGCGCGTCGCTCGCAAACTGTGTTCCGGCAAAAAGTCCGCGCACGTCGCCGGGCACCGGCAGCACCACGTTGATGGTGCCACGCAACGACGACGACGGCGCCGGCGAGCGCCCGACGGCCCCCCGCAGGGTCTGCAGTAGGCACACCGTCCCGGCGTCACTCACATCGGGCCAGGGCAATCCGGTGTGACCTGCCGCGACAGCGTCGTATGCGGCAACGGATTGCCTTGGCGCCCAGAGGGATAACGCGTCGAGAACGTCGTCGGGCGCAGCCTTTCCGGCGAGCCAGGCATTGGCCCACATCGACAGCGAGACACTCGGGCACCACATGGTCTCGCAGTGTAGTGGCTCGCCGCCGTTGACGTGGTTTGTCGGGGATCCCGCGTATTCTGTGCCCATGCCCGTCGCGCTGATCTGGCTAATCGGAGCGTTGGTTCTCGTCGGTGCTGAAGCGCTTACCGGCGACATGTTCCTGCTGATGCTCGGTGGGGGCGCGCTGGCCGCGGCCGGCGCCAGTTGGCTGACGGACTGGCCGCTGTGGGCAGACGGACTGGTGTTCCTGTTTGTCTCGGTGTTGCTGCTGGCTACCGTCCGGCCAACCTTGCGTCGTCGTCTGACATCGGCCAAGGCGCCGGTGATGGGAGTAAAGGCGCTGGAGGGCAAGAACGCGTTGGTGCTCGACCGGGTCGCCCACGACAACGGCCAAGTCAAGCTTGACGGTCAGGTGTGGACCGCGCGCCCGCTGAACGACGGTGACGTCTACGAGGCCGGTCAGTCGGTCACCGTCGTGCACATCGACGGCGCGACCGCGGTGGTCTTCAAGAACGCGTAGAGGAGGAATTTCGGTGGGTGTGACAGTGCTGGTTTTGTTGCTCGTGCTGGTGGGGTTCACCGTCATCATCGTGGCCAAGTCGGTGGCCCTGATTCCGCAGGCCGAGGCGGCGGTGATCGAGCGGCTAGGGCGGTACAGCCGCACCATCAGCGGACAGCTGACGTTGCTTGTGCCATTTATCGACCGCGTGCGAGCCCGGGTGGACCTGCGCGAGCGGGTGGTGTCGTTCCCGCCGCAGCCAGTCATCACCGAGGACAACCTGACGCTGAACATCGACACCGTCGTCTACTTCCAGGTCACCGTCCCGCAGGCGGCGGTGTACGAGATCAGCAATTACATCGTCGGTGTGGAACAGCTCACCACCACCACGCTGCGCAATGTCGTCGGTGGCATGACCCTCGAGCAGACGCTGACCTCCCGCGACCAGATCAACGCCCAATTGCGCGGCGTGCTCGACGAGGCCACCGGTCGCTGGGGCTTGCGGGTCGCGCGGGTGGAATTGCGCAGTATCGACCCGCCGCCGTCCATTCAGGCGTCGATGGAAAAGCAGATGAAGGCCGACCGGGAAAAGCGGGCGATGATCCTGACCGCCGAGGGCACCCGCGAAGCCCAGATCAAGCAGGCCGAAGGACAGAAGGCAGCACAGATCTTGGCCGCCGAGGGCGCCAAGCAGGCAGCCATTCTGGCCGCTGAGGCCGATCGGCAGTCCCGGGTGCTGCGGGCCCAAGGTGAGCGCGCAGCTGCCTATCTGCGGGCCCAAGGGCAGGCCAAGGCCATCGAGAAGACGTTCGCCGCCATCAAGGCCGGCCGGCCTACCCCGGAGATGTTGGCATACCAGTATTTGCAGACGCTGCCCGAGATGGCGCGCGGCGATGCCAACAAGGTGTGGGTGGTCCCCAGCGATTTCAACGCGGCGCTGCAGGGGTTCACCCGACTGCTCGGCAAGCAGGGCGAGGACGGGGTGTTCCGGTTCGAGCCCTCGCCGCCCGACGACACCGCCAAGCATGCCGCCGCCGACGACGACGCCGAGGTCGCCGACTGGTTCTCCACCGACACCGGCCCGGCCATCTCCCAGGCGAAGGCCACCACCGATGTCGTTGCCCGCAATCCGCTGGGTACCTCACCCGAGATTCGTCAATAGGATTGCGCAATGAGCCCTTTGACATCACCGAAGACCTATGCCGGCCTCGCCGCCTTCCACGCGGTAGATGCGGTGCTGTGTGCACTGCAGGTGCCACCGATCAAGAAGGCGTTGGACACCGTCGAATGCCCGGAAAACATCCGCCCGGTGTTTCCGGTGGTGAAGGTGGCGGCAGCGGTTGGGCTGGCCTCGGTGACCCGATTCCCGGGGTTGGCGCGGCTGACGACGGCAATGCTGACGCTGTATTTCATCTTGGCAGTCGGCGCGCATGTGCGGGTGCGCGACAAGGTCGCCAACACGATTCCAGCGGCGACCTTCCTGGCCGTTTTCGCGGCGATGACGGTGAAGGGCCCGGACACGGACGCTTAGTGTGGCCTCCGGATCCGGGCAATGGGCGTGTACTGAAGTTGGGTCCCAACGCATCCGACCTCAACGGGGTCGTTTCCCGGATTCGGCAGGCCCAGTGGCGTAGCGGTGGATGTGGCAGGCCGGTCTCAGCTCTGCGAGGGCGCTCAGGTGGCCCTGAGCGCCCTTGTGCAGAGTAAGGGCCTTAGCGCGGGGGAGTTGCCGACGCGCTCGGCGGCGGGGTCGGCGATGCCGGGGGCTGTCCCGGCCCAGGCCGTTGCTGTCCACCGGGTCCGCCGGGCGGCATAGGACCGCCCACCGGGGGCGGCCCAACGGGCAACGGAGGCGGCATCATGCCGGGCCCGCCCGGGCCCATGGGGGGAGCCATGCCCAACGGGCCGCGCGGTCCCGCCATAGGACCACCTGGCCCACCAGGGCCCGGGTAGCCGAAAGGCGCGGGCGGCCCAAACCCTGGTCCGGACGGCCCGAACCCCGGCCCGGCTGGCGCCGGGGGTCCTCCGAAAAACATCAGCAGCATCGCAGCACCCGCGGTGAGCACGGAGCCGACGAAGCCGCCCAACAAGCCGGCGCCGATCAGGACGCGGGTGGAGTGGCGTCGTTCCTCGGCCGCGGCGGGCGCCGCTGGCGTAACGGGAGCGGCGGGCGCGACGGGCGCCGCCGGGGCAGCGGGCGCGACGGCTGCCGGGTCGGTAGTCGGCGCGTGGTCGTCGGGGGTCATGTGACTCCTCGTGGTCGCTGGATTTGTTGGTAACTGCGACGGTAGAAGCCGAAGTTGAAGCGAATCTGAAGAAAGCAGGCCGGGCCGGGCGGTAAGCGCGCCGAGCGTAACGTCACGACGAAACCGGCCCGAAGTTCGCGGCCATGCCACGCACGCAACTAAGAAGGGATCATGACCGAAAGCCGTCCAGCGACCGACCAGTTCAGCGTCGGCGCACCCCGGGTGTTGGTGGTCGAGGACTCCGAAACGATCCGGGAAATGGTCAGCGAGGCGCTGGCCGACGTCGGCTACCACACCGACTCCCGTTGCGACGGAACGGGATTGGAAGAAGCCCTGGAGGGCCTGCGCCCCGACTTGGTGGTGCTCGACGTGATGCTGCCGGGCCGGGACGGATTCGAGCTGATCGACGTCATCCGCGAATGGGGCGATGTCGGGATCGTGATGATCACCGCGCGCGACGGCCTGCCCGACCGGTTGCGTGGCCTCGACGGCGGCGCCGACGACTACGTCGTCAAACCGTTCGAGCTCGCCGAGCTCGTGTCGCGGGTTGGTGCCGTGCTGCGCCGACGGGGACGGCTGCCCAAGGTGGTGCAGTTCGGCGACCTGCTGCTCGACGTCGACGCGGGGGTGGCCGCGCGGTCCGGGCATCCGCTGGACCTGACCGCCACCGAGCTGCGGCTGCTGGAATTCCTGGTCGAACAGCGCGGCCGGATCGTCAGCGCCACCCAGATCCTCAGCGCGGTATGGGGATACGACGCCTACGACCCTAACCTGGTGCAGGTGCACGTCAGCGGGTTGCGGCGCAAACTCGAAGCGCACGGTCCGCGGATCCTGCACACGGTCCGCGGTATCGGCTACCGGTTGCAGCCGCCGCGATCGTGACAGACCCGGTCACCGCCACCCCGTCGCTGCAGCGACGGGTGATTGTGCTGGTCGTGGCGCTTCTGGCGGTGCTGCTAGTGGTGCTGGGCGTCACGATCGACTTCATGCTCCGCACCCAGGCTGAGCGCAACCTGCACGACAGGCTGCTGGCCGCGACGTCCCGCGCTGACGCGCTGGTGGGTGTCAACACCCCGCCGGACCTGCTGGCCGCCCAACTCAACGGCGGCAGCGTGCGCGCGCTGGTGGTGATGGCCGACGGCGCCACCTACGGCGATCCCGGCATCAGTCCTGACACCAAAGCCGGTTCCACTGTCCCGCCGCCCCCGCCACCGCCTCCCCCTCCCGTGCCCGGCCCGATTGCGCCGGGCTTGCCGCCGCTGGCGTCCGGTGCGCCGCCGCTGCCCCCGCCGCCACCCATGCCGCCCGACTCGACCGCGACGGTCGTCGTCCACCCGTTGCCTGACGGCGCGCGGCTGATCCTGGTCGCCGATACCACCCAGACCACGCAGGTGACCCGCCAGCTCCGGCAGATCATGATCGGCGCGGGCCTGGCGACGCTGCTGCTTGCCGGGCTACTGCTGGTGGCGGTCAGCCGGGCCGCGCTGCGCCCGTTGGAGCGGCTGACCGCGCTGGCTAAGGACATCGCGACCGGCGATCGCGGCCGGCGGTTGCGGCCGTCTCGAGCCGACACCGAATTAGGACGTGCTGCAACGGCTTTCGATGTCATGCTGGATGCGCTCGAGGACTCCGAATTGAGGGCTCGGCAGGCCGCCGACACCGCGCAGCGCGCCGAAGCGGCGACCCGGCAGTTCCTGGCCGACGCCGCGCACGAGTTACGCACGCCGATCGCGGGCATCCAGGTCGCCGCCGAGCAACTTGCTGCCCACCAGACCGATGTAGAGGACGCTCAGCATCGGCGCGCCAGCCTGCTGCAATCCGACGCCCGTCGCGCAGGCAGGCTGGTCGCCGACATGTTGGACCTCAGCCGTATCGACGCCGGGTTGGTGTTGGATAGGCAGGACACCGACCTGGGCGCCACCGTCGACGCGGAGGTGCAACGGGCGGCGATGCTGGCCCCTCAGCTCTCGATCGTCCGCACCGGGCTGCCGACGCTGAATGTCGACGCCGACCCGACCCGGATCGCGCAGATTCTGTCCAACCTGCTCGACAACGCGCGCCGGCACACCCCAGCGGGCGGGGCGATCACCATCGACGTGAGTGCGGACAGTGCGGTTGCCGTCGTCACCGTCACCGACACCGGTCCGGGCGTTCCCGACGACGAGCGCTACCGCATCTTTGAACGTCTGGTGCGGCTGGACTCCGACCGGGCTCGCGACCACGGGGGTGCCGGACTGGGGCTGTCGATCGCACGAGCGCTGGCCCGTGCCCACGGCGGCGATCTGGTATGCGTGCCGCACGACGGCGGAGCGCGTTTCCGGTTGAGCCTGGAGCTGCCGCCGCGGATGTGATCGCGCCGCGAAATCGGGTAGCAGGCGAGGGACGCGTCAGCCGGTCACAATGCTCAAACCCCACTGTTCGAGCCACGGGCGCACCAGCTCAGCCACCGAAAATGTCGCCGCGGTCGAGCAGCCCGGATTGGGGTCGTTGGGGCGTCCGCCGCGGATGTGGATCCCGACGGCGACAGCGCCGTCCTTCTGGATCAGGTAGACCGGTCCACCGGAGTCGCCGCATTGGCTGGCCGCCAGGAACACCACCTTGCTCTCGGTGACTTCGGTGATCTGTCCGCATTCCACCCGGCCGGTTTTCATGCCGTATTTGCACAGCTGCTGCCCGATCTGCACGTTCTCAGCGACGCGCATCACTGGCATTGATGACTTGATCGAGGGTGTCTGCGGCAGCTTGTCGGCGTCGAGGGCGATCAGTCCGATATCGTGTTGTTCGCCGTAGGTTCCTTCGCTGACGGTCTGGTCGAAGGTTCCCACCGTCACGTAGGACTCGCCTGCGGAGTTGACGCTGACCTTGCTCGCTTCGCCCGGCTTGTTGCAGTGACCGGCGGTGAGCACTCCGGGCTGGCCGCTTTGGGCGCGAACCAAAAACCCTGCAGTGCAAGCCATCCCGCCGGTGCCGTCGGCGAAGCTGACGGCGATGGCGGTGCCCGGCCCGATGCTGGTCGCCGCAGGCAACAGGAAGGGGATGGCGATGGGCGGATCTTCAGGCCTGCGCACCGCCGTGCCTGGACCGGGCAGGAAAATGGCCACCACGAACGATGCCGCGCTGAGCAGCGCGAAGAACGAGAGCCGCCAGCTGTAGGTGCGCCGGTCGGAGCGGCGGGGCGCCGCAGCCAACGGCCAAGCGGCCACCGCCAGGCACAGCAACGCACCGATCACAAGCAAGATGGCGCGCAGCGACGCTTGCGGCGTCATGTGGGCGAGCGCACCGACCATGAGGTCGATCTTTCAGGCAAGGGCAGACGCGCTCAAACTCAAACCGAGCCGACAGGCTCTTGGTCGATGGCGGGGGCGGCGGTGCCAGCGGCATGGTGTGCCGCATGATGCTGCCGGTACTTGCGAATCTCGTAGACCAACCCGCACAGCCCCAGCGCGCCGGTGCACACCGACACCAGCACAAGCAGGGGATTGCCGTCCCCGGCGAACGCGTTGCCCAGGATCACCACCGCCGCGGTGCCAGGCAGCAGGCCGACGATCGTGGCCGACAGGTAAGGCATCACCCGCACCGCCGACGCACCGGCGGCGTAGTTGATCACCGCGAAGGGCACAGCAGGGATGAACCGCAGAGACAGGATGGCCAGCCAGCCGCGTTCGCGCAGCCGCTCGTCAAGTCGAGCCACCGCGCGTCGGCGATCCAGCCGATTGAGCCGCCAGCCGGTCGCACGTACCAGCAGCAACGCCAGCACCGCACTGGCCGTGCTAGCCGTCACCGCGATCGCCACCCCGATCACCGGTCCGAACAGCAGACCAGCGGCGATGGTGAATGCGGTGCGCGGGAACGGCGGCACCGTGACCACGGTGTGGACCAACCAGAATGCTAGCGGGAACCACGGCCCCACCGAGCGCGCCCAGTCGCGCATTTCGACGGCCGTGGGCAGCGGTACCAGTAACGCGACGGCCACCACGATTGTGATTCCCACCACGGTGACGACAAGTCGCGGTCGCGAAGCCTGCCGCAGCCCACCGCGCAGCGCGACGCCGATGCCGCGCACGGTATCGGTAGTTTTGCTGATTGCGGGGGTGGTCACGATTGCCAAGGGTACGGGGCGGCGGTGAATACCGAGTTTCCTTCGGCTGGCGTTTCGCCTCACAGAGCAGTGCGGCCGCCCGCAACGCGATTGCTGTTTTGCGGCGCTAATCAATTAGCCTAATTTGCAAGTCACATGCCCCAAACAACTGGGAAAACAGGAGCAGTCGGTGTCCATTGACGTACCCGAGCTGGCGGACCTCGAAGAGGTCCGCGGTCGTTGGCGCAGTGCGGTCGCCGGAGTGCTATCCAAGAGCACCCGGACCGACCCGGCCGAGTTGGGCGAAGAACCCGAGCAGCGGCTGGATACGCCGACCTACGACGGGTTTGTCATCCACCCGCTCTACACCGTGTTCGACGAGCTGCCCGAGCCGCCACTACCCGGCCAGTGGCCGTTTCTGCGGGGCGGGGACCCGACGCGCGACGTCAAGTCCGGCTGGAAGGTCGCCGAGGCGTTTCCGCTGCCCGGCCTGACCCCCGGTGAGGCCAACTCGGCGCTGTTGGCCGCCCTCGGCGAGGGCGTCAGCGCCCTGATGATCCGGGTAGGGAACGGCACAGTGGCGCCGTCTGACCTTGGGGCGCTGCTCGACGGGGTGTACCTGAGCATGGCGCCGGTGATCCTGGACGCCGGCGCTGAGTACACCGCGGCCGCTGACGCGATGCTGGCGCTAGTGGACGCGGTGGACGAGGACCAGCGCGCGACGGTGTCGGTCGACTTGGGCGCGGACCCGCTGACCGCGACGCTGAGCGACCGCAGCGCCCCGCCCGTAGTGGACGTCGTTGCCGTTGCTAGACGGGCTACCGGCAAACAGGGGGTGCGCGCGATCACCGTCGACGGACCCGCCTTCAACAATCTGGGCGCCACCGCGGCGTGGGAACTTGCCGCCACCATCGCCGCGGGAGTGGCCTATCTCAGGGTGCTCACCGAAGCGGAGTTGTCAGTCTCGGAAGCGTTGCGGCAGATCAGTTTCCGGCTCTCCGCCGATGACGACCAGTTTATGACGCTGGCAAAGATGCGCGCCGCGCGTCAGTTGTGGGCCCGGGTAGCCGAGGTGGCCGGCGATCCCGACGGCGGCGCTGCAATTCTGCACGCGGAGACGTCGCTGCCGATGATGACCCAGCGCGACCCGTGGGTGAACATGCTGCGCACCACACTGGCCGCGTTCGGTGCGGGGGTGGGCGGCGCCGACACCGTGCTCGTGTACGCGTTCGACGTGGCGATCCCAGGCGGATGGCCGGGTACGGCGACCAGCTTCGCGCGCCGTATTGCCCGCAACACTGAGCTGCTGCTGCTGGAGGAGTCGCACGTGGGCCGCGTGCTCGACCCCGCCGGCGGGTCGTGGTTCGTTGAGGACCTGACTAAGCAGCTCGCTGAGCAGGCCTGGCAGCATTTCCAGTCCATCGAGTCGCACGGCGGCTTCGTCGCGGCTGGCGATTTCCTCAAGGTTCAGCTGGACGAGTTGGCGGCGAAACGCGCCGACGACATCGCACATCGCCGCATCGCCATCACCGGCATCAATGAGTTTCCCAATCTCGCCGAAGCGCCGCTGCCGCAAGGTGCTTCGATGGGCCGCGCCGGGCAGGTCGTTAGGTACGCGGCCGAATTCGAGGCGCTGCGCGATCGCTCGGATGCCTATCTCGCCGAGCACGAGGCGCGCCCGCAGGTGTTGTTGTTACCGCTGGGTCCGCTGGCCGAGCACAACATTCGCACCACTTTCGCGTCGAACCTGTTGGCCTCGGGCGGTATCGAAGCGGTCAACCCCGGTACCGTTGACGCCGCCGGCGTAGCCCAGGCGGTCGAGGCCGCGAATTCGGCCGCCGCGAATTCGGCCAAGGTCGCGGTGGTCTGTGGCACCGACAAGAGGTACGCCGAGGAAGTCTCTGCCGTGGTGCAGTCCGCTCGTGATGCCGGCATCGAGCGGATATACCTGGCCGGACCGGAGAAAGCCGTCGCTGAGGCCGAGCACCGGCCTGACGAGTTTCTGACGATGAAAATTAATGCGGTGCAAACACTTTCCGATCTACTGACGCGATTGGGGGCCTAGTATGACCACCACAGTTCCGTCAATCGGTAGCTTCGCCGACATCCCCCTCGACGGCGACACGCCCCTGCACAAGCCAACCGAAGCCGACGTCGAAGCGCACATCGAGGCCACCGCGAAAGCACACTGGTACACCCCAGACCAGCTGATCTGGGAGACCCCGGAGGGCATCGATGTCAAGCCTGTCTACATCGCCGAAGACCGCAGCGCCGCCGGCGAAGAGGGCTACCCGCTCAACAGCTTCCCGGGCGAGCCGCCGTTCGTGCGCGGACCGTACCCGACCATGTACGTCAACCAGCCGTGGACCATCCGGCAGTACGCCGGGTTCTCCACGGCCGCCGAGTCAAACGCCTTCTACCGCCGCAACCTGGCCGCCGGCCAGAAGGGCCTGTCGGTGGCCTTTGACTTGGCGACGCACCGCGGTTATGACTCCGACCACCCTCGGGTGCAGGGTGACGTCGGAATGGCCGGCGTAGCAATCGATTCTATCCTGGACATGCGGCAGCTATTCGACGGTATAGACCTCTCGACCGTCAGCGTGTCGATGACGATGAACGGGGCGGTGCTGCCGATCCTGGCGCTGTATGTGGTAGCCGCTGAGGAGCAGGGGGTGCCGCCGGAGAAATTGGCCGGCACCATCCAGAACGACATCCTAAAAGAGTTCATGGTGCGCAACACCTACATCTATCCGCCCAAGCCGTCCATGCGGATCATCTCCGACATCTTCGCCTACACCAGCGCCAAGATGCCTAAGTTCAACTCGATCTCGATCTCGGGCTACCACATCCAAGAGGCTGGTGCCACAGCCGATTTGGAGCTGGCCTACACCCTGGCGGACGGTGTTGAATACATCAAGGCGGGCTTGGACGCCGGGTTGGACATCGACAAGTTCGCGCCGCGCCTGTCGTTTTTCTGGGGCATCGGGATGAACTTCTTCATGGAGGTCGCCAAGCTACGGGCCGGACGGCTGTTGTGGAGCGAGCTAGTCGCAAAGTTTGACCCCAGGAGCGCCAAATCGCTTTCCCTGCGCACACATTCGCAGACCTCCGGCTGGTCGCTGACCGCCCAGGACGTGTTCAACAACGTCGCCCGCACCTGCATCGAGGCGATGGCCGCAACCCAGGGGCACACTCAGTCGCTACACACCAACGCCCTGGACGAGGCGCTGGCGCTGCCCACCGACTTCTCGGCCCGTATTGCGCGTAACACCCAGCTGGTGCTGCAGCAGGAGTCGGGCACCACCCGCCCGATCGACCCGTGGGCCGGTTCGTACTACGTGGAGTGGCTGACCCACCAGCTGGCTTCCAGAGCCCGCGCGCACATCGAGGAGGTCGCCGAGCACGGCGGAATGGCCCAGGCGATCAGCGAGGGAATCCCCAAGCTGCGTATTGAGGAGGCCGCCGCGCGTACCCAGGCGCGCATCGACTCCGGGCAGCAGCCGGTGATCGGGGTGAACAAGTACCAGGTCGAAGAGGACCAAGAGATCGAGGTGCTCAAGGTTGAGAACAGCCGGGTGCGCGCCGAGCAGCTGGCCAAACTCGAAGAGCTGCGGGCGAATCGGGACACCAAGGCGGTCCAGGCTGCGTTGGCCGAGCTGACCCGCGCTGCCGCGGCGCATTCCGGAGCAGCCGGCAACGGAGATCACGACGGGCTGGCCAACAATCTGATGGCGCTGGCCATCGACGCGGCCCGGCACAAGGCCACCGTCGGTGAGATCTCCGATGCATTGGAGAAGGTGTACGGACGCCACCAGGCAGAGATTCGTACCATCGCCGGTGTCTACCGTGACGAAGTTGGAAAGGCCCCCAACATCGCTGAAGCCACTGAACTCGTAGAGAAGTTCGCCGAGGCCGACGGCCGCCGGCCCAGGATCCTGATCGCCAAGATGGGTCAGGACGGCCACGACCGCGGCCAGAAGGTGATCGCGACCGCGTTCGCCGACATCGGCTTCGACGTCGACGTCGGGTCGCTGTTCTCCACACCGGAAGAGGTAGCGCGCCAGGCGGCCGACAACGACGTGCACGTCGTGGGTGTGTCGTCGCTAGCCGCCGGGCATCTGACGCTGGTCCCGGCGTTACGCGACGCACTGGCGGAGGTGGGCCGCCCCGACATCATGATCGTGGTCGGTGGCGTCATTCCGCCGGGTGACTTCGACGAGCTGTACGAGGCGGGGGCGGCTGCGATTTATCCGCCAGGGACGGTGATCGCGGATTCGGCGATTGGTTTGCTGCATAAGCTCGCCGAGCGTTTGGGCTACGACCTGGCTTAATGACCGCCTACTCTGCCCGCGAGTGCAACCAGGCTGCGACGAGCGCGTCGATTCTCGACGGTGCGGTGACGTCGGTGGTTCGGAAGGCGGGTTGAGTGGGTACCGACGAACTCGCCGAGAATGCGTCGGAAAGCGCACAACTCGACCGCAAAGGCGCGCGGTGTTACGTCTTTTTGGCTGGCTGGGTGATTTTCTGGGCGGTGGTACATTTATTTATCGTGTTGGCTGTTTTCTCCAACACTGTCATGTTGTTGTCGTACTATGCCGTCAGCTACCGAAATGGCTTCGTCCGCCGTGGACTTGCGGGTGAACTTTTAAGAGTGTTCCCTGAATCAGATTATTTTGGGGCCGCGTACGCGATCTTGTGGGTTTCGACAATAGTCTGGCTGATCGCACTCGGCGTTTTAATGTGGCTGGTTCTTTCGCCTAACATCCGCTCTGAGCGACGAGTATTACTAGCACTATTGATCCCAGTACTTCCATTCTCCTATTCATACGCGATCTATAACTCACACCCCGAGATATTGGGGATGAGTGCCCTGCTGGCTTTCAGCATCGCAATCTGGAAGGCGCGAACGAGTCGGGTTCGCGTCATCGCGAGTTCGCTCTACGGAATCGCCATAGCCGTTTTATCTTTCATACACGAGGCGATTCCGTTAGAGTTCACGCTGGGCACGGTCCTGGCGATTATTGTTTTGCCAAAGGGTGCGACAGACTCCGAGCGGCGCCGCTGCTTTTCGTTGGCAGCGCTGCCCGGGCTGGCCGCCGTCGGTACCATTGTTTTGCTGGGGCGCCGCGACATCTCCGCGCAGTTGTGTACGCAAGTCCCGCACGGCATGGTGGACGATCCGCGCGGCACGGTACCCAACACGTCGCATAAGGCGTTTGGCTGTATCTTCGGGCAATTTCAGGGCCAATCGGACCTTCACGATTGGGTGTGCAGCAAGATAATTTTTTTCTTCGACCTCGACACGTTTTCTATGGCCCGCGTGGTAGCTTCTTTCGGGATCCCGCGCCTCTTCGCTTCTTTCGTGCTAGGCGTGGTGTTTTTTGTTGCAACACTGTCGGTGCTGCGATTGGTTTGCGGAGCGCCGGCTCGGCCTTTCTTTCGTGCGGTTGGCGAGCATAAAGCGATCGCCGCGCTGGCGGCAGTACTAGTGATTCCATTATTTGTGACCGCCCTAGACTGGACCCGCTGGTGGACCATGATGGCGCTCGATGTGGGCATCGCCTATATCCTCTACTCGCTGGACAAACCAGAGATCGAGCAACGGCCGCCGAAGAGGACCGTGCTGGTGTCGATAGCGATTATCATGGTGCTGGCCGTCATCCCCTTTGGAGACGTCAACAATGTCGGGGGATAAATTGTGAGTTTCGCGGAAAACGAACGAGCGGGCAAGAAAACGACACCGCGCGACGCACCGATGGCTGAGCTGGCCAACGCGATCCGCGGCGGCGACCGCGCCGCGCTGCCGCGGGCCATCACCCTATTGGAATCAACCCGCGCCGACCACCGGGAGCGGGCGCAGCAGCTGCTCCTGGAACTATTGCCCGATTCCGGAAACGCCCACCGGGTGGGTATCACCGGCGTGCCGGGAGTGGGGAAGTCCACCAGCATCGAGGCCCTGGGTATGCATCTGATCGAGCAGGGGCACCGGGTGGCGGTGCTGGCCGTCGACCCGTCCTCGACCCGCACCGGCGGCTCGATTTTGGGCGACAAGACGCGCATGGCGCGGCTAGCCACACACCCCGACGCATACATCCGGCCATCTCCGACGTCAGGGACTCTAGGGGGCGTAGCAAAGGCCACCCGAGAAACAGTGGTGCTGTTGGAGGCGGCGGGATTTGACGTAATCCTGATCGAGACGGTGGGAGTCGGGCAGTCCGAGGTGTCGGTGGCCAACATGGTCGACACGTTCGTGCTGTTGACTTTGGCGCGTACCGGGGATCAGTTGCAGGGCATCAAGAAGGGGGTCCTGGAGCTAGCCGACATCGTGGTGGTCAACAAGGCCGATGGTGCGCACCTCAAGGACGCGAAGATGGCCGCCAGGGAGTTGTCGGGAGCGCTTCGGTTGATCTATCCACGTGAAACACTATGGCGCCCACCCGTTTTGACGATGAGCGCGGCCGAGGGCACCGGATTGACAGATCTGTGGGAGACCGTCGAGAAGCACCGCAAGGTGCTCACTGAGGCCGGCCAGTTCGAGGCGCGCAGGCGCGATCAACAGGTGGAGTGGACCTGGCAGATGGTGCGCGACGCGGTGCTGGACCGGGTGATGTCGAACCCCGAGGTGCGCAAGGTCCGCCGGGACGTCGAGCGTCAGGTGCGCGAGGGTGAGCTGACCCCGGCACTAGCCGCCCAGCAAATACTTGAGATAGCGACGACCTAACAGATCGGTAAATATGTCCGAATTTGCCGGTGAGCACTTAGACCATTGAAGTAAATTCGATCTGTGACGGTAGACATCGGAGTCGATCGCCGCGCTGTTCCTCCCCACTACGCCCCTGACGCAGGGCATGGTGTGTTCGGCGCCGCGGACTCGCAATTTGGTTGCGTCGTTCGTTTGTTTTCTAGCATGTTCCCTGGTCACCGCTTCGGCGGTGGGGCATTGGCCGTGTATCTCGACGGACAACCCGTCGTCGACGTCTGGAAGGGCTGGGCGGACCGGGCCGGAGAAGTGCCATGGGCGGAGAACACCGCTCCGATGGTGTTCTCGGCGACCAAGGGCATGGCCGCGACGGTGATCCATCGCCTGGCCGACCGCGGTCTAATCGACTACGACGCGCCGGTTGCCGAGTACTGGCACGCCTTCGGGGCCAACGGCAAGGCGTCCATGACCGTCCGCGAAGTAATGAAGCACACCGCGGGCCTATCGGGCCTGCGCGGCGCCGACCAGGTGACCGTGCTCAACCACGTCGCAATGGAAGAGCGGCTGGCGGCGGCCTCGCCGGGTCGTCTGCTGGGTAAGCCCGCCTATCACGCGCTGACCTTCGGCTGGCTGATGTCCGGGCTGGCGCGGGCGGTCACCGGCAAGGACATGCGCATCCTGTTTCGCGAGGAACTCGCCGAGCCGCTGAACTCCGACGGCTTCCACCTGGGCCGGCCGCCGACCGAGTCGCCCACCAAGGCCGCCGAGATCATCATGCCGCAGGACATCGCCGCCAATCGGCTGTTCACTTTCGCGGTGCAGAAGGTCGCCAACAATTTCTCCGGCGGCTACCGCTCGATGTATTTCCCAGGCGTGATCGCCGCGGTGCAGGGCGACAACGCCATGCTGGACGCCGAGATTCCGGCGGCCAACGGCGTGGTGACGGCGCGCGCGCTGGCACGGATGTACGGTGCGATCGCCAACGGTGGGGAGGTGGAGGGCACCCGATTCCTGTCGCGTCGGCTGGTCGCGGGTCTGACCGGTGAACGGGTCATGCAGCGCGACCACAACATCTTCATGCCGATGGCGTTCCACCTGGGCTACCATGCGCTGCCCTTCGGCAATGTGATGCCGGGGTTCGGGCACGTGGGTCTGGGCGGTTCGGTCGGGTGGAGTGACCCTGAGACCGGATTGGCCATCGGGGTGGTGCACAACCGGCTGCTGACGCCGCTGGTGCTAACCGATCACGCCGCGTTCGTGGGGCTGTACAAGCTGGCTCGCCAAGCCGCGGCCAAGGCCCGCAAGCGGGGGTATCGGCCGGTGCACGGGCTGGGGGCGCCCTACTCCGAGCCGGGTGCGGTGGCGGGCTAGCTCCCTAGCGATACGAATCTTCTAGGCGGAAGCCAACTTTCATGGTGACCTGATAGTGGGCTACGGCGCCCTCTACCAGGTCACCGCGGACGGACTGAACTTCGAACCAGTCCAGGTTGCGCATGGTGTTCGCCGCGCGGGCGAGGCCACTCTTGATCGCTTCGTCGACACCGTCGGGTGAGGTCCCGACGATCTCGATCACGCGGTAGGTGTGATTGCTCATCGTGTCCCCTCGACTTGCTGATATCGCGACCCTATACGCGAGTGCGGGTCAATCGAGGTTTCCGAATGCGGCGATTTGCTCTTGAGTTACCACCAGCGGATCGGCGCCGTCGTGCACGCGTCGTTCCCAGTCGATGGTCCAGGTGATGGCTTCGCGGAAGCCGAGCCGATTGCGCCAGCCAAGTTCTTTCTGCGCCTTGGTGGCGTCGAGGGCGAGCAGGTTCGCCTCGTGCGGGTGATCGCCGGGCTGGTTTTCCCAGCGGGCGCCACCGCCCCACAGTTCGGCCGCCAGGGTGGCAACCTGACCGACTTCGACGAAGCTGTCGCGGCCTGGCCCGATGTTCCACTGGCCCGCACCAGAGCCGGCCAGCAGCGCGTCAGCGATGCTGAGATAGCCGCTAAGGCAGTCCAGCACATGTTGCCACGGGCGCACCGCGTGGGGGAAGCGCAGCAGGGGAGGCCTGCCACTTGCGAAGGCGCGCACCAGATCTGGCATCAGCCGCTCGGGGCTGACGTCGCCGCCGCCGATGACGTTGCCGCCACGGGCGATCGCGGTGGGGCAGCCGGGATAGCTGCGGACCCACGACTGGGTAAGCAGGTCAGCCATCGCCTTGGAGGCGCTGTAGGGGTCGTCACCGCCCAGGGGGTCGGTTTCGACGTAGCCGGCCTCCTGGTTGATGTTGCGGTAGACCTTGTCGGTGGTGATGACCGCGTGCGCGCGCACCGAGGGGGTCTTGCTGACAGCTTCGAGGACGTTGAGGGTACCCATCGCGTTGGTCTCGTAGGTATATCGTGGCTCGCGATAGGACTCCCGGACCTGCGACTGAGCGGCCATGTGCACGACGACGTCAGGTGAGATCTCCTCCACAGCGGCAGCGGTAGCCGGGGCGTCGCGGATGTCGACGCGCAGGTCGTTGATTAGTTCTTCGTCCAACCGGGCCGTCTCGAACAGGCTTCCCTCGGGGGGATCGAGGGCCAGGCCGGAGACTTGGTGGCCGCGGCTGAGCAGCAGCAGGATGAGCCAGGGGCCTTTGAAGCCGGTATGGCCGGTGATCAGGTAGTGCATGGTCGCCTCGGCCCTCTGGTCGCAAACCTGGAAATGGGATCTCCTCGTGTGCAGAGTCGTGAAAGCACATAGTAGTGGTGGCCTCTCGGCCAACAACATGCGATACGCATGGAAAGTCTCGCGTTCCCGTACCTGCGGTATGAATTGTGAAAGCCGCATGTGGACGGCAAAAAGCTCGTACCCTCGTTCCATCGGATTCTCGACTTTGCCGTCGAGGGCCAGGGTTGCGTCGTCGGATTCTTGGATAAAGCCGGGAAATGAGGGGTGGTGGCGGTCCGCGTGGCAAATCAGCCGCAGAAGCGAATCTGCATTATCGGGGGTGCCGGTCACGTCGGCCTACCACTGGCACTGGTGTTGGCGGACGAAGGCTACTGTGTCGACATCCTGGACACCAATGCCGTCGCATTGAAGACCATCATGGCCGGCAAGATGCCGTTCATCGAGAACGGTGCCGAGGAACTCCTCAAACGTTTGCTGCCAACCGGGCGTATTTCAGCTAGTACAGACTCATGGATTGTAAGGAACGCGGACATTGTCATCTGCGTCGTGGGCACTCCCGTCGATGAGTTCCTGACTCCGCAGGCGCATACGTTCTTTCGCATTATCAACGAAATCAGCCCTTACTTTCACGATGAGCAAACTCTGGTTCTCAGAAGCACGGTCTACCCGGGGCTCACCCAGCGTGTCCAAGATCTGTTCTACGAGCGCGGGATTGGGGTTCACGTCACTTTCTGCCCAGAACGCATCGCTCAAGGCCATTCGATTCGGGAGTTGCGGATCATTCCGCAGATAATCAGCGGATTTGACGCTGAGGGTTTACGGGTAGTTCGCGAGTTGTTCTCGCACATCACCCCCGAAATCATCGAGGTAGAGCCGCAGGAAGCAGAGCTGGCCAAGTTGTTCTGCAACAGCTACCGCTACATTCAATTCGCGGTAGCCAATCAATTCTATCTGCTCAGTCGTGAGGCAGGTGTCGACTACAGCCGCGTTCATCACGCAGCAACGTACAAGAATGGTCGGGTCGACAGCCTTCCACGTGCCGGGCTGGCCGCGGGTCCGTGTCTTCTCAAGGACACAATGCAGCTGGCCGCGTTCAGCAATAACAACTTCATGCTCGGGCACTCGGCGATGCTTATCAACGAAGGTCAGCCGCAGTTCATCGTCAACATGCTCAAACAGCGTGTTGATTTGCGGGACAAGGTTGTTGGCATCTTGGGCATGACGTTCAAGGCCGACTGCGACGATACCCGTGACTCGCTTAGCTTCAAGCTCAGGCATCTTCTTCTGCTCGAAGCCAAAGAGGTCATCCGGCACGACCCGTTCTTGGCGGGCCCGGACTATTACCCGCTGGACACAGTTATAGATCGCGCCGATGTCATCGTTGTGGGCGTCCCTCACTCGGCGTATCGGGGCCTGCGCGTCCCAGCGGGCAAGGTCGTCGAGGATGTTTGGGGGTGCCTTGACGCCGACTGCGCTGCGGCAGACGCAGTTAGACAGCCCGAATTGCTCCAGCTCGAGGTGGAGGCAGCAGCTCGGTGAAGGTTCTCGTAACGGGCAGTGCGGGATTCATCAACGGTTACGTGGTCGACGAGTTGCTTCGGGCCGGCCACGAAGTTGTCGGAATTGACAACTATTCGAAGTACGGACCAGTCAAGAAGTCCTACGATGATCACCCGAACTATCACTTTGTCGAAGGTGACGTCAAAGACGTCGACTTGATGTTCCAACTTGTCGAGGGCTGCGAGCAGATGGTCGCCAGCGCTGCGCGCATCGGCGGCATCACGTACTTCCACGAGTACGCCTACGACCTGCTCGCCGAGAACGAGCGCATCGCGGCGGCGCATTTCGACGCTGCCATCTACGCCCACCAAAAAGGGTGGCTAAAGAAGATCAACGTAATTAGTTCCTCGATGGTGTTCGAGAATGCAACTATTTTCCCGACACCTGAGAAGCACATCACCGAATGTCCGCCCCCAACAAGTACTTACGGTTTTCAGAAGCTGGCGTGTGAGTACTTTGCTCATGGTGCGTACGAGCAATATGGGCTGCCATACACCATCATTCGCCCCTTCAACTGCGTTGGCACAGGCGAACAGCGGGCGCTAGGGGGCCGTGAAATCCCTAGTGGGAACGTCAAACTCGCGATGAGTCATGTGGTCCCGGACTTGATCCAGAAAGTGGCCAAAGGCCAAGACCCGTTACATATACTCGGCGACGGCACCCAAGTTCGTCATTACACTTACGGCGGAGATCTGGCCCGTGGCATCCGGACCTGCATGGAGCACCCGGCGGCACTGAACGGGGATTTCAACCTTTCCACGCCGGAAGCGACGACGGTGTTGGAACTGGCGGAAGTGATTTGGCGCAAGATGCGGCCGGACACGCCGTTCCGCTATGAAAGCGATCCGCCTTTCGAGCACGATGTCCAGCTCCGCTCGCCCGATGTCGAGAAGGCAGCGGAAATGCTGGGGTTCTCCGCAACGACGCGACTCGATGCCATGCTTGACGAGGTCATACCGTGGGTCACCAACGCGGTTGAGGCAGGCTCGATATAACGTGCACGGTTGGTACTCTTAGGGGCGCCATGCGTATCGCGGGTGATATCGATCTCCAGCAGCTGTACCGCAATCGATTCGGCCATGACGCCGACTCGCGATCTGCAATATGGAGAGTATTGGTCCAAGACTTCTTTCAGGCATGGGTCAGACGCAGCGACACCGTACTTGACCTAGGTTGTGGTTACGGCGAGTTTCTTAACCACATAACCGCGGCTCGACGTATCGGGGTCGATCTGAACCCGGATACTGCCAAAATGGTGAACAGCGGGGTCGAGTTTCATCACAGTCGAGCCGACAAGCTTGACTTCCTTTCTGAGGATTCGGTTGACGTCGTTTTCAGCAGCAATCTGTTAGAGCATCTGCAAACCAAGGAGGAAGTGGAACGCACCATCGCCGAAGTGCGGCGAGTGTTGAAACCGGGCGGCCACTTCATCGCGCTAGGTCCCAATATTCGCTTTCTACCCGGCGAATATTGGGACTATTGGGACCATACTGTACCTATCAGTGATCGCTCCTTGAGTGAGCTACTACAAATTAACCAATTCGAAGTGCTGGAAAACTACGAACGTTTTCTTCCGTACTCGATGTACTCACCGTTGCCGAAGTCGCCGTTTCTGGTCCAGCTGTACCTGCGCTCACGATCAGCCTGGCCGCTAATTGGGAAGCAGTTCTTGATCCGTGCCCGGAAGATGGCAACTCTCCCAGACCAGCAAGAGCAGCTCATCAGTGTGGTCATCCCGGTGTACAACGAGGGCGAGAACATTCAAGTCTGCATCAGGCGGCTTAACGAGGCACTATCCGGCACACCGCACGAACTGATTATCTGCTACGACTTCGACGAAGACACCACGCTGCCCGCAATCGAGGCGATGGCCGACCGGCCTTCCACCGTCCGTTTGGTTAGAAACTCGCTGGGCAAGGGGGTGGCCAATGCGTTGATTGCCGGTTTTGCCGCTGCCGCGGGCGACGTCGTCGTCACCAGCATGGCAGATTTGTCGGACCCGCCCGCAGTTATTCCTTTGATGGCAGCGAAGATTCGCGACGAAGGTGCCGACGTTGTCAGTGGATCACGGTATATGCGTGGCGGCTCCCAGCAAGGGGGGCCGCGGTTGAAGACCCTGATGTCGAGAACGGCCGGGCTAAGTCTGCACTACGTAGGGCGCCTACCCACCCGCGACGCAACGACCAACTTCCGTGGATATAGTCGCCGATTTCTGCAAGACGTAGCAGTGGAGAGCGTCCGTGGCTTCGAGGTGGGCTTGGAGCTCACCACCAAAGCGCACCTTCTCGGTTATCGAGTAGATGAGGTTCCGAGCAGCTGGGTGGACCGGACTGCCGGCACCAGCAGGTTCGACCTCGCCGGATGGTTGCCTGCCTATCTGCATTGGTATGGGCTGGCCATGCGGCGGCCGTTGCTGCGTTGGACCGGTGGAGGGCTTGCCTCATTAGGGGTGCTAGGTCTATTGCGTCGGAAGCAAAGCGACAGTAGTCAAACTCGGAAGTTGTGACGCAATTCGTTGCCAGCGCAGAGTACACAACTCTGGGAAAGAGTAGTCAATGGCTGAGCAAGATGATCAACAACACTCGCCGATAGATGCGAATACCCGCACTGCGGATTCTGTCTTGAATGCTAGTTGCGATGCTACAACGAGCTCGGCCGAGTCTTTATCCGAGTCGCCGCCACATCCAAAAGTTTCATTCGGACTGCTGGCAGCGGTTGCATGCGTGGTGCTCGGTGCAAAGCTTCTAGTAATCTCGGTACTCGGTTCTCCATCACCGCTTTTAGATCAATGGGACGGAGAGGGCGACAATTTATATGTTCCCTATTTGAGGGATGAGTTGACAATTTCGCACCTCTTTGCATCGCATAACGAACATCAAATTGTCCTCTTTCGTTTGCTGGCACTATTTCATTTAGAACTGGCAGGAGAATGGAACCCGCGTCTGGAGATGATTCTTGGCGCATTAATTCATGTCGTCGTAGTTACCTGGTTAGTAGCGCTGCTCATACCGCTAATCTCTCCGCAGCGCCGACTGCTTTCTGCCTGCTTTATCGCTTTCGTCTTTGCGCTACCAATCGGCTATGAAAACCTACTCTGGGGCTTCCAGGACCAGATCTATTTTTCGTTACTTTTCGGTCTCGCGACCATCGCCGCATTTGTCGTCGCAGAGCCTTTCTCTTTGCGGTGGTTTGGTGGTTTGACCGCTGCGGTACTGAGTTACTTCTCCTTTGCGACAGGGGTAGCCGCGATCCTCGTCGCCGGTGCCCTAATCAGCCTACAAATGGGAACCCGTGTCAGGAGGCGGCGTGGGCGCGAATATGCAGGACTTTTCGTGTTGGCGTTGATAGCTGGAATGATGATCCTGTGGACAATATCGCGCGCGAATTCAACGACCACCACTCCGTTGGCATTCATTATCGGATTTGTTGTACTCGCCGGCCCGACCATAGTGGGAACAATTGTCATCCAAATACCGGTTATCTGGTTTATTAAACACACGGTAGCAAGGCGCCCAGTAATCTCTGACCCGGCTTGGGTAGCAATTGGAATTGCTGGATGGGTTTTACTACAGCTCGTATTGATCGCCTACGGGCGCGGGACTGTTTTTGGTGTCCGGTACTTAGATATACTCTTACCGATGTATCCAGTAGCGCTTGTAGCTGTATTCACATATGCCGATGCGACACGCGGTATGCAATTTGAAAAATATACCAGACGCGCCAGTGTCGCTTGGGTTTTTGGGATAGTAACGGCTGTCGCATTATTGGGCTACTTCGCTTCGATTCTCCAGTCGATCGACTGGTCTAGGTCGGCAAACCAGCAGATGTCAAAAGTGCAAGCATATCTTCACACCGGAGACCGCAACGATCTCAGGCCAAAAGTCGGCGGCGGCAACACCGTGGATGTCTCTTTTCCCAATGCTCAGAAACTGGCATCAATTCTTGACAAGCGCGATATCAGGGCCATCCTGCCGCCCCAACTCCGTCCTGCCGACGCAGACATCGGTCAGGCTCGAAACCGCATGTGGCTTCGCGGTAGGTTTGCCAGTTCCACCGCAGCGACAATGCACGTCGTCCTCTCCATTGGCCCGGCATTTCTAGCAGTAGGTGTGGGTCTGTTCTTTGCGATTGGCGCAAGACGGAAAGCTTTCGCGGCAGACTAACCGCGAGGAGCGCGACGAGATCTCAGATTAGCGGTAAAGATATCCGCGCTGAACCAGTCGCTGCCGGCTTCAGCATTTGCCGTCAGACCCGAGACAGCGACGCGGCGAAGACCTCTACACCCTCATCTCGGATGAGCGTGTCCAGATTCTCAGTTTGGTATATCTGCGATCGGTAACCGTGTTGTCTTGAACAGGCTCGATCAGTTGACTTCCCGGAAAAAAATTCCGTCAGCTTGGAGCATTCTTCCGTTCCGCATATCGGTGAAGCAGGGCCGCAAGCCTGTTGGGGTGAAACCCAGCGAGGCGGCGATATCCAGGGCCTCGCGTATGAGTGTCCCTCCTTCGTACAAGGGTAGGAAGGAAAGTTCAAGTTGTATTCCGGCACAATAGTTTTGAATTGTTTCACCGCCGCCGGCGAGAACTTCTTTTTCAAACCCTTGGACGTCGATCTTTAGGAACGCGACATCAGACGGCTGTAGGATATCAGCAGCCACTGAATCGAGGCGCCTTACGGGAACTTCTTCGGTGCCAACATAATTGGCCGGAGGATAGGCTTCCTGATGACTCTTGAGCATCGGTAGCACCGAACTACTTTCACCCGCGTTGCCCGCGACGTTGATGGAAATGGTTCCGTCGGAATCGCCCAGTGCGCTGCGATGGCATTCCCATCGCGGATCGGTTGACGCCCTGCGCTCCAAGATGGCGTAAGGCCCAGATAGCGGTTCGAACGAGACAATGCGGCCTTGGAAGCCCGCTGCACGCAAATCGCTCGCGTATTGCCCGGAGTTTGCACCAATGTCAAGAATTACAGTTACCCGGTGGGATTCGAGTTGGCGCATAAAATTGCGCTCAAAGTCCCAGTCGGGGCGGTAGCGGGATAACTCGATACCACTGCGGCGCAATAGGTTACGAGCGCGGTGTGAGAATTTCACTGCGCCACAGTAACACGCAAAACCGCTGTGTACGGCTGCTTCATTGCCGCACTGTGTTTGCGTTCTCACGGTACCAAGCCACCGTGGCCTCGATTCCGTCACGAAGTGAGATTCCAGGTCTCCAACCGGCCTGCTGAAGTACTGAAACATCCAGTAGCTTGCGTGGCGTTCCATCGGGTTTGCTTTTGTCCCAGCGGGTTTCACCGCTGTAGCCAACAGCCGCGGCGACCAGCTCGGCGATCTCGCTGATCGTGTGGTCGACACCAGTGCCAACGTTGACCTGTTGCGGTCCATCGAAGTGTTCCAGCAGGTAGAGACACGCACTCGCCAGATCATCGACATGTAGTAGCTCGCGGCGCGGAGTTCCGGTGCCCCAGTTGGTTACTTCCGGCTTGCCACTCGCCTTCGCGTCCTCGTATCTGCGGATTAGCGCCGGAAGCAGATGTGAGCCGGATGGAGAGAAATTATCGCCAGGGCCATAGAGGTTGGTGGGCATCGCCGAAATCCACGGCAGACCGTGCTGGCGTCGTATTGCCTGCACCTGCAGAATGCCGGCGATTTTTGCAATCGCATAGGCATCATTCGTTGGTTCCAGAGGTCCGGTGAGGAGGGCGCTTTCTGGGATGGGCTGTGGGCTGAACTTGGGATAGATGCATGAGGAGCCGAGGAATAGCAAGCGCGGGACGTGCGCCGACACGGCGGCGTCGAGCAAATTTACCTGGATCTGCAGGTTTTCGGAGAGAAAATCAGCGGGACGCGTGCTGTTGGCCATGATGCCGCCGACCCTGGCCGCCGCATCAATGACGACACTTGGTCTCGATTCGCGGATGAAGTCGAACGTCGCGGCCCTGTCGGTCAAATCGACTTCGCTGCGGGACTTAAGGATCAGGTTGGTGAAGCCCTCGCTGGTGAATTGGCGCACCAGGGCAGACCCGACCAGTCCGCGGTGGCCAGCGATGTAGACCGGGACGGCGCGGTCGAGTTTGCCGACCGCAGTGTTCGCACTCATGTCAGGCCTGAGGGCACTGGTTTGTCTATCCACGGTTTGCCCTCGCACTCGAGCGCGGCAATGTCGGCGTCGACCATGATTCGTGCAAGCTCGCCCGTGTGCACGGAAGCTCGCCACCCAAGGGCGTCGGCTGCTTTGGACGCGTCACCGATCAGAGAATCGACTTCGGTGGGCCGCAAATAGCGCTCGTCAAACTTGACATGCTCCTGCCAGTCGAGTCCGGCATGCTCGAATGCCGTCTGGGCAAACTCTTGCACGGTGTATCCGCGCCCGGTCGCGAGTACGTAGTCATCGGGCTCCGAAGCCTGCAGCATCCGCCACATGCCTTCGACGTATTCAGGCGCGTAACCCCAATCGCGGACCGCGTCGAGGTTGCCCATGTAGACGTCGGATTGGATCCCTGCTTTGATGCGGGCTACCGCTCGCGTAATCTTCCGAGTCACGAATGTCTCACCGCGACGGGGTGATTCGTGATTAAACAAGATGCCATTGACTGCGAACAGCCCATAAGCCTCGCGATAGTTACGTGTCACCCAGTACGAGTAAACTTTTGCGGCGCCGTAGGGGGATCGCGGATAGAACGGTGTCAGCTCGTTCTGAGGCGGGGGCGACGCACCGAACATCTCGGATGAAGATGCCTGGTAGAACCGGCACTGAACCCGGGAAAGGCGAACGGCCTCTAGCAAACGCATAGATCCCGTACCCGTGGTGTCGCCGGTATGAACGGGTTCGTCAAAGCTGACTCGCACATGCGATTGCGCCGCAAGGTTGTAGACCTCGTCGGGTTCGATCGTGCTCAGCAAGGTCACTAGGCGGGTTCCGTCAATCAAGTCGCCGTAGTGCAGGAACAGGCGTGCACCCGATTCGTGGGGGTCGACGTACAGGTGGTCGATACGCGACGTGTTGAACGTCGAAGCCCTACGGATCAGCCCATGTACCTCGTAGCCCTTGCTCAGCAGAAGTTCGGCGAGATATGAACCATCCTGTCCCGTGATTCCGGTGATCAGGGCTCGTTTCATCGGATTCCTACGCGTCCCATGGTAACCGTCCTGCTCCTTGCGTTGGTGTACCTGGCGTGCCCCCATAGTTGCTTCATACTAGATGTCGACTGGCAAGCAACCGGGTAATACTGGGGCTCAGGCCGCCGCGTCGGTGCCGCTTCGATAGGGATCGAATCTGCGCTGCGGTGGCTTGCTACTCGACGAGCTCCGCAGCGATCATTGGCTGGCCCCTTTGGAGTCGAACGGTCTGGACCGGTCCCGGCTTCCTGAAGCACGTTCGAGTCCAACCGTTGCCGCCGACGGGATGGGGATGTCAATTCCAACGCTGCATTTTCTTTGTTGGCAGTAATCACTTTCTGATGCCACATTCGACGATCGTAGTGTGACTTGGCAGTGTGCGATCTGGCGCTGGTTCGCACGGTCGCCTTGCGGATACAAAAATGTTAACGAGTTTTGACTTGTGACGAAGTGTTATATCAATTTTCAGAATTGGCACTCAACTCGATGACGACAGAGTCCATACCTGCGCGGATTAATGCGCTGGGAAATGCGGCTCGCGCTGCGCTCGTAATCGCATCGAGTTCAGGGAAGCCGGCAAGACCCGAGCCGAAGAGGCGGAGATCGTCGATCACTACCGTCGTTCCTGCTGGCGTTACGGTTGCGAGGCGGCCCAGTGTCGACTCCGCTGGCTCCATTTCAGCCCCTTCTGCGGTGCCAGGGCCGGAGAAATGCCCATCAAGAAATACTAGTGGAGGTGCCGGGCAGCTCGCGATAATCTTCGGGATTTCGACGAGCGAGTCGCCGTGGATAATGTTGATGTTGGGGTTTTGTGCGAACTTCCGCTCGGCGGCAGCATATAGCTCATCGTGCAGTTCGACCGAGAACACCTGATCCACGTGCGGGGCCATGAACGCAGTCGTTGCGCCCTTATATGTACCGGCTTCGACGAAGATTCGATGCCCACGTGACTGCAGCACATGAAGAAGATGGCGGTGCTTTGCAGCCGCTGGTGGCGAGACGAGGTGTTCGCCTCGAAGCCACGCGTACACGGCTGCGCGGCGGGTGGGCTCCAACGACTTCGATCTACCGCCGGCGTGCAACGCGACTCCCGCTAGGTGACGCCTAATGAATGCCATAGCTGCTGACCATAGCTGCGACTACCACTCGGCAACACAGGTTTAACCAAAAACCGCTGGTGAAATGATGTCGCCTGCGGGGGCGCCAAGGGCGGCATCTCGTGGCAGTGGGCTAGCAGGCGCGTACTTGCGCCTCGGATACGAAGGACGCGAGTAACCACCTTTGTCCAAGACGCCAACGGCGCAGCACGGAGCGAGATCGGACACCGCGCTCTCGCAACACTCCTGCGTCCGTCGACCTGATTTGGTGTCGGGATGCCGAACTGACATTGACGCCATGTTGGGGCTCAGTCCGCTTGAAGGGGCGTTCACGAATACGACGCCAGTGAATGACGTGCTGGCTCGGGCGCCAGCGCATCAGGCCTCAGAATAGTGATGCGTTCCAGGCGCTGCCTCGTAATCACCTGAAGAGGTTCTTGCGCTGAAATGAATTCGGAGATTGCGTTAAGAACTCCTAAGACACATTCGTCTAATCTTTCGAATGTTGATATATCAACGTTTGCTCAATGCTCCTATTTTCTTTGGTGTCTTAAAGCCCGCTATCTTTCGATTGAAGAGCTCTAAGGCCGATGCCTTGAGATACAGCGGTAGGCGCTTTTCCATCTCTCTGTCTCGACCGTTACTGAGTCCGGAAACGTCGTTGAAGTTTGCGACTACTATGTCCATGTATTGGATGTCTAGCGCTGGATTTGAGAAACAACGGATATTGAAATCCCAGTCCGCCCAGAGCGGGTATCGCAAATTGTAGGGGCCGATACCAGCAAAAAGCTCTCGGCGATAGAACATCGACTGATGACAAATGTTCTTCTCGAACAGCAGACGGTCGAGGTCGAACCGACCGGCATAGCGAGATGATGTCGACCGCATCAACACATCGCCGTACACCAGGTTGCTAGTCTGGTGTGCGTCGATGAACGCAGCGACTTTCGCCAAAGTCGCATCCTCGTACAAGGTGTCGTCGCCGCCGAGGAAGTACACCCACGCTCCGGTGGACTTGTCGACGCCACGGTTCATAGCGTCGTAAACGCCTTTATCGGGATCACTTTGAATCACCAGCCTATGTGCCAAGCGGGCGCGGAAGCTTTCCGCGATCTCGACGGTGCTGTCAGTCGATCCGCCATCCACTATGAGTAGTTCGTAGTCGCTGTAGGTCTGCCGAGCGACGCTCTCGACGGTGGCATGCAAACTCGACGCCACGTTGTAGGTAGGGACGATTATTGAAAACATGGGCTCGGGCACGGCGCGATGCTAGCAGTGGGCCTCCATCTCAGCCGGTGATTGACGATCGAGATCCTAAACTCCTAGCCCAGGGTGCGAAACGCGCTGCCGCCCAGGCTGTGCGGTCCGCGAACTTGGACTGCAACTAAGGATTTCCCGCCGCCAAGACGCAGACCTGGCGGCTTGAACTCGAACCAGACATATCGACGATTCATCAATGCTCGGCGTCGCTCAGAACCGCCTCGGGCGAACCGCTACCAATGTACGGTTACTTCGTGTCGTTACTAGTCGCAGTGCCGGTCTTCGGCCAACACGAGTACACACACGCCCTTGTCGCCGATTTGGAGCGTGAGGGTGCGGACTATCTCATCATCGACAACCGAGGTGACTACCCAAAGATCGGCAACGAACGGGTGAGCATACCGGGGGAGAATCTCGGCTGGGCCAAAGGAAGCGATCTCGGTTTTCGAATTGCGTTCTCCGAGGGCTACTCCCACGCCATGACGCTTAACAACGACACCCGCGTTTCCAAGGGATTCGTCGCCGGTCTGCTCGATCCCGGCCTGCCAGACGATGCGGGAATCGTCGGCCCGATGATTGACCAGGGGTTTCCTTGCGCCATACCTGATCAGCAGCCCGAGGCCGCGAATTATGTCCCGCGGCAACAATTTCGGGCAGTGCCGGCAGTCGAGGGAACGGCGCTGATGATGTCGCGGGAATGTTGGGACGCCCTCGACGGAATGGATCTCGACAGCTTTGGCCGCTACGGGTGGGGGATCGACCTTGATCTAGCGTTGCGCGCGCGAAATGCTGGATTTGGCGTTTACGTAACCGAAATGGCTTATATCAATCACTTCGGTGGCAAGACTGCAAAGGCCAATTTCGGAAGCTGGCGATACGAGTGGAACGCCAACTTCGCGTTGGTGCGCGGGTTGGGACGTGTCCACGGCCGCAAGTGGCGCGACGAATTTCCCGGAGCGCTGATGGGCGAGGGGCCATCTGGATGGCGTGCAAAGGCCATGCTTACAGCGGCGATGGCGGGGGAGACAGCTGCCCTGGTGGATCGCCGGCGCGGGCTGTAGCGGCCTCAATCTTGGGAATGTGTAACCAACCTCCGCGGCTTTGACCTTCTCTCATTGAGTTTTCGCGTCCTAGGACGAGGACCCTGCAGCGGGGAACTCCGGCTACCCCCGACCGGCGCGGCGCGATCTCAGGTGGCCAAGTTCTCCCTGGATCAGGTCGACTTCGAACGGCTTTGATGCCTTGAGCTGGATACTGCGCAAGGCTCCAGCTCAAGCGCTGCACTCGGCCGCGACGCGGTAGCCTCGCACTGCAAGTGGAATGAACAGTGCGATCAGCGCCACTGCCCAAGCCACAGTCAGCCCCAACGGCAACAGGACAGGCCCCTCATGCGCCAGTGCGCGCATGACTTCGATCGGTGGCGACATGGGCTGTACCCGAACCACCGGCTGTATCCAATGCGGAAAGAGTGCGACCGGAGTGGTTCCTGAACTGATGAAGACCAGCGCGGTGATTGCCGCCGCCAGATAGGTGACAATCGCACGTCCGTTGCTGCGTACTGCCAAGGTCATTACCAATGCCGTGAATCCCACTACGACAAGCGGTGGGATGAGGATGTAAGCAATCGCGGTGTGCCACCCATGCGCGAAACGCAGACCCATGCCTGTTCCGACAATCGTGATGAGGATAGTTCCCAACAGAGCACGCGCAGCTTCAGCGATCAGCCGTCCTCCGATCGCGCTCGCTCGGTGCACCGGCAACACCCACATGCGACTCAGCAATCCGGACGAACGCTCCATGGGGATACCGACGGCACCACCCAGAGCCCCGAACATGCCAGCCAGCACCGCGCACATCGGCACCAAGCCGTAGATGCTGTCTACGCCGGTCACCTTATGGATCTGCTCGCCAAGTACTGCTTTGTATACCACCAGGAGGCAGATAGGGAGGATAACAGTGGCGAGCACCGCAGCCGGTTCACGCCGCCACCGGATCATGATGCGACCGGCGTGCAGCCAGCTATGCCTCAGCAGTGCACTTAGCGTGCCGGCATTGAAGTTCATCGGCTGCGCCTCTGCAACCGCAGCGTGGTTGCGCCGAAAACCACGAACATCCCGAAACACCACCACAAGGCCGCCTTTGCATGATCGACGGGTATGTGCCCGCTCGCTAAACCGCGCAGGGTTTCGGCAGTCCGCGAAACGGGTTGGTTGCGTACAAAGGGCCGCGCCCATTCAGGAAAAGTCTTCTCAGGCGCGACGCCCGTGGAGAGCAAGACCAGCACCAACTGTGGGACCAGCAAGATCTGGCTTGTCGTTTCGATGTTGCCGCCGCTGGACCCCAGCGCGTCCGCGCCGAGCGACACTGCCAGGCAAAGCCCCAACGCAAGCCCGACGAAGGCCAGTCCGTAGGTAAGTCCGCCGGCCATCCGGAATCCGAACGCGTACCCGGCAGTCATGGTTGCCAGCAACGCGATCGATGCCCGTACCAGCGTGGCGGTGACACGCGCGCTCACTGGTGAGAAAGCGGCGATCGGCAACGTCCGCAGTCGCGTACCAAGCCCGAACACGCGATCACGACCCGCACGATCGGCGGTAAGCGCTGCAGCCATGATCATCGATTGGACCACCACCGCCGGCAACACATACTGGGGATAGGTCATCTGGCCGGTATCGATGAGGCCATGGGTCGCCATGGTCAATCCGACCAGGCTCACGATCGGTACGAAAATCTCGAAGATGATTCCGGAATCGCGCAACGTGTTTCGAAGCGAGCGTTCGGTAAGGGCAACGAGTGCAGTCATGATTGCGCAACGGTTGGGTTGGTGAGGTGCAAAAACGCCTCGTCGAGCGAGGGCTTCCGCAGCGAGATATCCGCGATTTCGATTCCGATCGTATCGATCCGCCGGAACACCTCGCCCAGCGTGGCCACGCCATCGCGGGCAAGCACGGAGACCGAGTTGTTGTCGGCGTCGAGGTCGATGCCGTCGAGGCCGGCCAATGCCTCCGCAACCAACGGTAGATGCGCGGGATTGGCAGGCGTGACCTCGCAATAACTGGTGCCAACTTTGCGCTTGAGTTCGGCCGCGGTGCCGCTGGCTATCACCTGACCGTGGTCAAACACAACGAGCGAATCACTCAGCACATCGGCCTCTTCGAGGTACTGGGTGGTGAGAAGCACGGTCACATCCTGTTCGGCAAGCGAACTGACAATGCTCCACACATCGCGTCGACTTCGCGGGTCGAGCCCGGTGGTGGGTTCGTCGAGAAAAAGAACTTTGGGCTGCACGACGAGAGCGCTGGCGAGGTCGACACGGCGCCACATGCCCCCGGAAAACGTTGATACCCGGCGGTCGGCCGCTGCGACCAGGTCGAACTGTCCGATCAACTCGTCGGCGCGGGCCTTGGCCTGCTTGCGGCCGAGTCCACGCATCCGCCCGAACAGGACCAGGTTTTCCCGGGTGGTCAGCATCGGGTCCACGGCAGTGAACTGCCCGGTGATGCCGATCTGGGAGCGCACTTTGGCCGACTGGCGGACAACGTCGTATCCGGCGACCATTGCGCGCCCCGAACTGGGGCGCATGAGCGTGCACAGGATGTTGAGGGTGGTCGTCTTGCCGGCACCGTTATGGCCGAGAATGGTGCATACGGACCCCGCCGGAACCGCGAAATCTACGCCGCGCAACGCAGGCGTGCCTCCCGGGAATGTCTTAGTGAGGCCAGTGACCTCGACCGCAAGTTGGCCCACGGGGGGAGTATTTCATGTCCTATCGCCGCACGCTGGATTTTGGAACGATCGTTCAGATTTTGCAGTACAAACGGGGTCCAGCATCGTGATTCGCGAGTAGAGGGACCGCTGCGCTCACCGATTCCCTGGAATCAGCCTGTGGCCTGCGCTTCGGCTGATAGTCTGGCGGCCGTCTTAGCAAGCGAACGGACCGAGATGACCTCCCTGCCACACTTTTTCACCGAAGATCGTCCGCGACTAGAGCGCCGCACCAACTGGCGGCGCACCGCGCGGCGGGCGCAGGCCACGCTCATACCGTGGTCGCCCCGGGTGCTGGGAAAGAGGCTGGAAAGTCAGGCCGCCATGCTCGGCGGTCTTGTCAGCCGCGGTGAGACGGTCCTCGACGTCGGATGCGAAACCGGGCATCTGTGCATGTACCTCGCCGATATGTACGGCGTGACCGCTACCGGGATCGACGTCCATGACGCACGCACCATTCCGATCGACTTCCAGGTATTCGATGGCAGGTCAATCCCATTCGAGGACAACAGCTTCGACTCCGTCGTTCTGAGTTTTGTGCTGCACCACTGCAACGACCCGATGGCATTGATCAAGGAATGTCGCCGGGTGGCTCGACGGACCATTATCGCGTTCGAAGATCTCCCTGAAACACGGGTCGAGAAGATGATGACCAAGGTTCACATCGGCCTCTTCAAGCTGGCCTACCGACTGGAGCCGGCCGGCGATTATCGGACAGCCCTCGAATGGCTCGGTGACAACTCCACCGAGATGGTCGAGACCCCGTTGCCGCTGGATTGGTTCGACGTCTTGTACCGAGTTCCGCACGTGATGCTCACTTACCAACTGGGCAAGGACTGAAGGAAATCGAGCGCGAGAAGGCTAACGCGTCCCGATGAAATTCGCCCTAGCCAGCTGCGGGACCCGCGGTGACGTCGAGCCCTGTGCTGCTGTGGGACTCGAGCTGCTGAACCGGGGGCACGAAGTTGTGATGGCGGCGCCGCCGGACCAAGTCGGCTTTGTTCAGGGCATGGGACTGACCGCGGTGCCGATGGGCCCCGCCACCGGGGAGATTCCCGAGGTTTTCGTGACCCCGTGGACGATCAAGGATCCAATTAAGCCGGTTCGAGAAGCGCTCGACCACATCACTCAGCGGTGGGCCGAGGTCAGCGAAACGTTGAAGTCGTTGGCCGACGGGGCGGATTTGCTGCTGACCGGCGTCTCGTATCAGGAATCCGCCGCCAACGTCGCAGAGCACTACGGCATTCCTGTGGCCGCATGGCATCACGTGCCGATGCGGCCGAATGGGCATCTCATTTCCATCGTTCCGGCGACGCTGCTCCGATCGGCGATGAAGTTCAGCGACTGGGCACAATGGCGTGTGGTCAAACGCGCTGAGGACACTCAACGGGGCCAACTCGACTTACCCCGAGCCAAGGGCCCAGCATCAAGGCGAATGGCGGAACGCGGAGCGGTGGAGATGCAGGCCTACGATGCGCTGTGTTTTCCGGGCTTGGCGGCCGAATGGAGCGGGCAGCGGCCCTTTGTCGGAGCGTTGACCGCCGAACTGCCAACAGACCTCGATGACGACGTTTTGACGTGGATCGCTGCGGGAAAACCGCCGATCTACTTCGGGTTCGGCAGCATGCCGGTTAAATCCCCAGCCGACATGGTTCGCATGATCAGCGCGGCATGTGAGACGCTTGGTGAGCGGGCCTTGATCTGCTCCGGGGCAACTGATTTAGCGGATATTCCGGATTCCCGGCGGGTGAAGATCGTGCGCGGGTTCAGTCATGCAGCGGTGTTCCCGGCTTGCCGGGCAGTGGTCCACCACGGCGGTGCCGGTACTACCGCCGCGGGCATGCGCGCTGGCATTCCGACCCTGATCCTCTGGGTCGCATCCGATCAACCAATCTGGGCGGCGGTGGTCAAGCGGCTCAAAGTCGGTAGAGCGCGTCGATTCTCACGGACGACCGGCAAGTCACTGACCAAGGATCTGCGCCGCATACTTGCATCGCAGTACGACGACCGTGCCCGCGAGGTGGCCGCCCAGATGACGAAAGCCAGGGCCAGCGTCTGCAGTGCCGCCGATCTGTTGGAACATGCCGCGCAGAACAAGGGAATTCGTTGATCCGGCTGCGCAGCGACGGCTGCGTCGCTGCGCAAAAGTGGGGGCCGTTCTCCGGGAGCTCGTCCCAATGGTCGGCCCGACGGATACCGATCGATGTACGGTGACTACGTGTCGGTACTGATTACAATTCCGGTTTTCGGTCAGCACGAATACACCCACGCCCTAGTCCGTGACTTGGAGCGAGAAGGTGCCGATTACGTCATCGTCGACAACCGTGGTGACTATCCCAAGATCTGCAACGAGCGTGTCATTGCACCGGGTGTGAACCTGGGCTGGGCGGGCGGCAGCGAACACGGTTTTCGAATTGCGTTCGCCGAAGGCTATTCCCACGCAATGACCCTCAATAACGACACCCGCATCTCCAAGGGATTCGTTGCTGGACTCCTCGACCCACGGCTACCCGACGATGCCGGAATCGTCGGCCCGATGTTCGACCACGGATACCCATACGCGATGGACGACCTCAAGCCCGACGCCGCGAACTACCGCCCGCGACCGCAATACCGCGTAGTTCCCTCCGTGGAGGGCACGGCCCTGGTGGTGTCCCGCGAGTGCTGGAAAGAAACCGGTGGGATGAACCTGGTGGACTTCAAGCAATACGGGTGGGGCCCCGACCTCGATCTCGCCTACCGCGCCCGCAAGGCCGGATACGGGGTGTACACCACAGAAATGGCCTATATCAATCACTTTGGCCGCAAGACGGCAAACGCGCATTACGGTGCATGGCGGTACGAAATCTCGGCCAACATAGCCATGCTCCAAGGCCTGCGGCACTTGCACGGTGTCGGCGTTGCGCTAAACATCATGCGGCAGATCGGATTTGCCCATGACCGGAAATGGCACCGAGTAATCCCGTTGGCAGATTCGACAAGCCAGATGCAGGATTGATCCGGATGCTTCGGTCGATCAACAGAAAATCTCCGCGGAAAGGTCGAACTCGGCCAATGTGCGCTCTGTAACCTCGCGCAACGCGTCTTGGGACTTCTCCATGCCGTCAAGGTAGGCATTAACAGAGATAAACACTCTGCCGTGAATCCGGCCGGACACCACAAACAGTTGGCCCCGCATTCCATCCAAGACGCGCTTGGTGATGCCGGGTTCGATCAAGCGTCCGGACGCGTAGGCGGCATCGGTGCCGTCCGGGCGGTTCACCGCCGGATCGAAATCTCCAAGATTGGAGCAACCGATGGGCAGTTGTGCTGAGCCCATGCCGATTTGAGCAGCTCGGCGGGCAAGCCACTTCGGAGCAACCGATGTCAATGGCAAAGGGGCCAATACCTGATCGGAGGTCGCGGCCAGGTCCGCGAAGGCTTGCTTCGCCTTGATCCGAACATCACTGAGGTCGGACGCCAAATTGGTTGGATCGACTGACGCCACCGGCAATACCATTGCGTTCCCACGGGTATCGTCTGCTGTTCGATCGCTGATGGGCAAGGAAAGTGTGACCATGCCATTGCCGTCAACGCGTCCCAGCCGTACGCCTACCCTGCTGGCGAACCCCGCAAGCAGCGTATGGCTGTTTCCGCCAATAGCTCTTGCCCGCACATCCCAGTCATCGAGGCCAATGAACGCAGTGGCTGTCGGTACCACCACAGCCAGTTCGCGTCCGAGTTTGCGTGTCGAACGTGGTCCCGATCGCTTGAAGGACGCGGCGACCCCCATGCGCCGTTGCCGGGCCAAACGAATCGTCGCTCGCAACGCTCGGCCTAATTGCGGCGTCGATGCGATGAATTGCCGTCCATCCTCGGCGATAGCGCGACGACGCGAACGTGACCCGGGGCCGGGATATCCCAGGTCACGGGTCCTGCCGCTGGCCGCATCCGCGATGGCGCTGACGAAACCGAGTCCGTCGACGACGGTGTGCGAGGCCACCAGACTCACGGCGGTGCCGCCGTCGTACAGCGGCAGTGCACCAAGATGCCAACTCGGCCCGTCCTCCGGATCGATCGGTACGTATGCGCGCTCGCGGAACCAGTTGTGCACTTCGGCACGCGGGCGTGGTGTGTCAGTCATGGCGACGTGTTGCGGCCCTCGGCAATAAACCCATCTGTCTCGGGTGAAGGGCAGGGGAGAACGTTCAACTCGGCGTCCCAGCAACCCGTAGCCGAGATTCTCGTGAAATCGTCGCAGTCCAACCATGCTCATCGGCTTGTTGTAGATCCAATTGAACTGGCACAGAGCGCCATAGCCAAGCGCGCCCAGGCCCAGGAACGATGCCTGATCCATGTGTGCGAGACGATTATCCACTCTGTCCACGCTAGATTAACGGCGCCGGGTTACGGCGCGATCAGACCGCCGGCATCACGGTCAGACCCGCCGATGATCCTTCGAAAGATTGGTACGACCGTACCTTGACGGTTCCTGCCGCAAACTCATCCGGCACCGGTAACCTGATCTGCGTGGTTGAGTCCTCCCTTACAGCAGTGCTGCGCGAGCGCGCGAGCTTGCAGCCCAACGAGACGGCATTTACCTACATTGACTATGAACAAGATTGGAACGGGGTTCTCATCACCCTCACCTGGTCGCAGCTGCACAAGCGGGCGTCCAACCTCGGTGAACAGCTGAAAGCTCATGGCTCAGTAGGCGACCGGGCGCTCATTCTTGCGCCGCAAGGACTCGATTACATCGTGGGTTTCCTTGGTGCGTTGCAAGCCGGCCTCATCGCGGTTCCGCTATCGGTGCCCTACGGCGGTGCCCACGACGAGCGGACCGTTTCGGTTCTGCAGGACACATCGCCCGCTGTGATTCTCACCACGTCGTCTGTATTGGCCAACGTCCGCGAGGTGGTCGAGGCTAACGCTGGATCGGCTTCGGCGACAATCGTGGAAGTTGACCAACTGGACCTTGATTCGCGGCAACGACCGCAGGGGCCAAGGTCTCGGGCCGCCCAGAGCGACCGTCCCGATTTCCTGTATTTGCAGTACACCTCGGGGTCTACCCGTACCCCGGCCGGCGTAATGGTCTCCAATGCGAACGTTTTCGCCAATTTCGGGCAGGTCATGGGCGACTTCTTCGTGGAGCACGGTGGCGTCGCCCCGCCGGGTCTAACCGCGGTTTCGTGGTTACCTCTCTACCACGACATGGGCCTGCTACTGGGCATCATTATGCCGATCCTGGCGGGCGTCCCGACCGTACTCACCAGCCCGGTAGGCTTCTTGCAGCGCCCGTCCAGGTGGTTGCGGCTGCTCGGGGAATACGGTTGCACCATTTCCGCTGGCCCGAACTTCGCCTTCGAATTGGCGGTGCGCAAGTCGCCCAACGAGGACCTGGAAGGACTCGACCTCAGCGGCGTGCACACCATTCTCAACGGCAGCGAGCGCGTTCAAGCCTCGACCCTAAAGAGATTCGCTGATCGCTTCGCTCCTTTCAACTTTCCGGCAAGAGCGCTGCGGCCCGCCTACGGAATGGCGGAAGCGACCGTGTACATCGCGACCCGTAAGGTCGGCGAGCCACCGGAGATCGGCCATTTCGACAAAGAAAAGCTGCCCGCCGGCGAAGCTGTCCGGTGTGAAATCGGTTCTGGCACACCATTAGTCAGTTATGGCGCCCCGCAATCGATGCACGTTCGCGTCGTCGACGCGGACACCGGCCGTGAATGCCCGGCGGGCGGCGTCGGCGAAATCTGGGTTCATGGCGACAACGTGGCATCCGGTTACTGGCAAAAGCCTGAAGAAAGCCAAACTTCCTTCGCGGCAAAGATTGTCGATCCCACACCGTCGACACCGGAAGGCCCATGGTTGCGAACCGGCGACTCCGGGTTCTACTCCGACGGCGAGCTTTTCATCATCGGCCGTATCAAAGACCTGCTAATCGTCTACGGACGCAACCATTCTCCCGACGACATCGAAGCAACAATCCAGGAGATCACCGCCGGCCGTTGCGCGGCCATCGCCGTTCCCGACAAAGGTATCGAGAAGCTCGTCGCGATTATCGAGCTCAAGAAGCGTGATGACAGCGCTGAAGCCACGGACAAACTGCGTTTGGTCAAACGCGAAGTCACATCAGCCATTTCGAAGTCACACGGACTCAAGGTCGCGGACCTGGTGCTGGTGTCGCCGGGCTCGATCCCAATCACGACAAGTGGCAAGATTCGGCGGTCGCAGTGCGTCGAACTGTACCAGCAGGACGAGTTCGCCAGGTTAGACGCGTAGCACGGCGCGGCTGACTGTCAGGGCGACGTCGTCGCGCTCACTCGGCGCCGAGGTTTTCCTGGGCGCCGCTGTTCACCGCCGCTGTGACGACCGGACGGTGGGCGATGACGCTGTAACCGAATAGCGGCAGGGAATGGCCGAGGTATTCGTCGTCTTGCTTCTTTTTCTTCTTCTTACCGTTGGCGGCACGCACGGGGGTCGTGCTTCTACCCGCCCGTTGGAGATCAGCAGTCACTTGGGTGGGCAATCCACTCAGGTCAAACAGCGGAAGCGCATGTCTCGGTTCGGCATGGCCTCTGGCGGCTGGGCTCGGCTTGCGCGAAGCGGAACGCTTCCGTGCGTTAGCGGCCGCCTCCGCGCGGGTCCGGGGCCTCGGCGGGGGCTTGCGCTTCGCGGGGTCCGGCATAAGTTTGAACCTGACCAACTGATCGGTGATCATAGCCAGCTTCTTCTTCCGGGAGCGCGTGATGGCCTCCGCTTCCGCCGTCGGCTTGCCGAGACTGGAAGGCCACCAGTTCTTTTGACCGAGCAGTGCCGCGATGGCCGGCACCGTGATGGTGCGAACCAAGAACGTGTCGATCAGAATTCCGACCCCGATGATAAAGCCGGCCTCTGCCATAGTGCTGATACTGGCAGTCAGCAGCCCGAACATCGAAGCGGCGAAGATCAGACCCGCCGAGGTGATCACTCCGCCGGTGGAGCCCACGGTGCGGATAACGCCGATGCGCACGCCATGCGGGGACTCGTCACGTATTCGCGAGATGAGCAGCATGTTGTAATCCGCGCCGACCGCGACGAGCAAAATGAACGAGAGCCCGGGCAGGCTCCAGTGCAATTCCTTGCCGAGCACGAACTGGAATAACAGCACGCCTATGCCGATAGCGGACAAATAGGAGAGCAGTACCGTGCCGATCAGGTATAGCGGGGCGACGACGGCGCGCAAGAGGAGAACCAAGATTAAGAACACGATGATGATCGTCGCGAAGATGATGAATCCGATGTCGCCGTTGTAGTAATCACGGGTGTCGCGTAGTCCGGTTGGGACTCCCGCTACCGCGAATTTGGCATCAGACAACTCGGTGTTCGGCGTCGCTTCTCGCGCGGCTTTCTCGATCTCGTTGATCTGGTCCATCGCGGCGGTGCTGAACGGGTTGAGCCCGCTTTGGATGAAGTAGCGCGCGGCGTGGCCGTCCGGCGAGATAAAGATCTGTGCGCCCTTCTTATACTCTTCCCGGGTCGTGATCGCCGCGGGAAGGTTGAATCCCGCCATCGAGGGTTTGGTTGCGTCATGTCGCATGCCGAGAAGGAATGTTGACGCCTCATTGAGGCCGCTGCCCAATCTGCGTGTCTGATCCACCAGTTCTTTGACGCCGCCCGCCAGTGCCCGGCTGCCTTCGGCGAGGGCGTTTGAACCTTGCTGCGCCTGGCTCATGGTGGACTGCAGGGTCTTGATCGTCTTCAAGGCACCAGAGGCTTGGCTCAGCGTCTGCTGGATTTTGGCCAGCGTCTGGCCGATAGTTTGCGCCTGCTGCACGGCTTGCAGATTGCGGGCCAATGCTTTGATCGAGACGAGTGTTCCGTTGTCGTCTGCGGCCACCATGGCTGCCAGCCCGGCGCGGGAGTTGACGCAGGCCGGATCGATATTGCAATCCGGATTGTTGTTGAGCACTCGCAGCATCGGACCGGCCCACGCAGCGATATTCTCCGCATTTGCCGTTGAGGCATTGAGGCTGTCGCTGAGATTTTTCATCTGACCGGTGAGTCGCGCGCCCTGATCGAGCGCGCTAATGGCCCGGTCGCCGCCCACCATTTGCTCAAGCGCGGTCAGTGCCGCAACCGTTCCGCTCAGGCTGGACACGGCGCCGGTGACTTGGTCGCGGAGCATGGCGAGAGCATCCGCCAGCTGGTTTGCCCCGCCCACCAGCCGGTCAAGGTCGCCGCCATGATTCTCGATTTGGCCCGATGCCTCATCGAGTTTGCCACCGACCTCGCCTGCCTGCCAGGACAGCTTCATCTGTTCCAGGGGATCACCGTTGGGGCGGGTCAAACCGCGCACCATCGTGATATCCGGTACCTGGCTCACCCGGGCGGCCACCTGCTCCAGGTCCGCCAATGCTGCCGGCTTCCGCAGGTCATGTGACGACTGGATGAACAAGACCATCGGCGTCATCGAGTTCATCGGGAAGTGACGATTCATGGCCTCGTACCCACGAGAGCTGTCCACGTCGTCCGGCAGTGACTTGAGGTCGTCGTAGTTGTAGCGGACGGCCGCCATGCAGCTGGCAAGTCCGATGAGCACCACCAGGCTGGCAGCCAAGTGAATGCGCGGCCGGCGCACGATGCGAATGCCTGAGATTCGCCAAATCCGCGACGTCAGGTCGCGCCGTGGCTTAATCCAACCGCGGCGGCCGGTCAATACGAGAACGGCGGGCAAAAATGTGACGGCAGCGAGTAGCGACACCACGATGGAGATCGAGATTGCCGGCCCCACTGAAGAGAACACTTCGAGTTTGGTGAACACCATCGCCAGGAACGTGACCGCGACGGTGGCAGCGGATGCGGCGATCACCTTGCCGATCGACATCAAGGCCTTCTTGACCGCTGTGTCGGAGTCGTCGCCGTGTCGCAGGTAGTCGTGGTAACGGCTGATCAAGAAGACGGCATAGTCCGTCCCGGCGCCCATCATCACCGCGGTCATGAACACGATGACCTGCAGATTGGTCGCCAATCCTAATTCGGCCGCACCGGACAGCACACCTTGCGCGGTGGCCACCGAAATGCCGATCGTCGCCAGCGGCACGAACATCGTGACGATGTTGCGGTAGATCACGATCAAGATGATCAGCACACTGAGGACAGTGGCAATCTCGATGAAATGGACATCCTCCTGGCCGATTTCGGTGACGTCGGAGATGGTTGCCAGGGGTCCACTGAAGAATGGGGTGACATCGGTTCCCGCGAGCGTTTGTTTGACGATCGCGGCGACACGCTTATAGGTCGCCAGTGTGGCGGGGTCGTTCTGATCGCCGGGAACATTGACCGGCAGGATGAGGGCCTTACCATCCTTGGCGACCAGAAGCTTGCGCATCTCCGGGTCTTCTAGCGCATTCTGAACCGACATCTTGTCCTGAGTGTCTTCGTTCAGTTTTGCGATCAGTTTCCGGTAGAGGCCCTCGTCCTCCGGTGACATGCCCTTTTCGTTGGTCAGCACGACCATCAGAAGCGCAGTGGGCAGTGCCGGAGCAGCGGCCGCACCGCCCCCTTCGTCTTTCTTGTCGTCCGGTGGCGCGCTCCAGGCCTTGGCCATTTCCCTGCCGACGACCATGGTCGGGGCGTCATCGGGGAAGGGATTCGGGGGATGTTTGCCGGCTTGGACTTGCAGTGGTGGGAAGGCGAGAGCGAGGACCGCCGCTACCGCAATCCAGGAGGCGATGACCAGCACGGGATAGCGGATGACGAAGTCGCCGAGGCGGTCGTAGATTCCCCCAACCTTGGCCGCCTCACCGGAACCGGCAGTGCTCGACACTTTTCTGAGCCTACAAGTCGAACTCGGCGGTCGCCGGGTAATCAGATGTCACCCGAAATCGTGATACCAGTGTTACATCCAGTGGATCGCGCCTCGTCGGGGCGGTGCGGCTAGCCGTCACTGTAGTTGCCCCGACCCGCGTGCCGGTATTGTCGCGCTCCTCTGGCCGACTTTCTTCTCGATCAGGTCCACGGCCTTTTGTACGCTGACCGCTGACGGCGTCATTCTGCTCGCGATCTCTCGCGTGCGCTCTAGGTATTTCGGTTCGAGTATCGCGCGCAAATCCTTGAGCAACGATTTCTTGGTCACACCGGCGAATCGCCTCGACTTGCCGACCTTTAGCTTCATGACTTGAAATGCCCAGAGCGGTTGCTCGGCGCTGATCCACAGAACCAGCGTAGGGACGCCTGCCTTCATTCCCGCGGCCAACGTGCCAGGTCCTCCGTGATGGACAACCGCGCGACAGGATGGGAACACGGCCGCATGGTTGACCTCAGGGACTACCTTGACGTTGTCCGGTACCCGAACGTCGCCGTAATCAGTCACGCCACCGCAGATTAATGCTCGGGTGCCCAACTCGGCACAGACCTCGCTAATCATCGCGACCGTCGCTGCCGGGCTTTCCACCCGCATACTGCCGAAACCGAAGTAAATCGGCGCTGGCCCGGCCGCAATCCAAGAAGCGACCTCGTCGTCGGTGGACGTCGGCAATTCAAGAGTCAACGCTCCGACAAATGGACGCTGACCGGCCCACTCTTCCTTGAGCCCAGGAAAGAAGACGTCGTCATAACCCTGAATCTCCAAGGACCCGCGCTGCACGATCCGCTTCGCCGACGAAACGTTGGTCGTGGGCATACCCAATGCGCGACGTTGCGCATTCTCGGGGCCTTTCGTCATCAACCAATACACCCCGTAGATGGCGCGCATCCCGGTACGGGTGAGTGGCGGCGGCACCAATGGAAAAAGGTGACCGTGCACCCGTTGCGGGAAGTAGTGCAGCGCAGCCAGCGGGATATCGAGATACTCGGCAACGTTGGCGGGCACACCCTGATAGGTCTGGCCCGAGACGATGATGTCGGCACCCTCTGCCAGCGAAACCAACGTGGTGCCCATCTCGGCCCATCCGCGAGTGAGGTACTCGGCGCCCGGGCGCAAAACCCCCAACGGATTCCGGACCCGCCAAAAGCTCCGGAAGATCTCTTCCTCGAGCTGCGCGTGTGAATCCGGGCCGTAGGCAACGGCTTTGAGCCCGGCCGACTCAACGAAGCTGACGAGATTCGGTGGTACCGCCATTTGCACTTCGTGACCACGACGCTGCAGCTCTGCGCCAACGGCGGCACAAGGCTCGACGTCGCCGCGGGTGCCATGGACGGCGAGAACAGCTTTCATTGCCGGTTTTCAACTCCGTTAAGTTTCGTCGCGTGGCGACCTTGAGCTATGCGCTGGGCTATTGCGCCACGCGCACCGGGATGCTGCTCGACAAGCTGCCGGCAACAACCCGCTGGAACACCGATCGCAGGAGTTCGGTAAACCGCGTCACCGACTCCCGGGCAACCGGGTTGTTGGGGTAGGACACCATGATCGAGACCTCGTCGAAGAGCCGGAACACCGTCGAGTACATGTACGCCGGGCTGCGGCCGTCGGTGAACGCCGTGGCATTCACACCGTCCAGCGCGGTGGCGACAATCCCGGAGAGGGGCGGAAGCCCCGCGTCCATGTAGCTCATCATCGTGAATTGGGGTCCGGGCTTGCGCAGCCACGGCGCCAACTCCAAGACGCGGTCGAACGGAACTTCCTTCACGCCTATGTTGGCATCGAACGATTCCTGGGCGGCACGAGCCGTTTCCGCAAAGGAGTTCGGGTCGATGGGAACGATGAACGGCACGATTCCGGTAAACCACCCGACCGTCATGAATTCCGCGGGGGTCTTCCGCTTGTCGGTAGGGGTAAGCCCGTAATAGGTCAGTTCACCGGTCAATTCGTAGTGTGCCAGCGCGGCACAGGCGAACAGTCCACCGCTGAACCGCGCGCCGGCCTCCCGGCACATCTCCTCGAACTTCGCGGTCTCCTCCGCGGCCAACAACTGCTGCACGCGCACGTCCCCGCCGCATGGAATCGACTGGTCGCCCAGCGGCAACGGGAAGTCGGGCAGCGTACCCCCATTGGCTTCCGCGACCTCGATCCAAGTGCGCACCTCCGGTGACTCCAAGGTCATGGAAGCAATCGTTTCGCTTTCGCGAATGCAGAAGTCGTCGTAACTCGCCGCGGGTGGCATGGCCATCGGAGCCCTACCCTCGACCAGCGCGTTGTAGTTCATCACCAGCTCTACGTACAAGCCGGAGATCAGCATCGGGTCGCAGTGGAGGTGATCTACGACTGCGTACAGCGCGAAGCGGTCCTCGTACTGAATGATGCCGTACCGAAAGCAATCCCACTGCAACGGATCCGGGGTCGCCATCACGTGGTTTTCCCACTCGGGCTGCGTCATCGGACCGTGTTCTTTAGCGACGAACTGGATCTCGCGCGGGTTCTTCAACGTGTGCCGGATGATGTTGTCCGGGTCCTTGAATTCGAACCAGCTGTGGTACGTGCCGTGCCGACGGAGGTGCGTGTTGATCACGTACGTCATGGCGCGAATGTCGCATCGGCCAGGAACTTCCCACGAGCCCATGATCGCCCGGGAGTAGTCCAGACCCTTGTCCCGGAACTCGACGAAACCGCGAAGATGACCCTTCTGCATCGAGCTAGCGGGCACAGGTGTAGCCGGCGCCTGTCGTGCCTTGGCGACAGAGCCAGGAGTCGGTTCCCACGTTATGACAGTCCCCGAACCCGGGTCCCAGTCGTATGCGTTGCCAACTCGCAGGCTGTCGTGCTCAGACCCTCCACCTATGAACACGGTTTCCTCCTATGCTAAAAGTCCTACAGGACAAGTCATTTCGCTGCAGATCAGGTCACGCCGGCGCGCCTTCCTTGGGTGCCATTTTCTCCACGAGGTGATCTGCAAGTCCGCGAACCGTCGTGATGTCAGCGGAGGTGATACGCACGCCGGTTTGCGCCTCAATGTGCGTGCGCAATTCGAGGTTGCCCAGCGAGTCCAGCCCATACTCGGACAGCGGGTGGTCTGGATCAATGTTTCGGCGCAGGATCAATCCAATTTGCTCGGACAGCAGACGCCGCAGCCGGCCAGGCCATTCGTCGACCGGCAGCTCGGACAACTCCGACCGCAGTTTGCTTGAGCCAGAACGCTTGTCGCCGGCGGTCTTGAACATCTCCAGGAATTTGCTCCGCGCCGCGAACGACTCGATCCACGGTGTTCCGATGAGGGGGCTGTAGCCGGAGTAAGCCCGATCGTGCCGCAGCAGAGCCTCGAACGCGTACGCACCCTCGTCGGGAGCGATCGCCGAGCCGGTGCCTTCTGCGAAGTCCGCGCCGCGGCCGATCTCGCCCCATGCGCCCCATGCGATTGAGGTGGCAGGCAACCCCTGAGAGCGACGCCAGTGGGTGAAGGCATCCAGCCAGCTGTTCGCGGCGGCATACGCGCCCTGGCCGGGTGAACCCAACAAGGCGGCTGCCGATGAGAACGAGCAGAACCAATCCAGTTCTGCCGAGGCAGAGGCCTTGTGCAGGTTCCAGGCGCCGTACACCTTCGGAGCCCAGTCGCGCTCGATGAGCTCGTCGGTGATGTTGGTCAACACAGCGTCCTCCACCACGGCAGCCCCGTGCAGCACGCCACGCAGCGGAAGCCCGGTCGCGGTTGCCGTCGCCACCAACTGGTGGGCCGTCTCGATCTGAGCGATGTCGCCGCACTGGACGACCACGTCGGACCCGATTGAACGGATGAGTTCGATTGTCTCCAAAGCCTTTAACGTGGGCTGCGACCGAGAACTCAGCACGATTCGACCGGCACCGGCAGCGGCCATCTTCTCGGCCAGGAACAGTCCGAGGCCACCCAGGCCGCCGGTGATGATGTACGACCCGTCCCGGCGGAATACCGGTGCCTGTTCCGGGGGCAGGACCACACTGCTGCGTCCGCCACGCGGAATGTCGAGGATCAACTTGCCGGTGTGTTGTGCGCCGCTCATCACGCGGATCGCGGTGGCCGCTTCAGCGAGCGGGTAGTGCGTCGCTTCGGGCATCGGAAGCTTGCCTTCGGCGGTCAACCGGTACACCGTGCTCAGGATCTCGCTGACCTGCTGTGGGTGGCTCACCGACATCACACCAAGATCCACGCCCCAGAACGCCAGGTTGCGGCGGAATGGGAACAGGCCCAGCTTGGTGTCACCGTAAATGTCGCGCTTACCGATCTCGACAAAGCGCCCGCCCAAAGCCAGCAATTTCAGGCCGGCGAGTTGAGCGGCTCCGAAGACGGAGTTGAGCACGATGTCCACGCCGTAGCCGTCGGTGTCCTGGCGGATCTGTTCGGCGAAGTCGGCCGTACGTGAGTCATACACATGCTCGATGCCCATGTCGCGCAACAACTGTCGACGCTGTTCGCTGCCCGCGGTCGCGAAGATCTCGGCCCCGGCGGCCCGCGCGATCGCGATCGCGGCCTGTCCCACGCCGCCGGTGCCCGAGTGGATCAGCACCTTGTCGCCGGCCTTGATGCGGGCCAGGTCGTTCAGGCCGTACCAAGCGGTGGCATGGGCAGTGGTCACCGCCGCCGCCTGGGCGTCGGTCATGCCGTCGGGCAACGTGGTGGCCAACCGGGCGTCGCAGGTGACGAAGGTGGCCCAGCAGCCGAGAGGTGACATGCCGCCGACGTGGTCACCCACTTTGTGATTGGTGACTCCCTCTCCGACCGCCGTGACGACACCGGCGAAATCGGTTCCGAGCGCAGGCAGAATCCCGTCAAGGCTCTGGTAGCGGCCGAACGCATTCAGGACATCGGCGAAGTTGATGCTCGACGCTGAAACCGCGACCTCGATCTGTCCGGGGCCAGGTGGCACCCGGTCGAATGCGGCGAACTCCATCGTCTGCAGGTCACCGGGTGTGCGGATCTGCATCCGAACACCGCCGGTTTCGTGCGCCGCGATGGTGGTCTTGCGCTCCTCGGGGCGCAGTGGCGAGGGGCATAGCCGAGCGGTGTACCACTCGTTGTCGCGCCACGCTGTCTCGTCCTCGTCGGTTCCGGCCAGCAGCAGCTGACGGACTAGCTGCTCGGCGTCGGTCTGCTCGTCGATGTCGATGTGGGTGGTGTGCAGGTGCGGGTGCTCGGCGCCCACGACCCGCAGAACCCCACGCAGTCCACCCTGTTCCACGTTCGGCGCATCACCGGTCAGCACCAGCTGCGCACCCCGTGTGACGACACACAGCCGCGGCGCCTCACCCTGGACCTCCGCCAGCTCGGCGGCGATGCGGATCAGGTGCCGGACGGCGTTTCCGCCGCGGCGAGGCGAATCATCATCCGGGTCGCCCGTGGGTGACCCGGTGAGAACTACCACCCCGGTGAAGCCACCGCGGTCAAGTTGGTTGCGCAGCTGCTGGGCCATCGCCGAATGGTCGCCGTCTTCGTGCCAGGCCAGCGTCGTCGATTCCGCGTCATGCAGTTTCATCGCGTCGGTCAGGGTGGTGGCCAACAGATCGGCCGTGTCAGCGGTGCTGACGACCAGCCACGTTCCGGCGTCCGCGGTCGCCACCTCGGGCAGTTGGCGGTGTTGCCACTCGACGGTGAGTAGCCGCTCGCCCAACAGGCGCGCCCGCTCTCCACTGGCGGAGACTCCGGTGCCCATCTCGAGTCCACGAACGGTAAGGACGACCGCGCCCTGCTTGTCCAACAGGTCGAGGTCGGCTTCGACGGCTCCGCCGGTCGCCGCGGTCACCCGGGAGTAGCAGTACCGGGCCGTGTGGACGGGTCCATAAGTCCGGAGTTCACGAACTCCCAGCGGCAACAGCAAACCGCCGAGGCTGGCGATTGCGACGCTCGGGTGCGCGGCCACCGACTGGAAGCATGCGTCGAGCAGTGCCGGATGGACGTCGTAGTTGGTTTGCTGCGTACGGATGACACTCGGCAACGCGATCTCCGCGAGGACCGAGGTGCCGGTCTCCTCGGCCGTGTGGGCAACTGCCAAACCGGTGAATGCGGGTCCGTACTGAATTCCGCAGAGGTCCATGGCATCCCGCAGGTCCGTCCCCTGAACCTGGCTCGGGTGCGCGGCCCTCAGCGCATCGAGGTCCTGCGGGTCCGGTTGGTTGTCGCCGTCTACCGCCTGCAACACCGCCGAGGCGCGGCGCACGGGGACCCCGTCCTCGTTCGTCTCGACGACGAAGGTGAGTGCGTCGGGCACATCCGCGGTCGCGGTCAGGGTGACCTGGGTTTCGTCGTCGAGAAGCAACATCTGCTCGAAGCGGATGTCGCGCACCCCGGCTGCTTGGCCGAAGACCTCGCGGGCCGCGGCCAACGCCATCTCGCAGTAGGCCGCACCCGGCAGGGTCGCCGTGCCGTGTACCTGGTGGTCGCCCAGCCACGGCAACGCATCGGTACCGATCTCGCCCTGCCACACGTGGCGCTCGGGCTCTTCCGGCAGGCGCACGTGTTGACCCATCAGCGGGTGCACGACGACGCTGGAACTCAGGGCGCGGGAGCTGTGGCCGTCGCGGCTGAGCATGAGCGTGCGGTGGGTCCAGGCTGGCAGCGGGGCGTCGACCAGGTGGCCGTGGGGGTAGATCACCGAGAAATCGACGGTGGCGCCGGTGCTAAACAAGTCGCCGGCAAAACTGCGTAGTCCAGCGGGAAGAGGTTGCTCGCGACGCATCGCGGCCAGTGCCGCGGCCGTCATGTCGAGGCTTCGCGCGGTCTGGTCCACCGCGTGGGTCAGCAGCGGGTGCGGCGACAGTTCGCCGAACACGCGGTAGCCGTCCTCCAGCGCGGCCTGCACCGCGGCCGAGAAACGCACTGTGTGGCGCAGATTGTCCACCCAGTAGTTGGCATCGCAGTACGGCTCCTCGCGCGGGTCGAACGAGGTTGCCGAGTAGTAAGGAATCTCGGGGGTCAATGGCTCGATCTCGGCCAGCACGTCGTACAGCTCATCCAGAATCGGGTCGACCTGCGGCGAGTGCGACGCGACGTCGACAGCCACTTCGCGGGCCATCACGTCGCGACCCTCCCAGGCTGCGACCATTTCGCGAACGCTGTTCGTCGCGCCACCAATCACAGTGGATTGGGGCGAGGCGACCACTGCGACAACCGCGTCATTGATACCGCGGGCCATCAATTCCGAGAGCACCTGCTGAGCCGGCAGCTCCACCGATGCCATCGCCCCCGAGCCGGCGATGTTGGTCATCAGCCGGGAACGGCGGCAGATCACGCGTGTCCCGTCTTGCAGTGACAGCGCGCCAGCGGTGACGGCCGCGGCGCACTCACCCATCGAGTGGCCGATGACCGCGGCCGGTTGCACGCCGTAGGACTTCATCGTTGCCGCAAGCGCGACCTGCATCGCGAACAGCGTCGGCTGCACACGGTCGATCCCCGCCACCTTCTCGGGCGCTGTCATCGCTTCGGTGACCGAAAAGCCGGACTCCGCGGCGATCAGGGGTTCGATCTCGGCGATGGTCGCCGCGAAGACGGGCTCATTAGCCAGCAGGTCCGCTCCCATCGCAGCCCACTGCGACCCTTGCCCGGAGAACACCCAGACCGGACCGCGTTCCTCCTGACCCACGACCTCGGGGTACAGGGCGTCGCCGTCGGCAACCTCACGAAGGGCCGCCACCAGAGCCGAAGTGTTGCTCCCTAACACCGTCGTGCGCACCGACCGGTGCCCGCGACGGCGCGCCAGGGTGTAGGCGAGATCCCGCGCACTGAACTCCGACGCGTGCGTCTCGACCCAATCTGCCAGGCGCGACGCGGTGTGCCGCAGTCCTTCTGCCGACGACGACGACAGCGGAATAAGCAATGTGTCGTCGCTGCTCGGGCTGGCGGCCACCCCGTTGGGGCACGGCGGTTCGGGCGCCTGCTCGACGATCGCGTGCACGTTGGTGCCGGATATACCCCACGCCGACACCGCCGCACGCCGCGGGCCGTCACCCTGCAACGGCCATTCCAGGTTTTCGACCGGCAGGAAGAGCCCGGTCTCGATCTTGGCGAGGTTCTCCGGGAGGGACTCGAAGTGCAGGTTCTTCGGGACGACGCCGTGCTGAACGGCGAGTACCGCTTTCATCAACCCCAGGGTCCCGGCGGCAGCCTGGGTGTGGCCGAAGTTTGTCTTCGATGCGCCGACGGCGCACTTGTTACCGACGGCGTACACCTCTGACAGGCTGGTGTATTCAATCGGGTCACCGACCGGAGTGCCGGTGCCATGTGCTTCGACCATGCCGATGCTGGCGGGTTCAACGCCCGCCGCCTGCAGGGCCTGGCGGTACAGGGCGGCTTGCGCATCGCCGGACGGCATGGCGATATTCACGGTGTGGCCGTCCTGGTTGGCGGCGGTGCTACGGATAACACCCAGAATGCGGTCGCCATCGCGCTGGGCATCCGAGAGCCGCTTCAACAACACCACAGCGCAGCCCTCGCCGGAAACGAAACCGTCTGCTTTGGCGTCGAATGCGTGGCAATGTCCGGTGGCCGACAGCATGCCGCCCGCCGAGGCCGAAGCTGACCTGCGTGGTTCCAGCATCACGTTCACGCCGCCCGCAAAGGTCATGTCGCACTCGCCGCTCTGCAGACTGCGGCAGGCCTGGTGGACCGCGAACAGTCCGGACGAGCAAGCGGTGTCGATCGTGGACGCGGGCCCGTGCAGGCCCAGCGCATACGAGATGCGGCCAGAAGCCATGCTGAAGATGGTGCCGGGGTTTCCGTACGGTCCGTCGAAGGCGTCCGAGGCAATCTGCACGAACTGGTAGTCGCCGTAGTTCAGCCCGACGAAGACGCCGGTCTGCTTGGCGATGGTGTCTTTGGTCAGGCCGGCATGCTCCATGGCTTCCCACGCGGTCTCCATCAGCAGTCGCTGCTGCGGGTCCATCGCGATGGCTTCTTTTTCGCTGATCCCGAAGAAGTCGGGATCGAAGTCGCCGACGTCATCGAGGAAAGAGCCCCACTTGCACACCGATCGACCGGGTACGCCGGGCTCGGGGTCGTAGTAGTAGTCAGCGTCCCAGCGGTCGGGGGGAATCTCTGTGACCAAGTCATCGCCGCGCAGCAACGCGTCCCACAGCAACTCAGGGGAGTTGATGCCCCCCGGCATCCGGCAAGCCATCCCAATGACAGCAACCGGAGTGACGCCCGCGCTATCCACCAACCCTCACCTTTCTGCCTATCTCCAAGTTCCTATCACCGCCGCACCCTCTTATCAGGGCTTTTAGGAATTTCGCTGGGCTGTGATGGGTGCTGCAACCTTGCAGCACCGCAACCAGTGACCCATCGACCCCCGTAGCGAAGCGGCCTCTCGAACTTGATGCGTTCAAAGCGTAACTGCTCCACTGCGCACGTGTGGAAAAATCGTGCGAACGTACAAAAATTTAACAGCGGACCGGGCTCGCGACTTCTGGCCCGTTGGACCCGAAACGAGACGTCGACAGAGCATTTGGGGCACTGCACCTGCCCCCGCGGCGGCCCACCTGGGAAGCCACTCACGTTGTGCGGCAGAGTAGTACACGATTGACCAGGACCTGGGTGGTGTCGGCGTAGCGCGCGAGGGCCGCGATACCGGTGGAAGGTGGGCACGGGAGCACGCCTGTGATTTAAAACACATTGTAATAAGGAGAGCTCTTAACCTCGAGTTTGCTAAGGCTCAAACGAGCGACCGACTCACCCGGCCCGCGAGGGGCCAGGAATGCGGCCGGTCAGCACCACACTGTTGCACCTGGTTTCGGATATTAGGCGTTGTTGCAACAGCGCGTGCAGGAATGGGAAATTTTTATCAAACTAGCCCCAATGGATCGTATGTGCGCCCCGGCGGCTGCCGGGGCCGTGTGTTCTTGTCCGTTCTAGTCCGTCCGAGTCCGTCCGAGTCCTCCGCTGCGACTCCGGGGCATGCGGCACTCCGCGACCTCCGACTCCACGTAGTGCGGGAAAGCAGATTGGGCGATGTCGTCGGGCCGGCTGGCAAGTTGCGCGTGGTTGCGGCTGGGACGGTGGCCGCCCACCGATTTCTGGACTGACGCAATTGATTACGTTGGCAGTCGTGATGAATCAATCCGCCGCCGGGTGTGTTTGCGTCTGATTTCTTTGCACGACACCGGCTTTCGCCTGCAATGTCGGTATTCTGCCGGGCTGCGTCACATGGCACGAGGGTAGCGGCGACGTGGCCGAGGCCCCTTAATTAGGGACAGAATCTAGATCAAAGCTTTGCTCACGCGGGTACGGCCATCGCGGTATCGTCGAGCCCGTGCTTGAGGCGTCCATCCCCGCAGTGCTGCATAAATGTGCCGGTCAGCGGCCCAATGAGACCGCGTTCACCTTCATTGATTACGAGCAGGACCCGGCAGGTGTGGCGCAAAGCCTGACGTGGTCGCAGGTGTACCGGCGGACGCTGAACGTCGCTGAGAAGCTCAAGCAGTGCGGGTCCCCAGGCGATCGAGCCGTGGTGTTGGCGCCGCAGGGCCTCGACTACGTCATCGCTTTTCTGGGCGCGATGGAGGCGGGTCAGATTGCCGTCCCGTTGTCAGCTCCGCAAGGCGGCGCCAGTGACGAACGAGCTAGTGCGGTCCTGCTTGACGCGGCACCGACGTCGATTCTCACCACCTCTGCTGTGGCTGGCAGCGTCGCCGAGTGCATCGAACCGGGCCAGTCGGCGCCGTCACTGATCGAACTTGACCTGCTAGATCTCGATGCCGAGATTGCACCCGCTAGCGACACAATTGATCTGCCAGAAATTGCGTATCTGCAATACACCTCCGGCTCGACCCGCACACCGGCGGGCGTTGAGATCTCGCATAAGAACATGCTGGTCAACATCGAACAGATCTTGTCCAGTTATTTCCGCGACGAAGGCGGAGTCGCTCCGCCGGACACCACTGTGGTGTCGTGGCTGCCGCTGTTCCACGACATGGGTTTGATTGTGGGCATTGGTATTCCGCTCGTCGTCGGGTGTCCCGCAGTGCTCGCGAGCCCGCCGGCCTTCCTGCAGCGCCCGGCGCGATGGATGCAGTTGGTGGCCTCGGCTACTCGGCCGTTTACGGCAGGCCCGAATATTGCTTTCGAATTGGCGGCCGCGAAAACGTCCGACGACGACCTGGCCGGCCTGGACCTCGGGCACGTCCGCAACATCCTCAATGGGGCCGAACGGGTCCAACCAGCGACGCTTGAGCGCTTTGCTAAGAGATTCGCGCGTTTCAATCTCGACCCCAAAGCGTTGCGGCCTTCCTATGGCCTCGCGGAAGCCACCGTGTACGTGGCGACGCGCGAGCAGGCCGAACCGCCAGAGGTTGTGTATTTCGACTCTGCGGCACTGACCGCCGGCCACGCGACGTCCTGCCCGACCGGGGAGGGCACACCGCTGGTCAGTTACGGTACGCCGCGGTCGCCGATCGTGCGCATCGTCGATCCCGAGACCAGGATCGAGTGCCCGGCCGGGACGGTCGGGGAGATCTGGACGCACGGTGACAACGTCTCGACCGGCTATTGGCAGAAACCCGAAGAGTCAGAACGCACGTTCGGCGCTGCGCTCGTGGACCCCTCCGCCGGAACACCGACCGGCCCCTGGCTGCGAACCGGTGATCTAGGCTTCTTGTACGACGACGAGTTGTTCATCATCGGTCGCATCAAAGATCTCCTGATTGTCTACGGCCGCAACCACTCTCCCGATGACATCGAAGCGACCATCCAGGAGATCAGCGCGGGCCGATGCGTAGCGATCTCGGTGCCCGACGATGCAGGCACCGAGAAGCTGGTGGCCATCGTCGAACTCAAGGTGCGTGCCGACTCCGAAGAGGCCGCGACACAGAAGATCACCGGCGTAAAGCGCAAACTCACCTCGGCGATCGCCAAGGCGCACGGCTTGAGTGTGGCGGATCTGGTCCTGGTGGGTCCGCACTCGATCCCGCTGACCACCAGCGGCAAGGTCAGGCGCAGAGAGTGTCTGCAGCGGTATCAGCACGACGAATTCACTCGCATAGATGCGCACCTTTCCCGTCCGCCGCAGCGCGCGGCTCAGGAAACCGATGCGCGCGAGGACGCGAATTCAGGCTTGGCCCAACGGCTGCGCGCGCTCCGCAAGCAACAGCACGACCTCCTGGTGGGGGTGGTCTGTGCGCAGGCCGCCGCGGTCTTGGGCCTAGCGAGTCCAGATGACATCGACCCCGAGGGCGCATTTCAGGACCTGGGCTTTGACTCGGTGAAGGCCACCGAGTTGCTGGACCGACTCAAATCCGCCACCGAGCTGGAACTCGCGCCCACGTTGGCCTTCGACTATCCGACGCCGGCGGCACTCGGAGACTATCTGGGAGAGCTACTAAGCGGGTCGGTCGCCAAGGCTCCGGCGGTGGTTTCGCGGGAGGTGGTCAACGAGCCAGTGGCTGTGGTCGGAATGGCCTGTCGGTTTCCGGGCGGAGTCGATTCGGCGGCGGCGCTGTGGGATCTGGTGGCCGCCGGCACCGATGCAATGGGCGGCTTCCCGACCGACCGGGGCTGGAATCTGAGCGAACTGTTCGACGACGACCCCGATGCGGTGGGCAAGACGTATACCCGTGTGGGCGGATTTCTGGCCGGGGCAGGTGGGTTCGACACCGAGTTTTTCGGGATCTCGCCGCGGGAGGCCCAAGCCATGGATCCGCAGCAGCGGTTGCTGTTGGAGGTGTGCTGGGAAGCGCTGGAAACCGCCCGAATTGACCCGGTCACGTTGGGCCGTTCGCAGACCGGCGTGTTCGTCGGCGCCTGGTCACAGCGCTACGGCGCGGACGGCAGTGACGGCGCCGAGGGATACGCCATGACCGGGCAGTCCACCAGCGTGGTGTCCGGGCGAGTCGCTTACGCGCTGGGATTGCAGGGCCCGGCCATCACCGTGGATACCGCGTGCTCGTCGTCGTTGGTGGCCACGCATCTTGCGTGTCAATCGCTGCGCAACGGAGAGAGCAGCCTGGCGCTGGCGGGTGGGGTCACCGTAATGACCACTCCGATGGTGTTCACCGAGTTCGCCCGGCAGCGTGGTCTGGCCCTCGATGGACGCTGCAAAGCGTTCGCGGCCGGCGCCGATGGAACCGGCTGGGGCGAGGGGGCAGCGGTGCTGGTGCTAGAGCGGCTCAGCGACGCCCAGCGCAACAATCACCCAGTGCTGGCGGTGATTGCGGGATCCGCGATCAACCAGGACGGTCCGTCCAATGGTCTGACTGCCCCTAACGGACCCGCCCAGCAAAGCGTGATCCGTCAGGCGGGCGTCAACGCCGGTGTCGGGCTTAACGAGGTCGACGTCGTGGAGGCGCACGGTACCGGAACGACGCTGGGCGATCCGATCGAAGCCGGGGCCCTGCTCGCGACCTACGGGGCGCACCGGGATGCCGATCAGCCGCTGTGGCTGGGGTCGGTCAAGTCCAACATCGGCCACACCCAGGCAGCCGCGGGCGCCGCCGGCCTGATCAAGATGGTCGAGGCGGTCAACCACGACTTCTTGCCTCCGACAATGCATGTCGACGAACCCAGTCCATACATCGACTGGTCGGCCGGGTCGGTCCGTTTGCTCACCGAGTCGGTGCCGTGGCCGGATACCGGTCGCCCGCGCACCGCGGCGGTTTCATCGTTCGGGATCAGCGGCACCAACGCGCACATTATCGTCCAACAGTCGCCTGTCTCGCCGGAGACGTCCGCCGGCCCCGCGGCGGCGTCATCGGTATTGGACCCGCTGCTGGTGTGGCCGGTGTCCGCGCGCAGTCCTCAGGCACTGGCCGCCCAGGCGCACCGGCTGCGCGAGTATCTGGGCAGCCATCCCGAACTTGGACTGGCTGACGTGGCCTACAGCCTGGCTAGCACCCGGACCCAACACCCATATCGGGCCACTATCGCCTCTTACCGGGGGAGCGCGGATCCCCGTCAGGATCTGCTCTCCGGCCTGGAGGCGTTGACCGTCGGCCTGCCGCACCCCCGATTGGCGAAACATCACAATCCTGCACATCAGCTGGGCGCCGAGACGGTTTTCGTCTTCCCGGGCCAGGGCGCTCAGTACCCGGGCATGGGATTGGACCTTTACGAACAGCTGCCCGTCTTCGCGCGCAGCCTCGACAGGTGCGACGCTGCATTGCGTCCTTTCACCGGCTGGTCGGTGATCGACGTCCTGCGGCAGGATCCCGCGGCGCCGTCATTGGAGCGCGTCGACGTGGTCCAGCCCGTCTTGTTCGCGATCATGGTCTCGCTCGCGGAATCGTTGGCCGCGTACGGGATCGTCGCCGATGCGGTGATCGGACACTCGCAGGGTGAGATTGCTGCCGCCTACGTCGCCGGGGCACTTTCGCTTGCCGATGCCGCCAAGATTGCCGCGCTGCGTAGCCAGGCGCTGACCGTGCTATCGGGCAGCGGGGGAATGGCCTCGATTGTGCTGCCGGCCGAGGAAGTACGCCCGCGGTTGCAATCTTGGGACGGTGCGCTGAGCATCGCCGCGGTCAACGGGCCGTCGCACACGATTGTCAGCGGAGATCGCGCCGCGCTCGAGCAACTCACCGAGCTCTGCACACGTGACAACATCCAAATACGGCCTATCGCAGTCGATTACGCATCCCACGGTAGTCAGGTACAGCGGCTGCGTGACCAGCTCGTGGCTGACCTGGCTGGGTTGACCGCGCAGCCCGCACGTATTCCGCTGTACTCGACCGTGGAAAGCATGCTCTCGGATCAGCCGCTCGACACCACCGTCATGAACGCCGACTACTGGTATCGCAATCTGCGTGAACCAGTCCGGTTCCACGACAACGTCATTCATCTATTGGACCGCCGAGAACACCTCTTCGTGGAGATCTCGCCGCACCCGGTATTGGCGGCGGCAATCACCGACACGCTGGGCGGAACCGCTGATCGGCCCGGCTCGGCGGTACTCACCCCGCTGCACCGAGACCGTCCCGACCTGGAAACGTTGGCCACCACGCTGGGCCAGCTGCACAACCATGGGCATTCGCCGATGTGGCGGAATCTATACCCCGACGCCCAAACAGTTGCGCTGCCCACCTACGCCTTTCAGCACCGGATCTACTGGGCGACGCCCACGCCTACCACCTCCGCCGTGAGCGATGCTGCCGACGACGCACTCTGGAAGGCCGTCGACAATGACGGGGTCGACGCATTCGCCCAGTTACTGGAACTGGACGGCACGCAGGACGAGGCAGCGTTGGGAGATGTTGTCCGCGCCTTGCGGCGGTGGCACTACGATACCGGTGCGCGAACGGCGGCAGACAAACTCAGGTACCGAGTCGATTGGCGAGCCGTCACCCCGAACACCTTCGGTCTGACCCGTCGTCGCTGGGTGGTGCTGGCCTTCCCGGATCAGATCGAAGACGACTGGATCACCGGTTTGTCCGCAGGCTATCCAGATGCTGTTGACGTGCACACGGTTGACCGCAGCGCCGTCGGCAGAGAGTCGCTGGCCGCATTGCTGCGTACGGCGGCTGCACATTGCGACGGCGTTGTTTCGTTCCTGGCCGCCGGTGCGCAAGTGCATCCGGATCCATCGAGCATATCCGCCGGTTTGACCGCGACACTTCTCCTGGCCCAAGCGCATGGCGATGCCGGTCTCGGAATCCCGTTGTGGGTGATTACCCGTGGCGCGGTTTCGGTATCCACCGACGACGGTCCACCCAATCCGACCCAGTCCGCTGCTTGGGGACTGGGACAATCGGTTTGTCTTGAAGATCCAGACCAGTGGGGTGGTTTGATCGACCTTCCGCCCAAGTCGACACCGCGCGACCTCGAGTCCCTGTACGCGATCCTGAGCTGTCCGCAAAAAGAAGACCAACTTGCGATCCGGTCACACGGTATAAGTGCGCGCCGGCTGGTCCAAGCTCCGCTCCCGTCAAAACGACTGGCGCGAGGGGGCGGTTGGCAACCATCGGGAGCGGCCCTGGTCACCGGTGCGACAGGACGCCTAGGCAAGCATCTGATCGGCTGGCTTGCCGACGCTGGCGCCAACCCTCTGCTGTTGTTGAGTCGCAACGCGACAGCGGATCCACAACTGGCGGAACTGGAAGCGGAGCTCCAAGCACGTGGGGTGACCACCGCATCGGTATCCGTCGATGTGAGCGATCGGTCCGCTTTGGCCGACGCTCTGGCTGACCTGCGTAGCATCTACGGACCCATCGGCACCGTGGTGCACGCCGCGGCAGCCATCGGATGGAACTCCATCTCCGACACCACCGCTGAAGAACTGTCCGACAGTTGTGCGGCGAAGGTGGGTGGCGCCATCAACCTGGTGGAACTACTCGACGACGAACCGGAAACCTTCATCTTGTTCTCGTCAGCGGCAGCGACCTGGGGAGGTGCACAACAGGGCGCCTACGCTGCCGCGAACGCCGCGATCGATGCGCTAGCCGAGCGCCTGCGTTGCAACGGACGCAGGGCGGTGGCACCGGCGTATGGACTCTGGGCGGACGAAGCCAGCAACATGCCGGCCGAGGTTCTCGACTCCTTCCGGCGAATCGGGATCAACCCGATCCCACCCACGACCGCGCTGGCCGCACTGCGACAGGCCATCGAGGTAGACGACACATTGATCACCCTGGCTGATGTCAGCTGGGACCGATTCGTGCCCGCCCTGACCGCACGACGTTTACACCCGCTGCTGACCGAACTGGCGCCACGTGTGAACACCAGTGAAAGCAGTAGCGCGCTATCCAGCGGTGACGCCCACGGACTCAGGGAGAAGCTGGTCGGCCAGACGGCCGAAGAGCGACTCCAAACGCTGACCACCATTGTCGCGCGGGCCACCGCCACCGTGTTGGCTCACCCCGATCCGGTCAGCCTCGACACCGAGACCGCCTTCAAAGACCTTGGCATTGATTCGCTAACGGCCATGGAGCTGCGCAACACGCTGACCGCCCAAACCGGGCTGACCCTGCCGGCGAACCTGGTGTTCGAGCACCCCACTCCCGGCGTGCTCGCCAACCACCTGGCAAGCCAGCTTGCCTCCGTCGCCACGCCGACCATCCCAGCTGGTCAGCTCGCCACACGCGGGGCCGAGCCGGTGGACAACCTGCTCGCCTACCTCGATCAAGCGGCATTTCTTGCCACGCGAGCAGTTCACGGCGCACTGATTCAAGTTACGTGGATATACGACCGTGGCGCCGACATGGAGGGGCTGCGGCGGTTCCACCGCAACCTCGGATCCGGACCATTTGGCCGTACCGTCGAGCGCTCGCCGATACCGTTCGCGCGGGACCGTTGGGTGTTGGCTCCCAGATTGCCCGACCTCGAGATCGCGACGACGCCGCGCCGACGCGCCGACGTGAGCGCGTGGGCCGACGAGCGGGCACGCCTACCGATCGACCCCGAATGGGGACCCGGCTGGCATCTTGGAGTGCTGCCCCTGGAGGATGGCGGGACAGCCGTCAGTTTGGTGGTCTCTCACGCGGTCGTCGACGCGATCGGATTCGGCCAGGCGATCGCCGAAGCGGCCGAAGGCAAAACGCACGAGCTGAGGTACCCGCCCGCGCGGTCGCGCACCCGCAGACAGGCATTGCGTGAGGATTTGCGACAAACCGTCAAAGAACTGCCCGCTGTTGGCCACGCGTTGGCGGCCGTAGCTCGAAGGGCGCGACGAGACCGCAAACAGCTCACCTCCTCGATAAAAACCGCACCACCCGCGCGGAGAACCGCGGGCGTCGGGGATCAGGCGGTGGAGATGCCCGCCCTGACCGCGCGCATCGATTTGGCGGAATGGGATACCCGCGCGAAAAAACTTGGCGCAAGCGGCAACTCGCTTGTGGCAGGTGTCGCATGCAGACTTGCGGTACGGATGGGCCGCGTGACTGACGACGGGTCTGTCACGCTACGACTGGTCGCCAACCTACGGACCGACGGCGATACGCGTGGCAATGCCATCACCGCAGTCGATGTGGCCGTCGATCCCACACACGCAGCAACGGACCTGCGGGACGTCCATCACAGGATCACGCAAACAATCCTCGAAGCGATGGACGACGCAGACAACGAGTGGTTGGCGCCGCTGCCATTGACAGCCATGACGCCAAAGCGCGTGGCCAGGAGGCTGGCCGGAGTGGCAGCGGGTGGTCCGTCGCTACCCGTCACCGTCTCCAACATCGGCGACCTGCCGCCCGCGGTCAACCGACCCGACGGTACCGATGCCGACCATGCGCACATGAGACCGTTCGAACCCGGAATGAAGATGAGCACCCTCGAGCGCATGGGTGGGCAACTGCTGTTCGTCAGTGGCCGCGATCGCGGCCAGGTCTTCATCCGAATCTCCGCTTATCTACTTGGCCGGCCAAACACGAAAGAGGGCCTGCAGGAGGCGATCCTGAGTACATTCGCCGAATTCGGCCTGATTCCGGAGATCGACTGGTAATTCTCGATCGGCTAGCCAGGTATTTGCGACTGTAGCTGGCATTGCGGTGCCAGTGATCGGCCCTCGGCCGCGCGTACATACACCGATCGCATCGTTTCCAGATACCGAGCAACCGATTCGTAGGCGATCGGATTACTCGGGAATGAGGCGGTGATCGTGGTCTCCTCGTGGAATTTGTTGACCCACATGCAAACTCGCGATGCGATCCGGCCATCGCTGAAAGCCCGGGTGTTCGTCTGGCTCAGTTGCGTGGCAACCATCGCAGACAACGGCGGCACCCCGGCGTCTAGGAACGACAACATGGGAAAACCGGAGTGGGCCGGGGGAGGGCGCAGCCAGGGCGCAAGTTCCAGAACCCGCTCGAACGGCACCTTGGCGAGGTGGGTGTTGGCGTCGAACGCACTCTGGGCGCCACGGGCGGTCTCGCCGAACGTCGGGGCAACCGGAACTGCAAACGGAGCGTGGCCGATGAACCATCCCGTCGTCATGAAATCCGCGGGCGTGCTTCGGGTCCCGATCGGTGTGACCGCGTAATAGGTAGGCGCACCAGTCAATTCGTGCTCAGTGAGGGCCGTCGCGGCGAACACCCCGCCGCTGAAGCGAGCACCGGCAGCGCTACACGCGTCCTCGAATCGGGCTGTCTGACGGGCGTCCAGCAACCGTAGCGTCAGCAACTCACCCTTGGTGGACAGTGCGGTGTCGCCCAGTGGGAGCGGGAATTGGGGCAGTGCGCCGTCGTTGTGCTCAAAAAACTCGATCCACCCTTGTACCTCCGGGGATCGCAGCGTCAGCGCCGAGGTGTAGTCGCGCTCGCGTAGACAATAGTCGGCGTAGCTTCCCGCGGGTGGAAGTGCAAGCGGCCCTTCACCATCGATCAACTCGTTGTACATTGCCCGGATCTCCCAGAAGACGCCGCCGACGAACATCGGGTCGACGTGTAGGTGATCGACGCTGATGCAGACGGTGAAGTGATCGTCGCGCTGGATGATCGCGAACCGGAAACAGTCCCACTGCAGCGGGCTCGGCGTTTGCAATAAATGCTCCTGCCACTGGGCGGGCGACATCTGGCCGCGGTTGACCGCGGCGAGTTCGATGGAGGCAGGATCGCCGATGGTGTGCCGCACGATGGTCGCGGTGGGACCGGCCCCGACGAATTCGAACCAGCTACGGTACGTGTCGTGCCGACGCAGGTGGGCGTTGAAAACGTAGGTCAGCGCGCGAATGTCGCATTCACCGGGCATATCGAAGGCCATCACCAGCAACCGTGACATGTCCAACCCACGTGCTTGCCGTTCGCGGAAGCCCTTCAGATGCCGGGCCTGGACGTAGCTGGGAGGCACAGTGCTTTTCGGTGCTCGCCGCGCAGCTTGAATGGAAGCCGGTGTGGCACACCAGGTCCAGGAGACACCGGGAACAGGAATCCAGTCGGTGATTGTCCCCAGACCCAGATGGCCCACGACGACCAAGTTTTCGCTCCCTTCCGATACCGCGTGCAATCAGGGTATTTGCTGTGGCCGTCAGATCGTCACATTGAGACCGGAGCGTCTTGGGTGGGTGTGAGTTTCTGGCACAGTTGGTCGGCCAGGTCGCGCACGGTGGTGATGTCGGTGGAACTACAGCGGATTCCGGTCTCCGTCTCAAGGCGGGTGCGCAACTCGAGGTTGCCCAGCGAATCGAGGCCGTAGTCCGACAGCGGCCGGTCCGGGTCGACGCCGCGCCGCAGGATCTGGCTGACCTGATCGGAGATCAGACGTCTGAGCAAACTCGGCCGTTCGTGTCCCGGCAGCTTAATCAGTTCGTCGTGCAGTTGGGACCCGTTATGGCGGGATCCGGTGTTCAGCCCGGCACGGAACATTTCGGCAAACGGGCTGCGTTCGGCCAGTGCCTGTAGCCACGGCGAGCCTCGGCTGGGCGTGTAGCCCGTGTAGCAACGGGTGTGGCGCAGCAGGGCTTGGAAAGCGTACGCACCCTCGTCCGGGGTGATCATCGTAGTGTCACCGGTGTCGGCCAGGATCGCGCCGCGGCCGATCTCGGCCCAAGCGCCCCAGGCGATCACAGTAGCCGGCCAACCCTGAGCGCGCCGCCAGTGGGCGAAGCTGTCCAGCCAACTGTTGGCCGCCGCGTAGGCGCCCTGCCCGGGGGACCCGAACAAGGCTGCCGCGGAGGAGAACAAGCAGAACCAGTCCAGCGGTGCGGAAGCGGTGGCGTGGTGCAGATTCCACGCGCCATGCGTCTTGGCGGTCCAGTCCCTTTCCAGCAGTTCGTCGGTGATGTTGGGCAGGGTCGCGTCCTCGACGACCGCGGCCGCATGCAGGACGCCCTTGAGCGGCAGGCCCGTTGCCGTCGCTACGGCTACCAGACGCTGCGCGGTTCCGCGGTGGGCGATGTCCCCGCACGCGACCACCACGTCGGCGCCTGTGGTGCGAACGAGTTCAATTGTCTCCAGGTTTTTTTGGCTGGGCTTCGTGCGTGAGCTGAGCACGATTCGGCCAGCGCCGGCGGCGGCAAGCTGTTCGGCGAGGAACAGTCCGAGTCCGCCTAGGCCGCCGGTGATGAGGTAGGAACCGTCGGGGCGACACACCGGCAGCTGCTCCGGCGGGACCACCACCTCCGCCGCGGCGCCGGGGGAAATGTCCAGGATGAGCTTTCCGCTGTGTTCGGCGGCGCTCATCGCGCGAACCGCGGCGGCCGCGTCGGTAACCGGGTAGTGGGTGCGCTGCGGTGCGGGCAGGGTGCCGTCGGCAGTGAGCCGGTACACCTCATCCAGCAGTGCGCGGACCCGCCGCGGATGGGTGCGGGCCATTAGCGCCAGGTCCACCACGTGTAGCGAGATGTTGCGCCGCAGCGCGAACAGTCCCAGTTGAGTGTCTCCGTAGATGTCGCGCTTACCGATCTCGATGAACCGGCCGCCGAAAGCCAACACGTCGATTCCGGCGCGCTGGGCCGCACCGGTGAGTGAATTCAGGACGATATCGACGCCGCAGCCGTCGGTGTCGTGCCGGATCTGCTCGGCGAATTCGGTGCTGCGTGAATCGTATACATGATGGATTCCTATGTCGCGCAGTTTTTCTCGACGCCATGGGCTGCCTGCGGTGGCATAGACCCTAGCGCCGAAGGCGCGGGCGATCGCGATCGCCGCCTGGCCGACACCGCCGGTGGCGGAGTGCACGAGCACCCTGTCGTCGGCGCGGATCTGGGCCAGGTTATTCAGGGCGTACCAGGCGGTGGCCGCCGCGGTGGTGACAGCCGCGGCGGCAGCGTCGCTCAGTTCTTTCGGAAGTGGCGCGGCCAGCGCGGCGTCACAGGTGACATAGCTGCCCCAGCAGCCGCCGGGCGTCATGCCGCCGACGCGGCTGCCTATCCGGTGTTCGTCGACATCGGGCCCGACCGCGCTCACCACTCCGGCGAAGTCGAGCCCCAGCTCCGGCCGCCGACCGTCGAAGTCGGGGTAGCGGTCGAATGCGGCCAGCACATCGGCGAAGTTCACGCTGGACGCGTTGACAGCAACCTCGATCTGCCCGCGGCCCGGCGGTGTGCGGTCAACCTTGACGCACTCGATGGACTGCAGGTCGCCGGGCGTGCGGATGCGCAGCCGCAGGCCCGCCGTGCAACCGTGCACGGTGGTGGTGGCGCGTTCCTCGGGCCGCAGCGGGGCCGGGCGCAAGCGGGCCGTCCACCACTGGTCGTTGCGCCACGCGGTCTCGTCTTCTCTTGTGCCGGAGAGCAGCTGGTGGGCGACCATGGCGGAGTTCGTCTGATTGTCGACGTCGATCTGAGTGGGATGCAGGTAGGGGTGCTCGGCGCCGATCACCCGCAACAGTCCGCGCAGGGCCCCGTGGCTGACGTTGACGGCGTCACCGTCGGTGACCTGTAGGGCGTTGCGGGTCACGAGATAGAGCCGGGGCGCTGCGCCGCGGACATGGGGCAGTTCGCGGGCGATGTGGATTAGGTCGCGGATCTGCCCAGTGCCCAGCGGATCCTCGATGTCGGGCGCGGCGACGACCACCACGCCGTCGAAAGCTTTTTCGGCGAGCCGGGAACGCAGGTCCGCCGGATCGCCGGGCCAGGAGAGGGTGGTGCACTGGGTGTCGAGTCGGCACAACTCGCCGGACAGCCCGGCGGTGAACGGCTCGTCATGATCGGGGGAAAGGCTTACCAGCAACCAGTTTTGAGCTGTTGCTGCGACCTGGACTAGTTCGCGTCGGTTCCATTCGATTTCCAGTAGACGCTCACTGAGGAGGCGCTCACGATCATCGGCCTCGGATCGGCCCGTGCCCATCAGAAGTCCACGCACGGTCAGCAGCGTGTTCCCGCGATCGTCGAGGACGTCGATGTCGGCTTGAACGTCGGTGCCACACGCCGTCACCGTGGTGCGGCAGTAGCGGGCTGTGTTGGTGGGGGCGTGGACCCGCAGCCTGCGCACTCGCAGTGGCAACAACAAACCCGCGTGTTGTCGGCCTCGGAGCGCGGGATGCGCGGCGACCGATTGGAAGCAGGCGTCCAGCAGCGCGGGGTGCATCATGTAGCAGGCTTGCTGGGTGCGAATCGGACGAGGGGGTGTCAGCTCGGCCAGAACTGTGTTGGTCAGCCCGTCGGCAACATGCGCGGCCTTTAGACCTGCGAAACCGGGGCCGAACTGAATTCCTCGGTTGCTGAACCACCCTCGCACTTGTTCACCGTCGATGCGGCAGGGGTGCCTGGCCAACAAGATGTTCGTGTCAAGGGCACGCGGCGGGCTGTCATCTTCACTGCGATGCAGGGTGGCGGTGGCCCGCCTGATTTTCTCGCCGTCGAAGTCGGTCTCGACGGCGAACCTGGCGGTGCCGTCAGGTTCGACGACGGCGACGGCTCCGACTGGTGTTTCTTCGTCTAACAACAACATCTTGTCGAAGCTGATGTCGTGGACCTCGCTACGATCGCCGAATACCGCCGCGGCCGCAGCCAGGGCCATCTCGCAGAACGCCGCGCCCGGGACGGCGGCGACATCGTTGATCCGGTGATCGGCCAGCCACGGCAACGCTGCGGTGCCGATGTCGGCCTGCCAGGCGTGCCGCGGCGGCTCCTCCCTGAGCCGGACATGCGCACCGAGAAGCGGGTGTGCTGCGACGGTATTGGCGTTTTGCGTGGTCTTTCGTACGTCGAGCAACAAAGGACGGTTCGCCCACGCCGGAAGCGGCGCATCGACTAGTCGGCCGTTCGCATGCAGCACCGCGAAATCGACAGCGGCACCCGCGGAGTGCAGTTCACCCACCAGATCACACAGCCCGTGCCGCTGCTCGCGGCGCATGGCGGCGATGGCGGCCACCGGCACGTCCAGGCTGGCCGCTGTCTGCTCGACGGCGCGCACCAACAAGGGGTGCGGTGACAACTCGCCGAACACCCGGTGGCCATCCTCGCACGCCGCCTTGACGGCCGCGGAGAACCGCACCGCGTGCCGTAGGTTGTCCACCCAGTAGCCCGCGTCGCACCGCGGCTGCTCGCGCGGATCGAACAGGGTCGCCGAATAGTAGCGGAGTTGCGGCGTCTGCGGTTTCAGGTCGGCCAGCGCCTCGGCCAGCTCGTCGAGAATCGGGTTTACCTGCGGGGTGTGCGACGCGACATCCACGGCGACTTCGCGGGCGAGGACGTCGCGCTCTGTCCAGGTGGTCACGAGTCGGCGAACCGACTCGGTCGCGCCGCCGATCACCGTGGACTGCGGCGCGGCGACCACGGCGATCACGACGTCCTTGACGCCGCTGCGCGTGAGTTCCTCGCGGACCTGCGGGGCGGGCAATTCCACCGCCGCCATCGCGCCGGCACCGGCCAGCCTGGTGCACAATCGGGACCGGCGGCATATTACCTTGACGCCGTCCGCGAGCGAAAGCGCGCCCGCCACAACGGCTGCCGATACTTCGCCCAGCGAATGACCGATCACCGCGCCGGGCCGAACCCCGTATGCCTGCAACGCCTCGGCCAGCGCGACCTGCATGGCAAACAGGGTCGGTTGCACCCGATCGATGCCTGTGACGGTCTGTGGCGCTGTCATGGCCTCGGCGACTGAGAAGCCGGATTCGGCAGCGACCAGGGGTTCGGTGGCGGCGACGGTGGCGGCGAAGACCGGTTCGGTGGCCAGCAGGTGTGCGCCCATCGCCGCCCACTGCGAGCCCTGCCCGGAGAACACCCACACCGGTCCGTGGTGGTCGAGCCCGACGGCGGTGCGAAGCGGATCGTCGCTGTCGGCGAATTGGATTAGTGCGCTTGTGAATTCGTTGCTATCCCTAGCGATCAAGGTTTTGCGCACCGGCCGGTGGGCGCGCCTGCGAGCCAGTGTGTACGCGAGATCGGTTGCTGACGGTTGGTTTTCGTCGACCCAGGCCGCAAGTCGGCGAGCGGTCTCGCGCAGCGCGCAAGCTGAGCTGGCGGAGATGGTGAACACCCGCTGGTTCTCCGACCCCAAGCGTGACTGGGCTGCGCGCATTCGCGGTTGGGTTGCCTTCGCTGAAAAAGAGACCGGAGCCTGCTCGAGGATGGCATGCGCGTTGGTCCCCGACATTCCGTAGGACGACACCGCAGCGCGGCGCGGGCCGGCGCCGGGCCATGGTGTGATTGACCGCGGCACAAACAGCCCGGTGTCCAGCGCGGTGAGTTCCTCGGGTAGCTGGGTGAAGTGCGCCACTGCCGGAAACACGCCATGCTGCAGCGACAGCACGGCTTTGATAATCCCGACCACACCGGCCGCGGCCTCAGTGTGGCCGAGGTTGCTCTTGGCCGAACCCAGCGCGCATGCCCTGTTGAGTCCGTAAACCCTTGCCAAACTGCGGAATTCGATTGGATCACCAACCGGCGTGCCGGTACCGTGCGCCTCGACGAGGCCGACGGTGTCGGCGTCGACCCCGGCCGCCGTCAACGCCGCGCGATAGACGGCGACCTGCGCGTCCAGCGATGGGGTGGTGATGGTGTCAGTGCGGCCGTCCTGATTGGTCGCGGTGCCGCGCAATACGGCCAGGATCCGGTCGCCGTCGCGTACCGCGTCGGGCAGTCGCTTCAGCAGCAGCACGGCGCAGCCTTCGGAACGGACGAAGCCATCGGCGTCGGCGTCGAAGCTGCGGCACCGCCCGGTGGCCGAGAGCATGCCCTGACCAGAGGCGGACGCGAACAGCTGAGGCTCCAGCATCACCATGCAGCCGCCGGCCAGCGCCAGGTCGCTCTCCTTTTCATGCAGACTGCGACACGCCATGTGTACCGCGACCAAGCTGGACGAACATGCGGTGTCCACTGTGAGTGACGGCCCGCTCAGTCCCAGGGCATAGGACACCCGCCCCGACGCCATGCTCATTGCGGTGCCGGTGAACCCATACGCGTCACCCAGCGCACCCGCGGCGTTCGTGACGTGTGTGTAGTCGTCGTGGCACAGTCCGACGAACACTGCGGTCGATGAGCCTTCCAGCGACTTCGGTGGTATGCCGGCGTGCTCGACGGCTTCCCACGAGGTTTGCATCAGCAACCGGTGCTGCGGGTCGATCGCGGTGGCCTCGCGCTCACTGATACCGAAGAATTCGGGATCGAACCCGGTGACGTCGTCCAGAAAGCCGCCCCAGCGCGACACCGATCGGCACGGCATGCCCGGCTCGGGGTCGTAGAGTTCGTCGGCGTCCCAGCGATCCGGCGGAATGTCGGTGACCAGGTCGTCGCCACGCAGCAGTGCCCGCCAGAACTTCTCGGGCGAATCGACACCACCCGGAAGGCGGCAGGCCATGCCGATAACGGCTACCGGCGTGGCCGGGCTGTGGTCCAACACTGTCGCTCACCTCGTCGTAGCCGGGCGCAGCACCCGGCTTCGAGGTCATCTTTCCTGTTCAGTCGCGCTCGGCGGCGGATCAACGCGCCGGAAAAGGCCGGCCGTCGCAGGTTGGCAGGGCTGGTCTCAGCCCGTCACCCAAATCTTCGCGCTCGCCAATTCGTCGAGGCCGAACACCTTGAGCTCGCCAGGCACCATCCACGCCAGCGCGTGCAGCGTGTGGGTGACCCACTCCTTGTCGGTGACGACCGCGATGCGTTTGAAGGCCGAATGGTGCGGTATGACGAGGCCCAGGCCGAGCTTCACGTCCTCGGCGAACCCACCGGGGCCGAACCCCTCGTAGTCGGACTCGATAACCTCGAGGATCCGAACATCACCGGTTTTCAGCCGCTCCTCGATCGCCGGGCGGGCGTCGCGCAGTTCGTTGCCGCTGAGCCGGCCCGACACTCGCACACCCGTCACGCCGTCCGGCATGTCCGACAGCAGTTCGATCATCAAGGTCACCTTCTCTTCGCTGGCTACCATTGCGGTGAATACGACGGCGTCGTCAACCGAGAGTCCTACACCATGACCCAGTCCAGCAAGGCCCGTATACCGCTGCTACCCGTGGACGAGGCCAAGGCCGCAGCAGACGAAGCGGGCGTTCCCGACTATATGGCCGAACTCAGCATCTTTCAGACGCTGTTGAACCATCCGCCGCTGGCGCGGGTGGTCAACGACCTGCTGGCCATGATGCTGTGGCACGGCGCCCTAGACCGGCGGCTACGTGAGTTGGTAATCATGCGTATCGGCTGGCTCACCGAATGCGATTACGAGTGGACCCAGCATTGGCGCGTCGCATCGCGGTTGGGCGTGTCGGCCGAAGACCTACTGGGGGTGCGGGACTGGCCGGCTTACGACGGGTTCGGTCCCGCCGAGCGGGCCGTGCTCGCCGCCACTGACGACGTGGTGCGCGATGGCGTACTCAGTGATGCGAACTGGGCAGCCTGTGAACGCGAATTAGGTGCTGACAGAACAATTTTGATTGAATTGGTAACGGCGATCGGGGCGTGGCGGATGGTTGCGTCGTTGCTGCGAAGCCTGCGGGTGCCGCTGGAGGACGGTGTGGACAGCTGGCCGCCTGACGGCGTGGGGCCATCGGCCCCGTCCGCCTAGCTCTCCTCGGCAGCCTTTTCTCGTCTCGACGAACGTCGCGCAGCGCGAGGGCACGAAGGCCGAAGGGGAGTGGGACGTTCGGCGCAAAGGGTAAAGGCGCGAGGGCGTAGCGTCGGCGACATGCGAACCAGGGTTGCCGAGATGCTCGGCGTCGAGTTTCCGATCTGCGCTTTCAGCCATTGCCGCGACGTGGTCGCCGCGGTGACCAACGCCGGTGGATTCGGGGTCCTCGGCGCCGTCGCCCACAGTCCGAAACGCCTGGAAAGCGAACTGGCCTGGATCGAGCAGGAGACCGGCGGCAAGCCTTACGGCGTGGATTTGCTGTTGCCGCCCAAGTACGTTGGCGCCGACACCGGCGGGATCAACTCGCGGCAGGCACAGGACCTACTGCCCGAAGAGCATCGTGCGTTCCTCGACGAACTGATGAACCGCTACGGCGTTGCCCCCCACGCCGAGGACGAAGAAGCGATCAGAGGCGGCCTCAACATCTCACCCAAGGGCTATGAACCGTTGCTGGAAGTGGCCTTCGGCCACAATATTCGGCTGATCGCCAGCGCGCTCGGACCGCCGCCGCATGATCTGGTCGAACGCGCCCACAGCCAGGACGTGTTGGTGGCCGCTCTAGCCGGAACCACCAAGCATGCGCAGCGCCATGCCGCGGCCGGCGTGGACTTGATCGTCGCCCAGGGCACCGAGGCGGGCGGGCACACCGGTGAGGTGTCCACCATGGTGCTGGTTCCCGAAGTGGTCGACGCGGTGGCGCCGACGCCGGTCCTGGCGGCCGGCGGGATCGCCCGGGGGCGCCAGATCGCCGCGGCGCTGGCGTTGGGTGCCGAGGGCGTGTGGTGCGGGTCGGTGTGGCTGACCACCGAGGAAGCCGAAACCGTGCCGGTGGTCCGGGACAAATTCCTGGCCGCGACTTCGTCGGACACCGTGCGGTCCCGGTCGCTGACCGGCAAGCCGGCGCGCATGCTGCGCACCGCCTGGACCGACGAATGGGCACGATCCGACACCCCCGACCCGCTCGGCATGCCACTGCAGACCGCACTGGTCACCGACTCGCAGCTGCGGATCAACCAGGCTGCTAACCAGCCAGGCGCCAAGGCCCGCGAGCTGGCGACCTACTTCGTCGGCCAAGTCGTGGGCTCGCTCGACCGGGTACGGCCGACCCGGGCAGTCGTGCTCGACATGGTCGAGGAATACATCGACACCATCGGAAGACTCGACCGTCTGACATAGCGAACTCAAATGAAAATGTGACTTCGCACATACGCATGTTTTCGCAGCTCACGAGGCCTGAAGCTGGACAAACGCTGTCCGCGTCCGTAGCAGAAGCATAAAGATCACGAAACGGGGGTACGGCGCGTTGACCCAGCCCGCCCGGTGGTGCATCATCGGTCAGGCAAGCACCTCGTTAGGTGAGGCGGCTACACCGAACACAGGCCACTGACCCCGAACGTCGAAAGACGCCCCGGGTCAGGACAGCTCCTCCCGGCTTAAGGGTTGAGCCCAGGTGGCTTCCGGCTAACCGGACACGTCGGGTAGTGCCAAAGCTCTGACGAGAGGGGTGCGGATTTCCGGCGATCGCCGGATTCTGTCCTCCTTTTTGTGCGCGTAGGTCACGCGGAACGCCGCGTGACAGGTGACCGAGAGGAGGTGAGGGACGCATGAGTTCCAGTGGCAGTCCGGGTCGATATCCGGGCTTTGTTTCGTCCCTGACCGGTCTCCGGCACGACGCTCGCGGTTGAGCCGTTTGACTCGGAACCGTTGCGGGTCGGGACCTCCCAAGAAAGTTTCAAGCTCCCCCTGTCAACGTGTGATTTCCAACCGAGGAGGCGATCATGACCGCTGCACTGTACGACGAAGTTGTTACCTTCCCCAGTGCTCCCACGCTGCGCGTTGTGCGCGATGTTCCGGTGACGCCGGCCGCCAAGAAGACGCCGCGCGTCGACGCAGTCGCCGCCGCCGGCAGCGACCCGCTGATCGAAGGCGCCGCCCGGCTGCTCAGCATCCCGCTGCGGCACGTGTACGCCGCGCTGTGGCGCATCGGCGTACTCGAAGTTCAGGCGTAACGCCGTGGTTAGTGCGCTACCGGGGACTCCGAGGAGCTAACCGACTGCAGGCCCAGCCCTGTGGCCGGTTAGCTCCTCGGAGTCCTTTAAAATCGACACATTGGCGTAGATCCGGCTATCCCCGGGGAGCCTTCGGAAGAACAGCCGATCCGGCCCAGTAGAACCGAACGGGTAGGCCCGTCACAGCCGTCACGAGCGGTCACGCGGATTGCGTGGCAAGCGGGGTGGTACCGCGGCGTTCGCGCACCAGCGCATTCGTCGTCCCCGTGCCTGAAGCACCAGGGCACAACGGGAGCGCCGCAAGATGACTGAGAACTATCCGAAGCTGGCCGCAGGGACACCCGACTTCCCGGCGCTCGAACTGGAGGTGCTCGACTACTGGTTCCACGACGATACCTTCCGCGCCAGCATCGCCAACCGCGACGGTGCCCCCGAGTACGTCTTCTACGACGGGCCCCCGTTCGCTAACGGCCTGCCGCATTACGGGCACCTGCTGACCGGCTACGTCAAGGACATCGTGCCGCGGTATCGGACCATGCGCGGCGACAAGGTAGAGCGCCGATTCGGTTGGGACACTCACGGTTTGCCCGCCGAGCTCGAGGTCGAGCGCCAGTTGGGCATCACCGACAAATCCCAGATCGACTCGATGGGAATCGCCGCGTTCAACGATGCCTGCCGCGCTTCGGTGCTGCGCTACACCGATGAATGGCAGCAGTACGTCACCCGTCAGGCGCGCTGGGTCGATTTCGACAACGACTACAAGACGCTCGATCTGCCCTACATGGAGTCGGTGATCTGGGCGTTCAAGCAGTTGTGGGACAAAGGCCTGGCCTACGAGGGCTACCGCGTGCTGCCGTACTGCTGGCGCGACGAAACCCCGCTGTCCAACCACGAGCTGCGCATGGACGACGACGTCTACCAGAGCCGTCAAGACCCAGCCCTGACGGTCGGTTTCAAGATCAACGGCGGCAACCTGGACGGAGCGTACCTGCTGATCTGGACGACCACACCCTGGACGCTGCCGTCCAACCTCGCCGTCGCTGTGCACCCGGACGTGACGTATGTGCATGTTGCCGTGGGGGATCGGCGCTTCGTGTTGGCCGAGGCGCGGCTGGGCGCCTACGCGCGCGAGCTTGGTGACGACCCCGCGGTGCTGGGCACCTATCGCGGCGCGGATCTGGTAGGGGTACGGTATCTGCCGCCGTTCCCGTATTTTATGGACTCGCCCAACGCTTTTCGGGTGCTGCCCGCCGACTTCGTCACCACCGAGGACGGCACCGGCCTGGTGCATCTGGCGCCGGCCTACGGCGAGGATGACATGACCGTCGGCGACGCGGCCGGAATCGTGCCGGTCACGCCGGTGGACGCAGCGGGTCGCTTTGACTCGTCCGTGCCGGACTATCACGGCCAGCATGTCTTTGACGCCAATCCGCACATCATCCGGGACCTGAAGAACGGTGGCGGTGCGGTGGCGGTCAACGGCGCGGTGCTGCTGCGCCACGAAACTTACGAGCACCCCTACCCGCACTGCTGGCGCTGCCGAAACCCGCTGATCTATCGGGCGGTGTCGTCGTGGTTCGTGCGGGTGACCCAGTTCCGCGACCGGATGGTGGAACTCAACCAACAGATCACCTGGTATCCCGAACACGTCAAGGACGGCCAGTTCGGCAAATGGCTGCAGGGTGCCCGCGACTGGTCGATCTCCCGAAACAGGTATTGGGGCACCCCGATTCCGGTGTGGAAGTCCGACGACCCGGCCTACCCGCGGATCGATGTCTACGGCAGCGTCGACGAACTCGAACGCGATTTCGGGGTGCGGCCGGACAACTTGCACCGGCCCTTCATCGACGAACTCACCCGGCCCAACCCTGACGACCCGACCGGCTCCTGCACGATGCGGCGCATTCCCGACGTGCTCGACGTGTGGTTCGACTCCGGCTCCATGCCGTACGCGCAGGTTCACTACCCGTTCGAGAATCGCGACTGGTTCGACAGTCATTACCCGGGTGACTTCATCGTCGAGTACATCGGGCAGACCCGCGGCTGGTTCTACACCCTGCATGTACTGGCCACCGCTTTGTTCGACCGGCCGTCATTCAAAACCTGTGTCGCACATGGCATCGTGCTCGGTTCCGACGGGCAGAAGATGAGCAAGTCGTTGCGCAACTACCCCGATGTCACCGAGGTATTCGACCGCGACGGCTCCGACGCCATGCGCTGGTTCCTAATGGCCTCGCCGATCTTGCGCGGCGGCAACCTGATCGTCACCGAGCAGGGTATCCGCGACGGCGTGCGCCAGGTGCTGCTGCCGTTCTGGAACGCCTACAGCTTCCTGGCGCTGTATGCGCCGAAAGTCGGTACCTGGCGGGTTGATTCGACCAATGTGCTGGACCGCTACATCCTGGCTAAGCTGGCGGTGCTACGCGACGACCTGACCGCTTCGCTGGATGTATGCGACATCTCCGGGGCCTGTGAACAGTTGCGCCAATTCACCGAGGCGCTGACGAATTGGTATGTGCGGCGGTCGCGTTCCCGGTTCTGGGTGGAAGACGCCGAGGCGATCGACACCCTGCACACCGTGCTGGAGGTCACCGCGCGCCTTGCCGCGCCGCTGCTTCCGTTGATCACCGAGCTGATCTGGCGTGGTTTGACCGGCGCGCGCTCGGTGCATCTGACCGACTGGCCCCAGGCCGCCGAACTACCGGCGGATCCGGACTTGGTCGCCGCGATGGACCAGGCGCGTGAAGTGTGTTCGGCGGCGTCGTCGCTGCGTAAGGCCAAGAAGCTGCGGGTGCGGCTGCCTCTGCCGAAACTCACCGTGGCAGTGGAGAATCCCGGACAGCTTGAACAATTCATCGGGTTGATCGCCGACGAGCTCAACGTCAAGTCGGTCGAGCTGACCGACGCGATCGACACCTACGGCCGGTTCGAACTCACCGTCAACGCGAGGGTGGCCGGTCCGCGGCTGGGTAAGGACGTCCAAGCCGCGATCAAGGCCGTCAAGGCCGGTGCAGGAGTGGTCAACCCCGACGGCACCCTGACGGCAGGCCCCGCGGTGTTGCAGCCCGAGGAGTACAGCTCGCGGCTTGTCGCCGCCGACCCCGAGTTCACCGCGGCACTGCCCGGCGGCGCCGGGCTGGTGGTGCTGGACGGCACCGTGACTCCCGAACTGGAGGCCGAGGGCTGGGCCAAGGACCGCATCCGCGAGCTGCAGGAGCTGCGTAAGTCCAGCGGACTGGAGGTGTCCGACCGGATCAGCGTGGTGATCGCGGTACCCGCCGAACGTGCCGAGTGGGCGCGGACGCACCGCGATCTCATCGCCGGCGAAATCCTGGCCACCAGTTTCGAATTCGGCGAACCGGTGGACGGCACGGAGATCGGCGACGGGGTGCGCGTGCATATCGCCAAAGCCTGAACGGCTTCGGCGCGGTCCAGGCAACGGTAGGCTCCGGCCAGGCACCGCGGAAGAGACGGAGGTGGGATGCGGGTTCTCGGCCTGTTCCGCGTGCACAACGGCGAGGACATCTTGCCCCGCGTACTCGACTCTCTGTCTTGTTGGTGCGACGACATCTACGTGATCGACGACCGCAGCACCGACAGCACCCCTGAGATACTGGCGGGCCATCCGGCGGTGACTAATCTGGTGCGCGCGCGCCACGACCTGCCCGCCACGCCGTGGCTGATCCCTGAACCACCCGGGCTCGAATTGCTCTACCGCATGGCCGATTTCTGCCGCCCCGATTGGATCGCGATGATTGACTCTGATCAGGTGGTGCAGGCGGACGTCGACGTCCGAAGCGTGCTGGAAAACACCCCATCCGACATCGCGGCCCTGATGTGCCCGATGATCCCCACCTGGAACGACCCCGACTACCCGGAAATGATCCCGGTGATGGGACCCGCGGAGTCGGTGCGCGGACCGTTCTGGCGCTGGCGTCCCGGCCTGCGCGCCGGAACCAGGCTGATCCACAACCCGCACTGGCCGGCCAATATCACCGACCACGGACGCATCGGGCTGGTCAACGAGATCCATTTGGTGCACAACGGCTGGTCCACGCTGGCCGAACGCATAGCCAAGGTCGACCACTACGCCAAGATCGACCCGGACTGTCAGCTGAACTACGGTGTCCCGTACGACCGGGCGTTGCTGTTCGGCTACGCGCGCGACGAAGTCGATCTGCTCGTAGCCGACTATCGCCGCCGCTTCCGTAGTGATTTCGACCCGGCCGAACGCGGCGCGCGACTCCCGATCGATCGTGAGCAGCTCGCCGTTGGCGCCGGCTACGGATCCCGGGCCGGCGCCTTTCACCCCGGCGTCGACTTTGCCGCACTGCCGGGCACGCCCGTCTATGCCGTAACCTCCGGAACCGTCAGTCGCACCGAGGTTCTCGACGGCAGCGGCCTGCATTCGGTGACGATATCCAACGCGAATTTGGACCTCGTCTACGTGTTGCGGTCCGACGAAGCCCACGCGCTCGGTGCGCAGGTCGGCGCGGGCTCCCAGATCGGCACGGTCGGCCGCGAAGCCGAATCATCGGATGGCTACTTACATTTCGAAGTCCACCAAAATGGCGCGCACATCAGCCCGGTGCGCTACCTGGCCAACATGGGCCTGCACCCGTGGCCACCGCGGGGGCGTCCACGGCCGGTGTCGGGAACATACCCCGCGGTCACACCGTGCACCATCACGGTGTGACCAGGGCACGCGCCGACCGGATCGCCGAGCGCACCTCCTGCAAGATCTTGGCCGGATGCTGCTCGTCGAACACGCCTAGCCGGTTGTAGCGGTCGACACCGAAACCCGCGGACTGCAAGTGAATTCCGAACGGCAGTGCCAGCGTTCTCAGCGCTTCGAAGTGCAGGTAGGGCAGTACCGGCTGGCCGGCCACCTGCAGGCAGGTGCAGTGCTGCATGCCGACCGTCTGGGCGGCGAAGGTGTACGTGTCGGCGGAGTTGGCGCGCCGATGACCCGGCTCGGGTGACGCTGTTTCCAGCAGGGTGATCGGCACGCCCAAGTTGTTGCTGTCCGGGGAAACCCGCCACACTGCCTGGTCTCGCGGCGGCTGGGATCGGCGGCTGCGCACAACGGCGCGCAGGTCCGCGGCATCGATCCCGAACGATTCGGCGGCCGCGGCGACCACCAGGTCGAACTCGGTGCGGGCCCAGGGCGCGCAAACCTCGATGGCGTCGCGCTCGGAATCCATTACCGCCCGTGACGCCGCCGCCAGCACCACGTGCCCAATGCGTCGACCTATCGCCAGCTCACGCGCGTATCCGATCCGCAGGCGATTGGTGTAGCGGCCGCCGCCGATCACCAGCAGAAAGTCGAAATCCGTTCCGGTGGGTGCGAATTCATCGACCAGCCCGAGGTCGGCGCTCAGCGCCTGGATCCGTTGCAGCTGTGCCTGGGGTCGATCCAGGCGAGGAATCAGCCACCGGACCGCTCCGGCGGCGTCCTGGGTATCCACCCGACCGGCGGTGCGGGCCCGGCCGCGGTAGTCCCACACGGCGCTGAACTCGTCGAGCCACGCCAACCGCGCCACCAGGTCGAGGCCCGCAGGGACGCTGGCTCCGAACATGCGCACCAGCTCAGCCAGGGCCGGACGCGTGCACCAGAATTCCACCTCGCGGCGAACATCGGTCGCAAGCAACCCGGATTCCTCCTTTTGTACGCGCGCAACGCTGTCGGCTAACTAAAATTGTCGTGGAATGACATTAAGGTGTTGGCCGGGTATCCACCCGACAACGACACGATGGGCGGGAGTTTGTTGCGGTGAGAATTCTGGTGACCGGTGGGGCGGGGTTTCAGGGGAGCCATCTCGTCGAAGCCCTGCTCGCCGCGGGTCACCAACTGACCGTACTAAATACGTTGTCAAGCGTGGCCAAGAGAAACCTCCGCAATATCGAGACGCACCCGCACGCGGACGTGGTATTCGGCTCGGTTACCGATCCCGAACTTGCCGTGAAAACTGTGCCCGAACACGACGTCATCTTTCACCTTGCGGCAAATGTCAACGTCGACAAATCGTTGAGCGATCCGAAAAGCTTTCTGGACACCAACGTCATGGGCACCTACAACATTCTCGAGGCTGCGCGGACCTGCGACGCCCGCGTCATCTATGCCTCGACCTGCGAGGTCTACGGAGACGGACAAAGCCTCGGGGCGCACGAATTGTTGCACGAGAGCGCCGAATTGATGCCGAACAGTCCCTATGGCGCTTCCAAAGCCGCCGCTGACCGGCTCTGCTACTCGTACTACAAGTCTTACGACATGGATATTACGATCGTGCGTCCGTTCAACATTTTCGGCGAACGACAGAAAAGCGGCGCGTTCGGGGCGCTGATCCCGATCCTGGTCCGCCATGCGCTGTCCGGCAGAAATCTCACGATATTCGGCAAGGGCACCGCGACCCGGGACTACTTGCACGTCTGTGACGTCGTCCGGGCATACCAACTGGTTTTGGACACTCCCACATTGCAAGGCCGGTCCATCAACTTCGCCAGCGGCGCCAATACCAGCGTGCGCGATATCGCCCATTACATCGCCGACAAGTTCGGTGTTCGAGTATTCGAAGGTCCGGCGCGACCGGGGGAAGTTACTCGCTACCCGGCCGATATCTCGTTGGCACGCGATATCGGGTTCGAGCCGCACGTCGATATCTGGACCGGGATAGACCGCTACATCGACTGGGCAAAAGGGCAGCCGGACAACGATTTTCAGCACTGAACACCCGGCCGTCCGGCATGGCCGAGAGCATGCCAATAGCATCAAGACCTGTGGATCCCCGTTGGGTGCTGCACCTGGACATGGATGCGTTCTTCGCGTCCGTCGAGCAGCTGACCCGTCCGACGCTGCGGGGTCGTCCCGTGCTGGTCGGTGGGCTGGGGGGCCGGGGAGTGGTGGCCGGGGCCAGCTACGAAGCGCGGGTGTTCGGGGCTCGTTCAGCGATGCCGATGCACCAGGCACGCCGACTCGTCGGCGTGTCGGCGGTGGTGTTGCCGCCGCGCGGCGTGGTGTACGGCGTCGCCAGCCGCCGCGTTTTCGACACCGTGCGCAGCCTGGTCCCCATCGTGGAACAGCTGTCCTTCGACGAGGCGTTCGGCGAGCCGGCCGAACTGGCCGGCGCGTCCTCCGACGACGTCGAGAAGTTCTGTGAACACCTGCGACGACGGGTGCGTGACGAGACCGGACTGACCGCCTCGGTGGGCGCCGGCTCGGGCAAACAGATCGCCAAGATAGCCTCCGGTCTGGCCAAGCCGGACGGAATCCGGGTGGTCCGCCGCGACGAGGAACGCGTCATGCTCGACGCCCTGCCGGTGCGGCGGCTGTGGGGGATCGGGCCCGTCGCCGAAGATAAGCTGCACCGCCTCGGGATCGACACCATCGGACAGTTGGCCGCGCTCACCGACGCCGAAGTAGCCGACATCCTCGGCGCCACCGTCGGACCCGCGCTGCACCGGCTGGCCCGCGGCGTCGACGACCGCCCAGTCGCCGAACGCGCGGAAGCCAAACAGATCAGCGCAGAATCCACCTTCGCCACCGACCTGACCACACTGGATCAACTGCGCGAGTCGATCGAGCCGATCGCCGAACACGCCCATCGCCGCCTCCTTAAAGATGGTCGCGGCGCCCGCACGGTCACGGTCAAACTCAAGAAATCCGACATGAGTACCCTGACCCGCTCGGCGACCTTGCCCTATGCGACCACCGAGCTGGGCGCACTGGCGGCCCTGGCCCGCAGGCTGCTGCTGGACCCGCTCCAGATCGGGCCGATTCGGCTGCTGGGGGTCGGGTTTTCGGGTCTGAGTGACGTCCGCCAAGAATCGTTGTTTCCCGACCTGGACCTGGGACCGGAGACGGCCGAGGAAACGCATCAGGATTTCGAGACGATGCGTGCGGCGTTATTGACCGGCCAGGGCGGCACGTCGTGGCGGATCGGGGACGACGTCGCGCACCACGATCTCGGGCACGGTTGGGTGCAAGGCGCCGGGCACGGCGTGGTCACCGTCCGCTTCGAGACCCGCAGCTCCGGCGCGGGCCCGGCCAAGACATTCCCGATCGAGACGCCCGAGCTGGCCACCGCGAACCCGGTAGACAGCTTGGACTGGCCGGACTACGTCGGCGAACTGCTCGTCCGGCGGAATCCGGAGAATTCAGCCCCAGCGGTCGAGGACGTCGGCGACCGCTAGGTTCGCCGCCAGCGCTGCCATCACCAGCACCCGGGCCTGCGACGGTGCCAACCGCGGCACCATCAGCGCGCCCGCCCGCACCAGGTCGTGGCCCGGGCCGTAGCCCGCGCTGACCCGGCCGCTGGGAACCCGGGTGGACACTGCGACCACGACACCGTCGCGGCATACGCGGCGGACTCCGTCGACAACCGCGGCGCCTGCGTTGCCCGATCCCAATGCCTCCAGCACCAGCCCACGCGCACCGGCCGCGGCGAAGGCGTCCAGCGCCACGGCGTCACTACCCAGGTAGGCGGCGACAATGTCTACCCGCGGGGCGTCGGAGGCGCTGACCTCACCCACGAACGGGCGCACCTTGGGTCCGGTGAGGGCGAGGCTGCCGCGCACCGTCCCCAGCAACTGGCCAGCGAATCCGCTCAGGTCCTGGGTGGCGACCTTGCGCATGCCCAGCGGCTGCAATACCCGGCCGGCAAAACAGACCAGCACCCCGAGGTCCCGGGCCGCCGGGCTGGACGCCACCGCCAGCGCGTCCCGCAGGTTGGCCGGGCCGTCGGCGTCGGGGGCGTCGGCGCTGCGCATTGCCCCAGTCAGCACAATCGGGACGCTGCCCCCATAGGTCAGCTCGAGCCACAGGGCGCTCTCTTCCATGGTGTCGGTGCCGTGCGCGATGACGATCCCGGCGGCACCGCCATCCAATGCGGCCCGCACCGCCGCGCTGACCCGGTCCCAGTCGTCGGGCACCAGTTCGGAGCTGTCCACCGCCATCACGTCCACGACGTCGACGTCGAGGCCGGCCGTCAGCTGCGCACCACTGTGCGCGGGCCGGCGCACCCCGTCAGGGCTGGTGCTCGTCGAGATCGTTCCCCCAGTGGTGATGACGGTGACGCGACCCATGCGGAAATCATTGCGCATGAGCGCCCGTTCCCATGTGGCTGCCGGGTACCGACCGTCGCTAGTGGATGATGGTGGGGTGCCCGAGGAACCCACCGGATCCGCTGAACCGCTGACATCAGCCGGTGACGCCGGGGCAGCCCCCGAACCCGGGGCTCCCGCGCCGAAGCCGCCGGCCAAGCGGCTGCGCATGCTGTTGTCGATCGCGGCGGTGGTACTCGCGCTGGACGTGATCACCAAGGTATTGGCAGTCAGGCTGCTGCCGCCCGGGCAGCCGGTGTCGATCATCGGCGACACGGTGACCTGGACGTTGGTACGCAACTCCGGCGCCGCATTCTCGATGGCAACGGGATACACCTGGGTCCTGACGCTGATCGCGACCGGCGTGGTGGTCGGCATCTTCTGGATGGGGCGACGGCTGGTCTCGCCATGGTGGGCGCTGGGGTTGGGGATGATCCTGGGCGGCGCGATGGGCAACCTGGTCGACCGCTTCTTCCGGGCCCCCGGACCGCTGCGCGGGCACGTCGTGGACTTCCTGTCGGTGGGCTGGTGGCCGGTGTTCAACGTCGCTGACCCGTCCGTGGTGGGCGGTGCGATCCTGCTCGTCGTGCTGTCGATCTTCGGCTACGACTTCGACACTGTGGGGAGGCGCAACGCCGACGGGGACGACAGCGACCCGACCGGATGACTGAGCGATCGATGCCGGTCCCGGAAGGACTGGCAGGCATGCGCGTGGACGCCGGACTGGCTCGCCTGCTCGGGCTGTCTCGCAGCGCCGCGGCGGCCATTGCCGAAGAGGGTGGCGTAGAACTGGATGGCGCGAGGGCCGGCAAATCGGACAAGCTGCACCCCGGCGCCTGGCTGCAGGTGCGGTTACCCGAACCGCCGAAGCCACCTGAGAACACGCCCGTCGACATCGAGGGCATGACGATCCTGTACTCCGACGACGACATCGTCGCCGTTGACAAACCGGCGGCGGTGGCCGCGCACGCCTCGGTGGGCTGGACCGGGCCGACGGTACTCGGCGGGCTCGCCGCCGTGGGCTATCGCATCACCACGTCGGGTGTGCATGAGCGGCAGGGGATCGTGCACCGCCTAGACGTCGGCACCTCCGGGGTGATGGTGGTGGCGCGCTCCGAACGCGCCTACACCGCGCTCAAACGGGCCTTCAAGCAACGCACGGTCGACAAGCGTTATCACGCGCTGGTGCAAGGACATCCGGACCCCTCCAGCGGGACGATCGACGCCCCGATCGGCCGGCACCACGGCCCGGAATGGAAGTTCGCGGTGACCTCCGACGGTCGCCACAGCATCACCCACTACGACACCGTAGAGGCATTCGTCGCGGCCAGCCTGCTCGATGTGCACCTGGAAACCGGCCGCACCCACCAGATCCGGGTGCACTTCTCGGCGTTGCATCATCCGTGCTGCGGCGACCTGGTTTACGGTGCAGATCCGAAGTTGGCGAAAAGGCTTGGTCTGCAACGCCAATGGCTGCATGCCCGGTCGCTGGCGTTTGCGCATCCGGCCGACGGGCGGCGCATCGAGATCGTCAGCCCCTATCCGCAAGACCTGCAGCACGCACTGGACGTGCTACGCGCCGAGCACTGACGGCTTGCGGGCCTCGATGAGCACCCGGGTGGGGTGGGTGACGAAGCGCCCGTCAGCCACGATCCGCTCGTGCAGCTCGCGGAGCCGGGCCAAGTAGGGCTCGGCGGTGAAGTCGGGCACGGTCCAGATCAGCTTGCGCAGGAAGTACACCACAGCGCCGATGTCGAAGAATTCCGCGCGCAGCTTCTCCATGCGCATATCGACGATCTGCAGCCCGGCGGCTTGCGCCTCGGCCCGCTGGGTGTGCGGCTCCCACCGTGCCCACAGTTGCGGTTGGGGCCCGAGGATCTGGGTCACCAGTTCCGCCACCGTCGCCGGTCCGGGGTGCTGTGCGAAGTAGCTGCCCCCGGGGCGCAGCACCCGGGCGATCTCGTTCCACCACACCGTAATCGGGTGTCGACTGGTCACCAGGTCGAAGGCCTCGGCGGCGAACGGCAGCGGCGGCTGGTCGCCGGTGGCGACCACCACGACGCCGCGCGGATGCAGCCTGGCGGTGGCTAAGGCCGCATTCGGGGGCCAGGATTCGGTGGCCACCATGGTCGGCGGAAACTTCGGGACCCCGGCCAGTACCTCGCCGCCGCCGGTGTGGATGTCCAGGGCCGCCGACACCGATGCCAGCCGTCGGCCGATCAGCCGTTGATAGCCCCACGACGGCCGCTGCTCGGTGGCCCGGCCATGCAGCCAGGAAAAGTCCCAGCCCTCGACCGAGACCGAAACTGCCTCTGCCACATAGTCTTCAAAGGTATGGTTCGGCGTCATTCGGGTTTTCGTGCCTCGACGAGGACCCGTGCGGCGTGCGCGATGAACGGCCCCTCGGTTTCGATGCGGTCGTGCAGTTCGCGCAACCGCGTGTGGTAACGCTCGATGGTGAAGTCGGGCACCACCCAGATCACTTTGCGCAGGAAATGCACCACCGCCCCGATGTCGAAAAACTCCTGTCGGAGCCGCTCGTGGCGCATCTGCACGATCTGCAGGCCCGCATTCTGCGCCTGAGCGCGTTCATTGTCTGGATGGCGCCGCGCCCAGGCCTGCGGCTGCGGTCCGATGAAGTATTCGACCAACTCGGACACGGTGGCCGGGCCGATGTGCTGCGCCAGATAGGTGCCGCCGGGGCGCAACACCCGGGCGATCTCGGGCCAGTCCACGGTGTTCGGGTGTCGACTGGTCACCAGGTCGAACGCCTCGTCGGCGAACGGCAGTGGCGACTCGGGAGGCGTGACCACCACAACCACACCGCGCGGATGCAACCGCTGGGTGGCCAGCGCCGCGTTCGGCGGCCAGGACTCGACGGCGGCCATTGTCGGCGGGAATTGCTGCGCTCCGGCCAGCACCTCGCCCCCGCCGGTTTGCAGATCGACCGCCGCCGTCGCGGTGGCCAACCGGTCGCTCATCAGCCGCTGATAACCCCAGGACGGTCGCTGCTCGGTGGCGCGGCCCTCAAACCACGAGAAGTCCCAGCCGTCAACCGGCGCCGAGGCGGCTTCGGCTAGAAGGTCCGCGAAGCTGCGATGCATACGGGCATTCTTGTATGTCGACTGGAGAGGACTTCGGGCATCCGGCAGCTCTTAGGCAGCTCTGATTGATTCCTCATGCAACTATTGCGTAGCGCTATTGTCTGCGTAATGCGCGAGCCTTTCGCGATGAGCGTGAATCACTTTGTGTGACATACGAACTGCGTCCCGCCCAGGTTGAGAGAGACCTCGCCCTGATGCTCCCAATACTCCGAGCCCTGACGGCCATACCTGGCGCCGCTGGCGGACTGCTGCAGGAAGAGGATCACCCGATTGCCCTTCCAGTCCAGTACCGCGGTCTTGGGGTCGAAGTCGTTGTAGAAGCGGGCGCTCAGCGTTCCGGCATCGGCGGGGCAGTCATAGCTGACGACCGGCGGGGAGACCGTCGCCGGGTCGGTGATAGTCAGTTCAACGAGGCGGGTTTGGTAGGCCTCGATCACGCAGGTCCGTAGGTCGGGGGCGTCGGCGCAGGCGTCCCGCGTCGTCGCGAACGCGCTCTGCGCCGTGGTGAGAGCGGGCTGGTCGGCACCCGGACGGTTCAGCGCCTGCTGGTACGCGGTTTGCACACGGCGGTCCAGTTCGGTCAATTGCCCGTCGCCGCAAACCAATTGCTGCGCCGTGTTCGCCGGCTTGGCGCAATCGAAAGTCGCAGGCGCCTTGCTGGGCGAGGCGGTTGAGGTGGAGTTGGATGCGGGGCTGGTGTTCGGCGCCGAAGGAGTTGACGGCGCCGGGTGAGTCGGCTTTGCGCCGCAGGCGCCGACCAACAATATGGCCAGCAGGGCCGCAATCAGTCTCATACCTGCTGATTACCGGTTGAGGTTCCGACCCGCCCGTGCGACACGCCAGCGACGCCGGACAAACTTCGATTACCCGGGGTCGACCTCGTAGAGCCGGCGCAAGCCCGGCATTCGGTACCCAATGACCGCGGTGATGTCCTAGGTTGGCTCCATGACCTATGTCACACCGTCCGCCCTCAGGAGCAACTATCAATGAACCTCGGTGACCTCACGAACCTGGTCGAAAAACCGTTCGCGGCCGTGTCCAACATCCTCAACACGCCGAACTCGGCCGGACGGTACCGGCCGTTTTATTTGCGGAACCTGCTCGACGCGGTACAAGGTCGCAAGCTCAGCGACGCGGTCGACGGCAGGACCGTCCTGATCACCGGCGGTTCGTCCGGCATCGGTGAAGCGGCCGCGCACAAGATCGCCGAGTCCGGTGGCACCGTCGTGCTGGTCGCCCGCACTCTGGAAAACCTGGAGAAGGTCGCTGATGATGTCCGCGGCAACGGTGGCGCGGCGCACGTGTACCCGTGCGACCTCTCGGACATGGATGCCATCGCCGCCATGGCCGATCAGGTACTCGAAGATCTCGGTGGGGTCGACATCCTGATCAACAATGCGGGCCGTTCGATCCGGCGATCGCTGGCGCTGTCCTACGATCGGATCCACGACTACCAGCGGACCATCCAGCTCAACTACCTGGGCGCGGTCCAGCTGATCCTGAAGTTCATCCCCGGCATGCGGGAACGCGGATACGGGCACATCGTCAATGTCTCCTCGGTGGGCGTGCAGACCCGAGCGCCTCGGTTTGGCGCCTATATCGCCAGCAAGGCCGCACTGGACAGCCTGTGTGACGCATTGCAGGCCGAGACGGTGAGCGACAACGTACGGTTCACCACCGTGCACATGGCGCTGGTACGCACACCGATGATCAGCCCCACCACCATGTACGACAACTTCCCGACGCTGACCCCGGACCAGGCCGCCGGCGTCATCACCGACGCATTGATCCACCGGCCGCGTCGGGCCAGTTCGCCGTTCGGGCAGTTCGCTGCGCTCGCCGACGCCGTCAACCCGGCGGTGATGGACCGGGTGCGCAACCGGGCGTTCACCATGTTCGACGACTCATCCGCCGCTAAAGGTAGTGAAAAGTCCTCGGACACAACTGATCTCGACCGACGAAGTGAGACCTTCCTGCAGGCGACCCGAGGGATACATTGGTGATCTCATGAGTCTTCCGAAACCGAATAAGACCGCGACCGTCGTCATCACGGGTGCCTCCTCGGGCATCGGCACCGAGCTCGCCAAAGGCCTTGCCCAGCGCGGCTTCCCGCTGATGCTGGTCGCCCGCCGTCGCGAGCGTCTCGACGAACTGGCCGCGAAGCTTCGCGCCGAGCACCAGGTCGAGGTCGAAGTTTTCCCACTCGACCTGGCCGACAAGGACTCCCGCGCCAAGCTGGCTGACCGGTTGCGCAACGAGCCGATCGCGGGGCTATGCAACAGCGCCGGATTCGGTACCAGCGGCCGGTTTTACGAGCTGCCCGAGGACCGCGAAAGCGAAGAGGTCACCCTCAACGCGCTGGCGCTGATGGAGCTGACGCGTGCGGTGCTGCCCGGAATGGTCAAGCGCGGTGCCGGAGCGGTGCTCAACATCGCCTCGATCGCCGGTTTCCAACCGCTACCGTTCATGGCGGTGTACTCGGCGAGCAAAGCATTTGTGCTGACATTCTCCGAGGCAGTGCAAGAGGAGTTGCACGGGACGGGCGTGTCCGTCACCGCGCTGTGTCCCGGGCCGGTGCCCACCGAGTGGGCCGAGATCGCCAGCGCAGAACGGTTCAGCATCCCGATCGCACAGGTGTCGCCGCGGGAGGTCGCCGAACAGGCCATCGGGGGAATGCTGTCCGGCAAACGTGGGGTGGTCCCCGGGCTGGTTCCCAAGATCGTCAGCCAGGGCGGTCGGTTGCTACCGCGCAGCGTGCTGTTGCCGGGGATCCGGATCGGCAACAAACTGCGCGGGGGACCCAGCCACTAGCTGCTCTGGCCGGATTCCTGGCCGCGAGTGCCTGGCGGCTTAGGCGCGGCGCCAGGGATGATCGTCGAGCATCGCGGCGACAACCGAGATGGCCTCGGCGTTCGCATCCGAGTCGAATTGCCGCAACTGCTCGACCACCGCTGAAACCCGTTGCAGCAGAGCGCCATAGGCGGCGGCCGCAGCGGCCGCGTAGTCGTTGGCGGCCTCGACCTGCCACTGTTCGGAGTAGCGGGACGGCAGGTTGTGCAACAACTCGGCCAGATCGCGCGCTTCCTCGTGCGCGGTGTCGACCAGGTTGCGCACCGTCTCGACGTCGATCGGGCGCCGCGCGGGGCCGCCTTCGCTGGCGCCGGCCTCCAAAATGCGGTCGAGTTCGCGCACCGTGGACACCGCCAGTTCGATTGGCCCGGTGTGCGCCGACAAACCCAGCGGCGGAATCGGCAATGTCAGCAGATGCGGCGAGGCGTCGGCAGATGGTGTCGCCTGAGTCGACTGGGCCTCCAACGCGGCCTGGGCGGCTTCAGCCGCCACGGCGCGAGCCTCGGCGACCTCGGCCTGCGCCGCCTCGCGCGTCTTGGTCAACTCGGCGGCGGAATCGGCGCGGAGCTGCTCGATCTCCGCGTGCGCATGGGCGACGGCCGCCGCCGCGTCCTCGGCCTGGGTGCGGGCGTGCTTTACCTCGGCCTCAGCTGCTTTGCGAACAGCCGTCAGCTGGGCGTCGGCCTGTTCGCGCGCGGCGGCCAGCTCGGTGGCTGAGGCCTGGCGGAGCTGCTCGAGCTCGGCTCTGACCCGGGCCACCTCGGTCTCGGCCGCCCGGTGCGCGGAGGTGATTTGCGCGGTGGCCTGCCCGCGCGCGGCGGCCACTTCGGCAGCGGCGTCAGCACGAATGCGTTCGAGTTCGGCTCGCACCTGTTCTAGCGCGCGCTGCGCGGTCCCTTTGGCGGCGGCCCGTTCGGCGATGCGCTGTTCGGCACGGGCTTCGGCGGCGCTGGCTTGTTCTTTGGCGGCGGCAACTTCGGCTTTCGCGTCCGCGCGGACCTTTTCCAGTTCCGCGCGGACCTGCTCGAAAGCCTCACGCGCGGTGGCTCGTTCGGTGGCACGTTCGCCCATCCGTTGTTCGGCGCGGGCTTCGGCCGCATTGAACTGCTCTTTGGCCGCCGCGAGTTCGGCCTTCGCGTCGGCGCGGACCTTCACCAGTTCGGCGCGCACCTGTTCCAGGGCTCGTTGGGCGCTGGCGCGTTCGGCTGCCCGTTCCGCTTCGCGCTGCTCGGCGGCCTTCGCCGCGGCCTCCCGCTCGGTGGCCCACTGTGCCTCTTTCAGTGCGGCCTGCGCCTGCACTTCACGCACCCGCTCACGTGCGGCAGAGGCCGCGCGCGCAGACTGCTCGGCCTCCGCACGCGCCATCGCCGCGGCGGCCTCGGCGTCTTTGCGGCCCTGCTGAGCCTCTTGGGTCTGCTGCTCGGCCAAGACCCGCATGTGGTCGGCCTCCACCAGCCGCATCGCCGGTGACAACCGCTTGCGCCCCGGCCCGAAGCGGTTGCGCTGCTCGACAAGCTCGCGCTCGCTCATCGCCGCGAGCGCGACCAGCTCTGTCGGGGGCCGCTGTCCGAGTCGCTGCGCCGCCGCGACCGAATCGGCTGCGGCGCTCTTGACCAGCGCCGCCCACGCGGCGGGGTCCTGGTCGTCGATGTGTTGCCTGGTCGTGCTCACCTGCGTCGGCGCCGTCCCTCGGCGGCGGATTCGGCAGGCGCAGCAGCGGCGTTGTCGGTGGGTGTGGTTTGCTCGTCGGTAGCTGTCGCAGTTGGCACCGGGAGCGGCTGGTTGGGCTGCTCGCGGCGTCCCTCCCGCCCCGTCGCGGATTCCCTGGCGGGCGGAGCCTGCCGGGCAGCAGGAGCTTCGCGCGGACCCTGGGGTTCACGCCGCTGCGACGACGCAGCCGCGAGTTGCGAAAGCGGACCTGCCTGCTGGGCCAACACTAGGGAGAACTGGTTGAGGTAGACCGACGCCGACTTGGCCAGCGTTTCGTCCCCCAATTGCTCGGCATCGCGCAGTAGACCGCGTAGCAGCTCAAGAGCAAGCTCGGGGCCGAGACCGAGCGTGGCATGTTCATTAGCCGCAGGCTCCAAACCCGCGGTCTCTACCACCCAGACCAGCCGCTGCCAGCACCGGTCGATCGCCGCGGCGCGCTGCTCGTCTTCGCGAGTTTCTTGGTGATGGCGCTCTTGCTGCTCTGACTGCAGCTCGTCGCGCTGCGCTCGCCGGCGCGCGGCGAAGTAGGCGATCAGCGCCAGAATGATGGCGGCCACGACGGCGGCCGAGCCGCCGAAGCCTGCGGACGTCAGGAAGTCACGCGCGGTCGGCAGCGTCGGCATGCTCTGCGGGATCGAATAGCCTTCCGCAGCGGGACGCAGCTCGTGCAAGGTCATGGATCGGACCGTACCAAACTGCCACGTGGAAAAAGCCCGGCAAGCTGGGCCTTGAAACGCTAGGAATCGGGTGCGTACTTCAGCACCTGTCCTGGCAGCACCATCTGCTCGCCTTCCGTTTTGGTCATTGTGGTGCATACGTAGACATTCCCCGCTGCGTCAACCGACACCGCGGTTGCCTTCGTAAGCTGTGGCAGCGCCGCGGGGTCAGTCGCTCCCGGTTGTAGTTCGAATACCTTTCCTGCCCACATATCGGCGACGAAGAGGCCGCCGGCCCCGTCGACGGCGAGTGACGAAGGATCTTTGAGGCCAGCCAGGGGTACCTCAGTCGGGTTGCCGGCGCCGGCAGCCAGCTTGAGTATCTTGCGTTGACCTTTGTCCGCGCTGTTGATGACGTAGATATCGCCCTTGTGGTCGACTGTGATGGCGCGTGGCAATTGCAAGTTAAAGGGCAGGCGTGCGGGCCTGGCGTCGCCCGGGATCAGTTTCAGGGCTAGGTAGTTCACGCCATTACCACCGCCAGTGCCGACAATGTAGACATTGTCGGCGGAGTCGACTGCTATCGACGCGACACTGATGAGATCCCGAAACGGCAGCCGTATTGGCCTGGCAGTTCCCAACGCGAATCGCCAGACATTCTTGTCCTGGGCGATATAGATGTTGTTCCCAGCGTCCACCGCTATTGCCGACGCCAAACTGATGTCGAGGCCCGGGATTTCGATCGTGCTCGGGCCGGCGGCTCCCGGTGCCAGCTTGAACAAGCGCTTCGGCGAGCCGGCGTACTGCTCAGTGGGGGGTTCCCCGCTGACCGAGCTCAGCAAATATAAAGTGCCGTCGCGGCCGACCGCCATGGCTTTCGGCGAATCGAGCACAGGGAATGGCAACGCTGTTGGCTGCGAGCTGTAGGTGTGCGTAGTCGCGGTGCCCGCAGACTGGCTAGTGGTGTGGTGCCGGGTGAGCCGCGGTATCGCGATGACGCCTGCGGTCACCGCGGCAATTACGAGCAACCCGGCCGCCACGGGCAGAGCCCACCGGCGTCGACGTGCGTTGTTGGCCGATGGTGACGGCAAGGTTGGGAGGTCCGGGTATGTCGTTGGCTGTTCGAGAAGGGGGTCCCGCTTCGGTTGCTGGGGGGCGGTCGAGGGCAGGGTCAGCTCGACGGTGGCCGAATCCGCGGGGGTTTGCCTGGTTGGTTTGCTGGGTGTGTTGCTAGTGGGTGCACCGGTCAATGCCTGCTGGGCCGCTGCGGCTAGTTCTGCGGCGCTGGGGTAGCGCTCAGCAGGATTCTTGGCCAGACCCCGCGCGATCACCGCATCGAATCCGGCCGGAAGGTCCTTCCGGTGTTGACTCGGTTGCGGGATTGGCGCATCCAGTCGGGCGGCGATGAGGGCTGCGGTGTCCCCGGTCACCGAGCGATATGGGGGCACCCCGGTCAGGCATTCGTAGAGCACCGCGGTCAAGGCAAAAATGTCGGCGCGGTAGGTCACCGTGTTGTTGGTGACCAACTCGGGTGCTTGGTAGGTCAGGGGTTCGAGGCCGACGGATTTTGTGCCGCCCTCAGCGAGGTATGCGTAGTCGGCTCCGGAAACCAGGATGGTTGCGGGGCGCACGTCTTGGTGGATCGTCTGATGCGAGTGCGCGTCGTCGATCGCGGCGGCGACCTGGCGTACCACGTTGACTGCCCGCGTCGGGTCCAGCGGACCGCCCTCCGCCAGCAGGGTTTTGAGGCTGGTGTCCTGGCCGAGACTCACAGTCCAGACCCTATCCGCTTACGTGGGATTAACTGGCCGGCACTTTCAGGAGCCGGTTGTTCTGCGTCAGGTAAATGTTGGCCGCCGCGTCGACCGCAATCCCGGCGAATTCCTGCATCTCCGGCGCGCCCTGTGGCGTCGAGGTGTCGGCACCGACAGCGAGTTTGACCAACTGGCCCTTGCCGCCGGCGTTGTCGGTGACATAGACGGTGCCGCGCTGATCGACTGCGACGCCTTGGGCGGCGCCGAGCTGAGCGAACGGCAGCTGGGTCGGGGCGGCGGCACCCGGGGCGAGTTTGAGCACACTGCCCTGCTGTGCGACGTAGACGTTGCCGGTGCCGTCTACCGCGATGCCGTGAAATAGCCCGCTGCCGAACGGAAGGATCGTGGGGGCAGTGGCCCCGACGCTGACTTCGAGCACTTTGTCGGAGGTCGATACATAGACGTTGCCGCCGGAGTCGACGGCGACACCGCTCGCGAAGATCGGACCGAAGGGCAACTCAGTGGCGGCACCGCCCCCGGGCGCCAACTTGAGCAATTTGGTTCCGCGGCCTCCGGCGCTTCGGTCCGCGACATACACATTGCCTGGGCCATCAACTGCCACCCACTCTGGATTGGCCAGCTTGGGGAAGGGCACTTCGGTGGCCGCACTGGCACCGGCGGTCAGTTTCAGGACATGCATGGCCGTGCTGTCGACGACGTAGATGCTGCCGGCAGCGTCTACCGCGACGCCCTTGAGGTAGTCCGTCCCGATGATCGGCAAGGGCGTTGCATTGAGTTTCGGAGCAGCTGCAGACGGTGTGGTAGCTAACCCGCGCGATGGCGCGCTGCCCGGCCCTGCGGCGTGCCGGTTGCCGGCCTGGACAAGTCCGATGATCGTGGCCGTTGCGGCGAAGACACCGGCGACGGCGATGGCGGTGGCGAGGCGCCGTCGTCGCGTATTGGTGCGCAAGGGTGCCTTCGCGGGTTGCGGTGCTGACCAGGGCTGCGTCATCGGCGCAGGTCGCCCTGCGGGTGCGGGTTGCCCCGCCGGGGGACTGTTAAGGGCGTTTTGGGCGGCGGCGGCCAGTGCGCCGGCGCTGGGGTAGCGCTGGGTGGGATCTTTGGCCATGCCGCGGGTGATGACGTCGTCGAATCCGACGGGGATGTCGGGTCGTTGCTGGCTGGGCCGTGGTGGTGGGGAGCTTAGGTGCGCGGCGATGATGCCTGGTATCTCGGTTCGGTCGGCGTAGGGCGCTGATCCGGTGAGGCATTCGTAGAGTACGCAGGCCAAGGCGTAGATGTCGGCGCCTGGTGTGATGTGGCCGGAGGCGAGGCGTTCGGGGGCGAGGTAGGCGAAGGAGCCGATGGTGGTGCCTTCGCTGGTGAGTTTGGTGTCGGTGGCGGCGCTGGCTAGGCCGAAGTCGACTAGGCAGGCGAAGTCGTGACCGCTGAGCAGGATGTTGGCTGGTTTGACGTCGCGGTGGATTACGGTTTCGGCGTGGGCGGCGTCGAGGGCGGAGGCGATCTGGCGCACGATGTGGACTGCTCGTGGCGGGGGTAGGGCGCCGTGGTGTTCCAGGATGGTTTGCAGGTCGGTGCCGTCGATGAGCCGCATGTCGATGTAGAGCTGGCCGTCGATTTCGCCGCAGCCGTGGATGGGCACCACGTGCGGGTCGTGCAGTCGTCCGGCGGTGCGGGCCTCGCGGAAGAGTCGTTCGCGGAATGCGGGGTTGTGCGAGTAGCTGCTGGTTAGCACCTTCAAGGCCACCACTCGGTGCATGACGGTGTCTTCAGCGGCGTACACCTCACCAAATCCGCCTGCGCCCAGTAGTCGCTTGAGTAGATATGGCCCGAAGCGCGTACCGGCACGGTCAGTCACGCGACCGCCTGCCTTCCGCCCTCACGAGGGCGAACCCAGCATCAGAACGCGTCCGTTCACACAATGGTCCGCTCTCTCGCAGTCGACGACATAGACGTTGTCATCCTCGTCGGTCGCGACGCCGAACGGATAATGCAGTCCGGGAAAGGGCAGCTCGGTCGAAGAGTTGGCACCGGCGGCCAACCTCAGCACCCGATGCTTGCCCGGGTCGGTGACGTAGACGCTGCCATTTTTGTCGACCGCGACCATGTATGCCCTATCGAGGCCGGCGAAAGGAAGCTCGGTTGGTGTGGTGGCCTCCGGTGAAAGCTTGAGTACGTTGCGGGCATCATTGGCGACCACGTAAACGTTTCGCTGCCGATCCACCGCCACACCCAACGGGTTCTCCAGCGGTGTGGTCGGCATCAGTTGCTTGGGGCCGCTTGCGCCGCTGCGCAACCTCACCAACTGCTTGAGACCCATGTCGACAACGTAGACAGTGCCCTCGTCGTCGACGGCTACATCCATCGGGTCCTGCAGATGCCCGAACGGCAGCATCGCCGGGCCGTGTCCACCTGGCGCCAGCATCCATACCCCGCGGGCATTGATGTCGGCTACATAGACATTGCCGAACTTGTCCGTTGCCACGCCAGACGCGTACAGCTCGCCGAAGGGGAGTTCGCGGGGGGAATTCTCGCTCGGGGTTAGTTTCAGAATGCGGCCTTGCGGCGCATTTCTACCGAGCTCGGCGACGTAGACAGTGCCGCCTTTGTCCACTGTCACGCCCCGGGGTTCGGCCAGCGGGGGAAAGGGCAACGTGGTCGGGGTGGCGGTCGACGGCCGCGGCCGGCTGGCTGTCGTATGAGGGCCGTCGCCGCGCCATGGGGCAATCCAGGCGATCACCGCGGCGATGGCGAGCGCAGTGACCACGCCGACTGCGGCGGCCGCGATCAGCCTGCGGCGAGGTTTGCCCCGTCGCCGTTGTTGAATTGGCTGGCGCTGCCAGGGTGCGGGCGGCGGCAGAGCGCTGCTGAGTGGCTGCGCGGCGGGCGGTTCGGGTGACCACGGCCGGGTCGTCGCGGCGGGCTGGAGCACACGCTGGGCAGCGGCGGCGAACTCGCCGGCACTGAAGAAGCGAGCGTCGGGGTTCTTGGCCATGCCGCGCGCGATCACTTCGTCGAACTCGGCCGGGATGCCGGCCCGCTGGTGGCTGGCTCGGGGGATCGGGGCGCTCAGCTGTGCGGTCATCAGGGCCGACAGGTCGCCGGAGTCGGCGTAGGGAGTCTTACCGGTCAACAGTTCGTAGAGCACGCAGGCCAGCGCGTACACATCGCAGCGATGGTCGACCGGGGTGTTATTGAGGCGCTCCGGCGCGACATAGTCGAAGGTGCCGACGGCTTTGCCGGTTTTGGTCAGCCGGGCATCGCCGGCGGCGTTAGCCAGGCCGAAGTCGACCAGGCTGGCGAAGTCGTCGCCGGAGAGCAGGACATTGGCCGGTTTGACGTCGCGGTGGATCACCGTTTCGGCGTGCGCGGCGTCCAGCGCGCCGGCGACCTGCAGCACGATGGCGACCGCGCGCGCGGGTTCCAATGGCCCTTCGCGCTGCAGCACGGTATCCAGGTCCACGCCGCGCACCAGTCGCATATCGATGTAGACCTGGCCGTCGATCTCCCCGCAACTGTGGATCGGCAGCACGTGGGGCTCGCGTAGTCGCCCGGCGGTGCGGGCCTCGCGAAACAGTCGTTCGCGGAAGACCGGGTCTCGCGAATAGGTGGCGCTTAGCAGTTTCAACGCCACCACACGGTGCATCGCGGTGTCCTCAGCCTCGTACACCTCGCCGAATCCGCCACTGCCCAGCAGCCGCATCAGCCGGTACGGTCCGAACATTGTGCCTACTCGCGCGTCGGGCACATCTTTCGGCGGATCCTCGATCACGTCGCCGAGCGTAGCGTGGCTCTCAGTGGTCGGGTACGAGCTTGAGTGCCTGTCCCGGCCGTGTGAATTGGCCGGACCTGTTGGATTGCGCTGTGGTGAGCACGTACACCGCGTCCCCGGGACCCACGGCCACGGCGTTGGTGTTGGCGCCTAGGGGCACTTTGACCGGGATGCCGCCGCGGGCGGGCAGCATGAAGAACCCCTTGCCGAAGCCGTCGCCGACGAAGACGTTCCCGTCGCTGTCGATTGCGATTCGGTTCGGTTCGATGACACCCGGGATCGCCACCGGTTCGGATGCCGTCGCGCCCGCGGCGAGCTTGACGAGCTGACCTTTACCGGAGTTCTCAAACGAGGTGGAGACGTAGATTGTGCCGGTCTTGTCGACCGCGATCCCGCGCGGCAGGCGCAGACCTCGGAATGGAAGATCGACCGGCCGACTATCCCCGAACCTGAGCTTCGCGGCCTTGTATTCGAGCCGAAGACCAACCCCCGACGTACTCCCTACCGCGTAGGTGTTGTTGGACGAGTCAGTGGCGATCGCTCGGATGGTGGTGAATCCCCGGAATGGCAATCGCATGGGGCCGGACTTGCCGGCCTCTAACACATACACATCTGCGCCGTCGCTGTAGTAAAGATTGCCCGCGGTATCGACAGTGATATCAGATGCCCCGCGAAATTCCGCGCCGGGGAAGTCGACAACGGTGGCAGCCGTTGCGCCCGCGGCGAGTTTGTACAGATTCGTAGCCGCGATGTCGAACACACCGGTGTCCCCGGACTGTAGCGGCGCCGCCAGCACGTAGACGTTGCCGGCCTTGTCGACGGCCACGCTTTTGGAGTCCTTGAAGGCGGGAAACGGAAGTTCGATCGGTTTTGCGGTGTAGCTGCGCCCCTTCGTAACGGTCGGGTGATCGCTGGGTCGGGTGTGGCCGACGAGGCGCGGGATGGCGATGGCGCCGGCCACGACCACACCGATGATGGCGATCGCGGCGATGACGGGAGCGATCCGGCGGTGCCGGCGTGGCTGCGGCGGAGCAGGCAGCGGAACCGGATGCGGATGCGGCATTGCCATGGCGGGCCGGTGAGCAGGCGTGCGCGGTGGGGCATTGACGGTGGCCGAATCGGGTGGAAGTTGCAACGTTCGAGTGGCCGCATCGGAAGGGACGGCGGGCGCGGCAGCCTGAATGGTGGACTTGCTGCTCGGCGTTGCGACGAGCGCGCGGTGGGCGGCGTCGGTCAGCTCGGCGGCGCTGCGGTAGCGGTCATCAGAATTGGCGGCCAGCCCGCGGGCCAGTACGTCATCGAAGGCGGTGGTAAGCCCGGCGCGCCGCTCACTTGCGCGCGGGACCGCGCCGCCGGGGAGTATGGGGTTGGGCGGCTGGCCCGTCAGACACTCGTACAACACGGCGGCCAGCGCGTAGATGTCGGCGCGGTAGGCCGCCTCGGTGTTGACCATCAGTGCGCGAGTGTGGTCGGTGGAGGGCGTGGCGCCGCTGCTGTCGGCTAGATAGACCGAGCCGTCACCGGCAAGCAAGATGGTGGCCGTCGTGATGCCGCGGTGTACGCGGTGATTGGCGTGGGCGTCGTCAACTGCTGCGGCAATGCGGCGCAGGAGGTCGACCGCGCGCCGCGGTTCCAGTGGCCCACCCTGGACCAGTACGGTTTTCAGATCGCTGGTGTGGCCGCCGGTTGTCATTGTCCCGCTCCAAGCTTGAGCACCCGGTTGTATTCGGTCAGGTACACGAAGTGGGCCTTGTCCACTGCCACGCCGCCGAACGGCTGGATCTCCGGCGCGGCCATCAGTTTGGGCGCCGAGGCGCCGGCCGCGAACGTGTAGAGGCGGCCCATGTTGTCGGCGTTGTCAATGACATAGAGGGTGCCCTGGTCGTCCACTGCGATGCCTTGCGCCAGGCCGAGCTGCCCGAACGGCAGCTGCGCGGGGCTGGTCGCGCCGGCAACCAGTTTGAGCACCCGACCTGGCTGCACGGCGAACACGGTTCCGGTTCCGTCGACGGCGACTCCCTCGAACGGTCCCACGCCGAACGGAAGCACCGCGGGAGTTGTCGCTCCGACGGCGAGCTCGAGTATCTGGTCGACAGCGGCGACGTAGACATTCCCGGCGGCGTCCACCGCGATGCCCGTCGGATTGATGCGGCCTAAAGGCAGCTCGACCGCAGCGGTAGCACCGCGATCGAGCTTGACGATTCTGCCGGTGCCCGTGCTCACCATGTCCGAGACGTACACCGCACCAGCCGAATCCACACTCAAGTACTTGGGCTTGGTGAGGCTCCGGATAGGTACCTCGACCGGCGCGGCGGCGTTGGCCGTTAACTCAAAGACCTTGGCGTCATTCGAATTGACGAAATACACCTCGCCGCCCGGACCGATCGCCACACCGACGAGTTCGCCCGTCCCGACGACCGGTAGCCGGGTGGCGTTCAACGGCGGCACGGCATTGCTCTGCTGGGGTGGCGCGGTGCTGGTCCGCGAGGTTGGGCTGGTGGAGTGCTCGGGTGATCGGGTGGCCACCACTACGACCACGGCGACGACGACGGCGGCAACGGTCGCCAGGGCCGCAAGGACCAGGGCGGTGCGGCGGTGCGGTTTTCCGCTGGCCGGCCGTCCGAGGTCCGCCGGCGTCGTCTGTGCCGACGGTCGGTGGCGTTGCGTCACCGCGGCAGGTTTTGCCGTCGGCGTGTCGAGGGCGTTTTGGGCGGCGGCGGCCAGTGCGCCGGCGCTGGGGTAGCGCTGGGTGGGATCTTTGGCCATGCCGCGGGTGATGACGTCGTCGAATCCGACGGGGATGTCGGGTCGTTGCTGGCTGGGCCGTGGTGGTGGGGAGCTTAGGTGCGCGGCGATGATGCCTGGTATCTCGGTTCGGTCGGCGTAGGGCGCTGATCCGGTGAGGCATTCGTAGAGTACGCAGGCCAAGGCGTAGATGTCGGCGCCTGGTGTGATGTGGCCGGAGGCGAGGCGTTCGGGGGCGAGGTAGGCGAAGGAGCCGATGGTGGTGCCTTCGCTGGTGAGTTTGGTGTCGGTGGCGGCGCTGGCTAGGCCGAAGTCGACTAGGCAGGCGAAGTCGTGACCGCTGAGCAGGATGTTGGCTGGTTTGACGTCGCGGTGGATTACGGTTTCGGCGTGGGCGGCGTCGAGGGCGGAGGCGATCTGGCGCACGATGTGGACTGCTCGTGGCGGGGGTAGGGCGCCGTGGTGTTCCAGGATGGTTTGCAGGTCGGTGCCGTCGATGAGCCGCATGTCGATGTAGAGCTGGCCGTCGATTTCGCCGCAGCCGTGGATGGGCACCACGTGCGGGTCGTGCAGTCGTCCGGCGGTGCGGGCCTCGCGGAAGAGTCGTTCGCGGAATGCGGGGTTGTGCGAGTAGCTGCTGGTTAGCACCTTCAAGGCCACCACTCGGTGCATGACGGTGTCTTCAGCGGCGTACACCTCACCAAATCCGCCGCTGCCCAGCAACCGGCGCAACACGTAGGGCCCAAATCGAGAGCCTGCGCGTGGCCACGACGAATTCGGAGCGCCGTGGCTGCCTTTCGACCCCGTCACGGCGCGGCTCCCAATTCCAGAACTTTGCCGTTCGCGCAGTCGTCGCTGCGATGACAGTCCGCGACGTAAAGGTCGCCGTCCCGGTCGACCGCGACACCGAACGGATAGTTCAGCGAGGCGAACGGGACCGGCGCGGCCTGTGTCGTGCCGACAGCCAACTTGAGGACTTTGCGGCCCATCGTGTCGGTGACGTACACGTTGCCCTTACTGTCCACCGCGACGCCGTACGGTTCCTGCAGCCCGGGGAAGGCTAGTTCCGCCGGGGTGTCCGAGCCTGAAGGCAGCTTCAGCACGCGCCGGTCAGCGCTGTCGACGAGGTAGACGTTGCCACCATTGTCCACCGCGATTCCTAGTGGCGTGTTCACCGGTGTGGTCGGCATCAGCACCGTGGGGCTGGTGGCCCCGGGCGGCAGCTTGAGCACCTGCCGCGAACCCGCGTCGGTGACGTAGACGCTGCCGTCGTTGCCGATCGCCACATCCCTTGGGGTGTCGAGGTGCCCGAATGGCAGCTTGATCGGCCCGCGCGCGCCGGGTTCCAGTTTCCACACCGCGTGGCCGTGCAGGTCTGCGATGTACACGTTGCCGGCCGCGTCGACGGACACGCCCTCGGCGTAGACCTCTCCGAAAGTCAGCTCAGAGGGAGCGGGCTGGCCGGGCGGCAGTTTGAGGATGCGGCCCTCGGGGGAGTGGTGGCCAAGCTCGGCGGCATACACGTTGCCGCCGCCGTCGACCGCCACCCCGCGGACTGCCGCCAGCGCTGGGAAGTTCAGGGTGACCGGAACCGTCGACGAGGGATGGGGTGTGGTGGCAACCGGGCGGGTGGGAGCATGCCGGTGCATCACCCCGATCACCGCGACCGCGACAGCGGCGGCGACCACGACCGCAGCAACGGCGATCATGTTGCGGCGGCGCCGCTTTCGCTCGACGGGATGGGCGGGACTTGGCAGCGGGCGAGGCGGAACCGGGCTATTCCACGGCTGGGTGACCGGGGCGGGCGCGGCAGCCCATTGGCGGCCGGCCGGGGCCGGGCCCAGCGCACGCCGGGCATCTGCGGCCAGGTCCCCGGCGCTCGGGTAGCGCGCCTCGGGATTTTTCGCCATGCCGCGCGCGATCACCTCGTCGAGTTCGAGCGGCAGGCCGGCGCGCCGCTGGCCCAGGCGGGGGATTGGGGCGCTCAACTGGGCGTTCATCAGTGCGGGCAGATCGTCGGAGTCGCCGTAGGGCGTTGTGCCCGTCAGCAGTTCGTACAAAACGCAGGCCAGCGCATAGACGTCGCAGCGATGGTCGACGGGGGAGCCATTGAGCCGTTCGGGCGCGACGTAGTCGAAGGTGCCGACGGCTTTTCCGGGCCTGGTCAGTCGCGCGTCGCCGGCGGCGTTAGCCAGGCCGAAGTCGACCAGGCTGGCGAAGTCGTCGCCGGAGAGCAGGATATTGGCCGGTTTGACGTCGCGGTGAATCACCGATTCGGCGTGCGCGGCGTCCAGCGCGCCGGCGACCTGTTCGACAATGGCGACGGCGCGTGTGGGCTGCATCGGGCCTTCCCGCCGCAGCACCGTCTCCAGGTCCACGCCGCGCACCAGTCGCATGTCGAGGTAGACCTGGCCGGCGATCTCTCCGCAACTGTGGATCGGCAGCACGTGGGGCTCACGCAGCCGGCCCGCGGTGCGGGCCTCGCGGAACAGCCGTTCGCGGAATACCGGGTTCTGGGAGTAGGTGCTACTCAACAGTTTTAATGCAACCGCGCGGTGCATGGTGGTGTCCTCGGCCTCGTAGACCTCGCCGTAGCCACCGCTGCCCAACAGCCGGATCAGTCGGTAAGGGCCGAATTGCGTACCCGCCCGATCCTGTTCCACAGCCATCCCTCCACTTTGCCGCAGAGCGTATCGGGGTTCGCCTCGACGCGGTTAGGGTGATGCGATGGCTTCCGTTGAGCTCAGTTCCGACGTCCCGATGACCCCCCAAGACATGTGGTTGCACGTTTCGGATCTGTCCAAGCTGAACGAGTGGCTCATCATGCACGAGGGCTGGCGCAGCGACGTGCCCGAGGAGATCACCGAAGGCACCCAGGTCATCGGCGTGGCGAAATCCAAGGGTCTGCGCAACCGGGTGACCTGGACAGTGACGAAGTGGGACCCGCCGCACGAAGTCGCGATGTCCGGGGACGGCAAGGGCGGAGCAAAATACGGTGTGCGCGTCACTGTGACTCCGAGCAACGACGGCTCGACCATGGGGCTGCGTCTTGAGCTGGGTGGGCGAGCGTTGTTCGGTCCGGTCGGCTCCGCGGCTGCGCGCGCCGTCAGAGGGGACGTGGAAAAGTCGCTCCGTAACTTCGTCGAGAAGTACGCGTAGGTTCGCGGGTTCGGGCCGCCGAGCCGTGTGTGGCCATTGTTTCTGGTGTGAACAACTGGTCGGGACACGCTTTGCGACACGCCCGGAGCCTGTCGGTGGACCGTCCTAGACTTGCGTCCCTATGAGCCAGTCATCCTTCGTGCACCTGCACAACCACACCGAGTACTCGATGCTCGATGGTGCCGCGAAGATCAGCCCCATGCTGGCCGAAGCGCAGCGCCTGGAAATGCCCGCAATCGGCATGACCGATCACGGAAACATGTTTGGCGCCAGCGAGTTCTACAACTCGGCCACCAAAGTCGGGATCAAGCCGATCATCGGCGTCGAGGCATACATAGCTCCCGCCTCTCGCTTCGACACCCGCCGCATCACCTGGGGTGATCCGAGCCAGAAATCCGATGACGTGTCCGGCAGTGGCTCCTACACACATATGACGATGGTGGCCGAGAACGCCACCGGTCTGCGCAACCTGTTCAAGCTGTCGTCGTTGGCTTCCTTCGAAGGTCAGCTGGGCAAGTGGTCGCGGATGGATGCCGAACTCATCGCCGAACACGCCGAGGGAATCATTGCCACCACGGGCTGCCCGTCCGGCGAAGTGCAGACCAGGCTGCGGCTGGGCCACGAGCGCGAGGCGCTGGAGGCGGCTGCCAAGTGGCGCGAGATCTTCGGCCCAGACAATTTCTTCCTGGAGCTGATGGACCATGGTCTGTCCATCGAGCAGCGGGTCCGCGAGGGCCTGCTCGACATCGGGCACAAGCTCGGCATACCGCCGCTGGCCACCAACGACTGCCACTACGTCACCCGCGATGCTTCGCACAACCACGAGGCGCTGCTGTGCGTGCAGACCGGCAAGACGCTCTCGGACCCCAACCGGTTCAAGTTCGACGGCGACGGCTACTACCTCAAGTCCGCTGCCGATATGCGTGAGCTCTGGGACGGCGAGGTACCCGGCGCGTGCGACTCGACGCTGCTGATCGCCGAGCGGGTGCAGTCCTACGCCGATGTGTGGACGCCGCGCGACCGGATGCCTATCTTCCCGGTGCCCGAGGGCCACGACCAGGCGTCATGGTTGCACCACGAGGTGATGGCAGGACTGCAGCGGCGATTTCCGTCCGGGGTGGGCCAGGCGTACCTCGACCGGGCCGAATATGAGATCAAAGTCATCTGCGACAAGGGTTTTCCGGCGTACTTCCTGATCGTCGCCGACCTGATCAACCATGCGAAGTCCATCGACATCCGGGTCGGACCGGGACGAGGTTCGGCGGCCGGCTCACTGGTCGCCTACGCGATGGGCATCACCAACATCGACCCCATCCCACACGGTCTGCTGTTCGAGCGCTTCCTCAACCCGGAGCGGCCGTCGGCCCCCGATATCGACATCGACTTCGACGACCGGCGACGCGGCGAGATGGTGCGTTACGCCGCGGAGAAGTGGGGCTCTGACCGGGTAGCCCAGGTCATCACCTTCGGCACCATCAAGACCAAAGCCGCGCTCAAGGATTCCGCACGGATCCACTACGGCCAGCCTGGGTTCGCGATCGCCGACCGGATCACCAAGGCGCTGCCCCCGCCGATCATGGCCAAGGACATCCCGTTGTCGGGCATCACCGACCCGGCCCACGAGCGGTACAAGGAAGCCGCCGAGGTCCGCGGCCTGATCGAGACCGATCCCGACGTGCGCACCATTTACCAGACTGCGCGCGGTCTGGAGGGGCTGATCCGTAACGCCGGCGTGCACGCGTGCGCGGTGATCATGAGCAGCGAGCCGCTCACCGAGGCGATCCCGCTGTGGAAGCGGCCGCAGGACGGCGCGATCATCACCGGCTGGGATTACCCCTCCTGCGAGGCCATCGGCCTGTTGAAGATGGACTTTCTTGGCCTGCGGAACCTGACGATCATCGGTGACGCGATCGAGAACATCAGGGCAAACCGGGGCATCGATCTCGACCTGGAATCGCTGCCGCTGGATGACAAGCCCACCTACGAATTGTTGGGCCGCGGAGACACACTCGGTGTGTTCCAGCTCGACGGCGGGCCGATGCGCGACCTGCTGCGCCGCATGCAACCCACCGAGTTCAACGACATCGTCGCCGTACTGGCGCTGTACCGGCCGGGTCCGATGGGCATGAACGCGCACAACGACTACGCCGACCGCAAGAACGCGCGCCAGTCGATCAAGCCCATCCATCCCGAACTCGAGGAGCCGCTGCGCGAAATCCTCTCCGAGACTTACGGTCTGATCGTCTACCAAGAGCAGATCATGTTCATCGCCCAGAAGGTCGCCTCCTACACCATGGGCAAGGCCGACGCGCTGCGCAAAGCGATGGGCAAGAAAAAGCTCGAGGTGCTCGAGGCGGAGTACAAGGGTTTCTACGAAGGCATGACCAATAACGGTTTCTCCGAGAAAGCGGTGAAGGCGCTGTGGGACACCATCCTTCCGTTCGCGGGGTACGCGTTCAACAAGTCGCACGCGGCGGGCTACGGGCTGGTGTCCTATTGGACGGCCTACCTGAAGGCCAACTATCCAGGCGAGTACATGGCGGGCCTGCTGACCTCGGTGGGCGACGACAAGGACAAGGCCGCCGTATACCTAGCGGACTGCCGCCGGCTCGGCATCACAGTGCTGCCGCCCGACGTCAACGAATCGGTGCAGAACTTCGCCTCGGTGGGTAATGACATCCGCTTCGGCCTCGGTGCGGTCCGCAACGTCGGCGCCAACGTCGTTGCCTCGCTGATCGGCACCCGCAACGACAAGGGCAAGTACACCGACTTCTCGGACTACCTCAACAAAATCGACATCTCGGCCTGCAACAAGAAGGTCACCGAGTCGCTGATCAAAGCCGGGGCGTTCGACTCGCTCGGCCACCCCCGCAAAGGACTGTTCCTGGTGCACACCGACGCCGTGGACTCGGTGCTGGGCACCAAGAAGGCCGAGGCGATGGGGCAATTCGACCTGTTCGGCGGCTCCGACGGGGAGGGTGGCGGGGACGCCGTCTTCACCATCAAAGTGCCTGAGGACGAGTGGGAGGACAAGCACAAGCTCGCGCTGGAGCGAGAGATGCTGGGCCTGTACGTGTCGGGTCATCCGCTCAACGGGGTGGCTCATCTGCTGGCCACCCAGGTCGACACCGCAATCCCAGCGATCCTGGATGGCGACGTGTCCAACGACACGCAGGTGCGCGTCGGCGGCATCCTGGCTTCGGTGAACCGCCGGGTCAACAAGAACGGGATGCCTTGGGCATCAGCGCAATTGGAAGACTTAACCGGCGGCATCGAGGTGATGTTCTTCCCGCACACCTACTCCACATTCGGAGGGGACATCGCCGACGACGCGGTGGTGCTGGTCAACGCCAAGGTCGCGATCCGCGACGACCGCATCAGCCTGATCGCCAATGAGCTTGTGGTGCCCGATTTTTCCAACGCGCAGCCGAACCGGCCGCTAGCGGTCAGCCTGCCCACCCGGCAGTGCACCGTCGACAAGGTCAGTGCCCTCAAGCAGGTGCTGGCCCGTCACCCAGGCACCTCGCAGGTGCATCTGCGGTTGATCAGCGGCGACCGGATTACCACGCTGGAGCTAGATCAGTCGCTGCGGGTGACGCCATCACCGGCGCTGATGGGGGACCTCAAGGAACTGCTCGGTCCAGGGTGCTTGGGCGCTTAGCCCAGATCAACACGCATGATCGCGCTGTCGGGCCAGACGCGGACGGTGCGTGCGCGCCGCAGCTTCTCCCGGAGCGGCAGGTCCCGGTGCACGTTGGTTATGCCCGGGATCTTAAGCAACGGTATGATGTTCCACTGCCAGCCATACCTCTTGTGCAACAACCTGTTTCCGCGCTCGGCATCAGCGCCGGATAGGACAACGGCGCGGCCGGCCAGTCTTGGCGCGTTCGGTTCCACTCGCCCGCGGTAATCGCAGGCGACTAGTTCGACGTCGGGTCGCGCGGTCAATCGCTTGGTCTTGGGGCCGATTTTTGTGCGAAACACCAGCGCGTCGCCGTCGTAGGCGAACCAGATGGGGGTGTCGACGGGGCTGCCGTCGCGGCGGAAGGACCGCAGCTGCGCGTAGCGGGCGGTGCCCAACTTCTCGAGTGTGTGCATTCAGATAGTCAACGACTTAGAGTTGACTCTAAGTCAAGCTGCGGGAGGTCGTGTTGCTGCTGACCATCGGAGAGGTGGCCCGGCGAGCGGGGATCGCCGCTACCACGCTGCGCTACTACGAACAGATCGGCCTAATCGCTTCGCCCGCCCGCCGGGGCGGTCAACGCCGCTACGAAGACGCGGTTTTGGCGCGTCTCGAGGTGATCCGGCTCTGCAAATCGGCCGGGTTCACCCTGGAGGAGATTCAGCTGCTGTTCGCCGACGATGAGGCTGGGCGGCCGGCCAGCCGCGCCTTGGGGCAGGCCAAGCTTGCCGAGATCGACGCGCAGATGGCTTCGTTGGTCCGTGCCCGGGAGGTTATCGAGTGGGGGATGCGGTGTACGTGTCCTTCGATTGACGCGTGCACGTGTGGAATTCATACCGCGGCCGCGCCGCCGAGCGCAATTGAGGCGACGGCCAACCGGAGTGGCGCGTCGCAGGATTCACCCTCGGCGGGAGGACGCGAAAGACGTAGGCTCACGGAATGACCTCATCCGAGCGTCCGGCCACCATGTGTGAGGCATTCCAGCGCACGGCGGCCATCGACCCCGACGTGATAGCGCTCAGGACCCCTGGCAACACGGTGACCCTAACCTGGGGGGAGTACGCGGAACAGGTTCGCAAGGTCACCGGCGGCCTTCGCGGCTTGGGCGTCAAGCGCGGTGACACCGTTTCGCTGATGATGGCCAACCGAGTCGAGTTCTACCCGCTCGAGGTGGGCGCGCAACATGTTGGGGCTACCTCGTTTTCGATCTACAACACCCTGCCTGCCGAGCAGCTGACCTACGTCTTCGGTAACGCCGGCACCAAGGTGGTGATCTGCGAGGGGCAGTACGTCGACCGGATTCGCGCCAGCGGTGCGCCGATCGAGCACATCGTGTGCATCGACGGAAAGCCGGCCGGAACTCTGTGCGTCGAGGACCTCTACGCCGCGGCACCGAACGGCTTTGACTTCGAATCGACTTGGCGCGCCGTGCAACCCGACGACATTGTCACCCTCATCTACACCTCCGGCACCACTGGAAATCCCAAGGGCGTGGAGATGACGCATACCAACCTGCTGTTCGAGGGGTACGCGCTCGACGACGTGTTGGGGATAGAGCGGGGCGACCGGATCATGTCGTTCCTGCCGTCGGCGCACATCGCCGACCGGATGACAGGTCTGTACTCACAGCAGATGTTCGGCACCCAGGTGACCTCGGTGTCCGACGCCCGTGCGATCGCTGCGGCGCTCGCCGACACCAGGCCGACCGTGTTCGGCGCGGTACCGCGGGTCTGGGAAAAGCTTAGGGCCGGAATCGAATTCGCGGTCGCCAACGAAAGCGACGAGATGAAGCGGGCCGCGCTGCAGTGGGCAATGGCGGTGGCCGCTCGTCGCGCGCAGGTGCTGCTGGCCGAGGCGGACATGCCAGAGGACCTTGCCACCGAATGGGCTAAGGCCGACGAATTGGTGCTATCCAAGCTGCGCGAGAAGGTCGGCCTCGGCGAGCTGCGCTGGGCGGTGTCGGGTGCGGCGCCGATACCACGGGAGACACTGGCCTTCTACATCAGCATCGGTATCCCCATCTCCGAGGTGTGGGGGATGTCGGAGCTAAGTTGCGTAGCCGCCACCTGTCACCCCAGCCAGACGCGGCTGGGCACCGTCGGCAAACTGCTGCCCGGGCTGGAAGGCAAGGTCGCCGACGACGGCGAGTTTCTGGTCCGTGGTCCACTGGTGATGAAGGGCTACCGTCGCGACCCGGCCAAGACCGCTGAAGCGATCGACGAGGAAGGCTGGCTGCACACCGGCGACATCTTCGAGGTCGACGCCGACGGCTACTTGCGGGTGGTGGACCGCAAGAAGGAGCTGATCATCAATGCGGCCGGAAAGAACATGTCCCCGGCCAATATCGAGAACACCATTGTGGCGGCGTGCCCGATGGTCGGGGTGATGATCACCATCGGCGACGGACGCCCGTACAACACAGCCCTGTTGGTCTTCGACGTCGACTCGGTCGCTCCGTACGCGGCCCGCCATGGCGTAGACCCCACGCCGCAGGCCCTGGCCGCGCACCCCGAGGTGATTGCGACCATTGCCGCTGGAGTGGCAGAGGGCAACGCGCGACTGGCGCGAGTGGAGCAGATCAAGCGGTTCCGAATCCTGCCCACGATGTGGGAGCCCGGCGGCGACGAGATCACGCTGACGATGAAGCTCAAGCGCAAACCGATCCACGCCAAATATGCCGCCGAGATCGACGAACTCTACGAGACTGAACCGGGTCCGCACATCCACGAGCCCGCTGCCGCGATTACGCCGGCGGCGCAATCAGCCTAAGGGGGAACAGCCGGTGAATCCAGGCGAAGCCAGTCGAGCCGGGGTGCGAAAGTTGTTGCAGCGCACCGGGATCGTCGATGAGTCGACAGCACCGCTGGCTACCGACCCGGACGCGGTCACCCGCCTACTGACGGCGCAGTGGTTCGAGCAGCGCCTCGATGCCCTCGCCGACGAACTGGGCCGCGATCCCGAAAGTGTGCGGGTGGAGGCGGCCGGCTACCTGCGCGAAGTGGCGGCCTCGCTGGACGATCGCGCGGTGCACGCCTGGCGCCGGTTCAGCCGGTGGCTGATGCGGGCCTACGACGTGCTGGTCGACGAAGACCAGATCGCCGGCCTGCGCAAACTGGACCGCAAGGCCACGCTGGCGTTCGCGTTCTCGCACCGCTCGTATCTGGACGGCATGCTGCTGCCCGAAGAGATCTCGGCCAATCGGCTGTCGGCGGCGTTCACCTTCGGCGGTGCCAATCTGAACTTCTTCCCAATGGGCGGCTTCGCCAAGCGCACCGGAACGATCTTCATTCGCCGCCAAACCAAAGACATCCCGATCTACCGGTTCGTGTTGCGCGCGTACACCGCGCAACTGGTGCAGGACCACACCAACCTCACCTGGTCGATCGAGGGTGGCCGAACCCGCACCGGCAAACTGCGTCCCCCGGTGTTCGGCATCCTGCGTTACCTCACCGATGCCGTCGACGAAATCGACGGTCCTGAAGTCTATTTGGTGCCAACCTCCATCGTGTACGACCAACTGCACGAGGTGGAGGCGATGACCACCGAAGCGTACGGAGCAACGAAGCGGCCGGAAGACCTTCGGTTCCTGGTCCGGCTGTCCCGCCAACAGGGCGAGCGGCTGGGCCGCGCGTATCTCGACTTCGGCGAGCCGCTGCCGCTGCGCAAGCGCCTCGAGGAACTGCGGGCAGATCCCTCGGGGACCGAGACCGTCGTGGAACGCATCGCGCTCGATGTCGAACACCGGATCAACCGCGCCACCCCGGTGACGCCCACCGCGGTGGTGAGCCTGGCGCTGCTGGGTGCCGACCGTTCGCTGTCCATCAGCGAGGTGCTGGCCACGGTACGGCCGCTGGCCAGCTATATCGCCGCCCGCGACTGGGCGGTGGCGGGGGCGGCGGACCTGACGAACAAGTCGCTGATCCGGTGGACGCTGCACCAGATGGTGGCTTCCGGTGTGGTCAGCGTGTACGACGCCGGCACCGAGGCGGTGTGGGGAATCGGCGCCGACCAGCATCTGGTCGCGGCGTTCTACCGCAACACCGCGATCCACATCTTGGTCGATCGCGCCATTGCCGAGCTGGCGCTGTTGGCGGCCTCGGAAGATTCAGCCGATGGCGTGGTGGCCCCCTCCGCGGTGCGTGACGAGGCGCTGCGGCTGCGGGAGTTGCTGAAGTTCGAATTCCTGTTTTCCGGGCGTGCGCAGTTCGAGCGCGAACTCGCCGACGAGGTGCGTTTGATCGGGCCGGTGGAAGACACCACCAAGGAGGTGAGCGCGGCCGAAGTGGGTCGCCTCCTCGAGTCGGCCGATCTGCTGCTGGCGCATCTCGTGTTGCGGCCGTTCCTGGACGCGTACCACATCGTCGCCGACCGGCTGGCCGCCCTCGAGGACGAGCCGCTGGAGGAGGACAGGTTCCTGGCCGAATGCCTCGAGGTGGGCAAGCAGTGGGAGCTGCAGCGCCGCATTGCCAACGCCGAATCCCGGTCGATGGAGTTGTTCAAGACCGCGTTGCGGCTGGCGCGGCACCGCGACCTGGTCGACGGTCCCGATCAAGCCGACCTGGCCAAGCGGCGGCAGGAGTTCGCCGACGAGATCGCCACCGCGACCCGACGGGTCAACGTGATCGCCGAAATCGACCGCCGCCGCACCCTCGGGGCGTAGCGCGGTGCACGCCCTACAGTGGTTGGCATGCCATTAGAAGGTGAGTACGCGCCCAGCCCATGGGATTGGTCCAGGGAACAGGCCGAGAAATACATGGAATCCGGCGGATCCGAAGCCGGGGACATGAAGGGCATGCCGATCATCGTGTTGACCAGCGTCGGGGCCAAATCCGGCAAGCTGCGCAAGACGCCGCTGATGCGCGTCGAACACGACGGCGAGTACGCGGTCGTCGCCTCGCTTGGCGGCGCCCCGAAGAACCCGGTCTGGTACTACAACGTCAAGAAGAATCCCAAGGTCGAGTTGCAGGACGGTTCTGTCACCCGCGACTACGACGCTCGCGAGGTGTTTGGCGATGAGAAGGCCGTCTGGTGGGAGCGCGCGGTGCAGGCCTATCCCGAGTACGCCGATTACCAGACCAAGACGGACCGCCAGATACCGGTGTTCGTGTTGACACCCGCCAGCTGACCCTTCGGACAAGAATTGGCGACCGTAGCCGGGGACTTCACATCGTGATCCCTGGTGAGCGACTGACTCGACCTGGCGTGGCACCATTGACCGGTGTCCGCCGAACTGAGCACCAGCCCGTCGTTGCCGCCGCTTGCTGCGGCCGACATCGAGGCGGCGGCGAAGCGCATCGCGCCGGTGGTGACGCCCACCCCGCTGCAGCTCAGCGACCGGCTCTCGGAGATCACCGGCGCCGAGGTCTTCCTCAAGCGCGAAGACCTGCAGGTCGTGCGTTCCTACAAGCTGCGCGGGGCTTACAACCTGCTGGTTCAGCTGTCCGACGCTGAGCTGGCCGCCGGTGTGGTGTGCTCTTCGGCCGGTAACCACGCGCAGGGTTTCGCCTACGCGTGTCGGGCACTGCAGGTGCACGGCCGCGTCTATGTGCCGGCCAAGACGCCGAAGCAGAAGCGGGACCGGATCCGCTACCACGGCGGGGACTTCATCGAGTTGATCGTTGGTGGGTCCACCTACGACCTGGCCGCCGAAGCCGCGCGCGACGACGTGGCGCGCACCGGCGCTACGCTGGTGCCGCCCTACGACGATCTGCGCACCATGGCCGGCCAGGGCACCATCGCCGTCGAGATCCTCGATGCACTCGACGTCGAGCCCGATTTGGTGGTGGTGCCGGTCGGCGGAGGTGGCTGCATCTCCGGTATCACTACCTACCTAGCTGAACGGACCACTGGCACTTCGGTTTTGGGCATCGAGCCGGCCGGAGCTGCCGCGATGATGGCCGCGCTGGCCGCCGGTGAGACGGTGACGCTGGATCACGTCGACCAGTTCGTCGACGGCGCGGCGGTGGCCCGCGCTGGCGCGTTGCCCTATGCAGCGCTGGCGGCCGCCGGGGACATGGTGTCGATCACGACGGTCGACGAGGGCGCGGTGTGCACCGCGATGCTCGACCTCTATCAGAACGAGGGCATCATCGCCGAGCCGGCCGGCGCGCTGGCGGTGGCGGGCCTGCTGGAAGCGGAGGTCGAGCCCGGCTCCACGGTGGTGTGCCTGATCTCGGGCGGCAACAACGACGTATCCCGGTACGGGGAGGTGCAGGAGCGTTCGCTGGTTCACCTGGGTCTCAAGCACTACTTCCTGGTTGACTTCCCGCAGGAACCCGGCGCGCTGCGGCGTTTCCTCGGCGAGGTGCTGGGGCCCAACGACGACATCACCCTGTTCGAGTACGTCAAGCGCAATAACCGCGAGACCGGGGAGGCGCTGGTCGGTATCCAGCTGGGGTCGGCCGCCGATCTCGATGGGCTGCTGGACCGCATGCGGACCACCGAAATGCACGTGGAAGCGCTGCTACCGGGCTCGCCCGCCTACCGGTATCTGCTGCTCTAGCCGGTCAGCGCAGGTACGCGGGCAGCGGGACCTCGACGTTGCGGTCGGGGATTGGCGTCCCGGGCGTCAGCGTCAGCGGCACCACGCCGGCCCAGTGCGGAAGGTCCAGGTCCTCGGTGTCGTCGGCGACGCCCCCGTCTCGCACCTTGGCCGACACCTCGACCAGGTTGAGCGCGAGCACCGCGGTAGCCGCCAACTCACGTGCGTTCGGTGGCCGGCAATCCGCGGCGCGGCCAAGCCAGATGTGGTCGAGCAGCGCGTTGAACGCTCGCGCCTTCTCGGCCGGGTCGTCGACGACGCGGGCGGTCCCGAGCGCAACGACCGAGCGGTAGTTCAGCGAGTGGTGCATCGCCGAGCGGGCCAGCACCAACGCGTCGACCAGCGTGACGGTGACGCAGACAGGCAGCCCGGATAGGCGTGCGGCCAGCATTGGGCCGCTGCCTGTCGAGCCATGGATGTAGAGGGTGTCGTCGACGCGGGCATGGGTGGTCGGCAGCACCACCGGTCGACCGTCGTGGACGTAGCCGAGGTGGCAGACCAGGGACTCATCGAGGATGCGATGGACGGTCTGGCGGTCGTAGCGTGCGCGCTCCCGGTACCGGGTGGGCGTTGTTTGGGGGGTGGGTGGATAAGCGGCCATGCCTTGCCCTTTAATTTGTACTAGTACATAATAACCAGTGTGCCAGTACAATACAGCATATCCGGGACGGGGGCGGAGTCGATAGCCGCCAGCGTCGAAGATGGCATCTCGCAAGGCGCCCTGGCTCCCGGTGACGCCCTGCCGTCGATCCGCGAAGCCGCCAGCGACCTCGGGGTGAACGCCAACACCGTGGCCGCCGCCTACCGACTGCTGCGCGATCGCGGGGCGATCGAGACCGCGGGACGTCGCGGCACCCGGGTGCGCCATCGGCCGGCAACGACGTCCCGGTCGCTGCTGGGCATCGACGTGCCCGATGGCGCGCGCGACCTGTCCAGTGGCAACCCCGACCCCAAGTTGCTGCCGATTGCCGCCACACACGTAGCGCCGCCGCCCACTGATGCGGTGTTGTACGGGAAACCGGCGATGTCAACCGAGCTGGTCGACCACGCCCGCGCGATGTTGACCGCCGACGGCGTTCCTGCTGATCATCTGGCGGTGACCAGCGGTGCCCTGGACGGCATCGAACGTGTGCTCACCGCACATCTGCGGCCGGGGGACCGCGTCGCTGTCGAGGACCCCGGTTGGGCGAACTTGCTCGATCTCATTGCGGCCCTGGGTCTTTCGGCCGAGCCGGTGCAGGTCGACGATGACGGGCCGGTGGTCCTGAGCATGGCGCGCGCATTGCGCCGCGGGGTGCGCGCGGTCATCGTCACCAGTCGCGCCCAGAACCCGACCGGAGCCGCGCTGTCCAAGGACCGCGCCCGGGCGCTGCGCAGCCTGTTGGCCGGCAAGGCCGACGACGTGCTGGTGGTCGAGGACGACCATTGCGCCGGTATCGCCGGCGTTGCGTTGCATTCGCTGGCCGGCGCGACCCGACGCTGGGCGTTCGTGCGCTCGTCGTCGAAGGCGTACGGACCCGATCTGCGGCTGGCCGTGGTAGCCGGGGACCGTCGCACGATCGACCGGGTGCACGGGAGGCTGCGACTGGGGCCCGGGTGGGTGAGTCATCTGCTGCAAGATCTCTCGGTGCGCCTGTGGTTGGATCCCGAGGTGACCCAGCTGGTGCGCGCGGCGGGGGATCGGTATGCGAATCGTCGCCACGCCTTGCGCGATGCCTTGGCCGATCGCGACGTGGCCGCACACGGCCGTTCTGGACTCAACCTGTGGATCCCGGTGCCCGACGAAACCGCCACCATCACCCGGTTGCTGCAGGCGGGATGGGCCGCCGCGGCGGGCACCCGGTTCCGTATCGACGCACCGCCGGGAGTGCGGGTCACGATCGCAGATCTGACCGTCGAGGAGATCGAACCCCTGGCCGACGCCATCGCCGAGGCCGTGCACGGCACCGGACGTCCCAGCGTGTGACTCACCGCGTGGTGAGCAGCCAGACGAACACGAAGGCGTAGATGGCGAAGTGGGTCAGCGACAGCGTCAGGCCGGCGATCGCGATCCGGCGACCGGTGTCGTCCCGCGTCTGCTGCAGGGCATTGATTCCGACCGGAATCGTGACCAGCCAGCAGGGCAGGAACAGGACGAAGTACTGCAGGATACCGCAGATTAGGCTGACGACGGCAAGGCCGTTGATCTTGGCGGGCTTGGGGCGCCCGAACGAGTAGGCGGGTGCTGTCCGTTGCGGGGCGATCGTCGTCATGCCGGTAGCGTCGCGTACCCCGCTTGGTAGATCCTTGGTGAAACCTCTCGGTTCGAACGGGCTAGCGCCTGCATACGTAGGCCGCCGTGGGAAGCCAAGCGGCGCGGGGGCGACCGTTTGCGACCGAGGCAGCCGGAATTTTCTGCGGCAGAGGACACGTCGCTGCGCAGCGACACTTCTCTGACGTCTCTGTGCTTGGTGACGAGCCAAAATCCACTGTCGCCAAACCCACCCGGGTCAAGCTCCGGTGGCTATTGCAGTTTCGGTTTGATGTCTTTGATGACCCACTGTGCGTAGTCCAGATAGGCATTGACGTCGGCTACGGGTGGGACAGGCAGTCCGCTCATAGTCACGCCCAGCTGTGCGAGCCAACCGATCTGGTCGATGATTTCCTGCGCGCTCATCCCGGGCCGCTGCGTGGGGTCGTCGATGACGACGTGCCCTTCGCCGACGCGTGAGGTGCCAAGACCGTAGACCACCTCGAAGTCGCGACCGTCGTAGGTGGGCTGGGATTTGATGAAGTCGAGTTTGGCTGGAATGTCCACTGGCTTGGTGAGGAACGGGGACCAGCCCGACGCGAAGCGGGCGGCGCGCTCGAGCACCGGTCTTGCATCCCCGCCGATCCAGATGGGCAGATGCGGCTTTTGCACCGGCTTTGGTTCGAACGCCACGTCGTGGAACGAGACGTAGCGGCCGTCGAAGCTTGGCGAATCGCTCGTCCACAGCTCCAGGATGGCGGCGAGGTATTCATCGGCCATGCGGCCACGTTCGCCGAAGGGCACCCCGAGGATGTTGAATTCTTCGGCGTCCCAACCAACTCCGAATGTCACCGTGATCCGGCCGTCGCTCATCCAGTCCGCGGTCGAGAGCGCCTTGGCCATAACGACCGGGTGCTGCAGGGGGAGCACGGTGACGAACGAATTCACCCGAATGCGTTGGGTAGCACCGGCGATGAAGGCCTGCGCCACCGTGGAGTGAAAATAATGCGGGCCAGATAGCTCGACATGGGACTTGGGGACGATGAAGTGTTCAGGCACGACGATCATGTCGTAGCCGAGTTCGTCGACGCGTTTGGCCATGACCGTTTGATCGACCCCGGTCACCGTGAGTTCCCAAGGTTGTGCGAGCGCCTTGACGCGCACCGAGTTGGGCAAGGCGAGTGAAAACTTCATGGGACAGCAAGCCTTTCGGCGCGTGGGCGCGGTGTGGGCCAGTCGCACCCGGTCAGTTCGGCGGATAGTTCCCACAGCTGGCGGGCCACCACCGGGTTGCGCGCCTTCTGACGCAGATTGGTTGCCTTGGGCTTGCCCCACTGGCTAAACCGAGGTGCCAGATAGGTTCCCGCGGGTAGGTCGGAAACCACTGCCTCGATGCTGGCTCGTGCCGCGTTGGCTGGGCTCTGCATGTGAAACGTCACGAATTTGTGCTCGCCAGGGTGAAGTGGTCATCTCGTCGTGGCGTGCCGAAAGGCAGGCCCGCCGACGTGCCTTCCACTCGTCCCTGGTGAGCGAAGGTGAACGCAATCCCGGCCGGGGTGACAAGTGCTGCGGCCCAAGCGTATTGGATGGTGTCGAACCCGCTGTCGTGCGCGTGTCCGGTCAGCGTGTAGGCACCGTTGCTCTGACACGCCAGGTGCGCCGATCCGCCCAGCGGCAGCCCACAGGTGAGCGGGCCCGCGTCGAATGTCTTGACGCTATCGTGCTTGAGGACGAAGACGAAGCCTTCGGCCGCATGGCCACCGCCGCCCGGGCAGACCCCCTTGTCGGGATATCCGTCGAAAAACATTGCGTGGCATTTCCCGCAATAGCGCCACCCACCCTGGTCGAGTGGCGAATCGGGAACGTCGTGGGGCAGGCGAAATTCCCAGCCGCTGGCCCCGTGGCCGCCGCCGGCCGGGCAATGACCCTTGTACGGGTACCCGTCGAAGAACATTGCGTGGCATTTCCCGCAGTAGCGCCACCCCCGCTGATGGTTCGCATCCTCGGGATCGTCCCCCCAAGGCAGACTAAAGTTGTAGCTGTAACCGACCACCGCATGACCGACGCCACTCGCGCAGTGGCCTTTATCCGGGTAGCCGTCGTAGAACATTGCGTGGCATTTCCCGCAGTAGCGCCACCCGTCTTGCATCGGCATCGCGTGCCCCTTCCGAGATGGGAATACATAGTTCCCAGAACCGACCACCGCGGCACCGGATACGGCATCGCATCCGTACGCGATTAGTACAAGCACTGGCATCACGAATGTCCGCTTTTCCGCGGTCGCTGCGTGGAGTACTTGCCTACTCGACTTTGCCTTAACGACTCCACAGATTTTGCATTGCAGCCCCCAGCGTCGAGGAGGCCCCGATGGTTCACGACCTCCTCGACCCACGCGCCGACGGATGGACGAGTTCCAATCCCTGATGCGCACGCGGGTGGTTCGATCCCGCCGCGGTTCGGGCCGATCGCAAGTCTTCCGGCCGACGGCGACACTCATTGTCCGGCAACACTGTCGAAGGTTGAGGTGCAATGCACCCAGTCTTACGGTGCCGCGCGGCCGGTGCACACGCGGTGTGGTGCCAGCGGCGACGCTGGCCGAATCCGCAGGTCTCAAAATGCTACGCGCGCTGTAGAAAAGGTTAACCGAGACGCGGACCGCACCCGCGCTGCGGTCGCCTAGCTGCGCTTTCATACTAAGTACTATATCGAATAGAATGATGATATATTCATTCTAATAGAACGTAGACAATGCTTGTGGTGTCTTGGTGCGGGTGTCTTGGGATCGAGTCGGAAAGGACGGCAGTCGCGGGCATGAATCGTGTTGGGGCAGGCTCGGGAGAAGGCCGATCTGCCGTGCGTGTCGCGGTGTTGACCGGCGGTAGCCGGGGGATCGGTCGTTCGGCCGTGCTCAGGCTGGCTGCCCGTGGTGTGGACGTCATCTTCACCTATCGCGTGGATGCGAGTGCCGCTGAAGCAGTTGTACAAGAGGCCAGTGCGTACGACGCGCGGGTCACGGCGGTAAAACTCGATGTGGCGAAGACCGACTCGCTCGACGGTTTCGTCGACCGTGTTCGGTCAGAATTGGCCACCCGGGGTTTGGCGCGGTTCGATTATTTGGTGAATAACGCCGGGATCTGGCACACCGCTTCATTTGCCGAGACCACGGTCGCCGATCTCGATCGACTCTACGCGGTCAATGTGCGCGGCGTCTTCTTCGTTACGCAGAAGCTGGCTCCGCTGATCGTCGACGGCGGACGAATTCTGAATCTGTCGTCGGGTCTGACCCGCTTTGTGTTTCCTCAGAAGATCGCGTACGGCGCGATCAAGGGCGCGATCGAACCGCTGACGCGCTATCTCGCCGCCGAGTTCGCGCCGCGGGGCATCACCGTCAATACCCTCGCGCCGGGAGCGACGGCCACCGACTTCAGCGGCGGCGTCATTCGTGACGATCCCGATTACCGTGACCGGGTTGCCGACGTCACCGCCTTGGGTCGACCGGCTGACCCCGACGACATCGGGCGCGTGATTGTGTCGCTGCTTTCCGACGACATGGGGTGGGTCAACGGTGAGCGGATCGAAGCCTCCGGCGGAATGAAGCTCTAGCCAGCATCAGCGGCTGCCAAACCTATGCACGCGGCCATCGGCGCGAGCTCAAGGCATCCCGCGATTTCGCGCGCAGCTCAAGTTATGGCCGCGTTGACTGCCGAGCTGGGAAGAGAGGCTTTGCGGGAAGTCCTCCAGCCGTCTTGGTAGCAGCATTGTGGATCATGGCAGGAATTTAGCTATACGCTTGGAGCCCAGGCGAAGTGAACTGACGATCGTCGTTACTGTGGGATGGCATGGCGCTACTCAGGGGTCGGGCCAGGGTTGCGCGGCGGCTAGCCGGGTTTTGAGCTCGCCGACCACGGTGCTGATGGCCGCGGCGCTGCCGCCGCCCAGCGGGGCCAGGCTGGCGAAACCATGGGGCAACGCATCGAACTGCCGGTGATGCACGTCGACGCCGGCGCCACGCAGGGCTTCTGCGTATGCATTGCCCTCGTCGCGCAGCGGATCGAAGCCGGCGGTGAATACTAGAGCGGGTGCCAGTCCGGAGAGGTCCGCAGCCTGCAGCGGTGACACCCGGGCATCGTCGGCGCTGAGGTCGGCGCCGCCCACATACAACTCGGTGAACCAGTCCACTTCGGCCTTTGAGATGAAGTACCCGTCGGCGAACAACGAACGCGATCGGGTCTGCGTGGACAGGTCGAGTGCCGGATAGAGCAGCACCTGCAGCGCCGGTTGCGGTAGGCCTTCGTCGCGGCATCGCTGAGCGACGAGTGCCGCGAGATTGCCGCCTGCGCTGTCGCCTCCGACGCCGATCCGGGCCGGGTCCGCGCCCAACTCGGCCGCATGTTCACATGCCCACCGGTAGGCGGCGACGCAGTCGTCGACGGCGGCCGGTGCTTTATGTTCGGGTGCGAGCCGGTAGTCCACTGACAGCACCTGAATTGCGGCGTCCCGGCATATTATTCGGCACAGGCCGTCGTGAGATTCGATGTCGCCCACGACGAAACCGCCGCCGTGGAAAAACACCAGCAGTGCTGAGGTTTGCGCGCTTGCCGGCCGGTAGTGCCGGATGCGCAGCGGGCCCGCGGGGCCGGGTATCTCCGCGTCCGTTGTCGCAACGTCGATCTCGGGGGCCATCGCGATGTGCGAGTCCCGCATTAGCGCGCGGGCGGCTTCCGGATCCCCAGATGCCCCGAGGCCGCCGGTACCGGTACGTCGTTGTGCGGCCAATACCAATTGGACGGTGGGGTCGAGGGTGTTCCCGTCGAGAGTGATCCGTTTGCCGCCGGACAGCAGAATCTTCAGCCGATCCGGGATCCGCGGCACGATCCGGACGCTCAGGCGCAGCGCGGCGTTGGTGAGCGCAACTGGGCGGGCTTTGAGACGCCGTTGTGTCATGACGGCTCCTTTCGCTTTGATGCTTTCTCCACCCCGTAGCGACATTATGCGGAACATATATTTGGTTCAAGGGGGCGCCACGATCATGTCCGGCAGTCCGGCTGAATCAATCCAACTCGCCGGTTTCCCGCCCGGGGCGCCGTCCCGTTATCCGCAGCGCAGGATCGCCACCGAATGTCCGGGTAGCCGGATCGCTTGAATTCCGACTTCGGGCGCGTCCCATGCCAGCACCGATTCGCCGTTCACCGGCACCTGCGCCGGCGCGGTCCCGAGATTGCAGGCGATCGCCAGGGTGTTGCGCCGCAGCACAATCCAGCGCTGCTCTTCGTCATAGTCGACGAGCAGATGGTCAAGCCAAGGATCGCAAAGGTCAGGCTCGTTGTGCCGCAATGCAATAAGTTCCCGGTAGAACTGCAAGAGCCTCGCGTGCTCGCCGGTACCGAGTTCAGACCAGTCCAATTTGGAACGCTGGAAGGTCTGCGGGTCCTGTGGGTCGGGGATGTCGTCGGCGTTCCAGCCGTGTTCGGCGAACTCCGCTCGGCGTCCGTCCCGGGTGGCCTGGGCCAGCTCGGGCTCTGGATGGGAACTGAAGAATTGGAACGGGCTCGAGGCCCCCCACTCCTCACCCATGAAAAGCATTGTAGTGTAGGGTGATCCGAGCACCAGAGCAGCTTTGATGGCGAGTTGCCCGGCCGCTAGGTTTTGCGACGGACGATCTCCTAGCGCGCGATTGCCGACTTGGTCGTGGGTGCAGGTATAAGCCAGTAGCCTGGTCGCTGGCACCAGCCTGGTGTTGAGGGGGCGGCCGTGGCGGCGGCGCCGGAACGACGAATAGGTTCCGGCGTGGAAGAAGCCGTGGCGCAGCGTCTCCGCGAGTACGGCGAGCGACCCGAAATCGCGGTAGTAGCCTTGCCGCTCGCCGGATACGGCGGTATGGACGGCGTGGTGGATGTCATCGTCCCATTGCGCGGTGAGACCGAAGCCGCCCGCATCACGCGGCAGGATCAGGCGCTGGTCGTTGAGGTCGCTCTCGGCAATCAGCGCCAGTGGACGGTCCAATTGCTGTGCTAGCCACTCGGTCTCGGTGGCCAGCTCTTCGAGAATGTGTACGGCGGTGGTGTCCACCAGTGCGTGCACCGCATCCAGTCGCAGGCCGTCGGCGTGGAAGTCGCGCATCCAGCGCAACGCGCAGCCGATGATGTAGCGGCGCACCTCGTCGGAGTCGGCGTCGGCGATGTTGATGCCTTCACCCCAGGGGTTGCTGGCCGAGGACAGGTACGGGCCGAACCGGGGCAGGTAGCTGCCCGAGGGGCCAAGGTGGTTGAAGACCGCGTCGATCAACACGGCCAAACCCTTTGCGTGGCAAGCGTCGACGAATTCCACGAGGCCGTCGGGACCGCCGTAGGGTTCGTGCACGCTGTACCACAGCACCCCGTCGTACCCCCAGCCGTGGCTGCCGGCGAAGGAGTTGACGGGCATCAGCTCGATGACGTCGACGCCGAGATCGACCAAGTAATCCAGCTTTTCGATGGCGGCAGCGAAGGTACCGGCCGGCGTAAAGGTGCCGACATGCAATTCATAGATCACCGCGCCCTCGACGGATCTGCCCACCCAGTCGGCGTCGGTCCAGGTGGCAGCGCCTGGATCCCACAACTGTGAGCGCTCGTGGACGCCGTCGGGCTGCCGTGCCGAGCGCGGGTCGGGCAACACGGTGGGGTCGTCGTCGAGCAGGAATCCGTAGCGCGCAGCGGTCGGCGCGTCGATGGTCGCGTGCCACCAGCCGTCGTCGGCGCGGGTCATGGCGTGCACGTTGCCCTCGACGTCGAGGCGAACCACCTCGGGTCTGGGCGCCCACACCCGGAACTCAGCCACGATCGCGCTCCATCAGCACTACCGGCAGGTCGGAGAACAACTGCGCGGCCGAGGTGGGTCCGCTTGCCATGGCACCGGTCAACCGGTCGGTCCAGGAACCCTCGGGCAGTGGCAACACCGTGTCGCCCCAACCCGCGTCGGCCAGGCGCACCGTCCACCGGGTGACCGCAACCAGGATGTCGGGGCCGCGCCGGAACGCCACGACATGATCGGCGGACCGCCCAGCGGCTGGCACTGGCACGTAATCGCCGTGTAGGAAGTCGTTCGGACGGGTGCGCCGCAGCCGCAACGCAGTGGTGACAACCCGAATCTTGGGATGCCGCAGTTCTTCTAGCGCCTTCCTCCGGGCCGAGTAGTCGACGTTGCGGCGGTTGTCCGGGTCCACCAAGCTGTCATCCCACAACTCGGTGCCCTGATAGACATCAGGGATACCGGGCACCGTCAGCGCAAGTAGTTTCTGACCCAGCGCGTCACTGGCGGCGTGCGGGTTGAGCTGGCCCACAAGCTTGGTCAGCTCGCCGGCAACCGGACCGTCCAGCACGGCGTCGATCCAGCGGTGCACTGCGTCCTCGAACTCGGTGTCCGGGTCGTTCCACGTGGTGTGCCACGCGGCTTCCCGGATGGCCTTCTCGGCGTAGCCATGTAGCCGTTGCCGCAGCTCACCGCTGACTTCACCGCTGACCGGCCAGACACCGAAGATGTTCTGCCACAGGAACTGTCCGGTGGCGGGGTCGGGCGAGGGTGCGTGATTCTCCCAACGGGAGACGAACTCCGTCCACAACGACGGCACCTGCGAGAGCACCCCGATGCGGGCGCGCACGTCCTCGGCGCGCTTGGTGTCGTGAGTGGTCAATGTCGTCATGGCCGCGGGCCACAGTCGGGCGCGGGTGGCTGCCCTCTGATGGAACTCCGCGGCCCCGACGCCGAACCGGTGCGGTTCGCCACCGACCTCGTTGAGCGACACCAGTCGCGCGTCGCGGTAGAACAGGCAGTCCTCTACCGCCTTGGCGGTCACCGCCCCGCAGAGTTGCTGCAGCCGGGTAGCGGGCTCGCCGCCACGGGCCAGCGCGGTGGTCAACACCTCGAGGGCGGGCCCGTATTCTGGTTGCGCCGCCTCAGTTTTCGCCAAGGCAGTGGGTAGGATCGCGGCCAGACCGCGGTAGTCGCAGCGGTAGACGTCGATGTGTGTCAACAAGGCCGCGATCGCCTCCGGCAGCAACGGGTCGTCGGTGCCGGCGGTGGCCACGATGCTGCGGCGCAGCCGGGCCAGCTCGCTGGCGAGCGTGTCGGTCGCGGCACGGATCTTGAGCTCGGACAACATATTCGGCATCGCCGCATAGTCCAGGCCGGTGGATTCCACCAGCGCTGTGAGTGTTGGTGCGCCAGCGGGGTCGACGAACAGCCCGCCCACCTCCCGCAGCACGTCGTAGCCGGTGGTCCCGGCGACCAGCAGGGTGGGTTCCAGGGCCTCGTCGACGGCCAGGATCTTTTCGATCACGATCCAGGCCTGTGGTCCCACAAGTTCGCGTAGCCACGCCAAATATCCTGCCGGATCGGATAATCCGTCCGGATGATCGATCCGGACACCGTCGACCAGCTCCTCGCGTACCCAGCGGGCTACCTCGGCGTGGCTGGCGTCGAAGACCGCGCGGTCTTCCTGACGCAACCCCGCCAGCGAGGTGATGGAGAAGAATCGACGATAACCGCATACACCGTTGCGCCAGCCCACCAGCCGGTAATGCTGGCGGTCATGCACTTGCGGTCCGCTGCCGCCCCCGGTGCCGGGCGCGATCGGCAGCGCCAGGTCACCCAGCCGCAGCAGGTCACCGTCCGCGTCCAGATCGGCGACGTCGTCGTCGGAACCCAACAGCGGCAGCACGATTCGCCCCGCATCGTCCAGTGACCAGTCGATGTCGAAGAACTCCGCGTACGATGACTCCCGCCCGTGCCGCAGTACATCCCACCACCAGGCGTTCTGCGCGGGCTTGTCGATGCCGACATGATTGGGCACCACGTCGACGACCAGGCCCATGCCGCGGTCTCGCGCCGCGGCCGCCAACCGCGCCAGCGCGTCAGGGCCGCCGAGTTCGTCTGACACTGTGGTGGGGTCGGTAACGTCGTAACCGTGCGAGGATCCCTCAACCGCGGTCAGGATGGGGGACAGGTACAAATGCGACACCCCGAGGCGGTCAAGGTAGTCCAGTAGGTTCTCGGCGTTAGCGAGAGTGAATGCGAAACCGCTGGATGCGCCACGAAGCTGCAACCGGTAGGTTGACGTTATCGGAAAAACCATGCGTCACAAAGTCTTACGAAGTAAGAATACAGAGCGGCCCGGTACGGCGAGTTTCTCGCCGTGCTTGACGAACCGCTCCTCGCCGCCGGTGGGGTGGGTGGTGTCCAGCTCCACGGTCCACGTTGTCGCGTAGTCCTCGCGCGGCATGACGAAGACGACCTCCCCGTCGTGGGCGTTGAAGCATAGTAGGAACGAGTCGTCGACCACGCGTTCGCCGCGTCGGTTGGGTTCGGCCAGTGCCTGACCGTCCAGGAACACCGCGATCGACTTGCCGAAGTAATTGTCCCAATCTTGCGCGGTCATCTCCGCACCCGCAGGTGTCAGCCAGGCGACGTCGTGCACCTCGGTGGTGCCCGGGACCGGTTGCCCTTTGAGGAAGCGCCGGCGCCGAAACACCGGATGCTTCTTACGCAGCGCGGTGACTTTGCGCGCGAAGGCCAGCTGGTCTGAATTCTTCTCGACCAAAGACCAATCCATCCAAGATAATTCGGAGTCTTGGCAGTACACATTGTTGTTGCCCAGCTGGGTGCGCCCAATCTCGTCGCCGTGGGAGATCATCGGGGTGCCCTGGCTAACCATCAGTGTCGTCCAGAAGTTGCGCATCTGCCGGCAACGCAGCTCCTTGATGTCCGGGTCGTCGGTGGGTCCTTCGACGCCGCAATTCCAGGATCGGTTGTGGCTTTCGCCGTCGCGGTTGTCCTCGCCGTTGGCGGCATTGTGTTTCTCGTTGTAAGACACCAGGTCCTGCATGGTGAAGCCGTCGTGAGCGGTGACGAAGTTGATGCTGGCGCTGGGGCGGCGGCCGGTGGCGGCATACAAGTCCGACGACCCGGTCAACCGGGACGCGAACTCGCCCAGGGTCGCGGGCTCACCCCGCCAGTAATCGCGCACAGTGTCGCGGTATTTCCCATTCCACTCGGTCCACAAACCTGGGAAGTTGCCGACCTGGTAGCCGCCTTCACCCACATCCCACGGCTCGGCGATCAGCTTGACCTGGCTGACCACCGGGTCCTGTTGCACCAGGTCGAAAAATGCCGACAAGCGGTCGACGTCGTAGAACTCGCGGGCCAGGGTGGCGGCCAGATCGAAACGGAATCCGTCGACGTGCATATCGAGCACCCAGTAGCGCAGCGAGTCCATGATTAGCTGCAAGGTGTGCGGGTGCCGGACGTTAAGGCTGTTGCCGGTGCCGGTGAAGTCCTTGTAGTGCCGCAGATCTCCGTCGACAAGCCGGTAGTAGGCGGCGTTGTCGATGCCGCGGAAGTTGATGGTCGGGCCGAGGTGGTTTCCCTCGGCGGTGTGGTTGTAAACCACGTCCAGGATCACCTCGATGCCGGCCTCGTGGAAGGAGCGCACCATCGCCTTGAACTCGGCAACCGCACCACCCGGTTTGCGCGTGGCGGCGTACTGGTAATGCGGTGCGAGGAAGCCGAATGTGTTGTAACCCCAGTAGTTTCGCAGACCGAGGTCGACGAGCCGATGATCGTGCATGAACTGATGCACGGGCATCAGTTCGATGGCGGTGACGTTCAACGACTTGAGGTGGTCGACGATGACCGGATGCGCCAGCCCCGCGTAGGTGCCGCGCAGTTCGTGCGGCACGCCCGGGTGTGTTTGCGTCATGCCCTTGACGTGGGCCTCGTAGATTATGGTCTCGTGATACGGCGTGCAGGGTGCGCGGTCTGAGGCCCAGTCGAAGAACGGGTTGATCACCACGCTGGTCATCGTGTGTCCCAGGGAGTCCACCATCGGTGGGATTCCGGTCTCCGAAGGGTCCTGGGCCGCAACCTCCAGGTCGTAGGAGAACAGCGCCTGAGTGAATTGGAAGTCGCCGACGAAGGACTTGCCGTACGGGTCGAGCAGCAGCTTGCTCGGATCACAACGGTGCCCGGCAGCCGGGTCGAACGGGCCGTGCACCCGAAACCCGTAGCGCTGCCCTGGGGTAACTGCTGGCAGATAGCAATGCCATAGGTAGCCGTCGACCTCGTCGAGGTTGATTCGGGTCTCGGTGCCGTCGCGGGCGATCAGGCACAACTCCACCTTGTCGGCAACCTCGGAGAACAGCGAAAAGTTGGTACCGGCACCGTCATACGTGGCCCCCATCGGAAACGGCGCGCCGGGCCACACCGCAGCCACCGAGGGCGAGTCCTCGGCACCGTCGAATGCTTTGTCGGTCCCTTGCTCGGTCCCAGCCATCACTCGACCTTAACGGTGCGCCTGCCGTGCCGTCGCCGAGAGCGACGGCGCCGCCGAATTGGAGCCGGATCTCACAGTCCCCTTACCCGGCCGGCCTACCACCAGCCGGTGGCTGCCGCGATCTGCCGACCCAGCTCGGGCGCCAGGGTGCGCATGTACGTCGGAGTCAGGTGATGCGGGTCACGGTAGATCAAAACATTCCCCTCGGCCGCCTGGCAGAGGTCGGGCCGGCAGATGGCATCGGACAGGTCAAGCGGCTTGAGCAGCGGAAACTGCCCGACGAAATCCAACGTGGTGTTGTGATCGGAGAGCAGGTCGGACCGCTTGATCCCGCAGGATGCCGGAGTGCCGTCCTTGGCCAGGCAGTCGGCCGGGTTGAACGGCTGGCCGTCCTTGACCAGCCACGGCGTGTCCCGGACACCCAGAATTGGAATATTGTTGTCGGACAACGTTTTCCAAATCCCGATGTAGGTCGCCGGCATCACGTCGCCGGGCTTGATGTTCCACGGCCGCGTGGTGGTGGTGAACACGTAGTCGGGACGGTCGGCGACCAGCTTGGCCATCGTTGTCTCCACCCACTGCCGGCATTGTGGATAAGGCGCGTTGTTGCCCATGATCAGCGGCACCTGTTCGGTGGATAGCGCGCAGCCCATCTTCAGGTAGGTCACCACCCGGAAGTGGTGCAGGCGGCCAAGCAGATCGAGGGCGGTTAGCCAGTGCTCGGCGTGTGAACCGCCGGCCAGCGCTATGGTGCGCGGCGCGTCGGTATCTCCGTAGGTGCAGTTCACCACCGCCGGGTTAACGAAATCGCTGATGCAGCCGTCCCGGGTGGAGGCCGGCAGGTCCTCTTTGACTTCGAGCACGGTCGGCCGCATGCGCAGGCTGGGCACCCGTACGTGTTGGGTGAGTGCGCGGGCACCGGGGTAGTCGACGGCGCTGAGGCCGCTGAGTTCTTTGCCCGAGGCGCGTTCGACGATGAGGTGCTCACGCCAGGTGAAGGAGGTCGCGGTCAACGTCACGGCCAGCAACGCGACCGCCGACCCCAGCGCGATCGTCGGCCGGCGCAGCCGCTGCCGCCAGGGGATCGGTGTGGCCGGTTGTGCGGAGGCGCGATAGCGCAGCGGGTCCTCGACCTGACGGGTGGTCACGTAGGCGAGCACTCCGGACACCAGCAGGACGCCCATGCCCTCGACGAAATTGACGTGCTTGTGGCCGGTGTAGGACAGCCAGAAGATGAGTAACGGCCAATGCCACAAATACAGCGAGTAGGCGATTGCCCCGAGGGTGAATAGCGGGCCGACGGCAAGCAGCCGGTTGGGCAGCGGCATGCGGTCGCGGGTGTCGGCCCGGGCCGCCATGTTGGCCCCGGCCAGGATCATCAGCATGGTGGCGCCCACCGGCACCAGCGCCCACGGGCCCGGGAACTCTTCGACGCCGTCGATCAACGCGCCGCAGGACAGGATCGCCGCCAACGCCACCGTGGCGAGAATCGTCCGAAGCCACATCGGCCAGCGGATGTAGGGCACCAAGGCGCCCACCAGCGCGCCCAGCAACAACTCCCAGCCGCGGGCGAAGGTGTTGTAGTACGCAGTCGGCTGATAGTTCTGGTGAGCGACGATCGCGTAGCAGAAGGACGCCACCGTCAGCGCGCTCAGCAGCACCACGAACAGTGTCCTCAGGTGCCTGCCCAGCACGTCCCGGAACAAGTAGGCGCAGCCGCCGACTAGGACCAGGAACGCGACGTAGAACTGGCCTTGTACCGACATAGACCAGATGTGCTGTAGCGGGCTGACAGCTTCGCCGGCGCGCAGATAATCCGCTGCCGAGTTGGCCAGTTCCCAATTCTGGTAGTAGCCCAGACTCGCCAGGCTCTGATCGGCGAACGTCTCCCACCGGGTCTCGGGCTGTACCAGCACAGTCAGCAGCGCGCATCCGGCGAGCACCACGATGAGGGCGGGCAACAGCCGGCGGACCAGCCGGACGAACTCGGTCGGCACCGACAGCGAACCACCGAGACCAGCGCGCAGGATCTTGCCGCCGAAGAAGAAGCCGGACAACGCCAGGAAGACGTCCACGCCACCGGACACCCGACCGAACCAGATGTGGAAGACGGCCACGAGCAGGATCGCGATACCGCGCAGGCCGTCGAGATCGTGTCGGTAGAAGCCCGACGCGCGCGTGCCCATCCCACCCGGATCCCGCAGGCTGGGCCGGGTCTCGCTAGCTGGTGAAGGCGGTGGTGAGGTCGTCATGGTCACCGCCAACTTACCCAAAACCGCCACCCGCTCCGCGTTGTCCGCGCCGGAGCAAGTGGCGGTCGGGGGATTACCGTGCAGCGACTACCTCCCCGTGCCGGCCGCGGGAGCCGGCTGAACTGGAACCAACTGCAGGGGCGCCTGTGGAGCGGGTACCGCCTGTACCGGCGCCTGAGGTGCGGGCACGGCCTGCAGTGGCGCTTGCTGGGTGGTGATGGTTTGCAGCGGTGCCTGCTGGGTGGGCAGGGTCTGCAGCGGGGCTTGTTGCAGCGGCGCCTGTTGGCCCGGAACCTGCTGAACCGGGGACTGTTGGCCCGGAACTTGCTGCAGCGGCGCCTGTTGGCCCGGAACCTGCTGAACCGGGGACTGTTGGCCCGGAACCTGCTGAGCCGGGGCCTGCTGGCCGGGCACTTGCTGTGCCGGGGCCTGCTGGCCCGGCAGCTGCTGAGTCGGCGCTTGCTGGGCCGGTGCTTGCTGGGCCGGCGCGGCCGGGGCGTTCTGGGTCCCCAGGATCCGGACCAGATACGGCGCCATGTTGGTGCTGCGCACCGGCGATACCTGGACCACATCGCCGACCTCAACCATCTGCCCGTTACCGAGGTACATCGCCACCGCCTGAGTGCCCTCGGGGCCATAGAAGATCAGGTCGCCTTTGCGGGCTTGCGCCGGCGACACCCGCTGGCCGACCTTGTACATCTGGCCGGAGGAGCGGGGCAGCTTGAGTCCGGCGCCGGCGTAGGCGTACTGCATCAGACCCGAAGCATCGAACCCGACGGTGTTGATTCCGCTGCCCGTGCCGCGGGTGGGTCCGGTGACGCCGCCGCCCGCCCAGGAGAACGGCACCCCGCGCTGCGACAGCGCACGAGCGACGACCACATCGGTGGCCTGCTGATAGTCCATCGGCTTGGTGGCCGGGTCTGCGGCCGCTATGCCCGTGGCGGCGATCGGCGCCACCATCATGACCAAACCGATCGCGAGGGCGTAGACGCGCTTCATGTGATTCCTCACCTTCCGGGGCCGTTCGGCCCTTCTGTGCCTAAGCGCGGTGACTGCGCGCGGTCGGCCGCCGTTCCAGGCGGGCAAGGGCCGCATCGTCGTGGCCTCGCGCCGCTGGATGACTCTTGGTAGGTGAACCAGTCGGTTAGCCCGAGTTATTCACACCAGTCACTGCAGTCACTTTGGCAACAGAAGAGAGTGGGCGCCAGATCCCCTCGACATTTTTTGTCGTAACGTGACCGGAGGGTGATTAGCGCGGCCAATCTTGTGATGACAGTTGTGATTTCGGTCTCACGAGCGTTGCCGCGGCGTGACCTTGGCTCAATGCCAGTACTGCGCGCTGAAGTCGGTGAGAGCGTGCGCCACGAACGACGTGACCACCAGAACCAATACCGCGATCGCGGGCCAGAAGGACATGAACCAGCCCTTCAGCAGCGACACGAACGGTCCGATACCGCACGCGGCCAGGGCCGCACCGATTCCACCCCACATCACCGGATAGATGTAGTAGTTCAGGCCGAACGGAACCGGCTCGCACGTATCCTGCGGACAGATGTCACTGGTGAAGCCGTAAAGCCTTGTGGGCCAACTGGTTGCGGTCGCGAGCACGACCAGCGCGCCGATCAGCACCACGGTGCAAATTACGTCCAGCGGGGATATCCGCAGCCGCAGTACCGGCTGCGGGGCAGCGTCGAAGTGTTCACCCGGCTCTGTGGGAAAGTCGATCGCGTCGGGGACGTTGGTCGCTGCCGGGACGTCCGCCGCGGCATCGGCGTTGGTCCAGGCCGCGGCGCCACTAGCCGGCGATGGGTCGGGCTCGTGCGGTGCGGCCATATCGGTCAATGCTTCCCGATGAGCGCCCATTGTGCGACTCGGACGTCGATAGGGCGGCGTTCATTGGAGAACGGCGCACGGCATTCGTTCGAAACCCCCCGCGCCTCATGCGCACGGAAGGGCCGGAACACCGGCTGGGCTACTGTCGAACCCCGTGGCGGCACCGCGGCCCGGGTTGACCCCCGAGCAGATCAGCGCAATCGACGCGGCCCATCTGTGGCATCCGTACAGCAGCATCGGCAGCGAGGCCATACCCCCCGTGGTCGCGGTCGCCGCCCGCGGCGCCAAACTGACCCTGATCCGCGACGGCCGGCCCATTGAGGTGCTCGACGCCATGAGCTCCTGGTGGACCGCGATCCACGGGCACGGTCACCCGGCGCTGGACGCCGCGATGACCGCCCAGCTGGCCACCATGAACCACGTGATGTTCGGCGGCCTGACCCACGAGCCGGCGACCCGGCTGGCGCAGCTGCTGGTGGAGATCACCCCGCCGGGCCTCGAGACGGTCTTCTTCAGCGACTCGGGATCGGTGTCGGTGGAGGTCGCGGTCAAGATGGCGCTGCAGTACTGGCGCAGCTTGGGCCAACCGGCCAAACACCGCCTGATGACCTGGCGCGGCGGCTACCACGGCGACACCTTCACACCGATGAGCGTCTGCGACCCCGACGGCGGCATGCACTCGCTGTGGACCGACATCCTGGCCGCTCAGGTGTTCGCTCCCCAGGTACCGCGCGGCTACGACCCGGCCTACAGCGCGGCCTTCGAAACGCAGCTCGCCGCCCATGCCGCCGAGCTGGCGACCGTAATAGTCGAACCCGTTGTGCAGGGCGCTGGCGGGATGCGCTTTCACGACCCCCGCTACCTGGCCGACCTGCGCGACATGTGCACCCGCCACCGGGTGTTGCTGGTCTTCGACGAGATCGCTACCGGCTTCGGCCGCACCGGCGAGCTGTTCGCCGCCGACCACGCCGGGGTGAGTCCGGACATCATGTGCGTCGGCAAGGCGCTCACGGGCGGATACCTCAGCCTGGCCGCCACCCTGTGCACCCGCGACATTGCGCACACCATCAGCGCCGGGCACGGCGCCCTGATGCACGGCCCCACGTTCATGGCCAACCCGCTGGCCTGTGCGGTGTCGGTGGCCAGCGTGGAACTGCTGCTGGCACAGAACTGGAAGTCCCGCGTCGCCGAAATCGGCGCCCAGCTGACTGCCGGACTGCAACCTGCCCGCGCGTTACCGCAGGTGACCGACGTTCGGGTGTGCGGCGGCATCGGCGTCATCGAATGCGACCGCACCGTCGACCTGGCCGTCGCCACTCCCGCGGCGTTGGACTGCGGAGTGTGGTTGCGCCCGTTTCGCAACCTGGTCTACGCCATGCCGCCCTACATCTGCGGGCCGGCCGACATCGCACAGATCACCTCGGCGATGGTGCGCGTGGCCAGCCTCGTAGGCTAATCGTCGATGAAAGCACCGATCGAGGCGTCGCCGCTGGCCTGGCTGGATACCGTCGCGGCCCAGCGCCGCGACGCCGGGCTGCGGCGCGCGCTGCGGCCACGACCGCCGGTGAGCACCGAACTCGACCTCGCTTCCAACGACTACCTTGGGCTGTCCCAGCACCCCGACGTCATCGAGGGCGGCGTGCAGGCATTGCGGGTGTGGGGTGCCGGTTCCACCGGATCGCGGCTGGTGACCGGGGACACCGCGCTGCACGCGCAATTCGAGACCGAGCTCGCCGAATACATCGGTGCCGCCGCGGGGCTGGTGTTCTCGTCGGGCTACACCGCCAACCTGGGCGCCGTGGTGAGCCTGTCCGGACCGGGTTCGCTGCTCGTCTCCGACGCGTACTCGCACGCCTCGCTTGTCGATGCCTGCCGGTTGTCCCGGGCGCGCGTAGTGGTGACGCCCAACCGCGACGTCGATGCCGTAGCCGCAGCGCTGGAATCGCGCCGGGAGGAGCGCGCCGTCGTGGTCACCGACTCGGTGTTCAGCGCCGACGGGTCGCTGGCACCGCTGCGCGAGCTGCACGACGTGTGCCGCAGACACCGCGCACTGCTGATCGTCGACGAGGCCCACGGCCTGGGTGTGCGCGGCGCGGGCCGCGGGCTGTTGCACGAAGTCGGTCTGGCCGGAGCACCCGACGTAGTGGTGACCACGACGCTGTCCAAGGCGCTGGGCAGCCAGGGCGGAGTGGTGCTGGGTCCGGCCGAGGTGCGTGCCCACCTGATCGACGCGGCGCGGCCGTTCATCTTCGACACTGGGTTGGCGCCCGCCGCGGTCGGCGCCGCGCTCGCTGCGCTCCACGTGCTGCAGGACGAGCCATGGCGGCCGGCTGCCGTGCTCTCCCATGCCGCCGAATTGGCCCGTGTCTGCGACGTCCCGCAGGTCCCGGACGCTGCGGTGGTGTCGGTGATCCTGGGCGAGCCCGAGGTGGCGCTGGCCGCAGCGACGGCGTGCCTGGAGGCTGGGGTCAAGGTCGGCTGCTTCCGACCGCCGACGGTTCCGGCCGGGACGTCCCGCCTGCGGCTGACCGCCCGAGCCTCGCTGAGCGCTGAGGAACTGCAGCTGGCCAGCCGAGTACTCGCCGACGTCCTTTCCGGCACTTGACCGTCCTCGTCGTCACCGGTACCGACACCGGCGTCGGCAAGACCGTTGTGACTGCCGCTCTGGCCAGCCACGCTCGCCAACTCGGCGTAGATGTCGCGGTGTGCAAGCCCGCCCAGACCGGCATCGCGGAAGGCGACGACGATCTGGCCGAGGTAGGCCGGCTGTCCGGGGTGACCGCGCTGGCCGGTTTGGCCCGCTACCCGCTGCCGATGGCGCCGGCGGCCGCCGCCGCGCAGGCCGGGTTGTCGCTGCCGACCTGCGACGAGGTGACGGCGCTGATCCGCGGCCTGGAGCGGCCCGGCAGACTGACGCTGGTGGAGGGTGCTGGGGGATTGCTGGTCGAAATCGCCCGCGACGGTGTCACGTTGCGTGATGTCGCCATCGACCTCGGCGCGGCGGCCCTGGTAGTGGTGAGGGCCGGTTTGGGCACCCTGAATCATTCCGCCCTGACCCTGGAAGCCCTTGCAGTAAAAGGTGTTTCGTGCGCTGGTCTGGTGATCGGCAGCTGGTCGGCCAGCGCAGGGCTGGTAGAGACGTCGAACCGGGCAGCGCTGGAACGCCTGGCTGCGGTGCGCGCGGTGCTGCCGGCCGGGGCGGCGTCAGCGACCGATTTCGCCGACATCAGCGCAGCGGCGTTCGACTCCGACTGGGTACGTACGCTGGCCGGCTGATGGCCCACTCGTTGGAACTGCTCTTCGAGCCGGATACCGAGGCCGCGATCCGTGGCATTTGGGACAAGCTGGCCGCCGCCCAACTTGCCGGCCGGGCAGCGGCCGGCCGCCCGCACGTGACACTGATCGCCGCCGAACACATCGAGCCCGCGGTTGACCAGCAGCTGACCCCGATCACCGGACAGCTTCCGCTGCCTTGTGCAATCGGCGCTCCGGTGATTTTCGGGCGCGGCACCTTGGTGTTGGCCCGGCTGGTGGTCCCCACCCGTGAGTTACTGGACCTGCACGCCGAGGTGCACCGGCTCAGCTCCGGGCACCTCACGCCCATGCCCAACAGCCGACCCGGCCAGTGGACCGCCCACGTCACGCTGGCCCGACGGGTTCCAGAAAGCCAGCTCGGTCGTGCAGTGCGCATCGCCGGACCGCCGATGGTAGGCAGCTTTGCCGGTTTGCGCCGTTGGGACGGTGACCAGCGCGTCGAGTACCCGCTCGGCTGAACGCGGCTAGGCCTGCTGCACCCGGGCGCGTCGTTCGTCGATGGCTCGACCTAGCTCCTGCAGCAGCATCGGTTTACCCATCACCAGCTGGGCGATGTGCTCGCGGCCGATCTGCAGCGCAGTCACCTCGTCGATGGCCCGCGCGTCGGTTAGGTTGGGCTGCCGAGTCAGGGCGGTGACACCCAGGAAGGAACTTTCGTCCAGGGTGCCGATCACCACTTCGGACCCGTCCGCCGTTACCGCAGTCAAGCGGACGCTGCCGGCGATCAGGAACGTCATCGCAGTCGGAACCTGATTGGCATGTTCGACGATTTCACCCGCCCCGTAGCGGACAATCCTGGCGTGCGCTGCCAGCGACCGTTGATCCTCCTGGTTGAGCCGCAGCGCCGGCGCCACCAAGGTGCGCAAGGCGCCCTCGATGCGCTGCGGCGTGGAAAAGTCGTCGTCCTGCTCGTCGAGGTGCAAACCCTCGCGCCGAGTCGCGTACCAGAGCCAGCGCAGAAAAGTGGCCTGTGCGGACGAGTCGTCGGCAGGCGAATTCAAAGCGATGGTGACGTGGTATTTGCCGGCGCCCGCTGGCAACGCCGTGGTGGGCACATTCGCCCTGCGCTGCGGCAGCGCGTCGCCGATGCGCGACAATACCGCGCATACTCGGTCCGGAGGGTCGGCGGCCGCGAACGTCGTCGTGACCTTCAGCCGGTGCCCGCCCGGCGGGCGGCTCAAATTGGTGAACGACGTGGTGGCCAGCACCGAGTTCGGGGTGATCTGCAGGCCCCGTCCGGTTTGGATGTGGACCGCGCGCCAGTTCGCCTCCACGATCCGGCCTCGCGCCGCGGGGGTGTCCAGCCAGTCGCCGATGCGGAACGGCTGCTCGAACAACATGAACAGACCGGAAACTATCTGGCCGACCGAGTTCTGCAACATCAGGCCGATGACAACGGACGTGACACCCAGCGCGGTGAAGATGCCGCCGACGCGCACTCCCCAGATATAGGACAGGATCACGGCCAGGCCGACGCCGATCAGCAGGAACCGGGTGACGTCCAGGAAGATTGCCGGCACTCGCTTGCGCCAGGAACCATCCGGTGCGTCCTCGAACACGGTGGCGCTCAGGCCGGACAGCAGCAGCACCAGCATGACGAAGCCGAACACCGTCGCGAGCACCCGCACCGAGGTGAACTGAGCGGGCACATCGGCCACCTGGACGAGTAGCACCCATAACGCGCCCAGCGGCACCACGTAGTTGCGCAACAGCAGCACGGGCGGGCCCAGGCTGCTGTGCTTGCGGCCCAGGATGTGGTGCCATTCGGTCAGGCCGATCAGCAGCAGCGGTAGGCCCAGCACCACGGCCGCGGCCCACCCGAACGACGACCAGTCCTCGCTCACGGTGTCTCCAACAGTCGCCAGATCTGCTGTTCGGCGCCGCCGACGGTGATGGTGCCAGCCGGCTCGAACTTTCGAAGGTCGCCGACGGCATCATGCACGCCGGTGGTCACATAGATTCCGGATTGCCTTGCGCTGCTGCGTATTTGGTGGGCGATATTGACCGCCGCGCCCCACATGTCGTACACGATGCTCGACCTGCCCACCAGCCCGCTGACAACGTTGCCGGTATTGATCCCGGCCCGCAGCGACAGGTGGTAGCCGGTGCGGCCGTTGAATCGTTCGATGATCTGCTGCATCTCGACGGCGAACTCGACCGTGCGGTGCACGCTGTCCAGACGGGGGAAGTTCAGCCCACAGCTGGCCAGGTAACCGTTGTGCAGCGTGCGGATCGGTTCGACGCCAAGGGCTTCGGCGGCGGAGTCGAGTTCCTGGATCAGATCGTCGACTGTGGCCACCAGGTCGTGTCCGGTCAGGTGATTCGAAATATCATCCAGCCCAATGAAATCGGCGAAGATGACGGTGACGTCCTGGTGTTCCTGGGCGATGGTCTGCTCGCCGTCCCGGTACCGTTGCGCGACCGGTTCGGGCATCATCGAACCCAGCAGGCGGTCGTTCTCCTTGCGCTGCTCTTTGAGCAGTTCTTCCTTGATCTGCAGGTTACGGCTCATGTCGTTGAAAGCGACTGTCAGTTCCCCGATTTCGTCTCGTGACGTCACTGGGATCGAGACTTCGTAATTGCCGGCACTGATCTCCTGGGTGCCTGCCTGCAGGCGCCGCAAGGGGCGCACGAACGTCTGCGCGACCAACAACGCCGCCACACAGATCACGAAAACCATTGTCGCCGTGGTCAACAGGAACGTGTGGGCGATCGATGCGACCTGCGCGTTGGCTTCGTCGGTCTCTCTGGTGGCCAGCACTGACCAGTGCAGATCGGAATTGGGCAGTGTCAGTGGCGCGTAGGCGACCAGTTCCCGGCGGCCCAGATAGCTAGTGTCGATCATAGTTCCGGTCTCGCCACGCTGGGCGGCGCGCACCGCCGGGGTCGCGACCGGCTGAACCAGTGTGGTGCCCTTCCAGCGCAGCGCTTGTTCGACGGTGGTCCGTGGAGTGCCCGCCGCCACCGCCTCGGCCTGGTATCGCTGTGGATCTTCCACGAACAACCGTGAGTCAGAACGCATCAGGTTGTCCGGGCCAGCGAGGTAGGTCTCGGCCGTCCTGCCCATCCCCGCGGCTTCCCAGCGCTTGTCGGCGGTCATGATGCGGTTGACCTTGGCGATGGGTAGCGGCAGTGCCAGTACTCCGGCCGGCTTGCCCGGTGGGCCGACGGGTGCCACCAGCCACGCGATCGGAGCACCGAGTTGCGGCTGGTAAGGCTGGAAATCGGTAATCCACACGAAGTTTGTGCTGTTGGCGGCCATTGCCTTCTCGTAGGCGCCGCGCAGGTTGGAAGAGCGGTACGGACCGGTGAGGATATTGGTGCCCAGCGACGGACTCTTCCGCACGGTGTAGACGACGTTGCCGCGGGAGTCGAGCAGCATCGCGTCGCGGTATTCGAATCGAGTGGCGATCTCGCGGAAATAATCGTTGAACCGCGCATTGGCGGCCGACCAAGCGCTGCCGTCGCCGGCGTCTTCGGGGGTGGGGGAGGACCCGCCCGCGGCGACCGTGTAGTGCGCCTGCAGGTATTTTTGCGGGTTGCTGCTCGGCAGCAAGGCATTGAGGTCCAGCTTGGTGCCGGTGTACTGCTCGACGGGTTTAATCAGCTTGTCGTTGTAGTAGTTCACCAGCGCCTGTTGCTGGGCGGGGTCGATGGGCGCATTCGCCAGTTGGTCGAAGCCGGCGGTGAAGGCCTCGACCGCCTCGGCTGCCGTCGTGCCGCGGCTGTAGATAACCAGCGAGTTGCTCAGATCCGCAAACAGCGTCTCCACCGCCCGCTGCTGGGACTCGCGCAGCTGGATCATCCGCTCGGACGCGGTGGGCAACATGGCGTTGCGGGCGGTCACATATCCGACCACCCCGATCACGCCCAGCGAGGTCAGGCTGGCTACCAGCAACATCGCCAGGACCTTGGATTGGATGCTGACTCTAGTCACTGCGCGCAGCCGATGCCGGCGCCGCGGCCGCTCGGTGTTCACGTCGACGGAGTTCGGCTCGGTTGCGTGCCGTGCTGCCAATTCGCTTCCTTTCGCCCGCGGTCGGGAAGCGCGACCGCGCGTTCCACCTAACCACCGAACAGCAGGTACAGACCGGTGAAGGTGTACCCAACCATCACGAGCATCATCGTTAGCTGACCGGTGAGTTGATGGCCGGCCGGCAGCAACCGTAACGCCTTATCGTGTGCCGCGATCACCGCCACGATATGCCCGGTCACCACGCAGGCCACCTTGATGGTGGCCAGCACAGGCGGGTGCATCGACAACACGTAGGCCACCTGCCAGCCGCGACTGAGGGGGTCGGCCACGGCGATCGCGGCCTGCTGTCCGCGCTCCACCAGATAGGTCAGGTAATGCGCGAAGACGTAGCCCACCACTATCGGGATCAGCGAGTGCGCCATCTCGCCGGGTAACGCCCGGCGCCGTGGGGCGTCCAGGCCGCCGGTCGCGCGCGCCGCGAACGAAAACGTCAGCGCGACGACCGAAATGAACACCACCAGACCCAAGCTGCGCAGCGCCGACGAGGCTAGCGGGTCGGCATGGGTCACGCTGTCGGAGAAGTTGCGCCAGGTCGGCGAGGCCGAGAAACTGTCGAATGCCGTGGAGCCGAGCAGTGCCGCTAACACCATCACCAGGCCCGGGCGCACCGGCATCGACGGCAGGTGGTCGAAGGGATTGCCGATGACGATGCGACCGTCGTGTCGGCGAAACGGCGAGAGCCGCGACACCGCCATGCTGTAGACGCCGAATGGGTCGGCCCGTGTCAGACAGCGCCGACCGCACAGCCACGCGCCGCTCAGCAGTGCCACCGTATAGACCAGTAGCCACGCCTTCACACCGCTCAGCGACGCCGAATTCGGGCTCGCCAGTTCCATCCATACGAACGCGAATAACCCGGCCGCCGCCGGCCGGTACCCCCAGCTTTCCGGGTAGGCGAGCCGCGGCTCAGCCAGCCGGTCAGGCAGAGCGCGCCGCAGCAGCAAGTACAGCGTCTGCACCGGTGAGATCACCCGCCACACCGGCCCGAACATCAGCGACAGTGCCACCAATCCCACCCACAACAGCACGTAGAACGCACCGAGCAGGCCGTTGGCCGGGCTCTGCGGCCCCCACATCCCGACCAGGATCACCCACACCGCGAAGGCGAAGGCAAGACCAGCGGCCGTCGCGCGAGCAAAAGGGGAGTCGACCAGCTGGGTCAATACCGCGGGCAGCGGGCGACCGGGTTTGTCAGGGTCGAACCGGGGCCGTTTCCATGCGAACGCCACCAGCGCGAATGTGAATGTCAGCGCCCAGGCCGCACCCACCATGGCGTAGGCGTAGGGGACCGGTAGATCGCCCGAGCCGCCGAGGCCGTGGGCCAGCAGCGACGAGCTCACGATTGCACTTGGATGGTGGCGATCGTCCGGTGCAGGTGGTGCAGTTCGACGTCGACGCTGCCCGGTACGTCGACAGTGAACTGGAAGGTCTGGTCGGGGGTGGCGGCCACGTGAAACTTGTGGTCGGGCGTCGAATGCACGTGCAGTTCGTCGGTGACATCGCTGCTGACACGCAGGTTGATCTGTTGGCCGACCGAGGCATGCAAGGTGGCGTTGGTCGGCGTCACCTGCCCGTTGGCGATGACAACGTCGACGATCAGGGCTTGCGACCTCGGCTTGCTCGGCGACTTACCGCCGCAGCCCACCAACGTCGCGGTCAGTGCGACTACGGCGAGGACTAAACCAAGGACGCGAGCCACAGTTAAGCCGCCCGGGGAAGCGGAGTTTCCTCTTCTTCGGTCAGCCTGGGTTCGCTGGTCCCGCCGTTGATTCGCCCCGCGCCCCAGGTGATTCCCGCGATCACCATCAGTGTGAGGATCAGCACCACGATCGAACCGGCGTTGAACAGCCAAACCGGGGCGTTCTGATCGCGTTCGCGCTGCAGGATGGTGATCTCCTGGACGAACGGTCGTGTGCTGTTGGCCAGTGCCGGCACCTCAGCGGCGGGAATGGCCTCGTCGGCCGGCTCCCAGATCGGCACGGCGGTCATCGTGTAGCCGTCCTGCGCCCGAAGCAACGTCTTCCACTTGCCCCAGACGGGGATCGGCTGGGTGGAGCGGTAGTGGCCGGGACCGACCTTCTCGAGGCGGTCGATCACCAAGCCGCGATTGTTCTCCATGCCGCCCTGCCAGGACAGGATCGTCAGCCAGTTGGGATTGTCGCCGACCACGTTGGCCGGGTTGAGCTGCACGTCGGCCGACACCATGCGTTTGCCCGGTTCGCTCGGCAGGTCGGTCAAGGCGATGGTGGCGCTGTCCTGCTTGGGCACCACGATGTGCAGGCCATTGGCCACCGTTGTACCGATCACCAGCACTGCCAGCACCACCACCGAGATTCCGATCGAGCGGCGCGGTAGGCGCTGCCCGGTGAGCACCATGCCCAGCAGCGCACCGCAAATGCCCATCAGCACCGCCACCGGCACCGCCATGGCCAGCGCTTCACCCCACATTCCCGTCGGCCACGGGTAGTGGTAGACGGTGCCGATCCACAGCGACTCCAGCCAGAGCCCGATAGTGCCGACACCGAGACCGGCCGTCGCGCCGAACACGATTGGACGCGTATATAGGGGTGTCAACGCCACCACCTCGACCACCAGCGCCGGCCCCAGGTAGAGCGGGAACCAGCTGATCGGTGCCCCCAACACGGGACCCACCAGGAGCGCGACACCGCCGCGTAAAGCGATCGCGAACAGCGCGGCGACGATCGCGGCGCCTTTTCCCAGCGTCATACGCGCAACCACCAGACCCAGCGCCGCAACTCCGGCAATCATCATCGGCTGCAGCACCAGGCGGAATTGCTCGACCCCGAAGTCGTACTCGATCTGATATGAAGTCGTACTCGATCTGATATACCGACAGCCCGATCAGCAGGCCACCGCAGGACAGGTAGCGCAGAAATCGGACGAACGGCCGTTCGGTGGGCGCGTCCGGCAGGGCCCGTCCGCCCTCGTATTCCAGCATCAGCACCGCGAACAGGGAGAAGCACGCGCCGCCGATCATCATCAGGTGCGTTGGGCCCCACAGGGTCACGTCCTGGCCGAACAGGCGGTGCCAAATGTCGTCGAGCGGGAATCCGATCAGCGCATACAGACCACACCCGGCCATCAGCACCCCACCCACGGGTGCGTGCCAGGTCTTGGTGATGCGCACCGCCGCTGGACCGGGCTTGTCGAACGGCAGTACCACCGCGATCATTCCCGCCAGGAATATCCCGAACAGGCCGATGATGATGAAGTAGTGCGCGGGATTGGCCAGCGGACCAGGGTCACGGCCTTCGCCGATGTGCCAGCTCACGTCCCAGATGAATCCGAACAGCGCGCAGATGATGAAGGTGGTGAAGACCAGCACCGGTAGCGCCACCCACGGCGGCCGGTTGAACTTGACGCCCAGCCAGTCTGCGAAACGGCCGAACCAGGCTATGCGGTGAGTGCGGTGGCAATAGCCGATCCACAGCATCGCCAAGGCGATCACCATCGCGGCAATGGAAAGCCCGATGACCTGATCCAAACCTGCGCCTCGAGCCGGCGCGTCTTCTGCAACAACTGACAGAACCACCGCTATCGCCTCCCAGTTCGCCGAACCACGGAAACCCCGAAACACGCGTCATCGACCGCCGCCAACTTTTAATTGTGAACCATTGATGCCCATTTGCCGCCTCCGCTAATCCCCGTTTCAACGGGTCTGATGCCGAGGTCCGGAGCGATGTTGGTTGGGGGTAAGTCGTCGCCTGATCCAATGTTTCGCTCACGCAGATCAGAATGGTGCCGGGAGTTTGCACGGCATCGCTTATGTCCGCGGTCATTTGTGGTTCACCGCGACCTAACCCTCAATTTGCCAACTGCTTACGTTTTGCTGCTGCCGCGGCAGCGTGGTGCTGCGCGCGACTCGGTGGCTTTTCTGTGAAGGACTGTCAGCTGGGTCGCATACGTTTCCGGCGGGTTCGCGGCCAGATGCTCGGTCTCGGGTCGATTGAAATTGTTGTCGCCCGACCGCACGGGGGCGTTGGACGTGCTGTTGCCACACCGCAACAGTGCCCGGCGAACCGCAGCGGTCCACTGCAGGAGGGGAGCCGACCTTGCTCGATTTCGGGGCGCTGTCGCCGGAGGTCAACTCGAGCAGGATGTATGCGGGGCCAGGTTCGCTGCCGCTGATGGCTTCGGCATCGGCGTGGCAGGCGCTGGCCGGCCAGCTGGAGTCGGTGCGGCGCGGGTATACCGCGACGATTTCGGAGCTGGAGGGCCAAGCCTGGTCCGGCGATGCATCTGCCAGCATGGCCGGCGCGGTGCAACCGTATCTCGACTGGATCGCCGAGACAGCGGCGCAAGCCGACGAAGCCGCCACAAGAGCGCGCGCGGCGATAGCCGCCTACGAGGCGGCGTTTACTGCGACGGTGCCGCCGGCCGTGGTGGCTGCCAACCGCGCGCAGTATCAGGCGCTGGTACGGGCAAATCTGTTCGGCCAGTACACGGCAGCGGTGGCGGCAATCGAGTCCGACTACGCGGAGATGTGGGCGCAGGACGCTCAAGCGATGTACGGCTACGCGCGGGCCTCCTCGGCGGCGACGGCACTGACACCGTTCACCGAGCCGCCGCAAACCACGAGTGCCGCGGCCCAGGCGAACCAGGGTGCCGCCCTGGCCGCAGTCGCCGCCAGCACGAGCGCGTCGAACTCGCAGTCGACCCTTGCGCAGCTCGTCAACGTCATTCCTCGCGAGCTGGGGAGCCTCGCGGGAGTCAGTTCGACCTCGTCGTCGTCATCGTTGCTCAGCACCGTTAGTGAGTTCAACACGCTTTCGTCGCCATCCAATCTCGGTGCCGGCTTTGCCCGCACGATCTTTAGCGGGGCCAGCTTCCTTGCCGGTGCGTACCGAAGTTTGCTGCAGGCCAAGGACCTGCCTCAGATCGCCAGCGAGGACGCGGCGGCGGCCGCTGCCGCCGGCAGGGGCGCGGTCAAGGCGGCGGCGCTCGCACCGGCCGGGTCGGTAATTGCCGGCGCAGGCCGGGCCGCGCCGATCGGCGGGTTGTCGGTACCGCCCTCCTGGGCTTCCAGCGCGCCGGTGGCCAGCGTCGTCGAAGAACCACATTGGTTGTCGGAAGCGGAGCTGAGTGCGACCCCCGCCGGACTGTCCCACACGCCCGGAGCCGGCCCGATGATGGGCACGAGCGCGTCGGGGAGTCGCTGGGGGCATGCCACGGTCAACAACGTGCTGCGCGTCCCGTCGCGCGGCTTCAAGATGCCGCGCCCGGTCCTTGGCGGATAGTTCTGCGCAGCGTTCCGGCACCAGGGTCTCGCTGTTGTGGAAGGGGCCGTGATGTTTGATTTCGGGGCGCTGCCGCCCGAGATCAACTCGACCCGGATTTATGCGGGTCCGGGCTCGTATCCGATGCTGGCGGCCGCCGCGGCATGGGACGCTCTGGCGGCGCAACTTGAACTCTTCGGTACCGGATACTGCGCCGCGATCGCGACGTTGCAAGGCCAGAGCTGGTCCGGTGCGGCGTCGGCGGCGATGGCCGCGGCTGTCGCACCGTACCTGGCGTGGGTGGCGACGACGGCGCAGCAAGCTGAGCACAGTGCCAATCAGGCGCGTGCAGCGGCGACTGCTTTCGAGGCGGCCTTCGCCGCGACGGTGCCTCCTACGGAGGTCGCGGCCAACCGGGCTCTGCTGGCAGCGCTGGTCGCGACGAATTTTTTCGGACAAAACACGGCGGCGATCGCGGCCGTCGAAGCGGCATATGCCGAAATGTGGGCACAGGACGCCGCGGCAATGTACAACTACGCCGCGTCGTCGTCGACGGCGGTTGTGCTCACACCGTTCTCCGAGCCGCCGCAGACAGCCGGCAATTCGCAGGTCGCCACGTCGCAGTTGATATCGGCGCTACCCCAGCACCTGGAGACCCTCGCGACCGAGGGGGCCGCGCCGTCGGCGACCTCGACCCCTGCGCTGACCATCGTGAGTGAGCTAAACACCCTGACCGGGCCGCTCACCTTGGCGTATCAGATGCCGTACACCACCTTCAGCGGCGGGAGCTTCTTCAACGGCCTCACGCAGTCGAAGATCCAGGCCAGTACCTTCGGGGGCATCGAGCAAGCGGAAACGGAGATCGCCCACGACGTCGAGGGCGAAGCCGCCGCAACGGCTGGCGTTCCGACACCGGTGGCGGCCGGTCTCGGCCAGGGGAAGGCGATTGGCGATCTGACTGTTCCGCAGGGTTGGGCAGGGATCGGCGCGACAACCCCCGGGGCCGAACCCGCGATCGGGTCGTCGGCACCGCAGTCACGGTTGCTGCCGCCGTGGGCGGGCCACCCGGGCGCCAGATCCTGGGCTGACGTGACGGGCGTCGGGCGTCTGGCCGACGGCGGGGAGCGGCGCGGCGCCAACACCGCCTTCCGGATGCGAGACCGCCGCTACCGGATACCGCGGCCCGCACTCGGCGGGTGAGTGCGCGAGTCACCCGGTTCATTGGGCGGTCCCAGCTTCGCCTCGCCTTCGCCGGTCCGCAGACCAACTCCGCCGAGCCTCGCTGAACCACCCGGTTCATTGGGCGGTCCCAGCTTCGCCTCGCCTTCGCCGGTCCGCAGACCAACTCCGCCGAGCCTCGCTGAACCACCCGGTTCGGGCAGTCGGCCCGAGCGACCGCTAATCCCCGTTGGGCGCCGACTTGTCGTCCGACTTTTCACCATGGTCGGCACGCCGATCTCGGATGGCGATATAGGAAATCACACCGACGACGATCACCGCCGGAAAGAACGCCGGAATGGCCAGCAGCAAAGCGTGATGGGCAGAAACCTGGGTTTGGCACTCGACGACGAAGTGATTCATGGCGGTCGGGTGACCCTCCAAACCGGCAACCAAGACGAATCGGTGCATAGGCCGCCCGCTACCCTAACCTGAACGACATTCGCTCAGGCTGCCCGAGGCGCGCGGCTCAGAAACGCGTCCACACAGAGAACATCTACAGATTTCAGGGGAGTAACCCGGTGACTCAAGCGCCAGTTCGACCGACCAGTGCTGCCGGCCAGGATGGCATGGAGGCTTCGGACATTCTCGCGGTCGCCCGCCAGCAGGTGCTGGAGCGCGGCGAGGGTCTGACCAAGGATCAGGTGTTGCAGGTGCTGCTGCTGTCCGACGACCGGCTGGAGGAGCTGCTGGCCCTGGCGCACGAGGTACGGATGCGCTGGTGTGGCCCAGAGGTAGAGGTCGAGGGCATCATCAGCCTCAAGACCGGCGGCTGTCCTGAGGACTGTCACTTCTGTTCCCAGTCGGGGCTGTTCAAATCCCCGGTGCGCAGCGCGTGGCTGGACATCCCCAGCCTGGTCGAGGCGGCCAAGCAGACCGCAAAGTCCGGCGCGACCGAGTTCTGCATCGTTGCCGCGGTGCGCGGGCCCGACGAGCGGCTGCTCGCCCAGGTCGCGGCGGGCATCGAAGCGATCCGCAACGAGGTCGAGATTCAGATCGCCTGCTCGCTGGGGATGCTGACCGCCGAACAGGTGGAACGACTGGCGGCGATGGGGGTACACCGCTACAACCACAACCTGGAGACCGCGCGGTCGTTCTTCACCAACGTCGTCACCACCCACACCTGGGAAGAGCGCTGGCAGACGCTGTCGATGGTGCGCGATGCCGGCATGGAGGTGTGCTGCGGCGGCATCCTGGGCATGGGCGAGACGCTGGAGCAGCGCGCCGAATTCGCGGCCGACCTAGCCGAGCTGGATCCCCACGAGGTGCCGCTGAACTTCCTCAACCCGCGCCCCGGAACGCCTTTCGGCGACCTCGAGGTGCTGCCCGCTAGCGAAGCGCTCAAAGCGGTGGGTGCGTTCCGGCTGGCGTTGCCGCGCACCATGTTGCGCTTCGCCGGCGGCCGCGAGATCACGCTCGGCGATCTGGGCGCCAAGCAGGGCATCCTGGGCGGCATCAACGCCGTGATCGTCGGCAACTACTTGACCACGTTGGGGCGTCCTGCCGAAGCTGATCTGGAGTTGCTCAACGACCTGCAGATGCCGCTGAAGGCACTGAACGCCAGCCTGTAATGACCGGCGATCTGCCGGGCCCGGTGGGTGCCGGCGCCTACAACGTCTATACCGGCGACCAAGCGGGAACCGCGGTGCCTACCGCGGCCCAGCTGGGTCTGGAGCCGCCCCGGTTCTGCGCCGAGTGCGGGCGGCGGATGATCGTGCAGGTCCGGCCCGACGGCTGGTGGGCGAAGTGTTCGCGGCACGGACAGGTGGACTCAGCCGATCTGGACGTGCAGCGCTGATCAAGTCACGCAGCGCCCTGCGAAGGGCAACTAGAGGTCCTTGCCTCATGCCTACGCTCGGTGCCGGGGGCGCAGCGACTATATGCTCGCGAGGGCCATGGAATCGGAGGTGAGTGCGGCGTGACGGATGGGTTGTCGATGACCCAGGAGCAGCCGGTAGGGGCAGAGCCCAGCCCGGCCAGACCGCGGACATCTCGCAAGCGCGCATACCTCGTCGTGATCGCCGCGCTGGCGGTGTGCGGAGTGTTGGTGGGCGCGTTGTGGGCGTGGATTGCTCCGTCAATTCACGCGGTGGTGGCGGTCAGCCGCAAGGGCGAGCGCGTGCACGAATACCTGGGCAGCGAATCGCAGAACTTTTTCGTCGCGCCCGTACTGCTGGCGGGCCTGCTGGGCGTGGTCGCTGTGGTGGCGGCCGTGGCGGTCTGGCAATGGCGCGACCATCGGGGGCCGCACATGGTCGCGGCACTGACGGCAGGCTTGATCGCTGCCGCCGCGCTGGCCGCCACGGTGGGCGCGCTGCTGGTTCGGATGCGTTATGGCGCAGTGGATTTCAACACAGTACCGCTCGCTTCGGGTGAGCACTCGTTGACCTATGTCGAACTGGCGCCGCCGGTGTTGGTGGGCCACTCGCAGATCTTGATAGCGGCCACCTTGATTTCGCCGGCCGGAATCGCGGCGCTGGTCTACGCCATGGTTGCCACCGGCTCGGTGCGCGACGACCTAGGTGGTTACCCGCCGCAGCGTCGGCAAGCTATTTCGTCGATAGTGCTTCCGCCGGTGCCGCCAGCGCCCCCGACACCGGTCCCTTAGCGGCCGCGGCGTCAGAGGGGACAGAGTCTCAGAGCGGGCGGCGGCGGATCCTGCGGCCCAGGACGACCTTCGCTGCGATCACACCCAGCCGTGCCATCCCCGCATATGTCATCGGGTTGAACGCGGTGGGCCAGGTGGTCCGCACCAGGTTGTCGGTCAGCGGGCGGCCGGCGAATCGGTCGATGAGCCAGCGCAGCGTCATCGGAGCCGACAGCGGATGCAGGACCATGTGCTCATTGAACGCGTCCCGGTGGTAGGTGACGCTGGCGCCGCCGGCGATGTACGTCTCGGCGAGCTCGTCGATGTCGTCGACGTCGATGAGGTAGTCGTGGACGGCCTGCACGATCAACACCGGTGGGGACGGGATTGCGGACCCGAGTTTGATGCTGTCGAAGACGTGCACCACTGCGGGCCGCGAGAGCGTCTGCTCGAGCGGTTCGTCGAGGTAGTCGCCCATGTTCTTGTGGGCCATCTTGATGACGGCCTCGGCGGTGGTCATCGTCTCGAGGCTGTCGAGCAGGGCACGGCCCTCTTCGTTGGTGTGCTCCTTGATGACCTCGTCCAGGCCGGGGTAGCTGTGGGTAAGTGCGGCCACCACCAGCGCGGGCAGGCCGGCGAACAACCCGCCGTTGAGGCGGCGGAAGGTGTGGCCCAGGTCGCCGACGGGCGAGCCCAGCACCGCTCCGACGATGTCCAACTCGGGGGCGTACTGACCGCACAACTCGGCTGCCCAAGCGCTGGCCAGACCGCCACCGGAGTAACCCCACAGCCCCACCTTCGCCGACGGCGACAATCCGAGTCGCTCGTAACTCAGCGACGCCCGGATTCCGTCCAGGATGCGGTAGCCGGGCTCGATCGGGGTGCCCCACAGCCCCTGCAGGCCCTCGTGGTCGGGCACCGACACCGCCCACCCCTCCGCGACGGCGGCGGCGACCAGCACCAGCTCCAGCTGGGCCAACGAGCCGACCGCTTTGGCGCGGCGCCGCATCGCGTAGGAGGGAAAGCAGCGCGACGACACCGCGTCAATGGCGCACTGATAGGACAGCAGCGGGATGGTTTTGCCGGGTGCCACCTCCGCGGGCACGATCACCGTCGTGACCGAGGCCTCGGGATTGCCATGCTTGTCCATCGTCCGGAACAGCAATTGGGTGGCCTGCAGGGTCTGCGGAATCAAGCCCATGAATGCCAGCTCGACGTCGCGGGAGCGCAACACCGTCCCGGGCTCGGCATGTTGAAAGCCCGCCGGCGGTTGGTAGAACGGGTCGTCGGTCGGCAGCAACGGCCGGACCTTGCGCTGCAGCTCCTCATGCGGAGCGGCGCCGATCCATCGCAGCCCCTCGGGCCCCGTCGCGCCAGCCAGATTGCCCAGCTCCACCATCAACATTCCCTTCACGTCCACTCGGTTCGCGCGGTGCGCACCGTCGATCCCGGATCAAGTGCAGTGCTGTCAGCCGGAAGAATCCGCCGCGGGCGCGTGGCATGCGTCCGCCGCTTCTTAAATATCTCTTAGACAATGTACAGGCGGTGTACGCCGAACCGAAACCAGCGTGTCGCGTGGCGCCGCCCACAGTTGATCAGCCGGGCGGGCGCAGCGCGGCGAACTCGTCGGTCACCCTCAGTTGGGAGTCGGTGAAACGGTAGAGCGCGGCCGGGCGGCCACCGCTGCGGCCGGACTGGGCGATGGTGCCAGTCTGGGTAATGACCTTGCGGCGGGCCAGCACGCGCTGCAGATTGGTGGCGTCGACCTGATAGCCGAGCGCCGCACCGTAGATGTCGCGCAACGTCGATAGCGCGAATTCCTTTGGTGCCAAAGCGAATCCAATGTTCGTGTAGGACAGTTTGGCCACCAGGCGGGCGTGGGCGTGGGTAACCATCGGCCCGTGGTCGAACGCCATCTCTGGCAGCGTGTCCACCGGATGCCACCGGGTATCGGCCGGTAGTTCGGGCGTCGCGGGGGAGGGCACCAGCCCCAGGAATGTGGACGCGATCACCCGGCTACCCGGTACGCGATGCGGATCGGAGAACACAGCGAGCTGTTCCAGATGGGCCAACTCGCGCAAATCGACCTTTTCTGCCAGCTGGCGCCGCACCGATGTGATCATGTCTTCGTCGGCGCGCAACCGACCGCCCGGCAGCGACCACGCGCCCCGCTGCGGATCCTGGGCACGCTGCCATAACAGCACGTTAAGCTGCGGTTTCCCAGACGGTGTGGGCGCGGTTTCCAGCTGAACCTGGAACACGACCGCAAGCACTTCATGCAGAGTGCTACCATTAGGCATGTTTTCGATTATAAGTCGAAAACCTCCTGGTGCGAAAGGAGCCCCCATGACGGTCGCGAATCGCATGGACACGCTCGCCGACGAATTGGCAGCCCGCATCGTCAGTACGCCTACCGGGTACACCGGCGTCCAAGGCGACGCGCGGTGGGCTGCCGAGGTTCGCCGCCTGGCGCGGCTACGCGGCGCCACCGTGCTGGCGCACAACTACCAGTTGCCCGCGATCCAGGACGTGGCCGATCACGTAGGGGACTCGCTGGCGCTGTCGCGAATCGCCGCCGAGGCGCCCGAGGACACCATCGTGTTTTGCGGGGTGCACTTCATGGCCGAGACCGCCAAGATTCTCAGTCCGGAGAAGACAGTGCTGATTCCCGATCAGCGGGCCGGCTGCTCGCTGGCCGACTCGATCACTCCCGACGAACTGCGGGCCTGGAAGGACGAGCACCCCGGCGCCATCGTCGTCTCCTACGTCAACACCACCGCGGACGTAAAGGCGCTTACCGACATCTGCTGCACGTCGTCCAACGCGGTCGACGTGGTGGCCTCCATCGATCCCGAGCGCGAGGTTCTGTTCTGCCCCGACCAGTTCCTCGGTGCCCACGTACGTCGAGTGACCGGCCGTAAGAACCTGCACGTGTGGGCCGGCGAATGTCACGTGCATGCCGGGATCAACGGCGACGAACTCACCGACCAGGCGCGGGCGAATCCCGATGCCGAACTGTTCGTCCATCCCGAATGCGGTTGCGCCACTTCAGCGTTATATTTGGCGGGAGAGGGCGCCTTCCCCGCTGACCGGGTCAAGATCTTGTCCACCGGCGGCATGCTGGACGCGGCGCACGCCACCCGCGCCCGCAAGGTTCTGGTCGCCACTGAGGTCGGGATGCTGCACCAATTACGCAGGGCCGCACCGGATGTCGACTTTCAGGCGGTCAACGACCGAGCGTCGTGCAAGTACATGAAGATGATCACCCCGGCCGCGCTGCTGCGTTGCCTGCTCGACGGCGCCGACGAGGTGCAAGTCGACCCCGTCACCGCCGCCGCGGGCCGGCGCAGCGTGCAGCGGATGATCGAAATCGGCCAGCCCGGCGGTGGCGAATGACGACCGCCGCGGTCTGGCAGGATCGCGCCGACGTCGTCGTGATCGGGATGGGGGTGGCGGGGCTGGCCGCGGCGCTGGCCGCACATCGCTCCGGTCGCCGGGTGGTCGTCCTCAATAAATCATCCCAGCTGCACGGGGCGACGGCCACGCACTACGCGCAGGGCGGCATCGCGGTGGTGTTGCCGGACAACGACGATTCGGTCGACGCGCATGTCGCGGACACCCTGGCTGCCGGCGCCGGACTGTGCGACCCCGACGCGGTCTACTCGATCGTCGCCGACGGCTACCGCGCGGTGACCGAATTGGTCAGCCAGGGAGCGCGATTCGACGAATCGATGTCGGGCGGGTGGGACGTGACGCGCGAAGGCGGGCACTCGCGGCGCCGCGTCGTGCATGCCGGAGGCGACGCCACCGGCGCCGAGGTGCAGCGGACCCTGGACCACGCTGCCCGCGCGCTGGACATCCGCGGCTCCCACGTCGCGCTTCGGGTGCTGCACGATTCCGCGGTGACCGGGGTACTGGTTACCCGGCCCGACGGCTGCGGCATCATCCACGCCCCGGCGGTGATCCTGGCCACCGGCGGACTCGGCCACTTGTACTCGGCGACGACCAATCCGAGCGGTTCCACTGGCGACGGCATCGCGCTGGGGTTGTGGGCCGGCCTCGCGATCGCCGACCTGGAATTCATCCAGTTTCACCCGACCATGCTCTATTCCGCGGGCAGTGGCGGTCGGCGTCCGTTGATCACCGAGGCGATCCGCGGTGAAGGTGCGATATTGGTTGATCGGCAAGGTAATTCGATCACCGCGGGAGTGCATCCGATGGGTGATTTGGCTCCCCGTGACGTGGTCGCCGCCGCCATCGACGCGCGACTGAAGGCCACCGGCGATCCATGCGCCTACCTCGACGCCCGCCGCATCTCCGGATTCGCGGCTCGGTTCCCGACCGTTACCGCCTCCTGCCTGGCGGCCGGCATCGACCCTGTCCGCCAACCGATTCCGATTGTGCCGGGCGCGCACTATAGCTGCGGCGGCGTGGTCACCGACGTGTGTGGCCAGACCGAGTTGCCCGGGTTGTACGCGGCGGGCGAGGTGGCGCGAACCGGCATGCACGGCGCCAACCGGCTAGCCTCCAACAGCCTGCTGGAGGGTCTGGTGGTCGGCGGGCGGGCCGGGAAACTCGCCGCCGCGCACGCCGCTGCCGCGGGACGTATCCGGGCGGCGATGCCCGAGCCAATCGCCCACACCGCGCCGCCGCGCAGCGATTTGCAATGGGCGATGAGCCGGGACGCCTCGGTGGTGCGCGACGCCGCCGGACTGCTCCGGTTGGCCCAGACGCTGGACGCCGCGCCGGTGCGAGAGGTCTCGGAGCGTTTCGGAGCCGAGGACGTCGCGCTGGCCACCGCGGCCCGAGCTGTGGCGGCGGCCGCCCTCGCCCGCACCGAGAGCCGTGGATGCCACCACCGCGCCGAATACCCGGCCACGAGCATTGAGCAGGGCCGCAGCATTTTGGTCCGGCTGGCCGCCGGATCCTGCGATGCCGTCCAGGCGGAGGCGCTGGCGGCGGTGGGCTGATGATCCTGGACGACGACGAGCGGGCCGACGCCCGCGAAGTGATTCGCCGCGGTCTGGTCGAGGACCTCCGTTACGGACCGGACGCCACCACCTTGGCGACGGTGGCCGCAGGCACGGTGACCACCGCGTCGATGGTGCCGCGGGAGGCCGGCGTGGCCGGCGGGGTGGAGGTCGCGTTGCTCGTGCTCGACGAGGTGATCGGCAGCCACGGCTATCAGGTGCTGCACCGCGTCGAGGACGGCACTCGCCTGCAGCCCGGCCAACCGTTGCTGACCGTGCAAGCCGAGACCCAGGGCCTCTTGACCGCCGAGCGGACCATGCTGAACCTGGTATGCCACCTGTCCGGGATCGCCACCATGACCGCGGCCTGGGTGGAAGCGGTGAGCGGCACCAAAGCCAAAATCCGCGACACGCGCAAGACCCTGCCAGGGCTGCGCGCGCTGCAGAAGTACGCGGTGCGGGTCGGCGGCGGCGTCAACCACCGCCTGGGCCTGGGCGATGCAGCCTTGATCAAGGACAACCACGTGGCCGCGGCCGGATCGGTGGTCGAGGCGCTGCGCGCAGTGCGGGCACACGCACCCGAGCTGTCCTGCGAGGTCGAGGTGGACTCCCTAGAACAACTCGACGAGGTGCTGCCGGAGAAGCCCGAGTTGATCTTGTTGGACAACTTTCCGGTGTGGCAGACACAGATCGCCGTGCAGCGTCGGGACGCGCGGGCGCCGGCAGTGCTGCTGGAGTCGTCCGGCGGACTCAGCCTGGACACCGCGAAGACGTATGCCGACACGGGGGTGGACTACCTTGCCGTGGGTGCGCTGACGCATTCGGTGCGAGTTCTGGACGTCGGCCTCGACATGTGATTGCCGGCCTATTCGTACGTTAAACGGCTTCGGCCAATAGCGCGCGTGCCGCGCTTTTTGCGGCCTGCAGGGCAGCGGTCTCCCCGGCCGTACGGGACAGGATCAGCGCTCCTTCGATGAGAGAGATCACAGCCAGCGCAACATCTCTCGCGGGTTGCGCGGACCAACCTTCGACGCGAAGTCGTTCTTCGATGGCGGCACACCATCCGTGGAAGGCACGCGCGCAGGCGTCGCGGACCAGCGGGCTGGCGTGTACCGCCTCGGTGGCTAGCGGTTCGACGGGGCAGCCATCGCGGTGGTCGCCGGCCAGGCCGGCGACCAGCACGTCGATCCAGCGGTCGATGATGTCGGCGATCGGGGTTCCGGTGCCCAGCAGCCGGCGCAGCAGTTGTTCGATGCCGGCTCCGGTGGTTTCGACGACCGTGGCGGCCAGCTGCTGTTTGCCACGGGGGAAGTGGTGATACAGCGATCCGGGTTTGACGTGGGCCTCGTCAAGGATTTGGTTCAATCCCGTTGCCGCATAACCCTGTCGGCGGAACAGGGCAGCGGCTGTGTCGACGAGCGCCGCACGACTGCGATCCGGACGAGGCATGGCCTTGACCATACTTGAAAGATCACTCAATAATTTGGTGATGAGGCAGCTGTGGCACGTAGAGACCGGACGCTACGCGTGGAGCGAGGTTCGCGATCCGGTGATCTCTGAGCCCGAGCAGGCCTTGGTCCGGCCGCTCTCGGTGGCCTGCTGCGATCTCGACGTGGGTGTTTGTGCAGGCCGGTTGCCGATGCCGCCGGGATACGCGGTCGGTCATGAGGGGGTGGCCGAGGTCGTTGCGGTCGGCGAAGGCGTGCACAGCGTACGGGTTGGGGACATGGTGATCGTGCCGTTTCAACTCAGCTGCGGCAGCTGCCGCGAGTGCCGGCGCGGTGTTACCGGCTCGTGCGGCTCACTGCCGTCGATGGCGATGTACGGGATGGGTCCTATCGCTGGAATGGACGGCGGCGGTTTCATGGCGGACCTCGTGTTGGTGCCCTTCGCCGACGCCATGTTGATCCCGGTGCCCCCCGGCGTCGATCCGGTGGCAATCGCGTCGTTGTCGGACAACATTCCCGACGGCTGGCGCGCCGTGGGGCCGTTCGCGCATGAGTTGGCTGGCCTCGACAAGATCGACCGTCGCGTGCTGGTGGTGGGTCGGCTCTCGATCGGGTTGTACGCGGCGGCCTTCGGCGTTGCGCTGGGCACCCACGTCGACTACGTCGATACCGACCCGCTGCGGCTATCGGTCGCCGAGAAGCTCGGCGCGACGGTCCACGATCAGCCGAAACCCGCCAAAGAGTGGGAGCCATACCCGGTCACGGTGAACACCTCGGCGGACCCTCCGCTCCTGGCCGCGACGCTGCGTGCGACGTGGCCCGACGGTGTCTGCACCGATACCGGCATCTACTTCCAGCCGGGCATCGAAATGGCGCTGCTGCGCCTCTACACCCGCGGCGTCCGGTTCGTCACCGGTCGGGTCAATGCGCGTCCTGCGATTCCGCAGGTTCTTGACTTGATCGCCGCTGGATGCGACCTGTCGCCCGTCGTCGACCGCGTCGTGGCCTGGAACGACGCCCCATCGGTGTGGCCGATGATGACCGGCAAAACCGTATTCACCCGCTCCTGACGGACTATTTCGGGATGCGGCCGGTCAGGTGACGTCGCCGACCAGCACAGCCATGCGCGGCAGCTGCAGCTTCGCCAACCGCGGCAGGCCTTTCCCGTCGGAGCCGGCCGGCAGAATCCGAGGATTTCTGATGTGCACCCGACGGCGGGCGTAGCGCAGGTCCGCCTCGCCGGCGGCCAGCACATTCTTCACCCAGTCGGTTTTGCCGTGGCCCAGCGCGATCGCAAGTGTGTTGCCCGTGCGATAGGTGGTGACGACAGTCTGGTAAGGCTTTCCGGACTTGCGGCCGCGGTGCTCGATAGTCGCGGTGCCGGGGAGGAAGCGAGCGATCGGCTTGACTACCGGGTTGAGGTACTTGACCTGGATGTTCTCGAACCACACCGGATAGACCATCGGGATACCGGGGGCATTGTTTGGGTGCTGATCACGTGCGGACATGGCTGGCTCCTTGTTTCTACCCTGGCTCAGGAGCGACTGTACCGGTGGAATATCGAGTTGAGCTGCTCTGGGACAATGGTCAGGTGACCACATCGCTCCCGCTGCTGTCCCGCATCGATTTGCGGGGCGTCGAGCTGACGGCGGCGCGGTTGCGGGCCGCCTTGCCGCGCGGCGGCGTCGACGTGGAGTCAGTGCTGCCCAAGGTGCGTCCCATCGTCGAGGCGGTCTCCGAGCGGGGCGCCGAGGCCGCCCTGGAATACGGCGAATCGTTCGACGGGGTGCGGCCGGCCACTGTGCGGGTACCGGCCACCGCGCTGGACGAGGCGCTGGCCGGGCTGCAACCGGAGGTCCGCGACGCGCTGCAGGTGATGATCGAGCGCACACGCGCGGTGCACGCCGATCAACGCCGCGCCGACGTGACGACCTCACTTGGCCCGGGCGCCACTGTCACCGAACGCTGGGTGCCTGTCGAGCGGGTCGGCCTGTACGTGCCCGGCGGTAACGCCGTGTACCCGTCGAGCGTGGTGATGAACGTGGTGCCCGCCCAGGCCGCCGGGGTGGAGTCGCTGGTGGTGGCCAGCCCGCCACAAGCGCAGTTCGGCGGTTTGCCGCACCCGACCATTCTGGCGGCGGCAAAGCTGCTCGGCGTGGACGAGGTTTGGGCGGTTGGTGGCGCGCAAGCGGTGGCGTTGCTGGCCTACGGCAGCACCGCCGGGGAAGAACTCGGCTCCGTCGACATGATCACCGGTCCGGGCAACATCTATGTGACCGCGGCCAAGCGCCTGTGTCGCTCGCAGGTGGGCATCGACGCCGAGGCTGGTCCCACCGAGATAGCCATTCTGGCTGACCACACCGCCGATCCCGCGCACGTGGCCGCCGACTTGATCAGCCAGGCCGAACACGACGAGATGGCCGCCAGTGTCCTCGTCACCCCGAGCCCTGAGCTGGCCGACGCCACCGACGCCGAATTGGCCGCCCAGTTGCAGACCACGGTGCACCGCGAGCGGGTGCGGGTGGCGCTGTCGGGTCCGCAGTCGAAGATCATCCTGACCGACGACCTCGACGCCGCCATCAAGGTCGCTAACGCATATGCCGCGGAGCATCTGGAGATCCAGACCGTCGAGGCGGCTCAGGTGGCCGGCCGGATCCGTTCGGCCGGAGCCATTTTCGTCGGCCCATACGCACCGGTCAGCCTCGGTGATTACTGCGCCGGCTCCAATCACGTGCTGCCCACTGCTGGTTCGGCCCGTCACTCAAGCGGTCTGTCGGTGCAGACCTTCCTGCGCGGCATTCACGTTGTGGACTACACCGAGGCTGCGCTCAAAGACGTGTCCGGACACGTGGTGACGCTCGCCGAAGCCGAAGACCTGCCCTCGCACGGCGAGGCGGTACGCCGGAGGTTCGAGCGATGACCCGGCCCACCCTCGACGACCTGCCGCTGCGCGACGACCTACGCGATAAATCACCTTACGGGGCACCACAATTGGATGTTCCGGTGCGGCTCAACACCAATGAGAACCCGCACCCACCCACTGCGGCCCTGGTCGACGATGTCGTGCGTTCGGTGCGCGATGCGGCTGCGGATTTGCACCGTTATCCCGACCGCGACGCCGTAGCGCTGCGCGCCGACCTGGCCGCTTACCTCACCGTTCAGACCGGGGTTCGGGTCGGGGTTGAAAGCGTCTGGGCGGCAAACGGTTCCAACGAGATCCTGCAGCAGCTGCTGCAGGCGTTCGGCGGTCCCGGGCGCAGCGCGATCGGGTTCGTGCCGTCGTACTCGATGCACCCGATCATCTCCGATGCGACACGCACTGAGTGGCTTGAGGCCGTTCGCGCCGACGACTTCAGCCTCGACATAGCCGCCGCCGTCACCGCTGTCGCCGAACGCCGGCCCGACGTGGTGTTCGTCGCCAGTCCAAACAACCCTTCCGGACAGAGTGTTTCGCTACCGGAGCTCCGCCGGCTACTGGACGTGGTGCCGGGCATCCTGATCGTCGACGAGGCTTATGGCGAGTTCTCGTCGCAGCCCAGCGCGGTCACGCTGGTTCAGGAGTACCCGACAAAGCTGATCGTGACCCGGACCATGAGCAAGGCCTTCGCCTTTGCCGGCGGCCGGCTCGGCTACCTGGTGGCCACGCCCGCCCTGGTCGATGCCATGCTGCTGGTGCGGCTGCCCTACCACCTGTCGTCGGTCACCCAGGCGGCCGCCCGAGCCGCGCTGCGCCACGCCGATGACACCCTGGGCAGCGTGGCCACCCTGATCGCTGAACGCGAGCGGGTGTCGGCAGCCTTGGCGGCCATGGGTTTTCGGGTCATCCCGAGCGACGCCAACTTCGTGCTGTTCGGTGAATTCGCCGATGCGCCGGCGGCCTGGCAGCATTACCTGGATGCCGGGGTACTGATCCGCGACGTCGGTATTCCCGGTTACCTGCGCGTCACCACCGGGCTGGCTGAGGAGAACGATGCCTTCCTGCGGGCGAGCGCTCAGATTGCAGCCACCCATAGTTTAGGAGCGATCGCGAGCGCGGCGGAGCCGGGTGAAGCGGGTCGCGACCATAGTTTAGGAGCGATCGCGAGCGCGGCGGAGCCGGGTGAAGCGGGTCGCGACCACAATTTAGGAGCACCGTGACAGCCATCGAGACGCGGCGCGCGCGCATCGAACGCCGCACCAAGGAATCCGACATCGTCATCGAACTCGACCTCGACGGCACCGGTCAGGTCGACATCGACACGGGCGTCCCGTATTTCGACCACATGCTCACGGCGCTGGGCAGTCACGCCAGCTTCGACCTGACCGTGCACACCAAAGGTGACGTCGAGATCGAGGCGCACCACACGGTCGAGGACACCGCAATCGCACTCGGCCAGGCGCTGGGCGAGGCGTTGGGCGACAAAAAGGGTATCCGCCGTTTCGGCGACGCGTTCATCCCGATGGACGAGACGCTGGCGCACGCCGCCGTCGACGTATCCGGTCGTCCGTACTGCGTGCACACCGGGGAGCCGGATCACTTGCAGCACTTCACGATCACCGGGAACTCGGTGCCCTATCACACCGTCATCAACCGGCACGTGTTCGAGTCGTTGGCGATGAACGCTCGCATTGCGCTGCACGTGCGGGTGCTCTACGGCCGCGACCCGCACCACATCACCGAGGCGGAATACAAAGCGGTGGCCCGCGCGTTGCGTCACGCTGTCGAGTTCGATCCCCGGGTCTCAGGAGTACCGTCTACCAAAGGTGTTCTGTGACAGCTAGATCGGTCGTGGTTCTGGACTACGGGTCGGGTAATCTACGGTCTGCCCAGCGTGCGCTAGAGCGGGTTGGTGCCGAGGTCGAGGTGACCGCCGACGCCGACAAGGCCCTGGCAGCCGATGGACTGGTGGTGCCGGGCGTCGGGGCCTTCGAGGCTTGCATGAGCGGACTGCGCAAGATCGGCGGCGAACGGATCATCGCTGAGCGGGTCAGCGGCCGGCGACCCGTGCTGGGTGTCTGTGTGGGCATGCAGATCCTGTTCGCGCACGGCGTCGAATTCGGCGTTGACACAATGGGTTGCGGCCAGTGGCCGGGAGCGGTGACCCGGCTGGATGCGCCGGTGATCCCGCACATGGGCTGGAACGTGGTGCAGGCCGCGCCCGGCAGCGTGCTCTTCAAAGGGTTGAGCGCCGACACCCGTTTTTATTTCGTACACTCCTACGCCGCGCAGCGGTGGGAAGGTTCAGCTGAGGCGATGTTGACGTGGGCGACACATCAGGTGCCGTTTCTGGCGGCAGTCGAGGACGGGCCGTTGTCGGCGACCCAGTTTCACCCGGAGAAGAGCGGGGATGCCGGCGCGGCCGTGTTACACAACTGGATCGAGGGCCTGTAAGCCATGTCGCTGATTTTGTTGCCGGCGGTCGACGTGGTCGAGGGGCGTGCCGTGCGTCTGGTGCAGGGCAAGGCCGGTAGTGAAACCGAGTATGGGTCGGCGCTTGATGCCGCGTTGGGTTGGCAGCGCGACGGCACCGACTGGATACACCTGGTCGATCTAGACGCCGCGTTCGGGCGTGGCTCCAACCGCGAACTGCTCGCCGAGGTGGTGGGCAAGCTCGACGTCCAGGTGGAATTGTCCGGCGGCATCCGCGACGACGACTCGCTGGCCGCCGCGCTGGCCACCGGGTGCGCCCGGGTCAACCTGGGCACCGCAGCGCTGGAGAACCCGCAGTGGTGCGCCCGCGCGATCGCCGAGCACGGCGAGAAGGTCGCCGTCGGTCTGGACGTCCAGATCGTCGACGGCCAACACCGGTTGCGTGGACGCGGCTGGGAGACCGACGGTGGCGACTTGTGGCAGGTACTGGACCGCCTCAACGGCGAAGGCTGCTCGCGCTACGTCGTGACCGACGTGACCAAGGACGGCACCCTGGGGGGTCCCAATCTGGACCTGCTGGCGGCCGTCGCCGAGCGCGCCGAGGCGCCGGTGATTGCCTCCGGCGGGGTGTCCAGCCTGGATGACCTGCGGGCCATCGCGACACTGACCGACCGTGGCGTCGAGGGCGCCATTGTCGGCAAGGCGCTCTACGCCGGGCGCTTCACCTTGCCTCAGGCGCTGGCCGCGGTGCGGGAATAGGGAACCGCCGCACGATGACGCAGAATCTTTCGGTGGACTCGCTTGTCGAACGGGCAGCGGCAGTCCTCGACGAGGCCGTCGAACCGTTCTTGGCCGGCCACCGTGCTGATTCGGCGGTTGCCAAGAAGGGCAACGACTTTGCCACCGAGGTGGATCTGGCGATCGAGCGCCAGGTCGTCGATGCATTGGTTGCGGCCACCGGAATCCAGGTGCATGGCGAAGAATTCGGTGGCGCCGACTTCGACTCGCCTTGGGTGTGGGTGCTGGACCCGATCGACGGTACGTTCAATTATGCTGCCGGTTCACCGCTGGCCGGAATCCTCCTCGGGCTGCTGCGCGACGGCGAACCGGTGGCTGGGCTGACGTGGCTGCCGTTCACCAACCAGCGTTATACCGCCGTGACCGGTGGCCCACTAATCAAAAACGGTGTGCCGCAGCCTAAGCTGGCGCGAACCGAGTTGTCGGACGCGCTGGTGGCCGCCGGATCGTTCAGCGCGGACTCGCGCGGCCGGTTCCCCGGCCAGTACCGCTTGGCGGTGTTGGAGAACCTCAGCCGGATGTCGTCGCGATTACGGATGCACGGATCCACCGGGCTGGATCTCGCCTATGTCGCTGACGGAATACTCGGTGGTGCAATCAGTTTCGGCAGCCATGTGTGGGATCATGCCGCCGGGGTCGCCTTGGTGCGGGCCGCGGGTGGCACCGTCACGGATCTGGCTGGCCGGCCATGGAGTCCGGCGTCGCGGTCGGCGTTGGCGGCCGCGCCCGGGGTGCACGACGAGATGCTGGAGATCCTGCGCAGCACGGGCGATCCGGAGGACTTCTGATGCTAAACGACGTCAATGACCTTGCGGTGCGGGTGATCCCGTGCCTGGACGTCGACGCGGGACGTGTAGTCAAGGGTGTCAACTTCGAAAATCTCAGGGATGCAGGTGATCCCGTCGAACTTGCTGCTGCCTACGACGCCGAGGGCGCCGACGAGCTCACCTTCCTGGATGTCACCGCTTCCTCCTCTGGCCGCGACACCATGCTCGACGTGGTGCGCCGCACCGCCGAGCAGGTATTCATCCCGTTGACTGTGGGCGGCGGGGTACGCACCGTGGCCGACGTCGATGTCCTGCTGCGCGCGGGCGCCGACAAGGTCTCGGTGAACACCGCCGCGATCGCGCGCCCGGAGCTGCTGGCCGAGATGGCAAGAAAGTTCGGGTCGCAGTGCATTGTGCTGTCGGTCGACGCGCGCACGGTGCCAATCAGGCCCGGCGGGCCTAAGCCGACGCCGTCCGGCTGGGAGGTCACTACCCACGGCGGTCGGCGCGGAACCGGCATCGATGCGGTCCAGTGGGCGGCGCGCGGCGCCGAGCTGGGGGTGGGGGAGATCCTGCTCAACTCGATGGACGCCGACGGCACCAAAGCCGGCTTCGACCTGCCGATGCTGCGGGCAGTGCGCGCAGCGGTGACGGTGCCGGTGATCGCCAGCGGCGGGGCGGGGGCCGTCGAGCACTTCGCGCCCGCCGTTGACTCGGGGGCCGATGCGGTGTTGGCAGCCAGCGTCTTTCACTTCCGTGAGCTGACCATCGGGCAGGTGAAGGCCGCCATGGCGGCCGAGGGGATCACGGTGCGATGAGACTGGACCCGCACATCGCTGCGCGGCTGAAGCGCAACGCTGACGGATTGATCGCCGCAGTGGTGCAGGAGCGCGGCACCGGCGACGTGCTGATGGTTGCCTGGATGGACGACGACGCGCTGGCGCGAACGCTGGAAACGCGTGAAGCTACCTATTTTTCGCGATCCCGCAGCGAGCAGTGGATCAAGGGCGCAACGTCGGGGCACACCCAGTACGTGCACTCGGTGCGTCTGGACTGCGACGGCGACACGGTGCTGTTGACCGTCGACCAGGTGGGGGGAGCCTGCCACACCGGTGACCACAGCTGCTTTGATGGCGCGGTGCTGCTCGACGACCCGGGCGCGCCAGCCTGACTCTGGCTAATCGACGTCCAGGCCGTTCGTGGCGGCAAGCGCGGCCTTGACCCAATCGCGTTTGGCCACCGCGGGGGCTATGTGTTCGTGGCCGATCTCCTCGACATCGATGGGCCGACCCGTGGTGATCGCGGTAGCCACCTGGAAGATGAAGGTGCGGCTATCGGTGGCGATTCCGAGCAAGGCGTCGTTGTCGCTGAACTCGTTGTCGTGAATCTCGCGGTCGGCCCAGCGGGCCGGGTTCAGGCCGCCGAAGTTCTTGACGTACACCACCCATAATCGGATGCCGCGCCGCTGGCGGAGGTTGTCGACGGCCGCGTCGACCGCGTCACGCTCGGCGGGCTTGAGGACGTGCGCTTCGTCAGTCAAGTACGGGTTCAGCCGCAGCCCGGGTGGGGGCGAGGCCGAGGCGCTGCTGCCGGGTGGTTCGGCAGACCGCGAGGTGGTGCTGACTGGACTCGACGGCCCGGCCGCCCGGTCACTGGTGTTGGTGCTCATCGCCACCACCCCGAGAATCACCGCAACGCCCACCAGTGCGATGGCCGCCAGCGTCGCGATCAACGTCGCGTGACCGCCGCCGGACGCGGGCGGCGGCGGCACGGGAATGACCCGGGTAGGGCCGGCTACCACCAGGGGCGGTCCTGGAACCAGACCGGGCGGCGCGGCCAGAGCCGCCGCGAACTCCGTGCACGACGCAAACCGCGCCGCCGGGTCTTTGGCGAGGGCACGGGCCATGACCGGGTCGAGGTGCGGCAGGTCGGGGCGGCGGCCGCTGAGCAACGGTGGTGGCGCCGATAGGTGCTGGGTGACGATCGCCGCCGGGCTGGAGTGGTCGAATGGCGCCACGCCGGTGAGCAGCTGGTAGGTGGTACATGCCAGCGCGTACTGGTCGACCCGTCCGTCCAGGACGGAGCCCAGCAACTGCTCGGGTGCGCAGTAGGCGGTGGTGCCCATCGTCATGTTCGTGGCGGTCAGGCCACTGGTCTGGTCTAGCTCGCGGGCGACGCCGAAATCGGCGAGCACTATGCGCCGTCGCGGCCCCGCCTCACCCAACAGGATGTTGGCTGGCTTGATATCGCGGTGCAGCAGGCCGCGGGAGTGCGCGTAGTCCAGTGCGTCAGCGACTGCGGCCACGATCTGCACCACGTCCGGCAGCGGCATTCCGGACGGGAAATGCTCCTGGACCAGTCGGGCGGCGTCGGTGCCCTCCACGTAGTCCATCGAAAGCCACAGCTGTCCGTGGTACTCGCCGCGGTCGTGAATGCCGACGATGTGCTCGTGGTACAGGGTGGCGGCCAGTTCGGCTTCGCGGTTGAAGCGCTGGCGGTACTCCTGATTCACCGTGAGTTCGGCCGGCAGGATCTTCAGAGCATCGCGCCGCGGCAGCCGTGGATGCTGGGCTAGGTACACCTCGCCCATGCCGCCGACACCCAATCGCCGGACGATGGTGTACCCGGCGAACAGCTCGCCCGCCCGCAAGCCGTCGTCCTGACTCTCGCTTGTCGGCATGTGAGCATGCTACTGGCGGTGGTCGTTGATCGGTGCACGAACGGGCCCAGCTAACCGCGCTGCTACACTTAGAAAACTGAAAGGTTCACCGACGGGAACGACCTGGCCGGCTGCAATCCACCAATTTGAGTAGAGCCATCGAGCGAAACCTGTTCTGGCTAAATGTGATCGGGAGATATCGAATCGGTCCTCGTTGCGTCAACGCTGCGCCCCAAGGTGATTGCCAGGTAACCGACTGCGGCTGTAGCGCAATCACTATGTGTGGAAAGCGCTTTGGCGGCAGGGTCGAGGAAGGGAGCGGGTGGTGCTAAAGCGCGTGTCCTGGAACCTGCTGGCCCCCGTCATCGCGGTCATCTCGCTCGCATTCACCTGGGGCGAGGACATCGGGCTGGTGGTCGGTGCGATCGAAGCGGTGCTGCTGGCCGGTGCCGTGCTGGCCGCGGTCCATCACGCCGAGGTGGTCGCGCACCGGGTCGGGGAGCCGTTGGGTTCCCTGGTGCTCGCCGTAGCGGTAACGGTCATCGAGGTTGCACTGATCGTCACGTTGATGACTTCCGGCGGCGAGAAGGCCGCCACGCTGGCCCGCGACACCGTCTTCTCCGCGGTGATGATCACCACCAACGGGATCGCCGGGTTGGCGCTGCTGGTTGGTTCCCGCCGTTACGGCGTCACGCACTTCAACGCGGAGGGCAGCGGGTCAGCGCTGGCCACCATCGCGACGTTGGCCACGTTGGGCCTGGTGTTGCCCGCGTTCACCACCAGCCACCCCGGCCCGCAATTCTCCCCGGGCCAGCTGGCGTTCGCCGCCGTCGCTTCCCTGGCGCTGTACTTGATGTTCGTCTTCACCCAGACCGTGCGGCACCGAAACTTCTTTCTGCCGGTCAAACAGCAGGGCGCCAAGGACCCCGATTCCGAGGACCACGCCGACCCGCCGGGCAACCGGGAGACGCTGCTCAGTCTCGGGTTGCTGCTGGTGGCCCTGGTGGCGGTGGTAGGCCTGGCGAAAGTGGAGTCCCCGATCATCGAGCGCGGGGTAGCCGCCGCTGGCTTCCCGCATGCATTCGTGGGCGTGGTGATCGCCACGCTGGTGCTGCTGCCGGAGACGGTTGCCGCGGTGCGCGCCGCGCACCGGGGCCGCATGCAGATCAGCCTGAACCTGGCCTACGGCTCGGCGATGGCCAGCATTGGGCTCACCATCCCCACCATCGCGCTGGCCTCGATCTGGATTCGCGGGCCACTGAGCCTGGGTTTGGGCCCCACTCAGCTGGTGTTGCTGGCGCTGACTGTCGTGGTAAGCACGCTCACCGTCGTGCCCGGCCGGGCGACCCGGCTGCAGGGCGAGGTGCATCTGGTGCTGCTGGCCGCGTGCTTCTTCCTAGCGATGAGCCCCTAGCGGTTGCGCAGTACTTGCAGCGCCTTGTCGGCATGGGTGTCCATGCTGAACTCGCTGGAGATCACATCGAGCACTCGGCGGTCTTGATCGATGACGAACGTGGTGCGCTTAACCGGCATCAGCTTGCCCAGCAGGCCGCGCTTGACGCCGAACTGGGTGGCCACCGTCCCCTCGGCGTCCGACAGCAGCGGATAGTCGAATTTCTGGGCATCGGCGAACTTGGCCTGCTTCTCTACGGCGTCGGTGCTGATACCGACCCGGTTCGCCCCCACGGCAGCGAATTCGGCGGCCAGGTCGCGGAAGTGGCAGGCCTCCTTGGTGCAGCCCGGGGTCATGGCCGCCGGGTAGAAGAACAGCACCACAGGCCCGTCAGCAAGCAGGTCGCTGAGTTTGCGTGGTGTACCCATCTGGTCGGGAAGCTCGAAGTCGGCCACGGTGTCGCCAGTTTTCATGGCGGCCACGCTACGCCAGTTCCGCCGAGCCGCCACGAGCGTGACCGTGCCGTGGAAAATCAGCGCCAACAACGCACCCTGGTTCTGCTCGCGAGCGCCCTCTGTCGGGCCGTCTGCGAGGATGTGTCGGTGCACGCCAACCTTGCAGCCACGACCACCCGGGAGGATTTCCGGGCACTGGCGGCAGAGCACCGGGTGGTCCCGGTGACTCGCAAAGTCTTGGCCGACAGCGAAACTCCACTGTCGGCGTACCGCAAGCTCGCCGCCAATCGCCCCGGAACCTTCCTGCTCGAATCGGCCGAGAACGGCCGCTCGTGGTCACGCTGGTCCTTTATCGGCGCGGGAGCGCCGACGGCGCTGACAGTGCGCGGCGGCCACGCCGTGTGGCTCGGTGCCGCGCCCAAGGACGCACCCACCGGCGGCGACCCGTTGGACGCGCTGCGCGCCACTCTGGCGGTGCTCGCGACCGCCGCACCCCAGGAGTCCCGGCCCGGGCTGCCGCCGCTGTCCGGTGGCATGGTCGGCTTCTTCGCCTACGACATGGTGCGACGCCTTGAGCGCTTGCCGGAACTGGCCGTCGACGACCTGCAGCTACCGGACATGCTGTTGCTACTGGCCACCGACCTTGCGGCCGTCGACCATCACGAGGGCACCATCACCCTGATCGCCAACGCGGTGAACTGGAACGGCACCGACGATCGGGTCGACTGGGCCTACGACGACGCGGTCGCGAGGCTCGACGTGATGACTGCGGCGCTCGGACAGCCGCTGCCGTCAACGGTGTCGACGTTCAGCAAACCCCAGCCGCGCTATCGCTCGCAGCGCACCGTGGACGAATACAGCAAGATCGTCGACTACCTCGTCGAGCAGATTGCTGCTGGCGAAGCCTTTCAGGTGGTGCCTTCACAGCGCTTCGAGATGGATACCGACGTCGACCCCATCGACGTCTACCGGATGCTGCGGGTGACCAACCCGAGCCCCTACATGTATCTATTGCAGATCCCCGATGGTGATGGTGCACTGGACTTTTCGATCGTCGGTTCGAGTCCGGAGGCGTTGGTCACCGTGCAGGACCGCCGGGCCACTACGCATCCGATCGCCGGAACGCGCTGGCGTGGGGAGACCGACGAGGAAGACGTCCTGCTGGAAAAAGAGCTGCTCGCCGACGACAAGGAATTGGCCGAGCACCTCATGCTGGTCGATCTGGGCCGCAACGATCTGGGCCGGGTCTGCACCCCAGGCACGGTGCGCGTCGAGGACTACAGCCACATCGAGCGCTACAGCCATGTCATGCACCTGGTATCCACCGTGACGGGGCTGCTGGCAGACGGCCAGACCGCATTGGACGCGGTCACCGCCTGTTTCCCGGCCGGCACGCTGTCGGGAGCGCCCAAGGTGCGGGCCATGGAGCTGATCGAGGAGGTCGAGAAAACCCGGCGCGGGCTCTACGGGGGCGTGGTGGGCTACCTGGACTTCGCCGGCAACGCCGACTTCGCGATCGCGATCCGGACCGCATTGATGCGTGGTGGCACCGCGTATGTGCAGGCCGGCGGCGGCGTGGTCGCCGATTCCAACGGGCCCTACGAGTACAACGAAGCCAGGAACAAGGCACGGGCGGTGCTCAACGCGATCGCGGCCGCTCAGACGTTGACCACCCCGGACGTGGGCAGTGGCTGACGCCGCACGCCGCGTCCGGCTGACCGTGGGGCTCGCCCAGCTGCTGCTGGTGGTTGCCGCCGGCACGCTGTGGGCGGCGTCGCGGCTGACGTGGGTGACCGTCCGGTCGTTCGACGGCCTTGGGCAGCCCAAAGAGGTGGCGCTATCCGGCGTCACTTGGTCGACGGCGCTGCTGCCGCTGGCGATCGTGAACCTGGCCGCCGCAATCGCTGCCCTGGCCGTGCGCGGCTGGCAGCTGCGCGCGTTGGCAGTGCTGCTGGCGGCGTCGAGCTTCGCCGTCGGCTATCTGGGTGTCAGCCTGTGGGCGGTGCCGGACGTGGCTGCCCGCGGCGCCGACCTGGCGCATGTCCCGGTGGCGACGCTGGTGGGAAGTGGGCGCCAGTACACCGGTGCGGTGATCACGGTGGTGGCTGCGGTGTGCACGCTGCTTGCCGCGACGTTGTTGATGCGCGCCTCGACCGCCGCCCCGGCACGCTCGCGCAGCACGAAGTATCTGGCGCCCGGAGCACGGCGGTCGATGGCGCGCGATGACACCCCGTCGGGCGAACCCAAGCTGTCAGAGCGCACGATTTGGGATGCTCTCGACGCGGGCCGGGACCCTACGGATGGGTCGCCCGAGGCGGACACCGAGGGGCGGTGACGGACCCTGTCCCGACAGTCGCTACCCTTCTTGCACGTCGGTGAATCCGGCTGGTGAGCGTTGGGTCACGGGAAAGGAACACGGAAGGCATGAGTCCGGCATCCGTGCTTGACTCCATTCTCGAGGGAGTCCGCGCCGACGTTGCCGCGCGCGAAGCCAGCGTGAGCCTGTCCGAAATCAAGGCCGCCGCGGCCGCCGCGCCGCCACCTTTGGACGTCATGGCCGCGCTGCGTGAACCAGGCATCGGCGTTATCGCGGAGGTCAAGCGCGCCAGCCCGTCCAAGGGTGCGCTAGCACCCATTTCCGACCCGGCGAAACTGGCCCGTGCCTACGAGGATGGCGGCGCCCGGATCATCAGCGTACTTACCGAGGAACGACGGTTCCAAGGCTCCCTCGACGACCTCGACGCGGTGCGCGCCGCTGTTTCGATTCCGGTGTTACGCAAAGACTTTGTGGTGCAGCCCTACCAGATTCACGAGGCTCGCGCACACGGTGCGGACATGCTGCTGCTGATCGTAGCGGCGCTGGACCAATCGGCGCTGGTGTCCATGCTCGACCGCACCGAATCCCTCGGCATGACCGCGCTCGTCGAGGTCCACACCGAGGAAGAAGCGGACCGCGCACTCAAGGCCGGTGCCAACGTGATCGGGGTCAACGCCCGCGATCTGGCAACGCTGGAGGTCGACCGGGATTGCTTCGCGCGCATAGCTCCCGGGCTGCCCAGCAAGGTGATCCGGATCGCCGAATCCGGTGTACGTCACACCGGCGACCTGCTGGCGTATGCCGGTGCGGGAGCCGACGCCGTCCTGGTCGGTGAGGGTTTGGTCAAAAGCGGTGACCCCCGCGCGGCGGTCGCCGATCTGGTTACCGCCGGCACTCATCCGTCCTGTCCGAAACCGGCTCGCTAGCTCTTGATGTGCCGCACGCGCGCTGAGTATTTGTGATGGCAGATCTTTCCAACCCGGACCTTCCGCGTACCAGCGCCGCCGTCGTCGAACGAACTCATCACGACCCCGACCAGGGTGGGCATTTCGGTTCCTATGGTGGCCGCTACGTTCCCGAGGCGCTAATGGCGGTGATCGAGGAGGTCACTGTCGCCTACGAAAAAGAGCGCGTGAACCAGGATTTCCTCGACACCCTGGACAAGCTGCAGGCCAATTACGCCGGCCGTCCCTCGCCGCTGTATGAGACGACGCGACTCGGCCGACATGCCGGTTCGGCGCGGATCTTCCTCAAGCGAGAAGATTTGAACCACACCGGTTCTCACAAGATCAACAATGTTCTGGGTCAAGCGCTGCTGGCCCGCCGGATGGGCAAAACCCGCGTGATCGCCGAAACCGGCGCGGGCCAGCACGGCGTGGCCACCGCCACCGCGTGCGCGCTGTTCGGCCTGGAGTGTGTCATCTACATGGGCGCGGTCGACACCGCACGCCAGGCGCTCAATGTGGCGCGGATGCGGTTGCTCGGCGCCAAGGTAGTTTCCGTGGAGACCGGGTCGCGGACCCTCAAAGACGCCATTAACGAAGCATTCCGGGACTGGGTTACCAACGCAGACAACACTTATTACTGCTTCGGCACGGCCGCGGGTCCGCACCCGTTTCCGACTATGGTGCGTGACTTCCAGCGGATCATCGGTCTGGAGGCACGGGCGCAGATCCAGCAGCAGATTGGCCGGTTGCCCGACGCGGTGGTGGCCTGCGTCGGCGGGGGATCCAACGCGATCGGCATCTTCCACGCTTTCCTCGACGACCCTTCGGTGAAGTTGGTGGGATACGAGGCCGCCGGCGACGGTGTCGAGACCGGGCGGCACGCCGCGACTTTCGCTGGTGGCTCACCCGGGGCGTTCCAGGGTTCCTACTCGTATCTGTTGCAGGACGAAGACGGCCAGACCATCGAATCGCACTCGATTTCAGCGGGTTTGGACTACCCCGGTGTGGGTCCCGAACACGCGTGGCTCAAAGACATCGGACGCGTCCAGTACGAACCCATCAACGATACCGAGGCGATGGACGCATTTGGCCTGCTGAGCCGTTCCGAAGGCATCATCCCGGCCATCGAGTCAGCGCACGCGGTGGCCGGCGCCCTGAAGTTGGGTGCCGAATTGGGAAGGGGGGCGATCATTGTGGTGAACCTGTCTGGCCGCGGCGACAAGGATGTGGAGACCGCCGCGAAATGGTTCGGCCTGTTGGACAAGTGATGACGGTGCACAAGAGCGGAACCAGCAGGCTCAAGCCGGTGTTCGGCTCGTGCCGCTCGGAGGGACGGGCGGCGCTGATCGGCTATCTGCCGACGGGTTATCCCGATGTGCCGTCGTCGGTGCAGGCGATGACCACTTTGGTCGAATCCGGTTGCGACATCATCGAAGTTGGTGTGCCGTACTCGGACCCGGGGATGGATGGCCCGACCATTCAGCGGGCCACCGAACAGGCGCTCAGCGGGGGAGTGCGGGTTCGGGACACACTGGCCGCGGTCGAGGCGATCAGCGCGGCCGGTGGACGTGCCGTGGTAATGACCTATTGGAATCCGGTGCTGCGCTACGGGATTGACGCGTTCGCGCGGGATCTCGCCGCGGCCGGAGGCCAGGGGTTGATCACCCCCGACTTGATTCCCGACGAGGCGCAGTCCTGGTTCGCGGCATCCGTTGAGCACGGCTTGGACCGCATCTTTCTGGTGGCGCCGTCGTCGACGTCCGAGCGGCTCGCGGCCACCGTCGAAGCATCACGCGGATTCGTCTATGCCGCGTCGACGATGGGTGTGACGGGGGCGCGTGATGTGGTGTCCCAGGCGGCACCCGACCTGGTGGGGAGGGTGAGGGCAGTGTCGGACATACCCGTCGGTGTCGGTTTGGGGGTGCGCTCGGCGCAGCAGGCCGCGCAGATCGGCAGCTACGCCGATGGTGTGATCGTGGGGTCAGCGCTGGTTTCGGCGCTGGCTGAGGGACTGCCGCGGCTGCGCGCGCTGACCGAGGAACTCGCCGCCGGCGTGCGACAAAGGGTGTCGGCATGACTTTGGCTGCCTCGCAGATGTGGCTCGCATCATTTCCTAGCCCGCCGCGTGGGGTCTGGCACTTGGGGCCGTTGCCGATTCGCGCGTACGCGTTCTTCATTATCACCGGGATCCTGATTGCGTTGGTGATCTCCGATCGGCGCTGGGTGGCCCGCGGCGGTGAGCGCGGTTTGGTCTACGACATCGCGCTGTGGATGGTGCCCTTCGGTTTGGTTGGTGGCCGTTTGTACCACCTGGCGACGGACTGGCGTACGTACTGGGGTCCCGGCGGCGCCGGAACCACTGCCGCGCTACGGATCTGGGACGGCGGGCTGGGCATCTGGGGCGCGGTGGCACTTGGGGTGGTTGGTGCGTGGATCGGCTGCAGGCGCAATGGCGTTCCGCTGCCGGCCTTCGTCGACGCGGTTGCCCCCGGCGTGGTGCTGGCGCAGGCGATCGGCCGGCTCGGCAACTACTTCAACCAAGAGTTATATGGGCGCGAGACCACGCTCCCGTGGGGTTTGGAGATCTTCTACCGTCGCGACCCGTCGGGGATTCTAAGCGAGCATTCCCTCGACGGCGTATCGACGGGGCAGGTTTTTGCCATTGTGCAGCCCACGTTTCTTTACGAATTGATTTGGAATCTGCTGGTATTCGCCGCCCTGCTCTACCTGGACCGGCGGTTCGTGTTCGGCCACGGAAGGCTGTTTGCGGCCTACGTCGCGCTGTACTGCGTCGGACGGTTCGGCGTCGAGTTGCTACGCGACGATACGGCCACCCACATCGCCGGCATCCGGATCAATACGTTCACATCCACTTTCGTGTTCCTCGGCGCCGTGGTTTACATGATCCTGGCGCCTAAAGGGCGCGAGGATCCGGCACTGCTGCGCAGCCGCTTCGCCGACGACGAGACCGAGGACGAGGCGGAGGAGGCCGAGGAGCTTGCGGCTGTCAACACGGGATCGGCGGTCGCCGGTGCCGCCGGCGACGGCGGTGCTGATGCAGAGCCGGTGGATGCCGGGGCTGTCGAGGAACCCGCGGAGGAGGCCGCCTCGGAGCAGGAGGTCTCGGACGAGGCAGTCGCCCAGGTCGGTGAGCCCGTGGTACTCGAGGGAGTTGCGGTCGTAGCGGGCGAGGTGGAGGAGCCCGCGGACGAGTCTGCTGAGCCCGGGGTTGCCGAGGTTGCCGAGGTGGAGCCTGAGGCTGAGGCTGAGGTAGTTGACGGGGCGGAGGTGGCTGAGGCCGAGTCCGCGAACGAGGTGACTGCCGAGGTCGAGACCGCCGACGACTCTGCGGAGGAAACCGAAACTCAGGAGGTGACGGCCCAGGCGGAGGAGCCCGCTGAGCCGGAGGTTACCGAGGTTACTGAGGTTGCCGGGGTGGAGTCCGAGGCCGAGGCTGCTGACGCCGTGGTTTCGGAGGGCGAGGCTGAGGCTGAGGTAGTTGACGGGGCGGAGGTGGCTGAGGCCGAGCCCGGGCCCGAGGTAACGCCGGCACAAGAAGCAGAAGCCGAAGCGGCCGACGCGGCGGAGCCGGAAACTACCGAGGCCGCCGACGCGGTGGCCGAGGTCGCCGAGCCCGATGGGTCCGAGATCGAGCCCGTTGATGCTGCCGCCGATGACGCTGAAACTGCAGAACCCGAAGCCGAATTGTTGCCGGCAGAACCCGAGACCGCGCAACTTGAAGCTGAAACCGAACCCACGGAGGCGGACACCGAGGCGGCGATGCCGGCGGAATCCGAGCCGGCGAAAATCGACGTGCCCTCCGACGAAGCCAGCCTGTCCAGTCTGGAGACGGCGGAAGCGCAAGAGGCGACCGGCGACGACGAGCGCAAGAGATTCAGGCTCCGATTGCGCCGCCGACGCCCGTAAGCGCTGCCGTGATGAACCGGTGATCGCTCGCGCGCGGTAACCGATCTGGCATTCTGAAACGGTGAATGAGCAGCCGCGGCTCTCTGCCAACGTGCGGCCGTCACGGCCCGGCGACGACGAGCACAGCCCGACCCGCAATCGCCTTGCCGTAGCCGGTTCGGCGGTGCTGCTGACCGGTGCCCTGGCTTACATCGGAGTCGCCGACCCGCACAACCCGGACTCCGCCTACCCGCAGTGCCCGTTCAAGTGGCTCACCGGCTGGAACTGCCCGGCCTGCGGAGGTTTGCGAATGACCCACGACCTGCTGCACGGACACTTCGCGGCGAGCGTGCACGACAACGTTTTCTTGCTGCTCACCATCCCGTTGCTGGCGGCATGGATCCTGCTCCGGCGCCACCGCGCAAAGTCCTGGCTGCCGGTCACCACCCTCGTCACCGTCGTGGTGTTAGCCACCGCCTGGACGGTGGTGCGCAACCTTCCCGGCTTTCCTTTGGTGCCAACGGTTCTCGGCGGTTGACCGGTGAAAGCCGCGCATCGATGCCAGGGCCGCGGGGCAACAGCGTTACGCGCGTCGTACGTGTGAGACGCCCCGAATACTTCGACCGCGACTATGCTTTGTCGTCGTGACTAGACGCGGAAAGATCGTCTGCACTCTCGGACCCGCCACGCGGCAGGATGATTTGCTCAAGGCGCTGGTCGAAGCGGGAATGGACGTCGCCCGCATGAACTTCAGCCACGGCGATTACAGCGACCACCAGGCTGCCTACGAGCGGGTCCGGAAAGCCTCGGACGCCACCGGTAGAGCGGTCGGCGTCCTCTGCGACCTGCAGGGCCCGAAGATCCGGCTGGGCCGTTTCGCGTCCGGTCCCACCTACTGGGCCGACGGTGAAACGGTTCGCATCACCGTCGCAGACTGCGAGGGAACCCACGACAGGGTCTCTACCACCTACAAGAGGCTGGCCAAGGACGCCATGGCGGGCGACCGGGTACTCGTCGACGACGGCAAGGTGGGTCTGATCGTCGAGCGCGTCGAGGACGATGACGTGGTCTGCAAGGTCGTCGAGGGCGGCCCGGTCAGCAACAACAAGGGGATCTCGCTACCCGGCATGAACGTGTCGGCGCCTGCCCTGTCGAGCAAGGACATCGACGATCTGACGTTCGCGTTGAAGCTGGGCGTCGACCTGGTGGCCTTGTCCTTCGTGCGCTCACCCTCCGACGTCGAGCTGGTTCACGAGGTGATGGACAAGGTCGGGCGGCGGGTACCGGTGATCGCCAAGCTAGAGAAGCCCGAAGCCATCGACAACCTCGAGGCCATCGTGCTGGCCTTCGACGCTGTCATGGTGGCGCGCGGCGACCTGGGCGTCGAGTTGCCCCTGGAAGAGGTCCCGCTGGTGCAGAAGCGGGCTATCCAGATGGCCCGGGAGAACGCCAAGCCGGTGATCGTGGCGACCCAGATGCTGGACTCGATGATCGAGAACTCGCGGCCGACCCGGGCCGAAGCCTCCGACGTCGCCAACGCCGTGCTCGACGGCGCAGACGCGCTGATGCTGTCCGGCGAGACCTCGGTGGGCAAATACCCCCTGCAGGCGGTCCAAACGATGTCCCGAATCGTCTGCGCAGTCGAGCAGAATTCGACAGCCGCGCCGCCGTTGACGCATGTGCCGCGCACCAAGCGCGGCGTCATTTCCTACGCGGCCCGCGATATCGGTGAGCGGCTCGACGCCAAGGCCCTGGTGGCGTTCACGCAATCCGGCGACACCGTGCGGCGGCTGGCCCGCCTGCACACCCCGCTGCCACTGTTGGCATTCACCGACCTGCCCGAGGTGCGCAGCCAGCTGGCGATGACCTGGGGGACGGAGACGTTCATCGTTCCGCACATGAAGTCGACCGACGGCATGATCCGCGAGGTCGACAGGTCGCTGCTCGAACTCGGCCGCTACAAGCGCGGTGACCTGGTCGTCATTGTCGCCGGTGCGCCTCCCGGAACGGTCGGCTCAACCAACCTGATCCACGTGCACCGCATCGGCGAGGACGACGTCTGAGCGCTCCTTTAGGGTGAGGCGTGTCGGATTTTGACGAACTGTTGGCGGTTCTGGACCTCGATCGCGTCACCGACGACCGGTTCGTCGGAGCCCATCCCAGCAAGAACCCGATGCGCACCTTCGGTGGATTGCTGGTCGCACAGTCCTTTGTCGCGAGTACTCGCACACTGGCCCGCGACGACTTGCCGCCCAGCAACGTGTCAGTGCATTTCGTCAACGGCGGCGACACCGCTAAGGACATCGAATTCCAGGTGGTCGCGTTGCGCGACGAGCGTCGGTTCGCCAACCGGCGCGTCGACGCGGTGCAGGACGGCGTGCTGTTGTCCACCACGATGGTCTCCTACATGGCCGGCGGCCCCGGACTTGACCACAGTGTCGAGCCCCCGCACGTCCCGGAGCCCGAAACGCTGCCGACGATCGGCGAGCTGCTGCTCGGCTACGAGGAGACCGTCCCGCATTTCGTCAACGCGCTACAGCCGGTCGAGTGGCGCTACACCAACGACCCGGCCTGGGTGATGCGCGACAAGGGCGACCGGCTGGACTACAACCGAGTTTGGATCAAAGCCAAGGGCAAGCTGCCCGACGACCCGGTGCTGCACACGGCCACCATGCTGTACTCCTCGGACACGACCGTGCTGGATTCGGTGATCACCACCCACGGACTGTCCTGGGGCTACGACCGGATCTTCGCAGCGTCGGCCAACCACACGGTGTGGTTTCACCGGCAGGTCGATTACAACGACTGGGTGCTGTACTCGACGTCGTCACCGGTTGCCGCCGAGTCCCGCGGTCTGGGTACCGGACATTTCTTCGATCGCTCCGGCCAGGTGATTGCCACGGTCGTCCAAGAGGGCGTGCTGAAATACTTTCCCACTGCGAAAAGATAAGTGGTGCAGCGAGATTACGACGCATTCCTGTCGTACACGCGTCGCGATCGCCAGGCCACTGCCGGCATCCAGCACGGTCTGCACCGGATCGGGCGGAAGGTGGGACAGCTGCGTGCGCTGCGTGTGTTCCGCGACGACACTGATTTGGCTGCCAGCCCTGACCTGTGGGGCAAGATCACCGAGGCGCTCGACCGCTCCCGTTACCTGGTTGCCGTGCTGTCACCGCAGGCTGCCGAATCGTATTGGGTCAATCGGGAAATCAGCTACTGGCTCGAGCACGACGGCCGGGAGCGGCTGCTGCTGGTGCTCGCCGGCGGGCGCCTCCAGTGGGACGCCGTGCACCAGCGATTCGATCCCGAGTCGTCTAGCGCGACGCCGCCAGCACTTGCCAAGCCGGGGACGCTGCCGGCGGAGCCGTTCTTCGTCGACGTCAGCGGTGACGCGCCGTGGGACGCGCAGGCTCCGGCGCTGCGGGAGAAGATCACCGCGCTGGCCGCCCCGATCCACGGTCTGCCCAAAGACCAACTGGCCAGCGATGACCTGCGCGAACGCCGCCGGTCACGCCGCCTGCGTGCGACGGCTGTGGCGGGGTTGGTGATGTTGACCGTGGTGGCGGTGGTGGCCGCGCTGTTCGCCCTCGTGCAGCAGCGTGAGGCGGTCCATCAGCGGCAGGAAGCGCTGCGCCAGCGTGACCAGGCGGTTGCGGTGAAGTTGGCCTCGCAGGGCCGCGCGATGCTCGCCGGGATCCAGCCGGGCGGCGACCTGCGCGCCATTCAGCAGATCCTGGCAGCCCCGGTGATCGCGCCGGGCACCGAGATGGGCGCCTTGCTGAACACCCTGGTCGTGCGCCAGTGGACCGTCAAGATGTTCCCGCTGGCCCAGGCGTCGCTGGGGGTCACGGCGCTAAGCCCGGACGGGCGACGCATCGTCTCGGCCAGCGACAAGGCCTTGCGGATGTGGGACGCCGAAACCGGCGCGCCGATTGGTGGGCCACTGATCGGCCACACCGAGGCCGTATCGAGCGTGGCGTTCAGTCCGGACGGGGCACGCATCGTCTCCGGCGGCCGCGACGACGTGGTGCGGCTGTGGGACGCCGCGACCGGTACGCCGATCGGCGCCCCGCTGACTGGGCACACCGATGCGGTATCGGCCGTGGTGTTCAGTCCGGACGGGGCACGCATCGTCTCCGGCAGTTGGGACAAGACGTTGCGGCTGTGGGATGCCCGGACCGGCGCACCGATCGGCGTGCCGCTGACCGGCCACACGGGCCAGGTGACCGACGTGGATATCAGTTCCGACGGCGGCCGCGTTGTCTCGGGAAGCACCGACAACACGGTGCGGTTATGGGATGCGCGAAGCGGCGCTGCGTTGGGGGGCCCGCTGACCGGGCACACCGACGACGTCTCCAGCGTGGCGTTCAGTCCCGACGGACAACGCGTCGTGTCCGGCAGTTGGGACAACACGTTGCGGCTGTGGGATGCCCGGACCGGCGCACCGATCGGGGCGCCGCTGATCGGCCACACCGATCAGGTAACCAGCGTGGCGTTCAGCCCGGACGGGCAACGGATCGTGTCCGGCAGTGCCGACAAGACGCTGCGGCTGTGGAGCGCAGCATCCGGAGCGGCCCTGGGGGAACCGCTGGCCGGGCACACCGGCCAGGTGACCAGTGTGGCGTTTGGCCCCGGTGGGCGGCGCATCGTCTCCGGTGGCGCCGACGACATGCTGCGGGTGTGGGATCCCGACGCGACATTGAGCACGGTGCTGACCGGGCACACGGCGCCCGTCGAAACCGTGGCGTTCAGCCCCGACGCGAGCCGCATCGTCTCCGGTGGCAGCGACAACACGTTGCGGCTATGGGACGCCGCGACAGGTGCCCCGATCGGCGCCCCGCTCGCGGGACACACCAACCAGGTCAACAGCGTGGCGTTCAGTCCCGACGGGAGCCGCATCGTCTCCGGTTCCAGCGATACGACGTTGCGGTTGTGGGACGCCGCGACGGGTGCCCCGATCGGCGCCCCGCTGCAGGGTCACACCAGTGGGGTGACCAGCGTGGCGTTCAGTCCGGACGGTCTGCGGATAGTTTCCGGAAGCGCGGATAAGACGCTGCGGTTGTGGGACGCACGCAGCGGCGCACCCGTCGGCGCGCCGCTGACCGGGCACACCGGTTTCGTGGAATGCGTGGCGTTCAGTCCCGACGGGCGGCGAATCGCCTCTGGCGGCTGGGACAACACGCTGCGGCTCTGGGATGCGAGCACCGGCGCGCCCGTCGGCAAGCCGCTGGTCGGCCACTCGCGGGCGGTTCGCGATCTGGCTTACAGTCCCGATGGGCGGCGTATCGTCACCGCGAGTTGGGACACCACCCTGCGGATCTGGGATGCGGTGACCGGCACACCGATCGGCGCTCCGCTGACCGGACACACCGCCGTGGTGCGCGCCGTCGCCTACAGCCACGACGGGATCTACATCGTGTCCGGTAGCGCCGACACCACGTTGCGGCTGTGGGACGCTGGCACCGGCGCGCCGGTCGGTGTCCCGCTCACCGGGCACGACGAGGTTCTCACCGGTGTGGCGTTCAGTCCCGACGGTCACCGCATCGTCTCGGCTTCCCAAGACCAGACTCTGAGGCTATGGCCGGGTCCGTCGGCATGGCCAGAATTGTTGTGCAACAAGATCACTGCCAACATGAGCCGGGGACAATGGCGCGACTGGGTATCTCCGGACATCGGTTACCGCGCGGTGTGCCCGGGGCTGCCGATCGCGTCCGGTTAACTTCTGGCCGCGCCCGATTCCTCGAGCAGGGACACCGCGGAGGCGCGGCTGATCTTCCAGTCGCCCTGGTTGATGAAAGTCAGGTTCTGGGTCACCGGCGTCAGCTTCGGACCCGAAATTGTGACATCCGCCGAGGCCTGATTGGGTCCCGCCGGCGCGATGTTGGTCACGGTGGCCGTCAGCGGTAGTTCGCCGTGTGCGAGAGCCTGTTTCATCCGTGCGTCGGCGAGGTGAGCCTCGGTTGGACTGATGCCGCCTTCGACGAGGTAGCTCTTGTCGACGAACGGTACGTTTGGGTCTTGCAACGCATTGAGCAACACCAGCAATTCGCCGGCCGTAGGCAGGCTGGCGCTCGGATCCAGGGGCAGCGGTGAACCGAAGACGAGGAGATGCGCCTGCCTGTCCAGCGCGTGAGCGGGCACCTGCTGGACCGCTCCGGCGATTGCGCTCAAGACCACCGCGATGGCCAGGAGTTTCGTCATCATCCGCTGTCCTCTCAACACAATCCGGTGCCGATGTTAGACCCCATCAGCGGCAAATTCGCCCGGATCAGGCGTAACGTTTTCGGGTAGTGCGCAGTTCGAGGAGACGTGAGTGAGAGTGCCGTCAGTTGGACTGACCCAGCGCATTCGGGCCCACGAACGCGTTGTGGTTCAAGTCGATTCGCTGGCGCTGCGCTGTGCCGGCGCAGCAGCCCTAGTTGGCGCGGCGGCCTGGCTGGTGATCGTGCTCACCCAACACCACCGGGACGCCGAGTTTGCGGGACGCCTGCACTGGTCGCTGACCGTGCTAGCCGCCGTGACGTTCATCGCGCGCGGCATCTTCCTGGGCCGTCCGGTCACGGTCATGCATGCGGTGGCCGCGATACTGACCCTGTTTGCCGGACTGAGCGCGCATGTGCTGGGATTCGCACTTCTCGGCGGGGTACTGATCGCGGGCTCCGGACTGGTTCTGATGTGGCCGATGACTGCGCACCCGCGTCCCGAAGATTTGCCGCGGGTATGGACGCTGATCGAGCGAACGCACCGAGATCCGTTGGCGCCCTTCGCGATGCAAACGGGCAAGTGTTATCACTTCGACCAGACCGGCACGGCGGCCCTGGCGTACCGGACCCGGATGGGCTTCGCTGTGGTCAGCGGCGATCCGATAGGTGCTGAGCAGCAGTTCCCAGCGTTGGTCGCCGACTTCACTGCGCTCTGCCGCTCCTACGGGTGGCGGATTGTGGTGTTGGCCTGCAGCGAGCGGCGCCTTGGTCTGTGGACCGCTGGCGCCGTGCTCGGTCAGTCCTTGACGGCGGTGCCGATCGGGCGGGACGTCGTGATCGACGTCCCGACTTTTTCGATGTCCGGACGCAAGTTCCGTAACCTGCGCCAGACCGTCAGACACACTCACAACCGGGGTATCACCACCGAGATCCTGGCCGAGCAGGCGCTCAGCGATGCGCAGCGGGCGGAGCTGGCCGACGTGCTGCGAGCTTCACCTAAGGGCGCCCACTTCGATCGCGGTTTCTGCATGAGCCTCGACGGTGTGCTCGAGGGCCGCTTCCCGGGGGTGCGGTTGATCATCGCGCGCGACGGGGCGGGGCGAGTACAAGGATTCGACCGGTTCACCACCGCGGGTGCGGGGAGCGAGATTTCCCTCGACGTGCCTTGGCGCCGGCGGGACGCCCCAAACGGGATCGACGAGCGGCTCAGTGTTGACATGATCGAGGCCGCGAGAAAGGCTGGGGCACAACGTCTCTCACTCGCTTTTGCGGCATTTCCCGAACTCTTTGAGTACCATCAGCGCGGTGTGCTGCGGGTGTGTTATCTCCTTGTCCACCTGCTGGACCCATGGATCGCGCTGGAATCATTGTGCCGGTATCTGCAGAAGTACCACGCGATGGAAGCGCGCCGTTATGCCGTGGTTTCGCTGACGCAGGTGGTGCCGCTGCTGTTCGTGTTGCTATCGCTGGAGTTCATGCCGCGTCGGCGTCGCTTATGAGTTTCAGTTCCTCACAGTCGATGTCATTGGGCAGGTGATGGGTGGCGACCACCACGGTCCGGGTGGCAGGCATCAGGGCGGTGTCGGCGGCTAACAATTCGCGCAGTATTCGCTCGGCGTCGCTGCGGTCGAGATGCTCGGTGGGTTCGTCGAGCAGCACGATCCGCGTGGGGGAGAGCAACACCCGCGCCAGCAGCAGCCGCCTGCGCTGGCCCGCCGAAATGGCTTGCGCGCCGGCAACCAACACCGTTGACAGCCCGTCCGGCAGACCGGCCAGCCAATCGCCGAGGCCGACGGCCGTTACGGCTGCGGTTAGCTCGTCGTCTGTGCAGTCACCGCGCGCCACCAGAAGGTTGTCCCGGACCGTGGTAGCGAAAAGGTGCGCATCCTCGGCGAAAAACCCTACTGCACTACGCAGTTCGGGTTCGTGGATGTGCTCTACATCGACGCCGTCGAGAGTCACTGATCCCTGCAGCGGCGGCAGCAGACCGGCCAGCGTCATCAGCAGCGTGGTCTTGCCCGAGCCGCTGGCGCCGGTGACCGCTAGCCGTGCCCCGCGCTCCAGGTCAACCGCGGACCAAATTCCCGGCGTTCCCGGGTGACCGGAGCGCACGTCCGCTGAGAGCCGGCCCGGCGATTGCGGCAGCACGACCATCGACGTCTCGAGCGTGTTGTCGCGGCTGGGCGCCAAATCCAGCAGCCGACGCGCCGCGATCCGCGAACGGGTCAGCTGCACCGCGGCCGCCGGCAAGGCGGTGGTCGCTTCGAACGCCGACAGCGGCAACAGCATCAAGACCGCCAAGGTCGTCGGGGCCAAACTCGGCGCCATTCCGATCGCGGCCAGCACCGCGCCGAGCACGCTGACCCCGACTGCCGCGGTCGGCAGCGCCTCGGCGATCGCCGCCGGGCGGGCTGCCGCATCCAAAGCCTCACCCCAGCGCTGTTGGCGCTCTTGCGATTCGGCGATCAGCACCGGCAGCGCACCGGCAACCCGGAGTTCAGGCGCATGTTCCAGCGCGAGCATGGCCGAAGTATCGCGCTCGGAATGATGCTCGCGGGCAACGGCTTCCTGTCGCCGCGCGGCCCGGCCCGCCAGCGCGGGCGCGACTACCCCCGCTATCAGCAGACAGAGGGCCAGTACGAGCGCCGCCGACAGTGAAATCAAGGCGACGACGGCGACCGCCGTCACCGACAGCACCGCTGCGACCCCGATCGGGACCAGCGCACGCACCAACACCTCGGCCAGCACGTCGACGTCCGCGCCGACCCGGGCCACCAGTTCGCCGCTGTGCAACCTGACTGCCAGGGCGGCAGGCCCGGTCGCCAACCGGTGGTAGAGCTCAACGCGAGCGGTACCGGCAGCACGCAGGGCGGCGTCGTGGCTGGCAAGACGCTCGCAATAACGCAGCACACCACGCGAAATCGCAAAGGTCCTTACCAGTACCACCGCTATCGACAGATCGAGCACCGGCGGCATCTGGGAGGCTCGGGTGATCAGCCACGCCGACACCCCAGCCAGCGCCAGCGCACTGCCCAGCGCCAGCACCCCGAGCGTCACGGCCCCCAAAACCCTCGGCAGCCGCGGCTGCAACAGCCGCAGCGCGTCCACGAGAGGATCAGACCGGCGCATAACGCGCCTTACTTGCGGCGACCACCTCGATGACCCGATCACCGATCGCAAGGACCCGCTCGCGATGCCCGACCACCACCACGGTCGCACCGGCGCGGGCGCACGCGGTGACGGCGCGCAATACCCGCTCCTCGGTGGACGCGTCCAAATGGGCCGTGGGTTCATCCAGCAACAGCACCGGGGCCGCAGATCCGAGCACACGGGTCAAGCCCAGCCGTTGCCGTTGTCCGAGGGACAAACCCACACCGTCGCGACCCAGCACGGTGTCCAGCCCGTCGGGCAACTCGCGTAGTACCGCGTCGAATCCCGACGCCGCATAGGCACCCACGGGGTCGGTCAGCGGGCCAAACAGCGCTAGGTTGTCGCCTACGGTCCCCGGCACCAACACCGGGCGTTGCGGTAACCAGGACAGCTGAGCCCACCACAGCTCGGCCGCCAGCTCGGTGATATCGGTTCCGTCGACCGTGACGCGGCCCGAGGTGGGCGCGGTGAGCCCGGCGATAACCTGCAGCGTGGTGCTTTTTCCCGCGCCGTTGAGGCCGGTGAACACCGTCACCGTGCCCGGCTCGATGACCGCGGTTAGGTCAGCCGGGGCGTCACCCGCCCGGGATGCAACACTGAGGTGCTCGAGGCGGATCTGCGCGCCGTGCGCGGTGACGGTTCGGTGGCCAGGGACCGCGACCGACACGGGGGCATCGATGAGAGTAAACGCCTTGTCGGCCGCGGCTTTTCCGTCTTGCGCGGCGTGGAATTCGACCCCGATGCGGCGCAGCGGCCAATATACGTCCGGTGCCAGCAGCAGCACGGTCAGACCGACGGTGAGGCTCATCTCACCGAACACCAGCCGAAGGCCGATGCTGACCGCCACCAGCGCCACGCCCAGCGTGGCCAGCAATTCCAGGACGAGCGCCGACAGGAACGCGATCCGCAGCGTCGCTATTGTCGAACGGCGATGGGCCGCAGTGAGTTTCGCGATACGCTGTTCAGGTCCCGACGCCCTGCCCAGCGCTCTTAGGGTCGGAATACCGGCGATCAGATCGAGCAATCGCGCCTGCAAAGTGGTCACGGACTGCAGTGCGGCGGCAGCGCGGTCGGCGGTGGCCAATCCGATCAACACCATGAATACCGGTATCAGCGGCAGCGTGATCACCACTATCGCCATCGACTTCAGGTCGTAGCAGGCGATGACCGCCACGGTGGCCGGGGTGAGGATCGCGGCTAGCATCAACGTCGGGAGGTAGCCGGTGAAGTAGGGGCGCAGGCCGTCGAGGCCGCGGGTAACCACCGCCGCGGCGGAGTCCCGCTCTGCGGCAAGCTGATCGGGTTGCCGGGCCGTCACCGCCGTCAACACTTGCCCGCTCAGGTCGGCGATCACCGCGCTGGCCCCCCGCTGTCCCAGCCGGGACTGCAGCCAGTGCGTCAGCGTGCGGACACCCCACAGCGCCAACAGGATCGACAGCGATCTCCACCAATCGTGTAGCTCCCGCGCACTGGGGTCGGTCGCGACCCGCGCGACGACCCCGGCCAGCACGATGGCCGCGGCGATGGCGCAGCCCGAGATCACTACGCCGCAGGCCACACTGGCGATCAGGTAGCGGCGCAACGCGCCGGACGCGCGCCATAACCGGGGGTCCAGCGGACCCCGTGAACTCCGACCGCTCAGGATGCGTGCCTGGTCAGGCCGATCGACGGCGGTATCCGGTCAGCCGAGATGCGTTGCCGGAAAACCCAGTACGTCCAGGCTTGGTATACCACCGTCAGTGGCGTCATGATCGCGGTGACCCAGGTCATGATCTTGAGCGTGTAATCGGTGGACGACGCGTTGTAGATCGTCAGGTTCCATTGACTGTTCAGCGTGGACGGAACCAGGTTCGGGTACAGCGAGCCGAACAGCAGCACCACCACGCTGGCGACCACCAGCAGGGTGCACACGAACGCCCAACCGTCGGAGGCTCGTCGCCAAACCAGCAGCACCGCCGTCAACTGGGCGAGCACCGCGATTCCCAAGACCGCCCAGGTCCAGTCTTTGCCATGCGCCAACTGTGTCCAAAAACCAAATACCGCAACCAATACCGTCACCGGCAGCGCCAAGATCCGGCCGAATCGGTGCGCGTCATCACGGATGTCGTCAGCCGTCTTCAGGGAGACGAACACCGAACCGTAGAACAGGAACAACCCGGCAGTGGCCAGACCTCCCAGCAGGGTGTAGGCGTTGAGGACGTCACCGATCGACAGGTTCACCTGCCCGTCAGCGTTCACCGGAAGCCCGCGCACCAGAATGGAAAACGCTGTGCCCCAAAGGATTGCAGGCAGCCAGGAACCTGCGGCAATGCCGAAGTCGGCCCAGCCCCGCCATTTCGAGTCGTCGACCTTGCCGCGCCACTCGATGGACACCACGCGCACGATCATGCCGAATAAAATCGCCAGTAGCGGCAGGTAAAGCGTGGAGAACACGGTGGCGTACCAGCCGGGGAATGCCGCGAACATCGCTGCGCCGGCGGTGATCAGCCAAACCTCGTTGGCGTCCCATACCGGGCCGATGGTATTCAGTGCCGCGCGGCGGTGCGCCTCACGGTCGCCCTTGCTGACCCGCGCGAACGGTTCCATCAGCATGCCGACGCCGAAGTCGAAGCCCTCCAGGATGAAGAAACCGAGGAACAGCGTCGCGATGAGTCCGAACCACAACTCTTGAAGTTTCACGGTCAGTTCCTTCCAGCGTCTAGTAGGCGAACGACAGGGGTTCCACTTCGCCTTCCGCCGCGGCGGCAGGTGCGGCCGGTTCGGCGTCGTGGTCCTGTGGGCCTTCCACGATGTAGCGCTTGAGCAGCCAGAACCAGACCACGGCGAGCACGGCGTAGATCAGCGTGAACGTCACCAGTGAAGTCAGCACCACACCGGACCCGTGGTGGGAGACTCCCGCGGCGACGGTGAGGTGGACATTCGGGTCGCCGGTTGGGTTGGGCGCCACGATCCACGGCTGGCGGCCCATCTCGGTGAAGACCCAGCCGGCGCTGTTGGCCAGGAACGGTGCCGGGATCGTCAGCAGCGCGAACCAGGCGAACCAGCGCTGGTTCGGGATCCGTCCGCCGCGGGTCAGCCACAGCGCGGTCAAGGCGAACAACACCGGGATGGCCAGCAGCCCGATCATCGCGCGGAAGGACCAGTAGGTGACAAACAGGTTGGGGCGGTAGTCATTCGGGCCGAATCGCTGGTTGTAGTCCCGCTGGATGTCGCGCACCCCTTGCAACTTGACGCCGTCGAACTTGCCTTCGGCTAGGAACGGCAGCACGTAGGGCACCTCGATGACGCGGGTGAGTGCGTCGCAGTTGTTCTGTCGTCCGACGGTCAGGATGGAGAAGTCCGGGTCGATTTGGGTGTCGCACAACGACTCTGCCGAGGCCATCTTCATCGGCTGCTGCTGGAACATCAGCTTGCCCTGGTGGTCGCCGCTGAAGAACAGCCCGACCGTGGCCAGCAGCACCACCCAACAGCCCAGTGCGGTCGCCGGGCGGTACATCGCCCGGGTGCCTGGGTCGACGGTGCTGGTCTGCGACCGCACCAGCCACCAGGCGCTGACGGCGGCGACGAAGGTACCCGCGGTCAGCAGCGCGCCGGTGACCGTGTGGCTGAACGCCGTTAATCCGGTGTTGTTGGTGAGCAACGCCAGGATGTCGTTGAGCTCGGCGCGGCGGGTCTGCGGGTTGTAGTGCACACCGACCGGGTGTTGCATGAACGAGTTCGCGGTGATGATGAAGTACGCCGAGACGTTCACCGAGATCGCGACGACCCAGATGCACGCCAGGTGCACCAATTTCGGCAGTCGGCTCCAGCCGAAGATCCACAGTCCGATGAAGGTGGATTCGAAGAAGAAGGCGAGCAGGCCCTCCATTGCCAGCGGCGCACCAAACACGTCGCCGACGAATTTCGAATATTCACTCCAGTTCATGCCGAACTGGAACTCCTGCACGATCCCGGTGGCCACGCCGATGGCGAAGTTGATCAGGAACAGCTTCCCGAAGAACTTTGTCAGGCGGTACCAGGCAACGTTGTCGGTGACCACCCAGGCCGTCTGCATGATGGCGAGCAGGGGAGCCAGGCCGATGGTGAGTGGCACGAAAATGAAGTGGTAGACGGTGGTGATACCGAACTGCCAGCGCGATATGTCAACGACGTTCATCTGTCATTCTCCCGGGGCTGCGGGGACAATCACATAACTACTACGGACTGTAGTAGCCGGGTCTGGCCAGCGCCAGCGTCAATTATTCGGTTGTCAGCGGGTTAGCCGGTGAGGTTCTTGGATGCCTTGCGAATGCCGAACGACGACACGATCTCGAAGACACCAATCACGATGAGCCAGATACCGACGACATACGCCAGGGTGATGATCGATTCGAAGGGTGAAGCCATCACGACGATCCCCGCCAACAGGCTGATGACGCCGATGAAGATCGCCCAGCCGCGGCCCGGAAGCGCGGGATCGCTGATGGCCGAAACGGTGGTGGCCACACCGCGGAAGATGAATCCGATACCGATCCAGATGGCCAGCAGCAGCACGGCGTTGCCGAAGTGGCGGAACGCCAACACGGCGAGGATCAGCGATGCGGCACCGCTGATGAACAGCAGAATCCGGCTGCCCGCCGACACGTGCAGGCTGAACGCGAAGACGACCTGGGCCGCGCCGGTAACCAGCAGGTAGGCGCCGAAGAAGATGGCGGCCACCAGGACGGTCTGTCCCGGCCACGCCGCGACGGCGGCACCGAGAGCGAGCGAGAGGATCCCAGATACCAGGGTGGATTTCCAGAGGTGGGGGAGAAGACTAGGCGGCGACAGTGTTGCGGGACTAGATTCCATGTAGCCAGTGTGACGCATGTGATGGACCCGGGGTAGGGGTCTTTTGTCCTCAGACGTGCGCGGCGCGGCGGTCCTCGACAGACAGACCCTCAGGTTCATCGAGCGCCCTGCGGCTCACCAGGTACCAGGTGCGCATCACGCCCTTACCTTTGACGTCGATGTAGCCGCGTTCGCGCAGTTCAAAATCGTCTTTCAGGAGCTCGTAGACCTCGTCGGGCACCTGGATCTGGCCGACCGAGTCGGTGGACTCCATCCGGGACGCGACGTTGACCGCGTCGCCCCATACGTCGTAGAAGAACCGGCGGGAGCCCACCACGCCGGCCACAACGGGACCGGTGGCCAGGCCGACCCGGAGCGGAACCGCGCGTCCGTGCGGATCTTTGAGCGCAGCGGCGACGTCGGCCATGTCCAGCGCGAAGTCGGCCAGCGCGTGCACGTGGTCAGGACGCGGCCGCGGGACGCCGCTGACCACCATGTAGGAGTCGCCACTGACCTTGATCTTTTCCAGTTCGTACTTGTCCACCAGGGTGTCGAACGCACTGTAGAGGCGGTCGAGGAAGCGGACCAGGTCGGCGGGCGGGGTGCTGCTCGCCCGCTCGGTGAACCCGACGATGTCAGCGAACAGCACCGAGGCTTCGTCGTACTTATCGGCGATGACGTGGCGTTCGGGCTCCTTGAGGCGTTCGGCGATGCTGGCCGGCAGCATGTTGGCCAGCAGTGCCTCGGAGCGCTCGTACTGTTCCTCCATGACTGCCTCGGCCTGGGCGGTGTCGCGCAACGCGAAATAGACCGTCGCGACCACCATCACGCACGCCGAGACGGTGGTGACGACGAACCCGGTGGACTGCGCCCACTGCGGTTGCAGTCCGGTGTTGCGCGGGATCACGAACTCGGTCAGGATCACCAGGCCGGCGCCGACCGCCGCCAGGAAACTGGCGAGCACGATGTGCTCGATGCCCAGTAGCAATACGGCCAGACACGATCCGACGATGAAGAACAGCTGAGCGCCCGAACCGGTCCCGATGTCCCAACAGCTGGCCAGCACCGTGGCGTAGGCCGCACCGATGAAGGTCAGCGGTGCTACCAGTTCGCCGAACCGGTGCAGCATCGGGACGAACGCGAAGACCAGTGCCGAGACGATATTGATCGAGATGACCTGCCACAGCCACGACCCCGTGACCAGTTGCATCGCAACGAAGCTCGCACTGACCAGGACGGCCATCCACGCAGTGACGTCGAGTATGCGGGCCCGGCGAGCGGCCGCGTCGGCGTAGTGCTGACGCAAGTCTTTGGTTTGGGCCCGGACAGCGGCCACACAGTCCGGCCGGCGAGCTGGGTCGTCGTTGCCAGCTTTGAGGGCAGCGCACGTTTTTGCGCCCATAGGGAAAAGCCTAACCGTTGGCCGAGATTAGCGAGCGATGTTGCCGCATACCTCGGTCGTAACGATCAGGGGTGACGCCGGTATTCCACCGGGACGATGCACGGCCGCGGGGATCAGGCGAGGTACTTCTTCTCGCCGATGAACACCCACATGCCCCGATACAAGCACTAACGGCTTGATGTCGATAGCGGTGGAGGTTTGTGGTGCCCTCGGTGAGATTCGAACTCACACTGTACGGGTTTTGAATCCGTTTCCTCTGCCAGTTGGGATACGAGGGCGGGTCGCTGTCGCAGTCCGGAGTACACGATAGAGGAACCCCCCAGGTTCCCCGCCACAGGCGTCACGACAGAATGTCCGTCATGACGGGCCCCACCTCCGATGCCGCCGCCGCCCCGAGGCGGCGGGTCCTGATCGCCGAAGACGAAGCGCTGATCCGCATGGACTTGGCTGAGATGCTGCGAGAGGAGGGCTACGAGATCGTCGGCGAGGCCGGCGACGGGCAGGAAGCTGTCGAACTGGCCGAGCAGCACAAGCCCGACCTGGTGATCATGGACGTGAAGATGCCGCGCCGCGACGGGATCGACGCGGCCTCCGAGATCGCAAGTAAGCGCATCGCGCCGATCGTGGTGCTGACCGCCTTCAGCCAGCGCGACCTTGTCGAGCGGGCACGGGACGCCGGTGCAATGGCTTACCTGGTCAAGCCCTTCACGGCCAGCGATCTGATCCCTGCGATCGAGCTGGCGATGAGCCGGTTCAGTGAGCTTTCTGCGCTGGAAAAAGAAGTGGCGACGCTGTCCGACCGGCTGGAGACTCGCAAGCTGATCGAACGCGCCAAGGGCCTACTGCAGGTTAAGCAGGGCATGAGCGAGCCCGAGGCGTTCAAGTGGATTCAGCGCGCCGCGATGGACCGCCGGACCTCGATGAAGCGCGTGGCCGAGGTGGTGCTGGAAACCCTGGATACCCCGAAGGACGCTTGAGCCCCAGCAAGCGAGAGTACTAACTCGCGAGAGTCCTCGTATGTACGGTAATTCAGCCTTGCGACCGTACTTTTGGGGGCGCTCGCGGGCAGGGTGGCAGCTTGAGGGCCTCGCGGCCCGGGTGGCAGCTTCTTGGCCCGCGGGCAGAAGCTAAGCGGCCTTAGCGGGCGACGACTACCGACGACCCATGCCCGAACAGGCCCTGATTCGCGGTTACGCCCACCTTCGCGCCCTCTACCTGTCGACCGGTCGCCTGACCCCGCAGTTGCCAGGTCAACTCGCAGACCTGCGCGATCGCCTGTGCGGGTATCGCCTCGCCGAAGCACGCCAGCCCGCCCGACGGGTTCACCGGAACGCGGCCACCGATCGTCGTCGCCCCGGACCGCAGCAGCTGCTCGGCCTCGCCCCTACCGCACAGCCCGAGGTGCTCGTACCAGTCGAGTTCCAACGCGGTGGACAGGTCGTAGACCTCAGCCAGGTTGACGTCCTGGGGTCCGATGCCAGCTTCGGCGTAGGCGGCGTCGAGGATCTGGTCCTTGAAGACCCGCTCGGGTCCAGGCACCACCGCAGTGGAATCCGTTGCAATATCCGGCAATTCGGGCAGATGCTGCGGGTAGCGCGGTGTCACAGTGCTGACTGCCCGCACCGACGGAACACCGTCCAGCGAGCCGAGGTGCTTGCGGGCAAACTCGGCGCTGGCCACGATCAGGGCAGCCGCGCCATCGGAGGTGGCGCAGATGTCGAGCTGACGCAACGGGTCGGACACCACCGGGCTGGCCAGCACGTCCTCCACCGAGGACTCCTTGCGATAGCGGGCGTTGGGGTTCTGCAACCCGTGCCGGGAGTTTTTCACCTTCACCTGCGCGAAGTCCTCCGACGTCGCGCCGTAGAGGTCCATCCGGCGCCGTGCCAGCAGTGCGAAGTAGACCGGGTTCATCGCGCCGATGAGATGGAAGCGTTGCCAGTCGGGGTCATTCTTGCGCTCACCGCCGACCGGGGCGAACGCACCCTTTGGCGTGGTGTCGGCGCCGATCACCAGGGCGACGTCGCAGAAGCCGGCCAGGATCTGGGCCCGCGCGCTCTGCAAGGCCTGTGAGCCGCTGGCGCAGGCGGCGTACGACGACGACACCGGCACGCCGTTCCAGCCGAGCTTCTGCGCGAAGGTCGACCCGGCAATAAAGCCCGGGTAGCCGTTGCGGATCGTGTCGGCGCCGGCGACCAGCTGAATCTGCCGCCAGTCCAGCCCAGCTTCGGCCAGGGCGGCTCGCGCGGCCACCACACCGTATTCGGTAAAGTCGCGGCCCCATTTGCCCCACGGGTGCATGCCGGCGCCGAGGATGTAGAGCGGTTCGGGTGTGCTCATGATGCGATCCTCCAGGCGTGCACGATGCGCTTGACACCGTCGTCGCCGGTGAACAGCGGCATCGTCGTCAGCTCCATCTCCATGCCGACCTTTAGGTCGGCTGCCAGCGTGCCCTCCACCACCTTGCCGAGCACGATGATGCCCTCGTGGGCCAGTTCCACCGCGGCGATCGCGAACGGCTCGAAATCAGCCGGCGCTGGATAGGGGGCCGGCGGGGGGTATCGATTCTCGGTGTAGCTCCACAGCTTTCCGCGATTGGACAGGGCGACGGCTTCGAGCGTGTCGCTGTCGCAGGCCGGATTCGGGCAGTTGTTCTCCCGCGGCGGGAACACGTATGTGCCACACTGCGGGCATTTGCTGCCGATCAGGTGAGTGGTTCCGTTGTCGTCGGTGGCGAACCATCCGTCGATCGCAGGTTGCTGGCTGGTGACTTCGGGCACCGGGCAAGACTACCAAGCGCTTGTTTGGGTACACCAGGGCGCGTCGGACCCGATGCCTAGAGTGAATCTCGTGACTGCCACCTCCCAGGATCAAACCAAGCCGACCCTGATGCTCCTGGACGGCAATTCGCTGGCGTTCCGGGCCTTTTACGCTCTGCCTGCGGAGAACTTCAAGACGCGCGGCGGGCTGACCACCAACGCGGTCTACGGCTTCACCGCCATGTTGATCAACCTGCTGCGCGATGAGACTCCAACTCATATCGCCGCGGCCTTCGACGTCTCACGCCAGACATTCCGCTCCGAGCGCTACCCCGAATACAAGGCCAACCGGTCCTCGACGCCCGACGAGTTTCACGGCCAGATCGACATCACCAAGGAGGTGCTCAACGCACTGGGCATCACCGTGCTGGCCGAACCGGGGTTCGAGGCCGACGACATCATCGCCACGCTGGCCACCCAGGCCGAGGGCGAGGGCTACCGGGTGCTGGTGGTCACCGGCGACCGCGACTCCCTGCAATTGGTCAGCGACGACGTCACCGTGCTCTACCCACGCAAGGGCGTCAGCGAACTCACCCGCTTCACCCCCGACGCCGTCGTCGAGAAATACGGACTCACCCCGAAGCAGTACCCGGACTTCGCCGCACTGCGCGGCGACCCCAGCGACAACCTGCCCGGCATTCCGGGAGTGGGGGAGAAGACCGCCTCGAAGTGGATCATCGAATACGGCTCACTGCAGTCGCTGGTCGACAACGTCGACTCGGTGCGCGGCAAAGTCGGCGACGCTTTACGGGCGCACGTGGCCAACGTTGTCCTCAACAGGGACCTGACCGAACTCGTGAAGGACGTGCCGCTGGCGCAGACGCCCGACACGCTGCGGTTGCAACCGTGGGACCGCGACCACATCCACCGGCTCTTCGACGACCTCGAGTTCCGCGTCTTGCGGGACCGCCTGTTCGACACGCTCGCTGCCGTCGAGCCCGAGGTCGACGAAGGGTTCGATGTGCGCGGCGGTGCCCTCGAGCCCGGATCCGTGCGGCAGTGGCTGGACGCGCATGTCGGCGACGGGCGCCGCGCTGGCCTGACGGTGGTCGGCACCCACCTGCCGCACGGCGGTGACGCGACGGCGCTGGCCATTGCTGCCGCCGACGGTGACGGCGCCTACCTGGACACGGCCACGCTGACACCCGAGGATGACGCCGCACTGGCAGAGTGGCTGGCCGACACCGACAAGCCCAAGGCGCTGCACGAGGCGAAGTTGGCCATCCACGACCTTGCCGGCCGTGGCTGGACGCTGGCCGGCGTCACCTCCGATACCGCGCTGGCTGCCTACCTGGTGCGGCCGGGGCAGCGCAGCTTCACCCTCGACGATCTCTCGCTGCGCTATCTGCGCCGCGAGTTACGGGCGGAAACTGCTGAGCAACAACAACTTTCGTTGCTCGATGACGACGATGGCACCGACGAGCAGGCCGTCCAAACCGCAATCTTGCGGGCCCGCGCCGTCATCGACCTGGCCAACGCCCTGGACGCCGAACTGGACCGCATCGACTCCACGGCGCTGCTAGGGGAGATGGAGCTCCCGGTGCAGCAGGTGCTGGCCGACTTGGAAGCTGCCGGCATCGCCGTCGACCTCGGCCTGCTAACCGACCTGCAGAACCAGTTCGCCGACCAGATCCGCGACGCCGCTGAAGCCGCCTTTGCAGTGATCGGCAAGCAGATCAACCTGGGCTCGCCCAAGCAGCTGCAAGTGGTGCTGTTCGACGAGCTGGGCATGCCCAAGACCAAACGCACCAAGACCGGCTACACCACGGATGCGGACGCCCTGCAGTCGCTGTTCGACAAGACAGGCCACCCGTTCCTGCAGCATCTGCTCACCCACCGCGACGTCACCCGGCTCAAGGTCACCGTCGACGGGCTGCTGAACTCGGTGGCTAGTGACGGCCGCATCCACACCACGTTCAACCAGACCGTCGCCGCCACTGGACGGCTCTCATCCACCGAACCCAACCTGCAGAACATCCCGATCCGCACCGACGCCGGCCGCCAGATCCGTAATGCGTTCGTGGTGGGACGCGGCTACCACGAGCTGATGACAGCCGACTACAGCCAGATCGAGATGCGAATCATGGCCCACCTATCCCGCGATGAGGGGCTGATCGAAGCCTTCAACACCGGCGAGGACTTGCACTCGTTCGTGGCTGCACGGGCGTTCGGTGTGCCGATCGACGAGGTCACTGCCGAACTGCGGCGCCGGGTCAAGGCGATGTCGTACGGTCTGGCCTACGGACTGAGCGCCTACGGCTTATCGGCCCAGCTCAAGATCTCCACCGAAGAGGCCAAGGAACAGATGGACCAGTACTTCGCCCGGTTTGGCGGGGTACGCGACTACCTGATGGCCGTGGTGGAACAGGCCCGCAAGGACGGCTACACCTCGACCGTGCTGGGCCGGCGGCGCTACCTGCCAGAACTGGACAGCAGCAACCGCCAGGTCCGCGAGGCCGCCGAACGCGCCGCACTCAACGCGCCCATCCAGGGCAGCGCCGCGGACATCATCAAGGTGGCGATGATTGAGGTCGACAAGGCGATCAAGGACGCCAAGCTGGCGTCGCGCATGTTGCTGCAGGTGCACGACGAGTTGTTGCTGGAGATCGCCCCGGGCGAGCGCGAGCAAGTGGAAGCACTGGTACGCGACAAGATGGGCGGCGCGTACCCGCTGGACGTGCCGTTGGAGGTGTCGGTCGGCTACGGCCACAGCTGGGATTCGGCGGCGCACTGAGCTGTTCCGGGCCGCAGCAGTCACCTACGCACAGTGGGACCGGGTTTGGCCAGCATGTAGGCGGTCGAGTAGCCTCGACGGGTAAACCCAAATTGTCCCTGCGATCAATCCTGTCCGGAGCAACCCAACAATATGCCGAGTCCCACCGTCACCTCGCCGCAAGTAGCCATCAACGACATTGGCACCAGCGAGGATTTTCTTGCCGCAATAGACAAAACGATCAAGTACTTCAACGATGGCGACATCGTGGAGGGAACCATCGTCAAAGTGGACCGGGACGAGGTGCTCCTCGACATCGGCTACAAGACCGAAGGGGTAATCCCCGCCCGCGAGCTCTCCATCAAACACGACGTCGATCCCAATGAGGTCGTTTCCGTCGGTGACGAGGTCGAGGCCCTGGTTCTCACCAAAGAGGACAAAGAGGGCCGGCTGATCCTGTCCAAGAAGCGCGCCCAGTACGAGCGCGCCTGGGGCACCATCGAGGAGCTCAAGGAGAAGGACGAGGCCGTCAAGGGCACCGTCATTGAGGTCGTCAAGGGCGGCCTGATCCTCGACATCGGGCTGCGTGGCTTCCTGCCCGCCTCGCTTGTCGAGATGCGCCGGGTGCGTGACCTGCAGCCGTACATCGGCAAGGAGATCGAAGCCAAGATCATCGAGCTGGACAAGAACCGCAACAACGTGGTGCTGTCCCGCCGCGCCTGGCTGGAGCAGACCCAGTCCGAGGTACGTAGCGAATTCCTCAACCAGCTGCAGAAGGGCACCATCCGCAAGGGTGTGGTCTCTTCCATCGTCAACTTCGGCGCTTTCGTCGACCTCGGTGGGGTGGACGGCCTGGTACACGTCTCGGAGCTGTCCTGGAAGCACATCGACCACCCGTCCGAGGTGGTGACGGTGGGCGATGAGGTCACCGTCGAGGTTCTCGACGTCGACATGGACCGCGAGCGGGTTTCGTTGTCGCTGAAGGCGACTCAGGAAGACCCGTGGCGCCACTTCGCCCGCACCCACGCCATCGGCCAGATCGTGCCGGGCAAGGTCACCAAGCTGGTGCCGTTCGGTGCGTTCGTGCGCGTCGAGGAGGGCATCGAGGGCCTGGTGCACATCTCCGAGCTGGCCGAGCGCCACGTCGAGGTCCCCGACCAAGTGGTCGCCGTCGGCGACGACGCGATGGTCAAGGTCATCGACATCGACCTGGAACGGCGCCGAATTTCGTTGTCGCTCAAGCAGGCCAACGAGGACTACACCGATGAGTTCGACCCCGCCAAGTACGGCATGGCGGACAGCTACGACGAGCAGGGCAACTACATCTTCCCCGAAGGCTTCGATGCCGAAACCAACGAGTGGATCGAAGGTTTCGACGCGCAGCGCAACGAGTGGGAGGCCCGCTACGCCGAGGCCGAGCGTCGGCACAAGATGCACACCGCGCAGATGGAGAAGTTCGCTGCCGCTGAGGCCGCCGAACACAGCAGCGGTGGCAGCAGCTCGTCGAGCAGCAGCTCTTCGGAGAAGTCCGCGGGCGGGTCGCTGGCCAGCGACGCGCAGCTGGCTGCTCTGCGCGAAAAGCTCGCCGGCAACGCGTAATACGCACGGATGCTGCGCATCGGGCTGACCGGCGGAATCGGCGCCGGCAAGTCGGCGCTGTCCAAGACGTTCTCGGAGTGCGGCGGCATCATCGTCGACGGTGATGTCATCGCGCGCGAGGTCGTCGAGCGGGGCACCGAGGGGCTAGCGGCACTGGTCGACGCTTTCGGCGAGGAAATTCTGCTGCCTGACGGTGCGCTGGATCGACCGGCGTTGGCGGCCAAGGCTTTTGCCGATGACGATGAGCGCAAGAAGCTCAACGGCATTGTGCACCCCTTGGTCGCCAAGCGCCGCGCCGCGATCATCGCTGCGGTATCGCAGGATTCCGTTGTGGTGGAGGACATTCCGCTGCTGGTGGAATCGGGGATGGCGCCACTGTTCCCGCTGGTGGTCATTGTGCACGCGGACGTCGAACTGCGCGTGCGACGGCTGGTCGAGCAGCGGGGTATGACCGAAGACGACGCCCGGGCTCGTATCGCCGCGCAGGCAACCGACGAGCAGCGCCGCGCCGTCGCTGACATCTGGCTGGACAACTCGGGAAGTCAAGGGGAGTTAGTCGAGCGGGCGAAAGACGTATGGCACAACCGGATCCTGCCGTTTGCGCATAATCTCACGGAGCGCCAGCCTGCGTGGGCGCAGGCACGGCTGGTCCCTGCCGACCCGACCTGGCCGGACCAGGCCCGGCGCATCGTCAACCGGCTCAAGACCACGTGTGGGCACCGGGCGGTTCGCGTCGACCACATCGGCTCAACGGCAGTGCCCGACCTTGACGCCAAAGACGTCATCGACATTCAGGTGACGGTCGGATCGCTGGACGTGGCCGACGAACTCGTTGAACCGTTGCTGGCTGCGGGCTACCCTCGCCTCGAGCACATCACCCAAGACTCCGCCAAGTCCGATGCCCGCAGCACCGTCGCCAGCTTCGACCATAGTGACGACCCAGCATTGTGGCACAAACGTATTCACGCCTCCGCCGATCCCGGACGCCGGACCAACGTGCACATCCGGATAGACGGGCGGCCCAATCAGCAGTTCGCGCTGTTGTTCGTGGACTGGCTCAAGGCCAACCCCGGCGCCCGCAAGGACTACCTGGAAGTCAAGCGGGCAGCCGACGCGAGTGGCGGCGGTGACATCATCCGCTACGTCACCGCCAAGGAGCCCTGGTTCCTCGATGCCTACCGCCGCGCGTGGGAGTGGGCCGACACCACCGGCTGGAAGCCCTGAGGGGCCGAGTACCTTTTTTTCATGCCGTTCGTCACCGACATCCTTGGACCACGACGGCCCGTCACGGATTTGGCGCCGTCCCTTGACCCCGGTCGGCTGCGCCGCACCAGCACCATCGACACCCATCCGGGTGTGCCGGGTGAATCCATTGCCGACCTGCGGGGGCGCGATGCGGTAGGCACCGAGGATGGGATCGCGGTGCTCGGGGAAGTCCGGATTGGTGCGCGGCTGGTGGATTTCGTCGTCGACGAGATCGAGTCAACACCGCCGGACGATCGGCTGGACATGCTGCGCGGTCACCGGGTCAGCCGGGGTTTCCGGGCCAAACTGACCGAGTTGCTTCGCGACGAAGTGTGCAAATCCAGCCTGATTCACCTGCTGCTCGACGACTGGGTTGGTGCGGCGCTGGTGTCGGGCTATGCCCTTGCGCACGCGGCGATCGTCCTGGGTGTCGAGCAGACGATGCCGCCAGGTGTGGCTGATCGGATGGCCGGGATCTGTGCGGGTTTCGCGCCGGAGGCGTCCCTGGTCGACTATGCCCGCCGACACGATGTCATCCCGACCGGCCGCGGCCCGCTGGCTCCGCCGCTGGACGGACTGCACGCCGTCGCGCCGCTGCGACAGCGGGGAATGCGACGATTCCGCCGGCTCGACGCATGGCCGGTGGACGACGGGTTGGTGGAATTCGATGCGCACTTTCGCGATTCCCACCTGGACGACGACCTGGTGGAGACGATCTTGCACGAGTACACGGTGACCGGCAGGGTCGACGAGAGGACCCGCACCGTCACATCCGCGCACGCCGATGTGCGGGTGCTGCCGTGGCAGGAATGCCCGGGTGCCATCGGAAGCGCGGCGCGTATCGCGGGCATGACCCTGACCGAGCTGCGGGACCGCGTCCGGGGCGAATTCGTCGGAACCAGTACCTGCACGCATCTCAACGACACGCTTCGCACGATCGCCGACCTGGATGCGCTGCTGAATCTGTCCACCCGCTAGCAGCCGTCAGGGTCGCCGCGCTAGTGCTCGATGCGGTGCTGGTCGGGGGTTAATCCGTTCTTCGAACGCCCGCTCGCAGTCTGATCACCCGGCTGCGGGGCAGCGAGATATCCGGTCAGCATCAGGACGATCTCGTCCTCGGCGTCATCGAAGTCGACATCTTCCCCGGAAGCGACCAGCCTATGGACCAGTGACTCGATGGTGGCCACCACGATTTGGGCGGTGAGTTTGCCGGGCCGTATTCCGGGGAATCGCGCCAGCAGCTGGGCGGCCGCAGCCACGCTGAACCGCTCCAGCTCGCGCAACCGGTCGAGAAACTCTGGCGCCCGCGGAGCCTCCTCGAACAGCACGCGGTGCAGGCGCGGATTGTGCCGGTGGTTGTCGATGGTCGCGCGCACGAACAGCCGCACCGTCTCTTCCAGTCCCGCGGGCAGCCCCCCGGACAACCGCTCTGCCAGCAGCGCGGCCCCGGCCTCCACATGCTCGTCCATCAGAGCGCGCAGCACCGCGTCCTTGTTGGGGAAGTACTGGTACAACGAACCGATCGAAACTCCTGCCCGCTCGGCGATGCGGTTGGTGGTGCCGGCGGCGTACCCGTATTCGGCGAAAATCTGAGCCGAGGCCTCAAGGATGCGTTGCCGGGTCTGGGTGGCCCGCATCTGTTGAGGCTGCTTGCGCTGCCGAAACCGGTCAGTCGGGGTGATCCTGGGCCTCCCGGTGCTGGCGGGTCAAAAGCGAGTAGTCATTGGACGGTCCTACCAGGAAAATTAGGGTTACCTAACCATGCTTGAGGAGTCCGAAATGCGTACCGTCCACATTGAAACTATCCTGCCCAGCTGCGCCGAGCGGGTGTGGCCGGCGATGCTCTCCCCGGCCACCTTTCTCTACGTCTGCAAGGGGCTGTTCGGATTCCCGGCGCTGGCGGGCCGCACCGAGGAGTTGCGGCTGGGGGAAAAGGGCACTGGATGGCTGATGGCGTTTCACGTCGTCCCCGCCTACCGGCACACCATCGAAATCGTCGAGGTCGACGCGGCGACCGGAACGATTCGGACCCACGAACATGGCGGCGTCCTCAAAACCTGGAACCACACCCTGCATGTCGAACCCCTCGGCGCCAATTCATGCCGCTACAGCGACACCGTCGATATCGATGCCGGCGTCCTCACCGATGTCGTCGTTGCGGTGGCCAACGGGATCTACCGCTACCGGCAGCGGCGCTGGCGCAAGCTAGCCCGGCGGCACCTGAGCTAAGTGCCGAGCCAGCTGAGCTGGATGCCATCGGCCACCAGCCACGCCATCAGGTCGTACCCGTGACCGGCCAGCCCGTCAATGGCCGCCACGGCCCGGCGCACCGCCCGCTCGGCCACGTCGGGAGTCAACAGACCTTGGCGTAGGGCTTCGAGCAGTTCGTCCACGTCGGCCAGTTCCGCGCTGCGACCGGTGCGCACTTCGATGTCGAGGTAGTGGTCCTCCGAACGCCACACCGTGTCGCCTGGCGTGTACTCGCCGACATCGAGGTAGTAGTCGTGGTCGCGTTCGTGGCCGGGGTTGAAGTGAAACACCGTGGCGCGCAAGCCCATCGACGGCAATAGCCAGGACTCGAGGTAGTGGAACTGAGCGCGGCCGGGAGTGGGCCGGGCCAGATACAGCCCCCACGGATGCACCGCGTACTCGTCCACAGCCCGCACCATGCCCTTCGGGTCGGTGTTGGTGCGGGCGGTCAGGTCGAATGTCTCATGCTTGGGAGGATGGATGCGGTCAGCCTACCGGCGCAGCCGGATCTTCCATCGCACAAAGCAGGCGTAGAACACGGACAACGCGACGAGCATGCCCATATCGAGCAGCCAGATCTTCGATGTGTGCTGCCAGAACCGGTCCTTGGGGATCAGCGAACCCGGGACAAGATTCCGCACGTCCACCGTGGCGGCGGCAGCCGCGTACCCCCAGCGTGCTGGCACCACCGTGGAGACCTGCTCCAGCACTATCCGGTTGGTCACCGGGACCATGCCGCCGCACAGCACCAGCTGCGCCATGATCGACACCACGAACAAGGGCATGATCTGCTCGTTGGAGCGCACCAGCGCCGAGATCGCAAGACCCAGAATCGCCGATGCCACGCAGGTCGCCGCAACTGTGAGGAATAACTCGAAGGTGGCCGCCACGTTCCCGTGTCCCAGCACCAGCCCGCCGCGGGTCGGTCCGCCCTTACCCACGATGACGATGGTGGTGGCGACCGCCGCCTGCAGCACCGCGAACACGCAGAACACCGCGGTTTTAGCCAGCAGATAAGCCGTCGTCGACAAACCCACCGCCTGCTCGCGCTGGAAAATTGCCCGCTCGCCAACCAGGTCGCGGATGGTCAGCGCGGTGCCCATGAAAGCCGCCGCCAGCAGCAGCAGGTTGAGGATCTGCGCCGACTCGTCGGGTGTCCCGGCATGCTCGGCGACCGTGCGAAATCCGTTGGAGCCAGGCACGGTCAGGGACAACGTGCCCAACACGAACGGCAGCAGGGCAAGAAACACGAAGTAGGCGCGGTCGGAGACCACCAGGCGCACCTGGCGCCGCGCGATCGTCGAGATCTGCCGCCGCAAACTCGTGTGCACCGGCTTGCCCAACTCGGCGGGCTCGGCATCCTCGGCAGGACGCTTGACCGCCTGACTCTGTGCCAGGAAGCGGCGGTTGGCCTCGTCTGGATCGGCGCCCACCTGCGTAAAGATCTTGGCCCAGTTGGTGGTGCCCATCGCCGAGCCGATCTGGTCGGGTGGACCGCAGTACGCGGTCTTACCGCCTGGCGCCACCAGCAGCAACTGGTCGCAGATGTCCAGGTAAGACAGCATGTGCGTCACCACGATCACCACCCGGCCGGCGTCGGCGAGCGCCCGCAGCATGGTCATCACCTGGTGGTCCAGGGCGGGGTCCAGACCGGAGGTCGGCTCATCCAGGATCAGCAGCGACGGTCCGGTGAGCAGCTCGAGGGCCACGGAGGCCCGTTTGCGCTGGCCGCCGGAGAGCTTGTCCACCCGGGTGTCAGCGTGCTTGGTGAGATCGAGCTCTTTGAGTACCTGGTTCACCACGCGGGCACGGTCGGATTTGCTGGTGTCGGGCGGCAGCCGGAGTTCGGCAGCGTAGCCCAGGGCCTGATTGACGGTGAGCTGACGGTGCACCACGTCGTCCTGCGGGACCATCCCGATTCTGCTGCGCAGCGACGCATACTCGCCGTGGATGTCGTGGCCCTCGAACGTCACCGAGCCGGACGTCGGGCGGGCGTAGCCCGCGATGAGCCTGGCCAAGGTGCTCTTTCCGGCCCCGGACCCGCCGATTACGGCGGTCAGCGTGCCCGGCCGCGCGACCAGTGAGATGCCGTCCAGCAATTGCTTGCCGTTGTCCACGGTGTAGTCGACGTTGCGCACCTCCAGCCCGCCGGTACGAGTGGCGGTTTCGCTGCGGGGGACCAGCGTGCCGTCGCTGAACACCAGGTCGACGTTGCCGATGGTGACCACGTCGCCCTCGGCGAGGATCGCCGACCCTACCCGGGTGCCGTTGACGAACGTCCCGTTGACGCTGCGGTCTTGGACCTCGGTGCCCAGCGGGGTAAGCCGCAGGGTGGCGTGCTGGCGACTTGCCAGCACGTCGGAGACGACGATGTCGTTGTCGTTGGCGCGGCCGATGGAGATGACACCAGTGGATCTCGCCGGTTCCGAACCCCGCTGCGATCGCGGGGCCAGGATTTTCACCATCCGGGTGGCCAGGCCGGACATGTCCGCCGACTTGGCGTCGATGCGGGTGACCTCGGCGGCCGGCCGGTCCAGGTTCACGGTGGTGATCTGTTCCTGGGGCGGCGGGGCGGCGCGTGGCCGCGGTGGTGTGGGACGCCCGTTACGGCGGGCGGGGGGTGGGGCCGGTTGCGGCGGTCGCGGCGCCGGCGCGGCTGGCGGGGGCGGCGGGGTGACCGACCAGGACAGCGTGGGTGGCCCGCTGTCGTGCACCGGGCCGGCGCTGGCGAAGCCATTGCGCGGGCGCACGGGGTGGGTGCGTTGCGCCCCGAGCTCGAACGTCAGGCGTGGCCCGGCTGGATTGCCGATATTGATGCTCTGGCCGTCGTGCACGTCCACTACCGGCATCCGGTAGCCGTTGACGTAGGTTCCGTTCAGCGAGCCATTGTCGATCGCCAGCCAACGCCCCTGCTCGAAGCGCAGGATCAGATGTGCCCGGGAAATCCGCGGATCGGGGATGCGCAGGTCGGCGTGTAAGTCGCGGCCGACGACAATCTCGTAGCCCGGGGCGAAAGAGCGTTGGGAGCCGTCATATCGGATGGTCAGGGCTGGCGGGACGGGTCGGTTCACCACACCAGTATCGGCGCGCTAGCGGGGTTGCTCGATGAGAGTCAGCTGTGCGGTTGCTATGTCTGCGATTGCGCCTCTCATAGCAACTGCACAGCTCGGATCGGGCCCTGCGGCACCTTATCTCGGGCATCATTCGAAGGGGGAAGGAGGGACCAAACGGCATGGAAGATCGGTCTGGGGGCACGCGGCGCCTCAACGCCGGACGGCGAATTCTGGGCAACTCGCGTCAGGCATTACGCGCGGGTGTCCAGTCGCTGCCGGCCACCACCGTCAAGCTGCTGCGCCGCGTTCCGCCCCCCGTCCCGGCACCGAACCCGCCTCCCGCCGAGCACCTCACACCCGCTTCGCGGACGGCGATGGACCGCGGCGCGCAATTCGCCGGCTACACCATTCTGCGGCAGCTGGGCGCCGGCGGGATGGCCGAGGTCTACCTGGCGCTGCACCCCCGGCTGCCGCGTCGTGACGTGATCAAGGTGCTGGCCGAGGCGATCACCGCGGACAGCGAGTTCCGCGAAAGGTTCAACAGGGAAGCCGATCTGGCCGCCACATTGTGGCATCCGCATGTCGTCGGTGTACACGACCGCGGCGAGTTCAACGGGCAGCTCTGGATTTCGATGGACTACGTCGAAGGCACCGATGCCGCCCGACTGGTGCGAGAGTCCCACCCGGATGGCCTTGGAGCCCAAGACGTATGCGCCATCCTCACTGCCGTCGCGGGAGCACTCGACTACGCTCACGACCGCGGGCTGTTGCACCGCGACGTCAAACCCGCCAACATTTTGCTCACCCATCCCGAAGGCGATGAGCGTCGAATCCTGCTGGCGGACTTCGGCGTTGCCCGCCACCTCGCCGATATCAGCGGAATCACCCAGACCAACGTCGCGGTGGGCACAGTCGCGTACGCCGCTCCCGAGCAGTTGGCAGGCACCAACATCGACCGTCGGGCAGACCAATATGCATTGGCCGCCACGGCTTTTCACCTGCTCACCGGCACCCCGCCGTTCCGCAATCCCAACCCGGTCGCGGTGATCAGCCAGCACTTGCACGATGATCCACCCCGGATCAGCGACTACCGGCCCGACTTGGCTTGTCTAGACGACATATTCGACAAGGCGCTGGCCAAAGCACCGGAGGACCGGTTCGATCGGTGTCGGTCTTTCGCCGCAGCGGTGTCAACTGCGGTGGGCGACCCGGCTCCCGACGGCGCAGCCGGCGGCGACGACGCGCCCAAGCGTACCCACCGAATCTCGCCGCGCATCCGGATGACGGCCGCGCTGGTGTGCGCGGTGCTGATCGCCATCGCGGCCACCTGGTCGGCGCTGTACAGCTTCCAGCCCGACCTGATCGATCCCACGTTGGCGGCTCGGCCCGCCGCCCAAGCGCCCGCGCCCGTTGCCCCGGTGGCGGCGCCCTCCGGCAAAATCCTGGACGGCACCTACCGGCTGGATTTCGATCGCTCCAAGCGCACCACCAACGGCACGCCGATGCGCCACAACGGACTCACCACCACCTGGTGGGCCTTCCATTCCGTCTGCACTCCCAACGGGTGTGCGGCAACCGGCGTCCAGCTCGACCAGGCCACCCACCAGGTGGCGGACACCACCGACGGCGGCTCGAGCGACACGCTGCGGTTCGTCGCCGGCTACTGGCAGGGCGCCCCGGAGCAACAGCAGGTTCCCTGTCATGAGCCGAACGCACCGGCGCCGGCCACCCAGCAGGAGACCGTCGCGTTTTCTCTGGCACCACAGGCCGACGGGACGTTGCGCGGTGTGCAAACCGAGAGCGTCGGCAGCAACGAGTGCGGCGCGCAGGGGGCGGTGACTCGGGTGCCGGTGGTGGCCACCCGCGTGGGGGACGTGCCGCCGGAACTGACGCTGAGCGACCCCGCGCAGGCGGTCAGCGCGGCCCTCGCGCCGGCGTCCCGGCCGACGCCGCCCGTGCTCGGTGGCGCGTGCACTGACGCGGACAAGCTGGCCTACGACCAGACCAGCAACGAACAGGTTGTCTGCGAAGGCAACACCTGGGACAAGGCGCCGATCACCACCGGAGTGCACTCCGCGGGCAGCACCTGCGATAGGCCGGACATCCCAGTGTTCGCGATGTCGGCCTCCAACGACGGTTACCTGATCGAGTGCGATCCGGTGAGCCGGATGTGGACGCGGCATCGCTGACGCTTTCTCGCGTCAAACCTCGGTTCTCGCGTCAAACTCCGGCCGGGACTCGCCTGGTCTCGGTGCGCATCTCGTGGCGCAGCGCCGTGAACTCCGAAATGGTTCTGGTGGCCACCGATGCGACCGGGCGGTTGTTGCGGCCGGTGGCCTCGGTCTTGGACACCATCACCACGCTGTCAATGTAGGGCTGGATGGTGGTGGCGTTCTGCACCGTCGCGACGATCACCAGCTGGAAACCGAACTTGCGGAATGCCTGCAATGCCTGCTGAGCGAATTGCGGGTCGGACTTGGAGAACGCCTCGTCGAGCATCAGCTGGGCGAAAACCGGTCTGTTGTCGGTGCTTTCGGGACTGGCCAGGTTGAAGCTCAGCGCGCCGGCCAGGCAGAACGCCATCAGTTTTTCTTGCTCCCCGCCCGAGTTGTCGCCGGCGTTGCTGTGCGTGCGGATGAGTTCGTCGGTGCTGACGTCCCATTCGGCGCAGTCGAATGTGAACCGGTTCCGGACATCCAGTGCGTCGCGGGTCCATGCCCTGTCCTCGGGTGCGTTGGAGGCCAGCCGATTACGCAGCCGCAGAATGTCGGCGTACTGGTCGAGGATGGCCTGCTTGTCGCCGAGTCCGACCTCGGCGATGCGTCGCGATATGGCGCGCACGATTTCGGTGAGTTCATCGACGGCTTGCAGCTGTCGCGGCGTCGCCCGCAAAGTCAACCGGGTGCCGCGGTTGAACTCCACCGCGCCCAGACCGGTGTTTACCCGGTCGATCTGCTCGCTGATGCGCCGCGTCTCCTGCTGCGCGACCCGGTGCAGCGTCAGGATCGCATCTGGTGCCTGCTCGGTAACAAGTCGCAGCATCCGTTCGTAGGCTTCGGGCAGTTCGCGCTCGTCGATGTGCTGGCACAGCGCGACGTAGTCGAACACCCGCTCGTCGAAGTTCTCACTGTCATTCGGAATCGCGTCGGGGAACGAGGTGTCGAACGTGTTGAGGATGCGGGCCAATTCGTCGTAGGAGCGGCGCCGGCTCTCGCGCAGTTGTTCACGGTCCTTCTTGATTGCCGCGAACAAGGCTTCCCGGTGCGGCTCGGGGTCGAGCAATTCCAATACGACCGGAATCGACGCTGCGTAGCGGTGCAGCAATTCGGTCAGCGGTTCGGAGACGAACGGCGGCGCCAGCCGATCCTGCAGATCGAGCAGCCGGGTGCGCCGCTCATCCAGGCTGTCGCGCCGCGTCTGGATGGCACCGCGCCGCGTCATCAATTTCTGTATCTGCGACCAACATTCGTCGGCGCGGGCATTGAGGGCGTCGAGATCGGGGTGATCAGACAGCAGCAACTCGTATTGTTCGCGGAGGCGCTCGGCGTGCCCGTCGGCGGTGTCGGTGTCGATGTGGCTCCACTGCGGGAACTGCTCACAGATCGCCTTGCAGGCCACCGCGCGGTCCCGCCACCGCTGGCGTTGGGCGGCGATCGCGTCGGCGGTGTGGCGGGCCTGCCGGTAGACTTCCTCGGCAGCTGCGAGCTCCAGCGTCAGCGCATTGATCTTGGCCGAAACATCGCCCTGGTAAAGGTATTCGGACGGTTTGATCGGCCGCCGGTCGTCCTTGATCGCCAGCCGGTCGGAGTCCTTGTACAGGCCGGTATCGGTGACTGCGCGGCGGTAGCGGGCGAAAACGTCTGGGGTGTCCACGCAGACGTGGTCGCCGGCGGCGGCGATTACGTCGACGGCCTCTGCCGCGCAGGGGTGGTGGGGGTCGACGGTAAATAGCTTGCCCGCTAACGTCTTCGGATCCAGATCGGCCGGCGCGGCGCCTTGCAGCTTCGTTCGGACATGATGCAGTTGCAGTCGGCCACGCAGGTCGGTCTCGTTGACGAACCGCAGCACCGCTGCCCAATGCTGGTCGGGCACCAGCAGTCGAAGTCCGGTGCCGCGCAGCACCTTCTCGACCGCGAGTCGCCACCGAGTTTGCTCGGGCTGCAGGTCCAGCAGCTCGGCGATGTAGGGCAGGTCATTCGGGTCGGCTGCCACTGCGGCGCAAATCTGGTCGCGCATCGCCAGCGCGAACTCCGGTAGCGCGGAGACGACGTGTTCCACACGGCGCAGTTCCTTGGCGGCTTCGTCGCGGGCGATGCGAGCGGATTTCTGGGCGTATTCGGCGTCGGTGGACGCCTCCCGGTTCCGTTCCACCTTCGCCAGCATCTCGGTGGCCTCGGCCAGCAGCTCCTCGCGGAGGTTCCAGAATTCGTCGGCGGTTTCGGGGATTTCGACGTCTTGTGCGGTCAGCAGGTCTTCGTAGGCGGCGCGCCGGCGGGTAACCTGCTCGGCTTCGGTTTCAGCGGCGGTGACCTGCGACTGTAGTGGGGCGACGTTTGCGCTGGACCCACTGATCTGGGCGTTGAGCGAATCCGCTTCAGCTTTGGCCAGATTCAGCGACCGGGTGACATCCTCGTACTCGTTCTCCAACTGATCGATGGTGCTGTCCAGAGTGGCGATCTGCGCCGGGCACTGCGCGAGCCGGACGTGGTCAGTGAAGGCGCGCACCATCGGTGCATCGACAAGGTCGATGATCCCCAGATCCGAGGACTCTGAGGCGTAGCGCTGCTGGACCTGCTCGATGTCGCCCAGGATGCGCCGCTTGCGCTGGGCGACCGCGAGTAGCTCCCTGGCCTCCACCAGTGGATCGATCTGCTTGAGTGCCTCGGGAAGCCGGGCCAGGCTGTCGGGTTCGTCGAGCATGAAATCGCGGACAAATTGTTCAAGTCCACCGACGCTTTTGAGCGATTTCGCCTTGCCGAGCAGCTGCTGCGCCGCATCGGAGGCGCGAATGCCGATGGTGGCGTACAGCTGCGCTAGATACTGCGACTCGACTTTGGTGGAGAACCGCCAGGCCTGCTTGAACACGCCGGCGTCGAAGCGGCTGGCTGCCCAGCGGTTGCAGATGTCCTCGATGTCGAGGTCACCGTCGCCCAGCACGAATCGACTCGACGAGTCGTTGCGTGAGTCGCCGGTGAGCCACTTGAGCACCAGGCCGGTGACGGTGCGGCCAGAGTCGCCGGTGTAGGTGACCGCGACCGCCGACCATGCGGTTCCGTCGCCCCGCAGGTACATCACCCGGCTGGTGCCGCCGTCGCTGCGTTGCCCCCAGGCGCCGCGCACGTACTTGTCGACGGTTCGTCTTCCTGCGCTTGACCCGGCTGCGGTGTGGTCTCCCGAGGCGTTGAAGTTGCGGCGGTTGAATGGCAGGAAGGCGAGCGAAATCGCGTCCAGCAGTGAGGATTTCCCGCTTCCCGATGCTCCAGCAATCAGCGCACCACCACTGCTGAACGGGATGGTGTGATAACCGTCGAAGACGCCCCAATTGATGACCTGCAACCGGGACAGGTGAAACTGCTCAGTCACCGTCTTCCTCCCGTTGTTCGCCGCGGTCGAGGTCGGCCGCGCCGCCCCTGAGCAGCTGTTCGAACTGCTGCTGTAACTCGGTGATGACGGAGGCGGTCATGATGGCGGTGATGACGGGGCTGATCGTGTAACTGTCGTCGTCGTCGCGGCTTCGGCGCAGGATCTCCAGACCGGCCAATCGGGCGATGGCGCCGTCAATCCGGGCGCTGAACGTGACCGCATCGCGGTCGGTGTCGTTGAGCACTCCAGCGAACAAGCCGTGCATCTCGTCGCGGCTGATTAGGACGGCTTGCCCGCCGGCCGCGCGCATTATCTGGGCCAAATGCAGCGCCAGGATCGAGTCGTAGGTGCCCAGTGGTTCGCGGCGCAACAGCTTGATGCCCCGGGCGGATTCGTAGCGGGCCTGTTCGATGAACGCGATGTCAGTGCCGTCGATGATGCGCAGTTGGAGGTCGAGTTCGGACAGCCGGACCGACAGCTGGGCGCGATACTCGACGACCCAGCTGTAGATGTCGGCGTCGGCTTCCGCGCTGATGTAGCGGCGGGTCAGCAGGTGCTGCAGCGCCCAACATGCCCGGTCCGGGAGCTCGGAGATGTCGCCCTCGAACCGCGGCCTGCGCCCGACCGGCGGAGCTGCCGCCTGGTCGACCTGCGGCAGCGACGAGAAGTCGATATCGGAGTCAGCGCTCACGTGCGGGCTCCCGCGAGAGTGGTGATGGGTTCTGTGAAAGTCAAACGGGGAAGCGCGATTTCACGGTCAGGGCCGTCCAGGGAGCGAAACCGGACGGTGGTCGAACCGACCACGCCGTCCTGCGGTTGTTTTAGCGCCCAGGACCACAACACGATGACGTGACCGAGGTATGCGGTGTCGAGCATTGCGACCGCGTCCGGAAGGCTGACCGGGCCCTTGCGCAGAGTGTCGTTAAGGGCGTCAGCCATGGCGGGGGCGTCGACCTGCGTGGTGAGGGCGGCGAAGCTGCTCAGATCGACCTCTCCGTCGGCAGGCTGGGCGGGTTTCGGTGTGGACAGGTCACCGATCTTGAAGCTGAGCGCGCCGACGGAACTGATGTTGTGGCGGGCCAGCGGGACGTCGATGTCAAGGCGGGAATCGGTTAGCGAGTTCTTGAGGAGCGCGCGTGCCGCCCCGATGGCCTGATTGAGCTGGCGGGCCACGCCGCGTCGTTGTTCCATGGTGCCGAATGCGGTGAACCGTTTGACGCGCTGTGCGCAACGCTGCTGAATGCGTTCGACCTCGTCGATCTGGTGGCCGACAAGTTCGAAGAAGCCGGCCATGATCTTGCGCAGATCCGGGTCGAGGGCGGGCAGTGCGTCGGCAACGGCGGCGACGTCGGCCTCGAATTCGGCGCGTTGGTCGGGGTCGTTGACCATGCGTAGGAAGGCGCGGTGCGAGTCACGGCCTTGGGAGTCCCACGCGGTCTGGTAATCGGAGTACATCTGGCGCTGGCGGTCGCGGTATTCGAGGTTGCTGCCAATCGGTTCGTCGAGGGCGGCGGTCGCCTGCTCGATCATGCTGCCGTACTGGCCGATGTCGGTGATCAGGCGTTCCATCTGCAAAGCGATCGCACGGGCCTCGTCGTAACAGTCGGTGACGTCGGGTGGGGGTCGTTGGCCGGCGTCGAGCTGGTCGAGCTGCTGGTGCAGGGCGTCGATCTCGGCCTCGATCTGCTTGCGGATACGGGCGGGATCTGCGTCCACCCGCAGCGCGACCTGCTTGAGCCGGGCGGCTATGCCGGTAATCGAGCCCCCGGTGGCGATGGTGTCCTGACGCCGCATGCCGCGCAGGAAATCCAGCGCGCGGCGGGTGTCCTGGGTGAGATAGCAGAGGTTCTGCTCGTGGCCGGTGCGGCCGTCTACGACGCGGTGCAACCAGCCCTGGCTGGCCCAGGATTTGATCAGCGCTAGCCCGGACTGGACCTCGCCGATCTCGGCGAGATCGCGTTCGAGCCGCACCACCAGTTCGGTCTCGGGGACGGCGATGTCGCTGAGGTGCCGTTCCATCAGCGTCGCGTAGAGCCCCAGGTTGAGGGTGGCCAGGAGCCGGACTGCCCGTGATCCCTGCAGGTCGCAGTTGAGCGCCAGGAGGTCTGTCACCGGCAGGCCCGCTTTGTCGTCCACCGCCATCCTCTGCTCTCGTCGATGCCCTTGTTCGTCCGGACGCCCAACATAGGCCACCGGAGTGACAAGTCTGGAGCGCCACGAGGTCGTGTCGGATGAAAATGACGCTCTGCCAGCGCCTTTCCGTTACCTGGGAGGTGCATGTTGCTAGTGTGTCCGCAGGGGCCAATGGGGCGGCGCGACCGCGGGCGGCGCCGTTGCCCGCGCGTCCTAGGCGGGGTCGCGATGCTATTTCGACGGCATTTGGCAGACTTCGGTGCTGAGACTCCGCCCGGATGGCGCCTGCGTTACGGCGGCGTGTCGGTGGCGCCGACTACCCTGGCCGACATGGCTTTCGCCACCGAGCATCCAGTTGTCGCCCACTCCGAATATCGCGCCGTCGACGAGATTGTCCGTACCGGTTCCCGGTTCGAAGTGGTCAGCCCGCACGACCCGGCCGGCGACCAGCCGACCGCCATCGAAGATCTGGAACGGCGGATTAAGGCAGGGGAGCGCGACGTCGTCTTGCTGGGTGCCACCGGCACCGGCAAGTCGGCGACTACCGCCTGGCTGATCGAACGCCTGCAACGTCCCACCCTGGTGATGGCGCCGAACAAGACGCTGGCCGCACAGCTTGCCAATGAACTGCGGGAGATGTTGCCGCACAACGCGGTCGAGTACTTCGTCTCGTACTACGACTACTACCAGCCGGAGGCCTATATCGCGCAGACGGACACCTACATCGAGAAAGACAGCTCCATCAACGACGACGTGGAGCGGCTCCGGCATTCCGCGACTTCGTCGCTGTTGTCCCGGCGCGACGTGGTGGTGGTTGCATCGGTGTCGTGCATCTACGGCCTGGGCACGCCGCAGTCCTATCTGGACCGCTCGGTAGAACTGCAGGTCGGCAACGAAGTGCCACGGGACGCGCTGCTGCGGCTTTTGGTCGACGTGCAGTACACGCGCAACGACCTGTCGTTCACCCGCGGCTCCTTCCGGGTCCGCGGCGATACTGTGGAGATCATCCCGTCCTACGAAGAGCTGGCCGTGCGGATCGAGTTCTTCGGCGACGAGATCGAGGCTTTGTACTACCTGCACCCGCTCACCGGGGACGTGGTCCGGCAGGTCGACTCGCTGCGCATCTTCCCCGCCACCCACTACGTCGCCGGGCCAGAGCGGATGGCCCAGGCGATCTCCACGATCGAGCAGGAACTCGCCGAACGCTTAGCCGAACTGGAAGGTCAGGGCAAGTTACTGGAGGCGCAGCGGCTGCGGATGCGCACCAACTACGACATCGAGATGATGCGACAGGTCGGGTTCTGCTCAGGCATCGAGAACTATTCGCGCCACATCGACGGTCGGCCGGCGGGCTCGGCGCCGGCAACCCTGCTGGACTACTTCCCGGACGATTTTCTGCTGGTCATCGACGAGTCGCACGTCACCGTCCCGCAGATCGGCGGCATGTACGAGGGCGACATGTCGCGCAAGCGCAACCTGGTCGAATACGGGTTCCGGCTGCCGTCGGCGGTCGACAACCGGCCGCTGACCTGGGAGGAGTTCGCCGACCGGATCGGGCAGACGGTATATCTGTCTGCCACTCCGGGACCGTACGAACTCAGTCAGACCGGCGGCGAGTTCGTCGAGCAGGTCATCCGCCCGACCGGGCTGGTGGATCCGAAAGTGGTGGTCAAGCCCACCAAGGGGCAGATCGACGACCTGATCGGCGAGATCCGCAAACGCGCCGCAGCCGACGAGCGTGTCCTGGTGACCACACTGACCAAGAAAATGGCCGAAGACCTCACCGACTACCTCCTGGAGATGGGCATCCGGGTGCGTTACCTGCACTCCGAGGTCGACACGCTGCGCCGGGTCGAGCTGCTGCGACAGCTCCGGCTCGGGGACTACGACGTGCTGGTGGGTATCAACCTGCTGCGCGAGGGCCTCGACCTGCCCGAGGTGTCGTTGGTGGCCATACTCGACGCCGACAAGGAAGGCTTCCTAAGGTCCACCCGCAGCCTGATCCAGACCATCGGCCGGGCCGCGCGCAACGTCTCCGGCGAAGTCCACATGTATGCCGATAAGCTCACCGACTCGATGAACGAAGCGATCGACGAGACCGAGCGGCGGCGGGCCAAACAGATTGCCTACAACGAAGCGCACGGCATCGACCCGCAGCCGCTGCGCAAGAAGATCGCCGATATCCTCGACCAGGTTTACCGAGAGGCCGACGACACCGAAGCCGTCGGTGGGTCGGGCCGTAACGCGTCCCGCGGTCGACGCGCCCAGGGGGAGCCGGGCCGGGCAGTCAGTGCCGGGGTGTTCGAGGGCCGTGACACCTCCTCGATGCCGCGCGCCGAACTGGCCGACCTGATCAAGGACCTCACCGCGCAGATGATGGCGGCCGCGCGGGACCTGCAGTTCGAACTCGCTGCCCGGTTCCGTGACGAGATCGCGGACCTCAAAAAGGAGTTGCGGGGTATGGACGCCGCCGGCCTCAAGTGACTCAGACAGCGCGCGAGACCGGGAGCTGGCGTGAATTGCTGGGCCACCATCTGGGCACCTGCACCGTGCTGGCGGGTGGTGTCGGGATGTACGCCACCAACGAGTTCCTGACCGTCAGCCTGCTGCCCAGCGCGATTGCTGAAATCGGCGGTAGCCGCCTGTACGCCTGGGTGGTTACGTTGTATCTGGTTGGATCCGTGGTGGCCGCGACCACGGTCAATGCGACACTGCGGCAGTTCGGGGCCCGCGTGTCATTTCTGTTGGGACTCTCCGTGTTCGGGGTAGCTAGCCTGGTCTGCGCGATCGCCCCGACGATGCAGGTGCTGATCGCGGGCCGCACCTTGCAGGGCGTCGCGGGCGGCCTGCTGGCCGGGCTCGGTTACGCACTGATCAATGCCGAACTGCCGCGTGAGCTGTGGACGCGCGGGTCCGCGCTGGTATCGGCGATGTGGGGCGTCGCGACCGTGGTGGGACCCGCGATCGGGGGGATCTTCGCGCAGTTCGGTTTATGGAGATGGGCGTTCGGCACGATGGCGGTCTTAACGGCGTTGATGGCCGCTCTGGTGACCGGAGTCCTGGGCGCCGAGCGCGCCGTCGCAGCGGGGGAGAGCACCACGCGCAAGGTGCCGGTGCGGTCGCTGCTGGTGATCGGGGCCGCCGCGCTGGCGGTCAGCGTCGCGCAACTGCCGCACAACGCCGCTGCGATTGCCGGCCTGGTATTGCTCGGGTTGCTGCTGGTCGCGGCCTTTGTGGCGGTTGATCGCCGGAGCCGGGCAAAGGTGTTGCCGCCCAGCGTGTTCGGTTCCGGACCCTTGAAGTGGATCTATTTGACCATGGCCGTACTCATGATGGCCGTGATGGTCGACACCTACGTGCCGCTGTTCGGTCAGCGACTGGGACACCTGTCACCGGTGGGGGCCGGCTTCCTCGGCGCCTCGCTGGCTGTCGGCTGGACAGTCAGCGAGGTGGTCAGCGCATCGCTGCACAACCGGCGTGTCATCGGGTACGTCGTGCTGGCTGCGCCTCCGTTGATGGGAACCGGTCTGGGGGTGGGTGCCCTCACTCAGAGCGCCGACGCGTCGCCGAGCCTGGTCGGGCTGTGGGCGCTGGCGTTGGTGATTGCGGGAATCGGTATCGGGATGGCCTGGCCGCACATGTCGGTGCGTGCCATGGAGTCTGTCGACGACCCGGCCGAGAGCAGCGCGGCCGCCGCCGCGATCAACACCGTTCAGCTCATCTCTGGAGCATTCGGCGCCGGGATTGCCGGTGTCGTCGTGAACACCGCGCCGGGCGACGCAGTGATCCAGGCCCGTTGGCTATACGCGGTGTTCACCGCGTTGGCCGCGGTCGGTGTGCTGACCGCGTTCCAGGCGACTCGCCGCGATCGCCGACCACTTCCCTAACGTCGACACCTCTTACGGTGGGAGGGTGGTGAAGACGGTCGGCGAGACCGGCAGTTGGCGAGAGCTGTTCGGCCGACATCTCGGCATCTGCACAGTGCTGGCGGGAGGCGTCGGACTGTATGCCACCAACGAATTCCTCACCGTCAGCATGCTCCCCAGCATCGTCTCGGACATCGGCGGCGAACGTCTGTTCGCCTGGGCGACGACGCTCTACCTCGTCGGATCGGTGGTCGCGGCCACCACGGTGAATCCGATGTTGGTGCGCGTGGGAGCGCGATCGTCGTACCTGATGGGACTCACCGTATTCGGGCTGTCGAGCCTGGTGTCGGCATTGGCGCCGAACATGCAGACTTTGGTCGCCGGACGCATGCTGCAAGGAGCGGCCGGGGGACTGCTGGCCGGCCTTGGATATGCGCTGATCAACTCGGCGTTGCCGCGCCACTTGTGGACCCGCGGCTCGGCGCTGGTTTCGACGATGTGGGGGGTCGCGACGCTGATCGGGCCCACAACGGGAGGGATCTACGCCCAGCTGGACTTGTGGCAGTGGGCGTTCGTGTCGATCGCGGTCGTCGCGGCGTTGATGGCTCTGCTAGTGCGAAAGGTGCTGCCGCCCGGGCACATTGGCGAGGCGAACCCCCTCACCCACCCGGTGCCGGTTTGGTCGCTGCTGCTGATCGGTGCGGCCGCACTGGTCGTCAGCATCGCGGAACTGCCGGAATACCGAATCCAGACCTTCGGGTTGCTGGCTGCCGCGGCGGTGCTGGTCGTGGTCTTTCTAATCGTGGACTGGCGCATGCACGTCGCGGTGTTGCCGCGCAGCGTGTTCGGTTCGGGACCGCTCAAATGGATCTACCTGACCATGTCGGTCCAGATGGTGGCCGCGATGGCCAACACTTATGTGCCGATGTTCGGACAGAAGCTGGCCGACCTGAGTCCGGTGGAGTCTGGGTTCCTGGGGGCTGCACTTGCGACGGGGTGGACTTTGGCCGAGGTCGTCAGCGCTTCGCTCACGGATCGACAACTGATTGGACGGGTTGTGGCCGTGGCCCCGCTGGTGATGGCGTCCGGCCTCGCGCTAGGTGCGATAACGCAACGTCCGTACGCTTCGTTGTCCTATGTGATGCTGTGGGCGCTGGCGTTGCTGATCACCGGGGCGGGTATCGGGATAGCGTGGCCGCATCTGGCGGTGTGGGCCATGACCGCCGTCGACGACCCGGCCGAAAGCAGTGTGGCGGCCGCGGCGATCAACATCGTCCAGCTGAGTTCGGGGGCTTTCGGTGCCGGGCTGGCGGGTGTCGTCGTCAACACCGCGCCCGGTGGCGAGGTGACGTCAGCGCGCTGGCTGTTTGCCGTGTTCACCGCGCTGGCCGCCCTCGGATTCCTCAGCTCCTACCGGGCAACACACCTTTGACCGACGCTCAACGCGTCGACTTGACGACCTGTGAATAGTGGAACTGCCAACGCTCGACGATATGAAAACCCAGGTAGGCCGGAAACCGGTAGGCTGGTGAACGCCCAAACTTTCCAGGCGAAAGTGACTGTCCTGCTTGATGATCGGGCTGCGATGAGTCGCGGTTGGTGATCGTCCAGAGGACGGTGCATTTGTTGATCTTGGCGGTGGTGAGCCAGACCGCGACGTGACCGTCCCACAACGTGCCGACCTTAGGCCCGTAGGCACCCCGTTCGATGTCGATCAAGGAGTGGAATGCGGCCGGTCGAGTGGCGACCAGGGCGCGGATCGGCCCGGGCAGCCAGGGCACCGTGTTGTCCACCAGCAGACAATCACCGGGTGCGGCGTGGGCACTGATGACGTCGGCCACCTGGCTGTAATCCCACCCCTCCTTGGCGTATGGCCCACGCTGAATAAAGTAATAGCCCGGAAATGCCGCCACGGCCAGGGCCACCAGCAGGGCGACCACCTGCCACCGCGTACGGGCGATGGCGACGATGCAGATCGCCAGGATGACTGCTGCCGCCGGTGCGGTGAAGATCAGATAGCGCGGGTAATAGATCGGTTCGCTGACCGCCGAGTAGATCAGCACCGTGGCGGTCGGTATGACCACCCACAGAACGCTGATTAGCAATAACCTGCCGGTACCGACCTCTGCCCGGGCCCGCCCGGTAAACCTGGTGACGGCCGCGACGACCACCATCACACCGGACAGGATCGCGAACGCGATGCTGTGGTCGAAGAATTGCCGGTGCACGACATCGAGGAACAGGTTGCGGTGCAGCCCCGCGATCCAGCCGACCTGGAAGACCTGATTGTGGGCGAACAACAGGAACGGCGTCATCACCCCGAGCGCGACGGCCGATGTCACCCCTAACCAGATGGCTGGCCACTTCCGTGGCCTCTCCGGCGCCACGACGGGAAAAATCGCCGCGTACACCGGCACCAACAGCACTGTGTTGATGCTCACCAGGATCGTCACCATCAGCGCCAACGCGTAGGCAACCCATAGCCCGGTCCGATTACGCCGCACCGCGGTGACGAACAGCACCGTCAGCCAGACGGCCGCCGCCACCGACAGCGCGTAGGAGCGGGCTTCGATTCCCGCCCACGTCACTCGGGGCAGGATCGCGAATACGACACCCGCGCACAGCGCCGTGGTGCGCCCCGAGAACAACTTCGCGAACACCACCACACCGGCGGCGGCGGCGCCCACCGCCAAGGCGCTGGGGGCGCGCGACCAGAACTCGGTCGGGGGGAAAATCGCGAACCAGCCGTGCATCAGCAGGTAGTAGAAGCCGTGGACTGCGTCGATATGGGTTAGCAACTTCCACAACTCGGGCAGCGTGCGGCTGGCTGAGGCCGAAATCGTCGCGCCCTCGTCGAACCACAACGATGGCCGCGCGGCCCACGCGCCGCTGACGACAGCGGTCAGTGCGGCGATCGCCCACGGGTCCAGCAATCTGCCGCGCGAAGTTGCCGACGGCGCCGGTTGGGCGTCGTCGGCCAAGGGATCTTCGACTACGGAGGTGGACATGATCGCCTATCACCTTATGTGGAGGTTTGCCGAACAGCGCAGTTGAGCAGCCCGGCGACGTGACCTGCGCGATGCGGCGGCGCGACCGTGAGCGCTGCCACGCCGCAAATCTCTCCCATCTCAGTCCAGCAACGCGATACTGTCTTGGGTTGGCTGAGAAACCGACACCCTGGGAGGGTAAATGAGCGCCTATCAAACCGTTGTCGTAGGTACTGACGGCTCGGATTCGTCGCTGCGCGCGGTCGAAAGGGCGGCCAGGATCGCCGGAGGCGACGCCAAACTAATCATTGCCTCGGCGTTTTTGCCCCAGCAGGAGGACGCCCGCGCGGTTGACGCCCTGAAGGGCGAGAGCTACAAGGTGACGGGCACCGGTCCCATCTACGACATCCTGCACACGGCCAAGGAGCGGGCGCACATCGCCGGTGCGAAGAACGTCGAGGAGCGCGCCATCGAAGGCGCCCCGGTGGACGCCCTGGTGCAGCTGGCCGAGTCGGAGAAGGCGGACCTGCTGGTGGTCGGCAATGTCGGCTTGAGCACGATCGCAGGACGGCTGCTGGGCTCGGTGCCGGCCAACGTCTCGCGTAAGGCGAAGGTCGACGTTCTGATCGTGCACACCACGTAGGGCCGTAAGCGGCCTACCAGCCGCGGTCACGCCATTCGGCCAGGTGCGGGCGTTCGGCGCCGAGCACTGTGTCGTCGCCGTGGCCGGGGTAGATCACGGTGGCATCGTCGTATACGTCGAACACCCGCGTGGACACGTCGTCGAGCAGCTGCTCAAAGTCGCCGGGTTGCCAGGTCTTGCCCACCCCACCCGGGAACAGGCAGTCGCCGGTGAAGAGCTGGGTGACGCCACCGGTAGCGGGCCCGTCTAAAGCCAGCGCCACCGACCCGGGGGTGTGGCCGCGCAGGTGGATGACCTCGAAGGTAAGTCCTCCGATCTGCACCGTGTCGCCGTTGGCTAGCAAACGATCCGGTTTGACCGGTAGCGGCTCGGCATCGATCGCGTGCGCGGCCGTCGGCGCCGCGGTGGCCTCGGCAACGGCCTCCAGAGCCTGCCAGTGGTCGAAATGCTGGTGGCTGGTCACGATCAATGCCACCTTCGGCGCGTGCCGCCGAATCAGGTCGATTAACGCGTCGGCGTCGTTGGCGGCGTCGATGAGCAATGTTTCTCCAGTCGCGGAACAGGTCACCAGGTAGGCGTTGTTGTCCATGGGGCCGACCGAGGCCTTCAAGATCGTAGCCCCAGGCAGTGTGCGCTGGGCGGCCGTGCCTGGGTCTACGTGTCCGGTGTAGGTGTCGGAGACAGTGATCATGCTGGTCACGCTACTTGGTCCGCGGTGGGCGTTCAGTGGCTGGCCGCGGCTTGTCGGTGCCTGCACCTAGCATGGATTGCGGCCTGCGCTGTGGACTGTTCGTCATGGCAGGGCTCTACGAGTTTGAGCTGAAAGGGACAGCGTGGCCGACCGCCTCATCGTCAAGGGCGCGCGGGAGCACAACCTGCGCAGCGTCGACCTTGACCTACCCCGTGACGCCCTGATCGTGTTCACCGGGCTGTCCGGGTCGGGCAAGTCGTCGCTGGCCTTCGACACGATCTTCGCCGAGGGGCAGCGCCGCTATGTGGAATCGCTGTCGGCATATGCACGCCAGTTCCTCGGGCAGATGGACAAGCCGGACGTCGACTTCATCGAGGGCTTGTCGCCGGCGGTGTCGATCGACCAGAAGTCGACGAACCGCAATCCGCGTTCGACGGTCGGCACCATCACCGAGGTCTACGACTACCTCCGGCTGCTCTATGCCCGCGCGGGCACGCCGCACTGCCCGATGTGCGGTGAGCGGATCGCGCGCCAGACGCCCCAGCAAATCGTGGACCAGGTGCTCGCGATGGACGATGGCATCCGGTTCCTAGTCCTGGCCCCGGTGGTGCGTACCCGTAAAGGCGAGTTCGCCGATCTCTTCGACAAACTCAATGCGCAGGGCTACAGCCGGGTTCGCGTGGACGGCGTGGTGCACTCCCTAACCGATCCGCCCAAGCTCAAGAAACAGGAGAAGCACGACATCGAGGTGGTGGTGGACCGCCTCACTGTCAAAGCCAGCGCGAAGCAGCGGCTCACCGACTCGGTAGAAACGGCGCTTAACCTCGCCGACGGCATCGTCGTATTGGAGTTCCCGGACGACCGTGACGAGCATGACCACCCCCGTGAGCAGCGGTTCTCCGAAAAGCTCGCCTGCCCGAACGGGCACGCGCTAGCCGTCGACGACTTGGAGCCGCGGTCGTTCTCGTTCAACTCGCCCTACGGCGCCTGCCCCGAATGCGTAGGCCTAGGCATCCGCAAGGAAGTCGACCCCGACCTGGTGGTGCCCGACCCGGAGCTCACCCTGGCCGAGGGCGCGGTGGCGCCGTGGTCTTCCGGTCATACCGCCGAGTACTTCACCCGGATGATGGCCGGCCTCGGTGACGCGCTGGGCTTCGATGTCGATACTCCGTGGCGCAAGCTGCCGGCCAAGGCTCGCAAAGCGATCCTCGAAGGCGCCGACGAGCAGGTGCATGTGCGCTACCGCAACAGGTACGGGCGCACCCGGTCCTACTACGCCGAATTCGAGGGCGTGCTGGCGTTCCTGCAGCGCAAGATGGCCCAGACCGAGTCCGAGCAGATGAAAGAACGCTACGAGGGCTTTATGCGGGACATCCCGTGCCCGGTGTGTGAGGGCACCCGGCTCAAGCCCGAGATCCTCGCGGTGACGCTTGCGGCGGGGGAGTACGGCCCGAAGTCCATCGCCGAGGTCTGCGAGCTGTCCATCGCGGACTGCTCCGATTTCCTCAATGCGCTGACCCTGGGCCCCCGCGAGCGGGCCATCGCCGGGCAGGTGCTCAAGGAGATCCAGTCTCGGCTGGGCTTCCTGCTCGACGTCGGACTGGACTACCTGTCGCTGTCCCGCGCCGCGGCCACCTTGTCCGGCGGTGAAGCCCAACGCATCCGGCTGGCCACTCAGATCGGCTCCGGTCTGGTCGGTGTGCTCTACGTGCTTGACGAGCCGTCCATCGGGCTGCACCAGCGCGACAACCGTAGGCTGATCGAAACCCTCACGCGCCTAAGGGATTTAGGAAACACACTGATCGTCGTGGAGCACGACGAGGACACCATCGAGCACGCCGACTGGATTGTTGACATCGGGCCCGGGGCCGGCGAGCACGGCGGGCACATCGTGCACAGCGGACCGTACAGCGAGCTGCTGCGCAACAAGCAATCGATCACCGGCGCTTACCTTTCGGGCCGGGAGAGTATCGAGATGCCGGCGATGCGCCGACCTGTCGACCCTAAACGGCGACTGACCGTCGTCGGTGCCCGCGAACACAACCTGCGCGGCATCGACGTGGCATTTCCTTTGGGCGTGCTGACCTCGGTGACCGGGGTGTCGGGTTCGGGCAAGTCGACGCTGGTCAACGACATCCTGGCCGCCGTGCTGGCCAACCGGCTCAACGGCGCCCGCCAGGTTCCGGGACGGCATACCAGAGTCACCGGCCTGGATCACCTGGACAAGCTGGTGCGCGTGGACCAGTCGCCAATCGGGCGCACACCCCGGTCTAACCCGGCCACCTACACCGGTGTGTTCGACAAGATCCGCACCCTGTTCGCCGCCACCACCGAGGCCAAGGTCCGTGGCTACCAACCCGGCCGGTTCTCCTTCAATGTCAAGGGCGGCCGATGCGAGGCGTGCACCGGCGACGGCACCATCAAGATCGAGATGAACTTCCTGCCCGACGTGTACGTGCCGTGCGAGGTGTGCCAGGGCGCACGCTACAACCGGGAAACCCTCGAGGTGCACTACAAGGGCAAGACCATCTCCGAGGTCTTGGACATGTCGATCGAGGAGGCCGCCGGATTCTTCGAGCCGATCAGCGGCATTCATCGCTATCTGCGCACCCTGGTCGACGTCGGCCTGGGCTACGTGCGGCTCGGTCAGCCCGCGCCGACGCTGTCCGGCGGTGAGGCACAACGGGTCAAGCTGGCCTCCGAACTGCAGAAGCGATCCACTGGGCGCACCATCTACGTTCTCGACGAACCGACCACCGGACTGCACTTCGACGACATCCGCAAACTGCTCAACGTCATTAATGGCCTGGTCGACAAGGGCAACACCGTGATCGTCATCGAGCACAATCTGGACGTGATCAAAACCTCCGACTGGATTGTCGACATGGGTCCGGAGGGCGGTGCCGGCGGTGGAACCGTTGTCGCGCAAGGCACTCCGGAAGATATCGCGGCGGTGACGGAAAGTTACACCGGGAAGTTCCTCGCCGAGGTTCTCGGCCCGGCTACCGCGACCCCCAAGCGTTCAGCTAGCAAGCGGCGCAAAGTCAGTGCGTAACCACGTTGCTGCTCAAAATTATTGGGCGTGTAGCCGGGCGGCTTCCTCAGTCTGTGCGCCTTCTCCACGGCCCATTGCGACGGTCGCAGCTGCCATCGCGCCAATAGCGGCCGGCAGGAGCAGCGCTCCCACACCATGGGCCGTCAGGTGCTCGCCGAGGACCACAATGCCGAGCGCAACCGCCACGACTGGTTCGCCCACCAGCATGACTGGCACCGACGCCTGCAGGGCTCCCGCCTGAAAAGCCCACTGCTGCAGACCGGTGACGCCAATAGCGAGCAATACCACCAGGTATGGGGCGGGAACGGAGAGCAGAGCGTGCCAGCCGCCGACCCCGAACAAGCGCGTACACGTCTTGGTCAACAGGGCGATCATTCCGAGTCCGATGGCTACCGCCACCCCCAGTGACGTCGCACGCACTCTGCCGGTGGTACGACGTGCCAGCCCCACGCAGATCACCAGCACCGGTACCGTCGCGGCGCAGGCAAACAACAAAGCCGGAGCCGTCAAGTGGTAATGCCCTTCCTTCGGTCGTCCAACCAGCACGAAGACCGCCAGCGCGGCGGTTAGCAGTGTCGCCCAAGCCCATTCGGATCCAGTCACCCGCTTACCGGTACGCCAAGCACTCAGCGGCAGCACGAACAGCAGTGAGGACACCAGCAGCGGTTGCACCAGCATCAGCGACCCATGGGCAAGTGCGAGAGCCTGAAACGCGTACCCAGCCACGGCTGACAACGTCCCCGCCCACCACAGTCCGTCGCGAAGCACGGCCACGACGGCCGCCGGCATGGGTTTGTCGCTGACGGCGGGACGCTGCAGAGCGGCCTGCCGTACCACAATTCCCAATGCCACGAACAACGATGCCGCTGTAGCAGCTCCGATCGCCGCGAGGTGCGAACCCAGCCAATGCATCCCCCGCACATACCCCTTGCTCTAGTAACTGACTCAGGCCAGGCCTGACGGCCCGCGATCGGATTTGGACAGGGGCGACGGAAAGCGGGGGCTGATCCGCACCCCGTCCAGCCATGCGGTGAGCTCATCGGCCCGCTGTTGCAGCGCTCGGCGCCCCTGCTCGCCTGGATCTTCCAGTAACTGCAGTCGGACACGGCCCTTTTGCCCGGTGCTCGTCTCCTGACACCAGCCGCCGACCACCCGCCCGTTCCACCACGCGGTCGGACCGGCGTTTCCGTTGCGGTCGAAGATTTGTTCGCGATGATCGCCGATGTACCAATCGCGTTGCAACCAGCCCATGACGGTGGGGTCCAGTGCCGGCAGCAGCGCAGCCCACGGCGCCACGTCGGGTTCGGTAGCCAGGTCTTCGGCCAGGGCGTAGCCGGGGTTGCCGTGCACGTCCACCTCCACCGCCCCGATCGCGGCCAGCGCGACCCGGGTCGCGGTGAGCGTGGTGCCGAACCACCATTTGATGTCGGCGACGGTGGCCGGCCCGAACGTCCGAAGCCAACGCCGGACCAGATCGGCGCGGGCCGCCGCCTCGGTCGCTTGCCCGCCGCTCTCGCTCAGCCAGTCGCGGGTAATGACCCACCGCGGCCGAGACGAGGTCCAAGAACCGTCATTGGGGCCGCGCACCACCTCGCCCCGCGCGGACAGCACTGTCAACACCCGCGGCGCCACCGGAGTCGAACCACCCCAACGCTTTCCCGGGGCCGGATCATAGGTTCCAGCCAGCTCGGGCAGTGCGGCTCGCAGCTCGGGCGTATTCGCCGGACCGTGCTGCGCGAGGTGACGCAGCACGGCCGCGCCGGCTTGGTCCAGCCATTCGTCACCGTCCTCGGCGACCCCGGCCTTGTGCAGGTCGGCGACAAGGCGGCGCCGCTCGTTGTCGGCGATGGCGGTGCTGGCTGCCGCCTGAACCAGCGGCAGGTCATCGGAGTTCACCAGCCACAACGTCCGTCGCATCGCCAGATGCTTGACTGCGGAACGTCTTTGATAGAGCAGCCGGTCCAGGCCGGCGACCGTGAAGTCGGGGCAACGGGCCCACAGCGACAGGTACGGCGTGGCGGGATCGGTGGCGTGCAAGCCGAGCAGCCCGGCCGTGACGCGCGTCGCTGAGCCCCGCGCCGCCAGAAAGTGCCTGCGCGCCAGGCGGTTTCGTCGTTCCACGACGCTGAATCGTCGCACGGCTCAATAATTCCCGCGGGTCACTTGGGTAGCTTGGCGGCCATTTGATTGGCGACCAGCCTGGCCTGGTTGACGGTCCCGGGTGCGCAGACGTTGACGTCGAACACCACATTCGAAACCGCACTCAGCACGTGCTGGCAGGCGACCGGGTTGTCGGCCAACGTTCGCGACAGCGCGATATTGGGCGGGTTGCCGCTGAGCGGACCGAATGTCCACTCGGAAGTCTTGCCGCTGTTGACCTGGGTCACCGACTTACCGGCGCAGTACTGCCAAGACTCCGACTGCGCTGTCACGAAGTCGGCGGCCTGCTGGGCTGACGCGAACACCACTGAGCCCTGGACCACCACGTAGCCGGGGTTACTGTTCGGCTTCTGCAACAGCTGTGCGGACATCCCGGTGTAGCCGCTGCTCTTGTAGGTCCGCGTCTGAAAACCGATGAGCGCCCCCAGACAACGCTCGTCGGACAACGTGTTCTCCGGACCCGGGTCCTTCATCTCCGAGACGTTGTGATCCACGACGATTCCGGTAGTGCCGACGATGGTGGCGATCTGCTGCTCGCTAAGTAGCAGTGAGTCCAATTGCGCCGCAGTCACCAACGGTGCCGCTGTAGGCGAAGCGGTTGTCACGGCTGCGCTGCTCGCTGTTGCCGAGGTAGTCGTGCCCGGCGCCGTTCGCTCAGCATCGCGGCTGCCGGTCATCAACCAGATGCCGACACCGGCCACGATCAGCACAACCACCAGCGCCGCGGCGGGCAACAGCCACCTGTTGCGGCGTGGTGGCGGCGCCGCCCGCCACTGTGGCGGCGGATGTGCCGGCCCCTGCGGTGGGGGTGCCGCATACGTCGGATGCGACACCGGCGGCGTCCAGTGCGGTTGGGTGACCGGGCCGCTGGGCGGCGGCGCGTGATGCTGGGTGTGCTCGATGATGGTGGCCGCCCGGTCCCGGTCGGGAGCGCTCAGGGCCTCTTTGGCCGCACGCGCCAGCTCGCCAGCCGTCGGGAATCGGTCTGCCGGATTCTTCGCCATGCCACGATCGATCACCCTGTCGAACGCCGTCGGGACGTCCTGGCGGCTATGGCTGGGCCGCGGGACGGGCTGCATCATGTGCGCCGCCATGAGCGCGCTGAGGTTCTGCGTCTGGTAGGGGGGCGCCCCGGTGAGGCACTCGTACAGCACGCACGCCAGCCCGTAAATGTCGGAGCGGTAGGTGGTCTCGTCGTCGGCGAACCGCTCGGGCGCCATGTATCGCCAGCTGCCCACCGCGGTGCCGGTCTTGGTGAGCTGCTGATCCGTTGCTGCCGCGGCAATGCCGAAGTCGACCAGATAGGCGAAGTCGTCGCCGGTGATCAGGATGTTCTCCGGCTTGATGTCGCGGTGGATGACGCCGGCACGGTGGGCGGCGTCCAGCGCGGCCGCCACCTGGGTGATGATCGCGACCGCGCGCGCCGGCGGCAGCGCACCGCTGCGCTCCAGCAGCGAGCTGAGGTCTTCGCCCTCAATGAAGCGCATGTCGATGTAGAGCTGACCGTCGATTTCCCCGAAGTCGTGAATCGGCACGATGTGGGGTTCCTGCAGACGCCCCGCGGTGTGGGCTTCCCGCTGCATGCGGCGCCGGAATGTGTCGTCGGAGTTGAGTTCCTGAGACATCAACTTCAGTGCGACGGTACGGTCCTTGACCGTGTCGTGGGCTTCGTAGACCTCACCCATCCCGCCACGGCCTAATAGGCGGCCCAGCTGGTACGGCCCGAACCGACGGCCGGTCCGCGAGGTCGGCAATGTGTCACTCATCGGCGTGCATTGACTCCCGGATCTGCGCCAGGCGCTCAGCGGCGGCCCGCTGACGCTCCTGGTAATCCTCCTCGATCGACTGGCCTTCGGCCGTCTCGCCCGCCAGCTCCTCGGCCCCCACTGCGGCACCGTAGCGCGATTCGATCTTCTCGCGCACTGATTCGAACGTGGGCACCCCCGCACTGTCGTAGCCGGGATCGGGAGCGGTCGGCTGCTCGGGCATGCCCGTCAGGTTACTTGGGCTGCCGACCGTCGAAATAACGCACCATCAGGTCCCAATACACCAGCGTCAGTACCATCTGGGCTGCTCGCCCAGCGCGTCCATGCGCTGCACGGATGGCAGTGCCACGCGAATATCGCCCGGCGGACCCGGGCGACTTACCCAGGCGGTGGAAGCGTCGAGGCGGACACCCGCGCCGGCTAGTGCGGCTTGGCCAACGGGAAGGGCAGCGTCTCGCGGATGCTACGTCCGGTGATCAGCATCACCACCCGGTCCACGCCCATGCCCAGCCCGCCTGTCGGCGGCATCGCATATTCCATCGCCTGCAGGAAGTCTTCGTCGAGTTCCATCGCCTCTGGGTCGCCGCCGGCGGCCAGCAGCGACTGCTCCTCGAGTCGGCGCCGCTGTTCCACCGGATCGGTGAGCTCGCTGTAGGCGGTACCCAGTTCGACGCCCCACGCGACCAGGTCCCAGCGCTCCGCGACACCGCGTTTGCTGCGGTGCGGCCTGGTCAGCGGCGAAACCGACGTCGGGAAGTCGATGTAGAAGGTGGGCTGCTCGGTGCGCGACTCGACCAGGTGCTCATAGAGCTCCAGCACCACCGCGCCCGCATCCCAGTAGGCGCGGTAGGGGATACGGGCGGCGTCGGCGAGCTTGCGCAGCCGGGCCAGCCCGGTGTCGGGGTCGATCTGCTCACCCAGAGCTTCCGACACCGCATCGTGGACGGTCTTCACCGGCCAGATGCCGGAGATGTCGACCGGTTCCAGCCGGCTGCCGGAATCGTCCTGAGCCCTGGGCCGCATCGCGGTCTGCGCGCCGTTGGCGGCCTGGGCGGCGTTCTGGATCAATTCGCGACAGCCCTCGATCCACACCTTGTAGTCGGCGTGCGCCTGATAGGCCTCCAGCAGGGTGAATTCGGGGTTGTGGCTGAAGTCGACGCCTTCATTGCGAAAGGCGCGACCGACCTCGAAAACCCGCTCCACGCCACCGACGCACAATCGCTTGAGGTAAAGCTCCGGGGCGATGCGCAGGAACAGGTCCATGGAGTAGGCGTTAATGTGGGTGATGAACGGCCGGGCGGTTGCGCCTCCGTGCACCTGCTGCAGCATCGGGGTCTCCACCTCGATGAATCCCTTGGCGGACAACGTTTCTCGGATAGAGCGCAATACGGCGCTGCGGGCAGTGATCAGTTCGCGGGACTCGACGTTGACGGCCAGGTCGACATAGCGGGTGCGTACCCGGGCCTCCGGGTCGGTGAGCCCCTTCCACTTGTTCGGCAGCGGCCGCAGGCACTTGCCGATCAGACGCCAGCGGCTCACGATCAGCGACCGGGTGCCCTTGTCGCTGAATCCCATGTGCCCGGTCATCTCGACCAGGTCGCCGAGGTCGATCGCGGCGTTAAAGTCAGCGGCCCGACCCTGCTGCAAACGCGAATTGTCCAGGAGCACTTGCATTTCGCCGGACCAATCCCGCAGATGGGCGAACAGTACGCCGCCGTAATTGCGCACGCGAAGAATGCGCCCCGACACCACGACGTCGGAGTCGTCGTCGGCGCCCAGCGCTTCGGTCACGGTGTGGGTGGGCGGCTGGCCCACCGGATAGGCGTCAATGCCGCTGTCGCGCAACTTCTTCAGCTTCGCCAGCCGCACGCGCACCTGCTCGGGCTGACGGCGGTGCGGCTCGTCGGATTCGGGGATCTCGGCCTCTTGCAGCCCGCTGATGTCCGGAGCCGTGCCGTCGTGATGCAACAGGCCGGTTGCCACCAGCGGCTCCGGCACTGCGGGATGGTGACCGGTGTGAACCTTGTCGCGCCTACTGAACGGCAGCACCAGGAAACCCTCGGCGATCACCGAGGCGACACCGACCCGCGGGATCATGCGGGCATCCTCATAGCAGGCGTAGCGGGGTACCCATTCGGGTTGGTACTTCGCGTTGGAGCGGTAGAGCGTCTCCAGCTGCCACCACCGGGAAAAGAACACGAGCAGCCCCCGCCACAACCGCGCGACCGGTCCCGCGCCGAGCTGCTCGCCCTGCTCGAACGCGGAGCGGAAGACCGCGAAGTTCAACGAGATTCGGCTGATGCCGAGACTTTCGGCATGCAGCGTCAATTCGCTGACCATCAGCTCGATGGTGCCGTTGGGCGATTCCCGGGCACGGCGCATCACGTCCAACGAGACCCCGGTGGTACCCCAGGGCACCAGGGACAGCATCGCGACCACCTCGCCGCCGCGATCTACCGCTTCCACCAGCAGACAGTCAGCGTCGGCCGGATCGCCCAACCGACCCAGCGCCATGGAGAATCCACGCTCGGTTTCGGTGTCGCGCCAGGCATCCGCACGCTCGACGGTTTTTGCCATCTCGTCGGGGGAGATGTCGCGGTGCCGTCGGATGCGCACCGTCAACCCGGCGCGCCGGGCCCGGGTGACCGCCTGGCGCACGCCCCGCATCTCCGGGCCGGACAACTTGTATTCGGCGGGCCGCAGGATGGCCTCGTCACCGAGTACCAGCGCGTTGAGGCCGGCCTCGCGGAACACCTGCGCGCCGTGGGAACTCGCCCCCATGACCCCCGGCGCCCAGCCGTACGTCTGGCACAGCTGCAACCACGCGTCGATGGCCTGGGGCCACGCCTTGGGGTCACCGACGGGGTCGCCGCTGGCCAAGCAGACGCCGACTTCGACTCGGTAGGTGATGGCGGCACGCCCGCTCGGCGCGAAGATCACCGACTTGTCGCGCCGCGTCGCGAAGTAGGCCAGCGAGTCGTTCTTGCCGAACAACTCGACCAGGCCGCGGATCGCAGATTCGTCCTCGCCGGTCAGCGCATTGTCCGCCCGCTGGGACAAAAACAGCACGATCGCGGCGGCGATCAGGGCAAACGCGCCGAAGAGGCCGAATATCGCGTTCAGGAAAACGTGCGGGCGCCCGGTGAACAGATCCGAATCGGCCAAGCCGAACCCGATCACCCGGTTGGCGACGTAGGGCAGCCGGTCGTGCGGCGCAAGCGTGCCGGGGAACATCTCGACCAGCGCCCACGACGCCAAAATCCCGATTGCGCCCCCAACCACCAGCACCGCGGCAGCCCTGAACAGAGCGCCGCGGCGCACCTTTGCCCAGAATTCTCGGTAGCCCAGCACCAGCAGGACGGTGGCCACGATGTGGAATGCAAAGCCGAGGTTCTCGCCGAACGCCTCGGCCGGCGTGTTGCCACCTGCGGCGATGTCGGCGGCGTTGATACTCGCGGATACCACCATGTTGCCCAGCAGCACCACCCACGCGATGCGCTTGCGCGCGGTGAGCGCGGCCGCCAGCAACGCCAGCACGAACGACCACGCGAAGCTGGTATCGGGGAAGTTGAACAGGTAGCGATTGATGAATTCCCGTGGTTCGTGGATGAGCCAGCGGATCAGCGGCGAGAGACTGGCCAGTAGCGACACGGTCGCGATGACGCCGACGGTCCAGCCGGCCACGGCGGGTAGCCAGTGGTACCGGGATGACGGCCGGCGCACTGAGCGAGGCTTGATGAGTGTCACAGACCGCGAGGATATGCCCTAAAACTTCGAAATACTTGCCGTTGCGGCCCGCCCGCTAACTGGCGCGTTGCCGACCCGGCGCGTTAGTGCTGTTAGACTGACCGCTGCGACCACCCCGGCGAAGGCCAGGGAACGTTAAGTGGAGTCCCACTCCCACCGGTAGCCGTCCAGGCTATTCGGTCCGGTCACAGGCATCCGAAAGGTGCCTGTTCTGCGCTTGGCGCAGGCGGCTGGCGTTGTGCAAGCCGTGATCGGTCGGCATTGGGCCCTGCTGCTGCGGGGCTTTTTTGCTGATGGTTTGGTGTGTCCCCACCGCTGTTTCCGACCGTCCAGGACTGGACCGCACCGGAATATAAGCCAACGAGGGAGGCCCCATCAGCACTGAGACCCGCGTCAACGAGCGCATTCGCGTACCTGAAGTTCGATTGATCGGCCCTGGGGGAGAGCAGGTAGGCATCGTGCGTATCGAAGACGCACTCCGCGTCGCCGCGGACGCCGATCTCGACCTTGTCGAAGTTGCTCCCAACGCCCGACCGCCAGTCTGCAAGATCATGGACTACGGCAAGTACAAGTACGAGGCGGCCCAGAAGGCGCGCGAATCCCGCAGGAACCAGCAGCAGACCGTCGTCAAGGAACAAAAGCTGCGCCCCAAGATCGACGACCACGATTACGAGACGAAGAAGGGCCACGTGGTCCGCTTCCTCGAAGCCGGGTCCAAGGTCAAGGTCACGATTATGTTCCGCGGACGCGAGCAGTCCCGGCCCGAGCTGGGCTACCGCCTTCTGCAGCGTCTGGGCGCCGACGTCGCGGAGTACGGCTTCGTCGAAACGTCGGCCAAGCAGGACGGGCGCAACATGACGATGGTGCTGGCACCGCACCGTGGCGCGAAGACTCGCGCCAAGGCGCGGCACGAGGGTGAACCCGGAGCCAAACCTGCCGACGAGGACTCCGCCGCGAACTGACAGCCAGCAACAACCACGAACCACGAACCTGAGGAAATTGAGGGAAGATGCCCAAGGCCAAGACTCACAGTGGGGCCTCGAAGCGGTTCCGACGCACCGGAACCGGCAAGATTGTCCGGCAGAAGGCCAATCGCCGGCACTTGCTCGAGCACAAGGCGACCAAGCGCACCCGGCGGCTGGACGGTCGTACGGTCGTCTCGGCCAACGACACCAAGCGGGTTAAGTCGCTGCTTGACGGCTGAGCGACGCACAGCACCCCAACCCCTTGACCAATTCCGGGCTGCCCCAGCCCCAACCCAAGTTTGAACGAGAGTAGGAACACCCATGGCACGCGTGAAGCGGGCGGTCAACGCCCACAAGAAGCGGCGCAGCGTCCTGAAGGCATCGAAGGGCTACCGCGGCCAGCGGTCCCGGCTTTACCGCAAAGCCAAAGAGCAGCAGCTGCATTCGCTGAACTACGCCTACCGCGACCGTCGCGCCCGCAAGGGAGAATTCCGCAAGTTGTGGATCTCGCGGATCAACGCCGCGGCGCGTGCCAACGACATCACCTACAACCGGCTGATCCAGGGCCTAAAGGCCGCAGGGGTCGAGGTGGACCGCAAGAACCTCGCCGACATCGCGATCAGCGATCCGGCGGCGTTCACCGCGCTCGTCGACGTGGCCCGCGCCGCGCTGCCAGAGGATGTCAACGCTCCTTCGGGAGAGGCGGCCTGACCGGCCGGTAGCTTGCCACGCAGGCTGTGCTCACCGAACGCTCGACCCGGGTGGCTGCGGCGGTAAAGCTGCACCGTCACGTAGGCCGTCGCCGCGCGGGTCAATTCCTGGCCGAAGGGCCCAACCTTGTCCAGGCAGCTGCCGGGCGCGGAATGGTCCGCGAGGTCTTCGCCACCGAGGACGCCGCCGGACGCCATGACGCGCTGCTGGCAGGGCAGCGCGCCCCGGTGTATTTGGTGACCGAACGCGCGGCCAAGGCATTGTCGGACACTGTCACCCCGTCGGGATTGGTGGCCGTCTGCGATCTCCCTAGAACCGGGCTCGGGGAGGTGCTCGAGGGCTCGCCGAGACTGGTCGCAGTTGCCGTCGGGATCGGTGAACCGGGCAATGCCGGCACCCTTATTCGGATCGCCGACGCCATGGGCGCCGCGGCGGTGGTGCTGGCCGGAAACAGCGTCGATCCCTACAACGGCAAGTGTCTGCGTGCCTCCGCCGGCAGCATCTTCGCGGTTCCGGTTGTCGTCGCGGCCGATGCTTCGGATGCGCTGGGCCGGTTGCGCGCGGCGGGGCTGCAGCTACTCGCCACCGCGGTGGACGGCGAGACGTCCCTGGATGACGCCGACGCGTTGCTGGGCGCTCCTACGGCATGGTTGTTCGGACCCGAATCCCACGGTCTGCCACCCGAAATCGCCAAGCAGGCCGACCGTCGCCTGCGCATCCCGATGGTCGGGGCAGCGGAAAGCCTCAATGTGGCCGCCGCCGCGGCGGTCTGCCTGTATCAGAGTTCGCGTGTCTTGCAACTCGGGCCGCGAGCCTGAGCGCGCAGCTCACTGACTCCTCACGCCGCCCGGCTACGTCCCCGCGCGGGCCGCAGGCCGGCGATCGACAACGTGCTGTGCACCAACGACCCTGCTCGTTCCATCAACGCCTTGGCCGGATCCAGAGGTGAGCGAGCGCGCGGCGGAAAATAGTGCATGGGCAGGCCGCGCCGATCGCGCGGCGGCGCCATGAACGGGGGCGCCTCCACCAGCGGTGCGTCGTTGCGGATCCGGCCCTCCGCGCGCCGGTAGGCGGCCAGCGCTCGGGGGTGCAGGCGGATCTCGTCGGGCACCGCCAAGAAGGCCACCTCGACCAGCTTGCCGAACACCCGCAGCAGGATCTCGTCGCCTGGCGTCCAGTGCATTCCGGCCTTCTCCCGAACGGCGGGCTCGAACAGACCGGCCGCAATCCAGCGTTGACCGGCGAGCAGCGGCTTGAAGATTTGGTCCCAGATTGGCGTGGGCATCAGCACAAACTTGGGTTTGGGGATGCGCATGTTGAAGATGTCCAGGGTCGCCTGGTTGATCTCTAGTTCGTCGCGGCCGACGCGCTCCCAGTACTCCTGGAACTCCTCCCACGACTTGGGTACCGGTCGCATGCTCATCCCGTACATCCGATACCACTGCACGTGTTCGTCGAACAATTGTCGCTTCTCGGCCTCGGTCAAGCCGCCACAGAAGTATTCGGCCACCTTGACGATGAGCATGAAGAACGTCGCGTGCGCCCAGTAGAACGTCTCGGGGTTGAGGGCGTGATAACGGCGGCCTGCGCCGTCCACCCCTTTGATCGTCGAGTGGTAACCCTTGATCTGCTGTCCGGTCTCGGCCGCGCGGTCGCCGTCGTAGACCACGCCCATGATCGGGTAGACCGAGCGGGCCACCCGCTGTAGGGGTTCGCGGAGCAGGATGGAGTGCTCCTCGACACCGGCACCTAGTTCCGGGTACATATTCTGGATCGCGCCGATCCAGACGCCCATCATTCCGGTGCGCAGATCTCCGAAGTATTTCCAGGTCAGCGAGTCGGGCCCGAGTGGGTCAGCCGGCGTCGTTGCCGATGTGACAGTCATGACGGCCTCCAAAGCGCCTCTACTGCGCTCACGATAAGCGGTGACAACACGCGTTGTCCACGATTTGGGAATGCGCGTCGCACCGGCGTTACCCACTCTCCATAGCGCCGCCGCAGCGACGTGATCAGCACGTTTGCAGCGCCGTGTGACATGGGTGGCGCAGGCCTCGTTGCCGGGGTCTGCAAGGACCAAATAACCTGACCGGGTGGAGGTTGTGCCAGACGCATCAGAGTCCGGCTCCGCCGACGAAACCGCAACAGTGGTGACCGAAGACGCCTCGCGGCGGCGATCCCCCACCAAGTGGCTGCGCAGCACCAACCACAGTCCAGGGGTGGTGGATTTCGTCAAGCGGGCGCGACGGCTGTTGCCCGGTGACCCCGAGTTCGGTGACCCGTTGTCTACCGCCGGTGAGGGTGGTCCCCGCGCCGCGGCCCGTGCCGCCGACCGGCTGCTGGGAGATCGCGATGCAGCATCGCGCGAGGTGAGCCTCGGTGTGTTGCAGGTGTGGCAAGCGATGACCGAAGCGGTTTCCCGCAAGCCGGCAAACCCCGAAGTCACGTTGGTGTTCACCGACCTGGTGGGTTACTCCACGTGGTCGCTGCAGGCCGGCGACGACGCGGCCCTGTCTCTGCTGCGGCAGGTGGCGCGCTCGGTCGAGTCGCCGCTCTTGGATGCCGGCGGTCATATCGTCAAGCGGATGGGCGACGGCATCATGGCGGTCTTCCGGCGCCCGGCCGTAGCGGTCAAGGCTGTCATCGCCGCCGAGGAAGCCATCAAATCTGTTGAGGTGGAAGGTTATACACCCCGAATGCGGGTTGGCATCCACACCGGGCGGCCGCAGCGCCTGGGTTCGGACTGGCTTGGCGTCGACGTCAACATTGCGGCTCGAGTGATGGAACGCGCCACCAAGGGCGGCGTCATGATCTCGAGTCCGACACTGGATCTGATCCCGCAGAGTGAGCTGGACGCGATGGGCGTCACTGCCCGGCGGGCGCGCCGGCCGATGTTCTCCAGCAAACTAACCGGCATCCCACCCGACTTAGCGATATATCGCCTCAAGGTTGGTAGGCAGTTGCCAGCTGGTGATAACACGGATGAGACAAATGTCCGTGCATAGTGGATGGTGATGCTTTCCGAGATTTTCACCCGGCTCTTTCGGGTTCGCTTCACCGTGGCCTACATGGCCACGTTATTCGGCGTCAGCACCACCATGCTCGTGCTGAGTCCCCAGGCACACGACCGGCTGATCCGGCACGCCAGCACGAATCTGCACAACCTGTCGCACGGCCGGCTGGGCACCCTGCTCGGTAGCGCATTTGTCGTCGAGGCGGGTCCGCTCTATTTCTGGATGCCGTTTCTGACTTGTCTGCTGGTGCTCGCCGAACTGCATCTGCACACCCTGCGACTGATCGTGGCGTTCCTGGTCGGCCATATCGGGGCGACGTTGGTGGTGGCAGCCGCACTGGCGATGTCGGTCGAGATGGGCTGGATGCCGTGGTCGATCACCCGCGCCAGCGACGTCGGGATGAGCTACGGGGCGCTGGCGGCGCTGGGAGCGTTAACAGCCACCATCCCGCGGGCGTGGCGGCCGACGTGGGTCGCCTGGTGGATCTCGCTGAGCGTGACTGCCGCGGTCGTTGGGGGTGACTTCACCAACGCCGGCCACGCGGTGGCTGTGCTTCTGGGGGTGCTGGTCTCAACTCGCTTCCGCGCGCAAATCCACTGGACACCGCTGCGCTGCTTCATGCTGCTGAACTCGGCGGGTTTCGGGTTCCTGATCCTGGCGCACAGCACCATCTCGATGGTGGCCGGAACGGTTGTCGCAGCGCTCGCGGGCCTGGCCGCCCATCTGGCGGCACGCCCGCTCGTGTCGGCACGAGACGCTGCCGAGACGACAGCGACGCGCCCGCTACCCGCGGTAAGCGCCAACGGATAACGCTCACGGCGAACGTCGGCAACAGCGACGTGCCTCCCCGCCGTCCGCGGCAACGCAACCTTGACTAGGATCGGCACTTGCGTCATACCGTGCCGTGAACCCGCCCGGCGACGATGCGGGCCCATCGAAGGCCCCTCGCGCGGGACCAGCCCCGTCAGCAAGGAGAGTGCCGCCGCGTGGGTGATCAACCCGTCGATCTGTCGCCGGAGGCGCTGGCGCAAGCGGTCCAGGCCGCCCAGCAGGCCATTGGCCGCGCTGACAGCCTGGACGCCCTCGCGCACGCCAAGACCGAGCATCTCGGCGACCGGTCACCGCTGGCACTTGCCCGGCAAGCGCTCGGCAGTCTGCCCAAGGATCAGCGCGCCGACGCCGGCAAGCGGGTCAACGTCGCACGCAGCGAGGCCCAGCGCAGCTACGACGATCGGTTGGTGACGCTGCGCGCCGAGCGCGACGCCGCGGTGCTGGTCGCCGAGCGTATCGATGTCACGCTGCCGTCGACGCGGCAGCCCACCGGTGCCCGACATCCGATCACCATCCTGGCCGAGCACGTCGCCGACACATTCGTGGCGATGGGCTGGGAGGTGGCCGAGGGGCCGGAGGTCGAGACCGAGCAGTTCAACTTCGACGCCCTTAACTTTCCGCCGGACCACCCGGCGCGCAGCGAGCAGGACACCTTCTACATCGCGCCGGACAATTCCCGGCAGGTGCTGCGCACCCACACCTCGCCCGTGCAAGTGCGGACCCTGCTCGAACGCGAATTACCGGTCTACATCATCTCGATCGGTCGTACGTTCCGCACTGACGAACTCGACGCCACCCACACACCGGTCTTCCACCAGGTCGAGGGGCTGGCCGTGGATCGCGGCCTCACCATGGCTCATCTGCGCGGCACCCTCGACGCGTTCGCGCGGTCGGAGTTCGGCGCGCAGGCCCGGACCCGGATGCGCCCGCACTTCTTTCCGTTTACTGAACCCTCGGCCGAGGTCGATGTCTGGTTTGAGGGCAAGAAGGGTGGCGCGGACTGGGTGGAGTGGGGCGGCTGCGGCATGGTGCACCCCAACGTCTTGCGGGCCGCGGGCATTGACGCGCAGGTGTACTCCGGCTTCGCCTTCGGCATGGGCTTAGAGCGAACCCTGCAGTTCCGCAACGGCATTCCCGATATGCGCGACATGGTGGAGGGCGATGTGCGGTTCTCGCTGCCGTTCGGGGTGGGCGCCTGATGCGCGTCCCGTATAGCTGGCTACGCGAAGTGGTCCGCGCCGGTGCCCCGGACTGGGATGTCAGCCCCGCCGACCTGGTGCAGGCGCTGGTCCGGATCGGTCACGAGATCGAAGAGGTGATCGAACTCGGTCCGGTCGACGGGCCGCTAGCCGTCGGGCGGGTGGCCGCCATTGAGGAACTCAGCGGCTTCAAGAAGCCCATCCGCGCTTGCCTGGTTGACGTCGGCGCTGAGCGTCCCCAGGAAATCGTCTGTGGCGCAACCAATTTTGCGGTCGGCGATCTGGTCGCCGTGGCCCTTCCGGGGGCCACGTTGCCCGGCGACTTCAAGATCGCCGCGCGCAAGACTTACGGTCGCCACTCCAATGGCATGATCTGTTCGGCGGCCGAACTGGGTTTGAGTACCGATCATTCCGGGATCTTGGTGCTGCCGCCCGGGACCGCCGAACCAGGAGCGGATGCAACCGTAATACTGGGTCTGGATGATGTCGTCCTCAACCTGGCCATCACGCCGGACCGGGGGTACGCGATGTCGGTGCGCGGCCTGGCCCGCGAAATCGCCTGTGCATTCGACGTGGACTTCGTCGACCCCGCCGAGGTCTCACCGCTGCCCGTAGCGGGCGAAGCCTGGCCGCTGGCCATCGACCCGGCAACTCAGGTGCGCCGATTCGCGCTGCGCCCGGTGGTTGGGATCGATCCGGCAGCGGTCTCGCCCTGGTGGCTGCAGCGACGGTTACTGCTGTCTGGCATCCGCCCCGCTTCGCCCGCCGTCGACGTCACCAACTACGTGATGATCGAGCTCGGCCATCCCATGCACGCGCATGACCGTGCCCGCATTACTGGGGGATTCGCGGTGCGCTTCGCCCGTCCCGGCGAGACCGTGGTCACCCTTGACGACGTCGAACGCAAACTCGAACCCGCTGATGTCCTGATCGTCGACGATGTCGCGACCGCCGCCATTGGTGGGGTGATGGGCGCAGCGAGCACCGAAGTGCGCATCGACTCCACCGACGTCTTACTCGAGGCCGCTGTCTGGGATCCGGCTGCGATCTCGCGCACCCAGCGCCGGCTTCACCTGCCCAGCGAAGCGGCCCGCCGGTACGAGCGCGCGGTCGACCCGGCCATCTCGGTGGCGGTCCTGGACCGGTGTGCACGGCTGCTCGTCGAGATCGCGGGCGGAAGCGCTGAGCCGACATTGACCGACTGGCGCGGCGACCCACCGCGCAGAGACTGGTCGCCGCCCCCGATCCGGATTGCTGCTGATCAGCCCGACCGCGTCGCCGGTGTCGACTACCCACCCGGCACCACCGCACGTCGGCTTGCTCAGATCGGTGCGCGGATAGCCCAGGACGGCGACACGGTTACCGCGACGCCGCCGAGTTGGCGCCCGGACCTGCTGCAGGTCGCTGACCTCGTCGAAGAGGTGTTACGGCTGGAGGGGCTGGAAGCCATCCCGTCGGTGCTGCCCGCAGCGCCCGCGGGTCGCGGTCTTACGCCCGAACAGCAGCGCCGCCGCGCGATAGGAAAGGCACTGGCCCTGTCGGGCTACGTCGAGGTCCTGCCGACCCCGTTCCTACCTGCCGGCGTGTTCGACCTGTGGGGGCTGCCGGCCGAGGACCCCCGTCGCACCACCACCAACGTAGTCAACCCGCTTGAGGCCGATCGCCCAGCACTGGCCACGACACTGCTTCCGGGGCTGCTGGAAGCGTTGGCGCGCAACGTGTCCCGAGGACTTGGCGATGTCGCACTGTTCGCCATGGCGCAGGTAGTCCAGCCGACCGAGCAGACCCGCGGCGTCGATTTGATCGCGGTCGACCGCCGGCCCACTAATACCGAGATCGCCACGCTGGACGCGTCGCTGCCGCGGCAGCCCCAGCATGTCGCCGCCGTGCTGGCCGGATTGCGTGAGCCCCGCGGGCCGTGGGGACCGGGGCGCGCCGTTGAGGCGGCCGACGCCTTCGAGGCGGTGCGGACCATTGCCCGCGCCAGCGGTGTCGACGTCACGTTGCGGGCGGCCCAATACCTGCCGTGGCATCCCGGCAGGTGCGCCGAAGTGTTGGTCGGAGACACGCTGGTCGGTCACGCTGGGCAGCTGCATCCGGCGGTGATCGAACGCGCGGGGCTGCCCAAAGGCACCTGCGCTGTCGAGCTGGATCTGGATGGAATCCCGATCGGTGGGCATCTGCCGGCGCCGCGGGTGTCGCCGTTTCCGGCTGTCTTTCAAGACGTCAGTTTGGTGGTGGGGACCGACGTGCCAGCACAGACGGTCCTGGACGCGGTTCGAGACGGGGCCGGAGAACTACTCGAACACATCCAGTTGTTCGATGTGTTCGTCGGACCGCAGATCGGTGCGGACCGTAAATCGCTGACGTTCGCTCTTCGTTTCCGCGCCCCGGATCGCACGTTGACCGAGGACGACGCTAGTGCGGCCCGTGATGCCGCTGTGCGGTGCGCGGCCGAGCGGGTCGGCGCTGTGCTACGCAGCTGACGACGCGTAATCGGTAGGTCATAGCGCGCTTTCCCGCGCGTGGCCTTTCCGGGGCAATTAGGCTCCGTTTCTCGACTGCCAACGCCAACCGTCGAGGCGGGACGTTGAGCCTAGTGCCGTATCAGGTCGTCGCGGACCGAGTGGGAAAGCCTTTCGGTGCACGCGGACGGGCAATTTAACGACCAACTGCTAAACCCGACTCCGCACTAGGACTGCTTAACCGACGCGGCACCGGGAGTTAATCCGGTTGTACTGGCGAGCCAGTTCGCCGAGAAAACTTCTGGTGCCGCGCCGCTGGGGGGTCCTTCTACTAGGTGCCGACCGAAATGCCGAGGCTGGCTTGCAGTGCCAGTTGCAGACTGAGCAAGGCGTTGCGGACCGATACAGCGAGATCGAGGGCGGTGTTGTTCAGCGCGGTCAGGATTGACCCACCGGTCTGGGTGAGTCCAAGAAGGGCTCCCTCGATGGTCGCTCCCAATGCCCCACCGGTTTGCCCGAGTCCCGACAGTCCTGCGCCGAAGCTTGCATTCAGGGCGCCGCCGACGACGTTGCCGATCTGCGTTGCGGCATTCGTCCAGATGTTCGCCAATGCCATCCCGGTTTCGCCGGTGCTACCCAGCGCCGCGAGCAGGTTGCCCGTCAGACCTGCACCGACCTGAGTCAGTCCGGTCAGCCCCGACCCGAAGGTCGCCGCCAGTGCGTCCCCAGCGCTCACGAGAGCCGAGACGGCACCGTTGATCGAGCCCGACAAGGCCGCACCAATGTTCGCGCTGATGTTGGCGCTCAGCGACGCGTTCAGGCCAGCGAGACTGGCGTTGAGCATTGCGCTGAAGTTCGACAGGCTGCCGGTGATCGCTGCGCTGAGGGCGGGTAGCCCGGCGCTAAAGGCCGCGTTGAGGGCGGCGTTCAGGCTGGTCAGCCCCGTCCCGAAGGCACCGTTCAGGGCTGCCGAGATCGCATTGAACCCGCTGAGGCCGACCGCCAGGCTACTCGACAGCGCACTGCTGAATGCTGCGTTTAGGGCCGGAAGTCCGGCGCTCAGCGTGCCAGCCAGGGTTTGTCCGGCGCTGATCAGAGCGTCCAGTCCGCCGCCGAAGACGCCGGAGAGGGCTGGCAACCCGCCGCTGATGGCGACGTTGAGTCCATTCAGTCCGGCGTTCAGGGCACCGCTGAAAGCTGCTGATAGCCCGTTGATGCTCAGACCCAGGCTCCCTGAGAGTGCTGCATTCAGGGCGGCGCCGAAGTCGGGCAGTACCAGGCCGGGGAAGCCGGGGACTTCGAAGCCGGGGAGCCCGAAGTTCAGCGGCGGGAAGGTGAAGCCGGGGAACCCGGGTAGCGGCGGCAGGCTCAGGTTGCCGGCCAGGTTCACCAGCGCGTTGAGGCCGCCGGTGAGGGCGGCGCCGAAGTCGGGCAGTACCAGGCCGGGGAAGCCGGGGACTTCGAAGCCGGGGAGCCCGAAGTTCAGCGGCGGGAAGGTGAAGCCGGGGAACCCGGGTAGCGGCGGCAGGCTCAGGTTGCCGGCCAGGTTCACCAGGGTGTTGAGGCCGCCGGTGAGGGCGGCGCCGAAGTCGGGCAGTACCAGGCCGGGGAAGCCGGGGACTTCGAAGCCGGGGAGCCCGAAGTTCAGCGGCGGGAAGGTGAAGCCGGGGAACCCGGGTAGCGGCGGCAGGCTCAGGTTGCCGGCCAGGTTCACCAGGGTGTTCAGCCCGCCGGTGAGGGCGGCGCCGAAGTCGGGCAGTACCAGGCCGGGGAAGCCGGGGACTTCGAAGCCGGGGAGCCCGAAGTTCAGCGGCGGGAAGGTGAAGCCGGGGAACCCGGGTAGCGGCGGCAGGCTCAGGTTGCCGGCCAGGTTCACCAGCGCGTTGAGGCCGCCGGTGAGGGCGGCGCCGAAGTCGGGCAGTACCAGGCCGGGGAAGCCGGGGACTTCGAAGCCGGGGAGCCCGAAGTTCAGCGGCGGGAAGGTGAAGCCGGGGAACCCGGGTAGCGGCGGCAGGCTCAGGTTGCCGGCCAGGTTCACCAGGGTGTTGAGGCCGCCGGTGAGGGCGGCGCCGAAGTCGGGCAGTACCAGGCCGGGGAAGCCGGGGACTTCGAAGCCGGGGAGCCCGAAGTTCAGCGGCGGGAAGGTGAAGCCGGGGAACCCGGGTAGCGGCGGCAGGCTCAGGTTGCCGGCCAGGTTCACCAGCGCGTTGAGGCCGCCGGTGAGGGCGGCGCCGAAGTCGGGCAGTACCAGGCCGGGGAAGCCGGGGACTTCGAAGCCGGGGAGCCCGAAGTTCAGCGGCGGGAAGGTGAAGCCGGGGAACCCGGGTAGCGGCGGCAGGCTCAGGTTGCCGGCCAGGTTCACCAGCGCGTTGAGGCCGCCGGTGAGGGCGGCGCCGAAGTCGGGCAGTACCAGGCCGGGGAAGCCGGGGACTTCGAAGCCGGGGAGCCCGAAGTTCAGCGGCGGGAAGGTGAAGCCGGGGAACCCGGGTAGCGGCGGCAGGCTCAGGTTGCCGGCCAGGTTCACCAGCGCGTTGAGCCCGCCGGTGAGGGCGGCGCCGAAGTCGGGCAGTACCAGGCCGGGGAAGCCGGGGACTTCGAAGCCGGGGAGCCCGAAGTTCAGCGGCGGGAAGGTGAAGCCGGGGAACCCGGGTAGCGGCGGCAGGCTCAGGTTGCCGGCCAGGTTCACCAGGGTGTTCAGCCCGCCGGTGAGGGCGGCGCCGAAGTCGGGCAGTACCAGGCCGGGGAAGCCGGGGACTTCGAAGCCGGGGAGCCCGAAGTTCAGCGGCGGGAAGGTGAAGCCGGGGAACCCGGGTAGCGGCGGCAGGCTCAGGTTGCCGGCCAGGTTCACCAGCGCGTTGAGGCCGCCGGTGAGGGCGGCGCCGAAGTCGGGCAGTACCAGGCCGGGGAAGCCGGGGACTTCGAAGCCGGGGAGCCCGAAGTTCAGCGGCGGGAAGGTGAAGCCGGGGAACCCGGGTAGCGGCGGCAGGCTCAGGTTGCCGGCCAGGTTCACCAGCGCGTTGAGGCCGCCGGTGAGGGCGGCGCCGAAGTCGGGCAGTACCAGGCCGGGGAAGCCGGGGACTTCGAAGCCGGGGAGCCCGAAGTTCAGCGGCGGGAAGGTGAAGCCGGGGAACCCGGGTAGCGGCGGCAGGCTCAGGTTGCCGGCCAGGTTCACCAGCGCGTTGAGCCCGCCGGTGAGGGCGGCGCCGAAGTCGGGCAGTACCAGGCCGGGGAAGCCGGGGACTTCGAAGCCGGGGAGCCCGAAGTTCAGCGGCGGGAAGGTGAAGCCGGGGAACCCGGGTAGCGGCGGCAGGCTCAGGTTGCCGGCCAGGTTCACCAGGGTGTTCAGCCCGCCGGTGAGGGCGGCGCCGAAGTCGGGCAGTACCAGGCCGGGGAAGCCGGGGACTTCGAAGCCGGGGAGCCCGAAGTTCAGCGGCGGGAAGGTGAAGCCGGGGAACCCGGGTAGCGGCGGCAGGCTCAGGTTGCCGGCCAGGTTCACCAGGGTGTTCAGCCCGCCGGTGAGGGCGGCGCCGAAGTCGGGCAGTACCAGGCCGGGGAAGCCGGGGACTTCGAAGCCGGGGAGCCCGAAGTTCAGCGGCGGGAAGGTGAAGCCGGGGAACCCGGGTAGCGGCGGCAGGCTCAGGTTGCCGGCCAGGTTCACCAGGGTGTTGAGGCCGCCGGTGAGGGCGGCGCCGAAGTCGGGCAGTACCAGGCCGGGGAAGCCGGGGACTTCGAAGCCGGGGAGCCCGAAGTTCAGCGGCGGGAAGGTGAAGCCGGGGAACCCGGGTAGCGGCGGCAGGCTCAGGTTGCCGGCCAGGTTCACCAGGGTGTTCAGCCCGCCGGTGAGGGCGGCGCCGAAGTCGGGCAGTACCAGGCCGGGGAAGCCGGGGACTTCGAAGCCGGGGAGCCCGAAGTTCAGCGGCGGGAAGGTGAAGCCGGGGAACCCGGGTAGCGGCGGCAGGCTCAGGTTGCCGGCCAGGTTCACCAGGGTGTTCAGCCCGCCGGTGAGGGCGGCGCCGAAGTCGGGCAGTACCAGGCCGGGGAAGCCGGGGACTTCGAAGCCGGGGAGCCCGAAGTTCAGCGGCGGGAAGGTGAAGCCGGGGAACCCGGGTAGCGGCGGCAGGCTCAGGTTGCCGGCCAGGTTCACCAGGGTGTTCAGCCCGCCGGTGAGGGCGGCGCCGAAGTCGGGCAGTACCAGGCCGGGGAAGCCGGGGACTTCGAAGCCGGGGAGCCCGAAGTTCAGCGGCGGGAAGGTGAAGCCGGGGAACCCGGGTAGCGGCGGCAGGCTCAGGTTGCCGGCCAGGTTCACCAGCGCGTTGAGCCCGCCGGTGAGGGCGGCGCCGAAGTCGGGCAGTACCAGGCCGGGGAAGCCGGGGACTTCGAAGCCGGGGAGCCCGAAGTTCAGCGGCGGGAAGGTGAAGCCGGGGAACCCGGGTAGCGGCGGCAGGCTCAGGTTGCCGGCCAGGTTCACCAGCGCGTTGAGCCCGCCGGTGAGGGCGGCGCCGAAGTCGGGCAGTACCAGGCCGGGGAAGCCGGGGACTTCGAAGCCGGGGAGCCCGAAGTTCAGCGGCGGGAAGGTGAAGCCGGGGAACCCGGGTAGCGGCGGCAGGCTCAGGTTGCCGGCCAGGTTCACCAGGGTGTTCAGCCCGCCGGTGAGGGCGGCGCCGAAGTCGGGCAGTACCAGGCCGGGGAAGCCGGGGACTTCGAAGCCGGGGAGCCCGAAGTTCAGCGGCGGGAAGGTGAAGCCGGGGAACCCGGGTAGCGGCGGCAGGCTCAGGTTGCCGGCCAGGTTCACCAGGGTGTTCAGCCCGCCGGAAACGGCGACGTTCAGTCCGTTCAGTCCGGCGCTGATGGCGCCGTTAAACGCGGCCGAGAGGCCTCCGAGTTCCAGCCCGAGGTTGCCGGAAAGGGCAGCATTGAGGGTGGCGCCGAAGTCGGGCAGTACCAGGCCGGGGAAGCCGGGGACTTCGAAGCCGGGGAGCCCGAAGTTCAGCGGCGGGAAGGTGAAGCCGGGGAACCCGGGTAGCGGCGGCAGTGAGAGGTTGCCGGCCAGGTTCACCAGCGCGTTGAGGCCGCCGGTGAGGGCGGCGCCGAAGTCGGGCAGTACCAGGCCGGGGAAGCCGGGGACTTCGAAGCCGGGGAGCCCGAAGTTCAGCGGCGGGAAGGTGAAGCCGGGGAACCCGGGTAGCGGCGGCAGGCTCAGGTTGCCGGCCAGGTTCACCAGGGTGTTCAGCCCGCCGGTGAGGGCGGCGCCGAAGTCGGGCAGTACCAGGCCGGGGAAGCCGGGGACTTCGAAGCCGGGGAGCCCGAAGTTCAGCGGCGGGAAGGTGAAGCCGGGGAACCCGGGTAGCGGCGGCAGGCTCAGGTTGCCGGCCAGGTTCACCAGGGTGTTCAGCCCGCCGGTGAGGGCGGCGCCGAAGTCGGGCAGTACCAGGCCGGGGAAGCCGGGGACTTCGAAGCCGGGGAGCCCGAAGTTCAGCGGCGGGAAGGTGAAGCCGGGGAACCCGGGTAGCGGCGGCAGTGAGAGGTTGCCGGCCAGGTTCACCAGGGTGTTCAGCCCGCCGGTGAGGGCGGCGCCGAAGTCGGGCAGTACCAGGCCGGGGAAGCCGGGGACTTCGAAGCCGGGGAGCCCGAAGTTCAGCGGCGGGAAGGTGAAGCCGGGGAACCCGGGTAGCGGCGGCAGGCTCAGGTTGCCGGCCAGGTTCACCAGGGTGTTGAGGCCGCCGGTGAGGGCGGCGCCGAAGTCGGGCAGTACCAGGCCGGGGAAGCCGGGGACTTCGAAGCCGGGGAGCCCGAAGTTCAGCGGCGGGAAGGTGAAGCCGGGGAACCCGGGTAGCGGTGGCAGGCTCAGGTTGCCGGCCAGGTTCACCAGCGCGTTGAAGCCCGCATTCAACGTCGCGCCAATGTTCGGCAACGTCGGAATGCTGAAATTCCCTACCAAACTCACGCCCGTTTGGACTAGCTGGTTGAGCCCGGCTGAGATGTTGCCGATCAGCGCGCCACCGGTTTGCGCGAGTTCGGTCAGGGATGGCAGCGAACCCGTGATGGCGGCGGTTAGGTTTGCAGACAGGTTGGCCCCGAGGGATCCCCCCAAGACAGCAGCGAGCGTAGCGTTGGCCTGCCCGGTGAGACCGGCGCCCAAGGCCGATAACGAAGTACCCGCACCACCCAGTCCGGCGCCGAGGCTCGTGATGATCTGCCCGGTCTGGGCGAGGCCGGTGCCCAAACCGGTGAACACTGCGCCGCCAGTCTGTAGAGCGAGACCTGCGCCGAGGCTGGGGAGGGCGGCGACGGCGCGCACAGCGTTGCTGAAATCTAGGGCAAGAGACCCTGAGCCGGCGATCGAGACGCCGAGGCCGGCGAGAGAAGCGCTCAGGGCGCCACTAACTTGCGCGGCAAGGTTTCCGACGCCGATCTCGATGGCAGTCGCGATGCGGCCAAAGTCGAACAGCGCAGACACGTTGAGTGCCTCCGCAGCGGCGTAGGCGGTAGCACCGCGCGTCAGTAAGGCGACGAAATCCTGGTGATACGCCGTGGCCTGCGCGCTAATGGCCTGATACTCGCCGCCCAACGTGCCGAACAGCTTGGCAATCGCGACCGAGACCTCGTCCGCGGCCGCGGGCGCTACTTCTGTCGTTGCACCCAGTACCGCGGTGCTGACCTCGACCAGGTTGGAGCGAATCCCGGCTAATTGCTCGGCTGCCGCCTCGACAAATTCAGGCACGATCAAAACAGACATGTCCATCTCCCCAGATGACCCAAATGAACGCACTTTTGACTCGGCGACGCCCGATCGTCCGCGAGGCAACATGTGCCCAATAGGTCCCCATAGAGGAGGGTGCCTAAACCAGATATCTCTAAGAAAATTCGACCGTAATCTTAGGGTCTGCACAGGTTCTGCCGTTTGGACCTTCAGGCCGAAACCCGGTGGGACAGAGAGCATCTGCTCCTGTCTTCTGTGCGTCCGAGTAAGCCCGATTTTCGCCCACACCGGCGTGTCCAGTTGACACGGTCGACAACGCGGTAGGGATGGCATCACCGGTTCGCGGAGACTTTAAACCTGAGAATTAAGTTGCATTGAGATGCATAACCATGCAGAATCGCCAGATGGTCGACGGAATGAGGGTGGCGGTTGCCGGTGCGACGGGTTACGCCGGCGGCGAGATCTTGCGCCTGCTTATCGGTCATCCGGCTCACGGCGAGCGCCGGATGACCATCGGCGCAGTAACGGCTGCGTCCAGCGCCGGCACCATGCTAGGTGAGCACCATCCTCACCTGATCCCCCTGGCACACCGCGTTGTCGAACCGACCGACTCAGCCGTGCTCGCCGGCCACGACGTCGTGTTCCTCGCTCTTCCGCACGGAAATTCCGCACAGCTTGCCGAACAGCTCGGCCCCGAGACCCTGATCATCGATTGTGGTGCGGATTTCCGACTCACCGACGCAGCCGCTTGGGAGCGCTTCTACGGCTCCCCGCACGCCGGCAGCTGGCCGTACGGTTTACCGGAGGTGCCCGGCGGACGGGACAAGCTTCGCGGTGCACGCCGCATAGCGGTTCCTGGCTGCTATCCGACCGCCGCGCTGCTGGCGCTACTGCCTGCCGTTGCCGCGGACCTGATCGAGCCGGCTGTCAGCGTTGTCGCGGTGAGTGGCACGTCCGGCGCCGGTCGGGCGGCTAAGACCGACTTACTCGGGTCTGAGATCCTCGGCTCGGCCCGCGCGTACAACATAGGTGGAGCGCACCGGCATACCCCTGAGATTGCCCAAGGTTTGCGCGCCGTCACCCAGCAGGAAGTCACGGTGTCGTTCACGCCGGTTCTGATCCCCACATCGCGGGGCATCCTGGCTACCTGCACAGCGCGCACTCGCGCACCGATCTCGCAGCTGAGAGCCGCGTACGAAAAAACATACGACGCGGAACCCTTCATCTATCTGATGCCGGAGGGGCAGCTGCCGCGCACCGGGAGCGTTATTGGTAGTAACGCGGCGCATATCGCGATAGCCGTTGACGAGGAGGCGTCGACGTTCGTCGCGATCGCAGCCATTGACAACCTGGTCAAGGGGACCGCCGGCGCAGCGGTGCAGTCGATGAATTTGGCACTCGGCTGGCCGGAGACCGACGGGCTGTCGGTGGTCGGAGTAGCGCCGTGAACGAAATCATCGACACCACAAAGTTGGTGCGCGCGCAGGGTGTCACCGCGCCGGCGGGCTTCCGCGCCGCGGGTATTGCCGCTGGTATCAAGGCATCTGGAGCTCCGGATCTCGCGCTGGTGTTCAACGAGGGGCCCGATTACGGGGCGGCCGGTATCGTCACCCGCAACAAGGTGAAGGCTGCGCCGGTGCTGTGGACACAGCAGGTGCTGACGACCGGCCGATTGCGCGCCGTGATCCTCAATTCCGGCGGTGCTAATGCCTGTACCGGACCGGGCGGTTTCCAAGACACCCACGCCACCGCTGAAGCAGTGGCTGCGGCATTATCGGATTGGGGAACCGAGACCGGGGCCATCGAGGTCGCTGTCTGCTCCACTGGCCTGATCGGGGACCGGCTCCCAATGGACAAGGTGTTGACCGGCGTCAGCGATATCGTGCACGAGATGCACGGCGGTCTCAGCGGAGGCGACGAGGCCGCACATGCCATCATGACCACCGACACCGTCCCGAAACAGGTTGCGCTGCATCATAAGGACAACTGGACGGTTGGCGGTATGGCAAAAGGTGCGGGGATGTTGGCGCCGTCTCTGGCCACTATGCTGTGCGTAATCACCACCGATGCGGTGGCCGAGCCGCCAGCGCTCGAGCAGGCGCTGCGGCAGGCTGCCGCGCGAACCTTCGATCGCCTCGACGTCGACGGCAGCTGCTCCACCAACGACACCGTATTATTGCTGGCCTCCGGTGCCAGTGAAATCGCACCGCAGCAAACAGATCTCGATGAGGCCTTGCTGCGGGTCTGCGACGATCTGTGCGCCCAGCTGCAGGCTGACGCCGAGGGTGTCACCAAGAGAGTCACGGTCACAGTGAAAGGTGCTGTTACCGAAGATGATGCGCTGACCGCGGCGCGGGTCATCGCCCGCGACAGCTTGGTCAAGACCGCCGTCTTCGGATCCGATCCGAACTGGGGTCGGGTGCTGGCGGCCGTCGGGATGGCCCCGATCGACATGAAGGTCGACCGAATCACCGTCTCGTTCAACGGGTTTGTCGTGTACTGCGACGGAGTCGGCGCTCCGGGCGCGCGCGAGGTGGACCTGTCTGGCGCCGACATTCATATCGTCGTAGATCTTGCCGTCGGGGATGGTGAGGCGTCCATTCGGACCACCGACCTCTCGCATGGTTACGTCGAAGAGAACTCGGCGTACAGCTCATGACCGGTACCACCGACTCGTTGTCCACCCAGGTCAAGGCGCAAGTACTGGCCGAAGCGCTGCCGTGGCTCAAGCAGCTGCACGGCAAGATTGTGGTCGTAAAGTATGGCGGCCATGCGATGACCGACGAGTCACTACGCCGGGCGTTCGCGGCGGACATGGCGTTTCTACGCAACTGCGGTATCCATCCAGTTGTCGTGCATGGGGGAGGGCCACAGATCACCGCCATGTTGCGCCGCCTGGGTATCGAGGGCGACTTCAAGGGCGGGTTCCGGGTGACCACCCCAGAAGTGCTTGACGTGGCCCGGATGGTTCTGTTCGGTCAAGTGGGTCGCGAACTGGTCAACTTGATCAACGCGCACGGACCTTACGCAGTCGGCATCACCGGTGAGGATGCTCAACTTTTCACCGCCGTGCGGCGCAGCGTGACCGTCGACGGCGTCGACACCGACATTGGTCTGGTTGGTGACGTCGAATTGGTCAACACCGCTGCTGTCTTGGATCTTATTGCCGCGCGCCGAATTCCGGTGGTGTCCACGCTGGCCCCGGACGCCGACGGAGTAGTACACAACATCAACGCCGATACCGCGGCGGCGGCGCTGGCGGAAGCTTTGGGCGCTGAAAAGCTGTTGATGCTCACCGATGTCGAAGGCCTTTACACCAGCTGGCCTGACCGTACATCGCTGGTCAGCGAAATCGATACGGCCACCTTGGCCCAACTGCTCCCCAGACTGGAGACGGGAATGATCCCCAAAGTTGAGGCGTGCCTGCGGGCCGTTTCCGCCGGAGTGCCCAGCGCGCACGTCATCGACGGACGGGTCGAACACTGCGTGCTCGTGGAGTTGTTTACCAACGCCGGTACCGGCACAAAGGTGGTGTCAGTGTGACACAACCAACGAAAACACAAGCAGTGCAACATCGTTGGCAGTCTGTCATGATGAATAATTACGGCACCCCCCCGGTGGCATTGGCCAGCGGCGACGGAGCGGTCCTGACCGACGTGGACGGCAACTCCTACGTCGACCTGCTCGGAGGTATCGCGGTCAACGTGCTCGGACACCGCCACCCCGCGGTGATCGAGGCCGTCACGCGGCAGATGTCGACGCTGGGCCACACCTCCAACCTGTATGCCACCGAACCCGGTATCGCATTGGCCGAACAACTGGTAGCTCTGCTCGGTACCGATACCCAAGCGCGAGTGTTCTTCTGCAACTCCGGAACTGAAGCGAACGAGGTAGCTTTCAAAATAACCCGCCTCACTGGACGAACGAAAATCGTTGCAGCGCAAGAAGCATTCCATGGTAGGACGATGGGCTCGCTCGCGCTGACCGGACAGCCGGCCAAGCAGGCGCCGTTCGAACCTCTACCTGGCTACGTCACCCACGTTCGCTATGGTGACGCCGTCGCACTCGACGAGGCGGTCGACGACGACACGGCCGCAGTGTTTCTCGAGCCGATTATGGGCGAGAGTGGAGTCGTCGTCCCACCGGAGGGTTACCTGGTTGCCGCCCGCGAGATCACCTCACGCCACGGTACCCTGCTGGTGCTCGACGAGGTGCAGACCGGAATGGGCCGTACTGGAACGTTTTACGCCCATCAACACGACGGCATCACACCCGATGTGGTGACGCTGGCCAAGGGCCTCGGCGGCGGACTGCCACTCGGCGCGGCCATCGCGATCGGGTCGGCCGCGGAACTGCTCACTCCCGGTTTGCACGGCAGTACCTTCGGCGGAAACCCGGTGTGCACCGCGGCAGCGTTGGCGGTACTCAAGGTGTTGTCCGACGACGACTTGGTGCGTGCTGCCGAAGTCAAGGGCAAATCAGTCAAACATGGGATCGAAGCGCTGGGTCATCCGCTGATCGACCACGTACGGGGCAGGGGACTACTGCAGGGAATCGTGCTGACCGCTCCGCAGGCCAAGGTTGTCGAGTCCGGTGCCCGCGATGCCGGCTATCTGGTGAATGCAGCCGCGCCCAACGTCATTCGGTTGGCCCCGCCGCTGATCATCTCCGAGTCACAACTCGACGGGTTCGTTGCTGCGTTGCCGGGGATCCTCGATGCGGCGGCCAAGTGAGGTGCCGACAACGATGCACAGTGAAGCGATGAGGAAAAGGTGCCGCACATGATTAGACATTTCCTGCGCGACGACGACCTCACCCCGGCGGAGCAGGCCGAGGTCCTCGAACTGGCCGCTGAACTCAAGAAATACCCCTTCAGCCGCCGACCGCTGGAGGGACCGAGAGGGGTCGCGGTCATCTTCGACAAGAACTCGACCCGCACCCGGTTTTCCTTCGAGATGGGTATCGCCCAACTCGGGGGGCACCCTGTGGTCGTCGACGCGCGCAACACGCAGCTCGGACGCGACGAAACCCTGGAAGACACTGCCAAGGTGTTGTCGCGCTTCGTCGATGCCATCGTGTGGCGCACGTTTGGGCAGGAGCGCCTGACCGCAATGGCTTCGGCCGGGTCGGTGCCCATCGTCAACGCCCTTTCTGACGAGTTTCACCCTTGCCAGGTGCTGGCAGACCTGCAGACGATTGCCGAACGCAAAGGTTCGCTCAAGGGCTTGAAGATGACCTACCTCGGGGACGGCGCCAACAACATGGCCCACTCCCTGATGCTGGGTGGGGTGACCGCGGGCATGCATGTCACTGTCGCTGCGCCCGCAGGCTTTGCGCCGGATTCGGGCGTGGTGGCCGCGGCCGAGCAGCGCGCGCAAGAGACCGGCGCCTCGGTCGTGACGACCACTGACCCGGACGCGTCCGCGGCCGGAGCCGACGTCTTGGTCACCGATACCTGGACGTCGATGGGGCAGGAGGGTGACGGCCTGGACCGGGTCAAACCGTTCCGGCCATTCCAGGTCAATCGTCGACTACTCGGGCTCGCCGACCCCGAAGCGATTGTGTTGCACTGTCTTCCAGCTCACCGCGGTGACGAGATCACCGATGATGTGATGGACGGGCCGGCCAGCGTGGTGTGGGACGAGGCCGAGAACCGGCTGCACGCCCAAAAAGCACTGTTGGTGTGGCTGTTGGAAAGATCGCGATGACACACGCGGACGGCGGGTCCAAGGCGGCGCCAGAGATCAGTGGCAACCGTGCCGGCCGGCAGGCTCGCATCGTCACCATCCTGTCCACCGCGGAAGTGCGCAGCCAGAGCGAGCTGGCGGCCCGACTGGCCACTGAAGGTATCGAGGTCACCCAGGCGACGTTGTCGCGTGATCTCGAGGAACTCGGCGCGGTCAAACTGCGCGGTGCCGACGGCGGCGCCGGCGTGTACGTGGTGCCCGAGGACGGTAGCCCGGTGCGTGGGGTGGCCGGTGGAACTGGCCGGTTGTCCCGGCTGCTGGGGGAGCTGCTGGTCTCCACCGACGCCAGTGCGAACCTCGCGGTGCTGCGTACCCCACCTGGAGGGGCGCACTATCTGGCCAGCGCGATCGACCGGGCCGCGTTACCGTACGTGGTCGGCACCATCGCTGGTGATGACACCGTATTTGTGGCCGCCCGCGAACCCATGACGGGCGCAGAGCTGGCCACGGCCCTGGAAGACCTGAAGTAAGTCCCGAATAATCTGCCCGAGCACAAGGAGAACTTTTCATGTCAGAGCGCGTCATCCTGGCCTATTCCGGCGGCCTGGACACCTCGGTGGCCATCAGCTGGATCGGCAAGGAGACCGGCCGTGAGGTCGTAGCGGTGGCGATCGACCTCGGCCAGGGCGGCGAGGACATGGAGGTCGTCCGGCAACGGGCGCTGGACTGCGGCGCCGTGGAGGCCGTCGTTGTCGATGCCCGGGACGAGTTCGCGGAAGGCTATTGCCTGCCCACCATCCTCAATAATGCGCTGTACATGGACCGCTACCCGCTGGTGTCGGCGATTAGCCGACCGCTGATCGTGAAGCATCTGGTGGCCGCCGCCCGTGAGCACGGCGGCAGCATCGTGTCGCACGGCTGCACGGGTAAAGGCAACGATCAGGTTCGATTCGAAGTCGGATTCGCTTCGCTGGCACCGGATCTCGAGGTCCTGGCTCCGGTGCGCGACTACGCCTGGACGCGCGAGAAGGCTATCGCGTTCGCCGAGGAGAACGGCATCCCAATCAATGTCACTAAGCGTTCGCCGTTCTCCATCGACCAGAACGTGTGGGGCCGCGCGGTAGAGACCGGCTTTCTCGAGCACCTGTGGAATGCCCCTACCAAGGACGTCTACGACTACACCGAGGACCCCACGGTCAACTGGAATACACCCGATGAGGTGATCGTCGGCTTCGAACGGGGTGTGCCGGTGTCCATCGACGGCAAGCCGGTGTCGGTTCTGCAGGCCATCACCGAGCTCAATCGCCGCGCGGGCGCGCAGGGTGTCGGGCGGCTGGATGTCGTCGAGGATCGGCTAGTCGGCATCAAGAGTCGCGAGATCTACGAGGCCCCGGGCGCGATGGTGCTCATCACCGCGCACACCGAGCTTGAGCACGTCACCCTCGAGCGCGAGTTGGGTCGGTTCAAGCGCCAGACCGATCAGCGGTGGGCGGAGTTGGTATACGACGGGCTCTGGTACTCGCCGCTGAAGGTCGCTTTGGAGAGCTTCGTCGCCAAGACTCAGGAGCATGTCACCGGCGAGATCCGGCTGGTCCTGCACGGCGGGCATATCGCAGTCAACGGCCGGCGCAGCGCCGAATCGCTGTACGACTTCAACCTGGCCACCTACGACGAGGGCGACACTTTCGACCAGTCGATGTCCAAGGGCTTCGTCTACGTGCACGGGTTGTCGTCCAAGCTGTCTGCTCGCCGGGACCTCCGGTGACCGTTTCCCGGCGAGCAGACGTAAAGGCACCCGACACGCCGGGCGCAGAGGTGCTTTTGCGTCTGCTCGCGGGGGGGAAATGAGCGGGGGCAAAGTGAGCGCGGAAAAGTGAGCACCAACGAGGGGTCGCTGTGGGGCGGCCGCTTCGCCGGCGGTCCCTCCGACGCATTGGCCGCGCTGAGCAAGTCCACCCACTTCGACTGGGTGCTGGCACCGTACGACATCACCGCGTCCCGGGCACACACCGTGGTCCTGTACGCGGCCGGGCTGCTCACCGACGAACAGCGTGACGGTTTGCTGACCGGGCTGGACAGCCTGGCCGAGGACGTTGCCGACGGTAGCTTCGGGCCTCTGGTCTCCGACGAGGACGTTCACGCCGCGCTGGAACGCGGGCTGATCGACCGAGTCGGGCCGGAGCTGGGCGGGCGGCTGCGGGCCGGACGCTCCCGTAACGACCAAGTAGCCACGCTGTTCCGGATGTGGCTGCGCGACGCGGTGCGCCGGGTCGCCGACGGCGTGCTCGACGTGGCCGCCGCGCTGGCCGATCAGGCGGCCGCTAACCCGAACGCGATCATGCCCGGCAAGACGCATCTGCAGTCCGCTCAGCCGATCCTGCTGGCGCATCACCTGCTCGCGCACGCGCAGCCGTTGCTGCGCGACGTGGACCGGATCATCGACTTCGACAAGCGTGCGGCGATCTCCCCGTACGGTTCGGGCGCCCTGGCAGGTTCGTCGCTGGGCCTGGACCCCGACGCGATAGCCGCTAGCCTGGGCTTTTCGGCGGCGACGGACAATTCTGTGGACGCCACCGCCGCCCGCGACTTCGCTGCCGAGGCGGCATTCGTGTTCGCGATGATCGCCGTCGACCTGTCCCGGCTGGCCGAGGACATCATCATCTGGAGTTCGACGGAGTTCGGTTATGTCACGTTGCACGACTCCTGGTCGACCGGCAGTTCAATCATGCCGCAGAAAAAGAACCCGGACATCGCCGAACTAGCTCGTGGCAAGTCCGGTCGCCTGATCGGAAACCTGGCCGGCCTGCTGGCCACGCTGAAGGCTCAACCCCTGGCCTACAACCGCGACCTGCAGGAAGACAAAGAGCCGGTGTTTGACTCGGTGGCGCAATTGGAGCTGCTGCTGCCGGCGATGGCCGGGTTGGTGGGCAGTCTGACATTTAACGTCGAACGGATGGCGGCGCTGGCGCCGGCCGGCTACACCTTGGCCACCGATATCGCTGAATGGCTTGTGCGGCAGGGCGTTCCGTTTCGATCTGCGCACGAGGCCGCCGGCGCCGCGGTGCGTGCCGCCGAACAGCGTGACGTCGGGTTGCAGGACTTGACCGATGACGAGCTGGCCGCGATCAGCCCAGAGCTCACCCCGCAGGTCCGGGAGGTGCTGACCATCGAGGGGTCGGTATTGTCGCGCGATGCCCGGGGTGGAACCGCCCCTGGTCAAGTGGCCAAGCAGCTGACCGCGCTGCGCTCTGCCGCCGACCGGTTGCGTGGGCAACTGCGGCGGTAAGGGTGGCCCGCTCTTTTGCCGGTCAATTTGGAACGACTAAACTTTGACGCTTGAGCGAGTCGGTTAATCGATCCTGGTGAACAATGTGGCCTTGATGTTCGTATCAAAGGGGTGGGACCAATGAGCGTCATCGCAGGTGTCTTCGGAGCCTTGCCGCCGCATCGGTACTCGCAGCATCAGCTGACCGACACGTTCGTCAACATCCCGGAATTCGAGGGCTACGAGGACATCGTCCGGCAATTGCACGCCAGCGCTAAGGTCAATAGCCGGCACCTGGTGTTGCCGTTGGAGAAGTACCCAAGCCTCAACGATTTCGGCGAGGCGAATTCAATTTTCATCGAAAAAGCTGTGGATCTGGGTGTCGAGGCCCTGATGGGTGCGCTCGAAGAGGGCGGGCTGGCACCTGAAGACCTCGATGTGCTGATCACCACCACGGTCACCGGGCTGGCAGTTCCGTCGCTCGACGCCCGGATAGCCGGGCGGGTGGGTCTGCGGCCCGATGTGCGACGGGTGCCGCTGTTCGGGTTGGGATGCGTGGCCGGGGCGGCTGGCGTGGCCCGGTTGCACGACTACCTCAAGGGTGCGCCAGACGATATCGCCGCGCTGGTTTCGGTGGAGCTTTGCTCGCTGACGTTCCCCGGCTATAAACCGTCGGTTGCGGGTCTAGTGGGTAGTGCGTTGTTTGCTGATGGCGCGGCGGCGGTCGTCGCGGTCGGCGACCGCCGCGCCGAACAGGTTGCGGTAAGCGGCCCGTTGATTCTCGATTCCCGCAGCACCCTCTATCCCGACTCGCTGCGCACCATGGGTTACGACGTCGGCTCAGCTGGGTTTGAACTCGTGCTGTCCAAGGATCTGGCCGCTGTCGTCGAGCAGTACCTGGGCAACGATGTCAACTCGTTCCTCGGCGAACACCGGTTGAAGACCACCGATATCGGTGCCTGGGTGACGCACCCGGGTGGGCCCAAGATCATCAACGCGATTACCGAGACGTTGGGTCTGCCGCCCGAGGCGCTGGAGCTGACGTGGCGCTCGCTGAGCGAAATCGGCAACCTGTCGTCGGCGTCGGTGCTGCACGTACTGCGGGACACCCTCGCCAAACCACCCCCCAGCGGCAGCCCCGGTCTGATGATTGCGATGGGCCCGGGTTTCTGCTCCGAACTGGTGCTGTTGCGGTGGCACTGAACGGGTGACCGCTTCGATGGCTAGTACGGTATGACCAGCACGCAAGAGGAACTCGTCGCGGCTTTGCGTCGATCGCTCAAAGAGAACGAGCGGCTCAAGCGTGAGAACCGTGCTTACCTTTCGCGTGCCACGGAACCAATCGCTTTGGTGGGCATTGGTTGTCGGTATCCGGGTGGGGTGGACTCGCCCGATCGGCTGTGGCAGATGGTGGCCGAGGGCCGCGACGTCGTCTCGGAATTTCCGACCGACCGGGGTTGGGATGTGGCGGAGCTTTTCGACGCCGACCCGGATGCGGTTGGCAAGTCCTACACCCGCCACGGTGGATTCCTGGAAGATGTCGCCGGATTCGACGCCGAATTCTTCGGGATCGCGCCTAGCGAGGTTCTCGCGATGGATCCGCAGCAGCGGCTGCTGCTGGAGGTTTGCTGGGAAGCGTTGGAACGGGCGGGAATTGACCCGCTGTCGCTGCGAGGTTCGTCGACCGCTGTCTTTGCCGGCGTGTTCCACGGCTCCTACGGTGGTCAGGGCCGGGTACCCGGTGATCTGGAACGCTACGGGCTGCGTGGGTCGACGCTGAGTGTGGCCTCTGGACGGGTGGCGTATGTGCTGGGTCTGGAAGGGCCAGCAGTATCGGTGGACACGGCATGTTCGTCGTCGCTGGTGGCGCTGCACCTGGCGGTGGGGTCGCTGCGTTCCGGGGAGTGCGATCTGGCGTTGGTCGGTGGGGTGACGGTGATGGCCACGCCGGCCATGTTCATCGAATTCAGTCGTCAGCGCGCCCTTTCGGCCGACGGCCGGTGCAAGGCGTACGCGGGGGCCGCGGACGGGACCGCGTTCGCCGAGGGAGCCGGGGCGTTGGTGGTCGAACGGTTAACCGACGCGCAGCGGTTGGGACATCCGGTGCTGGCGGTGGTGCGGGGTTCGGCGGTCAACCAGGACGGCGCGTCCAACGGGCTGGCCACCCCCAACGGTCCTTCCCAGCAACGGGTTATCCGGGCGGCACTGTCCAGTGCGCGTTTGGGTGTGGCCGATGTGGATGTCGTGGAGGGGCACGGGACGGGTACCACCCTGGGTGATCCGATTGAGGCACAGGCGATTTTGGCGACCTACGGCCAGGGCCGCAACGAGCCGCTCTGGTTGGGCTCGATCAAATCGAACATGGGTCACACCTCGGCCGCTGCAGGCGTGGCCGGCGTCATGAAGATGGCGCTGGCGATGCGGCACGGTGTGATGCCCGCAACCTTGCACGTAGATGTGCCGACACCGCATGTGGATTGGTCGACCGGCGCGGTGGCACTGCTGACTCAGGCGCGAGCGTGGCCGGAGCCGGGACGGCCGCGTCGCGCGGCGGTGTCGTCGTTCGGGATCAGTGGCACGAATGCGCATGTGATTCTGGAACAGCCACCGGCCGTCGAGGACATGGCCCCGACACACGTCGACGGCCCTGCGCCTTGGCTGCTCTCGGCGCGCTCATCAGCCGCGTTGACCAATCAGGCGCAGCGGCTGCACGATTGGGTGGCCGGCAACGACGACCTGAGCGCAGCGGACGTGGGCTGGTCGCTGGTCAGCACGCGGTCACTGTTCGCGCACCGCGCGGTGGTGGTGGGCGCCGACCGTCAGCAGTTGCTGGCCGAACTAGCCGGAATAGCTTGCGGCGAAATAGGTTCCGGGACGGTGATCGGACAGGCCCATGCTATCGGCAAGACAGCGTTCGTGTTCCCCGGCCAGGGGTCGCAGTGGGCGGGAATGGGCGCATCGTTGTTGGACAGGGCTCCGGTGTTCGCCGAACAGATGCGCCGGTGCGACGAGGCGCTGCGGGTCCACGTCGAGTGGTCCCTGATCGACGTCGTACACGGGATGCCGACGGCACCCGGCCTGGACCGGGTGGACGTGGTGCAGCCGGTGCTGTGGGCAGTCATGGTGTCGCTAGCCGAGATGTGGCGCTCGTTCGGCGTCAGACCCGACGCGGTGATCGGGCATTCGCAGGGCGAGATCGCCGCGGCCTATGTGGCCGGGGCCTTGTCGTTGTCCGACGCGGCTCGGGTGGTGGCGCTGCGGAGCCGGCTGCTGGCGCGGTTGTCCGGGCAGGGCGGCATGGCCTCGTTGGCCGTCGGGCAACGGGAAGCCGGGACCTTGCTGGCCCGGTGGGGTGGCCGGTTGAGTGTCGCTGCCGTCAACGGTGTTTCGGCTGTTGCGGTTTCCGGGGACGTGGCCGCGATCGACGAATTGCTACGGTACTGCGACGCCGACGGCATTCGCGCCCGTAGGATCGAGGTCGACTACGCTTCGCACTCCCGGCATGTGGATGCCATCCGCGCAGACCTCACTGAGGCGCTCGCCTCGATCCAGCCGCGCTCATCGAGTGTCGCGTTCTTTTCCACGGTGACCGGCGGACTCATCGACACCACCTGCCTCACCGCGGACTACTGGTATCAAAGCCTCAGGAACACCGTGCTTTTCGAGGCAGCAGTGGGCGCCGCCACCAAGGCGGGCTATCAGGTGTTCGTCGAATCCAGTCCGCACCCGGTACTGGCCGCCGCCGTGGAGGAAACGGTGCTTGCGCACGATCCGTCGAGCCGACCTGCAGTCGTCCAAACCCTGGGCCGTGACGGCGATGAGCTGCAACGGTTTTGGCTTTCCGTGGCGCAGGCGCAGGTGGCGGGGGTGGCCGTCGACTGGTCGTCGGTGTTCGAGGGAGCCCGGCGGGTGGCGCTGCCGACCTACGGGTTCGCGCGGCGCCGGTTCTGGCTTACCGAACCGGCCGCTCGAGACGTCCGCCGGGATGGGATTGTCGGCGCCGAGCATGGCCTGTTGGGAGCGGTAGTGGAGCGCCCGGACACCGGCGGTGTGGTGTTGACGGGCAGGCTCTCGCTCACCGCACAGCCATGGTTGGCCGATCACGCGGTGAACGGCATGGTGCTGTTCCCGGGCGCAGGACTCGTGGAGCTGGCCATCCGGGCCGGTGACGAGGTCGGCTGTCCGGTGGTCGAAGAGCTGACGTTGTCGACGCCGCTGAGGTTGGTCGATGAGACCCGGGTGCAGGTCGTGGTCAGCGCCGCGAACGCTTCCGGTAGCCATGACTTCACCGTGTACTCCCTGGGCGAACGATCGCAACTGCACGCCGAGGGTGTGCTCGCGGCTGGGAAACTGGAACCATCGGCCGACTTGTCATCGTGGCCGCCCGCGGGCGCGCAGCCGGTTGAAGTGAGCGGTGTCTACGAACGCTTGGCCGCGCTGGGATACGAGTATGGTCCGGCGTTTCAGGGGCTGTATGCGATGTGGCAGTCCGAGGCAGACATCTACGCCGAGGTTGCGCTCGCGGAGGACACCGGTTTGAGCGCAACGGGGTTCGGCATCCATCCCGCGCTACTGGATGCCGCGCTGCACGCGTGGGCAGCGGCTGAAGCACATTCGCAGACGGTGCTGCCATTCAGCTGGCAGGGCGTTTCACTGCATGCGACGGGCGCCACGCGGCTCCGCGTTCGGCTGAGCCGCTCCCGTTCCCGATCGGTGCGGGTGGAGTTGGCCGACGACTACGGTCTGCCGGTGTTGACGGTGCAGGAGCTAAGCCTTCGCCCGGTGTCCGGCCAGCTGGACGTCCTGACCGGCGGTGCCCGAGACGAAGATGCGGGTCTGTTCGAGATCGAGTGGTCTCTCGTCGGTGCGGCGCCCGGCGGTGATATGCCGGTGGTGTTGTGGCAGTTGCCAGCCGAGGATGGCGATCCGCGCAACGTGGTTCGGTCCGCCACGCACGCGGCGCTGTCGATGTTGCAGTCGTGGTTGGCGAGTGATCAGGAGGGCGTCCTCGTGGTCATGACTCGCGGTGCCGTCGCAATGTGTGACGACTACGTCACCGATCTCGCCGCGGCGGCGGTGTGGGGGCTGGTGCGTTCGGCGCAGTCTGAACACCCGGGCCGGATTGTGTTGCTGGATTCCGATGGCTCCCTGGACGTCAACGACGTGGTCGGCTGTGGTGAGCCCCAACTGGTGGTGCGTCGCGGTGCGGTATACAAGGCCCGGCTCAAAGCCAGCGGCTTGCAGCCGGAACTCGTTCTGCCCGAGTCGAATTCCGGCTGGCGCCTGGTCACGGGCGGTGGGGGCACGCTTGAGGACGTGCGGATCGGTCCTTGTGATACGAGCGACCTGGGCGCTGGGCAGCTGCGGGTCGCGGTAGCCGCAGTCGGAGTGAACTTCCGGGACGTGCTGGTGGCGCTGGGTATGTACCCCGGCGGCGGTGAGTTGGGGGTTGAGGGCGCCGGCGTGGTCGTCGAAGTGGGGCCAGAGGTTTCCGATATCGCCGTGGGCGATGCGGTGATGGGACTGTTGGGCGTGGCGGGTCCCCAGGCGGTGGTCGATCGCAGGCTGGTCACCCGCGTCCCGGCTGGCTGGTCGCTCGAGCAAGCAGCCGGTGTCCCGGTGGCATTCTTGACGGCTTGGTACGGGTTGTCGGTGTTGGGCAAGGCGCGAGCCGGCGAGCGGGTCTTGGTGCACGCCGCGACCGGTGGAGTCGGTATGGCGGCGGTGCAGTTGGCGCGGTTGTGGGGTTGCGAGGTATTCGCCACCGCAAGCCGTGGCAAGTGGGATTCGTTGCGCGCGATGGGTTTCGACGATGACCATATTGGCGATTCCCGCAGCCTGGAGTTCGAGACCAGCTTCCGCGCAGGCGCGGCCGGCGCCGGTATCGATCTGATACTCAATTCCCTGGCCGGCGAGTTCATCGACGCCTCGCTGCGCCTGCTGGCTCCCGGCGGACGCTTCATCGAGATGGGCAAGACCGACCTGCGCAACCCACACCTGCTGGCCGAGCAAGGGATTCACTACCGGGCGTTCGACCTCATCGAGGCCGGAGCGGACAAGATTGCGCAGATGCTGGCCGAGTTGATGACACTTATGCACAGCGATGCGTTGACACCATTACCGGTGCAGACGTTTGACCTGGGCGCCGCGCGGCAGGCGTATCGCTTTGTCAGCCAGGCCCGGCACACCGGCAAGGTGGTGTTGACGTTGCAGTCCAACACGGGCCTCGCCGATGGCACCGTCCTGATCACCGGTGGAACCGGAATGGCCGGCGCTGCACTGGCGCGGCACCTGGTCAGCCGGCATCGGGTGCCTCATGTGCTGTTGGTGAGCCGTGCAGGTGAGCATGCACAAGGTATTTCGGAGTTGACGCTGGAGTTGCGCAAAGCTGGCGCGCAAGTCTCGGTAGCGGCCGCAGATGTGGCCGATCGTGACACTGTCGCCGACGTGCTCACCCGGATCCCCAAGTCGTTTCCGCTGAAAGCGGTGATTCACGCGGCCGGCGTTCTCGACGACGGGCTGATCGAATCGCTGACGCCGGACCGGATGGATAAAGTGCTGCGGGCCAAAGTCGACGGCGCCTGGAATCTGCACGAGCTGACCCAGAAGCTCCAACTTTCGGCCTTTGTCGTGTTCTCTTCCATGGCTGGCATTCTCGGCACACCGGGTCAGGGCAATTACGCGGCGGCCAACGGTTTCTTGGACGCACTGGTGACACGTCGCCGTTCGGCGGGTCTGCCCGGCGTGTCCATCGCGTGGGGACTCTGGGCAGAGGCCAGCGCGATGACGCGCCACCTCAGCGAGCGCGACAAGGCCCGGATGGGCCGGGCCGGTCTTGCCGAGCTGGAAACTGAGCAGGCCATGGCGTTGTTCGACGCTGCCCTGGCCGCAGACCCCGGTGTCGTTATAGCCACCCGCTTCGATGCGGCGAGTCTCTCTGAGGACGTACCGCCGCTGTTGGGTGAACTGGTTCGCCGCCCCGCTCGGCGTGCCGTTTCCAGCGGTGAGTCTGGTTTTGCTACAACAGGGTTGGTGGCACGATTGCGTGCTCTGGATGCCGAACAGCGACACCGTGAATTAGTCGAAGTGGTCTGCAGTAACGCCGCAACAGTGCTGGGGCGATCGAGCATGGCCGACATAAATGCGCAAGGCGCTTTCCGCGATCTGGGGTTCGACTCTCTGACCGCAGTCGAACTGCGCAACCGGCTGAAGACAGCAACCGGACTGACGCTTTCGCCGACCCTCATCTTCGACTACCCCAGTCCAACCGCCTTGGCGGAGCATCTCGGTGTGCGGCTGAGCGCTTCTGCTGACCGAGCCGATCCGGTTGTCCAATTCAACGACATCGCCCGCCAATTGGAAACTTTGATCATTCGAGCGGATTGGACACCCGAGCAGAAGGCACAGCTGTCCAATCGACTGGCGGCAGTCCAGGCCGAGCTGGTCGGGGTGAGCGAGCGGCTCGTCGATGACGATCTCGCCGCCGCCAGTGAAAGTCAACTGTTCGCCATCCTCGACGAAGAACTCGGTTCGTAGCTCATGAACCAGGGTCCGGACACCGCGAAGCACCTCGACTACCTCAAACGCCTCACCGCGGATCTGCGGCGCACCCGACGCCGGGTGTCCGAGCTGGAGGGCCGGTTATCCGAACCGATCGCGGTGGTGGGTATGGCGTGCAGGTATCCGGGAGGGGTGGATTCGCCGGAAGCGTTGTGGGACATGTTGCTTGCCGGTCGCGATGCCGTGTCGGACTTCCCTGGGGATCGCGGTTGGGACATCGATGGCATGTACGACCCGGATCCCGACATGCCCGGAAAGACTTACACCCGACGCGGTAACTTCCTGCAGCATGCTGGCGATTTCGACGCCGGCTTCTTCGGTATCGGCCCCAGCGAAGCGCTGGCTATGGACCCTCAGCAGCGGGTGATGCTGGAAGTGTCTTGGGAAGCGTTGGAACGCACCGGAATCGACCCGAGCGCCTTGCGCGGCTCAGCGACCGGCGTGTTCGCCGGAGTGATCCACGCCGGGTACGGTGGCGAGGTCAAGGGCGAATTGGAAGGCTACGGACTGACCGGTTCGACGCCGAGCGTGACCTCGGGACGGGTGGCGTATGTCCTGGGGTTGGAGGGACCCGCCGTGTCGGTGGACACGGCGTGCTCGTCGTCCCTGGTGGCGCTGCATTTGGCGGTGCAGTCGCTGCGCCAGCATGAATGTGATTTGGCGCTGGTCGGCGGGGTCACCGTGATGGCCACCCCGGCGGCATTCGTGGAGTTCAGCCGCCAGCGGGCGCTGGCTGCCGACGGCCGATGCAAGGCCTATGCCGGAGCCGCTGACGGCACGTCGTGGTCCGAGGGCGCCGGTGTGCTCGTGGTGGAGCGACTGGCCGACGCGGAGCGGTTGGGGCATCCGGTGTTGGCGCTGGTGAGGGGTTCGGCGGTCAACCAAGACGGCGCATCCAATGGTCTGACGGCGCCTAATGGTCCGGCACAGCAGCGGGTGATTCGGACAGCCCTGGCCAGTGCGGGTCTCGCTCCGACGGATGTGGATGTGGTCGAAGGCCACGGGACGGGCACCAGGCTGGGCGATCCGATCGAGGCGCAGGCAATCCTGGCGACATATGGGCAAGGTCGCGCCGAGCCGCTCTGGCTGGGTTCGATCAAATCGAATATCGGCCATACCTCGGCGGCGGCGGGTGCGGCCGGACTGATCAAGATGGTGCTCGCTATGCAGCACGGCGTAATGCCCAAGACTCTGCATGTCGATGTGCCGACACCGCATGTTGATTGGTCGATGGGGTCGGTGTCGGTGCTGACCGAACAGAGGTCTTGGCCCGAAGCCGGCCGCCCACGACGGGCCGGCGTGTCGGCGTTCGGTATCAGCGGCACCAACGCGCATGTGCTCTTGGAGCAGGGGCGCACCGCGGAATCAGAAAGCGTTGTGGCACAACCGTTCGATGGCGCCGTCCCATGGGTCTTGTCTGCGCGCTCGGCCGAGGCCCTGGCGAATCAGGCGGAGCGCCTGCTGGCGCGGGTGACTGCGGACCAGGGTGTGCGGCCATTGGATGTCGGTTGGTCGCTGGCGAGCACTCGGTCGGTATTCGAGCACCGCGCGGTCGTGGTGGCCGCCGACCATCGGCACTTTCAGGATGGGCTGGCTCGGCTGGCGTCGGGAGAACCGGCAGCGAGTGTAGCGGTCGGCCGCGCTCGCTCGCTCGGCAAGACAGTGTTCGTGTTTCCCGGCCAAGGCGCCCAATACCTGGGTATGGGGCGGGATCTATACCAGCGTTTCCCGGTGTTCACCAAAGCTTTTGACGAGGCCACCACGGCACTGGACAAGCATCTGCGCGTGCCGCTGCGCCACGTTATCTGGGGGAGCGACGAAGAGCTATTGGAGAGCACCGAGTATGCGCAGCCGGCGCTGTTCGCCGTCGAGGTGGCGTTGGCCGCGTTGTTGCAGTCTTGGGGCGTAGTTCCCGACCTGGTGCTCGGCCACTCGGTGGGGGAGATTGCCGCGGCCCAGGTCGCCGGCGTGCTTTCGCTGGATGATGCGGCTGCACTGGTCGCTGCCCGCGGCCGGTTGATGGCGGGGCTACCGGCCGGCGGGGTGATGGTCGCGGTAACCGCCGGCGAGGATGAGGTGGTGGCGCTGCTCAATGAAGGGGTGAGCATCGCTGCCGTGAATGCGCCGGAATCGGTGGTGCTTTCGGGTGAGCAGACGGCGGTCGCCGCGGTGCTGGATCAGCTGGAGGGTCGGCGAGTGCACCGGCTGGCCGTGTCGCATGCGTTCCATTCGGTGTTGATGGAGCCGATGATCCCCGATTTTCGGCCATCACTGGCCGGGTTGACCGCGGATGAACCGCGAATCAGGCTGGTGTCGAACGTCACTGGTGAGCTCGCCGGTGCCGGCTATGGTTCGCCGTCGTACTGGGTTGAACATGTGCGCAAGCCGGTGCGCTTTGCCGATAGTGTGAAGTCGGCCGAGTCGATCGGGGCCGGTGTCTTCGTCGAGGTTGGCCCTGGCGGCGGACTGGCCGCGCTGATCGAGCAGTGCGCTGCGGCACAATCGGTTTCGACCGCGCTGTTGGCGAAGGGCCGCCCCGAAGTCGAATCCCTCTACACAGCGGTCGCGGGCTTGTTCACCGCGGGCCTGCGGTTGAATTGGCGTGAAGCATTCGCGGGCCCGGACCCTCAGATCGTGGCATTGCCAACATATGCCTTTGACCGGAAGCATTTTTGGCTGACGGACCTCGGTGTCGGACCTACTTCGTTGCGGGCGGTGGGCCTGTCCGGGCTCGGACATCCACTGCTTGGTGCGGCCGTGCAGCGACCCGATTCCGGCGGGTTGGCTTTGACGGGTTGGTTGTCGCCGGCCATACAGAGTTGGCTCGCGGACCATGCTGTCACTGCCGTGACGCTGTTTCCCGGAGCGGGTTTCGCGGAACTGGTGTTGCGCGCCGGTGACGAGGTGGGCGCTCCGATGATCGAGGAACTGACGCTGCTTGCGCCGTTGGCTTTGCCGGCAACGGGCGGGGTGCGCATACAGGTACTCGTCAGCGCCGCTGACGATTCCGGGCGGCACGGTGCCGCGGTGTATTCCGCGGCGGGCGAATGTGATTCGTGGGTATTACACGCCGAGGGGATGCTGCGGCCTGGCGGCGTCCGGGGTGGGGCCGACTTGTCGACGTGGCCGCCTGTCGGGTCGTCGGCGGTGGATGTCTCCGCGGTATACGAGCAATTGGCCGGCCGGGGCTACCGATACGGGCCAGCGTTTCAGGGCCTCCGGTTGGCGTGGCGGCGCGGCCGCGAGGTGTATGCCGAGTTGACCGCGCCCAAGGGTGTGAGCGTGGCAGGCTTCGGGATTCATCCAGCACTGCTGGACGCTGCGCTGCATGCGTGGGCTGTGGTGGCGGGTGAGGATCAGTTGGCGCTGCCGTTCTCGTGGCAGGGGGTGTCGTTGCACGCCACCGGGGCGACCCGGCTACGCGTCCGGATCGCTCCGACCGGTGCCGGCTCGGTCTCGGTCGAGTTGGCGGATTCGTCGGGATTGCCGGTGCTGTCGGTGCGGGAGCTGGTGGTGCGCCAGATATCCGCGCAGGCGCTGTCGGCGGCGGTCTCGTCGGGTACCGCCCCGGGGAGCGGATTGCTCAGCGTGGTGTGGGCGCCGCTGGAACGCGACCAGGGCGACCCACCCGGAGAACTGGCGATGTGGGAGTCAAAGCCGGGAACCGTCTCGGCGACCAGCCACCAGGTGTTGGACGTGTTGCAACAGCACCTGGGCGGCGATGGTTCTGGTCGGCTCGCCGTGGTGACGCGCGGGGCGGTCTCAGTGGGCGGTGAGGACATCGTTGATCTGGCCGGCGCCGCAGTGTGGGGATTGGTGCGGTCGGCGCAGGCCGAGCATCCGGGCCGGGTAACGCTGCTGGATACCGACGGCTCGGTGGCGGTCGAGGACGTGCTCCGTTGCGCGGAGCCACAATTGGCGGTGCGGTCGGGCGTGGTCTACGGGCCTCGGCTGGTCCGGGCTGATAGTGCCGCGATACTGACCTTGCCGGATGGCTTGTGGCGGTTAGCCGTTGGTGACGGCGGGACGCTGCAGGATGTCTCGGCCCGACGCAGCGAGCCGGTTGAGTTGTCGCCCGGGCAGGTGCGCGTCGCGGTCGGTGCGGTGGGCGTCAATTTTCGGGACGTATTGGTGGCATTGGGCATGTATCCTGGCGGCGGCGAGCTGGGTGCCGAAGGCGCCGGCGTCGTTGTGGAGGTTGGTCCGGGGGTGACCAAACTGTCCGAGGGCGAGACGGTGATGGGCCTGTTGGGCGTGGTGTCACCCGAATCCGTCGTGGACCAGCGCCTGGTGATCGCAGCTCCGGACGGCTGGTCGCTGGACAGGGCCGCCGGCATCCCGGTGGTTTTCCTGACTGCGCTGTACGGCTTGCGAGATCTGGCCGGGCTCAAGGCCGGTGAGCGCGTGCTGGTGCACGCCGCCACCGGCGGTGTGGGCATGGCTGCCGTGCAGTTGGCGCGGTATTGGGGCTGCGAGGTTTTCGCCACAGCCAGTCGCGGCAAGTGGGAAACGTTGCGCGAGATGGGTTTCGACGACGCCCACATCGGCGATTCCCGCACCTTAGAGTTCGAGGTACGTTTCGCTGCGGCCACCGGTGGTGCTGGTGTAGACGTGGTGCTCAACTCGCTGGCCGGCGAGTTCACCGACGCCTCACTGCGGCTGTTGGGCCCTGGGGGGCGTTTCGTCGAAATGGGCAAGACCGATATCCGCGATCCAGCCGCTGTCGCCGATCGATATGACGGTGTCAGCTACCAGGCGTTCGACCTGATGGAGGCAGGGCCGGATCGAATCGCGACGATGTTGGCCGACGTTCGCGAGATGCTGCAAGCCGATGCGGTGAAATCCCTGCCCGTCAGGGTGTTTGACGTGCGCAGTGCCAGGCAGGCATACCGCTTCGTCAGCCAGGCCCGTCATCTGGGGAAGGTAGTGCTCACCATTCCCGCCGGCCCGGACGGTCCTGCCGGGCAGCAGTCGCCATTGGCGGGCGGCACCGTGCTCATCACCGGCGGCACCGGCATGGCGGGATCCGCCGTGGCGCGCCATCTGGTTGCCCACTACGGCGTCGCGAACCTGGTGCTGGTGAGCCGCTCTGGTGGACAGGCCGACGGCGCAGGTGAGCTGGGTGCTGCGCTCGAACAAGCCGGAGCTCGAGTAACTTTCGCGCAGTGCGATATCGCCGACCGTGCGGAAACGGCCCGGTTGCTTGCGCAGATACCGGTGCAGTTCCCACTCAAAGGTGTGTTTCATGCTGCCGGAGTGCTCGACGACACGGTGATCACGTCCTTGACCCCGCGGCGGTTGGACACCGTGCTGCGGGTCAAGGTTGACGGGGCGTGGAACCTACATGAGCTGACTCGCGGCGCGGATCTGGCTGTTTTCACAATGTTTTCGTCACTGGCGGGGATCGCGGGCAGTCCGGGCCAGGGCAACTATGCCGCAGCCAACGCCTTCTTGGACGCTCTTGCCGGCTACCGCCGCCAGCGGGGCCTGAGCGGCCTGTCGATCGCGTGGGGCTTGTGGGAGGAGGGCAGCTCGATGACCCGTCACCTGGGTGATCGAGATCTCGCTCGGATGAAGCAGGTCGGGCTGTCGGCACTCCCCACCGAGCAGGCACTTCAACTTCTGGATGCGGCCCTCATCGGCGATCAAGCGGTAGCCGTCGCGGCTCGGCTGGATACCAGCGTGCTGACCGCCGATACCGGCCTGCCGCCGCTCTGGCGCGAGTTGGTCACCCGTCGTACCCGCCGCGTCATCGAGTCTGCCGATAGCGGGGCGGCAGCAATAGGTTTGACGGCACGGTTGCATGCCCTGGAGCCCCAGCAGCGCCAGCGCGAACTTACCGAGCTGATCTCGACCAATGCTGCAATCGTGTTGGGTCACTCCAGCACCGTTGATATCGACCCGCACAGGGCTTTCCAGGAACTTGGGTTCGACTCGCTCACCGCGGTCGAACTGCGCAACCGGCTTAAAACGGCTACTGGGCTGACACTTTCACCGACCCTGATCTTCGACTACCCGACACCGGCTGCGCTTGGGGAGCATCTCTCCAACGAACTGGGCGCCGTCGCACCGCCGGTGGATGAGCAACCCCGACCGTTGGGCCGCGTTGACAACCTCACCCGCGAACTGGATGCGCTGATCCACCAATCCGACTGGACCGCGGAAGAAAAGGGCCAGCTCACCAGCCGGTTGCGCGCGTTGATCGCGGACTTGACCGCCGAGCCGGGCAATCAGGCGGCCCTTGACAGCGAGATCTACGCCTTGCTGGATGACGAACTCGGCCCATGAGGGCGACGTGAACGCAGTGCGGCAGAGTGACATCGCGGTCATCGGCTTGGCTTGCCGGTTTCCCGCCGCAGCCGATCCACGCGCTTTTTGGCGTTTGCTGCAGGACGGACATGAGATGGTCGGTTCTCTGCAGAGCGCTGCCGACTTCGACGCGGGCTTTTTCAACGTGTCGCCGCGCGAGGCGGCGGCGATGGACCCGCGCCAGCGGCTGGCTCTGGAACTGACATGGGAACTGTTCGAAGATGCGTTCCTGCTACCAAGAGGTCTCCGTGGCGAGCCAATCTCGGTGTACGTCGGGGCGATGACCGATGATTACGCGCTGGTGGCGTTACGCCAAGGTTTCCATGTCGACCACCACGCATTCGGCGGTCTGAGCCGAGGCATGATCGCCAACCGGATGTCCTATTTCTACGACCTGCGCGGTCCTAGCCTGACCGTCGATTCCGGACAGTCGTCCTCCCTGCTGGCGGTGCACATGGCGGTTGAGGCACTGCGTGCCGGCACGGCGTCGATGGCAATCGCCGGTGGTATACACCTCAACTTGGACACCGAAAGCGAACTCCTGGAAAGGGAGTTCGGTGCAACCTCGCCGTCGGGCCACACCTATGCGTTCGACGAACGCGCGGATGGATATGTGCGAAGTGACGGCGGCGCCCTGGTATTGCTGAAGCCCCTGCGCGCTGCGCTGGACGACGGAAACCGGATTCACGCAATCGTTTCCGGCAGTGCAGTCGGCAATGCGGGCGGCGATACGTCGGGACTGACGGTCCCGTCGTCCGCCGCGCAGGTCCACGTGATCCGGCGGGCATTGACCGATGCCGGTCTGGTTCACACGCAGGTCGACTATGTCGAGGCGCATGGAACCGGCACGCAGGTCGGCGATCCCGTCGAGGCCACATCCCTGGGTGAGGTATTCGGTGCGGCCCGGCGGCGGCCGCTGCTGATCGGATCTGTCAAGACCAACATCGGGCACACCGGTGCCGCGTCTGGGATCGCGGGGTTGATTAAGACGGTGCTGGCGGTTGAGAACAGGGCGCTGCCGGCGAGCCTCAATTTCGCCGTGCCGGCAACCGATCTGGTCGGGCTCGGTTTATGTGTTAACACTGTTCTGACGCCCTGGACCGATGATGTGCGCCGGGCTGGGGTTTCGTCGTTCGGTATGGGCGGGACCAACGTGCACGTGGTTGTCGAACAGGCGCCAGGGGTCGAAATGGTTGCCGCCGAACCGGTTCACGATGTTGCGGTGCCTTGGGTATTGTCCGCCCGGTCGGCGGAGGCTTTGACCGGCCAGGCCCGCCGGTTGTCCGAGCGGGTGGCGGCGCTTGGAATGGCAGACACGGGTTGGTCATTGGCGACTACTCGGACGGTGTTCGACTACCGGGCGGTGGTGGTCGGCGCGGACCGCGGACGCATGACCGAGGGACTGGGGGGGCTGGCAGCCGGGGTTCCGGGGCCGGCAGTGCAGACCGGCCGGGCCCGGCCGTTAGGCAAGAAGGTGTTCGTGTTTCCCGGCCAGGGGTCGCAGTACCTGGGTATGGGACGTGGTCTTTACCACCGTTTCCCGGTGTTCGCGGCAGCCTTCGACCAGACCGTTGCGGTGCTCGAACCATATCTGAGATTGCCGCTCCGACAGGTGATCTGGGGACATGACGTGGCGTTGCAGGAGAGCACCGAGTTCGCTCAGCCTGGGTTATTCGCCGTGCAGGTGGCGCTGGCGGCACTGCTGCGCAGCTGCGGCGTGAGAGCCGACTTCGTGGTTGGCCACTCGGTGGGGGAGATCGCGGCGGCCTATGAAGCGGGAGTGCTCTCGCTCCCAGAAGCGGCTCAGCTGGTGGCCGAACGGGGCCGTCTGATGGCAACGCTGCCGCCCGGTGGGGTGATGGTCGCGGTCGCCGTGAGCGAATCTGAGGTGGCCCCACTGCTGAGCTCGCAGGTGAGCCTGGCGGCGGTGAACGCACCCGATTCCGTGGTTCTGTCCGGGCCGTCGGACCAGGTGGCTGCGGTAACGCAGGAGTTGTCGAAACGAGGCCGTCGGGTGCACCGACTGAACGTGTCTCACGCATTCCACTCGGCCTTGATGGAGCCGATTGTCGATGATTTCGCGGAGCGGCTCGCCGATCTTGCGCCGCAGCAGCCGCGTATCCCGTTGGTGTCCAACGTCACGGGGCGGTTGGCCGGGCCCGGCTACGGGTCGAGCGAATACTGGACCGAGCACGTCCGTAGGCCGGTAAGGTTCGGCGAGGCGATATCAACGGTGGTGAGCCTTGGCGCCGAGGTGTTCATCGAGGTGGGTCCCGGCGCCGGTTTGACTGCGGAACAAGAGATTTCGATTGTGACGCTGAGTCAGGACGCCCCGGAGGCCGATGCCGTGCTGTCCGCGATGGCACGACTATTCAGCGAGGGTGCTGATATCGACTGGGCGGCTACATTTACCGGGCTGGATTGCCGATACGAAGAATTGCCAACGTATGCCTTCGTCCGGCAACGCTTTTGGGGATTGTCTGGTGACGAGGTGTCCGCCGAGCCGGAGCCACCCGCCGCCGTAGGGTTGCAACACCTGGGCCCCGTCGAGCGTCGTCGCCGTCTGATCGACCTGGTGTGTTTTCATGCCGCCGCCGTCCTCGGGCACACCAGGCGCCGGGACGTGAGTGCGGATCGTGCTTTCCAGGATTCCGGATTCACCTCGATGAGCGGAGTCGAACTGCGCAACCGGCTGCGGTCTGAGGCAGCGCTGGCCGGATTGTCGCTACCGCGCACGCTCATTTTCGACTATCCCACTCCTGCGGATCTGGCCGACCACCTCGCGGAGCTACTGAGCTGCATTGACAGCGAATATCCGGAAAACGAAGATATCTGGCTGGCACTACGAAATATCCCCATCGCCGAACTGCGTAGGACCGGATTGCTCGAGAAACTTCAACTACTAGCCGGGCAATCGGAAAAAGCCTCGTCAGAGGTCTCGAATAGCGATGATGTGATCGACTCTCTCAGTCCCGAAGCGTTAATTGCAATGACCCTCGATTCCGATGAAGAAATTGGCTGACCACTGGAATCCGGGATGAAATAAGACAGACGTCGAATAGTGCGTTTCTTTGCGACGCCTTCTACCGCCAACTAAACTCTGAGTTTTGGGGAGTCAGAGCGGGCGGACTTGACTCGGTATCCAACTGATTGAGGCAGGTGCATGAGCGTCGTCGCAGGTGTATTCGGTGCATTGCCACCACACCGATACAGCCAGAGTGAGGTCACCGATTTATTCGTTGAGTTCCCCGGTTTGAAGGAGCACGAAGAAATCGTCCGGAAGCTGCATAAGTCGGCCAAGGTGAACGGGCGCCACTTCGTCATGCCGTTGGAGCAGTATCCGGCGCTCACCGACTTCGGGGACGCCAACGAGATTTTCATCGACAAGGCGGTCGACCTCGGCATCGAGGCGCTCATGGGCGCGCTCAACGAAGCGGGCCTGCAACCAGAGGACATTGACCTCATAATGACCACGACGGTGACCGGTGTCGCGGTTCCGTCGCTGGACGCCAGAATCGCCGGCCGCTTGGGGCTGCGTCCCGACGTGCGGCGGATGCCGATATTCGGCCTGGGCTGCGTAGCTGGGGCGGCCGGTGTCGGTCGCCTGCACGACTATTTGCGCGGTGCCCCCGATGATGTGGCTGTCTTGATATCGGTCGAGCTCTGCTCGCTCACTTACCCGGCGATCAAACCGACGGTGTCGGGGCTGATCGGCACCGCGCTGTTCGGTGACGGCGCTGCAGCGGTGGTCGCGGTCGGTGATCGGCGGGCCGAGAAGATCCAGGCCAGCGGACCCGAGATCGTAGACTCCCGCAGTCGCTTCTACCCCGAATCGCTGCACATCATGGGATGGGACGTCAGCTCGGCTGGTCTGCAGTTGCGGCTCTCGCCCGATTTGACGGAGCTGATCGAGCAATACCTGGCGGCAGACGTGGACGGCTTCCTCGACGCGCACGACCTGAGCAGGGATGACATTGCGGCCTGGGTGAGTCATCCGGGTGGTCCGAAGGTGATCAACGCGATCACGGACACTCTGCAGCTGCCTCCCGAGGCTCTGGAGTTGACGTGGCGTTCCCTGGGCGATATCGGCAACCTGTCGTCGTCGTCGGTGCTGCACATCCTGCGAGACACCATCGAGAAGCGCCCGCCCAGCGGCACCCCCGGTTTGATGCTGGCAATGGGTCCGGGTTTTTGTGCCGAACTCGTGCTATTGCGCTGGCGTTAGCCCTTTCACCCGGATTGTCAAGCCTGGCCGGGGACTCAGCGCAGCGAAGTTCGCCGCCCGGATCCGTTGGGCCGGCAACTGCAACCTCGTTCGGGCGACCAATCTCGCCAGCATCACTGTCATCTCGGTGATGGCCATGACCGACCCAATGCAGCGGTGCAGGCCGCCGCTGAACGGAATGAACTCGTGCGGTGCGGGTCTGCGATACCCGACAGCGCCAGCATCCCACCGCTGCGGCTGAAATTCCGTTGGCTCGGGCCATGATTCGGCAATCCGATGGGTCACGTAGGGGCTGAACACGATCAGCCGTCCTGTCTGGATACGGTGGCTATCGAACCATAAGTCCTGTATCACTCGGCGCGCCGAGATTACTCCGGGCGAGTAGAGCCGAAGTGTCTCGTGCACAACGCCGTTGAGGTAGGTCAGAGCGGTCAGATCCGAGGCGGTGGGCGTTCGGCCGCCAAGCACCCGGTCCACCTCGTCGGCAGCGGACTCCCATGCACCGGGCACGGTGAGCAACATGTAGGCCGCCCACGCCAGCGCAGCACTGGTGGTTTCGAAGCCGGCGGTGATCATCGAGACGATCTGGTCGCGAATCTCGTTGTCGGACAGCGGCTGTTCGTCCTCAGACCGGCCATTCAGCAGAATCGTCAACATGTGATCGTCGGGTCTGGGGTTGCTGCGGGCGTCGGCGATCTCGCCGTCGATCAGGGCGTCGATGTGCCGGCGGGCGGTCATCGCCCGTCTCCAGCCGGGTGAGTTGAACCGTCGTTGCAGCCGCATCACCTGCGGTGGGCGATGGGTCAGGTCCAGTAGCGGTTGCAGCTGCACGCCGAGGAAATCCGAATGTGCGGCCATGCGGGACCCGAATAGGCTCTCGGCCGTGCTGCGGCGCACCGCGCTGCGGAACTCGGAGTAGAGGTCCAGCACCTGCCCCGGGCGCCAACTTTCGATGGTGTCGTCGATGACGGATGCCATGGTGTGGACGTAGTCCTGAATCTGCTTGTGGCGCAGTCCGGGTGCCACCACACTCCGTCGTCGGCGGTGGTCTTCGCCGTCGCTGACGATCAGTGCAGTAGGTCCGTCCACGGGCGCCAGATTCTCGAATGTCTCGCGCCAACTGAATGCGGCGGCGTTCGCGAACACGAACTTATTCGCTTCTGGGCCAAGCATATACACGATGCCATGCCGGCCAATTCCGGTGTTGACAATCGGACCGCAGCGGTTGTACAGCGCGAGCAGCGCTTCGCCGGGAGGGTACGTGACGAGTTTCATTCCAGCATCTCCGACAACTCCAGCCATCGAGACTCGGCGACGGCGACTTCGTCTTCGAGGGCTCGCAATTCATGAGTCAGTCGGGTAACGCCGACATGGTCGGATTGGTCGTGCTCGGCCAGCTCGGTGTGCTTGGCGGCGATCCGGTCGGAGAGGCGGGCCAACTGGCGGTCGGCGCCCGCCAACTCCTTTTCGGCGGCCCGCCGTTGTGCTCCCGACAATGTCTGGGCGGCCGGCGCGGCCGCGGGCTGGCCTGCGGGCTTGGCGGAGGTGGCGGCCGCCAGTCGCAGGTATTCGTCGATACCGCCGGGTAGGTGGCGCAGTCGACCTCCGAGGATCGCGTACTGCTGATCGGTGACGCGTTCAAGTAGGTAGCGGTCGTGGGAGACGACGATCAGGGTGCCCGCCCAGGAGTCCAGCAGATCCTCGGTGGCGGTCAGCATGTCGGTGTCGACGTCGTTGGTGGGCTCGTCGAGCAGGAGCACGTTCGGTTCGGACAGCAGCGTCAGCATGAGTTGCAGCCGCCTGCGCTGCCCGCCGGACAGCTCGCCGATCCGTGCCGAGAGTTGTCCGCGAGCAAACCCGAGCCGCTCGAGAAGCTGGGCGGGTGTCATCTCGCGGCCTTCGACCTCATAGCCGGTCTGCAGCCGGCTAAGCACGTCGGCAATCCGTTCGCCAGCCAATGTTTTGAGTTCGTCACCTTGCTGGTCGAGTACCGCGAGCTGAACCGTTTTGCCGCGCTTGACCTTTCCGGTGTCCGGCCGGACCGTCCCAGCCAGCAATCCCAGCAGGGTGGACTTCCCGGCGCCGTTGGCCCCGACGATTCCGGTCCGCTCGCCGGGCGCGATGCGCCACTCGATGTTCCGCAGCACCGGACGTCCGTCGTACGACACCGAGACGTCCAGCAAATCAATGACATCCTTGCCCAACCGGGCGGTAGCCAACTTGGCAAGCTCCACGGTGTTGCGCAACGGCGGTACGTCGGCGATCAGCTGGTTGGCGGCCTCGATGCGGAATCTAGGCTTCGAGGTGCGTGCCGGGGCGCCGCGGCGCAACCAGGCCAGTTCCTTGCGCATTAGGTTCTGCCGTTTGGCCTCCGAAGCTGCAGCTTGGCGGTCCCGTTCGACCCGCTGCAGGACGTACGCCGCGTACCCGCCTTCGAACGGTTCGACGATGCCGTCGTGCACTTCCCATGTAGTGGTGGCGACTTCGTCGAGAAACCAGCGGTCGTGCGTGACCAGGAGCAGGCCGCCACCGTTGCGTGCCCAGCGTTGTTTGAGGTGATCGGCCAGCCAGGTGATGCCCTCGATATCGAGGTGGTTGGTGGGCTCGTCGAGCGCGATGACATCCCACTCGCCGATGAGCAATTGTGCTAGCTGCACACGCCGGCGCTGCCCACCACTGAGGGTGGAGACCCTCGCGTCCCAATCGATATCGGACACCAGCCCACCGACCACGTCACGGATGCGTGCGTTGCCGGCCCACTGATGTTCGGGTTGATCGCCGACCAGCTGCTCGCCGACCGTGCTTGAAGAATCCAAGGTGTCGGCCTGGCTGAGCGCACTGACCCGAAGCCCGGTTCGCCGCGTGACCCGGCCGGAGTCGGGTTGCACCAGGCCGGTCAGCAAGCCGAGCAGGCTGGACTTACCGTCGCCGTTGCGACCTACGATGCCGATGCGGGCACCGTCGTTCACCCCGAGGGTGATCGATTCGAAGATCACCTGGTTCGGATACGCCAGATGCACAGCCTCGGCTCCGAGTAGGTGCGCCACCCGGTCGACGGTAATAGGTCGAGCGGGTGCGCGGATCCGCGGATCGTGGTCTCGCCGACCCCCACAGCGTTAACACCCTGGTGACGCTCAAACCGCGGGTACGGCCGATGTGCCATGATGACCACGCTGGTCAAGGCCAACTCAGCGAGCAGTCAGGAGTAGGGGTGGATCTCAATTTGTCGATGGTCACCCGACCGGTCGAGCGTCTGGTGGCCACAGCGCAGAACGGTCTGGAAGTGCTGCGGTTGGGCGGCCTGGAGACGGGCAGTGTCCCGTCGCCGTCCCAGACCGTCGAGAGCGTGCCGATGTACAAGCTCCGGCGGTACTTTCCACCGGACAATCGGCCGGGTCAGCCGAAGGTAGGCCCGCCGGTGCTAATGGTGCACCCAATGATGATGTCGGCCGACATGTGGGACGTCACGCGCGAGGACGGCGCGGTGGGCATCTTGCACGCCAGCGGGATGGATCCGTGGGTCATCGACTTCGGCTCGCCCGACAAGGTCGAGGGCGGCATGCAGCGCACCCTGGCCGACCACATCGTCGCGCTGAGCCAGGCGATCGACACAGTCAGAGACGCTGCCGGGCAGGACGTGCATCTGGTCGGCTACTCGCAGGGCGGGATGTGGTGCTATCAGGTCGCCGCGTATCGACGGTCGAAGCACCTGGCTAGCATCGTGACGTTTGGCTCCCCGGTCGACACCCTGGCCGCGCTCCCGATGGGTTTGCCGGCGAATATGGCACCGGCCATGGCCGACTTCATGGCCGACCACGTCTTCAACCGGTTGAATATTCCGAGCTGGATGGCGCGCACCGGTTTTCAGATGATGGATCCGCTCAAGACAGCAAAGGCGCGCGTCGACTTTTTGCGGCAGCTGCACGACCGGGAGGCCCTGCTGCCGCGCGAACAGCAAAGGCGATTCCTCGAGCGCGAAGGCTGGATCGCCTGGTCTGGTCCGGCGATCTCGGAGCTGCTCAAGCAGTTCATCGCCCACAACCGGATGATGACCGGTGGTTTCGCGATCAACGGTCAGCTGGTCACGCTCACCGACATCACCTGTCCGGTCCTGGCGTTCGTCGGTGAGGTGGACGACATCGGCCAGCCGGCATCGGTACGCGGTATTCGGCGCGCCGCACCCAACACTGAAGTCTACGAAAGCCTCATCCGCACAGGGCATTTCGGTCTTGTGGTGGGATCGCGAGCCGCTCTGCAGAGCTGGCCGACCGTTGCCGAGTGGGTGCGGTGGATCTCCGGCGGAGGCGACAAGCCGGCGAACATCAACCTGATGGTCGAGCAACCGGCCGAGCACACCGACAGCGGTGTTGCCTTTAGTACCCGGCTCGCGCACGGTATGGGCGAGGTATCTGAGGCGGCACTCGCGGTGGCGCGGGGCGCGGCGGATGCGGTCGTCGCGGCCAACCGTTCGATGCGCACCCTTGCGGTGGAGACGGTGCGCACGCTGCCCAGGTTGGCTCGGCTCGGGCAGCTCAATGACCACACCCGAATCTCGTTGGGCCGCATCATCGACGAGCAGGCGCACGACGCCCCGCAGGGCGAGTTCCTGCTTTTCGACGGCCGCGTTCACACCTATGAGGCCGTCAATCGGCGCATCAACAACGTCGTGCGGGGCCTCATCGAGGTCGGGGTCCGCCAAGGTGACCGGGTCGGGATCCTGATGGAGACCCGGCCCAGCGCGTTGGTCGCGATAGCCGCCTTGTCCCGGCTCGGCGGGGTGGCCGTGCTGATGCGTCAAGACGTCGATCTGGCTGCCCAGGTCCGGCTTGGGGGCGTGAGCGAAATCCTGACCGACCCGATCAACCTGGACGCCGCCCGCGAATTGCCTGGTCAGATCCTAGTACTGGGCGGTGGTGAGACCCGCGATTTGCATTTACCCGACGACGCCGACGTGATCGACATGGAGCAGATCGACCCCGACGTCGTACAACTGCCGGCTTGGTACCGGCGCAATCCGGGGTTCGCGCGCGACCTGGCATTCATCGCGTTCAGTTCGGCGGGCGGCGAGCTGGTCGCCAAGCAGATCACCAATTTCCGGTGGGCCCTGTCGGCGTTCGGAACCGCTTCGACCGCGTCGCTGGATCGCAAGGACACCGTGTACTGCCTGACGCCGCTGCACCACGAGTCGGCGCTGCTGGTCAGCCTTGGCGGCGCGGTGGTCGGTGGCACCCGCATCGCGCTATCCCGCGGTTTGAATCCAGAGCGGTTCGTCGCCGAAGTTCGTCAATACGGTGTCACCGTGGTGTCCTACACCTGGGCCATGTTGAGAGACGTGGTCGACGATCCGGAGTTCGCGTTGCATGGCAACCATCCGGTGCGGCTGTTCATCGGCTCCGGTATGCCGACCGGGTTGTGGGGCCGGGTCGTCGACGCGTTCGCGCCCGCGCATGTTGTCGAGTTCTTCGCCACCACCGACGGGCAGGCGGTGCTGGCCAATGTCTCGGGCGCCAAGATCGGGAGCAAGGGCCGTCCGCTGCCCGGTGCCGGTCGGGTGGAACTCGCTGCCTACGACGCCGAGCACGATCTGATCCTGGAGAACGACAACGGGTTCGTGCAGGTTGCCGAAACGAACCAGGTCGGGGTACTGCTTGCGCAGTCTCGCGGACCGATCGACCCAAGTGCCTCGGTCAAGCGCGGGGTCTTTGCGCCGGCCGACACCTGGATCTCCACCGAGTACCTCTTCTACCGCGACGAGGACGGCGATTTCTGGCTGGCCGGCAGGCGCGGGTCGGTGGTCCGCACCGTGCGCGGCATGGTGTACGCCGAACTGGTCACCGACGCGCTCGGCCTAATCAGCGCGGTCGACCTCGCGGTGACTTACGGCGTACCGGTGGGGGACAGGCAGCTGGCGGTGTCCGCGGTGACGCTGCGACCAGGCGCCACCATCACCGCCGCGGACCTGACCGAGGCCGTCGCTAACATGCCGGTGGGATTGGGTCCAGACATTGTGCAGGTGGTGCCGAAGCTGACGCTCAGCGCGACCTATCGGCCAACGGTGAGCACGCTGCGGGCTGCCGGGATCCCCAAGTCGGGTCGCCAGGCCTGGTATTTCGACGCCACCAGCAAGGAGTTTCGCCGGTTGACGCCGGCGGCGCGCACCGAGATCAGCGGCAAGGCGGTGAAAGCCGATGCTTGACGACACCCTGTTGCAAATCTTGGTGTGTCCGGCCGACCGGGGCCCGCTGCTGCTCGTTGAGGACGGGACTACGCTCTACAACCCGAGGTTGCGCCGCGCGTACCGGATCGACGATGGGATCCCGGTGCTGCTGGTCGAGGAGGCCCGGGATGTCGACGACGACGAGCATGCCCGCTTCACGGCGCAAAAACCGCCGGCAGATCTCCGGTGAGATAGCGCTGCAGGTTCGGCGCGATCGTTTGGGCGATCTGCTCGGTCGGTAGCGACGCGAACGGCTCCAGCTTGATGATGTAGCGCGCCATCACCACACCCATTAACTGCGACACGACGAACTGGGTGCGAATCTTGCCCGTGCCGGGCGGATTGTCCACTCGCGTGCCGACCGCGCCGCCGACGATCTCCTGCAAGAACGACCGCGCCAGACCTACGTCGTCGCCGGAGACCAGCGATCGCAAGGTCGCGATAAGTCCCGCGCCCAGTTCAGAATCCCACAGCGGCAACAACAACGACGGTAGCTTCAGCCCGATCTCGTCGACCGGTACTTCCGACAACGGACCGATCACCTGCATCGGGTCGATCGGAATGTCGACTGCCGCGGCGAAAAGCCGCTCCTTGGTGCCGAAGTAATGGTGCACCAACGCCGAATCCACTCCGGCCGCGGCGGCCACCGCGCGTATCGAAGTCTTGTCAATACCCTTGTCGGCGAACATCTCTCGCGCAGATTCCAGGATCCGCTGCCTGGTGTCGGAATTGCCGGCCGGGCGACCGCGCCGCTTCTTGCCGGTGGTGACCGCCACGCTACGGTGTCCTGCGCCGCAGTGTGGCGGCGGCCAGGCACAAGGATGCGACGGCGAAGCCCAGAACGACGACCATGTCCCGAACGGTAGTCGCGGTCAGGCCCGGGTGTGCACCCACCTGCTGGAGCGCCTCGAGTGCATAGCTGGCCGGCATCAGGTTGCTGATCCAGTGCAGCCAGCCCGGCATCGCCGAGCGCGGCACGATCACCCCGGCCAGAAGCAGCTGCGGCACCATCACCAGCGGAATGAATTGGACGGCCTGGAACTCCGTCCGAGCGAAGGCGCTGAACAGCAGTCCAAGGCCGACACCGAGCACCGCGTTGGCGACCGCGATGGCAAACACCCACACCGGGCTACCAGTGGTGGTGAAACCTAGGAACCAGAACGACACGATGCACGCGACGACGGCCTGTACCGCGGCGGCGATCGAGAAGGCCGTGCCGTAGGCCAGCAGCAGGTCGAGGCGGCGCAGCGGTGTGGTCAGGATGCGCTCCAGCGTTCCGGACGCGCGTTCGCGCTGCATGGTGATCGAGGTGATGATGAACATCACGAACAGCGGGAACAAACCAAGCAGGATCAGGCAGGCGCTGTTGAACGGCGTTGGCATTCCCGGCCGGTGCGGGGCGTTCTGAAACATGAAGTACATCAACGTGATCACCAGCACGGGAACCACCAAGATCATCGCCATACTGCGGTGGTCGGCGGCCAGCTGCCGTAGGATCCGCGCGGTGGTCGCGGTGTACCCGGTCAGGTTCAGCCGGCCTGTTGCTCGGTGCTGTGCTGGATGATGGACAGAAACGCTTCCTCCAGTGACGTGCATGAGGTGTCCTCTCGTAGTTGAGCCGGAGTGGTGTGCGCGACCAGACGCCCCTCGCGCATCAACAGCAGATCGCCGCAATGGTCGGCTTCGTCCATCACATGGCTGGATACCAGCAGGGTGGTACCCGTGTCGGCCAACTCGCGGAACTGCCGCCAAAGATCAACCCGCAGAACTGGATCCAGACCCACAGTAGGCTCGTCGAGCACCAGCAGGTCGGGTCGGCAGACCAGCGCGCAGGCTAGCGACACCCGGGTGCGCTGGCCGCCGGACAGGTTGGTGCAGTAGTCGGTGCGGTGGTCGGTCAGCCCGACGCGCTCGATCGCCTGGTCTGCGGCCGCACCGTCAAAACCGTACAGCGAGGCGAAGTAGCGGACGTTATCGACGACCCGCAGGTCCTGGTAGATGGTCGGGTCCTGCGGCACGTACCCCACCCGGCGGCGCAACACCGCGGAACCGGCGGGCCGGCCGAGCACGGTAACTGAACCGGACGCGACAATCTGAGTGCCGACGATGCTGCGGATCAGGGTGGTCTTGCCGCAGCCAGACGGGCCCAGCAATCCGGTGATGGTCCCGCGCCCGATCCGCACCGAGAAGTCTTGCAGTGCAGCATGTTTGCCGCGGACCACTCGTAAACGCTCGATGACCACGGCCGGTTCGCCCGAACCAGGAATTAATTCATCATGTGATGAAGTCATCATGTGATGAATATTTGGCCGCTGAACGGCGATTGTCAAGAGCCAGGCACAATCGGTGCGGTGAGCTCCTCTGAAGCAGCCCCCGCAACAGCGTTGGCACTGCTGGTCGACCCGCTCGCGGCTGCCCACCGGTTACTCGGCGCCACCATCGAGGGCAGGGGAGCGAGCGGCCTCGTCGTCGAAGTCGAGGCCTACGGCGGGGTACCGGACGGACCCTGGCCGGACGCGGCCGCGCACTCCTACCGCGGACGCAGCGCCCGCAACGCGGTCATGTTCGGGCCGCCGGGCAGGCTGTACACCTACCGCAGTCACGGCATCCACGTCTGCGCCAACGTCGCGTGCGGACCCGACGGCACCGCGGCCGCCGTGCTGCTTCGAGCGTGCGCCATCGACGACGGCGTCGAGGCGGCGTCGGCCCGGCGCGGCCCCGCGATTCGTACCGTCGCCCTGGCCCGCGGTCCGGGCAACCTGTGTGCGGCGCTGGGAATCACCATGGCCGACAACGGCATTGATCTGTTCGACCCGGCAAGCCCGATTACCCTGCGTCTGGGTGATCCGCGTGGCGCGGTGTCGGGTCCGCGGGTCGGGGTCAGTAAGGCCGCCGACCGACCCTGGCGATTATGGCTGGGGGGAAGGCCCGAGGTGTCGGCGTACCGGCGCAGTCCGCGCGCCCCTGCGCCCGGACACAGCGACTAAGCGGGCTGACCCCAAATCTCCCGTCTAGCTAGCCGTTGTGTCAGCGCTTGGCGTTGTCGTAGAAGACTTTGAGGAGCGCGCCGATCCGGTCGGCCGTCATCTCCTGTCCGGAGGCGGTGATTTCGATCAGCCCGCCTTGCACGGCCACCGCGCCGAATCCACGTGTCACCCCCATGTCATCGACGCCGGCTACCACCTGCGCGCCGGGCAGGTCAGCCACGGGTGTGACCTGGATGTTGTGTGCTTTAGCTTGCAACTGCTCTTGGTTCTTCGCGGTGACGCTCTGCACCGATTCGGTGGTCGTGAGGATGATTCCGCCGGCGCCGACAGTCGGATACAGCCCCTTCAGGTGAGCATCATTGAACCTGCACATGGTGCTTCCGCCGCCAGGTCCACCGGGGTTGATATCGACCTTGTCGGTGCCCAGAACCTGCTGCAGTGCGGGCGCGGCATTGCGTTTGAGCGCCGGACACAACTCGGCTGGTGCGAGCACCGCCGGCAGGGACAAGACACCGGAATTTGATGCAGACGACGTCTCGGACCCGGACGCGCCCGCGGTCCCGGAGGCCACAGTGGTGTGTGCAGGCAACGCTGTGCCGGTTTTCGCGCTCGAACAAGCCATCAGTGTGGCCAAAACGCTCATGGTCATCGTGGCCAGCGCCAGATGCTGTCGCAATGTCGGCATGATCCCCCGGTGTCGGCTGTTGGCGTACGAGAAGACGGTAGCAATGCACATCTCGCGAACCGGGTCGACTGAAGTACTGCAGAGGGTCGCAAGGACTCTACGGACGAGACCGCGGGACACGCATGGCTGGATTCATCCTGAGCCAATCGCGGGCAGCTCGTGGTCGCGGAGACGGCCCTGCAAGACTCTTCGCCATGGGTAGCGAGTCCTCCGGAATCCTCGGCGAGCTGAGCTGGCGCGAGCTGATCGCCCAGTCCACCGACCTCGAGGCGCTGGCCGCCGAGGCACAGCGCGGGCCGATGACGGTTTACGCCGGCTTCGATCCCACCGCGGCCAGCCTGCATGCGGGGCACCTGGTGCCGTTGCTGTCGCTGCGCCGCTTTCAGCGGGCCGGACACCGCCCGATCGTGCTCGCAGGCGGGGCAACCGGCCTGATCGGTGACCCGCGTGAGGTCGGCGAGCGCAGCCTGCACCAGGCCGACACCGTCGCGGAATGGACCGAACGCATCCGCGGCCAGCTGGAGCGGTTCGTCGACTTCGACAGTTCATCCACCGGCGCCATCGTCGAGGACAACCTCGACTGGACTCGGCCGTTGTCCGCGATCGAATTTCTGCGCGACATCGGCAAGCATTTCTCGGTCAACGTGATGCTGGACCGCGACACCGTCCGCCGCCGCCTGGAGGGCGAGGGCATCTCCTACACCGAGTTCAGCTACATGCTGTTGCAGGCCAACGACTATGTGGAATTGCACCGGCGGTATGGCTGCACGCTGCAGATCGGTGGATCCGACCAGTGGGGCAACATCATCGCGGGGGTACGGCTGGTGCGCCAGAAACTCGGTGCCTCGGTGCATGCGCTCACCGTCCCACTGGTGACCTCGGCGGACGGCAAGAAGTTCGGCAAATCCACCGGCGGCGGCAGCCTGTGGCTGGATCCGCAGCTGACCAGTCCCTACGCCTGGTACCAGTACTTCGTCAACACCGCCGATGCCGACGTGATTCGCTACCTGCGATGGTTCACTTTCCTGACGGCCGACGAACTCGCCGAGTTGGACGAGGCCACCGCGCAGCGCCCGCAGCAGCGCGCCGCCCAGCGCAGGCTGGCCCGGGAACTGACGGTTCTGGTGCACGGTGAGGCGGCCACCGAGGCCGTCGAACACGCCAGCCGGGCGTTGTTCGGGCAGGGCGAGCTGGACCGGCTCGACCTGGCGACGCTGTCCGCGGCCCTCGGTGAGACTAACGTCGCGGAGCTCAAACCCGGTGAACCCGAGGGGATTGTCGACCTGCTGGTGGCCACTGGCTTATCCGAGAGTCGTAAGGCCGCTCGCCGCACCGTCGGCGAAGGCGGCGTGTCGGTCAACAACATCCGCATCGAAAGCGACGAATGGTCGCCGCAGCCAATGGATTTCCTGTATGGACAGTGGCTGGTGCTGCGCCGCGGCAGGCGCAATATCGCTGGCGTGCGACGGGTCTAGCCGGGTTGGCCGGTGCCGAGCCGGCCAGATCCAACGTGCCGTGAGGTAGAGCCCAAAAAAATCCAGCGGGGTCTCATCGCGGAGGGGGAGGGGGTTGCGATGAGACCCCGCTAGAGGTCTGTGTCGGTCTTGCTTCGAGATCTATTCTTGGCGTTCGTGCGAATCGCTGGTATCCCATTACCAGCTACGCATCGGGGGGAAAGCGCGTTCCGCCGCCGACCTGAACGCGCTGTCCACCGATCGGGGGACATGCATGCCCGCGCGGTACGGCACCGGCGCAAAACGCTTTAGTGCGCAAACAGTGATCTCACTGTGTTGCGGTTGTGATCATCGTTGAGCACTGTTGTGACGATGACCGCACCCGTGACGGCGTTCAGGTTCCTGTCGTTGGCCGCCGGCGTCTTCGGGGTCTCGGCCGCGGTGGCGGCGCCGATACACGCCGACATGATGGGCAACGCGTTTCTGAACTCGTTGAATATCGCGGGGATTCAGTACGGCCAGCCCGCAACGGCTATCGCGATGGGGCGGTCGGTGTGTCCCAAGGCTCTGGCGCCCGGTGGCACATTCGAGTCCGTCGTCGCCGAAATCGCCGAACTCAACGGTATGTCGCGCGAGCGAGCTGCGACGTTCACCGTCGTCGCGGTCGCGACCTACTGTCCGTCGTTGTTGTCGCCGCTGCTACCAAACAAGCTGCAGGCCTGACAACTTCGAACCGGCCGGTCGTGCGGTCGCAAATTGTGAGTCTGTCCGGTGTGCCCGTAACCTCTAGCGCGTGGCCAACGACAGGCAGGCGCGCAGCGACGGACTACGTCCGCGCCCTGCATCCAACAGCGCGCCACGCCGTTCGGGTCCGGGCCGGGCGCGACCGGTCCAACCGCAGTCGGCGCAGGCTGACGCTAGTGGCCCGGCCATCCCCCCCGAGATCGACGCCCGGCAACTGGCCCCTGACGTGCGGCGCGAGCTGACCACGTTGGACAAGGCGACCGCCGACGCCGTCGCACGCCACTTGGTCACCGCCGGCGGTCTGCTCGACGACGACCCGCAAGCGGCCTTGAATCACGCCCGCGCGGCACGGGCGCGGGCCAGCCGCATCGCCGCGGTCCGCGAGGCCGTCGGGATCGCTGCGTACCACTGTGGTGACTGGGCTCAGGCGCTGGCGGAGTTTCGTGCCGCCCGCCGGATGGGTAGCAAGTCCGCGCTGCTGGCGTTGATCGCCGACTGCGAGCGCGGTCTCGGCCGCCCGCAGCGAGCCATCGACCTGGCCCGCGGACCGGAGGCGGCCCAGCTCACGGGTGACGACGCCGACGAGCTGCGCATCGTCGCCGCCGGCGCCCGCGCCGACTTGGGGCAGCTCGAGCAGGCGCTGACCGTGCTGTCCACCCCGCAGCTGGATCCCAACCGCACCGGCTCGACGGCCGCCCGGTTGTTCTACGCCTACGCCGAAACTCTGCTGGCGCTCGGGCGTGACGACGAGGCGATGCAGTGGTTCCTGCGATCGGCCGCCGCCGACGTTGAGGGTGTCACCGACGCCGAAGACCGAGTCGGCGAACTTGGCTAGCACCGAAACGATCGGCCGGCGACACGACTGTCTGTTGCTCGATCTTGACGGCACGGTGTTCCGTGGTCATCAGCCCACAAAAGGTGCGGTGGAGTCGCTGGACGAGATAGCCTCCCGCAAGTTGTTCGTCACCAACAACGCCTCGCGCAGCGCCGACGAAGTCGCCGCGCACCTGCGTGAACTCGGCTTCACCGCCGCCGTGGACGACGTCGTCACCAGCGCCCAAAGTGCAGCCCACCTGCTGGCCGCTCAGCTGCCGCACGGGGCGAAGGTGTTGGTCGTCGGGACCGACGCATTAGCCGACGAGATCACGAAGGCCGGCCTGCGGCCCGTCCGGCGCTTCGAGGACGAACCGGACGCCGTCGTCCAAGGCCTGTCGATGACTATCGGATGGGCCGAGCTCGCGGAGGCCGCATTGGCGATCCGGGCGGGTGCGGTCTGGGTGGCGGCCAATGTCGACGCCACCCTGCCCACCGAGCGGGGCCTGCTACCGGGCAACGGTTCACTGGTCGCCGCGTTGCGGGCCGCCACCGGCGGGGAGCCGCAGGTGGCGGGCAAGCCGGGGCCGCAACTGATGAAGGACGCGGTGGGGCGGGGGGATTTCCAATCCCCACTGGTGGTCGGCGACCGGCTGGACACTGACATCGAGGGCGCAAACACCGCCGGACTACCCAGCCTGATGGTGCTCACCGGAGTGAACTGCGCGCGCGACGCCGTGTACGCCCAGCCCGCCTGCCGGCCCACCTACATTGGCCGTGACCTGCGATCGCTGCACCAGACGCCGGAGGAACTTGCGGTGGGTCCTCAACCGGGTTGGCGCGTCGAGGCCGGCGAGGACACAGTGACCGTCACCGCCGATGGCGAGTCCGGTGACGAGCTGTCGATCGTGCGCGCGGTAGCCGCCGCCGTCTGGTACACCGACGCGGCGCCGCGCATCGAGGCCGGCGACGAGCGGGCCCGCGAGGCGCTGGACAGCTGGTCTTTGGTACCCGCGGAATGACCGGTGACTAGCGTAGGAGCGCAATGACTATCGATCCCGACCAGATTCGCGCCGAAATCGAGGGGCTGGTGGCTCAGCTGCCGGACTCGGCCGACGCCGAGGGCGGGCCGTCGCTCGAGGAGCTCGAGGACATCGCCCGCCGTCTGTCCGAAGCACACGATGTGTTGTTGCGGGCCCTGGAGTCCGCGGAGAAGGGCTAAGTGCAACCATGCCGCGGCGTGCCCGCGTTGACGCCGAGCTGGTCCGGCGGGGCCTGGCCCGCTCGCGGCAGCAGGCCGCCGAGTTGATCGGTGCGGGCAGGGTGCGCATCGACGGCCTGCTGGCGGTCAAGCCGGCTACCGCGGTCTCTGTTGCCGCCGCACTGGTCGTCACCGACGATGCGGACCGCACCTGGGTATCGCGCGGGGCGCACAAGCTGATCGGCGCGCTGGACGCTTTCGGAATCGACGTGCAGGGCCGTCGCTGCCTGGACGCCGGCGCCTCGACTGGGGGATTCACCGAGGTGCTGCTGGATCGCGGTGCCCGCGAAGTCGTCGCGGCCGACGTCGGTTACGGTCAGCTGGCCTGGTCGTTGCGCAGCGATCCGCGGGTGACGGTGGTGGAACGGACCAACGCTCGCGACCTTACGGCGGAGGCCACCGGCGGCCCGGTCGATCTGGTGGTCGCCGACCTGTCCTTCATCTCGTTGGCGACGGTGTTGCCCGCGCTGGTTGGTTGCGCTTCGCCCGCCGCGGATATCGTTCCCATGGTGAAACCGCAATTCGAGGTGGGGAAGGGCCGCGTGGGGCCCGGCGGGGTGGTCCGGGACCCCCGATTGCGCGAGGATTCGGTGCTGTCCGTCTCGCGCTGTGCCGACGCGCTGGGCTGGCACACGCTGGGAGTGACGGCCAGCCCGCTACCGGGACCATCGGGCAACGTCGAATACTTCCTGTGGTTGTGCGCCGAGACCGACCGCGGGCTGGATGACGAAGCGCTGCTGGCCGCTGTAGAACGCGCCGTGAGCGAGGGGCCCCAGTGAGCACCGAACGCGTCGTGCTTCTGGTCGTCCACTCCGGGCGCGACGAGGCCACCGAGACCGCGCGGCGAGTGGAAAAAGTTCTGCGCGACAACAATATCGAACTGCGCGCGCTATCGGCCGAGGCGGTCGATCGGGGATCTTTGCGAATGTCTCCGAGCGACGTACGGGCCGTGGGCATCGATATCGAGGTCGTCGACGCCGACCCCATGGCCGCCGAAGGCTGTGAGCTGGTACTGGTCCTGGGCGGCGACGGTACGTTCCTGCGGGCGGCCGAACTAGCCCGCAACGCCGGTATCCCGGTGCTGGGCGTCAATCTGGGCCGGATCGGCTTCCTAGCCGAAGCCGAGGCCGAGGCTATTGACTCCGTCTTGGAGCACATCGTCGCCAAGGATTACCGGATCGAGGACCGTCTGACACTGGATGTCGTTGTGCGCCAAGGTGGCAAGGTGATCGATCAAGGATGGGCCCTCAACGAGGCGAGCCTGGAGAAGGGCCCGAGGCTCGGAGTGCTCGGCGTGGTGGTCGAGATCGACGGGCGGCCGGTGTCCACCTTCGGCTGCGACGGCGTGCTCGTGTCGACACCCACCGGGTCCACCGCCTACGCTTTCTCCGCCGGTGGTCCGGTGCTTTGGCCTGACCTGGAGGCAATCCTGGTGTTGCCCAACAACGCTCACGCATTATTCGGCCGGCCGATGGTCACCAGCCCGGATGCTGCGATCGCGGTCGAGATCGAGGCTGACGGCCACGACGCTCTAGTGTTCTGCGACGGGCGCCGCGAGATGTTGGTTCCGGCCGGCAGCCGACTCGAGGTGAGTCGCGCTGTGACGCCGGTGAAATGGGCGCGGTTGGACAGTGCGCCATTCACCGACCGCTTGGTGACCAAGTTCCGGTTGCCCGTAACAGGTTGGCGCGGGCAGTAACTGGTGCTAACCGAGTTGAGAATCGAGTCGCTGGGCGCTATCAGCGTCGCGACCGCGGAGTTTGGTGACGGACTGACCGTACTTACCGGCGAGACCGGTACCGGCAAGACCATGGTGGTGACCGGCCTGCATCTGCTCGGCGGTGCCCGCGCCGACCCGACCCGCATCCGGTCTGGGTCCGACCGTGCGGTCGTTGAAGGTCGTTTCACCACAACCGATTTGGATCAGACGGTGTCCGTCGGACTGGACGGGATCCTGGACGCGTCCGGTGCCGAGCGGGATGAGGACGGCAGTGTGATCGCGATGCGCACAATGAACCGGGACGGCCCTTCGCGTGCTTATCTCGGTGGCCGCAGCGTGCCGGCGAAGTCGCTCAGCGGGTTCACCACCCAGTTGCTGGCCTTGCACGGACAGAATGACCAGCTGCGGTTGATGCGGCCCGACGAACAGCGTGCTGCCCTGGACCGGTTTGCGGCCGTCGGTCCCGCAGCAGAGCGATATCGCACGCTGCGCGATGCGTGGCTGTCGGCCCGGCGCGACCTCGCCGACCGCCGCGAGCGGGCCCGCGAACTCGCCCAGGAAGCTGACCGATTGAAGTTTGCCCTCGAAGAGATCGACGTCGTCGAACCGCAGCCCGGTGAGGACGACCTGCTGGTGGCCGACATCGTTCGTCTGTCAGAGCTGGACTCCCTGCGCGAAGCCGCGGCAGTCGCCCGTGAGGCGCTGTCCAGTTCCTCCGAGGATGCAATGGCGGCCACTGACACGCTTGGGCGGGCCCGCGCCGCACTGGAGGCAACCGGCGACGCCCGGCTGCGGGAGCTGGCCGATCAGATCGGTTCGGCGCTCACCGTGGTCCTGGACGCCGCCGGTGAACTGGGCGACTACCTGGAAGGGCTGCCCGTCGACGCCAGTGCGCTGGACGCCAAGCTGGCCAGGCAGGCCCAGCTGCGCACACTGACACGTAAATATGCCGCCGATATCGACGGGGTATTGCAGTGGGCGGTGGAGTCGCGAGAGCGGTTGGCCCAGCTTGACGTCTCCGAGGAAGGCCTGGCGGCGCTAGAGGCCCGGGTCGGGCAACTAGGGCGCGAATTAGCCCAGGCCGCAACCGAACTCGGCAAGGCCAGACAGAAGGCGGCCAAGAAATTGGCCAAGGAGGTTACCGCCGAGCTCTCCGGCCTGGCGATGGACAGGGCGGTCTTCACCATCGACGTCGCCACCGATTCATGCCAACCGGATGACCCCGCCGCCCTGACGTTGCCCTCCGGGGAGTTGGTCCGCGCCGGCGCCGACGGCATCGACGTTGTCGAGTTCGGCTTCGCGGCGCACCGCGGGATGTCGGTGCTACCGCTGGCCAAGAGCGCCTCTGGGGGTGAGCTGTCTCGGGTGATGCTGGCGCTGGAGGTGGTGCTCTCGGCTTCGGCTACCGGCACCACGATGGTGTTCGACGAGGTCGATGCTGGCGTAGGCGGCTGGGCGGCAGTCCAGATCGGCCGCCGGCTGGCCCGGCTGGCCCGTACCCACCAGGTGATCGTCGTGACCCATCTGCCGCAGGTAGCGGCCTACGCCGATGTGCATCTTGTGGTGCACAGCCAGGGTCCCAAGGGGGCCAGTGGAGTGCGGCGGCTAGATCATGACGATCGGGTGGCCGAGCTGGCCCGGATGCTCGCAGGCCTCGGTGAGTCCGACAGCGGCCGCGCGCATGCCCGCGAGCTGCTGGACACCGCGCAGGGCGAGCTGTAACTCAGCGCCTGAACGCAGAGAACTCGCCATCTGACGGCACACAACGCTCCACCCGACCGCCGCAGGGGCACTGGCGCTGCTGCCCGTTGCTGTCCGCGGTCCGTTGCTGTGCGCCGTCCGTTGCTGTCCGCGAGCGTCCCCTTAGGTGCGCTGATTTGCTGTTCAGACCGTACATTCGGGGCCTCTCGCGCCTAGGCGTCGCGACCGATCGGCAACCCACCTGTTACAGATGTGACGCTTTTAAACTTAAGTGACAGATGTTACGGCGCGCCTCCGCGGTCAGACCGCGCTTCGCCGACAGAATCTGCTCCCATGAAGATGTCAGCGCTGCTATCTCGCAACAGCGACCGGCCGGGTCTGATCGGCACCGCCCGCGTCGACCGGAACATTGACCGACTGCTGCGCCGGGTGTGCCCCGGCGACATCGTGGTCCTTGACATCCTCGATCTAGATCGCATCACCGCCGACGCATTGGTCGAAGCCGACATCGCCGCCGTGGTCAACGCCTCTCCGTCCGTCTCAGGCCGCTACCCCAACCTGGGTCCGGAGGTGCTGGTCAACAACGGGGTCACCCTGATCGACGAGACCGGGCCCGAGATCTTCAAGAAGGTCAAGGACGGCGCCAAAATCCGCCTGCACGAAGGGGGCGTGTACTCCGGTGACCGCCGGCTCATCCGCGGCACCGAACGTACCGACCACGACATCGCCGACCTGATGCGCGAGGCCAAGAGTGGCCTGGCCGCTCACCTGGAGGCCTTCGCCGGGAACACGATTGAATTCATTCGCAGTGAGAGCCCGCTGCTGATCGACGGAATCGGCATCCCCGACATCGACGTCGACATGCGCCGCCGGCACGTGGTGATCGTCTCCGAGGAGCCCAGTGCCGCTGAGGATCTCAAAGCCCTCAAGCCTTTCATCAAGGAGTACCAGCCGGTGCTCGTCGGGGTCGGTCAGGGCGCCGACGTCCTGCGCAAGGCAGGCTATCGGCCGCAGCTGATCGTCGGCGATCCCGACCAGATCAGCACTGAAGTGCTCAAGTGTGGCGCCCAGGTGGTTTTGCCCGCCGACGCCGACGGGCACGCGCCCGGCCTGGAACGCATCCAGGACCTCGGAGTGGGAGCGATGACATTCCCCGCGGCCGGGTCCGCGACCGATTTGGCACTGTTGCTCGCCGACCACCACGGAGCGGCCCTGCTGGTCACTGTCGGCCACACCGCCAACATCGAGACATTCTTCGACCGCACCCGCTCGCAGAGCAACCCGTCGACCTTCCTTACCCGGCTGCGGGTGGGGGAGAAGCTGGTCGACGCCAAGGCGGTCGCGACCTTGTATCGCAACCACATTTCGGCAGGCGCCATCGCGCTGCTGGCGCTGACCATGCTGATCGCTATCGTCGTGGTGCTGTGGGTGTCGCGAACCGACGGCGTGGTGGTGCACTGGATCGTCGACTACTGGAACCAATTCACTTTGTGGATCCAGCATTTGGTGTCGTAACCCTCGCTAGAACGGTGTGCTCATGATCTCGTTACGCCAACATGCGATCTCCTTGGCTGCGGTATTTCTTGCCCTTGCCATCGGGGTAGTGCTGGGTTCGGGCTTCTTCTCCGACACCGTGCTGTCCAGCCTGCGCAATGAAAAGCGGGATTTGGCATCACAAATCAGCGGGCTCACCGACCAGCGCAACGCTTTGAACGAGAAGCTCAGTGCGGCTAACAATTTTGATGCTCAGGTGCTTGGCCGGATCGTTCACGAAGCGTTGGCGGGTAAGACCGTGGTCATTTTCCGCACTCCCGACGCCCACGACGACGACGTCGCAGCGGTGTCGAAAATCGTTGGACAGGCAGGTGGTTCGGTCACCGCAACCGTGGTGCTGACCCACGAATTCGTCGAAGCCAACTCCGGGGAGAAACTACGCACGGTGGTCAACTCGACTGTCCTGCCCGCGGGTGCCCAACTGAGCACCAAGCTGGTAGACCAGGGTTCACAGGCCGGTGACCTGCTCGGGATTGCGCTGTTGACCACCGGCAAGCCCGAGGCGCCACAGGTCGACGACGCCCAGCGCGACACGGTGCTGGGCGCGCTGCGCGAGACCGGCTTCATCACCTACCAGCCCAACGAGCACATCGGAACGGCAAACGCCGCGATCGTCGTCACGGGCGGCGGGTTGCCCGCTGATGGTGGCAACCAGGGCGTCACTGTGGCACGGTTCACCGCGGCGCTGGCGCCGCGCGGCTCGGGCGCGGTGTTGGCCGGCCGCGACGGTTCGGCCTCCGGCAGCGCGGCGGTGGCTGTGGCCCGCGCGGATAGCGCCATGGCGGGTGCGATCAGCACGGTCGACGACGTGAACGCCGAGTCCGGCCGCATCACCGCCATTCTGGCCCTGCACGAGCTGGTCGGCGGTGCGCATCCCGGCCATTACGGCACCGGACACGGTGCGACGGCAGTGACCGTTCCCCAGTAGGGCGTGTTCGCCGCGGCGAGAGCCGGTGGATGTTAGGGTGGGTTTCCGTGGGTCGGCAGGCCCAGCTCGTTGATTTTCCTGCAAAATGCCCTGCCCGTCTTCACGGAGGTCGCCCAGTTGCGCAAGCATCCGCAAACCGCCACCAAGCACCTCTTCGTCAGCGGTGGTGTCGCCTCCTCGCTGGGCAAGGGCCTGACCGCTAGTAGCCTCGGCCAATTGCTGACCGCACGCGGTTTGTACGTCACGATGCAAAAGCTGGACCCGTACCTCAATGTCGACCCAGGCACCATGAACCCGTTCCAGCACGGCGAGGTTTTCGTCACCGAGGACGGCGCCGAAACCGACCTCGACGTCGGTCATTACGAGCGGTTCCTGGATCGCGACCTGTCCGGGTCGGCGAATGTCACGACCGGTCAGGTGTATTCGACGGTGATCGCCAAGGAGCGTCGCGGCGAATACCTCGGCGACACCGTGCAGGTGATCCCGCACATCACCGACGAAATCAAGCGCCGCATTCTGGCGATGGCCGAGCCCGACGCCGAGGGCAATCGTCCCGACGTCGTCATCACCGAGATCGGCGGCACGGTCGGCGATATCGAGTCGCAACCGTTCTTGGAGGCGGCACGCCAGGTCCGTCACTATCTGGGTCGCGACGATGTGTTCTTCCTGCACGTGTCGTTGGTACCGTACCTGGCGCCGTCCGGCGAGCTTAAGACCAAGCCGACGCAGCACTCGGTGGCGGCGCTGCGCAGCATCGGTATCAGCCCGGACGCGCTGATACTACGGTGTGACCGCGACGTCCCCGAAGCATTGAAAAACAAAATCGCCCTGATGTGTGACGTCGACATCGACGGCGTCATCTCAACCCCGGACGCACCCTCGATCTACGACATTCCCAAGGTGCTGCACCGTGAGGAACTGGACGCATTCGTCGTCCGCCGACTCAACTTGCCATTCCGGGACGTCGACTGGACGGAGTGGGACGACCTGCTGCGCCGTGTGCACGAGCCGCACGAGACGGTGCGAATCGCGTTGGTGGGCAAGTATGTGGAACTTTCCGACGCCTACCTGTCAGTCAGCGAAGCCCTGCGGGCGGGCGGGTTCAGGCACCGGTCGAAGGTCGAAATCCGTTGGGTGGCTTCGGATGACTGCGAGACGCCCAGTGGTGCGGCTGCCGCGCTCGGCGACGTGCACGGGGTGCTGATCCCCGGCGGCTTCGGGATCCGCGGCATTGAGGGGAAAATCGGCGCCATCCGGCACGCGCGGGCGCGCGGTATCCCGGTGCTTGGCTTGTGTCTCGGCCTGCAGTGCATCGTGATCGAGGCGGCGCGATCGGTTGGCCTGACCGAGGCCAATTCCGCCGAATTCGAACCGGACACACCGGATCCGGTGATCTCCACCATGGCCGACCAAGAGCATATCGTGGCCGGGCAGGCTGACCTGGGCGGCACCATGCGACTGGGCGCCTACCCCGCGGTGCTGGAGCCGGATTCCATTGTGGCCCAGGCGTATGGGACAACCGAGGTATCCGAACGACACCGGCACCGCTATGAAGTGAACAACAGTTACCGGGAGCAGATCGCGCAAAGTGGCCTGCGGTTCTCCGGTACCTCACCTGACGGCCATCTGGTCGAATTCGTCGAATACCCGGCCGATCAGCACCCGTTCGTTGTCGGCACCCAGGCCCACCCGGAGTTGAAAAGCCGCCCCACCCGGCCGCATCCGTTGTTCGTCGCATTCGTCAAGGCGGCAATCGACTACCAGGCGGGTGAACTGCTGCCCGTCGAGATACCGGAAGTCCCCGATCAACCTCCACCCAACGGCACCGAGCATAGAGGCGGTGCCGGTTCGGTGGTCGCGCAGTCGCTGCCCGAGCCCGTCACCCGTGGCTGAGCACGACTTCGAGACGGTATCGTCCGAAACCCTTTATCAGGGAGCAATTTTCGCGCTGCGCCGAGACCAGGTGCGGATGCCCGGCGGCAATATCGCCAAGCGGGAGGTTCTCGAACACTACGGTGCGGTCGCCGTAGTCGCGATGGACGACGACCACAACATCGCCATGGTCTACCAGTACCGCCACACTGCCCAGCGGCGGCTGTGGGAGCTGCCCGCCGGCTTGCTCGATGCAGCTGGCGAGCCCGCCCCCGTGACTGCCGCCAGGGAGTTGAAAGAGGAGGTCGGCCTGCAGGCCGGTACCTGGCAGATGCTGGTGGACATCCAGACCGCCCCCGGCTACAGCGACGAATCGGTGCGCATCTATCTGGCTACCGATCTCACCGACGTCGGTCGGCCAGAAGCGCACGACGAGGAAGCCGACATGACGATGCGGTGGTTCGCCCTCGACGATGCGGTGCAGCGAGTGCTCAGTGGTGAGTTCGTCAATTCCATTGCGGTTGCTGGGATTCTGGCTACCTATGCGGTGACCAGCGGATTGGCGCCGGCACGCGCGGTGGACAGCCCGTGGATCGACAAGCCGTCGGCGTTCGCGAAGCGCAAGGCTGGGCAGTGACGACGGCGCTGACGCTCGACGCGCAGCTGCAGGGCTATCTCGATCATCTGACGATCGAGCGCGGCGTCGCGGCCAACACGTTGAGCTCTTACCGCCGAGACCTGCGCCGCTACTCAAAACACTTGGAGGAGCGTGGTATTCACGATCTGGCACAGGTCGGCGAGCAGGATGTCAGCGAGTTCCTGGTGGCGCTGCGACGTGGCGATCCTGAGGCTGGGGCGGCGGCGCTGTCGGCTGTTTCGGCTGCGCGCGCGCTGATCGCGGTGCGCGGCCTGCACCGCTTCGCCGCCGCCGAAGGTCTTGCTGAGGTCGACGTGGCGCGCTCGGTGCGTCCGCCGACCCCGGGCCGGCGGTTACCGAAGAGCTTGACCATCGACCAGGTGCTGGCCCTGCTGGAGGCTGCCGGTGGCGAGGACGCCGCCGATGGCCCGTTGACTCTGCGGAATCGGGCGTTGCTGGAACTGCTGTACTCCACCGGGTCGCGGATCTCCGAAGCCGTGGGTTTGGACGTCGACGACATTGACACGCAGGCCCGCTCGGTGTTGTTGCGCGGCAAGGGTGGTAAACAACGGCTGGTTCCGATCGGACGCCCGGCGGTGCAGGCGCTGGACGCGTACCTGGTCCGCGGTCGCCCGGATCTGGCGCGGCGCGGCCGCGGAACCCCGGCGATCTTCCTCAATGCCAGGGGGGGTCGATTGTCCCGGCAGAGCGCGTGGCAGGTGCTGCAGGACGCCGCTGAACGTGCCGGCATCACTTCAGGTGTGTCGCCGCACATGCTGCGGCATTCGTTCGCCACCCATCTGCTCGAAGGCGGCGCCGACGTCCGCGTGGTGCAGGAGTTACTGGGCCATGCGTCGGTGACTACTACGCAGATCTACACGCTGGTCACTGTGCACGCGCTGCGCGAAGTGTGGGCGGGGGCGCACCCTCGCGCGCATTAGCGTGTGGGGATCTAACCCAGGTAGTCCGATTCCAGCACCAAATCGGACATCAGCGACTGGTATTCGAGGTGGGTCTTGTGCTCCACGGTCTGCCAGGTCTTGCCTTGCTGCTCATGCATGTAGGCGCGGTACTTGGGTGCGCCCGGCACCTTAATGTTGTCGGCCACCACGATCGAACCCGGGTGCAGCCAGCCGCGCTCCATGATGCTTAGCAGATCATCGAGGTAAGCGGCCTTGTCGTGATCGATGAATACGAAATCCAGGCTGGCGGAATCAAATCCGTGCTCATTGGCCAGCGTGTCCAGTGTGCGTCCGCCGTCGCCGATGGTGCCGACCACGCAGGTGATGCGCTCGCTTAGGCCGGCATGCACCCAGATCCGGCGGGCGTTGGCCGCGTTGGCTTCGGAGAACTCAACGGAGTACACCTTCGCCTTCGGAGCGGCGCGGGCGATCCGCATGGCGCCGTATCCGACATATGTGCCCAATTCGAGCGCCAGCGCCGGATCAGCCCGACGTACCGCCGTGTCGAGCAGTTCCCCTTTCTCGTCACCAACGTTGATCAGCATCGACTTCTCGTAGGCGAACTTGTCGATGGTGGCCAGCACGTCGTCGACATCGCCCGCCTTGGCGTTCTTGAGCACATAGTCGACGGCGGCGGCTTCGCGTCCATCGCCCCACTGGCCGGTGTTCTTGAACGATCTGGCGCCGAGCCCCATCCGCAGGAGAGACCATCCCAGGGTTGGTAGGCGCGATATGAGACCCATCGGTGCCACCTTACGCAGCGCGGGAAAAACCGGGTCTGGCAGTTGCCTGCGGGTCGCCATACGCAGGCGGGCGCAGCCGTTACACTTTCCTGCGATGTCCCAGCAGACGCCCTTCACCAGCCGTCGCGACCGGGCATGACCGACGCACCGGACAGTGGCCCGGAGCTCGGCCTCACCGGCCGGCCGGCGCGGGCGATTCCCGAGCCTGCGCCGCTGACCGGCCATGGCCCGGCCAAGGTCGTCGCCATGTGTAACCAGAAGGGCGGCGTCGGCAAGACCACCTCGACGATCAACCTGGGTGCGGCCCTGGCCGAATACGGTCGGCGCGTGCTGCTGGTGGACATGGACCCGCAGGGCGCGCTGTCTGCCGGGTTGGGCGTTCCGCACTACGAGCTGGAAAAGACCATCCACAACGTGCTGGTCGAACCGCGGGTGTCGATCGATGACGTGCTGCTCCACACCAGGGTCAAGAACCTGGACTTGGTCCCGAGCAATATCGATCTGTCCGCCGCCGAAATTCAGCTGGTGAACGAGGTGGGTCGCGAACAGACTCTGGGCCGGGCACTGTATCCGTTGCTGGACCGCTACGACTACGTGCTGATTGACTGCCAACCGTCGCTAGGCCTGCTCACGGTCAACGGGCTGGCCTGCGCCGAAGGTGTGGTCATTCCGACGGAGTGCGAGTTCTTCTCGCTGCGCGGGCTGGCGCTGCTGACCGACACCGTCGACAAGGTGCGCGACCGGCTCAACCCGAAACTGGACATCAGCGGGATTCTGATCACCCGCTACGACCCGCGGACCGTCAATTCGCGCGAAGTGATGGCCCGCGTCGTCGAGCGGTTCGGTGATCTAGTGTTCGACACCGTGATCACCCGCACCGTGCGCTTCCCGGAGACCAGCGTCGCCGGAGAACCAATCACCACCTGGGCGCCCCGATCCACCGGCGCCATCGCGTATCGGGCGCTGGCGCGCGAGTTCATCGACCGATTCGGCGTGTGAACGCCGCACCCGAGAGTGGCTTCCAGGTCCGGCTGACCAATTTCGAGGGTCCGTTCGACCTGCTGCTGCAACTCATCTTCGCGCATCGGCTCGACGTGACCGAGGTGGCATTGCACCAGGTCACCGATGATTTCATTGCGTACACCAAGGCGATCGGCGCGCAATTGGACCTCGATGAAACCACGGCGTTCCTGGTGGTGGCGGCCACGCTGCTGGACTTGAAGGCCGCCCGGCTGCTGCCCGCCGGCCAGGTTGACGACGAGGACGACCTGGCTCTGCTGGAGGTGCGCGACCTGCTGTTCGCCCGGCTGCTGCAGTATCGGGCGTTCAAGCACGTTGCGGAGATGTTCGCGGAATTGGAGGCGACCGCGCTGCGCAGCTATCCGCGCTCGGTGTCGCTGGAGGAGCGCTTTGACGGCCTGCTGCCCGAGGTGATGATCGGGGTCGACGCCGCGCGCTTCGCCGAGATCGCCGCGATCGCATTCACCCCGCGCCCGGTACCCACGGTGGGCGTCGGGCACCTGCACGCCCAGTCGGTGTCGGTGCCCGAGCAGGCCAGGCACATTTTGGCGTTGTTGGAGACTCGCGGCAGCGGCCAGTGGGCTTCGTTTTCCGAGCTGGTGGCCGACTGTACGGTGCCGGTCGAGATCGTCGGGCGCTTCCTGGCGCTGCTCGAACTGTATCGGTCCCGGACGGTAGCATTCGACCAGTCCGAGCCCCTTGGCATGCTCCAGGTGTCGTGGACCGGGGAACGACCAACCAGCCAATCGCTGCTAGAAGTGCGAGACGAGTAAGTGACCGAAGACATGCCAGATGGGCTAGATGCTGGCATCGCCGATATCGCCGAGCCCGCGGAGCTGGATCCCGAAGAATTGGGCCGGGTCCTTGAGTCGCTGCTGCTGGTGGTGGACTCCCCGGTGACCGCCGAGGTGCTGGCCACTGTGATCGAGCGACCGGTTCGCCGGGTCGCGGAGAAGCTGCAGCAGATGTCCGAGGAACTCGCCGCTCGCGATAGCGGCATCGACCTGCGGCAGAACGGCGAGGGATGGCGGCTTTACACCCGGGCCCGGTTCGCGCCCTACGTGGAGAAGCTGCTGCTGGACGGCGCCCGGACCAAGCTGACTCGCGCGGCGCTGGAAACGCTGGCAGTGGTGGCCTATCGTCAGCCGGTGACGCGTGCGCGGGTCAGCGCCGTGCGTGGTGTCAACGTCGATGCGGTGATGCGGACCTTGCTGGCGCGCGGCCTGATCACCGAGGTCGGCAACGACGAAGACAGCGGGGCGGTGACGTTCGCCACCACCGAATTGTTTCTGGAGCGGCTGGGCCTGGACTCTTTGTCGTCATTGCCCGACATTGCGCCGCTGCTCCCCGACGTCGACACGATCGACGATCTCAGCGAATCCCTGGACAGCGAGCCACGCTTCATCAAGCTGGCCGGAGGTCAGCTGGCCGATTCGGCGGCGACGTTCGACGTGGACCATGACTGATGGTCGAATTCGATGAGCCGCAGGGAACCCGGCTGCAAAAGGTGTTGTCCCAGGCCGGAATTGCGTCGCGTCGGGCGGCGGAGAAGTTGATCGTCGAGGGTCGCGTCGAGGTGGACGGGCAGGTGGTGACCGAGCTGGGTACCCGGGTCGATCCCGACGCATCGGTGATCCGGGTCGACGGTGCCAGGGTGGTACTCGACGACTCGCTGGTCTACCTGGCGCTGAACAAACCGCGCGGCATGCACTCAACCATGTCGGACGATCGCGGCCGGCCGTGCATCGGCGACCTGATAGAGCGAAAAGTCCGGGGCAACAAGAAACTTTTTCACGTCGGCCGGTTGGACGCCGACACCGAGGGGCTGATCCTGCTGACCAACGACGGTGAGCTGGCGCACCGGTTGATGCATCCGTCCCACGAGGTGCCGAAGACCTATCTCGCGACGGTGACGGGTTCGGTACCGCGCGGGTTGGGTAAGCAACTGCGCGCCGGTATCGAATTGGAAGACGGGCCGGTGCGGGTCGACGACTTCGCGTTGGTGGACTCGATTCCCGGCAAGACGTTGGTGCGAGTGACACTGCACGAGGGACGCAACCGGATCGTGCGCCGGATGTTGGCCGCGGTGGGATTTCCGGTGGAAGCGTTGGTGCGCACCGATATTGGGGCGGTGACGCTGGGCAAGCAACGGCCGGGTTCGGTGCGTGCACTGCGCCACGACGAGATCGGGAAGCTGTACCAGGCGGTTGGGCTGTGACCGGCATGGTGATAGCGATCGACGGTCCGGCTGGAACCGGAAAATCTTCGGTGTCAAGGGGATTGGCCCGCATTCTGGGAGCACGCTTCCTTGACACCGGGGCGATGTACAGGATGGTGACGCTCGCCGCGCTGCGGGCCGGTGTCGACCCGTCCGATGCCGAGGCCGTCTCGGCATGTGCCGCTGACGTGCAGATCTCGATGGGATACGACCCCGATGTCAGCAGCTTTCAGCTTGGCGGAGAGGATGTTTCGGCACAGATCCGCGGTGACGAGGTCACCCAGGCGGTGTCCGCGGTGTCGGCGGTGCCTACGGTGCGAACGCGGTTGGTCGACATCCAACGGGAGTTGTCACAGGGTGCCGCGCCGATTGTCGTGGAGGGCCGCGACATCGGTACCGTGGTGTTTCCCGATGCGCCGGTGAAGATTTACCTCACCGCATCGGCGGAGACACGTGCGCAACGCCGTAACGCCCAGAATGTCAGGGCCGGATTCCCCGACGACTACGAGGCGGTGCTGGCCGACGTGCGCCGCCGCGACTATCTGGACTCGACTCGGGCAGTGTCGCCGTTGCGGGCAGCCGCGGATGCAATCGTCGTCGACACTGGCGACATGACCGAAGCGCAAGTGATCGCCCACTTGCAGAAGTTGGTCACCCAGAGAAGTGAGGCGGTACGGTGACCGAAGATGGCACATGGTCTGACGAAAGCGACTGGGAATTAACTGATTCCGGGCTGGATGATTCGGGGGAGGCGGGTCCGGCGCCGGTCGTGGCCATCGTCGGACGACCCAACGTCGGCAAGTCGACTCTGGTCAACCGGATCATCGGCCGGCGAGAGGCCGTTGTGCAGGACGTGCCCGGCGTCACCCGCGACCGAGTTTCCTACGACGCGCTGTGGACCGGCCGCCGATTCGTCGTGCAAGACACTGGGGGGTGGGAACCCGACGCCAAGGGCCTGCAGCAACTGGTGGCCGAACAGGCGTCGGTGGCGATGCGTACCGCCGACGCGGTGATCCTGGTGGTCGATGCCACCGTGGGCGCCACCACGGCTGACGAGGCCGCAGCCCGGATCCTGCTGCGTTCTGGCAAGCCAGTGTTCTTGGCCGCCAACAAGGTTGACAGTGAGCGGGTGGAAGCGGATGCGGCCGAGCTGTGGTCGCTGGGGCTGGGGGAGCCGTACGCGATTAGTGCCATGCATGGGCGTGGAGTGGCCGATTTGCTCGATGCGGTGCTCGACGCGCTGCCCGAAGTGGGGGAGTCGGCGTCGGGACCGGGCGGTCCGCGGCGGGTGGCGCTGGTCGGTAAACCTAATGTCGGCAAGAGTTCGCTGCTGAACAAGCTGGCCGGCGACCAGCGGTCGGTGGTGCACGACGCCGCCGGCACCACCGTGGACCCGGTGGACTCGCTCATCGAGCTGGACGGCAAGGTGTGGCGCTTCGTGGACACCGCGGGGCTGCGCCGCAAAGTCGGCCAGGCTAGCGGGCATGAGTTCTATGCCTCCGTGCGCACCCACGGTGCCATTGACGCTGCCGAAGTGGTGATCGTGCTGATCGATGCGTCCCAGCCGCTTACGGAGCAGGATCTGCGGGTGCTGTCGATGGTGATCGAGGCTGGACGGGCGCTAGTGCTGGCCTACAACAAATGGGACCTGGTCGACGAGGACCGCCGCGATTTGCTGGACCGTGAAATCGACCGCGAGCTGGTTCAGGTGCGCTGGGCGCAGCGGGTCAACATCTCGGCCAAGACGGGCCGGGCGGTGCAGAAGCTCGTGCCGGCGATGGAGAATGCCCTGGCCTCCTGGGATACCCGGATCGCGACCGGGCCGCTCAACACATGGATCAAAGAAGTGGTCGCCGCAACGCCGCCCCCGGTGCGTGGTGGCAAGCAGCCCCGCATCCTGTTTGCGACGCAGGCTACCGCGCGGCCGCCGACATTCGTGTTGTTCACCTCCGGTTTCCTGGAGGCCGGATATCGGCGCTTCTTGGAGCGGCGGCTACGCGAGACGTTTGGATTCGAGGGCAGCCCGATCCGGATCAATGTGCGGGTTCGGGAGAAGCGGGGCGCGCGGCGCCGCTGACGGGCCCATTCTTGAAGCGGTTGGGTTCGACTAGCGCGCACGGGCGTGGGGTGGATCTTTCACAAGTTTGTTTTCGTGCGAGCTCGGCGCACTCGCCGACGAAGTGAATGCCTGGTTCGGGAGGAGGGTCTCGCTACGGTAGGCTTTCGGACTGCTGCCGTTATCCGCGGTGGCATCGGGCTGTGGCGCAGTTTGGTAGCGCACTTGACTGGGGGTCAAGTGGTCGCAGGTTCAAATCCTGTCAGCCCGACGCAGGCCAGAACATGTTTTTGCACTACAACCTTTTCTGCAGGCCAATCATCGGGAGCGGATGTGAGCGTCCCGCTGCCTAGCTGCGTGGAGGTGAGTCCTTCTCCAACTGATGGATTGCCCCGACTCCTGCGTTGACCCACGTTCGGTAGCCGAGGGGGATCTTCCAGCCGCCGCGCCGGGCGATGCGGTTCACTAGGGGGTCAGACAGGCTGCGCGTCAGCGGTTTCCATGCGTCGATGACGGTGGCAGACAGCGTGTCGCCGACCTTGCCGGTGACACCGTCCGAGGTCACCTCCCGCATATCGATGGATACCGTGTGCAGTGGAACCCGCCTGCCCTGTGAGTGCGAACCCGCTGAGATCTGCACATGAAGCACAACCTGGCGGCTTGACCCCGACAGTGTGAAGACATAGCCGCTCAGGGGTTCGGGGTCGCCGAAGGTGCCAAGCGCTACATGGCCTCTCACAATGGCGGCCAGGTCTTCCGGTGATCCTTCCCACTGTTGATACTCCGGTGTTTCCAGTCTTGTATTCCTAGGGCTGACCCTAAAGTTGTCAGCAGCGCGCCGGATCCACTCGGGGGACTCTCCCGCAGCTACCCAGATCCCACTCAGCGACGCATCGGCAGCCCAGGCAGGCCGCAGTCGTGGGATGGATGTCACGGCTTCGGAGAGTAGATGTCCCCGGGTGCTCTAGGGAGAGAACTCTTTCAGGAAGTGCGCATTACCGGATTTGTAGGAGTAACGATCAGCAAACTGCCGGGATCGAATGCTCGTCGTGCGCGCAGTTCCATTGACTTTGCCGATTCCGGCTCGAAAGCGACGCGTTCGTCGTAATCTGCCTGACGCACAGGAAGGAAAGTTTATGGCTGTTCGCATCCTGCTGGCCGCACTGGCCGCTATCGGTGTGTTTGGTGTCGGAGTGATGGCTGCACCTGCACAGGCAGATCCGCCCTACGCCAATTGCAAGGCGGCGGCGAAAGAGGGGCGTTACAACATACCCAGGGGCGACCCCGCGTACGGGGCGTGGCTAGACCGAGACAATGATGGAATCGCCTGCGAATCCCGGTGAATTCTCACTGCTGACCCCAAATGGCAGGTTGGCAATGATCCTTTATTGACGGACTAGAATTAACCCCTCTGGCCGGTTATTGAAGTTTTTTCGACGGTGCTGGCGGGTGCACATTAAGTTAGGGCACCCTAAGGTAGGGTCGCAGTGTGGGTATGTCAATCGAGCTGGGTGAGATCCAAGAAACGCTACTGATTCCGTTGTACGGACGGGCCCTGGACGCCCAGAACAGACGCAGTGTGCTCGGTGACCGGCGGGCGGCTGAGTTTGTTGAGGCGATCGATTACGACTTCGCGAAATTCTCCGGTCCGTCGTTGGCCGGTTCGGTGCTGCGGGCCTCGATCTTCGACGGCTACGTCGAGGCGTTCCTGCAGCAACACCCATCCGCCACGGTGGTCGATGTGGGGTGCGGGTTGTCGACGCGTTTCGATCGTCTCGACAACGGCGTGGTGCGTTGGTTTGACATCGATCTCGAGGACACCATGGCTTTACGTCATCGGTTCTTCGAAGAACACGATCGCTACACCATGATCACCGCGTCAATCTTCGGTACCGACTGGTATGACGTCGTCCGTCCAGAACCGGATATCCCTGTGTTGCTGCTGAGTGAAGCGGTCCTGCTGTACTTTCCCGAGTCTGAAGTCAGAGCCGTCCTGGCCCGGCTGGCCGACGCTTTCCGTGGTTGTCGCATCGCCTTCGACACCGCCGGTCCGGTCATGATGAACAACCAGGACCGCAATCCCGTGTTCAAAGCCGTCACCGCGCGGATGCAGTGGACCTGTGCGGACCCGGCTCAGTTGCAGACACTGGGGCTGCGGCTGCGTGAGTCGCGGACGTTCGCCTCTCCGCCGCCGCATGTCGGGCGGCGCTGGCCGGCCAAATACCGTTATGGGCTCAAGCTGTTGGGCTGGGCGCCACCGGTCTCGACGTACAAGATGAACCTCTTCGACACCCAGGGTGCCCTACCGCCGCAATGGTGACGACGTCAGGCTTCTCGCACGGTCAGCAGTCCCTTTCCTTCCCTCTGGGAGGGAGTCCAGCAGCCTGTGCGCCTCTGCTGCATTGGTAATCGGGATTTTGGCTTCGACGGCTGACACTACGGCGCACTCAGCGATGGCCTCCGGCAGCGCAGCTTTCCTCGGGGCTCGATTGGGTAAGACTACAAGCGTGATGAACGCACACGAGCTTGCCGCCGAGCTCGGCCAACCCGGCGCCCAGGACCTGCTCTCCGGGTCCATGGCCCGGCTCGCCTACAACGGAGCCGACGGCTTCCCCCGAGTCGTGCCCGTGGGGTTTCACTGGACCGGCGACCGAGTCGTCGTCTCCACCGCACCGACCTCCCCGAAGGCCCGCGCGCTTGCGTCCCGCCCTCAGGTTGCCCTGACCATCGACGGCGGCTCCACACCGGAGGAGGCGAAGGCACTCTTGATGCGTGGTATCGCGTCACTCGACACCGTTGACGGCGTCACCGAGGAATACCTGACGGCGGCGAGAGCCTCGATGGAGGAACCGGAACTCGCCGAGTTCGAACGCAACGTCAAGGCGACGTACCCGCAGATGACACGGATCTGCATCGAACCGATCTGGGCGCGGTTTTACGACTTCGGTGCCGGCCGGTTGCCCGCCTTCCTAAAGAAGCTGGTCGACGAGCCATAGTGGGCCGCCGCCGACACACCGGCACGGCGATCCTGAGGATTTCTTGCCTCAGACGTACGTTCGACACCTAAAATTTTGCGGGTGTTCACCGACGAACTACGACGAGTGCCGGCGCGGATGCCACTGAGCCGCACCTGGCCGGCGATCGCCGTCGCGGCCATTGTCGTAGTACTCGTCGTGTTACAGCTTGCCGCGAACAGGCTCGCGTTTCAGGGACCGTTGCACAGCTTGGTTAGCGACTACGTCGCCACCCCAAAGTCGGCCACGGTGCCGTGGGTCGGCTTGGGTCTGGCGATGGCCGGACTATCCACCAGGCCGCGGATCGTCGCCCTGTCAGCGGCAGCCTGCCTGGACCTCCTCTTCGCCGCGACCAGAATCGCTCGGGGCGAACTGTTGACTGTAGGTAATGGACCGCTGATCGTGCTCACCGTGCTGGCTTTCGTCGGAGCACGGCGGTGGCTCAAGGGTGGATCCACTACCGCCTATCGGGGCGTCGCGTTCGGCCTGCTGCTCGTTATTGCGACTAAAGTCGGCGACGCCTGGTTGCGGATCACCGCGCTTACCCGCCCGAAGGTCTTCGACGAATACGCATTGCTCGCCGATCACGCACTGGCGCAACCATCTTGGCTATTTGGCCGCCTTATCAGCGCCGGCGGCCCGGTGCTGGGCGGTGGGCTGCACTGGGTGTACATCGAATTGCCGCTCGCGGCGCTGGTGGTCGCCATCTATCAGCTGCGCAACGTGTCCGCGGCCGGCTGGCCGCGCCACTTCCTCGTGCCAACCTTTCTGCTGCTCGGGCTGCTCGGACCGGTGATTTACGTGCTGTTCCCATTGGTCGGCCCAGAGTTCGCGTTTGGCGGTGCTGGCGGAGGCTTTCAGGTAGGCAATTACTGGCCACACGCGCTGCCGCCGATTGACCTGTCGCCCAGACCCGTTGGCTTCGACGGCCAAACTCCGCGTAACTGCATGCCGTCGATGCACACGGCGTGGGCGCTGGCGGTCTTCCTCCATTCTCGCGGCGGGCCACGGTGGCTACGGGCGGGCGGCACGGTCTGGCTGGTCTGCACTATCGCGGCAACCCTCGGTTTCGGCTACCACTACGGCGTCGATCTGGTGGCGGGGGCGCTGTTGTGCTTGACGGCGGAGGCGGTGCTGCGCGAACCGTTGCGCGGCCGGATCTGGTCGCGGACGGCAGTGATCCTTGCCGGCGGGGTGCTCTTGGCGGTGCTGTTGCTGAGCTGTCGCTATTTTGCGGAGGCCATGGCACGCAACGCCCTGCTCACCGGCCCGCTGATAGTCGGCACGATGGCCGCCTTCATCGCCGCCTTCTACGCGACCTATTTCGCCCGACCGGCTGCGCGGTCAGCAGCCACGACGTTGTCCGTGCGTGACACCATCGCGGCGGCCATGATGCCCGCGGAGGGCACCTTCGGACCCGAGACGGAGCCGAGTCGCGCGTAAGGGTCTTAGGGGATGGGGAACGAATTCGGTTTCGGAATGCAGGCACCTCGAATACAGCCCAACACCCCGCGTTCATGATTGGGATCCCATGTCGGGCGCGGTTGCTGACATGCACCTCCCTGGCAGGGAACGCCAGGACCGGGGGGATCGGCGTGGGCCACTGGTGCGAACAGCAGCGCCAGCGCACCCAGCAGTCCTGCCAGCCTTACCTTGAGTGCGATGATGACCGCCTCCTCGACGTGCGACACTGCGTGATTTCCATTACGACGATAGCGCTGCGCAGCTCATCGTGCTGGCTGGGTTGATGAAGCAGTTGCAATGCAACGCAATTGGAACAGGCTCACGGCGCGGCCGTGGGCCAACTCGAGCGCGCCCAAAAGAGCCCAGGTAGACACTCAGATCAGGCTGTCGGCCACACCGCCGGTTGTCGCCAGGCGAGCCGCCCTATTCTGTTACTGCTAGCCGCGAAGGGCGTTCCGATAGGGAAAGCGGCGCCGACTGGCAGGCGGAGACCCCGGGGAGCCGGTGCCGCCGAGCGAAAGGTTTTGAGGACGGTTGTCGGTACTGATTTCGTTTCCCCGTCAGGTTCGCATCGGACCGGGCGCGATCAAGGAACTAGGCGAGGTATTGCGCGGCCTGCGGTTGCGCCGCCCGATGCTGGTGACAGATGCGTTCCTGGTCAGCACCGGCTTGGCAGCACGAGTCGTCACGTTGCTCGGCGAATCGGACTTGACCCCCGCCGTGTTCGACCGCACCGTAGCCGATCCCACCACCGCCTCGCTTGCGGACGGGGTCGCGGCAGTACACGCACACCAGGCCGATTGCCTGATCGGCTTGGGTGGCGGCAGCCCCATGGACTCGGCGAAAGCGCTTGCGGTGCTTGCCCATCAGGGCGGGCCGATGCGCAAGTTCAAGGCGCCCAACAGCTACTCGGGGCCGGCGCTGCCGGTGATTGCAGTGCCTACTACGGCGGGAAGTGGCTCGGAGGCAACGCAATTCACGGTGATCAGCGACAGCGACACCAGCGAGAAGATGCTCTGCACCGGTCTGTCGTTCCTGCCGGTGGCCGCGATCGTCGACTTCGAACTAACCATATCGATGCCGCCGCGGTTGACCGCCGACACCGGGGTTGACGCCCTGACCCACGCGGTGGAGGCGTACGTGAGTCGCAAAGCGAACCCGGTCAGCGACAGCCTCGCTCTCTCCGCAATCCGGCTTATCGCCGGCAACCTCAAGCGGGCTTACCGCGACGGCTCGGATGCCGCGGCGCGGGAGGCGATGATGCTTGCCTCGACGCAGGCCGGGATGGCCTTCTCGAACTCCAGCGTCGCGCTGGTGCACGGGATGAGCCGTCCAATTGGCGCACATTTCCAGGTAGCACACGGGTTGTCGAACGCCATGCTGTTCCCGGCCGTCACGCAGTTTTCGGTGTCCGGAGCGCCGAAACGGTATGCCGAGTGCGGACGCGCTTTCGGAGTGGCCGGTGCCGATACAAGCGACTCGGTGGCCGCCGAGGTACTGGTGGAAGCGCTGATTGAGTTGTGTGCCGAACTCGAAGTTCCCACCCCTCGGTCCTACGGCATCGACCCGCACGACTGGGAGTCGCTGACGCCATTAATGGCTCAGCAGGCGATGGCTTCCGGGTCGCCGGCCAACAACCCCGTTGTCCCGACCGCGCAGCAAATCGAAGCGATCTACGCGGGCGTGTACGGGTGATGTATAAGACGAGTGAGCTCGGCGAGTTTACGTAGTCGCTGTGGTGGGCATTTCGTCGCCATCGGGCGGCCAGTAGGGTCGCTGGAGCCATCGATAGCCGAAGGGAATGGTTCATGGGTGACGTTGATGCCGCGACGATTCGCGCAGAACGCAGCGACTGGATGAAAGAGCATCTGGCGATGTACCTCGATTCCGGCGGTGCGAAGGGACACATCGTCGACCTCAGCGCGATCGGCGGTCGCGAGATGACCACGCACTGTCTGATCCGGTACCGAGGGCGAAAGTCCGGCAGTACCTACATCAAGCCGCTCATCTACGGCAATGTCGGCGGCGAGATCGTGATCGTAGCGTCCAAGGGCGGCGCCGACACGCACCCGGAGTGGTATCTGAACATCGTCGCCAGCAAGACCATCGACGTACAGATCGCGACTCAGGCGTTCGAGGCCACCTGGCGCGAACCGGAAGCCACTGAGCGCCACGATGTGTGGGAGTACATGTGCCACCTGTATCCGCCGTACGTGTCCTATCAGCGGTCGACGAGCCGACACATCCCGCTGGTGATGCTGAAGGCGGTGCGACCGCTCGCAGTCTTCACGCAGACACCCGACTAATGCACCGGATTGGCTTACCAGCCAGGTGCGCCGCCGACCAATCCGGCAAAGCCCTGATATCCTAATTCTCTGAATCATCTCTATTCATTATCGGTCGAGCTTGGATGCGAGGGGGGAGCGTATGGCTGGACGGGAACCGTTCGTTCTGGCCGCCTCGCACGAGCGTGTTCGTCCGATGAAAATGTCGGATCAGGTTGCCGCACAGATAAGGCGGATGATCGCCCGCGGTGAGTTGGTCGACGGCGATTGGCTACCGACCGAGGCCGAATTGATAGCGCGGTTCGGAGTTTCACGGCCAACGCTGCGAGAAGCATTCCGATTGCTCGAAGGTGATTCCCTGGTCACCATCCGGCGGGGCCCGCCCGGCGGCGCGAGGGTGACGGTGCCGGGTCCCGACGCGGTTGCCGATCTGTTCGGGATGGTGCTGACGCTGTCGGGCACCACCGTCGGTGACGTGTGGGATGCCAGGCTCACTATCGAGCCAGCTGCCGTCCGCCGCTTGGCGGAGTCCGCAACAAAAGACATTCTGGCGCAACTCGACGTCGAGCTGGGGGCGGTGCGGGCGGCGATCGATGATCCCCCCGCGTTCAGCAAAGCCGGGGTTCGCTACCACGTCAAACTCGTAGAGCTGTCGGGCAATCACACGTTGACCGCCGTCATCGGCATGCTCTCGGAGATCGTCGAGCGTGAGCTTGCCAAGTCACTGGCCGAAATCGGTCCCGACACCGAAGAGATTCGGCGTGCCAACCGTCGTGCGCTCCGTGGGTACGAGAAGATCGCCGAACTGATCCGCGCCGGCGACGGAGAAGCGGCTGAGCGTGCATGGCGTGACCACATGAAGAGTGTCCGCCGCTACGTGGCGAAGACGCAGAACCAAGATCGGGTCATCGACCTGCTCTACTAGCCCGCGGTAACACAGTAGCTCCGGTTGACCAAGCGCCGGTGCGCTCTGGTAGATCGCACCGGCGTGCGCCCGTCCTATCGGTGTCATCGTGCGTCAACGGGCACCCACCGGCCAAGTCGCTTGGCAGCCATCGGTCTTCACGTCCCGTCGGTAGCAATGGAATGCTAAAGAATATATAGAATTAGTATTTTCTATTGACATCGCGCGATCGCGACGCTTACCGTCACCTACAAAGAAGCGATGGTCGCCAACAGCGAGCGCGACGATGCCAGCGTAGGACTCTCGTGAGATGACAGAACCGATCCGAGTGGTGCAGTGGGGTACGGGCAACACCGGTTCTGTTGCGCTGCAGGCCATCCTGAATTCACCAGCACTCGAACTCGCCGGAGTGTGGGCGCGCAATCCGGCCTATGCCGCGGGCGCCCTGGCAGGTTGCGCCACACCTGCACCCGTCTGGAATGACATCGAGTCGGTCGTCGCCGCAGCACCGGACTGCGTGTGCTACATGGCTACCGATCGCGGCCGCCACCAAGACGTTGTAGCCGAGTTCTGTCGGCTGCTGTCGGCGGGTATCAACGTCGTGACCACCAGCTACCCGATGCTGGTCCACCCAGCCGGTGCCGGGCCCGACACTCAACGACGCATCGAGGATGCCTGCGCCGCCGGAGGGACCTCATTCCTGTGTACGGGGGTGGAACCGGGCTTCATGGCGGATGCCTTGGTGCTGCACCTGACCAGCCTGTCGCGCGAGATCACCGCTATCCGGGTACAGGAAGCGATGAACGTCGGAACCTACCGGGGCCGACGGTGGCGATCAGGCTTAGGGAACGACGTCGCCACCGACGCCCAGCACTACGTTGCGGGTTCGATAGCCCAGAACTGGATGGGGCCGATGACGATGCTTGCCGAGGGTCTGGGCGCGACCCTCGACCGTGTCTATGAAGTACGTGAAATCGAGCCCGCGGGAAGGGACTTCACCGTACCGGCTGGCACCTATAGGGCGAACCAAGTTGCCGCGCTGCATTTCGAGGTGATCGGCGAGGTCGATGGTGCGCCGATGTTCGTGATCGAGCACGTGTACCGGTTGATCGACGACATCGCGCCGCATTGGCCGCAGCCGGCCGACCCCGGCCGACGCACCACCCGGATCCGAATCGCAGGCAGCCCGGACATCGACGTGGATGTCGCGCTCGGGGGCGCCGGTCTGGATGCGACACAGCAAGGTGTGCTGGCCACGGTCATGCGCGCCGTGAATGCGATCCCAATCCTCGTTGCCGCCACACCTGGTATGCACAGTCCGCTGGAGCTACCGCTGATCACCGGGCGCGCAGCGATCGAGCGCAGTATGCGGCGCACGAATGTGGGCGTGGGATGAGCGATTTGCGAATCGCCCTGTGTGGCGTGGGCGACGTCGGACACTATGCGATCCGCGGAATCCTGAGCCGGTCCGACATGACGCTGTGCGGTGTCCAGACTTTCACGCCGGACAAAGCGGGCAAGGACGCGGCGGAACTGATCGGCTGGGAGCTGTGCGGGACGATCGTGACCACCTCACCGGACGACGTACTGGCGCAGCGGCCCGACGCGCTGTTGTACTGCGGAAAGAGCCGCAGCTACGAGCCGGTGCTGCCGTACCTAAGGGCCGGAGTCGACGTCGCATACCTGGGAATTCCGGAGCTCTTGCATCCGCCGTCATGCCCGCCCGAAATCCTTGGGCCCATTGAGGAGGCGGCCCTGACCGGCGGTGCATCGATCGTCTACGGGGGCATCGACCCGGGCTTTACTACCCAACTTCTCCCGTTAGTGCTCTCGGCGGTGACCGAACGGATCGACCACCTGACTCTCTACGAAGTGCGGGACTACGACCCATTGCCGTTATGGCGCCTCAACGATCTGGGTCTGGGTGTCATGGACACATCATCGAGTCGCTTTCACCGGGCCGGCGTGCTGGAGCGGACTTGGGGGTCGTCCCTACGGGGACTGGCCGACGTGTTCGGCTGTCCTGACCTCCACGTCGAGGAATTCCGCGAAACACTACGCTGCACAGAGACATTCGACGTGCCCGCCAAGCGGGTCGAAGCCGGGGCAATCGCGGCAATCCGATTCGGCGTTACCGGCACTGTAGGTGGAACAGAACGCTTACGAATAGAACACGTCAACCGGTTGCGACGCGACATCGGTGAGCAGTGGCGTCACGAACAAGGCTATGGTGTCGAAATCCGGGGCATCCCGGACTATGACCTGCACCTTAGCCTGCGTGACCCGGCAGGCAAACAGGATCGTCCAGCGCTGTTCGGCACCGCGATGTACAACGTGAACCTGCTGCCCGCGCTGATTGCGGCTGAACCGGGCATCCGGACGCCATTCGAGTTGGCTGTCGCCGGGTGTCGCAATGTCGGCGGCGCCCATCAGGACGACAACTGGACTATTTCACCGCACCTACACGCCCGGCAAGCGGGCGGCTGACACCTGGATCGAATGAGGTAACGACATTGTCGATTTCACTGATAAAACAACGCCGCGGCGATTTCAACCATCAGGCGGTTCTTTCCGCTGTCGCGATCGACTTCGTGGATATGCTGCCCACCTTCCGCTACCACAATCTCGTGCAGGACGGCACGTACCTCTACGGCGGCTTCGCCGACCGGGCAGGTCGCCGATATACGGTGCTGCGCAAGATCAGTGGCGAACTCAGCGCCGGCTTGGTCTGCAATGCCTCAGACGGAGAAACTTTGGCGTCACATCCGCGTGCAACTGACTCCATGCGCGGCGGCACTTTGCGGTATCAGGCCGACGACAACGGATTTCGTATCCGGCCGTCGTCTGTGAAGGGCAGCGTTGGCGAGCCGTTCAGCCTTGAGATGACGCGCAATGTCACCGTGTGGGACGAAGGGGCCCTCATGCACCTCGAGGGCAAGGTCGTTGGTGACTGCGGACTGCAGTGGTACGACCCGTGCCGCGAGGGCGGCGACCTTTATGTGTCACATATCCTGCGTGCCAGCGGCACTCTGCTCGGCGAGCAGGTCGAAGGCTTCTTCGCCGTCGATCAGCAACACCTGGTTTCGGGAACCGTGTGGCGGCAGACACCGTACTTCCAGCGCCTCGAGGTGGCTTGGTTCACTATGGGCGTCGAATACGAAGACGGCACAATCGAAGTCGGTCAACTGTGCCACGGCGGCGATGACTGGGGCTTTGCCGTGATGGCCAATAACGGCGGCCCGTTCAAACTGACCCGCGACATCTCCGGCAAACCCAGTTTCGGCGCCGACGAGTTCCCGACCAGTGTCGACTATGTCATCGACGGGGAGGACTGGCGGTGGCGGGCACATCCCGACGGCGTGATGCCCGGCTATGCGGCGGATCCGCACTATCGTCCCGCCGATGGGTGGTGCACACGTACTGGTGAAACACGTTCTGTTGTTGCATCGTTCGGTTGGATCGACGCGTTCAACGACGGACGCAGTTGACTCATGACGCACCCGCCGCTCAGCGGCCGTCGTGTGCTGGTCACCGGTGCATCCGGTGGAATCGGTGCGGCAGTTGCACGGCGAGTGATCACGGCGGGTGGTCAGGTCACGCTGCTGGCACGCCGCATCGACCGACTGCGCCGATTGACCGCCGAACTCGGGACGGACGCCATCGCAATACCCTGCGACGTAACCGACCCTGCGCGGCTGTCGGATTCAATTGCTGAGGCAGCGCGTGCCATGGGCGGGATCGACGCGATCGTCGCCAACGCAGGTGCGGCTCATATGGGCCATATTGGCACCGGTGAGCCGAGAATCTGGCGAGAGTTTTTCGACCTGAACGTGATCGCTTGCCTGAGCACCGTTAGATACGGCCTTGACCATATGATTGCGCCCGCCGATGTTGTGCTCATCGGTTCGACTGCCGCCCATCGTCCAACGGGGGCGACGGGGATCTATGCCGCATCCAAGACAGCGGTTACGGCTGCGGCCGAATCACTTCGCCTGGAGCTCGGACCCGCCGGCATCCGCGTTTGCCTGCTGCAACCGGGCCGCGTCGACACTGAGATCGGGCAGCACGCCCGGCTGGAAGCCGGAGGTCGGCACGGAACCATGGGAACGGCATTCACGCTGTTAGCAACCGACGAGGTCGCTGAGGTCGTGGCCTTCGTGTTGAGTAGGCCAGCCAATCTCGCGCTGAACACAGTGGTGCTGCGCCCCGTCGGTCAGGAATTCCCATAAAGGGGAAAATCCCAGCTGTAGAAGGAGACTGGTAATGCCGGACGCCACAGCGCCGCTGCCGGCACTGGACCCGGGCAACACGCCGTTCTGGACGGGTGGTTCTCAAGGGAAACTGTTCATCTGCCGCTGCGGTTCGTGTCGTCGCTGGTTGCATCCGCCGGTGCCAGTGTGCAGGTTTTGCCTGAGCACCGATGTGACCCCCGAGCAGGCGTGTGGTCGGGGCACGGTCTTGACCCACACCATTAACCGGCAACAATGGCTCCCGAGCCTGCCGCTGCCGTATGTCATCGCGGTCATCGGACTCGACGACGATCCAGACCTCCGCCTAACTTCACGCTTGATCGACGTTGAGCCTGAACGCGTTTCGATCGGCGTGCGGGTGGAGGTGTGCTTCGAGGCGGCGGGCGATGTGTGGCTCCCGCTGTTCAGGCCTATCGGAGACGACCAATGAGCACCGGGGCGGTGATCAGTGGGATCGGGCAGTCTGAGATCGGAAGGAGGCTGGGCCGGTCGGGACTGTCCCTGACCGTCCAGGCGGCACTCGAAGCATTGGCAGACGCCGGGCTCGACCGCCGCGACATCGACGGACTCTCGACATGGCCCGGAGGATCAGGACCGGCACCCGGCTTCACCGGCGCAGGCGTGTGGGACACCAAAGACGCGCTCGGCCTGAACCTGGAATGGTTTTCGGGCGGTAGCGAAACCGCCGGCCAACTCGGCGCGGTCATCAACGCGGTCGCAGCGGTTCGCGCGGGTCTGGCCACCCACGTGCTGTGCTTCCGCACCGTGTGGGAGAGCACAGCGCAGACCACGGATCGACGTGCCTCGGTGATCGGATCCGGTGGCGGGCGCGTCGAAGGATCCCACCAGTGGATGGTTCCCTTCGGTGCCGTCTCGGCTGCCAACTGGGCGGGTCTGCTGGCCACGCGTTACTTTCACCAATTCGGTACGACGCGCGAGCAGGTCGCCGGATTGGCCATCACACTGCGGGCCAACGCGAAGCTCAATCCCAAAGCGGTGCTGCGGGATCCGATGAGTGTCGATGACTATCTGAACGCCCGCATGATCTCCGATCCGCTATGTCTGTTCGACTGCGACATCCCGATAGACGGTTCGACTGCGGTGATCGTCTCGCGCGCCGACACCGCCGCTGACCTTGCGGGCCAAGTCATTCAGATTGAGGCTGTGGGTGCTGCTCTGCACGGCCGGCCGTATTGGGACCAGTATGAGGACCTGGCCTCGATGGCCGCCCACGACGCCGCAGCGGCCTTATGGCGTAATACCAGTCTGACATCAGGCGACGTCGACATCGCGCAACTCTACGACGGCTTCTCGATCCTGACCCTGATCTGGCTCGAGGCGCTTGGACTGTGCGGCAAAGGGGAAGCGGGTTCGTTCGTCTCAGGTGGCGACCACATTAGCCGTAGCGGTGACCTGCCGCTGAACACCGGGGGAGGGCAGCTCTCGGCGGGACGGTTACACGGTTTCGGGCATTTGTATGAGGCCTGCGTACAGCTGCGCGGTAGGGGAGCCGACCGTCAGGTACCCGGCGACCCCGAAGTGGCCGCGGTCGCCGCTGGTGGCGGATATCTAGGTGGTGCGCTGTTGCTCACCCGATGATGCGAGAACGCAGACGAACGAGAAAGGCGTGCGGTGAAAGTCAGTGTTGATTCTTCGCGTTGCGAGGCGCATGGAATGTGCGAAGCGTCCGACCCAGAGTTCTTCACCCTGGACGAGGACGGCTACAGCTCGATCGGGCTGGACAAGGAGGTGCTTGCCGCCCAGGAGAACCAAGTGCGGCTGGGCGTCCAGTCCTGCCCAATGGGCGCCTTGTCGATCAGCGATGACTGATTAAGCGATAAAGCGTCCCGGCCTTGCTGCGAGCCGCGCACCAACCCTATAGTTGAATAATAACGGACGAAAATCGTCGGTAAATTCTAACGAATCGAGTTGCGAGTGAAAACGCCAATCTGCGAGATGCTCGGAATCGAGTTTCCATTGCTGGCGTTCAGCCACTGCCGGGACGTAGTTGCGTCGGTGACCAATGCCGGCGGGTTCGGTGTGCTCGGCGCGTCGTCGCACAGTCCCGAAGATCTTGAGCGCGAACTGTCCTGGATCGACGAGAGGGTCGACGGCAAGCCCTATGGAGTGGACATCGTCTGCCCCGAGAAGTTCGAGGGTAAAGGACTGGATCTCAAGCCCGAACAGCTCGTCGCGATGGTGCCCGCCCAGTACCGGGACTACGTCGCCAAGATTCTTTCCGAGCATGGGGTTCACTTTGAGGAGATCGGCGAGGAGCCCTTCCGGATGTTCGCGACACTTTCCGACACGATCGGGCAGGAGTTGCTCGATGTGTCCTTCCGTCATCCCATCAAACTGATCGCCAACGCACTGGGGGTGCCGCCGCAGTTCATGATTGACCGCGCCAAGGCCGAGGGTGTTCCGGTCGCTGCTTTGGTCGGCGCTAAGGAACATGCGATCAAACAGGTGCAGGCCGGCGTCGACGTGCTGGTCGTGCAGGGGACCGAGGCTGGCGGGCATTGCGGCGAGGTGACCACCATGGTTCTCGTACCGGAGGTCATCGAGGCAATTCGGCCGGTCCGGTCGGTGCCAGTGTTGGCCGCGGGCGGGATTGTCACGGGACGCCAGATCGCTGCGTCAATCGCGCTGGGTGCCGCGGGCGCCTGGACTGGATCGGTGTGGTTGACCACCGAGGAAGCCGAAACAGCGCCCTACACGGTGCAGAAGATGCTCACCGCCTCGTCGCGGGACACCGTGCGATCGAAGGGTCGTACCGGCAAATTCTCCCGTCAGTTGAGGTCGGCGTGGACGGACGCCTGGATGCCCGAAGCGAAAGGCCCTGGTGCGCTGCCTTTGCCGCTGCAATCAATCGTCGCCGAAAACGTGCTGCGCAGGCTGGATACCCTTGCCGAGAATGGAAACAAGGGTGCGCAGGAACTGGCCACCTATTGGGTGGGTCAAGGTGTCGGACTGATGAACAAGGTCAAGCCCGCCCGCGAGGTGGTGCGCGAGATGATCGAGGATTACCTGGATGCGGTCGAGCGTGTCGGCGGCTCGGTGGCGGACTGACATGACGGAGGCGATCGATCCGCGTACCCCGGTCCTGATCGGGGTGGGGCAGGTAGCCGAGCTCGTCGACGCGCCCGACTATCAAGGCTTTTCGCCCATCGACCTGGCTGTCGTCGCCGCACAGAGGGCAGTCACCGACACCGGGGCCGACCCGCAAACAGTGATCGCGGCCATCGACACGGTTGCTTGCACCCGCCAGTTCGAGGACTCCACCCCCGGTGCGCCGGCACCACTCGGTAAGTCGACGAAATACCCGGTTTCGGTAGCGAATCGGTTAGGAGCGGCTCCCAAGCGCGCGGTACTCGAGGTCGCCGGCGGACAGTCACCCCAGCATCTGGTCTCTGAGTTCGCCCGCGAGATCGCCTCCGGGAACGCCGATGTCGTGCTGTTAGGTGGTGCCGAAGCGATATCCACCATCCGCCACCTCGCGAAATTGGAGAACAAACCGGATTTCTCCGACGACCCAGCCGATCCGGACCGTAGTTATGAGGACCGCGGCTTTGGTCTAATCGGCCTGTTCAGCATGGAGCAGGCGGCACACGGACTGACGACTGCACCCGCCCAGTACGGGCTGCTGGAGAACGCGCGCCGGGCGGCACGGGGAGACAGTCGCCAGGAGTACGCCGCTGCCATGGGGGAGCTGTTCGCGCCGTTTACCAAAGTTGCAGCAAAAAATTCACTTTCAGCCGCACCAGAGGAACACAGCGCCGAGGAGCTGGCCACCGTTACCGAGCGCAACCGGATGATCTCGGATCCATACCCGCGCTTCCTCGTTGCTCGCGATCAGGTGAATCAGGGTGCCGTTGTGTTACTCACCTCCGTCCAGAGCGCCCGTCGGCTGGGCGTCGACGAGTCCAAATTCGTCTTCCTGCATGGCCAGGCCGATCTGAGAGACCGAAGCGTCCTCGAGCGCCAGAACCTGGGTGAGGGGCCGGCCGCGGTGACAGCGGTCAGGCACGCTCTGGAAGTTGCCGGTTTGGGCCTCGACGACATCGACTTCTTCGACTTCTACTCCTGCTTTCCGATTGCAGTTTCGAATATCACTGAGAGCTTGGGTCTTTCGCCCAATGATCCGCGAGGTCTGACCCTAACCGGAGGTCTGCCCTACTTCGGCGGTGCCGGAAACAACTATTCGATGCATGCCATTGCCGAGGCAGTCCAACGAGTTCGCGCCGAGCCGGGCAGTTATGCCCTGGTGTCTGCCAACGGCGGCGTCGTGTCCAAAACGTCGGTGGGCGTCTACGGCACTATGTCTACCGAGCTGAAGGCCGACAACAGCGAGCAATTGCAGCGCGATATCGACGCCCTCGATTGCCCCCCGCACATCGCGCACCCTAATGGCTGGGCCACCCTGGAAACCTACACCGTGAGCTACGGCCGTGCCGGACAGAAGTCCGGCATCGTGATCGGCCGTCTAGACGACGGTGGTGGGCGGTTCTTGGCCCAAGTCGCGTCCGGCGACGATGAGTTGATGACCGTGTTGGAGAGTGCCGAACAGCCTGTCGGAGAACGTATCTACGTCACTGCGTTCGGTTGGGGGAATCGGGTCACCCGTTCCGCGGCGGCGGCAGCGGCCTTACTGCCCAAGTCCGCGCCAGCGCTCCGGAACGACTACGAGTTCATCAAGGTCCGCCGCGACGGACACCTGCTCGAGGTGACCATCAACCGGCCCGACGTCCGCAATTGTTTGCACCCACCGGCACACGAAGAACTCGACGGCGTCTTCAATGCCTTCTACCACGATCGCGACCTGTGGGTCGCGATCATCACCGGCGAGGGCACGAAGGCGTTCTGTGCGGGCAACGACCTCATCTACAGCGCCAGCGGCAAGCCGATGTATGTGCCACTCAATGGGTTTGCCGGTCTGACGAGTCGCCGAGACATGCACAAGCCGGTGATTGCGGCGGTCAATGGCTTCGCCATGGGCGGCGGATTCGAGATCGCGCTCGCATGTCACCTGGTGGTGGCTGATGCGTCGGCCAAATTCGCCCTGAGTGAGGTCAGAGTGGGCCTGTTCGCGGGCGCGGGGGGATTGGTCCGACTGCCGCGGATGATCCCGCAGAAGGTCGCCACCGAGATGATCCTGACCGGCCGGCGCATCGGCGCCGACGAAGCCCAACAGCTCGGTGTCGTCAATCGTGTTGCGCCCGAAGGACAGGCGCTCTCGATCGCGCGCGAACTGGCTGCCGAGACCCTACAGGGCTCCCCGACATCGGTGCGGCTGTCCCTCAAGGTGATGGAGCAGACGCAGGCCATCGCCGACACGGTGGAAGCGGTTAGCGCGCCCAGCGATGTCGTAGACGAACTGATGGTGAGCTCTGATGCGATCGAAGGCATGACGGCTTTTGCGCTCAAGCGTCCACCGGAGTGGAAGAACAGATGACAACGCAGGCCGCCGCGGAACTGGAAGCATTCGATGACTCCGTGACCCGGGTCATCGAAAAGCTCTGGGGCGACAGCACTGCGTCCGAACGCGCCGACATTGGCGAATTGTGGGCAGCTGCTGCTCGGCTGGGCTGGTTCGACCTCGGTGGCGAGGGTTCGCTAAATCTCGCCATCGCCGCGGCGCGACGCCTTGGGCGGGCAGCATGCCCGCTACCGATCCTGGACGGCTACGCCGCCGCCGAGCTGTTCGACGAGGCGGGCATCACCGATGGTGATGTACGTCTGGTGGTCACAGCTGATCCCACCCAACCGGTCGACGCGGGTGGCGCGGCCAGCCACGTGCTGGTCATCCCCAAACAGGGTGGCCTCGCGCGTGTGCGCGCAATTGCCGAGCAGGTGCCGCTGCCCGGCCTTGCCGTACCGACCTGGAATCGAGTCCGGCTTGGCCAGACGGTTGCCGAGTGTGACGTCGACCGCAATGCAGCCGACCGTGCGTTGGTGCTGGTCCGGCTCGGCAAGGCAGCAAGTGCGCTGGCGGCGGCGGAGTTCGCCCACGAGATGGCGATCGAGCACGCCAAGACGCGTAAACAGTTCGGCAAGGTGATCGGCAGCTTCGGTGCGGTGCAACAGCGCACCGCGCAGTGCCAAATCGAGATCCGATCCGCCAACCTACTGTTGGCGGAGGCTGTTTCGGCGCTGCAGAACGGGCGGGACAGCGCATTGTTGGCCGCCGAGATCGCGGTCACCCACATCGCGGCCATTGCACCGAAAGTGCAACTCGGCGCACACCATACGCTGGCGGCGATCGGATATTTCAACGAACATCCTGCCCCGTGGCTGTTCCGGCGGGTGCACAGCGACGTCATCCTGCTTAGCACGCTCGAACTGGCCCGGGGTTCTGTCGGAGATGTGCTGGTGGAGACCGAATCATGTTTGCCTGCAGCAGATCTCGGAGACAAGGGTGAGTGCTTCCGCGCGGAATTTCTACGATTCATTGCCGACCGCGGTGCAGCCGGCACCGCACCTACCCCGATGCATGTCGACACTGCGGCTGTGAATGCGTTGGCGGCCGAAGGCTGGTTGGGCTTCGGCTGGCCCGCCGAGTACGGCGGCCGAAACGCTTCTTTGGCCGAGCAGGTGGTGCTCAACGAAGAGACCACCTACAACCGGGTAGGAGCGATCAAGGCGTTGGGATCGGTGATGCTGCTCGGTTCGTCGATCTTGCGACACGGCACCGAAGAACAAAAGCAGAAGTTCCTGCCGATCATCCGCGCCGGTGAGATGAATTTCTGCCTGGGCTACTCGGAGCCAGAAGCTGGCTCCGACCTGGCGTCACTGCGCACCCGGGCGGACCGCGACGGCGACGAATGGGTGATCAACGGCCAGAAGATGTGGACGACCGGCGCGCACATCTCCGACTGGGTGTGGCTGGCCGCGCGCAGCGATCCCCAAGCCCAGCCCCGGCACGCAGGTATCACCGTCTTCCTATTCCGCATGGACACACCCGGCGTGACGATCCAGCAGCACACCGCCCTATCCGGTGAGGTGTCCTGCACGGTCTTCTACGACAATGTGCGTGTTCCCGACACCGCGCGGGTGGGTGAGGTCAACGGTGGCTGGTCGGTCATCGTCGATGCCCTTGCCGGTGAACGCATCACGATGGGAAACGTCGCGGCCTCGCTGCACCGGCAACTTGACGACCTTCTCGAGTTCGTCCGTCCCCACCCGCACCGACTGGTGGGTATTCGCGGTTCGGCCAAGCGTGCGAAAATCACTGACCTCGCGGTACGTGTGCAAGCCACCCGGGCACTCGTCAACGCGGCCGTGCAAGCCAGCTCTACCGATATCGGAGCCATGTTCGACGCCGCTATGGCGGGGGTTATGGGCGGTGACCTCGCCGAAGATTTCGGCGAGGCGACACTATCGATCATCGGGCCGGGCGCCGCGTTGAGCGGCGACGGCGACAATGACATTCCCGGCGGCGGGGCATTCGAATACGGGTTGCGCCAGTCGATCATGTATGTCGTCGGCGGCGGGACCAATGATATCCAACGTGGCCTCATTGCCCGGGGCATGGGATTGCCCCGATAGCACCACAAGACCGAAATGGAAAGGGACGGCGCCGATGCCTGACAATTCACTCCCGCTGACCGGTGTGCGCGTCATCGACTTCACCGATGGTGCAGCGGGTTTCGCGGGCCGGTTCCTAGCTGATCTCGGTGCAGACGTGGTGCTGGTGGAACCCCCCGAAGGTGCCGCTTCACGCCGTGAACAACCCCAGCACGACGGACACGGGCTGCGCTTTGCTACAGCACACGCCAACAAACGCGGAGTGGTGGCCGACGTAACCATCGCCGAGGGGCGGGAAACGCTGCTGTGCTTGACCGACTCTGCCGACATCTTCCTGGAGTCGCACCCCGCTGGGCATCTCGCCGCACTCGGGGTCGGGCAGGAGATCATGCGCTCGCGTAATCCCCGACTTGTCGTGGCGTCGATCACCGATTTCGGACAGACCGGTCCTTACCGCGACTACCGGGCCAGCGAGGCGGTATTTGCGGCACTGTCATCGCTGCTGACCCGCTCGGGTGCGCCGGGGCGCGAACCCCTGTTACCGCCAGGACATTTGGCCACTCAGACCGCTGCCGTAGACGTCGCCTACGCAGCGTTGTTGGCCTGCTTCAAGGCACAACGCGGAGGTTTGGGCGATTACCTCGACTGTTCGCTGTTCGACCTGGTGGTCCAGGATCTCGACCCCGGCTTCGGGATGGCCGGCACCGCGACCATGGGACAACCGTTGTATAACGCGCCACTCGGCCGGCCCGACGTGCGGATGATGTACCCGATCGTGCCGTGCGCCGACGGGCACGTACGCATGTTCATCGCTTCGGCCAAACAATGGCGAGCGATGTTCAGCTGGATCGGCGAGCCCGAGGAACTGTCCGATCCGATGTTCGAGCACATTTTCGGTCGCTTCATGAACTGGTCCAAGATTCAGCCGGTGATCCTCGACTTCTTCGCCGACAAGACCCGCGCCGAAATCGTCTCGCGTAGTTCAGAACTGGGCATCGCGATCGGTCCGCTCAATACCGCCCACGAAATCCTGGCCAGCGACCACGTCCGCGAACGAAACTCGTTCGCGCATGCGGAGATCGCTCCACGCCTGCACGCCGCTATCCCCAACGGCTATCTGGAATTCGGTGGCCAACGCGCGGGATTCAGGCACCGCGCCCCCGAATTAGGCGAACACACTGCGGAACTACACGGTGAGCCGCCTCGCCCCGAGCACCGCGCGGACGGCGACGGCCCCGCCCGGCCGCTGGCCGGACTGAGGGTGCTGGACTTGGGTGTCATCGTGGTCGGCGCGGAGACGGGACGATCATTGGCCGATCAGGGCGCCGAGGTGATCAAGGTCGAAAACCGCGAGTTCCTCGACGGTGCGCGGCAGACCGACGGACCCGGCAAGGTCGGATATTCCTTCGCGCTAGGAAATCGCAACAAGCGCAGCCTGGGTCTGAACCTGCGCACCGCAGCCGGCCAGGAACTGTTCGCCCGCTTGGTGATCGAAGCCGACATTGTTCTCACGAACTTCAAACCCGGCACGCTGGAAGCCCTTGGCCTGGGCTATGAGAGGCTCCGGGAGATCAATCCACGCGTGGTCCTGGTCGAGAGCAGTGCGTTGGGTAACACCGGGCCGTGGTCCAAGCGAATGGGTTATGGCCCGCTGGTGCGGGCTACGGTCGGATTGACAACACTGTGGCGTCATCCCGACACCCCCGACGGGTTCGGCGACGATCAGACCGTTTACCCAGACCACGCGGCGGCCAGAGTGGGCGCGGCGGCCGTGGTTGCGGCGCTGATCGAACGGGAGCGCACCGGGCGGGGCCAACGCATCGGCCTTGCGCAGATGGAGACCGTGTTCAGTCAGCTGGCCACCGAGTACGTCAGGGAATCGCTGCAGCCGGGAACCTTGGTCGCCAAGGGCAACAGCGGTGAATTTGATGCCCCTTCAGGTATTTACACGTGTACCGGCGAGGACGCTTACTGCGCGGTGACTGTTGATGGTGACGAGGACTGGGCCAATCTGGCCAAGACAATCGCGCGGCCCGACCTGGCCGAAAAACCGGAATACGCCACGGCCGCCGGCCGGGTCGCTCACCGCGATGACCTTGACGCGGTCCTGCAGGAGTGGATCGCGCCACTGTCTCCTCGCGAAGCGCAGCAGCGCCTGCAGGCCGGGAAAGTTGCGGCCGGCGCGGCCGTCCACGTCAAAGACCTGCTTACTGACCCACATCTGGCGGCGCGCCACCAACTGGGTGAGCTGCGTCAACCCGGCCACGAGCAACCACTAGAGGCGCTCATGGGTCCGGCGTTGTTCGAGCGCATTCCGGCTCCCGAACTGAGGCCAGCACCAGCCCTGGGATCCGACACCGTCGAACTCTGCGGAGAACTCTTGAGCCTCTCGGAGGCCGACATCGACGAACTCATCTGCGCTGGCGTCCTCGAGATTGTGGAAGCCAAGAGCGGCTAGGGGTTTCCGCAGCTTGGCTGCTACCAGTTCCGCTGACAGCGGAGACTCTCCCATCGAGGAGGCAGCGAAGGCACTCGCGCCCACACCGCTGGTGCCGACCGTGGTCGCGCTTGGTTTCGCCGTTGCTGCCGGGGCCAACGCCATCGCCGCGCGCATTGCCGCCGGGACCCGAGCGGCTATAGTCATTCCCCTCGACGATGCGGGCTGGGTCACCTCCGGCGTAGCGCTACCAGAGTGGGATGGCAGGTCTCTCAACGGCCACGTTCCGCTGGTGCCCGGCGCGCCGGACGCCGAGCTGCTACTGGTATTGGCCAGCACAACCGATGGCGTTGTGCTGGTTGAGGTGCAGCCCGGTAGTGCGGGGATCACCGCGGAGGCCGAACAGCCACAAGACCTCACCGCGGTCGTGGGATCGGTGGCATTCACCTGCGCGCCAGGGGAAGTAGTTGCCGACGGTGAGCAGCTGCGCCGCGCATTGACCGAGGCCCGGTGCCGGGCACTGCTGGCGGTGGCGGCCGATTCGGTCGGCGTGAGTGCCCGGTGTCTGGCCATGGCGGTGCAGTGGGCCGGCGAACGTGAGCAGTTCGGGCGGCCGATCGGCAGTTTCCAGGCCGTCGCTCATCCTTGCGCCGACATGCTTGTCACGCTGGAGGCGGCGCGCAGTCAGGTGCTCGCCGCGTCCGAAGCCGACGAACTTCGCGAGGCCGACTGCATGATGGCGGCGGCCGCTGCGCTGGACGCGGCGGTGTTCGCCGCCGAGCGATCGATCCAGATTCATGGTGGAATCGGCTTTACTTGGGAGCATCCGGCACATTTGCTACTGCGCAGGGCACGGGTCAACGCGGTGATGGTCGGCCGGCCCGAGGCGCTGCGGGACCAGGCGGTCCTTAAACTGATGGACGAGCGGTCCCTCACCCACCAATACTAAAGCGGGACAACTCATGTGTAATCATGCCGTCCAGATCTGCGGCGGGTGGCACAGGCAGGGTCACTGGGTGGTCGCGGGTAGGTAGCAGCACAACCGCAGTGCCGGGAGTGCTGGTCTCACCGCGTTGGTTTTCGCACCAAACCTTCAGGTGAACTTCGTTGCGTTCGTTAGCTTGTCGTTTGTCGACGACCTTGCCGCGCACCCAGGTGACGTCACCGATGTAGTTGAATTTGCGATGCTCGCAACGCAGTTTCCACAACCAGCCGTCATCTCCCATCCAATCGGTGATGAGGTGGGTCAACCAGGTTTCGCGCATTCCGCCGTAGTCGTAGGAGTTCGGCAGCCCAAGTTCGCGCGCACGTTCGGGTTCCCAGTGCAATCGCTGCACCGTGTCGGGGATATTCAGATGGTTGCGGGGATAGAGTCCGGGTGCCTTGTGGCGAATGCGTGCGGCAATCCCGAAGGCGCCCGGGGGAGTAAGTTGCATGCCCCAACCTAGGTGCCATACAACAACATCCGTAGTGGTCAGTGGTCCCTTCACCCGCGGTTGCAGGTGGTCGCCCACTCGTACATCCTCGAAGTAGCGCGGCTCGGCGCCCCGACGAGTCTCGGCAGCGTACGCAGTATCGATCTCGGCGATCTGCTCGTCGGTATAGGGGTTTTGTTTCAGCTTTTCCTTCGCGCGGTCGCGAGAAGTGTGGCGCTCGGCGTTGATCCAGGTACCTCGTCGGACCGCATGCATCTGCCCACGTCCATCCGTGTAGAGGTAGTCGTGGGTGATGTGCACCGTGCGGCCGCCGAAGCGGCTGGGCTTGGGTTGGACACCAACTTGGGCCTGCAGGACCTTGCATCGATCGTTGAGTCGCAGCGGACGCCACCATTCGAACTCCATCGCCGCTTGATAAGAGCCGAGCCCGGCAAAGGGGTCGCCCTTGAGCAAGGCTTTGGTCTCGAGATCCGGCTTCGGCGCGGCGTCTTCACCCATCGTGTACAAAAAGTTCGGCGGTGCGATTAACGACCCCCAATGGGTCCCGGCTGCATACCCGGGATCGCAATACAGTGGATTGTCATCGCCGTACCCGTAGGCGAAATGGCGTACCCCGTCAGCCGTCACTTCGTAGTTGTGGGGCGGGTTGAGTTGTGGTTGAGGTACTCCGAGTCGTAACCGCGATCGGTCGATCGCTTCGTCGGTAAGTACGCCGTACTGTTCGGTCTGCGGCTTGTCGATGTCTGCCATGGGGGCTTCTCCTCATTTGGCAAGTGAAATTGGCAAGGAATGGTGCGCGCATGCTCGGACAGGTCAACCTCTTGTAAAGCAAGGTGCCCATCGTAGGAAGTCGATGGATCCGAGTCTAGTCATAGTAAGTTGACCTAGTAAACTATGTGGACTAGTTTGAGAAGCCCTATCCCACGGTCCGCACATTTCAGGAAGTTGGCATGGCGAGCATCCACGATGCGTTGGGCCGATTATGGGGGGCTGACGACACCGCGGACATGCTGCAACGCGATGGCAAATGGATTACCTGGGGCCAGATTCGCGAGCTCGCAGAATGGCTCGATCGGGAACTCAGCGCCGCGGGTTGTGGTCCCGGGAGCCGAGTCGCGGTTGTGCTCGGTAATCGCATGGAGTCCGTTGCGGCACTGATCGCGATTCTGCGCGGGCAACGCACCCTGGTCACGATCAGCCCGCTGCAGCCGGTGGATCGCCTCAGCGCCGACCTCCTAACCGCAGGTGCCCCATTCGTACTTGCGCCCGTTGCCTTGTGGTCGCAGCCTGCATTCACCTCCGCTGTCGCCGAACTGGGCGCCACATCCTGGAATCTTGACGAGGACGCAGTCGTTAAACGCTCCGAGTCCACCGAGACTGTGCCGCCGCAGGATTCGGGAGTAGCGGTGGAAATGTTGACTTCGGGCACCACGGGCACGCCAAAGCGAATTCCGCTGAGCCGGGTCCAACTGGAGTCCTCGTTGTCGGCTGCGCTGCGTCATAACGAACGTCCGGACAGCAGTCGGCGCATGCCGCTGACCGGAAAGGCCGGTCTGGTGGTGCTGCCGATCGTGCATATCGGTGGCTTGTGGGGTCTGCTGCAGTTCCTGGTGACCGCGCGACCGTTCGTCCTTCTCGAGCGCTTTACCCTCGCGGCATGGCGAGCCGCCGTCGCCGAGCACCGGCCGGTCCTGGTATCGCTGCCACCGGCGGCCCTGCGCACAGTCCTCGACTCCGATATCACCGCTGATGAGCTTGCCAGCGTGCGCGCGGTCAATGCCGGGACCAGTCCGGTGGAGCCGGCGTTGGTCGACGACTTCTACGAGAAATTCGGCATCGCGGTGTTGATCGTGTACGGCGCCACCGAGTTCTCCGGGGCAGTTGCCGGTTGGACCCTCAAAGACTTTCGCGCGCACTGGGCGCAAAAGAAGGGCAGCGTTGGCCGTCCGTTTCCTGGCGTGCGACTGCGGGTGATTGGCGATGACGAGACGGTGTTGGCAGCGGGCGAGACAGGCCGATTGCAGGTGGCCTCGTTGCAGGCAGGTGATTCGAAGGATCGTTGGGTGACCTCCAGCGATCTCGCGCACCTCGACGATGATGGTTACCTCTTCATAGATGGCCGAGCGGACGACGTCATCCTGCGCGGAGGATTCAAGGTGGCTCCCGACACAGTGGTTCGCACTTTGCGCGCGCACGCTGCAGTCCATGACGCGGCTGTCGTCGGCGTCGCCGACTCACGGCTGGGTCAGATCCCGGTTGCTGCCGTCGAACTGCGTCGCGGGATGGCGGTGACTCCGCAGGAGCTGCGGACGCACTGCCGGTCCTCGCTGACGCCCTACGAAGTGCCTGCGGAGGTCTACGTCGTCGACGAGCTGCCGCGCGGTGCGGCACTGAAGGTGGATCGGCGCCGCTTGATGGCAATGCTCGAACAGCTGCGGGCCGGATAATCCGGCTTCGACTGGTTTACTCGATGGCAGACGGACCAGACCCCTGCAGCGCCTCTAGCCCGCCGTGGGTGATCTGTTGCAAGGCTTCGGCGGCAGAGGTGATCTCGTCGGGCTGAACGTGCGCTCCGCCCACCGCCAGCAGGCCTTCCACGACGGCACGCAGACCTAGGGCCAGCCCCGGTATTGGCGCCACGTCGTCGGTGACGTGCTGCCAGAGGCTATCGAAACGTGTCTGATAGATGAGCAATTCGTCCAGATCGGGATGACGTGCTACGTCCTGTTGAATGACATTGAGGTACTTGGCGATGTTCGGGTGTTCACGGCGTAGCTGTGTCGCGGCTTCCAATAGCGCAGCCACTCGGTCGGCGATCGTCACCTTGTCCGCTATCGCGGACGTGAGGGTGTCTAGCACGTGCTCCTGACCCGTAGCCGCGACAGCGATGTAAAGACCGGTCTTGTTGCCGAAGTGATGATACAGCGCCGGAGCGGTCGCCTCGGCGTCGGCCAGGATGGAGCGAGTGCTCGCGCCGGCATAGCCGTATTGACTGAAATGCGTTGCACCGGAACGTAACAGTGCATCGCGGACCGAAGTAGTGCCGGTAGGTGGCCGGCCGGAACCGCGCTTGGTCCCGCCGCTCTTCGCAGTCACGCAGAGGTGAGCCCATCCGCGGTGATCCGGCCAGGGAAGAACTCGAGCCAGCTGTAGCCCAGAGCGAGTTCACGCTCATCGTCGTCGCGGCGGGTAACTCCACCTTGCGAGGTGTAGTTACCCCAGCGCGCCTCGCCGAAGTGGCGCATTTTGCCTGTCTGGCTGCCGGTGAAAGTGTAGCCGCGCCCATCAATGTCGAAGTTCGCGGTGTTGACGAAGCCCTCGTCGTCGAGATCGTAAGTGGCACCGAGCTGATCGGTCTTCGCGATCAACTTTCCCGACTCGAATGTAGCGGCGCCAGACCAACCCCGCCGCCCCTTGACGATGACGCCGTATTCGATGGCACCGTCGGTGAACTTGTTACCGAACACCTCCCAGGAGATCTCCAGGTCATTGAAGTAGCGGTATTCTTTCCACTCGCGGCCGTGGGTCCAGTAACCGTTGTCGAGTCCGATAAATCCTTCGGCGGGCTTGCCGCCAATTGTTCCGGTGACCCAGTACACCTGCGTGGTGTAGAAGAGTGGTTCCTCGCGTGCCGGGGCATAGAACTGAAATCCTGGTCCTTGTAGCGCCCCGCCGATATCGAGCAGGCTGCCCTCGGACCAGTGGATGCCGTCGTCGTCGATTGCCAGGTCCAACGGTTCACTGGCCACGCCGAACTTCTCGGACATGTTGTGCATCAAGTGATTTCGCCAGATCCGCTTGGAGGGCTCGTTGATTCTGATGGACTCGCCACGTGAGGAGGTGAACGCCCCGGGATGCAGATTGAGGTCGCCGCTGGAGTCATTCATCAACCACAGCCCGCCGGTCATCGGGCCGATGAACTTTCGCTCGACTGCCCACATCGTTCCGTCGGCATCCTGGAGGGCCCCGTAAAAATACTGCACCTGCAGATTCAACCCATGGCGATGGTGATGCGGCTGAAGATCGGCAAGTTTGGGGTCATACGCATCTACGACCGTCTGGAAGTCGAAGTCGCCATAGCAAGAAATCGACATCGATTCTCCTTAATATATCGATCGCTATATTCATTTGAAACCGTATCGGATACTTTGTCGAGTTGCAAGAGCCAGACGCAAAAGGTGCAGGCCGATAAGCTATTTGAACCGAGCGGAAAAATGGCGTACTTCAGTAGAATTCGTGATATCACCGCTGGCCGCTATAGCTGCGGTCCAACCCATTGAGTGGAAATGTTTCTATCCAAGCTACCGACGTCGCCGGCACCCGTTCGTCGCCAACGCGTCGTACCGAACCGGCCTGCCCATGGTATGCGTCGCCGCGTGCGGCAGCCAGCGAACGCATCTGGCCGCGCTTGGCCGCGGTGAATCGCCACTCGGTGTTACCGGCCGCATAGTGGGCGGTGTCGACGTACCTGTCGCCGTCCAACTGTACGTCCGCGTTGATCTCAGTGGTCTCGATTATCGGGCCATTCTGGTCGGCAACCACGGCGAAACCCCAATGCTCCTTGCCCAAACACAAGGCGCCGAACTCGTGTGTCCCATCGGCGTAGATGTTGGCGAACGTCACCCAGGCCAGCTCCAGCACGTTGAAGATCGGGCCGTTGTTGTAGACCTGACCGGTAGGGCCGTAGAAGTTGTCCATCGAGACGATCCCGCGGACCTTGCGACCCCGAATTGCCCCGGCTACCCGAAAAGGCTGCGATACATAGAGGTTCCCGCCCCGCTCGTCGCTATTCGGGGTATACCACTGGTACCCGAGGCCAAGCCGTGGACCGCGCAAGGTCAGCAAATCACCCTCAGTCCAGGCGAATTCGCTGTCGCTAACCGTGATCTCGAATGGCTGTGTCGACGCAGTTGCCGGCGCGGCCACCCGGAACGATGTTTGGTTCTGACTCAGCGTCCAGCGGACTCCGGCGCCACGCATCGAAGCTTCGAAAGCGTCCGGCGCGATCTCGAGATTGTCCTCGTCCACGTTGGAGGACAACTGCAGTCCTCCGGACAGCTCGGTGTTCACCTTGCGCATCGGGGCCAAAAAATTACCCTCGGCGTCGGTGAGGCAGCTCCACCAGTAGGTGGCCATCGGGTGTAGCCCGAAGAATTCCCGCTCACACCAAGCATCCCGGGCGGCGAATTCGCAAGTGCTGACTAGGCTTCGGAAGTCGAAATTGCCCCGGCGCCGCGACGGCCACTTCCATCCGCTGAGACCATGAGCATTCACTGCGGCACTTTCTCGCGCAGCGCACCGGTGTCCAGCAACCGTCCGTTGTAGGTCTCCATCAGCGCTTCGGTGGTCCTCGGTCGCCGTGTCTCGTCCGCGTGGTGCGCCCAGCCCTGCCGCCACCGGTGTCCCTGCGGAAGCTCCGTTCGCACTGGGCAACGACCGCCATCGGCGGCTTCCCACACCCAAGTCTCGCCGCCACCGGTGTAACTGACCTTGACGGGAAATGCAGTGTGCGAGTCTGCGTCACCGTCGAGCTCGGCTTCCACTACTACGTCGCGGGCTATCAGCGGCGGCTCGTCGCTGCGGTGCACGATCATCAGGTTGAAGCCCTCGGTGCCGTGTACCAAGTGGCCTGAGTGGATGGTGCCGTCTTCGAACTCGGTGGCAAACGCAACCCATGCAGCCTCTAGTTTCGTGATGACTGGCCCGGTGATGAACTTCCGGCCCGGCTTGGCGTGCATGCTGTCATGGAAGACCAGGCCGGTGACGGGAATGCCCTTGATCATCCCGGCAGCCTTGAACAACCGCGAGGTGTACACCAACGGGTCGTCTTCGTCGGGGTTGAAGAACTGCAGTCCCGGCCCGACCAACTCACCGGTGATGCTGAGCTCGGTCCCGTCGTTCCATTCCATCGAGGTGTCGTTGACCGACATCAACGTCACGCCGTCCGGTGTCACCACTTCATATCGGCCGTTGCGTTGCACATGTTCCACCGGACCGCCATACGAACTGGTTTCGTCTGTGGCGTAGGTGAAGTCGCCGCCGATCTTGGATTCGCACAGGTGCAGGAAACGGGCCGAATCGGCATAGCACCCGCGGATCGGCCACCAGTAGTCGCCGGCCTCGGAACGCACTGAACCGTAGAAATACTGCATGTCCATCTTCAGCCCGACTACGTCGTTCCAGTGCGCGCTCGCGCTCGGCTCGATGAATGACCCCACGGCCTGGAATCCGTAGTGTCCGCTGGTGTGCAGCCGTTCGAGTGGCATGAATGCCCTCCTATGTCTGTTCTCAGGACTAGCTGTTGTCAGGACTAGCTGCGTGTGACCAGCTCTGCGGCCGATTCCAAGAGCCGTATCTCGCCGGTCGATCCGTCAACTTCGACCCATGCGCCGGGGGGTAGTCGGCGGGTGGCGTTGCGGGCGTCGACCACACAGCTGATGCCGAACTCTCTGGCCACGATGGCCGCATGTGACATGGGACCGCCAAGATTGGTCACCACCGCGGCCGCGTAGGCGAAGGCGGGCGTATAACCCACGTCGGTCACCTCCGCCACCAGTACTTCGCCGGGTTCCAGCTCGCCGATGGTGTGTTGGCTGACGATGCGTACCCGCCCGCGGATACGCCCGCCGCTGACGCCCAAACCCTGCAACAGTTGTCCTGGCTGCAGCATCGAAACGTCGACTATCGGCTGCCACGACCCGCTGAACACCCCCGGCGGACACGCCTCGGCGAGGCGGGACATCTCCGCGCGTCGCCGCACGACGACGGTCCGGGCATCGGGCGGCAACGCTTCCAGTTCGTCGACTAGGAAGAAAAAGACGTCTTCAACCCGGTCGAGAATGTCGCGATCGACCAGCCGACGTCCGAACTCGCGCATGAGTCGACGCAAGATCGCGGTCGCCCGTACCACCTTGTCGCGCCTGACTTCTCGTTCCCGCAGCTGCCGCGCCGCTAGCCGGGCTGCGAGGTGTCCGCGCTTGGCCACCGGTCCCGAGACCGCGACACTAGCCCGTGTCTCTATCTGGTGCACAAGCGACTTTGCGATCATGCGGGTGAACTGCTCGGGATCATCGGCGTAGGTGGAGGACAGTAATTCGCATTCGGCGGGCCCGCGGTGCCCGATCCGGGCAAGCTCCGCAGCGATCTCCCGATACAGCTCGGGTACCTGCCGCTGCACTGCGCCGAGCACATCGTCGTCGGCCGAAAGCGCCTCGACTGCTTTGGGATTAGCGCGGGCTAACTCGACGAGTCGCTCCAGACTGGTCAGTACTCGGGCGCTGGCCACCTCCCGGCCCGGATTGGGTACGTCGCCACCGCCCAATCGCCCCGCGAAGGTGGCGGTCGCCGTGCACAACAAAGCTGCCCAGGCCGATAATGTCCATCCGTGCACGACCAAATCGCGGGCCAGCAAGATAAAGCTTTCTAATCGACTGTCATCGAGGTCGGTCGTTTCGGTGGGCAGCAGGGCCTCGAGACGGTCGATATCGCGCACGTAATCGGCTGACTCAGCGGCGGATCGGATTACCAACCCGATGCCGCTCAGCCCGACGCCTAGCAGATCTCGCACCCGTGCTCCGACGCTGAGTTGGTGCTGCGGGGGGCGTTCGGGGCCGAATACCGGGGTCCCGCCGAGTTCGCGTCCGAAGAACTGGTCGGTCAAGCTGTCGGGGTCGGTGCCTGGCATTGATGTGGCGATATAGTAAACCGACGTCACCCCGCCGTAGACCCTGTGTCCGAACGTGCCGACTGACCTGGCCGCCATCTCCCGTCCGACCACGCCCGGCACTCGCAGCCGTTCGGCAATGGAGACACCGCCCGCGCGCAGGCCACGTACGGTCGCCGATGCGGACGCGGGGGAGAACGGTCCCGGCAGCGCCTCCGACAGGTTGGTGGCAACGTAAGTGGGGAACCGGGGGTCGATGAGGCTGTCGAATTCGCCGTTGAGGCCGTCGGGCCCGGCGGGCTGCAGGGGCACACCGTCGGTGGCCGGCTCATCGACGGCGGGCATATCGTGCACCAACGGGATACGCCAGGGTAGTGTTAACACTTTCTTGCCCAACACTATTCGGCCACGAACGGCAAGTGCGAAGTCGCCGAGACACTCGTCGGAATTCCAGGCCGGCCGGTAACCCCACTCGTTTACCAGCTTGCTGGTGTCCATGATGGGGAAGTGCAACAACAGCTCGAATTCCGCTGGCGACGCCTCCACAATTTCGCGACGATAGAGCGCGCCGAGCCCGGCGTCGATGTACCGCTTGCGCGCCGGGATCAACCGCCGGCCGAGTTTGGCGGTGATGGCGCGCACGGTGGGTTCGCCTGGGGCAGCAAGGTTTATCGCCCCAGTCTGGTCGCCCAACACTGCCCGGACGAAAAGCCGGTGCACATCGTCGGTGTGCACGATTTGCAGCGGCCGGTCCGCGGACCCTTCGACATTCGGGAAGGCGGGCGACCCCAGCAGGCGCATGACGGTGTTGTCGACGCCGCGCCCGACCACGATGCCCGGGCGTACGGCCACCCACTCCTTGCCGCGCTTGGCCAGCAGGCGCTCGACCTGCGCCTTATGGAAGGCATAGAAGTGATCGGGGGAAGGCGCCAGGGCGTCTTCCTCGTTGAGGCGGGGCCCTCCCTCGGGCCGCGCCCCGTAGGCGAGTACCGAGGATGCGAAGACGATCCGCCGCGATCCCGCTCGATCCATGGCCTCGAGCACGTTCTGGGTGCCGCCGATGTTGATCTCGTGGGTGAGCTGCTCATCGGGGTTGGAACTGACCATCCATGCGCAGTGTGCCACGACGTCGGCGCCTGCTACCGCGCGCCTCACACTGTCGGCGTCGCGGATATCACCATGCACGAAATCACTGTCGGAGAACCAGTTTCGGGGCCGGTGCCGGGCCAGGCCGACAACCTGGTGGCCCTCGGCGCGCAGTCTCGCGGCGATACCTCGACCGAAGACTCCGCTGGCTCCGGTGACCGCGATCCTCATGATGGTTGCTGCCAGGGGACCACCGGGGCGACGCCTTCCAGAGTGGTGGATCCCCCTTCGGCGCGGCGTAACACCAGGAAGTCGGCGCCCTTGTAGGCGCGGTGGTCGGATGGCCCGAGGGTGATGATCGTGCCCGGTCCGCCGGTGCACGCCGGGATCCGGCGCAGCGTGTCCAACGCGTCACGCAGCGCCGTCGGGGTGGCGTAACGCATCCTGCCCAGTGCCAGGGCGAAGGCGTGGCCGATGTCGTAGCCGGTGGATAAGCCCGAGGTTGCGTAGTCATAGCCAAAGCGGTCGCGGAATCTTTCCCGCACCGCGGCGAACACCTCGTTGCGCTCGTCGTACTGGTCGACGCCGACCCAGCCGTCGAGGCGGTTCGCACGTTCTTCGCTGTAGGTCGCGCTGACGAATGCGGTGGTCTGGATGCGCGGCGGATCCCAGCCGATCTGTTCGAGCGCCGGGCGTATCCACTGGTTGACCCCTCCGAGCCCGAGGTAGACCAACGCGTCGGGCTTGGAGTCGCGGCACACGTGTAGGGCTTCGGTCAATTCCTCGACGCTGGTGGCCGGGTAGACCGGCGGCTCGGCCGTGATGACCAGGTTGTGTGGCTGCAATTCGTAGCGGAAGAACTCTGCGTACTCTTCGCCGATCTGGGTGCGCTCGCGCAGCACCGCGACCCTGCGGTATCCGTTGGCCTCGAGCCAGGCTGCCATCACCGCTGGCTCGTCGGCCAGCCCTCCGTTGGCGAAGGCATAGGCGTAGTCACCGCGGAATCGGGTGGATCCGCAGATGGTGGCGGTGGGCACCTTGAGGCGCTCGATCTCGGGCAACAGCGCCAGACAGTTGTCCGAGGTGAACGGCCCGACTACACCGAGTACGCCGTCGTCGTCGACAAGTGCGCGGTACGCCTTGATCAGCCCGTGCGCCGTGGACCACGGCTGTGCATACACCTCACGGACTATCACCTCGATGCCGCGTTCGAGCAGTCCGCGGGCATTCACCTCTTCGCTGGCCAAGCGCACCGCATCTGGCCAGCAGTCGCTGAGACCCGGATGGCCCGGTAGGTCGATCAGCATCCCGAGCCGATACGGCTCAATCGGTCGACCGTGGTAGACGGTGGCCACGCCTCAGCCTTCCCCGCCGGCCGGACTCGTGGCGGACGAAGGCATTGCGGTCTCCTCGTGATACGTGGCAGCGATCGTTGACCTCGTTGCGACTGTAGGACCGGTCAGGCCCGAAAGTCAATCGATTTGGGTCAGTATTATCTATATTCTTCATACGCGTCCGTTAGTGCCGAGACGCGATGCGTCGGGCACACTCTCGATTCCGGGGATCCTTTCGCTCATCAGCCCGCGGCACCGCAATCGCCTTGTGCCGGTGCATATTTAATGCCGTCGTTCGCGTTGAGCGTTCGCGCACTGTACGTCCATCCGCGTCTCACATCTGTGCTATTAGGCGTCTGCTGCATTTCGGTGTCGCGACTAATATTTCGGCGGCGTCCAACCGCCGAACGCCTTTTCCAGCGCCAGAGCGACCGCGATCGTGCGGTGGTCCTGACCGCGCCCTGCGACGACCTGCAACCCGAGTGGCAGACCCGCCGTGCCAAGTCCGAGTGGAACCTGTGTGGCGGGCATCTCGAGCGCGTTGAACAGTAGCGCGAAGCGGAAGTGCAGGGCCCCGCCGCGGCCGTGAGCCGGTGCCACGCCGGTCGCGCTGGGATAGAACAGCACACCGTCGTCACCGAGGGCACTGTCGATTTCGGCTTCAAGCGACTGTGCCGTCATGGTCAATCGGTGAATTGCTGCGGGAAACCGGAGCAACGGCGGAGTCAGTATATTCACCGCGGCGACCGGAAGAATGTGCTCCTTCAGCGGTGACGCCCACCGCAGTGTGCGGGGCCCGGTCTCGAGTGCGAATGGCCACTGACCGTCTTGCAGCAGTCTGCCGAAGTACCCGAACACGGCCTTCGACAGGCCCGAAATAGTCGGGTGTTCGACCCGGGCTCCTAGTGCTCTCAGGACGGCGGCCGCCCGACTGGCTGCGGTACGCAATTCGTTAGATACCTTGGGGCGGTTCCCATCGGTATCGATGACCAGTATCCGAAGGTCCTTGACGTCCACGGCCGACGGGTCACCGAGCTCGAAGTGGCGGCTTTGCGGATCGGTGGGGTGGGGTCCGGCGATCACCCGCAGCAGCGGCATCAGGTCTTCGGCTCTGCGAGCCAACGGGCCGGTGGTGTTGATTCGTGCTTGTGCACCTTGGCAATTGGGGAACTGGCCCGAGGACGGCACTAAACCCCCGGTGGGTTTGTGTCCAAATACCCCATTGCAGAAGGCGGGAATTCGGATTGATCCGCCGATGTCGGTCCCGAGGCCGAAGGGCGATGCGCCCGAACCGACGGCCGCCCCTTCACCGCCACTGCTGCCTCCGGCGGTGCGTGCGGGGTGGTAGGCGTTGTTGGTACGACCGTAGATGCGGTTGTCGGTTGCGGTCCACGCCGTCCATTCCGCAATGTTGGTGACGCCGAGCGGAATCGCCCCCGCCGCCCGTAACCGCGCGACCGAAGGAGCGTCTCTGTCGGCGATCACGGTCTTGCGCGCGACGACACCACATGTGTTCGGCATGCCGGTCAGGGCGATGTTCTCCTTGATGGTGCAGGGGACACCATGAAACGGTGGCAGACTGTCGGGGTCTTCTGTGTGCACTCGTTCGTCGGCCGCGTCAGCCTCTTGTCTGGCTTCCGAAAAGCGCTCACACACCACGGCGTTGAGGGTCGGGTTGACTTGCTCGATGTGGGCGATGTGGGTCTCTACGACCTCTCTGGAGGTCGCCGCTCCGGTGCGAATCCGCCGAGCCAGCTCCGTCGCTGACAGGGTCAACAGCTCATCGATCAGCGCGATGACAGCCCTCCTATCCGCGTGCGCGAGGTGGCGCGAGCAGACGCAAAAGCACCCTGGAACGCACGTTCCCAGGGGCTTTTGCGTCTGCTCGCGCTAATCATGCGCCGCTCATGTGCTGGTCACATACCTCGCTGGATCGTGGCACCGCCGTCAACGCGCATCTGCATGCCGGTGACATAGCGTGACTCGTCGGAAGCCAGATATACCACCGCATAAGAGATGTCGGACGGGTCGACCCAGGCAACAGGCATCGCCTGCATCGAACGGAAGCCTGCCTCGGCCTCTTCGACCGTGGGATTGGCCAGATCAGGACGGAATGCCCGGTACATCGGTTCACTCTGCAGCATGTCGGTGTCGCAGTTGGTGGGATGCACGGCATTGACTCGAATAGACCGGGGAGCAAGCTTCACTGCGAGCGTCGTGGTGTAGTCGACCAGCATCCGCTTGGCCAGACTGTAGCCAGCACCGCCCATGCCCTTCGGACCGCTGCCCCCGGACGCCGAACTGGAGAGCAAGGCGGCGACCGACCCGGTCGCAATGATCGACCCGCCCGCCCCGAGAAGGGGAAGCGCCACGTGGACGGTGTTGATCACACCGATCAGGTCGACGTCGACGGCGTCGATGAAGGCCCCGACGCCGAGACGGTCACCAAGCGGGGCGATGCCCGCATTCGCCACCACCACATCGACTTTTCCCAATTCGGCGACGCCAGTGCCGAGTGCGGCCGCGAGCGCGCTGCGATCTCGCACATCCGCCTGGATCGGAACAATTCGCCGACCGGTCTTCTCTACCAGTCGCGCGGTTTCGTCGAGGTCCTCGGGGCGCGCCAACGGATATTCGTTGCTGTCGATGTCCTCGCAGATGTCGACCGCGATGATGTCGGCGCCTTCCGCGGCGAGGTGCACGGCGTGACTGCGGCCCTGGCCGCGTGCCGCACCGGTGATGAACGCGACCTTATCCTGGACGCGACCCATATTCTCCTCCTGCGTTGGCTCTAGTCCTGAGTTATCGTGCCGTACATCCGTATTGCGGTCAGCATGGCAACCAGCGGATGGGCCGAGACGACATGTGTGAGTCCAGCGTCCATCGCTGCCCGTACGCTGGCTTCGGTGTCGTCATCCAGAGCCGGGTAGTCGCCCGACATGTAAGCGGACAGCGGGCTGTGCCGGCGCGCGATCTCACCCAGCTCCGCAAGGTATGGCGAATTACGTTCGGACCAAGCAGACAGCGGCAGGATGCCCTCCCGCACTTCACCTTCCGTGCCGTCAATGGTAATTAGCCTGCCGGCCAGGGTTGCCGCGACTCCGACTCCGCATCCCACGATCGACGGTCGGTGCAATTCGCGCGATACCACTGCCGCGTGGCTGGTGGCCCCGCCGATCTCGGTGACGATGCCGGTCGCCGCCATCATCCCCTGAATGTCATCGGGGCTGGTGCTGGGCCGGACTAGGATCACATCCTCTCCGTCTTCGGCAGCGTCGATGGCTTCGTCGACATCGATGTACGCCGTGCCCGATGCGATACCAGGGGAGGCCGGCAGCCCTCTGGCTAAAAGATCTGCAGCAAAACGTGTTTCGGGTTGTAGCGACGGCTGAAGCAGAATGTTCAGGTGGGTCGGATCTACGCGGCGCAGTACCTCGGCATCGCCGATCAGGCCCTCGTTGCGTAGGGCCAGTGCGAACCGTACGCCCGCCTGAGCCGACCGCTTGGCCGTTCGAGTCTGCAGCAACCAGAGTTTGCCCTGCTCAACGGTGAATTCGATGTCCTGGACGTCCCTGGCGATTCGTTCGAGCGTCTCCGCAGCGTTGATCAGTTCGTCGTAGACCTCGGGTTGCTCATCGCGAAGCGCAGCCACCGGCTCCACGTCGAAGGTTCCAGATACGACGTCCTCGCCCTGGCCGCCCGGCAGCCATTCGCCGAATGGTTGGTCGGCGCCGGTCATCGGGTTACGGGAGAACAACACGCCCGTGCCGGATTTGTTGTCCATGTTTCCGAACACCATGGCCTGCACCACCACGGCGGTTCCGCCCGTGTCGCTGAGTCGGTGGTGCTTTCGGTATGCGATGGCGCGTGGCGAGTTCCACGACCTGAATACCGCGCCGATTGCTCCACGCAGTTGCTGGAACGGATCGTCAGGGACCACGCCGCACTCGTCGTCGAGCACGATGCGCCGGTACATGTGGCGAAACCGTTGTCGAGTGTCAGCGGCAAACTCGGGGCTGTGCAATTCGGCCAGCGCCGCTTCGACAGTGTCGTCGACACCTAGATCGAGGACGGTGTCCAGCATCCCGGGCATAGACAGGGCGCCGCCGCTGCGGACACTGACCAGCAGGGGACGTGGTCCCCTCCCGAAAGTCCGGGAGGTTTCGGATTCCAGCCAGCGTAGTTTCGCGCGTACCTCATCGCGGATCGAGTCCGAAGCGGCCTCGGGTTCCGTGAAGTACCGAGTGCAGACCTCGGTGGTGATGCAGAATGCCGGCGGTACCGGTAGGCCCTCGCGGCGCATTGCATTGATGCCATAACCTTTGTTGCCCAGTAACTCTCGCGGCTGCTGTGCCGTGCCGTCGAGTAGGACCACATTCATCGCTTCGACACCTCGACGTCGGAGTCGGTGATGTCCCATGTCGCGGCGGTAACTCCTTCGTCGCGCAGTTGGTGCTTGAGCACCTTGCCGGTGGCGTTTCTGGGCAGTTCGGAACGGAATTCGATGTAGCGAGGGACCGCGAAATACGGCAGCTTGTCCAGACACCATCGGCATAGCTGCTCCGCGGTGAGTTGGGTGCCGTCGCGGCGCACCACCGTCACCTTGACATCGTCCTCGGTGAGATCTGACGGCACTGCATGAACTGCGACGTCGGCGATGTCGGGATGGCTGCGGAAGGTCCGTTCGAGTTCGTAGCTCGAAATGTTCTCGCCGCGGCGGCGCAGGTAGTCCTTCTTGCGGTCGACGAACCAGAACCAACCCTCGGCGTCGAATCGGCCTATGTCACCCGTGTGGAACCAAAGATTGCGCAGCACCGCGATGGTTGCTTCGGGGCGACGCCAGTACCCCTCGAACATGACGTGCGGCTTGCGCGGGCGAACGATGATTTCGCCAGGCTGTCCGTCGGGAACCTCGGCGTCGTTGTCGTCGACGATCCGTACGTCGAAGTCGTCGTTTCGCCGTCCGGAGGCGCCCAACGGTGCCGTCAGACTGCGCGGGTTGCTCGTGACGAACGACGCTTCGGTAAGTCCGAAGACCGAGTTGCCCGCACTTCTCACCCCGAACCGTCGCGTCCAGGTGTCGATCAACTCCGGCGTCCACGGCGCGCCTCCAACGTGTTGGATCTGGCCAAAACATTCGGTCATCTCTGCGGTTTCGGGCATCGATGCAATTAGGGTGATCATTGTGCCCAGTATGGAAACCTGCTGTGCTCCACAGCGTTTGATATCCGGCCAGAAGCCCGACAACGAAAAGCGTTCTGCAATACACACCGTCGTGCAATTCACCGCGGTGGCCAGCACCGAGGTACCGGCGGCATTCAGATGAAACAGCGGCAGCGGCGTCCACAGGGTGAAGCCCGGGTTTCGCATCGCCGCGGTGTTTTTCGCGACGTTGCAGATGTAGTTATGGCTGATCATGCAGCCCTTGGAGGGGCCGGTCGTTCCCGAGGTGTAGACGAGCATCGCGAGGTCTTGCGCAGCGACCGCGACGGGTGCTTGCAGTCCGGTCTCCGGTGTGATGACCTCCATCTGAACCAGTAAGCTACTCTCCGCATCAGGCGGCGCGCTGCGCACCACCAGGTGACGCAGGCCCGGAAGTTCGGGTGCGATGTCTAGAATCCTTTGCGCATAGTCGGATTCGGCCAGCACCACCGCGGCCGCGGCATCGGCGATCTGATGACGCAGGTACTCGCCCTTGAGGGCGGTGTTCACCGGCACCCACACCGCGCCGAGGAAATTGGCGGCGAACCAGGAAACGATCGCGTCGGCGTTGTTGTCGAGGATGCACACGACGGTGTGCCCGGCGGCCACCCCAAGTTGCGCCAGGCCAGCGGCGCGGCGTAGTGACAGGTCCCACACCTGGGAGTAGGTGTGGCGCTCACCGCCGAAGTCGACGAACACCTTGTCGGGGGAGTGTTCACGTGCACGCGACAACACCGCGGTTACCGTGTCGAAGTCTCCCACCGACCACACGGCGCATGCCGGCGCCGAGACATGGCTGGTGTCCGCGATCGTCATTGAGTTGGTGGTCCTTTCCTGGCCGCTAGGGGAACTGCTCGTCAATGGGTACAAAGTCGGGCATCGCGAGCCCACGCCGCAACCAGTTGGCGCCGTCGAGCACCATGGTGTGCCCGGTCAGGTAGGCGGCGTAGGGGGAGCAGAGATATGTCGCAGCCCAACCTAGTTCGTGTGGCTGACCGACCCGTCCGCCAGGTATCCGTTTGCAGTCTGCCTCGGGGTTCTGCCGGGCCAGCAACACCGGCGGCAGATCGTCGTGCGGAAACAATCCGGGTGCAAGGCAGTTGACGCGGATGCCGTTGGGCGCCCACTCGACAGCCAGGGATTGCGTCAGGTTCATGACACCGGCTTTGGCTGCCGCGGAGTGTGCGGTGCCTGGGCCGCCCGTCCAGGAGTAGGTGGCTCCGATGTTCAGGATAGCTCCGGGTGCCGTTCTGGCGATCGCGCGTCGGGCGAATTCCGCGCTACACAGAAAGGTTCCGTTGAGCACGATGTCGACGACGCTGCGCCAGGCGTTGGCGGACATCTTGACGGCCTGCGACGGAAAGTTCCCGGCCGCGTTGTTGATCAGCACATCGGCTGGCCCCAGCTCTTCTTCGATCCGGTCGAATGTGCTGGCCACGGCGTCATCGTTGCGAACGTCGAGTTCGACACCTATTGCCCTGGCGCCCAGTGCAGCCACTGCCTGCACCCCGTTCTCGCGGTGCTCGGCCTTGCGGCTGGCGACGGCTATTCCCGCGCCGAGCCGGGCGAATTCAACGGCCATCGCCTTGCCCAACCCGGTTCCGCCGCCCGTGACAATGACGACCTTTCCGGCATAGGTACGCGGCGGCAGCATCGCCGTGCCGACCGGGGGAGGTGTCGGCAATGGCATCTCAGGACTTCTCCCGCTTCGTGTCGGCCGCCGTGTTCTCATTGTCACGCAGCGCGTTTTCCTTGATGCGGAGATAGTCGTCGGATCTGAACAGGGCGGTCTGGGCGAGCAATTCTTGGACCATCCCGCTGCGGATGTCACCGCTAGCTGCCTGGTTAATCAGCAACTTGCCCATCGACACCGCCAGTCTCGGCTTGGCCGCGAACTCGCGACACAGTTGCATGGCTCGATCGTGCAGTTGCTCGACCGGAACGACTTCTTCGGCAAGGCCCCACGTGTACGCGGTCTGGGCATTGATGCGAGAACCGCTGAGTATCAAGTATTTCGCACGCGCCGGACCGACGAGCGCGGGCAGCAGCTGTGTTCCGCCGGTGTCGGGGACCAAGCCCAACTCGACCTCGGGCAGTCCGAAGACAGCGTCCTCGGCGATGATTCGTATGTCGGCGGACAGGGCGATCTCGAAGCCGCCACCCAGAGCGGCGCCCTGCACGGCCGCCACGACCGGTTTGGTCGATTCCAGGACATCCAACCGGATTCGTTGGTGCTCTAGGACGAAGGTGAAGTCGTCCTCCCCGTCGGACCGCTGGCCCAGCTCGGCTGTGTCACGCCCGGAGCAGAACGAGCGGCCTTCGCCGCGGATCAGGATGCACCGTACCGACTGGTCGGCCAGCTGCCCACGCAACGCCCTACACATCTCGTCGAAGAGTGAGTCGGTGATGGCATTGTGCCGGTGTGGTCGATTGAGCGACACGACTCCGACACCGTCGACGACCTCGGTCTTCAGCTCCGCCACGTTAATGCCTCGCCTCCCGCTCGTTCCGGACTTCGCACGTTGCTTGCTGCGTTCCTCGCTTGCGTTGGTTTCGGGGGCTCATTGCTCGCCTGCTTCCACGTTCATCTGCGCGCTGGCCAACCCACCCAACTGTGCTGCAGCCCGACCGAAAGACTCTGTGTTGCAGAGGGTATGGCTTCGCTTGACAAAGCGATGAGCGGTGTCCTCGACGGTAAACCCCATTGCTCCACGGATGTGGATATTTGCCCTGGCGTTGCCGAACGCCGCTCGGCGGCAGAACGCGGCGGCGGCCAGGGCATAGTAATCGGGACTCAAGTCATCCGGCGCGGAACTCATATCGGCCAATGCGGCGAAGTAGGTGACGTTATCGGCGGCCAGCGCGTTGGTAGCCATGTCCGCGCATTGGTGCTTGATGGCCTGGAAGGCACCGATCGGTTTGCCGAATTGGATCCGGTTCTTTGCGTAGTCCACGGCGAGATCGCTTGTAGCTACTGCTATTCCGGCCAGTTGGGCGCAGGTGAGGATGGAAAGAACTCGGCGCAGGCGGCGTACCGATGTGGCGTCATCGAGAAGAAGGCAAGCGCGCCCGAACTCGGCACGATTGCAATAGGACACCGACGTGCCGTCTTCGAGGCCGGGGCTGGATTCCGAGCGCCGCGGTGTCGGATACACGGCGGCCCGCTCGTCGTCTACCAGCAGCGTGAGCGCGCAGTCGTCGGCATTGGTTAGCATCAGGTCATGATTGTTTCCGGGTAGCGCGACAGCGCGTGCGACGCGAGTGTGGCCGCCGATCAGGTTCGCCGAGAGTGCCGTGTCGCCAGTCCACGCCGCCAACCTGGCCGCCGCCAGCGTCGCCAAGATCGGGCCAGGCACCAAAGCGCGGCCAATCTCCCGGAATACGAAGACCTCGTCGAGCAGGGTTGCTCCGGAGCCGCCCGAGCCCTTGGCAATGGCCAGGCCCAGCCAACCCAGTTCGGTGATCTCCTTCCACCGGACATCGTCGAGCTGTGCTGTCGAATTAGCCAGTGCCATGCGCGATTCAATGTACTGACGCGTCGCGTCGATGAGCGCATCCTGATCAGAGTCGGGCAGGAAATCCATAGTGCTATCGGTGCCTAACGGTTTCTAGGTAAACCGAGGATGCGTTCGCCGACGATGTCGCGCTGAACCTCCGATGTGCCGCCACCCACCGTGGTCGCGTATGAGTAGAGGTACTCGCCGATGTCACGGCCGTACCTGCCGCCCCGATCGAGACCGTACACACCGATGACGTCCATGCGGGCACGGTGGATGCGCTGGGCCAGGTCGCCGTAGAAGATCTTGATCATCGAACCCTCCGGCCCCGGCACGTCCGCTCGTGCCGCGGAGGACACCGTCGCGTACGTCATCGCCCGCATCGCCACTACGTCAGCGTGCAGGTCACCCAGCATTGCCCGCAGCCCGGAATCCTCGAGTAGCCCTAGGCTTGCAGCGTCCTCGTTGAGACGTTCCAACGCCACCGCTAGCTCGGTCTGTAGCTTTATGAACCCGGTACCGCGTTCGAAGCCGAGGGTGGACATAGCTACCGACCAGCCGTCGCCAATCTCGCCGACCACATTGTCCAGCGGTAGGCGAACATCGTCGTAGAACACCTCGCAGAACTCAGCCAATCCGTCCATCGAGATGATGGGCCGGACGGTGATCCCAGGGCTATGCATGTCACAGATCACCCAGGTCAGGCCGCGGTGGCGGGCTGAATCCGGGTCGGTTCGAACCAGGAGCTCCTGGTAGTCGGCTACGTGGGCGTAACTGGTCCAGATCTTCTGGCCGTTGACCACCAGTTCGTTGCCCTCGATAAATGCCCTAGCCGAGATGGCTGCAAGATCCGAACCGGCGCCTGGCTCAGAAAACCCTTGGCACCATACTTCCTCCCCAGCAAGAATTTTGGGGAGGTGGCGGCGCTTTTGCTCCTCGCTGCCGCGGGCGATCAAGGTCGGGCCGCCGTGATTGATACCGACGAAACCGCAGCCGATGTCGGGACCGTCGGCCCTCGCATACTCTTCGAACCAGATCAGTTGGCGGACAAGGGGCAGGCCCTGTCCGCCGTATTCGCGTGGCCACGCAATTCCCCCGTAGCCACCGTCGAATTGTCTGCGCTGCCACGCCATGTCCCAGGCCCGCGCGCCCGCGGCGTCCGCCGGTCGCTCGGTTGCCGGAATGTTGTACCGCAGCCAGGCGCGCACCGCGGACCGGAATGCCCGGTCCTCATCGGTGAAAGACAGATCCACGCTGTGCTCCTGGCTGTGGGTGCGGTATCGAGAAGATAGTTTATATAGATAAACTGGACTAAAGCAAGCGCGGCTGCATGCGGACTAGACACCGTAAATGCGTCGTAACGCCGTGACGGTGTTGGCGCTGTGTTCGTGGTGGATGGCGGTCATCCCCAGCCTTCTGGCCGGGATTAGATTGATTTCCAGATCGTCGACGAATACGCATTCGGCCGGTGCGCGGCCAAGTTTCGCTGCAGCTAATAGGTAGATCGCGGGATCGGGCTTGCGAATCCCTACCTCCGCGGACACCACGACTTCGGAGAACGGCGGCAACCGGTCCCACGGATACGTTTCGCGGGGGCCCCAGGAGTTGCTGACCAGCGCTGTCTGCACGCCATGGTCCATCAGTGCCCCCACCTCTTGCACCATGCGCGGATCGATTGGCTGCGTCGACTGCTGAACGTCCCGCAGCCATGCTGCCCCGTCCACATCGATTGAAGAATGCCTTCGAAGGACCGGGGTGACTCGGTCGACAAACTCTCGAATGGAGATTTGTCCGAGTTCGACCAAGGCAAACGGGCTGTCCGCCAAGTGGTCCGCCGAAAACGCCTCGGCGAGAAACGCCGCTGGCTCCACGCCGTGAGCCACACAGCTGCGCTCGAATGCACCCAATACCGACTCGGTGAGCACACCGCCGAAGTCGATCAGCAGTGCCGGGGCTCGGTGCGGATCACTATGCATAGCTACAGATTATCTACATGCAAAACCGAATACGACCGGCAAGGCGGCGGCCAATCGCCCACGTTCGCCACGGTTCCAAGAATCTAGAGAATCTCTACTCGACGCGTTGACATCGAAGTGTGCCGAAGCCTACATTTCGAGGTAACGGAAACAATTGACGACAGGCGACTTCGTATGCGTGTGATGGTCACGGGGGCATCCGGGGACTTCGGGTCCTGCATCATCCCTGAGATCCTCGGCCGGGGCCATGAAGTCGTGGGCCTGTCTCGACGTGAACATCGGCTGCCGTCCCCCCGCTACCGGCATGTCAGCGCCGACATCCGCGACACGGAAGCGCTCACGAAGGCCCTGGCAGACATCGATGCCGTGGTGCACCTGGCGTGGACCACCCACCCAATGCACGATGCGGCAGCCACCCATGCGATCGATGTGGGTGGAACGCAGGCGGTGGTGACGGCCATGGGCCGTACCGGCGTCTCTCGGCTGGTCACCGCATCGTCGGTGATGTCCTACGGGGCGAACGCCGACAACCCTGCGGCGCTGCGGGAAGGTGATCCGCTGCGGCCGTCCGCCAAGCACCTCTACTCGAAGCACAAGGTTGAGGCCGAGGAGTTGATCTCCGCATCGTCCCTCGACGCCGTCCTGGTGCGTGCGACCAACATCATGGGCCGCGCGACGACGGGTGTCACCCAGGAGGGGTTCGCCACGCCGGCAATTCTCGGTATGAAAGGTGGCAAGAACGAGTTTCAGTTCGTTCACCCCGACGATCTGGCCCGCTTCTTTGCCGACGCGCTGGAGCACCCGCAGTGGTCTGGGCCGATCAACCTGGCGGCGCCGGACACCATCACGATGCCTGAAGTGGCCGAGATCCTCGGCAAGCGATACGTGGAACTCGCACCCCAACGCGTCGAAACGGTGCTCACCTTCTTGTGGGAGCGGGGCTGGTTTTCCCTCGATCCCGGCGCGGTCGAGGCGTTCCTCAACTTCCCGTTGGTCGACACCACCCGTCTCACTGCGGAGTTCGGGTTCCACTGCGCATACTCGTCGCGGGAATGCGTGAAAGATTTCGCACGCACCAATCGCGGCCATGTATTCCTCGGCGTGCGGAAGGTACCGATTCCGTGGCGCTGGCCGTGGGGATGGGTGCCCGACGGACCCAGCGGGGTCGAGCGGCAAGTGGGTGCGCCCGAGGGTGTCTCGGGCGAATTCGATACTTCGGTGCATCCGAACTGGCAAGTGTTTACTGCCGCGAATACGTCGGAGGCATTCCCGGGGCCGATGACGCCGCTCTCGCTCGAGTTGGCGATCGAAGCACTGCGCGCCGCAGGCGCGCAAGCGGCCGAAGTGTTGCGGATCGGCGGCGAACTCGGGCGGGCCCTCCGGGAAGAGCCGGTCGGTGCCTTCGGTCACGGCATCTATGCCAACTTGTCAATCGTCTACGCGATGGGGACCGTAATGCCGGGTGGCGGTGCGTCCGCATGGCAGGACATGCTGTTCGGTACCAGCGGGGGCGCGGAAGTCCCGACGTTCGAAGCGCCCGGCGCAATGGACATGCTCAAGCGGCTACCGTTGGCTGCCCTGCAGCTCAGCGGCTTCGGTAGGGAGATCCGGGATATCCAATCCCATGCTCGGCGGTCGGCGCACGACGGCGTCTTCTACGCGCAACTCTCCGACGCCCAACTGCACGCGCGATTGCGCCGAATCCGCGACGAAGTTGCCAACGCCTGGGCGGCCTCCGCCCAGGCTTCGTCGTTCGTTGTGCCGTTGATGGGGCTGATCGAGAAGCAAGGCGGGAAAGGATTCGCCACCCGGATCCGTGGCGGCACCGACGGTCTCGTCAGCGCCGGGGTTACCCGCGGTACGTACGCGTTGGCCGCAATGGCGAAGACGGACCCGCTGATCGGACAAACCCTGCAGGACAATTCGGCTGCTGTGGCGTTGGTGATCCTCCGGCGGGAACGACCCAAGTTCGTCGCCAAACTCGACGAGGTGGTGGCCGAATACGGACACCGCGGGCCGCGGGAGACCGAGCTATCCAACGCAGTCTTCGCCGACGCCCCGGAGAGATTGCTCGACGTGGTCGCCAAATTGCTTGTGGCGCAGCGGCGTGTCACCGAGACGCCGCCGGAGTTTGGATTGCGGCTGAAGGTGTTGGCGTCGTTGGGTGCACGGTTCCAACGGTTACGGGAGACGGCCCGCGACGCGACCATTCGTCAAACTCACCAGTACCGCTTGGTCGCGCGCGAAATCGGAACCCGGTTGGCGGCGCGTGGGGTTATCGATAGCCCCAACGACGTGTTCTATCTGGTCCGCGACGAGCTGAAGAACCCACCGGTCGACGTCAAGGCCGTGATCGCGCGGCGGCGGGCCGAACGGGAGCGATTGGAGATTCAGCGGCCCCCATTGCATTTCGCGGGGGAATGGGCGCCAGACGTAGCCGAGCAGCATGAGCTGATGCCCGGCGAATCATTGCAGGGCAGTGCCGTGTCGGCCGGCCTCGCCAAGGGCCCGGTGCGTGTACTCACCGTCGATTCCATGGACGACCTCGAGCCGGGCGAGGTTTTGGTCACCGCCTTTACCGACACCGGATGGACACCGTTCTTCGCCTACGCGGCCGCGGTGATCGTCGACACCGGAGGAGAGATGTCGCACGCTGCGGTAGTAGCACGCGAATTCGGAATCCCCTGTGTCGTAGGCACGCTCACAGGAAGTAAGGTGCTCAAGACCGGGCATGTAGTGGAGGTCGACGGCGCCTCGGGCGTGGTGACCAGGGTCGAATGAGTACCTCTAGCGCCGCCGCACCAGCCAGAGCACACTACCCGGGCGTGTTCGTCAACGGCGATTGGCGCGCCACCGAACAAGCCGCGCCTGTGTTGAATCCGGCCACCGAGGAAACCGTCGTTGCCGCGCCGTGGGGCGCACCGGCCGACGCCGATGCCGCAGTTTCGGCCGCCCGGCAGGCCTTCGACGACGGACCTTGGCCGGCCATGACACCTGCGCAACGTGCCGATGCGTTGGCGCGGTTGCGCGATGTGCTTTCCAACTGGGCGGACGACATCGTCGCACTGGTGGTAGCCGAAGCCGGCATCCCGATATCGGTCGCGAGGCCCAGTCAATTCGACGCGCCCATGCGGCTTTTCGACTTCTTCATCGAGCGGTGCGCCGTATTCCAGACGATGCGAACTTTGCCGGTCACCACTTTGTCAAATCGTCAGGGCTCCACCGTGCTGGGCGCCGGGGTGGTGCAGCGCTCCCCGCGCGGAGTAGTATCCGCGATCACGCCGTTCAACGCACCGTTCTTCGTCAACCTGCTCAAGGTGGTTCCGGCGCTAGCGTCCGGATGCACGGTCGTGCTCAAGCCGTCGGATTTCACGCCGCTAGAGGCCTTGCTATTAGGGGCTGCGGCCCAGGAAGCCGGTCTACCGCCCGGCGTGCTCAACATCGTCACCGGCGGCGTGGACGTAGGGGAGTACCTGAGCACCGATCCGCGGGTGGACATGGTGACGTTCACCGGTTCCGACGCCGTCGGAGCCAAGGTGATGGCGCAGGCGTCCGCGACGCTAAAGCACGTCACGCTCGAACTCGGCGGCAAGTCGGCGATGATCGTGCGCGCCGACGCCGACCTGGACCAGGCGGCGGCAAGAGGCGCGCAGGAACTGACCTTGTTCAGCGGCCAAGGCTGCGCGTTGTGGACTCGGCACCTGGTGCACCGCAACGTGTATGACGCCTACATCGAGCGTGTCGCGGCGATACTGGAACAACTGCCGGTCGGTGATCCCGCGGATGTGAAAACTGTTGTGGGACCGCTGATTCGTGACAACGCTTGCATGCGGGCCGCGAATTACGTGGCGGGTGCCCGCGATCAGGGCGCCCGGCTGGTGCGCGGCGGCCGTCGTCCCCCGCACTTGAGCCGCGGGTTCTACTACGAGCCGACTCTGCTGGCTGACGTGCGCAGCGACATGACCGTCGCCCAAGAGGAGGTTTTCGGGCCGGTGGGCGTGGTGATCCGCTTCGACGATGACGACGAAGCCGTCCGCATCGCCAACCATTCGGCATACGGTCTATCCGGTTCTATCTGGACCGCAGACCCGGGTACGGCCTTTGCAATGGCGCAGCGGATCCAGTCCGGAAACGTCACCATCAACGGCGGCACGGGGGGCATGAGTCCGTGGGCGCCGTTCGGTGGCTACAAGCGATCGGGTGTGGGCCGTGAGCTCGGAGCCGACGTGCTCGACGACTTTACCGAGACGAAAGCTATCCAATTCCATGCAGGTTGACCGATGACCCTCCGTACCGGATCAGAGCTGCGTGACTTTATCCGCAGCGCCAACGACAGCGCGTATGTGACGTCGGCTGCGGCCGAGACCCCCCGTTCGGCGATCGTGGAGTTGTACGGACCCTTGGGGCAAGCGCGACGGCAGGCACCCGTGCACGCACGCAAGCAGGCGGAATTGATCGGCGCCGAGGACTATCGCAAGCAGGCAGCGTTCACCAAGATGTCATTCAACTGCGTCCTGAGTTACGAACACTGCCAGCAGGCGCTCGCCGACGAACGCCTGTCGTCGAAGTTCTGGCTGGACACCATCGGTCACGTGTGGGGGCGCAACATCATCGGGATGGACGGCGCCGAGCACCGTCGCCACCGCGGACTTATCTCGCAGGCGTTTACCCGCCGCTCGCTGGACCGCTGGCAGGAGACGGCGATACAGCCGGCGATCCACGGTCTCATTGACCGTTTCGCGCAGCACGGATCCTCCGACCTCTACCGAGAATTCACCCTGCTTTTCCCGGTGTACATCATCACCGAGATGATGGGACTGCCCTATGCGGACATCCAGCGATTCAACACCTGGGCGGGCGAGACGATCGCGGTGTTCTACGACCACGATCGTGCGATGGAGGCCTCCCGCAATCTCGAAAGCTATCTGTCTCCGCTGATCGAGGAACGTCGCGGCGGGTCCGGGGAGGATTTGATCACCCTGTTGGCCAACGCCGAACTCGACGGCAGCCGGCTGGAGACGATAGAAATCGTTTCCTTCATTCGGCTGCTGCTGCCGGCGGGTGGCGAGACCACCGCGCGTTCCACCGCCAGCATGGTGCTGGGACTGTTGCAGAATAAGGACCAACTCGACGCCGTCGTCGGCGACCGCAGGCTGCTACCCCAGGCGATCGAAGAAGGTTTGCGCTGGGAGCCGCCGTTGATGTCGATCAATCGGATTGCGTTGGAAGACGTTGAACTTGGCGGGGTGCATATTGCTCGGGACAGCGTCCTGGAGGTGTCGATCGGTGCGGCCAATCGCGACGATACCCGCTGGCCGCACGCCGACGCCTTCGACATATTCCGGGAGAAAAAGCCGCACATTGCTTTTGCCTGGGGGCCACACGCTTGCCTCGGTGCGCATCTGGCGCGGGCGGAGATGTCGGCGGCCCTGACTGCACTGTTCGACCGGCTGCCCGGCCTGCGACTGGATCCCGACACCGGACCCGAAGCGCGCGTCCAGGGCATCGGTTTGCGGGCGCCCAACAAGGTGCCGGTCGTCTTCGAAACATGATGGGTGACATGACCGTTCGTGTCGTCATCGTGGGAGCCGGTCCGGCCGGATTCGCGGTGGCCTCGGCGCTATTGACGGCGGCCGAGTCCGATATACGGATCGAGCTTGTCGAGCGTACCGCCAGGCCCGATGGGTTGCTGCGGCACGGACCGGCGGCGGGAACCCAGCGGCTACGTGAGGTGGCGAGCGAAGTCGACGCCGTTCTTGCGGATTCACGTGTCAGCTTCCGGGGGAACGTCGTGGTTGGTGCCGCGCTGACGCTCGACGAGGTGCGGACTGCCGCGCACGCAGTGGTATTGGCGACCGGCGCGCCTGCAGACCTGCCCATGGAAATCGCCGGGGACGATTCGGTGGGGATCGGCACGATCAGTCATGTCGAAGCTTGGCTGGCTGACAGCGCCGACGTGGCGACGGATGAGCTCGATCTCGACATGGACACCGCTGTCCTGATCGGAATCTCGGATGAGACCGTGCGGGTCGCCGAAGCCCTGTGTGGCAGGCTGCGCCACGTTCAACTCGTTGACGCCAGACCGCAGGCTGAGATCGACCTGCCCGAGGATGCTCCCGCAAATCTGGTGATTCGGACCGCGCTCACACCCGTGGGAGTGGTCGGGCGCAGCCGCGCCCGGGCGCTGCGCTGCATCCACGCGCCGGACCGTTACGGCCGAGTTGTCAGCGAGGACCTCCGAGCCCAACTGCTGTTGCGGCCGCGCGCGAACTCGTTGTGTTGGCCAGGAATCGACGAGGACGACGGCCACATTGCCAGCCATAAAGGGCGCGTCCTATCCGGCGGTACGCCGGTAGTGGGTCTCTACGCAGCCGGGTGGGCGGCTCGAGCGCCGGATGCCAAGGGATCGCATGCCGACGACGCGGCCACCGTGGTCGCAGCTTTGCGCGCCGACCACGTCGCCCTCCCGGAACCGTCAGTGGGCCTGGCTGACCTGTTGAGGCGGTGCGGCATCGTGGCATCGACCGTGCACGGCTGGTCGGCCCTCGCGGCAACCAATGCCCTGCTGGCACGGTTCACGGGGGAGGGAACAGCGCCATTGGCCGACTACAGCGCGCTGATTGCGCAGGTGGATGAGGACTGAGTGGGGTATGACCCGTTGGTGAGAGGAATTGCGTAATGCCGCTGCAGGATTGGATGAAATTAGTATCGGTGGACGATCACGCGATCGAGCCGCCCGACGTGTGGACTAAGCGGATGCCGGCGAAGTATGACCCGGCCTTGATCCCACACGTGGAGGAGGTCGAGGTCGACGCGGCCCGGCTGCAACTCGGGGCAACGGCGCACGGCCGGGTGCAGTCCTGGGTATACGCCGGCAAGCAGTACCCGCAGATCGGGTTGAATGCCGTGGCAGGTAAGGATCCTCGGACCTGGGACGTGGAGCCGGCGCGCTACGCCGACATGCGACCGGGGTGCTACGACCCGGTGGAGCGACTCAAGGACATGGATGAGGACGGCGTCTGGGCGCATCTGTGCTTCCCCAGCTTCGCTCGGTTCGCCGGCACCAGGTTTCTGGAGGGCTCGGACCGCGAGATGGCGCTGGACTGCGTGCGGGCCTGGAACGACTGGATGCTGCTGGAGTGGTGTGCTACTGCCCCGGATCGCTATGTGCCGCTGTGCATTCTGCCGCTCTGGGATATCGACTTGTGCGTCATCGAGCTGTATCGGGTGATTGGGCTCGGGGCGAGGGCGATCTGTTTTCCGGAGAATCCGTCGCCGCTGGGGTTGCCGTCGTTCCATACCGAGCATTGGGATCCGATGCTGGCGATCGCGCAGGAAAACGGTATGCCATTGATGCTGCATTTCGGGACCTCCACCCGCACCCCGTACACCAGCCCCGACGCTCCGACGCCGGTCGTGGTATCGCAAATGGGGCTCAACTCCATGGGTACGCTGGCCGACTTGGTGTATTCGCGGACGTTCCATGCATTTCCGGACTTGAAAGTGGCGCTGGCCGAGGGCGGGACCGGCTGGTTGCCCTACATGCTGGAACGCATCGATCAGGTATGGGAGAAGCACCGCTGGTATGCGCACGTGGACACCCAGACGCGGCCGTCGACGCTATTTGCGAAGAACGTGTGGGGGTGCTTCATCGTCGACCAGGCCGGGGTCGATTTCAGGCATCGCATCGGAGTGGATCGGCTGACCTGGGAGAGCGACTACCCGCATTCGGATTCGCAATGGCCGCATTCCCGCAAGGCCCTAGCGGAGATGCTTGCCCAGGTGCCGGACGACGAAGCCCATCGCATTGCCGAACTCAATGCCTGCGAACTTCTCGGGTGGCGGCCCTGGGCTTAGGGCCCTGTCGGCGTCAAACCCTTCGTCGAACGTAGGCCTTCCGTACGTTCTGTCGTGGTGGAGCGACCAAATCCCCACGTTCGGCGCGTTCGCCGGCGCCGTTTGCGGTCAGCGGGTACGCGGAGCGCGCTTGTTGGTCCGTGAGTCGCCGTCTGCGCCGGCGTTGCCGAGATGGGTGTAGGACATCCCATGCCGCTCGGCGACGCTCGGCGGCAGATCGCGGGCCTCCCACATGGCGCGCACCGTGCCCTGGATCGCCTGCGGCCGCCGTGCGGCGATCTCGTCCGCTAATTCTGCTGCACGGGAATGCAATTGATCATCCGGCACGACTTCGGTGACCAACCCGAGACGCAGCGCGGTGTGCGCGGTGATGCGTTCTTCGCTGCCCAGCAACGCCCACCGCATGACGTCGCCGTAGGGCACGCCGCGGGCCAGCATGCCCATCGGCTCGAGCGCGGAGACGATGCCGGCGTTGGCGTGCGGATCGAAGAACACCGTCGATTCGGAGCAGATCGAGAAGTCCGCCTCATTGACGAAATACATTGCGCCGCCTGCCACCATGCCGTGTAGCGCGGCGATCACCGGCTTCCATACCCGGTGTGCCTTCGGGCCCAGCAGCACGCCGGGGTCCTCCTGGTTGAAGATCGGCTCGTGGTCCCACCACTTGCCTTCTCCGACATCGATTCCGGTGCAGAAGGCCCGATCGCCGTTGGCCTGGACGATGGCCACCCGAATCTCTTCGTCGTCGCGGGTTCGGCGCCACACTTCGGCGACCTCGTTGGCCATGCGCTGGTTGAAGGAGTTCAGCTTGTCGGGCCGGTCGAGTGTCAGCGTCGCAACATGGTCCCTGACGAGGAACTCGATGGTCTCAAAGGCCGTCGGGTCTGTCATGCCGGCTCCTTGCGTATCGGTATCTACCACGACGCGCTGCCCAACATAGTAAACCTAGTAAATCACGTCGGTGAGCGTGCCGTAAACTACTGGGCGTGGCCGGCCTGTGCTTCGCTTTCCCGGGTCAGCCCCGCGGCCAGGATCAGCTCCTCGTGCAGCTCGAACCACACGGTGTGATACGAGTCGATGATTGGCCGGGTCAGCCAGGTCGTCTCTCCCGCCCGCACCTTGGCCAACGCGGCCGCCAACTTGTCTGAATAGGTTGCCAGACGGGGAAGTTCGGCGGTGATGGCCGCGACGATCGGTGTCACCCGGGCATGCACGTCGCCGAGTCGGACCAACACCGCCGAGTCGTAGTCGGCGTCGTCGTGTGCGTTCGGCTCGCCGTCCTTGAGCTGCCAATCCGACACCAACTGCTTGAAATCGGCGTTCACGCCGCGGAATTCGTCGTAGGCAGCGGTGATGACGGCCGTATCGGTGTTCTCCCTTTCGGCGGCGAGCAGTTCGGTGAGTCGGGTCCGGCCCTCCGGGGAGAGGCGGATCGTCTTGCTCTCGATCAGCATTCCCGCATCCACCCCGGCCTTGACGGCCTCGGCCACCGCGGTGGGATCCTCGCCGACCGTGGCCGCGATGTCGGCGGGATTGACCCGGCCCTTGAGGCGAATCGCCTGCAGCACCTTCAGTTCGATCATCACCGTTCCTCCCGATGGTCAGTTAGGCGGCTGGCCAATCGCTGACCCCGAATGTATATCCTTCAGATGTACCGCAGGTCTCGATCATAGTCGCTCGCAAAGGAGACGACGGATGGCCACCAGAGTTGCCGTGGTCACGGGTGCCGCCAGCGGCATGGGCAGACTGGCCGCCGAGCGGCTCACGAAGGCAGGATGGGCGGTGGCCGCCGTCGACCTCCCTGGACCGCAATTGGACTCCGCCGCAGCTGAGACCGGTGCACACGCATTTCGGTGCGACGTCCGCGACGACGACCAGGTGGCCGCCGCAGCGCGGGGCGTCGTTGCCGCATTCGGCGGCATCGACCGGTTGGTCAACGCCGCCGGAATCGCCGTCGCGGGTCACGTCGAGGATCTGCCGCAGGATGCCTTCGAACGGTCGATCAGCGTGAACTACCTCGGTACGGTGCGCTGGGTGAAAGCCGTGTTGCCGGCCATGCGGAGCCGCGGTGCCGGCGAGTTGATCCTGTTTGCGTCCCTGGCGGGATGGATGCCCACGCCCGCCATGGGTGCCTACACCGCAACCAAGTTCGCCGTGGTCGGCTTCGCGGAGACCCTGGCCATGGAACTGGACGGCAGCGGCATCCGAGTGCGTTGCGTGTGCCCGGGAGCCGTCCAGACACCGATGCTCGACGACATCATGTCCCGTGGGATGCCGGAGCGGCTCAAGCGACTCTCCCAAGTCGCCGCGCCCGGGGAGATCATCGACGCCATCGAGGTGTCGCTGGTCCGCCGCAACGCCGGAATCTACGTCTTTCCCGGCCTTCCGGTCAAAGTGCTGTGGCGTGCGCGGCGTCTGTCACCGCAGCTGCTCGGCCGGGTGATCCGACGACTGTCCGCCGTCAATTCAGATGGTTAACCACGCTGCGCTGCGGATGCGCTGGTATGCGGAGGGCTTCTACTCGGCGGGCACCTGCCTGGACGCAGTTAACACCGCCGCACGCGAACATGCCCAGCTTGCAGTGACTTTCGTTGCGGGGGGATCCGAGACGAGCGTGACGGTCGGCGAGATCCACAGCGCCGCAATGCAAATTGCTGCCGGCATGCAGCGGTTGGGGATCCGCTCCGGCGACGCGGTGGCGGTCCAGCTGACCAACCGGCTGGAGTGCGCGGTCACCTATCAGGCGGTGCTGTTGTGCGGTGCGGTGCTGGTTCCGATCGTGCACAGTTACGGTCCGAGCGAGGTGCGGTTCATCCTTTCCGATTCGCGGGCAAGGTTGTTCGTCATGCCCGCCAGGTTCCGATCGACCTCATTCGTGGAACGAGTGCCCAGTTATGCGGACCTGGCTGAGCTGGGCCACATCGTCGTCGTGGATGCGGCACCCGGGCCCGGTTACCTCTCCTGGGAGAGCATCGGTGCCGATCGGGCCGGTTACGTCGCTCCGACGGTGCGCTCGGATGACGTGTGCGCGCTGCTCTATACCTCTGGCACGGTGTCGGCGCCCAAAGGTGTACGACACAGCCATAATTCGTTGCTGTCCGAGCTGGCCAGCCTGCCGGAGCTGCTGGCGGGTGACACCGGTGCGGTGCAGCTGGTGACCTTCCCGCCGGGCCACGTGGCCGGGTTGACGTCCATGCTGCGGCCGCTGGTGTCGGGGACTCGATCGGTGTTCCTCGATCATTGGGACCCCGCCGTCGCGGCCGACTTGATCGCAAGGTTCTCCGTGACGTCGACTTCGGGTAGCCCGTTTCACCTCGAAGGCCTTCTCGAAGTGAGCGACGTCAGGTTGAAGCTCGCGACGTTGCGGGAATTTCTGACCGGTGCCGCCACCGTGAGCGAGGAGTTGGGTCGTCGCGCTGCCGCGGCGGGCATCACCGCGTTTCGTTGCTATGGCATGACCGAACATCCGACCGTGACCGGCGCGCGTGCACGCGATCCGCTGCGGGTGCGGATGGCTACCGATGGAATGCCGATGCGGGGCTGTGCGGTGCGTGTACTCGGGCCGGACGGCGCGGATCAGCCGGTTGGCGTCGATGGCGAAGTGGTGGTCCAAGGCCCCGACCAGTTCATCGGCTATCGCAACCAGGCCCTTGATGCCGACGCGTTCACCGCAGACGGGTGGTTCCGGACCGGTGACCTCGGCCATCTGGATGCCCAGCAGCGGCTTACCATCACCGACCGGATCAAGGACGTGATCATCCGTGGCGGCGAGACCATGTCCTCGGGACAGATCGAGGACGTTCTGCACAGTCACCCTGCCGTCGCCGAAGCTGCCGCGGTGGCGGCGCCCGATTCGCGCTACGGCGAGGTGGTTGCCGCCGTTGTGGTGCTCCAGCCGGGTGCCCGGCTGGACCTCGCCGAGCTGGCTCGGCACTTCGCGGCGGCCGGACTGGCCAGGCACAAGACGCCCGAGCGTCTGGTGATCGTCGATGCCCTACCCCGTACGGCGCTGGGCAAGGTGCGCAAAGCCGATTTGCGCAACGCCCACTTTCCCCGCCCCTAACAAGCACCAACTCGTGCAACGTTATTCAGCGCTGCCCGGAGTGCTCAGGTCTTGGTGACCGCCGCCAGCAGCATGTCGACCAGTGCTTCGGTGTACTCGTTGACGTCCCTGGCCATGCGGCGCATGCGGGTGGGCGGAGTGGCCATGAAGTGCATCAGCAGGCCGCCGAACAGGGCGTCGAGCATCACCGTGACCGGCGTGCTCTCCGGCAGGTCTCCGCGTGCGATCCCACGCTGGGTGATCGCACGCATCGCCGTTGCCTGGGCACTGATGAATTCTGCCCAGCGCGGCGCGAGTTCCGGGACCGAGCGCGCTTCGGCACTGAGCCGCACCACGGTGTCACCCACATCGCTGGCCAGCAGCGCAAAGGTGCTGCGACTCAACACAAGCAGATCGGTGCGCAGGCTGCCCGTGTCGGTGTCCAACGGCAGGCCGATCCGCGCTTGCAGCGCGTCGAGAAGCAACGCCGTCTGGTCAGCCCAGCGTAGGTAGATTGACGACTTGCCAACGCGGGCCTCCCTGGCCACCGCGTCAATGCTGAATCCGGCCCATCCGACTCGTCCATACAGATCGCAAGCGGCTTGGCGAACCCGTTCTTCCATCGTCGGGTCACGGGGTCGGCCGGTTCCTGTAGGCGCCGAAGGTGTCATGACCCGTCCTAGGCTGTCAGATGTTTAGAGCGTCATTATCGCCGTGGGTCGCGAATCTGCCGCACCTGACCGTGCCAACGGGAAGCGTGTCGGTCAACCGTCGAGAAGACTGCGGGCGATCCGCTCGCGATGCTGCGACGGCGTTTCGTAGGTCAACTCCAGTGCCTTCGCCCGGCGCAGGTACAGGTGCAGGTCGCATTCCCAGGTGACGCCGATGCCGCCGTGCAGTTGGACGGCGTCGCTGACCACGGTGATCGCATTGCCGGTCGCCACGGCCTGAGCCAACGACACCGCACGGGCGGTGCCGTCACCCTCTTCCAGCGCCCAGGCCGCTCCGTAGACCGCCGACCGTGCGTTCTCCACGGCCACCAGCATGTCTGCGAGTCGATGCTTGACGGCCTGAAACGTTCCAATGGGCAGGCCGAACTGCTGTCGCTCGACGGAGTATGCCGACGTGGTCTGCAGGACGGCGGCGGCCGCGCCGGATGCCTCGGCGGCGGCCAGCGTCATCAGCAGTTCGTCGGGCCGCAGGGTGACGTCGGTGCCGGGTAGCAAATCGGCGTCCGCATCCGCAAACTCTGCGGTGGACGCTGGGCGGGTGCGATCCACGGTGGGCAGCGCGGTGATGTGCGCCGCCTCGGTCACGAACCACCGTGGCTGCCCGTCGACCTGCGCCGGCACCACGAGCAGGGTTGCCGCAGCGGCGTTGGGTATCAGCGGAATTCGACCGTTGAGGCGCCAGCCGGCTCCGTCGCGTCGCGCCTCGATCGCACTGAGGTTCGCCGCGGTCGGCAGTGCCAGTCCCGCGACCGATTCGCCCCGAGCCAGGGGGATCAGCAGCCGCTTGCGCTGCTCGTCGGAACCGAGCTGGGCGATGGTCTCGGTGGCCGACGCATGCTCGCTGAACGGCACCGCGGCCACCGAGCGACCGAGTTCCTCGGCGATGATGACCTGCTCCACCGGCCCGGCGCCGCCGCCTTCGTAGGCCTCCGGGACGCCTACTCCTACCGCGCCCGCGGAACACAGCGCACCCCACAGTCGGGTGTCGAGCACCGACTCGCCGTCGTAGCAGGCGCGTGCGTTGGCTTCCCGGTTGCACACGTCGGCAACGAGGTCGCGTAACGCCTCGTGTTCCTCGCTGAATTCGAACCTCATGCGTCCGCCCAGGGGTCTCGAGGCTGTCCGAGGATGCGCTCGGCCAGCACGTTGCGCTGGATCTCCGATGTGCCGCCGCCGATGGTGGATGCCCGCGTCCGCAACCAGCCCAATGCCCACTTGCCGCGATTGGGCGCGTCGTCGGCCCCGCGGTCCAGGATGGCGAGTTCGCCACCCAGATCGAGCGCCAGTTCGTGCAGGTGTTGTTCGACGTGCTGACCGAACAACTTCGACATCGAGCCCTCTGGGCCCGGTTCCTTGCCGGCCAGAACCTTCGCCAGGTTGCGCATCCCGTTGAGCCGGACCAGTTCGACGTCGATCCAGGCCTGCGCGATCCGGTCCCGCAAGTGCGGGTCGTCGGCAGCGCGAAATCCCTGTGCGTCAGTGGTTTTCGCCATAGTTACGGCTTTGCGCAATGTCGAGGTCAAGGCCATCTGTTGGCCCATGAACAGGATCGCGCGTTCGTTGGCCAGCGTGGTGCGGGTGACGTTCCAGCCGTCGTTGAGTTTCCCGACAACGTTGCTCAACGGCACCTGCACCGAGTCGAGGAACACCTCGTTGAACTCCGCGTCCCCGGAGATTTGGCGGATCGGCCGGACGTCGACGCCGTCGGCGGTCATCGGGATGAGGACGAAACTGATGCCGTGACGTTTGGGGGCATCGGGGTCGGTGCGCACCAGCGCGAACATCCAGTCGGCCAGATGGGCGCTCGATGTCCAGATCTTCTGCCCGGTGATCACCATGCTGTCGCCGTCGATTACGCCGCGGGTGCGCAGCGACGCGAGGTCGGATCCCGCCCCGGGTTCCGAAAAGCCTTGGCACCACACATGTCTGCCGTCGAGCATCGGTGGCAGGAAACGCTGCCGCTGTTCTTCGGTGCCGTGCGCGATCAGTGTCGGACCACACAGGTTGAGGCCGATGCGGCCGGCCAACGGTGGAACGCGGCGTTCGGCTGAGCTGAGGTAGAAGATCAGCTGTTGTCGCGCCGTGGCCTTGCGGCCACCGAATTCGGCCGGCCAGGTGATGGCCGCCCATCCGCCGGCGGCCATCTGCGATTGCCATTCCCGGGCTAACGCCAGCTTTTCCGTGCCGCTTTCGGCCCGGGCGAGTCGTTCGTGCATCGCTGGCAGATGGTCATCCAGCCAGGCCGACCACTCCTCGGCGAAGGCCGTATCCTCCTCGGACAGGTCGAGGCCCAGATCGTCGAGTCCAGACGTTGTCCGTGACTTGGTCTCCCGCTCCACATTGAATACTATAACCTGGTTGTCGATTTGCTGATTGAGTGGTCTGGGTGATCGATGTTCGACGAGCGCTGGCCGCAGGAGGCCGAAGAACTGGCCGATGCACTCGCTGCTGTCCTGGCCAAGCACTGCTCGCCGGAGACGTTGCGGGCGTGGGACAACACCGATGACCGCGCTATCGAGCAACTCGACAACGCGGTGCGCGACTTCGGGCTCTGGGACCTTCCCCCTAACCCGTACTTGTTGACGCGGGCGGCCGTCACGCTCGGCGCGCACCTGGCGCCGGTCCCGTTCGTCTCGTCCATGCCCGCCTATGTGCTGCTCGGCGAAGCCGATGTGGCCAACGGTGTCGATCGTCCGGTGGTGCCGGCGGCACTGTCCCGGGTGGCGGTGGCGCTGGGGCCCGGGCTCGGCATTTCCCCGATGCCGGACACGGTGCGGCGCAGCGCATCGGGGGAGTGGGTGGTGCACGTCGACCGGCTCAGCCCGTGGGCCCACGAGGGTGATGCGGACGCGATGCGCGCCTGGGGCTTCCTGCTGGAATCGGCCCAATTAGTAGGCGCCGCACAATCACTCATTCGGTACGGCGTCGAGTATGTCGCCGAACGGCGGCAGTTCGGTGTGCCGGTCGGCAGCTTTCAGGGCGTCGCCCACCCGCTGGCCGATGCGGCGACCGCTGTGCAGGCGGCCGACCTGCTCACGCGGCACGCCGCCTATCTCGCCGCGACCGACGGGCCGGTGCCGCTGTTCGCCGCGGCCATGGCGGCGGCGAAAGTGCGTGCGGCGTCGCGGCAGGCGGCGTCCACCGTGCATCAGGCACTGGGCGGCTATGGATTCACGGTAGAGGCGGATTGTCAGCTCTACTCCCGCCGTATCCGCGCCTGGAGCGCCGCCATGCCGGATCCCGCTGGGTGGCTGGCGCGGCTGGCGCAGACGCTGGCCGACCCGTCGACCCGCGAACAGGTCACCGATCTCTGGCAGTTCGACCGCGGTTTCACCCTGCCCAACTGGGCGCGCGAACACGGCGGCTAAGGGGTGTAATACCGACTCTCCCTGGCTATTCCCTGCGTCACCTGCCCCTCGCCAAGTGTTAACAGGCCGGCCAGTGCGGTGGACTAACCTATTTGAACTTGTTGTCGTAGGAGGTGTCATGGGTGTCGCTGTCGGGCGCAGCATCGTGAGATGTTTCGTGGCCGCCGCCGTGCTGGCATTTGTCGTCACGACGTTGCCGCCGGCACGGGCAGCGGGCGCGCGCATCATCACGCTGACATTGGTCCGGCACGCCCAGTCGGAGGGCAACGCGACGGGTCTAATCGACACGTCGACGCCCGGTCCGAACCTGACACCCAGAGGGTGGTGTCAGGCGACGGTGGCTGCGGCACAGTTGAGCCCCAACCACTATGACGGCATCTACGCGTCGGAAATGGTGCGTACCCAACAGACTGCGGAACCATTGGCCCAAACGCTCAATGAACCAGTGACCGCGTTGCCCGGGCTCGGGGAAATCGAGGCCGGCCAGTATGAAGGCCAGCCGGAGGCCGATCGAAACGGCTATTTCAGCGTCCTGCAACGGTGGGCGCGCGGAGACCGCAGCGCGCGCATCCCAGGGTCGTTGGACGGCAACCAGTTCGACGCGCGGTTCGAGGGCGCCGTCCAACAGATATATGACAGCGGCGAACAGAATCCGGTCGCGTTCTCCCACGGTGCGGCGATATCGATGTGGGTGTTGATGAACGTGCACAACCCCGACCTAGCACAGATCTTCGGTAAGCCGATCCCGAACACGGGCCGCGCGGTGATCACTGGAAACCCCTCTGACGGTTGGACCCTCACCGAATGGGACGCCGATCCCGCGCCGTGCTGACCGCACCACGCCGAACGTGGGGCCCGCCGCGCGAGCGTGCGGCCCGGCGCACGTTCGACGCCAAGAGCGGCGCTCAGAAGTACTCCGACCCGCCGTCGACGTTGAGCAGCACACCATTGATGTAGCTCGCACGTTCCGACACCAGGAACGTGATCGCATCGGCGATGTCGTCGGGCTGGCCCAACCGGGTACCCCACGTCGCGTTGTGCCAGCGACTGTTGGCATCGGCGAAGTAATCGTCCTCGGAGCCGCCGGTACTCGCCATCCACTGTCGCCGCTTCTCGGCGATCTGTTCATTGACGACCATGCCGGGCAGAACAGCGTTGGCGCGGATGCCCTTCGGCCCGAATTCCCGGGCCACATTCTTGGTGAAGTGCGCCAGTGCCGCCTTCTGCGACGAATAGTGCGCCAGGCGTCCGATGAAGTGCCGCATCGACATTGCCGAGGTGGTGACGATCGCCCCACCGCCAGATTGCAGCATGAGCGGCACCGCGGCACGGCAGGCCCGCACCGAGGTCATCAGCACCGACTGATGCGAGCGGTCCCACCAGTCGTCGGGCTCGAAGACGGATTCTCCGATTTCGCACAGCCCCACCGTGTTCACCAGGACGTCGAGGCGGCCATATTCCTGCTCGACCGCCGTTACCACCCGCTCTGCCTGACCCGCTTCGGTGAGATCCGCGGCAACCGCGAGGGCGGACGCGGCGCCGGCGGCGCGAGCATCGGCCGCCACCGCCGCCAAAGCCGGCTTGGCCGTGTAGCGGTAGCTGACGTCGCCCGCGTCGTGGCCGCGCGAACAGACGACCACGTGAGCGCCCTCAGCGGCCAATCGCATTGCCGTGGCACGGCCCATTCCCTGCGTGGCGCCCAGCACGATGGCGACCTTGTCTTTGAGTCCGAGATCCATGGATCCTCCGCTCAGCCCCGGGGTAGGCCCAGCCAGCGTTGGGCGATGATATTGCGCTGAATCTCGCTGGTACCGCCGATGATTGACAGCACCGTGGCCGCTCGGAGGAAGTGTTCGGCGTCGGCGGCGAGAGTGTCGCCGCTGTCGCGTGTCCAAGCCTCGGGGCCCAGGGCATCGACGAGCCACTGCGCGAAGCGCTGCGCGACCGCGGGTCCATGCAGCTTGCTCATCGACGCCTCGCCGCTGGCGGACTCGTCCCGCTCGCCCATGGCAACGACCTGCTGGCCGAGTAGCCGCTCGGCCTGCAGTTCCATGATGAACTCGCCGATGTCCCGCCAGGTTTCGTCCTCAAGCTCGACACCGCTGGCGCCGATCCGGTCCAGATAGCGCGCCAGCAGCAGGCGCGCCTCCCGGCCGCCGAAGCTCATCGACCGCTCCATGTCGAGCGCCTTCGACATCATCGCCCACGCTTGGCCGGGCTGGCCGATCAGCGCCCGCGCCGGCACGGTCACATTGTCGAAAAAGCAGGCGTTGACCCGCCATCCGCCCATGACCCGGATCGGCTGGATCGTCACACCGGAGGCGTGCGCGTCGATCATCAACAGCGACAGGCCCCGATGCCGGGTGCTGTCGGGCTCGGTGCGCACCAGGGTGAAGATCCAGTCGGCCAGATGCGCACCCGAGGTCCACATCTTCTGCCCACTGACCACGAAGTCGCCGTCGGCGGTGCGGGTGGCTTTGGTGCGCAGCGCCAACATATCGCTGCCCGCCTCGGGTTCACTGTAGCCTCCCGCGTAGCTCCACGACGCGTCCAGGATATGCGGAATATGTTCTTCCGCAAGGTCATCGGGTCCAAACGTGGCCAGCATCCAGCCGACCGCTTCGGCCTGCTCTAGCCCGTAGGTCGGCAGCCCGGCCGAATCGAGTTCTTCGTGGGCGACGAACCGATCGGTTTGGGTGGCGGGCCGCCCCAGCGGCTCCGGCCAACCCAACCCAATGACGTTCTGCCGCACCAACCACGGGTGGAACAGCGTCGGCGCCTGACGGTCGCTCGCCAGTTCCGCCATCTCGGCCCGCATCGCCGTCATGTCCGAGGCGCCGAACTCGTCGATGGCGGCGCGCAGGTCGTCGCGCAGCTGCGCTTCATCGTCGTCGAGCCGAAATTGCATGACTAGCCGTGCCTTTCAGGCGAGCAAGCTGTAGCCGCCATCGACCGGAATGGTGAGGCCGGTGACGAATTGGAAGTCGCTGGACAGCATTGCGACGATGACCGAGGCCAGCTCGTCGGGATGCCCCAGCCTGCGCAACGGTGTCTTTTGGGCGACCGCGGCCTGCATCTCCTTGACGCCGGCGATGATGTCCTCGCCGCCATGTCCGGGGTTGTCGACCAGCGAGGGGGCGATGCCGTTGACCCGCACGCCGCGTGGCCCCAGCTCGGCACCGTAGTAGCGGACCAGATTCTCCATCGCCGCCTTGGCCGGTCCGATGGCGCCGTAGTAGCGCGCATAGTGGTTGGCGCCCAGGCTGCTGACGGCAACCACGGCGCCGCCGACCTTTTCCAGCTCGGGTAACGCGGTGCGGACCGCCTCCCACAAACCCCACACCTGCACGTCGAACACGCGGTCGTACTCCTCGCGGGTGACGCTCAGCGTGCGGCCGGCCAGAATCGGTACGGCCGTCGTCACCAGGCCGCCCAGGCCGCCGAGTCCCTCAATGGCGGCGGTCACCAATCCAGGTGCGTCGGCGCCGAGGTCACCGCGCACCAGCAGCGGTTCCGGGCCGCCGGTTGCCGCGGCCAACTCCTGGGTTTCCTTTGCGGCGGCGTCGTTTTCGACGTAGCCGATAGCGCAGCGAGTACCCGCCGCGGTCAGTTGAACCACAGTCGCGCGACCGATGCCGCGGCTACCGCCGATGACCAGAACCCGATCGGGCAGGGTTCGGGTGTAGGTCTGTGTCGTCACTGTGCGGTCCCTGCCCCATAGTGTTCGTCGCGCTTGCGGAACGCGTCGCTGGTGCCGCTCTTGGCGCGCTCCTTGACGAAGTTGAACTCGTCGGGCTCGAACCGCAGGTTGGTGCCGTAGCTGTGGAAGAGGTAGGCGGTCGACTCTTCCAGGCCGAGCGCCGAGCTGGCCTCGACCAACCGGTATGCCTCCTTGGCGATGGCGATGCCGTCGGCGGGCATCTTTGCGACTTGCACTGCCAGGGCTTCGGTTTCGGCCGCGACGTCTTCCTCGTCGACGAAACGGGTGAACAGTTTCGCCGATTCGAATTCGGCGCCGGTGGCCATCCGGCCGGTGAGCATCAGATCACGCGCGACGACCGGACCGAGCCGATGCATGAACAGCGCGACGTTGCCCAGCACCGGGCCCAGGAACCGGGCGGCCGGCATACCCAGCTTGGCTTGGCGGGACACCACCGCCAGGTCGGCGGAGAGCGCGAGCTCGAGGCCGAGCCCGAGCGCGTAGCTCTCCACCTGGACGATGGTGGCCTTCGGAAAACCGATGAAGTCGTGGAACATTCGCTGGCCCTTGCGGTCCACGGCCAACCGCCGGCGCTGGCTGGGACGCCGCTCGTCGCCGGGTGTGGCGTACCAGCCGTAGGCGCGGTTGAGGTCGACGCCGGTGGTGAACACCCCGCCCTCGCCGCGCACGATGACCACCTTGATGGTGTCGTCGTCGGCGATGTCATCGAGATAACGCCCCATCAACTCGCAATCCTCGGGCGCCATCGCGTTCTTCTTGGCAGGGTTGGAGATGGTGATCCGCGCGATGTGGCTGTCGGGGTCCTTGGTCAGGATCACCCGCTCGGCCTGGTCGGGTGGGTCGGACGGCGATGTGGCGGTGTCCGCAGCGGTCATGTCACTCCTAGGTGTGGTGAAACTCAGCGGGTAAAGAAGGATTTGGCGACGACATCGCGGGCCAGTACCCGAAGCATCACCTCGTCGGCTCCGCCGCCGATGGACAGCAGCCGGGAGTCCCGGAAGAACCGGGAGGTCCAGGTTTCGGCCATGTAGCCCATGCCCCCGTGATACTGCAGGCAGGTGTCGGCTACCCGGCGAATCAGCTTGCCGGCCAATAGCTTTGCACTGCTGGTACGACGGGTGACGTCGGCGCCGGCGACGATCAGTTCGGCGCAGGAGTACGCGTAGCGCTTCAGCGCGTCCACCTCGCAGGCCAGTTCGGCCAGGTTGTACTGCAGGTACTGATTGTCAATCAGCTTGCCGCCGAACGCCGGACGCTCGGACAGGTAGTCCACGGTGAGCTCGATGGCGGTCTCCATCTGCCCGACTGCCTGATAGACCGCGCAGATCCGCTCGTTCTGGAATTGCTCCATCTGTTGCTGGAAACCACGCCCGATCTCGCCGATGGTGTTGCTGACCGGAACACGGACCCGGTCGAACGTCAGCTCGGCGGTGTCCGAGCACCAGTTGCCCAGCTTCTTCAGCGACCGGCCCACGGTCAATCCTGGTGTGTCGTTTGGCACGATGACCTGGCTCATGCCTCGGTAGCCGCCCTCGTCGGAGGTGCGCACCAGCAGGCACAACCAGTCGCCCTGCACGCCGTTGGTGATGTAGGTCTTGGCCCCGCTGATCAGCCAGTCACCGCCGGCGCGCACAGCTCTGGTGCGAATGCCGGCGACGTCGGAGCCCGCGTCGGGTTCGGTGACGGCGATCGAGCAGATCTGCTCCCCGGCGATCGCCGGCGCCAGGAACTCGCGCTTGAGAGCGTCGCTGCCGTGCTTGTGCAGGGCCGGGGTGGCCATGTTGGCCTGCACGTTGTAGGCCATCGGAACTCCGTTGCCGGGCAGCCGGCCGAACTCCTCGCAGGCGATCACGGTGAACCAATGATCGGCGCCCTCACCGCCGTAGGCCGGGTCGTATTCCAGACCCAGCAATCCGAGTTTGGCGAATTCGGGGAACAGGTCGTGGCCGGGGAAACGGCCCTGCTCCTCCCATTCGTCGACGTGTGGCTGCACGACCTTGGCGAGCATGTGCCGCACGCTGTCGCGGAACAGCTCGTGATCGTCGGTGAACTGCATGTCAGTCCCCAGCCTCCAAATCTATTAACCTGGTTATATAAAAGAAGTGAGCCGATGGCAAGCCGCCGATCATGGCTTGAGCGCGAACGCCGCAACGGCGTTGTCGTGCATGAACAACCGCTGCACCTCCGGTTTGAGGTCAAGCTCGGCCAGGCCGTCCAGTGCCGCCTCGAAGGTCAGGATCGGCCAGTCGCTAGCCCAAATGCACTTGCGCCGCCCGTACGTGCGCAGGAAATGCTTGAACTGCGGCGGGTAGTACTTGGGCAGGTGGGCGCTGGTGTCGATCCACACGTTGGGGTGTTTGGCCGCAACGGCAATCATCTCGTCGGTCCACGGCCAACCGATGTGGCCGGCGACGAGGCGCAACCCGGGGAAATCGATGGCGAGCCGGTCGATATGGCCCGGCCGTCCGGTCTCCGATGTGTAGGTGGAAGGGCCGGTCCCGCCCACCTGGATCTGCACGGTGATGTCGAGATCGTCGCAGGCGGCATACAGCGGATACCACTGGGCCTCGGTGGGCACCTTGTCCAAGATGAAGGGTTCGAGTTTGAGGCCCTTGAAGCCGTATTCGCCGACCAGTGCGCGCAACGTGTGCACCGCCGGCATCACCCCGTCCGGCGACCATGGGCTGACTGCGGCCATCCCGATCAAGCGGTCAGGGTAGCGCTGAATCGCTTCGACGACGGCCTCATTGGGGATCAATGGTCCGGCCGAACAGATGGCCTTGTCGATGCCGGCCGCATCCATTTCCTCGATCATCGTCTGAAGCGGAATGCCGGCGCGCATCCGGGCCCCGTGCTCCATCCGGTCGGCGAGCGTGAAGTTGCGCGCCGGCATCTTGGCCACCGCATCGGCGGGCCAGGGCTGGACCCAGCCGTCGATAATCGGAAAGTCCTGCGAGGTCACGGGCATCAGCCTTTCGGCAGGCCGAGCACTCGCTCGGCGATCATCGTCTTGACGATCTCATCCGTTCCGCCCGCGATATGGAAGGCCGGCGCTGACAACAGTACGAGTCGCCAGTCGTCGAGGCCTGCCTCGCGTCGCGACAGCCGGGTACCCAACGTTTCGGCGACGGCGTCCGCCAGCTTCGTGACCACGGTGCCGGTGGCAAGTTTGGCCAACGCTGTCTCAGGCCCGGGGGGCACGCCGGCCAGGATTCGTTGATGCGTTGCGGCTTCGAAGGCGGCCAGTGCGCGCTGTTCGATGACGGCGTCCAGGAACGTCTCGCGTGCGATGCCATTGGACCACCCCAGCACGCTGGCCTGACGTACCAGCCGTCCCAGCGAGCGCCCAAAGCTGGAGAAGCGCTCGAACCCCAGTGTGGTCATGGCCACCGCCCAGCCGCCACCTACCTCGCCGAGAATGGCCTCGGGCGGCAGGTCCACGTCATCGAAGAAGACCTCGGAAAAGGATGCGCCGCCCGTCATCTGCCGCAACGGGCGCACATCGATACCGGGACTGTTCATGTCCACGACGAACGCGGTGAGCCCACGGTGCCGTGGTTGTTCGGGATCGCTACGAGCCAGCAGATAGCCGAACTGGGCATGCCGGGCCTCGGACGTCCAGACCTTCTGGCCGGTCACCCGCCACCCGTTCGCGGTGCGGGTCGCCCGGGTGGACACCCCGGCCAGGTCGCTGCCGGCACCGGGCTCGCTGAACAGCTGGCACCAAACTTCCTCGCCGCGCAGGATGGCCTCGCAGTGCCGTTTCTGCTCCGGTGTGCCGACGCTGAGCAATGTGGGTCCGACCATCTCGAGGGTGACGCCGAACAGGCCGCGTGGCAGGTCGTACTCCGATTCGAGGTCGGACCAGGCCAGGGCGTACGCCGATGGCAGCGCCCGTCCACCGACCTCGCGCGGCCAGGTCAGGCCGGCAAATCCGTGGTCGTAGAGCAGACGCTGCCAGGCGACACAACGCTGCTGCCATGCCTCGGGGTCGGCAATGGGACGGAACTGGGCGAACATCGCGTCGGGAAAGCCGTCGGGTCGATGCTCGGCGTGAGTGTCGAGAAACTCCTTGGCAAGTTTGACGAAATTGTCGAGCTGCTGCATCACACTCTCTTTCGCGCCTGCGTCGCTCGGAGCGGCTTGGTAGTCTAAATACTAACCTGGTTATATGTTAGGGACATCATCCCGTATCAGGGTCCGTCGTGAGGAGGATCGGGTGGCATCATCGACATCCGCCGTCCGGGCCGAGACGTCCGACTCCGGACATCCCGCGGAACAGCTCGTCGTTCGCATCGACGGCGACAGCGTCCACCCCCGGATGTTGGTAGGCGGCAAGGCACATGGCCTCTCCAAGATTCGTCGCGCGGGGCTGCCCACCCCACCGGCATTCACTGTGACGGTCGACGCGTGCCGGCAGTACTTCGAGGCGCCCGACGACCTTATGGACCGCCTCTGGCCGCAGATCCGCGATGGTCTGGCGTGGCTGGAAAGCGAATCGGGGCACACCTTCGGGCGGGGTCCGGTGCCTCTGCTTGTTTCGGTGCGCAGCGGCGCGCCGGCCAGCATGCCGGGAATGATGGACACCGTCTTGAACCTGGGCATCAACGACGAGGTCGAACGGGTCCTCGCCGACAGATGTGGCGCCGAATTCGCCCGCGATACCCACCGCCGGTTCCGGGACTTGTTCCGGCAGGTAGTTGCCCCGCCCGGCGGAATCGTCCCCGTCGATCCCTACGCGCAACTGCGCGCCGCGGTCACGGCGGTGTTCGACTCCTGGAACTCGCCGCGCGCGGTCTCCTACCGGCGCCACCACAACCTCGAGGGCAAGATGGCTGGCACCGCCGTGACGGTGCAGGCCATGGTATTCGGCAATCTCGACGAACAGTCCGGCACCGGTGTGCTGTTCAGCCGCAATCCCCTTACCGGGCAGGCCAAACCGTTTGGCGAATGGCTGGCCCGCGGCCAGGGCGAGGACGTGGTCAGCGGCAAGTTCGATCCGCTGCCGCTGAGCGCTCTCGGCGAGCAACACCCCGAGATTCATGGGCAGCTGCTGCAGGCCGCGTCCTGGTTAGAAATTGAGGGCGCCGACGTGCAGGACATCGAGTTCACCGTAGAGTCCGGGCGCCTCTACTTGTTACAGACCCGAGCGGCGAAACGGTCGGCACGCGCCGCCGTGACCATCGCTGTCGCGTTGCAACAGGAGGGTCTGATCAGCATCAACGAGGCCCTCAGCCGCGTCACGGCCGCCCAGCTCGATGTCTTGCTCACGCCGGTGATCGAACCTGCGGCGCGGGCAGGGGCGACAGTGGTCGCCTCGGGGTTGGCCGCCTGCCCCGGTGTGGGCGCTGGACGAGTGGTTGCCGACAGCGACAGCGCCGAAGACGCTGCCGACGACGACGAGGACGTGGTGCTGGCCCGCGAAACTACCAGCCCAGACGACGTGGGAGGCATGATCGCGGCCCGCGCGATCATCACTGAACAGGGCGGCGCCACCTCGCACGCCGCCGTGGTCAGCCGCGAACTGCAGACTCCGTGCGTTGTCGGATGCGGCCGAGGCAGCCTGCGTGCATTGGTCGGGACGGACGTCACCGTCGACGGCGCCGAGGGGTTGGTGTATTCCGGCCTGCTGCCGTTGACCCAGCCCTCGGAGGACAGCGATCCCGAGATGGCGATGCTGCTGAGTTGGGCGCGATCACGCAGTCCTGTCCGGGTGGTACAGCGTGACGCCGCCAACTCCGCCGTCCCGCGGGTTGATCACCGGGATGCGGCGACCGTGTGGCAGGCGCTCGAAGCCGGGGAAAGCATGGTGGCCGCTGAGCATCCGCTCCCGGTACTGCTGATGATTCTTGAGCGGACACGAAACGCGGCGGGCGCTTTAGGCTAACCAGGATCGCTAATTAGATGAGACGATGATCAAGTGTATCCCCAGCACGACGCCGTAACGCACCCTACCGCCGGCCAGCAAGTAGCCGACAACATCCGCCGCAAGATCATCCTCGGCGAGTTCCGTGACGGCGATTTCCTGCCCAACGAGGCGCAACTTCTCGCGCAGTACGGTGTCTCGCGCCCCGTTTTACGGGAAGCTATCCGGATTCTGCAGTCCGAGTCGTTGCTAACCATCCGCCGCGGTAGCAAGGGTGGTGCTCGAGTCAACGCCCCCCGGCCCGAACCGGTCGCGCGCCAGGCTGGCGGGTTGCTGCAGTACGGTCACACCACCGTCTTCGACGTGTTCCGCGCCCGCGCGATCATCGAGCCTCCCGCGGTGCGGTTGCTGGCCGAGAACTCGACGCCGCTGACAGTGCAGCGGTTGCGGGAAGCGCTCGAGCAGGAGGCCAATGCCGTCAACGACCCGCGTCGATGGGGCAAGGCGCACGCCGAATTCCACACGTTGGTGGTCGAACTGTCCGGCAGCAATACCCTCGCGTTGTTCGCCCACATCATGAGTGAGATCACGACGGCGCACACGCAGGCCGTTTGGAAGCACGCGACCGACGATGCGCAGAAACGCGCTGACGCTGAACTGGCGCACCGCGTGCACCGGAAGCTGGTGCGCCTGGTCGAAGATGGCAAGGCCGCCGATGCCGAGCTGCTGTGGCGCCGGCACCTGGAGGAGACCACCGAGAAGATGCTCGACAGCCAGGGCCAGCGAGAGCTGCTCGACCTCATCGGCTGACCCGCGCCCCAATCGCGATAACCTAACCTGGTTATACTATTCTCCAGTCGGGTGGAGGAGAGTGATTTGAGTTCCGAGTTGCTGGCGGACCTGCGGACGACTACTCGTCAGGCGCTGAGCGCCGGTACCGGTGACGTTGTCGACGAACTGGATCTGGCTGGGCTGCTGGTGGATTCCGGCCGCGGTGGCCTTGGTCTGGGAGATCGGGAAATGGTACTCGTGGGCACGGAGCTGGGCCGAGCGCTGTCGCCATCGGCCTTTCTGTCGACGGCGGTCTTGGCGGTCGCTCTGCTTGCACCGGGCGACACCGCCGCAGCCGACGAGACGCTGGCCGGGGTGGTGGCCGGCGACATTCGCTGCGCCGTAGCGCTGTTCGACTCTGAATCATGCTGGGCCGCAACGCCTGCCGTGGACGCAACCGAAGCCGACGGCGGAGGCTGGCTGCTCAGCGGAACAATGTGGGGAATCTCAACGCCGTCGCGCCCACACGTGATTCTGATCCATGACGGCGCCGCACTGTTCGCGGTGGCCGCCGGTGACGTTCAGATCGAGGTGGAGGACCAGCTGGACCCGAGTCGTGGGCTGATCAAGCTCGAGCTGTCTCGAACGCCGGGAAGACTTCTCGCGACACCCGCAGTGGAGGCTATCGCTACGGCCTACCGGCGCGGGCTGCTGGCGGTGGGTGCCGAGCAACTCGGTGTGGCCCGCGCGTGCCTGGACATGTCCGTGGAACACGCAAAATCCCGCAACCAATTCGGCTCGCCGATCGGTTCATTCCAGGCGATCAAGCATCGTTGTGCCGAGGTGTTCCTCGATGTCGAACTCGCGCAGGCGGTTCTCGACCACGCTGTGCAGACTGGGGTGGCCGCCGACGCCGAGCTGGCGTTCGTCGTCGCCACCCGCGCGGCACTCTCGTCTACCGACGCATGCATCCACATTCATGGCGGCATCGGTTTCACCTGGGAACATCCCGCGCACCGGTACCTGCGACGCGCCAGGGTCAACGCCACGGTGATGGGTGCCTCGGCGACGCATCGGGATGCCATTGCGGCGTCGCTCGGGATCGATACGGAACTTTGACGCAGACAAGGACTTTGGGACTCTGAAGCCGCGTTCGGCCGGCTCGGCGAGCTGGCAGCCGAAAGAATCGATGCAACCTCAGCCCGGAGGCATCGTTGGCGGCGCACCCGGCGAGTACGCGGGAGGCGGGTAGACGCCTCTGAGGATCCAGCTGAACGCCTTGATGCCGAACTCAAGTTCGTCGCTGGCGTCGTAATCGAGACTCGGGTCCATCTGCTAGCCCTTCGACGCTACTGAGCACTCATCTGAAGAAGTCGATTAGATTATTGCACCTGCACAACCAAGTTGAAAGAGATGGTGCACTTATTTAACTAAGTTAGGGCGCTCCGCACGGGCCCACCAGCACAGGGACCAGTTTGGTATCGATGAGTTTCTCTGGCCCACAGGGCTTTCAGGGTTAGCATGCCACTTTGACGGTGAAGTCGTTCGTGGTTCGGGTGTGCGGTTCCTTGGTGCCGAAGCCGACCGCGGAACCGGTGAACGTGTACGTCTGTGCGACCATGCCAAACTGCGCGCTACCCTCCAGATTCTGCCAGTAGCCGCCGGAGAATCCATCGAAATCATTGAAGGTCAATGATTTTGGCGTTTGCGTATCGGACCCCAACAGCACCGTGATCCCGGGGCCAGTGCCGATCTCTATTACTGTGAAGCCATTAGCGACGCTCTGGCATTCAACCTCATGGATGGGAATGGTTGTGGTGCCGTTCATGGTGACCTGAGCCGTGCCGGCCAGCAAGGTGCCAGTCGGCGGTTTGGCGGCGATCGGTTCGGATGAACACCCCGCCACGCTCATGAGCAACACCGAAACTGCGGCTAGGTTGTGACGCTGCATGGCTCACCTCGCTGTGGTTGCGGCCCAGTGGTCGCGGAAAGTCATGCTAGCCACCCCGGCGTCCGCATGCTAGCTGCTGCCTCGGCAAAAGCCTGGCTGACCGAAGGGCCGATTCTGGGTTCACCGCGCACTAGCGGTGCGATACCCATTGGAGTAGCGCAACGCTGGATATACGCTTGGACCCTCGTCGCCGGAGCCGCGCAATGCGGATCGCTCCGAGACTTGTCGATTTCGTTGCTGGCGCTGACGCGCGCGTTTGACTATTTGTTCCACTCATCATCGCTAGCTAACCATGCCTGGGTACCCTGGGCGCGCCAGCCTGACCGCTTCAGTCGGCCGCCTCGGCGATGCCAGGCGCCGGCGCGAAAACGCTGCTCGCGGCTGTCCCCGCTGATTTGCCTTTGACCAGTTGATACCGCGGAAAATGAACTGCTGCGGGCGGTATTCCAACGATGCCTTCCGGCCACCTGCCCGGTTGCCCGGAAATGCCCCGAGTCGTCCCCAGCAAAGGCTGTGTGCGGCCACGTACAGCAAAGAGCACTTGGGTTACTAGGTAGTCTTCGTTGCTGACGTGAAACGCGGTGTCGCAGTGTTGCCAGAGCTAGAGTAGGTGCGGTATCGTCGTGCGGCATCCTCCCGTGCTGTGCGTCAGATTTCATGCGGAGGCCGGTGTTTCGTTACTGGAGGGAACCATCGCGATGCCAGCCGCCAACGGATTTGGGTAGCCACTAGTGGTCTCATCGCACTCAGCGCTCAAGCCCCTTCGGGAGATCGGCGGATTCACCGCCATGTCGCTGGACACCCTCGTCCAGTTCGCGCGACCGCCGTTCGCGTGGCGCGAGTTCGTTTACCAAAGTTGGTTCGCCGCCCGAGTCTCGCTGGTTCCGGCCATCCTGCTGGCGATCGTGTTCAACGCGTTTGTCATATTTTTGCTGGACGTCCTCATCTTCGAGATCGGTGCCGCTGACAACTCGGGAACTGGGGCGGCCCTTGCGGTGGTCGCTCAGATCGGACCGGCGATCACCGTGTTGGTAATCGGGGGTGCGGCGGCCACCGCCATGTGCGCCGATCTCGGCGCGCGCACGATCCGCGAAGAGATCGACGCCATGAAAGTGATGGGTATCAACCCAATTCAGCGACTGGTAGTACCTCGGGTCGCGGCACTGACCCTGAACAGTTTCTTGCTCAGCGGACTCGGGACAGCTGTCGGGTTGGCTGCCGACTACATGTTCGCGGTCTACGTCACCAACGTGAACCCCGGTGCCTACGCGGCCAGTTTGACCTTGCTCATCGGACTTCCGGATGTGGTCATAGCGGTCATCAAGGCGACCCTGTTCGGGCTCGCGGCCGGATTGATTGCTTGTTACAAGGGACTCACCGTGGGCGGCGGACCGCAAGGCGTCGGTAACGCTGTAAACGAGACGGTCGTGTACACATTCATGGCCCTGTACGTGATCAATACTCTGCTCAGCGCGGTACTCGCGCAGGTCCAAACCAAATGAGCGCTCCGAGCGCGCCGCACACGTCATGGCTTACCCGCCAGGTGAATGCGGGAGTCGGCGGCTGGATCCGCATCGGCGAACAAACCGCGTTTTACCTACGTGGCATGGGTGCCGTGAAAGATGCAGTCCTGCACTACCCGAAAGAAATAGTCCGTGTTATAGCCCAGATGAGTATGGGCGTCGGAGCCCTCGCCTTGATCGGTGGCACCGTCGCGATCGTGGGCTTCCTCTTGCTGAACGTGGGCTTCCTGATCGCCATCGTGGGTTACAGCCAAACGGCCAACCTGGGCGTAGAGGCACTGGTCGGTTTCTTCTCCGCCTATGTCAACCCGCGTCTGGCCGCGCCGTTGATCACCGCCATCGGACTGGCCGCGACGGTAGGGGCAGGGGCCACGGCCCAACTCGGTGCGATGCGGATCAGTGAGGAGATCGACGCCCTCGAGGTAATTGGTGTTCGCACCATGGCATATCTGGTGGCCACCCGCCTGGTAGGCAGCGTCGTACTTTCGATTCCGTTGTGTTGCATTTCGTTACTTGTCGGATTCTTGTCGACCCAGTTCCTCGTCCAATTCACCTACGGCCAGTCCAGCGGCATCTACGACCATTACTTCAACACCTTTCTCCGACCGACCGACGTGTTATGGGCCATGGTCCAAGTCGTCCTGCAGGGGATCGTCGTCATGCTGATCCACACCTATTACGGGTTCAACGCCTCCGGCGGTCCGGCGGGTGTGGGGGAGGCCGTCGGGCGTGCGGTACGGGCCTCGCTGGTTGTGTTGACGATCGTGACAGCCGCGGTGGGTCTCGCGCTCTACGGGCGCACCGGCAACTTCCATCTCTCGGGATAGCGGGAATGGCGATGGCGAAATCCAAACGACGCGAGGCCGGATTGCATCCCGGCTTATGGACATTGATCCTCGTCGTCTTGATCATCGGGGGCGGTGTACTGACGCTCCTCGCCTTCAACCGCGACCTGCAGACATACACCCGGGTCACCCTGATCTCCGACCGGGCGGGACTGGTCATGGACCCCGGGGCCAAGGTCAAGCTGCGCGGCGTCGAGGTCGGTCGGGTTGCCTCCATCCAACCGAACGAGCACGTGAAATTGCAGCTTGAGCTCTTCCCCGACCAGCTGAAGTACATCCCGGCCAATGTCGAGGCTCAAATCACCGCGCCGACGGCGTTCGGCGCGAAATACGTCGAACTGATCACGCCTGAGCACCCCAGTTCCAAGACTCTGACAGCCGGGGCGGTACTCAGGTCGCGCAACGTCAGCGTCGAGGTGAACACCACCTTCCAGAACCTAGTCGGAGTGCTCAACCAGATCGATCCGGCGAAACTGAACGCGATCCTGTCGGCGCTTGGTGAAGGTTTCCGCGGCAAAGGGGAGGCTCTGGGACGGGCCACCACCGACCTGAATCAGGTGTTGCTGCAACTGAACCCGCGTAACGAGACGGTTCGCGCCGATTGGCGTGCATTCGCGGGTTTCAATGAGACCTACAGTGCCGCAGCGCATGACATCCTCAATGTGCTCGACGGTGCCAGCACGACGAGCGCCACGATCACCAAGAACGAGCAGGAACTCAATTCGCTGCTGGTGAGTGTGGTCGGGCTCTCCGACAGCGGTATCAACCTGCTGGGCCCAGCCAAAGGCAACCTGATCCACGCCATCAACGTGCTCGAGCCGACGACGCGCCTACTGATGAAGTACAACCCGGAACTCACCTGTCTCTTGGTCGGCGGAAAGCTCGGTCTGGATGATCTGATGCAGGCTGTCGCGGGCCACAACGGAAAGTCGTTGATCGGCGATGCCGGCATCTTGCTCGGTGACGACATGTACCGGTATCCGGACAATCTGCCCATCAACGGGGCTAAAGGCGGACCGGGCGGTGCACCAGGCTGCGGCTCGCTGCCTGATGTCGGAAAGAACTTCCCGGTGCGCTATGTGGTGACAAACACCGGATGGGGCACCGGGATGGACGTCCGGCCAAATCCCGGTATCGGTTTCCCCGGATTTGCCAACTACGGCGCGGCGACCCGCGGGACACCCAAGCCGCCAAGCATTTACACACTTAACGGGGGACCGGCTCCCGGCCCGATTCCATACCCGGGTGCCCCGCCGTTCGGTGCGCCGTGGTACTTGCCGGACGGAACACCTTTATACCCGGGCCTGCCGCCGGCGCCGCCACCGGGTCGACCGCGCGAAATCGGCCCGCCGCCACCGGGTTCCGAGCCGTTCACGATCGCGCACCCCGCCGAGATGCAGCCGACACCGGTGCCGACGATGCCGCCACCGCCCCCGCCACTCCCGCCGCTGTATGCGCCCGAGCCATGACCACCAGACGCGCTAGAGAAAGGCAGACATGAAGGAGGATTTGCGCGGCGCGCTGTGGCGCTTCGCGATCTATGCCGCGGTGTGTCTCGTAGCGGTGGCCCTCGTGTTCGCAATTTTCGGCCAGTTCCGTTTTACCTCCGGCAATACATACCACGCCTATTTCACTAACGTCTCCGGACTGCGCGACGGCAACTTCGTCCGGATCGCCGGGGTCGAGGTGGGCAAGGTCGAGAAGATCTCCATTCAGCCCGACATGACCGTCCATGTTGAGTTCTCCGTGAACCGCTCTGCGGTGCTCACCGAAGGCACCCGCGCGGCAATCCGTTACGACGATCTCATCGGTGGCCGGTACATGTCACTGGAGGAAGGGGCTGGCGGGGTCAAGCGACTAGCACCCGGTGGGGCGATCCCGATCGGTCAGACCGAGCCGGCACTGGACCTAGACGCATTGATCGGCGGTTTCCGTCCGCTCTTTCGGGCTTTGAATCCAGACCAGGTCAACGCCTTGACCGGCCAACTGATCGCTGCCTTCCAAGGGCAGGGCCCCACGATCAGTTCGTTCCTCAACCAAGCTGCCGCGTTGACCAACACGCTGGGCGACCGCGACAAGCTGATCGGTCAGGTCATCGTCAACCTCAACACCGTGCTCGGGTCGCTGGGCGGCCAGAGTAAACAGTTTGCCAAAGCGGTTGACTCGCTCTCCGAACTCGTCGCCGGCCTTTCGCAGCGCAAAGAAGACATCAGCAACGCGGTGGCCTACGGAAACGCGGCTGCCGGCTCTATCGCCGACCTGCTGGTGCAGGGCCGTAAACCCCTCACGAAGGTAGTCAGCGAGACGGATCGAGTCGCCGGAATCGTCGACGCCGACCACGACTACGTCGACAACCTGCTCAATACGTTGCCCGACGCGTACCAGATGCTGGGCAGATTGGGCATCTACGGTGACTTCTTCACCTTCTACCTGTGCGATCTCCTCATCAAGGTCAACGGCAAGGGCGGCCAACCCGTGTACGTCAAGCTGGCTGGCCAGGATACCGGGAGGTGCACGCCGAAGTGAAAACCTTTTCGGAACATAACCCCCTCAAGGTAGGTGGCATCGGCGTTGTGCTGACGCTGGCCTTGATGTGGCTTTCGCTGAACTACCAGAAGTTGCCCCTAATCAACCAGGACAGGGAATACGAGGCCTACTTCGCCGAGGCGGGCGGCCTCGCCGCCGGCAACGCCGTGCAGGTGTCGGGTTACCGCGTCGGCGACGTGACATCGGTGGATCTGCGCCGGAATCGGGTGGTGGTCAAGTTCAAGGTTGACCACAGCATTCGACTGGGCAACCGCACCGAGGCCGCTATCAAGTTGAAGACGGTGCTCGGATCCAAATTGCTCGAGGTCACCCCACGGGGCGACGGGCTACTCAATGGGCCCATACCGCTCGATCGAACGACCTCGCCATATCAGCTTCCCGACGCACTCGCAGATCTGTCCAACACCATCAGCGGATTGGACACCGACCAACTTTCGCGGTCGTTAGCCGTGCTCTCGGACACCTTTTCCAAGACCCCGCCCGACCTGCAGGCCGCGGTCCGCGGTGTCGCACGCTTCTCCGAAACACTGAGCAGCCGGGACGCTCAGCTGCGCACACTGCTGGAAAACGCGAACAAGGTTTCGGGCGTGCTGGCCGAACGGACCAACCAGGTCGTCAGCCTGGTAACAAACACCAACGCCCTGCTCGCACAGCTGCGCACTCAGAGCGCCGCCCTGGACCAGATCGCCGGCAACCTCTCGGCGGTAGCCCAACAGGTCAAAGGATTCATTGCGGAGAACCGCGCGGCGCTAAAGCCTGCACTCGACAAGCTCAACAACGTATTGACGCTGGTCGACAAGCGGAAAGACCGTATACAGAAGGCGATCAAGGGACTCAACGGGTACGCGCTGTCACTCGGTGAGTCGGTTGCGTCGGGACCGTACTTCAAGGCGTACCTAGCCAACCTGCTGCCTGGGCAGTTCGTCCAGCCCTTCATCGACGCGGCCTTCTCTGACCTTGGGCTGGACCCCAACGTCCTGCTGCCGTCGCAGCTGAACACCCCGCAGACCGGGCAGCCGGCGACACCGCCGTTGCCGGTGCCGTTCCCGCGTACCGGGCAGGGAGGCGAGCCGCGACTTACCATTCCGGATGCCATCACCGGCAACCCCGACGACCATCCGTGTGGGCCGTCCGGTGCGGCTTTGCCAGGCCCCGGCTGCTACCCGTTGCGGCCGCCGGAGCCCGCGCCACCGCCAGGTGGTCCGCCGCCGGGGCCACCGGCGCTGACTCCGCCAGGCCCACAATCCTCCGTTCCCACGCCGCCGGGACCGATAACGCAGTTCGCGCCGGGCGAGAACATTCCGGCACCGCAGCCTGGAGGTGTTGGACGATGACGCATTCGACGCCGGTACCTAAACCTGGCAGGTTGCGTTCCAAAGGCGGTCAGATCAGCCTGGCGGTGCTGCTTGCGGTGGTGCTGGTTGGCGGCGTAGTCGTGATGGTGCGGGTCGTGACCGGCGCGGGCCGCATCCACATGACCGCCTACTTCGACAACAGCAACGGGATCTTCGCCGGGGACAGTGTGGTGGTCCTCGGGGTACCGGTCGGCAAGATTGACAGGATTGAGCCGGAGCCGGACCGAGTGAAGATCAGCTTCTGGGTCCGGGACAGCTACCAGATTCCCGCAGACGCGAAAGCTGTGATCCTGTCCCCGTCGCTGGTGACGGTCCGGGCGCTACAACTCACCCCCGCCTACAACGGTGGGCCGACGATGGGGGATCATGCGTTGATCCCCCGGGAACGCACCGCAGTCCCGGTCGAGTGGGACGATTTCCGGCAGCAACTCGAGCGTCTCACCGATACGCTGCAGCCCACCCAACCCGGTGGCGTCAGTACGTTAGGTCAGTTCGTAAATACAGTGGCCGATAACCTGCGCGGTCAGGGCCCGGACATCCGCAACACGATCATCAAGCTCTCGCAGGCTATTTCGGCGCTCGGCGACCACAGCGGCGACTTGTTCACGACCATCAAGAACTTGTCGGTTCTGGTCTCGGCGCTGCACGACAGCAGCGACCTACTGCGTCATCTGAACCAGAACCTGGCCCAGGTGACGGGGTTGCTTGCCAACGATCCGAACGAGGTCGGAAATGCGCTGCGAGATCTCAACGAGGTGGCCGATGACGTCACGAACTTCGTCGCGGAGAACCGTGAGGCGCTCGGCACGACGTCGGACAGGCTGGCGTCGGTATCCAACGCGGTTGTGGAGAGCCTCGACGACATCAAGCAGACCCTGCACATCGGTACACCGGCGTTTCAGAATTTCGCCAACATCTACCAACCCGCAAACGTCGCGCTGACCGGTGCGATCGCCGTTACCAACTTCGCCAACCCGGTTCAGTTCCTGTGTTCGGCTGTCCAGGCGGCGTCGCGGTTGGGCGCCGAGCAGTCGGCGAAACTGTGTGTGCAGTATCTGGCGCCGATCATCAAGAACCGCCAGTACAGCTTCCCGCCGCTGGGCTTCAACCCGTTCTCCGGCGTAATGGCCCGGCCTAACGAAATCACCTACAGCGAAGATTGGCTGCGACCGGACTACATCCCGCCGCCTGCTCCGAGAAACGGCGAACCGGCACCGCCTAGCGCGCCACTGCCGGCGCCGAACAGCATCTACAACTACTTCGGCAACGGCATGGTCGATCCCAACCATGCCAATCCGCCGTTTGTACCCGCCAGGCTCCCGGATCCGATACCGACCAATCCGGCCAGTGGACTTGAAGGCATGATGGTGCCGCCAGGAGGTGGGCAGTGAGCGCGTCCGGGTATTGGCGGCGCCTCGGCGCCGGGGCAATGGGCGCCTTGCTGGTGGTCACCCTCTCCGGCTGCGGCTTCCTCCAAAACTGGCACGGGGCAAACTCGCTGCCGCTGCCCGGCACAGTCGGGGGTGGTAGAGGCTCGTACACGATTCAGGCGCAATTGCCCGATGTCCAGAACCTGAAAGAGAATTCCCGAGTTCAGGTGAACGACGTGACGGTCGGCAATGTCACCAGGATCGAGATTCAAGGCTGGCACGCTTTGGTGACCATGACGCTGCAAGGCGGCGTGGACCTGCCGGCCAACGCAACGGCGACGATCGGCCAGACCAGCCTGCTCGGTTCGGTACATGTGGAGCTGGCGCCGCCCAAAGACATTCCGCCGTCGGGCAAGCTCAAGAACGGATCGTTGATCCCACTGTCCTCCGGCGCCGCATACCCATCGACGGAACAGACCTTGGCGGCCGTCTCGATGGTTCTCAACGGAGGTGGTCTGGCCAACATCCAGGACATCACCACGGCGTTGACTACGGCGTTCTCCGGTCGTGAACAAGATTTGCGAAGCCTGATCGGTCAACTGGATAAGTTCGTGGGTTACCTCAACGATCAGAAAGACGACATCCTTAACGCCACCGAGAGCCTGAACAACCTGGTCGGCCAGTTCGCGGACCAACGGCCGGTCGTCGACAGGGCGCTCAAGACCATTCCCGACGCGCTGGCTGTGCTAAACCGGCAGCGGGAAAACCTCACTCAAGCGCTAGCTCAGGTGGGCAAACTCAGTGCGCTAGCCGCTGATTCGGTGATCCAGACCAAAGAGAATTTGGTCAAGGAACTCAAGGACCTCGGCCCGGTGCTCCAGTCGCTGGGCGACGCCGGACCGGCCCTGACCCGTTCGCTGGACTTCTTCGCAACCTACCCGTTCCCGAAGCCTACGATTAGCAAATGGATTCGCGGTGACTACGGAAACATCAGCGCCATCATGGATTTGACATTGAGCCGGATTGACAACTCGTTCTTCACCGGCACCCGGTGGGAAGGCACGCTGACCGAACTCGAGTTGCAATGGGGACGAACCATCGGCCAGATGCCGAGCCCGTACACAGCGCGTAATCCGTTGATCGCTCCCTACCATTTCGACCAGGGGCCGTAACATGCTGACCAGGCGAATAAGAATCCAATTTGCGGTGTTCGCGGTAATCGCCTTAACCGCGATCTCGGCGGTGCTGTTCGGCTACCTGAAGATCCAGAGCACGATTTTCGGCTTCAACCGATATACCGTAACGGTTCAGTTACCCCAAGCGGGCGGGCTATACGCCGGCGGAAACGTGACCTACCGTGGTGTCACGGTAGGTCGGGTGCGCGAGATCCGGCTCAACAACACCGGTGCCGAGGCAGTACTCCAAATGAATTCCGACGTCGAGATTCCCGCGACTGGCGTTACCGCCGAGGTGCACAGCGTTTCGGCCGTGGGTGAACAGTACGTCGCATTGACGCCGCGCGGCCGCGGCGGGCCCAAGTTGAAAGACGGCGACGTTATCCCGGTGTCGCAAACGAAGGTTCCCACCGACATCAACTCGTTGGTGGCGGCGGCCAACCGCGGGTTACAGGCCATCCCGCGGGAGAACCTGAAAACAGTCGTGGACGAGAGCTATATCGCGTTCGGCGGCCTCGGCCCGGAACTGTCCCGGCTGATCAACGGAACTACTAACCTGGCGATCGATGCACGCAAGAACCTGGAAGCACTGACGGTTCTGATCGACCAGTCCAAACCTGTGCTTGACAGCCAGGTCGAGTCCAGGGATTCGGTACAGGCTTGGGCCGCCAACCTCGCCGATGTCACCAAACAACTGCAAGCCAATGACTCTGCTCTTCAGGGCGTGATCAACAAGGGCGCTGCTTCGGCGGAGGAGACACGTCAGCTGTTCGACAGACTGCAGCCGACGCTACCGATCGTGTTGGCCAACCTGGTCAGTGTCGGCGACGTCGGGGTTGCCTACCGTGCTGACCTCGAGCAACTCTTGGTGGTGTTGCCGGCGGCAACGGCGCAGGGCCAGGCGACCTTGTTACCTGGGCGCAATATCAAGGGCAGCTATCCCGGCCTGAACCTGAGCTTCAACCTGAACCTCAATCTTCCGCCGGCGTGCACCACCGGCTATCTGCCACCGCAGCAGATGCGGTCCCCGACTTTCGAGGACCACCCGGACCGCCCCGCAGGGGATTTGTACTGCCGGATACCGCAAGACTCACCGCTGAACGTGCGCGGGGCGCGCAACTACCCGTGTGAGACTCGTCCGGGTAAGCGTGCGCCTACGGTAAAGATGTGCGAAAGCAACGAGGAATACGTGCCGCTCAACGACGGGTACAACTGGAAGGGCGATCCCAACGGAACATACTCGGGACAGGACATTCCACAGCTGCCACCGGGGGTCCTGCCCCCCGTGGCAGCGGGGGCGCCTGCTCCGGCGGCACCACCACAGGCCCCGATTGCGATAGCCGAGTACGATCCGGCGACCGGCACCTACCTAGGACCCGATGGGCAGATTTATCGACAAACCGATCTTGCCCAACCTCATAATCAGGAGCGAACATGGCAGCAGATGCTGATGCCGCCGGCGACGAACTGACATTGGCCAAATCCGCTAAACACCTTGGGCCCGATGCAATGCCGGAGACGGACAAGGTGTCGGCCGAAGCGACCGCCTCGACGGAAGAAGTCGAAAAGGCTGCCGCCACCGAGGAAGTCGAGGCAGTGGCCGACCACGACGAAGCTGCCGAAGATGGAGACCAGGCCGAAGACGCCGACGACGGTGCACAGGCCGAAGCCGCCGACGTTGCAGAGGAAGGTGCCGCTGACGACGACGCCAGGCGCGCGAAGTCCGTGCGAAGCTGGTTCACGCCGCTGCGGTTGGCCGCGGCTGTCGGCCTGGTCGTGGTGCTCAGTCTGGGTGGTTTGGTCGGATGGCTGGGTGTCAGGACCTACGAGATGCGCCAGGATCAGGAATTGCGCGAGCTTTTTCTACGGGTTGGGCGACAAGGAGCGGTAAATCTGACGACCATCGACTGGCAGAACGTCAACAACGACATTCAGCGCATTCTGGACTCAGCCACCGGAGCGTTCTATGAAGACTTCTCCAAGCGTTCCCAACCCTTCATCGACATCGTTAAGAAGGTGCAGTCGAAATCAGTGGGAACCGTGACTGAAGCAGGCCTGGAGTCTGTGTCGCACAACGAAGCTCGGGTCCTTGTCGCGATTTCTGTCAAGACTTCCAACCTCGGTGCGGAAGACCAGCCGCTGCGATCCTGGCGAATGCGGCTCGATGTCCAGCGGGTTGGTGACGGAGCGAAGATCTCGAATGTTTTGTTCGTGCCAGCATGACGCGGCGGCGAGATGTGGTCGGTAACGAATCCAAAGAGCCGGAAAAGGAAACAGACGCTGTGAGCGTTGATATCGACACTGCGACCGGCGAACCCGACGCGGTCGCCGCCAAGACGACAGCGAAGGTCAAACTATCGAAAGGCCGAACTGAGAACATCAGCAGTGACGACGACACAGGCCGGGCGGCTCTCGAGACCACAAATGCTTCGGCCGATGATCCTTCCGGAGATGCAGCGGTAACCGGCCCGGACGACTCGACAGACGAGGCCCCGGCTGGCGTCGACAATGCGAAGAACTCTGGCGATAGCGCAAAGACCAAAACCAAACGCGCAATCGACTATTCGCGCGTATTGGTATTCGGAGTCATACCCACCGTAGCGTTGCTGCTCGGCGGCACGGCTGGCTACCTGAAGTGGCAGGACTCATCGATGCGGGCGGCGCGTATCAGCAGTGTCGAATCGCTTGCGGCCGCCAAAGACGGCACAATCGCTATCCTTTCCTATCAGCCTGATACGGCTGACAAGGACCTCGAGGCCGCTCGAGATCGACTCACCGGTACCTTCAAGGACTCCTACACCCAGTTGACGCACGATGTGGTGATTCCCGGCGCCAAGCAACGACACATTTCCGCAGTTGCGACCGTACCCGGCGTGGCCGGGGTGTCGGCAACCGCGAACCATGCGGTCGCACTGGTTTTCGTTAATCAGACCGTCGTTGTCGGCAACGATCCCCCCAGTTCTACCGCTTCGACGGTTCGGGTGACGCTGGATAAGGTTCGCGACCGTTGGCTAATCAGCGGTTTCGATCCGATCTGACCCCACGGCCTTCGAAATCACAATTGTATTTGCCGGATTCGATCTTCGGCCTCGGTGCGCTACAACGTGAATGAATTGGGACCGAGGGACTGGCAGATGGTCTTGACCGGGCCGACGTTCTGATAGACAGGATCGTAGAAGCTGTCCGCGCATCCGCGTCCCGTGACGACATATATAGCGCCCGCTCGATACGGCAAGTAGACATTCGCCGGTTCGGGACCGACCTTTTCGCTGCAATCCCCGTTGCCCTGTCCCTGGATGGACAAACATACGGTCGATCCATTGGGGATGGCATCCATGGTGCAGGGTCCGGGTTTCACCGAGGCCATCACCATGGTTGCGGTGGACACCTGAACGACTGCCGGCGGTACGAGCACGAAGGAACACGACCCGTCGCCCGCGTCACCCAATGGGGACGCATGCGCGAAACCCGCACCCCACGCGCCTGCTGATGACGTTGCCGCCACTGCCATCATTGCCTTCGCTGCCTGAAAAGCTAAGCGCGACGGAAACATATCGATATCCTGCTCTCACTCGGCAGGCGGCCGATAATGCGCGGCCGAATTGCGCAGCTGCCAGATCTGGCCAGGGCACAGCAAGTTGACTGCATACGAAACCAGGTAGTTCGCCGCAAATTCGTCACTGGGGGTGACATCATTTTTCACATCTCCTAGGACCTGCGCGTAGCCCTCGCCCCCGCTGACTTTGTCGCAGATTTGGTAGCCGTAGCCCAGGGCGTCGTTGCCGGGAAAGTTGTACTGCCGCCGGACCGTAACGTCATACATGTATTCAGTTCGTGGATCCGGTGCGGCGTGTGCCGGCGGCGCTAAGGTTTGCGCGGTCAGCCCGAATATCGCGGCGGCGAGGATCAATGTGGCGAACGGCTTGCAACGCGTCACAGGTGTCGTCCTTTGGTGTTGTCATAGAGATCTCGAGTTGAAATCCGGACTCTCGCCATTTGCCGTTCAAGCTCAAGACCGGCTAGTAGCAGTGTAGACCCAGGACGCCCGAAATATTAAGATTCTTTAGAGTCAACGACGATGAAGCAGCGTTGATTGATGACCCGGGCAAGAGGTGGGGCGGAAGGTGCGTATGACACATTTGAGGAATTATCCGACAGGCCGAAGCCGTTCCGCCCTACGCCATTCGGGGATACTGCTGCTCGTCGCGGCGGCCACGTCGTTGGCCCCTCCGGCTTTTGCCGATAACGGCAACACCGTCGTACCCAACAATGCGCGCTTGAACAACGCCGTGTACGTCAACATCAATACCTCGCAGCGGCAAAACGGGTGCCCCGTCGACTCCAAGATGGACAACAGGCTGACGGAAGCTGCCCGCCGGCATACTCTCGACGTCCTGAACAACCCGGACATCAACGGTGATATCGGCTCAGACGGTTCAACTCCGCAGGACCGCGCCAGAGACGCAGGGTTCCCCGGCAGGGCTACTGAGACCGTCGCGATCGTCCCGGCTCTGGCGATCAACGGAATCGACGTCTTGGGCCAGTGGTGGTGGGACCCGCCGTCGCGGGCCATCATGCAGGACTGCGCCAACACTGCCATCGGTGTCTGGTCGGAAAATAGCCTGAATCGATCGGTCCTGGTTGCAACGTACGGCCAGCCGACCTAGGGGTGATTGACCCGCTCACGAACGCGGGGGCGAATCGCCAGCCGCACGAACACTATTGAGCCCCGCGATGAATCGTCGCATGACTCAGTCGATGTTGACGGTTGCATCGATCTAGCTTAGCGTTTCTTCAACATAGTAAACCTGGTTGTAATTGTGACTTAGGCCGGACGACTGTTCGCCGGGGGATGTCAGTTGCGGGGGGAGGTTCGGCATGACTTCACGAGCTCTCCGGCAGAAGCGAATTCGTGGTGTCACAGCGGCGAATTGGCTACTCGGCTGCGCGACCTGTTGGGGGTTTGTGAGTGCTGCGGCGCGTTCGAAACATCCCGACCGCCTGCTGCGGCGACCGCTGCCAGGCATCAGTTCGGCAATCGTTGTGGTTCCGCTGGCAGTGGTGAGCTTGTTGGTGAGTGAATTCCCCCTACACATATTGATTGCGGAGGCTGGGGTTGGGACGGCGCTGGCGCGCCGCGGTGCGCTGCGCAACCGTCGGGGAATCGTCGGTCTGATCCTGGCACTGATCGCGTGGCTCGGTCTGCTCGGCGCCCGCCGCGACGCGACCCGATCGCCGCAGCAACTCGACGATAGCCTCCGGCTCGCGCTGGGCGATGCATATCAAGCTCGCCCGCCCGCGGGCGACGGTAGCGACGACAAGCTCAGCCTCCGAGAGTTGTGGTTTCCCCGGTTCACCGAGCGCAAGCGATACCTATTGCACGAAGACTTGTCCTACGGAGACGGGGGGATACGCAACAACCTGGACATCTGGCGGCGCAAGGATCTCCCGCGGGACGCACGTGCCCCGGTATTGCTGCAGATCCATGGCAGCGCATGGGTGAAGGGAAGCAAACGGGGACAAGGGTATCCACTCCTGGCGCACATGGCCGAGAAGGGTTGGGTCTGCGTCGCGATCAATTACTCGCTGGCACCCGCTGCTCGCTGGCCGGCTCACATCATCGACGTCAAACGGGCGATTGCGTGGGTCAAACGCGAAATCGCTTACTATGGCGGTGATCCCGACTTCATCGCGGTGACCGGCGGATCGGCCGGTGGCCACTTGACCGCATTGGCCGCGCTGAGCGGAAACGATCCGGTCTTCCAGCCGGGATTTGAGACCGCGGATACCTCGGTGCAGGCCGGTATCCCGCTGTACGGGGTCTACGACCTGCTGGACCGGGCCGGCGATTCGCCCGCCGAGCAGGAGGAGTTCTTGCGGCGAATCGTTATTGGCGCCTCCCTGCAGGACGCTTACGATGTGTGGGACAAGGGCTCTCCGCTGTCGTGGGTCAACGAGGATGCGCCGCCGCTATTCGTCATCCACGGCGGTATCGACACCTTCACCAACCCCGAGCAGGCTCGGGCGTTCGTTGCCGCGTTACGCCGTGTCTCTCGCAATCCGGTTGCCTACGCTGAGCTTTCGGGAGCCCAACATGCGTTCGATTGGCTGCCGTCGATACGGACCCGGGCGACGGTCGTGGCGATCGACCACTTTCTGACCCATGTGCGTCAGGTGCCGAGCGCATCCCGGGCGCCGATGTACTAAGCAGCTCAATCCATCACATCTCGGACTTTGATTGTCGGCAAGGCCTTCAGCACCGCTTTACTTGAATTGTCCATGTGGATGCGCCAATGGGCTTCGGCAGCTTCTCCGTCGTGGGCCCGCAGCAGATTGATGAGATGGCGGTAGGAGCGAACCACCTTTTCGTAGTCCGCCTTCGGGACACTGCGCTTGCGGGAAAGAGCGACCGCGGTGTGGCGTTCGGTGATCTCGTGGAGCATGCCCGCAATCATGCTGAGCGTCGCGTTGCCCGACAGTTCGACCAGCCGACGGTGGAAGTGCGTGGTCGCTGCAGCAAATTGTGGAGCCTCGACGGAGGTGGGGATGTCGTCGACCAGAATCTGTTCGAGCTCGTCGTAGGCCTTCGCCTTGCCGTTGTTTGCCAGCAAGCGTGCGGCCACCGGCTCGATGGCAGAACGCGCAACCAGCACATCGGCGATCGTCGCTCCCGACAACTCCAGCAGCAGGCCGGCGGGCCGCGCCACGATTTCGGGTCCGGGTACCCGCACCCGTGGCCCAGTGCGGGAGCCGCGGCGAACCTCGACGAGCCGTTGCGACTCGAGGACGCGGACCGCTTCGCGCAGCGTCGGGCGGCTCACACCGAAGTGGGCCATCAGCTCAGGTTCGTTGGGAAGAAAGTCCCCATCCTTCAACTTTCCGTCGACGATCATCTGGCGCAACGTCCGCGCGACCAGCTCCGCGGTCTTCGGGGAGCGGACCGGCGCCGTCGCGCTCACGGTCGTCATTGGGGCAAGCGGCGGAAGCGATGACACCGGGCCGAAACCTCTCAACAAGTAATACTGCGAAGCAACCGCCGGCTGGATTCACAGACAGCAGCCCGCCGCGGTGCGGCTAGTCAGCAAGTCTACCGAGGCCACGGCCCGACGGTCGCTAAGACTCGATAAACCAGCTCATCTAAGTTAACTGGGTAATACATAAAATTGCTAGCCGAAAAGTTGCGGAAAAATGCCGCTCAGCTAACCCGTCTAGCTAGCAGCACCCAGTAGGCTACGCGGCCGATTTTTCCAGAATGTGAATGCCGCACGCCGACCCCAGACCGATCACGTGGGCCAGGCCGACCTTCGCGTTCTCGATTTGGCGATCACCGGCCTCGCCGCGTAGGTGGTGGCAGATCTCCCAGATGTTAGCGATGCCGGTGGCCGCGATTGGGTGACCCTTGGACTGCAGCCCACCGGAGACATTCACTGGTGTCGAGCCGTCGCGCCAGGTGGCGCCTGAGTTGAAGAAGTCGGCGGCGCCACCCTGTTCGCACAGCATCAGATTGTCGTAGTGCACTAGCTCGGCGGTAGCGAAGCAGTCGTGCAGCTCAATAAGGTCCAGATCGCCCGGACCGATACCGGCGTGGCCGTAGGCGGTCGCGGCCGCATTCCGGGTCAGCGTGTTGACGTTCGGCAGAACCTGGCAGCCCGCTTCGTACGGGTCGGTGGTCAGGACCGACGCCGAGACCTTGACTGCGCGCCGACGCTGCTCGAGTGACAGCGTTTTCAGTGTCTCGCCGTTGCAGACGATCGCGGCCGCGGCACCGTCGCAGTTTGCCGAGCACATTGGCCGAGTATTGGGGTAAGCGATCATGACTTCGTTCATGATCTGCTCCAGTGTGAACTTCTTCTGATAGGCGGCAAGGGGGTTCAGCGTAGAGTGCGCATGGTTCTTTTCGCTAATCCTGGCGAACAGCTCGAAGCTGGTGCCGCCGTACTTGTGGCCGTACTCGGTGCCGATCTGAGCGAACACCCCGGGCATGGCTTCGGTGCCTATCCGCCCGTCGACCGGGGCCACCGCACCGTAGCGGCCCGTGGGCGCCCAGATCGCCGGTTCCTTCTTCGCCTGGCCTCCCGCGCCCAGTAGCCCTGCGCCGGATAGCTTCTCCACGCCGACGGCCATGCCATAGCTGACCTCGCCAGCTTTGACGGCCATGATGGCCGTTCGCAGCGCGGTGGCACCAGTGGCGCAGGCGTTGGCGACGTTGTACACCGGGATGCCGGTTTGCCCGATCTGCTTCTGAAGTTGTTGGCCGATACCGGCATTGGCGGCCATCAGGTTACCCGCTGCGAGGATTCCGATGTCGCCCATGGTCACGCCGGCATCGGCCAGGGCGCCGGTTGCCGCTTCGGCGGCGAGGTCAACGGTGTCCTTATCGGCGTGCTTACCGAACTTGGTCATCCGGATGCCCAGGATCCAAATGTCTTCGCTGGCGCTCATTGTCGCTGCTCCTTCGTGATTCGTTCGGCCTCAGGATTGACTAGTTGATGGGTTCGAAGCCGAAGCCGATTGCCTCGGTGCCTTCGGAATCGGTGCCCATCGGGTGGGTGGTCAGCCGCACCTTCATTCCGTCGCGGATGTGCTCGGGATCCGGTTCGACTTTGACGAGGTTGGCGCGCACCTGGGTGCCGTCGCAGTCGACGACCGAGGCGACGAACGGGGTGGGTATTCCCGGTGCGGCGAATGTGACGATCGTGAAGGCCCGGACGGTGCCCTCCGTCGCCACCGGGACCGTCGTGAAGTCGGTCGCAAAGCACCCGGCACACGCGTTGCGCCGATCGAAGAACCGGGCGCCACAGTTCCCGCACTGCTGGGCGACCAGGTGTGGTTCGCCGTCGTCGAGCACAAGATAGTCGACCAGGGGGATCCGGGCAGCCATAAAAACCTCCATTGGGTGTCATCGCAGTTATCGAACGCCGGAAACCGGCGGGTGTCAGGCCGATTCGGGGCCCCGGCGGCCCAAGCGTCGAGCCGCGGCTCGACGTTCCCAACCGATGTAGGCCTGCAGACCTCGCGTCATCATCCTGGAGTGGGGCGGCGTGATCAGGGTGGCGAAGCTGAACGGCAACCTGGTCGCGGTCACCGTACGGTGGTGGGTGAAGGTGTCAAAGCCTGTCTTACCGTGGTATGCGCCGCTGCCGCTATGCCCTACCCCGCCGAACGGCGCGGCCATCATGGCGCACTGGATGGCGAAATCGTTGATTCCGACCCCGCCGCTCAGCGTTTTCTGACGGAATTCGTCGAGGCGAGATCCGTTGGGGCCGTACCAATATACCGCCAATGGTGAGGGCCGGGCGGCGATATAGTCGTACACCTCGCTGAGCGCCTCGTAGGGCAATACCGTCAGCACCGGCCCGAAGATCTCTTCCCGGCAGATGCGCATGTCATCGTTCACGTCGAGTACTACGGTCGGAGCGAGTCGCCGCCGGGCCGCATCGGAGCCGGTACCGCTGTCCCGCACCGTGGCTCCGCGTGAGCGCGCGTCGTCGATGAGGGCGCACACTCGGTCGTAGTTCTTCGTATCGACGATGCTGACTAGACCCGCTTCGCCGTCCCCAGATGCTGCTACCTTGCCGTGTGCCAAGGCGGCCGCGGCAAATGTCTCGACCTGCGCGCGCGGGACGAACGCGTAATCGGGGCACAGGCAGACTTGCCCGCCGTTTGCCAACCGGGCGGCCATCACCCGACGCGCCGTCGCGGGCACATCGGCGTCGGGGGCGATGACGGCTGGATTCTTACCGCCCAGCTCGAGGGTGACTGGCACCAGGTTTTTGGCCGCTGCGCTGGCGACGATAGCCCCCACCCTGGGTGATCCGGTGAAAAACAAGTGGTTGAAAGGTAATTCGCTGAACGCTGCGCCCACCTCGGCTCCGCCGGTAACCACGACTAGCTCAGTCGGATCAAAATACTGGGCCACCTTTGCCGCAAATACCTCGGCGGTGCGGTGGGTAACCTCCGAGAACTTGATCATCACCCGGTTGCCCGCGGCCAGCGCGGAGGCGGCCGGCTGAGCCACCAAGCCGACCGGAAAGTTCCACGGTCCAATGATGCCGACGACGCCCAGCGGCTTCTTCTCGACCACGGTGGGCATACCCATCAGTGTCGCCGACTTGATTCGGTCGGGCCGCATCCACTTGTCCAAATGGCGCCGGGACGCGGTGATGTCCGGCATGATTCCCGCGATCTCAGAGAGCAGGTTCACCGGGTACGACCGATTGCCGAAGTCCGCGTTCAGTGCGTCGGAGAACTCCTCAGCGCCTTCGGTGAGCAGCAGAATCAGCCGGTCGATCCGGTCGCGCCGCAGCGCCACCGACGGGGACCCGGCGCGCAAGAAATCGGACCGCTGGGCATCAAGTGTCGCCTTGAGTCCATCGGCCGATTCATCGGCGATTGGCGATGGCGGTCGCATGAACTCAGTGGACATCCCGCTCCGATCACGATGGGACTCTGTGGCTTTCGAGCTTCCTGACTAAGGGCAGGGTCACAACGGCGCATGTGACGAGCATGAGAACGCCACCCAGACGTTGATCCGTATCCGGCGTCAGTCCGAGCGGACTGCCGTGCTGCAGGTGCGGCGATGGCCACAGTAGTGCGGCCAAGCCAAGGATGGCCGCGACCTCTTGACCAATGACCAGAGCGCCGCGCCGCACTGCGGATCCCACCCGGCCGGTAGTGAGAAGTATTGCACCCCAATAGCTCATGCCGACCAAAACGACCAGCAACGCAAGCCAGAGCGGGACCGCCGCCAGGTGAGCGCCGTGCGCGTGAATGGCGGGCAAGTGTATCGCCAACAGCAGCGCCGAATTGAGCGCAACGGCCACGATCACCCATGCCGTCCACGGCTTGCTCTGTGCCGCCAAGCTTCTCAGTTGGCCCCGCCGCACCGCGTGGATGAGCAACAGCGGCGCGGCCACCAACAGGGCCTCGAGTGCTGCCATCGCGGCCAGGTGGGACTGCAGGGCCAGGGTTCGGATCGTTTCGGAGCTGGCCAGGGCAGCCAGTCCGGCCGCGGCAAGGACCGCGGGGACGCGGCTCCGGGTCGCCAGCCACCAGATCAGCGTTGCCACCGTCACGCTGCCGATGACTAACAGCATTGTATTCCAGTGTAATTCATGATGATGTGAATGCATGGCCTGGTGTGGTGTCGCAGTCTGCCGTGCATGCAGCATGACTGCGGCAACCGCGATGGCTGCCGCGATCTCTGCACCCGCTGCCAGCCACAACCGAGGCGACGAAAGCGGGTTCGGGTCGCCGGGCTCGACGTCGACCGTCGGCGACGACATCACGGATTCCTGAACAGCCTGGGCAGGTTCTTCTGTGACACCGCCCGGGACAGCACCGCGGCGAACATCGCACCCTTGCCCACCAGCGCTTGGCGCTTTCCGGCTGCCAAAGCGTCATATCCGCCGCGCGCAACCTCGGCTGGCGACCCGGCTTTGTTCTTCGCGAACATGTTATGCAGCAGCGACTTTCCGGAGAATTCGTCGATACCACCGGCCTGGGCGAATTTGGTCTGCGTTGCGCCGGGGGTGAGGCAGGTGACCGTGACGCCATACGGCTTCAGTTCGGCGGCCAGTGCGTAGCTGAACGTGTTGACGTAGGACTTGCTGGCCCCGTAAGAGGCGAAGCGCACTGTGGGCACCATGCCCGCTGTCGACCCAACGTTGAGAATCGCGCCGCGGCGCCGTTCCTTCATCTGCCTGCCGAAGAGCATTGATGCCAGCGTCAACGTGATCACGTTCAGTTCCAACATGTTCGCTACCCGCTCGGGTGACAGGTCGACGGCATCGCCGAAGCAGGCGAACCCAGCATTGTTGATCAGGATGTCGGGGAACCAGTCGTTGTCCTGACACCACTGCAGCAGGTTGGATGCCGCGTCGGCCTTGGACAGATCCATCTGCAAGGTCTGCAGCCGAGCAGAGCCGAAGCGGAAGTCTTCACTAAGCGCATCGAGTTCGGCTTGCACCAGACTTACCGCGAGGACCGTTGAGCCGTCCTCCAGGTACAACTTGGTGAACTCTTTGCCGATGCCCGACCCGGCTCCGGTGATGACGACTTTCTTCATCCGTTCAATGTCCTTCTGTTAGGCGGCTTCACGCATTAAGCAACGGGCGTCAGCGTGACCACGACGCGATCGGTTAGATCGACGGGGAAGGCAAGACGTCCGTCTTGGTCTGCTTGCAAGTCGGCCACCGCTTCGTCGTTCAGCGTTCCGCGTACCCGGTATCGACCGCGCGGGACGAGTCGCTCGACGGCCAGCTGTGCGCGCGTCGGGCCGTCGCCGGGCCGCAGCACCAGGCGAAGATCGGTGCCGTCGGTGCGTGCCGAGGCAACCAGTACTTGCGGATAACTCGCTCCGGTGAGCACCGGGCCGCCCAGCACGGCGGCACCCGGCCCGTCGGCGATCAACGCGCGATGTCCGCCAGGCGGATTGAACCGGGTCAGTGCCGCCATCGCGTTCATGTTTGTCGAGAGTTCGTCGTACCACAGGGTGCCGTCCGCCTCGGTGGGCGGTAGTTGGCGGTCAAGGGATTCCGCCAGTAGGGCATAGAGTTCGGTGTCGCCCATTTCGGCGGCCGCCCACATCACCGGCGCGACTGCGCCGAGGTGAGTTTTGTGGTAGTTACCGGTGTCAATGGCATCCCAGCCGCGCAGCGCGATCGTCGGTTCGGGCCCATTGGTGTCGACGAACTCCCGTCGCACGATGGTCCAACAGCGTTGTGCAAGTTCGGGATCGAAAGCGTGCAGCATGCTCGCCAGTCCGCAGTCAGCCACTGTCGAGGTCAGCATTGGGATGGTGATGCCCAGTCGTGCCGACCGGATCGCGGTTACCCGTCCGTCCGGGGTAATGAACTCCTCATGCAGCCGCCGACGGAACGCATCGCCGATCGACTCGACGAATCGGGTGCCGTGCAACCTGTCGGACATCATCAACGTGTTGATGCCCGTCATGTTGCATGCGCTGTAGATCCAGTTCGGCTCGCATGGGAACAGCGTGATGGCTGACCGTTGCATATTGTTGTAGATGGCGGCGGCGACCATGTCGTGGGTGTAGGGCCAGGTTCGCCGGCCGAGCCGGAAGGGGAGTGCGCCACTGCGGCGGTAGCGGTCGTCGCCGGTGTTCGACTCGTACACGCCCAGCATGGTTCCGAGGTATCCCGACAACATGATGTTGTCGCGCTTCATCGGATCCCAGTCCAGGCTGAGGTTTCCCCACGTCTGCTCGAATGCCCAGTACCGCCAGACCGCCGGTAGCGTCAACTTGTCGATCAGATTCCGCTGTGCGGCAGACAGGTAGCCGTGAAACGACGGTGTGTAGTGCAACTGGGCCATCGCAACCGCCCACTGCATGAAATTCAGCTGGTAGCGGATCGCCGACGTCTGGAATTGATCGATCTTAGTAAAGCCGTCGAAAAGGTCCAGCGGCTGCAGGGCTCGATCGAGTAGCGAGCGCAATGTGGCCAGATCACGGGGCGAAAGTTCCCCCGGCTCAATATCTTTAGGTCGCGGATCAATACGCGGCGCGGTCAAGAGGTACTGGGCCCGGGTCCGGCCACGGTCCTGTGCATCTCGGAATGCCCTGCGACGGGCCACGGTGCCCGCGACTGCGATGCCGAGTAGGGCGCCGGGAACGGCAACGCGGGCGCCGTTCCAGGTCCTACGCCCCCGGATGGCTTGCCTGCGCGCGTCGGCTGCGGCCGCGGCCCACAACAAGGGTGGCAGCGCAATGTTCCCGGTGCCGAACCACATCGCTAGTGACGTTGCGGAGCCGCCCAGTGCGGCAAGGAACCGTACTGGATTGCGGGTATAGACATACCCGGCGCCCGGCGCCAGTGCGCCCAGCGCAAGCGCCCGGGTGCCCGGCCGCCTGCTCAGAGTGGAACCGAGTATCGCGGTGGCGGCAAGGACTCCGGCCCCGATTCCGCTGCGGCGCAGCAGCGCTCGAACCGCAGGGCCGTTCGGCCGGTCCGGCACGCTCAATGGATAACCGATGTCGGTGCGGCGGTCTTCGTTGACCGTCGTGCTGCTCAATGTTGTGCTCCCTGCTGTTGCGCCGGCGGCGGCGACCACCGCGCCGGCGGTGCGGGCGATGCGCGCCCACCGCGGCGTGAGACCTTGCGTAACGCAGACCCGAAGATGGCTGCCACTAGTACGCAGCACGCCATCAGTGACGCCCGCCGCAATGTGCAGTAACTGAGGTGAAGATGCGATCCCCTAACACCGGCGTTGACACTAGGTCCTGACCAGAGTCTAATACCGACGCAAACCGTCGGCAATAGGTGGGTTGCGTCCATCAGTGCGGCACTGACCACTAAGCTGCTACGAAATGGGCTACGAAATGGGAAGGAAGTCGATGATTTCCGACAGTCTCGACGCGGCCCACAACCCTGCGGAGTCCATTGAGCCCCAACGCAAATCGTTGCCCGGACGACGGCGCGATCCGGCCATCGACGATAAGATACGGCAGGCCGCGCGAACTTTGTACGCGCGCGAGGGCTGGGCCGGGTTCCACTTCGACGGAGTCGCCAGGGCGGCCGGAGTCAGTAAGGATGCCGTGTACCGGCGCTATCCCGATGCTCAGGCGCTGTTGCTGGACGCATTGTCGGAATTGACTTTTCCAGTGCTGCAGGAGGGTAAACCGATCGAGGAGGCGTTGGTCGGCTACGCCTGCGGCGTCTTCTCGTACTTCGCCGGAGGCGACGGATATGCGAACCTGCGCGTGCATGTCGATGCTGTGCAATATCCGGAAGTGCTGCAGAAATACCGAGACCGGGTGGTGGAGCCGCAGCTTGCTCGAGCGGTGGCCGTGCTGGAACGTGCCCGTGCACAGGGCCAGCTGCACCCGGACACTTCCTGTGCGGCAGTGATCGAGGCGCTGGGTGGTGCGGTCATGATTTACGCGCTGGCGTGCGCGCCGTGGCCGGGCGCCGTCGACGACGAGGAGGCCGGTGTGATCGACACGGCAACCGAGCGCCAGCTGACCGGCTTCGTTCAGCAGATCCTGTACGGACATCTCCGCCTCGACGATCGGGTTAAATCTTCAACAGGGCCCCGCCGTCGACGGGCAACTGCAACCCGGTGACGTAGCGAGACTCGTCGGACGCGAGATACACGACCGCATGGGCGATGTCGTCGGGCTCGACGTAGGGAATCGGCATCGACTGCATGCGGGGCAGTGCCTGCTCGACGTCGGCACGGGTGGGCTCGGACAAATCCTTGCGGAATGCCTTATACATCGGCGGGCTGTGCAGCATGTCGGTGTTGCAGTTCGTCGGGTGCACCGCGTTCACCCGGATACCCTGGGCAGCAACCTGTCTCGCGAGTACTACGACATACTGGCTGAGGACCTGCTTGGCCAGACCGTAGCCGGCCCCGCCCGGTCCATTGCCCGGATTGTTGACCGCGTTGGGCAGCATCGCCGCCACCGATCCGGTGGCGATGATCGAGCCTCCCGCCGGCACCCAGGGGAGCGTGACGTGGATGGTGTTGAGGACACCCACGAGGTCGACGTCCACCGCGTCGCAGAACGCTGACACCGGGTAGTTCGACCCGATCGGGCAGATCCCGGCGTTGGCCACCACCACGTCGATGCGTCCGAACGTATCGACTGCCGCAGCCACCGCATCCTGCAGCGACACCCGATCACGCACGTCGACGATGGCGGAAACTGCTTGGCGGTTGAATTTCTTTACCAATCGCGCGGTTTCGTGTAGTTCCTCCGGCGTGGCCATCGGGTAGCCGACACCGGGAATGTCGGCGCAGATGTCGATTAGGACGACGTCGGCTCCCTCTTCGGCTAGACGTATCGCGTGGTGGCGCCCCTGCCCGCGAGCGGCGCCCGTGATCAATGCGACCTTGCCCTCGACCCGTCCCATCGGCAGACTCCCTCCTCTTTCCCGGCCCGCGACGGCTCACCTGGAGCACGAGACCAAATAGTATTACTTGGTTAGTCTATTGTCAGCATGCAGTCGCAGGAAGGAGTGGCCATCGAAATGCCTGGGGTACTGGACGGCATCCGCGTCGTCGAGCTGGCGACTTGGGGCTTCGTCCCCTCGGCCGGTGTCGTACTGGCGGACTGGGGCGCCGAGGTGATCAAGGTGGAGCACCCCCAACGCGGCGATCCGATGCGCGGGCTGGTGAGCGGGGCGTTGACCGCGTCGGGCCAGCACCCGGTCAGCTTTATGTTTCAGACCTTCAGCCGCAACAAGGCAAGCGTCGGAATCGATCTGAGCATTGACGCCGGGCGGGAGGCGCTGTATCGACTTGTCGCGGGAGCGGATGTGTTCCTCACCAATTACCTGACTCCGGTGCGGCGCAAACTACGCGTCGATGTGGACGACCTGACGCAGGTCAACCCTCGCCTGGTGTACGCCCGGGGAACCGGGCTGGGACCCGACGGCAAAGAGGCGGACACCGGCGGCTTCGATCTGGCCTCGTACTGGTCCCGCGGGGGGGTGGCGTACCTCAGCACAGCGGAAGGCGCGGACTACCCGCCGCCCATGCCGGGCGCGGCCTTTGGTGATCTGCAGGCAGGGATGTACGCGGCCGGCGGTGTGGCCGGAGCTCTGTTCGCCCGTGAACGAACCGGTGCCGCGCAGCTTGTGGATGTCAGCCTGCTGGGAGCCGCCGCCTGGGGTACCGCCCCGCACATCGCGGCGTCGTCGATGTTCGACATCGACGCGATGCCGCGCGGCGAACATCACTCGGCGCACAATCCGATCGCCAATACCTACCGCACCAGCGACGGCCGCTTCGTGGCGCTCGTGATGCTGGAATCGGACCGGTTCTGGGCTCCGCTGGTCGAACTCATCGGTCGCGGCGATCTGGCGCGCGATGCGCGTTTCGCCGATGCGGGGGCGCGTAGCGCCAACCGCGCGGCGTGCATCGCCGAACTGGATGCGATCTTTGCGACACGCACCGCCGCAGAATGGCGAGAGTTGCTCAACCGGCAGCGCGGAGTGTGGGCCATCGTTCAAACGCCAGCGGAAACCCGTTGTGATCCACAAGTTCTGGGCAACGGTTATGTCGCGTCGATGGATCTCGACGACGAGACGCTGACCGTGTCGATGCCGCCGGTGCAGTTCAACGGTGGCCGGCCCAGTCCGCGTCCAGCCCCGGAACTGGGCGCCGACACCGACCGGGTGCTGCTTGAGTTGGGCTACGACTGGGACCAGCTGGTGGAGCTGAAAGTCGAGGGTGCGATCACCTGACGGGACGCTCGGGACATGGTTCGTAGCCTACGCGTCTGTTAATATAACCTGGTTAGTTAATTCTGCGCCGATGTGGCGCGCCCGGCCTGTGAAGGGGATGTATGGGTCTCCCGGAGCAAATGCAGGCGAGAATTCAGGCTCGCGGCAAAGAGGCGCTGCTGTGTTACGGCGAGTCGTGGCACAGCAGCGGCGAATTCGGTGCTGTTGCCCGGCGGATCGACGAGGCATTGCAGGGCAACGAGATTGGAGCCGGCGTGCCGGTGGGCGTCTACATGCGCAACCGGCCCGGTCCAGTGGCCGCGTTGGCGGTTCTGCTCGCCACCCGCAGACCCGTGGTGGTCCTCAACCCGGCGATGCCCGATGCCACCGTCGGCGACGACGTCAGCGCGTTGCGGCCCGCCGCCGTGGTGGCCGACCCTGAGGAGTGGGGGCGTTCGGAGCTCACGGCGGCCGTCGGCGGAGGAGGGGCACTCGGGTTACAGGTCGATTTCGCCGCAGGCGCTGACCGGGCTGTGCAGGTGGTGGTGAACCCGATGGCGAGTGCCGAGCATACTGGGGTTGATTTCGGTGTCGCGATGCTCATGCCCACCAGCGGTACAACCGGGCCGCCTAAGCGAATCCCATTGAGCTACAAAGAGATCGAACATGCGTTGCGTGGCGCGCAGGAGCACTACATGAACGGTAGCGCGCGTGAAGGCAGCGTCCGCGGGGCCGGGATCCAGATCTGTGCACTACCGCCAACCAACATCAGCGGGGTGTGGGCGCTGGTCACCGCGCTCAGTGGCGGTGGCCGCATCCTGCTACTGGATAGGTTTGAACCACAGGCGTGGTCGCAGGCCGTTGCGCAGTACCGGCCACGCTCGGTGTCACTTCCACCGGCGGCCCTGCGGATGATCCTCGACGCCAGCATCCAGCCCGAGAAACTATCGAGCCTCAAGGCAGTCTGGGCCGGTGCAGCTCCGGTTGGTTCGGATCTGGCCGAGGCTTTCGAAAGGGTTTACGGCTGTCCGGTGCTGCTCAGCTACGGCGCCACCGAGTTCACCGGCGGGATCACCGGCTGGTCGCTGCGGGACTGGCAGGAGTGGAAAGACACCAAACGCGGCAGTGTGGGCCGCACCCACCCCGGAGTGCAGATCTCGGTCATCGACCCCGAGACCGGGGACTTACTCGAGCCGGGACGACACGGCATCCTGCAGGTGCGTTCGGCACAAGCCGCCGGCGGCGACTGCCAATGGGTGCGCACCAACGATCTGGGCACTATCGACGAAGACGGATTCGTCTGGATCCACGGACGCGCCGACGACGTGATCAATCGCGGCGGATTCAAGGTCTTCCCCGCCGAAATCGAGGATTGCCTGGAGGCCCACCCGCAGGTGCGTGAGGCGGTCGCCTTCGGCGTCCCCGACGAGCGGCTCGGCCAGGTTCCGGTCGCCATGGTGGTGGCTGAGCCGGACGTCAAGCCCGGCGACCTGATCGCCTGGGTGAAAACCCGGTTGCCCGCCTACAAGGCGCCGGTCACGGTGCGCACCACCGACTCCATCCCGCGCAACTCGGCCATGAAAGTGCTGCGTGAGCAGGTCCGCCAGCAATTCGAAAGCATTGCTGCCCAGCCGAACTAACGTAAGGAGGTTCGAATAATCGTGGGACAGAACTACTTCCAGGACCGGGTGGTCGTGGTGACTGGCGCCGGTAATGGGCTGGGCCGGGCGCACGCGCTGGCCTTCGCCGCTGCCGGTGCCGCCGTCGTCGTCAACGACCTCGGCGGAGGCCGCGACGGCAGCGGTGGCTCGGCGGGCCCGGCACAGCAGGTCGTGGACGAGATCACCGCCGCGGGCGGACGGGCGGCCGCCAACACCGACGACGTCAGCACCTGGGACGGCGCGAAGGCATTGATCGACCAGGCCGTCGAAGGCTTCGGTGGCCTGGACGTGCTGGTCAACAACGCCGGCATCCTGCGCGACCGGATGCTGACTTCGATGTCGGAGGCCGAATGGGACGCGGTCATCGCCGTCCATCTCAAGGGCACCTTCGGTCCAGCCCGCCACGCCGCGGACTACTGGCGCCAGCGCGCCAAGAGCGGGTTGCCCAATGACGCCAGCATCATCAACACCACCTCGCCGTCGGGTCTGTTCGGTAGCCCGGGACAAACCAACTACGGTGCCGCCAAGGCGGGAATCGCCGGCTTCACCGTGATCGCTGCGATGGAGTTGTGGCGCTACGGCGTCACCGTGAACGCGGTGGCACCTACCGCGCTGACGCGCCTGACCGACGACCTGCCGGTGGTGCACGAGATGGCTCAGACCGTGGACCTTGCGCCAGATGGCGTGTCGCCAGTGGTGCTGTGGCTGGCGGGGCCGACGGCGCGGGAGGTGACCGGTCGCGTGCTGGCGGTGATCGGCGGCACCATCGCGGTGGTGGAGGGTTGGGCATACGGCCCCGAGGTGCACAGCGACGGGCGCTGGACCCCGCAGCGCCTCGATGCGGTGTTGCCGGACTTGCTGGCCAACGCCGCACCCAATGCGGACGTGACCGGACATCGGCCAGCCCAGTGAGCTCCTCCACCACTCACCCCGCGCAGCGGCTGATCGGCCAGGTGTTATTCAGCTATGAAATGCCGATCGAGCGCGGCAAGGTTCGCGAGTTCGCCGCCGCAACTGGTTCGGCCGATGCGGTCTATCAGAGCCCGAATCCTCCCGTGCCACCTACGTTTCTCGCCACCGCCATGCACTGGGAGCCGCAGGATCCACCCCTGGCCGCCAGGCTGGGTCTGGATCTGAGCAGGGTGCTACAGGGCGGTCAGGAGTACGCCTTCATCGGGCCGCTGCCGCGAGGTGGCGACACGCTACGCGCCCAGACGTCGGTCGAGTCGGTGACCGCCAAGCAGAGCGGTCGGGGCGGTTCGATGATGCTGATCGTCGTGCTCACCCGATTCATGCGGACCGACGGCACGATGGCAGCCGAGGGCCGCGCCACTGTGATCGAGAGAGCACCCGCATGACCACCCGACTGCCGCGGGCCGCCTTGGTCGCTGGAGCTCTCTTGCCTGAACGGCGTTTCGGGCCGCAGACCCGCACCGACATCGTCCGTTACCAGGGTGCCAGCGGTGACTTCAACCCGATTCATCACGACGACGGACTCGCCCGATCAGCTGGAATGCCAGGGGTTTTGAGTGTCGGCATGCTGCAGGGCGGCTATCTGGGCACCTACTGCGTCGAGTTGTTCGGACCCGAAAGTGTGCGACGACTGTCGATGCGATTCGCCGAACCGGTATGGCCCGGGGATGAACTGGTGTGCCGTGGGGTCATCTCGTCGGTGGCGCCATCCAAGGACGGGCACCGCGCCGAGGTCGATCTGACCATCGGGCGCGTGGGTGGCGGCGTGGCCGTTTCAGCTTCGGCGACAGTCCTGATCGGACTCGCCGACTAAGGTAACGAACTAACCACGTTAGTGGGAAAGGAGTGGACGATGCCACTGCAGGACTTCATGCAGCTGATCTCCGTCGACGACCACCTCATCGAGCATCCGCGGGTGTGGGCGGACCGTCTGCCGGCCAAGTTCCGGGAGTTGGGTCCCCACATCGTCGAGGTTCCCCGGGCCAAGGGCGGTCCGCCGAGCCAGGTGTGGGAATACCAGGGCAAGACCTATCCGCAGATCGGACTCAACGCCGTTGCCGGAAAGAAGCCCGAGGAATATGGCATCGATCCGTCCCGCTTCGACGAGATGCTGCCGGGCTGCTACGACCCGGTGCAGCGGCTGGCCGATATGGATCTCGATGGCGTCGAAGCTGCTCTGTGCTTTCCGTCGTTTCCGCGGTTCGCCGGCACAGTGTTCCTGGAGGGCGACGACCGCGATGTCGCGCTCGCCAGCGTCACCGCCTTCAACGACTTCATGCTCGACGAGTGGTGTGCTGCCGCGCCGTATCGTTACATCCCGCTGGTGATCCTGCCGTTATGGGACATCGACCTTGCCGTTGCCGAGGTACACCGCACTGCCGCCAAAGGCGCAAAGACCCTCGCGTTCCCGGAAAACCCGTATCCACTCGGCCTGCCGTCGATTCACACGGATCATTGGGCGCCGCTGTTCAGCGTCGCCGAGGAGTACGACATGCCGCTGTCGTTGCACTTTGGTACCTCGGGCCAGTCGCCACGCCCCTCACCGGATGGCCCACTGGCGGTGAGTATCTCGCTGTTCAGCTGCAACTCCATGTACGCGCTCTCGGATCTGCTGTTCTCGCCGGTCTTTCACCGCCATCCCAGATTGAAAGTGGCGTTGTCCGAGGGCGGCATCGGCTGGGTGCCCTTCATGCTCGAACGCGCGGACTACGTCTGGGAACGTCATCGCTTCTATCAGAACGTCAACCAGGACCACCGGCCGTCGGAGTTGTACTACAAGCACATCTACTCGTGTTTCATCGAGGATCACCACGGATTGAGCAGCCGCGCCGAGGTCGGTCTGGACAACATTTTGTGGGAATGCGACTATCCGCACTCCGATTCCAACTGGCCCAACAGTCGCAAGGTTGCCGAAGAGGTGTTCACGAAGATTCCGGACGAGGACGTGCACAAGATCGTCGAGCTCAATGCCCGACGCGTTTTCAACTTTCCCCGCGCCGGCAAATGAGCGGTAACCCGGTCGAACCTATTCCGCCTGAAGCGTTTCGGGGAAAGTCGGACTGGGATGAGGAAGATCTGCTGACGGTGGCGGAGGCCTCGGAGCGCCTTGCCGACGAGATCCGTGCGTCGCGCCGCCGTATCCGGCAAGCCGAAGAGGTTCTGGCAGAAGGGGACTCAGCGGCCGGTTTGACCGCCGAACGTAGGCGTCTGGATGATCTGACCCGGGCGGCCGAACGCATCCGGATCGCACAGTCGAACGCCCCGAAGTAGCCGTGGCGCAGCGTAACGGACCGATCGAGGGGGTGGTGTTCGATATGGGGGGAGTGCTCACCGTCGACCCTTTCCAGGGTTGCCTGGACTATGCCGGCGAATTGAACCTTCCCGCAGGCACATTCGTCGATCAGTTGCGCGGGCCGGAGTTCGCCAAGGTTGAAACTGGTGAATTGTCGATGCGGGAGTACCTCAAGTTCGCCTGCCGCGACGTGGAGACTCGACTGGGAGTGGCCGTCGATATCCGGCGACTGGCCGACTGCCTGGCTGCCGGTCAGCGGGTGCGGCCGGAGATGGTCGCGTTAATCGGCGATCTGGCGAGCGACGGCGTGAAGGTGGGAGTGCTCACCAACAACGCCAAAGAAGCCCGGTCGTGGTGGAGTAGTGGCGTGCTGCCGATAAAGAGCTTCGCTGCTGTTGTCGATTCTTCCGAAGTAGGCGTGCGCAAACCGAATCCGGCGATCTTCTCGCTGTTGGTCGAGCGGATCGCGTGCCAGCCGGCCCGCTTGCTCTATTTCGACGACGTGCAGGAGAACGTCGACGGCGCGGCGATCTGCGGATTGACTGCCCGGCTGTTCACGCAACCTGATGCCTGTCGAGAGGAGTGTGTCCGGCATGGGCTGCTACGGCGCGTCCCTTGACGAGCAGACGCAGAAGCACTCACCGCCTGAAACCGCCCAGGGTTTTTGGGTGCCTTTGCGTCTGCTCGCCAGAGCGCCGGGCGTTTGTGCCCCACGCCACAATCAAATAGTATAACCAGGTTATAGTTACTTGTCGGCTTCGAGGCGGAGGTGAGATGGCGGGACGGGTTCTGGTCACCGGGGGCACCGGCGCCGCCGGTGCGGCAACAGTCAAGTGGTTACGCCGCATGGGCGCCGACGTCGTGGTGCTCGCGCGGCGCGCTCCGGCGGTGCCCGCACCCGGGGTGACCTACGTGGCTGCCGACATCCAAGACGCGGAGAGTGTCTCGCGTGCGGTGGCCGGCTGTGACGCGGTCGCCCATTTCGCTTGGAACCTCTCCGCGATGGAAAGTGCGGAGGTCGCCGATGGAATCGACATCGGCGGCACCACCAACCTGTTGCGCGCAATGGCCGACCATGACTGCCGCAGAATGGTGTTCGCGTCGTCGATCACCGTCTACGGGGGCCATCCCGACCACCCGCAGGCGTTCACCGAGGACGAGACACCACGGCCTGCGGCCTCATTTCACTACGAACGCAACAAAGTGCGCGCGGAGCAGATGATCGTCGAATCCGGCGTGGAGGCAGTCAATGTACGTCCCACCGTGATCGTGGGGCGTGCAGCGTGGAGTTCCCCCGCCAACATCTTCCGTCAACCCGTGGTGGTCACTCCCGGCCGCGACGTGCGCATGCAGTTGGTTCATGTCGACGATGTGGGACGGTTCTGCGCGCAGGCCGTGCTGGGTGGGCCGACGGGCACCGTCAACCTTAATGCCGATGACGTGCTGACGTTCACCGAGATGGCACACATCATCGGGCGGCCGGTGCTCAATTCCGGCAAGCGCTTCTCGCGGTTGTTGGCCGCTGGCATTGGCAAGGTTCGCGATTACGAATCCGTGCCCGACCTCGTCGAGTTGTTCCTGCACTACCCCCTAGGTGATACCCGCAGGCTGCGTGAAGAATTCGGTTTCAGCTGCGCTTACAGTTCGGCCGAGGCGGTGGCGGACATGACCGATTGGTCATCGAGCAAATGGACGGTGGGACCGCGCTCGATGCGCAAGCCAATCCGCCTCGCCGAGCCGGTCGCATTCCCGCGGGACACCTCGGCCGCCGACGGCAGCGCAGACCGTATCGTGCCGCCGGAGTACACAGGCGAATTCGATAGCGTCACCGGTGATCCGGCCTTGCCGGAATGGAGTGCAGCCAATCTGTCCGAGGCATTCCCGGGCCCAATGACGCCGTTCTCGGTCGGCCTCGCGACCCGCATCCTGTTCAGTTCGGCCAACCTTCTTGACTACCTCTTTCCGTTGGATCCCGAGCTGATGATGATGGTCAGCACCAAACAGGTTGGCATCATTGGGCACCGGCCCTACAACAACATGACGGTGATGAAGGAGCTGGCCAAAGCAATTCCGGGACAAACGGCCGAAAGCTTCGAGCACCAGATGAACGGGACGCCGTTGCCGCCAGGCTACCGGCCACCCCGGTTTTCGGGCGCCGACGCCCGCGCAGCGCTGCGCGCCGCGCTGAAAGGCGGACCACAGATCGCTGGCCTGGGCCACGAGGTCGCCGATATGGAGCGGCGGGCCCAGCAACTGGTGGCAGATCGTCCTGATTTGCAGAATCTCGGCGACCACAAGCTGCTGGCACGCATCGAGTTGCTCTGCGACATGGTGGTCCGGTCGTGGGACATCAACTGTATGAACACATTCGTGGTCGGGCTACCGATGAATCTGATCTCACAGCGATACGGGGAGGACGTCGCCATGAATGTGCGCGCCGGCACGCAGAATCTGCGCAGCGCCGCGCTGTTGACGGGCGTGCGTGAACTTGCCGACATCGTCGCGCTCGACGACGGCCTGCGCCGGCTGATCGAAGACAGCCCTCGCGAGGTGGTGCTGGACAAACTCCATAGTGATGCCGCGGCATTCGCGGCCAAGTTCGACCGGCTGGTAGCCGAATGCGGGCATCGCGGCCTTGGCGAAACTGAACTCAGCAACCCCGTCTACGCCGATGCCCCCGAGCTGTTGCTGCGGTCTGTGCTGGGCAGCGCCCGATCTTTCGAAGCCGCCCCGAAGGTGTCGGTGCGAACCCCGCTGGCGCGGGGACTGATTCGAGTCGCCGTGGGCGCAATGCAACGGCGAGAACGCGGCCGCGACGTGTGCATGCGGATCACCTACGAACTCCGGCTCGCTTTGCGGGAATGGGGCCAGCGACTCGCCGAGCGCGGTGTGCTGGAATCAGCCCAGGACGTGCACTACTTGGCCGTCGATGAAATCTACTATCCACCAGCTGATTCCGCAGAGCTGGTGATCAAGCGGCGCGCCGAACGCAAACGCTTGGCGAAGCTCAACTTCCCGATTCACTTCCGGCAGCCGTGGACTCCGTCGCGCGCAGCGGTCGCGGAGCGCAATGAAGTCATCAGTGGTCTCGCGGTCTCGCCGGGCGTGGCGCGCGGCAGAGTGCGCATCATGACCGAGGCCGACGATGATTTCGAGGCCGGTGAGGTGCTGGTCGCAAACGTCACTGATACCGGCTGGACGCCGTTCTTCGGGTGTGCCGCCGCGGTGGTGACCAACGTCGGCGGCCTGATGTCGCACGCCGCGATCGTGGCCCGCGAATTCGGGGTGCCCGCAGTGGTCAACACGCAGACCGCGACCCAGCTCCTCACGGACGGCCAACTGGTCGAAGTCGATGGCTACAAAGGCACGGTGCGCATCATCGACGAAATGCACGTGGGCTAGGAGGACGAAAGCCGTGCCGGGTAAGAGCGATAACGGGAATCGGGCGCTGGCCGGGACCATCGGGCCCAGCACGTCCGATTCGGAACCGACCCGACCCTACTGCGGTTCGTCGCCGGCTCGCGGCCGGTACTATCTGCGCCCACCGGCCATCGGCGCGTGGGAGAACACAGGGCAGGTCATCGGCCGGTGAGCAGCGACAAGGAAGTGCTTCGTCGTGTCGGACCGCTGTTGCGGCCCGCGCCTACACCCGACGAGGAGGATTTCTGGCGGTCCGGCGCCGATGGCAAGCTGCGGATGCAACGCTGCGCAAGTTGTCGTCACTGGCAGCATCCACCGAATCCCGTTTGCTTCCAGTGCCTTTCCCGAGACGTGGCCTTTGAACCGGTGAGCGGCCTGGGCAGGGTGTATACGTACACGATCAATTACCAGCCGTGGCTACCGCATCTGCACGACCCCTACGCGGTGATCGTCGTCGAACTTGACGAGCAAGCGGGACTGCGTTTCGTCAGCCGACTCGTGGACACCCTCGACGTTCGCATCGGTCTGCGTGTCAGAGTCGTGTTCGAACGGCTCGACGACAAGCTATTCGCCCCGTGGTTTACCCCATTAGGGGAGGGCGAATGACACGCCCTGAGCGGCAAGCGGTGATCCGCGGCTTCGGCTCTTCGCAGGTCGGACGACGACTACCGGTCAGCGAAATGGCGCTAACGGTCGATGCGTGTCTGGCCGCACTGGCCGACGCTGGCATCAGCCGAGACGAGATCGACGGGCTGGCAACATTTCCCGGTGGAGGTTTCGACACTCCGGGTCTTGCGGGCCCGGGAGCCGACGAAGTCCACGCCGCACTGGGGCTGCAGACGAACTGGAAGTACGGCGGTCCCGAAGGCGGACAACTAGGGGCGTTCTTCTCGGCGTGCCTCGCGGTCGCCACCGGCCTGGCGCGGCACGTGCTCGTCTATCGCACAGTCGGCGAAGCCTCCGCACAAGGTACCGCGGGGCGGGCCGGCGCGCTGGCCGGTGCCGCCGACGCAGCGGTCTCAGGTTTCCGGCGCTGGCTCGCGCCATTCGACGCACATTCACCGGTCAATTGGATCGCCCTGCACGCGCAGCGACACATGTACGAATTCGGGACTACTCGTGAGCATCTGGGCACGATCGCGGTCAACAATCGACTCAACGCCGGGGGCAATCCCAATGCGGTGTACCGCACCCCGCTGACCCTGGACGAATACTTCGCTGCCCGGATGATCAGCACACCCTTCGGGATGCTCGACTGCGACGTGCCGTGTGACGGGTCGGTGGCATTCGTCGTCTCACATCTCGACACCGCCGACGACGGGCCACATCCCTCTATCGGCATCGAATCGATCGGGTGGGCCATGCGGCACCGGCCGCTGTGGGATCAGTGGCCCGATATGACCGAGATGGCTGCCTGGGATGCGGCCGCGCACCTGTGGGAACGCAGCGACCTGCGCCCCGATGACGTCGACCAGATGCAACTCTACGACGGGTTCTCTTTCCTGCCGTTGATGTGGCTGGAGGCGTTACGATTCTGCGGCAAAGGGGAATCCGGCCCGTTCCTCGAATCGGGCAAGCGGATCGCGCTGGACGGTCCGCTGCCGTTGAACACCGGTGGAGGCCAACTATCCGCGGGCCGACTGCATGGCTGCGGTCTGCTTTACGAGGCTTGTGTCCAGCTGCGCGACCTCGGCGGTGAACGCCAGGCTGGGCGGCCGGACGCTGTGGCCGTAGGGGTGGGCGGCGGTCCCACGGCCGGGGCAACAATTCTGGTGCGTCGATGAGTGACACGGTGGAAGTGGCGTTGATCCGGCACGGGCTGCCGCACCGGGTGGAAGGCGTAGCCAAGCCTGACCCCGGACTCACCGGTAGGGGCTTCGAGCAGGCCCGCGCCGTCGCGGAAGTCTTGGTGCAGTTACCTGTTCGCACCGCCGCGAGCAGCTGCCTGCGGCGCGCCCGCGAAACCGCGGCGCCCGCCGTTGAGAAGCTTGGCCTCGACCTGGCCATCCACGACGACCTGGCCGAATTCGACAGCGGCGCTGACTTCTACATTCCGATTGAAGAGATGGTCGCCGAGTCCGACCCACGACTAGACCGGTGGCGGGAACTGGTGGCCCGCGACGACGTGGACGGGCCGCTAGCCGAGTTCCGGCGCACCGCCACCGCAGCGGTCGCGCAAGTGGCGGCCGGAATCTCCGGTGGGGTGGCGGCGGTCTTCTGCCACGGCGGGGTGATCGGTGCCTGCGTGGAGAAGGCACTCGGCGATGTTCGACTGAGCCTGACCGAACCGCACTACGGCTCGATCACCCGCATCACCATCGGCGCCGAGCAGCAATGGACGTTGCTCACCTACAACGAGTTTCACCATATCGAACGGCTCACGGCACGCCAAGAGGAGCGACATGAGTTTCCGGGATGAGGGCAAGGTATACCTCGAGGTCGGCGTCAACGAGGTCGTCGGCAAGGCCGACAACCCCAACGTGCCCTACGACGCTGACGAGACGGCACGCGACGTGACCGAGTGCATCGAGCACGGTGCCACTGTCGTGCACTTCCACGCGCGCTACGCTGACGGCAGGCAAGCCTGGGTCGATGACGAGGTGTCACGCGCTGTCCTCGCCACGGCGGCCCAGAAAGTCGACCCGCTGGCCTATCCCAGTTACCACGGCAGTTTGGAACATATCTGGGCCCTGGCGGAGCGCCCACCCTCCGGTACCCAACTACTGCTGACCCCGTTCGACCCGGTCCAACACGTCAAGCGCGTGCTGTGGCTGGAAGACGAAAACCGGTTCGACGTAGTGAGTTTCGGCACGGATGACCCCAATAACTCCAATCCGCCCTACCCACCGGAACTGGACAGGTTCGACGAGCTGGGACTGATACCCAACATCGCGGTGTTCAACGCTGCCGACATGCGTTGGGTGGCGTTAGCCGCGCGCATCGGAATACTGCGCCAGCCAGTGAACATCAAACTGTTCTTCTCCGACCGCTGGGTATCCAACAGCGAACCAGACCCGGACGTGATCGACTTCCTAATCTCGCGCATCCCGAAAGAAGTTGACCACGAGACCATTGTCGTCCCCTACGCGATGAGTTCAGCCGAGCGCTGTCATGAGCTGTGGGAGCGCGCCCTGGACCGTGGTCTGGGAATTCGGGTGGGAATCGGCGACTGCCCATGGGCGTTTCCCACCGCAACCAACGCCGAGATGGTCGATCTCGCCGTCGATTTGATCACCCGTCGAGGGCTGACTCCGGCCACCCAGGCTGATCTTCGTGCTCGCGTGAGCTCGCCCGCAGGAGCAAGTCATGTCTGAATGTGACCGCACGACAATGTCCTTCGACCCGTTTATCCCTGTGGTAGACCCCTACACGCCACTGCAAGCGGCCGCATCTCGGTGTCCCGTATTTCGGGTGGCCAATGGCGCCTTTGTCGTCACCGGCGGCGCCAATGTCGCTGCGGTCTTCAAGGACGCGGAGTCCTTTCGCAATGAACTACGGCCACCGCATCCCGGAACGCAGCCCAGCTTGGTGCATCTCGATGGGCCCGAACACGCCCGGATGCGCAAACTCGTGGTCAGAGCGTTCACACCGCGGGCTGTCAAGAACGTGGAGAGTCCTACCTATGCCATTGCCAACAAACTCGTCGACCAGTTTATCGGCCACGGAAGTGCGGATTTGTGTGCGGAATTCGCCTTCCTGCTGCCCGCGATGGTGATCGCCGAACTAGTCGGCATCCCGGAGGGGGATCGCTCGCAGTTCGTAGCGTGGGCCGACGACGCGATCAGCGCAGCCGGACCGAACTCCAGCGGTTACGCCGAATCCGACCCCGACCTACGCGAGTACGTGCTGGGCATCATTGACCGGCGGCGTAAGGCCCCAGGAGACGATTTGCTCAGCCACCTGATCCACGTGCATGACGGCGAAGACCGGCTCAGCACTGATGAACTCGTGTCCCTGGTGCGCATGCTCATCCTGGCCGGCACCGACACCACCGCGAACCTGATCGGGTCGATGCTGCACTATCTGCTCTCGGATCGTTCTCGTTGGGAACGGCTTCGGTCCGACCGCGCGCTGATTCCCAACGTGATCGAGGAAACCTTGCGCTGCGACCCGCCGTTGTACTGGGTGCCGAGAATGACAGCCACCGACGTCGAGATGAACGGCACGACTATTCCCGCGAAAAGCCTGGTGTGCAACGCCGTTGCGCACGCCAATCGTGACCCCGCAATCATCGAGCGGCCAAATGAATGGGATATGGACCGGCCCGCGGCCCGCGACCGCACGCATCAGACTTTCGGGTTCGGTGAGCACTTTTGTATCGGATCGTCGCTGGCCCGGCTGGAAGCCACCATTGTTTTGGAGGTCCTGCTGGATCGCCTCCCCGACGTCGCCCTGGCCGCCGATTACATCTATCAACCACACGGCCCCCTAATGATGCGGGGAGTCAAATCCATGCCGGTGAACTTCACCCCGTCTGCGCCCCGATGACAGCGCTGCATTCCGTCGGGACCCGCCTGCTTATCGACGGCCGACTCGTCGCAGACCCGGGCACGACCGTCGACGTGATCAACCCGTCCACCGGGGAGGTGGCGCGCTCAGTGCCGCAAGGCGGAGTCGCCGAGGCCAACGCCGCGATCGGCGCGGCCCGCCGGGCCTTCGACGACGGCAAGTGGTGCGGCTTGGCCGCCAAGGACCGGGCCGAAATCCTTACCCGCCTAGGCGATCTCGTCGAGTTACACGCCGCGGACTTCACACATTTGGTGGAGACAGAAGTCGGCACGTGTCGGCGGATCGCTGGACCGGGTCAGGTGGCGCGGCCGCTGGACCACTATCGAGACATGGTGGCCAAGGGCCGCGCCGATCTTGGCTACGCCCTGGCGGATCTGCCCGGGCCGCCGGTCACCGGTCAGCGTGTGGTGCGTGAACCGTGGGGTGTGGTTGCGGCGATCACCCCGTGGAACGCGCCGCACCTGCTGAATCTATGGAAGGTCGCCCCGGCGCTGGTGACCGGAAACACCCTGGTGCTCAAGCCCGCTCCCGAGGCGCCGAGCTGCGCGCTGTTACTTGGTGAGCTTGCGGCCCAAGCGGGTGTCCCGCCAGGTGTGCTGAATGTGATCACCGGTGGTGCCGAAGTCGGCCAAGCCATGGTGGCTGACTCGCGGGTGGACATGGTGGCCTTCACCGGTTCATCAGCGGTGGGCCGCGCGATTGCCCAGTCCGCCGCCGTCACTCTGAAGCACACACTGCTCGAATTGGGCGGAAAATCAGCACTTTTGGCGTTGCCCGACGCCGACATAGGGTCGCTGGTGGCCACGGTGCTGCGCTTCGTGACGCTGGCCGGCCAAGGCTGCGGGCTGTTGACCCGCATCCTAGTTCCCGACGCGTTGCACGACGCGGTCGTGGCCGGCCTCGTCGAAGCACTACGCCTGGTGCTGGTCGGCCCGGCAGCGAATCCGCAAGTTTGTATGGGACCAGTTATCTCCGCCGCCGCCCGCGATCGGATCGAAGCGACGGTCCGCGACGCGGTCGCAGCGGGGGCACAAGTGGCGATCGGTGGCGGGCGACCGGTCGACGTGCCGGCGGGCGGGTTCTATCTGGAGCCGACGGTGTTGACCGGGGTCACCAACGACATGGCGGTCGCGCGCGAGGAGATCTTCGGTCCGGTAATCGCTGTGATCCGTTACAACGGTGATCCGGACGAGGGTGTTCGGTTGGCCAACGATTCTGACTACGGTCTCGTGGGTGCGGTGTGGACCGCTGACACCGCACTCGGCTTACGGGTGGCCGCACGGATTCGCGCCGGACAGGTTCGGGTCAACGCGACAACCTCGGGCGACGAGGCACCGTTCGGGGGCTACAAGCAATCCGGTGTGGGTCGCGAGGTTGGCCGGGAAGGGCTACTCGAGTACACCACGGTCAAGTACATCGGTTGGCAAATAACAGTTTCCAACTAATTGCAACGAATCAACGGAAAGGACAAAAATATGCCCCACGTCTCCGAGGTCGGCAATTTCGACTTCGCCACCGCCGTCGGCTGCTACGAATCCAACCTCGACCTGCACCTGCCCACCGCGCGGCCATTCGGTCTCACCGAAGAGGTGAATTACCTCTACGGCGGATGGCGCGACGAGTCCGGTGCGCTGCACATGGTCGAACGAAAGTTCTGCGGTCCGATGACCGCTGGGCTATGGATGATGACCATGCGCTCGGGCAAAGTGAATCTGGAGCCCGAGTCGCTACAGACCGTGCGCGGTGAGGTCAAACGCGAATACTCGGCGACCGAACATCACTTGCACGGGTCGCTGCTCGGTAAGGCCGGGGGAGCACCGGAAGAGGGATTGGACTATCGGTTGACTCCGGGTGCGCTGCACTGGCGCGAGGGCAGCATCTTGCAACTCGACGGGACATTGGTGGGCCCAGGGATTCAGATCGGATCTCTGGACAACGACGAGCCGTTCTTCTACCTCAGCGAGCTGTACAAGGTGCGTGGCACCGTTCTCGGCGAATCGGTCGAAGGTTTCGTGTTCCTCGACCATGGCTACTGGCCGCATGGACAGGACTGGAAAGAGTGGCGAATCTTCAAGGACACTCAGCTGGGGTGGTGTGCATTTGCCACCGAATTCACCGACGGCCACGTGGAATGGGGCCAAGTGGCGATCGGTCGGCAAAACTTCAACTTTGTTGCGGTGGCTGACGAAAACGGGCCCTTGGTAATGGATGTCGGGACCGCCGGCGGCGTCGACCCCGACCCTGACGACTGGGCGCAGCGGATTGGCTACCGGGCGCATGACGGGCGGACCTGGCTATTCGAGCTGGAGCCGGGTGGGCAGATGTCGCAGTTCTCGGCCGCGCGGTGGGGTGGGTATTGTGCGCAAGCGGGAAAGATATTGCGGCACGACGAAACCCGCGACGTCAAGGTCGCGTTCGCGTGGGGTGAGACGTTCATGGAGCGTTGCCGGCAAGAGGGCATTGGGCCCGTCGACGCACTGTTCGAGGCTGAGCTCGAGTCGACATAGACGTTTGTTGACCGCCGGAATTCCGGCGGGCCCCACTCTCGGGCCTCACGCCCGAATTAGCTCTGCTGATCGGCGCCGTGGTTGGCCGCGTTCAGCACAAGACGGAGCCAATCCGGGAGGGTCTCGACAACTGTCCGAAGTGGCGCTGATGCTCGGCGAATACTTGGCGACGCAGGCCTCGCGGTAGTGACACACCTTTGTGTCAGGCCATCGCTATGCTTGCTGAGCATTGGGCAGATCCCCGACCGGAGGTTCCGTCGTCGGCGCAGTTCACTGCCGGCGCGAGAGGCCGGCGCAAGAGTGGGGAAGGTGAGGCTAGGAGTTGGCAGCCGTGGCGGCCGCTGTCCTTTCGGGCAAGGGCGGGACAGCCAAGACACTGTGGCAGATGATGCTGGCGGGGGAGGCCTCCCGGAATGCGATTTCGACGTTGCTGGTGGACGCCGACCCGGAGCGGAATCTGTCCAATCATTTCGGCGTGTCCCAGCACTCGACCGGTCTCGGCTCGGTTTTGGAGGACGCCGGTATCAACTTCTGGGGAAACCCAGACAACGCCGCGAAGAGGGTCGACGAGGAGATCATCGAAACCAAATGGCCGCACGTTGACTTACTGCCGGCCGGCGCGACGCTGACCCGCGTTGCCGGCGTCGGCTTCTCGGACACGGGACTGCTGCGCGGGATCTTCACGTCGGCTGGGGTGTTCGACCGCTATCAGCTGATCCTCATCGACACCGGAGGCCGCACCGGATCACTGGAAGCGCTCGCTATGCATCTGGCTGACGTGGCGTACGCCCCGATAGTGCCCACCATCGACGCGGTGCGCAAAGCCGTCGAGGCGCGCAACCGGGTCGAACGCATCCAACGTACCCATCCGCTCCAATGGATCGGGGTGGTCTTATCCGGTTTCGATACCCGCAACAGCATCGAACAATCGATCCGGGAGCGGGTGTACGGGGAGTTCGGCGACGAGGTCCGCGCCGAGGTTCCCCGGCGCGCGATAATTAATGAGGTATTTCAGGTCGGCGATCGGCTAGGCGACCGGCACGATCCCATCGCGCGGCGGCTGGCGCCAATCTTCTGCGAATTTCTGCTACGCGATCTACTGGGCCACACCGGCTAAGCCCCAAAGGGGGCACTCTGATCGGCGCGACCCCTCTTGCAAGTGGTCAATCCAAGTGGTCAAACTCTGCTTATTACGGCCCTCCGGCGATGAGTAACCGGTCAAGTCAATCCCTAAATGCGCTCACTGATCATCACCCAAAACATGACCCTGGACGGCTCGGTCGAAATGCTGGGGGACTGGTTCGACCCGCAACTGCAGGACGACGACCTGATCGCCGAGATGCGTCGCCAGGACCTGACCGCCGATGCGCTGCTGCTCGGTAGGCAGACATTCGAGGATTTCCGCAGCTACTGGCCGCACCAGGTCGACGACCCCACCGGCATCGCCGAGTACGTAAACACCGTTGCCAAATATGTGGTGTCCTGCACCCTCATTGATCCGGGGTGGGAAAATTCGACGATTCTGTCGGGCGAACCGGTGCAGCGGATACGGAAGCTCAAGGCAACGCCCGGTGGTGACATCGTAGCCACCGGCAGCATCACGTTGTGTCAGTCGTTAATCGGCGCCGGTTTGGTAGACGAGTACCGTTTGTTCGTCTACCCCATAGTGCAGGGGGCGGGGCGTCGCCTATTCCCGGACGGCACAACCATTTCCGGACTGCGGCCGGCCGCCGTGCCGATGACCTTTCCCAGCGGTGTCACCTTGGTCAGCTGGACCGCGCCAAGCAGCCTCAACGCCACTTGATGCCACACCCGATCGACGGCCGTTGGTCGGCACCTACCTGTCGCCCGCCAAGCACGGCGGCGACGGCGGCTCGCACGTCGGCTCCGGTGACCGGCTGGTCGTTCTTTGGGCGTGAGTCGTCAAGTTGGCCTCGGTAAACGAGGCGCCGCTCACCGTCGAAAACGAATGTGTCCGGCGTGCACGCCGCAGAGAAGGCCCGCGCAACGTCTTGGCTCTCGTCGTAGAGGTACGGGAAGGTCCAACCGTGACGGCGCGCCTCGGCGACCATCTGCTCGGGGCCATCCTGCGGATAGGTGACGACATCGTTGCTCGAGATCGCGACCATCGCGACGCCCCGTTCTGCGAAGTCCCGACCGAGCGCGGCCAGGCCTGCGGCGACGTGCTGGACGTAGGGGCAGTGGTTGCAGATGAACGTCACTACCAGGGCCGGACCAGTCAGGTCTTCGAGGCTGACCATTCCGCCGGTCGCCGGGTTGGGCAAGGTAAATGATGGGGCGGGGGTGCCGAGCTCGATCATTGTCGATTCAATGGCCATGGTCGCCAGGGTAACGCTCTTCAGTTACCGGTGATTCCTATACGGATAGGCCCCCGCCACGGCCCGTCGGCGTCCAGCACCTCGCCGCGTTGAGTGATCTGCACCGCGCCGGATTTCGCCAGCTCGCGGGCGAGTTCGCGGGCGTCGCCGGTCAAGGCCCGCCAGCTCTTGCCGCCGACCGCTCGAGCTGCGTCGGAAGGGCAGATGGTTCGCTGCGGGCCGCGGCGGGTGGCCAGGGCCAGGATCGCCGACCTCAACCGCTGTTCGACGGGTCCGTTGCCCAGCGCAAATTCGGCGTCGGCGCGGGCTGGGCCGCCCTCCTCGAGGGCATGGCGCAGCTCCGCGCGCGCCCGGTCAATCACGTTGTGCCGATCAAGGTTTGGCCAATCCGCAAGGATTATGGCGGCGGCGCAGATTGAACTGATCGATCTCATCTCGTCAGCCGGGTTAGCGATGCCGCACCACGCGCTTGGGCGACAAGGGCAGCCACCTGCGGCGTGGTGGTGCGGTCCTGATTTCGCGGATCTGCGGGTAACGGCTCTGCACGCTGCGCGCCACCAGATCACCGAGAGTGCGCCCGCTCATCGGGCAGCCCAGGCAGGCCCCGTCGAGGGCAAGAGTGAGTATGCCGTCGTGCACCGAAACCACCGAGATCGCGCCACCGTGAGAGTCGGCAAGAGGAGCGACATCACGCGCTAGAACGTCCTCGATGCCCGCACGAAGCGCCTCGTCACTCAATTCGGCGTCCTCGGCCCCGGACAGTGCCTCGAAGAGCGCTGAGCGTACGCGCGGCCCGTCGACATTCCAGGAGCGGTTGGGGCCCAACCACGTTCGCACCTCGTCGGTGTCGACCTCAGCGCGCTCCAGCACGCCTTCGTTGATCAGGGCGCTCAATTGCGCAGGCAAGTCGAACAGCCGGCGCCCGTTCGTGAGCCACCGCAACAGGCGGGGGTCGTCGGTGATCTGCGGGTGCAGCAGCGGTCTGGACATGCTCAGCCGGTGAGCCACAGCGTGATATGGCGGGCCGCGAAGGCGGCTACCCAGGCCAGGGCGAACAAGTATCCCCACGCCACCAACGGCCACCGCCACGAGTTGGTCTCGCGGCGGATGGTGGCCACGGTGGACATACATAGCAGGGCGTAGGCGAAAAACACCATCAGCGCAACAGTCGTAGGTGCGCTGAACAGTAGCGTCCCCTGATGTGGACCGGAGGTAAAGACCGCCGAGTGCGCGGCGGTGGTCAGGTCACCCGTCTCGCCGGTGGCGAAGATCTGGCCTAGCGTCGCCACGAACACCTCGCGGGCGGCCATCGCTCCGATCAGCCCCACGCAGATGCGCCAGTCGAAGCCGAGTGGTGTGAACACCGGCTCCAGGATCCTGCCCAGGCCGGCGGCAAATGAATGGTCGACGACGTACGCGTTGGCGGCCGTCGCGTCCATCCCGGCGGTTTCGGCACCCCTGGTAGGCAGGTTGAGTAAAAACCACAGCACCACCGAGGTGCCCAGGATGATGGTTCCGGCCTTGCGCAGAAACACTTTCGCCGAGTCCCACATCGTCAGCAACACCGATTTGGGTGACGGGAAGCGGTACGGCGGCATCTCCATGTAGAAGGGCAGCAGATCGCCACCGAGTACCACCGATTTGAACAGCCAGGCAGTCGTCATTGCCGAGATCCCACCGAGCAGGTACATCCCTAACATCGCAACGCCCTGCATCGACACCGGGCCCCACCGCGACCGGGGATCGACCAGCAAGCCGATCAGGAGGATGTATACCGGCAACCGCGCCGAGCACGTCATCAGCGGGGCGGCCATGCAGGTGGCGATCCGGTCCCGCGACGATGGCAGCGTGCGGGTGGCCATGATGCCCGGCACCGCACATGCCAGCGACGACAGCATCGCCACGAATGCCCGCCCGTCCAGTCCGGTGGTGGCCATGATGCGATCGACCAGGAAGGCCGCGCGGGTCATATAGCCGACATTTTCCATGAGCGAGATCAGCAAGAACATCAGAACGATCTGCGGGATGAACACCAGCACGGCGCCCACGCCGCCGATGATCCCGTGCCCGAGTAGTCCCGCCACCGCCGCGTTGGAGATGTTCTGCTCGACGAGCGTGGCGAGCCACTCGAAGAGTCGCTTGATCAGGTCCTGCGCGGGGGCGGCCACGGTGAATATCGTCTGGAAGAAGGCGAACATCACCCCCACGAAGGTCAGTGAGCCCCATACCGGATGCAGCAGCACCCGGTCGATGCGGGCGCTGCGCTGGTCCGGTACGGGCTGGCGGTAGCGGCCAGCGTCCAGGATCGAGGCCGTCCAGCTGGCGAACTCGGCATCGTCGCGCGGCGGCGGTATTGGGATCCGCGCCCACGTGTCCGGGGCGCACAGCAGTGCCCGTAGCGGTTCGAAACCTTTGCCGCGGCTGCCGATCACACCCACCACCGGGACACCCAGCGCGGCGGCAAACCGATCGATATCCAATCGGCCGCCGCGAGAGGTCAATTCATCGGTCATGGTGAGGATCACCATGGTGGGGGCGCCGAGTGTGAGTACTTGGGCCACCAACGACAGCGACCGCTCGAGCACGGTGACGTCCACGACCACCGCCAGCGCTTCGGGGGGCGCGACTCCGGCGAGCCGTCCGTGCAGTAGATCGGCGACCACCTGCTCGTCGGGACTGACCGGATACAGGCTGTAGCAGCCTGGCAGATCCTCCACGACGAAGTCCGTCTTCGTGCCAGCAGCGCGGTATCGGCCGGTGCCGATGCGGCGGGCCACCGTAACGCCGGGATAGTTGCCGGTACGCGCCCGCATGCCGGTCAGGTGGTTGAAGACGCTGGTCTTGCCGGCGTTGGGGCTGCCGACCAGCGCGATCCGCGGCAGGCTGGGCGCTGCGTCGACGGTGCCTTCGTCGCGATGGCAGGATGCGGTCATGGCCGCCGACCGGTCTCTTCGCTGACCTCTTCGGCCACTTCCAAGTAGGAGGCCTCGTGCCGGCGCAAGCACGTGTCGTACCCCAACAACCGGTACACGGCGGGATCGCCGAGCGGAGCTGTACGCAGCTTGACCACACGGGTCCCAGGGCGAAAGCCCAAGTGGCGCAGACGGATTTGCACCTCGGATGGCGCCGACTGACTGACCGCAACGATCTCGGCGGGGACTTCGGCCGCCAAGTCGGCCAGGGTGAGTGAACGATTCGGATGAGCGCGGCGTGGCGGCGTTGAGCGGTTCGACCGGTTCCAGGTCATCCCGATACCTCCGATTTGCCGCCACAGTACTTAGGCAAGCCTATCGAAATATGGCGAACTGCATCGGCCCGCGGTCGGGAGCTCAGCTCTTGCTGTTGCGTTCAACCCATTGAGTCAGCGCGTCCTCCAATGCCGCGGACACGCTGACACCGGCCCCGCCGGCGGCGTGCTCGAACCGCTCGACCAAGTCCGTCGGAACCGAGGCGTTCAACTTGGAGCGCTCCGGCTTCGGCTTCGGCGGCTGCTCGACGGCCACGTGCTTAGCGGCTGTGGCCTCCATGGTCTCGCGTAGGGCAGGGATCTCTTTGAGTAGGCGGTCCAGGTCGTCGCGCTCGATGCGCAGCACCTCGGCCGGCCCGATTGTGGTGACGGTCGCCGACCTCAATTTCCCACGGCGCAAGGCAGATTCACCGATCACTTCACCCGGACCCACCACGGCGACCCGGTCCCGGCCGACGTACACACCCACCTCACCGCTGAGCAGGATGAAGCACGCGTCTGATGGGGTCTGCTCGCGAATCAGCGGCCAGGGCACCGACTGTGACGAGTGATTGCTGGCGGCGACGAGCCGCTGCAGCTCACTATCCGAGAACTTCGCGAAGGCAGGAAACTCGCGCAGCCGACTGGCATCGTTGCGGATTCGACGATCTTCTTCCTCTTGCTGCTTCGCATCCACCTTCATGGGGGACTCCTGCCGTGCGATGTGAACCGTGACATCGAGGAGCCTACGTCGAATCTGTCGGACTGCACCAAGATATTTGCGGGCCGCGGGCCTCCGCTGACCGATCCGGTGCCTCAGTCTGGCGGCGCGGGCGTCATCGAGCCGATGAAATAGGTTTCCCGGCCGGTTGGGTAGCCGCCGCCATTGGTAGCGATGTGAACATGGTCGTAGTGGTTGGCGGTCTCGTTGCCGAGGTCGGCCGTCCAGCTGCCCGATCGGATACCCAGATAGATCTTCTGCCGCCAGATGACGTGGTCAATGCCCCAGCGCTTCGCGTTGGCCAGGGCCAACCCGGCGATCTGGTTACCGAGCGCGATGCCTTCGGGGCTGCTGTGGTCTGGGATCATGACGTCGATTGCCAACCCGTTGGGATGCCATTTCAACGGGTCCTGTCGGTAACCGTAGATGGTCTTGATCTCGGGGAACAGCACACCGATGGCGCGGGCGGCCCAAATGGTCTTGATCTGCAATCCCTGTTCCGGGGCAACGCTGGGGGGCAGGGCGACCTGGAAGTCCTGGGCGGCCGCGGGAGCGTTTCCGGCCAGCTGGGCAGCTTCCTCGGGACTGGCGGTCTGCGGCGCCCCGGGGGGTGGTGCGGCGGGCTGGCTGGTCGGTGCGGCGGCAGCGGTGGTCGATTCAGCGCAGCACGGGGTCTTCGGCTTGGTGTCCTGGGCGTAGATCATGCCGCCGGCAAGAACGAGCGAGGCCGCGATAGCCAGCCAGCGGCCCCAGCCTTTGCCTGACGCGCCTTTGCCCACGTAGACACTTTAGTGTCGGGTGGGGCCGATGTGACAGATCTTCGCGATCTTCGAGTGTCGGGGCCTAGGTCCGACTGGGCAGCTTCATCACCGTTCGCACGATCGGCAGCAGCGACTTCTGCCATAGGGTCTTGGGCAGGCCGAACGGCGGGTCGAGGTTGAACACCCGCGCGGTCGCAATCGTCTGCGCCTCGGTGTATTTCAGCAGTCCCTCGGCGCCGTGCCGGCGACCCACACCCGAGATACCCATGCCACCCATCGGCGCGCTCAGGCTGCCCCAGGCGAAGGCGTAGCCCTCGTCCACGTTCACAGTGCCCGAACGCAACCGGGCGGCGATCTGCTGTCCGTGGGCGGGGGAGTCGGCCCAGACGCTGGCGTTCAAGCCGTATTCGGTGTCGTTCGCCTTCTCGACGGCCTCGTCCACGTCGCCGACCGGGTAGATGGAGACCAGTGGGCCGAATGTCTCGTGGGCCGCACACTCCATTTCCGGTGTGACGTCGGTCAGCACGGTCGGCTCATAGAACAGGGGTCCGATGTCAGGCCGGGCCTTGCCGCCCGCAATCACCTTGGCGCCCTTAGCTTTTGCGTCATCAACGTGAGCCGACACCGTCTTGAGTTGACCCTCCGAGATCAGGCTGCCCATGTCGACGGAGAAGTCGTAACCGGTGCCCAGCTTCATATTGCGCACGGCCGCACCGAATTTCTGAGCGAATTCGTCGGCGATGTCTTTCTCGACGTAGATCCGCTCGATGGAAATACACAGCTGGCCCGCATTCGAGAAGCAGGCCCGGGTGGCGGCCTTGGCCACTTTGTCCAGGTTGGCACCTCGCGTCACGATCATCGCGTTCTTGCCACCGAGCTCGGCTGAGAACCCGATCAGCCGGCGACCCGCCTGCTCGGCGAGATGGCTGCCGGTCTCGGAGGACCCGGTGAACATCAAATAGTCGCAGTTCTCGGTGATTGCCGTGCCCACCACCGAGCCCGGCCCGGGGACAACCGCGTACAGTGCCCGCGACAGGCCGGCCTGGTAAAGCAGCTCGGCACAGGCCAGCGCACAGTACGGCGTCTGGCTGTCCGGTTTGAGCACCACCGCGTTGCCCGCCAGCAGCGCCGGAACCGAGTCCGACGCGGTGAGGGTCATCGGATAGTTCCACGGCGAGATCACGCCTACCACGCCCTTGGGCTGGTAGCAGACGGTGGTCTTGCCGATCGCGGGCAGCAGCGACTGCACCCTACGGGGCTTCAACAGCCCGGCAGTCACGCGCACGTAGTAGTTCGCGTTCGCCATCAGGTCGACGATCTCCTCCTGTGCCGCCCACCGAGCCTTGCCCGCCTCGGCCTGCAGCAGGTCCATCAGGAATTCGCGGTTGGCGACCACCAGGTCGCGGTAGCGGCGGATGACGTCGATACGCTCACCCACCGGCCGGGCTGCCCAATCTGCCTGCGCTGCACGGGCTTTAGCAAAGGCGTCCTCGACATCGGCGGCCGTGCCGACCGGGATGGTGGTCAGCGGCTTGCCGGTGAAGACCTCGTCGATGGTCCTGGTCGGGCGCGCGTCCAGGTCGCCGATCGCCGCGAGCCGGCGCAGGCGGTCGAAAACATCGGCTGACGGTGCGGGCATAGTGGAACCTCCCTGGGAAGCGCAGACATCTAGACCCACCCTATCGGGCTACGGCGTATGGCCTTGCCGAGGTGATTGCCCCTCTAGTTCTGGATTAATCGCTGATAGCTGAGATACGTTGCGCAACTTCGCCATAACGCTCGATTCGGTCGGGGGCGCCAAATGCGTTGCACAACACGAGGCGGGACGTGACGGCCCCGGTACTTGGCCAAGAGCGCTTCGGCCACGCCGTCCCACGTCGATTCGGTAGCAAACGCCGCAACGTGTTCATCGGTGATCTCCGCTGCCATTCCCGCGCATTCCCGCGACAACACCGGCTTTCTGCTTTGCGCGCAACCGTGCCATGGTGCCCTCGAATCCGGCCTCGTCGAGGATGAACGCATAGGTCGAGGATGAACGCATAGTTGGGCGTGCTGGCGCAGAAACTGATGCTTGCCCGCACTAATTCTCGCTCGTTGCGGCGCTCCTCCTCGGTGTCGCCGACGATCGTCATGATTGGCACGATGACCGCAACATCGGCGAGGAGGCACTTTGCCCGCATTCCCGCAGCCGGGGCCCGGGTGTTCGAACCTCCACGCCGTAGCGTCGCACCACGTGGGTACGCACCTGGGTGCCCAACCCGCGCCGGATATTCCCGTTCGACGCTCTTGCAGTTCCCACGCCGCGGCCGCTGTGACGAACGGCCTCCCGCGGAGAGACGACCGCGACCCCCATCGACAGCTGTAGCCCGGGGGCGGCCTGGGGCGCGATGGCGGCATTGAGGTATGTCGTGCGGCCGGTCTCGGTGAACAGCAGGCCGCTGAACCCGGCCGCCCGCGTGCGCCGGGCCGTGCCTGTGATCTGCGCCAACGGTTGGCGAATCGTCACCGCGTCGACCTGCACAGTCGAACCGGACAGCGGGTCAATGACCGGCCGAGTGCTGCCCGCTCTGCGCTCGCTGACGCGGCCGGTTAAGGTCGAAGAGATGTGTGGAGCCACCGGTGAGGTGCGACTCGATGGCCGAGTGCCTGACGTAGGGGCAGTTGCCGCGATGGCCGCCGTGATGGCGCCGCGAGGTCCCGACGGCGCAGGGGTTTGGTCCCAGGGCCGGGTGGCCCTGGGTCATCGTCGCCTCAAAATCATCGACCTGACCGAGGCCGGAGCCCAGCCGATGGTTGACGCGGACCTGGGCCTGGCCACCGCCTGGAACGGCTGCATCTACAACTACCAGGAACTGCGCCGCGAACTCGAGGGCCACGGTTACCGGTTCTTCTCACACAGCGACACCGAAGTCCTGCTCAAGGCCTACCACCGCTGGGGCGACGACTTCGTTGCGCACCTGCACGGCATGTTCGCGTTCGCCATCGCCGAACGCGACAGCGGGCGAGTCCTGCTAGGCCGCGACCGCCTGGGCATCAAGCCGCTCTACGTCACCGAGGACAGCCACCGGATCCGCTTCGCCTCGACCCTGCCGGCGTTGCTGGCTGGTGGCGGCGTCGACACCCGCATCGACCATGTCGCTCTGCACCACTACATGACCTTCCACTCCGTGGTGCCCGCACCGCTGACCATCCTGCGCGGCGTGCGGAAGATCCCGCCGGGGTCGCTGCTTGCCATCGAACCCGACGGCAAGCGCACCGCCACCATCTACTGGACGCCGGACTTCACCCGCCAGGACCGCCACGCCGACTGGTCGGAGACCGATTGGGAAGATGCCGTGCTCGCCGCGCTGCGCACCGCGGTCAAACGGCGACTGGTCGCCGACGTCCCGGTCGGTTGTCTGCTCTCGGGCGGAGTCGACTCCAGCCTGATCGTCGGGCTCCTCGCCGAAGCCGGCCAACACGGCCTTTCGACGTTCTCCATCGGCTTCGAGTCGGTGGGCGGCGTCGAGGGCGACGAGTTCCGCTATTCCGACATCATCGCCAAGTGGTTCGGCACCGACCATCACCAGATCCGCATCGGAACAGACCGGATGCTGCCCGCACTCGACGACGCGATCGGGGCGATGAGCGAGCCGATGGTCAGCCATGACTGTGTGGCCTTCTACCTCCTCAGTCAGGAGGTGTCGCGGCACGTCAAGGTCGTGCAGTCCGGCCAGGGTGCCGACGAGGTGTTTGCCGGATACCACTGGTACCCGCCGATGGGGGCGCCAGAGGCGAGCAGCCTGCCGGGAGCTGTGGCGGCATATCGCGCCGCATTCTTCGACCGGGACGTCCCGGGTCTCAAGACCCTGGTGGCGGCCGAGAACGTCGCCGCGGACGATCCCAGCGAACGATTCGTCAGCGAGCATTTCGCGCGCGCCAACGCGGCCACCGGCATCGACCGTGCGCTGCGCCTCGACACGACCGTGATGTTGGTTGATGACCCGGTCAAGCGGGTCGACAACATGACCATGGCCTGGGGGCTGGAGGGCCGGGTGCCGTTCCTGGACCACGAGCTGGTGGAACTGGCCGCAACCTGCCCACCGGAACTCAAGATCGCCCACGAGGGCAAGGGAGTGCTCAAGCAAGCCGCCCGCCGGGTGATCCCCGCTGAGGTCATCGACCGGCCCAAAGGATACTTCCCGGTGCCCGCGCTGACCCATTTGGAGGGCCCGTATCTGGACATGGTCCGGGACGCCCTGTACGCGCCGGTGGCCAAGGAGCGCGGACTGTTCCGCTCCGAAGCTGTGGAGGCGTTGCTCGCAGACCCAAACCGCAGACTGACCCCGCTGCGCGGCAACGAGCTCTGGCAGGTAGCGCTACTGGAGATGTGGCTGCAGAAGCACGGTGTCACAGGGGCCGCCGGATGACGATTATCGGTCCGTCAGAGGATCACCCGGAAGCGATCACGCTCGCTTTGCATGACGCGGCGCCACCTCAGCTGGCGGCGGCGATGGCCCATGATGTGGAACTCGAATTAGGTTGGGGCCGACTTATTTTCGGGCAGACATTCACCGATGCCGACACACTGGCCGAGTCGCTGCGGCGGGAGGCGCCCGGGCGCCGCGACATCTGCATCTACGCGCGCGAGTCCCACGTAGTGGTCGCCAAAGCTCCGGCCGAGCTGTTCATCGACCCCAGTCACACATACCGGTTGCGCTTTGCCAGCGCTTCGGACGAGAACGACGAGGAACGCGCGGCACCCCCGCCGTACGTCACGGTGCGCACCCTCAACGACGTCGGCGACGCCGATGCGATGAATCGCGTCTACGTGCGGTGCGGAATGGTTCCGGCGCCGGTGGAGACGATCTGGCATAACCATCAACAGGTGGAGGCGGTTACCTACCTGCTGGCGGTGCGCAACGAGGACGGCGCCGTGGTAGGGACCGTCACCGGGATCGACCATGAACTGCTGTTCGCAGACCCCGAGCACGGGTCCAGCCTGTGGAGCCTGGCGGTGGATCCCGCCGCCGCTTTGCCCGGACTGGGCGCGGCGCTCACCCGCGCGCTGGCGCAGCACTTCCATGCCAAAGGCCGCGCGTACATGGATCTGTCTGTCGCGCACGACAATGCGGCCGCCACGGCGCTCTATGAAAAGCTGGGCTTTCGCCGCGTCCCGGTGCTGGCAATAAAGCGAAAGAACGCGATCAACGAGCCGCTATTCACCCCAGCGCCGGAAACAGTCGATGACCTCAACCCCTATGCCCGGATCATCGCCGACGAAGCGCTGCGCCGCGGAATCTGGGTGGAAGTACTCGACGCCGAGACGGGCGAGATCCGGCTTACGCACGGCGGCCGCACGGTCATCACTCGTGAGTCACTTTCGGAGTTCACCTCTGCGGTGGCAATGTGCCGTTGCGATGACAAGCGCCTGACCCGAAGGCTGGTGTCCGAAGCGGGTATCACCGTGCCCCGCGCTCGGCTGGCGACTTTCGACGACGCCGACTACACCTTCTTGACAGAAGTCGGCGAGGTCGTCGTCAAACCGACCCGCGGCGAGCAGGGCCACGGCATCACCGTCGGGGTCGCCGCCGAACGCGGTCCCGGTGAGTTAGCCGCCGCTCTGGCACGAGCGCGGGAGGTGTGCCCGGAAGTGCTGATCGAACAGCGGGTGCAGGGCCAGGATCTGCGCCTGGTGGTAATCGACGGCCGAGTGGTGGCCGCCGCGCTGCGGCTGCCACCAGAGGTCATCGGGACCGGTGACCACACCATCCGGGACCTGATCGCGGCCGAGAGCAGACGGCGTTCGGCGTCTACCGGAGGTGAGTCCCGCATCCCGCTCGACGATCTCACCGAGGCAACCGTCGCCGAATCTGGCTGGTCGCTGGACGATGTCTTGCCACAAGGAACGTGGCTGCGTGTGCGTCACACCGCGAACCTCCATCAGGGCGGCACGATTCACGATGTCACCGCGCAGGTGAACCCGGAACTGTGCCGGGTCGCGGTGTCGGCGGCCGAGGCAATCGGCATTCCGGTGACCGGCATCGATCTCCTGGTGACCGACGTCACCGGTGAGGAGTACGCATTCATCGAAGCCAACGAGCGTCCGGGCCTTGCCAATCACGAACCGCAACCTACGGCAGCCGCTTTCATCGACTATCTGTTCCCTGGCCGGCCCGGTCAGCCGCCTGCCTGGACCCCGGAAGAGTCGCCGGCTTCCTGACGCCGCACCAATACACCCAAGACCATCGCAGCGAGCAGCAGCGCCGCGATGTCACCCCACAGGTGCCATCTCGTGACTGCTGTGCAGCGACTGCACCGCCATAATCACCGCGTGTACGACGCTGGACCACACCGCGAACCAGATCAGGCTTAGGTGCCTTAGCGGATTGCTCGCTGCGTTGATCAAGAAGACGCCCAGCGTGGCGTAGAGACCGACGATCATCATGAAGTAGTCGGAGTGATAGGGCGGTCCGGAATGCCAGGCCCAACCTGACGGCCAGACCACGGCGAGTGGGTATACGAGGAGCATCACCGAGCCGAAGATCACGAGTGCCACTTGCAGATATTTGTACGGCCTGGACATTCTGCGCTCCCGGATAGTGCCGATGGCTTGCGATTATCCGCTTCCCATTGCGCATCCGCGACCCCTTTTGACGCCGCAAAGCTGACTTATGCCCGCATCGACCGCGATCCGTTTCTTCCTCGAACTTGCCGTGATCTTGGCGGCGTGCCGAGGAGTGGGGCTGCTGGCGCAACGCGTCGGGCAACCCCAGGTTGTCGGTGAGATGATCGCCGGTGTCCTGCTTGGTCCCTCGCTGCTCGGCCACCTAGCCCCTGCCGTGCAACACCAGTTGTTTCCACCGCGGCAGTCCAACGTCGTGCTGTACACCCTGGCGCAGATCGGCCTCGTGCTGTACATGTTCCTGATCGGGCTCAACTTCGATGCCAACCTCATCAAACATCGGGTGGGCACCGCGGTCGTCGTCTCCTCGGCGGGCATCCTGGCCCCCCTTGGGCTGGGAGCACTGATCGCCGGGCCCTTGCTGTCCGGCGGGGTCTATTTCGACAGTCGCGTCACCCTGGTGATGGCGATGATGTTCCTGGGCGCGTCCATCGCGACCACGGCGTTCCCGATGCTAGCCCGGATTATCTACGAAAAGCGGCTCACCGGAACGCCTTTGGGCACGCTGGCGTTGGCATGTGGTGCAGCCGACGATGCGCTGTCCTGGTGCCTGCTGGCAATCGTGCTCGCGATCCACCGCGGCAGCCCTGTCACGGCCGCCACTGCGATAATCGGCGGCTTCCTGTACTGCCTGCTGGTGTTGACCATCGGCCGCAAGGCTTTGGCCGGTCTTGGTGGGATATCCGAACGCCGGCAGGCGATAACGCCACCGGTTTTCAGCGCCGTCCTCATCTTGCTGATGCTCTGCGCCTGGTTCAGCGATGTGATCGGTATCTACGCCATTTTCGGAGCATTCGTCCTCGGCGTCGCAATGCCGTCGGGCTACTTCGCGCAACGCCTCACCGACATGGTGGATCCGATGGTGACGACGTTCCTGCTGCCGTTGTTCTTCGTTTATTCGGGGCTGAACACTGAGGTTGGGCTGCTGAACAGCCCGAAACTGTGGGCAGTGACGTTGGGCATCCTCGCGGTGGCAATCGCTGGCAAGGGAGTGGCGTGCGCGTTGGCTGCCCGGATTCGAAAGGTGCCGCTCCGCGAATCAATCGCCCTGGGATCGTTGATGAATGCTCGTGGTTTGATCGAACTCATTCTGCTCAACATTGGGCTTCAGGCTGGCATCATCACTCCCACTCTGTTCACGATCCTGGTGTTGGTGGCTATCGTCACGACGCTGATGACCGTACCGACATTCGAACTCGTCTACGGGCGATACCTGATCGCCGGCTCGCCTGCCGCGTATGCAGATCCCAACCTACGCGAGGCAGCGATTGCGAGAACAGAGGATGGCGACAAGCCTGGCGGGGTGGGTGTGTGAGCCTGACTACTGCCACCATGATTTCGTGTAGTTTCTTAAATATTAATTAACTGTGGTAATCGGTCACATGTGCTGGGAGGGGATAGTGTGAATACGCGAGCGCACCTTTCGCAGTTGAGCCCACAGGCGCGGGCAGCTTTGGCGCAGCGGATCAAGGCGCAGCTGACGGATACCGCCGATGCTCCGGACACCACGGAGGTCTTTGCGCCCGCCCCCGACTGTGAGGTGGCCGTCATTGGCGGTGGCATCGCGGCTCTCACACTGGCGATGGAACTTCACATCGCCCGACCCGCAACACGGGTTCTGATTATCGAGCCGGTCGGGCACCCGGTGCCGGAGATCACCCACACTGTTGGCGAGTCGACGGTCGAGGTGTCGGCACAGTATCTGCGGGACCGCCTGGGATTGGCAGACCATCTGCAGGCCTCGCAGCTGCGCAAGATGGGGTTGCGGATGTTCTTTTCGCACGACGCGAACGCCGACATCACCCAGCGAATGGAACTCGGCAATTCCAGGTACACACCGCAGGTAACCTTCCAGATCGACCGCGGCCGGCTGGAAAACGAACTCACCCGGCGCTGCCTGGCGGGCGGCGTCGAGATGGTCACGGGTCGGGTGAGATCCGTTGAATTTGGCGATGCGGGCGGGTATCACACCGTCTGCTACCAGAGCGGTGACACCACCAACACGCGGACAACGGCCCGCTGGGTGGTGGACGCATCGGGGCGCAACCGCGTGCTGGCTCGACAGCTGGGTCTCAAACGCACCACGGAGCATCACTGCAATGCCGTGTGGCTGCGCGTCGCAACTGAGATTGACATCGGGCGATGGAGCAATGACCCCAGCTGGCAAGAACGCCTGACCGAAGGTGACCGCGCGATGTCCACCAATCATCTGATGGGGGAGGGGTATTGGGTGTGGCTCATCCGGCTCGCGTCTGGATCGACCAGCGTCGGCATAGTCGCCGACCCGGCGCTGCACGCGTTCGATAGCTACAACACGTTGGCCAAAGCCCAAGCCTGGCTGCACGAGCACGAGCCACAATGCGCCGCGGTGCTGGCTGAGCACGATCACCTGATCAAGGATTTCAGGGTGATGAAGCACTACAGTCATAGCTCTACAAAAGTCTATGACGGCCAGCAACGTTGGTGCCTGACCGGCGACTCGGGAATCTTCTTGGACCCGTTGTACTCTTCGGGACTGGATTTGATCGCCATCGGCAATGGCCTGATCACCGACATGATCACGCGCGAACTGAGCGGAGAGAACATCGTCGCACGCGCCTCGATCAACGACTCGTTGTTTCGCTCGCTCACCGACATGTGGCTCAACATCTACTGCAACCAGTACCCGCTGATGGGCTCGCCGACCGTGATGTCGGCGAAGGTGATCTGGGACATCGCCTTCTACTGGGGATTTCTCGGGCTGTTCTACACCAACGACCGGTTCGCAGATGTTGCCGACGATCCTTCCGTTGTGCCCCATCTGCAACGCATGATCGACCTCAGCAACCGCATGCAACAATTCTTCCGCGAATGGGGTGCGGTTGAGATAGATTGCATAGCAGGGCAATTCGTCGACTTGTTCTCGCCGCTCAACTTCATGGTGGCGCTGCACACCGCGATGATAGGAAGCTCCCCGGAGTTCGACAGGCAGTTCGACACCAACGACCGGACGCTGCGCCAAATCGCGGGCTATCTCGTCGAAATCGTGGTCGGCAAGGAAAGCAACCGCTTCTCCGAGGACAACGTCATGCGGCAGGTGCAGGCGTGGCAACGAGACAAGTTCCTGCGCGAACTGCGCTCCATTTACCGGCACGACCAGGCGACGAGTCCAATCAGCGAGGGATGGATTCTGCGTTCTGGATCGACTCCGTTGGTGTCGGCGCCGACAAGGTGAGGCGCGCTGCTCTGCCGGTCACACCGGCTGTGAACTCAAAGGGATGATGCACATGGAGCAGGGCGGTCGCGAGGCACTGGCGATTGTCGGAATTGGATGTCGCTTTCCGGGCGGCGCCCATTCCGTGGAGGCCTTCTGGAACTCACTATGCGGTGAAACCGACGCGACTTGCGTCGTTCCCGAAACACGCTGGGACGCTGGACGCTACTTCGATCCGAATCCGGCAAAAGTCGGGAAGATGGTTACCTTCCGAGGCGGGTTCCTCAATCAGATCGATCAATTCGACCCCCAATTCTTTGGAATTTCACCCCGCGAAGCCAATCTGCTGGATCCGCAACAACGGCTCCTACTGGAAACCACCTGGGAGGCGCTGGAAGACGGCGGAATACCCGCAGACGCATTGGCGGGCACCGATGTTGGTGTGTTCGTCGGCGGATTCACCCTCGACTATCAACTGCTGCAAAACCAGGGCCGCACCAGTCGCTACAGGTTGAAGACGCACTCCGCCACCGGAATGATGATGACAATGCTGGCCAACCGTATCTCGTTCACGTTCGACTTTCGCGGTCCCAGTATGACCGTCGATACGGCGTGCTCAAGTTCGCTCGTCGCGGTGCACCTTGCGGCGCAAAGCATCTGGAACGGTGAATGCCACCTAGCGGTTGCCGGGGGAGTGAACATCATGATCGGGCCCAACACCGCCATCGCCGAGTCCAAGAGTGGATTTCTCAGCCCCGAGGGTCGCTGCAAGGCATTCGACGTGTCAGCAGACGGTTACGCGCGGGGCGAAGGAGGCGCCGTCGTCGTCATCAAACCTCTCGGACGGGCACTGGCCGACGGCGACGAGATCTATGCGCAGATACTCGGTACCGCAGTCTCCCAGGACGGACGCACCGAAGGCATTACCGTGCCGAGTGAGGACGCGCAGCACGCGGCGATCAGTACGGCCCTTGCACGGGCCGGGCTGTCTGCCAACGACATCGGATACGTGGAAGCGCACGGCACCGGGACCCCGGTTGGCGACCCGATTGAGTTGCGGGCGCTGGCCAACGCGCTCGCAGCAGACCGGCCGGAATCAGATCCGCTGCTAGTCGGTTCGGTCAAGGCGAACATCGGCCACCTCGAGGCGGCGGCGGGCGTCGCTGGGCTCATCAAGGCGGCTCTGGTGCTCAAACACGGATACGTTCCCGCGCAGCTGCATCTAAAAAATCCGTTGCGTACCACCAATATCGTTATTCCGCAAACCGGACGTCCCTTCGCCGAAGGCATTCGAAGGGTTGCCGGTGTCAACTCATTCGGCTTCGGCGGGACCAACGCGCACGTGGTGCTGGCACAGCCACCCACCCCGGTCGGCAATGCAGACGGTACTCCGGGCCGACCCCTGGTCATCCTGCCGATCTCGGCGCGGTCAGGGGAGGCGCTGACGGAGACGGTCCAGCAACTCGCGTCGCACCTGGGCGAGCATCCCGACGTCACGCTCGCGGATCTCGGCTACACCCTGGGCCGGCGCCGTTCGCATCTGAACCATCGGCGGGCCATTGTCGCGGGTAGCCTCGACGAGGCGCGAGACCAACTTCGGGCCCTCGCCGAGGGTGGGCAGATCTCACCGTCCCGCCCGCATCCGGCTTCACCCAAGCTGGCCTTCGTCTGCAGCGGTATGGGGCCGCAGTGGTGGAAGATGTGCCGGGGGCTTCTCGACATCTATCCTGCATTTGCCGACAGCATTCAGCGCACCGACCGAGAGCTGTCCCGTTACACCCACTGGTCGCTGCTCGATGAACTCCGAGCCGACGAAACCCGATCTCGGATGGCCGAAACCGAGGTCGCACAACCTGCCAATTTCGCCGTTCAAGTCGCGCTCGCGGCGCAACTTGCCCAGTTCGGGATCAGGCCGCACGCGGTGATCGGTCACAGCGCCGGGGAAGTGGCGGCTCATCACCTGGCCGGTCTACTCACCTTCGAGCAAGCGGTTCAGGTGGTGTATCACCGAAGTCGCCTGCAGCAACAGACAAGTGGGTTGGGCCGCATGCTGGCCGTCGGCATCGGCGCCGATGCACTCATGCAGAACCTCGATGACAAAGCATTCGACCAGATCGGGCGGCGGGTGTCCATCGCCGCGATCAACAGCCCCTCGGCGGTGACCCTGGCCGGCGACAGCGATGTGCTCGAAGACATCGCCCGTCAGTTGGGCGAGGCGGAGATTTTCAACCGGTTCCTGACTGGGAAGGTGCCGTATCACACCCACTACATGGAAGCGGTGAAGGAGGATCTCTGCCGGTCGCTCGACGGGCTGTCGTCGGGCACCGCCGCCATTCCGCTGTACTCCACGGTCACTGGCGAACAGTTGGGCGGATACACGGCCGGCGCCGCCTACTGGTGGCAGAACACTCGCGCCACAGTACTTTTCGAAGCAGCGGCGCGGCGGATGATCGAGGATGGATACGCCCACTTCGTCGAACTCGGCCCGCATCCCGTGCTGGCCCCGTCGATCATCGAGCTCGCGGGAACCCAAGAGGCCGAAAGGAACACCGAGGTCGTGGTGCTGCCGGCTCAGCGGCGCGACGACGACGACAGCCGCACATTGATGAACTGTGTGGGGGCGCTCTATTGTCATGGTCACCAAATCGACTGGGACACAATGTACCCGCGAGCTGGAGCACGACTGCTGAAGCTGCCGTCCTACCCGTGGCAATCGAAACGATTCTGGAACGAAACCCAGGAAGCCGCTGAGGAACTGCACTACCGCCCGGTGCATCCGCTGCTGGGGCAACCGGTGAGCGCAGTGCATCCGACCTGGGAAGTCGAATTGAGCACCGCCGCAATGCCGTTCCTCGAGGATCATCAGGTGCAGGGCAGTATCCTGGTACCCGGTGCGGTGTTCGTCGAAATGGCGTTGGCGGCTGCCAAAGCGACGTACGGTTCGACCGACCACAGTGTCGACAACCTGGTACTGCATCGCGCCCTCATCCTCGACGGAACCTGCGATCCGCTGCTGCGGACGACTCTTCACCAGGACACCGGTGCGCTGGAATTCGCAGCGTTCACCGCGACTGCCGACGGCGACCTCAACTGGACGATAACGGCGACCGCGGAATTAAACACGTTATCCAGGCCGATTCGCTGTACGGTGGACGACTCGCAACCCCTCGGCGCGATCAGCGGTGCCGACTTCTACGCCCATACCCGCACAATCGGGTTCGGCTACGGTGACATGTTCCAAACCGTGCGTGAAATCACTGCCGGACACGGCTGGGCGGTGGCTCAGCTCGAGGTTCCCGAGCGGCTCGCGGCTGAACTCGGGGCACACCGATTTCACCCGGCGCTGATCGACGGCGCTTTTCAAACACTCTTCGGGGCAAGGCTTCTCGACCAGGACCAGGACCAGGAGACATATCTTCCTACTCGAATTCGGCGCAGTTCCATCTTCCATGCCCCCGACCCGAACATGATCGTGCGAGCGCGCGTGGTGTCGGCAACGAGAGAAGAGATCGAAAGCGACATCACCATTTCCAGCCAGGCGGGTAAGACGCTCGCCACCTTTGACGGCTTCACGGTCCGATCGCTGTCCGCTGCGTCGGGCATGTCATGGGATCAATTAGACAAGGGGCTCTACGAAGTCGTGTGGATCGCGGAACCCGCGAGGAATCAAGATCAGGTACCTGAAACGGCGTGCTCAGCCGATTCGTCCTGGCTGATTCTAGCAGACACCTCCGGTATCGGCGCAGCGGTCGCGGAGAGGCTGCGCCGATGCGGCCACCGCGCCCACCTGGTTGAACACCAACCTGTCAATGCGCTCGCCGAGATCGACGGTGGCTACGCGCTGAACCCGCGGCAGGCCGAGCAGCTACGCCGACTGCTCGACCTCCACCTCGAGCGGGAACGCGGCCTCGCCGGTGTCGTTGATTGCTGGCCACTGGACATCACCTCCGACGATGCGACCGAAACAGCCCATCACATTGGCGTTTTCACGGTTCTGCGGCTGGTCAAGGCCTTCGCCGACAACGGTGCTGTGCGGCCCCGCCTGCACTTGATCACCGGGAACGCACAGCCGGCGCCCGGAACCGAATCGATCGTTGCCGATCAAGCCACCATCTGGGGGCTCGGCAGGGTCATCGGCCACCAAGAGTTTGTCGACTACTGGGGCGGGCTGATCGACATCGAACCCGATGCGGACACCGCCGAGACGGCAGCGCAGATCTGCGAGCATGTTCTGGCCGGTCAGTCCGAAGACCAGATCGCGATCCGAAGCGGCCAGACCTTCGTCGCTCGGTTGCGCCGCAGCGGTAACCTCACCAGGCCGTTTCCCACCAAACTCAGTCCGGACGCGACGTATGTCGTCACCGGTGGCTCCGGGGCCCTCGGCCGTATCGTCGCCGGCTATCTCGCCGAGCGTGGGGCGCGGCACATAGCGCTGTTGAGCCGAAGCAAGATACCGCAGCGAAGCCAATGGTCACGGCAAACGAAGGACGACCCGCACTGCGCCACCGTGGACGCGCTTCGAAGGATCGAACACCTCGGCGCGCGCATCACCACGGCCAGTGTCGATATCACCGACGCCGACCAGGTGCGGGCCTGGGTGGACGATCACAACCGGGACGGGGGGCAGCCCGTTCGCGGTGTTGTGCACGCCGCGGGAACGGTCAATGACCAACTGCTGGTGAACATGAGCGAAGCTGACTTCGCCGCAGTACTGGCGGTGAAGACCACCGGCGCCCGGATCCTGCACGATGTATTCGGCGGACAGGAGCTGGAGTTCTTCGTCATGTTTGGCTCTGCGGGTTCGGTCATCGCCGCTCCCGGCCAAGGCAACTACGCCGCCGCCAACGCCTTCCTGGACGCATTCGCGCATTACCGGCATGCGCAGGGACTTCCGGCGCTAACCATCGGGTGGGGGCCGTGGTCGGTGGGCATGGTGGAGGAATTGAAGCTGGAGAAGCTTTACCGCCGGCGCGGAATCGAACTCATCACCCCTGCGGCGGGCACCAGGATCCTCGACCGGCTCATCAACCAGAAGACAGCGAGTGTCGTCGCGATCAGTGCCGACTGGACGCTCGCCCGCCGGGCCGGGCTGAGCGGACAGCTGCCGCCGATGTTCAGCGAACTGGGCACCGCGGCGTTCTCGGCTGAATCAGATGCGGAAACCTCCATCCTGCAAGCACTCTCGCGGTGCGCGGAAGCTGAGCGGCAAGAAGTCGTCGCCAGCCATGTTCGTCGGATCCTCGGAGCTGTCTTTGAAGTCCCGGCCGCCGACATTGGGTCAGACGACATCCTCAACGACATCGGGATGGACTCGATGATGGCAATGGATTTCCGAACCCGGGTCAATGCGACGTTCGGAATTGACCTGCCGGTCCTGGAAATACTCCGTGGTGTCAGCGTCAGTTCCCTTGCGATGCAGATACTTTCGAGCCTGAACTTGGGGTGCGCCGAACTCCCAGTTGCTGAACGCTCGGAATTCGCGGGCGACGATATCGACAGCATGATGGAGCAGCTGTCGAATATCGAGCTTCGAGAATTGCTGGCCGAACTGGAGAGCCTATCCGCCGAGCAGGACACCGGAGGTGCTCAGCAGTGAGCATCGAGATGGATCAGCCCCCGGCGGTACATGTCCGGGGTTTATCCAAGGCATACGGGCGGACCCAGGCGGTGCGGGAGGTGGATCTCGACATCGGCCGCGGCGAGATCTTCGCGATTCTCGGCCCCAACGGGGCTGGCAAGTCGACAACCATCGAAATACTCGAAGGCCACCGTACCCGTGATGCCGGGCAGGTTCTGGTGCTGGGCGAAGACCCTGGAACTGCCGGGCGCAGCTGGCGAGCCCGGATCGGCATCGTGCTTCAGGAAGCTAGCGATGCCGGGATGCTCACAGCGGCGGAAACGGTGCAGATGTTCGCGAAATGCTATGGGACGGGCCGGGTTCCGGGCGAGGCCCTGGAGTTGGCCGGTCTCGGCGCGGTGGCCGGTAAGCGAGTGCGAGCGCTGTCCGGCGGGCAGCGCCGCCGACTGGACGTGGCTCTGGGTATCGTCGGTATGCCCGAGCTGCTGTTCCTGGACGAACCGACCACAGGTTTCGACCCGGAAGCGCGCCGCCAGTTCTGGGACCTCATCAGGTCGTTGGCGCGTGACGGCACCACTATCCTGCTCACCACCCATTACCTGGAGGAAGCGGCGGTACTTGCCGATCGTGTCGCAGTCATTTCGGGTGGGCGTGTGGTGGCGGTGGACTCACCGGACAGACTGACCGAACACGTGAGTTCGGCGGCGACCGTACGGTGGACGGAGCGGGGCGAGGTCTTCGCGGTGGAGACGGACCGCCCGACCGACTTGATTAGGCAGCGATCCCAGGACGGCCGCGAACTGGCGCAGCTAACCGTCTCTCGTCCAACACTGGAGGACGCTTACCTGCAATTGATCGGCCGGGGATGACGAACGCCGAGCACCTGGACAGCGACAAGCCGCCACGGCGCCGTGCGGCCGCGTCGGTGACACTGCCGTCCCCGCTGCGAATCGGATTATCTCGCGTGGGACCGGAATTGAAGATGTTCTACCGTCGCCCCGAGCAGGTCGGCCTGACCTTCTCCATGCCGGCGGTGATCTGCGTTCTGCTGGGCTCAATCTTCTCAAGCAAGCTGCCGGGAAGCGAAACCAGCACTGGCGCAGTGATAGCGGCCAGCATGCTCGCTTACGGCATACTCTCGACGTCGTTCATCAACCTCGGTATCAGCATTGCCGCCGATCGCGACAATGGTGCCCTGCGACGGCTTCGCGGAACACCGGCAACAGCCTCGTCGTATTTCATCGGCAAAATACTGCTGGTCGCGATCGCCAGCATTGCCGAAGCCGTGATCCTGCTATCGGTGGGGGTGTCGATCTTCGACTTGCGCTTGCCCGACAGCGCTTTCGGCTGGTTCACGCTATGGTGGGTGTTTTCGCTCGGCATTGTCAGTTGTTCGTTATTGGGCATCTTCATCAGTAATTTCGCCAGCAACGCGGTCTCCGCCGCCGTGATGACCAACGGCCCAGCCGTGGGCCTGCAATTCGTGTCCGGGACCTACGTGCCGCTCATGGCGCTGCCGGCCTGGATGCTGACCATCGGTTCGCTATTTCCGGTCAAGTGGATGGCACAAGGATTTCGGTCAGTGTTGCTGCCGCCGCAAATGGTGGCCTTCGAACCAGCGGGAAGCTGGGAACTTTGGCGCATCTTCCTGATTCTGACCGCTTGGAGCGTCGGCGGCTTGATCGCGTGCCTAACGGTTTTCCGTTGGTCAGATCAGAGTTAGTGCCGTGGATCTGCGTTAGCGCCCCGCCGGGGTGAACTGGAATCGCCGTCCAGAAATGATCTCTGGAATTACCCGCACATAATGTGATTTCTCCGAGCCGGTCCACGGTAGCACCTGCGCGCGTTCGGCTTCCGCGATCTCCTCGTCGCCACGCACCGAGCGGGCGGTACCCCTGACGATCACGCTCCATCCCTCGGTGACGTTGTGGTCGTCGACCTCGAAGACAACTTGGTTGTTAATCGCAGTGCTCACCAGTTTGGTGCCACCCGCGGTGCGAAACAGGATTGTCTTGCGTTGCACCGCATAGTTAACCGGGAAGATCTCGGGTCGCCCGTCGACGGCGGTGACAAGCCGCCCCAATGAGGTACCTCCAAGTAACTCCCAACATTCCTTGGCCGACAGGACGGCGGCGCCAGTGTCGTCGTGGATTTGGTGAGTCATAACACCAGGTTATGAGCAGCTGCCGGATAGCGCGCCTGCCGAAAGTCCTTTTTCCGGGAGGACCAACGCCGCCACCGCCCCGATCAATCGATGGCGGCGCCGAATAGGTGTCCGACGCCATAGGTGAGTGCCAAGCCCGCAGCACCACCGAGCACGACGCGGGTCACGGCGCGCCGCACGCTCGCCCCACCCAGGCGCGCGCTGAGCGCTCCGGTCAGGCTCAAGGCGATCAGCACGGCGACGAACGTCACCGGCACCCGCCAGGTAGCCGGTGGGAGCAGGATCGCCAGCAGCGGCAGCAACGCCCCGGTGGTGAAGGCGACGCTCGACGCCGCCGCGGCGTGCCAGGGATTGGCCAGGTCGCCCGGATCGATCTTCAGTTCAGCTTCGGCATGCGCGGCGAAGGCGTCATGGGCTGTAAGTTCCTCGGCCACGCGCGCCGCCGTCTGTGGTGAAAGACCTTTGGCCGCATAGATCGCGGTGAGCTCAGCCAGTTCGGTGCGGGGCGCCCGAGTCAGTTCGTCACGTTCCTTGGCGAGTAGGGCTCGCTCGCTGTCGCGCTGGCTGGATACCGAAACGAATTCGCCCAGCGCCATCGACACCGCGCCCGCCACCAGCCCGGCCAGCCCGGCGGTGAAGATGGGGCCTCGCTGCACCGTCGCGCCCGCAACACCCACGACGATGCCTGCCACCGACACGATGCCGTCATTGGCGCCGAGAACCGCCGCACGTAGCCAGTTCAGGCGACCCGAGGTGCCCGGTACATGCGGCTCGGCCGGATGCCGTCGTCGCGCGGATCGACGCGGTGAATCGTGACGCACGAGGTAAAGCCAACCGCACCAAGGCCCGTCGCGCCAGCAAGCGCAGCCTCACCAAAGCAGCACGTCGGGTCTCACCGATAATCGATGACCACGCGGCCGTCGATCCGACCCCGCTGCATCTGGTCGAATACGTTGTTGATTTGGTCGAGCCTGGCGCTGGCTACGGTGGGGCGGATCAGACCGCGAGAATAGAAGTCCAGCGCCTCTGCCATGTCCTGCCGGGTACCGACGATCGAGCCACGAATCGTGAGGCCCTTCAACACAATGTCGAAAATCGGCGCGGGGAAGTCGCCGGGTGGAAGGCCGTTGAACACGATAGTGCCGCCTCGGCGGGTCAGCCCGATCGCTTGGCCGAACGCCTCTGGATGTACCGCGGTGACCAGCACCCCGTGCACGCCGCCGGTAGCCCGCTGCACCGTGGCGACAACATCACAATCCCGCGCATTGACGGTTACCTCGGCGCCCAGGTTGCTCGCCAGCGCGAGCTTGGAGTCGTCGACGTCGATAGCGACCACCCGCAGCCCCATCGCGCGGGCATACTGCACCGCGATATGGCCCAACCCGCCGATACCGGAGATCGCCACCCACTGACCCGGTCTGGTGTCGGTGACCTTGAGTCCCTTGTACACGGTGACGCCGGCGCACAGGATAGGCGCCACTTCCAGAGGGTCGGCATTGTCGGGGATGCGCGCGGCATAGGCCGCATTGACCAACATGTAGGTGCCGAAGCTGCCGTTGACGCTGTAGCCCCCGTTGCGTTGGCTCTCACACAGCGTTTCCCAACCGGTGCGGCAGTATTCGCAGCTCCCGCACGCCGACCAGAGCCAGGCATTGCCGACCTTATCGCCGATCTTCACGTCATCGACCCCGGGGCCGAGTGCGACGACGGTGCCGTATCCTTCGTGGCCAGGTATGAAGGGTGGTTGCGGCTTGACCGGCCAATCACCATGCGCCGCATGCAGATCGGTGTGACAGACCCCGGAGGTCTCGAGTTTGACCAGAGCTTCACCATACCCGGGGGTGGGTAGGTCGAGTTCTTCGATCTGCAGCGGTTGGCCGAATTCGGTGACGACGGCCGCGCGCATAGTATCGGTAGCCGAGGCGGCAGCGCTTGCCAGTGTCTGGGTCATGATGTCGATCCAATCGTGAAATATGTTGGTAGGAAGCGGGATCAGAAAAACCCTTGGGCTTTGTTGCGGTAGGAGACCAGCAGATTCTTGGTCTGCTGGTAATGCTCGAGCGCCATCTTGTGGCCTTCGCGGCCGAAACCGGACTGCTTGTACCCACCGAACGCCGAGTGCGGCGGATACGCGTGGTAGCAGTTGGTCCACACCCGTCCGGCTTTGATTTCCCGACCGGCGCGGTAGGCGGTGTTGCCGTCGCGGCTCCACACTCCCGCGCCCAACCCGTAGAGCGTGTCGTTGGCGATGTCCATGGCCTGGTCATAAGTGTCGAACGGGGTGACCGCAACGACGGGGCCAAAGATCTCTTCTTGGAAGACCCGCATCGTGTTGTTGCCGGCGAAGATGGTCGGCTGCATGTAGAAACCGCCGGACAGGTCGCCACCCAACTCGGCGCGCTCACCGCCAGTAATCACCTTGGCGCCCTCGCCCCTGCCGATCTCGATGTAGGACAAGATCTTTTCCAGCTGATCGTTGGAGGCCTGCGAACCCAGCATGGTCTGCGAATCCAGCGGGTCGCCCTGCCGGATAGCTTTGGTGCGAATGGCCGCCAGTTCCAGGAACTCGTCGTAGATGTCGGACTGAATCAGCGCCCGGGACGGACAGGTGCAAACCTCGCCCTGGTTGAGGGCGAACATGGTGAACCCTTCTAGCGCCTTGTCCTGGAAGTCGTCGCCAGCGGCCAGCACGTCGGAAAAGAAAATATTGGGGCTCTTGCCGCCGAGTTCGAGGGTCACCGGAATCAGGTTCTGCGACGCGTACTGCATGATCAGCCGACCGGTGGTGGTCTCGCCGGTAAAGGCGACCTTGGCGATGCGGTTGCTCGACGCCAGCGGCTTGCCCGCCTCGGCGCCAAAACCGTTGACGATGTTGACCACCCCGGGCGGCAACAGATCACCAATCAGCGACATCAGGTACAGAATCGAGGCCGGAGTCTGCTCGGCCGGCTTGAGCACCACCGCGTTTCCGGCCGCCAGCGCCGGAGCCAGCTTCCAGGCACCCATCAGGATCGGGAAATTCCACGGGATGATCTGGCCCACCACCCCGAGCGGTTCGTGGAAGTGATAGGCCACAGTGTCCTCGTCGATCTGCGACAGGGAACCCTCCTGGGCACGGATCGCAGCGGCGAAATACCGGAAGTGATCGGCGGCCAACGGGATATCGGCGGCAATGGCCTCCCGGATCGGTTTCCCGTTGTCCCACACCTCGGCGACGGCCAGCGCGGGCGTGTGCTCGTCAATGCGGTCAGCGATCTTGTTCAGGATCGCCGCCCGTTCGGCCGGAGCCGTCTTGCCCCACGCCGGGGCGGCGCCATGCGCCGCCTCGAGCGCCCTCTCGACATCGGTCTCATCGGACCGAGCGATCTCGCAGAACGACTGGCCCGTCACCGGCGTCGGGTTCTCGAAATATCTGCCCGCAGTCGGCGCCACCCAGTCGCCGCCGATGAAGTTCCCGTACCGCGATTCGTACGACATCAACGCATCCGGCGATCCCGGGCGTGCGTACAACGTCATTGTTGCCTCCTTCGGCCATCCGCTTGTGGACCCGAACTGTGTCGGACCTCACCAACGTTAGGCCGCTCAACGTTGCATCACAGTTGCACGGGAATCCGGGATCCTCAGGCCAATTCGAAGTCCAGGCCGGCCAGGTGACCAGTGGCCTCGGCACGTGCCGCCGGCGGCGCGTTGGCGCTGTCGCGCAGTGCCTCCCACCCTCGGCGGTCGTCTCGAGAATCAGGCAGCTCGAGCCAACGACGAAGTAATCCAACATCTTTGGATGCCATCACCGCGCTGCGCAAGCTCGTGCTGAGTTCGGTACGCAGTCGCGCGATCGCCGGTGACACCGACTGCCGCAGCAGCGGCCCGCGATAGTGCGAGAGTGCGGCGGCGGCGTTGCCGGCACGCAACGCGTCGAAGACGTCACCGAGGTCGCTAGTGATCTCGCCCAATAGCCGGTAGGGGCGTGACCCGATGACGTCGGCACCGATCACCTTGCGCAGCCGCGACATCTCTGCGCGGACGGTCACCACGTCCAAGTCGTTCTCGTCGAGCAGCACCGCCAGGTGATCTGCGCTCAAACCTTCCGGATGCCTACTCAACAGCGCAAGGATGTCGGCGTGTCGGCCGGTCAACGTGGTGCTGTGCCGCCGGCCATGTTCGTCGACGACCTGCCAGCGGGCGCGATCAGTACCCAACGCCACCAGCCTCGGTGCGTCGTCCTCGACGGGACTCGTCGCGGTCAGACGCAGTACCGCGAGGTGGTTCTCTACCGCTGCAACCGTGGCCCGAACCAGCGCCAACGTGTGCGGTAGCGCGACTTCGGGCCCACCCGTAACATCCACCGCGCCTAGCGCAGCACCGCTGAGGGGGTCGTGCACCGGGACCGCGGTGCAACTCCAGGGCTGGATGATCCGTGAGAAATGCTCGGAGCCGCCGATCTGCAGTTCGGTGTTCAGGGCCAGCGCCGTGCCGGGGGCATTGGTGCCGGCGGCGCGTTCGCTCCAGTCCGCGCCCGGCACGAAGTTCATCGCCTCGGCTTGGCGACAAGCCGTCCGGTCGCCTTCGACCCACAGCAGCGTGCCCTCTGCGCCGAAGATCGCCACCATGACGCCGGCTTCGACGGCGTCGTCCACCAGCAACCGCCGGATCACCGGCAGGGCCGGGCACAGCGGATGCGCCGTGCGCATCCGGGCCACGTCGACCGAGACTGCGGACGCCGGCGCTCCGTGCAGATCGGGGTCGACACCCTTGGCCAGACTGCGTTGCCAGCTTTCGGCGACAACGCGCCGCAGGCTGGACGACAAGAGAAAGGACGCGTCGACCTCACCCGCGACGAAGCGTTCATGCATGGTGCGCAGCGCCGACGACGGCATCCGGTTCGGCGGCCTACCGCTCGGCCTGACAGTGAAACTAAATGAACCCATCGCCGATCACGCTCCTGCACGTGGTCGCCACGATATACCTGTTCACGGCCCCCGAGGCAGGGTCGAACGGCCCGATTCTGCTCGGTGTGCAGCCTCAGCCCACGGCCGCGAGCAACTCGGTGAAGGCGCCGTCCATGCATTCGGCGTACTTCGCCGGGTCCGGCAGGGCGTCGCGGTCGGCAGTGGCGCTGATGCACAAAGTGCCGTTGTAGCTGGCGACCACGTGGCAGAGGTTCAGGCCACCGATCAACGGTCCCAGGCCCGCGGCGCGCAACAGGCGTGCGCCGCGAAAATAGATCGGTTCGGTGGGGCCCGGCACGTTGGTCACCGTGGTGTTCGCGACGGTGGGACCGGAGAATGGCAGCACGCTGGCTGCCTTGGCTGTCACGCCCAGCAGCACCGTAGGCAGCGTCGCCACCAGCTCGAGCACCTGGGTTCGGGTGGCGTGCTCTTCTTCGGACCGGCTCCGGGCAGTGGACTCGGCAATGACGGCTAACCGCCGCAGGGGATCTGCGATGTCGGTACCCAGAGCCTGCAACCGACCGAACAACATGTTGCCCTTGCCGCTAGTGTCGCCCGCGTCGCGCAGCGAGATCGGGCATGCGGCGACCAGCGACTCGTCGGGCAGTTCGCCGTGGCCGGCCAAGTACTGGCGCAGCGCTCCACCGACGTAGGCCAGTGCCACGTCATTGACAGTAGCTCCCGGCACACTCGCCTTGATGCGCTTGACGTCGGCCAGGTCGTGGAATCGGGCCTCAAAGACCCGGTGTGGCGAGACCGCTTGGTTGAACCGGGTTTTCGGCGGAAACAGCGTGTTTGCGGGTCGGCCGTCGGAAACTGATTTCAGCAGGCCGCCGACCAGTTTTCCGGGCATGCCCGCCAGAACACGGACCAGTTGCGGTGCACTCGACGCGACGACCCGGCCGGCCCGCACGGGGTGCAGCACGGCGTTGACCGCCGTCCGCGAGAGCAGCTCGGAGGCCGATGGCAGCGGCGCTGGACGCCACGGTCGGTCCGGCCCCGGCGGGCGGGGACTGTCGGCGGCCAAGTCGTGCAGCGCCGCAATCATCTGCACACTGGCCATGCCGTCGACCGCGCAGTGATGCAGCTTCAGCGCCAGGGCGAAGGAGCCTTTCGGCACACCCGGCACGGCGTTGAGACCTTCGATGACCGTGATCTCCCACGGCGGGCGGCGCAGGTCGACCTGCCGTGCGTGTAGTCGCGCCACCTGAATGCACAGTTGCCGCCAGTCTCCCGGCTGCGGCAGCCCGATGTGGCGGACGTGGTACTCCAGGTCGAAGTTCGGGTCGTCGACCCAGTAGGGCATATGCAGACCACCTGGCAGCTCGGTCAACCGCCGGCGAAAGACGTCCGCTAAGTGCAGCCTGGCGTCGAGCTCTTCCAGAATGCCCTTGAAGGTCACTTTTCCGCCGAGTGCCGTCGATGGGTCGTAGATCAGCAGCATCTGGATCTGCAGCGGTGTCGCGGGCCCCTCGGCCCGCAACATCATGTCGTCACTCCAACTCAGCTGCTGCAACGTGACCGCCCCTCGCCGTCGTGTCTCCCCGAAAGCGTAGGCGTCGACGTCACGACGTAGAGGCGTTTCGCCGGGCGATCAGTGACGTGCCTGGCTCAGTTCGCCGACGGTCTCGCACCGTCGGGGTCGCCGCCCCAGCTGCCCGGCATCATCGGAACGGTGGGTGCATCGGTGAACGAGTCGCCAGCAAGCGTGGTCAACCCGGCTGCCTCACGAACCCTGGATCTCATTGCGGTACCGGTGAATCCGAGTGGTCCGGCTCCGGCGTCCGACCCTGCGACGTCGTTATCCAGCTGTTCGTCCGGAGTCCAGTCCGGGGTGTCGTCGAGGGTGAGGTATTCGTCGCGGTAGCCGCGGTTCTTGACGTCGCCGCGTCGACGTCGACGGGCTTTGGCTCTGGCGCTGGCGGCTGCCGATGCGGCGCTGGCGGCGGTGATTCCAGATGCCGGTGCGCTCGCGCTGGCCCGGGTGCGTAGCGGCGGTCCCATGGTGGGCCCGGGCCCGGCACCGCCCACCAGATAGGCGAATCCCTGGAAGCCCGATGGCGGGGGAGCGGCCGCGGTGGCGGTAGCCGCCGGCGCCTGTGACGGCAGGCTGCTCGGTGTGGGCGGCACACCGGCGGTGGTCATAGCGGGGGTGACGCTGGCAACGGGGGTGACCTGTTGTTCGGCCGGCACCGGCGGGGCCTCGGCGACCAGCGCGGCGGGGACCTCGGAAGCGACCGAGATAGTGCAGAGCGCCAAGGCAAGCGGGATCACGCCGAAAGGTGCCGCGATCGCGTTGTAGATGGGTGTGCCCATCACGGCGAATGTTGCCGCGTAGAGGAACACATAGATCAGGGGCATCCAGGTGGTGACGGCGGCGACCGGGTTCGTTGCGAAGTCGGTGATCAGCCGGATGACCGTGCCGACCGGGTCGAGAATCAGCCCCTTAAGTGCTCGGTACATGCTGGTGAAGTGCTCGGACCAGGCCAGCAGCTCTTCGATCGGGTCGGTGGGCGGTGTGGTCGCGGGTTCGGCGGGTGCCGCTTCGGCGGCCAGAATGCGCGGTGACTGGTCCGTTGGTGTCGCGCTCGCGAGCGCGGACGACGAAACCGCTTGATAGACACTCATCGTCGTGGCGGCCTGGATCCACATCCGTACGTAGTCCGCTTCGTTGATGGCGATGGGGATGGTGTTGATCCCGAAGAAGTTCGTCGCGATCAGCACGCCGTGCATGGCATGGTTGGCCGCGAGCTCAGCCATGGTCGGCATCGCGGCGAGCGCCGCCGAATAGGCGCCAGCGGCCACCTCGTGTCGTGTGGCCGCACGCGCGCTGTCGGCACTCATTCGCGTCAGCCAGGCCAGATACGGCACATGGGCCGTGGCGTGGGCCGCGGCCGTCGGCCCCTGCCAGGAGCTGCCTTGAACGGCGGCCAAGGCGGCGGACAATTCCGCCGCGACGGCGGCGTATTCCGCGCCCAGCGCATTCCAAGCCGCGGCGGCAGCCAGCAACGATCCGGGACCCGCGCCGCTGCTCAGCAACGTCGAATGCACCTCGGGAGGTGCCGCCATCCAAACCGGAGCCGTCATGAGGCGCATTCAGCGAGCGTGCGAACCATCGGCTCATTTCCAAGATGCGGTCCACCAGGCGGAGCCAAGCCGGGCATCTCATCTCCTCAATTAGCTGCTCTAGCCGTCCACGAGAAAGTTAGTATTGCATAACCTCACTTACCAAGGAGGCGGATCGGTCGGCGGCAGGAACCTGAGGGATCCGAACTAGCTGACCAAGCTGATCGCCTGACTTCGAGCCGGTCGTACAGTGAGGGGCGGGCTCCCAGTGAGCCGTCCCCAATGGCTGCGAGGACCGATGAGCGACCGTATCGAGACCGATCGCACTATTGCGGCGCCGGCATCCGAGATTTTCGCGGTGCTGTGCGATCCGCAAGGCCACGTGGCTATCGACTCCTCGGGCATGCTGCAGGACGCTGACGGCGAGGCGGTGCGTGCGGTAGGCGACAGCTTCGTGGTGCATATGGATCGCGAGTCACTCAACGACTTTCCGCAGTTGGGCAAGTACGACGTCACAGTCGAGATCACCGAGTTTGAACAGGACCGGCTGATCGCGTGGACGATCCTCGGCCAGCTCCGGCCACAGATCGGTCACGTCTACGGCTACCGGCTGCGACCGGCGGACGATGGCGCGGGCACCGTAGTGACGTCGTTCTACGATTGGTCAAACATCGACCAACAGTGGCGCGACGCCGGAATTTTCCCGGTCATCTCCGAACTCGCGTTGCGCGCGACGTTGGGGATCCTGGACCGGACTGTCCGCCGCGGCTATCCGCGGGGTCGGTAGGCACACGAGCCGGAATCGTGAGGCTCGCCACGGCCGGAATGACCAGCGCTGTCGGCGGCGTTCGGTAGGGTCCTGCGCGTGACTCAAACAGCCACCACCAAACCCGTAAATGCCCGTCTCGCTGAGGAACTGGCGATCCGGCAGGCGCAGGTGGACGCCGCCGTGCGCCTACTCGACGAAGGCGCCACCGTCCCGTTCATCGCCCGCTACCGCAAGGAGGTCACTGGCAGTCTCGACGACGGGCAGCTACGGGCCCTGGAAGCCAGATTGCACTACGTGCGCGAACTCGACCAACGACGGTCCGCAGTGCTGGCGTCAATCGAGGAGCAGGGCAAGCTCACCGACACCTTGAAAGCCGCGCTGCTGGCCGCCGACAACAAGGCGCGCATAGAGGACATCTACTTGCCATACAAGCCCAAGCGGCGGACCAAGGCGCAGATCGCCCGGGAAGCGGGGCTCGAGCCGCTGGCCGACCGACTGCTTGCCGATCCCAACCTGGTTCCCGAGGACGCCGCGACCGATTTCACCGGCGACGAATTCCCCGATGTCGTCGACGTGGCTGCAGCACTCGAAGGTGCCCGGCACATCCTTGTAGAGCGAGTGGCCGAGGATGCCGAACTGGTCGGTGCCATCCGAGAATCCTTCTGGTCACGAGCGACACTGCGTACCTCGCCCTGGTCTGAAGAAACCGCGAAAAGTGCTGAAGCGCAGAAGTTTCGCGACTATTTCGCCTTCTCCGAAGCGGTGGAGAAGATGCCGTCGCACCGGGTCCTCGCGGTGTTGCGGGGCGAAAAAGAGAAGGTCCTGTCGTTCACCTTTGAGGCAGGTCAGGACGATGAGTACGAGGCGATGATCGCGCGCACGCTGGGCGTGACCCTGTCCTCGACGGCGCCCGCCACGCGGTGGCTGGCGGCCACCGTGAGCTTCGCGTGGCGCACCCGACTGATGTTCGCGGCGTCGGTCGACGCCCGGATGCGGTTGCGTCAACGCGCCGAAGCCGACGCCGTAGCCGTGTTCGCGCGAAACCTCAAGGACCTGCTGCTGGCCGCGCCGGCCGGCGCCCGCACCACCCTGGGCTTGGACCCTGGATTTCGCACCGGCGTGAAAGTGGCCGTTGTCGATGGCACGGGCAAAGTCCTGGACACCTGCGCCGTCTATCCGCATCAGCCTCAGCGGCAATGGGATTCGGCGAAGGCAACACTGGCCGCTCTGGTCCTGCGGCACGGCGTCGAGCTGATCGCCGTTGGCAACGGCACCGCCTCACGCGAGACCGACGCACTGGCGAACGAGCTGATCGCGGATATCCGCGTCGCTGGCAGCACAGCGAAAACCCCGGTCAAGGCGATGGTCAGCGAGGCCGGCGCGTCGGTCTACTCGGCGTCCGCCTACGCCGCACACGAGCTTCCCGAACTCGACGTGACACTGCGCGGTGCCGTGTCGATCGCGCGTCGCCTGCAGGACCCACTGGCCGAACTGGTCAAGATCGAACCCAAATCGATCGGAGTGGGGCAATACCAGCACGACGTGACGCCGGGCATCCTTGCCCGAAGTCTGGACGCGGTGGTCGAGGATGCGGTCAACGGCGTGGGGGTCGACCTGAACACCGCATCCGTGCCCCTGTTGGCGCGGGTGTCCGGTATCTCCGAATCCCTGGCGGAGTCGATCGTGGCCTACCGCGACCAAACCGGCCCGTTCCCCAACCGTCGCGCGCTGCTGAGCGTTCCGAGACTGGGCCCGAAGGCATTTGAGCAGTGCGCCGGTTTCCTGCGCATCCGCGGGGGCGACGATCCACTCGACGCCTCCGGCGTGCACCCCGAGGCGTACCCGGTCGTACGGCGCATCCTGGACCACTCTGGGATGGACCTGGCCGAGATCATCGGCGACGAGCGGACGCTGCGGAAACTTCACCCGGCCAATTTCGCCGACGATCGCTTCGGTGTCCCGACCGTGACCGACATCATTGCCGAACTGGAAAAACCGGGCCGCGACCCTCGGCCCGCGTTCAACTCCGCCAAATTCGCCGCCGGGGTCGAGAAGGTCGCGGACCTGCAGCCTGGGATGATTCTGGAGGGGGTGGTCACCAACGTGGCTGCGTTCGGCGCATTTGTGGACGTCGGAGTGCACCAGGACGGCCTCGTGCACGTTTCGGCGATGGCCGAGCGCTATGTCGCCGACCCGCACGAGGTCGTTCGCTCGGGGCAGGTGGTACGGGTGAAAGTGATGGAAGTCGACGTCGAACGCCAGCGGATCGGACTGAGCCTGCGCCTCGGCGACAATCCGCAACGGGACCGGCGTGGCGACCGTGACAACCCACGTCAGCAGCGCCGTCCGCAGCACACAGCTAGCCCCCGACCCCGCGACGCCCAGCCAGCAGGCGGTTCGAACTCGATGGCGCGGGCGTTGCGCGACGCAGGGTTCGGGTAGGACTACTCAATCGTCGCCGCCCGGTTTTGGGCATGCTGGTCGAATGCTTCTCGCCACCCTCAAACCCGGCGCGCCGTCCGACAACGCGACCCGGGAACGCGACCGAGCCGTCGACGTTGCACGACTGACCGCGTTGATCGTCGTCATGTTCGGGCATTGCGCACTACTGCTCGGCACTGTCGACTCCGATGGCGTACACATCGGGAACCTGCTCGGCGCTTTGCCGGAGCTTGCCCCGATCACCTGGCTGGTTCAGGTCATGCCGCTGTTCTTCCTGGCCGGAGGTGCCGCCGGTGCTTACGGCTGGCATCAGGGCACGGCGTGGGGTTCGTGGCTGTTCACCCGCGCGCAGCGACTGTGCCGACCGGTGTTCTGGTATCTCGCGGCGTGGGCGGCCGCGCTGGTAGTGGCCGGCAAGGCGCTCGGGGAGGAATCGGCGGCCGACCTCGGCCGCGAGTGTGTCGCGTTGCTGTGGTTTCTCGGCGTCTACCTGGTAGCCCTGGCTTTTGTGCCCGTGCTGACCCGGTTGCGTTCTGGACGCTCGATCGGGCTGGTGGTGGGCGGTCTCCTAGCGGCGGCGACTGCCGTCGACGGCATCCGGTTCACGGTCGGCACGGCGGAATCCGGTGTGGCGAACTTTCTGATCGTCTGGCTGATCCCTGTAGTGATCGGCGTCGGGTACGCGCGGGGTCTGATCAAGGTGGCCGCTGCGGTGTGGACAGCGGTCTGCGCGCTGGCCGCGCAAGTCGCCCTTGCCGTCGCCGGCTGCTATGAAGTGTCGTTGGTGGTCACCGGCGCCGAGCGGATGTCGAATGTGTCACCGCCGACGTTGCTGCTCGCGCTGCACTGCACGTGGATGTCGTGCGCATTCGTGGCAGCCGCTGGGGCGATCCGGCGCTGGGCGGCCCGGCCCCGGGTCTGGCGCGTCGTGGCAATGGGCAATGCGGGAGCGATGACGCTATATCTGTGGCACATTCCGGCCATCGCCGTCGCGGCTTTCGCCCTGAACGGATTCGGACTGGACGCCTACGACGTGCATGCGCCGGGGTTCTGGGAACTGCTGGCGCTGCGTGCCGTGGTGTTCGCCGGCGTCATGATCGTGACGTTCCGGCTGCTCTCACCGCTCGAACACCGTCGGCTGCCATGGTGGGACGCCCCGATTCACGCCACCGGTACGCGATCGAAAATGGCCGGTGCGCTGATTTGTGTCTCGGGTGTTGCGCTGGTGCTGCTGGCCAAGAACGGCCTGACGGGCGCCGACGGTTGGACGGCATTCGGGTGTTTCGTGGCGGCTGCGCTGGCTGCGCGGCTCAGCGCCGGCGCCCGTTCGGGCAGTTAGCTGCCGGCCATCGCCGAGTTGGGCGCGGCCCAATCGGTCGACACCGTGCGATGCTCGATCAACCATGCGTCGCCTTCGGGCACCAAGCTGTCGCGATAGCGCCCGATGTGGTCCAGGCCGACGTGGGTGACCACGGTGAAGTACGACGACACCCGGGCGCGCTGCGGAGTCAGTTCGGTGAATATCACGTTGGTCAGGATGTGTCGGACGATCGGTTTGACGTTCGCGCCCGCGGCCCCGACGTTGCCGGCTACGTTGCCCAGGAATCCCTCGATTGCGTCCCGCCCTTGAAGCGACTGCATCCCGCGGATCTCCAGGACACCGTCGGCGCGGAACGTCTGCGCGAGCGCCGCAACCCGCCCGGCGTCACCCGACCAGTTGTAACGCGCCAGAGTATCCCGAATCTGTTCGCGCGCAACGAGCTCCCACATCTCCACCGTTCACTCTCCTCAACCGAATGGCCGGTTCTCGCGTACCCCGCGGTACATGCCCCAGCGGACCACCCACGGCATCACCACCCGTTCTACCGCCCAGGGCGGAAAGCGGAACGCGTGCCCATTGGGGAAGAACACCTCCAGCCCGTCGGGCTGGATACCCACCAGCGAACCCCATCGTCGCGTGGGTGGCCGGAAGCTGCGCAGTGGGCGGCCAGCTAATGCGGCTCGAATGTTACGAGCCGCCAACGCATCTCCACGATTGCGGGCAGAGCTGCGCAGTGGGTCGGTGGCGGCGACGTCTCCGACGGCAAACACTTCGCGATGGCCGGGCACCCACAATTCAGGCGTGACCCGAACATACCCGTGTTCGTCAAGCAGGTCGGGCGGCAGCCAGCCGGTGTTCGGACGGACCCGCCCGATCGCCCAGAGCACGGCTTCGGCGACGGCCGGGCCCTGTCCGGTGCTCCACCGAACCGGATCGCTGGTGATCTCCTCACCGGTGAAGCTGTCGGGTATCAGGGCGCGATGCCCGGGGTGCAGGCCAATCCCCAGCTGGGCCGTCCGGGCGCGGACCCGCTCCCAGATGCGCGGGTGATACTCACCCAGCGGTCGTTCGCCGGGGAAGTACAGGTCGACTTGTTTGTCCGGCCAGGTGGTAGCCAGGTTGACGGCACTGCTCACCGCCGCCGCTCCGCCGCCGACGACGATCACCGATTTCGCGACGCCGAGTTGCTCGTGGTCGGCGTACAGTCGTGCGCCGACTTCGGCCGCCGACTGCAGCGTGGTGCGGCGCCAGAATCCGTTGCTGACTCCGGTCGAAATCACCAGCGCGTCATAGGGTTCGGTGATCGTGGTCCCGTCGCGGTCGCGGGCCAGCACGGCGCGACCATCCAGATCCAGTCCGGTCAGCTCGGCCTGCACCGTTCGCACCCCGTCCAGGCGCCGAAACCGGTCGAACGGAATCCAATAATCGCGAGCCCAGTCGTCGGGGCGGGCGAGGCGGACGCCGAGTTCCTGACCGCTGAGCAAGCCGGGTTTCACCGAGATCCCGACGACGTCTGCATGCGGGGCCAGCCGGATCGCAGTCAACAGACCGACGTCACCCAGTCCCGCTACGACGACGCGTTTGCGGCTCACGACGGCAGCCGCCGCGGCGGGCGCGGGACAAAACGCGGTACCCGGTCGACGATCTGTTGATAGTCGGGGCGGCGTTGCAGGCTGCGCGTCTCCATCATCGGGATACTGGCGCCGAGGAACATGGCCAACATGGCCAGCGCCCCGACGAACAGCCACCATCCGTCCGCGGGCGAGGCAGCCACCCCGAACAGTGCCAGGGCGAACCAGAAACTGAACTCCCCGAAGTAGTTTGGATGTCGCGACCAACTCCACAACCCACTGGCCAACGCATCGCCCGGGCGACGATTGGCAATGAACCGATGCAACTGGACGTCGGCGACGAATTCGATCGTTACCGCTCCAAGCCCAATCGCGAAAGCGACGACGGCAAGCCAGGTGACGCTCGGTCCGGGGTGGGTCACGCAGACGTAGACGGGGAGCATGGCTGCGAACACCTGCGCGGTCGGGACGAGGTGGATCGCGACCAGGTCGACGACGAATTCCCAGCGTCCGGCGCGCTCACGGAACATCGAGTAACGCCAGTCCTCGTGGTGCAGTCCGGGAAAGCCGTAGACCCAGTTGGCGGTCAACCGCACCGCCCACGCCGTGACTAGGACCGCAACCAGCCAGCAGCGCAACCAGTCGACGCCTGGCACAGCCTGGCTCCACCAGTAGAACGTCATCAGCGGCGGTATGACGCTCCAGTACGCGTCGTAGAAGCTGGAATTGCGATAGACCCTGCTGAATGTGAAAACGACCAGGGTGGCCAGCACGTCGGCGACGAAGGTGTCCAGCCATAGCCGGCCAGTGGTCGGTCCCCAAATTAGCCAAGCCCCCGCGACTCCTACCGCGATCAGGTAGGCCACGGTCACAATCGCCAGCGACCGAGCTTTGCTCACCGGCTGGGTCATAACTCCCGATTCAACTGTGCCGTCCGCATCAACTGTGCCACCGGGCTTTTCGCCGAGCTGACTTCATCCGGATCTCCTTGCGCACGGTCGCCGGATGCTCCGGTCGGCAAAACTGTAACACGTTCTATTGCTGTACCGGCGAGTGTCAGGGCATCGGAGATTCGTGCGTGACCGCCTGGTAGCCACGCGCGCCGACCCGATCGACCGCGGCCTTGACGACGCCGAAGATCAGACCCTGCAGGCCCGCGCCGATCAGTGCGGCGCGGGTGGAGTTGCTCAGGTCCCTAGGGTCCGGCGGGGCCTGTTCGTCGTCACCAAGTCGTTTCCATACCTGACTGAAGACCGCGCCGGCCAAGAGGCCGCCCGTGACGCTGGTGGCAATCGACAGCGGCATGTACAGGGCTTTGGACTTCGCGCTCATTGAAGATGTCCTCCGATGCTCTGATGTGGGCGACGCCGGTGCTGATACCCCGCAATCAACGGCCCGAATCCGGTCGGTTACCAGGTGCGAACGGGTGCCGGCCGGGATTCGGAAATCAGTCGCTCGCCGAGGTCGTAGTCGTCGTCACGGTTGAAGGTGAGGACGCCTGCGGTCGCGCCGCCGGACTCGTACCAGACGGTGAACCCGTCCGGATGGTCGATCAGCCGGCTGCGCTCGAAGCCGTCGCCCCACGCGTGGTACTTCAGGGTTGCTTCGCCGATCGTGGTCCAAAACCCAGGAACCGCATCCCATTTCGGCTGTTCGCCGGCGGCAGCAGCTCCCGCGATGGCACCCTGGTCGGTCGCGTCCTGCCAGTGCTCGACGGCTAGGTGGCGGCCGGCGACCGTGTGGCGCGCCAGTGCGAGGTCACCGGCCGCGTAAACCCCTTCGGCCGACGTGGCCATATCGGAGCCGACCACAACGCGGGCGTCACGTATGTTCAAGCCAGCGTCGGCGGCCAGGGCACTGCGGGGCGTGACGCCGGTAGCCGCCAGGACCAGGTCGCAGTCGATGGTGACCCCGTTGTCCAGTCGCACTCCCGCCTCGAAGATCTCGACGACACCGACCCCGCCCGCGTGTCGGGCGCCGGTGTCGCTGACCAGGTCCCTGAGCCGGGTGGCGGCGTCGGCGCCGAGCCGTCGCTCCTGCGGAAGTGGCTCGGGCGCAACCAGAGTCACCGCAACGTTGCACCGTGCCAGCGACGCCGCGGCCTCACAGCCAATGAAACCGGAACCGATCACCACCGCGGAGTCCGCGCCATGGGCTGCGGTACGCAGTGCGGTCGCGTCGGCCAGCGAACGCAACAGCAAGGCCCGGTGGCCGCCGGGGATTGGTGGTGGTTGGGGCGAAACGCCGCATGCCAGCACCAGAGTGTTGAACGGGTGTCTGCGACCGTTGATATGCACTGTCCGCTCGGCCAGGTCGAGCCGTTCGACCGCACAGTCGAGGTTCAACTCGATAGCGCGGTCGGTGAACCAATCCGCGGAATGCAGCGTTACGTCGTCGGTCTCGCCGCGAAGGTACTCCTTGCTCAGCGGCGGCCGCTCGTAGGGCACATCCGCGTCGGCGGTGAAGATCTGCACCCTAGAGTCCGAGTCGTGTTCGCGAAATGAAGCGGCCGCGGACACCCCGGCGGGGCCGCTACCGATGACGAGCAGTCCGAATTCAGGCACTTTCGAGTGGTACCCGGCCTGGCGGGGCTCAACCGGTTCGGCCTCAATCGGCATGCGTCTGCTGCAGCAGCAGCACCGCGCGGTCTTCGACCAAGATCTTGCCCTGTGGCACCAAGGCGTCCTGGTCGGTGAGCCGGCCGGTCGCGGTGGTGGTGTCGAGCACGGGGAGCCAGCCCGGCCCGAATTCATCAGGGGGAAGGACGAACTCGATCGGCTCGTGGTGAGCGTTGAAGCACAGCATGAAGGAGTCGTCGGTAATGCGTTGCCCGCGCGCGTCGGTGCCGGGAATGCCCAGGCCGTTGAGGAATACCGCGACCGACTTCCCGAACCCGGAGTCCCAGTCCTCGTCACTCATCTCCGATCCGTCTGGGCGGAACCACGAAATATCCGGTATGCCTTCGGAACCGCGGTGGCGAACGGGGGAGCCGGTGAAGAAGCGACGCCTGCGGAACACGGGGTGATCGGCGCGAATCGCGGCTACCGCACGAGCGAATTCGATGAGGTCGGTGTCGGCGTTCTCCCAGTCGATCCAGGTCAGCTCGGAGTCCTGGCAGAAACCGTTGTTGTTGCCGTTCTGAGTGCGGCCTAGCTCGTCACCGTGGCAGATCATTGGAACACCCTGCGACAGGATGTTTGTCGCCAGGAAGTTGCGCTGCTGCCGGGCGCGCAGCGCGTTGATCTCCGGGTCGTCGGTGGGGCCCTCGACGCCACAGTTCCACGACCGGTTGTGCGATTCGCCGTCGTTATTGTCTTCCTTATTGGCCTCGTTGTGTTTCTCGTTGTAAGAGACCAGGTCTCGCAGCGTGAAGCCGTCGTGCGCGGTAACGAAGTTGATCGAGGCCACCGGGCGTCGCGCGGTGTTTTCGTACAGGTCGGCCGAACCGGTGATGCGTGAGGCGAACTCGGACAGGATGGCATCCTCGCCACGCCAGAAGTCGCGAATAGTGTCGCGGTACTTACCGTTCCATTCCGTCCACTGCGGCGGGAAGTTGCCGACCTGGTATCCGCCCGGCCCGACATCCCACGGCTCGGCGATCAGCTTGACCTGGCTGACAATTGGATCCTGTTGCACAAGTTCGAAAAACGCCGACAACCGGTCCACGTCGTAGAACTCGCGCGCCAAGGTCGAGGCCAAGTCGAAGCGAAATCCGTCGACATGCATCTGGGTGACCCAATAGCGCAGCGAGTCCATGATCAGTTGCAGGGTGTGCGGATGCCCGACGTTAAGGCTGTTACCGGTGCCGGTGTAGTCCATGTAGTAGCGCTTGTCGTCGTCGACCAGGCGGTAATAGGCGGCGTTGTCGATGCCGCGCATCGACAGGGTGGGGCCCATGTGATTACCTTCGGCGGTGTGGTTGTAGACCACGTCGAGGATCACCTCGATGCCCGCTTCGTGCAGCGTTCGTACCATCGCCTTGAACTCTTGGACCTGGCTGCCGGGCGTGTCGGCCAGGGCGTACTTGGAGTCGGGTGCGAAGAACCCAATTGTGTTGTAGCCCCAGTAATTCGACAGTCCCTTTTCCAGGAGCGTCGAGTCGTTGGCGAAATGGTGCACCGGCATCAGCTCGATGGCGGTGACCCCGAGGTTGGTCAGATGCTCGATGATCGCCGGGTGTGCGATCGCGGAGTAGGTGCCGCGGCTGCGTTCTGGGATGTCGGGGTGGGTTTCGGTCAAACCTTTTACATGGGCTTCGTAGATGAGGCTGTCGGCGTATTCGTGGCCCGGTGGCCGGTCCACGCCCCAGTCGAAGTAGGGATTGATTACCACCGACTTGGGCATGCCGGCGGCCGAATCCTCGTCGTTGCGGCTATCGGGGTCGCCAAAGTTGTAGCTGAACAGCGGCTGCCCCCACTGGAAGGCGCCGTCGATCGCCTTCGAATACGGGTCCAGGAGCAGCTTGTTCGGATTGCAACGCTGACCGTTGGCGGGGTCATACGGGCCATGCACCCGGTACCCGTAGCGCTGGCCGGGTTGGACGCTGGGCAAAAAGCCGTGCCAGACGAAACCGTCGACCTCTGGCAAAGCGATCCTGCTTTCGGCTCCGCCGTCGTCGAACAGGCACAGATCGACCCGCTCGGCAACCTCGCTGAACACCGCGAAGTTGGTCCCGGATCCGTCGTAACTGGCGCCCAGCGGGTAGGCCTTGCCAGGCCAGACTTCCGGGCGGTCCCTATCGCCAGTCTGCGAACCGCCGTTGCTGACCACCGTGCCTCCTCGATCGTTCGTGCCCGAACCGAACCGCGCCCAAGCGTATATATCCAGCGCGAGGGCAGGCTAAGCATGAAATGGCTCTCAGTGCATCGGCGTCCGGCGTAGAAGTGTCCGGCCTACCTCGCCCATCGGGGACGAAATCGCCTGCGCACAGCTTCTTTTCGGTCTGCGGCTACCGGACCGGCCAACGGATGGATTGCGACACGGTCACGGACGCGTACCTATTGGCTGCCCACAGGTCACAAGCGTCCCATTGCTCACTATCGTCACATCAACCACTACGGACGTCAATTCGCGTCCGGGCTCTGGAGAGGTGTGACATGTCAGCGATTCCTCGCTTCGTCTCGGTATCGCTGGCAGCCGCGGCCGCTGTCGGTCTAATCCTGCCGATCGGCCTGGCGCCGGCAGCGAACGCGCTGCCATGCAGCGCGCCCGAGGCGAATGTTCCGCCCCCAGCGAACGCAGTGGTGACCAATCCGGGGGGCAAGGTGCTCGGCCCGCTGAACAAGCGGCCCCGCGGCGCGAACGACCGGGCGCCGCTGCCCCGGATCGGCCCGTTGCAGCGAATGCTGCAACCGGGTCAGCGATACTCTGCGCCGCTGCAACAGCAGGCGCGCGTGCCGGGCGCCAACCCCGCACCACCCGCTCCCACACCGCCGGCCGCAGGCCAGCAGCCGCAAGCCGCCCAGATGGCCCCGGAGGCTGCCGCCCCTCCGCCGAACCCGGCGCCCGAGCCAGCGGCCGCCCCACCCGGTGCGCCGGACGCGATGGGAGCACTCGGCGGCTCCAACACCTCGCTAGTCGAATGGGTGACCGGTCCCGACGGCCCCAACAAAACGCTGGAACGCTTCGGGATCTCCGGGACTGACTTGGGGATTCTCTGGGACAACGGCGATCCCGCCAACCATCAGGTGCTAATGGCCTTCGGCGACACCTTCGGGTACTGCGCCGTCAAGGGCGACCAATGGCGATACAACGTGCTCTTCCGAAGCAATGACCACGATCTGTCCCACGGAATGCACGTGGCCGCCGGTGACCCGTCCAACCGTTACGCCGGTTCGCCGACCCAGCAGCCGGGCTTCTCCCGGCAGGTGATCAACAGCATCAAGTACGCAAAGGAAGAGACCGGCATCATCCCGACCGCTGCCATCTCCGTCGGGAAAACCCAGTACATCAACTTCATGTCGATCAAGGACTGGGGCCGAGATGGGGAGTGGTGGACCAACTATTCCGGCATCGCGATGTCCACCGACAACGGCCAAACTTGGTCGGTGTATCCCGGCACCATCCGCGCCAACGGGCCCGACGCCGCGCGCGTCCCATACGTGGAAGGCAACGAGAACTTCCAGATGGGTGCCTACGTCAAGGGCAACGACGGCTACCTGTACTCGTTCGGCACACCGAATGGTCGCGGCGGTGCCGCGCACCTAACGCGCGTGCCGCAGCGGTTCATCCCGGATCTCACCAAATACGAGTACTGGAATGGTGATTCGAACTCCTGGGTGCCGAACAAACCGTCGGCGGCAACTCCCGTCATCCCTGGCCCAGTGGCGGAGATGTCGGCTCAATACAACACCTATCTCAAGCAGTACCTGGTGATGTACACCAACGGCGCCAACGACGTGGTGGCCAGGACCGCGCCGGCACCGCAGGGTCCCTACAGTCCCGAGCATCTGCTGGTGTCGAGCTTCCAGATGCCCGGTGGCATCTACGCGCCCATGATGCATCCCTGGACCACGGGCAAGGACGTCTACTTCAACCTGTCGCTGTGGTCGGCCTACGACGTGATGTTGATGCACACCACCTTGGGCTGAGTAACAGCCAGGACAACTGTCAGGCTTCGAAAGGGCGGTTCGTCCAATCCCGGTCCGCGCGTCGCGAGGTGCGGAACCAGCCGCCCGCTGCACCCGTGCCGCCGTCGGTCGCAATGGTATGGCCGGTGACGAACGCTGACAGGTCCGAGGCGAGAAACAGAATCACCCGGGCCTGGTCCTCGGGCACGCCCATCCGCCCGAGGGGAACCCACCGCGGCCACTTTGCCTGTTCCTCGGTGGACAGCCACCGCGAGTACGGCACCTGCAACGACTCGGTGACGTCTGGGCCTATCGCGTTCACCCGCACGCCGTCGCGGCCCACCTGGACCGCCAGGCTGCGGGTGAAGTGTATGACGGCGGCCTTGAAGGCGGCATAGACCGGATCCTCGGGGTAGCCGCGCAAGCCTTCCACCGACGAGACGTTGACGATCGCGCCCGACCGGCGGTCGATCATCGCCGGCAGGAATGCGCGGGTGACCAGGAAGACGTGGTGCAGGTTCACCCGGTACAGCTCGTCCCAGGACTGCGGGTCGGTGCTGACAAAGCTGCCGGGGTGCCGCACCCAGTGGCCCACGTTGTTCACCAGCACGTCCACCCTGCCGTGTCGTTCCAGCACCGCGGCCGCCAGCACGCCGACCTGCTCGTCGTCGCGGACATCGGCGACAACGGCCATCGCGGACCCGCCGGCGGCGCTGATCTCCTGCGCGGTCTGGCGGGCCCGTTCGGCGTCGATATCGGCGATCACCACGTGTGCCCCGTGTTGAGCGAACAGCCGAGAGGTTGCCGCGCCGATTCCACCACCGCCACCGGTGACAACACAGACGCGGTCTGGCAGCAGCGTGCCAAGGTGATCCATCCGGAAATTATGATTCGGCCGTCCCCGCATCACCACTTCCGATACTAACGGTAGCGTAATACAGTGGGTGGGTGAGCAGCCCCGAAGACGGCAGATACCTGCATACCTGCCCATTGTGCGAAGCCATGTGCGGCTTGCAAATTCGTATCCAGGACGGCAAGGTCGCCGGCATCCGTGGCAACCGCGACGACGTGTGGAGCCGTGGGCACATCTGCCCCAAGGGCGCCTCGCTAGGTGCCCTGCACGAAGACCCGGACCGAATCCGGCAGCCCATGGTCAAGGTTGACGGCGGTTGGCGGGAAGCCAGTTGGGATGAAGCGTTCAGGCGCTGTACCGAGTTGCTGGCGCCGGTGATTCAGAAATACGGCATCGGTGCCGTCACCGCCTACACCGGCAATCCACTGGCACATTCGTTCTCGCTGGCGCGCTACGCGGGCGTGTTGCTGGGAATGTCGGGGATGCCCGTCACCTATTCGCCCGGAACGGTCGACCAATGGCCCAAGAATCTATCGTCGCATCTGATGTACGGCGGCTGGTGGACCTTTCCGGTGCCAGACGTCGCCCGAACCGACCTGCTGGTGATCATGGGCGCCAACCCCGCGGCGTCGCAGGGTTCGCTGCTGGCCGCTCCCAACGTGATGGGGCTGATCGGCGCGATTCGCAAGCGCGGCAAGGTGATCGTGATTGACCCGGTGCGCACCCAGACCGCCGCGCACGCCGACGAGTGGCTGCCGATCGTGCCGGGCACCGACGCGGCGCTGCTGCTGGCGGTCGCTCAGACGCTGTTCGCCGAGGGTCTGGTTAAACCAGCTCCGCACGTCGAGGGTCTCGAAACGATGCGCGCTGTCGCCGCAGACTGGCCGCCGAGCCGGGTCAGTGCCGTCACAGGGATCGGCGAAGACCGAATCCGCAACCTCGCCCGCGAACTCGCTGGCACCGACAGGTCGGTTCTTTACGGGCGAATCGGTTTGTGCAATCAGGAGTTCGGCAGCCTGGCCAGCTGGCTGGTCGACGTCATCAACATCTTGACCGGTCATTTCGACACCCCGGGCGGCGCGATGTTCCCGCGACCCGCGGCGTGGTCGATCACCACGCAGCCGTTGCCCGGACTCGAGGGCGGGGTCCCGGAATTCGGCCGCTGGCACACGCGGGTTCGCGGAGCGAAAGAAGTGCTCGGCCAGGTGCCGGTGTCATGCATGGTCGAGGAAATCGCCACACCGGGGGAGGGGCAGCTCAAGGCGCTGATCACCATCGCCGGCAATCCGGTGTTGTCTTCGCCCGGCGGCGACCAGCTCGACGAAGCTCTGCCGATGCTGGAAGCCATGATTTCCGTTGACAATTGGCTCAACGAGACCACCCGGCACGCCGACGTGATTTTGCCCGGGCTGTCACCATTCGAGCAACCGCACCACGACGACCTAGTACTGCAATTCGCAATCCGCAGTTTCGCCAACTACTCCAGACCGGTGTTCGATCCGGGCGACCGGCCGCACGAGTGGGAGATCCTGATCCGACTCACAGGCCTGTGCACCGGCACTCCCGCCGAGGAGGTCGACGTCGCCGCGATCGACGACGGATTCTTCGACTATCTGGCCTTCACCCAGGGACTCGACGGGGCGGCGATCCGCGCGCTGTACCCGCACGGCGGCCCGGAGCGGATGCTGGACCTCACGCTGCGGACGGGACCGTTCGGGGACAGATACGGCGAGAATCCCGGTGGGCTGACGCTGGACCTGCTCAAGGCGAACCCCAATGGAATCGACTTCGGGCCGATGGTGCCGCAGCTGCCCGACATCCTTGGCACGCCGGACAAAAAGATCCAACTCGCGCCCCCGTACCTGATCGACGATCTCGCGCGACTGGCCGCGCGGATGGAGCGACGTGCCGACCCGCTGGTCCTGGTAAACCGAAGGCACCTGCGCTCCAACAACTCCTGGCTACACAACGTGCCAGCATTGATGAAGGGCAAAGACCGCTGCACCCTGCTGATGCATCCTGAGGACGCGGCACGCTGTCGCGTCGACGACAGCGACATCGTCACGGTGAAATCGGAAGTTGGTGAGATCAAGGTCCCCGTCGAGGTCACCGATGCGATCAGACCGGGCGTCGTGTCCATGCCGCACGGGTGGGGTCACGGCAAGCCAGGCACCCGGATGTCAGTGGCGAATAGTTCGCCCGGCTGCAATACCAACGTGCTGTCCCCGCCGGAGTTCGTTGACGAGCCCTCGGGTAACGGCGTCCTCAACGGAATTCCGGTGACAGTCAGCTGAGCCCTCTCGATGACCGCGCAGCTCCAGCCGTCAAGCACCTTTGCTGAGAACCTGATCGGCGGTCGCCCGCATCTGGTCCGAGATTCGGAGCAGATCATGCTCGCCCACCCCGTTCGGCAAGGTGTAGGCCACCTGACGCAATTCGACGGCGTAGTTGCGTAACTGCTGGCGTAGCCGCGCCTCAACGTTCAACATGATGGCTTCCTATCGGCTGGACTTGGCTCGGGCGCCATTCTCTTCGACCGAACCCATCTCAATTTTCGCCGTCCGGCGACCCGCTGGCGACGCGGGCGGGGGCGTTTTAACCAGACTTTGACGGTCCATTAACCATGCGCGTCATTTCGCGCTTCATTCGCAGGACAAATACCCGGGTTACGGCCTTGAGTCGTCCGAGTCGTCCGAGTCGTCCGAGTCGTCTAGCTCGTCCGGCTCCGGCGCGAGGAACACCGTTTCCTGCTGCTCCTGCCAATCGGCGACGTCCGCTTCCAGCGGCACTTCGCCGGCGTAATCCCGCGGCAGCTCTTCGTCTTCCGGCTCGTCAGCGGCCAATCGGTGCTGCTCGGCGGCATCAGCGTCGGGTACATCGTCGGGAAATGTTGGGTCGCGGTCGTGCATGGGCGGCAATTTACCCGATGCACCGGACGGGAAACCTCTGCCAAAGCCAAGCCGTCGCGATCCGGGTTTGCGGCAGCTGCCCGCAGGCTACTATGCCGCCATGCCGCTCGACGAAGGCTCAACGTTTGCCGGATACACCATTATCCGGCGGCTCGGGTCCGGCGGAATGGGCGAGGTGTATCTCGCGCAACACCCCAGACTCCCGCGCCACGACGCACTCAAAGTGGTCAAGACCGAGGTGTCCGCCGATGACGAGTACCGGGAAAGGTTTCATCGCGAGGCCGACACCGCCGCCGCGCTCTGGCATCCGCACATCGTGGCGGTGCACGACCGCGGCGAGACCGATGGCCAGCTGTGGATCGACATGGACTACGTCGACGGCACTGACGCCGGCGCCCTTCTCGAAGAGCGCTACCCCAACGGAATGCCGGGCCCCGAGGTCGTCGAGATCATCACCGGGGTGGCCGAGGCGCTGGACTACGCGCACGAACACCGCATGCTGCATCGCGACGTCAAGCCCGCCAACATGCTGATCGCCAAGCCTGACTCACCAGATCGGCGAGTCCTATTGGCAGACTTCGGGATTGCCGGCCTCGTCGGTGAATCGACCGGGTTGACCGCCACCAACATGACGGTGGGCACGGTGGCCTACGCCGCACCTGAGCAACTGATGGGCAACGATCTCGACGGCCGCGCGGACCAGTACGCGCTGGCCGCGTCGGCGTTTCAGCTGCTAACCGGTGAGCCACCGTTTCAGCATTCGAACCCCGCGGTGGTGATCAGTCAACATCTGACCGCGGCACCGCCGCCGATCGGCAATCGTCGTCCGTCGCTGGCCAATCTCGATCCGGTTTTCTCCAAGGCGCTCGCGAAGGATCCCAAGGATCGCTACCTGCGCTGCGTCGACTTCGCGCGGGCGCTCAGCCACCACTTGGGCGGAATCGGGGATACCGACGACACCAGCCTTTCACTGCCGGCGGCACCGGCCCGGACGTCGCGCCGCTCGTTGCTGCGGCCCGCCGTCCTCGTCCCGGCGCTGCTGGCAATCGCACTCATCGTCGCGATCGTCATCGCCGTGCAGGAAGTCGTGCGCGCCAACGACGAGGAGCGCGCCAAGAATGCTCCGCCGACCGCGGCCACTCCGGCCTCTCCGTCGGTGCCGACATCCCAAGCCGCCGAGCCCACGCCGGAGATCCCGATCGTCGCCATCGGAGCGGCCTGCTATCCGTTGGGCAGTCTTGGTGCCACCAAGACGGGTGCCACCGCCTACTGCTCGACGCTGGAAGGCACCGATACCACCATCTGGTCACTGACCGAAAGCACAGTTGCCAGTCCAACCGTCACCGCGGCGCCCGAACCGACCGAGGCGCCGTTACCCAGCGAGCAGGAGTCGCCGGTTCTGGTCTGCGTGCAGCAGACCGGGCAGACGCGGCGGCAGTGTCTCGAGGAAATCCGGCGCGGCATCGCCCCACCCCGCTAATTACCGGCCGCGCGCATCGGCGGCGGAGACGTCGCGCCCCTGATGACTTCGGGTTTGTGCCCCCGCAGGCGCATCGTCACCCCCGGCGCCAATCGACATCGCAGCAGTAACACATATTTGACGTCTTCCTTCTTGAATCGACCGTCATGCCGATACAGTTAGGTGCGATGATCCAGACAGCCGCCCCACCTGTGCTCACCGTGCGGTATGACGGAGCCGAACGCACCTTTGCAGCGGGCCACGACGTAGTCATTGGGCGTGATTTGCGCGCGGATGTCCGCGTCGCACACCCCCTCATCTCCCGCGTGCACCTGTTGCTGCGGTTCGACCAGGGCCGGTGGGTTGCCATCGACAATGGCAGCCTCAACGGGTTGTACGTGAACAACCGCCGCGTGCACGAGGTCGACATCCAGGACGGGCAGCGCATCAACATCGGCAACCCCGATGGCCCGGCGCTGGACTTCGAAGTCGGCCGCCGAGAGCAGGGCTCGGTGGGACGGCCGCCACCGACGACGGCCATGTCGATACCCGCCCGGCCGAGTGGGCCGATCCCGACCCAGGGCCCGCCGCAGCCGGGCGGGAACTGGGGCAGTGGACCCCAGCAGCCATCGACTTCGCGCATGCCGTCTGCACCAGGTCGGCCGCCTGGACCACCGTCGGGATCGCAGCCGCGGTACCCGTCCGGCCCGCAACCCATGCATGCCCAGGGCGGGCCGTCGCCGCAGATCTATCGGTCCTCGCCGGGCCAACAGCAGCCGCCGCCGGTCATCGGTCCCACCGCGCAGGCCGGCAGCCGGACCTCGATGATGAAAATTCTGCGGCCGGGCCGAGGTGCAGGAGACGTTCCGGCCGGAGCGGTGACAATCGGTCGCGCGGACGACAACGACATCGTCATCCCCGAGGTACTGGCGTCCCGGCATCACGCCACCCTGATCCCGGGTCCCAACGGCACCGAGATCCGGGACAACCGCAGCATTAACGGCACGTTCGTCAACGGCACTCGGGTCGACTCGGCGATCCTGCGTGACGGCGACGTAGTCACCATCGGCAACATCGACCTCGTCTTCGCCAATGGCGCGCTGTCCCGGCGCGAAGAAAGCCTGCTGGAAACCCGCACCGGTGGTCTGGACGTGCGCGGGGTCACGTGGACCATCGAGGGCAACAAGACACTGCTGGACAACATTTCGCTGACCGCGCGCCCGGGGATGCTCACCGCGGTGATCGGGCCGTCCGGCGCCGGGAAGTCGACGTTCGCCAAGCTGGTGGCCGGCTACACCCACCCCACCAGTGGCACGGTGAGCTTCGAAGGCCACAACGTGCACGCCGAATACGCCTCGCTGCGCAGCAGGATCGGCATGGTGCCGCAGGACGACGTGGTGCACGGCCAGCTGACCGTGCGGCAGGCACTGATGTATGCCGCCGAATTGCGGCTGCCACCGGACACCACCAAGCAGGACCGCGAGCAAGTGGTGGCTCGGGTTCTCGAGGAACTCGAGATGACCAAGCATCTCGAGACGAGGGTGGACAAGCTCTCCGGTGGTCAGCGCAAGCGCGCCTCGGTCGCGCTGGAGCTGCTCACCGGGCCGTCGTTGCTGATCCTCGACGAACCCACCTCCGGTCTGGACCCCGCGCTGGACCGCCAAGTGATGACCATGCTTCGACAACTGGCCGACGCCGGCCGAGTGGTGCTGGTGGTCACCCACTCACTGACTTACCTCGATGTCTGCGACCAGGTGCTGCTACTGGCGCCCGGCGGCAAGACCGCCTTCTGCGGGCCGCCGAGCCAGATCGGTCCGGCCATGGGAACCACCAACTGGGCTGACATCTTCAGCACTGTCGCCGACGATCCGGAGGGGGCCAAGGCGCGCTACCTGGCGCAGACCGGACCGCCCCCGCCCGCACCGCCCACCGAAAAACCCGCCGAGCTGGGGGAGGCGGCGCACACCAGTCTGGTCCGGCAGTTCTCCACGATCGCGCGGCGGCAGATGCGGTTGATCATCTCCGACCGAGGCTACTTCATATTCCTGGCGATCCTGCCGTTCATCATGGGTGCGCTGTCCATGTCGGTGCCCGGCGATGTGGGGTTCAACGCCCCGAACATGGCTCCTCCCAATCCGAGCGACGCTCCCACCGAGCCAGCACAGATCCTGGTGTTGCTCAATGTCGGCGCGGTTTTCATGGGGACAGCGCTGACCATTCGAGACCTGATCGGCGAGCGGGCTATCTTCCTGCGAGAACAGGCAGTCGGCTTGTCGACCACCGCGTATCTGCTGGCCAAGGTATGTGTCTACACGGTGTTGGCGCTCATCCAGTCGGCGATCGTGACCATCATCGCGCTACTTGGCAAGCCCGGTCCGAAGATCAATGCGGCCGTGCTGGGCAGTTCGTCGCTGGAGTTGTACGTCGACATCGCGGCGACGACGGTCGCCTCGGCGATGTTGGGCTTGGTGTTGTCGGCGGTAGCCAAATCGAACGAGCAAATTATGCCGCTGCTGGTGGTGGCGGTCATGTCGCAGCTGGTGTTCTCCGGCGGCATGATCCCGGTTACTAACCGGTTAGGACTCGACCAGATGTCGTGGGTCACCCCGGCGAGATGGGGTTTTGCGGCCTCCGCCTCAACCATCGACCTGACCACGCTGTGTCCGGTTCCGCAGGTCCCCAAGGACGCGCACTGGAAACACACGGTGTCTGCGTGGACATTCGACATGGCCATGCTGGCGGTGCTCAGCGTTTTCTATCTGGGCTTCGTGCGCTGGAAGATCCGCCTTAAGAGCGGCTGATCCGTCAGCCGTTGGTGCGCCAGGTGCTGGGCATCATCGGCTGGCGGGGCGCGTCGTCGAGGGGGTCGTCCGCCAGGGTGACCAATCCGGCGGCGGCAGCGCCCGGTTTGTGGGCGGTGTCGGTGAACCCCATCGTTCCCGCTCCAGCGTCGGAGGCTGTCGCGGTGGTCGCCTCTGCGATTGGCTCGGGATCCATGTATTCGTAGCCGCGGCCGAGCAGCTTGGCCTTGGCTCGCCGGCGGCGCGGTGTGGGCGCCTGCTCGTGCGGTATTGCCGCGGCGGCCGCGGCTTCGGCCTCGTCCGGCACCGGCGCCTTCTTTCTGGCGGCGTTAGCAGCTTGCCGCTTTGCGGAAGAACTCAGGTTGCCCACCAGGTAGCCGTAGTTGTCCATGCCCAGTCCGATACCGGTCCCGGTTAGCGTCGGTGGCGCGGCGGACGGCGGCACAGGGGCACTCGGCGCCGGGGCCGGTGCGGTTACCTCCGCCGGGGCCGGTGCGGGAGCCGTCGACGTCGAAGCGGTCGGGGCGAGTGCGAGAACTGGTGGCGGAGGTGGGGGTGCGCCGGGCAGCGCGGGTGGCGGCAGGGCCGCCAGCGCGGCCAGTCCCTTGAGCCCGATCGGTGCCAACACCACGCCGGCGGCCAACGGGATCAATGGAGTGGTCAGCAGCGGTACCAAAACCGTGATCAGTACCAGCGTTTGCTCCAGCAGGGTCTTGAGCAGTGCGATGGTGTCGGTGACGACCGTCCCGATGATTTCCACGGTGACGAACAGGATGGTGAAGCCGATCGTCGCGGGATTTCCGGACGCGAAGGCCGCTGTCAGGTCCAGACCGACGTAGAACATCATCTGGGACAGCAACGCAACGTAAGTCCCGATGTCCATCGGGTAGCCGAGCGCGAATGCGATGTTGAACGGGCTGAAATAGGTCAGCGGGTTGCCGAGAATGACCAGGTAGGGGTCGAATCCGGAGAACATCGCCTGGAAGAACGGCAAGTTCGACAGCGCGTTGATGAGCGGCTGGATGTACTTGTCGTAGAAGTCGAGATACCCGATGTTCTGCAGCCATTGCAGGAAATCGTTCTGCTGGTCGGCAGGCAGCGGCAGCGATTGCGCGATGGCAGTTGCCTGCTCATTGGCCTTCGTGATCTCCGGCGGAAGGGTGGTGCCCGGCGCGACCAGCATGGCCGCGTTAGAAATCACTTGGTAGACGGCCATCACGGTGGCGGCCTGGATCCACATGCGGAGGTAATCGGCCTCGTTGAGGGCGATGGCAATGGTGTTGATGCCGAAGAAGTTGGTGGCAAGCAGCACCGCGTGGGTGGCGTGGTTGGCCGCCAATTCGGCCAGCGTCGGCATCGCGGCCAGTGCGGTCGTGTAAGCAGCGGCCACGGTTTGCTGTTGGGTAGCCATCGCGGCGCTGTCCGCACCGGCCTGGACTAGCCAGCCCAGGTAGGGAAGGTGCGCGGCGACGTAGGCCAGACTGGTCGGACCGTGCCAGGCCGCTGTCTCTACCTGCGCCAACAGCGCGGTCAGGTCGCTGGCCGTCTCGGCGTAGGCCACGCTCACCGACTGCCAGGCCTCTGCCGATGCCAGCAATGGGCCGGGTCCTGGACCGGTGCTCAGCAACGCCGAGTGCAACTCCGGAGGTGACGCCATCCAGATCGGGGCGGTCATCGCCGGCCCCGCTACCGGGTGCGCCGCGTCGGGATTGATGCGGCTCGTTGTTCAGGCTGGTCGGGGATGGGGCTGCTGTATGGCGGGCGCGACGTCATGGCGTGTCAGCTCTCTCGGGGTGCACCGCCCCGGGTTGGCAGGTCGCGATGACGTGAGTCTCCTGGCTCTCGGATCGCCGCTATCCTCGACTTCCAGCCGTTGGCCGTGTCTGATGAGGGTCGCTCCCCGATTACAGTGGCGGGACCGCGCCGGCTTTGCACCGGCTTCCTGCATCGTTATCGCTCTTACGGCGACCATTGTCGCATGTGGAGTGGTCGCCGCAGGTGCCATCCGCGTTCAGCGGACCCATGGGGTGTTGGTCGGCGCCGGCCACTGCGGGGCCAGGGCGGGCTGCTTGGGACGGAAGAACAGGGCGCCCGCCACGGCACGGTTGCGCAGTGCCGACGCGCGCCATGTGTTCACTGGATGCGAGGCCAACATGTTTGCCAGCCAGACGAAAAACCCGATCTCCGAGGCCGCCCGGTCGGCCATGCCGTCGAAGTCCACCCAGCGCAGCAGGTATTTGCCAGCGCTGAGCACGCCGATGGCACGGCGGGCGCCTTCTGGATGGAATACGAACCCATAATTGTCGGCGGTGTATTCCATCGACCGTGACAGAGCCTGGCCCAGGAATGGGATCTTCATTGCCAGCTGACTGAGCTGGCGCCAGTAGGAGGCGTGCCCGGCCGCGATGTGCCCGACCTCGTGACCGATGACGAATGCCAGTGCTTCGGGATCGCGGGCCTGGCCGCCGATCTCGAAAAGGTCGCTGTAAACCACGACGTAGCGGCGGAACCCGTGACCACTGGCGAAGGCATTGATCCGGCCGTTCCCCAGCACGACGTAGGCGTCGGGAACCTCGGTCAGCCCGAACCGCTGGGCCGCCTGGACAACCAGCCAGTAGCCCTCGGGAAATTGCGTGGGCGACATCTTGACCCCGTTAGCGCGCTGCTGGCCGTAGTTCAATCCGCGGCCCAAAAACAGCAGGATGGGCGTGGCTAGCAGCGACAGCCACAGCGCGCTGAGGGTCCCGGACAATACCACCGCGATCGCGATGAGGTAGAGCGCGATGCTGGACACGATTACCAGGACGAGCAGACCGATCTCCCATGGGTGGCGGGTGGGCCGGTCCCAGTGGCCGTGCGAATGCTGGTAGGTCGGCGACTCCAATATTGCCATGACTGTCCTGGACTCCCTGTGTGGTCGTAGATTTCCCGCTGAGGGTCGGCCACAACAGGCTCTTGAGGGTCCCTTGGGAAATTCTCTGCGAATCCTTGGTGCGCAGGTTGTGCCAGGCAGGGCCGGGGCGGCGGGGTGATCTGCGCCACAAGGAGGACTCCTATCATCTTTATATGACCGCCGGCGCTCTGGACATCACCTGCTCGCCGGCGTTTACCGCCCAGGAGGTGGCCCGCTACTACGCGGCCGGATGGTGGGCGAAGTCGACGCTGTCGGACGCAGTGCGCGGCAACGCCGCGCTTTCACCCGATCGGGTGGCGTATCGGAATCACCTGGACCTGGACCTGACCTGGCTGGAATTCGACGCAGCGGCAACCGCTTTGGCTCGGCAATTAGCCGGATGCGGCGTCGCGCGGGGCGATCGGGTGGCGGTGTGGCATGGCGACTCGGCGGCCGTCCACGTGCTGTTCGTAGCGATCGAGCGTTGTGGTGCCATCGCCGTCGGTATCGGCGCGCGCGCCGGTGCTCGTGAGGTTGCCCAGCTGCTCGGTATGACCCGGCCGAAATTGCTGGTCAGCGATCCAGCGCACAGTGCGGTGGCGGCGGGGGTTTCCGCTGATTCACCGATGGCGGTTGCGGTGCTGCGCCCCGATCTGCGCTTGGACGCGGAGCCGCCAACGCATCCGATGGAAATGGACCCGCAATTGGGTCCCGACGATGTGTTCCTGATCAACTCCACTTCCGGGACCACCGGGCTGCCCAAGTGTGTGGTGCACAGCCAGAATCGTTGGCATTACTTCCATCACAAAGCAGTCGCGAACGGGCTGCTCACGCCCCAGGACGTCTTCCTGCCTGTCATTCCCATGCCCTTCGGATTCGGCATTTGGACCAGCCACACCACCCCGATCTATCTGGGCGCCACGGCGGTGTTGCTGCAGCGGTTCACACCAGGTGCGGCCTGCGAGGCGATCGCTCGCCACCGGGCAACCGTATTGTGTTGTGTGAGCACACAATTGACCATGATCATGGCCGACCCGGCCAGCCGGGAACATGACCTGAGTTCATTACGGGTAGTTTTCACCGGTGGTGAGGCGCTCCCGTATCGGCCGGCCGTGGAATTCGAGCAACTCACCGGCGCGAAGATCCTGCAGTTCTACGGCTCCAACGAAACCGGTTTGCTCAGCGGAACCACGTTGCAGGATCCGCTCGAACAACGGCTCCGCACAGGCGGCCGGATTATCCCGGAGATGTCAGTGCGCCTTTTCGACGGAGACCGGGACGTCACATACACCGGCCGCGGCCAGCCGGCGTGCCGCGGTCCCGCGACCAGCCTCGGGTATCTCGGCGGCACCGACCACGACAAACTCTTTACCGAAGATGGTTGGATGCGGATGGGGGACATCTGCCGCATCGACGCCGATGGTTATCTGACGGTCACCGGTCGCACGTCGGACTTCATCCTTCGGGGCGGCAAGAACATCAGCGCCGCTCAGGTGGAAGACGTTGCGATGACGCACCCCGCGCTCGCACTGGCTGCGGCGGTCGCGATGCCCGATCCGGTGTTCGGCGAAAAGGTGTGCCTGTACGCCGAACTCGTCGATTCTTGCTCCCTGGAGCTAGCCGATCTCGTCGAACACTTACTAACGCTGCAAGTTTCCAAAGAACTACTGCCCGAGCGCCTCATCGTGCTGGACGAACTGCCCCGCTCATCTGGCGGCAAGGTCGCCAAAGGTCAACTCCGCGAGGATATCCGAGCCAGAATGGAGACAGGCAAATGAACGCTCCCGACGCACGGCGAGGAGGCCTTGAGGTGTGGTCGCCGTCGGTGGTGCCGCCCATCGGCGTCGACCTGTCCCACGAACAGGCACTCGCGGTGGCGTTTCGCCACCTTGCCTCAATCGGATTCGCCGAGAATATGGCCGGGCACATCACCTGGCAGCTCGAGGGGCAGACGGACATGCTGGTCAATCCGTGGGGCCTGTGGTGGGCCGAACTCACCGCCTCGGACATCTGCGCGGTGGACGCCGACGCCCGGGTGATCCGCGGCCGTTGGGATGTCACTCCGGCCATTCACATTCACACCGAACTGCACCGGGTGCGCGAGGATGCGCGGGTCGTCATCCACAATCACCCTTATTACGTGTGCGTGCTGGCCGCCCTGGGCAGGCTGCCCGAACTCGTGCACCAGACCGGGGCGTTGTTTCTGGACGACCTGTGCCTGGTCGACAGCTACGACGGTGAAGTCGACAGTCCGATGCGTGCAGCTGACCTCGCTGCGCACATCGGCAGTGCGAATCTGACCATCCTGGCCAACCACGGTGTCATCGCCACCGGGGCCACCCTGCCTGAAGCCGTTTACCGGGCAGCATCCATCGAGCGAGTGTGCCGCCTTGCTTATGACGTGTTGTTGACCGGCCAAGCCCCGCTGCAGATGAATTGGTCGGACATGGTGGGCATGCAGTCCTCACTGATCGAGCGTGCCGCCGACGTCTACTGGTCGGGTGCGGCGCGGATGACCATCAAAACCGACCCCACGGTCCTTGGCTGAGACTCACGGGGACCGCAACATGAAATCGATTGACGAGCTGGCCACCGACCTCAGCTTCACTACAGCCAAGACCGGGGCGGAACGCTCCGTCACCTTTCTACCGGATCCTCCTCGGGCACAACGCCGTTACACGGTGATCTCGGTGGACGATCACATCGTTGAACCCCCCGACACCTTCACCGGCCGATTGCCACGCAAGCTCGCTGACCGCGCACCCAGGGTGGTCGATACCGCCGACGGGGGCCAGACTTGGGTCTACGACGGTCAAGTACTGCCCAACGTCGGCTTCAACGCCGTGGTGGGACGCCCGGTTGCAGAGTACGGATTCGAGCCCGTGCGCTTCGACCAAATGCGCCGCGGCGCCTGGGATATCCACGCGCGCATCCAGGACATGGACCTCAATGGGATCTACGCGTCGTTGAACTTTCCGTCGTTTCTGCCCGGGTTCGCCGGTCAGCGCCTGCAGCAGGTGACACCAGACCGCGAACTGGCGCTGGCGTCGGTGCGGGCCTGGAACGACTGGCATCTGGAGGCGTGGGCGGGACCGTACCCCGACCGGATCATCCCCTGCCAACTACCGTGGCTGCTGGACCCCGAACTTGGTGCTGCGATGATCCGCGAGAATGCCGAAAGGGGTTTCCATGCTGTGACTTTCAGCGAGAACCCGGCCATGCTCGGGTTGCCGAGCATCCACTCGGGGCACTGGGACCCGATGATGGCGGCGTGCGCTGAGACGGGCACGGTGGTTAACCTGCACATCGGATCGTCGGGGTCATCGCCGTCGACCACGGCGGACGCTCCGCCGGATGTGCAGGGCGTCCTATTTTTCGCCTACGCGATCTCGGCGGCGGTGGATTGGCTGTACTCTGGATTGCCCAGCAGATACCCCGAACTCAAAATCTGTTTGTCCGAGGGTGGAATCGGTTGGGTGGCGGGCTTGCTAGACCGCCTCGACCACATGCTCAGCTATCACGAAATGTACGGGACTTGGCGGGTCTTGGGTGAAAAGCTCACGCCCGCTCAGGTTTTCACCCGAAATTTTTGGTTCTGCGCGGTCGAGGACAAGTCATCGTTCGTGCAGTACGAGCGCATCGGCGTGGACAACATTATGTTGGAAGCGGACTACCCACACTGCGACTCGACTTGGCCGCACACCCAGCAGACGATAGACGACGAGATCGGCGGTCTGCCCGACGACGTGGTCCGCAAAATCACCTGGGAGAACGCTTCGAGGTTGTACCACCACCCGGTGCCTGTCGACATCCAGCAGAACCCGGACGCCTTCTGAGTGAGCTAATCGGCATCCAGCACGGCATCGGAGCTATACACCCCGAGCAGGTCGCGGGCCGAGACGATCCCCATCAGCTCGCCGTCGCGCTCGACCAGGATGTGCCGGATGTAGTGCTCCATCATCTGGGTTGCGACTTCGTCGACGGTGGCGTCGGCATCGCACCACACGAGTTTCGCGCTGGCTACCTCAGCGGCGCGGACAGCGTTGGGGTTCTTGCCATCTGCGACGACCCGAAGCACATCGCGCTCGCTGAGCAGCGCCGACGGCCAGGTTTCCTCGCCCACCAGGATCGCGCCGACATTGACGGCGGCCATCGCGGCGGCCGCGTCCGCAACGGTGGCGTCGGGCGCAACACGGGCAACGGGATCGCCGACGACGGAGGACACGGGCAGGGCCCCAGCTGAAGAGGAGGTAGTCATATCACCATGCTCATGGCCGGTACCGGTCGGCTCTAGTGACTTCGGTCCTCAGTTTCCAGGGCCTTCGCGCACCCGGTTAGGTCACCCATTCGGGCTGTTCGGCGGTATCGACCGCGGAGAAGTCTTTATGGCCGAGACCCGCCACGCATCCGCCGTCGACGACGAATTCCGAGCCGGTGGAATAGCTGGACTCGTCACTGGCCAGGTACACCACCAGGTTGGAGACCTCTTCGGGTTCGGCGGCCCGGCCGAGGGCGGTCTGGAAGATGTCCTCCGGGACCCATTCGGTCATCGGAGTTTTGACGAGTCCGGGATGAATCGAGTTCACCCGGATACCGCTGGGACCCAGCTCCAGTGCCGCCGATTTGGTCAGGCCGCGGACGGCGAACTTGGTTGCGGTGTAACCGTGGCAGGCGATGGTACCGGCGATCCCCTCGATGGAGGAGATGTTGATGATGGACCCGCGGCCCGCTTCCTTCATGGGCTTGACGACCGCGCGGATGCCTAGGAAGACACCGGTCAGGTTGATGTCCAGGATTCGTTGCCACTCAGACAGGGCGTAGTCCTCGAATGTACCGATGTTGATGATGCCGGCGTTGTTCACCAAAATGTCGAGGCGGCCGAACTCCTGGAGCGCGGTTGCGACGGCGGCGTCCCACTGCTCGGGCAGGGTCACGTCGAGGCGTAGATAGCGCGCTGCCTCGCCGACCTCGGCGGCGAGCGCCTTGCCTTCGTCGTCGAGGATGTCACCGAATACCACCCTGGCTCCCTCGGCGACCAGTTTCCGGACGTGGGCCGCGCCCATCCCGCGGGCGCCCCCACTAATCAGTGCGACTTTGTCAGTCAGACGGTTCGGCATCGACCCTCCTATGGGACAACCAGCGTTGGTAGAAGATCCTGACGCGGCCCCGGCGCAAGACACCCGGCACTGCGCAGATCCACCATACATTTCACTAGCGATGTATGGCCGTCGGGTAGGGCAGAGCACTAGCCACGGACAGCGTCGAATCGGTGGCATCCTGGCCGAGTGGGAGTGTTGTTGCGCTTACTTGAACTACTGCTGTTGCTCTTGCCGCTGGTCGGCCTGATCGTCGCCGGCCTGAAGGCGATTTCGGCGTTGGGTCGGCGCGCGGAGCAGCAGGCCGAAAATGCTGCGGCGGCCGAAGTGTCGAAGGCCCCGGCCGGAAACCAGGCGGCACGCTGGCGCGCGATCCGACGCGCTATCGAAGCGCATGAACAGACCGACGCCCGCTGGTTGCAGTACGAACTCGACGTTGCCAGACTGCTCGATTTCCCGCTGATGACCGACCTGCGCGATCCCCTCACGGCCGGCTTTCACAAGGCCAAGCTGCGCGCCGATCTGCACAAGCCACTGCGGGCCGAGGACCTGTTCGACGACCGGGACGGCGCCAGTGCCTATCTCAGCGCGGTCGAGGACTACGTGACGGCGTTCAACGCCGCGGAGGCCGAGGCGAGGCGCAGGCAACGCAGCGACTTTTCCGCCGAAGAGAAGCAACGGTTGGCGCGCGCGCAAAACCTGCTGCGCATTGCCGCGGACTCCGCCGCAACCGCGCAGGAGCGCAAGCACGCCTACGGCCTGGCCCGCACCGAACTCGACGGCCTGGTCGTGCTCCCCGACATCACTCGCGCCGGTATCGAGCGCGACATCGCCGGCGAACTCGATTCTTAACCAGGCCGTCTAGGCACTATCGGTTTTGAGCCGCACCATACGCGTGGTGGTGCTCTCGTCGAGGTCCACAAGATCATTGCGGGAGCGCAGGAAGTCGCTGAATGACTTGAAGCCCAACGACTTCTCGCTGAAGGACGGGTTCATCCGCTTCATCTGCGCCTTCACTTCGGAGTTGTGCAGCCAGTCTGCGTCATCTTTTTCCAGGCCGATCCGCAGCGCCCGTTCGAGCAGCCCGGTGGCAGCGGCTTGGGGATCTGGTGGCGGCGGCTCGTCGTCGACCTCGGCCTGACTTGCATGCCGACCACGCTTTCTGGGCGGAGACGCCGTGGTGGAGATTCCGGGCAACGCGTCGTAGGTGACGAACTCGTCGCAAGCGGCGGCCAGCGAACCACTGCTGGCGCCGGCCACCCCGATCCCAACCACATAGCGGCCCAGGCGTTTACAACGTTGCGCCAGCGCGATGTAGTCCGAATCGCCGCCGACGATCACCACGTGGGTGAGATCAGGCAGCCGAAACATGTCCTCGACGGCGTCGACGGCCAACCGGATGTCGGCACCGTTCTTCCCGTAGGAGGCTGCCGGGAACAACTGCACCAGGTCGACCGCCCGCCCGACCAGCTGACCGTGATAATTAGCATTCACCTCAGCCGACCAGTCGGCGTACGCGCGCGTGAGCACCAGCGTGCCAAACGACGCTGCAAAGTCGACAATGGCGCCGAGGTCGACCTTGGCCGTGCGCAGCCTGTCCTTATCCAGCCCCTTGGCCTTGTCCCGGTGGAACGTATTGCGGCCGTGGATCTGGTCGTACCGCGAGATGACGATGTTGTCGAAGTCGAAATAGACGGCCACGCGGGTTGCGCCGGAGTCGGTCATGGGCTCATCGTCCGCTATCGCCCGGTCAACTACCAGTGCGCGGCTGTATCCGGTAGGCAGTGCCGCGTTCGTCGCGCGCCCACAGCGTCTCGCCCTCACCTACCGCAGTTCCCTCGGCGATCAGCTGACGTTTGAGCACCTTGTGGGTGGCGGTGCTGGGCAGCTCGGAAGCGATGCGCACGTATCGCGGGCGCGCCTTGGGGGACAGGTCGGGTTGGTCGTCGAGGAACGCTTCGAAAGATTCGGGGTCTAGGGCGCCGCCTCGGTGGGGCACCACCGCCGCCATCACCTGGTCGCCCACCCGCTCGTCCGCAACGGCATACACCGCTACCCGGCTTATGGAGTCGTGCCGCAACAGAATCCGTTCGATCGGTGCGGCTGCGAGGTTCTCGCCGTCCACCCGCATCCAGTCCGCGGTGCGGCCGGCTAGATAAATCCAGCCCTCGGCGTCCTGGTAGGCGAGATCGCCGGACCAATACATGCCGTGGCGCATCCGTTCGGCGTTGGCCTCGGGGTCGTTGTAGTACCCGCTGAACAGCCCTGAGCCGGTCGGGTTGACCAACTCACCGATGGCCTCGTCGGCGTTGGTCAGGACACCGTTTTCGTCGAACCGAGCGACCGGGCACTGGGTGACGGTGTCGCTGTTGTAGACCGCCGCGGCGCCCATCCCCTTGCCGATCGAACCCGGCGGGGTACCGGCTTCGCGCACCACGATGACGGCATTCTCGGTGGAGCCGAAGCCGTCCTCGACCCGGGTGCCGAAGCGACGCGCGAATTGTTCGATGTCCTTTTCGTTCGCTTCGTTGCCGAACGCCACCCGCAGCGGATTCTCGGCATCGTCGTCACGTTCGGCAGTGGCCAGAATGTAGGCAAGTGGCTTACCGACGTAATTCATGTAGGTGACGTTGTAGCGGCGTACATCGCGCAGGAAGTTGGTCGCCGAGAACCTTGCCGGCACGATGGCCGCACCAGAGACCACCGCTGGCGCCCAGCCGGCAACCACCGCGTTGGAATGGAATAGCGGCATCGAGACGTAGCACGTGTCCTGCTGAGTCAGCGCGAAACGCTCGGCCAGGTTGATCCCGGCGAATGCCGGCATCAGATGCGACACCCGCACGGCCTTCGGATTCCCACTGGTTCCGGAGGTGAAGATCATCATGAACGGGTCCGTCATCTCGACCTGACGATGCGGGACCAGGGTCCCGGCTGCGGCGGTCAATCCTTTCCATTGCGCAGTCGAGGTATCCAGGACCAGCGCGCCGGCCAGATCCAGGCCGTCGAGCAGCCCCCGGTGCTCGGCGTCGGTTACAACGATCTGACAGTCGGAGCGCCGAACGTCGGCGGCCAGGGCCTCGCCCCGCCGGGTGGTGTTCAGCCCGCAAAGCACGTACCCGCCCAACCCGGCCGCGGCCATCTGGGTCAGCATGTCGGGAGTATTGCCCAACAGTGTGCCGACGTGCATCGGCCGTTGGGGGTCGGCGGCAGCCAGCAGAGCTGCGGCCTGGGCCGCGGACTCAGCAAGATACTGCGCCCAAGTCCATTGCGCGTCACCATACTTCACAGCGATCGCCGGATCGGAGACCCGTCGTTGCAGCAGCGCTTGGATCGTCTCGGTCATGGATGCGATTCCGTTCGTCGCGTGTCTTGGTGGTGATGATCGAGATAGCTGCTCAGGATGTCGACGAGGACACGCCGCTCGTGGCTGGTGTCGGCCGGCCGGTCCGTCACGAGTTGGTTGGCGACCATGCCGCGCAGTGCAGTCAACAGATGCTCACCGATGGCTGCGCTGCGGGTAGGGTCCAAGTCGCGGTCGAGCGTGGCGCCAAGGTTCTTGAACGCGTTGGCAAGTCGCCTGATGTGGCCGTTCGATTGGGCACCCCGGCTTACCCGCGTGCCGATCAGGATCTCGGTCGCCGCGCGTGCCGTGGGGCTCGACATCTCACGCCATGCCGCATCCACAACGGCCCCTACGCGTTCCCGGGTAGGAGCGTCGCGGTTGACCGGCGGAAGCGTCCGTAAGGTGTCCAGCAGCCCGGTGAATGCTTGATCGACCACGGCCATCAGCAGCCCGTCGCGGTCTCCGAAGTGATATTGGATCACGCCCCAGGTCACCTCTGCGGTGTCGGCGATGTGCCTGCCGCTGGCGGCGGCCAGGCCCTCGCTCAGCACGATTTGGACCGTTGCGTCGATCACGGCGACGCGAGTGCGTTCGGCTCGGGCCTGGTTGCCGTGTGCGGGGCGGGTTGGGGCCGCCCGCCGCGAAGGCATCATGTGGATACCGGATGCGGTCGTGGGGTGATGGCTTGAGAACAAAACATTGCACTTGCAAGGTTATGCCAACCGGTATGCGTGCGGACCGCGGGGTTGCCGACGATCGCGTCCGCGCCTCTATGCTTGCGCCAATGGTCGAGAAGACGCCGTGCGTGATCATCGGGGGCGGTCCGGCAGGTCTGGTCCTGGGGCTGTTGTTAGCCCGTGCCGGCGTTGCAGTCACGCTGCTGGAGAAGCACGGCGACTTTCTTCGCGACTTCCGTGGCGACACCGTGCATTGCTCGACGATGCGACTGCTCGACGAACTCGGACTGTGGGAGCGATTCTCGACATTGCCCTTCACAGAGGTTCGCAGCGCAGCGTTCGAATCGGGTGGTCGACCAGTGACCTACATCGACTTTGAACGACTTCGTCAACCGCATCCGTTCATCGCGATGGTGCCCCAGTGGGACCTGCTGAATCTGCTCGCCGAGGCCGCGCTGGCCGAGCCCACCTTCACCTTGCGGATGAATACCGAAGTCACCGGGCTGATTCGAGAAGGCAAACGGGTCTCCGGAGTTCGCTATCGTGGGCCCGGCAGGTCGGGTGAACTGCGGGCCGACCTCACGGTCGCGTGCGACGGACGCTGGTCGGTCGCCCGGCGGGATTCTGGGCTGCGGGCCCGTAACTACCCGGTGAAGTTCGACGTCTGGTGGTTTAAGCTGCCGCGCCACGACGACGCGGAGTTCTCCTTTCTGCCCCGCACCGGTCCGGGCAAGGCGCTCGGAGTCATCCCCCGCGAGGGCTACTACCAGATCGCGTATATCGGGTTGAAGGGCACCGACTCGCAGTTGCGTTCGCAGGGGATCGAGACGTTCCGCCGCGATGTCGCCGCGCTGGTGCCCGAAGCCGCGGACTCGATGGATGCGTTGGTGTCGATGGACGACGTCAAACATCTTGACGTCCAGGTGAATCGCTTGCGCCGCTGGCACTGTGACGGTCTGCTTTGCATCGGCGATGCTGCGCACGCGATGTCCCCGCTGGGGGGAGTAGGGATCAATCTGGCGGTGCAGGATGCCGTGGCCGCGGCAGCCATCCTCGCCGAGCCGCTACTTACCAGTCGGGTCTGCTCCCGCGACCTGGCGGCGGTGCGGCGTCGGCGTGTCTTTCCTACCGCGATAACACAATTGGTGCAGCGGATACTGCACCGCGGGTTGTTGGGCCCGCTGCTGCGTGGTGCGGACCCGGCCCCACCGGCCGCCCTGTTCCGAATGCTCGAACGGTTGCCGTGGCTGTCAGTGGTGCCCGCATATTTCATTGGGGTAGGTGTGCTGCCCGAGCATGCTCCCGCCTTCGCCCGACGCAACTGAAACCGCTGCCCGCCGACGGCTATCCGGTCTTACTTTGCGACAGCAGGCGGCGCGTCGCCTCGATACACGGCGCCAAGCGATCAAACGGGCTGATGCCGGCCAGCGCCAGGGACCGTTGTGGTACCTCGACTTCAACCACGAGCCCCGGAGGCAGCGCAGCAAGGATCTGAGGCAACGGGAGCTCACCGTCACCAGGCACCATCCGTTCGAACATGGCCTCCTCCATGTAATTTGGTAATCGTGGCTGCAGCGTCGTGTCGTTGATCTGTGCATAGCCGACATAGTCGGGGTCGACTGCCGCCAGATCGCCCGGGGTGGAACCGGATCGGATGAGGTGCATAGCGTCGATGAGGAGCTGGAAGTCGGAGCGTCCCACGTGACGTACGGCTGCGACGGCGGTCGGAAGATCTCCGATGGTCAAGCTCGGCACCGGTTCAACGAGTGTTCGGAGGCTGCGTTGCGCGGCGAACCCGGCCAGCTCGGCGAATTGGTCGAAGGTCCGGGCGCGATCGGGGTCCAGGCTGACGACGTTGATACATGGCGCCCCAAGCTCGGCCAGCACATCAAGATCGATTGCCAACGATGCTACGTCGCTGTCCGGCAGCACCAGAAAGCCATCGCCCAGCGTGATCGTCACACCCCGATGCTGCAACGCGGCGCGCAGGTTCCTGCGCAGCGCGGCGTCGTGTGCAAGCGAAAAGCGTGGATAACCCAACGATGCCAACGGAAGTCCACGTAGGAACAGCGAGATGTGACGGCAACCCAGATCCGCGGCAAGGTCCACGAATTCTACGGGCGGGAGCCCGAACACACTGAGAAAACCCACGGCTAGTCGATCCATGTGATCACCGGACATGTTCTCGAATCCATCTGGAAAGCCAGCGATTTCAGCAGCGACCGCTGGGGATACCGCGCGGCGGCGAGTTTTCCTGCGACGGCATTGCCTGAGGGTAAGGCACGCGATAGGGAATACCGGCTTGCACCCATCCCAGCGCCACATTCGGCACGCATTGGGGCACCTTCGACAGAGTGTGGAGTCCCGGGAAGCCGAGGTTGGGTCGAGACGAATTTGGCGGCACGGCGAAGTTGAACGCCGAAGTCATGTCTGCGGTCATACTTCTTCGCCAAGCGGTGAGGTTGGGAACCGTGACACCAAACCGCGTTTCGAGTAATCGCAATTGGGACGTGTGGTCAAACGTCTCGTGCGCCACGAGCGGCCCACGACTGTAAGGCGAGATGACAAAACAAGGAACGCGGTAGCCCAGCCCTATCGGACCACGGATCCCGCCCGAACCCGGCACCGCGTCGATGTCGGGCACCGTGATGTATTCCCCGGCCGTTCCGGGTGGCGGGGTTGGCGGAATGACGTGATCGAAGAAGCCACCGTGTTCGTCGTAACTCACTATGAGCGCGGTCTTTTCCCAAACCGCGGGATTGGACAACAGAATACGCAGTAGATTCACGATCCCGAAGGCACCTGCGGCTGCGGGGAATGCGGGATGCTCGGTTTCCAGGATGTTGCCGACCACCCAGGAAACCTGCGGTAACCGGTTGGCCAGGACGTCGGCCAGAAAATTCGCAGGATAGGTGGGTGCGAGCCCGAAGCGGGCGAAGTCCGACCTGGGGTCCGCTCCCTGCTTGAAGAACTCCATGATGCTGCCGTAATTGGCGAGACCTGAGATATAGGGACCGAAGGTCTTGTTGCGGTATACCTTCCAGCTCACACCGGCGTCGCTGAGGTTCTGCGGCATGATGCGCCAGCTGAACTTCTGCGTGGGGTAGACCAGCGGGCTTTCCAGTTCGGGGCCACCCTGCTGGCCGTCGGGGTCGAGGTGGGCGCCCATCCAGTAGAGCCGATTGGGCAGGGTCGGACCCAACACTGAGCAGAAATACCGATCGCACACGGTGAAGGCGTCAGCCAGCAGGTAGTGGATCGGGATATCCCTACGGGTGTGATAACCCATCGTTGTGGGTGTATGAGCCGCGGAGCGGGTAGCCGCCTGGGCCGGCAGCCAGTTATCGTTGGCGCCGCCGTTCCAGGTGTCGTGCACACCCTTCCATGTGTGATCGGGGTCGTTGACACAGGCACCATCGAGCAACGGGCCTCGGGTGGTATCGAAGCGGTACGGAATCGTGACGCCAGCCGGGTCGAAGGCCTGCGTCATGGGGTTCCAGCCCTTTTGCTGAAACAGCGGCGACGGGGTGTTGAACCCGTCAACCCCCGAGAGAGTGCCGAAGTAGTGATCGAAGGATCGGTTCTCCTGCATGAACAACACGATGTGCTCGATGTCGGCCAGGTGGCCCGAGCAAGGTCCCGCTCCATAGGCCGTTTCGATCACCGGACCGGCCAGCGCGAGCAGCGCACCTGCACCGCCGGCCGCAGCTGCCCGGCCCAGGAATTCGCGACGCGAGATTCCGCCGATCTCGCTTTCTCGCAACGGGGTGTCCTCTCGCCGTCTGGTCAGCTAAAGGTAGAGGACGGCAGCGATCGAATATGTTGTAGCGGTCGGCGTGTCGTGCGGAGTGAAGTTCTTGTTTGCCGGCACTACGAATATAGAGTAGCCTCTGCCCCCGAACCCCTATGGACTCAGTGATGGATAAGCGCCGGAAACCCAACTCCACCGAACGCCGTCGTGATCTCTGCGATGCGGCGATCCAGTTGCTAGCGGACGACGGGGCCAAGGGCGTGAGTCACCTGAAGGTCGACCGCAAGGCCGGCGTCCCGGACGGCACGACATCCTTTTACTTCCGCACTCGTTCGGCGCTGCTGCTTGCCGCGGCGGAGCGGCTGGCCGAGTTGGACTTAGCGAGATTGCAGTCGGTCGCCGACGATTCGGCCGGGAGCGGTGTGGGGGACTCACCGTCACGACTGTCGCAAGTGGTGATCCAAAGCGGTCGCGAACCCGAATTGACCCGGACCCGGGCAAGATACGAGCTGACGATGCAGGCTGCCCGCGATCCTCAGTTGGCGGCAGCCCTCGCGCATAGCACCGACGCTTTCACCAAGCTGCATCGCGAGATCCTGGTGCAACTACTGCCGCGTGGCGCCGAGTTGGAGCCGGCTGTTGTCGAGGACCTGAGTAATGTGACGCTGACATTCATCAACGGCCTGCTGTTGCGGTTTGCCCACGGCGACCGAATCATCGACAGCGCAGCGCAACTCGACGGAATCTTGGCTGCGATCGCCCGTGGCATGCTTAGAAGTCCCGAGAAAGGCCGGCTCACCGGTGTTGATCCAGCGCGCCCGGCCGGCCGTAACAAGGTGAAAAAGCGCGGCTGAGCCTTGTCAAGACACCGGCCGTATGGTTCTCTACGAGTATAGAGAATATTGGTGTCTGCCACCTCGATTCCAGCCACGACCGTTCCCTGCGCATCGCGAGGTATATAAGCGAGATGTACCTGACCCACCAGCCGTCGGCACCGGGCGATCTCGCTCCGGCTTCGCAACTGATGCATACGTTGCCCTTACCATGGGTGGACGCTGCCGACATCAGCAATGCGGTCCTGTTCCTCGCCTCTGACGAATCTCGTTATGTCACCGGCGTTTCGCTTCCCGTCGATGCGGGCAGCTTGCTCAACTAGAGGAGAGAGTCACATGCCCGACTACGACTACGAAGAAATGAAAAAGGAAGCAGAGCAATACATTAAGTTCGAAAAGGACGTCAAGAATCGGATCGCCTACATCACGTTCGACCGTCCCGACGCGCAGAACTCCACCACACTGGGGATGCGGCAGAACTATGCCGATCTGATCCACAAGTGCAACGTAGACGACGAGATCAAGGTTGTCGTGATCCGCGGCGAGGGTGAGGATTTCGGCAGCGGCGGCGACCTGCCCGAGCAACGCGACATGCTGGAGAACCCCGGCATGCCGCTACTGCACGAGCTTGCGATCAACGACGACAACGTCAAGTATCCGCCGGGTGGCTCGTATCGCTACTTGTCCACGGTCACCGACTTCTACGCCAAGGCCCGAGCGGGAAACCGCCCGCTGCAGGAACTCCGCAAGATCAGCATCATCGAGGCCAAGGGTTACTGCTACGGGTGGCACTTCTACCAGGCAGGCGATGCCGACCTGGTGATCTCCTCCGACGACGCACTGTTCGGCCATCCGGCCTTTCGGTACGTGGGTTGGGGTCCGCGGCTGTGGTGGTGGGCCGAAACCATGGGACTGCGCAAGTTCTCCGAAATGCTTTTCACTGGAAGGCCGTTCAGCGCGAAAGAGATGTACGACTGCGGCTTCGTCAACAGTGTGGTGCCCCGCGACAAATTGGAGGCAGAGACCGCGAAGTACGCCCAGGCCTGTTCACGTTCCCGACCGACCGACACAGTCGCGGTACAGAAGACATTCCTCGAGTTGTACAAGCAGCACAAGGGCGAATACTTCGGCAGCCTGCTCACCGGCATGGTCGAGGGCATGCTCCCGCTGATCGCCAACGACGCCGAGGAGGTCGACCTGACCGCGGGCACCTTCGAGAAGGGCCTCAATAATGTGGTCAAGGACAACGACCTGAACTTCCCGCCGGAATGGCGGCTTAGCCGCTCGGGGCGAAATAAGCCTTGATCGCTGAGAGGGCGAGGGTATGTCGGCGCTGACCGGCAAGTTGCTGCCGGACCTCGGCGGAAAGTCGCACGCCGACTGTGCAACGACACGGCCAAGGAACTACAACGAATCATCACAATTCGGGCACTGCGCTGGAGTTGTCGACAGACCGAATGCGACCGTGGTCGGCGTGAGTCTCGATGTCGGCGAACGATCGCATGTTGCGCGGGGACAGTGGGCGGACCGCCCACCACGCCGCTGTGCGCGTGGCCACTGGCTGTTGCCCGGCCACATGACCGTCGCTACCATCGCGTGCTCCTGCGGTCCGCACGTGCGCTGGGAATGCGAATGCGGCGCAGCCACTTACGGTCCCGCACTGGTCGAATCCTGCAGCCTCGCGATCTAGATTCGGCGCTTAGAAACCGCTGATCAGCCGTGGTTCGGCTGGTTGGGGCCCGGCCAGGGTGGTAAGCATCCCGGCTGCGGCGCGGCGCCAGGTGAACATCTCGGCGCGGCGCCGTGCGCAGACACGGCGCCGCGGCTCGGGTCGACTGATGACCTCGCTGACCGCGGCAGCGATGGCCACCGGATCGTTGTCGGCCACCGCGCCGCTGTCCGCGGTGACAATCTCGGACAGTGCTGACGTGCTGGACACCACCGCCGGCGTTCCGCAGGCCAGTGATTCCAGGGCGGCCAGCCCGAATGTCTCATGCGGGCCGGGCGCCAGCGTGACGTCGGCGGATGCCAGCAGCGCGGCGACCGCGCGCCGGTCCGCGACGAACCCGGTGAAGTGGACTGGAAGACCGGTGGCCTGACGCTGCAGCCTGGCCCGCAACGGGCCTGCGCCGACGACGACCAATCGGGCATCAACACCGCCGTCGCGCAGAGCGCCAAGCGCATCGATGCTGCGGTCTACACGCTTCTCCACCGACAATCGTCCGCAGTGCACCAGCAGCAGCTGCCGGGGTGTCGCAAAGCGACGCCGCAACGCAGCACACCGGTGCCGCGGGTGGAACGTTCCGAGGTCGACACCGAGCGGGACCGTGACAACATTGTCCGCCCCGATGCGGTTGAACTCTTCGCGTGCGAAATCCGTTGTGCACACCACGGCGTCGTAATCGTCCGCGGTGTGCCGATTAGCGATGTCGGCGACAAGCTGCGCGGTTCGGCGCGGAAGCACCTGTCCGGCAAGGCGATCCAACCTTTCATGCGAGATCATCACCGTGGTGGCTCCGTGCGCGCGACCCCATTGGCCGAGCGAGCGCAACGTGAGCCGGTCGGAAACTTCCAGCGCGTCCGGGCGCAGCACACTCAACAGTGCCCGAACCGGTCCGGGCATGATTGCGCGGTAACCACCGGTGAGCGGCAGTAGCCTGGCGGGCAGCGTGATTCGTACGACACCGGTCTGAAGCCGGGTCCGATGCGCATGAGCACCCGGGACTATCAGGAAGACCTCGTGGCCCCTCGCCCGGTACTCGGCGCCGAGACGGTCGACCGCGGTACGCAGCCCGCCGGACCGGGGTCCGTAGAAGTTGGCGACCTGAACCACCCGCATACCCGCGAGGAAAACCGGTGTTCATGTGCGGTCAACGAGCGCTCGCCAACCGCAGCCTGAATACTGCGTGAACTCCGACCCGGGGTCAGCTGGGCTTCTTCAGGTGCGGGTCCAGCAGCTGATGCCACGCCCGGGACATGTTCTTGAATTCGTCCTCACAGTTGCCGGCCCGGTCCTCCGGCAGATCCCCGGAGGTGACGATGCTCGCATTGGCGGTCGTATCCGAGCCATAGATCCAGCACTCCCAGTTGTACATCCGGGTGATGTCCATCGGGTGTCCGTCCCAGAACGGCAACTCGTTGGCGTCGCCGGCTTCCCTGGCGCTCAGCTTCCAGTCCTGGGCGGTGTTCATCGCGATGCGCACGCCGTTGGGGTAAGGCTGATTGTCTGCCCCCGGTGCGAGCAATTCGAACGCGGACAGCTGATCGGCCACGTCCTCCTCGCGTCCGGTGAAGGCCAGGTCGTAGATGGCCAGGGTGGCGTGACCGAGTTCGTGGTAGAAGGCGGAAATCTTCGCGTCGACGGCGGCCTGCACCGCGTCTGGGTTGCCGGCATTGGCAAAACGTTGCTCGCTGTGCGCGATGTCCTCGTAGCACAGCAGCACCTCGTTGGCGTTCGGATCCCAGAAGTCGTTGTCACCACACGCCTTGCCGACCACCGCCACGTCGTGCGGCAGATTCAGGGTGTCATTGACGTGCTGAGACACCGACTCCAACACCTTGGCGTCCACCATCAATTTGCGACCGGCTTGCGCGTCGGGCGACTCAGCCTCTTCGTAGCGGAATGTCATGATGGCCCCCGTAGCGCCCTCAGCGACCGAGCTCGCTGCCCCGGACCCGGGCGCCTGCGCCGTCGTGGCAGGCCGGTTGGTGGCCGATGCCCCTTGGGCTTGGTGGCTCTTGGAGCCGCCACACCCGACTGCCGTCAGCAACGAAAGACAGGTAGCGACAACGATAACCGGCCTGAGCAAGTGGTCCAGCCCCCTCCCATGACGCCCGCGTGTCATGTCATGCCATGAGAGTGCCGGTGGGCACCTGTCAGAACGTTACGACAGCTGCGCCCTAGATGTAGGCGATTCTGCCGCGCTGCGACCGGCCTGACCGCTCCCGGCGCCAGGTGCTGAAATTGCTGTCGATCCGATCGCGACAATGGTTGAATTAGCCGACTTCGTCCGGGTTTGTTTCGGCGTCGAACGAGAAGGTGATTTCACAGTTGAACTTCTATGAGCCGGCGCCGGCTACCCGACGCTCGGGACGGCTGAGGTTCAGGCGGTGATCAGCCGATTTATCTATCGCTTCGCGCTGCTGATCGTCGGAGTCTGGGCGCTGCTTGCCGTTGCGGGTAACAGCCTGGCCCAACCCCTCGAATCAGTGGTCGCCAACGAGGACCAGCCGTTCCTGCCGTCGGGTACCAGCACCGCGCTTGCGGTGCAGCGGTCCGCCGCAGCGTTCAACCAAACACCCACCGACAACGTCGGCTACCTGGTCCTGACCCGCAATGCGATGATCGATGAGCACGATCGAGCGTTCTACAACCAGTTGGTCACGGCCCTGCGCGCGGATTCGGCGCACGTTCTCGAGCTGACGGATTGGTTGCGGGTACCAGTCTTGGCAGACGCCGCCAGCAGCGACGACAAGCATGTGTTGATCGCTCGCATGCGTCTCAACGGCATGGTTGGCACGACCGAAGCCGCCGGTTCGATCAACTCGGTGCGTGCCGTTGTGGCACGAATGCATCCGCCCGAGGGGCTGCACGTCTACATCACCGGCGCTGGCGCGACGGTCATGGACGAGTTCGGGGCGATCGACCGCCAGACCCAGGTCATTACAGCAACGACGTTCGCGGTACTGCTAGTCCTGCTGCTGATCGTGTACCGATCCCCGATCACCGCGATGATTCCGCTGGTTTCGGTGATCATGGCGTTGGGGCTGGCCAAGCCGCTGGTATCAGAGCTGGCCGCCCACGAAATGATCAGCATTTCGCTGTTCTCCTTGGCCGTCAGTGTGGCGGTGGCCGTAGGCGCTGGAACCGGCTTTGCGATATTCCTGATCGGGCGTTACCACGAAAGACGACGGCAGCATTTCGAGCCGGCCGAGGCGCTTGCCGACGCCTACCGGGGCGTGGCTCCCGCGATCATCGGCTCGGCTCTGATCGTCGTCGCGCCGTTGGGGACATTGGCGTGGCTGAGCCTGGCGCGGATCAGCATGTTTGCAGCCACCGGGATTCTCTGCGCGATCGGCGTTTTCGCGGCCGGTTTGTCCGTGTTGACGGTTACGCCGGCCCTGATCGCCCTCGCCTCGCGCGCCGGCCTGGTCAGGCCTCCGCAGCGAAAGGGCCTGCGGCGCCGGTGGCGCCGCATCGGCACACATGTGGCTCGCTGGCCGGCGCCGATCCTGGTGTCCAGCGGAGTATTGGTGCTCATCCTGATGATCTGGCTACCAGGGGTGCCCATCGGATGGGACGAAACGGCGACAACCTCGGCCAACTCGGAATCCCGTCGCGGGTATACGGTCGTCGACCAGCACTTCCCGCCGAATCAGCTGCTTCCGGCGGTCGTCACGATCGAGACCGACCACGACATCCGCGACCCCGCGGGGTTGACCGCCCTCGAACGTGTCACCAGCGCGATCATGGGCATCTCGGGTGTGCGCATGGTGCAGTCCGCCAGCCACCCCGGCGGAATGGTGTCCAAGCAGGCCGCGCTGACAGCCACCGCCGGCAACGTCGGCGACCAAATCGACGAATTCTCCGACCGGCTCACCGCCCGGGCTGCGACTTTCGTCAACCTCGATGCCGCTCTGACCGAGGTTTACAACGGTCTCGACCTGATCCAGTCGGGCGCGGCCGCGGGTAGCTATGCCATCGGCGGCGTCAGCTTGGCGGTCCACATGACGCAGCAGGCGATAGGCAAGGTCCGCGATCGCTCGGCGGATGTCTCCGAGATCTTCGATCCGCTGCACAGCTTTGTAGGTGCGATAGCGGACTGCGGCAAGACTCCGGTGTGCGTGGCCGCCCGGGAGGCGATGCAGTGGGCGAGCACCGTCGTCGGCGGCTCGGCCAAGATCGTTGACGCCGCGGACCAGCTCGCCAAGGCGGTTGCCGACGCTGCCACATCATCCGGACTGGCTGGCATCGCGACGGTGGTAAACGGCGCGGGCGGACAGATGGCGCAGGTGCGGGCCTCGGGTACGGATCTGCGGCAGGTGCTGGGCAGTCCTCGTCCGGTGCCTACCCAAGAGCTTCCGACCTATCTGCACAGCCTCATGTCCATCTCGCAGGGCAGCCCCGGCGTAGATCTCTATGCCTCCCGAAAGATCCTGACCGACCCGAGTATGCGCCCGGCACTCGAGGAATTCTTTTCCCCGAGTGGCAAAGCGACGCGACTTTACGTCTACGGAAACGGCCACGAATGGGGCAACGAGGGTGCGGTACGCGCTCGCGCCATTTCGGCTGCCGTCACCGATGCCACCAAAGATGGCGCACTGAAAGCGAGCACCGTGGAACTTGCCGGCGTGGGGCCGGCCACTCGCGACCTGCAAGACATCCTTAGTGGTGACCTGTCCTTGATGGTTGTGCTCACATTGGTAGTCATCGTGATCATCTCTGCGGTGCTGCTGCGAAGCACGTTCGCCGGATTGATTGTGCTGGGCACCATCGCAGCGTCCTACCTCTGTTCACTCGGTGCCAGCGTGTTGTTTTGGCACCGGATGTTGCACCACGAAGTGCATTGGTCGGTAGCGCCAATCGCGTTCATGTCGATGATCGGCGTGGCGTCCGGCGGTAACCTCCTGTTCGCTCTGCGGATCAGGGAAGGCGTGGCCGCGGGGCTACGCACCAGCATCATCCGGGCCTGCGCTGCCACCGGCGGTGTGGTTACCGCTGGTGGCATCGTCGTCGGCATCGCAACAATCGCGCTCTCGGCGAGCACGGTGTTGAACGTGGCGCAGATTGGTTTCACCGTCGGCGTTGGACTGCTGTTGAACGCCTTGGTGATGCGAGCGTTCGTGCTGCCGGCGATGATGGTGGTGCTGGACCGGTGGCTGTGGTGGCCGCGTCGCTCCAGGGTCGACGAATCCGAATTCGAGCCTGTCACCGCTTGATCCGCCTGATTCCCAACCAGTTTGGTGGCGTGTCAGCTGTCGACGGAGGTGTTCACTATGAGCGGTGACCGGTTGCTGGCAGGGCGCGCTGCGGTGGTTGTCGGCGGCAGTCGCGGCATCGGACGGGCGGTTGCGGAGTTGCTTTGCGGTCTGGGCGCTTCGGTGGTCATCAACGGCCGCGACCCGGATGCGGTGCAGCAGACCGTGGATGCACTGACCACATCCGGCGGTCAGGCCGGTGCGGTGACCGGGTCGGCTAACGACGAGCGCGTCGCCGCCGCACTGATCGAAGAGTGCACGAATACGTTCGGGCGACTGGACATACTGGTCAACTGCGCGGGGATAGCCGAACCGCCGCGCTCGTCGATACTGCGGATCTCGCCCCAGGAGTTCGACCTACTGATCGGATCCCACCTGGGCACGGTGTTCCACACCTGCCGTCTGGCGGCACCTCTCATGGCGGCGCAGGGCAACGGCGCGATCATTAACACGGGTTCGTCGGCGTTTCTCGGCGACTACGGTGGCACCGGCTACCCGGCCGGCAAAGGCGCCGTCAACGCGCTGACGATGGCGATCGCCGCGGAGTTGAAGGCCGACGGGGTACGCGCCAACGTGGTGTGCCCCGGCGCCCGGACGCGGCTGTCCACCGGGCCGGAGTATGAGCAGCACATCGCGAATCTGCATCGGCGTGGATTACTCGACGAGCTGACGATGCGTGCGTCGCTGGACGCCGCGCCCGCGGAGTTCGTCGCACCGGTCTACGCCTACCTGGCCAGCGACGTTGCCCGCGACGTCACCGGTCAGATCCTGGTTGCGGCAGGAGGTTTCGTCGGGCGTTATGACCGGCCGACCCCGACGTTGCTCGGCTATCGCGACCACCACGACAGTGACCCTTGGTCGGTCGCCGAGTTGCACGCGATGATCGGCGGCTGATCACCCGATCAGGGTGAAGATCAGCAGGGCGGCCGCGTAGCCGACCGCAACCACCGCCGCTCCGGCCGCGCTGATTCGCCTGCTCTCTCCCTCGATCGGGTCCAGCCAGCGCCGGAACGGCCGCGACGCTGCGGGCACCAGAACCCATTGCAAGAGAACAACACTGATGACGTTACCTAGGAAGACCGCCGGCGCCTGCTGGAGTCCGAGGTGGCTCAGCACGGGTGCCAGCCACCGGGACAGCAGCATCACGGTGGGGTACAGGCAGAGCACCACCAACATCGCCGACTTCCATGCCGGGGTGATCTTGGTTTGGCCGTCCGCGACGCGGACGGTCGACCCGAATGGAGCGCTGCGGGGCAGCTCGGCGAAGTCGCGGGACAGTTCGTCGCGCAGGCGCGGCAAGGCCTGCTGACGCTCCTGCGAGCGAATCCAGCCGCCGAGCTGCCCGGCAGTTCGGAACCGCAGCACCGACATCCACTGCCCGTCACGATCCGGCGGAAATAGTGCGGTGCCCTCGTACCCTGGAAATGTCGTGCTGGCCAGCGTCAGATTACGTTGGGCCACAACGAATTCAGACTCCTTGCCCGGAGCTACGCTGTGCAGAAAGACACCCCGGTCAGCTGGCGGCGGCTCGCCCTGGGCAAGTACCAGGTCCGAAGCGCAGCGCCAGCACCCCAGCGGTTGGCCCTGGACGAGCATCGCTCGGCGTTCTGAGCCGTCCAGCCAGCTATCGAGGGTGCTGACACTATCGAACGTGATCGCTAACGCACAGTCCAACTGCTGCCCGCGCTGCACCGCGGCGCGGGCGCTGACGAATCCGGCCGCATCGCGAGCGGAGTCCAGGTAAGCATCCGCCCACTGATTGAATTGGCCGGGATCGGCGGGCGGGTGGAAGAACGTGATAGCGGTAGCGCCAACTGTCATGCCAGTGTCTTACCACTGGGTGGCTACCACGAGGTGTCATTGCACTGCCTCGTCGACGAGCCCCGGCGGGTGCGGGCGCGTCCCGGCCAGCGCGGCTATGCAGGACCAATGAGATCAAGGTTTACCGGAATACGTGGTGGGGTAAGGAGATCATTGGGGTTTTTGTGCTCGACGGGGAGCCGGGGATTCAAAACCTCGAAAATTCATGCACGCCAACGACTCAGGTAGCCGGTCAATGGAGCGATTAAGCGGAATAGACGCCTTTTTTCTCTACATGGAGACACCAACCCAGCCGCTGAATGTGTGCTGCGTCCTGGAGTTGGACACCTCGTCGATGCCGGGGGGCTATGCCTACGGCAAGTTGCGTGCCCTGCTTGCCAAACACGTCCGAGCAATGCCGGAGTTCCGGATGAAGCTCGCCGACAGCCAGTTCAACCCCGACCATCCGGTCTGGGTCGACGATGATGACTTCAAGTTGCGGCGCCACCTGCACCGCCTCGCCGTGCCCGGGCCCGGCGGCCGCCGCGAGTTATCCGAGATCTGTGGACATATTGCCGGACTGCCGTTGGATCGTGATCACCCGTTGTGGGAAATGTGGGTGATCGAGGGAGGGGCCCGCGAGCATTGCCTGACGGTGATGCTCAAGGTTCACCACGCGTTGGTCGACGGCGTGGCAGGGGCGAACCTGCTGGCTCAGCTGTGCAGCCCGCAGCCGGACGCACCAATTCCCGAACCCGTTACGGGTGCGGGGCGGGCAAGCGCGCTGCAGATCGCAGTGAGTGGGCTGATGAACGTCGTGAAAAGGCCGCTGCGCCTGGCGACCGTGGTGCCCGCAACTGCGTTGACTCTGGCTCAGACGGCACTAAGCGCACGAGAGGGCCGCACGATGGCCGCCCCTTTCCGTGCTCCGCAGACACCGTTCAACGGTCCGCTCACTCGGCAGCGCAATGTCGCCTACACCCAGCTCGATATGCGCGACGTCAAGCGGGTCAAGAACGCGTTCGGGGTGACGGTCAACGACGTGGTGGTCGCGTTGTGCGCCGGAGTGCTTCGGCGCTTCCTGCTCGAACGCGACGAGCTGCCGGACACCCCGCTGGTGGCCACCGTGCCGGTTTCGGTGCGGGGCAAATCCGACCGGCCCGGGCGAAATCAGACCACGTGGATGTTCTGCCGGCTGGCCACCCAGATTAACGATCCCGTCGAGCGCATCCGTGCCATCGCTGCGGGGAATGCCGCCGCCAAAGACCACGCGGCCGCCATGGGGGCCGCGCTGTTGCACGACTGGACCGAGTTCGGTGGGCAAACGATGTTCGGCACGGCGATGCGCATCTTGCCGCGAATTCCATTGACCAGCAGTCCCGTCTACAACATGATTCTGTCGAACGTGCCGGGCCCGCAGGACCACCTCTATTTCCTGGGTTGCGGCGTCGAGTCGATGTATCCATTGGGTCCGCTGCTCGGCGGTGCGGGGCTCAACATCACGGTCATGTCGCTCAACGGAGCCCTGGGCATCGGCATTATTTCCTGCCCAGATCTGCTGCCCGAGTTGTGGGGGATGGCTGATGCATTTCCCGATGCGCTCAAGGAGCTGCTGGTGTGCTGTGACAGCGTGGAGCGCAGCGCTGTTACGGTCGCCTCAGACCCAGAGTGACCTTTTCGACCCTCACCACGGATTGCCGGTGCTGGTACCGAGCACCTCGACGGCCGCGTTGATGTTGGGGATGACGGTGGCGCCGTAGCGGGCCACGATCTGACCGAGTGCACGGGTGATGTGCGGTCCGACGGCCTCGGCAAGCAAGATGTCCTCGGCGATGACGATGCCGTTGACGACGTGCCCGGCCAGCAGTCGCCCGTCGCGGGTCAGTTCGTATCGCCAATCGCCAATCTGGATCCGCTCCGGATTGGACGAGAAGAACCCTCGTTTGGCTGGCGTGTGCACCACGCCGGGCAAGCCGGCGAACACCTGGACCACCAACGCGACACCACCGGGGCCGGACAGTGCACCGCCGATGGTGCGACTGACCCGCTCGGGGTTGAATTCCAGCATCAGTTGTCCATCGGCAGTACGAAGGTGGGCTTGATGGTCTCGCCACTTCCGGTGCGCCGCACCGCGGTTCCCGCGGTGTAGAACTCCACGGTGTGGTGGCCCCACGCGTAGTTGGAAATGGCGAAGTGCACGCCAACCACCCCTGTTCCGCCGTCGCGCTCAGCCTCGGTTTGCATTCGCGACATCGCCAACTCGCGCGCCTGATAGTTGCCCTGAGTCCACTGCGGCATCTCCATGTTGCGCCCCATTTGCTTGAGCGTCTGCATAAACCCCTGCACCGCGATGTGAAATACGCAATTGCCCATCACGAACGCCACCGGGGTGTGCCCGGAACGCAGCAGGGTCACCATGTCCTGGCCGGATAGGTGGCTGGAAAATGCCTGCCCGTTGGGACGGCGGAAGGCGCCTGGCTTCTCGGTGTACCGGACGGCGGTCCCCACCGCCATGAACTCAAGGTGCTCGCCGCCCTCGCCGTGGTGGCGCCAACTGAGCCGAACCCCGACGATCCCGTCGGCGTGCAAGGCGTCGGCTTCAGCCTGCATGCGTGCCATCGCGTTCCAGCGTGCCCGATACGTTGCCTCGGTGAGAACACCCAACTCTTGCTGCTGGCGCATGCCGGTGAATTGATAACCGACGTGGTAAACCGAAACCCCCATTACCAACTCGATCGGTTCGAAGCCAGCGCCGTGCAACAGCGCGAACTCGTTGATCGACAGGTCGGACGTCCACGATTTCGACGCGTGCGACAACCGTTCGCTGGCTACTGGATCGAGCGCGTTTGGCTCCATGTGCGGACGTCCCTTCTTTGGTTTGCGTCAGCGTACCGAGCCTTACGTCAGCGTGATCGCGTCCTCGGGGCAGTTTTGCGCGCCCGTCAGCGCGTGCCGTTCGAGCTCGCCCGACACATCCGCGACGAGCACCACCGAATGCCCGACGTCGTCGCAGTCGTAGACCTCGGGTGCCAGTGAGTAGCAGCGCCCGTGGCCCATGCACCGCTCGGGATCGACGGTGACGTGCTTCATCGTTGGACCGGCGGGAACGTCAGTGGTAGGGCTTCCACCGAGCGCAGCGCTGCGGTGTACTTCAGCTCGGTGCCAGGTGGAATCTCGTAATCCGGTATACGCCGGTGGAATTCGCGCAGTGCCACCCGAAGCTCCATACGCGCCAGGTGGGATCCGAGGCAGCGGTGCGGGCCTCCGCCGAACGCCCGGTGACGATTCGGACTGCGAGTGAAGTCCACCAGTTCGGGGTCGGGGAATTCGGCCGGGTCGGTGTTCGCCGCGCCAAGCAACGGGCTGACCCGCTCGCCCTTGCTGACTGGACAGCCACCGACCTCGACATCTTGCATCGCCACCCGCACGACGCCGGGAACCGGTGTCTCCCATCGCAACAACTCCTCGACGGCGTGCGGCAGGATATCGGGCTGTTCGACCAGCTGGTGACGGTGCTCCGGATGCCGTGCCAGATACACGAAGAAGCAGTCGAGGGAGTCGGTGACCGTATCCAGTCCGGCGATCAGGAATAGGAAGCAAATGTCGAGTAACTCTTCGCGCGATAGCGTCCCGCCACCGTCCTCCTTGAAGTGCGTCGCGATCATTGCCGACAACACGTCGTCGCGGGGGTTGGCGATGTGGTCGTCGATCGCGCGGTCGAAGTACTCGTAGATCTGCAGTGCCACCGGCGCCGACGCCGCATGCCGATCATCCGAAGCGATGGCACCCTCCGGGCGAATTACGCCGTCCTTCCACTCCAGGAACTTGTCGAGATCTGCCAGCGGCAGTCCGAGCAGCTGCAGGAATACGGTGCAGGGCAGCGGCACGGCGAACTCGGCGTGGAAATCGCATTCGCCGCGCTCGGCGAAGACATCGATCATCTCGTTGACCAGTGCGCCCACCTGCGGTTCACGCCGGGCCATCTCCCGTGGGGTAAACAGCGGATCGAGGATGCGGCGGTACTTCGCGTGGTCGGGCGGGTCGATCTGCAGCGGGATCAGCGGCCGCAGATTGCCGAGATCCACCGCGTCCATGTTCGACGAGAACAGATCAGTGCGCTTGAGCGCCATCTCAATGTCGGCAAGCCGGCTGAGCACTACCGCTTGGGGGGATCGGAACACCGGAGCCGACTCTCGTAGTGCCTTGTACATCGGTTGTGGTTCGGCCAGTCCCATCATGGCCTGGTCGACGAACGATTCGGCTTCAGTCATGCGATCAGCCTGGCACCGCGCCGACGGGTGGGCAATCCTTTATTGTAAAAATACATAAGTTAGATAAGTTATCGATGTGGTCGCTGGCGGCGTTGCAGCAACACCAGCCCGGCGCGGAACGCTCCGCGCAGGGCATATAGGGCCGTCACTACCGACAACACGATCAGCAGGACGAAGGTGGGCAGCCAGTTGCTCCGGCTATGGCTGACGTCCCACCAGATGACGGTGAATAACAGCACGCAGATCAGCAGGACGATGTCCCTCCAGTTGCCCTGGTACGACGCCGCGGTCTGGCGCAGTCGACGGCCCCGGTCAGTCGCCTCCACGAGGTCGTCGATGCGGTCGTCGATGGTGCGCTGGAGTTCGGCTCGTCTCCGGGTCGACTCCGGGGGGAGCCGGTCAAGTAGGTCCATGTCCTGCTTGATCAAGCCGCGAAAGTCCGGGCCGCGGAATTGGCCGGCCGCCAGCGCCAGCATGGCGCCACCCAGGATGGGCGCACTGTTCAGCGCGATCTGTCCGAAACCAGCCACGGCCGATCCTCCTCTGTTCAGACGTTTCGTCGAGGATCGCCGAAGCGGGAGAGCAGATCAACTCCGTCGGGCGCTGCCCGCCCCGACGGTGTACCAGCGGGCGGCCGCCTTCGGATTCTCGTCGTACTCCGCAAACCAGCGGGCAGCGAGTTCGGGCAGCTTCTCGGTCGTAGGGTTGTGCCTGGGCCCTTGGGAGCGAATCAGGCCGACCAGCATGTCAAGCACCTCACGTCGCGGCACCCCCGCATACGTTCCCTGGCCGGGCGGCAGGAGTTCCCGGGAGGCTTTGAGTGAGCTGCGAAACGCGCTCAGCGACAACCCATTCGGAATGAGTCGGCCGAACTCGCCACCCTGCTCCTTGGGAACGTGCCGTTGGAATCCGCTGGAGATGATCTTAAGGATGTCGCTGATGTGCCGCACGACGCCGCCGATGGTCTTGACGCGGTAGGGGTAGCTGTCGTGGACGGCGTCGTAGACCAGCAGGGCTGAACTGCGGTGCTCGATCTCTTCGCAGAAGTGCCAGATGAACATTGAGGCGACTCGCTCGTCACCGGGCCGGAACAGCTTGTCCTCGTGGTCGAGGAAGACCTTGAAGTAGGGCGTGAAGGTCGCCTCGACCACGGCCGGGTAGGCCAGTCGCCATGCCAGCGGCTTGGTTGCGGTGAGTCGGTCGAACGAGGCGGTGACCTGCTCCATGGTGTCCTGCAGACCTGGCCAGCGACGGCTCAGCGCCCGGACATGGCTCTGGTGTGCGGCCGAGTGCTGCGCTTCCTGACGTAGATAGGCATTGGCCTCGGCGGCGTCGGCCGGATTGCGCATCAACGGTATTGCCTCGCGCGTCGCGTCGACGATGAACTTCTCGAATCCCGGTGCGAATAACGAGATCACGTTGCACTGCATGCCGAACGCCGGGCGTTCGGGCTGCCAATTGAAGGGGATGTCGTCGCCGGCGAAGTCGAAGCGAACCCGCCTGACCTGTAGGTCCGTCATCGTCGAGCCCCCTCACAGTCGATGAGACTGACAATACACATTCTGGTCTATGTATGGCGACTTGGCAATGGAGAGTGCCTTGGCAGGAGTCGTCCCGCCAGCCGTGATGGACATCTGTCCAGGATTCTCTAGCCAACCAGCGGTGCCGAGGCCAGGAATGTCTGCTGAAGCGAGGCGGTCTCGCGCTACCGAAACCTGTCTTACACGACGTATAGCGTCCTTGTCCGAGCGAGCAGGGTCGACTAAGGTTGATTGCGAAACCAGACACCTGTCCATAATTGACCGCGTATGCAGCCCGTTGAGCCGTCAACCTCGACAGTGTCACCACTCGGAGGACCCTTTTCCATGACCAGCAGGTACGCCGGCCTCGGCCGTGACCAGCTCGCCATCCTGGTACCGGAGTTGCTGCTGATCGGCCAGATGATCGACCGCTCCGGAATGGCCTGGTGCATCCAGCATTTCGGCCGGGAAGCGATGCTGCAGATCGCCATTGACGAATGGGCGGGCGCCAGCCCGTTATACACCAAACGCATGCAGCGGGCGCTGCGCTTCGAGGGCGACGACGTGATCACCATCTTCAAGGGACTGCAGCTCGACATCGGTGCTCCGCCACAGTTCATGGACTTTCGCTACACCGTGCACGACCGGTGGCACGGCGAGTTCCACCTCGACCACTGCGGGGCGCTGCTGGATGTGGAACCGATGGGCGAGGAATACGTGCGCGGCATGTGCCATGACATCGAGGACCCGACGTTCGACGCCACCGCGCTGGCCACCAATCGCAAGGCCCAGGTTCGGCCGATCCATCGGCCGCCTCGGGTGCCCGCCGACCGCAACCCGCATTGCGCCTGGACGGTGATCATCGACGACTCTCACCCGGAGGTGGGTTTCATTCCGGCTCTCGAAATCGTCGGCCGAACTCGGGCGGCCACCACCGAACTCGACGAGATCGACGGGACTGAGCCCGGGCAGTCGGACTACTCTGGCCCGCTGGTCTCCGACTTCGATTTCGGCGCCTTCTCCCATTCAGCCCTGGTACGCCTCGCCGACGAGGTGTGCCTGCAGATGCACCTGCTATTCCTGTCGTTCGCCCTCGCGGTGAGCAAGCATGCCGCAGACGATGTGGAGATAACCCGCTCGATAGCCACCAAGCAACTGATCGGGCTGGCGGGCTTGGCCGCCGAGCGGATCCACCGGGCACTGCACCTGCCCGGCGGTGTCGAGGGTGCGGTACGGGTGCTGGAACTGCACCCGCTATTCAATCCCGCCGCGTATGTGTCTGCCGATTTCGAAAGCGACCGGGTGCACCTGCATCCGTCACCGGCCCACGAAGACAACGCGTGGCCGGCGCTGGTCTCGCCTGACTCCGTCAAACCGCTACAGGCGATCGTGGCCGCGGTTGATCCGAACCTGAACGTCGAAGTCAACGGCAGGCCAACGGACTGGACCGCGATCGTGATCGAAACCGGCACTGCGGCAAAGGAATTTTCTGAGGTCGCGGTCACCAAGTTCAGTGGCGGTTCGACGTTCGTCTTCCAGCCACGAAAGTCGCTACCCCTAACGCCGGTCTAGCCAAACGCTATTGGCGAGCACAGAAGTTCTGATCACCTCGGCTACCAACAACCCCGCACCAACTGCATGCACCACCGGCGAACTACCACTCAAACACGAGGACGACTTGTAGCGGGAGGGAATTTCGCTTGCCGAGAAAGCTGTCTCGTGCGACGCCTCAGGCGACGGAAGCACCGAGGATGAGGTTGACGGCCTCATCGAGTTGACCCGCGATCTCCTGATAGGTGAGAAAGCGGGCTGTCATCAGGGCACCCGCAAAAGTCATCTGCAGCGTGGACTTCACCGGACGTGGCCAGCCGGGACCCAGCGCCGCACCGATCCGCCGAGACACCTCCTCGGAGATCTGTTGACGCAGCGGCGCGACGGCCGGGTCGTCGGCCATTAAGGCCGCTCCGCATCCGGCGGTCAACTCAGGTTCGTCGGCAACCACCAGTGCCATGTCCCGCATCGTTGCGCTTACCCGGGTCTTGGTTGTGTCGTTCACGTCGGTGTGCAGCGGTAGCTCGCGCAGCAATCGCAAGTAGACCGCCGCGACCAGAGCGCTTTTGGAGGAAAAGTACGTATAGGCACTCGCCGGCGACACCCCGGCGCGCTGTGCCACCGCACGCATCGTCAGGTTGGCGTAGGACGATTCGCGCAATTCCTCCAGCCCGGCATCAAGGACTTTGCGGATCGTCTGCCCCGGCCGCCGATCTGACCTGCGCGACGCGGTGCTCCCGGCCGCGGTGCTGGCATGACCGCTAACCCGCGGAGCCGCTTCTCTAGACACCCGTCCAGTGTAGAAAACAGCTACGGTCAGCCACAACCACCCAAGAAACGCTCTTGACCAGCGTATATTCGTGGTCTTAGGACAGCCGCCGGCCCCGCTGAACCTTGCCCGCTAGCACCAGTATCGATAGCGTCATTACGGATAGCAGACAAATGTCCAGAAAAATGGATGAGACGCTGGAGGGCTCGAACGTGCATCTGGATCGTGTGCTGGTGACCGGAGCGTTCGGCCTCGTCGGATCTGCCGTCGTGGCTGCGGTTGCCGCTGCGGCTCGCCTCGCCTCTGGTGCGGTGGTACCTGCGGCGCCGTTCTCCGTATCGCGGATTCCCCGGTGCCACAGCAGATCCCATGCGCGTTATCCGGTTCCGTTTCGGAGACCCGACACCCTCGGAGTCAGCAGATTCCGGGGTGCTGCACCCTTAGTACGAGTACTTTGGTCCAGTGACCAAGCAAGACCGACACCGGTGGGACGAGCGCTATGCCCGACTTGGCACCGTGCCGGGCGAAACGGTCGAGGCCCCCGCTTTCCTTGCGCCCCATCTGAGCGTGCTGCCAAGCACAGGACAGGCGCTGGACCTAGCCTGTGGCCGGGGACGCGACTCGGTGTGGCTGGCACGCCAAGGACTGCACACGTGGGGATTGGACATCTCGGCAGTAGCTATCGAGCAGGCACGAGAACTTGCGCAGCGCAACGGAGTTAGCGATCGCTGCCGATTCGACGTTGTCGACCTCGATCAGGGCCTGCCGGAGGGCGGACCCGTTGAAATGCTCCTTTGCAACCGATTTCGCAACCAACGCCTGGACCGGGCGCTAATACAGCGATTGGCACCGGGCGGGCTGCTGGCCATCGCCACTCTCAGCGAGGTCGGCGCCACGCCAGGTCCATTTCGGTCCAAACCGGGGGAATTGACCGCCGCATTCGCCGAATTGAACCTGCTGGCGGCGGGTGAGGGCGACGGAAAGGCATGGTTACTGGCGCGCCGCGAAGGCTCAGGCCTCCCGGATGGTCAGCTGCAGGCGCGAGGCCACGCCAAGGATGCATAGTGGACTGCCCGATCGCAGACGTATCGGCTGGGGCCAGGGTGACCAAGATCTACGGCGGCACAAGCGAAATCATGAAAGAAATCATCAGTCGCTCCCTGGGAGACAACGCCTGAGTCCGGTAGTGTCACCACAATGGAACGTCGCGTCCTCGAAGCCGTCATCTACGAGCGCGAGCCGCCCATCGCGCGGATCATCCTCAACCGGGTCGACAAGGCCAACACCAAGGACGCGGTGCTGGTGACCGAAGTCGACACGTGCCTGCGCGAGGCCGACCGCGACAAGGAGATCAAAGTCGTCATCCTCAAAGCCAACGGCAACGGCTTCTGCGGTGGACATGTCGCCCGCTGGGGCCCGGACGAAAACCCTTATCCCGACTTCGGCAACACCTTCGAGGATCTCTACAAGGGCACCGCGGACCTGTTCCTGTGGCCGACGCTGTACCTGTGGGAGTTCCCGAAGCCCACCATCTCCCAGATCCACGGCTACTGCATGGGCGGCGGAATCTACCTCGGCCTGCTGACCGACTTCTGCGTCGCCTCCGAGGACGCGTATTTTCAGATGCCGCTTGCCCAAAGCCTCGGCGAGCCCGGCGGTCACACCATGATCGAACCGTGGTTAATGATGAATTGGCACCGCACCATGGACTGGCTGCTGCTGGCGCCCACACTGTCGGCTCAGCAGGCCCTGGACTGGGGACTGCTCAACCGGGTGGTAGCGCGAGAGGACCTCGAGGACACGGTGGAGGAGATGGCGCGCAAGATCGCGCAGATTCCGCTGACCACGCTGATGGCAGTGAAGAGCAACGTGAAGCGGGCCTGGGAATTGATGGGTATGCGGGTGCACCTGCAGGTCAGCCACATCCTGACCAACATGGTCGGCGCGGCGACCGACGTGCAGGCCCGCCGCGCCGAACTTATGCAGTCGGGGATGAAGCCACGCGACTTCGTAGACCGCGACGAGTAGCCGCGTCAACGGCTCTTTTCCCCGGCGATTTTGCGGCCGGCGGCATGTCGTGCCGCGACATAACCGAAAACCATCGAGCTGGCGATGCTCGCCCCCGCTCCCGGATAGGTTCGGCCCATCACGGTGGCGGTGGTATTGCCGGTTGCGTACAGGCCCTCGATGACCCGGTCTTGTTCGTCGAGAACCTGGGCGTACTCGTTGGTGATCACCCCTCCGCAGGTACCGACGTCGGCCGGCAACACCCTGGTGGCGTAATACGGTGCCCGATCTAGTGGTCCCACCGCGGCATTCGGCCGGTAGCCCGGATCGCCCAAACAGTCGTTGTAGGCGGATTGGCCGCGGCCAAAGTCCGGGTCCAAACCCTTTGCGGCGTAACCGTTAAACCGTTGAACGGTGCGGATGAGTTCCTCGGCGGGAAGCTCGATCTGGCGCGCGAGTTCACCGAGGGTGTCAGCCCGCTTGACCGCGCCACTCTCTATCAATTCCGGGGGCAGGTGCTGACGCTTGATCGGGTTGGTGCCCGCCACGTAGCGGCGCACGTACCCGTGGTCGAAGATCATCCAGCAGGGCACCGCCTTATTGGCGTACATCGCTTTACCCACTTCGACATACGAATTCGACTCGTTGCAGAACCTCCGGCCGGTCGAGTCGACGTAGATGGCGCCAGGCCGTTGCCGTCCCGAACCCAGCGACGCAGCGGCCGCGCCGCCATTGGCGATAAAGACGGACGGCAACCACCAGGCCTCGTCGAGGAGATCGGTCTTGGCGCCGAGCCGCATCGCGGCCTGCAGCACCTCGCCGGTGTCTCCGGCGTTGGCAATCGACCATTGTCCCTCGTTGGGCTGATCGCCGCTGTAACGGCGGCGCATATCAGGATTGTGCCCGAAACCTCCGGCCGCCAACAGAACTCCCTTGCGCGCCTCGACATTCATCGCTGTGCCACCGTGGTTGATGCGCGCGCCGAGCACCCTCCCGTCCTCGATGATGAGGTCCTCCATGGCGGCGTTGACCCACAGTGGCGGCTGACCGTCACTGAGGCCGATCAGCACCTTGAGCATCTGCCCGATCAACGAGGCCCCGTTGGTGAGGACCTGGCGTCGTGCGATTTTCGCGGCGTTGGTACGCGCGAAAACCTTGGTGGCTACGGCCAGCGCACGAGGAGACCGGTTGAAGTACTGCACCGAACGCAGCTCATTGGTCAGCACGACGTATCCGTAGTTCTTGGCCAGCGACGGCTGCACTTTGTCGCGCCACCCGCCCAGTTCGGCTGCGTCGAACGGAATCCCTTCGACGGCGCGGCCGGATTCGTTGCCGCCCTTGTGATTCGGGTAGTAGTCGCTCCATCCGGCGCAGCGGATCAGCCGAACACCCTTGCGCACCAGGAAATTGATCATCTCGTAGCCGGCGGTGAGGAACATCTCCCGTCGCTCCGGTGAGGATGCCTGGCCGACGTCACCGACCACGTCGGCCAGGTATGCCAGACCGTCCTCGTGAGAGTCAACGATTCCGTCGGCCCGCATCAGCGGGTTGTTCGGCAGCCAGACGATTCCCCCGGACAATCCCGTCGAACCGCCCACCAGGGACTGCTTCTCGACGATCAGCGGTTGCAACCCGGCGTCCAGTGCGGCCAGGCCGGCGACCATGCCCCCGCCGCCACTGCCCGCGATCACCAGGTCGACGGAACGATCCCAGTTGACGGCGCTCACCGTGCCCCTCCTGTCGCAGTGGCCGCACCGGAGGTGAAGCCGAGGTCCACCACTGGGACATCGATGGTCGTGTTGGTCTTTTGGATCGCCGGCACCAGCGTCTGATATGGCAATCCGGCCAAGAATCCATCAATGACGCGTTCGAAGTTCGAGATCAAACCTTCAATTTGGCTGGACAACCTCATGAACTCGAAACCCTTGGAATGCAGGCCCTTTTGCTGCTTGGGCAGATTAGAGAAATCCTGGGCGGGGATCGGTGGCCAGCGCGGGTCATCTGGCGCCATGGGTTCCGGCGGTGTCGGCTTACCGGTGACCTGGTCGGCCGGGATACGGGTGAGCGACCAGATCTCGAATAAGGTCTCCTCGGGACCCAGTGGCCGGATGCGGTACGACGAGGCGCTGCTGTACTGAGGCAAGAGGAAGTAGTGCGGGAAGCCGAACCCGATCGCATCGACGATGCCGCGACGCTGCAGCTCGTTGAGATCGGGGATGTCGCAGCCGCGGGCCCGATGCCAGTGCACCACAGCGTCATTGAGGGTGCGCTTCCACACCGCCATTGCCTCGGCGGGATCGGCGGGCAATTCGATGTCCTGCAGTCCTTCGGCAATGCGTACGTCGTTCTCATGGGTCATGCCGGCCATCCCCGTACCGAGGGTACGCATGAAGTACAGGCTGGTCTGGACGAGTCCCGGAGGTTTGTCGCTGGCGGGCTGTGCCGACGGCAGCAGTTGCGGATGGGTCTGGGGAACGTGATAGCCCTCCATGAAGGCGGCAGTCGCCAGCTTCCAGTTCACTGGCAGCCGACACGACTGCCACCACTCGGTGCGCAGCGATTCGACCTTCCAGGCGTCATAGATCGTGGCAAACGGTTCCAAGCAGTCGCGCAGTCCAGGGGCTTCGTCGTCGAGGTTGATCCAGACGCAGCCACCCCACAGTTCGCATCGCACCGGCACCAGCGCAAGGTCGTTCGGATCCAGGTTGTGCTCGTCGAATGCCTCGGGCCGCAGCACGAAGGTGTTGCGGCCGTCGATGTTCCAGCACCAGCCGTGGAACGGGCAGACGAAGGTACGCCGAGACCCGTTGCCCTCCACCAGTTTCACACCGCGATGCCGACAGGCATTGTGGTATGCCCGCACGGTGTCGGTGTCGACCCGAACCACAATGATCGACTGGTCGAGGATCTCGTACTCCACGAAATCACCGGTCTTGGGGATCTCTTCGAGCCGGCAGGCCATCTGCCACACCCGCGGCCAGAGCTTCTCGTTCTCCAGCGCGTAGAACTCCGGATCGTAATACCGCTGTTTGGGAATCCGATCGGCGGCCTGCACCGCCCACGGCACCGGCAGTGGCGTCCAGTTCACGTCCATGTCTTCTCCGTTGGTTTTGGGCTCATAGAATCCTGGACATCCGGCCCTGCCAATAGCGTTCTCTGAGCCGCTTTTTGTAGAGCTTGCCGTTCGGGTCGCGGGGCAACTCCAACTCGAATTCGATCGTGCGCGGGCACTTGTAGGTCGCCAGGTGCGATCGGCAGTAGGCGATCAACTCCGCTTCCAGTTCCGGGCCGGGCGTGACACCCACGATCGGTTGCACGACGGCCTTGACCTCCTCGCCGTACTCGTCATTCGGTACGCCGAATACTGCGGCGTCGACGAGTTTGGGATGCATGACCAGTAGGTTCTCCGCCTCCTGCGGGTAGATGTTGACCCCGCCGGAGACGATCATGAACGTGGAGCGGTCGGTGAGGTAGAGGTAACCGTCCTCATCGACGCGACCGATGTCGCCCAAGGTCCGCCAACCACGCTCGTTATACACCGACGCGGTCTTGGCGGGATCCTTGAAGTACTGGAACTCGGGGCCGCCTTCGAAGTACAGCTCCCCGGATTCGCCGACGGGTAGTTCGTTGCCGTCGTCGCCGATGACATGAACCGGAGTCATCGGGATGCCCACCGACCCTGGGTGGGCCAGCCACTCTTCGGGGCCGATCGTAGTGCCGGCGAATCCTTCGGTGCCACCGTAGTATTCGTGGATGATCGGCCCGAACCAATCCATCATTTGGTGTTTGACCTCGACCGGGCAGGGCGCGGCGGCGTGGATCACACACTGCAAGCTCGACACGTCGTACTTGTCGCGGACGGCCCTGGGCAGCTTGAGCAACCGCACGAACATGGTCGGCACGAACTGCGCGTGCGTCACTCGATGGGCCTCGATCAGGCGGAGCACTTCTTCGGCATCGAACTTGGGCATGATGACCGACGCCGCGCCCACTCGGTTGACGGCCATCGTGTAGTTCACCCCAGCCGCGTGGTAGAGCGGGGCAGGGGAGAGGTACACACTCGACGCGGTCATCGCGTACTTGTGCCTCAGTGCCATCTCCAACACTGCCTGCGCCCAAGAACCGTTGCCGTCCAATGGAAGCGGGCGGCGCACCGCCTTGGGCCGGCCGGTGGTGCCCGACGAGTACAGCATCTCCGACCCGTCCGAGATCGGCGGCGCCTGCCCCGCCACCGCTAGCACATCCGCGTACGGCTGCCATCCGGGCACATCGCCGCCCACTCCCACGTGGACGGCCACTGCGTTGTTGACATCGCGAACGTGCACCGCCAGCTCGCGTCCCACGCCGCGGGAAACGTCGACGAACACCGCCTTGGCGTCGGAGTCGTCGATCACATACGCCGCTTCCTCGGGCGTGAAGTGGGTATTGACAGCGGTGTAGTACAACCCGGAAAACTGGCAGCCCCAGGTTATCTCGAAGAATTCGGGCCGGTTCGGCAGGACCAGGGCCACGCCGTCACCGCGGCGCAGCCCGGCATCGTGCAGCGCCCCGGCGACCTTCTGGCTGCGGGCGTAGAGGTCACCGAAGGAGACCGTACCGTCCTCGACGATCAGAGCGGGCGCCAGCGGATTCCGCTGCGCGTGGTCGGCGATGTTCACCGGGCGACCCCCACCACTACGTCGTTGCAGCGGCGCCGTCGGTCGATGCGGCGGCTGCCTGGCGGCGGGCCTGCTCGGAGGGCAGCACCTTGTCCTTGAACACGGTCTGGATGAGCTGTTGCACGTCCTTGCTGATCGACGCGAGGGCCACCAGGTCGTTGGAGCTCTGCCAGTGCACCCGCATACCCATCAGCTCCCAGGCCCGCTTGAGGTTGGCCTTGGTCGCCAGCAGCGTCGTCATCGGCGCTTGAGCAATGTGGCGGGCGATCGCTTCAACGCGGTCGTTGAGCTGATCGCGCGGAACCACCTCGTTGACTAGCCCGACCTCTAGTGCCTTCTTGGCGTCGATGACCTCGGCGAGATACAGGTAGTAGGCGGCACGACGCCAGTTCATGAACACCCAAGGTTCGATCGAGCATTCACCGGAGGGCATGCCGAAGCCCTGCAACGGCGGGTAGGAGAAGTAGGCGTCCTCTGCGGCGATGACAATGTCGGTGGTCAGCCCGTAATGCGTGCCGCCGCCCACGCAGTAGCCGTGCACCTGCGCGATCGTCGGCTTGGAGAACTCCCAGAGATTCAGGATCGGCTTGACGAACAGGTCGGTCTGCGGCTTCCACGGCGTGCCCATCACCCCGGCAGCCTCGACGAACGACGGGTAGTCGACGGCGTTATTGCCGATGGCGTGCCCCGAGCAGAAGCCCTTGCCGTTGGCCTTGAGGATCAGCACCTTGATGTCGTAGTCGCGGTCAGCGTCCAGCAACGCGGCGTCGACCTCCTCCGCGAGCTTCTGGTCCTGGGCGTTGGCCTTCTCGGGCCAGTTCAGGGTGACGCGGGCGATGGGCCCTTCCTTTTCGTAGATGATTCGTTCGCGGGTTTCTTTGAGGTCCATGGCTTTTCGATACCTTTCGTGATGGGGTGACTCGTTACGGAGTGATGACGCCGATCTGGGCGCCGATGTCATAGGTCGTTCCGATCTGACCGGTCCACTGCACGGTGCCCGACGCTCCAGCTTCGATTTCCTGTTCCACCTTTTCGGTGGCGATCACGTAGATCGGCGTACCTTCCTCGACGTACTCGCCACCGTTGACCAGGAGGTCGGTGAGTTCGGCCTCCGACACGGCCACCGACACCCGGGGAATCCGAATCACAAACTCAGCCATGCGCTCTCGCCCTCTCCAAAGTGAGCTGCGCCGCAGCCACGATGCGGGCCGGCGACGGATACACCTGGGCCTCTAGGGCGGCCGCGGCCGGATTGGGCACGAATCGGGCCCCGACCCGCTGGATGGGGGCGGCGAGCTCACCGAACAGCTCGGCCTGCAGGATCGCCGCGATCTCGGCCCCCGGCCCGGCGAATTGGACCGCATCGTGCACGATCACGACTCGCCGGGTACGGCGGGCGGATTCAACGATTGTCTCCACATCCAGTGGTACCAGCGTCCGCAAGTCGACCACCTCGGCGCTGACATCTTGTTCCTGCAAGGTAGCCGCCGCCGCGAGCGCGTCGTGCACCGCGCGTCCGTAGGCGATCAACGTTACGTCGGTACCGGGACGCTTGATATCGGCCTGGCCCAACGGGATCGAGAACCCCTCCGCTATCGGGACGGGCCCCTTGCGGCTTTGTAGCCGGATCGTCTCGACGAACAGGCACGGATCCTCGTCGAAAATCGCCGACGTCAGCAGCCCCTTGCCGTCCCGGGGAGTGGACGGGACGATCACTTTCATCCCGGGGATGTGCATGAACCAGGCCTCCAGCGACTGCGAGTGCGTCGCGCCGGTGGCCAGGCCTGCGTACACCTGGGTACGGATGGTGATCGGTGCGGTAGTGCGCCCGGCGGTCATGAATCGCAATTTGGCGGCGCTGTTGATCAGTTGGTCGGCGGCGATGCCGATGAAGTCCATAATCATGATTTCGGCAACCGGCAACAGCCCGTCGATCGCCGCGCCGACCGCCGCACCGACAATCGCGGCCTCCGATATCGGCGTGTCCAACACCCGATCGTGGCCGTACTTGGTCGACAACCCTGCGGTGGGGCCAGAGGCGCCGGGGTCGGCGATGTCCTCGCCGAGGAGGAACACTCGATCATCGGCGTGCAACGCCTGGTCCAGCGCGAGGTTCAGCGCCTCGCGCATGGTCATCTCTTGCTCGTCCTCTGGTTGCATTACGCGGACTCCTTACCGGGGGAAGCTAATCGGCGTCGCGTACACGTCGCGCTCAAGTTCCGCTGCCGAAGGCGAGTCGGCGCTGAGCACCGCCTGCAGCGCTGCCTCGACCGCCGCCGCGGCGTCAGCGTCGATGCGGTCTAATTCCTCGTCGCTGCAGATCCCCTCCTCGGCCAGCCGGCTACGGAACCGCGGCACCGGGTCGGCAGCCATCGCGGTGGCAAGCTGATCCTTCGGGATGTAGGGCATCCGATCACCGAAATAGTGGCCGCGGAAGCGGAAAGTCACGCATTCGATCAAGGTGGGACCCGCGCCGGTCCGAGCCCGTTCCAGCGCCGTGTCCAGCGCGGTTTTCACCGCCCGCGGGTCGTTGCCGTCGACTCTTACGCCGGGCATGCCGTAGCCGGCCGCGCGGTCGGCGACCTGGTTGATCTTCATCGTGTCCGACGTTGGGGTCATCTCGGCGTAGAGATTGTTCTGGCACACGAAGACCAGCGGCAGATCCCACAGCGCAGCCATGTTGGCCGCCTCGTGGAATGAGCCGGTGTTGGTCGCGCCGTCGCCGAAGCTGACCACGGTCACCCGATCGGAGCCCCTGCGCTTTGCGGCCATCGCCAGACCCACCGCAACCGGCGGGCCGGCCCCGACGATCCCGGTCGAAAACATCACGCCGACAGCGGGGTTGGCGATGTGCATGGTGCCGCCTTTGCCGCGTCCTGCGCCAACGACACGGCCCATCATCTCGCCGTAGATCTCCTCGAGCGGCACTCCCTTTCCAATCAGGTCGTGCAGCCCCCGGTAAGTCGTGACCAACTGGTCGTCGGGTCGCAACGCCTCTGCCATGGCCGCGGCGACGGCTTCCTGACCACGCGAGGGCCAGTAGACGCACATGAACTCCCCGGTACCGATGCCTTTGGACAGCCGATCATCGGCCGTCTTCATCAGCACCATCAGCTCGTAGAGGCGACGCTCACTCACCCGATACACCTAATTCCGTTGCGCGACAAGGCTATGACCCCGACCAGGGCTTGACTTTGAGGAAGCCGCCGGCATCCACCCGCAACTGCTGGCCGGTGATGTACCGCGCGGCGTCGGAGGCCAGGAACACCACGGCCTCACTGATGTCTTCGGGCTCCACATAAGGGACCGGCATCGCCTGCACCAGTGGAAAGATCGGTTCGGCATCCTCGCGGGTCGGATTCGCCAGGTCGGGCCGAAACGCCCGGTACATCGGCGCGCTGTGCAGCATGTCGGTGTTGACGTTGGTGGGGTGGATCGCGTTCATCCTGATGAAGAACGGCGCCAGCGCCCGCGCGAAGTCGTTCACGTAGTGTGAGGCAGCGATTTTCGCGAATGCGTAACCAGCGCCCCCAGGTCCACCGTCGATGCCGGTGGTGTTCATCGACGACATGAATGCGGCGTTGGACCCGATCACGATGACCGATGCCCCAGACTGCAGATGTTTGAGGCTGGTGTGCACCAGATTGAGCACCCCGACCAAGTCGACGTCGACGGCATCGGCGAAGGCCTGCGGCGGCAGGCCCGCGGTCAATGGGCAGATTCCGGCGTTGGCGACGACGATGTCGAGCCGGCCCAGTTGCGCCACGCCTTCGTCGACAGCGGCCGATAACGCGGCCCGGTCACGAACATCGACGACCGCGGAGAAGATGCGCTGACCCTCCTTCTCCACTAGCCGTACGGTTTCTTCGAGGTCCTCCGGCCGGGCCAACGGGTACTCGTTGGTCTCGATGTCGGCACACAAGTCCAGCGCGATGATGTCTGCGCCCTCGGCCGCGAGCATCCGCGCATGCGACCGGCCCTGCCCCCGTGCCGCTCCGCTGATCACCGCGACCTTGCCGGTAACTCGGCCCATCACCCGCCCCCTACTCACTTGAACTGACAGCGCATTGGGCACGAGAAACACTGTGGCCCAATGCATCTAATTGTGCGGAAGAGCACCCGAGGAGATCCACGGACACGGGGTCCGGGATCAGGTCAATCGTCGGCTCCATCCCATCTCTTCCACGAGCAGCCGCGGTGCGAACACCCGCGTGGCTGCAGCCGGGCTATCGATATTCCTTACACTAGCTAGAATATCTAAAATAGCAAGAAATGACCTAGCTAACAGAGAGGCCGGTCGATGACGGGTGTGCTCAGCGGTGTTCGAGTGGTGGAACTGGCGTCCTGGACGTATGTGCCTTCGGCCGGAGTCGCGTTGGCGGACTGGGGCGCTGACGTAATCAAGGTGGAGGGCGTCGCGTCCGGTGACCCCGGCCGGGCGCTGGTCGTCGGCGGTTTCACCCGCCAGGCCGCACGCGCCGACACCGACTTCATCCTGGAACTGAGCAACCGGGGCAAGCGCAGCGTCGCGATCGACATCAAGTCGGACACCGGCCGTGAGTTGTTCGGTCGCCTACTGGCCTCCGCCGACGTGTTCCTCACCAACTGGCTGCCCGGCGCGCTGGACCGGGCCCGGCTAACCGTCGAGGACATCCGCTCGTTCAATCCGAACATCATCATCGCCCGCGGTACCGGGCTGGGGGTGCGCGGCCCGGACCGAGACCGCGGCGGATTCGACGCTGCCACTTACCTTGCGCGCGGCGGGGTGGCATACACTCTCACCCCGTTCGGTACTGAGAACCCCGCGGTCCAGGGTCCGGCGTTCGGCGACCTACAAGGCGGAGCCACGCTGGCGGGCGGGGTGTGCGCCGCGCTGTTCCATCGGGAGCGCACCGGCGAGCCCAGCATCGTCGACTCCTCGTTGCTAGCCCAAGCGATGTGGGCGATCGCACCGTCCATTTCGGTGGCCGACCTGTTCGACATCGACGGAATCCCCGGCGCGCCACCTGGACTGGCCATCAACCCGCTGGTGGCGCGGTATAAGACCAAGGACGACAGATGGATTCAGCTGGTCTTCCTGCAGCCGGACAAATTCTGGGCCGGCTTCTGCCAGCGCATGGGCCTTCCGGAGCTGGTCAACGACGAGCGGTTCGTACCGTCCAGCAACCTCATCGCCAACGCCGCCGAAGCCACCGCGATCTTCGCGAATGCATTTGCGGCCCAAGATCTCGCGCACTGGCGGCAGGTGCTCCAGGACGAGCCGGGTGTCTGGGGTGCGCTGGCCACGCCGAAAGAGGCGCTCAACGACCCGCAGGTCGAGCCCAACGGGTACGTCATCACCAACGTCGACGACCAGGGTGAGAAATACCGGATCGTAGCCGCCCCCGTCCAGTTCAACGAGACCCCGCCGGGGCCCACGCGAGCGCCCGAACACGGCCAACACACCGAGGAGGTGCTGCTCGAACTCGATCTCGATTGGGACGAAATCGCCCGCGCGAAGGACAGCAAGGCAATCCTGTGAGTTACCCCATTGTCGCGGAGCGTGATCCCGGCACGGGTGAACTGTTCGCCTGAGATGATCGGTGCCGGCCCCGGATACTGAGCCACGTCGGCGCACCGAAATGCGGGGTGCGCCGACGCTGTCGCGATAGCCTTTGCGAGGTTTTCGACGGCGGGAGGCATCTGGTGAGTTTCTTTGGGTCGCCGAATCTCGTCGCGGCGCCTGAGTTCCTGACGGCGGCCGCGTCCGATCTGGCGAATTTGGGCACGTCACTCAACGCGGCCAGCGCCGCGGCAGCAGCTCCGACAACGGCTCTGATCGCCGCGGGAGCTGACGATGTTTCGGTTGCGGTTGCCGCATTATTCGGTGCGCACGCGCAGACATACCAATCGCTGAGCGCCCAGGCGGCGGCCTTTCATCAGCAATTCGTCCAGGCATTGAGCGCGGGCGCGGGCGCCTACTCATTTGCCGAGTCCGCCAATGCGGTGCCGCTGGCCGCACAATCCATCGGTGAAGACCTGCTCAATCTGATCAACATGCCGACGCAGACGTTGTTCGGGCGGCCCCTGATCGGTAACGGCGCCGACGGCGCCCCGGGTACCGGAGCCAGCGGCGGAGCCGGCGGGATCCTGTGGGGCAACGGTGGCAACGGCGGGTCCGGCGCCACCAATCAGGGCGGCGGCAACGGTGGCAACGCCGGTCTATTCGGCAACGGCGGCAATGGCGGCGCTGCGGGGAACAGCAGCACCGCGGGCGGCAACGGGTTCGCCGGCGGTGCTGGCGGCAACGGCGGACTGCTGTGGGGCAACGGCGGTTTCGGCGGCACCGGCGGAAACGGAGCCGCCCCGCTGACCGGCAGCATCGTCGGCACCAGCGGCGGCAGCGGCGGCAATGGCGGCAGCGCCGGATTGCTCTACGGCTTCGGCGGAGCGGGTGGTGCGGGCGGCACCGGCGGGGCGGCCCCGCTGCCGAGTCCCACGCAGACCATCCCGTCGGCCGGCGGAGTCGGTGGATCCGGCGGCGCGGGTGGCAGCGGCGCGGCGCTGTTCGGCGGCGGCGGGTCGGGCGGCGCGGGCGGCGCCGGCGGCCTCAGCGACGCAACGACCAGCAGCGTGGGCGGCTACGGCGGCCAAGGCGGCACCGGTGGCCAGAGCGGCCTGTTGTACGGCGCGCCCGGCGGCGGGGGCGACGGCGGGCACGGCGGCGCCGGTGTGGACAGTCTCGGCAACCTGGGCAACCCCGGCGGTCACGGCGGCGCCGGCGGCGCAGGGGGAGCGGTCGGCCTGTTCGGCAGCGGAGGCCACGGCGGCGATGGCGGGCCCGGTGGGAACGGCAGCAGCACTTCGATCGCCCTTGGGACCGGCGGCAACGGTGGTGTCGGCGGAACGGGCGGCAGCGGCGCAGCCGGTGGTTTGATCTACGGCAACGGCGGAACCGGCGGCAACGGTGCGCTCGGGGGCAGCGGTGGCGGCGGACTCACTGAGGGCTACGCCGGTTCGGGTGGCTTCGGTGGCGCCGGTGGCAATGCCTGGCTGCTCGGCGTCGGCGGCCAGGGTGGCAATGGCGGGGGCATCGGCCTTGCTGGGTTGACCGCTGGGACCCCGGCCACCACGCAACCGGTCGGCGGTATCGGCGGCAACGGAGGTCGGGCCGGGCTACTGCTCGGCGTCGGGGGCAATGGCGGAAACGGCGGAGCGACCAGCCCCGGCGGGGTGCTCTACGCCTCCGGAGGAAGTGGCGGCAATGGCGGCTGGATCGTCGGCAACGGCGGCATCGGGGGCAACGGCGGTGCCGGCACCGGCAGCATCGCCAACGGCGGTTCCGGCGGCAATGCCGCGTTGCTGTTCGGGACCGGCGGCGCCGGCGGGACCGCGGGTGCCGGAGGTATTGGCACAGGCGGTTCCGGCGGCCTCGGTGGCTTGCTGCTCGGAAACGGCGGGGCGGGCGGCAACGGCGCCCCAGGCGGTACGGGTGCGGGCGGCGCCGGTGGCAACGCCTGGTTGATCGGCAATGGCGGAAACGGTGGGGCAGGCACCGGCGGGGCGCCGGGCGGTGCAGGCGGTCGCCGGGGATTGCTGTTGGGTCAGGACGGCGCGAATGGACCGTGACTCGCCCGTTCCGCTGGATCTGCAGGGCCGGCTGCAGCGCTACGAGCAGGCATTCGCCGAGCTCGATGCGCCGTTCGCCTTCGTAGACCTCGACGCGATGTGGCACAACGCTGGCCAGATGCTGTCCAGAGCCGGCGACAAGCCCATCCGAGTTGCCTCGAAGTCATTGCGGTGTAGGCATTTACACCGTGAAATCCTGGACTCGGAGCAACGGTTCGACGGGTTGATGACGTTTACCCTGGAGGAGACCCTGTGGCTGGCCGGGCATGGGTTCGACAACCTGCTGCTGGCTTACCCGAGCACCGATCGCGCCGGCCTGCGCCGACTCGGCGAACTCACCGCAGCCGATCCCGATGGCGCGCCGATCCTGATGGTCGACAGCATTGAGCACCTGGACTTGATCCAAAGCGCGACAGATCGGCCCTTTCGATTGGGTCTGGACTTCGACGCCGGTTACTGGCTTGCCGGCGGGCGGCTGCGGATCGGTCCCAAACGTTCGCCGGTGCACAGCCCCGAGCAGGCCCGCGCCCTAGCTGAGGCGATCGGTCGACGACCGGGGCTGAAACTTGTCGCGCTGATGTGCTACGAGGGCCACGTCGCCGGACTCGGAGACCAGGTCGCCGGCAAGCTCGCACAGAACGCGATTGTTGGGTGGCTGCAGCGCCGATCGATGGCGGAACTGCGAGACCGCCGCGCTCGCGCGGTCGAACTTGTACGAGAGGTCGCCGACCTCGAGGTCGTCAACGCCGGCGGCACTGGAGACCTGCAACTGGTCGCCCAGGAGCCGGCGATGACCGAGGCGACCGCCGGCTCCGGGTTTTTTGCGCCGACGCTGTTTGACTCCTATTCCACGTTCACGTTGCAGCCCGCAGCCATGTTCGCGCTGCCGATCTGCCGCCGGCCCGACCAGAACACGGTCACCGCCCTTGGCGGCGGCTACCTGGCCAGCGGTGTCGGCGCCAGGGACCGCATGCCCACGCCCTACCTTCCGGCCGGGCTCAAGCTCAACCCGATGGAAGGCGCCGGTGAAGTCCAGACACCGCTGACCGGCGCGGCCGCGCGCCAACTCAAGGTGGGCGACCGCGTGTACTTCCGCCATACCAAGGCGGGGGAGTTGTGCGAGCGGTTCGCCCGATTGCATTTAGTTCGGGGTGCGCAGATCGTCGACACGGTGCCGACCTACCGCGGTGAAGGGCAAACGTTCCTGTGACGCGGTTGATGCGAGAGTTGGTGCAATGACGGATAAATGGGTCAACTGGGCCGGCGACCAGGTGTGCGCACCGTCGGCGATCGAGCGTCCCGCCTCGGAGGCCGAACTGGTCGATGCCGTAGCCAGGGCAGCCCGAAATGGTCAGCGAGTACGTGCCGTCGGTACCGGCCACTCGTTCACCGACTGCGCCTGCACCGACGGCGTTATGGTCGACATGACGGGTCTGCAGCGGATCCTCGACGTCGACTCGGCCAACGGGCTCGCCACCGTCGAAGGTGGCGCTAAGCTCCATACGCTCTTGGCGCAGCTGGCCCGTCGAGGGGTCGGCATAGAGAATCAGGGCGACATCGACAAGCAGTCGATCACCGGGGCAACCGCTACCGCCACGCACGGCACCGGTGCCCGCTTCCAAAATGTGTCGGCACAGATCGTGGCTGCCCGGTTGGTTACTGCCACCGGCGACGTCCTCGAGATCGCCGACGGCTCAGCGCAGGACGACTATCTGGCGGCGCGGGTATCGCTAGGTGCTTTGGGGGTCATCTCGCAGGTCACCATCAAGGTGGTGCCACTGTTCACGCTGCACCGCCGCGACGAGCTGATACCCCTTAACACGACGATGCATCACCTCGACGAATACGTCGACGGCAACGACCATTTCGAATTCTTCGTGTTCCCCTACGGCGACACCGCGCTGGCGCGCAGCACGCGCCGCAGCCACGAGGAACCCAGACCGCAGCCGCGGTGGAAGAAGCGACTCGGCGAGGAAATCGAGAATGCTGGCCTCAATGTCATTTGCCAGGCCGGACGCCGCTTCCCCAGTGCGGCACCGCAACTCAACCGGCTGCTGACCAGTCTGCTGTCACCGTCCAGCGTGCAGGACCATGGCTGGAAGGTCTACGCGAGCACACGCAAAGTGAAGTTCACCGAGATGGAGTACGCGATTCCCCGGGGACGTGCACGCGAGGCCGTTCAGCGGGTTATCGACGTGGTGCGCCGCCGCAAGCTGCCGATCATGTTTCCGCTCGAAGTGCGATTCAGCGCTCCCGACGACGCGTTCCTGTCGACCGCGTACGGCCGCGACACCTGCTACATCGCTGTGCACCAATTCACCGGCATGGAATTCGAAGGCTATTTCCGCGCCGTCGAGGAAATCATGGATGACTATGCGGGACGGCCACATTGGGGAAAGCGACACTATCAAAACGCCGCCACCCTGCGTCCGCGATACCCGGAGTGGGACCGCTTTACCGCCGTGCGCGACCGACTCGACCCCAACCGGGTCTTCCTCAACGACTACACCCGGCGAGTGCTCGGCGACTGACCGCCACGACCAAGGACCCGAATCGCAGGGACCAAGGTCCTCGGCTGAGTTGAAGCTAGCGACATCGACAGCGCTCGGTCGTAGGTTTATCGCGTGGGATCAGCGACCGAATTCATGCGCAACAGCGACGCCTTCACCTGGAGCATGGAAAGCGATCCGCGGCTGCGGTCAACCGTGGTCAGCGTCATCATGCTGGATCGGTCGCCGGACTGGGATTCGGTCCGCGAGCGTTTCGACGTACTGAGCCGCACAATGCCGATGTTCCGTCAATGCGTGGTCCAATCGCCCCCGCCCACTCCGCCGCGGTGGGAGTTCGACCGCGATTTCGACCTGGATTACCACATGCGCCGCACCGCGATAGCCGGCTCCGGCACAATCGATGACGTCCTGGAGATGGCACGGCTGGCCCAGATGCAGGATTTCGACCGGGCCCGCGCCCTGTGGGAGACCACCCTGGTCGAGGGACTGCAGGATGGTGGCGCGGCCGTCATCTGCAAATTCCACCACGCGCTCACCGATGGGGTGGGCGGTGTTCAGATCGCGATGACCTTGTTCGACCTGTCCGCCGAACACTTCCAAGTCGAGGCGTTGCCGCCCATTCCGGAGGCATCCAAGTCTTCCCCTCTAAGCAGCTACCGGGATGCCGTGCGCTACAACGCTTCCCTGTTTGGAAGTGCGTTGGTGGGCGCGGCGAAGTTGGCGCCGCGACTGGTGTACGACGGTGTTCGGCAGCCCGTTACCACCGCCCGCTCGGCGGTGGCCCAGGCGGCTTCGGTGTATCGCACCATTCGGCCGCTCAACCGCACCGGATCCGAACTCGCCAAGGAACGCAGCCTGATCCGCCGCCTGGGCGTGCATGAAGTACCACGCCTGCAATTGCGCGAAGCCGCCCACCGCGCCGGCGGGGCACTCAACGACGCGTTCGTCGCCGGTGTCGCCGGTGGGCTGCGGCGCTACCACGAGAAGCATGGCGTCAGCGTCGGTGACCTGCACCTGTCGATGCCGATCAGCCTGCGCACCGAGAACGACGGCATGGGCGGCAACCGGATCACGTTAATGCGGTTCGATGTGCCCGTCGGACAAGCCGATCCGGCGTTACGCATCAAGGGGATACACGAGCGGGCTAGTGCGGTACGCGACGAACGGTCACTGCCCTACACCCAAGCCATCGCCGGCCTGCTCAACCTGATGCCACGCTGGTATATCGGTTCGGTGCTGCGGCACGTCGACTTCGTGGCCAGCGACGTTCCCGGTGTGCCGATTCCGGTCTTCCTGGGCGGCGCCTCGGTGCGCGGACAATATGCATTCGGTCCGACCATCGGCGCATCTGTCAACGTCACCCTGTTGTCCTACTGCGATACCTGCGCCATTGGCATCAACGTCGACACCGCCGCCATCCCCGACTACCAGGTCTTTCACGACGCTCTTGTTGCCGGCTTCGACGAAGTGCTAGCACTGGCGGACTGATTCGAGCAACCGGCCGGTATCAACCCGCTCACGGGAGGGTATCGATGCCGACTCACGTCTGGCGCTTGCGGCGCGACCCACAAATCATTGCACGGGATGCCAATTGGGACTCGCGGCGGTGAGATATATTCCGATTCAACATGATCCTCCGCCCGGCAGACATCGGTAGGAGGTAACCGAGGCATGACGGCAAGCTGGGCTCCCACCCAGGCCTCGCACAGTCCGAGTTCGGGCCGCATTCTCGACACCGCGCAGGGTATTTTGATCGGCCTGCGCCGGTGCCGTTCAGACACCGCGTTCGATGAGTTGCACAGTGCCGCACAGCGGCACCGGGTTCCCGTGTTCGCGATGGCATGGGCACTGGTTCATCTGGCCGGCGAAGGCGAGAAGACGCCCAGCTTCGTGGATGCACAGTCCGCGGCCCGCGACGAGTGGGGCGAGTTGTTCGCCACCGATCACCTGCGTTCGTTGGCGGACGTGGCCGGGATGCGTTGAGCACGGCCGCGGTAACGGGGAAGTACCGCGGCCGTCAGCGAGTCCGTGGCGATGAGCCAGCAACGGCATACATGCGCCTTCAACACACCACTCAATTGGCGCTCCGGAGTCAATCAGCACGCACGCCAATATATTTCGATAACCACCCTAGGCAGGTGGTGGCACCACACCCCCGGGGGACACGATGAATGCCTCGACGGCGGTTGCCTGTTCGAAACCCTCCACCTCGACGCGCCATTCGTAGATTCCCGGGTCCAGCGGAATCCCGCCGGGAATGTTGAGGGTGAGCGGCATGCGGACGGCGGTGCCGTGAATAGCCCCCGGCAACCGGCCAGCCTCGGCGGCCGCCTCGAACAGGATGCGCTGCGGTCCCTGTGGCCCCTGCACAACCACCGGCTGGCCGTCGGTGTTCAGCAATTGGCATTTCAGCTTGTGCTGCTTGTTGGTCTCGTCCCAGTCGATGTCCAGAAACATCACCAAAGCGAAAGGGGGAGTAGGTGTTTGACATTGTCGCCAGCCCAACCCCAGCGTGTGGACCTTCCCCGACTGGACATCGGACTGGGCCGCGTCGGCGAGAAAGAGACTGACCTTCATGCCGCGTCCGCAGGGGGCGCGGTAGCGCCAGAAGCCGCAAGGTGCTGCGTTGTGATTGCTGCCGTCACGAGATCCACCAGATCCACGTCCTGCTTCCAATCCAGAATTTCGCGGCCTACGACCGTCGGGCAAGTCCGGGCCGATAATACGCCCGGCCCGACAGCTCAATACGCCAGGTTTACACCGCGCATTCCGCCGGCGATAGCGGAAGCAATCAGGGCAACTGGCACCCTATTTCGCGGGCGGCAACTGACGGGGCCCCTCCGGTGGACGCAGTTCGCGTGGTCCCTCGCGCTGGACGAGCTCGTGCCGGCCAGGTCGGCCGGAGTCCGTCCCGACCGACAATCCGGCCAGGTCGCGGGGCTGTCCGTAACCCAACGGCGGGTATTCGGTCTCGGTGCCGACCTGGCCGTAATCGGCCGCATGATGCCGTCGCGCCGCCTGGCCACGCGAGGACTCGACCCTGTTGTCCCGAGTGGCCTGAGCTGCCGGGGACGCTTCCAGACCGGCGCCGCCGCCATCGGAGGTCTCCGAGTCGACCGTCACCTTGCGGGTGCGCTTGAGTGAGAATGCGATCTCCTCGACCTCTTCGAATACCTGGCGCGCACTGCGCAGCGGCTGGGTGGTGTTGTCGATCACCCGCGCGACGAACGGGGGCACCAGCGGGCGGATCCACCGGGCCGCAGCTTTGGTGGCGTCCTCGATTGACGGAATCAACGGGCTTCCTCGTTCCTCGTCTCGGCCTTGCGGCTCTTCGTATCGCTGCAGGCCGTATTGCGCCTGCTCGGCTCGAACGTTGGTGGCGAGCTCGCCATCCTGAACTCCGGCTTCCCGATGTCCGGCGGGCAATTCGGCCACCGCGCGGCTGGCCGCCTCCGCTTCGGCGGCGATCGGCAAATACATGTCTTCCTCCACTGTCTCAAGCACTGGCTCGAAGGTGCGTTCCGACGTTGCGTGCACCGGGGCTTCCAGCGCCTCGACGACCCGCCGCCGCTGCTGCTCCCGGTCGATTTCGGCCTGCGCCTCAATGGCGAGGCGGGTCTGGGTGAGTTGATGCTCGGCCCACATGATCTCGGCGGCCCGGCGCACCTCGGCCCGCTTGATCGCAATCGCGGTCTCGGCATCGAGTTCGGCACGTTCTCGTTCCGCCCGTGCCGTGGCACGGCGGTCGTGGGTGGTCTCGCCGCGCCACGTCCGCAGGATCAGCGGCAGCAGGTACAGCAGCACGCAGAACGCGATGGTCAACAGGCGCAGCACCAAGGCGCCGTAGTCGGCACCAGGGCCGGCAAGGGTCAGGTCGTTCATGGCCACCCAGCGCGCCCCTAGACCCTGGCGGCCGTCGTCGAGCACTGCGCGCCGCGCACTGGCGAAGGCCTGCTCGTCCCGCGCCACGCGGGCATCGAGTTCCGGAGCCTGCCGGTCGCGGGCCGTCAGCGCGTTGTCCAGCTCGCGCTGCGCGTCGGCGAGCAATTCGTTGGACGATCGTGTCTCCGGGCCCTGACCGGGAACACCGGTGATGCGGGTCTGCGGACACGCCGGAGTGGGATTGTATTCACAGCGTGCTACCACCAAAGCTTGGTCGAGGTGTGCGCGCGCCTGCTCCACTGTCGTGTCGAGCGCTGATCGCGCCATGCGGGCCTGCTGAAGCGACGACTCGGCCTGCGCGACGGCGGGGGCCGCGCCCGCCGTGCGCACCGCGCCTTCGGTGAGGCGCTGGTCGATCACTCCGGAAAACACCACCAGCGCCGCGAGGTCTCCAACGATCACGCCGACGGCGACGGCGACCGTGGCACGACCCAGGATTCCGGCCCTGCCGCGGTCCGGGCCGCCTGCTATGGCACGGGTAACCGCACCCACCAGCAGCCCGACCAGCAAAGTTAGCGCGACAACGGCCCACAGCGGCGCGGTGTGCACCGACGAGTGCACTGCCAGTGCCGCGACAACCCAGGCCAGCACGGCGCCGAGCGCCACAACCGCACCCGCGACGGCGTGCGTGGACCGCTCGTGGTGCTCGCCGAGTTCGCGCCAGTATCCGCCGCCCAACCAGGTCAGCAGCCCTTGCAAACGCGAGACTGAGGAGCGCTGCTCGGGGGGTTCATTCGCGCGCATGACAATCCAACACCTCCAATGACTTCAAGCGTGGCAGCCCGCCCCGCGACACACCGAATCGAAGAGCCCGCTTGTGGCGTTGTTCACAAACGCGGCAAAAGTGGCCCAGCTCACCCTGGTGGGCCGGTCAGACTCGACCGAGCCGGAAGCACTGCGGAAATTTCGGCGACGCAAGCGGGTCGGCAACCGAGTGGGCCGCTGACGTGAGACGGTAGGAGCTTATGGAAAACCACGAACTGCTCACCTACGAAGAATTCGGCCGCAGATTCTTCGAGGTTGCCGTCACGCCGGATCGGGTGGCTGCTGCGTTCTCCGAGATCGCGGGCAGCGAGTTCGCCATGGAACCAATCGCCCAGGGCCCCGGCGGCATTGCCAAGGTCAGCGCGAACGTCAAGATTCAGGAACCGCGGGTCACCCGCAAGCTCGGCGATCTCATCACGTTCGTGATCCACATCCCGCTCACCATCGACCTGCTGCTGGATCTGCGACTGGACAAGCAACGCTTCGTTGTCGCCGGCGATATCGCGTTGCGAGCCACCGCGCGTGCCGCGGAACCATTGCTGATCATCGTTGACGTATCCAAGCCGCGGCCCTCCGACATCACCGTCAATGTCTCGTCCAAGTCGATCCGCGGCGAGGTGCTGCGCATCCTGGCCGGCGTCGACGGAGAGATCCGGCGGTTCATCGCTCAGTACGTCAAAGAGGAGATCGACTCGCCGAAGTCGCAGGCTGCCCAGGTCATCGACGTCGCCACCCAGGTGGAAACCGCCTGGACCGGCATCTGAGGCGGACTCAACACTCTCGCGGCGCGGCAGCGTGATCTGCGTCGCATCAGGCACGGCGTCGTTGGTGCGGTGTTTCCCGGTGAATGCCGCCGGGTAGCTAAGCCGGAAGTAACCAGCGGCGGGGAGGTGCGGATGTGGCGCAGGTAGATGTCTCGACGACGTCGGACGTGTCACCCGAAGCCGCCTGGAAACTCGCGTCAGACCTGAAGCGGTTCGACGAGTGGATGACGATCTTCGGCGGCTGGCGCGGCGAGGTTCCGGCGACCGTTGAGCAAGGCACGTGTGTCTCATCGCTGATCAAGGTCAAAGGTTTCCGCAATGTCATCCACTGGGAGGTGACCCATTACGACGAGCCGAATTCCATCGAATTGCGCGGTCACGGCCGCGGCGGGGTTCGGCTCGCGGTCGCGATGAGCGTTGCCCCTAACGACCAAGGCTCGACGTTGCACCTCCACGCCGATCTGTCCGGTGGCGTGCTGAGCGGGCCGGTAGGTCGGTTGGTGGCTCGTGTGCTGCGTTCGGATGTGCGCAATTCGGTGCAGAACCTCGCCGAATTGCGTTAGCCCGCTTGGCGGTTGCGCAACCGGATGCCCCGCTCATGGTCGCGTACTCGCCGACGCTCCATTGCCAGCCAGGACAAACCCGCACTCAGGACCAGCATTCCGACGCTGGCGGTGGCGATTCCGGCATCCACCTTCCCAAGCGAGAAAGCCGCCACCGAAACCACGAAGGCCAGTACGGCACCCGCGACGACGAGGAGTCCCGGTGCGCGCTGCGCGGCGTCGGGAACCTGCAGCGGCTCGTGTCGATGTGGGCGCCGGCGACTGGGACCGTCAGCACGTTGGTCGGTTTCAGGCACGACCTAGAACTCCTTTGCAGCGATGTCATTAGCCGAGACAACCCGTTGTCGTCGCACGGCTTCTACCTCGATGCCTACCCGAATGTCGTTCGGCATAAACGACTTCCGCACCCAAGAGTGGTTTGCGCGGTGTCAAAGCGTCTGATGGCGCCCAAAGTACTTGTGGTCTTCGCTGTAGCCGCCGTAGCCGCTTCCGATTTCGGAGTAATCGGCAACGAACTCAATACCTTTGATCCACTTCACCTGTTTGAAGCCGTGCTGCAGTTCGTTGCGCAGCCGAAGCGGTCGGCCGTGCAGGTAGGGCAGCGGTTGATCATTCATGTTGTACGCCAACATGCTCATGTGGTGTGTCATCTGCTCCAGCGGATGCGCGTTGTAGTAGATGCCGCCGGTGGCGCCTTCGCCCATGGAGTAGAAGACCACCCATTTGGCCTCCGGGAGGGGCTTCACGATGTCGATGATGGTTTGCATCGACACCCCACCCCATTTGGCCACACCCGACCATGCCTGGATGCAGAAATGCTGGGTGATCTGATCGTGGTAGGGCAACGCTTTGAGGTCCTCGAGCGAGAAGGCCGTCGGGTTCTCGACGAGACCGTAAACCCGCAACCGCCAGTCCGCGAAGTCGTTCTTCTCCAGCTCCTTGTATTCGACTGTTTCGGGCAACCGGCCATTGCGCCAGTGGTACGGCGAGATGTCTTTCTCGGTGAACGCGCCGGGCTTCGGGTTCAGCCTTTCCAGTGCCCGCTGGAAGGGGCCAACCAGCGCGTAGCCCACCCGCTGCACCACCCGGGGATGGCGAATAGTGAACGGCGAGGCCGCCACCCAACCAGCGGCCACCACCGCCATCGCGGCGAGGAACACCGCAAAGCCCACCCAGCTTTCGTCGTCGCGGGAGGCGAACATGTGGTTCAGATTTCGCAGCGCATCGGTGGTGAAGACCATCGTGACATGGGTGAGTATGAAGAACAGGAAGTACACCAGGACAAGGAAATGCAACGAACGTGCGTGCTGAATGCTCAATCGCTTGCTCAACCAGTGCACGCGCTGCGACAGCGCCGGGGACATGCCAAGGCCAGTAATCAAAGCGGCCGGACCGGCGATGAAGACGGTGGTGAAGTAGGCGAGCAACTGCATGCTGTTGTACGCGACCCAGCCGTTGTCGTTCGGCCATTGGAGCGAAAGGTATTGAATACCAACTGATAAGGCATTGGGAAAGACGTCCCAGTTGGTCGGGACGAGGTGCCGCCACTGCCCGGTGGCGAATAGCAATACATAGAAGACGACGCCGTTGACCAGCCAGAGCACGTCGATACCCAGGTGCCACCAGCGCGCTAGCCCGATCGAGTGCCGGAAGCCGGGTAATCCGAATTGTGGTGGCAGCGCCACGGTGTCGGCGTTGGCTGTCCACAGCGGGTCATCGGGCACCGGTGGCCCAACGCGCAGCCACTCGTCTTTGCCGGGTGTGGCGTTGCGGCTGAAGTAAAGTCTCGGATGGTCACAAAGGATCTGGATGCCCGATCGGATGATGAACATCATCATGAAGAGGTTGAAAAAGTGCGTCCAACCGATCCAGGCCGGTCGGCCGGGAATCACATCTGCATGGCTACCGGTTCCCGGGTAGCGCTGGATGAACGACTGCACCGCCGGCATGCTGTGCAAGCCCTTGCCGATCGCCACTCCGGCGACCAGTAGCGCGAATCCGATGGGAAGCAGCCAGAGCAGGTTGAACCATCTGTCCCGCCCCACCCGCAGCTTGGGTGCGGTGGCCCGCCGGGTCAGATCGAACCCGCCGCCGTAATTCTCGACATCCACCACGTCCTCGGCTTCGTGCACTTCGCTGGCGTAGTCCACGCCAAGCCGCCGATCGAGTACTCGAGTACGTCGCGCCGAAGTCTCGTGTGCAGTGCTCACCCGATGCCCCTCATTTCCAGCCGGAAAATTTTACGACATCGATTGTATAAATCATGGTGGTTGAAACCTAGACAATCGCCGAGTTCAGCCACTCCGCTGGACTTCGCGCTACTCGGGGTCGCGGGGCAGCAATCGGCGCACCGACCGCGTTTCGATGGCGTTGACCGTCAGGGCCCGGCGGTTGATCCGCCAGCCCTCGCCGGCGAGTTCGTACTCGTCGTCGTAGCGCAGGTGCCAGACGACGTCCGACACCCCGTCGTGGCGCTGGCTCCAGTGGTGGGCAATGCAGGCGATGCGGCCGACGGCGCACCCAGCGCGTGCGCCGTCGCAGTAGACCTCGCCGACGATCGCGTGCTCGGTGCGGGTCACTGCGGCCACCGCGGCCACCGCCGACGCGATCGCCCCTCGCCCGCGATGTGCGTGTATCGGTTTCAACGACTCCGGCGGATCGGGCACCGTCAACGTCGCGTCAACGGTGAAAAGCCCTGCTGTCAAATCGAATTGGTGGTCGTCGACGTAGGCCGCATAGCGATGGACCAAGTCGCTGAGTTCAGCGCGCGCCACCATCACGCCGGCTCCGTCGCCGCCCGGACCGCTTGCAGCAGCGTGGCTGCCCGCACGTCGGTGAACACGTCCTCCAACATCATTGGTCGCCCGTCCGGACCGGTCAGCGGTACCCGCCAGTTGGGATATTCGTCGGTGGTCCCGGGCTGATTCTGGGTTCGCTGATCACCTATCGCGTCGGTCAGCGCGACCCCAAGCAGCCGAGACGGCGTGCGCCCCAGATATCGGTACAGCGCCACGATCACCTGTTCGGGTCGGTCCTCACCGTCGGCGAGCAGCCCGGTCCGGCGCAGCTCCGCCAACCATGCCGCCCGCTCGGCCGCGGCGAACTCCAACTCCGCCTCCACCGGCCGGGTGAGTAACCCCAACGATTCCCGCAACCGCACATGTTCGCCGGCCAGATAGCCGGCCGTCGGCGGCAGGTCGTGGGTGGTGACCGAGGACAAGCAGTACTCCCGCCATCTTTCGGCAGGCAGCGGTCCACCGCCCGGAGCGGAGTCGTCCTGCTCGAACCACAGAATCGACGTGCCCAGCAGCCCGCGTAGTAATAGGTAGTCACGCACCCACGGCTCGACGGTGCCCAGATCCTCCCCGACAACGACGGCCCCGGCCCGCTGCGCCTCCAGCGCGACGATGCCGATCATCGCTTCGTGGTCGTAGCGGATGTAGGTGCCTTCGGTGGGTGGCGTACCGCTGGGAATCCACCACAGCCGAAACAACCCGATGATGTGGTCGATGCGTACGCCGCCGGCGTGGCGCAGCACCGCCCGAATCAGCGACCGGAAGGGCCGGTACTCAAATTCGTCGAGTCGGTCAGGCCGCCACGGCGGCTGCGACCAGTCCTGACCCAGCTGATTGAACTCGTCTGGGGGTGCACCTGCGGTCACCCCCAGCGCCAGCACATCCTGCAGGGCCCATGCATCGGCCCCGTTGGGATGCACACCGACCGCCAAGTCGTGCATGATCCCGAGGGTCATTCCGGCCCGCACCGCCTGTGACTGCGTCGCGGCGAGCTGTTCGTCCAGCTGCCACTGCAACCAACGGTGAAAATCGATCGCATCCTCGTTCTTGACGAATTTCGCGATCCCCGCGGCATCTGGGTGCCGCACCGACTCCGGCCAGCGATGCCAATCAGCGCCGTATTTCTCGGCCAGGGCACACCAAGTGGCGAAGTCGTCCAGGTCTCGGCCCTCGCGGGCACGAAATGCGGCGTAGGACAGTTCGCGGCCCGCTGAGCGCGGCACCCGGTGCAGCAATTCGAGTGCCTCCCGTTTGGCTGCCCAGGCGGTATCGCGGTCGATGCTGTCGACGCGGCCGGCCCGATGCTGCACGTCGGCGCGCAGCTGGCGCACCCGTCCGCGCTTGGGCAGCTCGACCAATTCGGGAACGGCTTCGACACGCAGATACAGCGGGTTGACAAAACGCCGCGAGGTCGGCAGATAGGGCGAGGGTTCCATGGGTTTGAGGTCTCCCTGCTCCCCGGGCAGCGTCGCGGCGTGCAAGGGGTTGACCAACACATAGTCGGCGCCGTGCACCGAAGCCGACCAAAGCGCCAGATCGGCCAGATCGGTGAGGTCGCCAATACCCCACGACCCTCGCGACCGCACGCTGTACAGCTGGGTGGCAAGCCCCCAGGCGCGCCGGCCGCCGAGCCGCTCCGGCAGGCCGAGCCAGTCCGGCGTCACGATCAGAGCGGTGCTGGCCTGGTCGTGGTCCGAACGTAGGTGCACCCGGTGGTAGCCCAGTGGCAGATCGGTGGGTAGCAGAAAACTAGCTTCGCCAATCCAGCGTCCGTCCAGATCGAACGGCGGCGTGAAGTTGTCGACCTGCACGATCCCGCTGTCCCGGCCGCGGCGCTCGGTGCCGTCCTCGAGCTCGAGCCACACGTCGGCGGGCGCCCCATGAGTCACATGCACCCAGAACCGGGTCTGCGCCCCGGAACGCCCGACGATGGTCGGCGGCATGAGCCGTTCCCAGTAGGAGCGACGCTCGGCAATCAGGGCGTCGTTGCGGTGTTGCTCCGTATCGGCCGCGACGCCGAGCGCCCCGAGGACAGCGACCAGGGTGTCCTCTGACACGAGCACGTGCCGGCCCGTCCAATCCTGATAACTGGTGGCGATGCCGAAGCGGCGGGCGAGTTCGACGAGGGAGGGCGCGAGCTCAGTCATGACGCCAATCTTGCGGCCACGCGGGACACATGGGGGAGCGCGGGGCCTTTGTAACCGTCGGCGGACGCGTTCGGCGTCCGAGACGCATCCGGCACGGCGGCGCTATCCGCAGCTCAAAGCGGTTGATCGAACCTCAATGCATTTGATTGAGCGGTATGCGACTTAGCGCGCCGAGTCGGCCGATGCCGGTTACCATGCCCAATGAAGACACGATGAAGCCGTGGGGGACGCCGTGCGGGCACTAACGCCTGGCGAGGTCGCTGCGGGTGCCCTACGGTTACCGATGTACCCGAAGGGCTTTATATCCAGGCGTTTTGACACAACCGGAAGGTGATCGAGCGTGGCCGAACATAGCCGCGGACAGCGGGGGTCGGGTTACGGCCTCGGTTTGTCGACGCGGACCCAGGTGACGGGTTATCAGTTCCTGGCGCGCCGCACCGCGATGGCATTGACCCGCTGGCGGGTCCGGATGGAGATCGAACCGGGCCGGCGCCAGACGCTGGCCGTCGTCGCGTCGGTGTCGGCGGCCCTGGTGATCTGCCTGGGAGCGTTGCTGTACTCGTTCATCAGCCCCGCGGGCCAGATCAACGAGGCGCCAATCATCGCCGATCGCGACTCCGGCGCGCTGTACGTCAAGGTGGGCGACCGGCTCTACCCGGCGCTGAACCTGGCCTCGGCGCGACTGATCACCGGGCGGCCAGACAACCCGCACCTGGTCCGTGGCAGCCAGATCGCCAAGATGCCGCACGGACCGCTGGTCGGGATCCCGGGCGCACCGGCGGAGTTCTCTCCCAAGAGTCCGACGGCCTCGTCCTGGCTGGTCTGTGACACCGTCGGCGGCACCTCCGCGTCGGACATTCCCTCCGCCGGAGGTGTCACGGTCACCGTCATCGACGGGACCCCGGACATGAGCGGCCATCGCCGCGTGCTGAGCGGTTCGGACGCCGTCGTGCTCAGCTACGGCGGGAGCGCCTGGGTAATCCGCGAGGGTCGCCGGTCGAAGATCGACGCCACCGATCGTTCGGTGCTCCTACCACTGGGCCTGACGCCCGAGCAGGTCAGTCAGGCGCGGCCGATGAGCCACGCACTGTACGACGCCCTGCCGGTCGGGCCCGAACTGCTGGTCCCCGAGGTGCCCAACGCCGGGGCCCCGGCTACCTTCCCCGGTGCTCCCGGACCCGTCGGCACCATTCTCGTCACGCCCCAAATCAGCGGGCCTCAGCAGTATTCGCTGGTCCTGGTGGACGGGGTCCAGACCCTGCCACCGTTGGTGGCCCAGATCCTGCAGAACGCCGGGCGTCCGGGCAACACCAAGCCGGTGACGGTCGAGCCGTCCGCGTTGGCCAAGATGCCCGTGGTCAACCGGCTGGACCTGTCGGCCTACCCGAACGATCCACTGAACGTGCTGGACATCCGGGAGAACCCGTCCACCTGCTGGTGGTGGGAACGGACCGCCGGCGAGAACCGCGCCCGGGTCCAGGTGGTGTCCGGTCCAACACTGCCCATCAAATCTAGCGAGATGAACCGCGTCGTGAATCTGGTGAAGGCTGACCCGACCGGTCGCCAGGCCGACCAGGTTTACTTCGGCCCCGACTACGCGAACTTCGTGGCCGTCACCGGCAACAACCCCGACGCACAGACCACCGAGTCGCTGTGGTGGCTGACCAATGCGGGCGCGCGGTTCGGCGTCGACGACACCAAGGAAGCCAGAGAAGCACTGGGCCTGTCGTCGCGACCGAGCCTGGCTCCCTGGGTGGCATTGCGACTGCTGCCGCAGGGCCCGACGCTGTCGCGGGCAGACGCGCTGGTCGAACACGACACCCTTCCGATGGATCTATCCCCTGCCGAGTTGGTGGTACCCAAGTGAAACGTGGTTTTGCCCGGCCGACCCCGGAGAAGCCTCCGGTCATCAAACCGGAAAACATCGTCCTGCCGACACCGCTGAGCATTCCTCCGCCCGAGGGCAAGCCGTGGTACATGATCGTCATCGGGGTCGTGGTGATCGGCCTGCTGGGCGGCATGGTCGCCATGACGTTCGCCAGCGGCTCGCACGTATTCGGCGGCGTCGGTTCGATCTTCCCGATCTTCATGGTCGGCGGGATGATGATGATGATGTTCGGTGGCCGGTTCGGCGGCCAGCAACAGATGAGCCGGCCCAAATTGGACGCGATGCGCGCGCAGTTCATGCTGATGCTGGACATGCTGCGGGAGACCGCGCAGGAGTCGGCCGACAGCATGGACGCCAACTACCGGTGGTACCACCCGGCGCCCAACACGCTGTCGGCGGCTGTCGGATCGTCGCGGATGTGGGAGCGCAAGCCCGACGGTAAAGATCTCAACTTCGGTGTGGTCCGGGTCGGCGTCGGCATGACTCGCCCCGAGGTGACCTGGGGTGAGCCGCAGAACATGCCCACCGACATCGAGCTTGAGCCGGTGACAGGTAAGGCGCTGCAAGAGTTTGGGCGCTACCAAAGCGTCGTCTACAACCTGCCGAAGATGATCTCGGTGCTCGTCGAACCGTGGTACGCGCTCGTCGGCAATCGCGAGCAGGTGCTGGGATTGATGCGCTCGATCATTTGCCAGCTGACCTTCTCGCACGGCCCCGACCACATGCAGTTCATCATCGTCAGCTCCGACCTGGAGGAGTGGGACTGGGTCAAGTGGCTTCCGCACTTCGGTGACTCGCGCCGCCACGACGCGGCGGGCAACGCTCGCATGGTCTACAGCTCGGTTCGCGAGTTCGCCGCCGAGCAAGCCGAATTGTTCGCCGGGCGAGGGTCTTTCACACCGCGGCACGCCAGCTCCTCGGCGCAGACACCGACACCGCACCATGTGATCATTGCCGACGTCGACGACCCGCAATGGGAGTACGTGATCAGCGCGGAGGGTGTCGACGGGGTGACGTTCTTCGATCTCACGGGATCGTCGATGTGGACCGAAGTACCTGAGCGCAAGCTGCAATTCGACGAGATCGGCGTCATCGAGGCGTTGCCACGCGACCGCGACACCTGGATGGTGATCGACGACAAGGCCTGGTTCTTTGCGCTCACCGACCACATGAGCTCCGCCGAGGCTGAGGAGTTCGGCCAGAAGCTGGCACAGTGGCGACTGGCCGAAGCGTACGAAGAGATCGGTCAGCGGGTGGCCCACATCGGCGCCCGAGACATCCTGTCCTACTACGGGATTGACGATCCGGCATCGATTGACTTCGACGACCTGTGGGGTAGCCGTACCGACACGATGGGCCGCTCACGGTTGCGGGTGCCGTTCGGCAACCGCTCCGATAACGGCGAGCTGCTGTTCTTGGACATGAAGTCGCTCGACGAGGGCGGCGACGGCCCGCACGGCGTCATGTCGGGTACCACCGGTTCGGGTAAGTCGACGCTGGTGCGGACCGTGATCGAGTCCCTGATGCTGGGCCACCCACCCGAGGAGCTGCAGTTCGTACTGGCAGACCTCAAGGGTGGGTCGGCGGTCAAACCGTTCGCCGGGGTGCCGCACGTTTCACGCATCATCACTGACCTCGAAGAAGACCAGGCGCTAATGGAGCGCTTCCTGGACGCATTGTGGGGCGAGATCGCCCGCCGCAAGGCGATCTGCGACAGCGCCGGCGTCGACGACGCCAAGGAATACAACTCGGTGCGGACCAGGATGCGGGCACGCGGGCAGGACATGGCGCCGCTGCCCATGCTGGTGGTCGTCATCGACGAGTTCTACGAGTGGTTCCGGATCATGCCGACCGCCGTCGACGTGCTTGACTCGATCGGGCGGCAGGGACGTGCCTACTGGATCCATCTGATGATGGCCTCCCAGACCATCGAGAGCCGTGCCGAAAAGCTCATGGAGAACATGGGTTACCGGTTGGTGTTGAAAGCCCGTACAGCGGGTGCCGCGCAGGCAGCGGGTGTGCCCAACGCCGTGAACCTGCCCGCCCAAGCTGGCCTGGGCTACTTCCGCAAGAGCCTCGAGGACATCATCCGATTCCAGGCCGAATTCCTGTGGCGCGACTACTTCCGACTGACCAGTGTCGACGGCGAGGAAGCGCCGGTGCTGGTGCACAACATCGATTACGTGCGCCCGCAGCTGTTTACCAATTCGTTTACGCCGCTAGAGGTCAGCGTCGGAGGCCCCAGCGTCGAGCCGACGCCCACTTACCCCAGCGGTGACCTGCTCGCCCTCCCCGGCGACGAGCCCGACGAGGAAGAAGAAGCGATCCGGACGCCGAAGGTCGGCACGGTGATCATCGATCAGCTGCGCAAGATCAACTTCGAGCCGTACCGGCTGTGGCAGCCGCCCTTGACTCAGCCGGTCGCCATCGACGAACTGGTCAACCGACTTCTCGGTCGCCCGTGGCACACCGATTACGGTTCGGCCAGGAATCTAGTGTTCCCGATCGGCATCATCGACCGCCCCTTCAAGCACGACCAGCCGCCGTGGACGGTCGACACCTCTGGGCCCGGCTCCAACGTGCTGATCCTGGGCGCCGGAGGTTCGGGCAAGACGACGGCCCTGCAGACACTGATCTGTTCGGCCGCGCTGACCCACACACCCGAGCAGGTGCAGTTCTACTGCCTGGCCTACAGCAGCACCGCGCTGACCACTATCGCGCAGCTGCCGCACGTGGGCGAGGTGGCCGGGCCCACCGATCCGTACGGCGTGCGCCGCACAGTGGCTGAGCTGCTGGCGCTGGTGCGTGAGCGCAAGCGCAGCTTCCTCGAGTACGGCATCGCGTCGATGGAGATGTTCCGGCGGCGCAGGTTCGGCGGTGAAGCGGGTCCGGTGCCCAACGACGGTTTCGGCGACGTCTATCTGGTCATCGACAACTACCGGGCGCTGGCCGAAGAGAACGAGGTGTTGATCGATCAGGTCAACATGATCATCAACCAGGGTCCGTCCTTCGGCGTGCATGTCGTGGTCACCGCCGATCGCGAATCCGAGCTGCGGCCACCGGTGCGCAGTGGCTTCGGATCCCGCGTCGAGCTGCGCCTGGCTGCGGTGGAAGACGCCAAGCTGGTGCGGTCCAGGTTCGCCAAGGATGTCCCGGTCAAGCCCGGCCGGGGCATGGTTGCGGTCAACTACGTGCGGCTGGACAGCGACCCGCAAGCGGGTCTGCACACCCTGGTCGCGCGGCCCGCCCTGTCGAACACAGCAAACAACGTGTTCGAAAGTGACAGCGTTGTCGCCGCGGTCAGCCGCCTGACCACTGCCGCCGCTCCGCCGGTGCGACGGCTGCCAGCGAGATTCGGCGTTGAACAGGTGCGCGAACTCGCGGCCCGGGACACCCGCCAGGGCGTAGGCGTGGGCGGGATCGCTTGGGCCATCTCGGAATTGGATCTTCAGCCGGTTTACCTCAACTTCGCAGAGAACTCGCACCTAATGGTCACCGGCCGTCGCGAGTGCGGACGTACCACGACGCTGGCCACGATCATGTCCGAGATCGGGCGGTTGTACGCGCCCGGTGCCAGCAGTGCACCACCACCACCAGCCGGACGGCGGTCCGCACAGGTATGGCTGGTGGACCCGCGTCGTCAGCTGTTGACGACGCTCGGATCGGACTACGTGGAAAGGTTCGCCTACAACCTCGACGGCGTCGTGGCGATGATGGGCGAGCTGGCGGCTACCCTGGCGGGCCGGGAGCCACCACCCGGCTTGTCGGCCGAGGAGCTGCTGTCCCGGTCGTGGTGGAGCGGGCCGGAGATCTTCCTGATCGTCGACGACATCCAGCAGCTGCCCCCGGGCTTCGACTCGCCGTTGCACAAGGCGGTTCCGTTCGTGAACCGTGCCGCCGACGTCGGCCTGCACGTGATTGTCACTCGAAGCTTCGGCGGTTGGTCATCCGCGGGCAGCGACCCGATGCTGCGCGCCCTGCACCAGGCGAATGCGCCGCTGCTGGTGATGGACGCGGACGCGGACGAGGGCTTCATCCGCGGGAAGATGAAGGGTGGTCCGCTGCCCCGCGGCCGCGGCCTGCTGATGGCCGAGGACACCGGAGTTTTCGTGCAAGTTGCTGCCACCGAGGTGCGCAAGTAGAAGGCCGGGCTGCGCTGGGTTTGACGCCTGGCAATCAAACCCAGCGCAGCGGTAACGCCTTGAGCGCGAAAGATTTGGACGGAAAATTGATTTCGGGTTTGTAGCCCGGCGGCAGCTCGAAATCGGGAATCCGCTTCAGCCATTCCCCGAGGATCACCGTCAGTTCCATCCGCGCCAGGTGCGACCCCAGGCAACGGTGCGGCCCGCCGCCAAATCCCCAGTGCCGGTGGACTTTTCCGTCCATTACCAGCTCGTTGGTTGACCACGCGTCGCTGCCGTCGCGGTTGATCGCAGCCATGCATAACCGCACCTGCGATCCGGGCGGCAGCGTCATGCCGCCCACGTTCACTAGCTCGGTGACAATCCGAGGCGCCACCGGCGCCGGTGGCTCCAACCGGATGACCTCTTCGATAAACACCCTGACCAGCCTGGGGTCTTCGCGTAACTGGGTGCGAAGTGCCGGCCGGCGGGCCAGTTCGAAGAGGGAAAAGCCGATGACGGCCGTCACGGTATCCAGGCCAGCCAGGATCAGCAGGTGGCTCATGCCGAGTGCCTCCAGGTCGGAGAACGCGTCGTCGCCAGTCATGACCACTGACAGCAGGTCGGAACCCGGATGCTGCCGGCGCTGCAGGATTGCATCCTTGAGGTACTCGAACAGGGCGATCTGACCCTCGGCGAGTTCAGCCGGGGTGAGGTTGGGCTTGTCGCCGATGATCACGTCTTTCCAGCCAATCAGGCGGTCACGATCCTGCAACGGCAGGCCGTAAAGGTCGAGGAAAACCTGGAACGGGTACAGCCTGGCGAAGTCGGCCATTACCTCACAGCCGCCCCTAACGGCGATCTCGTCAATCATCGCCACCGCGTGACGCTCTAGTACCGGCCGGGACTTGCTCAGCGCGTAAGGACTGAAGTGTGGCTGCAGAATTCGTCGGTAGTGGGTGTGCTGCGGCGGGTCGAACGCGAGCGGGAGCACCGGCATCGGGTTGCCCGGGGGCTGCAGCACCGACGACGAGAAAACCTTCGGGTTCCGCAGTGCGGCGAGCACGTCGTCGCGTCGCGTCAGATAGTAGTAACCATTCATGAACACAACGGGGCCTGCATCCCGTAACGTCTTCCAGCCCGCGCCACGATCCTCGGTGAACGGCAGCGCCGAGTATTCCAACCGGGGCAAATAGAATCCGCTATTATCACCAATGCCCGGAATATTCATTTGCTGGAAATCTTTCCTTTACTTCTACGCCACTCGGGATCGCATTTGCGGCTGAGGTACCGCGGTCCCAATATGGCAGGTACGGTGGGCGCTCACCAATCGCCGCTAGAGTCGGCGTACCGGCGCGGTCAGTTTACGGTCGGATCAGCCGATCCAGCGTCGAGCATCGAAAGGGGACTGGCGTGAAGGTGCGTCTCGAACAGTCCAGGTGCGTGGGCCACGCGCAGTGCTTCGCGGTGGATCCCGAACTGTTCCCGATCGACGAGTCGGGATACTCGATCCTGGAAGAACGCGAGGTCGCCCACGAAGATGAACCGGCGACTCGGGACGGTGTGGCTTCCTGCCCGGAGATGGCGCTGGTCATCGTCGGGGACTAACCGCACCGGATTCACGCCGCCTCGCCCGGGCGCCGAGACAACCGTGTTTCTGCTGGTGAATTCGACCGCTCCGAACATCAAATTTAACGACGGTTGAACAGAAGTTTGCGCGGAATGAATAATTGGCGTCGTCGGCTCCTTCGCTCCTTTGCTGCCATTAGAGTCCCGTATGAGTGTCAGGCAGGACGTACTACCAGCGAATGAACTGTGATACCGACCACGATGATGGCCCAGGACGTGCGAAGCGTTCGACATCGCCAAGCGTCGGCACAGCACTCCACGATTTCCCGCAGCAACGTGGCTGCAGACGAACGCGAGAACAGGACAGCCAAGACCGACACGTGTGGCGGTTGAGGAGGGGTTGGTGTTTGACTTCGGCGCGTTGCCTCCCGAGATCAACTCGGGACGGATTTACAGCGGTCCCGGGTCCGCTCCGATGATCGCGGCCGCTTCGGCCTGGGACGGCGTGGCGGCGGAATTGAGTTCGGCCGCTTCCGGATACAACTCGGTGATCACGGAACTGACCGGCTCGCCCTGGCTGGGGCCGGCGTCGCAGGCGATGCTCGCAGCCGTCGTGCCGTATGTCGGCTGGCTCAGCGCGGCGGCTGCTCAGGCAGAGGAGACCGGGACTCAGGCCCGCGCCGCCGCGGCCGCATATGACGCGGCGTTTTCCATGACGGTGCCGCCCCCGGTGATCGCCGCCAACCGGGCGCTGCTGATGACGCTGGTAGCGACCAACTTCTTCGGACAGAACACCCCGGCAATCGCAACAACCGAAGCCCACTACATCGAGATGTGGGCTCAGGATGCCGCCGCAATGTACGAATACGCTGCATCGTCGGCAATCGCCACCGAGTTGGCGCGGTTCGTCGCACCGCCGAATACGACGACACCCGACGGTGTGCCCGCGCAGGCCGCTGCGGTCAGCCACGCTGCCGCGACCCCAGCGGCGGAGGCGCAGACCACAGCCACCCAACTCGTCTCCACCGCTGCGGTGCCCCAGGCACTGCAACAACTCGCGGCCGCCCCGGCGGCGGCCGTCGAACCGAACTTCGTCTGGAACACCATTCAGAATTTCATGATGTATGGCTTACCAACTCCTGCGAACAACTATCTGGGGTTAACCCCCGCCAACTACACCACGATGGTCCGAGCGCTGCAGCTCTATTTCGGCGTGGGCTTGGCGGCCTTCGGAACGCAAATTCAGCAGCAGTTGTTCAACGGGTTGGGAACCACGGCCGGTGCGAGTGGCGCCTGGTACCCGACCCCGCAATTCGCCGCCTTGGGCGCCGGCGGCTGGCACTTTCACTCCGGCGCCAGCCTCTCCTCGGCGAGCATCAGCATCGCATCATCCGGCAAGATCGGTGGGCTCTCGGTGCCGGTGAGTTGGACCAACAGCGTGGGCACCGTGGAGGGGGCCGGCGCGAAGGTGGTCAGCGCCAACTTCGCGGCCACCTCCACCCACGCCAGCCCCGCGAGCGCGATGCACTCGGGGGCAGGCATCCCGCACGCCGCGCGCAGCGCGCAACGCGCGGGAAACATGGGAGTGCGCTACGGATTTCGCTACAACGTGGTCACCCGACCGCCCTCAGCAGGATGAGTCGCTTGTTCCAAAGGTGAAGAGCCAGAAACTAATTGAGGAGAAACCGAATGTCCTATGTGACGACACAACCAGAAGCGCTCTCGGCCGCCGCCGGCACCTTGCAGGGGATCGGCGCCGCGATGAGCTCACAAAACGCCGCGGCGGCCGCACCCACGACCGGAGTCGTGCCGGCCGCCGCCGACGAAGTGTCGGCGTTGACCGCGGCACAGTTCGCCGCGCACGCACAGGTTTATCAGGCGGTCAGCGCCCAGGCTCAGGCAGTGCACGAATTGTTCGTCAACACCTTGGGCGTCAGCTCGGGGTCCTACGCGGCGACCGAGGCGGCCAATGCCGCCGCGGCCGGTTAGGAGTCAGCACATGGCAAGCGATCTCAGTCTTCTACCGCCGGAGGTCAGTTCGGCGCTGATGTACTCCGGCCCGGGGGCATCGTCGTTCGTGGCGGCGGCATCCGCGTGGAACGCGCTGGCCGCGGAACTCACCTCCACCGCCCGGGGGTACGAGGCAGTGCTCGCCCAGCTGTCCAGCGAGGAATGGCTGGGGCCGGCGTCTGCGACGATGGCACAAGCCGCGGAGCCCTATGTGTCCTGGCTGACCGCTACCGCAGGTTCAGCCGAGAGCGCCGCCGCGCAGTCCCAGGCGGTCGCCGCGGCGTTCGAGGCGGCCTTCGCCTCGATCGTGCCGCCACCGCTGGTAGCAGCCAATCGCGCCGCGCTGGCCCAAGCTGTCCAGACCAACCTGCTGGGCATGAACAATGGCGTGATCGCCCAGCTGGAAGCCCAATACGCCGACATGTGGGCGCAGAATTCCGCGACCATGCTCAACTACGCCTCCGCGTCGCAGGCCGCCAGCAAGCTCACAACATTCACCGAGGCCCCGACGATTGTGAACCCCGCCGGTACCGCAACCCAGGCAACCGCTGTCGCCGCCGCCCAGGCATCGCCGGCAGCTTCGATCCAGCAGAACCTGCAGAGCGTCTTCAACCAGGTCACCACTCAGCTCGGAGCGCTCGCCACCCCAGGGACCACGAGTTCGTTGGTCAACTCGATCGGGTCCAGCAACCCGATCCTCACCGAGTTGTGGTTCCTGCTGACCGGGCAGACGACTTTGCCGACAAACTGGGGCAACTTCTTGAACGGCATGCAGCCTTTTGCCAGCTTCTTCTACAACACCGAGGGGCTGCCGTACTTCAGCGTTGGTATGGGCAACTCCGGTATACAGATGGCCAAGTCGGCAGGTCTGCTTACCAGCGCGGCGCCAGCAGCAGCGGCTGCAGTTCCGGCGCCCCCGATCAGCGCGGCCATCGGTGGTGCCGGCGGCCAGGTGGCGGCCGGGCTGGGCAACGGTGCCCACATCGGCCACCTAGCCGTACCCGCTTCGTGGCCGGGAGCCTCTGCCGCGCCGACGGTGCGGCCGGCCGTGCAAATGGTCAGCGAACCCATTGTCACGGGCGCATCCTCCGGCGGTAACGGCAATGTACTTAGTGGCATGCCGGTATTCGGAGCCGGAAACGGTCGCGGCGTGGGCGCGGGTCCGCGGTACGGATTCAAACCGACGGTCATGCCTCGGCCCATGTCGGCCGGCTAATCCCACGCCAAACCTCAACCACTTCAGCCGATCTTGAAACAGGAGCCAAAATGACCGCCCGCACTCTCGTCCTGACAGCCATTGTGCTCGGTGCGTTGGTCACGGCCGCCACCGCTTCGGCTGATTCGCTCGACAACAGGTTCATCAAGCTGCTACAGAGCGAGGGCATCAGCGATCACATATCGCCCAGTCACGCGGTGGAGGCGGCCCACATGGTCTGCACAAAGCTGGAGCAGGGCATGACGCCGACCGAGGTGGCCAGCGATGTGCTGAACAGCAGTTCCATGCCGGCCTATCACTCCGGCTACTTCGTCGGCGCCGCTATCGAAGTCTATTGCCCGCAGTTCGAGCCGGAAGAGGCGAAGAACTGACCCCGAACTAGCGGGTCTTGCGGTAGACGAGCCAACGCAACTCGATCGGGGATTCTTGCGGGGAGACGTCGAAAAGGTCCAGACCGTTGGCCCAACCCGGGAACCAGTCGGTGGGGGGCCAGGCGCCTTGCGGGAGGTGGCTTTTTTCGTATTCGCAGGCGGAATCGTCGGACACCATTTCCAGCGGTAGCCCGGTCACCGCGCTGGTCATCTCGTCCCGGGTGAAAATCATTGTGTTGCATTGTTGTCCGAGCTGAACGGCGGCATCGTCAGGGACATATCCCGGCCGTGGCAGAAATGCATTGAAAACCAGATGCCCGCCGGTTGCCAGGCAATCGGCGGCCAGTTCGAGAACACCCCGCAACTCATGGGGGGTACGGAACTCTGGCACCACTTCGGAGACCACGATCAGTTGATAGTCGGTGCGGACACCGTCCATGGTGTCGAAGGCGTCGCTTTCGATGACGCGCACATCCAACACCGCCCGCTCGGCCTCGGAGCGAATGATCTCGGCAAACTTCGGGGTCATCTCCACTGCATCCACCGGGTGGCCGCGCCGAGCCAGCGCGAGCGCATTACGGCCGGTTCCGGCCCCCACGTCGAGCACCCGGAAAGCCGCCGGATCGGCCGCCTCACAAGCCAGCGCCCAGACCCGTGCATCGGCCTCAGCCCCGAACAGCGGGCCCTCGCGCGCGCCAACCCATGTGTCGTAATCGCCTGCGACCGTGAGCCATTCAGCTTTCACACGGTAGTTCATCCCGATGCCGAAGGGGGCGTGGTAGGAGATGACGATGTTGGAGCGCTGAGAAGCGCTGAAGGCGCGGTCCAACTCGGTCTCCAACATCGTCCTCAGTTGCGCGGCTTCTTCGTCCGTCTGCTGAGCGCCGACGCTGGCGAAGATGTTCTTGCACATGTCGATGTACTCGTCGATCAACGCTGGAACCGCTGGCACGCTGATCTGGCCGGCGGCAACCGACCGACGATGTAACCGTCGCGTCATTGCGGAGCGCAGCGACGCAGGATCGAACGAACGCCCCGGCCGATCTTCCATGAGACTCTTCTACCTGACCCGATGCAGTGAAACCACCACCGGGCGTTCAGGATTACGAGATGGCATCCACCGCGGCGGCCAGTCGCTGCTTGAACGCGTCCGGAATAGGAACGTACCCGTTGTCGACCAAACCATTCTGGCCGTCCCCAATTGTGCTCTGCAGGAAGGCTTTCACCGCTGTGCCGACCATTGGGTCAGGATACTTCGAGCAAACTATCTCGTAGGTCGCCAGCACGATGGGATAGGAATCGGGCTGGCTCGGCCGGTAGAACGAGATCGTGTCCAGCACCAGGTCGTTGTTCTGGTTGACGATTCCGGCCGCTGCAATGGTCTTCGCCACCGAGTCCGCACTGATCGTCACCGGGTTAGGGCCGGCCGACGTGATGATCTTGGCCATGTGGAGCGCATACGACTGGGCGAATGACCACACGGTATAGCTGATCGCACCGTCGGTGTGTTGCACGGCCGACGCGGTACCGTCGTTGCCTGTTGCGCCCTCGCCGACACCGCCCAGAAACGTCTTGCCCGCACCCTTGCCCCAGGCGCCGTCCGAGGCCGTGTCGAGGTAGCGCTGGAAGTTGTCGGACGTACCCGATTCGTCGCTGCGGAACACCACACGTATTCGCTGTGCCGGAAGCGTGACGCCCGGGTTCAATGCCGCGATAGCAGCGTCGTCCCACTGGCTGATGGTGCCGTTGAAGATCTTGGCCGCTGTTGGACCATCCAGCGTCAACGACGTGAGGCCGCTGACGTTGTAGGTGATCGCCACCGGCCCGAACACTGCCGGCAGATTCCACGCATCTGAGCCGCAGCGTTGCCGCGCCGAGGCGTATTCGTCCGGGGACAGCGGCGAGTCGGACCCGGCGAAATCGCTCTGACCGGCGATGAACTCGCGAATACCAGCGCCCGAACCGTTAGCCGTGTAGTTCAGCGTCTTGTCGCTGCACGCGTGCTCATAGGCCTTGACGAATCGATTCATCGCGTTGACTTGGGCCGTGGAACCGCTGGCTTTGAGCGCCTTGGAGCCGCCGCAGTTGACGCCCACCGCGGGCGCGCTGCTCGATGCACTCGGTGCACTCGCCTTGCGGTCATTTCCGCAGCCGCAGATCACCACCGGTGACAGGATCACAGCCACCCAGGCACAAAAAATCTTCGCGTTCAATTCAATTCCTCGGGTCCGGTCGACTGGCCGAATAGATCGGCACAGATGGACATTGCGGTTCGGATATCGGCCAGCCGGCTTGAACCCTATTTCAACTCCGGTGCACCGGAAATTAACGCGTGATGACATCACGGAGGCTCGAGGATGAACGAAAATCTCGGGCACACCAACGGGCCCGGCCAGGCTTCGACGCCGCCTGGGCGGCGTAATCCGGCCGCGAAGTGGACGGCGGGTAAACAGCGTGTGTACACCTGCGCGCCCCGCTGGAACTGCGGCTTACCAACCGCGAAAATCGATGTTGACGACCCGCACGACACGCTTGGCCGGGTTGTCGTCAGTAAGTCGTCTAGTTCGGGAGTTTGTGAATGCGTCTGCGTCCGATTTGGGTCGTCGTTATGTTCTTGGCATTTTTTGGCCTACAGGCGGTCACCGTTGCGCACGCCGATACGGTCGACGACCGATTTCTCGCACAGCTGCGGTCCGAAGGCATTGCCGACCATGAGTCCAACGCACATGCGATCGAAGCCGGGCACTTCGTGTGCGTGAAACTCGACAACGGGTTGTCACCCAGCGAAGTAGCCACCGACGTGCTGAACAGCAGCAGCATGCCCGCCTACCATTCCGGATTTTTCGTCGGCGCCAGCATCGACGCATACTGCCCGCGCCACAAGGAGAAATTGGGCTCGTCCTGAAGCGACTTCTCAGCAGCGCGATTCTTTCCCGCGCCGATCCGTCCGACCTGGGAAAACAGCATGTCAATCGATCTTCCAAGACGGCACCGCCAGCATCACCGGGTACACCGCGGATTGTGCCGCGCTTGATTAACACCGAAGGTGGTCAGGCGCTGTTACTGTGTCGTTACAGCCGGCGATCCCGTATTGCCGTCGAGTGAACAAATCCCAACTAGGCAGCGTTGGAGGCGACCTGGCGCCGTGCGGTCATCTACTCTCGTGCAGAGAGCGGTGCTGGGATGAATTTTAGGGAGGAAACAGCATGTCGTTCGTGACCACACAGCCAGAAGCGCTGGCGGCTGCGGCCGGAAACCTGCAGGGAATCGGCACAACCATGAGCGCTCAAAACGCCGCCGCCGCGGCACCCACCACCGGAGTGGTTCCCGCGGCCGCTGACGAGGTGTCGGCGCTCACCGCGGCACAGTTCGCGGCACACGCGCAGATGTACCAGGCCGTCAGTGCCCAAGCGGCGGCGATTCACGAGATGTTCGTAAACACCCTGACCACCAGTTCGGGTTCGTACGCGGCCACCGAGGCCGCCAACGCAGCCGCAGCCGGCTGACCGATCTGCCCTAGATGTTTCGGAACGGGTCAGCGGCGGACGTGAGTTCCGCAGCCCCGTTCCGTCAGGCGGTGATCTCGCAGTCGAGCGGCCTGGCCGGAGGCCTTCGCTGCGAATCACCTGCATCCGCAGTCAACCCGAACAATGCGGTTCGAGTTCGACACCTTTCCGGCCGTGACGCAGCCCGGTGGCCGCCGGCTGACGGAAGAGGGGGTTCTCCGTAATTTTCCCGGTCGGCGGTTACATCCGTGTGGCGCTGATCGGCCATCGCGTTGTCAACATCTACTAACACTGACTATTCAAGATCTACTAACACTGACTATTCAAGGAGTGACAAGTGGCTACACGCTTTATGACTGACCCGCACTCGATGCGGGCCATGGCGGGCCGTTTCGAGACCCACGCCCAGACCGTCGAGGACGAAGCTCGCCGGATGATGGCGTCCTCGCAGAACATCTCCGGCGCCGGCTGGAGCGGTCTGGCCGAGGCCACCTCGATGGACACGATGACCCAGATGAACCAGGCCTTCCGCAACATCGTCAACATGCTGCACGGCGTTCGCGACGGACTCATCCGGGACGCCAACAACTACGAGCAGCAAGAGCAGGCCTCCCAGCAGATCCTCAGCAGCTAGCCACTCACGTCCTGGCTGCGTACTCTTTCAATCGTTAGGAGATCAACAGAATGACCATCAATTACCAGTTCGGCGATGTCGACGCCCACGGTGCGCTCATCCGCGCGCAGGCCGCCAACTTGGAGGCCGAGCACCAGGCCATCGTTCGCGATGTGCTGGCTGCCGGTGACTTCTGGGGCGGCGCCGGTTCGGTGGCTTGCCAAGAGTTCATCACCCAGTTGGGTCGCAACTTCCAGGTGATCTACGAGCAGGCCAACGCTCACGGCCAGAAGGTGCAGTCCGCCGGCAGCAACATGGCGCAGACCGACAGCGCCGTCGGGTCCAGCTGGGCCTAAATAACTAAAAACTGCGGGCGCGGCAGCACACCAAAGCAGGACGGTGTGCTGCCGTGTCCTGCAGTCAACTGGAAGTACAACTGAGGTACGACGGTCGCTAATCAAGGGCCACAGGGGAACTAGAAGGGTCACGAGGTAGGGATGGATCAACAGAGCACCCGCACTGACATCACCGTCAACGTCGATGGCTTCTGGATGCTTCAGGCGCTGCTGGATATCCGGCACGTTGCGCCCGAACTGCGGTGCCGGCCCTACGTGTCGACCGACAACAACGACTGGCTCAACGAACACCCGGGCATGGCGGTGATGCGCGAGCAGGGCATCGTCGTGGGCGACGAGGTCAACGAACATGTCGCTGCCCGGATGAAGGTCCTGGCAGCGCCAGACCTCGAGGTCGTCGCTCTGCTGTCCCGGGGCAAACTCCTCTACGGGATCGTCGACGACGAGAACCAGCCGCCGGGGTCACGCGATATCCCGGACAACGAATTCCGGGTCGTGCTGGCCCGCCGCGCACAGCACTGGGTCTCGGCGGTCCGGGTCGGCAACGACATCACCGTCGACGACGTCGTCGTCTCCGACAGCGCCTCGATCGCCGCCCTGGTGCTAGACGGCCTGGAATCGATCCATCACGCCGACCCGGCGGCGATCAATGCCGTCAACGTGCCCCTGGAGGAAATGCTCGAGGCCACCAAGTCGTGGCAGGAATCGGGATTCAACGTATTTTCCGGTGGCGATCTGCGACGCATGGGGATCAGCGCCTCCACCGTGGCCGCGCTGGGTCAGGCATTGTCAGACCCCGCGGCCGAGGTCGCTGTGTACGCGCGCCAGTACCGGGACGACGCCAAGGGGCCCAGCGCGTCGGTGTTGTCTTTGAAAGACGGATCCGGCGGACGCATCGCTTTGTACCAGCAGGCGCGCACGGCCGGATCTGGCGAGGCGTGGCTGGCTATCTGTCCGGCTACCCCGCAGCTGGTTCAGGTCGGCGTGAAGACGGTTTTGGACACTTTGCCGTACGGCGAATGGAAATCGCACAGCAGGGTTTAACAACGCCGTTACGAAAAACCCAATACAACAACAACTTTCAACATAAAATGCGAGCTGGAACCCGAGACGGCATACTGCTTTCAGCAACGGGTTACAAAACTGAAAAGTAAGCCGTCAACCACAACTCATACGCGCGAGGCGAGGCAAATGAAATCGGAGTCAGTCCAGCCAAAGCTCCACAGGGGCGGTGGCGCAACAGGCGCCCCGGCGATCGCGCCGACACACGCCGGCAGGGTAGGGGGTGTAGGACGATGACCGCGCTAGCTGATGCGCCACAGACCGACATCGAGGGTGTTTCATCGCCCCGAGCCGTCGTCGTCGGAATCATGGCCGGCGAAGGTGTCCAAATCGGTGTGTTGCTCGATGCCAACGCACCGGTTTCGGTGATGACCGACCCGCTGCTCAAAGTCATCAACAGTCGACTCCGCGAACTGGGGGAGACGCCGCTGGAAGCGACCGGGCGCGGCCGCTGGGCGCTGTGCATGGTCGATGGCACCCCGCTACGCGCCACGCAGTCGCTGACGGAGCAAGACGTTTTCGATGGTGACCGGCTGTGGATCCGGTTCATCCCGGACACCGAGCACCGGTCACAGGTCATCGAGCACATCTCGACGGCGGTGTCGGCGAACCTGAGCAAGCGTTTCGCCGCGATCGACCCGATCGTTGCTGTTCAGGTCGGCGCGTCGATGGTGGCCACCGGGGTGGTCCTGTCGTCCGGCGTGCTGGGGTGGTGGCGGTGGCACCACAACACCTGGCTGACCACGATCTTCACCGCGATCGTCGCCGTGGTGGTGCTCACCGTCTCGGTGCTGCTGATGGTCCGCGCCAAGACCGACGCGGACCGTCGCGTTGCCGACATTCTGCTGATGAGCGGGTTGGTGCCACTTACCGTCGCCGCCGCTGCTGCGCCGCCCGGACCGGTTGGTTCGCCCAATGCCGTGCTGGGCTTTGGCGTCCTGGCAGTCGCCGCGGCTTTGGCGCTGCGCTTTACCGGCCGCCGTTTGGCGATCTACACCGCGATCGTCGTGGTCAGCGGGCTGGCCACACTCGCCAGCCTGTCCCGGATGGTCGCGGCCACCAGCGCAGTAACCCTGCTGTCCTGCCTGGTGCTGGCCAGTGTCCTGCTGTACCACGCCGCGCCGGCGCTGGCCCGCCGACTGGCCGGGATCCGGCTGCCGGTGTTCCCGTCGGCGACCAGCCGCTGGGTGTTCGAGGCACGGCCCGATCTGCCTACGACGGTGGTGCGCTCGGAGGGCGGCCCGCCGACCCTGGAAGGTCCGGCATCGGTCCGCGACGTGTTGCTGCAGGCCGAGCGGGCACGTTCGTTCCTGAGCGGTCTGCTGGTGGGGCTAGGCGTCCTGATGGTCGTGTGCCTGAGCGCTCTGTGCAACCCGCACACCCACGAGCGGTGGCTGCCGCTGCTCCTGGCGGGCTTCAGCGCCGGGTTCCTGCTGCTGCGCGGCCGCTCGTACGTCGACCGCTGGCAGGCCATCACCCTTGCCGCGACCGGGGTGATCATCATCGCGGCCGTCGCGGTGCGCTACGCGCTGGTGTTGTCCTCGCCCCTGTCGGTGTCGATCGCCGCCGCAGTCCTGGTCGCGCTTCCCACCGCGGGACTCACGGCTGCGGCAGTGGTGCCCAACACCATCTACAGCCCGCTGTTCCGCAAGTTCGTGGAATGGATCGAGTACTTATGCCTCATCCCTATCTTCCCGCTGGCCTTGTGGTTGATGAACGTCTATGCAGCCATTCGGTACCGGTAGGGGTCGATCGTGGCGGGGCCGCGCAGCCAGCGCGGCCCTCGCTGCGATAGTCCTCGCAGGTGGGGCACTCGCCGGGTTGCCGCCGGCCTACGCCATCACGCCGCCGCCGTTCGACCCGGGCGCGATTCCTCCGGACACGCCGCCCGGACCGATCGCGCCGATGAAGCAAAACTCCTACTGCACCGAGGTGGGGGTTCTGCCCGGCACTGACTTCAAGATCCCGCCGAAGTACATGGAGATGCTGAGCCTCAGCGAGGCATGGCGCTTTGGCCGCGGTGAAGGAGTCAAGGTTGCGGTCATCGACACCGGTGTGACTCCGCACCCCAGGCTGCCGCGGCTTGCCCCGGGCGGCGACTACGTCATGGCCGGCGACGGGCTATCGGACTGTGACGCGCACGGCACCCTGGTGGCGTCCATGATCGCCGGAGCACCCGCCGACGGTGCGGTCGCTCCGCCGGCAGCACCGCGCCGACCGATCCCGGTCCCGACCCAAGAGAAGCCGCCACCACCGCAGACCGTGACGCTCTCCCCGGTTCCGGGCCCCACCATCACCGTGATCCCGGCACCACCGCCGTCGTCGGAGGGTGCCCCGCCCGGGGCGGCGCCGGGACCGGGACCCGGTCAGGCTCCGTCGGCGAACCGTGGCGGCGGCACCGTCACCATCCCCGGCTACGCCGGTGGCCGGCGAATTTCCGGTGTTGGGGTGGGCGCCAACAATCCCCTTCCGCTGGACCCGGCGACAACAACAACCACGACAACAACAACTACGACAACAACAAGTACGACGACGACACCTACGACCACCGCGTCGAGTCCGTCACCGACCCAGTCATCGCCGAGTCCGGCACCGGCCTTATTACCCGGACCGGCCGCGGCGCCACCCGACGCCTTTAGCGGAGTCGCGCCCGGTGTCGACCTGATCTCCATCCGTCAGTCCAGTTCGGCATTCACCCTCAAGGACGCCTACACCGGGGAGGAAGATCCGCAGACTGCGGCGAAGATCGACAATATTCAGACGATGGCGCGCGCTATCGTGCATGCTGCCAACATGGGTGCGTCGGTGATCAACATCTCCGACGTGACCTGCATCAGCGCCCGCAACCCGATCGATCAGCGGGTCCTGGGGGCCGCCGTGCGCTATGCCGCGGTCGACAAGAACGCGCTGATCGTCGCCGCTGCCGGTGACAGCAGCAAGAAGGACTGCAAGCAGAACCCCACCTTCAATCCTTTGTCGCCGAAGGACCCCCGCAACTGGAGCGCCGTGACCACGGTGGTGACGCCATCGTGGTTCAGCGACAACGTTCTCACTGTCGGCGCCGTCGATTTGAACGGTCAACCGCTGACCCAGATGAGTATTGCCGGGCCGTGGGTGTCGATCGCGGCGCCGGGGACCGATGTCATGGGTTTCTCGAATCGCGACGACGGTCTGATCAACGCCCTTGACGGGCCTGACAACTCGCTACTTACGCCGGCGGGCACCAGTTTTGCCACGGCAATCGTTTCGGGCGTGGCCGCGCTGGTGCGCGCCAAGTTCCCCGAACTGTCGGCCTATCAGGTCATGCAGCGGCTGATCCACACGGCCAGGCCGCCCGCCCGTGGAGTAGACAACCAGGTCGGATACGGTGTCGTCGACCCGGTGGCGGCGTTGACGTGGGATGTCCCTGCGGGGCCGCCCCAGGCACCCAAACAACTCTCGGCACCGCTGCAGCTGCCGAAGGCTCCCGCTCCGCGCAACATGGTGCCGGTGTGGATAGCCACCGGGGGTCTGGCCGCGGCATTACTGATAGGCGGAGCAGTGTTCGGTACAGCGTCATTGATGCGGCGATCGCGGAAACAACGATGAAGGCTCAGCGTAAGTTCGGGTTGTCGTTGACCTGGCCGCGCCTGACCGCGGTGTTTCTGGTCGACGTGCTGATCCTGGTCCTCGCTAGCCATGCGCCCTCGTCATGGCAGGGCGAGAACCGGGTGGCGTGGTGGGTCGGTGTCGGCGTCGCGGTCCTGATAACGCTGCTGTCGACCGTCACCTACCGCGGCATCACCGTGACCTCGGGATTGACGGCCTGGCTGTGGGACTGGTCCGCGGACCCGGGTACCGCGCTGGGCGCCGGATGCACACCGGCGACAGATTTCAAACGCCGATTCGGGCGCGACACAGTCGGGGTGCGGGAGTATCGAGGTCAACTGGTGGCCGTCGTCGAGGTCGACGGCGGGGATGGTGAGCACCCGGGCCGGCATCGGCACCGCAACGCCGGTTCGGCGCCGATCCTGCCGGTGGCGGCGGTTGCGAACGGGTTGCGGCAGTTCGACATTCACCTAGACAGCATCGATATCGTCTCCGTCGAGGTACGCGGGGGAGCGGAAGCTGCCCGCGCGTCGGCGTCGCTGCAGCAGTGGGGCCCGGAGGGCTGGGGGTCGAGCGATGGAGCGGGCGACCGCCCGGGCGCAGACCGCCGCCGTACCTGGTTGGTATTGCGGATGAACCCGCAACGCAACGTCGCTGCGGTGGTGTGCCGCGATTCCTTGGCGGCGACGCTGGTCGCGGCCACCGAGCGGCTGGTGCAGGATCTGGATGGACAGAGTTGTGCGGCGCGGCCCTTGACGGCCGACGAGCTGGCCGAGGTCGACAGCGCGGTGCTGGCCGACCTCGAACCGACCTGGAGCCGGCCAGGCTGGCGGCACCTGAAGCACTTCAACGGCTACGTGACCAGCTTCTGGGTCACCCCGTCGGACCTTGACTCCGAAACGATGCATGACCTGTGGCTCTCCGAGGCGCCGGAAGTTGGCGCTACGGTGGTCACCGTGCGACTGAATACACATGCGGGCCGGCCCCAGTTGTCGGCGTGGGTGCGCTATCACAGCGAGGCTCGACTGAGCCGAAGTCTAACGGCGGGATTGAACCGGCTCACCGGGCGCCAACTGGCCGCGGTGCGGGCCAGCCTGCCGGCACCATCCACCAAGCCGCAATTGGTTGTGCCGAGCCGCGAACTGCGAGACCACGACGAGCTGGAACTGCCGGTGGGTCGCGAGGCGGAGCACGTCTCCAGCTCAGCAGTACAATGACCCGCGCGCAGTCAGCTGCCGAAGATGCCAGAAACGCAATGGTTGCAGGCTTGTTGGCATCGGGGATCTCGGTCAATGGGCTGCAGCCCAGCCACAATCCGCAAGTCGCGACGCAGATGTTCACCACCGCCACCACGCTGGATCCCGGGATGTGCGATGCCTGGCTGGCGCGGATCCTCTCGGGTGACCAAAGCCTCGACGTGCTCGCCGGCGCCTGGGCGGCGGTAAGGACCTTCGGTTGGGAGACCCGGCGCCTCGGCGTCACCGACCTGCAATTCCGCCCCGAGGTCTCCGACGGGCTGTTCCTGCGCCTGGCTGTCACCAGCGTGGACTCACTGGCTTGCGCCTACGCGGCAGTGCTGGCCGAGAACAAGCGTTACAAGGAAGCCGCAAACCTGCTCGACGCCACCGAACCCCGGCACCCCTTCGATACCGAGCTGGTGAGTTACGTGCGGGGCGTGCTGTATTTCCGCACCAAACGATGGCCGGACGTGCTGGTGCAATTCCCGGAGGCCACCCAGTGGCGACACCCCGAGTTGAAGGCCGCCGGGGCTGCGATGGCCACCACGGCGCTGGCTTCGCTCGGTGTCTTCGAGGAAGCATTCCGCCGGGGTCAGGACGCGATCGAGGGGGACCGGGTGCCGGGGGCGGCCAACATCGCGCTCTACACCCAGGGCATGTGTTTGCGGCATGTCGGCCGGGAGGACGAGGCGGTCGAGCTGCTGCGTCGCGTGTACTCCCGCGACGCAAAGTTCACCCCGGCACGCGAAGCGCTGGATAACCCGAACTTCCGCCTGGTGCTTACCGACCCGGAGACGATCGAAGCCCGCACGGATCCGTGGGACCCGGACAGTGCCCCGTCGCGCGCCCAAGCCGAGGCGGCCCGCCACGCCGAGGAGGCGGCGAAGTACCTGGCCGAGGGCGACGCCGAGCTCAACGCGATGCTCGGTATGGCGCAGGCCAAGAAGGAAATCAAGCTCATCAAGTCGACGACCAAGGTGAACCTGGCGCGGGCCAAGATGGGCCTCCCGGTTCCGGTTACGTCGCGGCACACGTTGCTACTGGGACCGCCCGGAACCGGCAAGACGTCGGTGGCGCGCGCGTTCAGCAAGCAGTTGTGCGGGTTGACCGTGCTGCGTAAACCCGTGGTGGTGGAGACGAGCCGCACCAAGCTGCTGGGGCGCTACATGGCTGATGCCGAGAAGAACACCGAAGAGATGCTCGAAGGGGCATTGGGCGGGGCGGTCTTCTTCGACGAGATGCACACCCTGCACGAAAAGGGCTACTCGCAAGGCGACCCCTACGGCAACGCGATCATCAACACGCTGCTGTTGTACATGGAGAACCATCGCGACGAGCTGGTGGTCTTCGGAGCCGGCTACGCCAAGGCAATGGAAAAGATGCTCGAGGTGAATCAGGGTCTGCGGCGGCGCTTTTCGACGGTGATCGAGTTCTTCAGTTACACCCCGGACGAGTTAATCGCGCTCACTCAGTTGATGGGTAAGGAGAACGAGGACGTCATCACCGACGAAGAAGCGGCCATCCTGCTGCCGTCGTACACCAAGTTCTACCTCGACGAGACCTACTCCGAAGACGGGGACCTAATCCGCGGCATCGACATGCTCGGTAATGCCGGCTTTGTGCGCAACGTGGTGGAGAAGGCCCGCGATCACCGCAGTTTCCGCCTCGACGACGAGGACTTGGACGCCGTGCTGAACAGTGACTTCAACGAATTCAGTGAGACGCAGCTACGTCGGTTCCGCGAATTGACTCGCGACGATCTTGCCGAGGGACTCAGCGCCGCGGTAGCGGAGAAGAAGTCGAACTGACGCCCGCTTTCGCGCACCCTGATCCTGCCGGCACAGGCCGACGGTCATGCCTCCCACAGGCCGGATAGCCGGTTTCCCGACCGCATCCTGTGGAAGCTCCTAACCTGTGCATATATGACTTGCTGCCCCTCCTTGGCGCCCTGACCAGGGGCGCAGCGAAGGTCTCACCGCGAGTCCGCACAGCGAGCACAGTCATCGGCAGCGGGTATGACGGTCCGGTTGGCACAGATTGCGTACGTTGTCCCTAAATCGAGAAGGGACATCATGACACAACACTTTCTTTTTTCTGCGGTAGAACCGTGCTCGTGTCAGCTTATTCTTCATTTTTGTCATTCTGAAATAGAATAAACATTTCCTGCAGCCACGTTTGGTTGGGCCGCGATGACCAGCGCCACCTGTCGATTTAACGGGAACCGGACGCAAGAAATGTCACACGTTTCCAAATGCTCAGACATTTCTTGTTTACTTTTCGATTACTTAGCGGGAACTGATCGAAAATAACCCGCGCTGAGGATTGCTCGCAGCAGCCCGGGATCCGGCCCAGCGCCTTTCAACCAACACGACGGGCGCGGCTGCAGATGAACTGAAGTGACCGGAAGTTGTCGAATTCAGGGCACCCGAGGGCCCAATCCACCTGCGCAGCGCAAGCAGGTTCGACGGCTTGCGGGCCAGAGATAGCCATAGGGGATGAGGGGTGAAGGGCATGGATTTTGGAGTGCTGCCACCGGAGATCAACTCCGGCCGCATGTATAGCGGCCCGGGAACCGGATCATTGCTGGCCGCCGCCGCGGCATGGCACGAGTTGGGCGCCGAATTGCATTCCACCGCAGCCGCTTACATGTCCACGATCGAGAGCCTGGTATCCGGCACGTGGCAGGGCCCCAGCTCGATGGCGATGAACGCAGCCGCCGGACCCTACGTATCGTGGCTATCGGCCACCGCATCCCGCGCCGACGAAGCAGGCGCACAAGCCAAGGCTGCCGCGCGAGCCTACGAAAGCGCGTTCGTGGCAACGGTTCCACCGCAGATAATCGCGGCTAATCGGACCCTGCTGTTATCACTGATCGCCACCAACATCCTCGGCCAGAACACGGCGGCCATCGCGGCTACCGAATCCCACTACGCCGAGATGTGGGCCCAGGATGCCGTGGCGATGTACGCCTACGCCGGAGCATCAGCAATGGCAACGCAATTGACGTTGTTCACCGAGCCGCCACAAACCACCAGCGAAGCGGGTACAGCGGTGCAAGCGCAGGGCGTCGGTAGCCAATCCACGGCCGACATCGGCAGCCAGCTGACCCAACTGGTCACTTCGATCCCGAATACGTTGCAGAGTATGGTCACAACGCTTCAGGGAGCACCGACGACGGGGACGACATCGGTATTGTCCGAACTCGCCCTGCCCCAGCTGGCCGCGGCGTCGTTGCCGCCCGCGCTGGCTGCCGACGTGGCGAATTGGAACTCGATGATGAGTGTGCTCACCGGTCCCTTCTCGCTGCAGGGGTTGACCTCGATTCCCGGTGGGCCGTTCCTGTCGTTCGGACAGCTCTACGCCTACGCCCAGAACGGGCAGGGACTGCAGTCTTTTATGACCCCCGCCCAACCCATCTCCGGCGCGTTGGCGCCGATTGCGCAGGCCCTCACGCCCCATGCAAGCGCCGCCAGTGCTGTCGGAACATCCGCGTCAATGGGCCGCGCGGCAATGGTGAGCGGGCTGTCGGTGCCCCAGACTTGGACGACCACCGCCCCGGAGATCAGAATGGTCGCCGCGAGCCTGTCGACGAATCTGGCCACGGCTCCTGCAGCCGCATCGGCCGGTGAGGCCGGTGTGTTCAGCCAGATGGCGCTGTCGGGGTTGGCCGGACGCGCCCTCGGAGCCACCGTCGGCGGCGCCAACACCGGCGGTGCCGCCGTCGCCCGTTCACTGGGGGGCGTTGTCGCCGAGTCCGATCCGGCCGCCGCGATGATCTTCGTGCTCCCACCGCTCCAGGATTGAGCCCATGACGCACGCGAGCCTAGGGGGTAGCCACAATGTTCTACGCAGCATTTCCGCCCGAAATCAATTCCGGCCGGATGTACAGCGGCCCGGGATCGGGGCCGATGCTGGCCGCCGCGGCAGCCTGGAGCGGCCTGGCCGCCGAGCTGCAGGCAGCCGCCGCGTCCTATTCGGCGACGATCGCCGGCCTCACCAGCGGCCCGTGGATTGGACCGTCGTCGCTCACCATGGTCGCCGCGGCCACACCCTATATGACCTGGATGAGCGATACGGCGGCGCAGGCCGCGCAGGCCGCGGTCCAAGCTGGCGCCGCAGCATCGGCTTACGAGGCCGCCTTCGCCGGTCACGTGCCCCCGGCCGAGATAGCGGTCAACCGAAGCTATTTGGCGGCACTGGCAGCCACGAATGTTTTCGGGCAGAACACCGCCGCGATCGCGGCCGCCGAAGCACAATACGGTGAGATGTGGGCCCAGGACGCCGTCGCAATGGACAGCTACGCGGCCGCGTCGGCAGCCGCGACCGACATCGCGCCGTTCACCAAACCGCCCGATCTGGTCAATCCCGCAGGACTGACCCGTCAAGCCCCGGCAACCGAACACGCCCTCGGTAACTCGGCCGGCACCGCGAGTCGGTCGACTCTGTCGGTGAGCAGCCCGTTGTCGGAATTGCTGGCAGTCGGTGCCAACCTCAGCACCGACTACACCGCCATCATCAACGGAGTGCTCAATGGCCTGTTCGGTCCCAGCGGAGCAACAACATTCACCACCCTGTATTCGGCGATCAAGGTTCCGCTGAGCTTTACCACGCAGTTCAACGATGTCGGACTGCTGGTCAACTTCCCAGCATCGCAATTCCTCAAGTTCGGGCCGAAGTCGATTTCTGGCCTTGGCGACCTTCCCAAAGACGCGCTGGGCGGCGGTCTCACCCCGCACTGGGGCCGCGGATGGCTGACGAGTGCGGTGACGCCAAGCCCCACAGTTAATTTCGGTCGAGGAACCCTCGTCGGATCGCTGACGGTGCCGCCCAGCTGGACAGCCAATACGCCGGCCATCCGCACGGTCGCCGCCGCCTTGTCGGCCGCCGGACCCGAGACCGTACCGGCGGCCGAACTCGGCCAGGGCGGTCTGTTGAGTTCGATGTCCCTGGCCGGTATGACCGGAAGCGCCTTGGGGGGCGGGGCTTCCTCCGCCGCGTGTGGCACCCGACGCCAAATGACGCCGGTCAAAGACCTCACAGAACTCAAATCACCAGAAATGCTCAAACGTATGGTTGCCCAGATTTCTGAGCGTCCTGACAGTGTGCAGCACCACACGGTCGACCAGGAAGGTTTGGATGCCCTCCTCGAGCAGCTGGCCAAGAAGCCCGGTATTCACGCGGTGCATCTCACCAAGGACACGCCGCCGGTCGTACCCGCAGATGCGAAATTTGGTTAGCAGACACGGTATTTCGAGAAATCTCAGCCGAATGATTTTACCCGCAAGATGATTCAGGGAGGCTTTCGTGCGAAGGCTACTGGTTTTGGTCACCGCTCTCGTCATGATCGGCTCTGCCACGCCGGCATACGCCGAGCCCGATGAGACGCCGACCAACGACGACGCCGGCTTCCTGTCCGCCCTGCGCAACGCGGACATCGGCTACTCCAACCCAGCTCAAGTGATCGGATCCGCCAAAGCGGTGTGCAGCTGCTTGGACAACGGCGAGTCGGGCTTCGAACTGCTCCATGACGTGAAGGCTCACAATCCGGGCTTCAGTTTGGACGCCGCGGCCGAGTTTGCGGTTATCTCTGCGAAATACTATTGCCCACACCAGCTGTCCAAAGCGTGAGGTCATTCGCGTTGCGGCGCAACACTTCCTCTTCGAAGCACGTTGACGGCAGCCGCTGCGGTGGATGCCGGCATTCGCGGAGTTGCCATTCGGTTGCCCCAATATATTTTTTCAAGATGCATCGCCGAAAAGCGATTGGGGATCATTCGAAATCTTCGCAGATACCCAACATGCTTGACCTACCCTGAAGCCGTCGTACCCGACGCGGATGGGACCGTCGCCGAAGCAATGCGTGGGATTCCGCGGTGCGCTATTGGGGTATTTGGTGAGTCTTATATGAGTCTGGCAAGTTTTGCCCCGCTCCCAGGAAAGCCGTGACTACCATGGCGGGCACCGAAGGAGCGGAGGGGATTCTAGATGGACTTCGGGGCGCTGCCGCCCGAGTTAAATTCCGGACGAATGTATACGGGAGCAGGCTCCGGTCCGATGCTGGCTGCGGGAGCGGCCTGGGACGCGTTGGCCTCGGAGTTGCATTCCACGGCGGCGTCCTATGGGGCCGTGATCGACGGCATGACCGTCGGCTCCTGGCATGGTCCGGCAGCGACGTCGATGACCACGGCCGCCATTCCGTATGTGGCCTGGATGACCGCGACCGCGACGCAAGCAGAGCAAACCGCCGCGCAAGCCAAGCTCGCGGCCGCGGCATACGAGACCGCCTTCGCCGCAACAGTGCCGCCGCCGGCGATCGAAGCCAATCGCGCCATGTTGATGACGCTCATCGCGACGAATCTGCTCGGGCAGAACACGGCAGCGATCGCCGCCACCGAAGCGCTATACGCGGAAATGTGGGCTCAGGACGCCGCAGCCATGTACGCCTACGCGGCTTCCTCGGCCGCCGCAACCGTACTGACTCCCTTTAGCTCGCCGCCCGAAACCACCAACCCCGGCGGCGTGGCAAGCCAGTCGGCTGCTGTCACCCAAGCCGTCGGCAGCGCCGCCGCCACTGACATTCAGTCGCAGCTGTCGCAGCTGATGACCGTCTTTCCGAACATGCTGCAGGGCTTGGCGACGACGGCCGCCGCTCCCGCGGCGGCGACGCCCGCCGGTAACGTCATCGAAGCCATCTACCCCTTCGCCGCAGCCATCCGGCCGTTTTTTGCCGCCATCACCGGTGCATACAGCCCGATCATCCCATTCGTTCTCGGTGGCGGTTGGTGGCTGTTCAGCCTGCAAATCCTCGGCCTGTCGCAGAACGCTCCCGGGGTCGCTGCAATGCTCAACAGCGGCGGCAAGCCGATTGCCGGCCTGTCGCCCTTGCGGGGCGGCTACGTCGCATCACTGGGGGCGGGCGGGACCACAGCAGCCCTGGGGCAGTCCACCCTGGTCGGCTCTTTGTCGGTGCCGCCGAGCTGGGTGAGTTCCGCGCCGGTGCTGCGGACGATGGCCTCCGTGCTGCCGGGTGCCACTCCGGAGGCCCTGGCCGCGGTTCCCGCGGCGGCGGAGGGCGGCTTATTCGGCGAAATGGCCATGGCGAGCCTGGCTGGGCGTGCGCTGGCCGGCGCCACTGTGCGCACCGTCAGCAACGGCACATCGGGCGTCAGCGCTGGCGCGGCTGCCGGCGAAGACGTCGCCAGCACGGCCACCATCATCGTGATACCGGCGGACTGAACGGAAGGCGTGCCTGATGAGTTTCGCAGCGCGACCGCCGGAGATCACCTCCGGTCTGATGTACATGGGCCCAGGCGCAGGGCCGATGATCGCGGCGGCCACGGCCTGGGACGCGCTGGCCGCCGAACTTGGCGACACCGCCGCCTCCTACAGCGCAATCGTCGAAGGCCTGGCCAACGAAGGATGGACGGGTCCGTCATCGGCGGCGATGACCGCGGCGGCGGCGCCCTACGTCAGCTGGATGTCAGCCACCGCGGCACAGGCCAAGACGGCGGGAGAACAAGCGAAGGCGGCGGTGAGCGCCTACGAGGCGGCGTTCGCCGCAGTGGTCCCGCCGGCAGAGATAGCGATCAATCGGAGCCAGTTGGCGCTACTGGTGGCGACGAACATCTTCGGGCAGAACACGGGTGCGATCGCTGCCCTCGAGGCGCAGTACGGGGAAATGTGGGCCCAGGACACCGCGGCGATGTTCGGCTACGCCAATGCCTCGGCCGCCGCCGCCAAGCTGACGCCGTACTCCGAGCCGCCGCAGGTAACCAACGTGGCGGGACTCGCCAGCCAACAAGCAGCGGTGGGGCAGGCCAGCGGCCTGGCTGCCGGGACGGCTGCTGCGACCGCCGCGCCGGCAGCGGCACCCGCATTTCCATTCGACGTCGTCCTGCAGGCTCTGCAGTCTCTCGGCCAGGCCAGCACCTCCTACATGCAAGCTATGAGTGAGGTGCTCAACGCCGTGACCGGCACGCCATTGGCCGGTCCTACCTGGGAGCTGACATTCGGGATCTTCGCCGACATCGGCCGATTCAGCACGGTGGCCAACGACGCCATGAGCGTGCCCAACCTTGGCATGACCGAGTTCAAGCTGTTCTGGAAGCCGCCACTCGAGGACATCCCGAAATCCGCGTTGGGAGCCGGACTGGGAATGTCACCAACCGCCAACCTGAGCAACGCTGTATCGGCGGGTACCGGCGAGGCCAACGTGGTGGGGAAGCTGTCGGTACCGCCGAGCTGGGCATCTGCCACGCCCGCGATCAGGACGGTCTCCAACGTGCTGCCGGCGACCAGCATGGCCGCGGCCCCCGCGGCTGCGGTCCCGGCCGAGGTGGTCAATCAGATGGCCCTGGGGAGCCTGACCGGCGGCGCAGTGGGCACCGTAGGGGCGCAGGTTTACAGCGGAAGTGGTGCACGGGCCCGCGCCAACGGCGCGAAGGGCCCGGTGGAACCGGTCAAGCTAGACAACGTGATCGCCAAGCTGCAGCAGCAGCCGGAAACGGTACAGCACTGGAACGTCGACAAAGCGGGGCTGGACGGGCTGCTCGACAAGCTGTCGAAAAAGCCCGGCATCCATGCGGTACACGTGTCCAGCGGCGACCAGCCCAAGGTCACGTTGCCCGCCGCGCAGTTGCCCGAGGGGCGGTAGAGGGGGGGCGCTCGGGCAATGACTCGCTTAGGACGTTTATCAGTTGCGCTCACCGCGCTCACGATGCTGAGTCTTACTCCGGCCGCGCACGGCGATCCTGACGCCGACGATGCGGCGTTTCTCGCTGCCTTGAAGAATGCGGGCATCACCGTTCCCGATCCGGCCAGGGCAATTGTGTCCGCACAAGCCGTGTGCGGCCTGATGCGCAACGGTGAAACCGGTCTTCAGGTCCTCACCGACGTGCGGAACCAGAATCCCGCATTGACTTTGGACGGCGCCGCCCTGTTCACGGCCATCGCGTCGAACACCTACTGTCCCGAGCATCTGGGGCAAACCGAGGGCGGCTACTTCTGACCGACAGGCCCTGGTTTGCCTGCGCTCTACCTGGTGTTAACTCGAATCTGATTACCTGCTGTTTGCCGTATCGCGATCGGGAGAGGGGGCCAGCATGGTGCACACACTGACCAATGCCGAGTTCGCGCTCCGCCTGGCCGTCGGTGTGGGTTGCGGCGCGTTGATCGGCTTCGAACGTCAATGGCGGGCCCGGATGGCCGGGCTGCGAACCAATGCGTTGGTGGCTACCGGCGCGACATTGTTCGTGCTCTACGCGGTGGCCACCGAGGACACCAGCGCCACCCGGGTGGCCTCTTATGTAGTTTCCGGGATCGGGTTTCTCGGCGGTGGGGTGATTCTGCGTGAGGGAGCCAATGTCCGAGGCCTCAACACCGCCGCGACGCTGTGGTGCTCGGCGGCGGTGGGGGTGCTGGCCGCGTCCGGGCATCTGGTGTTCACCTTGATCGCTACCGGCACCGTGGTCGCGATCCATCTACTGGGCCGGCCGCTGGGACGGCTCATCGACCATGACAATTCCGGCGACGACGACGAGGGGCTCGAGCCATATCAGGTCCAGGTGATCTGTCGCCCCAAGTCCGCGAAGTATGCACGGGCTCAGATCGTGCAGCACACCCGCAGCAACGACATCATCCTGCGCGGCATTCACACCGGGGCCAGCGGCGAGGACAAGATCGCGCTCACCGCCCACGTGCTGGTGGACGGTCATTCACCGGCCAGGCTGGAACAGCTTGTCGCCGAATTGTCTTTGCAGCCAGGCATTTACGCCGTGCACTGGTATGCCGGGGAGACCAGCTCCGCGACTCTGGCTGCCCCGCAATCCGACTGAACCCGGCTACAGCTGCGGCACCCGCCTCACCTGGACAGCACCTCGCCTATCTCTTTCATCGTCACTTTCGCCTTGTGACCGGGAAGGAGCATCCAGGTGTGCATACCGCCGTCGAGTTCGTGCCAACCGATCTCGTGTCCTTCTGCGATCGCGCGGTTGCGGAACGCCCGGGCATCGGGGTTGAGCACATCGTGGGTTCCGGTGAAGACCGTCAGTCGGGGGAGGCCGTCCAGCGCTCCCACGCTCGGGCTGAGCAGGGGATGGTCCAGCGGGTCGCCGCCGGCGTAGCGGATTCCGGCGGCGCGCAGGTCTTCGAGGTTGAGGAACGGATCCATTTTGGCCACGGTCAGCACCTCGGGGTCGGGCAACCCCAGGTGCATCCAGGGAGAGAGCAGCAGGGCGTCGGTGGGCTGCGGTAGAGCGGCGTCGCGCACCGCGTGACACAGTGCGAACGCCATCCCACCACCGGCCGAATCTCCCATGAAAGCAACCGAATTCGGATCCCAAGTGTCCAGAACGCGGCGATAGACCTGCAACAGGAAGGGGAACACCTGACGGTAGGTGTGCTCGGGGGCGATCGGGTAGATCGGCACGGTGAGGCTACGGCGCAAAGTGAGGGACAACCTCGCGATGGCCGGCCAATGGAAATGGGGCAGCAGATCCAGTACGTAGGCGCCACCGTGCAGATAGACCGCGTGCCCACGCAACTCATCGCGCATGAGGTGCCGAGGGCTGACGTGGTAGACCGGGCGGCCGTTGAGGTCGGCGCGAGCGACCTCGACCCTTTTCAGGACCAGCTTCGAGGGCATGCCGTTGTAGGGCGGGCGCGGGTTTGCGGCCCACTGTTCCAGCTTCGCCGCCGGGAACAACCGGTTACGCACGCCGGAAGCACGCAGCAGTCGCTGGGTGACATGTGGCCTGCCGATCGGGCGGCTCACCCTCATCTTGAATTCGTTGATTGCCATCAAGGTCTACCGTGACACAACCCGGCGCGCGTGGATCCGGCAATCAGTAATCTGTTTTGCTGTGGGTGTGCTGACCGGATTCGTTTCAGCGCTGCCGGCCCAACTGCGGGATCCGGTGCTATTCGCGATTCCGTTCTTCTTGCTGCTGTTGACGCTGGAATGGACGGCTGCCCGCAAGTTGGCGAAATTGGACGCTGCATCTGGTGCTGGGGACCCCGCCGAATCCAGACCCGCCTGGGGCGCCCACCTCGCTCGCGATTCGATGACCAGCATCTCGATGGGGCTGGTTTCGATCGCCACCACCGCCGCATGGAAGGCCCTAGCCCTGTTCGGCTACGCCGCTCTTTTTGCCTACGTCGCGCCGTGGCAGCTGTCCGCGAGCAAGTGGTACGCCTGGCTCATCGCGTTCCTGGGGGTCGACCTGCTCTACTACGCCTACCACCGTTGCGCGCACCGCGTCCGGCTGGTCTGGGCCACTCACCAGGCTCACCATTCAAGCCAGTACTACAACCTGGCTACCGCGCTGCGGCAGAAGTGGAACAACAGCGGCGAGATCCTGATGTGGGCCCCATTGCCGCTGTTGGGATTGCCGCCGTGGATGGTGTTCTTCAGTTGGTCGCTGAACCTGATCTACCAGTTCTGGGTGCACACCGAGCGGATCGCCAAGCTGCCCCGCTGGTTCGAGTTTGTCTTCAACACGCCGTCGCACCACCGGGTGCACCACGGAATGGACCGGCTGTACCTGGACAAGAATTACGGCGGCATCTTCATCATCTGGGACCGGATCTTCGGCAGCTTCCAAGAAGAATTGTTCCGACCGCACTACGGGCTGACCAAGCAGGTCGACACGTTCAACGTGTGGAAACTGCAGACTCACGAGTACGTCGCGATCGTCCGCGACTGGCGCTCGGCGAACCGGCTGCGGGACCGGCTGGGGTACGTCTTCGGTCCGCCCGGCTGGGCGCCCGGCGGTGCCGATCGAAGGGGCGGAGTCGCTCCGATCGCGAGCTCTCGGTAACGCTGTTTGCGCTCTGCACGAAGACTTAGTGTCGGGGTGGTTACGACGTAACCTGAATGTGCAGGTCGGCGCGTTGTCGGCCATAACGGATCGGAGTCGATTTTGTATCGCCTGACCTTGCGCGCGTGCACAGCAGCGGCTGCTGTTTCGCTGGTGGCCGCTGGGCTGTCGACTGCCACCGCCGCAGCGGAGTCGACGTTGGTGTTCCCGGGCATGGAGATCCACCAGGAGAACCACGTCTGCACTTTGGGTTTCGTCGACATTCCGCGGCGCGTGGCCTATAGCGCCGGGCACTGCCGAGGGGGAATGGTCTACGACAAGGACAACAACCCGATCGGGCGCGTGGTGGCGTCCCGCGACAACACCCCCACCGGTTCCACGGTGGCCACCGATCAACCCATCGACGACTACGAGGCGATCGCGCTGGCCAACAATGTCGCGATGAGCAACATCCTGCCGGGCGGCCGGGGCCTGGTTTCGAGCCCGGGCGTGGTCGCTGCACCAGGTCAGGCGGTCTGCCACTTCGGCGTGACAACCGGAGAGACCTGCGGCACGGTCGAGAGCGTCAACAACGGGTGGTTCACCATGTCCCACGGCGTCCAGACCCAGCAGGGCGACTCGGGCGGGCCGGTGTACCTGTCGTCGGGCGGTGTCGGCCAAATCGTCGGGATCTTCAACAGCATGTGGGGAGACTTCCCGGCCGCGGTGTCCTGGCAGAGCGCCTCCGAGCAGGCCCGCCAAGATATGGGTGCGGGGGCAAGCTAGCTCATTGGCCAGCGCGAACACCGGAATCCGCGGTGCCACGGCGCGTCGATAACACGACCTCCACTGCATTTGCGAGAGCACCGCTCTCTGATCTATCCATCCGTTGCATGCGCTCCGCGAAAAAGCAAGAGCGGTGATCTCGGTTATGTCAGACTTGGCCGTGGGCAAACGCCAGGAGTCACGGGAGCAGATCGAGGCCCGGATCGTCGAGATTGGCCGGCGCCATCTGGTGAACCACGGCGCAGCGGGGTTGTCGCTACGCGCAATCGCCCGGGATCTGGGCATGGTCTCATCGGCGGTGTACCGCTACATGTCGAGCCGCGACGAACTGCTGACACTGCTACTCATCGATGCATACACGGCTCTCGCCGATGAAGTCGACCGGGCGCGAGACGACACCGCCGGCGATTCGTGGAGCGACGACGTAACCGCCATGGCACATGCCATGCGGGCATGGGCCGTCGCGCACCCAGCCCGCTGGGCCCTCTTGTACGGCAGCCCGGTTCCCGGCTATCACGCACCCGCGGGTCGCACCACGCCGGTGGGAACTCGCGTCGTCGCTGCATTTCTGGAGGCCGTCGCCGCCGGGATTACCACCGGCGACATCGTGCTGACCAACGACCACGTGCCGCAACCGACCTCGTCAGACTTCGAACGGCTGCGCAGCGAATATTCGTTTCCCGGCGATGATCGGGTGATGGGCAAGTGCTTTCTGTTGTTCGCCGGGCTGGTGGGAGCGATCAGCCTGGAAGTATTCGGCCAGTACGGGACGGATACCCTCACCGACGCCGGCGCCGTGTTCGACACGCAGGTCCAACTACTGTTGGACATGCTCGGCCGGCAGAATTAGAACATGTTCAGCCTCGCCCGTCGCGTCGGGCGGTGTCAGCGATGGCAAATTACTTCCCGGCAGTTCTGGCCGGCGACTGGCTGAGATATTCTGCGAAGCGATGAACCTCCTCGTTCAGTCGCCCATCCAAATCGCGTGGGTAACGTCGGATCTGCAGACCACTGAAACTGCCCTCACCGGCCTTTTAGGTGCCCGGAAATGGGTGCGCATACCCGATGTGCACTTTGCGCCCGATACCTGCAGCTATCGCGGCGAGCCCGCCGACTTCGTGGCGCACATCTCGCTGAGCTATCTCGGGGACATGCAGCTGGAGCTGATCGAGCCGGTCCGCGGGGAGAATGTCTATAGTGAATTCCTGCGCGACCACGGACCAGGTCTGCACCACATCTGCATGGAGGCCGAAAGCCCCGCGCAATTCGACGCCGCTTTGGTCGATGCCGCCGAGCAAGGCGCCGCGGTGGTGCAGCGGGGTGTGATGGCCGGCGGCATTCAGTTCGCTTACGTGTCGGCCCCGCAGGCCGGAGTTCCGTTCGTGGAAATCGCGTATCTGTCGCCCGAGATCAAAGCGTTCTACGACTACATAAGACAGGAGCAAAAGTGAGCACCGAGATCCCCGCCACGGTCAATGCGGACACGGTGGAGTCCTGGTCGGACGACGTCGACGTCCTGGTGCTCGGCTTCGGCATCGCCGGGGGCTGCGCGGCGGTCTCCGCAGCCGAGGGGGGCGCCCGGGTGCTGGTGCTCGAGCGCGCCGCTGCGGCCGGCGGTACCACGTCAATGGCTGGCGGCCACTTCTACCTGGGCGGTGGGACCGCCGTTCAGCAGGCAACCGGACACCCCGACACGCCCGAGGAGATGTACAAATACCTAGTCGCGGCCTCGCGTGAACCGGAGCTCGACAAGATCCGCGCCTACTGCGAGGGCAGCGTCGAGCACTTCAATTGGCTTGAGGCCCTTGGCTTTCAATTTGAGCGCAGCTTCTACCCGGGCAAGGTCGTGGTGCCGCCGGGCACCGAAGGGCTCAGCTACACCGGCAACGAGAAGGTGTGGCCCTTCTGCGAGCAGGCCGTTCCCGCGCCGCGAGGGCACTCGGTGCCGGTGCCCGGCGAATTGGGGGGAGCCGCGATGGTGATCGACCTGCTGGTCAAGCGCGCCGACGAACTGGGTGTGCAGATCCGCTACGAGACCGGCGCGACCAACCTGGTCGTCGACGACGGCGGCGCCGTGGTCGGGGTGAGCTGGAAGCACTTCGGCGAGACCGGTGCGGCGCGCGCTAAGGCGGTGATTATCGCCGCCGGCGGTTTTGCGATGAATCCGGAAATGGTCGCCGAGCACACTCCCGCACTGGGCCAGCCACGGCGCACCAAACACCACGGCCTGGTGGCACCCTATATTCTGGGCAATCCGAACGACGACGGGCTGGGCATCCGGTTGGGCGTCTCGGCGGGCGGGGCCACCAAGAACATGGACGAGTTGTTCATCACCGCCGCCGCATACCCCCCGGAGATTCTGCTGACGGGGGTGATCGTCAATAAGGATGGCAAACGGTTCGTCGGCGAGGACTCCTACCATTCGCGGACCTCGGCGTTCGTGCTCGAGCAGCCGGACCAGACCGCGTACCTAATCGTCGACGAGGCGCACATGCAGATGCCTGAGATGCCGCTGATCAAGTTCCTCGACGGCTACGAGACGATCGCCGAAATGGAAGAGGCGTTGGGCATCCCCGCGGGCAAGCTTGCCGAGACACTGCAGCGCTACAACGAATTTGCCGCTAAGGGCGAAGACCCCGACTTCCACAAACAACCCGAATACATTGCGCCGCAGGACAAGAGCCCGTGGGCGGTGTTCGACCTGTCGCTCGGGCGGGCGATGTACTCCGGATTCACAATCGGCGGGCTGGCGGTCACCCTGGACGGCGAAGTGCAACGCGCCGACGGCAGTGTGATCCCCGGGCTGTATGCGGCGGGAGCGGGTGCGTCCAACATCGCCCAGGACGGCAAGGGGTATGCCAGTGGGACGCAGCTGGGAGAGGGGTCGTTCTTCGGTCGCCGCGCCGGAGCACGCGCGGCAGCGCGGGCGCAGGCGCGATAGCTGGACTCAGCGCCGGAGCACGCGCGGCAGCGCGATAGGGTGCAGCTAAGGACACCTACAACCGACAGCGACGAACGAGCTATGCCTCCGCAAGGTCCTTGTCGACAGGCCCCAATCGCCATGGTCCTCCGCCGAGCAGTTCGAGTTGACGTTGGTGATGTTGCTCGACGGCAGGGTGGTGGCTGACGCTAACCACAATGCAGTCCGGCAGTTCCGCGCGGACCAGCTGATACAGCGCGTACTCCAGGCCCGGGTCCAACGCAGAGGTTGCCTCGTCCATGAACACAGCCTTGGGTTTGGTGAGCAGGATGCGCGCGAAAGCGACCCGCTGCTGTTCCCCCGGGGACAACACCTTGGCCCAGTCCTGCTCTTCGTCCAGCCTCGCGATCAAGGGGGCCAGCGCAACCTTGGTCAGCACCTCGTGCAGCTCGGCGTCGGAGACGGCGTTCACCGCGTTGGGGTAGCACACCACGCTGCGCAGATCACCTAGCGGCACGTACGGCAACTGTGAGAGGAACATCGTCTCGTTCGCACCGCCGGGGGAGTGCAGGGATCCTGAAGCATAGGGCCACAATTCGGCCAGCGCGCGCAACAGGGTGGTCTTGCCGGAACCCGACTGGCCGGTGATCACCAGGGATTCGCCTGGTTCCAGGCGAACGTCGAGCGGGTCGATCAAGCTGTCACCCTCCGGTTTGCGCACCTCCACGTTGTGGGTCTCCACCGATCCATCCTGGGACGGTGTGTTCAGCACCGACGGCAGTGCGCGTCCCTGCTCGTTCGCCGCGACTAGGCCGTGCAATCGGATGATCGCTGCCCGCAGGTAGGCGAATGCGTCGTACTGGTTGCGGAAATACGACAGCGAGTCCGAAATTCGGCCGAATGCGGCAGCGGTCTGCGTCACGTCGCCGAACTTGATCTGACCGGCGAACAGCCGAGGCGCCTGGATTAGCCACGGTAACGGCACGATTACCTGCGACATGGACCAGTTCCAGCCGTGGAAGATGATGGAGCGGCGAACGAAGTTGCGGTAGTTGTCGATGATCGGTGTGAAACGCTGCCACAGCTGCGCCCGTTCGACACGTTCACCGCGGTAGAAGCCGATGGCCTCGGCGGCATCTCGCAGGCGTACCAGCGCGTAGCGGAATCGAGCGTTGAGCTTTTCGTTATTGAAGCTCAGCCCGATCAGCGGTCGACCCAGCCAGAACGCGACCGCCGAGGCGATCAGCACGAAAACTAATACCGCCAAGAACATTGCGCGCGGGAATACGACACCGAACACATCCAGCGGCCCGGACAGGTTCCACAGGATCGCCGCGAATGAGACCACGGATGCGACAGCGTTGACGGCACCAAACAGCAACGTCTGGGTGGTGCCGTTGGCGGGCATGTTGGGGGTACCCGCGTTGTTCGCGGCGGTAAAGATGTCGATGTCCTGCTGAATACGTTGGTCCGGGTTGTCAATTGTGTTGTCGATGAACAGGTCCCGGTAATAGGCCCGGCCCGCCAACCAATCGTCGGTCAGGTGGCCGGTCAGCCACACGCGCCAGGCGATGACGAAGCGCTGCAGCAGATAGATGTCGACAAGGTACCGCGCGATGAAAACGGCCGCCAAAATGCTGAAAACCGCCATCGAGACGTAGAACCCGTGCTTGCCGGACTGCTTGACAATCTCTCGATGAGCGGCATCACCTTGGACGAATGTTTGAACCGACGAATACAAGTCATTGGTGAAATAGCTGAACAACACGTCCAGCCGCACCGACATCAGCACCGACAGCAGCAGCACGCCCAACATCAACCACACCCGGACGCTTTCGCGCCCAACGAAGTAGCCGCGGGTGATCCGCCAGAACTGTCGGCCCCACGGGGTGAAGAACCTCATCACAACCAGCGCAAGGAGCAGACAAACGGCGCTGACCACCCACGCTATGGCCAGCCATCGCACCGAATCCTGCAGCGCGTGCGACCAGTCGATTTTCGGTTTGAACGGTTCCGGGCCCAAGGTCTTCGTCTCCTCACAGTCGAGGGTGTTCCGATCGACTGCGCGACGGAAATCCTTGGGCGAACGTACCCGAATGAATCGATAAGCTCCGGTCATGAACACCGACCCGGCCCCCGCCCAGCCCGTGCACGCCGGCCGCCTCGTCGCCCGTCGGCTCCGGGCCAGTGGTATCGACACCGTTTTCACCCTGTCCGGCGGCCACCTGTTCTCCATCTATGACGGCTGCCGCGACGAGGGTGTTCGGCTGATCGACACCCGGCACGAGCAGACCGCGACCTTCGCCGCCGAGGGCTGGTCCAAGGTGACCCGGGTGCCGGGGGTCGCCGCACTGACGGCCGGTCCCGGGATAACCAACGGGATGAGCGCAATGGCGGCCGCCCAGCAGAACCAGTCGCCGCTGGTGGTTCTCGGTGGCCGGGCGCCCGCGTTGCGCTGGGGGATGGGCTCGTTGCAGGAGATTGACCATGTGCCGTTCGTGGCGCCGCTGACCCGCTTCGCCGCTACCGCGCAGTCGGCCGAAGACGCCGGCCGGCTGGTCGACGAGGCGCTGCGGGCCGCTGTCGGCGCACCGTCCGGCGTGGGATTCGTCGACTTCCCGATGGATCATGTGTTCTCCATGTCCGATGACAACGGCAAACCGGGGGCGCTGACCTCGCTGCCGGAGAGCCCGGACGTGGACGCCGACGCGTTGGACCGAGCAGTCGGCCTACTAGCCCAAGCGCAGCGTCCCGTCATCATGGCGGGCACCAATGTGTGGTGGGGACGCGGCGAGATCGCCTTGCTGCGGCTGGCCGAGCAGCTGCAGATTCCCGTGTTGATGAACGGGATGGCGCGCGGGGTGGTGCCCGCCGACCACCCGCTGGCATTCAGCCGGGCACGGTCGAAGGCGTTGAAGGAAGCCGATGTCGCGCTTGTTGTCGGGGTGCCGATGGATTTCCGGCTCGGCTTCGGCGGCGTCTTCGGCAATGAGACCCAGCTGATCGTGGCCGACCGCGTCCGACCTGAGCGCGCCCATCCGCGTCCGGTTGCCGCCGAGGTGTACGGCGACCTCACCGTCGCGCTGTCCGGACTCGTAGAGGCAGGCGCGACTAATCACCAGAACTGGATCAACGAACTGCGCACCGCCGAGTCCGCCGCCCGCGACCAGGAACGGGCCGAATTAGCCGACGACCGGATCCCGCTACACCCGATGCGGGTCTACGCCGAGCTAGCGCCGCTGCTCGACCGAGACGCCATCGTCGTGATAGACGCCGGCGATTTCGGGTCCTATGCGGGCCGGGTGATCGACAGCTACCAACCCGGATGCTGGCTGGACAGCGGCCCGTTCGGCTGTCTGGGTTCGGGGCCCGGCTACGCGTTGGCCGCCAAGTTGGCGCATCCACAGCGGCAGGTGGTGTTGTTGCAGGGCGACGGCGCGTTCGGGTTCAGCGGCATGGAATGGGACACCCTGGCGCGGCACAACGTCCCGGTGGTGTCGGTGGTGGGTAACAACGGCATTTGGGGCCTAGAGAAGCACCCGATGGAGGCACTGTATGGCTACTCCGTGGTGGCCGAGCTGCGCCCCGGCACCCGCTACGACGAGGTGGCCCGGGCGCTGGGTGCGCACGGCGAGCTGGTGTCGGCGCCCACCGAGCTGCGGCCGGCGCTCGAGCGCGCCTTTGCCAGCGGGTTGCCCGCCGTCGTCAACGTTCTCACCGACCCAAGCATCGCCTACCCGCGCCGGTCCAACCTGGCCTGATTTGTCAGCTCTTGTCCGCCCGCGGCGCGGCGGCGTCGTCTCCGACGGCCTGACCACCGGCTTCGCGTACCGTTGGGCTGTGCCTAAGACCACCCGTTCGCAACCTGGCCGGCTGAGCGGCCGATTTTGGCGCCTGCTCGGTGCCAGCACCGAAAAGGACCGCAGCCGCTCGATGTCGGTGGTGACCGCATCCGAGGAATACGACAAAGAAGCCGCCGACCTCAGCGACGAGAAGTTGCGCAAGGCATCGGGGCTACTCAACCTGGACGACCTCGCGGATGCCGCCGACATTCCGCAGTTCCTCGCGATTGCCCGGGAAGCGGCCGAGCGGACTACCGAGCTACGTCCCTTCGACGTGCAGCTGCTGGGCGCGCTGCGCATGCTGGCCGGCGATGTGATCGAAATGGCCACCGGTGAGGGCAAGACGCTGGCTGGTGCGATCGCCGCCGCGGGTTACGCGCTGGGCGGACGGCACGTGCATGTCGTCACCATCAACGACTACCTGGCTCGCCGCGATGCGGAGTGGATGGGCCCGCTGATTGAGGCGATGGGCTTGACGGTCGGCTGGATCACCGCGGAGTCGACCAGTGAGGAGCGCCGGACCGCCTACGGTTGCGACGTCACGTACGCCTCGGTCAACGAGATTGGGTTCGACGTGCTGCGCGACCAGTTGGTCACCGACGTCGAGGACTTGGTTTCCCCGAATCCGGACGTCGCGCTGATCGACGAGGCCGACTCGGTTCTGGTCGACGAGGCACTGGTGCCGTTGGTGCTGGCCGGCACCAGCCACCGGGAGACCCCACGGGTGGAAATCATCAAGCTGGTCGGCCGGCTGAACCCGGAAACCGATTTCGACACTGACTCCGACAGCCGAAACGTTCACCTCACCGAGGCGGGCGCGCGCAAGGTCGAAAAGGCGCTCGGCGGCATCGACCTGTACTCCGAGGAACACGTCGGCACCACCCTGACCGAGGTGAACGTCGCTCTGCACGCGCATGTCCTGTTGCAGCGCGATGTGCACTACATCGTCCGCGATGACGCCGTGCACCTAATCAACTCCTCCCGCGGCCGCATCGCGCAACTGCAGCGCTGGCCGGACGGGTTGCAGGCCGCGGTCGAGGCCAAGGAGGGCATCGAGACCACCGAGACCGGCGAAGTGCTCGACACCATCACCGTGCAGGCGCTGATCAACCGCTACGCGACCGTGTGTGGGATGACCGGCACCGCGCTGGCCGCCGGCGAGCAGTTGCGCCAGTTCTACAAGCTGGGAGTCTCGCCGATTCCGCCTAACACCCCCAATATCCGCGAAGACGAGTCCGACCGGGTCTACATCACCGCCGCGGCCAAGAACGACGCGATCGTCGAGCACATCGCCGAGGTGCACGAAACCGGGCAGCCGGTGCTGGTGGGGACCCGCGACGTCGCCGAATCCGAGGATTTGCACGAGCGCCTGATGCGCCGGGACGTCCCCGCGGTGCTGCTCAATGCCAAGAACGACGCCGAGGAAGCCGCGGTCATCGCCGAGGCGGGCAAGCATGGCGCGGTCACTGTCTCGACGCAGATGGCCGGACGGGGCACCGACATCCGGCTGGGCGGATCCGACGAATCTGACCACGACCGGGTGGCCGAACTTGGCGGATTGCACGTCGTCGGCACCGGACGCCACCACACCGAGCGGCTAGATAACCAGCTGCGCGGACGTGCGGGGCGTCAAGGCGACCCGGGGTCCTCGGTGTTCTTCTCGAGCTGGGAAGACGACGTGGTGGCGGCCAACCTGGATCACAACAAGCTGCCGATGCAGACCGACGACGACGGGCGCATCGTCAGCCCCAAAGCGGCCGGGTTGCTCGATCACGCGCAGCGGGTCGCCGAAGGCCGGATGCTGGATGTGCACGCCAACACTTGGCGATACAACCAGCTGATCGCCCAGCAGCGCGCAATCATCGTCGACCGGCGAAACACCTTGCTGCGCACCGCAACCGCGCGCGAGGAGCTGGAGGAGTTGGCGCCGAAGCGGTTCAAGGAGCTCGCTGAGGAACTTTCCGAGGAGCGACTGGAGAAGATTTGCCGGCTGATCATGCTGTATCACCTGGACCGCGGCTGGGCCGACCACCTGGCCTACCTGGCCGACATCCGGGAGAGCATCCACCTGCGCGCACTGGGCCGGCAGAACCCGCTCGACGAGTTCCACCGGATGGCGGTGGACGCCTTCGCATCACTGGCCGCCGACGCGATCGAGGCGGCGCAGCAGACTTTTGAAACCGCCAACATCCTCGAGGACGAACCGGGGCTGGACCTGTCCAAGTTGGCGCGGCCCACCTCAACGTGGACGTACATGGTCAACGACAACCCATTGTCCGATGACACGTTGTCCACGCTGAGCCTGCCCGGGGTCTTCCGCTGAGTCCTTGTCACCCGATGTGATGGGGCTGCCAAACCCGGCATCGGATTCGCAGTGGGGTTACGTTCGCGAAAAGAAGGCACGTTAAGGTCACGGCTCATGGAGGCAGGGCAAGCCCGAGATCGAGTGCTGACCGTGCCCAACGTACTGAGCGTCATCCGCCTGGCCTTGATTCCCGTCTTCATCTACCTGATGCTGGTCGGCCACCACAACGGCTGGGCGGTGGCGATTCTGATGTTCAGCGGATTCTCCGACTGGGCCGACGGCAAGATTGCCCGGCTGCTCGATCAGTCGTCGCGGCTGGGCATGCTGCTGGATCCCGCGGTCGACCGCCTCTACATGGTCACGGTGCCGATCGTGCTGATGTTGAGCGGAATCGTGCCGTGGTGGTTCGTCGTGATCCTGGTGGCCCGCGACGCGGTCCTGGCCGCAACGCTGCCGCTGTTACGCAGTCGCGGTCTGTCCGCGCTGCCCGTCTCTTATGTCGGCAAGGCCGCCACGTTCGCGCTGATGTCGGGTTTCCCGCTGGTACTGCTCGGTCAGTGGGACGCGTTGTGGAGCCGTATCGTGGGAGCCTGCGGGTGGGCGTTTCTGATTTGGGGCTTGTACATGTACCTGTGGGCTTTCGTGCTCTATATGGCACAGGTGGTCCTGGTGATGCGCCAGATGCCCAATGTCAGGCGCCGGCGCCCCGCCACGCCGGGAGCTGGTGGACATGGCTGAGTCCGATCGGCTGCTCGGCGGTTACGACCCCAACGCCGGCTACAGCGCCCACGCCGCTGCCGCCCGCGCCAAGAAGATCCCCGTTCCATCGTTGCTGCGCGCGCTGCTATCCGAGCATTTGGACCCGGGATACGCGGCTGCAGCTGCGGATCGGGAAAGCCGCGACCAGCCCGAAACCGGCCGCCAGCGTGCGTTCGGCTGGATGTGGCAGGCGCTGGCTGCGACCCTGGTTGCAGCCGTGTTTGCCGCGGCGGTGGCGCAGGCCCGCTCAGTGGCTCCCGGCGTGCGCTCGGCGCAGCAGCTGTTGGCCACAAACGTGCGATCGACGCAAGCCGCCGCCACTAAGCTGGCGCGGCAACGCAGTGCGCTGGCGGCCAAGGTCGACCAGGTGCAGCGCCTCGCGCTGGCCGACGACGCCGAGGGGCAACGGCTGCTCAACAGCCTGGACGCACGCAGCCTGGCGGCAGCCAGCACTGCGGTGATCGGCCCGGGGCTAACGGTCACAGTGACCGACCCGGGCGCCGGCCCGAACCTGTCCGACGCGTCCAAGCAGCGGGTGACCGGCAGCCAACAGATCATCCTCGACCGCGACCTGCAACTTGTCGTGAACTCACTTTGGGCCAGCGGCGCTGAAGCCATCTCGGTCGACGGGGCGCGGATCGGTCCCAACGTGACGATCCGGCAGGCCGGTGGCGCAATCCTGGTCGACAACAATCCCACCGGCAGCCCGTACACCATCATGGCGATAGGGCCACCGAAGTCGATGCGGGACACCTTCGATCACAGTCCAGGGATGCGTCGGCTTAGGCTGCTGGAGGCCTCCTACGGCGTCGGCGTGAGCGTGAACGTGGGCGATGGCCTGTCATTGCCGGCCGGCGCGGTCCGGGACGTCAAGTTCGCCACACAGGTCGGGCCGTAGGAATGCGCAGTGCAATGGGGAAGACAATCCAGACGGGAATCACGCACGCATGATCGGTATCGCCGCCCTTGCCATCGGCATCGTGCTGGGCCTGATCTTTCATCCCAGCGTTCCCGAGGTCATCCAGCCGTATCTGCCGATCGCCGTGGTCGCTGCGCTCGACGCGGTATTCGGCGGCCTGCGCGCCTACCTCGAGCGAATCTTCGACCCGAAGGTGTTCGTCATCTCGTTCGTCTTCAACGTTCTGGTGGCGGCGCTGATCGTCTACGTCGGTGATCAGTTGGGCGTCGGCACCCAGTTGTCCACCGCAATCATCGTGGTGCTGGGAATCAGGATCTTCGGCAACGCGGCGGCACTGCGGCGTCGCCTGTTCGGGGCGTGACCGGATGACGTCCGAGTCCGACGACGCAGGCGAGGCCGAACCCGGCGGTAAGACGACACCGGCGGTACGCCGTGGGCGCCACGAGCTGCCCAGCGACCGGCCCGCTCGCTCGCGGGGCCTCAAAGCGTTCCTGGGCGGCGGCCGGTCCCGGCTGGCGTTCGGAACGTTGGCCGTGTTGCTGTGCCTGGTGCTGGGGGTCGCGATCGTCACCCAGGTCCGCCAGAACGAGTCCGGCGACTCCCTGGAAACCGCCCGCCCTGCAGACCTGTTGGTCCTGCTGGACTCGCTGCGACAGCGGGAGGCGACGCTGAGCACCGAAGTCGCCGATCTGCAGAACACCCTGAACGCACTGCAGGCATCGGGCAGCAACGACCAGGCCGCGATCGAGAACGCGCAGGCGCGACTGGCCGCCCTGTCCATCCTGGTCGGCGCGGTCGGCGCGACTGGGCCTGGCGTCGTGATCAAGATCGAGGACCCCGGCCCCGGAGTGGCCCCGGAGGTGATGCTCGACGTGATCAACGAGCTGCGTGCCGCGGGCGCCGAAGCGATCGAGATCAATGACGCGCACCAGTCCATCCGGGTGGGAGTCGACACCTGGGTGGTCGGTACCGCCGGTTCGCTGACCATCGACAGTAAAACGTTCGCTCCGCCGTATTCGCTTCTGGCCATTGGCGATCCACCGACACTGGCGGCCGCGATGAACATCCCCGGCGGGGCCGAGGACAGTGTGAAACGGGTCGGTGCACGCATGTCGGTCCAGCAGGCCGACCGTGTCGAGGTGACTACCTTGCGGCAACCGAAAACACGCCAATACGCTCAGCCCGTCAAGTGAACTAGCCCACGACCAGAACAGGATCACCGTGACCGAAATCCCGTCCGATCTGCACTACACCGCCGAACACGAGTGGGTTCGCCGCAGCGGGGACGACACCGTCCGGGTCGGGATCACCGATTTCGCGCAATCGGCGCTCGGAGATGTCGTCTTCGTTCAGCTGCCCGACGTCGGCACCGAGTTCACCGCGGGTGACTCGTTCGGCGAGGTGGAGTCCACCAAGTCGGTCTCGGACCTCTACGCCCCGGTCTCCGGAAAGGTCTCCGCGGTCAACGGTGAGCTGGAAGGCAGTCCACAACTGATTAACTCGGACCCCTACGGGGACGGCTGGCTGCTCGAACTCCAGGTCGATGCCGGCGACACCGCCACGCTGGACACTGCCATCGCCGGACTTCTCGACGCTGAGGCCTACCGCGGCACATTAGCCGAATGACGATTGCTAAGGTCCCGAAAGCGTTGCGGGACGAATCGCGGATCCCAGAGATCGTTCAGGGGATCTAGGTGAAGCCGGGGTGTCGGGCTTACGATCCTGCAGTGGTCGGCACATCGCGAATCCGTGCGCGGTACGGTCGGTACTTGAAGCGCTAGAGCAGTAACGAGCAGTACAGACGCTAGATCCGAGTAGGAAGCGGGCCGCCCGGCCCGGTCAGGCAACGCCACAGCGGCCAGTGAGGAGCAGCGGGTGACGGACATGGACTCAGCAAGCGGACACGACCAGGGCGACGAAGTCACGGTGGAGACGACCTCGGTCTTTCGCGCCGACTTCCTCAACGAATTGGACGCCCCCGCCCAAGCGGGCACCGAAAGTTCGGTGTCGGGAGTGGAGGGACTTCCGGCCGGCTCGGCGTTGCTGGTCGTCAAACGCGGACCCAACGCCGGTTCGCGCTTTCTGCTGGATCAGGCCATCACGTCTGCCGGGCGGCACCCCGACAGCGATATTTTCCTAGACGACGTCACCGTGAGTCGTCGGCACGCCGAATTCCGTTTGGAGGGCGGCGAGTTCAACGTTGTTGACGTCGGCAGCCTCAACGGCACCTACGTCAACCGAGAGCCGGTTGATTCCGCCGTACTGGCCAACGGCGACGAAGTTCAGATCGGCAAGTTCCGGTTGGTCTTTTTGACCGGACCCAAGGGTGACGACGACGGGGGATCGGGAGGCTAGTGAGCGCACCCGATAGCCCGGCACTCACCGGGATGTCGATCGGGGCGGTCCTGGACCTGCTGCGACCCGACTTCCCCGATGTCACGATCTCCAAGATTCGCTTCTTGGAGGCCGAAGGGTTGGTGACGCCGCAGCGCGCGGCATCGGGTTATCGCCGGTTCAATGCCTACGACTGTGCGCGGCTGCGCTTCATCCTGACCGCACAGCGCGATCACTACCTGCCGCTGAAGGTGATTCGCGCCCAGCTCGATGCCCTGCCCGACGGCGAACTGCCCCCGATCGGATCTCCTTACGGGGTACCGCGTTTGGTGTCGGTGAACAACGACGATTCCACCGCCAGCTCCGACGCAGGCGCCGGGTCACCCATCGGCGCACGGCTCAGTCGGGAAGCGCTGCTGGAGCGCTCCGGAGTCGACGACGCCCTATTGAGCGCACTGCTCAAAGCGGGGGTGATCACCACCGGGCCGGGTGGCTTCTTCGACGAACACGCGGTTGTGATCCTCCAATGTGCCCGTGCGCTGGCCGATTACGGTGTCGAGCCGCGGCATCTGCGGGCCTTCCGGTCCGCGGCCGACCGGCAGTCGGACCTGATCGCGCAGATCGCCGGGCCGCTGGTCAAGGCCGACAAGGCGGGCGCGCGTGACCGTGCCGACGATCTGGCCCGCGAGGTGGCCGCGCTGGCGATCACGTTGCACACCTCGCTGATCAAGTCCGCCGTTCGCGACGTTCTGCAGCGGTGAGGACTAGACTTCGGACGACAGCTTGGTGTTCGACGGCATGGTCGCTAAACCCCCGGGTCAGGCCATGTGCACCACGTCGTTTTTCGGCCGTTTTCCCGGTCGGAGCACCGAGCCCTGAAGCGGACATTGCGGCGTGCGGAGGGCAGACACAGATGGGTGAAGTTCGTGTTGTCGGCATTCGCGTAGAGCAACCGCAGAACCAGCCGGTTCTGCTGCTGCGCGAGACCGACGGTGACCGCTATCTACCGATCTGGATCGGCCAGTCGGAGGCCGCGGCTATTGCGTTGGAGCAGCAGGGCGTGGAGCCGCCGCGGCCGCTGACCCATGACCTAATCAGGGATCTTATTGCTGCGCTTGGGCATTCGCTCAAAGAGGTGCGCATCGTGGACCTGCAGGAGGGCACCTTCTACGCGGACCTGATCTTCGACCGCGACATCAAGGTGTCCGCCCGGCCCTCGGACTCGGTGGCGATCGCGTTGCGGGTCAACGTGCCGATTTACGTCGAGGAGTCGGTGCTGGCCGCTGCCGGTCTGCTGATTCCCGACGAGGGCGATGAGGAGGCCGGAACAGCCGTCCGGGAAGACGAGGTGGAAAAATTCAAGGAGTTCCTCGACAGCGTCTCACCGGACGACTTCAAGGCGACCTAGCCGGCCCCCCGCCGGTACCCACCGAACGTCACGGATGCGTCTCATATCACACAACGGATTGTCGACACGCCAGCGGGATAACGCCCACTCATCGAGCCGGCAGCCATACTTTGATGACGAGTTGATGATCAACCCGGAGCACGGCAGCCACCGAACAGCGTATGCTCTCTAATCACTCGGACCTGAGATAGCGTGGCTGTTGGGGCAGCCAGTGCCGCAGCTTTTGACCACAGCGCGATCGGCGAGAGGACGCACCGTGAGCGAGCAGCCACGTCAAGAACAGTTGGATCTTGCCGACCGGACCGCCACTTCAAGCACCCAGAGCGGCCCCACAGCCGCCGAATCCGTGCAGCCCGGGCTGTTCCCCGACGATTCCGTGCCCGACGAACTGGTGGGTTACCGGGGACCGAGCGCGTGCCAGATCGCCGGGATCACCTACCGTCAGCTGGACTACTGGGCCCGCACCTCACTGGTGGTGCCATCGATTAGGGGGGCGGCCGGTTCGGGCAGCCAGCGGCTCTACTCCTTCAAGGACATCCTGGTTCTCAAGATCGTAAAGCGTCTGCTCGACACCGGGATTTCGCTGCACAACATCCGCGTCGCAGTCGACCATCTGCGCCAGCGCGGCGTGCAGGATCTGGCCAACATCACCCTGTTCTCCGACGGCACCAGCGTGTACGAGTGCACTTCGGCCGAGGAGGTGGTTGACCTGTTGCAGGGCGGCCAGGGTGTGTTCGGCATCGCCGTGTCCGGCGCCATGCGCGAGCTGACCGGCGTGATCGCCGACTTTCCCGGCGAGCGTGCCGACGGAGGCGAATCAATCGCGGCCCCCGAGGATGAGCTGGCTTCCCGTCGCAAGCACCGCGACCGCAAGATCGGCTGACTACGCAGCAGCGTAAACTGGATCCCGCATCGCTCTCGCGCGGGAGAGTTCTGTGGCCGCCAGCCACAGACGCCGAAGGAGCAATACCTCTCCGTCAACCTCTCAGGCACCAGGACCGCGCCGGACAACGATGCCTCTGGAAAGCGGTGACGACCCCAAGCGGGTCCTCACCCGCCGATGGGGAAAGGCGCCTGCCGGCGCCGAATCTCTCAGGCGCTCGGTGCAACGGGTGAAGACAGAGGGAGAGGGCCGCTAGTCCTCTGCCTCGTATAGGAGCCCATTCGTGTCCGATCATCCGAAGTTCGCAGACCGGCACATCGGCCTGGACCGTGACGCCGTCGCCACCATGCTCGAGGTCATCGGCGTCGACTCGCTCGACGCCCTGGCCGCCAAGGCGGTCCCGACGGGCATCCTCGACAAGCTGGACACCTCAGGAGCCGCCCCGGGTCTGGACCGGCTGCCGCCGGCCGCCACCGAGGGCGAGGCACTGACCGAACTGCACGAACTCGCCGACAGCAACACCGTCGCGGTGTCGATGATCGGGCAGGGCTACTACGACACCCTGACCCCGCCGGTACTGCTGCGCAACATCATGGAAAACCCGGCCTGGTACACCGCCTATACGCCGTACCAGCCGGAGATCAGCCAGGGTCGGTTGGAGGCACTGCTGAACTTCCAGACCATGGTCACCGACCTGACCGGCCTCGAGATCGCCAACGCATCCATGCTCGACGAGGGCACTGCCGCCGCCGAGGCCATGACGCTGATGCACCGCGCATTCCGCGGCAAGGGGGCTGGGCGCCTGCTCGTAGATGTCGACGTATTCGCCCAGACCGCGGCGATACTGGCGACAAGGGCCAAGCCGCTGGGCATCGAGATCGTCACCGCTGACCTGCGTGACGGGCTCCCCGAGGGTGAGTTCTTCGGCGTGGTGGTCCAGTTGCCCGGGGCCAGCGGCCGGATCACCGACTGGAGCGAGCTGATCCAACAGGCCCACGGCCGGGGTGCGCTGGTGGCCGTCGGTGCCGACCTGTTGGCGCTGACGCTGATCACCCCGCCGGGTGAGATCGGCGCTGACGTCGCGTTCGGTACCACCCAACGATTCGGTGTACCAATGGGATTCGGCGGCCCGCACGCCGGGTATCTGGCGGTGCACGCCAAGCACGCCCGGCAGCTGCCGGGGCGCCTGGTGGGGGTGTCCGTCGACACCGACGGCACGCCGGCCTACCGGCTGGCGCTGCAGACCCGTGAACAGCACATCCGCCGCGACAAGGCGACCAGCAATATCTGCACCGCGCAGGTGCTGCTTGCGGTGATGGCCGCGATGTATGCCAGCTACCACGGTGCGGAGGGCCTCAGCGCGATCGCCCGCCGGGTACACGGCCACGCCGAGGCGATCGCCACCGCGCTCGATGAATCGCTGGTGCACGGCACATACTTCGACACCGTGCTGGCCCGGGTACCCGGCCGCGCCGACGAGGTGGTGGCCGCCGCCAAGGCCAACGGCATCAATCTGTGGCGCGTGGACGCCGACCACGTCTCGGTGGCCTGCGACGAGGCCACCACCGACGCGCACGTCGGGGCGGTGTTGCAAGCTTTCGGTGTCGACGCCACCGAGCCGGTACACGTTGACATCACCACGCGGACCACGGAATTCCTCACCCATCCTGCCTTCACGAAGTACCGCACCGAGACGTCGATGATGCGCTACCTACGCACCCTGGCGGACAAGGACATCGCCTTGGACCGGAGCATGATTCCGCTCGGTTCATGCACGATGAAGCTGAACGCCGCCGCCGAGATGGAATCCATCACCTGGCCCGAGTTCGGGCGTCAACACCCTTTCGCGCCTGCGTCCGACACCCCCGGTCTGCGTCGGCTCATCGCCGACCTGGAGAACTGGCTGGTGGCAATCACCGGCTACGACGACGTCTCGTTGCAGCCCAATGCGGGTTCGCAGGGGGAGTACGCGGGCCTGCTGGCCATTCACGAATACCACGCCAGCCGGGGTGAACCGCATCGCGACATCTGTCTGATCCCGTCCAGCGCGCACGGCACCAATGCCGCCTCGGCCGCGCTGGCGGGGATGCGCGTCGTCGTGGTGAGCTGTCATGAGAACGGCGACGTCGACCTCGACGACCTGCGCACCAAGGTCGGCGAACACGCCGAACGCCTGTCGGCGCTGATGATCACCTACCCGTCCACGCACGGCGTCTACGAACACGACATCGCCGATATCTGCGCGGCCGTGCACGACGCCGGCGGTCAGGTGTACGTCGACGGCGCCAACCTCAATGCGCTGGTAGGGCTGGCCAGACCGGGCAAGTTCGGTGGCGACGTCAGCCATTTGAACCTGCACAAGACGTTCTGTATCCCGCACGGTGGCGGCGGGCCGGGAGTCGGGCCGGTTGCGGTGCGCTCCCATCTGGCGCCGTTCCTGCCGGGGCACCCGTACGCTCCAGAACTGCCGTCAGGGCATCCGGTGTCGTCGGCACCCTACGGGTCGGCCTCGATCCTGCCGATCAGCTGGTCTTACATCCGGATGATGGGTGGCGACGGCCTGCGGGCGGCTTCGTTGACCGCGATTGCCTCGGCGAACTACATCGCCCGCCGGCTCGACGAGTATTTCCCGGTGCTCTACACCGGCGAGAACGGCATGGTCGCCCACGAATGCATCCTGGATCTTCGCGGCATCACCAAGGCCACCGGCGTAACCGTCGACGATGTTGCGAAACGCTTGGCGGACTACGGTTTTCACGCGCCGACCATGAGTTTCCCGGTGGCCGGCACGTTGATGGTGGAGCCCACCGAGAGCGAGAGTCTGGCCGAGGTAGACGCGTTCTGCGAGGCCATGATCGGAATTCGCGGTGAGATCGACCGGGTCGGCACGGGGGAGTGGCCGGTGGACGACAATCCGCTGCGCGGTGCCCCGCACACCGCGGAGTGCTTGCTGGTGTCCGACTGGGACCACCCCTACACCCGGGAGGAAGCGGCCTACCCGCTGGGCAAGGCGTTCCGGACCAAGGTATGGCCGCCGGTGCGGCGCATCGACGGCGCCTACGGCGACCGGAACCTGGTGTGTTCCTGCCCGCCGATCGAGGCGTTCGCCTGAACCCGCGCCGGCTCAGCTCACGAGGTCAGCTCAGGAAGTCGTTGACCGCCGACGCCAGCGCGGGTGTGGCCGAACTCGGCAGGTTCTGGTAGCTGCCGCCGCTCAGCTTGGCAACCGCTTCCCAGGTGGCCCGGTCCGGGTCCCCGCCGAAGTCGATGATGTTGACCGCGATCGGTTTCGCCGGATCGGCCGCCGTCCTGATGAATTCCTGCAGCCCCGGCCCATCCAAGGACTGGTCGGTGTGCGGCCCACCGGTGATCACGAGAATTGAATTCGCTTGGCCAGCATGGTAATTCGTCTTCATTTCCTGGTAGATCATTCGCAGCGTGGTGAAGGACACGGCACCGCCGCCCGACGAATACTGCCGGTCCAGCGCCGCGGTGAGCGCCGCGGTGCGGGGTTGCCCGTTGAGCTGGTCGGCCAGCGGCCCTGCGGCTACCTCAGAACGGCCCTCGTGGCCGTCGAAGGTCCACAGTCCAATCACCGCGGTGGGGGGCAGCGCCTTGATCCTGCTGCTCAGCGCCGCGACTACGTTAGCCAGCCGGGTCTTGCCGCCGCCGTCGTCGGTCGGCAAGGACTGGTCGAGCATGATGGTCGCCGCTACACCGCTCGACGACGTAGCCATGGTGTCGGCCAGCGTGGCGCGAGTGGCGTCATCACCGACGGACAAGGTGGCCGACAGTGGCCCGAAACTGGTCACCGGGCTGCTCGGTGGCTTGACGTCTTTCGCCCGGAAGCCGGCCTTGGCCAGCCTGGCCTGCTGTTCGGGGGTGCGCATGAACCGCGAGAACGCGCTCGCGGCTGTTGTCTGCTCCTGCGACAACCAGGTTCCGCTGAGCAGCACCGTCGGGTAGTCAGCCACCGGAACCGGCCCCGGCGGCGTCCACGAGGTCAGTTTGCTCTTGGCGTCCGGAGTCGATTGACCGCGCTGGTACAACTGCTGCTCGGTGGTGACCACCGCATGTACCGGCGCCGCGGCCACTTCGTCGGCTTTGGCGCCTGGCTTGAGTAGCGCGTTGAACGCCTCGTTCAGCGAGTCGTCGGACAGCTTGGGTTGGGCACTCATCAGGGTGCGCGCCGCACCGCCACCATCGGTCGGCGGTGCGCCGGCGGGCACTGACGCCGCCGCGATCGCCTCACCAGCCAGATACGACGCGTCGCCGTTGCCGGTGATCGGCATGGCCAGCCGCAGTGAACCCCAGGACGGCTGGTTCAGGCCGGCCATCGACGTCGGGTTGGTCTGCAGGCCGGGTAGCGCGGCCCAGTCCTGTTTGGCCAGCACCGGCTGGAACTCGGGCCGGATGGCCAGCAGCACCGGCGAGGTCACCAGCGACCGGCTGTCGCTGATGGTCTTCGGCCCAACGGCGCCGGCTAGGCGCGCGGCGGAGATGGAGCTGCCGGGAATCCACAGGCCCGGTTGGTTGCCGAGGTCGGCGGGCCATTTGCCGATGAAACCGCTGATGACCGCGTCGGCGCCGGCCGATTTGACCGTTACCGGCACACACCGGTCACCGATCGGCCCGGCCTGCGCGTTGTAGTCCTCGGCCAGCTGTTTGACCACGTCGACGATGGTGGGATCGGCCAGTACGGCAACCGAATCCTTTCCGGCCAAGCAGCGCGCCGAGGCGGACTGCGCGTCGTGGGAGCCACCGAAGAAGCGCCACAGGATCACCCCGGCGACCACGACGATGACGGTGATCAGGGCCACGATCACCCCAATGCTGACTCCGCGACGGCCGCTGGTGCTGCGGTGGCCGCCCTGCCAACTGGCCAGGCCCCGATGAGCGGCGCTAAGCCGGGAAGCAGGCGTGGCCGCGGCCGGTACCGGTGATTCGGTGCTTTCCGGCCGCGTGCCGAAATCGGGGTAGTCGTCGCCGTCGGCCGCGGCGTACTCGCCGCCAACCGGATACTGCGAGAGGTCCTCGCCGCGGTCGGTGAAGCTGTCTTCGGCCGCGAAGAAGTCGTCGTCGGTGTAGCGGCTCGGGGCGGGGTACTCGTCTCCGGCAGGTCCCGGATACCCGTAGTCCAGCGCTTCGGCGGGCTCGACGCCCTCCCCGGTGCCGGCCTCGCCGCCATGCTCCTGATACTGCGAGCTCTGGTCGTACGGTTCGTCTTCGGGTAGGGAGTCGTCGGGGTCGGGCTTGCTGTGCCTACCCATGCCGGTCTCTGCGTCCTCTCCTTGAAATCCTGTGCAGGTTGCCGCCCCTCGGTGGGCTGACTACGCGCCGGCGCGAGCTTTAAATTCCCGACGACGGCGGTGCAGGATCGGCTCGGTGTAGCCGTTAGGCTGCTGACCACCGGACAGAATGAGCTCCTGAGCAGCCAGGAAGGCGATGCTGTCGTCGAAGTTTGGCGCCATCGGAAGGTACGCCGAGTCGCCCTCGTTCTGCTTGTCCACCAGCGGCGCCATCCGTTCCAGGCTGGCACGCACGTCTTCGGCGGTGATCACGCCGTGCCGCAGCCAGTTGGCCAGCAGCTGGCTGGAGATGCGCAGCGTCGCACGGTCCTCCATCAGCGCCACGTTGTGGATGTCGGGCACCTTCGAACAGCCCACGCCCTGGTCGATCCAGCGCACCACGTAACCGAGGATGGACTGGCAGTTGTTGTCGACCTCTTCGCGGATCTCCTCGGGCGCCCAGGCCAACTCCTTGGCCAGGGGAACGGTGAGCAGTTCCGCTATGGTGGTGCGCCGCTTGCCTTCGAGCTCCTTCTGCACCGCGAAAACGTCCACCTGGTGGTAGTGCATGGCGTGCAGCGTCGCGGCCGTCGGCGACGGCACCCACGCGGTGGTGGCGCCGGCCTTCGGCTGGCCGATCTTCTGCTCGACCATGTCAGCCATCAGCTCCGTCATCGCCCACATGCCTTTACCGATTTGGGCTTTGCCGGCGAAACCGGTGGCCAGCCCGGTGTCGACGTTGGCGTCCTCGTAGGCCTTGATCCAGGTGGTGTTCTTCATCGCACCCTTGCGGATCATCGGACCCGCCTCCATGGAAGTGTGGATCTCATCGCCGGTCCGGTCGAGGAAACCGGTGTTGATGAAGACCACGCGGTCGGCGGCGGCCTTGATGCACGCCTTGAGGTTCACCGTTGTGCGGCGCTCCTCGTCCATGATGCCGACCTTGAGGGTGGACTGCGGCAATCCCAGGACGTCTTCGACGCGGCTGAACAGCTCGCAGGTGAAGGCGACCTCGTCGGGGCCATGCATCTTGGGCTTGACGATGTACACCGAACCGGTGCGGCTATTAACCAGCGGACCGTTGTCGTCGTTGCCCTTCAATCCGTGGATAGCGGTCAGACCGGTGAACAGAGCGTCCTGGATACCCTCGGGGATTTCGTTCCCGTCGGCATCGACGATTGCGTCGTTGGTCATCAAGTGGCCGACGTTGCGCACGAACATCAGGCTGCGCCCGGGCAGTGTGAGTTCGCCGCTGCCGTCCGGTGTGGTGTAGGTGCGGTCGGCATTGAGCTTGCGAGTGAACGACTTGCCGTCCTTGCTGACCTCTTCGGCCAGGTCACCCTTGTTGAGCCCCAGCCAGTTGCGGTAGCCGAGCACCTTGTCGTCGGCGTCGACCGCGGCAACGGAGTCCTCGAAGTCCATGATCGTGGTGATCGCCGACTCGAGCACCACGTCCTTGATTCCGGCGGCGTCGGTCTTGCCGATCGGCGACTCGGGGTCGATCAGGATCTCGATATGCAGTCCGTTGTTAACCAGCAACACCGACCAGTTGGGGGAGCCGAGTTCGCCGCTGTAGCCGACGAACTTCTCCGGGCTGGCCAACTCGGTGGCCTGACCACCGACCTCGATCTGCAGCGCACCGTCGACAATGCTCAAGCCGCTGGCATCCGCCCAGGACCCCGACGCGAGCGGGACAGCGCCGTCCAGGAAATTCCGGGCATAGGCGATCACCTTGTCGCCGCGCACCTTGTTGTAGCCCGAGCCCTTCTCGGCCCCGTCGTCTTCCGGGATGACGTCGGTGCCGTACAGGGCGTCGTACAGCGAACCCCAGCGTGCGTTGGCCGCATTGAGCGCGAACCGTGCGTTGAGCACCGGCACCACCAACTGCGGGCCAGCGGTCGCGGTGATCTCGTCGTCGACACCGGAGGTGGTGATGGTGAAGTCGGCCGGTTCGGGCTGCAGGTAGCCGATCTCGGTGAGGAACTGCTGGTAGGCCTCCAGGTCGAGCGGCTCAAGCACCCGCAAGCGGTGCCACTTGTCGATCTGGGCTTGCAGCTCGTCGCGGGTCGCCAGCAATTCCTGGTTACGCGGGGTGAGATCGGTCACCACCTTGTCCACACCGGCCCAGAAGCTGTCCGGGTCGATGCCCGTGCCGGGCAGGGCCTCGTTGTTCACGAAGTCGTACAAAACCCGGGCAACCCGCAGGTTGCCTGCCGACACACGCTCAGTCATCGTTCTCCTCCGTAACGGCCTTTCATGGCCCTTCATCAGCCCGCGCGCACCGTCATCGGACCCCGGATCAGCTACTGTCAGCCTACCCAGCGGTAACCTGACGAGCACCGATGATCCTAGCCCGGCCAAGCTGGGCTGCCAGGTCGCGGCGCGCTAAGAGCCGCTCCCGCGGCACATTCCGCGGGCCCCTCCAATAGCTTGGTGGCAACGAGAGCACCGGGGAATTCGTTCCCTTCGCGCTGTTCTGGTACCCGCGGCCGCTCAGATCATACGGCCCGCTGATCCGACGCGGGCGCCCCGTCGCGCATGCTGCCGAGCAAGTCTTCCACCAGATCCTCGAGCGCCACCATCGCCACCACCTGGTTCCGCGCCGTGTTCTTGGCGGCGCCGTCCTCACCGTCACCGGCGGTGACCAGCGCCAGGTGGCTGTTGCTGCGACGCATCCGGGAGAGCGCTTCTGGGAGGCCGAGCAATTGCGATACCCGTGGTAAGGGGCGCACCAGTGCAAGGTCGATCACCGTCGCGGGATCTGTTCCCAGCGCCAACACATCCTTGATGTGCAGGTAGCCGAGGTAATCCCCATCCCGGTCCACCACCGGGAAACGGGAGTAGCCGGTCTGCGCCAGCGCTTCCTCAATTGCGCCGATGGTCGGGCCCGACCCTTCAGCCGCCACCGGCACCGTGTGGACCTTAGCCAGCGGAACAGCAACGTCGCCGACCACCCGGGTGCGCACCCGCAACGCAAGCGTCAACCGGATGTGCTCCTCCGCGTCGAGCAGACCTTCGGAGAGCGACTCGGCGATCATCTCGGACAACTCCACCGTGGAAACGGTGATATCGAGTTCGTCCTTGGGCTCTACCCCCAGCAGCCGCAGGATGCCGTTGGCGCACTTGTTGTACAGCACGATGATCGGTCGCGCGGCCCGCACGTACGGCAGATACGCCGGGACCAGCAACATCGCAGTGCGCTCCGGGCCGGCGAGCGCAATGTTCTTGGGCACCATCTCGCCCAGCAGCACGTGCAGTGTCACCACCAGGGCCAGCGCGACCACGAACGCCAGGGTGTGCACCAGCGCGGGATAAAGCCCGGCCAAACCGAACACGGTGCTCAGCACCTCGGCCGCCGCCGGTTCGGCGATCCGGCCCAGCAGCAGCGATGACACGGTAACGCCCAGCTGCGCCCCGGCCAGCATCGCCGGCAGCTGCTCACCGGCGCGGATCACCGTCACCGCGCTGGCCCGGCCCTGTTCGGCCAGCGCCTCCAAGCGGTCCCGCCGGGCCGAGATCATGGCGAACTCGGCCCCCACAAAGAAGGCGTTGAGCGCTATCAGCAGAATCGCCAACAGCACCGCCGGCACCGGGTTCATCGCGCGCTCCCGCTCGCGGCGGGTAGCTCACAGAGTTCGAGCTGGTCGATTCGACGTCCGTCCAGCTGCACCACTTTGGCCTGCCAGCGCACTGACTCGTCGGGCAGGCCGTCACGGTCGAGTGCGGGCAACTCCACGGATTCGCCAGCCACCGGGATGTGCCCGAGTTCGCGCAGCACCAGGCCGCCGATCGTCTCGTACGGCCCTTCGGGCGCCCGGTAGCCGATGGCGGTCTCCACCTCGTCGATGCGCAGCAAACCCGACACCCGCCAGCCGTTGCCGAAGCTCACCACATCCGGCGTCGCGTCGTCGTGCTCATCGCGCACGTCACCGACGATCTCCTCGATCAGGTCCTCGACGGTGACCATCCCCGCCGTGCCGCCGTATTCGTCGACAACCATCGCCGTCTGCAGGAGGTTCGCCCGGATCTGCGCCATCACCGCATCGCCGTCCAGCGTCGACGGCACCACCGCGACCGGTTTGGCGACCGTCGTCAACAGGGTGGAGGCCCGGGCGGCGGGCGCCACTTCGAAGACCTGCTTGACGTGCACGATGCCGACGGTTTCGTCGAGGTCGCCCCGCACTACCGGGAACCGGGAGAAGCCGGTGTCGGCGACGGCGGCGACGAGGTCGGCGACGGTGTCGTCGGTCTGCAGAGCGACGATCTTCGACCGGGGCGTCATCAGCTCCTCGGCCGTCAGCGCACCGAACTGCAGCGAGCGGTGCATCAACGAAGCGGTGACGTCGTCCAGCGAACCGCGTCGCGCCGAGGTCCGTACCAGCGACACCAATTCCTGCGGTGTGCGGGCCGAACGCAGCTCCTCGGCGGGCTCGATGCCGAGTCGGCGCACGATCCAGTTGGCTGCGCCGTTCGTCAACCGGATAGCCGGGGTGAACAGCACCGAGAAACACCACTGCGGCAGCACGACCGCGCGGGCGGTCCGCAGTGGCCGGGCCACACCCAGGTACTTGGGGACCAGCTCACCGAAAACCATCGACACCGATGTCACAACTATCAACGCCAGAATCGCCATGATGGTGTCGGCCAGGTTGTCGGGCATTCCCAGCGCGTCGAACCACGGGTGCGGCAGGTTGGCCACCAACGGCTCGGTCAGATAACCGGTGGCCAGGGTGGTGATCGAGATACCCAGCTGTGCACCCGACAGCTGAAACGACAGTCGTCGGTGGGCGCGGCGGATGAATCGGTCGCGGCCTGAGCCGGTGCGGGCATTGGCCTCCACGGTGCTGCGGTCCAGCGCGGTCAGCGAGAATTCAGCGGCGACAAACACGGCGGTGCCGAACGTGAGCGCCAAAATAGCCAGCACGCTGAGCAAGGTGCTGGAGTGGTTCATCAGCCTTTCACCAACCGGTGGGCAAGGGGTGGCCCTCGGCGAACCCCGCCGCCGACTGGATGCCGACCACGGCTCGCTCGTGCAACTCTTCCAGGTTCGCCGCACCCACGTAGGTGCAGGTGCTGCGGACCCCGGACGTGATGTGGTCGATCAGGTCCTCGACGCCGCCACGGTCGGGGTCCAGGCCCATCCGCGAAGTCGAGATGCCCTCCTCGAACAGTGCTTTGCGCGCGCGATCGAACGGGCTGTCGGCGCCGGTTCGGGCGACCACCGCCCGCTTGGACGCCATGCCGTAGCTCTCCTTGTACGGTTGGTCGTCGCGGTCATGCATCAGATCGCCGGGGGACTCGTAGGTGCCGGCGAACCACGACCCGATCATCACATTGGACGCGCCGGCGGCCAGCGCCAGCGCCACGTCCCGCGGATGCCGAATTCCGCCGTCTGCCCACACATGCCCACCCAATTGCCTTGCGGCGAAGGCGCATTCGACTACGGCGGAGAACTGGGGCCGACCGACTCCGGTCATCATCCGGGTGGTGCACATGGCGCCGGGGCCCACGCCGACCTTGACGATGTCGGCGCCGGCCTCGATCAGGTCCCGGGTTCCCTGCGCCGAGACCACGTTGCCGGCCACCAGCGGCACACCCAGGTCCAGCGCCGCGATCGCCTTGATCGCCTCCAGCGTCTTGACCTGGTGTCCATGCGCGGTGTCGACCACCAGCACGTCGATCCCGGCCTCGGCCAACGCCTGCGCCTTGCTGGCCGCGTCGCCGTTGATACCCACTGCAGCACCGATCCGCAACCGACCGGCTTCGTCGACGGCCGGGCTGTAGATACCGGTGCGGATCGCCCCGGTGCGGGTCAGCACCCCGGCCAGCGCGCCGTCGTCGGCGGTCACTACTGCGACATCGATGGGCGAGTGCTCGAGCAGGTCGTAGATCTTGCGTGGCTTGGTGCCCACCGGCGCGGTGACGAAATCTGTGGCCGCGACGTCGCGGACCCGGGCGAACCGATCCACGCCGACGCACGATTCTTCGCGCACCACGCCGATCGGACGGCCTTCGAAGACAACCACCGCGATGCCGTGGGCCCGTTTGTGGATCAGTGCCATGGCGTCGGACACCGAATCGTCGGGCGCCAGCGTCACCGGAGTGTCGAGCACCAGGTTGCGGCTCTTGACGAACTGCACCATCTGCTGCACCGCCGGGATCGGCAGGTCCTGCGGCAGAATGACGATGCCGCCGCGACGGGCCACTGTCTCGGCCATCCGCCGCCCGGCCACCGCAGTCATGTTGGCGACCACCACCGGGATGGTGGTGCCGGAGCCGTCCACGGTGGACAGGTCGACGTCGAACCGCGACGCCACCTCCGACCGATTCGGCACGATGAATACATCGTTGTAGGTGAGGTCGAACGCTGGGCGGTGCCCGTCCAGGAATCTCATTCAGATAGCTCGCTACGCAGGTACTTCGCTTCGGTCTCCGCTCCACAGGGTGTGGAACTTCTTGCCCGGTTCCTCGTCGGTGCGCCCGTAGGTGTGAGCGCCGAAGAAGTCGCGCAGACCCTGGGTCAGGGCGGCGGGCAACCGCTCGGTGCGCAGACCGTCGTAGTAGGACAGCGCCGACGAGAACCCCGGAATCGGGATACCCAGCCGGGTGGCAGTTACCACGACCCGGCGCCAGCCGTCTATGGCTGCTTCGATCGCGCTACGGAAGTAGGGCGCCACGATCAGCGTCGGCAGATCGGGATCGTCGTCGAACGCTTCTTTGATCCGGTTGAGGAACTTGGCCCGGATGATGCAGCCGCCGCGCCAGATGGTGGCTAGATCACCCGGGGTGATGCCCCAGTCGTACTCGGCGCTGCCGGCCTGAATCTGGTTGAAGCCCTGCGCATAGGCGATGATCTTCGAGGCGTAGAGCGCCTGCCGGATGTCTTCGGTGAACTGAGCCGCATCGCTGGGCTTGGCGCCCAGGTCACCGGAGGCCAAGCCGGTGGTGGCTTTGCGCTGTGGCACTGAACCGGACAGTGCCCGAGCGAACACCGCCTCGGCGATGCCGGTGACCGGCACTCCCAGGTCCAGCGCGGACTTCACCGTCCACCGGCCGGTGCCTTTCTGCTCGGCTTCGTCGACGATTACGTCGACCAGCGGTTTGCCGGTCTTGGCGTCGGTCTGCCGCAACACCTTCGCGGTGATCTCGACCAGGAAGCTATCCAGGTCGCCGGAGTTCCATTCATCGAACACGTCGGCAATCTCGCCGGCGGACTTGCCGAGGGCATCGCGCAGCAGCTGGTAGGCCTCGCCGATCAGCTGCATGTCGGAGTACTCGATGCCGTTGTGCACCATCTTCACGAAGTGCCCCGCGCCGTCCGGGCCGATATGGGTGCAGCAGGGCACACCGTCGACATGGGCAGAGATCTCCTCGAGCAACGGACCCAATGACTCGTACGACTCAGCCGGGCCACCCGGCATGATCGACGGTCCGTTGAGCGCGCCTTCCTCTCCTCCGGAGATTCCGGCGCCGACGAAGTGCAGGCCGCGCTCGCGGATCGCTTTCTCCCGACGGATGGTGTCGGTATACAGAGCGTTACCGCCGTCGATGATGATGTCGCCTTCCTCCATGGCGTCGGCGAGTTCGTTGATGACGGCATCGGTCGGGTCACCGGCCTTGACCATGATGATGACCCGACGTGGCTTTTCCAGTGCGGCAAGGAATTCCGGGATGGTCTCGCTGCGCACGAAGTTCCCGTCGGAGCCGTGCTCTTGCAGCAGCGCGTCGGTCTTGGCAACGGACCGGTTGTGCAGGGCCACGGTGTACCCGTGGCGGGCGAAGTTGCGGGCCAGGTTCGAGCCCATCACCGCCAAACCGGTGACTCCGATCTGGGCGGTCGCGGTTGACGAGTCCGACGAACTCATGTCCTGCCTCTCAGGTCTGATGAACTACCGGGCCGGGACGAATAGCCCCGCAGCTGTCGGACCCACTCTGACACAACGGACTCGTGCCTCTCGTGTCTGCCTCGGGGTTAAGCGCTGAGCAACCGCTGCAGTTCGGTCAGCCAGGGAACGGCGAGGGAAATGGTGGGCACCACGAATACTGCCGCAGCGGCGAGGTAGGCGGCTACCGACAGCATCAGGCTGTTTCCTCGCCCGGAGAGCCTGCGCACCCGCACCACGGTGCTGGGGCCGCCCGCGGCCAACGCACCCGATGGTGCCCGTCCGGAGGCGCAGGCCACCAAGGCCCGGGCCAGGGGAGTGCGCCCGGTGGCGCGTACCGCGGCGTCGTCGGCCAGCAATTCCACCAGTAGTTGCACCGCTCCCAGCGCGTTGCCACTGCGGACCAGCCGCGGAAACGCGGCGTGCACCGCCGTGAAAGCCTCCAGCACCAGATCGTGCCGGGCCCGCAGGTGGGCTCGTTCGTGAGTCAGGATCGCCGTCACCTCGGTGTCGGCGAGCGTGTTAAGTGCACCTTCGCTGACTACGACGCGGCTCCGTACGCCGGGTAGGCAGTAGGCGAGGGGCTGTTCGACGTCCAGCACACGCAGGTCACGTGTCCTGGTGCAGGGCTGGGCCAGCGCCGCGTCACGCCCGACGCCGACCAGGTCGACGACCATCCGGTGCCGGGCGCGCCGGCGGCGGGTGGCTATCGCGACCCGCACCACCGCCACAACCAGGCGCACCCCGACCAGGACCGTCAGGGTGAAAACAGCCAGGTAGGCCGCCCACAGGGGCCAACCGAGGCGCCCTTCGGCGTCGAGGATTCCGGCGGTGGGTCGCCCGTCCGGACCGGGCATGAGCAGTCGGCTGGCAATCGCGATTCCGGCGCTGAATGTCGAGAGGACCGCGGCCAGGGCGATGGCCTGCCACAACACCATCGCGGCCCGGGGGGCCCGCAGCGGCCAGGAGGCGCGAGCCAGTACAGCCGGTGTCGGGCCAGCCAGCAGCACCGCAAGGATGGTGAAGGCCAGCGCAGACACGCTGTCAGTCTCCCTCAGTCGTCGGCTGGAGGTCCAGCGGATGGCGAATTACGGTGGTTTGCTTCCAGTTCGGCAAGTGCGCGTCGCAACGCGTCAGCTTCGTCGGCTCCGACCCGTTCGACGAAATGGACCAGTGCGGCCTGTCGGCCGCCGGAGTCCTCGGCCTGCGCCAGCGCATCGACCATCAGCCCGGCAACAAGCTCGTCGCGGCCGTGTACCGGCGCGTAGCGATGCGCGCGGTCGTCGCGGAGCTGGGAAACCAGATTCTTTTTGGCCAACCGTTGCAGCACGGTCATGATCGTCGTGTAGGCCAGATCGCGACGTGTCGACAGCGCCTCGTGCACCTGGCGAACGGTCTGGGGTTCCGGCTCGGACCATAGGTGATCCATCACTGCACGTTCCAGGTCTCCCAGCCGCGTCAGCTTGGCCATAGTTCATCTCCTGAGCGTTGGTATCAGCGTACTCCGGGTTACTACCGAGTGTCGTACCCAGTTGCCGGTGTTGTCCCGTTCGGGTAGTCGTATCCAGGCGTTGGATCGGCACTGTGACGGTTGTCACAGCAACACCGGAAGGGCGGCCGACTAGGAGGAACACACCGGCAACCCTACCCAATACATACTTGCAAAATTAGGGCAGCCTTGCCTATGCTAAATCCGGTCGAGCAAATAGATGACCGCGAAGGAGTCCTGAGGGCTGCAGTGACCCCCGGTCTACTCGATCGGCGAGCCCCGTGCCATGGGTACGGGGCTCGCCTGCTTTTCGGGTTTTCGGGGCCTTTTCGCACCGTGATCCGGATGGTGTAGACACAACAACGTGTCGTCAGCGCCTGACCCGAATCGTTTCCCGGCCGATTTTCTGGCCCCATTCGACAGCGAACTCGGTTTGCGATTCACCGAATTGAGTCCCGACGGCGCCAGGGCCGAACTCCAAGTTCAGCCCAAGCTGTTGCAGCCGATGGGCCTGGTGCACGGCGGCGTCTACTGCTCGATGGTCGAGAGCATGGCCAGTGTGGCCGCCTACACGTGGCTGGCCGAACATGGGGGCGGCAATGTCGTCGGAGTCAACAACAACACCGATTTCCTGCGATCCATCGGCTCGGGCACCGTGCATGGCAAAGCCGAACCCATACATCGAGGCCGCCGCCAACAGCTGTGGCAGGTCACCATCACCGACGACGACGACCGGGTGGTGGCCAGAGGTCAGGTACGCCTGCAGAATCTGGACGCCTGAGCGCCTGAGGTCAGCTGGCCACCTTGTCGACTGACGCCGATCCGTGCGCTTCAGCGGCGAGTTCTGCCAGCTGTTCGATTCGCGTTCGGGCGAATGCCTGCTGTTCGGTGATGGCGAGCTGGCCCCGGTGGGTGCTCAAGAAGGTAACCGTCCATGACAGCAGCGTGCTCACCTTGGTCTTGAACCCGACCAGGTACACCAGGTGCAGCACCAGCCAGGCCAGCCAGGCGATGAAGCCGCTGAACTCAAGCGGACCGATCTTGGCCAGCGCAGAGAACCGAGACACCGTGGCCATCGATCCCTTGTCGAAATACTGGAACGGTTCCCGCTCGCTCGGGTCGGCACCGGCCAACTCCGACTTGATCGTGCTGGCCACGTATTTGGCGCCCTGAATAGCGCCCTGCGCCACCCCTGGCACACCCTCAACCGCCGCCATGTCGCCGACGACGAACACGTTCGGGTGCCCCGGGATGGACAGGTCAGGCAGCACCTTGACTCGGCCGGCCCGGTCCAGTTCGACGTCGGACTGCTCGGCCAGGTCGCGACCCAACCCGCTGGCTTGGACTCCGGCCGACCACACCTTGCAGGCGGATTCGATGCGCCGCTCGGTGCCGTCGGAATCCTTGACCGTGATGCCGTTGCGGTCCACGGAGGTGACCATCGCGCCCAGCTGGATCTCCACGCCCATCTTCTCGAGCCGGGCCGCCGCCCGTTTGCCCAGCTTCTCACCCATCGACGGCAGCACTGCCGGCGCGGCATCGAGCAGTATCACTCGCGCTTTTGTGGAGTCGATGTGCCGGAAAGAGCCTTTCAGGGTGTGTCCAGCTAATTCGGCGATTTGCCCGGCCATCTCCACTCCGGTAGGGCCGGCGCCCACGACTGTGAAGGTCAACAACTTGGCACGGCGTTCCGGATCGCTGGACCGTTCGGCCTGCTCAAACGCGCTCAGGATCCGGCCGCGCAGTTCCAGCGCGTCGTCGATCGACTTCATCCCGGGAGCGAACTCGGCGAAATGGTCATTCCCGAAGTAGGACTGGCCGGCCCCGGCGGCGATGATCAGGCTGTCGTAGGGCGTCTCGTAGGTGTGGCCGAGCAGTTCTGAGACGACTTTCTTGTTGGCCAGGTCGATGTGGGTGACGTTGCCCAGCAACACCTCGACGTTGCGCTGCCGACGCAGCACCACCCGAGTAGCCGGGGCTATCTCGCCTTCGGACAGGATCCCGGTGGCAACCTGATACAGCAACGGCTGAAACAGGTGCTGGGTGGTTCGCGCGATCAGCTTGATGTCGACGTCGGCACGCTTGAGTTTCTTTGCCGCATTGAGACCGCCGAACCCCGATCCGACGATCACAACTCGATGACGACGGGGGGTTTCAACTGTGGTTTCTTGCTCAGAACTCATTGTGCGCTGCTCCTGACTGGGTCTCCTTGGGCGGGCGACTACAGTTAGCCATCGACCATTCCAAGCGTAGTCAACCGACTCCAACAAACCCAACTGCGAGCCTGTGCCCTTTGACACAGTCAGCGAAATACGCGTGTGCCGATACGGTTACCCGTCAAAGAGCGGTCGCAACACCTCGGCAGCCGCGGTGATTGTCCCGGGGATGTGGCCATTGGGCAGGTTGATTATCACTCCGCCCACACCGGCATCCAGGACTCTGGTCTGAACCTGCTCGGCGACGTCCGCGGGCCCGCCGATCGCGATGCGGGCGCTCATGTTCTCGGGAACCTGGTCCGCCTTGGCGTTCTCGTCGAGGATGACCGTCAGCATCAAGCTGGTTTCCAGGGTTGCGGGGTCGCGACCCACCTCTTCGCAACGGGCCTTGACCGCATCCATCTTGCGGGGCAGCTCGTCGAACGCGGCAACGATGTTGAGGTGATCGGCGTAGCGGGCGGCGAGTCGGAACGTCTTCTTCTCGCCGCTTCCCCCGATCAGGACGGGCACGCGGTCGCGGTAGCGCGGTTCCGCCATCGCCGACTCGGTGCGATACCAATCTCCGGTGAACGTGGGCCGTTCACCGGAGATCATCGGCTCCAAGATTTGCAGCGCCTCCTCGAGGCGGTTGAATCTGTCGGTGAAGGTGCCGAACTCGAATCCGAGCTCACGGTGTTCGAGTTCAAACCAACCGGTTCCGATGCCCAGCACCGCCCGGCCGGCGCTAACCACGTCCAGCGTGGTGATCACCTTGGCCAGCAGGGTGGGGTTGCGGTAGGTGTTTCCGGTGACCAGCGTGCCGAGTTGCAGCCGCTCGGTGGCGGTGGCCAGCGCGCCCAGCGCGGTGTAAGCCTCCAGCATCGGCTGATCAGGCGTGCCGATCATCGGCAGTTGGTAGAAGTGGTCCATCACGAAGAGCGAGTCGTAGCCAGCCGATTCTGCCTCGCGTGCCTGCGCAATGACGGTCGGGAACAGGCTTTCCACGCCCGTTCCGTAGGAGAAGTTGGGAATCTGGAATCCAAGCCGAATAGCCACGGTAACTACCGTAGCGATCGGTTTGAAAGGCCGAACAAACTCAGGCGAATTGAGCCAGTGCGCCGTGGCTGACGTGCAGCGTCTGCCCGGTGATGTGGCGAGCCGCGGGCGTGGTCAAGAACAGCGACAATCTGGCGATCTCCGCTGCGACGGGTGCGGGCGTGCGCGACAGGCCCTCGTAGCCCGCCTGCACGCTGCGACCGCATGCGACCGCGTTGACGGTGATTCCGCGGATGCCGTACACCTCGGCTTGGCCGCTGACCCAGTTGGACAGAGCGGCCTTGATCGCGGCGTCGACGCTACCGGTGGCCGGGTTTTCGGGTACCACCGTGATGATGTGTCCGCCCGAGCGCAGCAGCTCGCTGACACACTGCACGGTCAGCGCTACCGAGAGCACGGTGGCATCGAGCGTGCGGCGCCACGCGTTCGCAGTGTCGGACAACGAGTAGGTGCGCGGGTCGCCAGCGCCCCAGGTGGGCGCGGGAACGTGGACGATGGTGTCGAGGTGATGGGGGAACAAACTCCGCGCCTCTTGCAGGCTCGCGGGGTCGGTGGTGTCGCAGACTATGGCGTCGACGTCGAGTTCCTTTGCGACGACCTCGAGATCGCCACCACGGGCACCTACCAGGGTGACCTTGTGTCCATCCTCGCGGAAACGCTCCGCAACCGCGCGCCCAAGATCGGTGTCTGCGCCAGTGACCACTACCTCCACTGCCATGACCTCCTCGTGTTGGCAATTGCGGTTCATGTTACTGGACAGTAGCTATTCCACGAAACCTAGCGGCACCGCGACGCGCGGGCGAATTGGATAACTATTCAGTCGCACCCGCCCGGCATTACGTTGTACCGATGCGCCGCATCGGGTTCCTCACCGGATTGGTGACGTTATTGCTCGTCGGCGGAGTGGCAGCGTGTCACTCCAGTTCACCATCGGGCCGGTCGATCGTGGTGTTCGCAGCCGCCTCGCTGAACAAGGTGTTCACTCAGATCGGCGAGCGTTTCAAGGCCGACAACCCCGGGACAGACGTCAAGTTCAATTTTGCGGGATCATCCGACCTGTCCACCCAGCTCGTCGAGGGCGCGACCGCCGACGCCTTCGCCTCGGCGGATACCGCGCAGATGGACAAAGTCGCTAAAGCGGGGCTGCTGGCCTCGGATCCGGTCGCGTTCGCGGCCAACACATTGGTGATTGTGACCGCGCCGGGCAATCCCAAGCACGTTGCGTCCTTCGCCGACTTGGCCGCTCCGAGCCTCAACGTGGTCGTCTGCCAGCGCCCGGTGCCGTGCGGCGCCGCAACCGCGCGGGTCGAGGATTCCACTGGCACGCGGCTTCATCCGGTCAGCGAGGAACCTAGCGTCACCGACGCGCTCAACAAGGTCACCAGCGGACAGGCCGATGCGGCGCTCGTCTATATCACCGACGCGCGAACCGCCGGCTCGAAGGTAGCGACCGTCACGTTCCCCGAAGCTGCCGGCGCGGTGAACGTGTATCCCATCGCGACCCTGCGAAAGTCGCCGCAGTCCGAGCTGGCGCGCAAGTTCCTGGGGGTCGTCACCGGCGACGTCGGGCAGCAGATCCTGCGCGAAGCGGGCTTCGTCAAACCCTGACGGACTCTCGTGCACACGCCGACGGATCTGCCTCGCTGGGTCTACCTGCCCGCCGCGCTGGGGACGACGTTCGTGGGGCTTCCGCTGCTCGCGATCGCCGTGAGGGTCGATTGGCCACGGTTCTGGTCGTTGATCAGCAGCGATTCTTCGGCGGTGGCCTTGCTACTGAGCCTGAAGACAGCGACCGCCAGCACCGCTATGTGCGTCCTGCTGGGTGTGCCGATGGCACTGATGCTGGCTCGCAGCCGGCTGCGGGTGGTGCGGCTGGTGAGGCCGTTGATTTTGCTGCCGCTGGTGCTGCCGCCGGTGGTCGGCGGCATCGCCCTGCTCTACGCGTTCGGCCGGCTCGGTCTGCTGGGCCGCTACCTGGAGGCCGCCGGAGTCAGCATTGCCTTCAGCACCACTGCTGTGGTGATGGCGCAGACATTCGTTTCGCTGCCCTTCCTGGTGATCTCGCTGGAAGGCGCCGCGCGCACTGCCGGAGCCGACTACGAGGTGGTGGCAGCGACATTGGGTGCCCGACCCACCCGGATCTGGTGGCGAGTCACTTTGCCGCTGCTCTTGCCGGGGCTGGTGTCGGGGGCGGTGCTGGCCTTCGCCCGTTCGCTGGGAGAGTTTGGGGCCACGTTGACGTTTGCCGGGTCGTTGCAGGGAGTCACCCGCACGTTACCGCTCGAGATCTATGTGCAGCGCGTTAATGACCCGCAAGCCGCGGTGGCACTGTCGCTTCTACTGGTGGGGGTAGCGGCGCTGGTGGTGCTGGGGCTGGGCGCACGCCGGTTGGCCGGGTCGGTCTCAAAGTAGCTGGCAATGAGTGATCTGGAGCTGCGCGCGGTAGTGGCCGACCGTATGGTCGACGTCGATTTCGCGGTGGCCGCCGGCGAAGTCCTGGCCGTACTGGGACCCAACGGGGCGGGAAAGTCCACCGCGTTGCACGTCATCGCCGGCCTGATCCGACCCGATGCCGGGCTGGTGCGGTTGGGGGATCGGGTGCTCACCGACACAGCAGCCAAGGTGGAGGTCGCTACGCACGACCGGAGGGTCGGGCTGCTGCTGCAGGATCCGCTTCTGTTTCCCCACCTGAGTGTGGCCGCCAACGTCGCGTTCGGGCCGCGCAGCCGTCGCGGCATGTCGCGATCCGGCAATACTCGAGAATCTGCATTGCGCTGGCTGAGCGAGGTGGGGGCCGAGTCGCTGGCCAACCGCAAGCCCCGGCAGTTGTCCGGCGGGCAGGCCCAGCGCGTCGCGATCGCGCGGGCGCTCGCCGCCGAACCTCAAGCTCTGCTGCTCGACGAGCCGTTGACTGGCCTCGATGTGGCGGCGGCCGCCGCGGTTCGTGCGGTCCTGCGGGAGGTGGTCGCCCGCAGCGGTTGCGCAGTCATCCTGATCACCCACGACCTGCTCGACGTGCTCACGCTGGCCGACCGGGTGCTGGTTCTGGAGTCGGGTCGGGTCTGCGAGGTCGGGCCCGCCGCTGAAGTGCTGGCCGCACCAACAAGCAATTTCGGGGCCCGGATCGCCGGCGTCAACCTGGTTAGCGGAACGGTGGGCACCGACGGCGCCCTGCACACACCGGCCGGACAGATCTGGCACGGTTCGGGCTCGGGTGTGACCAGCGGCGATGCCGCGGTAGCAGTTTTCGGGCCATCGAGCGTGGCGGTGTTCCCGTCGCCGCCACACGGCAGCCCACGCAACGCCGTCGAGGTGACGGTGTCCGGGCTGGAAACCCGCGGCCCGACCGTCCTGGTACGTGGCGCAGACCAGCCTGACGGCGCGCCCGGGTTGGCCGCCAGCATCACCGGGCAGGCCGCAGCAGAATTGCAGCTCACGCCGGGTAGGCGGGTGTGGTTCGGCGTCAAGGCCCATGAGGTGGCGCTGCACCCCCGCCGCCGAGGATGAGCGAATGGTGAATGAACTGGCGAGACATACCTATTCGAATGGGCAGGTCTTCCTTGCTTCACAGCGCTAACACGGTAGGTTCGTCGCCATGCATCAGGTGGACCCATACCCGACCCGCCGCAAGGGATTGTGGGCGTCGCTGGCGATCGCCGCGGCGACCAGCGCCAGCGTCGTGACCATTGCGTTGCCGGCAGCGTCCAGCGCCGATCCGGAGACCCCGACACCCGTACCTGCGCCTGGCGCACCAGCCCCGGCTTCCCCGGCACCGGCCAATCCGGCGAACCCCGCAAACCCGGCAAATCCGGCGAACCCCGCAAACCCGGCAAATCCGGCGAACCCCGCAAATCCGGCCAACCCCGCCAATCCGGCCAACCCCGCGCCGAACGCTCAGCCCGGCGATCCAGCTGCGGCACCGCCCCCGGTGGACCCGAACGCGCCACCGCCCGACCCGAACGCGCCGGAACCCGGACGGGTGACCAACGCCGTCGGTGGGTTCAGCTTTGTTGTGCCGCCGGGCTGGGTGGAATCCGACGCGTCCCACCTGGACTACGGTTCGGCCCTGCTCAGCAAGACGGCCGGTGACGCGCCGATGCCCGGTCAGCCTCCCGCGATCGCCAACGACACCCGAATTGTGCTGGGACGACTAGACCAGAAGCTCTATGCCAGCGCCGAAACCACCAACCCGAAGGCCGCCGTCCGGCTCGGCTCGGACATGGGCGAGTTCTTCATGCCCTACCCGGGCACGCGAATCAACCAGGAGACGGTTCCGCTCAACGCCAATGGCATCTCGGGGAGCGCGTCGTATTACGAGGTGAAGTTCAGCGATGCCAACAAGCCGGTCGGGCAGATCTGGACCGGTGTCGTGGGGACCGCTGCAGGCGCCACGCCGCCGACCGGCCCGCCGCAGCGCTGGTTCGTGGTATGGCTGGGCACGTCTAACAACCCGATAGACAAGAATGCCGCGAAGGCGCTGGCTGAGTCGATTCGACCCTGGTCGGCCCCGGCACCAGAAGGGGCTCCGGGTGCGCCCGCAGTGGCTCCCGAACCCGGTGCCCCGGCGGCTCCGGCGCCCGCCGCTCCCGCGCCGGCGGCTCCCGCCCCTGCCGCTCCGGCGCCGGCGGCTCCCGCCCCTGCCGCTCCGGCGCCAGCTCAGGCTCCGGCCGCCGGAACCTCAACAGAGGCGCCACAGCGCAGCCAACCAGCCTGACGATATGAACCCGGGTGTCGGCCGAAACGACACTCGATTCGTTACGCAGAAGGGGTATACCGGGATCACGGTCCGGCACATGGGCTGGGCTGCCCAGTAATTACAAGGAGACCCCTCATGGACGTTCTGGCAGCTACCGAGTATTTGGCTCGCTCATCAACTCTGACCAGTGTTGGTGTCGTCGGCTACATCATCATCGGCGCGCTTGCGGGCTGGATCGCCGGCAAGATTGTCAAGGGCGGCGGATCCGGCATTTTGATGAACATCGTGATCGGTGTCGTCGGAGCGCTGATCGGCGGTTTTCTGCTGAGCTTCGCCTTCGACACCGCTTCGGGCGGCTGGTGGTTCACCTTCTTCACCGCGATCCTGGGTTCCGTGATCCTGCTGTGGGTCGTCGGGTTGGTGCAACGCCGCTGACCAGGCAGCCTCGTGGCGGCATGATGGGATGATGCCCGAACCGACGCCATCCTCGATGACCGCGTGGCAGGTACGCCGGCCCGGCCCGATGCAGACCAAGCCGCTGGAGCAAGTCAGCGTCGAGGTCCCCCGGCCCGGGCCGGCTGACCTGCTGGTACGCGTTCTGGCGTGCGGGGTGTGCCGCACCGACCTGCACGTCACTGAGGGAGACCTGGCGGTCCACCGCCAGCGGGTCACACCGGGCCACGAGGTGGTGGGAGAGGTCGTCGACGTCGGCCCCGACGCCGGTAACGACTTCAAGGTGGGGGACCGGGTCGGCATCGCCTGGTTGCGCCACACCTGCGGGGAATGCAAATACTGCCGCCGAGGGGACGAGAATCTGTGTCCACAGTCCCGCTACACCGGCTGGGATGCCGACGGTGGTTATGCCGAATTCGCCACCGTGCCAGCCAATTTCGCACATCACCTGCCGGCCGGCTACAGCGACACCGAGCTGGCGCCGTTGCTGTGCGCCGGCATCATCGGCTACCGATCACTGCTGCGCGCGCAGTTACCGCCCGGCGGGAGGCTTGGGCTATATGGGTTCGGCGGCAGCGCCCACATCACCGCCCAGGTCGCACTGGCGCAAGGGGCTGAGGTCCATGTGATGACACGTGGGGCCGAGGCGCGCGAGCTAGCACTGGCGCTGGGCGCGGCTTCCGCGCAAGGAGCCGCCGATCCACCGCCGGTGCCACTGGACGCCGCGATCCTGTTCGCGCCGGTGGGCGATCTGGTGCTGCCGGCGCTCGAGGCACTCGATCGCGGCGGCACGTTGTCGGTGGCCGGTATCCATTTGAGCGACATCCCGTCACTCAATTACCAACGGCATCTGTTCCAGGAGCGGCAAATCCGGTCCGTAACCTCGAACACCCGCGCCGACGCGCGCGCGTTCCTGGATTTCGCGGCGCATCATCACATCGAGGTCACGACACCGGAGTATCCGCTCGAGAGTGCCGATCGAGCGCTCGAGGATCTCAGTTCCGGCCGAATCGCCGGCGCCGCCGTGCTGCTGGTGTGATCGTCAGCTCGACAAGTGCCAGACCAGCGCGGCGGCCAGCGCGCCCATCCCGTTGAGCGACCAATGCAGCGCGATCGGCGCGATCAGGCTGCCGCTGCGCCGCCGCAGCCAGCTGAAGATGAAACCTGCTGCACCGGTCGCAAATACCGCCATCGTCACGCCTGCCATCATGCCGAAGACGCCACCACCGAACAGGTGGGTGAAACCGATGTTGTTGCTGGTCAAGCCCAACGATGTAGCGATGTGCCACAACCCGAACAGCAGCGATCCAGCCAGCGCCACCCCGCGGAATCCCCAGGCCCGGTCCAGCGCACCGTGCAGCACGCCGCGGAAGGCGAGCTCCTCAGGGATTACGGTCTGCAGCGGGATGATCACCATCGAGGCGATCAGCGCGCCGGAGACGGTCGCATAGTGGTTGTTCAGGAACATCGGCCGGGTTACGGGCAGCAGCACACCGATCGCGATGACCGACAGCACGAGGGCTACGGCGGCCAGCGCGTAACCCATGCCGGATTTCCAGTGCTCGCGGCCCAGGCCGAGTTCGGCCCAGCCCAGACCACGCCAGCGGACCAGGACCACCAGGCCCACGGCGGCAGCGGGGACCGTCGCGATGCCGGCCCAGGGAGTGGTGAAGTGCGCGACTAGGTTGGTGGTCACCAGCACCGCGACGACGACGGCGATGTCCACGTAGAGACGAAGCCGGTTGCGCTGCGGAACCGCCGGGGCATCGCACTGACCGTCCTGTCCTAACGCCTGACTCCGCACCGGGCTGATTCTACCTGCGATGGGCTAGGCGCCCGCTCAGTTCGCTTGCGGCGAACGGCGCCGCGCCAGTGCCTTCAGCTCGGTCGACAACGCATCGGCGACCAGCAATTGGGGGAGCAACTCGGGCGCGGTCATCTTCGCGCGAAAAGCCAGAGCAACCGTGACGTCGTGATCAGGCCGGTGGGTGATGCGGATCCGGTCGCCGGCGTGCAGGGTTCCGGGTTCGATAACCCGAAGGTAGGCACCGGGTTTGCCGGCCTGCGTGAACGTCTTGATCCACTGGTTGACGCTCAGGAACGCCGCGAAAGTGCGGCATGGGGTCCTGGGTGCGCAGACTTCCAGCAGCAAGCCGTGCGAGCCGACCTGCCAACGTTCGCCGATCAGCGCGCTGGTCACGTCGACGCCCTGGGTGGTCAGGTTTTCGCCGAACATCCCGTCGTTGATTTCGCGCTGCAGCTGGGTCTGCCAGCAGTCCAGGTCTTCGCGGGCGTAGGCGTAGACGGCCTGGTCGTCGCCGCCGTGCAGGTTCCGGTTGCCGATCGTGTCACCGACCAGGCCGCTGCCTAACCCACCCCGCATAGGCCCGGGTGCGCGGACTTCGACAGGACCCGTCGTAGGCAATTTGTCGATTCCGGTCAGCCGGGAAGACGCGCGTGGATCCGGATTGCGACGGGGCCGCGCCACGTTGACAGACAAGACCTTCGGCACGGGCCCAGGTTAGCGTCGCGCACCCCACCCGTCACCCTTACGGGCTACTCGCCAGAGCCCCAGGTCCAGCCGCTGATCTGCGGGTCGTCCTCACCGTGCTCGCGGGTGTAGCGGCGGGCAGACAAGCGCGCGTCGACCATCCGCTGGCGGAGTTCGGCGGCCCGGCTGGCCAGTCCGTCGACCCGGTCGATCACGTCGATCACCAGGTGAAATCGGTCCAGGTCGTTGAGCATGACCATGTCGAACGGGGTCGTTGTGGTGCCGCGCTCCTTGAAACCACGCACGTGCAGCTCGGCGTGGTTGGTCCGGCGGTAGGTGAGTCGGTGAATCAGCCACGGATAGCCGTGGTACGCGAAGATGACCGGCTTGTCCGATGTGAACAGGGCGTCGAATTCCTTGTCCGGCAGGCCGTGCGGGTGCTCAGCTTCTGGCTGGAGGCGCATCAGGTCCACCACGTTGACCACCCGCACCTGCAACTCCGGCAGCTCGTGGCGCAAGATGTCGGCGGCCGCCAAGGTCTCCAAGGTTGGGATGTCGCCGGCGCAGGCCAGCACCACGTCGGGCTCACCGACAGCCGTACTGGCCCATTGCCAGATCCCCAGGCCCCGCGTGCAGTGCAGGATCGCCTCGTCCATCGACAGATAGGACAGCGCGGGCTGCTTGCCGGCCACGATCACGTTGATGTAGTCGCGGCTGCGCAGGCAGTGATCGGCCACCGACAGCAGCGTGTTCCCGTCCGGTGGCAGGTACACCCGCACCACCTCGGCGCGCTTGTTGGCCACCAGATCGATGAACCCCGGGTCCTGGTGCGACGCCCCATTGTGGTCCTGACGCCACACGTGTGAGCTCAGCAGGTAATTCAGCGACGCAATCGGCCGGCGCCACGGCAGCTCACGGCTGGTGGACAACCACTTAGCGTGCTGGTTGAACATCGAGTCGACGATGTGCACGAACGCCTCGTAGCAGTTGAACAGCCCGTGCCGGCCCGTCAGCAGATAGCCCTCCAACCAGCCTTGGCACAGGTGCTCGGACAGCACCTCCATCACCCGGCCGTTGGGCGCGAGGTGGGTTCCCGCATCCTCGTCTGGGTCGGTTCGGGACAGCCACACCTTGTCGGTGGACTCGAACACCGCGCCCAGCCGGTTGGAGGCGGTTTCGTCGGGTCCCATCAGCCGGAACCGGTCCAGGTTGCGCGTAATCACGTCGCGCAGGAAGGTGCCCAGCACCCGGGTAGCTTCGTGGGTCGCGGTCGCTGGCCGCTCGACGGGCACCGCGTAGTCGCGGAAGTCCGGCAGATCCAGATCGTGCAACAGCAACCCGCCATTGGCGTGTGGATTGGCACTCATCCGCCGATCACCTTGCGGCGCAATAGCTTTCAAATCCGTACACAGAGCGCCGTCGGCGTCGAACAACTCGGCCGGACGGTAGCTGCGCAGCCACTCTTCCAGCTGCGCGCGATGCTCGGGGTTTTCGTGGGTGCCTGCCAGCGGCACCTGGTGGGCCCGCCACGTGCCCTCGACCTGCTGGCCGTCGACGACCTTCGGTCCGGTCCAGCCCTTGGGGGTACGCAGCACGATCATCGGCCAGACCGGCCGCTCGGTCCGCTCACCGGCACGCGCCCGCCGCTGGATGGCGGCGATGTCATCGAACGCGTCGTCCAGCGCCGCGGCCAGCCGCTGGTGCACATCGGCGGGATCGTCGCCGGCGACCATGATCGGGCGGTAGCCGTAGCCGCGCATCAGCGCCTCGAGCTCGGCTTCCGGAATGCGGGCCAGCACCGTCGGGTTCGCGATCTTGTAGCCGTTGAGATGCAGGATCGGCAGCACCGCGCCGTCGACGGCCGGGTTGAGGAACTTGTTGGAATGCCAGCCGGCGGCCAGCGGCCCCGTCTCGGCCTCTCCGTCACCGACGACGCAGGCCACCACCAAATCGGGGTTGTCGAAGGCGGCGCCGAAGGCGTGCACCAGCGCGTACCCGAGTTCGCCGCCCTCGTGGATCGATCCCGGCGTCTGGGCCGCAACGTGGCTGGGGATGCCGCCGGGAAAGGAAAACTGCCGGAATAGCTTGCGCAGCCCCTCGGTGTCTTCCTCGACGCCGGTGTAGACCTCGCTGTAGGTGCCTTCGAGGTAGGCGTTGGCCACCAGGCCGGGGCCGCCGTGTCCGGGGCCGGTGATGTAGATGACGTTGGCGTCGCGGTTGCGGATGATCCGGTTGAGGTGGACGTAGAGCAGGTTGAGTCCGGGCGTGGTGCCCCAGTGGCCCAACAGCCGGGGCTTGACGTGCTCGGCGGCCAGTGGTTCGGCTAGCAGTGGGTTGTCCAGCAGGTAGATCTGGCCCACCGAAAGGTAGTTCGCGGCTCGCCAGTAGGCGTCGATGAGGGCCAGTTCGTCATCGTTGAGGATCGCGGGCGCCGTCTTTGTCTTTGTTGCGGTTTCTGGGCTCATTGAGCCGATTGTGCGCGAAGTCGGCGAACTCCGCTTTACGTGTCCTGCTCTTCGCCGCGGGCGCGGGCCTCGTAGGCGCGGCGCTTTTCGACGTCGACGTCCTCGGTGAAGACGTGTTCGGCGCCGACCAGCCGGTTAAGCCCCTCGGCCACGCGGCGCGGCCAGAATTTCTGCGATACAACCATGGCGCCGGCCGCCTTTGTGACCCGCACCCGCGGCTTAGGGCGGGCCACCAACCCGACGATCGCGCCGGCGATCTCGGTCGGCTCGGCGTTGCGGAATCCCTTCATTCCCGGTGTGCCGGCAACCAATTCGGTGTTGACGAAGGTCGGTAGCACCGCCGAGAAGTGCACGCCCGCCGACCGGTACTCCAGCCGCGCCGAATCGGTGAAGCCCAACACCGCATGCTTGCTGGCCACGTAGCTGGCCAGACCGACGATGTGCAGTTCTCCGGCCAGCGAGGCGACGTTGATGACGTGCCCGCGCCGGCGGGGCACCATGCGCTGAGCGGCCAGCTTGCTGCCCAGGATCACCCCGTAGACGTTGATATCCAGGATGCGGCGGGTGACGGCGTCCGGCTCGTCGATGATCCGGCCGACCGGCATGATGCCCGCATTGTTGATCAGCACATCGATCGGTCCGAGCTGGCGTTCCACCTGGTCGAGGAAGTCCGAGAATGAGGCCGGGTCGGTGACGTCGAGCTTGCCGTAGACCTCGAGGCCGAGCTCGGCGCCGGACTCCTTGACCGCGGTCTCGTCAACGTCGCCGATGGCAACCTTGGCCCCCAGTTTGTGTAAGGCGGTTGCCGTCGCCAGCCCGATGCCCCGGGCGCCCCCCGTTATGACGATGATTTTGCCGCCAACTTTGGCGGCAACCGATGCCGTGTCTGCCATGCCGGATACGTTATGCCGCCGGATACTGGCCAACAATGACCGAGGTGCGACCCGCCGTCCCCGAAGACGCCGACGAGGTGGCCCGCCTGCATGTGCGGGCGTGGAAATCGGCCTACCGGGGCTTGATCGACCAGGCCTATCTGGACAGCCTCACTCCGGAGGCGCGGGCCCGTCGATACGCCTTCGGCCAGCCCGGCATTCGGATACCCCTCACCCTGGTTGCCATTCGCGACGCCGCCATCTGCGGCTTTGCCACCGCCGGTCTATGCGGAGACCAGGACGCGGCGAATCTCGGTGAGCTGATGGCGATTTATGTCGACCCAACCCTCCTGGGCACCGGGGTCGGGCCATTGCTGATCCGTGCCGTCCGCGACAGGTTGCGGGGCCTCGGGGTCCCCGGCGCCGTCCTTTGGGTGCTGGCGGTGAACACCCCCTGGCCGATCAGCAGCTGGACGAGTTCGTCAGCAACGGCAAATGCGAATTCCTCGACGCTTATTCCAAACCGTATGCGTTGTTGGCGGTCGCCAATCTACTGGGCGTCCCTGAGAATGATCACAGAGAATTCCGTGCTGCACTGGCGAATTCGCACACCGCCGGCAACCTGGACCACGATCCCGCGGCGATCAATCCGCTCGAATTTCTCGACGAGAAGTTCAACCACTACGTCGAAAGCCGGCGCCGGGAACCACGTGAGGACGTACTGAGCGATCTGGCGGCCGCCACCTATCCGGACGGCTCGACGCCACCGGTGGTCGAAGTGGTGCGCGCTGCCACCTTCCTCTTCGGCGCCGGGCAGGAGACCACCGCCAAATTGCTTGGTGCGGCCTTGCGGATTCTTTGCGAGCAACCGGATCTGCAGCAGGCACTGCGTGACGATCGCAGTCTGATTCCCTCCTTCGTTGAGGAAACGCTGCGAATGGAGGCCCCGGTGAAGACCGCTTTCCGGTTGGCGCGCAAGTCGACCCGGGTGGGGGACGTCGACATTCCGGCCGGCACCACGGTCATGGTCTGCCCAGGGGCCATCAACCGAGATCCCGACCGTTTCCCAAAGCCGCACGAATTCCGGCTCGACCGCAACAACGTTCGCGAGCACATCGCATTCGCCCGTGGTGTACACAGCTGTCCGGGCGCGCCTCTGGCGCGGGTCGAAGGCCGGGTCTCGCTGGAGCGCATCCTGGACCGCATGGGCGATATCCGCCTCGACGAGGAAAAGCACGGACCGGCCGGTGACCGGCACTACAGCTACGCACCGACCTACATCCTGCGTGGCCTCAACGAGCTACACCTTCGATTCACACCCATCACTTAGGGACCGCGATGCGGCGTATCACATCGGCTTTGATTTCGGGCATGGCACTGGTCATTTCCAGCACAACAACTGCCCCTGCCGCAGGAGCGTCCGGTGACGGCTGGGGGATCAACGGAACCTTCCAGGCGACGTCGATCGGCGACTGGGCGAAAACGAACGACATATTCCACGACGAACCGACAGTGCAGAGCATATGGACGATCAGCACTGCGTGCAGTACGCCGCTCGAGCGCACCGGACGGGTCACCAGTGACATGGGGTGGAGCGCGGACGTCGCGCTGCACGGTAGCGAGTACGTGGTCAAACGCGACATCGCCAACTGGGAGCCCTGCCCGGACGGCGCCTCGCGCACCGGACATCAGATCTATAGGTTTTATCCGGTCGATGAAAAGGGTTGGGTAGCATTCAATTCCGGCTCGCGCATTCTTGCCGGCGTGGACCTAACCGCGGGTGATAGCGGCGCCTGCGGCGTCAACAAAGCGTTGGTGATTACGCTGCCGTTCCGGCTGGAGAAGCTGAGCTGAGACACGGGCTCCCGCGCTGGTCCCACGTGGCGCACGGGACCGGCCGAAACGGTCGCGATAGGTTCGATCAATGCCCGTGGAGCCCAGAACGCCGGTTTTGATCGGCTACGGCCAGGTCAATCACCGCGAAGACATCGACCTCGATCAGCCCTGTATCGAACCCGCCGACCTGATGGTCTCCGCGACCCGGCAGGCGGCCGATTCCCGGGTGATCGAAGCCGTCGACTCCATTCGGGTGGTGCAGATCCTCTCGGCGCACTACCGCAACCCCGGCCGGCTGCTCGGCCAGCGTCTCGGCCTGGCCGACTTCACCGCGTTGTACAGCCCGGTGGGCGGCAACACCCCACAGTCGCTGGTCAACCAGGCGTGCCTGGACATTCAGGCCGGCCGCGCGAACGTGGTGCTGATATCCGGCGCCGAAACCTGGCGCACCCGCACCGGCCTGAAGAAGCGGGGCCGCCGGCTGGTGTGGACCGAGCAGGACAACTCGGTGCCGGTGCCGCCGATTGCCGGTGCGGACGTGCCCATGGCCGGCGACGCCGAGATACGGATCAAGCTGGACCGGCCAGCCTTCGTGTACCCGATCTTCGAGCAGGCGCTGCGGATCGCCGGCGAGGAATCCATCGAACACCACGCCCAACGCGTCAGCGAGCTGTGGGCACGATTCAACGCCGTGGCCGTCGACAATCCCAACGCCTGGATACGCCGCCCCCTCAGCGCCGAGGAGATCCGCCGGCCCGGCCCACAGAACCGAATGATCAGCTGGCCGTACACCAAGCTGATGAACTCCAACAACATGGTCGACCAGGGTGCATCGCTGATCCTCACTTCGGTCGAGCAGGCCCGGCGGCTGGGGGTACCGACCGAGCGCTGGGTCTATCCGCAGGCCGGCACCGATGCGCACGACACACCCGCGGTCGCCGAGCGGGCCGAATTGCACCGTTCACCAGCGATCCGGATCGGCGGGGCGCGGGCCTTGGAACTGGCCGGCATAGGCATCGATGACGTCCACTACGTCGACTTGTACTCCTGCTTCCCGTCCGCGGTCCAGGTCGCCGCCAACGAACTCGGCCTGGCGATCGACGATCCGGCCCGCCCATTGACCGTCACCGGCGGGCTGACCTTCGCCGGCGGCCCGTGGAACAACTACGTGACGCATTCCATCGCGACCATGGCCGAACTGCTGACCGCTAACCCCGGTCGGCGCGGCCTGATCACCGCCAACGGCGGCTTCCTGACCAAACACAGCTTTGGCTTGTACTGCACCGAACCGCCGAAACGATTCGTCTGGGAGGATGTACAGCCGGTGGTGGACCGCAAGCCGACCACCATGGGGCTGGTCGACTGGGAGGGAGTGGGGACCGTGGAAGCCTGGACGACGCCGTTCGACCGGGACGGGCAGCCCGAGAAAGCGTTCCTGGCGGTGCGCACGCCGGAAGGCGCGCGCGCATTGGCCGTGATCACCGATCCGGCAGCCGCCGCCGCGACTGTGCAGGAGGACATCGCCGGGGTGAAGGTCGCCGTCGCTGCCGATGGCATCGCGACCCTGCGGTAACCGTCACGAACGACGTAACCGCAGTTCAAGGGTCACGTTAGAGACTCAAAACTGCGCAACCGGGGCCGTCGTGCCTATTGTCATGGGGTAGACGTTGGGGGAGGTGAGGCCACGTGCACGTGCTACTTACCGACGCCGCAGGCACTGTCGGGCGGTTGGTCGCACGTCAGCTGATCGCCGCCGGGCACACGGTCAGCGGTATCGGCCCGCGCCCGCACCAGTGCCTGGATCCCGACGTCGAGTTCGTCAGCGCTGCGCTGCACAATCCGGTCCTGGTGGATCTGGCTGCCGAAGCCGACGTGGTGATTCACCTGGCCGCGGTCGACGTCACCGCGCCCGGCGGTGCCGGTTCGACGGGCGTCGCACATGTGGCGAATGCGGCGGCCCGGGCGGGTGCGCGGCTGCTGTTCGTGTCCCAGGCGGCCGGGCCGGCCGAGCTGTACCGGCCCGCCGAGACGCTGGTGGCCACCGGGTGGGCACCGAGCCTGATCGTTCGGATAGCGCCACCGGTGGGCCGCCAGCTGGACTGGATGGTGTGCCGCACGGTGGCAACGCTGATGCGCAGCAAGGTCTCGGCCCTGCCGATGCGGGTGCTGCACCTTGACGACCTGGTTCGCTTCCTGGTGCTCGCGGTCGGCACCGACCGCACCGGCGTGGTAGACCTGGCCACCCCCGACACCACCAACGTGATCACCGCCTGGCGGTTGATCCGGGCCGTCGAGCCGCGCTTGCGGCTGCACGGAGTGCGTAGCTGGGACAAGCTGATACCAGAGATGGATATTGCTGTTGCACAAGAGGATTGGAGCTTCGAATACGGTTGGGGCGCGCTGGAGGCGATGGTGGATACCGGGCGCGGGCTCAAAGGCCGCAGGATCGAGCCCGCCGGCGCCATTCCCGGGTCGGGCCAACTACCGTTACCGGTGGAGGCGCCGCCGCGGGTGGGTCCGGCCGACGGCGCACCGCTGCGCAGCGCCGCCCCCGACGGGTTGGAGGGCGAATTCGACGACCGGATCGACCCACGGTTCCCGGTGTTCAGCGCGTCCGGCCTGTCCGCAGCGCTGCCGGGCCCCCTGACGCCCATCACGCTGGACGTGCAACTTGGCGGGCTGCGCGCGGCCGGTCAGGCGATGGGTCGGGTACTCGCGTTGGGTGATGTCGTCGCCGAGGAGTGGGCGAGCAGGGCGATCGCAGTGTTCGGACACCGACCCTATGTCGGGGTGTCGGCCAACATCGTCGCCGCAACCCAGCTGCCAGGCTGGGACGAGGACGCCATCACCCAGCACACCCTGCACAACCAGCCGCAGGTCGGCGACCTGCTGCCGCTAGGCCCACCCCAGCGAACGAGCGGCCCGCGTGGATCCGTGGCCAAGGTGGTAGTGACCGCGCGCTCGCTGGCGCTGCTGCGTCACCTGCGACCCGACACCCAGGATTACGTCGCCGCGGCTGCCGCCGAGCACCTCGAAGCCGCGGAACTGGAGTCCTTGAGCGACGCGGCCCTGGGTGTTCGGTTGCAGTTGCTGCGGGATCGGATCCAGCAGGGCTGGATCTTGACCGGGCTGTGGGTCATCGACACCGGCGTCACGGCGGCCACGCTGGGACACACCCGTGCGGGATCAAGCGTCTACGGCGTCGGAGTGATCATGGAAAGCGGTCGCATCGCAGATGAGTGCGCCGGGCTGGCCACCATTCTGCGCGCGGACCCGCCGCTATGCGCGCTGGCCCGCCAAGGGAATGTCGGCAGCATCCGCGCGCTGTCCCCGCGCGCCGCGACCGCACTCGAGACTGCCGTAACCCACCTCGGACACCGCGGCCCCGCCGAAGCCGAATTGGCCAGCCCCACGTTCGCCGACGACCCCGGGCTGCTGCTGGCGGCCGCCGCGGAGATCGCCGAGGCCGGCGCGGCACCCGAACCGCCTGGCACGTTGTCTCAGCGGTTGGCCGACAGCGCCCGCAGCTCACGCGAACTTGCGCATGACACCACCATCCGGTTCACCCACGAACTTCGGATGACGTTGCGAGAACTGGGCTCTCGTCTTGCGCAGGCGGATCTAATCGACGTCGTCGACGACGCCTGCTATCTGCTGTGCGACGAACTCGTCACCGTTCCGAGCGACGCGCGGTTGCGGGTCAAGCGCCGGCGCGCCGAGCGGGAACGCCTGCAGGCGCAACACCCGCCCGACGTGATCGACCACACCTGGAACCCCGGCGGCTAGCGGTTAGCCCAGAATCTCGCGCAGCGACAGCGCATTTCGCACCGCATGACCGCCTAGGTCGTTGTTGAAGTAGATCCACACATCCCGGCCCTCACCGTCCCACACGGTGATGCGTTCAGCCCAGTCGCGCAACTCGGCGTCGCTGTAACAGGCGGTGTACATTGTGGCGGCTTCGGGACCGTGCAGCCGGACGTAGACCAGGTCGGTGGTGGCCCGCGGCAGGCATGCCAGACCCGCACCGCTCATCACGACGTAGCCGGCTCGGTGCTGTTCTAGCAACGCGAACACATTCGGGTCGTTCCAGGTGGGGTGGCGGAGTTCGACAGCCACCCTGATAACGGGCGGCACGCCGGCGAGGAACCCCGCCAGGCGTTCGTCGTCGCGCTGTTGCTCAGGATGCAGTTGGACCAGCAGCACACCGCGACGATCGCCCAGGATTTGCCAACAGCGCACGAACCGCTCGATCCATGGTTCGGGAGCGGACAGCCGACGGTAGTGGGAAAGACCGCGGTGCGCCTTGACCGACATCGCGAATCCGCTCGGCAATTGATCCCGCCAGCCGGCGAAGGTCGAATCCCTGGGCCAGCGATAGAAACTCGCGTTCAACTCGACGGTGTCGAACACTTCGGCGTAGTGGCACAGCCGGCGGGCACTGGGCAATCCCGGCGGATACAACACAGCGGTCCAGTGGTCGTAGGACCACCCGGAGGTACCTATCCGCACTGTCATCGGACTCAGTCCAGCACCCGCCCACGCAGGTCGTCGTCCAGCGATACTCGCACCAGCGCTGCCGCCAGTCGTGCGCAGCTGCGCGGCGCGAATCCGGCGAGCTCGGCGGGGTCGGACGGCAGCCGCAGCGCCTTGGCCCCAGCCGTGGCACGCTCGTCGAAGTACGGCCGCACCCACGTCCACACGTCTTGGACCTCACGCAGGAATATGTCCGCACCAGTGCTGCCGATCCCCTTGAAGCCCTGGATAATTCGAGTGGCTTCGGCGACATCGTGATTACTGCTGCGAGCTAGCTCCCGCAGGTCGCCGGAGAATTCGTCGCGGACCCGGGTCGCCATGACGGTGAGCCGGGTCGCCGAACTTTCGTCGTACCGCACGTAATGGGCGCGCCCGAACGCGTCGATCACGGTGCGCCGATCGGATGCGAGTACGGCCTTGGGCGTACGCAGGCCGGATTTGAACAGCTCTCGCGTGGCACGCATGGCGGTCCCGGCGTCGATCGGTTTACTGGCCAGCATGCACAGCACCAGCAGCTGAAACAGCGGCATCGGCTTGTCGGCGATCCGGATTCCCGCCTCAGCGGCGTAGGTGGTGCCGGCCATATTGAGCAGGCGGCGCACTCGGCGTTCGGGCGTGTTCATACGGCGCGGCGTACCCGGCACACCGCCTGGCAAACGCGATCACTTAGGCGGCAAAGCACCCGCATAGTCGGCGCCGCGGTCGACCCAGCTCTGCAGTTGACGTTTTGTTTTCACACCGTCGGCGGCGACGCGCAGCCAACCGCGAGTTTGCCTGCCAGCCATCACCATCGGGCTGACGTGCGCACGTTCGAGCAGCCGATCGGTGTCCTCCCGCGGCACCCGCACCATCAGCCCACCCTGCCCGCTGGCACAGACCGCCAGGTGCCCACCAATCAGAAACGCGAGACCGCCGAACATCTGCTTCTCGTCCACGTCGGGGCGCCGCGCCAACAGTTCGCGGATCCGGTTGGCCAGGTCTTCGTCGTAGGCCATCAGTCCAGGTCGACTCGAATGGTGAGCATGTCGCTGGCCATCACGCGCACCACCGAGCTGTTGAGTCTCGGCAGTTTGCGCAGCCGCGCCTGTACGTCATCGTCGGGCAGCAGGTGAGCGGTTCCGTTACGCCACTGCCCACGAATGCGCACCCGAACGGCCGGGTTCGCTTTGATGTTGCGAACGTAGTCGGAGTGCTCGCCGTGTTCGGAGACCATCCAGAACTGGTTGTCGATCTCTTTGCCGCCGACTGCGGTGTGGCGCGGCTGCCCCGACTTACGGCCCGTCGTTTCCAGCATGGTGACCGGCAGTTTGCGACCGAGCGGATTGACCACGAACCGTTGCACGCGATGCACGAACTGCCGTTTCAGATCCTGAGCCATGCCCGCGATTCTGCCAGGATCAGGCAGCGGAGGCCGCGCTCACCTCGAATTCCAGGGCTTGCGCGACAATTTCGGCCACGTCCGTCATCGGCAGCACGGTCAGTGACGCGAGAACTTCCGCGGGCACGTCGTCCAGATCCGGCTCGTTGCGGGCCGGAATGAAAACCGTTGACAGGCCGGCACGTTGCGCCGCCAACAGCTTCTGCTTGACGCCACCGATCGGCAGCACGCGACCGTTCAACGTAACCTCACCGGTCATGCCCACGTCGGAGCGGACCTGCCGCCCCGTCGCCATTGAGACCAGCGCCGTCACCATCGTCACCCCCGCGGACGGGCCGTCTTTGGGCACCGCGCCGGCGGGCACGTGGACGTGGATACGCCGGTCCAGGGCCTTGGGGTCAAGGCCGAGCGCGTCGGCGTGCGAGCGGACGTAGGAAAGCGCGATCTGAGCGGATTCCTTCATCACGTCGCCGAGTTGGCCGGTGAGCTGCAAACCGGCCTCACCCTCGGTAGAACCTGCCTCGATGTAGAGCACGTCGCCACCCAGGCCGGTGACGGCCAGCCCGGTGGCCACACCCGGCACCGCGGTGCGTTCGGCCGACTCCGGCGTGAAGCGCGGTCGGCCCAGGTAGCCGACCAGATCAGGCTCGTCGACCGTAACCGGCCCGGAATCGCTGGCGAGCTTGGTGGTGATCTTGCGCAGTGTCTTGGCCAGCAGCCGCTCGAACTGTCGCACCCCGGGCTCACGGGTGTAGTCGGCCGCGATCTTGCGCAGCGCGGTGTCGGTGACGGTGACCTCGTCGTCGGTCAGCGCCGCCCGGTCCCGCTGCCGAGGCAGCAGATAATCCCGCGCAATGGCGACCTTGTCGTCTTCGGTGTAGCCGTCGATCTGGACCAGCTCCATCCGGTCCAGGAGCGCCGACGGGATGTTCTCGATCACGTTGGCGGTGGCCAGGAACACCACGTCGGACAGGTCCAGATCCAGGTCCAGGTAGTGGTCGCGGAAGGTGTGGTTTTGGGCCGGGTCCAGGACTTCCAGCAGTGCAGCACTCGGATCGCCGCGATAGTCGGAACCGACCTTGTCGATTTCATCAAGCAGCACCACGGGATTCATCGTTCCCGCCTCACCAATGGCACGCACGATGCGGCCCGGCAGCGCACCGACGTAGGTACGCCGGTGCCCGCGGATCTCGGCCTCGTCGCGCACTCCGCCCAAGGCGACGCGCACGAACTTGCGGCCAAGCGCCCGGGCCACGCTCTCGCCCAGTGACGTCTTGCCGACGCCAGGCGGGCCGGCCAGCGCCATCACGGCACCCGACCCGCGGCCGCCGACCACCTGCAGACCGCGCTGCGCCCGGCGGGTGCGCACCGCGAGGTATTCCACGATGCGGTCTTTGACGTCGTCCAGTCCGTGGTGGTCGGCATCCAAGATTTGCCGCGCCGCCGCCAGGTCGGTGGAGTCCTCGGTCCGCACGTTCCACGGCAGGTCCAGCACGGTGTCCAGCCAGGTGCGGATCCAACCGCTCTCCGGGCTCTGGTCGCTGGCGCGTTCCAGCTTGGCGACCTCGCGCAGCGCGGCGTCACGCACCTTTTCCGGCAGGTCAGCCGCCTCCACCCGGGAGCGGTAGTCCTCCGACCCGTCCGGCTCACCCTCGCCGAGCTCTTTGCGGATGGCGGCCAGTTGCTGGCGTAACAGGAACTCCTTCTGCGTCTTCTCCATGCCGTCGCGCACATCCTCGGCGATCTTGTCGTTGACCTCGACCTCGGCCAGGTGCTCGCCCGTCCAGTCGATCAGGACGCGCAGCCGCTCTGCCACATCCACCGTTTCCAGTAACTGACGCTTCTGCACGTTGGACAGGTACGACGCGTAGCCCGATGTGTCGGCCAGCGCCGACGGGTCGGTCAGGCTGTTGACATAGTCGATGATCTGCCAGGCGTCACGCCGCTGCAGCATCGCCAGCAGCAATTTCTTGTACTCGGCGGCCAATCCCTTGACCTCGTCGGTCACCTCGGCGTCGGGGATCTCGGCCACCTCGACCCATAGCGCGGTGCCCGATCCCGTGACGCCGGCACCGATGTGCGCGCGCCGTTCGCCCCGCACCACGGCGGCGATCCCGCCGCCGCCGGGGATGCGCCCCACCTGCAGGATCTTTGCCACCACACCGTGTGTGGGGTAGCGGTCGTCCAACCGCGGTGCGATCAGTAGCTCCCGAGATTCACTGCCCTGAGCAGCGTCGACTGCGGTGCGTGCGGCGTCGTCGAGTGCGATCGGCACCACCATCCCGGGCAGCACGATCGGGTCCGTCACGAACAAAACCGGCACTGATTTGGCCTCAGCCATCAATTCCTCCCAAAGTTAAGTCTGCCCGACTCAACCCAGGCCCCGGGCAGTTTGTTCCCGGGCACCGCTCAATACCGCGACGCGCACATGAAAATTGTTAGGAAACGTTAGATGAACGAAAGTTGAACGTACACTGGACGGGCGCATCTACCGGAACACCGACAGCGAAGGGACGCCCGCACGTGATCACTAGGATGACCGTCGCCGTCATCGGTGTACTGAGTTCGTTCGCGCTCGGCGTGGTGCCAGCATCAGCCGAGCCCTCCGAGCCCCATCCCAACCCTTTCGGCGGTCTTGGCTGCGACTGCACGACCGTCCCCAGTGGAAAGCGGCCCGGCCTGACCACAGAATTCGATCGCGGAATCGGGTCGGGCCTGGCGGCCAGCCGCGTCAACCAGGGTCAGCAGCACTAGAGGGGCCCCAGCCGCCGCAGTTGGGTCACGTGTTTGGGCGATAGCTCCTCGAGGCAGGTCACGCCCAACAACGCCATAGTCCGGTATATGCCGCTTTCCAGGATCTCGATGGCGCGGGTAACGCCCGCTTCGCCGCCGGCCATCAACCCATATAGGTAAGCCCGCCCGATCAGCGTGCAGCGCGCGCCGAGCGCGACTGCCGCCACGATGTCGGCGCCGGACATGATGCCGGTATCCACCAGGATTTCGGTGTCCTTGCCCAATTCCCGTGCCACCGACGGCAGCAAATGGAACGGAACCGGCGCTCGATCGAGTTGGCGGCCACCGTGATTGGACAACACGATCCCGTCGACACCACGGTCGACCACCGCGCGCGCGTCCTCGACGGTCTGAATGCCCTTGACGACGAACTTGCCCGGCCACTGTTGCTTGATCCAGGTCAAGTCGTCGAAGGTGACGCTGGCGTCGAACATGGTGTTGAGGTATTCGCCCACTGTGCCCGGCCAACGGTCCAGCGATGCAAAGGCCAACGGCTCGGTGGTCAACAGGTCGAGCCACCAGTGCGGATGCGGTATCGCGTCGAGAACCGTACGCAGAGTCAGCGCCGGCGGGATGGCCATACCATTGCGCAGGTCGCGAAAGCGAGCTCCCGACACCGGGACGTCGACGGTGACCAGGATGGTGTCGAATCCGGCGTCGGCTGCGCGCCGCACCAACTGCATCGAGCGTTCGCGGTCCTTCCACATGTATAGCTGAAACCACTTGCGAGCCTGCGGGACAGCGCTCGCCACGTCTTCGATGGAAGCGGTGGCCAGGGTGGACATGGAGAACGGGATGCCCGCGGCGGCCGCGGCCCTTGCTCCGGCGATCTCGCCTTCGGTGTGCATCAGGCGGGTGAAACCGGTCGGCGCGATGCCGAACGGCAACACCACCGGCTGGCCCAGCACATCCCATCCGGCGGTCACCGCGCTGACATCGCGCAGGATCGTCGGATGAAACTCGATGTCGCGGAAGGCTTGACGGGCACGTGCGATGGACAGCTCGTCCTCGGCGGCGCCGTCGGTGTAGTCGAACGCTGCCTTAGGAGTGCGCCTCTTGGCGATTCGCCGCAGGTCCTCGATGGTCAACGCGGCATCCAGGCGGCGTTTGGTGCGGTTGAACTCAGGCCGTTTGAACTGCAGCAGGGGCGCCAGGTCGCGGACTCTGGGCACCCGTCGTTGGACCGCCATCAGCTCATCTAAGCAGTGTGCGACGGTGGTGTGATGGACTCCGCAACCGACCCCTACAACTTAAAGCGGTTCGTAGACGCGCAGGACCGGGTCTATGCCAACGTGACCGCCGAACTGCGCGCCGGACGGAAACGCAGTCACTGGATGTGGTTCGTGTTCCCCCAGTTACGCGGGCTGGGCCGCAGCCCGACCGCCGAGCGGTACGGCATCGCCTCGCTTCAGGAGGCCAGTGCCTATCTGGCACACCCCGTGCTGGGACCGCGGCTGCACGAGTGCGTAGCGCTGGTCAATGAGGTCCAGGGACGCTCGGCCGGGCAGATCTTCGGCTCGCCCGACGATCTCAAGCTGCGGTCGTCGATGACCCTGTTCGCACAGGCCGATGATGCCAATCAAGACTTCGTAGCGTTGCTGGACAAATACTTCAACGGAGATCAGGACCAGCTGACGCTGCAGCGGCTGAAGGTCAGTTAGGTTGCAGGATCCGCCAACCGTGGCCTTCGATCGTCACCTCGCCGACCACCTGTTCGGCGGGTGCCGTCGATCCGGCGATCAACCGCGCCTGCGGCATGCCGAGGTCCGGCAGGGTCAAGTGCAGCGCACGGTCATCGATGTTGAGTGCAACCAGTAGCGAGTCGTCACCGCGCTGGACGCGGTACACGTAGTGCCGGTTGTCCAGTCGTAGCGCGCTGGTGCTCGCCGAGTGCAGCCAGGGGTGGCGGCGGCGCAGCCCGATCAGGTATCGGTGCAGCTCCCAGGCCTGGGCGCCGGATTCGTCGAGTTGAATAGGGGGAGTGCCGAACTCGGGTCGTACGGCGTCGTCGCCGCCGAAGCGCTCCTCTTTGACGCCACGGAAGCCGAACTCGTCGCCGGCGTAGATGCTGGGGATACCGCCCACTGTCAGCAGGATCACCAGTGCGTGCGGCAGGTGTTCGGGACGTTGCAGCCTGCTCGCGATCCGGGTGACGTCGTGGTTGCCGATGAACGTCAGCGGCGCGAACGTCTCCTGGAAGGTGTTGTGGCGTGCCAGCGCGTGGTCCAGCTCGAAGAAGTTGCCGTCGTTGAGACTGCTCCAGATGGCCTTCCACAATTCGTACTGGGTGGCCGAGTCGAATCGCGCCGCCTTGACCACCGCGGCGTAGTCGCCGTGGATGAGCTCGCCGACAAACCAGGCGTCGGCGAAGCTGGCCCGGACCCTGGGCAGCACATCGGCCCAGAACCGTTGCGGCACTGTGTAAGCCGCGTCCAGGCGCCATCCGTCGGCGCCCCGCCCTAGCCAATGCTTCATGACATCGACTACGTAGTCGGCGACCTCGGGGTGGTCATGGTTGAGACCGATCAGACCCTCATGACCCTCGAAGGTGTCGCCGCTGAACCAGTCCCGCGACGCGGGATCCCGGTAGCGGGGAAAGTCGACACCGACGTGGTTGAATACGCCGTCGAGCAGCACCCGCAAACCCCGGCGGTGCGCCTCGCCGACGAGATGGTCGAAGTCGGCGTCGTCACCGAGGCGCGGGTCGATTCGGAGGTGATCGGTGGTGTCGTAACCGTGTGTGCGCGAGGCGAATATCGGGCCCAGTGCCATACCTGAGGCGCCCAGTTCGATGGCGTGGTCCAGCCAGCCGGCCAGCCGCCGAAGCCGGTGTTGATCCGGGTCCGGCGGCCGGCTGGCGGGAAACGCGCCGACGAAGCCGAGCGGGTAGACCTGCCACCAGATCGCGTGCTCGGTCCAGGATGGCATGTCTACGACACTACGGTCAGCCGACCGCCGCCAGGGTCTCCGCGGCCACGATCGCCTGCGCAACACCGGCGACGATCGCCGCCACCTTCAGCGCCTCCAGCACCTCTTCGCGGCTCACTCCCACCTCCCGCAGGGTGTGCTCGTGGGCAACCACGCAGTGCGAGCAGCCGTTGATCGAGGACACTGCGAACGACCACAGCTCGAAATTCGCCTTGGCTACGCCGGGGTTGCCAATGATGTTCATCCGCAGCCCCGGGCGCAGGTCGTCGTATTGCCCGTCGAGGAAACCGCGTCCCCGATAGAAGACGTTATTCATGCCCATGATCGAGGCAGCCCCCAAGGCGGCCTGATAGGCGTCCGCCGACAGGTTGTCCGCGGCCTCGGCGCCGATCTCCGCCAGTACCCGGGCATTTCGCGTCGCTGCGGCGCTGGCCAGCAGCGTGCCCCACAACCGCTCGTCGTCGAGCACCGTGCTGCGAGCGATCGAACCGAGGTTCAGTTTGAGGTCCTTGGCGTAGTCCGGCAGGGCCGCCTTGAGGTTCTCGATACTCATCATGTCTCCGTTCGGGCGTCAGGCCGAGGCCTTCAGCAGTTCACCGGCGTCCAGCGTCGGGTCGCCCTTGCGCCAGTTGCAGGCACACAGTTCGTCGGACTGCAGTGCGTCGAGCACTCGCAGCACCTCGTCGACGTTGCGGCCGACGGAGCCGGCAGTCACCGAGACGAACTGGATCTCGTTGTTGGGATCGACGATGAACGTCACCCGGTCCGCGACCCCGTCGGCGTTCAGGGCGCCGGTGGCCGTGACGAGTTCCCGCTTGATGTCCGAGAGCATCGGGAACGGCAGCTTCTTGAGGTCGTCGTGCTGTGCGCGCCACTGGAAGTGAACGAACTCGCTGTCGACCGATACGCCGAGCACCTGGGCGTCGCGGTCGGCGAACTCGTCGTTCAGCTTGCCGAACGCCGCAATCTCGGTGGGGCACACGAACGTGAAGTCCTTGGGCCAGAAGAAGATCACACGCCACTTACCCGGGTGGTCGTCGCTGGTGACGGTGGTGAAGTAGTCGCCGGGCTGCTGCGCGTCGACCTTGGACAGGTCTCCGCCGATCAGCGCGGTCAGCTGGTAGGAGGGAAACTGGTCGCCGATGGTCAGCAGGGACATGAGAGCTCCTTATTTGGATTGAATCAAGATTAGGTCGGCCACTACCCATGTTGCCCAACGCGCGACCTGAAGTAAAGGTGATATATAGCACTATATTGATAGGTATGACCGATAAGAGTTTTCAGCCCACCCTGGCCGGAATGCGGGCCTTCGTCGCCATCGCGGAGCGACAGCATTTCGGCAGCGCGGCAACGCTTCTCGGGGTCAGTCAGTCGACATTGTCGCAGGGCCTGGCGGCATTGGAAGCAGGGCTGGACATCCGCCTGGTGGAGCGATCAACGCGACGCGTCACCGTCACTGCCGAGGGTGCACAACTGCTGCCGTACGCGCGTGCGGTGATCAACGCAGCGGACGCCTTCACCGGCGTTGCCACCGCCAGCTCGGATCCGCTGTGCGGCCGCTTGCGGTTGGGGTTGATCCCCACCGTCGCACCGTATGTACTCCCAACGATCCTGACCGGACTGTCGGGCGAGTTGCCGGAGTTGACGCTGCAGATAGTCGAGGACCAGACTGCCCGGTTGCTGCGACTGTTGGGAGATGCGGCGTTGGACGCGGCGCTGATCGCGCTACCCGCCCAGACCGCTGGCATCGCCGAGATCCCGATTTATGACGAAGATTTCGTGCTAGTGCTGCCACCCGGACACCGATTGTCAGGCAAGCGCAGGGTGCCGACGACCGTGCTGCCGGACCTGCCCCTGCTGCTGCTGGACGAGGGTCACTGCCTGCGCGATCAGACCCTCGATGTCTGCCGACAGGCCGGGGCGCGGGTACAACCGGCCGACACCCGGGCAGCATCGCTGGCCACCGCGGTGCAATGCGTGGCCGGGGGATTGGGTGTGACGCTGATCCCGCACACCGCTGTCGCGGTCGAAACGGCGCGCACCAAGTTGAGCCTGGCCCACTTCGCGGCGCCGCGCCCGGGCCGGCGGATCGGGCTGGTCTACCGCGCCACCAGCGGTCGCGAGGAGCCCTACCGCCGGCTGGCCGGGATCATCGGCACAATGATCGCCGACGAGCACCAGGTGCGCCTGGCCGTCGAGCGGCCTGCCGGGCGCTTGTAGGTTCGTCCGCTATGGAGAAGGTGATTGCGGTATTGCGCCGGGCCGAGGCCGACGACGAGTGGTGCGCCCGGCTACGGGGGCCGGTTGCCGACCAGCTGGCGGAGCTGGGCCTGCCCGGCATCACGGTGAATGTCCGGGACAGTGCGGTGCGGGAGTCGTTGATAACGCTGACGACGCTGGATCCACCCGTTGCCGCGGTGGTGAACCTGTGGACCCAGCAGTGCTACGGCCAACAGGTAGCCGACGCGCTCAGGTTGCTTGCCGGCGAATGCGAGCAGCTGGCCGCCTATCTGGTCACCGAATCGGTGCCGTTGCCTGGCCCGAAGTTCGAACCCGGCTTGCGCACAACCGGTTTGGCGAATATCGCGCTGCTGCGCCGGCCCGCCGGCGTGGACCAGGCGACCTGGCTGAACCGCTGGCAACTCGACCACACCCCGGTCGCCATCGAGACCCAGTCGACGTTCGGCTACACCCAGAACTGGGTGGTTCGCGCCCTCACCCCCGACGCGCCGGGAATCGACGCCATCGTCGAGGAGTTGTTCCCGGCGGAGGCGGTCACCGATCTGAAGGCGTTCTTCGGGGCGGCCGACGACGCTGACTTGCAGCAGCGGGTGGGCCGGATGGTGGCCAGCACCAGTGCATTCGGTGCCAACGAAAACATCGACACCGTGCCCACCAGCCGTTATGTGATCAAGACGCCGTTCGGGGATTGAGCGAGACAGGGAGGCCCCAGTGACCACAATCGAGGACGCGGCGGCGCTGGCTGCCCCCGAACACGGCCTGGCCGTGGTGTCCACCGTCCGCGCCGACGGCACCGTCCAGGCATCTCTGGTCAACGTCGGTCTCCTGTCACACCCGGCCAGCAAAACCCCAGTGCTGGGATTTACCACCTATGGCAAGGTCAAACTGGCCAACCTGCGGGTCCGCCCGCAGCTGGCGGTCACCTTCCGCAATGGGTGGCAGTGGGCGACCGTCGAGGGCCGGGCCGAACTCGTCGGTCCCGACGACCCGCCATCGTGGCTGAAAGAGGACCAGCTGCGGTTGCTGCTACGTGACGTGTTCACCGCCGCAGGCGGTACCCACGACGATTGGGACCAATACGACGCGACCATGGCCAAGGAGCGTCGAGCGGTGGTGCTGATCGAACCCACTCGCGTCTACAGCAACGGATAATGTCTTTCGCGTGACGCTGCTCATCGACGACGACAACCGGGTACGCACCCTCACTCTCAACCGGCCGGAGGCGTTGAACGCCTTCAACGAGGCCCTCTACGACGCCACTACGCAAGCGCTCTACGATGCCGCCGACGACCCCGAGGTGGCCGTCGTACTGCTGACCGGCGCAGGCCGCGGCTTCAGCGCCGGTACCGACCTGGCCGAGATGCAGGCCCGAATCACCGACCCGGACTTCCAGGAGGGCAAGTACGGCTTCCGCGGGCTCATAGAGGCGCTCGCCGCGTTTCCCAAGCCGTTTATCTGCGCGGTCAACGGAGTGGGGCTGGGCATCGGAACCACCATCCTGGGCTATGCCGACCTGGTTTTCATGTCGTCCTCCGCGCGGTTGAAGTGCCCCTTCACCAGCCTGGGCGTGGCACCCGAAGCAGCGTCGTCCTACCTGCTGCCGCTGCTGCTCGGTCGGCAGAACGCGGCCTGGCTGTTGATGTCGTCGGAATGGGTCGACGCGACCGAAGCGTTGCGGATGGGACTGGCCTGGCGAGTCTGCGAGCCACAGGACCTGCTGCCCGATGCCCGGCGGCACGCGAACATACTGGCCAGCCGCCCGATTCCGAGCCTGCTGGCGGTCAAACACACCATGATGGAGCCGCTGCGCGCCGAGATAGCGGCCGCGACAGCCCGGGAGAACGCGCACTTCGCGGAGTTGATGGGCGCACAGGCCAACGCCGCAGCCCTTGCCGATTTCAGCGGACGAAAGCGGGACTAACCGACCGCGGCGGCGGAATCGAGTTGGGCGGCGGCGGCAAGTATCGCGCGCAACGTCCGCCGGCAGCGCCCACAGTCAGCGCCTGCCCCGCACGCGGCAGCGATCTCCTTGGAAGTGGACGCACCCCGTGCGACAGCCTCGCAAACAGTCTGATTGGTGGCTCCGACGCACAGGCATACGTACATCAGCAAACACCCGCCACACAGACGCGCAGCCGCCCAGGTGGGGCCGGGAAGCCCGGCGACAATGCCGATATCAAGCGCCACATAATTAGTAGAGTCTAACCTAAGTCGATTAGTGGAGTCTAACCTAACTCACTGATACGCTGTCGAACATCATCGCGCCCGCCGGACACGCCGACGGCGCGATGAAGGCTGTCCTGACTCGCCAAAACTGCACTAGATTCATAAGCGGCACGCAAAGGTGCTGCTAGATCCCGCAGGCGCGCTCCAGCCCAGCCTGCCTGCGGTCTGACCCGACAGCCTTCACCGTAGGAGTGATCATGCAAAGTGATCCAGACGTTCTACGGCTGCTCAACGAGCAGTTGACCAGCGAACTGACTGCCATCAACCAGTACTTCCTGCACTCCAAGATGCAGGACAACTGGGGATTCACCGAACTCGCCGAGCACACCCGCGCGGAATCGTTCGACGAGATGCGGCACGCGGAGTCAATCACCGACCGCATTCTGCTGCTTGACGGCCTGCCGAACTATCAGCGCATCTTCTCGCTGCGCATCGGCCAGACGCTACGCGAGCAGTTCGAGGCCGACCTGGCAATCGAGTACGAGGTGCTGGCCCGGCTCAAGCCCGGCATCATCATGTGCCGCGAGAAGCAGGACAGCACCAGTGCCACCTTGCTGGAGAAGATCGTCGCCGACGAGGAGTCGCACATCGACTACCTCGAGACGCAACTCGAGCTGATGGACAAGCTAGGCGAGGAGCTCTACTCCGCACAGTGCGTCTCCCGTCCGCCGAGCTGACGCGGTCGTTGTAACCTTCCGAGCCGTAACATCGGAAGGCGACCATGACGACAACCGCAAGCGGCACGGCGACCTCTCCATCAATCGCCCCGGAAATAACACCGCAGCGGCGCAACTTCATCTTCCTTGCCGTCGTGCTGGGAATGCTGTTGGCGGCGCTGGACCAAACCATCGTCGCGACGGCATTGCCCACCATCGTCGCCGACCTGGGCGATGCGGGCCGCCAGTCGTGGGTGGTCACCAGCTACCTGCTGGCATCCACGATCGTCACCGCGCTCGTTGGCAAGCTCGGCGACCTGTTCGGCCGCAAGCGGGTGTTCGTCGTCGCGGTGCTGTTTTTCGTCGCTGGATCGGTGCTGTGTGGTCTGGCGTCCTCCATGACGATGCTGGTGGGATCGCGAGCCCTGCAGGGCATCGGCGGCGGCGCTATCACCGTCACCGCCAGCGCCCTCATCGGCGAGGTGGTCCCGTTGCGAGATCGTGGCCGCTACCAAGGGATTCTGGGCGCGGTGTTCGGGGTGACGACGGTGGTGGGCCCCCTGTTGGGCGGCTACTTCACCGACTACTTGACCTGGCGGTGGGCCTTCTGGATAAATTTGCCGGTCTCGGTGGTGGTGATCTGCGTGGCGAGCGCGGCGATCCCGGCGCTGACCAGCACGGCCAAGCCGGTCGTGGATTACGCCGGGATCGCCTTCATCGGTCTCGGTGCGGCTGGCCTGACCCTGGCGACCAGTTGGGGTGGCACTGTCTACCCATGGGGTTCGGCGACCATCATCGGGCTGTTCGCCGCATCTGTGCTGGCCCTTGCGGTGTTCGTGTGGGTGGAACTCCATGTTGCACAACCGATTCTGCCGATCCGGCTATTCGCCAGTCCGGTCTTCACAGTCTGCTGCGTGCTGTCGTTCGTGGTGGGCTTCGCGATGCTGGGCGCCATGACGTTCCTGCCGACGTTCATGCAGTACGTCAACGGCGTCTCGGCGACCACCTCGGGCCTTCGTACACTCCCGATGGTGGTCGGCATGCTGATCACTTCCACCGGCAGCGGCACCCTGGTGGGCCGGACGGGCCGCTACAAGGTCTTCCCGGTCGCCGGCACCGCGCTGATGACGATCGCGTTCGTGCTGATGTCGCGCATGGACGGCTCGACGCCTGCGCTGTTGCAGTCGGTCTATCTGCTGACACTGGGCGCCGGGATCGGCCTGTCCATGCAGGTGTTGGTGCTCATCGTGCAGAACACCTCGAACTTCGAGGATCTCGGCGTGGCCACCTCCGGGGTGAGCTTCTTTCGCACTATCGGCAGCTCGTTCGGGGCGGCGGTGTTCGGCTCGTTATTCGTCAACTTCCTCCATGGCAGGCTCGGCCCGGCGCTGGCATCCAGCGGCGTCTCGGCCGAGGCTGCCAGCTCGCCGGGTGCCCTGCACCGCCAACCTCCCGCCGTGATCGCCCCAATTGTGCATGCCTATGCCGAGTCGCTGTCCCAGGTGTTCCTGTGCGCGGCACCGGTCGCAGCGGTGGGGTTCGTGTTGGCGTTGTTCCTGCGCGAAGTCCCGTTGCGCGACATCCACGCCAGCACCGTCGACCTCGGTGACGGCTTCGCGATGCCCACCACCGAAACCCCCGAACAGATGCTGGAGAACGCAATCTCCCGGGTACTGCGCGCGGAACCCGGCATGCGGCTGCGCAGCATCGCGATGCGGCCGGATTGTCGACTCGACGTCGCGGGACTGTGGGCAGTGTTGCGCGTCAACCGCTACCAGCAGTTCTTCGGCGCGGCCCGGCTCACAGACATGGGCGAACACCTGAATATTCCCTTCGAACTGCTCGAGCCGACCTTCGCGCGGCTGGCCGCCGCCGGCTACGTGGTTCGTGACGGCGACCGGGTCCGGCTCACTCCCGCCGGGGTGGCGCAGGTCGACTGGGTGTACTCGCTGCTGGTCGCCTGGCTCACCGACAAACTTTCCCGCTCGGCCGGATTTGGCGCCCGACCGGACCACGAGGCCGTCCAGGCGGCGCTCGGACGTGTCGCATATCGCGTGATCGCCCAACGGGATTGGCACGAAGAGACGCCCACCCTCGCGATGTCTGCTGCAGGCGCCCGGGCCGAGGGCTAACGGTCGACGGGCGCGAGCGTACGATCTCGCCATGAGCCGAATCGGAACTTTCGCCGACGACGACATAGCCGGCTGGGTCCTCAAATCTCCTGAACTCGGTAGCGCGATGGCCAATTTGAGCCACGCGGTCTACACCAGCAATCGGCTGCCGTTGCGCACCCGCGAAATCGCGCGCGCGGTGATCGCCAATAACAACGAGTGCATCGTGTGCGTCAATACCCGCGATGCCGACGGCCCGGCGGCCGGTGTGGACGAAGATCTCTATGATCACGCCACGGAATGGCACACCTGGCCCGGCTACAGCGAGCAGGAGCGCCTGGCAGCCGAATTCGCCCACCGTTTCTCCACCGACCACACCGCGCTGCGCGACGACGAGGATTTTTGGGACCGGGCTAAGGAACACTTCTCCGAGGAACTGCTGGCCGACCTCGCCCTCTCCTGCGCGCTGTGGGTGGGTATGGGACGGATGCTGCGGACCCTGGACATTGGTCAGGCGTGCAGGCTGACCTTGCCCAGTCGGGCCTGAGCCCGATCTGGCGGCTGGTGTGACGGCCACTCCGCTCGCCGCCGCGGCCATCGCTCAGCTCGAGGGCGAGGGCGTAGATACGGTCATCGGCACCGTGGTGAACCCCGCCGGCCTCACCCAGGCCAAAGCGGTTCCGATCCGACGCACCAACACTTTCGCCGATCCCGGATTAGGCGCGAGCCCGTCGTGGCATGCCTTCGCCATCGACCAGACCGGCATCGCTTTCACCGATGACGTCGGGGTGGTCGGTGATCAGCGGGTGCGCATCGACCTCTCCGGGCTGCGCCTGATTGGCGATGGCCTGGCCTGGGCGCCGGCCGGCTTCTTCGAGCAGGACGGCACCCCCGTTTCGGTGTGCGGACGCGGGACACTGCTGCGCGTCGAAGCCGCCCTTGCCGAGGCCGGTATCGAGGCCGCGGTGGGTCACGAAGTCGAATTTCTCTTGGTCGATCCCAACGGCGGGCGACTGCCCGCAGCAGTATGGGCCCAATACGGCCTGGCCGGCATTCTCGAACACGAGGGATTCGTCCGCGATGTCACCGCCGGAGCCACCCTCGCCGGTGTGGCGATCGAGCAGTTCCATCCCGAGTACGGGCCGAACCAGTTTGAAATCTCGTTGGCCCCGCAATCGCCGGTGGCCGCCGCCGACCAGTTGGTGCTGTTGCGTATCGTCGTCGGACGCGCCGCCCGTCGGCATGGGCTGCGGGTCAGCCTGTCACCCGCGCCCTTTGCCGACAGTGCTGGATCTGGTGCACATCAACACTTTTCGTTGCATACACCAGAAGGCCCGGCATTCTCCGGCGGCACCGGTCCCGGCGGCATGACCGCCACCGGGCAGGCGGCGGTGGCCGGCGTGCTGCGGGGCCTACCGCAGGCGCAGGCCATCCTGTGCGGATCAATCGTGTCAGGACTACGGATGCGGCCCGGCAACTGGGCCGGTGCCTACGCCTGCTGGGGAATCGAGAACCGCGAAGCCGCTGTGCGTTTCGTGGTCGCCGGGCCCGCGAACCCGCAGGGCGGCAACGTCGAGGTGAAGATCGTCGACCCGTCGGCCAACCCGTATCTGGCCTCCGCGGCAGTCCTCGGGCTGGCACTCGATGGCATCGAGACCGACGCCGCGTTGCCGCTGGAGACAACCGTCGACCCAGCGAAGCTGTCCGAATCGGACCGGGCCAGCGCCGGCATCCAGCTGCTGCCTCAAGCTCAACTAGCAGCTCTTGCAGCCCTGGATGGTTCGGAATTGCTCCGGAGAATTCTGGGCGATCAGGTAGTGAATATGGTGCTCGCAGTCCGCCGCATGGAATATGACCGGTACGGCAACCTTGCCGCCGAGCAGTTGGCAGATAAGTTCCGAATGGCGTGGAGCCTGTGAATACCGACTTGAGCACAACGGAATCCGACTTGGCGCAACATATTCGCTACGTGGCGCTGATAGACCAGCACGTACACGGGTGCTGGCTGACACCGGGGGACCGGAGGCGTTTCGAGAACGCACTCAACGAAGCCAACACCGAACCGCTGGCCGACTTCGACTCCGGATTCGACACCCAACTGGGCTTTGCCGTGCGCAACCATTGCGCTCCGATCCTCGGATTGCCTAAACATGTTGGACCACAACGTTATTGGGAAGCGCGCAGCCGACTCACCGAGATCGAATTGGCCCGACTGTTCCTGCCTGCCGCCGGGGTGAGCAACTGGCTAATGGACACCGGATTCGGCGACGAGGTCACCGGCGTTGAGCAATTGGCCCAACTCTCCGGTCGCCCCGGCTATGAAGTGGTCAGACTCGAACAGATCGCAGTCGAGGCAGCACGGGCCGCCGGCGATTACGCGTCGGCATTCGAGGAGATCCTGCGGCGGCGCGCGGCGAGGGCAGTGGGCACCAAATCCGTGCTGGCCTATCGGGGCGGGTTCGACAGGGATTTGAGCGAACCATCAACGGCCCAGGTCGCCGAGGCGGCGCAGCGGTGGCGCGACGAAGGCGCCACCCGCTTGACCGACCCGGTACTGCTGCGCTTCGGATTGCATCAGGGCCTGCGGATCGGCAAGCCACTGCAGCTGCATGTCGGCCTCGGCGACCGCGACTGCGACCTGGACAAGACCAACCCGCTGCTGCTGTTGGACTTCCTGCGCGAATCCGGCAGCGCCCCGATCGTGCTGCTGCATTGCTATCCGTACGAACGCGAGGCCGGATATCTGGCACAGGCTTTCAACAATGTCTATGTCGACGGCGGCTTGAGCGTGAACCACCTGGGCGCCCGCGCTCCGGCATTCCTCGCCCGATTGTTGGAACTGGCGCCGTTTCGCAAGATTCTGTATTCGTCAGATGGGTACGGTCCCGCCGAGCTGCATTTCCTGGGTGCCATGCTGTGGCGCAACGGGATTCACCGGGTGTTGGCCGGATTCGTGGCGGCCGGCGATTGGAGTGAAGCCGAGGCAATCAGGGTGGTGGATCTGATCGGCCATCTCAACGCGGCCCGCCTGTACCGGCTGGCCAGTGGCGACCCCCGGGGTCCGGTTACCGCGGGAGGATGAATCGGCGCGCCCAGCCCGTCGCCGAGCACCTTCGGCACCCATTGGAAGGGTCTTAATCCCCTGGTCAGTGGCTAAATTTCCGGGGTAGTCTCCAAAATGCCGCCAGGTCGGGAGTGTTGGCCGCCCGGGCCAGACGGAGCCAACCTCGCCAAGGAGTGCACAGATGTTAGAAAGCGTAACGGTCCGCAATAACGGGGTTTCACAGCAGCGCGAGCAGGATGCACGTTTGTTGAAGGAGTCGGGCGCACACAAGCTCATCGTCGCCGACCGCGATGGAAACTGCCTGGCGTTCGTCCTGGCCTGGGACCGCTTCGACTACGACCCCGAGACAGACACCTACGTCTGCGTGGTGGACTCCGACGGCAGAGAACTCATGAACATATACACCGCCGGGGAGATCAAGGCAGCACCCGGAACGAACATGTATGTCATCACCGCGCCCGAAGAACACCCCCGCCGCAAGCCGTTGCAGGCTCTCTAAAAGCAGCGCGAGGCACTCTGACTCCCTGAGTGCCTGCCCGTTCTGCAAGACTCCCGGAAGTCCCGGGTGGTTATAAGGCGCTTCGCCGGCGGCTACGTCGTGCCATGACGCAAATTCATGGGCCCTGGCCGATTTCGGGCGGGCAGCATAGTGGCGTCGACCGGCGGCGGTTCGCGACAACTAGAATCAACGATCGAGTCCGCGGGTGTCGGTTCAAGCCTTTCCCGCCACGCGCAGTTATGATAGACCGTTCGTACGGTTAGTCGACTCCAAAGGTTCCACATGCCCAGATCGCCCGGCCGACGCGGCGAGATTCTCGACGCGTTTGTCCGTTATGTGGCCGAACGCGGCTATGACAGAACGAATATCGGCGATATCGCCGACGAGCTCGGTATGTCCAAGGGCACCATCGTGCATCACTTTGGGACCAAGGCGCAGATGCTGCGGGAGTTGGAGGAAACCCACCTGGCCCGTCAGCTCGATGTGCTGCGGATGGCGTGGGATCGACTGAGCGCGCCTCACGAACGAATTGCGGCGATCATCTACACCTCCGCACTGCTGCAGGTGATCGCCCACCATTCCACGGTGGCGAGCCAGCGTGAAGTGGTCCAATTGTTCGATGATCCCGCGATGGAGCAGGTGCGAAAGCTGCGCGAGCAGCTGCAGTCGCTCACCGTTGACGAGATTCGTACCGGGGTGCAGGCCGGCGTATTCCGCGGCGTGGACGTCGAATTGGCCGCCCTGCAGTTGTGGGGGTCACTGGAGTGGATGTGGGTCTGGTTCGATCCCGCAGATTCGCGACCTCCCGAGCAGGTGGGGGCCGCGTTCGTCGATGTGTATCTCGGGGGACTGCTGCTCGACCGCCTAGGACTGAACAAGTGGGCGGATCCAGCAGCGGACGTCCTCTCGGTAGTGCGCGACTGCCTCACCGCGGTAATAGGCGCGCCGACCTGAAATCAGAGGCGCCACAATGAGGTTCGGTCATTACTGCCATCCACGACTGAACTGACTCAGCGTACGGTAAATGCGCCCGCTTGCAGCCTTGCCGACTGGAGCCCGTCGATTGCCCGGCGCTAATGAAGCACCAGGCCAGATAATACAACCGGGGTAATGGCCGACGAGCAACGTCAATTTCACCACTGTCAAAACCGTCCATATAATTGACTGAACGTACGGTCTAATGCGATAGTTGCCCCGTGGCGCAAACACGAGCGGCAGAGAGCCGGCGGGCGCCGACAGCAACCGTCGGCCGCGAAGCCCGCATGGTTCACCTCGCGCTTAGCAACCCGGTTCCCGCGCGATCGCAGGCCATCGCCCGAACACCGAAATATGTTTTGAATCAATATGTTTCCGGTAGCCATCCGGGGGCACGCCGATGAGCGCCCCCAGCACCATCGTCGGCAGAGTAGGCGACAAGATCAGACCGGGCACGGAGGTAGCCGGCGGATTCTTCCGGATGTGCGTACTGACCGCCAAAGCCCTCAAGCAGCCGTTCGAATGGCGTGAATTCATCTGGACCGGCTGGTTTCTCATGCGGGTGTCGCTGTTGCCCACCATCGCGGTTTCCATCCCAGAAACCGTGCTGCTCATCTTCACACTCAACGTCCTGCTGGCCGAGTTCGGCGCCGCCGACGTCTCGGGTGCCGGTGCCGGCATCGGAGCGGTCACCCAGCTCGGCCCGATCGTGACGGTGCTGGTGGTGGCCGGAGCCGGCGGCACCGCCATCTGCGCCGACCTCGGAGCCCGAACCATCCGCGAAGAGATCGACGCGCTCGAAGTGCTCGGCATCGACCCGATCCACCGCCTGGTCGTCCCCCGCGTCGTCGCCTCCACCATGGTCGCGGTGCTGCTCAACGGCCTGGTGATCGCCGTGGGATTGGGCGGCGGCTACCTGTTCAGCGTCTACCTGCAAAACGTTTCGAGCGGCGCATACCTGTCCACGTTGACCGCGCTCACCGGCCTGCCCGAGGTAGTGATCGCCAACATCAAGGCCGCCAGCTTCGGCCTCATCGCCGGTTTGGTCGGTTGTTACCGCGGATTGATCGTCCGAGGCGGGTCCAAAGGCCTGGGCACTGCGGTCAACGAGACCGTGGTCCTGTGCTTCATCGCGCTGTTCGCCGTCAATGCGGCGCTGACCACCATCGGCGTCCGGTTCGGCACAGGACGCTGAGATGGCCGGTTCCACAGCAGTCGCCAACGCCCGCATTCGCTGGCCGCGAGCCAACTTAGCTCGGTACGGCGGCGCGCCTGCCCGGCTGCTACTCGAGATCGGCCAGTTGATCTGGTTTGCGGTCACCGCCATTGGGCAGATCCCGTTTGCCCTGCATCGCTACCGCAGAGAACTGGTGCGCATGGTCGCCCAGATGGGGATGGGCACCGGAGCGATGGCCGTGGCCGGTGGCACCGCCGCCATTGTCGGATTCATCACCCTGTCCGCAGGTTCGCTGGTCGCCATCCAGGGATTCGCGTCGCTGGGCAACATCGGTGTCGAGGCATTCACCGGCTTCCTCGCCGCGATGGTCAACGTGCGATTCGTGGCGCCAGTAGCCGCCGGACAGGCGTTGGCCGCCACCGTCGGAGCTGGCGCCACCGCCGAACTCGGCGCCATGCGCATCAGCGAGGAGATCGACGCGCTGGAAGTGATGAGTATCAGGTCGATCGCCTTCCTGGTGTCCACTCGGGTGGTGGCCGGCCTGATCGTCATCATCCCGCTCTACGGGCTGGCGATCACCCTGGCCTTCCTCTCCGCGCAGCTGACCACCGTGTTTCTCTACGGGCAGTCCGCGGGCACCTACAACCACTACTTCCACACCTTTCTGCGCCTTAACGACGTGGGCTGGTCCTTCGCGGAGGTCATCCTGGTTGCGGTGGTCGTGATGACGACCCATTCCTACTACGGCTATACCGCCCACGGCGGCCCGGTCGGCGTGGGCGAAGCGGTCGGCCGGTCGATGCGGCTGTCATTGATCACAATCGTCGTAGTCGTCGTCCTGACTGCCATGGCGGTGTACGGCAAGAACCCGAACTTCAACCTGACCGGATAGCCGACATGACCAATCCGGTGAAGGAAAATCCGCCTCGAATACCGCCTTACAAGACGGCTGCCGTGGTGTTCCTGTTGGTCTTCGCGGCGGTGCTGGGGTTCGTATGGTTCCAGTTCCGCGGCCGGCTCACTTCGAAAACGCCCTTGACGCTGCTGGCTCCGCGGGCAGGCCTGGTGATGGATCCGGGGTCGAAGGTCACCTATAACGGCGTGGAAATCGGTCGGGTGGCCAGCATTTCGGAGGTGCAGCGGGACGGCGTGCCGGTCGCAAAGTTCGTGTTGGACGTGAATCCGGACTACATCAGGTTGATCCCGGCCAATGTGGACGCGAACATCCGGGCCACCACCGTGTTTGGCAACAAATACGTGTCCCTGACCTCGCCGAGAGACCCTATGCCGCAGCGCATCACACCGGAACACGTGATCGACGCCCGATCGGTAACGACCGAGTTCAACACGTTGTTCGAGACACTCACGTCGATCGCGGAGAAGGTGGATCCGGTCAAACTGAACCTGACGTTGGCGGCGGCCGCGCAGGCACTGACCGGACTGGGGGAGAAGTTCGGCCAGTCGATCGTCAACGCCAACGCCATCCTCGACGACGTCAATCCGCGAATGCCGCGGATCCGCCGTGACATTCAGCAATTCGCAATGCTGGCCGACACCTACGCTGATGCCGCTCCGCATCTGCTCGAGGCGCTGAACCACGCGGTTGTCACGGCGCGCACGCTGCACCGCCAAGAAGCCGAACTCGATGCCGCGTTGCTGTCGGCCGCCGGGTTAGGCAACACCGGCGAAGACATCTTCGCCCGCGGCGGGCCCTATCTGCAGCGGGGACTGGCGGATCTCGTGCCAACTGCGCAGCTCCTAAACACCTACAGTCCCGAATTCTTTTGCACCATACGCAATTACCACGATGCCGAACCCGCGGCCTACCAGACGACCGGCGGTGGCAACGGTTACGGGCTGAAGACCATGACCGAACTGACGTCGGGGCTGGGCGGCATCCTGACGCTGCCGGGACTGACCGGAGCGGTCCTCAGCCAGGGGCTGCTTGGACTTGCTGGCGTGGTGGGCGGCGCGCCCAATCCTTATGTGTACCCGGACAATCTGCCACGGGTGAACGCTCGCGGCGGCCCGGGCGGAGCGCCGGGATGTTGGCAACCCATCACGCACGATCTGTGGCCGGCGCCAAGTCTGGTGGTCGACACCGGCGCCAGCCTCGCACCATACAACCACTTGGACACCGGATCCCCGTACGCACTCGAGTACGTCTGGGGCCGTCAGGTCGGGGACAACACGATCAACCCATGAAGATAACCGCCAGCGCGATCAAGCTCAGCATCGTCTCACTGGTGCTGTTCCTCATCACGGCGTCAATTGTCGTGGTGTTCGGGCAGATGCGCTTCAACAGTACCAACAGCTATACCGCGGAGTTCAGCAATGGCAGCGGCCTGCGCGACGGGCAGTTCGTGCGCGCGTCCGGGGTGGAGGTCGGCAAGGTCAAGGCCGTCCGCCTCATCGACGGCGGCAGCCGCGTCCTGGTGGATTTCGATGTCAACCGCTCAATATCGCTGTATCAGTCGACCACCGCGCAGATCCGCTATCTGGATCTGCTCGGAAACCGGTTCGTGGAGCTCAAGCGCGGCGAGGGCGACGGCGCTGACCGGGTGCTGCCGGCCGGCGGTTTCATCCCGCTGTCCCGGACCTCTCCGGCACTGGACCTCGACGCCTTGATCGGCGGATTCAAACCGCTGTTCCGGGCGCTCGAACCGAACAAGGTCAATACGATCGCGACGGCGATTATTACCGTGTTCCAGGGGCAGGGCGGCACTATCAACGACGTCCTCGACCAGACCGCACGATTGACCGCGCACATCGCCGAACGTGATCAAGCGATCGGCGAGGTGGTCAAGAATCTGAACATCGTGCTGGACACCACGGTTCGGCATCGCCAGGAGTTCGACGGCGTCATCGACAATTTCGAAAGATTGATCACCGGCTTGAGCAATCACGCCGACCCACTGTCCACCGGCGTAGCGCAGCTCAGCGAGGCCGTTGGCACGGTCGCCGACCTGCTCTCGGACAATCGAGCGTTGCTGCACAAGGAGATCGGCTACCTGCAGGCGCTGCAGCAGCCGATCCTCGATCAGCGCGAACAGCTCAACGATCTGATCCACAAGACCCCCACTGCCCTCAACCTGATCGGTCGCAGCATCGGCCTCTACGGAGACTGGGTCAACTTCTATCTCTGCGACCTGCAGATCAGGTGGAACGGATTGCAGGCGGGTGGCCCGGTCCGCACCGTCAAGATTTGGCAGCAGCCCACCGGCAGGTGCACGCCGCAATGAGAACCCTCAAAGAGTTCAACCGCTACCGCGTCGGCCTGATGGGCATCGCCGTGCTGGTGCTGGTTGTTGCCGTCGGCCAGAGCTTCACCAGCGTCCCAATGATGTTCGCCACGCCCGCCTACTATGGACAGTTCACCGACACCGGCCAGCTGAGCAAGAACGACAAGGTACGTATCACCGGAGTCAATGTGGGCACCGTGCAGGGACTCGACATCGACGGCGACCTCGTCCGGATCAAGTTTTCGATCGGCGCCAACACCATCGGCACCGAGAGCCGGCTCACCATCAAGACCGACACCATCCTGGGTAAGAAGGTGCTTGAGATCGAGCCCCGGGGAAAGCGGACGTTGCAGCCGGGGGGAGTGTTGCCCTTGGGCCAAACCACCACTCCCTATCAGCTCTACGACGCGGCCTTCGATGTCACCAACGCCGCCACCGGCTGGGACATCGACGCTGTCAAGCAATCGCTGAACGTGTTGTCGGAGACCATCAATCAGACCTACCCGCATCTCAGCGCCGCCCTGGACGGGGTGGCCCGGTTCTCCGACACGGTCGGCCAGCGCGACGAACAGATCAAGCACCTGCTCGCTCAGGCCAACCAGGTCGCCAGCGTGCTAGGTGACCGCAGCCAGCAGGTCGAACGGTTGTTGGTCAACACCAAGACGCTGCTGGCGGCGTTCAACGAACGCGGACGGGCGATCGACGCCCTGCTGCACAACATCACCGCATTCTCGGCTCAGGTGCAGGGGTTCATCAACGACAACCCAAACCTGAATTCCGTGCTGGAGCAGTTGCACGGGATCAGCGACCTGCTGGTGGCACGCAAGGACGACCTGGCCCTAACCCTCACGTACGTAAGCCAATTCGCTGCATCGCTGGGGGAATCTGTCGCGTCGGGACCGTACTTCAAGATCGTCCTGTCCAACTTGCTGCCGCACTGGATGCTGCAGCCGTTCGTCGACGCCGCGTTCAAGAAGCGGGGAGTCGACCCCGAAGAGTTCTGGCGCGACGCTGGGCTGCCGGCATTCCGCTTCCCGGACCCGAACGGCACCCGGTTCCCCAACGGCGCACCGCCGCCCGCGCCTGCGGTGTTGGAAGGCACCCCCGAGCATCCGGGACCGGCCGTCCCCCCCGGGACACCCTGTTCCTACACCCCGGCCGCGGACTCACTGCCCAGGCCCTGGAACCCGCTACCCTGCGCGGGCACCGACCTCGGCCCCTTCGGTGGCAATTTCCCAGCGCCGCTGGACGTTCAAACGTCACCGGCGGTCCCCAACGGCGTGCCACCCACGCCGGGAATCTCGATCGCCGGGCGACCTGGCGAGCCGCCGCCCGATGTCCCCGGTACGCCGGTACCGCTGCCGCCGAACGCGCCGCCGGGAGCCCGGGTCGAGGCGCCCCAACCCGTCGGCCCAACGAGAGGTGACCAGAATTGAGCGCCTTCGGTTTTCGCAACCTGTGGCTGCGCAGGTCCGTCGCGACGCTGGTCGCCGCGCTGGCCCTGGTCGCCGGATTCTTCGGCTGGCAGACCTACCAGCAGTTGACGAACAACACCGTCGTCGCCTACCTGCCGTCGGCGATCGGGCTGTACTCGGGCGACAAGGTCCAGATCATGGGCGTGCGGGTCGGATCGATCGACACCATCGAGCCGGCCGGCGACAAGATGAAAGTCACCTTCCACTACAAGAACAAGTACAAGGTCCCCGCCAACGCGTCCGCCGTGGTGGTGAACCCCACCCTGGTGGCGTCACGAAGCATCCAGCTGGAGCCGCCTTACAAAGGCGGCCCGGTGCTGGCCGATCACGCGGTCATCCCGCTCTCGCGCACCCAGGTGCCCACCGAGTGGGACCAGCTTCGTGAGAGCGTCGCGCACATCATCGACAAACTCGGTCCGACGCCCCAGCAGCCCACCGGCCCATTCGGTGAACTCATCGAGTCGTTCGCCAACGGGCTAGCCGGTAAAGGCGAACAGATCAACACCACGCTGAACAGCCTGTCGCAAGCGCTGACCGCGCTCAACGAAGGCCGCGGCGACTTTTTCGCGGTAGTGCGCAGCCTGGCACGTTTCGTCAACGCCCTGCATAAGGACGACCAGCAGTTCGTCGCGTTAAATACCAGCCTGGCTCGCTTCACCGACAAGTTGACCGGATCTGATCACGACCTCGCCAACGCGATCCAGCAATTCGACGGCCTGCTCGCCACGCTGCGCCCATTCCTGGCCAAGAACCGCGAAGTCCTGGCACGTGATATCGGCAACCTCGACACCCTGACCACCACCTTGGTCCAACCCGAGCCGCTCAATGGGCTAGAAACCGCCCTGCACGTGCTGCCGACCCTGGAGACCAATCTCAGCCAGATCTACCACCCGTCGCACGGCGCAGTCATGTCCATCCCGGCGATTCCGAATTTCGCGAACCCAATGCAGTTCATGTGCAGCATGATTCAGGCAGGCAGCCGGTTGGGCTATCAAGACTCCGCCGAGCTTTGTGCGCAATATCTGGCGCCGATTCTCGACGCGATCAAGTTCAACTATCTTCCGTTCGGACTGAACCTGTTCAGCACCGCCGAGGTGCTACCGAAACACGTTGCGTACTCCGAGCCCCGCCTGCAACCGCCAAACGGTTATAAGGACACGACGGTGCCGGGCATCTGGGTGCCGGATGGCCCGCTGTCCCACCGCAACACCAGCCCGGGCTGGGTGGTTGCCCCGGGCATGCAGGGTGTGCAGGTGGGTCCGGTCACCGCGGGACTGCTCACTCCAGAATCGCTGGCCGAACTGATGGGCGCGGCGGATATCGCACCACCGGCTTCGGGTCTGCAGACGCCACCCGGCCCGCCCAATGCCTACGACGAGTACCCTGCTTCGCCTCCGATCGGCCTGCAAGCGGCGGCGCCGATTCCGCCGCCGCCACCGGCGTCGGGTGTGCTGCCGGGACCCGTTGCGCCGACACCCGCCCCGGTTGGACCGGCACTGCCCGCGGAGGCGGTCACATCGAACGGACCGGCCTCGTGAGAGGCGCACGGGCCGTGCGGAAGCTGGCGTGGATCGGGATGGCGATGGCGCTCACGTCGTGCGCGAATTGGCAGGGCATCGCGAACGTGGCAATGCCCGGCGGCCCCGGCAGCGGGCCCGGCTCCTACTCCGTCTATGTGCAACTGGCCGACACGCTTGCCCTTAACACAAACAGCCGGGTGCGGGTGGCCGACGTCTTCGTCGGAACGGTGCGCTCGATCGACCTGAAGAACTGGGTCGCCACGCTGACCCTTCAGCTGGACGGAAATGTGAAGTTGCCCAGGAACGCCACCGCCAAGATCGGGCAGACCAGCCTGCTGGGATCTCAGCATCTGGAGTTGGCGGCGCCACTGGACCCCTCTCCGGAGCCGTTGCGGCCGAACGACACTATCCCGCTGAGGAACTCGTCGACGTACCCCACCACCGAGCAGACCCTGGCCAGTCTGGCGATGATCCTGCGCGGCGGCGGTGTCCCCAACGTCGAGGTGGTGCAGAATGAGGTCTACAACGTCCTGAACGGCCGGGCTGGTCAGATTCGAGACTTCCTCGGCAAGCTGGACACATTCACCGCCCGACTGGACGAACAACGCGAAGACATCACCCGTGCAATCGATTCCACCAATCGACTGCTGGGCTACGTGGGTCGTCGGGCGGCCGTCGTGGATCACGTTCTCACCGAGTTCCCACCGTTGCTCAAGCATTTCGCCGAAAAGCAGAACCTGTTGATCAATGCGGTCGACGCGACGGGACGACTCGGGCGGGTCGCCAACCAGCACCTGTCCGCCGCGCAGAGCGACTTCCACCAGGATCTGCTGTCGATGCAGTGTCCGCTACGCGAACTTGGCCGCGCCGCACCGTATTTGATTCGGGCCCTGAAGTTGATGCTGGTCCGGCCGTTCGACGTCGACGCCGTGCTCAAGTCGTTCCGCGGCGACTACTTCAATCTGTCGTTGACGCTCGACTTGACCTTGAGCGCCGTGGACAACGCCGTGCTGACCGGCACTGGCTTCTCCGGGGCGCTGCGCGCCCTCGAACAATCGTGGGGCCGCGACCCAGAAACGATGATTCCCGATGTCCGATACACGCCCAATCCCAACGATGTTCCTGGCGGACCGCTGGTCGAGCGGGCGGACATGCAATGCTGACCCGCTTCATCTGGCGCCAGTTGTTCATGTTCACGATGCTGAGCGCGATCACCGCGGTGGCGCTGGGCTGGTACTACCTCCAGATTCCCACCGCGGTCGGGATCGGCCAGTACACGCTCAAGGCGAACCTGCCGATCTCGGGCGGGCTGTACCGGACGTCCAACGTGACGTATCGCGGTGAAACCATCGGCAAGGTGACCTCCGTCGAGCCGACCGAACGGGGTGCGCTGGTGACCATGAGCATCTCCGACCGCTACCGGATCCCGATCGACGCGTCGGCGAACGTGCATTCGGTATCGGCAGTCGGCGAGCAGTATCTGGATCTGGTGTCGGAAACCGGTGTGCACGAATACTTCTCACCCGGACAGACCATCAGCAAGGGCACCGTACCCACCGAGATCGGACCCGCGCTGGATGCCGCCAATCGCGGGCTGGCTGCGCTACCCAAAGAAAAGATTGCGCTGCTCCTCGACGAGACAGCGCAGGCCGTCGGCGGGCTGGGTCCCGCGCTGCAACGCCTGGTCGACGCCACCCAGGCCATCGCTAGCGACTTGCAGGCCAACCTCTCCGACGTCGATGACATCATCGAGAACTCCGCGCCCATCATCGACAGCCAGGTCACGTCCCGCGATGCGATCGATCGGTGGGCGGACAACCTGGACGTCCTGGCCGCGCAGAGTGCGGAAAACGATCAACACGTGCAGAGCATCCTGGCCCAGGCGGCGCCGACGGCCGATCAGGTCAACGCGGTGTTCGACGACGTTCGCGAGTCGCTACCGCGGACGCTGGCCAACCTTGAGATCGTGCTGGACATGCTCAAGCGCTACCACAAAGGCGTCGAGCAACTGCTGGTGTCTTATCCGCAGGGCGCCGCCGAAGGGCAGACGGTCACGTCGGCTTTCCCTGGCTACGCCGCGCTGGGCACCTCGCTGACAATCAACCAACCCCCACCCTGTCTGACCGGCTTTCTGCCGGCGTCCCAGTGGCGGTCTCCGGCGGACACCAGCCTGGCGCCGATGCCGTCCGGAATCTATTGCAAGATCCCGCAAGACACTCCGGCCAACGCAGTGCGGGGCGCGCGCAACCTGCCGTGTGTCGACGTCCCCGGCAAGCGCGCCGCCACGCCGCGGGAGTGCCGCGACCCTAATCCGTATGTCCCGGCAGGAACCAATCCCTGGTACGGCGACCCGAACCAGATCCTGACCTGCCCGGCACCGGCGGCGCGGTGCGACCAACCAGTGAAGCCTGGTCAGGTGGTGCCGGCGCCGTCGGTCAACAACGGGCTCAACCCGGCGCCGGCCGACCGCGTACCTGGCACGCCTCCGCCGGTCAGTGACCCGTTGACTCGACCCGGGACGGGCAGCGTGGCCTGCAATGGGCAGCAACCCAACCCGTGTGCCTACACGCCCGGTGGGCTTCCGGCGTCGGTGTACCTCCCGCAGAGCGGTGAGCTGATCGGCCCGGATGGGGTCCGATACTCCGTCGGCGACTCGATCGGAATTGGCGACGACGGTTGGAAATTCATGTTGGCACCGCGACCATGAACCACGCGGTACCGCACTGACGGCGTGATGACTGCGCGGCGGCATGCACCTGTGCAGCTTCCCGACATGCGGGTCTTGGTCCGCGCGCCACAAAACACGCCCCGCGAAACCTCTGCCACACTTTGACACTGACCGCACGTACAGTCATATAATGGTCCTGCTGCGGATGGTGTGGCGGACGTCACCGCAGGAACGGAGCGAAATGCCGGAAGTGATTGGCCTGGGCCAACTTCGGAGTGATGCGTGCACCTATCTCGACCGAGTCCGGGCCGGTGAAGCATTTGACGTCATCCGCCGCGGCAGGCTGGTGGCCAGCATCGTGCCGGTCGGAGAGCGGAGAGTAGCTCCGATCCCGACGCAAAGCACCGCAGCAGCGAACCGAGGTGGGTGGGTCCGGCTGGCCGAATTGCGGACCCGCGCCGGGCAGTGCTTCGATCGTGTCGCAGGCGGGGAGACCCTCTACGTCGTTCGCGGCGGCAAGATCCTGGCGCAGATCAAGCCAGCCGGCGATGCACCGCAGCAACCCGTCCCGGCGGATGCCGGAGGGCGGGTTGCGCTGCACGAGCTGAGAAGTCGGCCCGGACGCTACTTGGACCAGGTGGCCGCGGGGCAGAGCATCGAGGTCAGCCGCGGCGGCAAGGTAGTCGCACGAATCGTGTCAGTGGCGTAGCCGGGTCAGACCAACTCGGATGCGTCGAAAATCCACGAGTTGTCGCCGCCGGCCAGCCTTTCGAAGTGCTGTGGTGGCGCGAAACCGACCAGACTATTCATGTCCCAATAGTCCTTCCAGACGGTGATCTTGCCGTCGACCACCTTGTGCACTGTGACAAAGCGCAGCACACCTTGCTCACCACTCTTGAAAGTCCAGGTCTCCGAGTGCTCGTAGATGACATCAGCGCCGTTGGACACCAGCACCCCGTCGTGGTTCTCATAACCCGCGAGGTCTTCCAGACCGAGTTTGAGCCGCGTCACGATGTCCTGCGGGCCGCGCGCCGATGCAGCTGGTATGGGCATGTCGACATAAAGGCAGTCCTCGGACAGGAACGTCTTGATCGCATCCCAGTCCCGCCGGGAGAGTGCCCGCCACATCCCGGTGACGACATCTGCTTCGGAGCTGGACACTGTCGGCGCGGAAACCTCTGTCATGGGGCCAATTAACCGGGCCGGCGGTCGAGTGTCAACCACAGCTCGGCGGCGCATACTCGCCAGACTGCCCGGTTTGCGACACTTCCTCGCCGAGGAGATCGCCACCGATCACGTCGACGGCCCGCTGACCAGGCGCGAGGCACTTTGTCGACTGACGTTGCTGGCGGGTCCGAGCGAACAGTTGCAGCACACCACCCTTGGAGCTAGCTGCCGCATAAATCTACGAAGAAATCAGCGAGTACGCCGGTCGAAGAGTCACCGGTAGCGTCGACCAGCCGCGCAGCACCCGCGTGCTGCGGCGGGTCCCCGACCCGGCGGCGGTTGCCTCGGGGAAGCGGTCGAAGAAGGTCCGTAGCCCGACCTCGCCTTCGGCACGAGCAAGTGCCGCTCCCAAACAGAAGTGGCGCCCGTTGGAGAAGGCGAGATGCTTTCCCGCATTGCGGCGTTCGATGTCGAAACGGTGCGGATCGGCGAACACCGACGGGTCGTGGTTGGCGGCAGCCAGGTAGACCAGAACCACGTCACCGCGCTCGATCTGCCGGCCTGCCAACTCGATGTCCCGGCGGGCGATCCGCGCGGTGAGCTGAACCGGTGAGTCCAGCCGCAGGATCTCCTCGACCGCGTTTGGCCACAACTCCGGACGAGCCCGCAGCTTCGCCAGCTGCGGCGGGTGGTCCAGCAGCATCCGGATTCCGTTGCTGAGCAGATTCACCGTGGTCTCGAAACCGGCTACCAAGACCAGCCCGGCCACCGCCTGGAGTTCAGTTTCGTCAAGATAGGTGTCCGGGCTGCCGCTTTCGGCGGTGCGGATCAACTGACTCATCAGGTCGTCGCCAGGGGCGCGCCGCAGTTGGCCGAGGTGTTGCACAAGCCACGCGTTGAAGCCCGCGATGCCGCGCTGCACCTGCTGGTACTGCCGCCAGGGCAACCCAACATCCAAACTGGGGGCGGCCAACTCACCGAACTCCAGCACGCGCCGGCGGTCGTACTCGGGCACGCCAAGGATGTCGCTGATGACGGTGATGGGCAGCTGCGAGCAATACCGCCCCACCACATCGACCGCGTCGAATCCCTCGCTGAGTTGGTCCAGCAGACCGGTCGCGGTGTGCTCGACCCGATCGCGCAACGCGGCCACCGCCCGGGAGGTGAACACCGCCGAGACGGTCTTGCGGTAGCGCGTGTGATCGGGCGGCTCGACAGCCAACAAGGACGGCGGTCGCAACGGATGCAACATGTCGTCGCGGGCGCGCTTTTCGAGCCAGCGCAACGGCGCCGGCAAACTGTCGCCGAACGAGATCACCTGGAAGTCGTCCGACCGCAGCAGCTCGTGGCAGAGGCGATGGTCGACCGTCATGTAACTCGCGCGGCTACGCACCAACGGGCCGCGGCTGCGGATTTCGTCGTAGAACGGCACCGGGTCCTCGTACACCGCCGGATCGGCGATCAACCGTGCCTGGAAGTCGCCGCGTCGGGCAGCGTACTTGGCGAACCCACGGACAACGCCGTGCATTGCGAACCAGTGCAGTCTGGCCTTCACCTTCACTCCCGAGATCGATCCGAGTGTGTCGTCGCCTAGCGTAGGCGCCTTATCAGCACTCGGCACTGATCTTGAAGTCGGTAGTCACCACCTTGTTGGGGTTGGCGCTATTGATCCCGGACGCACTGCCGGCGATGGTGTAGGCACCGTTGGCGAGGTCGACGTGTGCATCGCCGACCCCGCCCTCGTAGTAGCTGCCGGTGAAACCGTCGACGTCGCGGATTTTCACGAACTGGGGCATGACTCGGTCGCCGCTCATCAGTACCACCGCCTGGATCTGGCCGTCGTGGTCTCGGATGTCGATCGTGCGGTAACCCTGGATCTGGCTGCATGCGGGCGGGCGCGCAGTGTGCGTGCTTCCGTCGATGGTCACGTGTGCGCCCTTTCGGGGCACCGTCTGGGTATCGGCACACCCGGAAACAGCGCCGGCAAAAGTCAAGATGAGTCCCGCCGTCGCGACCAACCGCTTCTGCACCAGCCACCTCCGTGTCAGACCTGAGCGCCGCCCGCAGCAGGACTCATTGCAGGGAACATTATTGCCGCTTCGCGTCGGGCCCCGGCAGTGCTTTCCGGATCAGACCTCGAACCAGTTCGGGGCTGACAGCCTTGAGCCGGTCAATCCAGACGATGCTGCCGGGCACGTACCAATGCAGCCGTCGCGGGTGGTGATAGGCCCGCCAGGCCACCTCGGCGACGCTGGATGCGGGCATCAGCCGGAACATCCCCTTCTTTGGCGCGTTGGCACGAAGCTCGTCGCGCGACATCGGTGGTGCTGCGTTATCGGAGCCGCCGTCGCCGGAGTGCTGGGGCGTCGAGGTCAGGATCGCGGTGTCGATCAACCCGGGCAGCACGTCGGCGACCCGAACGTCGTGGCGCTGCCATTCCGCGCTCAGCGCCTCGGTCAGGCCCTTTACTGCGTGCTTGGTCGCCGAGTAGACGGCTATACGCGGCATGCCGTAAGTGCCCGAGGACGACGACGTCGAGAACATCAGGCTGCCCGGAACCTTCTTCAGATAGGGGAGTGCCCCGTAGGCTCCCGTCAGCACTGCCTTGAAGTTCACGTCGACGACGCGCATCGCGGCTTCGTAGGGAACGTCCTCGAACCAGCCGCCCTCACCGATGCCGGCGTTGTTCCACATCATGTCGAGTCCGCCGCCGGCGTTTCCGGAACAGAAGTCGGCTAACGCCGCGTCGAGCGCGGGCTTGTCCGTGACGTCGACGACCCGAGTCCACAGTCCCGGACCCAGCTCGAGGCTCAACGCGGCCAGCCCCTCGTCGTTGCGATCCACGGCGCCGACGCGCCAGCCTTTTGCGTGGAACAGCTTGACGCCTTCACGGCCCATCCCGCTGCCTGCGCCCGTAATGAATATCGACTTCATCAATCTGATCTCCGCTGTCCCTTAACCGGTTTCGACAACGCCTTTGATGCGCTGCAGCGTCTTCGTCATGTCACGGATGTTCCGGCGCTTACGCAAAAAGCCTCCGAACACCATGTAGACGTTGTTCAACGGCGACGCCGCGAGCCGAAAGGACTCGGTCACGTCCGTGCCGCTGCCATCCGGGCCGGTTGGCAGCAGTCGGTAGTGCCAGTTGTTGACCGCCCGGTCGCCGATCAACACAGCAAATCCGAATTCCCGGCCCGGCTCGCACGCCGTCACCTTGCAGGTGGTCCAGTAGACCGGGCCGATCTCGTTGCGCCGAACGTGGCCACGGAATCTCGCGCCGAGTTCCGGGCCGGCCGCTCCATCAAGCCATTCGGCTTCGAAGGTCTCCGGGGAGAAGCGTCCGGTATTTCTGATATCGGCGATTAATTCCCAGATCTTGTCCGCCGGTGCGGCCATATGCACCGTTACTGAACCCTCCATACGGGGATCCAATCACGTTACGTGTAACGAAACGAGGCTAGCCCTCGATAATAATTATCTGGGTGTGAAAATCCCGATGATCGAAGTCAGCGTCTGCTGCAGTTGCAGGGCCGGGTTGGGGACTCCCCCGTTCGCCGGGGTCATCCCGCCCGCTCGGGAACACTTGGGCCAGGCGCCCGGGCCCTGGCCGGCCAGCACCCGGTTGGCGACGGCTATTTGTTGCTGCTTAGAGGCTTGCGCCGGATTTCCGACGCCACCATATTCCTCCCAAGTCGCTTGCTTGAATTGCAGTCCGCCATAGGCGCCGTTGCCGGTGTTAGCTGCCCAGTTGCCACCGGATTCACATTGCGCGACGGCTTCCCAGTTCATGGAGTCGGCGCTGGCCACTGCGGTTCCCAGTGACATCCATGCGGCGCAGAAACCCGCGGCCACGACCGCCTTGAGGGGGGGCTTCACGATGTGCGTCATGACCGGCATTTCGCCGGGCGTGTTCAATCCGTTACCCGCCGGAAAAAATTATGAGATCAGTTATCCACCACTTTGAGATTGGCGCAAACGGCGGTTGTGCGGCTCGGTCAGGCTGGCTGTGCGGGCTGGCAGTAGGACCGGGTGGCGGCCGTCAGAGCACGTCGATAGAGGTCGTCGAAGTGGCGTTGCTGCATCACCAGCATGCTGGCGAGGGCGAGTTCGGTGGCACATGCGGGGGAGTGCAGCAAACTCCAGTTGAGAGATATGTGAGACAAAATCTTAGTGTTCAGGTCGTCGATCGCCGCCCTTGAGGTGGCCAAGTCTGCCGGTGGCGGCGGCGCGCTCGCGGGCATGAATTTCCAGGCGGCGAACCGGGTGTACTCGATGGCCTCCGTCGCGCTGATCTGGTCGGCGAAGGCCGCGGCGACGTAGTCCGGGTCGATCTGCTCGGACGCGGCCTCCTGGCGCAGGGTGGCGAGTTCGTGCTCGACACGCGCCGGATCCTCGACCGCGCCGTGGGTGTTCCATTTGAACGCGGCCACCGGTTCGGCAATCTGTAGCCGCTGTGCAGCCGCGTCGACCAGCGGCAGCAACGGCCCACCTGGCTCAGCCCGCGCCGGTGGCGCCGCCACCGTTGCCAACAACAGGGCTAGGGTCGCCAACCGGAATTTCAACGGCTCAGCTCCCGTCCAGCCAGATGTTCCGCGCGGTGTCCGCGGCAGCTACCGCCAGTCCACGCAGCAATTCTGGCATCTCGCCGACGCTCGCCGAAGACCCAGCGTCCGGACGCCGGGGCGCCAGTCGGCGTGCATGGTCACTGAGAGAAAGATGGTGTCATGCGGACAGATTGGCTGCGCTCGCGCCAGGCCCGGCTGCTGATCGCGGCCTCGCTGGTGGTCTCGCTGTTGCTGGGCGGAGCATTCCTGGCGTTCGACCAACTCCACTCCACACCGGCCGACGCAATCCGGCCGTCCGACAACCCCGCGACCGACCAACAGAGCCGTGATCAAGCCGTCGGCGCCGCCAGGAACATCGTCGCTGTCGCCAGCCTGCATCCGACGACCGCCGGTTATCTACTCATGTCGTGCCGGGACAGCCACAGCGCTCCGTACCAGGGGGCCGTCTATCTAACGTTCGCGGTGCCCGCCGAGACCCGAGCCGATACCTACCTGCCGGTTGTCGCGGCTCAGCTAGCCGCCGACGGATGGGCCGAGGGCCTGCCGCCGGCCAACCATGCCTTCGGCCGGACCCTCACCAAGAACGCCGTCACCGCGGTTATCTACCGCCACGACGACGACACCCGGCTGGGCGTGCTGCGCCTCTACGGGGAGTGCCGCAACATGAGCGACCATCGCGCTGACGCGACGGCCTGGATTGACATCACCGACCAGTTCGGCTCTACCGGCTGAAACCAGCGATGGCTGCCCCCAAACAGCGCTACTGCGCTTGACAGGAAGCCCGTCAAGCGCAGTAGCGGCTTGTTGCGAGGTCGGTCAGTGTGCGCCCAAGGCGCCCTGCAGGTCACCCTTCATGGCTTGCAGCTGCTGGCCCCAGTACTCCCAGCTGTGCGTCCCGTCGTTCTGGAAGTTGAACACCGCGTTGTGCCCGCCGGCGCCGGTGTAGGCGTCCTGGAACTTGATGTTGCTGCTGCGGACGAAGTTCTCCAGGAACTCGGCCGGCATGTTGGCGCCACCCAGCTCGTTCGGCTTGCCGTTACCGCAGTACACCCACAGCCGGGTGTTGTTGCCGACCAACAGCGGGATCTGCTGGGTCGGGTCGTTGCGCTGCCACGCCGGGTCACTGGACGGACCCCACATGTCGGAGGCCTTGTAGCCGCCGGCGTCACCCATTGCCAGGCCGATCAGCGACGGTCCCATGCCCGAAGACGGGTCCAGCAACGCCGACAGCGAGCCGGCGTAGACGAACTGCGCGGGGTGGTAGGCGGCGAGAATCATTGCCGAAGAGCCGGCCATCGAAATGCCGACTGCGGCGCTGCCGGTCGGCTTAACCGACTTCTGGCTCTGCAAGTAAGAGGGCAGCTCGCTGGTCAGGAACGTCTCCCACTTGTAGGTGGAGCAGCCCGCCTTGCCGCAGGCCGGGTTGTACCAGTCGCTGTAGAAGCTGGACTGGCCGCCCACCGGCATGACGACGGACAGACCGGACTGGTAGTACCACTCGAACGCCGGGGTGTTGATGTCCCAGCCGTTGTAGTCGTCCTGGGCGCGCAGGCCGTCGAGTAGATACACCGCAGGTGAATTGTCGCCGCCGCTCTGGAACTGCACCTTGATGTTGCGTCCCATCCCCGCCGACGGCACCTGCAGGTACTCGACTGGCAGACCCGGCCGCGAGAATGCTCCCGCGCTCGGTGCACCACCGGCGAGGCCGATCAGGCCCGGCAGGGTCGCGGCCGCAGCCGCACCGACCAGGAGTCGGCGACCCCAGGCCCGTATCTTCCCGCTCACCTCTGTCATAACCAGTGCCCCTTGTCCTTATGTCTTTTGCTCCCGGCAGAACTTACCGCGTGAATAGGCCGTATGTCGATTCGGACGCAAACACATTTCAGTTCCATATCGGTTACCGTCGCGGATACAGCAACTGTGTTAGTGGCGGCTCCACGTTGGTTGACCGCATTCGTTATAGCCCCGTCCCGACACGCCCGGGCGAGACACACGCCGCCACGTTATCCACGCGTTATGGACTTGGAATCGGAGCGAGTCGGGAGCGTCAGAAGCAATTGGCGCGGCATCACCACTCCCGCTGGACCATTACATCCGGGAGAGTTCAGCAACCTGCTGCGGAATAACTGAGCCGCGCATACCGGATTCTTGGCGGTAACAGGCGATGTTGAAGCCTTTCCAGGCGCTTTCCAGACCGAGGAAACCGAACTCGCGCGGACCGCGTAGGCTCGCTGCGAGCAAGCAGACTGCGGACACGCTATCTCGGGCCGTCTCATACTTTGCCGCGCCGCACCCGCCCCTTGGTGCCGGTCATATCGCGAAGAGTGCGCCACGCCCGAGAACGATTGAGGTGCGAAACTTTGGATACGGTACTTGGGCTGTCAGTGACTCCGACCACCTTCGGGTGGGTCCTTGCTGAAGGGCATGACGCCGACGGCGCAATTCTTGGCCACCGCGAGCTGCAAGTACAAGACGGCCGGCACGAAGGCCACGGCGTGCGGGCAATCAGCACCGCCGAGCAGGTGGCGGCCGAAGTGCTGCGTGCCCGGGACATCGCGACCGCTAGTGACCACCGGTTGCACGTGGTCGGCGTGACGTGGACCGACGAGGCGGCGGCCCAGGCCGCATTACTGCAGGAGGCGCTAGCCGATGCCGGTTTCGACAACGTAGTGCCGGTCCGCCTGCTGGACGCAGTCGAGACGTTGGCCAAAGCCATCGCACCGGTAATCGGATACCAGCAGACCGCGGTCTGCATTCTCGAGCACGAGTGGGCGACCGTTGTAATGGTCGACACCCACGATGGAGAGACGCAGACCGCCGTCAAGCATGTCCGCGGCGGCTTCGACGGCTTGTCGTCCTGGCTGTCTGGCATGTTCGACCGCAACACCTGGCGGCCGGCGGGCGTGGTCGTGGTCGGCGCCGAGGAAGACGTCAGCGACTTCTCCTGGCAGCTGGAGAAGGTGCTGCCGGTTCCTGTTTTCGCACAGACCATGGCGCAGGTGACAGTGGCGCGGGGCGCCGCGCTGACAGCGGCGCAGAGCACCGAATTCACCGACGCCGAATTGGTGGCCCTGGTGGACGGGGATGAGGAGCCAGTCGCTGCCGCGCCCGCGCGCTCGCGCCGCCAGTATGCCGGTGCGGCCACCACGCTGACTGCGGCCGCAGTGGCTTTCGTTGCGTCGGTCTCCGCGGCCGTGGGTCTTGCGCTGTCGCCGGGCAACGGGTCCGGCGCCGGACAGCACGTCGGGCACGAGCCCAAGCCGCCGGTCGCCGAAGCCGTGGCGTCACCCGCCGCGCCGACGTCCCGCCCTCCGGCGCCGGTGCATCTCACCGGCGGTGCACAGGTCGACGAATCCGTGCCAGGCGGACAGCCGAACCGCGCTGCGCCTGTCCCGGAACCCGCCGCCGGTCCGTATCAGCTCAGCGGAGCGATCGAGCAGCTTCCCGATGCGATCGCAGAACCCAGCCGTCCGCCCGAATAACGGCCGTCAGCGCGTGATCACCGGCCTTTTTGCCGGACAGCGTGGAACGACACCGTGACCTCGTCGGTGACCTGTAGGGAGCCCATGAACATCGAATACGGTTTGACGCCGTAATCTGTTTGGCGCACTACGGATTCGGCGTACAGTCGCCACGAGTCGCCGAGATCCTCGGTGCGCAGGTCGACTTGGTGGGCACGGGATTTTCCGGCTATCTGCAGTGTTCCGGTCAGGCGATAGCCCAGGTCGGTCGACTCGATGGCGTCGGAGGCGAAATGGATCCGAGGAAATCGATTGGCGGCCAACGATTTCAATGCATTGGTACGCACAATGGCTTTTTCTGGACCGGACAGGCTCTTGACGCCACCCTCGCCGCGAAGCACCTCGAACGAGTCGACCTCGACCAGCAACTCAGCCGCATCGGGTTGGTCATCAACCCAGTCCACCTCCGCCCGCCACTTCGTCATTGCGATGGTGAGGCGGTGACCCATCCGCGCTGCGCGCCCCGTGACTCCGGTGCGCAGGAGCAACTCGCCGTCGGCGGCATCGAACAGCCAGGACCCATTGTTGTTAGCAGCCACGGCCGAACTGTACTCGGGCCGCTGTCACATCGTCAGGACGGCGCGAGAGCGCGCTACGCCCTGATCCCGCTCCGCGGCTGAGCCGGGTTAAACCAATTGGATGCGGATATTAGTGCGCCACAGGGCATTTCGCCCCACTCTCGGTATGGTAGTCGACCTGCCAGTGCTTGATTCCGTTGAGCCATCCCGAGCGCAACCGCTCGGGTGTCCCTACCGATTCCAGGTTGGGCATAGCGTCGGCAATCGCGTTGAACATGAGGTCGATCGTCATTCGCGCCAGATTGGCCCCGATGCAGTAGTGCGCACCAGTGCCGCCGAATCCGACGTGCGGGTTGGGGTCCCGCAGAATGTTGAAGCTGAACGGGTCGTCGAACACCTCTTCGTCGAAGTTCGCCGATCGGTAGACCATCACCACCCGCTGACCCTTCTTGATCTGCACCCCGGAGAGTTCGTAGTCCTGTAGCGCGGTGCGCTGGAACGAGGTCACCGGCGTAGCCCAACGGACTATTTCGTCGGCCGTCGTCGCCGGACGCTCCCGCTTGTACAGCTCCCACTGGTCAGGAAAATCGGTGAAGGCCATCATGCCCTGGGTGATCGAGTTGCGGGTGGTCTCGTTGCCGGCGACTGCGAGCAGGATGACAAAGAAGCCGAACTCGTCGTCGGACAGCTTGTGGCCGTCGACGTCGGCCTGGACCAGTTTGGTGACGATGTCTTCGCCGGGGTTCTGAGCCCGATCGGCGGCCATCTGCATGGCGTACATGATCAGCTCCATTGACGCCGTGATGGCGTCGTTGCTTTCGAACTCCGGGTCCTGGTCGCCGACCATTTGATTGGACCAGTGGAAGAGCTTCATCCGATCTTCTTGGGGGACCCCGAGCAACCCGGCGATGGCCTGCAGCGGAAGCTCACAGGACACCTGCTCAACGAAGTCGCCGGCGCCTTGCGCTGCGGCCTGTTCGACGATGCGGCGGGCCCGCTCGTTGAGGTCGTCGCGCAACCGCTCGACGGCCCGGGGCGTGAAGCCGCGCGAGATGATCTTTCGCAGCCGAGTGTGGTGCGGGGCGTCCTGATTGAGCAGAACGAACTTTCCCCGATCGACCTGCTCTTGAACGGTGCCGTCTTTGTACCGGGGCAGCGCCGTTTTCTCGAGGCTGGAGAATACGTCGCTGCGCCGGGAAATCTCTTTGACGTCCTTGTGTTTGGTGACGACCCAGAAGCCGCCGTCATCGAAGCCACCGACTCCATAGGGCTGTTCGTTCCACCAGATCGGGGCGGTGCGACGCAGCTCGGCGAGTTCTTCGACGGGCAAGCGCTGGGCGTGGATATCGGGGTCGGTGAAATCGAATCCGGGCGGCAGGTTCGGCGTGACTTGCACTGCGGCTGCTGGCTGCGTCGTTGACAAGGCCCACTCCTTTGTAGTCCCAGGGGTTGTCTGGTGCCAATACTCCATTGCTACACCGCCATTGGGAAGCACCGGAGCAAAAACGGGGCCACGCCAAATTAAAGCCAAATTTAAGACGTGCAGTTCAGCGCCACTGGCGGCGGCAGCGGCCACGGCGGCGCCGTGCAACGACACCCAACCCGTCACACTCTCGCGCAGCAAACTCCAATCCTCTCCCCTGGGGAGGCACCGGCCGGCCGTCGACGACCTCGAACTGTTCGACGTACCCGCTTGCATCTGCACTTAACGGGGTCTCTGATCGCCGCAACGAGATGTCCCGCTTTCTCGCTGGCGCAGATTGGCAAAGTGAACCGCGCGGCAAGATGCGACCTTGTGGCGTCCGCGGCAATCGTTATGCTCTTTCATGAAGACCGGTGCCGAGAAGGGAACTTGATGATTCGCGAACTGCTCACCGCCACCGCGGTCACGGGTGCGGCGGTCGGACTGGCACCGCTGGCCGGTGCCGACAACGGACGCTGGGAAGGCGACGTGCCGGGAATGAACTACGACGCGTCGTTGGGCGCACCGTGCGACAACTACGAGCGCTTCATCTTCGGGCGCGGCCCCAGCGGTCAAGCCGAAGCTTGCCACTTCCCGCCGCCGAACCAGTTCCCTGCGGCCGAGACGGGGTACTGGGTGATCTCCTACCCGTTGCGCGGTGTCCAGCAGATCGGCGCGCCGTGCCCGGGGCCGAAGGTCGCGGCGCAGTCGCCGGCCGGCCTGCCCATGCTGTGCCTCGGCGCTCAGGGCTGGCAGGAGGGCTGGTTCACCGGGGCAGGATTCTTCCCGCCCGAGCCCTGACCGTTCCCGCCTGGCGACGATGAGCACCGCACCCGAGAGGACCCCAGTCCCGCGGTGGCTGCGCTTCGTCCTGGCTTCGGATCGCGCCGGCTCCGCGTGGTACATCGGGTGCGGTTTCTTCTTCGCACCCGCGCTGGCCGTAGTGTCGCCGTGGCCGACGGTCACCACGGTGCTGTGGTGGTTGATCGGGCTGGCAGGATTGTGGCTCGGTCTGCTTGGAATTGCGATGGCCGCAGGGCTCGCGCGAATCTTGCGGTCCGGCGCCGAGATTCCGGAGGATTACTGGCGAACTCTGGTCGACTACTGACCTTCGTCACTCGTCAGGCGAATTCTCCGGCTCTACAGTCAGATCATCCTCAACGAATAGGAGATTCCCATGGCTTTCGACCCCAAGGATGCCGTCGACGCGGTTCGCGACATTGCCGTGAATGCGGTCGAAAAATCCGCGGACATCGTCGAGAACGTCACCGCGATCATCAAAGGTGATGTTGCCGGTGGCGCCAGCGGCATCGTTCAGAGCTCAGTGGACATCGCCACCGACGCGGTCGACCGGGTGAAAGAGGTTTTCACCGACAAGGACGACGAACTCGATTGACGCGTGGCGAACCGCGCCGCCGTCAGGCGCCGGCGGCGGCGTTGAGTTCGTCGAGCTTGGTTGTCGCCTCGAGGTACTCCTGAACCCAGCGCTCGATCACGGCCGAGGTCTTCTCCACCTTGGTGAACTGGCCGACGACCTGCCCGACCGGATTGAAGGCCACGTCGACGGACTCGTTCGGATACCGGTTGGTGGCACGCACCGCCATGCCGGAGACCATGTACTGCAGCGGCATTCCGAGCGGCTTCGGGTTGTCCGGCTGTTCCCAAGCCTCGGTCCAGTCGTTGCGCAGCATGCGCGCCGGCTTGCCGGTGAATGACCGACTGCGCACGGTGTCGCGGCTACCCGCCTTGACGTAGGCCGCCTGCTGGACCGGGGTGTTGGAGGATTCTTCGACCATCAGCCACTGCGAGCCGGTCCAGGCGCCCTGGCAACCCAGCGCCAGCGCCGCCGCGATCTGTTGGCCGCTGCCGATGCCGCCCGCGCCGAGCACGGGCACCGGTGCGACTTCCTTGACGACCTGCGGCCACAGCACGATCGAGCCGACCTCGCCGCAGTGCCCCCCGGCCTCGCCGCCCTGCGCGATGATGATGTCCACGCCGGCGTCGGCATGCTTGCGCGCTTGCGAGGGAGAACCGCACAGGGCGGCGACCTTGAGGCCCGCGTCGTGGATGTGCTTGATCATCTCAGCCGGCGGGGTACCGAGTGCGTTGGCGATCATCTTCACCTTCGGGTGCTTCAACGCGACCTCGACCTGCGGGGTGGCGGTCGCCTCGGTCCATCCGAGCAGCTGCAGGCTGTCGCCGTCGCTGTCCTCTACCGGGACCCCGTGGTCGGCGAGGATCTTCTTGCCGAAGTCCAGGTGTTCCTGGGGCACCATCTTGCGCAACGTGTCGGCCAGCTCCTCGGCCGACAGGTGCGAATCCATACCCTCGTATTTGTTCGGGATGACGATGTCGACGCCGTAAGGATGGTCGCCGATGTTCTCGTCGATCCAGTTGAGTTCGATCTCGAGCTGCTCGGGTGTGAAGCCGACCGCTCCCAGCACGCCGAAGCCACCGGCCCTACTGACCGCGACCACGACATCGCGGCAGTGAGTGAAGGCGAAGATCGGGAACTCGATGCCGAGTTCATCGCAAATCGCGGTATGCATGCCTGCTCCTAGAAAGCTTGACCGAAGCTGAGGAATTGGAACGTGTTCTAGTTTAATACGGCTGGATGCGGCGAGGCCAGCCAGGTCTCGCGCCTGCCAACTAACGCCCTTCACCAGATGACCCTGCGGCCACCGCCATGCTGCTCTTGATCCGTTACAGGGCCGCGAGGTAGCGTAATCCCGCAATTACGAAACGTAGAGTAGCGTAATTTGAATCCACGGAAAGGACCCGCCTCGATGCGCAGCCGCTACGCCGGGAAGCCCTTCACCACCTCCACCACGGAGATCGCCGCCGCACTCGAAGACGTCAGCATCCCGACGCTACTGCTGTCGCTAGTACACATCACCGGAGATCCGCGCTTCATTCGCGACTTCAAGCAGCTCGGCGTGTTTCTAAACGAGGTCCAGGGATTCATGTCCGAGGAGGACAAGGCCCGTGCCCGCGCCGAGGCGCTGCCGGTGATTGTCGACTACCGCGATCGCGGTTGCCCAGAGCCCGAGCCGCTGAGCGATGACCTGATCCGGGAAATGATGGACTGGACGGCGTGCGAGCACGTTCCCGACGACTATCTGCTGCTGGCCCGCGAAGAGATGGACCTCGAGGGCGTTGACCCGCGCCACCCTGTCGCCCTGCCGCCGGATAGCATGGCCGAATTCCCGGTCGTCGTGATCGGGTGCGGCGAATCGGGCATTTTGGCCGGAATCCGGTTGAGACAAGCCAACATTCCATTCACAATTGTCGAGAAGAACGCCGGACCCGGCGGAACCTGGTGGGAAAACAGCTATCCTGGCGCCCGGGTCGACGTGGCAAATCACTTCTACTGCTACAGCTTCGAACCCAACAACGACTGGACGCACTACTTCGCCGAACAGCCTGAGCTTCGGGACTACTTCACCAAGGTGATGCAGAAGCACGACCTGGCGCCGCACACAAGGTGGAAGACCGAGGTCCTCGGGGCCGAGTGGGACGACGAATCCGACAGCTGGACAGTTCGATTGCGCACGGCCGACGGCGCGGACGACACGTTACGGGCACGCGCGGTGATCACCGCGGTAGGCCAGTTGAACCGGCCGCTGCTTCCCGACATCGAGGGCGCCGATACCTTCGAGGGGCCGTCGTTCCACTCAGCGGCCTGGGACCATTCCGTCGACTTGGCCGGCAAGCGCGTCGCGCTTGTTGGCGCCGGCGCCAGCGGGTTCCAAATCGCACCGGCGATCGCCAACCAGGTCGAGCATCTGACGGTGTTCCAGCGCACCGCACAGTGGATGTTCCCCAACACGATGTACCACGACGAGGTTCCCGCCGGCGTGCGCTGGGCGATGGACCACCTACCTTGCTACGGAAGGTGGTACCGGTTCCTGCTGCTATGGCCGGGCGCCGACAAAGGTCTGGACGCCGCCCAAGGCGACCCGCACTATATAGATCCCGATGGCCGGCAGGACTATGCGGTCAGCGACATCAATGCCGCCGCCCGGATGATGTTCAGCCAGTGGATCACTAGTCAGGTACCGGAAGGCCCGAACTCCGATGAGCTGCTGGCCAAGGTGCTGCCCAACTATCCGGCTACCGGTAAGCGCACTCTGCAGGACAACGGCAGCTGGCTGAAGACGTTGCAACGGGACGACGTCGAACTGGTGCGCACACCGATCCAGCGGATGACTCCGCGCGGCATCGTCACCGAGGACGGCGTTACACACGAGGTGGACATCATCGTCTACGCCACCGGATTCCGCCACACCGATGTACTGTGGCCGCTGAAGATAAAGGGCCGCAACGGAATCGACCTGCGCAAACTGTGGGGTAGCCGGCCATACGCTTACCTGGGCATCACCGTCCCGGGCTTTCCGAACCTGTTCCTGCTCTACGGGCCAGGCACCCACCTGGCCCACGGCGGCAGCCTGATCTTTCAATCCGAACTTCAGATGCGCTACGTCAACCTGTGCCTGCAGCACATGGCCGAACGAAACATCGCCGCCGTAGAGCCCACCGCTGAGGCCGCCACCGATTGGCATCGGCGCACCCAGACCGAGATCAAGAAGATGGTGTGGTCGCACCCCGCGGTCGAGCACTCCTACTTCAAGAACGCCGACGGCGAGATCCACACCGTCAGCCCGTGGCGCCTCAACCAGTACTGGGCCGCGGTACGCGAACCAGATTGGTCCAATTTCGTTGTGACAAAAGGAAAGTGAGCGCAATGCGTACGGTAGTCGTGGAAGGCCCGGCCAACATCCGGGTGGACACCCGGCCAGATCCCGTGCTGACCGGCCCGGACGGGGTGATCATCGCAGTGAGCGCCGCCGGCATCTGCGGCTCCGACCTGCACTTCTACGAGGGCGACTATCCGATGGCCGAGCCGATCGCCTTGGGCCACGAAGCCGTCGGCACGGTGGTTGAAGCCGGTCCCGATGTCCGCACCGTCAAGGTCGGTGACGAGGTGATGGTGTCGTCAGTTGCCGGTTGCGGATCATGCCCGGGGTGCGCCACCAACGACCCGGTGATGTGCCACTCGGGCTTGAACATCTTCGGCGGCGGGGTACTGCCCGGCGCTCAGACCGACCTGCTCGCCGTGCACGCAGCCGATTTCCAGGCCCGCAAGATTCCCGAGGGCATCACCACCGAACAAGCGCTGTTGCTCACCGACAACCTGGCCACCGGCTGGGCCGCCGCACAACGCGCCCACATCCCCTACGGTGGCACCGTCGCAGTGATCGGCTTGGGCGCGGTCGGCCTCTGTGCGTTACGCAGCGCGTTCGCACACGGTGCGGCAACGGTTTTCGCAGTGGACCGGGTACCGGGCCGACTGCAGCGGGCCGCCGACTGGGGCGCCACCCCGATCGAGCCGCCAGCCGTCGAGGCAATCTTGTCCGCCACCGGCGGCCGCGGCGCCGACGCGGTCATCGACGCCGTCGCCACCGATGCCTCGCTGACCGACGCGCTGTTCGCGGTGCGGCCGGGCGGTACCGTCTCCGTAGTCGGTGTGCATGACCTGCAACCGTTTCCGTTCCCGGCACTTGGCTGCCTGATCCGCAGCATCACGGTGCGCTGGACCACCGCGCCGGTGCAGCGCACCTGGCCCGAACTCATCCCGCTGCTGCAGTCGGGCCGGTTGGACGTCGACGGCATCTTCACCCGCACACTGCCGCTAGCCGATGCGGCGGCAGCCTATGCGACGGCCGCGTCACGTTCTGGCGAAGACGTCAAGATCCTCTTGCGGCCTTAACTTTTCGTCGCGGTGACGTATTGCGAGTGCATGAAAGCGTCGAGCTGGACATCGGTTTGCGACGGGGTCAGCCCGTAGCGCTGCTGTAGCTCCGGGTTGGTGCGCGTCGGTTCGACGGCCCAGCCGTGCCGGCTCAGCCATGCGGCGGGGTCGACGGGGTCGGCATAGGTGAGAGCGGAGAAGTCGACCTCACCGGACATGGTGACACCCGGGTGGGTCTTTTCCAATTCCGCCAGCCGATCCCGGTCCAGGCAAGACCCTAGCGCGCCAGTTGAAATCCGGCTGCCCGCTGCGCACAATTCGTCGATTCGCGTGAACAGCGCCTGTTGGGCACCACCGTTGAGATAGGGCAGCAGACCCTCCACCGACCAGGCGCTGGGCTGCCGCGGATCGAAGCCGGCCGCGCTCAACGCGGCCGCCCAATCGGCGCGCAAATCGGCGGCCACCTCGATTCGCCTGGCGGCCGGCACCACCCCCCGATCGGAAAGCACCCGCGTTTTGAACTCCAGCACTTTCGGTAGGTCGACCTCGAAAACTGTTGTGCCAGAGATCCATTGCAGCCGATATGCGCGTGAGTCCAGGCCTGCGGCGACGATTACCGCCTGTCGGATTCCGGCGTTGCCGGCGGCGGCGAAGAACTCGTCGAAGAATCGGGTCTGTACGCCGTAGAGCCGGGGAAAGGTCGTCTCGTCGTGCGAGGTCCCCGGGTTGGCCAACAAACCGGTGAGATAGGGGTCGGCGGACGCCTCGATGAACAGGGCGGCGAAGTCGTCGGCAACCAGCGGTTGCGCGCTTAGCGCGTGCAGCGCACGCCAGCCCGCCACCAACAGGGCGGTGTAGCCGACACCGCTGGCGATGTCCCACTGGTCGTCGTCGGAACGTAGCGAGCCGAATTTGGGTGACGTCATAGGGGCGAAGGTACTTTCACAGCTCGAGCAATACCGTCACCGGCCCGTCATTAACCAGCTCAACCTGCATGTGGGCCCCGAACACCCCGGTTTCCACAATTGCGCCCAGCTGCACAAGAGCGTCGGCGAAGCTCGCCACCAACGGCTCTGCAACCGTACCGGGGGCCGCGGCGTTCCACGACGGGCGCCGGCCCTTTGCAGTGTCGGCGTAGAGAGTGAATTGACTGATCACCAGAATAGGTGCGTCAACGTCGGCTGCGGATTTCTCGTCGGACAGGATGCGCAGGTTCCAGAGCTTCTCGGCCAGCCGCCGCGCCTGGTCGGGTCCGTCGTTGTGGGTGACACCGACCAGAGCCAGCAGGCCCTGCCGGCCGGGTTGGATCGCACCAACGACCTTGCCGTCCACCGAGACCGACGCCGATGTGACTCGCTGCACCAGAACCCGCATGGGCTCCGATGGTGCCATCTGGACCGTTGAGACCGATGCTGGGTACCCTCCCCAGATGTCTGTCTTGGTCGCTTTTTCGGTAACTCCGCTGGGCGTGGGGGAGGGTGTTGGCGAGATCGTCGCCGAAGCGGTTCGGGTAGTCCGTGCTTCGGGGCTACCCAACAAGACGGACTCGATGTTTACCGTGATCGAAGGCGACAGCTGGGACGAGGTGATGTCGGTGGTGCAGCGTGCGGTGGGGGCTGTCGCCGCCCGGGCACCGCGAGTCAGCACCGTTATCAAGGCGGACTGGCGAACCGGGGTCAACGACGCGATGACACGGAAGGTCGAGTCCGTCGAGCGGTATCTCGCCGACGATTAGCGCCGATTGAACTCGGGCCTGCGCGTAGCGTGGTGCGAGTTGACTCCCACCAGGCACAAGGAGGCCGTCCAATGACCGCTCATCGATCCGTTCCGGCGTCATGACCGACTACGAAGGCGGCGGCGCTGGCGGCCAAGGCGGCGCGGGCGGGCAAGGCGGTGCCGGCGGACGAGGCGGCGCGGGTGGAGCCGGCGGCCGCGGCGGCGACGGCGGCCGTGGAGGTCGCGGCGGAGACGGTGGACGCGGCGGCGACGGCGGCGGTGGAGGCCGCGGCGGAGACGGTGGGCGCGGCGGGGACGGCGGTCAGGGTGGTCAGCCAGGCCGGGGCGGTCCCGGCGGTGCCGGTGGATTGCCCGGCCAGCCCGGCGAACCAGGCCAACCGGGACAGCCAGGGCAACCGGGAGAGCCAGGCCAACCAGGCCGACCGGGGCAGCCCGGCCAACCAGGAGAGCCAGGTCAGCCCAGCGCCACCCGTTGAGCCCGGGCGTTCGCACCCGCCCGAACCTAGGGCGCTGCTTCGGGTTCACTCGCGACACTGCGTAGGCTCACGACGGTGAGCGCACGCGCAGGAATCGTGGTCACCGGAACCGAAGTCCTCACCGGACGTGTCCAAGATCAAAACGGCCCATGGATCGCCGATCGGCTCCTGGAGCTCGGCGTCGAGCTGGCCCACATCACTATCTGCGGGGACCGGCCCGCCGATATCGAGGCGCAGCTGCGTTTCATGGCCGGCCAGGGTGTGGACCTGATCGTCACCAGCGGCGGGCTGGGCCCGACCGCCGACGACATGACCGTCGAGGTGGTGGCCCGATTCTGCGATCGCGAGCTGGTGCTCGACGAAGAGGTCGAGGAGAAGATCGCCAATATCCTGAAAAAACTGATGGCACGCAATCCCGCGTTTCAATCCGCCTTGGACCCAGGCACTTTCGAATCTGTACGGGCCGCCAACCGCAAGCAGGCGATGGTCCCCGCCGGGGCGCAGGTGCTTGATCCAGTAGGTACCGCACCGGGCGTGGTGGTGCCCGGCAAGCCGACGGTCATAGTGCTGCCCGGCCCGCCGCGAGAGCTGCAGCCGATGTGGCACACGGCCATCGAAGCTCCCGCGGCGCAGGACGCGATCGCTGGCCGGACCGTCTATCGGCAGGAAATGCTGCGGATGTTCGGACTGCCTGAATCGGGATTAGCCGAGACCCTGCGGGAGGCCGAGACCGCCGTGCCCGGCTTTGCATCGCTGGAGATCACCACCTGCCTGCGCCGGGGCGAGGTCGAGATGGTCACCCGTTACGAGCCAGCCGCAGGCGAGGCATACGCGCAGCTCACCCAGCTGCTACGGGACAAGCACGGGCAACAGCTCTACTCCGAAGACGGTTCCAGCATTGACGATCTGGTCGCTCACCTGTTGAACGGGCGCCGCATCGCGACGGCCGAGTCCTGCACGGCCGGCTTGCTGGCTGCACGGCTCACCGACCGCCCCGGATCATCCGACTACGTGATGGGCGGCGTGGTCAGCTACTCCAATCAGGCCAAGGCCGAACTACTGGGTGTCGACCCGGCGCTAATCGAAGAACAGGGCGCCGTCTCCGAACCGGTCGCACGGGCGATGGCCGCCGGCGCCCTGAAGCGCTTCGGCGCCGACACCGCGGTGGCCATCACCGGGATCGCCGGGCCAGGCGGGGGGACACCCGAAAAGCCAGTCGGCACAGTCTGTTTCACGGTTATGTTGGCTGACGGTCGCGCCGACACCCGGACCATAAGGCTGCCCGGGAACCGTTCCGACGTACGGGAACGCTCCACCACCGTCGCCATGCACATGCTGCTGCGTGCGCTAAGTGGGGATGCGGCGGGATAGCCCAGCCAAACGCCGGGCGTCATGTCGCGTCACTCAGTTGGCAGGAAGGAACTTTCGGCGCTGCCGAACCTGATCCCGGTGGCGTCCTTGCCGACGAACGTCAGTAACGCCACCATCGTCAACACCGGCACGATGGTCGCCGCCAGTGCGAACGGGTAGCCGTGGGTCGCGGCCAGGTGTTCCTGAATCGGTAAGTTGAACGCCGCCAACAAGTTTCCCAATTGATACGTCACACCCGGGTACAGACCGCGGATCGCGTCGGGCGACATCTCCGTGAGGTGCGCTGGAATCACACCCCACGCCCCCTGCACGAACAGCTGCATCAGAAACGAACCCAGGCACAGCATCGCCGCAGTTCGTGAATAGGCGAACAGCGGTACGATCGGCAGCGCTAAGACCGCACAGAACACAATGGTGTAGCGGCGCCCGAATCGTTGCGACAGGGTGCCGAAGATCAGCCCGCCGATGATGGCGCCGACGTTGTAGCCAACCACGATCCAGCGTGCGGTGGTGCTGGTCAGCCCGGCGCCGCCATCGGTGGCCGCGTTCAAGAAGGTGGGGTAGACGTCCTGGGTGCCGTGACTCATCCAGTTGAACGCGGTCATCAACAGCACCAGGTAGAAGAAACGCCGAATAACCTTGGCCTCGCGCAACACATCGCGCACCCGCGTTTTGGTGAGCCGCATCCGGTCCTGTGCGGCCTCCCACACCTCGGATTCCTCGACGCGATACCGGATGATAAGGCTGACCAGCGCCGGGATGATGCTCAACGCAAACAGCCATCGCCACGACAATCCGAAGAGGTCCATCACCACCAGAGACGCAAGGGTGGCCAGCAGGTAACCGAACGAATAACCCTCCTGCAGCAACCCAGAGAAAAATCCCCGCCGCTGCGGCGGCACCTTCTCCATGGCTAGCGCGGCGCCCAAACCCCACTCACCACCCATGCCGATGCCGTAGAGCAGGCGCAGAATCACCAGCACCGTGAAGTTGGGAGCGAACGCGCACAGAAATCCGACAATTGAGTAGAACGCCACGTCGACCATCAACGGAAGCCGCCGGCCCACCCGGTCTGCCCACAACCCGAACAGCAGCGCCCCGACCGGACGCATTACCAGCGTGGCGGTGGTGACGAATGCGACCTCGGTCTTGCTGCGATGAAACGTCTGGGCAATATCCTGATAGACCAGTACGACGATGAAGTAGTCGAAGGCGTCCATCGTCCAACCCAGGAACGCCGCGATGAACGAGTTTCGTTGGTCACTGGTCAGCCGCTGTCGTGTCACGACGTGAATCGTGCCGGACACTCCGCACTACCGCGAATTCGACGCACCGCGAGTATGTTGCCGATATATGCGGATCGTCGACGCCGATGGACACGTTGCCGAGAACCCGACCCTGGCGGCTGAAGCGCTGCGGCGCTGGCCTGATCATGTGAAAGTCAGCGCCGGTGAGCGGCCACGGCTGGTGATCGAAGGCCGCAACTATCCCGAAGACCAAGGTCCTGGCGCAGGTTGCCCGGTCGAGCACGGCATCACTGACGCCCCGACCTGCATTGCACAACCGCCGCCGGGATGCTCGACGACGCCGACCGCGATTACCTCGACACGATGGTGCTCTATCCCAGCCTCGGCCTGTGCGTGCCCACGCTCGAGGATCCAGAGTTCGCGGCGGGCTTCGCGCGCCTCTACAACCAGTGGATCGCGGACTTCTGCGCACCGACGGAGGGCCGGCTGTGGGGTGTGGCGGCGACACCGATCGAACATGGGCAGGTCGCCATCGACGTCATGGCCGAGGCCAAAGACCTCGGGCTGGTCGCCACCCACCTGCCCCCGGCGCTGCGGACGCGCAATCTCGACCACCCCGACCTCGACCCGTTCTACGCCGCCGCGGTCGAACTGGATATGCCGCTGGGAATCCATGGTGCCCCCGGGATGCACCTGCCGAAGATCGGCGTGGACCGGTTCAGCAACTACATCCAGGTGCATTGTGTGAGCTTCCCGTTCGACCAGATGACGGCGATGACCGCGATAGTGTCCGGCGGTGTATTCGATCGCCATCCCGGGTTGCGGGTCGCTTTTCTGGAGGCGGGCGTCGGCTGGGTTCCGTTCTTCATGGATCGGTTGCACGAGCACTACGAGAAGCGTGGTGGGTGGATCGAGCGGGGTTGGCGACGCGACCCGAACGAGTATCTGAGCGCTGGCAACATCTGGGTGACCTGCGAACCGGAAGAGCCGATCCTGCCTGGGGTGATCGACGTGCTCGGCGACGACTTCATCATGTTCGCCAGCGACTACCCGCACTGGGACGGGGAATGGCCGGAGAGCACCAAGCATTTGCGCACCCGGCCCGATATCAGCGAACGGTCTAGAGAAAAGATCGGCGGACTCAACGCGCTCCGCTTCTACACGCTGACTTGAACCGCGCCGGACCGCTGAGAATGGCATTATCAGCGCATGGCGCCTTTTCTGCTGCGCGCGGCTCTGACCGGTGTCGCGCTATGGGTGGTGACTCTTTTCGTTCGCGGGATCAACTTCGTCGGCGGTGGTTCGACTTTGCAGCGGATCGGGATAATCTTCTTCGTCGCAGTGATTTTCGGTTTGGTCAACGCGATCATCAAGCCGATCGTGCAGATCTTGTCCATCCCGATGTACATCCTGACGCTGGGACTGTTCCACATCGTCATCAACGCCTTCATGCTGTGGATTACGGCACGGATCACCGAGCACACGACGTGGGGGCTGCAGATCGACCACTTCTGGTGGACGGCCATCTGGGCGGCGATCCTGCTGTCCGTGGTCAGTTGGTTTCTGTCCCTGCTGACGCGGCGCGCAACTCGATAGTCCGGCCCGGAAATTCGGTCTTACGCCTAGGCTGCCTCGCCTGTTAGACATATGCTGATTAAGCCCGTAATCACGAAACCCCTCGCCGAAACCGGCAGGCACTTACGCTGTCTCTCGGCAGGACGAGACCTGGCTGCCTCCGGACCGAGGTCGGCCCTAACCAAGACGACGGGACATTGCGAACGATGAAGACTGTCGCGATCGGATCTTCTCCTGCTCCGGCGGGCACGCGGCTCAATTCGCAGATCAATGATCCGAACGGCACGTTGACGGCGGTCACCGAGTGCACTGGTTCGGCCGTTGTCGTTCATGTCAGCGGCGATATCGACGCCAGCAACGAGACGATCTGGCAGCGCCTGGTGAACAGGAGTGCGGCCATCGCAATCGCCCCGGGACCGTTCGTCATCGACATTCGCGAACTCGACTTCCTCGGCTCGTGCGCCTACGCGGTGCTGGCCCAGGAGGCGGTGCGCTGCCGGCGGCGCGGTGTGAACCTACGGCTCGTCACCAGTCAGCCAATCGTGGCGCGCACCATTGCTGCGTGTGGGCTTCGCCGCCTGCTGCCGATGTACACCACGGTCGAGACCGCGCTAGCCCCGCCGGCCTAGCGCACGCGAGCGCTTCTTGACGCTGCCCGGGTCAGTTGGGCGGACGCGGACCGTTGGGTGCCAGCAACCCGTTGAGTATGCCGAGCGTTCCCTGCACCTGCGCGGTAGGCGCTTCAGGTGGCGGCGCATCGGTTGTCGGCTGCCACGGTTGGCAACCATTGGTCTTGAATGCCTTGTCGGTGGGCTCGATCTGCACCACCTGCGGCTTCTTGGTCATGGCATTGTCGATGAGTGCGCCGTCCGGGTTGGCGGTTCGCTTCCAGTAACAGGTGCCGCTGCCGACCGGCCCCGCCGAGCTGTAGACACCGGGAACAATGTCTTTGCCGACCAGATACGTCCCGTCGTGGTCGATCGTCGTCTTCGGCGCTCCCGCCGCTGCCGGAGCTCCCGCTGGCGCAGGTCCCGGCGGTGCAGGGGAGGGCGACGGCTCCGGGTCGGCGGAGGCGACACCCGCGGTGGCGGCCCAACCGGCGGTGAGCAGCACCGCGACGCCGAGGCGCACAGCACAACGCGCTGTTTCCTTAGAACCCATAACTAAAAAGAGTACCTCCCTGCGCAATTTGTTCCGAATCTCCGGCGTGACTGGTCACGGGGACGAGTTCAGTTCTCTTGGCTCGCCCGCTCGCGGACCAGCAGTGCACGGGCGTAGCCAAAGCAGAACGTCGTCCCGATGATCAGTGACGGTGCGAGCGTCTGGGCGATGTGCGGCGTGCCGTTTACCACGTGCCCCGCCGTCAGGACCGCCGCGGCCAACGACGATGCACCGAGCGAGGACAACCAGAAGCCCCGAGCTGGGGTACGCGCCCAGTAAAACAGACGCATGAGCAGTAGCTGCAGTAATAGGGAAGCGATAACGCTCGACGACATCTGCGTTACCGCCGCGCGCAGCGCTGCCGTAGTCCCGGCGCCGTGATTGACGAATGCTGCCCAACTCCCGTACAACGCCCCGATTCCCACGGCGAGCAGCAGCGGTCGCCCGCCGAGAGCCGCGCGACCTGCGATCATCGCTGCAGAAGCAGTCGAATCTGGCGATGGATGCCCCCCGCGATAGTCGCCATGTTGAGCGGTATCCACACCAGCAGCGCCTCCCCGTCGGTGTAATTGGGGTTTCGCTCGCGGTAGAACTGCACGTTGGGATGGCCGTCCAGCCGACGCATCCGGGAGACGTCATGCGGAACTGCGTCCGAGCGCACGATCCAGGGGTCGTCATTGACCGGGATGTAGTCGCGACCCGCGCTGAACTTGCGCACCAACGCTTCGACATCGGGTGGGGTTGACCGGGTTGGGCTTGGATAGACGCGCGGCATGGTACGCGCGAATAGGTGGTAAGCAACCGGCGACGACGTGCGAGCCAGGTAGCCCAATGCCACACCCGGGTGACGAAGTTTGAATCGGAGCGCTTCGCGCAGACCGTAGCGCATGCCCGGAACGCCACAGTCGCGATACTCCGGGCGAAAGAAGCCGCCCCCGGAAAACGCCGCGAAGGTTGTGCCCCGGTGCTCGACACACTGGATTCCGATGAAGGCAAAGCCCGCGATCTCGCCGGCGATTCCGTAATAGAGCGCCAAATGCAGGTTGCCGCTCCCCAACAGATGGTGTTCGAATTGTTCGCGGGTGTGACCGTACATGGTGGCGCGGTAGACGTCGTAGATGCCGTCGAATATCTCGGACAACCGCGCCCCGGACAGCGAGTCGGACTCGAAAAATTCGTGTCCGGTGATTCGCGGCGTGTCTATTGTGCGCTTTTTTCGGCCTGTTCGAGAGCGCAAAGACATCGTCGCCATGACAACTCCTCGCCGTTCCTGTGCTACTGCGCGTTTGATGTCGACAACGACACCCGATCCCGCGAATAAGCTAACAAAGGAGTAACAAACAATCGAGGAAACGGGATTCTAGAATCGCTTTTCAAATCTGACCGCCACTTTATCGAATTGCGAATGCACCCCTATACAAACCGGCATCTTGAAATTGCATATTCACCCGTGATTCACGCGCCTGCGCCGGCTGTCGCGTCAGCAGGACCGCCTCCACAACACCCGGCGGTGCTGCTGCTGTCCGAGCGCTCAGCCAACCGTATATTGACGTAGGCGTAGATCGCAGTTTGGAGAGGACCGGGCTGTCCGGTTAACGTCCAGGCAAACCTGAAACGAAGGCGTTCGGGCGGCCGCGCCGCGGGAGGTTGTGCCATTGCTGTTCATGCACGAAGTGCACACAGTGCGGGGACGCGCTGAGGACGAATTCGAAGCTGCGTTCCGTGATGGCTGGATGCCTATGCTCGCCGCCGGCGAAGAAGCCCGGCTGCTGTGGTACACCAACCAGGCGCAGGGCAGCGGACCCGCGTACACCGTCATCACCGTGACCGCAGTGCGCGACGGGGCAGCGTGGGAGCGGTTGACCAAGCGCGTGCAGCAAGGCGATCTGCGGGACTGGATGCATCACACTGACGAACTTCGCCACAGCGTCGACGCCAAGCTTATGGTGCCGCTCACCTGGTCACCCATGCAGGAGGTGTCTTTCGACGAAGTCCCCGTCGACGGACGTGAACACGACGTCAGCCTGTACATGGAAGACACCATGTGGCCTTACGAGGACAAATTCGACGAGTACATCGTGCGGTGCGGCGAGGTATACGCGCGCAGTCTCGAGCAGCCGTCGTCCATGCTCAACATGCACGCATCGTTCCAACCCGCCCTGGGTAGTCACCTGCGCCGCGAGGTGATCCTGATGCAACGAATCAGCCGGCCGGAGGCGTTGCTCGACTTGTTGCGCACCCATGTCCCGGCCGAATACCGCACCCCCGGCACCTGGTTGCACGACGCACTGGACCTGCGCGATCAATGGATCAGCAGGCTGCTGCGAACGTCTACCTGGTCACCGCTTTACTGAAGATCATGAACCTCGGCACGATCATCGACGCCGCCGCGACGCACGATCCGCAGCGCACCGCCCTGATCATCGACGGACATTTCGTCAGCTACGGAGAACTTGGCGGGGCTGTCCGCACGTGTGCCGCCGGTTTGGCCGCGCACGGCGTGGTGTCCGGCGACCGGGTCGCCGTCATCGACACCGCCAGCCCGCTGGCTATCGCATCGCTGCTGGGTGCGGCGCGTCTGGGTGCAACCGCCACGCTGATGAATCCCGCCCTCACCCCGCACGAGCTACGCGCGTTGCTCGACAACGCGGGTTGCGTTGACGCAGCGGTGGCCGGGCAGGCCTACGCGGACCGGGTCCGCGCGGCGAGGGTAGCCACGGTGTTGACCGACGCGCAGCTGCTCGGCAATCAGCGTTACGAATCCGCCGTGCCCGCCGATCACACCGACTCTCTTCCCGCGATGGTCTTGTTCACCAGCGGCACGACGGGACTGCCCAAGACGGTCGAGATCGGTCGCCGCCAGCTCGCCGCGCGGCTGGACAGAACGTCACAACCGTTCTCTCCAGACAGGCCGCCCGTCGCGGTGATGATGTGCGTCCCGTACTTTCACGTCGGCGGTTCCCTCGGGCTGCTGGCCAGCCTGTACTCCGGTAACACCTTGGTGGTGCAGCGGCGATTCGACGCCGGCGAGTGGTTGCGGCTGGTAGCTGAGTACCGGGTGACCGGCATGTTCCTGGTGCCGACGATGCTGCACCGGATTCTGGAACACCCCGAGTTCGCCGACACTGACCTGTCCTCGCTGGCCGCCATCACTTATGGTGCGGCTGCCGCACCAATCACGTTGATGCGCAAGGCAATCGCTGCGTTGCCGCACGTAGGGTTCACCAACGTCTTCGGCCAGACCGAAACCTTGGGCACCTATGCCCAATTGCTGCCCGAGGATCACTACGATCCGGCGCGCGCGGGTTCGGTGGGCCGGCCCCTGCCCGGCGTTCAGGTACGGGTGGTCGACCCTGATACCGGTGCAGACGTCGTTGCGGGGGAGGTCGGCGAACTGTGGGTCAACAGCCCGCTCAACACCGCCGGAGGATGGCTACGCACCGGCGACCTGGGCCGACAAGACCCCGACGGCTACCTCTATCCGAGCGGTAGGCTGCGCGACACGATCAACCGCGGCGGTGAGAAATTCGGCCCGATCGAGGTGGAGGAGGCGTTGCGGTCCCACCCGGCGGTGCGTGACGTCGCGGTAGCTGGAGTCCCTGACGAGGAACTGGGACAGCGGGTGGGAGTGGCAGCGGTGACTCGGGCGCCGTTGACGCTGGAGGATCTGCGGTCGCATTGTCGGCAGGCGATCGCGTACTTCAAGTTGCCCGAACGGCTCGCAATCGTCGACAACATCCCCTACAGCGCTACGGGCAAGATCAACCGCAGCCTGCTTGCCGCACTGATCGCCGAACGCTGCTGAGCCCTCTCGGCGCCGGCGTTAACTCAGTGGCGCCAGTCCCGAACGCACCAGCTCCAGGCTGGTGGCCACGAGTTCACCCAGATCGTCCGCGCACCCGTTTCGTCCCCAATTCTCTACTGCCACAACCAAGGCAGCGGCGATCACCGAACCCGCAACGTCTGCCGCCAGGCCGGCGGCCTCGGGGCGCCGGTCGCGAACGAAGTCGCCGAGCACCGTGGCGAACGACGACTGCACCACCCGCAGGTGTGCGGCGACGCGCTCGGCACTGATCAGTTCAGCACGAGCTGTGGCAGCCTGCCGGACCACCTCGAGGTCGTGCGGGAACGTGGCGACTGCGCCCAGCACCGCCTCGAACAGTGACTCGCCGGGCGGCCGCTGGGCGAGCGCGTCGGCCAGCCAATCCAGCTGGGTCTCGTAGTCCTGGAACAGGACGGCTTCCTTGGTCGGGAAATGCCGGAAGAAGGTCCGCTCGGTGACGCCCGCCTCACGCGCCAATTCCGTCACGGTCACATTGCCGAATCCCTTGTGGGCAAAGCATTTTAGCGCTGCCTGACGCAGTGCCTCGTGGGTCGATCGGCGACGAAGTTCGTGACCATTCGTCGAATCAGTCAGTACTGACATCTTTTGATTATGTCAGTACTGACATATTCTTGTCACGGACTCACCGGAGGAGGCCAACACCATGACTGACTACGACGTGATCGTTGTCGGGGCCGGACACAACGGACTGACTGCGGCAACCATTCTGCAGCGCGCCGGACTGCGCACGGTGTGCCTGGAGGCCAACACCTATGCCGGCGGCATGGCGGCCACGGTCGAGCTGATCGACGGATTTCGTTACGAAATAGCGGGTTCCGTGCAGTTCCCGACCGCGAGCCAGATCACCAAGGACCTCGGCCTGGACACACTGCCCACGGTCGAACCTGAGGTGATGTCGACCAACATCGGCGAGAACGGCGAAGAGGCCATGGTCTTCTACCGCGATCCCGTGCAATTGATGACGCACCTGGGGGACAAGCACGGCTCTGCTGCCGTAACCGGCATGGCTGAACTGATCGGCTGGAGCCTAGGGCCAGCAAAAGCATTGGGGCGCTTCGATGTTCGCACCCCACCCAAGACCTTCGACGAGATGTACGCATGCGCGGCCAACGACGCCGAGCGCCGTGCGATTCACGAGATACTGTTCGGTTCGGCGATGGACGTGATCGACCGCTATCTACCCGATCGCGACCGTCACGCCGTGATCCGCGGGATGTTGGCGTTTCTGGCGGTCAACTCCACCTACCGCGGACCCTACACCCCAGGCAGCGCCACTTGCCTGGCCTTCGCCCTGGCGGTGCCCGACAACAGCACCGCGATGATGACCAAGCTCAAGGGCGGCATCGGTGCCCTCACCGAGCATCTGCGCGAACTCTTCGTCTCCCACGGGGGTGAGATGCGGTTCCGCGCCAAGGTCGAGCAGATCCTCGTCGAGCATGATGCGGTGACTGGGGTACGACTGCGTGACGGATCAACCCTCACCGCGCCGATCGTGGTGTCCAACCTGTCGCCGGATCTCACCCTGACCGGGCTGATCGCCGCCGAACACGTTCCCGCCGAACTCATCTCACGGTTTTCCGGACGCGATCACCGAGCCTCGTTCGTGCAGATGCACTTCGCGCTGGACGGACTACCGGAGTTTTCACCGCCCTACGAGCTGCTGAACGAACCGGGAATGCAGATGTCGATCGGCATTTTCGGTTCACCCGAAGAGCAGCAACGACAATGGGAGAACTGCCGCCGTGGCATCGTCCCCGACAACCCGTCGATGGGTATGCAGATCCCCTCGGTGCACGACCCCGGCCTGGCGCCACCAGGCAAGCACGCCGCCAGCGCCTATGCATACGCTTTCCCGGTGGAAGCTAGCCGCGACCGACACGGCCACTTGAAAAACGAGATGGCCCAGCGTGTTATCGAAAAGATCAGCAGCTACGCACCCAACTTCAAGGACATCGTGCTGCGTCACATCACTTTCGCCCCGTACCACATGAATACCATGTTCGCGGCGCCGGCCGGCGACTTCTGCCACGGTCTGCTACACCCGGACCTGATGGGCCCCAACCGCCCAGGGCCCAAGGGATTTCTCGACTTTCCCATCCCCATCGAAGGCCTCTACCTCGGCGGTGCGGGATGTCATGGCGGACCGGGCATCACCTTCACGCCGGGCTACAACGCCGCCTATCAAGCACTCGACGACATCGCCGCGCGGGCTTAGCCGCTTTTGGTCTGCAGCACCCGCTTGCGCAGGCCGTCGGTGGCGGTCTCCATGAGACCTTTGGCTCCCCTCTTGATCAGGAAACCGGGGACGGGCACGCCGAGGTCGACGGTGAGCTCGAAGTGCACGCGGGTGGAATCACCTTCCCGTGTCAAGGTATAGCGTGCGTTCTGACCGCGCTGCTGCTTGGCGCTGACCAGCGTCCAACTGATGCCGTCATCATGAATCGAGTACTGGAGCACCTGCTCGTCCGTGACGCCGACGACTTTGACCACCTGCCGGGACTTTGTCGGATGTCCCTGTTCGTCTCGCTCGAGGATTTCGATCTTGCGATGCGCCGGCGACCACTCCGGCAGGGACTCCAGGTCGAACAGGACACCCAAGATCTCTTCCGGCGTCGCATCAATGACCACTTCTCTGGACTCGGTGACAGCCATGCACGCTACCTTGCCATGAATTGGGCTTGATTTTAGGGCACCAGCACGACCTTTCCGATGTTCTCCCGCGCCGCAAGGATCCGATGCGCTTCGGGTGCTTGCGAAAATGGAATCGCCGCGTGCACGATCGGCGCGACGATGCCGTCGTCGAGCGCTTTTCGCAGCGGGGTTATCCAGCGTTCCAGGGTGCCGCGGTCGTCCCACAACTTCAACATGTTCAGCCCGATCACCGTCTTGGATTCGGACAGTTGATCCATCAGGTTAAAACCGCGCAGCATCGCCAACGCCTGTGGCGCCACTCGGCGAAGCGACCGCGTCTCGCCCTCCTGCAGGTTCGAAATACCGTAACCGACAACACGACCGCCGGGCCGCAGCATACGGTAGGACCGTCGCAGGGATGTGCCGCCCAGCGCATCGAGGACCAAATCGTAAGGCGGTAGACCCTTCCACCAGTTGTCACGTCGATAGTCGATCGCGCGGTCAACCCCCAGCTCGGCCAGCGTCTGGTGCTTGCCGGGCGAGGCGGTGCCGTGAATCTCGGCCCCGGCGGCCTTGGCGAACTGAATCGCCGCAATACCCACCCCGCCGCCCGCGGCGTGAATCAGCACCCGCTCGCCGGTGCTAAGCGATCCGTAGCCATGTAGCCCTGCCCAGGCGGTTGCATAGTTGACCGGTACAGCGGCACCCTGTTCAAAGCTGACCGACTCCGGCAGCCGCACGGAGTCCGCTTCGGCGACGTTGACGATCTCGGCATAGCCACCGAATCGTGTTCCGGCCAAGACTCTTTCGCCGATGTGTCCGGAATCCACGCCGGCGCCGACGTCCACCACCGTGCCGGCGACTTCATAGCCGACCACGGCGGGCAGCCTGGGCGCGTCCGGATACAGGCCGACGCGGGCGAGGTGGTCGGCGAAGTTGACACCGGACGCCTTCACCTCGATGCGCAGCTGGCCGGGAGCGGGCGGCGGCGGATCGGGACGTTGCTGCACCTGCAGAACCGACGGGTCGCCGTGTTTGGTGATGACCACTGCGCGCATTGCGTTCCTCCCTGGTATTTATCTCGTCATACACGGTCCTCATCACGGCACGACGACAGCCTGCCTGGTTCCGTGTCCATCGGCGGCTGCCGGCATCTAACGTTCCGGGTGTGACTGCTGTGTACGACTCCTACGACATCGGCACCCCAGGCTGCGTCGTCATGATTGTGACCCGGCTGCAGAAGCAGACGGAAGAGATCAGCACGACGATGCGGAAAGCACTCGAAGAGCAGATCCCCGAACTGGGCGCAGACGCGCGGATGAGCGAGATGCTGGCGGCGGGGATCCAGGCCAACATCGAGACGATCTTCGACGCCCTGCTGCGCAACATCCCAGTCGCAGGATTGTCCGCGCCGCCGGCAGCGTTGGATTACGCGCGGCGGGCCGCACAGCACGATCTGCCCGTTACTGTTCTAATCCGTGGCTATCGACTCGGCCAGCGGAATATGACCCAGCGGGTGTTCGCCGAACTGCAGGCACTCGACATCCAAACCAACACCAAGGTCGCGGTCATCGAGGCGATCACCACGAAAGTGTTGGAATACGTCGACCGGGTGTCACAGCTGGTAGTCGCCGAATACGAAGCTGAACGATCTCACTGGTTGGAGAATCAGGACAGCATTCGCGCGATGCGAGTACGCGACGTGCTCATCGACAGCGCTGACGTTGACAGCGAGAAGGCGTCTGCCACAATCGATTACCCGCTTCACGAGCGGCACCTGGCGCTCATCGGTTGGTATCCTGAACGGGCGGCCCCTGCTGACGCGTTGTCCCGGATCCAGCGCTTCATCCGAGTCCTCGCCAGCACCGTGGACACCTCTTCCAACCCCCTTTTTGCGGTCGCCGACCACACCAGCGCCTGGATTTGGCTGCCGTTCCGGTCGGCGCCGAGTCGCGTCGTCGCCGATATTCGCGCCTTCGCGCGCGGTCGGGCAGATTCGCCGCACATGGCACTGGGTGCGGTGGGGACCGGGGTCGCGGGATTTCGGCGCTCTCATCGTCAGGCGCAGCGGGTGCGGGCGGCGGTGTTGGCGCGCGGTTGGGAACAACCCTCGGCGCAACCCATTCCGGATCGGACGATCGCCGCAGCCACCGATCCAGACATGGTGGCCGCGGCCCTGCTGGGCACGGGTGCCGCCGAGATTCGCGGCTGGGTGGCTGACGTGCTGGGCGCCTTGGCTTCGGATACCGCCGACGACGCTCGGCTACGGGAGGCCCTGCGGGTATTCCTGCAGAGCGGCTCGCTACACGAGGTCGCCGCCCGCGAACTCAATGTCACGTTCACTGCCCTGAAGAGCCATCTAGAGCGGGCCGTGGCACGGCGCGGTCGGCCGATCGATGACCGGCTCGATGTTGAGCTGGCGCTGTTCACCTGCCATAGGTATGGCCCAACTGTACTGCGCCCAACCTGAGTCCAAGCGACCGTGCACTACGACTGGGAACAGCTGACCACCACGGTGCATCGTTGCCGCTTGCCCTTCTGCGATGTCACTGTCGGGCTGGTGCGGGGACACAACGGCAGCTTGCTGGTGGACTCCGGTACCACGCTGGAAGAGGCCACGTTCCTCAACGCGGACATCGATGAGCTCGGCGGCGCTCCGGTGACCGACGTTGTGCTGACCCACCAGCACTTCGATCACGTCCTTGGGTCGTCGGTGTTCGCCGACGCTGAAATCCACTGCGCGCCAGAAGTTGTTGACTATATGCGGGCGGGTGCTGCGCTGCTGAGGGCCGATGCCCTTACTCATGGTGCCGACCCGATACAGATTGACCGCGCACTCCAGGCGCTTCGCCTCCCGCGGCAGGGAATCCGCCACGGTGTCGTCGATCTCGGTGACCGCACGGTCAGCATCGGCTACCTAGGCGCGGGCCACACGGCCTCGGACCTGGTCGTACTGGTGCCCGCACGCGGCAGCGACCCGGCGGTGGTGTTCACCGGGGACCTCGTCGAGGAATCCGGCGACCCCGAAATCGATGCCGATTCCGACGTGACGGCCTGGCCGCAAACGCTCGATCGTCTTCTGAAGATCGGGGGACCGGAGGCTATCTACGTTCCAGGACACGGACGCGTGGTCGACGCGGCATTCATTCGCGGTCAGCAAGATTGGTTACGGTTTCACGGCGCCGGTCAATGATTCTGGCGAAACGATGTTGACCGCCGTGGCGCACGCTAGGCAGGCCCCGGACCCCTCCGCGATGACCTCATCCGGTGACCCAGCTCACTATCCGGGGGCATAGACTCACTGGCGTCAGGGGAATCAGGGCTGAGGAGGAGCGAAAGGCCATGGCGATCGCCGAAACGGACAATGCGGTCCATTCACAGTTCGAACAAGAGGTTGCCGCCACCGAGCGGTACTTCGCCAGCTCGCGATTCGACGGAATCACGCGCCTCTATACCGCGCGACAGGTTGTCGAGCAGCGCGGCACCATTTCCGTCGATTACACCGTGGCACGTGAGGCAGCGACCGCCTTCTATCCACGCTTGCGTGAACTCTTTGCCGAGAAGAAGAGCATCACCACCTTCGGCCCGTATTCGCCGGGGCAAGCCGTGAGCATGAAACGGATGGGCATCGAGGCGATCTATCTGGGCGGTTGGGCGACCTCGGCCAAAGGGTCCATCACCGAAGACCCTGGACCAGATCTCGCCAGCTACCCGCTGAGCCAAGTGCCCGATGACGCCGCGGTTCTGGTCCGCGCCCTGCTCACTGCGGATCGCAATCAGGAGTACCTCCGCCTGCAGATGAACGAAAAGCAGCGCGCCGCAGCTACCGTTTATGACTTTCGGCCCTTCATCATCGCCGACGCCGACACCGGCCACGGAGGAGACCCACACGTGCGCAACCTGATTCGGCGTTTCGTCGAGGTAGGTGTGCCGGGCTACCACATCGAGGACCAGCGCCCGGGGACCAAGAAATGTGGTCACCAGGGCGGCAAGGTTCTGGTGCCGTCCGATGAGCAGATCAAGCGACTCAACACCGCCCGCTTCCAACTCGACATCATGAACGTGCCCGGCATCATCGTTGCGCGTACCGACGCCGAGGCGGCAAACCTCATCGACAGCCGCGGCGACGAACGCGACCAGCCTTTCCTACTCGGCGCCACCAACCTGAACATCCCGTCCTACAAAGGATGCTTCTTGGCCATGGTCCGGCGCTTCTATGACCTGGGGCTCGAGGACATCAACGGCCACCTGCTCTATGCGCTCAGCGCCGGTGAATACGCGGCGGCTGACGCGTGGCTGGAACGCCACGGCATCCACGGGCTGATCTCAGACGCGGTCACCTCGTGGAAATCGGAAGCTGCGGAATCGGTTGACGACCTGTTCGACCATGTCGAATCGAAGTTCGTGGCGGCGTGGGAGGAAGACGCCGGCGTGATGACCTACGGCGAGGCGGTGGCCGAGGTGCTGCAGTTCGGCGAAAGCGAAGGCGAACCGAGCACCATGAGCCCCGACGAGTGGCGTGAGTTCGCCGCGACCGCGTCCCTGTACTCGGCCCGGGCAAAGGCCAAAGAGCTTGGTGCCGAAGCTAGCTGGGATTGCGAGCTGACCAAGACGCCGGAGGGCTACTACCAGATCCGCGGCGGGATCCCCTATGCAATCGCCAAGTCGTTGGCCGCGGCACCATTCGCCGACATTCTCTGGATGGAGACCAAGACCGCAGACTTGGCCGACGCCAAGCAGTTCGCCGACGCGATCCACGCCAAGTTCCCCGACCAGATGCTGGCCTACAACCTCTCGCCGTCGTTCAACTGGGACACCACCGGCATGAGCGACGACGAGATGAAGCAGTTCCCGGCGGAACTCGGCAAGATGGGCTTCGTCTTCAACTTCATCACCTACGGCGGACACCAAATCGACGGTGTCGCCGCCGAAGAGTTCGCCACCAACCTCAGGCAGGACGGGATGCTGGCGCTGGCCCGGCTGCAGCGCAAGATGCGTTTGGTCGAGTCGCCGTATCGGACCCCGCAGACTCTGGTCGGCGGACCGCGCAGCGATGCGGCGCTGGCCGCCTCCTCGGGCCGCACCGCCACCACAAAGTCGATGGGCAAGGGCTCTACGCAGCATCAGCATCTGGTGCAGACCGAGGTGCCCAAGAAGCTGCTCGAGGAATGGCTGGGGCTGTGGAGTGACCACTACCAGCTCGGTGAGAAACTGCGTGTCACCTTGCGCCCCCGCCGGGCCGGCAGCGATGTGCTCGAACTCGGTATCTACGGCGAAGGCGAAGACCAGCTAGCTAACGTCGTCGTCGACCCCATCAAGGACCGACACGGCCGCAGCATTCTGCAGGTTCGCGATCAAAACACCTTCGCCGAGAAGCTTCGGCAAAAGCGGCTGATGACGTTGATCCATCTGTGGCTGGTGCATCGGTTCAAGGCCGACGCGGTGTACTACGTCACGCCGACCGAGGACAACCAGTATCAGACCGAGAAGATGAAGTCGCACGGCATCTTCAGCGAGGTTTACCAGGAGGTCGGCGAGATCATCGTCGCTGAGGTCAACAAGCCTCGTATCGAGGAGCTGTTGAAGCCTGACCAAGAAGCGCTGCGGAAATTGATCCTCAAACAGGACTGATTGCCGAAACCTAGCCCCGTCAAACGTAATTCGCGCCCGTCCCGAGGATGGGCGCGAATTACGTTGAGATGAGGCTTATGTCGTTCCCTGGAAGAATAGGCCCGACAGGTTGTTACCGATGTTGGCCAGGCCTGAGACGAAGTTGGTTACTGCTACGCCCAGTGCACCGGTGTTGGCGAAGCCGGAGATGCCGCTGCCAATGTTGTTGAATCCGGAGATCAGGCCGCCGTAGTTCTGAGATCCCGATCCACCGAGCAGGCCCGGTCCGTTGGAGTTCCACCAACCCGACAGACCCGCGCCGTTGTTGGCAAAGCCCGAGTTCCCGCCGATGCCGGAATTGAAGAATCCCGACGATGGATTGACGCTCGAATTCAGGTAGCCCGGTGCCGGGGGGAACGAGATCGAGGCGATAGTCGTGCTCGGCAGGTGGATGCTCGGGATGGTGATCGGTGGTGTGGTGAACGGCGACAAGCCGAACGGAGGAATGCTCAGGGCCGGGGTGGTGAATGCCGCGGTGGTGATGTCGGGCAACGTGAAGCTGCTCAGCCCGATCGGGCCAACCGTCAACGGCGGCGTCGAGAACGCCGGAGTCGTGATATCGGGCAACGTGAAGCTGCTCAACCCAATCGGGCCAACCGTCAACGGCGGCGTCGAGAACGCCGGAGTCGTGATATCGGGCAACGTGAAGCTGCTCAACCCAATCGGGCCAACCGTCAACGGCGGCGTCGAGAACGCCGGAGTCGTGATATCGGGCAACGTGAAGCTGCTCAACCCAATCGGGCCAACCGTCAACGGCGGCGTCGAGAACGCCGGAGTCGTGATATCGGGCAACGTGAAGCTGCTCAACCCAATCGGGCCAACCGTCAACGGCGGCGTCGAGAACGCCGGAGTCGTGATATCGGGCAACGTGAAGCTGCTCAACCCAATCGGGCCAACCGTCAACGGCGGCGTCGAGAACGCCGGAGTCGTGATATCGGGCAACGTGAAGCTGCTCAACCCAATCGGGCCAACCGTCAACGGCGGCGTCGAGAACGCCGGAGTCGTGACACTCGGAAGAGTGAACGCCTGGACCGAAATGGGGTTGATCGTCAAAGGCGGCGTCGAGAACGCCGGAGTCGTGATATTCGGAAGGCTAAATGCTCCCGCCCCGATCGGGTTGATTGTCAACGGCGGCGTGCTGAATGCCGGTGTGGTGATACTCGGGAGGCTAAAGCCAGCCACGCTGATCGGGGACACATTGATACCGGGGATCGTGAAGTCGGGGAGCGTGAAGCCGCCTACCGTGATAGGGGCGGATAGCGAGTACGGATAGATCCTGAGATAGGGCAGGAAGAAATTATCCACCGCGAAAGCACCGCTTATATTAGCGGGTTCGAGGTTAAGCGGCGCCTGCAGCGTAAGTACGTTAGTCCAGTAAGAGAGAGTAAACGGGACAGCAAAGCCGCTAACTTCAATCAAAGGTGTGCTGATGATACTGGACCAGCCGATGCTAGGTAACGTGAATTGGCCAGTCGAAATACCGTTGACATGAATTGACGGCGTACTAATTGCGGGCAGATTGAATCCACCGATCGCGGTGCCCGCCGGAATAGAAATCGATGGCACGCTGATCGCCGGAATGCTCAACGCCGGCAGATTGAACCCGCCCAGGGCCGTGCCCGCCGGAATCGATATCGGCGGCACACTAATCGCGGGAATACCTAACCCGGGCAGCTCGAACCCACCGATCAACGTCCCCGAGGGAAGGGTGAACGACGGCACGTTGATCGCCGGAATGCTCAGCTTGGGCAAGTTGAACGCCCCCAACGCCGTACCCGCCGGAATCGAGATCGGCGGCACGTTGATCGGCGGAATGCTCAACGTCGGCAGATTGAACGCCCCCAACGCCGTACCCGCCGGAATCGAGATCGACGGCACATTCAGCGCCGGAATACTCAACGTCGGCAGATTGAACGCCCCCAACGCCGTACCCGCCGGAATCGAGATCGACGGCACATTCAGCGGCGGAATACTCAACGTCGGCAGATTGAACGCCCCCAACGCCGTACCCGCCGGAATCGAGATCGACGGCACATTCAGCGCCGGAATACTCAACGTCGGCAAGTTGAACGCCCCCAACGCCGTACCCGCCGGAATCGAGATCGACGGCACATTCAGCGCCGGAATACTCAACGTCGGCAAGTTGAACGCCCCCAACGCCGTACCCGCCGGAATCGAGATCGACGGCACATTCAGCGCCGGAATACTCAACGTCGGCAAGTTGAACGCCCCCAACGCCGTACCCGCCGGAATGGAAATCGGCGGCACATTGATCGGCGGAATGCTCAGTGCCGGAAGGTCAAAGCCGGGAATTGAGATGCCGGGTATCTCCAGCGGAGGGAGCGTCAAGTCGGGTGTGGTGATCGCGAATTGGAGGCTGCCCTGTCCGACACCACGATAGAAGATGCCGTTGTTGGCTTGGCCCGTGTTGAAGAGGCCGTTGTTCATGTCACCAAGGTTCCAAAGACCGGTGTTAATGTTGCCGGAATTGAAGAACCCAGTATTGGTGGAGCCGGTGTTGAAGGAGCCAGTGTTCGAGGCTCCCGGATTGAAGTTTCCCATGTTGAAGTTACCGACGTTGAAATTGCCGGTATTTGCATCCCCGACATTCACGGCGCCAGTATTGAACGAGCCGGCATTGAACAAACCCGTGTTACCCGAGCCAGAACTCCAGAAGCCTGTGTTGAAGCTGCCCGAATTCCCAATACCGAAATTGCCGTTGCCCGAGTTGAAGAATCCGATGTTTCCGTTGCCCGAGTTGAACAATCCGATATTGCCGGAGCCCGAGTTCAGTCCGCCAATACCGATCTGCCCCGTACCGTTCAGCCCGAAGCCGATATTGTTGGTACCGGTATTCCCAAAGCCGATATTGCCGGTGCCGATATTTCCGAAACCGAAGTTCCCGTTGCCGAGGTTCGCCAGACCAAAGTTGCCACCGCCCAAGTTGGCGAGGCCAAGATTCCAGGCGCCGGAGTTTCCCCAGCCCAGGTTCATCTCGCCGAGGTTGCCACCACCAAAGTTGCTGTAGCCGAAGTTGCCGTTGCCGACATTGCCGCCACCGAGATTGGCCAACCCGAGGCTAATGGTGAGCAGCCTGCTCGCTGTTAATGCGGGTGTGGCGGCCGCGGCCGGTATGTCCGCGGCCATACCGGCGATCTGGCCGGGAAGGTTGACAAGGCCTTGCAGCGAAGGCGCGAACGGCGCCAGTGCGGAGGCGACCGCCGAGGCGCCGGCGTGGTAAGCCGCCATTGCCGACACGTCGAGCGCCCACATTTCCTCGTAGAGGAACTCGGCGGAGGCGATAGCCGGAGCGTTCTGTCCGAAAATGTTGGACAGCACCAGCGAGACGAACGCCTGCCGGTTGGCGGCCACGAATTCCGGGTGCACCATCGTCGCGCGGACCGCTTCGAACTCGGCAGCCATGGCACCCGCCTGCGCCGCGGATCGCCCTGCCAGCGATGCCGCGGCACTGAGCCATCCCGCATAGGGAGAGGCGGCGGCCGTCATCGCTGCCGCAGCCGGACCCTGCCACGCCCCATTGATCAAATTGGACGTTATAGACCCGAAAGAATTTGCGGCAGTGGCGAGTTCTTCAGCGAGGGCATCCCAGGCCGCCGCGGCGGCCAGCATCGGTTCCGATCCAGCGCCGGCGTAGATGAGGGCCGAGTTGATCTCTGGGGGCAGCACAGCAAAGTTCATTGCCAAGACCTCTTTCAGATTGGCGTGCACCGATAGCAGCTCACGGGAACCCAACCGGCCACCCGGGCCCTTGGTCGCCATCCAGCTGCTGACGTAGCGGTCAAGCTACGGGGTCACCCGCAGACAGAAGTGTCGTACTGATCAGAACGAGATTTAAACGTTACCAAACCGTTATAATTATATAAAGCAAGCTGACTATTTACTTTACAAACGAAAAATGGAGCGCAGGTTCCGGCATTCGTGTCAACGAGCCATAACGGTCGGTACATCGACTTCGTTGCATGCCAATGAATCTCGGCAGCCGCCACCGACCTCGGCCCGCAGAACGGGGATCTTCGGATGCAGACACCTTCCGTCCCATACAAGACTCAGATGTCGCGCAAATAAGTTCGATAAAGCAGGTTTATCGTTTTACCAGAATTCTCTCGAATCGTTCATTTGAGGTGGCACCAGCCGGCGAGAAGATCTCTGACCCAGTAGCCCACTCTGCTGCCGCAGTCCCGACGCCTGTAGTCATGGTCGCTCGGCCCGATGCGAGCGATGCGGAGGCCACCCAAGAGATCGGCCGAATTCCGGAATTCTCGGCGGAGGTGGCCGGTAGGCCAGCAAATCGGTCAACTCCGTACGTGAGTGTCGCTTCAGCCAAAACTATTGCCTCCGCACATGATTCGATCAGAGGACGTCGATCAATCATCAACCCGAACGCGCTCACCTGCATCGCGCCGGATATCACCGTCCTGGAATCGGAAGCCGCCGAAGCCCACGTGCGGCAGGATTACCGGGATGTACGCCAGGCTCGGCGAGTTTCATTTGGCGGTATGCCGGCGGTTCTCGTCGGCGGTGCAAGCCGCAGAAGGAAAGTGGGAGCGAGCCACGCCATGCCCCGACTGGGATGCCCGAGCAATCGTGGAGCATGTGATCGGCTTCCATGATGTGCTGCTGTTGCGCCCACTGGGTTTGAAGCCAGAACGGCCACGTGACGATCCGCGGAAGCGCTGGCAACTCACGTATGAGCGGCTCGAATTGGCCCTTGGGCCTATCGCAGCGCTCGACGAACGGTCCGATCTATTGCCGCGGCTGACCCAGGACGTCCTGATCCACGCGTGGGACCTGGCGCGCGCGGTCGGGGCCGACGACGTTCTCGATCCCGGTTGGTGCCGGCACTTCTTGGACCACCCGCCTGCCGACGCAGCAGCCCTGAGCGCCTCGGGGATGTTCGGGCCGCTCGTCGTGGTAGACCCCGGCAGCAACCCACAGTCGCAGCTGCTCGCTCGGCTCGGCCGTGACCCTCGGTAGAGCAAGTTTCCACCCACGAGTCAGGGGGTATGCGATGCGCGCCCCAATCGAGTCGAGAGTGGAGTTTGGTGAAACTGATGAGATCTGAAGCCAGGACGGCCTTCGCAGTCTTCGGCGGGGGAGCCATGCTGGTTATGGCCGTTGCCTGCGGCCACAATGACAACAAGTCGCCCGGCAGCAGCACCACCCCGACGACTCCGGCGTCGGTTACGTCGACGTCCGCGCCTGCCGGCACTCCTGGACCGTCGGAAACCTCGCCCGCGCCTACGGGACCCAGCGGCACCGGTGGTCCGGGCGGCGGAGGCGGCAGCGTCCCAGGCGGCCCCACCGGTGGCGGTGGACCCAACGGCGGTGGCGGCAGCATTCCCGGCGGCCCCACCGGCGGCGGCGGCCCCGGCGGCGGCAGCGGATCCATTCCGGGTGTTGGCGGAGGTGGTGGCGGACCAGGCGGCGGCGGCGGCTGCGTCGGCAACCTCTGCGGCGGCTTCCCGTGATCGTCCACAGTCGTTGAGTCTGCGTAGTCGAGGGCCGGTAACTACCCGGCCCTCGACTGCTATTTGGTGGGGATTGGTCCTCAGCCCACCGTTCCGGCGAGCATCGTCGTCGGGCTAAGAACACCGGCCCACTCCTCAGCCCACCGTTCCGGCGAGCATCGTCGTCGGGCTAAGAACACCGGCCCACTCCTCAGCCCACCGTTCCGGCGAGCATCGTCGTCGGGCTAAGAACACCGGCCCACTCCTCAGCCCACCGTTCCGGCGAGCATCGTCGTCGGGCTAAAGTTCGGTCAAAGCCGATCGCAAGGGAGACCCCGATGGCCAAGCTCAGGTTCGGGTATTTCATCGCACCATTCCACCGCGCCGGCACCAATCCGACCCTCGCGCTGCAGCGTGACCTGGAGTTCGTCGAACACCTCGACGCGCTCGGCTACGACGAGGCGTGGATCGGCGAACATCATTCGGCAGGCAGCGAGATCATCAGCTCCCCTGAGGTGTTCATCGGCGCAGCGGCGCAGCGCGCCAAGCGAATTCGGTTCGGCACCGGCGTCATCTCGCTGTCGTACCACAACCCGCTGTGGGTCGCGGACCGGCTGATGTTGCTCGACCACCTCACCCACGGCCGCATCATCGGCGGCATGGGACCCGGCTCGCTACCCACCGACTCGTCCATGATCGGGCTAACGCCCACCGACACCCGTGAGCTACTCGAGACCAATCTCGACATCGTGGTCCGTCTGCTGGCGGGGGAGACGGTAAGCGCCAAGACCCCCACCCATCAACTCGTCGACGCCAAGCTGCAATTGGCCCCGTATTCGGATGGCGGAATTCCGCTGGCCGTCGCGGCTGTCGCGTCCCCGACCGGCGCGCGGCTGGCGGGCAAGCACGGCATTGGGCTGTTGTCCATTGGCGCCACCCTGGTGATCGAGGGCTTCGACGCACTCGCCTATCACTGGGGCATAGTGGAGGAGCGCGCCGCGAAATTCGGGACCACCGTCGACCGAAGCAACTGGAGCCTGGTCGGGCCGATGCATATCGCAGAGACTGACGAGCAAGCTCGCGCCGACGTGAAATTCGGTATCGAGCCGTGGTTCCGCTACTTCCAGAAGATCGCCGCCTTCCCGCAAATGACCATGCCGGGCGACCATCTCGACGAAATGATCGACATGATCAACGCGAACGGCGCCGGGGTCATCGGCACCCCCGAACGCGCCCGCGAACAGGTACAGCGGCTGTGGGAACAATCCGGCGGCTTCGGTTGCATGCTGCAAATGGGCCACGAGTGGGCCAACCCCGCGGCAACCCGGCGTTCGGCAGAACTGTTTGCCGCGGAAGTGATTCCGCATTTCCAGGGCCAGGCCCAGCCAACTTTGGACGCTGCGGGGCGAGCCGGTCAGATGCGCGACGACCTGGCCGCGACCCAAATAGAGGCCATAGAGCACATGACAAAGAAGTACCAGGACGAGGTTGGCGCGAATTAGCGTTGCGCGGCAACGGGTTAAACTTTTGCGGCCTCGCGCTCAGCCGCCTGCACCAGCTTGCCGGCGAAAAACTTGACCGCACCGCCCATCGCCGCCTTTGCCGCGGCACCGGTGCCGCGGGCCTTCTCGGTGAACGACCCACTCCAGCGGATGTCGGTGCCCCCGGAGGCGGTCGGGGTCAAGACAACCTCGCCGAAATAGTCGTTGACGGGCTGGCGCGGACCCACCAGCTTGTACTTGTGCCGTCGGTCCTGTTCGTACTCGACGGTCTCCTCCTGCACGAACACTGGAAACATGCCGAGCTTGCGAACGGCGCCGACGCCTCCGGGGGCCGGGTCGCCCTCGCGAGCCCAGCTGGATTGCACGACGATCGGCTTGGCCCAGTCTTTCCAGTTGGCACCATCGGCCACCAGGCGGAACACGATCTCGGGCGGTGCGCTGGTGGTCTTATTGACCTCGAAAGAGAACGTGCGTCCCGTCATGGCTGACTCCCCAATATGCCGACTGCCCGAGTTGGTGCTGCCGGGTACCCTACCGCGCAGCGTCCGAGTGTTCGGTCGCGGTACCTGACCTGCGCAGATGATCAGGTCCGAGTCGCGATGACCCGGAGTCGTCCACCCTCCAGCAACAGCCGCCGATCGAGGTCCAGTTCGTGCAGGAACCGCTCGTCGTGGCTGACGATCACGAGTGCGCCTTGGTAGGCGGTCAGCGCACTCTGTAGTTGCGCGACGCTCGGTAAGTCCAGGTTGTTGGTGGGTTCGTCGAGCAACAGCAGCTGCGGAGGTGGTTCGGCACTGAGCAGACAGGCCAGGGTCGCCCGCAACAGCTCGCCGCCGGAGAGCGTGCCGACAGTCTGGTGTGCCCCCGGACCGGGGAAGAGAAAGCGCGCCAGCCGCGTCATGCGGTCGGCTTGGGACATTGCGGGTGCGTACGCGGCGAGGTTCTCGGCGACGGTCTGCTCCATGCTCAGGACATCCTGCCGCTGCGGCAGGTAGCCGACCGGACCGAACACCGCACGAGAGCCCTGCACGGCAACCTGGCCGCTGATCGCCCGCAGCAAGGTGGATTTGCCGGCGCCGTTGGGGCCGGTCAGCGCGATCCGCTCGGGACCGCGAATCACCAGGTCGACGCCCGGCTCGGCAAATAAGGGTGTCCCGTCAAGCAAAATCTGGATACCTGAGCCGGCAAAGACTGTGCGGCCGGCCGGCACCTGGGTATCGGGCAAATCGACGACGAGGACCGGTTCAGCCCGCAGCTCACGTTCAACCTCGTCGACTCGCGCGGAGGCGGCTTCGATGCGGGCCGTGTGCGTCTGGTATGCCCGGCCCGCAGATTCTTGGGCGCTGCTCTGTCGTTTGTCGAGTAGCGCCTTGGGCAGGCCAAGGTCTCGGCGATTTCGCACCGCGTTTCGGTTCCGTCGAGCGGCACGTTCGCGAGCGCTCTGCCTGGCCCGTTTCTGCCGTTCCAAGTCGAGTTCGGCATTGCGCAGTCCCTGCCGAGCGACCTCCCGATCCCGCTCTACCACCCTCTCGTAGAATGTGAAATCGCCGCCGTACAAACGGATCTCGTCGACCCGCAACTCTGCGATTCGATCCATGCGGTCCAGTAGCGAGCGGTCGTGGCTGGCCAGCACCAGGCAACCGGTGTAACCGTCGAGCACCCGGTAGAGGCGCTGCCGCTGGTCCACGTCGAGGTTGTTGGTGGGCTCATCGAGCACCAGCACATCGGGTCGGCGCAGAAGCTGTGCCGCCAAACCCAGTGCAACGATCTCGCCGCCGGAAATGGTCCGTAACGGACGATCCAGTGCGAGATGGCCGAGGCCGACACGTTCCAATTCGACGCCAACCCGCTCGCCGACATTCCAGTCGTCACCGATCGCAGTGAACACCTCGTCGCGGACGTCTCCGGCATCCAGCGCGTCCAGTGCCGCCAAAACCGGTGCAACGCCCAGCACTTCGGCCACGGATAGATTCGAGGAAGGCTCCGCGGCGAACGGCAGGCGCTGCGGTAGATAACCGAGCACTCCATGCACCGACACGACTCCTTGATCGGGTAGCAGGCGCCCGGCGATCAGTTCCAGCAGCGTGGTCTTGCCCGCACCGTTGGGTGCGACAAGGCCGGTGCGGCCGGTGTCGAAAGTGAACGACATGTGCTCAAGCACTCGGGTGCCGTCGGGCCAGGAGAACGACAGGTTGGAACAGACGACGCGGGCGTCAGACATGGGCGAGCCCTTCGAGGACGAAGTGATGCGAGAAACCGGTGCGAGCCGAAGCTCACGCTGAGATGCCGCTGCTCCTGTCCATGGCTGTATTCCTAACAGCCCCGCTGAGTACCCGCAAACGATTTTTGGCGCCGTCGCCGGCGATCGCATCGGAAAATCGTCATTCCGGTGCGATGAGCACGGTGGTGGCTGTAATCATTCACGTTATGGCGCAATCGTCTCTTCTCACCACCGACAACGGCTTACCTTCTGGCGTTCAAGGTGCATGCGATCCGCATTTCCTGAACGTCATCCGCGCGTTCGCCGGGCTGTATCCGGGACGCAAGTTCGGCGGCGGGGCGCTGTCCGTTTACGTCGAGGGCCGTCAAGTGGTCGACGTGTGGACGGGATATGCCGACCGCAAGGGCGAGGTGCCGTGGACCGCCGACACCGGGGCCATGGTGTTCTCGGCCACAAAAGGCTTGGCGGCCACTATCATTCACCTTCTCGTCGACCGCGGCCTGCTGTCCTACGACGCACCGGTCGCCGACTACTGGCCGGAGTTCGGCGTGAACGGCAAGTCCGAGATCACGGTCAGCGATATGTTGCGGCACCGCGCCGGCCTGTCGCATCTCAAAGGTGTCGACAAGGACACCATCATGGATCACCTGCTGATGGAGAAGCGACTCGCCGCGGCGACGGCGGGCCGCGCCCACGGCAAAATGGCCTACCACGCGATCACCTACGGGTGGTTGCTGTCGGGCCTCGCCCGCGCGGTGACCGGCAAAGGGATGCGCGAGCTGTTCCGCGAAGAGCTGGCCAGACCGCTAAACACCGACGGTCTCCATCTCGGCCGCCCGCCGGGCGGCTGTCCGACGACGGCGGCGCAGACCTTACTGCCACAAGCCAAGATTCCGACACCGCTGCTGGACTTCATCGCTCCGAAGGTGGCTGGGCTGTCGTTTTCCGGGCTGCTCGGCTCGATCTACTTCCCCGGCATCATGTCGATGCTGCAGGACGACATGCCGTTCCTGGACGGCGAACTGCCGGCAGTCAACGGCGTGGTGACGGCCCGCGCGCTGGCCAAGACCTACGCGGTGCTGGCCAACGACGGCGTCATCGACGACACCCGGCTGCTGTCCTCGGAGGCGGTAGCCGGAATGAAGGGAAAGTCCGAGTTCTGGCCGGATCTGAACCTGGGTCTTCCTTTCACCTATCACCAGGGCTACCAATCTTCGCCCGTACCGGGCTTTTTGGAGGGTTACGGTCACATCGGACTGGGCGGCACGGTCGGGTGGGCGGACCCGGAGACTGGCAGTGCGTTCGGTTATGTGCACAACCGCCTATTGACGTTGCTGTTGTTCGACGTCGGATCCTTCGCCGGCCTGGCCCCGTTGCTCACCAGCGCCGTCTCGGCTGCGCGCAGGGACGGCCCCGTGCAGGTGCCGCATTTCGGTTCGGCCTACCACGACCCGGATCACCACGAGCCCGCGGCCGGCGAATAGTCGTCGTTTTAGCCCCCGACCCTTGACGGTGTCGGGGACCACACCGTTGCTTATCCGGTTCGGCAGGCACCGGTTTATAGACTGCGCGTATGAATGGCGGTGCCGGGTCGAGACCTGCGGTGCGCGACGGCCTGCTGCAAATCGAGGATTGCCTCGGCGTCGACGGAAACATCGTATTGCCGCCGGATACCACCTTGATCTCGTTGATCGACCGCAACATCAGATGCGTAGGCGACACAGTCGCCTATCGTTTCCTGGACCACAGTGGGGCGGGGGAGGGCCGCGCCAAGGAAGTTACGTGGGCCCAGTTCGGAGTCCGGCTGCGTGCCGTCGGCGCACGTGTTCAGCAACTCGCTGGCCCGGGGGAGCGGGTTGCGGTCCTGGCACCGCAGAGCATCGACTGGGTGGTCGGCTACTACGCGGCGATCAAGGCGGGCACGATTGCGGTGCCACTGTTCGCCCCTGAACTGCCTGGACATGCCGAGCGCCTCGAAACGGCGCTGCGCGATTCGCAACCAGCGGTGGTCCTGACCACGACCGCGGCCAAACGCGCCATCGAAGACTTTCTGGGCACACTTCCGCGGCTGAACCAGCCGCACGTCCTGGTCATCGACGAGATTCCCGACGCGGCCGCCGACCGGTTCTCCGCTACCCACCTGGACATGGACGCAGTCTCGTATCTGCAGTACACCTCGGGTGCCACGCGACCGCCGATCGGCGTGGAGATCACCCACCGCGCAGTCGCCACCAACCTGGTCCAGATGATCCTGTCGATCGACCTGTTGAACCGGAACACCCACGGAGTCAGCTGGTTGCCGCTGTATCACGACATGGGGTTGTCGATGATCGGCTTCCCGACGGTGTACGGCGGTCATACCACATTGATGTCGCCGACGGCATTCGTGCGCCGACCGCTGCGCTGGATACAAGCCCTGTCGGAGGGTTCGCGGACCGGGCGAGTGGTCACCGCCGCGCCGAACTTCGCCTACGAGTGGGCGGCCCAGCGCGGCCTGCCGGCATCCGGCGACGACGTCGACCTCGGCAATGTCATCCTGATCATCGGTTCCGAGCCGGTCAGCATCGATGCGGTGACGTCATTCAATAATGCGTTCGCGCCCTTCGGATTACCGCGTACCGCGTTCAAGCCGTCCTATGGCATCGCCGAGGCGACCCTGATGATCGCCACCATCGACCACGCCGCCGAGACATCGGTCATCCACTTGGACCGCGAGCGGCTGGGTGCTGGATACGCAGTGCGGGTGAGCGCTGAGGACCCCACCGCCGTAGTGCAGGTGTCGTGCGGCCAGGTGGCTCGCAGCCTGTGGGCCGTGGTGGTGGACCCTGACACCGGAACCGAGCTGCCGGACGGCCGGGTCGGTGAAGTGTGGTTGCAGGGCAACAACGTTGGGCGCGGATATTGGGGGCGGCCCGAGGAAACGAAGCTGACGTTTGGCGCCAAGTTGGGGGTAACGCGCGATGCCGGCAGTCACGCGGTCGGCGCCGACCTCGACGGCGACTGGCTGCGTACCGGCGACCTGGCCGTGTACCTCGACGGCGAGCTGTACATCACCGGCCGGATCGCCGACCTGGTGACCATCGACGGACGAAACCACTATCCGCAAGACATAGAGGCTACCGTCGCCGAGGCCTCGCCGATGGTGCGCCGCGGATATGTCACCGCTTTCGCGTCGCCGGACGGTTTGGTGGTGATCGCTGAGCGCGCCACCGGCACCAGTCGCAGCGACCCAGAGCCGGCCAAGAACGCCATCCGTGCGGCAGTGCTTGCCAGACACAGGGTTTCGGTTGCCGACGTGCGTTTCTTGCCGGCCGGCGCCATCCCACGCACCACCAGCGGCAAGCTCGCTCGGGTCGCCTGCCGCGCCACATACCTGGACGGCACCCTGGGTGTGCACTGATAATCACAATCCCGCCGCAGCAGATCCCGGCGACGCTGCGGAGTTATCGGGCTATCCCGTTACACCGCCGGCGCTCCCGCGCCCGGTCACCTTCGATCAGCACTGGGCCGACCTGACCTTCGTGCACTGGCCGGTGCACCCGGAGAGCATCGCTCATATGTACCCGTCGGGCACCCGCCCCGACGTGTTCGCCGACGGGATGACCTATGTCGGTCTGATCCCGTTCGCGATGTCCTACACCAAAGTCGGCTCCGCAGTGCCGCTTCCGTATTTCGGGCGGTTCCTGGAGACGAACGTGCGACTGTACTCGGTCGACGCCGCCGGGCACCACGGCGTACTGTTCCGGTCGCTGGAAACCGCTCGGCTAGCGGTGGTACCCGTTACCAGGATCGGCCTCGGCGTCCCGTACACCTGGGCGAAAATGCGAATGTCCAAGTCCAGCAACGAGATTACATATCACAGCATTCGCCGCTGGCCTCGGCGCGGGCTGCGCACTCTGATGACGGTCACCGTCGGCGACGTGGTCACGCCTACCCCCTTGGAGGTGTGGCTGACCGCGCGCTGGGGCGCACATACCCGCAAGGCGGGCCAAACCTGGTGGATTCCCAACGAACATGTGCAATGGCCGCTGCAGGTGGCGGAGGTCCACGAACTGCACGACGAACTGGTGGAGGCGGCCGGCGTGCACCGCTGCGGTAACCGGCTGCGCGCACTCTATTCGCCTGGCGTACGAACCTACTTCGGCAGACCCTGCCTTATTCACTAATGTCGCGCGGTCGAACTCACGGCAGGCAGTAACCACCGTCGATCACCAAGTCGGAGCCGGTCATGTAACTGGATGCCGCGCTGGCCAGATACAAATAGAGGCCGGTGAGTTCTTCGGACCGGCCGATGCGTCCCAGCGGGATTTTGGGCTCCCACAGCCGGTGATACTGTGCGAGCGGTTCGACTAGCTCGGTCATAATGTAGCCCGGGCTGATGCTGTTGACCCGGATGCCGTGCGGCGCGAACTCCACCGCCATGGCCTTGGTCAGGTGAATCACGGCCGCCTTGGACGTGCAGTAGTGGCCCACCTGCTGCGGAATGTTGACTATGCGACCCGACATCGATGCGGTGGTGATGATCGACCCACCCCGCCCCTGCCCGACCATCGCCTTGGCCGCTGCCTGCGCGGTGAGGAAGACGCCGATGACATTGGTGTTCTGGACGCGCTCGAACTCCTCGAGCGGCATATCCAGCAGCGGGGTGACCGAGACGATGCCGGCGTTGCAGACCGCGATATCGATGCCGCCCAACTGCTCGGTCGCCCGGGCGACCATAGCGGTCACCTGGTCCTGCCGGGTGACGTCGCAGGCAATCGGGACGGCCCTGCCACCTGCCGCGGCAATCTCCTCAGCCAACACCTCCAAAGTATCCAAGTTCCTTGCGGCAATGGCTAATTCGGCTCCGGCTTCGACATAAGCCAGGGCAACACTCCTACCGATACCGCTGGACGCCCCAGTCACTAGGGCCCGCTTGCCGCGCAGGTCGAACAGCTCCATGACGCTCATAGGTTCTAGTGTGTCCGTTTATGGGCAAGTTCTCCAAAGCTGAGATCGAAGAAGCCGTTAAGCACTACACCACCGTTGTCGAGGGGTGCTCCGCCTCCGGCGACTGGCGCCCGTTCGCTGACCTGTTCACCGAAGACGTCGTCTACACCGAACACCACTATGGTGTTTTCCACGGCCGCGAGGCGGTGCGGGAGTGGATCGTCGATGTCATGGCACCGTTTCCACACATGCGGTTTCCTTCGGACTGGACGGCCTACGACGAGGACAACGACGCTGTCGTCGTCATGATCAGGAACTTGCTCGACCATCCCACCGATCCGGACGGCGAGCCATTCTGGTTCCCGAACTGGACCCGGCTGGTCTACGCCGGCGACGGCCTGTTCTCGTCCGAGGAAGACATTTACAACCCGAATCGCGACGCGCCGCGAGTGGTGGGTGCCTGGCTGCGCGCGGGCGGCAAGCTCGCCACGGATACCGTCCCGCAGCCCCGTGGCGATCACCAGCGCGACACTGCGCCGTGATGCCGAGGGGGATATGTACTTGCTCTTAACGCTTTTCGCGCATCGGCTCCACGTTCGGCGACTAGGCCAGTTGGCGCTTGCGTCGGGCCGGGCGGGCCGCCGCCAGGGCCCGCTCCCAGGCCAGTAGCGTGACGGACTTCAGGGTTGCCGGCGTGACGCTGTCCTTCGACAGCAATGCAGTGGCAGCAGCTTTGGTGGCGGGCGAGGCCTTGGACATGTGCCCAGAGTCGAACGGCGGCTGCGGGTCGTACTCGATGGCCAACTGGATCGCCTTCGCCCGGCCTTCACCGCCGATCTGACCGGCCAGCCAAATTGCCAGGTCGAGGCCCGCGGATACCCCGGCGCTGGTAATAACGCTGCCTTCGCGCACAATTCGCTCATCGCCGACGGGCGTGGCGCCGAACATCTTCAGCGCTTGCAGACAGATCCAGTGCGACGTGGCACGTTTGTCCTGTAGCAGACCGGCCGCGGCCAAAATCACCGATCCCGAGCACACCGACGTCGTCCAGCTGGCGGTCCGGTGCGCCTGACGCAGCCAGTCGAGCAGCTTCTCGTCGCGGGCGTGGACCGGCGTGGCCGGCCCCCCGGGCACCAGAATCACGTCGGGAGCGGGTGTTTCGGCCAACGAATGTGTCGCGCCGAGCACCAGCACACCGGAGTCCGCGGTGATCGGCCCGGATTCGTGCCAGACGAACCGCACATCGGCGTCCGGCAGCTGCCGCAGGACTTCGTAGGGGCCAATCATGTCCAGGGCGGTGAAGCCCGGGTAGGCCACAAACGCGATTTGCGTCATCACTATCCTCTCTAGCCTGTCTAGGCGAAGACGTTGCGGTACTGGTCCGGCGGGATGCCGACCCGACGAATGAAGTTGCGCCGCATGGTTTCCGCAGTGCCGAAGCCGCAGCGCGACGCGATGGCGACGACGGTGTCGTCAGTCTCTTCCAGCTGACGGCGCGCGGCCTCGGTGCGGATCCGTTCCACGTACTGGCCGGGCGCCTCGCCCACCTCCTCGGTGAATACCCGGGTGAAATGCCGCGGGCTCATCGCCGCGCGTCGCGCCAGATCCTCGATGCTGTGTGCCCCGCCGGGCTCGGACTCGATGGCTTCCTGCACGTGGCGAATCGGGGTTCGCTTGGCGCGGGGCATCCATACCGGCGCGGCGAACTGCGTTTGACCGCCGGGCCGGCGCAGGTAGAGCACCAGCCAGCGGGCCACCGTCTGGGCCACCTCGGTGCCGTGGTCGTCCTCGACCAGTGCGAGGGCGAGGTCGATACCGGCGGTGACGCCGGCGGCCGTCCACACTTGTTCGCTGCTGCGGATGAAGATCGGGTCCGGGTCGACCTCGATGTCCGGGAATTCGCTGGCCAACCGTTCTGCGAAGGCCCAGTGGGTGGTTACGCGAAGGCCCTCGAGCAACCCCGCTTCGGCGGCCAGAAATGCACCCGTGCAGACGCTGACCACGCGGCGCGCGGAGGGTGCGATCGTCCTGATCCAATTCAAGAACTGCGTGTCGGTTCGCGCCTCGTTCACACCGGCGCCGCCGGGCAGGACGACGGTGTCGATCCCGTCACTAGGGTCGGGCAGCGAGGTGGCGACGAAGCCCAGACCTCCCGGGGTGGTGATGGGTTGCGCATCGCGCGATGCCACCACCACCTCATAATTGCCCTCGGTCAGCAGCGACGCTCCGGTGAAGACTTCGTAGGGGCCCACCAGGTCGAGCCCCTGCACGCCGGGGAAGCCGGCGATCACTACTTTGCGTGCCATTTGGACAGTCTCTGCCCGCCGCAACATGTCGTCTACGCCAGGTATCCCACAAATTAGGACAAACGCAGCTTGGATCCGGTTTAGCGGACCTGGTCGACGACCGCGATTCGGGCGTTGGCAGACTGTGTACATGGCACAGATAACCTTGCGTGGAAATGCGATCAACACAGTCGGCGAGCTTCCCGCGGTCGGGTCCCCAGCCCCCGCCTTCACCTTGACGGGCGGCGATCTGAGCCCGCTCAGCAACGAGCAGTTCACGGGTAAGCCGGTGTTGCTGAACATCTTTCCGTCCATAGATACCCCCGTATGCGCGTCCAGTGTGCGCAAGTTCAACGAGCGAGCCGGCGCGAGCGGTGCATCGGTGGTATGCGTCTCCAAGGATCTGCCGTTCGCCCAGATGCGGTTCTGCGGCGCCGAGGGCTTGGAGAATGTGGCGGTAGCATCGGCGTTTCGCGACAGTTTCGGCGAGGACTATGGCGTCACGCTGGTCGACGGGCCGATGGCCGGATTGCTGGCGCGGGCCGTCGTGGTGATCGGTGCGGACGGCAAGGTCGCCTACACCGAGCTGGTGCCCGAGATTGCCCAGGAGCCGGATTACGACGCGGCATTGGCCGCGCTGGCCGGATAAACCTCGGTCCACCGTTCGGGCCCCGTCACAAGTTGGGCTTTCAGCGGACCACCACGTCGGTGGCGCGCGGCTGGAGGGGCTGCCCGGCATCGACCGGGCAGCCTGCCAGCATCATCGCTCCCATCGCCGTAATCAGCGCCGCCAGTGCCACGCGGACCGCCAGGATTCTGTGTCTATCCGTCATCATGCGCTCCTTGCATTGGCCTTGATGCCGAAATGCTATCGGTGTGGTAGCCGATTGGGGAATATCTCCTTTTCGAGAAGGCTATCCAGCGATTTAATTTCATGGCGCTCAAGGGGAGGAGCGCCTGACCCCCGCTGAAATACGTTGTTATGCAGTGCTTCTCATCTGCCATTTGAGCCAGATGCGCTTTGTCGACCCGGTTGACACTACTAAAATTGTTCGGCACTTTGGCGCCCTTGTGTCAACTCTTCAAAACTTTTCGATGCAAGGCACCCAAAATTTCTCGCTGCCCCGAACACCGCAAAGACACTGATAATCCGGTACGCGTCAGAAGCGGAATACCAACACTTCGCGGTCGTTTCCTGACAGCCTGTCAGCTATAAGCCTGCCCGGTCGGCAAGTAGTGCCCGGTTCGCCGCGGTACTGCCAAACAAGGCCTCGCTGGTCTTTGCCCGGCGAAAATAGCGGTGCAGGTTGTGCTCCCAGGTGAAGGCGATCCCGCCGTGAATCTGGATCGCGGATTCGACGCACCGGACGAAGGTCTCCGCCGCCTGGGCTTTCGCCAAGGGTGCGGCGACGCTCAAATCGTCGTCGTCGGCGGCACTCATCGCCGCGAACATCACCGCCGCACGGGTAGCGTCAACCTCGATCATCATGTCTGCGCAGAGGTGCTTGATCGCCTGAAACGAGCCGATGGCACGACCGAATTGCCTTCGGCTGCAGGCGTATTCGACGGTGCGCTCAAGGCAGGCCTCGGCACCGCCGAGCATCTCGGCGGCCAATAGCACCCGAGCAGTGTCCAGTACCCGCTCGAGGCCAGTGATGCTGCTCGCGGCCAAGAGTTCCGCCCGGACCCTGTTCAACCGCAACCTCGCCACGGGCCGGGTGGTGTCGAACGACGGCAGCCGCTCCGCGACGATACCCGAGGCGTCAGCTGCTACTACGTACAAACGCACTGTCCCTCGGTCGGCCGCCGGCACTACGAACACGTTGGCGACGTGGCCGTGTAGTACGGGTGCGCACTCACCGGTCAGCACACTGTGGCGACCGCTGTGGTCAGCTCGTACGGTTGCGCTCGTCGCTGCGTTGGGACCGCAGGCGGCGAACGCTGCGATCAGTTCGCCGCCGAGCAGGCCGGCGAGGAGGTCTTTGCGCTGTTCGGAGTCTCCCGCGCGCAGGACCGCAGCTATCGCAAAGATGTGGGTGGCGAACGGAACTGGTGCCAGTGATCGTCCAAGCTCATCGAACGCTATCGCGGTCTCGACGAGCGTTGCGCCCGCACCGCCAAACTCCGCCGGGACGTGCAAGCCGGGCAGTTCCATCTCGGTGCTCAGCCGCTTCCAGAGCTTGGGGTCGTGACCGTTGGCCCAGTCAGCGGGCTGCGGGGTGTCCTCGCGCAGTAGACCGCGCAGCGATGCGCGGAAATCGTCTTGTTCGGTGCTATACCGAAAATCCATCTCAGTGCGCCGCCTCGGGTCGGGGCTCACGGGGCAGACCCAGCAGTTGCTCGCCGATCACATTGCGCTGGATCTGTGAGCTGCCCGCGTAGATCGTTGCCGCACGGGAATAGAGCAATTCGTCCATCCAGCACGAAGGCGAATTAGGTGTGCCCGCCTCGGGGACCACCCGCGCGCCGCCGTTGCCCGGCCCAGACGGACTCAGGAGTTCGAGTCCGAGGATCTCGACTGCCAGATCGGTGTAACGGCGGAAGTATTCACTCCAGATGACCTTGCTGATGGCGGCATCCGCGCCGGGCGACGCTCCATGTAGTGCCGACGTCAGGGCACGGTAGCCGCGGTATCGCATGATTTGGACGCGGGAATAGCACCACGCCAACTCGTTTCGGATTCGCGGTTCGCTGTTCAGTGCGTGTTGATCGGCAAGTTCGCATAGCCGCCGTAGGTCGCGCCCGAATTCGATGGCGGCCGTGGTGATCTGAAATCCGCGTTCGAAACCCAGCAGGGTCATGGCCGTTCGCCACCCGCATCCAACACCACCCAGCACGTTGCCGGCCACGGCCCGGGCCTCGGTCAGAAAAACCTCGTTGAACGAGGAATGGCCGGCCGCGTTGACGATCGGCCGGACCACCACGCCGGGTTGGTTCATCGGCACCAGCAGCATCGACAGCGCCCGATGCTTCGGTGCGTCGGGGTCGGTGCGCGCCAGCAGGAAGATCCAGTTCGCGGTCGACCCAGCCGACGTCCAGACCTTCTGTCCGTTGATCACCCATTCGCCCGCCTCGAGCACCGCCCTGGTTCGCACGGACGCCAGATCGGAACCGGCCTCGGGTTCGGAGAATCCCTGGCACCAGCGGTCCTCGCCGGACAGAATGCGCGGCAGCAAGTGCCGCTTCTGCTCCGCTGTGCCCAGCGCGATGACGGTGTTGCCCAGCAGCTCGATTCCGAAGAGATCGTTCTCCGAGCGCTCCGGCGCACCGGCGCGGGCGAACTCCTCGGCGAGCACCAACTGCTCGACGGGTGATAGTCCGCCGCCGCCATACTCTTTCGGCCAGCACACGGCTACCAGGCCGTTCTGGGTCAACGCCCGTCGCCACCTTCGCGCGAACGCGTCCCGGTGTCTAGGCGTGAGTGCCCCGGGTCCCGACCAGTCAGCCGGCAGGTGTTCGGCCAGGAAGGCCCGGGTCCGGTCACGAAACGCTTCCGCTTCAAACGGGTAAGTAATATCCACGCTCGACACCGGCCTCAGGGGCGTTGCTTGAGCGCGGGCAGGATCGCGGGCGCGTCCCGCCAGTCGTCGAGGCCGTACTCGACTGTCCCATAGGACAACTTTCCACCGGTCACCTCGGACCAATGCGCATGATTGAGCTGATGGATCTTGAAGCACCCGTCGAGTGCTGTCGAGAACCCCATTGCATCGACGGTCTGGTTAACCGACTCCTTGATCAGCAAGGCCGCCATCGTCGGCATCTTGGCGATCCGGCACGCGAACTCGACTGTGCTGTCCGCAAGTTCGCCATCCGGAAAGACCTTGCTGACCATTCCCAGTGCGTGGGCTTCGTCGGCGCCGATCGAGTCGCCGGTCAACAGCAGCTCCTTGGCCTTACGCGGACCGAACTCCCACGGATGGCCGAAGTACTCGACGCCGCACATGCCCAGGCGGGTGCCCACCACGTCCGCGAAGACGGTGGTCTCGCCCGCCACGATCAAGTCGCAGCACCACGCGAGCATCAGCCCCGCTGACAGGACATTTCCGTGCACCTGCGCGATGGTGATCTTGCGCAGATTGCGCCACCGCCTGGTGTTCTCGAAGTAGTAGTGCCATTCCTGTCGGTTGCGGGATTCCACTCCGCCGTAGCTGCCGCCGTTGCACTGGTAGGTCGGGTGCTGGCCGGGCCCTGGCGTGCGTTCGCGGACGTCGTCCGCCGAGCCCAGGTCGTGCCCCGCCGAGAAGGTCGGTCCCGAGCCGCGCAGGATGACCACCCGCACCGTGTCGTCGGCCTCCGCGAAATCGAACGCTATCCCCAACTCCACGAGTAGCCCACGCGTCTGGGCATTGCGTTGACTAGGGCGCTCAAGGGTGATTACCGCGATCAGGCCCTCGGCGATCGTCTCGTATTTGAGGAACGAGAACGCTTTCTCCGAACGCTGGCCGTTGGACACGCGTCCGGCCGAACCGGCCCCGATGGCACTCATGATGGCTCCTTGCTGCCCAGGAACGGGTGACCCGTGCGAGGCTACCCGGCGATCTACAAATATGTCCATAGGCGATACGCTATTTCGCAAGATATGTTCGCATCAAAGTACGAGTTGAAATGGTACTTGTAACTCGAGAAGTATCTTGATAGTACTGTGGTATACCTACTGACGCCGCATCAGCGTGCCGGTTCACCGGCCCTGGCCCAACCAAGAAGGGTTAACGATGGAGATCGGAATATTCCTCATGCCGGCCCATCCACCGGAGCGCTCCTTGTACGACGCGACCCAGTGGGACCTCGACATCATCGAGTTAGCCGACCAACTGGGGTACGTGGAAGCCTGGGTCGGCGAGCACTTCACCGTGCCCTGGGAGCCTATCTGCGCTCCCGATCTGTTGCTGGCCCAAGCGTTGTTGCGTACCAAGCACATCAAGCTCGCACCCGGCGCGCATCTCTTGCCCTACCACCACCCAGTCGAATTGGCCCATCGCGTAGCCTATTTCGATCACCTCGCGCAAGGCCGGTTCATGCTCGGCGTCGGCGCCAGCGGCATCCCGGGCGACTGGGCGCTCTACGACGTCGATGGTAAAAACGGCGAGCACCCCACCGCGACATGACGCGTGAAGCACTTGAAATCATGCTGCGCATCTGGACTGAAGATGCACCTTGGGAGCATCGCGGAAAGTACTGGAACGCCAACGGAATTGCACCAATGTTCGAAGGATTGATGAAGCGTCACATCAAGCCGTTCCAGGAACCGCACCCGCCGATTGGTGTCACAGGGTTCAGCGCAGGATCCGAAACACTCAAACTGGCCGGCGAACGTGGTTATCTGCCAATGAGTTTAGATCTCAACGCCGAATACGTCGCCACCCACTGGGATGCGGTCTTGGAAGGGGCAGAACGTAGTGGGCGAAGGCCCGATCGACGCGACTGGCGATTGGTACGCGAGGTGTTGGTAGCTGAAACCGATGAGCAGGCATTCCGCTATGCGGTTGACGGCGCTATGGGCCGTGCTATGCGGGAGTATGTGCTGCCGACGTTCCGAATGTTTGGCATGACCAAGTTCTACAAGCACAACCCCTCGGTGCCCGACGACGACGTCACGGCGGAGTACCTCGCCGAGAACACCTTCGTGGTCGGCTCGGTGGAAACGGTCGTGGACAAGCTCGAGGCGACCTATGACCAGGTGGGCGGCTTCGGTCACCTGCTGGTGCTCGGGTTCGACTACCGGGAGCACCCCGGGCCATGGAAGGAGTCGTTGCGGTTGCTTGCCGAGGAAGTGATGCCCGCGCTCAACGCCCGAATCGCCAAGAAGCCGGTAGCCCTGGTCGTGTAGCCGTCGTCTGGAAAGGGGCGCCGAGATGTCGGTTCGTCAGGTCACCGTCAGCTATTCGGACGGCACACAAAAAACCATGCCGGTCCGGTCGGACCAGTCAATCCTGGATGCTGCCGAAGAACACGGTGTGGCCATTGTCAACGAATGCCAAAGCGGCATCTGTGGTACTTGCGTGGCCACGTGTGCCTCCGGTCGCTACGACATGGGACGCACCGAGGGGCTCTCCGATGTCGAGCGCGCGGCGCGAAAGATTCTGACCTGCCAGACATTTGCGACCTCGGACTGCCAGATCGAGCTGCAGTACCCGGCCGACGACAACGCCGCGATGCTGGTCAGTGGCGACGGGGTGGTGACTGGAGTCGACCGGGTGTCACCCACCACCGCCATCCTGCGGGTAGAGATCTCGGCTTTGGGTGCTGGATTGCGTTATCGGGAGGGCCAGTTCGCGCAGCTACAGGTCCCTGGCACCGACACCTGGCGCAACTACTCCTACGCCGATCCTGCTGACGGCCGCACCGAGGTGGAGTTCATTATCCGTCTGCTGCCCGACGGGGTGATGTCAAACTATCTGCGTGACCGCGCCAAACCGGGCGATCGGATCGCCATGCGATGCAGCAAGGGCAACTTCTATCTGCGTCCGGTGGTGCGGCCGGTAATACTGGTCGCCGGCGGCACCGGCCTATCGGCGATCCTGGCCATGGCATCGAGCTTGAATGCCGACCTCACCCAGCCGGTTTACCTCCTCTATGGGGTCACTGGTGCACAGGACGTGTGCAAGCTCGACGAACTAAGCGCGCTGCGCCGCCAAATCCCCGGACTCGAACTGCAAGTAATCGTCGCGGATCCCGACGACGACTGGGAGGGGCGAACCGGACTCGTCACCGACCTGCTGGACGAGCGGATGTTGGCCGGCGGCGATGCGGACGTCTACCTATGCGGCCCCGCCGCGATGGTCGAAGCAACCCGAACTTGGTTGGAGAACAACGGCTTCCATCGAGTTGGCCTCTACTACGAGAAGTTCGTGGCCAGCGGGGCGGCGCGGCGGCGCACCCCGATACACATTGACTGCACCCAGCTCGATCTCGGCGAGATACGCCGTTGCGGCCGCGGTACCGCGGTGGTGATCGGCGGCAGCATCGCCGGCATCGCCGCGGCGAAGGTGTGCAGTGAGACTTTCGAACACGTCATTGTGCTGGAGAAGGACGATCCGCATCGCCGCCGCGAGGGCCGGCCGGGTGCGGCCCAAGGCTGGCACCTCCATCACTTGTTGACCGCTGGACAGATCGAGCTGGAGCGGTTCTTTCCCGGCATCGTCGACGATATGGTGCGCGAAGGTGCGTTTAAGGTCGACATGGCCGAGCAATACCGGATCCGGCTGGGCGGCACCTGGAAGAAGCCCGGAACCAGCGACATTGAGATCGTCTGCGCAGGAAGACCGCTACTGGAATGGTGTGTGCGGCGCCGGCTGGACGACGAACCGCGCGTCGAATTCCGCTACGAGTCCGAGGTTACCGACCTTATATACGACCGGGTGAACAACGCGGTCACCGGCGTAGTGGTCGGCGGGGACGATGGGTTTGCGGTGATCCCAGCCGAATTCGTCGTGGACGCTTCCGGGAAGAACACCCGCATCCCAGAATTCTTGGAGCGCGTCGGTATCGGGGCTCCCGAAGTCGAACAAGACATCATCAATTGTTTCTATTCGACCATGCAGCACCGGGTTCCACCGGAACGGCAATGGCAGGACAAGGTGATGGTGATCTGTTACGCCTACCGGCCGTTCGAGGACACCTATGCGGCGCAGTACTATATCGACAGCTCTCGCACCATATTGTCCACCTCGCTGGTGGCCTACAACTGCTACTCACCGCCACGCACCGCCAAGGAGTTTCGCGAGTTCGCAGACCTGATGCCCTCGGCGGTGGTGGGGGAGAACATCGACGGTCTGGAACCGGCCTCGCCGATCTATAACTTTCGCTACCCCAATATGCTGCGTCTGCACTATGAGAACAAGCGCAATCTACCGCGTGCGCTAGTGGCCGTCGGCGACGCCTATACCAGCGCAGACCCCGTATCCGGCCTCGGAATGAGCCTGGCACTCAAAGAGGTTCGAGAGATGCAGCTGCTGCTGGCCAGGTACGGTCCCGAACATCGGGATCTGCCGCGTCGCTACTATCGCAGGATCGCGAAGATGGCCGATACGGCGTGGTTTGTGATCCGCGAGCAGAACCTGCGCTTCGACTGGATGCAGGATGTGGACAAGAAGCGCCCGGTCTACTTCCGCGTCCTCACCTGGTACATGGACCGCCTGCTGGAGTTGGTGCACGACGACCTGGACGCCTATCGCCAGTTCCTGGCCGTGGTGCACCTCGTCAAACCGCCACTGGCGCTGATGAAGCCGGGAATCGCGAGTCGTGTGATAGCCAAGTGGGCGCGAACCCGACTTTCGGGTGAGAAGACGTTGATCGTCCGCAATTACGAGAATCGTTCGATACCAGACCAACCGCTGAATCACCTGGTCGGCGCGGTCGCCGGTGACGGCAACTAGGCGAGAGGCACAAATGTCGCAGCTACATCGCATGCTGAACTGCCGAGGTACGCGCATCCACGCGGTGGAAGACGGCGAGGGCCCGCTGATCGTCCTCATCCACGGCTTTCCCGAGTCCTGGTACTCCTGGCGTCACCAGATTCCTGCGCTGGCCGCGGCAGGCTACCGGGTGGTGGCCATCGACCAGCGTGGCTACGGGCGTTCGTCGAAGTATCATCTCAATTCCGCTTACCGCATAAAGGAATTGGTGGGCGACATCCTCGGCGTCGTCGACGCCTACGGGCAAGAGCGCGCCTTCGTGGTCGGCCACGACTGGGGCGCACCTGTCGCCTGGACCTTCGCCTGGCTGCACCCGCAGCGGTGTGCGGGGGTGGCTGGAATCAGCGTCCCGTTCGCGGGACGCGGTGTAATCGGTTTGCCCGGAAGCCCCTTCGGTGAGCACCGGCCGAATGACTACCACCTCGAACTCGCCGGCGTGGGGCGAGTCTGGTACCAGGACTACTTCGCCGCCCAGGACGGAATCATCGCCGAGATCGAAGAAGATGTGCGCAGTTGGCTGCTCGGGCTGACCTATACGGTCTCCGGTGAGGGCATGATCGCCGCGACCAAGGCGGCCGCCGACGCCGGGGTGGACCTGGCCGCGATGGATCCGATCGACGTCATTCGCGCCGGCCCACTATGCATGGCCGAGGGTGCCCGGCTCAAGGACGCATTCGTTTATCCCGAGACGATGCCGACCTGGTTCACCGATGCCGACGTCGACTTCTACACAAACGAATTCGAGCGTTCCGGCTTTGGCGGCCCACTGAGCTTCTACCACAATATCGACAACGACTGGCATGATCTGGCCGAGCAGGAAGGCAAACCACTTACCCCGCCGGCGCTGTTCATCGGCGGCCAGTATGACGTCGGCACCACCTGGGGAGCCGAGTCCGTGCAACGAGCCGAGGAGGTCATATTGGACTTCCGCGGCACGCATCTGGTTGCCGACGTCGGACACTGGATACAACAGGAGGCGCCCGAGGAGACCAACCGGCTGCTGCTGGAATTCCTTGCTGGGCTTCGATGATCGTGAGCACGGCCTCCCTCGACCCAGCGCTGGTGTCCGTGTGCATACCGCTCAGCGAGATCTGTTCTCTGCGAGCCGAACCCCAAGCTGTGCCGCTGGTCTTTCACGCCAGCCGTTTTCGCCGGCTCGCAGTGGAGGAACAGGCATGAAAACCACCGATGTTCGGGTGCTGCGTGCCGTTACTGCGATCACCGCAGGCCAAGCCGTCGTCCTCACCGACGGCACCGACGGCGATGGCTCCCTGGTCTTCGCGGCCGCTGCCGCCACCCCCCAGCTGCTGCACTTCACTATCCGCCACACCGCGGGCTATGTGCGAGTGGCGTTGTCGAGCGACGAGTGCAAGCGCCTCGACCTACCGCCCATGTGTCACGGGGACAGTCCGCAATGTGTGTCGGTCGACGTCCGCGGGACCGGCACCGGGATCTCGGCGGGGGATCGGGCCCGGACCATCGCCGCCCTCGCCTCCCCGCACACCGTCGCGACGGATCTGCAGCGCCCCGGCCACGTGGCGCCGGTGCGAGCCGAAACGGGTGGGGTGCTCAAGCGACGCGGCACCGCTGAGGCGGCCGCCGACCTAGCCCAACTGGCGCAGCGGGGACGAGCCGCGGCGCTCTGCGAGATCGTCTCGCGCCGCAGCCCGACCGGAATCGCGCGTGGCGCCGAATTGGTCGAGTTCGCGGTCGAACATGGACTTGCCGTGGTCTCCATGACCGAACTCGTCGAGTACCGGCGACGGACCGAGCCACAGGTCGTTCGACTGGCCGAGACCACCCTGCCGATCTGGGCCGGCGACTCCCGCGTGATCGGGTTCCGTGATGTGCACGGCGATGGTGAGCATCTGGCGTTGATCATTGGAACGGCCAGTTCCGGCATACCGGTACCGTTGCATGTTCACGTCGAGTGTCTGGCCGGAGATGTGTTCGGCTCCAAGGCCTGCCACTGCGCCGGCGAACTCAACGCGGCGTTGGCCAGGATGTCGGCGCAAGGCAGCGGCGTGGTCGTGTACCTGCGACCGTCCGGACCGCCACGCGCATGTGGCCTATTCACACCCGGTGCGGCCGGTAACCCTACCGCCGAATCCGTGGCTTGGATCCTGCGCAATCTCGGGGTGTATGCCTTAAAACTCTCCGACGACATGCCAGGATTCGGATTAGTGCTATTCGGCGCCATTCGGGAGCACGGCAGTCAAACCTGGGCTGCTGCCGGTTAATCGAGCAGTGGCGCAAACGTATTCGTGAGGACAAATGACCTATTCCGACCTGGCTGGTAAAGCGGCAATCGTCACCGGAGCAGGAGCCGGGATAGGACTGGCAGTCGCAAAGCGGCTCGCCGCCGAAGGCTGCCGGGTGCTGTGCGCGGACATCGATGCCATCGCCGCCGAGGCCGCCGCTAGGAAGGTCGGCGCCGGCGCGGTCGGTCATCGCGCCGATATCAGCGACGAAGAAGAGGTCATCGGCATGGTCGAGGCCTGCGTCGCAGCGTTCGGTGGCGTCGACAAGCTAGTCGCCAATGCCGGGGTGGTGCATATGGCTTCGTTGTTCGACACCACCGTCGAGGACTTCGACCGGGTCATCGGCATCAACCTGCGGGGCGCATGGCTGTGCACCAAGCACGCCGCGCCCAGGATGATCGAGCGGGGCGGCGGAGCAATCGTGAACATGTCGTCACTGGCCGGTCACATCGGCGTCGCCGGCACGGGGGCCTACGGCATGTCGAAGGCCGGAGTCGGTCATCTGAGCCGGATCGCCGCCGCGGAATTGCGGTCATCCAACATCCGCGCCAACGCGGTGTTGCCGGCGTTCGTAGACACGTCGATGCAGCAGGCGGCAATGACGATGTTCGATCAAGCACTCGGGCAAGGTGGTGCGCTTACCATGATCGGCCGGTTGCAGGGCCGGATGGCCGCACCCGAGGAGATCGCCGGCATCGTGGCGTTCCTGTTGTCCAACGATGCATCGATGATCACCGGTACCACGCAAATCGCCGACGGCGGAACCATCGCTGCACTCTGGTAAGCCAGTCAGACCCCGCTCCAACGGTATCCGGTCGGCTAGGTCAGTAGCGGAGGTTCCGGGGCCGGATGGTGGCGAACCCCGTTGCCCCCGGCACGTTTGGCCTCGTACATGGCCGTGTCGGAAGTCCGGATGAGATCGTCGATGAGTTCTATGTCTCGCAGTACCCGGCGGCCACCCAGTGGGACGCCGGTGGTGCCGATGCTCGCGGTGATGCCGAACGGCAGGGCGGCAACCGCCAGGCGCAGCCGCTCGGCCCTCTCGGTGGGGTTTGACATCGTATCGGCATCGGCGATTACAAATTCCTCCCCACCTACCCGCGCGATCACGGCTGTGGGACGGCAAACCTGCTCGAACGCCGCCGCCACGGCGACCAAAGCCTCGTCGCCCACCGCGTGGCCCCGAGTGTCGTTGAGGTGTTTGAAGTTGTCGAGATCGATCACGGCGACGGTCAGGTGCATGCCTGTGCGACGTTGGGCAAGCGCAATCAGTTGGCAGACCGAGTCGTAAAACGAGCGCCGATTGTGCAGCCCAGTGAGCGAATCGCGATCGGACGTGCGCAAATCGGTTCGCAGGGAGTGCACCAAGTATTGAATTCCGAAGGGCACGCCGACGTTGAGCGATGCCACCGTGATCACACTGGAGATGACCAGCGCCGCGTCACCGGAGGAGACCAGAAGTCGGTACGCCAGAATCGCGGTGCACACGGTGGCCACTGCAAAGTTGGCGACCACATAGCGTGGGGCGTGGAAGTAGCCGAGGAAGCCACCGAGGGCGGCGAACGTCGTACATCCCACCAAACCCGAATACGGGTTCGACATGGACAGCAGGAGCGCCGCGATCGCCATACTTGACGTGATCGAAAAGGCGATCGACTGCTGCCGTGTCGGCCAACACACCAACCATAGGATTGCGGCCGATGCGCCGGCAGCTGATGCGGCAACCGCCACGGCCCGGGTTAAGGCATGGTCGGGCCCAAACGGGCTGCTCAGCAACACCAACGGTAGGGCAGCCTGGACCGCTGTGACGCCAAATATTGCCCCGCGCCAGATGACCTGGAGGTCGCGCGCCTTCAGATAGGCACTGATCCAGTCAAACTGATCGGACGGTGTCACCACCGAAATGCCAACTGAATCATGCGGCCCTTCCCAGCCCTGCCCACGTGACGGGATTTCAGCATCTGCTGCAGGCTGATGGCGCTTAACGTGCCAGATTGCCCCCGAATATTGCAACCAGGGTGCCTGGTTACGGACACAGCGCTTCGATCAGCCGGCGGCCAACCAGGCACCGGCAGCCCAAACTCGGCGGCCCAAGAACTCCGCCGCAAACCGCTGATTCGGGCGACTGATGGCGACCTGGCTTTCAGTTTCGACACACCCAGGCGGCCCGCCTATGCCGACTAAGCCCCTGGTATGACAACTGATTGACTTCCGATCCGCAGCCGGTCTCGGTAACCCACGTGCGGCGCGGGTGATCAGTTTGGTGTGCTGCCAGGTTGCCGACGGAGACAGAGCGTTACGCCCGACTGGTCAGGATGGCCATCGCAACTGCGGCGATCTCGTCAGCAATACCGGCGTAACGCGTGAGATGCCATGTGCGAGCGACATCTTCGATAAAGCTGAGCGCCGCGGCGACCAACAGTCGAGCCTGGACCGCGGTGGTTTCCGGAACCACCTCGGCGATGAGGCCGATCCACACCCCCTCACGGTCCGCTTGGTTGCGTAGATAGCCGTCGTGCACTTCGCCGGATGCATGTGAGAGTTCAGTGATACTGGCGGCCACCAGGTCGGGGGCATCCAAACTGATCCGGACGTGCCCTTTTACCAGCCCACTCAGTCGTTGCGCTGGTTCAGAATTCGCGCGAAGCGCGCGAATGGCCTCCAGGCTGTGCCACTCGTCAAGACGTCGGATGAGCGCGTCGAGGATCGCCTGCTTGGACGAGAACGAGCGGTACAGACCCGGCCCGGCGATGTTGGCGCCCTTGGCGATTTCATTGGTGCTGACTGCGGGATAACCCCGCGCCCGGAACAGCTTGGCCCCGGTTGCCAGCAGCGTTTCGTACCGCGAAAACAGCACGTCGTCACCATCGACAGTTTGCAGGGGCTCCAAATTGGCAACCGGCGGTGTTCGGGCCGCAGCCATGCATGCTTGGTACAGAAGAACTTTGAGATCTTCAGCCGGCGGCATCAGATTGTGCCGACCCAAACTTGTCAGCGTGCTGGATACGGCCCACGCCCGCACTTCGGAATGCTGCGGGCTCAGACGAGGCACCTCCAGCAGCACGCTGTCGCGCATGCCTGACACGATCGCGTTGATTCGGCGGCGCACCTCGGCGCGGTCGTCATCCCCCAGGTAGCGGGCCTCGCGCTGCCACAACACCGTCAGGGACCGCGACGCGATGGCTGCGGCGATCAAGTCCGGCAGGTCAACACTCAGCTTTCGAGGCCGCCGCGCGTCGCGGCCTTCGGCCTGGTCCTCGGTGAGACGACGTGCGCTCTGGTACTGGTTCTGCCCGGTCCGGATGGCTTCGGCGAGCAACGCCTGCTTGTTGTCGTAGTGACGGTACAGCGCGCGTGCGGTGACCCCGGCAGCCTCGGCGATATCCTCCAGCTTGACCGAATGGAAGCCCCGGTCGATAAACATCCCGACAGCCTGATCCAAGATTTGTTGCTTGCGGTCCTTGGGACGGCGCTTCACGGGTTGGACGGCGGTATCCATCGACACAAATCCTGCCAGAGTCGGCGAGGCTAGGGCTTCAACCCGCTCCGCGCCGCGAAATCGGCGAAACCGGTGCAGTCCCTGACGAGGCTCGCGCCGGCTTCTTTGGTATCGGTCATACGAAACCACTCCTCAAGTCAGGACATTCATCAGTGCCGAACTACCAAAATACATCATGCGGCTGATAGTCAGCTATGACACAGGATTTCAACCGATTTCTGATGGGGACACGCGTACTAGCTATAGACATCAACGCAGCCTGACGGTCCAGTTGACCACCACAGATGACAATCGTGCAGATCAACGATGCACGCCAAATCCATCACCCGCCGTCCCTTGGCCAGTAGCGGCCGATCAGGAACGCCGATTCGACCCGGTCCTCAACTGCTTCCCGGCGCACTCGCCAGACGCACGTAGGCCGATGCCGCCTCGGCGCGGTTGGTCGCGTTGAGCTTGCGTAGCACGCGTTTGACGTGCGACTTGACCGTACCCGCCGAAATCACCAACTCATCGGCGATCTGCTGATTGGTGCGCCCGGCCGCCATCAACCGGAGCACCTCGACCTCGCGGCGAGTCAACACGGTCATCACTTTGGTCTGCACCTCGGCCAGCGACCGGGCGGCGGGGCTCCGCGCGATCGGTTCGATCTTGCGTAGATCGAGGTCGGCGTCCTGTAAGGCCCGTGCCGCCTCGTCCGCCGATGCCAACGCCCGGCGCACCTCCGCGTGCTGCCGACGCATCCGCTCCAGCAGCACCGTGCGCTCGTAGGCATAGCCGAAGCCCTCGGCAAACGCCCATACCGTATCGCGGTCGATCTCGTCGACCGTGCGACCCGAATACAAGCGGTCGGCATGCAGAAATCCGATTACCTTGCCTGTCGGCATCACGGGCGCGGCCACGTAGGAGTGTGTCAGCGAGAAATCGATGATGGGCCGGTTGACGCGCGGGTCGTTGCGGGCGTCGCGCACGATGGCGGGCGCATGGCGGCGGATCATCTGCGTTTCCAGCAACATGTGGTCCAGCAATGGGGCCACTGCCTGGGCGAAGGCGACCATCTTCTCGGCCCCGGCGCTGTCCTCGCCGAAATATGCCGATTCCATCACCATTCGACCCTCGTGCACCCGGAAGAGCACGGCCCGGTCAAACCCGCACGACTCCACCAATTCTCTTGGCGCCCGGTCCACGACAGTCGCGACATCCTCGACAGCGCGTAGCTTGCTCAGGCCCTCCTGTACCTGTAACAACGCGAGTGTGCGCCGTTTGGCTCCGTCCTCGATGAGGTCGCGCTCCAGCGATGACAAATCCAGCACCGCCTCGAGTGCGTTGAGAGCCCGGGCATCCCCGAGTTCCTCCAGCGCGGCCCGCACGATGCCCGCGTTGGTATCGACCGCCTCTGCCACCATCGCCGTCGGGTCATCGGTGGGATCGACTCCCCAGCCGGCGAATGCCTCCCGGTAGTGAAGCTCGGCGGCGGACTCCCGTACCGGTCGCGACGCCCAACCGGGATGGTCGCCCTCGGCCAGCGTGGCGAGCGATGCGGGATCTGGCAAATCGCTGACATCGATCACGTTCCCACTGTCCACCCTCGGCACGACGGCCGGGGCGAAAAGCCGAAACTGCCCTCCTTAGGGGGCAGTAGTCCTCCCCATCGGGGGATCGCTTTATCTCCCCGGCTGACAGAGGCTGGTCGCCATGCCAGTCACGACCGCTTCCCGCCTCGAAATGCTCACCACCCCGCAGGGCATCGCCAACCCGTACCCGCTGTACGACGAGCTACGTGATGCCTCTCCCGTTGCGGGATACCGAGATTGGCCGCCGGGAACTATTCCCGGCGCCGACGAGCCGGTCACCGCCTGGGCGCTCTTCCGGTACGACCAGGTCCACGAAGCCGCGCGGGACAGCGCGACCTTCTCATCCCGAGACCCATTGCAGGAGGCCTCCTCGGCGCCCAGCCTGATGCTGGTCAACACCGATCCGCCCAAGCATGAGGTTGAACGAAAACTGGTGAGCCAGGCGTTTTCTCCGCGCCGGGTCAAGCGCCTCGAGGGTTGGCTCAACGAACTGGTGCCGCAGTTACTCGAGGACCTCGACAATTCGTCCCGGCAAAGCCGGGTCGAAGTGATGGAGTTCGCCGCCGAGGTGCCGACTCGGGCCATGGTGCGCCTGCTGGGACTGCCCGACGGCGACCACGTCCGCTTCCGCCGCTGGGCCAATGCATTCATGCTGTCCTCCTCGCTCACCCCGGAAGAACGAATCGCCAGCAACCAGGAGATGGTCGCGACATTCGCCAACCGGCTGGCGGAGCACACAATACGACTGGCCGAGAGCGCGCCCGGCGACGACGTCGAGGACGCCGAAGATCTCATCTCAGCCCTGTTGCGCGCCGAAGTGGACGGGCAGCGCCTCACACCTGAGGAGATTGTCCGGTTCTGCGTCACCCTCGTCGTCGCGGGCAGCGAGACCACCACCTTCCTGATCGGCAATCTGCTGCACGCGCTGGCACGCGAGCCCGAGGTGACCGCACGCATTCGCGCCGACCGCACCCTGCTGAATCTCTTTGTCGAAGAGACACTTCGGCTCGACGGTCCACCGCAACGGCTGTTCCGCATCGCCACCCGCGATGTCGAGGTCGGCGGCAAGATGATCCGGAAAGGAGAGTGGGTTGCCCTGTTCTTCGGTGCGGCCAACCGCGACCCCGCGGTATTCCACGCCCCCGCGATACTGGACATCGACCGGCCTAACATTCGCCAGCAACTCTCGCTGGGCCACGGTCTGCACTTCTGCCTCGGCGCGTCGCTGGCGCGCCTGGAGGTGATCGCGGTGCTCAACGCCGTGTTGGATCGCTATCGGACGATAGCGCTGACCGACGACCCGGGCACCAAACAGACCGCCAGCCTGCTCACCCACGCCTACGTCCGGCTGCCGCTGCACCTGTCATGACCCGCAATATCGAAGCAACACAGGCGATTTACGCCGCGGTGCCCGCCGGAGATCTCAACACGGTGCTTGCACATCTCGATCCAGAGGTGCGCATCACCTACTACGGCACCGAAAAGATCCCGTACGCAGGTGATTACCGAGGTATCGACGAGGCGATCACTTTCCTCGGCAAGGTGGGAAATGCTGTCGAGATCATCGCCATGGAGGCGTGGAAGTTCATCGAACAGGGCGACGACCTGGCGACCTGGGGCAGCCAACGTTTCCGTCGACTCGAGACCGGACTGGAGTGGGAAACCGAGTTCGCACATATCATCACGTTGCGCGACGGTCGCTGGCTGCATTTCCGCGACTTCGCCAATTCGGCTGCGGCGCTTGAGGTATTCGACACATGAAGGTCGAGGCCGACCGCGAGGTCTGCATCTCCGCAGGCACGTGTGTGATGACCGCAGGTGCGGTCTTCGACCAGGACACCGACGGAATCGTCCGGCTTGTCGGCGCCGAAGTGCCCGTGGGCGAGGAACTCCGGGCGCACAACGCCGTCAAATTGTGTCCCTCCGGAGCGCTGCAAGTGGCGCGGGAGTAACCGCTGAGCATGCGCAAGCAAACGTCGTCAACGCCCCACATGCAGTTACTGGCAAGATACATCACCAATCGCAATAACTACTTAACTTTGTACTTTACTGGCCTTGAGGAAACGAATTCGCGTATTGCCTATGGACATGTTGGGCGTGGTCCGCGTACCCTCACCGGTGTCACTCGTCCAACTCGACCCGCCCGGGGGATCGGCGTGAACATTTCCGCGGAGTCACGGTGACCGCGATCGGCCAGGTGGCCCTTCCGGTCGCCAAGCCGGTACTCGCACTGGGCGACTTCTTCGCGACCACATTGGACACCTTCGTCGCAATGTTTAGGCGGCCCTTCGCGTGGCGCGAATACTTGCTGCAATGCTGGTTCGTGGCTAGAGTCTCGACGCTGCCCGGGATATTGATGACCATCCCGTGGGCGGTGATCTCGGGATTCCTGTTCAACGTCCTGCTGACCGACATCGGTGCCGCCGACTTCTCCGGCACCGGCTGCGCCATTTTCACAGTCGACCAGAGCGCACCCATTGTCACCGTCCTGGTCGTCGCGGGCGCCGGCTCCACCGCCATGTGCGCAGACCTGGGAGCGCGGACCATCCGTGAGGAACTCGACGCATTGCGGGTGATGGGCATCAATCCGATTCAGACGCTGGCAGTTCCGCGAGTCCTGGCCGCGACCACTGTGTCGCTGGCACTCAGTTCGGTCGTGACCGCGACCGGTCTACTCGGCGCGTTCTTCTGCTCGGTATTCCTGATGCATGTCTCGGCCGGCGCGTGGGTTACCGGCCTGACCACCCTGACCCACAGCGTCGACGTGGTCATCTCGATGATCAAGGCGACGCTGTTCGGACTGATGGCTGGCCTGATCGCCTGCTATAAGGGCATGTCGGTGGGCGGCGGGCCGGCCGGGGTGGGTCGCGCGGTTAACGAAACAGTGGTTTTCGCCTTCATCGTCTTGTTTGTCATCAACATCATCGTCACTGCCGTCGGCATGCCGTTCATGGTGTCCTGAGGGGAAGTCGTGACGATAGCGAAGACACTCACAGGCGGATGGAATCGGCTGGGGTCACAGATGCGGTTCTACGTAAGCACCTTGACCGGGATCCCCGATGCCGTCGGTAACTACCGCGGCGAGCTGCTGCGAGTAATCGCCCAAATGGGCTTGGGCACAGGTGTTCTCGCGGTGATCGGTGGGACCGTTGTCATCGTCGGGTTCCTGGCAATGACCACCGGCGCGATCGTCGCCGTGCAAGGTTACAACCAGTTCGCCTCCGTCGGTGTAGAGGCGTTGACCGGATTCGCGTCAGCCTTCTTCAATACCAGGGAAATTCAGCCCGGAACCGTGATGGTCGCACTGGCGGCCACCGTGGGTGCCGGCGCCACCGCGCAACTGGGCGCGATGCGGATCAATGAGGAAGTCGACGCGCTCGAGGTGATCGGTATCCACAGTGTCAGCTACCTGGCAAGCACCCGCGTGCTCGCTGGGGTGGTAGTGGCGGTTCCGCTGTTCTGCGTGGGGTTGATGACCGCGTACCTGGCCGCCCGGCTGGGCACTACCTCCGTCTACGGCCAGGGCTCCGGCGTGTACGACCACTACTTCAACACCTTCCTGCAGCCCACCGACGTGCTCTGGTCATCCTTCGAAGTCGTCGTGGTGGCGCTGATGATCATGCTGGTTTGCACCTACTACGGTTACACCGCGCACGGCGGTCCGGCCGGAGTCGGCGAGGCAGTGGGCCGGGCCGTGCGCGCCTCGATGGTGGTCGCATCGATCGCCATCGTGATCATGACGTTGGCGATCTACGGCCAGTCGCCTCACTTTCATCTGGCGAGCTAGTGCGATGAGTCGCGGGCCCGCTCGACACCGCCTTCACGACGCGTGGTGGACGCTGATCCTGGTCGCTGCCGTCGTAGCGGTCGTCGCGGTGACCGCGGCATCGTTCACCGGAGCCCTGCGGTCTTATGTGCCGGTGACCCTGACATCCGAGCGCTCGGGCCTGGTGATGGATGCCGGCGCCAAGGTGATGATGCGCGGAGTTCAGGTCGGCAAGGTCAGCCGGATTGGCTCCGACCGGCGTGGTGCCAGCCTGCGGCTGGAGATCGAGCCCAACCAGATTCGCTACATCCCAGCCAATGTGGAGGCGCAGATCAGCGCCACCACCGCTTTCGGCGCCAAGTTCGTGGAGCTTGTGTTGCCGCAGACTCCGAGTCCCGCAAGACTTTCCGCGGGTGCCGTGTTGCACTCGAAGAATGTCAGCGCCGAAATCAACACTGTCTTCCAGAATGTCGTCGACCTGCTCGACATGATCGACCCGCTCAAGCTCAACGCGGTGCTGACCGCCCTTGCCGACGCCGTACGCGGCCAGGGCGAGCGGATGGGACAGGCCGTCAGCAGCCTCAACGAGGTATTGGCGGCCCTCAATGCGCGCCGCGGAACCCTGCGCGCCGACTGGCGATCGCTGCGAAACTTCAACGACACGTATCACGCGGCCGCCCAAGACATCTTGACGATCCTCGACGCTGCCAGCACCACCGGTGCCACCATCGTGAATCATTCGGCGCAACTGGATGCCCTACTGCTCAACGTCATCGGATTGTCGACCAGCGGCACCCAACTCCTCGGGCAGAGCCGGGATAGCCTAGTCGCCGCGATCAATACCCTCGAGCCCACCACCGATCTGCTGTTGAGGTACAGCCCGGAGTACACCTGCTTTCTGCAGGGCACCAAGTGGTACCTCGACAACGGCGGCTACGCGGCCTGGGGTGGCGCCGACAGCCGGACCCTGCAACTCGACGTTGCGCTGCTACTGGGCAACGATCCCTACACCACTCCCGACAATCTTCCGATCGTCGGCGCCAAGGGTGGCCCAGGTGGTAGGCCCGGCTGCGGGTCGCTGCCGGATGCCAGCAAGAATTTCCCCGTTCGCCAACTCATCACCGACACCGGTTGGGGGACCGGGCTCGATATCCGGCCCAACCCGGGGATCGGGCATCCCTGCTGGGCGGACTACTTCCCGGCAACCCGTTCCGACCCGCAACCACCCTCGGTGCGGCAATGCATCCCAGGACCGGCAATCGGCCCGAACCCCACCGGGCCACCGTACGGGGCGCCGCTCTACGGCCCGGGCGGGGTGCCGCTGTGGCCGGAAGTCCCTGCGCCACCAACGCCTTCACCGCCGCCATGACGACACCGGCAAAGACCAAGAGGAGGATGCGATGAAGCAGAACCTACGCGGCCCCTTGCTGCGCCTGGGAATCTTCCTGACGGTGTGTCTACTGACCGCGTTCGTGCTGTTCGCGGTATTCGGTGAGGTGCGGTTCGGATCTGGCAAGAGCTACTTCGCCGAATTCACCAACGTGTCGAATCTACGGGTGGGCAAGCTGGTTCGCATCGCTGGTGTCGAGGTCGGCAAGGTCAAGAAGATCTCGGTAAATCCCGACGCCACCGTACGGGTCGAGTTCACCGCCGACGACTCGGTCGTCCTCACCGAGGGAACAGTTGCCGTCATTCGCTACGACAACCTGTTTGGCGACCGCTATCTCGCGTTAGAGGAGGGCACCGACAGATCAGCCGTCCTCCCTCCCGGCCAGACGATTCCGTTGTCTCGCACCAAACCGGCGCTGGATCTGGACGCCCTGATTGGTGGATTCAAGCCGCTGTTCCGCGCCCTGAATCCCGACCAGGTCAACGCGCTGAGCGAACAATTGCTGCAGGCATTCCAGGGGCAGGGTGCCACCATCTCCTCGTTTCTGGAACAGACCGCCGCCGTCACCAACACCTTGGCCGACCGCGATCAGCTCATCGGACAGGTAGTGGACAACCTCAATGTGGTTCTGGGTTCGCTTGGCGGACAAAGCGATCGGCTGGATCAGGCGGTAACATCGCTGGCACAGTTAGTCCGTGGCCTCGCCGAGCGCAAGACCGAAATCAGCAACGCGGTGGCCTATACCAACGCCGCCGCCGGATCGGTCGCCGACCTTTTGACCCGGACCCGAGCACCCTTTACAAAAGTGCTGCACGAGACGGACCGGGTGGCGGGTATCGCGGCTGATGACCACGACTATCTCGACAATCTGCTCAACACCCTGCCCGATAAATACCAAGCGCTGTACCGACAGGGCATGTACGGCGACTTCTTCGCCTTCTACCTGTGCGACATCGTGCTCAAGGTCAACGGCAAAGGCGGCCAACCGGTGTATGTCAAACTGGCCGGCCAGCCCACCGGACGGTGCGCGCCGAAATGAAGTCATTCGCTGAACGCAACCGGTTGGTCGTCGGCGGTGTCGGCACCGCGGTGGTGGCCGCAATCATGTTGGCAGCCTTGCAATATCAGCAGTTGCCATTCCTGGATCAAGGCAAGCGTGTGGCCGCCTACTTCGTCGACGCGGGCGGCCTGCGCGCCGACAACACCGTAGAGGTATCCGGCTATCCGGTCGGCAAGGTGTCCAGCATCGAGCTCGACGGTCCCGGCGTGCTGGTGAAATTCAAAGTGGACCAAAATATTCGGCTCGGTGACCGAACGGAGGTGGCGATCAAGACCAAGGGTCTGCTGGGTAGCAAGTTCCTCGAGGTACTGCCCCGCGGCGAAGGCCAACTCGGCGGGCCGATCCCGATCGAGCGAACGACGTCGCCCTACCAATTGCCGTACGCTCTAGGCGATCTGGCCAGCACGATCAGTGGGCTCGACACCAACCGGCTGTCCGAGTCGCTGGGCACCCTGGCCCGGACATTCGCCGACACACCGGCCGATTTCCATAACGCGATGACGGGGGTGGCGCGCCTAGCGCAGACCCTCGATCAGCGTGACGCCCAATTACGCGGCCTGCTGGACAAGGCCGCCAGGGCGACGGGAGTGCTGGCCAAGCGCACCGACCAGATCGTCGGCCTGGTGCGCGATACCAACGCGCTACTGGCGCAGCTGCGCACCCAGAGCGCCGCCCTGGACCAAATCTGGGGAAACATCTCGGCGGTCTCGCGGCAGCTGCAGGGCTTCATCACCGAGAACCGGCAGCAAATGAAGCCTGCGCTGGACAAGCTGAACCGGGTGCTCTCGATCGTCGACAACCGCAGAGATCGCATCAAGCAGGCCCTTCCACTGCTCAACTCCTACATCATGTCGCTGGGCGAATCCGTCTCGTCCGGACCGTTCTTCAAGGCATACGTCGTCAACCTGCTACCCGGCCAGTTTGTACAGCCGTTTATTAACTCGGCGTTCTCAGATCTGGGACTGGACCCGGCCACGCTGCTGCCCTCGCAGCTGTCCGACCCACCGACTGGGCAGCCCGGAACTCCGCCGCTACCGGTCCCGTACCCGCGTACCGGACAGGGCGGCGAACCGCGGTTGACGCTGCCCAATGCAATCACGGGCAACCCTGGCGATTCGCGCTATCCCTACCGACCCGAGCCACCGGCGCAGCCGCCCGGCGGACCACCGCCCGGTCCACCAGCGCAGCCGCCGGGGGGCCAGCCATGACGACCAAGCTGCGCCGCGCCCGTTCCGTGTTGGCGACCGTTCTCGCCTTGGTACTCACTGCCGGTGTCGTTATGGCAATGCGTGGCGCGGGGGAGTCTGCGCGAACGTTCGTCGTCGCCTACTTCGACAACAGCAACGGCGTGTTCGCCGGCGACGACGTACAGATCCGCGGAGTGCCGGTGGGCAAGATCCTCAAGATCGAACCGCAACCGCTGCAGTCCAAGATCTCGTTCTGGTTCGACCACAGGCACAAGGTCCCCGCCGACGCCGCCGCGGCCATCTTGTCGCCGCAGCTGGTGACCGGGCGAGCCATCCAGCTGACACCGCCCTACACCGGTGGCCCAACTATGACCAGCGGGGCCGTCATTGCGCGGGAACGCACTGTAGTCCCCGTGGAGTGGGACGACCTGCGCACCCAGCTGCAACGCCTCACCGAACTGCTGAAGCCGGCCGAGGACGGGTTCAGCACGCTTGGCGCCCTGATCAACACGGCCGCCGACAACCTACGTGGGCAGGGGCCGACCATCCGCGACACGATCATCAAACTGTCCCAAACGGTTTCGATGCTAGGGGACCACAGCAGCGACATCTTCACCACTGTGAAGAATCTGTCCACGCTGGTCTCGGCGCTCAAAGACAGCGCCGATCTGCTCGAGCAGCTGAATCACAACCTGGCCGCGGTGACCTCGGTGCTGGCCGACGATCCCGGCAAAGTTGGCGTAGCCGCCGACGACCTCAACGCGGTGGTGTCCGATGTGCAGAGTTTCGCTTCGGAGAACAGCGACGCGATCGGCACCACGTCGGACCGGCTGACGTCGATCAGCACGATGCTGGTCGAAAGCCTTGATGACATCAAACAGACTCTGCATATCAGTCCCACGGTGCTGCAGAACTTCAACAACATCTTCGAACCAGCCAACGGGGCGCTGACCGGTGCGCTGGCTGGGGTCAATATGGCTAATCCGCTGGCTTTCCTGTGCGGGGCGGTCCAGGCTGCATCCAGATTGGGCGGTGAGCAAGCGGCCAAACTCTGCGTGCAGTACCTCGCGCCGATCATGAAGAACCGACAGTACAACTTCCCGCCGTTAGGGGAGAACCTCTTAGTCGGAGCCCAGGCCCGGCCCAACGAAGTCACCTTCAGCGAAGAGTGGATGCGTCCTGATTTTGTACCGCCGGCACCCAATATACCTGGGGTGCAACCCGTCCCGGGCCGCCCGCTGTCCACCGACCCGGCGGCAGGATGGCGTGGCCTATTGCTACCACCGGGTGGCGGCTGATGCGGGTAGGCAGGTGGTGCGTGGGCCTGGCGACGATCGTCGTCATGGCCGGAATCTCCGGCTGTGGCTGGCGCGGGCTGAATTCGCTGCCCCTGCCGGGCACCGAAGGCAATGGCCCCGGGTCCTTCGTAATCCAGGCCCAGCTGCCTGACGTGAACAATATCCAGGCGAACTCGCGGGTACGCATCGCCGACGTGACGGTCGGGCACGTGACGAAGATCGAACGTCAGGGTTGGCACGCGTTGGTGACCATACGCCTGGACGGTGACGTCGACCTACCCGCCAACGCCACCGTCAAGATCGGCACCACCAGCTTGCTCGGGTCCTACCACATCGAACTCGGAATCCCGAAAGGTGAAGCTGCGCAAGGAAAGTTGCACGCTGGTTCACTGATCCCGCTGTCCCGCGGCGGAGCCTACCCGAGTACCGAGCAGACACTGGCTGCCCTGTCACTGGTCCTCAACGGCGGCGGTCTGGGCCAGGTACAGGACATCACCGAAGCGCTGAGCACGGCGTTTCGCGGACGCGAGCACGATCTACGCGGCCTGATCGGGCAGTTGGATCGATTCACTGAATACCTCAAGGACCAGTCCGCCGACATCATCGCGGCCACCGAAAGCTTGAACCGTCTAGTCGGCAGATTCGCTGCCCAGCAGCCCGTTCTGGACCGTGCTCTGGCGACCATTCCCGACGCGCTGACAGTGCTCAACGGCAACCGGCACCTCCTAGTCGAGGCCGCCGATCAGCTCAGCAAGTTCAGTGCGCTGACCGTGGACACGGTCAACAAGACAAAAATCAATCTATTCAACGAATTGCGACAACTCGGGCCGGTGCTGGAGTCGCTGGCCAACGCCGGACCCGCCCTGACACGCTCGCTGTCGCTGCTGGCGACCTTCCCATTTCCGAACGAGACTTTCCAGAATTTTCAACGCGGCGACTACGCCAACCTGACCGCCATCATCGACCTCACCTTGAGCCGCATCGACCAGGGCCTGTTCACTGGCACCCGCTGGGAGTGTCATCTCACTCAACTGGAGCTGCAGTGGGGCCGAACCATCGGTCAATACCCCAGCCCTTGCACCTCCGGTTACCGAGGCACACCCGGCAATCCACTGACCGCTCCCTATCGCGATGACCAGGGGCCCTAGATGCTGCAGCTACCGCGACGAGTCTTACTGCAACTGACCATCTTTGCCGTAATCGCGGTTGGCGTGGTGGCGGTCACGTATCTACATTTCGCCAAGCTGCCCGCGACTCTGTTCGGCGTCGGGCGCTACACGGTGACCGTGCAGCTGCGGGAAAGCGGCGGGCTATACGACACCGGCAACGTCACCTATCGTGGCTCCGAAGTCGGCCGGGTCCAGTCGGTACGACTCACCGACACCGGCGTCGAAGCGGTGCTGTCGCTCAAATCGGGCATCGACATTCCCTCCAGCCTGCGGGCCGAGGTGCACAGCCACACCGCGATCGGCGAAACATATATCGAATTGCTGCCTCGGAATGCCACCGCGCCGCCGCTGAAAGACGGCGACGTCATCGCCTTGACCGACACCTCGGTGCCACCCAATATCAACGCCCTGCTCAGCGCCGCGAACACCGCTCTCGCCGCGATCCCGCGCGAAAACCTGCGCACGGTCGTGGACGAGTCGTATACAGCCGTCGGCGGGCTCGGCCCCGAACTCTCGCGACTGGTCGCCGGCTCGGCGACCCTGGCGATCGACGCGCGCAACAACCTGGACCCGCTGCTGGCGCTGGTGGACCACACGCCAGTGGTGCTGGACTCGCAGAGCCGGAGCGCGGCAGCCATCACCGAATGGGCATCGCACCTGGCGACCGTGACCCGGCAGCTCCAGAACCACGATGTGGCCGTCGGCGGCGTCGTCGATCGAGGTGGCCCCGCGCTGGCCGAGCTGCGCCAGCTCGTCGAGCGCGTGCAACCGGCACTGCCGACTCTGCTGGCCAACCTGACCAGCGTGGGCCAAGTGGCACTCACCTACCAGAACGACATCGAGCAACTGCTGGTGGTGTTCCCCATGGCAATTGCCGCCGAGCAAGCCGGCATCCTGGCCAACCTGAACACCAAACAGCCCTATCGGGGTCAGTATCTGAGCTTCAATCTCAACCTGAACCTACCGCCGCCGTGCACAACCGGGTTCCTGCCGGCACAGCAACAACGCGTCCCGACGTTCCAGGACGCACCGGACCGTCCACCGGGTGATCTGTACTGCCGGGTGCCGCAAGACTCGCCGCTCAACGTGCGGGGCGCTCGGAACATCCCGTGCGAAACGGTTCCCGGCAAACGCGCGCCCACCGTAAAGCTCTGCGAAAGTGCCGAATCGTTCATACCGCTCAACGGGGGCAATAACTGGAAAGGTGACCCGAACGCAACCCTGTCCGGTCAAGATATTCCGCAATTGCCACCACCCGCGACACCCCTGATGCCGGCTCCGATCACCGTCACGCAGTACGACCCGGGCAGTGGGACGTTCGTCGGACTCGACGGGCAGCCCTACCCGCCGACCGACCCGACGGGAACCGAACCGGGAGACAAGACCTGGCAATCGATCCTGCTGCCGACGGGCCGCTGAACCTCACGGCATCACTACGGCAGCACGATTCCGGTGGCCTGCCCGAGAATGATCTGCTGGCCGCCCGGCGGTACGTAGTTGCGGAACGTGCCGTACACGCCGTATATCGGGTTCTCCGGGCTGGCGCCGGCGTAGATGTCGTTGATCCAGCCGGACGCCAATGTGTAGACGGCGGCGGTGTTGCCGGGCGGGGAAAACCCGGTGAGCAGCTGCGCAGCGAAGTCGACGACCGGATTTCCGCCCAGCATCGAGTCAACATGCGAGCCATTGACGAGGGTCACCCCGACGAACTGGCCGGGGTTCATACTGACGAGTTGATTCGTCGTGGCGCCGAAGGCATTCCACGGCTGCGGTGGTGCCGCCACCACGTAGACGGGAACCTGCGCGGCCTTGAGGCTGGCCACGGCTGCACCGAACGCGCCGGCGTCGTTGGCGACCCCATCGAACATCACCACGCCGCGAAGGTGACTGCTGGCGATATTGCCCCCGAGGTCCGCAAGGTAGTCGCCAGCGGCGATAGTGGCCAGGCCACCGCCCGCGGAGTGCCCGGACAGGATGAAGTCCTGCGGCAGTACGCCCTGATAGCCGGCCTGGCTCGCGCTGATGTTCAGCGCCGTCTGGTTGCCCAGGAACAACGACGCCACGCCCTGCTGCATCTGCGGGCTATTGAGCCAAAGACCTAACGGCAACGGAATCGACGGGATGGTGGGAACGACTACGACGCTGTTGGTCTGTTGGGCCAGTTGCATCGCCAGCGGTTGGTAGAACCAACCGATTGCACCGAAGCCGTGCTGCAGATAGACCACGCCGTTGGCGTGCACCGTTCCATCGGCCTGCGTCGGGAAGTACCAAAGGGTGGGTGCGGGGTAGGTGATGGAAGGGATCGGAATACCGAGGAAGGACTGTGGTGGAAGGGTGATGGGCAGGAAAGAGAACCCGACCCGCACACCGGTCACCGTGTTTGTGGCCGGAGCCGAAAGCACACTACTTGCGGTGTTGACCACGGTCCCGCCGGTGGGGGCGGGAATGCTGCCCGCCCCGCCGCCGGCATTGCCGGAGGCGAACAACTGGTGCCCGATCGACCTCTCGAATGGCGAGAAAAACCCCAGACTCTCAGCTTGTTCCAGGAGTCCCCGCAGCGGCTGTTCCAGGAGTCCCCGCAGCGGTGACATGTTGGCGGCCTCGGCGGTCGCGTAGGCGGACCCGGCCTCGCTTAGCGCGCGCTCGAACTGCGTCTGCAGCTGCGTCGTCCGCGCGCTGAGCGTCTGGAATTCCCGGGCGTACCCGCCGAAAAACCTGGCGATGGCCGCCGATACTTCGTCGCCCGCGGCCGCCGCGATCCCCGTCGTCGAAGGCACCGCCGCCGCGGTCGCCTCCTTGATCACCGTCCCGATCCCGGTCAGATCCGCCGATGCCGTGGCAAGAGCATCAGGCGCTGCGATTACATACGCCGACATCGGCCGCTCCCATCTCGCGCGCGCTGGAACTTCCGCGAGCCTAACCGGGCCGTGAATTCGCCGGGGCACTTTCACGACGCGGCGGTCCCGTCCGCGGCGGCTCGCCCAGTCGATCGGCTGTCGCGGCCAATACCTCCCGGCACCCGGCCCACATCCCGGCGATGATCTCTGCCGCCGGCGGCACGTCCTCGATTCGGCCAGCCACCTGACCGGTGTTGGCGACGCTGGCGTCCATGTCGCCGTCGAAATAAAGCCGCTGCACTCGTTGGAGTGCGGCGCCACCTTCGGTCGAAGAGGCCAAAGCGTCCAGCTTTTCCGCGGCCGCAGTGCGGATCACCCGCATCATCCGGCGGCCGTCCAGGGGCAGCAGCACGGTACCCGTCTCGTCGGCACGCACCACCGCCTCCTTGAGGTTGGCATGCACTGGCGAGTCCGCCGAAGCAAGCAAGCGGGTGCCCATCTGCACACCATCGGCCCCGAGCACCAGCGCCGCCGCCATGGACCGGGCATCGCAGATACCGCCGGCAGCCACAATCGGCACGTCGACATGCGCCGCCACCAACGGCAGCAGCACCATGGTCGAGGCGCCGAACCGGTTCTTGAAACCGCCGCCCTCGATGCCCTCGACCACCAGGCCGTCCACCCCGGCGTCGACGGCCTTCTTGGCCGCGGCCAGGGTGCCCACCACGTGGAAGACGGTGATGCCGGCTTCGTGCAGCCGCGCGGTGAATAGTGACGGATCGCCCGCCGATGTGGTAACGAATCGAATCCCGTTGTCCACCAACAGGTCTATCACTGCGGGATCGCGGTTGAACAGCAGCGCGATGTTGGCCCCGACTGGCCGGCTGGTGAGCTCGCGCACCCCGCGCAGGTCTGCGCGGCCCTGCTCTGAGGTGGTCTCGATGATGCCCAGCGCGCCGGCGTTGGACACCGCCGCGGCCAGCCGTGCGCCGGCGATGTAAGTCATCGGCGCCTGGATGATCGGGATGTCGATTCGCGCGAGCGAGCAGACCGGGTTCACCGCGGGCGCCCGCGCCTGTTCAGTCATCGTGCCGCCTTCCAGGTTGGTCGCCACGCGGATCGATGAGGTCACGGAACCGTTCGGCGCGGTGCACGGTTGCGCCAAGGCTGGCGACGCGGCCGGCCAGCGCCTTGTCTGACGTCACGACGTGAATCTCGGCGGTCTGATCTTCCTCCTGCACCAAGCCCCGCACCAACCGGACGATCTCGTCGTCGGCCGAATTGGCAGCCGCCATGGGTGCATGTGCCACTTCGATCACCGACGAGCGCAGAGGCGGGGTTGGCGGTCGCTCGAAAACCACTGTCACCCGATCGGATGCCGGCGCCCACCGCTCGAGTTTTTCCACCAGCGCCGTCATCGCGCCCTTGCGGTCTTTCCACCAGCCGTCGGGCCGACTGCCGATCACATTCATCCCGTCCACGATCCAGCGCACACCTGACCATATGACCGCCGAGGCGCGGCAGCGACAGCACGGTCTGTGCGGTGGATCAGAACCACCGGCGCTTGCGGGACCTCTTGTCGATCTGCACGCGGGCACGCTCGTCAATGGTTCCCAGGGCGTTGATGACCTCCAGCTGGGAAAGGATCATCAACCCGTTGAGTTGCTTGAGTCGCTCCGGGTTGTTCTCGATCGAGTCTTGATCGTCGATGTAGACAAGCAGGAAGTTGCGCAGAGCCTGGCTGCCGGTCATCCGTTCGGGGACCTTCATGTTCCGCAAGACGGTGGCCATGTCAGGTTCATCGGTCACAACCATCGCTCCTTCACGATCCGGCACCCATGACGACGCGATAGGCCGCTAAAGCACACGCTCACCGACATTCTGGTCGCCGTCGCCGTCACGCCGGTTCTCGTCGTGATCGTCAGCGGGCGCGCTGGCCGACGCCAGTCCGGGTTTGGCGGTACCGGCGGCCGATGCGCCGGCGCCCATTCCGCTGCCGAGCGGCGCGCTGCCCATTGCCGAGGAGCCGGCGCTGGCGACGGCCGACATTGCCGACGACGACGGTGCCTGCACCAATCCGGCCACCACCGGGTTGGCGGCGGCAGCGGCAAGCTGGCTCTGTAGTGTTGCGGCGCTTGCCATTCCGGCGACACCGCTGGATGCACTCGACGACGCCAGCCGGGACATCGGAGTGGAGCTGAACGCCAAAGCACCGGCTGCGGTGTCATCGGATTCCCCGTACATCCGCGCGATGTCGGTCAACGCGCTGCCGGTTCGCATCAGTTCCTCTTGCGCCGCCGCGTTGGAAGCCAGCATTGTGGCGGCCTCTTGGGCAAACGCCATCACCGCCTGAGCCGAGACCTCCTCGCCGCCGGCAGGGATTAGCCCGGTCAGCACCGATGCCGCTGCAGTAGTGCCGGCGTTGATGCCCTGGCTGCCGATGTCCACCAGCTGCGAGCCGATGTCTCCGGCGGCAGGATTGTGGGACATGGAATCCATTGCCATTGAGTGCCGCTCCTGTGTCTTTCGGACAACACATCAATTCTAAGGTGCCTGGGGTCGACCGGATGCACATTTTCGCAGCTGTGGGTGACACACGCGATCCGACTCAGCCTCGGTGCTCTCACAAGCCGGCCAACCAGCTTCGATGGCGCTCCTGGGCCGGTCAGCGCGGTGCCGGCGAAGGGGACCTACCACATGGGGTGAGCAGAATGCGCAAAAGTCGCCAGGGCGCCCGCTGCCACAACGAGGAATACCAACAGGTCCGTCCAGGTGGCTACGTTCTCGTCACGGTTCTTTCCTCGCCTAGCGACGTGGCGCAGACCGGCCAGGCCGAGATAGACGGCGCCCGCGGACGCCCCCAGCGGCCACCAGCGACCAGCGAAGGCGCTGAACATCGCGACGAGTCCCATACTCAGGTTGGCATAGCCGAGTTCGTGTACCACCAATTCGGCGCCCGGATCGTTGACGCCGAGGATGCCTTGGGCGGTGCGAGTCGGATTCACCAGCTGGCTGACACCCGCGACGAATAGCCGAGTACCCACGCCCCAGAATGCCCAGCAGAGGCCGAACACGATCGCGGGGTTGCCGCCCGAAATGGCTAGGTCGATGCCACCGGAGACCGCTGGAAGAATCAGGGTCTGCAGCAGTACCACAATGATATACATTGCGCTGCTTTACTTTTCGACTCGTTCGCTACGAGTGGTTGACATAGCTGCGATCCGGGCGCACATCCATGAACATCTCGGCTACAATCCGCCATGCGCCGTCGGCCTGCCGGGACACCACCCGGATGGAGTGGTTGTCCCGCAGAGTGATCGCTCCGCCGCCGAGCAAGGACTGACCGGCGATCTGCAAGTGGGCGTGTACGAGCACGTCGTCGGCGCCGAGGCGCCGCAACGAGCACACCGGGCCAGCAACCAGCTGCCCGTCAGTGAAATTCTGGTCGGCAAAGAGTCCGCGCAGATATTCAACGATCTGCGCACCGCCCTTCTTTGTGCTGCCGAAGGCGTTGATCCAGTCGGCGTCCACGCAATAGACGTCGTCCAGGAGGTCGGCGTCGCGTAGCGCGAACCCTCGGAAAAGCCGTTCGAGGGTCGCCCTGATTTTGGGACGGTCAGACTCGTGCATTTGCACGAGTCCGGAAATGGCGATGATGCCCTCGCTTTCGTCGACCATTGCGGCCCTCCTTAAACTAACAAGCGTTTGCTTATCCAAGTAAGCTAACATGTGTTAGATTTAAGACGCAAGCACGGAAAGGTGGGCCTCGACAACGTGGCGGAAGTAGCACGCGCCCGGAACCAGCGCGGCCAGGGCGACCGACTGCGCGATGAGATAATCACTGCTGCAACAGTTCTCATCGATGAAGCAACCGATCCCGCGTCGGTGACGCTGCGGGGGATCGCACGCCGGGCGGGCATCAGCGCCCCGTCGATATATCCGCACTTCCAGGATCTGGCCGCCATCCTCGATGCCGTCCTGGAGCGCAGCTTTGCCGACCTCGACGGCGTGGTGGCCACGGCGATGTCTGCCCCAGCAGCAGCGGATGCGCGATTGGTCGCTGGGTGTCTGGCCTACGTGCGTTACGGCTGGGAGCATCGGTCCCGGTACCGATTCATGATCGCGGGAACCGGATTCGCGCCCGGCGCCGGCGCCACCTTCGCACGGATCGAAGCTGCAGTGCAGGCATGCGTCGAAGCGGGGCTGTCGACAAGCGCAGATCCGCACTCCGACGCCTTCCTCCTGTGGGTAAGCATGCATGGCATGGCGACGCTGGAAAAGCCCGACCGCCGCGAGCTTCGCCGGCTGGGCCCGCTGGATCGGGTCGCCCTGACCGAGCAGCTAGCACGGCGCGTGGCAGGGCTGCCTACGGTTGCGGCGCGTCATTTACCATCAGCCCATGCATGATTCGAAGATCCTCATCACCGGAGCAACCGGTCAGGTCGCGACGCCGATCGCCCTGGCCATGGCGCCGGATAACGAGGTATGGGGCATCGCCCGGTTCACCGACGCGGCCGCCCGCGCCGGACTGGAGCAGGGGGGCGTCCGGTGTGAGACGGTCAATCTGGCCGCCGGGGACTTCAGCGGTCTGCCGTCCGACTTCGATTATGTGCTCAACCTCGCGGTAGCCAAGAGCGGCCGATGGGATAAGGATCTGGGCGCCAACGCGGACTCGGTCGGACTACTGATGGCGCACTGCCGTACTGCGAAGGCGTTTCTGCACTGCTCATCTGCGGCCGTCTACGACCCGCCTGACGAGGAAGTGCGCACCGAGCGTGCCGCCTTGGGCGACAACCACAAACCCCTGTTCCCCACTTACTCGATCTCCAAGATCGCCGGCGAGGCCGTCGCTCGAACGACGGCGCGTGTCCTGGGGGTGCCCACCACGATCGCCCGTCTCAACGTGCCATACGGCGACAATGGGGGATGGCCGTTCTACCACATGGAGATGATCCTGGGCGGCGTTCCGATCCCGGTTCCACCCGGCGAGCCGGCCCGATACAACCCCATCCACCAAGACGACATCATCGCGAGCATCCCGAAATTGCTTGCGGTGGCTTCGGTTCCCGCAACGACGGTGAACTGGGCCGGCGACCAAATCGTCAGCATCCAGGAGTGGTGCCACTTTCTCGGCACCCTGGTCGGCCGAGAGCCGGTGTTCATCGAGAGCGAGCAAGCATTACGCGGCAATCCCGTCGACGTGACCCGGCTGCGGGAACTGATCGGTTCCAGCAGCAGCGTCGACTGGCGGGATGGCCTGCGGCGGCTAGCCGCCAAATCTCACCCAGAGCTGGTGCACTCGTAACTGACTTCGACTGGATGGCTCAGCGCGGCAACACTATTCGCGTCCAATTCCGCGGCAACGCGGTGGCCCGTTGCGTAACGCGCACCCGCGCTCATCGATAGATCGAGGCAACCCAGGGTTGCGTGCAGAACCGATCCTGCGCGGTGGCCGGGTCAATTCCGGCGGCCCGCAGCGCCGCCTCGCGCTGAACACGAGCACCGGCCGGATAATCATCCTCGCTGAGGGCGCACAGCACCTCTCCGTTGTGCACCCAGCGCCGCTGCGTGTCGTCAGGCGCCGCCGCGGCTTGGGTGTCGAGTACAGCCACGGTGGTCAGTTTGTCGTCGACCCAGCGGTACAGCGTCACGGTCCCGGATACCGCACTGGAGTGGGAGTAGTTGCCGAAGAACCCCTCAGCCGACACGAAAAAGCGGCGGAAACCGAATAGTTCGCCGGCGCGGACGAACCGCGGTGGTTGGCCGGTGAGTCGCCATACGGCCATCGGTTCGCCACCGGTGCCACCGCGACCCGTCACCACCAGCAACACCGGCGTACCGCTGTTGTCGATGTCTTGCAGCAGCGGCGCAACGGCGGTTTCGCCGATCTCGTCGGTGGGCTCGCTGAACTGCTGGACCACCGCGCCTTTGGCGCTGTTGTCGCGCAGACTGAATGACCAGGCGGGGTCGCTCGAGACTTCGAGCGTCATACCCTTGATCGACAGCACGCAGCGCACATGCTGGTCTTCCAGCGCACCGAGACCAATCTTGACGTTCGCGCAATCAACCAGACTCGGTTGTGCAGTAATCGAACTCGCTGTCGATGAGACGCTCTGTGCGCTACGGTTCGAACTGCCGCAGCCGCCGATGGTGAGCGCTGATGCAGCGGTGAGCACCGTAAGGACGGCACTGCGGGCGATCCGGACAAGCAGCATCCGGCGAGCCTAACCGAGCCCATAGTGGGTGCTCACTCGAACATATGCCCACGCTAGACCACGACCGACGAGACCCGCTAAACCGGTTGGCGCGCAGATGGTTTTCCGATCACCGCTGCGATGGGTCAGGGAGTGCCAACACAACCGCTCACGCTGACGCGACGACCGACGTCGACGCACGCGGTGACATTTCCGGCCGGACCCTGCGGCGGTTCGGCGGATTCCGCTGCGGGAGCATACTGTTCGACAGTGCCGGCGACGTCGCTGCAACCTTCGATCGAGACGTGGACTCCGTCGACGCTGCCGCATGCGTCAGCGCGGGCTTCTGCCGGCGCCGCGAGCGCCAGTGTTGACGCCGCCCCTGCCATGGCCAGAACCAAGACCACCGAACGCTTCGATCCCCGCCGGTGAGCCGATTTGTGCATCTCGCTGGTGCCGCCAGTGTTCCCCGAGGTCATCTTGATGCCTTTCGAGTAAATCGATGCCGAGCCGGAATGCTCACTCACCACTGTGCTCCGACGAAGCCGGGGAATCCTTCCTGCAATGGACCGATTCGGCGGACGAACTTTCGCTCGTCCGATCGGGGGAGATCGGGCCGGCTCGAACGGCCGCGCTTCGTTGCCGCGGCCCACGTTGCGGGCGACAATGGGAACGCCCGTCCGCCGGCCGGGCAAAATTGTGTCGCGAGCCTTGGAGTAGTCAATGGTCAACCCCCCCGACCGCGTCAGAGTCGTCGTCGCCGACGATCACCCGGTGACGCGCCAGGGTGTGGTGCGCGCGCTGAAGTCGAGCGGGCGTGTGGAGGTCGTGGCCGAAGTCGCCGACGGTCGTGCGGCCCTGGAAGCAATCCGCAAACTGCACCCATCAGTCGCATTGCTGGACTACAAGATGCCGAAGCTGGACGGTCTGGAAGTGACTCACGCCGTCAGCCGTGACGGCCTGCCCACCCGGGTGGTGCTGCTCAGCGCCTTCGATGACAGCTCGGTCGTGTACAAGGCACTCGCCGAGGGCGCATCAGGGTACCTGACCAAGGAGTCGGACAGCGACGAGATCATCTCCGCGGTTATAAAGTGCGCCGGCGGCGGCACGTACCTGCCCAGCGAGGTGGCCGGGGGACTTGTTGACGAGGTCAAACACCGGGCCAAAGGCTCGGCGACCTTGCTGACCGAGCGCGAAGGTCAGGTGGTGACGATGATGGCCGACGGATTGTCGGTTCCGCAGATCGCGTCGCAGCTGCACCTGTCGCCGAGCACTGTCAAGACCCACGTGCAGAACTTGTACGAGAAGCTCGGAGTATCCGACCGGGGTGCCGCCGTCGCCGAGGCGATGCGCCGGCGGTTGGTTGATTGACCGCGGCCGAACCTGTCAGCCGCGTAGCGGCACCTCGACGCGCAGACGGGCGCCTGTGGGGTCGTCGATGATGCGCAGCGTGCCACCCGCCGCCTCGACACGAGCCCGCTGCGAGGCCAAGCCGATATGCCCTTCGGACAGCCGTCGTATGACCGTGGCACCGGTGATCCCGACCCCGTTGTCCACAACGTCGATTCGGGCGACGCCGTCGGCGGCGGCCAGGTGCACCGATGCCGTATCGGCGCCGGAATGGCGGACCACGTTGGACAACAACTCCCGGATCGCTCCGAACAAGATCGGGTCGATCGCGTCCGTGCCGGGATAATCGCAGTCGGTCGTGATCGCGATGCCCGAGCGTTCTTGCGTTACCGCGGCGAGTTTCTTTACGGCAGCGGCCAACCCGACCTGATCGAGAACCGCCGGGTGCAGTTCGAAAGTCGCCGCCCGCAACTGGCGGGAGGCATCGTGCAGGCTCGCCAACGCGTGCTGCAACGGCGCCTCGGGCGCAACCTTTAGATAGTCGGCGACGTCACGACGCGCCGCGAGAACATCTTGTAGCGGGCCGTCGTGGATCGCTTCGGAGATCTGTCTGCGCTCGGCCTCCGACGTGGTCATCGTCTCGGCCAGCAATTCTTCCCGGGACGTGGTGAGTCGAACCATGTCGTCGATATTTCGCAGCCGAAATATCACTACCAACAGCGCTGTGCCACAGACGAACGCGTACAGCAGCACGATCAGTACGATGCCCGTGGGGCCGAGCCGCGGCGTAATCACGTCATCTTGCAGAACCGACGCGGTAAAGATAATCATGCTGCCGCCCAGTACCACGGCGGCACGCCGCAAGGACAATTCGACAGCGACCAGCCGGGGCAGTAACGCCATCACCAGCAGCGGCATGTATCCCCCGGGGGAAAGCAGCTTGAAACCGAATACCGCCACTACATCGACCAGCGCGAAAGCCAAGATTGCGTCGTCGTTGTCGAAAACCTTGCTCCGGCCCGAAAACGCCAACACCAGCGCCAAACCGGTGCTCACCGCGTAGATACCGAGCAGGGCGGCTTGCGCGGGCCACCGAACGGGGTCGGTCCGCTGCAGCATGGCGCCGAGCATGATCACCACGACCCCGACGCGTAGCAGCGAGCCGCCCTGGAGTGAACGCAGCCGCTGCCTGCGGAGTACCTGTCCGACTTCGGTGCTGCTCATGTGCTCCTGCAACGGGTCGCTGAAGTGGTCGCCTGTTAGATCGGAGCTATTGTCACGTAGAGCTTCTCGCGGTACAACGTTGGCGACCACTCACTGATTGGCGGACTGGGCGCCGACGAGCTGCGCGAGCAGGATCTCGGCGAGCTGCTCACCGCGATCTTCCTGCAGGAAATGGGCGGCGCCCTCGATACGCACCTGCTCGCCCGCGGTCGGGATGAGATCGCAGAAGAGTTGTCCCGACTTGGGGTAGGGGAACACCGGATCGCTGTCCGAGAAGGCCACTAGCGCAGGCTTATTCCACCGGGAGAGCTCGTCGGTGACGGCCTGCATCTGCGCGGCGCCGACCGCGTCTTCGGTGATCGGGACCAGCAGCGGGAACTGCGCGGCGCCCGCCTTGGACTCGGCTGTGGGGAAGGGCGCGTCGTAGGCGGCGACGACATCCTCACATAGTTGCGTAGTGGTTGCGCTCTGCACGACAAATCCCACCGGCAGATCAGGATTTTTCTCGGCGAAGTCGCGCCAGGCCATGAATCCTTTGGAGACCCTGCCGGTGAATAGGCCGGTGTTCATTACCATCAGCGCGTCGACGCGGTCTGCGTTGTCCACGGCCCAGCGCAACCCGATCGGACCGCCCCAGTCCTGGACCACCACGGTTGCATGCTGTAGACCAAGGGAGCCAAGCACTTTCGTCACGAACTGGGTGTGCCGATCGAAGGTATACCAGCGCCGATCGGTGGGCTTGTCGGAGCGCCCGAAGCCGACGAGATCGGGCACGATCACCCGGTGCCCGGCCGCGACCAGCGGCGGCAGCATCTTTCGATAGAGAAAGGCCCAGCTCGGCTCGCCGTGAAAACACACGATCGGCACGCCGTCACGAGGGCCCTCGTCGAGATAATGCATGCGCAACCCGTCGACATCGTGATAGTTCGGTGCGAAGTCATACCCCGGCAGTTTCTCGAACCGAGCGTCGGGAGTGCGGAAAACCTCCGGGGGCGCTGGACTCATTGCTGTGATCTCCGTTCTGTCGCCGGTGAGCCGTAACCTAGCGAATAGTTGACCGACCAGTCAACTATTAATACACTGCGGCCATGCCACGAACCTCGGACGCACGCGATCGGATCGTGTCGACGGCGGCTCGATTGTTCCTGCAACGCAGCTACCACGATGTCGGTGTCGAAGAACTGTGTACGGCGGCCGATGTCCGCAAAGGCAGCTTTTACCACTACTTTTCGTCCAAAGCGGATCTGGCGAAAGCGGTGGTCGACCTGCATATGCGGGTCTTCGAGACACGCTTGGCCGGTGCGCAGTGCACAACACCGGCCGAACGATTGCTGGCGATCCCGGACGCGATCGGCGACATCCAATCGGCGCTGCACACGCAGTTCGGCCGATTCGTCGGCTGCCCGTTCGGGAACCTCGCTGCCGAACTGTCGACCACCGACGAAGACGTGCGCACCTACCTCGCCGAGCGGTTAGCGGGGCTGGAAAATGGACTAGCGCAAGTTTGCCGCGATGCCGCCGATGCCAACGTGCTGCGCGACGAGGTCGACCCGGACCGCCTCGCCCATGCGCTGCTCGCCCACTATCAAGGCCTCATCCTGCTCGCCAAGCTGCACGGTTCAACCGCTTCCGACCTGGCGCCCGCGCTGCACGAGTTCCTCGACGGGCACCTGGTCCGCGGTATTAGGTGATCTTCACCATCAGCTTGCCGACGTTCTTCCCGTCGAACAGCATGTTGATCGCCGTCGGCAATTGGTCGAAGCCTTCGACGACGGTCTCCAACGGGGTCAGCTTGCCTTCGGCGATCAAACCGGCGATCTCGCTGATCGCGTCGGGGGCACGGCCGAAGTGATCCAACACAATGAAGCCCTGCACTGTCGCGCGCTGAATGAGCAGATTGCCGAAGGCACGCGGCCCCGGCGGCGGGTCGGCTTCGTTGTAGCCGGAGATCAGTCCACACAGCGCCACCCGCGCACCGATGTTCAGTCGCGCAAAGATGGCGTCCATGATGATGCCGCCGACGTTCTCGAAGTCGACGTCGATGCCGTTAGGCGTGGCCGCGACCAGCTGGGCGTGCCAGTCATCGGCCTTGTGGTCGACGGCGGCGTCGAATCCGAGCTGTTCGGTGAGCAGCGCGCACTTATCCGGACCGCCGGCGATACCGACCACCCGGGCTCCATCGGCCTTGGCGAGCTGGCCGGCCACCGACCCGACCGCTCCGGCGGCTGCCGATACCACCACCGTCTCACCGGGCTTCGGTTTTCCTATGTCCCGGATACCGATCCACGCCGTGAGTCCGGTCATTCCGAGCGCACCCATGTATGCGCTGGGCGATACCCCTTCGGCGACGTCAACCGGCATCAGCGGCATCGAGTCGGAGGCAACGACGTACTCCTGCCAGCCAACGAGCCCCTGCACGGTCTTACCCACCGGGTAGTTCGCATTCTTCGAGGCGATGACCTGGCCGATTCCGCCAGCCCGCATCACCTCGCCGATCCCCACCGGCGGCAGGTAGGTCGGCACGTCGGTGATCCACATGCGGTTGGTCGGGTCCAGCGAAATCCAGTCGACGCGAACCAACGCCTCGCCTTCTGCGATCTGAGGAATCGGTTCCTCGCTGAGCTTGAAGGTGGTGGGCCCGATCCGCCCGGTGGGGCGTTCGTGGAGGAGAAAGCGGCGATTCTGGTCAGCCATGAGCGAACCGTACTCCTGCGCATCGTCGAGTCCGATACGCACCCGAACCGCCACCGGACCGACTTGTCACCGCCCGGTGCTACAACCAACCCCATGATGGATCAACCCGTGATTGGACAGGACACCCGAAATTGTGATGCAGATAACTAGCCGATTGCGGTTTCACGGCAAATTCTCATGTTCAGACACGGTTAGGTCACAGTTTTGCTGGGCATCCTTACCTAGCGGACTTCGATACCTCCTGGTATTGGTTCCGCATCCCGAGACGAGAGGAGCTGATAATCGTGGCGAATCCATCTGGGGCGAAGGTCATCGATCTCCAATCGCACCCGCTGTGGGCTGCAGCTCAGCGTCGTGAACGCCAACTCGACGAGTCAATGCGCCGTCATCCGGCGTTTATCGGCCGACAGCGCGGACTCACATCGGGGCCAGCCGCGCAGGTTTACCGCACCGCCGACGCGCCAGCCTGAGCTTTTCTCCGTTGCCGACGGATTTAGACCGCGGGTGACCCCCACCGACACCGAGCCCCTCTATCTGGCCTTATCGCAGCACCTCAGATTTGCTGAGAATATTTCGCCGCTAACCCCACGATTCAGAATCGGAAATCGTGGGGATGGCTTTATTCCCCCCGCCCGTGGTCTGCGGGCAATTTCCACGCACGTTCGCCAGCATCGGATACCTCACCCTGCGCTGCAGTATGTCCACCCGAAATGCTCTGCTCTGGCTACCAGACGCGTACGTAATCGACGAGCATCTGCGCAGGGTAGGTGCCCGGCCCGGGGTCGCCTCCGCCGGAGCCGGCGACGGCGAGATTGAGAATCGGAAAGACCTGGTAGCCGGGATTGTTGAAGGGCCAGTCCGGCAACGAGTTGGCCGCGACTGTGAAGTACGGCTGTGCCCCGTCGGCGTAGTCCTGCCAGAACCGCATACCGATTTCGTCCCATTGGACTCGCCAGGTGTGCCAGGCGCTATCCAGGGCGATGTTGTGGGTCTTCCATTCCGAACCGTTGGCTTTGGCGTGCACGGTGGTCGCCGACGGCCACTTGCCGTTTCCGTACCACTCAATGATGTCGATTTCGCCCTGCGCGTCGCTGGACAGCCAAAACGCCGGCCAAGCTCCCGGGGTCAGACAGTCGAATTTGATGCGGGCTTCCCAGGTGTGGCCGATGCCGCCCTGCCAGGGGCTGAACACCTTGCCGCCGTAATAGGTGTTGCCGTCCTTGGCCGCTCTGATCACCAGGTTGGAGTTGCCGTCGATGAACACGTTCTGTCGATCATCGCGGTACTGACCAACATGCTCGGGCAGCTCCCAATACGTCGGGTCCTTGATCGTTTCGCGAGCTTTGGACACCGTCCACTTAGACGGGTCAGGCGCCGACCCGGCCGGGCCGTCGAACTCGTCGTGGAAAATGTAAGAACCCGACGCCCCGCTGGGCGCGGCCTGCGCGGTCGGCATTTTGGACGAGGAAAGCCCGGCCAGCGCAGCCGAGCCTGTCAAGAGGCCCGTCATCAGCAGCATGCGGCGGCGATCTAGTTCGGGCATTAGCAAGGCACCCTAGCAGCCAAACCAGGCCGCATGCATACCGTTAGCCGCGGCTGCGTCCACTTAGCCCGCCGCCGGCGGCCTGGTCATGAAGGTGAGCCGGAAGCCGTAAGACGGAGTTTTGCGGCCGTTGCCGGCATTGATGAACTGACCGAAAGGCGGCGCGACAGGGGTGTTGCCGGTCGCTGCAGCGGCTTCGACGGCGGCCGGCAGGGCAGTGGTGTTAGATGCGGCTGTCACTCCGGCGGGTCCGGTTGCCCCGGTCAGGGTTGTAGTCCAGCTGGCTGGCACCGACAGCCCGCCGAGCGGAATGGCCCTGCCCACGCCGGCCGCGACGCTGCCGACTTTTGTCGCGGCGCCGGTAGCGGCCGCTCCCGCGGCCTGAGCCGCTCCTTTTGCCGCCTCCGCCGCCGGAGTGACACCACCGAAAACATTCACGATGGCCGACATACCGGAAGCCTCGTTGGAGAAGGCCAGCAACCCGGTTTCGAACGCGGCGATTGTGCTGACGTAGGGGGAGATGTACTTGGAGTAAAGCGGAACTATGTCGTCCAGCGGGGTGTTTGCCACGATCCACTGGTCGATCGCGGGGCCTTGACCATTCAGCGGCGAGGACAGCGTCTGCAGCACCTCGCCGATGCGGGGAGCCAATTGCGAACCTACGTTGTTCAGTTGCGCCTGAACCGCCTGACCCGCGCCCTTGAACACCGCGATCGCTTGGTCCAGCGCCGATGCGGGGTCGGCGACTTCGGCGGGTTCGGGCAACTCGTTGAGTTGGGTTGCCGCCGCTGCGCTGCCCGCGTAGTTGTACATCGCGGCGGCGTCTTGGGCCCAGAACTCGGCGTAGACGGCCTCGGTCGCGGCGATCGCGGGGGTGTTCTGCCCCAGAAAGTTGGTCGCGATCAACGCCGCTAACAGTGCACGGTTAGCCGCGATCACCGGTGGCGGCACACTACTTGCGAATGCCGTCTCGTATGCGCCGGCGGCCGCGTAGGACTGACTGGCAGCCAGAGCGGCCTCATCACCACTGCTTTCCAGCCAGGCAATGAACGGCGTCACCGCCGAGACCAGCGCCTTTGAGGCTGGGCCAAGCCACGGGCCGCCCGTCAACTCAGTGATCACCGACCGATGTCCTGCCGCCGCGGCGTGCAGGTCAGCCGACAACCCACTCCATGCGGACGCGGCGGCCAGCAGTGGCCCAGCCCCCGGACCGGTATAGATGCGCCCGGAGTTGATCTCGGGCGGCAGCAGGCCATAATCGACCATCGCTCGTTAACCCCTCCTGCGTGCGGCCGCGTCGTGCGCAGCCGATGCGATGATCCGGCCAGTTACCCGGCGGCCGGCGGCTTGGCCATAACCGAGGGCTTGAACCCATAGGTCGGCTGGTTGCGGCCATAACCGCCGTTGACGAACTGCCCGAATGGCGGAGCCATCGGAAAGTTGTTGCCTTCAGCAGCAGCGGGAATCGCCGACGCCACCCCCGGGCTGGTGGTGGCGTGCCACGGCACCCAGCCGGCCGGCGCCGACAACCCACCTATCGGAATGGCCTTGCCCAGACCCGCCGCCACGCCCCCGAGGTTGGCCGCCGCGCCCGTCGCGGCCTGCCCGGCGCCTGAGGCCGCCGCCCCCGCCGCCGAGGCCGCACCTTCGGCCGCCTTCGCTGCCGCCGCTGCGGGCTTGGCCAGATTAGCGAGCGCGGAAATACCACTGCTGTTCTGCCCGAACGTCTGCGTCACCTGCAGCGTCGCCGCGATCGAATTCATGTACGGCGATATGTACTTGCTGTAGAGCGGGACGATGTCATCGAACGGCGTGTTGGCCGCGATCCACGCATCGATCGCGGGTCCCTGGCCGTTCAGCGGCGAGGACAACGTCTTGATGACGTCGCTGAACCGCGGCGCGACCTGTGCACCCACGTTGTTGAGTTGCGTCTGCACCGCCTGACCCTGGGCCTTGAACACGGCAATCGCCTGGTCGGCCAAACCGGCCGGATCCGCCACCTCCGCCGGAGCCGACAACTCCGATACCTGAGTCGCCGCCGCCGAGCTGCTCGCGTAGGTGTACATCGCCTGCGAATCCTGAGCCCAGAACTCCGCGTACTGGGCTTCGAGTGTCGAAATCGCCGAACTGTTTTGACCCAGGATGTTCGTGGCTACCAGCTGGGCCAGCTGCGCCCGATTCGCCGCGATCAAGGCCGGTGGCACGCTGGCCGCAAACGCTCGCTCATATGCACTCGCGGCCGCACCTGCCTGAGTCGCCGCCTCGGCAGCCTGCTCGGCACTGTTGGACAGCCACGTAATGAACGGTGATACAGCCGAAACCAGCTGCGCCGAGGCCGGGCCCAACCACGGTCCCGAGGTCAGGCTCTCGATCACCGAACGATGCCCTGAAGCCGCAGCCTGAAAATCCGCGGCCAAACCACTCCACGCCGTGGCCGCCGTCACCAACGACGCCGCACCCGGCCCGGCGTAGATCCGCGCTGAGTTCAGCTCAGGCGGCAACAACCCGTAGTCCACCACTGCAATGACTCCCTAAATAATCTGACTAGCGCCTGGACCCGCTCAGCCCGCCGATGCGGCGTTGGCCGCTTCGGTGGCTGCGTACGAACCGCCGCTGGTCGCCAGCGTCGCAGCCAACGTCGCCTGAATCCTGGATGCTTGAGCACTCAACTCCTGGAAGCGCTGACCGTGCGTGGCGAACTGCGCCGCGGTGAGAAGCGACACCTCATCAGCAGCTGCCGGAACCACGCTGGTAATCGGCCCCGCCGCGGCGGCACTGCCGACATTCAAAGCCGCTCCCAGCGACTGCAAGTTGCTGGCCGCGGCCGCCAAGTGCTCCGGATAGGTGCGCACGAAAGACATGTAATTCCTCCAACGGGCCTTGAAAAAATCGATGCGACACGTCCATGTGTTGCCGTTATTTCGACACGCTATTGACTCAGTACCGATTCGCTCAACGCGCCCGGGCAGCACAAACACCCTGATCTTGATGTTTCGGCAATAATCCCGTTGATTTTTAGTCACATTAACCTCATAGATTACTTACAGCCTTCTTGCAGGATGTGAGCGACGATGCGTCACCTTCGGCGCGCACCGGCCCGCCCGGGGTCTGCGCACTGCGGGCACAGGCCCCACACCCACGCGGTCGCCCGCCGCCAGTGCCTCTGCGAATTCACCCGTCTTGCTTGTGTTCCTGTCCGAGCCCAGGGGATGGTTGCACTAGGCGGTAGAGCAGCAGTGAAAGACAGGGCGGCGCTTGCAGCCGAAGCGTCGGGTCTGCGCCAATGCGGCGTCGGACGACCCGCCGGTACTTTCCGAACTGCCGCACCGCCGGCCATGATGTGCCGTCGCCTCGTTCCTTCAAAGGGGATTGTGGACGCAGGAAAATTGCAAATTGACCTGCAAGACTTTCACTCAGCGTGAATGTTTTGAATTCACTAAGTTTCAACGCGACGACGGCTATCCACGTTATTCTCGTGATGATTTTTTTATCCGTTGCCCCGTGTCACCGGTCATGTTAGCTGGGTGGCACGCGGCGGCCGTCCCGCTCGGCTTTGTTGGCCGATGCGTAGCTGCGGTGTGACTCTGCTGCGACCGCGACCAAGGACGCTTGATCCTCATGACGGCGCTTCTGGTCGCTTTCGCGCTGGTGACCGCTTTGGGCACTGGCTATCAATTTGGCCGCCACGCGGGCAACCGACCGTTTCCACGGCGCGGCCGGGTGCCATGGCGCAAACGCACCAGCCGTGTCGCCGTGGGCCGAGCAGCTGCGAGCTTAGCGATACTGGTCATTGCGCGCCGAATCGTGGCTAGCGGCACGGCTCAGCGTGGGCTGCCTGCGTGGGCTATCAGCGGCGCCCTAGGACGGCCAGGTCGACGCAGATAGCGCGCGCCTGCTCACAGCTTGCCCGCGACGAAATCAGCGGCCTGATTGGCCATGCCGTCCTTGACATAGGCACTGGCCAGGTGCTGCGGCCAGTTCTCTTTCCAGGTGTTCGGGTCGGCGGGATTGCAGATCGGGTCAGCGCCGTGGCACAGCTCGATGGTCCGGTCGTTATAGAGCGGATTGAAGTTGGTGATCGGCCCCACCCACTGACTTCCGTTGCCGAACAATGCGACTGCAGCGATGTGCTGATCAGAACCATCCGGCAGCGGGCTGTCGAATCCGAACGCGCTCATCGGTACCGCGAGAACCACGTCGGTGACGGCCGCACCAAGTGAGTAACCGCCGAGGACCAGGCGAGTGTTCGGGCAGTTGTTGACCATGTACTGAATGTGGCGGCTCATGTCGTTGGCCCCGACGTCGACCTCGGTGTCTGCGGGGTACTTCACGGCGTATGTGCCCATGCTGCGGCCGCCGATCTTCGAGCTCAGCGCATTGATGAACGCGTTGCCCAGAACCCCGGTCCCCGGCGATTCCAACCGACCTCGGGCAAAAACCACCTCCACGTCAGGACAGTTCGCGGCGCCGGCCGGCGCTGCTGCACCGGGTGTGCCGGCCGGTGGCACGACAGCGGCACACCACAACGCCGTCACAATCGCGGCGACCAAAACGCTGAGATCGGTGAATTTATGCACGTTCAGTGGAGGCACAGCAAGATCGTAACGACAGACCACTGCGGTGTGCAGAGGAAATCAGACGGCTCAGCCGGGCCCTGCCGAGCGGCTATAACCGAAGCAGACCTGCTCCCGGTGTGGCTTTGTTACCATCGCGCGATGCCGGCTGAACCACCAGGTAAACGCGGGATGCGTTCTCTCACGCGGCGCGCGGCCCTCAAATCCGCCATTCAATATGCCTCGGTGCCGGTCGCGCTCGGCCTAGGGGCTTTTGCCGCGTCGGGCGGTGCACCGAAGGCGTCGGCCGCCGGTGGTCAACTGATCGATTTCGCCGAGCGCAGAGTCCCGCCAGAAGAGATCAAGGCGGCCGGTTACGACGGAGTGGTGAACTACGTATCCACGGAGCGCCCCGGCGCACACTTCGAGGCGAAGCCCATCACCCGCGCATACGCCGACTCGCTGCGCGCCGCCGGTCTGCACATCGTGAGCAACTTCCAGTACGGCAAGCCGGGTTGGCCCGACTCTCCCTCGGACTACACCCGTGGATACGACGGCGGTGTCTCGGATGCCCAAACCGCGCAGAATCTGCACGCGGCCGCCGGTGGACCGCCGTCCGCGCCCATCTTCTTCAGCGTCGACGAAGACATCGACGCTGATACCTGGAACTCCGTTGCGCTGCAATGGTTTCGCGGCATCAATTCGGTATTGGGAGTAGGTCGCTCCGGCATTTACGGCAGCTACCAGGTTTGCGGCTGGGCCATCAGAGACGGCGTCATCGGCAATTCGTCCACCCCCGGCCACCGCTGGGCATGGCAAACGATTGGGTGGTCACACGGGCAGCGCGAGGCCGCCGCGGTCCTGTACCAAAGGGTGCTCGACGGCCCGGTCCTAGGTGGCATCCGGGTTGATGTGGACGACATCCTGGCATCCGACTACGGGCAATGGGACTTGAATCGCTGAACGACCCCGGCGTAAAAGGCACGGCGCCCCGAGAGCGATGGCTCGCGGGGCGCCGCACTGCATTGAACGGTTTCGCTACTTGATGTCGAAGCGGTCGTTGTTCATCACCTTGGCCCAGGCCGCGACGAAGTCGTCGACGAACTTGCCGTGGTTGTCGTCCTGCGCGTAGACCTCAACGAGCGCGCGCAGCACTGAATTCGAGCCGAACACAAGGTCATTGGCGGTCGCGGTCCACTTGAGGTCCCCGGTGCTGCGGTCGCGACCCTCGTAGACGTTCTCCGCAGATTCCGACGGCTTCCACTCGGTGCCCATGTCGAGCAGATTGACAAAGAAGTCGTTGCTCAACACGCCCACCCGGTCGGTGAAGACGCCGTGCTTGCTGCCGCCGTGGTTAGCCCCGAGAGCCCGCAGCCCGCCGAGCAGCACCGTGAGTTCCGGCCCGGTCACACCCAACAGGTAGGCCCGCTCCAGCAGCAACTGCTCAAGGGGTGCCTTCTCGCCGGAACGGAAATAGTTGCGGAACCCGTCGGCGCGCGGTTCGAGCACGGCGAACGAGTCCACGTCGGTGTTCTCCTGCGTGGCGTCGGTACGACCGGGCGCGAAAGGCACAGTCACCTGGTGACCAGCATCCTTGGCCGCCTTTTCCACCGCGGCGGACCCCGCCAACACAATGAGATCGGCCAACGAGATCTTCTTGCCCCCGGACGCTGAGCCGTTGAAGTCCCGCTGAATCTGCTCCAGAACGGACAACACCTTGTCCAGCTCTGCCGGCTCATTGACTTCCCAACTCCGTTGCGGCTCCAGACGGATCCGGGCGCCGTTGGCACCGCCGCGCTTGTCGGTGTTGCGGTAGCTTCCCGCCGCTGACCAAGCCGCTTTCACCAATTGCGGGACCGATAGGCCGGCGTCGAGCACCTTGCTCTTCAGCGCGGCCACGTCGTTGTCGTCGACCAGTTCGTGGTCGACTGCCGGCACCGGGTCCTGCCAGAGTTGCGGTTCGGCAACCCACGGTCCGAGGTAGCGGGTGATCGGACCCAGGTCGCGGTGCAACAGCTTGTACCACGCCTTGGCGAAGGCCTCAGACAGCTCGTCGGGATTCTTGAGCCAGCGTGAAGTGATCTCGCGGTAGATCGGGTCCTCGCGCAACGAGACGTCGGTGACCAGCATTGTCGGGGCACGGCCCGGCCCACCGAACGGGTCGGGGATGGTGCCGGCCCCGGCACCGTCCTTGGCGGTGTACTGCCAGGCCCCCGCAGGACTCTTGGTCAGCTCCCACTCGTAGCCGTACAGGGTCTCGAGGAAGCTGTTGTCCCACTTGGTCGGAGTTGGCGTCCACACCACTTCCAGGCCACTGGTGATGGCGTCCTTGCCTACTCCGCTGCCATAGGAACTCTTCCACCCGAGCCCTTGCTGCTCGATCGGGGCCGCCTCCGGTTCCGGCCCGACGAGATCGGCATCGCCGGCCCCGTGGGTCTTGCCGAAGCTGTGGCCCCCCACAATGAGCGCCGCGGTCTCCTCGTCGTTCATCGCCATCCGGCCGAACGTTTCGCGGATGTCGTGCGCTGCGGCGACCGGGTCCGGCTTGCCTTCGGGCCCTTCGGGATTGACGTAGATCAGACCCATGGTGGTCGCGCCGTAGGGCTGTGCGAGATCCCGACTACCGGAGTAGCGCTTGTTGGTGCCCAGCCACTCGTCCTCCTCGCCGAACAAGACCTCCTCGGGCTCCCAGACGTCGGGGCGGCCGAACCCGAACCCGAATGTCTTGAATCCCATCGACTCCAGCGCCACGTTGCCGGCGAACACCAGCAGGTCGGCCCAGGAGATCTTGTTGCCGTACTTCTTCTTGACGGGCCATAGCAGCCGGCGCGCTTTGTCCAGGCTGGCGTTGTCCGGCCAGCTGTTGAGCGGAGCGAACCGCTGCAGCCCCTGACCGCCGCCGCCGCGACCGTCGTAGATCCGGTAGGTACCGGCCGCGTGCCAGCTCATTCGGATGAAAAAGCCGCCGTAGTGCCCGTAGTCGGCTGGCCACCAATCCTGCGAGGTGGTCATCACCGACACCAGGTCGGCTTTGAGCGCTTCGACGTCGAGCTTGGCGAACTCCGCGGCGTAGTCGAAATCGTCACCTAGGGGGTTGGCCTGCGGCGAGTGCGGATGCAACCTCGACACGTCAACCTGGTCGGGCCACCAGTCCTGATTCGTCAGCGGCGCGTGGGACTTCGGTTGGGGCGACGAGATCGCCGGGTTCTCACTTTCGCTGGCGCTGGCCGTTTTCTCGGCTGTCTCGGATGACACAACATTCCTTCCGGGGGTTGGTGAAACGGGCTGCGATCACGGATGTGATCAGGAATCAACACTGGAACAGTCGGGGCACAGGCCCCAATAGATGACTTCGGCCTCGTCGAGAACGAAGCCATCCAAGACGTTGTCATCCGCCGGCGTCAGGCACGGGGCCTCACCCACCGCGCAGTCGATATCGGCGATGACTCCACAGGAACGGCACACCACGTGATGATGGTTGTCGCCGACGCGGGATTCGTAGCGCGCCACCAGCCCCGAGGGCTGAATCCGCCGGACCAGGCCAGCAGCCGTCAAGGCGCCGAGGACGTCGTACACGGCTTGCCGGGAGACGTCAGTCAGGCCCCGCCGGACCGCTGAGAAGATCGTGTCGGTGTCGGCGTGCGGATTGTCCTGCACCGCCTCCAGCACGGCGAGTCGGGGTCGCGTCACCCGAAGATCCGCCATTCGCAACCGCTCGGCGTAATCCGGAGCTGAGGACACACGGCCCATATTTCGCGCTCATCTGGAATCAGTCAAGAGTCTGTCGGGTCCCGATTAGGCGGGCCGTCCGGCCGCCGTCAGCTGGTGACCGCCCGCTCCAAGGACGCCAGCGAGGCGTCGAGGTAGTCGGCCGCAAAGGGCGGCATTCCGCCGATTTCGTCGCGAAACTCCTGCGGTGTTGCCGACCAGTCGTACGTGAGGCGGACCTCCGTTCCATCGCCGTCGGGCGCGAGATCGTAGCGCCAGAACCAGCCACCGGCCCGGTGGTTGCCGGCGTCGTCGAGTTGACCGGTCATCCAGGCGATCGCGGACTCTCGTTCGTACACGGTGACCAGGTTGTGCGAGACGTAATCAGCATCAACGTCCGGCCGGTCGAAATGCATGTTCATGGCAAACAGCTGCCCGTTGCCGGTAATGAGTTTGCTGTCCACCGCATCGCGTACCCAGTCGCCCGGCTCGGTGCTGTGGTGTCGGGCCGGATCGGACAACACGGCAAAGATCTCCGCTGGGGACGCGGCGATGGTGCGGGTGGCGACAAAGCGGTCGACGCTCATTGGGTTGCTCCCGTAACGGATCCGTATGCGCGGGCGATGTCGGGGGAGTCCAGCCAGCCGGAGTAGGTGGGTCGCGACGGCCATCCATCGGGCGAATCCTGCCAATCCTCCTGACGACCCCAAGGCAGGAGGTCGATCAGGCCAAACGAGTGGCTGAGCTGCTCGGTGCCACGACCATTGGTGTGCCAGGTGCGGTACACGGTGTCGCCGTCACGCAGGAAGACGTTGACGGCGAATCCGCCACCGGGTGGCGCATCCATATCGGAGGCGAACGTGCTGTCCGCCGAGGAATACCACTGCATCTGGTTGCCTACCTTGCGCTTGTAGGCAAGCGCCTCGTCGATGTCCCCGGTGGTGACGATCACGAAGCGGGCGTCGTAGGCATCCAGGAACTCCAACCGGGTGAACTGTGAGGTGAAGCCCGTGCAACCGCCGCATTGCCACTCAGCACCCGGTGTCCACATGTGGTGATAGGTGATGAGCTGCGAGCGGCCATCGAACACATCGAGCAGGCGCACGGGGCCATCAGCGCCGACCAGTGCGTAAGGCGGCAGAGCGACCATCGGCAGCCGTCTGCGCTGGGCCGCGATCGCATCCAGCTCGCGGGTCGCAGCCTTCTCACGGGCGCGCAACTCGTCGAGTTGAAGACGCCAGGTCCGGTGATCGACGACGGGCGGTAATGCTTGGGCCGGAGGGTGCGATTGTGGCATGGATCCACCTCTGATTCTGGGTCTTGTGTCGATGTCTCCGTTCTCGACGGTAGGACCCGTCCAGGCGCCAAAACTCATCGCGATGGCCCCTCGAGCGTTTGGAAAATCCCGCCCGGGTGTACTAGTTAGCTAACACTCCGACTGCAGAAGGGCCACCGATGAAGCGCATTGCACCAGCCTTGATTGTCATACTCACGCTGATGTTCAGTGCCTGTTCGCCGTCGAAGATCATCAACACCGGCGGCGACACCAAGTGCAAGGACTTCGTCACGCAGGACGAGAAGAAGCAAACCGAAGAAGTCACCAAGATGCTCAAGGACGCCAGCGGCACCGAGCCGGAGTCCATCAAGGTCACCGCTACCCGCGCCTCGACGCAGACGTGGTGCCAGACGCTGGGCAAGCCCGACAGCAAGATCTCGGAGGCTCCGCACCTCTGAGTGAGCGAGCCGGCTAGCTGATCCCGACCGGACTGCTGTCCAGCTAATCCGGCCGTGCCAGATCCCAGCAAGTTTTGACAAGGCGCCACCGGGTGATGAACGCCGTCGGCGCAGCGGTTAAGTTCAGTTGATGAGCGATGACGACGCGAGCCGGCGGTTGTTCGCACTCGCCGAGCAGGTGTCCGGTTTCATGCCCGCAGACGAGGGTCGCGCACTCTATGACGCGGCGTTGCACTATCTCGACGGAGGCAGCGGTGTCGAGATCGGCACCTATTGTGGCAAGTCCACGCTGTTGCTAGGGGCGGCGGCGCTGCATACCGCGAGTGTGCTGTACACGATCGACCATCACCACGGGTCGGAAGAGCACCAGGCAGGCTGGGAGTACCACGACGCCTCCCTGGTCGACGAGGTTACCGGGCTGTTCGACACGCTGCCAACCTTCCGCCGGACCATGGACGCCGCCGGACTCGACGAGCACGTGGTGGCTGTGGTGGGCAAATCGCCAGTCGTCGCGCGGGGGTGGCGCTCGCCGCTGCAATTTCTGTTCATCGACGGCGGGCACACCGAGGCCGCGGCAGACCGCGACTTCGACGGTTGGGCGAAGTGGGTGGCCGTCGGCGGGGCGCTGGCCATCCACGACGTGTTTCCCGATCCCAGCGACGGCGGCCGGGCACCATACCAAATCTATTGCCGTGCTTTAGCTTCCGGAAAATTCAAGGAAGTCAGTGCGGTGGGTTCGCTTCGGTTGCTCGAACGCACCGGCGGCGAAGTCGGCGAGAAGGTCTGAGGACAGCGAGGCGGCTAGCGGCCGGGCCCGGCCGCTACGCACTCGCAGTCGAAGTCGGTCTGCAGGCCCCGCGGTAACGCGTCGCCACGGAAGATTCCGCCACCCGGTGTGGTGTCGGACAGCGCGTCGGCAGCCAGGATCATCGCCGCGCCGGTCCAGGTGGTGCGCTCCTCGGGCCACCGCTTTCCGTCCGCGAACACCAAACCCGTCCAGTAGGAGCCGTCGGCTTCACGCAGGTGTTGCATCGCGCCGAATTGTCGATGCGCGGCGGAGCGATGACCGATGGCGTCCAGCGCGAGAACCAGTTCGCATGTTTCGGCACCAGTAACCCAGGGCCGGTCCAGCACACACCGAATGCCCAAGCCACCCACCACGAATTCGTCCCACCGCTGCTTAATGCGTGCGGCGGCATCCGGGCCTCGCAGCGCGCTGCCGAGAATGGGGTAGTACCAGTCCATCGAGTAGCGGTCCTTCTCGGTGAACGCGTCGGGATGCGCGACCAGTGCGTGACCCAGTCGACCAACGGCCAGTTCCCATTCCGGTTGCGGCTCCCCGATAAACGCGGCCAGCGCAAGCGCACACCGGATGCTGTGGAAGATGCTCGAGCAACCGGTCAGCAGCGCCTCCGGAACGGGACCGGCTTCGCTTCGGGCCCAACAGATCTCGCCGTAACCGACTTGGAGGTCTATGACGAAGTCGATGGCCTTCTGCACGACTGGCCACATATGGGCGGCGAACTTCTCGTCCCCGGTGATCAGCACGTGGTGCCAAACGCCGGTGGCGATGTAGGCGCAGAAGTTGCTGTCGCTATTGGCGTCTTCCACGATGCCCGAGCGAATCTGGAGAGGCCAGGAACCGTCGGCGCGCTGGGTACGCCGGCACCATTCGAACGCGGCCCGGGCCTGCTCCAGCAAGCCAGCCGCGGTGAGCGCCATCGCGTTCTCCACGTGATCCCAGGGATCGGTGTGGCCGCCTGCGAACCAGGGGATAGCCCCCGACGGCTCCTGCGCGGCGGCGATGGCCGCGGCGGTCTGTCGGCACTGCTTCGGCGTGAGAATGCCGGGCACCGCCGGCGCATCATCCCAACGCAACTGAACACCCTTGTTCTGCTTGACTTTCCGTGGGTCGCGGCTTGATGAAGTACATCGCGACACTCTTGCCTACCAGCGGATTGAGCACCGTCTCCGCCAGCTGGGTAATCTTAGGCCGTTGCATCAGGTCCCAGACCAGCAGTTTGTGGTAGGCGGTGACCGCGGGATGGCCGGTATTGGCCACGCCGACAGCGCATTTGAGCCACCAGAACGGAGAATGCAGCGCGTGCGCATGGTGCGTGTGCGTCAATTCCAGTCCACTGCCGAGGATCTTGTCCCGCAGCGCACTGGCCCGGTAGATGCGCACATGTCCGCCCTCATTGCTGTGGTACTCCTCGGACAGCAGCCAGCAGACTTGCTCGGGAAGCCACCGCGGCACGCTGACCGCCAGTGTGCCGCCGACTTTGAGGACCCGGATCAACTCGGCGATGGCGGCGTCGTCTTCGGGTATGTGCTCCAAGATTTCCGACGCGATCACGCAATCAAACGTCTCGTCGGCGTACGGCAGGTTGAGCGCGTCTCCACGAACCACCTTCGCGGCAGCGTTTTCGGGGGCCTCGCCGTTCTCGGCCATCGCGTGCAGAATCGAATCCACGGATCGCAGGTCGTCTTCATTCTGGTCGAATGCAACCACGTCGGCGCCGCGCCGATACGCTTCGAACGCATGCCTTCCGGCCCCACAGCCCACGTCGATGACCTTGGTGACCGGGCCAATTCCCAGGCGATCGAAGTCGATCGTCAGCACGGCGTGGCGCCTTCGATATTGCCCACGCGGGCGATAGCCCGCTCGTAGACCCGAACAGTCTGAGCGGCCACTGCCTCCCAGCTGAAGACGCTCACCGCGCGTTGCCTGCCCGCCTTACCCATCCTGCGCCGTGTTTCCGGTGAGTCGAGTAGCCTGCCCAACGCGTTAGTAAGCGCGTCGACGTCGGCGGGCGCAACCAATTCCGCGCAGGCGCCGCCGGTGCCGAGGACCTCGGGCAGCGCACCCACCCGGGAGGCCACGATCGGGGTACCGCTCGCCATTGCCTCCACCGCGGGCAGCGAAAATCCCTCGTAGAGAGAGGGAATACAGGCTACCTCCGCGGAGGCGAACAACGCGGCAAGGTCGGCATCGGACAATCCGCTGGCGATGTGGACAATGTCAGAGATACCAAGTTCGGCAATGAGTTTGTGGGTGGGCCCGTTCGGTTCAACCCGAGCGACCAGTCGCAACTCAAGGTCCCGGTTCACGCGCAACTTCGCTATCGCGTGCAGCAATGTGCTGACACCCTTCAGCGGCGTGTCGGCGCTCGCAATGGCCATCACCCGGCCTGGTTGCCGGGGCAACGAAACAGGTTGGAACAGCTCGGTATTTACACCTAATGGCACCACGTGCAGTTGATCCGGAGACACTCCGAAATCAGAGACGATGTCCTGGGCGGACGACGACGAAACGGTCAACAGGTCGGGGATCTTTGCGGCCACCTGCTTCTGCATGGCGGCAAAGCCATACCAGCGGTGCACCAACGGTTTCCGCCACCACTTCGCGGCCGCGAGGTCGAGCAGCCGATCGCGGGTGATGGGGTGGTGCACGGTGGCCACCACCGGCATACCGGTGCCGGCGACAGCGAGCAGACCGGTGCCCAAGCTTTGGTTGTCGTGGACCACATCGAAATCTCCGGCCCGTTCGGCCAGAATCCGGGCCACTCGCAACGTGAATGTGCGTGGCTCCGGGAAACCCGCCGTCCACATCGTGGCGAGCTCGAGCAGGTCGATCGAGTCCCGAATCTCGCTCGGCCGCGGCACCCGGAAGGGATCGGGCTCGCGGTACAGATCCAGGCTCGGCACTTTGGTCAGGCGCACCCGAGGATCGAGCAACTCGGGATACGGCTGACCGGAGAACACCTCGACGTGGTGACCCAGATCCACCAGACCACGGCTCAGATGCCGCACATAGACACCCTGCCCGCCGCAGTGATCCTTACTCCGGTAGGACAACAGAGCAATACGCATAGTCAACCCTTTACCGCCAACGACCCACCGGGAAGGGCACCAATCCCATTGCGGTCAACGAACCCGAGAACGGCGCGACAGCAAACTGGACATGTGTCCAGATCATAGTTCGATCAGCTAAACAGCGCAAACGCGCCCCCGGAAATACACCCCAACGACAGGATGGACGCGTGCGGAATACGTACCGGTGCCCTGCGATTCACCGACGGCGAACATCCTGCACCGCATCTGCTCATCCCCCAACGTCGAGCACCCCACCGGATCAAACCGATGGCCCTAAGCTACGACACCGCCCGCGAGCGCGAGCGGACACCTTGCCGGTGCCGATAGGACGCGATGCGCCCCGATCCGGCAGTGATAGCTCTAAAGGCAGTCGAATCGGTTTAGTCTCATCGAGATGACCCGGCCACGCCTCCCGAAGGAACTTCGCCACCGCGATCCGGAGTTCATCCGTGCCATCCTGCCCCCGTTATGGCTGGCCGCGACGGTATGGTTCCGGGCCGAAGTCAACGGTTTCGAGAAGGTGCCCGACGAGCCGGTGTTGTTTGTGTGCAATCACAGTGGTGGCGGCGCCACCCCGGACACCTTCATCTTTCTGCTCGCCTACAACACCTACTTCACCGTCGAAGGCCGCCCCCTCTACGCGCTGGCACACGACACCATCACCGCCGCCCCTTTCGTCGGCGGACTGACTCGCAAGCTGGGCGTCGTTCCGGCCGCGCATTCCTTCGCCGAACGCGTTTTCGCATCCGACGGCTCGGCTCTGGTGTACCCGGGGGGCGATGTCGAGGCCCTGCGTCCATGGCGGGACCGGAACAAGATCATCTTCTCCGGCCGCAAGGGATACCTGCGGCTCGCTCACGAGAGCAAGGTCAAGATCGTGCCGGTGGTAGCCACCGGTGGTCACGACACCTTGATTGTGCTGAACGACGGTCGACGCACCGCGCAGCTGCTGCGTCTGGACAAACTGGCCAGGGTGAAAAGCATGCCGATGACCCTCAGCATCCCCTGGGGCCTGTCGCCGTTGCCGCTGCCGCACTTTCCACTACCGGCGAAGATCCGCATGCAGGTACTCGATCCAATCGACGTACGCGCCCGGTTCGGGGACGAACCGGATTGGGACCGCGCGGCGGCCTACGTCACCAGCGTCATGCAGGTCGGGCTGTCGAAGCTGGCCAGCAAGACCATCGTTCCCCTGGTCCGGTGACATGACACAAACAGTCAGCGTCACCCGCGACATCGACTGCCCGTTCGCGGAGATCGGCCGTTTCGTCACCGATCCGCACAGCCTGTTTCCTCAGGTCTCGATCTTCAGCCGATGCAAATTCGTCACGTCCCGCGACGACGGCGAGCTGTGGGACGTCTACCTCGACAGCGGCACTATCCAACTCGGCGGACGAGTGCTCATCGCAACGCCAACCGGCAGCCTGCTGAAATGGCGGTCGGTGCAGGGGACCCGCCACTCCTTCTCGGCGTTGGCCGAAGCGCATGGAGAACGCAGCCGACTCACCCTGACACTGACATTCACCACCACCGGACTCGGAGTCGCCCGGCTCAGCGAATGGCTGGGGCGCGGGTTGGTCACCCGGAATCTGGAGGCCGCGGCCGAAGAGATACGCCACCACCTCGAGTTCGAGAGGTAACGACACTCGAGCACGACCACCGTTTGTGATGACGACCACGCCGTTTGCCAGGCGGCGAAATTTAAGTCATGGGACGTTTATGTGATTTATTGGTAACGGCTGTGCGAACGACGGGCGACATCCTGTCGACCTGCCGTCGCGCATCCAGGTGCTTTTCAGTTCATACGCTGCAGCGACGGGGGGAACGTCGTACCGACCATCCGGCGGACTGGACCCCGCAGAGCCGGAGTCCTGACGCCGTCGCGGATGGCCGGAAGGGCGCCGGAGCGCACGGGCTTGCGCCCGACCAAACGACCGGAGGAAACGCCATGGACTTCGGATTGTTGCCGCCGGAGATCAACTCCGCGTTGATGTATGCCGGTCCTGGTTCAGGTTCGATGCTGGGCGCGGCCGCGGCGTGGGACGGGCTGTCCGCCGAGCTGTATTCGACGGCGAGCGCGTACCAGTCGGTGATCTCGACGCTGACTTCGGCCCCGTGGGTGGGCCCGGCATCAGCGTCGATGGCCGGGGCGGCTGCTCCGTACGTAGCGTGGTTGCAGGCCACCGCGATCCAAGCCGAGCAAACCTCCGGCCAGGCGAAAGCGGCGGCCGTCGCATATGAGACTGCCTTCGCCGAAACGGTGCCACCTCCGGTTGTCGCGGCAAACCGCGCCCTGCTGGCGACGCTCGTCGCGACAAACTTCTTCGGCCAGAACACTCCGGCAATCGCACTGACCGAAACGCAGTACGCGGAGATGTGGGCCCAGGACTCGGCCGCGATGCTGACCTACGCCGCGTCGTCGGCCTCGGCGACCACCTTGACCCCGTTCACCGAGCCCGAGCCCACCACCAGTTCCGGTGGTTTGCCGGCCCAGGCGGCCGCGGTGGCGCAAGCGACCAGCACGTCTGCCGGCGACGCGCAGAGCGCCGTGTCGTCGGCGCAACAAACGTTCGCCGCGGTACCCAACGCACTGACCGGGTTGGCCAGCCCGGCCGCGGTGACCGACCCCCTGGTGTCCGGCCTGTCGCTCCTGCAATTGCTGGACCTGGTGGCCGACCTCAGTGGCATCTTCGTCGATCCGGAACTCGGCCTATCGGGCCTGACACTCGACGGGATCCTGGCCGGCACGGCGCTGCCCTACGACATCAACGGCTACTACATCGGTGAACACACCGACGACATCGTCAGTGGTTGGGCGGGTGTTCAGAGTTGGCCCGGTACCGACCCGGCACCCCCGACGTCTTTTCCGGTCATCAACTCCGGAGTTTCGGCGGGGCTCGGCGAAGCCAGTTCGGTTGGCGCGCTGTCGGTGCCGGAGGGCTGGACGATGGCCGCCCCGAACGTTCGGCTTGCCGCAATGGCCTTGCCGGCCACCAGCGCGGCCGCGGCCGCTGAGGCCTCCGGCGTCGGCAGCGTGTTCAGCCAGATGGCCCTGGCGGGCATGGCCGGTCGCGCGATGGCCGGAACCACCGGATCTGGCGGTGGCGCCGGGGCGCGCACCCGGGAGCGTGTCGGCGGCGGCGTGACCAAGCGGCCGGCCGACGCCAAGTGCGAGGCCAAGGACGAGACCGGGCCGACCGGCGATGCGAAGGGGGAGGCTACTGCGGGGGCCGCCAGCCCGCCGCCCCTTGGTGGCCCGATCACCAGCATCGCTGCCGAGCTACGGGAGCTCGCTTCGCTGCGCGACGCGGGCATCCTCACCGATGAGGAATTCACTGAGCAGAAGCGGCGCCTGCTCCCGCGCTGATGCCCGGCCCTGACGCGGGTGCGCCTTCGTGCCGGACGCTCGCCGCGCTCCGTGTACCTTCGCACACCTGACCCGCGATTCTGTTGGCCTCCAACCGGTTTCCTTGACCCTAGTTATCCTGCGGCCGCGATGACACAATCGGAGTGCCCCGCCAGGAGGTGTCCATGCCCTACGCCATCGACCCGACGAAGACCTTTCGGTTACTCGAGCAGCGGATCGCGAACACGACCAATCCGCGACATCTTCAGATGCTTAAGCAGGTACTCCGGCATGCCGTCGGCGAAGCAGAGATCGACCTCAGCGCGGTGATGTCGACGCTGTGCGCGCATCCGCGCTACATGGCTTGGGGCGCCCCGCCGGAGATGAGCCCCCAAGGACGACATGCCGTGCAAGCCTTCTACGAGGACACGATCGTCAAAGGTGGCCAATTCTGCCTCGAACTCGACATCGACCGCATCGTCGTCGACGACGACACCATAGTGACCGAGGGCTACTTTCGCTCGGTTTACCACGGCGCTGATGCGGCGCGACAAGGCTTCCCGGCCGATGACCCCGAGGGCTTCTATCTGCTGACGATGCGAATGTTGATCGTGTGGCCGTTCGACTCCGACGGGTTCATCGTGGGCGAAGAGACCTATTCAGCGATCACCACGCCAGACTTCTTCGTAAAGATCGACACGTCCGAGGTGCCGCAGAACTTCCGCGACTTCATCGCGGACCGCCCATCTGAGAGTGCGGCTACTTGACCCGATTGGCGGCAAAGGTCGCGGCCTGGTTGACCATTCCATTCTCGATGTAAGAGACGTGCGCCATGATGTTGCCGCCTCCGGTGCAGATCGGATCGTCGGAAGCGCACTGGCTGATCAGCTTGCCGGCGTAGGCCGGGTTCAGTGTCGGTAGCGGGCCACCGCCCCAGAGCGCACTGGAGAAGCCGCTGGACGGCTCGCCGAAGTATGCGATCGCGGCGACGTGACTGGCGGTCGCGGGCGGCATCTGGTTGCTGGCCAAGTCGATGACGGTGGCGCCCTGGGAGTAGCCGCCCAGCACGATCTTGGTGTTCGGGCAACCGGCCACGGTGCCTTGGATGTGAGCGCTGGCGTCGTCGGCGCCCGCCGATGCGCTGTTGTGGTAGTCATCGTTGGCCGGGTAGTTCACTGCATAGACCTCGACAGACTTTCCGGCGATTTGCGAGGTGAGGGAGTCGACGAAGGCCTGGCCAATGTTGCCGAGTCCCGGGTCCTGGTGGGTACCGCGCGCGAACACGATCGAGACGTCGGAACACGGGTCGGCATTGGCGGTCGGTACGGCGATGGGCACGCTCAGCAGCGCCCACGCCGCCACGACGGAGACACCGAGAAAACGTACGAGGCTGCGTGCAGTCATGTCCCGATCCTGGCATACCGCCACAATTGGCGTTGCCGGCGGTTCGCTTATTGTCGCTGCTGCGTTTGGTATCTATCCGCGACGGGCAAACCCGGGCAAGATCACCGATGAAGTAACTGACAACAGCGCGATGCGAGGTGTGCTATGTGGTCAATCGTTTGCCGGTTGACGGCTGTGGCCGCGATGGTGGTGGCGCCGATGGCGATTGTGACGTTGGTCGATCCCGCGGTGAGTTCGGCCGATTGCGGTGCCGGTGAATGGTGGGATCCGACCGGCAAGGTGTGCCGCCCGCTCGGGGTGGGACCACAGCCGCTGGCCTGTGCAGACGGCGAATGGTGGGATCCCACCGCGAACGTGTGCCGCCCCTTGGGGGTGGGCCCACAGCCGCTGGCGTGCGACAACGGCTGGTGGTGGGACCCGGGAACCAATACCTGCCAGCCACCGGTGATACCTCCCTCGCAGTAGCCGGGCGCGGCACCACGCCAGACGCCTATCCTGTCGCGAGTGCCTGAAACGCCGCTCGCCGAGTTGCGCCACCGCCTCGATGAGCTGACCATCCGAGATGCTGCCCGGCTGCGCCGTCGGTTGCGCAACGTGCGCGGCGACTCCCCCGAGAAGCTGCGGCAGCTACACGGCCAGGTCGCCGCCGCGGAGTCGTTGGTCGCGGCACGGCGGGCTGCCGTCCCCGAGGTCAACTATCCCGACCTGCCGGTCAGCCAGCGCCGGCAGGAGATCGCCGACGCGGTCGCGGCTCACCAGGTGGTGATCGTTGCGGGCGAGACCGGCTCGGGCAAGACGACACAGCTGCCCAAGATCTGTCTGGACATGGGGCGGGGTGTCCGAGGCATCATCGGGCACACTCAGCCCCGGCGGCTGGCGGCCCGCACGGTGGCGATGCGTGTCGCCGATGAACTGCACAGTCCGCTGGGCGATGTGGTGGGCTACACGGTCCGGTTCACCGACCAGGTCAGCGACCGCACACTTGTCAAGCTAATGACGGACGGCATCTTGTTGGCCGAGATCCAGCGTGATCGACGTCTGCTGCGCTACGACACGCTGATCTTGGACGAGGCCCACGAACGCAGCCTGAACATCGACTTTCTGCTGGGCTACCTGCGCGAGCTGCTGCCGCGCAGGCCCGATCTAAAGCTGATCGTCACGTCGGCGACCATCGAGCCTCAACGGTTCGCCACACACTTCGGTGGAGCGCCAATCGTCGAGGTTTCCGGGCGGACGTATCCGGTGGAGATTCGGTACCGGCCGTTGGAAGTTCCAATCGCCGCGAGCCCACAGGCGGAGGCGGGCGACCCGGACGACCCCGATCATGAGATCGTGCGCACTGAGAGCCGCGACGAGATCGAGGCGATCGTCGACGCGATCGGCGAACTAGCAGCCGAACCGGCCGGCGACGTTTTGGTGTTCTTGTCCGGTGAACGCGAAATCCGGGACACCGCGGAAGCGTTGAGCAATCTGAAAAGCGCTGAAGTGCTGCCGCTCTACGCTCGGCTGCCGACCGCGGAGCAACAGAAGGTGTTCACTCCCCACACGGGGCGACGCGTGGTGCTGGCGACCAACGTCGCCGAAACCTCGCTGACGGTGCCCGGGATCCGCTACGTCGTCGATCCGGGCAACGCCCGCATCTCGCGGTATAGCCGCAAACTCAAAGTGCAGCGGTTACCGATCGAACCCATCTCTCAGGCGTCCGCGGCGCAGCGGGCCGGCCGGTGCGGCCGGGTCGCGCCAGGAGTGTGTATCCGGCTCTACGCCGAAGACGATTTCAATGGCCGCCCCCGTTACACCGAACCGGAGATCCTGCGCACCAACCTCGCCGCGGTGCTGCTGCAGATGGCGGCGCTGCAACTGGGCGACATCGAGAACTTCCCTTTCTTGGACCCGCCGGACCGACGCAGCGTCCGCGACGGCGTGCAACTGTTGCAGGAACTCGGCGCGTTCGACCGGCAGGGCGCGATCACCGATGTGGGACGCCGGCTAGCGCGGTTGCCCGTGGATCCGCGGTTGGGCCGGATGATCTTGCAGGCCGGGGCCGAGGGTTGCGTGCGGGAGGTGCTGGTGCTGGCCGCGGCGCTCACAATCCCCGATCCGCGGGAGCGGCCGGTCGACCGAGAGGAGGCGGCCCGCCAGCAGCACGCTCGGTTCGCCGACGAGCATTCGGATTTCACGGCTTACCTCAACCTCTGGAACTATTTACGCGAGCAACGTAAAGAGTTGTCCAGCAGCGCTTTTCGGCGGATGTGCCGCAACGAGTTTCTACATTACCTGCGTATCCGGGAGTGGCAGGACCTCGTCGGGCAGCTGCGCGGGATCGCCCGCGATCTCGGTATTCGCGAATCCGACGAATCGGCCGGTCAGGCCGAGATCCATGCGGCGCTGCTGGCTGGTCTGCTGTCTCACATTGGCCTGCGCCGCGAGGATTCGCGGGAGTATCTGGGTGCGCGTAATGCGCGGTTCGTCCTCGCGCCAGGCTCCGCCCTTGGTAAGAGGCCCCCACGCTGGGTGATGGTGGCAGAGCTGGTCGAGACCAGCCGTCTGTACGGGCGCACCGCGGCTCGCATTCAGCCGGAGTTAGTCGAGCGAATCGCGGGTGATCTGGTTCAGCGCACCTACAGTGAGCCGCACTGGGATGCCAAGCGCGGCGAGGTACTGGCCTATGAGCGGGTGTCGCTGTACGGGTTGCCGCTGATCGCACGGCGCCGCGTCGGGTACGGAGGCATCGAGCCGGCGGTGGCGCGCGAATTGTTCGTCCGCCACGCGCTGGTGGAGGGGGACTGGCAGACCCGCCACCAGTTCTTCGCCGACAATGCCCGGTTGCGGGCCGCGCTTAAGGAGCTCGAGGAGCGGGCGCGCCGCCGCGACTTGCTGGTCGGCGACGACGATATCTACGCGCTCTACGACACCCGGATCCCCGCCGACATCGTCTCGGCGCGGCACTTCGACGGATGGTGGAAGAAGCAGCGGCGCCGGACTCCGGATCTGCTGACGTTCACCCGTGAGGATTTGCTGCACACCGGCAATGCTGGCGCTGACGACCGCCCGGACACCTGGCGCAGCGGCGATGCCGCGCTGCCCCTGACGTACCGGTTCGAGCCCGGCGCCGCCGACGACGGTGTCACTGTGCACGTGCCGATCGACGTGCTGGCCCGGTTGGGTGGCGACGAGTTTGCCTGGCAGGTTCCGGCGCTGCGCGAGGAACTCATCACCGCCCTGATCCGATCGCTGCCAAAAGAGTTGCGGCGCAACTTCGTTCCCGCACCCGATACCGCCCGCGCGGTGCTGGCCGGAATCGACCCCTCCGGTGAGCCGCTGCTGGATGCGGTGCAGCGCGAATTGCGCCGCCGCACCGGGATTCTGGTTCCTCTCGACGCTTTCGACGTGCACAGGTTGCCGCCCCATCTTCGGGTCACGTTCGCCGTAGAATCCGCCGACGGCAGCGAGGTCGCCCGCGGCAAGAACCTGCAAGCGCTGCAGGAGAAACTCGCGGCGCCGGCGCGCGTAGCGGTCGCCGAGGCGGTCGCCGGCGCCTTGGAACGGACCGGATTGCGGAATTGGCCCGACGACTTGACGGAGTTACCTCGTGTCGTCGAGCGCGTTATGGAGGAGCGCTCAGTGCGAGGGTTCCCCGCCTTCGTCGATGCAGGTGAGGCGGTGGACGTGCGCGTTTACGCAACCCAGTTCGAGCAGGGCAGCACCATGCGGCCCGGTCTGCGGCGGTTGCTGCGACTGAGCATTCCTTCACCGGTGAAAACCGTTGAACGACAACTAGATCCGCGAACCCGACTGGCGCTGGGAAGTAACCCCAACGGCTCGGTAGCCGCGCTGCTTGAAGACTGCGCAGACGCGGCCACGGATGTGCTGGCCACTCAGCCGGTGTGGACGCGTGACGAATTCGCGAAGTTGCGCGCTCGCGTCACGCAGGCTCTGGTGGTCACCACCGTCGACATCGTGGGCCGCCTGGAGGAGGTGCTGGCCGGCGCGCGAGAGGTGCAACTGCGACTGCCCGCCGAACCGCCGGCTGCGCAAGCCGACGCGATCGCCGATATCCGCGCCCAGCTCGACCGGTTGTTGCCGCCGGGATTCGTCACCGCCACCGGGGGCGAGCAACTCGGTAACCTCACCCGCTACCTGATGGCGATCAGCCGTCGCCTCGACCGGCTGCCGCATGCGACCCAACCTGACCGGGATCGCATGCAGCGGGTGCACGCCGTGCAGGAGGCCTACGACCGGCTGGTGCAGGCGCTCCCGCCGGCCCGGGCCGCGGCGGCCGATGTGCGCGACATCGCCCGTCAGATCGAGGAGCTGCGGGTCAGTTTGTGGGCCCAGCAACTCGGCACCCCACGCTCGGTCAGCGAACAGCGGATCTTGCGGACCATCGACGCCGTGCAAGGGCAAATCTGACCCGGGCTGCTGCGAACCCCGGGCAGCGATGGAAGTATCGCTGGGGTGGCCAACAAAAAACCGCAGACGATCTCCTATCCGGCGACCGACGCCCGCCCTCACCGCCACCACACCGCCGCACTGGACCCGCACGTCATCGTGTTGTTCGGCGCGACAGGGGATCTGGCCAAGCGAAAGCTAATTCCCGGGCTGGCTTACCTGGACCAGTCCGAGCTTGCGCCGGACATCCAGATCATTGCGACATCGTTGGAGGACCTCACCGACGACGAGTTCCGCAAGATCGCCAAGCACGCGATCGAGTCGTTCGGCACCCACAAGCTCAACAGCGAGCAGTGGGAGGACTTCGCCAGGATCGTGCACTACGTTCCGCAGGGCGCCGGGGCTCAGGCGTTGGCCGAGGCGGTCGCTCAGGCCGAGAAGAATCTGGGGCCCGATGTGCGCCGTCTGCATTACCTGTCCGTGCCGCCGAAGGCCGCGCGTGACGTGATCACGATGCTGCGTGACGCCGACCTGGTCGAGCGGTCCCGGGTGGTGATGGAGAAGCCGTTCGGCACCGATCTGGACAGTGCGGTCGCGCTCAACGATTTCGTGCATGAAACCTTCGAGGAATCCCAGATCTTCCGCATCGACCATTTCCTGGGGAAGGAGGCGGCACAGAACATCCTCGCGTTCCGCTTCGCCAACGGGCTATTCGAACCGATCTGGAACCGCAACTTCATCGACCACATCCAGATCGACATCCCGGAAACCCTTGGGCTCGACGAACGGGCCAACTTCTACGAGAACACCGGCGCCTACAAGGACATGGTGGTGACCCACCTGTTCCAGGTGATGGCGTTCGTGGTGATGGAGCCGCCGACTGCGCTTGAGCCGTACGCCATCAGCGAAGAGAAGAACAAAGTATTCCGGTCGATGCTGCCGGTGAAGACCGCCAACGTGGTGCGCGGTCAGTACGCCGGTTACCGCAAGGAGAAGGGTGTGGCCAAGGACTCCGACACCGAGACGTTCATTGCGCTAAAGGTCGGTATCGACAACTGGCGCTGGGCCGGCGTCCCGATCTATCTGCGCACCGGCAAGAAGATGGCCGAGGGTATCCGTATCATCTCGATCGCCTTCAAGGAGGCGCCGCGGACGATGTTCCCGCCAGGATCGGGGGTCGGGACACAAGGGCCGGACCACCTCACATTCGATTTGGCCGACAACTCGAAGGTGTCGCTGTCGTTCTACGGCAAGCGACCTGGCCCGGGGATGAAGCTGGACAAGCTGTCGATGCAATTCTCCTCACAGGAGGTGGACACCGTCGTCGACGTGCTCGAGGCCTATGAGCGGCTCATCCTGGATGCGATGCGCGGCGATCACACGCTGTTCACTACTGCCGAGGGCATCGAGTCGCTGTGGGAGCGTTCCCAGGACCTGCTCGACGACCCGCCGCCGGCCAAGATGTACCAGCCGGGAACCTGGGGCCCCAACGCCATCCATCAGCTGATCGCGCCCAACGCGTGGCGGTTGCCGTTCGAGCGGGAATGGCGCCAAGCGCCCAACGCCAACCGGGGCCGACAGTAACTGCCCAGGGCGACTGAGTAGGTTGAACGCGATTCTGGACAAGGCAGAACAGAAGTCCGGACAAAGCAAAGATTGAAGGGAGCATCCGTGGGCCAAGAAGCGGCCATGGCCGAGCCCGATCGTGCGTGGATGATCGACACGCTGCTCGCACTGCTGCAGACCCCGAGTCCGTCGGGGCGTACCGACGCGGTGATGCAGCTGATCGGTGACATCTTGGACGACTTCGGTGTGCCCTTCTCCCTGACCCGCCGCGGTGCGCTGACCGCGGAGCTCACCGGTGAGTCGAAGACGACGGACCGCGCCCTGGTGGTGCACGCCGACACGATCGGCTGCATGGTGCGTCAGCTCAAGGACAACGGGCGCCTCGAGCTGGTGCCGGTCGGCACCTTCTCGGCGCGGTTCGCGGCAGGCGCCCGGGTGCGGATCTTCATCGACGATCCCGACGGGTTCATCACCGGCACGGTCATGCCGCTCAAGGCCAGCGGGCACGCGTTCGGCGACGAGATCGACACCCAGCCCACCGACTGGGAGCACGTCGAGGTCCGAGTGGACCGGCGGGTGAGCTCGAGGGACGACCTGGTCCGTCTGGGACTGAATGTTGGTGACTTCGTCGCGCTGATCACGAGCCCCGAACTCACCGCCGATGGGTTCATCGTTTCGCGCCACCTGGACGGGAAGGCCGGCGTTGCGGTCGCGCTCGCACTGGCCAAGAATTTTTCGGAGAACAAGGTGGTGCTCCCGCACCGAACCACGATCATGGTGACCATCACCGAGGAGGTCGGCCACGGCGCCAGCCACGGGTTGCCCGCCGACGTCGCCGAGCTGGTGTCGGTGGACAACGCGGTGTGCGCTCCCGGCCAGCACTCCCTGGAGGACGGCGTCACGATTCCGATGGCCGACATGCACGGCCCGTTCGACTACCACCTGACCCGCAAACTATGTCGACTCGCCGAGGAACGCGGCATTCGGTATGCGCGAGATGTGTTCCGCTACTACAGGTCCGACGCCGCCGCGGCGATCGAGGCGGGTGCGGGCACCCGGGCCGCCCTGGTCGGGTTCGGCCTCGACGGCAGCCACGGCTGGGAGCGCACCCACATGGATTCGTTGGAGGCGGTATACAACCTGTTGCACGCGTGGCTGCAGACACCGCTCACGTTCGCCCACTGGGACGCCAAGCCGTCGGGCAAGCTACGCGATTTCCCGTCTTCAAAGCAGCCCGCGCCATCGGAGCAGTGGGTGCCGTTGTCGCGCGGCGAACACGGCGACCCCGGGGAGGCGGCGCCGGGGACGCACTGGCCGCCGGCGGAAGGGCCCCAGAGTTAAGTCCCGGCCTCAGTCGGGGATGTAGTCGAACTTGTCCGGGTGCGGCCCGTTGCGGCCGTCCTCGCCGCGGTCGAGGCCGCTGATGGCGGCCATGTCGTCCCCGGACAGCTCGAAGTCGAAGATGTCAAAGTTCTCTCTCATGCGTTCGGGGTTCACCGACTTCGGGAACACGATGTCGCCGCGCTGGATGTGCCAGCGCAGCACCACCTGAGCAGCCGTTTTACCGGTCGTCGCGGCGATGCCCGCGAGCACCTGATCGTCGAGGACCTTGCCCTGGGCGATCGGCGACCATGCCTCGGTCGCGATCCCGTGCTCGATGTCGTAGGCGCGGACCTCATCGTTGGCGAAGTACGGGTGCACCTCGATCTGGTTGACGGCGGGTATCGTCTGCGCGCGGGCGGCGAGCTGGTCTAGGTGCTCCGGCTGGAAGTTGGAGACGCCGATGCTGCGGGCGCGTCCTTCTTTGGCGAATTCCTCGAGCGTGATCCAGGTCGACACGAAATCGCCGTCATACAGCGTCGGTAGCGGCCAGTGGATCAGGAACAGGTCGACGTAGTCGGAACCCAGCGCGCTCAGGGTGTCCTGGAACGCACGACGCGCATCGTCGGGCCGGTGGAAGCCGTTATTGAGCTTGCTGGTCACGAAAACCTCGGCGCGGTCGAGACCCGCGTCGCGAATCCCTTGCCCGACTTCCTTCTCATTGCCGTACATCTCCGCGGTGTCGACATGCCGGTAGCCGGCTTCGAGGGCTGAACGTACCGCTGCCGCAGTCTCGGCCGGTTTGATCTGGAAGACGCCGAAGCCCAGCTGCGGGATCGCGTTCCCGTCGTTCAGGGTGATTGACGGGACATTGCGCATATTTGTTCCTCCTCGTCCGTACGGCTGTGGACGGGGATACCCACTTCGCGCGATCAACTCAATTCGGCGCTGAGGTAGCCGACCGCGCCGCGGAACATAGCGAGGTTCTCGTTGTCTGGCATCTCGAAGCCGTACTTGGCGTAGACCTGTTCGGTGGGGTAGCGGGTCACTGTCCAGCCGCCGGCCTCCAGGTAGTCGCCGGCTGGCCGCCGCGGGCCGAGCCACACCAGTTCGGCGACGTCAATGTCCAGTCCGTGCTTGCGCCAGCCGCTTCGCATGGCTCGCGCACGCTCGTCAGTGAACACACTCATGTCGGTGATGTTCTCCGTCGCGATGCGGCTGGCCGGTGCACTCAGTGCGGTGATGTTGTCGAGTAGCCGGTCTTGGGCGTCCGGGGGCAGATAGGGCAGCAGCCCCTCGGCGATCCACGCGGTGGGTTCTGACGCGTCGAACATGTTGTCGCGCAACGCCTCCGGCCAGTCTTCGCGCAAGTCAACGCCAACCGGGCGGCGCTCGGCGGTCGGTTCGGCGCCGATCTGGGCCAGGGTGACGCTCTTGAAGTTAATGACGTCGGGCTGATCGACCTCGAACACCACGGTGCCCGCGGGCCAGTCCAGACGGTATGCCCGGGCATCGAGCCCAGCGGCCAAGATGACGGCTTGACGGATGCCGGCCTCCGTCGCGGCGCGGAAGAAGTCGTCGAAGTACCGAGTGCGCGCGGTGATCTGCTCACGTCGCTGCTGATAGGTGAACGGCATTTCGGAGTCTTCGAGCGGGATCTCGCCGTCGAGCATCCGGACGAAGAACGGATGTCCTACGGCGCGCACCAGCGGTTCGGCGAATGGATCATCCAGAAGTGGATCCGGTTCGCTGGACGCCAACGCGCGGGACGCCGCCACCATCGTCGCGGTCGCTCCCACGCTGGAGGCGAGATCCCAGCTGTCGCCTTCGGAACGCGCTGAACCTGAAGATGTCACCGACTGCTCCCGTCCCTCGATACTTCGCCAGCCTAACCGCGTCGGCATCAAGCTGCTCCGTGACGACTAGCCTCTCCTAATATGACGGACACCGTCGTCGTCAAAGTCAAGCCAGGCAGCCGCAAGGGTCCCCTCGTCGAGGTGGACTCGGAGGGCAAGCTGACCATCTACGTCCGCGAGCGGGCCATCGACGGCAAGGCCAACGACGCGGTGCTCAAAGTGCTGGCCGCGCACCTTGAATTACCAAGGAGCCGAATCGAATTGGTATCCGGGACGACTTCGCGGATCAAGCGCTTCCGGGTCATTAGCTAGTCGGTGCTCAGACTGCGGGACCGCTTGGCCGCGTACATGTGTTCGTCGGCGAGCCGTAACACGTCCCGCTCGCCAGCGGCAATCCCGGCACTGAAGCCGACGCTGCCACCCACTTCCGCCCAATGCGCACGAAGTCGTTCGACGACCTGCTCAGCCTGTTCCCGGTCGGCATCGACGAGCATCAGCAGGAACTCGTCGCCGCCGATGCGAAACACCACGTCGTCTCTGCGAACCGACCACCGCAGTGCGTCGGCGAATGCCACCAGAAGCTCGTCGCCGGCTTCGTGACCATAGCGGTCGTTGTAGCGCTTGAAGTTGTCAAGATCGAGCAGCACCACGGTCGATTCGCCGGCATGCATCGAAAGCCGCGGCCCCAGCGTGCTCCGGTCCAGGAGTTGGGTAAGCGCGTCTGTCTGCGCGACCTTGCGCAGCAATACGCTTTGCTGTTCCAACTGCGCGATGAGCCAGGCAGGCACTTCGGCGACCAGGATCCACATGATCGCCGTCAGGATCACGTTAGGCAGCGCACCGGGTAGTTGCCTCTGGCCGCCTATGACCAGCGCCGGTACCGCGAGCGGCAGCAGACCGAGCGAGCGCCAGCGAGGCCGCGTCAGGCCGAGGTAAGCGAAGTTGATTGTGATGGTGCCGGGGTAGTCCCGGGTGGCATAGGGCTGCACCAATCCAACGACCAGCGTGGTGACGAGCGCTATCAAAGGCCACGAGATCAGCAGAGATCGACGGTCCTGCCAACCGCGCAGCCACCCGATTAGCGCCCCGAACAGGCCGAAGGCTGCTGCGGCACCAAGCAACCAGTGCAGTCGTGTGTCGTGCTTTGCGACGTCATAACGGGCTGCGGCCACAGCGTAGATGCCGAGCATGCCGAGGAAGCCGATCAAGCCGATCAGATGCCAGCGCCGCGCCGACGGCTGCGGGTCCACATACCAGGACACGAGGTAAGGATAAGGTGGTCGCCGACTCGCTGACCTGGCTTCTGGCAGTCCTTCTGAGCAGACTCATGCGAATTTACGGCAAGCGCACCGGCAGGGATCGGCTGGCTGAGCAGCAAGGCGGATCCGGACGTGATCGTCGGCTGTGGTCTTCGCCGTTCGCGATGCTGAGGTTGCCGCGGTTCAGTTCGAGGCGTCGAGGATCTTGATCGCGAAGACCAGGGAGTCGCCTGGACGGATACCGGCGCTCGGCTGGCCCTCCGGGTAGCCGTCCGCCGGCGTCATTGCCACGGCAACGGTGGACCCGACCTTCTGCCCGGCGATGGCTTTCTGGAATCCCGGGACCACCCCGGTGAGCGGGAAGGCAACCGGAGCACCCCGTTCGTAGCTGCTGTCGAATACCGACCCATCGCGTCCGTTGACGCCCATGTAGCACACAGACACCCGGGCCGTGGCTGGGACGACGGGACCGTCACCAGCGTGCAGGGTCTGCACCTGGGTCTGGCTCACGCTGAACGGTCCGGTGACGGTTACCCGGGGAGCCGTCGTATCGGTGGATCCGGTGACCGCGACGCTGCCCGTAGTACCGGTCAGCGTCCAGTCAGGCGTCCCGCCGCTCGGCGCTGCCGCGGTGGGACATGTGGCAGCGGCGTTCGCCGGGCCGGGCGCGGCGAACGGCAGAACGATTGCCGCCGTCGCGAACGTGACTGCGGAACACACCCGGAAGGAATTCACGGCCGCAACGCTACAGCCAATCGCCGCGCCGCTTCCCGCGCCCCTGTGCCCGCATCTCGGCTCAACGGATGCCGGTGAACTCGCGCGCTACTGCGTCGAACGCGCGCAACGTGTCCGAGAGCGGGTGCGGGTCTTCGGATTGGGCTTGAGCGGACAGCTTCGCGGCGACCAGGTCGGCCGCACGATTGATGTAGATGAGCTGACCGCACATGCCCACGCATAACACCACGTTGTGGCCGGGGTAGGGAAACCACATCTGGTTGCGATACATCCCGCCGGGCATCTCAGTGTCGTCAGGACTGGCGGCGAACGCCTGACGCGAGTCGGGTCCACCGGCGAGGGTGTCGGCGATCCACTCCTCAGGGACCACCTGCTGATCGGTCAGCGAGACACCGTCGCATAAGAACAGCGACCCGAACCGGATCATGTCTGTCAAGCAGGCGCTGATGCCGCCGTCGAAGAATCCGGTACCCGCGGCGTCGACTCCAATGGTCGCGTCACACCGAGCACCGAGGCGGCTCCACAGCAGTTCCGACATCAGCTCGGGCATCCGCTGGGCGGCAGCGGCCTCGCAGATCCAGCCCAAGACGTCGGTTTCACACGAGCGGTATTCGAACGGGCCACCGTGCGCAGACTTTCGCCGCAAGGTCAGCAAGAAGTCGCGCAGCGTGGCCGGGACATTCGGGCCGCGTCGGGTCGCCCACCCCATCGCCTGATCGAGCAAGTGAATTTCTGCCGCGGGGTCTCGGTAATCCTCGGAGAAAGCGATGCCCGACCGCATGTCCAGCAGGTGGCGCACTGTCGCGCCGTCGTAGCCGCAGCCGCCCAACGCCGGAACGAAAGCGGTCACCGGCGCGTCAAGTTCTATCGCACCGACCCCGTGCAGTGCTCCGGCGACGGCCGCCACCAGGGATTTGCTTACCGAGAACAGCAGATGTCGCGTCTGGGACTCCATGCCGTTGAGGTATTCTTCTGCCACTAGCGATCCTCGATGGGCGACGGCCCACCCGTCGGTCACGGTGGCGGCCAGCACCGCGCCTACCGTGGTCCTCGCCCCGGCGGAATCGGTCAGCGAGATGTCAGCCAGCGCGGAAGGGGCGGTTGGCAGCGCTGCGACTCGCTCGGTCCCGCGGGAGATCACGGCGGTGGGGACAAAGTCGTCGACGTGCTGGAACGACCATTGCGCATAGGGCGCCGAAAGCCAATTGTCCAGGGAGATGCCAGCCGGAACGGGGCTCATTTAGTCGCTGCTCAGGCTCGTGCGACGAGCCGCGACACGATCGGTGCAGCCGGCGCCAGGGGAGTCGACGCGAACTTTGCCTTCATCCCCTTGACCCAGCGCCGACAACGATCGGTGAGCTGATAGTCGTCGGTCTGCAGGTGCCCTCGGGTAACGAGAACGCCAAGCTGGGCACCCTCTGTACGCAAATCGCCCGGCGCCGCGACACGCATGTAGAACGCCTCGGACCCGTCGAGCAGCGTGGCCCAGTCATTGGCGGTGCGCGCGAAGGAAACCCGGCCGTCGTCGTCGATGCGCCACACGCCGGTGCGTGGCGTCGCGGTGAAGATCTCTACGTCCGGCGAGGTTTCGGCAATTATCACCTGGCCCCATACCTCGTCCTCGCCGTAGCCGCGCTCCCAACGCGAGTTGATCTCGTCGATCTCAAGCTCGTACTCCACGTCCATGTACTCGAGCAGGTGAAACAGAAACAGCGGCATGTCGGCGTACGCCTCGGTCGTCAGGTTCGTCATCGGGCTGGCGCCGCTGATCCGCGGGTTCACCTCGCCTAGGTAAAGCTGGTCGGAATCCAAGTCGTGCAGAAGGTCCACCTCGAAGTACCCGCGGTAGCCCTCGCGGCTCAGGATGTCGCCCAGCTTGCCCACCATTTGCCGCGCGGCGCGCGTTTTGTCCGGGGGCAGCACGTCGCGCCAGATGTCGTTGCCACACCAGCTGCCCTTGAGGGGTGTCAGCTCCGTGTATCCGACAAGGCTGGTCATCGCCGGCCCGATCACCGTGCCGTGACGTGTCACGACGCCTTCGATGCATACCTCGACGTTGCGGATCCGCCTCATGACCTTGATTTCCTGCTGACTGGTGAGCGCGCTCGCCTGTCGATCCCAGTCGCCTTGACCGCGGACGAAGAAGGTGCCGCTGCCGGCGTTGCCGTAGGCGGCCTCGACGACGAGGTCTTCTCCCAGCTCGGCATTCTGCGCGAGCGCTAACAGGTCCTGGTAGGAACCGACCCGCCCGATGGCGTGCGGCACACTGGGCACACCCGCCTCGTCGGCCAGGCGCGTCATCACGATCTTGGAGCCCAAGCGGTGGCGCAGATCCGCCGGGGGATGCATGACCTCGAGGCCGGCCTGGCGCGCTAAGGCCTCGGTTTCCTCCTCCAGCATCACAAAGCAGGCCTTGCCGCCGGGCCCTCGGCTTGCGATGAACTCAAGCGTTTCCGAATCACGCAGCAGGTGGTTGCACACATCACCCATGGACCCGAAATCGATGCGGTCGCGCCGCCGCGGGACGAAGACGCGAGAGTGGTTGCCCTCGAACGATTCAAAGTAGGTCAGGTAGAAGAAGTTTCGTATCCAGCGGTCGATACCCAGCAGGTTGAACGGGGTGGGGGAGATGAAGTACAGCGGCACCTTATTGGTGTGAAAGAACGCGCGAGCGTCCGAGAGACCATTTAGCGGGCGCCGCGGGTCGGGCGCGACACTTTCCGCCTTCACGCCGGACCCGGTGACATCGACGACGGACGCGGGCTTGGCTCGGACCGGGACGCGGCCGTCATTGCGACGGCGTTGAGATCACCTATTTGCATTCGACAAGTGTGCGCCCCGGCCCGCGCCGTGTCGAAATGTGTGCTGGCTAGCTCACCGGCACGAGGCGACGGCGTACGCCTCCAGAAGCCACGGTGTGACTAACCGCTCTGCCGTGGAATCACCTCGTCGCACAGCCGCTTGACCCAGCCCGACGGATCGGGGTTGCCCGGCAACGGTGCGGTGTTGATCGTGTCGATACCCAGTGCCGCGTATCGGTCAAGCACCCGCAAGTATTCGTCGACATCTGCAAACGGATCGACGAAATACCCTGCGGTGAGCCTGATCTCGGAGAAATTGCGGCCGACCGTGTCGCAATGCCGGCGAAGCACGTCGAGCTTGCGCGGGAGTTCTTCCAGCGGGGAGGTGCCGTTCCAGACGTCGGCGTACTGGGCGACCAGGCGCAACGTTTTCTTCTCACCGCCCCCACCGATGAGGATGGGAGGACGACGGATGGGCTGTGGCTGGCAGATGGTTTCGGCGAGCCGATAGTGCTTGCCCTCGTAGGCCCCGTCGTTCTCGCTCCACATCTGTAGGCAGATCTGGAGTGTCTCTTCGAGCATCTCGAACCGGTCCTTGAGCGGCGGATACGGTATTCCCAGCGCATGGTGTTCGCGGTCATACCAGGCTGCTCCGATACCGAACATCGCACGGCCGCTGGACAATACGTCCAATGTGGTCACGGTCTTGGCTAGTACACCCGGGTAGCGGTACGTCACCCCGGTGACCAACATCGCCAGTGTGATGCTTTTGGTCAAGGCCGCGAGGTAGCCCATCGAGGTATACCCCTCCAGAAACGGGTCGTCGGCACGTCCGAGGTTCTCCATCTGAAAGAAGTGGTCGGCCAGTGTGAACATGTCCACGCCACCTTCCTCGGCTGCGGTCACCGCGGCAGCGAGCATTGGGCCCAACTTTTCGGGTGACCCGGGCAGGAAATCAATGTAGTGAACGCCGAATTTCATTGTTATTTAGAACCTCTCGCTATTCGGTGATTCGTTCCAACAGGGTCAACGCGTCGTTTATGGTGCGACGTTCGGCCTCGGTATATCGGTCCTGCATCGCCTTGGCCAGCCACTCCTCACGTGCCCGGCGGCGGTGCGCAGCCCGGGTCCGCCCCGATTCGGTCAACGTGATCACCTGGCGCCGGCCGTCCTCCGGGTCAGGTGAGCGTGCGAGATACCCAAGCCGATCAAGACCCGCCAGGGTCGCCGTCATCGACTGCGGGCGGACGCGTTCCGCACCGGCCAGTTCGCTGGTCGATGCCGGACCGTTCTTGTAGAGCCGGATAAGCACCGACGTTTGCGACGGTGTCAGGTCCGTTTCGGCGCCAACTTCCCGCAGTCGCGTACGCAACCTGCTGAACAGGACACGCAAGCTCGTAGCCGCGGCTTCGGCGGAAGCACTAATCGCCATATATACAGCATAGCCTACGCAGTTTGGGCTGTTTATTTTCCGGACGAAGCTTCTTTCACAGCCTCGACGAAGCCATCCGGGTCGACGAGGCTGAGATAGAGACACCGAACTTCGCCCCAGGTGGAACTGATCCGCTGCACGGACTTCGAGGTGACAGGGCGCGAGAACTTGAGTTCAACGAAGCCATCTCGAGACCCGTTGACCATCCACGCGTCCCCCATCGGATGGACACCCCACGCCAGTGGGCGCATGGATATCCGGCGGGCAGACCGAATATCCTTGAGCGGAACTTCAATTCGAAATATCCAACCGTGTTCGATCGTCAGCGTGACGTCGCCTACGCGGATTGTCGTCCGCTTGGGACCGGCGCCCAGGACCGCCGCGATGAAGCGATACCAGCGGTCGAATCGCATCGCGAAGTCCACCGACGCATTATCGCTGGAACTTGGCAGCACCCTGGACTCCCGGCCACCTCGGTTTAACCGGCAGAAGTTACCCGGAATCGATTGCAGTCACTTTGGACTTGGAAGTGATCGCCTGCGCAGTGTGACCGATCCAGCCAAAAAACAGCATTGGGATGCCCCAGACGACCAGAGATCCTTCGAGCGAGAGCGGACCTGCGGGTGCGATGAACGCGACGAGGAGTAGGACGTGTCCCACTGCGGCGAGGGCGGCCAGGTGTGCGGTCGAACGGGGGAGGACCCGGTGCCGGTAGACCGCGATCGCGAACGATCCCAATGCCACTACGGTGGGGATCCCCGACATCGCCAAGAGCCCGAAGGTGAGGTCGTAGAGCAGCGCCGACAACTCAGCACTGCGTGGTCGGTACAGCAAGATATCGAACGCGGTGAACCCGGCGAGGATGAGCGTGATGAGCCCGACGAGTCCGCCGCCGAACCCGGCCGCCAAAGGCGATCCGGCTGGAAGTCGGTTGCGCAGATATGTCGAAACCGCGGCGCCGAAGACGAACCAGCATGCGACGCCGACGGTATAGAGCACCTGGGTGACGACCAACCGGTCGTGGTGTGCGGACGCCCAGACTGCCAGGCTCGCACCCGACGCATGGGTCTGCGGCACCGACCAGATCGGATAGACGGGTATTGCGGCCGCTGGAACTGCAACTCCGAGCGTGCCGGCCCACTGCGCGGCGCGCTTTGAAGTCCTTTCCGCGCTTGCCTCGATCGTATTGCTCATGAGCTCTTGCCATTCCCGGAGTCTTACCAGTGGCCAATTTCCATCCACTGGTAAGACTGCACCATGGCGCCAAACTTATCAATGGTCAGATAGTCGGCTAGACTCCATCGTCATGCCGACCGACCCACCGAGGACCTACCACCACGGGCACCTCGAACGGGCAGGCATCGATGGGGCCGTGGAAGAAGTGGAGACCGTTGGAGTAGCGGCAGTAAGCATGCGGCGCATCGCGAGGAGGGCCGGTGTTTCGCACGCCGCGCTGGCATATAAGTTCGGCGATAAGGCGGGCATTTTCACGGCGGTGGCCACCGAGGGATTTCAGCTCGCCGCGCAGATGATCGGAGCCGCCGCCGACGGGCCCGACGGATTCGTCCGCGGCGGCCAGAGCTACATCGAGTTCGCGCTTACCCACCGCGGCCACTTCGAAGTGATGTTCCGGCCCAAGCTGTACCACGGCGACAACGAAGCTCTGGTGGCGGCGAGGACCGCCGCTTTCGAGGTGCTCTACGGCAGCGCCAGATTGAGTCTCGAGGCCTACCAACCAGGCGCGGTCAGCGAAGAGGACGTGCGAGGTTTGGTGTTGGCAGGCTGGTCTGCGTCCCATGGTTTCGCAACCCTCGCGCTGACCGCCAACCTGTCTGAGCATCTCGAGACCGATGCTGCGGCGCTCGCGGCCCACGTCGTGCGCGGGATCGTCATCATGGGCCAACTGGCCCAACAGGCGTCTGGTAATTAGGGCGCAGGGCCATGCGGTACAACGTATTCGCTCGCAACAAAGTGGGAGCCGACAGTCGTCAGCTCTTGTTTCAGTTCACCCGCCCGGCCGCGAAAGGCCTCGAACGCACGGCGCCAGCGGCGTTGCACCGCACGCTAAAGGGCGCTCGCGATATTCAGCGAGGCGGGCGAGAACGCTCCGACGCGATACGTCCGGAAACAGAGATCACCTGTCCCGATCAGGAGGTGAAAGGTGGCGCCACTGGACGCCGCGGACGAGGTGCCAAGCGGCACAGGAATACTCGTAGTCAAACGCGGACCCAACGCTGGCTCTCGATTCCTGCTCAACCAACCGGCGACCTCCGCCGGCAGTCATCCTGCCAGCGACATCTATCTCGACGACGAAACCGTGAGCCGTCACCACGCCGAATTTCATTGTGATGGCACCGAATTTCGCCTCGTTGATGTTGGCAGTCTCAACGGCACATACGTCAACGGTGAACTAGTCCAGACGACGCAGCTACACAACGGTGACGAGGTCGAGATCGGCAGGTTCCGACTCATGTTCCTACTGGCTCGATCAAGCCGCACTTAGCTATGCGGTTTAGTCGCCATCTGACTGCCGAATCGCCCGACAGTTGTCGTCGCGGGCGGCGGTTGGAATCGCCGACCGGGTAGCACAATGATGCCCGCGGCGGCTGCGGCCTAGGGCTCGGGTGTCGGCGTGGAGTTGGGTCGCCATGCTGGGCAGGGCGACGTTGACGATCGTGACGTCGAGGTTGATTGCAAGGACTGCGACGTACACCGCGCCCAGAATCCCGGCTTTGCCGCGCGTTGCGCTGTGCCGAACAGTCGGGTGGGCGCACATTATGACGACGGCCCATGCCAGTCGCGGATTGCCGCGGCGAATTGTTCGGGCGCATCGGAGGGGACGAAGTGACCAGCACCTTTGATAGTGACGGTCTGGTGATCGGCGAAAGTCTGCTCCCATCGTTGCAGTTCATCGTTGCCGAAAGCGAAGTCGGCGTCGCCCCAGATGATCAGCGTCGGCAACGCAGCGATGTCGGTTAACCCCTCCGCGACATCAGCGAGAAAGGCACGGCTGGCGGTGATTTCGCGGGGGAAGACGGCAGAGGCTTCTCGCCGTGCAGGGCTGTCGAGGGCCTTTTGGTAGTGGGCCATCTGCTTGGTGGTGGGCTTGGTCAGGCGGTGCCCGACGGGGATCATGACGTTGACGAAGAGGTTGAGCTGGCGAATCAGCAGCCGTCCGATTGGGCTGCCCATGACGTGGGACATGAGCTGCACGAGCGGGGCGCCGGCCGGCCATGCCCAGGTGTTGGTCAGTACCAACCGGTCAACGATATCGAGGCGTTGTTGCACCGCCGCCAACCCAATCGGGCCACCCCAGTCGTGCGCGACTAGCGTTACCCCGTTCAGGACCAGCGCGTCCACGAACCTGCCGATTACCTCCGCATGTTCGGCTGGCAGATACCGGTATCCAGGCGCTGCTACCGACAGCCCGAACCCCGGGTAATCAACTGCGATGCAACGGAATTCATTACGTAACGATGCGATGACGCTGCTGTAGTCGAACGACCAGGTCGGGTTGCCGTGGAGGAAGAGCAGCGTCGGGCCCGCGCCTTCATCCACGTAGTGGATGCTGTGCCCGTCGATGTCGACGAATCGGCTCTCGAATGGGAACAACTCGTCATCGACCCAGGCGGGCCTTTGTGCCAGTGTCATCTTCACCTCCTTGACGTGTAAACTGATATAAGCAAGTGTGCTTTAAATTAGCAAGTGGATGTGGGATGAGTCGAGACTACGGTCAGTACTGCGGACTTGCCCGAGCCCTGGATGTGGTGGGCGACCGGTGGAATCTGTTGATTGTCCGCGAGCTATTGATGGCGCCTGCGCGGTTCGGGGCGCTGCGGGACGGGTTGCCGGGCATTGCGACGAATCTGCTGACGGATCGGCTCCGAGACCTGGAAGCTGCTGGTGTGATCGAGCGGCGCTTGTCCGACGACGCGAACGCGATCACCTACGCCCTTACCCCTTGGGGCGCCCAGCTGCGCGAGCCCATTAACTCGCTGATCCGCTGGTCGACGCCGCTGATGATCCGCGGACCCGAAGGCGATGGATTCCGTCCAGACGGACTCTTGGTGGCACTCCCCGCGCTCTTTTCCGGGCGTAAGCCCGTTGATCGTTCCGTAGCCGTGGGAGTCAAGGTGGACGGCGTCATGGTCCAACTGCGCGGCACAGAGAGTGGCATCGCCGTCGACCGCCCCGACGGACGTCAGCTTGACGCCGTGCTGACTGCCGAGGCACAGCTTGTGCTTGGACTCGCGGCGGGCTTGTTGTCACTTGACGACATCGCCGCAAGCGTCGACATCACCGGCGACCAATCCGCTCTGCGAAACTTTTTCGAGGCACCCAAGTCCGGCTTGCCCGGGTGAACTTGGCAACGACTGAGGTTGCAGGCGCTCAGCGATGCAGAATGCTATGGCATGGTCCGGTCGACGGCGCCCAATTGCAGTAGTCGCACCTGTGAACGAAAGTGCCTGGGAGCACCCAAAAATGGCCTACTGGTCGGCCATCGCCTTCACGGGCGTGCGGCTCGCGATGACTGACGCCAATCCAAACCTGTTCACCGCCAAGGCCGCCGGTTTTGCCGCCATGGCTGTGGTGTTGCTGGGCCTCGATTCGTCAGTACGGAATCGGCCCCGCGGCGCGACGTTGACTCATTCCCCGCGCGGGGGCAAAGCACACGCCGAGCAGGCTGCGGCGATGACGCGAGCCGGCTCGCACGAGTGCCGGGTTCGTGAGCTTCGACGAGATGCGCCGCATTGATGCGGCACTGCGCATCGTCCTCGATCTCTGAGTGGCATCGGCGGGAAATGGGTTGGATTACTGCAGCTTTAGCACTCGGCGGAGCCAACGCCGGCGTGTTTGGAGTGTGGTGGCCGTCAAATCTGACTGTGGGAAGAGTTCGGCGGGGTTGTCGTCGTCGGCGGGGTACGCGTGGATCATGGCGGTAGCCAATTTGGGTACCACGTGGACGAGATCGTGTTCGGCGCCATGGGCGATGTGGTGGGCCTCGGCGAGGCTGAGGGTGGGGTCGATGTCGAGTTCGGCGTCGGCGTGCAAGCAGTGGCCGATCCAGCGCATTCGCACGCTACGGACTGACCGCACTCCGGGGCGGGCGGCCAGCGCGGTTTCGGCGGTATCGATGAACTCGGGGTCGACGCCATCCATCAAGCGGCGGAACACATCTCGTGCCGCGGTGCGCAGCACCGTCAGGATGGCCACGGTGATCACCAGACCGAAGATGGGGTCGGCCAGTGGGAAGCCCAGGGCGATCCCACCGGCCCCGCCCAGCACGGCTAGGGAGGTAATCCCATCGGTGCGTGCGTGCAGCCCGTCGGCGACCAGGGCTGCCGAGCCGATGCGCCGGCCGACACGGATGCGGTAGAGCGCAACCCATTCGTTGCCGATGAACCCAAGTAGCCCAGCCAACGCGACCCAGCCGACGTGTTCGACGGGATGCGGGTTGATGAGGCGTTGAACGGCTTCGTAGCCGGCGATGATCGCCGAGAGTGCGATCATCGCGACGACGAACAGTCCGGCAAGGTCTTCAACCCGGCCGAAGCCGTAGGTGTAGCGGCGCGTAGCGGCCTTGGTGCTCAGCGCGAACGCGATCCACAGGGGTACCGCGGTCAGGGCGTCGGCGAAATTGTGGATCGTGTCAGCGGCCAGGGCGATCGATCCGGACAAGATCACGATGACGATCTGGGCGATCGCAGTGACACCCAGCACCACCAGGCTGATCTTGACCGCGCGGATACCGGCCGCGCTGGACTCCAACGCGTTGTCTAGGCCGGCGGCCGCGTCGTGGGAGTGCGGGGCGAAGATCTCCTTGATCACCCCGCGCAGGCCCTCGCGGTGGTCGTGGTCATGTCCGTGTACGCCATGGGCGTGTGCGTGTTCGCCGTAGAAGTGCCCATGTCCGGCGGGCGGATGGCCGTGGTCGTGACAGGCGGACGGCTTTGCGCCGGTGGTGTTTTCACCGCGGGACGCCGCGACGACCCGGCTGGCAGCGTCGTCGGCCGACCGGCCCGCACTTTTACTACCTGCGTTCATATGCAGATAGTAGGACACGGGGAGACGGGCCGCCATCCCGATGAACGTGACGTGGTTAGCCGACAGCACTAATGCGCTTTGCCGCCCGGCTCTCAACCGCCTCGGTTACGGCGATGGTCAGGGGTGTCCAGCTCGTCGTTGAACGCGACAATCATGGCCGGGCTTAGCCAAGCGGCGTTGGGGTTCGTAGACACCACGGACAATCGGGGCGGACCTCGGGGTGTTGTCGGCGATGTTGGTCGTCGGCGATCGCGTCGAACGCGCTGCGCATGGTAAGTGCTTTCTGGGCGATGCGGCGGTCCACGAATTGGGGTGCAAAGATGCGTAGTTTGCTGCCGATTTTCTGGACTGGTGGAGATTCGTCGACGTCGCGTCGTCGCTGCACGATGGCATCGATGCAACGGCGTGCAACGTGGCTAGCCGAGCGGCGGGGGATGTCGTGGCGCCGATAGACGGACAGGTCGACTTTGTACTGGTGACCGTCGGGACCCACGACGGTGCGTCCAGCGCCGTCGTCGCTGTACATGTCTCCGGGGTTGATGGTTAGCACGTCAACGCCGTGCGGCCGCAGCTCAAGACGCAATGCTTCGAAAAAGCCGTTCATTGCATGCTTGCTGGTGGTGTAGCCCAGGTAGCCGGCCATCGGTAGGTGGCCAGCTCCTGAGGTGACGTAGGCGATCAACCCTTTGCGCTCGATCAAGTCGCCGAGTGCATAGAACGTCGGCATGACCGCGCCGAACAGGTTGACCTGCACCGCCTCGCGTAGCGGAGCCAGGGTGAGGAGTTCGTCAAGCCTGCCGTACGTGGCCGATCCGGCATTCAAGATCAAAATGTCAACTGGCCCAACCTGTTTGCGAGTGACCTCGATGAGCTCGCGACAGCTTTCCTCCTCGCAGAGGTCGGTGGCGACGACGACAGCGCGGCCGCCTGATGCAGTAATGCTCGCCGCGACATCATCGAGGCGCTCTTTGGTGCGTGCGGCGAGCACGACCTGAGCACCCTCTTTAGCCAGCTCGATCGCTAGGTGCTGCCCGAGGCCCTGAGAGGCACCGGTGACCACAGCAACTTTGTCGCGCAATCTCATCCAAGGACACCCTTCGCTGACGGTCGACACAAATCCAATGTTGACTGATTATCAATCACCCTGCCACTCTAGGAAGCGCTTCACATTCCGTCAAGAACGAACCAGGGGACGATGATCAGTGACGACCGTGCGAGAGTGGCCGAAGTGCAGCACACATCACGACCTTTCACATATCGAGGCGACACCGCTGGCCGACAGAAACTTGCCCGCATCGACCTACGACGTCGTGACCGAGGCCGAAACCTGTTGGCCTGACCGGGTTGCCGTACACCTGCTGCCGTGTGCTCAACAGTGGGCCCACGCAGAATCCTGGACGTATTCTCAATTGGCTCAAACAGTGCGTCGCTGTGCCAACTTATTCACCGTTCTTGGGCTCTCTCGTCGTGATGCGGTCACGGTGATGTCGGGAAACACCGGCTTGGTCCTGGCAGCAACGCTGGGTGCACAGGCTGCCGCAATTGCGGCGCCGGTGAATCCGGCGTTGAGGGCCGAACGCATAGTCGCGCTGGTGCGCGCGGCGCGGTCGAAGGTGATTATCGCAGCGGGTCCCGAACTTGATGCAGCCGTGTGGAGCAAAGCTTGCCAGGTCGCGGCGGAGGTTGGGGTGCTGGCAATTTTTGCAGTGCGACCCGACGGCGCCCTCACGCACGCCGCTGAGCTTAAGCCATTGTCGGGCATCGTTGTCGGCTACCTGGACACCGCGCTGGCGAACCAGCGCGCCGACACCCTGCTGTGCGCTTCCCCCAGTGCTGAAGATCTGGCGAGTTATTTTCATACCGGCGGGACTACCGGTGCGCCCAAACTGGCTGCCCACACTCATGGCAATGAGGTTGTCATGGCGTGGTCGCTGGCCTTGGTGTCAACCCTGCCCGGGGGAAGCCCGATCCTGGCGGGGCTACCCCTGTTTCACGTTAATGCCGTGTTGGTCACGGGACTCGCGCCGCTGTTTCGGGGTCATCCCGTGGTCTGGTTAGGACCCGATGGGTATCGTGATCTCGCCATTTACCAACATATCTGGCGAATTATCCAACGCTACCAAGTCGCGGCGATGTCAGCGGTGCCGACTGTGTACGGGGTGCTGGCCGAGATCCCCATCGACGCCGACATTTCCACATTGCAGGTCGCCGCGGTAGGGGCAGCGCCGTTGCCGGACGCGGTTGCCGAGCGCTTTTCGAGTCGCACCGGCATCTACTTGAGCCAAGGCTATGGGCTCACAGAGGCGGCATGTGTGAGTGCCGCATCCCCATCCGGGGTTGCCCGTGCAGGATCGGTGGGACTGAGGCTGCCGTATCAACGCCTCGTGGCCGTCGACATCAGCGCGGGTGGCGAGATCACCGAGCTACCGACTGGTCAATGCGGGCAATTGATGATCCAGGGGCCGACGGTATTTCCCGGTTACGTCGGGCCGAACGGACGACTTGAGGGCGCTGACGCACTGCGCGGCGGCGGATTGCTCACTGGCGACTTAGGATACGTGGATGCAGACGGATATGTCTTCCTGGTCGGTCGCACCAAGGACATCATCATCCGCGGCGGCCACAACATCGACCCCGCAACCATTGAGGACGCAATGCGTGCTCACCCGGCTGTTTCGGATGCGGCCGCAGTCGGTCGTCCCGACCGCCATGCCGGTGAAGTGCCAGTCGCATATGTTGTGACGAGCACTACGGTCAGCGACGACGAACTGGTCAGGTGGGCGCAGAACACGATCAGCGAGTCGGCCGCAGTGCCGAAAGCGATTCATGTCGTCGATGCCATTCCTGTCACAGAGATCGGCAAGCCATTCAAGCCCGCCTTGCGTGCAGATGCCGCCCGCAGAGCAGTCGTGGAGGTGTTGGTTGCCGCCGGTATCCGCGGTGCTGCTACTCAGGTCACGGCCGAGCATGACAGTGGAGGCCAGCTCGTGGTCCGTGTGGAAGGCCTAGCACCTGCCGATGTTGTAGCCGTGCGTGATGAGTTGGCACGGCTGCCGCTGATCGTCACTTTCGGCACCAACCCCACACACGCCCCCAAACCTCGCTCTGGCTGATCTCGACCGCACCGAGCGTTTTGAAAGCACTTAAATGGCAAAGCAGTTGTCACTGCAGCAGCGACCGCTGATCCGATTTTCGTCCTACCAGGACCGCCCTGCAGCCTACTATTAGGATCTTTCAACCGCTTCAGCGGTGACGCGAAATGTTTTTAACACCTTGACTATTGGTGCAGGTAGGGTGATCGAGGGGTCGAGAATGCGGGCAGCCTGCAGTGTGGTTACCAGTGTGGCAGCAGCCAGCTCAACGAGGACCTCGCGGTCGACATCGCCGGTATTGATGCGGTCGATCATCATTTCGTCGAGGTAGCCGACCCAACCGTGCATGGCGGTGCGCAGGACCGGCGGGATGGGTTCTGTGATGCCGACGGCGAGCAGTATGCGTTGGGCCCCCAGCCATCGCAGTTTGTCGACGGTGTTCTGTTGGTCGGGGTCAGATCCCAATTGTCCGCGCACAAGTGCGACGAAGCTTTCGGCGTAGCTGTCGATGTAGGAGATGTGGCTGCGTAACGCGTGGCGGAGTTGATCGGTTAGGGAGGCGCCTTCGGGGGGAGGGGACAGTTGCACCGCGGCGATCTCGACTGCAATCTCGTTCATGACGGCCAGATATAGGCCGCGCTTGTTTTCGAAGTGGTGCGCGATTAGGCCATACGCTACGCCCGCCTTCTTGGCGATTTCGGAGGTGGTGACCTGATCGTAGGGCCGCTGGGCGAACAGCTTTCGCGCAGTGTCGATCAGTTGTTGTCGCCTGTCGGTGACTTCGGGGACGCGTCTGGCGCACATGGCGTCAGACTATCGGGCCGCAACCAGGGCCACGGACTGACGCGCCAGCACCTGCGCGCTGTAGGCACTTACTGGGTTGCACAGCTCGCCGAGTCCATCGATTTCGATACGCACCTGATCGCCTGGCTTTAGGAAGCGCCCCGTGGGCCATCCGGTCCCGCCGAAGGTGCCGCAGGCGATGACGTCACCGGGCCGCAGCACGCAGAATTGGCTGAGCCTACTGATGATTTCAGCGGGGGACAGGATGAGGTCAGCGATCCGACCCTGCTGAGTGAGGCGGCCGTTGAGGTAGGTGCGCAACTGCGCGGAGCTTTCGTCGAAGGCGTCCGGGGTGGTCAGCCAGGGTCCCAGCGGGCCGTGGGTGGGGTATCCCTTGGCCAGGGCCGCGGCAGTGGGATTGTCGGTCTGCCAATCGCGCACCGAGACGTCGTTGGCGATCAGGTACCCAGCGATGGCCCGGCGGGCCTCGGCGGCGCTAACATCGTGGATCGTGGCGCCGACGACGACGCCGAGTTCACCTTCCCAGTCGACCTGATCACCGCGCAGCGGCAAGACGACGGTGTCTGTCGGGCCGATGATCGATGAGGTGGCCTTGGCGAAGAAGAACGGGTGCCTGGGCCGTGGGTGGGCGAGCATGTACCCTGCGGCGATGCGGATCAAGTGCGGTTCTCGCAGCAGCCAGCGGATGTTGATGTCTTTGCGGTGCTCTCGCGAATTCATCCCGATCGCAAGGTATTTGGGCGGCGCTGGGATGGGTGCGTGCAAAGTCACCTCGTCCAGTGGATGGCGCGGCCCGAGAACTCGCAGTGCCGCCGCCCGAGTTTGCCAGTCCGGCAGGCTCAGCAGGTCCACCGCCGTGGCGGGCCCGTCCTTGGCTGCGGTGAGATCAACGACGATGCCGTCGTCATCGAGCAGTCCGACATGACCGCTGGCCGTGGTGGTAGAAAAGGTTGCCACTCGCATCGTTGTTCCTTCGTTTCAGAGGGTTTTCCAGCGCAGAGTGCGCAACCCGGAGCGCGGCTTGCGGCCCTCGGGCGGCGCGGATCCGCGTCGGCGCAGTTGGGAGAAAGGGACATCAGCGTGCACGAGGCGTTCGAGCACGTCGGGGTCGAACTCGACGCCGATCGGGTTCTCAGCGAACTCGCCGCCTACTAGCCAGTCCATCAATTCACGATTGGAGGCGAAGTTGTCCACCTGCAACTCGACCCGGTTGCCGTCGGGGTCCTCATAGTAGATCGATGTGGTCGGGCCGTGATTGATACACCACACCGGATAGATCCCGGCATCGGAAAGACGGCGGTAGGTGGTGACAAGGGTTTCTAGGTGGTCGAAGGTGAAGGCGACGTGGTCGAAACCCCAGAATTTGCGGTGTAGTTTCCAGAACATGCCCGGGATCTTTAGCAGTCGAGGAATTCTGATCAATGCCACGCGATGATGCTCGTGGTCATAGGTAATGAATGCGATCCGCTTGTCGGCGAACACGACCATACCGTCGAGCACCTGCGTGTACCAGTCGCTCATCTGTTGCAGCCGTGGGGTTTTGAACACCACGTGTGCTAACTTGGCTGGCGATCCCGGTCGGGGTAGGCGGTCAAGATCCTCGGGGCCGACCTTGAGCGCTGGATAGACAGGCCTCGTGTTCACCGCTCGGCCGCCTTCTTCGTGGACTGTGATGCCGCCGGCTGTCCGGGAGCCTCGCCGGTTGTCGCATACGAGATTCGTGGTTGCAGCGGCTGAAATCCCGGACCCTCGTTGTGTTCGAACTGATGCGCAAGAACGAAGCCGCCGATCGACAAAATGAGGTCGCTCAGGATCACCAGCGCGCTCAACGGTCCGCGGCGTTTCCCACGCAGCGTCGCGATCGTGCGGGTCGCGGCCATGAGAGCCCCACTGAGAGCCGTTGTCTTCAAGAAGGTGGCAGCCTGATGCCCACGTAGGACCCGAATGAGACCGTAGGCGAATCCCGCATTCACGGTGCCGGTTTCACGGCGAAACCACGGATCGGCGCGTAGACCTAGAGGTTCCTCAAGGGTCGTGGGCACATTCCAGTGCGCGATCAGTGCACCCACGACATGGGCAAGCCCTAGCCCCGCACCAAGGCGGATTTGGCTGTCGGTAAAGCGGAACGACTGGGTCATGGGGTCTTCCTTTTGTTGGTGAGCGTCCGCAGCTCGAGGGCACCGCGGGTGTTAACGCGGCGTCCTCCGATGCGGGCGATCAGTCGCCCTATAGCGGGGAATTCAAGTGGGGCAAGCGAATAGGACGGATAAACGATGCGTTGCTTCCCCCGCTTGAGACCCCGCACGATCGCGGCAGCGCTCGATTCCGCGGACACCGGGGGCAAGGTTTTGGGCGGGGACCCTTTCCAGGGCAATTCGTCGATGTCGCGCAGGGCGGTGTCGGTGGCGCCGGGGATAACTTCGACCACCCGGAGCGGCGTTTCGGCTAGCTCGAGCCGCAACGCCCTAGTCGCTTGCGCCAGCGCCGATTTCGACGAACCGTAATAGCCGCCTAATAATGGCAACGGGACAGACTGAATCGTTGAGGTGACATTGACGATGGTTCCGGAGCCGGACGCAAGCATGGTGGGGATCACCTCCTTGCTCAGCGCTAGAGGAGTCCAAAAGTTGATCTCATACAGTACTCGCGCGGTCGCGTCGTCGCCGAGGCGTGACTGCGCGCCAACCAGACTGCCGCCGGCATTGTTGATCAACATATCGATCTCGTCCCCGAACTGGTCGAGCGCGGCCGTCGCAAGCTTTGCCGCAGCCCCCGGCGCGCTCAAGTCGGTTGGAATCGCGTACGGGCGCATGTAGCCCGCGCTGGCGATCTCCTCGCCGAGGGCCTCGAGCAGATCCGCCCTTCGTGCGACTACCACCAGCTGGGCGCCCTGGGCGGCCAGGCGCACCGCCAGCTCCCGACCGATGCCGCTGGAGGCCCCGGTGAGCAGAACACGCGCACCGTCGAGCGTCACTCGACGAGCCCGGCGCGTCATGCGGAAACCTCCCGGAGTGGTGTTAACACGGTGAGCCCTTTCGCTAACTCCCCGGGTCTTCCCGGAGATTGACGTTCATGGTCGACGGGCTCTAGTGTGCATGAATGATTGATTATCAGTCAACTAGGAGGAATCGATGAATGCGACCCCTGTTGTGGCACCACCCTGGCGATCCGCGAGCTGGACGCACAAAGCGCTGGGCGCGGGCGCACTCGCGATGGCGGTCGGCGCCTTCACAGGCCACTTGGTGATCCCCGACCGTGTCGCCGACCACTACGGATGGACCCGTGACCGCTGGTATCAACGCGAGCTCGGAGCCTTCAACGCCGGGTTAGGGTACGGCGTAATCGCGTACGCCCGCGGACATTCCGACCAGGCTTTCGTGGGCTCCTGGGGGGTAGCGGCGCTGCTGTTGGCCTTGACCCGTGCCGCCGCCATCGGCCGCGGAGCACGTAGAGGACCGCGGAACGTCGCGATCGTGGTCGAGGATGCCGCCTTGGGCATCGGCGCACTTGCCCTGATACGACGCAACAGATCCAGATTCACTGAGGCCGGACATTGATCCGCGGCTGAAACAGGATGCCGTACCACGGGTATAACCCGTGAAGGGGGCAAAAATTGACACGTGCGCTTTCAAGGCGATTTCTTCGCCGACTGACCCTTCGCCGGCAATCCAAGTCCAGTAGTTCTCTTGAACTAGCAATGGCCCGCGACGCCACTGCGAAGCCCGTTGCACTGGGCGATGATCACCACCACCAGACCCGCGATCGTCGCTAGGTTAAGCGTTCCGGTGCGGCGTTCTTGTGTCGACTACTTGAACGCCGCCACATGACTCGAGGCCCACTCTCTGAACGACCGCGGGGGGCGGCCCAGGATGCGATCGACGTCGAGACTGACGTTTCGTTCGATGTCCGTCGGTGTGCTCAACGCGTCGAGTGTACGTTCGACTACAGTTTCTGGCATATATTGCAGCATTTGGGCTTTGGCTTCGGCACGACTCTGCTCGACAAAGCTCACCGGCTCACCCAGCACCGCGCCGATGGCCTCGGTCTGCTGACGCGGTGTTATCGGTGCAGGCCCGGTCAAGCGATATACCTGTCCTTGGTGACCATCTTCGCGCAACGTGACCGAGGCGACGGCGGCGATATCGCCGGGGTCGATGCTGGGCAATGCGACATCGCCAAACGGTGCAGCGACCAGTCGATGTGACCGGATGAGGCCGGCCCACCACAAAGCGTTGGTGTGAAATCCGCCCGGGCGCAGGACTGTCCATGACAGACTTGTTCGTTTTAGCGCCTGCTCCAAGCCGCTGGGATGTCGTCCCGCGGCCACTCCCAATGAAGACAGCAAGACCACCTGCCGCAGTCGACTGTGCTGTGCCACGTCCATCACTGCTGCGAAGGCCTCTTCACCGGCGGCATGGAAGTCGGCGGGAGTCACCATGAACAGAGCCCGCGCCCGTTGCAGTGCCGGCACTAAGCTCTGCGCGTCGAACAGGTCAGCCCGCTGGAACCGCATGCCGGTCGGCACGTCGGCCTCCGTGATGGTGCGGGAGACGGCTACGACCTCTTCGGCGCCAGCATGGAGCGCCTCGACGAGCGGCCTGCCGACATTGCCTGTTGCTCCTGTCACGACAATCATGTGCGCTCCCGATCTTGTATCCGTGTATCGACTCGGCAGCGACGTTACTATCGAAGAGATAGTAGATACCTAGGAGAAAGTAATCGATGGAGAGCACGTTGTGAGCGACGCCACAGAGAAGCTGTCAGTTCTAGCGGAGCCAGAACACGCCTGCCCCATCTCGCCGGTGGTCGACATCGTCTTCAGTCGATGGACCACTCCCATCCTGTGGGTTCTTCACCACGATGGACCACAACGATTCGGTGAACTCGAACGGCGTATCACCTCGATCACGCCCAAGGTCCTCACCGAGCGGCTTCGTCAACTGGAACGCGATGGTCTGGTATCGCGCACGTACCACGCGGAGATGCCTCCACGCGTCGTATACGAAATCACCGACCTGGGCCGCAGCCTGGCGCCGGTGTTCGCAGCGCTGGCAACCTGGTCGAACCACCTCGATCAAGTCGAACGGGCCCGACACCAGTTCGACGCCAACCGTAAATCACGTCGGCGCAAATGATTCCAGTTGGCTGAACATGTCGCGACACCGTTTGCCATGCGTGTCCGAGCGATGAGTTCGCGTGCGTGACAGGGTGCCGTGTGACCCACGAGCAGCAGTTACCCCCGCCCGCTGCGCGTTATGGTGTGAGGCCGTCGAACAGCAGTGTCAGCAACCGTTCGGTGCGGCCAGGGGGTGCGCTTTCGTTGATGCTCGCGATCGCGCCGGCAGCGGCTATCAGATCCGCACCGGTGATGTCCGCTCGCACGGAGCCGTCGCCTTGTGCACGCGCTGCCAGCCGCTCGGCGGCGGCCGACAAGCTGGTACACGCGTCATAGAGCGCTGATTGCGGGTCAGTCGATGCTGCGATCAGCGCCGCGGGCAGACCGGTGAAAATTGCGGCGCCACTGGTGAATTCGCGCAACCATTGCACCAATGCGTCTCTGGGTGAGTGCGAGTGTGAAAGCTGGTCTGAACGGATCACCAGCTGTCGCATTCCGTCGCTGAGTACCGCCTCCAGCAGCGCATCGCGGGTGGGGAAGTGCCGGTAGAGCGTGCCCAGGCCCACCCCGGCGCGCCGGGCGACCTCACGAAGTGAGGCCTGGGTGCCCTGCTCGCGCACCACGACCGCTGCCACCGACAGGATCTGCTGGTAGTTGCGCCGCGCGTCGCTTCGCTGGCCCTTGGTCCCCGTCGTCACCGGAGGTCTGCCTTGTGGGGTCATCGCGGCGCAACCGAGCGCAACATTGACATTCGGAGCACCGCTCCGCTTACTATGTGGAGCACCGCTTCATTTAAGCAGGAATCGACGACGAAGGAGCTCGTATGGAGACGATGATGGCGGCGCAAGCTCACCAACCGGGCGGTCCGGAAGTGCTGCAATGGGAGGCAGTTGATCGACCGGTTCCCACTGACGGGGAAGTACTGCTGCGAGTGCGCGCCGCAGGCGTGAACCCACCAGACTGGTACATGAGATCGGGATTCTCTGGGTTGCCCCGCGAGCTGACACCACCAATGACATTTCCGTTCATTCCAGGATGGGATGTCGCCGGCGAAGTGGTCGACACCGGGCCCGGCGTGACGGGCTGGCGACTCGGCGATCGGGCGTTCGGGCTCGTTGGCTTCCCGACCAGCAGCCGCGGCGGCGGCCAGACCTACGCGCAATTCGCTGTGGCCCCGGCCAACGAGCTGACACGTATACCTGCCGGCCTCGACGATACAGTCGCCGGCGGGCTGCCGATGGCCGCGTTGACGGCGTACCAGTTCGTCGTCGACCACGCCGGGCTTAGCGGGCGTGAGCGAGTGATGGTGGTCGGCGCTGCGGGCGGCGTCGGTCATCTGATCGTGCAATTGGCCAAGCTGCGCGGGGCTTTCGTGATCGCCGTGGCCTCCGGCCGGCATGCCTCCTTCCTGGCCGAGCTCGGCGCTGATGAGTTCATTGACTACACCCGCAGTACGGTGTCCGAACAGGTCCATGATGTGGATGTCGTGTTCGACACTGTCGGCGGTCCCGACGGGCATCGCCTGTTGCCGGCGCTGCGAGATGGAGGCGTCTTGTGTCCGGTATTTTTCGGCGACTACCATCCGCGCGAAGCAGCCCGCCGCGGCATTGAGCAACGGTTCGGCCAGGTGCGCAGTGATTCAGCGACGCTTGCTCATCTCGCTGAACTCGTCAGCACCCAGCAACTGCGCGTAGCCATCGATCACACCTACCCACTGGCAGATGCCGCCGAAGCCCACCGGCGGGCCGAGCAAGGACACCTGCAAGGCAAACTCGTCTTGACGGCCCACCAGTGAGTGGCGATCGAGCAATGCTGGAAGCGCACCAGCTCGATGAGCTCCCCAACGAGCTTGACGGCCTCGGGGCCGGCGGTCGATTCTCAACAGACTCTGCCGCCGGCAACAAGGGCGCGACGCAACGTACAGCAAAACCTTTAACTGCACGCACATGGCTAGTAACGGTGGCGGGCCATGGGTGGTACGCCACCGCGTTGGTCGCTGTCGGGCGGCACCACGGTGGGCACCATCTCGCTGGTCACTAGTCCCTGCTCGTGTGTCAGTTCATCGACCACGTCAAACGATTCGGCGATGTTGGATGGAGTGTCGATCACGAGGGTGACGACGGGTACGTGGCGTACTAGTGAGAAGAATTTGTCCCCGTGGGGTTCGTGATCGCCATGAAAGCCCCAGATTCCACGCAGGACCGTCGCTCCGTTGGAGGTCTTGCGCCGTCGAAGTTGCTGGATTAGCGCGCGATGGATTGGTGCGCCGCCGCGACGTGCTGCTTCGGAGGTGTAGATCATCAATTTTTGCCACAGCGGTAGGCCGTGTTCATCTGTACCCGGCAGGGCGTGTGGTCGTTCCAGTAATTCACCGTCGCGCTTGCATACGCGGACGCGCTCAATCGTGATCAAGGGTCGGCGCAGCAGCCCTCCGAGTTCGGGCAACACCCGACCGATCACAGCGCCCGAGCCGACGGCGATGATCATCATCGGAACGTCGGCGTTGCGGCCAATGAATTGGGCGCGTTGTCGGTCTCCGTGCGCAGTGCCGTCGACGCCGAGGAATACCGACGCTCCCGCAATTCGGCGGCGATACATCAGGTCGCAGATAGCGATGTAGGCGGGCATACCGTAAACACGTTCCTTGCGGCCGACGTAGATGGTCAGCTTGACGGCTTCGTGCAGCTCATCTGCTAGCTCTAAGGGCCCAACATCATCACGCAGGAGCCGGGCTCGCTCAAGGGTAACCAGGCCCCGTTGCTTGAGGGCCAGCACGGGGTCGAGCAGCGCTTCAATCCGAGTTCTGTTGTCCGCAGCGATAATTCCCACAGGCGGGTCTTCGGACAAGCTCAACGACTGGTCGGTTCTCAGGTAGTGGCGTGCCCCGAAGCCGCCGATGCCGCGCAACACGATGCTGGTCGCGATCGCACGCTGCTCAAACAGCTCGAGCAGCTTCTCAGCGAGAAAGCGGTCTCCGGTGCGGCGGCGCTCGTCAAAATAGGCGCTGAGCTTAAGAGCGTCCTCATCCATGGCTTCTCCTTACCGTTGCCGCACAAGGGGTTTCAGGATGACCGTTGCGTTTGGCTGCTCGTGAGGTCCGGGTGTGCTATAAATTGGCAACACACGATGGCGGTGGGGCTCGCCATAATCGCGCGTCGAGTATCGACGGCCAACGGTCCCTGCGGAACAGATCAATTCTCGGCCGGCTGGATGGGCGGTCGAATGTGACGCGGAGGAAGATTCGTGGCCGTTCAATTTTCGTCGATATCTGCGCTCGAAATCCTCGATTCGCGGGGGAGACCCACCCTCCGGGTAGCCGCGACGCTGCTCGATGGTCATCAAGTATGTTCGGGCGTACCGTCTGGAGCGTCGACCGGCAGCCGGGAGGCCGTTGAACTGCGTGACCATGACGAGCGCTACGCCGGTCTGGGCGTCCGCCAGGCGGTGGCAAATGTCAACGGGCCGATCGCGGAATTGTTGACCAGCCGCCCGTTTACCTCTTTGGAGGCGGTTGACCAGGCGCTGCAGGCGCTGGACGGCACACCCAACAAGGCTCGTTTGGGCGCCAATGCGATTGTCGGCGTCTCTATGGCAGCCGCCCGGGCATTCGCACACGCTGCAGGAAAGCCGCTGTGGCAGTGGCTGGCTCCTGTCGGTGTGTCTCCCCGGCTGCCGGTCCCGCACTTCAATGTCATCAATGGCGGTGCCCATGCGATCAATAACCTCGACTTTCAGGAATTCATGATCGCACCGATTGGGGCGCCCTCGTTTTCTGAAGCAATGCGCGCCGGTGCCGAAGTGTATCGCCAACTGCGTTCGACTTTGACCGATCGCGGCCTGGCTTCCGGACTCGGGGACGAGGGCGGCTTCGCGCCAGAGATCAGTTGTCCCGAAGATGTTTTGACGTTGCTGTCCCAGGCGATTGACGATGCCGGATACGTTGTAGGTCGAGGCGGCGTCGCGATAGCGCTGGATCCGGCCGCAAGCGCTTTTTATCGCGACGATCACTATCAGATCGACGGTCGATCGTTGTCCAGCGAGGAACTGGTCGACCGCTACTCCGCCATGGTGGATCGGTACCCGATATGGAGTATTGAAGACGGAATGGACGAGGGCGATCTCCGAGGATGGCGGAAATTGACAGATGCCCTGCGCGACAGAGTGCAGCTGGTTGGCGACGACAATTTGGTGACGAACCCCGATTTGATCGCGTTCGCTGTACGTGCGGGCATCGGCAACGCCGCGCTGATCAAGGTCAACCAGATCGGGACGGTGTCGGAAACCCTTGAGGCGCTTGCCCTGTGCCGGGAAGCAGGCTATGGCGCGATGATTTCTCACCGTTCGGGAGAAACCGGCGATCCGTTCATCGCCGACCTTGCGGTGGCGTCGGGGTGCGGTCAGATCAAGTCGGGTGCCCCGGCCCGCGGGGAACGTGTCGCGAAATACAACCGTCTTCTGGAGATCGAAGCAGCCGCCCCCGAGTTGCCGTTCGGGTTGGCCCCCGTTCATCGCCCGACTCTGCGTGATTGACCGGTACGAGTCATGATGTCGCGATCACCACGGCCAGAACCGCCAGTACTGCGATGAGCATGTAAGCCATGTAGGCGTCCAGGCGCCCGGACTGCAGCTTCTTGGCAGTACGCGACACAACGAGCACACCGCGGGTCAACGGGCGGTAGAAGTAGCGCTCGACGACATCGACGACGTCGATGCGATAGGTATAGCGAAGCGCCGAATCTTGGTGATTGCTGGGGTCGTCCTCAGTCTCCAAGAGGGCGGTTCGGGTGAGCAGGACGGTAGCGAGCACGTTACGCACGGGATTGGCATAGCCGGATGAGGTGTAGCCAACGCCGCGGTCGACTCCCGGTGATGCCGAGGACCACGGCGCGACGGCGCGAGCCCGAAAGGGGTTGCGGCCAGCGAATGCGGCCGCACAGGTTGCGATGAGCACGGACATAACGGGCAGCACGATCCACAGCCACGTCGGTGACAATGCAGAAAAATCCGCGAAAACGGGTTGCAATACCCATGGGTCGGCGTTGGCGCTAGCGGCCTGATCACCCACAATCGGCCGCAGGCCGCGCGCGATCAAGCCCACCTGCAGCGGCGCCACCGCGGCAGTGCCAAGGCACCCGATCACGAGAGTCGCTACACCGAATCGGTAGGGCCACTGACGATCTACGCGCGCGGCCGCCGGGATCAACGGCGGCTCATTGATGCGCGACGGGCCAAATGCGGTCAGTGCAACCACCCGTACGAAGGTCACCCCTGCGATACCGATAGTCAGCGCGATCAACGCGCCGGTGACGGCGGTCGACAGTTGCATTGCCAGACTCCTGAATCTGAACTGCTGCATCAGCGACTCGAGAGTGAACCATTCGGAGGCGAAACCTGCGGTCAGCGGAAGTCCGGCCAGCGTCAACGAGCCGATCACCAAACCGGTTCCTGCCCAGGGCAGACGGCGTATGATACCCCCGAGGCGGTCGAGCTCGGTTGTGGCGGTTGCATGTTCGATTGTCGAGGCGGATACAAACAGCAGCGTTTTGCCAAGGGCATGTGCCATCACCTGGGCGGTGCCAGCGATGAGTCCCGCCGCCACCAGCTTGGGTTCATTGGCCGCAGCGCCCACCAACGCCGCACCGAATCCGGCGGTGATCATGCCGGCGTTTTCCACACTCGACCATGAAATCAAGGTGGCCAGATCGGGATTAACCGCTGCGTGAGCGATGCCCAGAATCGCGGTGACCCCGCCGATGATGAGCACCGCGCATACCAGCCAAACCGGTGGGGCCCCAAAGATATTCAGGGTACGCCACATACCGTAGAAGCCAACGTTGACGGCAGCACCAGCGATCACGGCACGGGCAGGGCCGGGTGCGGCGAAATATCCGCGCGGCATCCAAATGTGGGCTGGCACCAGACCGACTTTGATGCCGAAGCCCAATAGCAGCAACGCATACGAGGCTTGTCCTGCGGCACTGCGAGGACTGACCACCGCGGCGGTAAAGGCGAAGGTGTGGGTGTGTGATGCCAGCAGTAGCGCACCCATCAACAGTGCCGCGCCGCTGGCCTTGCCGAACACCACGGTGATTACGGAACCATGTGCCCTGCCCGGAAGCGCGCGGTCATATCCCGATACCAGGTAAAATGCGACGGTCAGCAGCTCCCAGCCGAAGAGAAGAACAAACAGGTTGTCTGCCATCAGAATGACCGCGACCGCGGCCAGGGTTACGGCGATTCCAGCCGGCAGGCGCGACCGTGGTTGGTTCGCCGATGCGGCCGCGGCAATCAGGGCAGGGACGGCGACCCCGAACGACACGATGAGGAAGAGCCCCGATAGCGCGTCCACGCGCAGTGCCGCAGGGCCAAAGCCAGCCAACCCGCCAAGGCCGACTCGTTGTGCGCGACCGCCCACCGCGTAGGCACCGGCTATGACCAGCGTCGCGGCCCCAGCCGTATTCGCGGCCCAGGCCGTAACGACCAATCGACGCTGAGCGACGCGGCCGCGGCGGTGTCCTGCGCATGCGCTGATCAACGCCGCCGCAGCCAATAGCCCGAGCCCGAAAATCAGCATTGCGCGCTCCGACCTGCGGGCAGGGGGACGCGACCCAATGCCAAGAGAATTCCGTGCAGGACACTGAATGGAGAGGCGGGTGCGCCCGGGATCCACACGTCAACCGGCACCACGTCGGAGATCCCGACCCCGCCGGTATACCCGCCGCCGATCAATCCTCCACTGACCGCGTCGGTTCCGACAGCAATCACCACTGTCGGGTTCGGCATGGCGACGAGCGTGCGGCGCAACGGTTCAACCATTCCCGCCGCGCCTATCCCGGTGATCAAGAGAATATCGGCGTGACGAGGACTGGCGGTGAAGAAAATCCCTAACCGGTGTAGGTCGTAGACCGGGTTGGTCAGGGCCTGAATTTCCCATTCATCGCTACCGTCGGATCCGGTGTCGATGTGGCGCAGATGCACCGAGCGTCGCAGGCGGCGCACGCGGCGGCCGAGGGCTGCCCGCACCTGGACAATCGCTTCGTCAGTCTCCTCGATATCCCCGACCACCAGCCCTGCTCGGGTCAATCGCGCTGTGTCCGAGCCAGGTTCCCAGCCGAACCATTCTGGAGCCAGTTGCACGCACCGTCCACAAAGGATGCAGCGCGCCCGGTCCAGTTGTGGTTGCGGCTCAACTGAAATGGCACCGGTGGGACAGGCTTGGGCAGCCGAAGCCAACTGCACAGGATCCGCGTACAAGCTGTTGTCATTGATACCCACGCCTGCGGGGAATTGATCGAAATAATCGTCAGCGCGTGTGGGCCAGCGGCTGGTGATGATGCCGTCGCGGAGCCCCCGGAATATCCACGGCATCTACATCGCCACCCCGGCGTAGCACAGGCCGAAACTGGCTTCGATGAATGGGAAGTCGGTAAAAATATCGCCGCTGAACACATCGTGGAAAAGCAGCATGTTATGCAGGGAAGCCGAGCGGGCAAAGCAGCGGCGGATCGTGCCGTCGCGGACTTCTAGGCCGTAGAGCACCTCGCCTTGAGCCGCTTCAGCCCAGCCCAGTGTGAAGCCGTCGACGACCTCGACCGGCGCCAAGAACGCTGTCTCGGCGAGCGGCGTGAGCCGATCGCACGCGCGGTGGATCAGCTCAGCGGCGATGTCGATCTCTCCCCACCGGACTCGCAACCGGGCCAGCGCATCGCCGTGATCATCGACGACCGCGCCGTCGAAAACAGGGAGTTCTGCGTATCCGTCGTAGGGGCGTTTGCGTGCATCGTCGTCACAGCCCGACCCACGGCCCACTGGACCCAACGCCCCATGTGAGGCAGCCAACGACGGGTCCAGATGTCCGGTTCCGCGTAGCCGGTCGAGAAACGAAGCGTCCATCATCAGCGCATCACGGTCATGCCGGATTCTGCGCACAATCACCGCCAGTCGTGCTGAGACCTCGGCCGGTTCCAGTCGTGGCTGGGCGCTGATCCCGCCGACTCTTACTATCGAGCGGCCAAATCGGTTTCCGCACAGCGCAGAAACCAGTCGCATAACGCTTTCTTTGTGCCATCCGAACCGCGCCAAGGGGATGGCAATTCCCGCGGCTTCGCACAGCCGCGTCACCACATCGAGATGGTTTGCGATGCGTTCGAGTTCGGCGAAGATGACGCGAACCAGTCGCGCGCGCCGCGGCGGGATAGCACCGGCGAGGTTTTCTGCGGCGTGGGCGAAAGCGAGTGCATGGGCCACTGACGAGATTCCTTCCACCCGTTCGGCAACCAGAATGCCGTCAGCAACCGGCAATGCTTCGAAACGTTTGGCGATTCCCCGATGTTTGTAGTGGGGCCGGATATTGAGGTGGGGTATGTCCTCGCCGGGAGTTTCGATGAGAAATTCGATGGATTCATAGACTCCCGACCGCACAGGGCCCAGCGGCAAGGTGAAAACACCGCCACCGCCGACATCCACCGGTGCACACGGTTCGGCGGCGCTTGAGTGGATGCGCGGCGGCAAGGTGGCATGGTTGATTTGGCCGGGCCGTGGTGATGGTTGCCCGGGTTGACGGGCCAATAGCAGCGGGTCGAGCCTCGGGTGTCCAACTGGCACCACACCGGAGAGATCGTGTAGCGCTCGTTCATACCAAAATGCCGCCGGCACATCGGGTGTCAGCGCCGAGTACGACATCGATCCCTCGGAGTCCGGTCGCAATCGGGTGCGAAGGCAACTAACCCGAGAACCGCCGACAAGTAGTGCGTGCAGTTGTTCTGTCTGAGTGTCGTGGGAGGCGTACACGCCGGCAAAGCGGCAGCCGGCGGCGACGTGTCCGACTACGTCAGCCCGCCAGCGTTCCAGCGGCAGGTCAACCGCCCCAATCTTTGTCGCCGAGGTCATCGGCCACCGACCGCGAGCTCGCTTGCGCCATGATTGAGCAGGTTGACCAAGTCTGCCGGAGGGGCTAGCCCGAGGACGAGCAAAGCCAGTACTCCTGCGACAACCGGAGTGACCATCCACCGACTAGGTTCGCCCGGAATCCGAGCGGTATCGGTAGCGGTGGGATCGGTGGGGTGCACGCGGAAGAGAATTCGCGTCGTCGCGAGGGTCAAGCCCAGGAATGCCAGGGTGACCAGACAGACGAGTGCGGCTGCCGCAGCATTGCGGGGGTGGGCAAATCCGCCGGACACGATCTGAAACTCGCTGCGGAATAGGCCGAAAGGCGGCATGGCTGACAACGCCAGAACGGCGATCAAAAACAGGGGACCCGACCACGGTAAGACTCCGATGCCGTCGGCCATTCGTGCCAGTTCCTTGGTACCGAATTTGCGCACCAGCACGCCTGCGCCCATGAACGCGTTGCCCTTAGCTGCAGCGTGGGCCAGCACGTGGAGCAGCACACCCGAAAGGGCGATCGGCGCACCGAAGCTCACACCGATCGCCAGGATACCCATATGTTCGATACTCGAATAGGCAAGCAGCCGTTTAATGTCCCGCTGTTCAAGTAGATACAGCGCGGCCAGGAGCAGTGAGAGCACTCCGAAGACCAGCAGCACCATCTGCGGGAACCGGGGCCCTAGTGCGGCGACCGTGATCTGGTAATAGCGCAGGATCGCATAAAAGCTCACAGCCAAAAGCGATCCCGACAGTAGCGCGGAGACGGGTGTCGGCGCCTCTGCGTGCGCGTCGGGTAGCCACGTGTGCACGGGAAAGAATCCCACTTTGGTGCCATAGCCGACTACTGCAAGCACGAACGCCAACCGCAACGGTGTGTGGGGCGATTGGCCGGCCGCGGCGATTAATGGATCAAAAGCCAAGTCGTATGACTGGCCCAGCACCTGCGCGCCGGCGTAATACATGAAGATGGTTGCCAACAGGCCAATCCCGAGACCTGAGGAGGCGATCAGCACGTACTTCCATGCGGCCTCTGTTGCACCTTCGGTGTCGTCTAATGCAACCAATAGCGCCGAAACGACCGTGGTGATCTCGACTGCGATCCATAAGAGTGCAAGTCCATTGACCAGCGGAGCGCAGATCATCGACCACGCGAAGGCGTTGAGGCCCATATAGAACCGAGCGCTATGGCGGGCGAACCGGGCCTGCTCCTCGGCCGTTTGTTCACGTACCGCGCGCTCTTCGTCGGCGAGGTAGCCGACGGAATATATCCCGACTGTCGCATAGAGGAAACAAGTACCGAGGAGAAAGATCAGTGATAGCGGATCGGCCCTCAGATAGTGCAATGCGGTGATGGTGTGGCCGACACTGGCTGGAACCAACATGGTGGCCAGAACGAAGGTGACAACACCGGTTGCCGCGGTCAGGATTGCCGCGAGGCGATGCGGTGCTCGCACGCATAGCAGCGTCGAAATCAACGGCAAGATGACAAGCAGCACAAGGATTATCGACATGGGTTATCCCCGCAGTCGGTCGAGTGTTTGAGTTGACAGGGATTGCGTCCGTCGGTGATGGGTGCGCATTAAGACCCCGAATACCACCACTGCGACCAACAGGTCGAACAAGAACGCAACTTCTAAGATGAGCGGCATTCCGGCGGCGACCACCAGACTGGCCAGCGAAACACCATTTTCGAGTGAGAAGAAGCCGATCGCCTGGCTGACAACGTCGCGCCGGACGATCATCAAAATGAAGGCCACCAAGATCACCGCCACCGACAGACTCAGCGCGGCGGTGGGCAAGACCGGGGAGTTGATACCAAGGACACCTACGGCGAAGAATCCGAATGCCGCCACACCGATTGAGATCAGCACCTCATTTGCCACTCCGAGCGCACCGCTGCCGGCGATTTCTTGGTTGGCTTCGCGCAACAGGCCCACCACCAGCAGCGGTACCACAATGACCTTCAGTAATAGCGACAAGATGGCCAGCACATACAGTTCGGGCACGTCACGTCCGAACGCGACAACGGCGGCCAACACACTGACGGCCATTGACTGTCCGGCGTAAAGGCGCACTTGCCCGCGCAGCAGTGCCGCGCGCAGCATTCCGAACTCAAGCAGCAAAACAATCAGCGCCACGGTGTTCGCTACACCTTCGTAGACGGTGGGAACCGACTCCGTTGCCGCGAGAGCAAGCATCAGCCGCCTCCCAGGTAGAGGGTGAATACAGCCAGGACGGCCAACAGCAGTGCGGCCGAGACGAATTCGGTAATTTTGAACAGCCGCAGCTTGGCATAGCTGTTATCGATCACCGCCACCAGGCAGCCCAACACTGCGGCCTTGGCCAGTAACGCAAGTATCGCCAATCCGACTGCGGCCGGGCTCGTGGTGGAGGCCATCCCCCAGGGAGCGACAAATACGTTAAGCAAGATGACGTAGAGGACGAACTGCTTGGCGGAGGCTCCCCAATGGAGTAAGGCTAGGTCCGGTCCGGAATGCTCGAATGGGCGTCCAGTCTCAATCATTCCGAATTCTGTTGTTCCGGTGTGTGTTTCGACAGGTATTCGTGCCGTCTCATACAGAATCACCATGAACAGAGCGGCTGAGGCCAATAGGTGGGCGGGACGTACGATCTGGTCGGGGCCACTGCGCACGGTGGCTCCTAGGACGTAAGGAAGGTCAGTCGTGGTGATCAATGCCACGGTGAACACCACCAACAAAACCACCGGCTCAGTAATTGCCGCAAAGGTTTTGGCGCGACTGGACGACAGCTGCGCGTAGGCATCGCCGGTTTCGGCGGCGGCGACTGCCACCAGAAAGCTGGCGAATGCCAAAATTAGGCCCCCACCTTGAATGTCACCCATGTAGCCCAGCGGTAACGCGTAGCTGGTGAGAACGGGGATCAGCATTGGAACGGTGAGGTAGCAGGCGAAGGATGCCAGCGGCGCCAGTCGAAAGAACGGGCCCGCGCCAACCGGAACTAGAGTCTCTTTTCCAAAGAACTTCCGGAGGTCGAAATACGGCTGCATAATCCGCGGCCCGCGACGACCTTGCAGACGCGCTTCTAACCAGGCAATGAAACCACTTATGCCTGGTGCGCCGCCGGCCACGGTGATCACCTGTAACCCTTGAATGAGCGGTAACGACAGGCTGTTCATGAGGCAACCCGTCGTGGGCGCCACACCTGGTCACCCTCGTCACGCCGCCACGGCAGCTTCGCATCAATACGGACGATCGCTGTAGCGAAGACTAAGTAAACAAGAGAATCAGCGCTCGATTTCATTGCGGCGCCGAATGCATCGGGCTGCCACGACTTACGATACAAATCACCTGCGACTCCTTTAGGGGTTCGCAGGTGCCATCAGCCTTGCGGCGGTTCGAAAGCAATGCTTTCTGGCGGACTCCATCGCCAACGTCAGTTAACCAACGGCGATTCGGTTGGTCAAGTCGGAACGGACAGGTCTGGTGCCGGCTCCGGAGCTGAGCCGGTGAGCGCCGAGTTCCGCTAGGTTGACCACAACCATGTTGTTGTCGATGGGATCGCCGTTCTTGCCGAGGCCGTCAACGACAGTGCGATAACCGTCGCCCCGCAGCAACGCCTGATAACGGTGGTGAAAGTGGCCGTGCCACAACCGAGCTGGGCGGGTCAGGTCGACAACGGACCGCAGCCGGACTCGGTAGAGCTCGGAGCGTCGAAGTTCTTGTGCCGGGAATCCGAATCGGTCGCGCGCCGCGCCCGGAACCGTGATTCCGCTCGGACAGTCGTGGCAGAACATCACATCGGCGGACCCGGTGGCTCCTGCGTCATGAGCTTCCTGGGCCGTGATGCATTCCTGTGCCCACCACGATCGTCCGGGTGTGCGCAGAAAGCGGTCGATGGAATAGGCGCCCCCGAGCGCTAGGCATCTGGTCTGGGCCCATTGCCAACGAAATCCCCGTGGCAAATGGACGATGTGTTCGCGCAACGGGCGCAGTCCGTCGGCATCGACGGGCCAGCTCAACAACCGGTCGAAATTCTCGTGATTGCCGTCGACGAATCCCAAAACGATGCCGCAGCTATCCAACGCACGATCGAGCGAGTCCAGAAAGTGGTCGGCGAAGTTGTAGCCGAGGTCTCCTAGGTGAAGCAGCACTGTGGCGTCGCGCTTGGCGGCGTGCTTTATGGCTGCGACGGCGTAGTCGGTATCGGCATGCCAGTCACCCGCGATCGCGATCCGCGACGGCGGGGACAGGATGGAATGTGCTAGCACTTGCCCCGGTGGTGATACGGGCACAGGTAATGATGATCGGTTCATGCTCGGCTCCTGGGTCCGCTTGCGTCGCACGACGTGCTTCAAACACGCCGGGCGACCGGCACTGGTTAGTTCCCAGGGACCGTTGGCAACCGTCGGGCTCTCCCAAGCCCAGACACGGTGGCAAAATTTGCGAGCCCCACCGCCTGCTCTCTCGAGGCTACGCGCCTGTTTCAGGCCAGGTCAATGATATTGGCGCTGGCCCCTATCGGCGCCAACCGGCTAACCTGGCGGTCAGGTGATGGATCTCCACCTGGGTATGCGCCCGAACTGCCGACTCGGCTGATGGCTCCTGATTGGTTGGTGAGCAAGCGGCAAGGAGTCCCCGTCATGGCATTGGTCGTTGGATATGATCGCCATCCAGCCAGCCGGGCCGCAGTGCTTTTCGCCTGCGAATTGGCCGGCGCCCTGAACGTTCCTGTTCACGTCGTCCATGTGGTGGACATATCCGACGGTGTCATCTCCGGTTCGTCGGGGGAGTCGTCCGACGCTGTCAAACGAAGACTCGACACCGAGCGTCGGCATGTCGGGGAGGCGCTCGACGCGGCACACGTGCGGTGGGAATATCATCTTCTCAACGGCGAGCCGGTCAAGGCGCTTCTCAAGATCGCCGAGGACTGTGCCGCAATTTTGATTGTGGTGGGTCGCCCACAGCATGGGATCGGCCCGACCTTAAGTCACATCGTGTCCGGTACCGTCACCCGAAACCTCTTGCGTCGCAGCACCCGCCCCGTTGCGGTGGTTCCAGAGTTCGCGGACAGTCCGTGAGCACCGCCGGCGTGACCCGGGTTTATTTGGCCCGGCACGGACGTACCGCGCTCAATGCGGCGGGGCGCCTGCGCGGGCTCAGTGATCCGCCGCTAGACGAGGTCGGTCTTATCGAAGTCGCTCGTCTCGCCGACGCGCTGGCCTCACGACGTCCCACGGCAGTGGTCTGCAGTCCGCTGCAGCGAGCGGTGGCGACCGCGCAAGCAATCGGCACCGCAGCCAACGCGCCGGTCATCATTGACATTCGACTCAACGATCGCGACTACGGGCCCATGACTGGTCTTCGGCGTGATGATGTTGAACACCGATACGGCAGCGTCGATTCAGCACCCGGAGTAGAAAGCCGGACGGCTCTCGCCGATCGGGCTCGGCGAGCATTCTTCGAACTCGTGGCTGAACTCGGGCCGGGGCCGGTCGTCATGGTCTCCCATGATGCGTTCAACACCGTTCTTCTGGAGCAGCTGGATCCCTCGCTGGATCACGTCAGCCAGCGCACGGCATGCTGGAATCAGCTCAGCCTCGTCGACGGAGTGTGGCGGGTGGACTGCTATGACGTTGTTGCCGAATGACTTGTGCTTGTCCGCCATTTGCGAATGCGATAGGCCCGGGCAAAGGCCGGTGTTCGCGCGGTAGCGCTACCGCCGCCATATCGCGCTGATCTCGGGTAGGATCGTGAATACGGCGATGAAGCTCGCCTCAACTGCCATTTGGGCTGATGGCTTCTACTACGTGGTACGACGCACGGTAGAAGACGGAGAGCGCAAAATGGCGGCCTTTACTAGCATCCTTGGCCCTGGCGTCGGTGATATGCGGAATACCTCCCTGCCGACACCGGACTTCTTTGCAGATCTACACCTTGACCAGATCTTCGCCGCGGTGACTGCTGGGTATGGCGACAGTGACATCGCAACTACTTTCTACGCACCCTTGCGCGAGCTACCAACCGTGCAGTACCGCCAACAGGTGTTCTGTGACCTCGACGATGAGCAGACACGGTCATCGATACAGCAATTCGTTGATGGCGCGCGCGCAATGCGTCGACGACTCAATGTGGCGAGGAGCGCCTGGCATCGCCTCCAACGACAGGGCTGGCTGATCGCTGCGATCGAATCATATTGCCGGGCAGTAGGTCTGCTCTGTGACGACCTCTTGCACATCCGGATTCGTTCTCTGGGCCTTCGTAACTTCGGCGAACACCTCGCAGGCTATGTGAATAGCGAAACGTTCACCACGCTGGTGGCCGAGACGCAGACGATGCGAGATCAGCTGCGCAAGGTGCGCTACCTGGTCCACATCGAAGGCCTGCGGGTGCGTGTTGAAAAGTTCGATGAACAAATGGATTACAGTTCAGTCGTCGCTGAGACGTTCGAACGTTTCGCGACGGAAGTTAGCAAGGACTATCGGGGGGCGCTTCCGGAATTCAACGACATGAACCACGTCGAGGAGCAGATTCTCGAATGCGTGGCCAAACTTCATCCAGAAACCTTCACCCTTCTTGACAGCTACTGCCGGCGCCACGAACACTTCATCGAACCGGTCATCGCAAGGTTTGAGCACGAGATTCATTTCTACTTGTCATACCTAGCGTTCGTGGACCGCCTAACCGCAGCTGGACTTCGGTTTTGCTATCCCGATCTGACAGACGAGCCCGGTGCGATGGAGGTCGGCGACGCCTTCGACCTCGCGCTAGCCATTAACACGCTGCAGGAACAAGATCATCCTGTTACCAACAACTTCAGCCTGTCGGGTTCCGAGCGCATCTTCGTCGTTACCGGGCCAAACCAGGGCGGTAAAACAACCTTTGCCCGAACCATCGGCCAATGCGCCTACCTCGCGGCGTTGGGCTGCCCGATACCTGCCAGCAGGGCCAGACTGACCTTGCCCGACCAGATCTTCACCCACTTCGAACGCCAAGAAGATCTCTCGACACTGCATGGCAAACTCGATAACGAGCTGGTACGTATTCATGACATTCTCTCGCGCGCCACCGACACCAGCATCGTCATCATGAACGAAAGTTTCTCGTCGACCACCGTCAACGACGCCCTGTTGATTGGTCGAGAGGTGCTAGGACGAATTATCGCGCTACACTGCGTCGCGGTCTATGTCAGCTTCCTTGACGAGCTTTCCGCGCTAGATCCAGTGTGCGTCAGTATGGTTGGCGAAGTCGCCCCAGACGACCCGACTCAGCGAACATTTAAATTTAGCCGCCGGCCCGCTGATGGCTTGGCTTATGCCGCCGCGCTAGCCGACAAGTACGGGCTTAGCTACGGCGCCCTGACGCGAAGGATCAGCCGATGAGAGTCCGACTTCTGCATCCGGTTAACGACCCCGATCTATCGCCGCGGCTTCCCTGGCAATTGCAGAACCTGGTCGATGAGGACCTGGAACTACCGCGCGTCTACCAAGCCATGGCCGGCGGCGATGAGTTCTTGCTCGAAACCGCTAAAAAGATCGTTCCACTGACGGTCTGCGACCCCAACGTCATTGTCTACCGACAGCAGGTCTTGGCAGATTGTCTGGCAAATCGCGCGCTGGTGCAGCAGATGTACGACATAGCGCTCGACGGTGTCCAAGTCCGTCGCAAAGTGTTCCTTGGGGGTTTGATGTCCCGCGACCCGCAAGCAATCCTGCGCCGCTCTGTCAGGATCCTTGAAATCCTAGTGGGCAATCTCCGGCAGCTGCAAGCCCTGGCCAACAAGCACGGCAACAGTTTCAGCTCGTTCGGATTTCGGCAGCTACTTGACATGATCCGCATCCAGCTCTGCGACGAGTACCTCGAGCAGTTCGACGCAGACCTTCGCGAGTTGCACCTGCCGCGAGGTGTGATGCTCAGCGCCGCGCTGGGACTAGGCAATAAGGGCACAGATTATCTTCTTCATCAGCCACCCAACCGCAATTGGTGGGACAAACTAACCGGAAACCACGGTGGCAGTTGTGGATTCGTCGTCGATGACCGCGACGAGGCCGGGGCAAAGGCGCTCATCGAGTTGGCCGGGCGTGCAATCAATGACATCGCCAACACCGTCACTCGATCCGCGGATCACGTCGAGGGATTTTTTGCCCGGCTACGCACCGAACTGGGGTTTTATTTGGCATGTGCCAATCTCTATAAACAGCTCATGAAAGTGAATGCGCCCTGCTGCTTTCCGACTCCTACGCCGATGGCCTCGCGCCGGTTCTGCTGTCGCGACCTGCGTGATGTGGGCCTTTGCCTGACCGCCACTAAACGGGTGATCGGAAATGACATCGATGCTGTCGGGAAGTCATTGATCATGCTCACTGGGGCCAATGAGGGTGGAAAGTCGACGACTTTGCGTAGCATCGGTGCCGCACAGGTGATGATGCAAGCCGGCATGTTCGTCACCGCAACGTCGTTTCAGGCCAACATCTGTGACGCTGTCTTCACCCACTTCAAACGCGAGGAAGACGACAGCCACGCCCACGGCAAGCTCGACGAAGAACTTGCCCGCATGAGTGACATTGCTGACTTCGTTGGCTCTACATCAATGCTGCTGTGCAATGAGTCTTTCGCTTCGACCAATGAGCGGGAGGGATCGCAGATCGCCCGCGACGTGATAAGTGCGATGGTTGAGAACGGCGTCAAAGTCGTGTTCGTCACCCATCTGTATGACCTCGCGCATCGTCTCAGCTCCCAAGGTGATCCCAGCTCCTTATTCTTGCGAGCCCAACGTCGCGACGACGGTGTACGGACGTTCCGCCTAGCGCCGGGACAACCGGAGTCAACCAGCTACGGCCAGGACTCATTCAGGCGGATATTCACCGAGGCCGCACGCGAAGTGACCTCAGCCGCCAAATCGTAGGGTCGACCGGCCCACTCGGGAGCTATTCCCGCGATGGACGCAACATTCCTGCGACGACGACGGCCACCACCATCCACGCGGCCGCATATAGGAAAGCGGCCTCTGCGCTGACCACCGTATAAAGTATCCCTGCTACGACGGTCGCCACCACGTCACCCATAGCCTGAACAGCCCCCAGCACGCCGAACCCAGAGCCTCGCAGGCGATCTGGAAGACACTGAGAAACGACGGCCGACTGCGTCGGCTCGGCCAGGCCGATTCCAGCTCCCGCCAACGAAAAGCCCAACGCCACGACGAGCACACTGTGCGCTCCGGTGGCGAACACAACGTAAGAACCGACGTAGACCCCGGCGCCCGCGGCAAAGACCGCCCGCGGGCCACTCCGGTCGTACCATCTCCCGGCCGCCAACGACGCCAGCGTCGCCACTACGTTGTGCGCGGCGTAAAGGAGAATTGCCAGCGATGCCGCGGCAGTGATCGTGCGTTGCGGGGCACTAAGTAGTTGCGTTGCACGAAGAATCAACAACGTGGTCGCGACGTTGCCAAACTCGAACACCGCCACCGGCAGCAGTGCCCGCAGCATGCCAGCGTCGCGTAACCCGGAGACCTCGAATCGTCTTGGCACGGATCGGTTCTTAGCGGGAATTACTCGGCGAGCTTGCCGGGCGGCCATGGTGATCGCCACTGCGGCACACAAGCCAGGGATAGCAGCAAGGACGAGCGCTGGTCGCACCCCGAGCCAGGCCACCAGCCCCGCGGCCAGTAACGGCCCGGCTACCGCACCGAGATTGTCACCAGCTCTCTCCAGCCCGAATGCCCTTCCGTGGGCCGATTCTGGACTCAGCGATGCCAAAAGAGCGTCGCGCGCTGGGGACCGTAGGCCGCGGGATAACCACGCGACGGCGCGCAGTACACCCACTTGCCACACCGTGATGGCCGCACCAATAGCTCCAGTCGCCAATGCGGTGCCAAGGTATCCGCCCGAGGCGACCTTCCCCCGTTTGTCTGGGTCGTTGGCCATCGGACCGCCGACCAGCTTCATGACACCGACTAAAGCGTCGCTAATTCCGTCGATCACACCGAGCGCCGCCGCTGAGGCGCCGAGTGTGCCGGTTAGGAAAGCGGGCAAGAGCGATGTTGTGATCTCGTGACCGGTATCGGAGAAGAAACTGGATGCTCCGACGGCACCCACACCGGCGGTGAACCACCTCTGTTGAGATTCGTCGTCGGACTCGCGACCGCCACGGCTGATGTCAGCACTCATACGTTGCAGGCAAGCACGTTCGGGCCAACAAGGTCACCACTGCGATCGCTCATGGATGCGCTACTGCTAGGCCTTGCGTGATATCTCATCGGTGACATGTCCAGAGCTCCTGCCTACGAACCGAGGAATCGTTGCTTACGCTGGGTCGCCTCCTCGGCGCTCACACATCCCGCCTCGGCGAGTTTGGCGAGCAGCGATTGCGCTCGCGCGGCAAGCGCGCCGAGTTCGGCGGCAATTTCGGCTACTGAGTCAGGCGGTGTCGGCGGTGCTGTTTCCTGGCGTTCAGGGCTCGGCACCCGGAGGCACTCATTTCCACGACCTTGAGTTGCGGTGGCGCCGACAGCCCGCCCGGCTAAACCGGCCAATGCCATGTCGGCGAACAGGTTGCCGGAACCAGCAGTGACCATCCCGGACGCGGCATCTACCGCCGTGATCGGTAGCGCATAGGCCATGGGTCGAAAAGCTGGTGCCGCCGTTGACCAACCCGACGGCACAGACAGCGCCCCGACTCTGGTTCCCAATCCCATATCGGCAGCCACCGTTACCGGCGTCGGGGTCAACGCGTCGGCCAGAGCGTTTGGGCCACCAAATATCCACTGGGGCACCATGGCACCGCCTGGGCCGTAACCGGTGTAAGGGCCCTTACCTTGGGCGTAATCACGGTCGGCATTGATCATGAAGCCTCGATATGACGTTGCCGCCGACGTGAATGACGCGGTAGCGCTGGTCGTCGACGCGGTGGCGCTGGTTGTCGCAATAGGAATATCGATCGCGGTCAGGGGGATGATAATCAATGTCAGAAGCGTGAGCAGTTCGGTGAGCGAGTCCGCCGGATCAGCAGCCGCCACTGCCGCCGGTGCCGCTGCAAGTCCCTGCAGTGCCTGGGGAACCGCCGACATCAGCTGCGGTCCGTTCGACGCAATGGCCTGTCCGGTCGCAGCGGATTGGCTAACCGGCCCGGCCGGTTCGGTAGTCGGCGAAGGAGCCGTGAACGGTGCCAACGTCGATGCGGCGGCCGACGAGCCCGCGTAACCGTACATTGCAGCCGCATCCTGTGCCCACATCTCCGCATAATCCGTTTCCGTAGCTGCGATGGCCGGCGTGTTTTGACCCAGGATGTTCGTGGCTATCAGCGCCATCAGCAGGCTACGGTTCGCCGCGATCACCGGCGGCGGCACCGTCATCGCAAACGCTGTCTCATATGCGATAGCCGCCGCGTTGGCCTGCGTGGCGGTTTGCTCGGCTTGCGCCGCAGTTGTTTTCATCCACGCGACATATGGTGCGACCGCTGATGCCATTGACGTGGCCGCGGGTCCCAGCCAGGATTCACTGGCCAGCCCTGAAACCACCGATTCGTAGGACGCCGCCGTCGAGGTGAGTTCGGCGGCTAGGGCATCCCACGCTCCCGCAGCGGCCAGCATTGGTCCCGACCCCGGACCGGCGTACATTCTCCCCGAGTTTACTTCGGGCGGTAGCGTCGCGAAATCCATTGTCTTGCCCTTTCTCTAGCCAGCGGCAGTGAGCGCGTTGATGCGCGACGAGGACGCGTAGGTACGTTCTCGGTGCGACAAAAAACGAGAGACGAACTGCGCCAACGTGAGTCACGCTCCATCGGCAAGCAGACCGCAGCGGCGTCAGGCTCGACGCCTGGTTGAACGCGGCGGACATGACGTCAGGGGCCGACTCCGCAGCAATCGCATCTCGGCCGCTCATCGCTGAACTGCTATCCGCCAAGTCCCTGGCCAGCGCCCTGAGTTACGTTGCGACACGCGACATCGACCGGTTGCCGATCGTATGGTTTGGATGCCGATGTGCGGTGGCGGGCAAGGCTGCTGGCCATCTTGCAAGGAGCGCAGCTGCCCGGCGAGAGACAGTCCGGCCGAGTGCAACCGGCCAACGAGAGATCGCTTGACGGCCTGCTGACAGCATCGCTGCGTGTTGTCAGCCCCGGACAACGCTCCTCGGCGGAATCGGCCGGACCGACGTCGCGAAGGATCTGTATTGATTCCGCTGACGATGACAATCGGTGTCACGGGCCCCCGCTTCTACCTCAAACATGCTTGCGGTAGAAGCCATCAGCCGGTGTCGGCGGTTAAAGGCGAGCCTCATCACCTGAACGTGATGTTAATGGTGGCTGAAGGTTTAGTTCAATGCAATGCGCTTAACTTGTGACGAAGCATCGCAGGGACGCCGACGCTTTTGACGGCACCTAGGTGCGCTTGTGCTGTCCAAGCAGTGCGCTCACGTGGCTCTTCTCTTACCTTGACCGGGCCGAGCCGTCGTTGATCAGCGTCAGCTGACCAGCACGTCGCAATGGACGGATGTTGGGCCGGACAGAGTTCACGCCGCGAGACCACCGATAGCTGGCGGGGCCGCTACCGCGCCGTTGGCGAAGCCGTAGTGACAAACGGCATGAGGATCGTCATAGTGGCTGGTAACGGTGGACTAACGGCGGCGATCATTGACGGGCTAGAAAGCGCTGGGTCGCACGTTGTCCGGATCGTCGGAGGTCGCCAGTACTTCCGACGACCTTGCCGATGCCGGCCTCGCCCAAGCGTAGGAGGTCCTGCGCACCGGCGACGACATGTGAAAAACATCGAAATCGCTTTTATTGCATAGAAAGCCAATCCCAACATCAATACATCGCTCGTGTAGCCAACGATGTGCTCCGCGAGGCACTCAACGACGATGACGAACTCGGCGCGCGACTTGACGTCGCAGAGCTCCCGTCGACGTCAATCGTTGAAGCATGCCTGGCGGCCTCTTCCCGCCCTAAGCCACGACCGAGCAACGGTTGCGCTGTCGACGTCGTGATCGGCGTGAGCCGCTCCTATTCGGGAGCATCGCCGATCTGAGTGAGGCCATGTAGCCCGGCATGGGGGATGCGGTGGGGTTCGACGACACCCCGCTGCGGTTACCTGCTTCTCGGTTCGGCAGGAGCGTAGTAAGTTCGCCGTGCCTCATCGATGAGTTCCATGTGGTTGTCGGCCCATTCCCGGAGCCCATCGAGCGTGGCGACCAAGGATCTCCCCAGCTCGCTCAAACGGTAGTAGACGCGGTTGGGAACGGAACCTGTTTCGGGCCGGCGCTGCACTAGTCCGTCTCGCACGAGATCGCGCAATGTTGCCGACAGCATTTTGCGGGATGCGCCCTTCGATCGCCGATGAAGCTCGCCATAACTGAGTTCTGTTGTACCGGTGAGCAGGTCGAACACCGTGGCGACCCACTTGTTGCTAATGCTGGCGAGGATCTCTTGTAACGGGCCGACTTCGGTGCGCAATGACACTAGTGGTGAAACGTCGACGCTAGCCATGTCAGAACACCGTGTCGTCGAGTTCCATGATCTTGCCGTCTCCGGCGTCGATGATGGCTTGGGTTGCCGCGAGTGCCGGCAGGACATTGCGGGTGAAGTATTGTGCGACAGCAATTTTCTCGTGATAGGAGTCGACATCGGATTCTGTGGCGCCAGCGTCGAGTTCGGTCAAAGCGATCTGAGCTTGATGCAGAAGCTGCCAGCCGACAAGCAGATCGCCGACGGCCGGCAGGAACCGGACCGCGCCCAGGCCCACTTTGTACAGTTCGGCGGGTTGTTCGTCGGCGGCAAGCAGGTGCGTGGACAGCGTCGCAGTTACGGCTTGGACGCCCTCGAGTGCCTTCTCGGTATCGAGGATCTTGCCGAGGTTCAGTACCTTGAAGAGGTTGAATTCGAGATCGCGGACGTTGCTCTTGTGGTGGCTCATGGGTATCCTTTCGCCGCTGCGTTTCAGTCGATGCCGGATGCGGAGTATTGCGAGGGGGGTTGGAGCTCAAGTTGTTTGGCGATGCGCAAATCCGCGGGAGCAACCGGTAGCGCTGACGGCGACGATCGTGGTAGTCATTTCTTGTTCTGTATGGCGAGCGCGATCGCGTTGCGAATGGTCGTTCGCGGGAATCCGAAGCGGTCGACGAACGGCCGGACGATGCCGGGGATGCGGGCCGTGACAGACAGCGCCTTCGGCGCAACGATCAGATCGGAGCGGTTCTCAATGCCGTCGACGATGGCGTCCACGACGACCTCGCGCGGAACCATTTTCCACAGGCCACTCTGGTTGCCTCCCCAGACGGTGCTGGCGGCGGGATCGGCGTGGACGTGTTCCATCATCGGGGTGGGGAAGAACGTGGGGTGAGCAGTGCCGACGCCCACGCCGGCATCGCGGAGCTCCAGTCGGGTGGAATCGGCGAACGCCCACACCCCGGCCTTGGCGGCGCAGTACGGGCCGTTGAGTGGTCCGTGCACGAAGGCTGCCATCGACGAAATGGCGAGCAGGTAGCCCTTGGTCTTCTCAACGTGGGGGACCCCGGCCCGAAAGGTGCGCCAAACTCCGTTGAGGTTGATATCGATCGCACGCTCGAAATCCGTGCCCTCCAGGTCCCACAGGGGTACCGCGGGCGGCGCGATCCCGGCGTTGGCGATCACGGTGTCGATGCGGCCGAAATGCTCTGCGGCAGCACTCATTGCCTGTTCGAGCGCCACGAGATCGCGGACGTCGGCGGTCCAACCGCGGACTACGGTTTGCGGTCCGAGTTTCGCGGCCTGCGCGTCGACCGACTCCAGCTCGAGGTCGACCAGGGCGAGGTTGGCGCCGCGCTCGCGCAGGGCTTGGGCGAGGGCGGTGCCCAGTCCGCCGGTGGAACCGGTGATGACGACGGTGCGTCCGGCGAGGTTGAATTTGGGCATCTGTGGCTTCCTTGATTGTGGCAGGAACGGGATGTCAGGAACGGTCGTATACGAGGAGGCGAGTTGGCCGGCGACGTTGACCTCGAACGCGTCGCCGAAGTCGATGCAGAACCACAGTCCGCCGCGGTGGCGAGGGTCAGATTTGGGTCGCGTGGTGGCGGCGCTCGATCTGCCGGATCAGGTCCTGGCTCGTGTGGTCACGGTCGAGAAGCGCATCTGTTAGTGGATTGACGATGCCTCGCAGGGCGGAGACAGCAGCCCACCAGCGCGGCGCGAACATGCGCGGTGCTCGTGTCTGCAAACCACGGACGAGCCCGGCGGCCACGACCTCAGGCTCGGAGAACATGCCAAGGGGCCCGCGAAATGCGTGGTTGAACAGCCGATTCAGCAGTTCGTCGTCCTGCGTGGAATGGGTGATCGGGGTCTTGGTCCAGCTGGGATACAGAACGCTGGCTGAGGCGCCGTGAGGGGCAAGTTCAGCGCGCAGACTGCGGGCGAGCATCTCGACTCCGGCCTTGGACGCTCCGTAGGCGGAGTTGAACACTGCATTGAGGAACGAGTAACCCGATCCGGTGATCACGACCTGACCCTTGTTCTCAATCACCTGCGCCAGGGCGGGCTTGATGGTGCGAATGACGCCGAGCAGGTCGACCTCAATGACCCGCTCATAGGTCGCCAGGTCGGCGGTCGCGAGCGTCACGGGTGGATCGTTAGAGATGCCGGCGTTGGCCCACACGATGTCGAGGCGGCCGAACTCTGCGACGGTCGCGGCGACTGCCGCGTTCATCTGATCGACGTCGGTGACGTCAGCGGCGAACGGAAGCGAACTGCCCGCCGGCAACTGGGCGGCGAGCGCGGTCACGGCATCGTCGGACAGGTCCACGAGAGTTACTTTGGCGCCTTTGGTGATGAGCATGCGCGCACTCGCGGCGCCGATGCCGCCGCTGGCTCCGGTGATAAGGATGACTTTTCCGGACAGGTCATAACTGGACATTGGATCTCCTCGGTCGTCGGTGGTGTGGAACTCGGTCGATGGGGGATGTTGTGGCAGGCAAGTTGTTAACTCGGTTGGACATTGGCGGGGACGTGGGTCTTGAGGAAGGCGAGCTGGTCACTGATGTTGCGCTCGAAGTGCTCGCCGACATAGATGTCGAAATGTCCTGCGTCGTAAAGCTTGATCTCGCCGTGGGGCGCCTCGGCGGCGTACTTCTGGGTCGGCTTGGCCGGCGCGACGGTGTCGCGTTCGCAGATGGCGAAGAAGATCGGGCAGGTAACGTTGCGGGCTTGGCGGCCGGGGAAGTGCCGGATGATGTCGAGGCCGAAGCGCGCGGCCACGTCGCCGGGAATGTTCTGCCCTTCGGGGATCAAGGCTTTCACACCGGCGACGCTGTCGGGGGTTGACATGAGCGAGGCCGATCCGGGTGGGCCGTAGCTGGGGACCATGACCGGGGATCGTCCGAACCGGGACCCGATGGCGTCCCGCAGGGCGAGGGCGGTCACCTTCACCGAACTGACCGGCGGGACGGCGACTGCGGAGGCGAAGCCGTCGGTGAACGGGCACTGCGCAATCGCGGCGGCGATGCGTTTGTCGTGGGCCGCTGTGATGATGACGTGGCCCCCACCGAAAGAGGTGCCCCACAAGACGACTCGGTCGGGGTCGATGCCGTCCAGGGTGCGCGCGTACGAGACTGCGGAGCGCCAATCCTCGAGCTGCTTGGTGATGTCGAGCAGTTGGCGCGGCTCGCCTGAACCGGCACCGAAGTGGCGATAGTCGAAGACCAGACAGGCATAACCAGCTGCAGTGAATCGCTCAGCGAAGGCATCCAGACGCATCTCCTTGACGCCGGCAAGGCCGTGCGCCATGACGAGTACAGGCCGGGACTGATCGGCGGAATGCTCCGCGGGCGTGTAGTACCAGGCGGCGCAGGTTCCGTCGCCTGAGGTGAATGTGAGGTCAGTTCGCGTCATGCGAGCAACTATATGGAATACATTCCATTATTGGAAGTCACTCCAATAGTGGTATGCATTACAATGAGGTGGTGAACGTTCCCGCACTATCACCAGGGGCTGGTTCGATGTCCAGGACCCAGCAACGAGCTGCCGCGAACCGTCGCGCCGTGCTGGACGCCGCACGGGAGATCATCGCCACCCAAGGCGTCGACGCCCTCACTCTCGAGGCCGTCGCCGAACGCGCCGATGTGGTCGTGCAGACCATCTACAACCGCGTTGGCGGGCGCTCAGCCGTTCTGACGGCCGTGGCCGAGCAGGCGCTCGAAGAGAGTCGTGCGTACATGGATCCGGCCTACGACGCCGACGGGGGAGCGGAGGACCGCATCTTGCTGGCCGCAGCGGCGTACGCGCGATTCGCTCGCGAACGTCCTCACGAGTTCCGGATTTTGGTCGAGCCGCCCAACGAACCCGACGCGGTCAAGCGCATCGCCGAGCTCACCCGCGTCCAAAACGCTCGCCTCGCCGATGTGATCCGTGAAGGCATTCAGGTGGGCGTCCTTCGTCCCGACCTCGATCCCGATGACATCGCCACCGCATTGTGGGCCGCTCTCAACGGCTTACTCGCCCTGGCATGGCGACCCGGAGGCCTGCACGCGAGCCCCGAAACAATCGACCGACTTCTCACCGCCTATATCGCCACCGTCACCGATGGCCTGCGGACCCGCCAACCGTAACGCGCCGAGACGGCGGTGTTGCGGCCTAACCCAAAGCCAGCCGGCTCGTGACGGTTAGCCCGACCAACGCGAAATCTCAACGACACTCGACAGACGCAGGGCAGGGCAGCGGGCCCATAGCGAATAGGGCCGGCACCAAAGGAGTTGGCTCTTATAAGGGCTGTTCACGTATGGGATCTGTATTGTAAACTCACCAATCAGACAACAGCGATGAAGCTCGCTACCGCACCTTTGCCCGGTCAGTCAGCTGGTCGAAGGAGCTAATGGCTTCTACCCCGTGAGTGCTCAAGCGCGATCGAGAGGGTAGAAGTCTCATGCGGAAGTCTGTACTCCTGCAAGATCTGCACACAATTTTGCTGGCTTCATTTGTCCTCTGCGCGGGTCCTTCACACAGACGGGCGCTACTCGCGTGCGACCGGCCGCTCAGCATCGTCGAGCTCTGTCGGGGTCTGTCGGGGCGGCTGCGCATGATCATTTACAGTGGCGACGGACCTAGCTGCGGTCACAAATCAGCTTGTCGCGTTAGACTTTTCGCTTAGACGTATGGGCGACCCATTGCACCATTCCGCAGATCGCCATGGCTTGTCCGCGCCGCCTGTTTCGCTCGCTCGCCAAGGAATTGCACTTGCGTACGCGGCGGTGCTGACGATTAAAACTAGGCGACGTCAGCCTGGGCTTGCGATACAGGTCCCTCGTCGTGGCGCCCGTGCGCCTTGCCCGGTGCATCTCGGCAGCAGGTCATTGGCTTGTCGCCGAGCATGCGCTACTCGAGCCACAAAACGGAACCATCCCGACACGGTAGAAGAGGATATCTACGACTACCGACGTCAATGTGTTGCGGACCCACCTGATGCGAAAGGTCGAAAACCTGCTCGGAGTTGTACTCGTAGGACACACACTGAGCCGTGAATGTACTGCTATCGAAAACAACTGCAAAACATGGCCTTTCATGGAAAATATCGCTCAGGTTCTGCCCAAGTGCGCAATCCGAGACACACCGCTGCCTGCGAGTTGTTGTTCGCCCGCCGCCCAGCTGCTATGCGAATGCTTTATTAAAACCAACGCCGGCGAGATGATGGAGCTGATGAATATGGTTGGCAGATGGCGGATATCGCCGTCGTTTTCTGATGTTTTCAAGCGACGTTTACTGGGTGAGCCACTGATCAGCGAGCAGCTGGAATCGGAGCGGCTATCGAATCACATTGCTCTCGGCGCGGTTTCACCGGATGCAATCTCTTCGACCGCGTATGGCCCTGAGCAGATAATGGTTGAACTGCTGCCGAACGCGGGGATGGCTGCTTTTGGGTTGCTGCTGCCGATCACTGGCGTCATCTTGTTCATACTGCTACTCGTGACGGCGTCCTATCGCCAGGTCGTGATGGCCTACGCCCGAGCCGGCGGCGCCTACATGGTGGCAAGGGACAACTTCGGGCCCCGTATCGCGCAAATTGCCGCAGCGGCCTTATTGATCGACTATGTGGTAACCGCCGTGGTGCAACCAGCTGCGGGGACGCTGGCAGTCGTGTCGGCGATACCGGTGTTGCGCCCTTATCACCTAGAAATCACTGTGGCGGTGGTGATCTTAATTTGTGTGGCCAATCTGCGAGGATTGCGGCAGTCGGGTCGGACTTTTGCGATTGCCACCTATACATTCGTCGTCATGATCGCGCTGACGATCCTGACCGGCCTCGTCCGTGAAGTCTTCTGGGGCCTGCCGCAGTACGATCCGCAGCACACTGTGGGCGGGGTTCCCGTTCACCAGGGCAGCGGACTGGTGATGGGTGCGACGATTCTGGTCCTGCTGCGTGCCTTCGCTAACGGTGGCACGTCGCTGACCGGTGTGGAAGCTGTCTCGAACACCGTCAATTACTTCCGCGAACCACAGGGCACCAACGCCCGTCGAGTGCTGACCGTGATGGCCTGTATCCTTGGGTTCTTGTTGGTCGGCGTCGCCTGGCTTGCCTACGCTACCCATGCCACCCCATATCTTGATGAATATCCATCGATGCTGTCCGAGATCGCTCGAAAGGTGTTCGGCCGCGGGGTGCTAGGGAACACCCTGTACTTTCTGGTGCAGGCATCCAGCGCGGCGATCCTGTTCGCCGGGGCGAACACCGGGTTCACTGGGTTTCCCGCATTAGCCAGTTTTGTTGCCGCGGACCGTTTCCTGCCACGGCCACTGACCAAACGAGGCCATCGTCTGAGGTTCTCCAATGGGATTATCACGCTGACCGTGTTGGCGGTGGTACTACTGATAATCACGGGCGGATCGGTAGTCGCCGTCGTACCGCTTTTCGCGATTGGGGTGTTCACCGCCTTTACGATGGCTGGCTACGGAATGGCCAAACACCATCTGACCCAACGTGATTACCGCTGGCGGTACAAGGTCGCGGTAAACCTGTCTACCGGGATACTTTCAACAATCGTGGTCGGCATTTTTGTGGTGGCCAAGTTCACCGAGGGTGCCTGGCTGGTAGTTGTCATCTTTCCAGTGTTGGTGTGGCTGCTGATACGGCTCAACAAGCAGTACCGCGCCGAGGCATCGGTGTTGGAGATGTCGCGCGCCAGTCACCCCGACGTGGCCGAGAGGCGACTTCGGGTGTTTGTGTTCGTCGATAGCGTCGATCTCGCCGAGATGGAGGCTTTGCATTACGGAAAGGAGTTGGGCGCCGGGGATCTGACCGCGGTGCATTTCGTGATCGACACCGAACATGCACAGCAATTGCAGGACCTCTGGGCGCAGTTCGAACATGACACTCCACTACGTCTTGTCGCTTGTCCAGATCGTCACCTGAGTTGGGCGGCACAAGAGCTGGTGCTGAAGGCTTTTGACGATCACCCCGACGTCAGGGTGACGGTTCTGTTGCCGCGGCGAACCTATTCGCCGCTGCTGGGTCGGCTACTGCATGACCGCACCGCCGATAAGATGGCTCGTGCCGTCAGCCGTATCCCGGGGGCGACCGCGATAATCGTGCCCTACGATGTCGGGTCCCGGATAACGCGGCTGGCACCCGAGGCGTTCCCGGAACAGATCAGGCCAGGTGCTAGTAAAGCGGCGGAAGACATTTCGCGCGTTGACGACGCTTAGGCCAGAATTTACAGTGGCCCGCGATTGCCTGTACAACATGTTCACCCAATTCATCCGCGACACCCCCGGACGGATGTACTACCGATAAGCGAGCCGCCGGAAGAGCCACCGAGAGGCCTTGCGCTGCCGTGAACGACGCGTCTTCGATGCCGTCCGCCACCAGATCTTGCGCGACGCGACAAGAGACGCGGGGGCCGGTCCGGCGGGGGACACATGGCGGGCGCCTCTAACGTGCAACGCGCTGGCTCACATTCACCAGCACGGCGGACAAGTCACTTACCATGCCAGCCGACCACACCCATACAACCGGCGCCCACGACGTTTGACATACGGACGCGCCGCTGGACGGCGGGACCCGGTCGCTGGCTCGCTGCCAAGTGCTTCCTCTATTTGGCTAGTTGCGTCCATTCTTTACGGTGCGTTAAAGTCTCGTTCAGGCGATGAAGCCCGCCGTAACCGCCAGCGCTGGCTAATGGCCTCTGCCCACGAGTGATTCGGGTAGAAGGCGGGTTGGCGATGAAAGCGGATAAGGGATGTGCCTTTTCTTCTAGTCCTAGCTCCGCACATTTTCGATGTAGCCTCAGCTCAGGCGCATTATCGGATTCTTTGCATCAGCACTGCAAGGTCGTCGACCCATCATCACCGCAAGCTCACCGACGTATTGATGCTCCGCCTTCGCGGGCATCATCCCGGATACTTCCCTCCGATGCTGTAGCAGAGCCGTTGGACGGCGGATCACCGCGATCGGCTGACCCGCAGGTGCAGCGGTCAGTCGATACGTTGACCTGCAACGGATTTCATTTGCTCAATGCGCACGGCGACACGTCGGCTCCACCCGTACCCCAACTAGGGCATGCGACCATGCGGGTAATTGCACGGGTCAATTCGCCTGCCGTGGCTTTCCGCCCCGTCGTGCCAAAAGCCACCGCGGCCATGCCGGATGGGGTGGCCGGCGTCGCCGGCACCTTGAGCGTAGACCACGACGACTCGACGATGCGATGTCGTTTTGGGCGGCCACCATGACGACTTGGGGGTACTCGCTGAGCACTGTTCGGATCGTTAATAAAAAGGATGTGGCCGTGACGAATGTGGCCGGCGAACACAGGGTATCGGTGTCTTTCTCGGATGCGTGTAGACGAGTTTTCCTCGGAAAGCCTATGCTCACCGACCAGCTACAGCACGAGAGGCTATCGAATCCCATCGCGCTCGGCGTGCTTTCACCGGATGCGATCTCGTCAACTGCCTATGGTTCCGAACAGGTCATGATCGAACTTCTGCCGGCGGCCGGGATGGCGGCGTTCGCGCTGCTACTGCCAATCACCGGGGTTATTTTGCTGATCCTGGTGTTGGTTACCGCGTCATACCGCCAAGTCGTCATGGTCTACACCCGGTCTGGTGGCTCCTATGTGGTGGCGCGGGACAACTTCGGGCCCAGGGTGGCGCAGGTTGCCGCGGCGGCGCTGCTGATCGACTACGTGGTCACCGTCGCGGTACAGTGCGCGGCAGGGACAGTGGCGGTGGTCTCGGCGATACCCGTACTGGGCCCTTGGGGGCTGGAAATCACCATTGGTGTGGTGTTGCTGATGTGTTTAGCCAACCTGCGCGGATTGCGGGAAGCCGGGCTGCCGTTCGCACTGCCCACCTATTTCTTCGTTGGTATGGTCTCGCTGACGATAGTGGTCGGCGTTCTTCGCGAGATCTTCTGGACGCTACCGCGATACGACCCCGAGCACATCGCCGGTGCGGTGCCGATCGGGCATGGCAGCGGCCTGATCATGGGTGCAACGGTGCTCATCGTGTTGCGCGCGTTCGCCAATGGCGGTTCGTCGCTGACCGGAGTCGAGGCGATCTCCAACACCGTCAATAGCTTCCGCAAGCCCGAGAGCCTCAATGCCCGCCGCGTACTGACCGTGATGGCCTGCATTCTTGGGTTTCTGTTAGCCGGCGTGGCCTGGCTTGCACACATCACGCATGCCGCTCCGTACGCCAACGGTTATCCATCGATGCTGTCTGAGATTGCCCGAGCGGTTTTCGGCAACGGGGCGGTCGGTAAGGTGTTGTATTTTCTGGTCCAGGCATCGACTGCGGCGATCTTGTATACCGGCGGCAACACTAGTTTCAACGGGTTTCCCGCGTTGGCGAGTTTCGTTGCCGAGGACCGTTTCCTGCCGCGGCCGTTGATGAAGCGTGGTCACCGTCTAGTGTTTTCGAACGGCATCATCACGCTCACCGCGCTCGCGGTGGCATTGTTGATTGTTACCGGCGGATCGGTCACCGCGTTGGTACCGTTTTACGCCATTGGCGTGTTCACCGGGTTTTCGATGGCCGGATACGGCATGACCAAACACCATCTCAGATGCCGAGTGCCCGGTTGGCGGCGCAAGCTGCTCATCAACCTGTCCGCAGGACTGTTATCGACGGTCGTGGTGGGCATATTCGCGGTGGCGAAGTTCACCGAAGGCGCCTGGCTGATCGTCATCGTCTTTCCCATTCTGGTATTCGCACTGATGCGCCTCAACCGCGAATACCGCGCCGAGGCCTCTGTTCTCGAGATGTCACGCACCGATCCTCCCGAGGTGGGAAAGTACGCCCGCCAACGGGTCTTCGTCTTGGTCGACGGTATCGACATCGCCCTGCTTGAGGCACTCCGTTACGGAAAGGAATTGGGAGCGCACGAGCTGATCGCGGTGCATTTTGTGTTGGATACGACTCAGGCCGCGCTGTTGAAGGAGCGCTGGAAGGACTTCGAGCAGGATATCCCGCTACGGCTGATCGCGTGCGAGGATCGCAATCTCACACGGGCAGCCCAAGATTTAGTGCGGAACACGATCAACGACTATCCAGACACCAAGGTGATCGTACTGCTGCCGCGTCGAACGTATGCTCCCGTGATGGGCCGGCTGCTGCACGACCGCACCGCCGACAAGATCGCTGGTGTGCTCAACCGTATCCCGGGCGTGATTGCACAAATCGTCGCCTACGATGTGGAATCCCGCATCGCCCAAGCCACTCGGGTCAGACGATGATGTCCACCCCGATAAGTTACTTCAGATTGGCGAAGGCCGATGCGTCATTGTGGTGCGTCGACAGAATCACTGATGTGCCATATTCTTTGGCGCATTCTCCCGACTACAGGGCCTTCGCTTGCGAACCTGACTGTTGGTGCGCAACTTTTCTCGGCGTCATCCGCGTGGCGGCGACTTGCCGTAGTCGATTGCCGCCTATGCCGTGGACCCACATTGTCAACAGTCCGCCGACCGAAGCGGCGTGAATTGTGCTCTACGACAAGAGGATAGCGGTTCACAACTCCGACCCGTAGTCGAGCGATACCGTGGCGCCACTGCCATGAAGAAGGAGTAGACGATGCCCCAGAGCGTCCGACGCCAGCGCGGAACCCGTTTAGCGGGGACAGCCACCGCATTACGCCGTCCTGCGCTCGGCGGAGCCGGGTTGTTACCACGACATCGAGGACAGGGGGCCAGGCGGATCTCGCGTCCGGCGGCCGAAGCTTTCCGTGGCGATGACGACACCAACACGGTCATCGTTTCCGGAACCGGTGGTCTGGCAGCGGCGATTACCGAAGGGCTGAACAGCGCGGGCGCGCGCGTTGTGCGGCTCGTTGATGACGAGGCCGACGATACCCCCGACGATCTGGCCGAAGCTGGTGTCTCCAACGCAACGGCGGTCGTGTGCGCTGGTGACGACGATGCCGTAAACCTCGAAGTCGCTTTGCTCGCGCGAGAAGCGAACCCAGATATCCGGGTCGTCACCCGCGTTGCCAACGACGTGTTGCGCGAGGCACTGACCGACGATGACGAGCCCGGCGCGATCTTCGATGTGGCCGAACTCGCGTCTGCATCCATTGTCGAGGCGTGCCTAGCGCGCACCACGCACGCAGTCACCGCGGCGGGGATCGAATTCGTGGTTTCAGGTGCCGAGGCCTCGCGCGAAACCACGCTGCGCGAGCTCTATGGTGATCTAGCGCCGGTCGCGGTGATTCGCGGCGAAAACTCACCGAGTCCCGGTAAAGAAGTGGTGTGCCCCGGGAGGGATCTGCGGGTTCACGCGGGCGACTGGGTAGTGATGATCGGCACCGCCGACGAGGTGGCCGCACGCGGCGTCAAGATTCCTCGGCCGACCACCACACGCTCGCGGCGGCCACTCATTCACCGTCTTGTCGACGGCGCACGCGCCTTGCGCAGCGATGTCAACCCGGCGTTCTACCCGATCATGACTGCGCTGCTGATACTCGTTATTGGCTCGACGGCCTTATTACACTTTACCTTTCAGGCCTCACCACCAATGTCATGGATCGACGCGCTGTACTTCACCGCCGAAACCATTACGACAACGGGCTTCGGCGATTTCAGCTTCCTTCACCAACACACCTGGCTACGACTGTTCGGTGTCATGATGATGTTGGGGGGCGTGATCAATACTGCCTTGCTCGTGTCGTTCATCGCCGACGTGCTGCTCTCACGCCGGTTTGTTTACTCGGCTGGACGACCCCGTGTTCGCCACCTTCGTAACCACATCATCGTCATCGGGCTCAGCGCACTCGGCACCCGTGTAGTGAGCGACCTCACCGCTGATGGTTACGACGTTGCAGTCATCGAGCGCGATGTCGACAATCGTTTCTTACCTTCGGTTATCGATCTCGACGTGCCAGTGATTTACGGGGACGCCACGCTGCGCCAGACTCTGCAATCGGCGCACATCGACCGGGCTCGCGCGGTGGCTGTGATGACGCGAGATGAAGTGGTCAACATCGAGACTGGCATCGTTGCGGCCAAGATGCTGGGGCGCCGATTATCACCGGCCACCATCCGGCCCGCTGTTCCGCTCGTGCTGCGGGTATACGACCGCGCTCTTGGTCGCGCGATCGCAAAACGATTCGGCTTCATCAACGTTCGCTCTACCGTCGAGCTGGCAGTTCCGTGGTTCATTAGCGCTGCAATCGGCCTAGAAGTACTGGGTACGTTTTCGATTGGGCAAAGCTCCTTTGTGGTCGGCGCGATGCACGTGGTCGCCGGCAGCGAACTCGACGGGATGCGCATGGTGGATTTATCCACGAGAACCCGGGTCATCGCAATCACCCGTCCGAACACACCGGTCCAACTACATCCCCGCCGTGACGCCCGTTTGTGCGGCGACGACACGGTCTATCTGATCGGCCCCTATCGCGAATTGCTTGAGACCCTCCGTAAAGGACAATTTGTGCAAAACCCAGATACTGATGCTGGCGGTCACCGCAGGATCCGACGCGGCCAGCGCTGGTCGACTCAGGCGGCTCAGTAAAGTCTCCGTACATTGTGAGCGTACTTCCCGAGGGAGTCACGGTTAATCACCTGGTGGTTGCCAGGAGCGTCAGGGTCCTGGTGTGGAAGAGGGGGGAGTAGACCCGGTCGGCATGGCCGACCTTCTGATCGCCCCCTCGCCGATGCCCATGACGTGACGCTGATCCACTACGCTGTCCGAGCGTCGCGAGTGGGATGCACTGGCGGCGATCGGTGTCGTGGCATCTGCTAAGGCCACGCACTCCGGCGGCCGGTTGCCGCGATGATCCTGAGTCAGTCCAGGTCCTCGTCGGCCTGCAGCACGGCACATACCCCGTCAACGTCACCGAGGACCCGCGCCGCGCTGGCGATCCGATAGCCGGACAGGGTTATCGTTACCCCGGCCTGGCCGCTGTCGATGCCGTGTGGATCAGGATCGAGCTCCGTGAGCAACCACTTGCGCTGTCCGCAGACTTGCAGCAGCTGCCGCAGCACACCACGGCCGTCGTCGTAGATAACGCGCAGCTGGACGGTACCCCGCAGCCTCGCTGCCAGTTGTCGCTCAACCACCAGTAGCACCAGCGCGCTGACAAAGTGCAGCGCGACCACAGTCACCGCCAGCAATACCATCCCGGCCGCGGCGGCCATACCTATGGCCGCCGACTCCCAGACCGCTGCCGCCGTGGTCAGGCCGTGCACAGCTCCACGTCGGGTGATGATGAGACCCGCGCCCAGAAAGCCGATCCCGGAGACGATTTGGGCCGCTACACGAGAAGGGTCCAGCACCACGGTCCCGGCGGAGAGGATATCGCCGAAGCCGTACTTGCTGATGAGCACGATCAACGCCGCCGACGTGCCGACGATGGTCTGGGTACGCAGACCCGCGCTTTTGCCCTGGATGGTGCGTTCCAACCCGATTGCCGCGGTAAGCCCGAACGCCGAAAACAATTCGACGATCTGGCGCCCGCCCTGTCCACTGCCGGCGAACAACCCGGAGGCGATTAGCGTGTTCATAGGACGGTTACCGCGTTAACCCGAGGACGGGCGAGTAGTGGAATTACCACCCCTCGACGATGCGGAAGCCGCGTTAGCGCGGGAACTGGTAGACCGGCGGTGTCGCCTAGTAGGCGGTGCATCAGCAGGCAACAGAAGCCGTGCACAGCGTCGATGCGGCCCGGCAACTTCCACAGCTCGGGCATGGTGCCCGCGGTGGCGGCACCTTCGTCGAACCACAGCGATGGCGTGCGGGCGCCGGCACCACTGAGGACCGCTGCCAGCGTGGCGATGGCCCGCGAATCGAGCACTCTGCCCCGGACGCGTGTCCTCGCCTTCGATGTCGCAGGTTCGACGTCGTCAGCTACGGGGCTCTCGAGGATGGTCGCAGACATGATTATTGCCAACTCTATGTGGAGCTGCACCGAATGGCGCGGTCGAATGACCTGTGCAGCACCCCGAGAAGTGATCTGCGCGACCGACCCGCCGCGGCCTGAGCAGGAACATTCGGAGACTTGGACGTTCCCCTCGGGTGAGCAAGGCCTGGTCAAAATCGTCGCCGTACATAAGGTTGTCGACGGGAAAATTAGGCTCTGGCAAAACTATTGGGACATGGCCACGCTCATGAGCTTTGCGCCTGCTAACTACTTTGAGTGTCATGGCACCGGCGATACGTCGTGGGTTCTCGACGCTACTGAGACCTGATCTGAGCCACTAGGCCGCCGACCGGGAGCAATGGTCAGTCCCTGCGGATTGGATGTTTCAGGCGACTCCCGCGGTTCTGGGTCTTTGGCGCGGTTCAGCGGACGGGGTGAAGTCACTGCCGAACAGAGTGCAGATACAGCAGCCGCAACACCTCGCCCAGCACCTCCCACGGCGGCTGATAGCCCGTTGCGCTCTCGGATACCCACCTGCACAACGAATTTAAGATCAGCGCCCGCCGCTGCTATCCGCGCCGGTGCCCCGACTGTTTCAACGGAATAGTCGGCCACCGCTCCAACCACTGCGCCGACGAATCGGAAGCCGGGCGCGGCACCCGGGCCGCCACATCATCGCCGCTGGGCAGCGCGGCAAGCGCGTCCTCGAAACGCCAGAACACCGCAATCTCACGGTCGATCCTGCTGCGCCGCAACGCGTTTTGACCTCGAATGGAATCACACACGAGCACCAGCGAAATGTCGGACTCCTCGACAATCGTTTTGCGGGCCTCCGTAATTGCCGACCACCCCGAGGACTCAGGCACCAACAGGGCAGTGACATCAATGATTAACCCGCGAGACCCGCTCAGCGCGGCATGGGTCACCGCCTCACGTACCCGCACATACGTTGTTTCGTCCAATATCCCGAAGAACGTGAGGGCCTGACTGTCGCCTAGAGTGGCGCCGGTCGTCGTTAACCCGCTGCGGCGAACGGCCTCGGTCGCGATGACCGCAACCTCGCCAGCCCGTCGCCGCTTCAAGATGTGATGACCGGGCACCGCTGACCCCTTCCCCCGACAGAGCAAGTCCTTCCGAGGAGTAACACAGGCATTCGGGTTTCGCGCCGCCGATTCTCGAGATGTCCCGCCCGCCGTCGTCGGGTACCTGCAGGTCAATGGCTATCGATTGTTCGCTGAGATAACTGGCGGCATCCATATTCTGGATATGAACACAATCCGCTTTCTGGCCTGAGATGCAATAATCGTATGCGCGGCAGCTAGCTTCCCGCTCAGCGTCTTTGCCATTCGAGGTGTGAATGCGACTTCGTATCATACGTAACTGTGCATCTCAACATTCGGCGCCGCGCAGAAACAGTGTGCATTTCTTTGGGGGAGAGCTGAGGTTATCAAAATCATGGTTGACGAAGTGGAGTCTGGTGCGCAACTGCTTACTCAGCGGATTCTGCATTCGGTCCAAAACCCGGCCACGAGCGATGAGTTCGATATCGATGAAGAATTTGACACTGTTCTCACAGACCTAGGTCTCAGCAGAGCCGATATTGGTGGAAATATCCGGTTCGACGGCGCCGATCCGATCGTGCCGAGCGCAATCCGACTCGCGGGTGCAACATCCATCTCCCTTATGGTCAAGTCGGCCGCGATGGCGAATCTGTGGCGATCTCGGGGCGGTACTGAGCAGGATATGTCGATCGATTTGCGCGCGGCACCGCGCAGATTATGTCCTTTCTACGAAGGAAAATGGGAACTGATCAACGGGTTGCCGCCGATAGCGAATACGATCCCGAATGACGCGTTCCAACTATTCAAGTTTTACCGCACTGCGGACGGTCGCTGGGTACTACCGCTGAATCCCTACCCGAAGCTGGCAGCACGCGCCTGTGAGCTACTTCAAGCCCCAGAAGAACCCATAGCCATTGCTAAGGCGATCGCAAAGTGGGACGGACTCCCGCTGGAGGAGGCTGGCGCCGATTTCGGGGTGGTCATGCCCATGGTTCGCACCCCCGAAGAATTCCTCAAAACGCTGCAATACCGCGAAGTCTTGAGCCAACAACCGCTGATCAAAATAACCAAGATCGGCGATAGCGACCCGGTACCGTTACCCATGGCCGAGCTGCCCCTGAGTGGAATCCGTGCACTCGGGATGGGTCATGTCGTCGCCGGCTCCGGTATCGGTCGGGCCTTAGCTCTGCACGGTGCCGATGTACTCAACTTGTGGCGGTTAAACGAGGTCGAGCAGGAATTCACTTTCTTCACCACCAACGTCGGCCACCGGTCTTCCCGCATCAACCCGTACTCGCAAGCCGGATATTCAAAGATCGTGGAGCTGCTCGGCGGGGCTGACGTATTCTTCGCCAACCGCCGCCCAGGGCTCCTGGACAAACTCGGACTCTCGGCAACCGAAGTCGCGGCCGCGAAGCCGGGCATCGTGTACGCAACGGTGAATCTGCACGGCGGCGCAGGCCCCTGGGCAGATCGCGTCGGGTTCGACCAAGTCGCTGGCTCAGTGTCAGGAATCATGTCGCTCGAGGGTGGCGGGCCGAACGAAAAGCCCGCGGTGCCGCCAGTTCCCGTCGTAAATGACAACATCGTGGGCTGGTTCATCGCAGCCGGGGTCGCCGAAGCGCTCCGGCGACGCGCGGTCGAGGGTGGCAGTTGGCGAGTCGATTGCTCCCTAACCCGTACAGCCTTGTGGATCCTCAGCCTGGGGGTTTTCGACCTCGACTACGCCATCGAGACCGCCGGCAAGGGTCCCGACCATGCCTACATGGAGCCGGAACTCTTCACCGCACACACCCCACTCGGCCATTACCAAGGAGTGACCGACCAGGTGCACATGTCGAAGACCCCGGGCCGCTACGACCCCGTTCTGGTTCCACTGGGTTCGTGCTACCCGGAATGGCGCTGATCTCACCGGCTCGGCACTCTTAACTAATCGACTCTCTTGGCGCGAGAATCGCAGGCCGTTTTTGAAATGGCCCGTTACTTCACGAGCCAAGAAAAACTGGAAACCCCTTGGGCGTCCAAGCATCCGCGGTGGTCCAGTAATCTACCAAGGTGACGCAATCGCCCACCGATGATGCGGCTGAACACTTGAAAGAGATTGGCCGCTCACTCTTGAGTCGAGTGGACGAATTTTGCGTTGAGCAGTGTCGGCTGATCCGTGAACACAACACGGCCTGCCAGAGTTACAGTCGTGTGCCTCACGCAGATCTGGTCGGGGCGGTCAAAAAACAGGACACCTTCATTCTTGAGTCCCTGGGCACAGGGCACCCGGACACCAGGCCGGCATCACTTGTTGGCCGTCGGCGAGCCGAGCAGGGTGTTCCGCTTCCGGACGTGATGTCGGCCTACCGGGTCGGGCTTGAATACCTTTGGGAGAAGACAGCCGAAGCCGTGGCCGAGGCCCAGCTGTCCCTGGCCGAGCTGCAGCTCGCGGGCTCCGAGATCTGGCGAAGCCAAGCCGAATACACCGAGGCAATGAGCGAGGCGTACCGCGAGGCCGCTACCGAGCAGCTACTGCGTCAACGTGAAGAACGGTCGGCGCTAGTTACCGGATTACTCGAAGGACGTCTTCCCGGCGATGTCACCGCGTGGGATGCAGTGCGGCTGCTCGGATTACCTGAATCGGGATTCTTTACCGTGGCGGCGATTAAGTCCGCAACACTAGATAGCCGCCCGCTGCGTGCCATCGAACAGGTACTCTCCGCCGACGGTTTCGCTTCCGCGTGGCGGCTCGACCCCGATATGCAAATCGGAATCATCGCTTTGTCGGCCCCAACGGACGCCGAACAATTGGCACGCAGCTTAGAAAAACATTCCCTCGGCCGAATTGGCGTCAGCCCCATCTACGACGGCCATCCGCCCCCGGGGGCCGCGCTGAACTACGCCAAAGCTGCGTTGCGAGCAGCCACCGCAGACGAGCCCCTCATCGTGTTCGACGCCCATCCGTACGCCGTCGCGGCCATCACGGACCCGCAAACCATGACGCTCTACCGCGACCTCGTACTCGCCGGTCTAAATGCCATCGACAATTCCGACAGACGAATACTCGTGAGCACCTTCCGTGCTTGGGTTGACAGCGGCGGTTCAGTCTCCCAGACAGCAACACGTATGCACTGCCACCCCAACACGGTGCGCTACCGACTAGGCCGGCTCAAAGACCACACGGGATACGACGTCAGCGTGCCGCGCGATCTCGCACAGCTACACCTCGCGATCGAAGCCGACCATCGGCTGGGACCAGCTGCTGGCGCAGCACAGGCAGTCCAGACCCCTCGATAGGTGTTGACTGCGGTGTGCTCTGCCGGTCAGCGTTGGTATGTGCCGGTGAGTTTGCCGCGTGCAATGACGTGTTCTTGCATCGAGGCGGCTGTGGTTTTAACGGTGGCTGTGGTGTCGAGTCCGCTGGGCTAGTTGAGCACGAACAGCTGGAAGAGGTAGCGGTGCGGGCCGTGGCCTGGCGGCTTGGTCGTCAATCCTGACGCCGGTTGTCCGTGAATTCTGACGTCGCTGTGATCGCCTGCCGCCCCGCCGAGGACTCCGAAGGTGTGCACGTGGCGTTCGAAGAAGGCTTCTTGCCCGCCGGTCGCCGATGCTCGGTGAACAGCCTTGCCGGAGTAAGACATTCGCAGCGAGCACAGGTGGCAGGTGACGAGTTGGCCCGCGTAGCCGCACACCGATTTCGCCGAAATCCACTTCGGCTTCCCGGCCGGGCAGGTGCGTCTGCGGGACGAACACCCCGGGCGCGCCGCGACCGCATTCGATGCTGATCTCTAGCCGTGTGGCCACGTCGGCCCGCACCACCGGGTAGGACACATCGTCCATACCGTGCTCGGTGCCTAGCTGGTCGAAAATTCTTGTGACGGTGTGGCGTTGCTTGCGTGGCGCGTCGAGGTCGGCGCGCAGGATGTCGTCGATGACGGGTTTGAAGGCATCGAGTTTCGACGCCCTGGCCGGGTAGGCAACACGCTGGGGCGGCGATGCCGAGGCTATCGCTGCTTGCACCGTGCGCCATCCGACGCTGTGTTTGCGCTGAATCTCGCGACCGGATACGCCAGCGCGGGCGTCGCGGCGGATCGCCGCGTACAACTCAACTCGGGCGTTCCGAGGCATCAGCGCCGGTGAAATTGGCCATCGCGGTGATCACCCGGGTCAGGTAGGTGCTGACCTCCTGCTGGGCAGACTCGTCGAGGCTGTCGGAGATCGTGGTGAGCGCCTCCACGAGCGGGCCGATCGCGGCCTGCGACCGGGCGTCGGTGGCGTCGGTGACTTCCAGGATGACTCTGCGGCGATCCGAGGGGTCGCGGCATCGGCGGACGTAACCAGCGCGTTCGAGCCGATCCGCCAGAACGGTGGCCGACGCTGAGGACATTCTCATCCGCCGGCCCAGCTCGGCCGGCCCTGCCGGCGGCAGCCCTACCAGGTGATGTAATGCCGCTAAATCGTTGAGCGGCAATGTAAGTTCTCGGGCCATCAGCGCGTTGATGGGGCCTGCGAGCCGGACAATCTGGCCGACCAGGCCCGCCAAGTCGGTCCGGGTGGCGCTCACACCGGTCATCGCATCATCCTTAGCCATGTAATGTAACTAGACATGTCTAGGTAAACCTACCGGAAATGGCTGCCCCTCGATGCATGTTCTGTTCACCACGCCGCCAGCATCCGGGCATGTGTATCCGACGCTGCCGCTGGTCGAGGAACTCGTCGACCGCGGACACCGCGTCACCTACATCAGCGGGCCATCGCTGGCCACCGAACTCCGACTGGCCGGAGCAGCGGTCGTCGACCTGGGCTGGGAACCCGACACCAGCGCACTGGCCACCACAGGGTTCACTGCCGAGACACTCAGTGCCGACCTGCGCGCGTTCCTGGCCGCGGCCCGCGCCCTCACCCCGCACCTGCTCGACATGCTCGCCGCCGCTCCACCTGACGTCGTGTGCGCCGACAGCGTTCCCCTCGGGACACTGCTCGCCGGCATCTTCGAGGCACCGATGGTCTCGCTGGTCCCGACGTTGGCCACCAACACCGCGTTCACCCCGGCCGAGCTGATCGACGGATTCACCCCAGGCCATCCGGGCATGGCGCGCTACTTCGGCGAACTCACCGACTGGTTCACCTCCTACGGCCAGCCCGTTCCCAGTGGGCGCCACATCGACAGTGCGCCAAAGACGCCATCGTTGGTGTTCGTGCCGCGCATGTTTCAGATCGCCGGCGACACGTTCGATGACAGCTTTCACTTCATCGGCCCGTCGGTGCCGCAGCGCGCCCGCCAAACACCACCCTGGCAACCCCCGCCCAGCGGCGCACCTGTGCTGCTGGTGTCTCTGGGCACCGCGTTCAACAACCAACCCGACTTCTTCGCTTCGTGCGTAGATGTGTTCGCCGACAGCGCTTTTCACGTCGTGATGGCCCTCGGAAACCACATCGATCCCGCCCGCATCGGCACCCTGGCACCCAATATCGAAATTCACCGCCAGGTATCGCAGCTCGCGGTGCTGCGCCACGCGGCGGCGTTCATCACCCACGCGGGGATGGGCTCGGTCATGGAAGCGCTCTATCACCAGGTGCCTACCATCGCCGTTCCTCAAGTTCGCGAACAATCCGTCAACGCCGGCCGAATCCACCAACTGGGCCTCGGAGCGCAGATCGCCTCGCCAACCCCCGATCACCTCTGGGACGTGACCGAATGCATCGCCGCCAACCCTGAAATACGCGCCAACCTCGCCGCCATGAAAAACGCCATCGACCAAGCCGGCGGCGCGGTCACCGGCGCCGATATCATCGGGACCGCCGCGACTCGGTAAGTCCACACCCCGAGGCGGGACATCGAGCACCCGGCCGACCCGAGCGCGCCCGCCCCGGTCACCAACGGCGATGACACGTCACTCCCGGGCCTGACGCCAACATTCACGAATAATCAATCACGCACATTTCGCACCGGCGCCAACATTCACGAACAAACGACGTCGAGATTGGTGCTCATAACCAGCCTGGGATGGGCCGCGGGCCGGCGTAGCCCTGTCGCTTGAAAGAACCATGTCCGGTGCACAGCTCTGCGCTGTTGCTGGCGGGGTGTAGGGCGCGCTCTGGCGGCGTCTGGGCGGCAGGTGCCATGGCGGTGGTATGACCGGCACCCGAGAACCGCGTCAGGCCAGCTGGCAGATAAACACGCGCACGCGCACACTCCGGAGCTGGACTGGCCCTTCCTTCGATCATCATCGGTGTGCGACCGCGCGGCAGATGATGCGAAAGCGATCGCGTCGGTGTCTATCGCTTAGACGATGGGGACAGCGTCCTGGCCGGTCAACCGGCGCCGCATGAAATCGAGTCCGCCATCAACGATGAATGGGGCGTAGTGGGGGTTGGGATTAGAGATCAAGAAGACGAACCCGCTGTAAATCGAGGTGACGATCGGTTCGAGTTCTGCACCCGGCTTCTGCAGGGCGGCCGTCAGTTTGGCAAGAATGGAATACGGGCCGAGGAAAAAGTTGCCCATTACCGCGGTGTAGACGGCCGTCTTGATCTGGCCTTCTTCGTCGTCGGAGTTCTCGGCGAAAATGTCGCCATGCCGGCACACTTCTTTCCAAAACGTCGGCGTATTTGTCAGGCGCTGGTCAGAAAGCCCCTGAGTGTTCTTGTCGGGGCCACCGGGAACGGCCCATTCTGCGACCTGATTCTTCTCGCGCCACGGATTGGCGTAGGCGAGAACACCTTTGAGGTCCGCGGCGCGCCAGTCAAGGGGTTGTCCGGGCTGGAGATACTGCGACCAGAACATGCTCCCGATTATGGCGCCTTGTGAATAGATCCCTAGGCCCCATGGTGTCCCGGCGGGGAAGGGCACCCCGTTGTCCATGGTGGTCGAGCCGACGAGCCGTGCGAGTTCTTCGACGCCGCTGGCGTTGTCGAAGGGAATCGCGCCGTTGTTGTATCCGATGGGCTGGTGGTGGCAGTGACCTTCTGCTTCCAGGCGCGTCGCGGTGTCGGCGACTGGGCCGGCGAACATGTTGGACATATGGCCTTCGACGGTGAAGAAAACCGGTTGAACTCCTGTCGGGCGCCGTCGAAAGCCCATGGCATATTCGGTTGGCAGATCTAGGACACCGACGACGAACTGCCCTGGTGTCAGTGCGCCGTCGGCGACGAGGCGTTTTTGCATTTCGGTGACGGTGTCTTGCATCTGCTGATCGAAGATGTTGGTGTCGCGCAGACTGCCCGCATAGGAGCGAAAAGCAGCGCGCATGTATTTCTTTGCTTGTTGGACGGTCAGGTCGTGGGCACTGTGATCGCCCAAACCCCAGCCCACCCAAACGCCGTTGATCTGCATTATTTCACCGGTTCTTCGGCCGGCGCGTTGGCCGTTGTCGGTGACGTTGTCGCCGGGCTCTTCGTCGGTGGTTGCTTCTTGGCCGCCGGCTTCTTGGCTGGTGACTTCTTCGGTGGTGACTTCTTCGCTGGTGACTTCTTCGCTGGCACTGCGCCGGCTCTGTTGTCCGCCGGTCCCGCCTCCCGAGTGCGAATCCCCAGTGTGGGAGCGATGAGTGCGGGCGCTTGCTGGGCAGACGGCACGGCCGCTGGGCCGAACGCGAACAGCGCGTCCAACTTTTGCTTGAAGGCCACCAGGCCCTGGCAGTATTCTTCGCCGAATTGCTGCAGCCAGGCATTGGTGTCGACGTAGGAGCCGTCGGGGAAGTGGCCTTTGGCGACCGCTTCGACCTGAGACATCGCAAGTGGGTGGCCGACGAGATAGCTGATCGTCAGCATGAGGTTCCAGGCGTTGCCATCGATGTTGTAGATGAAGCCCAGTTCGGTCTCGACGGCTTTGCCGTCGGTAGCCAGAAAAGATCGAGATGGGCCCCGCTTCATGACCTCGTTGTACATCGCCCGTTGTTCCTCCGCGGTCAAAGCGCCGACCGGAGCCGCGGGCGCCGCCGCGCTGTCGTCGGATTTTGTCGCTCCGGCGTTGATGAGGGCCAGCAGGTCATCGCCCACCGCTTTGGCTTGGTTCCAGTACGCTGTGCGCACATCGAGGCCGTTGTAGCCACCGTTGATGGTGTAGGTGACGGCGCGGATGTCTCCCTTGTCGCAGTCATCGTTGATGAGGTTGTGCCCGCCGTGGCGAGCGACCCAGTACCAGGCGGCGCCGACTCCGGCCCATTTGATGTCGGCGAGGGACGTGGGATCGTTGACGAATTGGTTCGGATCCGCGATGAGGCCTTGGCGGAAAGCCCAAGCTCCGAATGCGGCGTAGTTCGACTGCCAGGTGATTTGAATCCAGGATCGGCCTTTGTAGGCATCACCGGTGGGTCCGGCACCGTACTCTTCGGTCGTGTTGTAGTTGTCGGACTCTTCCCGGGTTTGCGCGATGAACATGGCGATTCGATTGACGTTGACACACTGCGCCAAGGTCAGGCCCTCTACCAGGGTGGGGAAGATCTCGGCGCATTTGTCGGTGCTCAACCCGGTCGCTTTGACGAGCACGTCCACCTGCGCCGGCTGCTGGCTCGCCTTGAATTCCTTGAATTTCGAGAATCCGGTGGTTGTATCGATGAAGGTAGCGATGAATTCTTGGCAAATATCTTGGTTCTCGAAAGTGTGGTAACCCATCTGGAAATGCATCGAGTCATGGGGGGAGTCCCAGTCGTTGCCCCACCACACCATTTGAATGCCTTTGTATGTGTAGTAATCGAGGAGCTCCCGCACACGCAACTCTTCGGGCTGCCAATTAGTGATTTCCGAGCCTTGCCAGCCAGCGGCCAGTTCCGGCACTTTCGGACCCATGGGGTGGTCGTTCCAGTTGTAGTCGAAGGCGGTGGCGCCGAGGTGGTTACTCGTGCCGACACTATTGCCGTCGGTCCAGCTCGCCTCGTCGTTGTAGGCGGAATCGTTGTTCGCCGATTCCACGTACCAATTCAGGTCAGCCATGAATGCGGGAAGAATTGCCGCGGGAGCACCTTTCTGGAACTGCAGCGTCAGGGTCGTGCCCGGAATGGTGACGCGTGAACATTCTGATAGTGGAATGGAGACGAACGGCGCGGCGTTCGTGTCGGGGGGCCAACCGTTCTCAGTCATGCCACCGGCTTCCTTTCGTTTCGAGGTCAAGCATCGGATGGGTCGCGGAAACGGCACTCGGATCTGGCCAGTGGCCCGATCAGGCGCTCCGAGCCTGCTCGCGGTGACCGCGTGGCCTGCGGGGTGCGCCGGGATCGCCGTAATTGTCGAGCCGAACGGGGATTGCGGCGATCACTGCGCCCAGTAACACCATCCAGGTGAGCGTGGGCAGGAGGTCCAGGATTGGTCGGCCTGCCGTGGTGCGCCACCAGACGTCGAAAACACTTTGCAGCAGTACCGCGCCCGTCGATATGCCGACGGCGCAGCTCGCGATCCCCCATGGATGCGCCCAGCCCGACAGTGAGAGCACGGTGAGGATCGCTACGGCAAGACCGGCGATCGCCGCGGAAGCGGTCCAGGCGTGAAACCACGGACCGGAACCGCCGAGCATCCAGGTGGCCTGCGGGCGCAACCATGCCGACCACGGCTGCGGGTGGGAGCTGGGCGTCGCGAACGCCGACAGGATCGTGGCGCCCAACAGCGCGACCGCCACAGCCCCCAAGGCGGTGCGGCGTGACCGGACGGTGCGGGGTATCGCCACTTGCGTCCTCGGGACGACGACGTCGACGGAGCGCTTGTTCAACCAATGTGCGGCAGTAAGGATCATCACGGCCGCGGCGGCGAACGCCTCGAAGGGGACCGTCGGATAATCCGGCTGGACGGCGCGGCCCGAGTGCCACCGTGTGATTACTTGGTAGATGTGCGCCCCGCCGATCGCGGTCACAGCCACACCCAAGACTGCCGATGCGGCCCGATACCACCAGCGATCGGCGCTATCGAGTAGTTTGCGCCACTGAACGCGTCGATCATTGGACGTGTCGATCGTCTCTTTCAGAGTGCGCCAGTTCATTTCGAGTCGCACTGCCCGCAGCGTGATAACCGAACCGATCGTGATGAAGAGAAGTCCGTAGACGATGTGAAGCGGGCGGGGACTGTCGGACACACCGAGCAGCGCCGCGGATAACAGCACCGTCGCCAGCGCGAGCAACGCGCGTAGCGGATCGGCAACCAACGGCACAGGCACCGCCGCGGGCCGCAGCAACAGCAGCTGACCCAGCCATGCTGCCGATGTAGTGGGCCATCCCGAGGACCCAGCCGGCAATACCGCTCGGTAGAGCAGGGGCACGACACGTGACGCCAGCGCGAACCGGTATTGCGGACAGACCGCACCCAGTGTTTGTCCACCAACGGTCTCCGTCAGTGCGGCGTCGTTGGCCGCTCCGTGTCCAGTCAGTGTGGCGTCGGCGGCAATCGAATCCTGGAGGTATTTGATGTCGACTCGGCGTTGCTCTTCTTGCTCGTCTAGCCGTGCGCGGAACTGCGCTTCAGTCTCGTGAGGCCGCTGAGTCGGTGGCGGCCGGGTGTCGCCCAGGATCCGAGTGATGGCGGCAGCGGCATCAAGTCGGCCCCACTGCCAGTCGTTGCGGCGCCAGTCAGTGAGGAGAAAGCCGCCGAATCGACTCAACACATTGCCCGCTAGTTTGGCGTCAGCGGTGACCAAATTGTCGGGCGGCGCGTCGATCAGGCGGTGGATCGGTTGTCCACGGGTGCCTTTTCTGATCCAGGTCCGCAGCTGCACGGCACGAGCGGCGTCTGCCAGCACCGTCGTGTCGACCGCGGGTGTCTCATCACTGGTGATCCGATCGAAATTGATGATCGATGCGGTATCGGGAACTCCGGTCAGTGCGAACAACATGGCGAGCTGGGCGACGCTGGCCAATTCCGGGCAGGTATAGAACAGCGCGTACACCGATTCCGTCCAATACCGCAGCGCCGGGGTCAGCGGTTGAGGCAACCGACAGACCTCATCGGAAATGACTTTCGAGGCACCGACGATTTCGTCGCGGGCGGACTTGAACGCCTCGGGTGCGACGTCACGAATTCGCCGCCCCGCCCCAGGTGGGAAGGGGCGAGCCTCCGATAGCGCCTGATAGAACAAGCTCTCGTCCTCGGTCGCGCCTCGTGCGCACAGCAGCCTTTCGAGTGCATCGCTAAGCGCCAGTTGGCGTTGGGTCTCCCAGCTCTCTTCCAGCCGCTGGCGTAGTGGGTATTTCGAGTGGTTAAGCGTGCGGGTGCGCAGCGGTTGTGCCAGAACCTCATCGATCGCGTGATGCTTAGCTTCGGCAAGTACTGTCAGCCATCGATAGAGCGTGAGCTTCCAGCCGCGCAGCGTTGCCGCGCACTCCGTCCGATCCGGGAGCAATGTGGCAAGCGCGTCGGTTTCGCCGGCGGCCAGCGCCTGTAGGAGATCTTCCAGGGCACGCACCCAGGCCAGTAGCACGCGGACCTGGTCGGCCAATGCGATCAGATCGTGGGGAATCAGCTCGTGGACTCCGGGCGCATTGTAGGCAGCGCTCACCTGGTTCTTGATCGTGAGCGCCTGTGCGGGATCTAGGGCGGTGTAGTCACCGCCGGCGTGTGGAGGTTGGCACAACTCGGCCCACGGGTTGGTGAGCAGCTGCGAGATCCATTCGGTGTCCGTCGTGATCCGGCACTGGGTATACGTTTGCGGGTCGATGAGCTCGGACAGAATTTCGGGACTGCGGCGCACCTGGTCGGCCAGCGCCTCCACCCTCCCGCGGATGGCCAGCACCGAATTGTTGTGCTCGAGAATCAGATTCAATTCGTCGTCGGAGGTTTCTGATCGCTGCTTGAGGCGCAGGCAGCGTTGGATGACGCGGACCCAGTTCAGGGCGGTGTCGTAATGCGCGGCATCGGTGCCGGCGTTCGGCGGTGTTGGCGGTTCAGGATCCAGGTAGAGCAAATACCGTTCCGAGGGATGGGCGGCGGGTGCCTGGGCGATGGCGCGAATGGCGCGGTCGATCGGAATGTTGTCGAAGATGCCGCCGTCGACAACGTAGAACGGTTCACTGACCGGTTCATCACTGACCGGATCGTCGTGAGCGAAGGGGAACCATCTCGCGTAGGGGAAAGCCGTCGACATGTTGACCCCGAGTCCGGCCATCGGTGACTCGGGCCGCTGCTCAACGCTGCTGCCGCGCTTGATGTCTCCGTGGCTGGCGGGTTCAAAGTATGGCGGCAACGCCGGCGGGTCCTCAAGCTCGGGGTGGCTGGGTCTGATCGTGGTCGAAAAGATGCTGGCGGGCTCGAATGCGCCGGGGAATGAAGACGTCGCCCGAGCGGCCAGCGCCAGCCGGTCGAGCGCCGCGAGAATCTCGGCGTCGTCGTGGTCGGTGGTGGATGGGATGCCCCGGTAGCCTGATATGAGCGTTCCTTGGGTGGCCATGAAGGAGAATCGCGCCCGGTTGGCGCGATCGGTCTTCGTCACATCGGCAAGCAGCGTGGCCGCCAACTCCACGCTGAGCCGCTTCGCGACAGTGCTCGCGCCGCCGCTGGCGAGTATGGCGTCCAGTGCTTGCCGCAGCACAGGAAAGAACTGTTCATCGCCGCGCAGTAACGACGGCGCGCGTCCAAAACCGGGTTTGCGCAGCAGTTCCCACATTCCGCCGTCACGGACCCAAGTGTCGTGCGCGACCGTATCGAGGACTGACCCGCAGGTCTGCGCCAGGCCGTACAACACCGCATTGAGCCCGCCCGCACTAGCGCCTGCCAGGATGTCAATTTCGACGGTGTTGTACTTCCTGGTGCGCGTCAGCAATTCCCGGTATTTGTCCGCCCGGATACCAGTGGCCGGCGAATCGGTCAAACACGCGCGACGGAAAAGGTCGATCTCAGTGACCGCGCCGCCGATCCACACCGCCAAGCTCACTCCGCCACGCATGGCCAGCGCGAGCCGCAGCGTACGCTGCGGGACCGCCTGGACCGCGGGTGCTTGAGCTGTCGATTCCGCCATCGCTGCTCCTTTGCCTCACGGATGCCACGCACTTGCACCCGCGCACCCCTCGGGAATAACCAGAAGCTCTCCGCGCAGGCCATGTCCTGTCAGCGAGGCCACACAGTGACCGCGGAACTCGTGGGACTCGCTATCGGCGACTCTCGTGCCCAGGACTTCCCGGGTTGGGTACTCGTCATCGGACAGCTGAACGGTTCTTAAGCCCCCGCCGGCAACGTGTTTGGTGGTGGCAAGAGTCGAGCGCGGCCACTCGTTGTTCGTCTCCGCGCCCGGTACACAGATCGCGAAACTCTTCGGCATGGCCAGCCCCCGTAGGTCTGATCGCCATCAATGATGGTGATCGTATGTCTTTGCTATGAGTAAATCCGGGTTTTACGGATTCTGCTGCGGGGCCGTCAGCAAACGCGGTTCAGCGGCCGCAGACCATCAGGGGCGCGGTATGCCGAGGAGCCGAAAGTACGTGGCAACGTCCACCACCGATACCTGTGCCGTCGCGGCGTGATCCAGGTCCGACTTCGCGGCCTTCGATCGGGGAGGAACGACGATCAGGCGAAGTCCTGGCCCCGAGGCACGCGCGTTGTCCTGCAGCCGCTTGCGCGCCTTCTCGAGGAGAGGGGAGTCCTTCTCCAGGCTGAAAACCGGGATGACGTGATGGGTTAGGGATTGGATTTTGTCGGTGACCATGAGGTCCCGCCGGCCTCGCGGCGTGTCTGTCACGCGCGCAACTGTCCACCCGCTCTTTCTAGTCTCAGCGGTAATAAAGCCCTCAAAAACTTCGGCGCGAAGCGTGTCGACAAATTTGTTGCCACCCTGAAGGAGAATATATGTTTCTGCGGCAGTAGCCCTTTCGAAGTCATACTCACGCAAACCCATTATCTCATAAGCAAGTTTTGCTTGATCGCGACTTAGGTATCCGTCCGTTGCGAGGCTCCCGATGGTAAGAAAGGTCGGGACCGTATAATTCGGATCGGCGCAGAGAACGTGTTTAGCGAGGTAGGTAAGTTTTGCTTCGAGGCGGATTTTCAAGTCGACTAATGTCTGAGAATATTCTTGATCCCCCTCATGCACTCTCGCCACATCTTCGTCACCTTTGACGTCTGTCTGCGCGATAAACTGCTTAAGTTCAACATGCAAACCTGCGACTTTGAGCACGCTGACCTTATTCAAGGCGTTAACGAAGGCATCGTCTGGCACCGCAGAGGCAACAGCGAATGCCAAGGCAGCCAGCAATGCGAGTGAGACAGTTGTTGCTCTGTTCGCATCCAGCTTTGCGATGGCCACAAGTACCGCCACCGTGGCAGCCGCCGCCGCTCCGACGGACGCGCCGATTCGCATAATCGCAATGGCGGAAAATCTGCGCCGCATTTTAGGTTGTCGGTTCATGTATGTGCCCAATGCTTAGCAGAACGCTATGAGGTACACCGAGTTCTCCGCTGCGGTCGGGCGAAAAGCTAGTCAATATCTGCCCCCATATACGACTGCTTTCATGACACAAGTTGTTGTTTGGTCTGAACCTAGCCGTCTACCCGCAGTGAGTCCACCGGATCAGGCGAACGCATTGGCGTGTCGAGCGCCGTGGAGCGGCGGATGCGCCGGGAATCGCACACCTGGTGCGCAAGACCCGGCCGGGGAACGGACGAGGAGCAGTCCGGCAGCGCGCGCCTAGGTCGGACCCCAACTTCAAACCATGTTCCGAACAGTGACGTGATGATCGACAAGCTCGTCAAAGCCGTTGGCGTCAAGGGATGTTTGGATCAATCGATCTGACGTGGCGGGGATAGGGTCGCTCAAGACGTCCTTGATTCATCAGATGAAAACGGCGTACTTTAGTTGACATAATGTCGCTTATCGGCAATCTTTTCGTCCTGCGAGGGCCGGGGATGTCCGCGTGAAGTTCGCTTCCTAATAGATTGCGACGGCGAGGCCGCCTAATGCGACCCGACCTGCCTTCGTTCGTGCTCGCGGACTTTGTCGCCCGGGACTGCACGGGATCGGCCATAGCGACGCGGTCTGACGCCAGGCGTCGATCACATGGTTGACCAATGCGCGTGTTGCCGCCTTCGTTGGTCGACGGCAGTCAACCCGATCCTCGGCAGCTTGGCGATCTTCTTCCCCCGGGCCACCAGGATTTCGTCACTGTGACGTTTCATCTCGATCACCGATTGTCGAACTGCGCGCGCAGCCGATGATGCCGAGAGATCCGCCGTTGCGGTGAGGTCTGCCAATCGCGCCAGCGCAGCGTGGAGGTCGGGCAGGTGGTGAACCATAGCGACGGCGGCCACAACTTCATAGTGATCGACAGGCAATGGGGTGGTCATGACGTCACCCTCAATCCACGCGATTCCCGGCCAATCGGATCTTGCGCGTTCGATAACCGAAGGGTCGGAATCGACGCCCGTGACCTCGGCGATCTGCGCGCTCAGACGATATGCCAGCAAACCGTCACCGGCGCCCACGTCAAGGGCGATGCGCGCGCCGCGTGGCACCGCCGACAATATGACGTCGAGTAGTGGGTATTGTGGTTCCACCTGTTATGGCTTTGTTCGAACCCCACGCAGTTCATTGTCGTACATGCCATTCCGAGCCCGACATGTACTTGCCCCAGATTCGATGACAAACACCCGATCGAAAATTCTGACGTACTCAGGGCCCTGCAGGTCAACGGCCACACCGTGCCCCAGATTGACTGAGAACGGACACCAGCGAACTCAGACGCCAGGGCTGCTGGATTTTCCAGGACGTTCCGCTTCGGGTGTTCTACCGCAGGCGGGGGCCCGCACCGAGACATCGGCCTCGACCTCACCCCGGCACGGCTTTCGGGCGCTGGATCGTGCTGAGTTCGTCCTCGAGCATGGGGAGATGAAGATAGATCCATGAGTCAGTTTCAGCGCGGTGCGGTGCGGCTGCAGACCTTGCATCGGGAGCACCAATAACTACCGGGCACCCGGCGCTGGAACGGCGGCTGGGTATCACCGACGCGGTCGTGATCGGGTTGGGCTCGATGATCGGGGCCGGGATCTTCGCCGCACTCGGTCCGGCCGCTCGCGCCGCGGGCCCCGGATTGCTGATCGGGCTGACGATCGCGGCGGTGGTGGCTTACTGCAACGCGACGTCGTCGGCGCGGCTGGCCGCGCGCTATCCGGCATCTGGCGGTACCTACCTATACGGGCGGAAACGACTGGGAGACTTCTGGGGTTATCTGGCCGGGTGGGGATTCGTCGTGGGCAAGACCGCCTCATGTGCGGCCATGGCGCTCACCGTCGGAGCGTACGCGTGGCCCTCGCAAGCCCATCCGATTGCCGCCGCGTCCGTCGTCGCATTGACCGCGCTCAACTACACCGGGGTGCAGAAGTCGGCCCGGCTAACCCGGCTCATCGTCGCGATGGTGCTGGCCGTGCTGACAGCCATAGTAATTGCGGCGTTACGGTCCCCTACCACCAGCCTTGCCCACCTCCACGTCGCCGGCGCCACTGCAAGCGGAGTCCTACAGGCCGCAGGCCTACTGTTTTTCGCATTCGCCGGCTATGCGCGCATCGCCACCCTCGGTGAGGAAGTCCTCGACCCGGCGCGAACCATTCCCCGCGCGATCCCACTCGCCCTGGGGATCGCCCTGGCCGTCTACGCCGCCGTCGCAGTGACAGCGCTAGGCGTGCTGGGACCAGATCGGCTCGCCGCCGCAGAGGCCCCCCTATCGGAGGTCGCACGTACCGCAGGGCCGAAATGGCTGGTGGCCACCGTGCAAGTCGGCGCGGTGGTCGCCGCGCTCGGTTCCCTCCTGGCGCTTTTGCTCGGGGTCTCCCGCACCACCCTCGCGATGGCGCGAGACCGTCACCTCCCACATGGGTTATCGGCCGTGCATCCCAAGTTCCATGTGCCGCACCGCGCCGAACTTCTAATCGGAGCGGTCGTTACCGTCGTCGCGGCCTGCGCAGATGTCCGCAGCGCGATCGGGTTCTCCTCCTTCGCGGTGTTGCTCTACTACGCGATCGCCAACGCCTCGGCGTTGACACTGCGTCCCGCGGAGAACCGCCCGCCGCGTGCCATCCCGGTAATCGGTCTTGTGGGATGCCTGGCCTTGGCGTTCACGCTCCCGGTGTCCTCAGTGGTCTCCGGGACTGGGGTGCTCAGCGTTGGCGCTGCGGCTTATGGACTCCGCCGCGCCCACGGCGCCACCCGACGCGCCCGCTCCAAGCGCGGGGGGTCAGACGACTAATTTGTCACAGTGACGTAATGTCCGTCTTTAGGGCTGCGCTGTAGACGGCGGTGTCGGCTCAGCTGCTACGACGAAGCGCTAAGCCAATACTCACCGATCAAATAGCATTCCCAAGAACTCCTTGACAGAGGGCCACCGATCCGTACGTGGTCCTCGGACCTCGACCGAACACCACGTGGCTCGGCCACGCAAAGTCAGGTGCGGTCCATCAGAGGCCAGCGGATGACGATGATCTTGGTAGGAGGCAGCGCGCGTTGCCAAGGATTCATCGACGCGCGCGTTGGTCGGTACGCGAATCTCCAGAGATCCGCCGAACAGATCTACCTCGATGTCGACTCCGTCGGCAGGCAGATTCGCCTGAGTGAAGTCCAATTTGACCGATCCCATGCGCCGTCGCATCGTGATGCGCCGCGGTGCATCCCACACACCTTTGCGCTCCGTCGAAGACAAAACTCCGTCAAGCACAAGTGTTGCATCCCTTGACATTTCAGCTCTCCAATTCCGTAGCGACCATGTGAATGTGTTGGGTGAGCAGATCTGTGGTGCGGCGTTGGAAGTCCCCGATCGCCGCTAGCTGGGCGGGACTGTAGGTGGACATCAGGCGGCTCATATCGTCACGCAACGCGCCAAACACACGTGCGGTAACTTCGCGCCGACGTGGATGGTCGGTCAAGGTGACCACCGTCTTGCGACGGTCCTGCCTGTGCGGCACCCGACGAACCAGCCCGCGATCCTCGAGTCGATCGATTAGTCCGGTCACCGCGCCAGTCGTCAATCCCGTGTGTCGTGCGATCTCACCGTTAGTACTCGGACCGAGCCGATCAAGCACGTCCAGAGTCTTACGCTCCACCGCGCTGACGCCCAGCAGCTTGCCGACCGTCTCGTGAAACACCACGACGGCGGTCACGAACTCACGTCCCAGCAACTCGTCTTCGTCCGCCAGCTCAGCCACGGCTAAAGTTTAGTATCTAAGCATCTTAGATACTAAATGGACCGTCATAAGTACGAGCCGCATGCCGAGCTCGCGGTTGTCGATGAAGAGTGTCGCTCGCGGTGTCGGTTGCACACTCGTTGCAGTAATCAGAACCACGATCTGACCGTCCCGGCGCGGATAGGCGTCGAAGGGATAGCGCAGTTCGGCGGCAAGCGTCCGCTGCCACTGTTGTTGGCGGGCCCGCGGGTCGGCGGTTACTTCGGTGCGGCCGAAGCTGGAACAGAACTCCCTGAGCCGACCAGAACGGCAGGTCCAGATGCCAAGCCAGTTCGCTGGCCGCGACCGTGCACGCGGGCAGGTCCAGTGCGCGCAACCGCTCGATATCCCAAATGGAAGTCCAGATGGATTGGCAATGGACAGCCGATCAGGTCAGCGCCGCTGTGGAGCCAGCCGCTTGAGGGCCAGGCCTCCCTCGAATGGCCGGTAGCCGAAAGCGGCTGGGGCACGATAACCCGTGTCCTTCAACGGAGTACGCACCTCGTCGACAGTGGGCCCGATCTTCGCGGCGAGCGGCACCAACGCATCGAGGTCGAAACGGTACAGGCGACCGGCATTGCCGCCCAAAATCTTTCGGCAGTCGTCCTCTGGTCGGTTGTGCAGCGCCCATCGGATGGCCAGTTTGGAATGGGGCGCAAAGCCTTCCTCGTGGGGATAGTCGCTCCCCCACATCATGTGGTCGGCTCCCATGAAGTCGATGATCGCGCCGTCTAACGGCATTAGCTCGGTGGCGAAATAGCAATTCCGCTGGACGTATTCGCTGGGCGTCAGGTTCAGCTCATCCACCGATGACCCACCAAACATCCCGTAGGTCCGGTTACCGGCGTCGGACTTCATGGTGGGCACCATGGCGTCGAGGACGCCCAGTTGCCCGGGCAACCACAGCGTGCCCTGCTCGGTCGGCACGAATCTCAGCGTCGGATGCCTTTCGAACACGCCGGCCAGGATGAGGTGTCCGACGGTCCGCTGTGCCCACAGTGCCATCTCGGTGATCAGTACCGCGTTGGAGGCCGGCTGATCCATTGGCATCTCTGGGCTTCCGGCACCCGCGTGCTGCACCACCGTGAGATCCAGGTCCTCGCACAGCGCCCACAGTGGCTCGTAGCGGGTGTGGAAAAGCGGGGCTACCTGCGAATCCCCGGGCGAGACGGGCGGAACGAGCACGCCGCCGAAGCAATCTTGTTCGGCGCCCCAGCGAATTTCCTGCAGCGCCAACTCGACGTCGTTGGGGAAGATCTGGATCAGTCCACGACGTCGGTCGGGCGCCAGCGAACAGAAGTCGATCTGCCACCGGTTGTGGGCCTGCACGCCGGCCCAGCGCTGTTCGAATTCCTCGCGGGTGCGGGGCAGGCTGATGGTGATGTTCGGGGTGGTCGGGAAGAACGGCGGAACGGTATTCGGCAGCAGCACCTCGGCGGCCACGCCGTCGGCGTCCATCTCGGCGAGCCGAAGCTCATGGTCCCAGTTTCGGTTCGCGGTGGCGACGATCAGGTCGTCGAACGGGCTGGAGTACGCCTTGGCCCACGCATCGAACTCCTCGTGCAGATGCGCCGGAAGATACGGTCTGTAGCCGTAAAGATCGGCCCCAGCGTGAGTGTCCGTCGAAATGACGATGTAGCGATCCAATGTGTCCCAGGTTGTAGCCATCCCACCTCCTGCAGGTACATCGAGCATAGGAACCGGCGACTTCGCTCACCAGCGTGGACTCCCGCGCCCGCTTTCACCACTGTTCAGCTTAGGTCCGCAATCAAGAGCCGATACCCTAAATCGAGTTCGGGCATGGACAAGAGCTCGGAGTGTCGGCGCCTCCACTCACCGCTGCGCAAATCCGTCCGTAGCCTCGATACCCCCTCGCGCACATCACGACTGGATGTCATCGAAAACAACGACATCCCTTGTCGTACAGTCTCATCGAGGTAAGCACGCGGACGGCGCCAGTAAGCTCCCCCGAAGCCGTCCATGCAGTCGTGTGGCACCGGGACCGTCACCACCGACGTGCGTTGGGCACCCAGCAGTTCGACGAGCGTGTCGATGGGAACCGCAAGCCGCGCGTCGGTTTCGGCCGCAGCGGGAAAGTATTCGCGCAGCAGCCAAAATTCTCGGATGATGTCGTGGTCCCAGGTCAGAATCAACAGGCGTCGGCGGGCGACGCGCAGCATCTCAGCAACGCCGGCGGCGAGGTCGGTCCAGTGGTGGACGGTGAGTATCGCCAAAGCAACATCGACCGCGTCGGTACGAAGTGGGAGGGCTTCGGCTACGGCTTGAACGACTGGCGCAGATCCGGCACGGCGCTGACCGATCATGACTCGACTAGGTTCGACCGCTGCGACGGTTCGCGCTGATTCGTAGGAGCCCGTACCGGCGCCGATATTGGCGACCGATTTCATCGCGCCGAGGGCACGATTGATCGCCGCGGCAATGCGTGGGTCGGGCCGGCGGGTCTGCGAGTAGGTGACCCCGGTGTCGTCGTAACTCGTCATCTACGGCCGCGCCGCCGAGTTTCGTTAGAACGCATTTCGCTCGCCTCCACCGATTTAATTCGAGCGACGTTAGAAACAATTCTAACCTTGTTAGAATTGAGCGTCTACGTGGCCAGAACGGCTGAGCAACACTCTTTCGCGGAGCAGCCGAAGAGTAGCGAGTGAGGATACCTGCTAATGAGCGAACGCGCCGCAGTGTTGCGGGCCATCGGAAAGCCCCTTGACCTCGAGAACATCGAGCTCGAGCCGATCGCAGCGGATCAGGTTCGGGTCCGAATTGCCGCTAGCGGTGTGTGCCACTCCGACCTCTCTCAAGCAACCGGCGCCTTGCCGGCAGGCACTCCTTGCGTTCTCGGACACGAGGGCGCGGGAGTGGTCGAGGATGTCGGCTCCGAAGTGCACCATGTTCAACGCGGCGACCATGTGGTAATCGCTTGGACGGCGGCCTGCGGGCGTTGTTGGTTCTGTCAGCGAGGCGAAGTGCATCTATGCCAAAATTCCGTTGCAGATAGCTATTCGATGCCCTACGCAAAGGATCGAGACGGCACCGCGCTATACACCTCCGTTGGGGTGTCGAGCTTCGCGACGGCCACCAATTGCCTTGGCCGGGCAGTGGTTCCGATCCCATCCGACGTCCCGCTGGAGATCGCTGCATTGATCGGTTGCGGGGTAGCAACTGGGGCTGGCGCCGCGTTCAACACTGCGCCCGTCGAGCACGGCGCTTCGGTGGCTGTGATGGGGCTTGGCGGCGTCGGCTTAGCATCGCTTATGGCTGCGGGCGTTCGGGGCGCGGCCCAGATCATCGCCGTAGATCCTGCCGCCGCACGTCGTGAATTGGCCGCATCACTGGGTGCCACCGACCTTATTGATCCCGCAGACGGTGACGTCGCGAAACAGGTTCGGGCGGTCACCGGCCGTCGCGGTGCTGACATCGTGTTCGAAGCCGTGGGTCGCAGTGCGACCATCGATGCGGCGGTTCGGGCAACTCGGCGCGGGGGCACAACCTGCGTGGTTGGTGCCGCGATGCCCGGAGACGACGTGTCGTTGTCGGCCTTTCACCTATTCATGGACGCCAAGACTCTGGTGGGCTGCCAGTACGGCTCTGTGGTGCCCACACGCGACTTTCCGTTGTTGCTCGACCTATGGAGGGCCGGGCGCTTGCCGCTCGAGCGGCTTATCTCGCGCCGCGTTCCACTCGACAACGTCAATGAAGCCTTTGACGACCTTGCGGCGGGCCGGGGCATCAGAACCGTGATCGTCAACAACTGACCGCGGCGAGGAACCGGGATACATTAGCGCGCTTGCTATCTCGTGAGTATTTCTCATCGCAAGAGAACGATGTCGACCCGGAAGGTCAGTTCGAGTGCCGAGGCGCCGGAAAGTACATCTCCTGCCGCACCGTGCACACGAGTCTGCCATCTCGACTGAACATCGTCCCGTTCGCCAGCGTCAGTGAGTCGGCGCTGCTCGGCGAAGAGCGTTCGTACAGAAGCCAATCCGATAGCACGGCGGGACCGTGGAACCAGACCGAATGGTCGCGCTGAGACGACCCCCCGACTCCACCGCGGGCCACGAACGCCGGTTCGGTCAACGTCACCGCCGACAAGTAAGCGACCAGGCTCGCGGTCAGCACCGGATCGTCAGGAGGAACCTCACCGTCGGGCCGCCACCACATCGGTGATCGAGCCGGCGGTGCGGTCTCGGTGTCGATGACACGCCGCTCGAACCAGCGCAGGCTGGTCCACCGCCCAGCGGTGCTCTCGTCGGACTCGGCCAGGTGGGGCGGCACCCACGGCAAGTCCTCCGGGGCGGGCACCCGCGGCATCGTCGGCTGATAGACAACCTCGGCCGATCGCGGGTCGACCACCTTGAACGACGACATCGCCTCCATCAGGATCTTGCCGTCCTGGCACGCCGTGACCCGGCGCGCTGAAAACGTCCTTCCCTCTTGAAGATCGACCACCTCGAAGTCCACCGGCCGGCGCGAATCCCCTGGGCGCAGGAAATAGGTATGCACGCTGTGCGGAGCACGCCCGGGCGCGGTGTGGCTCGCTGCCAACAACGCCTGGGCTGAGATGTGGCCACCCAGAATGTGGTTCGCAGGAGCGGGCAACTGCTCTCCGGCGAAGTGCCATTGGTCCACCCGGGCGAGATCCAGGGTGGCCAGCACGTCAGTCAGTGAGGAAGACATCGAGACGTATCGTCACACACTGAGCCGTCGGTATCGTTGCAGCCGCCGCAGCCCCATGGCCGAGGCCGGTCCAGTGCGAGGCTGCACCGCCAGCTCCAACCGAGCGCGAACGGCAGCAACGGCGACGTCCATCCCAATCGCCACCAAACAATTCGCACTGGCCCGCGGCGGCGCCTTTCCGATGTGGATCGCACTGCCCACCAGGTTGACAACGTAGGTCCGAACCGACGAACCGTATTGAGCCGCAACCACCCCTTTCATTCGAAACACCCCGGGCGGTGGGTCTTCGAGAAGATCGAAAAGCGCATCGAGGTCGACGCAACCAGCGCTGCGCACGGTGACGGCGTCGGCATGAACGTGGTCGTGGACGTGATCGGAGTCGACCAACAGCTCTCGAAATGACAGTTGCCCGGCCTCCTCCTCCGTGGTTTCCAGCGAGTCGAACAACAACGAGGGGTCGATCCGGCCCCCACTTGTGCCCACCACATGAACCCGTGGGTTACGTTGCGCTACACGCTGCTCGACGCGCTTGACCACCTGTGAGCGCTCGTCTTCGGGCACCTGGTCGAGCTTGTTCACGACGATCAGCGATGCCGCGCCGTACCGCGCGGGCGGTAGCTGGGTGCGGTCGACGGTGTCGAAATGATGGACCGCGTCGACGACGTCGACCAGGCCACCGGGCCGCGCACCGGACAACTTGCTGAAGCCGATGATGCGCGCGATTGCCACCGGGTCGGCCAATCCGCTGGCCTCGACAACGATGGCATCGAGACGGCGGGCCGGGTCGGCGAGCTTCGCGAGAGCCTCGTCGAGGCCGCCGTCGTCGGGCAGGCAGCAAATGCAGCCGCCTGAGATGGAGGCCGGTTCGTCGATTTGGCCCGCGACCAACGCCGCATCAACGTTGAGTTCGCCGAAATCGTTGACCACCACACCGATTCGCGCGCCGGGACTGCGCAGGAGATGGTTGAGCAACGTCGTCTTGCCGGCGCCGAGATGACCGGTGAGCGCGATGACGGGTATCGCCGACGCTACCGGACGCGATTGACCTGCCAGTTAGCAGTCACCTACCTGGTCGATGATCTTCTTCAACGGAGGGGCGGGAATGAAATTAGGTGTGTAGCTGGGATTGTCGGTCGACCATGCGATCTTGGAGCAGTTACCGGGTCCGGTAGGCAGGCCGGCGCTCCACGTCTCCAGCGTGGGCCGGCAGTTGTACATGTCAGACTCGCTGATGAACCTGGCGTGATCCGGCACACCGGGAGCCCGCTGCCAGAAAATCAAGCTCCGGTCGGTCGGCAGATTGCACGGCGACGCGGGTGCCGGGGACCTACCGATGGAGCCGTGGGCGGTCGGTGCGACCGGCAGCGCACAGGCTGCCGTCACTACCGTCAACGCGGTGATCCAGCGAATCGCCAACGCGGACTCTCTTTCTTGCTCGACGACGGTGAGCTGCCTGCAAGACTAATCCCCCACGCAAGGGCCGCACAGAGCGCTGCGAAGGTAGGGCGGGTGCGGTGTTCGTAGACGCCTTGGCCGCGTCGACGGCACGCGGATCCGCTAATTCGCGATGATCAGCCCGTAGCCTTGGCCAACCTGCGGCCGCCGCATCACCCCGTGATGTACCTGTACGCGGGGCCCGTGTGGGGCAGCATGGTCAGCGCTGACGTGCAATCGCAGTATCCGACCGCCGATCTGCACGTACGCGCCGGGCTGCCACGGGTTGGGCGCCCACGGCGTGAGTCGGGTCCAGCGCATCTGCGCCGACTCGCGCACAAAGACCCCATTGGTGGAGTTGCGGTCGATGATCACCACTTCCCCACCGACGATGCGCACTTCTGCGTGCGCCCGCGACATTTCACCGGAGTGGTCGTCGATGCGGACTGGGCGAAGTCCACTTTGCGCCGCGTCCGACCCGTTTGGGTCGCGGCCGATGACGCAGTCCCGGTCAATGTCGATGCGCGACCCGTCGTCGAGGGAGAGCCACCGCTGCTGCTGCGCGACCCCAGGCACCGCTGCGGCCGGAATTCTGTTGCTGCCGTCCGCTTTTGGTTCGTTCGAAGGAATGTTCGGCGCCACCACCGCCGGACGCGGCGCCGACGCAACTTGGGTGGACCACACCACGGCACCTTGGCCTGGCACGGTTCCTCCCGTGAGCTTGTAGACACCGCCTGTCTCCGGTGCGTGATGGGGTCGCACACCGAATTCGTCGACGGTGATGACGGTCGCGACGGCGGGTACCGGGACCGACCGGTGCACCAGCCGGCCACGGCCACGCAGCACCGTCTGCTCGTAGCCGCTGTCGAGCGCAACCGTGACACTGCCGCAAAGCAGGATTTCCAGGCCCGCCACCGTCGGCATGATGATGCCGATATCGACCATGGTGTGATCCCAGGGTTCTCGCGCAAGCTTTGCGAACGCGGCAACCAACTTTTGCGGGTCGGTGCGCGCCACCATGTCGACCAGCGCCGCCATCTGCTGCGAACCGATCGAGTGCTGCGACAGCGGAGCCCGTTCGCGGTGGGCCACGACGATTACGGTGCCGTTGACGTTGGAGACGAGGTGCTGACCGGGGATGACCTCGACTTCAGCCAGTAGCGGGACGGGCATCCCTGGCTCGGAGAGGGCCTCCTCGACCACCGGGACCGCGGGCTGCACCGGCATCTCCTGCGGCGCAGCCGCTTCGGCGGGCAGGACGGTTTCGACGTCGGATGGGCCCTCGCTGATGCCGATGCGGTCGTGCAGCCACCGCAGCGGTCGTGGCGCCCACCAGTTGAGGTCACCGGCGAGCTGCAGGAAGGCAGGCACGACGACACCGCGGATGATTGACGCGTCGATCACGACGGCCAGCGCCGTGCCGATGCCAAACATCTTCATGAACGACAGTCCGTTGGCGAACGAGATCAACGTGATCGTCAACAACAGCGCCGCACTGGTGACGATCCGGCCCACCCGGCCGAGTCCAATGACGGTGGATGCGGTGTTCGACAGCCCGGAGTCGCGGGCCTCTTTTATTCGGCTAAGTAGGAATATCTCGTAGTCGACGGACAAGCTGAACGCGATCGCGCACAGCAGCACGACCATGGACAGGTTCAGTGGCGCCGGGGTGATTCCCAGCAACCCGGCCAGATGACCTTCCTGAAAGACCCAGACCATGATGCCCAGGACTCCGCTCAGGACAAGCAGATTCAGCAGCAGCGCCTTGACGGGGACCACAACGCTGCCCGTGAACAGGAACAGCAGGACGAACGTGGCGCCCGCGATCAGGCCGATCGCCAACGGAAGCTTGTCGCCGATCGCGGACTGACTGTCGATGAGCGTGGCCGTCGGACCGCCCACCTCGACCTGGTGGTTGGTGATCCTGGCCCGGATGTCACGGACCAGGTGTTGGGCAGTGTCCGAATCCGCCTGTACCGACAGGTAGACGATGGCGTAGCTGGATCCCGATACCGCCGGAGTCTGTCCCGCTGCCTGGCCATGCTCGAATCGGCCGATTGGGCCGGTGACCATGACGACGCCGTCCATACGGGATATGTCGGGGGCGAGGCTTTGCAGCACGCCTGCGTCGTTGCGTGTTACCAAGGTGACCGCTTGCGAAGGGTCCAGCGGAAAGTCACCCTGCAGCGACTCGGCGACCAGGCGCGCGCTGGAGTTGTCCGGCAGTGCGCGTTCGTCGGGAGTGGCGAATTGGACGTTGAGAAACGGGACGCCAAGGCCCAATAGCAACGCTACGACGGGCAGCGCATAGAGCAGTGGACGGTGCGTCACCAGTTCGGCGAAACGCCGCCAGAACATCGAATCCGCGGAGGGCGCTACCTTGCGGCGGATGACCGAAAAGGAATCGACCCGCTTTCCGAGCAGCGCCAGCAGCGCCGGTAGCACCACAATTGCGCTGAACGCCGACAGCAGCACCGTGGCGGTGGCCGCGAGGCCGACGGACCGCAGGAAGTAGGTGGGGAACACCAGCAGGCTGGTCATGGCCAAAGTCACCGTTGCCGCGCTGAACAGAATGGTCCGGCCCGCGGTGTTAACAGTGGCGATGACGGCTGGATGGTGGTCCTTCCCGTTGGCTAGTTCCTCGCGGAACCGCGACACCATCAGCAGGCCGAAGTCGATGGACAACCCCAGCCCGAACGCGGTGGTGACGGTCAGGGCGTGCACAGACACATCGGTGATCGACGTCATCAGCAGCAGCACCGACAGTGTGGAGACGATCGAGACCACGCCAACCACCACCGGCAGCACCGCGGCGATTAGACCGCCGAAGACGATCACCAGAACGGCCAGCGAGATCGGCACGGCGATGCTCTCGCTCGTCTTGAGATCGTGTTTGACCTTGTCGCGGATCTCCTGCTGCACGCCGAGTGCTCCGCCCGCGCGCACCGTGACGTTTGCGTCCTGTGGCAGATTTCCGATGATCCTCTTTGCCGTCTCGGCAGACTCGTCGGAGGTTCCGCCGACGTGCACCAGGATGAGGCCGGATCGGCCGTCCTTACTGCGCAGGTCCGACGTTCCTTCCTCGCCGAACGCTCTGGTGACCTTTGCCTTCGGCTCGGCGGCGATGACACGCAGTACGCGATCTTTGACCGTCGCGACCTCCGGAGCCTCGACCGTTCCCTCCCTCGGAAGCAGTTGAATGACCAGATTCGCGGTGGTGCCGAAATGCTGATCCAGGTATTCGTCGGCTTTCGACGACTCGGATGACGGGTCGGTGTTTCCGCCGGTGCCCAGCTTGTCCGACACCGAGCCGCCCAGCGCGACACTGACACCGAGCATGACCATGACGGCCAGCAACACTGTCTTGGGGCGCCGCACGGTTAATGCCGCCAATCGCCTCAACATGTCCTGCCTCTCCCCGTGATCGTCGTGCTGTTTGCAGCAGTGTGCCGGGCGGGCCTTGGTGCTTTCTCAATGCGATACAGCGTGAATCTAGGCCCGCTCAGGCCGATATGTCGACGGTCAGTTGCGCGGTTCGCCGGCCAGCCAGAGGCGGACCAGGCAGCGTCGGGCCTCCACCTCGGGGGCGTCGACGAAGGCGCGCCTGTTGTGCAGCGTGACGTGGTTGTCGGCAAACAGGACGTCACCCGGCGTCAGCGTGAACTCGACGGCGTTGGCCGGGTCGGTCAGGGCACGGTCGAAGGCGTCGAGCGCCTGGCGCTGCCGGTCGGTCAGCGGCCGGCCGCCCCGGTAGTGGCCGAGTTCGATGTGCAGGCGGTTGTAGCGGATCCGGACGCCGTCGGTGGTGTCGGTGAGGATCGCACCCTCGGTGATCGGGTCCTCACCCGGCTCGGTCTCGTGCGAGCGGTCAAAGCAGAACTGCCCGTAGAGTTCCTCCACCAGATCGGGGTTGCTCGCCAGCACCGCGTTGTAAGCGGTGTGACCGCTGACCATCAGCGACTCCCCGCCCGACACGGCCTTGCGTAGGCATAGCAGCCCCAGCACGTCGGGCCGGCTGCCGGCGTAGGCGCAGGCGGAGTCGGTGTGGTAAATCAGCTCCGAGTTGGTCTTGGAGCCGCGGGCTTCGGCCACCGATTGGCCAGTGTCCTGAACTAAGTAGACGCGGTCGCCCTGCTTGTTCTGCGGCTGCGGCCCACCCAGGTAGGTGCCCAGACCCCAGTACAGCATCGAGGCTTCCTCGTCCGTCCAGCCCTCCAAGGGCAGGCCACGCAGCACGCAGAAGCCGGGGCCCAGGCGCAGGCAGTGGCGCATGGCACGGGCGATTTCGACGAGCTCGGGCTCTTGGAAGTCCGCCGGTGTGATGGTGTCGAGCCGGCGGCCGCGGCAACGCAGCCCGTCGCGGATGCGCAGGCAGGCTTCGACCTGGCGGGGTCCGACACCGATCAGGTAGTCCCAGGCGTGGATGCTGTCGCGATTCCAGGCTGACGGTCCGGCGATCGGCTCACGCTGGGTGCCCGACTGCGCTTTGGCTGAGTCGTTGCCCATCAGCAGCTCGATCCTCTTGCGGGTCTCGGTGGCTGTACCCATGATCTCATCCCCTTTGTCTCGCATTGGTACGTTTCTATGAGTTTGGATTGAGGCGCTTGGGAATTTCTAAAAAGCGTGCTGCAGGGACCTTGCACCCGTCCGACTAGGCTCGAAGGGCCTCGTCTGGTTACCTGTTATCCGGCGTCAAACCGCAGCTCAAAAGCCGGACGCCCCCGATCCGGACCTGATCGGGGGCGTCGGCTGGGGGTTTCAGGCAGCAACGAGCTCGCGGCTCGGCGTAACGAACGCGGCCTCTTGCGGCTGTTGCGGGGTGAAGCGCAGGAACACCCGAGCGATGAAGGGCGCGGCGAACAGCATCATGACCACGCGGATCACCTGGGTCGCCATCACGAACGTCACGTTGGAGCCCGACCCGGCGGCGGTGCCCAGCACCGCGTAGATGCCGCCTGGGCTGGTGGCGAGGTATCCATCAAGCATGCTCAGCCCCGCAACTTTGGCCAGCAGTACACCCATGCCTGCCGAGATGACGTTGAGCACCATGATCAGGCCGAACGCTCCGGGCAGGATCCGCCTGATCGCCCGCAGCGACGCACGGTCGAAGTCGAGCACCGTCTGCCAGACGATCAGGATGCTCGCGCCCTGGACCAGCATGATCGGAACGGTGAAGCCTGCCGTCAGCCCGGAGAATCCCAGCACGATCGTGATCGCCATCGGGCCAAGCAATCCGGCTCCCGGAAGCCGCACCCGGCGACCGGCCACCGTCCCGACCACGACGATGACTGCGATTAGCGGCAGTTCGAAATACCAAGCGATAGAAGAAGTTTCGCCCGACTGCGCCTCCGAACCACCGGCGCTGTGGAAGAAGACCGTCGCGACGAGGGGCATCGCGGCGGTGATCAGCGCGACGCGCAGGTACTGCACGGCCGCCACCACGCGGTCGTCGCCGCCGAGTTCCCGGGCAATCGAGACCAACCCCGATGACCCGCCGGCAACCAGTGAAAGCCCGCCAGTCAGGGGGCTCACGTCGCGGTGCATACCCAGCAAGGCACCGCCGGCGACGCTGATGAGCAGTGTGCCGACAGCGACTGCAACCACGATGGGCCACTGCGAACCCAGCGCGGTAAACGAGATGTTCTGAACCAGCAGGCCGGTGCACACACCGAGCACGCCCTGAGCCGCCAGACCCGCACCCGGCACCGCCTTGGGCGCGTAGCGGGCCAACAACCACGCGAAAGTTCCGACGACGACTCCGACGATGCCAAGCTCGATCGTGTTCATGGGTTAGACGGTCCACTGTTGGCCTTGGCAGATCCTTGATGCGCAGGTTGCAGCGCTTGCCACCCGCCGACCGTGAAGTTTGCGACGGCTGATCGGCGTGTCCGGCCGTGACGTTCACTTTCGGCGCCAGTGGCATCCGCCAGCGGAAACCGGTGTGGCGGATGCGCCGTTTGCGCTGCCCGCAGCGGCAATTTATGTGAGTATCTGACGTACCAACACCGGTGTGCTGAAAGCCCCAGATGTCGGGGCGGGAACTGGATAGGCTCTATGCGCACAGCGGTGATCGACGTTAGGGGGTGACGTGTCGTTTCTAGCCGTGTCCCCGGACTGGCTGACCGCGGCGACAGCGGATCTGGAGAACATCGGTTCCGCACTGTCCGCGGCGAACGCGGCTGCCGCCATGCCGACCACCGGGATTGCCACCGCAGCAGCCGACGAGGTGTCCACCGCCATCGCGACACTGTTCGGCGGCTTCGGCCAGGAATACCAGGCACTCAACCTGCAAGTCAGCGCGTTCCATCAGCAGTTTGTGCAGTCGCTGGGCTCCGCGGCCGGATCGTACGCGTCTGCCGAAGCTACCGCGGCATCGCTCCTGGACCCGGTGCTCGACGTGATCAATGCGCCCACCCAGTTTCTGTTGGGTCGGCCGCTGATCGGTGACGGCGCCAACGGAACAGCCGCCAGTCCGAACGGTGGGGCCGGCGGGATTTTGTGGGGTAACGGCGGTAACGGCTTTTCGCAGACAGGATCGGGGCTAACCGGCGGGGCGGGCGGCTCAGCCGGCTTGATCGGCAACGGCGGTGCCGGCGGGACTGGCGGGGTCAACGGCGGTGCTGGCGGCCCGGGCGGCAACGGCGGCTGGCTGATCGGCAACGGCGGCAACGGCGGGGCGGGTGGCGTCAATGGCACAAATCTCCTCGGTATAGGGGGCGCCGGAGGAACGGCCGGATGGCTGTACGGCCAGTACGGGTTCAGCGGCGCCGGCCTGGACGGCAAGACCGTTCCGATGTCGCTAGTCGCCGGAACCGAACCGGTGGTAAACCTCAATGTCAACGGCGGCGGCAACACGCCAATCCTGGTCGACACCGGGTCGCAAGGGCTGGTCATGTCGATCAACAACATCGGCGGACTACCGGGACTGCTGCACATGGGTCTGCCCACCGGGTTTAACGTCAGCGCCTACAGCGGCGGCCTGACTTACTTGTACGCGACGTACCCCACCACGGTCGACTTCGGCAACGGCATCGTGACCCCGCCCACCAGTGTGAACGTCGTCCTGCTCTCCATTCCGACGTCGCCCTACGCATTGTCCGCGTACTTCAAAGCGTTCTTGACCAACCCCTTCACCACCCCGTTCGACGCCTACTTCGCTTCCGCCGGCGTCGACGGCGTGCTGGGGCTGGGGCCGAATGCGGTCGGTCCGGGTCCGACCATTCCGAACCAATCGCTGCCATCGCCGCTCAATCAAGGAGTATTGATCGACATTCCGGGCGATCGGATGGTGCTTGGCCCCAACCCGTTGGCGAACCCCTCCAACGTCGTCGTTCCAGGTGGCTCGCCGATCACGACCCTGTACGTGTCCACTCCCTTAACTGGCAGCGGCACGCCGGTCACAGTACCGTCGATCATCGATTCCGGTGGTGTATTCGGAACGATGCCATCGTCGGTGATTGGCGGCTCCTCCACACTGCCGCCCGGAACTTACACGGTGTGGGCTGACCAGGCTATGACCGTCAAGCTGTACTCGTTTACCACCAATGACTATCAACCCACCGTCATCTCCTCGGGCCTGATGAACACCGGATTCTGGCCCTTCTACCAACAACCCATCTATATCGATTACACCGTGCCAGGCGGAAGTACTGTGTTCACGCACGCGGCGGCGTAGACGTCCGCACAAACATTGTGGAAACACGTTGCCCGACTGAATCTTCCGCGCTGACTTGATTGTCAGAGGGCGCCACTAGAGTTTTCTCTATGCTCCAGACGATCGCGGTCCGCGGATACCGCTCGTTGCGCGAGGTGGTGATGACGCTGGGCCGGCTGTCCGTCGTCACGGGCGCCAACGGCACCGGCAAGTCCTCGGTATATCGGGCGCTGCGCCTACTGGCCGATTGCGGTCGCGGCGAAGTGATCGGCTCGTTGGCTCGCGAGGGTGGGCTGCAATCAGCGCTGTGGGCCGGGCCCGAGCAACTCGGTGGCGCACGCCGTCAGGGGAAGACTCAAGGTACCGTGCGCACGCGCCCAGTTTCTCTCGGACTCGGTTTCGCTGCAGACGATTTCGGCTACTTGACCGACCTTGGCATACCGCAGATGGCCGGCTACCGCAGCGAGTTCTCGCACGATCCAGAGATCAAGCGCGAGGTGTTGTTCGCCGGCCCGGTATTGCGGCGCAGCACAGCACTGGTGCAACGAACGCGCGAATTCGCCGAAGTGATCAGCGATTCAGGCCGCGGCTTCGACGAGCTCACCCGCAACCTGCCGCCCTACCGCAGCGTGCTCACCGAATACGCTCATCCGCAAGCACTTCCGGAGCTCGCTGCGGTGCGGGAACGGCTGCGCGGCTGGCGTTTCTACGACGGCTTCCGCGTCGATGCCGCAGCACCCGCCCGACAACGGCAGGTGGGCACCCGCACTCTGGTGCTCTCCGACGACGGCCGCGATCTGGCTGCAGCCATCCAGACCATCATCGAGGCCGGATTCGACGATCTGAACCGCGCCGTCGCCGAAGCCTTCGACGGCGCCACCATCGCAATCGACGTCGACGATGGCCTGTTCGATCTTCGGCTGCAACAACCAGGCATGTTGCGGCCACTGAGAGCAGCCGAATTGTCTGATGGCACACTGCGATTCCTGCTATGGGCAGCCGCGCTGTTGAGCCCGCAGTCACCGTCGCTGATGGTCCTCAACGAACCGGAGACCTCGCTGCACCCCAGTCTGGTCGGTCCGCTGGCGTCGCTGATCCGTGTCGCGGCCAAGCAAACCCAGGTTGTGGTGGTCACCCACTCCAGCTCACTGCTGGAAAACCTGCAGGGCGACGACACAATCCGAATCGAGTTGTATAAGGACCTTGGCGAGACGCGGATCATCGGCCAGACCCTGCTGACCACCCCGCCGTGGGACTGGGGAAAGCGGTAGCTCCCACCATGCGGAGCACGGGTGTGACGCACGACAGGAGTGCAAAATGTGCAGAACGTGCAATTATTGGAAGCTATGGCCAATCCATTGGGTCTTCGCGAGCGACGCCGCCGCCAAACAAGCGCGGACATCCGCGGTGCTGCGGTGCGCCTGGCGCAGGCCCGCGGCTGGGACAAGGTGACGATCGAAGAGATCTGCGCCCAGGCCGGAATCTCCACCCGTACGTTCTTCAACTACTTCCCCAACAAGGAAGCCGCCATCGCCTACGGCCCGTCGGACCTACCGCCCGAGTTGGCCGATGAGTTCGTCGCCGCCGGACCGGCCCCCCTATCAGTGGTGCTGGACGAGCTGATCACCCTGGCGGCACACCACCTTCGGGACATGCCCCCCCAGCGTGAGCAGGCCGTTTGCATGCTCGATCTGGCCAAAACCACACCTGCCGTACTTGCCGCCTTCCTCGCCGACCTGGAGCGCTTTCAAAGTCAACTAAACGATATTGTCGCCAAACGCCAGGGCCTGCCGTCCGACGACGAGATTCCCGCGCTGATTTCCGCGCTGGCATTAACCGCGGTACGTTCCGGTATCGAGCGGTGGTCGAGCAGCCCGCCGGAGGACGCCGGCGACACGCCGATGCCCTACGTGGAGCGCGCTGCGACGCTTGTCAACAGCATCTTCACCAAGTGACAGCGTGATCGGGATTACAGAAACTTGCATAGTCTGCAAAATATGCAGATGATGTATGGATGGTCCGGTCAGCAGCGTCCATAACGCATCGGGCCGTCTCGGGCTGCGTCACGGACGGGTCCGGCAAATCGTATGCAGCGCACCGCATCTCGTCGTGTCGTCAAGAAAGGCTCGGGTAAGTGCAGATGGCGAAAATCGTGCGCAACGCCTGGTTGCCGTTGCTGATCGCCGCAGTGGTGGCCATCGGTGGATTTGCCGTGGCCCGGGTTAAGTCGTTCTACGCCGCCGACAATGCCGACACGCTGACCAGTGCAAAGGTAGACGATTCCAAACCCTTCAAGCCCAAGGTGGTCAAGTACGAGATCTTCGGTTCGGCCACCCGCGCCAATATCAACTACCTGGACCTGAGTGCCTCACCGGAGCGATTAGACGGCGCGCCGCTGCCCTGGTCTTTGGTACTCAGCACCACCGCCCCCTCGGTCTTCCCCAATATCTCGGCGCAGAGCGATGGGGATGTGCTCGGGTGCCGCATCACCGTCGACGACGAGATCAAGGACGAACAGACATCCACCGGCGTGCACGCCCTGACCTCTTGCATGGTGAAATCCGCATGAGCGCTCCCACTCAAGACGCACCCACCGATGCCATCCCGGTCGTCGAGCACAAGTCGCGCCCGAAGATCGCGCATTTCATTCGCACGTTTGCCGTGCCGATCATTCTCGGCTGGATCGGACTCATCGCGGCCGTAAACGTCCTGGTCCCCCAGCTCGACGAGGTCGGCAAGATGCGTTCGGTCTCGATGAGCCCGGACGACGCTCAATCGGTGATCGCGACAAAGCGCGTGGGTGAGGTGTTCAAGGAATACAAGTCCAACAGCTCGGTGATGATCGTGCTGGAAGGCCAGAATCCCCTCGGCGCCGACTCGCATGCCTTCTACGACCAGATGGTTAGAAAGCTCGAGGCCGATACCAATCACGTTGAGCACGTTCAGGATTTCTGGAGTGATCCGCTCACCGGCGCTGGTGCGCAGAGCAATGACGGCAAGGCTGCCTACGTGCAGGTCTACCTCGTCGGAAACATGGGCGAGACCAGGGCTAACGACTCGGTCGAGGCGGTCCAGGCAATCGTCAAGAGCCTCACGCCACCTCACGGGGTCAAGGCGTACGTCACCGGCCCCTCGGCCCTGGAAGCCGACCAGCACCTCGCCGGTGACCGCAGCCTGCAGCTGATCGAGACCGCGACGTTCGTCGTAATTATCGCGATGCTGCTGATGGTCTACCGCTCGATCATTACCGTGCTACTCACATTGGCAATGGTGGTGTTCGAGCTTGCCGCCGCGCGCGGCGTGGTCGCCTTCCTCGGCTACCACAACATCATCGGCCTCTCCACGTTCGCCACCAACCTGTTGGTGACACTGGCGATCGCGGCCGCCACCGACTACGCGATCTTCCTGATCGGGCGATATCAGGAAGCCCGAGCCATTGGAGAATCCCGAGAAGACGCCTACTACACCATGTTCGAGGGCACGGCCCACGTGGTGCTCGGGTCGGGCCTAACCATTGCCGGCGCTACCTTCTGCCTACACTTCACGAATTTGCCCTACTTCCAGACTCTGGGCATCCCGTTGGCCATCGGCATGGTCACCGTCGTGTTCGCGGCGTTGACGCTTGGACCCGCGGTCATCTCGGTGGCGTCACGCTTCCGTCAGACGCTCGAACCTAAGCGCGCACAGCGCATTCGCGGCTGGCGCAAGATCGGTGCAGCTGTCGTCCGCTGGCCCGGCCCGATACTTGTGTTGACCATCGGCGTTGCACTCGTGGGCTTGCTCACGCTGCCCGGATACCGGACCAACTACAACGACCGGAACTACCTGCCCGCCGACCTGCCGGCCAACGCCGGCTACGCGGCCGCCGATCGGCACTTTTCCAAGGCCCGGATGAACCCCGAGCTGCTGCTCATCGAGAGCGACCACGATCTGCGCAATTCGGCGGACTTCTTGGTGATCAACAAGATCGCCAAAGCGATCTTCACGGTTCCCGGCATCAGTCGCGTACAGGCCATCACCCGGCCCGAGGGCACGCCGATCGAGCACACCTCGATCCCGTTCCAGATCAGCATGCAGGGTGTCAGCCAACAGATGACACAGAAGTACCAGGAAGACCAGATCGCCGACATGCAGCGGCAATCCGAAGAGATGCAGACGACCATCGACAGCATGATCCAGATGCAGGACATCACCCAGCAGATGACCAACGACATGCACATCATGGTCGCCAAGATGCACTCCATGACAATGGATGTGGCCGAATTGCGGGACCACATGGCCGATTTCGAAGACTTTTTCCGACCCATCCGGGCCTACTTCTACTGGGAGAAGCACTGCTACGACATCCCGGTTTGCTATTCGTTGCGGTCGGTCTTCGACGCGCTTGACGGCATCGACACAATGACCGACGACATCCAGAGCTTGATGCCGGTGATGGATCACCTCGACACGCTGATGCCGCGGATGAACGCGCTGATGCCCGAGATGATTCAGAACATGAAAAACATGAAAACCATGATGCTGACTATGTATTCGACCCAGAAGGGTCTGCTGGATCAGCAGAAGCGGGCCCAACAGGACTCCGCAGCCATGGGCCGGGCCTTCGACGCTTCCAAGAACGACGACTCCTTCTACCTGCCACCGGAGACGTTCGACAACCCCGAGTTCAAAAAGGGCATGAAAAACTTCATCTCGCCCGACGGTCACGCAGTGCGCTTCATCATCAGCCACGACGGCGATCCACTTTCCGCAGAAGGCATCGCTCACATCGACGCGATCAAGAAGGCCACCTACGAGGCACTCAAGGGCACGCCGATGGAGGGCTCGAAGATCCTCCTCGGCGGTACCGCGGCTACCTTCAAGGACATGCGCGATGGCAGCAACTATGACCTGCTGATCGCCGGAATCGCTTCCATGTGCCTGATTTTCATCATCATGCTGATCATCACCCGTAGTGTGGTGGCCTCGGCGGTGATCGTCGGCACCGTAATACTTTCTCTGGGTGCGTCTTTCGGACTCTCAGTGCTGATCTGGCAGCACCTCATCGGTATCGAACTGCACTGGATGGTACTGGCGATGTCGGTGATCATCCTGCTGGCGGTGGGCGCCGACTACAACCTTTTGTTAGTGGCCCGGTTCAAAGAGGAGATCCACGCCGGCCTGAACACCGGGATCATCCGGGCGATGGGCGGCACCGGCTCGGTGGTGACCTCCGCGGGTCTGGTGTTCGCGTTCACCATGATGACGATGGCGGTCAGCGAGTTGACGGTGATCGGCCAGGTCGGCACCACGATCGGATTGGGTCTATTGTTCGACACCCTGATAGTGCGGTCGTTGATGACGCCGGCGATCGCGGCGCTGCTGGGCAAGTGGTTCTGGTGGCCGCAGCGGGTTCGGCAACGCCCGGTGCCGTCCCCCTGGCCCAAGCCTGCCGAGCAACAGGCCAAAGACTCGACACCGCTGGCTTCGGTGTGATTCGGGGTCCCGCGCTGTGCTAGATGAAGAGGCTAGATGAATGGGTTGAGCACCGGCGGAATGATCTGGTTGCCGGTCACCCCGGTGAACCGGACAAAGATCTGCGCGGGGATGTTCAGCGTCTGATAGACGCCGGCACCCACCCAGGACACCGGCACCTGCAGGAAGCTGGGCACGGCGTCGACAATGCCCTGAATCGGGTCGTAGACGAGGTAGGGAATGGTGGCCGCGACGGTGCGTGAGTCTAAGGTCAAATTGGTCGCAACGTCGGGATATCCCTGCGCCGCGAAGTCGGCGCTGACCACGCTGAACAAGTTTGAGCCGGGATTGACGTAGGTGCCGTCGAAGACGGTGGACGTCAGCGGCGCGCCCTGCATATAGGCAGGCGTATGAATGCCGAAAGAATCCAAAACGGTTGGCGTCGTACTCACGATCTGCCAAGAGTTGTTGATGAGCCCATTTTGGACAGGAGCTACCGAGCCTGCCTGATCCCAGATCAGGAATGTCGCTGTCTCCAAAGGTGATTGGAATCCGTGACCGCGGTTGAACTGGTTGGGATCTATATGACCATGGTCGGTGACCATCAGGACGTTCCAATCCTCGCCGCTGGCCTCAACCGCTCCCATCAGGCCAGTACCCATGGTTCGAGAACCAAGGTTCATATCCATGTTGCGAAGAGCCGCCGCGTATTCCGGCGATGCACCACCATATTGATGACCGATTTCATCGACACCCACGAAGTAGGAGAATATGAAATTGCCCTTGGACAGGTCGGCGGTCTGAATCGCGGTAATTGTCTGTGCGGCAACTTCGTTCTGCGACGCTACCCAGTACGTGTCGCTCGCGGCGTGCGGGACGAAGTGGATATTGTCGGCGGGGTGCGCGCCGGCACCGGCGATGTCGGTGATGACAGGCCAGTTGGCGATCACGGTGGTGTTGATGTTGTCGCCGTAGGCGCCTTCGAGTTGGTTGTACACCGTTGGCCAGTTGTCGTAGGTCCACGGGGTGAAGACGTTGTTGGTCACGCCTGCCGTCTCGCTCCACACGCCGGTCTGAATGGTCGTCCACGACGGGTTCGAGACGGTGGTGTGCCCAACGATCGTCGAAGCGGAGGTGACGCTCTGCGACATCAGCTCGCGGAAGTTTACGTTGAGGGGGTCGGCCAGGACCCTGGCCAAATTCGTGCCGTCGGTGCCGATGAGCAGGAAATTCACATCCGGTGCGACACCTTGCAGGATGGCCAACTCCTCCGGAGTAACCATCATCAGGCCGGTGTAATAAGGTCCGACTGCGCCGGTCGCGCCGTTGGTGCCGAACAATGACAAAGCGCGGCCACCGATTCCACCGGCCCCGGCGGGGTTGATCCATCCGCCGATTCCGCCGGTGCCACCGTCGCCGCCATTGCCCCACAGCAACCCGCCGGTACCGCCGGCGCCGCCGGTGCCACTGCGGAAACCGCCGGTGCCGCCGACTCCGCCGTTGCCGATCAACCCGGCGTTGCCGCCGCGCCCGCCCTGCGTACCCATCGCTCCCGACCCACCTGCGCCGCCGTTGCCCCAGAGGATCCCGCCGTCGCCGCCCGCCTGTCCGGTGCCGTCAACCCCGTTAAACCCGTCGCCGATCAACGGACGCCCAAGCAGCAGGTTGGTGGGCGCGTTGATCACACCCAGAATTTGGTCGACGGCACCCTGCAACGGGCCAGCACCGGCCGCCTCCGCAGCTGCGTATGCCCCGCTGGCCGCGTTCAACGCTTGGACGAACTCTTCGTGAAACGCCGTCACCCGCGCACTGAGCACCTGGTATTCCAGGGCGTGTCCGGAGAACAGCGAAGTGATCGCTGCCGACACTTCGTCGGCCGCGGCAGCCAACATTGTGCTGGTCGGGGCCAGCGCCGCCAAGTTGGCCGCGCTGATCGATGAACCGACACCCGCCGCCTGCGCCGCGGCTGTCGCAATCAGGTCCGGTGCGGCGATCAGATACGTCATCGTGGACCTCCCACTCGGCAACTTCTGGAATATCGGCAAATGCTCGCACGACTTCGACGCTTTTTCGAGTAAAACACCGCATGGGATCAGAGGGTCGCGTAAACGCGATTTGCGATCGGAAAAATTTTTCTCATATTGTTTTCATGTTGTTCGCACACATAGTTCAGATCGACCGGGAATGCTGTGCACAGGGAGTTACGCCAACTCCGTTTCACTCGAATCACTCAGCGGGACAATGGAGTCCGATTGGCCCCGACCGATATGCTGCGAAATTGCGTAATGCCGCGGCCGCCGAGATTAATTCACCACATCGAAAATTGCCGCCGCCGAAGTAACGGCTTTATCGGCATTGCCTTCGTCGTGCAGCTGCATCCGTACGCCAATTCGTCCCTGCCCTCCGGCATGCGCGGTGCCCTGCACCCGGAATGGCCCCACCTTGCCACGCGACATGAACATCACGTGCCAGCTGACCACCTGCACCTTGCGCGTTCCGGTCAGCTCGGCTGCGAGATCGATTGCGGCAGTTTCCAGAACGACGTGCTGCGGACCGATGTGCAGCGCGGCGTCGGGCGAGGCGAATTCCGCGCTCAGCGCCGGCAGCACCCAATGGCCGTCGACCCGTTTGCTGGCACCGAATGCCGACCACAGCGGTGGTAGGTCAGGCGAATCCTCGATTATCAGCTCGGTACCTGAAACATCCATCCGGTCAAGGCCTTCCGGAGGTTTGCCGATGGTAGCACCCTGTCCCTCGTTGAAGGCGATCACCCGGTCCGGGTTGTCGGCGTCGACGATCTTGCAACGCCCGTAACCCATCGTGCGGCCTTGGTGCACGATGCCCGAGTCGACGATCTCGACGCGGCTGACGTCGTAGCCGGGGTCGATGATCTGCACCGACGCGATGACCGGATTGGGCACCGCGACCATGTCGGTCTGACAACCCTCCGGTGACGAGATGGCAAGTGGGGCAACCATGATGCCGCCGGACTCGTTGCGCATGTCGCGGCGGATGGTGACGGTGTTGTCGACCTCACCAAGGTCCATCGACGAGTGCTTGCGGCCGATGTAGCGGTAGCTCAGTAGACCGGTCCAGCGTCGGAACAGCTCGTCGCGGTAGGCGTCGGGATCGTCGGCCAGTTCCCGGATATCGCGCAGTTCACTCACTTTCGGACGCCCTTCTTCGTGAAATCCGAGGCTACGGCAGGGGACGCGGCCTATACAAATTTAGCCTCAAGTGTCACGCTCGGACTCTGCGACGGCGAGACACCTAATGAGATGACACTGAGCCGGCATCCGCGCGGCCCAGTGCGCCAGGCGTGATCTACGCCAGTGACCACCGCAGTGTCACCGGCTTCCAGCGGATGCGCGCCGTCGTCCAGCAGCAGTTCGACGGATCCACTGATCACCAGGTCAAGATCGACAGTGTCGGTGTGGTGCATCGAGAACGCCACGCCCGGCCCGTAGTCGATGATCTTCCAGTTGATCGCGCCAGGAGCTACCCCAAGATCCAGGAGATCGGCGCGCCGGCCGCCGTCTGAGATCGCAGCCGCCGGCGCGCCATAGAGGACCGAGTACAAGATGCCTTCGAAGCCGGGAAAGCCCTGCAGCGTTACTGGGCCGTGCTGCGCGACACAGGAGCATCCGTCGGCGTCGACGCCGGTGACCAACAACCGACCTCCGCTGGCGGACAGTGGCCCTTGCGCTCCTTCGGGAATCGATACGAAGCCGCTCGCGGCGTGCTCAGTCATGCTCAGCACTCTAGAACGTGTCGATCCGGCACGCGCACGACGCCCGGATCGGCACGTCGGCACGTGCCACGGCGAGCCGGAGCTGCTGGCCGATGATCAGAGCTTCGTCGTTGCGCCCCAACCGTTTCAGGCATTCGTGATAGCCGTGCAGGCTCCACACATTGCCGGGATGCTGGCAGCACCTGGCCAGCGTGGGATCCAGGCCGAGGTCGGCTGCATACACCGCCGCGGCCAGGTCGAGGTGGCCCTGCTCGAGTAGCAGAGCGCCGTAGGCATGCCGCGTCGGTTGCATCCAGCCCCACGGCTCGTCGTAGGGCAACGAGTCGTCCAGCTCGACAGCCTGGCGCAGGTGCTCGAATGCCTCGTCAAAACGCTTTGCACGATAAGCGATCTCGCCGTCGAGCATGGCGGCGGCCACCGCTAAGATGTCACGGCTGGTGTTGTTGAACAAGTACCGAGATTCCGGCACCCGGGCGCAGGCCTGGCTGAACGCGACACGCTCGCTCTCGGCCCGGTCGAGCTGCCCGGTCGCAGCGAACGCGACACCGCGTCCGTAACAGATGGTTGCTGCGGTGGCGCAGTAGAGGTCCGGATCCAGCGGCGTCGGTTGCGCCATCAGCTCGTCCCAGCGGCCGAAGCGCACCAGCACGTGGGTGCGTAGCGGCACGAACGCCTCCAGCCAATCGGCCATCGGTGGAGACTCGATCGCCAGCAGCTCAGGTGTCAGTTGCGCCGCGAGTTCATCGGCGGCGGCCAGCGCAATCCGCGACTGCCCTTGGAACATCGCCGAGTACACGATGAAATGCAGATCGTGCGCCCGGTATAGCGAGTAGAAATTCAGCGGGCCAGCCCGGTCGACAAATAGCCGATCCGCTTGCACTGCAGCATGGTTGGACTCGACGGCGCTGCGGTAGTCGCCGCACAGCACGTCGATGTGGCTGGGCATGTGGCGCAGGTGCCCGGCGTCGGGCACTAGCTCCCGCAGCAGGTCCGCCGCCGGCAGCGCGACCTCTGGCGTCGGCGACATCTCCATGGTGTGCAGGTACAGATGCAGGATCCCCGGATGGGTGCGGCCCGACGGTCCGGCCAGCGCCGCCTCCAAAATCCGCCTGGCCTCGATCACGCGTGATCCCGGGGCCGGCTCGCCAGTGGCGGTGTCCCACAGCGCCCACGCGGTCAGGTTGACCAGCGCGTCGGCGGCCAGCGCCTGTACGTCGACGTCATCGGGGTGAGCGGCGGCCAGCTCCGCCATCGCGTCGGCGTAGGCACGCCGACCGGCGTCCAGGTCGTCGGCGGGAAAGCGGGCCGTCAGCGCGGCGATCAAACCCCGTTCGACAGTGGTGGCCCGACCGTGCGCGGCCAGACCAAGTTCGGCACGTGCCCGCGCCAGTGACACAGCCAGGTCGGCGAGGTCGAACGCCGCCCACGCCTTGTTGTAGTTGGGCCCGACCGAGTAGGCGATACCCCATCGCGCGATGGCCAGGTCCGGGTCGTGATCCAGTGCGCGTTCGAAGCATCGGATCGCTTCTTCATGATTAAACGCGTACGCCCACACCAGGCCGCGGTCGAACCAGGTCTGCGCTTGCGGGGATCGGGTCCCGACTGGGCGGTGGTAGGAACCGAGGTCGAAATACGGCTCGTCGACGCTCATGGCCCGGCGAGACGTTCGACGATGACCGCACGCGCCGCCCTGCCTTCCGGAGTGGGCGTCAGCGGATACACGTGCAGCAGCTCCGGTTGCTCGTGGTAATCAACGTCTACGCCTGCGGCAGCGGCCTTTTCGACGAACAGCCGGGTATCGGGGTTGAGGATGTCGCGGGTGCCGCTGAACACAGTCAGCGAACCGAAACCCCTCAGATCTGCCGCCATCGGATTCACCCGCGGGTCGTCCAACGCCAACTCGCCGCGCCAGTGGTCGGCGAAGACCTGGAGGGCATCCCGACCCAACCACGGATCCTCGACTACGCCGATGAACGGGTTGGACAAGGAGAGGTCGAGCACCGGGGAGATCAGCACGGTCTGCGGGATCACCACGCTGTGTTCGTCACGCAGCACCAGGGCCACCGAGAATGCGATCTGCCCCCCGGCCGAATCCCCGGCCAACCGGACGCTGCGCCCGCGGGACAGGTGCTGTACCGCCATATCGACGATCACCGGCAAAACCTCTGCGGCGGTGGCGAACGGGATCAGCGGATAGATTGGGACGATCACCTCCGCATACGATTCAGCGGCGATCTGCACCGCCAACTTCCAATGCTGGCTTGTGATTTCGTTAACCCACCCGCCTCCGTGCAGGTACATGACAGTCCGTTCGGTGTGGCCGGCCTTGGTTCTCTTCGGGGTCAGGGTATAGACGGGCCACCCCGATCCGTAGTCGAACTCCACCGCGACGTCCCGTCGCAGCCGAGGCGGTGGCCCGAAAAGTTGCCGTTCCACGGCGCGCTGTTCAATATGCGCCCGAGCCGTCTCGGCGCTTTCGTAGGCGCGGGTCCGGCCGGTGAAGCGAAGCAGCGCCGGCATCAGTCTGCTCCTCAAGCTGGTCAACGCAACGTCCCTTCGCCTTGGGTCGGCAATGGCTGCCACTCACGCGCCACCGATGTGCTCCAGTGCGGGGGCCGACGCTGCAGGAAAGCCTCGACACCTTCGCGAGCATCGGCGCTGCCCAGCAACCGGTGATGCAGTGCGGTTTCCAGATCGGCGACCTGGCGTGGGGTGTAGCCGTAGCTCATGGTGTCCCAGAGCAGGCGTTTGCTCAGTGCGGCCGACATCGGGGCGACGTTGACTGCGACGTCGCGCGCCACGGTCATGGCGTGGTCGAGCACCTCGCTGCCCGGCAACGCGCGGGTGCCCATCCCCACCGCGACCGCCTCGCGCCCGTCGAGAGCGCGGCCGGTCAGCAGCAGGTCCGCGGCGACCGCGCCACCGACCAGCCGCGGCAGCGTCCAGTGCGACATGCAGTCCGGCATGACCCCACGCCGCACCTGTGCCACCGCATATTTGGCGTCTGAGGCCAAGATGCGGATGTCGGCCTGCAGCGCGATGGTCAGCCCGATTCCGATGGCATGCCCGTTGACGGCAGCGATGACCGGAGTGCGCAGTTCGAACGCGGCGGGGTCGGTTGGTACCGCGGTGAAGTCGTCGGGCGCGGTGTCGAACGGACTTCGCTCGGCAGCGAAGTCGGCACCGACGCAGAACGCGTTCCCCGCCCCGGTGAGCACGATGGCTCGCACGGCGTCGTCGTCGTCGCATTGCCGGTACGCCCGGTTGAGCAGCGCGCCCATCTCCGCCGTGTAGGCATTGCGCTGTTCGGGCCGGTTGAGTGTCAGCAGCGCAACACCGTCCGCGATTGCAACGGTGAGATCGGCGCTCATCCCGGCAAACTTACTCGGTTGCCGCGGGCGGCCGCGGTCGCATCTGCCTCGCGGTGACGCGCTATCGTGACGCAACAGGGAGGCCGTTGAGAGTGCACCACAGATGAATGTCCAGAAGTTGGACACCGACTACCTCGTGATCGGTGCCGGTGCTATGGGGATGGCGTTCACCGACACGCTCGTCGCTGAATCCCAGGCCCGTGCCGTACTCGTCGACCAAGCACATCAACCGGGCGGCCATTGGACCACCGCGTACCCCTTCGTGCGGCTGCATCAGCCGTCGGCATATTACGGAGTGAACTCAAGAAGGTTGGGCAACAACACTATCGATAGTGTCGGTTGGAATCAGGGTCTCAACGAACTCGCCCCGGTCGGTGAGATCTGCGCGTATTTCGACGCCGTTATGCAACAGCAGTTGCTGCCCTCGGGGCGTGTCGAGTACTTCCCGATGTCGCAGTATCTCGGGGACGGACGATTCCGTACGCTGGCCGGCACCGAATACGAAGTGAGCGTCGCGCGGCGCATCGTCGATGCCACGTACCTGCGAGCGGTGGTGCCGTCGATGCGGCCCCCGCCTTATGGCGTCGCGCCGGGCGTCGACTGCATCCCACCCAACGACCTCCCCAAACACGGTGCGCGCGAGCGCTACGTGGTGGTGGGCGCTGGCAAGACCGGCATCGACGTTTGTCTGTGGTTGTTGCGCAACGGGGTGGACCCCCAGCGGCTCACCTGGATCATGCCACGCGATTCGTGGTGGATCGACCGGGCGACGCTGCAACCGGGGCCGGCGTTCATCAAGAAATTCCGGGACAACTACGCCGCGACGCTTGACTCGATCGATGCCGCGACGTCGATCGACGACCTGTTCGAGCGGCTCGAGGCGGCGGGAACGTTGCTTCGGCTCGACCGGTCAGTACGACCGACGATGTACCGGTGCGCGACCGTGTCGCGACCCGAGTACGAACAGCTCGGCCGAATCGAGGACGTGATCCGAATGGGCCACGTCCAGCGCATCGAGCCCGCCGCCATCGTGCTCGACGAAGGGACGATCACCTCCGCACCGTCGGCGCTTTACATCGACTGCACCGCCGACGGTGCGCCGCAACGTCCGGCGATGCCGGTCTTCGACGGCCACCGGATCACCCTGCAGGCGGTGCGCAGCTGCCAGCAGGTCTTCAGTGCCGCGTTCATCGCCCACCTCGAGTGCACTTACGACGACGATACGGCGAAGAACTTGCTGTGCGAACCTATTCCGCACCCCGAGCGGGACGTGGACTGGCTGCGGCTCACCCAGTCGGACCTGCGCAACTTCTCCCGCTGGCTCGACGACCCCGACCTGAGCGACTGGCTGGCCGACGCGCGTCTGAATCTGCTGGCCGAACTGCTGCCTCCGCTGTCGCACAAGCCGCGGGTACGCGAGCGGGTGGTCTCGATGTTCCAGAAGCGTCTGAACCTGGCCAGCGAGCAGCTGGACAAGTTGCGCAGCGAGGCCGACGATGCCTGAGCTGTCCCCGGCCGAGCTGATGACCCCCCTCGTTGCGGCACCCAACCAAGGGTACGTGTACGAAACAGGTTGGCGGCTAGGAACATCCGACATTGACGAGCATCGCAGGCTACGCCTGGACGGGGTAGCCCGCTATATCCAGGAAGTGGGCGCCGAGCACCTCGCGGATTCGCAGTTGGCCGAAGTTCATCCACACTGGATAGTGCTGCGCACGGTTGTCGATGTGCTCGAGCCGATCGAGATCCCCAGTGAAATCACGTTCCGACGTTGGTGCGCCGGCCTTTCCAGCCGTTGGTGCAACATGCGCGTGCAACTGCTGGGTACCCAGGGCGGGCGGATCGAGACCGAGGGCTTCTGGATTTGCATGAATAAAGACACGTTGACGCCGTCGCGGCTCACAGACGACTGTGTGCGGCGCTTCGGCTCGACGACCGACGATCACCGACTCAAGTGGCGGCCGTGGCTCACTGAATCGATCGGTGCCGAAGCGGCGCCGGCCACAATTCCGTTTCCGTTGCGCCGCACCGACATCGACCTATTCGAGCACGTCAACAACACCATCTATTGGCATGGCGTACACGAGATCCTCGGCCAGATACCCGCCCTGGACCAGCGGCCGTACCGCGCGGTGCTCGAATACCGCAGTCCCATCAGGTTCGGTGAGGATTTGAGCCTTCGCTACCAGATCGACGGCGACACTGTGCGGGTGGAATTCACCGTCCGAGAGGAAGTCCGCGCGGCGGCGATGGTTCGCGCGCTTTAATCGGCATCTAGTCGCGATCGATCCACTGCAGTTGCGCCGCGCTGTGATGATCCCCCGCCGGCGCAAGTAGGTTGTCCAGTTGTGCCAACTGTTCTGCTGAGAGTTCCACTTCGTCGGCACCCACGTTTTCTTCAACGCGCGCAGCGTGTTTGGTGCCGGGGATCGGGACGATGTCGCGCCCTTTGGCCAGCAACCAGGCCAGCGCGACCTGAGCGCAGGTGGCGCCGACGTCATCGCTGATGGTGCGTAACTGATCCGCGCTGCGCAGATTGTGCTGAAAATTCTCCTCAGTGAACCGCGGGTTGGTCTTGCGGAAGTCCGTGTCGGGAATCGCTTCGGGGGAACGTATTGCACCGGTGAGAAACCCGCGGCCAACAGGTGAATACGCGACGAACCCGATACCGAGTTCTCGAAGTAGCGGCAGCACCGCGTTTTCGGGGTCGCGGGTCCACAGTGAGTACTCAGATTGCACCGCGGTGATCGGGTGAACTGCATGGGCGCGGCGGATGCTCTGCACCCCCACCTCTGAGAGTCCGATATGCCGAATCTTGCCCGCCACGACCAACTCCGACAACGCGCCGACCGTGTCCTCGATGGGAGTCTCGCGGTCCAACCTGTGCTGGTAGTAAAGGTCGATATGGTCAGTTGTCAGTCGCTGCAACGAGCCGTCCACAGCGAGGCGGATATTGGCGGGACTGCTGTCCAGACCGTTGCGCCCGGTGTGGGAGATCATGCCGAACTTGGTCGCCAGAATCACTTGATCGCGTCGGCCCCGCAGGGCACGGGCGAGCAGTTCCTCGTTGCGGTAAGGGCCGTAAACCTCGGCGGTGTCGATCAATGTGACGCCGAGGTCGATCGCGCGGTGCACGGTGCGGATCGACTCGGCATCGTCGCTGCCGGCCCCCGCATAGGCGACGGACATGCCCATTGCGCCCAGGCCGATCCGGCCAACACTAACCTCACCCAACCGTGCTTTTCGCATAACGACATTGTCCACCAGGCAGCCATCGACGATTAGGCTCGGCACGATGAGCAGCGCAGCACCCGGCCGAACCGTCCGCAATCTGGCGGTCGACTACTACCGGGTATCAGGCGTGGGCCTCATCGTGCTCGGGCACTGGCTGCTGAGCTCCATCACCTACCGTAACGGCCAATTCGGCCGAGAGAACCCGTTGGTGGACCTGCCGTGGACCCAGTGGGCCACCTGGCCCTTCCAGGCTGTGCCGGCGTTCTTTCTGGTGGCCGGTTACGCGGGAGCGGTGTCCTGGCGACGCCAGCAGGAGCGCGGGGGCGAACCGTGGCAGAGCTGGGTCCGGCACCGCATCGCCAGAGTGCTCGGGCCGACGGGAGTGTACGTCGGACTGATTTTCGCTCTGGTATTGACACTCCTCGGCCTGGGCATGCCTGGTTCGGTGTTGCAGTACGCGGGCTGGGCGTTGGCCATGCATCTGTGGTTCCTGGCAGTCTATCTGGTGGTAGTGACGCTGACACCGATTGCGATTGCCGCACATGATCGTTGGGGACTGCGGGTACCGGCGGCGATGGCCGCCGGAGTGGCGGTGGTCGACGCGGTAACCATTGGCGGGCATGTCCCTCGCCTCGGCTGGATCAACTACTTGCTGTGTTGGGGCATGCTCTACCAACTCGGAATCACCTGGCACGCCGGGCGGTTGAACGGCCGCCGACCGCTATTGCTGGCGGCGGGATCGGCGGCGGCCCTGGCGCTGCTGATCTGGCTGGGTCCCTATCCGCCCAGCATGATCGGCGTCCCCGGACAGGTCGTGCAGAACAGCACACCGCCCACGCTGGCTTTAGTGGCGTTTGGGTGCGCCCAAGCAGGCATCGCGGTCGCGCTAGCCCCCCCGATCGATCGAGCGCTGAGCGGACCACGGCTCCGGCGCATCGTGGCGGTGGCCAACAACAACGTGATGGCCCTGTACTTGTGGCATATGGTGCCGGTCATCGTGGTGGCGGTCGTTGCCTATCCGTCGGGGTTGCTACCGCAGCCTGAGCAAGCGACGGCGGCCTGGTGGCTGATGCGGATTGCCTGGGTGTTGATTCTGTGCGCGGCGATGGCGGTGGAGATGGCGATTTTGTTCTGGCTGCGGCGCTTGTTCGCGGCGCCGCTACCGATGATCGATGTTCCGCTGGGCGATCGCTGGACCGCGCCGGTCATGCTGGTCGGCACAGCGCTGGCCGCGTATTCGCTGGCTTTCATCTCCGCCGACGGCTTCGCGCCGTCCGGCGGCTTCCCCTGGTTGACCGCGATCATCTTCACCGTCGGGTTGGTGCTGGTGGCGTCCCGCTCCCGCCGAGCCGACCCGGCGCCCATGTAATCCCTTGACGCACAAACGCGTTTAGATTCAACTTCGCAGAAAATCGAGCACGTCGGCGTTGATCACATCGGCCTGCGTAGTGATCATGCCGTGCGGAAAGTCCTGGTAAGTCTTCAGCACGCCATTGCGCAACAATTGCGCCGACAGCGGCCCGGCGGCCTGATAGGGCACAATCTGGTCGTCCTTACTGTGCATCACCAGCACCGGCACACCGATCTTGGTCAGGTCCTCGGTGAAGTCTGTTTGGGAAAAGGCAACGATGCCCTCGTAATGTGCCTTGGCGCTGCCCATCATTCCCTGGCGCCACCAGTTGGCGATGGCGGCTTCGCAAGATTCGACGCCGGGACGATTGAACCCGTAGAAAGGCCCGGACGGCAGCGCGCGGTAGAACTTGGAGCGGTTGGCGGCCAACTGAGCCTGGAGGTCGTCGAAGACTTCTTTCGGCAGGCCGAGTGGGTTGGCCTCCGTCTTGACCATCAGCGGCGGAACAGCACTAATCAGAACGGCTTTCGCGGCGCGGGACTCGCCGTGCCGAGCCAGATAGTGGGCTACTTCCCCACCGCCGGTGGAATGGCCAATGTGCACGGCGTCGTGCAGATCGAGGTGCTCCACCACGGCGGCGAGGTCGTCGGCGTAATGATCCATGTCGTGTCCGTCGGCCACCTGCGAGGAGCGGCCGTGGCCACGCCGGTCGTGGGCGATCACCCGGTAGCCGTGCCCAAGGAAGTAAAGCATCTGGGTGTCCCAGTCATCCGAGGACAGCGGCCAACCGTGACTGAACACGATGGGCTGGCCGGTACCCCAATCTTTGAAGAAAATCTCGACGCCGTCGCTGGTGGTGATCGTGGGCATGGCCGACCCTTTCGCCCTTTCGCACGCGGAGCTGGTCCCTCGCACTATTCCACGAGCGGTGCCGGGTAGCCAGGACCGAGCTTGCGACCATGATTTGGGTAGGCTAGCCTAACTATATCTGCTTTAGAGAGGCCGACCTCCGTGTCAGTGTTCCCCATCGACCCCCATGCCGACCCCGCCCGGCGCGCGTGGCTGCCGTGCCCAAACTGCAACTGGGGCAACGCATGCACCGAGTGCGACAGTAGCCGCAACTGCGGCTCGCACTGGCAGTACCTGCTGAGCAACCGCGCCACGCGACTCGAGCTGCAATGCCCGGGCTGCGCCACGTTGTGGTCAACGGACACCCGGCATCGGCTTCGCGTGGTCCGCGGCGCTTAGCGGCTCCGGCTGTCGCATCCCTGAGCTGTCGCCGCTCGCCGAGCCGATTCAGTCCGCCGCGAAGTCGGGCAGTGGCCGCTGGCAAACGGCGTGCGCGTCAGGTGCGGTAAGACCAAGCAGCCGCAGCACACTTTCGGTCGCCGCATCGGCAGCCTGGGCCCCGTCGCGATCGGGCTCTTCGCGCAGCAGCGCGCCGAGCCCCAGCAATGCGCCGCCAGCAATGGCCAGTGCAAGCTTAGGGTCGTCCACCCGGAATCGCCCCACCGCCGCGGCAGCCTTAATGTCCCGCAACGCGCGGGGAGCCAGTCCGCGGTCGGACGACAACAGCGTCGTCCCGTTGGCCAACAGAATCTCGCTCTCTTGAGGGCGTTGACGCAGCAGCCGCCCGGTGAGCCGGAAACTGGTCGCGAACGTCTCGGCGGGATCGTCGATAGCGGCGGTCAGGCGGTCCAACAGCGCCCCATGGGCATCGAGCACATCGGCGACCGCAGCCTCGAACAGCTGTTCCTTGCTGTCGAAGTGGTTGTAGAACGACCCCATTCCGACATCGGCCGCCTGGGTGATCTCCAGCACGGGAACGTTCACCCTTCCTTCAGCGATCAGGCGCTGTGCCGCTTTTACCAGCGCCGACCTGGTGCGTTCTTTGCGTCGCTGCAGCCCAGAAGATCCGTCATCTGACGTGGTCACTCCAGCAGTATGCCGCATATTTGAGGAATTCGTCAGAAAGCTTGACTCCGCGGGAGACACTATGTGACGATTTCGTCAGTTATTGATCGAGAGACGGTGGTTGATGTGAGCGGCGCCTGGGCGGATGCCCCTATGAGCACACACAAGGGCATGCACAGCCCGCAGGGCGCGCGGCGCGGCGAGCACCCGGGTCGATCGCGCAATCCGGTGATCAAGGTCGCCGACATCGCGTGGCTGGAGTTCGAGAAGCCGGACTTGACCAGCTGCGAAGCGTTTGCGCGGGCCTTCGGCTTCCAAACCGCACAGCGCAGCCCCGAACGGATCGCCTTGCGCGGCACCAACCTCGGAGCACCCTGCGTCATCGTGCGCCGCGGACAGCAAACGCGGTTTGGCGGCGTGGCATTTCGCGCCTGCGACGAAGTCGACGTGCTGCGACTTGCCGACCACGCCGCCACCAACGTGCGGCCGCTGCCCGAGTCAGTCGGCGGCATCTCGGTCGACTTGACCGACCCCAGCGGAACGCCGGTCCGGGTGGTCGCCGGTGTCCACGAACTACCAGCGTTGTACGAACAGACCGCACATACTTTCAACTTCGGCTCAGACCTCAAGCGCACCAACGCGACTCAACGCCCACCGCGCGTCCCCGCGCGCGTGCAGCGGCTCGGCCACCTGGTGCTGCAGTCCACAAAGTACCTCCAGACCCTCAACTGGTATCTGGACAACCTCGGGATGATCGTCAGCGACTTCCAGTTCTTCCCCGGCCAGCGGGACCGGGGTCCGGCGATGAGTTTCATCCGCTGCGATCGCGGCTCCACACCCGCCGATCACCACACGCTTGCGTTGGCGCTCGGTCCGGCCAACCGCTACGTGCACTCGGCCTACCAGGTCAGCGACCTCGACGCACTGGCGGCAGGTGGCGAATACCTAAGGGAGCACGGCTATTTCCGCTCCTGGGGTATCGGCCGGCACATTCAGGGCAGCCAGATATTCGACTACTGGCGCGATCCTGACGGTCTCCTCATGGAGCACTTCACCGACGGCGACTTGTTCGACAACACCCTCCAGCCTGGCTGGGCCCCGTTTACCGCGTCCGGCCTGGCGCAATGGGGCCCACCGGCCACCAGGGACTTCCTGGGCACCGACCCGAAATCTGCTCGTCACGAATTGTTTTCGATGCTCTCGGCGCTGCGCCAAGACAATGAATTCGACCTCAACCGCCTGTTCGGCCTACTGAAAGTACCCACCTCATGACCCTCTCCATCCTGCATACCGCCTCAGCCTGGTGGGTCGAGACCCCGGCCGGCGCGGCCAAGATCGCCACGTCGGCGTCCACCACCGCCGAGTTGCTGACCGACCGGGCCGCGATCGAGGCCGCCGGCTCCGAGGTTGTCGACGTCGATACCCTTGACCTAATCTCGCCGGTGACCCGGCCGTGCCGAGTAATTGCGCAGATGACCAACTTTGAATCGCATGTCAAAGACGCGGGGATGGACCCCACATCGATCCCCCTGACCTTCTTCCGCAAGGCCTCGGCTTCGATTTGCGGACCGTTCGACGAGATCGTCAAACCCGCACACGTCCAACTTCTGGACTACGAGGTGGAAATCGGACTGGTGATCGGGCGCACGATCCCGGTCGGCACCAATATCTCGGACACGAACCTTGCCGCATACATAGCCGGCCTGGTCGTCACCAATGACGTGTCGGCGCGTGACATTCAATTGCCGCAAACCCAGTTTTACGAAGCCAAGTCGTATCCGACGTTTACGCCGGTCGGCCCGAAACTGGTGCTGCTCGACGCCGATGAGTTGAACAGGTTCGGGGACCTTCGGCTACAACTCAGCGTCAACGGCGTGCAGCGCCAGAATGCGCTCGTCGAAGGAGACATGCTCTATCGGCCGCTGCAGGCACTACAGTCGCTCACCCAGTTCCAGGAACTCGCGCCCGGCGATCTGGTGCTGACCGGCACCCCGGTCGGCACCGCGCTAAGCGCCCCGCCCAAGCCGATCCAGATCATTGGCAACCTGTTACCGCCAGCGGTGAAATGGAAGACCTTCTTCAAGCGTCAGGCCAGAAATCCGAAATATCTTCAGCACGGGGACGTCATCGAGGCCTCGGTGGCCACCGCCGACGGAGCGATCGACCTCGGCTCTCAGCACAACGCGGTGCGATACGCGTGACCGTACCGGTCGTCATCGTGGGTGCCGGACCAACTGGCATCACCGCAGCCACCCTGTTGGCGCAGCTCGGCGTCGAAAGCCTGGTCCTGGAACGCTGGCCCGGCGTCTACCCGCAACCGCGCGCAGTGCACCTGGACGACGAGATCTACCGTATCTTGGCCCGATTGGGCGTCGCCGACGAGTTCGCCGCGATTTCCCGGCCCACACTTGGGCTTCGGCTGCTGAACAAGCGTTTTCGCGTGTTGGCTGAATTCCATCGCGACACCGCCCGCAGCGCTCACGGCTACCCGCAGGCGAACATGTTCGACCAGCCCGAGCTGGAGACCCTACTTCGGGCGAATCTTGCCCGCTACCCGGAAGCTGAGTTGCGAGGTAACGCGGATGTCACCCACATCAGCGAACACAGCGACCGGGTCCAGGTCACCTTCACCGACCGCTCCGACGGGCGAGTTCACCACGTCGACGCCGAGTACGTGCTGGGTTGTGACGGTGCGAACAGTCTGGTGCGGGCCCATATCGATACCACCATGCGGGATCTGCGGTTCCAACAACGCTGGCTGGTGGTTGATGTCGCCACAGATGCCGACCTGAAGCAGTGGGACGGCGTGCACCAACTCTGCGATCCGGCGCGGGCCGGCACCTACATGCGGATCGGAGAGTCCCGCTATCGCTGGGAATTTCGCCTGCTGCCAGGCGAAAAGGCTAAGGACTTCGGCACCTTGGCCGCACTGCATCCGCTCATCGCCGCGTGGACCCGCAGCGTCCCAAACCGGGACTTGGCACTACTGCGGGTCGCCGAGTACACATTCCGCGCCCAGATCGCCGATAAGTGGCGGCGCGGCAATGTCTTTATTCTCGGTGACGCGGCACACCTCACTCCCCCCTTCATCGGCCAAGGCATGGGCGCCGGGTTGCGCGACGCGATGAATTTGAGCTGGAAGATCGCCGGGGTCCACCAGCGGCGACTGTCCGCGGCAGCGCTCGAAAGCTATGAGCAAGAGCGTAAACCACACGCCCGGAAGCTGATCCGGCTGGCACTCGGTGTCGGATATGCGATGACCGGCGGCGGCCGACTCGGCGATGTGGTGCGCCGCGTGGTGCTGCCGAGACTACCGCTCATTCCCGGGCTACGGGAGAAAGTCGTTGACTCCGCCACCCCCGCACTGAATCGCTCTGCGCTCATCCACAAATCGCGTCGACCCGGACAACTCGCCGGAACGCTGTGTCCCAATGCGTTGCTGATCGACGGCAAACGGTTTGATGATCTGGCCGGTCCAGGGTTTGCTTTCATCACCCGAAAGCCGTTGGCCGACAACGAGGCGCGGCTGCTACATCGGCACGACATCAGACATGTACGCGCCAGCGGTCAACTGGCCGAGTGGCTACACCGGGGCCGGGCACAAGCCGCCCTAATTCGGCCCGACCGTACCGTGCTCCGGGCGGGCCGCGATGTTGACGTCGTACGCCGATGCTTCCAGTCGACGTGGCAGGACCGCCAGGACCGGGAAGGTATCGGTAGCCCGTAAGCCTCGCGGATACCCGGCACGCAGGAAAGCCACCATCTTAGAGACGGCTCCGCACATCGTCCGCACTGACATCTTCGGTAACTCCTGTCGCTCAACGCAGTCGGATTCCCGTTATCTGCCTGGTCAAACACCTACGTCTACATCGCCACCGAACGGGTAATCGCGACCGATACACCAAACGCACCACGGAAGGATCTGCGATGGCGACGCAAGAAGTGGGCGACTTTCTGCTCCAGCGACTACGTGACTGGAACGTCGACACGGTCTTCGCCTACCCCGGCGACGGGATCAACGGTCTGCTCGCGGCGTGGGGCCGCGCCGGAAACAGACCTACGTTCATCCAGCCCCGGCACGAGGAAATGGCTGCTTTCGAGGCGGTCGGCTACGCGAAATTCTCGGGTCGGCTTGGAATTTGTGCAGCAACCTCCGGCCCGGGAGCGATCCACCTTCTCAACGGGCTCTACGACGCCAAGCTGGACCGCGTTCCGGTGCTAGCAATACTGGGGCAGACAGATCGCAGCGCGATGGGCGGCGCGTATCAGCAGGAAGTCGACCTATTGAGCCTGTACAAGGATGTCGCCAGCGACTACCTCCAAATGGTCACCGTGCCAGAACAGTTGCCCAACGTAGTGGACCGCGCGATCCGAACCGCGCTGACCCGACGGGCGCCGACCGCCATCGTCATACCCGCCGATGTACAAGAGCTGAAGTACTCGTCGCCGGCGCACGAGTTCAAGATGGTGCCATCCAGTCTCGGGTTCGAGCGGCCCGTGGTCGAGCCGTCTCCCGACGGCTTGCGCCAGGCCGCCGAGGTGCTCAATGCCGGCGAACGGGTCGCCATATTGGTCGGTAGCGGCGCACGCGGTGCTAGAGCGGAGGTTACCGAACTCGCCGACGCGCTGGGAGCCGGGGTTGCCAAAGCGCTACTGGGCAAGGATGTGCTGTCCGATGAATTGCCTTGGGTCACAGGGTCGATTGGATTGCTCGGGACGCGACCCAGCTACGAGATGATGCGTGACTGCGACACCCTACTGACGATTGGGTCCAGCTTCCCCTACTCACAATTCTTGCCGCCCTACGGCAATGCTCGCGGTGTGCAGATCGACATCGATCCCAATCTGATCGGGATGCGTTATCCGAATGAGGTGAATCTGGTGGGCGACGCCGCCACATCCGTGCGCGCGTTATTACCACTGCTGCAACGCAAATCCGACCGGTCATGGCGCGACACGATCGAACGCAATGTGGTGCGGTGGTGGGAAACCATGGCGATGGAGGCCGACGTGTCCGCCGATCCGATCAACCCCATGCGGCTGTTTGCCGAACTTTCGCCGCGGCTACCCGACAACGCTATCGTTACCGCGGACTCGGGCTCGGCGGCCAATTGGTATGCGAGGCAACTGAAATTCCGCGGCAACATTCGCGGGTCGCTGTCGGGCACTCTGGCGACTATGGGGTGCGCGGTCCCGTACGCCATTGGCGCGAAGTTCGCGCAATCCGACCGGCCGATCATCGCCTTCGCCGGTGACGGCGCGATGCAGATGAATGGGTTGGCCGAGCTGATCACGATCGCGCACTACTGGCGGCAGTGGGCCGACCCGCGGCTGGTCGTCGCGGTGCTGCACAACAATGACCTCAACCAGGTGACCTGGGAGATGCGGGCCATGGGTGGAGCACCGAAGTTCCCGCAATCGCAAACACTTCCCGACGTCGACTATGCCGGGTTCGCCGGCACGCTGGGCTTGGGTCACGCCACCCTCACCGACCCCGACCTGATTGCACCGGCCTGGGAACGCGCACTACAAGCTGACCGGCCGACGGTGCTGGACGTGCATTGCGACGCCGACATTCCGCCCGTGCCGCCACACGCAACCTTCGAGCAGATGAAGAATGCCGCCAGCGCCGTCCTTCGAGGCGACGAGGACGCTTTAGGCGTCATACGGGAGGGCGTCAAAATCAAGGCGCAAGAGTTCAGGCCACACCATCGCTCGCGGTGACACAGCCCACAGGTTTGAGTGTCCTGCCCTTCGGAAACCCTGTTGTCGCGGGGGGAAATGGATCAGGCGTGTAGCAGAACGCGCGCGGTCCGGCCCCTGTTGGCTGAGCGCAATCAAGCAAGAGCAGCAGCGTGAAGTCGCCATGTAAGCGAGCAAGCATGCAGGAGGAACCCATGGCCGAGAAGAGCGGCCCCCAGGAAGGCATCGAGGGCGTCGTCGAAGGCGTCAAAGGCAAGGCGAAGGAAGTCATCGGCGCCGTGACCGGCCGTGACGACGTCAAGCGCGAGGGCCAGGCCCAGCAGGACAAGGCCGACGCGCAGCGCGATGCCGCCAAGAAGGAAGCTGAGGCAGAAGCCGCTCGCGGTGGTGCCGAGGCAGCCGAGCAGCGTCAAAAGGCCAATCAGTAATCAGACGCGACAATGGGCCCAATCCCGAAGGATTGGGCCCATTCGCCTGCTGCCGGTTATTTTTTCGCCGCTCTAGACGTGCGATAGACGTGCGATCGGGGTGTCGTCGATGTGCTTGAGCAAGTCGACAGCGTTCTCGAATACTTGCACAGCGCCAGCCTCTTTCAGTTCCCCGCGCGACACACCGCCGCTGAGAACCCCAATGCACGCGACATCTGCGCGCACACATGCTTCGGCATCCCAAATTGCGTCGCCGACGAAGACCGCCCGTTCGGCAGTCACACCGGCCCGCGCTAGGGCGACCTGAATGATGTCTGGCTGCGGCTTGGCGGTATCGACGTCGGCCGATGACGTGACTGCGGCCACCAGGCGGTCGCGATCGAGAACCTTGCGCAGCAACGCCAATTCGTCTTCCGGTGCTGAGGTCGCCAGAACCACGCCCAAGCCCATCTCGGCCACCCGCTGTAGCAATTGGCGTGCACCCGGCAACGGCTCCAACAACTCCGCGACCTCATGATAGTGCTGGGAATGCAGATCTTTGAGGCGCTTCTGCGTTTGCTCTGGCGCATTGTCAGACAATGTCTTGACGAGCGTGGAACCGTCCATCCCGATACTACGGTGGATTCGCCATGCCTCGACTCCGATCCCGACTTCGGCGAAGGCACGCTGCCATGCATCGATGTGCAGATAGTTGGAGTCGACCAGCGTGCCGTCGATGTCGAACAAGACTGCGGACCGAAAGTTCTTGCTGGACAAGGTGGTCAGAACACAATCGCGATCGCCGCAAAGTCGATGAGCAGCAAAGCCAAACCCGCTAGCGGGACCACGAAGCCACGACGTCGGAAGGCGGTGAAAAACGAGGCAATTATCGTGATACCCGCCACCACCGGCGCACCGTAGAGCAGCACGCCATATAACAGCCCGCCAGGGCCGGTGTTTGGGCATTGGGCGGCGCTACAGGCGGCCATACTCATTGCCGCCCCGACGGCGAAAATCATGATGAGCGCCGCCGCAGGAATGGTCAGCAATGCCAGCACCCAATTGACCACACCGCGTCGAACTCGCCCACGCTCGTCTGACGGCTGGGTCGCGCTTTCGCTGACTATCTCCGTCGATTGGTCGTTGCCCAGACTCATTCGGTTCGGCTACCCATGATGTGCGCCCTGAAACATCCGGCGGCTCTCGGCCGACGCTCGCCGCAGGTCATCGACGAAGGACTGATAATTCGCTTGCCGGCGCTCACTTCGGTCGCGCAGGAGAGCTGACGGATGTACGGTCGCCATCACCACCGGGTCAGGCTGAAGTTGCAGTCCGAGCGTAGCGGGCGCCTGCAATACTTCACCGCGATGAGCAGTAACCCGAAAAGTGCTGCCCAGCAGGGACTGTGCCGCGGCGGCTCCCAGGCACAGCACGACATGTGGTCGCACCGCCTCGATTTCAGCGATCAACCATGGCCGACAGGCGACCACTTCAGTGCGGCCCGGCCTTTGGTGGATTCGTCGCTTGCCGACGCGCTTGAATTTGAAGTGCTTGACCGCATTGGTCTGGTAGGTCAGCGAGGTCTCGACGTCGGCGTCGGCTAGTGCGCGCTGAAGCAGCCGTCCAGCCGGACCGACGAAAGGCTGTCCCTCCTCATCTCCCGATCTCCGGGCTGCTCGCCCACCAACAGCAGCGGGACGCCGATCTTCCCGCGTCCGAAGACCGTTTGACTGGCCTCCTGGTGAAGTGCGCAACCACGGCAACGGCTCGCCGCCCTTCGCAACGATGTTAGATCGCGACGCGGCGGCAGGTAGCGCTCCGCGCCCCGGGCGTCTTTGATCTCATCGTTTTTGGGCACGCCGATTTTGCTTCTTGATGGCTTCGACGAGTTCGGCTTTGGTCATGGTAGACCGACCGCGGACGTCGAGGCGGCGGGCCACATCTTGCAAGTGCTTCTTGCTGGCGTTGGCGTCGACGCCCTCGGCCGACGGAACGGGATTGTTCAGCCCGCCACGTTCGGCACGCTTGTCTGACGGGCCTTTCTCGTCTTTGGCTTCCCAATGGTCGCCGACCTTTTCGTAGCTGTGCTTGACAGCGGCGAAGGCGACGCGGTGTGCGCGCTCCTCGCTGCCGTACTGCTCGGCGGCGGCGTCGTGAGCCTTGGCGAAGGTGCGTTGCGCCTTTGCGCTGGAACGCTTCAGCGTGCCCGGCAGTTCATCTTTCTTCGCGGCACCGCTCTTGGTTGTCTTCGGCATGTGGCCACCTCAGCTTTGCGAATCATCGGAATACGGTGGGTATTTCCGCTCTTTCAGCGTTCGTGCAAGGTGGGCGGCGTTGCGCGCCGCGGCGGCGGTCGCCGACGCTACCGGTGCGGGCACCTCGTCGAGGTCGTTGTAGTCAGTGCTCTCCATCGCCGCGCCGTTCCAGTAGGTACAGCCCTGCGCGGGAATGCTGAATCCGATGTCGTTGAGGGCCTGGAACACGTCGGCGACCACTTTGTGTGCCCCGTCCTCATTGCCGACCACACTCACGATCGCGACCTTGCCGACCATCGCCGGTGTGCCCTGGTCATCTGTGTTGGACAGTTCGGCGTCGAGGCGCTCCAGCACCCGTTGGGTCACGCTGGCCGGATGGCCGAGCCAGACCGGGGTGCTGAGCAACACAATGTCTGCCTCCAGTAACTTTTCGCGGATCTCCGGCCACTCGTCGCCGGGACCCATGTCGGCCTCCACACCCGGCAGAATGTTGTAGTCGACGCAGCGCAGCAATTCCGACTGCGCGCCGGCGCTGCCGAGGTCGGCTACGACGTGCTCGGCGATCAACGCGCTACTGGAGGGAGCAGGGCTGGGTTTGAGGCTGCACACCAATCCGACGGCGTGCAGCGAAACCCGCGACTGGTCGACCATAGCTCGGCAAATACCCGGCATATCGTGCGGTAAACGCGGGTAGTCGAGTGCCCATGGACCAGTCGCAAGCGCCATTGCTGGATGCTCTGCTCGATTACCACGAAAGCGACCGCTACGGTTTCAGCCCGCCCGGTCACCGCCAGGGTGCAGGAGCTGACGCCCGCGTGCTGGCGGTTTTGGGCAGAGAACCATTCCGCGACGACATCTTGGCCACGGGGGGCCTCGACGACCGGCTGTCGCGAGGGAAGTATCTCGCGCGGGCAGAGGAATTGATGGCCGACGCGGTCGGCGCCGATGCCGCATTCTTCTCTACCTGCGGCAGCTCGCTGTCGGTGAAAGCGGCGATGCTGGCCGTGGCTGGGGGTTCAGACGGCGGCTTGCTCGTGGCTCGCGATAGCCACAAATCGATCGTGGCGGGGTTGATCTTCTCCGGCGTCGAACCACGATGGATCACGCCCCGATGGGACAGTGAGCGGCACTTCTCTCATCCACCTTCACCAGAGCAGGTGAGACAAGCCTGGGAGCAGTACCCGGACGCCGCCGGAGCGCTGATAGTCAGTCCCAGTCCGTACGGCACCTGCGCAGACATCGCGGGGATCGCCGAGGCCTGCCATCAACGAAACAAGCCGTTGATCGTCGACGAGGCCTGGGGCGCGCATCTGCCATTTCATGAGGACCTGCCGACCTGGGCGATGGATGCGGGAGCGGATATCTGCGTGGTCAGCGTGCACAAGATGGGTGCGGGTTTTGAGCAGGGATCGGTTTTCCATCTGCAAGGCGACTTAGTGGATCCCGACCGGCTGTCGTCCTGCGCGGACCTGCTGATGACGACCAGTCCGAACGTGATGGTGTATGCGGCACTTGATGGTTGGCGACGGCAGATGGTCGAGCGAGGCCGCGAGCTGCTCGCCACAGAACTGGCCTTGGTCAGCGAGTTGCGCGCCCGGCTCGCCGAGATACCGGACGTGGTCGTCCTGCACGACGAGCTGCTTGGCGAAGAAGCATCTCGTGACCTCGACATCACCCAGGTGTTGATGGACATCTCCGCAACGGGAACCACCGGATACCAAGCGTCGGACTGGCTGCGGGAAAACTGCCGAATAGACCTGGGGCTCAGCGACCATCGCCGCATTTTGGCCACCATGTCATTCGCCGATGACAAGCAGACCGCCGACCGACTCGTGACCGCGATGACCCAGTGGCGTGCGGCGGCCAGCGACTTTGAGCGGCCACCGGCGATCCAGCTGCCGTCGCCCACCGAGCTGCAACTTCAGACCGTGCAGCTACCCCGGGATGCCTTCTTTGGCCCCACCGAGATGGTTCCGGCCGAGAAGGCCGCCGGCCGGGTCGCCGCTGAGCAAATCACCCCGTACCCGCCCGGCATTCCTGCCGTCGTCCCCGGCGAGCTCCTCAACGAGGCAATCATTGATTATCTGCGCTCCGGGGTGTCAGCAGGTATGACCCTTCCCGATCCTGCCGACCCGGCCGTCCACCGCTTCCGGGTAGTGGCTTGAATCGAAACACATTGGAGTGCGGATTATTTCGCCATAGGCGAGTGCCGGGCACACCGCTCTCAGGTGTCGTCGGGGTCCGTTGACTGCGTTGCAGCACGTCGCCCGTTCTTGGCGGCAACGCGTAACGAGCGGTTAGCCGATCGTAAATCGGTGTTGGCGGCCGACAGTTCGGCGTTGTCATCCTCCAAGCTCAGGATGCGCGCGATTCCAGCCAGATTGACCCCGGCGTCGATCAGTGCGCTGATGCGCTGCAGGCGCGCCAGGTCGGCTGCGCTGTAGCGGCGCGTCCCGCCGTCACTGCGTGCGGGGGTCAGCAATCCGTGGCGCTCATATAGGCGCAGCGACTGCACCGCGACGCCCGATAGTTCTGCCGCAACGGATATCCCGTACACGCCATGGTCTGGTGCCGGGGCTCCGCTGTCGTCAGAACGTTCGGCCATCTAGTACCCCCTTGGCTGCTCTTACACAAAACCTATTTACCACACTTGCCTTCACCTATCGAGAGTGCTATATAAAATCTATGCTGTGAGCAACAGATAAATGCCACAACTGGATTGCAGATTGGAGTAAGAGGAGACTGCCATGCTGATGCGCACCGACCCGTTCCGCGAACTGGACCGCTTCGCCCAGCAGGCCCTGGGGACAGCGGCCCGACCAGCAGTGATGCCAATGGACGCATGGCGTGAAGGCGAAGAATTCGTGGTCGAGTTCGACCTTCCCGGAATCGACGCCGACTCGCTGGACATCGACATCGAACGCAACGTCGTTACCGTGCGCGCCGAACGTCGAGGCGTCGACCCCAACCGTGAAATGCTCGCCTCCGAGCGCCCCCGCGGGGTATTCAGCCGCCAGCTCGTCCTCGGCGAAAACCTCGACACCGAAAAGATCGAAGCCAGCTACGACGAAGGCGTGCTGCGCCTACGCATCCCAGTGGCTGAGAAGGCCAAGCCGCGCAAGATTGCCGTAGGCCGCAGCAACGGTCATCACGCCGTCGACGAGAAGGAGGTGAAGCGCCAAGTCATAGACGCTTGATCAACCGAGGGGTATGGGCGACGGCCGCGGCGGTAACCATTCCCGCGACCGTCGCCCATACCGAGAGCGGCCCAGCATGACCTCGTTAGGGCGAGGCTGACCTCACTCCGAAGCTCCCTCGGTGTCGTCAAAGAACGACCACTCGCCATCGTGGTTTACTTCCAGCCGCCATCCCAGCTCGGAATTGTCCGCAACTGAGTCGACGAACCAGGCATGGGCGTCGTCGGCGCTTTCAATGTCTTTGGTCGCGACGACTTCGCCGTGTGGATCGATAACTCTGAATTCAGCCATGCGACAGTGATTTCCCACTCGATCGCATCTCAACCCGAGATCATCCCCGCGCGACGATCACCGGCATCCGCGCCGAGTGCACTACAGCATTGCTCACCGAACCCAACACGGCGCCGGCCAACGCGCCCCGCCCGTGGCTACCCACAACTACCAGTTGAGCTGACTCCGACCGCGCGATGAGCTGACGCGCCGGACGGTCGCACACAACTACGCGACATACGGTTACGTCCGGGTAGCGCTCCTGCCAGCCGGCGAGCCGTTCGGCGAGGCTGATCTCGGCCTCGGCCTTGACCTTCGACCAGTCCAAGCCGGGCAACTCGACCACCTCGCGGTCACTCCACGCGTGCAATGCGATCAACTCGACGCCGCGGCGCGACGCCTGGTCGAAGGCGATCGCGGTAGCGGCCTCCGACGCGGGTGATCCGTCGATACCGACCAACACCGGGGCGCCCTGTGGATTTGGCATCAAGGGGTCTTCGTCGTGGATGACGGCGACCGGGCAGTGCGCGTGACGCACCACGCTGGAGCTCACCGAGCCGAGCAGCAGCCGAGCCACCGCACCCCGGCCCGACGAACCTACCACCAAAATCTCGGCATTCTTTGATATTTCGAGCATGGTGGACACCGGGGGCGCGAACACCAACTCGCTCTTGATGGTGAGCTCGCCGTCCGGGACAGCCTCCTTGGCGACCTGGACGGCCTCGTCGAGGATCTTGCGTCCGCCGTCTTCCTGCCATGCCGCCCAGGTGTCCGGATAGGGCATCGGCGGCCACGTGGCCACATCAGTATTGACGACGTGGACCACTGTCAGACCGATGTTTCGCAGCACCGCGTCCCGGGCGGCCCAGACTATGGCGGCTTTGGCCGCGGGAGAGCCGTCCGCAGCCACAACGACGCCGTACTTTTTGTCGACTCCGGTTGCCGCTGAGGTCATTTCGTCGTCCCTTCGGTTACGTGAGAGTGGTCGGCATCGCGACGTCCAGACATTCCTTGGCGATCAAGTCATAGTGTCACGATATTCAGCGCTGGTCAGCACCGCGCCGGTCGAAAGGCCACTGATGGTGAGGACCAAAGACCCGAACCTACGAGCCCGCCACGATCACCGGGATCTGTGCCGAATGAACCACCGCAGAGCTGACCGAACCCAGCAGCAAGCCGGGGAATCCGCCCCGGCCGCGACTGCCCACCACGACAAGCTGTGCCCGCTCGGCCGCTTCCAGTAGCCACTTCGCCGGGGTGTCGCAGACCAGCGATCGCTGCACTTGGACGTCCGGGTATTGCTCCTGCAAACCTGCCAGGCGCTCAGCCAGCACTTCTTGCCCCTCGTTCTCCCGGTCGTGCCAGTCCATGCCCAACGCCGGAAATACTCCGACGTCACTCCAAGCGTGCAGAGCGACCAGCCCGACGCCTCTGCGCGAAGCCTCCTCGAACGCCAAAGCCGTCGCGGCCTCCGATGCCGGTGACCCGTCGATACCTACCAGCACGGGCGCGTCGGCATCGGGAACGACCGCGCCCTCACCTCCCCGAATCACCGCGACCGGGCAGTGCGCATGCTGAATCAACGCAGAGCTGACCGATCCCAGCAACATGCGGCCCAGCGCACCCATCCCCTGACTGCCGACCACCACCATGTCGGCCTGTTTGGAAGCCTCGATCAGAGCAGGAACGGCATTGGCATACGGCATCTCGACGTGAACCTCAGCCGGTGCGGCACCGCTCTCGGACACCGTGTGGCGGGCGTGCGCGACGACGTGGTCGGCGTTGTCCTTCTGCCACTCCGGCATTTCCGGGTAGAGCTGACCCACCGGCCAGCCCACGACGACCGGGGCGACCGCGTGCATCAAAGTCAGGCGTCCGTGCCGCATTGCGGCCTCGCGGGCCCCCCAGACCACGGCCGCGTCGGATTCCGCCGAACCGTCGATCGCCACCAGGATCCCGTGTCTCACCACGAGACTGATACTACGAGACACCCGGTGCGATCGGGCAGGGCCTTTTGGCCTCAATTACCCTACTGCAGCCATTTCCCTTGTAACACAATTGTTTTCGACCCAGCAAAACATTCGCAGCCGCATCATCCGTCCGCCTTGCCGTCCCGCATGGTGTTGATCGTGTCGAGCACGCCCGAGATGTGTGCGTCGCTGAGTTTCTGCCCGTCGAAGACGTGGTTGAGCAGGACCTTGAGGTCGAGCATCTGCTGCAGATAGACCAGGCACGGCGGGCATTCCTCTAGATGCCTGGCCACGATCGCGCCCCAGTGCTGCGGATCGGAATCCACGAGGTCGTCCACGAGCCGGACGAACTCCACGCAGTCGATCGCCGGGACGGTGTTGTCGTACACGGTCATGGTTGGTACCGCTTTTCCAATTCGTTGCGGAGGTTGCCTCGGGCGCGATACAACAGGGCGCGCTGCGCCTCGGCGGACAATTCCAGGACCTCGGCCGCCTCCTCAGACGACGTGCCGACAAGGTCGCGCAGGATGATCAGCTGCCGTTGTCGCACCGGCAGCGTGTTCAGGGCGGCCCGCACGTATCCGACCAGTTCGCGTTGGACGGTCTGATCCTCGGGTAGAAATCGCCGCGATGGCGGCACACTCCAGTGGCCGGCGTCAGGATGCCCGGCGGGGTGCATCCGGTGCGAAAGTGGATCAGATTCCTCGGCGTCCAGGACCTCGTGCTCGCGAATCCGGGCTTCGCGGCGACGGTGCCGCGAGGCGGTGTGCTTGACGATGCCGAACAGCCAGGTCGCCACGGACGAACGTCCCTCGAAGTTCGCCGAGGACTTCAGCACCTGCACCCACGCTTCCTGCACGGCTTCCTCCGCCACCGCAGGTGAACTCACCATCGTGCACGCGAAATTCACCATCGGTCGGTGGTAGTCGCGCACCAAGACGGCCAACGGAACCCCACCGACAAGGCGATCGAGATCCAGCCGCCCGGACGGAGTCGCCGCGGGAGTCACGATCAACCTGCACGGCCGCTCAGGGACACCCACTCAGTTCCCAGCGCAGTTGGGCTTCGGATGGCGACTGGACGGGGATGAACGCGGCCTCGCGGTAACGACGGCTGGCGGGGGTCTTGCTGGCATACCCCTTGCCGCCCGCCGTCCGAATCTCCAGATCCGCACTAGCACTTGCAATCTTGGCTGCAGCGAGGCGCAACGCGAGCAGTTCCTTCTTGCTCGGCGCCCGCGGTCCGCCGACAGCACCGGCGAACTCGGCCAGTGTCGACTCCGCCGAGGCTAGTTTTTCGGCAACCAAGTCGACCTCGTCGGCGAAGATTTCGTTCACTCCGGACAGGCTCAGCTTGGCTTGGGCCACAGTCGTTTTGGCAAGCCCCAGGCACATCGCCGATTGCAGTACCAGGAAGGTGGGCCGCACCGCGCCCAGGAACCCAGCAAAGTCGTGCGTCAGCACCTGCTGTTCGGGGACGTACGCATCGGTCAGGTTCAGGTACGACGACGCCGTGCTGTCCATGGCCAGCAGCTTGAAATGCTCCCCTACCGCCACCCCGGGCGTGCTCAACGGCAGCGCAACAATCAACTTTTCGCCGCGGTCGGTGCGCACCGCGGTAACCAGCAGGGAGTCGTCGTACAAGTTGGATGCCCACCGGATAGGACCACTGACCCGGTAACCGCCCGGCGCCTGGTCCGCGGTGAGCTCCAGCCTGCCGCAGCCGGCCAACTCCTTGAACGCCGCTGCCATACCGGTGACACCCAGCGACTCGCCGGCCAACAACGGACTCACCGCGGTGGCACTGAATGGTGTTGCCGCCGTATGTAAATACTCCACTGTCATCCGGTTGGCCCAGACCGAGAAACCGGTGCTCATACATTCGGCCGAGAGCTGCCGGATCACCTCGGCCATCTGGGGCAGCCTGCCCTCGGCGTTGCCGGGCGCCCCCAGACCCAGCAGGCCGGCGCCGCCCAGTCGCGCGAAACTGCGCCGAGTGGTGTGCTCGCCCCGGTCCAACGACCCGGCGTGCGCGCGAATGTCGGCCAGAATCCCTGGCTCGACCAGTTCGGCGGCGACATCGACAGTAGTGGTCACCTTGCCTGCCTAGCCGATGGAAAGTGCTGAGTCGACAGTTACGGGCCGCCTGAATGTATTGACCACTGGCGACCAAGCGATGGCATTGTCGTGGATCTCTTGCAAGATCGCGTCGTCAGCGTCTCCGGACAGCCGCACGGTGCAGCGGACCGCGGTGAAACCGAGCACCTTGCCGTCGGGGGTGTCTCCGACGCCCCAAACCGCGGAGATGTCGATGTCACCCTCCATCTCGACCTCAATCTTGGTCAGCGTTACGCCACGGTGCGTCGCGTTGGCCAATAGACCGACCGAGATGCATGAGCCGAGAGCCGCCAGGCATGCCTCCGACGGGTTCGGGGCCGAGTCGTCTCCGAGCAGCGCGGGCGGCTCGCCGACCAGCATCGGCGCCAGATTGCGCACGTAGGTCATATTGCGGAAGCCGGACTCACACACCGTCCTGGCTTTGAGGGTCTTTTTGCCCGTGTTCGGGTCGGCCTTGGCGTTACACGACAGGCGGTCGAGACCCTCGGCATCGATGACAAGCGCGTTGGTCATAGTCTTCCTCCGACTTCTCCGGGCGAATCGTTCACCGAGTTAGTGCCGTAGGCAGCCGGAAATGTGACGGTGATCTGGGCCACACGAAGCGTGGCGACGCCGCCCGGCTATGGGGCGGTCACGAAGTCGATGAGCTCTTCGACTCGGCCGATCAACGCGGGCTCGAGATCGTTCCAGTCGCGGACCCTGGATCGGATGCGCTGCCAGGCGCGGGCGATGTCGGCCTGGGTGGCGTGCGGCCAGCCGAGCGCCTGGCAGACACCGTGTTTCCATTCGATGTGTCGCGGCACCGTCGGCCACGCCTTAAGGCCAAGCCGATCGGGCTTGACGGCCTGCCAGATATCGACGTATGGGTGGCCAACCACCAGCGTGTGAGCGCCGCCGGGTCCTGATCGGACCGCATCAGCGATGCGAGACTCCTTCGACCCCGACACCAGGTGGTCGACAAGGACTCCGAGCCGGCATCCCGGACCGGGCCGGAACTGCTCGACGATGCCGGCCAGGTCGTCGACGCCGCCCAGGTATTCGACCACTACTCCCTCGATCTTGAGGTCCTCGCCCCAGACCTGGGCGACGAGTTCGGCGTCGTGTCGGCCTTCCACGTAGATCCGGCTGGCGCGGGCTACGCGCGCGCGTTGCCCGGACACCGCCACCGACCCGGACGCGGTGCGTGCGGGCGAGGCGGGCGCCGCGCGGCGCGGTGCGGTCAGGATCACCGGTTGGCCCTCCAACAGGAATCCGGGCCCCAATGGGAAGTTGCGGGTCCTGCCGCGGCGGTCTTCGAGGTCGACGCACCCGTGTTCGACGCGGACGACGGCGCCGACGTAGCCAGTTTGCGCGTCCTCAATGACCATGCCGATTTCGACGGGGTGCTCGACCGAGCGGGGTTTGCGTCGTCCCGCGCCGGCCAGCACGTCGGTTCCATAGCGATCCATCACCGGGCCATCGTTCTTGCCGAGCGTGATTTTCACGACGGGACACGCCGTGCGGGCGACGTGTGATTCACCGTCGCCTACGAAGCCCGGATCGGCGCGGTAGGTCGGGTCGACGCGGGTGGTCAACGCATGCGGAGACCGTCGGCGCCGAAGAAGTGCAGACGCCCGGGTTGCGCGTGCAGACGCACCCGGCTGCCCTTGCCGGGCGGGTCGTGGCCGTCGGCGCGCGCAATTATCGGTTTGCCGATCACCTTGTCCGAACCGGTGATTCGTCCGTAGAGGTACGCGTCGGCACCCAGTTCCTCCACCACGTCGACCTCCATCTCGACGCCGACGCTGCCCAGCTCGAAGTGTTCCGGACGAATGCCGACGACGACCTGCGACGCACAGTCGGTCACCTCGCGCGGCAGCGGAATCGCCCAGCCTCCCAGGGACACGACGGAATCGACGATGGGTAGCGTGAACAGGTTCATCGCCGGCGAACCGATGAAGCCGGCGACGAACACATTGCCAGGGTTGCGGTACAGCTCCCGCGGCGACGCACACTGCTGCAGCACTCCGTCGCACAGCACGGCCACCCGGTCCCCCATCGTCATCGCCTCGACTTGATCGTGGGTGACGTACACCGTGGTCGTACCGAGTTGGCGCTGCAGCGCGGCGATCTGGTTGCGGGTCTGCACCCGCAGCTTGGCATCCAGGTTGGACAGCGGCTCGTCCATCAAGAAGACCTGCGGGCGGCGCACGATCGCGCGGCCCATCGCCACCCGCTGCCGCTGCCCGCCGGAGAGGTCTTTGGGCTTGCGATCCAGATAACCTTCGAGGTCGAGCATTTTCGCTGCAGCCAATACCCGCTCCCGGATCTCGGGCTTCGCGATATTGGCCACCTTCAATGCGAAGCCCATGTTCTGCGCCACCGTCATGTGCGGGTACAGCGCGTAGTTCTGAAACACCATGGCGACGTCGCGGTGTTTTGGGTCGACGTTGGTGACGTCGCGCTCACCAATCCTGATGCTGCCGGAGTCCAGGGCTTCCAACCCGGCGACCATGCGCAGCGACGTCGTCTTGCCACACCCGGACGGCCCCACCAGGACGACGAATTCGCCATCGCCCACATCGAGATCCAGCCGATCCAATGCCGGTCGGTCCGCGCCCGGGTAGCAGCTTGTCGCCTGCTCAAAAGTCACCGAAGCCATCGCCCTATCCGCCCAGGCCGGTCATCGCGATACCACGCACAAATGAGCGTTGAGCGAACGCATAGACGACCAACAGGGGCAGCAGAATAAGCATCGAGGTCGCCATCAGCACAGGCCAGCGTGCAACGTACTCGCCTCGCAACCGAACCAGGCCAAGGGTCAGCGTCGCCAGGCTATTGCGCTGAATCATCAATAGCGGCCAGAGAAAATCGTTCCACACACTGACCCAGGTGAGCACCGCCAGCACCATTACGGCGGGCCGAGCATGCGGAAGCAGGATGCGCCAATATATCTGCCACGGTGAGCAACCGTCGAGAATCGCTGCCTCCTCCAGATCGCTGGGCAGTGTGCGGAAGAACTGCCGCATCAAAAAAGTGCCGAACGCGCTGCCGAACAGTCCCGGCACGATCATCGCCCACGGTGTGTCGACCCAGCCTACAGCCCGCATCAGGATGAACTGCGGGATCACCGTCACCGTCAGCGGCACCATCAGCGTGCCGAGATAAAGTACGAACAAGGCGTCGCGGCCTCGAAAATTTAGTCGCGCAAAGGCATATCCGGCCAGCGAGCAGAAAAATACCTGCCCGGCGGTGACACAGCCCGCGTACAGGACGGTGTTGAAAAACATCCGCCAGAACGGCATGAGCCCGAACACCTCGGTGTAGTTGGACCAATTCGGGCTGGAAGGAACCAGTTTCGGTTCGCTGATCTCCGCATCATTCTTCAACGATCCCGACAGCGCCCACAGGATCGGCGATAGCGCACACCAGGCGATGAAGAGCAGCGCCGCATACAGGACGGCGGCACGAATGCCGTTGCGCAGCAAGGGCCGTTCAACCCAAACCACGAGTAGCCTCCCAGGTGTGTCGACGGGAGATCCGCAGCTGCACCACTGTCAACACCAGCAGGATGGCGAAGACCACCCACGCCAGTGCGGAGGCGTAACCGAACTCCAGGAACGAGAATGCGTGCTGGAAGAGCATGATGCCGAGTACATAGGTCCCGGCCTCGGGGCCACCGTTGGGCCCATTGAGCACGTAGACGAGGTCGAAAGACTGGAACGCGTGGATGACCGAGATGACCACGACGAACGACATCGCGCCGCGGATCAGCGGCACCGTGATGGACACGAACTGCCGAACCTCGCCCGCACCATCGATTTTCGCGGCCTCATAGATCGTCTCCGGAATGCCCTGCATCGCCGCGAGCAGGATCACAGTGGCGAATGGGACGGCGCGCCACACGCTGACCAGACACAGGGAGACCATCGCCCAGTGGGGTTCGACCAGCCACGGTATCGGGCTGATGCCAATCCAGCCGAGCATGATGTTTAGCAAGCCGTTGTCGGTGTTGAAGACGAACTGCCACACCACCGCCATCACCACCGAGGAGATGGCCAGCGGCAGGAAGACGACGGTCCGAAAGAAGCCGATGCCCTTGATCTTCCGATTCAGGAGACCGGCGACCACAAGGCTGATCACCACGGTGGGCGCCACGGTGCCCATGGTGTAGATGACAGTGTTGCGCATGGCGATCACGAACAACGGATCGGAGGTGAACAGGTTACGGAAGTTAGCTAGTCCGACGAATTTGGCCGGAGTGAACATGTCCCACCGCTGCACGCTCATGTACAGCGAGAAGCCGAGGGGGAACAGCATGAACACGATTACCGCGGCCAGATTCGGTGCGACGAAGAGCCTACCGGCCCACGCCCGTCGGCGCGACACAGTCGGCTTGGCCGGAGTCGGCTTCGCCGGACCCGCGGAGTCGCGCGGCGAGTGGATGGCGGTCATGGGTTGCGCAGCACCTCGTCGACGGCGCGGGACAGGCCAGTCAGGGAACTCGCCGGCCGCGAACCCCGCAACACGGGTCCCAAGTTGCGGTCCATCAGCGCCACGATCTTCTCCCAGGCCGGCGTGATCGGCAGGCCCGCCGAAACGGACGGCCCGTCGGTGAGGACGGCAAGGTTACCGATGCGGCGGTGTGCGTCGGCAAATCCGCCGGAGTGGATCGCCGAATTCAGCACCGGAACGAACAACCCGGATTCGGCGATCAGCGCCTGCCCAGCCGGGCCGGATGCGAACTTGACGAATTCCCAAGCCTGTTCCCGGCGTTGGCTCGTCGCCGCGATGGCGAGGCCGGTGACGCCGATATTCGAGTGGGCGTCGCCCACAAGTGGTCCCACCGGTAGCGGCGCCACGTCGAAGTCCAGGCCGGGGGCCCGGTCGAAGGTTGGGTAACGCCAATGTCCGGCAAGGGCCATTGCCGCCCGGCCCGCAGAGAACAGGTCGGCGTTCGACATCGACTGCTGGTCGGAGGCGCTTGGCGAGACCCGGTGTTTGTTGATCAGGTCGGCGTAGAACTGGACGGCGTCGACGAAGGTATCGTCGTCGAAGTTCAGGTGGGTCGGATCCTTCAGCGGCTGTGACCACGGCACACCGTTGTTCATCGCGAACAGACCGGCGGCATAGAACGACACCCACGCGTTGACGAACCCCCACTGGGTCACCCGCCCGGTGGAATCCCGCCGGGTCAGTGCCTGCGCCGCGTCCAAGAATTCGTTGAACCCCCACGTCTGGTGCCAGGTGCGCGGCGGTGGACTGACGCCGGCGGCGGCGAACATCTCCTTGTTGTAGTACAGGAAATTGCCCGACCACTGCTCCGGAAAAGCGTATTGACCGCCATTTGGACCGGCAGGGTAGCTGAACGTGTCGTACAACGAGTCGAGGCTGTCCGACTTCAGCTGCGCGGCGAAAGCCGGGTCGCGGCGCAGCAAGGTGTTGAGGTCCAGCAGGACGCCGCGGTCGGCCAGTTCGGCGTAGCTCAGCTCCCAGGTCATCAACACGTCGGGGCATCTGCCGCCGGCGCAGAATGTCGACAACTGTTGCATCACGCCGGGTCCCGACAACAGTGCCCGCACCTTGATGTCGGGGTGCCGGCGCTGAAATTCGTTGACAACCCGCATTCGGGGACGAATTTCGTCGGGGTTGGCAGCGAAGAAGAAGGTCAGCGCGTCGTCGTCGGAAGCACATCCTGCGGTCCATGGCGCCAGTGCGGTCACCGCGACCGCGCCGGCTGCCTTCATCAGGCCGCGTCGTCCGAACGGCTCGCCGAACATGTTGCTCCCGGTCCCGGCCCGCCGGCCCACTTGATCGGCGGGTTGTGATGTCCTTCATAGCGGATCCGGCTGTGGTATCGCTGCGATACCAGCGCACTCATTGCGGCAACATAAGCGAGGCCCGGCGGAGGCGCTCACCGTCAGCGGTGATGTCGATGGCCTCGATGCGATCGTCGGCGTCAAACCGTAACTGCAACAACGCTTCCAGGCGATTAGCGGGAGCGATCACGATACCCGGGACACCGTCGACGAGCACCACCACGCCGGCCCGGGCCCGGTGCGCGAACCGGCGAGTCTCGGTCGCGACCGCCTTGGCACCCCGTATTTCGAGCGCAACGCCGGCGGGGACCAGGGCAGGATCGACGGTGCGCACCACATCGGGGGCCAGCAGGTTCAGCAACGTCTGGATGTCACCCCCGCGGGACGCCGCCAAGAAAGCTTCCACCAACCGGGTGTGGGCTGACGAGCGCGGACTCCGCGTGGCCGGAGCCGGGTGCAGCTGCACCCTGGCCCGACTGGCGAGTTTCTTTGCCGCCGAAGCAGACCTGCCCAGCGCTTCGCCAATCGCCTCAAACGGGACACCGAACACGTCGTGCAGGACGAAGGCAACGCGCTGGGCCGGCGACAGGCGGTCGAGGACCACCAGCAGCGCACGGCTGACCGAGTCCGCCAGCACGACTTCGTCGTCAGCCGCGGCGACAAGCCGATCCAGCTCGCCGGATCCGTCCAACGGGCGCTCGGCACGGCGACGACGCGCGCGCAACTGGTCGACGGCCTCGCGGGCGGTGATTGTGGTGAACCACCCGGTGAGGTTGTCGACCGAACGATAGTCCGCGCTGCTGGCCTTCAACCACGCAGACTGCACCACATCCTCGGCCTCAGCCAGCGAACCGAGCAGGTTGAACGCCACCGACTTCAGGTGCCGTCGATCGGCTTCGAATCGTGTCGCGAGTTCCTCAAGGGAGTCCATGGGTCACCTTTTTCCAGCGGGCTTCGTCAGAGAGACGACACGTCCATCGGCAGTCCACCAGAGACCACCTCGAAGGAGACCGGCACCATGACCATATACACCACCTACCGAATCGTCATCCTCGCCACCGCGGTCATCACCGCTGCGATTGCGGTGGCCGACCTGATCCCGGCGCAGTTCGTGCTTGCCAATTCAGCACGGGTGAATGTGTCCAGGTCATTGCTGCCAACCTTGGCTGCCCTAAAACTCGCTGGAGCCGCCGGCTTGGTGATAGGACTGCTCTGGCTGCGGCCAATCGGCATCGCGGCCGCAGCCGGGTTGGTGTTGTTCTTCGTCGGCGCGGTCGTCACGCATATCCGGGCGGGTGTGTTGTCCAACATCGCATTTCCCGGCGCCTACTTATTGCTGTCGGCCGTGTCGCTGGCGCTACTGATCTTGTACTGAATCAGGCTGGAAAATAACGAATTGCGTTGATCTGATGCCCGCGGCGGGGCACATCGGCGAACAGGATTCCGCGGCCATGATCGGAGGAGACCGACGCCACGACCGTGGATCCCGCTCCAATCAGCTTGGTCCAACGCGTTCCCCGGATCTGCTCGATCAGCTCGCCCGCATCGAGCGGGTCATCGTCACCGAGAGTGACTGGGGCGCCAGGCGACAACGCCCGTAGGACGGCGGCGGTGTCGCCAGCGCGGACCGCACGCAGGAAGCCTTCCGCCAGCTTCTTGTGCCGGGTGCCGGCGCGTCGGAATCCGGTCATGAAACCGACCGTGCCGCGGGGGCCCTGATTGCCCAACAGCCCCTTGGCAAGTGCTAAACCCGGTGTCAGCGCCCGCGTTCCGGTCTTGAGGAACTGCAGCATCATTGCCGGTAACTCCCAATAGGCCCGCAGCCGCTCGACCTGCCAATCGCCGTTTGACCCCCGCAGGTCGTAGCGCAAGAACGCCGGAATGTACATCGTCACCGGAGTTCCCATCGCCACCTCGAGTTCGAGATCACGCAGGACGGACTGGCCCCTGACGATATCGAGGTCGCGGTGAAATCTGATGCCGCGCGGACCGATGAAGGTGTCGTAGAAGCGGTATATCTGGTCGTGCCCGATGTGGGGGCTCGACCCCACCGGGTCCTCGACCCGTCCGTCGGCGGTGAAAACTTTGACCCAGGCGTCGCGATCGTGCAGGGCGACCGCTTGCGGCGAGCGTTCCACCACGGCAAGCAGCTCGTCCCGGTTTGTTGTGGTCATAGCTGGTTTCCGATCAATTCGACACGGGCGGTGCGCATCTCGGATAGCGCGCGCTCGGTCGACGCTACCGTCACACCGGCTGTCAGATCCAGCAGCACCCGGGTGCCGAGGCCCGCCCGGGCTGCGTCTATTGCGGTGTGCCGGACGCAGTGCTCGATCGCGACGCCAACCACGTCGACCGCGTCGATGTCGCGCTGACGCAGCCACTGCAGCAGCGGGTTCCCCTGGTCGTCTACACCCTCGAAACCGCTGTAACCCGCGGAGTAGGCACCTTTTCGGAAGACGGCCTCAATGGCGGCGGTGTCGAGGCCGGGTTCGAAGCCGGCTCCCAGGGTGCCGGCACGACAGTGCGGTGGCCAGGACGTGGCGAAGTCGGGGTGGTCGGAAAAGTGTTCGCCCGGGTCGATGTGGAAGTCTTTGGTGGCGACAATATGGGCGTAACCCGTTTGACTGGCTAGATAATCGTTGATCGTCCGCGCCAACATGTGCGCGCCCGTGACCGGCACCGGACCGCCCTCGCAGAAGTCGTTCTGCATGTCGACGATGATCAACGCCCGCACGCTTTATACCCTATCGCCGACGGGTTTGTGGGCGGTCCGGCCGGGGAACACAGCGCGCATGTTGATCCGCAGAATCGCTCGACCCATGTTGTCAGCTGTCTTCATCGGCCAGGGAGTGGAGGCGCTGCTCAACCCCAAACCCGCAGCTCAAGCCGCACAACCGACCGTCGACGGGCTGCAGGCGCTGCCCGATTCGGTGAGCGGCAACATCCCCGCCGACGCCGAGAGGTTCGCCCAGATCAACGCGGCCGTTCAGATCGGCGGCGGGGTGCTGCTGGCCGCTGGCCGCCTGCCCCGGCTGGCCTCGGCGGCCCTGGCTCTGACCGTGATCCCGGGCAACCTTGGCTCACATATGTTTTGGGCCGAACCGGACCCGGAGCGCAAGGCCGAAAAGCGGCGGGCGTTCTTGGGTGACGTAAGTCTGCTCGGCGGCCTGATCATTGCTTCGGCCGATACCGCGGGCAAACCGTCGCTGGGTTGGCGAGGCCGACGGGCCGCTGAGCGGCTCTCCGAGCGAGTGTCGGGTTCGGATTCGGAGTTCGGCGAGAAGATCGTGCACGGTTTGCAGGTCGGTGCCGAGCGCAGCCGCGAGCTGGCCAGCACCGCCGCCGAACGCAGCGCCCCCTATGCCGAAGCAGCACTCGAGCGGGGCCGTGAATTGGCCAGCACCGCCGCCGAGAAAACCGCGCCGTACGCGAAGAAGGCGCGCAAGCGTAGCGAAGAACTAGCCAGCACGGCCGTCGAGAAGAGCGCACCGTATGCCAAGAAGGCCCGCAAACGTGGCGAGAAGCTGGCCGACACTGCGCTCGAGCGGGGTGCGGAACTCGCCGAGACCGCGCGGCACCGCGGCGAGAAGCTGGCCGACACCGCACTCGAGCGGGGCGCAGAACTCGCCGAGACCGCGCGGCACCGCGGCGCCCGCCTGGCGGATACGGCGGTGGCCAGGGGAAACGAATTCGCCGAGACGGCCCGGGACCGTCTCGATGACGAGCTCAGCAGCCGCCGCAAGCGGTGGAAGCGCTAGCCAGGTAGTTGTCGACTATCGCGTGCACGTCGAGTCCGTCGACGTTGACGCGAATTCCGGGCTCGTCGGTGCCCAACGGCTGCAGCGCGTCGAACTGTGACTGCATCAGGGTCTTCGGCATGAAGTGATGCCGCCTGACAGCCAATCGCGCTGCGATCACGCCAGGTGAGGCGCTCAGGTGCAGGAATCGCACGGACGGGTTGTGGTCGCGAAGTTGATCCCGGTATCGGCGCTGGAGCGCCGAGCAGCTCACGACGCCCCGATGCGTGGCCAGCCACTGACCGACCCGCTGCAGCCAGGGGAAACGGTCGTCGTCGCCCAGTGGTTCACCCGCGGACATCTTCGTGACATTCTCCGGTGAGTGCAGGGTATCGGCGTCCAGGAACGGGAGCCCCAACCGCCGGGCGAGCGCGATGCCGACGGTCGACTTGCCGGATCCGGAGACACCCATCACAACGACTGGCTGCGATTCCATTCCATCCATCCCACTCCAGTGCGGCCGTCGGTAGTGGCGACGTCGACCCAGGCACGCGGAAACTGACTAGCCCGACCGTCGACCGCAACCAACCGGACCGGGGCGTGCGCTCGCACGGTGACCTCAGCAGTCATCCCGCCGGGCGCCAGCTCCAGCGTGGTGTCCTCAGGTAATCCATTGCCGTTGAACACTTTACGGATATTCACCCTGGTCAGTTCGGTGATGTCTCCCGCAGCGTCCTGGGTGTATCCGATACTGATCGGCGGGGTGTTGGGGATCTGCAGGCTCAGACCGTGCAGGTGGGTCCCGTCGTCGAGATGCAATGCGCACCACATCCAGTCCATACTCCACCAGTCGCGCACCCCCCACGAGTGGTCGCGCTGGCCGGGCACCGAATCGAGGTGGTAGCTGGACTGCTCGACGGTGACGGTGCCCGAGACCGTGCACGGGATTTCGTACCGGGTGGTCAGCCGGTACTTGTAGGGGGTTCCGTCACTGGACCAGACGAGATTCATCGCGACCGCGACTGGCTCCCCCGGCTCACCGCGCAGCAATGCCGACGGGTCCGAGAACGCCTGACCTTGCCCGCGCAGGTCCAAGCGGTAAGTCTGCAGCGGCTCGCCAGCGTGATGGGCGAGTTGGATGCCATCGGCGTCCACCGTCCAGGGATCATGTGGCAGCGGCACTTTGCAGTCGAGGGCAACAGTCGCCAGACTGGGCCCACACACCACTGCATGGATCAACGCCGTCTGCTCGTTGGAGATCCGACCCAGGCGGAACCAGCCGCTCACTCCCGCCGCGGCATCGACGAAATCGGCATACCAGCTCTCGCTCCACAGCGCTTCGTCGGTGGCGGTGTGCGCGGACTCGTCGTCGGCGGCAGGCCGCAGCGGCTCGGGTACTGCCGCGGCCGGCAGCGTCGCCAGCGCGTCGGTGTCCAGCACATGGGCACAATGCCGCTGCAGCATCGTCATGAACAGCTGGTCGCCACGTTGGGTGCGCTCCACCAACATTGAGGAGACGATCGCCATCATCACGCCGAAGAAGCTCTGCCGGCGTACGCCCTCCCGAACCTCGTCGAGGGTGACCGGAGTCGCCGGTCCGAGCGCCTCGTGGTACGCCCGAAGCAACGCGTCGTAAGTAGCGCGACGCTGCTCACTTGGCACCGCACAACCCAGGAAGTAGGCCAGGTCGGCGAACGCCGGACCCCAGGACACGGTCTGCCAATCGACCACGGTGAGTTTCCGGTCCGCACCCGGATCGCCGAAAAGCAGGTTGTCCAAGCGAAAGTCGCCGTGCATCAGGCCGTGGGGCCCGCCGCGGGCGGCTTCCTGGGCCTGATAGCCGTCGAACGCGTCCACCAGCCGCTCGCACACATCCCGGTGTTCGGGCGCGATCTGGTCGCCGTAGCGGTTGACGAAATCGGCGTACAGCGCCGAGATCATGGCCTGGTTGACCGGGGTGTCCCGGTTGAGCCAGGGCAAGTTCGCCAGTGCGCCCTCGCCCAGCAGCGGACCATGCAGGTGGCCCAGTTCGCTGACCGCCAGTGTGGCCTGTTCGGTTGTCGCGCCGGTGATTTCGTCGCCAACGGTGGCCGGCCAGGCGTCGGCCAGCAGCAGGTCGAACACACCGCTGGAGGTGTCGATGGCGGCGTGGTAGCAGGGTGCGACCGCACCGCCGAGCCGGGGCGCGATGTCCTGGTAGAACCGGACCTCACGCTCGTAGAGGCCCAGCGTCAGCCCGGTCTGGCGACTTACCGGGTCGCTGGCGGCGACCTTGAGCACCACAGACGCGGGACCGGATCCAGCCGAGTACGTAAGCCCGATCCGGTAGCACTCGCTCATTTGGCCGGTGCCGATGCGCTCCGTGGTGAGTTCGGCGACGGCGCCGGCACCCAGCGTCGCGGTGAGCCATTCGGCGGTCAAGTCGGCGGGCCGCTCGATGGCGCGGTCGGTGCCTTCGCCGGTTTCAGATGCCATGACCGACAGCGTGCCAGCTCACTGCGCCAGGCAGAAGCCGTCCCAGGCCAGCCTGCGGTGTTGGTGCGGGTCGAACTCGACGCGGGTCTTCCGATCGAACACCAGCACGGCGCGTTCGGGGTGCGAATGCATGGGCCAGTCGTCGCCGGGCACTCCGGTGCGGCTGAACAACCGCCACCGGCGTTGTATCTCGTTGCTGACCCGCAGTGCGGGGCGGCGATCGGCCGCCGCGGTGAGCAGCGCTCCGAGCCGGGTGCGGTAGACGTCGAAAACCGCTAACAGCTCCATCGCGTGGGTCGCTCCGAAACCGGACCACTGCAGGGTGCGCGGAGCGTAGTCGTAGCGGTACAGGTAGGTGGGGGCATGCTGACCGTGCGCTTCGGCGATCTGCCAGGCGGCCGTGCAGAACGCGAAGTCCCCGCCCAGCTGGATGCACGCCGACCGTTTGGGGTAGTCCGGGTATGCAGCCGTAATACGTTCGCGGGCCGTCGGTTCCACATTGGCGAGCAACTCTTCGACCATTTTCTCGTTGGTAGGGAGCATGCCGAGGAAGCGGGTGAACAGCCGCCCCTCCTCGGCATTGGTGCCGACGATCAAGGGCACTCGGTGCGACTGACCGCACCGCATTGCCTCCACCGGGTCGATGGGCACCATGTCGTCGCCGAATACCGGCCCAATCGGAAAAGCGCCCAGCCGTTGCTGCATGCCCTGCTCGAGGAGCCGGTGTTGAGTGTCGACGAGTTGGTCCGCCGAAGCCCGCATCAACACGGCGGCCGCGTCTTGGCGCCGGGCTCCGAGCAGGTGAGCGAAGCGGGTGGCGAACTCGGTGGCGACCTCTTGGGAACGCGTCATGCCGGCCGCCGGACTCTCGGCGATGGCCTGGTGGAACAGCCCGCCTGCGGCCGGCACGGCCAGCAATGTGGCCGTTATGTGTGCGCCGGCGCTCTCCCCGAAGATTGTCACGTTGTCCGGGTCGCCGCCGAAGCTGGCAATGTTGGCCTTGACCCAGCGCAACGCCAGCACCAGGTCACGCAGGTAGAGGTTGCTGTCGATGGTGATGTCCGGAGTGGACAGCGAAGACAGGTCCAGGCAACCCAACGCGCCCAGCCGATAGTTCACCGACACATAAACACAACCGCGGCGGGCCAGGGCGGCGCCGTCGTAAAGCGGGGTGGCCGAACTGCCCAGGATGTAGCCGCCGCCATGGATGAACACCATGACCGGTAGCGGTTCGTCGCCTCCTTTTTCGGGAGCGACGACGTTGAGGGTCAGGCAATCCTCGCTCATGGGCTGGTACCTGCCGACACCGAGCATGGTGTAGCGGCGCTGCTGCGGCGCGCAGTTGGTGAATCCGTGGCAGTGCCGCACCCCGGACCAGGGCTGCGCCGGCTGCGGGGCGCGGTAACGCAACGGGCCGACTGGCGGCCTGGCATACGGGATGGATCGCCAGCGGTGCACGCCGTCTCGGGTGAAGCCTTCGACGGTGCCGGTGGTTGTACGGGCGCGGACAGTGCGCTCATGCATGAGTCGAAGGTAGCGGACCGGTCGCACACACCGCGCGCGCAGCGCCCGAATCGGCTGCGTGGCGGTTAGCCTGACTGGATGCGGATCGCCGCGCTGGTCGCCATCCCGATGCTGGTCGTCGCCTGCTCACACACCGTCGGGGGCGCCGGGCAGCCGCAGACCAGCTCCGGTCGGGCGCCTTCCACGTCCGCGGCCGGCCCGTCGAGCAGCAAACCTTTGACTCCATCGGGCGTGCCGGCCGCCGGAGCGCCGATCGGTACTGTCATCGCCTGGATCGAAGCTGCTCATCCGGTTGACACCGGCCGCTACAAGCTCGGCGCCGACATCGCGTTCAATGCAGCCGCCAGCAAAACGAGATGCACGACTGATACCACGCACACCGCCGGTCTGCTGTCCTGCCTGGTCGAACTGGCCAGTCCCCCGCCGCGACCGGACACCGCCTACGGCGAGTGGAAGGGCGGCTGGGTCGACTTCGACGGCAGCAATCTGCAGGTTGGGTCGGTCCGCGCCGACCCGGGCCCGTTCCTGGCCGGCACCGGCGCAGAATTGGCTAATGGGGACTCCTTGGTGTTTGGCGACTTCCGCTGTCGCGCAGACCAAGCCGGCCTGTTCTGCGTGAACTACGCACACCAGTCCGCGGCCCGGTTCAGCGCCGCGGGGGTCGAGCCGTTCGGGTGCCTGCGGTCGGTGCCGCCTCCCGACGGTGTGGGCTTGGCCTTCAATTGTCCGTGATCGCGGCGAAAAGCTCGGCCATCTCGTCTGCGGGTCCGCTCGGCACCGTGTAGGCGGTTTGGTCGCGGATCTCGGTGAGATGATCTCGCACCTGCTCGAGCGACAACGTGGGGCTGCGAAAGCCCCTTGTCCTGCCGACGAAGAACCGGGACACGTGGCCAGCGCCGGCGGTGTAGATCTCACCCGTAACCGGACAGTCCGGGTGGGCCAGGAAGGCCACCACCGGCGCCACCAACGCCGGGTCGAGCTTGCGGAGGTACTGCGCCGCAAGGTCTTCCAAAATGGCTTGGGCAGTCGGGTCGTCCTGTTGGCCGGCGTCGTCGATGGAATGGATCAGCATCCTGGTGGCTGCGACGGGGGCGATGGCGTTGACCTTGATGTTGTGCGCGGCCCCTTCGGCGGCCAGCACCCGGGTCAGGCCGATCAAGCCGGTCTTGGCGGCGCCGTAGTTGCTCATGTTCTCCGCGCCCAGGATTCCGGCAGCCGAGCAGGTGTTGACCACGCGGCCGTATTGCCGCTCGCACATGGCTTTCCACGCCGGACGGGTCACGTGGAAGGCACCCCGCAGATGCACGTCGAGCAGCGGTTCGAAGCGGTCGGCGGTCATGTCCGCGAAGGGTGCGTCGCCGACGATTCCGGCATTGTTGACCACGATGTCGATCCGGCCCCATGTGCGGCGCGCCGTGTCGATGATCGCCTGCCCGCCCTCGGGACTCGTGACGCTGTGGGTGTCGGCGACAGCCTGGCCGCCGTGTCGGCGGATCTTGTCGACGACGGACGCGGCGGCCTCGGCGTCGGAGCCGGCGCCGGTCACCGATCCGCCAATGTCGTTGACCACGACCCGCGCGCCGCGAGATGCCAGCAGCAGGGCGTACTGTTCGCCCAAGCCGCCGCCTGCGCCGGTGATCACGGCGACCTGGTCGTCGAAGCGCAGGGTCACCAGCTGACCGGCAGTTCTTTCATGCCGTAGATGTCAGACTGCTTGAACAGCAGCCCATCCGGCGGCACAGCCAATCTAAGTCCGGGCAACCGCCGCGCCAGAGTGGCGAAGGCGACCTGCATCTCCACTCGGGCCAGGTTCTGGCCGATGCATTGGTGTACACCGTAGCCGAAAGCCAAGTGGCCGCGGGTGTTTCGCGTGACATCAAAAACCTCAGGACGTTCGACGAACTCGGTGTCCCAGTTGCCGGCGGGCAGGTTCATCACCACCGCGTCCCCGGCGCGGATCTGCTGACCGCCGAGGGTGAAGTCTTCGGTGGCCACCCGGTCGACCTGGCTGTGCACGATGCTCAGGTAGCGCATCAGCTCCTCGACCACGTTGGCGATAACCGCGCTGTCGTCGGTCCGACCGAGTAGCTGGAATACGTCGGGATGGTCCAGCAGCGCAACGGTTCCGAGCGAGATCATGTTTGCGGTGGTCTCGTGCCCAGCCTGCATCATGATCACGCTGGTCATGGCTACGGTCTCGCGGTTGAGTTGACCCGTCGCCACATAGTCGGTCACCTGCCTACTGATCAGATCGTCGCCCGGATCGCTTTCCTTGCGGCGCACCAATTCCTGAATATAGGCATACATCACCCCGAATGCCTGCGCACGTTCCTCGTCGGTCGACTTGTTGTCCAACCCCACCGAAGTGTGATGCTGAAAGAGCCCAAGATCTTCCGGGGGTACGCCGAGCAGCAACGCGATCACCATCGAGGGCACGGGCAATGCGAAGTCGCGGACCAGGTCGGCCCCAGGACCGTCGCCAATCATCTCGTCGAGGTAGTGATCGACCATGTCCTGGATCTGTGGCCGCATCGCCTCGCACCGTCGGAAGGTGAAGTTGCCGGTTAGCATGCGCCGCAACCGATGGTGCTCGGGATCGTCGACGCGGGCGAACATCACCGGCGTGTTCTCGGCACTGTCCGGTTTGAAGACATCGGGAATGGTGTCGGCGGACAGCCGCGGATCAACCAGGGCTGCCCGGATGTCGTCGTAGCGACTCACCGCCCAGGCCGGCTGACCGTGATACGTAACTTTTCGCAGTCCCGGCTGTCGTCGCCAGTCGGCGAATTCCGCCGGTGGCGCCAGCGGGCAATGGGCGGCGCGCGGGGCGGGGATGATCGGAAGGTCCGCGTCGGGGCGAACATCGGAAATTGTTGACATGAAAGGTCTTTCCAACTAAGTGTCAGCCTGGCTGCCAGTTGTATGAGCCTAGGACCGGACCTTATTGACAGTCAACTGTCAGTTAGGCTGTTTCCATGACGGCAGTGGCAGACCGACCGTTGCGGGCCGACGCGGCCCGCAATGTGGAACGGATTCTGCGTGCCGCCCGCGCTGTGTATCACGAGATCGGGCCAGACGCCCCGATCGAGGCGATAGCCCAACGCGCGGGAGTTGGCGAGCGAACCCTGTACCGCAGGTTTCCCGCCAAAGGCGAATTGGTCCGCGCCGCGCTGGACCAAAGCATCGCCGAGGATCTCACCCCCGTCATGGAGGAGGCGCGCACCAGCGCCGACCCCCTACATGGGCTGACCCAGCTGATCGACGCGGCGATCGGGCTCGGCGCGCGGGAACGCAATCTGCTGGCTGCCGCGCACCGGGCCGGCTCGTTGACCCCCGATGTGTCCGACGCGCTGGACGAGGCGCTGCGCGACCTCGTGCACCGTGGCCAGCGCGCCGGCCGGGTCCGGGCCGATCTCGTTGCCGACGATCTGCCCCGGCTGATCGCGATGCTGTACTCGGTGCTGTCCACCATGGAACCCGCCAGCGACGGCTGGCGGCGCTACGTGGCACTCATCCTGGATGCGATATCGAACGACGAGCGGCGGCCGCTCCCGCCGGCACCAGCCTTCTGGTACGCGTCGGAGCCCAACAGCTGGCCGCTGTGAAGACTTCGGCTCAGCCCGCCGCGCCGGTTGTGCCGTCGCTGCCGAACAGCAGGCCCCCGGCACCCCCATCGCCGCCCGCACCACCGGCGCCGGCCAACGTGCCCGTCCCACCGGCCGCCCCGGCTCCGCCGTCGCCACCATCACCAACCAGGGTGGTCGACCCACCGGCACCACCTGCCCCGCCCGCTCCCCCGGCACCCGAGGCCGCCGACCCACCCGCACCACCGCGACCACCGCCGCCGCCATTGCCGAACAGGTAGCCGCCCGACCCGCCGCGGCCGCCCGGCGCCCCGGCTCCACCCGCGTCACCGGCGCCGGTGGCCGCCGCCCCGGCGCCCCCGGCTCCGCCAACGCCACCATCGCCGAACAGCCAGGCGGCACCTGCGGCACCCCCGGCACCGCCATTGCCGCCGGAACCGGTTGCCTGGGTCAGCGCGTCGCCGCCCACCCCGCCAGCGCCGCCGTTGCCCAACAAGAAGCCCCCAGCCCCGCCGTTGCCACCGACTCCGCCGTCCTCGCTGAAGTGGCCCGCGCCGAGTCCGCCACTACCTCCGGTTCCTCCGACGCCGATGAACCTGGCGCTACCGCCCATCCCCCCGGCCCCGCCGACACCGCCGGCGCCGCTGGCTCCGCCACCGCCGCCCATGCCACCGTTGCCGAACAGCAGCCCGCCATCGCCGCCGCTTCCACCGAAACCACCGAGACCGCCTGTGGCTGAGGTAGCCGAGGCCACGCCACCGTGTCCGCCGGAACCGCCGTCGCCGATCAACCAGGCGTTTCCGCCGGCTCCGCCGACACCACCCCCGGTGAGAGGTGAACCGGCCGCGGTCGCCTGCCCGCCAGCGCCCCCGGCACCGCCGTTTCCGGCCAGCAGTCCACCCCAACCGCCGGCTCCGCCATTGCCACCGGCCCCGGCGCCCAGGCCGCCCGCGCCGCCGGAACCGCCGGCCCCAATCAGGATTGCTTGGCCACCGGCGCCGCCGAGGCCGCCGATGCCGGCGGGGGCATCGCCTCCGACACCGCCGATTCCGCCGTTGCCGAACAGCCAGCCGCCGTTACCGCCGGAGCCACCCACCGCACCGGCGGACCCTGCGCCACCAGCGCCACCGTTGCCGAATAACCCTGCGGCTCCGCCGCGACCGCCGGCCGGGTGGGCGCCACCGCCGGAACCGCCCGCACCGCCGTTGCCGAATAGCAGGCCCCCGGCGCCGCCGTCAGCTCCGGTTCCCGCCGCGCCATCGGCGCCGTTGCCGATCAACGGTCGGCCCAGGATGAGCTGGAAGGGTGCGTTAACGAGGTTGAGCAGTTGGTTCAACGGCGCCGGCAGCGCAGCAGCGCTCGCGGCCTCGGTGAGGTTGTAGGTATTGGCGGCCGCGGCCAGCGCCCGCGTGAATTCGGCGTGGAACGCCTCTGCCTGCGCGCTCAGCAATTGATACTCCAGTGCATGCCGGCCGAACACCGCGGCAATCGCCACCGACACTTCGTCAGCCGCGGCGGTCATGATCTGCGTGGTCGGAACGGCCGCAAATATGTTGGCGGCGTTGACCGCTGAGCCGATGCTGCCGAATTGCTCTGCAGCGGCGGCGATTGCCTCGGGCATCACGAGCATGGGGCACCTCCGGGTGAACGTGCAGCACAGAGTAGCCCGGTCAGGGTGCCAGCACCCGTATTTCGCCCGTCGCACCGTCGACTTCGACCAGTGCACCCTGCCGTAACGCGCGGGTAGCGTCCTGCACGTCGACGACACAGGGGAAGCCGAACTCGCGGGCAACCAGCGCCGCGTGCGACATCGGGCCGCCGAGTTCGGTGACCACCGCGGCGGCATAGCAGAATGCGGCGGTGTAGCCGACATCGGTGACCTCGGCGACCAGGACCTCACCCGGTTGCAGGTCATCGATGGTTTCCGGACGCACGATCCGCACCCGGCCGCGAACCCGTCCGCCGCACACTCCGACACCGCGCAGCATGTCCCCGCCGCCCAACGCCTGCGTCGAGGTCCTCGTCGGCTGCCAGGTCCCGTTGAATACCGTGGGTGGAACGATGCGCACCAAACGACGCTGCTCGGCGCGGCGTCTGGTTACCAGCTCAGAGACGTTGGGCGGCAAGGCGTCGAGTTCGTCGACCAACAGATAGAAGACGTCGTCGACGGATTGGAACACACCCGCTTCGGTCTGTCGGCGCCCGTACTCGCGCAACAGGGCCCGCAGCACCCAAATCGCACGCACCATCCGGTCGCGCCGCACTTCCCGATCGCGCAACTGCCGCACCGCGAGCAGCGCAACAGGCTTGGCCCACAACGGAATCGGCGCAAAAGTCGGCTCGGTTTGGGGCGGCGCATCCAGGGCTTTGGTGACCATTCGCACCAGCAGCTCGGGGTCGTCGGAGTAGCTCGTCGAAAGCATCTCGACCTCGGCCGGTCCGCGGTGTCCCATCAAAGCGAGTTCGGCCAGCACCGCAGAATGGAACACCGGAGCCTCGACAGCCAGCTTGTCCAGGCGTTCACCGGGTTCGGCGAGCACCCGCAACACCGTCGGGTCCTGTCGCGCAGCGGCCACCAACCGCTGGACCGCCTCGACCGAGCGCGCACTGACCAGGTCCGGTCCGGCCCGCGTCGAAATGTCCCGCCCGCCCAGGCCCCGCAGCAAGACGTTGAATGCGGCACACAGCATGAACGACCCCGCGCCAGCCAGCACCCAGCCGTGTACCACGTGGTCGCGGGCCAGCAGGATCAGACTGAGCAATCGGTGGTCGTCCAACTCTCTGAAATCTTCACCGGCCAGACGTTCCAACCGGTCGACGTCGGACAGGAAGTCGCGGGTGTCCAGCGACGAGGCCGCGCTGAGCCCCACCAGGTTGACACCGAAGACACCAATGTTTCGGATCGTGCGCAATTGCCTTCGGAACCGGCCGGATTCCGCCAGCGGGCGCTGCGCGCCGAAGACTGGAAGCGAAGCCATACTCGGGCCGAAATATCCGCTGTTGCGCACAATCGCCGACGGCTTGGCGAACGGCACGGTTTCGGCCATGAAGTGCGCTGAGGTGATCGCGCCGTAGAGCCGATGGGCGAAAACCGCGACGGTACGCAAGGCGATTTCCCGCTGTACCACACCGCCGGGCCGCAGCCGCTCCGCGATGGCGACGCCGGCGGCCCGCAGGCCGCGCACCGTCACCGATGCCGACGACGGGGTGAACGGTCCCGGTAGCGCCTCGGACAGGTTGGTGGCCAGGAAAGTCGGAAACCGAGGGTCGACCGGGGTGTCGAATTCTCCGTTGACGCCCGGTGGGCCGGCCAACGCGGGCACCACACCATCCTCGGCTGGGCTGTCGACGGCCGGCAGGTCCTGGATCGGCGCCAGCCGCCACGGCACGGACCACACACGCCTACCCACCGTGACGCGGCCGCGTACCGCGAGCGTGAAGTCTTCGAGGCATTCAGGTGCGGTCCATGCGGGGGCGAACCCCCACTCATCACGCAGCCGCGCGGTGTCAATCAGGGTGGCGCCACGCAGTGCCGATCGGCGCATCAGCGCAACGGATTTCGGCCGGGCCGGCAGGATACGCCTGCCCAACGCCGCGGCCAGCTGTCGGTATGTCACCGTGCCTGATGCCGCTACATTCGTTGCACCACTTGGCGATTCGCTGTCGACGATGGCGCGGGTCAGGACCCGTAGCACATCGTCGGTGTGGACGACCTGGATGTAGCGATCAACGGACTCAACCGGAAGAATCGGCAGTGCCAGCTGCGCGCGCAACCGGTTGTCGACCCCGCGCCCAAGCACCAGCGGCAGCCGGATCGCGAGCCACTGCGCACTGGATTCGGCAAGTATCGTCTCGACGTCAGCGGATAATCGACCCTCATGGGTCGTCGGATGTAGCGGGACGTTCTCGGCCACCAGCCCGTCCGCGGCTCCGTACACCTGCGCCGACGACGTGAAGACGATGCGTGAGCATCGGGTCTCCGTCATTGCCCGAAGGACGTTCGCGGTACCCGCCGGTTCCGGCACGAGATGCGCGACGGCGTCAGCGCCGGAGAGGGCTCGGCCGACCGCTGCCACGTCCCGAATGTCGCCGCTGATGAAATCCGCGGTATTGGGCCAGCTTTCGGGCCGGTGACGGGAAATTCCGGTGACTTCGTGGCCCTGGCCGATCAGCCTGGCTACTAGACCGCGGCCAAGCACGCCGCCAGCCCCGGTGACGGTGATCCTCACTGGCCGAACACTATTCGTCGTCGTCCATAGATAGCGCGTTGACCAGGTCGTCGAGGTCCATGTCAGCGACATCTTTCACAGACTCGGCCGGCGTCTCCTGGGCGCCGTCTCGCTCACCACTTTCGTTAGCCAAGGCCAGCAACAGATCCAGCACACCGGCTTGACGCAGCCGCTTCACCGGAATGGACGCCACAACGCGCCGCAGCTCCTCTTCGCCAGGCACGACCGGTTGCCTCACTTGCTGTTCGGCGCCCATCAACTCTTGGTGGAAGTAGCCGGCCAGCGCCGCAGAGTTCGGATAGTCGAAGATGAGCGTCGGCGACAGCGGCAGTCCGGTAGCGGCTTTGAGCCGGTTACGCATCTCGACCGCGGTCAACGAGTCGAAGCCCAGCTCCTGGAAGGCCCGGTCCGGCGGAATGGACTCGGGTGTCCCGCTGCCAAGCACCGTCGCGATGTGAGAGCGCACCAGGTCCAGCAGGATGGCGTGCTGCTCGTCTTCGGGCAGGCCGTCCAGGCGTTGCAGCAGAGCGGATTTCGACTTCGCGGCGGCCAGCGATTCATCCACCTGACGTCGGGCCGGCGCATTGATCAGATCGACGAACATCGGCGGTAACGTGCCCGCGTCGAACTTGGCACGTAGCGCAACCAGGTCGATATGGGCGGGCAGCAGGAACGGTTCGTCGACAAGCAGTGCTGTGTCGAGCAATTCAAGCGCCTCGTCCGAGGACATGGCCACGATGCCGTCGCGGGCAAACCGAGCCAGATCGGCTTTGCCCAGGCCGCCGGTCATGCTGCTGGTTTGGTCCCAGAGCCCCCAGCCCAGTGAGACAGCCGGCAATCCGAGTGAGTGCCGGTGGGCCGCCAGCGCGTCCAGGAACGAGTTGCCCGCAGCATAGTTCGCCTGCCCGGAGGCGCCCGCCAGACCCGCGATCGACGAAAACAGCACGAACGCGGACAGTTTCATCTCGCGGGTCAACTCGTGCAGGTTCCAGGCCGCATCGACCTTGGCCCGTAGCGCCGCGTCAACTCGCTCCGGGGTCAGCGAAGTCACCACCGCGTCGTCGAGTGTTCCCGCCGCGTGGATTACGGCCGACAACGGATGTGCCACCGGAATATCGGCTATCACCTTGGCCAGAGCGTGCCGGTCGGCCGCGTCGCAGGCGACCACGCGCACATCGGCGCCGGCCTCGGTCAACTCCGCGGCCAATTCAGCGGCGCCTGGGGCCTCGGGTCCGCGGCGACTCAGCAGCAGCAGATGCCGTGCCCGGTGTCGGGTCACCAGATGCCGGGCCAGTGCCGAACCCGCCATCCCGGTGCCTCCGGTGATGAGGATCGTGCCACTGTCCAGGTGCGTGTCCATGGTCATGACGACCTTGCCGACGTGACGGGCCTGGCTGAGGTAGCGCAGCGCCGCCGGCGCCCGCCGCACATCGAAGGTAGTGACCGGCAACGGTTGCAGCACACCGGCGTCGAACATTTCAGCCAGTTCGCTAAGCATGCCCTGGATGTGGTCGGGACCGGCCTCGAAAAGGTCGAAGGCACGGTAGCGCAGACCCGGGTGGCGCCGGGCCAGCGTCTCGGGGTCCCGGATATCGGTCTTGCCCATCTCCAGGAAGATCCCACCCGGTGCGACCAGTCGCAGTGAGGCGTCGACAAATTCGCCGGACAGCGAGTCCAGCACGACATCCATCCCGGACACGCCCTCCCCGTCCGTGGCGATCCGGAACTTGCCCTCGAACTCAACGCTGCGCGAGTCGGCGATGTGGTCGTCGTCGAAGCCCATCGCGCGCAAGGTGTCCCACTTACCCCTGCTCGCGGTGGCGAAGACTTCCGCCCCCCAGTGCCGGGCCAGTTGCACCGCGGCCATGCCCACACCGCCGGCAGCCGCGTGCACCAGCAGACGCTGCCCCGGCTGGATGTCGGCCAGGACCTTCAGCGCGTAGTATGCGGTCGCGAAAACAACCGGAGCGGTTGCGGCGTCGACGTCCGACCAACCCGCCGGGATCTTGATCAGCAGCCGCTCGTCGGTGACGGCGACGGTTCCGGTGCCTTCCGGGAACAGGCCGGCGACACGGTCTCCGATCATGAAACGAGTTGCATCGGTGGATGTTTCGATAACCTTCCCGGACGCCTCGACGCCCATCGCCGCGTTCTCGTCGGGATAGAGTCCCAGCGCGATCATCACGTCGCGGAAGTTTGCGGCCATCGCCCTGGTGGCGATGCGCACTTGTCGCGACCCCAACGGGTCCTGCAGGCCGGGAATCGGTTCAGCACGCAGGTTTTCGAATGTGCCCGCGGCGCTCATATCCAGTCGCCAGGCGCCGTCGGCAGCCGGTGACAACAGGCCACGGACCGCGCGGCTGGCGTGCACCCGCGCGATGTGGGTAGTGCCGTTGCGCAACACGACTTGCGGTTCGCCGACCGCCAGCACCGCAGCTGCCTCTTCTTCGGCAATCGGAACATCGGTGTCCACCAGCACGATCCGGCCGGGGTGCTCGGTCTGCGCCGACCGCACCAAACCCCACACCGCGGCACCGGCCAGATCGGTGACGTCCTCCCCGGACAACGCGATGGCACCGCGCGTGACAACCAGCAGCACACCCGAGTCGTGCGCGGTCAACCAGGACTGCACGGCCGACAATGCCCGGTGCGTCGCGGTGTGCACACCGGCGAGGGTGTCGCCGGGGACCTGCTCGGACTCAAAGACCTGATACGGCGGGGTCGTGGCGGCCTCACCTGTCATAGGCGCCGGCGCCCAGTTCACCTCGAAGAGCCGGTCGCCACCGGAACCTGTTATCGCCGCTTTGAGCTGCTTCTCGGTGACCGGCCGAGCCATCATCGAGGCCACCGACAACACCGGCAGACCCAGCGCGTCGGTCAATTCCACCGACACCGACGACGGACCGGTCGGTGTGATGCGGGCTCGCACTGCAGAAGCGCCCGCGGCGTGCAGGGACACACCTTGCCAGGCGAACGGGACGAGCACGCCATCGCCGCTGTCAAGCACACCCTCCGCTCCGCCGCCGACGATAAGGGCATGCAACGCCGCGTCCAACACCACCGGGTGCACGCCGAATCCGCTCGGCGACAACCCGGGCGTCGGCGGCAACGTCACCTCGGCAAACAGTTCATCGCCACGGCGCCACATGGCGGTCAGGCCCTGGAACGCCGGGCCGTAGCCGTAGCCGCGCTCGGCTAGCCGATCGTAGGTTCCTGCTACCTCCACCGGTTGGGCACCCACAGGCGGCCACGCCGACAGGTCGGCACCGGGCTGGGTGGCAGCGGAACTCACCGCGCCCTCGGCGTGCAGCAGCCAGCCCGAACCCGCGTCCGCACGGGAGAACACCGAGACGGGACGAACACCGGACTCGTCGGCGGCGTCGACGACGACTTGCACTGCCACCGAACCCGTTTCAGGCACGACAAGCGGCGCCGCCAGGGTGAGTTCATCGACCACCGAGCAGCCCACCTCGTCGCCGGCACGGATCGCCAACTCGACGAATCCGGCACCCGGGAAGATCACGACGCCGCCTACCGCATGGTCGCGCAACCAGCTCTGCGCCACCGCCGAGAGCCGGCCCGTGAGCACCACCCCGCCCGAGGACGGCAGCTCGACCACAGCACCCAGCAGCGCGTGCTCACCGGCCGTCAAACCCAGGCCGGCGGCATCGACGGTGCGGGCGCCGTTGGCGAGCCAGAACCTGCGTCGCTGGAAGGCATAGGTCGGCAGGTCGACGATGTTGCCCTGTCCCAGCATCGCCCGCCAGTCCAGTTGCGCACCGGCGGCGAACGCCTGGGCCACCGCTTCGGTCAGAGTGGCGGGTTCGGGCCGGTCTTTGCGCAGCGCGCAGGTCGCCGAAAGCACCGGAACATCGGGCAGCGATTCCTCGATCACGGCGGTCAGACCGCCGCTGGGGCCCAGCTCGACGAATCTCACTGCCCCGGCCGAGTGGGCGAATCGGATACTGTCGGCGAAGCGCACCGCTTCCCGCACGTGTTCCTTCCAGTACGCCGCCGACCCAAAATCGTCTCCGGCGAGTTGGCCGGTCAGATTCGAAATGATGGGGATGGTGGGGTGCCCGACGGGCAATGCCGCGGCAACCGCACCGAACTCGTCCACCATCGGATCCATCAGTGAGGAATGGAAGGCGTGCGACACGGGGAGCCGGTGCACACGTCGACCCTCGGCACGCAACTGATCAGCCACCGCGAGTACGCAACTGTCGACACCTGAAATCACCACCGAGGCAGGCCCATTGACGGCGGCGATGCTGACCTCATCGGTCAGCAGCGGCCGGACCTCTGCCTCGGCAGCCTGCACGGCGACCATTGCGCCGCCGGAATCGAGGCGCTGCATGAAGCGGCCCCGCGCGGCCACCAAGACCGCCGCGTTCTCCAACGACAGCACACCTGCGACATGCGCCGCGGACAATTCGCCGACGGAATGACCCATCACGAAATCAGGCTGCAGACCCCAGGATTCCAGCAACCGGAACAGCGCGACTTCTACGGCGAACAACGCCGGCTGCGCGAATTCGGTGGTGTCCAAGAGGTTTTGCTCGGGACCCCACATCACCTCGCGGAGCGGGCGCAGCAGATGGCGGTCCAACTCGGCTACCGCGCTGTTGAACGCCTCGGCGAACACCGGATAGGCGGCATGCAATCCCATTCCCATGCCGAGCAATTGGGCACCTTGGCCGGGGAAGACGAAAACGGTCTTGGCGCCAGGCTGGACGGTACCGCGGATCACAGTGCTAGCCGGGTCCTCACCAGCCAGCCTCTCGAGCCCGGCCAGCAGCGTGTCCCGGTCGGCGCCGAGCACAACCGCCCGATGCTCGAATGCCGACCGGCACGCCAACGACCAGGCGACGTCTGCGGGATCCAAATCCTCACGCGTGCGGACATATTCGGCCAAACGTCTCGCCTGCGAACCCAACGCAGACGCCGACTTGGCCGAGATCACCCAAGGCAACTGCGCGGGCTTGGTCGCGGTGGGCTCGGTCTGCGGGATCGCAGGCGCCGATTCGATGATCACATGGGCGTTGGTCCCGCTGATCCCGAACGACGACACCCCGGCGCGGCGGGGCTGTCCCTGCGCCGGCCAGGACTGCGGGTCAGTCAGCAGCGCCACCGACCCGCCCGACCAGTCCACGTGCGGGCTGGGCGCGTCCACATGCAGTGTGCGCGGAAGCATTTCGTGGCGCATTGCCTCCACGATCTTGATCACCCCGGCGACACCTGCCGCGGCCTGGGTGTGACCCATGTTCGACTTGATCGACCCCAGCCATAGCGGTTGGGTGCGACCCTGACCGTAGGTGGCCAGCAACGCCTGGGCCTCGATCGGGTCGCCGAGCGTGGTGCCGGTGCCATGACCCTCGACCGCGTCCACCTCGGCTGCCGATAATCCGGCGTTGGCCAGCGCCGCTCGCACCACCCGCTGCTGGGACGGTCCATTGGGCGCGGTCAGACCGTTGGACGCACCGTCCTGGTTGATGGCCGACCCCCGCACCACAGCCAATACTGGGTGACCCAGCCGCTGCGCGTCGGAAAGTCGCTCCACCACCAGCATTCCGCCGCCCTCGGAGAACCCGGTGCCGTCGGCCGCGCCGGCGAAAGCCTTGCACCGCCCGTCGGCCGACAAGCCGCGCATGCGGCTGAACTCGACGAAGATGTCCGGTGTGGCGTTGACGGTGACACCGCCAGCCAGCGCCAGGTCGCACTCCCCCGACCGCAGTGACTGCACCGCCATATGCAACGCCACCAACGACGACGAACACGCCGTGTCGACCGACACCGCAGGACCTTCCAAGCCCAGCACGTAAGCCACCCGACCCGACGTCACACTGCACGACTGCCCCGTCAGCCGGAACCCTTCCACCGCATCCCCTGCGGAGAATCCGTACCCCTGCGTCATCACCCCGGCGAAAACTCCGGTCGCGCTGCCACGCAGCGCTGCGGGCGCAATCCCCGCGCGTTCGAGGGCTTCCCAGGACAACTCCAGGAACATGCGCTGCTGGGGGTCCATCGCCAGCGCCTCGCTAGGGGTGATCCCGAAGAATGCGGGATCGAAGTCTGCCACGCCGTCCACGAAACCACCGGTGCGGGTATAGCAGGTGCCGACGACGTCGGGGTCTTCGTTGTACAGCCCAGCCAGGTCCCAGCCGCGGTCGGCAGGAAACTCCGAGAGCACATCGCGGCCCTGGAGCAGCATGTCCCACAGACCTTCTGGAGAATCAACACCGCCCGGATAGCGGCATGCCATGCCTACGATCGCGATCTGGTCGTCGCCGGTGACGCGCACCGAGGGTACGGACTCTATCTCCTGCGGCACACCGGCGAGTTCGGTCCGCATATAAGCGGCCAGGCCGTTGGGCGTGGGGTAGTCGAAGATCAACGTCGGTGAAAGCGACAGACCGGTAGCAGTTTTGAGCCGGTTTCGCATCTCGACGGCGGTCAGAGAGTCGAAGCCCAACTCTTGGAATGCTTTATCGGGGTCGATGGCCTCCGGCGCGACGTTGCCCAACACGGTAGCGATGTGCGATCGCAACAGGTCAAGCAGTATCGCGTGCTGCTCGGGTTCGGGCAGGCCGTGCAGTCGGTGCGCGAGAGCCGATTTCGATTTGGCGGCGGCAAGCGTGTCGTCTACCTGCCGCCGCATCGGGGCGTTCACCAATTCGCGGAACATCGGCGGTACCGATCCCGCGTGGGCACGTAACGCGGACAGGTCGATACGCGCGGGCGCCAGGAACGGCTCGTTAACGATCAGCGCCGTGTCGAAGAGTTCGAGCGCCTCTTGTGAAGACAGGGCCAGCACGCCTTCGCGTCCCAGTCGCGCCCGGTCCGCGTCGTCGAGTCCACCGGTCATGGCGCTGGCTTGATCCCATAAACCCCAGCCCAGCGACATCGCCGGCAATCCACGCGCCCGCCGATGTGCGGCTAGCGCATCGAGGAAGCAGTTGGCTGCCGAGTAATTCGCCTGTCCAGACGAGCCGACTAACCCGGCCATCGACGAAAACATCAGGAATGCAGACACATCCAGGTCGCGGGTCAGCTCGTGCAGGTTCCAGGCCGCGTCGACCTTGGCGCGCAGCACCGGATCCACCCGATCCGGGGTCAACGAGGTCACCACCGCGTCGTCGAGGACACCGGCCGCGTGGACGACCGCTGACAGCGGCCACTGCAGCGGAATATCGGCGATCACCTTCGCCAGCGCGGGACGGTCCGACGCATCGCAAGCCACCAGCTGCACCTGGGCGCCCGCGGCCTCCAGTTCGGCTCGCAGTTCAGCCGCTCCGGGCGCATCCGGACCCCGCCGGCTGAGCAGCAGCAGATGCCGCGCGCCGTGTTCGGCCACCACGTGTCGGGCCAGCGCCGAACCTGCCATCCCAGTCCCGCCAGAGATCAGCACGGTGCCCTGCGCCCAGGCGTCCGGCAGCATCAGAACGACCTTGCCGATGTGGCGTGCCTGACTGAGGTAACGCAGCGCCGCCGGTGCCCGGCGCACGTCGAACGTCGTCACCGGCAGCGGCCGCAGCACGCCGGCGTCGAAAAGTTCGGCCAGGCCGAGCATGTACTGGTGCATGCGCGGGCGGCCGGGCTCGAATAGGTCGAAGGCGCGGTAGCGCACACCCGGGTATTTTTGGGCGATGGCGCCGGGGTCGCGGATATCGGTCTTGCCCATCTCCAGGAATATCCCGCCGGGTTTGACCAATCGCAGTGAAGCGTCTACGAATTCGCCGGCCAGCGAGTCCAGCACGATGTCCATCCCGGCCGTGCCGGTGCGGCTGGTGACGTCGTGGAACTTGTCCTCGAACTCCAGGCTGCGCGAGTCCGAGATGTGGTCTTCGTCAAACCCCATGGCACGCAGGGTGTTCCACTTGCCCTTGCTGGCCGTCGCGAACACCTCCAGGCCAAGGTGCCGGGCGAGCTGGGTGGCGGCCATGCCGACGCCACCCGCGGCGGCGTGGATAAGGACCCGCTGGCCGGGCTTGGCGTCGGCCAACTGCACGAATGCAAACCACGCGGTGGTGAAGACCGCCGATATGGCGGCGGCTTCCGCGTAGGTCCAGTCCGACGGCATCGGCTGCAGCAGCCGGACATCGCCGGGGACCAGGGTGCCACTGCCGTCAGGGAAGAAGCCGTACACCGAGTCACCGACCGCGAATTCGGTTACGCCGGGGCCGACTTCGACGACAACTCCGGCGCCCTCGCCGCCGATCAATGCTTCGTGGGTGAACATGCCCAGCGAGATCATGACGTCGCGGAAGTTGGCCGCGATGGCGCGCAGCGCGACCCGCACATAGCCGGGCTGTAAGGGCGCTTCGGCATTGGGCACCGGCTCGAGCCGCAGATTCTCGAAAGTGCCCGCGCTGCTGAGGCCCAGCCGCCACGGACCCCCGGCCGGTGGCTCCAGGATGCCGTCTACGCCGCGGTTGCCGCGCACTCGGGGAATGTAGGCCTGCCCGCCACGCAGCACTACCTGCGATTCACCGGTCGCCAACGCCGCCGTCACGGCTGTATCGTCAAGCGGGGCATCGGAATCGACTAGCACTAGTCGCCCGGGGTTCTCGGTCTGCGCCGAGCGAACCAGGCCCCACACGGCAGCGCCGGCGAGATCGGTGACATCTTCTTGCGGCAGGGCCACCGCACCCCGGGTGGCCACCACCAGTAGGCCGGTGTCGTGCTCGGTCAGCCAGGATTGGACAGCGGCTAGCGCGCGATGGGTGCGCTCATACGCCGCCGTGACCGGGTCTTCTTCGGTGGCAACAGATTCGACGATCTGATAGACAGGCCCGGCGGCGCCGATGGTGGATGTGGCCGGAACCCAGGCGAGCTCGAACAGCCGGTCCGGGCCGGCGCCGGAGATCGCCGCCCGCAGTCGCTGCTCAGTGACCGGGCGAGCCGCCATAGCGGCGACCGAGAGCACCGGCAGCCCTAATCCGTCGGCCAATTCGACTGAGAACGAGGACGGCCCGACCGGCGCGATCCGCGCCCGAACCGCTGATGCGCCCGCAGCGTGCAACGACACACCCTGCCAGGAGAACGGCAGCACCACCTCGGCGCCCGGCCCGGCCGGCGGCTTGGCCAGCACCGCGGCGTGCAGTGCGGCATCCAGCAAGGCCGGGTGCACCCCGAATCCCGCCGCACCACCGGCCGACTCGGGCAACCGCACTTCGGCGAACAGTTCCGTACCCCGCGCCCAGAGCGCGGTCAGTCCACGGAAGGCCGGGCCATAGCCGTAGCCGCTGGCCGCCAGTCGCTCGTAGCCGTCGGCCAGGTTGATCGCGACGGCACCGGCCGGCGGCCACTCGGCCAAGTCCGCACGGGGCTCGACGGAGCCTGCGCTCAACGTCCCTTCGGCGTGACAAACCCAGGTGCCGTCTACATCGCCGTGTGAGTAGATCGAGACGCTGCGTTGCTCGCTCTCCTCGGCCCTCGCACCGACAACCACCTGCACCGCAACGGAATTGCCGGCGGGAAGCACCAGCGGCGAGCGCAGCGTCAGTTCCTCGACCACCGAACAACCGACCTCGTCGCCAGCCCGGATCGCCAACTCGACAAATCCGGTGCCTGGAAACACCGTTAATCCGGATACCGCGTGATCGACCAGCCAGCCCTGCGCGGTGGGCGACAGCCTGCCGGTCAAGACGACGCCGCCGGATGCGGGCAGTTCCACCACCGCCCGCAGCAGCGGATGCTCGCTGCTGGCCAGTCCCAGACCGGAGACGTCGGCACCCATGCCCTCACCAGACAGCCAGAACCGCCGCTTGTCGAAGGCATAGGTCGGCAACTCGACGAAACCCGCTCCGCTCAGCATGCCGCGCCAATCCACTGCGACGCCGGCGACGAAGGCGGCTGCGGCCGACGACAGGAACCGGTCCAGTCCCCCGTCGTCGCGGCCCAGGGTGGGTACCACGATCGGTTCGGCGTCACCTTCGAGCGCGTCGGTGACGGTGCCTTCGACGGCGGCGATAAGCGCCGGGTGCGGACTGGATTCGATGAAGACCCGGTATCCGGCCGCGCAGGCGCTGCGTACCGCCTGGTCTAGTAGCACCGTCTGACGGATGTTGCGGTACCAGTAGGCGGCATCCAGTTTCGCGGTGTCCATCCGGTTTCCGGTCACCGTCGAGAAGAACGCGGTACGCGAGGACGCAGGCTCGATACCGGTCAAGCACGCGGTGAGCTCCTCGCGGATCGCCTCGACCTCCGCCGAGTGCGAGGCGTAGTCGACGTCGATGCGGCGCACCCGAAGCTCACGTTCGGTGCACAGCGCGATCAGCTGCTCCAATGCGGTGACCTCACCGGACACCACCACTGCCGACGGGCCGTTCACCGCTGCGACGTCGATGCGATCAGCGAAGGGCGCCAACAATTCTCGTGCCTTCTCAACCCCACAGCCGATGGACACCATGCCGCCCGGACCGGCGAGTCCGGTCAACAGCTTGCTGCGCAGCGTGACCACCCTGGCAGCGTCGCGCAGCGACAATGCGCCGGCGACGTACGCGGCGGCGATCTCGCCCTGTGAATGGCCGATGACCGCATCCGGTCGCACACCGACCGAATTCCACAGCTCGGCCAGCGACACCATCACCGCGAACAGCACCGGCTGCACAACATCGACCCGATCCAGTCCGGGCGTGCCGGGTGCACCCCGCAGCACGTCGGTCAGCGACCAGTCGACAAATTCACTGAAAGCCTCGGCGCAAGCCTGGATCTGTTGGGCGAAAACTGGCGCGGTGTCCAGTAATTCGACGCCCATGTCTACCCATTGGGACCCCTGGCCAGGGAAGATGAAGACGTTCTTGCCCGCGGGCTGGGCGACACCGCTGATGACGGCGGCGCCCGGATCGTCGGCCGCCAGCTCCTGCAGGCCGGCCAGCAAGGCGTCCCGGTCACCGCCCACCACAACGGCACGGTGGTCGAAGACCGACCGTCCGGCCAGCGACCAGCCGACGTCGGCGACATCCAGATCATCACGGGCGCCGATGTACTCGGCCAGCCGTGCCGCCTGAGCCCGCAGCGCTGTCGCCGACTTCGCCGAGAGCGCCCAGGGCACCACCGGCGCGGTGGCGCGGACTTCCCGTGGCGCCGGCACCGGCGCCGATTCGACAATGACGTGCGCGTTGGTGCCGCTGATTCCGAACGACGACACCGCTGCTCGGCGCGGCACGGTTGGCTCGGTATGCCACGGCCGGGATTCGGTGAGCAACGAGACCGCACCCGCCGACCAGTCCACGTGGGGGCTGGGCTGATCCACGTGCAGGGTGGGTGGCAGCACCTCGTGGCGCAACGCCTGCACCATCTTGATCACTCCGGCGACACCTGCGGCGGCCTGCGTGTGGCCCATGTTCGACTTGATCGACCCCAGCCACAGCGGCTGCTTGCCCGCCTCGGACCTGCCCTGCCCGTAGGTGGCCAGCAGTGCCTGCGCTTCGATGGGGTCACCCAGCGTGGTGCCGGTGCCGTGCCCCTCGACGACGTCCACGTCGGTGGTCGATAACCCCGCGTTGGCCAGTGCCGCGTGCACTACCCGCTGCTGCGAGGGACCGTTCGGCGCGGTTAGCCCGTTGGAGGCGCCGTCCTGATTGACCGCCGTACCGCGGACCACGGCCAGCACCGGGTGGCCCAGGCGCTGCGCATCCGACAACCGCTCCACTACCAGCACAGCGCCGCCTTCGGACCACCCGACGCCGTCTGCGGCTCCGGCATACGCCTTGCAGCGGCCGTCCGGAGCCAGACCCCGGTGCCGGCTGAACTCGACGAAGACCGTCGGTGTGGCGTTGACCGTCGCACCTCCGGCCAGGGCCAGGTCGCATTCCCCCGATCGCAGCGACTGCACCGCCATGTGCAACGCAACGAGCGACGACGAGCATGCCGTGTCCACCGACACCGCGGGTCCTTCCAGACCCAGCACGTAAGCCACCCGGCCCGAGGCGACACTGGAGGTCATACCGGTTAATCGGTAGCCCTCGATCTCCTCGGCAAACATTCCGTAGCCCTGAGCGATGATGCCGGCATACACTCCGGTGGCGCTGCCACGCAACTCGCCCGGGTCGATTCCGGCGCGCTCCAGGGCCTCCCAGGACAATTCCAGCAGCATCCGGTGCTGGGGGTCCATCGCGAGGGCTTCGCTGGGTGCGATGCCGAAGAACGCGGCGTCGAAATCGGCGACGCCGTCCACGAAGCCACCGGTATTGGCGTAGGTCTTGCGCGACGCGTCAGGGTCGGGGTCGAAGAGGGCTCCGAGCTCCCAGCCGCGGTCGGTGGGGAACTCGGAGATGACGTCGCGGCCGTCGGCGACCATCTGCCACAGCGCGTCCGGGGAGTCGACACCGCCGGGGAATCGGCAGGACATTCCGACGATCGCGATCGGCTCGCTTGACCGCTCAAGCAACGCGCGGTTGGTGCGCTTCAGGCGCTCGACCTGCACCACCGCTTTGCGCAACGCTTCGGTTGCGTGCTGGAGTTGATCAACCATTACCTGACCCCCGCCTAATTTGATATTTGGTCGTCTCCGACCCGCCGGCTGCGGCTCTCGTCGAGACATCACGATTGCTCGGAGCGGCGGCTTCGGGCTGCAGTTCCCCGACCGCGACGACCAAGAATGTCGCTGGTGAGTATCGCCAACTCTGGCGAGATTTCAAAAACGTCAGTTGCTCCCGGCTACCGGAGGAACGGCTGGACAACCGTTGCAATCCAGTCGACGAACGGTCCTACACTCCCTTGTACACCGGCCGCTCATCCATGGCGCGAACTGTACCGCTCACGGCCTCCGGAATCTGAGGGTCAACCGCGGAGATCGGCGCTCGGTGCGGCGATTCATGTCCAGGACATGGCGCGACGGGTAGCCGATCATTCCGGAGGGCGAACTGGTTGGCTCCACACCCGCCCATCGAAGTAGCGCATTGAACCTGGGTTGTTCGGGTCCGGGTACCACCCCGCCGCCGGATGTATCGGTGGCTTCGGCTTGGTTAAGCGCACAACAAGCACGACAACCCCGCCGATGACAGCGGCGGCCGCGATAAGCAGGACTAGCACGACCAGAACGAGACCAATGCTGGTCATCTCAACCTCCGAAGTTCACGCGATTTCTTCGTATCAACCCCGCCGCCGCTGGCAGTTCAGACGCCGACGCGCCGCCACCCGTCTGCGGCCCTGGCCGCGCGCAGCAGTTCGTCGCACAATTCCCGCAACTCGGCGGCCGCCGCGCCCTCCTCAAGTGCCGTAGCCACGTCTTCGGCGGCGCACCGCACCTGATAGACCCGGTCGGACAAGTCTGCGGCCTCATCAGATGAGAGCACCACCGCGTCGACGGGCACCGCGCCGGAATCACCCCGGGCGATCATGGCCCGCTGCTCGTAGGCACGCTGGCGGCACGATTGGCGGCAGTACTGCCGTCGGCGTCCCATTCCAACGTCAGCCACATCACGACCACACCAGCGGCAGGGCTGGGGCCGAACGCGACGACTCACGCCTGCCGACTTTAGTCCGATCGTCGCCGCGATCCCGGTATCATCGAATGTCGCGTCGCGCTACGTACCGCGACCGAATGCCAGGAACCACCAGGGAACCATGCAAGCGGTCTTAACGTTTGCTTAGAGAGAATTACCGCACGGGAGCGCTGAAAGCTCACCGGACCCAAAGGAGCAGCACCCAATGGCTGATCGTGTCCTGCGAGGCAGTCGCCTCGGAGCCGTGAGCTATGAGACCGACCGCAATCACGACCTCGCACCGCGCCAAATCGCGCGATACCGCACCGAGAACGGCGAAGAGTTCGAAGTTCCGTTCGCCGACGACGCCGAAATCCCCGGCAGCTGGCTGTGCCGCAACGGCATGGAAGGCACTCTGATCGAGGGTGACCTACCGGAACCGAAGAAGGTCAAGCCGCCGCGCACCCACTGGGACATGCTGCTGGAGCGCCGCTCCGTTGAAGAACTCGAAGAGCTGCTCAAGGAGCGCCTCGAGCTGATCCGGTCGCGTCGCCGCGGCTAGCGGCCGGCCCTGAGGCGCCCTTGGTCAGGTGCGAGCGCGGGTGCCGCTCTTGCGGTCCTCGCGACGGCCCTGCCAGCCCCAGCGGGTCACCTTGAACAGCGCCTCGCGGATGTTGGATCCACTCATTTTCGAGACGCCGATCTCGCGCTCGGTGAAGGTGATGGGAACCTCGACCACGTCGAAACCGGCGTTGACGCTGCGCCAAGTCATCTCGATCTGGAAGCAGTAGCCCTTGGAGTCGACCGTGTCCAGGTCGATCGTTTCGAGCACTTCCCGGCGGTACGCGCGGTAGCCGGCCGTGATGTCGTTCACACCGACGCCCAACGCCAGCCTCGAATAGGTGTTGGCCGTCTTGGACAGCGCCAGACGCCGCCAGGGCCAGTTCCGCACGGCACCGCCGTGGACGTAGCGCGAGCCGATCGCGAGGTCAGCTCCCGCGTCCACAGCCTCCAACAGGCGGTACAGCTGCTCGGGAGCATGACTGCCGTCAGCGTCCATTTCGACTAGCACTGAGAAGCCCCGGCTCAGACCCCAGCCGAAACCTTCCAGATAAGCCGCACCCAGCCCGTTCTTGGCGGTCCGGTGCAGCACATGGGTGCGACCGGAATCCGCGGTGGCCAACTCGTCGGCAAGTTTGCCGGTCCCGTCGGGGCTGTTGTCGTCGACGATGAGGACGTCGACGTCCGGGCAGGCAGCCTTGACCCGGCCGTGAATCAACGGCAGATTCTCCCGCTCGTTGTAGGTGGGGATGATCACCAGAACGCGCTGGCTGGGACTTTGCCCAGGACCGTCGCCCGAAGCCTGGGGCGCAGGTTGGCCGGTGGTGGTCATGTAGCTCCTTCATCTCGCCCGATAGAGTGCCCCGATTGGGGTCAGCCGCCGCTGTCGTCGTTGGCGCACGGGGCGTCGTTCGCAGTCTCAACGTTTGCGGTAGCCGTTTGGTTCTCAGCTTCCGGGTCGACCGATTCAGCTGTCGGCGTACCGCCATCGTCATGTTCATCCGCGGGCCCGGGCCATCGACGCCGAAACGGACGACTGGGACGCGGGAACCACCCATTCTGCCGCATGGCGGCCAAAATCAGCACTCCGGCCGCCCCGACCAGGGTCCATTGCACGATTGGAGCCCAGCGAGTTGCTGGGGTCAGCGTGGTCTTGAGCCGCACCGGCATGTCCAGGTAGGCCGGCACGAAGAAGTCGGTTCGCATCAATTCGCCGCCATCGGGAGCGATCACCGCGCTAATCCCGGTGGTGCCGGCGACCAACACGTAACGGTCGTGCTCAACGGCGCGGATCTTGGCGAATGCCAGTTGTTGCTCACTCATCGTCTTGGTGAAGGTGGCATTGTTACTCGGCACGGTCAGCACCTGCGCGCCGTTGCGGACGGCTGTGCGCGACGCGCGGTCGAAAACTACCTCCCAACAAGTTGCCACCCCGACCGGGACACCGGCCAGCCGCACCACACCGGTGTTGGGGACGGGGACGAAATGGCCGGCGCGATCGGCGTACCCGGATAGGTGCCGAAACAGCCAGGGCATCGGCAGATACTCGCCGAACGGCTGCACGATCGCCTTGTCGTGGCGGTCGGCCGGCCCGGTGCCCGGATTCCAGACGATCATCGTGTTCGTGTACTCAGAGTTCTCCGGCATCCGGCCCGGGCGGTCGACGACCGTGCCGATCAGGATGGGCGCTCCGATCGCGGTAGCCGCCCGGGAGATGGCCTGCGCGGCGTCCGGGTTGGCCAGTGGGTCGATGTCGGAGGAGTCCTCCGGCCAGATCACAAACTGCGGCTGCGGTGCCGCACCGGACCGCACGTCCTCGGCCAGTCGCAGCGTCTCGGCGACGTGGTTGTCTAGCACCGCGCGGCGCTGAGCATTGAACTCGAGGCCCAGCCGCGGCACGTTGCCCTGCACGACGGCGACGGTGACCGTGGGCTCGCCGCCGGACCCGACGCCCGCTTGCCGCACCTGCGGCCACACCGCAACGGCTATCAGCAACACCAGACAGATGCTCATGCCGGGCAACAAGACCGCTGGCGGCTCGGGCTTGTCGGCCGTCGTATCGGCGCGGATCCACCGTCCGATCTCCAAAGCGATCGCCGTGACGCTGGTGCCCAGCAGCACGACCGACGTCGAGAGCAGCGCGACGCCGCCCAGCTGGACCAACGGCAACAGCGGACCTCCGGCCTGGCCGAACGCCACCGAGCCCCAGGGGAACCCACCGAACGGGAAGACCGCTTTCAGCCACTCCTGCGCACCCCACACCACGGCGAACCAGATCGGCCAGCCCGGGAGCCGTCGAACCACGACGGCGCAGGCGCCGAAAAGACCGGGGTAAAGCGCGCACACCAGCGCCAACACCAGCCAGGGCACCGCGCCTACCAGCGTGCTGATCCAAGGCAGCAACGGCACATAGAATGCCAACCCGAACAGCAACCCATAGCCAAAGCCGCCGCCCGGTGTAGTGGCGGGGCGGGTGAGCACCCAGGCCAGCAGCGCGATAGCGACGACGGCGGCCCACCACCAGTTCAGCGGCGGGAAGCTCGCGTACATCAGGCCGCCCGCCACCAGCACAACAGCCAGGCGGGCCAGGCGTGGCTTCACCACGCCCGCGACACGGCGACCGACCCCGGCGAGGCGAGCGGCTCGCCCGGGACCTTCCGTTTCCGGCGCTTGTGCGGCCGGGGCAACAGCCTCGACGGTCGGGTCCGGCGGATCATCGACCGACAAACTCTCCAGGTCTCCTTTCGGCAAATCCTCAGAGGTTTGCTCTGCTGCGGCGTCCGGGTCCGCCTCGGTCACGGCGGGCGACGGGTCCGAGGACTTTTGGACCTCAGAATCGGACGAGCCGGATTGGGCTGGTCGCCTGCTACGGCTGTGGCGGCTACCCATGGATGACCACGCCCCGGTGGACGGTCTGGCGGCTTCGCGGTAGCGCATCAGCACCGTTTAGCCTCGGTAGCGCCGGCACCCGGGAGCGAGGATCGGTAGACCAGCGCTGTACATCGGCGCGGGGCGAACTGACGTCGAGAACGTCGACACCCTCCCACACCGCGTACGACGCCGCCGCGCCCGGAACCAAGGTGCCGGTGATGCCGTCACGGACGCCGCATGCCCGCCAGCCACCTCGAGTGGCGGCTGCGAAGGCGGCTCGCGCCGAAATCCCGCTGCCCGGCGTTCGGTGCTGGACCGCCGCGCGCACACTGGCCCAGGGCTCGAAGCCGGTGACGGGCGAGTCGGAGCCGAGGGCGAGGGGCACGCCTTGGGATGCTAACAGCGCAAGCGGGTTCAACCGGCTGCCTCGGTCCGGACCAAGTCGCTGCGCGTACATGCCGTCGCTGCCGCCCCACCGGGCGTCGAAGTTTGGCTGGACGCTGGCGACGATTCCCCAGGACCCCAGCTTGGCCGCCTGCTCGGCGGTGACCATCTCCAGGTGTTCCAGCCGGTGCCCGCAGCGCGCGACCGCGGCCACCCCGAGGTCTGCGACGACTCGTTCGAGGGCATCAATGACGGCGCCGACTGCGGCATCACCGATCACGTGGAAGCCTGCCGTGATCTCGGCTTGGCTGCACGCGCGCAGATGGGCTTCGACGGCGCCCGGATCGAGGTGAGGTGTTCCAGTACAGCCCGGCGCATCGGCGTACGGCTCGCACAGCCAGGCGGTGCGCGACCCGAGCGCCCCGTCGACGAAAAGATCGCCGGCCAGTCCGCGGGCACCGGTCTCCGCGATCCGGGCGCGGGCCTGCACCGGTGAGGTGACCGGCTCACCCCAGTATCCGATCACCTCGACGCCACCGCGCAGGGCGGCCAGCTGCAACCAGTCGTCCAGCCCGCCGATCTGTGGTCCCGCACATTCGTGCGCCGCGACGACGCCCGCAGCGGCCAGTGCCCGCAGCGCCGCGGCGCGCGCTTCCGCGAGTTGATCGCCGGTGAGTAGGTCACGGGCGACCGCGCGGGCGAGGTGATGTGCGTCGGCGGCGAGCGGCCCCTCGGCGGAATACCCAGTCGCCGACGGCAGCTCGGGCACTAGTCGTCGCAGGCTGGTGGACGCCAGCGCGGAGTGCACGTCGATACGGGCCAGGTAGGCGGGCCGATCACCGAGGACGGCGTCCAGATCGGCGACGCTGGGCGGCGCGTGCTCGGGCCATGCCGACTCGTCCCAGCCGTGCCCCCATATCGGCCGGCCGGGGTGGGCGGCAGCATAGTCGGCGACCAGCCGCAGGCAGTGCGCGCGGGATTTGGCGCGGCGCAGATCCAGTCCGCTCAGCGACAGGCCCGTCGCACTCAGGTGGATATGGCTGTCGACGAAGCCCGGGGCCACGAATGCGCCGTCCAGGTCCTGCACGTTGGCGTCCGGGAACTGGGCGGAGCCGACGTCGTCGCTGCCCAACCAGGCGATGACGTCGCCGCGGACCGCCATCGCCGTGGCATCCGGGTGAGTCGGGCTGTGGATCCGGCCGTTGACCAGCAGCGTGGTCTCAATCCGTGTCACATGGCAAAACTACGGGGCGCGGTGTGACGGTTGGTAGACGAATGGGGTCGAAGGCAGTGGCGGCGGGTCGACGTCCCACCCCTCGTGGACGTCGATCACCTCGCCGTCGATGTAGTCGCGGCGCCCGTGGCCATCGGTGATGTCGGTGATCAGCGGGACCCGACGCTCGAACACGCGCCACGCGACGGCAGCCAGCCCTGGTCTGGCAACCGCCCGCACTGGTGGCATCAGCAGCAGCAAGCCCAGCACGGTACTCGCCAGACCGGGAACCATGACCAGGCCGGTGGCCAGCGTGGTCAGCGCGCCGTCAGTCAACGCATTCCGCGGCTCCTGAGTACCCGATCGCAGCTGCCTGAACTGCCGGCTGATCTGCAGGCCGCCCATCGGCGCGCCCACGATGACACCACCCAGAAAGGTGACGAGCAGTACCAAGACCGTCCAGCCGACGCCGATGGCCGCCGCCAGCCCGATAGTGACCATGAGCTCGACGACGGCATAAATGAGAAACAGCCGTCCCAACATGCCAGTCACAACGTCTGGGGGCCGCGCCGAAGTTCCTCCAGCGATCGCAACGCGGCTGCAGTTAGATGACGCTATGACGACGATTAATATCGACACTCCCGCTGGGCCGATCGATGCGCTGCTCAATGTCCCCACCGGAACCGGGCCGTGGCCGGGGGTAGTGGTGGTCCACGACGCATTCGGCTACACGCCGGACAACGAGGCCGTGTCGCGGCGCATCGCCGCGGCGGGCTACATCGCCTTGACACCGAACATGTACGCCCGCGGCGGACGGGCCCGCTGCATCACCCGGGTAATGCGCGAGTTGTTGACCCAACGGGGCCGTGCCCTTGACGACATCCTGGCCACCCGGGACCATCTGCTCGGTATGTCCGAATGCTCCGGCCGGGTCGGAATCGCCGGATTCTGCATGGGCGGGCAGTTCGCGTTGATCATGTCGCCCAAGGGTTTCGGCGCCTCGGCGCCGTTCTACGGAGTGCCGCTGCCACGCCACCTCAGCGAGACGCTGGACGGCGCCTGCCCGATCGTGGCCAGCTTCGGCAACCGCGACCCGCTGGGCTTGGGGGCGGCAAACAAGCTGCGCAAGGTGACCGCGGCCAAGAACATCACCGCCGACATCAAGTCTTACCCCGGTGTTGGGCACAGCTTTGCCAACCAACTGCCAGGCCAGCCGCTGATGCGCATCGCCGGTTTCGGCTACGACGAAGCCGCGACCGAGGACGCTTGGCAGCGGATTTTCGCGTTCTTCGGCGAACACCTGAGCTAAGCGCAGGTCAGGCGACTCTTAGTTCGAGGCCAACGTTGTTCTCCATGCCGCCGCGCAGCTTGCTGAACAGGTTGAAGACTTTGCCGACGATGCCGTAGCGCTTGCCGATCGCGTCGTAGACCGCGCCGGTGTATGACTCGTCGAGGATGGCCGCGGTGCCCTCGACGGCCTCGCTTTTGGGACGGCCGCGCATATCGCAAACAGCCAGCGTGACCCGGGGGGTATTGCGGATTCGCTTGACCTTCCACGAGTGCGCCTGGGTGATGACCAGCAGGCGGTCGCCGTCGGCCGCGGCCCACACCGGAACCGGTTTGGGCCGGCCGTCCTTGGTGAAGGTCGTCAGCAGGATGTATTGGGCTTTGGCCAGGTCGGCGAAGGTCGGCGTCACGATGCCAACCTAACGCCTGCGAGCAGCCGTTGACATTTGTCGTGACGGACTGCGATAGTCGGCACGTTAAGTGAAAATAATGTTTTCAGTTAAGGAGTGACCCCGTTGACGGAGGCGCCCAAGGCCATGGCGTGGTTGCCGTTCTCGATTGCACAGGCGGCTGACCAGCGGGATAGTGACGCCCCAGACCTGGGCCAGGCCTGGTCGCACCTGCTGGATCGTCTTAGTGACGCCCGGGCGGCGGTCGAAAGCGACCCGGCCAACCGCAATCGGACCGACCTGACGGCCGGGCTGCGGCATCTGTTGGTCCTGCTGACCGCGGGCATCGACGAGGTGTTGCGATCCGACCCGGAACCAGTGCTGCGGGTCCAACCCACCAGCACCGACGATGTGGTGACCTGGGGCATGGAATGCCCCGACTGTATCTACACCCGGGCCGTGTTACGCGGCGGCGAAAACTACCGCGTGTTCGGCAATCGCGGCACCGCACGCTACGTCGGCCTGCAGACCATGAATGGAATCGCGGCCACCGCAAACGCATTGGTCGACGAGCTCGATGCAGATGCCGACGGCAACTTCGAGGTCGTGCTGTCGGCTGACGAACGACCCGGCAACTGGATGCGCATCGAGGGCGACCACCCGACCTTCACAGTGCGGCACTTTTTCTATGACTGGGATACCGAGGTAGCGTCCGCGCTGCACATCGAGCGACTCGGCGACGCCGTTGTGGCGCAACGTGATTCGATCGACCCCGCCGATGCCCTGTCCCGGCAGATCGTTGCGCTGGGCGAATTCGTTCAGGACAACCTGCAGTTCTTCCTGCAATTCGGCGCCGCGGCACCGGCCAACGGCTTCCTGCCGGCGATCGATCGCAGCGACATGGGCGCAGCCGCGGAGAACCGGCCGGTGATCGGCCGCTGGGAGCTTGGGCCCGATCAGGCGCTGATCGTGGAAGTCGAACCGCCCGAAGGCATTTACTGGAGCTTCTCGATTGGCAATCCGTGGTGGGAGACCATCCATTACGGCCGTCATCAGTCCAGTCTGAACGCCCATCAAGCCGCGGTCGATTCCGACGGCAGGGTGCGGGTGGTGTTGTGCGCGGACGATCCGGGGGTGGCGAACTGGCTCGACACGGCCGGGCATAGCAACGGCCCGATCATTCTGCGTTGCGTGCGGACCAAAACCGCACCGACGCCGACCGTGCGGGTGGTGCCTTTCGAGGATATTGCAGCCTCGCTGCCCCCCGATACCGCGCGGGTTACGCCGCCGCAGCGCGCCGCCGTCCTGGCCGCACGCCGTAATGCCGTGCGGGAAAGGTTCGGACGATGACGTTCAGCGCCGACAAGTTGGAAGCAGGGGCGCGTGCCGCCACCGGTCTTGACGACTTCGGTTCGCCCTACTACCGGGAAGGGCTGGAGCGCATAGTCGACGCGCTCAACACCGAGGCCCACCTCAACGAGATCGGCGCAGTGATCCAACACGCCACCATCAGCAACGCGCTGATCCAACGACTCAAGGTCGAGCACACCTATGCCCAGCACCCGGAGATCGACGACGAGGTGGTCGCCGGCCCGGTGTTTGTGATCGGGTTGCCGCGCACCGGCACCACGGCGCTGAGCCAGCTGGTGGCCGCCGATCCACAGTTCAGGTCGCTGCGGATGTGGGAGTCGCAGGCTCCTACCCCACCACCGGAATCCGCAACGCAGCACAGTGATCCGCGCATCGGGCAGGCCGAGGCCGGGCTGAAGATGCTCGACGACATGTTTCCGCTGATGAAGACGCTGTACAACTCCGAGGCGCGGGCGCCAACGGAATGCCAGGATTTGATGGGCATGAGTTTCCGCACATTCCACTTCGACGGCGCGGTGCGCGCACCGGCGTACCTGGCCTGGTTGATGGACTGCGACATGCGCGAGACCTACACGTTCCACCGTCGGGTGCTCAAGCTGCTGCAGTGGCACTGCCCACCGAACCTATGGCATCTCAAGACACCCGTGCACATGTTTGCCCTCGATGCGCTCGTGCAGGCGTACCCGGATGCGAAATTCCTGTGGAGCCATCGCGATCCGGCCAAGGTGATGGGATCGGTGTGCAGCCTGATCCACTACGTCCGCAGCTGGAGTAGCGACCGCGACGATGCGCACGAATTGGGTGCCGAGCAGGTCGCGAGTTGGGCCGAAGCCGTGCGCCGGGCGATGGACTTCCGCCGTCGAGCTGGTGACGACCGGTTCGCCGACGTCTCGTTCGCCGATTTACAGGACGATCCGGTGCGCACGCTGCAAACCAGTTACGAATCTTTGGGTTTGAGCTTCACCGACGAAACCCGGCGCTCAGTCGAGTCGTGGGCGCAGGACCACCAACCTGGTAGCCGTGGGTCACACGACTACGACCTGGCCGACTATGGCCTGACCCCGGAGGGCGTCCGCGAGCGGTTCGCCGACTATCTGGCCACCTATGACGCCACCGCCTGAGTGCCCGCGCACCCGACGGCGCGAAAAGCTGGCGCCGGACCCCGACGTCCGCCGTCAGATTGTGTCGGCGGCGTCGGAAGCTCTGCGGGAGGACGGCGTTCGCGGGTTGAGCATCGCCGCGGTACTGAACCGGGCCGGATTGGGCACGCGGGCGTTCTACCGGCACTTCGCGTCCAAAGACGAACTGGTGGCTGCGGTGTTCCTGGAGGCGTCGCGGGTCGAGAAGCGCCGGTTGCGTCGCCGGATGGCAGCTGCCGCAAACGATATCGAGGCGGTCGTGGCGTGGATCGACGGTCGGCTCGATTTGGCGTTCGACGCCGATGTGGGTTCTGATCTCCGCCGGCTGTCGATGGAGGCACAGTCGCAGACGTTGGCCTCCCCCGACCTGGTTCACCCGGCATACGCGGAGATGCTCGAACCACTCACCGAGGCGCTGCGGCACGGACTGGCATCGGGGGCATTTCTGCACATCGATCCGGTGACCGACGCGCAATTCATCCACGGAGTGGTGTGGGCGGGTATCGATCAGCACTGGACGACGGGCCAGGACGACCGGCAGGAGGTGCGGCACAGCGTGCTGCGATTCTGTCTGAGTGCGTTGGGTGTGCCACCGGGCGTGGTGGCGTGTGCGGAGAACTGATCAGGAAGGCTTTCGATGGATTTGGGGTTTGCGGGTTCGACGGCGGTAGTCACCGGCGGCAGCAAGGGAATGGGTCTGGCGATCGCCGAGACGCTGGGCTCCGAAGGGGCCAGCGTGGCTGTGATGGCCAGGGGCCGGGAAGCGCTGGACGCCGCGGTGGCGTCGGTGCGCGCTGCCGGCGCGCCGGATGCCGTGGGGATCAGCGTGGACATGAGCGACCCGGACTCGATCGCCGCAGGCTTTGCCGAAGTGAGGCAGCGGTGGGGCCGGCTCAACAGCCTGGTGCACACGATCGGGCCTGGTGACGGCTACTTCGAGCAGATGGACGACTCCGATTGGGATGAGGCGTTTTCGCTCGGCACCATGTCCGCGGTACGGTCCATCCGGACCGCTCTTCCGCTGCTGCGCACGGCCGACTGGGGCCGCATCGTGACGCTGGCGGCGCATTCGATTCAGCGTCAGAACCCACGCATCGTCGCCTACACAGCCGCAAAGTCTGCCTTGGCAAGCATCACCAAGAATTTGTCTAAAAGCCTTGCTGGTGAGGGGATTATCGTCAACTGCGTCTGTCCGGGGACGATTGTGACGGCCAGCTTTACCGAAAACCTCAAAGACATCCTGGCCGCCGACGGTCTGGACGCCACCGACCCGCGTGACGTGATGACCTGGATCGACAAGTACTTTCACCAGCCGTGCGACCTCGGTCGCGCGGGGCTGCCGGAGGAGGTCGCCTCGATCACCGCGTACCTGGCATCAAAACGCAACGGGTATGTCACCGGCGCCACGGTCAACGTGGACGGCGGTTCGGACTTCATCTGATGGGCGACTTAACCTTCGAGTTCGCCTTCGGTTTCCAGCAACGTCTGACGTAGCCCGTCCAGAGTTTCCGGTTGAGGCTGCGCCCACATACCGCGGGTTGCGGCCTCCAGCAGCCGCTCGGCCATGCCGTGCAGTGCCCATGGGTTGGACTCTGTCATGAACTTGCGGTTCTCCGGGTCCAGCACATAGCGCTCGGTAAGTTGTTCGTACATCCAGTCCGCCATCACCCCGGCGGTGGCGTCATACCCGAACAGATAGTCCACGGTGGCGGCCATCTCGAAGGCGCCCTTATAGCCGTGCCGGCGCATCGCAGCCATCCAGCGCGGATTGACCACGCGGGAACGGAACACCCGGGTGGTCTCCTCGGAAAGGGTGCGGGTGCGAATCGCGTCGGGCCGGGTGTTGTCGCCGATGTAGGCGGCCGGCGCCTGGCCGGTCAGCGCGCGCACGGTGGCGACCATGCCGCCGTGGTATTGGAAGTAGTCGTCGGAGTCGGCGATGTCGTGCTCGCGGGTATCGGTGTTCTTGGCGGCGACCGCGATCCGACGATACTGGCGCTGCATGTCCTCGGCGGCTTCGCAACCATCCAGGTTTCGCCCGAAGGCGAATCCGCCCCACGCCGTGTACACCTGCGCGAGGTCGGCATCGTCGCGCCAGTTGCGACTGTCGATCAGCTGCAACAGCCCGGCACCGTAAGTGCCCGGCTTCGACCCGAATATCCGTGTGGTGGCACGTCTATGGTCGCCATGCTGAGCGAGGTCGGCCCGGGCGTGGGCCCGCACAAAGTTGTCCGCATCAGTTTCGTCGAGGTCGGCGACCAGGCGGACGGCGTCGTCGAGCATGGTCACGACATGCGGGAAGGCGTCACGGAAGAAACCCGAGATCCGGACCGTCACGTCGATGCGCGGCCGACCGAGTTCGCCCAGCGGGATCGCCGTCAGGTCTACCACCCGCCGCGACGCATCGTCCCAGACCGGTCGTACGCCGAGCAGCGCCAGGACTTCTGCGATGTCGTCGCCTGAAGTGCGCATCGCCGAGGTGCCCCACACCGACAGGCCCACCGATTGCGGCCAGCCGCCGCGGTCGGACCGGAACCGCGCTAGCAGCGAATCCGCAAGTGCCACACCAGCTTCCCAAGCAAGCCGGGATGGTATTGCCTTGGGGTCTACCGAATAAAAGTTGCGCCCGGTGGGCAGCACGTTGACTAGGCCGCGCAGCGGCGAACCGGACGGACCGGACGGGATGAAGTGCCCGTCCAGTGCCCGCAGCACCTGCTCGATTTCGGCGGCGGTGCCGGCTAGGCGAGGCACCACCTCGGTGGCCGCGAAACGCAGCACCGCGGCCACGCCGGCATTGTCGGTGACGTGCCCGACGGCGTGCGGATCCCAACCGGACTGCTGCAGTGCGGCGATCAATTCCCGGGCCGCCGCTTCGGCCACATCCACTGAGACACGTTCGTCGGTGCCGTCCTCGGACAGGCCCAGCGCTTGGCGCAACCCGGGCAGAGCCTGTTCGCCGGCGAACAGCTGGCGGGCCCGCAAGATCGCCAACACCAGGTCGAGTTCGACTTCGCCCGTTGGCTTTTGGCCGAGGATGTGGAGGCCGTCGCGGATCTGGACGTCCTTGATTTCACACAGCCAGCCGTCGACGTGCAGCAGCATGTCGTCGAAGCTGTCCTCTTCGGGCCGTTCGGTCAGACCCAGGTCGTGGTCCATCTTGGCGGCGCGGATCAACGTCCAGATCTGTTGACGGATAGCGGGTAGCTTCCCTGGGTCCAGGGCGGCGACGTTGGCATGCTCGTCGAGCAGCTGCTCTAGCCGGGCGATGTCGCCGTAGGTTTCGGCGCGGGCCATCGGCGGGATGAGATGGTCGACGAGCACCGCGTGTGCACGCCGTTTAGCTTGGGTGCCCTCGCCGGGATCGTTGACCAGGAACGGATAGATCAGCGGGAGGTTTCCCAGCGCGGCGTCGGAGCCACATGCCGCCGACATGCCGAGCGTCTTGCCGGGCAACCACTCCAGGTTTCCGTGCTTGCCCAGGTGCACGATCGCATGCGCACCAAATCCGGCATCCAGCCAGCGGTAGGCGGCCAAGTAGTGGTGACTCGGCGGCAGGTCTGGGTCGTGGTAGATCGCGACTGGGTTCTCGCCGAAGCCGCGGGGCGGCTGGACCATCAGCACCACATTATCGGATTGAATTGCGGCGATGACGATTTCGCCGTCAGGGTTGCGGCTGCGGTCGACGAACAGCTCGCCCGGCGGTGGGCCCCAGTGGCGGGTGACCGCCTCGGTCAGTTCGTCCGGCAGGGTGGCGAACCAGTTGCGGTAGTCCTGCGCGGAAACCCGGATCGGGTTGTGTTCCAACTGAAGCTGGGTCAACCAATCGGGGTCCTGTCCCCCGCGTTCGATCAGCGCATGGATTAGCGCGTCACCATCACCAGCTGCCACACCCGGCAGATCGCCGATGCGGTAACCGCAGTCACCCATCGCGCGCAGCAAGGCCACCGCGCTGGCCGGGGTATCCAGACCGACCGCGTTGCCGATCCGGGCGTGCTTGGTGGGGTAGGCGGAGAACACCAGGGCCACCCGTTTGTCGGTGGGGGCGACGCGGCGCAGTTGAGCATGCCGGAGCGCCAGGCCCGCAACCCGGGCGCAGCGCTCCGAGTCGGCCACATACGAGATGAGACCGTCGTCGTCAATTTCCTTAAACGAGAACGGAACCGTAATGATGCGGCCGTCGAACTCGGGGACGGCGACCTGGGTAGCGACGTCCAGCGGAGACAATCCGTCGTCGTTGGCGGACCACTGCACACGGGGGCTGGTCAGGCACAACCCTTGCAATATCGGGATATCGAGTGCCGCAAGATGTTCCACGTTCCAGCCGTCGTCGTCGCCGCCGGCCGACGCGAGGGCCGGCTTGACTCCCCCAGCGGCCAGCACGCTGACCACCATGGCGTCGGCGGCGCCCAGGGTGTCCAACAGTTCGGCTTCCGCGGTACGCAGCGATGCGCAATACACGGGCAGCGCCCGCCCACCCGCTTCCTCGATGGCCCGGCATAGCGCCTGGACGTAGCCGGTGTTGCCGGCTAGCTGTTGGGCGCGGTAGTAAAGCACCGCGATAGTGGGACCCTCGGGGTCGCCAGCGTCCGGTCGCTCGAGGACCCCCCAGGTTGGCGTCGCCACCGGCGCGGTAAAGCCGAACCCCGTCATCAGCACGGTGTCTGACAGGAACGCGTACAGCTGAGCCAGGTTGTCTACGCCGCCGTGCGCCAGATAGACGTGTGTCTGCACCGCGATACCGGCGGTCACCGTCGAGCGACCGGTCAAGTCGGCGTCGGCGGCCTGCTCACCGCTGACCAGGACCGTTGGGACACCGCTAGCCAGCACCGTGTCGATGCCGTCTTCCCAGGCGCGGTAGCCGCCGAGGATGCGGACCACCACGATCGAGGCCTCGGCGAGCAGGTCGGACAGCTCGGAGCCCGCGAGGCGCGACGGGTTGGCCCACCGGTAATTCTTACCGGTCGAACGGGCGCTGATCAGGTCCGTATCGGACGTCGAGAGCAGCAGGATGGTCGGCTCGGGCATTTTCCATTCGTACCTTATGCGGCGGCATAGGCTACGAGGCATGTCAGTGGCAGGCAAAGTAGTCGCAATCACCGGCGGAGCCCGCGGGATCGGTCTGGCCATCGCCGAGGAACTGCAGCGTTCCGGCGCCAAGGTCGCCATCGGCGACATCGACGAAGTCGCCGCCCGCGCGTCGGGCGAGCGGTTAGGGCTGGCGTTGACCCGACGATTGGACGTCACGGATCGCGCCTCGTTCACCGAGTTCCTGGATGCCGTCGAGCAGGAGGTCGGACCGGTCGACGTGGTGGTGAACAACGCCGGCCTCATCGCGGTAGGCAGCGCGGTCGACGAACCCGACGAGGCCACCAAGCGTCTACTCGACGTCAATGTCTTCGGCGTGATCCTGGGCACCAAGCTGGCCACGCACCGCATGCTGCCGCGTCGCCGCGGTCACGTCGTGAACATCGCCTCGCTGGGTGGAGTGCTGCCCACCGAGGGCATCGCAACCTACTGCGCGACAAAGCATGCGGTCTTGGGCTACACCGACACTGTCCGTCTGGAAAACCGCGGCAGCGGTGTGCATTTCACTTCCATCATGCCGACGTTGACCAACACCGACATGGTTGCCGGAGTAGGCCATGCCAAGGGCTTCAAGAACGTCGAGCCGAAAGACGTCGCGCGGGCCGTCGTCGCAGTCATCGGCAAACCGCAGCCGCGAGTAGCTGTTCCGCGGTCGATGGGCCTCACATTGTCGGTGCAACGGCTGTTGCCTCGACAGGTGGCTGAAGCGCTCGGCCGTGTTCTGGGTACCGGACGCGTCTTCACCAGCGACCTCAATCGCGATCAGCATGACGTGTATTCGCGTCGGACCGGGATCTCGTGAGCGCACGCGTCGCGCTGGGGCCACAGTCCCTGTTGTGGCGCTGGGCCGGCGACATGCGGATCGCCTTCGAGGGCGGGACGGCAGGCCTGATGCAGACCATGCACCCGGCCATCGGCCAGGGGCTCATCGATCACTCGAACTTCTTCGACGATCCCGTAGACCGGGTGTTCCGTTCACTGCCCGGGATTCTCGGCACCATCTACGACGGCCCCGACGCCGAAGAAACCGGCCTGAAGGTGCGCGACTTCCACCAGCACATCAAGGGCACGCTGTCCGACGGCTCGCGCTACCACGCACTCAAGCCGGAAACGTACTGGTGGGCCCACGCCACCTTTCAGGTAATGGTGCACCGATTGGCCGAATACTGGGACGTCCACCGGCTCACCAACCGCGAGCGTGAACAGCTTTACCTAGAGGGCTGCGAATGGTATCGGCGCTACGGCATGTCTGACTCGGTGCTGCCGCCGACCCTGGCCGCGTTCAACCAGGAGTATCAGCGCTATTGCACCGAAGTCCTGCAACCCAACGCGGCTTCGGACTTCCTGATCGAATTCATCCAGCGCTCGGCGATCCCCGACATGAGCACATCGCCGGATTATCCGACCACCCCCATGTTGAAGCCGATCATGGACGCGCTGCTGCCCACCATGCCGGTGCGCACCGCACTGGCGCCGCCGATGCGCCTGGTCATCTTCGGCGGATTGCCGCCAATTGTGCGGGAACGCTTCCGAATTGGGTGGTCTGGAGTCGATGAGGCGGCGTACCGCGCGGCGCGCACCGCCATCAAACAAGCGTGGCGTGCGGTACCGGCCACCCTGCGATGGCACGACGCTGCCCGCAAAGGCTGGCTGCGCGAGTTGGGTAGGGCTCCGCGCCGGCTCTGATCGCGGCCAACTGCGCCTGCTTTCGGAGCCGTCGGTATCCGCGCGCGTACGGACAGAGTCAGGTTGCGACGCCCTGCCGACGCAGAATCGGCAACACACCTTCGGCGAACCAGTATGCCTCTTCCAGATGCGGATAGCCGGACAGAATGAACTCCTCGAAGCCCAGCGCATGGAATTCCAAGATTAGCTTCGCCACCTCTTCATGGCTTCCGACGAGTGCGGTGCCCGCCCCGCCGCGAACCAGACCCACGCCCGCCCAGAGATTCGGATAGATCTCCAGGTGGTCTAAACGACCTCCGTGCAAGGCCGTCATCCGGCGCTGTCCCTCGGACTGCGAACGCGAGTGCAGCGCGGTGGCATTCGCGATCTGCTCCGGGGTGAGCTCGTTGACCAGTTCGTCGGCCACCGACCAGGCAGCCTCGGACGTAGCCCGGCTAATGGTGTGCAGCCGGATCCCAAACCGGACGTTGCGGCCCCGGGATTCGGCGAGTCCCCGCACCTTGGCGATCTTGTCCGCGGCCACCTGCGGTGGTTCGCCCCACGTCAGATAGACGTCGACGAATTCGGCAGCGATATCCAAGGCCGGCGGCGAGGAACCGCCAAAGTAGATCTGCGGCAAAGGATCCGGCGGAGCGGACACACGCGCATCCTCGACTTTGTAGTAGTTGCCGGTGAAGTCGACGGATTCTTGCCGCCAGATCGCGTTGACGATGTGCAGGAATTCGCCCGTGCGAGCGTAGCGCTCGTCGTGGTTAAGCCAGTCGCCGAAACGGCGTTGCTCGCTGTCGTCGCCGCCGCTGACGACATTGAGCAGGACCCGGCCCTCGGAGAACCGCTGCAGCGTTGCGGTCTGTTGCGCGGCAAGCGTCGGAGGCACCAGGCCGGGCCGAAACGCCACTAGGAACTTCAGCCGCTCGGTCTCGGAGAGCAGTGCCGCAGTTGTCAACCAGGCGTCTTCACACCATGTCCCGGTGGGGGTGAGCACCCCCTCGAAGCCGAGCCTGTCTGCAGCTCGGGCGATTTCGGCCAAGTAGCGGCGGGTTGGCTTGCGATGACCCGCCGTGATGCTGTGGTGCGACGACGTGTGCGATCCCCCGACAATGGACCGACTGTCACCCGTGGTCGGTAGGAACCAGAAGAATTTCGCCGGCATTAAGCCCCCTCGTTTTCAGCTGACCAGATTCGGTCGCAGCACCTCGTTGTATCGATGATCCACCCAGTTCGAGAACTTCGGTGACGCTTGGATCTGCTGCGACGCCGCGAACAAGTCGGCCAGTTTCTGCTCCGAGTTGACGACGTCGTCGCTGAGCTCGGTCGGCAGTCGCAGGCTTCGGTTCGCCGCCACCGCCGCAACCTGCGGGTCCAACCCCACTGCGGTGGCGTAATACTGTGCCCATTCTTGTGGGTGCGCTTTGGCCCACTGGGCCGCTCGCTCGAACCGGACCAACAGATCCCCGAGCGCGGTGTTGCGTTTGGCGTCGGCCAGCGCCCGGTCCGAGGCGACGCCAACCCAATCGCCGTTGGTAACACCGGTGGCTTCGGCGATGCTGCGGACTGGGATCTGCTGCTCGGCCTGCGCGGTGAAGGGATCCCAGATTGCCCAGGCATCCGCCTGATGTTGGTTGAAGGCCGATAGCGCATCAGCGGGTTGCAGGAACACCAGTTTGATGTCGGACGGCTTCAATCCAACCTTGTCCAGTTGCGCGAGCAGATTGGCGTGTGCCGAACTTCCCTTGCCGACCGCAACGGACTTGCCGCGCAGATCGGTCACTGTGATGATCGGCGAATCCGCGTGCACCAGAATGCGATTCCCCGGTCCGCCCCCACCGTACGCCGACACCACCTTGATCTTCGCATTGCTCGCGGCGCCGAATATCGGTGGCGTGTTGCCCATGATCGCGAAATCGATGCTGCCCGCGGCGGCCGCCTCGACCTGCGGCGGCCCGGAGGTGAACGTGGAGAAGGCGACCCGGTACGGCAGGCCGTCGAGTTGGCCGGCGGCGCGGAGCAATGCCTCCGTCCCGCCCTTTTGGTCCCCGACCTGCAGGGTGAGATCGGCTAGGGTGGACAACGGCACGGCGTCTGGCGCGGCGTGAGGTCCCGAATTATTCTTGTGTGCAACACATCCGGTGGCTGTCATTACTACGAGTGCGATTAGCGCAAGCACCTTTCGCCCGTGGGCCCGCATGTTCAACGCCGTACCCCGAGTCGATCGAGAAGTTCGGTGCGGTACCGGTCGAAGCTGCGATCGAGCGCCGAGGGACGGGGCTCATCGATCGTGAGTGTGTGAGCGATGCGTCCGTCGTCGCAGACGAGCACCTGATCGGCCAGCGCTATCGCTTCGTCGACATCGTGAGTCACCAGCAGCACGCCAAAGTGGTGTTGGCGCCACAGGTCCAGCAGGAGCTTGCGCATCGTCAACCGGGTCAGCGCGTCCAGAGCCCCGAAAGGTTCGTCGAGCAGCAGCAATTCCGGCCGCGCGACCAGCGCCCGGGCCAATGAAACGCGTTGCGCCTGGCCGCCGGACAACGCCAATGGCCAAGCGTCGGCGCGGTCGGCCAGACCAACGTCGGCCAGCGCCCGCTCGGCCCGTTCTCGGACCTGTGCCCTGGGTAGCCGGACTCGGGTCAGTCCGTAGCCGACATTGGTTCGCACGTCGCGCCAGGGAAACAGTCGCGGATCCTGGAAAGCCAATGCGGGAGCCCCCGCCACAAATCGTTCCCCGGTGTGGTCGTGCGACAGCCCGGCCAGCACGCGCAGCACCGTCGACTTGCCGGACCCGCTGCGCCCCACGAGGGCGACGATCTCGCGCGTGCGCACTTGCAGCGAAACGTCTTTCAACACCTGACGAGGCCCGTACCACTTGTGAACGTGCCGCAGCTCGCCGGCGATCTGCGTCGGGGCGGGCCTGCCGGTTCGGGGCTCCAAAGTGACTGTCAAGATTGGCCTTTCAATGTCGATGGCGCAGTGCGCGGTGCTCGATGAGCCGAACGATTGCGTCAGTCACGATGCCCAGCAGCGCGTAGACGGTCAGCCCGAAGATGATCACATCGATGCGCAGGAAGTCGCGGGCATTGTTGATTAGGAAGCCGATTCCCTTGTCCGCATTGATCTGCTCGGCCACGATCAGCGTGAGCCAGGCAATGGCCAGTGACTGCCGGACGCCGACCAGCACTTGCGGCGCGGCGCTGGGAACGATAATCCGGCCCAATCGCTGCCAGAAGGAGAAGCCCAGCACCTGAGCGGTTTCGATGAGTTTGGGGTCGACTTGGCGGATTGCCGAGAAGCAGTTGAGGTACAGCGGGAAAAGCACACCTAACGCCACGAGCAACACCTTGGGCAACTCTCCGATACCGAACCAGACGATGAACAGCGGGATCAGTCCCAGGTGCGGGAGCGCGCGAATCATCTGCATAGGCGGGTCGACTGTCGCTTCGAGCCAGCGGGACAAGCCGACGGCCGCTCCGAGTGCGAGTCCGATGACTGACCCCAACGCCAGTCCTTCGATAACCCGGATACCAGACACCTGCAGCGCATCGACGAGTTGGCCGTTGCGCACCAACTCCAAGCCGGCATCGGCGATCAAGGACGGAGCGGGCAACACATCGTCGGGAACCACGTTGACTGCACTGCCGAGCTGCCACAACGCCACCAGCAGCAGCGGCGAAACCCAGCGCAGCATGGCCCACTTCCGGCTCAGCCAACGCCCTCTCGGCCCGGATGCCTGGCCGGCGCCCGAGCCGATCGGGGCGCCAGCCATCGCGGTGGCAATGCTCACCGTGCCGACGCTAAACGGCAATCGCTGGTTGCGGTAAGGGTTTTCATCTGCCTGACGGCAACCGCCGATCAGGCGGTGCCTCCTGCATCGAACGTCGTCGCGATGCGCGCGGCGACCCCTGCGGCTACACGTTGCGTCCGAGCAGACCGGCCGGGCACGTAACGGTCGGCAACATCGTCATACTCCGCACCGGCGATGCTCCCGTGATCGGCCGCTAGCTCGGCAATTTCCACGGGCCACCCGACACGTTCAAGCGCAGCGGCGAACTCTCGGCTGGCACTCACCGGCACCACGTTGTCGGCCAGACCGTGCAACAGCGTGAACGGCGAACTGCCCGGACCGGAGGAAAGGCGTTCGGTGACGGCCCGCCCGGTGATCGGGTCGGGAGCCATAAACGCACCGGCCAGGCACACCGTGTGCGCGATCTGCACGTCGTGGTGGCGTGCATCGACCGTCAGGCCGGCCGCGGCCACACCCCCTAGAGACCAACCCACCAGCACAATCGCCGCGCACTGCCCGGCCTGCGCGCGGGTGAACTCCAGGGAGCGCAACAGATCCGCTCTTCCGCCATCGACGGAGTGGGAATTCCAGTCCGGCGCCACCACTGTGGCGCCATGGCCGGCCAACAGATTGGCCAAGGGCCGCAACGCAGCGCGCGCGTCGGTCTGCATGCCGTGCCACAACAGGACAGTCGGCTGTTCTGGCTCGCCGAACATATCGGCCCACCGTCCCGGGGCATACTCCGCCGTGCGCACAGCCTGCGGTGTGCCCGAGAATCCGGTATCCAAACCATTGGGTCGTACCGTGGAGAGATGGCCCGGACCCGCGATTACGACGCCTGCCCGGGTGCGCTGCAGGTGCACCAGGCCGCCGACGGGGCGTTGGCGCGGATTCGGCTGCCCGGCGGGATGATCACTGCCGCTCAGCTGACGACGCTGGCGCGTCTGTCGACGGAGTTCGGCTCGGGAACGCTGGAGTTGACCGCGCGCGGCAACGTGCAGTTGCGCGCAGTCACCGACGTCGACGCCGTCGCCGGGGCTGTCGCTGAAGCGGGGTTATTGCCGTCGGAAACCCATGAGCGGGTGCGCAATATCGTCGCCTCCCCGTTGTCCGGGCGGGTCGGCGGCCAGGCGGACGTGCGGCCCTGGGTCGGCGAGCTGGATGCGGCGATCTGCGCCGAACCGCGACTGGCCGGCCTCGGTGGGCGGTTCTGGTTCGGATTCGACGACGGGCGCGGCGACGTATCCGGATTGCGTGCCGACGTCGGTGTGCATGTTTTCGACAACGGCCCGCGACTGCTGGTGGCCGGGTGCGACACCGGGGTGCCGGCCGAAATCCCGGCGACGCTGATCGATGTCGCGGTGCGGTTCCTCGAGATCCGCGGAAAAGCCTGGCGGGTAACCGAACTCGAAGACCTTCGGGCGCTCTTGCCCAGTGCGAAGCTGGGCGCGGAGTTCCCACCCGTCACCAAACCGCCGGTCGGCTGGCTCGCCCAGGACGACGGTCGGGTCACACTCGGCGCCGGGATACCGCTGGGCGTGCTGCCCGCCCGCGTAGCGGAGTTCCTGGCGGCGATCGAGGCGCCCATGGTGATCACACCGTGGCGTTCGATGCTGGTGTGCGACCTCGGCGCGGACACCGCGGACGTGGCTCTGCGCGTGCTCGCCCCACTGGGCCTGGTGTTCGACGAGCACTCCCCCTGGCTCAACGTAAGCGCATGCACCGGCAGCCCTGGCTGCGCCAAGTCCGCGGCCGACGTACGCGCCGACGCCGCGGCATCCCTGGACGTCGACTGCCACGGACATCGGCACTTCGTCGGGTGCGAGCGGGCGTGCGGCAGCCCGCCCGAGGGCGAGGTGCTGGTTGCGACCGAAACCGGCTACCGGGTGCTGAGGTCTTAAGGTGGGCGAGTGCTCGACTACATCCGCGACGCCGCCGAGATCTATCGGCAGTCATTCGCGGTCATTCGCGCCGAAGCCGACCTGAGTCGCTTTCCGGCTGACGTCGAGCGGGTGGTGGTCCGGCTGATCCATACCTGCGGGCAGGTCGACGTAGCCGAGCACGTTGCTTTCACTGATGACGTTGTCGCCCTCGCCGGTGCTGCCCTGCGTAGCGGCGCACCGGTGCTGTGCGATTCGTCGATGGTGGCCGCCGGGATCACCGGCGCGCGGCTGCCCGCCGGCAACGAAGTGGTGTCGCTGGTCGCCGACCCGCGTGCGGCCGACCTGGCCGCCCTACAGGAGACCACCCGCTCGGCGGCGGCAATGGAGTTGTGGGCCGACCGGCTGCCCGGTGCGATCGTCGCAATCGGCAACGCCCCGACGGCCCTGTTCCGGCTGCTCGAGCTCCTCGACGACGGCGTCCCGCCACCTGCCGCCGTGCTGGGCGGCCCGGTCGGCTTCGTCGGATCCGCCCAGTCCAAGCAGGAGCTGATCGACCGCCCGCGCGGCATGTCCTATCTAGTGGTGCGCGGCCGTCGCGGCGGCAGCGCCATGGCAGCCGCGGCCGTCAACGCGATCGCGACCGAACACGAATGACCGGCACCTTGTGGGGCGTCGGGCTGGGCCCCGGCGATCCAGAACTGGTGACCGTCAAGGCGGCCCGGGTGATCGGCGAGGCCGATGTGGTGGCCTACCACAGCGCCCGGCACGGCCGCAGCATCGCGCGCGGCATTGCCGAACCGTACCTGCGGGCAGACCAGCTTGAGGAACACCTGGTGTATCCGGTGACCACCGAGACGACCGATCACCCGGGCGGCTACGCCGGAGCAATGGAGGACTTCTACGCCCAAGCCACCGAACGCATCGGCGCACACCTGGCCGCCGGCCGCAACGTGGCGCTGCTCGCCGAGGGTGACCCGCTGTTTTACAGCTCTTATATGCATCTGCACACCCGGCTCACCGACCGGTTCAACGCGGTCATCGTGCCAGGTGTGACATCGGTGAGCGCCGCCTCGGCCGCCGTCGCCACCCCGCTGGTCGCCGGGGACGAAATACTGTCGATACTGCCGGGCACCCTGCCGGTGGGCGAGCTGACTCGCCGGCTCGCCGACGCCGACGCGGCCGTGATCCTGAAACTGGGCCGGTCGTATCGCAATGTGCGCGAGGCGCTTTCGGCGTCAGGTCAGCTCGAGGGCACCTTCTACGTAGAGCGGGCCAGTACCGCTGCGCAACGGGTACTGCCGGCCGCCGACGTCGATGAGACGAGCGTGCCGTACTTCTCGCTGGCGATGCTGCCGGGCGGGCGCAAGCGTGCCTCGGCTAACGGCACCGTCGCGGTGGTGGGCCTGGGCCCTGGTTGCACCGACTGGATGACACCGCAGAGTCGCTGTGAGCTGGCCAACGCCACCGACCTGGTTGGCTACGGCCGGTACCTGGAGCGTGTCCCTACCCGCCAGGGGCAGCGCCGCCATGCCAGTGACAACACCGACGAACCCGCTCGCGCCAGGTTAGCCTGCTCGCTGGCCGAGCAAGGTCGGGCGGTGGCGGTGGTGTCCTCAGGTGATCCCGGCGTGTTCGCGATGGCAACCGCGGTGCTCGAAGAGGCCGAGCGCTGGCCGGGCGTCCAGATTCGGGTCATCCCGGCGATGACGGCCGCGCAGGCAGTGGCCAGCCGAGTCGGCGCTCCGCTGGGTCACGATTACGCGGTAATCTCGCTGTCCGACCGGCTCAAACCGTGGGACGTGATCGCCGCAAGACTGCGGGCAGCTGCCGCAGCCGATTTGGTGCTGGCCATCTACAACCCGGCGTCCAAGTCCCGCACCTGGCAAGTCGGCGCGATGCGGGACCTCCTGCTTGAACATCGCGATCCCGGCACGCCGGTTGTGATCGGCCGTAACGTATCCGGGCCAGACGAGCAGGTACGCGTGGTGCGGTTGGCGCAGCTGAACCCCGCTGAGGTCGACATGCGCTGCCTGCTGATCATTGGTTCTTCCCAAACCCGTTGGCAGTTTAACGAATTCGGCGATCGGGTATTTACCCTGCGTCGTTACCCGGGTTAGCTGATCAATGCCCCATAGGTGGCCCGCGCGGCGTCGGCGATTAGCGCTTCCCGATATTCTGCGTCATAACCGCCGCCGGTACGGTCGGTGAGGATTGCGACGACATGAGCCGCGCCGCGCGGTGACCACACGACGGCGACGTCGTTGGCGCGTCCGTAGTCACCGGATCCGGTCTTGTCGGCCACCTTCCAATCCGCCGGGAATCCGGCGCGGATCCGTTCGGCGCCAGTGGTGTTTCGGGTCATCCAGTCGGTGAGCATCGCGCGTTTGTCGGAGGGCAGTGCGTCGCCGAGCAACAGCTGCTGAAAGACAAGTGCGACCGCGCGGGGGGTGGTGGTGTCGCGTTCGTCGCCCGGGGCGTCGCGGTTGAGTTGCGGTTCGGGTTGATCGAGGCGGCTCACCGTGTCCCCGAGGGTGCGCAGGTATGTGGTGAAGCCGGCGGGCCCGTCGACGCGGTCCAGCAGCAAGTTGGCGGCGGTGCCATCGCTGTAACGGATGGCGGCGTCGCACAACTGCCCGACGGTCATGCCAGTGTCGACGTGTTGTTCGGTCACCGGGGAGATCGAGTTGATGTCGGCCTCGGTGTAGGTGACGCGCTGGTCCAGATACGACGTCGGATACCGGTGTAGCACAGCCGCCACCAGCGGCGCCTTGAACGTCGAGCAGAAGGCGAACCGCTCGTCAGCACGGTAGGCGATGGCGGCCGTCGTAGCGGTCTGCGGCACGTACACACCCAGCCGACCGTCGTAGCGCCGCTCGAGTTCCTCGAAACTGGGCCGCGGATCGGTCGTCGTACCCGGATCACCGTTGGCCCGGCGAGCGCAGCCCGCCAGCGGCAGTAGTGCTGCTGCGGCGAGGCACTCGCGGCGACTAATCAACACAGCCCCTCGACCCATTGCGCGGCCTCTGCGACGGTACCGACGGCCGTCACCCCGCGCGGCAGCTCGGGACGAGCCACCATCACCACCGCAATGCCGAGTGCGGCGGCGGCGTCGAGCTTGGCACGGGTCATATCACCTCCGCTGTTCTTGGTCACTAGCACGTCGATCCGATGCTCGATCATGAGCTTTGCTTCGTCGTCGTAGCGGAAAGGCCCGCGCGACAACACCAGATGATGGTGACGCGGCAGCGTGTCGCCAGCGGGTGCGGTCACCGCGCGGATCAGAAACCACGCGTCACAGCCGACGAAAGCCCTGATGCCGGACCGGCCGGTGGTGAGGAAGACACGCGAAAACCCTTCGTGTACAACATGTTCAGCCGCATCGGTATTCGAGGCTACCACGCTCGCCGGGCCAGGGTCCCACGGCGGGCGGGCCAGCACCAAATAGGGCACTGCGAGTTCGGCGCACACCAGCGCGGCATGAGCGGTCATGGTGGACGCGAATGGGTGCGTGGCGTCGACGACAGCGTCGATGCGCTCGTCTTGGAGCCAATTCCGTAACCCGTCGACACCGCCGAAACCCCCGACCCTCACCGGCCCGACTGGCAAGGCCGGGTCGGGCACCCGGCCCGCCAACGAGCTGACGATGTCGACCTGCGGATGTAGGGCTTTGGCGAGCTCGCGGCCTTCGGCGGTGCCACCGAGCAGCAGCACCCGCATCAGTGCGTCTCCCGGCGGGCCGCCGAATAGAGGTAGCTGTCGGTAAATCCTTCGGCAGCCAGCGCGTCACCGACGACGATGACGGCGGTCTTGGTGATGCCGGCCTGGTGCATCTGGGCCGCAATGTCTGCCAGCGTGCCGCGCAGCGCAGTTTCCTGCGGCCAGCTCGCGAAAGCCACTACTGCCGCCGGTGTTTCGGGTCGATAGCCGCCGGCCAACAGCTGCGGGACGATGGCGTCGATCTGCGCGGCGGCCAGATGCAGGATCAGGGTCGCCCGCGAACGGCTCAGAGTGGCCAGGTCTTCACCGGACGGCATGGCCGTGGACAGGGTGGACACGCGGGTCAGCACCACCGTTTGCGCAACCCCAGGCACGGTCAGCTCACGTTTGAGGACGGCGGCTGCCGCGGCGAAAGCCGGTACCCCGGGCACGATTTCGTATTTAATACTCGATGCGTCGAGGCGGCGGCATTGTTCGGCCAGCGCGCTGTAGAGCGACGGATCACCGGAGTGCAGTCGCGCCACATCGTGACCGGCAGCGTCGGCGTCGGTGATCTGCGCGATGATCTGGTCAAGCGTCAGCGGCCCCGTATCGATGATCTGCGCTTGCGGCGGACAGTGCGCCAGCAGCTCTTTGGACATGATCGATCCGGCGTACAGGCAGACTGGACAGGTCTCGAGAAGCCGCTGACCACGCACGGTAATCAAGTCGGCCGCACCCGGGCCCGCGCCGATGAAGTACACAGTCATCGCTTGCTCACCACCCATTGGGTGACCGGGTACTGCGGACGCCAGCCGGTGAAGCCACCCAGCGGTGCACCGTGGGAGTGCTCGAAGCGGTGCAATTCGCCGCCATAGCGCGAATATGCTTGCGTCAGTATGGTTTCAGATTCTACGGTGACAGCGTTTGCGACCAGGCGCCCGGTTGTCGGCAGGCGGGCAAGGCAGGCGTCCAGCAGGCCGGGCCGCGTCAGGCCGCCGCCGAGGAAAACCGCCGCCGGGCCGGGGGCATCGTCGAAACTGTCGGGCGCCTGGCCGCGCACCTCGATACTTGCGCCGCTGGCGGCCGCGTTGAAACCTATGTTGCGGCGCCGGTTCTCGTCGAGTTCGAAGGCCACTGCGGTGCAACCCCGGCCGCTGCGGCACCACTCGACGGCGATACTGCCCGAGCCGGCGCCGACGTCCCACAACCGTTGACCCGGCCGCGGAGCCAGCGCCGCCAGCGTGACCGCCCGGATGCCGTATTTGGTGATCTGTCCGTCGTTGGCGAAGGCGTCGTCGGGCAGCAGCATGACGCGCTCGTCGGGCAGGTAGCGCACCGCGATCAGGTTGAGGTTCGCCACGTCGGCAGGCGGGTCCGCGGCCCAGCCGCGGGCGGTGCCATCGCGGCGGCGTTCGCGTGGACCGCCGAGTTCCTCGAGCACGGTGAGCTCTGAGTCACCTCGCCCATGCGTGTCGAGCATGTTGGCGAACACTGTGGGCGTGGTCCGGTTGCGCGACAGCACAATCGCTTGTCCGCCGCGGCGTACCGCCGTGGCTGGCTCGGACGTCACCAGACTGATCACCTCGGTGTCGTGGACGTTCCAGCCCATCCGCGCGCACGCCAGGGTCACGGACGACACGTGGGGCAGCACTCGCACCTTGTCGGTGCCAAACATCCGTATCAGAGTGCCGCCGATGCCGTGCATCAGCGGGTCGCCGCTGGCTACGATATGGACATCCAGCCCGTCGGCGGGCAGCGTCTCCAAAGTGGGTAACACTGGGGATGGCCACCGGCGGCGCTCGGCTAGAACGGTGTCATCGAGCAGGTCAAGCTGTCGGGATGATCCGTAAATTATTGTGGCCCTGAGTAGTTCGTCTCTGGACGTGTTGGATAATCCTGGCATGCCGTCGGCACCGATGCCGACCACGATGATCATCGCGGCATCCTGCGCCACACGAGCTGGGGCAACAGCTTCAGCACGAAGAACATCGGCCGCAGCGCCCAGGGGATCCAGACATTGCGTCGGCCCTTGGCCAGCGCGCGTGCAGTTGCGGCGGCGACTTGCTCGGGGGACCTGGACAGCGGCGCAGGCGACATCCCTTCGGTCATGCGCCCGATCACAAAGCCCGGCCGCGCTAGCAGCAACCCGACCCCGGTTCCGTAAAGGGCATCGGACAATCCATTGGCAAAGCCGTCCAGGCCGGCCTTGGCCGATCCGTAGACGTAGTTGGCGCGGCGAACTCGAACCCCGGCGACCGAGGAGAACACCACCAGCCATCCGCGTCCCGCCGCGCGCATTGCGGTGGCCAGGTGAGTGAGCAGGCTGATCTGAGCCACGTAGTCGGTGTGCACGATGGCAACCGCGTGTGCGGCGTCGGTTTCGGCGCGGGCCTGATCACCGAGGATCCCGAAGGCCAGGACCGCTGTGGCGATGGGGCCGTAATCGGCGACGATCGCGTCAACCAGTGGGCCGTGTGAAGCGAGGTCGTCGGCGTCGAACTCCCGGGTGTGTACCGCCTTCGCACCCGCGTCAAACAGGGCTTTCACCTCGGCGGTGAGCTGTTGATGGTTTCGCGCGGCCAGCACCACTGTGGCGCCGGGAGCCAGTCGGCGCGCGAGTGCGATGCCGATCTCGCTGCGGCCGCCGAAAATTACCACCGGAGCAACGCCCGTGTCATCCACGGCTGTGATTATGGCCTGCGCTAGCGTGGAGGGCGATGGCCAAGACCACTACCCGTCTCACCGACGACGCCTTGGCGTTTCTCACCGAACGCCATCTGGCCATGCTGACCACCCTGCGAACCGACAATTCACCGCACGTGGTCGCGGTAGGGTTCACCTTCGACCCCAAGACTCACATCGCGCGAGTCATCACCACCGGCGGATCGCAGAAGGCGCTCAACGCCGAACGCGGCGGGGTGGCGGTGCTCAGCCAGGTCGACGGCGCCCGCTGGTTATCGCTCGAAGGTCGCTCGATCGTCAATAAAGACATCGACGCCATCCGCGACGCCGAGTTGCGCTACGCCCAGCGCTATCGCACCCCCAGGGCCAACCCGCGACGGGTGGTCATTGAGGTTCAGGTGGAACGGGTGCTCGGTTCGTCGGAACTGCTGGACCGCGGCGAATAGCTTTTCCATTCCGTGTTGTTGAGCACAGCGCTCGGCGCCCCAGTGGTGAATTGCGGGCGCTGTGGCCGACCGTTAGCCTCGCCAGCATCGTGATCTGGGTTGGGGGCGTTGCGATGTCGACGCTTCGACGGGTTGAAAGGGGCAATTGTGTTCGTCGACAGCGGACTCTTGCACTCAGGTGGTGGCGAGATTCGTTCTGCTGGTGAGCATGCGCACCAAGCGGCGACTCATCTTTCGGGTGGCATACTTACGACCCACATGTTCGGAGACTTCGCCGCTGCGGCAGCATTCCATAACGCGGCGGGATCGGCGCGGGATCACCACGTCCGAATCTTGTTGGACCACCGAGAGACTCTTGATGCTGTCGGCAACAACACGCAACTGGCAGCTGCGACGTTCACCGACATGGAGGAGCACAACGCCAAACGCGTTCAGGCGGTGCGGTGCACCTTCGCTACCTGAGAGTCCTGGGACTGGTCGCAAAGGCAGGGGGAAACCCGTGGTCGGTCAATAAGACCCTGCAGCGCGGTCGTCCGGCACAGATTTCCGCTCTGGCTCAAGCTTTTCACGACGCTGGCCACAGCACCGGTGAGGCGGAGGCCAGCTTCGCCGAAGCGCGTCGGCGTTTTGAGGCCGCCTGGAATCGCGAGACGGGCGACCACCCGATCAATGATGCCGCCGAAGTGCAGCGCGCTACAAAAACTCTCGGCGTGCAGGCAACTCAACTGCCTCAGATTGCGGCGGACCTGGAAAGCGTGGCTGCTGTCTTAGCCGAGGCCCAGCGTGCGTCAGCCAAGCGGATCGCGGTGTTAGAAGCTCAGTTGGAGGGGACCGATCACCGAATTGGGGAGCTGCGCCATCTACTGGACGAGGGTCGTCTCTCGGCGACATCCGAGCGGGGGACGGTTGACGCGATCCACAACCTTGAGCGGCAGGCGACCAGCGATACAGCTGAGGCCCTGCACGACGTCGACAACGTCAGAGAAATCTATTCGAAGGTTCTGCAGCGCCTAATGACGAAACTCCGCGTCGAGGACGGATACGACGCGGCCGTTGTCGACACGGTGGACGGGCGCGATTCGCTGACACGCGAGCAGGCGGAAAGAGACGTCCACGCAGCGCTTGCCGGTGACCAAGACGCAGCGAAACGCGTCAACGCCGTACTGAATTCAATTACTGCAGAACAGCTTTCCGGCCAAGTACCGCTGACGCCGGAGCAAGCGTCGGTCCTCAGTCAGCTGCAAGCACAACAGCACGGTATGGCCGTGTACCAGCTTTACAACGCAGCGCAGCTCCTCGGAGACCAAAAGGGCATGCTTGCCAACTCCTGGCAACTAATGAGCAATCCGGCGATTCTGTTTCCCAAGACCGACCTCGAACCCGGCAGCGTGCCAGGCGATGAGATGGTGCGAGGTGATGCCGCGCAATTGCCGGAGGAAATTCAAAGCACACTTGCCTCGCCACTAGCGGACTTTGCACTGCACCCGGCGACTATTGCAGAAATAATGAGGAGCGGAAATCCGGCTCTACAAAAGAACACTGAGCTGGACAGGGCGATGTTACGCAAGGCGTCGGCGATGATGAACAGCCCGTCCTGGACGAAAGACCCTGCGAGCAAAGGCGACTCCAACACCCGCGACATCTTCTTCACTCCTCTGGTCGCGAGTGTCTTGACGGCCGTGTCACCCGATCACCAGGCAGTGCATGAGGCTCTGATTGGTAGCGGCGGCGACGAGATGCTCGACAGAATCACCCACCACTTGTGGCCCGATAACGGCAAAGGTGCTGCGACCCTTTTCAATTGGATCGAAGGCGCGGCCCGAGGTCCGGAGGTTCAGCTCGCCGCGGAGACAGCTCGTGCCTACGGCCAGTACATCGGAACACACGATCTACTACACCTGCCCGGCCACCACACCCTCGGCAGTGTGAATCCGGACCTGGTTCGGGCAATGGCGCGTGGACTCGCACCGTACGTGAACAACATCGCCGGCGTCGAAGGTGGTCTCACCGAGTTCGGCCGGCCACTTGACAAACTCGATTCCGGTGAGACAGGAACGATGCGAATCGCAAAAGGAATCTTCGCGGTGCTCAGCACCGACACGGAGGCGTCGAAGATATTCAGCGGTCGCGCACAGAGCCAGGCTCTGTTGTTCGAGAATGCCTACGCCCAGGACTTGCTGAGCCATGCCCCGCACCTAGACAGCTACAACGCCAATCTGGGGTCCGCGATGACGCTGCGCGGACTGGTTGATTTGGGAATTCACAACGCGGTCGAAGCCGATGTCGAGAATCAGCAGCTTGCAGCGGATGCCGCTAGGCGAGCCGAATACGACCAGCGCAAAGCCGTGTACGACACGTCGCTGAAGATCGTCAGTACGGGCGTGGGCTTCATCCCTGAAGGCGGCGCCTTGGGCAGTGCGGTGATCAGCGTGTTAGGCGGGGCTATCGAAAACGACGTGCTTGGACCGGCCCCGCTCGCGTCAACTCTTCACGAACACACCATGCCGCTCATGTCCACTGGCAGAGTTGACCGCGAAATATTGGACGCTCTCATCGCATCCGGTCAGCACGTCCCCCTCCCCGAGGGCTACCTGACCACTGGTCAAATCGGAGACCCGGACCTGGTAGCGACCTTCGTGCCGAACCTGACCGCCGATCAATACGACCACACGCTGAACCAGGCATTGAGAGACTTTTACGCGCAGAACTTCGGAGTCGGTCGCGACCGGCCCATCATCCCTGACCAGGACATGATGAACCGGTACAACCTTATTGTCGCCAACTCCAACCCCACCCAACAGCCTGATCCGAAGCCGGAGAAGTAGTGACGTGATCCGGTATCTACCGCGTGTCCGGTGTATGTCGGTACTGAATATCCGAAGTGGGCGATCGGCGCTAGCATCAGCGAATGCCCGACGAGTCGCAGGTAGGTGTCTTCTGCGCGGCTGGGCTGGTGGGCGTGATTCTTAAGCTCGCCGCATCGACTACGGCAGCACCGCTTGGAAGTGCTCCATGAGTGGCGACGGCGACCAACTGAGGATCATCCTCGACCAGCTTTCGCAGCTGCTCGGGATCCCACCGCCACCCATGATCACGCCCGACCAACTGGCGACGGGGACCTCCAAGATCAGCGCACTGCTTCGAGCGTTGGGCGCGGCCGCAAACGCAGGCGACGCCACCGACAATGGCGAGGCTCAGGCTGGGCACGCCGAGCGCGAGGCGAAGACCAACGAGGCGCTGGCCAAGTTCCCGGCCAACGAAGATCAAGCCGCGGCTCGGTTAGCCGGCGTCGGCGGCCAAGGTGAGATGTCGCAGATGCTGCAACAGATGCCGCAGATGGCCTCCGGCATCGCCGGAGGTATTGCCGGAGCACTCGGAGGGTTGCTACAACCCTTCAGCCAGATTCCCCAGCAACTGGCGCAGGCCGGGCAGCAGGCCATGCAAGCGGGCATGGGCATGATGCACGGCGCTGGAGGTGGCGAGATTACCCCCGGCGAGCTTCTCGCAGACGAAGGTGAATTCGGCGGCGGGAGTGGCTTTTCCGGTGGCGGCGGGGCAGCTTCCGGCGGGGGCGGCGGCGGTGTCGAGGGAACCACCCCGACGGCGATCCTCGGGCCGCCTCCGACTCCCTCGGCCGGTACCGTGCCCGCCTCGTCGCAAGCCGTCTCACCGGTCACTCCCGCACCGCATGACGCGCCCTCCGCCCAGCGCGGCGCGATGGGTGCGATGCCGATGATGCCTCCAGGTGCCCTAAACGGGGGCGCCAGTTCCGGTGGTGAGGCCAAGCCCGACACCAAACGCATTGTGGGACCGACGGTGAAGAACGGAGCGCCGGTGCAAGGGCGCATCACCACACCGCCTCCGAAGCCGGCGGTGGTCAAGCACATCGAAGGGAAGCCGGTGGCGACCCGGCGGATCTTGACGCCGGATAAGTTGCGCGAAGGCATCGCGGAAGATACCGACCGTTGACGCGCTTGCAGCACGGCGGGGCAAACCCGGTGCTGGCCATCTGTATCCCGCTCAGCTGCTAGTTGAGTGGTGACCAGCAAAGGGTGACTGGCTAATCTGAGGAGGAACGATACGATGCCACGCGTGTCGACTCTGCCTCTACCGCAGTCTCCGCAGCCGCCCTGGCCGCCGGTTGGGCCTCCGCGCCGCCAACCGTCGCGGTGGTTGACGGTTGCGTCGCTAGGCGTTGCCCTTATAGCGATAGGGGTCGCCATAGGTGCTTGGCTCCGCCCGATACCGCAGTACCACCCACCTGCTCCGCCGACATATTCGACGCAGCAGATTGCGGACGCGAAAGCGAAGGTATGCGCTGCGTTCAACAATGCGCATCAAGCAGTACGCAACAATTTCGCGCGAGACCAAGGCACCGATCCGAATCAACAGCTCTTGGTTTCAGTTGCGAGTCAGCAAGCGCTTATTGGAGGCAGTACGTATATGCAAACCATTCTTTCGGAGCAACCAGCGACTCCGCGAGATCTGACAACTGCCGTAAAAAAGCTTATCGAAGTATTTCAGAGTCTTTCGATCGATTATTTAAATGGACACGGCAGCCCAGAAGTAGACTCATCGTTGCGCGCAGGTGACGACGCAACGATAACAATACAGAACTTGTGTAAATGAACGATATACCACCAGGAAAATGGTCGGCGTTGCTAGTTGGCGATCAGTGGCCAAGCGCAGATGACCTTACTATCCTACAACACGCGGCCGCCAACCGCGGTCGCATCAAGGCCGCATACAGCACTTTCGCTTCATCCCTGCATTCTGCTCAAACGGGCCCGCTAGTCGAACAACAGGGTCTTACAATCGATGATATTAGTTCTTCGTTCCGTCGCGGTGAAGAGCATGCCCAGACCGTCGCCACCAAGAGTAGTACCAAAGAGAGAGCATACATATCGGCTCAAGATAGCGTAAGTAGCCTACGGAGCTCTCTTACCGACTTGGCGGACGAGGGTAATAAAGCCATTCAAGATTGTGAAAATTCAAAAGAACCGGAAGGATCAAAAACCTCGCATATTCTGACTATTCTGCAGCACTATCGCACCCTTGCAAGCCATATCGCAGCAAAATACTCAGAAAATATACTTGATGCTATTCAGACCATCTTGGATTCGGAAGGAACTGGGCAGTCTGCACGCCAATTCGTCCATACTCAAAAGGTCGATGTGGGGCAGTTGTTCCACCATTGCAGTGATGACCAGAGCGTCGAGGATCAAGTAAGAGAGTTACTATCTATGCCTGGTTCGGCAATGGGAATTTCTCCGGGGACAACGGGACCCGAGCTCCCAGTTCCGTTTCCCACCGAACAAGCCACTGGTTCACCCGGTTCGTCCATGGGAATTCCCCACAGCCACAAAGCACCCGCGCCAGCGCAACACGTAGCAGACATGCCGGGCCCGGGTGCCGCTACAGGCATACCAGTTGGTTACCAGCCAAGAGCGCTTGCTCCCCCCGCCCCTTCACGATCTAGTCAAGCGCAGTTGGGGCCGCACCCTTCCGCCTCTATCCCGCCTCGACCAGCCATTCCTATACCGCCAGCTTCCAATCCGTCGCTACCCAGCTCAATGTCCCCGGCCACCGGCTCAACTGGTGAATTTCTCACGCAAGCCGCCATACCCCCATCCGTGAGCCCATCCGAACTAGCCCAAAACTTCAACAAAGGGCTCGAGTCCGGCGCGCCCTTCTCCGCAGCCGCCACCGCCCTTCCGCACGCTGCGACCACATCCACCGAGCCCCAGATCACACACCCCGCGCCAACGGCCCCGGCGGACGTATCCACTCCGCACGTGCATGTGCCGGTGACCGATTCGCCAACACCCGTTCATCATGCACCCGCCACCGAAGCACCCCCGCCCACTCCCCAAATATTCGCCGCGGCACCACCTGTAGCTCCCGCGGTCGCTTCCCAGTCCGTTGGTGCGCTCCCGTCGTACGGCGCGGATCTGCGGCCCTCGGTTTCGACAGCCATCACACCTCCGGCACCGCCAAGCCCGCCACCGCCAGTATCGGGCACCCCAGCTTCGGCGCCCGTCACTCCCGCGTCCGGACAATCCGGTACCGGCCAGCCCGCCGTAGTGCGCCAGCAACCGACCTCGCCCCACACGCCATCGCCGTCCGGAACGCCCGTCGCCGCGCACGCTGTAGCGGCAACTGCCGCCGGCGCCGCAGCCGGCGAGGCGTCGGCCACTGCAACCGCCAGGGCGCGATTGCAACGCTTGGTCAACGCCGTTGCTCGGCAGCAACCTCGTCTCGCCTGGGCCGCTGGAGACGGCGCTAGCGAGATCACCTTGCTGACAACGGATTTGGCCAGCGGGTGGATTCCCCCGCGTATTGATCTGCCGGCTGCGGTGTCACTGCTGAAACCCGCCCGTCGTCGCGGCTCCCTAGAATCTCTGCTCGGCGACGTTACCGTCACCGCCAGCTACACGCCGATCCACCAACTACCGCAGGAGGACGACCCACCTGCAACGTCACCGCGGCCTCGATTCACTTCAGAAATAGGCGAATTCGGCTGGCAGCTCAGTCAAGCCACTCGGTGGCGCGATGGTCTACCGAGGTTGGCCCACACACTGGCTAAAGCGACCTCCGCAGGCACCGGCGTGCTGGATTCCGAGATCGGTCTCCTCCGAGATCACTTGGACGCAATCAGCACCAAGGTGCTCGACGACTACCCCGACCACGTCGACCGCCACGATGTCGGTAACTGGCAGCTGCTGGCTGCACTCGACGCTCTCATAACGGGCGAGAAGTCCACCGCGAATTACCACCTCGCGTGGTTTCTGGCCTGCGAAGCCGAAGCCACATCGTCGTGATACCGTCCGCGATCTAGCTTTCGGAACAGGAATGAAGGCCAACTGCCGGTCCACATCTCCTCGCCGGGCGAATATTTCGCGGACGGCCAACCGCCGACCGTCCTCAATCCACCGGTACCACGATCAGTTCGTGTGGCCGATTGTTGACCGAGATCGCACCGTCGTCGGTCACCACCACGATGTCCTCGACGCGGGCACCCCACTGGCCCGGGAAGTAGATGCCCGGCTCGATGGAAAACGCCATACCCGCTTCCAAAGGCAGAGAATTGCCGGCCACGATATACGGCTCTTCGTGCACGCTTAGCCCGATGCCGTGACCGGTACGGTGCACGAAATAGTCGGCAAGTCCCGCTTCAGCCAACACCTCGCGGGCAGCGGCATCGACTTGCTCGGCGGTCACCCCGGGACGGACACAGTCAAAAGCCGCTTGCTGAGCCCGCTGAAGGATCGAATACTGTCTCACCACTTCCGCATTCGGCTCGCCGATGCTGTAGGTGCGGGTCGAGTCGGAGTGATACCCCGGCTCATAAGTGCCGCCGATATCGACCACGACGATGTCACCCACCGCCAGCTCGCGGTCGGAATATCCGTGATGCGGGTCGGCGCCATGCGGGCCCGAACCGACGATGACGAATGCGACCTCCGAATGGCCTTCGGTGACAATGGCTTTGGAGATGTCAGCGGCCACGTCGGCCTCGGTTCGGCCTGGCACCAGGAACTCGGGGACCCGGGCATGTACCCGGTCGATAGCGGCTCCGGCCTTGCGTAGCGCGTCGATCTCGGCTTCCTCCTTCAGCATTCGCAGCTTGCGCAACACGTCGGTGGCGAGCACCGGCATCACACCCAATGCGGACGCCAGCGGTAGCAGATGCAACGCCGGCATCGAATCGGCTACGGCCGCCGCGGCCGGGGCACCACCCAACGCGGCCGCCACCAGGTCATACGGGTTGTCACTGTCGACCCAGTCCCGCATACTCAGGCCCAATTCGACTGCAGGCGAATCCTTCAGCGATGCGAGTTCCAAGCGCGGGAGCACCACCGTCGGGTCGCCGACCGCAGGGAGTACCAGGGCCGTGAGTCGCTCAAATGTGTCTGCGCGCGAGCCCAGCAGATACCGCAGGTCATATCCCGGGGTGATCACCAGACCGGCCAGACCAGCCTGGGCGGCCAGCCGGGCGGCAGCGGCCAGCCGTTGTGCGTAGACGGCGGCATCGAATCGATGGGAGTTCATGGCAGCCAGGCTATCCGGACGGCCTGGCAGTATGGTCCGCATGCCCGCTCCCCTAGTGCTGCTGGACGGCGCCAGTATGTGGTTTCGCTCCTTCTTCGGGGTGCCGTCGTCGATCAAAGCCCCGGACGGCCGGCCCGTCAACGCCGTTCGCGGCTTCATCGACTCAATGTCAGTGGTGATCGGCCAGCAGAAACCGAGCCGGCTGGCGGTGTGCTTGGACCTGGACTGGCGACCACAGTTCCGCGTCGAGCTCATCCCGTCGTATAAGGCGCACCGGGTTGCTGTGGAAGAACCACCAGGCGAACCCGACGTGGAGGAAGTGCCCGACGAACTGTCCCCGCAGGTCGACATGATCATGGAGCTACTGGGCGCGTTCGGAATCCCGATGGCGGGCGCACCCGGTTTCGAGGCCGACGACGTACTGGGCACGCTGGCCGCCGCGGAGAAAGAAGATCCGGTGGTGGTGGTCAGCGGCGACCGCGACCTGCTGCAGGTGGTGGCCGACGATCCCGTTCCGGTCCGCGTGCTCTACCTGGGCCGCGGGCTGGCAAAGGCGTCGCTGTTCGGGCCGAAGGAGGTGGCCGAACAGTACGGGGTGCCGGTGGATCGGGCCGGACCCGCCTACGCCGAACTTGCGCTGCTCCGCGGCGACCCCTCCGACGGCCTGCCCGGCGTGCCGGGTGTCGGCGAGAAGACGGCGGCCGCCCTGCTGGGTCAGCACGGCTCGCTGCAGCAGATCCTTTCCGCCGCCGACGACCCCAAATCCAAGATGGCAAAAGGATTGCGGGCCAAACTGCGCGCCGCCACCGACTACATCGACGCCGCCGGCAGCGTGGTGCGGGTCGCCACCGACGCGCCCGTCACGCTGTCGACACCGACCGATGCATTGCCACTGCACGCCGCCGACCCGAAGCGCACGGCCGAACTGGCCAGCCGTTACGGCGTGGGGTCATCGATCTCGCGACTGCAGAAAGCGCTCGACGCGCTCTAGCCCTACTGCGGTCGACCGACCTCGTAGGTGCCTTTGTCGTCCTGAAATGTCACGGTGACGTGCTTGGATGCGCCGTCGATGCTGACGGTGCAATCGAAGGTGCCGCCCTTCTTCACCTTCGGGTTGGAACCGTTGTTGCACTTGACGTCTTTGACGTTCTTCGCACCGTAGCCGTTGGTTTCGTCGGTCAGAATCTGCTGAACACCGGAGTTGGCCTTGCTGACGTCCAGCTCGGTGGTGACGAAGAACCCGGGCACGACGAAACCGAGTATCCCGATTACGACGAGGAACAGCGCCGCGATCCCACCAACCACACCGAAGATGAACCCTTTGGAACGCTTGCGGTCGGTCGCGGGTTGGGCATACGGAGTCGCCTGTCCCGGGTATTGGCCCGGCTGCCCGTATTGGCCGGGCTGACCCGGCTGCCCGTACTGCGGCGTCTGACCGTACTGCTGGGCCGGCTGGCCATACTGTGGCGTCTGTCCGAACTGCGGAGCCGCCCCGTACTGGGTGGCCTGGGAGTTGGGGTCGTAGCCGGGCTGCGCGTACTGCGGATACGCGGTTTCAGCCTGCTGCTGGTAACCCGGGTATTCCGCGGCGGGATATGACTGCGCGTGCCAGGTCGCGTCCTGGCCACCCGGCTGCTGCTGCCAGGGCGACCCGGCCATCGTCGGGTCCGAGGAACCCTGGCCTGGCTGCTGCCACCTGGGGTCCGGTCCACTCATCGCTGCTCCTCAGTCCGATTGTCTTGGCCACGCATTAGCCATCGGGTGCGCATCACACTCCGGATATAACCGTAGCTCGGGCCTAGCCTACCCGGCATCAACTGCGACGACGCCGCGCCGAACATCATTGATAGCGCGCTTGGCTGCGGCTCGCACGTCAGGGTCGGGTGCGGCGTTGCGCACCTGGTCCAGCAGGTCGAGCACTTGGCGGCACCAGCGGACGAAATCGCCCGCCGACAACGGCGTCCCGCTGCCCACTGCCTCGGCGGCGTCCAGAGCCGCCGCCAGGTTTGCGGTGCGCGCCCACCGGTAGATCACCGGCACGAAGCCGTCGTCGGGCTCGCGGCTCTGGGCAATCCGATGGGTTTGTTCGTCCGCCCGCAACGCCGTCGACAACCGGGCCGTCTGCATGAGCGCCTGGCGCAGCGCTGGCGTGGGAACATCGCTGCCCAACGGCGCGCTCGGACCATCAGCGCCACGTGCCTCGTAGAGTACCGACGACACCACCGCCGCCAGCTCGGCGGGCTTCAGGCCCGACCACGCACCGGTGCGCAGGCACTCGGCCACCAACAGGTCGCTCTCGCTGTAGATGCGGGCCAACAGTCGGCCGTCGTCGGTGACGCGCGGATCTTCGGCGGGGCCGCTGATGAACTCGCGCTCGGTCAGCAACCCGACAATGCGGTCGAAGGTGCGCGCCAGCGAGTTAGTGGCCGCGGCTACCTTGCGTTCCAGCTGCGCGTTGTCACGTTCGATGCGCAGGTAGCGCTCGCCTTGGCGAACCTGCTCCTCCACGCCGGGCGAGTTGTGCAACGGGTGACGCCGCAATTGTTCACGCGCAGAAGCTAAATCGGGATCGTAGTGCGCGTTCTCCTTATCGCGCCGGGCTTTCGGGATGGTCAGACCCTCGGCCGCCGACAGTAACGCCGACGCCAGATCGCGCCGCACCCTGGGCTGGCGGTGTTCGACGCGCTTGGGCAGCGTCATCGTCCCAACCAGCGGCGTAGTGCCCGAATAGTCCGCCGAGGAAATCCGCCCGGCCCAGCGGTGCTCGGTCAGCACCAGTGGCCGCGGGTCGTCACGGTCGCGGGCGGATTCCAGAACCACAGCCAGACCACCCCGCCGGCCGTGGGTGATGGTGATGATGTCGCCGCGGCGCAGCGCGGCCAGCGCGTCGGAGGCCGCCTGGCGTCGGTGCAGTCGGGAGGCACGGGCCTGCGAGCGCTCGAGTTCGGTGATCTGCGCGCGTATCCGCGTGTATTCCAGTGCCGGAGCGTCGTGTCCGCCGATCTCGGCGGCGATCTCGTCGAGCATGGATTTGCCGCGTTCGATGCCGCGCACCAGTCCGACGACGGAACGATCCGCCTGATACTGAGCAAACGACTGCTCCAGCAGCCGATGCGCCTGCTCCGGTCCCAGCTGACGGACCAGGTTGATCGTCATGTTGTACGACGGCGCGAAAGAACTGCGCAGCGGGAAAGTACGGGTGGAGGCCAGACCGGCCACTTCGGACGGTTCGACGTCTGGCGTCCACAGCACCACCGCGTGGCCCTCGATGTCGATGCCACGTCGCCCCGCCCGGCCGGTCAACTGCGTGTACTCCCCCGGCGTCAACGGCACGTGCTGCTCGCCGTTGAACTTCACCAACTTCTCCAGCACGACAGTGCGGGCCGGCATATTGATGCCCAACGCCAGAGTTTCGGTGGCGAACACAGCCTTGACCAGCCCGGCAGTGAAGAGTTCCTCGACGGTGTGACGGAACGCCGGCAGCATCCCGGCGTGGTGAGCGGCCAGTCCGCGCAGCAGCCCTTCGCGCCATTCGTAGTAGCCCAGTACCGCCAGGTCAGCATCAGCCAGGTCGCCGCAGCGATGCTCGATGACCTCGGCGATCTGGGCGCGTTCGGCTTCGGTGGTCAGCTTCAGCGGCGAGCGCAGGCATTGCTGGACCGCGGCGTCGCAGCCGACCCGGGAGAACACGAACGTGATCGCCGGCAGAAGTCCCGCCGAGTCCAGAGACGCGATCACGTCCGGCCGCGAGGGTGGCCGGTAGAAGCGCGGGCGCTCGGGCCGGCCCTGGTGTCGCCGACGCGGTTGCCAGTCCGATATCCGATCGGCCTCGCGCCGATGCGCAAGGTGGCGCGTCAGGTCGGGGTTGACATGCGGCTTTTCTTTGGAGTTCTCGCGTCGGTAGTCGAAAAGGTCGAACAGTCGCTTGCCGACCAGGACGTGCTGCCACAGCGGCACCGGCCGGTGCTCGTCGACCACCACCGTGGTGTCGCCGCGTACGGTCTGGATCCAGCCGCCGAACTCCTCAGCGTTGCTGACCGTCGCCGACAGGCTGACCAGCCGCACCTCTTCTGGCAGATGCAGGATGACCTCCTCCCACACCGGGCCCCGCATCCGGTCGGCCAGGAAATGCACCTCATCCATCACAACATACGAAAGACCTTGCAGCGCAGCAGAATCGGCGTAGAGCATATTGCGCAGCACCTCGGTGGTCATCACCACCACCGGCGCATCGGCGTTGACCGATAGGTCGCCCGTCAGCAGGCCGATCTTGTCTTTGCCGTAGCGGGCGGTGAAGTCGGTGTGCTTTTGATTGCTGAGCGCTTTCAGGGGCGTGGTGTAGAAGCACTTGCCGCCGGCGGCCAGCGCCAAGTGCACAGCGAATTCGCCGACGATCGTCTTGCCCGCGCCGGTCGGTGCGCAGACCAGCACGCCGTGGCCCTGCTCAAGCGCGGCGCAGGCACGCCGTTGAAAGTCGTCGAGCTTGAAGGACAGCTCGGCGGCGAAGCGGCTGAGTTCGGGCAAATCGGTCACGCTGCGACCCGTCCTGGTCTGCGCGAGCGTCCCCGAAATGCCGGTCGAAAGGGCGTTTGACGGTACATAAGAGGTCGCTCGAGGAGAAAAGTGGACCGCGCGCGGAGAAAAATGGGGCGCGCACGGAGAAAAGTGGACCGCGCGCGGGGAAAGAGTTGCCCGCTCGCGGGGGACGAGATGGCCGCGCGGGCGAAGCGGGCGAAAAGAACCAACCTAGGTGACGTCGTCATGCGTTCCGCCGATCACCGACGGCGCCGGTATCGGCGAGGGCGGGTCGATGACCGAGGCTTCGTCGTCGGGAATCGCGGCGGCCTCACGCTTGGCCTTGCGCTTGTCGTGCAGCCGCGAAACCTGGATGGCGAACTCGAGCAGAACTGTCAGCGCCAAGCCGAGAGCGGTCATCGAGAACGGGTCGGAACCGGGTGTGAACACCGCCGCGAACAGGAACATCGTGAAGATCAGGCCGCGCCGCCAAGCCTTGAGCCGCTCGTAAGTCAGCACGCCGGCGAAGTTCAGCATCACTATCAGCAACGGGAATTCGAAGCTGACGCCGAACACCACCAGCAGGTTGATCAGGAAGCCGAAGTAGCGGTCGCCGGAAAGTGCGGTGACCTGCACGTCGCTGCCGACCGTCAGCAAGAAGCTCAGCGCCTTGGACAGCACCAGGTAAGCCAGCGCGGCACCGGCGACGAACAGCATCGCGGCCGGAATCACGAAGGCGACCGCGAATCGGCGCTCCTTCTTGTATAGGCCGGGCGTGACGAAAGCCCATAGCTCGTAGAACCACACCGGGCATGCCAACACCACCCCGGCCGTCATACCCACCTTGAGCCGCAGCATGAACTGGTCGAACGGAGCGGTGGCCAACAGGCGGCACTGACCGTCGGCGCTGATGCTCGCACGCGCCGACTGTGGCAGCGCACAGTATGGGTGCCGCAGCCACTCACCCAGGCTCTCTAGCCCGAAAATCGGGTGCGAATACCAAATGAAGCCGAAGGTCGTCGTCACCAGGATCGCGCCGATAGAGATCAACAAGCGAGCACGCAGCTCGGTGAGGTGATCGACCAGCGACATCGTCCCATCGGGATTGACCCGGCTGCGACGATTACGCGGGTCCAGCCGTCTAAGAGGACCCAAAGCGCGCGCTGAGGCCCTGGAACCTTTCACCAGATTCGGTCAGAGTGGCGCCGGACTAGGCCGGCCGCGCCTCGGTGTGGCCCTGCTCGGCGGCCGTCGGGGGCTCGACGCGCTGCGACTGCACCGGCGTGGGGGACTCGATCGATGCCTCGCTCTTGTTCTCGCTCTGCATCTCGCGCACCTCGGACTTGAAGATCCGCAATGACTTACCCAACGAACGAGCCGCATCGGGGAGCCGCTTGGCACCGAACAGCACGATCACCACAACGGCCAGAATCAGCCAGTGCCACGGTTGAAGACTGCCCACTTTGATTACCTCCAGACGTTGGCCCCGATATTACCGCAGTACGGGCCTGACCCCGGGACAAGCGAACGGCGCGTACGTCGCGCGCCCTCACCGGAAACGACATCAGTCGAGTTCAGCGGCCTGGTACGCGGCGATGGCCGCCTCGGCCGCCCCCCGGACGCGCTGCGCCAGTGATTCGGGTGCCAGCACCGTGACCTCGGCCCCGAAGCCCAGCAACAGCCGCGTCATCCAGTCCTCGGAGGCATAGGTCATCGTCGCCTCGCAGGAGCCGTCGGGCAGCTCGCGGGCGTCGCGCATCGGGTAGTACTCAAACATCCATGACGCCGACGGCGCCACCCGCAGCGTGGCGGCCGGTAGCGATGGGTCGCCGTCGAACAGCGACGTGTCCGGCGGTGACTTTAGTACCGGCGCCGGCGGCGTGGCGGGCTCTCGCAGGTCGGTGGCCTCGACGATACGGTCGAACCGGAACAGCCGAACCCCGTCGGCCTCGCGGGACCAGGCTTCGAGGTAGCTGTGACCGCCAATCAGCAACACCCGGATCGGGTCGACGGTGCGGGTGGTGAGCGAGTCGTGGGAGGCCGCGTAGTAATCGATGGACAGCGCGTGCTTGTCGCGGACCGCTGCACGCACGGTGGCGGCCGCACTGCTCTCCAGCGGCGCCGGATCGTCGACCGCGGTCACGGTGTGCTCGTGCGTCACGGCGCCGGCACCGGCCGAGGCCGCGATCTTGGCGATAGCGCTGCGAGCAGCCTGCGGGTCGACCACACCGGGAATATCTGCCAGGGCGCGCAGCGCCACCAGCAGGCCGGTCGCCTCGGGCGAAGTCAGCTTGAGCGGCCGGTCGATACCCGCGGAGAACGTCACCTGGACTGTGTCGCCGGAGAACTCGAAGTCAATGAGGTCGCCGGGCAGATAGCCGGGTAGGCCGCACATCCACAGCTGGTTGAGGTCGGCTTCGAGTTGCTTGTCGGACACGCCGAGCTTGGCCGCCGCCTCGGATTTGGTGATCCGGGGATTGGCGGTCAGATACGGCACCATGTTGAGCAGCCGCACCAACCGGTTCGATAGTTCGGTCATGCGGGCGCCTCCGCGATGCCAGCGGCCGCGCGCAGCCGGGCCAGCACGTCGTGGCGCAGCGACTGCGGCTCCAGGACTATCGCATCGGCGCCGTATCCGGTGATGTCGCGCGCCAAACGGTCGCTGGACCCGATGTCGATCTCGATCACGTCGCCGTCGCGTCCGGTCAGCCGCCGCGCTCCGAGGGACCGGCCGGCGCGGCGCAGGGCCATGGCGCGCTCCTCGGCAACCCAAACCGTGGCCCGGGCGCCTGACGGCGCTTCGGCTTCGGCCACAGCTGCGGCGACGATTGCAGAAAGGTCGACTCCGGCGGGCACCTTGACCGCTCCGGGCTCACCGACGGGCTTTACACCGGCGCCGATGCGTGACAGCCGGAAGGTGCGAGTGGCGCTGCGGTCGCGGTCATGTCCGACGAGATACCAGCGGCCCTTTTCGGTGATCACTCCCCACGGCTCGACAGTCCGGGTGGTATACGGCTCGGCGCGTGACGGCCGGTGCGGAAACTGGACCGCCTGTCGAGATTCGATGGCGCCCAACAGAATTCCGAGAATGTCCTCCGAGCCCCGCAGGCCGGGTACGCCCGGCGGGGATGCGATGGCTACCGGTGCACCGTTTTCGAAGGGGTCGACGTCCACACCGGCGGCACGCAACTTGAGCAGGGCGCCCTGGGTCGCGGTGATGAGTTCGGGCGATTCCCAGAGCTGGGTAGCGACGGCCACCGCGGCCGCCTCCTCCGGAGTCAGTTCGACCGGCGGCAGCGCATAGGCCTCGCGATTGATCCGGTAGCCCTCGGTGGGGTCTAGTTTCGATACCCTGCCGACCTCCAACGGGATACCGAGGTCACGCAGCTCATTCTTGTCGCGTTCGAACATCCTCGAGAACGCCTCGGCGGTGGGGCTGTCGGAGTAGCCGGCCACGCTGGACCTGATTTTGTCGGCGGTGATGTAGCCGCGCGTCGACAGCAGCGCGATGACGAGATTCACCAACCGTTCGATCTTCGACGTCGCCACGGGTTCACACCTTAAAGAATTGGCGCCGAGCGCGGGTCCTACTGATGGGGAAGCTGGGACAGATTCGAGGTCACATGCTCGCGATCAGCCGTTTGACCCGCTCGTCGACGGCCCGGAATGGGTCCTTGCACAACACCGTGCGCTGCGCCTGGTCGTTGAGCTTAAGGTGCACCCAGTCGACGGTGAAGTCACGACCGGCGGCCTGAGCCGCGCTGATGAACTCGCCGCGCAACCTGGCGCGGGTGGTCTGCGGGGGCGTGTCGACCGCCTCGGCGATCTCCTCGTCGGTGGTCACCCGAGCCGCCAAACCCTTGCGCTGCAACAGATCGAAGACCCCGCGACCACGCTTGATGTCGTGGTAGGCCAAGTCGAGCTGCGCGATCTTCGGGTCGGACAGCTCCATGCTGTAACGGTCCTGGTAGCGCTGGAACAGCTTGCGCTTGATCACCCAGTCGATCTCGGTGTCGACCTTCGCGAAGTCCTGGCTTTCGACGGCGTCCAGTTGGCGGCCCCATAGGTCGACGACCTGCTCGATCTGCGCGTTGGGCTCGCGAGTCTGCAGGTGCTCCACGGCGCGGCTGTAGTACTCGCGCTGGATGTCCAGCGCGCTGGCCTGACGGCCGCCCGCCAACCTAACCGGGCGCCGGCCGGTGGCGTCGTGGCTGACCTCGCGGATGGCGCGGATCGGGTTGTCCAGCGAGAAGTCCCGGAACGCCACGCCGGCTTCAATCATCTCCAGCACCAGGGCGGCCGTGCCGACCTTGAGCATGGTGGTGGTCTCGGACATGTTGGAGTCGCCGACGATGACGTGCAGGCGGCGGTACTTCTCGGCGTCGGCGTGCGGCTCGTCACGAGTGTTAATGATGGGCCGGCTGCGGGTGGTCGCGCTTGAGACGCCTTCCCAAATGTGTTCGGCGCGTTGGGAAAGACAGAAGGTGGCCGCCTTGGGGGTCTGCAGCACCTTGCCTGCACCGCAGATCAGCTGGCGGGTGACCAGGAAGGGCAGCAGCACGTCGGAGATTCGGGAGAATTCGCCGGCGCGGACAATCAGGTAGTTCTCGTGGCAGCCGTAGGAGTTGCCCGCCGAGTCGGTGTTGTTCTTGAACAGGTAGATGTCGCCGCCGATACCCTCGTCGGCCAGGCGCTGCTCGGCGTCGATCAGCAGGTCCTCGAGGACCCACTCACCGGCGCGGTCGTGGGTGACCAGTTGCACCAGGCTGTCGCATTCGGCGGTGGCGTACTCCGGGTGGCTGCCCACGTCGAGGTACAACCTGGCGCCGTTGCGGAGGAAAACGTTGGAGCTGCGACCCCACGACACGACTCGGCGGAAAAGGTAGCGGGCCACCTCGTCCGGACTGAGTCGACGATGCCCGTGAAAGGTGCAGGTAACACCGAACTCGGTTTCGATGCCCATGATTCGTCGCTGCACCTAATCGAGGGTACTTGCTGGCTTCCCGAGTCCGTGCGCAGCCGCGCCAGTGTCATCTTGCGGCCTCTCCGCAGCGAGAGTATCGACGCCGGGAATCGCAAAGTTTGTCAGCCGTAAATAGCCCTCCCGGCCACCCGACTAGGCGGTGTAAATCAGTTCGGGATCACTGGGGCCGGCACCCGAGGACTGCTGATTCCACAGCTAATCGGCGGATTCGGGAGTTTCGGGAGCCTGCGGCTCGTCGGTTCCACCCTCTTCCGGCTCTTGCAACAACGATTCCAGTGCCGACCGGTTGAGCCGCTTGAACGCCCGCCGTGGCCGACTGGCATCGAGGATCGCGACCTCCAAGCTGGCGATACCGACGCTGGGCTGGCCGTTACCGCTCGCCTCGGCGCTTCCTGCCCGCAGCGCGTCGACCGCGATCTTCAGCGCGTCGGCCAGGTCGGCGGCCTCGGTGTAAGACTCCTTGAGCGCGTTGCTGATCGGCTCGGTGGTGCCGCCCATCACCACAAAATGCGGCTCGTCGGCGATCGACCCGTCATAGGTGATCCGGTAGAGCTCGGGCGCTTTCGTCTCGCCGTAGTGGGCAACCTCGGCCACACACAACTCGACCTCGTAGGGCTTTGCCTGCTCGGTGAAGATGGTGCCCAACGCCTCCGCGTACACATTGGCCAGCTGGCGGGCGGTGACGTCGCGGCGGTCATAGGCGTAGCCGCGCGTGTCGGCGACCTGGATCCCCCCGCGGCGCAACCGGTCGAACTCGTTGAACTTACCGGCTGCGGCAAACCCGATGCGGTCGTAGATTTCACTGATCTTCTGCAGGGTGCGCGACGGGTTCTCCGCGACGAACAACACGCCGCCCGCATACGCCAGCGCAACCACGCTGCGGCCGCGGGCAATGCCCTTGCGGGCAAGCTCGCTGCGCTCGCGCATCGCCTGTTCGGGTGAGATGAAATATGGAAAACTCACTTCTCACCACCGTCAGGGCCGAAAGTGTCAGCGCGCGAACGACTTTCGATGACGTCGCGGGCCAGTTCAGCGATCCGTCGTTCCGGGATGTCCATCGCACCGTCGGCGTCGATGGTGACCGCGGTCGGGTAGATACCGCGGACCAGGTCCGGGCCGCCGGTCGCGGAGTCGTCGTCGGCGGCGTCGTAGAGCGCCTCCACCGCCACCCGCAACGCCGAATCACCGTCGGTGACCTGGGAGTAGAGCTTCTTGATCGACGACTTAGCGAAGATCGAGCCCGAACCCACCGACTGGTAGCCCTCTTCCTCGATGTTCCAGCCCCCGGCGGCGTCGAACGAGACGATGCGCCCTGCCGACTCCTGGTCGGCAGCGTGAACGTCGTAGCCGACCAGCAGTGGAAGGGCCACCAACCCCTGCATCGCCGCCGGCAGGTTGCCCCGCACCATGATGGCCAGTCGGTTGACCTTGCCGGCAAACGTCAGCGGCACGCCCTCAAGCTTCTCGTAATGTTCCAGCTCGACCGCGTAGAGGCGGGCAAACTCGACGGCGATCGCCGCGGTGCCCGCAATGCCGGTGGCGGTGTAGTCATCGGTGATGTACACCTTGCGCACATCGCGCCCGGCGATCATGTTGCCTTGAGTCGAGCGGCGGTCGCCGGCGATCAGGACGCCGCCGGGATACTTCAGCGCAACGATGGTGGTGCCGTGCGGCAACTGGTCACCGACCGGTCCGCCGCTGATGCTCGCGGGCAGCAACTCGGGTGCCTGCCGGCGCAAATAGTCAGCGAAGGACGACAGGTCTACGCCTGAGGATCCGGGAAATGCTGCGTTGATGGGTAGGCGATCAGGCGACTGCCAGGTCACTGGCCGCCCTTTTGGACATATGCCCGCACGAAGTCCTCGGCGTTTTCCTCCAGGACGTCGTCGATCTCGTCGAGCAGATCGTCGGTCTCCTCGGTGAGCTTTTCGCGACGCTCCTGGCCGGCGGCCGCCGCGCCGGTGACGTCGTCGTCGTCGCCACCGCCACCGCCGCGTTTGGTCTGCTCCTGCGCCATCGCCGCCTCCTGCTCGTCATACACCTTCGGGCGGGTGTCCATTCGCCCGCTGGCTTTTCTCTACCCTACCGGTCGGCCCCGACATTTCGTCGGTCTAACCACGCCTTCAGCCGGTCAGCGCGTCAGCTGTTCCACGAGCTCCACCGCGCTGTCCACCGAATCCAGCAACGCCCCGACATGCGCTTTGGTGCCGCGCAGCGGCTCCAACGTCGGGATTCGGACCAGCGAGTCGCCGCCCAGGTCGAAGATCACCGAGTCCCAGCTGGCCGCGGCGATGTCGGCGCCGAACCTGCGCAGGCATTCGCCGCGGAAGTACGCGCGCGTGTCGGTCGGCGGGTTGTCCACCGCATCCAGCACTTGATGCTCGGTGACTAGCCGCTTCATCGATCCGCGCGCCACCAGGCGGTTGTACAGCCCCTTGTCCAGCCGCACATCGGAATATTGCAGGTCGACCAGGTGCAGCCGGGGCGCCGACCAGCTCAGGTTCTCGCGCTGCCGGAAACCTTCCAGCAGCCGCAACTTGGCCGGCCAATCGAGCAGCTCGGCGCACTCCGTCGGGTCACGCTCCAGCAGGTCGAGCACGTGCGCCCAGGTCTCCACGACGTGCGATGCGCGCGGGTCGGGGTCGCGGCTGTCGACCAGTTTCGCCACTCGGTCCAGATAAATCCGTTGCAGCGCAAGGCCGGTCAGTTCGCGGCCGTCAGCCAGCGCCACCGTCTGACGCAGCGACGGGTCTCGGCTAATCGCATGGACCGCGTGCACGGGGCGCGCCAGCGCCAGATCGCTAAGATCGACCCCCTCCTCGATCAGATCGAGCGCCAGCGCCGTGGTACCCACCTTCAGGTACGTCGACGTCTCGGCGAGGTTCGCGTCGCCGATGATGACGTGCAGTCGACGGTAGCGATCGGCGTCGGCGTGCGGTTCGTCGCGGGTGTTGATGATGCCGCGCTTGAGCGTGGTCTCCAGCCCGACCTCGACCTCGATGTAATCCGAACGCTGCGACAGCTGGAAGCCAGCCTCGTCACCGGAGGCCCCGATGCCGACACGACCGGAACCAGTGACCACCTGCCGCGAGACCAAAAACGGGGTCAGACCGGCGATGATCGCCGAGAACGGCGTTTGACGCGACATCAGGTAGTTCTCATGCGACCCGTAGGACGCGCCCTTGCCGTCGACATTGTTCTTGTACAGCTGCAGCTTCGCGGCACCGGGCACGCTGGCTACGTGCCGCGCAGCAGCCTCCATCACACGCTCACCGGCCTTGTCCCAGATCACCGCATCCATCGGGTCGGTGCATTCGGGCGCGGAGTACTCAGGGTGCGCGTGGTCGACGTAGAGCCGGGCACCGTTCGTCAGAATCATGTTGGCCGCGCCCACCTCGTCGGCGTCGACCACCGGGGGCGGGCCGGCCGAGCGGCTCAGATCGAAGCCGCGGGCGTCGCGCAGCGGCGACTCCACCTCGTAGTCCCAGCGAGTCCGCTTCGCACGCTGGATGCCGGCGGCCGCGGCATACGCCAGGACGGCCTGTGTGGAAGTGAGGATCGGGTTGGCGGTCGGGTCCGACGGCGAGGAGATGCCGTACTCGACCTCCGTCCCGATAATCCGTTGCATTCCTTAGAGACTAGGCGGGGCGAGATCGCGGTTCCCGAACGGCCCTCACGCTGCACACGCTGAATGCGCGTCCAGGGCGGAGAAGTGCGAGGCCACCGCGCCTATGCGCTGAGTCGACAAACGCGGCGTACACCGCTGGGTGACTCGGCGTGCGCCCACAGATGATCTGCGCGCGCCACTTTGACCGCACGTGCCCGCTACCACAGCAACGTCGGCGAACACGCCGCCTGACCAGTGTTGACGCCGCTGAACCGGGTGATTAGGTTCTCCCTGGTGTCAGCCCCTCAACCGCATTCCGCGCCGCGCCATGCGGCGGTCGACCTGTCCGGGAAACGTTACGGCGAAGTTCTTCTCGTCACCCCCGGCGAAGCGGGTCCGCAAGCCACCGTCTACAACAGCTTTCCGCTCAACGACTGTCCGGCCGAACTCTGGTCGGCACTCGACGCCCACGCCATCGCGACCGAAAACGGCGCTGCCACGGCACTTCTCAATGGCCCGCGGTATTGGCTGATGAACAACATCGAAAAAACTCCGCAAGGACCCCAGATCGTCAAGACGTTCGGCGGCATCGACATGCTGCTACAGGCCACCGTGTTGTTGTCGTCGATGAACCCGATGCCCTACACCGTCAACCAGGTGAGCCGGAACACGGTGTTCGTGTTCTACGCCGGCGAAGAGATCTATGAACTGCAGGACCCGCACGGCCGGCAGTGGGTGATGCAAACGTGGAGCCAGGTGGTCGATCCGAACCTGTCGCGGGCCGATTTACCCACGCTCGGTGACCGGCTCAAGCTGCCGACGGGCTGGTCCTATCGCTCGCGTGTGCTCACCGAAGAACTGCGCATCGACACCACCACGCAGGCCGCCAACGTGCTGCAGGACGATCTGTCCAACAGCTATTCGCTGGTGAGCTAGTCCCCGGCTTACAGGTACTGGCCCAGGTTCGACTCGGTGTCGATCGCGCGAGACGCACTCGACGACTTGCCGGTGACCAGTGTGCGGATGTAGACGATCCGCTCGCCCTTCTTGCCCGAGATCCGCGCCCAGTCGTCGGGGTTGGTGGTGTTGGGCAGGTCCTCGTTCTCGGCGAACTCGTCGACGATCGAGTCGAGCAGGTGCTGGATACGCAGACCCGGCTGCCCAGTCTCCAGTACCGATTTGATCGCGTTCTTCTTAGCCCGGTCGACTACGTTCTGGATCATTGCTCCGGAGTTGAAGTCCTTGAAGTACATGACTTCCTTGTCACCATTGGCGTAGGTGACCTCCAGGAACCGGTTGTCGTCGATCTCGGCGTACATCCGCTCGACGACCTTCTCGATCATCGCCCGGATGCAGGCGCCTCGGTCGCCGTCGAACTCGGCGAGGTCGTCGGCGTGCACCGGCAACGTGTCGACCAGGTACTTGGAGAAGATGTCCTGTGCCGCTTCGGCATCGGGACGCTCGATCTTGATCTTCACGTCCAACCGGCCGGGCCGCAGGATGGCCGGGTCGATCATGTCCTCGCGGTTGGAGGCGCCGATCACAATGACGTTCTCGAGCCCTTCCACACCGTCGATCTCGGACAGCAACTGCGGCACCACGGTGGTCTCGACGTCAGAGGAGACGCCGGTGCCGCGGGTGCGGAAGATCGAGTCCATCTCGTCGAAGAACACGATCACCGGGGTGCCTTCAGAGGCCTTCTCCCGGGCGCGCTGGAAGATCAGCCGGATATGCCGCTCGGTCTCCCCCACGAACTTGTTGAGCAGCTCAGGGCCCTTGATGTTAAGGAAGTACGACTTGGCCTCGCGGGCGTCGTCGCCGCGCAGGTCGGCCATCTTCTTGGCCAGCGAGTTGGCCACCGCCTTGGCGATCAGCGTCTTCCCGCAGCCGGGCGGGCCATAGAGCAGAACACCCTTGGGCGGACGCAACGCGTACTCGCGGTAGAGATCCTTGTGCAGGAAAGGCAGCTCGACAGCGTCGCGGATCTGCTCGATCTGACGCGTCAGACCGCCGATGTCGGAGTAGCTCACGTCGGGCACCTCTTCAAGGACCAGGTCCTCGACCTCGGCCTTGGGAATGCGCTCGAAGGCGTAGCCGGCCTTGGTGTCAACCAGCAGCGAATCACCGGGCCGCAACCTGCGGGGCCTGCTGTCGTCGTTGAGCGCGTCGGGGTGTCCTTCGGGCAGGTCCTCGGCGACCAGTGGTTCGGCGAGCCAGACGATGCGCTCCTCGTCGGCATGGCCGACAACCAACGCCCGGTGGCCGTCGTTGAGTACCTCACGCAGCGTGGAGATCTCGCCGACCGATTCGTAGGTCCCGGCCTCGACGACGGTCAGTGCCTCGTTGAGTCGGACCGTCTGGCCCTTGCGCAGCGACGCGGTGTCGATGTTGGGCGAGCACGTCAGTCGCATCTTGCGGCCCGAGGTGAACACGTCGACGGTCTCGTCCTCGTGCGCACCGAGCAGCACGCCGTAGCCGCTGGGCGGCTGACCGAGTCGATCGACTTCTTCGCGCAACGCCAACAGTTGTTGACGGGCCTCTTTAAGAGTTTCCATTAATTTGGAATTGCGGGCCGCGAGCGAGTCGATTCGGGCTTCAAGTTGATGTACATCACGCGCAGAGCGCGCGGAGCCTTGCTGTGCGACCGCGTTGTCGAGTTGTTCGCGCAGCACGGCGGCCTCACGCCGCAGCTGTTCCAGTTCTGCAGCATCGTCGCTGGACAAGGGAATGTCGCGGGGGTTCTTGAATGCTTCAGAACGCTCTGAGTCACCCATCTTGCACTCCTTTCCCGCACCAAGAATGGCGTGGCGGATACCTCCAAGCTACCGGCCGACGCCGCTTCATGTGCGCAGTCAAATGCCCTTGAAAAGTTACAAGTTGGGTCACGCTGGTAATCTCGGGTTCTACTCGGGCCGCGTGAAAGGACTTCTGTGACCGCGAAATCCCTAGCCACGGCCATTCAGACCGTCGCCTGCAACGACGCCGCGGCCGCGAGTGTGACATCTATTGCATTCCACCGTTCTGAGCGTGCCGCTGCATGTCGCGAAACTTCTGCGTAACTCTGGGTGCCACCGTCGTGGTGGCAGTACTGGCGCTTGCGGGATGCGCGCGCGACACAGCTAAGAAGGTCGACTCCACGGAGACCGCGGTGCCGCCCGCGCCGTCGACCACGGTGGCTGAGGCGCCCACCGCTCCCCTGCCCGCACCCGAGATTCTCACCGATGTGCTGTCACGTCTTGCCGACGCGGCGGTACCGGGCAACGACAAGCTGAACTTGGTGCAAGGCTCCGGACCCGAGACCGCGGGGGCGTTGGACAGGTTCACCACCGCCGCGCGGGACGGCGGGTATCTGCCAATGACGTTCGTGGCGAGCAACATCGCGTGGTCGAGCCAGAACCCGTCGAATGCTACGGCCACGGTGGTCGTCCATACCGCCAACCCAGATCACCGCGAGTTCACCTTCCCGATGGAGTTCACTTCCACGCAGGGAGGCTGGCAGCTGTCGCAGAGAACCGCTGAGGTGCTGCTGGCTATGCAGAATGCCGGGACGCTGCCGCCAACGTCACCGCCTGCTGCGCCCGCACCTAGTCCGGCACCGCCGCCCGGCCCGGAAGCCGGTCCGCCGGCAAGTCCGTCGCCGACGCCCTGATGTGGATCGGCTGGCTGGAATTCGACGTGCTGCTGGGCGATGTGCGCTCGCTCAAGCAGAAGCGCTCGGTGATCCGGCCGGTGGTGGCTGAGCTGCAGCGCAAGTTCAGCGTGTCCGCGGCCGAGATCGGGTCCCACGACTTGCACCGGCGCGGCGGCATCGGCGTCGCGGTGGTGTCGGCCGACCGAGCTCACGCCGTCGACGTCCTCGATAGGGCCGAGCGCTTGGTGGCGGCGCATCCGGAGTTCGAGTTGCTCTCAGCTCGGCGAGGTCTGCACCGCAGCGACGATTGAGCGAGCTCAGCCATCGCGTCCGGGACGCTTGCGGCCCAATGGCATCGGCGCCACCGCGCCGGGAGCGAGCCGGCGGGTGGCGACCAGAAACGCGGTGTGGCCACGCATCGAATGCTGCGGCCGCACCGCCAGACCCACGACGTTCCAGCCGCGCTGGATCGTCTCCCACGACCGCGGTTCGGTCCAGCACTGTTGGGCACGTACCGCCTCAACCACCTTCGACAGCTGGGTGACGGTTGCGACGTAGATGATCAGCACGCCACCGGCAACCACCAACCGCGACACCGCATCCAGCACCTCCCACGGCGCCAGCATGTCGAGCACCGCCCGGTCGAAGGAGCCGTCAGCCAACTCGGAATCGGTCAGGTCGCCGATGATGAGCTCCCAGTTCTGCGGCACCTGACCGTGGAAAGTACTGACGTTGCGGCGGGCGTGTTCGGCGTGGTCGGCACGCACCTCGTAGGAGGTGACCCGACCCTGCGGGCCGACCGCACGCAGCAGAGACAACGTCAGCGCGCCGGATCCGGCACCGGCCTCAAGCACCCGGGCGCCGGGAAAGATGTCGCCCTCGTGCACGATCTGGGCGGCGTCCTTGGGGTAGATCACCTGCGGGCCGCGCGGCATGGACATCACATAATCGACCAGCAGCGGACGCAGTACCAGGAACATCGCACCATTGCTGGACTTGACCACGCTGCCCTCGTCGAGGTCGATCAGCGCGTCATGGGCGATGCGGCCGCGGTGGGTGTGGAATTCGCTGCCGGCGGTCAGAGTGATTGTGTAGTGGCGGCCCTTGGCGTCGGTGAGCTGCACACGCTCCCCGACAGTGAACGGACCAGTTGCTGACACGGCGTACAGCGTGCCAGCCGACGCGCCGCAACCCTCCTTTGGGTTGTCGGTACGCAGTCATAGGCTGCGGATATGACCGACCAGCTGGCGCCGCCTCCACCGGCTACTGCCAGCGCGCGACCGGCCCTGTCGCCGTCGCGGGCCGCTGACTTCAAGCAGTGTCCGCTGCTATACCGGTTTCGGGCGATCGACCGGCTACCGGAGGCACCGTCGACGGCACAACTGCGGGGGTCGCTGGTGCACGCGGCGTTGGAGCGGCTGTACGGGCTGCCGGCGGTGCAGCGTGTTCTCGACACCGCCTGCTCGCTGGTCGAGACCGCGTGGGAGCAGGTGGTCGCCGCTGAGACCGACCTCGCGGAGTTGGATACCGAGCAGCGGCTTCAGCTGCTCGAGGAGGCTCGCGCGCTGCTCTCGGGTTACTACCGGCTCGAGGACCCGACGCGCTTCGACCCGCAATGCTGCGAGCAGCGGGTGGAGGTCGAGCTCGCCGACGGCACGTTGCTGCGCGGCTATATCGACCGGATCGACGTCGCCGCTACCGGTGAAGTGCGGGTCGTCGACTACAAGACCGGCAAGGCCCCACCGGAAACACGCGCCGCCGCCGAGTTCAAGGCCATGTTCCAAATGAAGTTCTACGCGGTTGCGCTGCTGCGGTCCCGCGGTGTGCTGCCCGCCCGGCTACGGCTGATCTACCTCGCCGACCGCCAGGTGCTGGATTACACCCCGGACCACGACGAGTTGCTGCGCTTCGAGAAGACCCTGACCGCAATCTGGCGCGCAATCCAGACCGCGGGCCAGACCGGCGATTTCCGCCCTAACCCGTCGCGACTGTGCGACTGGTGCCCACACCAAGCCCTTTGCCCGGCATTTGGGGGCACACCACCGCCCTACCCCGGTTGGCCGACGTGTCATAGCGAACCGGCGGCATGACCGGCAGCTTCTACCGCCGCCTGACCGACCCCGGCGACGGCTGGCAGGCGTTCGAATCCACCGACTACACCCGCAGCAATTGGGGACCGGAGCTGCAGCACGGTTCGCCGCCGATGGCGTTGCTGACCAAGCTCATCGAGGAACTGGCCGCCGGGTCGAATCTGCGGATCGGCCGGTTGAGCCTAGACATCCTCGGCGCGGTCCCAGTGGCGCCGGTGCGAGCCCGGGCCTGGGTGGAGCGGCCGGGTTCACGGGTGGCGATGATGAGCGCCGAGATGCGCGCCGAACGCGTAGTGGCGCGGGTGACCGCATGGCTGATCGCCGGCTCCGATACCGCTGACGCGGCATCCGACCGCTATCCGCCGCTGCGGGAGGGCGCTTCCCAACCCATACCGGATCTGTTCGCCGACGCCGGGGGCTATTTCAACGCGATCCACTGGCGCTCACAGCGCGTCGACGACGGCGCCGAGGCAGTGTCGTGGTTCAGCGCGGCGGCGCACATCGTCGACGATGAGGCGACGACGGCGCTGCAGCGGCTCGCCGCCGTCGTGGACTGCGCAAACGGCGTCGGCAAAGTCCTGGATCCCGAGGAGTTCGCCTTCATGAATACCGACACGGTCGTGCATCTGCACCGGCTGCCGGTCGGCAACGATTTCGGGTTGCGGGCCCGCGCGTCGATCGGGCCGGATGGAACCGGGGTGACTACGGCGGAGGTGTTCGACACCACCGGATTCATCGGAACCTCGGCTCAGACGCTGCTGATTCAACGCCGCTGAGGTCGGTCAATAAGGTCGCATCACAACGCGGCTGCGGCGACGAGGATCGCAAAGCCGCCCAATACCGCGACGGCGTCCTCGAGCAGGGCGATCGGCAGGTCGTGCCCGCCGTTCTTGGCGACCAGCGCCCGCCGTGCCTGGAAACCGCCCACGGTTCCCAGCACGGCACCGATGATGCCGGCCCCCAATGCCGCCCACTTGTGTCCCCAGGCGGTGCCGATCACCGCGCCGGCGAAGCCACCCATGATGAGCCGGACCAGGAACACCGGGGTCGCGGTACGTGGCGGGGTCTTGGGCAGCTTGTCGTTGACCAATTCGGCGACCGCCAACAGGCTCAGAATCACCACGGTCACGATGTTGCCCACCCAGGACGCCCACGTTCCGGTCATGTTGAGCCAGCTGAGGAAGACCGCCCACGAGACCGCGGCGGGTGCCGTTAGGGACCGTAACCCCGCCACAACCCCAATCAGCAATGCCAGCAACAGAACAAGAACTTGCGTCACAGCGATCCCTCCTGGGACAGACGTACAGCCTGGCGACGATGGCGGGGATGCCCGCGGGCTACCGCGGTTCCCAGCGGGACGCTAACACAGCTAAGCCCGCGGCAATCGGTCAGAATCTGCAGAACCTGATGTCGGAGGCCAGGATGGCCTTGGCCCCGATGGCGGCCAGCTGGTCCATGATGCCGTTGACGTCGCGGCGTGGCACCAGTGCGCGCACCGCGACCCAGTCTGGATCGGCCAGCGGGGCGATGGTCGGCGACTCCAATCCCGGCGTGATGGCGGTGGCCTCGTCCAGTGCCGAGCGCGGGCAGTCGTAGTCGAGCATCAGGTACTGCTGGCCGAAAACCACGCCCTGCACGCGGGCGACGAGTTGATCGCGGGCCGCGGCGGACTGGCCCCCTGGCTCGGCCCGCTCGATGAGGACAGCTTCGGAGTCGCACAGCGGCTCGCCGAATGCCACCAGGTTGTGCAGGCTCAGCGTGCGTCCCGAACCCACCACGTCGGCGATGGCGTCGGCGACGCCGAGCTGCACCGAAATCTCCACTGCGCCATCGAGTCTGATCACCGTCGCTGCGACGCCCTTTGCGGCCAGGTCTTTTCGCACCAGATTGGGATAAGCAGTGGCTATCCGCTTTCCAGCCAGATCCTCAACCGTCCAGTCCCGTCCAGCGGGCGCGGCGTAACGGAAACGGGACGAGCCGAAACCGAGCGCGAGGCGTTCGCACACTGGCGCGTCGGAATCCAGTGCCAAGTCGCGACCGGTGATGCCGAAGTCGAGTTCGCCCGAGCCGACGTAGATGGCGATGTCCTTGGGCCGCAGAAAAAAGAACTCGACGTTGTTCGCCGGGTCGATGACGGTGAGGTCTTTGGGGTCGCTGCGGCGCCGGTAGCCGGCCTCGGACAGGATCTCGGTGGCCGGTTCGCTCAACGCACCTTTGTTGGGAACCGCGACGCGCAACATGTTCACAGCTTCCGGTAGACGTCGTCGAGGGACAGGCCGCGCGCGATCATCATTACCTGCGTCCAGTAGAGCAATTGACTGATCTCCTCGGCCAACGCCTCGTCGGGTTCGTGTTCGGCGGCCAGCCACACCTCGCCGGCTTCCTCCAGGATCTTCTTGCCCAGGGCATGCACCCCGGCATCGAGCGCAGCAACTGTGGCGCTACCGACCGGGCGGGTGCGCGCTCGTTCGCCGAGTTCGGCGAAAAGATCGTCGAAGGTCTTCACGGCCAGCGATTGTTTCATGCGCTCATCGGCTCAGTCACCTTGGTTTCGGCCGAGCCTGCGCCGCGAGCGTCCCCGGGTGTACACGTTTTGCGGCGTGTCGTTGTACCGAGGAGGGCGCTCACGGCGGAGGACGGAGTACCGAGAGACGGAGAACTTGGGTCAGTCCTCCGGGTTGTAGCCGAGGTTGGGCGCGAGCCAGCGCTCGGCCTCGGCCAGGGTCCAGCCCTTGCGCTTCGCGTAGTCGGCAACTTGGTCCTGAGCCATCCGGCCGACGACGAAATACTGCGACTGCGGGTGCGAGAAGTACCAGCCGCTGACAGCGGCACCGGGCCACATCGCCATCGACTCGGTCAACTCGATGCCGGTCCGCTCCTTGACGTCCATCAACTTCCACAGCGTCACCTTCTCGGTGTGCTCGGGACACGCCGGGTAGCCGGGGGCAGGCCGGATCCCCACGTACTTCTCACCGATGAGCGCATCGTTGTCCAGGTGCTCGTCCGGCTGGAATCCCCAGAACTCCTTGCGGACCCGTTGGTGCATCCGTTCGGCGAAAGCCTCGGCCAGCCGGTCGGCGAGCGACTCGAGCAGGATTGCGCTGTAGTCGTCGAGGGCTGCCTTGAACTCCGCGATCTTGTCTCCGCTGCCCAGCCCCGCGGTGACCGCGAAGGCGCCAACATAGTCGTTGACCCCAGTTTCTTTGGGCGCGATGTAGTCGCCCAGCGACCGGTTGGGGATGCCATCGCGGTGCTCGCCCTGCTGACGCAGGTTGTACAACGTGGTCAGCACCTCGGTACGGCTGTCGTCGGTGTAGACCTCGATATCGTCTCCGACCGCGTTCGCCGGGAAGAATCCGATCACCCCGTTGGCGGTCAGCCACTTCTCTTTGATCACGGTGTCGAGCATCTCTTGGGCGTCGTCGTAGAGCTTGCGGGCGGTCTCGCCGGTGGTCGGGTTGTTGAGGATGTCGGGGAAGCGGCCCTTCATCTCCCAGGCGTTGAAGAACGGTTGCCAGTCGATGTACTCGCGCAGCTCGGCAAGGTCATAGTCATGAAAGTCCCGCACCCCGAGGCCCTGGGCGGGCACCGGCGGCGTGTAGCCGTCCCACTCGATGGGCGTCCGGTTCGCGCGGGCCTTCTCCAGCGTCAGCATCGGCCGCTCGTTCTTCTGGGCGTGCCGTTCGCGCAGCGCTGCATAGTCCTTTTCAGTTGCCTCCAGCAGTGCGGGCCGCTGCTTATCGTCCAGCAGCGCAGCGGCGACCGGCACCGAGCGCGACGCGTCCTTAACCCAGACCACCGGACCGCTGCGACGCGGCGACACTTTCACGGCCGTGTGGGCGCGCGACGTGGTCGCGCCGCCGATCAGCAGCGGGATCTCCAGCCCCTCGCGCTCCATCTCGACGGCGAAGTTCACCATCTCGTCCAAGGATGGCGTGATCAGACCGGACAGCCCGATGATGTCGGCGTCATGCTCCCTGGCCGCGGCGAGAATCTTCTCGGCGGGCACCATCACACCGAGGTCGATCACTTCGAAGTTGTTGCACTGCAGAACAACTCCGACGATGTTCTTGCCAATGTCATGGACGTCGCCCTTGACGGTCGCCATCACGATCGTGCCGTTGGTGTCCTTGCCGGCGGCCGCGCCGGAAGTGACCTTCTCCTCCTCAATGAACGGCAGCAGGTACGCGACGGCCTTTTTCATCACCCTGGCCGACTTCACCACCTGGGGCAGGAACATCTTGCCCGCGCCGAAGAGGTCACCGACCACGTTCATGCCGTCCATCAGCGGGCCCTCGATCACCTCGATCGGGCGGCCACCAGCGGCGGCGATCTCGGCCCGCAACTCCTCGGTGTCGTCGTCGACGTGGGCGTCAATCCCCTTGACCAGGGCGTGCGTGATCCGCTCCCGGACCGGGAGGCTGCGCCACTCGGCCGCCTTCGGGTCCTCGGCCTTGTCCGATGTGTTGAATCGCTCGGCGATCTCCAGCAGCCTTTCGGCGGCGTCCTCGCGACGGTTCAGGACGACATCCTCGATCCGGTCCCGCAGTTCGGGATCGATCGAGTCGTAGGGCACCAGAGCACCGGCGTTGACGATGCCCATGTCCAGGCCCGCCTTGATGGCGTGGTACAGAAAGACCGCGTGGATCGCTTCGCGGACGGGGTTGTTGCCCCGGAACGAGAACGACACGTTCGAGATACCGCCGGAGATGCGCACCCCGGGAAGATTCTCCTTGATCCAGGCACAGGCCTCGATGAAGTCGATCCCGTAAGTCGCGTGCTCTTCGATACCGGTCGCCAGGGCAAAACAGTTCGGGTCGAAGATGATGTCTTCGGGTGGGAAGCCGACTTCTTCGGTGAGGATCCGGTAAGCGCGTCCGCAGATCTGGATGCGACGCTCCAGGTTGTCGGCTTGCCCCTGCTCGTCGAATGCCATTACGACGACGGCGGCACCGTACTTGCGGACCATCCGCGCCTCGCGGATGAACTTCTCCTCGCCCTCCTTCATGGAGATCGAGTTGACGATCGGCTTGCCCTGCACGTTCTTCAGGCCCGCCTCGATGACCTCCCACTTCGAGGAGTCAATCATCACCGGGACTCGGCTGATGTCTGGCTCGGCCGCGATCAGCTTGGTGAAGCGATCCATGGCCGCGACGCCGTCGATCATGCCCTCGTCCATGTTGATATCAATCACCTGCGCACCGACCTCGACCTGCTGCAGCGCGACCGACAGCGCAGTGTCGTAGTCCTCGGCCTTGATCAGGTTGCGGAACCGGGCGGAGCCGGTGATGTTGGTGCGCTCACCGATATTCACGAACAGCGAATCGTCGGTGATGTTGAGCGGCTCCAGGCCGGAGAGCCGGGTGGCCATCGGGATCTCCGGCACCGCGCGCGGCGGCTTACCCGCGACAACCTTGGCGATCTCGGCGATGTGTGGCGGCGCCGTTCCGCAGCACCCACCGACCAGGTTGACCAGGCCGGCATCGGCGAATTCGGCGATGTAGCCGGCCTGGCGCTCCGGGGACTCGTCGTATTCACCGAAGGCGTTGGGCAGTCCCGCGTTCGGATAGCAGGAGACGAAGGTGTCCGCAATCCGCGCCATCTCGGCGATGTAGGGCTTCATCTCCGGGGCGCCCAGCGCGCAGTTGAGGCCGACCGCGATCGGCTTCGCGTGCCTGATCGCGTTCCAGAATGCTTCGGTGACCTGCCCCGACAGCGTCCGCCCGGAGGCATCGGTGATGGTGCCCGAAATGATCACCGGCCAGCGACGTCCGCGGTCCTCGAATAGCGTCTCGACGGCGAACACCGCCGCCTTGGCGTTCAGCGAGTCGAAGATCGTCTCGATGATGATGAGGTCGGCACCGCCGTCGACCAGGCCGTTGGCAGCTTCCAGGTAGGCGGCGACCAACTGGTCGTAGGAGACGTTGCGGGCGCCGGGGTCGTTGACGTCCGGCGAGATCGACGCGGTGCGCGTCGTCGGGCCGATGGCCCCCGCGACGTAGCGGGGCTTGTCCGGAGTGCTGAATTCGTCGGCAGCTTTGCGGGCCAGGGCGGCGCCAGCGTAGTTCAGCTCGTAGCTCAGGTCCGCCATGTCGTAGTCCGAGAGCGAGATCGCGTTGGCGTTGAAGGTGTTGGTTTCCAAGATGTCGGCGCCCGCCTCGAGGTACTCGCGGTGGATGCCCTCGATGATCTGTGGCTGCGTCAGGGTGAGCAGGTCGTTGTTGCCTTGCAGAGCGGTCGGCCACTCGGTGAAGCGGTCGCCGCGGTAGCCGGCCTCGTCCGGGCGGTCCCGCTGGATCGCGGTGCCCATTGCACCGTCGATCACCATGATCCGCTGGCGCAGCGCTGCCGAAAGTTCGTCGGTGCAGTCGGGACGGATGTTCGGCTCAGGGCTGAATTCCGGCTCTGAAAGAGTGGGCTCGGGGGCGTTCAAATGCAATCCTTCCATCGCGGAAGGCGTCCTTGGATCTGCCGAGCGTGGCGGAAACGGGCAGGGACCCGGAACCGTTGCAACGCCTCTCGACCAGACGAGTTTACGTCGTCTCCCGACGTATGGACGCCCAGCTCGACCCCGACCCGCTTGACCGTCCCGGTGCCCCACCAGCGCCAGCTTGCGGATCTTGTCGGCAATGTCGTTCTTAACGAGGTTAACCAGATTGGAGCCGAACGTATTTCGTTCGACCGCGGCTGCGGCGGTTTTTGGCTGTCAGCAAGGCTCAGATCGGCGGCCTGTGACTATGGCCCCGTCGCGACGCCGCGCCGCCGCCAGCGCCCTCAAAATGCCGGTCGCGGGGCCGTTCTGCCGCACTTACGGGGGCGCTCGGCCCAGGGAGGGTCCTGTCGAGTGACGACCGCCACGTGGGCGGCCGTAGGCGGGTCACGGTGGCCACTAATGCCACACAAACCACAGCTCGCGAGAACTGCACGTCTGCGTCGTCACCGGAGCGACACGCCGTAGGCTTGCGGGGTGACCTTGCCGGACGCTGGCGACTCGCTGCCGCAACTAAAGAACACCGTCGTGGTGGCGGCGTTCGAGGGTTGGAACGACGCCGGCGACGCGGCCAGCGACGCGGTGGCGCACCTTTTCGACATCTGGGATGCGGTGCCGATCGTGGAGATCGACGACGAGGCCTACTACGACTATCAGGTAAATCGCCCCGTGATCCGCCAGGTCGACGGCGTTACACGGGAGCTGGAATGGCCGGCCATGCGGATCTCGCACTGCCGCCCGCGCGACTGCGACCGCGACGTCGTGCTGATGTCCGGAGTCGAGCCCAATATGCGTTGGCGCACCTTCTGCGATGAGCTGCTGGGCATCATCGACAAGCTCAACGTCGATACCGTGGTGATCCTTGGGGCGCTACTGGCCGATACCCCGCACACCCGCCCGGTACCGGTCTCGGGCGCGGCTTACTCCTCGGACTCGGCACGGCTGTTCGGGCTGGAGGAAACCCGCTACGAAGGCCCGACCGGCATTGCGGGAGTCTTCCAGTACGCGTGTGTAGCCGCGGGCATCCCGGCCGTGACGTTCTGGGCGGCGGTACCGCACTACGTGTCGCACCCGCCCAACCCGAAAGCGACCGTAGCGCTGCTGCGCCGCGTCGAGGAGGTACTCGACGTCGAGGTGCCGTTGGCCGACCTGCCCACGCAGGCCGAGGCCTGGGAGCAGGAGATCACCGAGATGACCGTCGACGACCAGGAGCTGGCCGACTACGTGCAGTCACTCGAACAGCACGGCGATGCTGCCGTCGACGTCAACGAGGCCCTCGGCCAGATCGACGGTGACGCGCTGGCCGCCGAGTTCGAACGCTATCTCAAACGCCGCCGCCCGGGGTTCGGGCGCTAACGGCGCTAGCCGGGTTCCGAGGTTCCGCGGCGCAGCGTCGCGATCACCATGGTCGGTTCACCGGCCAACGCCGTGGTGATGAACCGGTTGACCAGCGGGCGCCAGCTGAACCGCAACGCAACCCGCCGCGATGGGGGCACCGTCCAGCAGCCGACCTCGCGGGTGACTTTCTGTTTGTCCTCGACCACCCAGCGCCAAAGCTTCTCGTAGAATTCCAGCCCCCGCTCGACCGATGACGTGAGGCGCAGTTGTTCGGCCAGCACGTACGCGCCCGCCACCGCCAGCGAAGCGCCATGAGGGGCGAGCGGTGAGATCGCGGCGGCGGCGTCACCGATCAACACCACCCGGCCCTTGCTCCAATCGGGCATCACGACCTGGGCTGCCGCCTCGCAGTACATCTCCTCGGCCGGCGGGCACCGGTCCACTATCGCCGGCACCAACCAACCCATGTCCGAGAACCGCTCCCGCACCGCGGCGCGCGGGTCCATGGACAACCGCGGATCGGGGACAGCGAATGCCGCCAGCACAGCGACACGGCCATCGGGAAGAAAAAGCAGGTCCAACTGACGCCCGACGGTGTCGGTCAGCACGATCTGCTCGGTGTCGGCTTGGCGACCAATGTCGGAAGCATCGCAAAGATAAGCGGCACAGTGGAATCCGAGATAGCGCAGATACTCCGACTCGTCCCCGAACACCAGGCTGCGCACGGTCGAGTGCAGGCCGTCGGCGCCGATCAGCAGGTCGGCGGCCAGCTCTTCCCCGGTGTCCAGCGTCACCGAGACGCTGTCGTCGCGATTAGTCACAGCGGACAGCGATGCGCCGAAGCGCACCTCGACGCCGTCGGGCAGGTTGCTGCGCAATGCCTTCGCCAGATCGGGTCGCAGCAAGCTGGCCACCCGGCCGCCGAGAGCCTTGGCGATCTGGTTGTAGGGCAAGTCGGCCTTCCGGCGGCCCTGCTCGTCGACCAGCGTGGCCTCGTCGATGCGGTAGGACGCGTCTTTGACCGCAGGTAGGACGCCGACCAATTCGGCGGCTTCGTAACCGGCGCCGTAAAAGTCGATAAGGTAGCCGCGTTCGTCGGGCCCCGTGGCGCGCTCGAGCAGCGTCACTTCAGCGCCGATGCTCGACAGGCGTTCCGCGGCGGCCAGGCCGGCGATTCCGCCGCCGCAAATGATCACCTTCACGCGATCACGAACCCGACGGCTTCTCCAGGGCGTGTGTGTAGGCGCTCGTGGACCGTCCGAGCGCGGCGACTTGAGCGTCCATCTTCGGCATCGTTTCGTTCGCCGACTTCAGTAACGGCGCCTCGCCAATCCGGGTGGACAGCACCGGCTTGAGCCAACGTAGCGCCCCAACCCAGCCCGGGCAGTACACCCGCTTCTTGCGCCCCTCAATGCCCTTGACGAAGGCCGCCGCGCACTTATTCACCGAAGTGGTCTTGCCCAGTGGCGGAGGCAGCTTGGACAGCAACTCACCAAACGCCGGCAGATCCCCCTTGGTGTCACGGACCAGCGCGGTGTCGATCCAAGACATGTGGGCCGAACCCACACTGACGCCCAGGTGCGCCACCTCGAGCCGCAACGCGTTGGCCAGATGCTCGTTGCCGGCCTTGGACATGTCGTAAGGCGCCATTCCCGGAGCCGCAGCGAATGCGGCCATCGAGGAAACGATGAGCACGTAGCCCCGGCGGTCGATGATGGACGGCAACGCGGCACGCACTGTGTAGAACACGCCGAGCAGGTTGACATCGAGGACCCGCTTGACCGCCTCGGGGTCAACATTGAGCACCGATCCATAGCTGGCGATACCCGCATTGGCAACGACGACGTCGATGCCGCCGAACTTCTCCACAGCCTGGTCAGCGGCGGCCTGCATGGCAGCCAGGTCGCGCACGTCGGCAACTACAGTCAGCACGCGCCCGTCGCCGCCAAGCTCAGCGCCAATCGACTTCAGCTCCGCCTCACCGAGATCGGTCAGCACGAGTTTGGCGCCCTTGTTGTGCAACCGGCGGGCTACCTCCGCGCCGATGCCGCGCCCCGCGCCCGTGATGAAAACAACCTTGTCCTGCACGTTGTGCTGCGCCCCTGTCATGGCCGAAAACGTACCACCGTGCCGCTATACGCTCACTCCCAACAGGGCGTCGACCGCAGTTGCCACCAACTTGGGCGCCGCCTCGTCGTGGCCACCGTACTCCAGCGCGTCGGTGCTCCAACCATCCAGTGCGGCAATCGCTTTCGGGGTATCGAGATCATCGGCCAGGTACTGCCGTACCCGGGCGAGTACGTCGGCGGCGTCTGGACCCGTCGGCAGCGCAGTCGCGGAGCGCCAGCGGTGCAGACGGATGTGCGCGTCGTCGAGCAACTGCTGGCTCCACGAACGGTCAGCTCGGTAATGCCCGGCCAGTAGGCCGAGTCGCACAGCTGCCGGGTCGACACCCTGCGCCCGCAGCGTCGAGACCAGGACGAGGTTGCCGCGGCTCTTGGACATCTTGTGCCCGTCCCAACCGATCATCCCGGCGTGGACGTAGAAGCGCGCGAATCTGCGTGCGCCGGTGACACATTCGGCGTGAGCGGCGGTAAATTCGTGGTGCGGGAAAATCAGGTCGCTGCCGCCGCCCTGGATGTCGAGTTCACTGCGGACACGGCTCAGCGCGATCGCCGCGCATTCAACGTGCCAGCCGGGGCGGCCCGGCCCGAAAGGCGACGGCCACGACGGCTCCCCGGCGCGGTTAGCCCGCCACAGCAGTGCGTCGAGTTCGTCGGTCTTGCCTGCGCGTTGCGGGTCGCCGCCGCGCTGTGCGAAAAGCTGCAGCATGGTGTCGCGGTCATAGCCGGACTCGTAGCCGAACTGCAGGGTGGCGTCGGCGCGGTAGTAGACATCGGGGTACTCCCCCTCGACGACGTATGCGGCACCGGAAGCCACCATCTTCTCGATGAACTCGACGATTTCGGCGATGGCTTCGGTGGCCCCCACGTATTCGCGCGGAGGCAGAACCCGCAGCGCCGTCATGTCCGCGCGGAACAGTTCCACCTCGCGGTCGCCGAGTTCGCGCCAGTCGACGCCGTCACGGTCGGCGCGCTCAAACAGCGGGTCGTCGACGTCGGTGACGTTCTGGACGTAGTGCACGTCGTGACCGAGATCGAGCCACAACCGGTGGATCAGGTCGAACGCCAGGTAGGTGGCGGCGTGTCCCAGATGCGTTGCGTCATACGGCGTGATGCCGCAGACGTACATGTTCGCGGTGCGGCCGGCGGTCACCGGGCGGATCTGGCGATCGGCGGTGTCGTAGAGCCGCAGCTCGGGGCCGCGTCCGGGCAGAACCGGGACCGGCGGAGAAGACCACGACCGCATGCCGATGACTTTAGAGCGTGCAGGTGTGACCGTTTACCACCACGCCTGACGGATGGCGTCCAGCAGGATCGGCGCAAGTTCGCTGCGACACATGAGCAGATCCGGCAGGTAGGGGTCGAGCTGGTTGTACATCAGCGGTGAGCCGTCCAGACGCGACGCGTGCATTCCGGCGGCCAGCACCACCCCCGCCGGAGCGGCCGAGTCCCATTCCCACTGGCCGCCCGCGTGCACGTAGGCGTCGGCGACGCCGTCGATCACCGCCATCGCCTTGGCACCCGCCGAGCCGATACGGACCAATTCGATGTCGACCAGGTGGCGCATCCGGTACAGGATTGCCGGCGGTCGGGTAGCGCTGGCCGCGATCCGGATGACGCCCGGAATGCGGGACCCAGCCGAGGCGGCCCGGGCGGCCACGGTGTCGCTGCGGTAGACGATGTTGCCCCGGGCCGGCAGCGACACCGCCGCATCGGTGATCTGGCGCCTACCGTTGCTGAGGTCTGTCAGGGGACGTTGCCACAGTGCAATGTGCACCGCCCAGTCATCGCGGCCGCGGGTGGAGAACTCCCTGGTGCCATCCAGCGGATCGACGATCCATACCCGGTCGGACTTGAGCCGGACCAAGTCGTCGTGAGCTTCCTCACTCAGCACCGCATCCCCGGGGCGGGCGGCCGCTAGCCGGCGCAGGATCAGCGTGTTTGCTCGGCGGTCACCCTCGTCGCCCAGCACCCACGGATAGTCGAAACCGACCTCCTCGCGCACGGCGAGCAGCAACTCCCCCGCCTCCGCGGCCAATTCGGCAGCCAGCGCGGCGTCCGTCAGGTTCTGCGCGGGCTGCGTCACCGCCCCAGTATCGCGGAGCCGACCTCGCGATTGAGCCGGGACCCGCGCGTATCGTGATGTCTCGTCGACCACGTCGCGACTACGGCTACGGCGTAGGCCTCAGAACGCCGGCCACGGAATCGGCCGGTGCCGGTTGGGGGCGGGCATCACCGGATCGTCCAGTAGCGCGTGCGCGCGGCGGGTCAGCGCCGCGATTTCGGTGCTGGTGATCCGGCCCTGGAGTTCCTCAGCCAGCGGACCCCGCAGCGCTTCCACCAACCCGGCGACCGCCTTCATGGTCGGGTCGTCGATCGGTTTACCGGCCCAGCCCCACAGCACGGTCCGCAGTTTGTCCTGCACGTGCAGGCTTACGCCGTGGTCCACCCCGTAGACGCGGCCGTCGACGTCGGAGAGGATGTGGCCGCCTTTGCGGTCGGCGTTGTTGATGAGGATGTCGAACACAGCCATCCGACGCAGCCGAATATCGTCGGCGTGCATCAGCACGACCTCGTCTCCGGCATAGTCGTAGGCCCGCAACACCGGCAGGTAGCCGGGCTGCGGCCTACGACTGGGAAACAGGTCGACCAGGTCTGGCCCGGGCCGGGGTTCGGAGCCGACCGCATCACCTGGCTGCTGCACCCAGCGCTGCAACATTCCTGGACCCGCCGGACCGTGACGAATGATGGTGTACGGCACGATGTTCCAGCCCAGCGACTTCGAAACCAGGTAGGCGGCCAGCTCGCGACCGGCCAGCGTGCCGTCGGGAAAGTCCCACAGCGGTTGCTCGCCGGACACCGGCTTGTAGACGCAGTGCACGGTCACCGATCCCAGCGCGGCCTCACACAGGAAGGTGGCGTTGCTCGCCGAGCGGATCCGTCCCAGGACCGTTAACTCGCCGTGCTGCAGCGCCTCGAGTTCGTCATTCCTCGGGTTCATCGGTGGACCCGAAAAGCGCGTCGCGCCGGTAGCCGTTGGTGCGGGCGCAGATGTGCCCCTCCGGATCCAGTGGCTCGTCGCACAACGGGCAAGGCGGACGTCCGGCCGAGATGACGCGGTTTGACCGGGTGGCGAACTGGCGTGCCGATTCCGGGGTGAGGAACACCCGCACCGCGTCGGGCCCCTCGTCGGTGTCGTCGAGCACCACCGAGGCGTCGAACTCGGCATCGGTCACGGCCAGCAATTCGACTACCACTGTCTGCGCCTCGGAGTCCCAGCCCAATCCCATCGTGCCGACCCGGAATTCGGCGTCGACCGGCATGATCAGCGGACTCAGGTCCTCGACTTCGGCGGGCTCGGGTGGTACCGGGGTGCCGAACCGCCGGTTGACCTCGAGCAGCAGCGCGCCGATGCGTTCGGCCAGCACCGCAACCTGCTGCTTCTCCAGCACCACCGAGACCACCCGGGAGTCGTGCGCCGCCTGGATATAGAACGTGCGGTTGCCGGGCTGCCCGACGGTGCCGGCGACGAAACGGTCGGGGGTGCGGAATACGTGAATTGCGCGGGCCATGGCTCTTCCAAAATACCGTGCAGAGTGCCGCATCGGCGCCTCGTGTGCGCGGGCACCGACATGCAGCTAGTCGGTTGAGCCGCCGACCACGGCGTCTGCGGCGGGCGGTGAGTCGGATTCAGCGGACTCTTTGGATTCCGGCGCAGGCGCGGGAGCCGCGCGCAGTCCCGCCGATAGCCTCGCCCCGGTGTGGTTGACGTGCAGCACGAACGGCCGCAGCTGGGTGTAGCGCACCACGCTCACCGACGCGGGATCCGCATTGACCCGCTGGAAGCTGTCTAAGTGCATGCCGTAGGCGTCGGCGATCACCGCCTTGATCACATCACCGTGCGTGCAGGCGACCCACAGCACGTCCGCTCCGTGCTCCTCGGTCAGCCGACGGTCGTGTTCACGGACGGCCGCCACCGCGCGGGACTGCACCTGCGCCAGCGCCTCACCGCCAGGGAACACCGCCGCGCTGGGATGGGCCTGCACCACCCGCCACAGCGGCTCACTGACCAGCTCGCCGAGCTTGCGCCCGGTCCATTCCCCGTAGTCGACCTCCGCGATGCGGTCCTCGATCAGCGGCTGCAGGCACAGGGCCTCGGCCAGCGGCTCCACCGTGCGGCGGCAGCGCAGCAGCGGCGAGGTCACCACCGCCCGGATTGGCAGGTCGCCGATGCGGTCGATTAGCCCGGTGGCCTGCTCGCGGCCCTTGTCGTCGAGGTCGATGCCCTCGGAGCGGCCGGCCAATATGCCCGCGGTGTTCGACGTGGACCGGCCGTGGCGCAACAGCAGCACGGTCATGTGGCGGCGACCGTCCCAGCGGCCAGCAGGATCAGCACGGCCGTCCCGGCTAGCACCCGGTAACCGACGAACCAATACATGTTGTGGCGCACCAGGAAATGCAGGAACCAGGAAACTGCGGCAAGACCGACCACGAACGCGATCAACATGGACGTCACCAGCTGCGGGCCGGTGGCGCTCATGCCTTCGGTGACTGGGTGGAAGGCATCCGGCAGCGAGAACAATCCGGAGGCGAAGACCGCCGGGATGGCCAGCAGAAACCCGAAGCGGGCGGCCAGTTCGCGTTCCAGCCCGAGGAACAGCCCGGCGCTGATGGTCGATCCGGACCTTGACACGCCGGGTACCAGCGCCAGGCACTGAGCGGTGCCGACTACGGCGGCGTCACGCCAGTTGAGGCGCTCGATGCCGCGGGTCTGCTGGCCGAGGCGCTCGGCCAGCGCGATCACCGCCGAGAACAGCACCATCGCCGTCGCGATAACCCACAGGTTGCGCACGCCCGAGCGAATCTCTTCCTTGAAGAACAAGCCCAGCACGCAGATCGGGATGGTCCCGATGATGACGTACCAGCCAAGCCGGTAGTCGGTGTTGCGCTGCGACTTCACCATCAGACCGGTGAACCAGGCCCGGACGATGCGCACGATGTCGCGGGCGAAGTAGAGGAGTACCGCCGCCTCGGTGCCGAGCTGGCTGACCGCGGTGAACGACGCGCCGGCGTCGGCGCCAAAGAACACCCGGGACACGATCGCCAGGTGCCCCGACGATGAGATCGGCAGGAACTCCGTCAGGCCCTGCACCACAGACAGGACGACGACTTGCGTCCAGGACATCGGGGTAACCGCAGACACGACGACGACCGTACCTGGTGTACGGGAGGGCTACCGGATGCGAGTGGCCGCGCTCAGCGCGAGAGGGGAACGGCGTGGGCGACTGCGTCGCGGACCGCTGCGGCTAGGCTGCGCTCGTCGGTGAGGTCGATGTCCCGGACGCCGCGAACGGATCGTGCGACGACGTCTTCGTCCTGTGGGACGGGCCCGGACAGCCGGGGCCGGTAGATTTCGACGATCAGCGAGTGATGCTCAATGTGAAAGGAAAAACTGCGTCCATCTCCTACTTCGCCGTATCCGCTGGCGAAGATCCCTGCGGACATGTCCTCGATGGCGAACTCGTTGTTCGCGATATACCGGTCAGCGATGACGGTCATGGCGCGAGAGTACCCGGGCCATACCGGGTTATGCGGTCAACATGACGAAATTGGGCGCGGTGACGTTTTTAGAATCTGATATGTGTCGTCGACGTTGGGATCTGACGGTTGCTGTCTGAGTTCCTGAGAAGTACTGTCCTGCGCTTCGCCGTACTCGCGGGTTTGCTGGCGGGGGCGGCTGGGTGCTCGGGCAATCCGTTGGTCGCCACTCCCCCCACGATCCAACCCGCGCAGCCCGCCGTTTCACCACCCGCGCACAACCCGGCCGGCACGGTGCAATCGCTGGGCGGCCACCCCCAGAACACGTTCTTCGACGACGACACCCATCAGTTGACGGTCCTGTGCCCTGGCACCGACCCGGCGGCACCCGCCGGCCTCGCTGTGTTGGGCGCCCAGAGCGCACCCCGCGTGATTGCGCTTCCCGGCCCCGTCACGGCCATCACCGGCGACGGGCACGGCACGGCTTTCCTGGCGACGCGCGGCGGCTACCTGGCGGTCGAGTTGACCGGCGCCAAGACCACCGCAGTCACCGTGGACGAGCGCACCGAATTCACCGCGATCGCGCGCCGCGCCGACGGGATGCTGGTGCTGGGCACCGCTGACGGCGCGGTGTACACGCTCAACGCCGACAACTCCGTGGCCAGCCGCAACAAGATCTTCGCCCGTGTCGATGCGCTGGCGACACAAGGGAATACAACCGTCGTGCTCGACCGGGGGCAGACATCGGTCACGACTATCGGGGCCGACGGCCGGGTCGAACAGGCGCTGCGGGCCGGCGAGGGCGCGACCACGCTGGCGGTCGACCCGCTGGGCCGGGTGCTGGTCGCCGACACCCGCGGCGGCCAGCTGCTGGTCTACGGGGTGGCCCCACTGATCCTGCGCCAGGCGTTCCCGGTGCGGCAGGCGCCTTACGGGCTGGCCGGCTCGGCCGCGCTGGCGTGGGTGTCCCTGACGGCGTCCAACGTCGTCGTTGGTTACGATCTGAGCACCGGAATCCCCGTGGAAAAGGTGCGTTACCCAACCGTGCAGCAACCTAACTCGCTGGCCTTCGACGCGACGTCGAACACCCTGTACGTGGTGTCGGGCTCCGGCGCGGGTGTCCAGGTCATCGCGAACGCAGTGGGCAAGCCTTGACCAGCGGGACCACGCCGCGGTGGAGTCGGTTGCCAGCGGGGTGGGAAGCCGACATGTCCGACGAGTACGAGTGGGCACCGCTGCGCCTTCCACCTGACGTCACCCGTCTGAGCGCATCCACCCGGCTCTCGATCGAGGCCGAATACCGCGGCTGGGAGCTGACACGGGTTCGGCTGTACACCGACGGGAGCAGACGAGTTTTGTTGCGCCGCAAGAAATCTCGGCTGGAAGGCCGCGTCACAGACCAGCCGGAACTGTGACGGAGGCACCAGCGCACGAGGACGCGCACCGGATTTACCGCCTGTTGCGAAACGTGTTGTTCGCCGTACCGGCCGAGCGCGTGCACACCCTGGCCTTCGGCGCGCTGCGCGCTGCCACGTCCACCGCCCCGGCGCGCCGGGCGCTGAGCCGTCGACTGGGGCCGAGCGATCCGATCCTGGCCAGCACCGTATTCGGAGTGCGGTTTCCCGGACCGCTCGGGCTGGCCGCCGGGTTTGACAAGGACGGCACCGGTCTATCTATCTGGGGCGCAATGGGATTCGGCTATGCCGAGATCGGCACCGTCACCGCCCACCCCCAGCCCGGCAACCCGGCACCCCGGCTGTTCCGGTTGCCCGACGACCGCGCCCTGCTCAACCGGATGGGCTTCAACAACCACGGTGCCGGCGCGCTCGCCGCGCGACTGGCACAGCACCCCCTCGACGTGCCGCTCGGGGTGAACATCGGCAAGACCAAGGCAACGCCCGCCGCCGACGCCGTCGCGGACTACCGGGCCAGCGCCCGGCTGCTAGCTCCGCTGGCGTCATACCTGGTGGTCAACGTGAGCTCGCCGAACACGCCGGGACTGCGCGATTTGCAGGCTGTCGAATCGCTGCGACCGATCCTGTCCGCCGTACTTGCCGAATCGGCCAAGACACCCGTGCTGGTGAAAATCGCGCCCGACCTCACCGACCCCGAGATCGACGAAATTGCCGATCTTGCCGTGGAACTGGGGTTAGCCGGCATCGTGGCCACCAACACCACGATCTCGCGCGACGGACTGCGCACGCCGGGGGTCCACGCGCTGGGAGCGGGCGGCATCTCCGGCCCACCGGTCGCGCGTCGTTCGCTGCAGGTTCTGCGCCGGCTCTACCAGCGGGTCGGCGACAGCTTGGTGCTGATCAGCGTCGGCGGCATCGAAACCGCCGAAGACGCCTGGGAGCGCATCACCGCCGGCGCATCGCTGCTTCAGGGTTACACCGGCTTCATCTACGGCGGCGGTTTGTGGGCCAAGGATATTCACGACGGCATCGCTCGCCGACTGCACGAGGGCGGGTTCGCGTCGCTCGCCGACGCGGTGGCATCGGCAGTGAACAACCGCCAGAGCCCATCGGGCTAGCACCTCGGTTTTGTCCGCTGGACTAGCCGACACTTCTTTGCTATCAACCCCATTGACCATCGCTTCTTTCGGCCTCGCCCACGCGTTACGTTGTATCGAACCACCAATCCACTGAACACTTTTGCCCCCGAGAGTCCGCTGCGCCTCGGGTTGATGGCCGATTTTTGGGGTGAACTTTTCTCCCCCTATCGGGGGAGACGACGTTGTGCGGCCGACTCCGAATGCCGAGCCGCCGACTCTGGCAACTGACTCGAAAATTGTTGTTGCAGAATATATTTCGACGAAACTGCGGACGCGGACCGGCGTCGTTTTCCGGTGGAAACGGGGATGGCACTGCCGCATCAAGGTGGTTGCGAATTCCCGAAATTCAGCTATGAATTGCGGTGATTCGTCTCGACGCTGCCCAGTATCCGTCCGATCAGCCACAGCCACCCGCAGTCGAAACGTTGGGAAGCTGTTTGAAATCAGGGAGATGCGATGGATTTTGCCCGGCTGCCGCCCGAGCTCAATTCGCGGCGCATGCTGGGCGGCGCTGGAGCGGGACCGATGCTGGCCGCGGCGAAGGCCTGGCAGGGGTTGGCCGCCGAGCTGGGTACGTCCGCACTGTCGTTTTCCGCCCTGACCTCAGCGCTGACGACCTCGTCGTGGCAGGGCTCCGCTGCGGCGGCGATGATGAACGCCGCCGCCCCGTATGCCAAGTGGCTCAGTTCGGCGGCAGAGCAGGCCGAGCAGGCCGCGACTCAGGCCCGGTTGGCCGCAGCGGCGTTCGAGGCGGCCCAAGCCGCGACCGTGCACCCGGCAGTCATCTCCGCCAACCGCGCCCAGCTGATTGGGCTGGCGAGGTCCAACGTGCTGGGCCAGAATTGGCCCGCGATCGCTGCCATCGAGACCGAGTACGAGCAGATGTGGGCCCAGGACGTCGCGGCGATGTTCGGCTACCACGCCGATTCCTCGGCAATCGCGTCGACGATCAAACAATTCCGCCAGCTCCACGCGGGGCCGACCGCGACCAGTCCGGTACCGGCCGCAGCCGCCGCCCAACCGATCGCACTGGCCGCCCAGGCCGCGGCCAAACCACTAGCCCGGCTCAGTTCAGCCCTCACCAACCTAGGCGTGGCCAACGTGGGCTCCGGAAACGTCGGTCTGGGAAACATCGGAAACTTCAACTTCGGGCTCGGAAACATCGGCAGCTTCAACCTCGGCAGCGCCAATGTCGGCAACACAAACATTGGTTCGGGAAATATCGGCAACAGTAACGTCGGTTTAGGCAGCAGCGGGTTCGGCAACATCGGGCTAGGCAGCCTCGGCGAGGACAACATCGGCTCCGGAAACTTCGGCATCGACAACCACGGATTGTGGAACTCCGGTACCGGCAATATCGGTTTCGCCAACGTCGGAAATTCGAATTTCGGTATCGCAAACAGCGGCAACAATAATGTCGGAATCGGCCTGACCGGCAACGATCAGATCGGCATCGGCCTGATCAACACCGACAACCTCGGACTGTTCAACTCCGGCACCAGCAACATCGGCATGTTCAACTCCGGTACTGGCAACATCGGATTCTTCAACTCCGGCACCGGAAACGTCGGCATCGGCAATTCCGGCATCGCCAACTGGGGTTTCAGCAACCCAGGTGTCGGCAATACCGGGATTGGTAATACCGGGAATTTCAATACCGGCATCCTCAATGCAGGCATCGGCAATACCGGCTTCGGCAACACAGGTAGCTATAACTCCGGCTTCCTGAACGCAGGCAGCTTCAACTCCGGTAACTACAACACTGGCAGCTACAACACCGGCGGGTTCAACCCAGGTGATTACAACACCGGTCTACTGAACACCGGCAATGTCAATACCGGCGCTTTCAACAGCGGAAATTTCAACAACGGTTTTTTCATAAGTGAGAACAATCAGGGCCAGATCAGTCTTCACGTGGGGATCGAAATTCCAACCATTCCGATCGATACCTCGTCCATCAAGCCGCTAAACCAGACCATAGTCCTCGGCGGCCAAGTGCACGAGATCCCGCCGTTCATCTTCGAACGCTCGTATTTGAACGGCGATTTCTACGTCGGTCCCGTCTACGTGTCTTCGTCCACGATCACCGAACCGACGGTGACCATTGCGCTCGGCGGGCCGTCGACTGTCTTTGGGGCCGCGATCGAGGGCTTACTGCAGGGCGGCACCATCGAAATCATCAATATCCCGGGCGGGCCGGGTTTCGGGAATTCGACGGCGGGTCCGTCGTCGGGGTTCTTCAATTCCGGAACCGGCAGCTCCTCAGGTTTCGGCAACTCCGGCGCCAACGCCTCGGGCTGGCAGAACGCCGCGGTGGGCTCCTTGGGCGGGGTCTCCGGTTTCCGCAACGCCGGGTCCCTGCAATCCGGCCTCCTCAACTGGGGCAACACCGTCTCCGGGATCTACAACACCGCCAGCACCGACCTGGCCACCCCCGCCTACCTGTCCGGCCTGGCCAACACCGGCACCCACCTAGCCGGCGCCTTCCAGCACCCCGCCACCATCATCACCAACCTCGGCCTGGCCAACCTCGGCGACCACAACCTCGGCATCGCCAACCTCGGCGACCACAACCTCGGCATCGCCAACCACGGCGACCACAACTGGGGCATCGCCAACCTCGGAGATGCCAACCGCGGCATCGCCAACCTCGGCACCCTCAACCACGGCATCGCCAACACCGGCACCTTCAACGTCGGCCTAGCCAACACCGGCAACTCCAACCTAGGCCTGGCCAACACCGGCAACAACAACATCGGCATCGGCCTGACCGGCAACGACCAAATCGGCATCGGAGCACTCAACTCCGGACACGGCAACATCGGCCTGTTCAATTCCGGAACCAACAACATCGGCTTCTTCAACACCGGCGATAACAACGTCGGCCTGTTCAACACCGGCACCAACAACTGGGGCCTCGGCAATACCGGAAACCTCAACACCGGCCTGTTCAACTCCGGCGCCACCAACACCGGCCTGTTCAACGCCGGCGCCACCAACACCGGCCTGTTCAATCCCGGCAACTACAACTCCGGACAGTTCAACACCGGCAGCTTCAACACCGGCGGCTTCAACGCCGGCAACACCAACACCGGCATCCTCAACACCGGAAACATCAACACCGGCATCCTCAACACCGGAAACATCAACACCGGCATCCTCAACAGCGGCAACATGAATAACGGGCTGCTCTGGCGCGGCGAAAGTCAAGGCCACTACGGCGCTCACTACGCCATCACATTCCCGGAGATCTCCCTGAATCTGACGGCCACGATCCCCGTAAACATCCCGATCAACATCGAGTTCACTACGACCGTCTTCAGCGGAATCACCGTCGACGACATTCCCTTCGGCACGACAACCAAGATCGGCCCCATTCCGGTTCTGCGCGGCACCATCAACTCCCTCACCATCCCGCCGCTCTACATCAACGGACCAGCACCGCACATCCAGATCGGACAGGCGGATGGCTCGACGACGATCGTCATCCCGATTTCCGCCAGTCTCGGCCCAGCCGAATGGACGTTGTTCAACTTCGGTGGCGCTACCGGGTATGGGAACTCGTCGAGCAGTCCGTCGTCGGGGTTCTTCAATTCCGGAACCGGCAGCTCCTCAGGTTTCGGCAACTCCGGCGCCAACGCCTCGGGCTGGCAGAACGCCGCGGTGGGCTCCTTGGGCGGGGTCTCCGGTTTCCGCAACGCCGGGTCCCTGCAATCCGGCCTCCTCAACTGGGGCAACACCGTCTCCGGGATCTACAACACCGCCAGCACCGACCTGGCCACCCCCGCCTACCTGTCCGGCCTGGCCAACACCGGCACCCACCTAGCCGGCGCCTTCCAGCACCCCGCCACCATCATCACCAACCTCGGCCTGGCCAACCTCGGCGACCACAACCTCGGCATCGCCAACCTCGGCGACCACAACCTCGGCATCGCCAACCACGGCGACCACAACTGGGGCATCGCCAACCTCGGAGATGCCAACCGCGGCATCGCCAACCTCGGCACCCTCAACCACGGCATCGCCAACACCGGCACCTTCAACGTCGGCCTAGCCAACACCGGCAACTCCAACCTAGGCCTGGCCAACACCGGCAACAACAACATCGGCATCGGCCTGACCGGCAACGACCAAATCGGCATCGGAGCACTCAACTCCGGACACGGCAACATCGGCCTGTTCAATTCCGGAACCAACAACATCGGCTTCTTCAACACCGGCGATAACAACGTCGGCCTGTTCAACACCGGCACCAACAACTGGGGCCTCGGCAATACCGGAAACCTCAACACCGGCCTGTTCAACTCCGGCGCCACCAACACCGGCCTGTTCAACGCCGGCGCCACCAACACCGGCCTGTTCAATCCCGGCAACTACAACTCCGGACAGTTCAACACCGGCAGCTTCAACACCGGCGGCTTCAACGCCGGCAACACCAACACCGGCATCCTCAACACCGGAAACATCAACACCGGCATCCTCAACACCGGAAACATCAACACCGGCATCCTCAACAGCGGCAACATGAATAACGGGCTGCTCTGGCGCGGCGATTATCAGGGGCTTTACGGCTTCAACTACACAATCTCTATCCCGGACGAGGCCATTCCGTTCAATCTCGATATATCGATTCCGATAAATATCCCGATAAGCATTTCACTGGGTTCGGTGGCGGTTCAGGGATTCACCATCCCCGAGTACACCGCTGAAATCAACGTCCTCGGAACCGGTACCACCGAACTCATCAGCGTTGGCCCTGTGACATTCGGCAACATAACGTTATCCCTACCTTCGATAGACACCGTAATCGGAGGACCGACCACAACATTGAGTCTGACCGGCGGCGGCGGTATCGGCCCGATTAGGATTCCGATCGTCGACCTGGGCGGGACACCGGGCTACGGGAACTCCACTACCAGCCCGTCGTCCGGCTTCTTTAACTCCGGCACGGGCAGTTCGTCGGGATTCGGCAATATCGGCGCCAACAACTCAGGATTCCTCAACCTCGGTACCGGCGGCACGGGCGTGTCGGGCTACCGGAACGTCGGCGACCTGGTGTCAGGGGCGAAGAACGTCGGCAACACCGTCTCGGGGTGGTTGAACACCAGCACTGCGGACCTGGCGACGGCCGCCAATATCTCCGGCCTAGCGAACAGGGGCAGCAACCTTTCCGGGCTGCTCAGCGGCTTCGCCATCTCGAACCTGGGTCTCGGCAACGACGGCAGCTTGAACGTGGGCAACGGCAACATCGGCGCCTACAATCTCGGCAGCGCAAACATCGGCAGTCACAACTTCGGCGTGGCCAACATCGGTGATCTCAACCTCGGAATCGCTAACCACGGCAATCGAAATTGGGGCTGGGGCAACCTCGGCGACGCCAACATTGGCTTCGGAAACCTCGGCAGCCTCAACCACGGCCTGTGGAACTCCGGACACGGCAACATCGGGCTGGCCAACTACGGCAACTCCAACCTAGGACTGGGCAACAGCGGCAACAACAACATCGGCATCGGCCTGACCGGCAACGACCAAATCGGCATCGGGGCACTCAACTCCGGACACGGCAACATCGGGCTGTTCAACTCCGGAAACAACAACATCGGCTTCTTCAACTCCGGCGACGGCAACACCGGGATCGGTAATGCCGGAGCCGGCAACTGGGGCATCGGAAACGCCGGCACCGGCAACATCGGGGCCGCCAACGCTGGCAGCTACAACTCGGGTCTGTGGAACCCGGGCAGCGGCAACACCGGCGTCCTCAATCCCGGGTCGTTCAACACCGGTCTGACGAACACCGGTGTCGCGAACACCGGTGTCGGAAACGTCGGAAGCTACAACTCCGGGCTGTACAACACGGGCAGTTTCAACTCCGGCAGCGGCAACGGCGGCGACTACAACACGGGTGGGTTCAACTCTGGCGACTACAACACCGGCCACCTGAACTCCGGAAACGTCAACACCGGAGCCTTGAACACCGGCAGCTACAACAACGGATTCTTTTGGCGCGGCGACTATCAGGGACTACACGGTTTCCATGCCGGAATACACATTCCCGAATTCACGCTTATCGATGCCAGTTTCGAGATTCCATTGAATATCCCGATCAGCACCGACATGACCAGTATCGTCCTCTACCCCATCACTATTGCACCCTTCACAATTTCCGGGCTTGACTCGTCGTACCTCAGCATCACTTTCGACGGCATCTTCATTCCGGCGATCACCGGCCTACTACCCGCGATCGATATTCAGATCGGCGGACCCGACACGACGATCCCGGTTAGCATCCACAGCGGCGTGGGGCCCATCGACATCAATTTCATCGATATTCCGGCAGCGCCAGGTTTCGGGAATTCCACGACCGCGCCATCGTCGGGGTTCTTCAATTCCGGAACCGGCAGTGCCTCGGGTTTCGGTAACTCCGGCGCCAGCGCCTCGGGGTGGCAGAACGCTTCGCTGGGCGGGGTCTCGGGCTTCCGCAACGCCGGCTCCCTGCAGTCGGGCCTGCTCAACTTCGGCGACACCATCTCGGGCGTCTTCAACAGCGGTACCGGGCTGTCGGGCATCGCCCACAACGACCTCGTCCCGGGCAATCTGACCAACCTCAACATCGGTTTGGGCAACCTCGGCGCCTACAACCTGGGCTCGGCCAACATCGGCGACTACAACATCGGCAGCGCCAACCACGGCAACCACAACTTCGGCCTGGCCAACCTCGGCGACGCCAACATCGGCCTGGCCAACCTGGGCGACTTCAACCATGGCCTGGCCAACACTGGAATCGGCAACATCGGCCTGGCCAACGCAGGCAACTCCAACCTCGGGATCGCCAACACCGGAAACAACAACATCGGCATCGGCCTGACCGGCAACGACCAGGTCGGTATCGGGCTGTTCAACACGGCCAACTTCGGTCTGCTCAACTCCGGCACCGGCAATGTCGGCATTGGCAACTCCGGCACCAACAACATCGGGCTGTTCAACTCTGGCGATGGCAACATCGGCATCGCCAACTCCGGCACCAACAACTGGGGATTTACCAACACCGGCACCCTCAACACCGGCCTCTTCAACTCCGGCAACATCAATACCGGACTGCTCGACTCGGGTATCGCCAACACCGGCATCGGCAACGCCGGCAACTACAACTCCGGCAACTACAACACCGGCAGCTTCAACACCGGCGGACTCAACGGCGGCAACACCAACACCGGACTGCTCAACGGCGGCAGCCTCAACACCGGCATCGCCAACACGGGCAACATCAACACCGGATTCTTCAACACAGGCAACCTCAACAACGGCATGTTCTGGCGCGGCGACAACCAAGGCCAATACGGCGCCTATTACGCCGTCACAATTCCCAAGATCGGCGCGTTCTTCGACATCTCGATCCCCGTCAATGTGCCGCTCACAATGAGCATCACCGACATACAGATCAATCCCGTCAAGATCCCCACCATCACGTTCAGCGGTCTCGACAGCGGATTGGAGGGACAGGTAACCGGCTCAATCGGTCCGATCAGCATCTTCGGCGAGGACGCCGGCGACCCCATCATCATCAGTTTCGGAGACCAACCGACCTTGGCACTCAACATCGGTAACCCCGATGGCTCAACCGTGATCGGTATCGGCGGAGCGGGCGGCCTGGGTCCGATCACGATCCCGATCATTGATTTCGGCGGTCATCCCGGATACGGGAACTCCACTTCCGCGCCGTCCTCGGGATTTTTCAATACCGGCGCTGGCAGCGTTTCGGGATTTGGCAATTCCGGCATCAACACCTCGGGATGGCAAAACGTCTCGTATGGAGCCCTCGGCGGAGTCTCAGGATTCCGCAACGTCGGCGCCCTGCAATCAGGTTTGCTCAACTTCGGCAATACCATCTCCGGCGTCTTCAACACGACCGCCAGCGACCTGGCCACCGCGGCCAATATCTCTGGCCTGCTCAACACCGGCACCGACCTGTCCGGGGTCTTCTTCAACGGCGCCGCGGTCCACTCTCCCGTCAATATCGGTTTGGGAAACCTCGGCGACTACAACCTGGGCTCGGCCAACCTCGGCGACTACAACATCGGCAGCGGCAACCATGGCAGCCACAACGTCGGCCTGGCCAACCTAGGCAACCTCAACCACGGCCTAGCCAACACCGGAATCGGCAACATCGGACTGGCCAACGTCGGCAACTCCAACCTGGGCATCGCCAACACCGGAAACAACAACATCGGGATCGGCCTGACCGGCAACGACCAGGTCGGTATCGCGCTGTTCAACACGGCCAACTTCGGTCTGCTCAACTCCGGCACCGGCAATATCGGCATTGGCAACTCCGGCACCAACAACATCGGGCTGTTCAACTCCGGAAACGGCAACTGGGGCATCGGCAACTCCGGCGAATACAACACCGGCTTGTTCAACCCCGGCGTGGCCAACACCGGGCTGCTCAACGTCGGCGTTGCCAACACCGGCATCGCCAACGTCGGAAACTACAACACCGGCAACTACAACACCGGCGGCACCAACACAGGCAGCTTCAACAGCGGCAGCTACAACAGCGGGTGGTTCAACCCTGGCAACTACAACACCGGCTTCTTTAACGCCGGCAACTCAAATACCGGGCTGGCAAACTCAGGCAACGTCAACACCGGCGCATTCATTACTGGCAATTACAGTAACGGACTACTGTGGCGCGGCGACTACCAGGGCTTGGCTTCATTCGGATACTCCTCAACCATTCCCGAGATTCCGTGGCACTACGACATCAACGCCGATATCGAGATTCCTGTGACCGGCACTCTCAGTGAGATCACGCACGGCGACATCAATATCTCGGATATCCCGGTCAAGGTCAAATTAGAGCAAACCGTGTGCTACCCATACTGGGAATACCCCTACTACCGCTGCGACACGGTGACAATTCCGGTGTATGACACTCCGATACCAGGGCGGACCATCGACGCAGCCATACTTGTACCTGCGACTACGATCAACGAGGTATTGTCGAACTCCTTCGACCTCGCGGACAGCGGCGCCCTGGATTCACGCACGTTCGGCTTCCAATTCCAGCAAAGCCCTGGATACTTCAACTCAAGCGATGAGCCCTCATCTGGCTTCTTCAACTCGGGTGGCGGCGGCGCATCGGGGTTCTTCAACTCCGGCGATGGACCCCTCTCGGGCATCGCAAACAGCTTCGCGAACACGTCCGGGCTGAATAACGCCGGCGGTCCGGGTAACTCCGGTTATCTGAACGACGGCCAACTAGAATCAGGATTAGCAAACTTCGGAAACACGATTTCCGGCTTCGTCAATACCGGTCCCTCTATTTCCGAGGCAGCTTTTGACTCGGGGCTCGGAAACGTCGGTTCGAATCTTTCGGGACTTCTCAACTCGGTGTCGTTACAGCGAATTCTCGACTGGTAGCGAGAAAGCGCGAGCGATGTGGTGGAACCGAAATGAAATCGCCACCGTCACATCATTCGAGAAGTCGACGCCGCATCGCTTCGGCGACTGCGGCCCCGCGATCAGAAACACCGAATTTGTCGTAGAGGCTGCGGGTGTGGGACTTGACGGTACTACGCGCCAGATGCAGGCGCGTAGCGATCTGGGGAACCGATAGCCCCTCCGCCATCATCGTGATGACTTGGGTCTCGCGCGCGGTCAGTGACGTCGTGGCACCTCTACCGCGCCGTTTGACTTCGGCGGCCAATCCCCTGGCGATGCCCGGTGGCAAATACGCGTCACCCTCAGCACACTTGATCACTGCCTGCACAATCTCGTCGCTGTCGGCTTCCTTGGTCAAGTACCCCGAAGCCCCCTTGGCCAGTGCCTTATAGACCACCTGGCTGTCATCGAAGGCGCTCAACAACAGCACGCTGGTGGGCAGCCCGTCGCGGGTAATCGCGTGGGTGACCTCGAGGCCATCCAGGTTCGGCATTCGGTAGTCCAGAAGTGCGACTGCGGGCTTATGTTTGCGGACAGCTTCGAGCGCAGCGCGTCCATCGGCGGCCTGACCGACAACCTCCACCCGCCCGCTGGACATCAGGGCGCACACAACACCGAGCCGCACCACCGGATGATCGTCGGCGATGACGACGGTGATGCGTTCAGAACCTTCGGGCACGGGCCACTCCATATCTCTCGCACGCGAACGAAGCTGTCGGGCAACGATATTCACGATGTATCAAGACTTTGAGCGGTCGCTGATGTCGATCCGGCCACTCGATCACGGCTCACAGAGTTCGGCACCGTCAGCGCGGGCGCCGTTGACGCTGCCGTTTCCATCGGCGCCGCCCCGACCACCCGTACCACCGCAGCCGCCGGCACATTCCCCGAACTCGGGGCGGAACCTGCCACCTCGGTGGCTGCCGCTGCGAGTGCTTCCTGGCCGATCAAGACATACGACATGGCTTCGATCCCTCAGATCTAAGTGGCGCCGTGCCCAGTTGGAGCCCCTCTGATCACCCTCACGCACCGCGGCGACTGCCGTCCTCGCCCAGATGTCTGATTCGCGGGATGGAATTTTCTCCCCCGGTAGGGGGAGAAAGCAGACAGGGCCGCAGCGATCGGGGCCCGTCGTCTAAGCAGACTGCGACGAAATCGGCTGCATGGCAGCGCCGTTCAGCGCGCCGCCGCAACGGTGGTCACGCCACGCGGCCCAGCTGCGCGACTCGGCCGTCTCTCGAATGACCAAGCAGTACAACCATTTCCTGCTGGTACTCACGCCGCGGCGGCCCAAATCCACCGGTCGGCGCCTGGAACAGCGCGCGCTGGTTGCGGCGCGCGACGCCACCTGCCCGGCAGTACCGCCGGGCAGACCAGAACTCAGGCGGGCGCCCGCGGTTAGGTCTGCTCGTACGTGGCGTGGATGACGGCGCGGGCGATCGCGTGCTGGAACAGGTTGAAACCCAGGAAGGCCGGACTGGCGTCTTCGGCAAGATCGAGTTTGTCGACGTCCACCGCGTGCACGGCGACGTAGTAGCGGTGCGGGCCGTGCCCGGGCGGCGGGGCGGCGCCGATGTAGCGGCGCATCCCGGCATCGTTGACCAACGTCAGCGCTCCACCGGGCAGATTGCTGCCGTCGCCGGCGCCGGCCGGCAATTCGGTGACGTCGACGGGAAGGTTGGCCACCGCCCAGTGCCAGAACCCCGACGCGGTAGGCGCGTCGGGGTCGTACACCGTGACCGCGAAGCTGCGGGTCTCCGCCGGGAAGTCCGTCCAGCTCAGCTGCGGGCTGACATCCTCGCCGCCGGCGCCCATGATCCCACTGACCTGAGGCTTGGCCAGCGGTTGCCCGTCGGTGATGGACTCCGACGTCAGGGTGAACGAGGGCAGCGCGGGCAGCGCGTCGTACGGGTTGGGCACGGTCATGGTCAATCCTCTCGTGTGGATCAGCGGTGGTCGGGATCAGCAGTGGGTCAAGAAGTGTGCCAGCACCTCGGTGCCAAACCGCAACGCCTCGATGGGTACCCGTTCGTCGACGCCGTGGAACAGCGACGAGAAATCCAGTTCCGGCGGCAGCCGCAGCGGGCTGAACCCGAAGCAACGAATCCCTAGACACGCAAACGATTTTGCGTCTGTACCGCCGGAAAGCATGTAGGGCACGGTGCGGCCGTCGGGGTCCACCGAGAGCACCGCAGCGTTCATCGCGTCGACTAGGTCACCGTCGAATGAGGTCTCGTAGGAATCCAGGCTGCGGATCCACTCGCGGGTCACGTCGGGCCCGATCAGCGCGTCCACCTCGGCCTCGAACGCCGCGAGCCGCCCGGGTAGCACGCGGCAGTCGATCACGGCTTCGGCCGTCGCCGGAACCACGTTGGCCTTGTACCCGGCATTGAGCATGGTCGGGTTGGCGGTGTCGTGCAGCACGGCCTTGAGCATGCGCGCCATCGGACCCAATTTGTCGATCATTCCGTCAAGGTCTGGCGAGGTGGTGTCGAAGGTCAAGCCGGTTTCCTCGCCTACGGCGGCCAAGAACTGCGCGACGGTGTCGGTGCAGACCAGCGGGAACTGGTGGCGGCCCAACCGGGCGACCGCTTCGGCGACGGCGGTGACCGCGTTCTGGTCGTGCACCATCGAGCCGTGCCCGGCGCGACCGCGAGCGGTCAGTCGCATCCATTGGATGCCCTTCTCGGCGGTCTCAATCAGATAGAGGCGGCGCTCGCCGCCGTCGTGGCGCGGTACCGTCAGCGAGAAGCCGCCAACCTCACCGATCGCTTCGGTCACCCCGTCGAACAACTCAGGCTGGTTGTCGACCAGCCACTGCGCCCCGTATTTGCCGCCGTTTTCCTCATCGGCAAGGAACGCGAAGACCAGATCGCGCGGCGGCACAATGCCAGCCCGCTTGAAGTGGCGGGCCAGCACCAGCGTCATGCCCACCATGTCCTTCATATCGACCGCGCCGCGGCCCCACACGTAGCCGTCTGCGATGGCGCCGGAGAACGGGTGCACGCTCCAATCAGCGGGTTCGGCCGGGACCACGTCGAGGTGTCCGTGAATCATCAGAGCGCCGCGGGACCGGTCGGCGCCGGGCAGTCGTGCGAACACGTTGCCGCGCCCAGGCGCTCCGGACTCCACATAGTGGGTGGCGTAGCCGACCTCGGCGAGTTGCTCGGCGATCCATTGGGCGCACTGCGCTTCGCCCTTGGTGGTTTCGAGTTCGCCGGTGTTGGAGGTGTCGAATCGGATCAGCTTGCTGACCACCTCGGCCACATCATCCAGCGGACCACTGAGGTCTCTGGTCACCGGCCGTTGTGGTGTCACAGTCACCTTTCCTACCACTACCGACGCCACTGGGTCGGGCCAACCCGATTGGGCCGAAGCGAACCGATCCGATAGCCTTAGCTGCCAAGTTAATCTTGTCCGAGTGGCGGAATGGCAGACGCGCTAGCTTGAGGTGCTAGTGCCCTACTAATGGGCGTGGGGGTTCAAGTCCCCCCTCGGACACACGACGGAGCCGAGCGAAATGAACGCTTGCGTGCATTTCCGAGGCGATGGAGTGTGTTGAGCGGCGCAGCCGCGATCACACATCCGGCGACACGACTTAGGTCGGCAGTCGCCGTGACTCGCTGATGATGCGGGTCGTAGTCAAGACGCAGGCCCCAGGCTCGCGTACACCTCAGTCCGTTCTGCCCTGGTCGCCTCACCCCGCTTAGCCGACTTGGCGCTGCAAGGCCGCGTAGCGTCGTGAGGTTCACTGGTGGTTACCTCCTGACGCCAACGCCTATGTCGAAGCCACCGTCGCCTCGACGATACTGAACGGAGATGCGGTCTCAATCACTCGGTTCATCTGGAGACCAGCCTCTTTCAGCAATCGGTCGTACTGGGCAGCCGTACGCTCGCGGGCGGAGCTGCAGATCAGCATCTCTAGGTCGGCCCACTTAGCCAAGTGTTCCCGGTTATGTTCGGGGATAACGAATTCCACCAACAAGACATTCTTGCCGACACCAGCTGCCCTGCGAACGTTGCGTAGGATCTGCACTGCTTCGTCATCGGGCCAGTCGTGAATGATGTGCTTTAGGACGTAGGCGTCGCCGCCATCTGGCACATTGTCGAAGAACGAGCCTGCCTCGACACTCACGCGGTCATCGACGTGGTGCCGACGAAGCGTCACCGCCGCGCCGGCAATCACGTGAGGTAGGTCGAACAGCACACCGCGCGTGCCCGGGGCGGTCGTCAAGACCCCAGCCAGAAGTCGGCCGTGGCCGCCACCGACGTCGACGACGGTTCTAAAAGCGTCAAAGTCGTACGCGGCGATCACCGGCGCGATCGACAGCTCCGAAACGCCGGTCATCGCCTGGTTGAAGATGTCGGCGAGCTCGGGTTCGTCGGCGAGGTAGTCGAATATCGACTTTCCACGCAGCGTGGGCACAACGGCGCGGCCGGTGCGGACCGCGTCGGTCAGATGGCTCCAATGCTCCCGGTGCTGGGCAGAGCCCACCCATCGCGCCTCGGCGGCCAACGACACCTCAGCGTCGAGCCGGAGAGTGGCAGCCAGCGGTGTCAGGTCGTAGCAACCGTCGCGGCGTTGGCGAAATACACCTCGTGTTATCAGTGCCCGCAGGAGGCGACTGAGCGCGTCGGCGTCAGCATTGACTTCGATGGCCAGTTCCTCGGCCGACAGCGGCCCTTTCGCCAGCGCATCCGCGATACCCAGATCTGCCGCCGCGGTGATGGCCTGGGCAGTCCAAGCCCCCATCAGCAGATCGATGATCACCGCTTGAGGTGGAGCCAGCGCGCGGTGGAATCGATCGACTTGGTAACGAAAGGCATCAACGGCCCGCACCACCTTGGCCGGCGGTGTCTGGCGGCGAAACGTGGCCGTAAGAGCTGACATAGGCATGAGCGGTGTCCTTAACTTGTCGACAGCGAAGTTTTACCACTGCCACTATTCAATATATATATCCTATATCGCATGGGCGAGCGGTGCCACGAGACAAGCCTCAACGGCCGTATCGATCCGCGTTGCGCCCCAATGCCGCGGCCCAGACCACAGTCTTAGAAACCGCCATGAGGCTGTTCCTTCAACGTGGCTGCGCCAAAGTCACGTCACCGACAATGCGGACGAGGTCGGGCGACGCCGACCGCCGCACGGCACGGCATCACATCAGTAGTTGACGAATGCTGTTGTTGCTCATAGTTGTAACGCAGGTCTAGTTCGCCTACGTCGCCTCCTTTCCGGCTGCCCCCATCAAGTTTGGGCGCTAATCCGATGGCCGCTGCGAGGCGTCGTCTATCGCGATGCGCACTTGATGCGCAGCAAAGATTGCGCGTGCGCGGCGGTGACATACAACTCGCCGGGTTCGACCCCGCAGCACACGTTGGTGGGCGCTGAACCCGTTGGCAGGTCGAGACGGTCACGTAGCTCACCGGCAGGTCCGACCAGTTCGATGCGATCGGCGTTGTGCATCGCCGCCCAGATGTCGCCGGCCGCGGTGACCGCGATTCCGTCTGGCCAGTCCCCGGCGAAGTGGCACAGGGTATGCACCTGCTGTGTGGTTGTGGGCGTCGGCAGCGCGCAGGACAGCAGTTGCGACGGCAGCGTAGCGGTGAGCAGCAATGCGCTCTCGTCAGGTCTGAGGCCTATCCCGTTGAGCGATACCGGACCTGGATCGATTCGCGGCTCGGCACGTGCCGCTGCCACGTCGACCAGCCACACTATTCCGGGCTGTGCGTCCTGAGGCCTCGACGGGTCGAACTCGGCGCCGGAGTCGGTGACCCATAGCTGGCCCGCGCTATCGATCGTCACGTCGTTGGGGGCGCGCAGATCCGCTACCACGTACTCCACCGCAGCACCGGTAATAGCCTGGATTCCAGGAGGAGCGGCTGCGCTGGCTCCCCAGATCCCGCCGTTCTGGGCGATGAAAATGGTCCCGTCGTCGCCGACTGCCAGCCCACTAGGCCCGCCGCCCGTCCCGATGCGCTGCACGGGACCGCCGTTGGGATCGACGATATAGACCGCTCCGTGGCTGACCGACGCCACCGCGATGCGTCCATCGGCAAGCAACACCGGCGCCTCCGTGAAGCCGAGTCCATCGGCGATCACCTCGATTCGCATGGCGCTCAACCGATCTGCGCGGCGCGCGGAACGATCTGCTCACACAGCCGCGCGACGAAACCCGCTGGATCCGGATTGGGCGGAAGTGGACCGACGTTGACCAGATCGACACCCAGAGCCGCGTATTGCTCCATCTCACGCAGATACGCTGATACATCGTCAAACGGGTCGCGGACCAGACCGGCCGTCTTGCGGATCTCGGCAGGATCGCGGTCGACATCGGTGCAGTGGCGTTCGAGCACCTCGATTTTGTGTGCCAGCTGATCGACCGACGAGACACTGACATTCCATACATCGGCGTACTGGGCGACCAGGCGCAGGGTCTTCTTCTCCCCAGCACCGCCGATCATGATCGGAATTCGCTGCAGCGGCAGCGGCTGGCAGATCGTCTCGGCAAGTTGGTAGTGCGACCCCAGGTACGGCCCGCAGTCAGCGCTCCACATCTGCCGGCAGACTTGAACGGTTTCTTCGAGCATCTCGAAGCGAGCCCGAAGCGGCGGGAACGGGATGCCCAGTGCCAGGTGCTCGCGCTGATACCACGCAGCACCGAGTCCGAGCATGGAGCGGCCCCGCGACAAAACGTCAAGTGTGGCCACGACTTTTGCCAACACACCGGGATAGCGGTAGGTGACACCGGTGACCAGCATGCTCAACGTGATGGTCTTCGTCTTGGCCGCTAGAAAGCCCAGCGAGGTATAACCCTCCAAAAAGGGGTCCTCCGCCTTGCCCAGGCTCTCCATCTGCAGGAAATGATCGGCCAGGGTGAGCATGGTCATGCCACCGGCCTCGGCGGTCAGCGCCACATCTGTCAGCGTGTGGTCGAATCCGCCGGCCGAAACGGTGACGAAATCGACGAAGTGCAAACCTAGTTCCATTGGAATCGATTCCTTTCGGCTAGAGAGCGCGCGAGCTGCCGCCGTCGATGACGTATTCGGCTCCGGTGATGTAGGCGGCCCGGGGCGAGACCAGGAACGCGACCAGTTCGGCGACATCGGCGGGGTGGCCAAAACCTCCCGTCGGTATGCCGCCGAGTGTCTTGATCAGCTCTTTCATCGCGCGGTCGTAGCTGGTTCCCTGCTGGTCTGCCAACTCACCGACCATCTGCTTGGCCGCGTCAGTCTCGACCGCACCCGGGGCCACCGCATTGACGCGAATACCGCTGGTTCCCAGCTCATTTGCCAGCGCCTTGCTGTAATTCGCCAGCGCGGACTTGGCCGCGGCGTAGGGCACCGCGGTGGGCAATGGTGCCCGACGTGCGATCGAGGTGATGTGCACGATCGCCCCGCTGCCACGCTCGACCATGGCTGGAATAAGTTGGCGATCCAATCGGACCGCGGCCAAGAAATTGGTGTTGATCGCCCACTGCCAGTCAGCCTCGGTCAGTGCCGCGATCCCGCCGTCGGCCTGCGGTGAACCGCCGACATTGTCGACGACAATGTCGATCTCGCCGAGTCGAAGCGTCGCCTCGCGAGCGAGGATGTCTATGCCCTCGGGGGTGCTGACATCGGCGACGACGACCTCCTCCGCCGCGCTGTTGCTGTGCATCGAGCGGGCCGCAACCACGACCCTGGCGCCACCGGCACGAAGTCGTTCGGCGATGGCGCGGCCGATTCCGCGGGTGCCCCCGGTCACCACTGCGTTCTTTCCAACGAACTCCTTGCTGTCGATGCGAAAATCGGTTCGCGATGTGGTCACGTCATCTCCTGTCGGCCGGCGGGGCAACCCCCGCCGTGAGGCTGGGGTGACTATTGTGGACTCGCGGTCCGTTTTCTACTATACGGACCGGCGGTCCGAATTTAAACAACGGGAACGGAGGCCCCCACCCGTGGTCCGATCTGATGCCGCGCGAAATCGTGCGTCGATACTTGCCTGCGCCGACGAGCTATTCGCCCGCACACATTCGCCAGCAGCGGTGACGATGGAGGAGGTCGCCACCGCTGCTGGAGTCGGGAAGGGGACACTGTTCCGACGTTTCGGAGATCGTGCCGAGCTGATCCGCGCCGTCGTCGAGCATCGATCCGCAGCGCTACGCGATGCCGTCGAGCACGGGCCCCCTCCGCTCGGGCCCGATACCGCCGCGCGCGAGCGCCTTGCCGCGCTGCTGCACGCCCTGGTGGATTTTAAAGTGCGCAATCGCGCGCTGTCACTGGCCATGGAATCATCGCGGGACGGCAATCCTTATGGCCTGAACTACCAATGGATGCACCAGGTATTCACCCATACACTCGAAACGCTTTCGCCGCCAATGGATTCCGCGTGGTTGGCGCATACCCTACTTGCGGCGGTACGGGCCGATCTTGTCGAATACCTTACCGAAACAGAGGGATACAGTGTCACCGCACTGAATGACCAGCTGAGCGACCTCGTCAACCACCTCACCCAACACCCTCGCGCATAGCCCGATACTCGTCCGGGTGCAATGCTGCTACGCGGTCACCCAGAATGGCTGTCAAGCCAGGTCACGGTAGGGGGATGGCGTCGAAGATATGCTCGGGGTCGTAGCGCCGTTTCGCCTCCAAGAGCCGGCTCCGATTGGTTCGATAGGCATCTCGCGCGCGCGAATCGTCCGGCGCCATGAGGTTGGCCCAACCGCCGGGCAGTGCGATGTCGTCGAGTCGGCGCAAGGTTCGCTCCAACCAGTCGCGTTCGGTGCGCCCATCGCCGGCCGTCCACATTCCGAGGATCTCGACCACCAGATGTGGCTCGCGGTGTGCAAAAGACGTGGCGCTGACGGGGATTCGCGTCGCCGCACCGTGTGCGTGGTGAACGATGACCACGCACTGGGCCGGCATGGAGTCGACCGACGCGATGAATGCGTCGATGAACGCTTCGTTTATCTCTGGCACGATACGTGCCCCCGCCCAATAGTTCGCTCCGGCAGGGAAGGTTTCGGACGCGATACGCGCCATGTCGGCAATGCGACGTCGTGAGACGTCGTCGAGGACCGGTACACCGAGGTTCCGCACGCGGTGGATGTGGGCTTCGGCGACGTCCTGCGGGCCCGCCCACACTGGGCTCGTGAACACGACCGGTCCATCCGGTGTTCGCATCGCACTGAACACCACGTCGAATGCGTCGGCGATATCGCGGTACACATCGGCCAGTCCGCGCAGGACGCGGCGCGCCTGCGGCCATCCGAATGCAACCGCGCCGGCGGTCACCTCCGATATCGGATGAAGACGCACCTCGATCTCGACGACGACGCCGAAATTGCCTCCCCCACCGCGCAACGCCCAAAAGAGCTCGAGTTCGCGCTCGGTGTCGGTGTCGACGATGCTTCCATCGCCCAACACCACCCGGGCCGACAGCAGGTTGTCCACGCCCATACCCGCTACCCCGATGAGCGGTCCGTAGCCGCCGCCGAGGACGAGACCCACGACGCCCACGGAGCCGACCGAGCCAACCGCGGCACATCGGCCGTGGACCGCTGCCGCCCCGAGCAGATCGTCGGCGACGGCGCCTCCACCGACTCGTGCCGTATCGCCGCGAATCTCCACCCCACGCATGTCCGCAAGATCGATGACCAGGCCCCCGGGCCGGATGGCGCGGCCAGCGAAGTCGTGACCTCCGCCGCGTACCGAGATCGCCAGCTCGTGGCGGCGTGCCACCCGGACGGTATCGGCCACTTCCACCGCGGTCTGCGGGCGCACGATCACCGCAGGCACGTGGTCGACAGCGCCGTTCCATACCCGCCGCTGTCGCTCGAAGTCCGCGCCGCCCAGGACACGACCGTCGGGCAGGTCTGCGGCGAGCCGGGTTGCGATCGATGACGTGATGGACACGAGATTCTCCTAGTGGACCCGAGCCTAGAAACGGCCCGCTGAATTCACTTGTTGGTTGACGGCGACTTTGGCGTAACCCCGCTGAAGGAACAGCGTCATGGCGATCGCCAGGAGCGTGGCGCGGGTCTGGGCTGCGCTTCGTTGCGCAACGGGGAGCGATATGTCCGCTCAGGCTTGGCGTTTGGGCACCTGTCGACCATACGATGTAGCCTACATATAATCAATATAGCTTTGATACAGCCGATAGTTGTTTGCCAGAGTTAAGGAGCTCATGCCAATTTCAGCTCTTACCAGCAGGTTTAGCCGCGAGGCACCGCCAGCCAAGATGGTGCGGACCGTCAAGACCATTCACCACGATCTCGATCGACCGCACCGCGCGCTGGCACGTCCCCGGCAACTGTGTCGCCGGACAGGTCCGCGGTGTGTCCGACGACGACCGTCGCCGCCGATTCGAACACCATCGACACATGAGAAAAAGGGCTCGGCGACGTCGGCATTCGCACTGTGCCAGAGAAACGAACGATCGCGAGGACAACGATGACGAAGTTCACAACAGAGAACCCGAAATCCGACGAATTACGGGAGACGGCAACACGTTTGCAGCCACTGCTGCGGGAATTCGCCGCTTACGGCGACGACCATCGACGGGCAGCCGACGAACTGATCGACGCGTTACGGGTGGCCGGTATGTTCCGGCTGTCGACACCGGCCCGGTTCGGCGGCCACCAGATCGACACCCACACATTGCTGGACATCACCACCCGGCTCGGCATGGCCGATGCCTCGGCTGCGTGGTTGGTCGCGGTGGCGTCCACGGGCGCCTGGATGCTCGACACCTACGCTTCCAATGAAGCCAAAGAAGAGGTGTTCGGGGCGGATCCCGACGCCTGCATCGCCGGAGCCGGCGAATCTGGAAGCGGCCAGCGCGTCGACGGCGGCTTGCTGATCACCGGACGTTGGCCGTACGCCTCGGGCTCGGTCCACGCGACGTGGGCGGTCCTGGGCGCTGGGGTTGCCGGCGCCGAAGGCGCGCCCGACGAGGCCTACTTCTGCCTGGTGCCTGCGTCCGAGGTGACGCTCGAAGACACCTGGCACACGGTCGGAATGCGCGGCACCGGCAGCAATACCTGGGTCGCGCAGGACGTGTTCGTGCCCGCCCATCGGTTGATCTCGTTGACGCCGACGGCCGAGGACTCGCCGACGGAGACGCCGCCACCGTTCGGATCGGTGTTCATGCTGGTCGCCGCGGCGGGGCTGGCCGGACCACTGCTCGGTGCCGGACGCGCGGCCCTGGACCTGGTGATCCAGGACGCACCGGACAAGGGCGTGCACCACACCGTACTGGCCCGGCGCAGCGAGTCGGTCGGCGTACAGATTCAAGTCGGCGAGGCCGCCCTGAAACTGCGTACCGCCGAACTGCACGTGCGCGCTGTAGCCGATGACTTAGCCGGCCACAGGCAGGGTGCACTCGACTACGACCGGCGCGCGCAGGCCCGAGCGGATTACGGTTACGCCATGGCGCAAGCGCTCCAGGCGATGACCATCCTGGTGAACGTCCACGGTGCCGGTTCCTTCGCCGAAACCAGTGCGATGCAGCGCCACTTCCGTGACGTCAACACCGCCGCCCGCCATGCCGGGTTCAACCCGATGGTCGGCTACGAAGTGCTCGGCAAAGCGCTGCTCGGACAGTCCGAGCGCATTTGCCCGATGTTATAAGGCGCGGAGAGCTTCTGCCGACGATACGTGTCGCAACACGGCATCAACCCCTTGACCGCACGGCCGGAAACGTTGCCGTTACACAGAAATAAGTTCACGAAGGAGTCGTGGCCATGGAAATAGGTATCCACTACATCGACTTTCTGCCCAACAATCCCGAGAGATTAGCCCCCACTCTCGCAGCAACTGCCAAGGCCGCAGAAGAGTTGGGGGCAACCATGTTTAGCTGTGGCGACCACTTTTTCCAGGTCGAGAACCTCGGCTTACTCGACGTGACCGGTGTCGGCCAGGCCGACGACCCCTACCTCGAGGGATATACCAGCCTCGGCTTCATCGCTGGCCAAACCAGCACAATTGCTCTGGCCATGTTGGTCACGGGAGTGACTTATCGCCACCCCGGTGTGCTTGCCAAGACCATCAGCACGCTTGACATTCTTTCGCAGGGCCGGGCAACTCTGGGAATTGGCGCAGCCTGGTATCAGCGCGAACACCTGGCGCTTGGGGTGCCTTTCCCGCGGGCGCGAACTCGTCTGGAGATGCTGGAAGAAACCCTGCAGATCTGCCGACAAATGTGGAGCCCAAACAACGGGCCCTATACGGGCAAGCACTACCACCTGGCGGAAACGATATGCGAACCCCAACCGCTGGGCCCCTTACCGATTCTCGTCGGCGGCGACGGTAAGACCACAACACTTCTCGCAGCTCGATACGGCGACGCATGGAACAGCGTGGCCTCCCCCGAGCAACTTCCGCAACAACTCGACACGCTGCGTCGGCATTGCGACGCTGTGGGCCGGGACTTCGCAACGCTTCGGCTCACTGCTGGGCTGTTCACGAACCCCTTTGATGACCTCGACGGCTACCTCGCAACCCTGGAACGCTACGCCGCGCTGGGCATCGAACTGGTCAACGTTGGACCTTTTCCCGGTGACCCAGACCCCGAAGGCTTCGTGCGACGAGTCGGGGAACGAATTATCCCCGTCGCTAACCAATTCGAATAACCACAGAGCCGCCTGAAGTAACAAGAAGCGCACCAATGCCATGCCGTAACTCAGTTGGTGGACACCACGCCGCATCGTCCAGCACGGTGTCCACCTCGTCCGCCGGCTACGGGATCAGGAGCAGAGCGCCGAGAACCGCCGCGGTGGGCCTTCTACTGGCGGTGCTGTGTACGGCAGCCTGTGCCAGAACGCGGCCCGGCAGCGTGCCCCGGAACGTTCAGGTCGGAAATCGGTTCATCCCCAATCAGGTTGGCGCGTCTGGTCGGGGCCAGGTCGTGGTGCGGGGAAAGGACTTACTGCGAGACGGACGGCCATGAGCCGCGCCCCCAACCGAATCCGCAGAACTGATGTCGGAGACTGTTCCGCGATCAAATTACTGCGGTCTGCGAGTATCCGGTAATTACCGCAGGAGGGGCCGCTCCACCGCTTTTCGCCTGACTCTTGTCAGAGGGTGTTCGACTCGGCGTCGTCACCTCATGACAGGGTGGGTATCGACGCCGCATGACAGGGTGGGTATCGACGCCGCCAATTGCCCACCACATTCTGGCAAGGCCTCGAATGAGGCGAGCACGGACCGTAGGCTCGATACCCACGTAACGGATGTTAATGAGACACTCGTCCAGATTTCTTGAGTTATGTCGTCCACCCGGCAATACACGTCGCTAGCGGTTATTGAGGGAAATTGGCAGTCAATCAGCAGCCGGCCGCCGCCGGAGGGCTTCCCGCCGAGCCGGGGGCAAGCCCGGTTCTGGGTGGGTGGCGTCCGCGGCCTGTGCCCGCCGCATTTGCGCCCCAAGACATAGTTCACATCCTCCAATACGTGCGCCACCCGGTTCACGTGGTGCGCGAAGTGGCCAGCGGGCAACTGGGCCTGGCCATGGGGGGCGAGTTGGTGGACGCCGCCGCTTCCGAGATATCCCTGGTAGGAACGCTGCCCCCGATGTACCCGGAGTGGCTGGGTGACCGCCAGTTCTGCGAGGCCAGGGGAATCCGTTTTCCTTATGTCACCGGAGCGATGGCCAATGGTATCGCGACGCCAGCGTTGGTGGTGGCGGTGGCTGAAGCCGGCATGCTGGGTTTCTTCGGCGCGGGCGGTCTGTCATATGCCAACGTGGAACGAGGGCTGGCCGACATCCAGGCGAGGTTGGCGGGCCGAACCGGACTCGCCTGGGGCGCAAATCTGATCCACTCGCCCAACGAAGTTGCACTCGAGTCGCGTGTCGCTGAGCTTTACATCGCACGAGACGTCCGCGTGGTCGAGGCATCGGCGTTCATGAAACTAACGCCTGCGGTCGTCCACTACGCCTTGTCAGGTCTGTCGACCGATCCGGCTGGGGCCATCATCCGCAAGAACCATGTGATGGCGAAGGTTTCCCGACCCGAGGTCGCGCGCATGTTCATGGAACCCGCGCCGGCGGCCTTGGTGTCGGCGCTCGAAGCGTCCGGCAAGCTGACCGCGCGAGAAGCCGAACTTTCCCGACACGTACCGGTGGCCGAAGACATCACGGTCGAGGCCGACAGCGGCGGACATACCGACAATCGTCCGCTGCCGGCGCTCTTCTCAGAAATCATGCTGCTGCGGGACAAGCTGGCGCAGCAGCACCGCCTGAATTCTTGCGTACGTGTGGGCGCCGGCGGCGGTCTCGGTACGCCGCAGTCTGTTGCTGGCGCGTTCGCGATGGGAGCTGCATACGTGCTGACCGGCTCGATCAACCAAGCATGTGTCGAGTCAGGACTGTCCGCCCGCGCGCGCGCAATGCTCGCACAAACCGGGGTGGCGGACGTGATGATGGCGCCCGCCGCGGACATGTTCGAGATGGGAGTGAAACTGCAGGTACTCAAGCGCGGCTCGATGTTCGGCCCACGCGCCAGGAAGCTGTACGAGTGGTATGCCGGCAGCCCAGACCTCGGTGCAGTCGTGAGCCGACATGGCACGGAGCTGGAGAAGATCCTCGGCAAGAGCGCAGACGAAGTCTGGACTGAGACGCAGCGATACTGGGACCAGCGTGACCCTGCGGTACTCGAACTCGCGAAACGGGACCCCAAGTATCAGATGGCTCTGGTGTTCCGCTGGTACCTCGGCAAATCAAGCCAGTGGGCGATCGACGGCGACCCCGATCGAGTCCTGGACTACCAGATCTGGTGCGGTCCATCCATGGGAGCCTTCAATAGCTGGGTGGCAGGTAGTTATCTGGCGCCGTGTGAGCACCGCAATGTCGACCAGGTGGCGCTGAATCTGCTCGAAGGTGCCGCGCAAATCAGCCGGGCGCAGCAGGCCCGCGCGTGCGGGGTACCCGTCCCGCCGAGCGCATTTCATTACATTCCTCGCAAGCTGTGCTTATAGATCGGAATCCTGGTTACGACGCTGCCGATGTCTTATTCGCGGCGATCTGCTGCACCGGGGCGGTCTAGTATAAATTCCCGGCGAGCGCTCGACCTGTCTCTCCGCTGGTCAATAACGCAATTCTGGACGGCCAGTCTTGGATTTGGAGCTGCTGTGCCACGATGCTGTTCCGGGAGACGATGTACAGAGGAGATCCAGTGGCATCCAAACATCCTCCTGTTGCCATTGTCGGTGTGAGCGCTCTGCTGCCAGGGTCTGCAGACGCCGAACGCTTCTGGCGCAACATCGTGAATGGCATTGATCTGTTCTCCGAGGTGCCACCATCACACTGGCGCATTGACGACTACTACGACCCCGATCCGGACATGCCGGACAAGGTATACGTCCGCCGTGGTGGGTTCTTGCCTGATGTCGATTTCTCGCCGATGGACTTTGGAATTCCACCGAACGTCCTGCCCGCGACCGATACCGCCCAACTGCTTGCACTGATGGTTGCGCAGCAGGTCTTGCAGGACGCCGCAGGCGGCGAATTGTCACAGATTGATCGTGAGCGCGTCAGCGTCATACTCGGCGCCGCCGGCGCCACCGAATTACTCGGCTCCATGAGCGGCCGCCTGCAACGGCCAGTTTGGGAAAGGACGCTGCGCGCCGGCGGTCTGTCCGAACGGCAGATCGCGGAGTTCAGTGAGCGCGCGATGTCCAACTACGCACCCTGGCAAGAGAACACCTTCCCCGGACTTCTCGGCAACGTTGTCGCCGGACGTATCGCCAACCGCTTCGATCTCGGGGGTACGAACTGTGTCATCGACGCGGCGTGCGCAAGTTCCCTGGCTGCCCTTGAAGTTGGGCTCCATGAGCTGTATCTCGGCGAATCGGACATGGTGATCACCGGCGGGGTCGATGCCTGCAATGACATCTCCATGTTCATGTGCTTCAGCACGGTGACCGCGATGTCACCCACTGGCGACTGCCGTCCGTTTTCCGACCAGTCGGACGGCACCATGCTGGGCGAAGGGCTCGCGATGTTCGCGCTCAAGCGTCTCGATGACGCCGAGCGCGATGGCGACCAAATCTACGCAGTGATCAAAGGAATTGGGACTTCCTCGGATGGCCGGGCAAAGAGCATCTATGCGCCGAGTCCGGCCGGTCAGGCCAAAGCCTTACGCCGCGCCTATGCCGCTGCCGGTTACGGACCGGAAACGGTGGGGCTCGTCGAAGCACACGGGACTGGCACCAAAGCCGGTGATATCGCCGAGTTCTCGGCACTGCGCGAGGTCTTCGCGACATCCGGGCGTGCTGACCAACAGTGGTGTGCACTCGGCTCAGTCAAGTCCCAGGTCGGACACACCAAGGGCGCGGCGGGGGCGGTCGGGCTGTTCAAGGCCGTGATGGCGGTTCATCATCAAACGTTGCCGCCAACTATCAAGGTCGATCAACCCAACCCCCACCTCGAGATAGAGAAATCGCCGTTCTATCTCTCGACGCAAACGAAGCCGTGGTTGGCAGACGAGGGCGTTCCCCGACGTGCGTCCGTCAGCTCGTTCGGCTTCGGCGGCACCAACTTTCACATCGCCGTGGAGGAGTACACGGGTGTCGGCAAACGCGCACCCCGATACCGATCCTGCGATTCCGAGCTGATTGTGCTGGGCGCGCCATCCGTGGCCGTACTTGCCGATGATTCGGCTCGTCTTTCTGCATCACTCGTTGACAGCACCGACATGCTCAGCTACATCGCACGCAGCGCGCAGTCGGCCTACGACGCCACGCAGCCCCACCGCTTGGCTGTCGTCGCGGACAGTGTTTCGGACTTGCGCGCTAAGCTCTCCGAACTCGCCGGAAGGCTCCAAGAGCCTTGTGTGCCAACATTATTAAGCTCGCCCAAAGGCTATTACTATTCGGCACAACACCCCGGGCCGGTCGCACTGTTGTTTCCAGGGCAGGGCAGCCAGTACGTTGGTATGGGTGCTGACATCCCCCAGCTCTACGCGCCGGCCTTGGTGCCCTGGGAACGTGCCCGCGCTGACCATCTGAACGCAGATCGCGACCTGCACCAGATTGTCTGGCCGAAAACGGCTTTCACCACTGACCACCGAGCGTTGCAGGCGGCCGAATTGACCAAGACGGAGTGGGCACAGCCGGCCATCGGGGCCCATAGCCTCAGCCTGCTTTCCATCGTCCGCGCTCTCGGCATCGCGCCGGTTGCCGTCGGTGGACACAGCTTTGGCGAGGTCATCGCGCTACACGCCGCGGGTGTTTTCAGCGAAGACGTTGCCCTACAAATCGCCCGGCAACGCGGTGCGCTAATGGCCGAAGCCGCGGCCAGCAGCAACGGGGCGATGTGTGCGGTGACGGCACCTGCCCAGAGCGTCCGTGAACTCATCGAAGAGTGGGGACTTTCGGTGGCAATCGCCAACCACAACGCTCCTGATCAGGTTGTGATCTCAGGCGACGCCGCCGCCATACACGATGCCGCTCAGCGCTTCAAAGCGGCGGGGGTAAACGCGCGGCGCCTTGATGTCGCAACTGCCTTCCATTCAGAAATCGTCAGTTCGGCAACGGGTCCATTCAATTCGCTCCTGGCAGCTATACCGTTCGGCACGCCAAAGATTCCGGTCTACGCCAACGCCACGGGCCAGCCGTACGGCGATGACGCGCAAACAATCCGGGCAACGCTGGCCGGGCAGATCGCGCAGCCCGTGCGGTTCGCTGAACAGACTCAGGCGATGTGGCAAGCCGGTGCACGCACATTCATTGAAGTGGGTCCCGGCAACGTGCTGACAAATCTCGTCAGCAAATGCCTCGCCGATAAGGAGCACTCCGCGATATCACTGGACGCCAAGGGCCGAAACGGCATTCGATCGCTTTGGATCGGGCTGGCCCAACTCGCGGCGGCCGGCGTACCGATGAGATTCGAGGCTCTTTGGGCTGACTACCGCCTGGGTGAGGACCCGCGCACTCGTCAGCAGCAGAAGCTGACCCTGAAGATCAATGGATCGAACTATGGAAAGCCACCGACAAGCGACGAGCCGATGCAACGACCAACGGCTATCGCGACATCAACTGACCGCAGTCACCATAACGGACACAGGATCGAATCGGAGCCCACATTGGCGCCAAAAGAATCAGTGACATTCGGGGTCCACGCGAGCACGACGACGTCTGTCGAACTTTCGGCACCAGCTCGGGTGGTCCCGAGTGTGCTGAATGGGAACGGCCACGGCGCGGCGGCTTCGGTTGCAGTGGCACCTCCGAGTTCACCCGCAGTTGCAACGGCCGCGTCTCCGTCACCTACCGCACCGTCGTCCGGCGTGCCCGACGTCGGTGCCGACGTGGTGGCGGAGATGTTCGCCGCGTTGGGAACCTTGCAGGACACCGTCGACCAGATGCGGGGGCTCCTCGAAAGGCTCGCGTCGCGGACCGCGGTGACTTCGGCCCCGGCCGCAGCGCCACTCATCCCCAACGGGAAGCCTCCGGTGCCCGAACCGCGGCCGGCGCCGCCGCCACCCAACGGCACGCCGCCACCGGCAGCCCCCACAGCAACCCCCGCCACCGACACCAACCTGATCAACCAAATGCTCGAAGTCGTCGCCGACAAAACCGGCTACCCCGTCGAAATACTCGACCTCTCAATGGCACTGGAAACCGACCTCGGCGTCGACTCCATCAAACGCGTCGAAATCCTCTCCGCCGTCCAAGAACGCCTCCCCACCCTGCCCAACATCGACACCGCCACCATGGCCACCCTCACAACCCTGCAAGAAATCGTCGACCACCTCCACCACCACACCACCCACACCGGCGCCCCGCCCACGCCGCCCCTACCCAACGGCACGCCGCCACCGGCAGCCCCCACAGCAACCCCCGCCACCGACACCAACCTGATCAACCAAATGCTCGAAGTCGTCGCCGACAAAACCGGCTACCCCGTCGAAATACTCGACCTCTCAATGGCACTGGAAACCGACCTCGGCATCGACTCCATCAAACGCGTCGAAATCCTCTCCGCCGTCCAAGAACGCCTCCCCACCCTGCCCAACATCGACACCGCCACCATGGCCACCCTCACAACCCTGCAAGAAATCGTCGACCACCTCCACCCCACCCCCGCCGCAACCGACACCGGCTCCCCGGCAGGTGACCGCCTCCCTTTTGAGGTGGCCGGAGCAGCGATCGCCCGCTACTCGGTGCGGGCCATTGCTGCTCCGGCTAGCGGGATGGGTATGCCGGGTCTCTACAGCGCCGCGAAGGTGGAAATTGTTGCCACCCAAGATGACAACGTCGCCAATGCCCTGGCTGCAATCCTGCGCACACATGGAATCGGTGCCACGATTGTCGGCGAGCCCAGCAGCGAGGCGGAGGCGGTGGTCCACCTCGGTGGCCTGCGCCGGATAGCCAGCCGGGAAGCGGCACTGGCCACGAACCGGACGCTGTTCGCCGACGCGCAACGCATCGCGGCCAGGTTCCAGGAACGCGGCGGTGTGTTCGTCACCGTTCAGGACACCGGCGGTACCTTCGGCCTGCTCGACGAACCGGGCTCGGGGGTATGGACCGCCGGTATCGCCGCCCTCACCAAGACGGTCGCCCAAGAGTGGCCGACTGCGCAGGTCAAGGCAATCGATATCGCTGTTGGGCACCAATCTGCGATCAGCGTCGCCGAGCACCTCGCCCAGGAGATACTGGCCGGGGGGCCGGAACTGGAAGTCGGTGTGGATAGCAGCCACGGCCGCGTCACCATCGTCGCAGACGCGCGGTCGGTGGCCGCGCACACACCTCGCATCGATTGTCGTGACGTGATCGTCGTGTCGGGCGGCGGGCGGGGTGTCACGGCTGCGTCGGTGATCGCCTTGGCAGAACGCACACAGGCCAGCTTCGTCCTGATCGGACGTACGGAACTCGGCGATGAACCAGCCGCAACGCGCGGGCTGACGACCGATGCCGAACTCAAGCGGGCGCTGCTCACCAGTGCGGCGGCACAAGGTCTCAAGCCCACGCCAAGGCAGTTGGAACAGCAGGTGCAACGCATCGCGGCTGATCGTGATGTGCGCGCGACTTTGGCCGCGCTGAACGACGCCGGCTCCCGCGTCCGCTACGCCGCGGTCGATGTCCGCGACTCGTCTCAACTCGCCACTCTGCTGGCGAGCGTGCGAGCCGAATTCGGAGCCATCACCGGGTTGATCCATGGCGCAGGCGTGTTGGCCGATGCCCCCTTACACAAGAAGACTCTGGACGGATTTGATCGTGTCTTCGACACGAAAGTCGGTGGTCTTTGCGCGCTGCTGGACGCGACCGCCGTCGACGAGCTGAAGCTTGTCTGCCTGTTCTCATCGGTGGCCGCGCGCAGCGGCAACGTCGGTCAAAGCGACTACGCCATGGCCAACGAGATACTCAACAAGGTTGCAGCCGCAGAGCAGGCCCGTCGCGGGCAGGCCTGTCTTGTTCGGGCGCTGGGCTGGGGACCATGGGACTCCGGAATGGTTACCCCGGGTCTCAAGGCGATGTTCGAGTCCCGGGGCATCTCTTTGATCCCGCTCGCCGACGGGGCGCAGGCATTCGTTTCCGAGGTGCTGGATGCCGATATCGGCAGCCCCGAGGTGATCGTAGGAGGCAACGTATTAGCTGGCCTGCCAACCCATCCGATCCCAATGGAAGGCCGCGTCGCGCGCGTAACGGCGCACGTGAAAAGTCAGCCTTACCTCATCGATCATCGGATTCAGGACAACGTCGTGCTGCCGCTCACACAAGCCGTGGAATGGTTCGTACGAATGACCGAAGCGTGTCGCCCCGGGCAACGAGTAAATCGCCTAATCGACCTCAAGGTACTTCGAGGTGTGACATTGCATGAATTCGAACAACATGGCGACCCGCTGCTAGTGCGCTGCGCGCCGGTGCAAGATCAGCCGCACCGGCTGACGTGCACGCTGACCGATAGTTCGGAATCAGCGGCCTATTACTCCGCGACGATCGAAATGGGTTCGGGCTCAACCGTTATCCCGAGCCTCTCGACGATATCCCGCGGTAGCCGGCGCGGCCGCGACACCTGCTACAACCACGGTGCACTCTTCCACGGCCCCGCGTTCCAGGTGATTGACAGCGTGGACTGCTGGGAAACGAGCGCCACGGCCTCCTTGCACGGTGTGACGGCGGCAGGCTGGCCGGGCGAAGGCTGGGCCACCGATCCGGCAGCGCTCGACGGTTGTCTTCAGTTGGCGTTGATATGGAGCTTCGAACGTCTCGGCCGTACGGTGCTGCCGCTGCGGCTCGGGGAGGTGGTGCGCTACCAGGCCGGCCCACTGGGCCAGGGGCTCAGGTGCGTGCTCTCCAACGGCGACGCCACGAACAACCGAGTGGTCTGCGACCTCGACCTGGTTGACGCAGGCGATCTTCTGGTCGCCAGCCTCAAACGACTCGAGCTGTACCCGTACGGCCACTGATCCAACGATGCCGCAGAGCCGCCATGAAGTTTGAACCCATCGCGATTGTCGGTGAAGGCTGCGTGCTTCCCGGCGGCCTGAACCCTGACGAGTTATGGGCGACGGTGCACGAGGGACGGGACGTCCTGGGCTCACCGCCGCCGGGCCACTGGGGCGTATCGACGGCGCGCATCATCCGAGCAGACCCGAACGCCCCTTTCCTCGACCACGCATGGTCGGATCGCGGCGGACACGTACGCGGCTTTGACGAGATCTTTGACCCCGGCCGTTTCCTGCTCGACGCCGACCACTTCCAGGGCCTGGATCCGCTGTACCTGTGGGCCGTCGAGGCGGCTCGGCAAGCACTGGAGCGCGCCGGCTGGTCCCCCGGTGAGGTCCCGGGTGCCGCGGGTGTCGTCCTGGGTAACTTGAGCTACCCGACGAAATCGATGACCGATCTGGCTGAAATGGTCTGGCGTGGCTGCGACGACGGGATCGATTGGCGAAACCGCTTCATGTCTGGGCTGCCGGCGCATCTCATATCCAATGCACTTGGTCTGACGGCGGGCGCCTCCGCTCTCGACGCGGCATGCGCCTCATCGCTGTACGCCATCAAGTTGGCATGCGATCGACTGCACGACCGCGCGGCGGATGTGATGATGGCCGGCGGCGTCAACGGGGCGAGCGACCTACTCCTGCACGTTGGCTTCAGCGCGCTGCAGGCATTGAGTCGTACCGGCAGGTCGCGACCCTTCCACCGCAGCGCCGACGGACTGGTACCCGCCGAGGGTGCGGCGTTTCTGGTCCTGAGGAGGCTGGACGACGCGATCGCCGACGACAACGCCATCCTCGGCGTCATCCGGGCGGTAGGGCTCAGCAACGACGGCCGCGGACACGGTCTGCTGGTACCTTCCCAAGACGGCCAACAACGCGCGATGACCCGCGCGTACGAAATGGCTGACATTGCGCCGCAAAATATTTCACTCGTCGAGTGTCATGCCACTGGGACCTCGCGCGGCGACCTGATCGAATTGATGAGCATGGCCCGCATCTTCGCCGGGACCGCGGACATACCCATCGGCTCGCTGAAATCCAATCTGGGGCATTCCATCACGGCCTCCGGCGCCGCGGCAGCTATCAAGGTGCTCGCGGCGATGCGGGCGGGTGTCCGCCCCCCGACACTTCACGTCGAAGATCCACTGCCGTTCATCGCCGACTCCCCGTTCCGTCTGCTCACCGAGTCCGAGCCCTGGGAATGCAGTGGGCCACGGCGCGCCGCGATCAACAACTTCGGCTTCGGCGGCAATAACGCCCACCTGATTCTCGAGGAATGGACCGAGCCGGCCGATGCGCACTACGCGCCGAGGTTTCCGGTAGACGATTGCCCGGCCGACGACGACATCGCCATCGTCGGACTCGCACTCCGGGTGGGCGGACATGAGACCGCTTCGGTCGCTGACCATCTGAGGACATGCCAACCGATTCCCAGCGACGACGGCAGCGGCATTCGCCGAGCCCGGATGACCGAGATTCGTCTTGACATCACTGAAACACGTTTTCCCCCAGTTGATCTCGCACAGACGCAGCCTCAGCAGCTCGCCCTTCTGGGCGCCGCTCTCGACATCGGTGACCTAATCAACCGGCTCCCGTCGGACACCACCGGCGTCATCGTGGGTATGGGTTGCGACGCCGAGGTAACACGATTCGGAGTGCGTTGGCGGTTGGCCGATGACATCGACGACGCCGAAAAGCTGGCGAGCGCCCGAGACGGCGTGGTGCGAGGGTTGACCGCCGCCGGTGTCGTCGGCGCCATGCCCAACATCGTGGCCAACCGATTGAACAGCCAATTCGACCTCCGCGGAGCGAGTTTCACCGTGTCCAGAGAAGAGCTTTCCGGCAGCACAGCTCTGGAGCTGGCCGCACGTGCACTACGACGAGGGGAAATCGACGCGGCTGTGGTCGGTGCGGTGGACCTCAGCTGTGAACCAGTCCACGAAGCCGCGGCACACGCGTTGCTGGGACCGGAACAGCAAACACCCGGTGACGCCGCCGTCGTATTGGTGCTCAAGCGCTCCGAGGACGCGCGCCGTGATGGCGACACGATACTTGCCGCCCTGCCCCCTGAACAGAATCCGGTCGGTGAGTACTTACACATAGGGTCAGCGCCGGGCGCGTTCAACCTCTCGCCCCTTCTCGGCCACCCCCATGCCGCATCCGGGCTGCTGCACGTGGCCGCCGGCGCACTCTATGGCGTTCTTGGCGTACGCCCTGATGGCAGACCCTGGGCAGCGGAAACGCGGGCCGTCGTTGTCGCGCTCAACGCGCTGGGTGGTCAGGAGCAGCGCAGCGTGCTCGTGCCGGCCGCGGCCGAACACCGCGGCCCCGACGCACTCGGCGGCCCTCTTCCCGTCGCCGCTCAACCGGAGGCAGGGAAGTCCACACGCCGACAATTCCCGGCCCATCTGCCAGATGTGCTACTACCGAAACACATTGCGGCCGCCAGGGCATCCTTCAGCGACGACCCAGCGCCGAAGGCAGTCCCAGGCGACGCGGCAGCACACTTGGGCATTCGACTGGAGCCGCCGATGGCGTCACGCCTCCCCGTTCCACCGGTTCTGCCTAAAGTCACGGAGGCGTTGGCGCGGATTTCACTGGGCACAGCCCTGACTGCACAGACCCCGCCTGAACCACTCTCGATTGCGTATCCCGTCGAGCCTCAAACGGCCAGCGATGCCGCGACTCGGGGAGGCGCCCAGAACGACTCTGCCAGTAGTACTTTCACGCTGCAGGCGGGTACGCAGCCTAGCGCCGTTGCGGGTCGGTACGTACCTCCTCACGGAGCTTGCAGGGCGATCCAGCCTTCCCGGCCAGTCGACAAAGACCTGCCGGAACCGACAATCAAGCGCACGCCGGTGGGTCTCACGTTGGACAAGGCCGGGCTGCTGGTGCACGCGTCGGGAAACATCTCCGACATTTATGGTCCGGCATTCACGGTGCAAGACCACTACCTTCGGCAGGTGCGGATGCCGGAACCGCCGCTGCTGCTGGCAGATCGCCTGCTCGGCATAGACGCAGAGCCGGCAACGATCGGCACCGGAACGCTGTGGACCGAAACCGATGTCACTGCCGACGCATGGTGGCTCCATCAGGCTCGGATGCCGGCCGGCATCATGATCGAGGCCGGGCAAGCCGACCTCATGCTCATCTCATGGATGGGCGCGGACTTCGCCAACAAGAGCGAGCGCGTGTATCGGCTGCTGGGCTGCGAGGTGACCTATCTGGGTGGCCTGCCGGAGGTCGGCGACACCCTGCGGTTCGATATCCACGTGGACGGCCACGCCCGCCAAGGCGACATCCGGCTGTTCTTCTTTCACTACGACTGCACCATCGACGGTGTCGAGCGGATGTCGGTACGTAACGGGCAGGCCGGGTTCTTCTCCGACAAGGAGTTGGCAGCCTCAGGCGGGATCCTCTGGCGGCCGGAACATGAGACCGTCAGCGGCCCAATGGAAGCAACGCCGTCCCGGACTTCGCGCACCTCATTGAGTCGCGCCGATCTTGAGGCGTTGGCGGCAGGCCAGGTCTGGCAGACGTTAGGTAGCGGCTTCGAACGCGGAGCCAGCCACACCCGCACGCCGCGCATCTCAGGCGGCGACATGCTGTTCGTCGACGAGGTGACCCAACTGGACTTCTCCGGCGGCCCGTGGGGCCGTGGTTATCTACGGGCCACAGCGCAGGTAACGCCTGAAAGCTGGTTCTTCAAAGGCCATTTCAAGAACGACCCATGCATGCCCGGAACCCTCATGTACGAAGCGACTATGCAGACCATGGCGCTATACATGACGGCCCTGGGCATGACCTTGGAATGTGACGGCTGGCGCTTCGAACCAGTGCCCTTCGAGACCTATAAATTGCGCTGTCGCGGACAAGTCACCCCGCAATCGCGCGAGCTCGTCTACGAGGTGTTCGTGCGGGAAGTCCTCGCCGGACCCGAGCCCACGCTGTTCGCGGATCTGCTCTGCACGGTCGACGGCCTGCCGGCTTTCCACTGCGTCCGTATGGGACTCAAACTCTCACCGGGCTGGCCGATGGATCAGGGCACCAAGGAGCTCGCAGGATACGTCGAACCCAAGCCGGTCGCCGAAGTCGATGGCTTCAGGTTCGACTACAAGTCGATGCTCGCGAGCGCCATCGCGAAGCCCTCCATGGCGTTCGGTCCGCTCTACGAGAAATTTGATTCGCACCGAAGGGTGGCGCGGCTGCCGGCTCCGCCCTACCACTTCATGTCCCGGGTGACCGACGTTGTCGGAGAGATCGGCGTGAAGAAGTCCGGTGCACAAGCCTTGGTGGAGTACGACATTCCTCGTGAAGCTTGGTATTTCGCTGCCAACGGGACACCCACGATGCCCAACGCAGTCCTGATGGAGGTCGCCCTTCAACCCTGCGGGTGGCTGGCCACCTATGTCGGCTGTGCACTGGACCACGATGTGGATCTCTGTTTCCGCAACCTCGACGGGACAGGGACTCAGCACCGTGAGATCACGCCCTCGACCGGGACATTGCGAACCAAGGTCTCGCTGACGAATGTGGCCCAGGCGGGCGGAACCATCATCGTGTCCTTCGATGGTGAAATCCGGGCGGACGAGGGACCCGTTTACACCTTCAACACGGTGTTCGGCTACTTCCCCCACGAAGCGCTACAGCACCAAATCGGTTTGCCGGCAACAGAAGAGCAGCGTTCCTTGTTAGACCTTCCCTGCGAGGCGGAAGTCGTCGACCTGCACACCCTCCCGGAGCACTTCTTCGGCCCGGGTGCCCGGCTGGCCGACCCGATGCTGTTGATGATCGACCGAGTGACGGGCCGCTGGCCGGCCGATGGTAACGCCGGGCTCGGTCGATGGCGCGCGGTAAAAGACGTCGATCCCGCGGAGTGGTTCTTCAAGGCGCACTTCTACCAAGACCCGGTGCAACCGGGATCCCTCGGTGTCGAGATGCTGCTGCAGCTCCTGCAGTTCGCGATGCTCGATCTGGGGCTGGGTAACGAGGCGGGTCCGTCGGCGCGCTTCGAACCGGTGGCGCTGCACAGTGCGATCACCTGGCGGTATCGCGGTCAAGTCGTGCCCACCAACACGCAGATCACGTCACAGGTGGAAATCACCCGCATCGCCCGAGGGGACGACGGCATCCTGGCGGTGGCTGAGGCCTCCTTATGGGTTGACGGCAAACGCATCTACAGCGCGACCAATCTCGGCATGCGCATAGCGGGTGGCACACCGAACGCAGGATCCTCCTACGCCGCCTTCGATGCCCCACCGGTGAGGTCGGAAACCCTCGAGATGACCATCGATCCCGCGCGGGACACGTGGATCGCCGATCACTGCCCGACGTATGCGATCCCTTCGTTGCCGATGATGTCGGTGCTAGACCTGTTCGCACAGGCAGCCGTCCGCGCCTCCGGAGGCGCCAAGGTGGTCGAGATCGCCGACTTGCGAGATGTTCGCTGGATCGTCATCGACGCACCGAAGCAACTCCGGGTGATCGTCGAACCGACCGAAAACGGGCACTTTCGGGGCCGCTTGGAAGTATGGCGAGACGCGAGCAGACCCGAGTTGTCACGCTGGGAGACGCACGCACAGGCCGTAATCATCACTGCGGAGCAGTATCTGGGCGGACCGGCAACTCCTGCTCCGTTGGCCGACGCGGTGCCCCTCCCCGCCCCGTACGACGGCGCGGTGTTCCACGGGGCCGCGTTCGCGACCCTGATGGACGGCGCGCGGATAGGCCGCAACGGCTCGGCCGGGACGCTCGCCGTCGAGCGGTGCAAGGTTCCGGTGGGCCAGCTGCAGCCCGGAGTGCTCGACGGCGCCCTGCACATTGTCCCGCACTCCGCGATGAGTCTCTGGACCACAAACAGTTCAGACGTATGGTCGTATCCGCAAGCCACGGACCCGGCGGTCGCATATCCACTTCGGGTGGAGTGGGCTCGGTTCTATCACGACGCCCCCGTGACGGGAACGGTGGAGGTGGAAGCTCGATTCGTCGGTTTCGACGACGCCGACGGCCGCCTGCCCGTCGTCGATCTGTGGCTAGGCGTAGCCGGCAGGCCCTGGGCGAACCTCCGAGTCGTCGAGATCCTGCTGCCCAAGGGGCCTTTCGCCCGTGTCAGCGGCCTCGAGCGACGCGCTTATTTGGCCGAGCGGCGTGCGGTTCCCGCCCTGTCGTTGAGCGATCGATTAGGCCCCGGGGTGGTCACGCTCGATTCCGCCCGGGTGGCAACGGTGAACTGGCTCAAAGGCACCCTGCAAGCGGTGTATCACACCGCTAGCCAAGGGGATTCGTTGATCGTCGACATCGCGGTCAAAGAAGCCGTCGCAGACGCCGCCCACAACGCGATCCACCCATCGCAGGTGCGGGTTCTCGACGGGCAGGTCAGCTGTCCGGCGCTGCCGCTGGAGCGGGTCTGCGTCGACATAGAGAAACCGCACAACGGCGCATGTCGCGCGAATGCGTCGTTGGTGACGGACTGGCAACCAGTACGCAGCTGGTCGACCGACAGGCTGGGCATACCACCGGGTGGGTTCGCAGATCTTCTCCACTGGGCCCTGCTGTCGCGCTATGTGAGGCACGTGATCGTCACAGATCCAGCTGCGATGGCAGCGATTCGTGGACGCCCGGTACTGTTGCTGGGCAACCATCAAGTGCAGATCGAGTCGCTCTTGGGTACCTCGATCGCGTCGTGGCTAACGGACACAAAGGTCACGACCATCGCCCACGCCAAGCATGAAAGTCGTTGGATTGGCCAGCTTTTGCGAATTGTCGGCGGCGTGGCCGACACCGAGCGAAACAATATCCGCTACTTCGATCAGCGAAATCCGCAGCAGTTCCTCAGCCTGATCGAAAAAATCAAGAGCGACGTCGCTGCCCACGGGACGTCGACCATGGTGCATGCCGACGGAACTCGACACGTCCGCTCCGGTCAGCGGGTCGAGCGCCTCACCTCCACGCTGCTGGATATGGCGATCAACATGTCCATGCCAATTGTGCCGATGTACTTCGCAGGAGGACTACCTGAAGAACCCGTGGATCGCAAGCTGGAAGTGCCGTATCGGCATGCGGCGCAAGACTATATCTTCGGTCGTCCGATCACTACCGAAGAGCTGACCGCATGGACCTACGCCAACCGTCGCCGCCGCGTCATGGACGCGATCAACGCGCTTGCCCCGTTCAGTGATGCGCCGCACGAACCGAACTACTCTGTCGAGAACAGAGTTGCCGCCACCGCACCGGATACGCCTACCCTTGAATCGATTTGGGGGTGCCTCGAAGACGCTCTAGATGCCCTCCCCGTGGACTGGCGCGGCACGGTCCACCGCGACCAATAGACCCCGAGCGTTCGCGAAGTCCTCATGTCTTCCTGCCTGCTCTCGAAAAGACTTGACCAGTCCCGCACCACTGTCTTTCACCGCCCCGGGGCCACTCCGTCCGACGCGTGCAAGCAGTGCGATGTCCACCGCTGCAGGCCTGACCGGACAGGACAGGACAGGACATCGAGGATTTCCGCCAGAAGCTAAGCGTCCAAGCGGGCGAACTCGTTTCGCTGGTATCGCCCCACACAAGCCGATCGCCTGATCTTGCCGCTAGTGGTGATCGGAATCGAACCGGGGTCCACCAGAACCAGATCCGCGACCCGCAAGTTGTGCGCGGTAGAGATTGCCGAGGCGACTTCGCGCTTGATCACGGCGAACTTGCGCATGGCCTCTTCGTCGGAATCGCCCCGCTTCTTAACCTCCATCACGACGACAAGCTGATCCACGCCGTCGTCCGGAACGGCGATCGCCGCGACCCGACCTCTGCTGATCTCCTGGATAGTCGCCTCGATGTCGTCGGGAGCGTGGTTGCGCCCGTAGACGATCAGAAGATCCTTGAGGCGGCCGACGACGAACAGCGCTCCCTGGGAGATGAAGCCCAGATCCCCGGTCCTGAGCCAAGGCCCTTCGGGTGTGCCGGCCGACGGCTCGACCAGCACACCGCCGAAGGTGCGCTCGGTCTCTTCAGGCTTCTGCCAATAGCCGGCGGTGACGTTGCCGCCGTGTACCCATATCTCGCCGGTCGTTCCCTGGGCGCACTCGGTGCGGGCCTCGGGATCGACTATCCGCACCATGGGGCCTTGCAGTGCCGGATATCCGACAAGGGTTGTGCCGGTACCGCTTTCACATCGCTTTGCCTGGCCGGCCGAGAGTTGCTCGGACTCGAAGTGGCCGATCTCCGGTGGCTGCCCCTCGGCGCTGGTCGACACGTACAACGTCGCCTCAGCGAGCCCGTAGGTGGACCGGACCACCGTTTCAGAAAGATTGAAGGGGGCGAACCGCTCCGTGAAGCGCTTGAGGGTTTCGGGACGAACCCGCTCGGCGCCGGGCATGATGGCTATCACGTTGGCGAGGTCGAGCCCGGCCATGTCCTCGTCGGTTGTTCTGCGGGCCGCAAGGTCCAAGGCGAAGTTGGGCGCTCCCGTCGAGGTGCAGGGGTAGGAGGCCAGCAATTGCATCCACCGGGCCGGGCGCTCCAGGAAGGCACCCGGGCTAGTGAGCACCGAACGGCATCCCGAAAGCACCGGTGTACACACGCCCATCACCAATCCCAGGTCATGAAAGAAGGGCGCCCACGTCACAATGGTGTGGTCGGGCGGCTCAACGCCTCCGCTTCGCGGAAAGCAGCCGGCCATCGTCAGCTTGTAGTTGTCCTGAAGGTTGGAATAGGACACCATCACTCCGGCCGGCTGACGGGTCGATCCAGACGTGTACTGCAAATACGCAGTGCTTTGGTAGTTGTGTTCGCCCGTGTCGAATCGAGCCGGAGCATCCAAGTCGAGCAGATCGATCTCGATGATCGACAGGGGGGGCTCTCCGGGCGGCCGCGCGACGTACCTGGTGACGTCGGCCACGGCAGATGAAGTGGTCAGCACGACGGTGGGAGACGCGTCGCGCAGCACCGAATCAATGCGCTCGTCGGCAACCCCGCCCATCGGCAGCGAAAGGGGGACCGCGATGATCCCGGCTTCCAACGCGCCCAGGAAGGCAAGGACGTAGTCGAGCCCCTGGGGCGCCAATATCACAGCCCGGTCACCGGGTGCGGCAACAAGCCTGAGCTCGCGCGCGACGTTTCGCACTCGCCGATACAGCTGCGGCCAGGTGACGCTTTCGGCGGCGCCGGCCCAGTCCTTCTCGTAGTCGATAAACGTGTATGCCACGTCGTCGGGCTGCAGGCTGGCACGCTTACGCAGCAAAACCGGGAATGGGGTACCAGACACGCGCACAGAATACCGTGCCGCTCCGCTGCAGCTTGATGGCGGATATCAAGGCCGTCCGCCCGCTGATCCAGGTTCGGCCACCACCGGGGCTGCCCGCGCACGCGTCACCGGAGGTGCCAAGCCGGGCGGCTGTCTGACGAATGACACTGGTGAACGCGCTATGGTTGGGCGAGCCTTCGATTCGAATTCGATGCAGGCCGCAGCCCACACGCTCACTCTGGCACCTAGGGCTCACCCGTCATTGTCGGACACCTGGATGCGACCGCACGCCGGCTGCGGCGGGCAATCCTCAAAGCCAGGTTCGAGCAAATGAATTTCGCCCGTTGTGCCGTCGACCTCGACAAGGGCTCCGGACCGCAACAACCGGGTGGCCCCCTGGACGTCGACCACACACGGGAAGCCGAACTCGCGGGCGACCACAGCCGCATGCGACATCGGTCCGCCTAACTCGGTCACCACGGCCGCGGCGTAGCAGAACGCGGCGGTGTAGCCGACGTCGGTGACCTCGGCGACGAGTATTTCTCCGGGTTCCAGGTCGTCGATGGTCTCGGGCCGCACGATCCGCACCCGGCCGCGCACCCGTCCCCCGCAGACACCGAGACCGTGCAGCACCCCTCCGTTGCCCAGTAACTCCGGCGACGTGATCGAGGGCTGCCAGCTTCCGCTGAAGACAGCCGGCGGGAAGACGGCGGAAAGCTTGCGCTGCTCGGCCCGGCGGCGGGCCACCAGCGCGGGCACGTCCGGCGGGAGGGCTCCAATTTCCTGGAGCTCGTCAACCAGTAGATAGAACACATCGTTGGCGTTCTCGAAGACGCCGGCATCGGTCAACCGACGCCCGTACTCCCGCAGCAGTCCGCGCAATACCCAATTGGCACGCACCATCTTGTCGCGGCGCACCTCACGGTCACGCAACTGCCGCACGAACAACGACGCCACGGGCTTGGCCCGCAACGGGATTCGCGGCTGCCGCGACTGCGGCGCCGGGGGTGCACTGATCGCCCGGGTCACGATCCGAATTAGCAACTCCGGATCATCGGCGTAGCTGGTCGACAGCATTTCAAGCTCGGCCGGGCCGCGGTGCCCGATCAGGGCCAGCTCGGTGAGCACCGCGGCGTAGAACTCCGGGGCGGCGTTGGCCAGCTTGGCGCAGCGCTCACCCGGTTCGGCCAGCAGACGTAGCACGTCAGGGTCACATTGTGCCGCAACCACCAGTCGCTGCACCGCCTGCACCGATCTGGCACTGACCAACTCCGGGCCGGCCAGCGGTGCGGTATCTCGCCCGCACAAGCCACGCAACACAAGGTTGAACGCGGCGCACAGCATGAACGACCCCGAGGCCAGGATCCAGCCGTGCACAACGTGATCGCGTGCCAACAGGATCAGGCTGAGGAGCCGGCTGCTATCAAGGCGGCTGAGGTCGTCGCCCGCAAGACTTTCCAGCCGGTCGACGTCGGCGACGAAATCTTTGGTGTCTCGCAGCGAACCGGCGCTTAGGCCGATTTGATTGACACCGACTACTCCGATATTGCGCACAGTACGCAGTTGCCTTTGCGCCCAACGCCTTTCCGACGCTGGACACTCGTCACCGAAGATCGGGAGGGAAGCCATGCTAGGTCCGAAGAATCCGCTCTTGCTGACCACCGTCGCGGGCTTGACGAACGGCATCGTTTCAGCCATGAAATGCGCCGTCGTGATCGCCCCGTAAAGCCGGTGGGCGAATACTGCCACCATGCGCATCGCGATTTCGCGTTGGATCAGCCCCCCTGGCCGCAACCGCTGAGCCACGCCCACACCGGCGGTTCGGAGGCCGCGAACGGTAACCGACGCCGAAGACGGCGAAAACGGTCCGGGGAGCGCCTCGGACAGGTTGGTGGCCAGGAACGTCGGGAAACGAGGGTCGACCGGAGTGTCGAATTCGCCGTTGAGCCCCTCCGGACCGACCAGCCTGGCTGGCACGCCGTCGTCGGCGGGAGCGTCGATGGCGGGCGCGTCGAGGATGGTTGCCAGCCGCCACGGCAGGGAGATGACACGCTTGCCCACCGTTACCCGGCCTCGCATGCCCAGTGCCAAGTCCTCGATGCATTCGTCGGCGTTCCATGTCGGTTCGAATCCCCACAACTCGCTCAGCCGCGAGGTGTCCACCAGCGGGGCGTGTTGGACCAACTCCAGCTCGGAGAACGAAATCAGGCGTCGCCGCAGCCGCGCGGCGATCGAGTCGCCCAGCGGCACGATCGGACGGCCGAGCGCCGCGGCGATCCGACGAAACGTCGAAGCACCCGGTGCAGCAAGATTGACTGTGCCACTTGATGTCCCGTCGGCCAAGACCGCCCGTGTCAACAACCGCAGCGCATCATCGATGTGCACGACCTGCAGGGGGCTATCGACACAGCCCTCGGGAAACAACGGCAGCGCGAGCAGCCGTCGCACCGAGTTGTCGACGCCGCGACCGACCACGAGGGCGGACCGAATCGCGACCGAGTCGATGTCGGCGGCCGCCAACATCTCTTCGACGCGGGCCTGCTGCACGCCGCCAGCAGACACCGGGGCCGGGGGGTCCGGCTCGGCGTGTGCAGCCTCACCCCAGCCGTAGACGTGCGCCGACGACGGGAAGACGATGCGGCCGGAACCATTCTTGGCCATCGCCGCCAGGACATTGCGGGTGCCGCCGATGTTGACCTGGTCGCTGATGCTCCGCTCGGGCCCGGGGTTCTTCACCCACGCGCAGTGTGCGACGACGTCCGCGGCAGCCACGCAGCGCTCGACGGTCGCCGCGTCCCGAATGTCACCTGAAACGAATTCAACTGCACCCGGCCAGCTTTCGGGCCGGTGGCGGGCAAGCCCGACGACCTGGTGGCCCTGGCTGACCAACCGGGCGGCAAGCCCACGACCGAGTACCCCGCTCGCCCCGGTGACCGCTATTCTCAACGACTTCCCTTACTGATCTCATCTCGGCACTTTGCGTCGTCGCTGGGACTCATGGCTACTCGTCGTCGTTCAGCAACGCGGCGTTGACCAAGTCATCGAGGTCCATGTCCGCGATGTCCTTCCCGGCGGGGAGCTCGCCGGCTACCGGCTGCCCGTCAACACCGCTGTCGCCGGCCTCGTTCGCCAACGCCAGTAACAGCTCCAGCACACCCGCCTGGCGCAGACGCTTGACCGGGATCGAGCCCACCACACGCTGGATTTCGGCTTCTCCAGGTACCGCGGCCGCAGCGACCGGCTCGGACATGCCGGCGAGTTCGCGTTGGATGTAACCCGCCAGTGCGGTGGCATTGGGGTAGTCGAAGATCAGCGTCGGCGAAAGCGCTAGTCCGGTTGCGGTTTTGAGGCGGTTGCGCATTTCGACTGCCGTCAACGAGTCGAAGCCCAGTTCCTGGAACGCCTGGTCGGGATCGATCGACTCGGGGGTGGCGCTTCCCAGCACGGTAGCGATGCTGGAACGCACCAGGTCCAAGAGTAGCGCCTGTTGCTCGTCCTCGGGCAGGCCTTCGAGGCGTTGCAGCAGAGCAGATTTCGATCGCGCCGCCGCCAGCGAGTCGTCGACTTGACGCCGGGTCGGCGCGTTGATCAGTTCAACGAACATCGGCGGCAATGTGCCTCCGTCGAACTTAGCCTGCAGTGCCGCGAGGTCGATGTGGGCCGGCATTACGAACGGTTCGTCGACGATGAGTGCGGTATCGAACAACTGCAGCGCCTCGTCCGACGACATCGCCAGCACCCCGTCACGGGCGAAGCGGGCGAAGCCGACCGTCGCCAATCTTCCGGTCATGGCGCTGGCCTGCTCCCACAGGCCCCAGCCCAACGAGATCGCGGGCAGGCCATGGGCCCGCCGGTGCACGGCGAGTCCGTCCAAGAAGGAGTTGGCCGCCCCGTAATTGCCCTGCCCAGTGGAACCTACCAACCCGGCCATCGACGAGAACATCACGAACGCCGACACATCCAGGTCGCGGGTCAACTCGTGCAGGTTCCATGCCGCGTCCACCTTGGCGCGCATCACCACACCCATCCGCTCGGGTGTCAGGGAAGTCACGAGCGCGTCGTCAAGCACCCCGGCAGCATGAATGACCCCCGACAGCGGATACTGCGGCGGGATATCGGCGATTACCTTGGCCAGCGCCGCACGATCAGCGACGTCACAGGCCACCACCTGCACCTTGGCCCCCGAGACGCTCAACTCGGCCACCAACTCCGATGCCCCCGGCGCCTCGGGCCCACGCCGGCTGACCAACACCAGGTTGCGCGCTCCGTGCCGCGACACCACGTGCCGTGCCAGCGCCGACCCCGCCATGCCGGTACCACCGGTGATCAGCACCGTGCCGGCGGTCCAGGCGTCGGGCATATCCATTACGACCTTGCCGACGTGGCGCGCCTGGCTCAGATAGCGCAGCGCGGCGGGCGCGCGCCGCACGTCAAACCTGGTGACCGGCAACGGTCGTAGTACGGCGTCGCCGAATAACGCGACCAATTCATCGAGCATCTGCTGAAGCCGCTCCGGACCCGCTTCGAAGAGGTCGAAGGCGCGGTAGCGCACCCCGGGATACTCGTCGGCAATCGCCCCTGGATCGCGGATGTCGGTCTTGCCCATCTCCAGGAAAGTCCCGCCCGGCGCCACCAGTCTTAAGGACGCGTCCACGAACTCACCAGCCAGCGAGTCGAGCACCACATCAAAACCGCGCCCAGCGGTGACCGCGCGGAACTTGTCCTCGAAATCGAGGCTACGCGAATCCGAGATATGATCCTCGTCAAAACCCATGGACCGCAACGTGTCCCACTTGCCCTTGCTGGCCGTTGCGAACACCTCCAAACCCAGATGCCGGCCCAATTGCACCGCAGCCATCCCCACTCCACCCGCGGCGGAATGCACGAGTATGCGTTGCCCCGGCCTGACGGCGGCCAGATCCGTCAGCGCGAAGTAGGCGGTGGCGAAAACGACCGAGACGGTGGCCGCGGCGGTGTGCGACCAGCCCGCCGGCACCTTTACCAGCAGCCGCTGATCGGTCACCGCGATCGTTCCGGTGCCCTGGGGGAACAGCCCCATGACTCGGTCTCCCACCGCGAAACGTCCATCTTCCGTGGCGGTCTCGACCACGACGCCGGATGCTTCGACGCCCATCACCGCATCGGGATCGGGATAGAGGCCCAGCGCGATCATGACGTCGCGGAAGTTGGCGGCTATGGCCGACAACGCGACACGAACCCCCCCGGGCGGCAACGGTGCGTCGGCGTCGGGGATCGGCTCCAGCCGAACATCGTCGAACGTGCCGTGAGTGCCCATCGCCAGGCGCCACGGGCCATCAGCGGGCGGCACCAGTAGAGCCCCGACCGTGGGGCTGCCGTGGACACGCGCGGTGTAGACCGTTCCGCCGCGAAGCACCACCTGCGGCTCGCCCACCGCCAAAACGGCTGCCACCGCCGAATCATCCAGCGGCGCATCACAATCAACAAGTACCACTCGGCCGGGATGCTCGGTCTGCGCGGCTCGGACCAAACCCCACACCGCCGCGCCCGCCAGATCGGTGACGTCCTCCCCTGCCAACGCCACCGCTCCCCGGGTCGCCATCACCAGCGTCGCCGACCGCTCGCGGGACAGACAGGTTTGCAGCACAGCCAATGCCGCACGGGTGGCCCCGTACACGTGTCCCAAAAAATCACCCACCACCGGCGCCGATTCAAATCGATACGCGGTGGGCTCAACTTCAAGGGTATCCGACACTGCTGTGTCCCAGTCGAATACCGATACGGGCTGTACGTCGCGTGACGGCTGCGCAGACCAGACGACCTCGAAGAGCCGGTCCGGTGCCGAGTTTGAAGCCGCGGCGAGCAGTTGCTGGTCGCTGACCGGGCGCGCCACCATCGACGAGACCGTCAGCACCGGCAGCCCCAGGCCGTCGGCAAGTTCGATCGACATCGACGTCGGACCCAGCCGCAGGATTCGCGCCCGCACCGCGGTCGCGCCCGCGGCGTGCAACGACACGCGCTGCCAGGAGAACGGCACCAACACCGAACCCTCGGCAATTTCGCCGTCTTCCGACGCCAGCACCACTGCGTGCAATGCTGCGTCCAGCAAGACTGGGTTGATCCCGAATCCGGCCGCCGACACCCCGGCATCCGCCGGCAGAGCCACCTCCGCGAACACTTCGTCGCCACGGCGCCACATCGAGGTCAAGCCGCGGAATGCGGGCCCGTAGCCGTAGCCACGCTGGGCTAGCCGCTCGTACGCGTCGCCGACGTCGATCGCGGCCGCACCTACCGGCGGCCACGCCGACAGGTCCGCGCTGGGCTGCACCGACCCCGCGGTCAGCACACCCTCGGCATGCAAGAGCCAGGACGAACTCGCATCGGCCCGCGAAAACACCGATACCGTCCGAGTGCCAGACTCGTCGGGACCACCGACCACCACCTGAACGGCGACCGACCCACCGGCCGGCAACACCAGCGGCGCGGCCAGATTCAGCTCGTCGACGACTCCGCAGCCCACCTCGTCGCCGGCACGGATCGCCAACTCCACGAATCCCGCAGCGGGTAACAACACGACTCCGCCCACGGCGTGATCGTTCAACCAGCCCTGCACGGCGGGCGACAATCGTCCGGTCAGCACCACCCCGCCCGAGGCCGGCAGTTCGACCACTGCGCCCAGCAACGCATGCTCACCGGCGGCCTGCCCCAGACCGGCGGCGTCGGTGGACCCACCGCCACCGGACAGCCAAAACCGCCGCCGGTCAAAGGCATAGGTGGGCAATTCGACGAAATTCGCTGCTCCGATCGCCCCGCGCCAGTCCACGTCCATGCCGGCGACAAACTGTTGCGCGACCCCGTTGGCCAGCATCTCGGGCTCGGAGCGATCCCTATGAATCAGTGACGTGGTCACGACGAGCGCGTCGGGCAGCGATTCTTCGATCGCTGCGGTCAGGCCGCCGCTGGGCCCGACTTCGAGGAAGTGGGTCGCGCCGACGGAGTGCGCGAAGCGGATGCTGTCGGCGAATCGCACCGCCTCGCGGATGTGACGCTTCCAGTAGGGTGCCGACGCGAAGTCGTCATCGGCCAGCTGGCCGGTCACGTTAGAAATGATCGGGATGGTGGGCCTCGCGGTGGCAAAGCCCCCTGCGACGGTTGCGAATTCGTCGATCATCGGGTCCATCAACGGGGAGTGGAAAGCGTGCGAGACGGCGAGTCGATGCACGCGGCGGCCGTCGGCGCGGAGCCGGTCCGCAATGGCGGTCACCGAGGCTTCGGCACCCGAAATCACCACCGAGTCGGGCCCGTTGATGGCGGCGATGCCGGCATCGGGGCCCAGCAGCGGTCGCACCTCGGATTCGGTGGCCGCAACCGCGACCATCCCGCCGCCCGCCGGCAGCGCCTGCATGAAACGGCCCCGCGCGGCCACCAGCACCGCGGCGTTCTCCAGCGGCAGGACGCCGGCGACGTGCGCGGCCGACAACTCGCCGATCGAGTGGCCCATCACGAAATCGGGCCGCACCCCCCAGGACTCGAGCAGCCGGAACAACGCCACCTCCACCGCGAACAACGCGGGCTGAGCGAATTCGGTGCTGTTCAGCAAGTCCTGCTCGTCGCCCCACATCACCTCGCACAAGGGGCGCAGCAGATGACGATCCAGTTCGGCCACCACAGCGTCAAACGCTTCGGCGAAGGCCGGGTATCCGGCGTGTAGCTCACGCCCCATGCCGAGCAGCTGAGAGCCTTGGCCGGGAAAGACGAAGACAGTCTTGCCCCTTGCCGTGGCCGTAGCGCGGATGACCGAGCCGGCCAGATCCTCACCGGCCAATTCATCGAGCCCGGCCAGCAACCGATCCCGATCGGCACCGACCACCACCGCACGGTGCTCGAACACCGACCGGCCCGCCAACGACCACCCCACGTCGGCAACATCAAGGTCGCTGTGGTTCCGCACATGAGCCGCCAAACGCTGGGCTTGCGCCCGCAACGCCGTCGCCGATTTCGCCGACACCACCCATGGCAGCACCGGCTGCCTGGGGCCCGGCACGGCCTCCACCGGAGGCGCAGGCGGCGCGGATTCAACGATCACATGTGCATTGGTGCCGCTGATCCCGAACGACGAGATGCCCGCGCGGCGTGGATGATCCGTCGGCCACGGTCGCGCCTCAGTGAGCAGCGACACCGACCCCGCCGTCCAATCCACATGCGGGCTGGGCTCATTGACATGCAACGTCGCCGGCAACATCTCATGGCGCATCGCCTGCACCATCTTGATCACCCCGGCCACACCCGCAGCGGCCTGCGTGTGACCCATATTCGACTTGATCGACCCCAACCACAACGGCTCACCGCGGCCTTGCCCATAGATGGCCAATAACGCCTGGGCCTCGATCGGGTCACCCAACATCGTGCCGGTGCCATGGCCCTCAACGACATCCACCTCGGCCGCGCTCAATCCCGCATTGGCCAGCGCGGCCCGCAGTACGCGCTGCTGCGACGGGCCGTTGGGTGCGGTCAACCCGTTGGACGCCCCGTCCTGATTGACCGCCGAACCCCGCACCACCGCCAACACCGGATGCCCCAACCGCTGCGCGTCGGAGAGCCGCTCCACCACGAGCATGCCGCCACCCTCAGCAAACCCGGTGCCATCAGCCGCACCCGCATACGCCTTGCACCGACCATCCGGAGACAACCCACGCATCCGGCTGAACTCCACAAAGATGTCTGGCGTGGCATTAACCGTGACACCGCCGACCAGCGCCAGATCACACTCCCCCGAACCCAGCGACTGCACCGCCATGTGCAACGCCACCAGCGACGACGAACACGCCGTATCCACCGACACCGCTGGGCCCTCCAGCCCCAACACATAAGAAACCCGACCCGAGGCGACACTCGCCGACTGCCCGGTCAGCCGGAAGCCCTCGACCGCATCCGATGAGCCCATGCCGTAGGCCTGGGCGTAGACCCCGGCGAACACCCCGGTGGCGCTGCCCCTCAGCCTGCCGGGCTCAATTCCCGCTCTTTCCAACGCTTCCCACGAAAGCTCGAGGAACATGCGTTGCTGGGGGTCCATCGCCAGCGCCTCGCTGGGTGACACCCCGAAGAACGCCGGATCGAAGCCCGCGACACCGTCGACGAAGCCACCGGCCTGGGTGACGCAGGTGCCCGGGACATCGGGATCCGGGTTGTAGAGATCGGCGAGGTTCCAGCCGCGATCGCGCGGGAATTCCGACACCAGGTCTCGACCTTCGATCAGCATGTCCCACAGGTCGTCCGGGTTATTCACTCCGCCCGGGAAACGACACGACATGCCGACGATCACGATCGGATCGTCACCGGTGACCCGAACGGTCGGGGTGTGAGCGACCTCCTGCGGCATGCCGGCAAGCTCGGTGCGGATGTAGGAGGTCAGAGCATTGGGCGTCGGATAGTCGAAGATGAGCGTGGGCGAAAGCGCCAGTCCCGTAGCGGTTTTAAGTCGGTTGCGCATCTCGACCGCGGTCAGCGAGTCGAAACCCAACTCCTGGAAGGCCTTGTCCGGGCCGATCGCTTCTGCACTGGTGTTACCGAGCACGGTCGCGATATGCGAGCGCACCAGATCGAGCAGCACAGCATGCTGCTCGGCTTCGGGGAGACCGTGCAGGCGCTGCGCCAGAGCTGATTTAGACTTCGCGGCAGCCAGCGAGTCGTCGACACGGCGCCGCGTCGGCGCGTTGAGCAGCTCGGCGAACATCGGGGGAACCGCGCCCGCGTGCGCACGCAGCGCGGTCAGGTCGATGCGGGCGGGCGCGATGAACGGCTCGTCGATGATCAGCGCGGCGTCGAACAGTTCCATCGCCTCGCCCGACGAGAGCGCGAGGATACCGTCGCGGCTCAGCCGCGCCAGCTCGGCGCTTCCCAGTCCGCCAGTCATGGTGCTGGCCTGCTCCCACAACCCCCAGCCCAGCGAAACGGCCGGCAGGCCGTACGCACGTCGGTGCGCCGCCAACGCGTCGAGGAACGAGTTGGCCGCCCCGTAATTGCCCTGCCCGGACGACCCCACCAACCCGGCCATCGAGGAGAACAACACGAACGCAGACAGATCCAGATCACGCGTCAACTCGTGCAAGTTCCACGCCGCATCGACCTTGGCTCGCAGCACCGCGTCCACACGCTCTGGGGTCAGCGACGTCACCACTGCGTCGTCCAGCACGCCGGCGGCGTGCACGACACCCGACAGTGGCCATTCCGGCGGCATATTAGCGATCACCCGGGCCAGTGCCGAACGGTCCGATGCATCACAAGCGACCACACGCACCCGGGCACCGGCGGCATCCAGCGCAGCAACCAATTCGTCGCAGCCCGGCGCGTCCGGGCCGCGGCGGCTGACCAAGACCAGGCTCCGAACGCCATGATGCGCCACTAGGTGTCGGGCCAGCACCGACCCTGCCATGCCGGTCCCTCCGGTGATCAGCACGGTGCCAGAGGCGAGCCCGCCTGGGCCGCCCGGCAGGGTCATCACGACCTTGCCGGTGTGACGCGCCTGGCTCAGGTACCGCAGCGCAGCGGGTGCCCGCCGCATGTCGAAGGTGGTGACCGGCAACGGATGCAGGACACCGGCGTCAAACATCGCGGCGAGAGCCAGCATGTACTGCTGCATCCGGGGCCGTCCCGGCTCGAAAAGGTCGAACGCGCGGTAGCGCACGCCCGGGTAGTCCCGTGCGACCAGACCTGGGTCGCGGATGTCGGTCTTGCCCATCTCCAGGAACACACCATCGGGAGCAACCAACCGCAGTGAGGCATCGACGAATTCGCCGGCTAGCGAGTCCAGAACGACATCCATGCCCGCACCGCCGGTGACTGCTCGGAACTTCTCCTCGAACTCCAGGCTGCGCGAATCCGAGATATGGTCGTCGTCGAAACCCATGGCCCGCAACGTGTCCCACTTACCGCGACTGGCGGTGGCGAACACCTCCAGCCCCAAATGCCTGCCCAGCTGTACCGCAGCCATCCCGACCCCACCCGCGGCGGCGTGCACCAGCACCCGCTGGCCGGGCTTGACCTGGGCCAGGTCCACGAACGCCATATAGGCGGTGGCGAAAACGACTGAAATGGCGGCGGCTTCGGTGTAGGACCAGTCCGCGGGCTTCGGCACCAGCAGACGCACATCGGCCGCAACCAAGGTTCCGCTGCCCTCGGGGAAGAACCCGTACACCGAGTCACCCACCGAGAACTCCGTAACTCCCGGCCCGACCTCGACCACCAACCCGGAACCCTCGCCACCGAGCAGCGCATCATGGGTGAACATGCCGAGCGCGACCATGACATCGCGGAAGTTCGCCGCGACAGCACGCAGGGCCACCCGAACTTGACCAGGCTCCAGTGGAGCGTCCGCATTGGGAACCGGCTCCAACCGCAGGTTCTCAAACGTGCCAGCGCTGCCGATGCCAAGCCGCCACGGCCCGTCCGCCGGAGGCGTCATGATGCCGTCGACAGCGCGGCTACCCCGCACCCGGGGGGCGTACACGGTTTCGCCCCTCACCAAGGCCTGCGGCTCGCCCGTAGCCAGCACGGTCGCGATCGCACTATCGTCAAGCGGCACATCGGAATCCACCAGCACGATGCGGCCTGGATGCTCGGTCTGCGCCGACCGCACCAGCCCCCACACCGCCGCACCCGCCAGATCCGTGGCACCCTCTCGGGCCAGCCCCATCGCGCCCCTGGTCGCGACCACCAACACACCGGAGTCGCGCTCGGTCAACCACGACTGCACGGCCACCAGCGCAAGGCGTGTGCGCTCATAACTGTCCGCTACCGGATCACTCACGCCCACAACGGATTCGAACACCTCGTAAGGCGAATCGGGTGCGGCCGCGGAACCGCCGGATACCCGTATCCAGGCCAACTCGAAGAGGCGGTCGGCGCCGTGGCCAGCGCGGGACATTACTGAGGTCCGCAGCTGTTCCTCGCTCACCGGGCGTACCATCATCGCGCGCACCGACAGCACCGGCAATCCCAGCCCATCGGCAAGCTCGATCGCGAGGGCGGAATCACCCGCGGGGGCAATCCGCACCCGCACTGCCGAAGCGCCCGCGGCGTGCAACGACACACCTTGCCACGAGAACGGCACCGCCAGCTGCGACACGTCCGAGTCATGTGCCACCACCACCAGGGCATGCATCGCGGCGTCCAAAAGCGCCGGGTGAATCCCGAAGCCGCCGGCGCCGCCGGCCGCGTCCGGCAGGGTCACTTCGGCGAAAACCTCGTCACCGCGGACCCAGGCCGCGGTCAATCCCTGGAATGCCGGCCCATAACCGTACCCGCGCGCGGCGAGCCGTTCGTATCCGTCGGCCGCGTCCACCGCGACCGAGCCCGCCGGCGGCCACACCGACAGATCTGCCGCGGGATCAACTGGCTCGGAGCTCAGTGTGCCGTCGGCATGGCAGACCCAAGCGGAGCCGGCGTCCGCCCGTGAGTACACCGAGACATCACGCTGACCCGATTCGTTCGCGGCGCCCACGACCACTTGCACCGCAACCGATCCCGAATCCGGCAGCAACAACGGCGCCTGCAACGTCAACTCATCCACCACTGGACAGCCGACCTCGTCACCCGCGCGAATCGCCAACTCCACCAGGCCCGCGCCCGGGAAGATCGCCATACCCGACACCGCGTGATCGCGCAGCCAGCTTTGGGTGCTAGGCGATAGTCGGCCCGTCATGGCCAACGCGCCCGATGCCGGCATATCGACCACCGCGCCTAACAAGGGGTGGTCGCTGGTCACCTGTCCCAAACTGGCGGCATCGACCACTACGGCTTCGGACAGCCAGAAGCGGTGCCGCTCAAAGGCGTACGTCGGGAGATCGACGAATCCGGCACCGTCCAGCAATGCGCGCCAGTCCACTCCCACACCTGCGACGAACGCGGTGGCGGCCGAAGTCAGGAACCTGTCAAGACCGCCGTCATCGCGGCCCAGCGTGGGTACGACAATGGGCGCGACCTCACTCCCGTCGCTGCCTTTGGCGCAATCGCTGGCAGTGTCCTCGATCCCGGCTATCAACGCCGGATGCGGACTGGATTCGATGAACGTGCGATACCCCTGGTCGCAGGCGCTGCGCACGGCCTGGTCGAACTGCACAGTCTGACGAATGTTGCGATACCAGTAACGCGGATCCAAACCTGCTGTGTCCAAACGATTTCCGGTCACGGTCGAGAAGAACACGGTACGTGAGGACTGCGGCGCGATGTCGGCCAGTCCTTCGACGAGCTCACGTTGTATCGCCTCGACCTCGATCGAGTGCGAGGCATAGTCGACATCGACCCGCCGGGCGCGCAGGTCCAGATCGGCGCAAAAGGCGATGAGTTCCTCCAGCGCGGCGACCTCACCCGACACCACGACCGCCGAGCGGCCGTTGACGGCGGCGATGCCAAGCCGATTTCCGTAGGCCGCCAACAGCTCCCGCACCCGGTCGACGCCGCATGCGATCGACACCATGCCGCCCGGAGCGGCCAAGGAGCGCAACAACTTGCTGCGCAGCGTCACCACCTTCGCGGCGTCCCGCAATGACAGGGCGCCTGCAACGTAGGCGGCGGCGATCTCACCCTGCGAGTGACCGATCACGGCGTCGGGACGCACACCGACCGACTTCCACAGCTCGGCCAGCGACACCATGACCGCGAACAACACCGGCTGCACCACATCGACGCGATCTACACGCGGGGCGCCGGGCTCCCCCCGTAGGACGTCGGTCAGCGACCAGTCGACCAATCCTGCGAATGCCTGAGCGCATGACTCGATATGCTGAGCGAAAACCGGTGCGGTATCTAGCAATTCAATGGCCATACCCAGCCATTGCGAGCCTTGCCCGGGGAACACGAAGACGGTCTTGCCGGCTGGTGTGGCGGTACCGCGGATGACCGAGCCGACCAGATCGTCACCGGCCAATTCATCGAGCCCGGCCAGCAACCGATCCCGATCGGCACCGACCACCACCGCACGATGCTTCAACACCGCCCGGCCCGCCAACGACCACCCCACGTCGGCAACATCAAGGTCGCTGTGGTTCCGCACATGAGCCGCCAAACGCTGGGCTTGCGCCCGCAACGCCGTCGCCGATTTCGCCGAAATCACCCACGGCACCATGGCAGGCCGGGGACTCGTCTCGCGCGGTGGCGGTGCCGGGGCGGATTCGACGACCACGTGTACGTTGGTGCCGCTGATCCCGAACGACGAAATCCCCGCGCGGCGTGCGCGATTCGCCGGCCAGGGCCGCGCCTCGGTCAACAACGACACCGAACCCGCCGACCAATCCACGTGCGGGCTGGGCTGATCGACGTGCAGCGTCGCCGGCAGCATCTCGTGGCGCATCGCCTGCACCATCTTGATCACCCCGGCCACTCCGGCGGCCGTCTGGGTGTGGCCCATGTTGGACTTGATCGACCCCAACCAGAGCGGCTCGCTGCGATCCTGCCCGTAGGTTGCCAACAATGCCTGGGCCTCGATGGGATCGCCCAAGGTGGTGCCGGTGCCGTGGCCCTCGACCGCGTCGACTTCGGCCGGTGACAGCCCGGCATTGGCCAGCGCCGCGCGCATTACTCGTTGTTGCGACGGTCCATTGGGAGCGGTCAACCCGTTGGAAGCCCCATCCTGATTGACCGCCGAACCCCGCACCACGGCCAACACCGGATGCCCCAACCGCTGCGCATCCGACAAACGCTCCACCACCAGCATCCCGCCGCCCTCGGACCAGCCGACCCCGTCGGCCGCCCCGGCGTACGGCTTGCACCGCCCGTCCGGTGCCAGGCCGCGATGCCTGCTGAATTCGATGAAAATCGTCGGCGTCGCGTTGACGGTGGCACCGCCGGCCAGGGCCAGGTCGCACTCACCGGATCGCAGCGACTGCACCGCCATGTGCAATGTCACCAACGACGACGAACACGCCGTGTCCACCGACACCGCCGGGCCCTCCAGCCCCAACACATACGACACTCGCCCCGACGCAACACTCGTCGTCATGCCGGTCAGGCGATATCCCTCGATCTCCTCGGCCAACATGCCGTAGCCCTGAACGATCAGCCCAGCGAACACCCCGGTGGCGCTGCCCCGCAACCCGGTGGGATCGATGCCTGCCCGCTCCAGTGCCTCCCAGGACAGCTCCAACAACATCCGCTGCTGGGGGTCCATGGCGAGCGCCTCCGTGGGCGCGATGCCGAAGAACGCGGGGTCGAAGTCCGCGACGTTGTCAACGAAGCCGCCGGCGCGGGTGTACGTCTTGTGGCGCACGTCGGGATCGGCGTCGAACAGCCCGGCCAGATCCCAGCCACGATCGGTTGGGAACCCCGAAATCACGTCGCGGCCGTCGGCCACCATTTCCCACAGCGCCTCCGGGCTGTCGACGCCACCCGGGAAGCGACAGGACATACCGACAATTGCGATCGGTTCGTTGGATCGCTCTAGCAACGCACGGTTAGTGCGCTTCAGGCGCTCAACCTGGACCAGCGACTTACGCAGCGCCTCGGTCGCATGCTGGAGTTGATCCACCTCAATACCCTTCGCCTACCATTGGCCGTTGCGCACCGCCGGATGCGGTTTCCCCGATTCACGAAAATTTGCTGAACACCGCGACACCGTGATTCTTCGGTCCGCGTCGTATTGCCCTGCAACCCAAGAATGTCGCTAGTGAGTATGCCAATTCCGAGAGGAATTCAAAACGCCGGATCCCCCGGTTGCCAAAGGAGGAGCGGGTCGGCGTATCGAATGCCGCGTCGATCCAGATGCGACGCTGCGCTCCCAACCCGACTGCTACACACCGGTTTCGCACGCACGTAGATACGCCCGGCCTGTCGTCCATGCGGCGACCCTACACGACCGGTCATCGATGTCAGGGTCGTTTGCCTATCGGGGCGAAGGTCGTGGGGGAAGGGGCGTGTCGCCCCGTGTTATTGATGTTTTTGGCGCACACAACGAGCCATTGGTCGGTGACACTTTTACGTCGGCCGATTTAGCGCACGCCCGTTTACACCTGCTATGAGTTCGTCACCGACGGCCCAGGTCCGACGGCGCAAGAACCACCTGGCCGGCAAGTTCTGGTTACTTTCTCGCGCAACCGCATTCGCGGCATATCGCGACGTGCATGAGCAATTTACGTGGCTCGCTACTTCGAGTCGTTACGAGAATTCGCCTCCGCACGTAGGCTGGAGGACGGCCAATGAACCGACCGAACAGCTTTCTCCGACGAAGGGCGACGCGTAGTTTTCGTGACCGCCGCGAAGCCGGTCGTGCGCTGGCACGGGAGTTGGCGGCCTACCGCGGCCGGGACGATGTGTTGGTGTTCGGGCTGGCCCGCGGCGGAGTGCCGGTGGCCCGGGAGATCGCCGCGGCCCTAGGGGCGCCACTCGACGTCTTCCTGGTACGCAAGCTGGGCGTGCCGCAACAGCCGGAACTGGCGATGGGCGCACTGGCAAGCGGCGGCTGGGTAGTGATGAACGACGACGTAGTGGCGCACCTGCACATCAGCGACGAGCAGGTGCGCGCGGTCATCGACGCCGAGTCGGCCGAACTGAAGCGGCGCGAAATCGCTTATCGGGCCGGGCGGCCGGTCGCCGATCTGCGCGGCAGGATCGTGATCCTGGTCGACGACGGCATCGCCACCGGCGCCAGCATGTCGGTCGCGGTCCGGGCGGTGCGCGCCAGCGGGGCACAACAGGTAGTGGTCGCGGTGCCCGTCGGACCGCTATCGGCCTGCCGAGTCCTCGCACGTGAGGCAGACGACATGGTGTGCGTCACTATGCCGGCCGATTTCGACGCGGTCGGTCAGGTCTACGCCGACTTTCATCAGGTCGGCGATGATGAATTACGCGATCTGCTGACCGCGCCACGCTGATCTGCGTTACTTAGCGGTCTCGTCGGCGCCGCTGTCCTTGACGGCCTGAGCCTCACGAGTTTCTGGTGCCTCGTCGGCTTCTTCGGCCACTTCGGCCTCTTCGGCCTCTTCGGGATAGTCGACCGGCTCGTCGTCGATCTCTTCGGCATCGTCGTCGGCATCGTCGGCCTCAGCTTGGGCACCCGAATCACGCTGCTGACGTTCCCGGATGGCGTCGACGATGAGCAATATCACGCCCAGCACGCTGGCACCGATGCACACCCACGCGACCAGCTGGTTGCTGGTCACCACCGCGAACACCAACGCGACGAGCCCGATCAGGGCCAAGACAAGCGCAATGATCAGCATGGGTCATCCCTCCAGGCGGCGAGGTGCGACTGCCCAACCTACCAGGACCGATAGCACCTGACGGCAAGCCGTGCGCGTGTCCCGAACGCTATCGCCGCGGGGATCCGTGTCTTGCGGGTCAGTTACCGCGGTTGAACTGGTCGAACCCGCCGGAATCGGCGCTGGAGTCAACCGGCGCGGCCGACCCGCGCTGGCCCAGCTCCTCGAGCTGGGATTCCAGATAGGTCTTCAGACGGGTGCGGTACTCACGTTCGAATGTCCGTAGCTGCTCGAGGCGGCCTTCCAGCACGGTGCGCTGCTGGTTGATCGTGCCCATGATCTCGGAATGCTTACGCTCAGCGTCGGCCTGCAGAGCATCGGCCTTCTCCTGCGCCTGGCGCAACTGGGTCTCGGAACGGGACGTGGCGTCAGCGAGCATTGCGTCGGCACGCTGACGGGCCTCGGCGACCGTGGTCTCGGCGGTGTGCCGAGCCTCGCTGAGGATTTGGTCGGCGTTGGCGCGGGCGTCGGCCAGCATCTTGTCCGACTCGGCCTTGGCCGTGCTGGTCAGCCGGTCGGCGGTGTCCTGGGCCAGGCTGAGCACCCGGGCCGCCTTCATGGCCTGTTCCTCGTTGGACGCCGATGACGGCGCCGCGACGGGAGCAGCCTTGACTGGCTCGGGTTCAGGTTCGAAAGCCGGAATCGGCTGAGCAACGGTCGGAGCAGCGGCACCGGCGCCGCCCCCCGCGGCCAGTTCCTCGTCCAACTCCGCGATCCGCTGCCGCAGATCCGCGTTCTCCTCGATCAGCCGGGTCAGCTCGTTCTCCACCAGGTCAAGGAAGGCGTCAACCTCATCTTCGTTGTACCCGCGTTTGCCGATAGGCGGCTTACTGAACGCCACATTGTGGACGTCGGCAGGTGTAAGCGGCATTCTTTGTCCCCTCGAGTTCCTGGACGGTCAAACGATCTGGAAAGTGTAGAACGGAGTGCTAGCCGTCGCGCAACTGCCGTCCATCCTGTCACACCAGACTCGGCGGTTGCCGATTGGACTAATAAAAAGGGCTGGATATATTTCCCTTTCGAGCTCTGCAGCCAAATTAATCACATTCTGAGATTTTTAAAGAATACGTGCGTCAAACCTGACGCCTAATCGTGGCCGAATCGTCGCTTAGCTACATTGCTGCTAAGGCAAAGCGGCGTTAGCCGCGGCACCCAGCGCCAGTTGCATGCCGATGAACGCGACCAGCAGCAGCACCAGGATCGACAGGTCGAGGCGGACGGCGCCGATGGCGATCGGCGGGATGAGCCGGCGCAGCAGCTTCACCGGTGGGTCGGTGATCGACATGATGCCCTCGAGGATCACCACGGTGACGCCCGTCGGGCGCCAGTCGCGGCTGAAGGCGCGGATCCACTCGATGACGACCCGGAACACCAGCAGCAACCAGAAGGCGAGGAGCGCGTACCCGACGATCTGAAGCAACACAACCAACGAAAGCCCGACCTTAACGATGTCAAAGAATCAACGACTATGTCCGCGCCGCTGCGGCGGCGGCAAGGCAAGCCTACCGACCCGACCCAACGGCACACATCTGCCGTTGGCCCAACATTGCGCGCAGCCCGGCTGGCCTGATGCTGGCCGTCCGGGCTGTGCGGCGATGCGGTTTGGGCGACTGCGGCCTATTGGTAAGCGTAGAAGCCGGTTTCGGCGATCCGGCGACGCTCCTCCGGGGACACGTCGACGTCGGCGGGTGAGAGTAGGAACACCTTGGTGGCGACCTTGTCGAAGGAGCCACGCAACGCAAATGCCAGGCCTGCGGCGAAGTCGACCAACCGCTTGGCGTCGGCGTTGTCCATCGACACCAGATCCATGATGACCGGAGTGCCGTCGCGGAAGCGTTCGCCGATGGTGCGCGCCTCGCTGTAGTCCTTGGGCCGCAGCGTGGTGATCTTCGACAGCGGGTGGCCTTCTTCGAACATCATCGCCATCCGGCGCGGATCCATCGCGAGCGCGCCGCGCGTGCCGCCACCGCGTCCTAGCCAGGACCCCAGTCGCGGCCGACCCAGGTCGGGACGGTCGAACCCGCCGGTTGCAAAGCGGCCCTCGTCGGGGTAGCCGCCGCGGTAGCTGCTTGGCGGCGGATAGTCGGCGGGCTCACCACGCATCTCCACGCGCGGGTCGCGGCGGAGATCGTCGTATTCGCGCCCTTCGTAACGCCCATATTCGTCCTCGAAACGAGGCCGCGAATATCCGCGGGACGGCGCGCGGTCGTCGTAATACTCGTCGTCGTATTCCTCCATCGGAGCCATACCGAAGTAGGCCTTGACCTTGTGCAGTGTGCTCATCGTGCGACCCCTTCTAGCCTGGGATATCTGTTGTCTGTGATGAAGGTGTGACTCGAGTGACTATTCACGGTGACCGTAACCGCCGTTGACCCAATAGCGCGGTACCGACACGCACACACGTCGAACCATGTTTGACGGCGATTTCCAGGTCGCCGGACATACCGGCGGACAACCCAACCGCTTCGGGGAAACCCTCAAGCACCCGGCGGTGTTCGGATTGCAGCCGGTCAAAGGCCTGTTCGGGCTCCCAGCCCAGCGGCGGGATACCCATCAAACCGACCAGTTCCAAGCCCTGGGCGTCCTGCACCTGGGCGCAAATCCGATCCACCGCGCCGGGATCGCCGACGTCCACACCTCCGCGCGAAGGGTCGCCGTCCAAACTCACCTGGACATAGACCCGCAGCGGACGATCACGCCGACATTCGGCCAGGGCGCCGGTCGCTGCTCGGTCGAGCGCGGTCACCAGCTGTGACCCGTCGATCGAGTGGGCGGTGTGCGCCCAGCGCGCCACCGATCGGGCTTTCTTACGCTGGATCTGGCCAACCATGTGCCACTGCAGGTCCCGCGGGCGGCCGTCGTGCGCGGCCGCGGCCAGTAACCGCGTCACTTCGGTGATCTTCGCCACGGCTTCCTGATCCCGCGACTCCCCCACGGCCCGACAACCCAGCCGGGACAGAATCGCCACATCGCTGGCTGGGAAGAATTTGGTGATCGGCAGCAGCTCGATTTCTCCCACATTGCGGCCGGCTGCCGCGGCCGCCGCCGCGAGCCGCGACCGCACGGCGGCTAATGCCCGCGTCAACTCGGTCTGCCGGTCGCCGCTATCTCCCCACCCGGGGGCATCCACTGCCATCGCGGTCATTCCATCCACACCAACGAGGCCAGCCGACCGGTAGGCGCGCCGCGCCGGTGGCTGAACAGCGTTTGATCGGCAATGGTGCATCGGGGATCGACCTCGATAGAGGTGACGCCCAATTCGCGAAGCTGGCAAGCAATTCCGGCCCGCAGGTCGAGTCCGGGAGTACCCGCGGCGGTGGTTGTGCGGCTGCCGGGCAGCGTCGCTTCCACCTCGTCGGCCATCGCGGCCGGCACTTCGTAGCGAGCACCGCTAGCAGCCGGGCCCAACAGCGCGGAAACGTCACCGGGGTGTGCGCCCAGGCCCTGCATCGCCTCGACAGCGCGCGCCACCACCCCGTGCTGGGCACCGACCCGACCGGCGTGGACCGCGCCGACCACGCCGGCCCGTGCGTCGGCCAGCAACACTGGCACGCAGTCGGCGGTCAGCACCACCAGCGCCAGGCCCGGCATAGCGGTCACCACGCCGTCGGCGTCTTCGACAGCGGTGTCCCGCGGCCCGTCGACCGCCTCGACGCGGACACCGTGCACCTGGTTCATCCAAACCAGCCGCTGGTCTGGCAAGCCGATGGCCGCGGCCAGCCGGGCACGGTTGGCCGCAACCGCAGCCGCGTCGTCCCCGACGTGGTCGCCGAGATTGAAGCTGTCGAACGGCGGTTTGGACACACCGCCCGCCCGGGTGGTGGTCACCCTGCGGATGCGAACACTCACCCCGCCAGTATCCGGACGTGCATGCCGGCCCGTGGGCAGTGACGTCCGGCCGCGGCCGGTTTGTCGCGGACTGGCAAGCAAATCGAGACCCTCAGCGGCGCATGAATGGCGGCACGTCGACGTCATCGTCATCGCCGCCGATACTCAAGGTCGCCCCATTGGTGTGCACCGGGACGCTGACGGCGTCGACCGGCTCGAACAACGTGGAGGTGAGCTTGCCGGCCTTGGCCGTCTCGATGCGGTGAGCGCCACCAGTTTCGGTGCCGGTGACCGGTTTTCGGCCGGGGCCGGCGTCGAATCCGGCCGCGATCACAGTGACCCTCACCTCGTCCCCGAGTGAGTCGTCGATCACGGTACCGAAGATGATGTTGGCGTCTTGATGGGCGGCGTCCTGCACCAGCGAGGCTGCCTCGTTGATCTCGAACAGACCCAGGTCACTGCCGCCCGCGATAGACATCAGCACACCCTGCGCGCCCTCCATCGAGGCTTCCAGCAGCGGGGAGTTGATGGCGATCTCGGCCGCCTTGAGCGAACGACCCTCGCCGCGCGCCGAGCCAATGCCCATCAGCGCGGTACCCGCGCCCGACATGATGCCCTTGACGTCGGCAAAGTCGACGTTGATCAGGCCCGGGGTGGTGATCAGGTCGGTGATGCCCTGGACACCGTTGAGCAGCACCTCGTCCGCGCTGCGGAATGCATCCATCAGCGACACCGCGGCGTCGCCCATCTGCAGCAGCCGGTCGTTGGGGATCACGATCAGCGTGTCGCAGCTTTCCCGCAGTGCCGCGATACCGTTCTCGGCCTGGTTGCTGCGCCGCTTGCCTTCGAAGGAGAACGGACGCGTGACGACGCCGACGGTCAACGCGCCGAGTTTGCGTGCGATGTTGGCCACGACAGGAGCGCCGCCGGTGCCGGTGCCGCCGCCCTCGCCGGCGGTGACGAACACCATGTCGGCGCCGCGCAGCAGCTCCTCGATCTCCTCCTTGGCATCCTCGGCGGCCTTCTTGCCGACCTCGGGGTCGGCGCCGGCACCCAGTCCGCGCGTGGAGTCGCGGCCGACGTCGAGCTTGACGTCGGCGTCGCTCATCAGCAAAGCCTGCGCATCGGTGTTGATCGCGATGAACTCCACGCCCTTGAGGCCCTGTTCGATCATCCGGTTGACGGCGTTGACGCCGCCACCACCAATGCCCACGACCTTGATGACGGCCAGATAGTTATGTGGGGGGGTCATCATTCGTCTTCCTCCCTGATGGGCTCAAGTTCCCCTGGGTCTCTTTGCGGTGTGTCTGCTTGCAAAACCCTCAACCTCAACCATAGAGTTAGAGTTATGTCAAGTAGTTCCGCGTAACCAGAACGGTATGGGTACGAGGGGCACTAACCGTGCAGGCGCGCCGACGCGCCGCGCGTGAATTTTCTCGTCGGCCAACCGTTTCTGCCGTCAGGCGGCGAACTGACGTGACGCTCGACACCGGCCGCCACCCTAACGCTAAGTTCGGCGAAAAGCATGGTGTCACTTGACCGTCGGCAGGTCCGGACTGGACACGTCGTAGGTGCGCCCGGGTTGGGTGAGCAGCGCACCCAACTTCTCGGCTTTCTCGTCGGCGCGGTCGGTGGTCCCCCAGATCACCACCCGCCCGTCGGACAGCGTGAGCGTGATCGAGGACACCGAAGGCGCCGCGATGCGCCCCACCTGGCTGGCAACCTCGGGCCGCAGCGCCAGCAACACCTTGAGTGCGGCCAGCGTGGCCGGATCGGTCGGCCCGGGATTGTCGACCTCTATATACGGCAGCGCCGGCGGCGGCGGGCCCGTCGCGAAATCGACGCCGTCCCGGTCGAACAGGTGCGGGCCGTCCGGAAAATCCTTCACCACCACGGGAACCCGTTCGACGATGGTGATGCGCAGGGCAGACGGATACTCGCGCTGCACCCGAGCGCTGGCAACCCGGCGGATAGCGGCCACCCGGTCAGCGACCTGGTTGGTGTTGATCTGCAGCAGCGGCGTCCCAATCCGCACCTGCGCGGCGTCCAGAACGTCCTCCCGGGTCACCGAACCGGTCCCGGTGACCACGATGGTGCGGGCAGACATCGCCGGCGTGAAGTACAGGACCAGCCCCAGACCGATTCCGATCACCACCAGCGCCACGGTGGCAAGCAGCATCTTGAGGCCCCGAACCACGCCTCGCCCAACAGGTTTGGGCTCGGGCAGCACAGCGCCGCGGGCCTGGCGTTTGGCTTCGCGGCGGGCATGCTCGATCGCCATGGCGCGAGCCTGAGCCGCGCGGCGCTCGGCGCGTTCCCGACGGGCGCGCCGGCGGGGGCCCTCGAAATCCTCTTCTTCGGGCTCTGGCGGCGCGCCTTCGGTGGGTGCAGTGGCGATCGGTTCGGTGGCCGCCGCGGCCGGATCGGCGGATTCTGCGTGGTCCGCCGGCTCGGCGGGGTGGCCCTCGTCGGGCTCGCTCACTGCAACACCTCGGGATGGCCGGGCGCGCTGCGGTTGGATCGCGCCCGCAGCGCGGTGACGATCTCGGGTCCGAGCATGGTCACGTCGCCGGCGCCCATGGTGACGATGACGTCGCCGGGGCCTGCCGCGGCGGCCACCTGCTGGGCGACAGCCGAGAAATCCGGCAGGTAGTGCACCGGCACGCTGACGTGCTCGGCGACGCTGGCGCCGCTCACACCGGCCAGCGGTTGCTCCCGCGCCCCATAGACATCGAGCACGAATACCTGGTCCGCGCCATCCAGCGCGCGCCCGAATTCACGAGCAAAAGCCTTTGTGCGCGAATACAAATGGGGCTGAAACACGACTACTGAACGCCCGCTCCCACTTTGTTTGACCACTGACCGCACCGCCGCCAGCGTCGCCGAGATCTCCGTCGGATGGTGGGCATAGTCGTCATACACCCGCACCGAATCGGCACTGCCAACCAGCTCGAACCGGCGGCGCACACCCTCGAAACCGGCCAGCCCGTCGAGCACCTCGTCGACCGACGCGCCCACCTCGACCGCGGCGAGCAACGCACCCAGCGCATTGAGTGCCATGTGGCGGCCCGGCACCGACAACCGCATCACGCGCTGCTGGGCCGCTGGGTCCAGGTCGGGCGACAATTGGATGTGCGCGACAGCCTCGGTGCCCGATTGCTCCCACGACACCAACGCCGCGGCCAGGTCGGGACCGGCCGAGCCGAACCGCAGCACCCGGATGCCCAGCTCGGCACTGCGCTCGGCCAGGGCCGCCGCCCCCGGGTCGTCGGTGCAGACCACCAGCGCTCCGCCGGGCGCCAGCCGCTCCACGAAGGAGTCGAACACCCCGACATACGCCTCGGTGCTGCCGTAGAAGTCCAAATGATCAGATTCGATGTTGGTGACCACGGCGACGTTAGGCGTGTACTCCAGCAGGGTGCCATCGCTTTCGTCGGCTTCCGCTACGAAGAAATCCCCGCTGCCGTGGTGCGCGTTGGTGCCGGCCTCGCCCAGCTCGCCGCCGACCGCGAAGGACGGGTCACGGCCGCAGTGCTGCAGCACCACGATCAACATCGACGTGGTCGTCGTTTTGCCGTGGGTGCCGGTGACCATCAACGTGGTGCGTCCGGTCATCAGCTTGGCCAGTACCACCGGGCGCAAGAGCACCGGGATGCCGCGGCGCCGGGCTTCGACCAGCTCGGGGTTGGTCTTCGGGATCGCCGCGTGGGTGGTGATGACGGCCGTCACGCCACCATCCAGCAGATCCAGCGACGACGCATCGTGACCGATCCGGATCTTCGCGCCGCGGGCCCGCAGCGCATGCAGGCCGCGCGACTCCTTAGCGTCCGAGCCCGACACCTGCCCGCCGCGGTCCAGCAGGATGCGCGCGATGCCCGACATCCCGGCACCGCCGATGCCGACCATGTGCACCCGCGCCAGCTCGGGCGGCAGCTGCCCGGCGGTCATCGTCGGCCCGCCCGAAGTGCGAGGTCGACCGCTGCCTGCGCCACCTGACGGGCCGCGTCGCGGTGTCCGACCTGCGCGGCTGCCGCGGTCATCGCCGCCAACCGGGCAGGGTCGGTAAGCAACCCGGCAACCTCCCGGGCCACCAGTTCCGGTGTCAGGGCAGCGTCGGTGACGATCAGGCCGCCGCCGGCGTCGACCACCGGCAGCGCGTTGAGCCGCTGCTCACCGTTGCCGATCGGCAGTGGTACATAGATGGCCGGCAGGCCCACGGCCGACACTTCGGCGACTGTCATCGCCCCCGAACGGCAGATCGCCAGATCGGCGGCGGCGTACGCCAGATCCATCCGATCCAGGTAGGGCACCGCGACGTAGGGCGGATCGCCGGGGTTGGGCGCGCGCAGGTCCAGGCTGTTCTTCGGGCCGTGCGCGTGCAGCACCGAGATTCCAGCGGCGGCCAACTCGGCGGCAGCCGCCGACACCGCGCGGTTGAGCGACACCGCGCCCTGCGAGCCGCCGAACACCAGCAGCACGCGCGCGTTGTCGGCGAATCCGAAGTGCGCCCGCGCTTGGGCGCGCAACGCGGTGCGGTCCAGCGCGGTAATCGCCGCCCGCACTGGCACTCCCACCACCTCGGCGCGCCGCAGACCGGAGTGCGGTACCGCGGACAGGATGCGATCGGCCGAGCGCGCACCCACCCGGTTGGCCAGCCCTGCCCTGGCGTTGGCTTCGTGGATCACCACCGGTATCCGGCGACGTCCCGGCCGCCCGCGGGCGGCGAGGTAGGCCGGAAGCGCGACATAGCCGCCGAAGCCGATCACCACGTCGGCGCGGACGGCCTCGAGTACGGCCCGGGTCTCGCGCACTGCGCGCCAAACGCGCGGTGGCAGCCGGGCCAGGTCGCCGCTCGGTTTGCGCGGTAGCGGGACTGGGGTGATCAGCTCGAGGTGATAGCCGCGCTCGGGCACCAACCGGGTCTCTAAGCCGCGCGCGGTGCCTAGCGCCGTGATCCGGATCGACGCGTCCAGGGCGATCAGTGCGTCAGCAACGGCCATCGCGGGTTCCACGTGCCCGGCGGTGCCACCACCGGCCAGAACTACCGACAACGTCCCCGAGGACCCGGAAACCCCAAAGGACGACGACGCGGGACCGGCGGGCGAGGGATGTGCCCCCAACCCGCCGGCTGACTCATTGACCTTGTCGTTCACCCGTAACGCTGACCTTCCAATGCGCGAGCGCGCCGTGTCTGACGCTGGCCGGCGTACCGCTGGCCAGATCCATGATGCCTGGCCCGTGCGTGGCCGGTGCCCGCAGATCGGCGAGCGGACCGTTCCGCGGTGCGGGGTTGCGCCTCGGGCGCCGGGCGGGGGGCACGCCGCGGCGCCGGGCGGGCGGGCTGCTTGGCCGGTTTGGCCCGTTGCGCCCCCTTGCGGTCGCGGAACGACTCGAGGCGGGGCGGGACGTAGGGTTCGGGCACCGGTAACCGCAGGAAACGATTGACCTTGTCGTCGCGCCCCGCGCGCAGCGCGGCGACGGCCTCGGGCTCGTTGCGCGCCGCGTTGGCCATAATCCCGATCATGAAAAGGGTTGCAGCCGTTGATGTTCCACCAGCAGATATCAATGGTAGCTGCAATCCGGTGACCGGCAGCAGGCCGATCACGTAGCCGATATTGATGAACGCCTGACCCAGCACCCACAGTGTCGTAGTGGCAGTCAGCAGCCGCAGGAACGGATCGGCCGAGCGGCGGGCTATCCGCATCCCGGTGTAAGCGAAGAGCCCGAACAGCCCGAGCAGGCCAACCGCCCCGATCAGGCCGAGTTCCTCACCGACGATTGCGAAGATGAAGTCGTTGTGGGCGTTAGGCAGATAGTTCCACTTGGCTACGCCCTGGCCCAACCCGTCGCCAAAGATGCCGCCGTGCGCCAGGGCATATTTCGCCTGGCGGGCCTGGTAACCGGTGTCCATCGGGTCGTTCTCGGGGTCTAGCCAGGATCGCACCCGGTCGGAGCGATACCCGGCCGACATGGCCAAGACCGCGCCGGCCGCCACCACCATGCCCAGGGAGCTGACAAACAACCGCAGGTCCAGGCCCGAGTACCACAGCAGGCCCAGCAAGATGATGCCGAACGACACGGTCTGCCCGAGGTCGGGCTGCGCCATGATCAGGCCCAGTGAGATCAGCGCGGCCGGCACGAGCGGAACGAGCATCTCGCGCAGCGAGGCCCGCTCGCCGCGCCGGGCCGCCAGCAGGTGTGCCCCCCAGATGGCGAAGGCGATCTTGGACAGCTCCGAGGGCTGCATCGAGAATCCTGCGACCACAAACCATTTACGGGATCCGTTAGCCAAGTTGCCGATTCCGGGAATGAGGACCAGCACCAGTAGCACGCAGGTAACCGCGTAACTCATGAACGCGATCCGCCGGATGAACCGCACCGACATCCGCAGTCCGGCATAGCAGGCGATGAGCCCCACGATGGTCCACAGCACCTGCTTGCCGAAGATCACCCACGCCGATCCGTCGTTGCCGTATGAGTGCACGCCCGACGCCGAGAGAACCATGATGAGACCGAGCGACGTGAGTAGCGCGGTGACCGCGATGATCAGGTGAAACGAGGTCATCGGCCGGCCCAGCCAGGCGCCGAAGCGGCTGCGCGGACCGGACGGATCGGTTTTGGGTCTGCCCGCTGCGCTCGCCCTAGGTGCCTTGGAGGGGTCGGTTTCCGGTGCTGTCGCGTCGGCGTCGTCGGTGTCTTGGGGGTCGTCGAGGCTGGCGGTCTCCGCGGAGCCCCTGCCCCGACCCCACAGCCGGGTCAGCGCGATTCCCATCCCGCCTACCGGACCGAGGCGTGAACGGCGGCAGCGAAGGCGTCGCCGCGCGCCGCGTAGCCGGAGAATTGGTCGAACGACGCGCCGGCCGGGGCCAGCAGCACAGTATCGCCAGGTTTGGCGAGATCGCGGGCCGAGGTCACCGCCGCGGTCATTACGCGCGCACCGATGGCGTCGTCGGAGTGCTCCACAAGTTTCACTCTGGTAACAGAAACCCCAGTAGTCTCATGCATCACAACATCCTCGCCTGTAACGACGTGTACGACGGGGACATTGGGCGCGTGTCGCGATAACGCCTCGGCAACCTCGGCACGATCACGACCGAACAGCACCGCGCCGACCAGTCGTGACGCGATGCGAGCCACTTCGGCATCCACAGAGGCGCCTTTGAGCAGGCCGCCGGCCAGCCACACCACCCGCGGGTATGCCAGCACGGACGCTTCCGCCGCGTGCGGGTTCGTGGCCTTGGAGTCGTCCACGTAGGTGATGCCGTCGGCGACGGCGACAACTTCGGAGCGATGCCGGCCCGGACGGAAAGATTCGATCGCCGCCGCGATCGCCGCCGCGGGCACATCGACGGCGCGCGCCAGCGCGGCAGCCGCTAACGCGTCGAGCATGCCCACCGGCCCGGGCACCCGTATCGAGGACACCGGCAGCAGCGGCAAATCATCGGCGAACGCGCGGTCTACCAGCAATCCGTCCCGCACGCCGAGTTCCCCAGCTGCCGGTTCGCCGAGCCGAAAGCCGACCCGAACCGGCGCGGGCACGCTGTTACGCAGCGCCGCCGCGCGGGCGTCGTCGAGCCCGACGACGGCCACCCGCCCGGTGAGCACCCGCGCCTTGGCCGCGGTGTAGTCGGCCATCGTGCCGTGCCAGTCCAGGTGGTCTTCGGCGATGTTGATCACCGCACCGGCCTCGGGCCGCAATGACGGTGCCCAGAACAGCTGGAAACTGGACAATTCCACAGCCAGCACGTCGGACGGCGTCTCGAGCACATCGAGCACGGGATCGCCGATGTTGCCGCACAGCGCGCTGCGCAGCCCCCCGGCGATCAACATGTCGTGCAGCATCGAGGTGGTGGTCGTTTTGCCGTTGGTGCCGGTCACCACCAGCCAGCGCCGCGGCGGCCCGTAGTGGCCGGCCGCGTCCAGGCGCCAGGCCAGCTCCACGTCGCCCCAGATGGGCACGCCCGCGGCCGCCGCGGCGGCCAGCACCGGCGTGCTCGGCTGAAACCCCGGACTGGTCACCACCAGCGCAAATTGCCCGATTCGCTGGATCGCAGTCGACGGGTCCACTGTCGAAACACCCGGGAACCCGGCCAGCATCGCGGGGTCGTCGTCACACAGGGTGGAGATGGCGCCGAACCGGGTCAACGCGGCCAGGACGGCACGGCCAGTCACCCGCGCACCGGCAATCAGAACGGGCGCACCGGGTGTCAGTGGGTCCAGCACCTCAGGCGCCGATCGTGGACAGCCACTCACCGTAGAACAGGGCCACGCCCAGGCCGCAGGTAATCGCGGTGAGCAGCCAGAACCGGATGATCACCGTGGTCTCGGCCCAACCCACCAGCTCGAAGTGATGATGGAACGGCGCCATCCGGAACACCCGTCGCCCGGTGGTCCGGAATGCCAGGATCTGCAGCACCACCGAGGTGACCTCGGCGACGAACAGCGACCCCAGGACGACCGCCAGCACCTCGGTGCGGCTGGTGACAGACAGTCCCGCGATGATGCCGCCCAGCGCCAGCGACCCGGTGTCGCCCATGAAGATCTTGGCCGGCGCGGCATTCCACCAGAGGAACCCGATACAGGCCCCGGCAGTAGCGGCGGCGATGATCGCAAGGTCCAGTGGGTCGCGCACGTTGTAGCAGCCCAGCCCCGGCGCGGTGACACAGGCATTGCGGTACTGCCAGAAGGTAATCAACACGTAGGCACCGGTGACCATCGCCATGCAGCCGGCCGCCAGCCCGTCCAGCCCGTCGGTGAAGTTGACGGCGTTGGACCAGGCGCTGACCACCACCACGCAGAACAGCACAAATAGGGCCGGGGCGAAAGTGACGGTGGCGATCTCCCGCACGTAGGACAGGTCCGCGCTGGCCGGGGTCAACCCGGCGGGATTGCGGAATTGCAGCACCAGCACCGCGAACAGCACGGCGCTGGTGATCTGCCCGACCGTCTTCGCTGTCTTGTTCAGCCCCAGGTTGCGCGACCGGCGGATTTTGATCAGGTCGTCGAGGAACCCGACACCGCCCAGCGCGGTGGCCAGACCCAGGACCAGCAATCCGGACGCGGTTATGCCCTCGCCGTCGAAGAACAAGCCGAGCAGATGAGTGCCCAGATAGCCGGCCCAGATGCCGGCCAGTATCGCCACTCCACCCATCGACGGCGTGCCGCGCTTGGTGTGGTGGCTCGGTGGGCCGTCCTCGCGGATCTGGTGACCGAATCCCTGCCTGGTGAACAGGCGGATCAGCGCCGGGGTCAGCAGGATGGATACGGCCACCGCGATCGCGACGGCGATCAGGATCTGCCTCACCGGGGTGCGCTCCCGCCCTCGGCGACAAGCGTGTCGGCCAACACACCCAGTCCGGCCGAATTGGACGCCTTGACCAGCACCACATCCCCGGGTTGCAGCTCGGCACGCAAGAGTTCCAGGGCGTCCTCCCGGTTAGCCACGCTGATTACCTCCGACCCCCATGAGCCCTCCATGACCGCTCCGTGGTGCATGGCGCTCATCGACCTCCCAGTTCCCACGACAACGAGTCGAGACACATCTAATCGCACCGCGAGCCGGCCGATGCGATCATGCTCGGTTATCGCGTCCGCGCCGAGTTCGGCCATCTCTCCCAGCACCGCCCAACTGCGGCGTGAAGTGCCGCGGCGATCCTCCCCGCCATGCGCCATCCAAGCCAGCGCCTGCAGGCCGGCGCGCATCGAATCGGGATTCGCGTTGTAGGCGTCGTCGATCACCGTCACCCCGTCGGCGCGACTGCTCACCTGCATCCGGTGCCGCGACACCGGCCCGGCCGCGGCGAGCGCGGTCGCCACCTGCTGGACGTCGGCGCCGCACTCCAGCGCGACGGCCGCGGCGCACAGCGCGTTGCTCACCTGGTGGTCGCCGGACACGGCCAGCTGAACCTCGGCCTGCACAGCCCCGGCGTACAGGGTAAATTTCGGCCGCGCCCGGTCGTCCAGGGTTACCGGGCCGGCCCAGACGTCGGCGGCGTCGCCGCGGCCGACCCGGACCACGCGGGCGGCGGTAACCTCCGCCATCGCGGCGACCAGCGGGTCGTCGGCGTTGAGGATGACCACCCCGGATGACGGAACCGCTTGCGGCAATTCGGATTTGGTCTGCGCTATTACTTGTTGGGAACCGAACTCGCCAAGGTGCGCGGTGCCGACGTTAAGGACGACCCCGATCGAGGGCGGCGCAATGCGAGCCAGCGCCGCGATATTGCCGGGATGGCGCGCCGACATCTCCAGCACCAGGAAATCAGTGTCGCGGGTTGCGCGCAGCACGGTCCAGGGGTGGCCGAGTTCATTGTTGAACGAGCCGGGCGGAGCGACCACCTCCCCCAGCGGCGTCAAGACCGCGGCCACCAGGTCCTTGGTAGACGTCTTGCCCGAAGATCCGGTGATCCCGATGATCCGCAGGCCGCCCGACACCAATTCGGCTGCCACCGTACCGGCCAGTTTGGCCAGCGCGGCCAGCACCGCGGCACCGGAACCGTCGGTGTCGTGCTCGAGCACCCCAGCCCGGCCGTCTTGCGCGGTGACCGGTTCGACGACGATGGCGGGCACCCCAACCGGGCGGGCGGCCAGCACTACCGCCGCGCCCGCGGCCACGGCCGCCGCGGCGTGGTCGTGCCCGTCCGCGTGCGCACCCGGCAGCGCGAGGAACAATCCACCCGGCCCGACGGCGCGCGAGTCGAATTCGACGGTGCCGGTCACGCGTGTGGTCGCGGCTTGTTCCGCCGAGATGTCGGCCAGCGTGCCGCCGACGATCTCGGCGATCGCGGCGACGGTCAGGTCGATCACGCCCGGTCCTCCAGCGCGCGGGCGAGTTCGACCCGGTCGTCGAAGGGGCGGATTTCGGTGGCCCCGCGCTGGCCGGTCTCGTGGCCCTTCCCGGCAATCAGCACCACGTCGCCCGGGCCGGCCCAGGCCACCGCACGCCGGATGGCCTCGCGCCGATCGGCGATCTCGACCACCTCGGCGTGCCTGCCGACTTGAACTGCACCGGAAAGGATCTCGTGCCGGATGACCGCGGGATCTTCGCTACGCGGGTTGTCGTCGGTGATGACAACAAGGTCGGCCAGTTCGGCAGCGATACCGCCCATCGGGGCACGCTTGCCCGGGTCGCGGTCGCCACCGGCGCCGAACACCACCGCCAGCCGGCGATCCGGGCGCAGCAGCGTGCTCAGCACCGCGCGCAGCGCGCCGGGTTTGTGGGCATAGTCGACCAGCGCCAGAAAGTCCTGGCCGCGGTCGACTCGTTCCAGCCGACCCGGCACCCGGATCTCCCGCAGCCCCGGCGAAGCCTGCTCCGGGGAAACCCCTACTAGATCCAGAATCGCCAGCGCAAGAAGGCAATTCGAGATGTTGTAGTGACCCGGCAGATCGATCCCCACCCGGTGGTGCACACCGGCGGGGTCAATGGCGGTGAATTCCTGTCCGGCCGGCCCGTGCGGGGAGATGTCGATGGCGCGCCAGTGCGCCGGCTGGTCAGCGACGCTCACGGTGATCGCGTCGCCAGCCAGTGCGGCCATGGTGCGGCCGGCGTCGTCGTCGACGCACACAACGACGCGGCGGGCGCGCAACGCGGAGGCCGGATCGAACAGCAACGCCTTAGCCTCGAAGTAGTCCTGCATAGTCGGATGGAAGTCGAGGTGGTCGCGCGAGAGGTTGGTGAAGGCACCGACGGAGAATTCGGTGCCGTCCACCCGACCCAGGGTCAGCGCGTGACTAGACACCTCCATCACCACGGTGTCGACACCGCCTTCGGCCATGGCGGCAAACAGCGCCTGCAGTGCCGGCGCCTCCGGCGTGGTCAGCGCACTGGGGACGTCGACGCCGTCGATGCGGATACCGATGGTGCCGATCAGCCCGGCGACCCGGCCGGCGGCCCGCAGACCGGCCTCAACCAGGTAGGTGGTGGTCGTCTTGCCCGACGTGCCGGTGATGCCGATGACCGTCACCTGGTCGGACGGTCGTCCGTACACGGTGGCGGCGAGGTCGCCGAGCACGCTGCGCGGCACGGGATGCACCAGTATCGGCACGGTGGCGTTAGCCAGTTCGGCGGCCCCGGCGGCATCGGTGAGCACCGCGGCGGCACCACGCTCGAGTGCCTGGCCTGCGTATCGGGCACCGTGCGTAGTGGAGCCGGGCAGCGCTGCGAACAGGTCGCCCGGGCACACGTCCTGGGCGCGCAGGGTCACGCCGGCAATCGGCACATCCGGGACGACGGCCGCGCCATCGGCCAATACCGCCCCGATCTGCGTCGCCAGCGCCGGCAACCGCGCTCCGGCGACGGCGCTGGGACGCCGCGCAGTAGGCACCTGTGTTCACCTCCGTAAGCCACGACCAGCGATGACACCCTACCTACTACCAATCCGGCGGTTCAGCGACGCGAAGCTGGGACCGCTCCATAAAGCCGTTGGTTTGGTCTTCGCTCTGCAGGTCGGTCGAAGAAGGGGGCGGCGTGGATCGCTACATCGCCTGCAGAGTGAGCGGCGGCCCGGGGTCGGGCGACAGCGGCACGTTCTCCCGTTGCATGAGCCAGCCGGCGATGTTGTGGAACAGCGGCGCGGCCGAGTGTCCCGGTGTGCCGTCGGCGTTGCTGTGGGGGTTGTCCATCATGATGCCGATGACGTAGCGCGGGTTGTCGACGGTGGCCATGCCGGCGAAGGTGATCCAATAAACGTCCTCGAAGTAGCACCCACAGCCCGGGTTGATCTGCTGCGCGGTGCCGGTCTTCCCGGCCATCTGGTAGCCGGGTACCGCGGCGGCCGGCCCGGTGCCCTGCTGGTAGCCCATCGGATCGTGCTGGACGACGGCGCGCAGCATCTGCCGCACGGTCTGGGCCGTCTGCGCCGAGACCACCCGCACCCCCTCCGGACGCGGCTCCTCAGTGCGGGTGCCGTCGGGTGCGATGGTGGCCTTCAGGATGCGCGGTGGGATTCGCACGCCGTCGTTGGCGATCGCCTGGTACATCCCGGTCATCTGCAGCAGCGTCATCGAAAGGCCTTGGCCGATCGGCAGGTTGGAGAACGTGCTGCCCGACCACTGATCGATGGGCGGCACCAGCCCAGCGCTCTCACCGGGAAGCCCTACGCCGGTGCGCTGCCCCAGCCCGAACTTGCGGACCATGTCGTAGAAACGTTCGGGCCCGACCCGCTGGGCGAGCATCAGGGTGCCGACGTTGGACGACTTCCCGAACACACCGGTCGTGGTGTAGGGCATCACGCCGTGATCCCAGGCGTCGTGCACGTTGACCCCGCCCATGTTGATCGAACCGGGTACCTGTAGCACCTCGTCGGGGTTGGACAGGCCGTATTCGATGACCGAGGACGCAGTGATGATCTTGTTCACCGAGCCTGGCTCGAAGGGCGAGGACACCGGCAGGTTGCCGAGTTGCCGGTCGGCTTGACGTCCGATGTCCTGCGACGGGTCGAAGGTGTTGTCGTTGGCCATGGCCAGCACCTCGCCGGTGTGGGCGTCGAGCACGACGGCCGAGACGGTGTGGGCGCCGGACAGGTCTTTAGCCTGCTGCACCTGCTGCTGGACGTAGAACTGGATATCGTCGTCGAGGGTCAGCTGGACGGTCGACCCGTAGACCGCCCGGTGTCGGTTGCGGTAGCTGCCGGGGATGACGACGCCGTCGGAGCCGCGGTCGTAGGTGACCGAGCCGTCGGTTCCGGCGAGCATGGCGTCCAGGGCGTCTTCCAGGCCGAGCAGACCGTGTCCGTCCCAGTCGATGCCGCCGACGATGTTGGCCGCCAGCGAGCCACCGGGGTATTGACGCAGGTCTTGGCGCTCGGAGCCGACCTCCGGGTACTTGGCGGAGATTGCGTTCGCAATGGCGGGGTCGACGGCCCGGGCCAGGTATACGAACGACTCGTTGCTCTGCAGCTTCTTAAGCAGGGTCGGTGCGTCCGGCTTGTTGTTCAGCTTGCCGGCGATTTCCTTGGCGATGGCGTTGAGCCGCTCCTGCGGGTCGGGTGCCTGCGACGCCTTCTTCTTCGCCTCCTCCAGCTGCTGACGGACCCGCTTGGGCTGGAAAGTCAGTGCACGCGCCTCGATGGTGAAGGCGAGGCGGTCGTTGTGGCGGTCGATGATGGAGCCGCGGACCGCGCGTTCGATGTCGGTTACCTTGAGCTGACCTGCCGCCTGGGCGTTGAGCTGGGAGGCGTTGGACACCTGCAGGTAGAACAGCTGGCTGATGGCGACCACCATCAACACGGCGATGATGATGTTGCCGGTCCGGTGCCGGAAGACGAACGAACCGCCCCGGTTAGCCACCTGGACCGCCTGGCGGGTACGCCGCAACTTCGTCGAGCGGCCTCCGCCCGGAGGCGGTATGGGCCTGGCTTCCTTAGCTTTTTTGGCTTTCCGGAAGCGTCGGGGTTCCCTGATCTCTGCGCGGTCACCCTGTCGGGCCCGGGAGGTTTGGCGGGCCTTCTTTGCCTCGTGCGGCTGCCGCGAACCCCGTTCCGCGCGTCGGGGGTCGCCGCGGCTCATCGTGCTGCTCCGGGCGCGACCGGAGCGGGTTGTTCAGGGTTGGCGGGTGTGGGTGCTGGCAGCGCCGGGGCGGGCGGCGTCAGCACCAACAGGGGCGGCGAAGGGGCTGGGGTCGGCGCCGGTGCAGGGACCGGGGCGGGTGCTATCGGCTGTGCTGGAACCGGGGCCGTGGCCACGGGGGCCGGCAGCAGCCCAGCATGCACCGAGTTGGGCGCCGGGGTCTGGGCGGGCAGCGCGCCAGGTGTCTGTCCGGGCACGGTGGGTAGCGTGCCAGGCGTCTGTTCCGGCGCCTGGGCACTAGGCATCTGTCCCGGCACGGTAGGCAGCGCGCCAGGCGTCTGTCCCGGCACCTGGGCGCCAGGCGTCTGTCCCGGCGGCGCCGGCACCTGGCCGGGAACTGCGGGCACCTGACCCGGCACCGCGGGCGCCTGGCCCGGAACTACGGGAAGCTGGCCTTGCAGTGTCGACGCGCCGTCCGGCCCGCGCAGCAGCACCTGCGGCCCCATCCGGGGCGGGGCGGCCGGATCGTTGCCACCCGGCACCCGCACCGCAACCTCCGGCGGCGGGGCCTGCGGCTTCGGCGGCTGCGGCGTCTCCTCCGGCAGCTTGACGTTCAGCGGGGGCGGCGGCACCCCCTCCGCCGGCTTGGGCGTACCGACCACCACCCAGTTGCCGTCGGGGGCCTGAACCAGATGTGCGGTGTCGCGGCTGGGAATCATGCCCTGCTTGCGCGCCGCCTCCGACAGCGCCGGCGCCGACTCCGCGTCTCGCACGTCACGCTCCAGCGATTCCTTCTGCTGTTGCAGCATCCGGGTTCGCTCGCGAGCGTCGCTGAGCTGATAGGAGCGCTCCGCGGCGTCGGTGGACAGCCAGAGCGTCAGACCAAGGCCCATGCCCAGCGAACCGATGATCAAGACGACGAACGGGACTCTGCTGATCAGGGCGTGCGGCCGCAGGTCGACCTCGGCCAGCCGCGCGGCCAGCCGTTCGGTCAACTTGGGCCGAACAACCTTTGGCGCCTTGGCTTTCCGCGCCTTCGCCCGCGCCTTGGCCTGGCTGGTGTTCTTCGGCCGGGCCGGCCGGTCCACCGGCCGGGTGATCGGCGAGGTCTGGGGTCCCGACCTGGGCATCCGAGGCTCACGGTTGGGCGCCGCCGGGGTGCGGGACCGACCGCGCCGCGCAGACGGGTCCGCCGCGGTGGAACTGCCGGCACGCCGGCCGCGACGCTCGCTGTCGCGGCGCTTGGTCGCCTCGCGCTGTCTGCTCATGGCCGTGCCTTCCCCCTCGCGTGGTCCACTCGTTGCAGTGCCCGCAGCCGCACCGGGGTGCTGCGCGGATTGTGTTCCATTTCGGTCGCGTCGGGCCGTTCTGCGCCGTGCGTCAACGATCGGAACCGCGGTTCGTGGCCGGGAAGCTCGACGGGGAGTCCCGGAGGTGTGCGGGAGGCGGTCGCGTCGGCGAACGTGCGCTTGACGATCCGGTCCTCCAGCGATTGGTAGGCCAGCACGACGATGCGTCCGTCCACCCTCAGCGCGTCCAGCGCCGCCGGAACCGCACTGCGCAACGAGTCGAGCTCGTCGTTGACCGCGATGCGCAGCGCCTGGAAGGTGCGCTTGGCCGGGTGACCGCCGGTGCGCCGCGCCGGCGCCGGAATCGCCTCGTAGAGCAGGGCAACCAGCTCGGCTGTTGTGGTGAACGGGGCGCGGGCGCGTCGACGCACGATTTGCGCGGCGATACGACGGGCGAACCGTTCCTCGCCGTAGCGATGCAGGATGCGGGCCAGCTCGGCCTCGTCGTACGTGTTGAGGATGTCGGCAGCGGTCAGCGGCGATGTGGGATCCATCCGCATGTCCAGCGGTGCGTCCTTGGCGTAGGCGAAACCCCGCTCGGCACGGTCGAGTTGCATCGACGAGACGCCCAGGTCGAACAGCACTCCGTCAACCGATTCCGCTGCGCTGTAACCGGATTCGGCCAGAGCCTCGGAGATGCCGTCGTAGCGGGTGTGCACCAGCGTGATCCGGTCGGCGAATGGGGCCAACCGGCCAGCGGCGATGTCGAGGGCCGTCGAGTCGCGGTCGAGTCCGATCAGGCGCACGCCCGGCAATTCGGTGAGGAACCGTTCGGCGTGCCCGCCGGCGCCGAGCGTGGCGTCGACCAGGACAGCGCCGGAACCGTCGGAGTGGTGGCGGGTCAGCGCCGGGGCGAGCAGCTCGAAGCAGCGTTGCGCCAGCACCGGGACATGCCCGAAATCGCTTGCGCCGGAGGCCGGCTGGTCAACCACAGCGAGTCCTCCCAGGCTGCGTCGGCCTACTTGCAGTGCCGCCCGTGCACCGAGGCCTCTGTCCGAAAGCACGCACCTGGCGTTGGGGAAGTACGCCAGGGTCGGTTCGGGCAGAGACCACGGTGCACAGGCATGCACCTCAGAAGATGTCGCCGAGTGCTTCATCGCTGGCCGCGGAGAAGTTCTCTTCATGGATTTGCTGATAGTTGTGCCAGGCCTGTGCATCCCAGATCTCGAGATACTCGATTGCCCCGATCACCACACAGTCCTTGGACAGTCCGGCGTAACGCCGATGGTCCGCCGACAGCGTGATCCGCCCTTGCCCGTCGGGGTGCTGTTCGTCGGTACCGGCGGCCAGGTTGCGCATGAACGCTCGAGCTTCCGGGTTGTTGCGCGGCGCCTTGCTCGCCTTGCGGGCCATCTGCTCGAACTCTGCCCGCGGGTAGACGGCAAGGCTGTGATCTTGACTCTTGGTGACCATCAACCCCCCTGCCAGTGCGTCGCGGAACTTGGCCGGCAGCGTGAGCCGCCCCTTGTCGTCGAGCTTGGGCGTGTAGGTGCCGAGAAACATTGGGGCACCTCCAACTTGCTTCTCACCCAAACACTTCGGCCACCATACCCCACAACTCCCCACTTCTCCCCATAAATCTCCCCTCCGCGCGTCCCGGAGTGGCATTTCACCCACTCGATCCGCGTTCACCGTGAATTCGAGACCGCTAAGCACCCCGGAAATCGGTGCAAATGCCCAGTTCAGAGGCACCAACCCGGTGCCCTGGGGCAGGGTGGGGCGTGGTGGGGCGAGAAGGGCACAAGTGCGCTACGAACCAGACACGAGACGGATTCGCACGGCCTGTCGGACCGATGCGGCACACCTTGATCTGGGATCGTGGCTGCCGACCGCGCACCAACAGAAAAGCGGGGCAGCCGATCGGCTACCCCGTCATCTGTTGCCCCGCTTGACTACTCGTCGAACCGGCGGCGGAAACGCTCCTCCATGCGGTTGGTGAACGAGCTGCCCGCGCCCTTGGAACGACGCGGACGTGAAATGGGCGTAACGCCCCCCCGCTCCGGCTTCCCGGCCAACCGCCGGCCCGTGACGGCGTACACCACACCGCCGAACATGACGACGAATCCCACCACGCTCAGGATCGGGAAGGTTCCGATCATCGTGGCCTTGAACGCCACCCCGGACACCAGCATCGCCAAACCGACGACGAACAGCGCGGTACCCTGCAGCCGCCGGCGCGCGGTCGGGGCGCGGAAACCACCGCCGCGAACACTGGATGCGAACTTCGGATCCTCGGCATAGAGAGCGCTCTCGATCTGGTCGAGCATTCGCTGCTCATGATCGGAGAGTGGCATTCGTCCCTCCTTGCCGAAACACTTTTACATAGCAACCGATAGCACACGCACGCCCGTTGCGGGGCAATTAACTCCGATGATACGAGGTCAATCTGCGTGGTACCACTGATTCGCTGGCGATTCTATCCCCCGACGCCCACTGCCACGACATGGCCCGGCTGGGTCATGTCAACGCAACGAGTCACAATCGACCACTCGCCGACGCCTGAACACCGCGTCCGATACTGGAACCACTGAGCGAACCGGTTTACTGCCGATCGACCGACAGACTGAGGAGGGCACCGCGAATTGGCGACATTCCTCATCGATCTGCCGCCGCAAGCCATGGAACGCCGCCTCGGCGACGCGCTGCGCGTCTACGTCGACGCGATGCGTTATCCCAAGGGAACCGAAAGTCAGCGCGCCGCCATGTGGCTCGAACACACCCGACGCAGCGGCTGGCAGGCAGCCGCCGCCGTCGAGCTGCCCAACACCGACGCCATCGGTGAACCCTCGGCGGCCGAGCTGAGCAAGGCGCCGCTGGTCGGTATCGCCTACGGCTACCCCGGGGCGCCCGGCCAGTGGTGGCAACAGCAGGTCATCCTGGGCTTGCAGCACAGCGGTTTCTCACCGCAGGCGATCGAACGGCTGATGAACAGCTATTTCGAGCTGACCGAGCTGCACATCCATCCGCGCGCCCAGGGCCGCGGCGTCGGCGAGGCGCTGGCCCGCCGGTTGCTAGCCGGGCGCTGCGAAGCCAACGTCTTGCTGTCCACTCCGGAGACCAACGGGGAGGCCAACCGGGCTTGGCGGTTGTATCGCCGGCTGGGTTTCACCGACGTCATCCGCAGCTACCACTTCGTCGGTGATCCACGGGCCTTCGCGATCCTCGGCCGCCCGCTGCCGCTGTAACGGCGGTCTAACCGGGCGGCTCACCGAACCGGCGCACCGGGTCTGGCACGATGACCTGGTGCGCGTCAGCTCTCCCTCGCCATTCACCCGACCCTTGCGGGTGCCCCGAGTGCTTCACGACCGGCGCCGCGCGGTGGCCATCTTGATGCTGCTGATGCTGGTACCGCTGGCCACCGGGTGCCTGCGGGTCCGCGCCTCGATAACCATCTCACCCGACGACCTGGTGTCCGGGGAGATCATTGCCGCCGCCAAGCCCAAGAACAATAAGGACACCGGCCCACAGCTGGACACGAACCTGCCGTTCAGCCAAAAGGTCGCCGTGTCCAACTACGACAGCGACGGCTACGTCGGGTCGCAGGCGGTGTTCTCGGACCTGACCTTCGCCGAGTTGCCACAGCTGGCCCACCTCAACTCCGATGCCGCCGGCGTGAACCTGTCGCTGCGCCGCAACGGCAACCTGGTGATGCTGGAAGGCCGCGCCGACCTGACCTCACTGACCGACCCCGAGGCCGACGTCCAGTTGACCGTCGCATTCCCGGGAACCATCACCTCCACCAACGGCGACCGGATCGAGCCCGAGGTGGTGCAGTGGAAGCTCAAGCCGGGAGTGGTGAGCACCATGACTGCGACTGCCCGCTACACCGACCCCAACACCCGCTCCTTCACCGGGGCCGGGATCTGGCTGGGCATCGCCTCGTTCGCCGCCGCGGGCGTGGTCGCGCTGCTGGCCTGGGTCAGCCGGGACCGTTCCCCCCGGTTCAGCACACCGGGCGACCAGTCCTCAAGCTAACCGTGCGTTAATCGCCCGGCGCCCAGTACGCCAACATCTCGGCGAATGTGTCAAAGGCGGGCCCGGAAACTCCGTACGTCGCCTCAAGATGGATACTCAGCGGAAATCCGAGACCGGCCGGGCCACTCAGCACACCATCGATGACCCGCTTGTACAGGTCGATCAGCAGCGTGCGCTTGCGCGCCGGCTCGCTGGCTGCCAGCGTCTGGACGAACTCCTGCTCGCGGGCCACCGCCGCGTTGCCGGGGTCCTGGATCAGCCAGTTGATCAGGCCGACGCGTGACTCCACCTTGGGGACGAAGCCGAACGACAGCAGAATCTCGGGCCGATGGTCCGTCTCTTTGGCAAAATCGGTCAGGAAACCCACGATGGCGTCGGAGTACAGCAGCTGCGTCATGCCGTACGTCGCACCCTGGTTGCACTTGAAATTGAGCCGGCCGTGTTCGCCCTCGCGGGTGGGGATCACGATCACACCGCGATTGGGCACCGCGTCTCGGTAGATCGACAGCGCGTCGGTGGGGGCCACGCCGGAGCCTTCGCCGTCGTTCATGGTGCGGGGCACGCCGACGAACACCACGCCCTCCATGCCGGCATCGGTCAGCGCGCGCAGCCGCTCCCCCAGGTCCGACTCGTCCATGAACGCGGTGACCTGCGTGCATAAGCCGCGCAGGCCGGGAAGCTCCGGCTTGATAATCGACCAGAAGTCCAGCACGTCCAGCTTGGGCTTCATCGGCACCGGGCGATCGTCGTCCTCGGCGATCATCCCCGGGATCATGACGTGCCGGATACGTCCGTCCAGACCAGACTGCCCCGAATACCGCACCACTTTGCGCGCGTCTTCCAAGGCCCGCTCGCGGCCGTCTTCGACGTTGGGCGGCACCAACTCCAGCGCGATGGTGTTGAGCGTCACACGGCTCCTCATTCTCGATCGATGACTCATACTCGCGCTGCGCCGCGCAAACCGTTCCAGACCCCACGACAGCATAGGGGCGTGCGCTTACCGCTGTTGAGGCACGCCGCCAGCATCGGCGCGGCATACACTGTCGGGCCATAGGCATGCCGAGTGAGAAAGGGGCGCGCGCTGAGCCTGAAAGCATCGGAAGCATCGACAACCGACCAGGTGGCCGACGCCGTGACCGACCAATTGCGGCAGTACTTGCGCGGCCGTCGCAGCCAATCCAGTTATCTCGGCGCCGACTACAACGAATTGACCGGCTGGCTCGAAGAATTCGCGCTCACCGGCGGTAAACGGTTGCGTCCGGTGTTCGCTTACTGGGGCTGGGAGGCCGCGAGCAGTTCGCCGCCGGGTCCTGATGTGCTGCTGCTGTTTTCCGCATTGGAATTACTGCATGCCTTCGCTCTGGTGCACGACGACGTCATCGACGGATCCGCCACCCGCCGCGGCAGGCCGACCACCCATGTGCATTTCGCGAACCTGCACCGGGAACGCCGGTGGCGCGGACCGGCGGACCAGTTCGGCATCTCGGCGGCGATCCTGCTCGGCGACATCGCACATGCCTGGGCCAACGACATCGTGGCCGGCACACGTCTGCACCCCGACGCCCGGGACCGCGTCGAACGGGTGTGGTCGCACATCCGCACCGAGGTACTGGGCGGTCAGTACCTTGACATCATTGCCGAGACGTCGCCGCGGGCGTCAGCCGAGGAGTCGGTCGCCGCCGCTATGAAGGTAGCCACCTATAAGACCGCCTGCTACACCGTCACGCGGCCACTGCAGCTCGGCGCGGCCGCCGCCGCCGATCGGCCCGACATCGCCGCTGCCTTCCAGCAATTCGGCAGTGACCTCGGGGTGGCCTTTCAGCTGCGCGACGACGTCCTCGGCGTGTTCGGTGACCCCGCGGTAACGGGCAAGCCGTCCGGGGACGACCTGCGGTCCGGCAAACGCACCGTGCTGCTGGCCGAGGCAACCCGGCTCGCCGAGAAGTCGGATCCGTTGGCGGCCAACCTGTTACGTTCCTCGATCGGCACCGACCTGACCGATGCGCAGGTGCGCGAACTGCGCGAGGTGATCGACGCGGTGGGCGCGCTGGCCGCGGCCGAGGACCGGATCGCCGAGCTGACCGAGCGTGCGCTGACCACACTGGCGTCGGCGCCGATCAACCTCACCGCCAAGGCCGGATTGTCCGAACTGGCTCAGCTGGCCACAGACCGGTCGGCCTGATCCGAATGACCATCGCGGCCGCGACCGACGAGCCCCACCGCCTTTCGGAGTTCCGCAGCTTCGCGACGAGCCCGGAGGCCGGGCCGGCGAGACTGGGCTTCCTGGCCGCGGTGCTGATCACGCTGGGCGGGCTGGGAGCGGGCAGCACCCGCCAACACGACCCGCTGCTGGAGTCGCTCCACCTGTCCTGGCTGCGCTTCGGGCACGGCCTGGTGCTGTCGTCGGTCCTGCTGTGGGCGGGTGTGGTGTTGATGCTCGTCGCGTGGTTGCGCCTGGGCCGCCAGGCGCTCGCCGGCGCGGCCACAGAGTTCACGATGCGGGCAACGACCGCGTTCTGGCTGTTGCCATTGCTGATCTCGGTGCCGGTGTTCAGCCGGGACACCTACTCGTATCTGGCCCAGGGCGCACTTTTGCGCGACGGTCTGGACCCCTATGCGGTGGGCCCGGTCGGTAATCCGAATTCGCTGCTGGACGACGTGAGCCCGATCTGGTCGATCACCACCGCGCCCTACGGGCCGGCGTTCATCCTGGTCGCCAAGATGGTCACGATACTCGTCGGCAACAACGTGGTGGCCGGGACGATGTTGCTGCGACTGTGCATGCTGCCCGGGTTGGCCCTGCTGATCTGGGCCGCGCCCCGGCTGGCCCATCACGTCGGCAGCGACGGCGCCAAGGCCCTGTGGATCTGTGTGCTCAACCCCCTGGTGCTCATCCACCTGATGGGTGGGGTGCACAACGAGATGCTGATGGTCGGCCTGATGGCCGCCGGTATCGCCCTGACCCTGCAGCGGCGCCACGTTGCTGGCATCACGCTGCTCACGGTGGCGATCGCGGTCAAAGCCACCGCCGGGCTGGCGTTGCCGTTCCTGTGCTGGGTGTGGATGCGGCATCTGCGCGAAGACCGGGGCTGGCGGGCATGCAAGGCATTCGGCGTTGCCGCGCTGGCTTCGCTGCTGATCTGTGTTGTGGTGTTCGGGGCGCTGTCCGCGATGGCCGGGGTAGGTCTGGGGTGGATGACGGCGCTGGCCGGGTCGGTGAAGATCATCAACTGGCTGACGGTTCCGACCGCGGCGGCGAACGTGATCCACGCCTTCAGCAGCAGTTTCTTCCCGGTGCAGTTCTACGCTGTGCTGCGCATCGCCCGGCTTGTCGGCATCGTCGTCATCGCGGTCTCGCTACCCATCTTGTGGTGGCGGTTCCGGCGTGACGACCGCGCCGCGCTCACCGGGATCTTCGGCGTGATGCTGATCGTGGTGCTGTTCGTGCCGGCCGCACTGCCCTGGTACTACTCCTGGCCGCTGGCGGTGCTCGCCCCGCTGGCGCAGTCGCGCCGGGCGATGGCGGCCATCGCGGGCTTTTCGACGTGGGTGATGGTGATATTCAAGCCCGACGGGTCGCACGGCATGTATTCCTGGCTGCATGTCGGGCTGGCGACAGCGTTCGCGCTGGCGGCCTGGTATTGGCTGTACCGCGAGCCGCAGTCTGCCGAGGATCCGGAGCCGGCTGAGGTCAGTACGCCATAGCCTGGGCGCGCCGCACCACTTCGCGGGCCTGATGCGCGTGCAGCGCATCCACCGGGCGCGCGTTGTTCAGGGCGTCCCGCGAGCCGTCGCGGGTGACGGTGAGCGATGGGTCCGGGGTGAACAGCCAGCGCACGATCTCGGTGTCGCGGTAGCCGCCGTCGTGCAGGATCGTCAGCAGGCCCGGCAGGCTCTTGACGACCTGGCCGGTGGTAGTGAAGAAGACCTGCGGCACCACCAGGCTGCCGTCGCGGCGCACCGCCACCAGGTGGCCTTCCCTGAGCTGCTGCTGGACCTTGCTCACTGGGATGCCGAGCAGTTCGGCGACCCGGGACAGGTCGTAGGTTGGCTCGTCGGGATCCAGGACATCGTCGCCGGCCGGAATGCTGCCCACGAACGTCAGTCTAGAACCTGCCGACCCGGCAAGTGTGCGCGTTAGACACAGGTTCTGCGACCGGATTCCGCGTCCACCCTACGATCGGGTGCGTGGCTGGACCTGCGGACCCGTTGACCGGAGCGTTGCTCGACGGCCGCTACCTAGTGCAGGAGACGATCGCCAGCGGTGGGACATCCACGGTGTACCGAGGGGTGGACACCCGTCTGGACCGCCCGGTAGCGCTGAAGGTGATGGACCCGCGCTACGCCGCTGACCGGCAGTTTTTGACCCGCTTCCAGCTAGAGGCCCGGACCGTGGCGCGGTTGAAGAACCCGGGCCTGGTCGCGGTGTACGACCAAGGCCAGGACGGCAGGCATCCGTTTCTGGTGATGGAGCTGATCGAGGGCGGCACCCTGCGCGAGCTACTCAACGAGCGCGGCCCGATGCCGCCGCACGCCGTGGTGGCGGTGTTGCGGCCGGTGCTGGGCGGGCTATCGGCGGCGCACCGGGCCGGGCTGGTGCATCGCGACATCAAACCCGAGAACGTCCTGATCTCTGACGACGGCGAGGTGAAGATCGCCGATTTCGGGTTGGTCCGTGCCGTCGCCGCCGCGGGCATCACCTCCACCAGCGTCATCCTGGGCACCGCGGCATACCTGTCGCCGGAGCAGGTGCGCGACGGCAACGCTGGCCCCCGCAGCGACGTCTACTCGGTGGGGATCCTGACCTACGAGCTGCTGACCGGGCGCACTCCGTTCGCCGGCGACACCGCGCTGTCGGTTGCCTACCAGCGGCTGGAACAAGACGTACCGTCGCCCAGCACCGTGATCGACGGGGTGCCGACGCAGTTCGACGATTTCGTGGCGTGCGCGACTGCCCGCGACCCCGCCCAGCGCTATGCCGACTCGATCGAGATGGCCGCCGACGTGGACGCGATCGCCGAGGAGCTGGGGCTACCGGACTTCCAGGTGCCCGCGCCACGCAACTCCGCCCAACACCGTTCCGCCGCACTGCATCACAGCCGTATGGCGCAGCGCGCGACGGCGGCGCCCCCGGTGCACCACTCGACGCGTCAGTTGCCCCGGGAATCCGGCGCCGAACCCGAAGCGGCACCTGCCGCCGCTGCGGAGATCGACGAATACCCGGCCGACTCAACGCAGTTCGCCGGCATCCCAATCGATGAGTTCACCTATGCCCGACAACACAACCGCCGCATGGTGCTGGTCTGGCTGGCTGTGGTGATCACGCTCACCGGCCTGGTTGCCAGCGCCTGCTGGCGGCTCGGAATCCACCTCGCTAGCCTGCTTTGACCCGCCGCGGCAGCTCTAGGGCCGAGCGCAACCCCAACCGCGAAGCAGCGTGGAATTTCGCAACGCGGTTACCCTCGCCAGCCCGCTAGGTCAGTCGCGCAGCATCTCCGCGACCAGGAAGGCCAACTCCAGCGACTGCTGGGTGTTCAGCCGGGGGTCGCACGCTGTCTCATAGCGGCCGGCCAGGTCGCTGTCGGAGATGTCCTGCGCCCCGCCAAGACACTCGGTGACGTTCTCCCCGGTGATCTCCACGTGGATGCCGCCGGGGTGGGTGCCTAGCGCCCGGTGCACCTCGAAGAAGCCCTGCACCTCGTCGACGATCCGGTCGAAGTGCCGCGTCTTGTACCCGGTCGAGGACTCGTGGGTGTTGCCGTGCATCGGGTCGCACTGCCAGATCACCTGATGACCGGCGGCCTGCACCTTCTCGATGATCGGCGGCAGCACGTCGCGCACCTTGTGGTTGCCCAGCCGGCTCACCAAGGTCAGCCGGCCCGGTTTGTTGTGCGGGTCGAGTCGCTCGACGTATTCGACGGCCAGCTCCGGTGTCATCGTCGGACCGATCTTGACGCCGATCGGATTGGCGATCACCTCGGCGAACGCGACATGCGCGCCGTCGAGTTGGCGGGTACGTTCGCCGATCCACACGGTGTGCGCCGACAGGTCGTAGAGTTGCGGCTCACCGTCTTCCACATCGGACAACCTCAGCATGGAACGCTCGTAATCCAGCACCAGCGCCTCGTGGCTGGCGTAGATCTCGGCTGTCTGCAGATTACGGTCGGCTACCCCGCAGGCGCTCATGAACCGCAGTGCCCGGTCGATCTCAGCAGCCAGCGCCTCGTAGCGGGCGCCGGCCGGGGAGGTGCGGACGAACTCGCGGTTCCAGTCGTGCGCCAGGTGCAGCGAGGAGAAGCCCGACGATGTCAGCGCACGCACCAGGTTCATCGCCGCACTGGCGTTGGCGTAGGCCCGCACCAATCGCGACGGGTCGTGTGCGCGCACCGCGGCGTCGGGGGCGAAACCGTTGATCATGTCGCCGCGGTAGGACTTCAGCCCGAGCGCGTCGATGTCGGCCGACCGCGGTTTGGCGTACTGCCCGGCGATGCGGGCCACTTTGACCACCGGCATGCTGGCGCCGTAGGTCAACACCACCGCCATCTGCAGCAGGGTGCGGATGTTGCCCCGGATGTGCGGTTCGGTGTTGTCGGTGAATGTCTCGGCGCAGTCGCCGCCCTGCAGCAGGAAGGCCTCGCCGCGAGCGACCTGCGCAAGCTGTTCGTGCAGCCGGACGATCTCGGAAGCCACCGTCACCGGTGGGACGCTCTCGAGCACCGTGCGCATCGCCGCCGCCTGGTCGGCGTCCCAACTGGGCTGCTGGGCGGCCGGCTTGGCCAGTGCCGTGTCCAGCTGGGCTCGCAGGTCAGCAGGCAACGGCGGCAGCGCCGGTAGCTGGTCGATCGGAATGTCGACGGTCCAGTTCATCGGTCTATCGTAGCGGTGGCCGCTCGCACCGGCTGATCAGGAGGAACGCCGCTCCGCGGTGATTATCTGGAAGCGGCGCAAGTGATCCCGCGCGTCGACCAGCGCGTCGTGCGCATCGCGCGACCGTGGGGGCAGTCGCGGGCTGCCCCGGTCCTCCCAGAGTTGCCGAAGCTCCCGGGTGAATCGGGGGATGGCGCGGGGCAACGCGGGCATCGCGCCCCACAGCTGACACAGCGCCACGTGGTCGTAGGCGGCTATCCAGGCCCACAGCTCGATGGGGTCCGAGCCGTCGACCCGAAAGAAGTCTTCCAGGTCGGCGCGGATCCGGCTGCGGGATCGCCACAGCGTCGAGGCCGGCGGCGGCAGCTTGGGCAACACGTTGGCCCGTACCCAGTTGCCGGCCCGCTCGGGATCGAATTCGGTGGACACTGCGTAGTATTCGCGGCCGTCCTCGGCGGCTACGCCAATGGAGATCAGCTCGATGGTGCGGCCGTCCTCGATGAACTCGGTGTCGTAGAAATACCGCACGTCGCAGCTTATCGAGTTCTCGAAAGCCGCGGGTCTCGGGGCTGCTCAGCTGGACCCGGCGATCAGGACGGGTTCGGTGCCGTCGGGCGCCGCAGCGGGATGCACATCCAGGTCGAGCTGGGCGTCGACCTCCCGCTCGTTGGGCAGATGCGGCGTACCGGCGATGGCGCCCTGCAGCAGCAGCTTGACCCGCACCACTGGGCGGCGTAGTCGACGTTCGCGCTGCAGCGCGCGGCGCATCTTGTTGGGTCGGCTGGTGTAACGCCAGCGCGCCCACGGCGCATGCGGCCGCGACAACCGGACCGCACCAACCACCAGCAGGATCACCAGGAACATGCCGAGCAGACCCGTCCACACCTTGCCTTTGAGCACCACCACCACCGCCAACGGCAGAGTGAATACCAAGGCGCCGGCCAGCGTGCTACGCAACACCACCCATTCGCCGTCGTAGCGGATTGGCAGCAGGAACATCAAGGGATGCAGCCCGAGGATCAGCAGTCCGGCGACCGCTACGGCGGCGAACACCGCGTCCACGGACGTACGCCCATCCTCTTCCCAGTACACGTCGGACAGGTGCAGGATCAGCGCGTACTCGTCAAGCACCAGCGCAGCGCCGATCCCGAACAGGATCGCCGCCAAACTGACTTCGGGTTCCTGACCGTTGACGGCGAGGGTCACCAGCGTCAGACCGGACAACATCACCAGCACTACCCCGAAGGTCACGTGGTGGATGTGCACCGATCCGACGTAAATGTTGCGCGGCTGCCACCACCGCACCGGGCCGCCGCGGTCGGCGCGATGGCGGATGACCCGCACGAAGGTCCGGGTGACGAAGAAGGTCAGGATGAATGCGACCAGGCAGCAGAGCAAGGGCAGGTGGCCGCGGTCGATGATGTCGTGCTGCAGCCAACGATGCACCCTAAAAAGCTACGCCCGCCGACACGCCCGACGTCGAAGGCCGCGCTGAGCGGGAAAAGCACCACACGGTAACGATTAGGCTGACATGGACATGACAAGATCGCGGTCGCCCGAGCTGGGCAGTCGACTCGGGCAGGTCGCATTGTGGTGCCTGCTCTGGCTGATTGCCGCCTCGGCGCTGGGCTACACGTGCTGGGAACTGTTCGGGCACATTCCCTACCGGATCGATATCGACGTCTACCAGATGGGCGGCCAAGCCTGGCTGGACGGGCGCCCGCTGTACCACGGCAATGTGTTGTTCCACACACCCATCGTCGATCTGCCGTTCACCTATCCCCCGCTGGCGGCCGTGGTGTTCAGCCCGTTCGCGTGGCTGGGGATGCCGACCGCCAGCGTTGTGATCACCGCGCTGACACTGGTGATGCTGCTGGTGTCGACGACGATCGTGCTGGCCCGCCTCGACGTATGGGACACCTCGGCGCTGCTGCCCGGCCCGGCGTCGCTACGGCGCGCTTGGTTGGCGGTGATGGTGGTCGCGCCCGCCGCAATCTGGGCGGAGCCGATCAGCTCGAACTTCGCGTTCGGTCAGATCAACGCCGTGCTGATGACTCTCGTGGTCGCCGACTGTTTTCCCCGCCGCACCCCGTGGCCGCGCGGGCTGCTGCTGGGACTGGGCATCGCCCTCAAACTCACTCCGGCGGTGTTCTTGCTGTACTTCCTGCTGCGCCGGGACAACCGGGCCGCGTGCGTGGCGTTGGCGAGCTTCGCAGGCGCGACATTGATCGGGTTCACGCTGGCGTGGCGCGACTCGCTGGAGTACTGGACGCATACGCTGCGCCACACCGATCGCATCGGCGAGGCGGCGCTGAACACCGACCAGAACATCGCCGGGGCACTGGCCCGGCTCGGGCTCGACGAACACGCCCGCATGCCGTTGTGGATGCTGGCGTGCCTGGCCGTGCTGGCGGTGACCGTGTGGACGATGCGTCGCGTACTGCGAGCCGACGAGCCGACGCTGGCGATCGTCTGCGTCGCACTGTTCGGGCTGGTGGTGTCGCCGGTTTCGTGGTCGCATCACTGGGTTTGGATGCTGCCGACGGTGCTGGTGACGGGTTTGCTGGCCTGGCGCCGCCGCAACGTCGCGCTGGCCGTGGTCACGGTGGCGGGCGTGGCGCTGATGAGGTGGACACCGATCGACCTGCTGCCCAAGCATCACGAGACCACCGCCTCCTGGTGGCGGCAGTTACTAGGGATGTCCTACGTGTGGTGGGCGCTGGCGGTGATCGTGGTCGCCGGTGTCACCGTCACGGCCCGGCTGGGCGCGGCACGTACGCCGGAAGAACAGCAGCCCATGCCCGTCCCGGCTGCCTGACGAGGCGGCCGCGACTACGACTAAGGGGCGGGACCCGGTTAGCCGGCCCGGCTAGCCGGCCTGGGTCTCGGGGATCCGCGTGGCATCCGAGGACTTCGATTCGGAAGCGTCTGCATCGTCATCGGCGGCACTGCCGTCTTTGACGCTGGCGGCGTAGATATCGACATACTCCTGCTCGGAGAGCCCCATCAACTCGTACATCACCTCGTCGATGACCGCACGCTCGATGAAGTGGTTGCCGGCCAGCCCGTCGAACCGGGAAAAGTCCATCGGCTTGCCAAACCGGACGGTGACCCGGCCGAAGCGCAGCATCGAGGTGCCTGGCGGGTTGACGACGTTAGTACCGATCATCGCGACCGGGATCACCGGGACGCCAGTCTGCAGCGCCAGCCGGGCCAGCCCGGTCTTGCCCTTGTAGAGCCGACCATCGGGCGAGCGGGTGCCCTCGGGGTACATGCCCAGCAGCTTGCCCTGCGCCAGCACCTGCTTGGCGGTCTCCAGTGCGGCCTGCGCCGCCTCTGAGTCGGCACGGTCGATGGGCACCTGCCCTACAGCCGTGTAGAACCACCGGTTGAACCAGCCTTTGAGGCCGGTACCGGTGAAGTATTCGGACTTGGCCAGGAAAGTGATTCGCCGACGCACCACCAGCGGCAAGAAGAAGCTGTCCATCACTGCCAGATGGTTGCTGGCTAGGATCACCGGACCCGAACTCGGAACGTGTTCCAGCCCTTCAACTTTGGGACGACCGAGTACGGTCAGCAAGGGCCCCAGAAGTACATACTTAAACAGGTAGTACCACATGGCCCTCCCTCTCACCCCGCACCGAACGGTGTCTGCGCCAACTGTACCCACCGACGATGTGTGGGACCACCTCGCAACCGGCGGGTTAGTCCTGCAACGCCACCGGGATGGCCTGGTAGCGGGTCTTCGCGGCGCCGCCGCCATTTCCGTCAGAGTGCCCGGTGACCGGGCCGGTGGCCGCCTGGGCGCCCTCACCGCCGCCGGGGGAAGCGTCGTCCGGCGCTGCCGAAGCCGCGGCGTCGCCGATGTCATCGACGATGGCGCGGACCACCTCCAGCAGTGCGACGCTGTGGCTGGCGATGACCGTCACCAGCGGATGCTGCTCGCCGCTGACCACCGCGGCCAGCGCGCACACCGGACACCACACCTGCTGACACTTTCCGGGTCCAGTACTAGAGGCCAGCGTTGCCGCGGCCCGTACCCCGGGGTCGATGCCGTCCAGAATGGCCTGTGCCAGCCGACGCAGTTCGGAGCCGACGTCGGCATGCGACCTGCTCACTTCGGCCACACCTCCGGATCTGGTCTGAATCGCACGGTCAGCTCGCTGCCCCGTAACTGTGCGTCCAGCACCGTACACCGCCGCAGCACCGAGGCCAACCGAACCCGACGCCGCACACCACCTGCGCTGATGATCAGGTCATCGTCCGACCGGCCCAGCGTCAGCGAGGCGGGCTCGAGCTGGGGCAACGCTAGCCGCAGCCGGTACACCGATTCCAGTCCCGACCCCGATTCCAGGTCGACGACGGGGCGCAGGGGGCCGGGTGGGTCCCCGCCGCGACGACGACGTGCACCGTCGAGCAGCCCGGCGAGCGCTTTGGGTCCGATCGGCTCGCCCGCCTGGTGCGGCACCAGGACCAGGGCCACGTCGCCGATGGTGGCGTCGAGTTCCTCCAGCACGGCACGCTGCTCGGAAATGCGTTCGGCGTACCAGTAAAACGCGGGATGGTCGGGCAGGCTGCGATATTCGTATGTCTCGTCCCGAACCAGAACCTGGTTGACGAGCAGTTCTTCCACCCGGACGCCCATCAGTGCCAGCGAGCCCAGGGTGCGGGCGGCCTCCGCGGCGACCACGCGTTCGGGGGTGAGGACCAGGTGCGCGCTGACCGAATTACCGTCGCCCAACAACGAATTGAGCTGGTCGACGCTGGCGCTGATGCGTTCCAGTAGGTCCACCACCGCGCCGGAGCGGCCGTCGTCGGAGCCGGCGGACAGCCGGCGATGCCGCGGCCACGCACGTTCGACGTACAACCCGAACGTTGCGGGCAGGGTCAGCATGCGCAGCGCATCAGCGGTCGAGGCGCAGTCGACCACCACGCGGTCCCACCGACCGGACGCGGCGAGTTCGCCGACAGCGTGCAAGCCCAGAACTTCCTGAATACCGGGCAATGCCGACAGCTCTTCGGGGGCAATGCTGCTTAACTCGGAGTTGGGAAACTGCGCGTCGACCGCGTCGACGACCTCACGCCACCTGTTCTCCAGCAGCGCCAGGGTGTCCAGGGCCAGGGCGTCGAGAATTCCGCCACTGGCCTGTTCCTCGCCGGTTTCCAGATCAGTCAGCACCCGCACCGGTTCGCCGCAACCGGTGGGCGGGACGGGAACTCCGAGTACATCGCCAAGCGAATGCGCCTGGTCGGTTGATACGACGAGCACGCGCTGTCCAGCGCTGGCATCGCCTACCGCGGTGGCCGACGCCAGGGTGGATTTTCCCACCCCGCCCTTGCCGACGAAAAGACTGATCCGGGCCGGGGTGGGCGCGGCGGAATCGCTCAGCCCTCGACTCGTTTCTTGAGATCCTTCAGCGCGCCGTCGATAATCCTGCGCTCGGCCTTGCGCTTGAGCATCCCGATCATCGGGACGGCCAGGTCCACTGCGAGCTGATAGGTCACGTCAGTGCCAGAACCCTTGGGCGCCAAGATATATGAGCCCTCCAACGACTTGAGCAGCGAGCTGGACTCCAGGGTCCAGCTCAGCGACTTGCGGTCGGCCGGCCACTCGTAGTTCATGATCAACGTGTCTCTGAAGATGGTCGCGTCCATCAGCATGCGGGCCTTCTTCGCGTAGCCGTCGGAGTCGGCCTCGAGGACCTCGACCTCCTTGTACTCGTTGATCCATTCCGGGTAGGACTCGAGGTCGGCGATCGCCTTCATCACCTCCGCCGGATCCGCGTCGATGTGGATCGTCTGCTCCGTCTTGTCCGCCACCTGGCTATTTCCCTTTCCCCGTACCCGGGTCGACCCCAATCAAGCGCGGGAGTGCCCCGGGCTCCCGGCAAAAACGGTACTCTGCAACGCCGGATATTGACCCGGTTAAACTACCGGAGATACCCCGACCGGACGTGACTGTTCCAGGGTCGTCTTCACCTCGAACGCCATTTTTTTGCCCGCTACCCGACGGCGGTGCGTCATCTTGGCCAGATTCAGCTTGGCCAACTCCGCAGCCGAGACGCCAGTCGGCTCGGCGTGCAAGAAATAGTGCAGCACCACGCCGTCCAGCGACGGTTCCAGCCATATTTCCATTGTGCCGGTCAAGGCACCGGCAACCGACCATCGGATGCCTTTCTCGGCGCGGTCCTCGGTGACCTGCAGCCGCAGGTCGGGCCACCAGCGGCGCCACTTCAATTCATCCGCAATCGCGGACCCGACCAGTGCGCCGTCGGCGGCGACGTACGTTTCGTCGGCGATCTGGATACTGTTCACTGCCTCAGCTTCACATACCCGGCTACGGGATGGCCCCGGGGCCCGTTCGGCAATCAGCCAAACTGCCCGACCTTGGTCGGACTTAGCCACGCTGCGACAATGACCGCATTAGGCTGGTTGACAGCAAGAGGCGCCGCCCTAGGTCAAGCGAGGTAATGAGAGTGCGTCAGTACAGTATCCCGGCCCGCTTTTCTGTCGGCGAGCGCGACAACGTCGCCGCCGTGGTGTTCGAACACGAACGCAACGATCCCGACTACGTGATCTACCAACGTCAGATTGACGGCGAGTGGACCGACGTCACATGCGCTGAGGCTGCTAGCCAAATCCGGGCCGTGGCACTGGGTTTGATCGGGCTGGGCGTGCAGGCGGGCGACCGGGTCTGCATATTTTCGGCGACGCGCTACGAGTGGACGATCCTGGATCTGGCGATCCTGGCCATCGGCGCGGTCACCGTACCGATCTACGAAACCTCGTCGGCCGAGCAGGTGCGCTGGGTGCTGGAGAACTCCGAGGCGGTGCTGGCCTTCGCCGAGACCGACGCGCACGCAGCGATCGTCACCCAACTCACCGGCGAGTTGCCGGCGCTGCGCCGGTTGCTGCACATCGACGGGTCGGGACCCAAGGCGATCGACGTGGTCGTAGAGGCCGGCGAATCGGTCGATGCCAGCGAACTCGCCGCGCGCCAGGAGGCGCTGCGGTCCGATCACCCCGCGACGATGATCTACACCTCGGGGACCACCGGGCGACCCAAGGGATGCCAGCTGACCCATTCGAACCTGCTGCACGAGATCCGCGGCACCCATGAGTGCCTGCCGACGCTGCTGTGCGAGGGACAAAAGCTGCTGGTCTTCTTACCGCTGGCCCACGTGCTCGCCCGAGCGTTGACCTTGTCGGCGTTCACCAGCAAAGTGACAGTTGGATTCACTAGCGATATCAAGAACCTGCTGCCGATTTTGGCGGTGTTCAAACCGACTGTGGTGGTGTCGGTTCCACGTGTCTTCGAGAAGGTGTACAACACCGCCGCGCAAAACGCCTCCAACGATGGCAAAGGCCCGATCTTCAAAGCCGCGGCCAAGACCGCAGTCGACTGGAGTCGGGCGCACGACGACGGCAAACCCGGTCCGGTGTTGCGGGCCAAGCACGCCCTGTTCGACCGGCTCGTCTACCACAAGCTGCGGTCGGCGCTGGGCGGCGAATGCAGCGCCGCGGTGTCCGGTGGGGCGCCACTGGGCGCGCGGCTGGGCCACTTCTACCGCGGCGTGGGGCTGACCATCTACGAGGGCTACGGCCTGACCGAGACCAGTGCCGCGATCACCGTGAACCAGATCAACGGTCTCAAGATCGGGACCGTGGGAAAGCTGGTGCCCGGCAACAGCCTCAAAATCGCCGAAGACAAAGAACTACTGGTGCGCGGCGGCGTGGTGTTCGACGGCTACTGGAAGAACGAGAAGGCCACCGACGAAGCGTTCACCGACGGCTGGTTCCACACCGGCGACTTGGGCTCGGTCGATGAGGACGGCTTTGTCAGCATCGTCGGCCGCAAAAAGGAACTGATCGTGACCGCGGGCGGCAAGAACGTCGCACCCGCGGTGCTCGAGGACCAGCTTCGCGCGCACCCGCTGATCAGCCAGGCGATGGTGGTCGGGGACAACAAACCGTTCATCGGCGCGTTGATCACCATCGACCCGGAGGCGTTCGACGGCTGGAAGAGCCGGCACGGCAAGGCCGACGGCGCCTCGGTGGGAGAGTTAGCCACCGACCCCGACCTGGTCGCCGAGGTGGACCTGGCCGTCAAGCAGGCCAACCAGCAGGTGTCCAATGCCGAGTCGATCCGCAAGTTCCGGATTCTGCCCGTCGACTTCACCGAGGAGTCCGGCGAGCTGACCCCGACGATGAAGGTCAAGCGCAACGTGGTGGCCGAGAAGTTCGCCTCCGACATCGAGGCGATCTACCAGAAGGACTGAGCGACTACAGCAGTTCGGCGAGCCGGGCCGCCAAGGTGTCCCAGCGCCACTGCGTCCGCACCCAGTCCCGGCCGGCGACACCCATCGCTGCCGCACGGTCGCGATCGGTCAGCAACTCGGTGACCGCGTCAGCGACCTGATCGACCGAGTTGCCGTTCACCACCAAACCAGTCTTGTTGTGCTGCACCGCTTCCGGAGCCCCGCCGGAGTCGCCGGCGATCACCGGTACGCCGGTAGCCGACGCCTCTAGAAAGACGATTCCCAGGCCCTCGACATCCATGCCGGCGCCGCGAGTGCGGCACGGCATGGCGAACACGTCGGCCATCGCGTGGTGGGCGGGCAGCTCGTCTCCGGGCACGCCGCCGGTGAACGTCACGTGGTCGGCGACCCCGCTGGTGTGGGCCAGCTTCCGCAGCGTGTCGAGGTAGGGTCCACCGCCGACGATCACCAGCGCGGCGCCGTCAACCCGGCGCCTAATCGACGGGAGCGCCTTGATCAGCATGTCTTGACCCTTGCGCGGCACCAGACGCGATAGACACACCACCGTCGGCCGTTCACCGAGCCCATACCGGGCGCGCAGCTCGGCACGCGCGGCGGGGTCGGGCCGGAACCGGTCGCTGTCTACGCCGGGCGGAAGGTATTCCAGCGACGCGCCCGGACCGAATGCGGGCGCGAACCGGGACCGGGTGTAGCGGCTCACGAACGTCACCACATCGGTTCCGTCGCCAATTCGGCGCAGTACCGACCGTGCGACCGGCAGCATCGACCAGCCCACTTCGTGCCCATGGGTACTGGCCAGCACCCTAGTCGCACCGGCTTGCCGGGCACGCGGCGCCAGCAGAGCGAGCGGCGCGGCAGCCCCGAACCAGACCGTATCGATGCGGTGCTCTTCGATCAGCCTGCGCATCCGGACATCGACCGACGGGACCGGCAACATCAGCGTGCTGGGATGGCGTACCACCCGGTAGCCCGATTCCTGCGCTGATTCGTCGAAAGCCCCGTCGCCCTTCCACTTTGGCGCGTACACGGTGAGGGCGTGCGCCCCGGACCCGATGAGTCGGCCGACGAACTCTCCCAGATAGGACTGGATGCCGCCACGCCGCGGGGGAAAGTCGTTGGTTACCAGCAGGACCCGGCTCACCCGGCTACGTTAGCGCGCAATCAGTCCCGCTCTGGACACCTAGGCGCGCTCGGCGGCCCACTGCTGCCAGCGGGTCAGCAGTCTGGCCGAGTCGATGCCCAGCACGTCGCGGACCGCGGTGGCCACTTCGGCGTGCCGGACGCCGCAGGCGCTCACATAGAGTTCGTGCAGTTTGGCGGCCCCGTAGGTATCCGCGACAAAACGCGCGAACCACCACGCCCGGTCGTACGCCAGCGACAGCTCTGGCTCGTCACTGTCCAACTCGGCGTCCGAGGGTAAAAACAGCAGCGTTGACCGCGCCGCTGCAGGCACCGCGCGCTGCGGCCGCGCAACGAAGTCGGCCACCCCTTCGGTCAGCCAGCGTGGAGCGTCGGCCGCGGTGTCCGCGCGAGCCGCATAATGAAAAAGCTCATGCGTCAACACAATTCGTAATGCGCCTGGGCTCATTGCGTCCGCGCCGGGCGCCAACACGATGCGGGCACCGACCACCGTCCGCCGCCCGAAGTCGACCCGCTGGGCCACTGTCACGGCCGCGATGTCGGCCCGCTGCGAGGCGGGGTCGTCGGCGGCCGCAGCCCGAAACTGCTCGTCGGAGTCGGTGGCCGCGATGATGACCTCGCGTGACCAGTCGGTCCCCCAGAACCCGACGACCGCGCTGATCGCCGCGGGCAGGTTTGCCGCCACCCGTGACAGCAGTCCGTCGGTGCTTGACCCGCCCCGGTTGATCAGCCGCACGGCGCGATCGCCGACGATCAACATGGTCTCCGCGCCGCGAGTCTGGGCAGCAGTTTCCCCTCGTCGCTGCGGCGCCGGATGGGCCGAGATCGCGAGTGCCGTGATCAACTCAGCGATCAGTACACACGCCAGCAGATGTGAAGGCCGGCGCCTCGAACTGCAGCGGTGCGAGGAGTCCGTCAGTAGCGGCGGGCGTCGTAGATTGGCCCGGACGAGTCCATCGGTACCACGCGAACCGGCTGGCCGTAGGTCGAGGAGTGGATCATCATTCCGTCACCGACGTAGATACCGGCGTGCGACGCGTCGGAGTAGAAGGTCAGCACGTCGCCGGGCTGCAGGTCGCCGAGGGACACCGGTTGACCGCCGTGGGCCAGCGCCTGGCTGGAGTGTGGCAGCGAGATGCCGGCCTGCTGGAACGCCCACATCACCAATCCGGAGCAGTCGAAGCCGCCGGGTGCGGCGCCACCCCACACGTAGGGCGAGCCAATTTGCGTCAACGCGGCCTGCACCACCATCGCACGATCACCGCCGCCGCCCTCGGGTGCGGTGAACGGAGCTCCGCTCACTCCGCCGGCGCCACCAGGTACAGGAGCCTCGGGTGCCGGTGCGCCTTCCGGTGCGGGCGGCGCGCCTGGGGGCAGCGCCTCGGGAGCCCCGGGAGCCCCTTGCGGAACCGGCCCGGGCTGGGCCATGGCGGTGCGCTGGTCTGGCGTGAGCGCCGCGTACTGAGACTTGACCACGGCGATCTGCACCTGCAGCTGGCTTTGCTTGTGCTGCAGGTTGGCACGCACCGCCGCGGCTTGTTCAGCGGCGGCCTTGGCGTCCGCGGCCGACTTGGCAGCGGCCTGCTCGGCCTTAGTAGCTTCAGCGTCCGCAGCCTTGAAACTGGCCATTTGCGCCGACATCTGACCTGCCATCACCCGCTGCACGGCCAGCCCGTCGATCAGCAGCTGCGGCGACTCCGCGGTCAGCATGGCGTCCAAACCATTGGTACGGCCACCCATGTAGACCGCGGCGGCAACCTTGTTGACCGTGTTCTGCAAGGTGGCCAACCGGGCCTTCGACGCTTGCACGGCGGCCTGGGCTTCGTTCAGTTTGTTCTCCGCGGCCCGCTGGGCGGCCAGCTTCTCGTTCAGGTCGAGCTGCGCGCTGTGCATCGCCTCGGTGGTTTGCTCGGCCTGCCGGGACAGCTCGTTCAGCTTCGCCACGGCGTCCTGGGCGGGATCGGCCATCGCAGTTGCCGTAGTGATGCCGCACAACACGACGAAGCTCGCTAACGAACCGACGGCGGACCGCTTGATTGCGCGCGCGATCGAATGCCTACAGTCGAGCCTCAAGATTGCATCCTTAAACTGCCATCGACGTTTATCCGCCGAGCTGGTTTAGGTCTCAAACAGGTTACGAAACGATATCGACGTTTGTCCAAAGCGGGGCGTTAAGAAAATAGGAAGATTTCTGTCATTTCTATGTGATTCAGGGATCTTGCCGTCGTCGACCCTACACGATCCATCACGCGACGCCCTTAGGTGACACCGGGCGGTCGCGTCGGATCGGTACCAGCCGCAACCGCGGGGCCAAGCCCGCCTCGGCCAGCACTTCCAGCGCGACTTGCTCGTCGTACGAAAGGGTTTCGGGCACGCCGAGCAAAACGCTCACCACGCACTCACGGCATCCAGGCCCGCGCACGGCGCAATCGTCACAGTCGATGACCACCGGCTCCCCCGGCTTGGGCGCCGCACTACCGTCACTTCCGGCTCCATTGCTGAGTGCCATCTGAGTCGGTCCTCTCCGTAGGGCTATCCATCACAAAATCAAGCTGCACCGCACGGTAACGGTGTGCACCGACATCCCCTTTCGTCGGACAATTCTGGGCTTCGTCGAAGCTTCCGGCGCGGGAGCCCAGGGTTGTCGGTGCGGATGCCTAACGTCACCGCCATGGGTGCGACCGGTGCGACTCAGCTCAGCTTCACCGGCCTCTTCGACGAACTCGAGCCATCGCAGCAGCCCCACGAGCAGTCACTGCGCGAAACCACCTTCGTTGTGGTCGATCTGGAGACCACCGGCGGGCGCGCCGTCTCCAATAGCGGAGCCGCCCCGGACGCCATCACCGAGATCGGTGCGGTCAAAGTGTGCGGCGGCGCCGTCCTGGGCGAATTCGCCACCCTGGTCGACCCTGGACGCAGCATCCCACCCCAAATAGTCCAACTGACCGGAATCACTACGGCAATGGTCTGCGACGCCCCCACCATCGATGCCGTACTACCGATGTTCTTCGAGTTCGCCGGTGACGCGGTGCTGGTCGCCCACAACGCGGGCTTCGATATTGGCTTCCTGCGCGCCGCGGCCGAACGTTGCCAGCTGCACTGGCCGCGCCCGAAGGTGCTGTGCACCGTCCGGCTTGCAAGGCGGGTGCTCAGCCGGGAAGAAGCGCCCAGCGTGCGACTGGCCGAGTTAGCACGGCTGTTCGCCGTGACGACGCAACCGACGCACCGCGCTCTCGACGACGCCCGGGCCACCGTTGACGTGCTGCACGCACTGATCGAGCGGGTGGGCAACCAGGGCATTCATACCTACACCGACCTGCGGTCCTATCTGCCGGACGTCACCCCCGCCCAGCGCCGCAAACGGGTGCTGGCCGACGGCCTGCCCCACCGGCCGGGTGTCTACCTGTTCCGTGGTCCCTCGGGCGAGGTGCTCTATATCGGTACCGGTGTCGACCTGCGGCGCCGCGTCAGCCAGTACTTCACCGGCGCCGATCCGCGCGGCCGGATGAAAGAGATGGTCGGCCTCGCCGAAAGCGTCGACCACGTCGAATGCGCGCACTCCCTCGAGGCGGGGGTTCGGGAATTGCGACTGCTGGCCTCCCACGCCCCGCCGTATAACCGCCGGTCGCGGTTTCCGCACCGGTGGTGGTGGGTGGCGCTCACCGACGAGGCGTTCCCGCGACTCTCGGTGGTGCGCAACCCGCGTCACGACCGTGCCATCGGCCCGTTCCGGTCCCGCACGGACGCCGCGGACACCGCGGCCCTGCTCGCTCGATTCGCCGGCGTGCGAACCTGCACCAGGCGGCTGGCCCGATCAGCGCGGCACGGACCGGCCTGTCCCGAACTCGAGGTGTCACCCTGTCCGGCGGCCCGGGACGTGACGCCCCAGCAGTACGCGGCGGTGGCGGTCCGGGTCGAAGCGCTGATCGACGGCACCGACAACGCCGCGCTCGCCGCAGCCGCCGACCAGGTTTCAGCACTGGCTGAGCGCCATCACTACGAGAGCGCGGCTAGGCTGCGCGACCACCTCTGCACCACGGTCGAGGTGTTGTGGCGCGGCCAGCGGCTGCGGGCCCTGACCGCGCTGCCCGAGCTGATCGCCGCGGCGCCGGACGGCGACAAAGGGTACGAACTCGTCGTCATCCGCCACGGCCAACTCGCCGCCGCGGGCGTGGCCCGGCGCGGGGTACCGCCGATGCCGGTGATCGAGTCCATCGCCGCCGGCGCCCAGACGATCCTGCCGTCTGCGGCCCCGCTCGGCGGGGCGCTGGTTGAGGAGACCGCGCTGATCGCCCGCTGGCTAACGGCGCCAGGGGTACGGATCGTGCGTGTCACCTCCGAGAACACCGGTTGGGCGTCACCGCTGCGGTCGGCCGGCGCGTGGGCGGGCTGGGCGGCCGCGGCCCGTTCGGCGAAACTGGCCGCGGAGCAGTTGGATTCACACCCGCTGACTGAACCGCACCCAACGCGCGAGCAGCTGTTCGGCCGCCCCGCTGTCGATCGCGGCGACGGCGCGGCACAACCCGTCTTCCCAAGCCGGCAACCATTCAGCGCGACTGGATAACCCGGCATGCGCCACCAGCGCACCGGCGGCGTTGAGCACCACGGCGTCGCGCACCGGACCTTGGCCCCCGGCGAGCACCGCGCGCACTTCGGCGGCGTTGGCCTCAGCGTCACCGCCGCGTAGCTCGTCGAGTTCGGCGCGGGCGAACCCGAATCCCGCCGGATCGAACTTCAACCTGTCCACGGTGCCCGCCTGCACCCGCCAGATCGTGCTCGTGGTGGTTGTCGTCAGCTCGTCGAGCCCGTCGTCACCGTGCACCACCAGCACACTGGAGCGACGGGCGGCGAACACCCCGGCCATCACCTCGGCGAGATCGGCGAAGGCGCAGCCGATCAATCCGGCCCGCGGTTGGGCCGGATTGGTAAGCGGCCCAAGGAGATTGAATACCGTCGGCACCCCGATGTCGCGGCGCACCGGCGTGGCGTGCCGATACGACGGATGAAACTGCGGCGCGAAACAAAACCCAATCCCGAGCTCACGCAGACTGCGCGCGACCTGCTCGGGCCCCAGATCGATGCGCACCCCGAGAGCCTCCAGCGTGTCGGCCCCGCCGGACAGCGAGGAGGCCGCGCGGTTGCCGTGCTTGACCACCGGCACACCCGCCGCCGCAACCACGATCGACGCCATCGTGGACAGGTTGACGGTGTTGACTCCGTCGCCACCGGTCCCGACGACGTCCACGGCGTCGTCGGGCAGCGTCTCGGCAGGCATCGGCCGGGCGTGGTCGAGCATCACCCCGGCCAGTTCGCTGACCTCTTCGGCCGTCGGGCCCTTCATCGTCAGCGCCACCGCGAACGCCGCGATCTGGGCGGGTTGCGCGGCGCCAGCCATGATCTGGTCCATCGCCCAGGCCGCCTGCCGGCGCGTCAGGTTCTGCCGGTCGGTCAGGCACCCGAGGACCTGTGGCCACGACGGCGACACGCCCAGGGAACCCCCTCGCGACGCAGCTTCAGATGACGCAACCACGCGCCGATGGTCCCACGCCGACCGGGTCCGCCGGCCAGGTGGCCGGAAAAGAGGCGCGACACGTTTTACCGGAAATTTCTGACCCGGGTAGTGCTCGACAACTACAAAGCGTCATACTTGCGGATGTGACGAGTGCTGTAGGGACCTCGGGTACTGCGATTACGTCGCGAGTCCATTCGCTGAACCGCCCCAACATGGTCAGTGTTGGCACCATAGTGTGGCTTTCCAGCGAACTGATGTTCTTTGCTGGCCTGTTCGCGTTCTACTTCACGGCGCGAGCGCAGGCCGGCGGGAACTGGCCGCCGCCGCCAACCGAGCTGAACCTGTACCAGGCTGTGCCGGTGACGCTGGTGTTGATCGCCTCGTCGTTCACCTGCCAGATGGGGGTGTTCGCGGCCGAACGCGGCGACGTCTTCGGGCTGCGCCGCTGGTACATCGTCACGTTCCTGATGGGCCTGTTCTTCATCCTGGGCCAGGCCTACGAGTACTACCACCTGGCCACCCACGGCACGACGATCCCCGGCAGCGCCTACGGCAGCGTCTTCTACCTGGCGACCGGGTTTCACGGTCTGCACGTCACCGGCGGTTTGATCGCTTTCATCTTCCTGCTGGTGCGCACCACCATGAGCAAGTTCACCCCGGCGCAAGCCACCGCGAGCATCGTTGTGTCCTACTACTGGCACTTCGTCGACATCGTGTGGATCGCGCTGTTCACCGTGATCTATTTCATCCGTTAGCCCGACCCAGCCCACCCTCCCAACAGGCCCGAGAACAGGAGTGCTCAGTTGAAGAGACTGGGATTCACCCGATCCGGCCGGCGGCCCAGCCAGCCGGAAAAGCGGCGCACCGATCGCTCGCGGCGGCGTCTTCGCCGTCGGCTGTCAGGTGCGCTGCTGCTGCTGATCGCGTTGACCATCGCTGGCGGGTTGGCGGCGGTACTGACCCCGACGCCGCAGGTGGCGGTGGCCGATGAGTCCGGCCTGGCCCAATTGCGAAGCGGCCAGCAGCTTTACGAGACCTCGTGCGTGTCCTGCCACGGCGCCAACCTGCAGGGTGTTCCCGACCACGGGCCCAGCCTGATCGGCGTCGGCGACGCCGCCGTCTACTTCCAGGTGTCGACCGGTCGGATGCCGGCCATGCGCGGTGAGGCTCAGGCGCAGCGCAAGGAACCGATCTTCGACGAGCACCAGATCGACGCGATCGGCGCCTACGTGCAGGCCTACGGCGGCGGCGGTCCGAGCGTTCTGCGCAACCCCGACGGCAGCCTGCAGATGCAGTCGCTGCGCGGCACCGACCTAGGCCGTGGTGGCGACCTGTTCCGGCTCAACTGCGCCTCGTGCCACAACTTCACCGGCAAGGGCGGCGCGCTGTCCTCCGGCAAATTCGCGCCCGACCTGGGTCCTGCCAACGAGCAACAGATCCTCACTGCGATGCTGACCGGCCCGCAGAACATGCCGAAGTTCTCCGACCGTCAGCTCTCCCTGGAGTCGAAGAAGGACATCATCGCCTACGTGCGCACCGCCGCCGAGGAGCGCACCCCGGGTGGCTACGGGTTGGGTGGATTCGGACCCGCACCCGAGGGGATGGCGATGTGGATCATCGGCATGGTCGCCGCCATCGGGCTGGCACTGTGGATTGGGGCGCGCACATGAGCGACGAAGCTGACCCGAAGCTCGGTTCGGATACCGACACCGACACGCACCTGGGCGCCAAGGAGCCCACCGACGCGGCGCTGGCCGCGATGTCGAACAAGGAACTGCTCGACCTGGGCAGCAAGATCGACGGCGTCGAGATCGTCTACAAGGAGCCGCGCTGGCCGGTCCCGGGCACCAAAGCCGAGAAGCGCGCCGCGCGCTCGGTGGCAACCTGGCTTTTGCTGGGCGGTGGTTTCGGGCTCGCGCTGCTGCTGGTCTTTCTGTTCTGGCCATGGGAGTACAAGCCCAAGGGCACCGACGGCAGCCTGCTCTACTCGCTGGCCACTCCGCTATACGGATTCACCTTCGGAATGTCGGTGCTGTCCATCGCGATCGGCGCGGTGCTCTTCCAGAAACGCTTTATCCCCGAAGAGATCACGATCCAGGACCGGCACGACGGCGCATCCCGTGAGATCGACCGTAAGACGGTCGTGGCCAACCTCACCGACGCCTACGAAGGGTCCACTATCGGTCGTCGCAAGCTGATCGGAGCGTCTTTCGGACTGGGGTTGGGCGCATTCGGCCTGGGCACCCTGGTCGCGTTTGCCGGCGGTCTGATCAAGAACCCGTGGAAGCCGGTCGTTCCCACCGCCGAAGGCATGCAAGCCACACTGTGGACGTCCGGATGGACCCCGCGGTTCAAGGGCGAAACGATCTATCTGGCACGGGCCACCGGCGCCCACGACGGGCCGCCATACACCAAGATGCGTCCGGAGGACATGGACGCCGGCGGCATGGAGACGGTTTTCCCGTGGCGGGAGTCCGACGGCGATGGCACCACGGTGGAATCTCACGAGAAGCTCTCGGCGATCTCGCTGGGTATCCGTAACCCGGTGATGCTCATCCGGATCAAGCCCAGCGACATGGACCGCGTGGTCAAGCGCAAAGGGCAGGAAAGCTTCAACTGGGGCGAGTTCTTCGCCTTCACCAAGGTCTGTTCGCACCTGGGCTGCCCGTCGTCGCTGTACGAGCAGCAGTCCTACCGAATCCTGTGCCCTTGCCACCAATCGCAGTTCGACGCGCTTCATTTCGCTAAGCCGATCTTCGGCCCGGCGGCCCGAGCACTGGCGCAGCTGCCGATCACAATCGACAAGAACGGGTACCTGGTTGCCAACGGCAACTTCATCGAGCCCGTCGGTCCGGCATTCTGGGAGCGCACTACAACATGAGTCCTAAATTGAGTCCCCCGAAAATCGGCGACGTCCTGGCCGCGCAAGGTGAAGCCGTCGACACCCGCTATCACCCGTCGGCGGCGGTGCGTCGTCAGCTCAACAAGGTGTTCCCGACGCATTGGTCGTTCCTGCTCGGTGAGATCGCCCTGTACAGCTTCCTGGTACTGCTGATCACCGGCGTCTATTTGACGCTGTTCTTCGATCCGTCGATGGCCGAGGTCACCTACAACGGCGTGTATCAGCCGTTGCGCGGCGTAGAGATGTCCCGGGCCTACGAGACGGCACTCAACATCTCCTTCGAGGTCCGCGGCGGGCTCTTCGTGCGTCAGGTTCACCACTGGGCCGCGCTGATGTTCTCCGCCTCGATCATGGTGCACCTGGCCCGGGTGTTCTTCACTGGTGCGTTTCGCCGCCCGCGGGAGGCCAACTGGGTGATCGGCGCCCTGCTGTTGATCCTGTCGATGTTCGAGGGCTACTTCGGCTACTCGCTGCCCGACGACCTGCTTTCCGGCATCGGCCTGCGCGCGGCGCTGTCCTCGATCACGCTGGGCATGCCGATCATCGGCACCTGGCTGCACTGGGCACTTTTCGGCGGCGACTTCCCCGGCACCATCCTGATCCCCCGCCTCTACGCGCTGCACATCCTGCTGATCCCCGGCATCATCTTGGCGCTGATCGGCGTGCACATGGCGTTGGTGTGGTTCCAGAAGCACACCCAGTTCCCCGGCCCTGGCCGCACCGAGCACAACGTCATCGGTGTGCGGGTGATGCCGGGATTCGCGGTGAAGTCGGGTGCGTACTTCGCCTGCATCGTGGGCGTGCTGGGCCTGATGGGTGGACTGCTGCAGATCAACCCGATCTGGAACCTGGGCCCCTACAAGCCATCTCAGGTCTCGGCCGGCTCCCAGCCCGACTTCTACATGATGTGGACCGAGGGCCTGGCACGTATCTGGCCGGCGTGGGAGTTCTACTTCTGGCACCACACGATTCCGGCGGTGGTCTGGGTCGGCGTGATCATGGGTTTGGTCTTCATCCTGTTGATCATTTACCCCTTCCTGGAGAAGCGGTTCACCGGTGACTACGCACATCACAACCTGCTGCAGCGGCCGCGAGATGTCCCGGTACGCACCGCAATTGGTGCAATGGCCATCAGCTTCTACATGGTCCTGACGCTGGCCGCGATGAACGACATCATCGCGTTCAAATTCCACATCTCGCTCAACGCCACCACCTGGATCGGACGCATCGGCATGGTGATCCTGCCGCCGCTGGTCTACTTCATCACCTACCGGTGGGCCGTCGGACTGCAGCGCAGCGACCGCGCGGTACTCGAGCACGGCGTGGAGACCGGCATCATCAAGCGCCTGCCCCACGGCGCCTACATCGAACTGCACCAGCCTCTGGGGCCCGTCGACGACCACGGCCACCCCATCCCGCTGGAATACCAAGGCGCCCCGCTACCCAAGAAGATGAACAAACTGGGCTCGGCCGGCTCACCAGGCAGCGGCAGTTTCCTGTACGCCGACCCGGCATCCGAGGATGCGGCGCTGCGTGAGGCAAGCCATGTGGCAGAACACCGCGCCCTCACGGCACTGCGGGAACGCCAGGAGAACGGCAACGGCTCCTCCAACGGAGACCATCACTAACCGGTCGGGCGGGTCGCCAGCACTCGCAAGACGGGTCCTCAGCCAGCACTAATCCGTCGGGCGGGTCGCCAAACACTCGCAAGGCGGGCCTCAGCCAGCGCAACGCGGGCCTCAGCCGGGCGGTTGGCCCGGGGCCGGCATGGCTCGCGCGCGGGTGGCGCGAGCGCGACCCGCCTGGGCCCGGCTTGGCCCGGCCCCGGCAGGTTCGGCCCGCAAACCGTGCATCTACTCCACTGCTCGGCTGGCCGCACAAGCGGCAATGCGCGGCGCTGGGCTAGCGGGCAGCCGGGCCGCGCCGCAGCTGCCGCACGTAGTACCACTCAGCTGCCGGGGCGCCGGCGATGATCAGCCCAGCAAACGCGTAGCTCACCCATGAGCCGCCCTCGTGGCCTGCGGCCATAAGGTAGGTCGCCAACGCGACACCGACCAGCGACCCACCGATGACGGTGGTCAGCGCGACAGCTCCCCGCAGCCAGATCCGGTCCACCGCCTCGCCTGACCATTCGTCAAGTGCCCCATAGGCTTTCGCCTGCTCTCGCAGTGCCGACGCGGCCGGTGTGCGCCCTGCTGGGCGACCCGCCGGACGGGCCGACTGCCGGGTTGGTACCCCTCCCTGCAGGGCCTTGGACCGCACGACCGGTTCGATCTGCGTCATCCTGCGGGCGCGCAGCAAAACCGGGATGGCAGCGGCAATGACCAGGGCCGAGACACCAATGATCGCGTACAACACCCATGTCGTGTGCGGACTGTGTGCCGCCGTGTGGTAGCCCCGGCCCAGGTCGGCCAGGGCGACGAAAGCGGCCACGCTGACGCCGACCAGAATCAGCCACACCGCGGCGCAGGCCCCGAGCATGATGCGATCGACGACGTCGGGATTAACCACGGGGTCGGGACCGCGCCGGTACGCGGAATATCTGCCTACCATCAGCAGCTCGTCTGGGGCGAGTCGTTGGTGTTCGAGGACAAGACCGTCCCATCGCTAGTGATGATCGAGCAGTTGAGTTTGCTGACGCGGAACAGGCTGGACGCTTCCACCGACCCGACGTCGGATTGCGAGATCGGGGTGACGGTCATCGACCAGGGGATGTACACGTTGTGTTGGGTCCGTCGCCGACCGGACGCGTCGACGTAGGTGACCGAGATGATGTCGCCCGGCGCCTTGGTACCGGTCACCGAATAGGTGACCTGCCGGGGCCCGGCTGGTGTTGTGGTGGTCGCCGGAGGAGGTGCTGCCGCGGTGGACGGCGCAGCCGGCGGCGCCGTCGTGGTAACGGGCGGTGGGGCCGGCGGCGGCGCCGGCGGAGGCGTCACGGTGACCGTCTGCGTCTCCGTTGCAGTGGGGATCTCGCTGGGCGGCGGCGGCACAGCGGAAGAAGGCGGCGGCGGTGGCGGCTCGGAGGACGGGGGTGGTTTGGTGGTGGTGATCTGGTCCTGCACCGGCGTTGTCGAAGTAGTGGAGGTAGCCGGGTTGGCAAGTTTGCTGGTGTCGGTGCGCGTCACGAGCACCGAGACCGCGGCCACCAGCGTGATCGCGGCCACGATCGCGGCGACGCCGACCACCCACGGCCAGCGCGGCGCGGAGTGCTCGTCGTCGTCGAAGTCGTCGTAACCGTCGTAGTCGTAGAGCACCAGATCGGCGGGCACGTACCGGCCACTGAGGAACTGCTCCGACTCCGGAGCCGAGTACGCCTGCGAGTAAGCATCGGTCGCGTCGGCGTGCGCGTCGTCGCCGAAACCGTCATCGAGATCGTCGACCGGATTCAGCTCGTCGTCCAGCTCGCCATCCAGCTCGTCACCCGCGCGTTCGGGTTCGGAGGGCTCGGCGGCAGGGTCGGGCTTCTCGGGTTCTCGTTCCGGCGGATTCGGCCCGCTCATATCTGCCTACCCTGTCCAACTGCCCGACCGGCGCGTGTGACTCCGCGGCTGCACCCGTGTACGCGCGCTCGGTGAATTCTCATGGTGCCTCGAAAACCCTACCCAACCGGTCGGGACACAGGCGCTGCGGCAAACTGGCCGCGGATCAACTGATGCCCTGATTGTGACCTTTTGGGATCCGACTAGTGCTTCTCGGGACCAACGTAGTACTCGAAGACCAATCCGCCCACCGACGCCAGGATGAACACCACGCCCGCGACGATTAGCCAGGGCAGCCACAGCGCCATACCCACAGCCGTCACCGACCCGGACAGGGCGATCATGATCGGCCACCAGCTATGCGGGCTGAAGAAACCCAATTCTCCTGCACCGTCGCTGATCTCGGCGCCCTCATAATCCTCCGGCCGAGTGTCGAGCCGGCGGGCGACGAACCGGAAAAAGGTGGCGACGATCAACGCCAGGCCGCCGGTCAACGCCAGCGCAGTGGTACCGGCCCACTCGACGCCGCCGGTAGCGAACAGCCCCGTCAGCACCCCGTACAGCACCGTTACCACCACGAAGAACGCGGCGACGAACTCGAACAGCCTGGCTTCGATGTGCATGAGTTGTCCTAACCTCTTGGGCTCGGGGCCAATTCGCCGCGGCGGGTCTCGAACGGATGAGTGGTTGTCGCCAGCGGCGCCTGGTTGATCGCGCTCAGGGCCTCGGCGTTGGTCTTGCCGGCCATTCGCTGCTGCAGGAAGGCGACGAACTCGTTGGGCTCCACCACGCGGACCTCGAAGTTCATCATCGAGTGATAGGTACCGCACATTTCGGCGCAGTGCCCGACGAAGGCCCCGGTCCGGACGATCTCCTCGACCTGGAACCTGTTGACGGAGTTGTTCGCCGCCGGGTTGGGCATCACGTCGCGCTTGAACAGGAACTCGGGCACCCACCACGCGTGGATCACGTCGGCGGAGGCCATCTGGAACTCGATGCGCTTGTGGGCGGGAAGCACCAGGACAGGGATCTCGGTGCTGGTGCCCAGGATTTCGATCTTGTCCCAGTGCAGGTACTGCCGGTCCTGGGGGTTGAATCCGTGCAACGCGCCGACGAGTTCTTCACCGTGCGCGTCCCTGCCCTCGGGCTTGGACGTCATCTCCTTGCGCGGCTGGTCGGCCCCGTCGTAGTTGAACGTTCCGTCCTTGAAGGCGACCCGCTGGTATCCGAACTTCCAGTTCCACTGGAACGCGGTGATGTCGATCACCACCTCAGGGTCCTTCGCCAGATGCAGCATCTTCTCCTGCACCACAACCGTGAAGTAGAACAGCACCGAGATGATCAGGAACGGTGTGACGGTCAGCACCAGCTCCAGCGGCATGTTGTAGCCGAACTGACGGGGCAGCTCGGTGTCGGTCTTCTTCTTCCGGTGGAAGGCGGCGGCCCAGAAGATCAGACCCCACACGATGGCGCCGACGACGAACGAGGCGATCACCGCGCCGATCCACAGCTGCCGGTTGGCGTGGGCTTCGGGGGTGATGCCCTTGGGCCAACCCAGGGCCAGCGCGTCCTCCCAGCTGCATCCGCTGAGGGTGACCGCCAGCACGCCCAACGTCGCGACCAGCAATACCGGGCGAAGGCGGCGGGCGAAAACGCGTACGCCACCAGAACTGCTCTGCGACAAGCTGTGCGAACGATCCAGCCCGCGACGTGTCACGTTGGCGCCTCCTGTATCACAAGCTGGGCCGACTGGCCTGCGGCTGATTCGGCTCACTCGGATGTCGAATACTACGCAGCGTAGACCACGCCGCACCAGCAGGCGACCGCCTGGTCACCCCGACCCGCCGAGCGTCGCCTCACCAACCATCGTGAAGTGCGGCATACTGGGGCGCCGTGTGTGGACTGCTGGCTTTTGTCGCCGATCCGGGCGGCCCGGAATGCGCTCAAAGCGCGACCGCGGCCGCCGCTGCGCACGCGGCACTGGCCGACGGCAAGATCGCCCGCGCCTCGCATCTGATGCGTCACCGCGGGCCGGACGAGCCGGGCACCTGGACCGACCCGGAGTATGCGAACGGATCCCCGGACGGCGCCGTGTTCGGGTTCAACCGGCTTTCCATCATCGACATCGCCCACTCCCACCAGCCGCTGCGCTGGGGTCCGCCGGAGCAGCCGGACCGCTACGTGCTGGTGTTCAACGGCGAGATCTACAACTACCTGGAGCTGCGCGAGGAGCTGCGCAGTGACCACGGCGCCGTCTTCGCCACCGACGGCGACGGGGAAGCCATCGTCGCCGGATACCACTATTGGGGCGCTGAGGTTCTGAAGCGGCTGCGCGGCATGTTCGCCTTCGCGCTGTGGGACACGATCAACCGCGAATTGTTCTGCGCCCGCGACCCGTTCGGCATCAAGCCGCTGTTCATGGCGACCGGCCCCGGCGGGACCGCGGTGGCCAGCGAGAAGAAGTGCCTGCTGGACCTGGCCGATCTGGTCGGATTCGAGACCGGGGACGGCGGCCTTGACCGGCGCGCTATTCAGCACTACGTGGTGTTGCAGTATGTGCCGGAGCCCGAGACGCTGCACCGCGGCGTGCGCCGTCTGGAGTCGGGTTGCTATGCCTGGATCCGGCCGGGCGGACAACCCGAGGTCACCCGCTACTTCCGGCCGCGATTCGCGGCGGTACCGATCGCCCCGGGCACCGAGCAGGCCCGCTACGACGAGATCACCGCGGTGTTGGAGGACTCGGTCGCCAAGCACATGCGCGCCGACGTCACCGTCGGTTCGTTTCTGTCCGGCGGTATCGACTCCACTGCCATCGCCGCGCTGGCAATCCGGCACAACCCGCGGCTGATCACGTTCACCACCGGTTTCGAGCGCGAGGGTTTCTCCGAGCTCGACGTGGCGGTGGCCTCTGCGGAGGCGATCGGCGCCCGGCACGTCGCCAAGGTGGTCAGCGCCGAGGAATTCGTGGCCGCGCTGCCCGAGATCGTCTGGTACCTCGACGAGCCGGTCGCCGACCCGGCGCTGGTGCCGTTGTTCTTCGTGGCCCGAGAGGCCCGTAAACACGTCAAAGTCGTGCTGTCCGGTGAGGGCGCCGACGAGTTGTTCGGCGGCTACACGATCTACCGGGAGCCGCTGTCGCTCAAGCCGTTCGACTACCTGCCGCGGTCGCTGCGGCGGTCGATGGGCAAGGTGTCGCGGCCGCTGCCGGACGGCCTGCGCGGCAAAAGCCTGCTGCACCGCGGCTCGCTGACGCTCGAGGAGCGCTACTACGGCAACGCGCGCAGCTTCTCCGACGAGCAGCTGCGCGACGTGCTGCCCCGGTTCCGGGCGGACTGGACGCACACCGACGTCACCGCCTCGACCTACGCCGACTCCGCCGGCTGGGATCCAGTGGCGCGCATGCAGCACCTCGACCTGTTCACCTGGCTGCGCGGCGACATCCTGGTCAAGGCCGACAAGATGACGATGGCCAATTCACTGGAACTCCGGGTGCCGTTCCTGGACCCTGAGGTGTTCGCAGTTGCGTCCCGGCTGCCCTACCAGGCCAAGATCACCCGCGCCACCACCAAGTACGCGCTACGGCGCGCGCTCGAGCCGATCGTGCCCGCCCACGTCCTGAACCGGCCCAAGCTCGGCTTTCCGGTGCCGATCCGGCACTGGCTACGCGCCGGCGAATTGCTGGAGTGGGCCTATGAGATGCTCGACTCGTCGCAAGCCGGTCACCTGATCGACCTCGCCGCGGTGCGCCGGATGCTCGACGAGCACCGGGTGGGCACCAGCGACCACAGCCGTCGGCTGTGGACGGTGCTGATCTTCATGCTGTGGCACGCGATCTTCGTCGAGCACAGCGTGGTGCCGCAGATCAGCGAGCCCGTGTACCCCGTCGAACTCTGACGCCCAGCAGACGCAAAAGCTCCCAAAAACCCTGGTTTTTGGGAGCTTTTGCGTCTGCTCGCGGGACGTAGGTCTGTTCCCGGGACTTAGGCGAGCACGCGGGCGGCTACGGTGAGCCGTTGAGACCGTCCTGCCCCAGCGCTCCGCCATCGCCACCGACGCCATGGTCGCCTGGTGTCGCACCGGTACCGCCGTTGCCACCGTTACCGCCATCACCGACCAGTACAGCATTCCCGCCGTTCCCGCCCATCCCACCGACGGTGTCGCCCGAACCACCAGCACCACCCGCGCCACCAGTACCGAACAATTGACCTGCCCGACCGCCGTTTCCGCCGTTACCGCCGTTACCGCCGTTACCCAACCCACTGGCCCCGCCGGCGCCGCCCGCGCCACCAAAGCCGATCAGACTGGCGTTGCCGCCGGCACCGCCGTTGCCACCCGCCAAACCGCTCTGCGCGCCAGCACCACCGGCACCACCGGTCGAAAACAGCAGACCGGCGTTGCCGCCGGCACCGCCGTCGCCGCCTTCGACACCCCCGGTGCTGAATCCTCCAGTCCCGCCCAAGCCTCCGGCGCCGAATAGCAGGCCCGCATTGCCGCCCACCCCGCCAGCGCCGCCGCGAATCAGACCACCGCTGGACCCACCGAGGCCACCGGCGCCACCGCTACCCGCGAAGAGGCCCCCGTCGCCGCCCGCTCCGCCGGCACCCGCGGCAGCGCCCGAACTACCGCCGGACCCGCCGTTTCCGCCACCGGCGCCGACGAGACCACCGAACAACCCGCCGGTACCGCCGGCCCCGCCGGTGCCGCCGCTGACACCGGCGGCCTGGCTGGCGTACCCGCCGGCCCCACCATTGCCTCCGGCGCCTAGCAACCCGCCAGCGCCTCCCGCGCCGCCGGCCCCACCACTGCCGGACAGGAACCCGGCCCCGCCGGTGCCGCCGGGCCCACCGCTGCCGAAGAGCAGCCCGCCGGTCCCGCCGGCCCCGCCGGTTCCCGCATTACCGACGGAGGTGGCGCCGCCAGTTCCGCCGGCGCCGCCAGCCCCGACTAAGCCAGCGGCTCCTCCAACTCCGCCGTTTTGGCCGGCTGCACCGGAACCACCGGCGCCGCCGTTACCGAGCAGGATCCCGCCTGGTGCGCCGCTCTGGCCCGTCCCAGGGGCCCCGTTGGCTCCGTTGCCGATCAACGGACGCCCGAACAATGTCTCGGAGGGGCCATTGACTACATCGAATGCACCCTGCAACGGACCGGTGGCTCCGTTGGCGCCCGCGGCGCCAGTGGTTTGCCCCAACCCGCCATTTCCGCCGTTGCCAGCGGTGCCAAAGAACACGGCGTCACCGCCGGTACCGCCGACCCCGCCGATCGTTGCACCGCGACCGCCTTCCCCACCGGTGCCGCCGTTGCCGAATAGCAAGCCAGCTTTGCCACCCATTCCACCTGCCCCGCCAGCACCGGTATTGCCGCTGCCGCCAATCCCCCCGATCCCGCCAGTCCCCACGAGCCCGGCGTTGCCCCCGCTGCCACCGGCCCCACCGCCAGCCCCGCCGGCGCCGCCGGTTCCACCGGCCCCACCGCTGGAGAACAGCATGCCCGCGTTGCCACCAGCCCCGGCCGCCCCGCCACTGCCGTGGTCGTTGTATCCCCCGTCGCCGCCTGAGCCGCCGGTACCGAATAACCAGCCAGCGTTGCCGCCATTGCCGCCGGCGGCGCCGATACTGGCGTTGGTGCTGGACCCGCCGACCCCTCCGCTACCACCCGGCCCGGCGAGGAGGCCGGAGTTGCCACCGTTTCCTCCGGCGCCTCCGACGTCGCCGCCGTATCCGCCGGCGCCGCCATTACCGCCGCCGGCACCGACCAGCCCGCCGAGCAACCCACCGGTACCGCCCGCGCCGCCTTGACCGCCGGTGCCTAGCGCGCTGCCCCCGCCGATCCCACCGTTACCTCCGGAACCCAACAGTCCGGCGGCCCCGCCAGCCCCACCCACCCCGCCGTTACCGCCCAGGAAATTGGCGTCTGACGTGTACCCGCCGGCGCCGCCGGCGCCGCCATTGCCAAACAGCCAGCCGCCGGCTCCGCCGGCTCCGCCGTTCCCGGCCTTGCCCGCCGCGACGTTGCCGCCCGCACCGCCTGCCCCACCGGTGCCAAACAGTCCCGCAGCACCCCCGGCTCCACCGTTTTGGCCCGGTGCACCGGACCCGCCTGCTCCGCCGTCGCCGAGCAACCATCCGCCTGGCGCCCCGTTCTGTCCCGTTCCCGCAACGCCATTGGCGCCGTTGCCGATCAGCGGACGACCGGTGGCCGCCTGGACGGGCGTGTTGATCACGTTGAGCAGTTGTTGCAACGGCGAAGTGTTGGCGGCCTCGGCACTGGCGTATGAGGCCGCACCATTGCTCAAAGCCTGCACAAAATTCTGATGGAAGGTAGCCGCCTGCGCGCTCAAAGCTTGATAGGCCTGTCCATGCCCCGAGAACAACGCCGTTATCGCCGCCGAAACCTCGTCTTCGGCCGCGGCCAGCAGCTGTGTGGTGGAGGCTGCCGCAGCCACGTTGGCCGCCTCAAGCTCCGAGGCTAATCTGGCTAAATCGCTTGCCACTGAATCTAATTCGGCCGGCGCGGCGACGACAAACGACATGTGTTACATCTCCCTACGGCCGACAACTTGAATATGGTGTCCAAGCGCGAACGATGCGCCGGGCAACAGGGACCGTAGCTCGTTTTGCCGTCTTCCGTTCCGGATTGGCCGAAGGTTGCGGTAATTGACGCCGAGCAGACGCAAAGGCACCCAAAAACCAGGGTTTTTGGGTGCCTTTGCGTCTGCTCGCGGGGCTTAGGCGAGCACCGCGGCGATCTCGGTGGCCGCTTCGTCGCCGTAGGCGCTCGCCAACCGGGCCGCGGCGATCGAGCGGTCCCACTCCCACTCCTGGGTTCCGGTCGACTCCAGCACCAGCACCGCCACCAGCGAACCGAGCTGCGCCGAGCGCTCCAGGCTCAGCCCGGCGCTGCGGCCGGTCAGGAAACCGGCGCGGAAGGCGTCGCCGACGCCGGTGGGGTCGGTCTGGCTGGTCTCGGGCACCACGCCGACATGCTGAGTGGTGCCGTCGGGCTGGACGATGTCGACGCCTTTAGCGCCGAGCGTGGTGACCCGCAGCCCGATCTGCGCCATCACGTCGGCGTCCGACCAGCCCGTCTTGGACAGCAGCAGATCCCACTCGTAGTCGTTGGTGAACAGGATCGCAGCGCCGTCGATAAGCCTCTTGATCTCGTCGCCCGAGAGCCGCGCCAGCTGCTGGGACGGGTCGGCGGCGAACGCCAACCCCAGCTTGCGGCATTCGTCGGTGTGCAGAACCATTGCTTCAGGGTCGTTGGCTCCGATGATCACCAACTCCGGTGTGCCGATGTTCGCCACCACCTCGGCCAGAGAGATGTCGCGGGCCTGCGACATAGCCCCGGGATAGAAGGACGCGATCTGCGCCATCTCGGTGTCGGTGGTGCAGGTGAACCGCGCAGTGTGCGCGGTGCTCGAGATCAGCACGTTGTCGCAGTTGACGCCGTGCGACTGCAGCCAGTCCCGGTAGTCAGCGAAGTCTTCGCCCGCCGCGCCGATCAGCGCGGCGTCACCGCCGAGCACGCCGATGGCGAAAGCGATGTTGCCGGCCACTCCCCCTCGGTGCACCACCAGGTCGTCGACCAGGAAGCTCAGCGACACCTTGTGCAGGTGTTCCGGCAGCAGCTGTTCGGAAAATCTGCCGGGAAACCGCATCAGATGGTCGGTGGCAATGGAACCGGTTACCGCGATGGTCACTAAATCTCCGCCCTTCGTTACTCAGGTCGTCTAGCCTCTCATGGACGTCGGCCAGGCAATCACGCTGTCGCAGCGAGGCTGACATCCACAGTGGTCTCCAGTCGTTGCGCTAGCCTGCCTAGAAGCACTCACCCGGTTGCCGGATCTCAGACTCGCGCGGCAACCCACTCGTCGCCTCGTCCACCAGCGTAGGAGAACATTGATGGCCGGTCCGTACCCGCCGAACCCTGCGCCGGGCCCTGAGGGACCTCAACAAGGGCAGGCGTACCCCGAGGCCGGACCCCAGCAACCCCAGACGCTGGACTTTCCGCACGACCCGCACGACCCGCACGACCGTGCCGACCCGCAGCCGCCTGGCATGCCCCGTCCCGGTCCGCCACCAGGCCCACCAGGGCCCTACCCGAAGCCCCGGCGGCCCAAGCGGTTGCTGATTGGCGTCCTGCTCGCCATCGCACTGGTAGCTGCCCTCACCACGGCGATCGTCTACGGGGTCCGCACTAACGGCGCCAACACCGGTAGCACCTTCTCGGAGGCTTCGGCCAAGACGGCAATCCAGACCTACCTGGATGCCTTGGCGCACAAAGACACCGATGTCATCGTGCGCAACGCACTGTGCGGCATCTACGACGCCGTCAAGGACAAGCGCTCCGACCAGGCCCTCGCCAAACTCAGCAGCGACGCGTTCCGCAAGCAGTTCTCCGAGGTGAAGGTCACCTCGATCGACAAGATCGTTTACCTGTCCCCATACCAGGCCCAGGTGCTGTTCTCCATGAACGCGACATCGGCCATCGGCGGACCACAACGCAAAGACATTCAAGGCATAGCTCAGCTGTTATTCCAGCGCGGCCAGATCATGGTGTGTTCCTACGTGCTGCGCACCGCAGGACAGTACTGACGGGTTAGACCCGGATCAGTCGAAGCTCAGTTGAACGAGTCCCCGCACGCGCACGACCCGCTCGCGTTGGGGTTATCGATGGTGAAACCCTGCTTCTCAATGGTGTCGACGAAGTCGATCGACGCGCCTTCCACGTAGGGCGCGCTCATCCGGTCCACGGTCAGCGTCACGCCGCCGAAATCCGCGGTCAGGTCGCCGTCCAGGGTCCGGTCGTCGAAAAACAGGTTGTAGCGCAGACCCGCGCACCCGCCGGGCTGGACCGCGATCCGCAGGGCGAGGTCGTCGCGACCCTCCTGCTCCAGCAGCGACTTCGCCTTGCCGGCCGCGGCCTCGGTCAGGACCACACCGTGCGTCTTGGCGGTCGACTCGTTCTGCACCGTCATCGCTTCTCCTACTGCCTGATTGTCGGGTGGGCCGCCCGGTTCTGATTATCAGCCCAGGCCGGCGCCTGCTACAGGAAAACCCACTGAGTCAACGGTACCCCGACGGGCCGCTATTCCCGAGTCGCGCGGCCACCTCGGATGCCAATCCCATCAGCTGGTTGGCCGCGTCGGCCAGTGCCAACCGCACCGAACCAGCGTATTCGGACATGGCGAGCGCCGACATGATGCCCGACACGCGGGTGGTGGACTTGTCCACCGACACCTGCCCGGCCAGCACGATCACCGGAATACCGAGTGGTCGGGCGGCGGCCGCGATTTCGCCGACAACCTTGCCGTGCAGGGACTGCTCGTCGAAGTGGCCCTCGCCGGTGACGATCAGGTCCGCCTCCGCGAGGTCGTCGGCGAGGTGGGTGAGTTCGGCCACAATGGCCGCGCCGGATTCACAGCGGCCGCCCAGGGCCAGCAGCGCCGCCCCGATACCCCCAGCGGCGCCCGCGCCGGGCTCGGCGCTGACGTCGCGGCCGGCGACCGTGTCCAGCACCAGCGCCCAGGCTTCCAGCCGAACCTCCAGTTTGGCGACGGTGGCCGTGTCGGCGCCCTTCTGCGGCCCGAACACCCGTGCCGCCCCCCACGGTCCCAGCAGTGGGTATAGGACGTCCGAAGCGGCGATCAGCTCGACCCCGCCCAACCATTTGCGGGCCGTGTCCAGCCCGCCCAACTGATCGACCATCCCCTGCCCACCGTCGGTGCAGGCGCTGCCGCCCAACCCAACCACCACCCGCCGGGCCCCCGCTTCCAGCGCGGCGCTGATCAGCTGACCCACTCCCCGGCTGTGAGCTGCCATCGCCGTCTCCGGGGTCGGCGGACCACCCAGTAGGTCAAGGCCGCATGCTTGCGCACATTCGAGGTAGGCGGTGCGGGTGGGCTCCTCGTAGACCCAACGGGCGGTCACGTCGGTGTCCAGCGGACCGCGCACCCGCAGCTGGCGGATTCCGCCTATCCGACTGGCCAGCACGTTGACGAACCCCGGGCCGCCGTCGGATTGCGGAGCGACGATGAACGAGTCGCCCGGTCGGGAGCGGGTCCACCCGGTGGCGATGGCCGCGGCGGCCTCCACCGCGGACAGGCTGTCGCCGTAGCAGTCGGGAGCGACCAGTACCCGCATCGCAGGCAGCTGTAGTCTGCCGGGCCCGAAGTCACCGGCAGCATCATCCGACGCCTGCGAGCCGTTCATCACAGGCCAGAGTAGGTCCAACCGGCCGGGATTACCGGCGCAATTAAATTCTGCGGCGCGGGGCGAAGTAACCTGGCGACTGTGAAGTTGCTGGGCCGTAAGAACGGCGTACCGACAAGTCGCGCCGAGGGCTCGGACGCACCGGACGCTTCCGACCCGGATGCTGGGGCGCAGCCGGGATCGCGTGTGGCACGTACCGGTCCCAAAGGCCGACCGACACCCAAGCGGGACGAGGCCCGTCGACAGGGCCGTAAGGGCCCGGTCGCGCCCGCTCCGATGACGGCCGCCGAGGCGCGGGCCCGGCGCAAGTCGCTGGCCGGCCCCAAGCTGAGCCGCGAGGAGCGCCGCGCCGAGAAGCTCGCCCGCCGCGCCCGGATGACCGACCGGCAGGAGCGGATGAAAGCCGGCGAAGAGGCTTATCTGCTGCCCCGTGACCAGGGTCCGGTGCGCCGCTACGTCCGCGACGTGGTGGACTCCCGGCGCAACCTGCTCGGCCTGTTCATGCCGTCGGCGCTGTTTCTGCTGGCCGTCATGTTCATGCTGCCGCCGCAGCTGCAGGTCTACACGTCGCCGGCGATGCTGGTGCTGATGGCGTTGATGATGGTCGACGGGCTCATCCTGGGCCGCAAAGTCGGCAGACTGGTGGACGAGAAATTCCCGAACAACACCGAAAGCCATTGGAAGCTCGGCATTTACGCTGCCGGCCGGGCTTCGCAGATGCGCCGGACACGGATGCCCCGGCCTCAGGTGAAGCGCGGCAGCAGTGTCGATTGACAGCCGGCTGAAAGCCGCCTGACCGCACGTGCGCACGCTGGTGGTCGGCGGCATCAGGTCGGGCAAGTCCCGGTGGGCGGAGGAGACGATCGCTACGTCATTGGCAGCTGCAACGCCGGTCCGCTATGTGGCGGCCGGGCCTGCCGCCGACTCAGACCCGCAGTGGGCGGGCCGCGTCGCCAAACATCGCGCTCGTCGCCCTGGGCATTGGGCGACGGTGGAGACCGCCGACGTGGCCGCCGAGTTGCTCCGCTGCCCCGACTTTCCGACGCTGGTCGACGATCTGGGCACCTGGCTGACCGCCACGCTGGACCGCCACCGCGGCTGGGATGGTGGATCGGTGGATGCTCCCGTCGACGAGCTGCTGTCCGCGGTACAGACGTTCTCCTCGACGCTGGTGCTGGTGAGTCCCGAGGTGGGCCTGACGGTGATGCCGGCCAGCTCGGCGGGGCGCCGGTTCGCCGACGAGCTGGGCAGCCTCAACCAGCGGGTGGCCCAGCTTTGCGAGCGGGTGGTTCTGGTGGTGGCCGGGCAGGCGCTGACCATCAAGGCTCCCGCATGATCGGGTTTGCGCCGGTGCCGCCGCCGGACCAGTCCGCCGAGGTCGCCGCCCGCGCTCGCCAAGACACCTTGACCAAGCCGCGGGGTGCGCTGGGGCGTCTCGAGGACCTGTCGGTATGGATCGCGTCCTGCCAGGCGCAGTGCCCGCCGCGGCAGTTCGAGCGGGCCCGGGTTGTGGTGTTCGCCGGCGACCACGGCGTCGCCCGCTCCGGGGTATCGGCCTATCCGCCGGAGGTGACCGCCCAGATGGTCGCGACCATCGGCGCTGGCAGGGCCGCGATCAACGTGCTGGCGCAGATCGCGGGCGCGTCGGTGCGGGTCGCGGACCTGGCGGTGGATTCCGGTGCGGCAACCGGCGCCGAGCACGACGCTGGCGACAAGGTGCGCCGCGGCAGCGGCGATATCGCCGTCGAGGACGCGCTGACCCAGGAGGAGACGGCGCGCGCGATCGCGACCGGACAGCGGATCGCCGACAGCGAGGTCGACGCCGGCGCGGACCTGCTGATCGCGGGCGACATGGGCATCGGCAACACCACCCCGGCCGCGGTGCTGGTAGCGGCGCTGACCAACACCGAGCCGGTCGCCGTGGTCGGTTTCGGCACCGGGATCGACGACAGCGCGTGGTCGCGCAAGACGGCCGCGGTGCGCGACGCACTGTTCCGGGCCCGGCCAGTGCTCGAGGACCCGGTCGGACTGCTGCGCAGCTGCGGCGGCGCCGACTTCGCGGCGATGGCCGGCTTCTGCGCCCAGGCCGCGGTCCGGCGCACCCCGCTGCTGCTGGACGGTATGGCAGTGACGGCGGCCGCGCTGGTCGCCGAGCGTTTGGCGCCCGGAGCGCGACGGTGGTGGCAGGCCGGACACCGCTCCACCGAGCCGGGCCACACGCTGGCTCTGGCCGCGCTCGAGCTGGAACCCATCCTCGATCTGCGGATGCGCCTGGGCGAGGGCAGCGGTGCCGTGCTGGCGTTGCCGGTGCTGCGCGCCGCGGTGGCCACGCTGTCGTCGATGTCGACGTTCACCGAGGCCGGGGTTTGTGGCCCCGCCAACGATCCGATCCCGTGATTCGTTCGCTGGCAACGGCTTTCGCGTTCGGGACGGTGATTCCTGTGCCGGGTTCCTGGTCGGGGCCGGTAGGCCGAGGTGCGCTGACCGCTCTACCGGTAGTCGGTGCGGCGTTGGGCGCCCTGGCCGCGGCGGTCACGTGGGGCGGGTCGGCGGCGTTCGGCCCAGGCAGCCCCTTGTCGGGGCTGCTGGCAGTGACGGCACTGCTGCTGGCGACCCGCGGACTGCACATCGACGGTGTCGCCGACACCGCCGACGGGTTGGGCTGCTACGGGCCGCCGGACAAAGCGTTGACGGTGATGCGCGACGGGTCCAGTGGGCCGTTCGGTGTTGCCGCGGTGGTTTTGGTGATCACCCTGCAGGCAACGGCGTTCTCGAGGCTGGCGCCCGGTGCCGTGGTCGTGGCTGTGTTGGCCGGGCGGGTGAGTGCGGTGTGGGCCGCTCGGCGTTCGGTGCCGGCGGCAGCGGGCAGCGCGCTGGGGGTCCGAGTAGCCGGCACCCAGCCCGTCTGGGTGGCACTGGCGTGGCTGGTCGTGCTGTTGGTGGCCGCGGCGCCGACTGGTCCGCGGCTGTGGCAAGGGCCGGTGGCCGCGCTGGTGGGTGTGGCGTGCGGGGCGGGGCTGGTCGCGCACTGCGTGCGGCGGTTCCGCGGCATCAACGGCGACGTGCTGGGCGCCGCGATCGAGCTGACCACGACGGTGTGCGCGGTGCTGTCGGCTGCGTGGGCCGGCTAGCCCAGCCGAGACATCCAGCCGTGGGTGTCGGCGAAGGTGCCGCGCTGGATGCCGGTTAGCGTGTCGCGCAAGGCCATCGTCACCTCGCCGGGCTTGCCGTCTGCGATGGTGAAGTCCCGGTCGCCGTGCTTGACCTGCGCGACCGGGGTTATCACCGCGGCGGTGCCGCAGGCGAACACCTCGGTGATCTCACCGGAAGCGGCCTTCTTCTCCCACTCCTCAATGTCGATCTTGCGTTCCTCGACGCTGAACCCGGCGTCAAGAGCCAACTGCAGCAACGAATCTCGCGTGATGCCGGGCAGCAGCGAGCCGGACAGTTCCGGGGTGACCAGTCGCGCCGAGCCGCCGCTGCCGAGCACGAAGAACAGGTTCATCCCGCCCATCTCTTCGACGTAGCGGCGTTCGACACCGTCCAGCCACACCACCTGGTCGCATCCGTGCTCGGCGGCTTGGGCCTGCGCGAGCAGCGAGGCGGCGTAGTTGCCGCCGAACTTGGCCGCACCCGTGCCGCCCGGGCTGGCCCGCACGTATTCCGTGGAGATCCAGACCGTGACGGGGTTGATGCCGCCCTTGAAGTACGCGCCGGCCGGCGACGCGATCAGCAGGTAGCGGTACTCCTTGGCGGGCCGCACCCCTAGCCCCGGTTCGGTGGCGATGATGAACGGCCGCAGGTACAGCGCCTCTTCGCCACCGGCCTTGGGCACCCATGCGTTGTCGACGGCGATCAGCTGGCACAGGGATTCGATGAACACGGAGTCGGGAAGTTCCGGGATGGCCAGCCGCCGCGCCGACGAGCGCAACCGTGCGGCGTTGGCGTCGGCGCGGAAAGACACCACCGACCCGTCGGACCAGCGGTAGGCCTTGAGGCCCTCGAACACTTCCTGCGCGTAGTGCAGGACGATCGCCGACGGGTCCAGTTCAATCGGGCCATAGCCGAGGACCCGCGCGTTGTGCCAGCCCTGGCCCTCTTTGTAGTCGATGGAGACCATATGGTCGGTGTGGTACTTGCCGAAGCCGGGGTCGGCCAGGATCGCTACCCGCTCGGCCTCGCTGGCGGGGTTTTCCGCGCGCGAGACTGTGAACTCAAGAGGGCTGGCCATGGCGCCGATTCTATAACCGGGCGCGAACGGGTTTTTCCATGCGCGTAGATCGCTACCGCGTCTTCGGTTCGACGAACGGCGGACGCACCACCTCGCACTCGACGCTGCGGCCGCGGACGTCAACGGTGACTATCTGGCCGTCCTCGATGCCCGCCGCAGAGTCGATCAGTGCCAGCGCGATACCCACCTGCAGGGTCGGCGAGAACGTTCCAGACGTGGTGATGCCAACGGTGCCGTCTCCTTCGGCGCCCGCTTTGCGCACCGTCAATCCCGACCGCAGCACACCGCGACCGACCATCCGCAGCCCCCGTAGCAGCCGTCGCGGTCCGGCTTCCTTCTCGGCCAGCAGCGCCTCGCGACCGAAGAATGCGTCCTTCTTCCAACCGATCGCCCAGCCGCAGCGCGCCTGCACCGGCGAGATGTCCAGGGAGAGCTCGTGCCCGTGCAGCGGGTATCCCATCTCGGTGCGCAGCGTGTCGCGGGCACCCAGGCCGGCGGGCTGGCCGCCGGCGTCAGCGACCGCGGTCACCAGCGCGTCGAACAGGACACCGGCGGAGTCCCACGGCGGCAGCAGTTCGTAGCCGTGCTCACCCGTGTATCCGGTGCGGCAAACCCGAACCGGCACACCGGAATACACCGTATCCGCGTAGCCCATGTAGTCCATCTCGGTAGGCAGCCCCAATGCGGCCAGCACGTCGGTCGACTTCGGTCCCTGCACCGCCAGCACCGCGTAGTCGCGGTGCTGGTTGGTGATGGTTAGCTCGGTGGGCGCCGCGGCCTGTAGCGCCGCCACCACTGCGGCGGTATTGGCAGCATTGGGCACCAAGAAGATCTCGTCGTCGTCGACGTAGTAGGCGATCAGGTCGTCGATGACGCCGCCGGATTCGGTGCAGCACAACGTGTATTGGGCTTTGCCGGGACCGATGCGGTTCAGGTCGTTGGTGAGCGCGGAGTTGACGAACCGGGCCGCGCCGGGGCCGCGTACCAGCGCCTTGCCGAGGTGGCTGACGTCGAACAGGCCGACCGTGTTGCGGGTGGCGTTGTGCTCGCCGACGGTTCCGGCGTAGGACACCGGCATCGACCAGCCGCCAAACTCGGCGAAGCTCGCGCCTAACGTCCGATGGCGGTCTTCCAGTGGTCCTTGGAGCGGCTCGTCAGTCACGGCGTCCAACCCTATCTGAGCGTCGCGCCGCGGCCCGGTGTGCTGGCACACTGAGCCAGATGCTCGACTTCGAAGCGCTGGAAGCTGCGGGAATAGCGAACCCGCGCGAGCGCGCCGATCTGATCAAGTACCTGGCTGACCTCGGCTTCACCCTCGATGAGATGGCGGAGGCCGAACAGCGCGGGAGGCTGTTCGGGCTGGCCGGCGATGTCCTGCAATGGTCGGGGCGCCCGATCTACACAGTGGCAGCGGCGGCGGAGCAACTCGGGTTGCCACCGGATGAGGTCGCGCGCGCCTGGGCGCTGCTCGGCCTGACCATCGCCGGTCCCGACGTTCCGGTGCTGAGCCAGGCCGACGTCGAGGGGCTGGCGACCTGGGTCGCGCTCAAGACGGTGGTGGGCCGCGACGGCGCGTTCGGCTTGCTGCGGGTGCTGGGCGCGACGATGGCGCGGCTGGCCGAAGCCGAGTCGACGCTGATCCGCACTGGGATACCGGACATTCAGATGACGCACACCCGCGACGAGCTCGCCACTGCACAGGCCTACCGCGCGGTCGCCGAATTCGTGCCCCGGATCGGGGCATTGATCGATGTGGTGCACCGCCACCACCTGACCAGCGCGCGCACCCACTTCGAGGGTGTCATCCGAGATACAACAGCAAGTGTGTTGTGCGGCATCGGTTTTGCCGATCTGTCCAGTTTCACCGCGCTCACTCAGGCGCTCACGCCAGCGCAGTTGTCGGAGCTGCTCAACGAGTTCGCCGGAGCAGTGTCAGACGTCGTCCATGCCGACGGCGGCCGGGTGGTGAAGTTCATCGGCGACGAGGTGATGTGGGTTAGCGCGTCGCCGGAGCAGCTGGCCCGAGCGGCGGTCGACCTGGTCAACCATCCCGCGGCGCGGGAGGAGGGACTGCAGGTCCGCGCCGGTCTCGCGTTCGGCACCGCTCTGGCCATCAACGGCGACTACTTCGGCACCCCGGTGAACCTGGCTGCCCGCCTGGTGTCCGCCGCGGCACCTGGTGAGATTCTCTGCGATTCGGCGCTGCGTGAGCGGCTACCCAGCTGGCCGGCCGCCCCTTGTGGCCCGTTGGTGCTCAAGGGCTTTGCGGTCCCGGTTCCGGTGTTCGAGTTATCCGGCGGACGGAAATGCCTGCCGCAGCGCTGAGGTGGCGCCTGGCCGGCGCGCTCGCCCCACCGTCCCTGGATCGCGCCAACTCCACGTGGCGTGCATAGGGTTTTCGTCGCTGGTTGGCGAATAGCCCGCACCGCTGGACGCACGGGGTTGGTATCGGTGGCTGGTAATTCTCGGTGGCAATCCCTATTGACAGTGAATGGTCTTTGGCATTTCCTGCACGGGTGAGGATACGGGTTACCCAATAAGGGGGTTCATAGGGTTTGGAAAATTGGCGGTGGGCAGGTCCCGGAACGGTGTTTTCGGGGGTAGGCCGTACGTTAACACCCCACCCCGCATAGTTTCCGAGGATTGGCCAGAACGTTGGCGAAATGTCCAAACCCGGACATGCGCAGCGCACCTTCTCAGCCCGTAATAATCTGCGCAACAGCACAGTTCACCCGGTGAGCCTAGGCAGCTCAGGTCCCGCCGCATAACACCGACGACCATTCCTCATACGGAATTCATATATTTGGTAGGGCCTCGGCTGACTTGACCAGAATGCCCCGGCGCTGTTGCCCCGGTTTTCGAGTGGTGCTGTTTTGTGTGTAAAAGCGGGGACAGTGCGGGCCTTTTGTTTTATCGTGCATTCACTCTGATTCGGTGACGGAGGTCTGTCGTGTCTTTTGTGGTTACCACTCCTCGTGGCGCCAGGGGTGCCGGCGGCATTGGCGGCAGCGAAGATGGCGGCACCGGCGGCAAAGGCGGCACCGGCGGCGTAGGCGGAGACTCGACCGTCGCCTCGTTTGGTAAAGCTGGCGGCGGCGGTGGCGGTGGTGGCGGTGGCGGCGGCGGCGTGGGTAGCGGCGGCAGCGGTGGCAACGGCGGCAACGGCGGCGACGGCGGCGACGGCGGCGGCTCTCTTAGCCCTTATACAGGCGGTGCGGGTGGCACCGGTGGTACCGGCGGGGCGGGAATCGGCACGGGCAGCGCCGGCGGCCAAGGCGGCACCGGCGGCCAAGGCGGAGTCGTCGGCGGTAACGGCGACGGCATCGGCGGTGACGGCGGCCCCGGCGGTAACGGCAGCAATGGCTACACCGGCGGACCCGGCGGCACCGGCGGCAACGGCAGCAACGACGGCACACCGGGCAGCCCCGGCGCCCCCGGCCAGAACAACCCCTAAAGCCAACACCGACCCCTAAAGCCAACACCGACCAACATCGCCAAGCGCCGACACCCTGTGACTGGGTACACCCCTACCGGTCAATGTGAAAGCGCGCTGCGGTTGGCGTGGCCGCGCCGCGAGCCGTTCTCTGTTCGATCGTTCAATCCGCTATCGATGGTGCGGGCGTCCGAGATCAATCATCAGTGCATCCGCGGACAACAGCACCGCTTGAAGACGTCGCCCTTCATCGCCGCACAGTCCACCACGGTGACCACGACGCTGCCGAGGCGCACGTTTCCCGCGAGGTTTAGGGTTGGAGCGCGTGACGACTGAACCCGGATACCAAGCCCCTTCCGTCAACGTGGCGACCTCGCTGCCCAAACGCGGGGCCGGTTCGTCGGTGCTGCTTGTGCCAGTAGTCTCCGTCGGCGAGGACGAGCGCCCCGGTGCCACCGTCGCCGCTGCCGGTGAGTTGCCCGCAGAGGCCGTCGCGGAGATCGAGGCAGGCCTGCAGGCACTGGGTGCTACCGGCGGCACCGACCAGGTTCACCGGTTGGTGATCTCGTCGCTGCCGGTGGCCAGCGTGTTGACGGTCGGGTTGGGCAAGTCGCGGGCGGAGTGGCCCGCCGAGGTGGTCCGTCGCGCGGCCGGTGTGGCGGCGCGCTCGCTAGGCAAGGCCGAGGCGGTGATCACCACGATGGCCGAGCTGCCCGGCGAGGACATCGGATCGGCGGTGGTGGAGGGCCTGATCCTGGGCAGCTACCGGTTCAGCGCCTTCCGCAGTACCAAGACCGCGCCGAAGGACCCCGGGTTACGAAAGATCACCGTGTTGGCCGCCACCGCAAACGCCAACGCCGCCAAGAAGCAGAGCGCACACGGCGCTGCCGTCGCTGCGGCGGTGGCCACCGCGCGCGACTTCGTGAACACCCCGCCCAATGCCCTCTTCCCCGCGGAATTCGCCAAGCGCGCAAAGGAATTGGGTGAATCCGTGGGGCTCGAGGTGGAGGTCCTCGACGACAAGGCGCTGAAGAAGGCCGGCTACGGTGGTGTGATCGGCGTCGGCCAGGGTTCCTCGCGGCTGCCCCGGTTGGTGCGCCTGATCCATCGCGGGTCGCGGTTGGCTAAAAACGCCAAGCGGGCCAAGAAAGTCGCACTCGTCGGAAAGGGTGTCACGTTCGACACCGGCGGCATTTCGATCAAGCCGGCGGCCGGCATGCATCACATGACCTCCGACATGGGCGGGGCGGCCGCGGTGATCGCCACCGTGGCGCTGGCCGCGCAGCAGGGCTTGCCGATCGACGTGATCGCCACCGTTCCGATGGCAGAGAACATGCCGTCGGCCACCGCGCAACGCCCCGGCGACGTGCTGACCCAGTACGGCGGCATCACCGTCGAGGTACAGAACACCGACGCCGAGGGCCGGCTGATCCTGGCCGACGCCATCGTGCGGGCCTGCGAGGACAACCCCGACTACCTAATCGAGACTTCCACGCTGACCGGTGCCCAGACCGTCGCGCTGGGGGCCCGCATCCCCGGCGTGATGGGCAGCGAGGACTTCCGCGACCGGGTGGCCTCTATCTCGCAGCGAGTCGGTGAGAACGGTTGGCCGATGCCGCTGCCCGACGAGCTCAAGGACGACCTGAAGTCGCAGGTGGCCGACCTGTCGAACATCAGCGGGCAGCGCTTCGCCGGGATGCTGGTGGCCGGGGTGTTCCTACGGGAGTTCGTCGCCGACGGCGTGGCCTGGGCGCACATCGACGTGGCAGGCCCGGCGTACAACACCGGAAGTGCCTGGGGCTACTCCCCCAAGGGGGCCACCGGCGTGCCGACCCGCACCATGTACGCGGTGCTCGAAGATATCGCCGCGCAAGGGTAAGACAACTCAGCTGACTTCGATGGGTTGCTGTCCCTTCGCGAGTGCCTCCAACCGCCACAGGCACTCCCGGTTTCGCGGGTAGACCGCGGCCAGGGCCAAGGTGTCGGGCAGCAGGCTCATCGGGCCGCTGACCGGCACCTCGATCATGTCGATCCGGCATCCGTCGGGAGTCTTGTACAGCCGCAGTGTGATTCGCGCTGAGCCCAGCCGGCCCAAGTGTGCACGCAGCACGAGTTCTTCGCCGGGTCGGCAACTTTCGACCACGGTCTTGTCGTTGATCACCAGCGGCCATACCCCGACCGAGTGCCGAATCTCGGCGCCCGGCTCCGGCCAGTCCGCGTCCACGGCGCGGGTCCGGCTGTTGCCGACCACCCACTGTGCGTAAGTCCAGCCGTTGGCCATCACGTCCCATACCTCTTGGCGGGACGACGACACGTCCCTGGTTGCGGTCAACGTCTCGTTGTCCGTCATGTCGCGCATCCTTTCGCTTCACGAGCCTTGACGACGGGTACCCGCGGAGCAGGAAAGTACCGTGCAACCGGGGCGGCGAATCCGATCCGACGCCCCAAGGTTGATGTGCCTGCGTTTAGCTCGCCACGGCCGGGGCTACTAGATCGACAATGGATTACCAACCAAAGAGTCTCTGCGGGAGGGCCGAACAATGACAGTGCGACGGTTACTTGTAGTGCTGGGTGCTGCGCTGTTGCTGGCCGGCGTGATCGGCCTGCTGGTGCCGGTGTCGTTGTCCAACAGCAACGGCGGCACGGTTAGCTGCGGGAATGGGATAGCCTCCGATCTGTCAAGCGCCAGAAGCGCCAACGACAGAAACGGGGCCAACATCCCGGTCCTTAACCAGATCATTCCGCACACCGATTTCGTGGCGGCCTGCGAGTCGTCGCTGTCCAGCCGGCGCGCCTGGACCATCCCGCTCGCACTGGTGGGGCTGGTCGGGCTAGTCGGCCCGCTGGTGGTGCGGCGCACCGACAGGGCTCAGGTTTAGATCACCCGCATCCGCGCGGTGCTGCGCAGCGCCTGCGGTAGCACCCGTGAGACGCCATAGAGCGCGTAGGCCTCGAAGGTGACCGGTCGGATCGGCTTGTTCTTCTTGACCGCCGAGATGATCGCGTTGGCTACCTTGTCCGGCCCGTAACTGCGCAGGTCGAACATCTTGTCCAGCTGGCCGCGGCGATCGTCGACGTGCTCGTCGTCCTTGTCGCCGCCAGCGTCGAAGCGGGTGGTCGCGACAATATTGGTGTCGATGACCCCGGGGCAGATCGTGGTCAGTCCAACGTCTGCGGCGTCCAGTTCTGCCCGCAGACAGTCGGAAAACATGAACGTGGCGGCCTTGGAAGTGCAGTAGGCGTTCAGCGACTGCAGCGGCGCATAGGCGGCCATCGAAGACACATTGACGATGTGCCCACCGGTTCCCCGTTCGGCCAGCCGCCGACCGAACGCCCGGCAGCCGTTGACCACGCCGCCGAGGTTGACGTCGAGAACCCGGTCGAACTCTTCGGCCGGGGTGTCCAGGAAACGGCCCGCCTGACCGATCCCCGCATTGTTGACGACGATGTCGGGAAGTCCGTGTTCGGCGCAAACCCGCTCGGCGAACGCCTCGACGGCGTCGCCGTCGGACACGTCGAGTACATACGCGTGTGCGACTCCCCCGCGAGCGGCGATCTGGGCGGCGGTCTCCTTCACGGTGGCCTCGTCGATGTCGCTGATGACCACCTCGGCGCCCTCCCGCGCGAATGCGAGCGCCGTCTCACGTCCGATGCCGCTACCCGCGCCGGTGACCGACACCAGCGTGTCGCCGAAGTCGCCCCGCGGACGGCCAACCTGCGCGCGCAGCAACGCCCGGCTGGCCGGCTTGCCTTCGGCCAGGTCGGCGAAGTCGTGCACGGCGGCGGCCATCACCTGCGGGTGCGACATCGGCGAGAAGTGGCCAGCCCGGATATCGCGTCGCCACAACCTCGGCACCCAGCGAGCGGTCTCGTCGTATCCGTGTGGGCGCACGAACTTGTCGTTGGTGTTGACGATGAGCTGGACCGGTACGTCGACAATGTGGACGCCTCGGCGCCGGAATTCGCTGGAATACGAGCGCCAGTAGTTGGCTGGATACACCTTCACCGAGTTGGCGGCGTCGTTGGCGATGTTGTCGGAGTGGCGGATCTGCTCGTCAGGAATGTTGTCCACGATCTGACGTCGCACCGCCGCACTGCGCAACGCCAGCCGCAACAGCAGCGGCGCCAGCACCGGGATGGAGAAGAACGCCATGTAGGTCAGCCGCAGTGCCTGGCTGAGCGAGCGCGCGAAGCCACGCGGGCGCCACGGCCGGCGCAGCCCGCCGAAGATGAAGCTGACCAGCTGATCGTGTGCCGGGCCGGACACCGAGGTGAACGTCGCGACCCGATCACTGGCGCCCGGGCGGGAAAGGTACTCCCACACCCCCACCGATCCCCAGTCGTGGGCCAGCACGTGCACGGGCTGGCCGGGGCTCAGTTCGCCAATCACCGCGGCGAAGTCGTCGGCGTAGCGCGCCATCGCGTAGGCGGACACCGGCTTGGGCGCCGAGGACAGGCCGACGCCGCGGTTGTCGTAGCGGATAATCCGGAACCGTTGTGCAAGTAGCGGAACGACGCCGTCCCACAACGTGTGCGAATCGGGCCAGCCGTGTACCAGCACGACGGTCGGGCCCTCCCGGTTGCCTTCTTCGTAGACGGCGATCCGCGCGCCGTCGCCGCTGTCGACGAAGCGCTGGGGTGCGCTCTGTGTTGCCCGCATCGAACCTCCGCCACCTGCGAGTTGCTGCCTTTGCTAGTGGCCCACCGTAGCAAGCCGAGGTCGGCGCGCCCTGGATGCGCGGCGCTGGTGGCAGAGTGACAGGATAGGTTTCCTAGATCTACGTGGGTTTCGGGCCCGGTTCACGACTGTGTGGTAAGCCAGAGGTCGACCTGCGCCGACCGACGACCGTTCGAGGAGTCAACAAAGATGGCCTTCTCAGTCCAGATGCCGGCACTCGGTGAAAGCGTCACCGAGGGGACGGTCACCCGCTGGCTCAAGCAGGAAGGCGACACGGTCGAAATCGATGAGCCGCTCGTCGAAGTCTCGACCGACAAGGTCGACACCGAGATCCCGTCGCCGGCTGCCGGGGTGCTGACCAAGATCGTCGCCCAAGAGGACGACGTCGTCGAAGTCGGCGGGGAGCTGGCCGTCATCGGCGATTCCAAGGACGACGGTGGCGCCGGCGACGGCGGCGGATCCGCCCAGGCCGCGCCCGCCGAACAGGAATCCGCAGCAGCCGAGGAGCCGGCGCAGCAGGACCGCGCCCCAGAGCCCAAACCCGAGACGGAGCCCGAGAAATCGGGAGAGTCTTCCAGCGGCGGCGATTCGACGCCGGTGCTGATGCCCGAGCTGGGCGAGTCGGTCACCGAGGGCACCGTGACGCGCTGGCTGAAGAAGGTCGGCGATTCGGTGCAGGTGGACGATCCGCTGGTGGAGGTGTCCACCGACAAGGTCGACACCGAGATCCCGTCCCCGGTGGCGGGTGTCCTGGTCAGCATCACCGCCGACGAGGACGACGTTGTGCAGGTCGGCGGCGAGCTGGCGCGCGTCGGCAGCTCGGAATCAGCGGCCAAGTCCGAGCCCAAGCAGGAGGCTAAGCCGCAACCAGAGCCCGAGCCAGAACCGGAGCCCCAACCCGAGGCCAAGGAAGAACCCAAGCCGCAGCCGAAGCAGGAAGTAAGGCCCGAACCCAAGCCGGAGCCGACGGAGGAGCCAAAGCCCGAGCCCGCGGCTGCGGCCACCCACGAGCCCACCGACGGCGCCCCCTACGTCACTCCCCTGGTGCGAAAGCTGGCCTCGGAGAACAACATCGACCTGTCCGACGTCACCGGCACCGGCGTGGGCGGACGCATTCGCAAGCAAGACGTGCTCGCGGCGGCAGAGAAGAAGAAGCAGCCCGCCAAGGAGCCGGCCGCCGAGCCAGCGCCCGCCAAAGAGGCCACCAGGCCCGCTGCCGCGGCCAGCCCGGCCCCTGCGCTGGCGCATCTGCGCGGCACCACCCAGAAGGCCAGCCGGATTCGTCAGATCACCGCCAAGAAGACCCGCGAATCGCTGCAGCTCACCGCGCAACTCACCCAGACCCATGAGGTCGACATGAGCAGGATCGTGGCGTTGCGGGCACGGGCGAAAACCGCGTTCGCCGAACGCGAGGGCGTGAACCTGACCTATCTGCCTTTTATCGCGCGGGCGGTCATTGACGCGCTCAAGATCCATCCGAACATCAACGCCAGCTACAACGAGGACAGTAAGGAGATCACCTACTACGACGCCGAACACCTGGGGTTCGCCGTCGACACCGAGCAAGGTCTGCTGTCGCCCGTCATTCACAACGCCGGTGACCTGTCACTGGCGGGGCTGGCCCGGGCCATCGCCGATATCGCCGCCCGCGCTCGTTCGAACAAGCTCAAGCCCGATGAGTTGTCCGGCGGCACCTTCACCATCACCAACATCGGCAGCCAGGGCGCCCTATTCGACACGCCGATCCTGGTGCCACCCCAGGCCGCCATGCTGGGCACCGGGGCCATCGTCAAGCGGCCACGGGTGATCGTCGACGACCTGGGCAACGAGTCGATCGGGGTCCGTTCGATCTGCTATCTGCCGCTGACCTACGACCACCGACTCATCGACGGAGCTGACGCCGGACGATTCCTCACCACGGTCAAGAACCGCCTCGAAGAAGGGGCCTTCGAGGCCGATCTAGGGCTGTGAGACCGTGGCTCACGCCGACCCCCAAGTGGTCGCCATAGCGGGTTCGTCTGGACTCATCGGTTCAGCGTTGACTGCGGCGTTGCGCGCCGCCGACCATGAGGTGCTGCGCATCGTGCGCCGCACCCCGGCGAATTCCGAAGAGCTGCACTGGAATCCCGAGAGCGGCGAGTTCGATCCCGACGCGCTGACCGACGTCGACGTGGTGGTGAACCTGTGCGGGGTCAACATCGGATCGCGCCGCTGGTCGGGAGCGTTCAAGCAGAGCCTGCGCGACAGCCGGATCACCCCGACCGAGGTGCTCTCCGCCGCCGTCGCCGACGCCGGGGTGAGCACGCTGATCAATGCCAGCGCAGTGGGCTACTACGGCAACACCCGAGACCGTGTCGTCGACGAAAACGACGCTGCGGGAAGGGGTTTCCTGTCTCAACTGTGCGTGGACTGGGAGGCTGCGACACTACCGGCCCAGTACGACGGCACCCGGGTTGTGTTGGCCCGCACCGGGGTGGTCCTGGCGCCCACGGGCGGTGCGCTGCGGATGATGCGGCCGGTGTTCTCGGTCGGATTGGGCGCCCGACTGGGCAATGGCCGTCAGTACATGTCGTGGATCAGCCTGGAGGACGAGGTGCGGGCCCTGCTCTTCGCAATCTCCCATCCCACGCTGTCCGGGCCGGTGAACATGACCGGACCGGCGCCGGTCACCAACGCCGAGTTCACCACCGCTTTCGGCCGCGCGATCAACCGCCCGACCCCTTTTGTGCTACCGGGTTTCGCGGTGCGCGCGGCGTTGGGCGAATTCGCCGACGAAGGGTTGCTCGCCGGACAGCGAGTCATCCCGACCGCGTTGGAACAAGCGGGCTTTCAATTCCATCACAACACCATCGGCGAGGCATTGGACTACGTCACCGCCCGGCGCGACCGGGACTAAGAACTCGTAGCAGGCTGGGCACCTCGACCGCGCCCACGCGACGGGTAACGTCACTGTGGTGACGGAATCCATCCGGTCCAGCTCTGCCCCGGTCGACGTACGCCACCTCGACACCGTCGACTACCGCGCGGCCTGGCAGCTGCAGCGTGAGCTGGCCGACGCTCGCATCGCCGGGGGCCCCGACACGCTGCTGTTGCTGGAGCACCCGGCCGTCTACACCGCCGGACGGCGCACCGAACCGCACGAGCGCCCGCTGGACGGGACACCGGTGGTCGACACCGACCGCGGCGGCAAGATCACCTGGCACGGTCCGGGACAGCTGGTCGGCTATCCGATTTTTGGGCTCGCCCAACCACTCGATGTGGTCAATTACGTGCGTCGGCTCGAGGAGGCCCTGATCAAGGTGTGCGCCGAGGTGGGTGTGGATGCCGGCCGGATCGACGGACGTTCCGGCGTGTGGGTTCCGGGCCGACCGGCTCGCAAGGTCGCGGCCATCGGGGTGCGGGTGGCGCACGCGACGGCGCTGCACGGGTTCGCGCTCAATTGCGACTGTGACCTGGGCGCGTTCACCGCGATCGTGCCTTGTGGGATCGGCGACGCGGGGGTGACGTCGTTGTCGGCCGAACTGCGCCGCCCGGTCACCGTCGGTGAGGTTCGCGCGGCCGTCGCCGAGGCGGTCTGCGATGCACTGGACGGTTTGCTGCCGGTCCGAGAGCATCGCGCCGCGCGCGTAACATCGTCGGGGTGACTGTCGCTCCCGAAGGCCGGAAGTTGCTGCGCCTCGAAGTGCGCAACGCTCAAACCCCCATCGAGCGCAAACCGTCGTGGATCAAGACGCGGGTCAGGATGGGACCGGAGTACACCGAACTGAAGAACCTGGTCCGCCGCGAAGGCCTGCACACGGTATGTGAAGAAGCCGGCTGCCCCAACATCTTCGAATGCTGGGAGGACCGCGAGGCCACGTTTCTGATTGGCGGCGACCAGTGCACCCGCCGCTGCGACTTCTGCCAGATCGACACCGGCAAGCCTGCCGACCTGGATCGCGACGAGCCCCGCCGCGTCGCGCAGAGCGTGCAGACGATGGGTCTGCGCTACGCCACGGTGACCGGCGTCGCCCGTGACGACCTGCCCGACGGTGGCGCATGGCTGTACGCCGAAACGGTGCGTGCCATCAAGGAGCTGAACCCGAACACCGGCGTCGAGTTGTTGGTTCCCGACTTCAACGGCGAGCCCGCGCGCCTTGCCGAGGTGTTCGAGTCGCATCCGGAAGTGTTGGCGCACAATGTCGAAACGGTGCCGCGTATTTTCAAGCGGATCCGTCCGGCGTTCACCTATCAGCGCAGCCTCGGTGTGCTGACCGCGGCCCGCGACTTCGGCCTGGTCACCAAGAGCAATCTGATCCTGGGCTTGGGCGAAACGCCCGAGGAGGTGCGTACCGCGCTGGTGGACCTGCACGCCGCCGGTTGCGACATCGTCACCATCACCCAGTACCTGCGGCCCACGGCGCGCCATCACCCGGTGGAACGGTGGGTCACGCCCGACGAGTTCGTCGAGTTCGCGAGCTTCGCCGAAGGGGTGGGTTTCGCCGGGGTGTTGGCCGGGCCGCTGGTGCGCTCGTCGTATCGGGCCGGCCGGCTGTACGAGCAGGCACGTACGTCCCGGTTTGGCGAGCCCACCTCGTCGCGAACATAAACCGGGTCGCGCTGGCCGGGCCCGCGCTGCCCGCGATAACACCCGCGACGGCATACGTATCCTTGGTGACTATGGCTAAATCCCGATCCGCTGCCGAGAACAAGGCCGCCAAGGCCGAGGCGACGGCTGCTCGCAAGGCGGCGGCCAAAGAGCGTCGCAGTCAGTTGTGGCAGGCGTTCAACATGCAGCGCAAGCAGGACAAGCGGCTGCTGCCGTACATGATTGGCGCCTTCGTGCTGATCGTGGCCGCCGCCGTGGCGATCGGCGTCTGGGCTGATGCGTTGATCCTGGCGATCCCGTTCGGCCTGGCGCTGGGCGCGCTGGTGGCGTTCATCATCTTCGGCCGACGTGCCCAGCGCAGCATCTACCGCCAAGCCGAGGGCCAGGCCGGCGCCGCGGGGTGGGTGCTGGACAATCTGCGTGGCAAGTGGCGGGTGACCGCGGGCGTTGCCCAGACCGGGAACTTCGACCTGATCCACCGGGTGATTGGCCGGCCGGGTGTGATCCTGGTGGGCGAAGGGTCGGCCAGCCGGGTCAAGCCGCTGCTGGCGCAGGAGAAGAAGCGCACGGCGCGTCTGGTCGGTGACGTCCCGATCTACGACATCGTGGTCGGCAACGGTGACGGCGAGATTCCGCTGGCCAAACTGGAACGTCACCTGACCCGTCTGCCTGCCAACATCACGGTCAAGCAGATGGACTCGCTGGAGTCGCGGTTAGCCGCGCTGGGTTCGCGGGCCGGTGCGGGCGTGCTGCCGAAAGGCCCGCTGCCCAACGCCGGTAAGACGCGCGGCATTCAGCGCACGGTGCGCCGCAAGTAGCCCGGTGGTCGCGGCGTTTCCGTCGAGCCACAGTCTCCCCCGCCGCGACCGGCCCCGAAATGCCGGTAGCGCCCGCCATTTCACCGCGCATTAGAGGCCGCTCGCCGAACACATCTACGTTTCCACCTGCGTGGGCAAAGCGATGCCACTGCAGGCGGCATGACGGTCGGGCGGCGTTGTAAAACCGCTTTACAGAAGCAATTTGACGGGCGATTTAGGGCAGCGGCGTAAACGCAATTCACAATTATCGGAATAGCCGAAGGGGCTTCTATAACGATTTGGCAAATTGCCATGAGATTCGGCGTCATCTCCCGTACTTTGACGCGAGTTACCAGCAGGCTCGACGGTGGGAGAAAAACATGTCGCACGTGAGCGTGACACCGGAAACCGTGGCGAGCGCGGCGTCGACTCTGGCCGACCTCGGGTCGGCCGTCCACGCCGCCAACGCAGCGGCGGCAAGCCCGACGACGGCGCTGTCGGCCGCGGGCGCCGACGAGGTGTCGGCCGCCGTCGTAGCGGTGTTCAACGGGCACGGCCAGCGGTACTGCTCACTGAGTACCGAGGCGACGGCCTTCCACGAGCAGTTCGTGCGCCTGCTGAACAGCGGCGCCACCAGCTATGGCGGCGCCGAGGCGGCCAATGCCTCCCTGGTGGGGACGCTGGATCTATTGGGCGGCCCGGGCAACCCCTAGCGGCGCCGCAACACAGCCGTCTTGGTCACCAGATCCTGCAGCCCGCGCCCGTCGGGATCGGTGAACAGCGGTGGCACCACCAGGAAGATCAATATGCCGCGCACCAGTGCCCGCCCGATGCCGATTGGCAGTCGGCCGTCCACCGCGCCCACCTGAAGCCCCAATGCCAACTGGCCCGGCGTGAAGCCGAACAAGCGCACCGAGACCGCGCCCAGCACCAGCCACAGCAGCGGAATGGCCGACGCCAGCGCAGCCTCGGAAATGCCACCGAACCGGAATGCCAGCGCCACCAGCCCATAGGCGATCAGCCAGTCGATCAACAGCGCCGACAGCCTGCCGCCCATCGGGGCCAGTGACCCCGGCCCGGTCTGCGGGAGGCCCAGCTTTTCCCCCGGATAATCCGGACTTGATTCCCGCGTCATTGGCACGACCGGGCACCAGTTACGATCTTGCGGGCCATGGCCTCACAATAGAGCCCGGCATCGCACCGGGTTCCCTTGCCGCCGCCGTGGTACGTAACGTCGGCGCAACACGGGCTTGACCGCCTGGCAACATCAGCTCCCTAGCGTCGGCCGCGAATCACCGAGTAAAGGAGCCTTCTGTGACGGAAAAGACGCCCGACGACGTCTTCAAACTTGCCAAAGACGAAAACGTCGAGTTTGTCGACGTCCGTTTCTGCGACCTGCCTGGAGTGATGCAGCACTTCACCATCCCGATCTCTTTCTTCGACGAAAGCGTCTTCGAGGACGGCCTGGCCTTCGACGGCTCGTCAATCCGCGGGTTCCAGTCGATCCACGAGTCCGACATGCTGCTGCTGCCGGACACCGAGACCGCGCAGATCGACCTGTTCCGGGAAGCAAAGACGCTGAACCTGAACTTCTTCGTGCACGACCCGTTCACCCTCGAGCCCTACTCGCGCGACCCGCGCAACGTGGCCCGTAAGGCGGAGAACTACCTGATCAGCACCGGGATCGCGGACACCGCGTACTTTGGGGCCGAGGCCGAGTTCTACATCTTCGACTCGGTGAGCTTCGACTCCACCACCAACGGCTCCTTCTACGAGGTCGATGCGATCTCGGGTTGGTGGAACACTGGCTCGCCGAACGAGGCCGACGGCAGCCCCAACCGCGGCTACAAAGTGCGTCCCAAAGGCGGTTACTTCCCGGTGGCGCCGGTCGACCACTACGTCGACCTGCGCGACAAGATGCTGCAGAACCTGATCAAGGCCGGGTTCAGCCTGGAGAAAGGCCACCACGAGGTCGGTACCGGCGGTCAGGCCGAGATCAACTACAAGTTCAACACGCTGCTGCATGCGGCCGACGACATGATGCTCTACAAGTACATCGTCAAGAACACCGCGTGGGCCGAGGGCAAGACCGTCACGTTCATGCCCAAGCCGCTGTTCGGCGACAACGGGTCCGGCATGCACACACACCAGTCGCTGTGGAAAGACGGCAGCCCGCTGATGTACGACGAGACCGGCTACGCCGGCCTGTCGGACACCGCGCGCTACTACATCGGCGGCCTGCTGCACCACGCTCCGTCGCTGCTGGCATTCACCAACCCCACGGTGAACTCCTACAAGCGGCTGGTGCCCGGCTACGAGGCCCCGATCAACCTGGTCTACAGCCAGCGCAACCGGTCGGCGTGCGTGCGTATCCCGATCACCGGCAGCAACCCGAAGGCCAAGCGGCTGGAGTTCCGGTGCCCCGACTCGTCGGGCAATCCCTACCTCGCGTTTGCGGCGATGCTGATGGCCGGCCTGGACGGCATCAAGAACAAGATCGAGCCGCAGGCCCCGGTGGACAAGGACCTCTACGAGCTGCCGCCCGAGGAGGCCGCTAACATCCCGCAGGCGCCGGTCCAGCTGTCCGCGGTGATCGACAAGCTCGAAGAGGACCACGAGTACCTCACTGAGGGCGGTGTCTTCACGCCTGACCTGATCGAGACGTGGATCAGCTTCAAGCGGGAGAACGAGATCCTGCCGGTTCAGATCCGGCCTCACCCCTACGAATTCGCGCTGTACTACGACGTCTAAGGGCGTCTAGGGCGTCCTGGGGGCGTCTAAGCAAGCACGCAACGGCCCGCCCGGGGTCAGCCGGGCGGGCTGTTTGCTGCTATCCGGCCATCGCTGGCTGTGCAGCCTGGGACGTGCCGTGGCTCCTCTTGACCGCAGGCTCAGCCGTCGAGCGCGAGGTCGTCACGGAAACGACGCATACCTTCGATCTTCTCCGCCAGCGAAGCTTTCGGCCCGGCGTAGAACATCCATGGCATGGTGATGATGCCGGTGATGCCGCCGTCCTCAGCACGCCGGTAGTGGTCCTTGGTATAGGCATCGGTCAGCGGCGTCAGGATGGTGAAATCGTGCATGGACAAACCGTTTTGGGCGCGCAGCTGACGCAGCCGACCGATGCGTTCGATGGCATCCTCGGTCTTGATAAAGTCCCCGATCCAGCCGTCGTAGCGGGCGGCGCGATCCAGCGCGATGTCACTGAGCCCTCCCACGTACACCGGTATCGGCGGAGGTGTCGGCTGCATCTCCAGCCGAGGCGCCTGGTAGAACTGCCCGTCGAATTCGGTCCAGCCCGGCGACCATAGCTCGCGCATCAACGCGATCATCTCGTCGGTGCGTTTTCCTCGGGCGGCGAACTGCTCGCCCATCAGCTCGAACTCTTCGCGGCACCAGCCCACGCCAATGCCCAGCTCCACCCGACCGGCCGCCAGAACCGCTGCCGTGCCAATCGCTTTGGCGGCTGAGTAGGGATTGCGCATCGCCGGGATGTAGACCGTATTGACGAACTTCAGCCGGGTGGTGACCTGGGCAAGCGCGCCGACGAGCACCCACGGGTCGGGCCAGTCGGTGAAGGGCTGCCACCGGCGCTGGCCGTCCTTTGTGTACGGGTATGGCGTCTGCAGCGTTTCCAGGTTGATAACGTGATCCGGGATCCCGACGCCGTCGTAGCCGAGTTCGTCTGCGGCCTTGGCGATCTCGATGATCTCCGGAGTGTCCAGGAAGGCGATGCTGACGTAGAACTTCATTGCCCGTCCCGCGCCCACGCCGGCTCGATGAAGACGCCCTCAGACTCCACGGTTACGCCGTTAGCATCCGAGATATTGCCGCGCGCAAACACTTTGACGCCCTCCTTGCGATCGATCCAGGCTTCACAGCGCAGTGATCCCAGCGGCGTGCCGCGCAGGTATCTCACCGTGATGGTTCCGGTGAAACGCGGTTTGGACAGTCCCTCGCTGGCAGCCTCCCCGAGCATGTGGTCGAGTATCAGAGCGCTGACACCTCCGTGCACCAGCGACGGCGGACCTTCGTACGCTGAACCGAGCTCGAATTCTGCCCAGCACCGGCCGTCACCCTCGTGGCGGACCACCAGCGGCGGCGCGATCGGATTACATGCACCGACAACGGCATTACCCAGCGGCAGCGGCCGTCCGTCTACCCGGTAGCTCACCCCGACGGGCCGGGTACGCTGCCGCAACATCTCGGTAACCGCCTCAATGGTTGTGCGCGCCTGCGTGACGACGTCGTCGTCGACCTCGGTACGAATGGTGGCGTCGAGGAGTTCCCGGACGGCTTCGGCCAGCGGCGCGTACAGTCCCGTCACTCGATCGGCCTCGGCAGCACTCAACACCTCGAACAACGCGGCGAGCGCGCCCGGATCCTGCGTCAACTGCCGAACACCTTGCGTACCACGGTTTTCGCCCGTCGCGTCACCCGTAGATAGTTGTCCAGGAATTCTCCGCCGTCGTCGTTATGCCAGCCGGCAGCAACCGCGACCGCGTTGAGCTGACGGCCTCCGCCGGGCAGCTGATCGGTGGGCTTGCCGCGCACCAGCACCAGCGCATTGCGCGCCCGGGTGGCCGTCAGCCACGCTTGCCGCAGCAGGTCCACCTCGTCCTCGGCGACCAGCCCGTGCTCGGCGATCACGTCCAGGGACTGCAGCGTCGACGTGTTGTGCAGGGCCGGGATCTCGTGCGCGTGCCGCAACTGCAGCAGCTGCACGGTCCACTCGATGTCGGCCAGTCCACCGCGACCCAGCTTGGTGTGGGTATTGGGGTCGGCGCCACGCGGCAGCCGCTCGGATTCGATGCGGGCCTTGATCCGGCGAATCTCCTGCACCGCCTCGGCCGACACCCCGTTGGGCGGATAGCGAGTCTTGTCGATCATCAGCAGAAAACGCTGACCCAGCTCCTGGTCACCGGCGACCGCGTGCGCCCGCAACAGCGCTTGGATCTCCCATGGCTGCGCCCACTGCGCGTAGTAGGCCTCGTAGGACGCCAGAGTGCGGACCAAGGGCCCGTTGCGCCCCTCGGGCCGCAGGTTGGCATCGACCTCCAGCGGCGGATCGACGCTGGGTGTCCCCAGCTGCGTGCGCACCTGTTCGGCGATCGTCGTCGCCCATTTCACCGCCGCCGAATCCTCGACGCCCTCGGCGGGCTGACACACGAACATCACGTCGGCGTCCGAGCCGTAGCCCAGCTCGGCGCCGCCCAACCGGCCCATCCCGATCACCGCGATCGCCGCCGGTGCCCTGCCGTCGGCGGGCAAACCGGCCCGCACCACCGCATCGAGCGCGGCCTGCAGCACCGCCACCCACACGGAGGTCAATGCGGCGCACACCTCGGTGACCTCGAGCATGCCGAGCAGATCCGCCGATCCGATGCGGGCCAGTTCCCGGCGGCGCAGGGTGCGCGCGGAGGCGATCGCCCGGGCCGGGTCGCTCTGCCGGCTCGCCGAAGCGACCAGCGCACGAGCGACCGTCGCGGGGTCGGACTCAAGCAGCTTGGGACCGGACGTCCCGTCGCCGTAGGACTGGATGACCTCCGGCGCGCGCATCAGCAGGTCCGGCACGTATGTCGAGGTGCCAAGTACGTGCATCAGCCGCCGGCCCACCGTCGGTTTGTCGCGCAGCGTAGCCAGATACCAGGTTTGGGCGGCCAGCGCCTCGCTGAGTTTGCGGTACGCGAGCAGGCCGCCGTCCGGGTCCGGGGCATAGGACAGCCAGTCCAGCAGCCGCGGCAGCAGCACCGACTGCACCCGGCCGCGCCGGCCGCTCAGATTCACCAACGCCGACATGTGCTTCAGCGCGATCTGCGGGGCCTCATAACCCAGCGCGGCGAGCTGACGTTCGGCGGCCTCCGACGTCATGCCGCGTCCGGCGATTTCCAATCCCGCCGGCGCGATCGACTCCAGCAGCGGCTGATAGAAGAGCTTGGCGTGCAGCCGCGACACCCGCACGTTCTGGTGCTTGAGTTCTTCGCGCAGCACACCGGCGGCGTCGTGACGGCCGTCGGGGCGGATATGGGCAGCGCGGGCCAGCCAACGCACCCCCTCCTCGTCGTCGGTCTCGGGCAGCAGGTGGGTGCGCTTGAGCCGCTGCAGCTGCAGCCGGTGCTCGAGCAGGCGCAGGAACTCATACGAGGCGATCATGTTCGCGGCGTCCTCGCGCCCGATGTAGCCGCCCTCGCCCAGCGCGCTAAGCGCGTCGACCGTGGATGCCACGTGCAGCGACTCGTCGCTGCGGCCGTGCACAAGCTGCAGGAGCTGCGCGGCGAACTCCACGTCGCGCAGCCCACCGCTGCCGAGCTTGAGTTCGCGGCCACGGACCTCGGCGGGTACCAGCTGCTCGACTCGGCGGCGCATGGCCTGCACCTCGGGCACGAAATCCTCACGCTCGCAGGCGGTCCACACCATGGGCGTCAGCGCCTCGAGGTATCGCTGGGCGAGCTCTGCGTCGCCGGCGGCAGCCCTGGCTTTCATCAGCGCCTGGAATTCCCAGGTTTTGGCCCAGCGCTGGTAGTAGGCGACGTGGGATTCCACGGTACGGACCAGCTCGCCGTGCCGGCCCTCCGGGCGCAAGCCCGCGTCCACCTCGAAGAACGCCGCGGACGCCACTCGCATCATCTCGCCGGCGACGCGGGTGGTGACCGGGTCGGCATTCTCGCCGACGAAGATCACGTCGACGTCGCTGACGTAGTTCAGTTCTCGCGCACCGCATTTGCCCATCGCGATGACCGCCAGGCGCGGCGGGGTCCGCTGGGCGCAGACGGTGTCCTCGGCCACTCGCAGCGCCGCCGCCAGCGCGGCGTCGGCAAGATCGGACAGGTGGGCGCCGACGGTGACGAACGGCAACACCGGCTCGTCCTCGACGGTGGGGGCCAGGTCAAGTGCGGCCAGTACCAGTAACTGGTCTCGATACACCACCTGCAATCGGTGCACGATCGTGCCCGGCGCTCCGGAGGATTCCTCGACACAGCGCTCGAAGCTACGGTTCAGCTGCTCACAGCTCGGCAGTTTGACGTTGCCCCGCAATAGTTTCCAGGACTGCGGGTTGGCGACTAGATGATCGCCAAGCGCCAATGACGAACCCAGCACCGCGAAGAGCCGCCCCCGTAGGCTGCGTTCGCTAAGCAGCGCCGCGTTCAATTCGTCCCATCCGGTGTCCGGGTTCTCCGACAGGCGGATCAGCGCGCGCAGCGCCGCGTCGGCGTCGGGGGCACGCGACAGCGACCACAGCAGGTCGACGTGCGCCTGGTCGTCGTGTTGATCCCACCCCAGTTGGGTGAGCTGGTCGCCCGCACGACGGTCCATCAGGCCGAGCCGGCCGACGCTGGGCAACTTCGGTCGCTGCGTCGCGGGCTTAGTCACGACGCGGGCCCCCCGGCGATGCAGAGCGAAGCGTTGAGGAAGCGAAGCCATGCAGAGCGAAGCGATGAGAAGGAGTGGCGCCCACGACTCTGACGGTAGCGCAACCCGCTAGAGCGACAGATACGAGCGCAACTCGAAGGGAGTCACGTGGCTGCGGTAGTTCGCCCACTCCGTGCGCTTGTTGCGCAAGAAGAAGTCAAAGACGTGCTCCCCCAACGCTTCTGCGACCAGCTCGGAGGACTCCATGGCGCGCAGCGCGTTGTCCAGGCTGGTCGGCAGCTCGCGGTAGCCCATGGTGCGGCGTTCCTCGGGGGTAAGGTCCCAGACGTTGTCCTCGGCTTGCGGGCCCAGCACATAGCCCTTCTCTACCCCACGTAGTCCGGCGGCCAGCAACACCGCGAACGCCAAGTAGGGGTTGCACGCCGAGTCTGGACTGCGCACCTCGACTCGTCGCGACGAGGTCTTGTGTGGCGTGTACATCGGCACCCGCACCAGCGCCGAACGGTTGGCGGCGCCCCAGGAGGCCGCGGTGGGCGCCTCGCCGCCATGCACCAGCCGCTTGTAGGAATTCACCCATTGGTTGGTAACCGCGCTGATCTCCGAGGCGTGCTCGAGAATCCCGGCAATGAAGGACTTGCCTACCTCGGAGAGCTGCAGTGGGTCGTCGTCGCTGTGGAAGGCGTTGACGTCACCCTCGAACAGGCTCATGTGGGTGTGCATCGCCGAACCGGCGTGCTGGCCGAACGGCTTGGGCATGAACGTCGCCCGCACCCCCTCTTCCAGCGCGACCTCTTTCATGATGTAGCGGAAGGTCATCACGTTGTCGGCCATCGAGAGCGCGTCGGCGAACCGCAGGTCGATCTCCTGCTGGCCGGGCGCGCCCTCGTGGTGGCTGAACTCCACCGAGATGCCCATAAATTCCAGCGCCTCGATCGCATGCCGGCGAAATTTCGACGCCGACTCGTGCACCGCCTGGTCGAAGTAACCGGCGTTGTCGATCGGAGTGGGCTCGGTGCCGTCTTCGGCGCCGGGCTGCAGCAAGAAGAACTCGATCTCGGGGTGCACGTAGCAGGAGAAGCCGAGGTCGTTGGCCTTCTGCAGCTGACGGCGCAGCACGTGCCGCGGGTCGGCCCACGACGGCGATCCGTCGGGCATGGTGATGTCGCAGAACATCCGCGCGGAGTGGTACTGGCCGGACTTGGTCGCCCATGGCAACACCTGGAAGGTGGACGGGTCGGGATGTGCCACAGTGTCGGATTCCGAGACCCTGGCGAAACCCTCGATCGAGGATCCGTCGAAGCCGATACCCTCCTCGAAGGCGCCCTCGAGTTCGGCCGGGGCGATCGCGACCGATTTGAGAAACCCCAGCACGTCAGTGAACCAGAGGCGAACGAAGCGGATGTCGCGCTCTTCCAGGGTGCGGAGGACAAACTCCTTCTGCCGATCCATACCCGCACACTAGGCACGGTCTGTTAAATCGGTGTTACAGACGCCACGCCAGGGACGTTGCGAAGGCGCTAAGCCCGGCACCGCAGGTTGGGCGGCGGCGGCGTCAGATCCATGAAGTAACGCATCACCGCGGCATCGACGCAATTGTTGCCGTCGAAGACGACAGTGTGCTGCGTTCCGTCGAAGGAGATCAGCGAGCCGCCCAATTGGCGGGCCAGGTCCACGCCCGCCTGGTAGGGAGTCGCCGGGTCGTGGGTAGTGGAGACCACCACGACCCTGCCTGCGGGAGCGGGTGCGGCGGCATGTGGCGTCGAGGTCGGCGGCACCGGCCACAGTGCGCAGATGTCGCGGGGGGCCGATCCGGTGAACTGCCCGAAGCTGGTGAAGGGGGCCACTTCGCGCAGGCGCCGGTCTGCCGCGACCCAGGCCGCGGGGTCGGTGGGCGTCGGCGCGTCGACGCATCGAATCGCGTTGAACGCATCCTGGCCGTTGTCGTAGTGCCCTTGCTTGTCGCGGCCGTTGTAATCGTCGGCCAGCACCAGTAGGTCCCCGGCGTCGGTGCCGCGCTGCAGGCCCAGCAGGCCGCTGGTCAAATACTTCCAGTGCTGCGGGGTGTAGAGCGCGTTGATGGTGCCGGTGGTGGCGTCGGCATAGCTCAGGCCGCGCGGGTCCGACGTCTTGCCCGGCTTTGTCACCAGCGGGTCGACCAAGGCGTGGTAGCGGTTGACCCATTGCGCCGGATCGGTGCCCAGCGGGCAGGCCGTCGACCTGGCGCAGTCGGCGGCGTAGTCGTTGAACGCGGTCTGAAAGCCCGCCATCTGGTTGATGGTCTGGTCGATCGGCCCGATCATCGGGTCGATGGCGCCGTCGAGCACCATTGCCCGCACGTGCGGGGCGAACCGTTCGATGTACGCGGTGCCCAGTTCGGTGCCGTAGCTGTAGCCGAGATAGTTGATCTGCTCGTCGCCCAGCGCTTGACGCACCATGTCCATGTCGCGGGCCGCCGACGCGGTGCCGATGTTGGCTAGAAACGCCTGTCCCATCCGGTCTGCGCAGTGCTGGGCAAGCTGGCGGTACACCTGCTCGATTTGGGCCACCCCGGCCGGGCTGTAGTCCACCATCGGGTCGCGCCGGTAGGCGTCGAATTCCGCGTCGCTGCGGCAGCGCAACTCGGGAGTCGAGTGGCCGACGCCCCGGGGGTCGAAGCCAACCAGATCGAAGTGGCGGGCGATGTCGGTGTCCCTGAGGTTGGCTGCCATCCCGGCGACCAGATCGACCGCCGACGCCCCGGGACCGCCCGGGTTGAACAACAGCGACCCGAGCCGCTGTCCGCTGGCCGGGACCCGGATGACCGCCAACTTCGCTTGTGCCCCAGTCGGTTTGTCGTAATCGACGGGTACCGCCACGGTTGCGCATTGCGCGGACGGCAGGTCGGTCAGGTCTCCAACGAATTCACGGCACGATCCCCAGCCCTGCTGCGCCGTCGCGGCCGGAGCCGCGGGGATCTGGTTCTGCCCGGTTCCGGGATCGGGTTCGGGAGTCGCGGCGGCAAGCGGCGATGCCTGCCCGCAGATAACCAGTCCGAACGACAACAGCGCCGAGCTCACCGTTCTCAGGCGCAACATGGCCGAAATCGTCTCACTTTCCGGCGGTGCGGTTGGACGCGAAACGATTACTCCTTGGTCTCGAATCCGCTGCTCCAAACCCCGCCCAGCACAACGCCCTAAACCAGGCCGCGACGCCGGCCCGGGACCCACCCAGCCGATGCCGCAGGCCCCCGGCGAAAGTGAAATCCACGACGCGACGCGCCGGTAGAGCGTCGCGCGATTCACACTCGGCGCGGGCGCGGTGCCGCGCCGTGCGACGGGGATTCAGCCGATCAGCATGTCGCGCCGCTGGGCGGCGCGGTGCCGTTGATCAGGTAGGCGGTGATGTGTTCGTCGATGCAGTTGTTGCCCTGGAACACCACGGTGTGCTGGGTTCCATTGAAGGTCAGCAGCGAACCGTGCAGCTGGCTGGCGAGGTCCACGCCGGCTTGGTACGGCGTCGCGGGGTCGTGAGTGGTCGAGACGACGATGGTCGGCGGCAACCCGGGCGCGTTGACCAGATGCGGGCGGCTGGTCGGCGGCACCGGCCAGAACGCGCAGGTTCCCAGCGGCGCGAATCCGGTGAACTTGCCATAACTCATGAACGGTGCGAGCTCACGCGAGCGGCGATCCTCGTCGACGACCTTCGCGCGGTCAGTGATTGGCGGCTGGTCCACGCAATTGATGGCGACCCGCGAGTCGGTGGAGTTGTTGTAGTGACCGTGCGAATCGCGGCGCATGTACATGTCGGCTAGCGCCAGCATGGTGTCACCGCGGTGTTCGTCGGCCAGTTCCTTGAGGCCGTCGGTCAGGTGGTGCCACAAGTTCGGTGAGTACAACGCCATGATGGTGCCGACGATCGCGTCGCTGTAGCTCAGCCCGCGCGGATCCTTGGTCTTCGCTGGCCGGCCCACCTGCAGGTTGTCCGGGTCGACCAGCGGGTCGACCAGATCGTGGTAGACCTCGACGGCTTTTGTCGGATCGTTGCCCAGCGGGCAACTCGCGTCCTTGGCGCAATCGGCGGCATAGTCGTTGAACGCGTCCTGAAATCCCTTGGCCTGGCGCAGATCTGCTTCGATCGGATCGGCGTTGGGGTCCACCGCACCGTCCAGGATCATCGACCGCACGTTCTGTGGGAAAGCCTCCGCGTACGCCGAGCCGATGCGGGTGCCGTACGAGTAGCCCAGGAAGGTCAGTTTGGCGTCGCCCAACGCCTTGCGGATCTCGTCAAGATCCTTGGCGACGTTGACCGTCCCGACATTGGCCAGGAAATCTTTGCCCATTTTGTCGACGCAACGCTGCACGAACTGCTTGGTCTCGTTCTCCATGCGTTCCACGCCGGCCTGGCTGTAGTCGACGTTCGGTTCGGTCCGCAGCCGGTCGTTGTCGGCGTCGGAGTTGCACCAGATCGCCGGGCGGGAATTCGCAACGCCGCGCGGGTCGAAGCCCACCAGGTCGAACCGTTCGTGGACGCGTTTGGGCAGCGAGGAGAAGATGCCCAGTGCCGCTTCGATCCCAGACTCGCCGGGGCCCCCGGGATTGATCACCAGCGAACCGATTTTGTCCCCGCTGGCCGGGAACCTGATCAGAGCTAGTGAGGCCACACCGGTATCGGGGTGGGAATAGTCAACAGGCACGGCGAGCTTGCCGCACATGGCGTTGCCCGGAATCTTCGCGTTCGGATTCGAGCTGCGGCACGGCGTCCACACCACCGGCTGACCCAGCCTCGGCTCGGCCATGTGCGCCCGCCCGGCGACTACGCGGACGCAGCCCGCCAACGCCGGCACCACGGCGGCCAGCGCGGTCCAGACCAGCAGAAAGCGCGCGATCCTGTCGCGGCGAGTCAGGCACATGGCTCCCAATCGTGCCAGAGAGCATCCAGAATCCTGGTCAGCGGCCGAGTCGGCGATCAACGACCGCGATCCCATGGCGTTTCTCACACCTCGATGCGTCCGCAAAGAGCGGGTGGCAGAATGACGGGGTCAGACGAACCCGGGGACCCGTCAGGGCCACGAGGATCGACCCGACCAACAAATTAGGACAATGATGTCTGAGAACGTCTATGGTTCGAATTCTGCCGCTGTTTCGGCTCCGCGACCGAAGGTGCGCACCCATCACCTGCAGAAATGGAAGGCCGAAGGCCACAAGTGGGGGATGCTGACGGCTTATGACTATTCGACCGCGCGGGTCTTCGAGGAAGCCGGCATCCCGGTGCTGCTGGTGGGCGACTCCGCCGCCAACGTCGTGTATGGCTACGACACCACGGTGCCAATCTCGATCGACGAGCTGATCCCGCTGGTCCGCGGTGTGGTGCGGGGCGCACCGCACGCGCTGGTGGTCGCCGACCTGCCGTTCGGCAGCTACGAAGGCGGGCCCGCGGTCGCGCTGGCTTCCGCTACCCGGTTCATGAAGGAAGGCGGCGCGCACGCCGTCAAACTGGAGGGCGGCGAGCGGGTCGCCGAGCAGATCGCGTGTCTGACCGCGTCGGGCATTCCCGTCATGGCCCACATCGGCTTCACGCCGCAGAGCGTGAACTCACTCGGCGGGTTCAAAGTGCAGGGCCGGGGCGACGCCGCCGAACAGACCATCCATGACGCCATCGCGGTCGCCGAAGCCGGTGCGTTCGCCGTGGTGATGGAGATGGTGCCGGCCGAGCTGGCCACCCAGATCACCGGAAAGCTGACCATCCCGACAGTGGGCATCGGAGCTGGACCCAACTGCGACGGCCAGGTGCTGGTCTGGCAGGACATGGCCGGGATGAGCAGCGGCAAGGCTGCCCGGTTCGTCAAGCGGTTCGCCGACGTGGGAGGTGAATTGCGCCGCGCCGCGACGCAATACGCTGAGGAAGTGGCCAGCGGGGTATTCCCGGCTGACGAGCACTGCTTCTAAGCGCTCGGCGCCGTACAGTCCTGGGCCGGGTCGGTAATTTTGGTGTGGCACGCTATGGGCGACCCCTGATCCGCGCGCTCTCCCGGAGAAAAGATGCCCACAAAGGCGCCAAAGCCGGCGCGACATCTGGAGGTCGAGCGCAAGTTCGACGTGGTGGAGTCGACGGTGTCGCCGTCATTCGATGGCATCGCAGCGGTGGCCCGAGTCGAGAAGTCGCCTACCCAGGAGCTGGACGCGGTGTACTTCGACACCCCCGGGCAGGATCTGGCCCGCAACCGGATCACGTTGCGCCGCCGGACCGGCGGTTCGGACGCCGGCTGGCATCTGAAGTTGCCATCCGGTCCCGACACCCGCACCGAGATCCACGCTGCCCTCGACGCGTCGGACTCCGGTACCGTGCCGCCCGAGTTGCTGGACGTGGTGCTGGCGATCGTTCGCGACCGCCCGATTGAGCCCGTCGCGCGCATCACCACCCGACGTGAGGTCCAGGTTCTGTATGGCGCGGACGGCGCGGCGGTGGCCGAGTTCTGCAACGACCACGTGACGGCCTGGTCAGCCGCAGACGCCGACGACGATTCGGTGCCCGCCGAGCAACAGTGGCGCGAGTGGGAACTCGAGTTGCGCGAAGCCGATTCGAACAGCAACGGCAGTACCGAGTTGCTCGACCGGCTCAGCAACCGGCTGTTGGATGCCGGTGCGGCACCGGCCGCGCACGGCTCGAAGCTGGCCAAGGTGCTGGGTTCAACGGCCCGGCCCGCGCCGACCCCTAAGCCGACGAACCCGGTTCATCGTGCGGTAGCTCAGCACGTCGAGGAACTGCTGGTGTGGGATCGCGCTGTGCGCGCCGACGTCTACGATTCGGTGCACCAAATGCGGGTGACCACGCGCAAGATCCGCAGCCTGCTCAAGGAATCTCGGGAATCATTCGGATTGGTCGACGACGACGGGCTGCTCGACGAGCTGCGTGAGCTCGCCGGTGTGCTGGGGATGGCCCGCGACGCCGAGGTGCTCGGCGAGCGCTACGAGCGAGCCTTGAAGGATCTGGACGCCGCGTTGGTGCGCGGACCGGTGTGGGAACGCCTGGTCGACGGCGCCCAGCGCCGCTACCAAGCGGGGCTGCGGCGCTCGCTGGCTGCCATGCGGTCCAAGCGCTACTTCCGGCTGCTCGACGCGCTCGACGCGATGGTGGCGGCGCAGGCCGTCGCCGTGTCGGGTGCGGAACCGGCGCCGGTGACGATCGACGCGGCGTACCGGGGGCTCCGCAAAGCAGCGAAGAAGGCACTGGCTGCTGAGAAGGCCGCCGCCTACGCTGGCGACGGCACGGGCACGGGCACGGGCACAGGCACAGGCACAGGCACAGGCACAGGCACAGGCACAGGCGAGATTCCCGATGCCGACGAAGCCCTGCACGCAATCCGTAAGCGTGCCAAGCGATTGCGTTACACCGCAGCCGCCACCGGCGCGAACCGGGTCGCGCAACAGGCCAAAGCCATTCAAACGTTGCTCGGTGACCATCAGGACAGCGCGGTCAGCCGCGAACATCTGCTGTCCCAAACCGACGTCGCGCACGCCGCCGGCGAAGACACCTTCACCTACGGATTGCTCTACCAACAGGAGAGCGATCTGGCCGACAGCAGCCGTTTACAGCTCGACTCGGCACTGCGCAAACTCGACAAGGCGGTGCGCGCCGACCGGCACTGAGGATGGCCGAAGGGCGGGCGAGTTGGCCTGTAAGCCGGATTCTGTTCCCCACCGCCGCGGCGTTAACCAGCGGCGGCACGGCGGCGACCATCCATCTGGACACACCGTTGCCGGGTGCCTCGAGCGGCCTACCCGCAGACTCGGGCGAGCAACCCTCAAGCGTCTGCGCGACCGCACTTGTAGTGCGGCCTTCTTGGCCTTGCTTCGGGTGGGGTTTGCCTAGCCACCCCGGTCACCCGGGATGCTGGTGCGCTCTTACCGCACCGTTTCACCCTTACCACCACGAGGGTGGCGGTCTGTTTTCTGTGGCACTTTCCCGCGAGTCACCTCGGATTGCCGTTAGCAATCACCCTGCTCTGTGAAGTCCGGACTTTCCTCGACTCAAGGTTGAGCCGCGGCCGCCCAGCCAACTCGTCCGCGTCGAACACGGTACCCGCACGGGGAAATGGGGGCCAGCCTGGATTCGCACTGGTCAGTCGGTAGCGGCCGCTGGGGTCGATCCGGATACTGAGATCCGTGAGGTCGCCTCTATTGGTTGGGCTGTTGGTCGCCGCCGCGCTGCCGACTTTCGCTGCCCCCGCAACCGCGGATCCAGACCAGTTTCCGAGTCTCAGCTTCTATAGCGCGGTCGACGCGGCCGATTACCGGAACTATCAGGCCTACATGACGTCGGGAGTGCAATTCGCAACTCCGGCCGGCTACCGGTGCCGAATGGCATTCGTGCACAAACAAAACGGGGCGTATCTGGATTGCTGGGGAGCTCTGCCCGGCACCGAGTACAACCACGTCGGATTGAGTTATCTCCCCGGTGTCAGCACAGACGGCGCCTCCTTTACGAATGTCAATCCGTCCGCAATGGACGCCATCCCCGCTGGCCCCGGCGTGACCGGGCGGCCACTAAGTGCCCAGGATTACAAGTTGTTGCCCCCGCACAGCAAGTTGATCTATACGGACGGGCCGGTACAGACGTGCGGCGTGGACGCAACGATGACGGCGTGTGAGCTGGTCGACGGCGACCAACGGCACGGCTTCGTTATCTCCTCCCAGGGCAGCTGGGTCTTCTAGTCGTAGCCCGCGCCTAGTTTCCGCCCCCCGCGATCGGCTCAGAGATACGCCGTCTGGTTGACCAGACGCACCGAGGACGCTCCGTCGGGGTAGAACTCGGCGATACTCAGCGAGGCCAGGTCCAGATGGAGCCGGTACAGCATTCCCGAGCCCGCATCCAGCGCCATCCGCAGCAGCAACTTGATCGGTGTGACATGCGAGACCACCAGCACGTTTTCGCCGCCGTGCGCGGCGATGATGCGATCGCGCCCACGACGGACCCGGCGTAGCACGTCGTCGAAGCTCTCTCCGCCCGGCGGGAGTGTGCCGGTGTCGTAGAGCCAGCGGCGGTGCAGTTCGGGGTCGCGCGCGGCGGCCTCGGCGAAGGTCAACCCTTCCCACGCCCCAAAGTCCGTCTCGATGAGGTCTTCGTCGACCGTCACCTCAAGGCCGAGCGCCCGGGCCGCCGTCGTCGCGGTGTCGTGAGCGCGCTGCAACGGAGAGGAGATCACCGCGGCAATCCCGCGGCGTTGGTTCAGGTAGCGTGCCGCCAAACCCGCTTGGCGCCAACCGACTTCGTTCAGCGGCGGGTCACCTCGACCGGAGTAGCGGCGCTGCGCCGAGAACTCGGTCTGCCCGTGTCGCAACAGCAACAGCCTGGTCGGGGTGCCGCGCGCGCCGGTCCAACCCGGCCCGGTGGTGGTGTCGGCCGGAGTCTGCGCCGCCGCCTTACGGGCGGATTCGTTGAGCGGCACCGAGACCTTGTCGATCCGGCGGTCGGTCTGGGCCGCCGCGTCCATGGCCTCGTTGGCCAGCCGGTCGGCGAACGCGTTCTGCTCGCGGGGAATCCATGAATAGCTGATCCGGCGAAACCGCGATGCCAGTGCTTGCGCCTGAGCGTGCAGCTCGACCAGATCGGGGTGTTTGACCTTCCAGCGCCCCGACATCTGCTCGATCACCAGCTTGGAGTCCATCAGGACCGACACCTCGGTGGCGCCTATCTTCACGGCGTCGTCCAGCCCGGCGATTAGACCCCGGTACTCGGCGACGTTGTTCGTGGCTCGGCCGATGGCCTGCTTGGACTCGGCCAGCACCGTCAGGTGATCCGCGCTGAACACCACCGCGCCGTAGCCGGCGGGCCCGGGGTTACCCCGCGAGCCACCGTCGGCTTCGATGACGACTTTCACCGCTCAAAGTCCTTGACTCGCAATAGGATCGCACCACATTCCGGGCAGCGCAGCACCTCGTCTTCGGCTGCCGAGGTGATCTGGGCCAGTTCGCTGCGACCAATCTCGATCCGGCAAGCCCCGCACCGATGCCCCTGTAGCTGCCCGGCACCCGGCCCACCCCCGGCGCGCAGCCGTTCGTAGAGGGCCGCGAGGTCTGGGTTCAGCGTCGCGACTAGTGCGTCGCGGCGGGAGCTGTGGTCGGCGCGGGTCTGGTCGATCTCGGCCATGGCCGCGTCGAGGGCCTGTTGGGCGTCGGCCAGGTCGGCTTGCAGAGCTGCTACGGCTGTGTCTTCAATGGCTTGCTGCGCCTGCAATTCCTCCCGGCGTTCCATGACCTCCAGTAACGAGTCCTCCAGGTTTGCCTGCCGCCGCTGCAGGGTCTCCAACTCGTGCTGCAGGTCGGCCTGCTGTTTGGCGTCGGCGGCGCCAGCGGCCAGCAGCGACCGGTCGCGGTCCTCACGCTTGCGCACCGCCTCGACCTCGGACTCCAGACGCGACACCTCGGCGTCCATGTCGTCCACCGCGATCCGCACGGCCCCGAGCCGATCACTGGCGGCATTGTGCTCGCCCTGCACCCGCTCGTAGGCCTCCCGCGCCGGCAGATGGTTGGCCCGATGCGCGATCCGAGACAGCTCGGCATCCAACGTCGCCAGTTCCAGGAGCGAACGCTGCTGCGCCACTTCGGCTTTCATCAATTATCTCCAGGTCTCTTGCTCAGCACTGGTGCCCCGTACCCAGATTCCACGGGTCGGTGCGCAGGGTGGATATCCCCACCCGCAGCGACCCACCAAACCGCGATCTCAGCATCCCCGCCGCCTGAGCGCACCACGGGAATTCACTAGCCCAATGTGCCACGTCGACCAAGGCCACCTGGGAGGCCCGGACATGCTCGTCGGCCGGATGGTGTCGCAGGTCGGACGTGACGTATGCCTGCACCCCGGCGGTGGCGACCGCGTCCAGGAGCGAGTCGCCGGCTCCCCCGCATACCGCGACCCGCGACACCGACTGGTCGGGGTCACCCGCGGCGCGTACCCCCCATGACGTCGGCGGCAACGCGGCGCCCACGCGCGCGACGAACTCGCGCAGGGTTTCGGGTTGGCTCAGCGTGCCGATGCGGCCGAGCCCGGTGTCAGCGGGCAGCGCCGCCATGGTGAAGACGTCGAAGGCCGGCTCTTCGTAGTGATGTGCGCGGCGCATTGCGGCCAGCACCGCTGCCCGCGAGTGCGCGGGTGCGACGACCTCGACGCGGTCCTCGGTCACCCTTTCGACAGTGCCGATGCTGCCGATCGCCGGGTTGGCCCCATCGAGCGCAAGGAACTGTCCGATTCCCGTCACGCTCCAACTGCAGTGCGAATAGTCACCGATCTGACCGGCACCCGCGGCGAAGACCGCCTCGCGCACGGCGTCGGCGTTCTGCTGCGGCACGTAGATGACCCACTTGTCCAGGTCGGTGGTGGCCGGCGAACGGTTCAAGACGGCTTCCACGGTAAGCCCGAGCGCGTGGGCCAGCGCGTCGGACACCCCCGGCACCGCCGAGTCGGCGTTGGTGTGCGCAGTGAACAGGGATCGGCCCGAACGGATGAGCCGGTGGATCAGTGCCCCCTTGGGCGTGCTCGCCGCCACCGTGTCCACGCCGCGCAGCAGCAGCGGATGGTGCGCCAGCAAGAGGCCGCCGCCGGGCACCTGGTCGACGACGGCCGGTGTCGCGTCGACCGCGACCGTCACCGACTCGATCGCGTCGTCCGGGTCCCCGCACACCAGTCCGACCGAGTCCCACGCCTCGGCCAGTTGCGGCGGATACGCCTCGTCCAGCACACTGATGACATCGGCCAGCCGCACGCTCATCGGCAACTCCCGCTGGGCACCGATACCCCGGTTTTGGCGATCGCCTCGACCAACCGCGGCCATTCATGGCGTACCGCCGCGCGCAGGTACCCGTCCTGCAGCCCGACGAAGGTATCGCAGCGGCGTACCGCAATCCCGTTGTCCCGCAATTGATTTCGTGTTGATTCGGCAGCACGGAACAGTACGAACGGCGCCCGTCCGTCGACCACCCTCAAACCGATGGTACGTAGACCGGCCACCATCTCCGCGCGCAACGCCAGCAATCGCTCTGCATCGGCGGCCGCCTCGGCGACGGCCTGCGGCGCGCAGCACGCCGCGATGGCGGCCAGTTGCAGCGTGCCTACCGGCCAGTGCGGGCGGGCGCAGGTCAACCGGGCCAGCAAGTCTGGGGCGCCCAGCGCGTAGCCCACCCGCAGCCCGGCCAAGGCCCACGTCTTGGTCAGGCTGCGCAGCACCAGCACGTCGGGCAGCGCGTCGCCGGCCAGCGACTCCGGTTCGCCGGGAACCGAGTCCGCGAATGCTTCGTCGACCACGAGGACGCGTCCGGGCCGCCGCAGCGCCAGCAACTGCTCGCGGGTGTGCAGCACCGACGTCGGGTTGGTCGGATTCCCCACCACCACCAGGTCGGCGTCCTCTGGCACCCGCGCCCCGTCCAGGGTGAACGGCGGGGGCAGTACCACCTGGCGCACCGGGATACCGGCCGCGCTCAACGCGACCTCGGGCTCGGTGAATCCGGGTGCGATCAGCGCCGCGCGTCGCGGACGCAAATTGGCCAGCAACGCGAACCCCTCCGCGGCACCGGCCAGCGGCAGCACTTCGTCGCAGGTCCGTGCGTGTCGCGCGGCGGCCGCCTGCTGGGCGGCCCGCACGTCGGCGGCGCTGGGATAGCGGGCCAGGTCGGGCAGTCGAGCCGCCAGCCGTTCGAGCAGCCACGACGGCGGCTGTGCGTGTCGAACGTTGACGGCGAAATTCAGCATGCCGGGCACGACGTCTTGATCGCCGTGATAGCGCGCCAGCGCAAGGCGAGTCGACGCGTGCTGATCCGGACTTGCCATCACTGGAACATTAGTGCGCCCGCAGGCACACCAGGAATCCGGCGCACCGCGAGCGGTACCACGACGCAGACGGCGGGCCTGCGTCGACGACAATAGGAGCGTGACGGGCTCAATCGCGGACGAGATGCCGCAGCTGGTGATCTTCGACCTCGACGGCACGCTGACGGATTCGGCGGCCGGGATCGTGGCCAGTTTTCGGCATGCGCTCACCCACATCGGCGCCACGATCCCAGACGGCGACCTGGCCACCATGATCGTCGGCCCCCCGATGGACGAGACGTTGCGCGCGATGGAGCTCAACGGCCGGGTGGACGAGGCGGTGGCGGCCTACCGGGCCGAATACGGCAGCCGCGGCTGGGCGATGAACACGCTGTTCGACGGCATCGCGCCGCTGCTGGCTGACCTGCAAGGCGCCGGTGTGCGACTGGCGGTGGCGACCTCCAAATTGGAGCCGACCGCGCGGCGGATCCTTGCCCACTTCGGGCTGGACCAGCACTTCGAGGTCATCGCGGGTGCATGTCCCGACGGCTCGCGCGCGTCCAAGGCTGAGGTACTCGGCCATGCGCTAACGCAGCTGGAGCCGCTGCCCGAGCGGGTGCTGATGATCGGCGACCGCAGCCACGATGTCGACGGCGCGGCCGCGCACGGTATCGACACGGTGGTGGTCGGCTGGGGCTACGGCCGCGCCGACTTTCCCGACACCGACGGCAGTGGCGTGCGCCACGTCGCGACGATCGACGAGCTGCGGAGGACTTTAGGTGTCTGAGCCAAATCCGCCGCTCCTCGGCGGGCCGCCAAACGGCGGTCACCAGCGACAGCTGCACGTGACCTTCGTCTGCTCGGGGAACATCTGCCGGTCGCCGATGGCAGAGAAGATGTTCGCCCATCAGATTCAGCAGCGTGGCCTTGGCGACGTCGTCCGGGTCACCAGCGCCGGCACCGGCAACTGGCACGCGGGAGAGGGGGCTGATCGGCGCGCCACGCAGGTGCTGCGTGAGCGCGGCTACCCCACCGAGCACCGCGCTACCCAACTCGATGACGACCACCTGACCGCGGATCTGGTGGTGGCACTGGGACGCAACCATGCCCGGATGCTGCGCGAGCTGGGAGTCGAGGAGGGCCGGGTGCGGATGCTGCGCTCGTTCGATCCGCGCTCGGGGGCATTCGCCCCGGATGTCGAGGACCCTTACTACGGCGACGACGCGGACTTCGTGGAGACCTTCGTGGTCATCGAGGCCGCGCTGCCCGGCCTGCACGACTGGGTCGACCTGCAACTCGCACAGAACGGCTCGGGTTGATGGCGCGCAGGGTTCCGCGTCTGGGATTCCTGCTGCGGCCGGGGTGGATCGCCCTGTGGCTGGTGTGCATCGCGTTCACCTACCTGTGCTTCACCGTGCTCGCTCCGTGGCAGCTGGGCAAGAACACCAGGACGTCCCGGGAGAATCAGCAGATCACGGACTCGCTGAACACCCCACCCGTCCCGCTGAAAACATTTTTGCCGCAACAGAATTCATCCGCTCCCGACGCCCAGTGGCGCCGGGTGACGGCCACCGGGCACTACCTTCCGGACGTACACGTGCTGGCCCGGCTGCGGGTGGTCGAGGGCGAGCAGGCTTTCGAGGTGCTGGCACCGTTCGCCGTGGACGACGGGCCGACCGTGCTCGTCGACCGCGGATACGTACGGCCCGAGCCGGGTTCGCACGTTCCCCAGATCTCGCCGCCGCCGAGTCAGACCGTGACCATTACCGCGCACCTGCGCGACTCCGAGCCAGCGGTGTCGGGCAAGGAGCCGTTCACTAGAGACGGCTACCAACAGGTGTATTCGGTCAGCACCGAACAGGTTTCGGCATTGACCAGGGTGCCGCTAGCGAGTTCATATCTGCAGTTGGTCGAGGACCAACCCGGCGGGCTGGGCTTGATCGGGCTGCCGCATCTGGATGCCGGGCCGTTCCTGTCCTACGGCATCCAGTGGATTCTGTTCGGCGTGGTGGCACCCAGCGCGTTGGGGTATTTCGTCTACGCCGAGCTGCGGGCGCGGCGCAAGGAGAAGCAACAGCCACCGGCCAGCGCACCCGGCGAGCGGCCAGCTCCGCCGCCTGCGGAGAAATCTGTCGAGGACAAATTGGCCGACCGGTACGGTCGCCGTCGCTAGCGCCGCGGGATCGCACCCGCAACGACCAAGACAGCGGCGCCCTGCACCGCCCGCGACAACCGCACCGCACGACGCAGGTCGTTGACCGTGGGCTGCCTGCCGGCACCCAGCGTCGGCCGGATCTGCAGCTCATGCCGATACTGGGTCGGGCCACCTAGGCGTACGCCCAGGGCCCCGGCGAATGCCGCCTCGACGACGCCCGCGTTGGGACTGGGATGCCGCGCGGCATCGCGGCGCCAGGCCGTTGTCGCGCCCAACGCAGAACCGCCGACCAGCGGCGCACACCCGACCACCAGCAACGCCGCGAACCGGGCGCCGGTGAAATTCACCAAATCGTCCAATCGTGCTGCGGCCCAACCGAATTTCAGGTATCGCGGCGATCGGTACCCCACCATTGCGTCCAGGGTGTTCACCGCGCGGTAGGCCAGCACCGCGGGCGCCCCGCCGATCGCCGCCCACAGCAGCGGCGCGACCTCCGCATCGGAGGTGTTCTCGGCCACCGACTCTAGTGCCGCTCGGTTCAGCCCGGTTTCGTCCAGAACCGCCGGATCACGCCCACACAGTGACGGCAGCAGCCGTCGGGCGCCCACGAGGTCTCCGACGTCGAGCAGATCGGCCATCCGAGAACCGGTGCGCGCCAGCGTGGTTCCGCCCAGCGCAACCCAGGTGGCGATGGCCGTTGCCGGCCCACGACCGGCCGTGCGCTGCAGCATCGCGCCGAGCAGACCCGCCGCGCCCGCCAGCAGACCCACATGCAGCACGCCGGCCACCTTAGCGTCGCGATAGGTGAACCGTTCCAGCCGTGCCGCCGCCGCACCGAACACCGCCACCGGGTGGCCACGTTGCGGGTCGGCGAAGATGAGATCGGCCAGATATCCGACCACGACCCCGACGATCGCGGACTGCCGTGCCGACAACACCTCGGCAGCCTCTCATATCGGTGGCATATTCTCTGGCCGACTCATCCGTGATCTACTCGGTGAATGGGAAAGGATCCGCAATGAAGCGGCCTGCGTCCAGAGTCGCCGACCTGTTGAACCCGTTGGCCCTGCTGATGCCGGCGGCAAACGTCATCATGCAGCTGTCTCTGCCGGGGGTCGGTTATGGCGTGCTGGAGAGCCCGGTGGACAGCGGCAACGTCTACAAGCACCCGTTCAAGCGGGCCCGCACCACCGGGACATACCTGGCGGTGGCGACCGTCGGAACCGAGTCCGATCGCAAACTCATCCGCGGTGCCGTCGACACCGTACACCGGCAGGTGCGGTCCACGGCGTCAAGCCCGTTGTCCTACAACGCCTTCGACCCGAAGTTGCAGCTGTGGGTGGCGGCGTGCTTGTACCGCTACTTCGTGGAGCAACACGAGTTCCTGCACGGCCCGCTCGACGACGCCAGCGCCGATGCCGTGTATCAGGACGCCAAGAAGCTGGGCACCACGCTGCAGGTGCCTGACCGCATGTGGCCGCCGGACCGGATCGCCTTCGACGAGTATTGGAAGCGGTCCCTCGACGAACTGAATATCGATCCGCCGGTGCGGGAGCATCTGCGCGGGGTGGCGTCCATGGCATTCCTGCCGTGGCCGGTGCGCGCGTCGGCAGGGCGCTTCAATCTCTTTGCGACGGCAGGGTTTCTGGCCCCGGAGTTCCGGGCGATGATGAACCTGGAGTGGTCGGAGTCCCAGCAGCGCCGGTTTGAGCTGCTCTTGACGGCGATGCGGCTGGCCGACCGGGTGATCCCCAATGGCTTCTGGATCTTCCTGTATCAGCTTTACCTGTGGGACATGAGGTTTCGTGCGCGGCGCGGCTGGCGCATCGTCTAAGCCTCTCCCCCTTCCGTTGCCTTTCTTTTGCGCCCGAGCGTGACATTCCCGACGCAAACTCGGCGTGTCGCGCCGCCTCGTTCACAGTCGGCGCGAGCTTTTCAGCGCATCGCGTTGAAGAACTTTCGCACATCCTCAACGAACAGATCCGGCTGCTCCCACGCGGCGAAATGCCCGCCCCGCGGCATCGTGGTCCAGTGCGTGATGTTGTAGTTCGGCTCGCACCAGGACCGCGGGGCAGGGAGTACCTCTTTCGGGAAAGACGCGACGCCGGTCGGTAATTCGACGCGGGAGGTATCACCCCACACTTTGAAGCTCTCCCAGTACAGCCGGGCCGATGACGCTGCCGTCTCGGTCACCCAATACAGCATCACGTTGTCCAGCAACTCGTCTCGCGTCACCACGTTTTCCGGGTGGCCGTCGCAGTCCATCCACGCCCAGAACTTCTCCACTATCCAGGCCAGCTGCCCGACCGGCGAATCGACCAGGCCGTAGCCCAGCGTCTGCGGTCGCGTCGACTGCTGCTTGGAGTACCCGGTGCCGCTCTTGCGGTGCTCAGCTAACGCGGCCAGCGCCACCTGTTCCTCCGGGGTGGGGTTGGCCAGCGTTTCGGGGGTCGGCCTGCCCAGCGGCATGTTCAGGTGGATCGCCGCGCAGTTTCCGCCGTTGCGCCCGATCTGGGTCGTGACGGCCGCACCCCAGTCGCCTCCCTGGGCGCCGTAGCGCTCGTAGCCCAGCCGTCCCATCAGCTCCTCCCACACCAGGGCGATCTTCTGCACGCCCCAGCCGGTGCGGCCCGGCTTTCCGGAGAAGCCATAGCCGGGCAGCGACGGGCACACCACGTGGAAGGCGTCCTCGGCGCGACCGCCATAGGCGGTGGGGTTGGTCAGCGGCTCGATCACCTTGTGGAACTCCACGATCGAGCCGGGCCAACCGTGGGTGATCAGCAGCGGGAAGGCGCCCTGGTGTGGGGATCGCTGGTGGATGAAATGGATGTCCAAGCCGTCGAATTGGTCGATGAAGTGGTCGAACCGGTTTAGCGCGGATTCCCTTGCGCGCCAGTTGTACTCGTTAGCCCAGTAAGCAGCCAGGTCGCGGGTGTAGCGCAATGGGATGCCCTGGCTCCAGTCGTCCACGCATTCGGCTTCGGGCCAGCGGGTCCGGGCCAGCCGGGAGCGCAGGTCGTCGAGGACTTCGTCGGGGACGTCGATGCGAAACGGCTTCACCCGCTCGACCCTACTTCTGGGCGTCCTTGATCAGGGTGCTGATCTGTTCAAGCAGTTGGCGCATGTCAGCGCGCATCGCGTCCACCGCGGCGTACAGGTCGGCCTTGGTCGCCGGTTGCTGATCCGACGACAACGGCCGCACCGGCGGTCCCGACGTCTGGCGTGCGCTGCTGCTCGACGAGCTAGGTAGGTCGCTCACGCCCACGAGCGTGCCATACCCGCTCGAACTCGTCCAAGAGACCAGCGCGTGGGCGGTGCGGTGGAAGGCGCGCCGCCGGAGTCGGTCGCGTCGCTGCTCAGCTAACAGTGCCCTATGGACGCTGTTCGCCTCGGGCAGATTCACGCTCGATCTCAGCCTGCTCACGTCGGGCGTGGGCGTGGAACCGCTCATCGCGCTGATGGGCGCGTGCGAGGCGTTCACGTTCCCGCGCTGCGGCGCTACCTTCGCGTTCGTCAGCGGCCGTCTCGCGATCATCCGCGTCTCGCTCACGGTCGTCGGCGATCCGATCTCGATTGTCAGCGACGCGATCTCGTTCGTCAGCAAGGCGCTCGCGGCGCATGACCGTGTCCTCACGGTGCGCGACCTCCACCTCACGGTCGCTAAGCGCAGCCTGGGCGTCCTGCTCACAGTCTCTAGCCGCAGCCGCCGAATCCTTCGCGAGATCTCGCCTGATCACTTCGCTTACCCTCTGACCGAATCCACCTGGATGTGGGAGTTCAGCCTACGCCGTGGCGGCTTTCTGTACGCTGGCCGCTTCGCGCCGCGACCCCATTGGGACACGGGGCACCTGACGGGCACCCGACGTCGGCGCCGCGGCCTAAAACGCTCTCCTGACCTGTGCCAGTGCTGGTGGGCGCGGACGGTATCGAACCGCCGACCGCTGGTGTGTAAATTTATATTGATATGTCTAGCTGGTAACTTCTCGTGGCTCACATTTTGCGAAATCGCCTATGCCAGAGGACTTTTCATATCCCTCCGTATCACCTCGTATCGGCCCGTTATTTCCTGTCTTGACCCGTTCTCGGCCCGGCGGGGGGTTGGCTCGCTCAAGCGTTCGACTCCGGACTCACGTTTCGCCTGTCAATCGCCGATTTCGGCATCGAGGAAGTTGTCAATCGTCCAAGTCCCCGCGCCGACTGTGACGCTGGTCTTCCATGATTTGGTGCACCGATGACTCAGCGAACTCGCGGTCAGCTCTATGTCCAGGGCGCTCGGCGCGTCAGGACCGGCCACAATTGTCAGCGTCAGCGGGTCTGACCACTCCCTGGGGCGCAGGTCGCCAATGTCCCAGGTGGCTTCGAATAGGGTGTCCTTCTCGACAACCGACGGCTCACGCGGATCGAAGACGTAGTTGTTTGTCTCCCTGGCGAGCGCCGCCATTTGGATCTCGGTCAAGTAGTCGGTGCCCCGGTCAGGCCACTTTGGTAATCGACGCGGCAATGGTTCCACAGCTGGGGGTGACCCACGCACCACCAGGCTGGTGCGGGGAATTTTCGCGGTGAGCTTGACCCCGGTCACTGAATCATCGGTTTCGTTGCCGACGGTAAACACGACCTTGTTCTCATCGGATTCGACGACCCCCCGCACCATGTGATCGACCACCCCGTTGCGGATCCGAGCCAGGTAATCCTCGACACGTCGGTTGAACTCCTTCCCGTCCTCAGCGGTGGCGGATTGCGGCCCGAACATTCCGCCGAGAGAACTCGGGACGACGAAGCTCGTAAGATTTGCGAGGCTGCCGATGGACGGATTTGGGGACCTCGGGGGTGGCGGAGGAGGCGGAGGTTCACCGCTATTGGCTCGGACATAGACCTCGTGCCGGTTCAGCCAGTCATTGATCTCATCGATGTCAGCACTCAACCGGGTGAGCGGCTCGGCCTGGGCCTCAAATTCGAGGTCGAGGCCAGGATTGCGCCGTCCATCCAACAGGCGCTCTTCCAACATCGCGAGCTCTTTGGGACCCGCTGGCTGAGTCTGCGCCGTTCCCCGGTGGAAGACCGTGCCCGCCTGATGGCGGGTTCTGTCGTTGCTGAACTCCTTCTGCAAGGTGTGAATGTGGTCCCCGGCTCGGGGAGCCTCGACCACAATCACCAGCACGGTCACATCCGCCAGTTCGACGTAATGAGCCATCCAACGAGGTCCGTCGGCGTAGGTCTTGACTCGCTGCCCGAGGGTCGCGTGGTCGAAGGTAGGCACTCCGGGTGCGTTCCCGGGTTCGACACCGACAACCATGTACGCCACGCCTTCGCACGACCGCTGAGCCTCCGAGACTGATCGGTTGGCGAACCCAAGGATGGCCTTCGCTACTGAAAACCGACCCTCAGCAACGCTGAGGTTCAGTGCGCTCTTCCACTCAAGCCAGTTCGTTTCCTGCGTGGTAGTCGGCGAGTTGTAAATGGCCGTCACTAGGTCCCGTAGCTCGTCCTCGGTGCGAAGCGCCCTGGTCTTGTCGAGATGGCCCAAGGTCAGGCGAATCGACCCTGCGTCCGTCGGCGGCCATGTCCCAGCTGTCCTGCGTGCTTCCGCCGTGGGTTGACCGGTGCTAATGACCTGATCATCGCCGTGCAGACCACCCTCGAAGAAGTGCTTCAATGCTTCCAAGGATCGCTGAACGGCTTCTTCGTCCATGCCGAGATGCGCGGCAACCGCGCTCGGCGCAACTCCCCCGCCACCGGTTTCGTCGTAGAGGTCGACGGCTGCCTTCAACACGGGCAGATCCCGCGTAGTCCAGGTGTCTGTCATGTCGGCGAGTATGACCGAGCACACCGACAAGCAAAGGATATTTTTACAAGCTACCCGCCGATTCGCCGGGTCATCCATTCCGGCGGCGACCCCAACCGGCCCTCCCGGGCGCGGCGGGCGGTGTCGATTGGGCTCACGAATCCCCACTGCTGGCCGATGCTGTGAGCCAGCACGTCGTAGGCCACCACCGCCGCCGCCACCCGGTCGGGCTGGTGTTGCCCGGCTTCCCAGGTGACCGCCTGGGCCTCGAAATCGGGCAGGTACCCAGCGATCCGGCACCGGCCCGTTTCCAGCGCCGCCAGCAGGCCCGTGGACCGTGCCACCGCATCACCTTTGCCCCGGTCGGTGCCTTTCGGCGGCCAGCCGGTCACCCTGACGGGTCGGTTGAGCCGGTACTTGGGCAGCGCCTCGGTGACCAGGCGGGTGTAGGTGGTTCTGGCGCTGAATGCCTCAATCGCGATCTCGGATGCGCCGACATCGCGGGCCAATTCGACGGCGCGGCGGCTCCACTGGTCCGAGGTGAAATGGCCGGACACGTCCGCGATCAGCGCGATGGTGCCGTCAGCACCCAGGCTAGCCGCCACGATGCCCGTCTCGTCGCCTTCGCCGGAGTCGGCGGGGTCCACACCGACAATCACCTTGACGGCTCCTGGCGGAGCGGCGGGCAGCCGCCAATCGTCCAGCCAATGCCGTTTGATCAGGCCACCTTCGGGCGTGCCGGGCGTGCCCAGATACATCGCCGCCCAGGCGCGGGAGCCGACCTCGGCCTCGATCTCGCGGAACTGGGCGGCGGTCCTCCCGACGGCGGATGTCATGGCCACGCCGCTGCGTTCCCGCGTGAGGGCATCGGGCACCCCGGCGGTGCTGATGGCCGGAATGTTCACACAGCGCCACCGGCTGCCGGGTTCGGCCAGCAGCGCCCCGGCCAGGTCGTCGGGGTGCCAGCGGGTGAGCACGATGGTGGCGCTGGCTCCCGGCATCAGCCGGGTTATCAGCGAGGCTCTGAACTCGGCGATCAACCGCCGCCGGTAGGCATCAGAGTCGGCCTCCTGCGCGCCCCTCACCGGGTCGTCCACCACCAGCACGTTGGCGCCGAAACCGGTAGTGCTCGACAGGATTCCGCCCGCCAGCATGCCGCCCCGGTGCCCGGCCACCCGCCATCGACCCACTGCCTGCTTGTCGGCGGCCAGCTCGATACCGACGACGCCGGGATGTTCGGTGATCAGCCGCCGGGCCGCCGCGCTGTGCTCCTCGGCCAGGGCATCGCCGTAGCTCTTGACGATGATCTCGGCGTCAGGATCGCGGGACAGCACGTACACCGGGAACACCTGAGAGGTGAGCACGGACTTGCCGGTACGCGGCGGCATCGTCACGATCAGCCGCGAGTCCGGTTCTTCCACGGCACGCACCAGTTCGTCGGAGAGCAACTTGATGGCCGGGGTCACCACATAGCCCGGGATCAACCGGCTTGCCAGCTCAGCGGGCGACTCAGGCCGCCGCCGCCCCCGTGCCGTACGGATGGCCCGGGCGGCGGCCAGCGCGGCGATAGGATAGGCGCTCACAGAATCGTCAACTCGCGAACGCGGCCCTCAGCTTTGGCCTTCGCGGCCATCTGCGCATCGAGCTCATCGCCCAATCCGACGTAATTTCGGCCACGCACCCGCACCACGTAGACCTTCCCGTCAATCCAAAGCCGGTCGAGCGCACCGGCCTTGGCCCAGTAGCTGCCGGGCAGGTGCCGCCGAAGCGCAGCCCAGGACACCAGCTCCTCGTTGGTCGCGGCGAGCGCATTCAGAATGGCGTGCTCGATGTCGTCGTCAGTCAGGACGGCGGTGGTGGTGATGGTCATGGTGGTGCTCCTCGGTGGTGGTGTGTCGTTGGATTCGTTGATCTCCTGATCAGGCCGCCGAGGCACGGCCTGACCGGGGAGCTATCAGGCGGGCACAGCCCGCTTCGGTGCTAGCGGCGGAACCATCCGGCATCCCGACCTGATGGCGGCCAGCTGCACGCTGCCTAGACCGCCGCCGTCATCGACGCCCAGCGCGGCCAGCACATCTTCATGGTGCACTTCGGCGACCCGGTGCAGCTGCTGGGCTACACGGATGATGGCGGGCCAGCACCGGTCGATCAGAGGTTGCGCCGCCATGCCGGTGTGCGTGCCCCCGGCGGCGGTCAAGACGGCGGCGTCCTTGCGCCCGCAGCCCTCCAAAGCGGCGAACATCGCCCGCTGGGTAGGGCGGCGGCCCCCCGCCTGAAACCTCGCCTCTCCGTAGGGACCGGAGTAGGCGATCAGCGCATCGGAGCCGTGGGGCAGCTCGGCGAACGTGGTCAGGCCCTCGACGCCGGTCACCTTGCTGCGGGTGACCACGGCGTTCCGCAACTGCGCACCCAGCACCGCGCCGACGGTGGCATGAGCGCTTTCGTGAACGCACATCGCCATGTAGGCGCGTTCGCGCGGTGTGATGTCCGCCAGTGTCAAAGGCATTGCAGCACTCGTCCTTTCAGTTCAGTGTGGCGAGCGACGCCGGGGCGGGATGCGGCACATAGCGCGGAGCCACCCCGTCCCGGCGTCGACTTTTCTTCTTCGTCGTGATCGAAGTTCGGATTGTCGTTGCCGTGCAACAGGTTGCGGGATATCCGATCCCGGGCGTTGGGTGACTTGGCCTGCCAGGCACGCTCGCCGTCATCGAGGTACCGCTCGATGCACGCGGTACAGGTGTAGCCCCAGACCGAGCCCTTCCACCGCCAGCACGGCCCACCGCAGGACTGGCAGACCGGCCCGGCGTAGGTCGCGGGTTCGGTGGGCGCGGTGGTGGAGATGTCGGCGGTCATTACGATCGCGTGTTCACCCGCGTCACTGGCACCTCACCAGCCGCTTTGAGCGCCTCGGAGAAGCCGCTGTCGTTGCGACCAGGCTCACCCGTGGCGACCGGCGAGCCATAGGCCGGGGTGTAGGCATTCACATCGGGGTTTCCGTGTACGTCCATGCTGATTTCCTCCTCTAACCGGTAATTTCGACGGCGGCCACCACGGCCTCGTAGCCCACCAGGACGGTGCGCTCGGCGATGGCCGCAAAGGTGTTGCGGCGCTCGTCAATCGTGGTGCGCAGTTGCACTCGGTCCCTCCACCCGAAGGGCTGCGAGGTGGCCACCAGGGTGTTCTGCAGGCCGTCGACGTAGCCGCCGCCGAATACGAGCGTGTGGCCGAGCGGGGTGACCATCTTGGTGCCTGATCGGTTCAAGATCTGGCTGCTCGCGGCCACCGCCGCCCACTGCGCCCCCAGGTGGATAAACCCCACGGTGTTGGTGAGGGCCAAGTGGGCTTCCAGGTAACCGATGGCCAGCACCAGATCGGCCAGAGTGTCGATGGTGCCGGGAAGGTCGTTGGCGTCGAACTTCAGGCGCTCAGCGAACTCCCGCTCCACCGCCACCTGTTCCTCCAGGCGCATCACCTGGACGGCGCGCTGTTCGACCTCAGCTCGCGATGGCGCGGTCAAGTCGCACTCGTCGTAGGCCCAGACGGTCATCGGCTCGAAAGGGTCCAGACCGGTGGGTCGGTCGCCTTCTTTACGGGGAGTGGTGTTCAGTGGCGGTACCGCGCACCAGTCGGCGTGCCAGACGCCGAAAGCATCGCTGCCGCTGTAGTTTCCGGCGGGCCGGACCTGCACCCCGGTCAGATGCCGGCTCGGCTCATCGGCGGCGACCTCGGTCCAGAAGGTCGCGGCGTACAGGCCGCCGGGCGCCGGGTTGACCGGCGGCACTTCGAAGTCGACCGGCAGCATGTCGTCGTAGGTCTCGACAGGGAAATCCGGCAAGACGGTCATAGGTTCACTCCCAGGGATTCGAGTTCGGCACGGGTGTCGGGCGCAGGCTGCACTGAAGGTCGCTGCTTCTCGGCGAAGGCGATACGGCGTTCAAGGTCGCCAGCAGCCCGGTCGATGGTGTTGAGCAACAGCCGTTCGAGGCGGTAGCTATGGGCCGCCGCCACCCGCAGCCCGTCGGCAGCGGTCGCTATCTCGGTCAGCGCCGCCGCCCACGATCCGTCCGTGATCATCTGGTCGGTGATCGAGGGCAACACCGGACGTTGTGCGGTGTCCTTCAGCAGGGTCAGGGCGTGCCGCCGCTTGCCGGGCTCGGCAGCCAGGTGCGCCGTCTTGGCCATGCCGTCCTGTTCGGCCTGCCACCCGGTCACGCCGCTGACGAGTTCGTGCACGGCGTCGGCGAAGGCGGCGATCGGCGATCTGAACCGCAGGGAGACTGGCGGACCCGACGACACGGGCGGGCGCGCAGCCAGGGCGGCGATGCGCTCGGCCAAGGGTACTGCGGCCTCGGCGATTTCGCGGGAAGGACTGAATGAGCGGACGCGCCGGGTGATCAACAGCTTCCGGCGGCGTTCGCGCCACTGCTCCTGGGTAAAGGTCGGCACGGGCTCCGGCTTCCCGCGCCGCTGCCCGGCTGGTGTTCGGTTGGCCGCAGTGATGGCCGACAGGTAGCCGGTCATCGGGCCACCGCCGGGTGTGCGTGCCGCAGCATGTCGGCCAGCGCCGGGACGTGCGCCGGATTGAGGTGCTGCCGATCAGCGTCAAGTACCCGCCGCACCCGCCAATACGCCAGGGCGGCCAGGCATTCGGCGACGCGGGGATCGGCATTGGTGGCACCCCGGGAGCGCAGCGCGGCCAGCTTGCCCGACCATTGCGCCGGGTTGAGCGCGCCGGGATCGGTCGCGTACTTGCACGGAATCGTGGTGGTCACACCACCCATGAGAGCACACGACGGTGCAGCGCTGCTGCCACGCTGGAACGGTGAAATGCGTTGTGGGTTAGTAAGATAACCGGCTCCGCCCGACCCGACCTCGAATCGCCTCGCCGCCGCCGCAATCTTGGCAACGAGCACTACCGCCAGGTGGCCATGCGCCTCAAGTGGGGGCGCGAGATCGGTTTACCAGCGCGGGAGTTCGCCGCCGAGCAATTCGGCGTGACGCTGCCCACCCTTGACCGCTGGATCGCCGAGGCCAAAAAGCGCGGATTTCTGCGCCGCGACTGGGCCACCGCCACCGACGCCACGGAGGCTGACAAGTGACCAGCGACCCCCAGCCCAAGCGCACCCGCCGGGCCGAGCCCATCACCAAGCACGTCGCCGCCAACGGCAAGGTCAGCTACGGGTTCCGGGTCGATATTGACATCCGGCCCGACGGCAGCCGTGAACGGCAGCGGTTCACCTATTCCACCTTGGCGGAGGCTAAACGGGAGTTCCGGCGGATCACGACCGAGGTGGCGGCGGGCACCTTCGTCAGGCGCGACAAGACCACCTTGGGCGTGTTCCTTTCGGAGTGGCTGGCCGGACGCCGCGACGTGCGTCCGGCAACCCTGGAGGGGTACCGATTCGCGTTGAAGCCGGTAATCGACCACCTCGGTGAGACCCCCTTGCAGCAGTTGCGAACCGCCGACCTGGATGCCCTGGTCACGGTGCGGATGGCGGGTGCGCCGGTTGCTCAGCGGGACAAGCGCGGGCGGCGCTCCGCCGAGGTGCTGACGTGGCTGCGGGCGCGTCAAGGCGGTGCCAGCTACAGCGAGCTGTTCGCGGAGTTCGGCAACGCCGGGGAGAAGGCGCTCGCCCGGCTGATTGCCGCCGGTGAAGTGATCCGGCCCGCGCGCGGGCGATATGCCGCCGCCGTGGCCGCCGATCCAGAGCGGCAGAAGGTTGCCGGTGGCGTCAGCGCGCGCACGGTCGTCTCCATGCTGGTGGTGCTGTCGTCCGCGCTGGACGATGCGATGGCCCAAGGGCTCGTTGCCCGCAACGTGGCCCGGCTGGTGAAGCGCCCCAAGGTCACCGCCACCGAGATGTCCACCTGGACGCCGGAGCAGGCCGCCGCTTTTCGCGCTCACGTCGCCGACGACCGGCTGGCGGCGTGCTGGCTGCTGACGCTGGCCGGGCTGCGCCGGTCGGAGGTTCTGGGTCTGCGGTGGGCCGACGTGGACCAGGACGCCGGAACCATCACCGTGGCTCAGGGCCGGGTCGTCGTCGGCGGCGGCACCGTGACGGGCGCGCCGAAGTCAGCTCGGTCGGCGCGGACGCTGCCGATGCCGCGTGATGTGATGGCTGCGTTGCGCACGTTCAAGACTCGGCAAGCCGAGGAGCATCTGGCGCTGGGCGCGGGCTGGCCCGACACCGGCCTTGTGGCGGTCAACACTGACGGCTCCCCCATCCGCCCCGAGACGTACTCCAAGGCCTTCGCCGCCCACTGCGTAGCGGCGGGGGTACCGGTGATCCGGCTGCACGATGTTCGGCACACGGCGGCCACGATGCTGCTCGACGGTGGCACCACGCCGTCGGCGACGGCAAAGTGGCTGGGGCACGATCCGGCGATCACGTTGCGGGTGTACGGGCATGTCTACGATGACGCGCTGGCCTCGGCGGGCGATGCCCTTCTCGGTCGCTCGCGCGGCAACAGCTAATTCAGTTTCTCCTCGGGCGAAAATGGTCGCAGCTATGCGGTGCGCGTCGGGGCCGTTGACTACTGTCACCTTCATGTCCAAGAAGTCCACCGATGTCTTCGGTGTATCGACTGAGATCCTGAAGGACTCATACGTCGACCGTGGAGACCTCGACTCGAAAATTGCGTCATACCTGGAGCGCGATAATCACATCGCGATCCGCGGGGCGTCGAAGAGCGGCAAGTCGTGGCTGCGTCAACGAATCCTCGACAATCCCATCAAGATCCAGTGTCGTCTTGAGAAGACCGTCACCGACATTTACCGCGAGGCGCTTGGCCAGCTCGGGGTGAAGCTCGTAACGAGTGCGAAGTCGACCAGGTCGTTGGAGGGAAGCGTTGAGGGCGAGAGTGAGTTCGGCATCAGCCTGATCGGCAAAGTGATGGCGAGGCTCGGCATGAAGGGCAGTACGACCAGCGAGACCGCTACCGAACAGCTGCGCCAGAACATCAACGATCTCGACTTCATCTGCGAGCTCATCAAGGAGTCCGGTCGCCGGCTCGTAATCGAGGATTTTCACTACCTTACGGAGACCGAGCGCAAGAAGTTCGCCTTCGACTTGAAGTCAATGTGGGACCTCCGCCTGTACGTCGTAGTGGTCGGAGTGTGGAGCGACAACAACCTTATGCTTCACCTGAACCCAGACCTGACAGGGCGTGTCCGCGAGGTTCCAGTCATCTGGACGACACCCGACTTACGCAAAATCCTCTCGCGCGGGTGCGAGGCGCTGAACGTCGTTATGTCGCATGAGGTGCGCGAGAAGCTGGTCGACGTCAGCTATGGCAACGCCGGAATCCTGCAGCGAATCGCCATCGACACGCTGGACCACGCTGGGATCTACGAGAAGAAATTCTCGGTACAGTCAGTGACTGACGTGGCGCATGTCGAGGCCGCAGCGATGTTCTACGCCGAAGAGTTGAACACCGTCTACCAGAAGTTCGCCAAGGACGTGTCGAACGGCATCCGCCGTAGGAACAACGCTACCGGCATCTACGCGCACGCCATGGCGGCGGTGCTCGACGCGCCGGACGACAAGCTCATCGGCGGCATCCCGCATCAGGAGATCTTCGCCGTGGCCCACACCCGTGAGGCGCGTATCCAAAAGGGCAACCTGATCACCGCGCTCGGGAATATTGAACGGCTGCAGGTGGATTCCGACGGGCGTGGTTTGGTGCTGTCGTACGCCGAGGGTCGCGTTCGGGTAGTCGATCACCAGCTGCTTCTGTACCGCCGCTTCGCTACGGTCCGGTGGCCGTGGGAGGACATGATCGCAGAGGCCGATGCCTCGGGTGACGCGGGGCGCTACGCAGCCACCGATGACGCCGTCACGGGCAGCCGAAACGGGAGTTAAGCACCGACTCGTTGGCCCATTCCTGGCCCGGCGGGGGGTCGGCGGAGATGCCCTCCCGGACCGAAAACCGGTGTCTAGCTGGCGATTGAACGGTGGGCGCGGACGGTATCGAACCGCCGACCGCTGGTGTGTAAAACCAGAGCTCTACCACTGAGCTACGCGCCCTATGTCCCGGCGCAGCAGGCTACACGCCCAACCGCCCGCCGCCCAAAACGCTCACGACTGCACTGCTGCCAGCGCCTCCGTCCACAGCGCCCGATCGCGTGCCTCGCCGGGCTGCTTCATCTCCGCGAACCGGATGATCCCCGCCTTGTCCACCACGAACGTGCCGCGGTTGGAGATGCCTGCCACGTCGTTAAACACGCCGTAGGCCTGGCTGACCGCGCCATGCGGCCAAAAATCCGACAGCACGGGAAATAGGAACCCGCTCTGCACAGCCCAGATCTTGTGGGTGGGCGGTGGTCCCACCGAGATGGCCAGCACCGCGGTGTCGTCATTCTCGAATTCCGGCAGGTTATCGCGCACCGCGTCTAGTTCCCCCTGGCAGATCCCGGTGAACGCGAGCGGGAAGAAGACCAGCAACACGTTCTTGGCGCCCCGGAAGGCCGCGAGCGAGACGGGCTGGTTGTTCTGGTCGCGCAGGGTGAAGTCGGGGGCGGTGGCTCCGACGTCAAGCATCAGCGCTTCCCGGTCCGCGACTTCGGCTGAACCAGGCGGCTGGCGCTCCAGTTGCCCAGGTTCACCGAGGACGTCGGCATCAGGCCCGCGGTGGGCGCGGCCTCGGCGATGTCGGCGGGCTGCACGTGGCCGGGCCGGCCGGTCTTGGGTGTCAGCACCCAGATCACGCCGTCTTCGGCCAGTGGGCTGATGGCGTCCATCAGGATGTCCACCAGGTCGCCGTCGTTGTCGCGGTACCAGAGCAGGACGACGTCGACGACCTCGTCAGTGTCCTCATCGAGCAGTTCGCTGCCACAGGCGTCCTCGATGTCGGCACGGATGTCGTCGTCGGTGTCCTCGTCCCAACCCCACTCCTGGACGACTTGGTCCCGTTGGATGCCCAATTTGCGAGCGTGATCCGCCGCGACCACCGTGGAACCTCCCTTTACCAATCACACGAGAAGCAATCGACGCTATCGTCGCACAGGCACCGTCGAGTTCATACGGCTAGCCCACGCACAGTTTCTGCACCTTAGTCGCGCCCTATCCGGCCACCTGGCTCAGATGAAGCCCTTGCAGGAATCGACCGCCCGTGACTTCGCCTTGTTGAAGGCGTCCACCCGGCGGTTGAACTCCGCTGGTCCGGCATGACTGGAGATGGCGTTGGCCACCGCCCGGGCGGCGTCGCTGTAGGCATTGAACGCATCGCGCTGCTGTGGCGAGAGCGCGTTGTTGACGCTGCTGGACACGGTGTTGGCGCCGTTGTTGAGCGCCTCGATGGCGGGCCCCTCGGTCGGGCCGGTGTTCTTCCCGGCGTTCAGCGCGGCCACGTAAGCGTTGACCTTGTCGATCGTGTCCGACACCGCATTGGCAAGCGTGCCGCAGGAGGTGCGGATCATGCTGGTCGTCACGGATTGCTGTCGCTGGGATTCCCGGACGCTCGACGTCACCGACGACGCTGACACCGACGCGGACACCGAGGACCGGTAGGCCGGGGCGACATTGGTGTCGGCCACACCGTTGCCGTCGGCGATCTTCGTGCAGCCGACGACGCCGATCGCCATTACCGCAATACATCCCAGAGCCAGGGCGCCTCGCCTGGGGAACTCCCCCACGTGCCTGCGAGGGACGGCACGCCATCCAGTGAGCACGGAATGGACGTTACAGCCTCCCGATCCCAACTGCCCCACTAACACCTACTTACGGGTCTGCCCAGGGGGTCACCGACGGCGAGTACCCACCCCCGGGCCCGGTGCGGCACGATAGAGGGGCGGCCACCCCAGCCGATGCCCCGCCGACTACAGGAGCGGAAGTTGACCACCGAGTTCGCGCGCAACGATCTGGCCAAAACCTCAAGCAGCACAAGCGAACCCGACCGCGTTCGGGTGATCCGCGAGGGTGTGGCCTCCTATCTTCCCGACATCGACCCCGAGGAGACCTCGGAGTGGCTTGAGTCCTTCGACGAGCTGTTGGAGCGGTCCGGGCCGGCGCGGGCGCGCTACCTGATGCTCCGGATGCTGGAACGGGCCGGCGAGCAGCGGGTGTCCATTCCGGCGCTGACCTCGACCGATTACGTCAACACCATCCCGACCGAGTTGGAGCCTTGGTTCCCTGGCGACGAAGACGTCGAGCGTCGCTACCGGACCTGGATCAGGTGGAATGCGGCGATCATGGTGCACCGTGCGCAGCGGCCCGGCGTGGGCGTCGGGGGCCATATCTCCACGTATGCCTCGTCGGCGGCGCTCTACGAGGTCGGTTTCAATCACTTCTTCCGCGGCAAGTCGCATCCGGGCGGCGGCGACCAGATATTCATCCAGGGTCACGCCTCGCCGGGCATCTACGCGCGGGCGTTTCTCGAGGGCCGACTTTCCGAGGATCGGCTCGACGGGTTCCGCCAGGAACACAGCCATCCCGGCGGGGGCCTGCCGTCCTATCCGCACCCGCGGTTGATGAGCGACTTCTGGGAATTCCCGACGGTATCCATGGGCCTCGGGCCGCTCAACGCGATCTATCAGGCACGGTTCAACCATTACCTGCATGACCGCGGCATCAAAGACACCTCCAACCAGCATGTCTGGGCATTCCTGGGCGATGGGGAGATGGATGAGCCGGAAAGCCGCGGCCTGATCCAGGTGGCGGCCAACGAGGCCCTGGACAACCTGACCTTCGTAGTCAACTGCAACTTGCAGCGCCTGGACGGCCCGGTGCGCGGCAACGGCAAGATCATTCAGGAGCTGGAGTCGTTCTTCCGCGGTGCGGGCTGGAACGTCATCAAGGTGGTGTGGGGGCGCGAATGGGACGCCCTGCTCCACGCCGACCGTGACGGCGCGCTGGTGAACCTAATGAACAGCACCCCCGACGGCGACTACCAGACCTACAAGGCCAACGACGGTGCCTACGTGCGCGATCACTTCTTCGGACGCGACCCGCGCACCAAGGCGCTGGTGAAGGATATGACCGACTCCGAGATCTGGAACCTCAAGCGCGGTGGCCACGACTACCGCAAGGTCTACGCCGCCTACCACGCCGCGCTCGCTCACAAGGGCCAGCCGACGGTGATCCTGGCCAAGACCATCAAGGGCTATTCGCTGGGCGCGCACTTCCAGGGCCGCAACGCCACGCATCAGATGAAAAAGCTTGCGCTGGAAGACCTCAAACGGTTCCGGGACTCGATGCGAATCCCGATCAGCGACGCGCAGCTGGAGAAAGACCCCTATCTGCCGCCCTACTACCACCCTGGCGCGGACGCCCCGGAGATCCGCTATCTGCTCGACCGTCGCCGTACCCTGGGCGGCTTCGTGCCCGAGCGCCGCACCAAGGCCAAGGCCCTCAAGTTGCCCGGTCGCGACACCTACAAGGCGTTAAAGAAGGGCTCGGGCAACCAGGAGGTCGCCACCACCATGGCGTTGGTGCGGACCTTCAAAGAACTGTTGCGGGACAAAGAGGTTGGACCGCGAATTGTGCCGATCATTCCCGACGAGGCCCGCACGTTCGGGATGGACTCCTGGTTCCCGTCGCTGAAGATCTACAACCGCAACGGCCAGCTGTACACCGCCGTCGACGCCGAATTGATGCTGGCTTACAAGGAGAGTGAAGTCGGCCAGATCCTGCACGAGGGCATCAACGAAGCCGGCTCGGTGGGCTCGTTCACTGCGGCCGGCACGTCGTACGCCACGCACAACGAGCCGATGATCCCGCTCTACATCTTCTATTCGATGTTCGGATTCCAGCGCACCGGCGACGGCCTGTGGGCAGCGGCCGACCAGATGGCCCGTGGTTTCGTGCTGGGCGCGACGGCTGGACGCACGACGCTGGTCGGCGAAGGCCTGCAGCACGCCGACGGGCATTCGTTGCTGTTGGCGTCCACCAACCCGGCCGTGGTTGCCTACGATCCGGCGTTCGCTTACGAAATCGCCTACATCGTCGAGAGCGGGCTGGAGCGGATGTTCGGGGAGAACCCGGAGAACGTGTACTTCTACATCACGCTGTACAACGAGCCGTATCTACAGCCGCCCGAGCCGGAGAATTTCGACCCCGAAGGTGCGCTGCGCGGCATCTACCGCTTCCGCGCGGCCACGGAGAAGCGTTCGAGCACCGCGCAAATCCTGGTGTCCGGCGTCGCGATGCCCTCGGCGCTCAAGGCCGCCGAGATGCTGGCCGAGGAATGGGACGTGGCCGCCGACGTGTGGTCGGTGACTAGCTGGGGCGAGCTGAACCGCGACGGCGTGGCGGTGGAGAAGCATCGCCTGCGGCACCCCGACGAAGAGGCCGGCGTGCCCTACATCACCAAGGCGCTGGAGAACACTCGCGGGCCCGTGGTCGCGGTCTCGGACTGGATGCGTGCGGTGCCCGAGCAGATTCGACCGTGGGTGCCCGGCACCTACGTCACGCTGGGCACTGACGGGTTCGGGTTCTCCGACACCCGGCCCGCGGCGCGGCGCTACTTCAACACCGACGCCGAATCCACGGTGGTCGCGGTGCTCGAGGCGCTGGCCCGGGACGGGGAGATCGACTTGTCGGTGGCGGTCGAGGCCGCACGCCAGTACAAGATCGACGACGTCAAGGCTGCCCCCGAGCAGACATCGGATCCGGGCGTGGCCTAAGGACTGCGTTCCTTTTCGCGCGCCGTACGTCACGCTCGCACAGCGCTCGGGCGCCCGACGTCGCGCTACCGCACTGCTGACGGCGGGCGAATGGCGGTTCGTCCGCTGAATAAGTGGCCCCGGCACTTAGCGGAACCTTCCATAAAACAGGCGTAGCTTTTAGGTGTGAATGACAATGCCTTCGCGGGGCCGTTTGCGAACCTGACTAAACCCAGGTCCCCGCTGGAGCTGCTGGACACCGTCCCGGACTCACTGCTGCGTCGGCTGAAGCAATATTCGGGTCGGCTAGCCACCGAGGCGGTCTCGGCAATGCAGGAGCGGTTGCCGTTCTTCGCCGATCTGGAAGCATCCCAGCGGGCCAGCGTCGCGCTGGTGGTACAGACCGCGGTGGTCAACTTCGTGGAGTGGATGCAGGATCCACACAGCAATGTCAGCTACACCGCGCAGGCCTTCGAGCTGGTGCCTCAGGATCTGACCCGGCGCATCGCGCTGCGCCACACGGTCGACATGGTGCGGGTGACGATGGAGTTCTTCGAGGAAGTGGTGCCACTGCTCGCGCGATCGGAAGAGCAGCTGACCGCGCTGACGGTCGGGATTCTTAAGTACAGCCGCGACCTGGCGTTCACCGCGGCTACCGCCTACGCCGACGCCGCCGAGGCGCGCGGAGCCTGGGACAGCCGAATGGAGGCCAGCGTCGTGGATGCCGTGGTGCGCGGCGATACCGGCCCCGAACTGCTGTCCCGAGCGGCCGCGCTGAACTGGGACACCACCGCACCGGCCACGGTGGTGGTGGGGACCCCGGCGCCGGGCCGCGACGGCGCAGCAGAAGCCGGCCCCAGCCGCGCCAGTCAGGACGTGCGCGACGCCGCCATCCGGCATGGCCGAGCCGCCCTGACCGACGTGCACGGCACCTGGCTGGTGGCGATCGTGTCGGGCCATCTATCTCCGACGGACAAGTTCTTTAAAGAATTGATGGATGCATTTTCGGATGGGCCGGTGGTAATCGGCCCGACGGCGCCGATGCTGACGGCGGCCTATCACAGTGCCAGCGAGGCGATCTCGGGAATGAATGCGGTCGCCGGGTGGCGGGGTGCACCGCGACCGGTGCTGGCCCGCGAGCTGCTGCCAGAGCGTGCCTTGATGGGCGATGCGTCGGCCATCGTGGCGTTGCACACCGACGTGATGCGGCCGCTGGCCGATGCCGGGCCGACACTTGTTGAAACCCTGGATGCTTTCTTAGATTCTGGCGGCGCGATTGAGGCCTGCGCCAGGAAGTTGTTCGTTCATCCAAACACGGTGCGCTACCGGCTCAAGCGGATCACCGACTTCACCGGACGCGATCCCACCCAGCCGCGCGATGCTTATGTGCTGCGTGTGGCGGCCACGGTGGGACAGTTGAACTACCCGACGACTCCTTCGGCTGCCGCCAACATTCCGGTTCCCCCGCTTCCGTCCCCGGTCAGAGGGGGTATTGGCGGCGGATCCGGCAGTTAGTGATTTAGATGACAGGTCGCGGCTGTATCTCAAACATGTAGCTTACGATGCTATTTTGTGGGATGTATACAAAAACCTAAGACGAGGTTCATAATCTGTTACACCCCGCAAAACCGTCTTCACAGTGTTCTCTTAGACACGTGATTGCGTTGCTTGCACCCGGACAGGGTTCTCAGACCGAGGGGATGCTGTCGCCGTGGCTGGAACTGCCCGGCGCTGCAGACCAGATCGCCGCATGGTCGCAGGCCAGTGGCCTAGACCTGGCCCGGCTGGGTACCACGGCGTCGACTGAGGAGATCACCGACACCGCGATCGCCCAGCCGTTGATCGTGGCTGCCACGCTGCTCGCTTACCAGGAGCTGACCAGGCGCGGCAGCCTCGCCGGCCGGGAAACGGTAGTGGCCGGCCATTCCGTCGGCGAGATCGCGGCCTACGCGATCGCCGGGGTGTTGGCCCCCGACGACGCGGTCATGCTGGCAGCCACCCGTGGCGCCGAGATGGCCAAGGCGTGTTCCGCCGAGCCCACTGGCATGTCCGCCGTGCTCGGCGGCGACGAGGCCGAGGTGCTCACCCGCCTTGAGCAGCTCGACCTGGTTCCGGCCAACCGCAACGCTGCCGGCCAGATCGTGGCCGCCGGCCGGTTGACCGCCCTGGAGAAGCTTGCCGAGGACCCGCCCGCCAAGGCCCGCGTGCGCGCGCTGGGTGTGGCCGGCGCGTTCCACACCGAGTTCATGGCCCCGGCCCTGGACGGCTACGCTGCGGCCGCGGCCAGCATCGCGACCGCCGAGCCCACCGCCACGCTGCTGTCCAACTTCGACGGCAAGCCGGTCGCCAGCGCCGCCGCGGCGATGCAGGCCCTGGTTTCCCAGCTGACCCGGCCGGTGCGCTGGGATCTGTGCACCGCATACATGCGCGAGAACAATGTCACGGCGATCGTGGAGTTCCCCCCCGCGGGCACTCTGACCGGCATCGCCAAACGCGAACTTCGGGGGGTTCCGACGCGTGCCGTCAAGTCACCCGCAGATCTGGACGAACTGGCAGATCTTTAAGCTCCGGCTCCCGTCCAGAAGCAAAGAAGCACGTCAAATCGGTTTACACACAACATATTACGAAGGGAACTAACTGTGGCCGTCAGTCAGGAAGAAATCATCGCCGGTATCGCCGAGATCATCGAAGAGGTCACCGGCATCGAGCCCTCCGAGGTCACCCCGGAGAAGTCGTTCGTCGACGACCTGGACATCGACTCGCTGTCGATGGTCGAGATCGCCGTGCAGACCGAGGACAAGTACGGCGTGAAGATCCCGGACGAGGACCTCGCCGGTCTGCGCACCGTCGGTGACGTCGTCGCCTACATCCAGAAGCTCGAGGAAGAGAACCCCGAGGCTGCCGAGGCGCTGCGCGCAAAGCTCGAGACCGAGAACCCCGAGGCCGTCGCGAACGTCAAGTCGAGGCTGGAAGCAGAAAGCAAGTGACCAAGCCTTCCACTGCTAATGGCGGTTACCCCAGCGTTGTGGTAACCGCCGTCGCGGCGACGACGTCGATCGCGCCGGACATCGAGAGCACGTGGAAGGGATTGTTGGCCGGCGAGAGCGGCATCCACGTCCTCGAAGACGAATTTGTCACCAAGTGGGACCTACCAGCCAAGATCGGTGGGCACCTCAAGGAACCCGTCGACGTCCACATGGGCCGCCTCGACTTGCGGCGCATGTCCTACGTCCAGCGGCTGGCCAAACTGCTGAGCGGGCAACTGTGGGAGACCGCGGGCGCCCCGGAGGTCGATCCCGACCGCTTCAGCGTTGTGGTCGGCACTGGGCTGGGCGGGGCCGAGCGGATCGTGGAGAGCTACGACCTGATGAACGAGGGCGGCCCCCGCAAGGTATCGCCGCTTGCCGTTCAGATGATCATGCCCAACGGCGCCGCCGCGGTGGTGGGCCTGCAGCTCGGGGCACGTGCCGGGGTCATCACCCCGGTGTCGGCGTGTTCGTCGGGCTCGGAGGCCATCGCCCACGCGTGGCGTCAGATCGTGATGGGCGACGCGGACTTCGCGGTCTGCGGCGGGGTCGAAGGTCCGATCGAGGCGCTGCCCATCGCGGCATTCTCGATGATGCGGGCGATGTCGACGCGTAACGACGAGCCGGAGCGCGCGTCGCGACCGTTCGACAAGGACCGGGACGGGTTCGTGTTCGGCGAGGCCGGAGCGCTGATGATCATCGAGACCGAGGAGCACGCCAAGGCTCGCGGCGCAAAGCCGCTGGCCCGGCTGATGGGCGCCGGCATCACGTCGGACGCCTTCCACATGGTGGCCCCCGCCGCCGACGGTGTGCGAGCGGGTCGGGCGATGCAGCGCTCTATGGAACTGGCCGGGTTGTCCCCCAGCGACATCGACCACGTCAATGCGCACGGAACGGCGACGCCGATCGGCGATGCGGCTGAAGCAAACGCAATCAGAGTGGCGGGCTGTGAAAACGCCGCTGTCTACGCGCCAAAGTCGGCGCTTGGACACTCGATCGGTGCCGTCGGCGCTCTCGAGTCTGCTCTTACGGTGCTGACCCTTCGGGACGGAGTCATCCCACCGACACTGAATTACGAGACCCCGGACCCTGAGATCGGACTTGACGTGGTCGCAGGCGAGCCTCGCTACGGCGAGTACCGCTACGCGATCAACAACTCGTTCGGGTTCGGCGGCCACAATGTGGCGCTCGCGTTTGGGCGCTACTGAGGCCGTATGCACGGAAGGAACGTTCTTTAGAGCCATGACAGAGCTGGTCACCGGGAAGGCTTTCCCGAATGTGGTCGTCACCGGCATTGCCATGACGACGGCGTTGGCAACTGACGCCGAAAACACCTGGAAGTTATTGCTCGACGGCCAAAGTGGGATTCGTACCCTCGACGACCCGTTTGTCGAGGAATTCGACCTGCCGGTCCGTATCGGTGGGCATCTGTTGGAGGAGTTCGACAGCCAGCTGACGCGGGTCGAGCTGCGCCGCACGGCATACCTGCAGCGGATGTCGACCATCATCGGCCGACGGGTGTGGGAGAACGCCGGCAACCCCGAGGTCGACACCAACCGGTTGACGGTGTCCATCGGCACTGGTTTGGGGTCGGCCGAGGAGCTGGTCTTCGGTTACGACGACATGCGGGCGCGCGGCTTCCGGGCGATTTCGCCGCTGGCAGTGCAGAAGTACATGCCCAACGGCGCCGCGGCGGCCGTCGGGCTGGAGCGCCACGCCAAGGCCGGCGTGATGACGCCGGTCTCCGCGTGCGCGTCCGGGTCCGAGGGCATTGCCCGGGCCTGGCAGCAGATCGTGCTCGGCGAGGCCGACATGGCGATCTGCGGCGGTGTGGAGACCAGGATCGAGGCGGTGCCGATCGCCGGATTCGCCAACATGCGCATCGTGATGTCCACCAACAACGACGACCCGGCCGGTGCTTGTCGCCCCTTCGACAAGGACCGCGACGGCTTCGTATTCGGCGAGGCCGGAGCATTGATGGTGATCGAGACCGAGGAGCACGCCAAGGCTCGCGGGGCCAACATCCTGGCCCGCATCATGGGTGCCAGCATCACCTCGGACGGTTTCCACATGGTGGCGCCCGACCCCAACGGTGAGCGGGCCGGGCACGCGATGTCGCGCGCGATTCAACTCGCAGGTCTGACTCCGAAAGACATCGACCACATCAACGCCCACGCCACCGGCACCCAGGTAGGTGACGTGGCCGAAGGCAAGGCCATCAACAACGCGCTGGGCAGCAACAAGCCGGCGGTTTATGCGCCGAAGTCTGCGCTGGGTCACTCGGTGGGTGCGGTCGGCGCGGTGGAGTCGATCCTGACCGTGCTCGCGTTGCGCGACCAGGTCATTCCGCCGACGTTGAACCTGGTCAACCTGGATCCCGAGATCGACCTCGACGTGGTGGCCGGCAAGCCTCGGCCGGGCGACTACCGCTACGCGATCAACAACTCGTTCGGATTCGGCGGTCACAACGTCGCGATCGCGTTTGGACGCTATTAGGCGGCGCACCAAGAAAAAGCCAAGCTTCATCGGCTAAACCCGGAACATACCTGGCGAACTAGGAGACCTGCGATGACAATCATGGCCCCTGAGGCAGTTGGCGAGTCGCTCGACCCTCGCGACCCGCTGTTGCGTCTGAGCAACTTCTTCGACGACGGCAGCGTGGAACTGCTGCACGAGCGTGACCGTTCCGGGCTGCTGGCCGCCGCCGGCACCGTTAACGGGGTGCGCACCATCGCGTTCTGCACGGATGGCACCGTGATGGGTGGCGCCATGGGGACCGAAGGCTGCCAGCACATCGTCGACGCCTATGACACCGCCATCGAGGAGCAGAGCCCGATCGTGGGGATCTGGCACTCCGGCGGTGCCCGGTTGGCCGAGGGTGTGCGTGCGCTGCACGCCGTCGGCACGGTGTTCGAGGCGATGATCCGGGCGTCGGGCTACATTCCGCAGATCTCGGTGGTCGTCGGCTTCGCCGCCGGTGGCGCCGCCTACGGACCGGCGTTGACCGATGTCATCGTGATGGCCCCCGAGAGCCGGGTGTTCGTCACCGGGCCCGACGTGGTCCGCAGCGTCACCGGCGAGGACGTCGATATGGCCTCCCTCGGCGGTCCGGAGACTCACCACAAGAAGTCCGGTGTGTGCCACATCGTCGCCGACGACGAACTCGACGCCTACGCGCGAGGCCGCGAGTTGGTCGGATTGTTCTGCCAGCAAGGGCATTTCGACCGCAGCAAGGCCGAGGCCGGTGACACCGACATTAAGGCGCTGCTGCCCGAGTCTGCTCGCCGGGCCTACGACGTGCACCCCATCGTGACCGCAATCTTGGACTCCGACAGCCCGTTCGCCGAATTCCAGGCCAAGTGGGCACCGTCGATGGTGGTCGGATTGGGCCGGCTCTCGGGCCGCACGGTCGGTGTGCTGGCCAACAACCCGCTGCGGCTGGGTGGCTGTTTGAACTCCGAAAGTGCCGAGAAGGCAGCGCGTTTCGTGCGGCTGTGCGACGCGTTCGGCATCCCGCTGGTGGTGATCGTCGACGTGCCCGGCTACCTGCCCGGGGTCGACCAGGAATGGGGCGGCGTGGTGCGACGCGGCGCCAAGCTGCTGCACGCCTTCGGCGAGTGCACCGTCCCACGGGTCACCCTGGTCACCCGAAAGATTTACGGTGGCGCATACATTGCGATGAATTCCCGTTCGCTCAACGCGACCAAGGTATTCGCCTGGCCGGACGCCGAGGTCGCCGTGATGGGCGCCAAGGCCGCGGTCGGTATCCTGCACAAGCGCAAGCTGGCCGCCGCGCCCGAGCACGAACGGGAGGCGCTGCACGACGAGCTGGCCGCCGAGCACGAGCGGATCGCCGGCGGGGTGGATAGCGCCATCGACATCGGTGTGGTCGACGAGAAGATCGACCCGTCGCACACCCGCAGCAAGCTCACCGAAGCGCTGGCACAGGCGCCCGCTCGCCGCGGCCGCCACAAGAACATCCCGCTGTAATTCATTGCCGCGGGCGTAACCACACCGCGAAATGCTAACCGCTAGTTCGCAGTAGCGCTTTCCTCCGGATCTCTTTGGGCACCGGCCAGCGCGTCGGCCTCCTCCTCGGTTTCCACCGACGGACCCGATCCGGGCAGCGGCTTGCGCGCGACTTCCGGCATGAACCGCAGCGTGACGAGGCCGACCAGGCCCGCCGCGATCAGCATATAGGCCGGCACCATCGGGTTGCCGGTACTCGAAATCAGCGCCTGGGCGATCAACGGGGTGGTGCCGCCGACCGCGGAGATCGCGACGTTGTAGGAAATGGCCAACGCGCCGTAGCGAACACGGGTGGGAAATAGCGCCGGCAACGCCGAGGGCGTGGTGCTGTCGAAGCACAGTTCCATCAGACCGATGAGGAGCACACCGAGGAACACCACCGGGTAGATGCCGCCGGAGCGGATCAGCAGGAACGCGGGGATCGACGCCGCAACAAGCAGGCCGCAGCCCGTCCACATGATCGGTTTGACCCCGATGCGGTCGGACAGTTTTGCGACGAATACCACTGCGGCCATCAGGATCGCCAACACGATGACGATCATCGCAAGTCCGACGTTCTGCACTCCCACAACCACTTTCAGGTAGGTCGGCAGGTATCCGGTCATCATGAAGTCGGCGACCTGGGAGGTCAGCACCAGTGCGGCGCAGATCAGCATCGGCCGCCACTGCTCCGCGATGGTATGCCAAAACTGTTGTGGGACATCATCTTCGGAGGCGCCGTGATCCAGATGGGTGAAGGCCGGCGACTCTTCCAGCCGCAGCCGCATGTACAGCGCAATTAGCCCGAGGGGCGCCCCGAGCAGCAGCGGCACCCGCCAGCCCCACGCCAGCCAATCGTCGTCGGGCAGCCAGGCCTGCAGTCCGGTGACCAGGAATCCGGCCAATACGAAGCCGACCAGATTGCCCAGCGGCAGGAATCCGACCATCATCCCGCGTTTGCGGTCGGGTGCCTGCTCCACCAGATAGGTCATCGCTCCGGTGAACTCGCCGCCGGTGGATAGGCCTTGGAAGACGCGAGCGATGACAAGCAGGACCGGCGCCCAAATCCCGATCGCGCTGTAGCCGGGCAGCAGGCCACTCAACGTGGTGCCGGCGGTCATCATCAGGATCGTGATCACCAGCACCCGCTTGCGTCCGATCCGGTCGCCGAGCGGGCCAAAGATGAATCCGCCCAGCGGTCTCACCACGAACGCGGCCGCTAGCGTGCCGAAGGTGGCGATCAGGTGTACCGCGCTGACGCTGTGCCCCGGATAGAACACCTGCGCGATGGTGGTGGCGATATAGCCGTAGACACCGAAGTCGTACCACTCCATGAAGTTGCCGATCGCGGTGCCCGCGATGGTCCGCGAGACCGTTTCCGGATTGGTGACCCTGATCTCGTCGCGGGCCCAGCGCTGCGGCGGGCTCTCGGTGTCCACCGGTGGTTTCTTACCCCAACTGCGCCCGGCCGAACCCACCGCCCCGCTCAGCCGGCCTCGGCCAGGAACTCTTCGGCGACCGCGACGACCTTATCGCGGTCCCGCGGCACTAGGCCGATGCGCGTCCGGCGGTCCAGGATGTCAGCGGCGTCCAGGGCACCCTCGTGGGTGACGGCGTACTCGAATTCGGCCCGGGTGACATCGATGCCGTCGGCGACGGGTTCGGTGGGTCGCGCGCAGGTGGCGGCGGTCACCACGCTGACCGCCTCGGCGCCGTAGCGGGCCACCAGGGACGGCGGCAAGCCTGCCGCGGGTCCACCCACAGGTTTGGCGGGACCCGGGTTGGCCGGCGCGCCGATCAGCGGCAGGTTCCGGGTCCGGCACGCCGCGGCGTGCAGGTGGCGCAGGCTGATCGCCCGGTTCAGCACGTCCTCGGCCATGTAGCGGTATTCGGTCAGCTTGCCGCCGACCACGCTGATCACCCCGGTTGGCGACTCGAAGACGGCGTGGTCGCGCGACACGTCGGCGGTGCGGCCAGCTCCGGTGTCGATCAGCGGTCGCAGACCCGCATAGGAGCCGATCACGTCGACGGCGGTGACGGCGCTGCCCAGCGCGGTGTTCACGGTGTCCAGCAGGAAGTTGACCTCCTCCTCCGAGGGTTCGGGCACATCGGGAATGGGGCCCGGCGCATCCTCGTCGGTCAACCCGAGATAGATCCGGCCGAGCTGTTCGGGCATCGCGAACACGAACCGGTTGAGTTCGCCGGGAATCGGAATAGTCAGTGCCGCAGTCGGATTGCCGAACGCGGCGGCGTCGAACACCAGATGTGTTCCGCGGCTTGGCCGTAGCTTCAGCTCTTGGTCGATATCGCCGGCCCACACTCCCGCGGCGTTGATCACCGCTGCGGCCGCCACATCGAACGATTGCCCGGTGCGCTGGTCGGTGAGCGTGACCGAGGTGCCGGTGGCCGCCGAGGCGGCGACGTAGGTCAGGATTCGGGCGCCGTGCTGGGCCGCGGTCCGCGCAACCGCCGTCACCAACCTGGCGTCATCGATCAGTTGTCCGTCGTAGTTGAGCAATCCGCCGGCCAGACCGTCGCGCTGGACCGTCGGCGCCATCTCGATCACGCGCCGTGCCGAGATCCGCCGCGACCGCGGCAATGTCGCCGACGACGTACCGGCCAGCACCCGCAACGCATCGCCAGCCAGGAAGCCGAAACGCACCAGCGCACGGCTGGCGTGGCTCATCGACGGCAGCAGCGGAACCAGCTGTGGCATCGCGTGGACCAGGTGAGGGGCGTTGCGCGACATCAGGATTCCGCGTTCGATGGCGCTACGCCGCGCAATGCCGACGTTACCGGTGGCCAGGTAGCGCAGGCCGCCGTGCACCAGTTTCGAACTCCAGCGGCTGGTGCCGAACGCCAGGTCGTGCTTTTCCACCAATACGGTCCGCAACCCGCGCGACGCCGCATCCAGGGCGATGCCCGCGCCAGTGATGCCCCCGCCGATCACCACCACATCCACCGGAGCGCCGTCGGCCAGCGCAGTCAGGTCGGCGGTGCGGCGCGCCGCGTTCAGCGCAGTCGAGTGTTCCATCAGGACAGGTATCCGTTCAGCGTGTAGGTGAGTTGGGCGGCTAGCGCCTCGTCGTCGAGGATCGGTTTGACGATTTCGGCGGATTGGATGGTCGATTGGGCGATCAGCAGGATCATGGTGGCCAGTTGGCGGGGATCGCCGTCGCGAACGCTGCCGTCGCGCTGGGCGAGCTCGAGCCGGGCGGATAGGCCCTCGATTAGGAACTGCTGGCTGGTGCCCAGCCGCTCGGTGATGTACACGCGGGCTAGCTCCGAGTGCATCACTGACTTGATCAACTCGTCGCGGCGCAGCCGATCGGTGACTGCCACCACCTGCTTGACCAGGGCCGCGCGGTCGGTGCCGTCGAACGGCGCTTCCTGGACAACGGCCTGGATGTGGTTGGTCAGCAGAGTCGACATGATCGACTGGGTGTCAGACCAGCGGCGATAGACCGTCGGGCGGCTGACGCCGGCGCGACGGGCGATCTCGGCGAGGGTGACGCGATCGGCGCCGTAGTCGACCACGCAGCTGGCCGCGGCGGCCAGGATCCGATTCCCGGTGTCCGGATGTGCATCGTTACTGATTGACACCATGTGTAATACTGTAACGCATGACGCACAGCGAGGACCTTCTTCCGCCGATGAAATGGAACGCCTGGGGAGATCCCGCTGCGGCCAAACCGCTCTCCGAAGCCATTCGCGGCATGCTGAAGCAGGTTGTCGGCCTCGAGGATTCCGACGAGGTGGAGCTAGAAGCCGACCAGGTGCGGCTGCGCCCGAGTGCCCTGTCACCGGCCGATCAGGACGCCCTGGCCAAGATCGTCGGCGCCGAGTTCTTCCGTACCGACGATCGCGACCGGCTGCTGCGGGCCGGCGGAAAGTCCACTCCGGATATGTTGCGCCGCAAGGAAACCGGTGTCCAGAACGCGCCGGATGCGGTCCTGATCCCCGGCGACGACCAGGCGGTGCTGGAGGTCCTGCGTTACTGCTCCGAGCACGGCATCGCGATCGTGCCGTTCGGCGGCGGCACCAACGTAACGGGCGGTCTGGATCCCGTCCGCGGCCGCTTCGACGCCGTGATCTCACTGGACCTGCGCCGCTTCGACGAATTGCATTCACTCGACGAGGTGTCCGGGATCGCCGAACTGGGCGCCGGGGTCACCGGCCCGGACGCCGAGCGCCTGCTCGGCGAGCACGGCTTCTCGCTAGGCCACTTCCCGCAGAGCTTCGAGTACGCAACCATCGGCGGCTTCGCGGCGACCCGCTCCTCAGGCCAGGATTCCGCTGGCTACGGCCGGTTCAACGACATGATCATCGGGCTGTGCATGGTCACCCCGGCCGGAGTGTGGGACCTGGGCCGGGTGGCGGCGTCGGCAGCCGGCCCCGACTTGCGACAGCTGGCGATCGGGTCGGAGGGCGTGCTCGGCGTCATCACCAAGGTGCGACTGCGCGTGCATCGCAAGCCCGAGACCACGCGCTACGAGGCGTGGTCGTTCCCGGACTTCGCGACCGGCGTCGCGGCGCTGCGCGCGGTCACCCAGGCCGGTACCGGGCCTACCGTGGTGCGCCTTTCCGACGAGGCCGAAACCGGGGTCAACTTGGCCACCCACGAATCGATCGGCGAAGAACAGGCCGCCGGCGGGTGTTTGGGGCTGACGCTGTTCGAGGGCACCCCGGAGCACGCCGAGAGCAGGCATGCGGAGACGCGGGCGGTGCTGGAGGCCCACGGCGGAAAGTCGTTGGGCGAGGAGCCTGCCCGGACATGGGAGCATGGCAGGTTCAGCGCCCCTTACCTGCGCGACTCGCTGCTGGCCGCCGGTGCGCTGTGCGAAACGCTGGAAACCGCCACCGATTGGTCCAACATCGCGGCACTTAAGGCTGCGGTCACCGAGGCGCTGACCAGCTCGCTGGGCGAATCCGGCACACCCGCGCTGGTGATGTGCCATGTATCGCACGTCTACCCGACCGGGGCGTCGCTGTATTTCACCGTTGTGGCGGGGCAGCGCGGAAACCCGATCGAGCAGTGGTTCGCGGCCAAGCGGGCCGCATGCGATGCCATCATGGCCGCCGGGGGAACGATCACCCACCATCACGCGGTCGGCGCCGATCACCGGGCCTGGATGCAAGACGAGGTCGGCGAGCTTGGTGTGCAGGTACTGCGGGCGGTCAAAGCGACACTGGACCCAGCCGGAATCCTCAACCCCGGCAAGCTGATTCCGTGACCCGAAAGGATCCTGCCACCGGTCCGATGGGCCGACGCGAGATCGGCAGGGTGACCGCGCTGACCAATCCGATGTCCGGACATGGGGCCGCGATCGAGGCGGCACAACGGGCGATCGCCCGGCTGCATCACCGCGGTGTCGAGGTCGTCGAGATCATCGGCGACGACGCCCAGGATGCCCGTCATCTGGTTGCCGCCGCGCTGGACAAGGGCACCGACGCCGTCATGGTCACCGGCGGCGACGGCGTCATCTCTAACGCACTGCAGGTGCTGGCGGGCACCGACGTTCCGCTCGGCATCATCCCGGCGGGCACGGGCAACGACCACGCCCGCGAATTCGGCATTCCCACCAAGGATCCCGTGGCCGCCGCGGACATCGTGGTGGACGGCTGTACGGAAACCATTGACCTGGGCCGGATCACCGGCCAGGACGGCTTCCAGAAGTGGTTCGGCACCGTGGCGGCGACCGGATTCGATTCGCTGGTCACCGACCGGGCCAACCGAATGACCTGGCCGCACGGCCGGCTGCGGTACTACATCGCGATGATGGCCGAGCTGTCGCAGTTGCGCCTGCTGCCGTTCCGGTTGGTGCTCGACGGCAAACAGCAGATCGAGGCCGATCTAACGATGACGGCGTTCGGCAACACCCGCAGTTACGGCGGCGGAATGCTGATCTGCCCCAACGCAGACCGCGCCGACGGCCTGCTCGACCTCACCATGGTCAAATCGGAATCGCGCACGAAGCTGATCCGCTTCTTCCCCACCGCCATCAGGGGCACCCATATCGAACTCGACGAGGTGACCACCGCGCGGGCCAGCACGGTCGAAGTCGAGTGCCCCGGGATCAACGTCTACGCCGACGGCGACTTCGCCTGTCCGTTGCCGGCTGAGATCTCGGCGATCCCGGCCGCACTTCAGGTGCTACGCCCGAACCACACCTAGAGGCGTCGGCAAGGCAACCCAAATCCGGGTAGGCGGGTCTGGCACGACTTACGCATATCTCACACATGTTTCAAGCGGAAGTCTTAGAGTCGGCTGAATGTCCTATGTCAATGCAGCACCCCAGATCGTGGGTGCAATCGCCGGGGATTTGGCCAACATCGGATCGCAGATCGGCGCCGCCAATGCAGCTGCGCAGGGCGCGACGACCGCCATCGCGGCGGCCGGCGCCGACCAAGTCTCAGCGGCCATCGCAGCAGTGTTCAGTGGGCACGCTCAGGCCTATCAAGCCGTGGCAGCACAGGCCACGGCGTTTCATGACCAGTTCGTGCAGTTGTTGTCGACCAGTGCCCGGTCATATGCGAACGCCGAGGCCGTAAACGTCCAACAAATTGTGCTGTCCGCGATCAACGCACCCACCGAGACACTGCTGGGCCGCCCACTGATCGGCAACGGTGCGAACGCCGCGGCCGGCAGCGGCGCCGCTGGTGGTGCCGGCGGAATATTGATCGGTAACGGCGGTAACGGCGGATCCGGCGGGGTCGGACTGGCCGGCGGGCCCGGCGGGGCCGCGGGGCTTTTCGGCACCGGCGGAGCCGGCGGTCAAGGCGGGCCGGGCATGGCTGGTGGCACTGGTGGCGCCGGCGGGATGCTTTACGGGAACGGCGGGGCGGGTGGCGCCGGTGGCATCGCCGGGCCGGCCGGGGCCGGTGGCATCGGCGGCAACGGCGGCAACGCCGGCTGTTGGGGCAATGGTGGAGCGGCAGGCGCCGGAGGGCTCGGCGCGGCCGGCGGTATTGGCGGCACCGGTGGCCAGCTGGTCGGTGATGGCGGAGCCGGCGGAGCGGGTGGTGCCGGGGCGGCCGGTGGCGGCACCGGCGGGGCGGGTGGCGCCGGCGGCAACGCGGTGGGCGTCTGGGGCAACGGCGGAGCCGGCGGATCCGGCGGTACCGGCGGCACCGGTGCCGCAGGCACCAACCCGACTCTGCAGCCCCCGGTGACCTCTGCGGCCAACGGCACCGACAACAGCGGCAATACCACTGGCCAAGCCGGCGGCGACGCCGCCAGCGGAACCTTGGCCGGACAGGCCGGTGGAGTCGGCGGCAATGGCGGCCTTATTTCCTCTGACCAAAGCGTGACGGGCGGCAACGCAGGCAAGGGCGGTGATGGCGGTCTCGGCGCGCCAGGCGGTGCCGGCGGGGTCGGCGGCAGCGCCACCTCCCGTTTCGACACAGCCATTGGTGGTACCGGGGGCAACGGCGGCGACGGCGGTGTCGGCGCGCCAGGCGGCCCCGGAGGTGCGGGTGGCACCGCCAACTGTTTTTCGTCGGCCGGCAAAGCCGGGACCGGCGGCCACGGCGGCGACGGCGGCACCGGCGCGCCGGGCGGTGCGGGGGGCGGGGGCGGCGCCGGAATCTCAAATGCGGCCGGCGGTCTCGGCGGTAACGGCGGAAATGGCGGCGGCGGCGTGGCGGGCAGCACCGGCGGCCACGGTGGAGTGGGCGGAGTCGGCGGACGCGGCGGCTTCCTGGTCGGCGACGGTGGTGCCGGTGGTATCGGAGGCGCCGGGGGCACCGGAGGCGCAGGTGCGGCCGGCGCGGTGGGCGGTGCCGGCGGCAACGGTGGTAGTGCGGTCCAGTCGAACATTAACGGCGGCAACGGAGGCACGGGTGGGGACGGCGGCACCGGCGGCGACGGCGGCATGGGTGGTGACGGTGCGGACGGCGGCGCCGGCGGCGCGGGCGGGCTGTTTGGCCACACCGGTAGCACCGGAGCCGGCGGAATGGGCGGCACCGGCGGGGCCGGGGGCACCGGCGGAAACGGTGGCGCCGGTGGCAATGGCGGCCCGTCCCACGGCCCCGGGGCGCCCGGCGGCGTAGGCGGCGTCGGCGGCGACGGCGCAGCCGGCGGAAACGGCGGTGTCGGGGGCTCCGGTGCCGCCGGCAGCGCTGGCACCGGGGCGACCGGTCTTGGCGGCGCACACGGTGACAGCGGCGCACACGGCATGCACGGCTGATCGTGTAGCCGGTGCGCGGGACGCGTCGCGTTCAGCATGTCGAGTTCTCGCGAGACACCGATATCGCGAGCGGTGTATGCAAAGGCAACGTCGATATGCCGGTGTCAGCCAAGCCCGTTGGGTGACGCCGAGCAGACGTAAAAGCACCGTGGAACAGCTGTTCCACGGTGCTTTTACGTCTGCTCGCGGGACCCGGGCTAGCCGACGCCGCGGCTGAGCCAGGTCAACTCGCCGGCGTCGCCGCCGTCGCGATACGGCTCCAGCGCCTCGTCCCACGCAGTGCCCAGCACCGAATCCAGCTCGGCGGCAAGGGTATCGGCTCCCTGGGCCATCATCGTGCGCAGCCGCATCTCCCCGACCATGATGTCGCCGTTGGCGCTCATCGCGCCGCTCCACAGACCAAGCTGCGGGGTATGGCAGAACCGGTGGCCGTCGACGCCGGGACTGGGGTCCTCGGTGACTTCGAACCGCAGAACCGACCATGAGCGCAACGCGTTCGCCAATCGGGAGCCAGTCCCCACGGGACCCACCCAGTTGGTGACCGCGCGCAACTGCCCGGGCATGGCCGGCTGCGGAGTCCACACCAAATTCGCCTTGGCTTGCAAGGTCGACGACAACGCCCACTCGACATGCGGGCACACCGCCGCTGGCGAGGCGTGGACGTACACCACGCCGGCCGTCACGTCGGCAAACTGATTCGACGCACGCATCTTCTTGCTCCTTCGGTTCCACGAGGGACGTCTTCCCCAACGACCTGGTGAACCCGAGCAAGCAACGTGCCTGAGATGCCTACGCAACTATTTGTGTGTCGTGCGTGTCTATTGTGCCCTGTGAGACCCGTGTTGCGCTAGTGTGCGTTTTCCCTTTTGAGCCCTAACTCGATTTTCTGGGACCCTAAGCCGCGAATTCTGCCAGCACCGCGTCGGAAAGCGCAGGCCAGGGCGCCAGCGCCCACTCACCGAAATCTCGGTCGGTGAGCACCACCAACGCCAGGTCCGCCTGGGGATCCGCCCATACGAAACCACCCGACTGGCCGAAGTGACCAAACGTGCGCACCGAGTTGCGCGCTCCCGTCCAGTGCGGCGACTTGGAGTCGCGCAGCTCGAAGCCCAGGGCCCAATCGTTGGGCCGCTGTACGCCGTAGCCGGGCAGTACCCCGTTGAGGCCGGGGAATTGGACGTCGATGGCCTGCGCGTGCATCTGGGCCGACACCGTGACCGGACGCAGCAGATCGCCGGCGAACGACGCTAGGTCGTCGACCGTCGAGGTGGCTCCGTAACCGGCCTCGGGGGCGCCGCCGTCGAGGCGGGTGGTCGTCATGCCCAGTGGCGCGCATACCGCTTCGGTGAAGTAGCGGCCGAACTCGATCCCCGATTCGCGCTCGATGGTTTCGGCCAGCACGGCGAACCCGTAGTTGGAATACATTCGGCGGGTACCGGGCTTCGCGAGCACATCGCCGGTCAGCATGGCCAGTCCCGATGCGTGCGCCAACAGGTGACGGACGGTGGACCCAGGCGGTCCGGCTTCGGTGTCGAGATCGACGACGCCCTCCTCGACGGCGATCTGCGCGGCGCGCGCCACCAACGGCTTGGTCACCGATGCGAGCGCGAACACCCGCGCGGTGTCGCCGTGTCTGGCCAGCACCCCGTCCGGGCCGACGACCGCCGCGGCGGCGTTCGGGACCGGCCAGTCCTCGAGGGCATCGAGGGGCGCCGTCATTTGCGGGCGATGTAGAAGTAGTTGAACGGGTCCGATTCGATCTCAGCCACCTCCACGTCCTCGAAGCCCGCGTCCGCGAGCATCGACGTGGCCAACTGCCGCCCCCACACCGCGCCGAGTCCGGCCCCGTCCAGCGCCAGTGACACCGTCATGCAGTGCATCAGCGACGTCGTGTAGAGGTAGCTGCCCATCGGGTGGCCGATGTTCTCCTCCACTCGGCTGGACGCCTTGACGTCCGCCATCAACAGCACGCCGCCAGGTCGCAGCGAGCGGTGGATGTTCTCCAGCACGCGTGCGGGCTGCGCCTGGTCGTGGATGGTGTCGAAGGCGGTGATCACGTCATAGGCATCAACTTTGTCCAGCCGGGTCAGATCGTGACTCTCGAAGCTCGAATTGTTCAGACCCAGGCGTGCGGCCTCGGCGACGCCGGCGGCGATGGCCTCGTCGGAGAAGTCGATTCCGGTGAAGCGGCTCGCCGGAAATGCCTCGGCCATGAGGTTGCTCGCGTGTCCGCTGCCGCAGCCCACATCTGCCACGTCCACTCCCGAGCGCAGCCGTTCGACAAGCCCGTCGACGATGGGCAGCACGTTGTCAATCAGGCTCCCGTCGAAAACCATGCCACTCATCTCGGCCATCAGCGCGTGGAAGCGTGGATATTCGCGGTAGTGCAGCCCGCCGCCGACGCGGAAGCAGTCGATGATCTTCTGCTCGACCTCGCTGAGCAACGGGACGAACTGGGCCACCACCGCCAGATTGTGGGGTCCCGCCGCCCGCGTCAACACAGCGGCGCGATGCGCGGGCAGCGAATAGGTCGCAGCGGCGGCGTCATAGTCCACGATGCATCCGGTTGTCATGCCGCCCAACCACTCCCGGACGTAGCGCTCGTTGAGTCCAGCCGCATCGGCGATCTGGGCGCTGGTCGAGGGCGGCAGCTCGGCCATCGTCTCCAGCAGACCGGTCTGGTGTCCAACGCTCACCAGGATCGCCAAGCTGGCGCCGTCGATGGCCGCGACCATGCGCTCGGTGAACGCCTCGGTAGTTTCGGGTGCCGTCATGATCAGCGACGCTACACCGGCTGGCTGCACGGTAAACGGCGGCGAACAGTAGGTTGATTAACCATGAGTCAGACAGTGCGCGGCGTGATTTCACGGTCCAAGGGCCAGCCGGTCGAGGTGGTCGACATCGTTATCCCGGACCCCGGGCCTGGCGAGGTCGTCGTCGACATCACTGCCTGCGGCGTGTGCCATACCGACCTGACCTACCGCGAAGGTGGCATCAACGACGAGTACCCGTTCCTGCTCGGCCACGAGGCGGCGGGCACGGTCGAGGCCGTCGGACCGGGCGTCACCAGCGTCGAACCGGGTGACTTCGTGATCCTGAACTGGCGCGCGGTGTGCGGCCAGTGCCGGGCCTGCAAGCGCGGCCGGCCACACCTGTGTTTCGACACGTTCAACGCCGAGCAGAAGATGACGCTGACCGACGGCACCGAACTCACACCCGCGCTGGGCATCGGGGCGTTCGCCGACAAGACGCTGGTCGCGGCCGGGCAGTGCACCAAGGTCAACCCTGAGGCCGACCCCGCCGTCGCCGGCCTACTGGGCTGCGGCCTGATGGCCGGGCTGGGTGCGGCGATCAACACCGGCAGGGTGACCCGCGACGACACCGTCGCGGTGATCGGCTGCGGCGGCGTGGGCGATGCCGCCATCGCCGGGGCTGCGCTGGTCGGCGCGAAGAAGATCATCGCCGTGGACACCGACAACACGAAGTTGCAGTGGGCCCGCAAGTTCGGCGCCACTCACACCGTCAATGCTCGGGAATTCGATGTCGTCAAAACTATCCAAGACCTCACCGACGGCTTCGGGGTGGACGTGGTGATCGACGCTGTCGGGCGCCCGGAAACCTGGAAGCAGGCGTTCTACGCCCGCGACCTGGCCGGGACGGTGGTGTTGGTGGGCGTGCCCACGCCCGATATGCGACTGGACATGCCACTGGTGGACTTCTTCTCCCACGGCGGATCGCTGAAGTCGTCGTGGTACGGCGATTGCCTGCCCGAGCGCGACTTCCCCACCTTGATCGATCTCTATCTGCAAGGCCGCCTGCCGCTGGAAAAGTTTGTCTCCGAGCAGATCGGGCTAGACGACATCGAGGAGGCCTTTCACAAGATGCATGACGGTAAAGTGCTGCGTTCGGTAGTGATGCTGTAATGGTGGACATCGACCGCCTGGTAACTCACGGCACGTTCGAACTCGACGGCGGCAGTTGGGAAGTCGACAACAACATCTGGCTGGTCGGCGACAACTCCAACGTGGTGGTATTCGACGCTGCCCACTCCGCGGAGCCCATCATCGAGGCCGTCGGCGGCCGGCATGTCGTCGCAGTGGTGTGCACGCATGGGCACAACGACCACGTGACGGTGGCACCCGAGCTCGGCAAGGCGCTCGATGCCCCAGTGTTGCTGCATCCCGCCGACGAGGTGCTGTGGCGAATGACGCACCCCGACAGCGATTTTCGCGCTATCGCAGATGACGAGACGGTAACAGTGGGCGGCACCGAGCTGCGCGCACTGCACACCCCGGGGCATTCCCCCGGCTCGGTGTGCTGGTACGCCCACGACCTGGGTGTGGTATTCAGCGGCGACACGCTTTTCTCCGGCGGTCCCGGTGCCACCGGGCGTTCCTACTCCGATTTCCCGACGATCCTGCAGTCGATCTCCGGGCGGCTCGGCAAGCTGCCCGGCGAGACCATCGTGCATACCGGTCACGGCGATAGCACCACCATCGGCGAGGAGATCGTGCACTACGAGGAGTGGGCGGCTCGGGGCCACTGACTCCCCCTGCCCTACTGCCGCGAGCGTCCCCCAAATGCCGGCTGCGCGCGGCGTGTCGACGTACATTCGAGGACCTTCGGCGAGCAGGACCGGGCAGGGCCGGCCCAAGCAGGGCCGAGCAGGGCCGGGCAAGGCCGGGCCGGCGCAAAGCACAGGCCTACAGCTCGTCGAGGATGCGACGCTTTTCGGCCTGAAACTCCGCTTCCGTTAACGCACCCGAATCCCGCAGCGCGGCAAGTGTTTTCAGACGCTCTAACCTGACTCCCTCGCCGGTCGGCTCATACGCCGTCGGCGCAACAGCAGGGGTGGTGTAAATCGGTGCCGAGTATGTGGCGGAGCCCAATGGCACCGGTTTGCGTCGAGCACGGCCCAGCCAGATGGACGACAACACCAGATCGACCAGCGCGACGACGAACAATGCGACGAACACCCCGACCAGGTAGCCGTAGGAACTCTGGTAACCGAAGGCCAGCCGTGGATTGATGTATCCGCCCACCTGCCCGTCGGCGGTCACCTGGTAGGTGCCTTCGGTATGCACCCGGATATTCCATACCCGCACATGCGCATCATTGTTGACTGTCGTTGTGCTGCCGATACTTTCGGCCACGTCAGGCTGCGCGACACCCTCAGGCGGCTGGAACGTGATACTCAGCGGCGGCACCGGCAGACCTACCCCGTTGGTGCCGCCGGCGACCAAGACGTGCAGGCTGATGTTGGCATCACCTGCGGGTAGGTGCACGCTGCCGGTTCCCGGGATAGGCACCTCTCCATAAGCGTTGTATTTGTCCAGAAAGAACGCGTTGAGCACCAGGGTGATGATGAATCCGGCCACCGATGCGATCAACACGACGATGGCCAGGGCCAGCGAAACTTTTGCGACCCGTCTGCCGTTCATCCACGCAGTTTGACACGCTAGGGGCCCACACAAGGGCCGACGAGCGAAAACCCACGGCGACGGGGGACACTAATGGCGGCCGCAGCCGAAAAGGGAGAAGGAGCGTTCCAGATGGCCAACGATCTCGTCGCCACGGTGCCCGACCTGTCCGGCAAGCTCGCCGTCGTCACCGGCGCCAACAGCGGACTGGGGTTCGGACTGGCGAAGCGGCTTTCAGCGGCCGGCGCCGATGTGATGATGGCCATCCGCAACCAGTCCAAGGGCGAGGCGGCCATCGAGCAAATTCGTGAAGTGGTGCCCGACGCCAAGCTGACCATCAAGCCGCTGGACCTGTCGTCGCTGGCGTCGGTCGCGGCCCTGGGCGAGCACCTGAATTCGCTGGGCCGCCCGATCGACATTCTGATCAACAACGCGGGCGTAATGACCCCGCCGGAGCGCGATACCACCACCGATGGTTACGAATTGCAGTTCGGCAGTAACCATTTGGGACATTTCGCGCTGACCGGGCATCTACTGCCGCTGTTGCGCGCCGCCGCCAAACCGAGGGTGGTCTCGCTGAGCAGTATCGCTGCCCGCCGTGGCCGCATCCACTTCGACGATCTGCAATTCGAGAAGTCCTACGCGCCGATGGCCGCGTACGGCCAGTCGAAGCTGGCGGTGCTGATGTTCGCCCTTGAACTGGACCGTCGCAGCCGGGCCGCCGGCTGGGGCATCGATTCCAACGCCGCACACCCGGGGTTGACCAAGACCAACCTGCAGATCAGCGGTCCGTCGCACGGCCGCGAAGAGCCAACATTGATGCAGCGGTTCTACACGGCGTCGTGGCGCGTTACCCCATTTTTCTGGCAGGAGATCGACGAGGGCATCCTGCCGGCGCTGTACGCCGCCGCCACCCCGGGCGCCGAGGGCGGCGCGTTCTATGGGCCTCGCGGATTGTACGAGACCTCCGGGGGCGGCGTGGCCGAAGCCAAGATTCCCGCCCGTGCCGCCAATGACAAAGATCGTCAACGCCTTTGGGAGGTCTCCGAGCGGCTCACCGGCGCTAGTTTCCCCACCGGGAGTTGATGTGAAGCCAGTCCGACTCCCGGAGTCGAGCATCGTAGTTCGGCCGGAGCCGATGGAGAGCGCCACCTACTCACAGGCGTCGCGCCTGCAGGCTGCCGGGTTACTGCCCGCCGTCACGCTGTTCGAGCAAGCCGCCCACCAGGTGCCGCTACCCCGGCCACCGCAACCAGTGGTCATCGCCGACTACGGCGCTGCCACCGGCTATAACTCGCTGAAGCCGATGGCCGCCGCGCTCGATGTGCTACGCAGCCGCACCCGCCACGACCACGCAATCATGGTGGCGCACACCGACGTACCGGACAACGACTTCTCCGCGTTGTTCCGCACCATGGCCGACGACCCCGACAGCTACCTGCAGCGCGACCCGGCGAGCTTCACCTCGGCCATCGGCCGCTCCTTCTACGGCCAGATCCTGCCGACCGGCACGGTCAATCTGGGCTGGACGTCGTGGGCCATCCAGTGGCTGAGCCGCGTACCGGCGGGCGCCCCAGATTTTGGCGACCATGTACAGGTCGCGTTTAGTAAGAACACCGAAGCCCGCAAGGCATTCGAACATCAGTCGGCGGTGGACTGGAACGACTTCGTGGCGTACCGCGGGCGCGAGCTGTGTCCCGGCGGCCGGTTGGTGGTGCTGACCATGGCCCTGGATGAGGATGGTGACTTCGGCTACCGGCCACTTAACGATGCCCTTATCGCGGGTCTGCACGAATTGGCCGCCGACGGTCTGCTGCGTTTCGACGAGGTACGGCGCATGGTGATTCCCGTTGTCGCCCGCAGCGAGAAGGACTTTCGCGCCCCGTTTGCTCCGCGCGGCTGGTTCGAGGGTTTGACGATCGACCACCTGGCGATATTCAATGCCGAGGACCGGTTCTGGGCTAGATACCAAACCGACTCCGACGCAATGGTTTTCGGTCGGCAGTGGGCCGCCTTTGCGCGCGCGGCGCTGTTTCCGACGCTGACGGCCGGACTCGATGGCGGCACCGCCGACCCGCGCGCGAGCGAATTCGTCGCCCGCCTCGAGGACACCGTCGCCGACCGGTTGGCGCGCGCACCCGAACCCATGCGCATTCCGCTGGCCTCGATCGTGCTGGTCAAGCGCTCGTCACGGTAATAGTTTCGGCCCGCCGCCAGTGTGGGTAACCCCTGCGGATACACACGCAACTGCCTAGGGGGCAACAGCATGAGCGAGAACGACGACGAGGTCGCCGACCAGGCCAAGACCGACGACGAATCCTCCGATCAGGCAGAGTCCCGCGACGATAGCGAAGACCGGGCGACCGACAAGCCCGAACCGGACGAAGAAGACAAAGAAGAAGCCGCCAAGATGATGACGGCCTACGAGGATCGTCCCACGCTGGTCATGCCGGGTTCCGGGGGGACCATCACCGGCACCGCGGTCAATGACTGGCTCGACGACGACGGCAATCCCAAGTACGCCGACGATGATGATTCCCCGGCGGCGAAAGCGGAGGCGCAGCGGGGCAAGGACGACGGCGCCGACCCCAAAGACGAGGTGCCCAAAAAGCCTACCGATGAAGCGCCCAAGGACGACTCACCGAAGGGCGATAGCGGATCCAAGGAGAAGGACCTCAACGCCACCAGCGACCGCGGCGCCAACGCCGACCAAACGGCCGAGGACAAGTCGGAAGAAGAGCTGCAGCGCGAAGCCCGGGAGACCGCGGAGGAAAACCTGGAAAAGGACAAGGCCTTCAACGAAGAGATCATCAAGGCCACCAAGGAAGACCGGGCGCAGCAGGAAGACCAAGCAGAAGACCAGTCACTCCAGGAAGACAAATCAGACCGGCAAGACCGGGCTGAGCAGGACGACCGGGAGACCGCAAAGACGTAGCGCGGTCAGCCGATCCTGATTCCCGGTACAGCTCCCCCGCCGGGGATCTTGATCCCTGGAATCTGCGGCAGGCCCGGAATCTGCGGCGCGGGAATCTGAGGTATTTGCGGAACCTGCGGCGCCGCAGGAGGATTCGGCACTTGTGGTGCCTGAGGCTGGTTGGCTGGCGGTGGGGCCTGGACGGTGGGCTGCGTCGGCGCGGGAGCCTCCGTGGTGGGTGCCGGAGCCTCGGTGGTGGGCGCGGGAGCCTCAGTGGGAGCCGGTGTGGAAGGCGGCGGGGCCTGCGTCGACTGTGGCGCTTGTTCTGGCGTCGTGTCCTGTGCGGACGGTTGCGGGCTCACGCTGCCCGAGGACGGAGCAGGCACTGAACTGCGCGGCGTCGCCGGCACGGTGCTTACCCCCGGCGACGGCGTGTTCGGGTCCTGATTGGACAGCCCGATCGCCACGGCGGTGCCCACCAGCAGCACCGCCACCACAGTGCCGACGATGATTACCGCGGGAAGTCGGTACCAGGGCAGTACGGGCTTCTTGCGCTCCGGCTCGGGGCGGTCGTCGTGCTCGAACGACATCTGCGGCCGGGCCGCGGTGAACCCCGAACCACTGCGCTCGCCAGGGGATGCTCCAGATGCCGAAGCGGCCGGCATGGCCTGGGACTCGGGGTCAGCCTCCGACCAGGCCAGCGCGGGCTGCATCACCGAAACCGGCGCATCAGCGTGAACATCGGGGCCAGCGTGGTCGAAGGGCTCGGAAGGCAGCGACGACGCAGCCGCGGCCGCCCCGGCCATGGCGCCAGCGGCCGCGGCCGGCGTCAATGCCGTCGCGCTGGTCTCGCCTGGTTCCCGGGCGGCGCGCAACGCCGCTCCGATGGCTGCGGTCAGCTGCGGACGGGGTGTCGTGACCACCGGCACACCGAACCGCCCGGACAGCGAGGTGGTTACCGCCGGGACGCCGGCCCCACCGCCCACCGTGGCGATCGCGACCAAGTTCGTGGCAGGAACTCCGTTGCGCTCCAACAAATCTTCAACAGCCTGTAGGAATCCGTCCAGCGGGCCGCGAATGGTCTCCTCAAGCTCGGTGCGCGTCAGCCGCACGTCCCCGCGCAGCCCGGGCACCTCGTCGGACAGGCTGGTCACCGTGGTCGCTGAGAGTCGTTCCTTGGCGCGGCGGCATTCCGAGCGCAACCGACTCAGGGAGCCAATCGCGGCGGTGGCGGTCGGATCGAATGACCCCGTAGCGGGCATCTCGGACATGATGTAGGTCAGCAGCGACTGGTCCACTAGATCGCCCGAAAAGTCGTGGTATCGCAAGGTCGGGGCCACCGGCTGGTAGTCGCCGCTGGCGTCGACCAGCGTGACGCTGGTCCCGCTGCCCCCAAAGTCGCACACGGCGACAAGCCCGCGAGCCGGGATGCCCGGGTTGGCGCGAACCGCGAACAGGGCCGCGGCCGCGTCGGGAATCAGCACCAGCGGCTTTCCCGTACTCGACCATTCCGACACCCGGCTCAGCGCGGCACCCAGGGCGTCTACGGCCGGCGCACCCCAGTGAGCCGGATATGTCACGGCGGCATGGTCGGGCAGCGCACGGCCCCCTGTGGCCGCGTACGCGAGCGCCCGCAACCCATCGGCGACCAGGGCTTCGCTGCGGTGCATGGAGCCATCGGCGGCGACGATCCCGACCCGATCGCCGACCCGATCCACGAAGTCGCTGATCACCAATCCAGGCTGGTCAAGCCGGGGATTCTCGGTGGGAACCCCGACCTCGGGCGGGCGCTGCCGAAACAAGGTCAGCACAGGTTTGCGGGTGATGGAGTGGTCGGGCGTGACGGCAGCCAGATTTGTGGCACCGATCGACAGGCCCAACGCTGGCCTAGCTCCGTCTGCCATGTGGTCCAATCCCCGTGTTCGGCCGAATCTTCAGCATCGCCTCCCCCTGACAATGCTTTCGCTAAAACATATAGCCAATCTGTGCATCGGCTATGCGTGCGCTGTGCAGGACTCTTTAAGTCCAGCTGATCAGCGAATAGTACCGGCGCCGGGGATCAGCGGCAGATCCAGCGCGGTCACCCAGCCCGGCGACAGGTCGTTTACCGCTGGCACGGCGTTGAGGGCCCGCAGCCCGGTCGCCAGGCAGCCGGCCGCGGCCGCGTCGCGGCCCGAGCCGTCGGTGAACCGGAACGCGGTCTCCTGGAAAATGCTCGGGGTCCCCTCGATCTCCACGCGGTAGACGTCGTTGTCGTGGCCCGTCGGCCAGTCTGGGGCGGCGTCAAGTCCGATGCGGTTGACGTGCTCGAGTTGGATGCGCGTCTCGCCCTGGTAAAGCCCGTTGATGGTGAACCGGACGGCGGCCACCTGACCTGCTTTGATGACGCCCTTGGCGGACTTGCGGTCGTTGGGAGTGACCCACTTGTCCCAGGTGGTCGTCATCTCGTCGAGCATGATCCCCGCGGCGTGAGCGATCATCGGCACGGTGGCGCCCCACGCGAAGATCAGCACGTCGCGGTTCTCCAGCATCGGGCTGTACTCGGGTTCGCGCCCGATGCCCATCTCCCGCTCGTAGTCGCCTTCGTAGTTGGTGTAGTCCAGCAGTTCCGACGCACGCACCTTCTTCACTTCGGAGCACAGCCCCATCAGGGTCATCGGGAACAGGTCGTTGGCGAATCCGGGGTCGATTCCGGTGGTGAAGCAGGACGCCTCGCCCAGCTCGCAGGCTTGGGTGATCGGCTCGATCCAGTTCGGCGGGTTCAGGTGCATGGTTGGCCAGATCCAGGGCGTCATAGCCGTCGAGCACACGTCAATCCCGGCCCGCAGGAAGCGAGTGATCAGCGAAATATTGTCCTTGGCGTGCATGGCTGTCGGGCCGTAGTGCACCAGGGCGTCGGGTTTGAGGGCGATCAAGGCGTCGATGTCGTCGGTGGCGGTTACGCCGAGCGGTTCGGACAGCCCGCAGATGTCACCGACGTCGCGGCCGACCTTGTCTGAATTGCTGACGCCGACACCCACCAACTCGAACAGGGGATGCTTGACGATCTCGGGGATCACCATCCTGCCCACAAACCCGGTGCCCCATACGACGACTCTTTTTGCGCTTTGCGACATCAGACCTCCAGGTTTTGCCCCACCCGGGTTCACCATAAGTTGCTTGTCGAAAGGGTCTCGTAATCACCCCTGGGTGGTGACAACATGAACACTCATGAACAGTCGTCGCGTAGCCACGTTTCTGTTGATCACCGGTACCGCATTCGCGGCCGCCACGGGAGTCGCGCAAGCTGTCCCCAACCCCGGCGAGTTCCCGCAGGTGCGCTACGAGGTCAGCGGACCCGGTGTCGCCGAATCCATTTCATGGCAGGACGAAAAGGGCCAACAGCACGCGGTGAACGTGCCGCTGCCGTGGTCAACTCAGTTCCAGGCGTTTGGCGGGCAGGTCTTCGTCCTCAGCGCGCAGGGGCAGGGCACCATCGCCTGCAAGATCGTGGTCGACGGCAACGTCGTCAACGACGCGCATTCGACCGGGACTCCTGGCCGGACGGTCTGTTCGCACTGACGGGGACCCGCGGCGGAGGAGTAACACGCATGGACCTCAAGATCGGGTCGAGCCTGACGCCGCGGACGAACGGTACGCAACCACCCGAGGTCGCGTTGGCCGACATCCAGCTGGGGTCCTTGGATTTCTGGGCCCGCGATGACGACTATCGCGACGGCGCCTTCGCCACCTTGCGGCGGGAGGCGCCGATCTCGTTCTGGCCCGCGGTGCAGATGGACGGGTTTGAGTCCGGCGCCGGGCATTGGGCGCTGACGCGGCTGGACGACGTGTTCTTTGCCAGTCGCCATCCTGAGTTGTTCAGCTCGACTCCCAGCATCACGATCAACGACCAGACACCGGAATTGGCCGAGTATTTCGGCTCGATGATCGTGCTGGACGATCCGCGTCATCAGCGGCTGCGCTCGATCGTCAGCCGGGCGTTCACGCCCCGGGTGGTAGCCCGCATCGAGGCCTCGGTGCGGGATCGAGCACACCGGTTAGTGACATCGATGATCGCCGAGCATCCCGCCGGGCGCGCCGATCTGGTCAGCGAACTCGCCGGACCGCTGCCGCTGCAGATCATCTGCGACATGATGGGCATCCCCGAAGAGGACCATCAGCGGATATTCCATTGGACCAACGTGATTCTCGGGTTCGGCGACCCGGACCTGACTGCCGATTACGCGGAGTTCATCCAGGTTTCGATGGACATCGGCGCGTACGCCATCGCGTTGGCCGACGACCGCCGAGTAAATCCCCATGACGACTTGACCACGGCGCTGGTCGAATCCGAGCTGAATGGCGAGCGGCTGTCGTCTTCAGAGATTGCCATGTTTTTCATCCTGCTGGTGGTGGCCGGCAACGAAACCACCCGCAATGCCATCAGTCACGGCGTGCTGGCACTGTCCCGCTACCCCGCCGAGCGGGAGAAGTGGTGGGCCGAGTACGACGGGCTGGCGCACAGCGCGGTCGAGGAGATCGTGCGCTGGGCCTCGCCGGTGATCTACATGCGCCGCACCCTGACCCAGGATTTCGAACTCTCCGGCACGAAAATGGCGGCCGGTGACAAGGTTTCGATGTGGTATTGCTCGGCCAACCGGGACGAGTCGACCTTCGCCGACCCGTGGACCTTCGATGTGGCCCGCGATCCCAACCCGCATGTCGGGTTCGGTGGCGGGGGCGCGCACTTCTGTCTCGGGGCGAACCTGGCCCGCCGCGAGATCCGGGTGGTGTTCGACGAATTGCGCCGGGAGATCCCCGACATCAGGGCCACCGCGGAGCCCGCGCGGCTGCTGTCGCAGTTCATCCACGGCATCAAGAGTCTGCCCGTCGCCTGGGGCTAAGGCGTGGTCCGCGGGGCGGTGTGCCGCCACCTGGTGAGCGACCGTTGCCGGCTAGTCGACCAATTGTGCTTTGCGGCAAGCATCGACGGTCGCGCGACCACGCGGCTCAGCCGGCAAGCCACCCACAGATGCGCTCGTTGATTGCATCTGGCTTTTCCAGATGCAGAAAATGCCCAACGCCGTCGATCATTTCGAATGTCGACCCGGGCGCCGGCAGATGTTGAGCCGCGCTGGCGACAACTTCGGCACCGAGCCCGCCGTCCTGCGTGCCGTGGAGATACAGGGTGGGGATCGGTGGCGGTGTGAACGTGGCTACCGCTTCGGTTTCGGCGTCGGGGTCCGCGAAGGCCGGGTTGAAGGTGGCGCGATACGGGGCGATGACGTCCGCGATGTTCTCGGCGGTGACGTGTTGGCGGAGCCACGAAATATCCTGTTGCGGGTCGTATCCGGGCGACCAGTCGGCCCACAGCTGCTCCCAGAAGCCCGGTTGGGTCAGCGCTGTCTCGGCCAGCCCGACCTGCTGGATCAACCAGATGTAGAACGATCGCTTGAGTTGCCGGTAGTTGAATATCGTGTCGCCCAGCGCCGCACTCGGCGGTACGGCCAGGGTCACCAGCGCGCGGAATGCGCCGGGGTCGCTGACGACCGTGCCATACCCGGTGTGGGCTCCCCAGTCGTGCCCGATGAGCACGGCGCGCTCGTCGGCGCCGTACTTGCCGCGAACCGAAAGGACTTGGCGCACATAGGTTCCCACGCTGATCGGCCCGCTGGCCGGGGAGTCGTAGCCCGGCAGCCATGGCGCCACCACCCGGTAGCCGCGGTCGGCCAGCACCGGCCCTAAATGTCGCCACGTGTGCGGGGTATCGGGAAATCCGTGCACAGCGATGGCCAAGGGTTTCGTCGTGTCGTCGATGTCGCCGAAGATCAGCGGCTGGGGTCTGGCCACCATCGCGTGCGCTCCTCTACATTCGGTATCGGGATGTGAGCATCAACTCAGGTCGTGAGGTCGTAGACGAACAAGACCCGCGGATAGACGCTCAGCCATTCCGGCGGTTGCGGTATGCGCGCGACGTTCGCGGCGGTGGTAGCCAGCCAGGCCAGCGCCTGGCGGTACTCGTCGAAACGTGCAGGCGGATAAGGATAGCGGCGGTAGAACGCGAATGCGTGTACGTGGGCATACAGCGCGGCCTTGCCGATGACCCCGTCGGGCATGTCCTCGAAGACGAAGATGCGCCGGCGTGCGACCCGACGGCACTGTGCGGCCAGCGCGACGGGGTCGTGGCTGTGGTGCAGCACTTCGCTGAGCACGACATGGTCGAATGACTTGTCCGGGAACGGGATTGAGGTGCCATCAAAGTCGGAGTACTCGGTGAGCGTAATCTCGCTCGCGCGTGAGTCCGTCAGGTCGATGCCGGTCGGCTTAACCCCGTACATGTCGCGTAGGTAGACCGATAGATGCCCGGTGCCGCACCCGACGTCCAGCACGGTATCGCCGTGATCGACGTATTCGGCGAGCGCCTCGGCCTGGTCGCGCAGGCGCAGGGCGGGCTGCATGACGTGTTGCGCTTCAGAGAGTCGGCGACCAAACATCTCTGCCGAAGCTAGCACGGGTGGACCAGAACTTGCCCGAATCAGCCTCCTGCCGATCGTGCAGGTTTCCGCGCTCGACACGGCAGCATGGCCTACAAACAATTACGCTTCCCGAGGCTGCAGTTGATCGGTCAGTGCCCGGATCTCCTCGCGAAGCTCGTCGATCTGTGCGGCCGTCGCCGCCTGATTGGCGGTGTCGGTCTCCTCGACGCGCTGGACGATCCAGGAGGCGAGCGAAGCGGTCACCACACTGACCAGCCCGATACCACCGATCATCAGGATGACGGCGATAATCCGGCCGGTCACTGTGACCGGCGTCAGGTTTCCGTAGCCGACGGTCGTCATGGTGGTGATCGACCACCACACCGCCTTGCCAAACGAGTCGATGGTGGCTTGGGGTACGCCTCGCTCGGCGTTGAGGACTGCAAGTGAACCCGCGTAGGTCAGCAGCACGACACCGGAGATGGTGTAGAGCAGGATCCGGCCACGCACCGCCTCGCTCATGGCTCGCTGCAGCGCTTCCACCAGCACCACCAAGCGCAGTAAGTGCAGGGGGCGGATGAACGGCAGCAGCACCAGTAGCAGGTCAAACCAATGCTGGACGAACCATCTCCAACGGTCGGTCGCCAACAGCAGGCGGGCAACATAGTCGCCGACGAAAAGCCCCCACGCGATCCAGCAGGCCAGCCACAGCGCGTACGACAGCTCACCGACGGGCCGGGCCAGCACCTGGATGGAATACATAACGAGAAAGGCGAGGGCGATCAGGGCGAGCGGCCACTCAGTGCGCTGCGTCCACAGCTGTTCCTTCGAGAGGTCAGACATGGGGCACAGCGTATCGGCAGCAAAGGCAAGACTTTTCGAGAATGCCTAAGCGGGCAGCTTGGAGGTGATCGCCGGAACTAGGATCTGGCGTATGACCGACCTCGTGCTCGACGGCAACATCCTGGAGGGGGTTTCGGCTACCTGCTTGTGGACCCTGTACTACCGCAGCACCGAGGCCCAGCGCTCCGGCGGGGTGATCCACGACCCGTGGGCGGTCGAACTGCGCCGCGCAATTTCCTACGACTACTCGAAGTTCGGCAAGCCGAGCCAGGTGCACGCACTGCGCGCGCGTTCGTTCGACGCGGTGACCGCGGATTATCTGACGGCGAATCCGAAGTCGGCGGTGGTGGCGTTGGCAGAAGGGCTGCAGACCAGCCTGTGGCGTCTCGATCGGGCCGGGGTGGCCGACGAATTGACTTGGTATTCAATCGATCTGCCGCCGGTAATCACGCTGCGCGAACGCCTGCTGCCTCCGGACCGGCGAATCGTCGCGCTGGCGCAGTCCGCACTCGACCGCGGCTGGATGGACCGGGTCGATGCCACCAATGGGGTGTTCATCACCGCGGAGGGTTTGCTGATGTACCTCGACCCCGATGACGCGTTGGCGTTGATCAGGGACTGCGCGGCACGGTTTCCCGGTGGCCAGATGATGTTCGACTCGATACCGCACTGGTTCAGCCGGCGCACCTTGAAGGGGTTGAGACTGTCCGAGCGCTACACGGCACCGCCGATGCCGTTCGCCATGACCGCCGACGAAGGTAGTGCGCTGGCCGAACGCATCACCGGCGTGCGGGCGGCGCAGGACATACTGCTACACCCGGGCCGCGGCGCCTACAAGGTCGCACCCTCGCCACTGCTGAATCGAATCGGCGTCATCCGGCGCATCCGTCCGAGCATGACGCTACTGACGTTCGGCTGACCGGTCGCTTCAAGACGGCCCGCACCGCTGCCTCTGGGCCGCCAGTCTGACCCGCAACGGAAACGTAAGCCTCCCCACTTAAGCCGCAGGACGAGCACCGGCCGACTACCAGAGGTAGACCACCGCGTCCTTCCCGCCGGTGCATCTGATCCAGGGGTTCGCGCCGTCGCCGGCGCAGCGCATCACGAAGTTGGGGCCGTTGCACTCCGCGCCCGGAATCGTCGGGCACGCAACCGAACCCGGCGCCGACACCGTCCGCGCATCGTTGGTGGCGTTGCCGTAGGCAGTCCAGTACGAATCCAATACCGACTGCGCGAAGAAGCAGGATGTCTGGGGCGAGCCCCGCCCGCTGCGGGATCCGAACGCGGTGCTGTCGTTGCGATGGTAGCCGAGATCGCAACTTCGGTGGTCGGCACTTTGGTCTGGTCCGGTCACCAGCGGCGGCGTGACGTTGGCGGGGCGCGATGAGCTCGTCGACGATGAATTCGACGTACTGGCGGGCTCGCCCGAGTACGGGGGAATCGTGGCCGGGACGGTCGCCGAGCTCGCAGCCGAGCCCCGCGACGGGTCCGACTTGGCCAGCAGGCCGATGACCACCCCGATCACACCGAGCACCAACACCGCGCAGGCCCCGATCACGGCGGGCAGCACCCAGCGCCGATCACGTTGCACCGCAACCTGATTAGGGCTCACTGGTTGCGGCCCCGATGGCGGGAACGTCTGCGCATACACCTGTTGATACGGCGCCGGCTGCGACGCTTGAGGCGACGGCTGCGACGGCTGATATGGGCGCGGCTGGGTCGGCGGTGCGGGCGGCCAGGACACTGGCCGGGTCGGCGAGTCGTCGACCGGATCAACGACGGTGCGCACACCGCTGCGCAGTGCCCGTTCGGCGGCGCGACCCAGCGCCCCGGCGCTGCCGTACCGGTCGTCCGGTTCCTTGGCCATGCCGCGCGCAATGACGTCGTCCAGGGCAGGCGGGACGCGCGGATTGGTCTGACTTGGCCGCGGCGGCGGCGTTGACATGTGTGCTGCGATTAGCCCGCCCTGCGTGTTGGAGGGAAATGGCAGCTGCCCGGTCAGCGCTTCGTAGAGCACGCAAGCCAGCGAGTACACATCCGCGGCGGGTGTGATCTCGGTGCCGGCGAATCGTTCCGGCGCCATGTAAGCCCACGAGCCGACCCGCATGTCGGTCGCGGTGAGACGGGTGTTCTCCCCCACCACCTCGGCGATCCCGAAGTCGACCAGGTAGGCGAAGTCGGCCGGGGTCACCAGGACGTTCTGGGGCTTGACGTCGCGGTGGACCAGCCCCTCGCCGTGCGCGGCGTCCAGCGCCGCGGCGATCTGGTTGATGATTGCGACCGCGCGCGGTGGGTCCAGCGGGCCTCTTGCCAGCAGACCTTCCAGGTCTTTGCCGCGGACCAGCCGCATGTCGATGAACAGCGAACCGTCGATCTCGCCGAAGCCGTGAATCGGAATGACGTGCGGTTCCTGCAGTGTCGCCGCGGCGTGCGACTCTCGTTCGAATCGGGTGCGGAATTTGCGGTCGTGGGCGTATTGGCTCTTGATGATCTTGAGAGCGACGGACCGGCCGATCTGGTTGTCGTGGGCCTCGTAGACCTCGCCCATGCCGCCCTTGCCAAGGACGCCGGTGATCGTGTATTTGCCGAATGTCGTGCCGACTCGCTGATCTGCCGCTGACACCGTGATCGCCTCCCGTAGGGATTATGCGGCACAGTCCCGGGTTGTCTAGCGTTTGCCCGGACACTGCCCGGCGGGCAGCTGGGCGAGGTGGCCGGCCAGCCAGCTGGCGGCTTCGTCGAGGGCGCGCCTGCCGTCGTCGAACGATCCCGACATCGGTTGCGCGGCAATGGCGATGGCGGTTTTCCCGGACGCGGTGTCGATGACGCCGAGTTGGCGGACCAGGTACTTTCCGGATTCGGACGGGCCCCAGCCGCCTTTGAATCGGGCACCGGCCATGGCGCCGATTCCCCAGGTCTGCTGCGCTTCGATTTCTGCCATCAGATTGAAGATCGGGTCATTCTGCTTGTTACAGAATGCGTTCGCGATGAAATGCGCCTGATTCGCCAGCGACCAGATCGTCTGGCCGAATGCGGTGAATTCGGGCCGCACTTTCCGCGACTGAACCGTGGTCGGGTCGCCGGTTTCCTGCAGTATTTGCTGCACTTTGCGCGCGGCGGTGGCCGGATCGCCCAGTTGCTGCCAGAGCGCTTCGGCGGCGGCGTTGTCGGATTGGGTGATCGCGGCCCGCATCTGGTCGGTGAGATGGCCCTGCTCGCGATAGGCAGCGATCACCAGGGGCACCTTGCTGGTGGACCAGGCCGGTCCCTGCTTCCAGTCGCCCCAGGTCGTGGGCGGTTCCGCGCTGCCGACGGCTGCTACGGCCAGGCCCATGGTGGCGTTGCGTCGCGTGGCCAATTGGGCAAATTCCGTTGGCAGATCGGGATAGGCGGCGGCTGGGGAGCCGCGGGTTGTGGACGAAGCCGGCGGGGCGATGGCGGGGTGTCGGGCCGGGGGTCTGCGATTGGTGTAGCGGGCGGTGAGCGTCACGATCGCGGCTGCCACCACCAATGTGGCCGCAACCGCGATGACGCGCCGGGTGCTACCCCGCTCTGGCTTGGAGATAGGCAACGATCCCCTTCGTGACGGCGGTGGCGTAGCGGGCGCGGCCGTCGGCGCTTTCCATGGTGGCGGCGTCCTCGGCGTTCTTCATGTTGCCGAGCTCCACCAGGACGGCCGGGTACTGCGCCAGGTTCAGGCCGGCCAGGTCGGCGCGACCGTACAGGCCATCGGATCCGATGTAGTTAGACGGCGGGAATCCCTCGGCGATGAGCGCGGACCGCATCGCGTTGGCCAGTTGCATGGTCGGCCCTTGCTGGGCGTCGTTGAGCGGTGGGCTGGAGTAGTTGACGTGGAAGCCGTGTCCGGACGGGGGGCCGCCATCGGCATGGATGCTGACGATCGCGTCGGGGTGGGCCGCGTTGGCGCGGGCGGCGCGGTCGTCGATGCACGGTCCGACGGAGTTGTCGTCGCTTCGGGTGAGGTCGACGTTGACGTTCATCCCGCGCAGATTGTCCGCGACCAGGTTGGTGACGGCCCAGGTGAACGCGTGCTCGGGGTAGCCGTTGCCCGCCGCGGTCCCCGAGGTGTTGCATGGCTTGGTGCCGCCTCTTCCATTGGGGACCTGCTGGTTGATCGAAGCGTCGGCAATGGCATTGTGGCCCGGGTCGAGGACGACGGTCATCCCCGCGATTCCGGCCGCCTTCGAGTGCGGCGCGCTGAGGGCGGCGGCGAGGACTACCGGTGCTGCGGCGACACATTTCAACACGCCGCGCCTGGAAACTCGGCTCACCGCGCGATGGTAACAACCTGGCCGGGTCGCGCGCCCTTCACCATTCTTTGTCCGCGAGCGCTGCCGCACGGCCATTCCGCACCAGATTTCTCGCAGTGCCGTTACGCTCACCGTCATGCGCGTCATCATGCCCGGGCTGGTCGCGGCCGCGGTCGCGGGCGCGGTAGCTGTTCCGGCCGTCGCCCACGCTGATTCGAAGTACTTTCAGTCGCCGTCGGGAAACATCGTCTGCATGCTCGACAGCACCGGCGCCGCCTGTGACATACAGGAATACACCTACACCCCGCCGCCGCCACCGGAGTGCGCTCAGCACATCAAGTGGGGCAACCGTTTCACGTTGACCGCGGGCAAACCCGGCCAGATTGAGTGCCACGGCGACACGCTGGCTATGTCCGGCGAAGCGTCGCTGAATTACGGGCAGACGATCAGCGCTGGCAGTATCACCTGTGCCAGCAGTGAGCAGGCGGGCATCAAGTGCACCGACTCCAGCAGCGGGCACTTCTTCCGGGTTTCGCGGGACTCTTTTCAGCTGGGATAGCGTTCCCCTTTGCCATCCAAGGTGCGGGTGCGCCGCTCTTGCGGCTTGCGCGCACCACGTCGCGCCTTTGCGGCGAGCAGGAGCGCCACGCCCGCGGATCCTTCCCCGAGCGTCGGCAAACACCCGGTAAACAGCGTCTTTCGCGGACGTAGCCTAGCGGCCCGGCCTGGCATGGGAGCATGATGGTCTGGCAGTTGCTGGCGAAGATCGATGGAGGGCTTGTTGGAGGGAACTTCGTTCGGGAAGTACCGGCTGATCGAGTTGCTGGGTCGCGGCGGAATGGGCGAGGTGTGGCGGGCGTTTGACACCGCCACCGACCGCGTCGTCGCGCTCAAAATTCTGCCTTCCGAGATTTCCAACGACGAGGTTTTCCAACAGCGGTTCCGCCGCGAGGCCCACTCCGCCGCGAGATTGAGCAACCCGCACCTGATCCCAATCCACACCTATGGCGAGATCGACGGACGGCTGTTCGTGGACATGCAATTGATCCACGGGCGCGACCTGCAGGCGGAGTTGAACAACGGGCCGTTGAAGCCCGAGCGTGCGGTGTCCATCATCGACCAGGTCGCCAAGGCGCTGCATGCCGCACATCGTGGTGGGCTGCTGCACCGCGACGTCAAGCCGTCCAACATCCTGCTGGACACCGACGACTTTGCTTATCTGTTCGACTTCGGAATCGCCCGCGCGACAGACGATCTGGCGCTTACGGCGGCGGGAGATTTTGTGGGGACATGGCACTACATGGCTCCCGAGAGGTTCAGCACCTCCCCCATCGACTCGCGTTCGGACATCTACGCACTGTCCTGCGTTCTCTACGAGTGTTTGACCGCCCAGCACCCATTTCCGGGTAATACGTTGGAACGACAGATCACCGGGCACCTCACCAGTCCGCCGCCGCGGCCGTCCACTACCAATCCGGGTTTGCCGCCCGGGCTGGATACGGTGATCGCCAAGGGAATGGCCAAGCATCCGGGCGACCGGTATGACACCGCGGTGGACTTGGCCAGGGCTGCCCGCAATGCGCTCACGACGCCGCCGACCGCCCCGCAGGAGCCCCCGACCCTGATGCGGCCGGCCATCCCCGAGCACGTCCACTACGGCGCCCGCCTCGGTAATCGACCACCGATCCCCATGCCGCAGGCTCCGTCACGGCAGACCGGTCCACTCCACACCGGGTCGCCGCAGTCCGGACCGCAGCACACTGCACCGCATTCGACCGGACCACAACAGACCGCACCCCACCCGACCGGACCACAACAGACCGCACCCCACCCGACCGGACCACAACAGACCGCACCCCACCCGACCGGACCACAACAGACCGCACCCCACCCGACCGGACCACAACAGACCGCACCCCACCCGACCGGACCACAACAGACCGCACCCCACCCGACCGGACCACAACAGACCGCACCCCACCCGACCGGACCACAGCACACCTCACCGCAGCACGTCCACGGCCCACGCACGGTGGCTCGACCCCTACCGACCCCGCCCCCCACTCCCGCGCGAGAACCCACGCCTCCCCGGGCGGCCCCGCCGCGTCCATCGCAGCCGTGGTGGCGCCGCAAACCCGTCGCGATCTCGGCGGTGGCGGTGATCGCAGTCGCCGCAGCCGTGGTAGGCGTGGTGGTCCTCGGCAAGTCGGATTCCGGCCGCGACGAGTTCCAGCAAGTAACGCTGCCCTTTACTGGCCTGCGCGACCCGCAAGGTCTCTCGGTGGACTACGGCGGCACGGTGTACGTCGCCGACACCCAGCACAATCGGATCCTGGCACTACACCCTGGCTCGAAGACACCAGACGTGCTGCCGTTCGAAGGGCTGAGCTTCCCCACCGGGGTGACGGCCGACCCCGTCGGCTCGATTTACGTCAACGACGCAGGCAACAAGCGGGTGCTGCTGCTCCGTACCGGCGCGACGGCTCCGATCACCCTGCCCTTCACCGACCTCAGCAACCCCACCGGCCTGACGGTGGATATCAGTCATACCGTCTATGTCACCGACACCGCCCGCAATCGCGTGGTTGCGCTGGCCGACGGCTCGAGCACACAGACGGAGGTGCCGTTTACCGGACTCAACGGTCCGACCGGTCTGGTCGTCAGCGGCGACGGAACGATCTATGTATCCGACGGTGGGAACAATAGGATCCTGATGTTGCCGACGACCACGAAAAAGCAAGTGCCGGTGCCGTTCAAGGGCCTCAAGCAGCCTGGCGGTGTCACCTTGGACAACCAAGGGGCGGTGTACGTCACCGACTGCGGCAACAATCGTGCGCTCAAGCTTCCCGTGGGCTCGTCGGAGCAGATCGAGCTGCCGTTCACCGGTCTCAACTATCCCTGGGGTTTGTCGGTCGACAACCGTGGCAACATCTACGTCGGCGGCCGCAACGACCAAATCGTGGAGCTGCAGCGCAAGTAGGACCACATTCCTCGACCGCACCGAGTCGTTTTACGGTGCAACAGATTCGATGTCGGCGGACTGGTAGCCAATGGGACTCGCGAGGCACCGACTTGCGTGGCTCCTCGGGAACCGCCTAGAGACTAGCCAGAGTTTGAGTTGCAGGGTTTCGGGACAAGGAGATGTGTGGATGGGCGCCAAGCAGTGACCTGCGACGAGCAGTCCGAGCACGCGTGAGGGGCGCTCGCGATGTCCCATGGATACGCCCCAGCGGTGGCAGCCCGCGGGCGCCGCGTCTACCCAGACCGGCCCGGTAGGGGCGAGCCGTGGCATTGCGCATTTTCTGGCCGTCGATCGCGGTCACGATCGGTTCGCTGATCGCCGCGTTCCTATACCGCGGATTCCACGCGCTCATCCTGTGCGCGATCCTGGGAGTGCTGGAGGTGTCCCTGTCGTTCGACAACGCGGTGATCAACGCGACCGTGCTGCGCCGGATGGACGAGTTCTGGCAGCGGATCTTCATGACAATCGGGATCCTGGTCGCGGTGTTTGGCATGCGGATCTTTTTCCCGCTGCTGGTGGTGTGGGTCACGGCCGGGCTGGCACCGCGCCAAGCTTTGCAACTCGCGTTCAATCCCCCACCTAACGACGCTGCGTACTTCCCCGACGGCAGTCCCAGCTACGAGACCGCGCTCACCACAGCGCATCCTCAGATCGCCGCGTTTGGCGGCACCTTTCTGCTGATGTTGTTCCTGAACTTCATCTTCGGCGAACGCGAAATCACTTGGCTCTCGTGGCTGGAGCGACCGCTAGGAAATACCGGCATGCGCGCCCACCTGTCCATATTGGCCGCGGGAGCATCACTCATCCTCACGTCGCACTTCCTCGCTAGCAGCGAACAGCGCTACACGGTGCTGCTGTCCGGGTTGCTCGGCCTCGTCGTCTACGTGGTGGTGGATGGCCTGGGCTCGATCTTCGCCGTGGGCGAGGATGTCACCGATACACAACCACCGGGCTCCGACGGCCCTTCGGAACTCGCCAAAGCCTCCGGCAAGGCTGGCTTCTTCCTATTCCTCCAGCTCGAGGTCCTAGACGCGTCGTTCTCCTTCGACGGGGTGATCGGCGCGTTCGCTATCACGGCCGACCCCATTCTGATTGCGTTGGGCCTCGGTTTCATCGGGGCGATGTTCGTCCGGTCGATCACCATTTTCCTTGTGCGGAAAGGCACTTTGTCGGAATACGTGTATCTAGAACACGGCGCACACTGGGCGATCGGCGCGCTGGCGGTGATCTTGTTGATTTCCATCCGGTTCCACGTCAACGAGATCCTCACCGGCCTGATCGGCGTGGTGCTTATCGGTGCAGCGCTGCTCAGCAGTGTGGTGCGCAATCGCCGGAATGGGCCTGAGGCAACAGACGCTGGTTAGGGCTTGCGGACCGGGACAGCAAACCCATAATCCTCTGACTCAGTTGACACATTAGCCTCATCAGGCCCATCAGCCTCGACCGCTAAAGGGTATTCCATGCCTATTTTGCAGCAATTTGTCCGGGTTTGCCGCCGCGGCTGCGGACTCAGTACAACGCCAAGCTGCTTTGGTCCGGTGACTGGTCGACGTTCTCCGAGCCGAACTACTGGGTGACGATCGCGGGCTTCACTTTCGGTGATGCCCGCGATGCCTTGAATTGGTGCAGCAGCAGCAGAGGGTTCGATCGGGATCACTGCTTTGCGAAGCTGATCAGCACGACGCATCCGGTCGCGGGTAGCACGGCGTACAACTGAGGTGACCTGTTCCCGTGGAACACCGAAGCCCTTGATATTGCCGGACGGGCCCAGGTCGGTACGACGCAGTAGACCTTCTGGTTAGCTACCGCGGAATCCTTCGACGTGTTGAGGGATGCCAGCGGGCAAAGTCGGTGCCGCGAACAACGGCTTACGTGCGCTTCACGCTCTTGATTGTGATGTCCTGCGCCGAGCACAACCGGCAGGTCAGCGGTCGTACCTTCAGCCGGATCCTGGAGATCTGTAACGCCCTCTTGCAGAACGGGTATCGGCACCCGCATGACAGTGTGATCCACCAGTCCGCTCGGTGCTCCGCTTCATCGCAGAACTTCTGGCAGATGCATGGAATCTCGGTGTCGAAATCCAGCGCCGTCAGAATCTCGAGCTCTGGCAGTAGCGAGCTCCCCCGGACCATCATGGTTCGAAAGGGTAAAGCTCTAGTTGAGAGTTATGGGTGAGGCGCGCGCATCAAAATCCAGATTGTCGAGGACTGGTCAAGATCGCGGCGAATGCAGCCAGGTCAACAACCTGCCTGCGGTGAGATATAGCTCGCGGATTGTCTCTCACCTGCGACGGTGAGAGACGACCGCCGTAATCTTTCTCCACCGTGCGGGCGGTAGTACGCCCGAAGTCAACGGTGCAGGCGCTGATGCGTCTAACTTTGGATGCGGCGGACGCGGTCGACCGCGGGTCTTCAACGAAGGATGTTGACATGAAACAGAGGTCTGGATCGGCTATGACGACGCTGGTTGCCTCGGCGCTGGCGATGTTGTCTGCAGGCACGCTTGCGGCGTGTGGCCACGGCGGTCGGGTGCGTCCGGACCCGTCGCGCACAGCCCAGGCCCGTCTGCGCGAAAAGGCCAAGGACGCTTATATTTTCACCTATGGACTGGTGATGAACTACCGGACCATGTACAAGCAAGCCATCGAAGGCGACCGCGAGTTCGGCAGATGGCTAAATCTGGGCACCTCGACGCCAACTGACAAGGACATCGTCACACCCAACAACGACACCCCGTATTCCTATGCGTGGGCGGACCTGCGGGCTGAACCGTGGGTACTGACCCTGCCCAAGGTGGACTCCACGCGCTATATCGTCAGCCAGTGGGACGACCTATGGGGCTTCGTACTTGACAACCCCGGCTCGGTGCTGGACGGCAACAACGGAATCTCGGTGCTGATCGCGCCTCCGGATTGGAACGGCCAACTCCCACAAGGGGTTTCGCGAGCAATCAGAGGTGAAAGTCAGTTCCTGGGTACCTTGACCCGCACCGAGTTGACGGGTACCGACGACGGGACCGAACAGGTCAAGGCGATCCAGCGCGAGTACAAATTGGAACCGCTCAGCGCGTTCCAGCACACAACCGCCCCCGCCCCGGCGCCGAGCCTGAATTGGCCGGCGTGGACCGAGGGCGACGAGATGACGACGAAATACTGGGACTACGTCTCGCTGCTGCTGCCGTTCACCACCGACAACCCAGTCGATCAGCCGATGTACGACAACCTGGCGGCTTTGGGAATCACGCGTGGGCGGCCGTTTGCCCAGGACACGTTGTCCCAGGAGGTCAAGGATGCACTCAAGGGTGGAATCCAGGACGCACAAGCTGCGCTGAAGAAATGCAGCCAGCAGAAGGACCTGCGCTCCGGGGACTTGTTCGGCGACCGCGCCAAGCTCGGCACCCACTACTTCGACCGGGCGCTCGGTGTGTATATGGGCATTTTCGGCAACGTTCCCCAGCAATCCATGTACTACACCCTCCCGTTGGACCAAACCGGTGTACCGCTGGACGGCAGCAAGGGCAACTATTCGATCACCTTCCCACCGGGCCAGACTCCGGCGGTGGACTATTTCTGGTCGCTCACCATGTACAGCGTCCCGGACCGGCTCCTGGTGGCCAATCCGCTCAACAGATACTCGATCGGCAGCAGTACGCCGGGTTTGCAGGCCAATCCCGATGGCTCGTTGACCGTGTACTTCACGGCCAGGGACCCCGGTGGCGACAAAACCAGTAACTGGTTGCCGGCGCCGGAGGGTCCGTTCTGGGTGGTGCTACGGACCTATGGGCCCAAACCAGCCATGGTGGACGGATCCTGGCAGCCGCCGACGACTAAAAAGATCAGTTGAGCAGAGATTTCATACTGAAAGGCCTTGTCCAACAATGACTGACATTTCGCGGCCTCGGGTACCACGGCGTCGGCCGCACCTCCGCGGTTCGACGCCACAGGTGGCGCAACCGGCTTCCGGTGTGCTGATGACACCCGGCTACGCGAGGACCATCGGCCAGTTCGCGTACGTGTGGGGATGGCCGATGGTCAACATGATCAGCCGCAGCGACTCCATCACCAAAGCACCGCACCCAGGACTGTTGGGCGGCATCATTCCGGTGGCCCCGCAGGGTCGGCTGGCGATGCTATCCAACTACGTCGATCCCAGCGAGACCTTCGTCACCTGCCCAAACCAGGATGTGGTCTACGGACTGGCGTACCTGTCACTTGATGAACAACCGGTGATCATTCAAGTACCGGATTTCGGTGACCGGTTTTGGGTGTATGCCCTCAGCGACGCCCGTACCGACCAATTTGGGCGGTTGGGCAAGCAATATGGAACCAAACCCGGGTTCTATCTAGTGGCCGGTCCCAATTGGACGGGCGACAAGCCCGATGGCGTCCACGACGTCATCCGGTCGTCAACGGCACTGGCGATCGGACTGCCCCGAATCTTCATGGACACCACACCGCGGGATCACCAGGCCATCCAGTCGGTGATCAAGCAGGTCGACATCTACCCGCTCACCGAGTTCGACGGGACGATGAAGACGGTGGATTGGGCCAAGTTACCCAGCTTTCCCGCCCCGCCGTCGAATGCCGGTGAAGGTGAAGCGAAATGGGTCGTACCGGAGAAATTTTTCGATCAGCTCGGGCACGTGCTCGAAACCGTGCCGCCGCTGCCCGGTGAAGAGGCCATGTACGCACAGTTCCGGGCGCTTCTCGACGCGGCCGAACACAACCCGAACATCCACCAAGCTCTGATCGATACGGCTGTGGCCACCGAGAGGGATGTCATCGATCCATTCTTCGAGTGGTCACACAACGGCCGTCCGACCGGCAACGGCTGGAACCGCTCGACCAACAACGCACAATGGGGCGTCGACTATTTCAATCGCACCGGAACCGCGAAGTCGAACATGTTCGACAACCGGCCCACCGAAACCCAGTACTTCTACGCCGACAAGGACTCCGCCGGAACTTCGCTAGAAGGTGGGCGCGATTACACGGTGACATTTCCTGCCGGACAAGAACCTCCGGTGGACGGCTTCTGGTCGCTTACCCTCTACAACGACAAGCACCTCTTCCATCCCAACACGTTGAACCGGTACTCGGTGGGCACCAAAAATCAGAACCTGGCCCGTGGCGCCGACGGATCACTCACCGTCTATGCGGGATCGAAATCGCCTGGGCCAGAAAAAGAGTCGAACTGGCTGCCGGCCCCGGACGGGCACTTCTCCTTGTACATTCGGGCGTACTGGGGCCGCCAGAGCATCCTCGATGGCAGCTGGAAACCACCGCCCATCATCACGGTGTGAACCCCTCTGCGGCAACCCCAGGACTCATCGTGACCACTCCGGGAAGCGTGTGGGTTCGGGTCACCGGCCGTGCCCGTCTGCCGGCCGCCCATGTACCAAGTGAGAAGGCGGCCCCTCCCTAGCCGAACATTCCTTTGCAGCGTTGGAGCATGTCGTAGGCCTCACCGTAGGTGGTCGGGGCTTCGGAGGCGGGCAGCCCGAACTTCGCCGCCAGCATGCCCATCAGCGACAACCCCGGGGGCGTCAACGGTGCCCGTGCTTGATCCGGGGTGAAGGGGCCGTTCGCCTCGGGGTTCGGCGGGACGTATTGCGGTGTTGTCTCCGGCCAGTCCACGAGCTGGCGTGGCTCGGTGAGATTGAGAGCGTTGGTCAGATCGTTGGCTGCGGCATCGCGCTGCGTCAGCGGCGCGAGTCCGTACTTACGGCACAGGGTGGCGATCGCCGAGCCGTGATGCATCTGGTCGTGGATGATCGTGCCGGCCTTGGTCCAGGCGGAGATGGCGATTGCCGGGATGCGGACACCGAGGCGGTCAAAGCCGAAACCCATCTCGGGTTCGTCACCCGAATGTGGCGCCACCGGGTCCACGGGGTCCGGCGGGACCGCGGCCGGCGGCGGCACATGGTCATAGCAGCCACCGTGTTCATCGAAGGTCACGAGCAGCAGGGTGTTCTGATTGTTCGAGCCGTTCGGCGTGGCGCTGGTGCGGATCGCCGAATAGACCTCGTGTAGCAACTTCTCGCCGGCGCGCACGTCGTTGACGACGCCGATCGGTTCCTTCGTGCCATCGGGCATCGTGACGTCGATCAGCGGGCACGAGGGGTGCATATCGTTGTGGTTGAACAGGATTCGCGGCTCGATGAAGGAATAGGCCGGAAGCTTTCCGTTGGCGACGTCTTCGTAGAAGCGGTCCATCCCGAAAAATCGGGTCTTCCAGTAGCGCTCCAGGGATGGAGCGTTGACGAAGCCGGTGATCGGCACGATCTGGCTTTCGTCGTAGTAGATCGCCCAGGGAATGCCGGCTTCCTCGAGCCGGTCGAAGATCGTCGTCGCCTTGTTGCGCAACCACTTCTTGTAGCCATCTCCGCACTTGTTGGTCACGAATCCCGACGAGGTGGAGGCGTTGAAGAACGAGCGGTTGCACAGGGTCTGCGAAGGCACCCCGCAGAACCAGGCGTCGTACACCGCGAAGTTGCGGGCGAGCGTGCTCACTACCGGGAGCATGTCCGGGCTGAAGCCGCCCATGATGACCGAGTATTCCTCCGGAGTCGGCTGACGTCCTTCGCTGACGCAGAAGGCGTTGATGTAATCGGTGACGAAGCCGTCCATCGTCGGGGTCATCCCGGCCCCAGGAGTGTTCCAGGGTGCCACCATGTCTTCCGCATCCCGTTCCGCGTTGGTCGGCGGGTCGACGACGCCGAACAGCTGGGTATTTATGTGCGGATACTCCTCACCAGGATCTGGGTTCGGGCTGCGGAAGATCCGATCGGTAGGGCCCTGATAGACGTGAGCCGCGATCGGGCCAGAGGGTGAGGAGTTGCAGTACTGCCCGTTCGCCACCCCGTCGAAGTGCTCGCCGTCCGGCAGGCTCCCGGGCGGATAGAGGTGGCCAAGCAGGTTGTCGAACGAACGGTTCTCGAACATCAACACCACCAGATGCTCGAACCCCGGGCCCGTCGGCTCCTGCTGCAGCGATGCCACCATTGCGTCCTTCCACCGGTTTTCGTCGAGACTGGGACTATATCTGAGCGTCAAACCGACGACGCGGCGCGAACACGTACCGGCAGCTTCGACCGCGGCCGCGCCTCAACTGACCGGGTTGTCAGCCGGCAAACACGGTATTCCAGTCGTCGCGAATGCTGGCCACGGTCCAACCTCGTTGCGCCGCTTCGTCGATCACCTTCTCTGCGCCTGCGGTGTAGTCGAACTCGCGATCGGCGTCGTCGTGGCGGACCAGCAAGCACATCGACGGGTGGCGCCCCGCGGTGGCGTACTGCATCATCTCGATATCGCCGTTGGAGTTGCCCGCCGCGAAGATCGGCCGACGACCGACCCGATCCCAGATCTGGACCGCCTTGGTCGGCCCGTCGTCGAGAATCTCCAGCGTCGAGTTCATCCGGAGCTGGCCATCGGCGAAATCCAGCCCCACCGCGGTGCCTACCACCCGCTCCGGCGGCACACCGTACATCGCCGTGGTGACCGGGCGCATGAAGTCCCGCCCGCCGCCGGAGACGATGTAGTTGGTGAATCCGTTGTCCTGCAGGTAGCGCAGCAGCTCCACCATCGGCCGGTAGCCGCACGCGGTGTACGGCCGGTTCAGGGTCGGGTGGGTAGCCTGGTCGAAGAACGTGCCGATGCGCGCCGCGTGCTCATCGACCGTCGACCCGAGGTAGGCCGAAAGGATCCCGCCGGCAACTACTTTGATCGCGGAGTCGTCGCCGTTGTAGTGCTTGGTGACGGCGTCGCCGAACCACCCGAGGTCACCGGCGGCCGCCGCCCGATAAGGTTGCCTGTCGGCCAGCGAGGGATCGGCGGCGGCCTGCTCGGCCAGGCGGCGCACCAGAAAGTCCAGCTGGACATAGGCCGGCTTCTCCACCCACAGTGTGCCGTCGTTGTCGAACACCGCTACGCGCTCCTCGGACGCTACCTCGTTGTTGACCCGGTCCACGAAGTCCACGATGGCCGACTTTGTGGGTCCGTCGTTCCACGACTCAAGCACCTAAATCCTCCGTTTCAGTATTCCTACAGCTACTCGACTGCCTGATCGACGTTGCAGCATGCCGATGGTATTGGGCCCAACCTACGTCGGCGGTGCCGGCAAAACCTTCAACCATCCATCCGAAAGCAACTCCAACAACTGCCCATCCGGATCCTTCACCATCGCAGATCCCTCCGAAACGGTGCCGGCAACGACAGCTCCCCCATACTCCTCAACGCGCCTCAACACCCCCGCCAGATTCGGTACCGAGAACGAAATATGAGTCAGCCCAACCTGATCCATTACCCGTTCGCCGCCCCTTAACGCGACCCGCGCTGAATAATCAAGTAGCTCAAGCACCAGCCCGTCCCTCACCAGATACGTCGCGTGCAGCCCCACCGGGCCGTCCAGTTGCAGTAGCTGAGCGGTCCCGTCCTCCGGCGCATCCAACTCCCACCAGAACTGGAACCCCAGCAGCCCCTCATAGAACCGCCGCGATACCGCGCGATCCCGAACGCAAAGTCCCACATGGTTGAAAACGGCCCGCTGCGAACCCATTACGGCCTCCCATACCCCACTACCCGGCCACCGTCAAAGCGCGAAACAACCGCCTTCCGCATCACCGGCACCGATACCCCCGAAGCCAGAGCGCCCATGCGATCACAATCGCCCATACCGCGTCAGCACCTCAGCGCCGCCCGCAGTCACCAGCACCGTCGCCCGCTCCAAACATCCCCCTACCCCTGCCTGCGTAACCCACGACTGCACGCTCAACACCATCCCCTCCTCCAGCGCAGCATCCCGACCGCGCCCCAAACCGATCACCGGCGGCTCGGCCCCGAGCCCCAACCCATGCGCTAACAACACTGAGGATTCCCCGAAACCCAAACGTTCCCAAGCCCTATACAGATCTGTCCCAACCGCCCCCGGTCGGCACGCCGCCAGCAAGGCATCCATCCCCGACGCACAGCGCCCGGCCAGCGCGGTAGACCGCACCGACCTCGACCCACCCACCATCCGGGTACAAGCCAGCCCCGCCTCGTACCCGGCGTACAGGGCCCCCGGCGCCAACACCATCAGTTCGCCCTCACGGACTCCCCGATCCCGAGGGACATGGCGAAACGGCACTGAGCCCCGCAACGGCGTTGCGAAGCACACACTTTCAGTAGGAGCTACCGGCACGCCGAGCCCTGCCACAGCCGAGTAATATCTCGCCAGCAGCTCCCGCTCGGTGATCCCGGGCTGCAACGCCGACTCCATGACACTGAGCGCCGACTCCGAGATCGCGGCCGCCACAGTAAGACACGTGATCTCCTCGGCCGTCTTCACCCGCCGCGCCACATCTAATACCGGGCCGGCGTCCACGAATTCCGATACGCCCAGGACCGCGGCCAACAACGCGAACGACGGCGTCATCCCGTCAGTGCCAATCCGGTGCGCCTCGCGCAATCCCGGAATCGCAGCCAACGACGCCATCAGGTTCATCGGGTTCCAGCTCAGTGGGTACAAGTCCTCGCGCTCGATCTCCGGCGGGACCCCCTCGTCCCACGTCGAGAGCAGATGCACCCGGCCCGAAGAGCGCACCACCACCGCGTACGGCCCGAACGGTAACACACCAGCCCGACCCAACAAGCGACCACCCGAGACGTAGTGCACATTGCCGACACCACCCAGTATCAGGGCATCTAGCCCCTGAGTTTCCATGCTGGACAACACTTTTAGTCGCCGTTCACCGCGCAGCCAAGCGAAGTCGACGCGTGCGCCGTCCTCGAGGCTCATCATCCCCAAACGCACTCCCGGATCGCGCGGGGCCGGACTCATGAGAAACTCCCAAATGGATCGTAATTGGATCCACTCAGCTTCACCCAGCCCCGGTCGGTCACCGCCACAATGTCTTCGGCGCGATACCCGCCCTCGCCGTCGTCCCAGATCACCGGCTCCAATACCAGCACCGTCCCCGGCTGCATCACCAACTGCGCGTCGAAGTCGTCACCGAGATCGGTCCCGATCAGTGGCATCTCGGCGCTGTCGACACCTACCCCGTGCGCCAGATAGAAGTGCGTCATCCAGGGCCGCACCCCGCCATTGGTGTCGACGGCCACCCGAGTCAGCTCTGCACCGGTGACACCAGGTGCCAAGATCTCCAGACACGCGTCGACTACTGCACGCCATCGCCGAAACTGCTTACGCTCCACGGCGTTCGGCCCCCGACCGACCAGCCAGGTACGTCCGTAATCAGAGGCGTAGCCCTCCCACATGATCCCGGAATCCACCCAGATCACGTCCCCGTACCGCAGAAACCGATCCGTGGTCACCGTCGGATACGCCAGGTCACCGTGCGAGGTCCACGGGCCGGCAGCCTGGGAAGGCGCCATCACCTGCCAGATCGGGTCAATCCCCCCCGCCGACGCCCCAAGTTCGAAAACTCGCCGCAGGAACACCGCACTCAGGTCGGTCTGGCGCACCCCCACCCGCAGGGCCCGCAACGCATCTTCCATCGCCAGCTCGTTGAGCAGCTGCGCCTGACGGATGCAAGCGACCTCGTCCACCGTCTTGAGCAGCTTCACCGCGCCCAACACGCTGGAGGCGTCTGCCCACGAAACACCCTGCAGGCCACGGATCATCGGGTGCGAGAAGTGGTCGACCCCCACCCGGGCGCCCGGCGAGAAATGCTCGGCAAGCGCCGACGCAAACTCGGAGATCCCGTCATCGAGGTCCGGGAAGAGCGGCGGATGCAGATGCACTCCCAGCGGCACCGCGTCGGCGACCATCGTGTACAGGTGCGCCATCGGCTCACCCTTAACAACGATCGCCACCGCCCGGAACAACGCCGCACGGTCGCCGTCCATCGCCGGCATTGGGACGCCGGTGGCATACGTCACCGCACTCGACGTCACCAACACCAGGCCGTCCAGACCCTGCCCCACCATCTCGCTCTGCAACCGCGCGAAGCGCTCCCGGCGCATCCGGGTCAGGTCAGGCTTGTCCGGAATCGCCGCGCCGCCGATGGTGGCACCCGCCGCCCAGTCCTTGATGTCACCCACCTACTTTTCCGCGCGGCCCAGAGCGTAATAGTGCAAAGATAGCCCAGGACGCCGACGCGCTGCGGCCTTTGACAGCCGACCAACAGGACGCGGTGCGGAAGCGACGCAGACGATCCCAGCGGCGGAAAACATTCGATGAGCCAAACCCCACACCGACGTGAGATCACCGTCGACTTCGACCACCACTCCGACGAGTTCAACCTCAACGAACTCGCCGTCAACGCCGACCTGCGACGCCGATGCCCGGTCGCCTGGAACCAGCGCTACGGCGGGTTCTGGTATCTGTCCAGCTACGACGCGGTCAGCCAAGCGGCGCGTGACGGGGAGACCTTCGCCCACAAATACCAACCGGACGCCCCAGACGGCGTCGACTACCAGGGTGAGATGGGGGTCCCGCGGCCCGACGGCCAGCCCGCCCTGGGCATCGGCGAGGTGGACGGTCCCTACCACCTGGCCCTGCGCCAAGCCCTGGCCCCGTTCTTCTCCCCTGGCGCCTGCCAGAAACTCAGACCGTTCATGGCGGAGCAGACACGCCATTTCCTCGACCGGCACCTGGACGAGGGCTATCTGGATCTCGTCCTGGACTACGCCAGCCCGGTTCCTGCCATCCTCACCATGAGGCTGATGGGTCTGCCCTACGACAACTGGCACGCCTACGCCAACCTCTTCCACTCCGTGATGGCCGCCCCACAGGACAGCCCGCAATACACCGCGGCCATCGCGCAGGTGCCGGCCATGATGCAAGAGGTCGTCGAGTTTGCCACCGCCCGGCGCGCCGACCCCAAAGAAGACCTGACCAGCTTCCTCATCCAGTTCGAGTTCGCGGGGCAACGCCTCACCGATGAACAGCTGCTGAACATCCTGTGGAACCTGATCGCCGGCGGCGTCGACACCACTACCTCGCATACCGCGCTGACCCTGCTGCACCTCGGCACCCACCCCGACCTGCGCCGCCACCTGAGAGAAAACCCCACGCTCTACCGCACCGCCACCGACGAATTTCTGCGCTACTTCTCGGTCAACCAAACACTGAGCCGCACCGTCACCAAGGACGTCACCCTCGCCGGCCAACACCTCAAACGCAACGACAAACTCGTCCTGAGCTGGCTGTCCGCCAACCACGACGAAGCCGCATTCGACCGCCCCGACGAGATCATCCTGGACCGCAACCCCAACCGGCATGTCGCGTTCGGCCTCGGGCCGCACCGCTGTATCGGATCGCACCTGGCCAGAACTATGGCCGAGGTGATGGTCAAGGCCGTCTTGGACCGCATCCCCGACTACAAAGTCGACGAGAGCGGTGTCGACCAATATCTGGGCAACCCGAGCATGACCGGGCTGGCCATGCTGCCGGTGACTTTCACACCGCGGCGCGGGGTTTGATGCCGCGCTTGACACGCAGTCCGTGGGTAATCGCGACAAGCCGCGCCACACCTTCCTCAATTCCCGACGCCAGCGCCGCAACGTCGGGCGCGTTCTCGTAGTCGCCGGTGATGCCGAAGACAAAGCTGTCGGCGTAGCTGACCATCGCGACGCCGGTGCGCAGGTGCAGCGCGATCGGCGGGATAGGCAGCATCTCCAGCACCCGGCGACCCAGCAACTTCTGTTCGGTGCGCGGGCCGGGGACGTTGGTTGCCAGCGCGACCACCGCCCGCTGCGGCAGCCGGCTGAGCAGACGCACCATCCACGCCGACAAGGCAAATGGGATGTTCTTGGCCAGCGAGATGACCGCGTTGCCGCCTTCGCGCTGACCGCTGCCTTTGGCCGCGGTGAGCCGGTCGTGCACCAGCTCCAGTTGGGTCACCGGGTCGTCCTCGTCGACGGGCAGCAACGGCAGCATCGCCGAGACCTGGTTGTCGGTCATGTTGAAGTGGTTCATCCCGCGCACCGACACCGGGACCAGTGTGCGCAGCGAGTTGCGGCTGGGCTTTTCCCCGCGTTCGAGCAGGATGCGCCGGTAGCTGGACGTGATCGCGGCCAGAGCGACGTCGTTAAGCGTGACGTCGAATGCGTCGGCGACCTCATGCAGGTCAGACAGCCGCACCCGCGCCGCGGCGAAGCGGCGCATCTTGGTGACGGGTCCGCTCAAAGAGGTCGTTGGCGCCGGGCTGAACAGGCTGGCCGTCAGGCCGGCCGCACCCCAGGCCGCGTGTTCGACGGCAAGACCGGCATTGACGGCGCTACGGGCCCAGCTCAGTGGGTTGAGGTTCACGTTGATTCGCCAGCGCTGCTCCGGTTCGGTGGCGGCTTGGATGTGAGTGGCGAACGATTCGCCGGCACCGTCGTCGCTGAATTGCGCCAGCATCTGGGTGGTAGCAATGCCGTCGGCGATGCAGTGGTGCAGCTTGGTCAGCACGGCCCAGCGGTCCTCACTGAGTCCTTCGATGACGAAGCAGTCCCACAGCGGGCGTTCCCGGTCCAGCCGGCGTTCCATAATGGTGGCGACCATCTCGAACAGCTCGGCATCCCCGCCGGGCGCCGGCACCGCCATGTGGTGCAGGTGCCGCGTGATGTCGAAATGTGGATCTTCCACCCACTCCGGCGATCCGAGGTCCAGCGAATGTGTATGCAGCTTCTGCATGCACCGCGAAATGCGTTGTACCCGTTCGGCGAACGCAGCGACAAACTCGTCGTAACTCGGTGCTGGTCCTTCCATGATCGAGACGCCGCCGATCGCCAGGCTCACGTGCGGATCGGAGTCTTCGACCTCTAGGAAAGCTGCGTCCAATGCTGACAAACGCTCCATGGCGCTCACTATTCGCCGCGACGTGCTTGGCCGTGAGAGTCGGAAGTCCCCAACTTCGCGGGACGAATGAGGGATAGATTAAGTCACTGTGAGCGACGTAGCGGCGCGGCTGGCGCAGATCGTCGGGGACCACCATCTGCTAACCGGCGACGCGATCCCCGAGGACTACTCCCATGACGAGGAACTGACGCTGGCACCGGTCAAACCGGACTACGTCGCCAGGCCCTCGTGCGCCGAGGAAGTTGCGGCGTTGCTGGTGGCCGCGAGCGAGCACGGCGTGCCGGTGACCGCGCGTGGGTCCGGGTCCGGATTGTCAGGTGCCGCCCGGCCACAGTCCGGCGGGCTGCTGATCTCGTTCGAGCGGATGAACGCCGTAGTGGAGGTCGACACCACCAACCAGGTCGCCGTCGTGCAGCCCGGGGTGACGCTGACCGAACTCGACGCCGCGACGGGTCCGCACGGGTTGAGTTACATGGTGCACCCGGGTGAACTGTCCTCCAGTGTCGGTGGCAACGTCGGGACCAACGCCGGCGGGATGAGGGCGGTCAAGTACGGGGTGGCCCGACACAACATCCTCGGGTTGCAGGCGGTGTTGCCGACGGGCGAGATCATCCGTACCGGGGGCCGGATCGCCAAGGTTTCGACGGGCTACGACCTGACTCAGCTGATCGTCGGTTCCGAAGGGACGCTGGCTTTGGCGACGGAGGTGATCGTCAAGCTGCATCCGCGGCTTGACCACAGTGCCACCGTGCTGGCGCCGTTCGGCAATTTGGACCAGGTAATGACGGCAGTGCCGGCCGTTCTGGCTCAGGGGCTTTCGCCCTACATCCTGGAGTACGTCGACAACATGACAATGGCCGCAATCGTGCACACCCAGAATCTGGAGCTCGGCATTCCAGATCAGGTCCGCGACAGTTGTCAGGCATACCTTGTTGTGGCCCTGGATAATCGGCTAGTTCAGCGGCTGGACGAGGATGTCGAGCGCACTGCCGAGCTGCTGGCCGAGCTGGGCGCGGTAGATTGCTACGTGCTAGAAGGCGGCGCGGCACGCCGACTGATCGAGGCCCGCGAGCGGGCGTTCTGGACGGCGAAGGCGATCGGCGCCGACGACATCGTCGACACCGTGGTACCGCGTTCAGCAATGCCGAAGTTCCTTGCCGCCGTTCAGGAAATGGCTTTGGCGGCGGGCGGCGGGGTAGCCGGCTGCGGACACGCCGGTGACGGTAACGTGCACCTTGCCGTGTTGTGCAAGGATCCGGTGGCACGCAAGAAGTTGATGACCGACATATTCTCGCTGGCAATGGAATTGGGCGGGGCGATCTCCGGCGAGCATGGGCTGGGGCGCGCCAAGGCGTCGTACTTTATGGAGCTGGAAGATCCGACCAAGATCGCGTTGCTGCGTCGCATCAAGGAGAGCTTCGACCCAGCGGGGATCCTCAACCCGGGCGTGGTGTTCGGCCAGGGGTGATTGTCAGGCCGCCGACGCGTACTGCAACACCGGCTCGGCCGAGTCGACGTGCTGGCCGCTGAGAATGGTTAGCTGATGCGGGCGCACCTCGTAGCGAACACCGTTGGCCGGATTGATCACATCGAATCCACCGGCCGTACGCACGGCATTGGAGATCTCTATGTTCGCGCCGTCCCGAATTCGTTCGCCGCGGTAGTAATAGCCAGCCTTGCTTTGACATACCACCGCGAGCGACTTGGCGGTACGCACTACCGCGGCGGGCGGGTTTCCGGGATCGCAACGCGCCGGATGCCCGATGAACCCCAGCGCGTCGGCACCTTGCACGGGGTGCGATAGCGATGGCGTCGCCTCAGTTGTCGGCGTGACCGGTGGCGCTGCCGAAGGTGCCGACGCGGCGACCGCCGGCGTATGACGGTGATCGGTCAGTGCCAGCACCCCCGCCAAGGTCACGGCAATGACAAACAGCGCCGCCGTCACCCCGCTCAACACGACACGACTGACGGCTGGAGGCTTCGACGCACTCTCGTGGACCACCTGGAACGGACGAGTCTTCGGCGGCTCACTCTTCGGGCTCTTGGGGCGTTCGCTCTTCGAGCGCTCATGCAGCGGTGGCCCGCTAGCCAACAACGGCTGGTCCCACAGGGCAGCTTCCCCCGCTGCACTGGCCAGCTCGGCCGCGGAAACAAACCGCGCCGCAGGCTGTTTGGCCATTCCTCGTGCGATGATGCCGTCGAAGTCGCGGTTGACCGCCCGGCGCATAATGCTCGGCCGCGGCGGGGCACCGAAGATGTGTGCATTGAGCACCTCGCGCTCCTCGTCGTGCTCGAACGGCGGCCTGCCGGTCAGGCACTCATACAGCACGCACGTGAGCGAGTAGATGTCACTCGGCGGTCCAATCCGGCTGCCGCCCAACCGTTCTGGCGCAAGATACGACGTGGACCCGGCTGCGCCCCCGCCGAAGTCGAGATAGGCGAAGTCATCCGGTGTGAGCAAGACGTTCTCCGGTTTGACATCACCGTGCACTAAACCCTTGGCATGCGCGGCATCCAGCGCGGCGGCCACCTGCGCGATGATGCGCGCCGCACGCGGTGGTTCCAACGTGCCCTGCTCGAGCAGCAAGTCCCGCAGTGTACCGCCATCGACCAAGCGTGTGTCGAGATAAGGCACGCCAGAGATTTCGCCGAAGTGATAGACCGGCAGCACGTGCGGATCTGACATCGCCGCAACACGGGACAATCGTTGTTGTAAGCCAGGATTTGCCGCGAAATCGGTGGGCAAAAACCTGATCGCCACCGCCTGGTCCTTGCGGGTGTCGTAGGCTTCGTAGACCTCGCCCCTGCCGATCAGCGAGCGCAGTTCGTACGGCCCGAACTGGGTTCCGGTACGCGAGCCGTGATCCGGTGAGGACAAGACCAAAATCCTTTCCTAGCGACCGAAAATAGATTCTTGGCGCCTCCCAGTGTGCCCAAAAGCAGCGCATGCGTAACGTGCTGAACGACACATCCCGGCGCCGTCCCAGGTCAGGCCGTAAGAAGTTACGAACCCCCGCCGGCAAGTCGCTCGACGTCGATAACCTCACCGCGGTTGATGCTCACCCAGTCACGGCCGTCCAGATACGGCCGCAGACTGCGGCCGATCAACTGGGCATCCGCGGCCGACTTGGGCCGCTGCAACTCGTACACGTGCGGCAGTTCGGCCATTCCAGATACCACAGTCCACAACTTCACGGCGTCGGCACCTGTGGGGGGGTCTATGAGCACCGGCCCAAATAGGCACTGCCCGTCGAGAAACAGCGTCGGCACCCCGAAGCCGCCCGCATCGACGACCCGCTGGTGCTCGGCACGCACCTCGTCGTGGGTGGACGAATCGGCAAGTGCAGCATCCAGAGTCGACTCGTCTGCGCCAATCGAGGCCAACAAGGTACGCGCCACCGCGGGGTCGTGCGGTTTGCCACCGAGGGTGTGCAACTCGTGGCCGATCGCGGCATACCAGCGGTCGAGTAGGTCCATGTCGGTGCGCCGCAGCAACGCACCGATCCGCATCAGCGACCAACCGTAGGACCAGTCGCGCTCCCATGGGTGCTTCTTGCCCTCGATCCGGTTGACCTCCTCGAGGCTGAAGAACCGCCAGCCGATCGTGACATCCAATTGCGCACGGACCTCACGGATCCACAGCGAAGTCTGGTACGCGAACGGGCACATCGGGTCGAAGTGGAAATCCACGGTCGTCATCCGCGACTCCCTACCCGACCTAATGGACCGTCACGTTTGCGGTGAACGTGCACGACGGCGCTGCGTCTCCAACGATCGGGCCGTAGCTGGCGACGATCGTCGTCTCACCCGGCCGCAAAGCGGTGAACGTCCACACCTCGGTACCGGGTGCACCCACCCGGTCGGTGTCGCCGTGGAAGTACTCGTGACTGCCCTGCCGCAGGATCGTGCCGTCGCCGATCTTCGGGTCAGCTGTCCAGCGGTACGGGGTGCTGTGGTTGGCGCCCAGGGTCAGCTTGAGCGTGTCGCTGACCGCCAGCGTGATGTCCCGGGTGATGACGTTCTGCTGCAGCACCTCGTCGATCGAGACGTTGATGGTCTTGGTCGACGACTTGCTCGGGCTAGAGCACGCCACCAGCATCAGCAGCGCGGTGGCCAACGCCAGGAGTCGGATCCGCATAGCATCGACCCTATGCCGCGAATGCGAAGCAGCCGAGGCTTTCGGTGCGGCGAATCGCAGTAAAGTTCTGCTCACACCAAGACGAACTTCGGCAATCCGCGCAAAACCGCAGTTGGTCGGGTAACTTCAGTCCGTGTTTGGCATCATTCGGCCCTGCCGTCACCGGCTCGGTAGCGAACTCACTGCAGCCTGGCGTGCCCAACTTTGCGGTCTATGCCTGGCGCTGCGGGACGACTATGGTCAGGCTGCGCGAGTCGCGACCAATTACGACGGTCTGATCGTCTCGCTGCTTGTCGAAGCGCAGTCACAGGCGAAGCCGACCCGCCGCACCGCCGGCCCGTGCCCGCTGCGTGGCATGAAGCGCGCGGAGGTAGCGACCGGCGAATGCGTGAAGCTAGCCGCCGTCGTCTCTCTGGCGCTTGCGGCGGCCAATGTGCGCGACCACGTCGACGACCGCGACGGCCTGGTCGGCGCGGCGGCTATCCGACCGGCGGCGCGTCGTATGGCCGAAAGCTGGGTGCGCCGCGGCACCGACACCGGCCACACGCTGGGTTTCGACGCCGACGTGCTGGTGGCCGCGATGGATCGGCAGATTCACCTGGAGGCGACGGCCGGGCCGGGCAGCTCGCTGCTTACCGTGACCGAGCCGACCGAGACCGCGGTCGCCGCCGCGTTTGCGCACACCGCGGTGCTGGCCGGTTGCCCGGCCAACGAAGCACCGCTGCGTGAGATCGGCCAGCTGTTCGGGCGGGTGGCACATCTGCTCGATGCGGTCGAGGACTACCGCGACGATCTGGCCCGCGGAAAGTGGAACCCGTTGGCCGTCACCGCAACGTCACTGCCCGAAGTCCGCACGCTTTGCGAGGACGCGGTGCTGGGCATCGAACTGGCCCTTTCCGAGGTGGACTTCTCCGATGGGCGCCTGCCACGGCGGCTGCTGACCAAGGAACTGCGCCGTGCTGTCTCACGCACCTTCGGCCAGCCAAGCCCAAGAGCCAAGTACCCGTCGGGAACGCCGCATGGCGAGCAGGAGGGCATCAACTTCGGCGACCAGCCATACGGCAACTTTCCGCCCGGCGAGATGCCGCCCGGCCAGTTGCCGCCCCAACAGCGCAAGGAAAGCTGGTGGAACACCTGCACCGATGCCTGCTGCTGCGACTGCGAGTGCGACTGTTGCTGCGACTCCTGCTGCGGGGAAGGCGACTCGTGCTGCTGTGACTGCGGGGACTGCTGCGACTGCAACTAAGCCGTCCGCCGAGCGTGGGCGTAATGGACGCCCGCCGGCCGGATTTCGTGTCTAGGCCAGACTCTCGGCGATCGATCTGTGCTTGGCGCCCACCACGCGTCGTGCATTCGGATACGGCACGATGGGCTGGTGTTCGGCCTCGTCGTCATCGTCGCGCTAGTCACCGCCGTGGTCGTGGGAACGGTCCTGGGGCGGCGCTATCGGGTGGGTCCGCCCGTTTTGCTGATCGCGCTGGGCACGCTGCTAGGACTGATTCCGCATTTCGGCAACGTCGAGATCGACGGCGAGATCGTCCTGCTGCTGTTCCTGCCGGCGATCCTGTACTGGGAGAGCTTGAACACCAGCTTCCGGGAGATGCGCACCAACCTGCGCGTCATCATCATGTCCAGCATCGGCCTGGTGATCGCGACCGCGTTCGCCGTCTCGTGGACGGCTCGTGCGCTTGGCATGGAGCCCCACACCGCCGCGGTATTGGGCGCCGTACTGTCACCCACTGACGCTGCCGCCGTCGCCGGGCTGGCCAAACGCCTGCCGCGGCGCGCGCTCACTGTGCTGCGAGGCGAGAGCCTGATCAACGACGGCACTGCCCTGGTGTTGTTTGCGGTGACCGTCGCAGTCGCCGAAGGCGCCCACGAGATCGGTCCCGGCGCACTTGTCGTGCGATTCGTGCTTTCTTATCTCGGCGGGATCATGGCCGGGCTCCTCGTCGGCGGGCTCGTCACGCTGCTGCGTCGACGCATCGACGAACCGCTCGAGGAAGGGGCGCTGAGCCTGCTCACCCCGTTTGCGGCATTCCTGCTCGCCCAAGCGCTGGATTGCAGCGGTGTCGTGGCGGTGCTGGTATCGGCGTTGGTGCTCACCTACACCGGGCCGAAGGTAATTCGGGCACGTTCGCGTCTGCAGTCCTACGCCTTCTGGGACATCACCACATTCCTGATCAACGGCTCGCTGTGGGTGTTCATCGGCGTACAAATCCCCGGTGCGATACGCCATATCACCGATGCCGATAACGGCGGCCTACCGCGTGCCACCTACCTTGCCCTAGCCGTCACCGGAGTTGTGGTGGCGACCCGAATCGCCTGGGTGGAGTTCGCCACGTTGCTCGGCCGCGTCGCCGATGCGATCACCAAGCGGCCGCCGCGACATGTCCCGTTCCGGCAGCGCTGCGTCACCAGCTGGGCCGGGTTCCGCGGGGCGGTGTCGCTGGCTGCAGCGCTAGCGGTGCCCCTGACCGTGCACCAGGGTGCGCCGTTTCCGGACCGCAACCTACTGATCTATGTCGTGGTCGTCGTCATCCTGGTAACGGTTCTGGTGCAGGGCAGCACGCTGCCGGCCGTGGTGCGATGGGCGCGGTTGCCCGAGGACGTTGCCCGGGCCGACGAATTGCAGCTCGCCCGAACCCGCAGCGTCGAAACCGCCCGCGAAGCCTTACCCCAGGTGGCCGACGAATTGGGGGTCGGGCCGGAGCTGTACAAACGCCTCAACAAGGAGTACGAGGAGCGGGCCGCGATCGTGCTGGCCGACCCCGACGACGACCGCGCCAACCACTTGGCCGAAGGCTCCGACCTGGCCCGAAAGGTACGGCTGGCCGTGCTGGATCGCCAGCGCCAGGCCGTCACCGCGCTGCGCAACCAGAACCTGATTGACGACATCGTGCTGCGCGAAGTGCAGTCCGCGATGGACTTGGAGGAAGTTCAGCTGCTCGACCCCGCCGACCCGGAATAGCAATTCTTGCCTATTAGGCATTTTTGCCCAATAGGCAATATTTGAGTATGCTCGCCCCCATGGCGAATGTGGGATTGCGAGAACGCAAGAAGGCTGACACGCGGCGCGCACTCAGCGATGCCGCCCTGCGCCTGGCTTTTGAACACGGTCTGGACAACGTGACCCGCGAGGACATCGCCGCCGCGGCGGGGGTATCCCTGCGCACCTTCACCAATTACTTCAACGGCAAGTACGACGCGATCGCCTACCGCCAGACCGAACGGCTGCGCCGCAGCGTCGCCGAGCTGCGACAGCGGCCCGCAAAAGAACCATTGTGGTCGGCCATCACGCACGCCGTGCTGGCGCCGCTGGAAGAGGATTTCGACGACGCCGGCGCGCCGGAGAACCAGGCTCCGAGTCGCCATGAGCTCGCCGAAGTCCGCAAGCTGCTGATGAGCTCACCGATTCGTAACGCCATGTCGGATAACCTGTTCGACGCGTGGCTTGCGGTGGTCGCGGAGCGCACCGGCACTGATCCCCAGCGCGACATGTATCCGCGCCTGGTCGTCGCCGTGGTGCGCGCCGTCGGTGATGCGGCCATGGATGCTTACGCCAGCGCCGAGCCGCCCGTCGCGATCACCACACTCATCCGCCAAGGTTTCGCCGCGGTCGCGGCCGGCCTGCCCGAGCCCGGAGAACACGCATGAGCGCAGAACTCGCACCAGTCGTCATCTCCGGTGCCGGACCCAATGGATTGCTGCTCGCGTACGAGCTAGCGCTTGCCGGCATCCGGCCGATCGTGCTTGATTGCCTCCCCGGCCCCAGCTCCGAGCCCAAGGCCAACGGCCTTGTCGGACAAGTGGTTCGGACATTGGATCTACGCGGCTTGTACGGGATATTCAGCGGTGACCAGGATCCGCCCCGACCCAGCCCCGGCTGGATGTTTTCGGCGATGCCGCTGGACTTCTCGGGCCTAGCCGACAATCCGATGTACGCCATGCTCATGCCTCAACCTCGCCTGGTGCGTCTCCTAGAGAAGCAGGTGCGCGACCTCGGCGTCGACCTGCGCTGGGGACATGGACTTGTCGGTTTACAGTGTGGACCAGACTCGGTTGCGCTCACCGTCGCCGCACCGGAAGGCGAATACCGCCTCACCGCAGACTATTTGGTGGGTGCCGACGGCGGACACAGCCTGGTGCGCAAGACCATGGGCATCGCCTTCCCCGGCAGCACGTCCGATACCGTGGGCCGCATTGCCCACGTGCACATCCCCGACCACCTTCGCGGTGCCGACGGTGCACTCGATATTCCCGGCTTCGGGCGTCTCAGCTTCGGCCACACGCGAGTCGACCGCGGCGGACTTATCTTCGCCGAATTCGAACAGGGCAGGACGCTGTTCGGAACCCTGGAAACAGGAACCGCGGTTGAGGACACTCCGATGAGCGTAGCCGAGCTGCGCCAGAGCGTGCGCCGCCTGATCGATGTTGACATTCCCTTCGAGGAAGCCAAAGGTACTGGGCCACATGCGCTGCGGCGGATCAACGGATGGAATACCCGACAAGCGGAACGATATCGCGACGGAAAGGTGCTATTGCTGGGCGATGCCGCACACATTCATAGCGCCATGGGTGGTCCGGGCTTGAATCTGGGGCTGCAGGACACCGTGAATCTCGGCTGGAAACTTGCGGCCCAGATCAATGGATGGGCTCCAGCGGATCTGCTCGACACTTACCAATCCGAGCGGTATCCGGTCGGTCAGCGCGTCATGATGCACTCGTTGGCGCAAACTGCGCTGATGGCGCCCGGGCCGGAAGTCGGTGCGCTAAGGACGCTCGTGGGCGAGCTGTTCGCCATGGAAGACGTTGTGGCGCACATGGCGGGGTTGCTGTCCGGCGCGGATGTGCGCTACGACGTGGGCAACGACCACCCACTGTCCGGAAGGTTGGTGCCCGAGCTGCAACTGGACGACGGGCAGCGGGTCGCCGAGCTACTACACACGGCACGTCCGGTGCTGCTTGATCTTCACGACGGCACCGCCGCGGAGGCGGCCCGGGGCTGGCGCCATCGCGTCGACATCGTTTCTGCCACCGCCGCCGAGAATCCAGCCGCGGCGATGCTGATTCGGCCAGACGGCTACATTGCCTGGGCCACAGACGCAGTCGAGCCCTTCCCCGAGCCGGACCTAAACGCCGCGCTGCTGCGCTGGTTCGGCGCGCCCGCCCCCCAGCGCCGAGGCTGAATCCTGCTCGGCGCGCCCGCCCCCAGCGCCGAGTGTGAATCCTCCGACTCAACACGCGGGTACGGCGTCGGGAGATTCACATTGGGCGTGGGTTGGTGTGCGGCTTGCAGTCAATCCCCCATGCTGCACGGAAGCCGCTTTATCCCATGGAAGAACGACGAGCGCAGCCGGTCGGGCTGGCCGGTGACGGTGAGCCCGGGCACCTTCGGGTACAGCTCTTCGAGCATCACCCGAAGCTCCAGACGGGCGAGTTGAGCACCGAGGCAGAAGTGCACCCCCCCACCGCCGAAGGCCGCGTGTCCGGCGTCCACCCGGGTGACGTCGAACTCGTCGGCCCGCTCGAAGACGTCCTCGTCGCGGTTGGCCGAAAGGTAGTGCATCAGCACCCAGTCACCTTTCGGGATCTGCTGCCCGCGGATCTCGACGTCTCGGGTGACGGTGCGGCGGAAATGCATCACCGGCGTGGCCCAGCGCAGCAGTTCTTCCACCGCAGGTTTGACGGCTCCAGGATCGCGCGCGAGCAAGGCCTGCTGATCGGGATGCTGAGAGAGCGCCAAAATACCGTGACTCAAGGTATTTCGGGTGGTCTCGTTGCCGGCGATCGCCAGCAGCAGGAAGAATTCGTTGAGCTGGTCGCGGTTGAGCTTTTCGCCGTCGACCTCGGCGGATAGCAGAGCCGAAAGAATGTCGTCGGTGAGCCCGTGCTGGCGCCGATGCTTCACCAATTCACCGCAGTAGCGGAACATCTCGGCTGCGGCCTGCCCGAGCGCCTCGGGAGTCGGCGCGTAGTCGGGGTCCTCGATGCCCAGGGTGCCGATAGCATTGCTCCAGCGGAAAACCTCCATGCGGTCTTCGGCCGGAACACCGAGCACGTCGGCGATCACCTGAAGCGACATCTCGGCGGAAATGTCTGGCACAGCATCGAATTCACCCTTCTCCAGGATGTCCGCGACGATGTTGCGGGCGACCTGGCGCATGTGCGGTTCCAGCCGCAGCACGTTGCGGGCGGTGAACCCCTGGTTGATCAGCTTGCGGTAGTGGACGTGCCGGGGCGGGTCGATTCCCGGTAGCATCGCCGAGGTGGGACCGGCCTCGACCTCGACCAGCGTGTTACCTCTCGAGGACGTGAAGGTATCGGTATCACGACTGACGGTGCGGACATCGGCGTGCTTGGTCAACAGCCACGCTCGAGGCAGACCCGACAACTGAACCGGGTGCACCGGATTGTCGGCGCGCAACCTTTTCAACGCATCCAACGGTGCGCCGACAACAAAGGTATCCGGGTCTAGCACTGCCGCGGCGTCACGGTCAGCGGGCGTTTCCTGGTTCTCGACGGTCAACGAACCCAGATTCGGAACAGTCATGAATTCTCCATTGCCTTGACACCGGCGATGATCACGTCCAGGCCCGCGCGGAAGCGCTTAGCGGGCTGACGACGGCCGCGCAACTCCTCCAAGCTGACCGAGCCCAGCAGATAGGTGTAGAGCACCGTGTGAGCCGCCGCGACCACGGCTTTGGACACGCCGGCTTCGGTCAGCAGCGAGCGGCTCAGCCGGTCCAGCCGGCGGGCCCGCTCGCCGCCTCCGCTGGTCTGTAGCAGGCCAGCAACCCCCGGGACGTCGAGCATCACCTCGCGGGCCGAACAGAAGAGTTCGGCCAGTCGCGTCTCCCAAGGACCATCTTCGGGCACCGGGATGTCGGCCAGCACGGACTCGGCGAGCAGATCCAGGGCGGCCTGTTTTCCCGGAACGTGGTAATAGACCGACGGCACCGCCGCGCCGAGTTCGGCGGCCAGCGACCGCATCGTCACCTGTTGCACACCCACCCGACGGGCCAGCGCATGCAGGCAGGACACCACCTGTGCGCGGTCCAGTTCACCGTACGGACGCCGCACCGCCGACGTCATTCGAGCCCTGTTCGAATCAATTCGAGCACTGTTAGAATCTAGCGCGATGAGCACCGCCGCCGCAAAGTTGTCCGTCGCCACGCCGGTGGTGACGATGTTTCCCGGCGCCAGCTCCGACTGGGAGATCAAGGCTTCCATCGAAGACGTCACCCGCGTCGCCGAAGCCGCCGACCGACTCGGGTATCACCACCTGACCTGTAGCGAACACATTGCACTGCCCACCGCCGAGCCGGCCCGCCGCGGTGCCCGGTACTGGGATCCACTGGCCACGTTCGGCTACCTGGCCGCGCGTACTCAGCGAATCAAATTGGCCACCAACGTTTTAGTGCTCGGCTACCACCACCCGTTGGAAATCGCCAAGCGCTACGGCACCCTGGACGTCGTCAGCAACGGGCGGCTCATCCTAGGTGTTGGCGTCGGCTCTCTCAAAGAGGAGTTCGACCTGCTCGGCGCGGCGTTCGAGGACCGCGGATCCCGCGGCGACGACGCGCTGCGAGCCTTACGCGCATCATTGTCGACCTCCCAGCCCGAATACCAGGGCGAGTTCTACTCGTTCGGGGGCATGATCGTCGACCCGTGTGCCGTACAAGATCGCGTCCCGCTCTGGGTCGGCGGGCGAACATTGCGCTCGCTGCGGCGCGCGGTCACCCTGGCCGACGGATGGGCGCCGTTCGCCGTACCGAACGCTCAGGCCCGAGACTGGTTGAACCGCTTTGAACTTCCAGCATCGTTCGACGTCGTGCTGCCGCCGCCGATCCGGCTAGATCCTCTCGGAGAACCCGATCGGGCGCGGGAGCTGATCGCCGAGACCCTCGCGGACGGTGCCACCATCGTAAGCGCCAACTTCGCGCACACCTCGCTATCGCACTACCTGGAGAATCTGCAGTCACTGGCGGAGTTGAACGCCTCGTGAATCGAGTCAAGGCAGGCATTTTCAGCCTCACTGCCACGTCGACGGACGATGACGGCAGTTATCTGCGTTGGCACCTGCTCGACCACATGCCCGAGCAGTATCAGCTACCCGGAATAGTCTCCGGGTTGCGCTGGATCGCCGACGGCGAGTACCCGGCGGCCCGGCTGGCGTCGAACGGACCGCTCGGCGAGATCGCCAATGTCGTGCATTACCTCGTCGGCGATCCGGTTCAGCAGACCTTCGACGACTTCGTCGAGCTGGGCCGGAAGCTACGCGAGAACGGCCGCATGCCGAACATGCGGCCGTTGTTGCAGATTAGTGGGCTGCGTCTGCTGCAGTGGCAGGCCGCGCCGCGGGCCCTGGTGTCCGCGCAGGTGGTTCCGTTCCGCCCGCACCGCGGTGTGCTGCTGATCGTGGAAGAAGCGACGGGCGATCGTCCGGACGCTTGGCTGGAATGGCTTGCTACCGAGCACTATCCAGAGCTCTTAGCCGGCCGCGGGGTGGCCGGGATGTGGATGTTCGGCTCGACCTGGGCCCCGGTACCGCGGGGCTGGCGCGCCGACCCGCAGTACATCACCGCCGTCTACCTCGACGACGACCCGCTGGCCGTCACCGCTGCGCTGGCATCCATCGTCGAGCAGCGGTGGCAATCGCGCGCAGTACGGCCTGTCTTCGCTGGGCCGCTGCGCAGCATGATCACGTGGGACGCCTGGGTGTGAGCTTGGCTCACTGCGCGCCGATGTCCACGTCACTCAGCATCCCGGTTGCGCGGAGCACACCATCGTGATCGCCTGGATAGGGTGGAGCGGTGAACGAGCGCGGACGAGTACTGGTCACCGCAGCCGAGCTGGCGCGGCTTATCGATGCCGGGGAATTGGTGAGCATCCTGGACGTGCGCTGGCGACTCGATGCTCCGGATGGTCGGACGAGTCATTTGGAAGGCCACATCCCCGGCGCGGTGTACGTGTCGCTCGAAGACGACCTCAGCGACCACACAGTCGCCGGGCGTGGACGTCATCCGCTGCCGTCCGGCGCTAGTCTGCAGGAATCGTTACGGCGGTGGGGTGTACGTGACGGCGTACCGGTCGTCGTCTACGACGACTGGAATCGAGCCGGCTCCGGGCGCGCCTGGTGGGTGCTCACCGCGGCGGGGCTCACCGATGTGCGTATTCTCGACGGCGGCCTCCCGGCGTGGTGTGGCGCCGGGGGCCATTTGGAGACCGGCCCTGTCACGCCGCCCACCGGCAATGTGACTGTGCCGCACGATGATTTGTATGCAGGTGCCCAGCCCACCTTGACTGCCGAGGAGGCCGGCACGGCGAACATGCCGCTGTTCGATGCGCGTGCACCCGAACGCTTCCGCGGCGACGTCGAGCCCGTCGACGCGGTCGCCGGGCACATCCCCGGCGCGAAAAACCTCCCGTTCGGGAGTTTGCTGACCGCCGACGCCGCGTTCCTGGGTGCGAAGGAGCTGCAAACCCTGTTGTCGGAGAACGGTATTAAGCAGGGTGAACCGGTGGGAACGTACTGCGGTTCGGGAATCACTGCCGCCGTCGTGGTCGCCGCACTTGCCGCGGCGGGTCAACGGGCTGCGCTGTTTCCCGGGTCCTGGTCGGAATGGAGTTCAGACCCACAGCGCCCCGTCGAGCGCGGCTAATCCGCAGCCGTTACATCGGCCTCCGGAAAAAAGTCGGCGCGCTTCTTGCCAGTGCGACAATATGCCGCTCGAAGTCAGGCGGTCGCGGTACAGAGCGTTCAGGCCCCGGCCCACGCGCCCAAGAACGCTGCAACCACCCGGGCGGCATTCTCGGCGGCAATCTGCTTGTAGAAGAAGAACTGGAAAGGAAATCCCGGCAGCCGCAGCGGATCACCGGGACCGTCCGACATACCGCGAACGCCCAGAAACGGGACGCCGTGCGCCGCCGCGACGGCCTGCGCAGCCGCGGTCTCCTGATCCATCGCGTCATAGGCCGGATTCTGCGCGGTCGAGATGTTCAAGTTGCTCAGCAGCCCCTTGGCCAGGAACGGCCCGATCGCCTGAAAGAAATTGCCGGTGTAAAACAACGACCGGCCGGGCGCGCTGCACGGCTGGCAACCGAAAACGTCACCGCTGTTGGGTACACAGGGGAACGCCTGACCATTGTTGGAGTCGGTGCTGTATCCGTCGCCGCCGACGAATAGTCGCGGTACCCGCCGAAGATCGATCAGCTTGACGGTGGGCACCTTGCGGCACAGGCAGATCGGATTACCAAGATTGTTGACGCCACTGAGGTTCACCTCGAGCGCGTGAGCAACCGCCAGCATGCTGAGGTCGACCGCCGTGAACGTCGCGCCGTTGTCCAGGGTCCACCGGGCCGGCACCGCGACGTCGCCCACGCTCGTGCGCCCAGCCCCGCCCGCGACCCCTGAAAACACCACTGCCCCAACTGCGGTGCCCGATGCACAGGTGAAGTGGTTCAACGCCGTCTCGGTCACACGTGTTGCGTTGACCAGACCGATGCCGGTCATCGCGACGATCACCTGCTTGCCCGAGATCGAACCCCGGTAGAAGTACTGTCTGTCAACCACTTCGACAGCGTTTGCTTCCAGCTGTGTGTGCGCCAGCACCGCGTCGGCCTCAGCGGGGAACGCCGTCAGCACCAACGTGCGCTGTTCGCAGACAGACGCCGTCACCTCCGCAACCCCCTCGGGTGAAGCACCCGGCAAACATAGCGCGACCACCACCGCAAGCGCAGCTTGGAGTCGCTTGAGCACGGTCCCCCTTCTTTGCCGAAGCTTCGTCGGTAGGTTGCTGCGCACGATTTTCCCGCGACATGGCAGGTAGCTGGGAAATCGTTATCGTTTTTCTTGACAAACGAGGTCGAGTCGTGACCCGCACTCCGGCGTCGGACTGGGCACCCTGAGCGCGGGGTAGCACATCCGACCTGCCAAGCTGGCAACATGGACCTCTTCGTTGAATGGCACAGCAGCGGGACGGAACTGACCTGGCGATCGACCACCGACGCCAACGCCGGGCAAGCGGTCTCGATTTTCCTGCGCCGCTTCGGCAAACCGGGGGCGCCCGCGCTGGTGTGTGTGCACGGCTTTCCGACGTCGAGCATCGACTACTTCGCGATGGCCCGCGAACTGGGTGATGACTTCGAGGTCTTCGCCCTGGACTTTCCCGGCTACGGCGCCTCCGACAAACCGCCCGAACCCTACGTCTACTCCCTTTACGACGACGCGCGTCTGCTCGTGCACGCCATCACTAAGGTGTGGAAGTTGACTGAGTACCGGATGATTACTCACGATCGCGGCAGCAGCGTCGGGATGATCGCGCTCGGACTGCTCACCGAAAGTGGCCAGTTGCCAGTCGATGTTATCGTCACCAACGCCAATATCTACCTGCCGTTGTCGAATCTCACTCCGTTTCAGATCGCGCTTCTCGACAGCGCGACTGGCCGGGCCACGGCAGCGGAGACGACGCCGGAGCTGCTGGCCGCCGGACTAGGGGTCACCACGTTCATGCCGCGCCGCCGGCCCCATGACCCCGAGATAGCGGCTTTGGCAAAATGTTTCGCCTACAACAACGGTATCCGGGTGCTGCCGGACACCATTCAGTACTTGCACGAGCGGGCCGCTGACGAAAAGCGTTGGCTGGAAGAACTTTCCAAACTTCCAGTCAATACCACGCTGGTCTGGGGCCTGCACGACACGGTCGCGCCGTTGCGCGTAGCCAACCATGTGTGGCAGAAGTACCTGCGCGCCAAGCCCGGCCAGAGCCGCTATTGGGTGGTCCCGACCGCCGATCACTACGTGCAATGCGACGCACCCGGCGAGTTGGCACAGATCATCCGACTCACCGCGCAGGGCAAGGACATCGCGCTACAGCTGCAGACTCTCGGGGACAAACCCGAAGGCCCGGTGCTGGTGGATCAGCTGAACAGCGACTGACCGATGTAGTGGCCCGGGCTCGGCGACGGCGGTATCGCGAAGATCGCCGACCCGACGTGCCGGATGTACTCGTTGAGCAGATCGTCGGCGCCCAATTTGTTCTGCAGCCTGATGAAATTGCGCGGGTCGTTCTGATAGGAGATGAACAACAGGCCGGCGTTGAGTTGACCTGCGCTGTCCAACCCGTCGGTGTAGTTGTAGGAGCGCCGGCGGATCATCACACCGTCGTTGTTTTCCCTTGCCGCCAAACCGACGTGGGACAGCGGATCGATGACCGGTTTACCGTCACGGCCTTTGGCGCCGAAGTCCGGTGTGTCGAATTCGTCCTTGCCCCCCAGCGGTGCACCGCTCTGCTTGTTGCGGCCGAAAGTCTGTTGCTGGTCGCCGATCCGGTCGGTATCCCAGGTTTCGAGCAGCATCCTGATCTTGCGGACGACCTGATAGGTGCCGCCGTTCATCCAGCCCTGGTCGCTGTTGTCGACCCACACGAATTGGCGGTACTGCTCGTCGGTGATGACGTTGCGAGTTCCGTCCTTGAATCCCATCAGGTTTCGTGGCGTGGCCTGGCCGGGTCCGGCCGATGCTCGACCAAAACCCAGAACCTGCCACGACGGCGCGACGATGTCACGTCCGAGCCGGGTCAGGTTGCGCGTGGCGTGATAGCACACCTGCGGATCGTCAGCGCAAGCCTGCACCGACAGGTCTCCGCCGCGCAGGAGCGGATCGAGGTTGTCGCCGTTGAGGACAGGCAGGTCGGTAAACAAAGCGGGTTTGCGACTGGCGAGTCCGAAGCGGTCGCCGAACACCGACGGCCCCAAGCCAATGGTCACGGTGAGTGCGGCCGGACTCAGACCGTGCGCTTCACCGGTGTCTGACGGCGGCTGCACCTCCACCGCCGGCTGCACCGCACCCACCGGATTGCCTTGGTGCAGAACCGCGGCCGCCGCCGACCACCGCGCGAGCAGGGCCTGCAGGTCGGTCCGCCCGGCCCTGTCGGCCAGCGAGTATGACATGAACACGCAGTACCGCTGGGGCGGTGTCGCGATTCCGCTTTGATGACTGCCTTCGCGCGATTGTCCGTAGAATTGGTGGCTGCGGCGCAGGTCGACCGTGTCGTTGTCGTCGCCCTTTCCCGGCTCTGCCGCGACCGCGTATCCGGCCAGTCCGCCGGTAGCTGCGCCGGCCAGCCCGGCCAACATGGTGCCGCCGAGCAGTCGGCGGCGCGAAACCGGTGCACTGTCAACCGGGTTTGCGATTTCGGCGGCTTCGTCGTCGGTCATGTCATCCCGCTGCGACGACTTTCCGGGCGACCAGGGACAGGCTCTGATGCAGTGGTTGAATGACCGCGGTCAGCTTCGACGCATCCCGGGCCCGTAGTGCCGGCGTGTAAGGCTGATAGCCGCCCAGCGCCGCCGGATCGCGATAGCCATTCAGCACCGACAGCACGTCTTGAAACTGTTGGTCGATCTGCCTGACGAGGTTGCTGTCAATCTTTTCCAGGCCGGGCCGCAGCGCTGCGTACGCTTGCTGCGCGCCTTCCACGTTGGCGGCGAAGTCGAGGAGGTCTAGGTGGCTGAACGACTCCTCTTCGCCGGTGATCTTGTTGTTCTGCACTTCTTCGATAAGGTCGGCGGCGCCATTGGCCAGGTCTTCAGGTCGGTATTGCAGGCTGGCGACGGTGTCCTTCAATTTCCCCACATTGTCGACCAGTTCGGCACTTAGCGCCTTCGTGGCCGTGGTGATCGACCCGGCCTGCCACAGATCGCGCTCGATAGCGTGGAAGCCCTTCCAGCCAACCTTGGCGTCGACCGGAGTCGACTCGCGCATGTCGATCAAGTAGTCGAGGTTACCCTCGTTGTCGCCGACCGCAAAGCCCGGCAGCACAAAGCCTTCGACGTTGGCTTCAGCGCGCTCATAGAACGGCCGCGCTCTCGCGTAGGCCTGTTTGGCCGCCTCCACATTGCCCGATTGCACGGCACCGTCGAGCACCTTGACCGCATCGTAAAGCTGCCCGATCTGGTTGACGATATAGGTCGCGTAATCTTTGGTGCCCTGGCTGAGAATGGTTGCCACCGTGCCGGTAGCCGGAGCGGGCGCCCTTCCGGTCACCGTCAGAACTTGGTATTCGATCTCCGCACCGGGGCAATAGATCTGGTAGGCACCGCCGTCGAGGGTAACGGTGAACGATACGGGATCCAGGCCCGGCGCGAGGTTTTCCTTCTCACCGAGGATTCGCTGATCTTTGAGCAACTCGACTTCGTTGATGCCAGGGGCATTCGCGTTCGATGCGGTGAAAGTTACCGGCCCAGCCGGTACCGTCGTGGTGCTCAGGACGCAGCGGTCCTTGCCGCCGTCGTTGCTCATCGTCACCTTGACCATGTTGGTCCCGGATTTCGGCGCATCGCTCTCGGCGTGGCCGCAGCCAGCGACGGCCAACCCGGCGGCGGAGAGCGCGGTCAATTGCTTAAACCGATTGACGCGCTTCGACATTAGCTGCTCTCCCCCTCTCCGGACCGGTGGGGCGCCCGGCGTGTATTGCGGCGACGTCGCAGACCAGGGCAAACCCGGCCACTATCAACGGCAGCCAGAGCCGCCAGAGTTCACGTTCGGCGCGCTGTCGGGCGTTCTCGCGGAGTTGGGCGGCGATTGCCTGGTCGTTGACGGTGAACCAGTCGGAGGGTAGTCCGCCGAGGCTGACCGTTTTCGGGGTGGTCAACCCACCGCCGCTCAAGACAGCGGTACGACTGCTCACGGACTGCGCGCTCACCAGGGAGTTACCGTGCACGCGAATGGTGTACACCGTACTGGTCGTCCGGTGCGCTTCAAACGGGCCAGGGGTGCGTGCCGCCGAGAGACCCACCGGTAGCCGTCCACCCGTTGTTGCCGCCAGTTCGGTCAGGGTGACTGTTGGCTCGCTGTCTGTCGCGCCCGCCAGCGTCGCCTGCCAGACCCGCACCGGAACGCCGTCCACAGATTCGTCACCCGCGGCGGCAAGCGGGACCGAGCTCGGCGCGCCGGCGGTCGGGGCGATCGACAGCGCGCGACCGCTGGGTGCAGCCGCGAGCGACACGGCGATGGCGCGGCCCAGGTGGTCGACGGCGGTCCGCGCGTTCGCGACGGATTCCGCGCCGCCGGCCGGCACCGCGAGGGCAAGCACCGCCGCGCCAATTATCGAGGCAGCCGCAGTGGCCACCAGTCGCCGGCGCAGTGCGCGCGGTTGCAGGGCGCGCTTGGTCGGCCACAGGAACACGACCAGCACCGGCAGCGCATACAGCAACCAGCCGAGCACCTCAACCAGCCGCGGATCGGGCGGGATGCCGAACAGGCCGGTGACCAGCGCTCCGCGCACTGATCTGCCAGGAAGCCAGGGTGAGAGGTCGAACACCTGGTGTTGCCCGATGGTGATCCAGCCTGCTTCGTGTGCGGTGCGCAGGGAGCCCAGCACCAGTCCTGCGGCGATAAGCACCAGGAAGGCGCCCGTGACGCGGAAGAATCGGGCAAGGTTTAGCTTCAACCCACCCACATAGATACCTGCGCCCAGCGCGATCGCAGCAGCGATGCCCGCCACCCCACCGAGGACGGCCAGCCAGCGGCTGCCGTGGGATGTCTGCGCAGCGGCCAGCAGGAAGACGGCCGTTTCGAAGCCCTCCTTGAGCACGGCGAGGAAGGCCATAGCGGTCAGCGCCAGCGATCCGCCGCGACTGATGGCTTCCTGGGCCTCGCGTTCGAGGTCTCCTTTAAGGCGGCCGGCGTTGCGGTTCATCCAGATGATCATCGAGGTCACGAAGACGACGGCGATAGCACCGATGACCGTTTCCATCATTTCTTGCTGGCGTTGCGGCAACGTCGTGGTCAGCAGATCCAGGCCAACGCCCACGCCTACGCTGATCGCGACGGCGAGGGCCACCCCGGTAAACATTGGTTGCACCGACCGGCCGTTGCGCTTTAAGAAGGCGGCAACGATGCTGACGATCAGCGTTGCTTCCAGGCCCTCTCGGAGGCCGATCAGGAAGGTCCCGATGAATACGCCCTGCATATATGCCCGATTCCCGTCTCCCCGGAACGGGGATTCATTAACTCAGACTAACTAATACGAGCTAATACGAGGTTCGGAGCTTGCCAACCCGTCGGCGAGACCCTCAGGTCACATGCGTCCACTGTCACCGGCGGGAGACGCTAGGTGACGCAATTGGGCCGTGGTCGGCCGAGCGACGGTATACAGCCGCCACCACACGGACTATCCGGTGATGACGGGAAGTTTCGCCCACCCGCGCACACTGCTGGTGTGCGCTTTCTCGGCCGCCGCGTAATCGACTTCCCAGGACGGCCACCGCTTGATGACCTCCTCGAGCGCCACCCTCGCCTGCATCCGCGCCAGCGCCGAACCCAGGCAGAAGTGCAGACCGTGCCCGAAGCTGAGATGAGCCGCGCCGCGATGAATATCAAAACGCTCTCCGTCGACGAACTTGCGCTCATCGCGGTTAGCAGACCCGTTGAGAAGCAACATGATCGAGCCCTCGGGGACCAACGCGCCGTGGCAGGAGACGTCGTGGGCGACGTAGCGCGCCTGGACCGGCGAGGGAGCCTCGAAGCGCAGCACCTCCTCGATCGCCATCGGAATCAGCGACGGATCGGCCACGACCTCCGCCAACTGGTCGGGATGCTCGGCAAGCAGCTGCCCGATGAAACCGATCAGCCGCGTCGTCGTCTCGTTGCCGGCCCCGGCGATCATGCTGGTGTACATCAGCACCTCGGTCCGCTCCAGGCGCCGCACCACACCGTTTTCTTCGATCTCCGCGTTGAGCAACTGTGTCATCAGGTCATCGGACGGATGCTCGATCCGCCAATCGATGTAGTCGGAGAACACCTCGTAGCTCTTCTCGAACAGGTCCCCGTCGACCGCCTGAAAGGTGCCCTCACGCAGGTTGATCGCGCGCCCCCCGCGGTCGCGGATGTTGGCCTGATTCTCCTCCGGAATACCCAGCAGATAGCCGATGGTGCGCATCGGGACCATCGCCCCGAGATTCTCGATGAAATCGAATCGGCCCGACCCCACCAATGGATCCAGCGCACGGACACAGAAGTCCCGCGTCAGCGGCTCGATCGCTTCCATCCGTCGAGGTGTGAAAACCCTTGACAGCAGCCGGCGATGCAGATCGTGTAGCGGGGGATCCTCGAACAAGATGACCCCGGGCGGCACATCGATGCCGCTCATGATGATGTCCATCGTGGTGCCGCGACCCGACCGGTAGGTCTCCCAGTTCGTCAGCTCCGGAGCGACGTCCTCGTACCGACTCAGCGCGTAAAAGTTGTATTTCTCGTTGTGGTACAACGGGATTTCCTCGCGCATCCGCTTCCAGATCGGATACGGATTGTCATCGATGTCGAAATCGAAAGGGTCATAGTAAATCTCGGTCGCAGTCATGCGGTCTCCACCGCAACAGAACGAACCGAGGCCGCCTCGGGCAGCACTACATCTCCCACCCGTTTGAGATAGGGCCACGCCAACTCGGGCGGCACTCCGCCGCACAGCGGCGACAGGGCCAGCATCTGGCCGGCGCGCACCCGCGAAATCGCTTCCTCCACCGTAATGATCACGTGCGACTTTCCGGTCTCACGCAATTCCTCGACCGTGTCGACATGCGAGAAACCTGCCGTCGTCTCATCGCCCGGGTTCCACGACGCATACGTTCGCGCGTCGTGCAGCAGGTGCTCACCGAGCTCCGCCCACGCCTGCTCGACATCCTCGGCGACGAAAACCACCGAGGGATTGTTGCGGTCCGGGAAGAACGCCACGCCCGGTTCGTAGCCATGCTTGCGGGCCGAGTTCTCATACGCCTCCCGCATACCGGGGATATTGGCGTTGGCCAACATTCCTAGCCCATAACGCCCCGCCCGTCGAGCCGCGGCCAGACTCCCGCCGCCCCACATCAACCCCGGGCCACCAGGGTTCAACGGCTGGGGAGTCACGAAGACCCGCCGGTCGCCGTCGACCACGGTCTCACCGGCTAGCAGCTTGCGCAGCAACGCCAACTTCTCGTCGGCCAACCGCCCGCGATCGGCCAGGTCCAGCCCATAGATGTCGAATTCCTCCGGCCGGTATCCCAGCGCGAAGATGTAAGACGCCCGACCCTTGCTGATGACGTCTAGCACCGCGATGTCCTCGGCCAGTCGAACGGGGTTGTAGAACGGCAGTATCAGGATCAAGCTCAGCGGTAGCCGCTCGGTGCGCGACGCGACCGCGGAGGCCAACAGCAGTGGAGAAGGCAGGTACCCGTCCTCGGACCCGTGATGCTCGCAGAGGACGGCGGCCAGACCTCCGTGGTTCTCTGCCCACGCGCACATCTGCGGAACGGCGGAATACAGTGTCGCCGGATCGGCGCCGAAGCCCGGCGCGCGCATATCGAAGCGCAGCGTGTACACGCCTTCTCCTATGTAACCTAATATTTGTGCCACGTACGCTACGTGGGACCCGTGATCGTGGTCAACCACCCGCAGGGGCCAGGTTTGTAACTTACATCTTGTCCGGATATTGTAACGTCGGCGGACCGAACCACCAGGGAAAAAGGGGAAGCGATGACGACGGCGTCAGAGTTACTAGGTTATGAGGGCAAGAACGTTCTGGTGGTCGGCGGTGCGACCGGTATGGGCGCGGCCGCGGCGCAGATCGCTAAGGACCTCGGTGCACACGTCACGGTGATGGACTACGCACCGGTCGAGTTCGACGTCGACCGCGTGATCTCGCTGGACCTCAGCGACCAGGATTCGATCGACCGGGCGGTCGACGAGCTCGATGGTCCGGTGCACTCGCTGTTCTCGGCCGCCGGCGTCGCCGACGGGCCAAAACTCATGCAAGTCAACTTCATCGGGCACCGCCACCTCATCGAGCGGCTCTTCGAGAAAGACCTGCTGCCGCGCGGCGCAGCCATCTGCTTCATCTCCTCGGTTGCCGGCATGGGCTGGGAGAACGACCTGGAACTAGTGCAAGACTTCCTGGCCACCCCCGACTTCAAGTCGGCCCTGGACTGGTCGCAGGAGCGCGAGCCGCAGGGCATCATCCACTACGGCTTCAGCAAGAAGGCGATCAACGGGTACGTTGCCTGGCAGGGCTACCCCTTCCAGAAGAAGGGGGTCCGGATCAACGCGGTCTGCCCCGGTCCCACCGACACCCCGCTGGCCCGGGCGAACGCCGACCTGTGGCTGACGTTCGCGCAGGACTACCGCGACGACACCGGAAGCGCCACGCTGACACCAGAAGACATCGGCAAGGCAATGATCATGCTCAACAGCGCCGCGGCGGCATCGATCAACGGAATCACGCTCAACGTGGACCAGGGCCATGCCATGGCTTCGATCACCGGTTCGTTCGCTCCCGGCAAGCCGATCATGGACCTAATCACCGGCCGGGTTCAGCTGGCCTAGGGTTAGTCAAATACGTGCCGGGGCAAGGTCATCGGCATATCCAGTGAGCTCAACAGACCGGGTTCCGCGTCGACGACAAACGGGATGGCATTAACCACCCGCATTGCCGTCGCCGCCATCGCCGCATGTCCTGCACCGTGGCCTTCGGCCTCGCCGAGGGTCAGCGTGCAGTGGATGTCGGGGTCGCCCTCGATCTCGACACGGTAGGTGGCGTCGAAGTCCGATGCCGGCCAGTCGGGTGCGACGTCGCGCGCCATTCGGATGACGTGTTCGAGGATGATGGCCTCCCGTCCGTTCACCACTCCGGCAGCTCGGGTGCGCACGGCGCCGCAGGTGCCCGCCGCGATCGTGCCGAATGCCACGTCGATATCGCGGTCGGTCAGTTGACGGTCCAGCGTGCCGTGCACCTCCTGCAACTCGACGCCCAACCCGGCGGCGATCAGGTTTAGCGGTGCCTGCCAAGCCATTTCGATGAATCCGGGTGTCTTCATCATCGGCTCGAAATCGAGCGGCCGGCCAAATCCCAAGCCGTCCATCATTACATCGGCCACCGGATAGTGATCGTTGAGCGCAACCTCGCTCACCGTGATGGTGCGGATGCTCTTGGACTGGGTAGTCATCAGTAGCGCCATCTGGTCAGAGGCGAAACCCGGGAAGATGCCCGAGGCGTAGAACGACGCCCCGCCCGCTGCGGCGGCTTCCTGAAGTTGATTCCGCCAGTCGGGCGCGTAGTAGGAAGGTGGATAGATCAACCCGGTCGAGGTCGTCGAGACTACATTGATGCCGGCGTGCAGCAAGCGCAGGTAATCTGGCACGGCGCCGCCGTCGCGTTCCGGCCCGCTGGCCGCATAGACGACGCAGTCGGGCTGCAGGGCGATGAGCGCTTCGGCGTCATCGGTGGCCGTCACCCCGGACGGTCGGATGCCGGCCAGCTCGCCTGCGTCTTTTCCGATCTTGTCGGGCGAATGTACCCACACGCCAGCCAGATCCAGATCTGGCCGACGAACAATCGCGTCGATCGCGATTGACCCGACTCCCCCGGTAGACCACACGACAACACGCATGTACTACCCGCGCACCATCGGATCGAGCACCGCGACAATCTCCTCTGCAGTCCGGCCACGCGTGGTATACACCCCAGTACTCTAACCTAACGTTTGTTCCGGCCATCGCCCCGGCGGGCCCAGCCCAACCCTGGCTAGAATCCGTGCGTGTCGCGTAACCCCCTCGAGGAGCTCTCTCTCGAGCAGCTGCGTACCCGGACCAGCATGAAGTGGCGGGCTCATCCGGCCGACGTGTTGCCGTTATGGGTGGCGGAGATGGACGTCCACCTTGCCCCTACCGTCGCGGAGGCCATCCATCGCGCCGTCGACGCCGGCGACACCGGCTATCCGCACGGCAAAGGTTACGCGCAGGCGGTCAGCGAATTCGCAGCGCAGCGTTGGCAATGGGACGGCCTCTCCGTCGGTCGCACCCGCGTGGTACCGGATGTGATGCTCGGGGTGGTCGAGATGCTGCGGTTGCTCACCAATCACGGCGATACGGTGATCGTCAATTCGCCTGTCTACGCGCCGTTTTACGCATTTGTTTCGCATGACGGGCGGCGTGTGATCGAGGCGCCGCTGGGCCCCGATGGCCGAATCGACCTAGGCGCACTGGAAGAAACGTTCGCACAAGCCCGCGGGCAAGCCGGTCGCACCGGCAAGGTGGCCTACCTATTGTGCAACCCGCACAACCCGACCGGCGCGGTGCACACCAGAGACGAATTGCGCGTAGTCGCCGAACTTGCCCGCCACCAAGGCATCCGGGTGGTATCTGACGAGATCCACGCCCCATTGGTGCTGGCCGGTGCACGCTTCACGCCTTATCTCAGCGTGCCCGGCGGTGAGGATGCACTGGCCTTGACTTCGGCGTCGAAGGCCTGGAATCTGGCCGGGCTCAAGGCGGCTCTGGCGATCGCGGGGCCCGAGGCCGCCGCAGACCTTCGCCGGATGCCCGAGGAGGTCGGCCACGGCGCCAGCCACCTGGGCCTGATCGCGCACACCGCCGCCTTCCGCACCGGCGGCGACTGGCTCGACGCCCTGCTGCGGGGTCTCCACGAAAATCGAACGCTGCTCACCGATCTCGTCAGCAACCACCTGCCTGGGGTGCGGTTGCTGAGGCCGCAGGGCACCTATCTGGCTTGGCTGGACTGCCGGGAGCTGGGTTTCGACGACCCGTGCACCGAGGGAATCAAGGTGGTCTCCGAGCTGTCGGGGCCGGCCCGGTGGTTCCTCGATCACGCCCAGGTCGCGCTCAGCTCTGGGCATGTCTTTGGGACCGGCGGAGGGGGCCATGTGCGCGTGAATTTCGCGACATCGCAAGCGATTCTGACCGAGGCGATCACCCGCATGGGGCAAGCGCTCAAAACGCTATCCTGACGGCTTTACCAAGCCGTCGAGCCGTCTAACTCGCTTCTGCGTCAACGTTTCTCGATGGCGTTGGTCAGGCCTGCTGGGTGACGGCCAGCACGGACTCGGCGAACTCGGGACGACACACCACCAGGTCGGGCAGCTTGGGATCCGGCCGGTTGTAGGCCAGCGCGGACCCGTCGATGCGAGAGGTGTGCAGGCCTGCGGCGCGAGCCACCGCGACAGGAGCGGCCGAGTCCCATTCGAATTGGCCGCCAGCATGGACGTAGATGTCGGACAGTCCCTGCATGATCGAGGCTACTTTGGCTCCTGCAGAACCCATTTCGACCAGGGTGCCGTCCAGCGCGTCGCGCACCGCGAGTGCGATCGCCGGAGGGCGGGTCCGCGACACCACAATCCGCGGTTTGTCCGCGGCGGCGGACGGCGCTTCCACGTTCGGGGTGGACAGGGTAATCCCCTGCGCGGGCAGCGCTACCGCGCCGGCGACGAGTTCACCGGCCTGCCAGAGCGCGACGTGCACCGCCCAGTCGGTGCGCTCGAGCTCGGAGAACTCGCGGGTGCCGTCCAGCGGGTCGACGATCCACACCCGTGCGGAGCGCAGCCGCACCGGGTCGTCGGCGCCCTCTTCGGACAGCACGGCGTCGTCGGGGCGCTCACGGCCCAGAGCTTCCATCAGGAAATCGTGGGATCGCTGGTCGCCCGCTGCTTTTCGCTCGCTCCCCGCGGCGTCTGCGAACTCCTCACGGACTTGCAGGAGCAGCTGGCCCGCTTCGGTGGCCAACTGAGCGGCCAGTGCGTGGTCATCCATTGAGCGTCCTTAATACACGGTAATCTTGGTAAGGTTAGCCGACTTTATCTGACTATGTTGGCCTCCCCGTGACCGCCCCGCGACGTCGCTGGCGTGCCCGGGCACAACGGTGCGAATGTCGCCGGCGATTCGCCGTGACTACGCACCCGCCGCCCGCAGTCCGACGGATCTCAGAGCCCGAACTGGTCGTCGATGATGCCCAGCCAGATCTGAGCGCAGTCCATCGCAACCTTTTCGCTGATAAACGCGTGCTGCGTACCGGTATAGATGTCGCGGAACGAGCGTTCGAGCCGGCTGCCCTCGCGGATCGAGCTGGTCCCGGCCGCTAAGTGCGCCCACTGTGCGCACTCACGAGAAACGTCCGTGGCGTAGACCGCGGCCGCACGCATATCCGCCCGCAGCGTCGGGCTCAGATCCGAACCTTCGGCCACGGCAGCTTCCGCAGCCCCGAACGCGTCCAATATCAGCAGCCGCGCCGCCCGCCACGCCGAAACGTGTTGTGCCAACCCCTTTTGGAAGGTGGGACGACTGGCCAACGACGCCATGTCGCTCATCCGGAACTTCGTCGCGGCCAGTTCGGCGACGTCGTCAAGCATGCTCTTGGCGACCCCCAGCGCCCACGACGCATGCCCCGCCGCGGTGACCGGCATCAGTCCCATCCGGGCGGCCGGTGAGGTGCCGCGGAACGGCACTCGGTCGAAGAGCCCGAACGTCCGGCGCGCGGGCACGAAAACGTCCGCGGCGCTGTAGTCGTAGGATCCCGTCCCCTTTAGACCCTGCACGTGCCAGCCGTCGTTGAACTGAATCTCTTCCCGCGGCACCACGGCCACCCGCATGTCGGGAATGCCTTCGCTGATCCAGCGCATCTCACCGTTGTCCATCGGGAAGAACCCGGCCGCGACGTACTGCGAGTGGCCGGTGCCTGATCCGAAGCTCCACGATCCGCTGAGCTGATATCCGCCGTCCACGACGGTCCCCTGCCCGTTGGGAAAGAACTGGCCACCCATGGTGACGTGGTTGTCGTGGGCAGTGAACACTTCGGCGAAACCGTCGTCGGGCAGATAGGTGGCCGCGGCGAACCGCGACGGCAGGTTGGCGATCCCGATCCAGCCGAAAGAGCCGTCCTGCCAAGCCATCTCGATCCAAGTATCGATCATCTCGGCCAGCGACGGCTCGATACCGCCGGCCTCGACGGGGCTCAGCGCCGTCATCAACCCGCTGGCCCACATCTCGTCGACAATTGCGTCGGTCAGGGTGCGGGCCGCCTCGCATCTGGCGGCCTCGGCGCGTACCAGCTCACGCATTCCATGGGCCTGGCCAAGCATGCTGATCGTTGCAGTCATCGCTATTTCCTCACTCTGGGAAGCCGAACATCTGCACTACGCCGTGGTCGCGACCGGCGGTGTACCCGCCGTCGACCGCGATCGCCTGACCCGTCACGAATGACGCTTCCAGCGACACCAGGAACGCGGCCATGGCCGCGACCTCGCCGGGCCTACCCAAGCGCTGCAGCGCATGCTCCTCAGTGATCGACTCGCGCGGCCCCTCCATTCCCGGCATGCCGAATACACTTTCAGCCAGCGGTGTTTCAATGAAGCCCGGACAGATCGCGTTCGCACGGATGCCACTGGGCCCGTAGTCGAGCGCAATGTTCTTGGTCAGCAGGACCACACCGGCCTTGGCAGCGTTGTACGAGCTGCCTCCTGCCGTTCCTTCGAGCCCCTCGACGCTGGCCAGTGTCACGATCGACCCGCGTTCGCCGTCGACGCGGGGTTGGTCGATCATCCGCGCCAGCGCCGCCTTGGCCACCAGGAACGTTCCGGTGAGGTTGACGCCGATCACCCGGTCCCATTCGGACCGGGGAAGCAAATGCACGGGCCCGCCGCCGGCCACGCCGGCGGAATGCACGACACCATCCAGCCGGTCGGGCACCGCAGCGAACACTGCGTCGACAGCGGTTTCGTCGCTGATGTCAGCGGTCACGAAGTGGAACGCGGGACCAAGGTCGGGCGGCGAGGCGAGGTCGGCACCGATCACGGTTCCACCCTCGTCCAGCAGACGCTGCGCGGTGGCCAGGCCAATGCCAGAGGCAGCGCCGGTCACCACGAAGCAGCGCGAGCGTGCCCGGTCAGAATGCATGCTCAGTTTTCCAGCGCTTCGGCGCAGGAGTTCAGGATCGCGACGAAGCTGGACCTCAACAGCGGCCGACTGATTTTCTCCATCAGCTTGCCGCCGGCGTACCACGGATGGGTGTAGTTCGTCACCCAGTCGACGTGGGTGCCCGTCCCGGACGGGGTGAAGGTCAGGGTGCCGCCGTCGTGCGTGAGCGCGGGAAATGATCGCAGGATCAGGTAGGAGTAGCTATTCGGTGGGTCATAGGCGGTAATCTCCTCCCGAAACCAGGTGCCGGCGCCCAGCACCTCCCGCAGGGCGCCCGCGCCGGTGCCCGGAGATTCCTTGGCCCATCCGGCCTTGATGGCCAACGGAGCCGTCGCCAGGTTCGCGGGGTCGGCCAGCCAGTCGAAGACCTGGTCCACGGGCGCGGCAATAGTTCGTTCCAAGTGAATCTCGACCATGAGATCTCCTGCCTAGCGGGAGGCGCGTACCAGCTCATGCTAAACGCCACGACCTTCAGAGCATCTCGGGTGCGGGTCTCTCGCGACGACTGGCCTGGCGGGTTGGGCGGTGGATCCTCAATCTGTTTCCAGTGAACTGCTTTTCGACCGCTTCGCCGCATGCCGGACTGCGCGCGCGCCTTCTCGAACAACTAGTCGACGGTCGGCCTGCCGCCGACGATAGCCGGGCAGGTAACAATGGGACGATGACTTCCACCGAGATAGCTCAGCGTGACTCCACCGAAAAGATCGCGACCCGGATGGGGGCGGGACTAGTTGGCATGGGTGTCCTACACTTCGCGGCGCCCAAACCATTCGACGAGATCATCCCCGTCGAGCTGCCTGGTCCCGCCCGGTTCTACACCCACGCCTCGGGGGTCGCGGAGGTCGGAGTCGGTGCGTTGCTCCTCACGCCTGGCACCCGCAAGCTCGGTGCCCTGGCCGCGGTCGCGCTGTTTCTCGGGGTATTCCCCGGCAATCTCAACATGGTTCGGCTGTGGTGGGACAAGCCGTGGTACCTGCGCGCCTTCGCGATCGCTCGGCTACCGCTGCAGGTTCCCATGATCACCACCGCACTAAAGGTCTACCGCAACAGCTAGCCACCCAGTGGCGACCCGATGCGGTGCAGCGTCCCGTCCGGGTCGACGTAAGCGAACTCCCGCAGCCCGTAGGGAGTGTCGCGCGGCCCATGCAGGCGGCCACCGAGGTTATCCAGCGCCTTCCATTCGCCATACAGAGCGTCGGCGTCGCTGACGTAGATATAGACGCTGGAAGCGGTGCTCAACGGATCATGCTCGGCCCATTCGGTCAGGTGCATGGACACCGATCCACGGTCGACGTATCCGTAGCGGTCGGGGCCGTCGTAGGCGCGAGCATGGAACCCGAGCCGGCGGTATCGGTCCAACGCGGCGTCGAGGTCGAGGACGGGCACGATCGGTGCCACTGAGGTGAAGTCGATTGCAGACACATTCGCAGTCTGTCACCGCTGCTAAGTGGACCCCGATCCGCCGGGGTGGCTCCGCCGGGAAATGCCGAGCCGGGGGTCCCAGCCACTTGCAGCCGGGTTGCGAATATCCGGACTGGGATTGACAGCCCGGTTACATTCGCAGGCAAAAGAATTCGCGGGCGAGAGGCCGACCGGCAACAGATTCGGGTAAACCTGTTAGATATGCACGACCACCCGTCCCAACGACGTCGCCTGCCCATGTCTCCCCGCATCCTTGCGGTGCTGGCTGCGCTACTGATCGGTGCCGTTGTCTTCACCGTGGTGCAACTGACCCGGTCGGCACCCGACAAGCCCGCGCCGCCCACCTCGACAACACCCCCAGCGCCGCCCTACCTTGCCATCCCCGGCTGCTATAACCACACCGTCCCGCCCGCCGGACGTCCCGACAAGCTCAACGTGGTGGGCTGCGCGAGCGTCGCCGTCGCGTTGCAAAACATGTCCTGGCGAAACTGGGGTCCAAAGGAGGCCGACGGGACCGGTACCGCGGTCTTCAAGATCTGCGATCCGAATTGCGCTGCGGGCTACCAGGTCACCAACCGGGTAGTGGTGCACGCCTGGAATCCGCAACCGGCCCGGCCTGACGCCACCTGCCCGGACGGGTTACAGATTTTCGCCGACATGATCCTGGCGTTCCCCGAACAGGTTCCGCCGCCCACCGCCCAGAAGATGAACACCCAGTACCAGGGCATGCCGGCGGTGCACCTGGCCAACTACTCCGGCGACGCCCCCGACCGGCAGTTCATCGGCTACACCTTCTGCAACTGACCGTCGCTCCAAGAATCCTCCAAGAATCCGTCAAGAATCCGTCAAGGATTTGTAGAGGCCCCGGCGCGAGCGTTGCCAGCACAACAAACCGGCAACGAAACCATCACGGCGGCCACCCTGCGCCGCCCAAGGGGATCTCAACATGACCCACATCGCGCACCACCCGCAAACGAGCACGCATGAGCAACTGAACCAGGTGTCGGCACTGCTCGACGCGCTGGCCGCGGTCGCCGCGCGCCGCGAAACTCCTGGGCCCAGCTTGCTGGCGCGCACGGCAGCGGCGCGGCCGCTGCTGGCGGCTCTGGCGAAAGAGCCCAACGACGGAGAACCATACTCGCGGTCGATTCTGCGCGTCGACGGCGAGGTCGAGATCATGCTGGCCCGTTGGCGCCCGGGACACGGCTGCGCTCCGCACGACCACGGGGGCTCGGGGGGCTTCGTAGTGCCATTGGCGGGACGATTCCATGAACGCCGATTCGGCTGGCGGGCAACGAAACTCGCGGTGACCGAGCAGATCGTCCGCGACGAGGGCATCCCGATCCCGATTTCGCCTAACGACATCCACGACATGACCGCCGAAGCGGACGGCCTCACCTTGCACCTGTACAGCCCACCGGCGGGCGGGATGCGGGTGTTCGACCTGGACCGCTCGGAGGCGCTCGAGCTCGTCGGCGACTACGGTGCCTGGATCCCGCAGGGCAGGCACTCGCGGGTGCCCTTCGCCGACGTCGCACCCAGAAGCCAGGGAAAACCGGTGATTTGGGTTGGCCACACCACCAACTACCGGGGAGGATCGGCCGAGTTCGCGGTGGCCGCCGCGACCATGGGCCGCGAGCTGGCCGCTGCGCACCCAGACGCCGAGGTGATTGTCTCCGGGCTGCACCACAAGGCTGACTTCGAATCCGAGCTGGCCTGGCTGAGTGTGGCCGGACGAGCTATCAGCGAACTGCACCTGATCAGTCATTCGGGCATGTACGGCCCGATGTTCGGTTCCACCGAATGGCCCGAACAATTCTCGCCGCACGAGTGGCGGGCCATGACGATTCCGTTCGCCCCCAACGCACGGGCGTACTTCCACGCATGCCGGACGGCGCGGTGGTTCGCACCCTTCTTCGCCGACGTGTTCGGCGTAGCGACGTTCGGCAACCACAACTACACGACCGTGTCCGCTCGCAAGGACCGGTTTGCGTGGGCGGGCCGTCAGCCGGCGGCTCGCCCCAAGCTTTATCTCATTGCGGCACCGGGCAAGAAGTCGCACGGATGGGCCGGCAGCGCGCGCAAGTACCTGGGTGCCGCCGCCGAACCGATGACGGAAAGCCGACCCGCCGCACGGCAACCCGAGCGCTCCTACGATCGGGTCGCCGACCTGTACGACCGCGCCTACGCGGACATCCGCGTACGCGAGGACGAGTGGCGGTGGGTGGCCAACCGACTGGCCGCCACACACGCCGACCTTGGCCGCCGGGTGAGAGTGCTGGAAATCGGTTGCGGTAATGGCGCTTTACTACGTGCCCTGGACGACAACGGCGACATCGACTTCGCCGTCGGCGTGGATAGTTCGGCCGCCATGCTGGCTCGGGCACGCGAACGCAGCCACGGCCGGACGCGGTTGCGCTTCGGCCAGGTCAGCGGACCCAAGTTGGACGTACCCGACAATCACGTCGACGTGGTGATCTCGTTTTTGTCTTTCCGCTACCTGGATTGGGATCCGGTGATGGCCGAGATACGTCGGGTGCTGAGCCCGGGCGGACGCTTGTGGGTGGTCGACATGGTCGAACAACCGGTGCGGCCACGAGAGTTGCCACTGCTGGTCCATTCGGCGCGGGCACACCTACGCACCCGGCGCCGCAGGCCGCAATTCGCCGCCGACCTGAACGCCCTGACAACACATCCGGAATGGCAAAATATGTTGCGGCACAACCCGATCCGAGCCGAACACGAATACCGCTGGTATTTCGGCAGCCGCTTCCCCGGCACCCGGTTGCAGACGCTGACCACGACGTTGCAGGCGCGGGTACTGGCCTTTGACTCCGGGCCCCTGGACAAGGGCCGGACCGCCCCGCTGTCCTACCCGTGACTGCCATGCCCGCGAAACCGTGCCTGGGCATCGTCGACTGGGGCATCGGTGGTGTCGGCCTGCTAAATGACCTGGACCGGCTGGTGCCCGGGCTGCCGGTGCTGTACTGGTCGGATGCCGGCGTCACGCCATACGGCCGGATGAGCGCCGACGAGCTGGCCGGTCGCCTGACGACGGTGGTCGCTGCCCTCGCCCGGCGCGGGGCCACCGAGGTGGTGCTGGCGTGCAACGCGGCCAGCACGGTGGCGGGCCGGCTGCATACCCCTATTCCCGTTGAGGGCATCATCGCCCACGGCATCGCGTCGGTTCCCGGCGACGCTGCCCGTGTCGGAGTGGTCGGTGGGCGTCGCACCATCGCTGCCGGTCTCTACCGGCGCGGGCTGGACCGGCCGGGCCGGACGATGGTCTGCCGGGTCGCGCAGCCGCTGTCGGCGCATATCGAGGCCGGCCGCACCGGCTCGCCCCGGTTCCAGGCCGACCTGGCCCGCATCGTCGCACCGCTGCGAAACGTCGACGCGCTAGTGCTGGCATGCACCCACTACCCGGCCGCCGCGCGCTGGTTCGCGGCGGCGCTGCCGCACTCCCGGCTGATCGACCCAGCCGCGCAGCTGGCCGCGGCCGTCGCGGCGCGGTATCCGCATCTGCGTCAGACCGACCCGGCTATCCGCCGATTTCACACCACCGGCGACCCCGACGCGATGCGGCGGGGCGCCGCCCGGGCCTGGGGCACGGTGCTGACCGCCACCGCCGTCGAGCATCGGCCGCCCGCGGCATGGGCATCCTGACCGGCAGAACTACGACGGCCGCGCCACGATGATCGGCGTGTGCACGGAGTGCACGACGGCATTGCTGACCGAGCCCAGCAGTTTGCCAATCGCCCCGCGGCCGTGACTGCCGACCACCAGCAATTGAGCCGACTTCGCCTGCTCGATCAGCTCGCGCGCCGGCCGGTCCCGCACCACGATTCGATGCACGGTGACATCGGGGTAGCGTTCCTGCCACCCGGCCAGCCGCTCGGCCAGGATCTGTTCCGCTTCGGTTTGCAGTGCGTCCCAGTCGATGCCGGTGAAATCAAGCACCTCAGCATCACTCCATGCGTGCACCGCCTTCAGATCGACGCCGTGGCGCGAAGCTTCGTCGAACGCGATCGCGGTGGCCAGCTCAGAAGCTTCGGACCCGTCGATGCCCACCACCACCGGCGCGTCCTGGCCGACTGCGGGGGCGTCGTCGCGCACAACCGCGACAGGACAACGCGCGCTTCGCAATACACCCGAACTCACTGAACCCAGCAAAACCCTGCCGACCAAGCCGCGCCCGTTACTGCCGACAACCACCAGATCCGCGTCGTCGGACAGTTCCACCAGAGTCGGGACCGGCGGTGAGACCTTGACCGCGTGAGTGATCTCAATCGGGCTGGCCGCCGACTCTTTGGCCAGCTTGACAGCGTCCTCGAGGATCAGACGTCCGTCGTCCTCCTGCCAGATCGCCGCTCCACCGGCCATGGGTATTTGCGGGAAGGTCGCCACGTAGCTCTTGAACATGTGGACCAGCCGCAACGGCACGTTACGCAAAGACGCCTCCCGCGCCGCCCAAGCGACTGCAGCGTTCGACGGAGCGGAGCCGTCGACTCCAACCACCAGACCGCGACCCTGCACAGATGTGTTCATCATCGATCCTTTCTGGATCACCCTTGACACCGAAAACGCTATTGCGCGAGCGAACCTCGGTCGTGGGGCTTTGGTCCTCAACTCGATGAATATGAGCCGCACGTTAGGTGAACGTCAGCCACGTCTGCGACATCCGGCGGCCGGCGGTAAAGGGCGGCGCCCGCGGTCACGCCCGCGCCGGCGGCGACGAACAGGACCCGCGCTCCGGGCCAAAGATGTGGCAGCAGTTCGTCGTAGGCCGCTGCCAGGGCAGCGGTGTGCATGCGGTGATCCCCGGCCACGGCGATCATGTCCACCGGGACCGCGAGGTGTTTGGCCAGCGCCGTGCGGAAGCCGGGCCGCGCGGGCGCAGCGACAATCCGGTCCAGTTCAGTGAGCCCCAGCGACTCGGCGGTAAGGCAGTCCCGCGCCGCCTGCGCGGCGGCCCCGGCGAAATGCTCGTCCATCTCCGGTGATTGCCCAAAGCGCAGCACATTGCGGCCGTCGGCAAATCCGACTGTGGCAGCAAATGATTCGGCCTGATCGGGCACGTCGTCCGCATTCACCCAGGAGGCCGGGCCCAAGCCGTATACGTCGTCTCGCCAGCCGCACAACAGGGCGGCGCCGGTCGGCGAGAACGGAAAACGCTCACTCATCCCGTGACCGGGGTCGGCGTCGCTGGCCACCACCAGGGCACGCTCGATGGCCCGGCTGCGCAGGAAACCATCCACGATCTGTAGCGCGGTCAGCACTCCGCAGGAACCGTTGGCGATGTCGAAGGAGAAGGTTCCGTGGGCGCCGGCGTGCGGGTCTTCCGGGTTGGCGCCGATGTCGTCCTGGATCAGCGCGGCAAGCGCGGGTTCGCCCAGGTTGCGGTCGCGGTAGATCCCGGCGTTGACCACCAGGTCCAGCTCGGCGGGATCGCATCCGGCATGGCGCAGGCAACTGTTGGCCGCCGCCACGGCGAGATGCAACGAGCTGTGCCGACCGCGCAGTCGGGGCCGGGCGATGTCGACGCGATCAATCACTGTGCCCATAGCGCTTCACCAGATCCTCGTCCAAAGTCACCAACACCACACCGATCTCCAGTCCGGAAGCCAACGACAGCAATGCGATCCGCTCCCCCGGGGCGATGTGCCCCGCTTCGAGTTCCTCCACGAGGGCCACTGTGTGCGTCGTCGACGCCGTGTTGCCGTACCGGTCGACAGTAATCACAGCGTCGTGTCGTGGGCTCTCGCCGAATTCCTCGGTTAAGCGCGTCATCCCTTTGCGGATCGCCCGGGCCGAAGTCTGATGCGTGATCACGTGGTCGATGTCATGAACCGAAATACCGACGGCATCAAGAACTTCGTGCAGCAACAGCGGCGTGTTGGAGATCGCGGCCTTCTGGATTCCGCGGGAGTTGGTGAACATGCGCGCACCCGGATCGCGGCCTTGCGGATAGGCCAGGCACAGTCGGCTGTAGTCGGCGACGGTGGTGAATCCGGCGAGCGCGATTCCCGCCGAACCGGCCGGTGCCCGTTCCAGCAGCAGCGCGGCGCCGGCATCGCCTAGAGTCAGGCAAGCTAACTCCTTGCTCATGATGTTGCGAATATGGCGCGCGGCGTTATCGCTAAGTTGCGAGATGTACTCGCCACTGACTACCAGCCCCCGCTCGACGAAGCCCTGGCGGATCCAGTTGTTCAGAATCGTTACGCCGGTAAGCATTCCGGCGCACGCGTTGGATACGTCGAAGGTCATCGCGCAGTGCGCGCCGATCCCGCGGGCGATCGCGCCACTCATCGTCGGTTCCAGCCACTGGGTGAGGCCGCCCTGGAACTTCGTGATACTGCAACTGATTACCACGTCGAGAGAAGCCGGGTCCTGTTGCGCCGTGCCCAGGCAGTTCAGGGCGGCCGACAGCGCCAAGTTGTAAGAGTCCTCGTCGCCGGTTGCGACTCGGCGTTCGCGGATGCCGGTCAGCCGCTCAAGATCGATGTGAGTGTGATGGCTGGTCCTGGCCATCAAATCGGCAGTGGTGAGCCGGGTTTCGGGAAGATACCGGCCGGCGCCGGCCACTCGGGCGACGTGGGGTGCCGGTGCGCCCCGCCCGTCGGGTTCCATCACCAGCCAGTGTTTAGTCATCGGAGGTACCTCCTGCCCGCGATTTCTGCGAGGTTTCATTCGGCGAATTCGAGGATGTCGGCGACCGGGCGGCGGGCGGTGGCTTCGGCGTGTTGTTCGTGCGCCGGCGACTTGCCCACGCGGATCAGCAATTGCGGCCGGGCGTGGCTGCCGGTCATCTCGGCGATGATGTCGCGGCTTTGCTCCAGTTCGGTCAGATGCGTCAGTGTGCAGGTTGCCAGGCCGGACGCGGTGCATTCGAGCAACACCGCCGAAAGCGCTTCCCCGCAACGCAACACGTCCATGGTGTCATCCCCGGCCGTCGACAGCGCCAGGATCTTGGAGTGGTCGTGGTCGATCCCGGAACGACGGTGGCCGCCACCGGCCGGCGGGAACGCGCGCGCGATGTCGACCCGGGCGGCCTCCGCCGTGGACACCAGCGAACTGTCCGGCACCCGGGTGCTGTCGGAGTCGAACGGAGATGTCCACCAACGTAATTCGGTTAGATAGGTGGTGTCGTAGCGACGCAGGGTTTCAGTGAGACGGGAGACCTCGGCCAACCGGGGGCGCTGGTCGTCGGCGATCACATCCAAGCACACCTGGTATGGCACCACCAGGTCGCACAGGGCTGCGGCCAGTGGCCGCCAAGGAGTGGGCGCGGCATAGGGCAACCGGTCGGTGCGACGCCGCCCGATGGCCTCCGCCAGGCGCTGAGCGGGTAGTGAGGGCGACGCCGCAGGATCGAACGTCAGGGTCGCCAGCAGCTCGGGCTCATGCGGGTCGGCCAGCCGCTCGGTGCGGGTGTGCCAGCCGACGGCCGCCAGGGCGACCCGAAGGTGGTCGAGGGCCGCCCCGCAGCTCAATGTCAGTTCGCGCCCGCTGTGATCGGTTCCGGGCATCGCCATCCGCGGATCGGCCCATAACTCCAACGTCTCAGCACGGCCCACCCAACGCCAGGGCTGGCTGTTGTGCAGCGAGGGTGCCCGGCTGGCCAGCCCTACCGCATACTCGATGACCCCACGATCGGGTACTGCCGCAGACATGTCAGCCGCCTGCCCGCGCCGATTCCAGCAGTAGCCGGCGCTCGGCGGCAGCAACTGTGTGCCGCGTCGCCGCGGCCGCGTCCGGGTTGACCGACACCGACGTGATTCCCATTCGAACCAGGTGCTCGGCAAACGCGGGGTTGGTCGAGGGTGCCTGACCGCACAGCGACGATGTGATGCCGTGCTTACGCGCGGTGGCCACCACACGACCAATGGCGTCGAGGACGGCGCCGTCGGATTCGTCGAACAGCTCAGCGCAGATGTCCGAGTCACGGTCGACGCCGAGCACCAACTGCGTCAGGTCGTTGCTTCCGATGGAAACCCCGTCGACACCCAGGCCGATGTATTCCGGCAGCCAGAAGGTCACCGACGGCACCTCGGCCATCACCCACCGGTGCAGTCCCCGTTGCGCACCCAGCGGGCTGGCGTCCACCAACGCCAGGCACGCTTCCAGCTCCCATTTGGTCCGCACGAACGGGATCATCAGGTGCACGTTGGGATGCTGCTCGCGGACCCGTGCCAGCGCCTGGAGCTCCAGTGCGAACAGGTCGGGGTCCTTGACGTAGCGGTAACACCCGCGGTATCCGATCATCGGATTGTGTTCCACCGGTTCGTATTCCTCGCCGCCGCGCAGCCCGCGAAACTCATTGCTGCGGAAATCGGTGGCGCGGTAGACAACCGGGCGATGCCCGAACGCTGCCGCGATGCGGCCAATGGATGCGACCATTGCATCGACGAGCTGGGCCTGCTCGCCGTGGGCGATCAGATCGCGCGGATGCCGCCCGGAAAGCGCCTGGGTCAGCAGGAATTCGGCCCGCAGCAGGCCGACGCCATCGACGTCCTGGGCGGCAACGGCTTCGGCGGTGTCCGGGATGGCCAGGTTGACGTAGATCTTCGTTCCGGTGGTTTCGGTGCTGGCCACCGACACCGGGGGCTGTTCAGCCCTCACCGCGTGCGCCTGAGGTGTAGCGGCGGCCCCGGCGCTAACGTCACCGCTGCTGCCGTCGACGGTGACCGTCTGGCCGTCGTGCAGCACCGTAGTCGCCTTACGGGCGCCGACCACGCAAGGCACTCTGAGTTCACGCGCCACGATGGCGGCGTGACAGGTCATGCCGCCGGTCTCGGTCACCAGGGCGGCAGCGCGACGGATGGCCGGCAACCAGTCGGGGTTGGTCATCGGCGCGACCAGGATCTCGTTGTCGAGCAGCCGGTTTCCCTCCTGTGGGGTACGCAGTACCCGGACCTTGCCTGATGCGGAGCCGGGCGCCGCGGCCAGTCCACGCACCAGCACACCGGTTTTCGGGTCATTCTCGTCACCCAGTGTGGTGATGGGCCGGCACTGCACCAGCCAGGTCTTGCCGTCCGCGATCGCCCATTCGACATCCTGCGGGCAACCGTGATGCTTCTCGGTGGCGATGGCCAACTTCGCGACGCCGCGCAACTCGTCGTCGTCCAGGACACGCGCGTCGGCCTGCGCATCGCCCAATTGCACGATCGCATCGTTGCCGTCGGGGCCACGTTCAATCTTGAAGTCCTGGTGGCCGATCTTGACGTCGAGAACCTCCAAGGTCTCCTTGTCGACGACGTAGGTGTCCGGCTGCACCTTGCCGGACACCACTACCTCGCCGAGCCCCAGGGCGCCCTCGATCACCACGTGGCCCCGCTCCCCGGTGCTGGGGTCGCTGGTGAACCCGACACCAGACTTTTCCGAGGCCACCATCTGCTGAACGACGACCGCCATCGCGGGGTCGGCGAGGAAGCCCCGACTGGCGCGGTAGCTGATCACCCGGGGGCTGAATAGCGAAGCCCAGCAGCGGATGACGGCATCGACCAGCGCCTCCTCGCCGGTCACATTCGTCAAGGTCTTGTTCATGCCGGCGAACGAAGCGTCCTTACCGTCTTCACCGGTTGCCGAAGACCGCACGGCGACAACGCAATTAGATCCGAGCGCGCGGTAGGCGGCGACTAGCCGTTCCCGCACCTCATCGGTGACACCCGCCTTGGTGACCAGACTCTGCATCCGCTGGCACAGCTCGGCTAGGCGGGTGCCGTTGTCCACCTGGTCCAGCGCCTCGCGGTGCAGCGCGCCAAGTTCCGCGTCCACCCCGCCGGCCCGCATCGAGGCCTGATAGCTGTCGCGCAACAGCACGAAACCGGGTGGGACCGGCAGGCCAGCGGCTACCAGCTCGCCCATGTTGGCGCCCTTGCCGCCGGCCTCCTCGGCGTTGTCCAAGGACAGCGCCGCGATGTCGGCGACGTAGCTGGCCAAACCGGTGCTTGTTGACATTTTCCTCTCCTCCTGAACCCGGATCACCGCGATCTCTAGACCGCTTGGTGCCAAACTTCTTGAGCCGCCTGGCGTGCCCGCTCCACCGTTCCCGAGGTGTCCACGATGTGCGCCGTGCCCCAACCGTTGCGGCGTGCCGCCATCGCACCCGCGATCGGCGCGGTCACTTCCGATGTGCCCGGCTGCCTGGTCTGGATGCGTTCGGCGGCAACGTCCACCGCTGCGCTGCAAACGATTTCGACCAATACCGAATGCGTCTGCCTGGCGAGTGCATTGGCGGCGGCCCGATACTGTGGGTTGCCCCAGGTGCCGTCCAGGATCACCGACTGCCCGTGGCTCAGCAGGTTGTGCGCGCGGCGCATCGCCTCGGTGTAGACGACCGCAATATTGTCCGGGCTGTACAGGCCTTCGTTCAGAATCCCCGACTCGCCGGTGATCGCACCCGACTCGCGCAGCTCGCGGCGCACGTCGTCGGTGGAGATGACCCGCGCTCCGACGCCCTGGGCAAGGTTGCGTGCCACCGTCGACTTCCCGGTGCCCGGGTTCCCGCCCACCAGGGCCAACCGGACCGCGCCGTCACGCAGGTGTTCCGCTGCTATCGCGAGGTGGCGGGCCGCGTCGGCGCCGGATGCCCGGTGGCCCTGCGTGAGACGCACGCAGTCGACCTTGGCGCGAACCCCGGCACGGTAGGCGATGTAGAAATCCCGCAGCGACGGCGGCGCGGTGTCTGCGGCATAAGACCGGTAGCAGTTCAAGAAATAATCCCCAAGATCTTTACGGCCCAAGAACTCCAGGTCCATCGCCAGAAATGCGGCGTCGTCGATTCTGTCGACGTAGCGCAGTTGGTCGTCGAACTCCAGGCAGTCCAAGATCTCCGGTTGGCCGCCGGTCCAGAAGATGTCGGCGGCCAGCAGATCGCCGTGCCCGTCGATTATGGCGGCTTCGTCGACCCGGCGGTCGATCAGCGCGGTGCGGCCGGCGAGGTATTGTTCGGCCAGCTGCCCCACCCGATCCACTGACTCAGGCAGTATTGGTGAATCATGCTCGGAGGCAAAGCGTTTAAGTTCGGTGATGTTGTCGGACCAACGCCGGTCGATCGCCGCGACTCCCCCTTGAGCACTGATCGCCGGCCCGCGCTCGGCACGCTCGTGGAAGCGGGCCAGCACCCGGGCGATCGTGTCGAGTATCGATTCGATGTTTTCTCCGCGCGTGACCTTGGTCGCCAAGCGGTCGTCGTCGCCGTATCGCCGCATGACGATGACCGGTTCGTCGGGACCGCCGGCCGGATCGGACAGCCGCGCGATCCCGAGGTAGCTGTGCGGGGACAGGCGACTGTTCAGTTCGACTTCCCGCCGGCAAGCATGCTCACGCTGCTCGGTGGTCCGGAAATCCAGGAAGTCGGTCAGCACCGGCTTCTTGGCCTTGTACGCTCGGTCGCCGGCCAGAACCACCACACCCGTGTGGGTTTCGTGGAGTTCGATGAAGGGCAGTGCAGCCATCTTTGCCGACTCTGCCAGTCTCTCGCCGGTGATCGCAACCGTCATGGCGTACTACGTCCTAGGCCGGCCGCGCGACGATGGTCGGCGTGCGGATAGAGTGGACGACGGCGTTGCTGACCGAACCTAGCAGCATTCGTTTCAGACCCCCTCTGCCGTGGCTGCCCAACACCACCAGCTGGGCGGTGTGGGCCCGGTCGATCAGCGCCTGGGCCGGCCGGCCGCCACTAATGACGCGATGGACGCTGACGTCGGGATATCGTTCCTGCCAGCCCGCCAGGCGCTCGGCCAGCACTTCTTCCACCGCAGAGCTCATCACGGGCCAGTCCAGCCCTGGCAAGTCGGCCGCGTCCACGTCGCTCCACGCGTGTAGCGCCACCAGATCGACTCCGCGGTACGACGCCTCGTCGAAGGCGATCTCCGTCGCCAGCTCTGATACCGGTGACCCGTCGATACCTACCAGCACCGGCGCTGCGACGTGTTGTAACTCATGAGCCGCCTGCTGGTCGTAGTCGCGGATGACGGCGACGGGACAGGCCGCGCCGTGTAGCACACCGGAGCTGACCGAACCGAGCACGGTTCGTCCGACAGCGCCCCGGCCGTGACTCCCGACCACCATCATTTCCGCGTCCTGGGACATGTCGATCAGTGTCGGCATCGGCGGCGCGCACCTCAAATCCATTGCAATGGAGATGTCGCGGTCACCGTCCACCTCTTCCTGTGCGAGCTTGACGGCGTCCTCGAGGACCCGCGTGGCGTCTTCCTCCTGCCACACGGCGACTCCGGTGGGCAGCGGTACCTGCGGGAACGTCGGCACGAAGGCATTGAGCATGTGCACCACGGTCAGCGGGAGGTTCCGCATCGCGGCCTCGCGCGCTGCCCACCTAACAGCAGCACACGACTCGGCAGACCCGTCCACCCCGACGACGATGCCGTGTTGCTTGGGTGAGGTTGACATCTGCTTCTCCTTCGACATCCATGACGCTATTGACCGAACCGCCAGGGGTCGTGGGGCTTTAGTCCTCAACCGGATGGACGTGAGGCCTTGGTTGGATCCGATGGCTTGATCGGGACTGGTGATGTTGGAATCGTTTCCGGCGTGAGCGAATGGCCGGCAGTCATCGACAGGCGCTACCACGACGCGGTGCTTCTGGAACTCGACGCGGTCCTCACCGAGGACGGCTTGGTCCGTGCCTGGGATTCCACGGTCGCGCTGCTGCGGCGGCTGCGCGAGGTGGGCATCACCACGCTCGCCTACTCTGGTAGAGCCGACTACGCACGCGCGCTGGACGCGGTGGGCCTACGCGAGCTGTTCGATGATGCTCTCACGACAGACCAATCCGGCGCCCGGCCGCTGTTTACCGCGTTGACCGAATCGGTTCTGCGCCTGGGCATTCCGCCGCGGCGATGTGTGGTCGTCGCGTGGAACCTGGAAACGGCCTCCATCGGCGCCGCAGCCACCTTCGCACTGCTGGTCGGAATCGACGGCGACCGGCCGGGCACGGTTCTGGTGCCGCCGGACGGTGCGGATGCGATGGTTGCCGACCTCGCCGAGATCTCGGTGCAGGCGGGCGGCGTCGCCGTGTCTGCGTTACCGGATGCGTTGCTGTCCTACAGCCAGCTAAAGGAACTCATCACCTGCCGGCGCCCGACGGTGTTCGTCGACTTCGACACGACTCTGGATACCGGGATAGGGAAATCCCGTGCGGGTTCTCCGACCGAAGATGAGTCCGGCGCCGCGCTGGCAGAACTGGCTAGCCAATGTCAAGTCGTCGTCCTTTGCGACCGTGACCTTGACGAGGTTCGCGAGCACCTCAAAGGCGAAGGTTTGTGGTTCGTCGACGGTCGGGGCCAGCGAGTGATCGTCCCGGACAATGCCTGCCGTGGTCTCGCACGCACAGATCTCGACGATGAGCCGGCGCAGCTCCGCCGAAATACACGATGGCACAGGGGAAAAACAGTGCAATGGGTGCTCGACCTGGCCGCGCTGGGGTCCGGCGCCGGCGATGCTGAGACCGTGTTGCCCATCTTCATCGGGCGCGGCCTGCCCGACGAGGACGCTTTCGACGCCGTCCGGTTCGGCGGCTTGGCCATCGTCGTTCGAGGGGACGGCGATGGCCAAGCCATGACTTCCGCAGCCTCGTTTCGGCTCGACGGCACCGCCTCGGTGGTCGAACTGCTGCGCCGGCTGGCCGCCGATTTGCACGGTGACCTGATGAAGCCGGACGAGGCGTGGGAGCTCACCTACCACGACTACGACCCGGACAGCGAGCGGCTACGGGAGACCTTGTGTACCGTCGGCAACGGATATCTCGCTACCCGGGGTTGCGCACCGGAGGCTACCGCTTCGCCCGCGCACTACGCGGGAACCTACGCCGCCGGCATCTACAATTCGCTGACAGACCAGATCGCGGGCCGGACCATCGAAAACGAGAGTTTGGTCAACCTCCCCAATTGGTTGTCTTTGACGTTCCGTATCGACGGCGGGGCGTGGTTTAGCGTCGATGACGCCGAATTGTTGGCGTACCGGCAGAAATTGGACCTCAGGGATGCCACGCTGACGCGCGAACTTCGCTACCGGGACAGCGCGGGACGGACCACCACGATGACCCAGCAGCGGTTCGCGTCGATGCACCAGCCGCACGTGGTGGCGATGCGCACCACACTTAGGGCTGAAAACTGGTCCGGGACAGTGGAATTCCAATCATTGGTGGATGGATCGGTACAGAACACCATGGTCGAGCGGTATCAGGCCCTGTCGAGCACCCACCTCACCGGCACCGCGATAGAGCACCCGGCGCCCGACTGCGTAATGCTACGAACGCTCACCTCTCAATCGCAGATCCCGATCGCGGTCGCGGCGCGCAACACGGTGTGGCGGGACGCTGCGCCCGCCGCGGCTCAGTATTCGGCGGTGTGTGAGGACCAGCGCGGCGGCCACCGCATCGAAATGGCCATCGCGGAGGGTGAAGCGATCAGCCTGGAAAAGGTCGCCACCGTGTTCACCGGTCGCGACTCCGCGATTTCTGAGCCGGCCCGGACGGCCTGGCGATGCCTTGAGGAAGCCGAGCGCTACGATCACCTGCACCGCCAGCACGCACGCGCCTGGGCTCGCCTGTGGGAGCAGTGCAGCGTCGGATTGAACGACGGCGCAAAGGCATTGCGGATTCTGCGCCTGCACCTGGTGCATCTGCTGCAAACCCTTTCGCCGCACACCGCCGAACTCGACGCCGGCGTTCCCGCCCGTGGGCTGCACGGTGAGGCCTACCGGGGGCATATTTTCTGGGACGCGCTGTTCGTGGCCCCGGTGCTGAGCCTGCGGATGCCGAACGTCACCCGCTCCCTGTTGTTGTACTGGTACCGGCGACTGCCCGAAGCCCGAAGCGCCGCTCGCCGCGCTGGCCACCTCGGCGCAATGTTTCCGTGGCAATCGGGCAGCGACGGGCGCGAGGCAAGTCAGGAACTTCATCTCAATCCCAAATCCGGTCGCTGGAACCCGGATCCGAGCGCACGAGCACACCATGTCGGTCTGGCCGTCGCATACAAGACCTGGCAGCACTACCAGGTGACCGGTGATCGCCAGTACCTCATCGACTATGGCGCCGAAATGCTGGTCGAGATCGCGCGATTCTGGGTAAGCCTGGCTATTTTCGACAACGAGCGCGGCCGCTACGTGATCCGTGGCGTCATCGGCCCCGACGAATTCCATTCCGGCTATCCGGGCCACGAGTACGACGGCATCGATAACAACGCCTACTCGAACGTGATGGCGGTGTGGGTGATCACGCAGGCGATGGCAGCCCTGGAGCTGCTTCCGCTGCGGGAGCGACTCGATCTGACCGCCCGAATCGGTTTGACGACAGCCGAACTCACCAGATGGACGCATGTGAGTCGGCGCATGTTCGTACCCTTCCACGACGGGGTGATTAGCCAGTTCGAGGGGTATTCGGAACTCGCCGAGCTGGACTGGGAAGGATATCGGCTGCAGTACGGCAACATTCAGCGTCTCGACCGAATCCTTGAAGCCGAAAACGACAGTGTCAACCGATACAAGGCGTCCAAGCAGGCCGACGTGCTGATGCTGTTCTATCTGCTCTCCACCGAGGAGTTGCTTGGCTTGTTCGGGCGGCTCGATTACCACTTCACTCCTGCGCAAATCCCGCGGACGATCGACTACTACCTGGGCCGAACCTCGCATGGATCGACGCTTAGTGCTGTCGTGCATTCCTGGGTGCTGGCTCGTTCAAACCGGGACAATGCGCTGGAGTATTTCGACGAGGTCCTCGACTCCGACGTCGCCGACATCCAGGGCGGCACCACCGCCGAAGGGATCCATCTGGCGGCAATGGCGGGCAGCGTGGATCTCCTGCAGCGGTGTTTCACCGGACTGGAGACCCGCGACGACCGCCTGGTGCTGGGGCCGCACTGGCCCGGCGGCATGGGGCCCATCGAGTTCCCGTTCGTGTATCGCGGTCAACGCCTTCATCTTCGGGTCAGCGGTCGAAGTGCGAGTCTGACCGCGGAAGTTGGGGGTCACGGTTCGATCGACGTCGAATGCCGTGGGCAGGTACACCGGCTGGCTCCAGGGCAGACCATCGAGGTCACCTGAGGGGCAACCGCTAATCCCGCGAGTGGCGCCAGACGGGTCAGTGCCGCACCAGCAGCACCGAGCAGTCCGGATAGCCTAGGATCGGATGGCAGTTCGGCGTGGCCAGGCCCGGCAGCGTGTCCGCGTCCGCCTCTCCGATAACCGCGAGATCTATTGCACCGCCATGCTTTCCGGCCAATTCGTGACCAGTGCCCGCGGCGACCACCTGAACAGGAACGTCAGGATAGCGGCGGACCCAGCTGTCCACGCGACGGTCGATCTGACGCACCATCGCGTGCCGGCGTCGGCCTTCCTCCATTGCCGCTCGCACGACTTCGTCGTTGTCGGCTTCGTCGTTCAGCACCACCGCGATCACTCCGAGGCGAGTCGGGGAACCGTCGTAGTTGGTGCGGATGACCGCCACCGGGCAGTGCGCACCAGCCACCAATGCGGCGGCAGTCGGCCCCAGAGATCCGTCGGTCGCCCAGCCGCGCCGGGCGGTGCCCACGCAGACCAGGGCCGTATCTTGAGATTCGTCGACCAGAACCTGGGCGGGGTCGCCGGACAACACCACCGTGTCAACCTCGACGAACGTACCTTCCTCGCGTGCTGCGCTCTGCACGGCGCACTCCGCCTGCGAAAGCGCCGTTTCGGCACGCTCAAGGTCCCAGTCGGAGGCTGTGAGTCCGTTGGCTGCGATCACGTACACCAGCCGAAGCGGCACCTGGCGGCTGACGGCCTCGTCGATCGCCCACTTCGCCGCGTTGACCGCGGCTTGTGAACCGTTGACGCCCACGGTCACCGACTTGGCGTTGAGTGGGTTCATATTGGCTCCTGCTTACGATTGCTGCGCTTCCCAGGCTAGGGGGTGCACGGTCATTTAGGCAGGGGCCGTTCGGCCTCACCTGCAGTGCCCGCACGTGTGACGTCGAGAGGCTGTGCGGCCAGTTCGAGCAAACTGTTCACGTCCGCGGCCGAGCAGGCCGCTGTACCCGGGGTCAACAGCATCGCGGCGCCCGCGGCGATGCCGAGCCGGATCGCCTCGGGCAGCGTCCAGCCCCGGCTCAAACCCACCGTGATCCCGGCGACCATCGCGTCACCGGCCCCGACCCCGCTACCCCCGTCCATCGGAACGGCCGGAAATCGCAGGCCGGCGTCTGCCGTCGCGAGCAGCGCCCCGTGCGAGCCTAGCGACACCACCACGACCTGGGCTCGCCCGAAGGTGATGAGCTCCTGCGCAGCTTCCAATTGGTCTGCCTCGGTGAGCAATTCACGTCCGACGCATTCCCGTAGTTCACGCACGCTCACCTTCAGCAGGTACACACCGGATGTGACGCACCCGAGGGCCGCACCCGATGTATCCAGAATCAGCAACGCACCCACGGCGCGGCACAGCTCGGCGACCCTGTCGTAGAAGTCGTCGGGCACACCGGGGGGCAAGCTGCCGCTGGCCACCACGAACTGCGCCGAGCGAGCCGCCATTCGCAGCTCCTGCAGACATCTGGCCTGTTCCCGGTCACTCAACAGGGGTCCGGGAAGGACAAACCGGTATTGGCGGCCAGTGCTGGTTTCGTTGACGGTGAAGCTCTCCCGGGTGGCGGCGTTGATCGGAATCTCGGCGAAGGACACGTCCTCGTCGCTGAGCAGTTTCGTCAGCAGGCCACCGGTCGATCCGCCCGCGGGGAACACCGCGAATACCGAACCACCCAGAACACTGGCGATCCGGGCGACGTTGACGCCCCCACCGCCCGGGTCGTAGCGGGTAGAGCTGCAGCGTAGTTTCTCGGTCGCCCGCACCACCCCCACCGCTGTGGTGACGTCGAGCGCCGGATTCATCGTCAGCGTGACGATCCGCGGCAATCCTGCGAGCGGCCCGGCCGGACTAACCATATTCGTTGACCCTGCCCGTTCTCGGCTGGCTTAGGTGAAGTTACTCGTCGTCTTGTTCGCGTGCGGGCAGGATTCCGCCTCGGCTTACAGGCCGCTCGGATAGGTTTCCGGTGTCTCGCCCGCTATCCACCGGCTGGTGCGCTCGAGTGGTTCCAGCGCGCGGGTGTGATCGATATGGATCATCGCGTCGAACTGACCGAGCGGTCGCACGTGGAAATAGTGGCTCTGCCGCTCGGTGGCCGGCTGATAAATCACTCCGATGGCGCGGCCGAGCCGCACGTCAGCCAGTGGTGCCGCGGCCCGCTGGTCCACGAGCGCGGACACCAGGAACGCCTGCCGCCCGGTCTCGTGGAACAGCCCTTCGACGCTGCCCACCAGCGCCGGCCGAACCACCTTGCGCTCGGCGACGCCGCCCCACTCGCTGGCCGCGGTCACCGTGCCCGAGTAGGTGCTCAACCCAATCAGCCGCGCCTCGTCGCCGTAGCGCTGACGCACCAGCTGCCCGAGCGTAAGCTGCCCATCGGCCCAGACCTCGGTCGCCGTCGCATCGCCGACGTGAGAGTTGTGCGCCCACACCGCAATTCGGGCAGAGGGCGAGTCGCGATCCCGATCCAGGTGCATAAGCAGCGCCTCGAGGGTCTGCGCCATGTGCTGGTCGCGCAGGTTCCAGGAAGTAACCCGTCCGCTGAACATCGCGCGGTAGTACTCCTCGGCGTTGCGCACCGTCTGCGCATTCTGCTGGGCATAGAACAGCTCGTCCTGTGCCAGCGGTCCGTCGCTGCTCAGGTACGCGAACGCGTTTCGCTGTAGCTCCACCAGCTGTTCGATCACCTCGTGTTCGCAGCTAGGGCCGGCGCCGAACGCGGCCGCAAAACCGTACGCCTGGCCGTCGTCGGCGCTGTTGTGGTCGAAGCAGGCGTAGCGGTTCCGCGCCCGGGCCGCCGCGGCCGGGTCGACCTTCTCGAGGTAGGTGACCACTTCGCCCATCGACCGATGCAGGCTGTACAGATCCAGCCCATAGAAACCGGCCTGGCGCCCGCCCACTGACGTTTGCCGCTCGTTGTGTCCGCGCAGCCACTCGGCGAAGTCGCGAACCACGGTGTTGCGCCACATCCAGCCGGGGAAGCGCTCGAATCCGCGCAGCGCCTGCTCGGCGTCGGCGTCCTCACCCAGGCTGCGGACGTAACGATTGACCCGGTAAGCGTCCGGCCAGTCCGCCTCGGCGGCGACCCCGATGAACCCCTTCTCCTCGATCAACCATTTGGTGATCTCGGCGCGCGCCTCGTAAAACTCGTGTGTGCCGTGCGAACTCTCCCCGATCAGCACCACTCGCGCGTCGCCAACGATCGCCTCCAGCACGTCGCTCGGCGGAATGCCCTGGGGCGAATTGATCGCCGCAACATTGAGTACCTCCGCGGGCGTCGGCGTCGAAGGCCTGATCACCGGGATACCGGTAGTCGGGGTAGCGAGCAGTCGGCGAACCTCCTCGTCACTGACCTGGCTGAAGTCCCAATACGACTCCCCTACCGCCATGAACGGGGTAGGCATCGATGCGCATACCACGTCGTCGACCACGGCGGCGAACTCTGCGCACGTTGATTCCGGAGCGGCCGGCACTGCAATAACCAGCTCGGCCGGCTCGGCCTCACGCAATGCCTGCACAGCCGCGAACATGCTTGCACCAGTGGCCAATCCGTCGTCGACGAGTAGCACGGTCTTGCCCGCCACCGCTACCGGCAGACGGCCGTCCCGATAGGCCGCTTCGCGGCGAGCCAGCTCGCGGCCTTCACGGTCGGCGACGTCACGCAGCTGTTGGGGGGTGATCCGCAGAGCCCGCACCATGTCGTCGTTGATCACAACGCGGCCACCGCTCGCCAAAGCTCCGACGGCGAACTCTTCGTGGCCCGGTGCACCCAGCTTTCGGACGATGAACGCGTCCAGCGGAACGTGCAGTCCCGCCGCCACCTCCCACGCGACGGGCACACCGCCGCGGGCCAGGCCGAGTACCAGCACGTCGGGACGGTCACGGTACGCGCTCAACAGCCCAGCCAGCACTTTGCCGGCCTCGCGGCGGTCACGGAAAACGCGCCTCGGGGAGTCCGACGCTGCGCTGGTCATGGTTTGTCAGTCCTGATCATCAGTGTGCGGAGGGTGCTCATTTGCGCCTCCTAGATCTCGAAGTCGCCGTTATGACGCTGTCCATTCGACCGATCCTGTTTGACCACAGCAAGAGACGGAAGTCCCTGCTCTTTGAGCCCTTCGTCGATTTCGCGCACGGGGCAACCGGATGCCGAGGTTTGATACCCCAACCCGATGTAGGACATGACGCGTTCCAGGATGAGCCGGAAGGCATCCCCGTCCTCGGCGAGCCGGGAAAGATCCCTGCGACACAGAAATCCCTCGAGTCGCCTGTCCAACGACCAACTCGCGTACACGGCCTGATCGGCATACGGCGAGCTCAGAAATTTGCAGGCCAGCGCGTCGACGTCCGCGTCAGTCAACTGCATGGAACCGCTTTGTTCATACACCATTTCGCATCCATGGAACGATCGGCCGGGCATCGGCCATCGGGTGGCACACCGCTGGGGACATGGCTACCTAACTCCTCGCGTGACACCGATCGATGCCGATCAACCCCTAGGCTCCGCCACCTGCGCATCGGCCAATAGGGTCCTTCGTCACCGTCCCCTGGCCCACTGGGCCTGCGTGGGCCGGACAGACTACGGTCGTCGGTGACGAAAAACCACGACTCGAAAGGGGCGGGCCGATGCCGGTGTCCGGCGAGGGAGTCACGATCCTCTCAGAGCACGAATGTTGGGATCTGTTGAGCAGTGTGCCGATCGGGCGGCTGGTCACCAGCGTCGACGCGCGGCCGGAGATCTTTCCGGTCAACTTCGCCGTGCAACGCCGAACCGTCCTCTTCCGCACCGCCGAAGGCACCAAGCTGATCAGCACCGCGATCAACAACCACGTCGTATTCGAGGCCGACGAGTACACCCTCGCCGAGGGATGGAGCGTGATCGTCAAGGGCGTCGCGCGCTCGGTGCGCGACGACGAAGACCTCGAGGAGGCCGAGCGCGCGCAGCTGCTGTCCTGGACCGCGCCAACGAAAACGCATTACGTGCGAGTGCTTCCCGAACTGGTCACCGGCCGCAGGTTCCGCTTCACGCCTCGGTGAGCGCGCCCCCGCAGCGCGCCACCGAATAATAAGGACTTCAGTCCCTCGCGCCCAGCCCGGTCCGGTGCTCGAATAGAGGTATGGGACTATCAGTCCCGGATGCCGGAGGTACCACCATGAACACCACACAGCTGCATCCCCGAACCCAGGCCTTTGCGCGGGTGCTCGGCCCCTTCTTCGCGATCGTGGGTGTGACGACCGTGGCACGCGGATCGCAGATGCGCGCGCTGCTCGACGGGTTTGAGTCCAACCCAGCCTGGGCCTGGGTGACCGGAACCTTCGTGCTCCTAATCGGTATCGTGATCGTCGCGCTGCACCCCTATTGGCGGGGAGCGCCGGCAGCCACCGTGTCCGTACTGGGCTGGATGCTCGCAATGCGCGGACTGCTGCTAGTAGCCTTCCCCGGCGCATTCATGTCCGCCGCCAACGCCACCGTCGGAATAGGTGCGCTGTGGACCGGCGCCAGCATCCTGGTGGCGGCGGTCGGGGCGTATCTGAGCTACGTCGGCTGGCGACCGGCGCGGGCTCGGGTGAAGACTGCGCAGACAACGAGCCGCGATCTTTCTAGCGCCGCGTAGTCGATGATCGTCGATTAATTTCGCGCACAGCCAGATTGACCGCACGCGGCACCGCACACGCCACCTTCGGAGTCAGCTCCGTGCCGTGCCCGGTGTCGGCTACCTCGACCATGACGACCACGACCGAGTCGGGCACCCGGTCCAGCGTGACGCCAAGCGCGTGCGTGCGGGCGAGATCGACGGTGTGCGAACTCAATCCCCCGTCGCTGGCCAGGTCAGTCAACGCACAGCAGCGCACGCGACCCGGAACCGGCTCCGCCACCACGGCGCCGTCGACCAGCACAGCCAGGCGGGCACCGGCCCACACCTGAAGCAGGCTCATCGGATCGGCAATGTCAGTGAACACCCGAACATCGGGCAACGCCATTTTCTCGATCGCCTCGGCGGCCAGGATCCCGACGGCGTCGTCGCGTCGGAAGCGATTACCCAGGCCAACGACGATGGTGCGCGCGGTCACCGGCGGCGCACCGTCAGGGTCAAGAAGTGGGTGGCGCACGAGATGCACGGGTCGTAGCTGCGAATCACCCTCTCGCACAATAGGGTCAGCGCCGCGTCATCGATGTCTAGATTGGCCGACACGACGCGGGCCAGGTCGGCTTCGATCGCGCCCTGGTTCTGCGAGGTGGGCGGCACGATGGTCGCCGCAGAGATCAGCCCGTCATCACCAATCCGGTAGCGGTGATACAGCAGGCCGCGGGGCGCCTCACTGACACCGTGCCCCACCCCGGCGCGGGCCACCACGTCGACGAACGGGCGTGCCGGGCGCTGGTATTCCTTGATGATGCGCAACGCTTCCTCGATCGCGTATACCACTTCTACGGAGCGAATAACGATGCTGTGGAATGGGTTTCGGCACTGGCCTGTTAGTCCGGCGCGAACTGCGGCCTGAGCGGCGATCGGCGACAGCACCGCCGAGTTCAGCGAATAGCGAGCCAGCGGCCCGGTGAGGTGGCGGCCACCGTCCAGTGTCGCCTGCAGCGCCGAAGAGTGCGGCACTTGCTTTTCCCTTACCCGCTCGGTGAATTCAGCCACCGGGAAGGGCCTGCCGGCGCTGCGCACGATGGTGCCGTTCTCGATCGGGTAGCGTCCGGGCGTGCTGAGCGCCAAGAACTCGTGGTCGATCTCGAGTTCGGGGAACTCGAAGCCCGACACCCACTCGACCGTTGCCAGCGCTTCGTCGAGGGCGCGGCGCAGCCGTTCGGCGATCGGCGCGAGTTCGGCTTTGGTTGGCACCGAATAGAAGCCGCCGACACGCACGTTGATCGGGTGTATCGCGCGCCCGCCGACGAATTCCATCAGCTCGTTGCCGGCCTTCTTCAGCGACAGGCCACGCTCAACCGCGGCCGCGTGCTGGCGGGACATGGCGACGATGTCGGGGCAACCGAGGAAATCCGGCGCGTGCAGCAGGTAGATGTGCAACACGTGGCTGTGCATCCACTCGCCGCAGTACAACAACCGCCGCAGCGCAACCAGCTCGTCGTCCAGCGTCACCGCGCAGGCGTCTTCGATGGCGTTGCATGCGCTGAATTGATAAGCCACCGGGCAAATTCCACAGATCCGTGCGGTCAGGTCGGGTGGTTCGGTGTAGGCGCGGCCGCGCAGGAATGCTTCGAAGAACCGCGGCGGTTCGTAGATGTTGAGCTCGACCCTTTCCAGCGCGCCGTCTTTCACCGTGACGTGCAGTGCCCCTTCGCCTTCCACCCGGGCCAGGGTGCCGACATTAAGGGTTCGGGTGCTCACCGCGGTTGCCGTTCGGCGGCAAAACTGGTCACGTTGAAGGTCGAGAACACCCGATCCACGTCGCCGTCGGACATCCCGTCGCGGCGCAACAACGGAATCAGTGTCGCGGTCTGCGGCGCCGCAGACGGCCCGAAACAGCCGAAGCAACCGCGATGATGCTTCGGGCACAGCGCACCGCAGCCAGCGTGGGTGACCGGGCCCAGGCACGGCGTGCCGTCGGCGACGACCAGGCAGGTGACGCCACGCATCTTGCATTCGGTGCACACCGTCTTGGCGGGCAGTCGGGGTTTGCGGCCGATCAACAGCGCGGACAGGGTGTCGAGTAATTGTCCGCGGTCGATCGGGCAGCCGTGCAGCTGATAGTCGACCTCGACGTGGGCCGAGGCGGGAGTCGACGTCGCCAAGGTCTGGATGTAGTCGGGTCGGGCGTAGACCACCGAAGTGAATTCAGCGACGTCAGCGAAGTTGCGCAGCGCTTGAACTCCCCCGGCAGTCGCGCATGCGCCGATCGCGACCAGCACCCGCGACTGCGCGCGGATGTCGCGGATCCGCTGCTCGTCGTGCGGTGTGGTGACGGAGCCTTCGACCAGCGACACGTCGTACGGCCCGTCCACCGTCGCGCTGGACGCCTCGGCGAAGTTGGCGATAGTAACTTGGCCGGCCAGGGTGAGCAATTCGTCTTCACAATCCAGCAGTGTCAGCTGGCAACCGTCGCAGGACGCGAACTTCCATACTGCCAGTTTGGGTGGGCTCATCTACAGCTCCTTCACCCGCAGCAACGGGCCGGCGACGTCGTAGGTCACGACGGGCCCATCGCGGCATAGCAGTAGCGGACCCAGCTGACAGTGCCCGCACAAGCCGATGCCGCACTGCATGTTTCGTTCTAGCGATACTCGAATATCCCGAGCGGCAATGCCTTTGGCGATCAGTTCCTCGGCGCCGAAGTGCAGCATGGCCTCGGGGCCGCAAAGCAGCGCTGTGGTGCGGTCGGGCTGCAGGGTGAGCCGGCGCAGTGGGGCGGTGACTAGGCCGACTTCCCCCGTCCAGCCCTGCGTCGCGGCGTCAACGATCAGGTGCAGGTCGATCTGCGGGTCGTTGGCCCATTTCTTGAGCTGGGCCGCAAACACGAAGTCGGACTTAGAGCGTGCGCCCACCACTAGCGTCAGCGTGCCGTAGCGCGCTCGCTGCGCCACCGCTTGCAGGATCGCCGGACGCAATGGGCACAAACCCACGCCACCAGCGACCATGACCAGATCTCGCCCGAGGGCTTCGGACAGGCCCCAGGTTGTCCCGAACGGCCCGCGGACGCCGATCACACTGCCCGGCTGGGAGTCGTGCAGTGCCCGGCTCACCGCGCCGACCGAGCGCACGGTGTGCGTGATGGAGCCGTCCGTCACCGTCGGGTCACCGGACACCGAGATCGCCACCTCGCCGACACCGAAGGCGTAGAGCATCATGAACTCACCCGGCTCGGGCGCCCGCAGTGCCTCGCCGAGCGGCTCAAGGCACAGCGTCGCCGAATCCGGGCTCTCCACAATGCGACTGCGCACCCGGTAGGGAACGGGCGCCATCGGCGAGTGCCGCTCAGGCTGGACGCGGGCAAGTTCAGTCATCGTCGGTCGCCTCTGGCGATCCGGCCATCTTGTTGATCTCCTCGGTGATGTCGATTCCGGTGGGACACCAGGCGATGCAACGTCCGCAGCCCACGCAGCCTGACATGCCGAACTGGTCGTGCCAGGTGCCCAACTTGTGAGTGATCCAGTGCCGGTATCGGGATGCCCCGGACTGTCGGACGCTACCGCCGCCGTGTACGTAGGTGAAGTCGAACTCGAAGCAGGACGCCCAGTTTCGCCATCGTTCGGCGTGGTCGCCGGTCAGATCGCTGACATCCTCGGTGCTGGTACAAAAGCAGGTTGGGCACACCATGGTGCAGTTGCCACAAGTCAAACAACGCTCTGCCACATCATCCCACTGCGGCGACTCGCGTGCGTCGATCAGCAGGTTGCGCAGGTTCGTCTCGGGCATCCGGCGACCCATGCGATGCGCAGCGGCTTCGACTTCACTTCGAGCACTATCGATTTCGTCTTCCGACGGTGCCCGGTGCGGCAGTTCGGCCAACACTTCGGCACCGTCGGGAGAGCCCACGTCTACCAGGTAGCTGGGTTCGCCGTCGTCGTCGAGGAGTTCAGTGAGTGCGAGGTCGTAGCCGGCCCCGACAGCGGGTCCGGTACCCATCGACGCGCAGAAGCACAGCCCGCCGGGTTCGGTGCAGTTCACCGCCACCACGAAGAGGTTGCGGCGGCGGCCGACGTAGGAGCTGTCGGGATAGTCGGCGTTACCGAGCACGCGATCCAGCGTCGCGATGGCGGCCAGATCGCACCCGTGCACGCCGACCAGCGCATATCGGGGTGGTTCCGGCTCAGATTGGACTGTTCCATCACGGCTTCCGGCCCACAACCGTAACCGCGCCGGGTGCAGGAACTGCTTCCACGACTGTGCCCCGGCTGAATGCCCGAACACCGCCTTGTCGTCACGGCGCCGGACCCGATAATGTCCAGGACCCACGTCCACGCCCCAGCCGCGTGGAAGATCGGCCGCGGAGTCGAGTTCGGAAAGCACAATCGCGTTGTCGCGCAACGTCGGGCCCACCACGCGGTAGCCGCGTTCGATCAGCGACTCGACGAGTTTGTGCAGTCCGGCCACGTCCAGCAACACGCACGTTTCGGACCGCCCGGTCATCGACATATCATTGTCCGATCAAGGTCATGCTGTAAACGGCCGTCTACTGGCCGACCGCCTGTTCGGACTCAGCTATCCATTCGACGAAGTCGTCGAGTTCGCGCCGCGGCGTCGAAGGCAACGGATCGGCGTCGATGGGTGCCCAGCCGACACGCAACAGCATCTGCGGATAGCCGTTGGCGCCAAAGACGTCTGCCCGCACCGCTTCTCGCGTCTCGGCGATCTCCAACGGCTCGGTGATGGGGCAGCTGGCCAGGCCCAGCGCGGTGGCGGTGAGCAGCACGATGCTGGTGGCCTCGCCGGTACGCAGCCAGGCCAGCTTGTCGTCAGTCATCGTTCCCAGCGCCAGGACCGCCGCATTTTCCACGTCCGGTGTGGCACCCGAGGGCATCCGCAATTGGGGTCGGGAGAACAGCCGGCCAGGCATCGGCGCGGTGCGGTCCGGCACCGGCGTGCTGTGCGCGGGTATACCGTCGTCTGAGGCGTGCCGACCGCTCCAAGCGGTGAGTTCGGCCAGGTAGTCCGCGTCGGCTGCGTGGTTCCAGACCGATTCCGCCACAATCTTGTTCAATTTGTCGGTGGCGTCGACCTGACGCAGCGCCACCCCGGCGCGGGCCGCGCGGGCCGCCATCAGAGCGATGTCACCACCCGCAACCGGCCAAAAGCTGTAGTGCCGCCGATCCGTTCGTCGCCGCGGTATCGCCGCGGCAAGCATGATGTCGAGCTGGCCGGCCGGATGCGGGGACACCTGGATGGCCGCGAGGTGATTCGGATCGTAGAAATTAGGCAGCCGGTTCACTTTGGCCTGCCATCCCGTCGCAGCCAAGCCGGTGATGCAGTGGTTGAGTGCCGCACCACAGCTCAGGATCATGTCTCGGCCATCGGGGTCGGTGTGGGGAAGTTGCAGTGTCGGATCGCAGTACAGGTGCAGGCTCGTCTCTCCCACCCGCCAGCGCCACGGCTGCGTGTTATGTACTGACGGGGCCCGGGAGGCCAGTCGCAGCGCCGTCTCAACAGTGCCGCGGTCTGGAAAATGTGCGTTCATCGCTAGCGACCTCATTCGTGCCTTTGTCTAGCTCACATGTAGCTCACCTCCAAGATGGCGTTGCGCCGGCCGTGACACGAGGGCACGGTGTCCCATTCAGTGAGGACTTTGTGCCATTGCTCGCAGCCGACGATCATCCCGCTGGTTCGGGGCCTAGACGTCTGGCAGCCAGGGAACCCGCGATGGAGGTGGCAACGATGGTGAGCAGGGCGCCGAACATCAATGCCGACGGCTCGCCGGCGCGCAGCAGGTGTTGCTGGGTGCCGATGGTGGCCGCGGCTACCGGCACACCGAGCTGGGCAGACGTCAGCACAGCCAGCGTCAAAGGCTGACCGAACAGTCGCCCGACGGAGTGCACCAGGATTGCACCGATTCCCAGGCTTGCCCCGAGCACAATGAGCCCGGGTTTGGCGGCCAGTTCTCGGACCTGCAGCGAGGCACCCAGCCAGATGAAGAAGAGCGGGCTGAAGAAGCCTTCGGTGATACCGAACAGTTGACGCGCAAGCCGCCGCGGTTCCCCGACCGCGGCGATGGTCAGCCCCAGCGCGAATCCCGCCAGCATGATCGACACCTGCGTGCGTACCGCCAGCGTCGCCAGCGCGAACAACAGCAGGAGGTTGGTGCGCAGCTCCAGCGCGAAACGCTTTCGACCGGAGTACTTGCGCACCCGCTTGAGCCAGCCCCGGCGGTCGGCCGCCCGCAAAACAAGGAACAGCACCACCGCGCAGCCGGCGACGGCCAGTGCGCCCAGCGCCGCCACTGGCGCGCGCTTGATGTCGATTACCAAGGGCAGCAGCACGATAGACGCGGTATCGGCGATGGCGATCTGCGCGGTGACGGCTAGTACTTGTGGCCCGTGCAATTGCAGCGAATCAAGCACCGGCAGCACAACCGCGGCCGAGGAAGACGCGATCAGTACCGCATAGACCGCGGCATGGCCGGTGCCGAACACGCCAGCAAGGGCGATTCCCGCGGCGGCCGCGAGGACACCTACCGCGACAGCCCTTGCCAGTGCACGCGGCAACGCCGTGCGCACCGCGCTGTCCCGCACCGGAACATGGGTGCCCACCACAAACATGATCAGTGCGAAGCCGATGTCGGCCAACAGCTTCAGTGTCGGATTCTGCACGTCGATGATGTTGAATCCGGACTTGCCGACCACCAGTCCGGCGGCCAACTCGCCAATCACCGCGGGAATTCGCAGGCGCGGGACGGACGCCAGCAGCGGGCCGACGAAACCTACGGCGGACAGCAAAGCCAGGGTGTCGAAGTCGAACTTCGGCACTGTCATCCGGTTCTCCGTTCCACGTCACGTCGACTCTAGGGCGATTAGCCCAATCATCGGAACGTTGCTTTCATCCACCCTGCCCGTCGTGGCAGGGTGGCGGACGTGTCCAACACCCCTGCACCGACAAACCTGAGCGAGATCAGCACGCCGACCGGCACGCTGCGCTACTACGACACTGGCGAAGGGCAGGCCACCCTGCTGTTCCTGCACGGTTCGGGTCCCGGCGTCACCGGATGGCGGAATTTCCGCTACGTGCTGCCCGTCTTCGCCGAGCAGTTTCGCTGTTTAATTCTGGAATTCCCCGGGTTCGGGGTCACCGACGACTTCGGCGGCCACCCGATGCTCACCGCGCAGGGGGTGGTGGCGCCGTTCCTGGATGCGCTGGGCGTGGACCGGGTGCACATCGTGGGTAACTCCATGGGCGGCGGGGTCGGTATCAACTTCGCGATCCGGTACCCCGATCGCATCGACCGGTTGGTGACGATCGGCGGCATCGGCACGAACACCTTCAGCCCAGGCCCCAGCGAGGGCATCCGGCTGCTGCAGGAGTTCACCGAAGATCCGACTCGGCAGCGGTTGGTTGATTGGCTCAAATCGATGGTGTACGACCAATCGCTGGTCACCGAGGAACTCATCGAGGAACGCTGGCAGCTGGCCACCGACCCGGCGACATTGGCCGCCGCGCGCCGAATGTATGGCAAGGCAGCATATTCGGCGATGATGGCCGCGATGAGCACCGCCGACCGGCCGATGCCATGGGCGGTGATGCACAAGGTGGCCGCGCCGACACTGCTGACCTGGGGCCGCGACGACAGGGTGAGCCCGCTCGACATGGCGCTGATCCCGATGCGCACCATTCCCAACGCGGAGCTGCACGTGTTCCCCAACTGTGGGCACTGGGCGATGATCGAGGCCAAGGCGGCCTTCGAGAGCACCGTGCTGGCATTCCTGTCGCGGCAAGGGCGCGGGGCGGCCTAGCTCAGACTTAAACCGAGCCGGCCAGGCCCTTGGTCAGCAGGGCGCGCGCTTCGGGTGTGCCGTCGAGCACCCTGCTGGTGCGGGTGCCGATCTGCCAGCGACCCTCGATCCGCTTCAGAACGAAATGATTTGCAGTGCAGCGCCATACATGGTATCCCTCGCCCTCACGAATGAGCACCAACGACTCGCACACGGCGACCGCTGTGTCGCCGTCGACGGTCACCACGCAGGGACCCAGAAAGTGGCAGCATCCGCTGGCGACCAATCTCTGATGAGGCGCGGAACTAACCATGGCGTGCACGTCCTCGCGGCTTTCCATGCGCATGACGTCGACGTCGTAGACGCCGTCCTGCGCCCACAGCCGCGCGGTGGCGTCGGAGTCGCCGGCGTCGACGGCCGGGCCGTAGGAGGCGATCAGTCGGGCGATGTCGCGTTCGTCCTCCAAGCGGCGCAGACGGGCTGCCAGTTGCTCAATATCAGTCACGCTGGTCTCCTATCAGGCTCTGCAGGCGCTGGTGCGCACCACCGACGATGGCGGCGCGGTCGGGCCCACTGCCAACAGCAGTTCGAGCACGTCGACGTTGTAGTCGCGCAGTTCCGGCCGGAGGGTGCTATCCACGCGCATCATGTCTTCTGGGTCAGGCCGGCGTCGACGACGATCTTGCCGCCGGTGATGTAGCGGCCCTGGTCGGATGCCAAGAACACCACCGCGTTGGCGATGTCGACCGGCTGCACCCACGGCACCGGCAACAGATTTCGCGCTTTGAGCACTTCGGCCGCGTCGGCCTCGGTGGGGTTTTCCAGATCCGGGCGCAAGCGCCGAAACGTCTTCTCGTTGAGCACCATCGGAGTGGCTACCGCGCCGGGGTGCACGGTGTTGACCCGAATGTTGCGCGGCCCCAGCTCGTTGGCCAGTGCGCGCGCCAAGCCCACCACAGCGTGCTTGCTCGCGGTGTAGTGAGCCGAGTTTGCGGTACCGCGAAGCCCGTTAGTGGAACTGATGATGACCACCGAGCCTCCGTCCGGGCCGATGCGCGGCACCGCGGCCCGGACCGTGTGCCACACCCCGGTGAGGTTGATGTCTATGGTGCGCTGCCAGACCTGCGGGTCCAACTCCCAGGACGGCGCACCAGCGGTATGGATACCCGCATTGGCGATTACCACGTCCAGGCGTCCCAGCTCGGTGACACCGGCGTCGACGGCGTCGGTCAGGGCGCGCAGGTCCGAGACATCGGCAAGGCCTGTTGCACAGCGGCAGCCCCGTCTTTCGACTTCTACTGCGGTGGAGCGCAGTTCGTCGCGCGCGGCCGGGAAGTCTAGAGCGACCACGTCGGCGCCCTCGTCGGCAAACCGCTGGCAGTGCACCCGCCCGGTACCGCCCGACGCCCCGGTGACGAGGACGACTTTGTCACGCAGGCCGGTGTTCATGACTGCTTGACCAGCTCAAAACCCTTGTAGCCGGCGTCGGCCACCTCGGCGCAGATCTCGTTGTAAGTGGCGAATCCCCCGACAAACAACATAAAGCCCCGGGGCTTTCCGGGGACGTTGGCGCCCATGTACCAGGAGTTGGCCTTGGTGAACAGCGTGGCTTCGGCCAGCCGGGTGCATTCGGCGCCCCAGGCGTCTACGTCGTCCTTGATGGCTTCGATGGCGACGTAGCCGTGGCTGTCGAGATAGTCGATGGTCTGCGCGATCCAATTCACCTGCGCCTCGGCGTGTAACACCATGTTCGCCAGCACGGCCGGCGCTCCGGGACCTGAGATCACGAAGAGGTTGGGGAACCCGTCGACGCCCAAGCCGAGGTAAGTGCGCGGTCCGTGCGCCCAACTGTCGCGCAGGGTCACGCCACCGCGTCCCACAATGTCGATCTTGGCCAGTGCACCGGTAAGCGCGTCGAAACCCGTTGCGAACACGATCATGTCGAGGTCGTAGTGCGATGCGGTGGTGTTGATTCCGGTTGCGTCGATCGACTCGATCGGCGTTTCGCGCACACTCACCAGCGTCACATTGGGCTTATTGAAAGTCTGGAAGTAGTTGCTGTCGGTGCAGATTCGTTTGGTGCCGATCGGATGGTCGTTGGGAATCAGCAGGTCGGCGACCGCGGGGTCGTCGATGACTGCCCGCACCTTCTCCTCGTAGAATCGACGCGCCTCCTCGTTGGCCGCCAGGTCGGTCATCTGGTCGGGGAAGGTCTTCGAGTACAGCACTCCGCCCAACTGCCAGCGCCTTTCGAATGCGGCGCGGCGCTCGTCGGCGCTGAACTCCATGGTGGGCCGGTCAGCGGTGATGTGCGGTGACCCGCCGCCACTGCGCCAGGACAGTCGGCGCCGCTCTCCGTACCCGGCCTTGATATCGGCCAGTTCCTCCGGTGTCAGCGGCTTGTTGCCGGCCGGCACACTGAAATTGGGGGTGCGCTGGAAGACGTAGAGTTGTGCGGCCTGTTCGCCGATGATCGGAATCGATTGGATGCCCGAGGATCCGGTGCCGATCACCGCGACCCGCTTTGCTGTGAAGTCGACGGGTTCCCGCGGCCAGTGAGCGGTGTGGTATACCTCGCCGGCGAAGGTGTCCAGGCCGGGGAAGTCGGGGATCATCGCGTCGGAAAGCGGGCCGGTCGCCATCAGACAGAACCGCGCTGTGTAGACCTTGCCGGTGTCGGTGCTCACCGTCCAGCGCAACGCCGCCTCGTCGAAAACCGCCGAGACGGCGCGGGTGTTGAACACAATGTCGCGGCGCAGGTCGAGCCTGTCGGCGACCCAGTTCAGGTAGCGCAGGATCTCGGCCTGGGTGGCGTACTTCTCGGTCCAGTCCCACTCCTGCTGCAACTCCTCGGAGAACGAGTAGCAGTAGTCGACACTCTCGACGTCGCAGCGGGCGCCAGGATAGCGGTTGTAGTACCACGTGCCGCCCGGCTCGGGCGCCGCCTCGATCACCCGTACCGTGAGCCCTTGGCCGCGCAGCTTGTGTAGGGCATAAAGACCGGCGAAGCCCGCACCGACGACCAGTACGTCCAGGGATTGCTCAGCGTTCACAAGGATCCACGGTAGAACCTCGCCGGCGCACAACCCAGACCCGTTCCCGATCAGCGGACGCCGCCGCATTCTCGTTTTTGGTCCGTTCATCGGGATCTACGGGTGAGTCCGCGCGCATGGTGCGGTAAACCAGACACAGGCCCACATAGATGAAGGACGTCAGGATGAGCGAGCGGGTTTTGGACCGAGTTGTCGAGATGGCCAGCCAGTTGCGCGAGCAGGCTCCCGAAGCCGAGCGCATCGGCCGGCTCACCGACCAGACGGTCAAGGCGATGAAGTCGGCCGGGCTGATCCGGCTGCTGCAAACCAAGCAGTATCAGGGGTTCGAGGTGCACCCGCGCGAATTCGCCGAGACGGTGATGGCCACCGCGGCGCTGGACCCGGCGGCCGGCTGGATCGTCGGCGTGGTCGGTGTGCACCCCTACCAGCTGGCCTACGCGGACCCGAAGGTCGCGGCCGAGATTTGGGCCGACGATGTCGACACCTGGATGGCGTCGCCGTATGCGCCGCAGGGCGTAGCTAGGCCGGTCGATGGCGGCTACATCTTCAACGGCCGCTGGCAGTTCAGCTCGGGCACCGATCACTGCGACTGGATCATTCTGGGCGCCATGCTCGGCGACGAAAAGGGCATCCCGATCATGCCGCCGCAGATGCTGCACATGATCCTGCCACGCAAGGACTACGAGATCGTCGAAGACTCGTGGAATGTGGTGGGGCTGCGCGGAACCGGGTCCAAGGACGTCATCGTCAAGGACGCATTTGTGCCGACCTACCGGACCATGGATGCGACTAAGGTGATGGACGGCAGCGCGCAGCGCGAGGCCGGGATGACCGAGCCGCTGTATCTGATGCCGTGGTCGACGATGTTCCCACTTGGCATCTCGGCGGCCACCATCGGTATCGCTGAGGGGGCGCTGGCCGCGCACCTGGACTACCAACGCGAACGGGTCGGCGCCACCGGCACCGCGATCAAAGATGACCCGTACGTGATGTTCGCGATCGGTGAGGCCGCCGCGGACATTAACGCCGCCCGCCAGGAACTGCTGGCCAACGCCGACCGCATCTACGACATGGTCGCCGCCGGCCAGCAGGTGTCGTTCGCCGACCGCGCGGCCGGACGGCGCACCCAGGTCCGCGCCGTGTGGCGCGCGGTGTCGGCGGTCGACGAGATCTTCGCCCGATCGGGTGGCAACGCCTCGCGGATGGACAAGCCGCTGCAACGGTATTGGCGTGACGTGCATGTCGGCCAGATGCACGCTATCCACGTCCCGGGCACGATTTACCACGCGTCGGCGCTGAGTTCGCTCGGCGTCGAGCCGCCGATGGGTCCGCTGCGCGCGCTGATCTGAGGAGCTTGCTGTGAGTGATCTGAAAAGCCTTGGCTACATCACTGTTTCGACAAACGAGATCGAACGCTGGCGGCACTTCGCGTTCGATGTGCTGGGGTTCGCCAAGGGGTCCGGGCCCGATCCCGACGCGCTGTATCTGCGGATGGACGAACGCGCCGCCCGGATCATCTTCGTGCCCGGCGAGAGCGAACGGGTGCGCACAGTCGGCTGGGAGGTCCGCGACAGCGCTGCCCTGCAGCGGGTCAAAGCGGCCCTGGACGGCGCCGGTGTCGCGTTCAAAGAACTGTCCCAGCAGGAGGCCGACAGTCGCCGCGTCGAAGAGGTGATTGCCTTCGAGGACCCGGGCGGCACCACACTTGAGGTGTTCCACGGCGCGGTACTCGACCATAGCCCGGTGATCACGCCGTTCGGCGCGAGATTCGTGACCGGTGACCAAGGTCTGGGTCATGTCGTCATACCGGCCACCGATCCGGGTGGGCTGTTCGACTTCTACACGAACGTATTGAGGTTCCGATCCCGTGGCGCCTTCCGGATCCCGGCGCCGCCGGAATTCGGCCCGATCCGGGTGCGCTTCCTCGGCATCAACGCGCGCCATCACAGTCTGGCGATCTGCCCGGCCATGCACCAACGCGACCCCGGCGTCGTGCACGTCATGGTGGAGGTCGACACCCTTGACGCGGTCGGGCAGGCGCTGGACCGGGTCAACGCCGAGGGAATCCAGCTGTCATCCACCCTGGGCAGGCACACCAACGACAAGATGGTCTCGTTCTATGTTCGCACACCCGGGGACTGGGACATTGAATTCGGCACCGACGGCATGCGGGTTGACGAAACCTTTTACACGGCAGAGGAAATCACCGCGGACAGTTACTGGGGTCACCAATGGGTGAGTGATCTGCCAGCGGCCATGCGGCCGTGACCGTCCGACCTGTCCCCGTCACATCCGTACCGAGGTGGGACGACGAAGCCGACGTGGTGATCGCCGGCTACGGCATTGCGGGCGCGGCGGCCGCGGTCGAGGCCGCACACTGCGGCGCCGAGGTCTTGGTATTGGAACGCACCGGCTCCTGGGGCGGTGCGGCCGCGATGGCGGGCGGCTTCATCTACCTCGGTGGTGGGACAGCACTACAAAAAGCTTGCGGCTTCGAAGATTCCGTCGACAACATGGCGGCCTTTCTGAACGTGGCCATGGGCCCGGGTGCCGACGCCGACCGGATCGCGGACTACTGCGCGGGCAGCGTCGCGCACTTCGATTGGCTGGTGCAGTGCGGCGTTCCGTTCAAGGCCGAGTTCTTCAGCGAGCCGGGATGGGAACCGATGGGTGACCACGGCCTGATGTACAGCGGCGGCGAGAACTCTTTCCCGTTCAACACCATCGCCTCCCCGGCCCCGCGCGGTCACGTCCCGCAGATGTCGAACAAGAAGCAGGGCGAAGCCAGCGCCGGCTACATGCTGATGAAGCCATTGGTGGAGACGGCTCAGGCGGCCAGCGCCCGGGCGCTCTACGACGTACGGGTGCAGGCGCTGGTGGTGGACGCCGACCGCCGGGCGGTCGGTATCCGCGCACGTCGCTACGGGGCCGAGTTGTTTATTCGAGCTCGCCACGGAATCGTGCTTGCCACAGGCAGTTTCGCCTACAACGACGCGATGGTGGCCCAGTATGCGCCGCGCATCGCCGGACGGCCGGCCGCTTCGGTGGAGCAGCACGACGGGCAGGCGATCCGGATGGCGCAGGCGCTGGGCGCCGACCTGGCTCACATGGACGCCACCGAGGTCGCGATATTTATCGACCCGCAGCAACTGGTCCGCGGCATCCTGGTCAATGGCCGCGGCCAGCGCTATGTCGCCGAGGACACCTACCCCGGGCGGGTCGGGCAACTCACGCTCTATCACCAGGACAACACCGCGTATCTGATCATCGACAGCGATGCGCAGGACGAGGCGATGGCGTCCTGGTCGCCGCGGTTGATGATGCGCCCGGCTTCGTGGGTGTGTGAGACGGTGGCCGAGCTGGAGGCGGAGATCGGCCTGGCGCCAGGATCGCTGCAGGCGACGATAGCCGCGTACAACGACGGCGCCGCACGCGGCGAGGATCCGCTGCTGCACAAGAAGCGGGAATGGCTGCGACCAATCGGCTCGCCGGTCGGTGCTATCGACCTGCGCGAGAGCACCGGTGGCTTCACCCTCGGCGGGCTGCGCACCTCGCTCGACGCCGAGGTGCTCGATGTCGACGGTTCGCCCATTCACGGGCTGTTCGCCGCCGGCCGCTCAGCCGCGGGATTGGCCGCCTGGGGTTATGCCAGCGGCATATCACTGGGTGACGGCAGCTTCTACGGCCGCCGCGCGGGTCGCTCCGCCGCCCGCTAAGTCGCACCCTTTCGCCCTTTTGCGGCCCCTGCGCGCCCTTGCGTGCCCTTGCGCGAGCAGACGCAAAAGCACCCGTTTCGGTATGACACCGGGTGCTTTTGCGTCTGCTCGCGCGGGATAGGTGACAACCGTCACGCCGTATGATATTCCTATTAGGAATATTCCAGCCAGGAGGAATCATGCCAGTGACCGCCGATACCCCCAGTGCCGTCATCGACCGCATCTCACTCGTTCTCGATGCATTCGACGGTCCGGGACGGCTCACACTGGCCCAGATCGTCCGCCGCACCGGCCTGCCCCGTTCGTCGGCGCACCGCATGCTCGAACGTCTGGTGCAGCTGCGGTGGCTGCGCCGCAGCGGTCGCGACTACGAACTCGGGATGCGACTGGTCGAACTGGGGTCGCTGGCCGTGCACCAGGACCGGCTGGTCCGAGCCGCCAAACCGCAACTGGCCGAATTGCACCGTGCCACTGGGCTTGTCGTACATCTCGCAGTACTCGACGGGCCCGACGTCGTGTATCTGGAGAAGGTCGGAGACCGCGTGTGCAACGGCCTGCCGACACGGGTCGGCGGTCGTCAACCCGCGCACTGTACCGCAGTCGGCAAGGCACTATTGGCCTACCGCGACGAGGACGCCGAAGTGGATCTGCAGACCCGCAAGACCCGCTACTCGATTTCCAGCAGCTCCCAACTGGCGGTCGAACTGGCCAAGGTGCGGGCACACGGCGTCGCATTCGAGCGAGAGGAATCACTGCTCGGCTTCGGCTGCGTCGCGGCACCGATCGGCGGTCAAGGCGAAGCAGTGGCAGCAGTGTCGGTGTGCGGCCCAATGAATCGCATGACGTTCGACCAGCGCCTGGCCGCGCCATTGCGCATGACGGCCATGAATATTTGGCGGAATGTCGACGACGGCGCCCAGCGGGTCGCCCCGACACTGCAACCATTGCGCCCGTTGGCGCCTCGACGACCGGCAGCTGCCCTGCAATACGCGTGAAACTCGACCCGCAGATCGCCGCGCTGCTAGATACGCTGGACGCCGGATTCCCACCGGTGCACACGATGACCGGCGCACAGGCCAGGGCCGTGATCCGGTCGCGGTTCGTGCCGCCGGATGAACCCGAACCCGTCTACCAGGTCCGCGACGACGTGGTGCCCGGTCCCCGCAGTGACATCCCGGTCCGGGTTTACCGGCCGGACGGCGACGATCTGCCGGTGCTGGTGTATGCCCACGGTGGGGGGTTCGTATTCTGCGACTTGGACAGTCATGACGCCCTCTGCCGCCATTTCGCCAATCATGTTGGTGCCATTGTTGTTTCGGTGGGTTACCGGTTAGCGCCCGAACACCGATGGCCCGCGGCCGTCGAGGACGTCTACGCCGTCACGCAGGCGGCAGCACGCGGCGCGTTCGGCGGCGACCCGGGCCGTGTCGCCGTCGGCGGTGACAGCGCAGGTGGGAACCTGGCCGCCGTGACCGCGTTGATCGCTCGCGACCGCGGCGGCCCGGACCTTGTCGCGCAGTTACTCATCTACCCGGTGATCGCAGCCGCTTTTTACACCGAGTCGTATCGGCTGTTCGGACGGGGCTACTACAACCCGAAGTCCGCCATGCAGTGGTATTGGGACCAGTACGTGCCGGCACTCCCCGACCGCAACCATCCTTACGCGGCGCCGTTGCACGCCGACCTGACCGGATTGCCCCCGGCGATCCTCGTGATCGCCGGACATGACCCGTTGCGGGACGAAGGGCTGGCATACGCCGCTGGTCTCAAGTCCGCGGGCGTCCAAGTGATGCTACTCCAATTCGATGGTGGCATACATGGTTTCATGAGCATGCCGAACTTGGACATGGCCCAGCAAGCCCAGAGCCAGGCGTGCGCCGCGCTGGCCGATCTGGTGTCGCGAGCGTGACGTGGCCGCGGTATGCGTGTCAGCATTCGGCGCCCCAGTCACATTTCGCGGCCGTCAAGGCTGAGGTCGGCAGATGACTGACGGCAAGGTGTACGTGATCGACCGGGTGGTGACGCGCCCGGGTTGCGCACGGCGGTTCGTTGACGCCTATCTGGCCGAGTACGCGCCAGGAGCGCGGCAGCGCGGCATGACGTTGCGCGACGTCTTGGTGAGCCCACCGATCTGGTTCGACGACGACGTCAACACCCTCACCATCACCTGGACCCTACCGAGCGTGCAGGCGTGGTGGGAGATGACCTGGCAAGGCAGACCTGATCCCAGGTTGGGCCAATGGTGGTCAGGTATCAGCGAATTGGTGGCAGAACGAACCCGGTCGTTCGCCGCGGCCGCCGCCGACGTGGATGACCTGTGTGATGTATAGCGTCACCAGACTTCTTGACGTACCAGCCGACGACCAAGACCGCATCCTGCGTGATATCCGAGCCCGTACCGGCGGCGCGACCTACCGCATCGTGGCGCCGACGATGCCCGGTTCCCGTAACGGCGGCGACATGCTGGTGCACCTTCGATTCCCCTCGGAACGCGAATGGCGGTCGTCGCAGCAGGATTTCGAGGATGCGCTGGCCGATCCAGTGATCAACCGGGTCAACGGCGCGAACTACACCGGCAGCCCGGTCCACACCGACACCGTCGGCGGCACCGTGTACCGCACCCTGCTGCTGCGGGTCAATCCGGCCGTTTCGACCGAAACATTGGCGCGGTTCGAGTACGAACTGCGGTCGATGTCGCGGTATGTGCAGACGATTACGTCCTGGCAGCTGAGCCGGGCCGAGGAGTCCGTCGGCGCGACAACCTGGACACACGTCTTCGAGCAGGAGTTCACCGACATCGAAGGTCTCGCGGGGCCATATCTGATGCATCCGGTCCATTGGGCGATGGTGGATCGCTGGTTCGACCCGGAATGCCCCGACGTCATTGTCCGGGAGCGCGTTTGCCACAGCTTCTGCGCGCTGCCCGACTGCTAGATCGGGCGCCTAGGCGTCTATTCGCGCATCCCGCGGGGGCTGCAACGGGGGCAAGATGGCGGTGCCGTCCAGCGAATGGACGTCGATGCGCTGTGACCACGGATAGTGCAGGCTGAACACGAGCTGTCCGGTACGCTGCGCGGCCGGCAGGTGACACATCGCCAGGACGGTCTCGGACAGGTATTCCACCGGTTCGGTGGGAAAATTATCCGGAATCAGTTGCGCCGCACCGGGTGTACGGATGGCTGTGGACGGGCCCACGCAGTTGACAGCGATGTTGGCGTCCAGCAGTTCGGCTGCCACACCCTGGGTGAAGCGGTGCAGCGCAGCCTTGCAGGACGCATAGACCACGTCGCCGGCGACTTTGTTGTAGTCCCGGTAGGGACGGCTCGGTGGCAACCCGGTGACCGACCCGACGTTGACGATCCAGCCACCGCCCTGATCCCGCATGGCAGGCACGACGCCTTTGGTGAGCACGAACGGGATGCGCAGGTAGTGCTCGACGGCCCGATCGAAGGTCCGCAGTGGCATGTCCTCGATGAGCGCGTAGTCGGCGAAACCCGCATTGTTGACCAGGATGTCGAGCCGCCCGGCGCGGTCGATCACCTCGTCGATCAGGTTGTCTCGCTGAGCGGGGTCCTCCAGGTCGGCCGCGACACCGATGGCGTGGCCCCCGGCGGCTTCGATCAGCGCGATCGTCTCTGCGATGGTGCCGAGCAGAACCGAGCCGGTGCCAGCGCGTGTCGACGGCGTCGGCGACCAACGCCGCGCCGTCACCACCACCGTGGCGCCTTCGGCGGCCAGCCGCTGGGCTATCGCGCGCCCAATACCGCGGCTGCTACCAGTCACTAAAGCTGTTCTGCCGCTGAGTAAACGGGTCATCGCAGTTCGAAGTGCTCTTCGACGGGCGCCCGATGCTGGTGCCACAGGTCAACCAGTCGATACGGGGTGGCGACCACCACCCGGCCCGAACCCGAGCGGTAGTAGGTGTGCGCGCTGGGGGTGTGACACCACACGGTCCCCGACATGGTCTGGTCGATGCCGGCAACGTAGTCCTCATACGCCTGCCGGGTGACTTCCATGGTCGACACACCGCGCAGCGCCATCAGTTGCAAGCATTCGATGACGTAGTGCGCCATAACCTCCATCGCAAAGTTGGCGCCCGCGCCGTGGCCGGGGCTGTAGTTGGGCGCCGAGTTGATAAACAGATTGGGAAATCCGGGCACGGTGCCGCCGCGGTAGGCGGCGGGGCTGTCGCCCCACTCGTCGGCCAGCTTGCGGCCGCTGCGGCCACGGATATCGATGGTGGACAGAAAGTCCAGGTGATACCCGGTCGCGTAGACGATGACGTCCAAATCGATCTGCCGACCATCTTGGGTGACAATGCCTTTCGCGTTGACGGCGCCAGGTTCACTGGCCTCGACGTCGACGTGGTCGCGGGTCAGCGCCGCGTAGTAGCCTCCGGGGTCGCGGATGATCCGCTTGCCGTAGGGCGCGAAGTCGGGGGTAACCTTCTTCGCCAATTGACTTCCTGCAGTGAAAGTTCGGTCGATGTAGTCCAAGCACATCTGCAGCAGCGCATCGTTGGCAGCCGAGATGGACAGGTGGTTTTCGGCCCACTGCGGATCCCTCAGGATGACCGGATAGTTGTTGTCCGCAGTGCCCCAGTAGGACTTCAGCCGATTCCATTTCGCGTAGTACGGCAGGTGCCGACCGAGGTAGCGGCGATGTTGGGGGACGTCGTCGGTCCGCCGTTTGCGCGGCGCAACCCAGTGTGGCTGGCGTTGGAACACGGTCAGGTGCGCGACCTGGTCGACGCAGGCGTCGACGATCTGCACCGCGGTGCACCCGGCACCGATCACCGCGACCCGGCGGCCGGTCAGGTCCAGTGCGGGATCCCACTGTGCCGAATGAATGCTGGTGCTCGCGAACGCTTTTCTTCCGGGAAGATCCGGCCAGCGCGGGCGGTTGAGGTAGCCGGCGGCGGTGATCACGACGCGGGCGTAGCTGACGTCATGGTTACCGTCACGGTCGACCGTGTGGACTTGCCACTGCGCGCGTTCTTGGTCCCACCAAAGAGCTTCGACTTCAACTGCGAACCGCGTCTGTTCCCGCAGTCCGTGCTTGTCGGCCAGGGCCACCAGGTAGGCCTGGTACTCGGCGCCCTGCGGATAGTAGCTGGTCCAGTCCGGGTTTACCTCGCGTGAAAGGGAGTAGTAGGCCGACGGAGTATCCACGCCGATACCCGGATAGGTCGTGGTCAGCCAGGTGCCGCCGACTTCGTCGTTGCGGTCGAAAATCTGGTACTCGACTCCGGCATCGGCGGCGGCCAGTGCGGCGATGATGCCGGCCAGGCCTGCGCCGATGATCGCGACAGTCGTGGTCTCCGGAATCGGCACGGTTCGTGGCAGCGTCGGCTGGGACGGTTGGAAACCACCCTGTTCAAGCAGCAGCGGTACGAACTCATCGTCGACCTCGCAACCCAGCGCTATTGGTAGCAGACGCCGGAACAGCGCCGGGTCGTCGGCGGCCAGCGCACCCGCGGGCCGGTCCGTGTCGAGCGCGGCCACCACCGCGTCGATCAGAGCTGCGGCGGTGGCCGGATCGGTGACGCCGGCACGCTCAGGTGGGTCGGGTACGTGGGAGATCCGCGACCCGAAGGTGTCGACGACAGCCGGGTCTCCGGTGAGTTGGGCCAGCACCGCGACCAGGACTCCGGGGTCGGCCGCACGCAGGCTGGACCGGAGTTCGTCGGTGAAGGTCATGCGGCTCAGTATCGGGGCGACCGGGTGCGGCCGTGACGTTCGTTTCCTCTGAGCGGGACGCGTAACTCGGTGTCGTCGCAACCACCCGAAAGCTAGTCCCTACAGTTGCCAGCATGAGCAATCCCTTGGAGATCACCGACTCCGGACCGATTCGGACCTGGACGATCAACCTGCCCGCGATCGGCAACGCGATCACGGGCAAGGACGTCATCGCCGCGTTCGAAACCGCGGTGGACGCCGCCAACATCGACACCGAGATCCGCGCGGTGATCCTCACCGGCCAGGGCAAGATCTTCTCGGCCGGCGGCAACGTCAAGGAGATGGCCGACAAGGCGAGCATTTTCGGCCTCGACGCGCTCGACCAGCGCTACGCCTACGTCGACAGCATTCAGCGGATCCCGCGCGCGCTGGGGCGCCTGGAGGTACCGCTGATCGCCGCTGTCAATGGCGCCGCGATCGGCGCCGGCTGTGACGTGGCGATGATGTGTGACATCCGAATCGCCTCCGAGCGAGCATCTTTCGCGGAAAGCTTCGTTCAGCTCGGTCTCATCCCCGGCGACGGCGGCACCTGGTTTCTGCAGCGCGCCGCCGGCTACGAGCGGGCCGCCGAGATGACGTTGACCGGCGACCGCATCGATGCGGCAACGGCTCTGCAGTGGGGCCTGGTCAGCCGGGTGGTTCCGCACGACGACCTGCTGTCAACTGCACACGAACTCGCTGAGCGGATCGCCAAGAACCCCTCGCACGCGCTGCGGATGGCCAAGCGACTGCTGCAGGAGTCGCGCACCGGCTCGCTGGAGACGACGCTGGCGATGGCCGCTGCCATGCAGCCGCTGGCCCACCGCGATCCCGAGCACGAGCAACGTATCGCGAAGTGGAAATCGCGCTGATGACGCTGGCCCGGCTGGTGCCCGCCGCCGAAGTCGCCGACGAGGCGACCGAGGCGCTGCGTGCCGAGGTCCGCGCATTCCTCGGCGAACAGCGGGCCGCCGGCAGTTTCACCCCGTCGGTGGACGCCTGGCTGTCACGCTGGGACGAGGACTTCACCGCCGCGTTGGCCGCCAGGGGCTGGCTTGGGATGACGGTGCCGGTCGAGTACGGCGGGCACGGGCGTTCGTTCTTAGAGCGCTTCGTGGTCACCGAGGAACTGCTGGCCGCCGGCGCACCTGTCGCCGCGCACTGGATTGCGGATCGTCAGATCGTGCCGTCACTACTGAAGTACGGCACCGAGGCACAGAAGCGGCACTTCCTGCCGCAAATTGTGCGCGGGGAATGCTTCTTCGCCATCGGGATGAGCGAACCGGACTCCGGCTCCGACCTGGCCAGTGTGCGCACCCGGGCCGAACGCACCGACGGCGGTTGGTCGCTGGTCGGCACGAAGGTCTGGACCTCCGGCGCGCACCTCGCGGAGGCCTTCATTGCGCTGGCCCGCACCGCGCCGATGGACCCGCAGCACCGCCACGCCGGCCTCAGCCAGTTCATAGTCGACCTGCGCTCTCCCGGCGTCGAGATCCGGCCGATCATTTCCATGAATGGCGCGCATCACTTCAACGAGGTCATTCTGGACGGCGCGTTCGTGGCCGATGACATGGTGTTCGGTGAGATCGGCAACGGGTGGAAGCAGGTGACCTCCGAGCTGAGCTTCGAACGCAGCGGGCCCGAACGGTTCCTGTCCACGTTCGTGCTGCTGGCGGCCTGCGCCGACCGGATGGCCGCCAACGCCATCCCCCGCGACGCTGATCTGGGGCGGCTGGTGGCGCGGGTCGCCGGTCTGCACCAGATGTCGACCGCGGTGGCCGGTGCGCTGGAGCGCCACGAACCGGCCGACGTGCCCGCCGCGGTGGTCAAAGTACTGGGAACCACCACCGAGGGCGACATCGCCGATTTCGCCGACCTGCAAGCTAGCCCCGACGCGGTGTTCTTAGATCTGGTCCGGGCGGCAGTAGACCAGCGGCCCGGCTTCACTCTGCGCGGCGGCACCAATGAGGTGCTACGCGGCGTGATCGCCCGCGGACTGGGACTGCGATGAAGGTAGACCCGGCCCTGGTGGACATGATGGACTCCGTTTTCGCCGAATACCGCGTGAAACATCCTGAGGTGGCCGTGCGGCGGGACCCGGATTTGTGGCAGCGTCTCGATGAACTCGGCCTTGTTAGGTTGACCGGCGCCGAGGAGCATGGGGGCAGCGGGGCAGGCTGGTTCGAGGCGGCCGAGCTGCTGAGTGCCGCAGCTCGTCATGCGGTGCGAATTCCATTGGCAGAACATGACTTATTAGCTTGCTGGCTGCTGGCCGCGGCCGCGGGATTGCCGGCAGGTGGCGCGGTCCGCACGGTATGCATGCTCAACAGCCAGGGGATTGCCACGGACGTGCCGTGGGCGGCCACCGCCGACCGCGTTGTCGTGGCGTGGCGTGGCGAAGGCGGGTACCGGGTCGCCGACGTGGCGGCGCAGGATTTGTCAATCACCCCGGGAGCCAATCTGATCGGCGAACCGCGCGACGAGGTGATCGTCGACCTCGCCGACCTGGAAGGCGCACCGGTCCCGCTGGCGCTGGTCACCGAGCTGCGGCTGAAGTCGGGGTTGGTGCGCGCCATCGAGGTGTGTGCCGTGCTGGACCGGATTGTGGCGCTGTGCGTCGACCACACCACGTCGCGTATCCAGTTCGGCCGCCCGTTGGCAGAGTTCCAGGCCGTACAGAACCTGGTTTCCGACATCGCCGCCGAGGCCGCGCTGGCCCGGGCGGCGACCGAGGCGGCTCTGACTACCGCAGTGGCCGACGGCTGGTCGGCACCCAGTCTGGATTTCCTTGTGGCCGTGGCACGTTCGTGTGCTGGCCACGCCAGCACAGTGGTGGTGCGCAATGCACACCAGGCGTTCGGCGCGATCGGGACGACCCGCGAGCACCAACTGCACGAGTACACCCGCGCGGCCCTGGCCTGGCGCGGCGAGTTCGGCTCGGTGCGTTACTGGGACGATCAGGTCGCCGAGGCGGCAATGCATGCCAGCGCTGGCGGTTTGTGGGGATTGATCACCGGATCCTGATCGTGTTCCACTCACCGGGCAACTGTGGGGCCGCCATGACCGCACCGGGGTTGACTGCCTGCCATGAGCACTAACATCAGTCTGCCCGAACTACAGGAGTTCATCGGCGGATTCTGGTACCACTACGACGAGGGCCACTACGATCAGCTGGCCGCGCGCTATGCCGAGGACGTGCGCTACATCAGCCGAAGCGACAACGGCGCAAGCCCGTTTGAGGAGCTGATGTCGCCGGAGCTACACGGGCGCGCAGCAGTGCTGGAGTGGCTGTCCGCACACCGCCAGCAGAGCCCATACCCGCTGCGCCACCACGCCACCAACCTGCATCGCCTCGGCAGCGACGGTGCGGTGACGCGGGCCCGCTTCTACATTCTGGTCAACCAGATCGCCAACTTCGTGCCGTTCGCGGTGTCCAGCGGTAGCACCGAGCTCGGGGTGCGCCGCGGGCCCGACGGACTGCAGATCACCGACATGGAGGTCATTCTGGACACCACCAACTCGGTACTGCTGGCCGAGCGGCACACCGCAAGCCCCGCCGGGTCGTGAGCGTCCACGACACGTTCTCCGGTGGCGTGGCCGTGATCACCGGAGCGGGCGCGGGGATCGGTGCCGGTCTGGCACGTTACGCGAGCCGGTTGGGCATGACCGTTGTGCTCGCCGACATCGACGCGGACGCCATCGCGGCGCTTCGCGCGGAGTTGGGTGCGGCGGTCGACGTGGTGTGCGACGTGCGCGACCCAGATGCGGTGCAAGACTTGGCCGACCGCACCTACCGCGATGTCGGGCCGGTCCGACTATTGGTCAACAATGCTGGCGTCGAGCAGTTCGGCTACCTTTGGGACACCCCGATCACCAACTGGCAGCGGGTGATCGACGTCAACATCAGCGGTGTCTACCACGGGATCAGGGCCTTTCTTCCCAAGATGATGGCCACCGACGCGCCGGCATGGGTGTGGAACCTGTCCTCGGTCGGCGCGGTGGTGGCGATCCCTTTGCAGGCGCCCTACATCATGAGCAAGCACGCGGTGCTCGCGATGACCGAATGCTTGCGCCTCGACGTCGAGACAGCCGGGCACGGCAGCCACCTTCACGTCCAGGCGGTGTTACCGGGCGCGGTGGTTTCCAATATTTTCGAGTCAGCGGGCGGAGTTGATTTCAGCGGTGACGCCGCTTCAGCCGAAGGGCAACGCGCGGCCATGCTGGACATCAAGGCCGCGGCCATGGACCCGCTGACAGCCGCGCAGACGTTGTTCGAACAAGCGGCGCAGGGACGGTTCTATCTGGTGACCCAGGATTCGGTCACTTCGGCGATGAGGCAGCGCGCCGAAGTGCTTGCGGCGCAGCGTCCTCCGGCGTTGAAATGATGCTCGATCCCGACGCCGCGGCGCGGATCGCCACGTTCGGTGACTTGGCGCCGATGCGGGTGCGTGGTCTCGCGGCGGTGCGCGCGGCGATCGAAGCCGCTCCCCTGCCCAACGACATGCCGGAGATGTGTGATGTGAGCGAGGCACTCGCCTATTCGGTTCCGGTCCGGGTGTACCGTCCGACCAACGATCCCGTCGGGCCGGTGCTGGTGTACTTTCACGGCGGCGGACTGGTGATGGGTTCGAACCGCTCCTTCGAACCGCTGGCCCGCGCTCTGGCATCGGTTTCCGGTGCAACCGTGGTGGCTGTCGACTATCGGCTGGCACCCGAGTCGCCGCCACCGGCGCAGTTCGAAGACGCCTACGCCGCTACGGATTGGACTTCTCAACAACCCTGGGCGGGCGAGCTCGTCGTCGTCGGCGACAGCGCGGGCGGCGCCCTGGCGGCCGGGGTGTGCTTGGCTGCGCGTGATCGTCGCGGCCCGAACATCTGCGCGCAGGTGCTGTTGTATCCCGGGCTGGATCGCGACATGTCCGCTCCGTCAATAACTTTCCTCGGCGATGCCCCGATGCTGTGCCGCGACGACATCGACTATCTGCACGGGCTTGCCGAATGCGAGGCCGACCCATATCTCGTCCCGGCGTATGCCCACGACCTGGTGGGGCTGCCGCCGGCCATCGTGGTGACAGCGGGCTGCGACCCAATCAGAGATTGGGGTGAACGCTACGCGGACCGGTTGCGTGCGGCGGACGTGCAGACTACCGCCACCCGCTATCCAGGTGTGCACCACGGGTTTCTGATGCGGCCCGAGGCGACGGCGCGTGGCCGGTTGGCCATCGCGGAACTGGGCGGGTTGTTACGCGCCAAATTCGCTTATCCACTGCGCTTTTACGGCCAGACACCATCATTTCCTGCCCCATCCCCGTAAGGAGAAAGCTGATGCTCACCGAGAAGCGGCGGATCGAGCTCTCCGACGTGCTGTGCCCGGCCGCGCCGCCGTGTGAGGTCGACGACATCTACACCGACGACCAACGCGAACGCCTGCTGGACGTGGTGCGCACCGAGGGGCCGTGGCGGTTGATCATCGCCCAGCATTTCGCCTCGGCTGACGAATTGATCGCAACGATGAGCGGACTGTTCCCCGAGGGCTTCACGCCGTCGCTGGACCTTTTCCTCACCCCTACCTTCCGCGGCTATTTAGCCAACTACGGCGCAGTGCTCTACCCGCAACTGCACGACTGCTTCTACAACGAACGGTTCTTGCAGCTCGCCAAGAGCTACTGGAACGCCGACTACGCCAAGCCGCAGCTGATGCTCTTCAACATCAACGGACCGTGCGCCAATCGCGATCCAGGACACTTGGATTCGCCGAGCTTCCGCGGCGTACGGCACGAAAACGCACCGACCTGGCTCACCAGTGTGATGGGTAAGTCCGGTCTGTTCCGCGACTATCTGATCAAGATGACTCAGGTCATCACCTGGTTCTCCCTGGACGGCGGTAGCGGCTTCACCTACTGGCCCGACGGTCCACTCAAGGCGCCCCGGCGGGTGCGGCCGCCGATCTACAACCGCGGCGTAGTGGTGCAGAACGAGATGATGGTGCACCGCGGCGAGGCCAACGGCCCATTGGATCAACAAATTCCAGCCGGTCTCGGCTTCGACACCGTCTTTGCCGGTGACCCGGGTGACCCCGACCACTGGCTGCTCAAGAACGGCGAGCAGGCGATCGCCCGCCACCACACCGACGAACTACGCTTCCTGGTGCACTGGTCGGCCGAGGTGTTCACCGACCTCGACGAACTGAAGAAGAACATGGAGGGCTCGGACGACCTGACCATCGAGAAGGCCATCGACATCATGGTCGACGACGTCAACGCCCGTGGCGGCAAGCTCGATATCCCGGACGAACCGTTGCACGATCCAGCTTTCATCGCCGCTCTGAACGCCGCCTACGACCTAGGTGGGCCAGCGGTGTACCCCGAGGAGGCGCCGATCAGCGCGTTTTCGCTTTGATTCTGAAGCCGGGGCGCACAGGCGCTAGCCGCCCACACCACCAGCGCAGAGTCAAAGCCGTGTCACCGCACCACCACAGTGCTCGGTAGCCGTGGCTCCGCCAGATGACGGTGCGACGGTGGGTGGCGGCCGCCCTCGTCGGTGATGCCGTAGCGCTCGGCCAGTTCGGCGCCGATGAACGTCTGCCCACTGAGTTCGTCCAGTGCCGGATCGCCGCACAACGCGTCAATCAAATAGCCGGTAAATTCCGGAGTTTCGGCATGCTCAGCCGTCTTCGCCAGCGCGTCCGGGTTGCCGGCGAGAGTGCCACGCAGCCGTTCGGTCAGCAGAATGCCCATCCAGATGCAGACCGTGGCTACGCCGGTGCCGCGAAAGTCGACGGCCATGTCGGCAGCCATCTTGTCAACCCCGGCTTTTTGCGCGCCGTATGCCGGGCCGTGCATGTAGCACACCGCGCCCGGGGAAGAGGTGAACGCAATCAGGCCGCGCTTGCGCGCGACGAGCAGCGGCGCGGCGTACCACGACGCCACGTACGACGAGCGCAGCCCGACGTCGAGTACGTCGGCGAGCGCAAGCGGCTTATCCCAGAACGGCTTTGGGCTCACCAGTTCGTCGGAGATTACGGCTGCATTGTTGACCAGCAGATCCAGCCGTCCCTCCTCGGAGGCTATTCGGTGGAAGAGTGCGGCGACGGCGTCATCGTCGCGGTGATCCACGCGAAACGCAACGCCACCCGGGGGCGCCTCGGTGATGCTGCGGCCCGTGGCATAAACCCGCCACCCCCGCGCACTAAGGGCCGCGGCGATGCCAAGGCCCGCACCGCGACTGGCGCCGGTGACTACGGCGATCGGTGTTTCGCGGCTCATTCCACACCGCGCTGCATGATCCGCTCGCTGGCGAGAGCGTTGGTCTCCCATATCAACCGTTCCCGGCGATCGTCCGTGCCGACAACCCCGGCAGCATGGACGACCGCATCGCATCCGTCGAGTAATCGGTCGGCGATATCGGGTGCCCGAAGATCTCCTTCCAGCAGCGATAAGTCACCGGACGCTCGAAGTCGGCGCAGCAGCATGTCGTTGGACCACCCCGGCTCGACGAGCAACCGCACGCTTTGCCCGGCGGCCAGTAGTCCGTTGACCATATGGGCGCCGACGTAACCCGTTCCGCCCGTGACCGCGATACGCATCGCAACAGACCCTATCCCCCGCCGACGATAGGCAGTTCTCCGGCCGCTACGGCGTCCTCGATCGACGCCCGCAGCGCCGAACAGACCAGGAAGTGCGCCCGGTGATGACTGGAGATCCGCTCGGCCTCGCGTCGCTCAACGCAGGCTGCGGATGCGTCCGCATTCCACTGCACGCTGGTCTGGTTCCAGCTGCTCTTGCGGACCAGCACCTGCGCACCGCAACTGCGGCACCCGAGTGGCACCATCGGCATGTCGTCGAGCCGGTTGTCGGTCCGCATCGCTTCAGAAGCTAGCGGCTACCCGAGCCGGCCCGGGCCGCCAAGTTCGCCTCGATCTCCTTCATCCACGCCTCATGTGGACGCGTGGTGTCCAGCTCGAACTCAAAGCGGTCCACCATATCTGGTTGCACGTCGGCGATATCGACGTAGAACTGGTCATACCAGCGCCGCAGTTGATAGACCGGCCCGTCCTCCTCGACCAGCAACGGGTTGTCGATACGCGCCTTGTGCCGCCAGATCTCGACGTCCTGCTCGAAGCCCAACTTTACGTAATCGCCGAGGCTGACCGCTGTCTGTATGGCTTGATCGTCGGGCAGCGTCGCCGACTTCTTGACAATGATTCCGTATTGCAGCACAAAGGAATTCGCGTCGATCGGGTAGTGGCAATTGATCAGGATTGTCCGCCGGTCGCCGTCGTCGTAGTGATAAGTCAGGTCGTCGATCATGAACGACGGCCCGAAATAGGACGCGACCGAGGTGGTGCCGAGCAGCGCCACATCCCCGGACCCGCTGCCCATGTCGGGCCGGCCCTCACCGTTCATGTACTGGGTGGCCACGTGGCCTTCGAAGATGTTCTTGAAGTAGGTGGGCAGCGACCCGTGAATGTAGAAGAAGTGCGCCATGTCCACGACGTTGTCGATGATCTCGCGACAGTTGCTGCCGACCACCGTGGTGTACCAGTGCCAGTCGGTCCATTCGTCGCTGGTTGCGCCCTCGATGCGCGGAATGTTGACCTCGGACGGCGGCGGGTTGTGCTGGGGGTCGTTCCAGATGAACAACATGCCGTCCTGTTCCAGGGTGGTCCAGGACGCGGTCCGGGCCAGCCGCGGCGTGCGCTTGGCGTAGGGAACCTGCTTGCAGCGACCGTCACCGCCCCAACGCCAGTCGTGGAATGGGCAGGCAATCTCGTTGCCCTTCACGGTTCCCTCCGCCAGATTCCCACCCATGTGCCGGCAGAATCCATCCAGCACACTGATTTTGCCGGTCCCACTGCGGAACACGACGAGCTGCTGACCGAACGCTCTGACCGCGTGCGGTTTGCCGTCCCCGTAATCTCGGACCAGTCCCAGGCAATGCCAGCCGCGGGCGAACCGCGTCGGGGCGGCCTGCGCTTCGATGAGCCGAATCTCGTCGGCGTCGGATTGCGACATCATGGGTTTCATTGAACGCCGGTGGCTGTCCAGATGGCAGGGACGTGTCCCGGTGATCAGGACGCATCTTCCAATCCGACGCCACGCGCGCCTAACGTTGCCGACCGTGACCGCACACAGTACGACGATTCCCACCGGGCTCGAGGTGGCCGATACCACGGTCGACCTGCTGGTGGTGGGCTCGGGCACCGGACTGGCCGCGGCGCTAGCCGCTCGCGAACTCGGGCTGTCGGTGCTCGTCGTGGAGAAGTCGCCGTATGTGGGCGGATCGACGGCGCGGTCGGGCGGGGCGCTGTGGTTGCCCGCAGGTCCGGTGCTGGCCGAGTCGGGCGCCGGCGACTCGGCGGATCAGGCCGCCATGTATCTGGATGCCGTGGTGGCCGGGTCGGCGCCCCCGCAGCGCTCGTCCGGGTTCTTGAACAACCTGTCCGCGACGGTCGAGATGCTGCGCCGCACCACGCCGCTGCGGCTGTTCTGGGCCCGCGACTACTCCGACTACCACCCCGAGCAGCCGGGCGGCCGGGCGGCGGGCCGCACCTGCGAGTGCTACCCGTTCGACACCGCGGTCCTCGGTGCGTACCGCACCCGGCTGCGACCCGGTGTGCTGGAAGCTGGGTTCGCGATCCCGACCACGGGCGCGGACTACCGTTGGATGAACTTGGTAACGCGGATGCCGCGCAAGGGAATTCCGGTGTTCGCCAAGAGGATTGCTCAAGGCTTGGGCGGTATGGCGATCGGCCGGCGTTACGCCGCGGGCGGTCAGGGGCTGACCGCCGGCCTGTTCGCCGGGGTACTGCGGGCGGGGATACCGGTGTGGACGCAGACCAGGTTGACGCACCTGGCCGGCGACGGCGATCGGGTGACCGGCGCGGTGATCGACCACGACGGCCGCGAGGTGACGATCACCGCGCGCCGCGGCGTGGTGCTCGCCACCGGCGGCTTCGACCACAGTATGGACATGCGGTGGAAATTCCAGTCCGAGTCACTGGGCGCAAACCTGAGCCTGGGCGCGGACACCAACACCGGTGACGGGATCCGACTCGGGCAGGAGCGCGGCGCCGACGTGGACTTGATGGACCAGGCGTGGTGGTTCCCGGCGATCGCGCCGCTGCCTGGCAAGGCGCCCGCGGTGATGCTGGCCGAACGATCCCTGCCGGGCTGCCTGATCGTCAACCAAGACGGCCGCCGGTTCGCCAACGAGGCATCCGACTACATGTCGTTCGGTCAGCGACTGCTCGACCTGGAGCGCCAGGGCAGCCGCGTCGAATCGATGTGGATCATCTTCGACCAGCGCTACCGCAACAGCTATGTCTTTGGCGCCGAGTTGTTTCCGAGAATGCGGGTACCGCAGGCGTGGTATGACGCCGGGATCGCCGCCCGCGCGGACAACCTGCCCGACCTCGGTGCTCGAATCGGGGTTCCCGCGCCGGAATTCATCCGCACGATGACGCAATTCAACCAAGCGGCTTCCCTGGGTACAGATCCCGAGTTCGGCCGCGGGCGTAGTGCTTATGACCGTTACTACGGCGACCCGACCGTCAAGCCGAATCCCAACCTGCGTGCCCTGGTCGACGGCCCCTTCTACGCCGTGAAGATGGTGCTGTCCGACCTGGGCACGTGCGGCGGACTCAAGGCCGACGAACGGGCGCGGGTGTTGCGTGAGGACGGCAGTGTGATCGCTGGGCTGTACGCCATCGGGAACACCGCGGCCAACGCATTCGGCACCTGCTATCCAGGTGCGGGTGCGACGATCGCGCAGGGTTTGGTATACGGCTACGTCGCTGCCCGGGATGCCGCGAGCCAGCCCTAGTCGGCCGCGCGCCTGGCCTCGACCTGCTTCTCCACCTCGCGCCAAAAACCCGGAGTGGGACGCGGTTGGCCGAACCCACCTTTGCTGGCTTTGCTGATGATGGCGTCGGCTTCGTCGATCTCCTTCATCAGCTCCAGCGCGAACTCACGCTCGGCGGCGTAATATTTCGCCGCCCATCGCAGCGCGATCACCGAGTAGGCCCAAGCAGGTTCGATCTCGGCGCCCTCGGAATCTTCGACCGCCTTGCGGTGCCGGGCTTCGGCATAGGCCACGTATTCCTGCAGCTGTTCTTTGAGCCGGGTCGGGTTGCTCAGATGACCGAACGTCACCCGCAGCAGCATGCTGTGCTTGAGCACCGGCGGGTCCAGCGGCGCGTTGTTGGTCCAGTCGGTGATCGCGGCCATACCGGCCGGAGTGATCTTGTAGAGCCGACGGCTGCGGGTGCCTTCGTCGCGCTCGACGCGGGAGGTCACTAGGCCGAGCGTCTCCAGCTTCTTCAGCTCGGTGTAGATCTGGCTGTAGGACGGGCTCCAGTAGTAGAGGTCGACACTCCAGTCGATCCATTTCTTGAGGTCGTAGCCGGAGACTTCTTCCTCGTAGGACATCATGCCCAGCAGCGCCCAGCTGGTCGCGGCGAGCGCCGCCTTGACCTTCTCGCTGGGCTGCTCCATCGCGCCAGAGTAACAATTCCGCTCGGGGATGCACCCGATCCTGACCACTGGCCGGGACGCCGAGTTGCGGGCACGGGGCGATAACGGGGTGCCGGCGCTGCTCTATCGTGACGGGCATGGTGGATTCGTTTGCGTCGATGACCGATTCGCTGCCGGTGTACGAGTCACTGGCGGTGTCGGTGCGGCGGTTGATCGACGCGACAATCCGCACCGAAGTCAGCCACGAGGTCATCGCCGCCGCTCGAGCCAAGATCGACAGCGTCACAAGCGAACTCAGTGCCGAGCTGATGCCAGGCACGTTCGGTGAACGCCGGATCGACGACGGCCAGGGCGTCGCCTCGGGCAATGTCGTTATCGGAGTTCGTAACCCGTCCGCACCCCCGCTGGTTATCCACCGCGAGAGCGACGGGTCAGTGTGGACCGAATTCACTCTGGGCGCGGCCTTCGAAGGTCCGATGGGGCATGTGCACGGCGGAGTATCGGCCATGATCCTCGACCATGTGCTCGGGGCGACCGCACACCAACCGGGACGACCCGCTTACACCGGAACGCTGACCCTGCGTTATCACCGGCGCACTCAGTTGCGGCAGCCGTTGCGCGCCGATGCGTGGATCGAAAGTCAGCAGGGCGTCAAGACTTTCGCGGTGGGCCAGATCAGCGATGGCGAGGGGGTGACGGTGTCCGCCGAAGGTGTCTTCATTCATCCTCGTAATAGTTGAACGTCGCCGGACTCTATGCCCTAGGAGACCGGACTACCGGCGATCTGCTCGCGACGGGTCGGCTGCGCTCGGCATGCCGAGTTGTGTCGGGCTTTGTGTTGGGGCGAGCGGCTAGGACTTTGGGGTGTGGGCCAGAACCGCTCCCGCGGCACCCGGAGCGCCCCGGGCGACCACCACCGGCATCGACGTGCAGGCGTCGGTGCGCAGGATGGTGTGCACGACGTCGACGAGGTCTTCGACGGGCATAAGTTTGCCTGGCATGCAGCCTCGCGACACCCACAGCGGGTAAGCCTGCATGGCCAGCTCGCGGTCCCAGCCGGCGTTCATGCCGGTCTGGGCATCGCCCTCACCTCCGGCGCATTCACCGACGATGAGACTGGTGAAGCCGATGTCGGGGTGCTCGGCGCGCCATGCCTCGACCAGGCGTTCCAGCGCGGCCTTGCTGACGCCGTAGGCGCCCAATCCTGGCCAGGGCGGCCCGAAGCTGCCCGCATCCGAGGACAGATAGACGACTTTGCCTGCGGTTCTATCAGCGGAGGCGGTGAGGTGCGGGACGGCGGCCGCCGTGGCCAGCGCAGCGCCGATCACGTTGGTGTCGAGCACACGGCGCCAGGTCGCGGCGTCGGTTTCGGCCAACGGCACCAAGGGACTGATCGCGGGCGCGTAGACGACGTTGTCGATGCCGCCGAGCGCGTCCGCCGCGGCGTCGATGCCCGCTCGGGCCGACGCCTCGTCGGTGACGTCGCACTCCACGGCAACCGCCGCTGATCCGGCTTCCTGTGCCGCAGTTTCGATGCGCTCACGCCGCCGGGCGAGCAGCGCGACCTGGTCACCGCGCTTTGCCAAGCCGACACCAATGCACCGCCCCAGCCCGCTCGAGGCTCCGATCACCACTGTTCTCGCCATATCGACCTCCGCAGCGAAGTGTGACACACCGCATGGGCGAGGCGAGAACGGGGTTACCGTTTTGGGAGCATGGCATTGCCCTTGGGCCGGGCGACGACGCTGTCATACCGGGTAGCCAGCGGCCGCAGGAGCGCTGTGGCTGCGGTACAGCCACCGCAAAGTTCGTGCCGTCGAACTGTGTTGGCACCAGGCGAATTCCGGCCGCTTGGGCACCACCACTAGCCGTCCATTTTCGCCGGCACGCGACCAACCTTTATTGAGGTGATCCCTCGGGCTGGACCCCGAAGATGTTGAGGAAGTTGCACACCAGCTGGTAGAAGCCGACGGTGAGGGTGAGGTCGGCGAGTTGATTGATGCTGAGGGTTTTCAGCGCTGCGGTGCGCTCGGCCGCACTCAGGGTGTGGTTGGTCAGTATCAGATCGGCGAGCCGCAAGATGTTGGCTTCTTCTTCGCCAAGGCTTTCCGTCGACCCGGACTCGGCGGCGGCGATATCCGCTTCAGTCACACCGATGGCGCGACCGATGTTGAGGTGATGGTGCAGCTCGTAGCCACAGTGATAGCGGAACCCTACCCGCAGGATGACGAGTTCGCGCCAAGTCGGAGGCAGCGAATTTTGTTGCAGCACATCGTTGGCCAGCGTCAAGAAGCTTGGCGCCAGGGCCGGGGTGTGCATGATCATGCGAAAGATGTTCAGCGACGCTCGGCTGGTAACCGCGTCCTGAAGGTGCGGTGGCAGCACGTCGATATCCGGGTACGGCAACGGTTCCCGCGGTGGCACCATCATCCGAGCACCCGAATCGGTTCGGCGCCATCCCAGTTGGCGGCCGACTCGCGGACGTAGTCGAACATCTCGCCCTTCGGGCCGCTGATGTCACTGATCTCGACCACGGTGCCCTGGTCGAATTCGGTGTCCAGGTAGGCGAAGCGGCCTTGTTCGCCGCCGATGCTTCCTTCCTGGGCAACGGTGTAGCCGGCCGCCAGCGCGCGGTCGTAAAGGCCTTGGAAATCGTTGGTCCAGTACGCGATATGCTGCGCACCTTGCCGACCTGAGTCCAGAAACTCTTTGTACATCGACGACGCATCGTTGCGTTGCTGGATCAGCTCGAGCTGGACGTCGCCGGAGTTGGCCAGCGCCACACTCATCTTCAGATCAGAGTCCGCCCCGCGGTAGCGGAAGTAATCGGTGACGACGTCCTCGATGTAGAACCATGGACCCACCCCCAGACGCACCCACTGGTCCATCGAGGTGTGGATATCGCGCACGACATAGCCAATCTGGTTGATATTCCCGAATATTCGGCTCATTTTCGATTCTCTTTCGTTAAGCGAGCGGTCACCATTTCCTCGATTTCCGCGCGAGCCGCAGCAAGATCAACATGTTCATCGATCAGGGACTGCAGCGCCACCCCACGTAGCATGGCAACGATCACGGCGGCCAGCCCGTGCGCGCTGACCGGGGCGACTTCACCGGCCGCAACTGCTCGTTCCAAACGCTTTTCGATCTCCGCGCGGAACTCCCGGTCCGCGGCGACCATTGCGGGCCTGATGTCCTCGGATGGGTAGGCGACCGCATCCGCCCACAGCACCAGCCGGGCCCGGTTGACTGGTTGCAGATCCGACATCACCTCGAAGTAGACGCGGATCAGCCGGCGCAGGTCGTCCAGGGGCTCGCCGGACTCGCCGATCATCGCCTCGCGGAACTGCTGGGTCACCGCTTCGACCACACGCAGCAACAGGGCGCCCTTGGAGCCGAAGTGGTGGGTGGCCAGTCCGCGGCTGTAGCCCGCTCGCTCGCCGACGTTGGCCAGGGTCACCCTGGCGGGACCGATCTCGCCGACGAGTTCGGCGGCCGCCCTGACTAGTTTTCGTTCCGCTTCGCCGCGCCGTTCTTCCTGGCTGCGCCGTTCGCTCACCGTCTCTGCCCTGGCTCGGATTGATACATACTTACTTGTTAACTAACAAGTTAACTCAAGACTCGCCTGTCCGCAACCGGGCGGCGGAAACAGCTTGGAATCACGGGACTTTGGCGTCCGGTATACGGTGGAGCGCATGAAATACCTACAGGTCGACGGAGTCGGACAGGTCAGCCGCATCGGTCTTGGAACGTGGCAGTTCGGCTCGCGCGAATGGGGTTACGGCGACGACTACGCCTCCGGTGCCGCCCGCGATATCGTGCGGCGCGCCCGCGCCCTGGGCGTCACTCTCTTCGACACCGCCGAGGTGTACGGGCTGGGCAAGAGCGAACGCATCCTCGGCGAAGCGCTGGGCGACGAACGCGCAGACGTAGCGGTGGCTAGCAAGATTTTCCCCGTCGCACCCTTCCCCGCAATCATCAAGCAACGCGAACGCGCCAGTGCACGCCGCCTCCAGCTAGACCGCATCCCCCTGTACCAAATCCACCAGTCCAACCCACTGGTCCCCGACACGGTCATCATGCCCGGCATGCGCGACCTACTCGACGAAGGCAAGATCGGCGCGGCCGGCGTCTCGAACTATTCGCTGTCCCGTTGGCAGCAGGCAGACGCGGCGCTCGGCCGGCCCGTCATCAGCAACCAGGTGGAGTTCTCGCTCGCCCGCCCGCGCGCGCTGGACCACATGGTTCCCTTCGCCGAGCGGGAGAACCGCATCGTTATCGCCTACAGCCCACTGGCACAGGGACTGCTCGGCGGCAAGTACGGCGTCGACAACCGACCCGGCGGTGTTCGCTCGGTAAACCCGCTGTTCGGCATCGAGAATCTGCGCCGGATCGAGCCGCTGTTACAGACCCTGCGCGATGTCGCCGGCCAGGTCGGCGCCAAGCCCGCCCAGGTCGCGCTCGCCTGGCTGATCAGCCTGCCTGGCGTGGTGGCCATCCCAGGCGCCTCTAGCGTGGAGCAGCTTGAATTCAACGTAGCGGCGGCCGAGGTCGAGCTGAGCAACGAATCGCGCGATGCGCTAACCGCCGCTGCCCGCGCATTCAAGCCGGTCTCGGCGCGCCGGGTTCTCGCCGACCTGGTCCGCGAGAAGATCGGGCGTTAGCGCGGGGAACCGTCAGCGAGGCACAGGTCGGCGACTCAGCGGGGCCGTGAAGCCTCCGGTGTCATCGAAGCTCGCCCAATGTCCGTCGTCATCGACTTCCATCCGCCAGCCCAGCGCGTAACGCCCAGCAATCACACGAGCGAACCATCGATGCGCGGCCTCGGCAGTCTCGAACTCCCTGCTCGCGACGACTGCTCCCCGCGGATCGATGGCCCGAAACACAGTCATTTGTAGCGAATAGCCAATCAGGACAGCTTTCAACCCAGTTGTTGCCCACCTACATCGTCCGTGCCAGCCGGTCAGCCAGCAGTTCGGCGAAGCGTGCCGGGTCCTCCAATGCGCCGCCCTCGGCAAGAAGCGCGGTGCCGTAGAGCAGTTCGGCGGTTTCGGCGACCGTGGCATCGTCGGGCCGGTCGGCATGAGCCTGACGCAGCCCCTTGACCAGCGGATGGTTCGGGTTGAGTTCCAAGATCCGCTTGCCCACCGGGACGTCCTGGCCGGACGCCTTGTAGAGCCGGGCCAGCGCCGGGGTGATACCAAACGCGTCGGTGATCAGGCAGGCGGGCGACTCGGTGAGACGGGTGGACAACCGCACTTCCTTGACGTGTTCGCTCAGCGTCTCCTTGAGCCAGCTCAAGAGGTCGGCAAACTCTTTCTGCTGCTCCTCACGCTCGGCCGTCGAGGACTCTTCGCCCCCGTCGAGATCCACCTCCCCCTTGGCCACCGACTGCAGCGGCTTGCCGTCGAACTCGGTGACGGTGCCGACCCAGACCTCATCGACTGGGTCGGTCAGCAACAGCACCTCGTAACCCTTGGCCTTGAAAGCCTCCAAATGCGGCGATTTAAGCAGCTGCTGTCGCGACTCCCCGGTGGCGTAGAAGATCTGTGTCTGGCCTTCTTTCATCCGACCGACGTACTCCGCCAGTGTGGCGGGCTCCTCCTCGCTGTGTGTCGAGGCGAACGACGACACCGCCAGCAGAGTTTCCTGGTTGTCGAAGTCCGACAGCAGGCCTTCCTTGAGGACCTTGCCGAACTGAGTCCAGAAGGTGCGGTACTCGTCGGGCCGCTGCGCTTGAATCTCCTTGATGGTGGAGAGTACCTTTTTGGTTAGCCGCCGACGGATCGCGTTGATCTGCCTATCCTTCTGCAGGATTTCCCGAGAAACGTTGAGCGACAGGTCTTGTGCGTCGACGACACCCTTGACGAAACGCAGGTACTCGGGCATCAGTTCATCGCAGTCACCCATGATGAAAACCCGTTTGACGTACAGCTGCACCCCGGTCTTAGCGTCCCGGTTGAATAGGTCGAACGGGGCCTGGGACGGGATGAACAGCAACGCCTGGTACTCGAAGGTGCCCTCGGCCTTCATCGCGATGACCTCAAGTGGGTCGTCCCAAGCGTGCGCGATGTGCTTGTAGAACTCCTTGTACTCCTCGTCGGACACCTCGTCTTTAGGCCGCGCCCACAGCGCCTTCATCGAGTTCAACGTCTCGGTTTCGGTGACGACCTTTTCTTCGGTCTCCACGGGCTCGTCCTCGGAGGCCTCCTCGGATCCCTCGACCGGCACCTGGATGCGGCGCTCGACCTCCATCCGGATAGGCCAGGCGATGAAGTCGGAGTACTGCTTGACCAGGCCTTTGAGCTTCCACGGGGACGTGTAGTCGTGCAGCTCGTCCTCGGCGTCCTCGGGCTTGAGATGCAGGGTGACCGAGGTGCCCTGCGGGGCGCCTTCAACGGCTTCGATGGTGTAGGTGCCCTCGCCGCTGGACTCCCACTTGGTGGCTTCGCTTTCGCCGGCTTTGCGGGTGAGCAGCTGGACCTTGTCGGCGACCATGAAAGACGAGTAGAAGCCGATGCCGAACTGGCCGATCAGCTCCTCGGAGGCCTGCTCGTTCTGGGCGTTCTTGGCCTCTCGAAGTTGTTGGCGCAGTTCGGCGGTGCCCGACTTGGCCAGCGTTCCGATCAGGTCCACCACCTCGGCACGGGTCATGCCGATTCCGTTGTCGCGGATCGTCAGTGTCCTGGCGTCCTTATCGACATCGATCTCGATGTGCAGATCGGAGGTGTCGACGTCTAAGTCCTTGTTACGAAGAGCTTCCAATCGCAACTTGTCCAACGCATCGGAAGCATTGGAGATCAGTTCCCGTAAAAACGAGTCCTTGTTCGAATAGACAGAGTGGACCATCAAGTCCAGCAATTGCCGGGCCTCTGCCTGGAACTCCAGCTGCTCGACCTGCGCGTTCATGATTTTCCTTCCGACGAATCCGATCGCGTCCGAATTTAGACGAGACGGCGATCGCCTGCGCTGCGTGGGGCGGGTTTTTGGTTTGATGGCTACTATGTGGGACTTCGCACGCACAGTAAACGCGCTGGCGGTCCGGCTGCTTGACGCACCGGTAGTCGGCAGGTTGGTTCGCCGCGGCCTCGTGGTGGTCCGCTACGAGGGGCGGCGTTCGGGTCGGACGTTCGAACTTCCGGTGGGGTACCGGCGCTCCGGAGGTGCAATCAAGATCAGCGTCGCGATGCCCGATTCCAAGCAGTGGTGGCGGAACTTCCTTGGCGACGGTGGACCGATCACCCTGCTGAACTTTGGCGGTGCTGACCGCACCAGCCATGCCGTCGCCCATCGCGACGAGCGCGGGCGGGTGTCGGTCACAGTGCGCCTCGACTGACAGGCTCGTGGATGAGTTGCTCGACGACATCGGCCAAACAGGCGAACCCAGGCGCCGCGGCCATATCGGCTGCCATGCGTCCGGCCGCTTCCCGGTAACGGGGCTGCTCCAGCACCGCGAGGATGTCGCGGCGCAACGCGCGCGGCGACGGCCGCTCGGTCCTGAGCCGGCGACCAACCCCGGACCACGCCACCCGCGCGCCCACTTCGGGTTTGTCCTCTTTTCCGCCGGTGGCCACAATCGGTACGCCATAGCGCAGTGCGTACTGCACTCCCCCGTAGCCGCCGTTCGTGACGTACACGGCCGTGCGCGGCAGCAGTTCGTCATAGGGAAGAAAAGTTGCCGCCCGGGCATTTTCGGGCAGCGGCGGCAGCGTGTCGAGCGGTCGCCCACCGGTGCTGACCACCACGAGGACGTCCTCGTCGGCCAACGCCTGCAGCGTTGGCGCAATAGCCTGCCGGTAGTCGGAATTGGCGACGGTCCCTTGGGTGACATGCACTATTGGTCGGCTGCCGCCGAGATCGTGCCACCAGTCCGGCAGCGGCGCGTCTGATCCGGTTGCACCGAGCGGTCCGGCGAAGTGCAGCGACGAGGGCGCGTCCGACCGTGGGTACTCGAAGGCAGGAACGGTGAACTGCACCATCGCGTCGGCGAGCGCTCCTAGCTCCAGGAACGAGCAGTTGCCTGCGTTGCCGTGCACCCGGCGGTAACTATCGTCGATAATCTCGTTGGCACGCAGCACGATTCGTCGAGTCATCGCGGCCAACACGGCATTGCGCGGCCTGTTGCAACGCCGTGCTGGAGCGAGCCCTAAACCCGCCATAGCCGTATCGACACTGGGGACAAGGATGGGCACAACGCCACACATGACCACCGGCGGGCGGCTGGGTCGTCGGTGCCCGAGCAGGATCAGCGCACCCGTGAAGGCCGGGTCGACCAACACAACGTCTGCGGGCTGTGCGGCCTGCGCCGCCATCAACATCTGGTACTGCGGCAGCGCGGGACGGGCGAACACGTGCTCGAGGTCGAACGCCCCTGCTTTGATCCCCTTCAGCTTGGCGCGCTCTGGGAAAGTTTCCAAAATGCTGATGTCATAGTCGGCGTCGGACGGCAACCGAATGTGAGTTGCGCCCACGGCGCGGACCCGCTCGGCGAAATTGGTGCCAGTAATGAACCGAACTTGATCACCCCGTTCAACGAAACCTCGGGCGATCGCCAGCATCGGCGTGACGTGGCCATGGGCGGGGATGCTGCCGATGATGATCGATGCCATGCTGCGCTCCCTCTGGCCGCGCTTCGCTACGTTAAGGTAGTATTCATTACTATGGCACAGCAGTCAATATCGAAATCCGCTGCTCGGTCCGCCCGCGCCTACCGATCCGAACTACGGCAACGGCAGGCCGAGCAAACCCGTTCTCGGGTGTTGGCCGCCGCTGCTGAGCTGTTTGCCGAGTTTGGTTACACCCGCACAACATTCGCGAAAATCGCTGAGGCAGCAGGTGTTTCGCCCGAGACCGTGCAGGGGCACGGCCCCAAGGCCGCCCTGATGATCGCGGCCGTCGAGTACGCGGGAGTGGGGGTGGCAGGAGAAGAAAACATCTTCAATCTCGAAACCGGCCGTCGCATCCTGACAATCCAGGACGGCACGGAGGCCCTGACTCATATCGTCGCAGTCATCATCGACATCCACCGGCGAACCGCGCCGCTGGCCCCGGCGCTATACGGCGGCGCCGCCGTCGACCCCGAACTGGACCGGTACCTACAGGAGTTGAACGCCAGCATCAATCGGCAGATCGAGCGGGTGCTCGGCGTGGCACGCGACCGCCGTTGGCTCCGCGACGATCTTCCCTTCGACGAACTGGTCGAAACGGCCGCGGTGATCGCCACTGTCGAGACCTATCTGCGCCTCACGCGCAGCGACGGGTGGACCCCGGAGCGCTACGGTACCTGGTGCCGACGCATGCTGGCCGAGAACATCTTTCGCTGATCAGGCGGCGTTCAACTCGAAGACCGGGATAACCCGGTCGGTGCGCTTTTCGTACTCGCCGAACCCCGGAGCACGCTGCACGACGATCCGATAGATGGCATCGCGCTCGTCACGCGGGAGTTCGCGGCTGGTAACGGGGCGCGCAGGGTCGGAGCCGATCTCGATGCTCGCGCTCGGGTGGGCGCGCAGATTGTGCACCCACGCCGGACTCTGGTCGCGACCCGCGGCGGAGCCGACAATGTAGATCTTGCCGTCGATGTCGAAGTAGGCGACCGGATTGACCCGCTGGGCGCCACTTTTCGCTCCGGTCGACGTCAGCAACAATAACGGGAAGCCCTCGAATTGCCCGCCCACCTTGCCGCCGTTACGACGGAACTCCTCGATGTTGTGTTCGTTGAATTTGCGTTCCGCGTCGTCAGCCATGTCTCCATCCTGACATGCACGCCAACGGGCTCCCCACGCCGAGCGTGAATCGGCCCACGGCTCACCGGCGAGTCGCGTCGCAGCTTGCACTCTCGGCGCGGACCGGCCAGCCAATCAGCAGATTCGCGGAAGTTGTTCCCCCAGTTGGCGTTCGATAACCTGGGTGGTGCCGAAGGCTGTCCTGCCGACCACCATGCCCGGGTGCTCGGCAACCACGCGGCCGATGATCGCGGCGTCGGCGCCCTCTGGGCGGGACCGCATCGCATCCAGCGCCGCTTCGCTGCTGCACGGGTCGACGAATGCCACCACTTTGCCCTCGTTGGCCACCTGCAACGGGTCGAGCCCCAGGAACGAGCAGGCCGACGAAACCGTTTCCGGGATCGGGATTTTCGCCAGCTCCAGCTCGATCCCCACTGAGGCGGCACGCGCAATCTCTACCACCGATGCCACCAGTCCGCCCCGGGTGGGATCGCGCAGCACGTGCACGGCGCTGCCGGCTGCGTCTAGCATGGCGGCCACCAGACGGTGCAGCGGGGTGCTGTCGGTGGTGACGACGGTCCCAAAATCGATGCCCTCGCGCACGCTCATGATCGCAACACCGTGTTCGCCTAGATTGCCCGAGACGATGATGTGGTCGCCTGGGCGGGCCCGCTCCGGATCGATGTGCACTCCCGGCGGGACTACGCCGACACCAGCGGTGTTCACGAAGATCTGGTCTGCGCCGCCCTTGGCCACTACTTTGGTGTCGCCGGTGACGATGTTCACGCCGGCATTCGCCGCGGCCTTGCCCATGGTTTCGGCGACAGCACCGAGCACGTCGAGTTCGAGCCCTTCTTCCAGGATGAACCCCGCCGTCAAAGCTACCGGCTGTGCTCCGCTGCAAGCCAAGTCGTTGATCGTGCCGTTGACCGCCAGGTCGCCGATATTGCCTCCCGGAAAGAATAACGGTTGCACCACATAAGAATCCGTGGTCAGCGCGATGCGTCCGCCGGCAACGTCGAGCAGTGCCGAGTCGCGTGCCGCACCCCGTGCGCCGCCGAACGCCGGCAGGAAGAGATTCTCGATCAGCTCCTCGGACAGCACGCCGCCGCCTCCGTGGCCCAACACGATGCGCCGGGTTTCCCGCAGCGGCAACGGGCACACCCAGTCCGCGGGGTCGATCGCCACTGGAAAGTCAGGCATGAGCCGAGGCTTCCAGCCGGCGGAACTGGTAGTAGGCCGCGCAGGCTCCTTCGCTGGACACCATGGTCGCCCCCAGCGGGGTGCGTGGCGTGCAAGTGGTGCCGAAGGCCGGGCACTCGTTGGGTTTCAGCAGTCCCTGCAGCACCTCCCCGCTGTGGCAGTCCGCGGATTCGGATACCTTCAGGTGCCCCACACTGAACTTCAGTTCGGCGTCGAACTGCGCATAGCGCGGCGACAGGGTCCAGCCAGACTGCGGGATCATGCCGATGCCTCGCCACTGGCGGTCTGTGACGACGAATACATCGGCAAGCGTCTGCTGCGCCACGGTGTTGCCCGCTGCGGTCACCGCGCGTGGGTAGGCGTTGCGCAACTCCGGAGTTCCGGTCTCAAGCAGGTCGACTAGCTGCCGGACACCCTCGAGCAAGTCCAGCGGCTCGAATCCGGTGACCACGATCGGCACCCGGTATTGCTCGACGAGCGGGCCGTATTCAGCGGTGCCCATCACCGTGCAGACGTGCCCGGCGGCAAGGAAGCCCTCGACCCGGTTGGTGGGTGAGCTCAGGATCGCCGTCATCGCCGGCGGCACCAGGACATGGGAGACCAGCATTGAGAAGTTGGTCAGTCCGAGCCGCTGAGCGTGCACCACCGCCATCGCGTTTGCCGGTGCTGTGGTCTCGAAGCCGACGCCGAAGAACACCACCTGCTTGTCGGGGTTGTCGGCGGCCACTCGGGTGGCGTCCAGCGGCGAATAGACGATTCGGACATCACCGCCGCGAGCACGGACGCTGAACAGGTCGTGCTGGCTGCCGGGCACCCGCAGCATGTCCCCGAAGGAGCAGAAGATGACGTCGTCACGCATGGCGATCTCCAACGCCCGATCGATCATCTCGAGCGGCGTCACACAGACCGGGCACCCGGGACCGTGAATGAATTCGACTGCCCCGTCCAGCAATTGGTCGATACCGTTGCGGATGATCGAATGTGTCTGTCCGCCACAGACTTCCATGATGGTCCAGGTCTTGGTGGCCCGCTTCTTGATTTGGTCGACCAGGGCGCCGGCGGCCGCCGGATCCCGGAACTCGTCGAGGTATTTCATGCTGGCTCCCTACTGCTCTGTGCTGCTCTATCCTTGGTCTCCGGCCAATTCCTCATCGAGCACCCCGAGGTCTTGGAACATTCGCAGGGTCTCGTTGGCCGATGCCTCGTCGAGTTGGGTGATGGCGAAGCCGGCGTGCACGATCGCGTATTCACCGATCTGCAGGTCGGGCAGGTAGGCCAAGCACACCGTCTTGGTGGTGCCCCCGAAGTCGATGGTGCACATTCGCGTTCCTGCCTCCTCCCAGGTGCGCACTACCTTGCCGGGAATTCCGAGACACATCGGCTGGTCCCCCTTTCCTGTCGCTGCGCCGCGATCACGGCCTGCCCCAGCGCCAGCCCGCCGTCGTTGCAGGGCAGCACCGCATGCGTCAGCACTTCGTAACCATCGCTGACCAATCGTTCCCGCAGGCCCACCCGTAGCAGGCGGTTCACGAACACCCCGCCGGTCAAACCGACGGTGCGAATCCCCGCTGCGGCATGCCCGATCGCTCGGGTCGTCGCTTCGATCACCGCGACGTGAAACCCAGCGGCCAGATCGGCTCGCGGGACTCCGGCACGCAGACCCTGGACCAACGCGGCGACCAACGGGAGCGGATCCAAAACACCTGCCGTTACCGCGAACTCCATGGGCTCGGGGTGGCCACGACGGGCGAGATGCTCGAGTTCGACGGCCGCCTGTCCCTCGTAGGTGACTTCCTGGCAAACGCCGAGCAGGCTGGCCACGGCATCGAACATCCTCCCCATGCTGCTGGTCGGGATGCACCCGATGCCGCGCGGGATCTGTTGAGCCAGCACGTGTCGTGACCGTTCGCTCATCGCGCGGACGGCCGGAATGTCCGGCGTCCAGTCGATCTGGGCTCGGTGCAGTAGCTCCAATGCAATGCGTTCCGGACGTCGCACCGCGCCCTCGCCGCCTGGCAGCGCGAACGGGGCGAGGTGTCCCACCCGGGTGAACGATCCCGGGTCGGTGATTATCAGCAGCTCACCCCCCCAGACGGTGCCATCGGTGCCGTAGCCGGTGCCGTCGAACGCGACCGCCAGCATCGCGGTACCAAGTCGTCCGTGTTCGGCCAGCAGTGACACCGCGTGGGCGTGGTGGTGCTGCACCCGCACGATCGGCAGGTTCTGGCGCTGCGCCCAGCTGGTGGTCGCATAGCTCGGGTGCAGGTCGCACGCGATCAGCTCAGAGCGGCTGTCAGTCATGAACGAGAGGTGGTCCAAGGCTGATTCGAAGCACCTCTGGGTACGTGGATCGGCCATGTCCCCCAGGTGCGACGACATGTGCGCGTGCCCGTCGGAGGACATCAGACAGAAGGTGGTCTTGAGGTCTCCGCCCGTGGCCAGGATCGTGGCACGTGGCGTCACCCCGGGCGCCCTCACCGGCAGTGGGGCATAGCCGCGGGAACGCCGGATCGGTACCACTGCGCCGTTCGGCTCCACCGTCAGCACCGAATCCTCGCAGGGCACATGGACGGGCCGATCATGAGTGAGTACCGCGTCGGCGAGCCCATCGATCCAACCGAGGTCGGCGTCGCGAAAGACGATGGGTGACCCGGAGTCGTTGGCCGAGGTCATCACCAGCGGCATCGAACCCAGCCGGTCGAAAAGCAGGTGGTGCACTGGCGAATACGCCAGCACCACCCCGATTTCGGACAGCCCGGGCGCCACTCCCGCCGCCACCACGTCGTCGCGGGCGGGCAGTAACACGATGGGTGCGGCCGCAGATCTCAGTAGGTTGGCTGCCGCCTCGTCGACGTCGCAGACTCGTCGCGCCCCAGCAATATCGGCCACCATCACCGCAAAAGGCTTCGCAGGCCGGTTTTTCCGGCGTCTCAGCGTTGCGACGGCGGCGACATCGTTGGCGCGGCAGGCCAGGTGGAATCCGCCGATACCTTTCACAGCGACAATCAATCCGCTGTCGATCGCTGCCGCGGCGGCGTCCAGTGGATCTCCTCCGCCCGGCCCGTGCCAAGACAGGGTGGGGCCGCAGTCGGGGCAGGCGATTGTCTGCGCGTGGAATCGGCGGTCGGTGGGGTCGCAGTATTCGGTCGCGCACCGCGTGCACATCGGAAACTGCGCCATGGTGGTCGTCGGCCGGTCGTAGGGCAGGTCGGTAATGACGGTGTAGCGCGGACCGCAATTGGTGCAGGTGATGAACGGGTGGCCGTAACGGCGGTCGCGGGGATCGCGAAGTTCACGCAAGCAGTCGTCGCAGACGGCGATATCGGGGGGGACCAGGGTGCGGCGCTCGTCACCGCTGCGGCTATCCAGTATCCGGAAGCCGGACTCACCGATCGGCGGCAGCGCAGTCGTCCGGATCGAGTCGATGCGCGCCATCGGCGGGTGGTCGACCATGATCGCCCGCATCGCGGCGTCGACTTGTTCGGGCGGTCCTTCCAACTCGCAATGCACCGACCCGGAGTCGTTATAGACGCAGCCGGATAGACCATGACGTGCGGCGATGCGCGCGACAGCGGGGCGAAATCCGACGCCTTGGACCACGCCGACAATGTCGAGTCGCAACCGCACGCCATGCACTGTGTCACTCCGACTGCTCATCCAACCTCCTGAGCAGTGACAGACTTCCGCGCTTTCAGGGCTGGCGGCACGGGCTGTCTTCTTCAGGCTAGACCTCTGCCGGACGTACCGACAATCATGAGCCCGCGCAGAAAGTCCACACATCTTCGCGACATCGCCAGCTCCCAGCAGGCAGCATTGGGTAATGCCCGAATGGCTGTCGCTGGTACGGCGAAGCCCAGGCGGTCGCGGTCAGCTGTCAGGAAAGGTTGAGCAATGGGTAGATTCCACCGGCACGATGACGGCACGGTCCACAGTCACGACGGGGACCACCACGACCACGAGGACGAGCACGAGCACGAGCCTCGCGGTGACCATGGCGACCACAGCGGCTACACGACCGGCGCGCAGCGCATCGACGTGCTGGAGTCGATCTTCGCCGAGAACGACACCCGCGCCGATATTAACCGTAAAGCGTTCGAAACCAACGGAATTCGAGCACTGAATCTGATGAGCTCACCAGGTTCGGGCAAGACAACTGTGTTGGCCGCCACCCTCGACGAATTGGCTGGCGACCTGTCCGTCGGTGTGATCGAAGGCGACATCGCCACCGACCTCGACGCGGCTAAACTCAGCGGCCGTGGCGCCCAAATCTCGCTGCTGAACACCGACAACGGATTCGGCGGCGAGTGCCATCTCGACGCCCCGATGGTCAACAGGGCCTTACAGGGACTGGACCTAACGCAACTGGACCTGGTGATCATCGAGAACGTCGGAAACCTGGTCTGTCCGGCCGAGTTCGATGTGGGCGAACACGCCAAAGCAATGGTGTACTCGATCACCGAAGGTGAGGACAAGCCACTGAAGTATCCGGTGATGTTCCGCTCGGTCGACGTAGTGCTGCTGAACAAGATCGACCTGGTCCCCTACCTGGACGCCGACGTCGATACCTACACTGAGCACGTTCGGCAGGTCAATCCGACAGCGACCATCTTCCCGGTGAGCGCACGCACCGGCGAAGGCATGGCTTCTTGGTTCGATTGGGTGCGGAAATTCGCGGGTTAGCAGGCCCGCTCGCGCTTTTGCTCCATCAGCTGCAGAATTTGCGGTGCACTGGTGTACACGGCCACCACGTCGTCCAGGCCGCACGCCGCGATGATATGACGTACCGATGGCTGCTGGCTGACCAGGCAGAGGTCGACACCGCGCTCACGGCAGTGGGCTGCCTGCTCGGCCAGCGCCAGATACGAGGAGCACGACATGAAGTCGACGCTGTTTATATCGACGATGAACAACTGCGGGGCGGCGGCGAACGCCGAGGCCTCGGCCAGCAGTACCCGCCAGGTCTCGTCGTTATACGCGTCGATCTCGCCTCCGACATAGGCGATCACCGCGGAACCGAATCCCTGGACAGCGGCGCGCAGCGTGCTCTGCTCCGCCCCGAGCTCGGCGACCAAGCGCGGGCTAAGCCGCAACGGCGCTGCAAACACTTCGCTGACGGCAAGGCTCATGCTGCGCTCCTCATCGACTTGATCCGTGCAGGAATCCGGGAAACCGTGTCTGGAAACCTGACGGGGTTTAGCCAAAATCTCGAAGGTTGAAACAATTTGACAACGGTTCGGCCATCGCGCCGTCAAGCGGTGGGACGCCGGAAGTTAGCTGGCGTGGCTCCACACGAAACTGTTGGGTGGGCAGTCGTCGAAGCGGAGGCAGACCGTGGTGCCCGCGGGTCGTCCATCGATGGAGCACTCGTCGGCCAACGCGCGCATCAACAGGATGCCGCGGCCACGCACCGCATTGGCCGGGGGCGCAACGGGGTTCGGCTCTATCCACCGCCCGTGGTCGCTGATGCAGATTCCGAGGCGTGTCGTCGCGGGGTTATACGCGATCTGTAGCGACATGCTGCCCACGTGGCCGACCACTCGGTAGGCGTGGTCGGCGCAGTTGGACAGAGCCTCGTCGGTGGCGAGCAGAATGTCGGCGGCGCGGTCTTCGTCTAGTTCCAGATGGAGGTTAAGCCAGTCACTGAGATCCTGCCGAAACGTCGCCACGGTGTAGGCATCGGCGTTCCCGGTATTCATCAACTCGAGTTCGCCGGCTTCACCAAAGCCGACTTGATCGCTAGATGTCGTACCGCTCACGCGCATTCGGCTACCCGCTTGCTCGTTCGGATACACATTGATGTGATCAGTGCCCTAACAACCGTTACACGGCCGGGAGATTTCGGATATGTACGGCTGAGCTACTTGACGCCGACGGTCAACAGATCGGAGATCAGCTGAGTCCACAGCGGCCGCCGAATGCGGTGCTGGTCGCGCACGGTGAAGCCGGCGTTCTCGAACAATCTGCGCATCTTGGCCGGGGACGGATTGTGCTGCGGCATCCAGCGATCGGGTACCTGGAACGGTTGCCGGCTGCTCAGGGTGGCCACCGCTACCAGGCCGCCGGGCGCCAGCACCCGGTGGAATTCGCTCAGCGCCGCGGGTTGGTCGAAGAAGTGAAACGCCGAGGTAGTCGCGACCGCGTCGAGCGCACCGTCCTGGAACGGCAGTTGCTCAGCGGGAGCCCGTTTCCAGTGCACTCGGCTGGACTTTGCCCGCGCTTGGTTGAGCATGCCATCGGACATGTCGACACCGTAGATCTCCTCGGGATGCAGTTCCCGCTCAATTCGGTCGCTGAGAATGCCGGTGCCGCAGGCGATGTCCGCGATCCGGCGGGCACCGTGGGCACGCAGCTGCGCGATCACCTCATCGTGCGGCGGCCTATACACCCAGTGCTGCAGGAACGGCAGGTCATAGGCCGGCGAGAGGAAGCTCCACAGCGACGTCACCGCGCTGTTGAGTGTGCGGCGCGGTGCGCTCACTCAGCCCGGGCCTTGCCGAAGATGGATGTGTAGTAGATGGTGTCGGCCATCGAAACCGAATCGTGGGTCGGCGGGACGGCACTGAGACCGTTCTTGGCCAGCAACTCGCTCATGTCAGTGCCATCGGAGTGCCAACCCAAGGTTTCCAGGTACGCGGCAACGTCCTTGCGCTCCCCCTCGAAGCCGAGTTCGCCCCAATCCAGGTCGAATCCATGCTCACGCCACTTCGCAGTCGACCGGCGCATAACTTCCCGCGCCTGCTCAACGTCGTGCTGCGGGCGCTGCGGAATGGCTTCCACAGCTAGCCGGCTGCCCGGGGCACTGAGCGAGGTGATGTTGTCCATCAGATTGTCCTGTGCTTCCGGCGGCAGGTAACCCAGCAGACCTTCGGCGATCCAGGCGGTCGGGCGATCGGTATCCAGGCCGGCCTGGCGCAGGGCCGTGGGCCAGTCTTGACGCAGGTCGATGGCGACGGTGCGCAGGTCAGCCTTGGGTACGGCGCCCAGGCCCGCCAACGTAGTGGTCTTGAATTCGATGACTTCCGGCTGGTCGATTTCGAACACCGTCATGTCGGTGGGCCAGTCCAACCGGTAGGAGCGGGCATCCAGACCGGAGGCCAGGATGACGGCCTGGCGGATGCCGGCCTGCGCGGCATTTCGGAAGAACGAGTCAAAGAACCGGGTCCGCGCGGCCATGGCGTCGGGCATGTGCGCCAGTTTCCAGGTCGACTCGTCGTCGTCGACGTCGGCGGCCATGAGTTCACCGGTGACCCAGCGGGTGAAGAAATCCACGCCGACGGCCCGGACGAGTGGCTCGGCGAATTGGTCGTTGATGACGGGGGGGTCGGACTTGGTCGCGATCGCGCGGGCCGCGGCTACCAGCGTCGCGGTGGCACCGACGCTAGTGGCCAGGTCCCAGGTGTCATTTTCGGTACGTGGCACGGCAACTCTCCAAATCGGTCATAGGATACTTAGCTAGTTTAACACTTAGCTAGATTAATGACCGCGCCGCGCAGCAGTCACACGATTAGTGACGCCCCGGTCCGCCAGGACCGCCGGGGCCACCGGGACCGCCGGGGCCACCGGGGCCACCAGGCCCGCCCGGCCCTCCGGGTCCGTTCACAGCGGGAAGCACAAAGACGCATTGATTCATCTCCACGCTCCACGCCCAACCAGGAGCACAGTCATCGTCAGCGCGACTCGGCGCCGGCATGGCAAGTGCCGTCGCAGCAGTCACCACAAGAATCGATCCGGCGATTGCGCAACGGCGCAGTACTCGGCTCATTGCCAACCTCCCGCTCGCCGTCGCGTGGCGATCCGCAGCGCGACGCGATTGATTGTCCTCCCGATACAGGCCCTGGCGCGCGGAATCGGCAAACTACTCGATCGCGCATCCCGTCGGCTTCGAAGTCGCGGCGCACCTACTTGAAGCGCAATCCCCGCTTGCGCGCCCATACGACTGCCACGACGGTGCCACCGATCCAGACCATCGTGGCGAATCCGAGGTGTACGAAACTCTTTGTGTCACGGCCTAACACCGGCCCAATCGCAGCAGGCAATTTCGTCCACAACACACGGTGTTCGATCCCACCCATCGGGTCGGCCACATAATAAAGCGCGTACGGCAACGCAATCGCGGTCAGCCACGCAGCGGTGCGGCGCGGATTGCGCCGCTGGCGCCACCGCCGAAGCAAGGGCTCGGCGGCCACCGGATTGAGCACCGAAATCACGTTGCCGACCCCCAGCCAGGACACGATAGGCACCGCGACGTTCGGAATTGTCATGGCCAGCTGCGGCACCCCTTCCTTGGATACCGTCAACGCCGCGGCCACGGCCAGAGTTGGCAGCCCGACAATCAGGATCAGGGCCAGATTCTTGATCAACAGGATCCGCCAGAGCGGCACCCCGTAGGACAGACCTCTCGCAACTCGATAGTGGTCGCCCCCGAGCATGTTCGTGGTGGTGACGTCGGCGAGGACGAACGAGGAGAAGTAGGTACTGACTAGCACAACCCAGTCGAGTTGATGATGGTGGAAGTGCCGGGTGGTCGCGTGGCCGTGGGCAACCGTCAGGGGCTGTACCGACAACCAGGCGGCCGCAAGAACCAGATTGGCCACGACGCCGGACAGCCAGGTCCAGGGCGGGTGAAAGGCCCAACGGACCTCGGCGCCCACAGCCGCTAGCAAGGGCCGCTCGAAATCCCTGGCCGCTCGTCGTGCCGCGTCCGGACGTGGTGCCGAGGCACGGGCCAACGCCCGCAACGCTGTGCGGGTGTGTTCGCGGGTGGCCGGTTCGGTCATGTCACCTGAAATTCTCCCAGTCGAGAGTCGGTACGGTACGTGCGCAATGATGCCTCGATCGTGGACGGTTAGTACTCGAAAGACGGTTATTCGGTTGATATTTGGTATCGCGCCAGCCCCGGCCCCGGTTCAAGAGCTACACATCGCGCAGTCACGGCGGATTCATAGTCAGGTTAGCCAGCCCAGTGTGGAGCGGAATGCTTCCGTCACTAAGCGGGCAGTGGATGGCGGTCCCATCACCGACCGGGGATTCCCGGATACGCCGTTCTGGAATCCCGGGTTCTATCGGTGGCTCCTCGGGGCTGGATTTCGCCCGCGGCAGCAAAGCGCGAGTCGGTGAGCGCGCCGCGACGTTCTCATGGATGCTGAGGGGAGCAAGACATCGGCTCCGACGAAGGAGAATCATCGTGCCGCTCGCCGGCGGCGAGGAGCGTCGTACCTCACCTGGCGGCCGTCCGCCGAGATCCGGACAGTCGATGCCGCGCGCATTCTGCGGACTCGCCATAGTGCTCTGCTCCGCACTAGCCGGCTGCAGCCACGTTGTCGCTGGTATCCCCACCACCGCGGCGCACGGCGCAGCCTCCCCCGGTCCGATCCAACCGTCGCAACTTGAGGATCTGCTGACAGCTTCCGGGGCCCTGTCGGTGGTGAATAACAGGCCGCTGACCGAAGACGACATGCAGTCCGCGCTCTTCGTCGGAGCCGACCCTTCGCAATGCCACGGCGCGGTGGCGTTCGGTCGCTATCCCTTGTTCCCCTCGAAGTACACCGGCCGCGAAGCACGCACGCAGCAGGACCACCAAACGGATCAGCACCAGCTCTTGGAGGCCTCGGCCACCTATCCGGCCAACTTCGACGCCGCGGCCTTCCTGAACTCGGTGCGCAAGACCGTCTCCGACTGCCAGCGTCCCGTCGCTGCCTGGGGCGACGACGGTCGCCGGATGACGGTCAATCCGGGCCCCTTAGTCGCAAGCACGCCCGAGGTTGCGCAGTGGACCACCAATCTTGCCGGGCAGCGGTGGGTCTGCGAGTTCGCGGTAATCGCGAAGGCCAACGTGATCTCGGAAATCGTCGGCTGCTCGCCCGACCGTACCGTCGATGTCGCGGCACTAGTCGTCAAGCGGCTCAAGAAAATTGACGAGCTACTCAAGTCGACCTCTTGACGTCCGCCTCCGTCAGCGAGCACCGCGTCCCGTCTGCTGCTGCAACTCGTCGATGAGGTCCGACGCCTTCGCCTTTGTCAGATCGTCGGGAACGTCGCATCCAGCCTCCTGCGCCAACGTCTCCAGATAGCTGCGCTGCGGGCCGGTCATCGGCTCGTCACCGGTGACCCACTCGGATGTGTCCTTTTCGGCGTTCTCGAGCGGCGCCTGCCGTCGGTCATCATTCACGTCATCCACCTCCACCACGAGTAGATAACCATCGCACATCCGTTCGAAACATCGGTTTCAAAGTCCGGCGAAGCCAACCGCAAGCAAAACACAACCCACCGCGGTGAGCAGCGCAGCAACTTCGATCCGGCGGCGGGAGCCCACCCAGCTGTTCAGCGCAGTCATAACCCGGCGGGTGGCGTCCGGCGCCAGCAGACACGCCACAAAGGAAATCTCGACCATCGCGAAGGCCGTGACGTTGAACAGCAAAAGCGCCGCGACCTGGGTGATGACAGCAGCGCCGGAGGTCAAGATGACCGCCAGTGCCGCCAGGTAGTCCACCGACGGCAAAGCAATACCGAGACCCGCTACCGCCGCCACCCACAGCGACGGTCCGGTCAGCAATTGCCGGAACCGCACCGGCAACCTCTGCACAGCGGTCGCCCGTTCGATGCCGGCGGATCTCGCACCTGCCCCACCACGAATTCGGTCCACCACGACAGTGATCGCCAGTACTGCGGCGACAAACAGGGCAAGTCCACCGATTAGGACCTGGACTCGCGGGCCGGTCAGCTGACCGGAAGCAACCAGACGTCGTCGCAGTATGAAAATCACCGACAGGCCCACCGTCACCCCCATCGCGAAACCACCACTGAGGAACGCGAGCAATTGCAGCACCGGCCGGGGCCTGTTGAGCATGAGTACCGTCATGGCGATCCGGAACGGTTCGAGGCTCACCGCGACAGCCATCACCAGAATAGGAACCCACATCGCAGCCTCGACACTAGGCGACCGCCCCGGATGTCGACTCGGTGCCCTCCCGAGCCAGCAGTCAGCTCGTCTGGACGATCAGCTTTTCGTTGCAGGACTTAGCTTCTGATCGCCGCCCGGAAAGACGGCTTGGCTACGCGCCAGAGCCGCTGCCGCCGCCACCATCGCCAGCACCGAAATCCCCAGAGCGACCAGACCAACGTGGGAGGTCTGCAGCGTCTCACCCAGCACAGCGATACCGAGAACCGATCCGACGACGGGCTCGGCGATGGTGACCGCCGGCAGGGACGCAGTCAGCGGGCCAGCCCGAAAGGCCGACTGCTCCCACGCCGTCGCGGCGATTGCCAGCACCACCCACGCGTACAGCTCCGGCATGCGCAGCAACGCCGGGATTCCGCGGCCCAGTTCATCGACGACCCCTTTGGTCAATACGGTGAACAAACCCCACAGCGCACCCGACACCAGCCCGAGGAGCAGTGCACCGACCGCCCCGGAGAACATCCGGGCTCCGATGAGGCACAGCGCCAACGCCACACCCATGATCACCGCGACCAGGGCCCAGGATTGCGGTGACCCTCGAGAGCTACCGGACTGGGGATTGCCCACTGTCACCACCACAGCCACCGCCGCAGCTAGCAGCACCGCCCAAATCCCTTGCCCAACAGTGATCCTGCGATGGTTGGCCTTGGCACTGACGAGCAGGGCGACCAATAGCGACGTCACCAGCAGCGCCTGCACCAGCACCACCGACCCTATGGCGAGGGCCGCAGCCTGGAGCCCGAACCCGGCGCCGGCCACCAGGCTGCCGGCCCACCAGCGGCGATCACGCAGAAGTCGGCTGAACAGGGCTGCTGTGCCAACCGGTTCGTCGGTGACCTGTTGGGCCGACCGCTGCTGCAGGACGTCACCGGCACCGACCATCAGGGCCGACCCCAGTGCGAGTCCCGCCGCGACCCCTGTGTTGCCCACTCGTGGGGTTATAATTCCGTTGCCGCAGAAGCGGTTTCGATGTTGACCAGCTCTGCCAGACCACTGATGGTGAACGCGGACATCAACAGCGGATGCGCGACGATTCGAATGTGGTCGGCGTGAGCGAACAAGGCGTTGATAGCGGCACTGTCCAGGTATTCCACCGCGGTGAGGTCGACGGTGAGCAGACCACCCGTGTTCGCAGCCTCAGCGGTAGCCGTACCGAGGGTGTTCTTGAACGCGCCGATATTGCTCAGGTCGATTTCCCCAGCCGCGATCAGAACGTGTTTGCCGTCGTCGGAATGCGTCGTGTCAAGGGTGAGCAACGTGGGCATCAAATGATCCTCGCCGATAGATGAACTGTGGTGCCGTCGGTTTCCGTATTGATAGTGACATCGTGCATGAGACGGCGCATGAGGGAGATCCCCCGGCCACGCTCCGTGGACGGCTGGGGCGGCTTCCACGAGCCGGTGTCGGTGATGGTCAATTGCACCTCGTCAACCAGTGCCACCGCACCCAGACTGATCGTGCCGTCAGGCCTGTCGCGGTGGCCGTGCTCGATCGCGTTGGATACCGCTTCGCCCGCGGCGATCAACATGTTCGTCGTCTGCTCCGGACATACGTGGACCTGGGTCAGCCAGTGGCGCAACGCCGTTCTGGTGGAGGCGAGATGGCTGGCATCGGGCGGGAAAGTCAACTCCAGTGGGGCTGGGTGGCGGTGCAGCAGCAGAACGACGTCATCCTGGTAGCCTCCATACGGCGCGACTTGGGCCATGATCTCGTCGGCAAGACCGTCCAATGAGCCGGGCTCGGCTCCCTGTACAATCGCCGCGACCCGAGAGATGCCGTCCTCCAAGGGAATACGACGACGCTCGACCAGACCATCGGTGTACAGGATCAGCGTGGATCGTGCCGGCAGGGCCACACGAGCTTCGGGACGCACCCAGTCCCGCCGCACCCCCAGCGCGATGGTGTGGCCATCGTCGAGTATCTGAACCGTACCGTCGGCCAGGACCAGGATGGGCGGTGGGTGTCCGGCGCTGGAGTAGACCAGTTCGCCGGTGGCGGGGTTGAGCACAGCGCAGACGGCGGTGGTGCACTCCGCGCCGGAGAGCCGCGCTGCGAAACGGTCCATCCCCGACAGAGCCGCAGCGGGACTGTGGTTTTCGAACAGCAGCGCCCGGCAGGCGCTACGCACCTGCCCCATCACGGTGGCAGCGGCGAGGTCGTGTCCGACGCAGTCGCCGACCACCATCGCGATGCGTCCGTCCTCCAGGTCTACGACGTCGTACCAGTCACCGCCGACCTGCAGCGGGCGACTTGCCGCCTGATAGCGGACCGCGAACCCGCCGGGAAGCTGAGCGGGACCGAGGATCGAATGTTGAAGGGCCAGTGCGGTTTCGCGCTGTTGGTCGACCTGGTACACCCGCTGCAAGCCCTGCCCGAGGCGGCCCGCCAGCACCGTCAGCAGCGTTTGATCCTCCAGGCTGAACGGTCGCTTCTCGGGCAGATCGATCCAGACGACCACCACACCCTCGGGATGCTGCAGCGCGATCCCCGCTGTCCCGGGCTCTGTTGCGCAAGGCGTGAGCAGGTCTCCGTCGCGCAGTGTGGCGAGCGTTTGCCGGGTGTCAGAGGACAGATCGTTCCACTGCGTCGACTCGCCCACCGCCACCAGCTGTGGTGTGTTACCGGATTCTGTTGCGTAGCTGCCCTTTCGGAAGGTCACAGCCAGTACGCGGCGTGCTCGCCATTGCCGCCGCAACTCTTCGGCGGCGCCCTGCAGCGCCTCGTCCACGGTATCGGCCGAAGCGAGTTCCTGGTTGAGCGCATGTTCGCGGCCAGCCGCCAGCGCCAAGGCAATGGCCGCGTGCCGGGCGAAGTCGCTGACCAACTCGAGATAGTCGGCGCCGAACGCGGGCTGCTGAGGGTGCCGTGCGACGGCAATCACACCGAGCACCGCATCGTGGGCGACGAGCGGCATCACAATTGCCGGGCGTGAACCGACATCGGTGAATCCCTCGATCGGGTATTCGAAGGAATCGGTGATCAGGGGCAGGCCGCGGCGCGCAACACCACCTGTGGTGGAACCGTCCATAGGCACCTGACGGCCGATGACCTCCGAGGCATAACGACCTGCCGTTGCCGCGACGACCAGGGTATCCACCTCGTTAACGGGCAGATCCGGTTCGCGCGGAACCAGCAGGATGGCCTGCTCGGCGTCAGCCAGCTCCAGCGCCCGATTCACGATGAGTTGCAGCGGCCCCGTCTGCGGGTCGCCGGACAGCAGCGCAGTAGTGATCTCGCGGCTGGCTTTCGTCCACTTCGCGTTCTCCCGCTCGCGCTCGAACAGCCGCGCATTGTCGATGGCGGCCGCCGCGGCCGTCGCGAGTGCCCGGACAGCAACTTCATGAGTGTCGGAGAACGCTTGGCCCGGTCGATCGTCGGCAAGGTAAAGGCTGCCGAAATCGGCTCCCCGCACCGTGATTGGAATGCCGAGAATCGCCCGGAATGGGAGATCGTGCGGCTGCGATCCCATTGCCCCGGGTTGGGCGCTCAGGTCGTCGATGCGCAGTCCTTCTCCTACCGGCAGGTCGCTAAAGCGCCGGGCCAACTCGTCGTCGATCCCGGTGTGCACGAAGGAGACCAGGCTGCCGTCGGCCGCGCGGATACCAAGCGCGCCGTAGCGGGCACCGGTCAGTTCAGTCGCCGCCGTGACGATCCGGTCTAGCGTCACGCCCAGGTCGAGATCCGAGCCGATCTCGACGATGACCCGCACCAATTTCTCCATCAGGTCGCGGGCCGCGACCAGCTCGTCAAGCTGTTCATGCGCCCGACTCACTGGCTCTTGCGGGCCCAGTCGGTTGAACGCGGACTCGCCGCGATCATTGCTCATAAAAACAACCTAACCTGTCGGATACGAAGTTCGGGGAATTTCTAGATCCCGGCATGTGACGGCAGCAAGTATCCGCTATCGAAGTCGGCCTCGACGCGGTGTTCGGTCCTGGGCCGCCGCAGGATTCGACGCTGATCGCTCGAAAGCTATTCGGCCTCAACCTGTTTCTATGCGTCAGTCGACTTCGCGCGAACACGCAGCACATCCTGCACCGAAGAACTGCCGCGGACGTCATCGCGTCGGCCCTGCCCGACAGGTCCGTCGAACCGGTGTCGGTGCGACCGGCTCCCTCAATGCGCCGAATTGGCTGCCGTCAGTCGCGATATTGCGCTATCAGGTCCGCGTATTCGTCGAGCCGTCGCAGCGAGTCGTCCCGCGGTTTCGTGGGGAGCAGCAACCCGAGTTGCTCGAACCCCAGATCTTCGGCGGCTCGCCAATAGTCGAGGTCTTTGGGCGTGCCGAACATCGCCATCGGCACGTCGTGCCCGGCGGCGTCGCGCAACTGAGCCACGCGCCGGGTGATGTGCTCGATTGAGAACGGGTTGGAGATCCACCCGGCCTGGTGGCGGACCACTCGCTTCACCGTGGCCTCGGAGTCACCGCCGATGAAGATCGGCGGATGCGGTTTGCGCACTGGCTTCGGCCGGCTGAACGACGGTGGAAAGTCCACGTATTTGCCGTGGTACTCGGCGGGTTCGTCGGTCCAGAGGGCCTTGATTGCCTCGATTCGTTCGTCCAGCAACGCCCCGCGCGTTTTCGGGTCGGTGCCGTGATCGCGCATTTCCTCGATGTTCCAGCCGGCGCCCACGCCGAATACGAACCGGCCACCCGAAATCAGGTCTAAACTCGCCGCTTCCTTGGCGGTGATGATCGGGTCACGCTGAATGAGCAGCGCGATTCCGGTGAACAACTCGATCTTGGACGTCACTGCGGCGGCCGCGGCGAGCGTCACGAAAGGGTCCAGGGTGCGGTAGTAGATCTTCGGCAACTCACCGCCGAGCGGATAGGGCGATTCCCGGCTGGCCGGGATGTGGGTGTGCTCGGCGACCACCAGCGAATCGAATCCGCGCTCCTCGATGGCGCGCGCCAGGGTCACCGCATCGATGCTGTCGTCGTTGACGAACGTGGAAATACCGAAATTCATCCCGCTACCCCTGCCTGTAGGTGTCGCATCGTCAGACGTCACTGACGTTCGAGATATTCCGCCCGACTGAAATCTGTTGCTATGCAGTGTTTTTCATTCCGGCGGAGAGCGCCTATCGTCGTGGCGCGCGATGTGTTGCCAGCACGTCGGCGTTGGCCAGTGTTTGCGCCTGAGCGGCCAGCACGGATGCCCTGTTGGCATAGGCAATGGCTTCGGGTTCATCCTTCTTGCCGTGCGCTGCGGCCAGATATTGCTTGGCGTCGTCGAGTCGGGCCTTGGCGTCGTCGCCGACCGCCTTGCGGTGCCTGGCGACGTAATCGGAGATTTGGCGCAACCTGGCGTCCGCGATGCTCAGCGCCTGCGCCAACGACTCGACCCGCCCGCCGGGATTGACCCCTGCCACATCCGAGGATCCCCGCGTCGCGGCGCGCCGTCGCCGGCGTCGCCGAATTAGCAGTACCAGCACTACGAGGACAACCACCGCGACGACGACACCGATCGCGATCGGCAGCCAGTTCCGCGCCGGCGAACTCGCCGTGTTGTTCAACCCGTCGGCGGCCGCGACTGCAGCACCACCCCAGTCTTTGGCGTTGACCTCAGGATCGATTTTCGTGCTCCGCAGATTGCCTACCGCGCTCGCCGACATGGCCGGGACCGAGAACGCATACAACTTGGTGTTGATGGCCACCGCCAGGAGCGCATCTTGGGCGCCCATCTTGCTGGCGGCGCGAGTCTGATCAGCCCAGTTCTCCGGCTTGAACCGAGAGAAGTTGTCGACGTAGACCACCCACAACTGCAGGTGCCGATCGCGGTAGAGCCGGTCGATCGCCGAGCTGACCGCCGCCCGGTCCGAACTTGTCAACACTCCGGTGGTGTCGGTGATGTGATCGGTGAGCTTAGATGGCGGTTGCGCGCTGGCGGGGGTTGCCAGCAGAAATCCGGCGGTAAGGAGCGTCAGGATTGCGGCGAGCAGGCGAGCGATACGCATGCGGGTAATCTAGCTCGCTGTAGCGCTGTCGCTGTGGGGCGCGACCCACTGGACGTCTTGGCTTCGTTCGTAGGTCCACGGCCCGCGTCGCATCGTCAGGCGGTGCCGTGGACCAGGCAAGTCGGCGTCGCGGGTGTGGTAACCGGCGTCGCCGTGCCAGAGGATGACCATGCCCGTCGGGGCGGTAACGAGGTGACTTTCGAAGTGCTCGAATGGCATTGCCTCGACTCCCGCCGCGGCTGCGGCGCTGTCGCGGTAGTGCGACAGCTGATACAGCGTGACCCAGGTCGGGGGCAGCAAGGCCATCCGCCCCTGCCCGTGCGCCTCAAGCGCATCGAGCGGCGTAACCCATTGGTGCTCGACGATCTCGCTGCCGTCGACCACCACGTCACCGCGAGTGACGGCGGCGCTGAACAACATCCAGGTGCGAAAGCGCTTGGGGGCCTCAGGACCAGGACTCCATTGCGATATCACCGACAGTGTTTCGACATCGAGGCGAATTCCCGCCTCCTCCATGGTTTCTCGCACTGCCGCGCGGCGGGCCGACGCGACGCTGTCCAGCGGATCGGCGCCGGCATCGGCCGGGTCCACCCGACCGCCCGGGAACACCCACGCTCCCCCGGCGAAGGACGTCGTCGTGGCGCGCTTGAGCATCAGCACCTCGAGACCGTCGGCGCCGTCGCGACCCAACACGACGGTGGCCGCAGCGACCTCTGGAGTTTGGGCGGTCATCGCGGCAGCTCCTTGCTTCGGGTACCCGTCACGTTGCCTTGCCGAGGCCAGCGCGTCAACGGCACCGGCGGTGTTAGCGTCGTCGTTGTGACTCTCAAAGACATCGCGCTGACCACCCTCGACGGAAACCCGACCACGCTGGCCGAATTATCTGCCGGCGCAACGCTGGTGGTGAACGTGGCGTCAAAATGCGGGCTCACCCCGCAGTACACCGCATTGGAAAAGCTGGCAAAGGACTACGGCGGTCGGGGACTGACAGTCGTCGGCGTGCCCTGCAATCAGTTCATGGGTCAGGAACCGGGCACGGCCGAGGAGATCCAATCGTTCTGCTCGACGACCTACGGCGTGACGTTCCCGTTGCTGGCCAAGACCGATGTCAACGGCGACGACCGCCACCCGCTGTATGCCGAGCTGACCAAAGCCGCCGACGCCGACGGCAAAGCGGGCGACATTCAGTGGAACTTCGAGAAGTTCCTCGTCGCGTCAGATGGTGGCGTGGTCAATCGGTTTAGGCCGCGGACCGAACCGGACGCGCCGGAGGTCATCAGCGCCATCGAGGCAGTGCTGTCCCGGTAGGCCCGTCTTGAGCGGTGTCTCGTCGCTTCTCGTCGTACCTCGGGGTGGATGGTCAATAGCTCGCGGGCGTCAGAGCCCGGAGACCGCCTGCACCAGCTCGGTGGCGGAGGGGCTGGATAGCACCCAGGTGCCGTTTTGGTTGACGAACATGAGGTTCTTGGTGACCGGTGCCGGAAGCTTGGGACCCGAGACGGCCACGTCAGCGGTCGCCGTCGTGGGACCGTTCGACTGAATATTCGACACGACGAAGGACAAGGGCAGCTCCCCGTTGCGGTACGCCTTTCTCAGCTCGTGATCCATCACATGGCCCTCACCCGACCCAATGCCGCCTTCGACCAGGCTGTCCTTGGTGTGGTACGACACGCCAGGATCGGACAAATTGGTCAGGATCGACGTCAGCTGGTCCGCGGTCGGCACATTCGGCGCCGGAGCGGGCGCCGGTGACGGCGCTGGGTCCAGCGGCAGCGGCGCACCAACGGAAGCCAGCTGAACCTGAACAGTGGCGGCAAGCGGGACGCCGGTTGCGCCGGAGCCAAGTCCCGCGGCCGCGCCCCCGACGGCGGCCAGCGCGGCGACACTCACGGCGATGGATTTCCTGGATTTCACGATTCCCCCTGTGCTGGGCATGGACGTGCGGACTGTCTCCACTTGACGCCGACACCGTATCCGCGCCGCAGCTGGTTTCTATGCATTGCGCCTGTGTCTGCGCGTCGGCTCAAGCTACGCCACATGTTGCGGCATTACCCTGCGGGAAAGCTGTGGAGTGGCTCGGAGTTGGCCATCACACCGGGTACAGACTTCTTTGGCTGCGTCCGCGGGCATGGAGGAGTTAGCAGAGCTTGTGGATGGACGTGCCCGGTGATAGGGGATTCAGGCGGCCATCTGCCAAGTCTCGCTACGCGCGACGGGCCCGTGCGTTAGATCATCCATAACGCCCTTGCCGTTTCAGCTGTGCCGCGCATCAGACTGGTGCCGCTGTTCGGAGTGGTTCGGCGGAGCTGCTGAGACGTTACTCGTAACAACCCTGGCCTAACGTCGGTGCGGCTCGCTACATTCAGCTCATGAATATTGGACAGCGCAAGCCTCGGGACTCGGTGGAGACACCGCAGCCCCTGTCCGTCCTCATCCGGGGGTAGCGGGCAGGGGCGTTAAGTCCCCTGGAGGCCCTGCCTTGTCCCGCACCGATGCCCATGCTCCGTTCTGGGTTCAACTCGCACGCGGCGATATCGCCGCCGAAGCGCACCACGCATCCGATCACCCAGTCTGTGATCTTCCCGACCGGCACGCCGTCAAGCGGGAATGCTGGTTACCAGCCACCAGGTGCCAATGGGTGTTTCATTACGCCGGAACCAATGTCTGTTCCTGTTGGATGTGTCACGCAGGACCCCAGCATCGTCAAGAGAACCGAGATCAACGACGGCGTGATCGCCTAGCTCTACGTACTGCGCTCGGCCACTGGCGTCGTGGCGATCGGTCCGCGTTCGATGATGTCGCCCCACCGCAACGCACCTACTATTGGTAGGCGGCAGCACACCGGCAGGCACTGCACGCAGCTGCCCCGACCCTAGGCGGCGCCTCGACAGTCGTCGTAAGGGTCGAACTGTGGGAGATCAAACGGATTCTGCAGTCTACGAATGTGCAACGACTCAGCGTCGAACCATCGCTGTGGGGGTTGTCCTGATCTTGAGTTCGGCCATTGCGTAACCGATATACCGTCGGCAATCACTGACATTACGGCCTGATACCGCTGCTCAGCCACGGAGCAATGATCAGAACTTGTGGATGAGCCTCTGCAAGGAGGCGTGAAAGTGGGCGCACCTTCCCGAGGATGATCTGAAGTCCAGTAGCTCTGATCAAGACCGGCGTTCGCGCGCTGGTTGGGAAGGTACGCCCACGCTCACCGTAATTCACGATGCCGATGACGCCAATGATAACGCCGGGGGAGGCGGCCGGTCGTTGTTGGATGAGATCGTGCGCGACGGCGCGCGGCAGATGCTGGCCGCCGCGTTGCAGGCCGAGATCGCCGCATATGTCGAGCAGTTCTGTGATCATCTCGACGAGGATGGTCGGCGTCTGGTGGTGCGCAATGGGTATCACCAACCGCGGGAGGTGCTGACTGCCGCGGGAGCGGTGAGGGTGCGGGCGCCGAGGGTTAACGACAAGCGTGTCGACGCTGATTCCGGTGAGCGTCAGCGGTTTTCTTCGGCGATCCTGCCGTCCTGGTCGCGCAAGTCGCCGCAGATCAGCGAGGTGCTGCCGTTGTTGTATCTGCATGGCCTCTCCAGTGGGGATTTCGGGCCGGCGCTGGAGCAGTTCCTGGGATCGGGGGCTGGGCTATCGGCGACGACAATCACCCGGCTGACCAGCCAGTGGCAAGACGAAGCCGCCGCGTTCGGTCGTCGTGATCTGTCCGGCATCGACTACGTCTACCTGTGGGTCGACGGCATCCACCTCAAGGTCCGCCTCGAGCAGACCAAGCTGTGCCTATTGGTGATGATCGGCGTGCGTGCCGATGGCCGCAAGGAGCTTGTCGCGCTCACCGACGGCTATCGGGAGTCGACGGAGTCCTGGGCTGATCTGCTGCGTGACTGCAAACGCCGCGGGATGACCGCACCGGTGCTGGCCGTCGGCGATGGCGCCCTGGGGTTCTGGAAAGCGGTCCGCGAGGTGTTCCCGGCCACCCGCGAACAGCGCTGCTGGTTTCACAAGCAGGCCAATGTTCTTGCTGCACTGCCGAAGTCGGCGCACCCGTCGGCGTTGGCGGCGCTCAAGGACATCTACAACGCCGAGGATATCGACAAGGCCCAGGTCGCGATCAAGGACTTCGAGGTCGACTACGGCGCGAAGTACCCCAAGGCGGTCGCCAAGATCGTCGACGATCTGGACACCCTGCTGGAGTTCTACAAGTACCCCGCAGAGCATTGGATCCATTTGCGCACGACGAATCCGATCGAAAGCACTTTTGCCACGGTGCGACTTCGGACGAAGGTCACCAAGGGGCCGGGATCCCGCGCGGCCGGGATTGCCATGGCCTACAAGCTCATCGACGCTGCACAGACCCGCTGGCGGGCCGTCAACGCCCCCCACCTCGTCGCCCTCGTCCGCGCCGGTGCGGTCTTCCACAAGGGCAAGCTACTCGAACGGCCCATTAACATCACCCCGCCCGAACCAACCGACGACACGGCCACCTCGATCCGAACGGAAGTCGCCTAAGACCCCGATTCACCGGTATTGAAAGATAGTCGCCATCATGGCGGGCAGCTAGGAGGGATGATTCATGCTTGAGGTCATCGATAAGGGCTCGTCTAGCGAATCCCATCCAGCGCCGCTGCTGTTTGTCCACGGCTCCTGGCATGCGGCTTGGTGTTGGGACGAAAATTTCTTGGATTACTTCGCCGACAAGGGATATCGAGCGGTGGCGCTAAGTCTTCGCAATCATGGCAACAGCTACAAAAAGAATCCCCGGACCTGTTCAGTCGCCGACTGGGTGAGCGATGTCGCTGCAGTCGCCGAGACCCTTCCCGACCGGCCAGTGCTCGTTGGTCACTCCATGGGCGGCTTGGTGGTTCAAAAATATCTCGAAAGCCACGCTGCCCCCGCAGGAGTGCTCCTTGCGTCGATGCCGGTGAGTGGGGCTACCCGTGCCCTTTTCCGGATAATGGGTCACCATCCAATCCGTTCCGCAGCAGCCACACTCACAGGCAAGTCTCGACGCGCTCTCAGTACACCAAAGGCCGCGCGCCAAAGTTTCTACTCTGCGCGGACTCCGGAGGAAGATATTGTGCGCTACGCCGCGTTGCTCGATGAGGAGTACTTCGGAAGGCAGACGATCGATTTGACTATTCTCAGCCTCCCGAGGCCATCGCGGGTGACCTCGCCGCTGCTCGTCTTGGGAGCCGAATGTGACGGCTCCTTCAGCCCAGACGAAATACGCAAAACGGCACGCGCATACGGCACAAAGGCAGAATTCTTCCCAGACATGGGCCACAACATGATGCTTGAGCCTGGCTGGCAGACAGTTGCCCAACGCATCGACGGCTGGCTCACCGAACGGGGACTGTGATACCACGTGACGCGGGTCAACAACTGGAAGTTCTTGACTCCCGCGCCCAAATTTGCCAGCCTGCACGTGCCTCGGACAACACCTCCTGGTCAAAGCGCCCGCAGCGACACCGTCCAGATCCGCTAAGAGGTGACCCGAACTGCCCCGCCGCCTGAGTCGCGGCCGTTACTGCCTTCGATTGGCAATCGCATTAAGGCCCAATCCACAAGTATTGACAATTGCTCTCAGCCACGCTCAACTGCTTCATGCTAAGGAGTGTCAAGCATCAGCCGAGGTCATACAGACACACAGCGGGGTGGGTGGGGCTCGAACCCACGACCAACGGAGTGGGGCTGGCCTCCTACGGGGTTCGGCGCCCGACGAAGAAAGATGACGAAATGTGTCGAGACATAGCCACATAATTTCGTTTCGCACGAAACTTGACGTGGCTGAGGCCAACCTTCGCAAGACTCCCTTCACGCGTCCGCACTTTCCATACAGCGTTCGAGCGCTAGTTGTAACTCCGCCCCGCGCGCATTTCCAAGTTCGGACACGCACTGGCCGGGAGGCGCTGCGCGAATGGTGCCTGCGCCGAGGCGGCACACCGGCAAGGCTGATGAATATCGCGTCTCGCACACGTCGGGCGAAGGCCGCAGTCGTGCAAGTATCGGAGGTGCTGAGTGCACGTCGGTGATGTGGTGCACCGCCGGATTCAGTCCCTGACCCGGTCTACAACTGCGAAACCCCGGGACCTGTGCGCGGTCGTAAGAAATTGCTCTAATCCGGCCAACCGGGTAGGTCAGCCGTTGAAGTAGACTGATGTTACCCGCGACCGAATTTTCGCTGGGACGTTCATATCGTTATTTTCCATGACTTCTCGCACTAACTGATCAAATACGGCCGTGAGGATATCTCCTGGAACAGATAGGTAGTAGTGCTTTATACCGCGAGAAATCCAAGCGATGGTGTCAGCGAGGACGCCTTCATTGTACTTTCGTAATGCTTGCGAGCGGTTGGCCGTAGTCTTGAGCAATTCGGTGGCCAGATCATCCAATCGTTTCGGATGACAGACACCGGCCACATGCATTCCGCCGCCGACGCTCCAGTGGCCAACCCCAACAGCATCACCAGCGAGGACGAGGTTGTCACCTGCGACGGCAGTGCTTGAGACCTTCGCTTGGAGGGTAAACAGTTCGACCTCTCGCACCGCACCTTGATATCCGGCTTCCGCAATATTTTGCTCTGCGCTGAGCATAGTGCGGGCGGCAATCTTTCGAAATTCCGATTTAATCACCTCTCTTTTCTCGGCGTTTCGCCGGCCCAGCTTGGCAATTTTCTCCAAGCATTCAGAGGAAACGTCGCCGACGACCCAGCAGTTCGTATGCCTGTCCGTGGATATTAGCAAAGATAGAAGCAATTCTTCACGAAGCTTGTTTTCGTGGCGAATGGCATGCAGGCATTCGATTATCATGCCGTGGCGCTTCAGATAAACCTCTCCGGAAACCTGCGTCACCTTACGGCTAAGGTCCATGGACTTGATGCCAACTGCCTGTCGTGTCGGACTGGAAGCCCCCTCGCATACCACTATCAAGTCATAGATGCTTTCTGGGCCGTCCTGTAACAGATTGAACATGTTGGCGTCGTCAAGAAAAACATCTGGCGACTTCTCATCAATTATGATTACGTTACATGCTGCGACTTTCTCCCGCAGAAACTTTTCAAGCTCTTGGGCCCGAACTAAGCATACTATTTGTTCGGCAAGTGATTTTTCGCCACTCAAATCCCTTTCAGTCCACTTGCCTTGGCTAGGATCGGGCCGATGCGTATGAATATACGACCCGTGTTCGTAGATTGAACTCCTGTCGGCCAAGAATCTGTACCCGTTGGTTATTGCTGAGGCCAATCTATCTACGAAGTCTTGCGCTATCTCAGCATCGATCGATGACAGATAGTCAATGAAAGTTTGCCTGCACCCCCACTGGATGTTCCGCGTGTAATGTTGCCGAGGCTCATACAAACGGACCGTGAAACCCCTTTTTGCGAGCACTAGGCTCGCCATTAGGCCCGCGATAGAGCCACCAAGTACTGCAGCCTTCAAGGCTGGGCCGGCGACGGACGGTGTAGTCATAGCCAATTCCTCGTCGACATGGAGGCAGTTCGAAAAGCCTCGTGACGTCGAAGCTTACGCTTAAACACACTCGTATCGCGGTTCTATTCGCAAACTTCTGCGTTGTGGCAGCCCACGCTAACATCACCTAATGAGGTTCAGATTTAATCCACCCTAGATTCGGGCGCGTCACCTAGATCCCACAGCGACGGGCCGAAATTCGCACCGCCGATGAACTTCTACTCGGCGCCCATCCAGTCGTCATAAGTAGGGAAAGGCTGTGCCCAATCCTTCAAGACTGCAGCGATGTCTTGGACGCCGATCTGACCTTCCGCAGCATCCGTGGTAAGACCAATTACGTCGCTAGCATCCACTGGCAGGTTGTAGGCGTTGACCATGTACAACGTCGCCCTCGCTGTCCACGCGGTGCGTTTGTTGGCAGCGACGAACGGGTGTTTCGAGCCAGCCCGTGCAGCAGGGCAGCAGCCTTCTCGTGAATCGTCGGGAATGCGTCCTCGCCGAATGCGCTCTGCTGGGGACGCACTACCGCGCCGTCCACTAAGCCGAAATCACGGAGCTGGTCAGGGATCGCTCGTTGATACTCAGGAAGTCGTCGGCCGTGAGATACGTGATCACTTCACATTCCTGCCAGTTTGTCCAACGCCACCCTGTGCTGCTCTACAACACGTTCGAAGGCTGAGCGCATCACTTCCTCCCGGCCATGGACCTTGAGGTACTCGATCAGCGCACGCTTGATCACTTCATTACCCGAGGATTCGGTAACGAAGGCGTAGTTCTTCAGCGCGTCTGCCAGCTCCACGGGCAAACGCACTGTTACGCCGACCGTCTTCTGGGTCGCGTCCTGGTCTGTCACACCCATGACACCATGATGTCATGGTGCGTGACCTGAGTACACAGTGCAGCGTTGTGAAGTTTCTAAACCGTTCACCGCTGAGGATGCCGCCTAACTGGCATCCTGGAACAAGGCTGGCGATCCAGAGCGCCAAGGGCTGCGGCCGTTTCTCGACCACAACGAAGAACTGCTTGCCGCCTCTCGCGTCGATGGCCCGTGGTCGCTCCGACTCGATGTCGGCCGTCGAACCGACCGCCCACTGCTCAACGGCGCCGATCTCGACAACTATGCGAAGCCACCCACGGAGCGCCTGGACGAACCACCCACAGCTTCCGCAAGACCGTTGCGACCTTCATCGACGACGAAGGGCTGTCGGCCCGCATCGGCGCCGACCATCTCGGGCACAGCCACGTCATCATGACCCAAGACCGCTACATGACCCGTGGCCGCATCCACGCGTTGGTGGCTGACATGCTCGACCGCACCGTCCGCATAAACGATGAATAAACGATGACTCGGACGCGGCTAAGCACATAAATGGCCATTAAAGTGGGGCGGGTGGGGCTCGAACCCACGACCAACGGATTATGAGTCCGCGGCTCTAACCGACTGAGCTACCGCCCCGGCTGCTGCGGCATGGCCCAGCACGACCATGACTTTAGCGCTCGCGCCAGCCACCCCAGGCGCCCGGGACACGCCAGCCACCCTGTTCTGCAGAACTGACTAGCCCGTGCGCGTGTCGCCCCCGAGTCCCCCACGGCAAGCCCGTAACCTGCTGCTGGGACCCTGAACGCGCACATTAGGTAGGTTAGTGGTCGCTGAAGATACAAAGCCGCCGCTTATCTGGCGTCAAGGCGCACCTCATCAGGCGGTGTTGTTCTGGATGCGTCAGCAGGCATTGTTGACGCAGACCAAAAGCAGCGGACCGGTAGGCAGGTCCGCGACGGGTGGGGAATTGCAAGCGTTCGACGATCGAGCACTGCCGCTCGGCCGCCGTACGGGCTCGCCCATCGGGACCGAACGGCAGAGACTAACGGGGAGAAAATATGGCGATCACCGACGTTTCGGCCTTCGCCCATCTGACCGAAGCCGATATCGAAAATCTGGGCTTCGAGCTGGATGCGATCCGACGAGACATCGAGGACTCTCTCGGCGAACGCGATGCCCGCTATATCCGCCGCACCATCGGCGCGCAACGTGGCCTCGAGCTTGCGGGCCGGGTGATGCTGGCTGCCAGCTCGAAGCGGTCGGCGTGGTGGGCGGGAACACTGACGCTGGCTGTGGCCAAGATCGTCGAGAACATGGAGATCGGCCACAACGTCATGCACGGGCAGTGGAACTGGATGAACGACCCGGAGATCCATTCCACGACCTGGGAATGGGACATGAACGCGGTGTCCAAGCACTGGGTTTCGGCCCACAACGTCCAGCATCACAAGTACACCAACATCCTCGACATGGACGACGACGTCGGCTACTTCATCCTGCGCGTCACCCGTGACCAGCCCTGGAAGCCCTACAACCTGGGCAACGTGCTATTCAATACGCTCCTCGCGCTTGGGTTCGAGTGGGGAATCGGTTTGCAGACAATCGATCTCGAGAAACTGCTCAAGGCCGGCCCGGAGCGCGACACCACCTGGCAACAAACCCGCGAGTTCACCACGAAGATCGGTCGTCAACTCGCCAAGGACTACGTCGCGTTTCCCGCGCTCACCGCGCTGTCGCCGGCGGCCACCTTCAAGTCGACCCTGAAGGCCAACGCGGTGGCCAACATCCTTCGCAACATCTGGGCCAACGCGGTGATCTTCTGCGGCCATTTCCCCGATGGTGCAGAGAAATTCACCCAAACCGACATGGACGGCGAATCCAAGGGCGAATGGTATCTGCGACAGATGCTGGGAAGCGCCAACTTCGATGCCGGGCCCGCGCTGCGATTCATGAGCGGTAATCTGTGCCATCAGATCGAACACCACTTGTTCCCCGATCTGCCCAGCAACCGACTGCACCAGGTTTCGCTGCGGGTGCGCGAGTTATGCGACAAGTACGACTTGCCTTACACCACAGGCCCTTTCCTGATGCAGTACGGCAAGACATGGCGCACCATCGCCAAACTGTCGCTACCAAACAAGTATCTGCGTGACACCGCCGACAACGCCCCGGAAACCCGCAGCGAGCGGATGTTCGCCGAACTGGAACCGGGCTTGGGCGACCTCACCCACGCCGGTCGCCACCGCGGACTCAAGACGGCGCTGGCGTCGGTCCGTTCCTGGCGGCAAAAGTCTCAGACCGGCCGTAGCCGGAAGACCCGGATCTCGCGCGGCGCGCACCTAGCCCGGTAGTTGTCGTATCCGGGGTAGTAGTCCACGGCCGCCGCCCATGCCTTGGCGCGCTCGTCTCCGGTGAGCAGCTCGGCGCGATACTGCCGGGGCTGGCCTTTGAACTGCACCGTGCACTCAGGATGCTTAAGTAGATTGGCGCTCCACCCCGGGTGCTCTGATCGCCCGTAATTCGACCCGATCGCCAGCAGGCCGTCCGCAACTTGGATCAGGACCAGCGGATGCACGCGCGGCTGGCCGGACTTGGCGCCGGTCGTCTTGAGCAGACCGGTCAGGTCCATCCCTCCGGCGCTCAGCCGGCCGTTGGTCCGTGGGAGCAGAAACTTGTCGACGCTGGGAACCACGTGGACGGCGAGTTGATAGCCCAACCAGCTCATCGCGATCCGCTCGCCCACCGCCTCGGAGAACCGCAACTGTCGTCCACACGCTGCGCTGTACCGTCGAAATGCCACGGACAGAAGGTACCCGACCGGAGCCGCGGTACACCGCTTAGTACACGTAGACGATCGCGCCGGTGCCGCCGTTGCACACCACCAGCGACCCGTTAGCCGCGCACGTCATCGTGTAGTGCTGGCCGGTCACCGGGCTCACCGCGTCGACCTGGCGCGGCGTAACACTCGCCGGGCCACCGGCTCCGTACGCCAGCCGCACCTGTTCGGCGAACGGGCAGGTCGTGTCCGACGAGCCGACCGCCGAGGACGCGAACCCGCCCGCCGGACCGGAGGTGGCTGGGCACGCTTGCGCGCCCGGCGGCAGCGTCACAGGCGCTCTAGAAGTCGTGGTCGTCGTCGAAGGAGTCGTCGTCGCCGATTGCGGTGACCAGGTCGGGCAGCCTTGCGTCTTGAACGCCAGATCCGTTGGCGCGATCTGCACCACTTGCGGCCAATCGCCGGCCCCGTTGGCGATGATGTCCGCGAAGTTCCCCGACAGGCCGCGCAGCCGCTCCCAGTAGCAGGAATGCCCGCCCAGCGACCGATACGTGCCGGGCTGGATCTCGCTTCCTACCTTGAAGGTGCCGTCACCGGGAAAGGTATGCGGTGTGGCGGTGGACGACGTGCTCGACGACGGACTGGACGGCGTGGTGATGCCCGATCCGGGCGGCGGAATCGACACCGTCGTCCCCGGGTAGATGGGCGCCAGGCGGGAGGTAGCGGTGTCGTGTGGGGTCACCGTCGGCCGCGCGGACTTAGCGCCGCCGCCCAAACAGCCACTCACCACGCCTGCCAGCGCCACAACCGCGACCGCGCTCCCCGCGAATCTCATGGCGGGCGCCGTCAGCTGAAGACCGTCTGGCCGTCGACGTCGATCAGGTATCGCTCGGTCCCCGAGTCGACCCGCGGGGCATCGGCACCCAACGACACCGCGATCTTGTTGCTGGCGTTGCGCATTATGTCAAGCGTCAGTTCAACGGCCTCCTCCGGCGAAAACCGGGAGCGCACCTCGACGGCATCGTCGACGGCGAGGTGCGCAGGCGTCCAAATTAACGCATCCGCATACCGCAGCGCTGCCTTTGCGCGCTCATCTAGCAAGATTGACGTCTCAAAGTGCGAAATCTCGTCATACAGCGACTCGGAACCTCCGGCGTCGAGCGCATGCCCTTCGCGCAGCGACTTGCACAGCCGACAGTTGTGGGCCGTCGCGCCGCGCAGGCGCACCAGCTCCGAGGTCACGGCGTCCACGGCGCGCATCCGGGCGACGCCGGGCAGGAAACGGTTGAACAACTCACCAGCGGGATTGGTGTCGCGAACCCACCCGATCGGCGCGTCTACCCAGCCCAGATATTCCGATCCAATGCCCAACGACTCCAAGCCCGCGCGCACCCGCGGCACGAAGTCGGCGATGAAGATCGCTACGACGACAGGAAAAGCGTTGTCCCCCAGATGCTCGATCAAGCGCGACCGTTGATCGGCAGTAACCATCGAGACGTCGGCACTGAACTGCTCGGCGAACTCGGCGACCGCCACCTCGGCTTCGGACTCCGGCTCACCGACCGCCTCCTCGACGGGCAGCGGCGCCAGCGACACCGTCTGCGCGCAGACACGGCGCACCAATCCGGTGAGCCGCCCGTCGGAGAAAGCAACCAACCGCGCCAGGGCATCGCTGAGAACCGGAGTCGACATCCGTAACACGTTAGGGCTGTCCCGAAAAACCGGCAATCAGCTACTGCGCCTGACTCACCGAGGACATATGAAAATCAGGGATCCGCAGCGACGGCATCGCCGCCCGGGTGGCCCAGTCGCCCCACTCCCGGGGGAGCGTCTTCTCGCTGACGCCGGCCTCGGTGGCGCGCCGCAGCAGGTCCAGCGGGCTCTCGTTGAACCGGTAGTTGTTGACCGCCCCGGTCACCTCGCCGTTTTCGATCAGGTACACCCCGTCGCGCGTCAGCCCCGTCAACAGCAATGTCGTCGGGTCGACCTCCCGGATGTACCACAACGTAGTCAGCAGCAGGCCCCGCTCAGTGGCCGCAATCATGTCGGCCAGATCTGCCGACCCGCCGGTCATGACGAGGTTGTCGCAGGCGACCGCGACCGGGGTGTCAAACCGGGCGGCGCTGGCGCGCGGATAGGCCAGCTGGTTTATTACGCCCTCGCGGATCCAGTCGACGTGACCGATCTCCATCCCATTGTCGAAAACCGACGTGGTCTCGCTGGAACTACTCACAGCGACGAAGGGCGTGCACGCCAGCCCCGGCGCCATCGGATCGGAGAACAGGGTCAGCGGCAGATCGGTGAGCCGCTCCCCCACCCGGGTCCCGCCACCGGGTGCCGAGAGCGCCGTGCGCCCCTCTTGAGCGCCTCGCCCGCCCATCGTCCAGGCCAGGTAGATCATCATGTCGGCCACGGTCGAGGGCGGCATGATCGTCTCGTAACGCCCTGCGGGCAGTTCGACGGAACGTGCTGCCCAACCAAGCCGCGTCGACAAGTCCGAGAGCAGCGAATCAATTGGTACGTCAACGAAATCCGCTGTCCCAATGCCGGCCCAGGCGCTGGCGTCACCACGTTTGGCGTTGACCTCGATCGCCCCGGTGGGTTGAGTGTAGCGGCGCCGCAAACCCGTCGACGACGCCAACAAGGTGGTTGAAACACTATGGTGCGCATAGCCGTACAACCTGTCCGCGGCCCGAAATTCCTTGCTCAACGGTCCGGCGATACCGCTGAACACTCGCACACCCGTCCCGGGCACCGGAGCCTCCCAGTCGGCGGGCTCTCCGGTGTCGGAGAGCAGCGGTGCGGCATCACCGGCCTCCGGCGCGGACCGGGCCGCATCCTGCGACGAGACCACCAGCCCGGGCAGCACCAGCGGGTCCACCTCGCCGGAGACCACCGAGCCCACCTGGACGCTGTCACCTTGTCGCACAACCGAAATCACCGTCACCGTGCGAGTGTGCGTGACACCGTTGGTGGTCATCGAATTGTTCGCCCAGCGCAGGGTGGCCTCAACCTTGTCGGTCACCAGAACCATGGTTTCGTCGGCGCGGCCGTTCTTGGCCGCCTCGTCCAGGACGATGTTGACGACGTGCTGAGGTGTGATCATCGGCCGCCCTCGGTTCGGGTATTGAGCACGTTGATTTTCCGGAACAGCGCCGACGGGCAGCCATGGCTGACCGCGGCAATCTGGCCGGGCTGAGCTTTACCGCAGTTGAGCGCCCCGCCGAGTCGCCACGTCGACCGGCCGCCCACCGCTTCCATCGCATTCCAGAAATCAGTGGTGGTCGCCTGATAGGCGACATCGCGCAGCTGGCCATATATCCGGCCGTCCCGGATCCGGTAGAACCGCTGTCCGGTGAACTGGAAGTTGTACCGCTGCATGTCGATTGACCAGGACTTGTCGCCGACGATATAGATACCGTCGTCGACCCGCTCGATCAGATCGGTGGTGCTGCGCTCCTCGGGCGCGGGTTGCAGGGACACGTTGGCCATCCGCTGGATCGGGACATGATGCGCCGAGTCGGCGTACGAGCAGCCGTTGGATCGCGATTCACCCAAGCGCGGGGCGAACACCCGGTCCAGTTGGTAGCCGACGAAGACCCCGCCGCGCACCAGATCCCAACTTTGGGCGGCCACTCCTTCGTCATCGTAACCGATTGTCGCCAAGCCGTATTGCACGGTTCGGTCGGCGGTCACATTCATCACTGGCGAGCCGTATCGCATAGACCCGAGCTTGTCGGGGGTAGCGAAAGACGTGCCGGCGTAGGCGGCCTCGTACCCGATAGCCCGGTCGTACTCGGTTGCATGCCCGATAGATTCGTGGATGGTCAGCCACAGGTTCGACGGGTCGATCACCAGATCGGTAGGCCCAGGCACCACCGACGGGGCCCGCACCTTCTCGTACAGCAGATCTGGCAGCTCGGCCAGCTCCGAGGACCAATCCCACACCTCGTCGCCAGCCACGGCTTCCCACCCTCGCGCCGTCGGCGGCGCCAAGGTGCGCATCGAATCGAAGCTGCCCGCCTTGGCGTCGATGCTCACCGCTTCCAGCGACGGCTGCAGCCGCACTCGCTGCTGGGTGATCGACGACCCGAACGTATCGGCGTAGAAGGTCTGCTCTTTAACCGCTGTCAGACTGGCCGACACGTGGTCGATCCCGTCGGCGTCCAGCAGGCGCCCGGAGTAGTCCTGCAACACCGCAATTTTCTCCGACGCGGGAACCCCGAACGGGTCGATGCGGTAGTCCGAGACCCATGAGACGTCGGGATAGACCGGCTCGGGCGCCAGGCGAACCTGCTCGGTGTTCAACGCTGCCAGCAGCGTCGCCACCTGCACGGCGTGCCGGGCAGTGCGAGCTGCCACGTCCGGCGCCAGCTCTGAATGGGACGCGAACCCCCAGGTTCCCGCCACGATCACCCGCACCGCCAAGCCGACCTCGCGGCTAACCACAGCCGTCTCCAGCTCGCCGTCGCGCAACTGGATGTTCTCGGTACTGAGGCGATGAATCCGCAGGTCTGCATAACTGGCCCCGGCCGCTCTGGCCGCCGACAACGCGGCGTCCGCCAACTGGTGGCGCGGCAGGTCCAGGAAGTCCGCGTCGATCTCCCGGTTCGCTGTCACGGCTCCACCGTAACGACCGGCTTTAATACATTCATGTCCGACGCGCCACGCCGCTCCACCGCGCTGGCGTATGCGCTGCTGGCGCCCAGCCTGTTCGGCGTGACCGCGTTCCTGTTGCTGCCGATCCTGGTGGTGGTGTGGCTGAGTCTGTACCGGTGGGACCTGCTGGGGCCGCTGCACTACGTTGGGCTGGCAAACTGGAGTTCGGTCCTGCACGACGGCGATTTCGGCGACTCGCTGGTGGTGACTGCCGTCTTCGTGGCGATCGTCGTTCCGGCGCAGACGGTGCTGGGTCTGCTGGCCGCGACGATGTTGGCCCGCCGGATGCCGGGAACCGGGCTGTTCCGCACCCTCTACGTGCTGCCGTGGGTTTGCGCCCCGCTGGCGATCGCGGTGCTGTGGCGTTGGATCTTGGCACCCACCAACGGGGCGATCAGCACCCTGCTGGGCCACCGCATCGAATGGCTGACCGAGCCCGATTTGGCGCTGCCCGTCGTGTCGTCGGTCGTCATCTGGACCAACGTCGGCTACGTCTCGTTGTCGTTCTTGGCAGGGCTGTTGGCCATCCCCGAAGACGTCCACAACGCCGCCCGCACCGACGGCGCCAACGCCTGGCAGCGGTTCTGGCGGATTACCCTGCCGATGCTGAGGCCCACCACCTTCTTCGTCATGGTCACCGGAATCGTCAGCACGGCACAAGTTTTCGACACCGTCTACGCGCTAACCGGCGGCGGTCCGGCGGGCAGCACGGATCTGGTTGCGCACCGCATCTACGCCGAGGCGTTCGGCGCCGCGGCGATCGGGCGGGCCGCGGTGATGGCAGTGATGCTGTTCGTCATCCTGGTCGGCGTCACTTTCGTTCAGCATCTGTACTTCCGGCGGCGGATCACCTATGACTTGGTCTAGTCACAGATCCAGCCGGGTGAGCAACGCGGTTATCTACACCGGATTGGTGCTCGGGGCGCTGATCACCTTGGCGCCGTTCACTCTTGGACTGCTGACGTCCTTCACCTCCGCGCACCAGTTCGAGACCGGCTCGCCGTTGCAGTGGCCGAACCCGCCCACCCTAGCCAACTACACCGACCTGGCCAGCGCCGGGTTCGGCCGGGCGGCAGCCGTGACCGCGTTGACGACGGCAGTGATCCTGCTGGGCCAGTTGACCTTTTCGATCCTGGCCAGCTACGCGTTCGCGCGGCTGCAGTTTCCCGGGCGCGATGCGCTGTTCTGGGTCTACGTCGCGACGTTGATGGTGCCCGGCACGGTGACGGTGGTACCGATGTATCTGATGATGGCCCAGGTAGGACTACGTAACACGTTCTGGGCATTGGTGATTCCGTTCATGTTTGGCTCGCCGTATGCGATTTTCCTGCTACGCGAGCACTTTCGACTCGTTCCCGACGACCTGATCAACGCCGCCCGCCTGGACGGCGCCAATACCTTGGACGTTCTGGTGCACGTGATCCTGCCGTCCAGCAAGCCGGTGCTGGCCGCGTTGACGATGATCACCGTGGTCTCGCAGTGGAACAGCTTCATGTGGCCGTTGGTGATCACCAGCGGTCGCAAGTGGCGGGTGCTGACCGTTGCCACCGCCGACCTGCAGTCCCGGTTCAATTCGCAGTGGACGCTGGTGATGGCCGCTACGACGGTAGCGATCGTCCCGTTGATCGCGTTGTTCGTGATTTTCCAGCGACACATCGTCTCCTCGATCCTGGTCTCGGGACTGAAATGAACCGGCTCCGCTTCTCGACGCTGTTTGCCTCGGCACTCGTGTTGATCTCCGCACTACTGTTGACGACGGCTGTCCTGATGGGCCGGTCCAGCGACAACGGCAAGATCGTGGTGACGGTGCGACTGTGGGCCGAGCCCATTGCGTTGGCGTACAAGCAATCGTTCGAGGCGTTCACCCGCGCACACCCCGGCATCGAGGTGCGCACCAACATGGTGGCGTTCTCGAACTATTTCAACACCCTGCGCACCGACGTGGCAGGCGGCAGCGCCGACGACATCTTCTGGCTGTCCAATGCCTACCTGGACGCCTACGCCGACAGCGGCCGACTGTTGAAGATTGAAAAGGTCGCTGCGGACTGGGAACCCGCGGTGGTCGACCAGTTCACCCGCAACGGATCGCTGTGGGCAGTACCGCAGCTGACCGATGCGGGGATCGCGCTCTTCTACAACGCCGACCTGCTGGCCGACGCCGGCGTCGATCCCGCCGAGTTGGACCACGTGCGCTGGAGTCCAGACAAGGACGACACCCTGCGTCCCCTACTGGCCCGCCTCACCGTCGACGCGGACGGACATCGCGCCGACACAGCGGACTTCAACTTCGAGCGGGTCCGTCAGTGGGGGTACAACGCCGCCAACGACCCGCAGGGCATCTACCTCAACTACATCGGATCGGCCGGCGGGGTGTTCCAGCGGGGCGACGCCTTCGCCTTCGACAATCCCGAGGCGGTGCAAGCCTTTCGCTACCTGGTCGGTCTGATCAATCACGACCACGTCGCGCCGCCGGCATCCGACACCAACGACAACGGCGACTTCTCGCGCAACCAGTTCCTGGCTGGCAAGATGGCACTCTTCCAGTCCGGGACCTACAGCCTGGCCGCGATCACTCGTGATGCGAGTTTCCGCTGGGGTGTCGCGATGATGCCGGCTGGCCCGAAAGGCCGCATCAGTGTCACAAACGGCATTGCCGCAGCTGGCAATTCAGCTACCAAGCACCCCGAAGCAGTGCGTCAGGTGCTGGCCTGGATGGGCAGCGGCCAGGGTAACGCCTATCTTGGCCATGACGGCGTGGCGATTCCAGCTGTGCTCTCGGCGCAACCGGGATACTTCGCTTATTGGAAAGCTAGAGGCGTCGACGTTACACCCTTTTTCTCGGTGCTGGATGGCCCTCGCATACCGGCGCCCGGTGGTGCCGGATTCGCCGCCGGCAACGAGGCGCTGCAATCCTATTTCGATGAAATGTTCCTGGGCCGAGGCGATATCGCGTCGACGCTGCAGCAGGCGCAGCGAGCGGCCAACTCCGCTGCCGGACACTGAACGCCGAAGTTGGCGAATGGCCCCCATTTAAGGCCACCTCGTCGCTGCAGGGTGGCCAGCATGCGCGCCAGCAGGTCGGCTACCGTCGGCTCTGATGAACACCGATCCGTGCGAAGCCATCAAGTCCGCCCCGATGTTCGACGGGCTCGACCAGGCGAATGTGGATCTCCTTGCTGCGCAGTGCTGCACGGTCTTGTTGTGCGCCGGCCAGGTGCTGTTTCGGCGGGGAACCCCGTCAACCGGCTTCTATCTGGTGCGAGATGGCCAGATGCAGCTCTCCGTGTCGAACTCCGAAGGCGGGGTGAAGGTGCTGGAGATCCTCGGTCCCGGGAGCGCTTTCGGCCACGCAGTGATGTTCCTGCGCGAGCCGTACCCGGTAGACGCCACCGCGCTGGCCGACACCGAACTGGTCTTCGTCCCCGCCACCGCCGTCGACCAAGTTCTCGATAGCGACCCGGCGATGGCCCGCATCATGCTGGCCTCGATGGCGCGCCGATTGCAGTCGAAAGTCCAGGACATCGCCATGCTGTCGTTGCAGTCAGCCACCCAGCGGATCATCGCCTACATGCTGGGTGCGGTGGGCGCGGGGTCCAACAACCTGGCCGGCGGGACCGACTCACCGCTCATGCCCGACGACGGTCCGGCCTGTGTCGAGTTGCCGGTCCTCAAGCAGGTTCTCGCCTCTCGGCTCGGAATGACGCCGGAGACCTTTTCCCGCGCGATTCGCACCCTCGCGACCGAAGGGCTGATCCGGGTGGATGGGTCCGCCGTCCAGATCCCCGACGTCAACGCCCTGGATGCTTATGCGCGCAGCCAATCGACGTTGTGACTGTTGCCACAGCGTCCGCTTGATCTAAGTCAAAGCCCGCAGCCGCCCTGCTCCATAGCGTGAGCATCACCAGCCGCTCACAGCACCAGGAGACCCGATGTTTTGCTATCAGTGCGAACAGACTGACCGCACCCCATCCCCTGAGCGTCCCAACCTGTTGGCCTTCGGCTGCTCCGCGGCAAAGGGCAACTGCGGAAAGGATGCCACCACGGCAGCGCTGCAGGACGTTTTGGTCAACGTGAACCTCGGCATCGGACAGTATGCGCAGAAGGCGCGCGAACTGGGCGCCCCCGACCCGCAGTACGCCGCGCACGCATGCTTCGACCTGTTTACGACGCTGACCAACGTCAACTTCAATGCCACGCGGTTCATGGCGCTGATCGCCGATGCGGTCGAGGTACGCAACAAGGCCAGGCTGGCCTACGAGAACGCCGCCCGCGCCGCCGGACTGGAACCGGAAACCCTATCCGGCGCAGCTCAGTTCGTTCCCGCCGACATCATCTCCACAGTGGTCGCTCAAGCCCTCGAGGTGAGGGTGGATGCCAGATTGAACACGCTCGGCGCCGACGTCGTGGGTCTGCGCAACCTCAACCTCTACGGCCTAAAGGGCGTTTGCGCCTACGCCCATCACGCCCACGCCCTCGGCTATCGCACCGATCAGACCGACGCGGGAATCGAATCCAGCCTGGCGTTTCTGGCCAGCGACCCGTCCGACCCTGACGCGCTACTGGCGCACGCCCTTGAACTGGGTTCGTTGAACTTCGAGGTGATGGCGATGCTCGACACGGCCAACACCGGTAGCTTCGGCAGCCCGGTGCCCACCCCGGTCCGAGTCACGCCCGTCGTTGGCAAGGCCCTCCTGGTGTCCGGCCATGACCTGCACGACCTGGCCCGAATCCTAGAGGCCACCAAAGGAACTGGAATCAACATCTACACCCATGGCGAAATGCTGCCCGCCCACGGCTATCCCGAACTGCACAAGCACAGCCATCTCGTCGGGAACTACGGCGGCGCCTGGCAGGACCAGCAGCGCGACTTCACCGCCTTCCCGGGCCCCATCGTGATGACCTCCAACTGCCTCATCGAGCCGCGGCCCGCCTACCGCAACCGGATCTTCACCACCGGACCGGTCGGCTGGCCCGGCATCCGCCACATCGACACCGCCGACCTCTCGCTGGTCGTCAAGGCGGCGCAGGCGTTGCCCGGCTTCAGCACCGAGGTGCCGTCCGAAACCGTCACCACCGGGTTCGGGCACACCGCGGTCCTCTCCGTCGCCGACACCGTGATCCAAGCTGTCAAAGACGGTGCGGTCAAACGGTTCCTGCTCATCGGAGGCTGCGACGGCGCCGCGCCGGGACGCAACTACTACACCGATGTCGCCAACCAGGCACCCGACGACACCGTGCTGCTGACGTTGGGCTGCAACAAGTACCGATTCAACGGTAACGAGTTCGGTAACATCGGCGGCATCCCACGGTTGCTCGACGTCGGGCAGTGCAACGACGCCTACTCGGCGGTGCAGATCGCCCGGGCGCTCGCCGACGCCTTCGACTGTGGTGTGAACGACCTGCCACTGAGCCTATTCGTGTCATGGTTCGAGCAAAAGGCAGCGGCGGTGCTGCTCACGCTGTTGTCGCTGGGAATTCGCAATATCCGGCTCGGCCCGACCCTGCCGGCATTCCTCACCCCCGCAGTGGCGGACATTCTCGTGGACAAGTTCGCGCTTAAACCGATCGGAGATCCGGCGCAGGACCTCGCCGACGCCATGGCGGGTGCCTGATGACTGAGATCATCGACAAGCCGACGGACACCGAACTGCGGTGCTACGACGTCGTCCTGGTCACCAACGAGGGAGCACACTCGACGATCCGATGTGACTCGCGGACAACAGTTCTCGACGCAGCCGAAGAAGCCGGGCTGGTGCTGAAGTCGGCATGTCACGCCGGTGGCTGCGGGGCCTGCTCGGCAGTGCTCTCCGACGGGCAGGTGGAAATGAGCGAGCACGATCCCTACGTCATAGAGACGCCCGAGGAAGAGGGCGGAATCCTGCTGTGCCGCAGCTTTCCCCGTGCTGATTGCCGTATTGACCTGCCCTATGACAGCGGCCAGATCGTCACCGCGCCGCCTACTCGGCAGCGGGCCCGCATCATCGGATTGGACCGGGTATCCGACACGGTCATGCGGCTGAGGCTCTCGCTGGTCGCCGACGCCGACGGATCCTCCACGGCGGACTTCGAATCCGGCCAGTTCGTCCGTATCACGGTGCCGGGCAGCGAGGCCCAGCGTGCCTATTCACCGGCGAATATCGCCAACTGGGATGGCGTGCTCGACTTCTACATCCGCTTGCAACCCGGCGGACTGATGTCGGAGTACCTAATTGGCGTCGCAGCCGTCGGCGACGAACTCACGGTCTCGAACGCAACGGGTGATTTCGCGCTCGTCGAGAACGGACTTCGACCGCGCTGGTTCATCGCCGGCGGTACGGGGCTATCACCGCTGTTGTCGATGCTGAGCCGGATGGCCGAGTGGGGCGATGCGCAGCCCGCGCGACTATTCTTCGGGGTCACCCGGCACGGCGAGGTATTCGCGCAAGACCAGTTGCGGGCGCTCGGCTCCGCACTCCCGGGTTTCCAGTTCGACACGCTGGTATGGCAGCCTAGCCCCGAATGGGCCGGCGCCGCTGGTAATCCCGTCGAGTTGGCGGCGTCGGAGGCGGCACTGCTCGACGAGTATCCCGATGTGTACGTTTGCGGACCGGCACCGATGGTCGATGCCGCATATGCCGAACTCACAGCGGTCGGCGTACCACACGAACAGATTCACGCCGAGCGGTTCTGCGCCGTGCAGTAGCGCCAACCGCCGCTAGCCGGGCAGCACGAGAACCGGTACCGGGCTGTGCCGGATGATCTTGCCGCTGCGCGCACCCAGGAACACCCGCCGAATGTCACCGCGCGGCGACGTGCCGATCACTAGGATCTCGCCGTCTATCCACTCGGTGCCTTCCAACGCTTCGGCCCAACTGTGTCCGGTGACCACCTGCAGCGCAACGTCGTGGCCGACGATGCCGTCAGCCTTTAGACCATCCAGGATCTCGCGCGCCTGCGACGCCCACGCTTCCAGCACCACGTCTTCTGCATCCAGCCCGACTTCTGGCGGATACATGGTCTTGCCCCGGACGGCGAACGTGACCACACGCAGCGGCACATGGAAGCGTTCGCAGTATTCGACGCAGCGGCGCACTACGTCCGCCGACTGCGGCGTAGCCGAGTAGGCGCACGTCAACCGCGTCAAACCGCCGGGATGGGAACGGTATTCGGGTGGGCTGATCGCCACCGGCACCGGCGACGAGTGCAGCAGCCAGTCGGCGGTGGTGCCGACTACCACTTGGGCCCGCCCGCCGCTGGGCAGGGAACCGAGAACCAGGATCTCGCCACCGACCTCCTCGACCACTTCGATCAGGCCACCGGATACCGACCGGTGCGCGCGGTGCGAATATTTGATTTCGAGACCCTCGCCCAGGGAGAAGAGAATTCGCTGGGCTTCTCGGGTCGACTGCTCAACTAGATCCGCGGCCCACTGCTCGTATTCCGCCTCGCCGCGGGACAGCGACAACCACGGCTTGGGCACGATCGTCGCCACTGTCAAAGATGTCTTGAGGGTGCGCGCGGCCCCGGCGGCCAGGTTCAACCCCGACAACCCGATATTGCCGGCCCGATAGCCGACGACGACAGTCACCGCACCTCCTTGTCACGTAGCGATCGTTCGTTGAGAGCACTTCGATGCCGACCCCACACCACGTAGTAGATCAAGGCCACGCTAATCCAGGCTCCGAAAGCCACCCAGGTGTACCAGTGCAAGCTGAGCAGGATGTAACCGCACGCCAGCACCGAAAGCGCTGGTGTCACCGGGTATCCGGGCACCCGGAAGGCGCGCGGCAGATCGGGTTCGCGCACCCGCAGGATGATCACCCCGGCCGATACCACGATGAACGCGGTCAACGTTCCAATCGACACCATGTCGGCGAGCTTGTCCAGTGGGACCAACGCTGCCATTACCGAGGCGGCAATCGCCACGATAACTGTGTTGTTCACCGGCGTCATGGTGCGCGGATGCACCCTGGCGAACCGGGGTGGCAACAACCCGTCCCGGCCCATTGCGAACAGAATGCGCGTCATTCCGTACAGGGTGACCAAAGTAACCGTGAAGATCGAGATAACCGCGCCCGCAGCCAGAATTGTGCCGGCCCAGCTAGCGTGCGTCACATTGTCCAAAACGGTGGCCAGCCCCGCGTTTTCCTGCGCGCCGAAGTTCTGCCACGGCTGGGTGCCAAGGGACGCCAGCGCGACAAGAATGTAGACGCCGGTAACGACGAACAGCGCCGACACCAGGGCGCGCGGCATCGTCTTCTGCGGGTCCTTCACCTCGTCTCCGGCCGTTGAGACGGCATCCAACCCGATGTAGGAGAAGAAGATCGTGCCGGCCGCCGTGCCGATCCCCCCGATGCCGAACGGTGCGAAGTCTTTCAGTTGAGCTCCATCGAATGCGGTGAAAGCGATCACCACGAACATGCCCAGCACACCGAGCTTGATCAACACCATGACGGTGTTGACTTTCGCCGATTCGCTTGCGCCGCGGATCAACAGCAGCGCGCACATCACGATGAGGATCACCGCGGGCAGATTCACCCAGCCGTGTGCCACACCCGGCGGCGGGGAGTCCCACGGCGCTGCCGAGAGGGCGTGCGGCAATTCGGCTCCGAACAGGTTGTGCAGCAACTTGTTGAGGTAACCGCTCCAACCGACCGCCACCGCCGCGGTAGCCACCCCGTATTCCAGCAGCAGGCACGCCGCCACCACCATCGCCACCCCCTCCCCCAGGGTGGTGTACGCGTAAGAGTACGACGAACCCGAAACCGGTACCGCGGAGGCTAATTCGGCATAGCAAATCGCGGCCAGGCCCGCCGCGATTCCCGCGATTACGAAGGAGACCAGCACACCGGGTCCGGCTTCGGGAACCGCCTGGGACAACACGAAGAAGATCCCGGTGCCGATCGTCGACCCGACGCCGAACAGGGTGAGCTGAAAGGCACCGAAACTCCGCTTGAGCCCGGCGTCGGCCCCTGCGGCGACGGGAGCACCGCCGACCGGGCGGCGGCGCAGCATCTGTTCTTTGAGGCCGATCGAATTAGCCGGCACTGCGCCTCCTGTCGGTAGCTCAGCTAATTATGAGCCTCCCGCAGCGCGGCGGCGAACTGCCCCACCACCCAGTCGATCTCCGCGGCGGTGATCACCAACGGCGGCGCGAACCGCAGCGTCCACTCATGGGTGTCCTTGACCAGGACGCCACGTTCGGCCAGCCGCAGACTCAGTTGCTTACCCGAACCCAGCGCCGGATCGATGTCGACTCCGGCCCACAGCCCCAGCCCGCGCACCGCCGTCACACCGCGGCCGATCAGCGTGGCGAGCCCTTGGTGCAACCGCGTACCCAATTCGGCTGAGCGATGCTGGAATTCACCCCGATTCAAGATGGTGACGACCGTGCTGCCGATCGCGGCGGCTAGCGGGTTGCCGCCGAATGTCGATCCGTGCTCACCGGGGTGCAGTACGCTCAGGATGTCGCGGTCGGCGACCACCGCCGACAATGGCACGACGCCCCCGCCCAGCGCCTTGCCGAGCAGGTAGACGTCGGGCACCACGCCCCAGTGGTCGCACGCGAAGGTGTGGCCGGTGCGAGCCAGGCCCGACTGAATCTCGTCGGCGATCATCAGCACATTGCGTCCGCGGCACAGCGCCCGAACGGCGGGCAAATAGTCGTCCGGCGGCACGATGATGCCCGCCTCACCCTGGATCGGCTCCAGCAGGACGGCGACGGTGTCGTCGTCGATCGCCGCGGCCAGTGCCGCGGTGTCACCGAACGGCACGGAACAGAAGCCAGGAGTGAAAGGTCCGAAGCCGCCGCGCGCCACCGGGTCGGAGGAAAAGCTGACGATACTGATGGTGCGGCCGTGAAAGTTGTTGTCCGCCACAATAATTTTGGCGCGGTCGGTCGGTACGCCCTTGACGTCGACGCCCCATTTGCGGGCGACCTTCAGTGCGCTTTCGACCGCTTCGGCTCCCGAGTTCATTGGCAAGACCACGTCTTTGCCGCACAGTTGCGCCAACTCCGCGCAGAACGGCCCCAGTCGATCCGAATGGAAGGCGCGACTCACCAAGGTGACCCTGTCCAGCTGTGCGTGGGCGGTCGCGATGATCTCAGGGTGACGGTGACCGAAGTTGACCGCCGAATACGCGGCCAGGCAGTCGAGGTAGCGCCGCCCGTCGACGTCGGTGATCCACGCACCCTCGGCGCTGGCCGCCACCACCGGCAGCGGCGAATAATTGTGCGCCACATGCTTCTCGGCTAGGGCAATTGCGGTGTCGTCCGCCAGAATCGTCACGGGTGTATCTCCAGCGTGCAGCACTTCACCGAACCGCCACCCTTGAGCAATTCGGACAGGTCGACGCCGATCGGCTCGAAGCCCGCGGCTCGCAGTTGCTCCGCGAATCCCCTTGCCCCGGAAGGATGTACGACGTGGCGACCGTCGGAGACGGCGTTGAGCCCGAACAGGTAGGCGTCGGCGGTACCGACGATGATCGCGTCGCGGAACAAGGCACGCAATTGGGTCTGTGCGGTCGGACTGAATGCCGGCGGATAGTAGGCGACGCTGTGGTCGTCGAGTACGGCCAGCGCGGTATCCAGGTGGTAGAAGCGCGGATCCACCAATTCGAGGGACACTACCGGCATCCGCAGCATCGACGCGATCTCGGCGTGAGCGCGACGATCGGTGCGGAAACCGTAGCCCGCCAATACCATGTCGTCCACCATCAACAGGTCGCCCTGGCCCTCGTTGACGTGGCGGGTCCAGACCGGCCGGTATCCGATCGCCGACATCCATTCGGCGTAAGCCCTTGACTCCGCGGCGCGCTCGGCGAACCGAAACCGGGCGACCACCGCGATGTCGTCGACGATGAATCCGCCGTTGGCGGCATAGACCATGTCCGGCAGCCCAGGTACCGGCTCCACCACCTCCACTTGATGACCGAGGAGAAGATACGTTTCGCGAAGTCGGTCCCACTGATACTGCGCACGCGCCACGTCCACCGGTGTGGCGGTGTCCATCCAAGGATTGATCGCGTACTCGACGGCGAAATACGAGGGAGGAGTCATCGCGTAGCGCCGCAGCGTGGGGGTGCGCGCGGGCGGCGGTTTGGCGTCACGCCGCGACGCAGCATCGACATGGAAATCTGTCATCAACCAACTATATTTGCCTGCAATTGCGCAAGTAAATAACGACACTTGTCGTGTACCCGTTGATATATTGCACCAATCTAGAAATTTCGGTGATTCATTGCGTGAGAAACGGGACAGTCACAGATGGAACGAATGGACGACACCGACGAGCGCATACTCGTCGAGCTGGCCGAACATGCCCGCGCCACGTTCGCTGAGATCGGACAGAAGGTGAATCTGTCTGCGCCGGCCGTCAAACGCCGCGTCGACCGGCTGCTCGACAACGGCGTCATCAAGGCCTTCACCACGGTCGTCGACCGCAACGCGCTGGGCTGGAACACCGAGGCCTATGTTCAGGTGTTTTGCCACGGCCGCATCGCCCCCGAAGAGCTACGGGCAGCGTGGGTGGACATCCCCGAGGTGGTGAGCGCCGCGACCGTGACCGGAACTTCCGACGCCATCCTGCACGTGCTAGCCCGCGACATGCGGCACCTGGAGACCGCGCTCGAACGCATCAGGTCCAGCGCTGACATCGAACGCAGTGAGAGCGTCGTGGTGTTGTCGAATTTGATCGACCGGATGCGGTGACGTCTTAGCTGTTGAGCAGCGTTTGCAACGCCATGCCCGCGCTGCCGGCCACGACGGTGATCGCGATTGTCATCCAGTCGGCGAGTTTGGGATGGCGCGGATTGGCCGAGAGCTGTCCGGTACCGCCACGGGCGGTGATCGCGTCACCCATCTCGTCGGCACGTCGCAACGTCACGCTGATGGCAGCGGCTAGTAAATCGATCACCTCGAGCCGGCGTTGTTGACGACGCTCCTTGCGGCTCTTGGGTATCCGCTTGGGGCGCAGCCGCCGCGCCGCGTTGAGCACCTGGAATTCGTCGATAAGCATCGGGAACGCGCGCAGTGCGAGTGCCAGCGCCACGGCCCATTCGTCAACCGGCAACCGCAGCAGCCGCAACGGCCGGCCCAAAGTGGCTACGGCGGGGCCTATTTCGGCGACGTTGGTGGTGAATGACACCAGACCACCCAAGGCCAGCAGCAACACGGTCAGGGTGGTGATCCGCAGGAAGTTCAACAAGCCGCCGAGTCCCACCTCGATGCCGTCCACGGATATCAGCGGACTGCCGCCGGCCAGAGCAGCGGTAATTCCGCCAAGCGCCAACACAATCCACAACCAGCGGGGTATCGACGGCAGGGCACCCCGCGGAATGCGGGCGATCCAGATCGCCGCCACCACCAATGCCGACATGAAAGCGATCGTCACCCAGCCGGGGTAGAACGCCAGCAGCGCGGAAATGGCAAAGACCACGAGGAGCTTGGTGCCGGCCCACAAGTCATGAATCGGCGATCCACCTGGCACCGGAACCAGCAGGACGACCGGCCGTCCCGCTTTCCGTGTCTGCCGCCGATCCGACCTTGACGCGACGGTCATGACGCCGGCCCCGTTCCCGGTACCGCGGGCGCCGACACCGACTCCAGGACACCGTCGCGCAGGTGCAAGGTGCGCGGGCACAGCGCCTCCATCCCGGCGAAGTCGTGGGAGATGACTACTACAGTCAGGCCACGCTCGCGGCGCAGATCCTCAAGCAGTCGCAGCAGCCCTTCCTGGCTCGCTGCGTCCAGCCCGGCCAGCGGCTCGTCGAGGATCAGAGCCTTGGGCGAACACGCCAGGAGCCCGGCCAGCACGACCCGCCGCATCTGGCCGCCGCTGAGCTGGTCAATGCTGCGTTTGGCCAGGGTGGGATCAAGCCCGACGGCACCAAGCGCCGCGACGACACGGTCTTCGTCCTTGGCTGAAAAGCCAGCCGCCGAAGCCACTTCCAGGTCCACCCGACTACGCATCAGCTGCAACCGGGCCGCCTGGAAGGACAACGCCACGGCACCGACCTGTTCGTGAGTGGGCCGACCATCCAGCAGGCAGACACCACTGGTCGGCGTCGTTAAACCGGCCATGATCCACGCCAGTGTCGACTTGCCGGAACCATTTCCCCCGTGGATCAGAACGCCGTCACCCTGCTCGACAACGAAGTTAATGTCGCGCAACGCCGTCTTTGCCCACGGAGTCCCAATTCCGTACTCGTGGCCGACACCGATCAGTTCGAGGGCCGGCGCATGCGGACTATCTCCCTCGTCGGCGTCCCCCACCGGGGCGTCGGCGCTCTGGACCATGCCGGTGTTGTCCGGCGAATCACTGAGTTTGATTGTGCGGTCCGCTGATTCGGCCTCGTTGCTGTAGTGCGTGATGTGCACCAACGCGGTCCGATGCCGTTTGGTCAGACCCGACAGGACGCTGAGCAACCCATTGCGGCCCTGCTGGTCGACCATCGAGGTGACCTCGTCGGCGATCAGCAGCGCCGGCTCACGGGCCAGCGCGGCAGCCAGCGCAAGCCGCTGTAACTCCCCGCCGGACAGGCTGCCGGTGTCGCGTTCGGCGAGTTCCTCGAGACCGACCTCGCGCAGCAACGTGCCGACGTCGATCTGAGTGCCCGGCGGCAGGCCCCACACCACGTCGTCGGCGACACGGGTCCCCAGGACCTGACTTTCCGGGTGCTGCAAGACAATTGCCGTACCGCCCAGTTCACCCAGACCCACCCTGCCAGGGCGGTGCACGGTGCCCGAGGTCGGCTCTCGACCGGCCAAAACCAACATCAACGTTGTCTTTCCCGAACCGTTGGCACCGGTGATCGCCACATGTTCACCGACCCGAATCCCCATGCTGAGCTCGCGCAACGCATCCTGGTCGGCACCGGGATAGCGGAAACGCACATCGGTCAGCTGCACCGGAACCGGCCCGATGGGGGCTTCGCGGTCGTGGTCGCCAGCCGGCGCGTCAAGCTTGTGCACATCGGGGATGCCGCGCATCCGCTCCAGCAGCCGGGACAACGCCCACCAGCCGACCAACGAGGTGCCCACAACGCCCAGCAACACGATGCCGAACAGCACCGGCTGCCAATAGTGCAGCGACCACGCGAATGCCCTTTTGAGCCAGAACCCGATGCCCTCCAGGCGCACCCGGCCCAGAAACGACGCCAGGCCGTTGACATTCGCCGTGATGGCATCACGCATTAGATGCCGCAGGCGTACCAACGCCACCAGCGCCCCGACGTTGCCGGCCGCGAACACCACGCCAGCGATAAAAGACGTGACGACAACCGTCGGCGTTCCCCGTCCTCTGCGCTTGACGACGCCGGTGAGACCACCGATGTACGCACTTTGGATCACGCCCATGAAAGCGCCCATCCCGGCGATGAGGAAAGCGATCAACCCGGCGGCCACGGTCATGGTGGTCAGCACCCGCAGCCGATAACGGTAAGCCAGCAGACCCGCAGGCACGGTTCCCAGCAGGACTATCCCCCCGGCAAAGGGCACCACGACGGAGATGATTGCGGTCACCGCACACAGGGCCGCCATAACCGACGCTTGCGCCAACTCGCTCGGTTGCAGGGGTCCACCCCGATGGTGCGAAGACGGGGGGCCGTGCGGGGTCACTTCACCGATTCTGCCAGGCACAGAACCCGAGCCGATGCAGCACATAGCTGTCTTAGGCTTTTTACGCGGCGGCCACAACGACTGGTCTCGCATAGCAAAGCTATGCAACGATGAGTGCATGAGTTCGCCCGCGACCGCAAATGACGCCGAGGTCCCCCACGGCCTTGGCGCCGACCTGCTGGCGGTGGTAGCGAGGCTGAATCGGCTGGCTACCCAGCGCATCCAGATGCCGCTGCCCGCGGCCCAGGCCCGCCTGCTCGCAACCATCGACGCGCAGGGTGAAGCACGCATCGGCGACCTGGCCGCCGTCGACCACTGTTCCCAACCGACGATGACAACCCAGGTCCGCCGGCTGGAGGACGCCGGCCTGGTCGCACGTACCGCCGACCCCTGCGATGCGCGCGCAGTCCGAATCCGGATCACCCCGGAAGGACTGCACATGCTCAATGCGGTGCGTAGGGATCGGGCTGCGGCTATCGAACCTCAGCTGGCCCGGTTGGACCCCGCCGAACGCCAGCTGCTGGCCGATGCCGTGGAAGTATTGCGGCGGCTGTTGGAAAATGCGGCGACCGCACCGGGCCGTCACACCCTGTGATCGCGGTCTGACGATGGACGCCCGCAAGGTGGATAGACCGCCGCTGTGGGTAGACACTTGACGCAGGGTGCCGATGACCCCGGTGTGCGCGACTCGACATCCGAGACTTGAAAGGCGGCGGCCATACCTGATGCTTCCCCGTTGACCGTTTGGGTCGGATCGTTGCGGTACTTCTTCACGCCGGGCCGCGACGTGATCGTGGGCCACGGCGGGCATTGCGATATCCGGCTGGATCGAGACGGGCTCGGCGGACCCGGTGACGGGTCAGCACAGCCAGCGCCCGATGTGGTTTTGCGTTTCGCCGGGACCCACTGGCTTGCCGTGGACCGCACTCAGCACGGTCTTTTCGTGGACGGGATCCGGATGTCGACAATCGACATCCGGGACGGCTTGACGATCGCGGTCGGTGATCCCAGCCGAGGTCCGCGGTTGACTTTCGAGGTGTCCGCCGCCGATGACCTCCCCCCCTCCGCCACCGATCCCCTGGGACGACGGCCATCGCCCGCGCCGGAAGGGGAACGGCGAGACGAAAACAAAGCACCGGAGCCGGAAACGACGCGCATCCCGGCGCAGCCGACGACCGACACCCACCCCCCTGAGCCGAAAACCACCCGCATCCCCGCACAGCCGACGACCGACACCCACCCCCCAGACCCACAAACCACCCGCATCCCCGCACAGCCCACGGTGCCCGAGGAGCCGGCTACCGGCCGCATGGCGATTGAGCCAGCGACGCGGCAGATCCCCGCGGTACCGCTCGAACAAATGCCGATCGAGCCCTCACCCCTGGAGCGGCCGACCAAGCCGTTCCGGTACGTATCCACACCGCCCGCGACCCCGACGCCTGAGGCACCGCCTCCGGTTACGGCAGACCCGCAGCCCAAGGGTGTGCTGGCGCGAGTAGCCGAAGGCATGCGCCGCCCGCCGGAAACCCCGGGCCCCACCGGGCCAGACGAACTTCCGCCTCAAACCAACCGCCTGCCGCTGCAGCCGGACGCCCGGACCGTCGGCGTAGCGGCTTACCAGCTGGGCCTCACCGTCGACGGTCACGAAGTGCTCGCAGACATCTCGTTCACGACGCGCCCGGGAGCCTTGATCGCCGTCGTCGGCCCCTCCGCGGCCCGCAACTTTGCGTTGTCCGGCCTGCTCGCCGGAGGCCGAGTCCCAAGCACCGGCATGTTGACCGTCGACGGCCACGACGTGTACGGCGAGCCCGGACCCTATCGATCCCGCATCGGAGCGGTTCCCCGCGACAATCGAGTGCAACCGAACCTCAGTGTCGAAAACGCCCTGCGATACGCAGCCGAACTGCGGTTGCCACCCGGCACGACCGTCGAAAATCGCGCACGCTTTCTTGAGCAGATTCTCGACGAGTTGGAATTGACGCAGCACCGCAAGACCAGGGTGTCCAAGCTGCCCCCCGAAGTGCGTCGATGCGCCGCGCTCGCGGCCGAACTTCTGGCTAGGCCGACGCTGCTCGTGGTCGACGAACCCGGCGCAGGGTTGGAACCGCGACAGGAAAGCCACGTCATGGGACTGCTGCGGCGTCAAGCCGACCTCGGTTGCGTGGTCATCATGGCTGTGACGTCACCCGCATCGCTGGCCCACCTCAACATGTGCGACCAGGTACTGGTGCTGACTCCCGCTGGCAGGTTGGCGTTCGCCGGCCCCCCCTCGCACATCGAAGCGGCGCTGGGCAGCACCGATTGGCGCGAGATATTCGCCAGGATCACTCACGACCCGAACGGCGCCTATAACGCATTTATGAACCGCCAGCAGGCGTCGGAATCGCCGACTCCGCCGTCGGTCACCACTGTGAACCGGATTCCGCCCGCCCTCACCTTCGGCCAACAATTCAGGATGGTGGCCCGCCGGCAGCTCCGGATCTTGGCGACCAGCCCGGTCTACCTACTTCTTCTGTTGCTCCTGCCGTTCGCGCTGGGCGCCTTGACGCTGCTGATCCCGGGGCAGTTTGGGTTCGGCCGGGCTGCCCCGTCGTCGACCAACACACATCAAGCCATCGAGATCCTGGCCGCGATGAACTTCGCCGCGGTGGTGATGGGGACGTTGGCCACCATCGGTGCCCTGGTCACCGAGCGCCGGGTGTTTCGGCGCGAACAGCAGCTCGGGCTTTCCGCAACGGCATATCTGCTTGCCAAGATCGCCGTGTTCGGGATCATCGCGGCCGCGCAGGCGGCGGTCCTGACCGCCATCGTCATCGTCGGCAAAGGTGGTCCCCGGCATGGTGCCGTGCTGCTCGGGAATGCCGACGTCGAGCTCTATGTCAGCGTGGCCGCGACGGGTGTCGCCTCGGCGATCGTGGGGTTGGCGTTGTCGTCGGTCGGCAGGTCGCTCAAGGAAGTCTTGCCGCTGCTGGTTCCGGCGCTCCTCGCGTCGTTGCTGTTCGCCGGGGGTTTGGTGTCGCTTGTCGGCACGTGGGGTTACGACCAGGTCTCGTGGTTCGTCCCGGCCCAGTGGGGGTTCGCGGCCGCCGCGTCCACCGTCGACCTGCGCCGGGCGGACAAACTGGCCGAGCAGAACGCTGTGTGGACCCATTACTCGGGTTGGTGGGTGTTCGACATGCTCGTCCTGGCCGCCTTGGCCGCAGCGTGGGCCGGGTTTGTGAGGTATCGGTTGCGGCCGCGAGGGACGTCTCAGACGTAGCGGCGAACCCGGCTGCAGTACTCGTCGAACTCCCGTCGGTACTGCCGTCGGAGAAATTCCTCTTCACGCAACACCTGCCGATGGAACAACCAGGTGCCGGCGGCCAGATAGAACAGCGGAACCCAGTTGGGGAACACCAGAAACTGGCCGACCAAGAACAGGAAAAAACCGACATAGATCGGATTGCGGCTGACCGCGAAGATGCCGGTGGTGACCAACCGGCCGGGCGCATCCACGTCGATGCCCACCCGGAAACTCCGGCCGAACGACACCAGGCTGCCCACCAGCACCGCGAGCGCGATCGCACACAACGCCAGGCCGATCCAGGAGACGACCGTGGAATGAAAGAACCGTTGCCGGCTGACCATGGGCCAACCGAAAGCGGCGGCGAAGATCGTATAGAAGTAGAACAGCGCCACCGGCGGGATCGCGAAGTCACTGTTGTCGAGCTTTCCGAAATGCATCGCCCGGGTATCAGATCGTTTCAGCACCAGGACTCTGCCCACCACGGTGCCGATCAACAGCACCACCATGAGTGCGGCCAGGTATTGCGGCATTGCAGCTCTCTCCGTCGCCGTGCTATCTCGATGATTCCACGACACAGCGGGGTCGATGGGGCCCACTAGGTTTCAGCAGCGTGCGGAACGGGTTACGGTCGGGGAATGGCGCCAGGAAATAAGAGCACTGCCGAGCATCTGCGTGACGCGCTGGACGGACGTTGGCGTGACGTGAAGAACCAGACGCGGAAAGCGCTCAGCGGCGAGGCGTTCCGCCCGCACTACACACCCAACACCGTGATCGCCCGGGCCAAGGTGGCCGAACAGATGCAGCTGATGGCGTCGGCCGGCATCTCCGATGAAGGCTTCCGAAAAGAGCACGGCGGCACTGGCGACGTCGGCGCCGCGGTCACGATGATCGAGATGCTGGCGATGTCGGATCTGTCCCTGATGGTCAAAGCCGGTGTGCAGTGGGGGCTGTTCGGCGGTGCGGTTGAGAATCTGGGCACCGACCGTCACAGCGGCTATATCCAGGACATCATCACCTTGGACCTGCTGGGCTGTTTCGCGATGACCGAGACCGGGCACGGCAGCGACGTCCAGTCCCTGGAGACGACGGCGACCTACGACGCCGAGACCCAGGAATTCGTGGTGCACTCGGAAACCCCGACGGCCCGCAAGGACTACATCGGCGGGGCCGCTGAAACCGCCACCATTGCAGCGGTTTTCGCACAGCTGATCACCCATGAGGACGGCGAGCCGGTCAACCACGGAGTGCACTGCTTGTTGGTGCCGATCCGGGATGCGGACGGCAACGATCTGCCAGGGGTGACCACGTCGGACTGTCACTACAAGGGTGGCCTGCCGGGCGTCGACAACGGACGCATCATGTTTGACCACGTCCGGGTTCCCCGGGTGAACCTGCTGAACAAGTATGGCGATGTCGCCGAGGACGGCACCTACAGCTCGCCGATCGACAACCCCAACCGGCGATTTTTCACGATGATCGGCACGTTGATTCGCGGCCGGGTGACCGTCGGCGGCAGCGCCGGCAACGCCGCACGTGTCGCATTGGACATCGCAACGCGATATGCATTGCAGCGCAGGCAGTTCGAGGCACCCGGCGACGCTGGCGAAGTCCTGATCATGGACTACCTGGTGCACCAACGGCGACTGTTTCCGTTGATCGCACGTTCCTATGCGCTGCAGTTCGCGCAGAACGAACTGGTCTCCAAATGCCACGACCTGCAAACCTCCGATGTCGTGGACGCCGACGAGCAGCGTGAGCTGGAGGCGCGTGCGGCGGGTTTGAAGGCGGCCAACACCTGGCATGCTTCACGGGCTATCCAGGAGGCCCGCGAAGCGTGTGGCGGCGCGGGCTACATGGCCGAGAACCGGTTGATCGCACTGCGTGCCGACACCGACGTGTTCACGACCTTCGAGGGTGACAACCACGTACTGACACAATTGGTGGCCAAGGAGTTGCTCACCGCCTACGCCGACGACATCAAGAGCATGAGCCCAGTGGAATGGGTCCGGTTCGCGGCCAACACGGTCGGCGATCGTGTCATGAAACGCACTGCGGCCGAAGCGATTATGCAGCGGATCATCGACTCGCGGCAGGACAGCGAAGAGGAAGGCAGCCTGTTCAACCGCGGAACCCAAGTCAAGATGTTCGAAGACCGCGAGGACTACTTGCTGTCGTCGGTCGCGCGGCGGTTGCAGGGTAAGTCCAAGGAGATGTCAGAATTCGACGCCTTCAACGCGGTGCAGGATCACGTGTTGCACGCTGCGCAGGCGCACATCGACCGCGTCGTGTTGGAGGCGTTCGTCGCCGGGATCGAGGCCTGCCCGGACGACGAGGCCCGCGAACTTCTTGGCGTGGTCTGCGACTTGTATGCGCTGTCGGTGATCGAAGAAGACAAGGCGTGGTTCATCGAGCACACGTACCTGTCGACCGAACGGGCCAAGGCCGTCACCCGAGGCATCAACGATCGATGCCGGGTGCTGCGCCCGCACGCCAGGACACTCGTCGACGGGTTCGGCATCCCCGAGCCGTTGCGCTACGCCGAAATGCTGCATCCGGAGAACCTGCCGGACTGAGTCCGGCAGCTTTTTCGCCTGCGCCCCAACGTAATCTGTCCTGCGGGCGACTAAGCGGGCTATTGATGCGGGATCGACCCCAGTGCTTTGAGGTTGCCGTCCGGCCCGATCTGGAACTTCACGGTACCGTTGCCGGTCGGACAACATTCCTCGTCCTTGCCGACACGCCAACGGTATTGGACGGTCACGGTGTCGTCGGCCGGAGCCAGCACGGCGATATAGGGCTTCGGGTTCGGGGTAGGTGAACCCAGCGGTCGGTTGTGGTCGAAGAACAGAAGCTGCTGCGGGGTCGATTCGGAAGCAAGGGTGGGGATGATCTGCACCCAATACAGTCGGCACTTGCGGGTATGGCCGCGCGCGATCTCCACCCAACTCGACCCGGGCACCTCGACCGGGACGGCGGCGATGGCCCGGCGCACCGTGTCGGCGGTCGGGCCGTCGGATTCCTTGCAGTTGTCAGGCTTCGCCGGTGCTGCGGCGCGCGGTTTGTCACCGCACCCTGCGGCCACCAACCCGAGGATGACCAACACCGTGACGAACCGCCGACGCACGTCGCGAGCTTAGCGAAGGGCCTCACCGCAGCCGCGTCGGCAGCCGACGGCTCGGCTGGACGCGACCTGTGAATGTCCGTCAGGTTTCGTTAAACCGCAGGTGAAGGCCTTGAAGACGGCTCGGTCAAAGGTAGCCTCGACAGCGCTGGCAACGCAGGCAGCGACCATCCGTCCGACCGGTGGGAATCACGCTGTTGCCCGCCAGCTTCCCGCTCCGCACAGCCATACACCTGGGCTGGGAGCAGACCGTAAAACGGATGAAACCTCGTGCGTGGTGGGCCGAAACATCGTTGACGCACTATTGCGCGCAACACCGGGCAAATGATCGAAAGGACATCCGGCGTGGGCAGGGGGCAGGGGGCGACGGGCAGCGGTGAAGCCGTCAACACCGTGTGCGCCTACTGCGGCGTTGGATGCGGAATGGTGTTGCAGGTCACAACGAGTGTCCAAAGCAAGCCGAGTCACAACCGCTCGATCTCGAAAACGATTGGTCGCGAAGATCATCCAGCGAACTTCGGCCGGTTGTGCACAAAGGGCGCAACCACTGCAGACTTCCTGAGCGCATCAGGTCGCGCCGAGACGGGCTACCTGCGGCCCGAGCGCGGCCAGCCCCTGGAATGCGTGGACACCGACGCCGCGATAAGCCACGCCGCGCAACGGTTACGGGCCATCATCGACGAGCACGGACCGGACGCCATCGCCCTTTATGTGTCCGGGCAGATGTCGCTGGAGGCGCAGTACCTGGCCAACAAGCTGACCAAGGGATTCATCGGCACCAACCAGATCGAGTCGAACTCGCGATTGTGCATGGCCGGCGCCAGTTCCGGCTACAAATTGTCGCTGGGTGCTGACGGCCCGCCGGGCTCCTACCAGGATTTCGAACACGCCGACGTCTTCTTCGTCACCGGGGCCAACATGGCCGACTGCCACCCGATTCTGTACCTGCGCATGATGGAACGAGTCAAGGCAGGGGCCAAGCTGATCGTCGTCGACCCGCGGCGCACCGCAACCGCGGCCAAGGCCGACCTGTTCATGCAGATCGCTCCCGGCACAGACCTCGCACTGCTCAACGGTTTGCTGCAACTGATCGTCGAGAACGGAGACATCGACACCGAATTCATCAACGAATTCACCACTGGCTGGGAGGTGATGCCCAGCTTTCTCGAGCAGTTCACCGTCGACACGGTCAGTGAAATCACCGGCATCCCAGCCGAAGACATCCGCACCGCGGCACGCTGGATCGGTGCGGCTACCAACTGGGTCAGCTGCTGGACTATGGGACTCAACCAGAGCACTCACGGCACCTGGAACACCAACGCGATCTGCAATCTGCACCTGGCTACCGGCGCGATCTGCCGGACCGGCAGCGGTCCCTTCTCCCTGACCGGCCAGCCCAACGCGATGGGTGGGCGCGAAATGGGCTACATGGGACCGGGACTGCCCGGCCAGCGCTCAATCACCTGTGCCGAAGACCGCGAGTTCACCGAGGACAAGTGGGGCATCCCCCGCGGTTCGCTACGCACCGACGTCAGTGCCGGCGTGATCGACATGTTCTCGCGCATGGCTGTCGGCCAGATCAAGGCATGCTGGATCATTTGCACCAACCCCGTTGCTACCGTCGCTAACCGCAAGACGGTACTGGCCGGTCTGGACCAGGCCGAACTGGTGATCACCCAGGACGCATTTCTGCAGACCGAGACCAACGAGTATGCCGACGTGTTGCTGCCGGCCGCGCTGTGGACCGAATCCGAAGGGGTGATGGTTAATTCCGAGCGCAACCTAACCCTGTTCCAGCAGGCGGTCGATCCGCCGGGACAGGCGCTGCCGGACTGGCAAATAATCGACCGGATCGCCTGCGCGATGGGATATTCCGATGGCTTCGGCTACGCCTCGGCGGAGCAAGTGTTCGAAGAAATCAAGGGCTTCTCGAATCCCAAGACCGGCTATGACATTCGTGGTATCAGTTACAAAAGACTGCGCCAGACGCCCGTGCAATGGCCGTGTCCACCAGACGCGGACAACCACCGGAACCCGATCCGCTACCTCAACGATGGCATCAGCCAAAGCCGGGTCACCCGTGAGGACGGCCACGTGCCCCGACTCGCCTTCCCGACGCCGGACGGACGCGCCGTCTTCTTCGCCCGCCCGCACCTGCTGCCCGAGGAGATGCCCGACGCCGACTACCCGTTGCTGCTCAACACCGGACGACTGCCGCATCAGTGGCACACCATGACCAAGACCGGCAAGGTCGCCAAGCTGAACAAGCTCAACCCGGGTCCGTTCGTCGAAATCCATCCCGAAGACGCTGCGCGCCTGCAGATCTGCGACGGTGACCAGGTGGAGGTCGCCTCTCGCCGCGGCCGCGCCGTACTGCCTGCCGTCCTCACGGATCGGGTGCTGCCGGGTAACTGCTTCGCACCCTTCCACTGGAATGATGCCTTCGGCGAATACCTTTCGATCAACGCCGTCACCAACGACGCTGTCGACCCGGTGTCGCACCAACCGGAGTACAAGGCTTGCGCGGTTACCTTGTGCAAGGTTGAAGCCACGGCGCGGCAACCGGCACCTTCGGCGACCGGTGTACCCGATTCGAACCCAGGCCTGACCCGAATCGACGCGATTGCCGAATTCCTCGGCGTGGCGAGCGAACCCACCCCGCAATTCGACGCGGGCGGCCGTGCCTACCTGGCCGGAATGTTCGCCGGCCTACGTCTGAACAGCGGACCGGTGTTGGACCGCGCACCCACCCTGCCGGCCAGCGCCCCATTCGACGAGCGCACCCGGATGTGGCTGGACGGAGTTCTCGCCGGCGTGTTAGCTCGCAGCCCGGCGGCCGAGGAAGCCGCGGTCGAACCCGAACGCACCTCGATACCAGTGTTGTGGGCATCTCAAACCGGCAACGCCGAGGATCTCGCCGCCGACGTAGCCGCGCGACTGCGTGACGCCGCGCTACCGGCCGCGCTGCACCCCATGGATGAATTCCCGCCGGAGCGGCTACCGAGCACAGCTGAACTGCTACTGATCACCAGCACCACCGGCGACGGCGACCCGCCCGACAACGCCGTCGGCCTATGGCGGGCGCTGTCGGCGGCAGACGCGCCGCGCCTGGCCGGCGTCCGCTATGCCGTACTGGCGTTGGGTGACTCCAATTACGACGACTTCTGCGGGTACGGGCGAAAACTCGACGACCGCCTCGCCGAACTCGGCGCGACCCGCATCACGGCCCGCGCCGACTGCGAACCCGATTACCAAGAAACCGCAGCCCGCTGGCTCGATGACATATTGGGAAAGTTGACCGGCACTGCCGCCACGATTGCCACCGCACCGGCAGGTGTGGGGACGCCGGCTAGTCCCGCCGGCGGGGACCCGCAGTACTCCAGAAAGTGCCCGCTGGTAACCGACCTGATCCGCAACACCACCCTGAGTAGACCCGACTCGGCAAAAGATGTGCGGCAGCTGGTGTTTGACTTGTCGGAGGAATCAATCAGCTACGAAGCCGGCGACGCACTGGGAGTCTGGCCACGCAACAACCCCGAGTTCGTCGACGAGTGGCTGACCATGACCCGGTTGGACGGTGATGCCGAAGTTCACGTCGCCGACCACGGGCCGATGTCGTTGCGCTCCGCGCTAACCGAGCGGTTCGAGATCGCCCACATCAGCCGCGACCTGCTGCGGTTCGTGCGGCAACGCACGGTCGATGCTGATGCCGCCGAACAACTGGCCGAGCTGATGAAGCCGGAAAACAAAGTGCAACTGGCGGATTGGTCGTGGGGGCGTCAGTCGGTCGACCTGCTCGCCGAGGCACCCGTCGCGGCATCCACGGACGAATGGCTGGCCATCCTCAAACCGCTTCAGCCCCGGCTCTATTCAATCTCCTCCAGCCCCAAGGAGCACCCCGGCGAAGTGCACCTGACGGTTTCGCCGGTACGGTACAACTTCCGCGGCGTCGCACGGCGCGGGGTGTGTTCCACGTATCTCGCCGACCGCTCCCCCCGCGACCGGATCGCCGTCTACGTGCGGACCTCGACGAACTTCCGGCCTCCCAGCGATCCGCAGATACCCATGATCATGATCGGGCCCGGCACCGGGATTGCCCCGTTTCGCGGCTTCCTGCAGGAGCGTCGTGCGCTCGGCCACACCGGCCCCAACTGGCTGTTCTTCGGCGAGCAGCACGCGGCCACCGACTTCTACTACCGCGACGAAATCCAGGCGATGCATGCCGACGGACTGCTCACTGAGCTAGACCTGGCGTTCTCGCGAGACCAGCGGGACAAAATTTACGTGCAGCACCTGATGCGCAAACGCGGTGCGCAACTGTGGCGATGGCTTCAGGACGGAGCTCACCTCTATGTTTGCGGCAGCGCGAACCCGATGGCAAAGGACGTCGATCAGGCGATCCGCGACATCGCGGCCGAGCACGGCAAACTCAGCCCCGACGCGGCCGGCGATTTCGTCCGAGAGCTCGGCGCGGATAAGCGCTATCGCCGCGACGTTTACTGAGGACGAGATCGGCAATCTGTAATACGGCGGAAACGTCGCACGACGTTTGCTGAAACATGACGGTCGCACGATTCACCCATTGGAATACGCACTCGCACGGAAGGGGCGTTTTCGTGGGTCGCAAGTCTGACGGTTCCAAGGGAGCAGCGCCAAACCCCGCCTGTCCGCTGCACTGCGGTTCGCGGCAAACCGACGACAGCAACCCCCAGATCTCTTGGGCGGGATTGCCGGTGAACCTCGACCTGGCCTTCTCCCAGAACCAGCGCGACAAGGTCTACGCACAGCACTTGAGGCGCAGGCAGGACACGTCTTTGCGGCGCCGGGCCAACGACGTCACGCAATTGTGCGTCTGTGAGGCCAGCGGATACATGCGATCGAACTCTGACGTCGACAAGTCAGTCGCTGGTCTCTGAACGTTCTCGCTGAGCGTCTTGCGAGCCGAGCAAGCTCGATCGGCGCTACCGTGACGTGGTTACGCCCAGTCACGGACGGAGCTTTCCATGAGCGATGCCTGCGTGCCCCGATTCCCGGCCGCGTTGTCCACACCGAGTCTCAACCGCGGGGTGGGTTTCACCCACGAACAGCGCAAGAGGCTTGGCCTCACCGGCCGGTTGCCGTCCGCGGTGCTCACCCTGGACCAGCAAGCCGACCGGGTATGGCACCAATTGCAGAGCATGGCTACCGATTTGGGTCGCAATCTGCTGCTCGAGCAGTTGCACTACCGCCACGAACTGCTGTACTTCAAGGTATTGATCGACCATCTGCCCGAGCTGATGCCGGTTGTCTACACGCCGACGGTGGGTGAAGCGATCCAGCGGTTCTCCGACGAATACCGCGGGCAGCGCGGCCTGTTTCTGAGCATCGACGAACCCGAGGAGATTGCCGAAGCCTTCGAGACACTCGGGCAAGGCCCCGACGACATCGACCTGATCGTATGCACCGACGCCGAAGCGATCCTGGGAATCGGTGACTGGGGTGTGGGCGGCATCCAGATTGCGGTCGGCAAGCTGGCCCTCTACACCGCCGGCGGCGGCGTCGACCCGCGCCGGACACTGGCGGTGTCGCTGGACGTCGGGACCGACAACGAACAGCTGCTGCACGATCCGTTCTACCTGGGCAACCGGCATGCCCGGCGCCACGGAGATGAGTACTTCGACTTCATCCGGCAATACGTCGAGACCGCCCACCGGATGTTCCCCAATGCAATACTGCATTTCGAGGATTTCGGGCCGGCCAACGCCCGCAAGATCCTGGCCACCTACGGCGCTGACTACTGCGTATTCAACGACGACATGCAGGGCACCGGCGCAGTCGTGTTGGCCGCCGTCTACGGCGGGTCGAAGCTCACCCGTACTCCGCTGCGGGATCAGCGGATCGTGGTCTTCGGCGCCGGGACCGCGGGTTTGGGTGTAGCCGACCAGATTCGGGACGCAATGATCGCCGACGGCGCCAGCGCCGAGCAGGCCACGGCACAGATCTGGCCGATCGACCGGCAGGGCCTGTTGTTCGACGACATGGACGACCTGCGGGACTTTCAGTTGCCCTACGCCAAGAACCGCGACCGCCTGGGAGTGGGCGCTGACCAACGAATGGGGCTGGTGGAGACCATTGGGCTCGCGTCCCCCACGCTATTGCTCGGCTGTTCGGCGGTGTCCGGCGCGTTCAACCGCGCGGTGGTGGAGGCGATGACGGCATCGTGTGAGCGCCCGATGATCTTCCCGCTGTCCAACCCGACGTCGCGGATGGAAGCCATGCCGGCAGACTTGGTGCAGTGGTCGGCAGGCAAAGCATTGGTGGCGACCGGAAGTCCGATGGCCCCCGTCGAGTACGAAGGAACCACCTACACCGTCGGGCAGGCCAACAATGTGCTGGTGTTCCCAGGTATCGGACTGGGCACCATTGTTGCCGGAGCACGCCGGATAACTCAACCGATGCTGCACGCTTCAGCGAAAGCCGTTGCCCAACAGGCAACTCCAATTGCACCCGGTGATTCGTTACTGCCTGACGTGCGGAATCTGCGGAACATCTCAGCGCAGGTCGCCGAAGCCGTCTACCAGGCCGCCGTCGAAGACGGGGTGGCGACGAAATCGTACGACGATGTGCGCCAAGCGATTCGCGACAGCATGTGGGCTCCGGTCTACGATTGATCCGCGCCGCCAGCCAGTGGCAGTCCAGCTTTCTCCCAGGCATCGAACCCACCAATTAGATCCGCGACGTCTCCGAAACCCGCCGCCTGCAACAGACTGGCCGCGATCATGGAGCGCGTCCCGCTCGCGCAATACGTCAGCACCGGCACTGACCTGTCGAGTTCGTCCAGCGAGTCGGCCAGCGCGGGCAATGGAATGTGCCGCGCGCCGGGAATCATTCCATCCTCCAACTCGGCTTTGCCGCGCACATCGATGATCTGCAGCTCAGCTGTCGAGCGGCGCAACGGGTCAAGTTGGTCGGCGGTATAGCGTTCAGTTCGCTCGACGCGCTCCGGCTGTCTCCGCAGCACCGCGTCCAGATCGTCTAACTGGCCGATGACCCGATCCAGGCCCACCCGCGCAAGCCGGATTCTGCTCTCCCGCGCCTGCGCGGGATCACCCACCAGCACGATGTCCTTTTCGATGTCCAAGACGCCGCCGGCCCACTCGGCGAAACGACCCTTCAGGCTGACGTTGACGGCGCCGCGTAGATGACCCGCCGCAAACTCCTCTGGTTCGCGGCCGTCGAGCAGGCTGGCGCCCGCTGCCGCGAGCCGGGCGACCGCATCGCTGTCCAATGCGCCTGGCAGCTCCGCGTTCAACAGCGGACGCTGCTGCCGATTGCGCTGCGAGTCATACTCGAAGTAACGCGGCTGTACGGCTTGGTCGGAAGTGAGCGAGGCGACGAATTCGTCAATGTCGGCAATCTGGGCGGCATAGTTGGTTTCACGCTGCTCGCCGATGGTGGAACTGGTCTCGCTGGACAACTGCTTGCCGCAGGTCGACCCGGCCCCGTGCGCCGGAAACACTCTGGTGGCGTCGGGCAGCTTGAGTAGTTTGTCGTGCAGTGTTCGGTACAGGGTTCGCGCGAGGTCGTTGGCAGAGATGCCTTTGCCCGAAAGCAGATCCGGGCGGCCGACGTCGCCGACGAATAGCGCGTCTCCGGTCAGGACACCGTAGGGGAGCTCGTCGTCCGGGTGCTCGTACACCACGACGGAGATAGACTCCGGCGTGTGACCGGGTGTCGACAGGATCTCAAACATGACTTCCCCCAAGGAGATGCGCTGCCGGTCGTGCAACGGCTCGATGGCGAACTCGACGTTCGCGTCCTTGCCGAAGGAGATCACCGCCCCAGTCGCAGCCGCCAATTCCAAATGCCCGCTTAGGAAGTCGGCATGGATATGGGTCTCGATGACCCGCTCGATTAGCAGACCGTGTTCGGCCGCCTGATCGAGGTAGGGCTCGATGTCTCGGCGCGGGTCGACGACCACGGCACGCCCCGTGGTCTCGTCCCCGATCAAGTACGAGGCCTGCGACAAGCAGTCCAGGTAATGCTGGGTGAAGATCATGCGGTCACTACTCCCTCAGCCTTAGAAGCTACGTTCTGCCTTGGGTTCCCACGATCTGCACGGACTTAACGAGGCGCAATTTCGAATCGCGGTGAATTTTACGCCACCTCATACGTCAGCGTCCCTGCTCCTCGGGCCGCCCATACAGGGCAACCACGACGGTGCGGTCCAAGCTGTTGTCTGACCAGACGCCCATCGCGGTGTTAGTGCAATCTCGCATGATCGCAAGATATTCCGGGTTGTCGTACCACTGCCGCATCACTTCGAGGCCAGTGATGGCCAGCGCTGGATTAGTCGCCACGGTTTCGGCTACTCGGCCGCGAAACCCGGCTGCGTAAGCTCGGTCTTGTGGTGTCGAGCCATCAGATCCGATGTCGTCGTTGATGTTTCGGTTGTCGATCATATCGTCGGCGTGCCATTGCGCGGCCAGATACAGCGAGTTGTTCATCACTACATCGTTCGTACAGCCAGCTTGGTGCTGAGTGGTGTAGACACCGGACAGGACGCTGTCGTTGAGCCTCTTGTTGTCAGCAACGGCGCTAGGAGCCGCCGATCCCGCTGCCGCCGCAAGCACGACGAGCATGCGTGCCAAATGGATTGCGTATCGGATCAAACATGTCATGGCGGCCTCTCGCTCAGACCGGGTCGAATCGCGAAACAAGCCAGCGCCCGCCGACCTTGTCCAGTGTTACCCGAATAACCGGCTGGGTGTCGGTGGGAGTGCCACCGTCGCCAACAATCACGGTCTGATTCGCGAACAAGAGCACCACGGCGTGATTTTGTGTCGCCGAAACCGACGAAGCCGCAGTGACTTTCGCTACCGCGGTAATGTGTTTCTGTTTGGCGCCGGGAATGACGACCTGGCGGGTCAAGGACGTGTACGCGTCCTTGAAATCGCCAGTGAGCCGTTCCCGCGCCGCACCAAGTTCTTTCTCGGCCGACTCGGGGCTGTACGACAGCAGGGCAACTGCATCGTCGCTGGCCACCCGCACCGATTCGGCGCGGGCCCGCGCTTCCTCGGATCCGGACAGGTCCACCCATTTGAAATAGCCCGCGGTGAGCGCAAGCAGCAGCGCGATCCCCGGCAGCACGCCGAAGGCAAGGACACGCGACCGCGCGATCGGGGGCCGGCGCCGGATCGCCTTGGCGTCTCCATCCAGCCGGTCGTCCGACTCGTCGCGCAGTTCGTCTTCCGATTCGTCGTGCAGTTCGCCTTCTGATTCGTCGCTGCCCGAATCCGCAGCTTCGTCGCCGGACGTCTCGGTGGCCTCTCCGTCCTCATTGCCGCCGACAAGAGCGGATTCCTGCGTCGTATCGTCATCCGGCGTACTTTCGGCTCGCGTTGTCATCCCCGTGGTCCGTTCGCTCAGCGTCGTCATGGCACGAACACCACATTCGACATCTTGGCGTCGCTGCCGACGGCTTGGACATCGATTCGCATCCGCCATTCCCGCGGCGCCTCTTCGCCGGCGGCCGTCCGCGACTTCACCGCTACCGCCACCAACACCCTGGCCGAGTCCCCCTGCTGGGACTCCAGCCCAGCTTCGGTGACGGTGCCCTCCGATTTCGACTGCGCGGCCTTGACGAGTTCGATGAACGGTTTGGCCCGATGCTCGAAATCCTCCCGGAAGGCGCCGGTGGCCGAATCGAGGATCCGCTGCACATCGGCGTCGATCTCGGTGTAGTTGAGTGTAGTGAGATTCACCGCACCCTGGCGGGCCGTCTGGATAAACAACTGGCGTTGGACGCGGGCCTGGTGCTGCTCGTACCCGCGGTAGCCGAGCCAACCGGTCAATCCGGCGAGCGCGGCCACGACGACTCCGCTGACGACCAGAGCGCGCCCGATGTGGGTAAGCCGCCCAAGTGGATTCGGCAGTCCCCGACCGGTGGCGCGAGAGGCGACTGGGTTCTCGGCCGCGTCGGCGTCCGCCTCAATGCACTCGTCGGATTCCCTGGACAAAGCGACTTCACCTTGGGTGTCAGCAATATCAGGCTTCTCAGAAGGCTCGTCAGCCATGTTGCTCCTTCCTACTGCTCACGGTGACGGCACCAGCAGCGATTGCCAGTTCTTGGCACGTGGATGTGCCAAATCGGACTCGGTATAGCGGTGCCCGTCGGGTCCCACGTAGTCACCGGTCGCCGGATCGTACGTGGCGACCGCTACCGGCGGTGGAGGTGGCGGTGGTGCCGGTGCGATGCCTTGAGGCGGTGGCAGCCGCGGGTCCTGGCCCGGCGGATACTGCGGAACCCCCTGGCCGGTGGTGGTGGCGTTGGGGTCGCCCTTCCAGTTGTAGCCGTCGTTGAGCGGCACATACTCCTCGTCGCTTTCACACATTTCGACGGTGGGAGCCCGCTTCCACGGCTTGGTTTCGCACGGAATATTGCGTGCACCACGGACATTGAGCTCGGAGTCCTGTGGCAGCCGGCAGTAAAGTTCGGCCGCCGGCCGGTCCGGCGCGTCCACACTGGCCGGCGAACGGCGCTGCGTCGGCGGCAGGAAGCCGGTCGTGCACGGGGGCGGTAAGTTCATGTTGAGGTTGAAGTCCAGATAGAACCCGCGATAGTCCTGCTTGGTCGCGGTGTTGGGTACCAGGGATCCGGCCATCACGGCGATACCCTGCGGCAGCAGCACCAAGATCTGCTCGATGTCGTGGCGATAGACGAAGGCGATGTCCCCCAGGCTCACCAGGTTCGCGAACAGCACCGGCACTGCGGGTGCCACGCGGTCGAACATCGCGCGTCCTTCCTCCAGCCCGGAACTGCCCTGCCGCAAAAGATCTCGCAGGGCGGCGTCCTGCGCCTGGAACTGTGCCGTGATCGCGGCGGTCCGGTGTGCCCATGTCGCGATCGCATCCGCGGTCTGCACTTGGGAATTCAGCACCGGCGGCGCCTGGTCGATCAGGGTGGTCAGCGGCCCGACGTTTTGCCCTGCCGCGATCGCCAACGCCGTTGACCCGTCCACGATCCGAGACAGTTCCGGGCCCAGCCCACCGACCGCACGGTCGGACTCGTTGATCACTGTGCTCAGGTTTGCTCGCGGAATCGCTTGCAGCGCACGGTTGGTCATGTCCAGCAGTCGGCCGATATCGACGGGCACATCGACGTGGCCTGCGGAGATCACGTCCCCGTTACGCAGCAACCGGGTGTGCTGTGCCTGAGTCCCAGCACCCGGTAGCGGGGTCAATTCGAGGTACTGTTCCCCGATCGCCGAGCGGCTATGTACGGATGCCTGCACATCGGCGGGCACCTTGACCCCGGATTTAAGGGCCAGCACAGCGCGCACCCCGGTGGCGGTGACGTTCACCGACCTGACCTGGCCCACGTCGGTGCCGCGGTAGGTGACGACCGAGTTCTCGTATAACCCGCCGGATTGCGGCAAGTCGACGGTGACGTGGTACTCCCCGATCCCGAACAATGTTTCGGGTAGTTTCATGTAGTTGAATGCCATTGCACCGCAAGAGATTATGGTCACGACAAACAGCACTGCTAATTGAACCCAGGTCCTGCGATTCAGGCGCAGCATTCAGTACCCCCCGTCGTGGTAGGGGAAGGTCAGCGGGTTGCCCGCGGTGGCCGGGCTCGGTTGCATGCCGATGGTGCGGCCCCACTGCAATTCGAGCTGGGTGAGGTTGCCCTCCCATCGGGAGCCGGTAAAGATGCCGGTGTCGATGCGGCTCAACGTCAAGTCGACGATCATCGTGAGGTTGGCGTAGTCACCGCGGAACCAATTGCGGACCGTGGAGGTCGGCCAAGGGTAGGTCGCCAGCCCATCCAAGCCCTTGGTGAGCGCCGGTCCGGCGTCTGCGAGCCTGCGCAGCACGGGGGCGATATTGCGCAAGTTGTTGACCAGGGATTGCTTGCTCTGGCGCACGGTGTCGGCTGCGACGGCACTGAACTTGCCGAGTTGGTCGATCGCGTCGGCGATCGCGGCACGCTCCTGGGCCAACACCGCAAGCGCCTTCGGCACGGTGGTCAAAGCTCGGTCGACGACCTGGTCCTTGGCGGCGAACTGGCCCGCCAGCGCGTTGAGATTCTCTGCGGCGGAGATGATGTCGTCGGTCTGCGCGTTGGTGCCGGCGATGAACTCGTCGAGTTGGTGCAACAGGCTTCGCATGTCGTTCTCCCGGCCGGCGAACGCCTTGGCCACTGCTTGGGTAATCTCCTGCAGTTGGCCCAGCCCCCCGCCGTTGAGCAGCACCGACACCGAGGCCAGGGTCTGCTCGGTGGTCGGATACATGCTGGCGTGAGACAGCGGGATGATCGACCCATTGACGAGTTGACCGACCGGCGGCTCGTCCTTGGGCGGCGCCAGTTCGACGTGCATCGAACCCAGCAGACTGGTCTGCCCGATCTTGGCCGTGGAATTGGCCGGCAGGTGGACGTTGCCGTCGATGCGCATGGTGACCAGCGCGTGCCACTCCTGGACCTCGATCTTGGTGACGTTGCCGATGTTGACGTCGTCGACGCGGACGCGAGTGTTTTCCTGGATGTTCACCACGTCGGGCAGCTGCGCCTGAATTGTGTAGGAGCCCGGACCCCCACCGGCGGTGCCGGGCAGCCTCAGCGAGTTCAGTCCATGCCAATCGCACCCGGGCAACAACGCAAGGCAGGCGGCGGTGAGTCCAGCGAGCACGGCGCGCCTGATCATCCGGGCCCCTGCGGGACCATCAGGCCGGCCAGCCCCAATGCCGGGTCGGGGAGGGTCGGGCCCGGACGGGCCGCCGGGGCGGGGTTGGGCGGCTCGGGCGGTGCATCAGGAGCCGGTACGGCCCCGGGCGGCGGCCCATCGGGTCGCAGCCGGTCCTCACTGTAGGTAATCTCGTTCGGGCGGGCCTGCGGCCCCACGAACGGATTGAGCCCCGCCGGGATGTAGTTGTAGATCCGGTTCTTGATGATCGGCTCGACATACTGCAGGCACAGCTTGGACACCCGGTCCAGGCCGCGTCGGGAGGCCGCTTCGATAGAGCTGCATATCCACTGGGGAATGTCGGCGAAGTTGTTCAGCGCGATGATGCCGGTCATCGCACCCTGCGCGGGCTGATAGATGTTCACGAAATTCTGAAACACCGTCGGAGCGACATGCAGAATTTGTTTGATGTCGGCGCGGCTGTCGTTCAGAGCGGTGGTGATGGAACTCAGCCGGTCGAATGTGACACCGATCGATTCGCGGTTCTCCGCGAGGAATCCGCGCAAGTCCACCAGCGCGGTGTCCAGACCTCTTACCGCACTGGCGATTTCGTTGGGGGTATTGGTCAGAACGGTCGTTACGCTGGCCAGATTCCGGTTGAACGACGCCAACAGATCGCTGCTGGAGTACAGCGCCGAAACCAGCAGCTGCAGATTGCGCACCGTGCTGAAGATGTCATCGGCGTGGTCTCCGAGCGCCGAAAGTGCTTCGGAGAGCTTAATGATGGTGTCGCGCGCGGTGTCGCCCTCGCCGCGCAGGTTGTCCGCGGCAGAGTTGACAAAGGTGCCGAGCGAGTTCACCCCGCCCGGCGTCGTCGGCTGCAGCGACTCGGTGAGCTTCTCCAGCTGACGGCGGAAATCGTCCCATTCCACCGGTACCGCGGTGCGGCTCAGCGGTATCGACGCTCCCGCAGCCAGTTTGGGTCCACCGGAATAGGCTGGTACGAGTTGAATCGCCCGCGACGTAACCAGTGACGGCGACAAGATCGCGGCGCGGGCGTCGGCCGGGACAGGGTACTGCTTGTCGACCGAGAAGGTCACCTTTGAACTGGTCGGCTGCGGCTCGATCTTGTCCACCACACCCACCGCGACACCCAAAATGCGAATTTCGTCGCCGACAAAAAGGCCGTTGGCGTTGACGAAGTACGCCGAGTAGGTGTTCTTGTCGACCTCTTTCCACAGTTGCCGGCCGACCAGAAACGAGGCGAAAGCCAGGGTGAGGACCAGGCTGACACAAGTCACCTGCCGGACAACTTTCCGTTCGACGTTCACGGCGCGCCCACCCCGGCAGGTGCGGGCTCGGGCGGGGGCCCCGGCGCAGGCCCGGGTGAGGGCGGCTGAGACCACAGCGGCTGCGGCGCGGCTTCGGGCGGCACGGGCGGCGACCCGGTGGGCGGGTCCACCGACTCGGAGGGCAAGTGCTGGTTGGGATCCAGATACCGGTCGTACATGCGGGAGTCGAGTATCGGCCCGCTCAGCTGACCGGGGACCAGGTTCGCGACATAAGCCTTGAAAAAGGGACCGGATCCCAGGACTTCACCGAAAGACATTGCGTATCGCTTGAATTTGGGCAGAGTGCGCTGCAGGTCTTCTTTGCGATTGTCGAGGACCTCCAGTACGCGGTTCAGCTTGTCGAGCGCCGGCTTGAGTTGCGTGCGGTTCTCGTCGACCAGCCCCGAGAGCTGGTGCGAAACCGCCGTCAGATTGTTCATCAATGCGTCGATCGAATCCCGCTCCTGCAGCAGCGCCACCAGCAGCGCATTGGAATTAGATACCAGGGCGGCAATCTGCTGGCTGCGCCGGCCCAGCACGCCGGCGACATTGTTGGCGTTGCTTAACAGGCTGCGCAGCTGGGCATCACGATTGTTCAGGGTGTCCGAGAATCGCGCCACGCCTTCCAGGGCCGGCCTCAGATTCGGCGGTGTCTCCTTGAAGGTATCCGCCAAGGTGGTTAAGGCCGTGGATAATTGGACGGTATCGAGTCCGCTGATCTGGGTCGTCAGGTCGCCCAGCGCATCGGGCAGGTCGTAGGGGGACGTGGTGCGTTCCAGCGGTATGACGCCCGCCAGCCGGCCCCCGCCACGCGGAGTGAGCTCGAGCATCTTGGAGCCCAAGATCGTTTCGGTCTTGATCGCCGCTTCGGTTCGGTCCCCGAGTTCGACCTTCTTGCGGACGGTGAACCCGACCCGGACCTTGGTGCCTTCCAAGCGGATATCGGAAACTCTGCCGACACCCACGCCGGACACCCGTACCTGATTGCCCGGCTTGATGCCGCCGGCCTCCGCGAAGTAGGCCGCATAGTTGTCATAATCGTTGACGAACGGCAGCTTGTTGTACTGGAACGCGACGATCACCAGGCAGGTCACCAGTACGGTGCCCATCACGCCCAGCAGGAATGAGCTGCGCTTTCTGCCTGGTTTGCCCCCGAATCGCTGGTTGAAGAAGCTCATTGAGGCGTGCACCGCCCAGAGGGCTGGCTGACCAACTTGATGTAGATCGGGTTGCCTCCCTTGCCGTTCATCTTGAGCAGCACTTCGCAGAAGTAGAAGCCGAAGTAGTCGCCGGTAAGGCCCTGCCGCGACAACACCTGGTACACGTCGGGAAGGCTGTGCAGCAGACCGTCGACGTATTCTCGGTCGGCGAGCACCTGGGCCGACATGCGGTCGGTCTCGTGCACCACATCGCGAATCGGCTGGCGCGCCTGGACCAGCAGGTCGGAGATCGAACCCGCGGCAGCATTGACGTACGCGAGCCCGTTGGAGATGTCGGTCTTGCGCTGCGCCAGGCCGTCGACGAATTCCGCGAGTTTGTCCAAGCCGTCGGAGAACTCGTGATCACGGGCGGCGAAAGTATGTAGCACCGTATTCAGGTTGGTGATCAGCTCTCCGATCAACTCGCTGCGACCGGCCAAAGTGGAAGTCAGCGTCGAGGTCTGAGCCAGCACCGAGGCCAGGGTGCCGCCCTGCCCCTGGAATATACGAAGCAGTTGCCCGGACAGCGCGTTGACCTGTTCGGGGTCCAGAGCGCGGAACAACGGGCGGAATCCGCCGATCAAGGTGTCGATATCCAGTGCCGGCGATGTCTTCGATAGCGGAATCGTCGCACCCGCAGCCAACCGGCGCGGTGACCCGGCGCCGTCCTCCAAGGCGAGAAACCGGTCACCAATCAGGTTTTCGTAGCGCACTACGGCCTTGGTGCCCTCGGTCAGGCGCAGACTACGGTCGATCGCGAAGTCGACGGTCACAGTGCCGTCGCGATGCAGGGTGATGTCACCGACCTTGCCGACCTCGGCTCCGGCGATACGCACGAAGTTGCCGGACTTTAGGCCGGATACATTGGTGAACAACGCCCGATAGTTGGTGCGGTCGTCGAACCGCAACTGGCCGAATACCGTGATCAGGGCGAAGGTGAACAGCAAGCACACCACCGTGAATAACGCGACCCGGGCCGCGACTCTCCAGGTGCCCGGCCTTCCAGCTTGACTCATGGTGGTGGCTGCCCTCCGCGGTAGAAGTAGCGCGGCGGCTCCGGCGGATTCTTAGTGGTCGGAAAGTAGTTGGACCACCAAGGATTACCGACGGCCAGGTTGGTGCGGATCTCATTCGGGGCGGCACCCCATCCGGTGTCGGTGACCAGCGCCCGCACCGGGTAATTCGCGCTCGGATCCGGCAGCGACCCACAGCTCGGCCGGCCGCCGGGCCCACCGGTCGCGTTGACCTTCGGCAGATTCTTCGGGTACCGGTACGGATCGTCACCGAAGAGCAGCCCGGCATCCATAATGAACGAATATCCATTGCCCCCAAGGGTTTCCCTGCCGCCATGCTCGACATACCATTGGGCGCCCTGGAATAGGCAGGTGTAGGTGGGCGAATACATCTGCAGCAGCGCCGTTGTCGGGTCGAGCAGGTTGATTGACCGCACGATGTTCGCTTCGCTGCGGCCGATGACGCCGATACCAGCTTGACTAAAGCCGATCGCGGACATCAGCACGGCGTCCAGTGACCGCTGATTGTCGGTGAGGGTGACGCTGGTGGTCGACGCCGAATCGAGGATCGTCAGGATATCCTGCGCTGCGGTCGAATACGCGGCCATCGTCTTGCCGAACAGCTTCCAGTCCAGGTGCATCGTGTCCAGACGCGGGTTGACGGCCTGCAGCACGTCGTTCGCGTCGGTAATCGCCTGCCCGATCCGATCGCCCTTGCCGCGCAACGACTGCGCGAAGGCAGACAGGATCGCGTTCAGCTTCGCCGGGTCGATGGCCTGGACCACGGACTGCAAATTTTCGAAAACCGTGTTGACTTCGACGGTCACATTCCGGGAGTGCAGCACCGCACCGGGCTTCAGTCTCGCGGGGCTGGGATGCTCGGGCACGGTCAGCTCGACGTACTTGGACCCAAACGCGGTGGTCGACTTGATTTCAGCCTCGACGTTGCTCGGCAGGAACTTGAACGCATCCGGCTGCATCTTCAGTTGCAGCCGAGCGGCTTTGGTGTCGGTGCCGATCGAGGCGACCTGGCCGACCTGCACACCGCGCAACTTGACCTTGGCGCCCGACTCCATCACCAGGCCAGCCCGATCCGACACCAAGGTCAGCGGGACGAAGGTGTCGAACTTGCCGGTGAAGGCGCCCGCGGTCAGCGCAATCAGCAACCCGATCACAATAAACAACGTCGGCGCGTACCAAATCGGATCGATCTTGCTCGTCCGGCTTCTGTTCACCCGGAAGGCTCCCCGGTCGCGCTTGTCGTGGTGATTGCTCATGGGTCAGCCAGACAGGTTGAAGTTGCCGTGCTGGCCGTAGACGGACAGCGAAATTAACAGGCACACAAAAGCGGTGACGATCATCGACGACCGTACCGACCGGCCGACCGCCTCTCCGACACCGGCCGGGCCGCCGGTCGCGGTGAAACCGTAGTAGGTGTGGACGACCATCACACCGGTGGCCATCGCCAGCGCCGACCCGAACGACCACAGCAGGTCGGTGGGATGCAGGAACGTACCGAAATAGTGCTCGTAGACGCCGCGCGACTGGCCGTAGACGAAGATGGTCAGGAATTTGGCCGCGATGAACGACATCAGCACCGCGACGGCGTAGAGCGGGATGACAACCAGGACACCGGCGATGATCCGAGTGGAGGCCAGATAGGTGATCGCGCGAATGCCCATTACTTCCAGCGCGTCGATCTCTTCGTTGATACGCATGGCACCCAATTGGGCGGTCGCGCCGGCGCCGATGGTGGCCGCGAGTGCCAACCCTGCTGTGCAGGGCGCGATCATGCGGACGTTCAAGAATGCCGACAGGAAACCGGTCAGTGCCTCGACGCCGACGTTGGACAGCGTGTCGTAGCCCTGCACTGCCACCAGGGCACCGGTGGTCAGCGTCAGGAAGCCGATGATGCCGACGGTGCCACCAATGACCGCGAGCGCTCCTGTGCCCATGCCCATCTCGGCGATCAGCCGCAGCAGCTCACCCGGATAGCGACGTACGGCCTCGCCGATGTTGAGCAGGGAACGACCATAGAACGCGGTCTGTTCGCCCATTTTCCGAGTGGCCGACACGAGCCTGGAGGCGATGTCTGCGAATCGCGAAGGGCCGCTCAGCGTCGCCTCACTCATGGCACGGTGGGGTTCATTTGGCGGTGACCTTCACACCGAGCGCGGTGGTCAAGATATTGATGAAGAACAAAGCCATAAATGAGAACACCACGGTTTCGTTCACCGCACTGCCGACACCGGCGGGGCCGCCGCCCACCGAAAGTCCTTTGTAGCAGGCGATCAGGCCCGCCGAGATGCCGAACAGGGTCGCCTTGATCAGCGAAATCACCACTTGCGGCAGCCCGGTGAGCAATGTCATCCCCGCGACGAAGGCGCCGGGTGTGACGTGCTGGACGTACACGACGAAGATGTAGCTGCCGACCAGGCCGGTTACAGCGACCACCGAATACAGCAGCACCGCGACGAAGGTGGCCGCAATGAGACGCGGGACCACCAGTGCCTGAATGGGATTAACGCCGATGACTTTCATCGCGTCAATTTCCTCACGGATGGTGCGCGCTCCCAAGTCGGCGCACATAGCCGTCGAGCCGGCACCCGAGACGACCATTGCCGTGACAACCGGGCCCACCTGCGTCACCGACGCCAGCCCTGCGCCGGCACCGGACAGATCGCCGGCACCGATCTCTACGAGCAGAATGTTCAACACGAACACAATCAGCACCGTGTACGGAATCGACAACATGATGGTCGGGAAAATCGACACCCGGGCGACGAACCAGATCTGCTCAAGGATCTCGCGCCACGCCCACGGCCGTCGCACCAGCACCACAAATGTCTCCGCGCAGAACTGGAAGAACCCGCCCAGCGCGTTCATGGGTTTGGACATGGTTGTCGAGATGGTCATCGGGTCGGTTTACCCCCCCGGGTTATCCGAAAGTACAGACGGCTCATATCAGATCCTCGTTAAGCCTGCGCGGCAACAGGATTCGCATCTGGCCGTATTATCTTGTGCGACAAGGGTTTAGCAACTTCTGCAACGTAATCCAGGCTGCGTCGCCTAATTGCAGATAGAAACACGACGCCAGCTTACGAGCAACGCCTGGTCCAACCCAGGTTTGTAATCAGGCGGAAAACAAGGGTGGAAAGTATGCGCCGATCAGCCTACGGCCGCGCCGCCCTCCGCGATGCGACGGACTGCCCTGAGGAAGATGTCGATCTCCTCGAAGGTGTTGTAGAACGCGAACGACGGGCGAACCGTGGCCTCCAGCCCGTACCGCCGCAGAATCGGCTGCGCGCAGTGATGGCCGGCCCGGACCGCGATTCCCTCGGCATTTAGCGCTTTGCCGACCTCCAGCGGCTCGTGACCGGCCAGCACGAACGACAGCACGCTGGCCTTTTCGCTCGCGGTACCCACCAGGCGAACACCGGGAATGTCGGCCAGCCGCGGTGTCGCGTATTCGAGTAACTCGTGCTCGTAGGCCGCGATGCGCTCGATGCCCACCTTCTCGACATAGCGCAGCGCTTCACCGAGTCCGACCGCATCGGCGATGTTGCCGGTGCCGGCCTCGAACTTGTTGGGCAGGCCTTGATACAGCGACCGCTCCAGAGTGACGTCGGCGATCATGTTCCCGCCGCCCTGCCACGGTGGCGTCTCGGCGAGCGCCTCCTCGCTGCCGTACAGCACACCGATTCCCGTGGGGCCGTAGATCTTATGGCCGGAGAATACAAAGAAGTCCACACCCAGCTCGGCGACGTCGATCGGCAGATGCGGAATCGACTGCGCGCCGTCGATCAGCACCCGGGCCCCGTAGCGGTGCCCGAGCTGCACAATCTTCTCGACGGGGGTCACCGTACCCAGCGCATTCGAAACCTGGGTTGCTGCAACCAGTTTGGTTTTCGGCCCGAGCAGGTCCTCGAATTCCGACAGCAGCAGATTGCCCGCCTCGTCCACCGGCGCCACTTTCAACACCGCGCCGGTCTGCTGCGAAATCAGTTGCCAGGGAACGATGTTCGCATGATGCTCGAGGTGGGTGATGACGATTTCGTCGCCGGGTTTGAGATGTTTGCCACCCCACGCGTAGGCGACCAGGTTGATGGCCTCGGTGGTGCCCCGCACGAAGATGTTCTGTTCGGACTTGGGGGCGCCGATGAAACGACGCACGGTATCGCGCGCCTCTTCGTAGGCGTCGGTGGCCCGGGCGGCCAATTCGTGTGCCGCACGGTGGATGTTGGAGTTCTCGTGGGCGTAGAAGTACGCCAACCGGTCGATCACCACCTGGGGCTTCTGGGTGGTGGCGGCGTTGTCGAACCAGATCAGCGGCTTGCCGTTGACTGTCTCGCGCAGGATGGGGAAATCGGCCCGCACCGCGGCGACGTCGAAAACCTCGTGCTCGTCCGGCAGCTGCGGTATCGGCTCGGGTCGGGTGAGGAAGTTGTAGCTGGCTTCATCCCCGGGCACGCGCGGGCCCGGTGCCGCCACCGGCGCGTCGGACCAACCCAGATCGGTAACCGTTGGGGCTTCGGGTAGCCAACCGGGCGCCGAGCCACGAGGTGCCACCGGGGCGGTCGGTGCCGCGCCGGCCAGCACACCGGGCACCGTCGGGACGATGCCCGACGTCGGCACTGCGAACACCGTCAGGTCGACGACTCCGGGTGGCAGCAACGGATCGGCGGCCAAGGTCTCACCGGCGGTAGGCGCTGCAGTGGAGTCCGGCACACTGCCGCGCGGCGCCACCGGCGCCGTCTGCGGCGGGACACCCTCCGGCCCGGGGGATGTCGGGGCGGGGACGTACACATCCGATAATCCGACTAGCGGCACCGGGGCCGGGAACAGATCAGAGGTAGTTGCAGCCGTCCGTGCAGCCGACGTCGCGGCCGTCGTGTCGGGTGCGTTCCCGCGCGGCGCGACCGGTGTGGTCTGCGGTGGGCTGTCCGGCCCTGGCCGGATGCTGGCCGCGTAGATCTGGCTGGCCAGCGCGGCCAGTTCCCCGGCGCTGACCGGGAGTTCGCTTTCGGCGTCTACCGAGCGGTACTCACTTGTACTCATGGAACTGGTCCACGGCGACGTTGTCGAGCACGGCAAGCGCATCGTCGGTGAGAACAGCCAGCGAGGTGTACAGAGTGACCAGGTAGGTGGCGATCGCCGACTTGTTGATCCCGGTGAACCGCACCGACAAGCCGGGCGCCTGCTCCCCGACCAGACCCGGCTGGAACAGGCCCACCACGCCTTGCCGCTCCTCACCGGTGCGCACCAGCAGAAACTTCGTCTTGCCGTCTTCGACCGGCACCTTGTCCGACGGGATCAGCGGGATACCACGCCAGGTGATGAACTGGGCGCCGAACAGGCTCACTACCGGCGGCGGCACCCCGCGGTACGTAGCCTCGCGTCCGAACGCGGCAATGCCCAGCGGGTGGGTAAGGAAGAAGCTGGGCGTCTTCCACACCTTGGTGATGAGCGCGTCCAGGTCGTCAGGGGTTGGGGCACCGCCCAGGGTCTGAATGGTCTGCTCGGGGGTGGCCTGAGCCAGAAGTCCGTACTCGGGGCTATTGACCAGCTCGAACTCCTGGCGCTCTTTGATGGTCTCGATGGTCAGCCGCAGCTGCTGCGCGATCTGGTCGTGCGGGCTCGAATACAAGTCGGAAACCCTGGTGTGGATGTCGAGCAAGGTCGAGATGGTACGCAGGGTGTACTCGCGCGGACTGGTCTCGTAGTCGACATAAGTCTCCGGCAGCGGCTCGTCGACGCTGGCACCCGCCTCGGCTTTGATGGCGACCCGGTCCGGGTTAACGACCCGGTTGACGCGGTAAATACCGGCTTCCACCGGCACCCAGCTCAGCAGGTGCAACAGCCAGCGAGGCGTGATCGTCGACAGCTGCGGGACGGTCTTTGTGGCATTGGCGAGCTGCCGGGCGGCAAGGTCGCCGAGCGCCTGGGACTCGTTCTGCGCCCCCTGGGATGAAGTGGCCATCGTCGTCCTTTCCGTGCGTATTCTCCGGCTACGCGGGGATTGCCGGCAGAGCCATCATGCCCCACCTCAAGCCCGAATGCCCGCCGAGGGTAACCAGACCTTGGCGCCCGGACAAAGCGTTTAACCGAGGCTGAGCCGAACCGGCAAGACTCTCCCAGATTCCTCTCAGCGGAGTCCAAATTTTCGATGCTTTATAGTGGTCGCATGCCACAGCCCGTCCAGCTGCGTATTGTCCGCACGCGCTGCATTGCCGTGGCCTGTTGTTGTTGTTCCTGTTGATTTCTGACGCCATCTGACCGTTCAGCAATCGTCGCGCTCCCACCGATCTCGGTGTAGTGATGCGCGCTACACCGTTCAGGAAGAGCAACCGTCCCATGACCGTTCTATCGATACCCACGGCCATATCGCGGGTCGCGACCCGCAGCCGAGTCCGCGTCCGCCCCGCCGTCGAACCGGCTCGCATGACGCGTTACCGCGGCGGCACTTACTCGCACACCGTTGACAAGGTTGTGTTCACCGACGGCACCTCGGCTCGCACCGACCTGATCAGGCTCAATCCCAACCTGCAGGCCTACTCGCTGGACTTCGCCGGGATCGCCCCGCATCACCCGTCGCCCTATCGGCTTGGGTCGTGGTCGGCGCTCCCCCATCTACACACCCGCGGATGTGAAGCCGAGGTGGAGTGGATCCTGCGCCACTCGTTCCCGATGCGGTCCATCGCGCGGGTGAGCGACGAGCTGCGCCGGGCTGGTTACCCGCTAGGTCGGGGCAACATCAGCGAGCATGAGGCCATCGCGGCGACCCAGGCCGCGATCTGGCACTTCACCAACGGGATGGCACTGGACACCCGGCCGTTGAATGCGCCCATCGCCGTTCTCCGGGGCCCCGGCTCGGCGCTCACCTTCGAGTTCGACGGGCAGCCGCAACTCGGCGGGTACGCGCTATGGACCGCGTCTGAATCCCCCGTCACGGTTCGGCTGCAGAAATCCGCCGACGCCGTCGTCTGGCAAGACGTCTCCGGATCCCAATTGGTCACCAATCCGGGCAGGGGCCGCTACCAGCGCACACTCGGCCTCGGCAGCACGTTGTCGAGCGACAGTCACGGCCGCGGTGCCCGCGGCTACCGCTATTACCGGTTGCTCACCGCCGCGCCGGACGGCTCACCCGACGCGGCGGCCACCATCGACCACGTCGACTTCTGGCTTACCGGCTCCGGTCACTACCGCAACACCGACCGCGTCGTACATCTCTACAACTACTTGCTGTCCGGGGCCTACACCGCTCTTCGGACCGCCCCGCAGCCGCTGCTCGACAGCGCGGCCGTCGCCGAGCCGGGGCTGGTCGGCCCGTTCCAGGTGAGCGTCCCGATGACGCTGAGAGTCGGCGCCGGCTATCAACTCATCGACGCATTCGGCGCGGTCCTCGACGAAAGGATCGCACCAGGCACCGACTTCTATGTGTGTTTCACCGCGGGGAGCCCGCGAACCAAGGGAATAAGGCTGACCGGATTCACGTCGCACCACCTGAGCGGCCGGGTGTTGACCGGAGTGGCGCTGGCAGGGTCGGCACAGGGGTCGGTTCCCGGACTCACTCCGGTTGCGCTGACCACCCCTGTGCACGCGACAATTGAATTCGACATCACCTGGCAAACCGTCCGGGCCGGCACCGACATCGTTGGAGAATGTGGATGACCATCGCGGAGAACATCACACAACTCATCGGGAACACGCCGCTGGTGCGGCTCCGCCGGGTCACCGACGGCGCAGTTGCTGATGTCGTGGCCAAGCTGGAGTCGTTCAACCCGGCCGGCAGCGTGAAGGACCGCATCGGCGTGGCGATGATCGATGCGGCCGAGCAGGCAGGCCTGATTAACCCGGACACCATCATCGTCGAGCCCACCAGCGGCAACACCGGTATCGCGCTGGCAATGGTGGCCGCCGCTCGCGGCTACAAACTGGTGCTCACCATGCCAGACACGATGAGCATCGAACGACGGATGCTGCTGCGGGCCTACGGGGCCGAACTGATCCTCACCCCGGGCTCCGAAGGCATGCCGGGGGCTATCGCACGGGCCGAAGAGCTGGTCAAATCCGACGACCGCTACTTCATGCCCCAACAATTCGAGAATCCGGCCAACCCGGCCGTGCACGCCGTCACGACCGCCGAAGAAGTTTGGCGCGACACCGACGGCAAAATCGACTTTTTCGTTTCCGGCGTCGGCACCGGTGGAACCATCACCGGCGTCGCCCAGGTGATCAAGGAACGCAAGCCGTCAACGCAGTTCATCGCGGTCGAGCCGGCTGCGTCGCCGGTGTTGTCCGGCGGCCAGAAGGGACCACATCCCATCCAGGGCATCGGAGCCGGGTTCATCCCGCCGGTGCTGGACATGGCTCTGGTCGACGAGGTCATCACCGTCGAGAACGAAGACGCACTCACGCTGGCCCGCCGGCTGGCCAAAGAAGAGGGCCTGCTGGTCGGCATCTCCTCGGGTGCCGCAGTAGCCGCCGCCCTCGAAGTTGCGCGCCGGCCGGAGAATGCCGGAAAGCTCGTTGTCGTGGTGCTGCCGTCGTTCGGCGAACGCTATCTCAGTACCGTGCTGTTCTCTGATCTGGCGGATTGACCGTGCTCAAAGCCATCCGACGGGATATCCGAGCGGCCAGGGAACGCGATCCGGCCGAGCCGACCGTGCTCGAGGTCGTCTTCGCCTACCCGGGTGTGCACGCCGTGTGGGGGCACCGGATCAGCCACTGGCTGTGGCTGCGCGGCGCGCGCCTGCTGGCGCGGACCTTGGCGGAAATCACCCGGATCCTGACCGGGGTGGAAATCCACCCCGGCGCCAGGCTGGGCCCCGGCTTGTTCATCGACCACGCGACCGGGGTGGTGATTGGGGAGACCACGGAGGTCGGCGAAGACGTGACCCTGTTTCACGGCGTCACCCTCGGCGGCACGGGCCGCGACCGCGGCAAACGACACCCCACCATCGGCGACCGGGTTGTCATCGGCGCCGGAGCCAAAGTGCTGGGTGCGATCAAAATCGGCGATGACAGCCGGATCGGCGCCAACTCCGTGGTGGTCAAGGAGGTGCCGGCCAGCGCTGTGGTGGTCGGTGTGCCGGGACAGATCGTCAGCCGCCCGGGACCTGCCAGCGAGGACGAATCCAAGCTGCCCGACCTCGTCGGGGTCAGCCTGAAGTCACTACTCACCCGGGTGGCCAGGTTGGAAGAGCAGGGCACCGGCCAGCAGAACGGTCAGTCGGCAGAGCGTGTCATTCGCCCCCCCGAGGCCGGGGTGTGGCATGGCGAGGATTTCTCCATCTAGGGAATATCGCGACGGAGAAAGTGTTGGTGAGCTGGTGAGTTCTGTGGTGATAGCCGGGGTTGCGATTGTCGCGGCGTTAGGCGCGGCATGCGTCTTGGGCTGTGTGATCAACCGGCGGTCGGGGGTGCTGCGGCCCGCGACATATCCCTCGGCGTCCGAGCAGGACAACTCCGACCTCAACCTGTCCGACAGTGGGCCGACGGTGCTGCACTTCAGCGCTGACTGGTGCGGACCCTGCGCGGCGGTTCGACGGGTAGTCGACCAGGTGTGCACTGAGTTGCCCGAAGTCGCGCACGTCGAACTGGACATCGACGCGAACCCGGTTGCGGCCAGGCGACTATCGGTGCTGTCGCTGCCCACCACCTTCATCTTCGACGCCAAAGGCCAGCAGCAGTACCGCACGGCGGGCGTACCGAAAGCCGTTGACCTGCACGCGGCGCTGCAACCACTGCTGGTGTCAGCGGTCGAGTCAGGCGAGTGAGAGGAACAACGTCGATGCCGTCCGATATCAGCCAAGTAGACGTCCGCGGACCGCGATTCGCGGCCTGGATCACAACCACCGTTCTGGTGCTCACCCTGGTGGTCTCGATGATCAGCCCCATTGCGGCGGCGGTGATTCTCGCGGCGCAAGCAGTGGTCTTCGCGGTCACCGCGGTGCGCGGCCCGCGGAACAGCCCGTACGGGTGGCTCTTCGCCAAGTTCGTCGCGACACGGCTCGGTCCGGTGACTGAACGTGAACCGGTGCCACCGCTGAAGTTCGCCCAACTCGTCGGTCTTGTATTCGCTGTCATCGGGGTCGTGGGATTCGCGTCGGGCATTCAACTGCTCGGTACCATCGCAACTGGATTCGCTCTCTTCGCCGCCTTCCTCAACGCCGCTTTCGGCATCTGCCTGGGTTGCCAGATGTACCCGCTGGTCGCGCGTCTCCGTCGCGTCCCCGCGGCGTAGCGGTCGAATCAGCCAGAAATCAAACGGGTTACGGTGCAGTCGGGGGTGTAATCAGCGCGTTCGGCGAAACAGCTCCTGTCGTCGGCGCGTCGATCGAACCGAATGCGACGCCCCCCTCTTGCCGATGTCGTATAGTTATCCCATGCAATGGTTTCCCAGGTCACGTGCAGCGCACCGGGCGGCCTGCTTTCACTGCCGGTGATTCCCTTATTGCGCTTGACGTTTCGTGCCATGACCATGGCCGACATAGCGTTTCAACGAGAGGTCGAAGTCGGATGACGGACGGTCTGCAGACGCACCCGCACCTCGACTCTGGCCGCGAGCAAAACACCCGCGCACTCGACGTGGCGGTAGGCATCCTCGTCGGTCTGCGCCGCTGCAGCACATACGTCTCGTTCCGAGAACTGCTGTCTGCCAGCGAACGACACGCAGTGCCGATTTTTGCCCTGGCCGGAGCATTGGTAAACCTGGCCAGCCGCGACCCCAACTGCCGGCCCGCGACAGCAGCCGCACAGTCTGCCGCGGAACGTGAGTGGGGTGCCTACTACCCGCCCTAGGTTGACGTTCAGAGTCCCGCTGCGAGGGTGGTGCGGACGAAATGACTGCCGGGACTGCAAGACTGGCGCACCACCGCAATATCGTCGATAACGTCGAAGTCGCTCAGGACGTCCGCCTGGGTCACCTCAATTCCGTTGTCGTTCAACGCGTTCAAGGTGAGATCCGCGGTGTCGGGTCGCGACATCGGGACGCTGCGCAGGCATTCGGCCGCCGTCGGCGTCTGCAATCCGAGCACCCACCAACCGCCGTCGCACGCCCGGCCGAGGAGCGCCTGTGCCCGGAGTAGCCGACGCGCGCAGTCGGCTAGCAGCTCGCCGGTCACCTGAGGGGTGTCCATCCCAATCTGCAACACCGCGTGCCCGGCGGACCCCGCGTCGAGGTGCGCGTTGGCCAGCCGGTCAGCGAAGTCGTCGCCGCGCTGCGGAATCACCTGAAACGACTCGAGTCGGCGACGGATCTCGGTGCCACCGGCTGCACCGTCCAGGTCGCCGGTGAGCGCCACCACCCGCGACGCCACCGGCGTAGCGGACATCGCGTCGAGTGTGTCCAACAGCGCCGCGGCCGCGATCTGCGCGGCAACCTCTTCGCCCACGGACGCGGCGAGCCGCGTCTTGGCACGGCCCGGCTCGGGGGCCTTCGCCACCACCAGCAGCGTCACCGGCAACCCGGTCACGAGATGACCTTCCAGAAATCGAGAATCGCGGTGATGCTGCCCCGAAGAGAGCCGCTGACCTTCGATTTACCGCCGGTCCGAGGACCGTAGTTGACATCGAGTTCGACCACCCGCCAGCCGGCAGCGGCCGCTCGAACCAGCAGTTCCAGCGGATAGCCCGACCGCCGATCGACGACACCCAGATCCAGCAGCGCCGCGCGCCGGGCCACCCGCATCGGCGCTATGTCATGAACCGGCAGGCCATGGCGTGTGCGCAACCGCCAGCTCATCACCACGGTGCCCACCCGAGCCACCCACGGCCAATGCAGCCCCGGCACCGGGCGCCGGCGGCCGATCACCAGGTCGGCGCCCTGGTTGAGCGCGTCGACCAGACGCGGCAGGTCACCGGCGTTCATCGAACCGTCGGCGTCGATCACCGCCACGATCGCGGTGTGGGCGGCGACCACGCCCGCGTGCACCGCCGACCCGTAACCGGGCCGCGGCTCGTGTACGACGACAGCACCTTGGCGGTTGGCGACTCCGGCGGTGTCGTCGGTGCTGCCGTTGTCCACCACCAGCGCGTGGTAACCGGCGGGGATCGCAGCCAACACAGCCGGAAGTGACTCCTGCTCGTTGAGGCAGGGCAGCACCACGGTCACGTCATCGTCGGCCATTCGTCATTCCTAACGCAGCGGCGCGAAGGCGAATTCGCGCAGGCCCTCGCGCGGGTCGATGGCCGCCCGGAAACCCAGCACCTCAGCGGCGCGGGCCGGGTCGGCGACGATGTGCCGCACGTCGCCGCTGCGGTACTCCCCGGTGACGATTGGACTCAGGCCCGCCTCGCGTGCGTCGCTCACCGCGGCGGCCACCTCGAGGATCGAGATGGGTCGTCCCGAGCAGACATTGACTGCGGTGAAGCCGTCGCACTCGGCGGTGGCCGCGACGTTCGCCGCCGCCACGTCGTCCACGTGCACGAAGTCCCGCATTTGCCGACCGTCTTCGAAAACTTTTGGTGGCAAACCCTTTTCGAGTGAGGAACGAAAGATCGCGGCGACCCCCGAATACGGGGTGTCCCGCGGCATACCGGGGCCGTAGACGTTGTGATACCGCAGCGCCACCACCGAACCACCGGTGGCCTCCGACCACGCCAGCGCGTAATGCTCCTGCGCGGTCTTACTTGCCGCGTAGAGACTTCGCGGCCGCAGCGCAACGTCCTCGGCGACAAGGCGCCAGTGCAACTCCTCACCGCCGACCGGACAGCGGTGCTCGAAGACCCCGGCATCCAGATCGGCCCGCCGACGCGGCAGCGGATCGACCGGTCCGTGCACCGAGCAGGAGTAGCTGCCCTGCCCGTACACAACCATCGACGACGCCAGCACCAACCGTCGTACTCCCGCCTCGAACATCTGCGCCAGCAGCACGGTAGTGCCAAAATCATTGTGCCCGCCATAGGCCGGTGCATCCGCGGCGTTCACCCCAGCACCCACCATTGCGGCCTGATGGCATACCAGGTCCACCCCGGCCAGCAGTGGCGCCAAGCCGTCGCCGTCGCGGACGTCCACCCGGTGGCATCCGGGCGGCAATTGCGCATCCGGTCCATGCGCCGCCGGCAGCAACAGGTCGACGCCCACCACGTCATGACCGGCGCCGCGCAGTGCAGCGCCCACCCGCGAACCGATGAACCCCGCCGCCCCGGTCAGCAGCACCTTCATGACAGCTCTACCGTTCCTCTCGCCGTGTTTGACCGCTCTCACCATGGCCTAACGTCCTGCCGCTATCCAAATCCGTCACCAAAACGGTTGCGGCATAAGAGCCTCTAAGCTCGGCCCGTGGGTGGTCAGGTCGCCGGCAGCAGCTCGGGGGTGATGACCTGTAAGGTTCCGCCACCGTCGGCAAGGCTGCCCGTCACCACAACAGTGCCCGAATGTGGATCCACCGCAACGGAATTCGGCTGCCGCACGGTGGCTACATCGCCCAGGATCCGCGGCTTGCCAGGGTCGGGGAGGTCGATCACCCGAACCTGGTTGGACGCGGTCAATGTGACATAGAGGCGGCGACGCGCACCGTCATACGCCAGACCGTAGGGTTTTCCCGGCGCGTCGACCTTCGCGACACCGGTGAGTTGCGGGTCCACCCGTTCGATAAGTACCGCGCCACCGTCGGTGTCGGCAAAGGCCGCTCGGTCGCCACCCAGGGCCACCGCATGGGTGAGTTTCACCCCGACCGGCCCCTGCGCCACTTGCCGACCGGCCGGCCCGTCGTATACCCACACCCCGTTGCCCTGCACGTCGGCCACCGCGGCGTAATTGCCGACGGCTGCGACGCCGCCCGGCTGTACCGGTCCGGCGGGTAGCGAGGCGACCACCACCCCGCCTCGTACCAGCACCACGCCGCCGCCGTGTTCGTTGGTGACGACGATCGTGTCCCCCGCCGTCCGCGCCGCGTCGTGCGGTTGGTGGCCGACACCCGTCACAGCCCTGAGCACGTGACCGTCGGCAAGGGAAAGCTCCCACAGCTCGTTGGTCGCCTCCAGCGGGACCAAGACGGGGCCATCGGGGCCGACCAGGCTCAGGTGCCTGGCCGATCCCCGGGTCGGGACCAGTTGCCGTCGCACGCCCGTCGCCGCGTCGAACAACTCGATACCGTCGGGGTTACGCACCGCCACCGCGCCGACTCCGGACGTTCCGATGACGATGCCCTCGGGGATGTCGCCCGTCGGGACCACCGTGCCGACCGGCGCGCCCGGCGCTGGGGCGATCGCTGGCTCGGCTGCGGGTCTTGCTGTGGGCGCCGAGTTGGGCGTACTTGGGTGTTGGGTGCAGCCGGCAACCAGCGACATCATCGTCAGTACCGCCGCGCCGACCCGCGTCCGCAGCCGCGCCAAAGCGTCGCGATACGGCGCGGCGGCATTCGGTTTCATCACGCCACACCGGGTACCCGCGGCGGTACAGAACAACCAAATCAAGGGTCTACCAGCTCATATGCGCGAGCAACAATCAGTCCAAGGAATCCCGACGTTTTGAAATCAGTGTGAGGGCAATCCAACGCGCTACCAGCACCGAATAGCGGGGGAAGGCACCGTCGGTGTCCTCGGGCGGGTGAGGGAAGGGGTTCAACATCGTTCCGAGCAAAGTCGCTTCGGTGGGCTGTGCCGAACTGCGCGTAGATCGTGCAGCCGGTGACGCGTTTCAACGCCAACCGCAGGACGCTCTCATTGGCGAGAGTTACGATCCAGCGGTGTCGATGTCGGCGGATCTCATCTATCGCTCGGCCGCGGCCGGCAGGTCATGTTGGTCCCGTAACCATCACGGACACCGCCGTGATCTGCCGATCGACCGGTGGATGGGTGGCGCGCAGAGCACGCCCCAGGACCGGTCGGCCGATGAGCACGTCCTGGCGCTCTGCTCGTCGCGGCCCACCCTGGACGTGGGGTGCGGTCCAGGACGGTTCGCCGCGGCACTGCAACAACGGGGATTACCCGCACTGGGCATCGACAACTCCACCGCGGCGGTGGAGATGACACGTCAGCGAGGCGGAACGGCAATTCGCCGCGACTTGTTCGCGCCGTTGCCTGGCGAAGGCAACTGGGATCAAGTCCTGCTCACCGACGGCAACATCGGCATCGGGGGCGATCCGGTCCAGACGTTACGGAGGGCGGCGGACCTGCTTGCCCCTGGCGGCGTGGTGATCGCCGAGATCGACTGTCCCGCAACGTCGATCTGTTACGAACTGATTCGGTGGGAAACCGATCACCATCTGGGACACTGGTTTCCGTGGTCGCGGGTCGGACTCGGTGCACTGGCCGGCATCGCGGTCGCCGCCGGTTTACTTGTCACCCAAGCCGTCGACATTCACAATCGGGTGATCACCGTGCTGAAGGCCGACGCCGGCGCACAGCGCGGTGTCAACGGCGGAGTAGTCACCTGAACGCCACGCCCCGCGACACCGAACATCCCACGACACCCGCGGACGGCGCTCTGCCGTGGTGGCGAAGCCCGCTGCGCGGCCCCTGGCTGACTTCAATACTTGGCCTAGCACTACTGGTCGGGCTGCCGGTGGTGGCCCTGACCGGCCTGCTCTCCTACATCGCTTACGGCCCCAAACTGGGTCAGGCCATCCCGGGCGAGGTGGGGTGGCTCAGGCTGCCCATCTTCGATTGGCCAACCCGGCCCTCCTGGTTGTACCGGCTCACCCAGGGCTTGCACGTTGGATTGGGTCTGATCCTGATCCCGGTGGTGTTGGCAAAACTGTGGTCGGTCATCCCTCGACTGTTCGTGTGGCCACCGGCACGGACGATCGCGCAGCTGCTGGAGCGGCTGTCGTTGGTGATGTTGGTCGGCGGGATACTCTTCGAGATCGTCACCGGCGTGCTGAACATCCAGTACGACTACATCTTCGGCTTCAGCTTCTACGACGCGCACTACTTCGGGGCGTGGATCTTCATCGCTGGCTTTACGATCCACGTGTTAATTAAGTTCCCAAAGATGGTGCGCAGCTTGCGTTCTCGGTCTTTTCGCTCCGTGCTTCGCACCTCGCGTGCCGACACGCTGCCCGAACCTCCCGACGCCGACGGGCTGGTAGCCGCGAATCCCGCGCCGCCCACGATGAGTCGTCGCGGAGCGCTCGGGCTGGTCGCCGGCGGCGCGCTGTTCGTCGGAGTACTCACCGCCGGCCAGACCGTGGGCGGTGTCGCCCGCAGTGCAGCCTTCCTGGTGCCGCGAGGCCGAAGCCGCGGCAACGGCCCCAACGATTTTCAGGTCAACCGTACCGCCGCCGCCGCCGCGATCACGCCCGCAGACATGGGCGCCGGCTGGCGACTCGCGCTGCTCGGACCGACCGGGACGAAGTTGCTGGATCGGCGCGACCTCGAGTCGATGCCGCAACACACCGCAACGCTGCCGATCGCCTGCGTCGAAGGCTGGTCGACCACCCAGACCTGGAGCGGAGTCCGGCTCGCGGATCTGGCCGCGATGGCCGGGATGCCCGGACCTGCCCGAGCCACCGTCCGTTCGCTGGAGCGGTTCGGCGCCTTCAACCAGGCGGTGCTGGCCGCCAACCAGGTGGGTGATCGTGACTCGCTGCTCGCCCTGCGGGTCAACGGCGTCGATTTGTCGCCCGATCACGGCTACCCCGCACGCATCATCGTTCCCGCCCTACCAGGGGTGCACAACACCAAATGGGTGCGGTCTATCGAGTTCGGAACGCCCTAAGATGCGCGCGCTGATCGCTCGGTTCCGCGCGTTCTACGGCGGCAATCCGTTGCATCTTTTGGGCACGGTTGCAGCCTGCGCGCTGGCCGGTTACGTGGTCACCGTGCTGGGGCCGGCTGCCCTGTTTAACCCCAGAGTCTGGTGGCAGTCGATCGGAGTCTGGTTTCTGGCCGCGGTGGTCGCACACGATCTGATCCTGTTTCCCCTCTACGCCATTGCCGACCGCTCGCTGGTTCGGGCGCTCGCGGCCGTGCGGGCGCGCCGTGCAGCGCCGCGGCCGGGAGTCTCGCCGCTGAACTATCTGCGTGTTCCGACGCTCGCGACTGGGCTGTCACTACTGCTGTTCTTCCCGGGCATCATCCAGCAGGGGCATGCGACGTATACGACGGCTACCGGGCAGGATCAGAGCCCGTTTCTAGGACGCTGGCTGCTGCTGGTCGCTGCCGTCTACGCTCTGAGCGCACTGGCCTATGCCGTCCGACTCGCAATGGCGCGACATCCAAAGGAACGGTGAAGACGGGTCGCCGCGAAATCGTCGCGGTATCCATCGGCGTCGCTTTGGTGACAGCCGCTTTCGTGGTACCGCATCTGAACCTTGGCATTGTTACTCCCCTGATCCACAGTTCGCCGCAGACGATTCACGACTTAGCCGGCACCGCACCGATTTTCGGTTGGTGGAACGTCCACGCCGGCTGGAGCAGCATCGCCGCCGCAGCCATAGGAATCGCGGCGGTGGTCTGGGGACCCCGTCTGGCGCAGCAGTTGTCGTGGCGAGCGCTGACACTCTCGACGTGGGCAACCTCGTGCGCATGGGCCTTTGCACTGGCGATGATCGACGGCTGGCAGCTCGGGTTCGCGGGCCGGCTGGTCGCCCGCCACGAGTACCTACGTCAGGTGCCCACGGTCACCGACATCCCGGAGATGTTGCGGACCTTCTCTCGCCGCATCCTTGATTTTCAGCCCGATTCGTGGATAACCCATGTCTCCGGGCATCCGCCCGGCGCGCTGCTTACCTTCGTCTGGCTCGACCGCATCGGATTGGGCGGCGGCGCATGGGCGGGAGCGTTCTGCCTGTTGATCGGGTCGAGCGCAGCGACCGCGGTGATCGTCGCGGTGCGCGCCACCGCCGACGAAGCCACCGCACGCAACGCCGCACCGTTCGTCGCCGTCGCACCAACCGCGATCTGGGTCGCAGTCTCGGCGGACGCCTACTTCGCCGGAGTCGCCGCCTGGGGTATCGCCCTGCTCGCGCTGGCCGCCAGCCGGACCGTGCGCGCGCCGGTCCCGGTCGCCGTCGCAGCCGGTCTGCTGCTCGGCTGGGCCGCATTTCTGAACTACGGCATGGTGTTGATGGCACTGCCCGCGCTGGCAGTGCTCGTCGCCGTCCGTAATCGCCGGGCGGCCTGCACAGCGCTGGCGGCAGCACTTCTTGCCGCCCTGGCGGTGCTGGTGGCGTTCGCGCTGGCCGGGTTCTGGTGGTTCGACGGATACACGCTGGTTCAGCGACGCTATTGGCAGGGCATCGCGATGAACCGGCCGTTTCAGTATTGGAGCTGGGCCAATCTGGCTTCGGTCTGCTGCGCGATCGGTCTTGGCAGCGTCGCCGGCCTGGGCCGGGTCTTCGACACGGCAGCAATCCGCCGGCGGTCCGGTCTGCAGCTGCTGGTGCTGGCCGCGATTGCAGCCATCATCTGCGCCGATTTGAGCATGCTCAGCAAGGCTGAAACGGAGCGAATCTGGCTGCCGTTCACGGTGTGGCTGACTGCGGCCGGCGCGCTGCTACCTGGGCAGTCGCAGCGCTGGTGGCTGGCGGCCAACGTGATCGGCGCACTCGCGATCAACCATTTGATCCTGACCAATTGGTAGCCGGGTCAACCCAAACGATCCGGCAAACGCCGCCTTGCGCAGGCTCCCCCGGAAGGACTCGAACCTTCAACCCTTCGGTTAACAGCCGAATGCTCTGCCAGTTGAGCTACAGGGGACTATCAGTCCAGCGAGACGCTGGTGCTGACCGCGGGACGACTCTAGCGTACTGGCATAGGCGGCCCCAACTAGAGGCCCCCGGGTAAGTTGCGGACCAGTTTGCCGATTCCTGCGGTTTCGGGTCAGCGGCCCTTTGCCAGCAACTGGGGTGCGCCGAACCCGGGTCAGATGAGGCAGGATGGACCTATTCACTCGTCTCTCGGAGGGATCGCTTTGATCGGGTATGTCGCCGTGTTGGGGGTGGGCTACGTGCTGGGCACGAAGGCCGGACGTCGCCGCTACGAGCAGATCGCCGGCACCTATCGCGCCGTGACCAGCAGCCCCGTAGCCAGATCGCTCATCGACGGGGGACGCCGCAAGATCGCCAACCGGATCTCCCCCGACACGGGGTTCGTGACGCTCACTGAGATCGACGCACAGACCGCCGTCGTCGAACGCGAAGGCGAGCACCGAGTGGACGACCTGCAACCGGCGGCGGAACCGCAAGTCACGCGGTAAGGCCGTCACCGCTGGCCTGCTCCAGCAGGCTTCGGCGGTAAGCCTCCATCGCAACCAGGTCTCCGAACAGCGCGTGGTACTCGTCGCCATTTTCGATCGGAGACATGCGCTGCAGCTTGGACTTCACCTCGGCAATCTGGCGGCCCATCCAGACCTCCTGCAGCCGGGCCAGCACTCCGCCGATGTATCGGGGTAGCTGTTCGTCCTCGGCGCGGATCACCTCGACGCCCAGCTCGGTGACCAATCCGGCGGTCAATGCCGAGTTGGTGTGCTGACGCACCATGTCCAGCCATTGGGCTCCGCTGACGCCGATTGAGGTTCCACCTGCCGCCTCGATGGCCGCGCGCACCGCCGCGTAGCCGGGATGCGTGAAGCTTTCGACGGTCAGGGTGTCGAACACCGGGCCGGCCAACGCCGGAAACTGCAACGCCGACTTGAGCGCCTCACGCTGCGGCCACAATGTCGGGTCGCGCGGATCGGGACGGGCGGCTGCGGGTGCGGCGGCGACCGTGCCGGCGGTCTGCTGGGCGGAGTCTTGCACCCGGCGCGGGGACGGCTTGGTCCCGCTCTGGCCGGGATTCTTGGCTTTCTTGGCTTCGCCCCGGACCCGGTCGATGACTTGTGCGACATCGTCCCAACCGACCCAGCCCGCCAGCTGACGCGCGTATTCGTCGCGCAAGGTAGGGTCCTTGATCTGGCCCACCATCGGCACGCAGCGACGTAACGCGGCCACCCGGCCCTCGGCGCTGTCCAAATCCATTTCGGCGATAGCAGTGCGAATCGCGAACTCGAACAACGGGGTTCGCCGAGCCACCAGGTCGCGCAGCGCGCCGTCTCCTGCTTTCAGCCGGAGGTCGCATGGATCCATGCCGTCCGGGGCGACGGCCACGAACGACTGGCCGGCCAGCTGCTGCTCGCCGGCGAAAGCCTTGAGCGCGGCCGCTTTGCCGGCCTCGTCGCCGTCGAAGACGTAGATCAGCTCGCCGCGAAAGAAGCTGTCGTCCATCATGTGTCGGCGCAGCATCGCCAGATGTTCGTCGCCGAACGCGGTGCCGCAGGACGCCACGGCCGTGGTCACCCCGGCCAGGTGCATCGCCATCACGTCGGTGTACCCCTCGACCACCACCGCCTGGTGGCCCTTAGCGATGTCGCGCCTGGCCAGGTCGATGCCGAACATCACCGACGACTTCTTGTACAACACAGTTTCCGGCGTGTTGACGTACTTGGCTTCCATCGGATCGTCGTCGAACAGCCGTCGCGCCCCGAACCCGATCACCTCGCCGGACGAGGTACGGATGGGCCACAGCAGCCGCCGGTGAAAACGGTCTATCGGGCCGCGCCGGCCCTGCCTAGACAAGCCCGCCGCTTCCAGTTCCTTGAACTCAAAGCCCTTGCGCTGCAAATGCTTTGTCAGGGTATCCCAGCCAGACGGGGCAAATCCGCAGCCGAACCGGCGGGCAGCCTCGGCATCGAAGCTGCGCTCGGTCAGGTACTGCCGGGCCGGGGCCGCCTCGTCGGACTCCAGCGCCTGGGCGTAGAACTCCGCGGCCGCCGCGTTCGCCCCGACGAGTCGGCTGCGGCTGCCGCGGTCGCGCTGCACATTGGTGGCCGAGGCGCCGGTGTAGGTGATGGTGTAGCCGATGCGGTCGGCAAGCATCTCGACAGCCTCGACGAAGCTGACGTGTTCGATCTTCTGGACGAACGCGAAAACGTCGCCGCCCTCCCCGCAGCCGAAGCAGTGGAATTGGCCGTGGTTGGGACGCACGTTGAACGACGGCGACTTCTCGTTGTGGAACGGGCACAACCCCTTCATCGAATCGGCGCCGGCCCGCTTGAGTTGCACGTAGTCGCCGACGACTTCCTCGATCCGGGTGCCTTCCCGGATGGCGGTGATGTCGCGATCGGAAATCCGGTAACGGCCGCCGCGACGGCCATCGTCCCTGGAACCTGCCGGACTCGACACGGGCTCAGTCTAGGCCGTTGCCCCGGTGCCGATATCAGAGGCGATGCGCTCCAGCCGGCCTTCGGTGTAAGAGGCGATCTGGTCGACGACCACGCGCAGCCGAGCCCCGTCGTCGGCCGCGGTGTTGAACGCCGCGGCAAACAATGGGTCGAGTGTTTGCGGTGCTCCGGCAAGCAGCCAGTGCGCCACCCGGTGAATCCGCTCGCGCTGGGCAACCTGGGCCTGCAGGTGCCGCGGATCGGACATGATGAACTGCAGCGCCAGCATTTTCAGCAGCGCCACCTCAGCCCGCACCAGGTCGGGCACGTGCAGGTCAGCCTGGTAACGCACCAGCGGCCCGGGACCGGCCACAGCGCGGGTGGTGGCGATCGCGGCCGTGGCGAACCTGCCGACCAGCTCGCTGGTCAGCCGCTTCAACGCGACAGACGCCGCCAGCGTGGCGTCGTACTTGCCGACCGCCGTCACTACCGGCAGCCCCGACAGCCGCCGGGCGGCCTCTGCCAACTCGTCGGCGCTGAGCCGCGAGAACTCGCTCTCCCCCAGCTTGGCCAGCCCAGCGGCCTCGTCCTCGTCCGCGAGCACCCGTAGATCAATCCGTTCGGAGACCACACCGTCCTCGACGTCATGCACGGAGTAGGCGACGTCGTCGGCCCAGTCCATCACCTGCGCTTCCAGGCAGGTCCGGCGCGGCGGTGCGGCGGCGCGGGCCCAGGCGGCGGCGGGTTGGTCCTCGGCGTAGAAACCGAACTTGCGTTCACAGCCCTCGCCGCGCTGCCACGGATACTTGGTCACCGCATCCAACGCGGCGCGGGTCAGGTTCAGCCCGGCGCTATACCCTTGTGCATCAAGGACTTTGGGTTCAAGGCTAGTCAGGATGCGAAAATTCTGCGCGTTGCCCTCGAAACCGCCGTAGCCGGCGGCGAACTCATCGAGGGCCCGCTCACCGTTATGGCCGTACGGCGGGTGGCCGATGTCGTGCGCCAGACCGGCCAACTCTACGAGGTCCAGATCGCAGCCCAACCCCACCGCCATGCCACGCCCGATCTGGGCCACCTCCAGCGAATGGGTCAACCGGGTGCGTGGCGTGTCGCCTTCCCGCGGCCCCACCACCTGGGTCTTGTCAGCTAGTCGGCGCAGCGCGGCGCTGTGCAGCACGCGCGCCCGATCGCGGGCGAAGTCGGTCCGGTGCTGGCCCTCGGTGCCGGGCAAACCGGCGGTCTTCGGCTCTTCGACGACGCGCCGCTCCCGGTCAGACTCGTCGTAGGGGTCTTGCTGATCAGTACTCACCGCCCCACAGTCTGCCAGCGGCCGGCGTCACCAAATCCACCGACCGAATGACGGTTGAGGCGGCTTGGCCGGGGTATCACAGGCACCGGGTCGGATCCAGGATGGACGAGGAAGCTGGCGGATTTGGACGGATTGGTCGCGCTGCTGTCGGCCAAGGTCTGGCCGCATTCGATCTGCCGCTCGGGTGACGCAATCAGCCGACGGCGGGGGCCGACGCAGATCCCCTGAGACAAAGTTCAGGAGTGGATTCAAAGTGAAGAACGACGTGCACACCAAGCGTTGGACATTACGAGCCGCGACCGCTGCCGTCGCGGCCGCCGCATTGCCGGCGTTCCTCGGAGTGGTCGGCAGTGTGCCGACCGCACGGGCGGCCGCGCCGGAGTTCCTGCAGGTCCCGTCGGCGGCAATGGGCCACGACATCACCGTGGAGTTTCAGCAGGGTGGGGCCCCCGCCGTCTATCTACTTGACGGTTTGCGGGCCCGCGACGACCGCAACGGCTGGGACATCGAGACGAACGCGTTCGACGAGTACCGGGGGTCGGGCATCTCGGTGGTGATGCCGGTCGGCGGTCGCTCCAGCTTCTACGCCGACTGGTACGGATCGGCGAACGGGGCCACTTACAAATGGGAAACCTTCTTGACCAGTGAGCTGCCGCCCTACCTGGCGGGCAAGGGTGTCCGCACCACGCGCAATGCCGTCGTGGGTGTTTCGATGTCCGGCTCGTCTGCGTTGATCCTGGCGGCCTACCATCCCGGCCAATTCGCGTACGCCAGCTCGCTGTCCGCCTACCTCACCCCATCCAGCGGCAACGGGCCCACCTTAATCAAGTTTGCGATGAATGACGAAGGCGGTTACAACCCGGAAGACATGTGGGGACCCTCGGGCGGCCCCGGCTGGCAGCGCAACGACCCCACCGTCCAGGCCGGCAGACTGGCGGGCAACAACACCCGCCTCTGGGTCTACAGCGGCAACGGAACCCCGTCTGAGTTGGGTCAGAACAGCCTGCCAGGCCAAGTCATCGAGCAGGTCGTGCTGCAGAGCAATATCGACTTCAAGAACGCCTATACCGCGGCCGGCGGACACAACGCCACGTTCAATATCGACGGCAGTGGCGTGCACAGCTGGGGCTACTGGAATGCGCAGCTGGTCGCCATGAAGCCGGACATGCAGCGCACCTTGGGGGCCGGCGGCGGGCAGGCCTGACCACTTGCACCGCGGCACAGGTTCACACCAGTGGAGTGGGCCTCGCCCGCAACCGCAGCACCCTCGTAATGGACCGCGCTCGCCGCAGCGACGCTCGCCGACGTTTAATAGCGACATGCGCATCACCCGCCTGCTCGGTTCGTTGCTGACAATCGTCGGCCTGGCGGCGGGGTCGCTGCTGCTAGCACCCGCCGCGGGCGCACAGCCGCCGTTCCGATTGCCGGGCTATATCACCGACAACGCCGGCGCACTGTCGGAATCCGGCCGGGCCGCGGTTACCTCGGCAACCATCAAGCTCTATGGCGACCGGCGCATTCGGCTATGGGTGGTCTACGTCGACACCTTCTCCGGCCAAAGCGCCGAGAACTGGGCCCAGCAAACCTACCGGGCCAGCGATCTGCACAACTATGACGCGGTGCTGGCAGTCGCGACCACCGACCGCGCCTACGCATTCCTAGTTCCCAACGGCGTTCAGGGCGTCAGCCCGGGTCAGGTCGACAACCTGCGGCACAACCAGATCGAACCGGCACTGGCCAACGGCGACTGGGCCGGGGCGGCCGTCGCCGCGGCCAACGGACTCAACGTCGCACCCACCTCCACCAGTCCTTTTCTACTGTTGGGTGCGCTCGGGGTCATTGCGCTGCTGGTGCTGGTGCTGCTCGTGCTGATGCGGCGACGCGCCCGCCGACGGCGCGTCAAAGCCCTGGCCGCGGCCCGCAACATCGACCCCACCGACGAGACCGCGCTGGCCGCGGTGCCGCTGGACATCCTCGACGAGCTATCCCGCGCCAGGGTGGTGGAAGTGGACAACGCCGTGCGCACCAGCACCAACGAGCTGGCGTTGGCTATCGACGAATTCGGCGACCAGCGCACCGCACCGTTCACCGCGGCGCTGAACAACGCCAAAGCGGCTCTGTCCCAAGCGTTCACAGTGCGTCAGCAGCTCGACGACACGATACCCGAGACCCCGGCGCAGCGGCGTGAGCTGCTCACCCGGGTGATCGTCTCGGCTGCCAACGCCGATCGCGAATTGGAGGCACAGACTGAGGCGTTCCAGCAGCTGCGCGATCTGGTGATCAACGCCCCGTCCCGGCTTGACGCCCTGACCCGGCAGTACGTCGAGCTCACCAGCCGCGTCGACCCTGCGGCGCAGCATCTAGTCGAGTTGCACAAAGAATTCGGCGCCGCGGCGCTGGCCTCGGTGTCGGGCAACGTCACCACCGCCAAAGACCGTCTGGACTTCGCCGACCGCAACATCGGCACGGCTCGCGATCTGGCCGGCCATGCCGTGAGCGGGCAGCAGTCACCTCTGGTGGACGCCGTGCGGGCTGCCGAATCCGCCCTGGGGCAAGCCCGTTCGCTGCTGGACGCGGTGGACAGCGCGGCCGGCGACATCCGGCACGCCGTTGCCAGTCTGCCCGCACTGCTCACCGAGGTGCAGGCGGCCATCAAACGCGCCAACGAGCAGCTGCAGAGCGCCAAGGGCAACAGCGCCACGCACCTCAGCGAACTGATTGGCGCTCGGGATGCGGCGGCCCGCGCGCTGGACAACGCCAGTGGCTCCGGCGGCACCACCGATCCGCTGAGCGCGTTTGCCCAGCTGACCAAGGCCGATGCCGAACTCAACCAGCTGCTGACCACGGTGGCGCAGGAGCAGGCCAACGCTGAACGCCTCAGCCGCTCGCTGGAGCAGGCGATGTTCACCGCCGAATCGCGGGTGCGGGCAGTGTCGGAGTACATCGACACCCGGCGCGGCAGTATCGGCCCTGAAGCCCGGACCCGGCTCGCTGAGGCGAAACGCCAACTCGAGGCAGCCCACGCCAGGAAGGCCTCGCATCTGACCGAGGCAATTGCCTACGCCAACGGCGCATCCACGCTGGCCTCCCAGGCGCAGTCGCTGGCCAACGCCGATGTCCAGTCGACGCAGCGCGCCTACATGCGCAGCACCGACAGCGACACCCGCGCCATGCTGGGCGGCATCATCATCGGCGATCTGCTCAGCGGTGGACTGCGTGGCGGGTTCGGTGGCTGGAGCCCGACATCATTTGGAGGCTCGTCCGGATCGTCGGGGGGCTCGTCCGGCGGCGGTTTCATGGGTGGCGGCGGCCGGTTCTAAGTTCGTTCTGAGTCCGAGCGTCCCCAGCACGCTGTAGGCAAAAAAGAACTGCGCACGTCTACCTGCGGAACTCGCCGCGGGTAGACGTGCGCAGTCGACGGTCGCGGCGGACGCACCGGCAAGCGGTGCGCCGCCCCGAACCGTACTTCTCTCAGGCCCAGCTGGACCCGACGGCGCTGTCGGTCTGCGCCATGTTGCTGCCGGCGCTCTGGACCTTTTGGCCGTGAGCGTTGGCCTGCTCGTAGATCACCTGGAAGTTGCGACCCAACTGGGTGATGAACTCTTGGCAAGCCACCGAACCGGCGCCGCCCCAGAAGTCACCGGCAGCCAGCACATCGCGAACGATGGCCTGGTGCTCGGCCTCCAAGTTGGCGGCCTGCGCGCGGATGAGCGCACCGTGAGCGTCGACGTCGCCGAACTGGTAATTGATCGTCATCGAACCTGTTCTCCTTTGTCTGTGGAAGTTGTTGGCCTGCAGCGATTTTCGCCGCAGTCGGACTAGCTGCTCAGAATCTGCTGCGACGCCTGCTCTTGCTGCTCGTAGTTGTTGGCGTCACGGATCAGACCGTCGCGAACCCCGTGAAGCATGTTCACGATGTTGCGGAAGGCCTGGTTCATCTGGGTCATCGTGTCCATCGAGGTGGCCTCGGCCAGACCACTCCAGCCGGCGCCGGAGATGTTCTGCGAGGACGCCATCATCCGGCGAGCCTCGTCTTCCACCGTCTGTGCGTGAGTCTCGAAACGACCCGCCATCGCCCGCATCGAGTGCGGGTCGGTCATAAAGCGAGTTGCCATGTTGCATGTCTCCTTTTGCTTACGTGGATGTGTTACTTGGATTTCTCAACCAGTTTTGATTGATGTGATCGCCGCCTTCGGGAACTCCGAAGCGGTCAATCACCCGTAGACAACGACAGTCTTGACCCTTTCTCTCATCCGGCTGCCGGCGAATGCGGGACCACGCTGCTACCGCGTGGCATCTCGAAACGAGGTTCAGCGTTCTCCGCTTCCCACTGTTTCCACTCAGCCCACTCATCCCACTCGTCGTTGCTCGGTTCGATCGGTTCCGGATCGACCGCACCGGGCACTACGACGACGTCTTCGACACCAGCTTCAGACTCCTTCGCCCAATGGTCGTAGTCGTCTGGCGGAACAGCCGTACCCCAGCTGAGCGGAACCGACAGTCCGCCGAGCATGCCTGACTCGCCCCGTTTCGCCGCCACCGAGTCTGGCGGCAAGGGCGGACCAAGAGGCAAAAGCACGGTGTCCCCTTCCAGCGCTGATGTCATAACACCATTGCTTGACGGCGAGTGCACACCACCAAGCACTCGAATCGTAAGCCAATTCTCGGCCCAGCATGTCCTGAATCCGGATATTCCCGGCAGCAAAACTCTTTAGTCGTGGTCGGCGCCGACGATGGCGCCCGCCGAACGCGGCCTTCTCAGCGTTTTCGACAACTCTTCGGTCGGGCGGCAGCTTTGCATCTGGCTGACCCAAACCGCGGCCGGCCACCCGATGACCAGCGTCGGAATGCTTTCGGCGACCGGCACTTTCCGTCGCCTCGAGACCGATGCGTAGTCCGCTAACAGAGGCCGCTTGGGGTGCCTCGGGTGGGCTGGGTTTCCTGGGTGGGCATGGATTGCGGGAACGGCACGCGATACGGAATCGAGGTCTTCGTCGTCGTGCCCAGCACAGCGTTGGGGACGCACTGCGGCAATTTCGGCAGCGCGGCCAGCCGCGGGTGGTCCAGATGCGGTTTCGAGGGATTCGGCGGGACCGCGAAATTGAACGCCGAGGTCATATCGCCGACGACACTATTGCGCCAGGCGCTGAGGTTGGGCACCGGCACCCCGAAGCGGGTGCTGATCAGTTTCAGCGTCGAAGTGTGGTCGAAAGTGTTGTGACACACCAGCGGACCGCGACTGTACGGCGAGATGACGATGCACGGTACGCGAAATCCCAAGCCAATCGGACCGCGGATCCCGCCTGAACCGGAAACCGAGTTGATGTCGGCGACGGTCACGTATTCGCCCGGGGTATTCGGTGGCGCTGTCGGCGGTATGACATGGTCGAAGAAGCCGCCGTTCTCGTCGTAATTGACGATCAGCGCGGTCTTCTCCCACACCGCCGGATTGGACAGCAGGATCCGGAGCGCGTCGACAATGCCCACCGCCCCAATCGAAACCGGGAACGCCGGATGTTCGGACAGCAGAAACCCCGGGAGCAGCCAGGAGACCTTAGGCAGTCTGTTGTTGCGGACGTCGGAGAAAAAGTCCATCGGATAGGTCGGTGCGATGCCGTAGCGGGCCAGGTTCGACCGCGGGTCGGCCGCCTGCTTGAAATCGTTGATCAGGCCGTTGTAGCCGATGACCGTGTTGTTCAGTGGACCTAGCAACTTGTTCTGGTACACCTTCCAGCTGACCCCAGCAGCTTCCAGGCGATCCGGCATGGTCTCCCAGCTGTACTGCTGTAACGGCTGGATATTGGGTTCTACGAGCACGGGCCCGCCGTGCGTGCCCTCCGGGTCGATCCAGGCGCTCATCCAATAGAGCCGATTCGGCGTGGTACCGCCCAGCAACGAACAGAAGTAGCGGTCGCAGATCGTGAAGGTGTCGGCGAGCAGATGGTGAATCGGGATGTCGGCTCGCGTGTAATATCCCATGGTCACCGGGGTGTTGCCCTGCAGAGGGCTGTGCGCCGCCTGCGCCGGTAGCCAGCCGTCGTTGGCGCCTCCGTTCCAGGACTGGTGCATGGCGGTCCAGCTGTGATCGGGGTCGTTCACGCATTCACCGGCGACCAGCGGGCCACGGGTGGTGTCGAACCGGAACGGAATGGTTGTCCCGGCAGGGTCGTTCGCCTGTGTCGCCGGGTTCCATCCCTTTTGCTGAAACACGTTCGGAGGCGTGGTGTCCCCGAATCCCGATACACCCGAAAGGGTGCCGAAGTAGTGGTCGAAGGAACGGTTCTCCTGCATTAACAGCACAATGTGTTCGATGTCGGTCAAATGACCGTTGCAGGGACCGGCGCCGTAGGCTTTTTCGATTATCGGCCCGGCAAGGTCCATGAATGCGCCGGCGGTGCTGGCGGCGGCAGCCTTCGCCAAAAATTGTCGACGGGTCATTCCGTCGACCGGGTGTTCGGTGCCCACACGCCCTCCTTGAAGGCTCATTCGCCGCCTGATCACGGTATATTCACGCGGCCGACCAGCCGCGGATACGGCGACCGGCGTGTCGGAATCCAGTTCCATTTCGCTGCACCGAGATAAAACTGTGACTCCGTTCTTGCACGAAGCGCTTGGATTAGTGCTAATGCCGTGTCACGCCGCCGGCAGCACCCCCGGTGTTGCGCGATAGCAAGAATGGCGGTCGCCGAAAAAATTAAAGTAATCGCATATTCCTAATCAATCCCTCACACAGCGATTCAATACTCGGACTGAGGAATGCGGCGGACGGGCGGCCCGAGGTCAGGGGCCATTTTTGAACTTGCGCCGGCCGAGCCTGCGCGGCAGGCCCCCTTAGCGATACGCCAGAAATGGTCCGATTGTCTGGATGCTCGTGGCGCGACGGGAAAACGGTGGCCGGCAATGGGTTTCGCGACCCTAACCCGGCGTTGTAGCGTCCGTTGCCATGTGGTGCACGGTGCTGGTGTTAGCTCTTGTTGCTACCGCCGACCCGATTCGGATCGGTGTCAGCGCCGTTTTGTCGTCGCGGCCCAGGGCGGCCGGCCCGCTGCTCGCGTTCTGGCTCGGCGGAATGGCGATAAGCGTTGTTCTGGCGGCCGGTGTGCTCTTTGGTTTGCGCGACGTCGCTGTGACGGCGATGCACCGAGTGCAACTCGCCGCGGCCACGACGACGGCAGCTCACATCCAGATCATGCTGGGTTCGTTGGCGTTGCTGGTCGCGGTCGCCGTAGTCGGTCTGTCGTCGCGCCGACGCACCCGACCGGGACTGGGGGCGCCCGGGCCATCACCCTCGGCCTTCGCAAGAATGTCGACGCGCGCGAACCATGCGTTAGAGACGAGGCCACTGGGCGTTGCGTTCGCACTCGGGATGGGAATGCTGGTGGACTTCCGGTTCCTGGCGGCGCTCACCGCGATCCTGGCCTCAGACGCGGCAATGCGGGTGCAGGTCGGCGCTGCCGGGGTGTACACCCTGATCGCACTGGCGTTTGTCGAACTTCCCCTGATCAGTCAATTCGCGGCTCCGGCCAGGACCGACCGTGTCATGGCCGCGGTGAATCAGTGGGCGAAGGCCCGCCGGCAACAGGTTTCCGCCGCCGTCATCGCCCTGCTCGGAGCCTTCTTGATGAGCCGCGGCCTCGGTCACGCCTGACCGTCGGCGTGTCACAACAGGTGTCGTAATGCGTTGCGCCACCGCTGAAAACAAAGACGCGGGCGACGCGCACCCCCTGCGTCACCCGCGCCACTGCGTAGACGGTTATCCGACGCCAGTCCGCGGGATCACACTCGGCCGGTTCTGTACGACATGCGGACTCGCACCACCGCGGCCCATCATGCCGCCGGGCATGCCCGCCCCGGCGCCGCCACCCATACCCATCGGCATCGGCATCATCGGCATACCGCCGCCGGCACCCGCCGCACCAGCGGCTTGCGCCATCTCTGCAGCGTTGGCACCGAGGCCCGCCATCGCCGAGCTGGCCATTCCCTTGGGTACCGAGCCCTGCCAGGTCGGCGGCACCGACATCGCGCCAACCAGTCGGGCGTTGCCGAGGCTTCCCGCCATACCGGCACCCAGGCCGGCCCCGCCACCGCCGATGCCCCGCATCGGATTGACGTCACCAACGAACTTCGGCGCGTCGGCCAGGTCAGCCGCGGTCGTGGCTCCGACCAGGCCAGCGGTGCCGGCGTTGGCGGTCTGCCCCACTTGCATCAGCGGACCCAGCATCATGCTCGCCGGCATCGCTGCGACCTGAGCGAAAGACGACATCTGCGCGATGGGCAGCGCCGAGGCCATCGCCGAAACCTGGGTCGCCGCAGTCGAAACACCGGCAACCGCGTTCGCGGCAACCGGGCTCAGTGCGGCGGTAGCCGAAGTAGCCAGCCCGGCAACATTGCCGTTGACCGTGGCAGCCAAACCCGCCAAATCCACCGGCGGCATGCTGAACGGCATCAAACTCTCCGCCACCGCCGTCGCACCCGAGTGATACCCCAGCATCGCCGCCACATCCTGAGCCCACATCTCCACATAATCGAACTCAGTCGCAAAAATCGCCGGCGTATTCAACCCCAAAAAATTCGTCGCCACCAACGTCGCCAACGACACCCGATTAGCCTCCACCGCCAACGGATGCACCGTCGCCGTCAACGCCGCCTCAAACGACGACGCCGCCGCCCGCGCCTGACCCGCCGCCGCCCCCGCCTGCGCCGCCGCCGCACTCAACCACCCCACATACGGAGTCGCCGCAGCCACCATCGACGCCGACGCCGGACCCGACCACGGCCCACCCGCCAACCCCACAATCACCGAATCAAACGAACTCGCCGACGCCGACAAATCCGCCGCCAAACTCTCCCAAGCCGCCGCCGCCACATGCAACGGACCCGACCCCGCACCAGCAAAAATCCGCGCCGAATTAATCTCCGGCGGCAACCACGCAAAATCCAAAATCATCAACAACCCCAACCCACCAGCCGCGTCAACGGCGCCAACAAAGCCTTGCCACTACGACCCGACACGCACCAGCCCACGGCCGGATCGTAAGACAGACCGATCCGAAAATCCGGGCTTTCGCCAAATTGGCCCAACACCCGGTAGCCGATCACGAACCGAGATAGCTACTCGTCCATCATATTCGGGACCCGCAGGTGCTCCCTGCAGGAATTGTGGCGCTATCCGACGCCGGTCCTCGGGATCACGCTCGGCCGGTTCTGCACGGGCTGCGGACTCGCGCCGCCGCGGCCCATCATGCCGCCGGGCATGCCCGCTCCGGCGCCACCGCCCGCGCCCATCGGCATCGGCATCATCCCCATACCGGAGCCACCGGCAGGCTGCGCCATCGCCGCGGCGCTGGGCATTCCGCCCAATCCCGCCATCGCCGAGCTGGCCATTCCCTTGGGTACCGAACCCTCCCAGGTCGGCGGCACCGACAGCGCGCCGACCAGTCGCGCGTTGCCCAGGCCTCCCGCCATGCCGGCACCCAGGCCGGCCCCGCCGCCCATCCCGCCCAGCGCCGGCGTCGTTTCCCCGACGAACTTGGGGACGTCGGCCAATCCTTCGGCGGCGCCGGTCAATCCGGCGGCACCGACGTTGGCGGTCTGCCCCAATTGCATCAGCGGACCCAGCATCATGCTCGCCGGCATCGCTCCGGCCTGAGCGACTTGCATCAGCATCGAGACGGGAGCCCCGGAGGCCACCGACTGCACACCGGCGATCAGTGTCGCGGCGCCCGCGGTGACCTGCTCAGCGATCGGGCTCAGTGCGGCGGTGGCCGAAGTAGCCAGCCCGGCAACATTGCCGTTGACCGTGGCAACCAAACCCGCCAAATCCACCGGCGGCATGCTGAACGGCATCAAACTCTCCGCCACCGCCGTCGCACCCGAGTGATACCCCAGCATCGCCGCCACATCCTGAGCCCACATCTCCACATAATCGAACTCAGTCGCAAAAATCGCCGGCGTATTCAACCCCAAAAAATTCGTCGCCACCAACGTCGCCAACGACACCCGATTAGCCTCCACCGCCAACGGATGCACCGTCGCCGTCAACGCCGCCTCAAACGACGACGCCGCCGCCCGCGCCTGACCCGCCGCCGCCCCCGCCTGCGCCGCCGCCGCACTCAACCACCCCACATACGGAGTCGCCGCAGCCACCATCGACGCCGACGCCGGACCCGACCACGGCCCACCCGCCAACCCCACAATCACCGAATCAAACGAACTCGCCGACGCCGACAAATCCGCCGCCAAACTCTCCCAAGCCGCCGCCGCCACATGCAACGGACCCGACCCCGCACCAGCAAAAATCCGCGCCGAATTAATCTCCGGCGGCAACCACGCAAAATCCAAAATCATCAACAACCCCAACCCACCAGCCGCGTCAACGGCGCCAACCCGGATGTGGCGGACCCGTCACGAGAGCCAGTCCACGGCCGGATCGTAAGGCAGATTCCGGCGATAATCCTGGTTTTCATCAGATTTTTCGGTTAATTCGACGAGTCTGTCGTTAACTGGCCCGGGCACCGGCCGCGACCGGACAACAATTCGCATCGTTGTTCGAATGCCGGGGGCATGGGATTGGGAGTTATGTTCTCCGAACTCGGAATGGAACACGCTTCTAGAACAAGCCCTTGAGGACTCCCGACTGCGCGTTGCCCGCAACGAGGATGCCGGAGCTGCCGATCCCGGAGTTGAAGATTCCCGACGTCAGATATCCCGCGATAAAGAAGCCCGCGTTGCGGTTCGAGGCATTGTAGACACCGGCGTTGAAGTATCCGGTGTTGAGAATGCCCGAGTTGCCGCCGGGGGCGGTCACCGTGCTGGTATTGACGTAGCCAGAGTTGCCGATCCCAGAATTCTGCAAGCCGGAGTTGCCGGAGCTCGTCGAATCAAGATGACCGAAGCCCGAATTGCCCGTCCCAGCATTGAAGAAGCCCGAGTTTGGCCCACCTTGCGTTGCCGCACTAAAGAACCCGGTGTTCAAGCCGCCAGCGTTGAACGCGCCGGTGTTGGTGTTGCCGGCATTGACCAGACCGGTGTTGACATCGCCCGCGTTACCGAAGCCGGAATTGACATCACCGGCATTGAGGAAACCGGTGTTCACGTCACCGGCGTTACCGAAGCTGGTGTTGGAATCGCCGGAGTTAAAGCTGCCCGCATTGAAGTTGCCCGAGTCGAAAAAGCCGAAATTGCCAGCACCCGCGTTGGCCGCACCGGTGTTCGTGCTGCCGCCATTCCAGAATCCGGTGTTGACGCTGCCCGCGTTGCCGAAGCCGGTGTTTCCGACGCCGGAGTTGAACAAGCCGACGTTGCCGTCGCCGGAGTTGAAGAACCCGATGTTGTTGTTACCCGAGTTGAATAACCCGATGTTGCCGGTCCCAGTGTTCAACGCGCCGAACCCGACCTGGTTGTCGCCCGTAAGCCCAAAGCCGAAGTTGTTGTTGCCGGAGTTCCCGAAGCCAACGTTGCCGGTGCCGGTGTTACCGAAGCCGATGTTGTTACTGCCGGCGTTGCCGCTGCCCAGGTTGCTGTTACCGGTATTGCCACTACCGAAATTGGTGTTGCCGATATTGCCGCCGCCGACGTTGGTGTTGCCGATGTTGCCGCTGCCGAGATTCGTGTTGCCGATGTTGCCGCTGCCCAGGTTTTGGCCGCCGAAGTTGCCGCTGCCGACGTTGAAATTGCCGCTATTGCCGCTGCCCAGGTTGGTATTACCCCGATTGCCGCTGCCTAGGTTGCTGCTCCCGATGTTGCCGCTGCCCAGGTTGCTGCTGCCGATATTGCCGCTGCCCAGGTTGCTGTTGCCGATATTGCCGCTGCCGACGTTGAGCGAACCGATGTTTCCGAGTCCGAGGTTGATACCTGACAAGGCCTCCTGCCAGGACGACAACGCCGCAGCCGCCGCCGACGCCCCACCGTGATACCCCACCATCGCCGCCACATCAGCAGCCCAGAACTGCTCATACACACTCTCAGCAGCCGCAATCGCCGGCGCATTCTGACCCAACACATTCGAGACCACCAACTGCACAAACGCATCCCGATTCGCCGCCACCACCAACGGATGCACCGTCGCCGACAACGCCGCCTCAAACGCACCCGCCACCGCCTGCGCCGACACCGCCGCCCCCGCCGCCCGCGCCGACGCCGCCGACAACCACCCCGCATACGGCAACGCCGCAGCCCTCATCGCCTCAGCCGCCGCACCCTGCCACGCACTGCCAGCACCCCCCGCCAAACCCGACGCCACCGCCACAAACGAATCCGCCGCCGACCCCAACTCCTCAGCCAACCCCGACCACGCCGCCGCCGCCGCCAACATCGGCGCCGACCCCGCACCAGAAAACAGCCGCAACGAATTGATCTCCGGCGGCAACACCACGAAATTCATCGAAACGCCCTTCAGGAAAGTGCGGTCAGCGGAAGAAGCCGGAAAGTCCCGAGCCGGTGTTGAATCCACCGGAGCTGTCGTTACCGGAGTTCGAGATGCCGGAGGTGTTGTTGCCGGTGTTGGAGTAGCCCGCCGAAAAGTTGCCGTTGTTTGAGAAGCCGGCATTGTTCGTGCCGATGTTGCCGAAGCCGGAGTTATACCCGGCGAGCAGAGCCGGACCGCTGTTGGAGAAGCCGGAGTTGCCGATGCCGAAGTTGTTGTATCCAGAGTTGTAGCTGCCGTTGGGGTCGCTGTGGCCCCATCCCGAGTTGTTCGTACCGACGTTGCCGAAACCGGAGTTCGCGACCGGTTGACTGACGGCGCTGAGGAATCCGGTGTTGAGGTTGCCGCCGTTGAAGCCGCCAGTATTGATGTCGCCGCCGTTGAAGAGGCCCGTGTTGTAACTACCGCCGTTGAAGACGCCGGTGTTCGAATTCCCCGCGTTCAAGAATCCGGTGTTTCCGGCGCCGGCATTCCCGAAGCCGGTGTTGCTCCAACCTGCGTTGAAACTACCGGAGTTGTAGCTGCCGCCGTCGCCCAGTCCAAAGTTGGAGTTCCCGGCACTTCCAATGCCGGTATTGGAATTGCCGGCGTGCCAGAAGCCGGTGTTGAAGTTGCCGGCGTTGCCGAACCCGGTGTTGCCGTTTCCGGAGTTGAAGAAGCCGACGTTGCCGTCGCCGGAGTTGAAGAAGCCGATGTTGTTGTTGCCCGAGTTGAACAGTCCGAAATTGCCGGTCCCGGTGTTCAATGCCCCGAAACCGCGCTGGTTGTCGCCGGTGAGCCCGAATCCGATGTTGTTGTTGCCGGAGTTCCCGAAACCGATGTTGCCGGACCCCAAATTGCCGAAGCCGATGTTGTTACCACCGTTGTTACCGCTGCCCAGGGTGAAGCCGCCGATGTTCCCGCTGCCCAAGGACAGATCACCGATGTTTCCGCTGCCGATGTTGATAGTGCCGAAGTTGCCGCTGCCCAGGTTGAGGCTGCCGATGTTGCCGCTACCCAGGTTTCCGGAGCCGAAGTTGCCGCTGCCCAGGTTGAAGTCGCCGGTGTTGCCGATTCCGAAGTTGCCGGTCCCAATGTTTCCGCTGCTTAGGTTGAAGCTGCCGATGTTGCCGCTGCCCAGGTTCCAGCTGCCGATATTGCCGCTGCCCAGGAAATTGAGATCCCCGATGTTGCCGCTGCCGATATTGAGGGAGCCGATATTGCCCGAGCCGAAGTTCAGGACGAGGTCGCTGAGCCCCGCGGCCGCCGCGGCCGGGGCGGCCGCGGCGTTTGCGAGCTGAGCGCCTAGCGCTCCCGGCAGACCTTGCAGGCCTGTCAAAGCCTCCTGCCAGGACGACAACGCCGCAGCCGCCGCCGACGCCCCACCGTGATACCCCACCATCGCCGCCACATCAGCAGCCCAGAACTGCTCATACACACTCTCAGCAGCCGCAATCGCCGGCGCATTCTGACCCAACACATTCGAGACCACCAACTGCACAAACGCATCCCGATTCGCCGCCACCACCAACGGATGCACCGTCGCCGACAACGCCGCCTCAAACGCACCCGCCACCGCCTGCGCCGACACCGCCGCCCCCGCCGCCCGCGCCGACGCCGCCGACAACCACCCCGCATACGGCAACGCCGCAGCCCTCATCGCCTCAGCCGCCGCACCCTGCCACGCACTGCCAGCACCCCCCGCCAAACCCGACGCCACCGCCACAAACGAATCCGCCGCCGACCCCAACTCCTCAGCCAACCCCGACCACGCCGCCGCCGCCGCCAACATCGGCGCCGACCCCGCACCAGAAAACAGCCGCAACGAATTGATCTCCGGCGGCAACACCACGAAATTCATCGAAACGCCACTCCTTTGGCCAACTATTCGCAACCGCGCACCCGGCTGTTACCGAGATCCGCAAGCCGCGGACGGGGCGCCTGATCGAGCAACCCGGAACCAAGTAGCGACCCTAAGCGCCCCTGGAATCAAAATCCCGGATTTCACCCGCGACGCGCGGCTGGTCGCGGCCAGCCAGCACTGGCCAGAGGGACCGGGCTCGCCGCGGCGCGATGTGGGCGACGAAAGTGCGGCTCAGCTGCCTTTGAGACGCACAGCGAGATAGTCCGCGACACTGTCCATCGCGACCCGCTCCTGGCTCATCGCGTCCCGTTCGCGAATCGTGACGGCGTTGTCGTCGAGTGACTCGAAGTCGACGGTCACGCAGTACGGCGTGCCGATCTCGTCCTGGCGGCGGTAGCGCCGGCCGATGGCGCCAGCGTCGTCGAATTCGATGTTCCAAGATTTGCGCAGTTCGGCGGCCAGGTCGCGGGCCTTGGGGCTCAGATCGGCGTGCCGCGACAGCGGCAACACCGCGGCCTTGACCGGCGCCAGCCGCGGATCGATCCGCAGCACCGTGCGCTTGTCCATGCCGCCTTTGGCGTTCGGCGCCTCGTCTTCGGTGTAGGCGTCAATCAGAAACGCCATGAACGAGCGGGTCAGGCCGGCCGCCGGTTCGATCACGTACGGCGTGTAGCGGGTGTCGCTGCCCTGGTCGTAGAAGGAGAGCTCGGTCCCGGAATGCTTGCTGTGCGTCGAGAGGTCGAAGTCGGTTCGGTTCGCGACGCCTTCCAGTTCGCCCCACGGGTTGCCGGCGAAGCCGAATTTGTACTCGATGTCCACGGTGCGGTCGGAGTAGTGCGACAGCTTCTCTTTGGGGTGCTCATACAGTCGTAGGTTCTCTGGGTCGATGCCGAGGTCGATGTACCACTGTCGCCTGGTGTCGATCCAGTACTGATGCCACTCCCTGGCCGTCGACGGCTCGACGAAGAACTCCATCTCCATCTGCTCGAACTCCCGCGTACGGAAGATGAAGTTGCCCGGGGTGATCTCATTGCGGAAGCTCTTGCCGATCTGCCCGATCCCGAACGGCGGCTTTTTGCGGGACGTCGTCACCACATTGGCGAAGTTGACGAAGATGCCCTGCGCGGTCTCTGGACGCAGATAGTGCAGACCCTCTTCGGTCTCGATCGGCCCGAGGTAGGTCTTGAGCATCATGTTGAACTCGCGCGGTTCGGTCCACTGACCCTTGGTGCCACAGTCCGGGCAGACGATCTCTGTCATCGGGACGTCCTCGGGCTGACCGCCTTTCTTGAGGGCGTAGGCCTCCTGCATGTGGTCCTGCCGGTGCCGCTTGTGACAGTTCAGGCACTCCACCAACGGGTCGTGGAAGACCTCGACGTGGCCGGATGCCACCCACACCTCGCGCGGGAGGATGATCGACGAATCCAGACCCACCACGTCGTCGCGACCGGTGACAATGGCTCGCCACCACTGACGTTTGATGTTCTCCTTCAGTTCCACGCCCAGCGGACCGTAGTCCCACGCTGATTTGGTGCCACCGTAAATCTCCCCGGCGGGGAAGACGAAGCCGCGCCGTTTGGCCAGGTTGACTACGGTGTCGATTACAGACGCCACGGGGCGTGGGCTCCCTTCGGAGAATCAGCCAGACGCGGGGGCCGATGGGCTGCCCGCAAAACATCAGTCATGGTAGCGACCGTTGCACCGGTCTTTGACATGCATCATCATGCATGTGACAGTGGAGAGCAGCCGCGGGGTGTCGAGAGGTGGGTCCGAGGCTAATCAGGTGCAATCGATTGCTTAGTACTTCAAGAGGTGGTGACCGCACACGGTGACGTCGCCCTGGACGCCTGCGCCCCCTTCCGCCGACGACGACCTGGTCGGCCCGCACGAGCACCTGGTCGACGCTTTCACGCCGCGCGCCGCCTACCCGACTCCGCCAGCGCGGGAAATCCTTGATGCCGCCGGTGAACTGCTGCGCGCACTGGCCGCGCCGGTCCGGATCGCCATTGTGTTGCAACTCCGCGAATCCCAGCGCTGCGTCCACGAATTGGTGGATGCGCTCGGGGTGCCGCAGCCGCTGGTCAGCCAGCACTTGAAGATCCTGAAGGCGGCCGGTGTGGTGTCCGGCGAACGGTCCGGTCGCGAGGTGCTCTACCGGCTCGCCGACCATCACCTGGCGCACATCGTGGTCGACGCGGTGGCGCACGCGAGCGAGGACAACCCATGACCGGGACGAGCGTCCGTTCCACCCGCCAACGAGCGGCCATCTCGACACTGTTGGAGACCCTCGAGGAGTTCCGCTCCGCGCAGGAATTGCACGATGAGTTGCGACGCCGTGGCGAGAACATCGGTTTGACGACGGTCTACCGCACCCTGCAGTCGATGGCGACCGCCGGCCTGGTGGACACGCTGCGTACCGACACCGGCGAATCGGTCTATCGCCGATGTTCGGATCACCATCACCACCACCTGGTGTGCCGCGGCTGCGGCTCCACCATCGAGGTGGGCGACCACGAAGTAGAGGAGTGGGCCGCCGAAGTCGCCAGCAAGTACGGTTACTCGGACGTCAGCCACACGATCGAGATTTTCGGCACCTGCTCCGACTGCCGCGCCTGACCACAGCGCTAGCCGAGCAGTTCAGTGCGAATCCGCGCGCCGCTGTCGAGTACCAGCAGGATGAGCGTGCGCAGCGCGTCGTCAGTCAGGCCGGCACCGGGAAAGTTGTACCGCAGCATCACGTCCCCGGCTTTCTTCTTGCCCAGGTCCTTCGCCAGCACGCTCACCGAGCCGAAGTTGAGATCGCGCCCCTGACGGGCCACCTGGTCGGTGACTTTCCTGGTTAGCGGCACGTCCCAGGCGATCACCTGGGTCAGTGACACCATGTCGAGGTCCTCGACGATGTTCACGACTCGTAGCGAGGCGAACGTTCCGTTGTGCCGGACGGTGATCGCGCCATCGGCCTCCTCCGCCACGGGCAGTACCTCGCTGAGTAGCGGTGTGAGTCGCTGCTGCAGGGATGACATCTAAGCGCTCCCGAATCGTCGATTACGCGAGGCGTATTCCTCGCAGGCCGCCCACAGATCGCGGCGGTCGTAGTCCGGCCACAACTTGTCCTGGAAAACAAACTCGGCGTACGCCGCTTGCCACAACATGAAGTTGCTGGACCGATGTTCCCCCGACGTGCGCAGGAAAAGGTCGACATCGGGAATATCAGGCCGCTGTAGGTAGCGGGAGATGGTGGCCTCGGTGATGCGGTGTGGGTTGAGCCGTCCGGCCGCGACCTCGTCGGCGATCCGGCGAGTGGCCTCAGCTATCTCAGCGCGGCCACCGTAGTTGACGCAATAGTTGACGGTGATGACGTCGTTGCGGGCGGTCATCTCCTCCGCGATCGCCAGTTCGTTGATTACGCTGCGCCACAGGCGCGGTCGGGAACCGACCCACCGGATCCGGACCCCGATGTCGTTGAGGTTCACCCGGCGCGTGCGGACCACGTCCCGGTTGAAGCCCATCAGGAAGCGGACCTCCTCGGGTGAGCGCTTCCAGTTCTCCGTGGAGAACGCATAAAGGCTGAGCCACTTGATCCCGAGTTCGATTGCACCGCAGACGATGTCGATCACCACCGCTTCGCCCATCTTGTGGCCCTCGGTCCGGCTGAGGCCGCGTTGGGTGGCCCAGCGGCCGTTGCCGTCCATCACGATCGCGACGTGGTTAGGCAACTGGGCCGCCGGGATCCTGGGCGCGACGGCCTTCGAAGTGTGCTGCGGCGGCCGTCGCGGTCCCCCGTCCCGCGACGGCGGCAGCGGCGGGAAGACAACTGGCCATGTCGAGGTGTCGGGAAACGTCGGATAGTCGTGCGGCGCCGGGGACAGCTGCGGGAAGTCGGCGGACCTCAGCTTTCGCTCGGCCTTTTTAGCCACACTCGCTATCCTGCCCGATCAGCGCGGCGCGGCGGTCGGCCAGGGTGCGATCGGCCTGGTAGTTCCGCTCCACCAGCGGCAGCGTTTTCAGCTGCCGTTCCAGATGCCATTGCAGGTGCGCGGCCACCAGTCCACTGACGTGGCTGCGGTGCGCCTGCGGTGAGCGCTCGGCGCTTTCCCAGTCACCGTCGTGCAGGGCCGACATCAGGTCCAGTACGCCCAACGGCGGTGTCGTCGCACCGGCCGGCCGACAGTGCGGGCAGACGCTGCCGCCGGCGGCGATGTGGAACGCCCGGTGTGGTCCGGGTGTGGCGCAGCGGGCACATTCGGTCAGCGCCGGCGCCCATCCGGCGGTGGCCATGGCGCGCAACAGGTACGCGTCCAACAGCAGATCGCGGGGCCGGCGCCCGTCGGCCACCGCCCGCAGCGCACTGACGGTGAGCTTGTGCAGCGCCGGGGCGGGCGCCCGCTCCTCGCCGGCCAGCCGCTCGGCGGTTTCCAGCATCGCGCACCCGCAGGTATAGCGGCCGTAGTCGCTGACGATGTCGGTGGCGAACGCGTCGATCGAAACGACCTGGGTGACGATGTCGAGGTTGCGGCCCGGGTGCAGCTGGGCGTCGATGTGCGCAAACGGCTCCAGCCGGGCACCGAATTTGCTGCGGGTGCGGCGTACGCCTTTGGCCACTGCGCGCACCAGCCCGTGATCGCGGGTCAACAGGGTAACGATCCGGTCGGCTTCGCCGAGCTTGTGCTGGCGCAGCACAACAGCCCGGTCTCGATATAGCCGCATCACCATAGTTTTGCACCCCGCCGCGACATCCTCGGTATCCGCGCCGATTAGTCTCGTACCCCGTGGTTGGCGCTTCTGGGTCTGGTTCTGGGGCCGTTTTCGGCTCCGGCCAGCAGCGCTTGCCCACCTTGACCGACCTGCTGTACCAGCTGGCTACCCGGAAGGTGACGTCTGCCGAGCTGACGCAGCGGTCGCTGCACGCCATCGATGTGAGCCAGTCCACCTTGAACGCCTTCCGGGTGGTGCTCACCGAATCCGCGTTGGCCGATGCGGCCGCTGCCGACCGACGCCGGGCCGCCGGGGATACCGCACCCCTGCTGGGCATCCCGATCGCAGTCAAGGATGACGTCGATGTCGCCGGAGTGCCGACCGCCTATGGGACCGACGGGTATGTCCGGCCCGCCGCTCAGGACAGCGAGGTGGTGCGCCGGCTCAAGGCGGCCGGCGCGGTGATCGTCGGCAAGACCAACACCTGCGAACTCGGCCAGTGGCCGTTCACCAGCGGGCCAGGATTCGGACACACCCGAAATCCGTGGTCTCGCCGGCACACCCCGGGCGGGTCTTCGGGGGGTAGCGCGGCCGCGGTGGCCGCGGGACTGGTGACCGCCGCCATCGGCTCCGACGGCGCCGGCAGCGTTCGTATCCCGGCAGCGTGGACGCACTTGGTGGGCATCAAGCCTCAGCGCGGCCGCATCTCCACCTGGCCCGATCCCGAATCGTTCAACGGCCTGACCGTCAACGGCGTGCTGGCGCGCACCGTGGCCGACGCCGCACTGGTCCTGGACGCGGCGTCCGGGAACGTCGACGGCGACCTACACAAGCCGCCACCACTTACCGCGTCCGAATACGTGGGCATCGCGCCCGGCCCGCTGCGAATTGCGCTGTCCACGCGGGCTCCATACACCTTCTTCCGGGCCAAATTGCATCCCGAGATCCTGGCCGCAATCCAGCAGGTGGGCGAGCAACTCGAGTTGCTCGGTCACACCGTCGTCAAGGGAAACCCGGACTACGGGATGAGACTTTCCTGGGATTTCCTAGCCAGATCCACCTCCGCATTGTGGGCGTGGCAGGAGCGGATGGGCGACGGCGTCAACTGGGACCCTCGCACGCTGTCCAACATGCGCACCGGCCACATGCTGTCGCAGGCCACGCTGCGCACCGCCCGCCGCCACCAGGCCACCGACCAGCGCCGGGTGGGATCAATTTTCAACATTGTCGATGTGGTGCTGGCACCGACCACCGCTCAGCCGCCGCCGCAGGCCCGCGCCTTCGACCGGTTGAGCAGCCTGGGCACCGACCGTGCCATCATTGCCGCCTGCCCGTACACCTGGCCGTGGAACGTGCTCGGCTGGCCTGCGATCAATGTGCCGGCCGGTTTCACCTCCGACGGGTTGCCCATCGGTGTGCAGTTGATGGGACCAGCTAACAGCGAAGGCATGCTGATCTCACTGGCCGCCGAATTGGAGGCCGTCAGCGGGTGGGCATCCAAGCAACCGCAACCCTGGTGGATCACCGGGAACAGTTCGCCGCCGATTCACAGCGTGCCCACTGGGCCGTCACCGAAAAAGCGCTAGCGGCGGGACGCTTCGCGAAAGGTGCCGCGATAGCTCTGCGGCGACACACCGACCACCCGCCGGAACTGTTCACGGAAATTCGCCGCAGACGCGAAACCGACTCGGCGCGAGATGCTTTCGATGCTGTCGCCCGTCGCTTCCAGGAGTTCCTGGGCCTGCCGGATGCGCACACCGCAAAGCCACTGCATGGGCGTTTGTCCGGTCTCACGGCGGAAACTACGGTTCAGCGTCCGCACGCTGGTGGAGGCGTGCCGTGCGACGTCGGCCAGGGTCAACGGCTGATCAACGTTGCGCAGCATCCAGGCCAGCACCGCATCGAGTTCAGTGTTGGCTGCGCGACGGTTGCGGACGATGAACTGCGCCTGGCCGCCAGTGCGGTACAGCGGGGCGACCGCCATGCGCGCCGCGTCCGCGGCCACGGCCGAGCCGTAGTCGCGGGCGACCATGTGCAGGCACAGGTCCATGCCCGCCGTCGCACCGGCCGAGGTGAGGATCTGACCTTCGTCGACGTACAGCGCATCGGCGTCCAGACGTACGGCCGGATAGGCGGCGGCGAAGTACTCGGCAGCCATCCAGTGGGTGGTCGCTCGCTTGCCGTCCAGGATCCCCGCGGCGGCCAGGGTGAACGCGCCGCTGCAGATAGAAGCTATTCGTGTTCCGTTCTGATGTGCGGTCGTCAGTGCCGCGACTACGTCTTCGCGAACTCCGGTGGTGACATCGTTGCGTCCGGGCACCACGATGGTGTCGGCCCGGCCGAGCTCGTCCAGACCGAACTCGGTGGTGATGCTGATCGGCCCGGCCGCCACGACGGACTCGACGCCGCACACCCGCACGCGATAGCCGGGATCGCCGCTGGCCAGCCGGACCCGGCCGAATGTCTCGATCGCGATGGCGAGGTCGAACGCGATGACGTCGGACTCGGCCAAGACGGCGATCGCGTGCATGCATTGGCAATATACCCGCGCATCATGTCTATCCGGCCACTAGTCGAATACCGATGCACCGACCACCATGTGTGGAATGCGTGCGCAGATAGTGCTTTACGACGGGTTCGACCCGCTCGACGTCGTCGCCCCATTTGAAATACTTTCCGCCGGAAGCGAATTTGTGGGAGGCGACCTGGAAGTGTCGCTGGTGGCGGCGGAGGGCGCCCGCAGCGTGACCAGTGGCACTCGCGGTTTGGCCCTGGCCGCCACCGCGGCCCTCGATCCGGCGGACAGCGGCTGTGTGCTGGTGCCCGGGGCGAGCGGACCGATCGCCGGTGACCCCGACGACGGCGTCGAGACTATTCCCGTACTACTGGCCCGCGCAGCACAGACGGAGCTTTCGCCGTTGCTGGCCAAGGCATTCGACAATCCGGAAATTACGGTAGCGGCAGTTTGCGGCGGTTCAGTGATCATGGCGATGACAGGCCTCATTGAGGGGCGCCACGCGGTGACCCATCACCTGGGCCTGGACCTGCTGGACGCATCCGGCGTCAAGGCGGTGGCCGCTCGGGTAGTGGACGACGGCGACCTGGTCACCGCTGGCGGGGTGACATCGGGCCTGGACCTCGGACTGCACCTGTTGGACCGCTGGTACGGCCCGCGGATCGCGCATGCCGTTGAAGAACTATTCGAATACGAGCGCCGAGGCGTCGTGTGGCGCGACACCGGCCGGGAACCGCAGGAGGTCTGAGTGAGCTCTGAGTCGAGATTTTGTGGCGGCTGGGACGTGGCGATCAAGACGCCGATCGGCACATTGGCGGTACGGTACGTTTTCGCCGAAGGACCCTCGGGCCTGACGGGCACCGCCACATATAAGGCGGAAACCGTTGCCTTGCACGATATTAGGAGTGCCGACGACTGCGCCCGGCTGACCTGGCGGCAATCGGTACGCAAGCCAATGCGGCTCAATCTGGATTTCGACGTGGTGTTCGACGGCGATGTGATGAATGGATATTCCCGTGCCGGCCGGCTACCACGCTCGGTGGTGACGGGCACGCGACAAACAGCCTAGAAGCCTAGGCGGCCGAGCTGTTTGGGGTCACGTTGCCAGTTCTTGGCGACCTTGACGCGTAAGTCCAGGTACACCTTGGTGCCGAGCAGCTTTTCGATCTGAGTGCGTGCGGCGCTGCCCACTTCGCGCAGCCGAGCGCCGCCCTTGCCGATCACGATGCCCTTCTGACTGTCCCGTTCGACATAGAGCACTGCGTGCACGTCGATCAGGTCGTCGCGATCCTCGCGAGGAGTGACCTCGTCGATCACCACCGCCAGCGAATGCGGCAGCTCGTCGCGAACACCCTCGAGTGCGGCCTCGCGGATCAGCTCGCCCATCAGCACCTCCTCGGGTTCGTCGGTCAGCTCGCCGTCGGGGTAATAGGCGGGGCCCGGTGGCAGCGACGCGGCCAGTACATCGATCAAGACGTCGACCTGCGCCCCGGAAACCGCTGACACCGGGACGATTTCGGCCGCATTCGGGACCAGCTCGCTCACTGCGACTAATTGCGCGGCGACCCGCTCCTTGGGCACTTTGTCGATCTTGGTCACAATGGCCACCAGCGTGGTCCGCGGGGCCACCGAAGCGATCTGTTCGACGATCCAGCGATCACCAGGACCGATCGCCTCGTCCGCCGGGATGCACAACCCGATGACGTCCACCTCGGTATAAGTGCCGCGGACCAGGTCGTTGAGGCGCTTTCCCAACAGAGTTCGCGGCCGGTGCAGGCCCGGGGTATCGACCAAGATGATCTGAAAGTTCTCCCGATGCACAATGCCGCGGATGGTGTGCCGGGTGGTCTGCGGGCGCATCGAAGTGATGGCAACCTTGGCGCCGACCAGCGCGTTGGTCAGGGTCGACTTGCCGGTATTGGGCCTACCCACCAAACACACGAAGCCCGAACGGAACTCACTCACTCACCATCCTCCGCCCAGTGTCACTTGCCCTCCTCGGTTTCGGCCGGGCTCAGCAGTACGGTGCCGATCCGGACCCGGCCCCGGTGATCGCGACCGCCTTCGGCGTGCAACCGCAACCCGTGCGAGACCACCTCGGCACCGGGCAACGGGACCCGCCCGAGTTCCAGCGCCAACAGGCCACCCACCGTGTCGACGTCGAGGTCGTCGTCGAACTGCACGCCGTACAGCTCGCCGACGTCTTCGATGGGCAACCGGGCTGACACCCGAAACCGGTTGTCCCCTAGTTCTTCCACGGGGGCCGTTTCGGCCTCGTCGTACTCGTCGGCGATTTCACCGACGATCTCCTCGAGCACGTCCTCGATGCTCACCAACCCGGCTATGGCACCGTACTCGTCGACCAGCAGCACCAGGTGAATGCGGTCGCGTTGCATCTCGCGCAGCAGGGCGTCTAGCGGCTTGGAGTCCGGCACGAATACCGCCGGACGCATGACTTTGTACACCAAAACGTCGCGGCCGCTGTCGATGGAGAAGAATGCCTGTTGCACAAGATCTTTGAGGTAGACCACACCCAGGACATCGTCGACGTTCTCGCCGATCACCGGCAGGCGGGAATGTCCGCTTCGCACTGCTAAGGCGATCGCCTGACCGGCTGATTTGTCGCCTTCGATCCACACCATCTCGGTACGGGGCACCATCACCTCACGGGCTGGGGTGTCGCCGAGTTCGAAGACCGATTCGATCATCCGGCGTTCATCGGCGGCGACCACGCCGCGCTGCTGGGCCAGGTCGACGACTTCGCGCAGTTCAATTTCAGAGGCGAACGGCCCGTTGCGGAAACCGCGGCCGGGGGTCAGCGCATTGCCGAGCAGCACCAGCACCCGGCTGATCGGCATCAAGAGCCACGAAATCACTTGCAGCGGAAGGGCAGTTGCCAGCGAAATGGAGTACGCGTGCTGGCGCCCGAGAGTGCGTGGGCCGACACCAATCACGACGAAGCTAGTGACCACCATGATCGCCGACGCGTAGAACAGCCCCCAACCCAGACTGTGGCCGAACTGGAAATAAACCACCAGTAGCGCGGTTGCCGTGATCTCGCACACGATGCGCAGCAGTACTACCAAATTGATGTAGCGGGGACGGTCGGTCATGACTTTTAGCAGCGACTGCGCACCGGGGCGTTCGTCGCGCACCAGTTCCTGGACCCGCGCCAGCGACACCGTGCTGACAGCGGCGTCGACCATCGCGAAGCACCCACCCAGAGCCACCAACACGATCGCACCGAGCAGCTGGGAAAGGCCGCTCAATTGTCGAAATACCTTGACTTGTCCAACAATCGGCGGTCGCGCTCTTCCTGCCGGTCCTGCTGGTAGGCCTCGACCTGTTCGGCCACCCACTCCGCGAGAAGCCGGTCCTGCAGCGCGAACATCTCCCGCTCCTCGTCGGGTTCCCCGTGGTCGTAGCCGAGCAGGTGCAGGACGCCGTGGACGGTGAGCAGCGCGAGTTCATGTCCAAGGCTGTGGCCTGCTGCGGCAGCCTGTTTGGCGGCGAATTCCGGGCACAACACGATGTCACCCAGCATGGCCGGCCCGGGTTCGGGCGCGTCGGGGCGCCCGCCAGGTTCGAGCTCGTCCATCGGGAAGCTCATCACGTCGGTCGGCCCCGGCAGGTCCATCCACCTCATGTGCAGATCCGCCATGGCCGCGGTGTCCAGCAGCACCATCGACAGCTCGGCGGCCGGGTTGACGTCCATTCTGGCGATGACGAACCGCGCGACGCTGACCAGTTCAACTTCGGAGACGTCGATGCCCGACTCGTTGGATACTTCGATGCTCATAACACGCTCACGCACTCATCATCGACGATTGCGCCCGCCGGATGCCCGCCGAGCCGCTCGGTTCATTCCCGCGCCGGGTTCTTCGTATCTCGCGTAGGCGTCGACGATCTCCCCCACCAGACGGTGGCGGACCACGTCCTGGCTGGTCAGTTCGGCGATGTGGATGTCGTCGATGTCGTCGAGGATGTCGACGGCGGCCCGCAGGCCCGATCGCGCGCCGCCGGGAAGATCGATCTGGGTAACGTCACCGGTCACGACGATCTTGGAGCCGAAGCCCAGCCGGGTGAGGAACATCTTCATCTGCTCGGCGGTGGTGTTCTGCGCCTCGTCCAGAACGATGAACGCGTCGTTAAGCGTCCTGCCGCGCATGTACGCCAGCGGTGCCACCTCGATCACCCCGGCCGACATCAGCTTGGGGATCAGCTCGGGATCCATCATGTCGTAGAGCGCGTCATACAGCGGCCGCAGGTACGGGTCGATCTTCTCGCTGAGTGTGCCGGGCAGAAAGCCAAGGCGCTCACCGGCTTCCACCGCCGGACGGGTCAGGATGATGCGGGTGACCTGCTTGGTCTGCAACGCGTGCACGGCCTTGGCCATAGCAAGGTAGGTCTTGCCGGTCCCGGCCGGGCCGATCCCGAAGACGATGGTGTGGTTGTCGATTGCGTCGACGTAATGCTTCTGGTTGAGCGTCTTGGGCCGAATCGTCTTGCCGCGGCGGGACAAGATGTCGAGCGTGAGGACGTCGGCGGGTGACTCGTTGCCGGTGCCGACCAACATCGCGACGCTGTGGCGCACACCTTCGGGCGTCAGCGCCTGGCGTCGGTCCACAATCGCGATCAGTTCGGCGATTGCACGTTCGGCCAGCGCGACGTCAGCCGGCTCACCGGACAGGCTGATGGTGTTGCCGCGAACATGCAGCTTTGCGCTGAGGTCACGTTCCAAGGCCCGCAGATTCTCGTCGGCCGAACCCAGCAGGCCCACGACGAGGTCGGGTGGAACATCGATGCTGCTGCGAACCTGAGCGTCAGCCGGCCGGGCAGACTCAGCAGCGCGGGTCTCGCGGGGCGTCACGTGGTTACCAAGACCTTCGGGTGCCTGCTTTCTGGCCTATCGGACGGGGCAACTTAGTCTAACGCCGGTCGTTGACCGCTTCCCAGCGATTCGATACCCACCAACAGGATGTTCAATCCGCGCTCAAAATCCGCCGCGGCCGTGGACTGCTGGCTGACCTGGGACAAGGCGGCGATGTGCGGGTGTTCCTCGCCGGCCAGTCGGCCGATTCGGGCTGCCACGGCAACCTGCTCGCGATCCCGCCCGGGACCGGCCAAAGGGCCGGCGAGCTCCGCCTGCGCGCTGCCCATGACCAGGCCGAGCACCGCCCGGAAACTGGCCAGCAGATCCTCGGCATCGAGTCCCGCACGTGTGAGAGCGGCGATCAACCGGTCCGCCGCGAGATAGCTCGACGCCGACACGGTGCGACGGGTCAACACCAGTGGGATGGCGTTGGGGTGCCGACGTAGCGTCTCCCACATCGCCAGTGCGATGGCCCGCACGTCGCTGCACCAATTATCCGATTTAACAGGCACTTTCACTTCCGTGATGACCGCCTCGGCAACCAGCTCCTCGAGTTCGCCGCGGTCCCGGACGTAGTTGTAGAGCGTCATGGGACCGGTGCCGAGGGAACCGGCCAACGAACGCATGCTCAGCCCGCTCAGACCGTCCCGGTCGACGATCTCGAGCGCGGCTGTGGCGATGTCGGAAACCGTGAATCGCGCCCGCACCCGAACCTCCCAACGGTTGACACGTACAACGTACGCATAGTACAACACGTACATCGTACGTATTGGAGGATTCATGGGCACTATCACCGCTACCAGCTTCACTTCGCAGGCCACTCGCTGCGCGGCCTGGCTCTCCCGGCCGCCTGGCGTCGGGCCGCACCCCGCGATCGTCCTCGCGCACGGACTAGGCGCCAACCACACCATGGCGCTGTCGCGCTACCAACAACATTTCGCAGCAGCCGGCATGGCAACGCTGGCGTTTGACTACCGCAACCTCGGAGACTCCGACGGCACCCCCCGACAACGGCTCAGCCTGCGTCGACATCGTCGCGACATCGCGGCAGCGCTGGATTTCGTGCGCGAACTGCCGGACGTCGATGCCGGTCGCGTGGCCCTGTGGGGAACCAGCCTGGGCGCGATGCACGTCCTGCGGGTCGCCGCACAAAGGCCTGACCTCGCCGCGGTGGTGGTGCAGTGTCCGATCGTCGACGGACCGGCGACGCTGCGACGGATGGACCCGGTCGCGCTGCTACGGATCGGGCCGGCGATCCTCGAGGACGCCGTTCGCGCCGCTTTCGGACGGGAGCGCCGATACGTGCCCATCGTCGGACAGCCCGGCAGCGTAGCGGCTGTCACGGTGGCCGGGGCGCAAGCCGGCTGGGATTCGACGGTGGACCCCGGGGGGTCGTTCGACAACCGCGTCGCCGCATCGAATGTCATCGAGATCGCCGTCACCAGCGCCAAGCGCGCGGCGCGCCGGATCACCGCCCCGGTGCTGGTATGCATATCAGACCGGGAGACGTTGATGGATCCGCGCCACGCCGAGGATGTCGCCCGCCGTGCCCCACGCGGCACCGCGCGGCACTACGACGGCGACCATTTCCAGATCTACCATCCGCCGCTGCTAGCCGACCTGCTCGCCGATCAGACCGCGTTTCTCAAGGAGCATCTCAGTGTCGCATAACCCGCTGCGTGCCAACGATATTCGATTCGTCGACTTCTCCGCGAGCCTGACGGCGAACGACTGGTCGCAACCAAGTCTGTGCACCCAGTGGACCAATCACGAAGTGCTGGCCCATCTGGTGCTGGGCTACCGGTCCTCGGTGAGCGAGTTGGCAGTGGGGATGTTCAGGCACCGCGGCTCGTTCGATCGCGCCAACGCGGCGTTAGCCGCCGAATTAGCGCTGCAGCGCGATCCCACGGAACTGATCGACGAATTCGCCGCCCTAATCCACTGTCCCCGTGGCATCGGCCGGGTCTTTCCCCGACGGCTGTTGTTGGGCGACCACATCATTCACGAGCTCGATATTGGGTTTGCACTCGGTAGGAAGCCCGCGATTGACGTTGCAGCACTCGCCTGTGTTCTGAATACCCAAGTGCGCGTTCCGAATCCGTTCGTCCCTGCAGCAGCGCTGGCGCGTGGCCTGAATCTTGCTGCCACCGATGTCGATTGGACCCACGGCTGGGGCGCGCTCACGGTGACCGGTGGCGCGGCACAGCTGGCCTCAGTACTCGCCGGACGACCATGGGGACTGGATCAGCTCAGCGGCGCCGGAGTCAGCGAGTTACGCTCGCGACTGTGGATTCGACGACACATCACCGGGGTGTCGCGTCGTCGAATCCACAGTCGGCTGAGTGATCCCAGCGGGAGGTGAGCACCCCCAGCGCTCCCAGCGCCACAGCGGCCGCGGTGGAGGTGCGCAGCACGGTTGGGCCCAGCCGGCCCACGACGGCACCCGCCTCGGTCAGCGCGGCGATCTCCTCCGGCGCGATACCGCCTTCCGGCCCGATCACCAACATCACCGAATCAGATTGAGCCACAGCAATGTTCGCCATTGGTTCGATAGCTGATTCATGCAAGGCGACCACCACGCCGCCGGCGGCGACCAGATCTCGAATCCGGGCGGTCAACGCCTTGGTCGACACCACGCCGTCGACCGGCGGAATGTGAGCCCGACGGGATTGGCGCGCCGCGGCGCGGGCCACCGCCCGCCACCGGCGCAGCCCCTTATCGACGCGGGCACCCTCCCAGTTGGCCACGCACCGCGCCGCCTGCCAGGCCAGGAACGCATCGGCACCCGCCTCGGTGGCCAACTCGATGGCCAATTCAGAGCGCTCGGACTTCGGCAACGCCTGCACCACGGTCACCCTCGGCCGCGCCGGCGCGACAGTCCACCGCTGCTGCACACGGGCCCGAAGACCGTCCCGCCCAGCATGTTCGACCACGCACCGGGCCAGGCAACCCGCGCCGTCACCGAGCACCAACTCTTCTCCCACCCGGACTCGTCGCACGGTGGCAGCGTGGAAACCTTCGTCTCCGGCTACCTCGACCAGCGCGCCGGCGCCGGCCAACGCATTGACATAGAACAGCGTGGCCACCATGTGCGGGCCGAACGGCTAACGACCGGTGAAGGTCTCGCGCAACCTGCTGAACAGCCCGCCGCCTCCGGCGTGTGCCGAGCGAACCTCCGCCACATCGCGGGTGCGGCGATTCTTCAGCTCGCGCAGCAATTCGACGTCGTTGTGGTCCAGCCGGGTGGGAACCACCACTTCCACGTGCACATGCAGGTCGCCCCGGGTGTTGGAGCGTAGGTGCGGCATCCCCCGGCCACGCAGCGTGATCGTGGCGCCAGGCTGGGTACCGGGCGGAATGACGACGTCGCTGGCGCCGTCCAGGATCGCGTCCAGGGTGACCGTGGCGCCCAGCGCCGCGTCGACCATCGGCACCGAGACGGTGCAGTGCAAGTCGTCGCCCTGCCGGGCGAAGATGTCGTGGGACTGCTCGTGCACCTCGACGTATAGGTCGCCCGCCGGACCTCCCCCGGGCCCCACCTCGCCCTGGGCGGCAAGCCGGACCCGCATGCCTTCGGCGACCCCGGCCGGGATCTTGACGGTGATGTCACGACGCGCGCGCACCCGACCGTCGCCCATGCACTGATAGCAGGGATCGGGAATGGTCACCCCCACGCCGCGACAGGTGGGACATGGTCGCGAGGTCAACATCTGACCGAGCAGCGAACGCTGCACACTTTGCACCTCGCCGCGACCCCCGCAGGTGTCGCACGGGACGGGCGCCGAATCGCCGTTAGTGCCTTTGCCCTGGCAGCGGTCGCACAACACCGCGGTGTCGACGGTGACCTGCTTGGTAACCCCGGTTGCGCACTCCTCCAGATCGAGCCGCATCCGCAACAGCGAGTCCGAACCCGGACGCACCCGGCCTATCGGACCACGTCCGCCGCCGCCTCCACTGAAGCCGCCGCCGAAGAACGCCTCGAACACATCACCCAGACCACCGAAGCCAGCGAAGCCGTTGCCCGCACCGGCGTTTTCGAGTGGATCGCCACCCAGGTCGACGATGCGGCGTTTGTCCGGATCGCTCAACACCTCGTATGCGGCGCTGATCTCCTGAAATTTGGCCTGTGCGGCCTGATCCGGGTTGACGTCGGGATGCAGCTCACGCGCCAACTTGCGGTAGGCGCGCTTGATCTCCGCATCGCTGGCGCCCTTGCTGACGCCGAGCAGCCCGTAATAGTCGCGTGCCACGTCTGACCTCTCTTAGCCGCCGAGCCGGCGGCTGTCCAAAAAACCCGTTCGGTGCGCGGTCATCGCGCACCGAGTACTTCGCCGATATACATGGCAACCGCCGCGACACTCGCCATAGTTCCCGGATAATCCATCCGGGTGGGCCCCAGCACGCCCATGCCGCCGTAGACGGTTTCACTGGTGCCGTACGCGGTGGACACCATCGAAGTGCCCGCAATCTGTTCGGCCTCCGTTTCGTGGCCGATGCGTACCGTCACCTTGCCGGCCTCCTGTTGCGCGGCCAGCAACCGTAGCACCACGACCTGCTCCTCGAGGGCTTCCAGGATGGAGCGCAGTGAGCCACCGAAGTCGGCGGCGTTGCGGGTCAGGTTGGCGGTGCCGCCCAGCAGCAGCCGCTCCTCGGTGTGCTCGACCAGCGATTCCAGCAAAACTGTCGCCGAACGCCCTACCGCGTCGCCGAGGCCGTCGCCGCCGGCGAGCCCTCCGGCCAAGTCAGCTACCGCGACCGAGGCGGCGGCGAGCCGCTTGCCGACCAGCGCCTGGCCGAGCATCTCGCGCAGCCGCGACAGCTGGTGATCGTCGATGACGTCGCCGAGTTCGACGATCCGCTGGTCCACCCGGCCGGAGTCGGTGATGACCACCATCAGCAGCCGCGCCGGGGTCAGCGCGATCACTTCCAGGTGGCGCACGGTCGAAGTCGACAGCGTCGGATATTGCACCACGGCAACCTGACGGGTCAGCTGGGCGAGCAGCCGTACCGCACGACGAAGCACGTCGTCGAGGTCCACGCCGGATTCCAGAAAGCCCTGGATCGCGCGACGCTCCGCCGTCGACAACGGCTTGACGTCGTCGAGTCGGTCGACGAACTCGCGGTAGCCCTTCTCGGTGGGCACCCGCCCGGAGCTGGTGTGTGGCTGGGTGATGTAGCCCTCGGCCTCCAGGACTGCCATGTCGTTGCGGATGGTCGCGCTGGAGACGCCCAGGTTGTGCCGGTCCACCAGGGACTTCGAGCCAATCGGCTCATGCGTGGCTACGAAGTCGGCGACGATCGCATGCAAAACCTGAAACCGGCGCTCATCTGCGCTCCCCATTCGACTGCTCACCTCCCTGGATACTCTGCTGGCCGCGTTCATTTTACGGTCTGCGCAGCAACCGGCATGCCAGCGTGGGCGATCCGTGGCCAATACCTCATCGACCCGGCGTGGCGGCTAGCCTTTGCACGTGGTCCCGTCGAGGGTTGCGTCGGGCCGTGTTTGAGGCGAAAGCGACCGGGAGCGACGACGATGATCTTCAAAGGCGTACGCGAGGGCAAGCCGTACCCCGAACATGGGCTGTCCTACCGGGACTGGTCTCAGATTCCGCCGCAACAGATCCGTCTCGACGAACTGGTGACCACGACGAGGGTGCTCGAACTGGATCGCCTGCTCTCGGAGGACTCCACTTTCTACGGCGACCTGTTCCCGCATGCGGTGCGGTGGCGCGGAATCATCTACCTCGAGGACGGCCTGCACCGGGCGGTGCGGGCCGCGCTACGAAACCGCACGGTCCTGCATGCCCGGGTGTACGACATGGACATGGCTCCCGACGCGGGGCAATAGCTGGTCACGTTTTGGTCGCTCCGCGTGTCGAAGAAGTGAAGACACGTATACGGAGGTACGCCATGCCACGACTCACCGGAGTCCGCGACCGCGACGCCGGGCTCGGCGCCCGGATCGCGTTCTTCTTCACCAAACGCCGCTTCAGGCAGCTTACTGGCCGCGAGACGGCCACCATGCTCGAACCGATACGCATGTATGCGCACGTCCCGCGGCTGCTGCGGGCCTACGGGCGACTGGAACAGGCCGAAGCCAAGCTAGACATCCTCAGCCCCAGGCAGCGCGCGCTGGCCGAACTGAAGTCAGCGACGACGGCGCGCTGCGAATTCTGCATCGACCTCGGCTCACAGATCGCGCGGGGATTGGGATTCACCGATGAGGAATTACTGGCGCTGGCCGACTACCGCACCGCCGCATGCTTCAGCGACGTGGAGAAACTCATCCTCGACTACGCCACCGTGATCACCCGCACCCCGGTCGAGGTGAGCAACGAACTGTTCGACGCATTGCGCCTGCACTTCGACACCGCGCAGTTGGTCGCGCTCACGCACATCGTGACCCTGGGCAATCTGCGCGCCCGGTTCAATCTTGCGCTGGACATCGGATCGTCCGGGCTGTCCGACGGCCTGGTGTGTGCGCTGCCCGACCGGTCATGACGTCGCAGCCGATCGACCGGTTCGAGGCGGCCCGGCCCCAGCTGCGCGCAATCGCCTACCGGATGTTGGGGTCGGTCGAGGATGCCGAGGACGCGGTTCAGGAAGCCTGGTTGCGGCTGAGCCAATGGTCGGCCCGGGAGAACCGCGGTGTCGAGAATGAAGCCGAGAATATCGCCAACCTCGACGCGTGGCTTACTACCGTGGTAGCCCGGATCTGCTTGAACACGCTGCGCGCCCGTCGCACCGGCGAACAAACCCTGGCGCGCCTGCCGGATCCGATCGTGGATTTCGAGGGCGCATCCGACCCCGAGCACCGGGCGCTGTTGGGCGATGCCGTGGGCCTAGCACTGCTTGTGGTGCTCGATACCCTGGCGCCGGCCGAGCGGTTGGCCTTCGTGCTGCACGACGCGTTCGCAGTGCCGTTCGAGCAGATCGCGCCGATCGTTGAGCGCTCACCGGAGGCGACCCGCAAGCTGGCCAGCCGGGCGCGCCGGCGAATCCAGCAGGCAGGGCCGGTTCCCGAGTCCGACGTCGCCACCGGGCGCGAGGCCCGAGACGTCGTGGCCGCGTTCTTCGCCGCCGGGCGCAGCGGCCACTTCGACCGACTGATCGCGGTGTTGCATCCCGACGTAGTGCTGCGTGGCGACCTCGGGTCGGGCACCCCGGTCGTACGCGCCGAGGGGGCTTCGGTGGTGGCCGAGTTGGCCCGCAGTTATGCCGGACCGGAACGCGACGTGCAGGCGGCGACCGTGAACGGGACCGCGGGCGCCGTGGTCTCGGTCGCCGGCCGAGCGACTGCGGTCCTGGCTTTCGTGGTCCACGATCGGCGGATCACCGCGATCGACGTGCTGGCCGACCCGGACCGCCTCGCCAGGCTCGGCCTGGACCGGTAGCGGGCCGGCTCAGTGCGAGGCGGCCTGCAGCAACTCCATCGCGGAGCTGCGGGAGAGCACCCAGCTGCCCTGATTGACGAAGGTGACGTTCTGAGTGACCGGCGGCGAGAGCTTCGGACCTGACACCGAGACGTCAGCGGTGGCCGCACCGTTGGCGGCCGGCTGGATGTTGGCGATGCTGAACGCCAGCGGCAACTGGCCGTTCTTCTGTGCCTTCTTAAGCTGATGATCGGCCAGGTGAGCCTCGGTTCCGCCGATGCCACCCTCGACCAGATCACTCTTGTTCGCGAACGGAACGCTGGGGTCGGCCAGGCTGTTTAGCAGGCCGGTCAGCTGGGCGGCGGTCGGTACTGCTGCAGTCGGCGCCGGCGCGGGGTCCTGCGGCAGCGGCGCGCCGTAGACGACCGGTTGCACGCGGAAGCCGGTCGGCTCGACTACGGCGGTTAATCCAGCGGCGGCAGCGCCAACACCGACGACGGCGGCTGCGCCGAAGGCCAGTTTCTTGATGGTCAGCATTTCGTGTCCCCCTCGATTCTCACGTGCACAGTTGTGCATGGTGTGACTGATGTTTCGGTTGATGGCCTGGTTGCGTTACACCCACCGTAGCGATCCACGCCGACACCGATGCTGTGCCGCAGCTGTGTAGCAGGCATGAATAGCTGTGCGACGCTCACCTGCCCGCAAGTCAGCTCTCTCGCACGTCAACCCTCGGCGAGCACCTCTTCGTCGGTCAACGCCGCGATCTCGAGATAGTGGCGCGCGATTACGGCCAGTCGCTGCGGCGTGCCCCGTTGAGCCTCGCGCGTTTCCAGCCGGTCGGCCAGGCCGGCGACCGTGCGAGTCGCGAAGAGATCGGTGACCACCGCGTGGTCGACGTCGAGCCAGTCGCGGATTCGGGCGATGACGGTTGTGGCCAGCACCGAGTCGCCGCCCTGGGCGAAGAAGTCGTCGTGCACGCCGATCGACGAGCGGCCCAGTACCTCGGCGACAATGTCGGCGACCGCCGCTTCCACATCGGTGCCCGGTGTGCCGGCTCCGGCTTGGAAGGCCTCGGCGGCGTCCGCTGTATCCGACACTCGCGGCTCTAGCAACGCAATCACCGCGCGTCGGTCGAGCTTGGCGTTGGCGGTCAGCGGCATCTGCGGAAGGACGACGATGCGACTGGGAACCATGTAGCTCGGCAGCAGCTCGCCGAGGGCCTCGGTGAGCCGGGCGGCGTCACCGATTTCGGCCGGTTCGCCGGCGACGGCGGCGACGAGCTTGGGCGCCCCGGTGCCAACGACCGCGACGACGGCATGGCGTACCCCGGGCACGGTGCGCAGTGCGCTCTCTACCTCGCCGAGCTCGACCCGATATCCGCGGATCTGCACCTGATGATCGGCTCGGCCCAGGAACTCGATGGTGCCGTCGGGCCAATACCGGGCCAGGTCGCCGGTCTTATACCAACGGATTCCGTCGTGCTCGACGAAGCGCTGCGCGGTTCGTTCGGGGTCGTTGCGGTAGCCGGCGGCCACGTTGGCGCCACCCACCCAGAGTTCGCCGGGCACCCAGTCGAGGCAATCCCGGCCCGACGGAGCGACCACCCGGCACCGCACGTTGCGCAGCGGGACGCCGAACGGCACCGTGGCCCAGTGCGCCGGAGGCGCGCCGCTCACCTCGCAGATGGTGCTGTGGATGGCGGTCTCGGTTGCTCCGCCCAAACCGGAGAACCGGCAATCGGGAACCTGGCGGGCCAATCGCCGGGCCAGGTCCGCGCCGACCCAGTCGCCGCCTAGGATCACCGCACGCAGCGAATCCCCCAACTGGTCACCACCGATCTCCAGGATCATGTCCAGCATGCTGGGCACACAGTTGAGGATCGAAACTCGGTGTCGGCGAATCAATTCCACCCACGAAGCGGCTGCGGCTCGTTCCTCGGCATCGATCGCTACGACAGTCCCCCCGACGGAGAACATGCCGAACATGTCGTACACCGACAGGTCGAACTCGAGGGCCGACAACGCCAGCGCGCGGTCGTGGCCGCCGACCCCGAACCAGTCGTTGACGGCGTCGATGGTGTTCATCGCCGCGCTGTGGGGCACCTCGACGCCTTTGGGCTGTCCGGTGGAGCCCGAGGTGAACAGCACGTAAGCGATCGCCCCAGTATTCGGAACTATCGGCGCCGGAAGGGGTTTGGTGTAGGTGCGGGCGGTGTCCAGGGACAGACAGGGCACCCCGGCGCCCAGGTTAGTTCCGCCCAGCGTCAGTGCTGCCACGACATCGGCGCCCTGCAGGATCTTGGCCTGTCGCGCTTCCGGCTGATCGAACCCGATCGGCACATACGCGCCACCGGCCGCAAGCACCCCCAGGACGGCGACGATCTGGTCGCGCCCCTTGGGCAATTGCACGCCGACCGCGTCGCCGGGCTGGACACCCTGCCCGCACAGCGCCCCCGCGACTGCCAGAGCCGATTCGGCGAGTTGGCCGTAATTCCAGGACCCAGCGGTGTCGCCGCTGCCCCATACCACCGCCGGCGCATCCGGATTTGCGGTCGCGTGCTCGAAAAATCCTTGATGCAAACATCTCTGGCTGACCGGCCCGTCGGTGGCGTTGGTCGCCGCACGCACCGTCGCCTGGGCGCTCGGCAGCCGCACCGCGGCCTCGGCTTCCCAGCCGATGTCACCCTCGCCGAGGCGCTCGACCGCTTCGACGAACCTGTCGAACATGGCCTCGATCAGCCCGTCCGGGAATGCCGATTCCCGGACGTCCCAGTTGATCAGCAATCCGCCTCGCAGCTCGGTGATTTGAGCGTCCAGCAGCACCTGTGGGCCTTGCGAAATGATCCAGACGGGCTCGCCGAACGTGTCGATCACCTGGTCGGTGAACAGCTCACCCAAGTCCAGGGCGCTGGTGAACACGATGGGCGCCAGCACCGGCTCGCCACGTTGCCGGCCCAGGTCACGCAATACATCCAAGCCGGAATATGCTGTGTGGGATCCGCTTTCGTACATACGGCGCTGGATATCGCGGGCCCGTTCGGCCACCGACACGTTCTCGGTGACGTCGACCTCGAGCATGATCGAGGAGGTGAAGTCGCCGACTACTCGATCGATGTCGGGATGCACCGTCTCGCGTTGGAACAGTGGGATGTTCAGGAGGAACCTGCTCTGAGCCGACCACCCGCCGATGGTGTCGGCGAAGACAGCGGCCAGCACCGTGGCCGGGGTGACGCCACGCGCGTGCGCTCCCGTAACTAGCGTCCGCTTGGCATCTGGCCCCAGCCAGTGGTCGTGGCGGACGGTGCGATACGGTGCGCGCCACTCGCCCGCCGCCACGGTCGGCAGTTCGGGCGCACCCGCCATTTCGGGTAGACGCTGCTGCCACCAACGCCGGTCTTGGTCGCGCGCCCCGGCGTGTTCGCGACGTTCGGTCCGGTATCGCCGGTAGCTATAGCCCGGGGTGGGCAGCGTCGCACCGTTGTACGCCTCGGCGAGATCCGCGACCAGAATCCGGTAGCTCATCGCGTCACCGGCCAGCATGTCGATATCCAGGTGCAGTCTGCTACGGTCGCCGTCCCGCAAAGTCAGGGTGATGTCGAAGACCTGCCCATCCTCGATCGCCAAGCGCTGGTGGGTCTTTCGGTCGCGCAGCTCATTTAGTGCCAACTCGGCGCTGGCTGGTTCCTGGCCGCGCAGGTCGACCACGGCGAAGACCGACCGACCTGGCTCGGGCATCGTCTGTTGTGTACCGTCCGGAAGGAATCGGGTGCGCAGCATCGGGTGGGCCGCCACCAGATCGGCCACCGCGCGTTCCAGCCGCACCGGGTCCGCGCCGGTCCCATCGAACTCCACGTAGAGGTGCGCGGCAACGCCGCCGAGCTCCTGCGCATCCTGCCGGCCGATCCAATACGCGTGCTGCATGGCAGCCAACGGGAACGGGTCGAATTCATCCGCCGGCTCCGCCGCCGAGGAGACGACCGGCTCAGCGGCGCCGTCGGGTTCGCCGTCAAGGGCCAGCAGCCCGTACCAGGAGTCCACCGTAGGGCTGGCGGCAAGCTGGGCGAACGTGACGTCGGCACCGCGCTTGCGCCACCCGCCCGCCATCGACATCATCCGGATCGAGTTCAGCCCAAGCTGGATCAGGTCGTCGTGATCGGCGACTTCCTCCGCAGCGCAGCCCAGTTGCGCCGCGATCGTAGCCTTGATCTCGTCCCTGGTGATCCTGTGTTCGGTGTCGCGCACTCCGTGCAGCGGCTCCATGATCATCCCCTCTCGGCCTCCACCTTGCGGTCAGGCCTGACTTCTCTCCAAGCCGGCTGCCAGAGCCGCGATTGCGCGCAGCCAGAATTCGGTCAGACGTTCGATGTCGGTCGGCGTGAACAGCACGTCACTCCAGCGCCAGTTGCTGATCAGTTGAGTGCCCGCCGGTGTCTTAGCCACGAACGCGCTTATGTTCAGGGCGAAGCGCAGCGGCAGATCCGGTTCGGGCGCATTCGGCAGTGCCTCGATGTAAGGCCCGGTCAACAGCGACCATGGCTGGTCGGTGCTGCCGCCGAGGTCCAGCCGTCCCAGATAGCTGAACTGGATCTGCGGTTCCGCGGCCTCCTGCAACTCCGGCAGCCGATCGACATAATGCAACAAGCCGTAATCCATGCCGTCGGTGGGCACCTCGCCGAGATGGGCTACCACCGAATCCACCAGCCGGACCGCGGCCACCGGATCCCGCTCGGCCTGTTCGACACTGACCGCTGTGTCGCCGACGCCGAACCGGACCGGGAAAGCGGTGGTGAACCAGCCCACGGTATTGGTCGTGTCGGTGTCCAGTGCGGCATCTGCGCGGCCATGGCCCTCCAGCGCCACCAACGTACCAGCTGTTGGGTCCTGTCCCCGCGCCTGGCGCCAGCTAGCCATCGTCATTGTCGTTGCAGCCAAAAGGAATTCACGTACTCCCTCGTCGCGGCGCAGGGTGTGCAGAACTTGTGCTGTGACGTCCACCGGGCTGACCACCTGGGTGACCTGCAACGTAGACCAAGTGTCGCGGGTCGGATCTGGATGGCGCGCCCCGAGCGCGGCGTCGGGCCGGCACACCTGGTCCATCCAGTAGTCGCGCTGCGCTTGAACTTCCGGTTCGGCGGCCCGCCGCCACATCAGCTCACACCAGCGCCGGTAAGAGGTGAACTCCGGCAACATCGTCGGCGCCGTACCGGCTTCCACAGACCGCCACGCCTCGGCCAGGTCGCCCAGGATGACGTGCCAGGAAACCACATCCACCGTGAGGTGGTGTGCGGCCAGTAGCAATGCGTCCCCCTGCTCGGCCCCCGAGAACCAGACCGCCCGCACCATCGAACCTGCGTAGGGGTCCATCTCGTCCATCACCCGCGGCGCCGAATCGGCTATCGCGGCGACCAATTCGTCGCCGTCGCGTCCGACGTCGACGCGCGTGAGGATGTCGGCCGCGCTGACCACACCCGGCTCTCGGGTGACCAGCCGGGGGCCGGCCGAGGTGTCGGTGAGAACCGACCGCAAGGTGTCGTGGCCGTCGAGCATCGACTGCAGCAGCGACTGCAGCGCCGGGGAGTCGATACCGTCCGGCAGCCGCAACAGTACGGTATGGGTGAACCGCCGGAAGTTGCCGTGCTCGTAGAGCCAGGAGACCATCGGTAACGGTGGCACCTCGCCGTATTCGGCGGTCTGCTCCGACATACCCGAGTCCACCGCCGAGTCGATCGCATCCGCGAGCTCGCGAATGGTGGGTGCGGAGAACACCATTCGCGGACTCAGCGTCAGACCACGTCGTCTCGCCTTGTGCACCAACGAAATCGCCACAATGCTGTCCAGCCCGAATGCGAAGAAGTCGTCATCCAGATGGGGCACCGCCCCGTTGAACTGCTCGGCGAACAGTTCACACAGCGCCTTTTCCGTGTCCGTGCCGGCAGCAGCCGCCGAGGCATCCGTGTCACGGGTGGGTCGTGACAAAGTGTCCCTGGCGATCGCGTCGAGTGCGTGGCCGTCCAACTTGCCGTTGGCGTTCACCGGAAGCCGCGGCAATGCCACGATCCGCGCCGGAACCATGTACGAAGGCAGCCGATCAGCCAGGACGGCCCGCAGCCGGCCCGGGTCGCCGGCGTTGTCTCGCCAGACTATGAACCCCACCAGGGCGGCGCCACTATCCCGTCGCAACACCGAGACGGCGGCGTCGTGCACCTCGGGCAACCCGCGCAACGCGGCCTCGATTTCGCCAATTTCTACCCGGTAGCCACGGATCTTCACCTGGGTGTCACCGCGCCCCAAATAGGCGTATCCGCCCTCCGGCAAGCGGCGCACCAGATCACCGGTGCGGTACATGCGCTCACCCGGACGGAACGGGTTGGCGACGAACCGGCTGGCGGTCAATGCGGCACAGCCGACATAGCCGCGCGCGAGTTGCACACCGGACAGATACAGTTCGCCCACCACACCGTTGGGCACCAGCCGCAGCGCCGAATCCAGCACGTAACCGAAGGTCCCCGCGTTGGGCGTACCGATCGCCGGTGTCGGGTAGTCGTCGACCCGGGCTACTACCGCTTCGACGGTCATTTCCGTTGGGCCGTAACAGTTGTAGACCGCGTTCGGCAAACCCCGAAGGTAGCTCCACTGGGCGCTGTCGATCGCCTCGCCGCCCAGCGCCAACACCGACAATCCGCTGTCGAACAAACCGGCCGCACGGAGTTGGGTGAACATAGACGGTGTCGTGTCGATCATGTCCACCCGGTGTCGGGCCATCCCCTTGACCAGCCGATCGGCGTCCCGCATCTCCTCGGCGTCGAACAGATGCAGCGCATGGCCGTCGAGCAAACCCACCATCGGTTGCCAGGAGGCGTCGAAACTGAACGACCATGCGTGCGCAATTCGCAGAGGCCGGCCCAGTCGCTCGACGGCCGGACGATATACGCGATCGCGGTGATCGGCGAAGTAACCGAGGATCGCCGCGTTGGTGCCCACGACACCCTTGGGTTCACCGGTAGAACCGGAGGTGAAGATGACGTAGGCCTGCTGCTCGGGATGGCGATAAGCCGCCGGAGTATTGCTTGGCCGCCCCGAAATGCGTTCGGCCACCGCTGGATCGTCCAGCACCACGGTAGGAAGTGCAGATGCGACGCGGCCGGCCCGGTCTGTGTCGGTGATCGCCAGGATCGGTTCGGCCTGGCGGATGATCGATGCGATCCGCACCTCGGGCAGCGTGATATCCACCGGCAGATAGGCCCCGCCGGCGGCCAGCACACCCAGGATGGCGACTACCGATCGCGACGATCGCGGCAGCACCAGCGCCACCACTGTCTCCGGGCCGACACCCTGTGTGGCTAACTCCGCCGCCAATCTGGTTGCCTGGCTATGCAATTCCGCGTAGCTGTAGCTTTCACCAGCACCGGTGGTCAATGCGACGCCATCCGGTGTGGCAGCGGCTTGCCGCGCGAACACATCCCAGACGGTGTCCACGGCAGGTGCGGGCACCACGGCGGCGACTTCGGCGGACGCGGCGCGCTCGGCCGCGGTGAGAACGTCCAGTTGTTCCGGCGTTTCGTCAACGACGCCGGGCAGTTGCAGCAGCACCTGGACGAGCCGCTCACAGATGTCGAGCGCCGGAAGGTGCGGCAGCGCAGCCGGAATCGCCTCGACCACCACCACCAGCTCGTCGCCGCTCAGGTGTGAGACCACGGTCAGCGGATAGTGCGTCAGGCTGTCCATATCGACCGGGCTGAAGCTGGCGCCGTCGGGTGTTTTCACCGTGCGGATCGAGTCTTCGATCGGTGCGTTCTCGAACACGAACAGGCTGTCGAACAGGGCTCCCCGGCCGTGTGCCCGCTGCAGTTCCGACAGGCTCAGGTAACCGATCTCGCGCATGGTCGACGACTCACGCTGCAGCCGCGCGCATTGTTCGACGATCGGGATGCCGGCGCTGAGCTGATGCACCACCGGCACGGTGTTGATGAACAGGCCGACCATGCTTTCGACGCCGGCCAGATGTTCCGGACGCCCGGACACGACGGTGCCGAACACGAGGTCGCGGCGGTCGGTGAGCCTGCTGAGCACCACCGCCCAGGCGAACAGAACCGCCGTGTTCAGGGTCAGGCCGTTGCGGCCAGCCCAGCCGCGCAGCCGGGTGGTATCGGCCGCCGAGAGCAGCGATTTCGTCTGCTCCGGCACCGCACCCCGGATGTCGACCGCGCCGTCGGCCACCATCAGCGGCGCGGACACGGCGCTCAGGTACCGAGTCCACCTGTCCAGCGCGGCCGCGGAGTCCTGGGTGGAAAGCCAGGCGATGTAGTCGCGGTACGGACGTGGGGCCGGCAGTTCGTCTGCCGATCCGCCCGCCCGGTACACGGCGAGCAGCTCGGTGAAGAAGATCGCCAGCGCCCAGCCGTCCATCAGGATGTGATGTGCGGTGAAGACCATTCGGCGCAGCGTCTCGCCCGGCACCGAGATCAGGACGACGCGCAACGCCGGACCGCGACTCAAGTCGAATGGGCGGCGTCGTTCCGAACGGGCGATGGCGTCGAATTCGGCTGGCGTTCCGGTACGTTCGTGCCACGGTAGCTCCGCATGCGAGGGCACGATCTGCACCGGCGTGGGCACATCCTGGTCCCAGAAGGCGGCACGCAGGTTGGGGTGCCGTTGCAGCATCACCGCGGCGCTGCGGCGCAACAGCGCCAGGTCGGCCGGTCCGTCGATATCCACCCGCAGCTGCATGGTGTAGAGATCCACGCTGTCCTCGGCCATCCGGTAGAGCGCGAACAGTCCCTCCTGCAGGGGGCTGAGCGCGAGGACGTCCTCGATCTGCGGTGGCGCCGTGGTCACCAGAGCCTCACGAGCGGCTCTGCCACGCCGCGGACAGTGCCGCGAGCGCGTCCGCGTCCAAGCCCGAGGCGCTCATCGGCGCGGCCGACGGTTGCGCCTCGGAATCCGCTGTGGCCACGGGCGCGGCACCGGCGGCATCGACGGATGCGGCCAGCTCGGCGAGAGTCATGTACTCGAACACCATCGCCGGCGTCAACGCCAGTCCCTGCGCGTTGGCGCGGGCCGCAAGCTGCACCGAGATGATGCTGTCGCCGCCGATCGCGAAGAAGTTGTCCTCGCGGTCGACGTCGGTGATGTCGAGCAACTCCTCCAGCAACGCGATCAAGGTCCGCTCGGTCTCCGCAGAACCTTCGCCGAGTTCCGAGCGTTTGACCATCGCGGGGGTGGCCGGGGCGAGCAACCGCTCCATCGCCTCCGGCGGCAGCAACCGCACCTGCGAAAGCGGCCGGTCCGGCTCGGTTGCCAAGAACTCGAGCGCGGTGTCGAACGCCGCTCCGATCGACGAAACCGTTTGGGGCTCATACAGATCAGCGTTGGCGACGACGCGGACACTCAGCTCGGCATCTGGGGTCACGTCCAGCGAGACGTTCAAGTCCAGCAGCGAGATCTCGAAGTCCATTGGGACGGGGACCACCGTCGTCGCCCCGTCGCGGGTCAGCTCCCGGGGCAGCAGCGCCCAGTCCTCGCCACGGAAGTGGATCGAATTTTGGAACAGCGGGTGATTGCGAGACGGGGAGCGCGGCGGGTTGAGCGCCTCGACTAGTCGCTCGATCGGCAATTCCTGATGCGCCAGCGCATCGAGCACGGCGCCGCGGCTGCGGGAAACGATGTCCCGCAGGCTCGGATCCCCGGACAGGTCGTTGCGCAATACCATCACATTGGCACACGGACCCACCATGTTGGTGGTGGCCAAGTCGACTCGGGCGGCGACCGGACTGCCGATGCCGATGTCGGTGCCGCCGCCGAGCTTGTGCAACAGTACTGCGAGCGCGGCCTCGTACACCATGAACTCGCTGGCGCCGAGGTCGTCGGCGAGTCGGACCAGCGCTGACCGTCGCGACGCTGACACCGTGAAATTGACTAGCTCACCGCGCTTTCCGAGGACCGGCGGCCGGGTATGGTCTGCCGCCATCGGGATCTCGTAGGGCATGCCGGAGACCGCGGTGTGCCAGTGCTGTAGTTGGGCCTGTCCCCAGTCGGTGCTCGCCTCGAATGTATTCCGTTGCCAGAGTGCGTGTTCGGCGAACTGCGCGGCCATCGATCCCCACTGCGGCGGATAGCCGTCCAGCCGTGCCCGGTATGCGGTGAGGAGGTCTTCGAAGATGATGCCCATCGACGAGTGGTCGGTGACGGTGTGGTGGATGAGCAGCAACAGCACGTGCGCGGACGGGCCGAGCCGCAGCAGGGTGGGCCGTACCAGAGACTCGGAGTCCAGCGCGAAGATGTGGCGACGCAACTCTGCGATGGCCTGGTCCAATTCCCCGCCGCCGACATCGATGATCTCGAGCGGCACCTCCCGCGCCGGGTGGATATGCTGATACGGAACACCCTCGTGCTCAATGAAGTTAGTGCGCAGCGCTTCGTGGCGGGCGACGACGTCGTTGATGGCGGCCTCGAGCACCGCGACGTCGAGCGGGCCGTGCACCCGAAGCGTCAGCGCCATGTTGAAGACGTCGTTGGCGCCCCTCATCTTCTGCTGGAACCACATCGCCATCTGCGAGTAGGACAGCGGCGGGCGCTCCGGACGTACGTCAGTCAACTCCGGTCGGGCCGGGCCTTCGGAACCAACGACGTTGCGCTGGGCCGACATCTCGTCGATGTCGGCGTGGACCTCGGCGCTCAACTGCTCAACCAGTCGTGCCGCCAGACCGGCCGGCGTGGGGGTGTCGAACACCGCGCGCACCGTGAGTTCCACGCCGAACTGCGCTCGGATCTGAGCCACCAGCCTGGCGGCGAGCAGCGAGTGGCCACCTAGGCCGAAGAACGAGTCCTCGGCGCCGACCTTCTCCCAGCCGAACAGCCGGGCGAAGATCCCGCACATCCGTCGTTCGGTCTCGGTGGCAGGTTGCCGGAAACTGCGCACCGCGACCGGTGTCGGTGCGGGCAGCGCCCGCTTGTCCAGCTTGCCGCTGACCGTCAGCGGGATCTCTGGGATGACCGCGAATGCGGTGGGCACCATGTATTCGGGCAGAGTCGCGGCCGCGTGGGTGCGCACCTCGTCGAGATTCAGCGCACCGGAATCACCGTCGCCGGTGGCCGGCACCAGGTAGGCCGCGAGCATGGGGCCGGCCTCGGTGTCCTCGGTCACCACCAGGCAGTGCCGGACGGCGGGATGGGTCGCGATCACCGACTCGACCTCACCGAGTTCGATCCGGTAGCCACGGACTTTCACCTGCTCGTCGGCGCGGCCGACGAACTCCAGCTGACCAGAGATGTTGCGGCGAACCAAATCTCCGGTGCGATAGAGCCGCTTCCCGGGATTGAACGGGTCGGCGACGAAACGCGCCGCGGTCAGTCCGGGACGGCCCAGATAGCAGCGGGCCAGCTGTGCGCCACCGAGATAGAGCTCCCCGATCACTTCGGCGGGCACCGGTTGCAGTTCCTCGTCGAGCACATATGCGTAGACGTTGCGGTTCGGCCGACCGATGGGAACCACCCGCGCGCCGTGCGACCCGTCGACCACCATGTGCGTGGCGCAGACCACCGCTTCGGTGGGCCCGTAGTGGTTGCGCAGCTGCGCGTCGAAGTAGCCGGCGAACTTGTCAGCCACCTCCCCGGCCAGCGCTTCACCGCCCACCGGCACGTGGCGCAACTGCCGCCATTCCTCGGCCTGAGGCAGCAGCAACAGGGTGCTCAGCATCGACGGCACCATGTGCAGCACGGTGATACGGTGCCGGCTGATCAAGTCGGCGATGTAACTCATGTCGCTGAAAGCCCCGGTGTCAGATGGTTTCGGCACCACGAGCTGAGCGCCCAGCGAGAGTGTGACGAAGATGTCCAGCAGGGAAGCGTCGAAGCTCACCGAAGACGACTGCAGCAGGCGATCTTCGGCGGTCATGCTCCACTCCGCCGCGAAACCCTGAACGTGCTCGGCGATGGCGTGGTGGGACACCGCGACACCCTTGGGCTGACCGGTGGAGCCTGAGGTGTAGATGACATACGCTAAATGTGCTGGCCGCAAATCCGTTTGGCGATCAGAGTCGATGACCGGAGCATCGGAGCGCTGCGCGGCGGCTCGTTCGGCGTCGGTGAGTTCTCGTTGCCCGAGCACCAGGTGTGGCCGCGCGTCGCTGATCAGATAGTCGATCCGGTCGTCGGGATAGGCCGGGTCGATCGGCAGGTAGGCCGCACCGGCTTTGAGCACCGCCAGCATTGCGACGATGAACTCGACAGACGTCGCCAGCCGCAGACCGACGATGTCCTCGGCGCCGATTCCCTGCTCGATCAGCCAGCGCGCCAGGCGATTTGCCCGGCGATGCAGTTCGTCATAGGTCAGCATTTCGTCGTCGCACACTAGGGCCGTCGCATCCGGTCGAGCCTCGGCGGCCGCTTCGAGCACGGCGACCATGGTGGTCGGCGGGGTGGGAACCAGTTCTCCGTGCGACTGGGCCAGCACCGCCTCGCGTTCGTCGGCGTCGAGCATATCCAAGCTGGTGAGGCGGCGGTCAGGCTCGGTAATCGCGTTGTCCAGCAACTGAATGTAGTGAGCCGCCAACTGTTCGACGAGTGCCGGGCCAAGCACATCGGTCTGATACTCGAACTCGGTCAAGACTCCGTCGGGTTCCAGCACGACGGCCAGGGCAAGGGGCAGATGCGCGGTCACCGCGCCGAGGCCGAGTTGTTGCACGGTCACGCTGTCCAGGGTCAATCCGCTCACGCTCTTGCGCATGCTGAATCCCAACCGCACGAGTTGGTCCATGCCGTCGTGGCCCATGCGCTCGGGGTTGGCCTCCCGCACCACCCGGTCGATACCGACTGACTGATGGGCGAACCCGTCCAGGCAGGTATCGCGGACCGTGTCGACGAAATCGCCGAAATTGACATTCGGTCGTGCGGTCAGGCGGAGCAACAGCGTGTTGCCGAAATAGCCAATCACTTTCTCGGCCAAGGCTTTTCGATCGGTTACCGGCACCGATACCAGGAAGTCTGAGCTACCGGTGTAGCGCCGGACTAACACGCCGTAGGCTGCCAGCAGCACCATGAACGGCGAGGCGGAGTGCCGCCGGGCGAAGTCCTCCAGCCGGTCGAACAGGCCCTCTGGCAAGGACTGGGTCACTCGCTCGGCGAGCCGCGACGGGTGTGCGGTGGGGACACCGGGCAACTCAAGCGGCTCGGGCGCAGGCCGTAGTTTGTCGGCCCAGTAGCCGACGTCGGTCATGCTGGGTTCGGCTGCGCCCTCGAGTACTTCGACCGCGACGAACTGCGGCGCCGGTCCCCCGAGCGGTTGGCCGTTGTAGGCCGCGCTCAGCTCGCCGAAGAACACCGCCCAGGCGTCGTCGTCCCAGCAGATGTGATGAACGACGAGTAACAGCACGAATTCTTCCGGCCCGGTCCGGATCAGGGTGATCCGTAGCGGCACGTCGTTGGCCAAGTTGAATGGTCGCCCAAATTCCTGGCGCGCCGTTTCCGCCACCCGCTGGTCGCGTTCGGCCTCGCCCAGGCCGGTGAAATCGTATTCCAGCCAAGGTGTCTCGACATGATCCTGAAATACCTGGTATGGCTCGCCTTCGCTGTCCACTCCATAGCTGGTGCGCAGCAGGGCGTGTCGTGCGACCACGTCACCGACGGCCGCCCGAAGGCGAGCTGGATCCACCGAGCCGGTCAGCCGATAGGCGACGCAGATGTTGAGCGTGGTGTCCTCGACGTCCATTGCCTGCAGGAACCACATGCGTCGTTGTCCGGCGGAAAGGCGGTAGCGCTCCCCCGCCCTGAGCTGGACCGTCTCGGCCGACTTCCCTGCCGCTAAACCACTTTCGGCGATCCGGCGGCGCAACAACTCGCGACGACGTTCCTGCAGGGTCTTGGCATCGTCCGCCATGGATTGTCCCTACTCCTAGGTTTCGTTGGTCGGTCAGGCCTGGTCGGTCAGATAGCCGCCGCGCAGGAAGAACTCATCGCCCCGGCGTTCGACTCCGTCGGTGCCGCGGACCAGGGTGATCACCAGGCCGCGGTTGGCGCCGCGATACGCATTGGGCCCGGATACCACCGCGCCGCCTTCTTCCTGCACGATCACCCGCCCCGGCGTTCCACCGTAGCGGGCTTCGGACACCCGAGCCTGCAGTACCTCGATGCGTTCGCCACGGTAGTGGGTGTACGCGCGCGGGTAAGGGTCCGACAGGGCTCGCACGAACCTTTCCAGGTCCTCGGCCGGCCAACTCCAGTCGATCAAGCTGTCCCGCTCGGAACGCTTGTGGAAGTAGGTTCGTTCAGCCTTGTTCTGCGGCCGCCACACCGCGGTGCCGGTATGCAGCGCGTCCAGCGCTTCCCGCAACACGCCCGGGATCAGCTCCATACCCTTGACGACCAATTCGGTGCCGGTGTCGTCCGGGCCGATCGGCAACGATCGCTGGACGAGGATGTCACCGGTGTCGAGTCCCTCGTCCATGCGGTGCACGGTCAAGCCGAACTCGGTTTCGCCGCTAATCAACGCCCATAGCACCGGGGAGAAACCGGTGAACTTGGGCAGCAGCGAATCATGCAGGTTAAGCGTGCCGTGCGGCGGCATCGTGTACAGCTCAGGCGGCATCCAGCTGTACCAGCTGTTGACGACTATCACGTCGGGCTCGGCACGTTTCACGATGTCGATGGTCTCGGCGTCGGCGCGGGTGGTGACGTGGACCCGGATGCCGTGTTCGCGGGCGAGTTCCTCGACCGAGGCCGACCAGATGGCTTTGTAGGACTCGGCACTGGCCGGGTGGGTGACCGCGAGGACAACGTCGTGGCCCAGCTCGATCAGTGATTGCAGGGTCTTGTGCCCCCAGGTCTGGAAGCCGAACGACACGACGCGCATCGGATTCAACCCCCTTCGTCATGTAGGTCTGGACGCCACCCGCGCCGGGTCAATCCGGCCTCAGCAGATTATGTTAGCCTTCGCTAAGTTGCGAAGTTTTGGCGGCCGTCGGTCATGGCCGCTTGTCGAACCACTCCCCGCGTGTACGACCTACGCGGCGCCGGCCGCCGCCATCGCGTCGCGACTCGGGTGGGAATTGCCGATTTGGCGGAGGCTACCGGCGTGGAAGTCCAAGACCTCGAGCAGCGATGCGCGCGTATCGTTGCTCCCGGAACGACGTACCGGAGTTTTTCGCTGCAGCGCGTGCAAGCCGATCGCGACCTCGAACTCGTGCACACCTGGATGAACGACCCTGTGGTAGCCCGCTTTTGGGGCAAGCCGTGGCCACGCGACCGAATCGCGGACTACTTGGCCGAGCAGGACCGCAGCGCCATCTCCAAGCCCTACCTGGGCGTGCTGGACGGCGTTCCCATGAGCTATTGGGAGCTCTATCGCGCTGACCTCGACCCGCTCGCGGACCATTACCCCGCCCGCGACCACGACGCTGGGGTGCATCTGCTGCTGGGACCCCCCTCCTACCGCGGCCGCGGCCTCGGGGTGCTGCTGTTGCGCACCGTCTCCGGCTGGCAATTCGACGCAGATCCACGAGCCACCCGCGCGATCGCCGAACCCGACATCGCGAACGTGCGATCAATCCGCGCGTTCGAACGTGCGGGATTCCGCCGCGACGCCGAGATGGCCCTGCCGAACAAGCGGGCCGCACTGATGATTCGTGACCGCCACCACTCAACCGGGCCGGTATCGGGCTCGGGACGCCGGATAGGTACCCCACCCGAGGGACCGACCGAATTATGTTAGCCTTCGCTAAGTTGCAGGGATCCTGGGGGACTGACGTGCAACAAGACCGGCTCCAAGTCTTCCCGACCCGCCGGACCGGGCGGGCCGGTAGGTGCCCGGCGAGTCAGGCGTGAGCGAAAGGTGACGATGCATGCCGCGCACACTTGGGTGGATCAGGCAGTTCCACAAACCTGAATCGCCGGACAGCCCGACGCTGTTGGTGTTTCCCCACGCGGGCGCCGGCGCATCGGCTTACCGCGCCTTCTCCAAAGCTTTGAGCAGCAAATTCGACGTCATCGTATTCCAGTACCCCGGACGTCAGGACCGCGCGGCCGAACCACCGTTGGGTTCACTACCTGAAATCGCCGCCGGCGCCTTCGAGGAGTTCGCACGATCCGAACACAATCGCGATGTCCCCGTTGCGGCATTCGGGCACAGCATGGGCGGCTGGGTGGCGTTCGAGTTCGTCCGGATCGCCGAAGCCAACGGCGTCGAGATCGGCCAACTCACCGTCTCGGCCGCGGTCGCGCCGTGCAACGCGGCGAACAAGCCCTCCCACCCCGAGTCCGACGAGGAGATTCTCGACCACCTCGCGGCGCTGGAGGGCACCAACTCCGACGTCTTCGGCAACCGTGACCTGATGCGGCTGGCGCTGCCGGTCATCAAGGCGGACTATCGCGCCTGCGATGCTTACACGCGCGACGAGGACGTCAGGATCTCCGCGCCAATTCATGCGCTCGGCGGCGATCAGGATCCGATCGTCACGCTGGGTGACCTCTACGGATGGGGCAAGCACACCGACTCCGTCGAAGTGACGATGTTCGACGGTGGGCACTTCTTCCTCAACGAACACACCCACGCGATCGCTGACGTGCTGACCGGCGAACTGCGGCAGTCCGGGTCGAAGTCATGACCTACGGCCGGTCCGTGACAGCCGACTCGACCGAAGACCACATCGTCATCTCCGGGTTGGCAGTCGAGGCGCCCGGCGGCATCGACACGCCGGTCAGCTTGTGGCACGCGCTCACCGAATCCAGGGAGCTGATCGGCCCCTTCCCGCGGGACCGCGGCTGGCCACTCGACGACCTATTCTCGGTATCCGAGATGGACGGCTGGGGCCCGGTCCACGACGCCGGCGGTTTCCTCGACAACGCAACAACATTCGATCCGGCATTGTTCGGGATCACCCACCGTGAAGCACTTGTCATGCATCCCCAGCAGCGCGTCGCGATGCGCGTGGCGTGGAAAGCGCTGGAGAACACCGGCATCAATCCCGGGACGCTGGACGGCGAATTTGTGGGCTGCTTCGTCGGAATGTCACCGATGGAGTACGGGCCGCGCGCCTCGGTGGCCGATGCCTTCACCGGCCACCGGATCGCCAGTCTGGGCCAATTAGGCGGCGCCGCAAGGATTTCGCACAGCTTGGGCCTCACGGGCCCGTCCATCAGCCTCGACACCGCCTGCGCATCCTCGCTGACCGCGGTCCACCTGGCCGCCAGCGCAGTCGCCGGCGACGAGTGCGACTGGGCACTGGCGGGCGGGGTGTGCGTGATGGGTTCGCCAGGCGCTTTCTACGAATTCTCCCGGCTGAACGCGCTGTCCGACGACGGGCACTGTCGCGCTTACGCCAACGACGCCAGCGGCACGGTGTGGGGTGAAGGCGCGGGCATGGTGGTTGTCGAACGCGAGTCACGGGCAAAGCGGTTGGGCCACCAGATCTATGGGCGCATCCTCGCCATCCGCACCAACCACAACGGCAAGGGCAAGCCGATCCTGGTCCCCCGCGTGCGTGCGCAGGAACAGATCGTGCGCAAGACGCTCGACGTAGTGGGAATCGACCCTGCGGACATCGGGATGATCGAGGGACACGGCACCGCAACCCAGGCCGGCGACCCGGTGGAACTGCTGGCGCTTTTCAAGACCTACGGCGCAGCGGGGTCCGAGGCGCTGCTGGGCTCAATAAAATCCAACCTCGGCCATCCCCAGGCCGCCTCCGGAATACTCGGGCTGATCAAGCTGCTGCTGGCCGGCCACTACGGACAGATTCCGCCGACACTCTATGCCGACAACCCGACCAAGGTGCTGGACTGGGACCTGGTCGGGCTGCGGCTGGCCACCAAGGTTCACGAATGGCCAGCCAAGGACGGCTTCCGTTACGGCGCAACTTCGTCCTTCGGCGCGGGAGGCGCCAATGTCCACGCCATCATCGAAATGCCCGCACCGGCAGGGGAAGTGAAGAAGTGACAGTTCCCGATCTTGGCGTGACCTACCGACTCCCGGACGGCTCGACCCCGGTCCTGCTGAGTTCGGAAACCGCGGAACTGCTGCGCGCCGAGGCCGCCGCCGTCCTGGCCTATGTCATGTCGCACCCGGCCGTGTCACCACAGGCCATCGCGCAGATGCTGTTTCGCACCCGGGCGGCCCGCAAGCATCGCGCACTGGCCATGGTCGACGGCCGTGATGATCTGTTGGCAGCGCTGCGCGCGGTCGCCGATGGTCGCGACCATCCGTCGGTAGTGAGCACCCACGGATCGGCGCCCCGTCGGCTCGCGTACGTCTTTCCGGGCCAGGGCAGCCAGCGTCCCGGGATGGGGCGGCTGTTCTATGCGATGGTCCCCGCCTTCCGCGCCGAGGCGGACCGCTGCGCGCTGGCATTCGCGGAGCAATCGGGTCAGTCGCCACTGCCTTATCTACTCGACGACAGACTCACCACCGAGAGCGACGCTGGCACTGTGCAACCGGCCCTGTTCACGCAGATGGCTGGGCTGGCCGCGGCCTGGCGATCGTTCGGGGTCACCCCGCACGTGACCGTCGGACACAGCCAGGGCGAGATCGCCGCCGCCTACGCTTCGGGACTAATCACGTTGGCAGATGCGGTGCGCATCATCGGAATTCGAGCGTTGGCCGCCCGCGAGATCGAGTCAGGTGACTACTCGATGGCCGTCGCGGCGACCGACCGAGATAGCTGCGAGGACCTGCTGGCTCGGTGCACAGGCTGGGCGGAACTGTCGGTGGTCAATTCGCCGACGATGACCGGCATCTCGGGCGACCGCGACACTGTGCAGGACATCGTGGATGCGTTATCCGAGCGCGGTGTGTTCGCGCGGGTCATCGGTGTCCGGTATCCGGCTCACACCAGCCTGATCAGCGGACTCGGCGAGGCGGTACGTACTGCCTCGCAGCATCAACTGGAGAATCCTAGATTCCTGGACAGCGAAATCCACTGTCTCGGGTCCACTCTGGGCGCGGCGATAACACCGGACCTACCAGTGGACCAGTACTGGTTCTGGAACCTTCGCAACACGGTGCGGTTCGACAAGGCGATCGCCGCGGCCGCTGAACTGGGTGTCAACACATTTGTCGAACTGGCGGAGCACCCCACCCTGCAACTGGCAATCCAAGAGAACCTTGCCGCCTGCAGCGGTGAGCGCGACCAACCCCAGGTGGTCGGCACGTCCGTTCGGACCGCCACCGACCTCGGCGAATTCACCAGGAATCTTGCACTTTTGGCGGTGCACGACCTGAACTACTCGTGGGATCATCTCCGCGTCGACTCCAACGGCCCCGCCGCCCCACTGCTGGCGGACTTCCCCAATACCTTGATGAACGAGACCACGCTGTGGCTGCCCTACGACGAGGTGCTGCCGCGGCGCAAGAGCGCCACGTCGCCCAGCGACCCCGCGGCGCCCGAGGTTGCCGCGGCTTCGCCTTCGACACAGCCGCGGCTGCTCGCGGAGCAGTGGGTGCGCCTGTCACGGCGGTCGCTGAGCCGGCCGCGGTCTATCGGGCTCATAGACCACACCGGAGACTGCGCCGAGCTGGTCGACGCAGTGTGCACGGCGGCCGCCGAAATGGGCGCAACGGCTCGGTTAATCGACAGCGAGAATACTACCGCCCAAGCGGATTTGGACACTCACGTCATCCTGCTTCCGGCTTCGCCCAGGCTGGATACCGCCGACGCGGCGGACCGAGTCGCCGCTTTCTTCGCCGAGCGCAAGTGGTGGCACGGTGTGCACGACGGAGTCACCGATTGCTGGTTGGTGACTGTGGCCGGCGAGGCTGTCGTCGACGGTGACGCGCCACCGGACCTCGTCCATGCGGCGGCCAGCGCGGGATTTCGCAGCGTCGGCGCCAAATATCCGGGCGTGCGGTTCCGCCATATCGACCTGGCCGCCGGATCGTCGGCGGCAACGGCGGGCCCTTTGCTCACGGCACTGCACACCGCCGGCGAATCCGAACTCGCGCTGCGCGACGACGGATTGTACGCCAAGCGCGTCGTTGCCGGCGACGGCCGCGTCGACGGTTCGCCGGCCCCGCGTCCGGGACACGTGCTGATCGTCGGCGGCACCGGGAAACTCGGACTGGAGTTTTGCGGGCACTTCGCACAACAAGGGGCCCAACGCATCACGCTGGTCAGCAGATCCGGTGAGACCGCAGCCGTGACCGAGCGACTGCGCCAGATCCGTTCCGCCGCAGCAACTCACATCGATGTTACCAAGTGCGACCTCAGCGATCCGGCTTCGGTGTCACGGTTGGCCGAACAGTACCGTGGCGCTCCCGCGGACGTGATAATCCATGGCGCGGTGGAGTATTCAGGTGTCGAACTCGAAGACATCACCGCCGACAAGGTGCACTCCGCGCTGAGTGCCAAGGTTGTCGGGATCGCACGGATTCTCGGTGACTTCCCCCGAACCGACGACTGTCGCGTAGTCCTGTGCTCGTCGGTGTCAGCCACCGTCGGCGGCCGCGGCTTGGCGTTGTACGCCGCGGGCAACCGCATGCTCGACGCGCTGGCGCACCAGCTTCGGGCCGAGGGCCTGGACTGCGTGTCGGTGCAATGGGGGCACTGGAAGGTGCACCTCGACGACTCGGGTCTGGCCATGCTGGCCGGTCTAGGAGTGGTGCCGATGGCGCCCGCGGACGCGCTGAGGGTCGGGATGACCAGACTCGCCACGAATGCCGCTGTCGCCGCGTTCGACCTGGACCGCGCCCGATCGGTACTCGCGACATGCGGTCGTGACTCTCTGTTGTCGCAGCTTTCTGAACCCGAGTCTCAGCCCGCACCGCAGGCTCGGGCTGTCGCCCCCGTTGCCGTCGAGACACCCGCCCGGGCGTCGCATCGGCTGCTAAGCCTGCTGGCGGAGGCCATCGGGGTGGACAATGCGGATGCCATCGACACCACCGTTCCGATGGTGGTGATCGGCCTGGATTCGTTGCAGGCACTCGAGTTTCGCCGGCGCGTCCAGAAGGAGTTCGACCACGAGCTCGATGTCGCGGACCTGCTGGGTGGAGCTTCGATCGCCGACGTGCTGGCCAAGCTCGACGCCTGAGGCCCGCGCCGGTCGCCGGACCTAGACGGCGGCCATCGTCAGACGGCAGCCATCGCGTCGCGAAGGCTTTTGGGCCGCATATCCGTCCAGGACTGCTCGACATACGCCAGACAGTTGGGTCGGCTGTCAGCGCCGAAGACAACCCACCAGCCGGACGGCCGATCGATGTACGCCGGCCAAAGGCTGTGCTGTTCCTCGTCGTTGGTCAAGACATAGAACATGCCGTCGTCGTCATCAAACGGATTGATACTCACCGGATCTCCTGATCGAGCTGGTCGCGGCAGAACGTCCGGTCCCGTCGATCTCGGCGCCGAGCACTCGATCGGACAGCAGCCCCAGGCAACTCAAGTTGGGAAAGCCGGGCCCCTCATTTACTCCGGACAGATTGGGCAAGAACAGTTTTGGATTAACACCGGCGACCGCCAGGTCAGGGCCGATGCACTCTTCGAGTCGCTCCCCGGACAATGGTGCACCGACCTCCGACTCCAGCAGCCCCACGGCGTCGGGTTGCAGCAGCGGCAAGAACCACAGCGGGTCGGCGCCGGAACCATCGATGACCAGGTCGTAGCGGTGCAGCGTCTCCTGCGGTTCGCCGCAGTTGTCGGTACGCAGCGTGACCCAGATCCTGTTGTCCTGATCCAAGACTCGCGCAACGCGCCCGCGCATATGGGTGATCCGCTCGTCGGCCAGTAACGACTCCTGGACCCGAGCGGAGAACACCCCGCGGTCGGTGCGGGCAATGCAATTGCGGCGTTCGGCGTGACTGAGGCTGCGCCAACCCGTGGGATCGGAGAACAGCGAGTTCTCGAAGAACCCCTCGCCCCGGGTGAACAGCGTGGCCTGGGGCGAGATCGCGGTGATCGACGAAACCCGATGGTGGAAAAGCTCGTTAAGGATCGAGGCCGCGGTCTCCCCACCGCCGATCACCGCCACGCTGTCGGCCACGATCCGCTCGTGCTGACCGGCGCGGGCCCAGAACTGCGCGATCGACAGCACCCGCGGATCACCGGAGAGCATCGATCGCTCCGGCTGTCCGGGTCCGGTAACCATCAGCCCGTCGGCGCAAACGGTGGATTCGGATGTGTGAATGGCCCATCGGAATTGCTCGACGCCGATCTTGCGTACTTCGCCCCGAACGACTTTCAGGCCGGCTACCTCGGCGACCCACCGCAGGTACCGGGCCCAGGTGTCGTGGGCGGGGGCCGGCCTACCCCGATCAACCCAGCCCACAAACTGGTCGGACGCAACCAGATACGACTGCCAACTGAATCGCATCATCTGTTCGTCGACCTCGGACTCGCGCCCGGCCACCAGTGTCGAGCGGTACGGGAATCCAACGTCTTTCTCCGGACTGGTACCCAACCGCTGCCGGCCGTCGGTCCAGCCACCGCCCGGAAGCCAATTGGCCGCCACTTCGGTACGTTCGATGGCCACTACCTCGGGCGTCTCTACGCCCATCTCGCGCAGCACCGCCGCCTTGGCCGCAACCGCGACCGCCTTGGCGCCTGCGCCGATGACCGCCAGAGTCCGGCTCACGATTTACCCGCCGCACGGTTGGCGCCCTCACCGAGGTGGCCCGGGTGGCATTTTCCGTTCGCCGGTGATCCGGCGAATGACGTGCCGCCCACGACCCCCACCTCCCTGTATTAGCTCAGGCTGCCCTAACTTTCTGTACGCTACCCTATGCTCGCAGTGCCGACACGCTCACCCCGAGGAGCTCGCGAGTGCCGCTAAGTTCTCCCCACGGGCCGTCCCGCCGGTCCGAAACCCGCGTTCTGGAGGGCTTCGTCCCATTTCCCCCCGAGCGGGCCGCCGCATACCGGACGGCCGGATATTGGACCGGTCGCGCAGTGGACGACCTGCTCCGCCAGGCCGCCAGCACCTGGCCACTCCATCCCGCCGTCATCGACGCGCACACCCGCCGCACCTACTCTGAGCTGGACCGACTCGCCGATCAGGCAGCGGGCGGCCTGTCCGCGCTGGGCATCGAGCCGGGCGACCGGGTGCTGCTGGCGCTGCCCAATTCGTGCCGGTTCGCCGAGGCGCTGTTCGGCCTGCTGCGCGCCGGCGCTATTCCGGTCATGTGCCTGCCGGGGCACCGGCTGGCCGAGCTGAGTCATTTCGCCGATGTCAGCGGCGCAGTCGCACTGATCATCGCCGACACCGCGAGCGGGTATGACTACCGGCCGATGGCTCAGGAACTCGTGGCAGCACATCCGTCGCTGCGCCACGTCGTCGTCGACGGGGATCCCGGCCCGTTCCTGCCCTGGTCGGCCCTAGTGGCCGCAGATTTGCCCCGGGTCGTCTCCGACCCAGACTTGCCGGCGCTGCTGCTAGTGTCCGGCGGCACCACCGGCACCCCGAAGCTGATCCCCCGCACCCACCACGACTACGTATACAACGCCACCGCCAGCGCGACACTGTGCCAACTGACCCACGACGACGTGTATCTCGTCGCGCTGCCGGCGGCACACAACTTCCCGTTGGCCTGCCCCGGGATCCTCGGCGCGATAAGCGTTGGCGCCACAATCGTTTTCACCGACGACCCTAGCCCCGAAGCCGCGTTCGCCGCCATCGACCGGCATGGCATCACCGTCACGGCGCTGGTCCCGGCACTGGCCAAACTCTGGGCCCAGGCCTGCGATTGGGAACCCATCACACCCGAAACGTTGCGGCTCTTGCAGGTCGGCGGGTCCAAGCTGGAACCCGAGGATGCCGCCCAGGTGCGTGCGACGCTTACCGCGGGCCTACAGCAGGTATTCGGGATGGCAGAGGGGCTGCTCAACTTCACCCGCCTCGACGACTCGCCCGAAGCGCTCGAGCACACCCAGGGCCGGCCGCTGAGCCCGGGCGACGAAATCCGCATCGTCGATGCCGACGGCGCCACCGTGACCCCCGGCACCGAAGGTGAACTGCTGGTGCGCGGGCCGTACACCATCAATGGCTACTTCCGGGCCCGACGAGACAACGAGCGTTCGTTCGACCCGGAGGGTTTCTACCGCAGCGGCGACCTGGTTCGACTTCGCGAGGACGGCAATCTCGTGGTCACCGGCCGGATCAAAGATGTCATCTGCCGCGCCGGCGAGACCATCTCGGCACTGGACCTCGAAGAGCATCTGCTGCACCATCCGGCCGTCTGGTCAGCTGCGGCGGTGCCGCTACCCGACCCGGCTCTTGGCGAAAAGATCTGCGCCGCGATCGTTTTCGCGGGGCCTCCGCCGACAATGTCGGAGCTCAATGCCTTTCTCGACCAACGGGGCGTCGCCTCGCACGTGCGACTAGATCAACTTGCCGCGCTGCCGACGCTGCCCACCACCGCAATCGGCAAGGTCGACAAGAAGGCCATCGTCCAAGCCCTCTCGTAACCCCGCGAATGTGACCGCGCTGCGAAAATTCGGCACCGAGATCGCAGTCCCGTAGCACTCGCGGCGTCCATCGCGCCGGCTCGCCGCGCGGACCCCCGTGTTCTTGGGGTACCTTCTTGAGGAATCAAGATAGCAGACGATAGTGTTCACTAAATCTGTTGGTCGGCGAAGGAGCGGAGATGTTGTCGGGTGTCTACGGCTTCTTGACCATTGCTTCGCTGGTCATGATCTTGATCTTCGCCGCCATTGCATCCACATGTGTGAGACGGCTCAATAATCGCGACTTGCCACCGATCAGCCGGGAGGTGGGCAGCGCCACTTCGGTGGTACGCAAGTTGCGCAAGCGCGAACCAATGTCGGCCGAGGAGCTGAGCTACGCCAGGCAGGTCGTCCTCGATCGTGGATCGCCGATGGCGCTCGCCATCCCCGGCATGATCTTCATGCTCGGATGCTTTTTTGTGTTCGGCAGCCTCGAACACCTGCACGGCGCGCGACCATCCGAACGGACCTTTCTCGGGCTGATCCCGATGTTCACTTCCACCAACCTCACACTTCGGCTGTTAGCCGGTGCCAGGTTGAAAAGTCTTCTGCCAAAGTCGGTTTGAGAGCCTATGGGGAATCACGTGAGTAGTCGTTCAACCGGCCGGACCGTCTTGGCGCGAGCCTGGATGCCCTTGGTTTCCGTCATCGCGGTCGGCGTCGGAGGACTCTGCATGTGGAAGGTACACGAATTCTCAGCTCCGCCGCCGGTCATCACCGTCCTCGGCCCGCAGGCGCCGGAACAGTCCACCCGCAAGGAAATGACCTACGAATTGTTTGGTGCCGTCGGCGGCGGCGGGATGCTCGTTTATGTCGACATCGAAAGCCACCCTCATCGGCTTGACCTCAACACGCTGCCCTGGTCGCACACCGAGACGACGACGCTGACCGTGGTTTCGGGCAGCATCTCGGCACAGGTGCGCGGGGGCCAGATCGGATGCCGAATCCGGGTGAACAACGTCGTCCGCGACGAGCAGTCCGATACCCATCAGGATGCCCACGTCACCTGCCGGGTGAAGTCGGCATGAGCGAGCACCGCGCACAACGGCCTTTCGTCCCCAGGGCTGTCCGTGCACTGGCGATACCGATCATCGTCTTCTGGGCGCTCATCGCCGTCACCACGAATACCTTTGTGCCTCAGGTCGAACGGGTCGCCGAGGAACTCGCTGGGCCGATGGTTCCACACTACGCGCCGTCGCAACGAGCGATGCTGCGCATCGGCGAGAAGTTCCACGAGTCCACGTCGACCAGCATGACCATGATCGTCCTGGAAGCCGACCGTCCGTTGGGCGACGCGGATCACCGCTATTACGACGACTTGATGCGCCGACTCAAGCAGGACACCAGCCATGTGCAGTATGTGATGGACCTGTGGGGCAAGCCGATCACCGCTGCGGGTGCCCAAAGCGTCGACGGCAAGGCGGCATACGTGTTGTTGCGCCTCGCTGGCGATATCGGGCAGATGCAGGCGAACCAATCGGTCGACGCAGTGAAACAGATTGTCGCGCACGACACTGCGCCACCCGGGCTCAAGGTCTATGTCAGCGGCGCGGCCCCACTGGCTTCGGACACGGTGACGATCGCGAACGCGAGCTTGAACAACATCACGATTGTGACGATCATCCTGATCGTCGTGATGCTGCTGCTGGTGTACCGCTCGGTGTCCATCCTGCTGGTTCCGTTGGCCGGCGTGCTGATCGAGATGTTGGTCGCCAAGGGCGTGGTCGCGACCCTGGGACATCTCGGTTTTATCGAACTCTCGTCGTTCGCGGTGAACATCGTCGTTGCGCTGACCTTGGGCGCGGGCACCGACTACGGGATCTTTCTGATGGGCCGTTATCACGAGGCACGCCGGGCGGGTGAGGACCGAGAAGAGGCGTTTTACACCGCTTATCGAGGCGTCACGCCCATTATCATCGGCTCCGGGTTGACGATCGCCGGGGCATGTTTCTGCCTGAGTTTAGCCCGGCTCAACTACTTCCACACCATGGGCCCGGCGGTGGCCATCTCGATGGTGTTGACCATCGCGGCGGCGTTGACGCTCGGGCCCGCCGTGTTGACGGTCGGGAGTCTGTTCGGGCTGTTCGACCCGCGGCACAAAGCCCAGGCGCAGCTGTATCGGCGGATCGGGACCAGCGTGGTGCGGTGGCCGGTACCGATCCTGGTGGCAAGCACCGCCGTGGTCATGTTCGGGGCGGTCTTCGTGCCGACGTACCAGGTCAACTACGACGATCGGCAGTACCAACCGTCGGACGCCCCCGCTAATCGGGGTTTCGCGGCGGCGGATCGCCATTTCTCCAAAAGCAAGCTGTTCTCCGAGATGCTGATGGTCGAGACGGATCACGATATGCGGAACTCGGCCGACTTCATATCGCTGGACCGAGTGGCCAAGAGCCTGATCCGGCTCCCCGGCGTCGCGATGGTGCAAAGCATAACCCGGCCGATGGGGCGTCCGCTCGAGCACGCGACGCTGCCCTACCTGTTTACCACTCAAGGCAGCGGCAACGGTCAACAACTTCCGTTCAATCGCCAGCAGAATGCGAATACCGATCAGCAGGCCCAGATTCAGGCGAACACCGTCGAGGTGTTGGACCGAACCATCGGTCTGTTGCAGAAGATGGCCGACGAGATGCACTCGACGGTTCTCACCATGGAAGACATGAAGAAAGTCACCGAGCAGCTTGACCAGGAGCTGTCCAACCTCGATGACTTCTTCCGGCCCATCCGCGCCTATTTCTATTGGGAGCGGCATTGTTTCGACATTCCGGTGTGCTGGGCGTTCAGGTCGCTGTTCGATGCGCTCGACGGCATCGACAAGATGGCCGCCGATATCAAGGACGCCGTGGCCTCCCTGGAGGTCATCGACAAGCTACTGCCGCAAATGATTTCGCAAATGAAGATCATGCGCGACGACACTCAGGCGCTGCAGGCACTTTTGGTCAACAGCTATGGTTCGGCTGATCTGCAGTCCATTCAGACCGATCAGACCTTCGACGATCTGATCAACGTCGGACTCGATTTCGACCGGGCACGTAGCGACGATTTCTTCTATATTCCCCGAGAAGGATTCGACAACGAGGACGTCAAAACCGGCATGGAGCTGATGATGTCACCGGACGGCAAGGCTGCCCGCTTCATCGTCACCCACGAGGGCAACGCCATGGGCCCAGAAGGCGTACAGCATGTCGAACAGTTCGCCGGGGCCATCACCACTGTTTTGAAAGAGACTTCACTTGCCGGAGCGCGGGTCTATATCGGCGGCTCGGGATCCAACGATAAGGACATCAAGCAGTACGCTGCGTCCGATCTGCTGATCGCGGCCATCGCCGCCTTCGTACTGATCTTCCTCATCATGATGTTTCTGACTCGAAGTCTGGTGGCAGCCTTGGTGATTCCGGGCACGGTTGCATTCTCCTATGCCGGAGCGTTCGGACTCTCCGTGTTGGTCTGGCAGCACCTGATCGGGCTGCACCTGCACTGGCTGGTGTTGCCGCTGACCTTCATCATCCTGGTGGCGGTGGGTTCGGACTACAACCTATTGCTGATCGCCCGGGTCAAGGAAGAGGTGCACGCCGGCTTGAACACCGGTCTGATCCGCGCTCTGGGAAGTACCGGTGCGGTGGTGACCTCGGCGGGTCTGGTGTTCGCGTTCACCATGCTCGCGATGCTGAGCAGCGATCTGCGCAGCATCGGCCAGGTGGGCTCCACGGTGTGTATCGGCCTGCTGCTGGACACGCTGGTGGTGCGGTCGTTCGTGGTGCCGTGCCTGCTACGGATCATGGGGCCGTGGTTCTGGTGGCCTACCCTGGTGCGGTCTCGCCCGCTGCCGCAAGGGTAGGAGCCGCCTTCGCCAGCGCTGTGAAGACCCGAAATTGTTGTCGCACTGCTACTTCAGGCTACTGATGAGAAAGACTGCACCGGGGACGCGGTAGCCGAGCCGATAGTAGAATCCGGTCGATGTCAGCCAGGAATCTGTGATGATTCCGGCGGCCCCGAGTTTACGTCCACGGTCGACGAGTTCGCCGTGCAGAATTCTTCCCGCGCCGGTCCGCTGCCGCTCGGCGACGACGGCGATGTGGCTAAGGAAGACGTGAAATCCGTTGAAGAAAGACAATGCAGCACCGATCAAGTCACTGCCATCCAGGATCACCAAGCACGTTTCAGGAGAGCGCTCAATCGATTGGCGGATTTTGACCCGCAGTCCCTCCGGCTTGCAAAGGCCGACGGCAACGAGCAATTCGGCGATTGGCTCAACATCCGAAGACACCGCTTGGCGGACACGCAATGGGGCCATGAACTCAGCCAGCGATCCGGTCGGCGCAGTACATCGCGCGGAACACCGGCACGTCGCCGGCCCTCGCCCCATGGCGAGGCTGCGCTGAGTCAGCTACACCGTAGACGTTAGCGGTCATGGCGCGGTGCACTGCAAACAAGTGCGACGCAGCCCCTGCCAAAGCTGCCATTGACTAATGTCACCATTTGGTATTGACTCACTTCCTATGGACAACGATGTTCCAGCGCGCGGGTCATTGCGTTCACGCGGTGCAATCGCGGTCAGCTCACTTGTGCTGCGGCCAATCGCCGGCGCGATCCGACCCGACCAGGCCTGGGGGGTATGGGCATCACGTCAGCTCATCGCCGCCGTGATGGAAACCCTCGGCCCTTCGTTGGCCGGCACCCACGTGCGACACGTCGATTCGGTACTGCCGGACGGGCGGCGCGTGGTCGGCGAGTGGGTGTACGGACGTGACACACCCAGGACCCACACCGAGTCGCGCGGCGCGATCTACTACGTGCACGGCAGCGGCTACACGATGTGCTCGCCCCGCACCCACCGCCGGCTGACATCCTGGTTGTCGTCACTGACGGGGCTTCCGGTGTTCTGTGTCGACTATCGCTTGGCACCGCGCCACCGCTTTCCCGCCGCCGCTGACGACGTGCGCGCCGGCTGGGACTGGCTGCCGCACGCCTCTGGACTACCACCGGAACGCATTGTGGTGGTTGCGGATTCGGCCGGCGGCCACCTTTCGGTAGACCTGCTGCTACAACCCGACGTCGCCGAGGACTCGGCCGCCGCGATGGTGTTGTTCTCGCCGCTGATCGACCTGACGTTCGGGCTATGTGCCGCGCGTGAACTGCAACGCCCCGATCCGGCGATCCGTGCGGCGGCCGCGGCCAAGCTGGTCGCCCTGTACCACGCCGGGGTGGACCCGACCCACAGTCGGTTGGCACTCAACGTGGCCGGCGGCCCTGCGCTGCCGCCGACACTAATCCAGGCGGGCGGAGCCGAAATGCTGCAAGACGATGCGCGCCAACTGGCAGACGATATCGATACCGCCGGCGGCAGTTGCGAACTGCAGATCTGGCCCGATCAGATGCACGTATTCCAGGCATTGCCGCGAATGTCGCCCGAAGCACCCAAAGCCATGGCACACGTCAAGCGATTCATCTCGAGATCGTTGCGCGACGGAGCAGCCTCGACCGAACTCGTGCAGGAAGCGGGCTGAACGATGTTGGGACCATTGGACAGATTGCTGAACAAGTCGACGACCAGCCGCGACTCGCTTGCGGTGGTCACCGGCGCGGGTAGCGGCATCGGCGCCGCCTTTGCCGTCGAACTCGGCCGTCGCGGCGGCACGGTGGTGTGCAGCGACATCAATGAGGCCGCTGCCCAGCAGACTGCCGAGACAATCAAGGACCTGGGCGCCAAGGCGATGGCCGTGCGCTGCGACGTGTCCGAGTACGACGAAGTCGCCGACCTTGCCGGACAGGCGCAGGCCTGGTTCGGCGCGCCGCCTACCCTGGTGATCAACAATGCCGGCGTCGGCGCCGGTGGTGCGCCTATCGGCGAAGTGCCGCTTGAGGATTGGAAGTGGACGCTGGGCATCAACCTGTGGGGCCCGATCCACGGCTGCCAGGTGTTCACCCCGATCCTGCGCGACGCCGTCCCGTCGCACGCGCCACGCGGGATCATCAACGTCGCCTCGGCGGCCGCGTTTGGCGCGGCTCCCGGGATGGCCGCCTACAACGTCAGCAAGGCCGGCGTGCTGTCGCTTTCCGAGACGCTAGCAGCCGAATTATCCGGTACTGCAGTCAGAGTCACCGTGCTTTGCCCGACCTTCGTCAAAACTAATATCGTCGAGGCCGGGCGCATCAGCGAGGAGTCCAGCGACCTGGCCAACAGGCTGATGCGCTGGACGGGCTTCTCGGCGCAGAAGGTCGCCCGGGTCTGCCTGGATGCCCACGACCGCGGCGACCTGTACTGCATGCCGCAGCTCGACGCCAAGATCGGCTGGAGCATCAAACGTCTTGCCCCCGGCGCATATACGCGTGGTGTTGGCCTGGTAATGCGAGTGACGGGTAACTGAAAACCATCTGCGGAAAGAGGATCTGATGGCTATCGATATGGAGTCCATGCTCGCCAAGATCAAAGATCGGCAGTGGGCGTTAGCAGACATCGACTGGGACGCACCGGGCGCCGAGACTATCCGGCCCGAATTCCGGCCCAAGCTCAAGGCGTTCATGGCCGACCTGTGCTGGATCGAGAATATCGGTGCCCGCGGGTTTGCCGCGCTGGCCAAGAAGGCGCCGGACCCGACGATCGCCGAGATCTATCGGTACTTCCATGCCGAGGAACAGCGCCACGCCAACGCTGAGCTGGCGCTGATGAAGCGTTGGGGCATGCTCGAAGACGGCGAGGTGCCCAAGCCCAACGTCAACATCCGGTTGGCCATCGAGTGGCTGGACACCTACTCCGACGACATGCCTTTGTCCGTGCTGGGCACCGTGATCCCGATGCTGGAGGTGGCGCTGGACGGCGCGCTGCTCAAATTCTTGCTGGACACCGTCGAGGACCCGGTATGCCACCAGGTGTTCGAGAAGATTAATAACGACGAATCCCGGCACATCGCGGTCGATTTCGCTGTGCTGGAGATGATCGGCAACGCCACCACGCGCCGGCTGGCCATCGAATTCGTCGGCCGCTTCGCCTCCCCCGGGCTGATCCTGGGGATGCTCATGTACGTCCCGCTGCTCAACCGGATCCGCAACGAGATGGCCGGCATGGGCATGGAACCCGAGCGACTGTTCAACGCGGTCAAGCGGTTCAGGCAACTCGGCGAGCGCGGAGAGAACACCCCACGGGTGCCCACCTACAAGCTGCTCAAGCGTCATGCGGGTTGGGTGGTCAACCCGCGGCACCCCTACCAACTGCTGGCCAATTCCATGGTGTGGCTGTCGGATTTCTATCCCAAGCCGCTGCTACGGCCGATGCCTAGTTGGTCGCGGGAGCTGACCCACGAGCCGGCGGCCTGAACATGGTGACTGGACGCATCTATCAGACGCTGATCATCGGGGCTGGTTTCACTGGTCTGGGTGCAGCGATCAGGCTGGCTGAGGCCGGCGTCGACGACGTCGTCATCCTGGAACGGTCCGATCGGGTGGGCGGAACGTGGCGCGACACCAGGTATCCAGGAGCCAGCTGTGACGTGCCTTCGCTGCTGTACTCGTACTCGTTCGTCAAGAACCCGACCTGGTCGCGAACCTACTCCCCCGCCCCGGAGATCTACCGGCACATCGAGGAGATGGCCACCAAATTCGGCATCCGGGACAAGATTCGGTTCGGCCACGAGGTCAGCGGACTGACGTTCGACGAGGAGACCGGCGTTTGGACCGCGAAGACGAAGAATCGCAAGCGCTTTGCGGCCCGTACCGTCGTGCTGGCCTCAGGCCCGCTGTCGGATGCCAGCTTTCCCGAAATCCGCGGACTGGACAGCTTCGAAGGCCACAAGATCCACAGTGCCCGTTGGGATTCCGACTACGACTTCACCGGCAAGCGGGTCGCGGTCATCGGCACCGGCGCCAGCGCGATCCAGATCGTCCCCGAACTGGTCAAGCAGGCCGGGTTTGTCAAGGTGTTCCAGCGCACGCCGGGCTGGGTGCTGCCGCGCCTGGACTTCGCCACGCCTCCGGCGGTGCAGGCACTATTCGCTAAACTTCCTGCTACTCAACAACTTGCGCGTCAAGCGCTGTTCTGGGGACACGAAGCCACCGCCACCGCGATGGTGTGGAACACCCCGCTGACCTCGCTGGTGGCCCGGCTCGGTCAGGCGCATATCCGCGCCGCGGTCAAAGACCCGTGGCTGCGCCGTCAGCTGACACCGGACTTCGCCCCCGGCTGCAAGCGCATGCTGGTCTCCAGCGACTACTACCCGGCTCTGCAAAAGGACAACTGCAAACTGATCGACTGGCCGATCGCGACCCTGAGTCCGGTCGGGATCCGCACCAGCGATGGCGTCGAACACCATCTGGACTGCATCGTCTTCGCCACCGGCTACGACGTGCACCTGACCGGGCCACCGTTCCCGGTCACCGGGCTGGGCGGGCGATCGCTGGCCGAGGAATGGTCCGGCGGCGCACAGGCCTACAAGAGCATCAACGCGCACGGCTACCCGAACCTGTTCTTCATGACCGGCCCCAACTCCGGACCGGGACACAACTCGCTGCTGGTCTACATTGAAGGTCAGCTCGATTACGCGGTGCGGGGCATCACCACCATCCTGAACGACGACCTGCGTTATCTCGATGTGCGAGAAGACGTTCAGCGCCGGCACAACCAGCACATCCAGCGTCGGCTCACCAAGACGACGTGGATGTCGGGTTGCAAGAGTTGGTATCTGACCAAGGACGGGTTCAACGGGTCGATGTACCCCGGGACCGCCACGCAGTATCTTCGCCAGATGCACAACTTCCGATACGAGCACTACGACGCGATTGCCAATAAGGCCCACGACGTCCGGGACCGCGTCAGCGCACCGGCGTGACCGAACGCAGCGGCGGGGCAGCCGATCGACCGCCCCGCCCCGAGCCCGGCACCATCGCCAGCGTGCTGTACAACGTGCGCCGCACGCCCAAACGGGTGCGGCGCCAGTCCCGTGACTTCGTCGAGGCCGCCGTTGCTCAGCTGTTCGACGCTGCGGTCCGCAATCCCCACGGCTCCGCGGAATCCGGAGAATACCGGATCGAGGAGCTGGCCCGGCTGGCCGGCACCACCACCCGCAACATCCGGGTGTATCGCGACCGCGGTCTGTTGCCGCCGCCGCTGCGCGTCGGCCGTATCGCGTTGTTCAACGACACCCACCTGACCCGGCTACGTTTGGTCACCTCGATGCTGGACCGCGGCTACACCATTGCCCATGTTCGGGAGATGGTCAGCGCGTGGGAGGAAGGCAAGAACCTCGGTGACGTGCTGGGCCTCGAGTCGGCCATCGTGGGGAGCTGGACGACCGAGAAACCGCAGACCATGCCGCTAGCCGAGGCGCGCGAACTCGTCGACGATCCAAGCGCTTTCGACCGCATGGTCGGGCTGCAGTTGATCCGTGTCGAGGGCGATCGGGCCACGCTCACCCGGCCGAAACTCATCGAGGCCTTCAACGAGGTCCGCGGCTACGGAATCAGCGCGCACCGACTCATCGACCTGCACGAGCAGATCGTGCCGAAGATCGACGAGATCAGCGACATGCTGGTGCAAGCCGGCTTCGAACACGTCGCCGACCGGATCAAGCCGGGTGAGGCGCTGCCCGCCGACGCCGAGGTCGCCGAACTCATCACCATGCTGGTGCGGTTCCGCACCCAGGCGGTCGCCACCGTCACCGCGACGCTGGCGTCGTCCATCGAAACGAACATCGAGTCCCTGGTCAGCAGACTGCTGGCGGAATACCTGGAGAAGTCGGCCCCCGCGGAGACCGGCACCTGAGCGCGCCCGGAGCTCAGTGCCTGCTCAGGGTCAGCGTCCCGTCGGTCCTGAGCACCTTGCTGGCAGTGATTCGCTCGGCCATGCGCGCCTCACGTTCCAGGTAGCGCTGCTTGGACTCGTCGAACTTCTCGGAAGCCGCCTCGAGCTCCTTGATCAGCAACGCCAGGTCGTCGCGCATCCATGCGGCCTCGCCGGTGAAATCCTCGCGCTCGAAGATCCGCCACTTACGCAGCACCGGCATGACCACCTCTTCAAGGTGGATGCGTGGGTCGTAAACGCCGCCGACGGCGATGATCACCGCTTTGCGACGGAACTCCGGCACAGTGAATCCGGGCATCTTGAAATTGCGCAGGATCCGGTGCACCGACCGCATCGCCTGGTTGGGCGCGATGTCCAGGCCGGCGGCGCTGACATCGCGGTAGAAGATCATGTGCAGGTTCTCGTCGTGGGAAACGCGGGCCAACAGTTGATCGGCGATGCTGTCGTTGCAGGCTTTGCCGGTGTTGCGGTGTGAGACGCGGGTCGCCAGCTCCTGGAAGGAGACGTACATGACGGAGTCAAACACGCTCTCGGCGAACAAGTCGCCCTGCAGGTTCTGCCCCGGACTAAAGCCCCTAGTCATTTGCTCCATACGCAGCTTCTCCAGCTCGACCGGATCTACCGCGCGGGTGACCACCAAATAGTCGCGCAGCGCGGTGCTGTGCCGGTTCTCCTCGGCGGTCCAGCGGTTGACCCACTGCCCCCACGGGCCGTCCATGCTGAAGTTCATCGCGATCTCGCGGTGGTACGACGGCAAATTGTCTTCTGTCAAAAGGTTTTGCACCATCGCCACCTGGGCCACGTCGGAGAGCCGACTCTGCCCGGGCTCCCAGTCCTGTCCGTCCAAGGTGTAGTAGTTCCTGCCGTCCGACCACGGGATGTAGTCGTGCGGGCTCCACTCCTTGAACATCGAGAGGTGCCTATTGAGCAGTTGCTCCACCACCGGCTCCAGCTCTTCGAGTAGCTGCAGGTTGGTCATTTCTTTGGACACAGATGTCTCCCAGTTATTGATGTGAGGGGGTGATCAGCCCCAGGTTGCCGTCGTAGCGCGGGTACAGCAGCTGGCCCCGCCCGGTGGCCTCGTCGGTGTAAAAAAGATGCCGCACCCCGTGCTCGCCCGCACGGTGAACCGCGACATCCTTGGAAAGTACTGGCGCCGCACGGGGATTCACGATCAGCGGTACGGGCGGGCCGGAGCTACCCGGTGACCAGACCCAGCCCGGAGGACGCACATGCTGCTGGCGGGCCAACCGTAATCCAGACGGACCGGCCCGATACACCACAGCGTCCTCCCCCGTCTCGGCATCGGTAAACAAATTCACGTCGTAGTCCATCGCGTCCATCACCCGAACGGCATCCATCGGATCCATACGTTGCAGCACAACCGATTTGCGGCGTGCAACAACGGCATTCGGGCCCACGGTCATCAGCCTTCGAGTCTCGTCCGGCCAAGGGCGGGGCCGCCACGGCGCGCACAAGCGCGCCAGTTGACGGTCCAGCCGCGCCAGCGCCGGCACGAGATCGTCGACCCCACTGGTGACCGCCACCATGCGCGCCGGCAGGTCCCCGACCCGCGTATTGACCTGCACCACCATCGGCCCACGCCCGCACAGCCCGGTCTTTACCCGCACCCGGGCACTCCAGATGATCGCGCGACGATCCAGGATGCACCGGATCGCCCGCGCAATCTGTTCGGCGCGGACGGTAGACAGGCTGCCACCGGAGAAGACGGTGACACCGGGTGATTCCTGAACGAACTCGGGTGCACCCATCGCTCAGCGACCCCGCTTTCCCAGCTATTCACCGTTATTCGCGATATCTTCACGATCAGCGACGACTGCGTGTCGCCGTCTATCAGGGTTGCTGGCGCGCGCTCACACGGATAGGGACCAAAGTCCCGCGCTGGACATGCCGTCGGTCACCTCTTGGTGGCCTCGGCGGAAACGCCACCAACCGAACATGCCGATGTGGCGGTGTCGGACCCCGGGCCCGCTGCGGGTCCGGGCCAGGTCAGCGCGTCAGCGCCGCTCGACGAGATAGGGCGTCAGGGTGGAGAGCTTCTCGCAGGTCTCCTCGAACTCACGCTCGGGATCGGACGCCGCGATGATGCCCGCGCCGGCCCGGAGCCAGCCGCGACCGCCACATTCGTAGGCGGCCCGCAGCGCCAGTGCGGCGTCCAGCCCGCCGTCGGCCGAAAAGGTCACCACCGCACCCGAATACAGCCCGCGGGGACTCTCGTCAAGGCGCAGGATAGCTTCGACACCACCCGCCTTCGGGATACCCGATGCGGTGACCGCCGGGAAAAGCGCCTCCAGCGCGTCCATTCGGTCGCTGGCCGGGTCTAGCCGGCCGGTGACCGTCGACCCGAGGTGCTGCACGCTGCCGCGCTCCCGCACCGCCATGAAGTCTACGACCGCCGCGGTTCCGGGCTCGGCGATCTCGTTGATCTCCTGCAACGATGTACGCACCGAAATCGCGTGCTCGACAATCTCTTTGGAGTTCGACTCGAGGTCGTCGCGAGCCTGTCTGTCATGTGCGGCACCGCGGCCCAGCGCGCGTGTTCCAGCTAGCGGTTCGGTGACCACCACACCGTCGGGCTGTACCGCGGTGACCAGTTCCGGACTGTAACCCAGCGCGCGAATACCACCGAGCCGCAACAGGAACGACCGCACCGGTGTGTTGTGTCGACGGCCTAATCGGTAGGTCTCCGGGAAGTCCAGAGCGAAGGGAATTTCGAGTGAGCGGGACAGAATCACCTTGTCGTACTTGCCTGCGGCGATCTCGCCGACGGCTACGGCCACCCGATTACGGTAGTCGGAGGGATCGGCCGACAGGTCCACCGACCTGGGCCGGGGCACGTCCGCAATGCCGCCGCCAAGCAGCCGTTCCACCGCTTCCCGGTGCTTGGCACCGGGACTGAACAGGCGGATTTCCTCAGCGGTGACCACGATGCGGGTGCGTGGCCAGAACAGCCGGGCCAGTGGCGTGCGCGGTCCCAGCCGTTGTTGCAGACCGAAGCGGTACACACCGAATTCGAAGGCGACCCAGCCGAAGAGGTGGTCAGTCTCGAGCAGCAGGCGGTCGATGGCCTCGCCGAGCACCGCTCCCGGACGTCCTGACCACTGTTGGCGCCGGGTGACGCCGTCTCGGACCACGCGCAGTTCGTCGCTGTCCAGCTCCACCATCGCTTGCACGCCGACGGCCAGCACCCATTGCCCGTTCTGCTCGTAGAGCAGGTACTCGTCGTCCACAGGCTCGGCAAGCTGGGCAGCCAGCTCGGCAGCTAGGTCAGCGGGTTCGATTCCGTCAGGCAACGGGATGGCCAGCGGCTCGATGCTGGCAGAACTCGTCTCGACACTGGCCTCCATCACAGTTAGTAAATGTAGCCTAACCTATCCAATCGGCGCGCGCCGCCCCCGTGGGTCGCCACGTGACCTGCCGTTTGGGGCAAAATCCGGCCGCATTCGGCCCCCTGTGAGTTCTGTAGCTCGATGTCCGGCGCCGCGGGGACCCTTCGAAACCGGACGCTTCACACGGTCCGCTTCGGTCACACGCGGGCATCGAGCATGATTGCGTGCGACCGCAAATCCACCGCGACGTCGAAGTCAAGTCGGCCGCGCTCTACCTGTGCACCGGCGTGACACGTGGCCACCGACGCCTCACAGCAAACTGACAGGCAACTGGCACCTGATCCACACCCTTCCCCGGCAAATCGCGTCAGCCAGCGCAGTTGCGATTTCCCTTGGTTACAAGGAGATTTCGGCAACGGTACTACCGGGATAATTCGTTCGAATCGACTACCACATCCCCATCCGCTCGAGTGGCGAGTGGCCACCGGCACAGTTAGGTTCGCAGCGTTGTCCCGCGGTCGCCCCCCGACGGCCGGAAATTCCGAATCGCCATGAGCGCGGAGGGTGTCGATGCTTCACGAGTTCTGGGAAAACTTCACCCACAACCTGTTCAAGCCGCTGCTGCTGTTCTTCTACTTCGGGTTCCTGATCCCAATCCTCAAGGTGCGCTTCGAGTTTCCCTACGTCATTTACCAAGGCCTGACGATGTACCTGCTGCTGGCTATCGGCTGGCACGGCGGTGAGGAGCTCGCCAAAATCAAGCCCGCAAGCATTGGCGTCATCGTCGGCTTCATGGTGGTGGGCTTCCTGTTGAATTTCGCGATCGGCAGCCTCGCGTACTTTCTGCTCGGCCGGATCACCAGAATGCGGCGCGTCGACCGGGCCACCGTCGCCGGTTATTACGGGTCAGACTCGGCCGGTACGTTCGCCACCTGCGTCGCGGTGCTGACCAGTGTCGGAATTGCCTTCAACGCGTACATGCCGGTGATGTTGGCGGTCATGGAGATTCCAGGCTGCCTGGTGGCGCTATACCTGGTGGCGCGGCTGCGGCACCGCGGCATGGACGAGGCCGGGTATCTGCCCGACGAGTCCGGCTACACCGCGCCGACCAGAGTGAGCATTGGCCCCGGCGCCGTGGCGCGCCCCACCAGCGGCCAAAGCGTGGAGAGCGAACAACGCGCCATCGAGCAAGAACTCGAGTTGTCGATGGAGAAGCGCGAACACGACGGCTGGGACGACGTCGTCGCCAAACCCGGCGCCAATGGCAAGAAGGCCTCGCTGTTCTCCCGTGAATTGCTGCAGGAGGTGTTCCTCAACCCGGGGCTATGCCTACTGCTGGGCGGCATCGTCATCGGCCTGATCAGCGGACTGCAGGGGGAGAAGGTCGTCCACGACGACGACACGTTCTTCGTCACCGCGTTCCAGGGTGTGTTGGCACTGTTTCTGCTGGAGATGGGTATGACGGCCTCACGCAAGCTCCGCGACCTGCGCAGCGCGGGGAAGGGATTCATCGTCTTCGGCCTACTGGCCCCGAATATATTTGCCGCACTTGGCATCATGGTCGCCCACAGTTACGCGGCCCTCACCGGCGCCGACTTCAAGCCGGGCACCTACGTGTTGTTCGCGGTGCTGTGCGGCGCGGCATCCTATATCGCCGTTCCCGCCGTCCAGCGCCTCGCGATCCCGGAAGCGAGCCCGACACTGCCGCTTGCGGCGTCACTCGGCCTGACGTTCTCCTACAACGTGACGATCGGGATCCCGCTGTATATCGAGTTCGCCCGCTTGGCTGGCCACTGGTTTCCTTCGAGCTGACATCCTTTCACCCCAGTAGCGTTCGAACCACACCGTCGGCAAGCAGGCGGCCCCGGTCGGAGAGGACCAGGCGGTCGCCGGCCGATTCGAGCAATCCGTCGGCGACTACCTCCTCGGCACGCTCGAGTTCGGCCGCACCTAGCCGATCCAGCGAAAGACCTTCTCGCAGACGGATTCCCAGCAACACCTCCTCGGTGTGCAGCGCATCCAGGCTCAGTTCTTCGAAACCGGCCACCGGCAAAGCGCCGCCCGCCAGCAACTCGGCATAAGCGTTGGGGTGCTTTACATTCCACCAGCGCGTGGTGCCGACATAGCCGTGTGCTCCCGGTCCCGCACCCCACCACTGGCCGCCGTTCCAGTAGCCGAGGTTGTGCCGGCACTCACCGCCAGGTCGAGACCAGTTCGACACTTCGTACCAGGTCAGCCCGGCCGCGGAAAGAAGTTCGTCCACCAACTCGTAGCGGTGCGCGAGCACGTCGTCATCGGGTGCGGCCAAATCGCCGGCACGGACCCGCCTGGCCATCGCGGTCCCCTGCTCCACCACCAGCGCATAGGCCGACACGTGATCGACACCGGTCTGCACCGCGGTGTCCACCGAGCGCAGCAGATCGTCGTCGCTCTCCCCCGGGGTTCCGTAGATGAGGTCGAGGCTGACGTGCTCGAAGCCCACCTCCAGCGCCTCGCGGGCCGCCGCCGCGGACCGGTTGGGGGTGTGCACCCGGTCCAACACCCCTAGTACGTGCGGAACCACCGACTGCATGCCGAGCGAGACCCGCGTATAGCCGGCCGCACGGATAGCCTCGAAAAACTCCGGCCAGGTCGACTCCGGATTGGCCTCTGTGGTGATCTCGGCGTCCGGCGCCAAGGTGAAGTGTTCGCGCACCTGGTTCAGCAAGGTGGTCAGGCGGGCACCGCCCAGCAGTGACGGCGTGCCGCCCCCGACGAACACGGTGTGCAAGGTCGGGCCCTCTAGCCGTGCGGCCGCCAGCTCCAGCTCGGTGCGCAGTGCCGCCAGCCAGGCATCAGGATTGACCCCACCCAGCTCCGCGGGGGTGTAGGTATTGAAGTCGCAGTAGCCGCACCGCGTAATGCAGAACGGGACGTGCACGTAGAGCCCGAACGGTTGCCCCGCATGGGGTCGCACGTCCGGGAGCTCCGCGTGGGGCGGGATCCAGTGCTCGCTGGGGGCCATGCCCGAAATTCTGGCACGATACCCCTCCCTGGCGCTTTTCCCAGGTTGTTCCCGGTTTCTTTGACCCGTTCACTCAGGTTTCGCCGGTAGTTTTAATCATCATGAAGAAAAATTTGGCCTGGTAGCACAGCACGTCCCGATCCGTGGCAGAATGGCACCCGTGACCGTCGCCAATTCGAACCTGCGAGTAGCGCTGGTGGTGCGGCGGCATATCGACCTCAAGCGCGTTTGCAGCTGTTGCTGTCTGCCTTGATGTCGTAGACCCAGCCCATCTGTACCCCTGGCTGCCGGATCTGCGCCGCCGGAAGCAACGGCGCGCTGCGCGGATTCCAGCCCGTTTTATTCGTGAAGGAGTCTCCGTATGACCACAGCACGCCCCGCCAAAGCGCCCCGCAACGAGGGCCAGTGGGCGCTGGGAAATCGTGAGCCACTCAATCCCAACGAAGAGATGAAGAAGGCGGGCGCGCCCCTGGAAGTGCGCGAGCGCATCGAGAACATCTACGCCAAGCAGGGCTTCGACAGCATCGACAAGGATGACCTGCGCGGCCGTTTCCGCTGGTGGGGCCTGTACACCCAGCGTGAGCAGGGTTACGACGGCTCCTTCACCGGTGACGACAACATGGACCTCCTCGAGGCGAAGTACTTCATGATGCGGGTGCGCTGCGACGGCGGCGCCATTTCCGCGGCCGCGTTGCGCGTCCTGGGCCAGATCTCAACCGAGTTTGGTCGCGACACCGCCGACATCTCCGACCGGGAGAACATCCAGTACCACTGGATCCGGGTAGAGGACGTACCAGAGATCTGGCGCCGTCTCGACGAGGTCGGACTACAGACCACCGAAGCCTGCGGCGATTGCCCGCGTGTGGTGCTGGGTTCGCCGCTGGCCGGTGAATCGCTGGACGAGGTGCTCGACCCCACCTGGGCAATCGAGGAGATCGTCAAGCGCTACATCGGCAAGCCCGAGTACGCCGACCTGCCCCGAAAGTACAAAACCGCCATCTCGGGCTTGCAGGACGTCGCGCACGAGATCAATGACATCGCGTTCATCGGCGTCAACCACCCCGAGCACGGGCCGGGCCTGGACCTGTGGGTTGGCGGTGGGCTGTCGACCAACCCGATGCTGGCCCAGCGGCTCGGTGCCTGGGTCCCGCTGGACGAGGTGCCCGAGGTGTGGGAGGCGGTGACGTCGATCTTCCGCGACTACGGCTACCGACGGCTGCGCGCCAAGGCGCGGCTGAAGTTCCTGGTCAAGGACTGGGGCGTAGAGAAATTCCGCCAGGTTCTCGAGACCGAGTATCTCAAGCGCCCGCTCATCGACGGTCCGGCGCCGGACCCGATCACGCATCCGATCGACCACGTCGGCGTGCAACGCCTCAAGAACGGGCTTAACGCGATCGGCGTCTCCCCCATCGCCGGACGGGTATCGGGCTCCATCCTGAGTGCTGTCGCAGATCTGGCCGACAATGCCGGGTCGGACCGGATCCGGTTCACCCCGTACCAGAAGCTGGTCATGCTCGACGTTCCGGACGACCAGCTCGACGAGACCCGCGCCGGCCTAGAAAGCCTGGGCCTGCAATCGCAACCGTCACGCTGGCGCCGAAACCTGATGGCGTGCAGCGGAATCGAATTCTGCAAATTGTCATTCGCCGAAACTCGGGTGCGGGCACAGACTTTGGCACCCGAACTGGAGGCCCGGCTGGAGGACCTCAACGCCCAGCTCGACGTGCCGATCACGGTCAATATCAACGGCTGCCCCAACTCGTGTGCCCGGATTCAGATCGCCGACATCGGGTTCAAGGGCCAGATGGTCGACGACGGCAATGGCGGCTCGGTCGAGGGTTTCCAGGTTCACCTGGGCGGCGGGCTCGGCCTGGACAGCGGCTTCGGGCGCAAACTGCGTCAGCACAAGGTCACCAGCGAAGAGCTGGGCGACTACATCGACCGGGTGACCCGCAACTTCCTTAAGCACCGCAACGACGGTGAACGCTTCGCGCAGTGGGCGATTCGGGCAGAGGAGGACGACTTGCGATGAGCGAGGCGACCAAACCGAACGAAGACCGACTGCGGGAGCTGGCCGCCCGTGGCGCCGCCGAACTCGACGGCGCCGACGCCACCGACCTGTTGCGCTGGACCGAGGAGAACTTCGGCAACATCAACGGTCCGCGAGGCTGGGCGACGTGCAACTACGTGGTGGCCTCCAACATGCAGGATGCCGTGCTGGTGGATCTGGCCGCCAAGGTGCGCCCGGGAGTGCCAGTGATGTTCCTGGACACCGGGTACCACTTCGTGGAGACCATCGGCACCCGTGACGCGATCGAGTCCGTCTACGACATCCGGGTGGTCAACGTGACTCCGGAGCACTCGGTGGCCGAGCAGGACAAGCTGCTGGGCAAGGATCTGTTCAGCCGGGATCCCGGCGAGTGCTGCCGGCTGCGCAAGGTGGTTCCGTTGGGCAAGGCGCTTCGCGGTTATTCCGCATGGGTGACCGGCATCCGCCGGGTCGAGGCGCCGACCCGCGCCAATGCTCCGCTGATCAGCTTCGACGAGGCATTCAAGCTGGTGAAGATCAACCCGCTAGCCGCGTGGTCCGACCAGGATGTGCAGAACTACATCGACAAGCACGATGTGTTGGTCAATCCCCTTGTCTATGAAGGATATCCGTCAATTGGCTGCGCCCCGTGCACGGCAAAGCCGATCGAAGGCGCCGACCCGCGCAGCGGACGCTGGCAGGGACAGTCCAAGACCGAATGCGGGCTGCACGCCTCGTGACCCCTCTGGTACTAACCGCGCACGGAAGCGCGGATCCACGGTCGGCAGCCAACGCCCGGGCGGTCGCGGATCAGGTGGCCCGCCTGCGCCCCGGCCTTGACGTGCGGGTTGCGTTCTGCGAGCACAACTCTCCGGGATTAGCCGATGTGCTGGAATCCTGTGCCGGCGAGGCAATCGTGACTCCGCTGCTGTTGGCCGACGCGTACCACGCACGGGTGGACATCCCGAACCAGATTTCAGCATGCGGTGTCAGCCAACGGGTGCGGCAGGCCGAGGTACTCGGCGAAGACGATCGACTGGTATCGGTGCTGCGGCATCGGGTCGCAGAGCTCAGCGTGTCGCGACTCGACGACACCGTCGGCGTGCTCGTGGTGGCGATCGGCTCGTCGAACCCGGCCGCCAATGCCCGCACCGCCGAGGTGGCGCCCAAGGTTGCCGTCGGAACCCGTTGGACCGCAGTGGCCACAGCATTCGCCACCCGTCCGGAGCTGCCACTGGACGAAGCGGTCGACAGGCTGCGGCGCCAGGGCGCCGCACGGGTGGTCATCGCGCCGTGGTTCCTGGCGCCTGGCCGCATCCCGGACCGCGTCGAACGATTCGCGCGAGACGCCGACGCGCTGATGGCGTCGCCCTTGGGGGCCCACCGCTTAGTGGCCGCGACGGTGTTGGACCGCTTCGATCAGGCCGCCGCGGAGCGGATCGCCGCGTAGCCGCATCGTGCGATCGCCTACCAACCGGCTCAGGTGACCGCTTGCAGCACCTTGCGCGGGTATACCCGCACGTAGCGCACCCAGGTCAGCACCGCGCCCGCTACGTAGCAAGCCGCGAACGCCCAGAACGCCACGGTCTGCGAACTATGGTTCATATAGGCCTGCCACAAGCCGAGATTGATGCCCATCGCGCCGAGAGCGCCGAGTGTGCCGGCGAATCCGATCAGTGCGCCGGCCATCGCGTGCTCCCAGTCTCGGCGTTGGGCGTCGGGAAGGTTAAGGACGAGGCTTCGTTCGTGCAGTATCGACGGGATCAGCTTGAATACCGAACCCTTGCCCATCCCGCAGGCGGCGAAAAGCGCGATGAAAGCCACTACATAGCCGATGGTGGTCGCGGCGTTCATCTGCCCGGCGGGCCCACGACCGGACTCGCCGGCGGTGCTGACAGCGATCAGCAATCCCGCAGACACGATCATCGCCGCCAGCGCCCGAAGTGTGGCGGGACCACCGCCGAAGCGATCAGCCAACTTGCCACCGAGGATGCGAGTCAGCGATCCCACCAGCGGTCCGACAAACGCAATCTCAGCGGCATGCAAAGACGCCTGCGCGTGGCTTTGCCCGCTCGCGACGAAGTTGTCCACCAGGAGCTGGCCGAAGGCGAACGCAAAGCCGAGGAACGAGCCCGAGCAGCATAGGTAGAGAAAAGCGATACCCCATGCATCCGGGAGCTTCAGGACGGACCGCACATGAGACGCGTCGACGACGTGCGTCCGGTTATCCATGAAAAGCGCAGCTCCGACGCCAGAGACAGCGAGCAAGACTAGATACACGGCGCACACCAAATAGGGCGCCCGGTGTCCGACGGTGGCAAGCGTCAACAGACCGACTACCTGCACCGCGGCCGATCCAAGGTTGGCCAATCCACCGGTGACGCCCAAGGCGAAGCCCTTGAGTCGCAGCGGGTAGAACGATTCGGCATGGGCCAGCGCGGCGGCATAGTTCCCGCCGCCCAGCCCGGTCATCGCCGCACACACCAGATACGGCCAGAGGGGCAGGCCGGGGTTGGCCAGCAGGACGATGGCGCCAACGGTGGGTATCAGTAGCACTAGCGAGGAGAAAACCGCCCATCCCCGTCCGCCGAACCTGCTGGTCGCCATCGCGTAGGGGATGCGCACCGCCGCACCGACCAGGGTTGCCATGGCGTCTATCAGTAGCTTGTCACTGGTTGAGAAGCCGTAGACGGCCTGCGGCATGAAGAGCACCATCACCGACCAGAGGTACCAGATTGAGAAGCCGAGATGCGCGTTCACGTTGGCCCAGATGAGATTACGGCGGGCGATTGCGCTGTTGCCTAACCGCCACGCCACCTCGTCGTCGGGATCCCAGTCGGCTACACGATGCTTTCGCGCCATCAAGAAATCGCTTTTCACAGCGGACATTCGGCAACTATGCGGTGGTCTTGACCGGCAGCCGCGACTGGCGCGCCGACGAGGGACGCATCAACTGTCCAACAATACGAAGTCGGGCGTTTGCTCATTTGCGATGCAGCACGCCGCGAACAGGGCGTACTGCGCACATCGGCGTTGGTCCAAGGCATCGATCCCTCTGTCACTGCGCGCGTCCTTCGGAGTTTCATGCGACCACATCAGGAGGCCCTGGATGGAGGTCGGCGTGTTCTGCTGACACCGATAGCGGTCAGCGAACGACGTACGGTACGGCGAACCGCGTCGCCGTCGTTGCGTTGACGTGCGGCCAACGCTGGAATGCATTCCGGTCGAGAGTCAAGCCGCTGGCCCGTCGATTCGACAACTCGACACGACTGATACACAGGAGATTTTCAGCGGATTGTCGCTGGGATACCTGGCGCAACAGCGCGACGCTCATTTTCATCCCGCACGCGCGCGGTCGCCGATGCTCAGGTGAGCGCTTCTACCTCGTCGGGGTTGGCGGCGCCGTTGGAGTTCTGCGGCGTTTCGACTGCGATCGGCGGGACCCGGGTCGCGCGCACGTAGACGGTATCGCCTTCCTTCAGCGCCAAAGCCTCCGCGTCACCGCGAGTGATCTGCGCGGTGAACGGGCCTCTGCTGACAGCACTGGTGAGCTCGACCCGGACCTCGAATCCGAGCGTCACCACCCGGTCGACGGTGGCGCGCACGACGCCGATCGACTCCGCCGTGCCGTCGCCGCCGGCGACCGCCATGTCAGGGTTGCGACCCACCCGAATGTCGTGCGGACGGACCAGGGCGCCGTTCAGTGCGGACACCGCACCCAGGAAGGACATCACGAAGGCATTGGCGGGCGCGTCGTAGACGTCGGTCGGGGAACCGACCTGTTCGATGCGGCCCTTATTGAGCACCGCGATGCGATCGGCCACGTCCAGCGCCTCGGCCTGGTCGTGGGTGACCAGCACCGTGGTGACATGGACCTCGTCATGCAGGCGACGCAGCCAGGACCGCAGATCCTCGCGGACTTTTGCATCCAGCGCGCCGAACGGTTCGTCGAGCAGCAGCACCTGCGGGTCGACCGCCAGCGCCCGGGCCAGCGCCATCCGCTGCCGTTGCCCGCCGGAGAGCTGGTTGGGATAACGGTGCTGGAAGCCGCTGAGGCCCACCACCTCCAGCAGATGGTCGACCTTGTCCTTGATCTCTGCTTTGGGCCGCTTTCGGATCTTCAAACCGTAGGCGACGTTGTTGCGCACGGTCAGGTGCTTGAACGCCGCATAGTGCTGAAACACGAATCCGATACCGCGGCGTTGCGTTGGTACCCGGGTGACATCGCGGCCCTCGATGGTCACTGTTCCCGAATCGGGTTGGTCCAGGCCGGCGATGGTACGTAGCAGTGTCGACTTTCCCGACCCGCTGGGGCCTAGCAACGCCGTCAGCGAGCCGGTCGGCACCACGAAATCCACGTGATCCAGCGCCACGAAATCGCCGTACTGCTTGAATGCGTTTTGCACCACAATCGCGTAGTCGCGCGGAGCCGCTGCGGTATCGGTCATCGTCGAATCTCCTTGTCCGGCTTACTTACTTGCTCGTGCCCGGCGTGCATCCAACACCACTTGGACGACCAGCACCAGCACGGCAACGGCCATCAGCAACGTCGACAGCGCGTACGCGCCGTACTCCGCGCCGCGGTTGTACCGGTCGGACACCAGCAGTGTCAGCGTCTGCGACTCGCCGGGAAGGTTGGACGACACCATGATGACCGCGCCGTACTCACCGAGTGTGCGCGCGACGGTCAGCACGATGCCATATGTCAGACCCCACCGGATGGACGGCAGAGTAATCCGCCAAAATGTTTGCCACCAGCCAGAACCCAGTGTCGCGGCGGCCTGTTCCTGATCGGTTCCCAATTCGTGCAGCACCGGCTCCACCTCACGCACCACGAACGGCAGCGTGACGAAGATGCTGGCCAGCACGATGCCCGGCAGCCCGAAGATGATTTTGAACCCGAAGTCGCGCTCGACGAATCCCAGCGCACCGCCGGCCCCCCACAGCACGATCAGCGAGACACCCACAATCACCGGTGATACCGCAAACGGTAAGTCGATGATCGCCTGCAGGATACCTTTGCCGCGGAATCGGTTGCGCGCCAACACCAAAGCTGTCGGGATGCCGAAGACCACGTTCAGCGGCACTACGATGGCCACCACAAGCAGCGAGAGGTTCAGTGCCGAGACCGCGGCCGGCGTGGTGATCCAGTCGAAAAACTGGCCGAGCCCGGGTTCGAATGTGCGCCACAGGATGAGCAGTACCGGGATGACCAGCAGCACCAAGATGTAAGCCAGAGCGGTGTAGCGAAGCAGGTAACGAACCGAACGCGACGAAGTCGAAGATATCACTGGCTCATCTCCTCGCGTTTGGCCGCCCGCCCGCCGATGATCCGCAGAACGAGCAGCACGACAAACGAAATCGAGAGCAGCACAATGGATATCGCCGCAGCACCGGTACGGTCGTCATTCTCGATCAAGGTCCGGATCCACTGTGAGGAGACCTCGGTCTTGCCGGGTACCGCCCCGCCGATCAACACCACCGACCCGAACTCGCCGATCGCCCGCGAAAACGCCAGGCCCGCACCGGACAACAACGCGGGCAGCAGCGACGGCAGCACGATGGAGACGAAGATCTTGGGACCGTTGGCGCCCAGCGACGCGGCCGCTTCCTCGGTCTCCCGGTCGATCTCAAGGAGCACCGGCTGCACGGCGCGCACCACGAACGGCAGCGTGACGAACGCCAGCGCGACACCGACGCCCCACTCAGTGTGCTGCAGGTGCAGTCCCACCGGGCTGTGGTTGCCGTAGAGCGCAAGCATCACCAGGCTGGCGACGATTGTCGGCAACGCGAAGGGCAGATCGATCACCGCGTCCACCAAACGCTTACCGAAGAAGTTGTCGCGCACCAGCACCCAGGCGATCAGTAGGCCGAACACCGTGTTTAGCAGGGTCACGCCGGCGGAGATGGTGAGCGTCACCCGAAACGACTCGATCGCCGCATTCGAGGTGACCGCCAGCCGGAAGGCGTCCCAGCCCCCGTCCGCCGCCTGCCACAGGATGGCGGCCAGCGGCAGCAGCACGATCACCGACAACCATACGGTCGCCACGCCGACCCGCAGCGGCGTGCCGCCCGCTCGTCGGGCAGCCGCGGCGCCGCCAGGAGCCGCGCCATCGGGCTGGTCGAGCTCGGGGCGGACCGCCTCTGGGTCTGGGGTAACTGTCACGGTCATCCGGTGGCCTGCGTGTAGATCTTGGTGATGCTGCCGGCGGTTTTGTCGAACAGCTGCGGATCGACGGTGTCCCAGCCACCGAGGTCAGCAATGGTCCACAGCTTCGCCGGCAATGGGAACTGGTCGCGGAATGCCGCGGCGACTGCCGGGTCGACCGGCCGGAACCCGGCCTGCGCCCACAACTTCTGCGCCGCGACGGTGTACTGGAAGTTTTTGAAGGCGGTGGCAGCGGCCAGGTGCGGGCTGGTGGTAATCACCGCCATAGGATTCTCGATCTTGAACGTCTGCGGCGGGGTGACGTGCTCGACCGGTTTGCCCGCGCGTTCGGCGGCGATGGCCTCGTTCTCGTAGCTGATCAGAACATCTCCACTGCCTTGGATAAAGACGTCCGTGGCTTCTCGGCCGGAACCTGGACGCAGTTTCACGTGTTCCCTCACCATCCGGCTGACAAACTCGATGCCCGCTTGGCTGTTGTGGCCGCCCTCGCTCTTGACTGCGTAGGGCGCCAACAGATTCCACTTTGCCGATCCCGAGCTGAGCGGGCTCGGTGTGATCACTTCGATCCCGGGGCGCAGCAGATCATCCCAATCCCTGATGTTCTTCGGATTGCCCTTGCGCACCACCAGCGTAACCACCGATCCGAAGGGAATACCTTTGGTGGCGTCGGTATTCCAGTCCTTGGACACCTTGCCGGACTTGATCAGGCGGGTGATGTCGGGCTCGACCGAAAAGTTGACCAGGTCGGCCGGCTTGCCCTCGGCGACACCGCGCGACTGGTCGCCCGAGGCGCCGTAGGTGGCGATCACCTGCACGCCCCGCCCTTCCTCGGAGGCGTTGAACGCCGGACCCACCTTGGCCCAACCGGGTTCGGCGACCGAATAGGCGACCAAGGTGACGCTGGTCTTGGCGTTAGCCAGCCCGCCGCCGCCGACCACGTCGCTGGGACCGCCGCGGCACGCCGCCACCGCGCCGATCGTCAATATGAGCGCCACCAGCTGTCGCCAGCGCGGTGCACCCCGGTACTTCAACATCTGCGGTCATCAGCCTTCCGGTGCAGGACTTATGGATTGGGTCCCGTAGCTGCGGATAGGCGATTGATCAGAATCGATACGATTCACCAACTCCACACCGGCCGCGCACGGGTTGGGGGAGTCAGCGACAACAGCGCACGCCGGCCGCGGCGCAAACCACGGCCGCAGGGTAGCAACCGGACGCGACAACGCCGCGCTCGAGAATTCCGGTTGCGGCGTGCATGTCGCGAAGCGTAACAGAGTTCGCCCGACTCGCAATTCGACAGGCTGGTCAGTGGGTGAGCAGCCAGCCGACGATCACCAAGACCACCAGAGCGATCAGAATCAGCGACACATGAGAACGTGGCATCGGCGTTAGCCCGAAGCTTCGGAATGGCGTATGCGGCGCATCAACCGAGTGGCCGTGCCCAGCAGCGCGTCCAACGTCACGGCGACGATGTAGGCAAGCGCCAACACGACCGGCATCACCGCCAGCGCCTGAAGCACGAAAGGCAGACCGGAAAGCCAGAGCTCCACGCCGTCCCACCAACTCAGGAAGCCGTTCACCGGGCCAACCCTATGCGGCGCGGCGCCGCGAGACCAAAGGGATCTGATCCACCCATGTTGCCGCCGGTAACACCTAGGTAGCGAAGGTGGACGACGGGCAGGTGAACGGTCGATGATGTCGGGATGGTCCTGCACGCCGACTCCGCCGATTCAGCCGACGAGCAGGTAGTCCCGCTCGACGAACCCGAGCTGCACGCGCTCGACGGGACATCGGTGGCACTCGAGTCGAGTGGGCCGTACGAATCTAGTTCGCCGTCGCGCAACCCGTTCCCGCCGATCGCCGACTACTCCTTCCTGTCGGATTGGGAAACGACGTGTTTGATCTCGCCCGCCGGCTCAGTGGAGTGGCTGTGTGTGCCTCGGCCCGATTCTCCGAGCGTGTTCGGTGCGATCCTGGACCGCAGCGCCGGCCACTTCCGGCTAGGCCCCTACGGGGTGTCGGTGCCCTCGGCGCGGCGGTACCTGCCCGGCAGCCTGATCATGGAGACCACCTGGCAGACCCACACCGGGTGGCTGATCGTGCGCGACGCGCTGGTGATGGGCCCGTGGCACGACATCGAGCGGCGCTCACGTACGCACCGGCGAACCCCGATGGACTGGGATGCCGAGCACATCCTGCTGCGCACGGTCCGCTGTGTCAGCGGCACCGTCGAGTTGATGATGAGCTGCGAACCAGCTTTCGACTATCACCGCACCGGCTGCACCTGGGAGTACTCGGCGAACGCCTACGGCGAGGCCATCGCGCGCGCCAGCCGGCAACCCGACGCACATCCCACCCTGCGGCTGACCACCAACCTCAATATCGGGCTGGAGGGGCGGGAAGCGCGCGCCCGGACCCGGATGAAAGAGGGCGACGACATTTTTGTCGCGCTGAGCTGGACCAAACACCCGGCGCCGCAAACCTACGAAGAGGCCGCGCACAAGATGTGGCAGACCACCGAGTGCTGGCGGCAGTGGATCAACATCGGCAACTTCCCCGACCACCCGTGGCGGGCTTACCTGCAGCGCAGCGCGCTGACCCTGAAGGGTCTGACCTACTCCCCGACCGGCGCGCTGCTGGCCGCCAGCACTACGTCTCTTCCCGAGACACCGCACGGCGAACGCAACTGGGACTACCGCTACGCCTGGATTCGCGACTCGACCTTCGCGTTATGGGGGCTCTACACCCTGGGACTGGATCGCGAGGCCGATGATTTCTTCGCGTTCATCGCCGACGTATCCGGCGCCAACAGCAACGAGCGCCACCCACTGCAGGTGATGTACGGCGTTGGCGGCGAACGCAGTCTCGTCGAAGAGGAACTCAATCACCTGTCCGGCTACGACCATGCCAGGCCGGTGCGGATCGGCAACGGCGCCTTCGACCAGGTCCAGCACGACATCTGGGGTTCGGTGCTGGATTCGTTCTACCTGCACGCAAAGTCGCGCGAGCAGGTCCCCGAGACGCTGTGGCCGGTACTCAAAAAGCAGGTCGAGGAGGCGATCACGCACTGGCGTGAGCCCGACCGCGGGATCTGGGAGGTGCGTGGGGAGCCACAGCACTTCACCTCGTCGAAGGTGATGTGCTGGGTGGCGCTGGACCGTGGCGCCAAGCTCGCCGAACGCCAGGGCGAGAAGAGTTACGCGCAACAGTGGCGCGAGATCGCCGAGGAGATCAAGGCCGACATTCTCAAGCGGGGGGTCGACTCGCGCGGGGTGTTCACCCAGCGCTACGGCGACGACGCGCTCGACGCGTCGCTGTTGCTGGTGGTACTGACCCGCTTCCTGCCGCCGGACGACCCGCGGGTGCGCAACACCGTGCTGGCGATTGCCGATGAGCTCACCGAGGAAGGCCTGGTGCTGCGCTACCGGGTGGAGGAGACCGACGACGGACTGTCCGGCGAGGAGGGCACCTTCACCATCTGCTCGTTCTGGCTGGTCTCGGCGCTGGTGGAGATCGGCGAGGTGAGCCGGGCCAAGCGACTGTGCGAGCGGCTGCTGTCCTTCGCCAGCCCACTGCACTTGTACGCCGAGGAGATCGAGCCGCGCACCGGCCGGCATCTGGGCAACTTCCCGCAGGCGTTCACCCACCTGGCCCTGATCAACGCGGTGGTGCACGTGATCCGGGCCGAGGAGGAGGCTGACGGGTCGGGCGCGTTCCAGCCTGCCAACGCGCCGGTCTGATCCGCCGGCCCGGTTACCGGCTCAGCTCGTACTGGACACCTTGCGTGCCATCGCCTTCACGAGATCGATTGCCCGGGTGTCGGATTGCGCATTCGGGCTGTCGTTGACCTGAACGTCGATGATCACGTCGGCGGCCACCCCGACGGCCCGTTCGACGGGGTGCTGCGGGGCGTCCCGGTTGCCCCAGCTAATGACGGTGGCGGACAAGACCGGCCCCCCGACGCGGACGTCAGTGATCTTGGAGTACAGGTAGGTTTCGCCGGAGTCGGGCACCTGCATGGTGACCGTGCTGCCGCTGCAGTTACGCCATTGCTGCACAAAGGAATCGAAGAGTTGCTGCGCCTCGGTGGTGCTGGCCAACCGCATCGCGCTGGTCGTTGCGGCGGTCGCCGCCACGTTTAGGCCATAGTTCCAATAACTTTGGTAGGCCACACCACGCACCGGAGCCTTCTCGTACACGGCCCGCAAGCGCGGCTCGGTGACGCCGACGCACTTGAACGGCGCGGCGTCTGCGTCGCTGCGAATGCCGTCAGGCAGGATTTCTGCCGTGCCCTCCGAGGGGGTCGGGTGGTGCTGCAGGTCGTTTCCGACGGCAGCGCGGATCTCCGCGTCGGTTGGCATGATCTGACCCAGCGGAATCGAGCTGACGCCGACTTTGGGCTGATCGCGGCGGGGTGCCCCGTCGACCTTGCTGGTGCAGGCGGTCGCCAGCAGGAGCGCGGATAGCCCGGCAATCACCAGTACCACGCCGAATCCCCGTGCCGCCATGGCTATTTCTTTCCCTTGTCCCCCGCGGAATCGGTGGACAGCGCGGCGACGAAAGCCTCCTGGGGGACGTCGACGCGGCCAATGGTCTTCATCCGCTTCTTGCCCTCTTTCTGCTTTTCCAGCAGCTTGCGCTTGCGGGTGATGTCACCGCCGTAACACTTGGACAGCACATCCTTGCGGATAGCCCGAATGTTCTCGCGTGCAATAATTTTCGACCCGATCGCGGCCTGCACCGGCACCTCGAACTGTTGGCGCGGAATTAGCTCCTTGAGTTTGGTCGTCATCTTGTTGCCGTAGGCGAACGCCGAATCCTTGTGCACGATCGCGGAAAAGGCGTCGACCGCTTCGCCTTGCAACAGGATGTCGACCTTGACCAGTTGCGCTTCCTGCTCGCCGGCTTCCTCGTAGTCGAGGCTGGCGTAGCCTCGGGTCCGCGACTTCAGCGAGTCGAAGAAGTCGAAAATGATCTCCCCCAACGGCATCGTGTACCGCAGCTCCACCCGCTCGGGCGACAGATAGTCCATCCCACCGAGCTCGCCGCGGCGAGACTGGCACAGCTCCATGATGGTGCCGATGAATTCGCTCGGCGCGATGATGGTGGTCTTGACCACCGGTTCGTAGACCGTGCGGACCTTGCCTTCCGGCCAGTCGGACGGGTTGGTCACGACGATCTCGGTGTTGTCTTCTTTCTCGACTCGATACACGACGTTAGGTGATGTGGAGATCAAATCCAGGTCGAATTCGCGCTCGAGACGCTCGCGGGTGATCTCCATATGCAGCAGACCCAAGAAGCCACACCGGAAGCCGAATCCCAGCGCCACCGAGGTTTCCGGCTCGTAGGTCAGGGCAGCGTCGTTGAGTTGCAGCTTGTCTAGGGCGTCGCGCAGGTTCGGATAGTCCGAACCGTCGACCGGGTACAGGCCCGAATAAACCATCGGCTTGGGTTCCCGATAGCCGGTCAGCGCCTCCTTGGCGCCGTTGCGGGCCGTCGTCACGGTGTCGCCGACCTTGGACTGCCGCACGTCCTTCACGCCGGTGATCAGGTAGCCAACCTCGCCGACACCAAGGCCTGCACTGGCTTTGGGTTCGGGCGAAACGATGCCGACTTCGAGCAGCTCGTGGGTGGCGCCGGTGGACATCATCGCGATGCGTTCGCGGGGGCTGATCTTCCCGTCGACCACTCGGACGTAAGTCACCACGCCGCGATAAATGTCGTAGACCGAGTCGAAGATCATCGCCCGGGTCGGAGCGTCGGCGTCACCCTGCGGAGGCGGCACCTCGCGCACCACGTGGTCGAGCAGATCGGCGACGCCCGCACCGGTTTTGCCGGAGACCCGTAGGACGTCTTCGGGTTCGCAGCCGATGATGTGAGCGATCTCACCGGCATAGCGGTCGGGATCGGCGGCGGGCAGGTCGATCTTGTTGAGCACCGGGATGATGTGCAGGTCGCGGTCCAGCGCCAGGTAGAGGTTGGCCAGCGTCTGCGCCTCGATGCCTTGGGCAGCGTCGACCAGCAGAACCGCGCCTTCGCAGGCTTCCAGCGCGCGGGACACCTCGTAGGTGAAGTCGACGTGGCCCGGGGTGTCGATCAGGTGCAGCACGTACTCTTCGCCGTCGAGCGCCCAGGGCAACCGGACGTTCTGGGCTTTGATGGTGATGCCACGTTCCCGCTCGATGTCCATCCGGTCCAGGTATTGGGCGCGCATCGAGCGCTCGTCGACCACACCGGTCAACTGCAGCATCCGGTCGGCCAGCGTCGACTTGCCGTGGTCGATGTGAGCGATGATGCAGAAGTTCCGAATCTGCGCCGGCGGCGTGAACGTCTTGTCGGCGAAACTGCTGATGGGAAATCTCCTGGTTGGGCGGTGTTCGAGTAGGCCCAGCGTATCCGTGCAGAACATCCCGGACACAATCACGCAGTTAAACTGCGACCATGACCCCGGGTAAGAAGTCGTCCGGCAAGTCACAGTGGAAAACGTTCCAGCGCTTTGCGGAGAACCTGGTTGCCGAGGCTCCGAAGGTGGTGCAGCGCCTGCAGAACACGCAGGAGACACTGCGGACCCTGCAGCACGCGGTAAGGATCACTGCGAACATCGTGGCAATGGGTTTGCCGGCCGCTCCTACTGAGATCACTGCGGGCCGGCCGGTGACGAACACCAGCTTTCCCACCGCGCAGCGGGCCCGCAAAATCGTGTACGCGCCCGACCTGGACGGTAAGGCCGACCCCGGCGAGATCGTCTGGACCTGGGTCGTTTACGAGGACGATCCGACCCGCGGCAAAGACCGCCCTGTGCTGGTGGTGGGCCGGGAGCGCACCGTGTTGCTCGGTCTGATGCTGTCCAGCCAGGAGCACCACGCCGGACAGCGGGAATGGGTCGGAATCGGTTCGGGCGACTGGGATTACGAGGGCCGCGAAAGCTGGGTGCGGCTGGACCGGGTACTGGACGTACCGGAGGAAGGCATCCGACGCGAGGGCGCAATCCTGGACCGCGAGACCTTCGACGTGGTGGCCGCCCGGCTGCGTGCCGAATACTCCTGGCGCTGAGTTAGGTGGCGAGCAGACGTAAAAGCACGCATTTCGTGCTGAAATGACGTGCTTTTACGTCTGCTCGCCAGTCAGCTGCGCGCCCGTCAGCCCTGGGTGATGTAGGACTGCAGCTGCTGCTGCTCGGCCTCGAGCTCACCCATCCGCGTCTTGACCACATCGCCGATGCTGACGATGCCCACCAGCTTCTTGCCGTCCAGCACCGGCACGTGGCGCACCCGGTTCTCGGTCATCTGCATGCTGACGCTATCGACGGTGTCCGATTTGGTGCAGGTGGCGACGGCGCTGGTCATGATCTTGGAGACGGGCCTGGACAGCACGCTGGCGCCGTGCACGTGCAGCTGGCGCACAACGTCGCGTTCGGAGACGATGCCGGCCACCCCGTCGTCACCCACTACCACCATTGCGCCGATGTTCTGTTCCGCCAAGCCGGCCAACAGTTCCCGGACTGTCGCGTCGGGGTGGATCGTCGTCACCGCCGCACCCTTGTTCCGCAAGACGTCCGCGATCCGCATGTGGCCTCCCATGGGTTGTGATCCGATTCACATCAGGCTACGACTTACTGGCGCGGCGGGAAAGCCGCCCCGCTATCCCGCCCGCGCCGAATCAACTCAATGACGGATACGCAGTGTCCGGCCGACTTGCGAGGATGGTGCCCATGATCGAGGTCACGTTACTTGGCACCGGAAGCCCGGTCCCCGACCCGAACCGCGGCGGACCCGCGACTCTGGTGCGCGCGGGCGGGCAGGTGTTCCTGGTGGATTGCGGACGGGGCGTTTTGCAGCGCGCAGCGGCGGTTGGCGTGGGCGCCGCCGGATTGTCCGGGCTGCTGCTCACACACCTGCACAGCGACCACATCGCCGAACTGGGAGATTTACTCATCACCAGTTGGATCACCACCTTCACGCCCGATCCCGCACCATTGCAGATCATCGGACCGCCAGGGACCTCGGAGGTGGTGGAGCTGACCCTCAAAGCGTTCGGCCACGACATCGGCTACCGGATCGCCCATCACGCTGACCTCAACGCCCCGCCTTCAGTTGAGGTGCACGAGCACACCGAGGGCGTGGTGTGGGACCGCGACGGCGTCAGCATTCGGGTGGCACCCACCGACCACCGGCCAGTGGCGCCGACGATCGGCTTCCGAGTCGAGTTCGACGGCGCGTCAGTGGTGCTGGCCGGCGACACGGTGCCCTGCCCAAGCCTGGACGAACTAGCCTGTGGTGCAGACGCTTTGGTGCACACCGCTATCCGTAAGGACATCCTGACACACGTTGGGCAGCAGCGGGTCAAGGACGTCTGCGACTACCACTCGTCGGTGCAAGAAGCCGCTGCGACAGCGGCTCGCGCCGGGGTGACGACACTGGTGCTGACGCATTACGTGCCGCCGCTGGTGGCGGGCCAGGAGGATCAGTGGCGCGCGCTGGCCGCCACCGAGTTCAGCGGGCGGATCGAACTGGGCGACGACCTGCACCGAGTCCAGGTGAAGCCACGGACTTAGCGGGCGTCCGCACCGATCGCCTGGACACCGACGATCACAGGTGAAAATGTATTCTTCGGGCTCGGAGCGAGGTACGATCCGCTTCTGTTGTTCTTGATTTAGGGGTGGCCGAATGTCGTACGTAGTCGCAGGCCCCGGGGCGCTGGCTGCTGCGGCGTCCGATCTGGCCCGGATCGGTTCGGCGATCACCGCCTCCAACGTCAGCGCGGCCCTGCAGACGGCCGGAGTTCCGGCGGCAGCCGCCGACGGGGTCTCGGCCGCCGTCGCGGACTTCTGGAGCGCACATGCGAAGGGTTACCAGCAGGTCAGCGCCCAGATGTCGGCCCTACACGAGCAGCTGGTGCAGCGGCTGGGCAGCACGGCAGCCAGCTACGCCAATACCGAAGCCGCCGCCGCCGCAGCGGTGCGGAGCTTGCTCGGCGGTTAAGCGAGCCGGGTGATCTCCACGTCCACGTCGAGATCGGTGGCCCCCAGCCCCGAGTAGATGCCCTTGAGTGGCGACACGTCGGCGTAATCACGGCCGACGCCTACGCTGATGTACTGCTCGGAAATGTCGGTGTCGTTGGTGGGGTCGTAATTCCACCAGCCGCCCGTCCACGCCTGGACCCAGGCGTGACTGCGACCCTCGATCGCCTTACCGATCCGCGCGTCGGGCTTGGGATGTAGGTACCCTGACACGTAGCGGCCGGGAATTCCCATGCTGCGCAACACGATCAGCGTCAGATGGGCAAAATCCTGGCAGACGCCCTTGCCCTGTTCCAGCGCGTCCAACCCCGAGGAGTGCACCCCGGTCGTACCCGGCAGATAATCCAGCTCGCTGCGTGCCCAGCGGGCCGCTGCGACCACGGCCTCCTGCGGGTCGTGGTTCTTCATGATCCGCTTTCCGACGGCCGCAACGCGTTTGCTGGTCGGAGTGTAGGCGGTGGGGTGTAGTACCTCGTCGAAACGGTCGATCACTGCGATCGACTTCATTTCTTCCCAGCTGGCTTTCTCCTCCGGAAACTCCGGGCATTCAGTCTCGACAACCGACGACGACGTCACCGTGAGTTCGGTGTGCGGCGCGTGCAGGTCGAAAGCGGTAACCGCGGTCCCCCAGTAGTCGATGTAGCGGTAAGACCGGGTCGCCGGGATGGTCTCGACTCGATTGAGGACGACGTTCTGCCGCGTGTTGGAGCGGGGCGTCAACCGTGCCTCGTTGTACGACGCCGTCACCGGCGACTGATACGCATAACCGGTGGTATGCACCACCCGCATCCGCCACATCAGGAATCTCCTCGGCCGTCCAGAGTCTCGACCAGTTCTCCGCGCTGACGGGCATCCGTCCACGCCACCCATGGCGCAGCGTGAAAATACTGCAGCGCCAATGCATCTCCAACATCGCGACAGGTCCGCTGCAAAGCCCCCAGTCGGTTCTCCAAGGTCTCGAGCAGCACGCCGGGTTGGACGAATTCCAGCTCGCTGCGCGCCTGGCCGAGCAGTCGCTGGGCCTCGGTAGTGGCCCCGATTCGGCTCTGTGGGTTGTGCAGCAGTTCCTCGAGGTTGTGTTCGGCAAGCTTGAGCGAGTAGAAAACCGAGCGCGGAAAAAGCCGGTCCAGCAACATGAACTCGACCACCCGAGCCGCGTCCAGCGCGCCGCGGTAGGTGCGCAGGTAGGTGTCGTGGGCACCCGCCGAACGCAGCAGCGTCACCCAGGCCGGCGACGAGGCACTGTCCCCAACCCGGGACAGCAGCAGTCGCACCGTCATGTCGACGCGCTCGATCGCGCGGCCCAACACCATGAACCGGTAGCCGTCGTCACGCGAGAGCGTGGAATCGGCCAGGCCGGCGAACATTGCCGCACGCCCCTCGATAAACGACAAAAACTCGTGCGGCCCGAGGCGTTTGGCGGCCCGCTCGCGTTCGGGCAAGGCATGGTAGGTGGTATTGATGCACTCCCAGATCTCGCTGGACGTGACTTCCCTCGCCGACCTTGCATTTTCGCGTGCCGCCGAGATGGCTTCGACGATCGAGCAACCACCCTCGGTGTTGGGGTTGAAGGCAACCAGGTCGGTCAGCGACCAGACGTCGAGTCGGTGCTCGGGTGGCTCGATACCCAGCACCTTCAGCAGCAACCGGGAGGCTTGGTCGGGATCGACGCTGGAATCCTCAAGTAGTTGGTGCACCGCCACGTCCAGGATGCGCGCGGTGTCGTCGGCACGTTCGACATAACGGCCGATCCAGTAGAGGGCCTCGGCGTTGCGGGCCAACATCAATCGCTCGCTTTCTGCTGTTGCTGCTGCTGGGGCTGCTCGTCATGTGGTGGGCTGATCGGCTGGGTCTGCGTCGTCGCCGAACGGACACTGTCCGGAGCCTGCTCGGGCAGAGCGCGCGGCAGCGAGCGCACCACCTGGGCGCGACCCAATTCGCGTCCGGCCCCCGAAGCTCGCGACGCCAGCACCCAGGTGTCCTTGGACCCGCCACCCTGGCTGGAGTTCACCACTCGCGACCCCTCGACCAGGGCGGTACGGGTGAGCCCGCCGGGCAGCACCCACACCTCGTTGCCATCGTTGACAGCGAACGGGCGCAGGTCCACGTAACGCGGGGCCAGTGAGTCGCCGATGCGGGTCGGCACCGTCGAGAGCTCCATGACCGGCTGGGCGATCCAGGAGCGCGGATCGTCGCGGATCTTCTTGGCGAGCGCGGTCAGCTCCTTTTCCGAGGCCCCTGGGCCGAACACAATGCCGTAGCCGCCGGAGCCTTCCACCGGCTTGACCACCAACTCCCGGATCCGGTCGAGCACTTCTTCGCGTTCGTCGTCCAGCCAGCAGCGGTAGGTATCCACGTTTGCCAGCAGCGGTTTCTCACCCAGGTAGTACTCGATGATGGTGGGCACATAGGTATAAACCAGCTTGTCGTCGCCGACGCCGTTGCCGATCGAACTGGAGATCACGACATTGCCGGCGCGGGCGGCGTTGACCAGCCCGGCCACCCCCAGCATCGAGTCGGCCCGGAACTGCAGCGGATCCAGGAACGTGTCGTCGATACGCCGGTAGATGACGTCGACCTGCCGCTCACCCGCTGTCGTGCGCATATACACCTGGTTGTCGCGACAGAACAGGTCGCGGCCCTCGACCAGCTCCACCCCCATCTGCCGAGCAAGCAGCGAGTGCTCGAAATACGCCGAGTTGTAGACCCCAGGCGTCAGCACCACCACGGTGGGGTCCGCTTCGTTGGTGGCCGCCGAGTTGCGCAATGCCCGCAGCAGGTGTGCCGCGTAGTCGTCGACAGTGCGCACCCGGTGGGTGGCGAACAGATTCGGGAAGACCCGCGCCATGGTGCGCCGGTTCTCCATGACGTACGACACACCCGACGGCGAGCGCAGGTTGTCTTCCAGGACCCGGAAGTCGCCTTTCTCGTCACGAATCAGGTCGATGCCGGCGACGTGGATGCGCACTCCGTTGGGCGGGACAATCCCGACCGCCTCACGGTGGAAGTGCTCGCACGAGGTGATCAGCCGGCGCGGGATGACGCCGTCGCGCAGGATCTCCTGGTCGCCGTAGATGTCGTCGAGGTACATCTCGAGAGCCTTGACCCGCTGGGTGATGCCGCGCTCCAAACGGGTCCATTCGGCGGCCGAGATCACCCGCGGCACCAGATCCAGCGGGAATGGCCGCTCCTGGCCCGACAGCGAGAACGTGATGCCCTGGTCGATGAACGCCCGGCCCAGCGCGTCCGCCCGGGCTTTCAGCTCCGAGGCGTCGGTGGGCGCCAACTCTGCGTAAATGCCTTTGTACGGGCCGCGCACGTTGCCCTGCGCGTCGAACATCTCGTCGAAGGCCAGCGAGTAGACCGGGTCACAGGTGTTGTAGCCCTCGAAGATGCGCTCCGAACGGGCGCGCGACCGGTGCGGGATTGCATCGATCTGGTTCGAAAGGCTCACCTGTGTCACTCTGCCTCAATTCCCCTGTTCCAGTAGGCCCACAGTTGCCCTTTTGGGCGAAAACGTAACCGACTGCTAACCTGAGCAGTCGCTGTCGGGTTGCAGGCATACCCCGGGCAAAGCCAAATCGAAACGGACTAAGGAACTACACGCGTGGCCAACATCAAGTCGCAGCAGAAGCGCAACCGGACTAACGAGCGCGCCCGGCTGCGCAACAAGTCGGTGAAGTCTTCGCTTCGTACCGCGATTCGCGCGTTCCGGGAAGCCGCTCACGCCGGCGAGAAAGACAAGGCCGCCGAGCTGCTGGTGTCAACCAGCCGCAAGCTCGACAAGGCCGCCAGCAAGGGCGTGATCCACAAGAACCAGGCCGCCAACAAGAAGTCGGCACTGGCGCACGCACTCAACAAGCTCGGCTGAGCTTCCCGCCCCGCGTAGCGGCGTTTGCGCGGCCACCGATTCGACTGTCAATCAGCGACCAGTTCGGCCACCTGCCGCACCGCGGACTCCAGCGCGTAGTCGGCGTCCGCCACGGCCCCTTTCACGTTGGCATTCAGCACTGCCACCACCCGCATCGCTGTTGCCAACCGGTCCCGTGACCAGCGCCGGGCTTGTCGCTGCGCCTTCTGTACCCGCCAGGGCGGCATTTTGAGCTGTCCGGCCAGCCGGTAGGGGTCGCCCGACTGCGGCATCACCAGTCCGATGGTGTGGATGGCCTCGGCGAGCGCATCCGCCAGCACCACCAGCGGCTCGCCGCGCATCATCGCCCAGCGCAGCGCTTCGGCGGCCCCCGAGACGTCACCCGCCACCGCTTTGTCGGCGATGTCGAAGCCCTTCACCTCGGCTTTGCCGCTGTGGTAGCGGCGTACCGCCCGTTCGTCAACGTCACCGCCGGTGTCGGCGACCAGCTGCGAGCAAGCTGACGCCAGCTCCCGGATGTCGGACCCTACCGCGTCAAGCAGCGCTGCCACCGTGTCGTCATCGGCCCTGACCTGCAGCGACCGGAACTCGGAGCGGACGAAGTCGGCGCGTTCGCCGGGTTTGGTGATTCGGGCGCACGGGTGCACTTTGGCGCCCAGCGACTTCAACTCGCCAGCAAGCGCCTTGGCCCGTCCGCCTCCGGAGTGCACGACGACCAGCACAGTGCCCGGCGGCAGCTCGGCGGCGGCCGTGGCGATCAACGCGGCCGCCTCCTTGCCGGCGTCAGCGGCGGCTTCAAGCACCACAATCCGCTCTTCGGCGAACAGGGACGGGCTCAGCAGCTCGGCCAGCTCGTAGGTGCTGACGTCGCCGGCGCGCATCCGGTTGACCGGTACGTCGGCGATTCCCGATTCGACACCCGCTGCCGCGCCCGCGTCCCCGCCAGCACGCTGGCGGGTGGACCGCAGAATCTGCGCGACGGCCCGCTCGATCAGCAACTCTTCTTCACCCAGGACCAGGTGCAACGGCGATACCTCGCTCACGCCACGATGGTGCCACGCCACCACGACAGGCACATCGCCCGGTTGTTTAGGCTCGTTCAATAGTGGGGAATGGCCACGCCAACGCGCCTGGGAGGTCGATGTGGACGGCACACAGTTTGGCCGCTATCGCCTGATCGACTTGGTGGGTCGTGGCGGCATGGGCGAGGTGTGGCGCGCCTACGACAGCGAGACCGACCGTGTCGTGGCGATCAAGGTGTTGTCCGCGCATCTGTCGGCGGACGCGGAATATCAGCGCCGATTTCGCCGCGAGGCCCACGCCGCGACCCGCCTGAACAGCCCACACATCATCCCGATTCATAACTACGGGGAGATCGACGGTCGTCTGTACCTCGACATGCGCCTGATCGAGGGCCGGCCCCTGGAGACTGTGCTCGCTAGCGGCCCGCTCGATCCGGCCCGTGCGGTCTACATCCTCGGCCAGGTCGCCAGGGCGCTGCACGCGGCCCACCGGGTCGGCTTACTGCACCGGGATATCAAGCCGTCGAATGTGCTGCTCGATGCGGACGATTTCGCGTATCTGATCGACTTCGGAATCGCCGGATCTCTCGACGAGACGCGAATAACCAAGGCGGGCAACGCGATCGGTACCTTCCACTACATCGCACCCGAGCGGCTGAGTCTCGGGGCGCAGGAGGATGCCCGTGCGGATGTCTACTCGCTGGCCTGCGCGCTCTACGAATGTCTGACCGGCCACCCACCCTTCCCGGGCGACACCATGCCCCAACTGGTGGCGGCACATCTTGGTGCCACACCGCCGCGGCCGTCGACCGCCCAGCCGAACGTTCCCCGCCCGGTAGACGACGTCATTGAGCGCGGCATGGCCAAGGATCCCGCTCAGCGGTACACCACAACGCTGGAGTTCATCGATGCCGCCCGCGCAGCGCTCAGCGCGACGGACGCTTTGCCCACCGAGCGTCCTACGCCGCCGCCGGTGCCGGGGACGGCCCATGCGGCGCACCAACCAATGCCTTACCCGTGGCCGTCCCCAGCGGTCCGCGCTACGGCGCCGGTCGCGGCGGCCGGTCCGCACGCCGTGCACAGTGTGGCGCCCTGGCCACGCACCGGCGAGAAGCGCGGGATCAGCGGGCGCACAATCGCGCTCCTCACCGGCGCAGCAGCGCTCGTCGCGGTAGCTGCGGTCGCGGGCATCCTGATCCTGGGCGACCGCGGGGCGTCGAACTCATCCCCAACCGCATCGCGGCCGGCCGCCACGCCGGGTTCCAGCGGTGCGGTACGAGTGGCGTCGAACAAGCTGGTCACCCAACCCGGCACTAGCGAACCAAAAGTGGTGGTCGCTTTCTACGAAGACTTTCTGTGCCCCGCGTGCGGCAGTTTCGAGCAGATGTTCGGGCCGACGGTGTCCAACCTGATCGACACCGGCGCCATCGCCGCCGACTACTCGATGGTGTCAATCCTGGACAGCGCACTCACACAGCACTACTCGTCGCGCGCAGGCGCCGCGGCGTACTGCGTCGCCGATGAATCCACCGAAGCATTTCGCCGTTTCCACAACACGTTGTTCGCCGTCGGCGGTCAACCGTCCGAATCCGGTGACTCTTTTCCGGACAACGCGCGGTTGATCGAACTGGCTCGCGGAGCTGGCGCGGCCGGCTCGGTCTCGGATTGCATCAACAGCGGAAAATACCTGTCGAAGGTCACCTCGGCCGCCGCTGCGGCCGGTGTGAACGCGACGCCGACGGTGCAGATCAACGGGCAGGAATACGACGTCACGACGCCGGACGCGCTGGTCGCGGAAGTCGAGAAACTGGTCGGAAATGTGCCGAAGATCGAAGGATCCGGCGCAACCATCTCAAGTCCTTAGCTTCGGCGCGACGCTGCACGCCGTTGCTCGGCGCTGGGTTCGCGGGCGATCAGCGCCCCACTGATCCGGACATGCACCAGGCCACGGCACAAACCAGGCCCGTCACCGCCGCCGAGCCCGCGGTCACGCGGAACCAATGCCATCGCCACATCGCTGCGACCAGCACGGTAGCGCCCCCGACCGTCAACAACCCGGCGAGCCCCGAGGGCACCGGCACACTAGCCGCCGGCAACCCCGCGGCCCAATGCGCAACCCGCAACACCCACCACACCTCCGGTCCGGTGAACCGGATCAACAGCTGCGCGCCGGCCGGCCAGCACCCGGCCAGCACTGCCGCGGCGGTGCCCAGCACGGTAATCGGGGCAATCGCTGGCGCTGCCAGCAAGTTAGCGGCCACGGCCACCACGCTGAACCGGCCAGAGATCGCCGCGACAAGCGGTGCGGTCACCGCCTGGGCCGCGGCGGCGACCGCGACCGCGTCCGCCAACAGTTTGGGCCAGCCACGATCGGTCAGGCGTTGCGAGAACGCGGGCGCGACGACCACCAGCGCGGCCGTGGCAATGACCGACAGCGCGAAACCCAGGTCCACCGCCAGCTGCGGCGCGGCAACCAGCAGCACCAACACCGAGGTCGCCAACGCCGGTATCGCCTGGCGGCGCCGCGACGACAACATCGCCACCAGCGTGATCGCCCCCATCACCGCGGCCCGCAACACACTGGCCGTCGGCTGCACCACGATCACGAACGCCACCAGCGCCGACCCGGCCAGTGTTACGGCTACCCGCGGCCCCACCAGCCGCGCCGAGAACAGCACCGCCGCGCACACGATCGTGACGTTGGCACCTGAGACCGCGGTCAGGTGCGTCATCCCGGCCGCGCGGAACTCACCGCTGGTCGCCGCGGCCACCAGGGAGGTATCACCGAGAACCAGTGCGGGCAGCATCGCCGCCTGGTCGGCCGGCAACACCTCGCGCACCGAGGCGGCGAATCGGCTGCGCACGGCGTGGGCGGCACGCTGCACCGAACCCGCGCTGCCCAGCACCGGCGGACCGGTGACGGTGAGCACCGCGACGGTGAGGTCGTGGCGGGTCGGACGAGTGATGCGTGCGGTGAACCGGACCGGCCGGCCCACCATCAGGTCGCCGAATCCTTCCTCAGATGCGCGGGCGAAAACCACGACCCGGCCCGATATCTCGTCGTCATGCAGCCTCAGTAGCGTCGCGCGGAACAGCAACCGGCCACTACCCAGGGTCAGCGCGCTTTCGCTGGGCATGACCGTCACCGGCACAACGGTGCCGAATGACGCGGTGATCGGGTGGTGCGAGACGGCATCGGCCCGCAACGCGACCGCCAAGCCGTAGCCCGCTCCCACCACACCGATCGCCAGCAGACTGGTGCTGGCCGCGGCCAGCCGAGCGTTGGGGGCGCGCCGTGCGCGCCACCACAACAGACCAGAGCCGATGGCAAGCAAGCCGCAACAGCCCGCGAGCGCGGCGCCGACCGGCCACACAATCCCCGCAGCCGTGACCGCCCAGCAGACCAGTGCCGCAGGTACCAGCCGCACATCCAGGTCCACCGCCGGACCGGGCTCCGGGGCCGCCACCGGGATCAGACACGGACCAGGGCGCGCAGCTTGTCCAACCGCGCCGGACCGATGCCTTCGACTTCGCCCAGCTGGTCAACGTTGCTGAACCGGCCGTTGGCCTGGCGCCACGCCACGATCGCCGCCGCGGTGACCGGCCCCACCCCGGGCAGAGCATCGAGCTGCTCCACGGTCGCGGTGTTGAGGTCGAGCGCCTCCTTGGGAGCCGGTCGGGTTCGGCCCGAGGTCATAGGTGTGTTCGACGGTGCCGGTCCGGCGGGCGTGCCGGTGCCCACCGAACTGCCCAGCACCGCGGGTTTACCCGACGGCGGCGCCAGCCCGACCACGATCTGTTCACCGTCACCGAGTGGGCGGGCCATGTTCAGCCCGACCATGTCCGCGCCATCGACCGCGCCGCCGGCCGCCTGCAACGCATCGGCGACACGCGCGCCCGGCGCCAGGGTCACCAGCCCGGGCTTGTGCACCAGACCCACCACACTGACTATCACCGGCCCCGCCGGCGGACTGGCACCAGCAGACGTTCTGGTGGACGAAACCCGTTCTACCGGTGGCAGTTTGGCTGAGGTGACCGGAGCCGGGCGGTCGCGCACCAGCGTGAACACGGTAATCAGCACAGCTAGCGCGGCGATCACCGCCAGCGCGACGGCTCCGGCCCGGCCCGGATCGGCCCGCACCCGGTCGACCAGACCGCGTCGGCGCGACAATTCGGGTAGCCAGCGCGGCAGCAGCGAGTTCGGGTCGTCCCGGTCGCCGTCGTGGTCCTCGTCCCGGCTGCCGCCGGGGTCGCGGACGCCGGGATCGGAATCTGAGGTGTCCGTGTCAGTGTCGGCACCCAACCGGCGGTGCAGCCTCTCGGCAGGAAGTTCCGTTCGCATGCGCCGACGGTAAGCGTGCGGACCGTCGCGACAGCCGGTGAACACCCCGCCCACCGGCCGGCTGGGGATTAACCCGAGGCTGTGCACAAGCGCTCGATCGGATCAGTCAAGATGGAACCGGCGCGAACGATCACAGGAGGCTGCAATGAAGCTGGCGCTCACCCCCGACGAAGCCGCGTTCCGCGACGAACTTCGTACCTTCTTCACCACCAAGGTCCCCGAGGATGTCCGCGAGCGGGTACGCCAGGGTAAGTCGCTGACCCGCGAGCAGATCGTCGACAACCACAAGCTGCTGCACGAGAACGGGCTCGCGGTGCCCGGCTGGCCGGTCGAATGGGGCGGCAAGGATTGGACCCCCACCCAGTCCCAGATCTACAACGACGAGATGCAGCTGGCCAGCGTCCCGGAGCCGTTGAACTTCAACACCAAGATGGTCGGGCCGGTGATCGCCGAGTTCGGATCCCAAGAGATCAAGGAGCGGTTCCTGCCAGCGACCGCGGCCCTAGACATCTGGTGGTGTCAGGGTTTCTCGGAGCCCGAAGCCGGCTCGGACCTGGCTTCGCTGCGCACCACCGCGGTCCGCGACGGCGACAGCTACGTCGTCAACGGCCAGAAGACGTGGACCACGCTGGGGCAGTATGCGGATTGGATCTTCTGCCTGGTGCGCACCGACCCTCAGGCGCCCAAGCGTCAGGCCGGCATCTCGTTCCTACTGATGGAGATGGACACCCCGGGCATCACCTGGCGGCCAATCAAGCTGATCGACGGCGGCGTCGAAGTCAACGAAGTGTTCTTCTCTGACGTCCGGGTTCCCGCGAATCAACTTGTCGGAGAAGAGAATCAGGGCTGGACTTACGCAAAGTTCCTGTTGGGCAACGAACGCACCGGCATCGCTCAAGTGGGCCGCACCAAAGTCCGTCTGGCCGAGGTGAAGCGACACGCCAAAAACAACGGGCTGCTCGACGACCCGCTGTTCGCGGCGCGGCTTGCCGAAGCCGAAAACGAAGTCCTGGCACTCGAACTCACCCAGGCTCGGGTCGTGTCGGGATCCTCGGGAGGCAAGCCCAACCCGGCGTCGTCGGTGCTCAAACTGCGCGGCAGCCAGTTGCAGCAGCTGTCCACCGAGCTGATGGTCGAGGTCGCCGGGGCCGATGCGCTACCGATCGACACGGACGGGATCGCCTCAGCGGAGTGGGCGCAGAGCAGCGGCCCGCACTACCTCAACTACCGCAAGACCTCAATCTACGGCGGTAGCAACGAAGTTCAGCGCAACATCATCGCGTCCACCATTCTGGGATTGTGAGGCAGTCATGGACTTTCAGCTGAGCGAAGAGCAGGCGCTGCTGCGTGACACCACCCGCGAGCTGTTAGGGCGCAGCTACGACGCCGAAAGCCGCAACAAGGTGATCGACACCGAACAGGGCTGGAGTCGCGAGGTCTGGAATCAGTTGGCCGAGACCGGGATTCTCGGTCTCGGGTTCGATTCCGAGGAAGCGGGCCAGCTCGAGATCATGGTGGTGCTGACCGAGGTCGGACGTCGACTGGCTCCCGAACCGATTGTGCACGCAGCGCTGGCACCAGGCTCGCTGATCGCCGAACTAGGCAGCGACGCTCAAAAAGAGCTACTCGACGAGGTCGCCGCCGGCCAACGGCTGCTGGCCTTCGCCCACCTGGAACCCGGACAGCGCGGCGTCTCCGGTGAGATCACCACTCGCGCCGTGCCGCACGGTGATTCGTGGACCGTCAGCGGCCGCAAGAACCCGGTGCTGGCCGGTGACTGCGCCGAAACCCTGGTGGTGAGCGCCACGTTGCCGGACGGTGGCACCGGGCTGTTCCTGGTAGATGCAAAAGCGGTCACCCGCACACGGTACGCCACCTTCGACGGCCAGCGCGGCGCCCAGATCGACTTCGACGAGGCGGTCGCCGAACCGCTGGGTGCTGCCACGGACGCCTCCGGACCCATCAGAAACGGCATCATCCGAATCCAATCGTCGCTATGCGCCGAAGCGCTCGGGGCGATGGAGGAGGCGCTGCGGCTGACCACCGAATACCTGAAGACCCGCAAGCAATTCGGCGTCACGCTGAACAAATTCCAGGCCCTGACCCAGCGCGCCGCGGACATGTACGTGTCGCTCGAACAAGCACGCAGCATGAACCTCTACGCCGCGATGTCGATCGCCGACGGCAATTATGATCCGGTGATCGCCGCACGCGCCAAGCTGCAGATCGGCCGGTCGGGCCGGCACATCGGGCAGGAGGCGATCCAGCTGCACGGCGGCATCGGCATGACCGCGGAGTACCCGGTCGGCCACTACACCGCTCGACTGACGGCGATCGACAACACGCTGGGCTCCACCGCAGATCAGTTGCGGGTGCTCATCGGCAACATCAGCGAATACGAACTGGCAAGGCTGTAGCCCGCCGTGGTGGAGCTGTCGGACCGGGTGGTTGCCTTCTTGTCCGAAGGTACCCGCACCGGGATGCTCGGATTTGTCGCCTCCGACGGTCGACCGCTGGTGACGCCGGTGTGGTTCGTCGTCGACAACGGCGCGCTGGTGTTCACCACCGAGCGCCGTACGCCGAAAGGCCGTTCGCTGCAACGTGATCCGCGAGTCGCGATCTGTGTGGACGACCCGCACCCGCCCTACTCGTTCGTCCAGGTGCAAGGCCTGGCGACGGTGAGCGAAGACCCCGACGAGCTGCTGGACATCGCGACCCGAGCCGGCGCGCGCTACATGGGCGCCGACCGGGCCGAGCAGTTCGGGCGCCGCAATGCCGCGCCCGGCGAGGTCGTGGTCCGGGTCAGACCCGTCAAGGTCATCGCCGGATTCGACATCAGCGACTGAACTCAGCCCTCCGACGCGGCATCCGGCCGACCATCGGCGTCCCCGTCTGACGGCGGCGCCGACGGTGCCTCCGAGGGCGCCGAATCAGGCTCCGGCAGCTGCTCGGCCAAATACTCCGCCAGTGACCTGATCGTCGGGTAGTCGAAGACCGCGGTGGCGCTAATCGTGAACGCGTCACCGAATTGGCTGTGTAGCCGGTTGCGCAGTTCAACCGCCATCAGTGAATCCGTGCCCAGATCCAGGAACCGGCTGCTGGCCGCCGGCGGTTGCGCCAGGCGCAAGAACTGTTGCACCTCATGCTGCAGGTATTCACTGATGAAGTCGGCCCGTTGCGACTCAGGCACCTCGAAGAGCTGGCGCAGCAACTCGCTGTCACCAGCTGCCGCCGTGGCGTCACTGGGCAGTAGGTGGTCGAGGATCGGTGGACGCGAACCGCCCAGCATTTTGGCCGCCCGCTGCCAGTTCGCTTTGATGACGGTGACCTGCGCGGTTCCGTGCGCGACGATCTCACCGAGCGCACTGAGCGCAGCCGACGGGTCCAGCGGAACGAGGCCTTGCGCACCCAGATTGGCGCGGGCGGCTTGCGAGGTGGCCATGCCGCCCTTCGCCCACGGACCCCAGTTGATGGCGGCTGCCGGCAACCCCTGGGCCTTGCGGTATGCCGCGAGCCCGTCGAGCAACGCGTTCGCCGAGGCGTAATTGGCCTGACCCGGCGAACCCAGGACACTGGAAGCCGAGGAGTACAGCAGGAAGAAGTCGAGATCATCACCCGCGGTCAACCGATGCAAATGCCAGGCTCCCAACGCCTTCGGTTGCAGCGTCGTCTGGAAGCGTTCGGCGGTCTGCTGCGGTACCAACGCGTCGTCGAGTACACCGGCCAGGTGTGCCACTCCGGCCAGCGGCGGCAACTCCGCGCGAATCCGCCCCAGCAACTCGATAGCCTGGCCCTCGTCGCCGACGTCGGCCGCGAACACGTGGACCCGGCAGCGGTGGCGCTCGGTGATGTCGGCGATCGCCCGCTGGGCGTCGGCGTCGGGTTCACGGCGGCTGGTCAACACGATGTCGCCGGCTCCGAGTTGTGCCAGGTGCGCAGCGGTATGCAGACCCAGCGCACCCAGACCGCCGGTGATCAGGTAACTCCGATCACCATGCAGCTGTAGCGGTTTGGGCATCTGCAGCACGATCTTGCCGATATGACGAGCCTGCTGCATGCGTCGGAACGCGGTCTTGGCCTCCGTCAGCGGGTAGATCTCGACGGGCAGCGGCTCCCACTGCCCGTTGGCCAGCCCGTCGGACACCTCCACGAGCAGCCGTTGGATGTGGTCGGGATCGGTCATGATGGTCCCGTCGAGCGCCACAATCTCGTAGGCGATGTCCGGACGCGCCGCGGCCATCTGCTCCGGGGACCAAATGTCTCGCTTGGCGATCTCTGCGAACCGGCCGCCCTGGGCGGTCGCCCGCACGGTCGCCTCGACGAACCCCTCGTTGGTGAGGCTGTTGAGCACCACGTCGACGCCGGTTCCCCCGGTGTCAGCGAGAATTTGGTCGGCGAAATCCGTACTGCGCGAGTCGTACACGTATTGCACGCCCAGCTTGCGCAGCATCGAGCGCTTGTAGGTGCTGGCGGTGGCGAAGACGGTGGCACCGTGCTGCTGGGCCATCTGAACGGCCGCCAATCCGACGCCGCCGCTGGCGGCATGCACGAGCACCTTATCGCCGGGCCGCAGCTGCGCCCAGTCGAACGCGAGTCGCGTCGTGAGTGCGGCAGCCGGGATGCTGGCGGCGTCAACCGCACTCAGCCCCTTGGGAACCGGTGCCAGCAACTTGGCGGGCACGTTGACCCGGCTGGCGAACGCTCCCTGCATGAAGCCCATCACCCGCTGGCCGACCTCGAGTCCGGTGACGTCGCTGCCCAATTCGGTAACGATGCCGGAGAAGTCACCGCCGATCAGGCCCGGGTCACCGGGGTAGAGACCCAGCACGTTGAGCACATCGCGGAAGTTCAGGCCAGCGGCCTCCACCCGGACCTGCACCTGACCTGCGCTGGGCGGCGACACGTCGGTTTCCATCAGACGCAGGTTGTCGATCGCGCCACGTTCAGTCGGTGCCAGCACGTAGTCGCCCGCCCGGGGCACCGCCAATTGCCCGCTGCGCGACCACGGCATCAGCCGCGAGACGAGGTACTTCCCTTGGCGCAGTGCGAGTTCAGGCTCCTCGACCGGCGCGCCGAGCAGTCCGGCCAGTGCGTGCACAGCCTCCTCGGACCCGTCGTGGTCGACCAGTCGGCAGCGCAGGATCGGTTGCTCGTTGATGATCGTCCGGCCCAGCCCCCACAGTGCGGCCTGCACCGGGTCGACGAGTTCGCCGGGTTCGGCGGCAACTGCCCGTTCGGTCACGATCCACAGCCCGCCGGGGAGTTTCAGCGTGTCGTCGGCCAGCAGCGGATGTACCACCCCGATCACGTTGCCGATCTCGGCCTGCAGCCGCGCTGCGAAGTCGACACTCGATTCTTCGGCATCGTGTTTTCCGTTGCCGCGCAGAACAATCCCTGAGATCTGCACGCCCCGCTCCTGCGTTTGCGCAATCAGCTGCCGCACTTGTTCAGGGTCTGCGGACCGCTCGATGCGCAGGCAGCCAGGCAGTTCGGCGGCCAGCTCGTCGAAACCGGCCACGAGCCACGTGCCGACGGCACTGTCAGCAGCATCGGATGCTGGTGGCGGCACCTCGTGCCAGCCGAGCGTGTAGAGCAGGCGCGTCGCGTCGCCACCCAGTCCGCGCAGCAACGCCTCTCGGGGGGCACGCTTGACGGTGAAATCGCGGATGCCGCCTAGCAGGCGACCGTCGCGGTCCACGAAATCGAGGTCGAAGACCTGGGTTTCGCTGTCCAGCGTGCTGTCGTGCCACTTCGCGCGACAGTAGAACCGGCGCGGCATCTTCTCGCGCAGCATCACCCGCCCGTAGCGCAGCGGCAGGAACAGGTCGGCTACCCCGTGCTCGGCCGCCAGTAGTGCCGGGAACGCCGGGAAGGCGACGCCGGTGCACAGATCCAGCAGCACCGGGTGGATCGGCTCGCTGCCGAGGTGTTCGGAGAGTTCGTCCCCGACGACCACGTCGCCGATGGCCTCGCCGTCACCTACCCACAGCGATTTGAGGGAGGTCGACCAGGTCGGGCCCCAAGACAGCTCCATATCGGAGAAGGTCTCGAACAACTCCTGCGGCCGAGTACGGCTCAACCGCTCGGTCGCCGCGTCCACCGAACCCGTTGGATCCAGCAATGATTCATCATCGATACCGGTGACGATGGTGCCGTCGGCATTCAGCGACCAATCGGCGTCGCGCACCCCGTATGGCCGGCTGTGTACCTTGAACGTGAAACCACTGCCGTCATCGACCGGACTCAGCGTCAGCTGTACTTCCCGAGAACTCTTCTCGGGCAGAATGATCGGCTCGTAGAAGAACACATCTTGGACCCGCGCCGGCGGCCCGACGGCGGCCAGTGCCATGGCCGCGTACGTCGCGCCCGGGACGACGACGGTGCCGTAGATGACGTGGTGGGCAAGCCACGGCTGGGACTTGACCGATAGCCGACTGGTGTAGATGACGTCGCCGGACGCGAGATCCTTCGCGCTACCGAGAATTCCGGCGACTGCCACGCCGTCGCCACCGCCACCGATGATGCCGGAGGTCTTGGGCCAGAAGTGCCTGCGCTGGAACGGGTAGGTCGGCAGCTCAAGTCGGCGCCGCGCGCAATGGTGCAGCGCGGCGAAGTTGGGCCGATGACCTGAAACGTAAGCCGCGGCAACCGCTTCAGCGATCTGACGACGAGCGTCGGTGCCCTTGCGCAACGAAACGATAGCGCGGGGGGTGGCGGCGTGTTCCGGCCAGACCTGCACGGCAGCCGCCGTCAGGATCGGCTGCGGCCCGAGCTCCATCAACACCGTGCAACCGAGCTGCGCCACCGTACGCACACTCTCGGCGAACTGTACCGGCTGGCGGGAATGGCGTCGCCAGTATTGGGCGTTGAGTCCGGTGTCGGCGCCTAGCACCGCGCCGGTGCGGTTGCAGATCAATGGCCGCGTCGGGATACCGAACTGGAAACGCTCGGCGTACGACTCGAACTCGTCGAGCGCCGGCTCGAGCAGCTCGGAGTGGAAGGCATGGCTGGTGTCCAGCCAATTGCACCGGATCCCATCGTCACTGAACGCGGCGACGACCATTTCCAGGTCTTCGCCCGGACCAGACAGCACCGTGTTCGGGCCGTTGTAGGCGCCGACTGAGACCCGCGGGAATTTGTCTGCGACCGACTCGACGTGCCCGGCGTCGGCGAATACGGCGACCATCCGACCGCCCTCGGGCAGGTTGCCGAACAGCCGCCCGCGTTCGGCGATCAACCGTGCGCCGTCCTCGAGACTGAACACATCGGCCACGCAGGCTGCCGCGTACTGGCCCACACTGTGCCCGAGCACCACGTCGGGCTCAATACCCCAGGACTGCCACAGCCGGGCCAGACCCATCTCGACTGCGAACAGCGCAGGCTGCGCAAAAGAGGTGTGCCGCAAGGCTTCTGCACTGTCTCGGTCGGTGGCGAACAGCACCTCGAGCAGCGGCTTCCGCAACAGGCCATCGACGGCGTCCGCGCACCGCCGCACGGTGTCGGCGAACACGGGCTCGGCGTCGAACAACTCCCGCGCCATCCCGGGGTACTGGCTGCCCTGGCCGGTGAACAACCACGCCGTCGTCGGGCGGTCGGTGCATTCACCGCGGACCACACCCGGGCGCAGCCGGTTCTCCGTTAACTCCGCCAACAGCTCACGGGCACCCTGCACGGAATCCACCACCAGTGCCGCGCGGTGCTCGAACTGTGAGCGCCCGGCACCGGCGGTGAAGCACACGTCGGCGATGTCCACCTTAGGGTGCGCGTCCAGCCAGTCGCTGTAACGCTGCGCCAGCGCCGTCAACGCCTCGGACGAGCGCGCCGACAGCGGCAGCACGTCGACAGATGCACTGGTCTGCGCCTCCGTCGCTCCGCTGTCATCGGACTCGCCGTCGTCTACCGAGTACGCGTCGTCGGTCGCCAGGCGTGGCGGCGCCTCCTCGATCAGCACATGCGCGTTGGTGCCGGTGAACCCGAAGGAACTCACACCAGCGCGGCGGGGCCGGCCGTTGGCCTGCCACGGCGTGGCATGGTCGACGACCTGTACCGGCAGCGACTCCCACGGAATGTGGGGTGACGGCTTCTCGAAATGCAGGATCTGCGGCAGCATTTCGTGCTGCAGCGACATTACGACCTTGATCAGGCCGGCGACGCCAGCCGCAGACTCGAGGTGCCCGATGTTGGTCTTCACCGATCCCAGCAGCAGCGGCCGATCCGGCTCGCGGCCCGCTCCGTAGACGGCCGCGGCCGCCTGCACCTCGATCGGGTCACCCAGAGCGGTGCCCGTGCCGTGTGCCTCGAGGTAGTCGACGTCTCCGCCACTGAAACCGGCCCGGGCCAATGCCGCGGAGATAAGGCGCTGCTGCGCACCGCCGTTCGGCACCGTCAAGCCGCTGGAGGCACCATCCTGGTTGACCGCACTGCCCCGGATTACCGCGCAGATTCGGTCGCCGTCACGTTCGGCGTCGCTGAGCCGCTTGAGCACCAGAATGCCGCAGCCCTCGCTTCGCACATAGCCATCGGCCGCCGCATCGAAGGTCTTGCACCGGCCATCCGGCGACAGCATCCGGGCACGCGAGGCGGCCACGATCGAGGCCGGGCTCAGCAGCACGTTCACCCCCCCGGCGAGCGCCAGATCGCAGTCGCCGGAGTGCAGCGCCTGGCAGGCCTGGTGCACGGCCACCAGCGACGAACTGCAGGCGGTGTCCACAGCAACTGCCGGTCCTTCCAACCCGAGCGCGAAGGCGACCCGGCCGGCGATGGCGTTGAGCGCGTTGCCGGTGATGAAGTGGGCCTCGATGGTCTCGACCGAGTCGCGGGAGAGCAGGTGCGAATACTCGTTGGCGGCGACCCCTACGAAGATGCCGCTTCGGCTGCCGCGCAACGCCGCCGGCGAGTAACCGGCGCGCTCGAGGCCTTCCCAGACGATCTCCAGCATCAACCGTTGCTGAGGATCCATCCACACCGCCTCGCGCGGCGATATGCCGAAGAACTCCGGGTCGAATCCGTCGATGCCCTCCAGGTATCCGCCGTTGCGGCTGTAGATCTTGCCTGGCGTCTCGGGGTCCGGGTCGTAGAACTCGTCGATGTCGAAACGGTCGTCCGGGATTTCGCGGATCGCGTCCACGCCGCCGGAAAGCAGGTCCCAATAGGCGTCGGGATCAGGTGAGCCCGGGAAGCGGCACGCCACGGCGACGATCGCGATCGGCTCGTCGGCAGCCGTGGACGTGAGCGAGACTGGCCGGGCCGGCGCCGCGGCCGCGGACGGCTGGGTACCCAGGTTCAGGACGTCGCCCAGCAGGTAGTCGGCGACGTCGATCAGGCGCGGATGGTCCATCGCCAGCGTTGCCGGCAGCTGCGTGCCCACTGCCTGCTCGACCCGGCGACGGAGTTCGACGGCCATCAGCGAATCCATGCCGAGGTCGAAGAACCCGGCCTCCTCGCGGATCTCCGATCCGTCGATGCGGGTCACCTCGGCGACAACGTCGCGCAGGAACTCCACCAATATTTTCTTGCGCTGCTGCACCGGGGCGGCGGTGAGCTGCTCGACCAATCGCGTAGTGCCAGATGAACCCAATGCCGCTGGGGCAGTGACGGATTCGGGCACCTCACGCTCCAGCTCGGACAGAAACGCCCGTTTGCCGCCGAGTTGGTACAGCGGCAGGAAGCGGGCCCAGTCGATCCGCGCCACCACACCGTGTCCGGCGTCGGGCGCGGCACCCGAAGACGCAGCGATCACCTCGGCCATGCCGGCCAACGCGTCGGCGGGCGACAGGGCCTTGACCCCGCGCTGCTCGAGACGTGCCCGGGCGTCCGCGTCGGCCATGCCGGTCGTCTCCGCCAGCCCCGACATCCAGGGGCCGAAGTTCACGCTGATCCCGGGCACACCCTGCTCGCGCAGCCGCGACACCAGCGCGTCGAGGAAGGCGTTGGCTGCGCTGTAAGCGGACTGACCGAAGCTGCCCCAGACCGCGGCTATCGACGAGGTGCACAGGAAGAAGTCCAGCCGCAGATCCGCGGTGGCCTCACTCAAATGCCATGCGCCCCAAACTTTTCCAGCGAATACGCGCTCTACCTCTGCGTCGTCGAGGGTTTGCAGCGGGGTGGTGCCCATCTCACCTGCGGCGTGCACCACGCCGGCCAGGGGCGGCAGTTCGGACTGCACGGTGGCCAACAGTCGGGCGACGTCGTGCGGGTTTGCGACATCGGCGGCGACGACCCGGGTCTGACAGCCGTGCTCGGCGAGAATCGCGTCGATGCGCCGTTGGGCGGCCTCGCTGGGAGCGCGCCTGCTGGTTAGCACCAACTGCCGGGCTCCGCGAGATGCCAGGTACCCGGCGATCTCTAGCCCGATGGCGCCCAGCCCACCGGTTACCAGATACGTTGCCCCGGAACGCAATTGCACTGGCGCGGCGGTCGGCAACCCGGCCCGGCGGTGCAGTCGCGGAACATAGACGATTTGGTCGCGCAGCGCGATTTGGTCTTCCCTGACTACCGAGTCGCTCGGTGCAGCCGAGAGTTGATCGATCAGGCGTGACCACTCGTCGGCGCTGCCGGCGGACAGATCCGCGATCCCGCCCCACACTTGCGGATGCTCCAGCGCTGCGGCGCGACCGAATCCCCACACGCAGGCCTGTACGGGCGATGCGCTGTCACTCTCGGTAACTCGTTGTGCCCCACGGGTTATCAGCCAGATGGGAACACGCAGTTCAGCGGCCGCCGCGGCCCGGAAAAGATGCTTTGCGCCACCGAGGACGCGGTGCTGCATTCGCAGTAATGATCGCATCGACGGCGCGGCGACGCTGTCCCGCTCGAGCGGGGCCAGGCACAGGATTCGCAGCGACGGTTCCTCGGCCACCGCCGCGCGCAGCTCGCCTTCGAACCGTTCGCGGTCTGGGTCGGACGCCGGCAATCCGAGAGTCCGATACCGGTGACCGCGTGCGGTCAGGGCGTCTATCAGGGGTTGACTCAGCTCGGCGTCATCGCCGACCAGCAGCCACGCCGAACCCTCGCCGGCGACGGCGGATGCCGGCGAGGCAGCCGCAGATTCCTCCCACCGAACCTCGTAGCGGGCATCGGCGATTGATCGCACTGCGCGCTGCCGATTATGTTGTGCAGCAAGCTTTTTCAGAACTTCAGCGGTTGGCTGGTTGCTACCGTCGCCGTCGAGCAGCGCGGCAAGTTCGTCGAACTTGCCGTCTTCGAGGAGCCGGACCGCTTCGGTGCGTGCGGCCTCGTCGGCCGGGTTGACGGCCTGGCTCGCTGGAATCCGCTTGTCCCGGAACCAGTACGGGCGGTGCTGGAAGGGATAAGTGGGCAGGTCGAGCTTGGTGACCGGCGCCGGCTGCTGCGCGGCGAAGTTGGGCAGGTGGCCAACGGCGTACGCGCTGGCCAGGGCCTCGGTGATCTGCCGGTGGTCGGCACCATTTCGACGCAGCGACGCGATCGCCCGCGGGGCCGTCGCCGGGTCTGGCCAGGCGCGCAGAGCCGCGGCGGTGAGCACCGGCTGTGGCCCCACCTCGAGCAACGCGGCACAGCCCAGATCGGCCAGGGTCGCCACACTCTTGGCGAACTCGATCGGCTGGCGGGCATGGCGGCGCCAGTAGTTGGCGTCCAGCTGCACCGTCCGGCCCAGTGTGGCACCGGTCCGGTTGCACACCAGAATCCTTTGCGGAGAACGGTATTCGAACTGAGCGGCGAAGGTCTCAAATTCGTCGAGGGCCGGATCCAATAACGCCGAGTGGAACGCGTGGCTGGTGTCCAGCCACTCACACCGGACACTATCGGCGGTCAACGCAGCCACGGCTCGGTCCAGATCCTCCGCGGGCCCCGACAGCACGGTGTTGGCGCCGTTGAAGGCAGCCACCGACAGCCGCGGGAACTCATCGGTGAAACTCTCGACCCGCTCGGCGGCCGCGAACACCGCGACCATCCGGCCGCCGGCGGGCAAATTGCCGAACAGGCGGCCGCGTTCGGCGAGCAGCAACGCCCCGTCCTCGAGCGAGAACACACCCGCGACGCAGGCCGCCGAGTATTGACCGACGCTATGACCGAGCACCACGTCGGGCTGTAGGCCCCACGACTGCCAGAGCCGGGCCAACCCCATCTCGACTGCGAAGAGGGCGGGCTGGGCGTAGCTGGTTTGGCGCAGCGTGTGCTCGGCGTCGGGGTCGAAAATTACTTCCAACAATGGCTTTTCGAGCACCTGGGCGACCACCGCAGCACACCGGGCCATCGTCTCGGCGAACACCGGTTCGGTGTCGAACAACTCCCGCGCCATCCCGGCGAACTGGCTGCCCTGTCCGGGAAACAGCCACGCTGTCTTCGGGACGTCGGCGGATTCCCCGCGCACCAGGCCCGGCGCCGGACGGTCGTCGGCGAGTGCGGCAAGTAGCTCACCGGCGGACTCGGTGGAATTCACCACTAGTGCGGCACGGTGCTCGAAGTGAGATCGACCGACCCCGGCGGTGAAACAAAGATCCGCCAGATCGGCGTCCGGATGCGCGGTCAACCACTCGCGGTACCGCTGGGCGAGCTGGACCAGAGCGGCCGGGCTGCGCGCCGACAGCGGCAGCAGGCCGAACCGCCGGTCATCATGCGCCGCGACCGGCGGCGGTGCCGAGCTGATGCGGATCGCCGGATCGGGCGCTTCCTCAATAATGACGTGCGCGTTGGTACCCGAGAACCCGAATGAGCTGACCCCGGCGATACGTGGCACACCATTGCGCTCCCAGGCGGTGGGCTCCTGCACCACCCGCACCGCGAAGCGGTCCCAGGGAATGTGTGGTGACGGCGTGCGGAAATTCAAGTGCTTCGGCAACGCCCCGTGTTCGAGCGAGAGGATGACCTTTATCACACCCGCGATCCCCGCGGCGGCCTCCAAATGCCCGATGTTCGTCTTCACCGAACCGATGAGCAGCGGCCGTTCCGGGTCACGGCCTTGGCCGAGTACGGCACCGGCGGCCTGAACCTCGATCGGGTCGCCCAGCGACGTCCCGGTCCCGTGCGCCTCAAGGTAACCGACATCGCCGGCCGCGACGCCCGAACGCTGCAGTGCCTCGGTGATCACCCGCTGTTGGGCCACCCCGTTCGGGACGGTCAGACCGCCGGACGCGCCGTCCTGGTTGATCGCACTACCACGGATGACGGCCCTGATCCGGTCACCGTCGCGGATTGCGTCGTCGAGCCGCTTGATGACGATGACACCGCAGCCCTCGCCGCGCACATAGCCGTCCGCGGCGGCGTCGAACGTCTTGCACCGGCCATCCGGCGCCAGCATGTGCGCGTGCGAGAAGGTGATCATGGTCGCGGGGCTAAGCAGCACGTTCGCGCCACCGGCCAGCGCCAGGTCGCACTCGCCATACCGCAGCGCCTGGCATGCCTGGTGGATCGCCACCAACGAGGAACTGCAGGCAGTGTCGACCGTAACCGCCGGGCCCTGCAGCCCCATCCGGTAGCTGATCCGCCCGGCTCCGGCGGCCGCTGCGGTCCCGATCGCCATGTAGGCCTCGATCTCGGCGTAACTCAGCTCGTCGGAGGCCATTCCCAGGTAGTCGTGCGTCGACAGGCCCACGAACACTCCGGTGTTGGAGTTCGCCAGGGACATCGGCGCGACACCCGCATGCTCGACCGCCTGCCAGGCAGTTTCCAGCAGCAGGCGGTGCTGCGGATCCATCAACCTGACCTCACGGGCCGACACCCCGAAAAACGGCGCGTCGAAGCCGGTCACATCATCGATGAAGCCGGCCCGGCGGGCGACCATCTTGCCGGGCGCGTCGGGATCCGGGTCGAAGAACTCCTCGACATCCCAACGATCCTTGGGGATGTCCGACACCGCGTCACGGCCCTGTTGCAGCACGTCCCAAAACTCGTTCGCGTCGGCGGCACCCGGGAATCGCGCGGCGTAACCGACGATCGCGAATCCCGATGTCGACGCCGTCAGATCCTCGACAAATGCCATGCGTTGCCCTCCCTGGTCGGCCGGCCTGGTTGCGCCGCAGCTTGAATCTCCCCCGGCACAGTATGGCAAGCGAGGCTGTGCCCGACACGAACGCCAAGCAATGTCACAGAGTGCTCCTGCCATCCCACGAGGCCGTGGTCGGCGCGTCGTCGGCGGCGGCGACGGACCCCGCCGGAGCGGTTATGTTGATCTCGATGGCGGCGTGGCCGCACCGCACCGTCGCGAAACCTTGGAGGAAATATTGCGCATCGGCAAAATCACTATCGGCACCATTGATCAATGGAGCCTGCGGCCGGGCACGGTTATCTCCTGGCACCCGACCGACGCATCCCGGGAAAAAGCTCGGCAAGCCCCGGTCAGTTCTGTCCCGGTAAGCTACATGCAAGGTCAACATCTCCGCAATTATTACGAAAGGACTGCCTCAGGACTCGATTTTTCGCGTCTTATTTTGGCTGGCTGCGAGGTGCCCGGTCAGTGCGATATCGCCGTGATGGATCGAGCTCTCAACGCCTACCTCCGCCGGCACGACACCTACCGCAGTTGGTTCCAGTACGCCGACACCGGCGACTTTGTCAGACACTCGCTCGTCGATCCCGCCGATATTGAATTCGTTCCGATAAATCATGGCGAGATGAGCGCCGAGGAAATACGCGATCACGTAATTGCGACACCGAACCCGCTGGAATGGGGATGCTTCGCTTTCGGCGTCGTACAGAACCAGGACCACTTTACTTTCTATGCCAGCATCGACCACGTTCACGGTGACGCGACGTTGATCGGCATCACGATGCTGGAGTCCCATGCGATGTATCAGTCCCTGACGGCGGGAAAGGGTGCGCTCGCGCTGCCCGACAGCGGCAGCTACGACGACTACTGCGTCCAGCAGCGGGACTTTACCTCGCAGTTGACCGCAGATTCGCCGGCGGTACGCGCATGGATCGACTTTGCCGAGAACAATGACGGTGGGTTTCCCGAGTTCCCGCTTCCCCTCGGCAATCCGTTGAAGCCGTCCGACAGCGACATGGTCACCGAACTGCTGATGGACCCGCAACAAACGGCCCGATTCGAGTCCGCCTGCGAGGGTGCCGGCGCTCGATTCATCGGCGGCTTGTTCGCGTGCATGGCCCTGGTCGAACATGAATTCACCGGCGCCCCCACGTATTACGGGCTGACCCCGCGGGATACCCGGCGCACCTCGGAGAATTTCATGACCCAAGGCTGGTTCACGGGCTTGGTTCCTATCACGGTACCGATTGCGGCAGCATCGTTTGTCGATGCCGCCTGGGCGGCACAGAATTCTTTCGATTCCGGACTCGATATGGCGAAGGTGCCGTATTACCGCGTGCTGGAATTAGCGCCGTGGCTGGGTTGGCCAAGGCCGAACTTCCCGGTGTCGAACTTCTTGCACGGCGACGCCGCTCCGCTCAACGCTGTGCTCGCCGCCGCCGAGATGGGTTACGCGGACAATATCGGGATCTACTCCGACGGCAGGTTCTCGTATCAGTTGACTATCTACATTTTTCGGTACGGAGAAGGCACTTCAATGGCAGTGATGTATCCGGACAACCCGGTTGCGCAAAAATCTGTCGCCCGGTACATCCAAGCGATGAAGGCAGTCTGCACCCGGGTCGCGGAAAGCGGCGATTGGGGACGCGTTGCGTAGTGTGGGGTAGTTCGATGGACGCTGCGGCGCGGAGAAGCTCGACTTCCGATCAAGCGTGGAACAAGGGTTCGCGCGGCGCAGCCAGGGGTGTCGCTGGGGGGCGCACGCTGGGACCGGAGGTGGGGACACTGTGCGACGCCTAGCCGATTTTGTGGTGCGGTGGCCGTGGGTGGTGATCGGGTTCTGGGTCGCGATCGCGGTCGCGCTGCCGCTGACGATGCCGTCCCTCAACGAGATGTCCCAGAAGCATCCGCTTTCCATCCTCCCCAGCGACGCGCCGTCGAGCGTCACCGCCCGCAAGATGACCGAGGCCTTTCACGAGTCGAGCTCGGAAAACCTGTTGCTCGTGGTCCTGACGAACGACAAGGGGCTCGGACCGGCAGAGGAAAGCGTCTACCGCAAGCTGGCGGCAGCGCTGCACGACGACACCCGCGATGTGGTGATGGTCCAGGATTTCGTCAGCACTCCACCTCTGCGCCCCGTATTGACCAGCAAAGACAACAAGTCCTGGGTGCTGCCGGTCGGGCTGTCCGGCGAGTTAGGCACTCCGCGGTCCTATGCCGCGTTCGGACGTGTCTCGCAGATCGTCAAACACACCGTCGCCGGCGCACCGCTGACCGTCAACCTAACGGGGCCGGCAGCCACTGTGGCCGATCTCACTGCCGCCGGGGAGCATGACCGGCTGCCGATCGAGGTGGCTATCGCAGTCCTGGTGCTCGCCGTGCTGCTGGTCGTTTACCGCAACCCGATCACCATGTTGCTGCCGCTGGCGGCGATCGGAATGTCCCTGCTGGTGGCGCAGGCGTTGGTGGCGGGGTTCTCCCAATTGACCGGCTTCGGCGTGTCCAATCAGTCCATCGTGTTCCTGAGCGCCATGATCGCCGGCGCCGGTACGGACTATGCCGTTTTCCTCATCAGCCGATATCACGACTACCTGCGTGCCGGCGCGGACTTCGACGACGCCGTACGCCGGGCGTTGATCTCCATCGGGAAGGTGATCGCCGCGTCTGCGGCCACGGTAGGCATCACCTTCCTTGGCATCAGCTTCGCCCGGATGGGTGTGTTCTCGACGGTCGGCGCGTCGTCGGCAATCGGGATCGGCGTCGCATTCCTGGCCGCGGTGACCTTGCTTCCCGCCATCCTGGTGATCGCTGGACCACGCGGCTGGGTCCAGCCACGGCGCGAACGCACCGCACGATTCTGGCGGCGATCCGGCATCCGTATCGTCCGCCGGCCGAAGGCTCACCTGGTGGCCAGTGTGCTTGTGCTGGTCGCGTTGGCGAGTTGCGCAGGGCTGGTTCGCTTTAACTACGACGACCGTAAGGTGGTGCCGGCGTCGGCTCCGAGTTCGATCGGATATACCGCCCTCGAGCACCATTTCCCGGTGAACCAGTCCGTTCCCGAATACATCCTCATCCAGTCCCCACACGACCTACGGACCCCGAAGGCGCTGGCCGACCTGGAACAGATGGCGGACCGGATCAGCCAGCTGCCGAACATCGCCAGAGTCAGCGGCATCACCCGGCCCACCGGTGTGGTCCCGCAAGAATTCCGCGCGACGTATCAGGCGGGTGCCGTCGGCGCCCGGCTCGGCGGGGCGTCGGACGTGATCAGTGACCACAATGACGACCTCACCAAATTGGTCGACGGCGCCAACACACTGGCCGTCAACCTGCGGGATGTGCGCGGCCAGGTCAACCAGATGGTTGCCAGCATGCAGGGCCTGACCGACGCCTTCGCCTCCATGAAGACCCAATACGGCGGCGAGAAACTGGTGCGGGAGGTCGTGACCGCGGCCAAGCTGGTCAACAGCATCAACACCTTGGGCAACTCCATGGGCGTGAACTTCTCCGCCGTCAAGGACATGTTCGGCTGGATCGGACCGGTGCTGACGGCGCTGCAGGGCAACCCCGTCTGCGACGCCGACCTCTCTTGTAGCGACACCCGCGCCCAGTTCCAGCGGCTGGTCGCCGCCCGTGGCGACGGCAGTCTCGACCAGATCAACGAACTGGCCGGACAACTGCAGACGTTCCAGGACCGGCAAACCCTGAACGCATCGGTGGACCGCCTGCGGGCGGTGCTCACCGGTTTCACCAGAGCGATGCACTCCCTGGGGCTGGACCAGCCGGGCGGCCTGCAGTCGGGCCTGACCAATCTGAAACAGGGTGCCGACCGCTTCGCCGGCGGGAGCCGGCAGCTGGCCGACGGCGTGGAACAGCTGGTCGAACAGGTTAGGCAGTTGGGCGCAGGGCTCGGCGACGCATCGGCGTTCCTGCTCTCGATGAAGAATGACGCGGCCGACCCGTCGATGGCGGGGTTCAACATCCCAGCCCAACTGCTGCACTTGGAGGAGTTCAAAAAGGCCGCCAAGATGTTCATCTCGCCCGACGGACGCTCGGTGCGCTACCTGGTGCAGACGAAGTTGAATCCGTTCAGCGCCGAGGCGATGGACCAGGTCAACGCGATCACCGATACCGCGCGGGGCGCCCAACCCAACACCGCGTTGGCGGACGCCAACATATCGATGGCCGGATATCCCGTCACGCTGCGCGACACACGCAACTACTACGAGCGCGACATTCGCTACATCATCGTCGTGACCGTTCTGGTCGTGTTGCTGACCTTGATGGCGCTGCTGCGTGCCGTGGTCGCACCGCTATACCTGGTCGGATCGGTCATCATCTCCTACCTGTCCGCTGTCGGTATCGGCGTGCTGGTGTTCCAATTCCTACTAGGTCAGCAATTGCATTGGAGCGTGCCACCTTTGGCGTTCGTTGTGCTGGTCGCGGTGGGCGCCGACTACAACATGCTGTTCGTCTCCCGAATGCGTGACGAGTCGCCGCACGGCATGCGTTACGGCGTGATCCGCACCCTGACCTCCACCGGCGGCGTGATAACCGCGGCGGGTCTGATCTTCGCCGCCTCGATGTTCGGTCTGCTGTTCTCCAGCATCGGCACCGTGATCCAGGCCGGATTGGTGATCGGCGTCGGCATCCTGCTGGACACGTTCCTGGTGCGCACCATCACGGTGCCCGCCATCGCTACGCTGGTCGGCAAGGGGAGTTGGTGGCCGTCACACCCGAGGCCGCAAGCGCTACCCGCCGACCAGGCCGACTAGGTGGATTAGGCGGACGAGGACCGAAATATGCAGAACCGTAAGACCGAGCCGAACGAGCGGGACAAACCATGAAGAAACTACTCGCAGGAGTCACGGCGGCGGTAACTCTGGGCGCCTCAGGTTATTTCGGTGCCGGCCTGGCCAAAGCCGACGACCCGCCGCCTGCCGATCCGACGGCTCCCGGCGGCAACGCCTACGCATTGGGCGGTGCGCACGTCTTGGGCATCCCCTACGACGAATACATCCGCCGCGAAGGCGACGAGTGGTTCCCCGGGCTGCGACGGCAGATTGTCGACTATCCGGCAGGTCAGGTCCAGGGCCATGTGCTGGGACGGATCTTCCCGGGAATCGGCAAACTGGACGAGGAATTTCCCGGGCTCGGAGCGGACGGTCCCAGCATCGGCGAGTCCGTCGATGTCGGTGAAAACAATCTGCTCGCGGCGATCCACGCCGGCGGCCCTGGGACGGCAATTGGATTGTCCGAGGGGTCACTGGTGCTCAATGCCGTGCAGGCCCGGCTCGCCAACGATCCGACCGCTCCCCCACCAGACCAGTTGACGTTCGCCACCTTCGGCGATCCGGTCGCGCGGCATCCCTTCGGTCAGAGCTTCCTGACCGCCATGTTCCCGGTCGGCTCCGTGGTGCCCGCGATGGACTACACCATCCCGCCTCCGGTGGAGAGCCAGTACAACACTAAGCAATTCATTTCGGCCTACGACTCGATCGCCGACTTCCCGGACCGGCCGGACAACCTGCTGGCCCTGGCCAACACGCTGGTGGGCCTCGCCACCGGCCACACCGCGGTGGCGTTCACCAACCCCAGCATGGTGCCGCCCCAGAACATCCGGACGACCGTCAATTCACGCGGCGCCACGACGACGACGTATCTGATCCCCGAGCGGCACCTTCCGTTGGTGCTTCCGCTCGGCTATCTCGGCGTGCCGGACGAGTTGCTGAGTCAGATGGACGCCGAGTTGGCGCCGATGATCAACGCAGCCTATTCACGCAACGACGATCCACTGACGGCTCCGGTTCAGGTGGATCCGGTGCACGGGTTCGACCCGGCCGCCGTCACGGCACCGGCGACGCAGGCCACCTTCGGCGGTGGCGCCGATCCGGTCTCGCAGATTCTCTCTGGCGCGCTGGCCGTGCTGAACCAAGGTCATCGCTGAGCAAACGGCGGCGATGTACCCGCTAGGCGCATAAACTCCGAAGTGCAACGAAGGATCGTCAGGAGGCGCTGTTGGCGGAGGAGCCGCCGCTTGGCGGCACGACCGAAGAGTGGCACACCGGATCCCACTTCGGGCCCTACTTGCTCAAGCGACTTCTGGGGCGGGGCGCGTTCGGAGAGGTCTACGAGGCCCTCGACACGCGGAAAAGCCGATCGATAGCGCTCAAGCTGCTGCCGCCGTCCTACTCTGCCGACCCGAGCTTTCGCAGACGGTTGTTCCGAGAGGCCAGCACTGCGGGCAGACTCAACGAACCTCATGTCGTCCCGATCCACGATTTCGGGGAGATCGAGGGAAAGCTCTTCATCGATATGCGTTTGATCCCCGGCACGGACCTCCGCACCGTGTTGGACGAGAGCGGACCACTGGACCCGGTGCGCGCGGTGTCGATCGTCGCCCAGATCGCCTCCGCGCTCGACGCGGCCCATGCCGAACAGATCGTCCACCGCGACGTCAAACCAGCGAATATCTTGCTGGCGCCGGAGGATTTCGCCTGCCTCGTCGACTTCGGGTTGGCCAGCGCCGCCACTGACGTCAAACTAACCAGTACCGGCACCACCGTCGGCACCTTCGCCTACATGGCTCCCGAACGATTCACCGACGCCGAGGTCGATCATCGGTCGGACATCTACGCCTTGACGTGTGTGCTCTACGAGTGCCTGACCGGTGCCACGCCCTACTCGATCAGCGACCGGACGGCCTTGATCGCCGCGCATCTGGCCAGCCCCATCCCCCGCCCCAGCCGATATCCGGGCGTGCCCGCCGGCTTCGACGACGTCATCGCTCAAGGAATGGCAAAGGAAGGCGAAGACCGCTATCCCAAGGCAGCCGACCTGGCCTCCGCCGCGCACCGAGCTCTGAGCAGCGCGCCACCCCAAGACAAAACGACCGTCGCGACCATGGCCCCCGTGGCCGACGCGACGACCGATGCCACGGCGGGGACGGGAAAACGACGACGACGCATCCCGAGCCGAGCCGCGCTGGTCGCTATCGGCGTCGTGGTTGCCCTGGTTGCCGCGGCGGCGGCGATCGGCTGGTTCAGCTCTCGCCATCACCGACCTTCAGCCGCCGCTCCCAAGCCTGCGATGGCATCTATCGCGCGGATCGCGGCCACCATTGGGGTAGGCAAACGCCCCGAGGCGGTAGCAATCGACGCCGTCAATCATGTCGCCTACACCGCTAACTACCAAGACGACAGTGTCTCGATGATCGATACGGTCAGACGCGCCGTCGCGGCGACTGTGCCGGTAGGCAAAGGCCCGGTAGGCATCGCGGTGGACCCGGCCAGCCACACTGCCTGCACGGCCAACAATCGAGATGACAGCGTGTCGGTGATCGATACGGTCGGAGGCGCAGTCGCCGCCACGGTACGAGTGGGCACAAACCCGTGGGGGGTATCAATCGACCCCAGCACCCGCGCGGCCTATGTGGCCAACATGTGGGATTACACAGTCTCGGTGATCAACCTCGACAGCCGCACCGTCACCGCCACGATCCCGGTCGGCAAAAACCCCTACGGTGTGGCGATCGATCCCACCGCACACACCGCCTACGTCGCGAACAGCAGCGACGGCACCTTGTCAGCGATCGATACACACAGCCTCGCCGTCGTGGCCACTATCCCAGTAGGAAACGACCCCCGTGGCGTGGCGGTGGACCCGCTCACCCACACGGCCTATGTCACGAACGAAGCGGAGGGTGCCACGTCGGTGGTCAATCTGGAAAATCGGCGGGTCATCGCAACCATCCACATTGGCAACAGTCCGTACGGAGTGACCGTCGATCCCGCCAACCAGATCGTTTACACGGCAAATCACGATAGTGCCGTCTCGGTGATCGACGCCAAATCGTTCACCATCGTCGGCGCAATTCGTATCGGGAAGGACACCTTCGCTGTGGATGTCGACCCCATCAACCACATCGTTTACACAGCCAACCAAGACAACACGGTATCGGTGATAGAACCAGCAGGGTCGTAGCCGATCCGCCCGGTTCTATACGATTCGGCTCGCACCCCTCGCCCCGTACGGAAAAGAGATTGCGGTTGAGCCAGCCACGTCAGCCACGCAGCGCGATCATCGGCACCGGCATGGTCGGCTCGGTGCACGCCCACGCCGTGCAGCGCGCAGGCGGCCAACTGGTTGCGGTCTGCGCCGCCTCCGCGCAAAGCAGCGAGCACTCCGCGCGACGCCTCGGCGCGCAACGGTGGGCCACCGCGGCAGAAATCTGCGCCGCTGATGACATCGACGTCGTTCACATTTGCACGCCAAATAATCTGCACGTCGAGCAGACCACTGCGGTGTTGGCGGCAGGCAAGCACGTCATCTGCGAAAAGCCTTTGGCCACAACGGTTGCCGAAGCCGAGATTTTGGTCCAAGCGGCTTCGAAGGCGCAGACGGTGGCGGCCGTTTCGTTCATCTACCGGTTCTATGCCATGGCGCGCGAAGCCCGCTGCCGGATCCAGGACTCGGCGGTGTGGTTAATGCACGGTGGCTACCTACAGGACCACATGGCCAAGGCCGACCCAGCTGGCTGGCGATCGGATCCGGCGCAAAGCGGTGTCAGCATGACGTTCGCCGACATCGGCTCGCACTGGTGCGATTTGGCGGAGTTCGTCACCGGCCACCGCATCACGAGCGTGTTCGCGACGGAAGCTGCGGCGCCGCGGTCGGGGGTCCGCCAGGATGACGGTGCCGTGGTCGCATTCCGCACCGACCGCGGAGCAATCGGAAGTGTGGTGGTCAGTCAGGCATCACCGGGGCGGAAGAACGAGTTGTTCTTCTCCTTCGACGGTCGTGAGACGGCGGTACGGTTCAATCAGGAACGCCCGGACGAACTGGTAGTTGGGGGCTTGCGTTCGACCACGGTGCTGGTGCGTGATGCGGATGCACTGGATCCCCGCAGTGCCCGCTACTCATTGCTGCCGCCCGGTCACCCACAGGGTTACCAGGACTGCTTCAACCTTTTCGTCGCCGATGTCTACGAAGCGGTCCGCACCGGCAACGCACCCGAAGGTTTGCCGGTGTTCGCCGACGGTTTGCGCGCGGCGACGATCCACGCCGCGGTAGCGGCATCGGTGTCCAGTGGAACCTGGACCGCCGTCGCCGAATCACCTGCCACGGCGCCGGGAAGCCGGCCATGAACGTCACCCCGGTGCGACTGGCTCTGATCGGCCTGGGCAATATGGGCACCGCACACCTGGAATACTTCCGCGATTTGCAACCTCAGGCGCGGATCTGCGCGGTCGCCGACAGTCACGTTCCTTTTGCCGAGCGGGCTGCCGCCAAAGTGCCTGCCGCGGCCGTCTTTCACGATCCCCTGGAATGCGTTAACGACGCCGACGTAGACGCTGTAGTGGTCGCGACGGCCGACGAAACGCATCACGAGATCGTGCGCGCATGTATCGAGCGCGGCCTGTTCGTGCTCTGCGAAAAGCCTCTCACCACGACTGCGCAACAGTCGCGAGAGTTGGTCGAGGCAGAACGCGCCGCTGGCCGCCCGCTGGTGCAGGTGGGTCATATGCGCCGCTTCGACACCGACTATCTGGACCTGCATCGCAGGCTGCGGTCGGGCGAGGTCGGCGAGCCCGTGCTGATCAGCCAGCGACATCATAATCCGTTGGCGGTGATCAACTTTGACGAGACAGAGCTGATCACGAGTTCGGCTTCGCATGATATCGATGTGTTCCGCTGGCTGGGCGGCGAGGACGTCAGGGACGTGTCTGCACTAACCACGGCCAGCAGTGACGGGTCGACGGTGATCGTCGTTCTCACCTTGACCTCGCGGTCTGGTGTCGTCGGCGTCATGGAGCTTGGCCGTGGGCCGGGTCTGCGTTATGACATCGGTTGCGAACTCGTATGCAGTAGCGGCACGCTTGGCCTTCCGCACCCTGTGGACGATGCGTCCGCCAATAGCGTTGTCGCACAGTCAAAGCCGGGCGCCTGGATGGAGCGCTTCCAGCGTGCCTACCGGGATCAGGATGCCGCGTGGCTGGCCAGTGTGGCCGGGGGGTCGACCAACGGACCAACGGCCTACGACGGATATGCCACCAACGTCGTCATCGACGCGGCGCTGGCAGCGTTGTCCAGTGGGCGCACCCAGCCGGTGTCACTTGAAATCGACCGCGCTTAGGTGCACGCGGAGCCGGCCAATCTGATCGAACATAATTGGGTCCGTTCACACCGGCGCAAAGGAGCACCCGATGAGCACAACCCACCCTGACCGCCCGCTGCGAGTGATCCAGTGGACCACCGGCAATATCGGGCGCCGCTCACTGCACGCCATTATCGGGAGGGCCGATCTGGAATTGGTGGGCGTGTACGCGCACGGGTCTGACAAGGTCGGTGTGGACGCCGCCGAGCTTTCCGGGTGGCCCGAACCCACCGGCGTGCTCGCTACCAACGACATCGACGCGCTGATTGCGTTGGGTGCCGACGCGTGCTGTTATAACCCGTTGTGGCCCAACATCGATGAGTTGGTGCGGCTGCTGGAGTCCGGGGTCAACGTGTGCTCCAGCGCGGCCTGGATCACCGGTGGAAAGCAGAGCCCGCAGGACCGCGAGCGCATCGTCGAGGCTTGCGAGCGGGGTAATTCGACGATCTTCGGCAGCGGTGCACATCCCGGCATGACGAACATGGTCGGGATGGTGTTGTCGGCTTCCTGCGAGCGCGTCGACGAGATCCGTATTACCGAATCGGTGGACTGCTCCACCTACGAGTCGGCCGGGACCCAGACGGCGATGGGGTTCTCGCAGGATCCGGCGACGCCCGGGTTGGCCGAAAGTGTGCGGCGCGAAAGCGAGGTGTTCGCCGAGTCGGCTGCGATGATGGCGGACGCGATCGGTGCCCGCCTGGACCGAATGACCTTTGACGTCACCTTCACCGCGGCCACCGGCGACACCGATCTGGGCTTCATGACGATCCCGGCGGGGACCGTCGGCGGCGTCTACGGCTACCACCGCGGTTGGGAGGGTGATCGCAACGTCGTCAGTGTTGGATTCAACTGGACGATGGGCAATCACATCAATCCGCCCAAACCGCTCGAACACGGCCACGTGATTCAGGTGTTCGGGCTGCCCAACATGCGCACCGTCCTGCACTGCCTGCCTCCCAAGGATTGGAAGGAGCCAGGGTTCATGGGCCTGGGGATGATCTATACCGCGATGCCGGTGACCAACGCGGTCCCAGCGGTGGTTGCTGCCAAACCCGGCATCGTGACCCTGGCCGATCTGCCGCCGATCACCGGTCGGGTGGCGCGTTAGGCGGGCTGTGCCGTTCGGCACAACCGAGCCACCCCGAGGAACGCTGGCGTCCACTAAGGGTTAACATACTTAGCCGAGCAAAGATTCTTGCCCGACAATTTCATGTCGGGCGGAAGCAAGCTCTGCGGCGGGTTGTTACAGGCAGGGTTGGTGCGCGAAAGGCGGTGGCAAGCGGTGGCGGTGCAGACTGGTTCACTCGCGGGGCGCGGTAGCCGCTTCTTGAAAAGAGCCTGGATACCCCTGGTCTTAGTGGTTGTCCTCGCCGTATCGGCCCTGGTGGTGTCCAGGCTGCACAAGATCTTCGGCTCACAGGACCTCAATGCCAATGCGGGCCAGGGTATCGAGATCGTCCAGTTCAACCCCAAAGTCGTGGTTTATGAGGTCTCCGGGACCCCCGGAGCCACCGCCAGCATCAACTACTGGGATGCCGACGCCAACACTCACCAAGTAGACGCGGCGCCGCTGCCGTGGTCGTTGACGATCTCGACGACACTGCCCTCCGTGAGCGCCAACATCATGGCGCAGACCGACGGCAGCCAAATCCACTGCCGCATCACCGTCGACGGTGTCGTGAGGGAAGAGAAGAGCTCCGATGGCGTCAACCCCCAGACCTTCTGCCTGGTGAAATCCGCATGAGCGACCACGAGAACGAGGCGACCGGCCCGATCCGGGTCCAGGAGCCCGCCCGCCCCGGCGAAGCTGCCCCGCGTGCCGAACGCCCGCACCGGCCCGTCATCCCGCACGCCATCCGCATCTTCGCCATACCGATCATCTTGGCCTGGGTGTTTATCACGGTGCTGGTGAACGTCGTCGTCCCGTCGCTGGAGGTCGTGGGTGAAGCCCACTCCGCGCCGATGACTCCGATGGATGCACCGTCGATGAAGGCGATGATGCTGCTGGGCCACAACTTCAAGGAGTTCGACTCCAACAGCACCATCATGATCGTGCTGGAGAGCGGCCAGCCGCTGGGCGATCCGGCGCACCACTACTACGACAACCTGATTCGCCAGCTGCGCGAACAACCCAACCACGTCCAGCACATCCAGGACTTCTGGGGTGACCGGCTGACCGCCGCCGGAGCCCAGAGCGCCGACGCCAAGGGCGCCTACGTGATGTTGAACCTAGCCGGCAACCAGGGCACCACCGAGGCCAACGATTCGGTCGAGGCGGTCCGCAAGGTCATCGACAAGAACCCGCCACCGGCCGGGCTGAAGGTCTACGTCACCGGCCCCGCCGCGCTCAGCGATGACATGCACGTCATCGGCAACGCCAGCCTGGCCAAAATCACCCTATTCACGCTGGGTGCGATCGCCATCATGTTGCTGCTGGTCTATCGATCGATCGTGACCACACTCGTGCAGTTGTTCATGACTTTCGTCGCGCTGGCGTCCGCGCGAGGAATCGTCGCGGTGCTGGCGTACAACAACGCCTTCGGGCTGACCACGTTCGCCGCCAACATCCTGACCATGTTGGCAATCGCCGCGGGAACTGACTACGGCATCTTCCTGGTCGGTCGATATCAGGAGGCACTGCGCGCCGGTGAGGACCGAGAAACGGCCTACTACACGACCTTTCGCGGGGTCACGCCTGTTGTGCTGGGCTCGGGCCTGACCATCGCCGGGGCGACGTACTGCCTGAGCTTTGCGCGGCTGCCCTGGTTCAACACCATGGGTGCGCCGGTCGCGATCGGCATGCTGGTCGTGGTGCTGGCCGGGGTCACCTTGGGCCCCGCGGTGGTGTTCGTGGGTAGCAAGCTGCACCTGTTCGAATCCAAGCGTGCGGCCAAGCAGGGTCGGTTGTGGCGACGGGTCGGTACCGCCGTAGTGCGTTGGCCTGCACCGATTCTGGCGGTCAGCGCCGCGGTTGTGTTGGTCGGCATGGTGGCGCTGCCGAGCTTTAAGACGAGCTACAACGACCGCTATTACCTGCCGACTTCCGCGCCGTCGAACCAGGGCCAGGAAGCTGCCGATCGGCACTTCTCCCAGGCGCGGATGAACCCGGACATGCTAATGGTCGAGGCTAACCACGACATGCGGAACCCGGCTGACATGCTGGTGCTCGACCGGGTCGCCAAGAACGTGATGCGCACGGTCGGCATCGCGATGGTGCAGGACATCACCAGACCGTTAGGCATCCCAATCCAGCACAGCTCCATACCATTTCAGAACAGCATGCAAAGCCAGACCACTATGCAGAACATGGCTTTCCTGCAGGACCGGATGGCCGACATCACCAAGATGGCCGACGAGATGCAATTCATGATCGAGACCATGGAGCGGATGTACACGGTGACGCAGCATCTGGCCAGCGCCGCCGATGACAGCGCCAAGACTACGGCGGAAACCGCCGAGATAACCAATAGATTGCGCGACCACATCGCCGATTTCGACGACTTCTGGCGACCCATTCGTGCCTACTTCTACTGGGAAAAGCACTGTTTCGACATCCCGATCTGCTGGTCGCTGCGGTCGCTGTTCGAGTCGCTAGACGGTTTCGACCAGCTGGCCGGCCAATTCGACTTGCTTACCAAGGACATTCAGCGCACCGCAGATGCGACGCATGAAATGTTGCCGTTGATCCCGCCGATGATTGCGACGATGAAAACCACCAAGGCGCTGACGCTCACGATGCAGTCGACGTTCAAGGCGATGCTGGATCAGATGAAAGCGTTGAGCGACACCGCCATCGTGATGGGGCAGAGTTTCGACGCTTCCAAGAACGACGACATGTTCTATCTACCGCCCGAAGCGTTCGACAACCCGGACTTCCAGACCGGTCTGAGGATGTTCCTGTCGCCAGACGGCAAGTCAGCGCGTTTCTTCATCACCCATCAAGGTGATCCGATGACGCCGGAAGGCATTTCGCGTGTCGAAACCGAACGCACGGCCGCACAGGAGGGCTTGAAGCAGTCGTCGCTGGCCGACGCGAAGGTATATCTGGGTGGCACCGCCGCGACCTTCAAGGACATGCACGACGGCGCCAAGTACGACCTGATGATCGCGGTGGTGTCCGCGCTAACGCTGATCTTCATGATCATGCTGCTACTCACTCGCAGCGTGGTCGCCGCACTGGTGATCGTGGGGACCGCAGCCAGTTCGATCGCGGCGTCGTTCGGGCTGTCGGTGCTGATCTGGCAGGACCTGTTCGGCATCAGAATCCACTGGATCGTGATGGCGTTGTCGGTGATCATCCTGTTGGCCGTGGGTTCGGACTACAACCTGCTGTTGGTATCGCGGTTCAAGGAGGAGATCCACGCCGGACTGAAAACCGGGATCATCCGGTCGATGGCCGGAACAGGTGGCGTGGTGACCGCGGCAGGGTTAGTGTTCGCGTTCACCATGGCGTCCATGCTGGGCAGTGATCTGCGCGTGTTGGGCCAGTTCGGGTCGACGGTGTGTATCGGTCTGTTGCTTGACACGCTGATCGTGCGCACGCTGCTGATGCCGTCAATCGCGACGCTGCTCGGGCGCTGGTTCTGGTGGCCGAAGCTGGTGCATCCGCGCGGCGACAACGCCCGGCGGACCTTCGCGCGCACCTAGCCTAGGAGCCGCGGGGCGCCAAGGGCAGACCGGTGAGCGGTGAAAACGCAAAGGATCCGTAGCAGAATCACGTTCGGCGCGAGTAATGCGCGAAATCTGCAACCAAGCGTGGGCTCGACTGTAGGGTCTTCACCACACAGTCACCGATGCTCAGGAGGCTACCGTGTCCGCGCTGCTGGTTACTCCTGACTTGTTGTCAACGGCGACAACAGAATTGGCGAACATCGGCACCACCGTCCACCTGTCTAATACCTCGGCCTTCGTCGGCACGACTGGGCTGGCGGCCGCGAGCGCCGATGAAATCTCGGTGGCGTTGGCTTCGATGTTCACCGAGTACGGCCAGCAGTACCAGGCGTTGGCTCAGCAGTTCGCGGCCTCCTACGAACAATTCCTGCCCAGACTGCTCGAGGCCGCGCAGGCTTATGCGGCCGCCGAAACCGCCATCGTCAACCACCTTGCCTCCAGCGCATCGCACCTCATCAACGATCCTGTCCTCGAGGTGACCGGGCGTCCGCTGTTCGGCGACGGCGCCAATGGCTACACCAATGCCCAAGGCGTGGGAACCACCGGTGGGGCCGGCGGTTGGCTGTACGGCACGGGCGGAGCCGGGGGCACCAGCACCGCCTACGGAGTCGCCGGGGGCGCCGGGGGCGCCGGCGGTGTGTTGTGCGGCAATGGCGGCATCGGCGGTAGCAGCCTGTACGGCGGCATGCCCGGCGGACCCGGGGGCTCGGCGGGCCTGATCGGCATCGGCGGCACCGGCGGGGCCAGCGGACCCGGCGGCATCGGCGGCCCCGGTGGTCGAGGCGGCCTCTTGGGAATGCCCGGCACCGCAGGGGTCAGCACCGCCTTGGGGCCCAACCAGACGCTGATCCATCCGGGCCAGTACGGCAGCCCGATACTGAATATCTCGGTCGGCGGCGGGCCGAGCTTGCCGGTCACCGTCGATTCAGGCGCCTCCGGTCTGGTGGTGCCCCCGCAATACGTCGACTTTGCGACTCTCGGCGCGCCGACCGGCACGGGCAGCGTCAGTTACGGCGGCGCCGTCGTCGTCAACTACAAGACCTATCTGACCACGCTGAACTTCGGTAATGGAATCGTCAGCCAGCCAACCACAATCGGCGTGGCCACCGATGCTCACTACAGCACGGGACAGTCGATCCCCCTTTCGTCGCTGACCGCCTACCTGGGGGTGGGTCCGAACAACGACTATCCGTTCCCCGCCCCGGTGACCGCGGCGCTGCCGGGAACAATGAGCGATGGTGTGCTGATCAATCTGCCACGCGGCCTACTGCAGTTCGGGCCCAACCCGCTGCCACCGATCCTCGATATAAACGGGTCTCCGAGAACCGTTGTGCAAGTGCAGATCAACAACGGAATGCCGCAGACCGTCGGGACCTTTTTTGACTCCGGTGGGGAGCTGGGTGCTGTCCCTCAATCGTTGGTGCCTGGTCTCGCGATCGGCAACCACCTGCCCGCGGGCACGGTCATTACCGTGACCACGATCAACGGTGTGCCGCTCTACACGCAAACGGTGACCGCGACCCAGACTCCATTTGTTGTCGGGTCGGCCACGGCGAACAACTACTACGTATTCAACACGGGGTCGTACCCATTCTCGCAGTTGCCCGTCTACATCTGGAACAACGACCCGGTAGGTACGACGATCATCGACCAGCAGATCTGACACTGCGCTACTCGGCCAGTTGCGCACACACCGCCAGCGCCCCGGCACCGACATGCACCGCCAGCACCGGACCCAGCGGCGTCACGAGTGCCGGCTGCGCGGCCGGCAACCGGTCGGCCAGCATGGCGGCCACCTCGGCCGCACCGTCCGGGTTTGCGACGTGGTGCACCGCCACCTCGGCAGGGTACTCCCCCACTACCTCGCAGACTTGGTCGACCATCGCGGTGACGGCGCCTTTCGCGGTCCTGATCCGTTGGGCGAGAACGAGCTTGCCGTCATCGACGTGCAACAGCGGTTTCAGTGCCAGGGCCGTGCCCAACCACGCCTTGGCGCCGCCGATTCGACCGCTGCGACGCAAATTGTCCAGCCGCTGCACGATCATGTAGGCATGGGTGCGGTGTACTGCGGCAGCGGCAGCAGCCGCAACGGCATCCAGATCTGCCCCCGCCGCCGCTGCCCGCGCCGCGGCCAGTACCGTGAAGCCCGACCCCATCGCTGTCGACTTAGAATCGACAACCTTTACCGCGGAACCGAACTCAGCGGCGGTGAGTTCTGCGGCGCGACAGGTTCCGGACAGCTCCGAGGAGATGTGCACCGCCACCACACCATCGCCGCCGCTGTCCGCCAGCGCCTGCCGGTAAGCAGCACACAGCTCAGCCGGGGTAGCCGCCGCCGTGGTGGCGTGGCGCTTATGGATGTCGTCGGAAATCTCATCGACGCCGTCACGCAGATCGGCGTTGTCCAACAGAATGTGCAGCGGCACTTCACGTATCGCCCACTTGTCGCGCAACTCCGCCGGCAGGCGCGCCGCGCTGTCGGTGACGAGGATGACAGTCACTTGCGCCGCTCCGGCACCCCGGCTTCGTCCAGCGCCTTGAGCATCAGTTCCGCGACTGCTCGGTGTGCCTGGAAATTCCAGTGGATGCCGTCGGGATTGCCGCGGCCGCTCAAGATCTCGTCGGCGACCGCGGCCTTGAGGTCGACCAGCGGAATGTCGTGCTGCTGCGCCCATTCGGTGATCGCGGCAACAGTTCCGGCCCGGCCATGGTGCGCATTGCCGTAAGTCTCGGCGATGTGCACCGACGGCAGCGACGCCACCATCGGGATACCCGGACGGTTGAAATCGATTGCACCACGGGTCTGTTCGAGGTAATCCACCGTCAAGTGCGGTGGCAGCGCGGGCCGGGCGACCGGCGACAGCCGAGGCTGCAGCCAGCCGTAACCGTCGCGCACCCAGCGCCGCAGCCAAGGCGGGCGGACATAGCGGATGAGTTCGCGCAACGCGGTCGGCAGCACCGAAGGCAGCGAATCCATGCCGCTGGTGGCGAATATCACCGCACCCGCCTTGGGCAGCGCCGCCCAGGCCCTCGGGTCCTGAGTTGCCGCCCACCATACGTCCCGGCACGTCCAACCGATGCGGCCGATCAGCTCGACATCCCAACCCAGTTGGGCACCAACAATATTGGGCCAAATGCGGGTGTCGTCGGCGGGCAGTCCGCCAGTGGGCCCGTAGTAGGACAACGAGTCTGCGAAGATCAGCAGCGTCGGCCTGGAATGGGGATCAGAGGACGTCATTGGACACCTGCGCCGAAGCATTCCACACGTCAAGCCGCCAGCGGATCGCTTCGAAGTCCGCGGTGTCGCCTGCGTGGCCGCTCAACTGCACCCAGCTGCAGTTCCCCATACCACCCAGGATGGGCCAGCTGGCCACCGGCAGTCCCAGCAGCGCGGCCGATAGCGCGGCAATCAGCCCGCCGTGGGCGACCAGCACGACCGGTCGATCCGGTTGGTCAGCGTCACCCCAGTCCGGCTCATCGGCAACCAGTTCGGCCACCACCGGCACGCTTCGCTGCGCCACGTCGACCCTGCTCTCGCCCCCGTGCGGGGCCCAGGTGGCGTCCTCCCGCCAGGCCAGCCGCGCACCCGGGACGTCCGCGTCGATTTGCGTGTGGGTCATGCCCTGCCAGTCGCCGAGGTGTGTCTCTCGCAGCCTGCGGTCCACGCGGACCGGTAGGCCGGTGCGCTCGCCCAATGTGACCGCGGTGTCGAAGGCGCGTCGCAGATCCGAGGACACGATCCGCAGCGGCTGCAGCTTGCCCAGCACCTCGGCGGCAGCGACCGCCTGAGCGCGGCCAAGTTCGCTTAGGTCGGTCTCCAGCTGGCCCTGCATCCTGCTGCCGAGGTTGTAATCGGTCTGCCCATGTCGCAGCATCACGAGCCGGCGCACGCTCATTCGGCGTCCGTCTCGGGCTCAGCGGCCGACTCCATGTTCACCGGAATTACCGGGCAGTCGCCCCACAACCGGTCCAGCGCATAGAAATTGCGATCGTCCTGGTGCTGGATGTGCACCACGATGTCGCGGTAGTCCAGCAGTGTCCAGCGGCCCTCGCGGGCCCCCTCCCGCCGGGCCGGCTTGTGACCGGCCCGGCGCATTTTCTCCTCGACCTCGTCGACAATCGCGTTGACCTGCCGTTCGTTGGAGGCCGACGCGATAACGAAGCAGTCGGTGATGACCAATTGCCCGGACACGTCGATGACCAGCACGTCGTCGGCCAGCTTCGCGGCCGCGGCGGTCGCGGCCACCGTCGCCATGTCGATCGCCTCTTGGTTGGCGCTCATGCGGCGGTCCCTGCCTTCCGGTAGAGCCGACGCTTGGAGACGTACTGGACGACGCCGTCGGGCATTAGGTACCACAGCGGCCGACGTTCCTCGGCACGTTGCCGGCAGTCGGTCGACGAGATCGCCAGCGCCGGAATCTCGAACAGCGTCAGCGTATCCGCGGCCAGCTCGCCGACGGCTTCGGTCACGTGGTCATGGTGCAGCTCGTAGCCCGGCCGGCTGACCCCGACGAAGCGCGCCAAGTCGAACAGCTCCTCCCAGCCGTGCCAGGACAGGATCGACGCCAGCGCGTCGGCGCCGGTGATGAAGTACAGCTCCGCGTCCGGGTTGAGGGTGTGCAGATCGCGCAGCGTGTCGCGGGTGTACGTCGGCCCGGCGCGGTCGATATCGACGCGGCTCACGGAGAACCGCGGGTTGGATGCGGTGGCGATCACCGTCATCAGGTACCGGTCCTCGGCGGCCGAAACCTGACGCTCTTTTTGCCACGGCTGTCCACTGGGCACGAAAACCACTTCGTCGAGCTCAAATTTGTGGGCCACTTCACTCGCGGCGACCAGGTGGCCGTAGTGGATGGGATCAAACGTGCCACCCATCACCCCCAGCCTGCGCAGCCGCTTTTGCATGGTTTGCCAGCTTACTGGAGCGGCGCCGGCGGTTCCGTCCAAGGACTCCCGCCAACCTGCTGGCGATCAGGGTCGCAGGAACTTCTTCAGCTCGGTGGTCACAACGTCCTGTTGGTCAATGAAGATCAGGTGATTCGCGTCATCGCCCAGGACCACCTCTGCGCCGGGCAGCTGCCGCTGGAACCTGTCCGCCGTCATTGCTCCGTCGTGCAATGTCTCCTCGCGTCCGATCAGCGCCAGAACGGGGGTGCCGTTCGTCGCCAGCCGGCCGATGTCACATTTGACCGGGCGAGGCTCGCGTAGCCCGCACCGAAAGGTCGACATGCCCAGATGCCCCACCTCCCTCGTTGCTGCAGTGCAATAAAGATCTAAGGCCTTTGCCCAATGCCGCGGCAATAGTGAGCTCGACCGTGTACAAGGAGTCTGTGGAAAACTCGACGACCAGCTCGCTAGACCAGACTCAACAGTGGAAAGACGCAATGACCCGGCGCTTCCTGAGCCGATCCGTGGTCACCGGCGAGATCTCGCTGCCAGCCGTGCCGAGCATGCTCGACGAGTACGTCAAGATGTGCAGCACCATCTTCGCCAGCGTCGGGCGCAAGTTCAACGACGAAGAACTCGCCCATCTGCGCAAGGTACTGCAGGAGCAGCTCGCCGAAGCCTTCTCGATTTCGCCGCGCTCCAACATCGTTATCTCCTACAACGCCCCCATCGGGCCAACCCTGCACTACCAGGTCAATGCCCGCTGGTTCACCGTCGCCGATTCCTACGCGAACTGGGTCGCCACCCGCGAACCTCCGCTGTTCGGTACCGAACCCGACGCGCGGGTGTGGGTTCTGGCGAACGAGGCCGCCGACCCCGCGACGTATCGGGTGCTCGACATCGGGGCCGGCACCGGTCGCAACGCACTTCCGCTGGCACGACGCGGGCACCCCGTCGACGTGGTGGAGCTGACCCCGAAGTTCGCTGAGATGATTCGGGCGGAGGCGCAGCGCGACGGTCTGGACGTGCGGGTCATCGTGCGCAACGTCTTCGAGACCACGGCCGACCTCCGTAAGGACTACCAGCTGATCCTGCTGTCGGAGGTGGTGTCCGATTTCCGGACCACCCAGCAGCTGCGAGGACTGTTCGAGCTGGCCACCCATTGCCTGGCCCCCGGGGGGCGGCTGGTGTTCAACGCGTTCCTGCCGCGGTTGGGCTACGAGATCGACGACGCCGCCCGCGAATTCGGGCAGCAGGCGTACACGGCGATGTTTTCGCGCCAGGAGGTATCGGATGCGTCGGCCGGTCTGCCGCTGGAACTGATCTCCGACGACTCGGTGTTCGACTACGAACAGGCCCATCTGCCGCCCGGTGCATGGCCACAGACCAGCTGGTACGCCGCGTGGGTCAGCGGTGCGGACGTGTTCCCGGTCGAGCGTGAGCAGATCCCAATCGAGATGCGCTGGCTGGTGTTCCGCAAGTCGCGCTGAGGTCGCTGGGTTTCACGAACCCAGCGATTTGGTCAGCAGCTCGGTGAGTCGCCTCTGCTCGCCGGCGCTCAACCTCCCCACCAGCGGCGCGATCCGCTCGCCGATCGCCCCGGTGATCTCGGGTACCAGGCGGTGGGCATGCCCGGTCAGCGTCACCCGTACCGCGCGACCGTCCAATTGGTCGGCTTTGCGTCGCACCAGGCCGCGCCCGACCGCGCGGTCCACGAGTCCGCTGACCGTCGAGCGCTCCAAACCGGTGTAGGCCGCTAGGTCCGCCATGGTGGGCTCACGATCACGAAGAATCCCCAGCACCCGTAGCTGCGTCAGCGAGATGTCGTGCGCGGCGGCTACCTCGGTAAGCACAGCCATCAACGTAAAAGACATCTGCACCAATGCATCTCGGAGGTCGTCCGGGGGCCCCGGATTGGTGCCGCGCTCACCGGTCATGTCCGGAACATACCGGAAATAGATCGTGTTGCCAACTAATTTAGTTCGCAATACCATCAATCTAGGAAACTAGAGAGATAGGTCGAACATGAAGGCTGCAGTTGTGCGTGCATTTGACGAACCGCCCCGCTACCAGGACTTCCCCGAACCGGACGGCACTGGCACGGACGAGCTGGTGGTCGATGTTGTCGCCGCGGCACTGCACCCGCGAGTGCGGTCTCAGGCGAACGGTTCCCACTACACCAGCACCGGGGAACTGCCGATGGTGCCCGGGATCGACGGAGTGGTCCGCGATGCGACGGGCGCGCTGTACTACGCACTCGTCGAGGACACCAACCTGGGCACCATGGCCCAGCGCACGATCGTCGAAAAGAGTCGCACCGTGCCATTGCCCGCTGACACCGACGCAGCGGCCGTGGCTGCCGCCATCAACCCAGTGATGTCGTCCTGGGTCGCACTGCGGCGACGCATCCACTTCGAGCCCGGCTCGCGGGTGTTGATCCTGGGAGCTACCGGCAACGCCGGACGCATGGCGATACAGGTCGCAAAGCGCTTCGGCGCTGGGGAGGTTATCGGCGCAGGAAGAAACCCCCAGCGGCTGGCCGGCCTGCCAACGCTGGGTGCCGACCGCACACTCACCTTCGACCGGCTCGGCGAGGCAGGCGATGTCGATGTCGTCCTCGACTATGTCTGGGGCCCACCGAGTTCCGCCGGAATGGTCGACTTGCTCACCCACCGCAACAACCGGAACAAGAGACTCACCTGGATCGAAATCGGATCCATGGCGGGCGCGACGGCCGAGATCGCCTCCGCGGCGCTGCGATCCACCCGCCTGCAGATCGTCGGCAGCGGCATAGGGTCGGTCGCCCGGGCCGAGTTCGCCCATGAGATACCCGAAATCGCCGCGGCGGTGGTGGCCGGCGAATTCGACATCGACACCCAGACCGTCCCACTCAGCGAGGTCGAGGCCGCCTGGACCCGGCGACCATCGGACGACAGACGACTGGTGTTTGTACCCTGACCGACGGTCAGACCGGCAGCAGCTGGTCGACCACGCCGGCCAGCTGCTTGGCCGACCGGCACTCGTGCATGGTGATGATTTCCTCGTAGCGCGGCACCGCCGAATCACCGCTGCCCCAAAGGTGTCGGGGCTCCGGGTTGAGCCAGTGCGCGTGCCGGGCCGACTTCACCATGTCTTCCAGTACATCGACAGCCGGGTTGCGGTAGTTGGTGCGCCCGTCGCCCAGGATCAGCAGCGAGCTGCGCGGCGAGAGCACGCTCGGGTTCGCCTGCTGGAAAGTGACAAACGCGTTGCCGTAGTCCGAATGGCCGTCACGGGCGTACACGCCCGCTTCGCGGGTGATCCGCTGAATCGCCACGGCGAGGTCGGCTTCGGGGCCGAACATGTGCGTCACCTCGTCGGTGGTGTCGATGAAGGCGAAGACGCGCACGCGGGAAAACTGTTGGCGCAGCGCGTGGACCAGCAACAAAGTGAAGTGGCTGAATCCCGCCACCGAGCCGGACACGTCGCACAGCACCACCAGCTCCGGCCGCGCCGGGCGTGGCTTCTTGAGTACGACGTCGATCGGCACCCCGCCCGTGGACATCGACTTGCGCAATGTCTTGCGCAAGTCGATCGTTCCGGCCCGCGCGCGACGCCGACGGGCGGCAAGCCGGGTGGCGAGCGTGCGAGCCAGCGGTGCGACGACGCGGCGCATCTGGCGCAGCTGATCGCCCGAAGCGCGCAGGAATTCGACGTTCTCGGAAAGCTGTGGAATGCCGTACATCTGGACGTGCTCGCGGCCCAGCTGCTCGGCGGTGCGCCGCTTGGTCTCGGCATCGACCATCTTGCGTAGCTGCGTTATCTTCTGCGCAGCAAGCGCTTTGGCGATCTGTTCTTGACTCGGCGTGGGCTCGTCGCCGTACGGGGCGAGCAATCCAGCCAGTAGTTTGCCCTCCAGCTCGTCCAACGCCATCGCCTTGAGCGCCTGATACGACGAGAACGACGGACCCCGGCTGGAGTTGTACTTGCCGTAGGCCTCCACGATCCGCGCGATCATCTGCACCAGCCGCTGGTCCATGTCGGCCAGGTCAGGGTTGTCGTTGAGCAGATCGAGCAGCATCTGCCGCATCGCCTCGACGTCGTCGGGCGGGAGGGCACCGTCGCCCTCGCCACCCCCCTCGTCCGACACCGCGGAACGGGCCCCCAGGGCGGCGGGGAACCACAAGTCGAACATGGCGTCGTAAGTTTCACGATGATCGGGCCGTCGCAGTACCGCGCACGCCAGGCCGGCGCGCAGCACCTCGCGGTCGCCCAGGCCCAACGTGGCCATCACTCGGCCGGCATCCACCGTTTCCGACGGCCCTACCGAAATGCCACTCGCGCGAAGCGCTTCCACGAAGCCAACCAAATGACCCGGCAGTCCGTGCGGGGCGAGCGGACGGCTGGGTCGGAGGCGTCGGGTGGCCATCGTGTTCAAGCCCTTTCGTTAATTGAGCCTGAGCTCGCCGCTCGCGCGCTGCTGATCGGACTGATGCTTGAGAACCACACCCAAGGTGGCGGCGACAACGGAGTCATCGATGGTGTCCATTCCCAGAGCTAGCAGGGTGCGACCCCAGTCGATGGTCTCGGCGATGGATGGCACCTTCTTCAGCTGCATCCCGCGCAGCACGCCGATGATGCGCACCAGTTCCTCGGCGAGATGCTGGGGCAGTTCAGGGACCCGCGACAACAGGATGCGCCGTTCCAACTCTGGCGTCGGAAAGTCGATGTGCAGGAACAGGCAACGACGCTTGAGCGCCTCAGACAGCTCCCGGGTGGCATTCGAGGTCAGCACCACCAACGGCGTGCGGGTGGCAGTGATGGTGCCCAATTCGGGCACCGTCACCGCGAAATCGGACAGCACCTCCAGCAGTAGACCCTCGATCTCGATGTCGGCCTTGTCGGTTTCGTCGATCAGCAGCACGGTCGGGTCGGTGCGGCGAATCGCGGTCAGCAGCGGCCGCTGCAGCAGGAATTCCTCGCTGAATACGTCGTCTTTGGTGGCCTGCCAGTCCCCGGAACCGGCCTGGATGCGCAATATCTGCTTGGCGTGATTCCACTCGTAGAGGGCGCGCGCCTCATCGACGCCTTCATAGCACTGCAGCCTGACCAACCCCGAACCGGTGGCCTGGGCGATGGCGCGAGCCAGTTCGGTCTTGCCGACGCCTGCCGGTCCTTCGACCAGCAGCGGCTTACCGAGCCGGTCGGCCAGGAAAACCGCCGTCGCGGTAGGGGTGTCGGGCAGGTAGCCAGTCTCGGCCAAGCGTCGCGAGACGTCGGCGATGTCGGCGAACAGCGGCACAGGCCGCGCGGGAACGCTCATTGGATGGACACTCCTAGGGAGGGCCGGTCAGGCCGGTCGGGTGTGGCCGTCTCCCCAGACGATCCACTTGGTCGAGGTCAATTCCGGCAAGCCCATCGGACCGCGGGCGTGCAGCTTCTGCGTCGAGATGCCGATCTCAGCACCAAAGCCGAACTGCTCACCGTCGGTGAATGCCGTGGACGCGTTCACCATCACTGCGGCGGCATCGACCTGTTCGGTAAACTGTTGCGCCGCAGCGAGATTGGTGGTGACGATGGCTTCGGTGTGCCCGGTGCCGTACTCGTTGATGTGCGCGATCGCGCCGGCTACGCCGTCGACCACCGACACCGCGATGTCCATCGCCAGGTACTCGCGGCGCAGATCGTCCTCGCCCGCGTCGAGATGCACGGTGACGCCGGCGTTCTGCAGCGCCTCGAGCAGCCTCGGCATCGCCCGGGCAGCGATCGCGGAATCAACCAGCAAGGTCTCGGCGGCGTTGCAGACGCTGGGCCGGCGGGTCTTCGAGTTCAGCAGAATGCGTTCGGCGACGTCGAGGTCGGCCGCTTCGTGCACGTAGACGTGGCAGTTGCCGACCCCGGTCTCGATGGTTGGTATCTGCGCGTCGCGCACCACCGCCTCGATCAGACCGGCTCCCCCACGCGGAATAGCGACGTCGACCAGGCCGCGAGCCTGAATAAGGTGGGTAACGGTGGCCCGGTCGGCCGCCGAGAGCAGCTGCACAGCGTCGGCGGGCAACTCCTGAGAGACCAGGGCCCGGCGCAACACCGTGACCAAAGCCTCGTTGGACTTGGCCGCCGAAGAACTGCCTCGCAACAGCGCGGCGTTGCCGGACTTGAGGGTTAGGCCGAAGGCGTCCACGGTGACATTGGGACGGCCCTCGTAGATCATCCCGACCACACCCAGCGGAACTCGCTGCTGACGCAGCTGCAGCCCGTTGGGCAGGGTGGAGCCGCGCAGTACTTCGCCGACCGGGTCGGGCAGCCCGGCGACCTGGCGAAGCCCGGCGGCGATGCCATCGATGCGCTGCGGGTTGAGCGCCAGCCGATCGAGCATCGCGGCAGCCGTGTCGGCCGCGCGGGCCGTGTCCAGGTCCTCGGCATTGGCCGCCAGGATCGCCCCGGCACTGGCCAGGATCTCATCCGCGGCGGCGTGCAGCGCGCGGTCTTTGACGACGGTGGGCGTGCAGGCCAGCACACGGGCGGCGATCCGGGCGCGTCGGGCGGCGTCGTGCACCTCTTGGCGCAGGTCGGGCAGCGCAGGCGCTTGCAGACTCATTATCACAGGGTATCCGGCCTGCTCCGACGGGGCGCGCCCGCCCGTTGCCCCGATGGCGCTTTAGCCGACTCGCTCGCGACGCGTCACACGCCGGGCCGTGCTTTGCCGCTCATCGATGATCCGGCCCAGATCCTGCAGCAACATCGGTTTGTTCATCACTATCTTCTCCAGGTGCTCGCGTTCGATCTCCAGCGCGGTCACCTCGTCGAGCGCGTACGCGCCGGCGACGTTGGGCTGGCGAGTCAGCGCGGTGATCCCGAGGAACGAGCCCTGGTGCAGGGTGGTGACGGGGACGACGTCGCCAACCTCGTCGGTCACCGTCAGCCGGACTGCGCCGGCGACCAGAAATATCATCACCGTGGGAACCGTCCCGGCATACTGCACGATCTCGTCGGCGCCGTACCGCACGACCCTGGCGTACGGCGCCAACAATTGTTGATCGGCGAGGGTCAGCCGCAGTTCCGGCGCAACCACCGTACGCAGCGCCTTGCTGACGCGCTCGGGTGTAGAGAATTCGTCGTCGTCGCCGTCCAAGTGCAGTTCCTCGCGACGTGCGGCGTACCAGACCCAGCGTGCGAAGGTCGACTGCGTCGCACCTTCGTCGGCGGGCGAATTGACCCTGATCGTGGTCTTGTACTCGCCGCCGCCGAGCGCCACTGAGTTCGGCGCGGTACCCGGCTTGATTAACGGCAGCGCGCTGGCCACCAGGTTCAGCATCGCGCACACCTTGTCGGGCGGGTCCGACGTGGCGAACGTGGTGGTGATCGAGCACTTGTGCGGCCCGCTGGGGCGGCTGAGATTGGTGAACGCCGTGGTGGCCAGCATCGAGTTCGGCATGATCCGCAGCCCACTGCCGGTCTGAATGTGCACCGCCCGCCAGTTCACCTCGACGACTCGCCCCCGTGCCGTCTGCGTATCCAGCCAGTCGTTGATCCGGAAAGGCTGCTCGAACAGCATGAACAGCCCCGAGACGATCTGACCGACCGAGTTCTGCAGCATCAGCCCGATGACCACCGAGGTGATTCCGAGCGCGGTAAACACGCCACCGACGCGCACGCCCCAGACGAAGGACAGGATCACGGCCAGCCCGACACCGATCAGTGCGATGCGGCCGACGTCGAGGAAGATCGTCGGGACTCGCTTGCGCCAGCTGTCTTCAGGTGCTCCCTCGAACACGGTGGTGCTCAGCCCGGACAGCAACAGCACCAGTACCAGGAAGCCAAACAGCGTGGTCAGAATGCGCACCGGGGGGTCGTTGGCCGAGATCTCCGACGCCTTCACCAACAACAGCAACAGCGCACCGAGCGGCAAGAGCAAATTGCGCAGCACACCGACCTGACGGGCCAGCCGGTTGTTCCTGCGGACCAGGGCGTGGTGCACCTCGGTCAGCAGGATCAAGCCAACCGGGAATCCGACCGCGATGCCGATGGCCCAGTGAAACCACGACGAGTGCAATGCGTTCATCACCGCTCCGACAACCGATAGATCGCTTGCTCTTCGCCACCGACCAAGATGGTGCCGGTGGGCGTGAACTGCCGGGAGTCTCGCATCGCCTCGTACACTTGCGATGACACATAGATGCCGGGTTGCGGTGTGCCGCTGTGCATCTGGAAAGCCAAGCTGACAGCGCCACCCCACATGTCGAAGACCAAGCCGGATTGACCCACCAGACCGCTGATCACGTTGCCGGTGTTGACACCGACCCGCAGACCCAGGTCGTGCGGACTGCGGCTGTTGAAACGTTCGATGATCCGGCGCATTTCGAGAGCGAACTCGAGGCTACGATGCACGCTGTCCAGGCGCGGTGTGATAACCCCGCAACTGGCCAGATATCCGTTGTGGAAGGTGCGGATACGTTCCACTCCAAGGTTTTCTGCCGCCGAGTCGAATTGGCCGAACAGTTCGTCGACGATCCCGACCAACTCATTGCCCGGCAAGTAGTTGGAGATCTCGTCCAGCCCGATGATGTCGGCGAAGATGATCGCGACGTCCTGATGCTTTTGCGCGATGGTGGGCTCGCCTTCCCGGTATCGCTGGACGACCGATTCGGGCATCAGCGCCAGCAGCATCCGGTCGTTCTCCCTGCGCTGTTCGTTGAGCAGTTCCTCCTTGATCGCCAGATTGCGGCTCATTTCGTTGAAAGCTGCGGTGAGATCGCCGATTTCGTCGCGCGAGGTAACCGGGATGTTGACCTCGTAGTCGCCGGAGCTGATCTGCTGGGTGCCCTTTTCCAGACGCCGGACCGGGCGCACCGCCGCCTGCGCGACCAGCATCGAGATTACGCAGACGGCGAAGATCATCCCCGTGACCGTGATCGCCAGGGTCTTGCTGAACCTGCCGAGCCTGGCAAACGCGTCGGAGTCGTCCCGGGTCGCCAGGATCGACCAGTGCAGGTCCGAATTCGGGATGTTCAGCGGGGCGTAGGCTTCCAGTTCCCTGTTACCGGTGTAGTCGGTGCCGGCGACGACGCCGGTCTCCCCTCGTTGCGCTGCACGCAGACCGGCACTGGTCACAGGCTGCACGAGTGTGGTGCCACCGAGCTGGATGGCGCGGTCCGCGACGCTGGGAGCGGTGCCGGCCTCGATCGCCAGGCGCCGATATTCCTGCGGATCTTCCAGAAAAAGCCTTGAATCAGAACGCATCAGATCGTCGGCCCCGGCCAGGAACGTCTCGGTCGCCGCGCCCATTCCGGCGCCCTTCCAGTTCTTGTCGGCGGTCATGATGCTGTTGATCTTGGCGATGGGCACCGGCAGCGCCATCACTCCGTCGATCTTGCCGTTGAGGCCGATCGGGGACACCACCCAGGCCGTGGGCGCAGCCAACTGCGGCTGGTAGGGCTGAAAATCGGTGATCCAGACGAACTCGACATCGTTGGAACGCAACGCCTTCTGGTAGGCCTCGCGCAAATTCGATTCGCGATACGGTCCGGTGAGGACATTGGTGCCGAAGTCCGGCCCCTTCTTCACTGAGTAGACGACATTGCCATCCTGATCCAGCAGCAGCGCATCCTGATAGTCGAAACGGGTGACAATGTCGCGCATGTAGAAGTCGTAGCGGGCATTGGCCGCCGACCATGCGCTGCCGTCGCCGGCGTCGCTGACTGGTAACGCGTCGGGTTTGGTCGAGGCGGTGTAATGGGCCTGCAAGTACTTCTGGGCGCCGGAATTCGGCAGTACCGCGTTGAGATCGATTTCGTCGCCGGTGATCTTTTTGATCGGTTTGATGATTTGGTTCTGGTAGTAGTCGACGAGCGCCTGCTGTTGGGCGCCGCTGATGGTGGCGTTTGCCAGCTGACCGAATCCGGCGGTCATTGCGATCACGGCCTGGTCGACGCTGAACCCGCCACTGTAGACCACCAGCGAGTCCGTCACCTCCCGGAACAGCGCCTCCACCTGCCGCTTCTGCGACTGGCGCAACTCGATCAGCCGCTCGGACTCGACTTCACGCAGTGCACTGCGCCCCGAGAGCGCGCCGATCAGGCCGACGACAGCGACCGAAAGAATGCTCGAAAGCAGCAGTGCCACCAGGATCTTGGATTGAATGCTGACCCGAAAGCGTATCCCCGGCAGCCGGCGGCGAGCGCCCTTGTTGACCGGAGCTGGTTCAATGTCGCTTACCGGCTCCGACCTTGTTAGCTCAACCGATGTCAATCGGCTTCCCTTCTGCCACCGATTTGTAACGGGTCCCCGATCACGCTGCACGTTAGCTGGCCAGCCAGGCGTTGTCGGCGTTTACCGGAAAGTGACGCCGGGCTGTGTCCTTGCTTTCACCGAAAGGTGATGCCCGCCCGCCGGTGTCGTTAGCCTCGATGCCATGGCGAAGCGGGTGTCGGTCGTCGGCAGCGTGAATCTGGACCTGATGCTTCGGGTCGCGTCCCTGCCGTACCCGGGTCAGACGGTGCTCGCGTCAACGTCGTCGTATTCGCCTGGCGGCAAGGGGGCCAACCAGGCTGTCGCGGCCGCACGGGCGGGTGCACGCGTGCAGTTCGTCGGCGCTGTCGGTGACGACGCAGCCGCTGACCGGTTACGTGCCCACCTGTCGGCTAACGCTGTTGGGTTAGACCACCTGACCCGGGTGCCTGGCCCGAGCGGGTCAGCGGTCGTAGTGGTCGACGCCGGCGCCGAGAACCTGATCGTGGTCGTCCCGGGCGCCAACACCCATGTATCAGTTGGACACGCCGGTGCCTACGACTGCGATGTGCTGTTGACGCAATTAGAGATTCCGGTGCCGACGGCAGTTGCCGCGGCTCGCGAAGCGCGGTCCGCCGGGGCGATCGTGATGGTCAATGCCGCACCATCGAGCAAACACAGCGCAGTGGCCGAGCTGGCGGCGGTCACTGACGTGGTGATCGCTAACGAGGCTGAGGCGGCCGAATGGATTTGGCCGACAGAGCACTTCGTGACAACGCTGGGTAAACGTGGCGCCCGCTACACGGGTATCGACGGAGACTTTGTGGTGACAGCGCCGTCGGTGGCGGCGGTCGACAGTGCCGGTGCCGGTGATGTGTTCTCGGGCGTGTTGGCAGCGAATTGGCCACCAGAACCGGGAACCCCGGTTGAGCGGCTACAGGCTTTGCGACACGCCTGCGCCGCTGGCGCCTTGGCGACGCTGGTGCACGGTGCAGGTAACTGTGCGCCGGATGCCGAGGCGATCAAAGCCGCGCTATCGCCGTGAGTGAAACTTCCTGCGCTGCAGCACCAGAACGACTGCTCAAACTCGACAAAAACGAACCCGATTGACGCCGCTGTCAGTCTTCGGGCACCTGGCGCTCGATCTCGTCCAGCCAGATCCGCGCGGACATGTCTGAGGGAGCCCGCCAGTCTCCTCGGGGTGAAAGTGCGCCGCCATGAGAAACTTTCGGGCCGTTGGGCAACGCCGAGCGCTTAAACTGACTGAACGAGTAGAAACGCTGCACGAAAACCCGGAGCCAGTGCCGGATCTCGGACAGGGAGTAGACCGGCCGCTTGTCCTCGGGAAAGCCCGGCGGCCAGCTGCCACGCGCGGCATCGCTCCACGCGTACCAGGCCAGAAAGGCGATCTTGGATGGGCGGAAGCCGTGGCGCAGCACATAGAACAGTGAAAAGTCTTGCAGGGCATAGGGACCGACCTTGGCTTCGCTGCTCTGCAATTCCTCCTCCTCGCCGGTGGGAACCAGCTCGGGGGTGATCTCGGTCTCGAGCACCGACTGCAGGATCTCACCTACCTGTTCGTCGAACTCTCCGGAGGAGATGACCCAGCGAATCAGGTGCTGGATCAATGTCTTCGGTACTCCGCCGTTGACGTTGTAATGCGACATCTGGTCACCAACGCCGTAGGTCGACCAGCCCAGGCCCAGTTCGGAGAGGTCACCGGTGCCCAACACGATGCCGCCACGCTGGTTGGCCAACCGGAACAGGTAGTCGGTGCGCAAGCCGGCCTGAACGTTCTCGAACGTGACGTCGTAAACCTTCTCGCCGCGCGCGAACGGGTGCCCGATCTCGGCGAGCATCCCCTGGGCCGTCTTGCGGATGTCGATCTCCTCGAAGGTGACTCCCAACGCGCGCGACAACTTGACCGCATTATTCTTGGTGCGATCGCCGGTGGCAAAACCCGGCAACGTGAAGGCCAGAATGTCGCTGCGCGGCCGACCTTCCCGGTCCATCGCCCTGGCCGCGACGATCAGGGCGTGTGTCGAATCCAGACCGCCGGACACACCGATGACCACCTTCGGATAGTCCAGTGCCCGCAACCGCTGCTCGAGACCGGCCACCTGAATGTTGTACGCCTCATAGCAATCCTGTTGCAGCCGTTGCGGATCGGCAGGCACGAACGGGAAGCGTTCGACCATGCGCAGCAGGCCGATGTCGCCGTCGGGTGGGTCGAGCCGAAAGTCGATGCGGCGAAACGCGTCCGTTGCGGCGGCGTGGCGACGCCGGTTGTCGTCGAACGTTCCCATCCGCAATCGCTCCGAACGCAGCAATTCGGTGTCGACGTCGGCTACCGAGCGGCGCCCACCCTTGGGAAACCGTTCGGATTGGGCCAGCAGCGTACCGTTCTCCCAGATCATCGTCTGGCCGTCCCAGGCCAGATCCGTGGTCGATTCGCCCTCCCCTGCGGCCGCGTACACGTAGGCCGCCAGGCAGCGCGCCGACGCCGACCGCGCCAGCAGGGCGCGATCCTCGGCGCGGCCCACGGTGATCGGACTGCCCGATAGATTCGCCAACATCGTCGCACCGGCCAGAGCCGCCTCGGCGCTGGGCGGCACCGGGACGAACATGTCCTCGCAGATCTCCACATGCAGCACGAAACCGGGCAGGTCCGTCGCGGCGAACAACAAATCCGGCCCGAACGGAACGTCCAAACGTCCGACCCGAATGGTCCCACGTTCGTCGTCGCCGGCGGCGATCTGGCGGCGCTCGTAGAACTCCCGGTAGTTCGGCAGATAGGACTTGGGGACCACCCCGAGGACCGCGCCACGATGCACCACAACAGCGGTGTTGTAGATGCGGTGCCGATGCCGCAGCGGCGCACCGATCACCAGGACCGGCAGCAAATCAGCCGACTCGGCCACCAGATCGGCCAGCGCGCACTCGACAGCGTCGAGCAGGGCGTCGGAGAGCAGGATGTCTTCGATCGAGTAGCCGGACAGTGTTAGTTCGGGGAAGACCGCCAATCCGACGCCCTCGTCGTGGCATTCGCGGGCGACGCGCAGGACCGACGCGGCGTTGGCCGCCGGGTCGGCGATCGTGGTGTGGTGCGTGCACGCGGCGACGCGCATAAACCCATGCTGATAGGCCGAGTAGAAGTTCATCGCACCCCATTGTTGCGCGCGGTGGTCGCGATGCCCGAATCCCGTCCCACAAAAGTGCCTAGGCTCGGATCCATGGAGTCCCCCGAACTCATCGCAATGCTGTCCGGCCGGCGGATTGCGGTGCTCACCGGTGCAGGCATTTCCACGGACTCCGGCATACCCGATTATCGGGGGCCCGACTCGCCACCGAGCAATCCGATGACGATCGGCCAGTTCACCTCCGACCCGGTGTTCCGGCAGCGATATTGGGCGCGCAATCACGTCGGGTGGCGGCACATGGACGACACCCGGCCAAATGCGGGGCACTACGCGCTGGCCGCTCTTGAGCAGGCGGGCGTGGTCTGCGGCGTTATCACGCAGAACGTCGACCTGCTGCACACGAAGGCCGGCAGCGCCAACGTGGTGAATCTGCACGGCACCTACGCGCGGGTCGCTTGTCTGGGGTGTGGTCACACCATGAGCCGCGCGGTTCTGGCCGAGCAACTCGAGGCACTCAACCCCGGGTTCATTGAGCGGGCCGAGTCTATCGGCGGGCTGGCGGTGGCACCCGACGCGGACGCCGTGGTCGCCGAGACCGAATCGTTCCGCTATCTCGACTGCCCGGACTGCGGCGGCATGCTCAAGCCCGACATCGTTTACTTTGGCGAGAGTGTACCCAAAGATGCTGTAGCCGAGGCATATTCAGTGATCAACCGGGCCCAGGCGCTGCTGGTCGCCGGCTCGTCGCTGACGGTGTTCTCCGGCTACCGGTTCGTCCGCCACGCCGCGGCCCACGGCATCCCAGTGGGAATCGTCAACCGGGGCGTCACCCGAGGCGACGAGTTGGCCACCGTAAAAGTCGACGGCGGCTGTTCGGAGATCCTGACGCTGCTGACCGCCGAACTGATTGTCAGCGCACCTTTCTGACCTCGGCGACGAACTGCCGGCCCTGGTTGTCGACGACCTGCCAGGAGTACGGCCCGATAGCCTGCGGGTAACCCAGGTTGTGCACGGCCATCCTGGCGTCGTGCTCGTACCGGATGTTGTCGACCCGCAGTCCGTTGGATGTTGTCAGAGCCCACATGATCTTCTCCGAATCTCTTTCGTTGCGAACTGGCCTGATGGCCGGCTTCGCTGATGCGATGAGTTTTTCGGAAGTGACTGTGCGGATTCTCAACGATTTCTTGACGAGTTCTTGAAGCGAACGCCTACGCGGTCACCCGGCACAGTCACAGGCGTGCGCGACTGTACTCGGGATCGAGCCGAACTTCAGAAGGTGCAGGGCAAGCGGCGGATCGCGTGGATGAAGTTGCCGACGACGTAAGACGGCTCCCCGGATCGGATCTCGGGAACCTGGCGGAGCAACTCGCCGAACAGGGCGCGCAGTTGCGCCCTGGCCACGTGGGCGCCAAGGCAGAAGTGTACGCCGCCACCACCGAACCCCAGGTGCGGGTTGGGATTGCGACCCAGGTCCAGCCGTTCCGGGTGGTCGAACGCCTCACGGTCCCAGTTGCCGGAGGCGTAGAACATCGCCACCTTCTCGCCAGCGCGGATCTGCCGGCCGCCCAGTTCGTAATCTGTTGCGGCAGTGCGCCGGAATGTCATCACGGGGGTGGCGTAGCGGATGAATTCCTCTACGGCCGTGCCGATTCGATTGTCGAAATCCGCCTGCAGCCAGGCTTTTTGGTCGGGAAAGTCGGTCAACGCCTTCAGTGCGTGACTTGCGGTCTGGCGGGTGGTGTCGTTGCCGGCTACCGCGAGCAGCACGAAGAAGGCAGCCACATCGGCGTCGGTGAGCCGGTCGCCATCCACCTCGGCGTTTACCAGCGCGCTGAACAGGTCGTCGCCGGGCTTCTCCCGGCGTTCCGCCGCCAGCGCCCCGGCCACCTGGTGCAAATAGACCTGGTTCTGGACCAGGAGCTCGAGCGGGTTACGCCCGGCGAGGTACTCGGGGTCCGCCCAAGACACCACGGCATCGGCGGCGCTGGCTACCTGATGCTCCTCGGATGCGGGGATGCCCGCGATGTCGGACAGGGTGCGGATGGGCAGCTCTTTGGCGCAAAGGTCGACGAAGTCGGCACCGCTACCGGCGGCCCGCAACTCCTCGACGATGGTGCGGGCGTTGCGCTGGATAGACTCCTCGATACGGCGGACCTGGCGCGGGGTGAATGCGGCGCTGACCAGCTTGCGCAGCTTGGTGTGTCGCGGCGGGTCCATGGCCAGGAAGGACTGCGAGGCTTCCAGGAGTTCTTCGGGAATGTCGGCGAACATCACCCCCTTGCCGGACAGGAACACATCGTTGTTGCGGCTGACGGTGACGATGTCGGCGCGGCGGGTGACGGCCCAGTAACCGGGGTCGGCGGGATTCTCGATCAGGTCACCTTCCACGGGCGGCTGCCAGCTCACTGGGCGTTGGGCGCGCAACACGGCAAACGAGCGTTCCCGGTCGGCCGCGGTGGAGGTCCAGAACGCTTTCGACGACAAGTCGATCGTGTCGTACGGACGGGTGCTGGCATCCGCCTGGGACGAACTGTTCAACGTTTGGGACGAAATGCTCGTCGGGCTGGTCATCGGGGCGATCCTCACGTCGACTATGGCGTCGGTCACAACGGGATAGTCACGACATTATGCCTAGACATAGTGTCTAGTCAACACGTCTGCGGGTTCGATATGCTCGGGTTATGCCGACCGTGACCCGCAAATCACCGGGCAATCGCGAGCAGGGACGCCGACAGCGGCAAGAGCAGATGGAAGCCCGCCTCCTGGAAGCCACCGAACGGCTGATGCGCGACGGCACCAGCTTCACCGAGCTCAGCGTCGACCGACTGGCGACCGAGGCAGGTATTTCACGCGCCAGTTTCTACATCTACTTCGAGGACAAGGGCCACCTGCTGCGCCGGCTGGCCGGCCAGGTATTCAACGACCTGGCCAGCAACGGGCGCCGCTGGTGGGACGTCGCCTCGCGGCACAATCCCGACGACGTTCGGGCAGCGATCTCGGGGATCATCGACAGCTACCGCCGTCATCAGCCAGTACTGATCGCGCTCAACGAGGTTTCCGGCTACGACCCAGCGACCGCCCGCGCCTACCGCGACTTGTTGGGCGCTGTCATCGAGCAGGTGACCGAGGTCATCGGGCAAGGGCAGGCCGACGGCTCGATCCGCAGCAAGCTGCCCGCGGTCACCACCGCCTCTGCCCTGACCTGGATGGTCGAGCGGGCCTGCCAGCAAAACCTACCTACAAGACCGCCCGAATATGACGCCGAACTGGCCGCGACATTGGTCGAAATAATCTGGGGCGCACTGTATTTGGAGACAGCCAAATAGCTGCGCAGATGCCTGGTTACACGGCCACCAAGTCGTCGGCGTGTACGGCAGGCCGGCGCAGCTCATCGGGTAGCGCCGAGGTGGACCGGCCCATCATGGTGGCGAGTTCGGTTGCGTCATAGGCGACCACGCCGCGCGCCACCACGACGCCGTCGGGCCCGCACAATTCGACGACGTCGCCACCGAAGAACTTGCCCGACACCGCGGTAACACCCGCGGGCAACAGCGAACGACGCTGGGAGACAACCGCGCGTACCGCACCGGCGTCCAGCGCCAGCGAACCGGCGGACTCGGCCGCGTAACGCACCCAGAACCGGCGCGCCGACATCCGCTCGGCGCGCGGCGCGAACACGGTGCCCACCGAGGCGTCGGTGAGCGCGGCCGCGGCATCGGTCGCCGGGGCCAGCAGGACAGGCACCCCGGCATCGGCGGCCAGCAGCGCCGAGGACATCTTCGACGCCATCCCGCCGGTGCCCAGGTGGCTACCCTGACCCGCAACCACCCCATCCAGATCCTTCGGGCCGGTCACCTCGGGAATGAATCGGGCGCCCTTGACTTTTCGAGGATCTGCATCGTAGAGACCGTCGATGTCAGACAGCAGCACCAGCGCGTCAGCGCCCACCAGATGCGCGACCAGCGCCGAGAGTCGGTCGTTGTCGCCGAACCGGATCTCGTTGGTGGCCACCGTGTCGTTCTCGTTGACTATCGCCACCGCGTGCAGTGCGCGCAGCCGGTCCAGTGTGCGCTGGGCGTTGGTGTGCTGCACCCGCTGCGAGATATCATGCGCAGTCAGCAGCACCTGCCCCACGGTACGTCCGTACCGGGCGAACGCCGCACTCCACGAGTTGACCAACGCGACCTGCCCGACGCTGGCCGCTGCCTGCTTGGTCGCCAAATCCTTTGGCCGACGCGCCAACCCGAGTGGCTCGATACCGGCGGCGATAGCCCCCGAGGAAACGATGACCACGTCGGTGCCCGCCTTCATCCGCGTCTCGATAGCATCGGCCAGGTCGGCCAACCGACCGATGTCGAACATGCCCGACTCGGTGGTCAGTGCGGTGGTGCCCACTTTCACGACCAGACTGCGCGCAGTACGGACGGCGTCGCGGTGCGGGCTGGTCATTCGAGTTCGCCAGGTTGCGCACCGCGTTCGCGGCGCTGCCGCCGGGCCGCCTTGCGTTCGGAGGCACCGACCCGGTCGGTGCGCTCCAGCCGCGCGTCGGTACCCCGCCCGGTCAACGGAACATCAACTCCCGCAGGGGTTTGCGGCTCCCAATCGAACGTCATGTCGCCAATGGTCACCGCGCAGCCGGGCTGCGCGCCCAGACGCAGCAACTCCTCCTCGACACCAAGGCGGGCCAGCCGGTCGGCCAGGTACCCGACGGCCTCGTCGTTGTCGAAGTTGGTCTGGCCGATCCAGCGCTCGGGCCGGGTACCGGTGACCACGAATCCGCCCTGACCGTCGGGTTGCACGGTGAAACCGCTGTCGTCCACCGGAACCGGGCGGATCACCGGCCGTCGCGGCACCACTTCCGGGCGCGCCGCGTTGTACTCCGAAACCATCTGCCAGAGCCCGAAGATCAATGGCTGCAACCCTTCTCGGGTGACAGTGGACACCAGGAACACCGGCCAGCCGCGCTGCGCGATCTCGTCGCGGACGAACTCGGCCAGCTCGCGGGCCTCCGGCACGTCGATCTTGTTGAGCACCACCGCCCGTGGCCGCTCGGCCAAGTCGCCCAGCACCGCGTCCCCCTGCAGGGTGGGTGTGTAGGCGGCGAGTTCGGCTTCCAGTGCGTCGATGTCGGAGATCGGGTCGCGGGCGGGCTCGGCGGTAGCGCAGTCCACCACGTGAACCAGCACCGCGCACCGCTCGATGTGGCGCAGGAAATCCAGGCCCAGTCCGCGGCCCTGCGATGCGCCCGGGATCAGGCCCGGCACGTCGGCAACCGTGAAGGAGTTTTCGCCGGCAGAGACTACGCCGAGGTTGGGGACCAGCGTGGTGAACGGATAGTCGGCGATCTTGGGTTTGGCCGCCGAGATGACTGATACCAGCGAGGACTTGCCCGCGGAGGGGAAGCCAACCAGCCCGACGTCGGCGACGGTCTTGAGTTCCAGTGTCAGGTCACGGGCCTGCCCTGGCTCGCCCAGCAGCGCGAAGCCGGGAGCCTTGCGGGCGCGGGAGGCCAGCGCGGCGTTGCCCAGGCCACCGCGGCCGCCGGCGGCGGCCTCGAACCGCGTGCCCGTGCCGACCAGGTCGGCCAGCAGCCGGCCGTTTTCGTCCAGCACGACGGTGCCGTCGGGAACCTTGACTTCCAGGTCCGCGCCGGCGGCGCCGTCGCGGTTGTTGCCCATTCCCTGCTTGCCCGACGGCGCGGTGACGTGTGGCCGGAAATGGAAGTCCAGCAACGTGTGGACCTGCGGGTCCACGACGAAGACGATGCTGCCGCCGCGGCCGCCGTTGCCGCCATCGGGACCTCCCAGCGGCTTGAACTTCTCGCGGTGGACCGAGGCGCAGCCGTTGCCGCCGGAGCCCGCCCGCGTGTGTATGACGACCCGATCGACGAATCGAGGCATCGGGCTATCCCCTCAATCGACTACCGGCGCGCGCTCGGACACGCCTGCAGCGGTCAGTCGGCGGCGGGTCCGACGATGCTCACTGTCTTGCGGCCGCCCTTAACGCCGAACTGGACCGCCCCGGCCGCCTTGGCGAACAGGGTGTCGTCGCCGCCGCGACCGACATTGACGCCGGGATGGAACTTGGTGCCGCGCTGGCGGACCAGGATCTCGCCGGCCTTAACCACCTGGCCACCGAACCGCTTGACGCCGAGTCGCTGGGCTGCCGAATCCCGACCGTTGCGCGAGCTGGAAGCGCCCTTCTTGTGTGCCATGTCTGTCGCTCCCTACTCGCTACTTGATGCCGGTGACCTTGAGAACCGTCAGCTGCTGACGATGCCCCTGGCGCTTGTGGTAGCCGGTCTTGTTCTTGAACTTGTGGATGCGGATCTTGGGACCCTTGGTGTGCTCAAGCACCTCACCGGTGACCGCGACCTTCTCCAGTGCCTTCGCGTCGGTGGTGACATCGGCGCCGTCGACGACCAGGGCGACCGGCAGCGACACGCTCGCGCCCGGCTCGGACTCCAGCTTCTCAACCTTGACGACGTCGCCGACGGCGACCTTGTACTGCTTCCCGCCGGTCTTGACGATTGCGTAGGTCGCCATCGGTTCTCCTGCCTCTTCGTCCTCGTGCTTCGCGCGCGTGTTAACGACGGCGCGCGGTGGGTGGTCTTGTGCGGGTCCAGTTCGAGATCTGTGGCCCCGCTGTCACCGGCCAGCCTCTGCCCGGCCTGACGACAACTGTCCAAGGGTACGTGACCAGCGGCTACAGGGTCAAACCGGGTCAGTCACGCGGCGTGCTGCTGTTAGTCCTCTTTCGTGGTTTTGTGTTCTAGTCAGCGTGGATTGGCGGTCCGGCCGGGCGGCCGGCTGCGCGCCTGCGACGCGGCCCGATAACCGAGACCTGCTCGACCACCACGACGGAGGCTCGGGAGTCGTCGGACACGTCGTCATCGCCGTCGAGCTCGTCGGATTCATCGGAATCGGAATCCTCGACGTCGTCGATCTCGGCGACGTCCTCGTCGTCCTCGTCGTCCTCGTCGTCAATCTCGTCGGAGTCGTCGCCATCGTCGTCGTCATCGTCATCGTCGTCGCCATCGTCATCGTCATCGTCGTCGTCGTCGAGGTCGTCGTCGTCGACCAGATCCTCGTCGTCGAGGTCATCCTCGTCATCGGAGTCCTCGTCATCATCGGAGTCGTCGGTGTCTTCGTCGGCGTCCTCGAAGTCCGCCTCGTCGGCGTTGTCCGCAGCGACCAAGTCGGCGGCCAGCTCCTCGTCATCCGCACCAGGTGAGTCCGTTCCGGACTCGTCGGCTTCGTCGTCATCGCGCGAGGAGGCGGCCATCGCCTTGAACATCGGGTGCTCACCGGGGGCATGCACCGGCACCTTGGCCACGACGGCCTTCTCATCGTTTTCCTCGGACCGGTTCTTTTTCGACCGCCTGTTGCGCCGACTGGCGGATTCGGACTTACGTCCGGTCGCTGGCGCGGAATCGACCGGGTCGGTGTGCAGCAGAATCCCGCGGCCCGCACACTGCGGACAAGACGTCGAAAATGCCTCGATCAGACCGGTCCCCAACCGTTTGCGGGTCAACTGGACCAGTCCCAGCGACGTCACCTCCGACACCTGGTGACGGGTGCGGTCGCGGGCCAGCGCCTCGGTCAGCCGGCGCAGTACCAGGTCCCGATTGGACTCCAGCACCATGTCGATGAAGTCGATCACGATGATGCCGCCGATATCACGCAGCCGCAGTTGGCGCACGATCTCCTCGGCGGCCTCGATGTTGTTCTTGGTGACGGTTTGTTCCAGGTTGCCCCCAGACCCGGTGAACTTGCCGGTGTTGACGTCGATCACCGTCATCGCCTCGGTGCGGTCGATGACCAACGTGCCACCGGACGGCAGCCACACCTTGCGGTCCATCGCCTTGGTCAGCTGCTCGTCGATGCGGTGCACCGCGAACACGTCGGGCCCGGTCTCGCTCGCCGGCTCGTACTTGGTGAGCTTCGAAACCAGATCGGGGGCAACGGAATTGACGTATTCGTTGATCGTCGTCCAGGCTTCGTCGCCGGATACGATCAGCCCGGAGAAGTCTTCGTTGAACAAGTCCCGGATGACCTTGACCAACACATCGGGCTCTTCGTAGAGCGCCACCGCGGCACCCGCGGCCTTCTGCTTGGTCTCGGCGGCCTTGGCGTCGATCTGGTTCCAGCGTTCCTGCAGCCGGGTGACATCGCCGCGGATGTCCTCCTCTTTGACGCCCTCCGACGCGGTGCGAATGATGACCCCGGCGTTGGACGGCACCACCTCGCGCAGGATCTCCTTGAGCCGCTGGCGTTCGGTATCGGGCAGCTTGCGGCTGATCCCGGTCGACGATGCGCCCGGCACGTAGACCAGGTAGCGCCCGGCCAGCGACACCTGCGTGGTTAGTCGCGCGCCCTTATGCCCGACCGGGTCCTTGCTGACCTGAACGACGACGTAGTCGCCGGGCTTGAGCGCCTGCTCGATCTTGCGATCGGCGCCGCCCAGGCCGGCGGCCTCCCAGTTCACCTCACCCGCGTACAGCACACCGTTGCGGCCGCGGCCGATGTCGACGAACGCCGCCTCCATCGACGGCAACACGTTCTGCACGATGCCCAGGTAAATGTTGCCCACCAGCGAAGCAGAAGCAGCCGACGTCACGAAATGCTCGACCACGATGCCGTCTTCGAGCACCGCGATCTGGGTGTAGCGCGCGCCGGGGTGGGGCGGTTCGGTGCGCACCCGGTCGCGGACCACCATCACACGTTCGACGGCCTCGCGCCGGGCCAGGAATTCGGCCTCGCTCAGTACCGGCGGACGGCGCCGGCCGGCGTCGCGTCCGTCTCGGCGACGTTGGCGTTTGGCTTCCAGCCGCGTCGAGCCGTCGATGCCCTTGATCTCGCCGGAACCCGACGAGTCACCGTTGTCCGAGCCCGACTTACCGCCACGCGGTGCGCGCTCGTGCACGACGGTGTTGGGTGGGTCGTCGGGTGACGGGTTGTCGTCTCCGTCCTCGCCGCCGCCCGACTTGCGCCGCCTGCGTCGCCGACGACGACGGCTGCCACCCTCACCAGTACCGTTGTCGTCGTCGCCGTTCTCGCTGCCGTCGCCGTCGTCGCCGTCGTCGGAATCCTGGTCCTGATCGGCATCGGTGTCGTCGCCGAAACCGTCCTGGCCGCTCTGGTCCTGGTCCCCGGGCCCGTCCGGACCGCCCTGCTCGCCACGGCCGCGGCCGCGGCCGCGGCGACCCCGGCGGCGGCGCTTGTTGGCCGGGCGGTCGGCCGGATCGTCGTCGTCGGCGCCGGAGCCGTCGTCCTCGGAGCCGTCCTCCTCGGTGTCCTCCGCGATCTCCTCGGCGGGGGCAGCCACGGCGGTCCCGGCCCGCTCGGACAGCGGCTGCGGCGCGACGAAGAGCGGCATGTAGTGGGGGCGCTCGGCGGCCGGCTCGGGTGTCTCCGGCGTCTCGAGCAGCAGCCGGGACTCTGGCTCGACGGGCTCAGACTCGGCAGGCTGCGCCTCGGGTTGGGCGTCGGGTTGTGCCGCCAGCAGGTCGCGCACCCGCACCGCGTCAACCTGATCGACGCTGGAATGGGCGCTGCGGACCCGCCCGTCCAGCGCCGCCAGCGCGTCCAGCACCCGCCTGCTGGTGGTACCCAGGGTCCGTGCCAGCGAGTGGACCCTCAGGCGATCCGGCAGATCCTCGTGCTTTGTCGGCTCGGCTGATGATTCTGAAGATGGGGCACCGTCTACCACGAATTCTCCTCAAGCCCCCGGGCGCGTCGTCCTATCGACGCGGCCACGCGAGGGCTTCGCTATGAGTCCGGGTTACTTTCTCCCGGGCTTGTGATGGTCTCGCCCCGAGCAGCCCAGATCGAACCCACTCGGCGCCGTACTGAATGACGGCCCGACCCGCTGCGCCGCACCGCGGACTGGCGATGGTCGCGCTTGTCGAAGTCTTCATTCGGGTGACCGACGCCGGTTCGACGACGTTCACCCGAGAGTCAGTATCCCACACGCGGGAATGGAGTTGAGCACCCCTGAGCCGGGCACCCCGCAAACCACTACCAGCGCGGGGCTGTCAGCGGCTGGGGAACCAGAGCCCGATCTCGCGCTCGGCCGATTCGGCCGAATCGGAACCGTGCACCAGGTTGTACTGCGTCTGAAGGCCGAAATCTCCCCGGATGGTGCCGGGTGTGGCCTTGTCCACCGGGTCCGTGCCGCCGGCGAGTTGCCGGAACGCGGCGATCGCCCGCGGGCCCTCCACCACGGCAGCCACCACCGGTCCCGACGTGATGAACTCCAGCAACGACCCGAAGAACGGCTTGCCGCTGTGCTCGGCGTAATGCTGGCGGGCCAGCTCGTCGCCGACCATCCGCAATTCCAAAGCCGCGATGGTGAGACCTTTGCGCTCAATGCGGCTGAGAATCTCGCCGGTCAACTGGCGTTGCACGCCGTCGGGCTTGATCAGTACCAGGGTCCGTTCGGTCACGCTGGCTAACAGTAGAGGTCCGACGGGCCGCACCCAAACCGGCTACTGACCAGGCGGCCGTTCCTGGCGCCGCCGGACCTCGGCCCGCAGATAGGCGATCAGCGCCCATACCGCGGCGAACAGCACCCCGATGAACCCCACCGCCGGATACACCAGAAAGCCGGCGACCAGCGGCAACTGTACTCCCAGATTGACCCAGATCGCCCACGGTTTGCGCTGAACACCGGCCAACGCCACCAATACCACTGCCAGCCCGATCAGATAGCTCAGCGAACCCGCACCCAGGCCGCCGCCAACCACCCCGACCACCGGTATCGCCAGCAGCACCACGATCGCCTCGAGAATGAGCGTGCCCGCCATCACCCCGGCGAAGCTCTTCCACGGGTCGGGGACGGCGTTGGTCGGCGTCGGCTGCTCGGTCATGCCGGATCACGTCCGAACAGGGTGCGGGCCACGCCGGCGGTGACTACCGAGCCGGTGATGACGATCCCGGCCCCGGAAAATGTCTCGCCCACTAGCTCTTCTTCCAAAGCCGCGGCGTCCACCAGCGCGGTCGCTGAGTCGATGGCCTCGCGCATGTTCTCGGCGGTGATCACCCGGTCCGGCCCGAATCGCTGCTGTGCCGCCAGCGCCAACCCCTCGACGTCGAGTGCCCGCGGCGACCCGTTGTGGGTCACCACGACCGAGTCGAACACCGGTTCCAACGCGGCCAAGATGCCGTCGACGTCCTTATCGGCCATCACGCTGAGGACTCCGACCAGAGTCCGGAAGTCGAACTCGTCGGTGAGCGTCTGCGCCAGCGCGGCGGCACCGGCGGGATTGTGCGCGGCATCGATGAAAACCGTTGGGGCGCTGCGCATCCTCTCCATCCGCCCGGGACTGGCGACGGCGGCAAAGCCGGCCCGCACGGCGTCGACGTCAAGTTGGCGCTGGGACCCCGCGCCGAAGAATGCCTCGACCGCGGCCAGCGCCACCGCCGCGTTGTGCGCCTGGTGCTCCCCGTGCAGCGGCAGGTAGATCTCGGAGTACACCCCACCCAGGCCCTGCAGTTCGAGCACCTGACCACCGATCGCGACCTGCCGCCCCAGCACCGCGAACTCCGAATCCTCCCGGGCCACAGCGGCGTCGGCGCGCACCGTTTGGCTCAGCAGCACCTCCATCGCCTCGGGCTGCTGCCGCCCGATCACCGCGACGGTGTCAGGCGCGCCCTCAGGCGCCCTGGTGATGATGCCCGCCTTCTCCCCCGCGATCGCGGCGATGTCATGGCCGAGGTACTCCACGTGGTCGACGCTGATCGGGGTAACGACGGCAACCGGCGCATTGATGACGTTGGTGGCGTCCCACCGTCCACCCATCCCGACCTCGACGACGGCGACATCTACGGGCGCGTCCGCGAAGGCCGCGAACGCCATCGCAGTGAGCACCTCGAATTTGCTCATGCGAGGCCCGCCGATGGCCTCCGACTGTTGGTCGATCATCTGCACGAACGGCTCGATCTCCTGGTACGTCGCCACGTAGCGCGCCGGACTGATCGGCTTGCCGTCGATCGAGATGCGCTCGACCGCGGCCTGCAGGTGCGGGCTGGTGCTGCGCCCGGTGCGCATCTGCAGGGCGGTGAGCAGCGCGTCGACCATCCGGGCCACCGAGGTCTTGCCGTTGGTGCCAGCGATGTGGATCGACGGGTAGCTCAACTGTGGCGAGCCGAGTAGGTCCATCAGCGCGCTGATCCGGGTCAGGCTCGGCTCGATCTTGGTTTCCGGCCAGCGCTGGTCCAGCAGGTGTTCGACCTGGAGCAGCGAGGCGATCTCGTCCGGCGTGGGCGGGACATCGGTGGCCTGCTCGGACCAGTCGGAAGATTCGGAATTCACTGCAGCGCAGCCAGTCTCGCGGCGATCCGGTCCGACTCCTCCTGCGCCAGCTGCTGACGACCGCGGATCTTGGCGACGACAGCTTCGGGAGCCTTGGCCAGAAAGTCCGCGTTGGCTAGCTTGGCCGCGGTGGCGGCCAGCTCTTTTTGCGCCGCGGCCAAATCCTTTTCCAGCCGCCGGCGTTCGGCAGCCACGTCGATGGTGCCCGAGGTGTCGAGCTCGACGACTACGGTCGCGGCGCTCAGCCGCACTTCCAGCGACACCGACGCCTCGAAGTCGCCGCCAGGCGCGGTGAGCCAGGCCAGCGATGTCACGGCGGGCACCTGCGCCGCCAGATCCGCGTCGTCCACCCCGCTCAGTCGGGCGGGCACCTTCTGCCGGTCGGCCAGGCCCTGATCACTGCGGAACCGGCGGATCTCGGTGACCAGCTTCTGCATGTCGGTGATGCGTTGAGCCGCAACAGGATCCAAAATGATCCCGGATGGCTTGGGCCAGTCGGCGACCACCAGCGATTCCTGCCCGGTGAGAGCCTGCCAGAGCGCCTCGGTGATGAACGGGATCACCGGATGCAGCAGCCGCAACAACGCGTCCAGGCCGGCGGCCAGCACCGCTGTCGTGTGGGTCAGCCCCTGGGCAATTTGAGTCTTGGCCAATTCGACATACCAGTCACAGAATTCGTCCCAGGCGAAGTGATACAGCGACTCACACGCCCTGCTGAACTCGTAGCTGTCGAAAGCCGAATCCACTTCGGCCCGAACCTCTTCCAGCCGGCCCAAGATCCAGCGGTCGGCGTCGGTGAGCTGTTCCAGCGGCGGCAACGGAGCCAGCGCAGCGCCGTTCATTAGCGCGTAGCGGGTCGCGTTGAACAGCTTGGTGCCAAAGTTGCGGGACGCCCGGACGGCATCCTCGCCGATGGCCAGGTCGCCGCCGGGGTTGGCGCCGCGAGCCAAAGTGAACCGCAACGCGTCGGCGCCGTACTTGTCCATCCAGTCCAGTGGATCGATGACGTTGCCCTTGGACTTGCTCATCTTGCGGCCGAACTCGTCGCGGATCAGGCCGTGCAGGAACACGTCGGTGAACGGCACCTGCGGACCACGCGCACCGTCCAGGGTGATGGCGTCGTCACCTCCGACATAGGTACCGAACATCATCATTCTGGCCACCCAGAAGAACAGGATGTCGTATCCGGTGACCAGAACGCTTGTGGGATAGAACTTTTCCAGTTCCCGGGTTTCGGACGGCCAGCCCAGAGTGGAAAACGGCCACAGCGCCGAAGAGAACCAGGTGTCCAGCACGTCGGGGTCCTGCTCCCAACCGTCCGGAGGGGTGTCGTCGGGACCGACGCACACCATCTCGCCGTTGGGCCCGTACCAGATAGGGATGCGATGACCCCACCACAGCTGACGTGAGATGCACCAGTCGTGCATGTCGTCGACCCACGCGAACCACCGTGGTTCCAAACTGGCGGGGTGAATCACCGTGTCGCCGTTGCGAACCGCGTCGCCGGCTGCCTTGGCCATCGACTCCACCCGCACCCACCACTGCAGTGAGAGTCGCGGCTCGATTGGTTCCCCGCTGCGCTCGGAGTGCCCGACGCTATGGAGGTAGGGCCGCTTCTCTTCGATCACTCGGCCTTGGGCTGCCAGTGCCTCACGCACCGCAACCCGGGCCTCGAAGCGGTCCAAACCGTCGAATTGCGTGCCGGTGTCGGCGATGCGGCCCTTGGTGTCCATAATCGAGGGCATCGGCAGCTGGTGGCGCAGTCCGATCTCAAAGTCGTTCGGGTCATGAGCTGGCGTGACTTTGACCGCACCGGTACCGAATTCGGGGTCGACATGTTCGTCGGCGACCACGATCATGTCGCGGTCGACGAACGGGTGCGGCAGCCTGGTCCCGACCAGATGCCGGTAGCGCTCGTCGTCCGGGTGCACCGCGATCCCGGTGTCGCCCAGCATGGTTTCCACCCGGGTGGTGGCGACCACGATATGCGGTTGGGAGTCGTCGAGCGAGCCGTACCGGAACGACACCAGCTCGCCTTCGACGTCTTGGTAGTTGACCTCGAGGTCGGATATCGCGGTCTGTAGCACCGGTGACCAGTTGACCAGGCGCTCGGCCTGATAGATCAATCCGGCGTCGTAGAGGCGTTTGAAGATTGTCCGCACCGCCCGCGACAGGCCTTCGTCCATGGTGAACCGGTCGCGACTCCAGTCGACCCCGTCGCCCAGCCGGCGCATCTGGCCGCCGATCGCGCCGCCGGACTCACGCTTCCAGTCCCACACCTTCTCGACGAACAACTCGCGGCCAAAGTCTTCTTTGGTCTTGCCGTCGACGGCGAGTTGCTTTTCCACCACGCTTTGGGTCGCGATACCGGCATGGTCCATGCCGGGTTGCCACAACACCTCGTAACCCTGCATGCGCTTTCGCCGAGTCAGTGCGTCCATCATCGTGTGCTCCAGCGCGTGACCCATGTGCAGGGTGCCGGTCACATTGGGCGGCGGCAGGACGATCGAGTACGCCGGCTTGGTGCTGTCCGGGTCAGCGGTGAAGTAGCCGCCATCGAGCCACTTCTGATAGATCGCACCCTCCATCGCGGCCGGATCCCACGACTTGGGCAGCTGGTCGTCGGCGGGGCGGGAACTGGCGGTCACCGGTCAATTCTAGGAACCGCCAGCCACGCCACCGTCTATGGCCCTGAATTCGCAGCGCAAACGCCCGATTACGGAATCGTGAGCTCCTGGCCGGGGTGAATCAGGTCCGGGTTGGGGATGCCGCTGGCATCGGCGATCACCTGGTACTTGCTGCCGTCTCCGTAGAAACGCTCTGCGATGGCCCACAAGGTGTCGCCGGACTCCACGGTGTAGGTCCGCGCGGCGGGCGGGGCCGGCTCGGCCGGCTCTTCGGCTACCGCTGCCGACACCTCTTCGGCCGGTGCGCTGTCATCGGCGCTCTTGTCATCGACGGCGGCGGACGCGGCTTCGGCGTTCGGGTTGGGCGGCGGAGGCGCGTCGGTTTCGGTCTTGGTGGACCATGCGGCACCGTCACCGGAGTAGAGCACCAGGTTGCGGTCGTCCTGCAGAACCAGCCTGACGTTCTTCTTGCCCTTGGTGTCGCTGTGCCATACCGGCTTGTCTGCCGTGTAGAGCACGAAGTTTCCGTCCCGCTGCACCTCGGCCCGCACCACCTCCTGCCCGTTGGTCCCAGTGGACCACAGCGGCTTGCCCCACGAGGCGAGCACCAGGTTGCCGTCGTCCTGCAGGGTAAGGGTGTACGCCCCGTTGTTCGAAACCAGCGACTCCCCCCGCACCAGTTTCTGTCCCTCGGTGAGTGTGTCTGACATGACTATTCCCTCTCAATCTCCGTTAGCCGGTCAACATCAACCGTCGTACCCAACACCCCTGAACTCGAAAACTACTGACCTCGAGACGGCTCAGACATGATTCCGATCCACGCAATTCTTTTGCCGCGCTGGCTATTTCTTGCCGCCGAGCAGGCCGCCCAGGATGTCGCCCAGACCGCCACCCTTGGATCCCAGCACACTGCCGAGGATGCCGCCGAGCGACTTGTCGTTACCGCCGCCGAGGATATTGCCCAAAATGTCGCCCAGCCCGCCGCCGGACGTGCGCTGCTGCGCGGCAGTGGTCTCCGCCGCGCCGCCGGAGCCGAGCTGTTTTCCTATGTACGCCAACACAATTGGGAGTATGACGGGCAACAGTTGCTTGATCAGATCGCTATTGCCCGCTCCGCCGCTGGCCAGTGCAGCCGCGACCTGATCGGTGTCCTTACCACCGAACAGCGTTGCGACGGCCTGATGTCCGTCTGCTTCGTCCACCTGGTCCACCCCGCCGCCGGCATCGAGCAATCCCCGGGCGGCGTGGCCGCTAGCAGCGGACTCGATCTTGCTGGCGTTCTCGGGATCCGCTGAGTTGTGCTGCAATCCGCTCAACAGCACCGGCACCAGCGTGTGAACCGCCTTGTCCACCTCGCCTTGGTCTGCACCAAGCTTGGACGCGATGTCCGAGGTCGGAATCTGCGCGTACAAGTCATCGAGCCCGGGCATTGGCTATCCACCTTCGTTGCGGTTAGGTAACGGCGAGTCCCTTACGACACTAGACTCGCGCGATCTGGTTCGACACCCCTAGACGCAGCGCAACTCGAACCCGCGCGTCAATTTAACCGTTCGGTCTGCAGCGATATACCCGCGCTTGGGAGCCGCGCCAGTAACGCGTCACCCATCGCGGCGGCCGGGGTCAGCACACCACGCAACTCGGAGAGCGCTTCCCGGTCTTTGGCCAGGGCCAGACCACACTCGCCCAATATCACCGAAGTGGCCTTGTAACCGGGGTCGCCGCGTTGTTCGATGCGCGTCACGTAGCGCGCTCCGGTCGTCGTGGTCGTGTACGTCTCGACCCTGTAGAACCCGCTCTCGCGTGTCTTTTCACTGGGCCCGCTGCCGGCCTTGGGCAGGACACGCTCCAGCAGGCTTTGCGGCACCCGATTCATAATGCGGCTGCCCACGCCCAGGAGAGCGGCGGAAAATCCCGTCATAGCAACGGAGGCGACCGGAGCAAGCGGTGACGAGCCCATGCTCATGGTTTCGGTGTAGCGGAATCTGCGGCCATAAGCCCAATCCATCAGCGCGTTGCTACGTCGCACGATTCGAGTGTTGGAGGGTGCCATCCCAAAAGCGCCCATCCATAGACCTGCCAGTTCAGGTGCAATTTGACTACCTCGACGCAAGGTGAGGTCGGGTTGCGCGCCGAGCTCCGGCTCGGCCGCGCGGTCGGTACTGAGGGTGTAGGGATCGGCCAACTGACGCCGTACATCGGGATCACTCGATGCGGTGCGCATCATCTCGACCGCCGTGGCAATGGTTCCCCCGGAAGCACCGCCCCGTAATGCCCGAACCACGAAGTTGGTGTCCGTCAGCTCCCCCGCACCCTCGGCGCGCGCGGCGCGAAAGAGTGCGTATACGGACAAATCAGACGGCACCGAATCGAAGCCGCAGGCGTGCACGATGCGTGCACCGTTGTCGGCGGCCTGCTTGTGATAAAGGTCGATGCAGTCGCGGATGAAGTTCGGCTCGCCGGTTAAGTCCGCGTAATCGGTGCCAGCGGCCGCACAGGCTGCCACCAGCGGCAGGCCATAGCGGGCGTAGGGCCCGACGGTGGTGATGACGACCTGGGTGCGGGCGGCCATCTCGTCCAGTGTGGACGGCGATGTGGCGTCCGCGGACACCAGCGGCCAGGACCGGGCGGACTCCCCCAGACTCTCGCGAACCGCCTTGAGCTTGTCGCTCGACCTGCCGGCCAACGCGATTCGTGCGTCGCCGCCGGCGCGGGCGAGATATTCAGCGGTCAACTTCCCCACGAAGCTCGTTGCGCCGTAGAGGACGATGTCGAATTCGCGCGTTGTTTGAGTCACTCGCCCGACGCTACTCGCGCCCGCACGAGCGGGGGTACGGCCCCGGAAACGACAAAGTGCCGGGCTGCGCAGCCCGGCACTTGTCGCGCGCGATGAGCGCTATTGATCCTTGATCAGCCTCGACGGCCGCAGACCGGCCACGCGCCGATGCCCTGCGAGTGCAGCACGTTCTCGGCCACCCGGATCTGCTCCTCACGGCTGGCGCCGGACGGGGAGCCCGATCCGCCGTTGGCATGCCAGGTGCTCGGGGTGAACTGCAGGCCACCGGAGTAGCCGTTGCCGGTGCTGATAGCCCAGTTACCACCGGACTCGCACTGCGCGATCGCGTCCCAGTTCACGCTGTAGGCGCGGACCGGAGCGGGCGCGGGGACCTCGTCGACCGGGGGTGCGTCGGGCGCCGGCTGGCCCGGGTCGAAGCCCGCGTTCTCCATGGCCGGAGGCGCGTCAGGCGCAGGCGGGGCGTCCGGCGCAGGCGGAGCGTCCGGGGCGGGCGGTGCGTCCGGAGCCGGCTGGCTCGGGTCGAAGCCCGCATTCTCGGGGGCCGGCGGCGCATCGGGTGCCGGGGCGCCGGGGTCGAAGCCGGGGGCGACATTGGGGTCGACGCCCGGGACATCCGCATGAGCGATGCCGGAGGTCGGCACGGTCACCAGAGTCCCTGTAATCGCGGCGACGATGAGCGTCTTGCGGACGTGCTTCAAGCTTGTTCCTTTCGTTGCGCGCGCGCCGAAGACAGCCCACGGTGGTGGGTTGAGGTGGTACTTGGTGCGTCAATAGGACGCTGACTAGCTTCGGGGCGTGCCGTCTCGTTCCGGCACGACAGCGGAGGACTGGTCCGTCCAGGTTGGCTGGAAGCCATCACCCACTGGGCTGGCCCCGCTTTCGGGTGCCATACCCAGTTCCGCTCACACGCGTATCCGTGGATTCAATTTTCGGTTTGTTACGACCCGCTTTCGGGCTAGATGGACCGTACGATAACGATTTGGATTCGTCATCTCGGCTCAGTGGAGATGTCGGATCGATTACGGGGGGATCACAAGCCGGCAAACGAATGGTTCCCGCAGGTCAGCCAGACGTTTCGGTGTACGGGCGATCCTTTGTCGCAGAAGCCTTTTCGTGAGCCGAATCACGCAGAGATTGTGAGCTGGGCCACGGGGTTTCATGTCCGACACGTGGCTAATCGCGGCGCAGCCATTCGACTACAAGTGATCTGCCCCACACAGGGCTCCAAAGTCGAACACCGGATTCCAGTCGTCACACCCGAGGCGCGAAATACCGAATACCGAGCGCAGCAACACCTTCCGGCACCATCCGACACGGCGTGTCACCCGCACCAGCCATTCGCGAAGCGCAGGAATTCGACGTCTCGAATTCTGAAAAATATTGCTAGACAATGCTTCAGCGGATTCAGAGCATCGCCCCGAATACGCGCGACATCGAAATGCATTGCAAATTAATGCGATATGTGCAATACCGGTATAACGCTAGCGACCAGACCGCGCCGGAGCGAGCAAATCGTCCTCGGTGTTTACGTTGGCCAACACCCCTGAGGACGCCAGCACTATCTGCTGAGAGTCCGACGCGTCGATCAGCGCACGCATGCTCCGCTTGCCGGACGTGACTAGCTTATCTATCCGCTCGGCCAGATCCGTCCGATACACCGCAGCCAGGTAGTGGCTGCGACCATCCCAGGGCATTACCACTTCGGCATCGGTCTCCACCGCCAAGCGCAACAGATCATCGATCAAATCAGCTGTGAGAGAGGGCATGTCGACCGCAGCGATAAACGCCCACCGGGCCCCGGCGGCCGCGGCTGCGCGCAGTCCGCGCCCGGCGGCGGGCAATGGCCCCAGCCCCCGCACCTCGTCGCGCAGGATTGTAGCCGACAGTGTCGGCAACGGTTGCCCGGGAGCTGCCACCACGTAGACAGGCGAACAGCGTTGGCTTACCACGTCAACAACGTGCTCGACCAGCGTGCCTGTCCCGCCTGGAACGGGCAGGGTGGCCTTGTCACGGCCCATGCGTCGCGATTCACCGCCGGCGAGCACTATTCCGGCGAGTGCGCCAATCGGTGCAGCCCCGTCAGTCACCTGCGCGCCCACCTCAGTCCACGGTCCAGGTGTCGCGGCCCCGCAGTAACGACTGCAGCGCCGCCTGGTCGGACGCGCTGGCGTCCTGCGCGGCTTGAACCTGGGCGCGGGCCGCGTCGTCGTAGGTGGGCCGGCTGATGTCCCGGAAGATGCCCGTCACCATGTGATCGAGGTTCTGATCCGACAGTCGCGACAACGCGAACGCGTAGGCCGAGTCGTCATCGTGTGCGTCGTGCACGACGATCTCCTCCGCCGCCACATCCGCAGTCTTGGCCACGTCGAGGCCGAATCCCGCCTTCACCACGCAATATTCACCGTCCGCGCCGAAGACGATCGGTTCGCCGTGGCTCACCCGGATCAGCCGGTCTTCGGAGCCCTCCTTGCGCAGCGCGTCGAAGGAGCCGTCGTTAAAAATCGGGCAGTCCTGCATGATCTCGACCAGTGCCGCGCCACGGTGCTGGGCCGCGGCGCGCAACACCTCAGTGAGGCCCGCGCGGTCGGAATCCAGCGCACGGCCGACGAACGTCGCCTCGGCGCCCAGGGCCAGCGAGACCGGGTTGAAGGGATGGTCCAGCGAACCCATCGGCGTCGACTTGGTGATCTTTCCGACTTCCGAGGTCGGCGAGTACTGACCTTTGGTCAGGCCGTAGATCCGGTTGTTGAACAACAAAATGGTGATGTTCACGTTGCGGCGCAACGCGTGGATCAGGTGGTTACCACCGATCGATAACGCATCGCCGTCGCCGGTGACCACCCAAACCGACAGATCCTCCCGGGCCAGCGCCAATCCGGTCGCGATGGCCGGGGCACGGCCGTGGATGGAGTGGAAGCCGTATGTCTCCAGGTAGTACGGGAACCGGCTGGAACACCCGATTCCGCTGATGAACACAATGTTCTCGCGGCGCAGCCCCAGTTCCGGCAGGAAGTTGCGGATGGTGTTGAGGATGACGTAGTCGCCGCACCCCGGGCACCACCGCACCTCTTGGTCGCTGGTGAAGTCCTTGCCCTTCTGCGGCTGGTCCGTGACGGGCACGCCATCGTGCTTGGTCGGCCGATGGCTGGTCGTCGACTCGGTCAAACCCAGATCAGTGCCGGCCAAATTGCTCATCACGTTTGTCACGAGCGCCGCTCCTCCTTGTCGCTTCGCTCTGGGCTGGTCACGCGGGTCATCCGTCCACACCCGCTCCGACCGTGGCTGCCGCCAACCGGGCAACCATCGCCTTATCTTGTTCGATCTCGGCCAGCGTCCCGCCCAGCGCGGCGCGGATGATCCGGCCCACTTCGTCGGCCAGGAACGACAGGCCATGCACCTTGCTGACCGACTGCACGTCGACCAGATACTTCGCCCGCAACAGCATCGCCAACTGGCCGAGGTTCATCTCCGGACAGACCACCTGCGGGTAGCGCCGCAGCACGGCGCCGAGGTTGGCGGGGAACGGGTTCAAGTAACGCAGGTGGGCGTGGGCGACCTTGATGCCCTTGCGACGCGCACGCCGGCAGGCTTCGCCGATCGGCCCGTAGGAACTGCCCCAGCCGATCAGCAGCAACTCGGCATCGTTGGTGGGGTCGTCGACTTCGAGGTCCGGGATGCTGATGCCGTCGATCTTGGCCTGACGAATCCGCACCATGAGGTCGTGGTTGACCGGCTCGTAAGAGATGGCACCCGAGCCGTTGGCGGCTTCCAGACCACCGATGCGGTGTTCCAGACCGGGTGTTCCGGGCACCGCGAATTGCCGGGCCAGCGTCTCCGGGTCGCGGGCATACGGCTGGAACGGCTCGCCCGGGATAGCGAACTTGTGCATGATCGGCGGAAACGAGCTGATATCCGGAATGCGCCACGGCTCAGAGCCGTTGGCGATCGCGCCGTCGGACAGCACGATCACCGGAGTGTGGTAGGACACCGCGATGCGCACCGCCTCGATGGCGGTTTCGAAACAGTCCGACGGCGACCGCGGTGCAACCACCGCGACCGGGGATTCGCCGTTGCGCCCGAACAGGGCCTGCAACAGGTCGGCCTGCTCGGTCTTGGTGGGCAGACCCGTCGACGGGCCGCCGCGCTGCACGTCGATGACGATCAAAGGCAGCTCGGTCATCACAGCCAGACCCAGGGCTTCCGACTTCAGTGAGACACCTGGACCCGATGTGCTGGTGACGCCCAGTGCACCACCGTAGGACGCCCCGATGGCCGAGCAGATACCGCCGATCTCGTCCTCGGCCTGGAAGGTGATGACGTTGAAGTTCTTGTGCTTGGACAGCTCGTGCAGGATGTCCGACGCCGGGGTGATCGGGTAACTGCCCAGCATCACCTGCTTGTCGGCCAGTTGGCCGGCGGCAACGATGCCGTAGGCCATCGCGGTATTGCCCGAAATTTGCCGGTACTCACCAGCGGGCAGCGAAGCCTTGGACACCTCGTAGGTAGTGCCGAAAGCCTCGGTGGTTTCGCCGTAATTCCACCCGGCCTTGAGCGCCAACACGTTGGCCTCGGCGACCTCGGGCTTGCGCACGAACTTCTCTCGAATGAAGTTCTCACTGGTCTGAATCGGTCGCCCGTACATCCACGACAACAGTCCCAGCGCAAACATGTTCTTCGCGCGCTGGCCATCTTTTTTCGTCGCGCCGATCGCCTCGACGGCCCCCAGCGTCAGAGTGGTCATCGGCACGGCGTGGACGACGTATTCCTCGAGTTCGTCGGTGTCCAGCGGGTTGGTCACGTAACCGACTTTCGTCAGGTTGCGCTTGGTGAATTCGTCGGAATTCGCGATCACCATCCCGCCGCGCGGCAGGTCGCCGAGATTCGCTTTGAGCGCCGCCGGGTTCATCGCCACCAGCACGTCGGGACGATCACCGGCGGTGAGGATGTCGTAGTCGGCAATCTGAATCTGGAAGGAGGAGACCCCGGGCAGTGTCCCTGCGGGGGCCCGGATCTCGGCCGGATAGTTCGGTTGCGTAGCGAGGTCATTGCCGAAAAGCGCGGCCTCCGAGGTGAATCGATCGCCGGTAAGCTGCATGCCGTCGCCGGAGTCACCCGCGAATCGGATGACTACGTTTTCCAGTCGCTGCCTAACAGATCCGTTATGAGACTCAGTTCCGGCACCATTGCCGTTCGGATCCACGTCTCCGCCTCCCATAGGTACCGGATAGGCACTCCGCTGCAGCTTGTAGATTACGCGCGCCGAAGTGCAATACCGTCATCACGTTTTTGGTGTCACTGCAAGTACCAATTATGACACTTCTCTAAGGATGTCTGGTCAACTCCACGTCGCTATTACCGGCGAGTATGCAGGCAAAAGCACATGTCAGGGTGGCGGCGGCGGGCAGCATGAACAAAACTGTGGTTTTGGTCACTTTCCTGCGGTTTTAGGCCTCGTCTCCGGCATCACGAACAGATACAGGCCGCAACCGGCCACCGCGATAGTTCCCAGGCTCAGGAACGCGACGTGGTAGCCGGCCGCGACGACGATCGCACCGGCCACGTAATTGGACACCGCGGCACCAATTCCGGTCGCTGCCGTGATTGCACCCAAGCTGACGTTGAACCGACCGGTGCCGTGCGTGACGTCCTGGACCACCAGGGGGAACAGTGCTCCGAACACCCCGGCCCCGACACCGTCCAGCAGCTGCACCCCCACCAACCAATATGAGTTGTCGGATAGTGGGTAAAGGAATCCGCGTGCCGCCAGCACAGCGAACCCAACCAGGAAGATCGGTTTGCGACCCCACGAGTCGGCCCTGGATCCGGCGAGGTAGGCGACCGGGACCATCACCACCTGTGCGGCGACGATGCACAGCGACATCAGAGCCGTCCCGACATCCTTGTTCTGCAAGGCCAGCAATTGGCCGACTAGCGGCAACATGGCCGCGTTGGCGAAATGGAAGGCCACCACTGTCACGGCGAACACCATCAGCGGCCGATTGTGCAGCAGGACCCTAATCGGTCGAGCATGTTGGTCCGCGGGCAACTGATCCATTCCGCGGGCCAATTGGTGATCGATTGCGCCGCCGGGGATCCACAACGTGGCGGCGACGCTGCCGGCCGCCATCGCACCGAGCACCCAGAACACCGCCGGCGGCCCGAGAAAGTAGGCCAATCCGCCGGTGATAGCCGCGGCCGTCGCGTTGCCCGCGTGGTTGAACGACTCGTTGCGACCGATCCGCCGGGCGAACAGGCGGGGCCCGGTGAGACCCAGTGTGATGGCGGCCAAGGCCGGCGCGAACACCGAACCAGCCATGCCGGTGACCGCCTGCAGGATCGCAATCAGATACCGGTGCGGAAAAATCGGCATCGCCAGCGACCCTGCGGTCACGATCAGCGCAGCGGTGATGACGAGCGCGCGTTTCGCGGTGGTCCGGTCGACCAGGGCGCCTACCGGTGTTTGGGCAACGATCGCTCCGACGCCACCGACGGCCATCACGAATCCGATCGATTCTTGATCCCAGTGGTGGGTCAGCAGCAGGTAAATCGAGAGGTAGGGCCCGAGACCGTCGCGAACGTCGGCGAGTAGAAAATTCAGCAGATCCAGCGGACGCGACAGCCGATGAGGAAGCGCGTCGTCAGGCACGCCGGCTATCTACCCGAAATGGGGGCGGCTGGGATCCGGTTAAGCGGACTTGTCGCGGCGCTCGCTGCGCGACTGCTTGCGCGGCACGATCGTCGGCAGCACGTTGTCCTGGACGGTCTCCTTGGTGACAACCACCTTGGCGACGTCGTCACGGCTGGGGATGTCGTACATCACCGGCAGCAGGACTTCTTCCATGATTGCGCGCAGGCCGCGGGCGCCGGTACCGCGGTGGATCGCCTGGTCCGCGATCGCTTCGAGCGCGTCGTCGGTGAACTCCAGCTCCACGTTGTCCATCTCGAACAACCGCGTGTACTGCTTGACCAACGCATTCTTGGGCTCGGACAAAATCTTGACCAACGAGTCTTTGTCCAGGTTGGTCACCGAAGCGACCACTGGCAGACGGCCAATGAACTCGGGGATCAGGCCGAACTTGATCAGGTCCTCGGGCATGACTTCGGCGAAGTGGTCGGTGGTGTCGATCTCGGCCTTGGAGCGCACCTCGGCGCCAAAGCCAAGGCCGCGCTTGCCGACCCGTTCGTAGATAATTTTCTCCAGGCCCGCGAACGCGCCCGCCACGATGAACAGCACGTTGGTGGTGTCGATCTGGATGAATTCCTGGTGCGGGTGCTTGCGGCCACCCTGCGGCGGAACCGAGGCCTGGGTGCCTTCCAGGATCTTCAGCAGCGCCTGCTGGACGCCCTCGCCGGACACGTCACGGGTGATCGACGGGTTCTCGCTCTTGCGGGCGATCTTGTCCACCTCGTCGATGTAGATGATGCCGGTCTCGGCGCGCTTAACGTCGTAGTCCGCCGCCTGAATCAGTTTCAGCAGGATGTTCTCGACGTCCTCACCGACGTAGCCGGCCTCAGTCAGGGCAGTCGCGTCGGCGATGGCGAACGGGACGTTGAGCATCTTGGCCAGCGTCTGGGCCAGGTAGGTCTTGCCGCAGCCGGTGGGTCCGAGCATGAGGATGTTGGACTTCGTCAGCTCGACCGGCTCGTAACGCGAGTCGCGACCCTTCTCGCCAGCCTGAATCCGCTTGTAGTGGTTATAGACGGCCACGGCCAGCGTCCGCTTGGCGGTGTCCTGCCCGATCACGTAACCCTCCAGGAAGTCCCGGATTTCGATGGGCTTGGGCAGCTCGTCGAGCTTCACATCGTCGGCGTCGGCAAGTTCTTCTTCAATGATCTCGTTGCACAGGTCGATGCACTCATCGCAGATGTACACACCGGGACCCGCAATAAGTTTCTTGACCTGCTTCTGGCTCTTTCCGCAGAACGAGCACTTCAGCAAGTCACCGCCGTCTCCGATGCGCGCCATGATGCTTCAGGGCCTACTTCCTGTGTCGCCGTATCGTCTTGCCTGCCGCGTGTATGCCACGACGCTACCCGCTAGCTCCGGCCGCCCGCGACCGTTAACGCCGAATAGCTTCCTTGGTATTCGCTGTTATTCCTGGGTCTGAGTTTCTCGCGTGCAGGAAGAACATATCGCCCGACCACGTCCGTCCCTTGTCGAGACGCGCAATACGTGTTCTTGGCGTGTCGCGGTCGTGATGCCACCGAAGCCGGCAACGCGACCACAACTCGACGGTCAGGCGTTCTGGGCGGACAGCTTCCGGTATTCGAGAACGGTGTCGATGATCCCGTATTCCTTGGCGTCCTCGGCCGTCAAGATCTTGTCCCGGTCGGTGTCTTTGCGGATCACCTCGGGGTCCTTGCCGGTGTGACGGGCCAGGGTGGTCTCCATCAGGGTCCGCATCCGCTCGATCTCGGCGGCTTGGATCTCGAGGTCGGAGAACTGCCCCTGAATGACGCCGGAAAGCGACGGCTGGTGGATCAGCACGCGCGCGTTGGGCAGCGCCATCCGCTTACCCGGCGTGCCGGCCGCCAGCAATACCGCGGCCGCGGACGCGGCCTGACCCAGGCACACCGTCTGAATGTCGGCCCGCACATACTGCATGGTGTCGTAGATCGCCATTAGCGAAGTGAAACCGCCACCCGGCGAGTTGATGTACATGGTGATATCGCGGTCAGGATCGAGCGACTCGAGCACGAGTAGCTGCGCCATGATGTCGTTGGCCGACGCGTCGTCCACCTGAACACCCAGGAAGATGATGCGCTCCTCGAACAGCTTGTTGTACGGGTTGGACTCCTTGACGCCAAAGCTGGAGTGCTCGATGAACGACGGCAGGATGTAGCGCGCCTGCGGCTGGAGCTGAGGATGCGGGGTACTCACTGGGCTGACTCTCCGTTGGTGATGTGGGCGGCGCGGGTGATGATGTGGTCGACAAACCCGTATTCCAGGGCCTCCGGTGCGGTGAACCAGCGGTCGCGGTCCGAGTCCGCCTCGATGCGCTCGATCGACTGCCCGGTGAATTCCGCGTTGAGGCGGAACATCTCCTTCTTGATGACGGTGAATTGCTCGGCCTGGATCGCGATGTCGGCAGCGCTACCGGTCACACCGCCCAGGGGCTGGTGCATGAGGATCCGAGCGTGCGGCAGCGCGAAACGCTTGCCCTTGGTACCCGCTGCGAGCAGGAACTCCCCCATCGATGCGGCCATGCCCATCGCGTAGGTGGCGATGTCGCACGGTGCGAGCACCATGGTGTCGTAGATCGCCATCCCGGCGCTGATGGATCCGCCCGGCGAGTTGATGTAGAGGTTGATGTCTTTGTCGGCGTCCTCGGCGGCAAGCAGCAGGATCTGTGCGCACAACCGGTTGGCGACCTCGTCGTTCACCTCCGAACCCAAGAAGATGATGCGCTCGGAGAGCAAGCGCTCATAGACGGAGTCCGTGAGGTTTAGACCCATCGAGTTGGAACGCATGTCAGTCACCCTTCTCAAAGTGGGGACACCTACTTTCTGTGTTGCGTGTTGCACCGACACTAACCAACCAGACCCGTCCTATGACCACCTGAGACGGGCGCGTTCGCTTACAGCGTCATGCGGTCGGTGCGTCGGCGTCGGCGTCGCCCGCATCGTCGGCATCCTCGTCAGCCGTGTCGTCGCCGTTCTCGCCACCGTCGATGCCCTCGTGGTCGTGGTCGTGGTCGTGATCGGCCTGGCGTCTGCCGAACAGCTCGCCGGTGTCGATGGCGTTGCCATCGCTGTCGGTGACCGTCGCCTTCTCGACCACGGCGGCAACGGCCAGGCCTCGTCGGACGTCGGCGAACATGGCGGCCAGCTGATTGTTCTCCTGCAGATAGGCGAACAGCTGCTGCGGCTCGATGCCGTACTGCCGCGATGTGAGCACCAGCCGTTCGGTCAGGTCCTCCTGACCAACCTGGACGTCCAGCTCGTCGGCGATGGCGTCGAGCAGCAGCTGACGCTTGACGTTCTTCTCGGCCGCGGCGCGGGTTTCAGCGTCGAACTCTGCGCGCGAAGTACCTTGCTGCTCGAGCACCTCGTTGAACTTGCTCTCGTCGTTGTTCACCCCGCCCATCGCCGCCTGCAGCGTCTCCTCGATCTGAGAGCGCACCACCGCGTCCGGTACCGGCACGTCGACCTGCTCGAGCAGCGCGTCCAGCGCGGCGTTGCGGATCTGATCGGCCTGCTTGGCCTTCTTGACGTTGCGCACCTGGTCGCCAAGGCTGGCCCGCAGCTCGTCAATGGTGTCGAACTCGCTGGCGAGCTGGGCGAACTCGTCGTCGGGCTCAGGCAGTTCGCGTTCTTTGATCGACCTGACGGTTACCGTGACCTCGGCATCCTTTCCGGCGTGCTCGCCGGTCGCCAACTGCGCGGTGAAAACCTTGGACTCGTCGGCGGCCAGCCCGACGAGCGCGTCGTCCAAGCCGGCGATCAACCGACCGGAACCGACCTCGTGGGACAGGCCCTCGGCAGCGGCGTTCGGCACCTCTTCGCCGTCGACGGTGGCCGATAGGTCGATCGAGACAAAGTCGCCGGTTTGCACCGGGCGGTCAACTCCGGTCAGGGTGCCGAACCGGGCGCGCAGGGAGTCAAGTTCGGCGTCGACCTCTTCATCGGTGATCTCGATGGGGTCGACCGACACGGTTAGCGCGTCCAGATCGGGAATCTCCAGCTTGGGACGGACGTCGACCTCGGCGAAAAACTGCAGTTCCTCGCCGTACTCCTTCTTGGTCACCTGGATGTTGGGACGTCCGATCGGCTGCACCTCGGACTCCGTCAGCGCCTGACCGTAGCGGCTGGGCACCGCGTCCTCGATGACCTGGTCGAGCAGTGCCTCACGGCCGAAGCGCGCCTCGAGCAACCGGGCCGGGGCCTTGCCGGGCCGGAAACCGGGCAGCCTGACCTGCTTGGCCAGTTCCTTGTAGGCACGCTGGAAGTCGGGTTCGAGTTCGGTGAACGGCACCTCCACGTTGATGCGAACCCGGGTGGGGCTCAACTGCTTGACGGTGCTCTTCACGGCTTGCTCCTCGATGTGTAGTTCCGGCGCGCGGCTGTCGGCTTGACGGCTGGTCGGGGTGACAGGATTTGAACCTGCGGCCTTCCGCTCCCAAAGCGGATGCGCTACCAAGCTGCGCTACACCCCGCGGTGACCTCGCGATCCTACGGCCCTGCGACACCGGACCCGCACCGACCTCCGGGCACCCGAGGACCTCACGGAGCGGTCACATGGATGCGTCGATTAGATTTGATCTGCACCAGCACGTACAGTCTCGCTCGACTAATACATGCGGGCGTAGCTCAATGGTAGAGCCCTAGTCTTCCAAACTAGCTACGCGGGTTCGATTCCCGTCGCCCGCTCTGAGCGGCTATTCGCTCTACAGAAAGGCGCCATGAGCGACGTCGAAAACGTCAGCATTCAAGGCTCATGCGCACCGCAGTTCGCCGGGGTGCGGGATGCCTTCGAGCGCAATTTCGCGTTGCGCCAGGAGGTCGGCGCCGCGGTCGCCGTCTGGGTAGACGGGCATCTGGTCGTCAACCTGTGGGGCGGATCGGCCGATGCCGCCGGCACCCACCCGTGGCGGGAAGACACCCTGACCACCGTATTGTCCGGCACCAAGGGCCTGTCCTCGACCTGCGTGCACCAGCTGGCCGACCGCGGGGAACTGGACCTGCAAGCCCCGGTGGCCCACTACTGGCCCGAGTTCGGTCAGGCCGGCAAAGAGGACATCACGCTGGCCATGGTGATGAGTCACCGCTCCGGAGTGATCGGGCCGCGTACCCGGCTGACCACCGAGCAACTGCTGGATTGGGATTTCGTCTGCGAGCAGCTGGCCGTCGCCGAGCCGTGGTGGAAACCAGGTACCGCGCAGGGCTACCACATGACCACGTTCGGCTTCATCGTCGGCGAGGTGTTCCGTCGGGTCACTGGCGTCACGATCGGGCAGTATCTGCGGACCGAGATCGCCGGACCGATTGGCGCCGAGGTCTATATCGGGCTGTCGCCCGCTGAACAGCTGCGCTGCGCCGAGCGGGTAAATAAGCCGACCGGTCGCCAGCTGTTGGCCGAGCTGCAGGCACCGGGTTATCCGACCAGTCTCGACGAGCATCCCAAGGCCGGCATGGCGATCTCGATGGGGTTCCTCGCCGACGACGATCTGGACACCGAGAATCTGCAGCTGTGGCGTCAGCTCGAGTTCCCGGGGACCAATGGCCAGGTATCGGCGCTAGGGATGGCGACGTTCTACAACGCCTTAGCCCAGGAGAAGCTGCTCAGCCGCCAGCACATGGAACTGGTTCGTCAATGCCAGGGAGGTTTCGAACCCGATCTGGTGCTGGGACCCCGGGTGGCCGACCATGGCTGGGGCCTGGGCTACATGCTCAACCAGCGCTGCATCAACGGACCTAACCCGAAAATGTTCGGGCACGGCGGGCTGGGCGGTTCGTTCGCGTTCGTCGACCTGGAGCACCAGATCGGCTACGGGTACGTGTCGAACCGGTTCGACGCCAGCAAAGCCAACGCCGACCCGCGCAGCGTCGCGCTGAGCAACGAGGTCTACCGGGCGCTCGGGGTCATTCCGAGCGACGACTGACGACGGAAAAACGCACCCTGCCGGACAATGCCGGTAGGGTGCGACTGATTTTTCCTAACGAGGCCTTAAGCGTGATGAAGTTTTCATCGCAGCTAGACCTGCTGTGCGATCGATGTCACGTCTGGCAGGTCGGACACCAGAATAGGTTCCGGCCCTCCAGCACCGCGGTGCGCACCGTGTAGCCGCACACCCGGCAGGGATCGCCGGCGCGCCGGTAGACGTAGGTGCGGGGCCGTCCCGGTCCGTACGACGGGGCGCCGTGATCGTGCTCGGGGCGCACCACGACGATTTTGCCGCCGCGCAGGCCTACCTTCATCAGGGCGACCAGATCAGTCCATGCGGCCTCGAACTCTTGCTCGGAGATTTTCTGTCCGACCCGGTACGGGTCAATGTTATGCCGAAACAGCAACTCGCTGCGGTACACATTGCCCACCCCGGCGATAACGCTCTGGTCCATCAGCAATGCACCAATAGGCCTGCGCGACTTGCTGATTCGCTTCCACGGCCAGGCCGGGTCGGCGTCGGCGCGCAGCGGGTCGGGACCCAGCCGGGCTACCACGTCGTCAACCTGGCTGACATCCAGGAGTTCACAAACCGTGGGACCGCGCAGGTCGGTGCCGTGTTCGGCGCCGATCATCCGCATCCGCACCTGACCGACGGGCTCCGGCAGCGTCGCGCCCCCCGATCGCTCCCACTCGGTGAAGGTGCCGTAGAGCCCGAGGTGGATGTGCACGACCGGCCCGCCGGCGTAGTGGTGGAACAGGTGCTTACCCCAGGCGCTGGCCCGGCGCAGCACCCGTCCGTCGACCACCGCGGCCGCGTCCTCGAACCGGCCCTGTGGGCTCGAAACCGCCACCGGGGCACCGGCAAAGCGGCGTTGGTGCAACCGGGCCAATCGGTGCAGGGTATGCCCTTCGGGCACGCCGTCTCAGTTCCCTGCCCCGGGCACCGGCGGCGCCTGGTGAGTGCGCTCGTACTCAGCGAGGATGTCAATACGTCGTTGGTGGCGCGGCGCTTCCGACCACGGCGTGGAAACGAAGGCATCGACGATGGCCAGCGCCTCGTCGGTGGTGTGCATGCGTCCGCCAATGCCGATCAGCTGGGCGTTGTTGTGCTCACGGGCAAGTGACGCCGTCTCGACACTCCACGCCAGCGCGCAGCGGGCCCCAGGGACCTTGTTGGCAGCAATCTGCTCACCGTTGCCGGAGCCGCCCAGCACGATGCCCAGGCTGCCCGGGTCGGCCACCGTACGGGTCGCCGCGGCGATGCAGAACGCCGGATAGTCGTCGTCGGCGTCGTAACTGAAGGCACCACAGTCGATCGGCTCGTGCCCCGTCCGCTTCAGGTGCTCGATGATCTGCTGCTTGAGCTCGAAACCGGCGTGGTCGGACCCCAGGTAGACGCGCATGCCCGACATTGTGCACCACGCCTGATTGGCCGGCGGCCACCCGTCTGCCGACCGACGCGAGGTGCTCGTCGGCCCAAAGGTGAAATCGGCGACGCGCCACCCGCGTGTCGCGACGGGCCATTCACCTTCGCCGCGGCAGACGCGTGGGCGGGCGGCGACGGTGCCGGGCGAGCTGCGTCAGTCGAACTGGGGCGGCTCGGTGCGAGTTCGCTTGAGTTCGAAGAAGTGCGGGTACGACGCGAAAATTACCGAGGCATCCCAGAGCTTGCCGGCCTCTTCCCCGCGTGGGATCCGGGAGAGCACCGGACCGAAGAACGCCACGCCGTTGACGTGGATGGTCGGGGTGCCGACGTCGTCGCCGACGGCGTCCATGCCGGCGTGGTGACTCTTGCGCAGCGCTTCGTCGTAGTCGTCACTGGTGGCCGCGTCGGCCAGGTCGGCGGGCAGACCGGCGTCGGCGAGCGCCAACTTGATCACATCGTCCAGGTCTTTGTTGCCCTCGTTGTGAATTCGGGTGCCCATCGCGGTGTAAAGCGGGTCCAGCACCTTGGCGCCGTGGGCCTGCTCGGCGGCAATTGCCACCCGCACTGGCCCCCATGCCTTAACCATCATCTCCCTGTACTGATCAGGCAGCCCTTCTCGATTCTCGTTGAGCACCGCAAGGCTCATGACGTGGAAATTCACCTCGATGTCGCGGACCTTCTCCACCTCGAGGATCCAGCGGGAGGTAATCCAGCACCACGGACAAAGTGGGTCGAACCAGAAATCTGCGACGTCCTTGCCGGCCATGCTGCGGTCCTCTCCACGTGGGTCTCGACGGGTAAGTCAGGGACGAAACAATCCGCTCAGACTCAACCGTAACCGCGGCGGAAGTGTTCCCGCGGCTGAGATCAGCCGGGCTGTCCCGGGGCGCCGTCGTGGCCAGAACCCCCGGTTGCACCGTTGGCGCCCGCCGATGCGGTTCCGCCGCTCCCATAACCGCCCGGACCGCCCAATCCACCGGCGCCGCCGGAACCCCCCTGACCGCCGGAACCACCGCCTCCCGAACCACCCGAATGCCCAAACAACCCGCCTGCCCCACCAGCACCGCCGTCGCCACCATGCCCGCCGTCACCGCCGAGACCGCCGGTTCCACCGTCGCCGCCGACGCCGCCATCGCCCATCGTCGGCACGCGGCTCCCCTGGCGGCCACCGCTGCCACCGTCGCCGCCGGCACCCCCTACGCCCGCGTCAGCGCCCGTCCCGCCGATACCGCCGCCCCCACCGGCTCCCCCCGCGCCGCCGTCTCCAATCAGCCAGCCGCCGCGACCGCCGGCTCCCCCATTGCCGCCGTGGCCACCAACCCCGCCGCCGACGCCGTCGCCGCCTCTACCGCCAGCGCCGCCGTCGCCACCGGTTGCCGTGGAACTGCTCTCCTGGTTTCCGTCGGCAGTGCCTCCGGCGCCGCCGGCACCGCCGGCCGCACCGGTTCCGCCGTTACCTCCGGCGCCGCCATTACCTCCGGTGACAGCGGACCTGTTGGTAGTGTTCTGAGCGTTGGCGCTGCCGCCGCTGCCACCGGTGCCGCCGACACCACCCGGGCCACCATTACCTCCTGCGCCCCCGTCTCCGCCCAGCGCGGTTAGTTCTGAGGGTCCACTGGAGGCCGTGGCGCTGCCGCCCGCGCCACCGGAGCCGCCCATCGCTCCGGTTCCACCATCGCCACCGATACCGCCTTTTCCACCGACGATGCCCTCAACTGTTGTTGTCGACGAGTTGGTGGCCGCTCCACCGTGACCACCAACACCGCCGATTTGACCACTCGCGGTGCCGGTTTGGCCTGCAGTCCCCGAAAAGGCGACACCGTTGAGGACGTCGGCGCCCGCACTACCCGGACTAGCGTGGCTATACGGCGCACCGGCTGGACCGGGGTTAACGCCGGTGGAGCCCATGCCGCCGGCACCGCCGACTCCCCCGTTTCCGCCCATGCCCCAGATACCCGCGCTGCCACCGGCGCCTCCGTTGCCGCCGAGCCCTCCGGCGACTCCGATTCCGCCGGCGCCACCGTTGCCGCCGTTACCGACCAGGATGCCGCCGGCCCCACCGGCTCCGCCGGACATGCCCGCGCCGCCTGCTCCGCCGTTGCCCCCGTTGCCGAATAGTCCCGCCGCACCCCCCGCGCCGCCGGTCTGGCCTGCCCCACCGGCACCGCCGTTTCCGCCGTTGCCCCACAACAACCCGCCGTCGCCACCGGCCTGGCCGGCTGCGCCGTTTGCGCCGTTGCCGATCAGCGGGCGTCCCAGCAGCGCCTGGGCGGGCGCGTTCACCGCGTTCAGCGCCTGTTGCATCGGCGACACATTGGCTGCCTCCGCCGCCGCGTAGCTGGTGCCGGCACCTTGCAGCGCACGAACAAACTGGTCATGGAACTCAGTTACTTGGGCACTGAGAGCCTGATACGCGTGACCGTGCGCCGCGAATATCGCAGCTATTCCAGTCGACACCTCGTCGGCGCCGGCGGCCAGCAGTCCGGTGGTGGAAGCCGCTGCGGCGGCGCTGGCCGAACTGACACTTGATCCGAGGGCGGCCAGTTCCGAGGAGGCCGTCACCAATAGTTCCGGCGCCACAATCGTAGAAGACATTTGCCCGTAACCTCCTGCCGTACTTGCGAGTTGAGGAATCTGGCCAACCCGCCTCAAGTACTTGAACTACGAGTCATACCTGCCAAGGGTGGGTGTCTGTGCCGTTTCCACGGTTTTTCATCCGTTTGGAGGAGAGACATGATCAGTCGGTTGGCGACGCCAGCCGATATGTTGGAGCCCGTGGCTCTTCCCAACCTCACCCGCGACCAGGCAATCGAACGCGCGGCACTGGTCACCGTGCACAGTTACCAGATCAACCTCGACGTCACCGACGGCTCCGGCGCACCGGGATCCGGAACGTTTCACTCCGTCACCACTGTGGTGTTCGACGCGCTCGCCGGTGCCGACACGGTCCTCGACATTGCCGCTAATACCGTGCGCAGCGCCACCCTCAACGGCTTGCCCATCGACGTCTCCGGATACGACGAATCCACCGGCATCCCGTTGCGCGGGCTCGCCGACCGCAACGTCGTCGTGGTCGACGCGGACTGCCGATACTCAAACACCGGCGAGGGTCTGCACCGATTCGTCGATCCGGTCGACGACGAGATCTACCTGTACTCGCAATTCGAAACCGCCGACGCCAAGCGGATGTTCGCCTGCTTCGACCAACCAGACCTCAAAGCCACCTTCGACCTCCGGGTGATCGCGCCGGCGCACTGGAAGGTGGTATCCAACGGTGCTACGGCCGACGTCGCGGACGCCGGGGACGCCAAAGTGCACACGTTCGCAACCACCCCGCGGATGAGTACTTATCTGGTGGCGCTGATCGCCGGACCGTACGCCGTATGGAACGACACCTACAGCGACGAGCACGGCGAGATTCCGCTGGGCATCTACTGTCGGGCCTCGCTGGCGCCGTTTATGGACGCCGACCGGTTGTTCACCGAAACCAAGCAAGGCTTCGGCTTCTACCACAACAACTTTGGTTCGCCGTACGCGTTCGGCAAGTACGACCAGTTGTTCGTTCCCGAATTCAACGCCGGTGCAATGGAAAACGCGGGCGCTGTGACGTTCCTAGAAGACTACGTCTTCCGCAGCAAGGTGACCCGAGCCTCCTACGAGCGCCGCGCCGAGACGGTGCTGCACGAGATGGCGCACATGTGGTTCGGCGATCTGGTCACGATGACGTGGTGGGATGACTTGTGGCTCAACGAGTCTTTCGCCACTTTCGCATCGGTGTTATGCCAGGCTGAGTCGACCGAGTACACCGAAGCCTGGACAACCTTTGCGACAGTGGAGAAGTCGTGGGCATACCGCCAGGACCAGATGCCCTCGACGCACCCAATTGCCGCGGACATCCCCGACCTGCACGCGGTCGAGGTCAACTTCGACGGGATCACCTACGCGAAGGGCGCCTCGGTGCTCAAGCAATTGGTCGCCTATGTGGGGCTGGAGCAATTCCTGGCCGGACTACGGGACTACTTCCGCGCCCATGCCTTTGGCAACGCCACCTTCGGCGACCTGCTCGGTGCGCTGGAGAAGGCCTCTGGACGCGACCTGTCGAACTGGGGCCAGCAGTGGCTGAAAACCACGGGGCTCAACACACTGCGTCCTGACTTCGACATCGATGGGGACGGCAAGTTCACCCGGTTCACGGTGACCCAGAGCGGCGCCGAGCCCGGTGCGGGCGAGACCCGGGTGCACCGGGTAGCGATTGGCATCTACGACGACGATCCCACATCCGGCAAGCTGGTCCGGGTGCATCGCGAGGAGATCGACGTCGAAGGTTCCGCAGTGGAAGTGCCTGCGCTGGTAGGTGTTTCGCGAGGCCAGCTGATTCTGGTCAACGACGACGACCTGACCTACTGCTCGCTACGGCTAGACCCGGAGTCGCTGCAGACCGTGCTGACGCGCATCGCCGACATCGCCGAGCCGCTGCCGCGGTCGTTGGCGTGGTCGGCGGCGTGGGAGATGACGCGGGAGGCCGAACTGCGGGCCCGCGATTTCGTGGCGTTGGTGTCCGGTGGTGTTCAGGCCGAGACCGAGGTGACGGTGTTGCAGCGACTGCTGCTGCAAGCGCAGACGGCGGTCGGTTCCTATGCCGAGCCGGGATGGGCGCGCGAGCGGGGCTGGCCCCACCTGGCCGACCGGCTCCTCGAGTTGGCCCGCGGCGCCCAGCCCGGATCCGACCACCAGCTCGCCTACGTCAATGCGCTGTGCTCATCGGTGCACTCGCCACGGCATGTGGGGGTGCTTGGTGCGTTGCTCGACGGCGATCCCGCCGAGCAAGGGCTGGCGGGCCTGGACGTCGACGCGGATCTGCGCTGGCGCGTGGTGATCGCGTTGGCCGCCGCCGGCGCGCTCGACGCCGGGGGTCCGGACACGCCCCGCATCAATGCCGAGGTCCAGCGGGATCCGACCGCCGCAGGCAAACGCCACGGCGCCCAGGCGGCGGCGGCTCGTCCGCAGATTGGGGTCAAGGAGGCCGCGTTTACCTCGGTCGTAGAGGACGACACAATGGCCAACGCCATGAGCCGCGCCATCATCGCGGGGATCGGCGCGCCGGGACAGGGTGAGCTGCTCCAGCCGTTCACCCAGCGCTATTTCCAAGCGATCCCGGGTGTGTGGGCGCGGCGGTCCAGTGAGGTCGCGCAATCGGTGGTGGTCGGTCTGTACCCGTACTGGGACATCAGCGAGCCGGCCATCGCTGCCGCCGACGCGTTCCTGGGCGACCCGGAGGTGCCGCCGGCGTTACGCCGGCTGGTGCTCGAGGGCCAGGCCGGGGTGAAGCGGTCACTGCGGGCACGCAGGTTCGACGCCGGCGAACCGAACTGACCGGGAGGCCTGCCGGCCAGGCTAGCGGTAGCCGCCGTCGTGCAGGCCGGCGTCCTCTTCGAGCCGATTGACCTTGCGAACGGCCAACTCGCGCAACAGTTCCCAACCGTATGCCCGCAGCATGCCGGAATAGCCGAGCGCGGCCCACTGGGCGCTGTGCCGCTCCTCGTGGTGCAACAGACCGTCCAGGTTCACGCCCGCGACCGCTTCGCCGCCGGATTCGGAGTGCCAAATCCGCCGCGACGTGATGATTTCTCGGAGCAACCGAGCGGGATCGTCGCCGGCGGCGCAGTTGACCATGAAGATGTCTCCCCAGGTGGTCCCGCCGCGCTGGCTGAACAGACGCTGCACCCAACTGCCGCCCAACCCCATGAGGATGCCGTTCGGAGTCGAGGCCAGCCGGCCGCCGTTTCGATCGACGAATCGGACGTCGCGGGCGTAGCTCCAGGTGTTGGCGCGCTGCCGGTCCATGATCCGCCGCACCTCGGCCGCCGAATACGGCGTCTCGCGGAAGTCGCGAACCACGCCGACATCTGCCCTGCCGTAGTCGGTGCCCGCGTTGAGGATGTAGGTGAGCAAAGCCGCACAGCGCGCGTCGTCCCCTCCGGTTCCCGAAGGGAGCAGAAAGAAGGACTTGCCGCGCGCGTCGTTGACCTCTTCGAAACCGCCGAGGAGGTGCAGCGCCTCAATGCCCAGGCCGCAGACTCCGGCGATCTCAACGATCACCGCGGGGGGCACTGCGCGACGAGCGGCGTTGTCCAGCCATTTTGCGGGGTAACCGGTGAGGCGAGCCCCGCTGAGCAGACCCGCCTCGCGCAGCACCCGCTCGTAGTGAGGGCCCAGCAATTGCGGCGGCTAGGCCGGCGAGATCCCCGAGCTGAGCACCCGGATGGCGCTGACCAGTCCGTCGATCAGGTTGCCCTGCTCGAACGCTGACGACGCCGCGGCGACTCCGAGCGGGGCTGCGGACTCGGCGCCGCGTCCGCGCACCTCCGAGCCGTACACCACTTCGATGACGCTCTGGTTCGGTGACACCGCGAGCAGCACCGCGTTGTTGGGAGTCGGCACCTTGGCCAGGATCTCGCGGGCCCGGGCCGCGGTGTCCTCGCCCAAGTCGCCCAAATAGATGGCGAACCGCGCCTTCGACGCGCGCGAAGCGTACTTCAGCGCATCGTCAACCGCGACAAGGTCTTTGATCGGAAAGGGGTAGTGCGAGGAAAGCTCGCCCGGTTCGGTGACGCCGGAAACCCGCCCACTGCTGGTGATGACCGAGCCGCGGGGCAGGTCGGCGGGGTCGATCGTCGCGACTTCACCATGTGCCACTTGCGCCACCTCCTACCGTGAATTCCGCGCCGTGCCCGCCGTGGTGACCGCCGACATTCTCATCGGTGGCCGCCCACAGGATCGACGGGTGGGTCCACTCTTGCGACAGATCGTAGGTTGCCGGGTGCGGGCTCTTGCGGCTCATGAACACCAGCAAGAGGAAGCCGACCAGCAACAGTGGTATTCCGAGAAACATCCCGTGTAATGCCATCGTGTTCACGAGGCAAACCGTATCCCACCGCGCCGCGAAGCGGTGCACTCAGGACGCAGGAAAGTCAGGCCGCGCCCTCACCCAGGTACCGCGCCCAGGACGGGTCGAGTTCTTTGACCGTCGACAGCAGCCGCCAGTGCTGGCCCGTCGGCGGCAGCGGCGCCCGTCGCAACGACCAGCCAAGTTCGGCGAGTAGTTTGTCGCCCTTGCGGTGGTTGCACGTGGCGCAACACGCCACGCAATTCTCCCAGGAATGGTCGCCGCCGCGGCTTCGGGGCACCACGTGGTCGACGGTGTCGGCCTTCGCGCCACAGTACGCGCAGCAGAACCGGTCGCGGTGCATCAGCGCCGCCCGAGTCATCGGCACCCGCGCCCGGTAGGGCACCCGGACATAGGTGCGCAGCTGGATCACCGAGGGCACCGCGATCGAATGGGTCGCCGAGTGGATTACCGGCCCTGCCGGATCGTGGTGCACGACGTCGGCCTTTCCGCAGATCAGCATCACAATGGCGCGTCGCATCGGCAGTGCGGTCAACGGCTCGTAGGTGGAGTTCAGCAGCAGCACCCGGCGGCGGTTCCAGATCGAGGCGCTCTCGGTGCGGTTGGGCGGGTGAGTTTCAGCGACGCTGTGCAGGCATGGGGCGCTTGCTGGCCCGGTTCCTTTTGCCGCGACACCTGCACTGCGGTGGCCGCGGCGTTTGTTGCGCTGCGCCATAAATCCTCCGCCGACAGTCCACCACGATTTGCTGCCAATCGCACGCCCTTTGTCTCAGCCACGCCGTGTCGATCCAGTGAACATCGGACGCTGTCGGCAGCCAGATCGCGGGTGGCTCACACTGGGGGACGATGGATCAAACAACTGAGTCTTTCTACGACGCGGTCGGCGGTGCGAAGACCTTCGAGGCGATCGTCGGGCGCTTCTACGAGCAGGTGGCCGAGGACGAGATACTGCGACCGCTGTATCCCGAAGAGGACCTCACGGGCGCCGAGCAGCGGTTACGAATGTTTCTCGAACAATATTGGGGCGGTCCGCGCACCTACTCCGATCAGCGCGGGCATCCGCGGCTGCGGATGCGGCACGTGCCCTTCCGGATCACCCCGATCGAGCGCGACGCCTGGTTGCGGTGCATGCACACCGCCGTAGCTTCGATCGACTCGCAGACGCTGGACGACGACCATCGACGCCAGCTGTTGCAGTATCTGGAGATGGCGGCCCACTCGTTGGTGAACTCGGCGTTCTAATGGCCAGCGAACGATGGTGGCAGTCCGCGATCTTCTACCAGGTCTATCCGCGCTCGTTCGCCGATAGCGACGGTGATGGTGTGGGCGATCTCGACGGATTGGCCAATCGGCTCGACTATCTGAAAGAGCTTGGGGTGGACGCTCTTTGGATCAATCCGGTCACCGTCTCGCCGATGGCCGACCACGGCTACGACGTGTCCGACCCGCGCGACATCGACCCGTTGTTCGGCGGGATGGCCGCGTTCGAGCGGCTGGTCGAGGCGGCGCACGCCCGCGGCATCAAAGTCACAATGGACGTGGTGCCCAACCATTCCAGTTCCCAGCACCCGTGGTTTCAGGCGGCGCTGGCCGCCGGCCCGGGCGCCGAGGCGCGGGATCGGTACTTCTTCCGCGATGGCCGGGGACCCGACGGAGCGCTGCCACCCAACAACTGGGAGTCGGTTTTCGGCGGACCGGCATGGACGCGGGTGATCGAGCCCGACGGCAATCTCGGCCAGTGGTACCTGCACCTGTTCGACACCGAGCAACCCGACCTCAACTGGGACAATCCCGAGATCTTCGACGACTTCGAGAAGACACTGCGGTTCTGGCTGGAGCGCGGGGTCGATGGGTTCCGGATCGACGTCGCGCACGGCATGGCCAAGCCGGTGGGCCTGCCGGACTCGCCGGACGTGTCCGAGGTGCTGCGGCACACCGACGACGATCCGAGGTTCAATCGGCCCAACGTGCACGCGATCCATCGCGATATCCGTGCGGTGATGAACGACTATCCGGACGCGGTCACCATCGGTGAGGTCTGGGTGCACGACAACACCCAGTGGGCGCGGTACGTGCGCGCCGACGAATTGCACCTGGGCTTCAACTTCCGGCTCACCCGCACCGAGTTCGACGCCGCCGAGATCCGCGCGGCCGTGCAGAACTCGCTGGACGCGGCTGCCCTGGAAAACGCCACCCCGACCTGGACGCTGTCCAACCACGACGTGGGCCGGGAGGTGACCCGGTACGGTGGCGGCTACGTCGGGCTGCTGCGGGCGAAGTCGATGGCGATGTTGATGCTCGCCCTGCCTGGTGCGATTTTCGTGTACAACGGCGAAGAACTGGGCCTGCCCGACGTGGATCTGCCCGATGAGGTGCTGCAGGATCCGACCTGGGAACGTTCCGGACGTACCGAACGCGGCCGCGACCGGTGCCGGGTGCCAGTGCCGTGGTCGGACGACGCTCCCCCGTTCGGGTTCTCCACGAACCCCGACACCTGGTTGCCGATGCCACCGGACTGGGCGGAGTTGACCGTCGAAAAGCAGTTGGCCGATCCTGATTCGACGTTGTCGTTTTTTCGTCGGATGATCGAATTGCGCCGTGTTCGTACAGAATTGGACGGCACCCAGCTAGATTGGCTGCCCGCCTCGGATGACGAGGTGGTGTTCCGGCGCGGTGGTCTGGTCTGTGCGCTCAACGCCGGAAAGCAGCCGCGGAAACTCCCGTCGGGTGAACTGATCCTGTCCAGTACGCCGGTACCAGACGGCCTGTTGGCCCCAGGCGCCGCGGCCTGGCTGGTCTGACTCGGCATTTCGCGTTTTGTGGCGTGCTGCTCTATATGTGATGCATGGCGCCCTACGCGTGGACAGTGATCGGAGCCGGCCCGGCCGGAATTGCCGCGGTGGGAAGGCTGCTCGATCGGGGGATACCGCAAGAGCAGATCGCCTGGGTTGACCCAGCCTTCCGCGCTGGTGATGTCGGCGCGAAATGGCGCCCGGTGTCGAGCAACACCATCGCCAGCACATTTCTGCAGTATTTGCACGGCGCATCGTCCTTTCGCTTCTCGGACTCTCCGCCGATGCCGTTGCGGGAAGTCGACCCGGATGAGACGTGCGCCCTTGCGCTGGTTGCGGATCCGCTGCTGTGGGTCACCGAGCAGTTGCGGGAGCGGGTTGCGGTGTTCGAGACAACGGCAACCACGCTGCGTCTCGAGCATCGGCGCTGGCGCATCGAAACCGGACTCGGGGAAATCGCCTCGGCCAATACGGTGCTGGCCGTCGGAGCGGTACCCAAAAAGCTTGATTACCCTCAACTGCAAGAGATTCCGGTGGAAGTTGCACTCGACCCCGAGCAGTTGCGTGAGCAGTCGCTGGAGGGTGCCACGGTGGCTGTCTTCGGCTCGTCGCACTCGTCGATGATCGCGTTACCGCATCTTCTGCGGCATCCGGTCGCCAAGGTCATTAACTTCTATCGAAGTCCACTCAAATATGCTGTTTACCTAGACAATTGGATACTATTCGACGACACTGGACTGAAAGGCCGTGCAGCGCAATGGGCGCGGGAGAATATCGACGGAGTTCATCCGGAAAGACTTGAGCGGTACCGTGTTTCGGGTCCGGAGTTTGAAGAGAAGCTCAGCGAGTGCGACCGAGTGGTCTATACCGTCGGATTCGAGCGGCGCGCGCTGCCCAATACACCGCAGTGGGGAACGCTGGGTTACAACCCGCAGAACGGGATCATTGCTCCTGGTCTGTTCGGGCTGGGCATCGCTTTTCCCGAATATGCGGAGGATCCTTACGGATACGGCCAATACCGGGTCGGGCTCAAAAAATTCATGGATTACCTCGACGCGGTGTTGCCGTTGTGGATGGTCTACGGCACCTGACGGGCGCTCTGAGAGTTGTTGCGCTCATGATGATCCGAATCTCACAGTCGCGGCTCCGGCGGGCCGCTCAGTGCACCACCAACGCGGCATGCGCGCGCCGCCGATAGACCGACCCGAATCGCGCGTCGACGCGCAACCAGGCCGAAGTGCTCCGCACCCTTACGATCTCGTCGTCTACCGCGTCAGCCGCTTGCGGCAGGAAACCCATCGCCGTCAACGCGAACACACAACGCATCGGCAGCCCCACCACCTCCCCACCCGCGCTGACTTCGACGACCTCCTGGTCCAGCAGCGAGGTCGGCGGACCATGCGCTGAACCGTGCTCCTTGGCCACAGCGACACCCTGCTGGGACAGGTCCAACAGGACCCGCGCCGGTATGTCGTCGAGGTGGGTGAAGCCAGACTCCGGGGGCAAGCCGCCCCGCCACGCCGAGTCCATCGCGTATCCCGGCTCCACGTATCCGGATTCGTTCATGGCCGCCAGGCCACGCGACAAAGCGTCCGCACCTACCGACATGTCGTCGGGTCGCACCGTGCCGACCACCACGCGGCTGGCCAGGACGTCGAAGCCGGTTGCCGTCCAAGCGGTCAGCAATCCCCGTGAGCGGGCACGAATGCGGATGACGGCGGCATCGTCGAGGCGCAGCGCGTGCTCGACGAAAGCGGCCAGATCCGCCCGATGTGCCGCCGCGCCTTCGGGACCCAACCACAGTCCGCGCTCGCCGCTCACTCCCTGAGCCACCGCTGCAGATACTCCCGGTGGTGCGGCGTGAGTCGAACCAGCCGCTGTTCTTCGATGTGGACCGCAGCTAGCTGAGACTCGGCGATCACCGCCGGCTTGGACTCCGGGGCGGCATTGACCGAGCGCACTTCGTAGCCCAACGTGAAGTCCACCGCCCGCAGCCGTTTGGTCCAGATGGTCACCTGCAAGGGTGAATCAACAAGGCGCAGTTGGTCTTTATAAGTCACCCGGACGTCGGCGATCAATAAGCCGATAGTGGTGATGTCGGCACCAAACGGCTCCTTGAGGAACGGCACCCGCGATTCTTCGAGAATCGTGACCATGGTCGCGTGATTCACGTGCTGGTACATGTCGATGTCCGACCAGCGCACCGGTACGGCTGCGACGAACCCGATACTCAACCCGAAGATCCCCGTCCACTAGTTCGCGTCATGCGGCGGATCTGACGCGCCGCTACCGACAGCGTCGCGAGATCCTTCGCACCGCTATCGCGGATCTCGTTGAGTGTCCGGTGCGCCCGCTCGACCCGGGACGCGCTGATGTGCTCCCACTCGGCGATCTTCTCCTCACCGCTCTCGTCGGGCTCCCCCACCGCCAATACGTCAAAACACAATGAGCGCAACGAAGCATAGATGTCGTCACGAATCGCCAAGCGCGCCAACGAATGCCAGCGATCGTTACGTTCCAGCTCGGAAACCGCCGTCAGCAGCGCGTCGGTGCCCAGGTGATCCATCAGCGCGAAGTAGGTGTCGGCCACTTCCGCGGTCTCGATCTCGGTGATGTCGGCGATGTCGATGATGTCTAGCAGGCTGTAGCGGTACAGGCCGACCGCGACGCGGTAGGCCAGATCCGGCGGTGCACCCAGCGCGGTGAACTCGCCGGCTTCCTTCTCGACGATGGCTTTGTCGTCCCCCCGCAGCCACTCCGACATGCGCGGTGTCAGCGCCTTGACCTTCGCGGCGAACCGGTTGATTTCAGCGCCGACGGCCAACGGCTGCGGACGGTAGTTAAGCAACCAGCGTCCGGCCCGGTCGACGAGCCGCCGGGTGTCCAGGATCAGCCGGTCGGACAACGCAACGGGGAGGTTGGCGGCGCGGATGCGGCGCCAGATGTGTCCCACCCCGAAGATGGCATCGGTGGCCGCGTAGGTGCGCACCGCGTCGAGGTGGGTGACCCCGACGTCCTCGGTGATCCGGAAGGCGTACGTGATGCCGGCGGTGTCCACCAGGTCGTTGATAAGCATGGTGGTGACGATCTCGCGGCGCAGCTGGTGGGTGCGGATTTCCGGGGTGAACCGCTCGCGCAGCGGCCTGGGAAAGTACTGCGGCAGCCGGGAGGCGAATACGTCCTGGTCGGGCAGCTCGGTGGTCAGCACCTGTTCCTTGAGGTCCAGCTTGACGTGTGCCATCAGCGTCGCCAGCTCGGGCGAGGTCAGACCGATGCCGATCTCCGAGCGCCGCGCGATCTCCTTTTCCGACGGCAGCGCTTCCAGTTCACGGTTGAGGCCGCGCTCGGCGACCAGGTACTTGATCTGATCGGCATGCACCGGCAGCAGGCTGGGCGCATTGGCGCGGCTGGTACCCATCAGGTCGTTCTGGTCTTCGTTGTCGGTGAGCACCAGTTGAGCGACCTCGTCGGTCATCGACTCCAGCAGCGCGGTTCGCTCGTCGACCCCGACTTTGCCCGCGGTAACCAGTGAGTCGATCAGGATCTTTATGTTGACCTCGTGGTCGGAGCAGTCCACGCCGGCGGAGTTGTCCAGTGCATCGGTGTTGATCCGGCCGCCGGACAGGTCGAATTCGACGCGGCCCAACGCCGTCACACCTAGGTTGCCGCCCTCGCCGATCACCTTGGCGCGCACCTGGTTTCCGTTGACCCGCACCGGATCGTTGGCGCGGTCACCGACGTCGGCATCGGATTCGTTCTCGGCCTTGATGTAGGTACCGATCCCGCCGTTGAACAGCAGGTCGACCGGCGCTTGCAGGATCGCGCGAATCAGGTTGGGCGGGGGCAATTCGCTGACCTCCCCCTCGATACCGAGGGCCGCGCGGACCTCAGGGCTGACCGGAATCGTCTTCTGGTCCCGGCTGTAGACCCCGCCGCCCTCGCTGATCAGCGTCTTGTCGTAGTCGTCCCAGCTGGACCGGGGCAGTTCGAACATGCGACGCCGCTCGGCCCAGGACGTCGCGGCGTCGGGGTCGGGGTCGAGGAACACGTGCCGGTGGTCGAAGGCGGCGATCAGCCGGATGTGCCTGGACAGCAGCATGCCGTTGCCGAACACGTCGCCGCTCATGTCACCGACCCCGACGACGGTGAAGTCCTCGGACTGAGTGTCGACGCCGATCTCGCGGAAGTGACGTTTGACCGCCTCCCAGGCACCTTTGGCGGTGATGCCCATCGCCTTGTGGTCGTAGCCGACCGATCCGCCGGAGGCGAACGCGTCACCCAGCCAGAAGCCGTAGGCCTTGGCGACGTCGTTGGCGATGTCGGAGAAGGTCGCGGTGCCCTTGTCGGCGGCGACCACCAGGTAGGCGTCGTCGCCGTCGCGGCGCACCACACCCAGCGGCGGGTTCACCGCACCGGTGCGCTGGTCGACGTTGTCGGTGACGTCGAGCAGGCCGGAGATGAACAGCTGGTAGCAGGCGACGCCTTCGGCGCGAGTGACGTCGCGGTCGGCGGTGGGGTCCCCGGTGGGCAGCGGCGGTCGTTTCAGCACGAAGCCGCCCTTGGCCCCGACCGGGACGATGACGGCGTTTTTCACCGCCTGAGCTTTGACCAGGCCCAGGATCTCGGTCCGGAAGTCGTCGCGGCGGTCCGACCAGCGCAGCCCGCCGCGCGCAACCGGGCCGAATCGCAGGTGCACGCCTTCGACGCGCGGCGAGTAGACGAAAATCTCGTACTTGGGCCGCGGCAGCGGTAATTCGTCGATTAGCTGGGCATCGAGCTTGAGCACCAACACATTTCGGGCCCGGGCTGAACCTTCGCGCGTCACGAAGTAATTGGTCCGCAGAGTGGCCTGTACCAGGGAGGCGAACGCGCGCAGGATCCGGTCGGTGTCCAGGCTCACCAGCGCGTCGATGTCGGTGGCAACGGCAGCCGCGGCTGCCTGCGCGTCGCGACCGGACGGCGATCCCTGCGCGGGATTGAACAGTGCCTCGAACAATGCAACCAATGACCTTGCGGTGGAGGCGTGTTCGTTGAGAACAGATTCGATGTAGGACTGGCTGTAGGGGAAGTTTGCCTGCCGCAGATACTTTGCGTAGGCGCGCAGGAGCGCGACCTGCTGCCAGGTCAGCCCGGCACGCATGACCAGCTCGTTGAACCGGTCGACTTCGACCCGGCCGTGCCAGATAGCGGTGACCGCGTCGGCGAAGCGTCGCGCCGTGGCATCCCGCTCGGGTCCCGCCGGCGCCAAGGGGATGGTGGGGTGCGGCGAGATCTTGAACTGGTAGATCCACACCGGCAACCCGTCGGGACGGGTAACGGTGAACGGCCGCTCCTCGAGGACCACCACACCCATGCTTTGCAGCATCGGCAACAGCTGGCTTAGCGACGCGCTGCGCCCGCCCAGGAACCAGGTCAGTTGGGCCAGTCCCTGTTCGCCTTCGTCGGTGAACACCAATTTGACTGTGTCGTCCACCAATTCGTTGATGACAGCGATGTCGTCGATGGCCTGGGCCGGGGTGACGGCCTGTTTGTAAGCCTCGGAGAATGCGGACGCGTAGTGCTCGGCGTCGGCGGCTGCAACGGTGCTCTGGGGCAGGGCGGCCGCGGCCGCGATCAGCCGGTCCGACCAGGTGCGCGCCGCCTCGCTGAGTAGCGCCTGGATGCGGACGCGGTTGGCCTCGGACACGTCGACTGGCGTGGCTTCGCCCTTTTCGCCTGCGCTCGCCGGGATTTCCGACGGCAGCCGCACCATGAAATGCATGAGCGCCCAGGGTGATTCGCTGACCCGGGCGGTGAATTCCAGCCGGGTCCCGCCGAATTCGCGGACCAGGATGTCCTCAATCTGCAGGCGAACTGCTGTGGTGTAGCGGTCGCGGGGGACGTACACCAGGCACGAGACGAAGAATTGGAGCCGGTCCGCGCGCAGGAACAGCAGGGCGCGGCGCTGTGATCCCATGTCGACCACGGCCTTGGCCATGTTCAGCATGCGGTGCGCGCTGAGTGTGAAAAGTTCCGGGCGCGGGACGGTTTGGATGACGTCAAGCAGCAGCTGACCGGGGTGGCTGGGGTCGCTGCCAGCCAGGGTGAGGGCATCGCGAACCCGGTGCGAGATCATTGGGATTTCCAGCACGTCGGCGTTCATGGCGGCGACAGTGAACAGCCCGACGAAGCGGTGCTCGATCACACCGCCGTCGACGTTTTCGCGGATGGCGATCGCATAGGGGTAGGCGCCATAGCGCAGGTAGCTGCCGACGGCGGCCTGGGCCAAGACAATCAACTTGTCGTCGTCGGTGAGACGGGGCCTGGTGCCGCTGCGGGCGCGTAGCACGCCCAGTCCGCTGGAGCCGTCCCCGATGACGAGGCCGTTTTGCACTCGGCACGGTTGATAGCCCAGCAGCAGAAAATTGCCGTCGTCCAACCAGCGCAGCAGCTCGGCGACCTCGTGGCGGTCGGGTGCGGCGTAGTGACCTTCAGGGTCTTCGTCGACAACCGCAGCCAGTTCGCCCAGGGTGGCGATCATGGCCGCCGCGTCGGTGGCCACCCGCTGGACGTCGGCCAGCACCTTGGGCAGCAGCCCCTGCACCTCCGCGAGCGCCTTGCGGTCGACCGTCGGCGAGAGCTGGACGTGGATCCACGCCTCGCCGTGGTAGGGCGATTTGTCCGGGGACTTCGGTTGGATGCTGCGCAGGTCTCCCGCCGGGTTGCGCTGCACCTCGAAGACCGGCGTCATGATCGCGGTGTAGAAGACACCCAGCCGGTGCAGCAGCACCGTGACCGAATCCATCAGCATGCTGCCGTGCTCGGTTACCACTTGCAGCGCCGGGCCGAACCCGCCCGGGTCGTCCACCGCGTACACCGCGACGCGACTCTCGCCGGCCGGGCGGTGCTCGCCGAGCCGGTACTGAGCGGCCAGCATGGCGGGTGTCACCGGCGAGGCGGGCGCCGCACTGGGTTGGGACCCGTCATCCTGCGAAGATCGGTAGCTGTCGGCGTAGGCCTTGGATATCCAGTCGGGAATGTCCTCGCTGCGCGTGAACGTGGTCCACGCCGCGGCCTGCAGTCTGGCTTCGGGATCGATCGTCATTCCGATTGCTCCCCACTCGCGACGGTTACCTTGCGGTTGGCAGAGCTGACACTAGTCCCGTGTCAGCTTGCGGTGGGTGACCCGGTGCGGCCGCGCCGCTTCGGCGCCGAGGCGCTCCACCTTGTTCTCCTCGTACGCGCCGAAGTTGCCTTCGAACCAGAACCACTTGGCCTCGTTGTCCGCGTCGCCTTCCCAGGCCAGGATGTGCGTGCAGGTTCGGTCCAGGAACCAGCGGTCGTGGGAAATCACCACGGCACAGCCGGGGAAGTTGACCAGCGCGTTTTCCAGCGAACTCAGTGTCTCGACGTCCAGGTCGTTGGTCGGCTCGTCGAGCAGGATCAGGTTTCCGCCCTGTTTGAGCGTCAGGGCCAGGTTGAGCCGGTTGCGCTCGCCCCCGGACAGCACACCCGCCGGTTTCTGCTGATCGGGACCCTTGAACCCGAAGGCCGACACGTAGGCCCGCGATGGCACCTCGGTCTGGCCGACCTCGATGTAGTCCAACCCGTCGGACACCACCTGCCACACGGTTTTCTTCGGGTCGATACCGGAGCGGGACTGGTCGACGTAGCTGAGCTTGACGGTTTCGCCGACCTTGACAGTGCCGCTGTCGGGTTCCTCGAGCCCGACGATGGTTTTGAACAGCGTGGTCTTGCCGACGCCGTTGGGACCGATGACCCCGACGATGCCGTTGCGCGGCAACGTGAAGGACAGGTCCTTGATCAGGGTGCGGCCCTCGAAGCCCTTGTCGAGGTGCTCGACCTCGACAACCACTGAGCCCAGTCGCGGCCCGACCGGAATCTGGATCTCCTCGAAGTCGAGTTTGCGCGTCTTCTCTGCCTCGGAGGCCATTTCCTCGTAGCGCTGCAGGCGCGCCTTGCTCTTGGCCTGTCGCGCCTTGGCGCCCGACCGGACCCACGCCAGCTCCTCTTGGAGGCGCTTTTGCAGCTTGGCGTCCTTGCGACCCTGCACCGCGATGCGCTCGGCCTTCTTCTCCAGATAGGTGGAGTAGTTGCCTTCGTAGGGGTAGGCGCGGCCGCGGTCAAGCTCCAAGATCCATTCGGCGACGTTGTCAAGGAAGTAGCGGTCGTGCGTGACGGCCAGGATGGCGCCGGCGTAGCTGGCCAGGTGTTGCTCGAGCCACTGCACGCTCTCGGCGTCCAGATGGTTGGTCGGCTCGTCGAGCAGCAACAGGTCGGGTTTGGACAGCAGCAGCTTGCACAGCGCGACGCGGCGACGCTCACCGCCGGACAGGTTGCTGACCGGCTCGTCGGGCGGCGGGCAGCGCAACGCGTCCATCGCCTGCTCCAGCTGGGAATCCAGATCCCACGCGTCGGCGTGGTCCAGGTCCTCCTGCAGCCGGCCCATTTCCTCCATCAGTTCATCGGAGTAGTCGGTCGCCATCAGCTCGGCGACCTCGTTGAAGCGGTCCAGTTTGACCTTGATCTCGCCTAGGCCTTCTTCGACGTTGCCCCGAACCGTCTTCTCCTCGTTGAGCGGTGGCTCCTGTAGCAGAATGCCGACCGTCGCGTCGTTGGCCAGGAAGGCGTCACCGTTGTTCGGCTTGTCCAATCCGGCCATGATCCGCAAGACGCTCGACTTTCCGGCCCCGTTGGGGCCGACGACGCCGATCTTGGCGCCGGGGTAGAAGCTCAACGTGACGTCGTCGAGGATCACCTTGTCGCCGTGCGCCTTGCGGACCTTCTTCATCGTGTAGATGAACTCAGCCATGCCGCGGTGTTGCCTTTCTGGTCTTCGAGACGGTCGTGATACCCGCGGACCATCCTATGCATCGCCGCGCAACGCTAGGCCGACAGTGGCAGCGGGCTCCTCGTTTGGGTATCGGCGGGCAGTTCCAACCCGGCCGCATTCCCGTCCAATCCGGCGGCATTCGCGCTGACGAGATCACTGTCGCTTGCGCCCACCTCCGCCGTTGCGAGCCTGGCGACATCCTCCGCGGTGCGACCCGGCGTTTCGACGCGCAGCCGGGACAGGTCCGGACCTACCGACGTCGCCCGCATCTCCACCGAGGAACGTCGATTACCGTCCTTGTCGTCGTATTCGCTGGTGTAGACATGGCCCACCACGATCACCGGCGAGCCTTTGCCTAGCGTGGCGCCCACCCCGGTGACCAACCGGCCCCAGCAGTTCACGGTGATGAACAGGGAGTTGCCCGGCTCCCACCCGCCGTCGCTGGTCCGGCGGCGGGAATTGCTGGCCACCCGAAACTTGATCAGATCCTGGTCGCCGACCTTGCGGCGCTGCAGATCGTTGACGATGTGACCGACGACGGTCAGAGACGTTTCGAACATTGCTCAATTCCTTCCCAGTTCGCCGGGGGATGCTCCCGGCGGCGCTTTCACCTGCGGTCCATTCAGCTCGCGATCACTGACAAACCGTTGGCCGCAGCCGCACTGTCGGGGCCATCTGTGGAGCAATCGACAAGTGTGGACAAAGCGTCCTGCGTCAACAAGCTGCGAGCGCAACACCTTTGCGAAGCCGGACGCCAGCCCGGGGCAGTTACATTTGTGTGCCTAGACGCTGTTGGTGCGCTTTTTTCTCTCGCTCGACGAACCGATTGCGGGCTATCTTCCCGACGTGGTTGAAGTCACGCAGGATGTTGCGCAACTCGCGCCGAAACGCTTCTCGCCGCGCGGCCAGGTCGGGCCCCGGCGCAATCAGGTCCTGGTCGGCAACGACTTGGCGTGCGGTCGCGAACAACAGCGTCGACACCGATTCGCTGCTGCGGACCCGGCCCTGTGCCACATATTGTCGACCAACCCCGAGCGCGAGGTCCGTCAGCTCCTTGGGACCAACGTCGGCAGGGGCATCGCGCAGTACATCGGCGACAATCTCGTAGGCCTCGAAGAACACCCGCAGCATCGCGTCCGACATCAACGGTCGTTTGGCGTAAAGAATTTTTTCGATCTTGTCCCCGCCGGCGGCGACGTGGGATTCCCAATCCTGATGCCAGGCCATCTCTTCGGCGATGTTGGCCCGGAAGGCCGCTGAGTCGGCGAAGTAGAAGTCGAACTTCAGCAGATCACGCAGCCGCATCACCTGCGTCCAGAACGCTTCCACCCGATCCCCGTCGGCGTGCCGGGAGTGCGCCAAGGCCAGTTCGACAATCGAAGTCTCTAGAAACGCGTGAATCACTGAGTTGCGGTAGAAAGCCGCCGCGTGTTCGTCCTCGGGCGCGATGTACCACACCGGTTCTCGGCCACTATCCACTCTGGTCACCGGGTGCCGATTGGACAGCGCGTCGACGGCACCGCGCACGCCGTCTCGCGAGCGCAACCGCAACGCGCTGGTGGACACCGGTGTCTGTTTGCGGTCGAGATAGTCCAGCGAGTCCTGCAGGGTGCGGTGCAGCTGATCCAGGGTCAACGCCGTCCCGCGTGTGGTCAGTAGCAACGCCGACACCAAACCGGTCGCGGTCACCGGTGTCGACTGCAGTATCCGCCAGGCGACCTCAAATGACATCTTTTGCAATGCAAGGCGTTTGGCGGCCTCGTCGTGAGCCAGCGGACCGTTCGGCTCGCCGAGGTACTGTCGCATGGAGACCGCTTCGGGGAAGCGGACGTAGATCTTTCCGTAGTTGCGCTCGCCCTGGGCTTTGATGAAGTTGTACAGCCAGCTGAAACCCTCGGGGGTCTTCTCGGCGCCCTGGGCGTAGGCCGCGTACTCCGCGATCTCGTGCAACTGGTCGAAACAGATCGAAACACCCTGCAGCAGAATGTCATCGCTACGGCCATCCAGGTAGGCGTCGGCTACGTAGCTCAACAGACCGAGTTTGGGTGGCAGCATCTTTCCGGTGCGCGATCGGGTGCCCTCGATGGACCAGCTCAGGTTGAATCGCTTTTCGACGATGTAGCCGACGTATTCCTTGAGGACGTACTTGTACAGCTTGTTGTCACCGATATTGCGCCTGATGAAGATGGTGCCCGACCGGCGCATCAGCGGCCCCATCACCCCGAATGAGAGGTTGATGCCGCCGAACATGTGCACCGGGGGCAATCGGTTGTCCTGCATCGCCACCGGGACAACCGCACCGTCGATGTAGGACCGATGCGAGAACAGCATCACCGCGGGGTGCGCTTCCAACGCGGAACGCATTGCAGCAACCTGATATTCGTCGTAGTCAAACTCCGGGTCGAACCCGCGGCTGAGCAGCTTGCCGAGCACCGAAATGACGTCCACCGACGCCTGGCTCCATCCGGTCGCCAGCTCGTCGAGCATCTTGCCGGCTTCCTCGACGGTCGCGCCGGGGATGGATTCAAGTCCGGACCGGAAACGGGCCGACGCCAACATCTCCGGTTTGACCAACCGAGGCGACTTGTATTGCGGTCCAAGGATTCGGTATTCGGCGCGAGCCAAGGCCAGCAGTGCGCGCCGCGTGACGAACTGGGCGAATTCTTGCGGGCTTTCGGCCACCGTGGTCTCGTGCCATTGCTGGCGCAGTTCAGACATTTTAGCCGACTCGCCCGCCACCACTCGTGCCCGCCACGGCTCGGTACGCAGGATGCGGCGCTGCTGACGCTGATTCGGGTGGTAAGGGTCTTGGCCCGGAAGTAGCGCGGCCAATTTAGCCACCTTGCCGCGGTTGGCGGCCGGCAGCCAAAACACCCGCACCGGCACGATCGCGCGGTCTTCGTGCTGTTGCGCACCGGCTTCGAGCTTTTCCACCAGAGCGGTCAGCGCCCCCGGTGGCGCGCTGCCGGCCGGCAGCTTCAGGACGTCGAACGTGGTCCCCGGGCAGCGTGCACGCTGCTGGCGCAGCCACTCCATGACCAGTTCCATCTCGATCGGAGTGTCCATGGAGGCAAGGACCAGCGCGTCCTCATCGGTAAGGACTGCGCTGGTGTCGGCGGCCGGCTTGGTCACGGCCGCCCTCAGGGCCTAGCACCCGGCGAGTCGGCAGCCGACTGCTGATCCGGGTTGGAGCGCTGCGTCTCAACGCTTTTGGGTTCGACGGTGGACTCGTGCGCGGTAAGGTCGGGCGTAGGTTTCGGCGCGGCCTTGGCCGGCGCCTTCTTGGCCGCAGCCTTTTTCGCGGGAGCCTTCTTCGCGGGAGCCTTTTTCGCTGAAGCTTTCTTAGCCGGAACCTTCTTAGCCGCAGCCTTTCTCGCAGGATCCTTCTTGGCCGGAACCTTCTTAGCCGCAGCCTTTTTCGCGGGAGCCTTCTTAGCCGGCTTCTTTGCGGAATACAGATCAACCTCAGGCAGCTCGCCAACCGGCCAGTCGGCCAGCGTATCGAGGTAGAGCTGGCGGATCTCGGCGATGCGGTCAGGCAGGGTGTCAAGGGTCCAGTCGTCGACCGGGATCGGCGGGAACACCGCCACGTCGACCGTGCCCGGGTTCAGTGTGGTGGAATTGCGTGAAGCGATGATCTCGGCGTTGCGAATCACGATGGGAACAACGGGGATTCCCGCCGACATCGCAATCCGGAACGGCCCCTTCTTGAACGGCCCCACTCCGGTGGTGTCCAACCGGGTGCCCTCGGGCGCGATCACGATGGACAGGCCGTTGCGGGCGCGGTCTTCGACCGCGTGCAGGGTCTCCACCGCCGAGTTCACGTCGTCACGGTCGATGAACACCCCGTCGAGCAACTTGCCCAGGGTGCCCATGATCGGGTCGCGCTCCAATTCTTTCTTGCCTACACCCACCCAGTTGTCTTTGACCAGCGCGCCGGAAATGACCGGATCGACCTGGTTGCGATGGTTGAAAATGAATACCGCCGGACGTTGTGCCGTCAGGTTCTCTCGGCCCAGCACGTTGAGGTGCACGCCGCAGGTCGTCAGCAACAGTTGGGAGAAATTCGAGGTGAAGAAATTCACTCCGCGCCGTCGGTTGCGGGTCAGCAAGCCCAGCCCAACCGCGCCGGCGGCCACCGGCACCATCGAACCGAATCCGGCCAACGTACGGATCTGGCGTCGCAGCCCCACCCCGCCGCGGCTGTCGAACTTCAGGATCGGCCAGCCGCGCTTCTTGGCTACGGCGGCCATCTTGCCCTCGGGGTTGGTCGGCCGCGGATTACCGACCAAGTACATCAGGGCGACATCCTCGTCGCCGTCGGCGTAGAAGTAGCTGTCCTTCAGGTCGATGTCGTGCTCGGCGGCAAACCGTTGCACTGCAGCAGCTTTGCCCGGCCCCCACAGGATCGGTTTCAACACACTGCCGGTGAGGATCCCGTCCTCGTTGGTCTCGAACTTGTTGGTCAACGTGTTCGTGATGCCGAGAAATCGGGCCACCGGGTTGACCTGGATCGTCAGCGCCGACGAACTCAGCACCACGGTGTGGCCGCGAGCCACATGGGCGCGCACCAGCTCCCGCATCTCGGGGTAGATCCGGGACTCGATGCGCTGGTTGAACAACCGCTCCCCGATCTCGTCCAGGTCAGTCAGCAAGCGTCCGGCCAAGGCCATCGACGCCTTGCTGATCAGGTCCTCGAACTCGATGCGACCCAGTGAGTGATTCAGCGCGCCCTGCACCATGCTGAGCAGCTCGCCCACCCCCATGTCGCGGCGGCGCAGCCGCTCCTGGGTGAGGATCACCGCGGTGAAGCCGGCCACCAGCGTGCCATCCAGGTCGAAGAATGCCCCGACCTTTGGCCCGGGCGGGCTGGCCATGATCTCGGCTACCGAACCCGGCAACCGCAGATCCTTGGAGTGCGGACCCGCGTCCTTCTCGTCGGCGGCGCTCATGAGCCCGACACCGATCGCGTCGCCGCCGGTCCGGCGACGAACGATGCGGCTACAGCGCGTGGCGGCGGATCACCGGCGAGCGCCAGAATTTCGTCGAAAGCCTCCAACAGGCACTGCGCGAACAAGTCATCCTTTCGTATCGACGCTCGGTCGTAGCGCGCGGTAATGGTGCACCAGCCACCGCGGGAGATCAGCACAACCATCATCGCCACGCCGGGCAACGGACCGATACCGTACTGCCGCAACACTTTTGCACCGGCAATGTACGTGTCGCCCGGATAGACGGGGACGTTGCTGGCCTGCACGTCTGAACCCACCACCGAGCCGGTGATGCCTTCGAGCACTGCGGTCGGCAGCACACTAAGCACCGGCGCGACGGACCCGATGATGTTCATCGCGGGTTCGTCGCGACGCTGGGTCATCTGTGCTCTGATCTTCTTGATCCGAGCCACCGGGTCCACGGTGCCGATCGGGGCCGCCAGGTTGACACCGGTGAAGTTATTGCCGCCGGCGCCGTCTCCTTCAGAGCGCAGGTTCACCGGGACCGCCATCGGCAAAGTCTTGATCGGCACACCGAGGGCCTCGTGGTAGCGGCGCAGCGCTCCGCACACACCGGCCAGATAGGCGTCGTTAATGGAGCCGCCAGCGGCCTTGGCCGCTTTGTGCAGATCGGAAAGCCGGATGTCGATAGCCTCGGTGCGACTGGTTAGGCTGCGCCGTCGCAGCAGCGGCGAAGGTTCGGCAGCCCGATTAAGTACGCGCGCACCGGAAGTGGCGTAACCGACGATGCCCGAGATGGTGGACACCGGGTCCAGTACCGCCCGTCCGGCCGCGGACACCGCCCCGGAGAGCGCCCCCAGTGCGCTACCGACGATCGCGATGGGCAGGTGGTTGAAGCCTTCGCGCATGAGGTCGTTGGGGCTCAGATCCTGCGGGATGGGTTGCGGCGGCTCCGGCCGCTCCGGCGGGTCGCGCTCCAGGTCGTAGATTTCGGCGAACATCTCGACGCTGCCCACCCCGTCGGTGACCGCGTGGCTCAGGTGCAGCAGTGTCGCGGCCTTGCCGTCCGGCAGGCCCTCGACCAACGTCGCCGTCCACAGCGGACGCGAAATGTCCAGCGGCGACTGCAGCATCACCTCGGCCAAGTCGAAGACCTCGCGCAGCGTACCCGGTTCGGTGACGCGGACCCGCCGCACGTGGAAATCAAGGTTGAAATCGGGGTCGACCACCCAGCGCGGCGCGGCTGTCGGCAGGGTGGGCACCACCACTTTTTGCCGCAGCCGCAACACCTTTCGGGAGGCGTGCTCGAAGCGGGTGCGGAAGCGGTCCCAATCGGGGGTGGTGTCCAGCAGCTCCAGCGCCATGATTCCCGAGCGCGTCCGCGGATTCGCCTCCCCCCGGTGCAACAGATAGTCGACGGGTCCCAGTTCGTCCGACAACCCGAGCGCGCCGCCGGACTCAGCCATGGTTACAACCCTCCGGGCGCCGGACACCTCGACACATCACCGCTGATCGACCCTCCTGCTCTCAGCCCAGTGACCCACAATGCCCACCCAACGCTAGTCCGGTTCATCCGGTGGTGAAAGTGAGGATCGGCTGTGCGCGGTTGACCCTGCGACGCGACCTAGATCAGCTGGCCGGGGAGGCCGTCAATGCGAACGAGCTCAGCTCGGCGCTGTCCCGACGGGCGTAGACCACACCAAGGAAGTCGGCGACGGCGTCAGCGGCAAGCCGGGACCGGACCGTCGGGGTGATGTCGAACGCGTGATGCGCGTTGGCCAGCTCGGCGTAGGTGACTGTGGCCGCTCCGGCACCGCGCAATGCCGCGCAGAACGCTCTGGCCTGTCCGTTGGGCACCAGTTCGTCACGCTCACCGTGCAGCACGAAAAATGGCGGGGCCTCACTGTGCACGTAGGAGATCGGCGATGCGGCGACGAAGCGTTCCGGCTCCTCTTCGAAGCGGGCCTTCATCACGAACTGCTCCAAGAAGGGCAGCATCATCTCGTGCATGTTGTCGAAGTCGGTGAAGTCGTAGACGCCGTAGTAAGGCGCAACTGCCTGGACGGTGGTGTCGGCACGCTCGAAGCCCGGCTGAAACATCGGATCGTTCGGGGTCAGCGCGGCGAGCGAGGCAAGATGGCCACCCGCCGAGCCGCCGGTGATGGCGATGAAGTCAGAGTCGCCGCCGTAGTCGCCGATGTTCTCACGGACCCAGGCGATGGCCCGCTTGACGTCGATTATGTGGGCGGGGAACTTGGCGCGCGGGCTCTTGCTGTAGTTGATCGATACGCAGATCCAGCCGAGTTCGACCATCCGGCTCATCAACGTGTAGGCCTGCGGGCGCTTGCCGTTGACGCTCCACGCGCCGCCGGGCACCTGGATCAGCACCGGTGCCCGATGCCCGGGGGCCAGGTCGGAACGGCGCCAGACGTCCAGCAGGTGCTCGTTACCGCCGGGACCGTAGGAAATATTCGACGTCTTGGCCGCATAGCGGCGATGCGGGCCGGGCTTGGGCTTGAGCAGCAGGCCACGCCGCGGCAACACCGATCGGTTGGTAGTCGGGTGAGAAACCTGGTCACGGAAGTCAGCCCCGAAGGCATGCTCAAGTGCGGCGTTCAGCGCCTCGCCGGCACGCTGGGCGGCCCAGCTGGCACCCACCCGGTTGATCGACGGCGGCGCGACCCGGGTCAACGCGTGCCCGGTGACGACGTGCGGCGGGAATTCGGTGGCCAACCAGCCGGCGACCCACCCCACTGCGAAAGGGGATCCGCGCAGCAAGAATGCGCCCGCCCGGTAGGTGTCCTTGGCGTCAGCCGCGAGCTGCGCGCCCTGGCGCAACACCTCGGCGCTCGCGCGCGAGCACCGCGAAGTCACACTGGCCATGTACATAACAGAGCCCACCCCTCGACGTCAGGCACACGCCTCGTTGCGGTTAACGACCGATGACCGGCCGATGTTGTACGTGTGTCGAGGCTCACACCATAACCGATCTACAGTCTGTCTAAACGCATATTCCATCGGTTGTGTCGCCTGTGCCGCTTCATTTTTCGCGGTTGGCTACACTGACCTGCGCATTGCCTCCGTAGCTCAGGTGGATAGAGCAAGGGCCTTCTAATCCCTAGGTCGCACGTTCGAGTCGTGCCGGGGGCACTGGTCAGAGGGTGTATTTAGCCTGACTGAATAGATCGATCCATCGTTTATTCATCGCCTCCTTCTTGCGGAAGCTAACGAGCAACCGCCGACGCGCTAGACCGAGACTCGTCTGCTCCGGTGTAGTAGTAGGTGCTCCGGTGTAGTTGTAAGCGCGGACCCGAGCGGCGTCTGCATGCGTTCGGCATCTAGGCGCAGCATTCTCAAGCAACCGCGGGAGTCAGCAGACGGCAATCTCGAGGTCCCACGTTCGAGTGGCGCTCGGGGGCGCTGGACAGTGGCGCTCGGGGAAGCTGGACAGTGGCGCTCGCCGGGCTTCGCCGACAACTCTTCCGCGCGGAGCTTCCCCGCGAGCGTCCCCGAATGTGCGGCCGAACGGCGCCTTGACCGCCATTCTGGGGCCGCTCGCGCGGGCGGTGCCAGATGCCCGAATTTTTACCGGGCGTTTGTAGGCGCGAACCAGGCGGTCACGTCGATCGGCGAATGCGGCAATGGTCGGCAGGCGCTCTGAGCATCACTACGAGCTGGCCAGGGTTCTGGGCGGGGTCCAGCGCAGTCCCGCCGAACATCCTGGAGCTATCACGCGAGCGTCCCCGAATGTGCGGTCAAACGGCGTCTTGACCGCCATTTTCGGGACGCTCGCGCAGATCGGGCTCGGGATGCCCACCGCCAAGAACTGAGAACCCAGCATCGTCGACCGGAAAAGGCGCACTATGGGTGGGGGCTTTGACAGCCGGCCGCTGATCCTGTCGGTCGCGAACGTCTCAATCGGTCACGAACGCCGCGACCGGCTTCATACGCCAACAACGCTAATAGCTCTTTCGCATTGACCGCCGGGATGCCAACTTTCTGTGTTTCCCAAAACCTCTCGCATTGACGGGTTTTCGGGCCTCATCGATCCAGGGGCCCGGATGGCACGCCACGCGGCGAATACGTCGACGGAGTATGACGGGAAGCTAACTGTCAGAACACTCACAGCAGATTGGCACCTGCCTCGCCACGCGGCCGCCGCCCTTCCGCCCTGCCCCGCCACAGGACCCGAAATCCAATCCTGAAGCGCCAGAACCGAACAAATCTGAGCTTCTAGACTGACGCCGCGAAGGCGCCCAAGCGGCCATACGGTGAACTCCGACGACCAAGCGCCACAGCTCGCTTGACTCGACAACCGGACAGTGCCACCATGGCCTACGCAAGCACCTCGCTAGGTGAGGCGTCTGCACGGACACAGGCCACTGACCTCGAACGTCGAAAGACGCCCCGGGTCAGGACAGCTCTTCCCGGCTTAAGGGTTGAGCCCAAGTGGCTTCCGGCTCGACCAGCCGGATACGCCGTGTGGTGCCAAAGCTCTGACGAGAGGGGTGCCGCGCCCAGGCATTTCAGACTTGGGAGCATCTCCCCATTGTGCAGGAAATTGGCATCCCCGCATGCCGCGGCCGTGAGGAGGTGAGGCGGAAAATGAGTCCCGACGATAGTCCGTATCCGAGACCGGCGACTGTTTCCCTGCGCCCGCCTCGGCTATTCCTCGCACCCGAAATCGGCTGACCCGAAGGCCAATTCCGCACGTAAGTGCGACGATGGGTCACCTTGGCGTGCGCCGGAAATCAGCCACGCAGTAAAGCAACACCTGGGCGAAGCCCGATGTCGCCTGCCATTCGGCGAACCGACGCGTCGACTATGCGCGCCGCTCACATATGCACAGTTGGATTCGCTAAGCGCGGATTTGAGCGGCCAACAGCGACGAAAAGCGACCAAAACATCTCTACTGCACCAATATTCGTTGGGAGAAATCCGATGTCCTTTGTCACTGCACAGCCCGAATCCCTGGCCGCCGCTGCCGGTCGCCTGCAGCAGATCGGCTCGACGCTGACAGCCCAGCACGCCGCCACGGCGACGCCGCTGACCGGCGTGATGCCCGCAGCTGCCGACGAGGTGTCCATTTTGACGGCGGCCAAGTTCGCCACGCACGCCCAGACTTTTCAGTCCATCAGCGCCCAGGCCGCGGCGATGCATCAGCTGTTGGTGGCCACTTTGGAGACCAGCGCCGGATCATATGCAGCTACCGAAGCGTCCAACGCGGCGGCCGCCCGCTGAGCACCCGAGGGGGGACCAGTGATCGATTTCGCGGCATTGCCGCCAGAAATTAACTCGGCCAGAATGTATTCCGGCCCCGGGTCGGGACCGATGATGGCCGCCGCCTCGGCCTGGAACACCATCGCCACCGAAATGCGTTCCGCAGCATCCTCCTACGGCTCGGTGGTCGCTGAGCTCTCCGGGGAGAGTTGGTTTGGACCAGCGTCGACTTCGATGCTGGCCGCTGCGCTTCCGTACCTGGACTGGTTGAACACCACGGCAACTCAGGCCGAGCAGGCCGGCAACCAGGCGACCGCGGCAGCGACCGCGTTTGAGACCGCGTTCACCATGACGGTTCCGCCAGTGGCCGTTGCGGCCAACCGTGCCGAACTCGCCATGCTCGTGGCCACGAACGTCTTCGGCCAGAACACACCGGCGATCGCGGCCACCGAAGCCCAGTACGCGGAGATGTGGGCGCAAGACGCCGCCACGATGAACGGCTACGCCAGCATCTCCGACGTTGCGTCGGCGTTAATGCCATTCACCTCACCGCAGTCCACGACCACTCCTGACGGCCCGGCCGAGCAAGCCAGCGCCGTGACCCAAGCTGCCCAAACACCCACGGGCACTGCGCAGTCGATATTGTCGTCGGTACCGTCCAGCGTTGGCGGTGGGTCGACCGCCGGATCGGTAACAACGTCACTTACCGGTCTGCTGAACGGTTCGGACAACTCGGCGCTGGGCACATTCTTGAGTGGCAATTTCGCCAGCACAGCACTACTGAACGGTACGATCGCGGGTGGACCTTTCAACCCGCAGTTCATCCTGCAAACCGTAGCGGGCTTTTACCCCCAGGCTTGCGTCGAGCCTGGGTTGGAGGCAGCCCCCCCGGGCAATGGCGGAGCTGCGGTCGGCCACGCTGAGTTCGACAGAAATGAGTGGACTGGGCGCCGGTGCCTCAGCTGAGATGGGCGACGCACGCTTGGTGGGAAGCCTGTCGGTGCCGTCCAGTTGGACGTCCGCGTCCAACATTGCCCCCGCTGGAACTGCCTTGCCCGCCACCGGTCTCGGTGATATCGGGTCAAGCGCGGGAGGACCGGGCGGACCGGGCGCCTACGCCGGCCCGATGGTGGGCACCGGCAGACGCGTCAGGCGTGCCATTCCCAAATACGGCTTCCGTCCAGTCGTAATGCCACGTCCGCCGGCCGCCGGTTAACGAGACCTCAAAGGAAATATCATGATCGATTTCGCGGTGCTACCACCGGAAATTAACTCCGCCCGGATGTACACGGGTCCCGGGTCAGCATCCATGCTGGCCGCGGGCTCCTCGTGGAACCAAATTGCCGCTGAAATGCGTTCCGCCGCAGCATCTTATGAGTCAGCAATCTCGGCCCTGACAGACGAAAGCTGGTTTGGTCCGTCGTCCACGATGATGCTGGCTGCGGTCACGCCCTACCTCCAGTGGCTGGGCGCCACGGCGGCCCAGGCCGAGCAGGCCGGTAATCAGGCGAACGCCGCCGCAGCCGCGTACGAGACAGCGTTTGCCATGACGATCCCCCCTGCCGCCATCGCGGCCAACCGAGCCCAACTGTCAAACCTTATGGCCACGAATCTTTTCGGGCAGAACACCGCGGCGATTGCGACCACCGAGGCCCAATACGCGGAGATGTGGGCGCAAGACGCCACCGCTATGAACGGCTACGCGAGCGCCTCGAACACGGCCACACAATTGACTCCGTTCACCTCGCCGCAGTCCACCACCGCGACCGATGGCGTGGCCGGGCAGAGCAACGCCGTCGCGCAGGCCGCCAATGTCTCGACGGCGTCGAGCAACTCAGCCTCCGCGACGTCCAGCCTGGCTGAGTGGCTCGGGATCGCGCCCAATACCAACACCTCCACCACCGGGCTCGCCGGGGTGATGAACTTCCTGGACGGAAGTAACGGATCGTTGGTGGGCAGCTTCCTCAATAACGCCTCGGTTGCGAACATCTCGAATGGATTTACCACCAGTGGGCTGACGAATCCGACGTCGATGATCGACACCGTCACTGCCTTCAGTTACCTGACAAACCCGCCGGGCGCCGCCGCCGCAGCGCCTTCGATCGCAGCAAGCAGCGCAGCGATGGAGACAGCCAGTGCCGGCCTGCCGACGGCCGCAGCACAGCTGGGGCGGGCGAACCTCGTGGGGTCTCTCTCGGTACCCCCCGCGTGGGCCGGAGCCGGGGCAACAATCAACGCCGTTCCCATGGCGACTACTCAGATGGGCGCGGGTGCGTACCGAAGCCTGGGCGCGACTCCCATGGTGATGGAAGACATGGGACCGATGGGGATTCCCGGCATGCCGTTGGGTGGGATCGGGGACGCGGCTGACGACGAGTTCGCAAGCATGCCCACCTACGGTTTTCGTCCTCGCATTCTGGGCCGGCCGCCGGCGGCCGGATAGTGCGAATCTAAATGGCTAGTCCCGCAGCATCATTCAGGAGAGCTTACGTGAGCACATCAGACCAGACGCCCGCCCCTAGCGACGGGCGTGCCCGCATTCACCTCTCTGAGCTGCTGCGTGGACCGGTGCTAGCCCGCTCCGGCGAGGTGGTCGGCCGCGTCGAGGACGTCATCGTGCGACTCCGTGGCGCCGACGAGTACCCGCTGGTGACCGGCATCGTGGCCGGAGTCGGTGGACGGTCGGTGTTCATCGGCCGCAAGGCCTTTCACGAATTTGCCCCGCGACAGGTTGTATTGGCCAAGAACAAGGTCGACCTTCGTCGTTTCGAGCGCCGCGATGGCGAGGTACTGCTGCGCGCCGACGTGCTTGGCCACCGGTTGATCGACGTGGCCGCCGTGGAGTTGGTCCACGCCTACGACGTCACCCTCGAACAATCGGGCGGCGATTGGATCTTGACGCGGCTGGACACCCGGCGCCCGCCGCGGCTGTTCGGACTAATCAAGAGCCCCGGCGGCCACGCGGCACGCGACTGGAAAGCGTTCGAACCGCTGATCGGCCACGTCCGTAGCGACGCGATACGCCGTCACTGGGGACGAGTCGGAGGGTTTAAGCCCGCCGAGATCGCCGACCTGCTCGAGGATGCCGACAAGGCTGAGGGCGGCGAAATTCTCGACCGGGTCCGAAGCGACCCGGAGCTGGAAGCCGACGTGTTCGAAGAGTTGGACCCCGAGAAGGCAAGCCGGCTGTTGAACGACATGCGTGATGACGAGGTCGCAGCACTGCTGGGCCGGATGCGCGCCGACGACGCCGCCGATGCGATCGCCGACCTGCGCCAGTCACGACGACGTCGCGTGTTGGACCTGATGCCCGGCCCGCAGCGCACCAAGGTCATCACGTTGATGGGGTTCAACCCTGACAGCGCGGGCGGGTTGATGAACGTCGACTTCGTCTCGTGCGCCGCCACCTCAACTGCCGGCGTGGCGCTGTCGCTGATCGCGAGTGCGCGCACCATCCAACCGGAGGCGTTGGTTAAGGTGCACATCCTCGATGAGGACCGCCGCCTGATCGGTGTGGTATCGGTGATCACTTTGCTTCAGACCGACCCCGGCGAAAGCGTTGGACCACTGATGGATTCGGATCCAGTGTGCGTCAGCGCAGAAGCCGACCTTACCGACATCGCGCTGCTGATGGCCGACTTCAACCTCTACTCCATCCCCGTGGTCGACGAGCAGGACCGCGTGCTCGGAGTGGTCACCGTGGACGACGTGTTGGAGGCGACCATCCCCGAAGACTGGCGCCGGCGCGAACCCGCCCCCCGTCCGTTGCGCGACAGCACCCAGCCCCACGCGAATTCGCCGGGAGGTGAACTGTGACTTCGATTCCCGACAAGACCATAAGCGCCGAGACAGCGCCCACCGGTCACGTCGAACACGTCCCGCGCAGTGCGGTATTGGACTCAGCGCACCTGGGCGATATCGAAGGTGCTTTCGGGCGCGTCAGCGTGAGTGACGCCAACCTGCCCAGGACGTGGAAGACCCGGTTGCTGACGCTGCTGGCCATCGTCGGACCCGGCATCATCGTGATGGTCGGTGACAACGACGCCGGCGGGGTGGCCACCTACGCCCAGGCGGGCCAGAACTACGGCTACTCGTTGCTGTGGGTGCTGCTGCTGCTCATTCCGGTCCTCATCGTCAATCAGGAGATGGTGGTCCGGCTCGGCGCGGTCACCGGAGTCGGACACGCCCGTTTGATCAACGAACGCTTCGGCCGCGGATGGGGGTGGTTTTCCGTTGGCGATCTGTTCCTGCTGAACTTTTTGACCATCGTCACCGAATTCATCGGAATCGGTCTGGCAGCCGACTACATCGGCGTCTCCAAGTACGTCGCCGTGCCGATATCCGCGGTGGTGTTAGTCGTCATCATGGCCACCGGCAGCTTTCGGCGCTGGGAGCGGGCCATGTTCGTCTTCATCGCGATCACCCTGCTGCAGATCCCTATGCTGTTGATGTCTCATCCGCAGTGGGCTCATGCCGCAAAATCTTTTGTAGTTCCCACCATTTCGGGTGGAGCAACCTCAGACGCAGTGCTGCTTATCATCGCCATGGTTGGGACCACCGTGGCCCCCTGGCAGCTGTTCTTCCAGCAGTCCAATGTCGTCGACAAACGCATCACCCCCAGGTTCATGGCCTACGAACGCGCCGACACCGTGCTGGGAGCCTTCGTCGTCATCGTCGGCGCCGCGGCCCTGGTGATGACCGGCGACTGGGCCGCACGCTCTACCGACACCGTGGGCAATTTCACCGATGCCGGCGCCATCGCGCACCTGCTCGGCCGGCACAGCGACGCGCTGGGTTCGTTCTTTGCCATCGTGCTGATGGATGCTTCGATCATCGGTGCCGCCGCGGTCACCCTGGCCACCAGCTATGCCTTCGGCGATGTGTTCGGCCTGAAGCATTCGCTGCACCGCGGGTTTGCCGATGCCAAGCAGTTCTACCTGTCCTACACCGCGATGGTGGTGTTGGCCGCGGTGATCGTCCTTATCCCCGGCGCTCCGCTGGGATTGATCACCACCGCAGTGCAGGCCCTGGCGGGCCTGTTGTTACCCAGCGCCAGCGTTTTCCTGCTGCTGCTGTGCAACGACCGGCAAGTGTTGGGGCCGTGGGTGAATCGGCCCTGGCTCAACTGGGTTGCCGGCCTGATCGTCGGAACGCTACTGCTGCTGTCGGGGATCCTGATGGCCACCACCATGTTCCGCGATCTCGACGTTGTCGCGGTCACCGGCTACCTGGCCGTGGCTCTACTCATCCTCGCGGCGGCCGCCGTCCCAACGCTGCGCTGGATGAGTCGCGGCCGACCCACGCCCGTCCCACCGCCAGCACCCGCCCGACCCGTCGACCGCGCCACCTGGCGCATGCCACCACTGACCTTGCTCGAGCCGGTGACCTGGTCCCCTGGCACCCGCCTCGGGATGATCGCGCTGCGTTCGTACCTGGTGGTCGGGGCGCTGTTACTCATCGTCAAAGCGATCCAACTCAGCGGCCGATGACCGCCGACCGCGGGTCACAATTCGTCACCAATACCGCGACACGGTAGGCACCACAGCGGTTTTTCACCTCGTGTAACCCACACTGCGGGCATGACGGTACCCGGGCATCCACGTCGTGAGTTCTCGCGGCAGGCCTTCCTGCGCGGTGCAGCCGGCGCGGTGGCGGCGGGCGCACTGTTTGGTACCGGACGGGTCAGTGCCGTCCCGAACGCAACCGACTGGAATACCCTGTCCGGCGCGATCGGCGGGCAGGTGATCGGCCCGGACAGTGGTCAATTCGGCTCTGCCAAACAGGTTTTCAACACTAACTACAACGCTTCGACTCCGGCGGCCGTCGTCACCGTGACCTCGGCTGCCGACGTGCAGAAGGCGATGGCCTTCGCTGCCGCCCGCAACCTCAAGGTGGCCGCGCGCAGCGGTGGGCACTCCTACACAGGCGCGTCCACGGCCGACGGAGCGTTGGTGCTGGATCTGCGGGGGCTGCCCGGAGACATCAAGTATGACGGCGCTAGCGGGCAGGTCACAGTGACGCCCGCGACCCATCTATTGGCCATGCATGAGGCGCTGGCCGCCAACGGACGGGGGCTGCCGACGGGCACCTGCCCGTCGGTCGGGGCCGGGGGACACACGTTGGGCGGCGGTATCGGCGCCCATTCCCGACATGCCGGCCTGCTCTGTGACCAGTTGACATCGGCGACGGTAGTGCTACCGAACGGCCAGACCGTCACCGCGTCCAACAGCAGCAACCCCGACTTGTTCTGGGCGTTGCGCGGCGGTGGTGGCGGCAATTTCGGCGTGACGACGTCGCTGACGTACGCCACCTTCCCGACTGAAGACGTCGACGTCGTCAACCTCAACTTTCCGTCTCAAGCATTCGCACAGGTGCTGGTCGGTTGGCAGAACTGGCTGCGCACTGTCGACAAGAGGTTCTGGGCACTGGCCGACGCGACTGCCGACGCGATGGGCACGCAGTGCCGGATCATGGCAACCTCACCGGCTGGGTCCGGCAACAACGTTGCGGGCGCGATTGTTTCGGCCGTCGGCGTACAACCCACCGGCACCGACCACCACACGTTCAACTATCTGGACCTGGTGAAGTATCTGGCGGTGGAGAACCTCAACCCGTCACCGCTGGGCTATGTGGGGGGATCCGACGTCTTCCCGGCACTCAACGCCGCCGCGGCAAAGGGCATCGCGTCGGCGTTCGACGCCTTCCCGCGCGGGGCGGGCCGGGGCCTAGTGATCATGCACGCGCTCGACGGTGCACTGGCCACGGTGGCCCCCAATGCCACCGCATTCCCCTACCGGCGGCACGCCGCAATGGTGCAGTGGTATGTCGAAACGTCCGGTTCCCCTTCCGCGGCAACAGGTTGGCTCAATACCGCGCACCAGGCGGTGCAACCATATTCGGCCGGCGGCTACGTGAACTACATCGAGGCCAACCAGCCGCCGTCACGGTATTTTGGCGCGAACCTTTCCCGGCTCAGTACGGTTCGACAGAAATACGATCCGGGCAGGATCATGTACTCGGGCATGAACTTCTGACACTTCACTCCGCAGCAGACATCTGCGATCATCAATCCCCATGCGCGACTTTCGGATCCCGACCGGGCTTGTTGGCGTCCTGGCTTGTTGCGCGGCCGCGTTAGCGGGCCCCGCTGCGGCCGACGATAGCCTCAACGGCCACTACCAAGCCGCGGTTGACGGGTCGCGCTCGCACCCGCTTGGCGGGATTCTGATCCTGAACACCAGTTGCAACCCCGCGGGGAATTGCACAGGCTGGGTGTCGACGCCAAAGACCTGGGGCGCCCCGATCGACAAGGCCCCAGGTGGCTCGTGGACGATTAGCCGCGCCGACTCGTCGGCCTGGACGTGCCCGGACGGCAGCAAAGCCGCCGCCGACCTGGTCTACGCGTTCTCGTCGACGAGCCTGGCCGGCTCCATCACGTCGACCAAAGCAGCGGGTGGTTGCGGTGATCCGGCGACGCCGACCACCACGTATTCTCTGCAAGTTCAGAAGTGCGTCGACAGCCCCTCGCGCGGTGTGTGCCCATAGTCGGCACATGAACGCATCGTCATAGCCTCGGCGCGGCCTACGGTTCGTTAGCTGCAACAGCAGTCCACGCGGACTTCGCCGACACTATTAATTCCTAATGCAACTATTGCATAGTGCTATGGTATGCGCAGGCGCCGGCGCATTTCGGCACAAGCCGTCCGTTGACGCCAGGGCGGAGGTGGTCCCGCATGAAGGTTGCGATCAGCGGTGCCGGTGTGGCCGGCCCAGCGCTCGCCTACTGGCTGCACCGCATCGGTCATGAACCGACCTTGATCGAACACGCGCAGCAACTTCGCACCGGCGGTTATGTGATCGATTTCTGGGGCGTGGGTTACCGCATCGCGAAACGTATGGGCCTGGAGGCAACCATCCGCGACGCCGGCTATCAGGTCCAATCGGTGCGCTCCGTCGGTCCCGATGGCCAAATTGAGGCAGATCTGGGCCTTGATGGCTTGCGGCGAGCCGTCGGCGGCGAACTCACCAGCCTGGCTCGTGGTGACCTGGCGGCGATCATCTACGCCACGATCGGAGGAGGCGTCGAAACGATATTTGGTGACACCATCACCGAGATCGGTCAACAAACGGACGGTGTCGAGCTGAGCTTCGCCCATGCCGGCGCGCGTACTTTTGACTTGCTCATCGGCGCGGACGGCCTGCACTCCAACGTCCGCCGGTTGATGTCGGGACCTGATTCGCAACCAGCGCATTATCTGGGCTGTTTGGTAGCTGCGTGCGTCGTCGAGGGATACCGGCCCCGCGACGAACTGGTGTATGTGACCTACAGCCGTCCGGGTCGCTCCGTGGGACGATTCACGTTGCGCGACGATCGCACCATGTTTCTCTTCGTGTTCCGCTCGCCCGACAGCAACCTTCCAGAAGAGCTGGAAGCACGAAAGTCGTTGTTATGGCGTGAGTTCGGTGACTCCGGCTGGGAATGCAAGCAAATCTTGGCCGCCGTAGACGCTGCCGAAGACCTCTATTTCGATGTGGTGAGCCAGATTCGCCTGAACCGTTGGTGGCACGGCCGCGTGGCCTTGCTCGGAGATGCAGCCGGCTGCGTCTCGCTGCTCGCCGGTGAAGGCACTGGACTCGCGATCGCCGAGGCTTACGTTCTGGCTGGTGAGCTCTTGGCCGCTCAGGGCGACCACCAGCGCGCCTTCCAGGCATACCAGACGCGAATGCGCCCTATCGTCAAGGCCCGGCAAGCCAGTGCACAGCAACTGATTCCGGTCTTCGCCACGAAGACACAGCTGGGGATCCGGTTTCGCCATCTGGTGATGCGGGCGATGAACTTCGATCCCCTCGGCGAGTTTCTCGTCTCGCGCAGCCTGCGCGACAACATCGACTTGCCCGACTACCCGATGTGACAAGCGTGAAACGCCAACGCAGGTGCGATCACCGCCCGCGGTCCCGCCACCCGGCGATTGCCGCACGGAATGAAAGGAAGCGATCGTGAAGGTAGTCAGAAACGTCAATCCACCCGCTGGGCTGACTCGCCTGCTGTTCCGGATACCAATCTACGCATACCGGCTCCATCTCGGGTGGCTGTTCGGCGCGCGTCTGGTGTTGCTGAATCACATCGGACGAGTGACCGGCAAGCGGCGCCAAACCGTACTTGAGGTGGTGGCGCACGACCCTGCGGACGACAGCTTCGTCGTCGCGTCAGGGTGGGGGCCCACTGCGGCCTGGTACCGCAATATTGTTCAGGTCCCCGATGTGACCATCCAAGTTGGCAGACGGACAATCCTGGTCCGAGCGGTGCCGTTAACCGACGACGAGGGGGAAGACGTCTTCGCGAACTACGCTGCGCGACATCGCTTGGCGGCCAAGCATCTCCTGCCACGCTTGATGGGATTCGCCGTCGACGGTTCCGATGCCGACTTTCGGGCGGTCGGGCGACGGCTTCCGTTCGTCAGGTTCGTTCCGCGTGACGTCGATTGACGCCCCGGTGTTGGTGGAAGCCTTCAGGCTGAGACCAACTCGACGTCACTCTTAGCTTTGGAGGCGGTCAGCCGCAACGCCGAGTCGACGACGCTGTCGTTGCGCAGCAGCTTCACGTCGGCGTGATAGCTCATCGACGTCAGCCACGGCCGACGGGCGCCCTGTCGGGGCAGCTCGTCGACCGCCCGCTGCACGTAGCCCGCCGAAAAGTCAAGCAGGGGGCGGGTTTCCATGTCAGGGTCGTCGACAACCGGGCAGGCGGTGTCGCAGCCTTGTGCGTCCATATGGGATAGCAGCCGGCAGAAGTGTTCGCACAGCAGCCCGACTTTCAGCGTCCACGAGGAGTTCGTGTATCCGATCGCGTAGGCGAAGTTCGGCACGCCCGAGAGCATCATTCCCTTGTAGGCCAACCGGTCTGACAGATTCACTGGTTCGTCGTCCACCGTGAGCGACATGCCACCGAACGCTTGCAGGTTTAAACCCGTTGCGGTGATGATGATGTCGGCATCCAGTTCGCGACCAGACTCCAGCATGAGCCCAGTCTCGGTGAAAGTCGCGATGCGATCGGTCACGACAGACGCGCTACCGTTGCGAATCGCCTTGAACAGATCGGAGTCGGGAACCGCGCACAGCCGCTGATCCCACGGGTTGTAGGCGGGGCTGAAGTGCTCGTCGACGGGGTAGTCCTTCGGCAGGCGCCTGGCGTTGACTTCTCGAATGATCCTCTTAGCCAGGGTCGGGTACGTCTGGCAAAACTGGTACACCGCGCGCTGCTTAAGGATGTTCTTGCGGCGGGCCAGCGCGTATCCGCGCTCGGCCCCAAGCAGTTTCTGAGCCATGTTCGCGACGGCGTCCTTGGACGGCACCGGCATGATGTAGGTCGGCGAGCGTTGCAACATGGTCACGTGGCCGGCGCGCGCTGCCATCGCCGGTAGCAGGGTTACGGCGGTGGCGCCGCTGCCGATGATGACCACCTTCTTGCCGGTGTAGTCGAGATCCTCGGGCCAACGCTGCGGGTGCACGATCTGCCCGGCGAAGCGCTCCCGCCCCTCGAAGTGCGGCGTGTAACCCTCGTCGTAGCGGTAGTAGCCGCCGGCGCAGAACAGCCAATTGGCACTGATCTGGGTCCGCTGCCCGATGTCGGTCCGTTCGATGTCGACGACCCAGCGCGCCTCACCGCTCGACCAGGCCGCGCCATGCACCTTGTGGTGGAAGCGCACTTTGCGGTCGATGCCATTCTCGGTCGCGGTCTCACGCAGGTAGGCCAGGATCTTGTCGGCGGTGGCGATGGCGGCCTCGTCGCGCCATGGCTTGAATTCGTAACCGAACGTGTGCAGGTCGGAGTCCGAACGAATGCCGGGGTAACGGAACAGATCCCAAGTGCCGCCGGAGGCGCCGCGCGCCTCGAGGATCGCGTAGCTGCGGTTAGGGTGCTCGCGCTGCAGGTAGTACGCGGCGCCGATGCCGGAGATTCCTGCTCCAACGATCAGGACGTCGACGTGCTCGATATCGGTGGCTACGGGTGCGGATGTGCGGGACATGATCCTGACTCCTCAGTGAGTTTGTTGAAATCATGGTCGCCAGGACGAGCACCGAAACCAAGATAAGATAGGACCAATTTTCGATCTTTATGGTGCAATTTGCACCAAAACATTACCATCGCTAAATGTCATGGAAACGCCCGTCGGACCCGGTCAGAGAGCTGATTCGGCAGTGCGCACAGATCAGCCTGAACCCTCGCGCGGAATGGCTGGAAGAACTCGACGCCGAAGTCCTGGCGGCCAGTCCCACCATCGCCGCAGATCCCGAACTGGCGGCGGCGGTCGGCCGCAGCAACCGGGCCAACATGTACTTCTGGGGCGCGGCCAACGTGCGCGATCCCGGCGCACCGGTGCCGCCCAACACCGAGCCCGAGCCGCTGAACATCGCGCGCGAGGTAGCCCGCCGCGGACTTACGCCCTACACCCTGGACGCCTACCGGATCGGCCAGGGCGTCGCATGGCGCCGGCTGATGGAGATCGCGTTCGAGTTGACGTCGGATCCCACCGAGCTGCACGAAATGCTCGACGTGTGTTCACGCTCGATCAGCGCATTCATCGACGCGACACTGGCCGATATCGCCGCGCGGATCGAATCCGAGCGCGACGATCTGACCCGCGGAACGCACGCCGAACGACGGGAGACGGTGGCGCTAATCCTGGACGGGGCTCCCATCGCCCGAACCCGAGCCGAAGCGCGCCTGGGGTACGCCCTCACCGGCCCGCACATTGCGGCTGTTATCTGGAGCGATGACCCCGCCGGCGACATGGCCCGACTCGATGCCGCCGCCGAGGCTCTCGGACAGGCCGCCGCGGCACGACCACTGACCGTCCTGGCCAGCACGGCAACTCGCTGGGTGTGGATACCGAGCAGAGCGATAGATGCTGTTGCACTGCGTAATTCGATCGAAAGCATGCCAGATATCCGGGTCGCGGTCGGGCCGTGCGCCGATAACATCGACGGATTCCGGCGCAGCCATTTCGACGCCCTCACCACCCAGCAGATGATGGCCCGTCTGCGATCACCGCAACGAGTCGCCCAATTCGCCGACGTCGAGCTGGTTGCGTTGCTCACCGCCGACCCCGACCGTGCGACCGAATTCGTCCGACACACCCTCGGTAGCCTCGAAACAGCCGGCAGCGAATTACAGGACGCTGTGCGGGTTTTCGTCGGCGAGCAGTGCAACGCCTCGCGTGCGGCGACACGCCTGTACACCCACCGCAACACGTTGCTGCGGCGGCTGGCCCGCGCCGACGAGCTGCTGCCCCGCCCGCTGTCGGAATGCAGCGTCAGTGTCGCGGCGGCCCTGGACGTGCTGCGCTGGCGGGGCAAGTAGGCGCCTATAGGACTGAAACCAGCTGGTCGACCGGGTTGCGTCACTCCCCTAGCCCGGGGCCGCTAGGACCACCGGGTAGACCTCGTGGCTGCCTCGAAAGCCCTTGAGCTCGACCTCACGTGGGGTGCCCACCACAATGTCGGGGGATCCGGAAATTGCGTCCCGCACCGACTCGCTGATCAAAATCTCTCCGCCGTCGGCCTGGCCGGCTACCCGCGCAGCCAGCGCGACGTTGCGCCCGAACAGGTCGTCTCCGCGCCGTACCGAGCTGCCCATGTGCAAGCCGATGCGCACGCGAATCTGGTCCCAGCGCGAGGGATCTGACTGCAGCGCGCGCTGCACGGCGATACTGCAGCGCACCGCCTTCACGGGATCTGGGAAGGCGATCATGAAGCCGTCGCCCTGGGTCTTCACCACATGACCACCGTGCTCCTCGACCTGCTGGTAGATCAGCTTGTTATGCCGTTCGAGCAGCTTCACCCAACCGCGGTCGCCGAGTTCCTCGTTGAGCTCGGTCGAACCCTCGATATCGGAAAAGGCGATCACCACATTGCCGTCCGCCGTCATCCTGGCCAGATCGGGGCGCTCCACCCGGGCCCATCCCGCGAGGTCCTCGACCGAGTTGCGCACCGTGGCGCCGAGTCCCTTATTGATCAGCGAATCCGCGGTCCGCCATACGGTTTTGATGGCCAGCGGTGCCACTCCAGGCGGCCTGGAACGACGCCGAGGCCGTGTCTCCCGGAGGCGCTGCAACGCCAGCCGCGCTCCGCCCAGTTGTCGGCGCGACACGATGAGCAGCACCCCCACCGCGATCAGGCCGCCGAATTCGACCAGGGCCGCGATTGCCCACACCCATGCCGCGCTCACGTCAGTCAGGTACCGATTCCCCAGCCCGGCGCAACATCACTTCCGCATGCCGCAGCACCGGCGAGTCCACCATCTGCCCCTCGAACGCAAACACCCCGCGCTCAGTCTTCGCCGCGGCCAGAACCCTGCGAGCCCAATCCAGCTTGTCCTCACTTGGCCGATAAGCGTTGCGTACCACAGCGACCTGGCTGGGGTGAATGGATACCGTCACGTCGAAGCCGACCGCGGCGGCGTCGACGGCCTCGTCGCGCAGACCGTCAACATCACGGATATCCAAGTGCACAGCGTCCAGAGCGAGGCGGCCGAAAGCGGACGCCGCGAGCAATATCGTCGACCGCACATGCCGGTCCACGTCGCGATAGCGGCCGTCCGGGCCCCGGCTGGAGCTGCCACCAAGTGAGACCGTGAGATCCTCAGCGCCCCACATCATTCCGATGACGCCCTCCGCGGCGGCGATCTCGGTGGCGAACACGGCACCGCGCGCGCTCTCCACCAACGCGATCACGTCGCGCGGTGCGAGCGCGACCACCTGAGCCGCCGACTCGGTCTTAGGCAGCATCACCGTGGTGTAGGCGGTCTCGGCCAGAACCTCCAGATCGCGCGTGTAGTCATCGGTGCCCGCGGCGTTGATCCGCACCACGGTCCGCGCCGGATCAAGGGGATTGTCCCGCAATGCCGCACGAGCGGCAGGCTTATCGGCTTCGGCCACACCATCTTCGAGGTCGAGGATAACCACATCGGCGGCAGCGGCGGCTTTGGCGAAACGCTCAGGACGATCGGCCGGGCAGAACAGCCAGCCGGGGCCGGCTTCACGCAGGCTCACGATTCCCCCAGCGGCTGCTTCTGCACCAGCGTGGTGCGCACGGCCCGCGCAACGACCTCGCCGTTCTGATTTCGGCCGGTGTGTTCCAGGGTGACGATGCCCTCGCCGGGGCGGCTTTTCGACTCTCGCTTGCCGGTGCAGACCGTCTCCGCGTAGAGGGTGTCGCCGTGAAAAACAGGCTTCGGGAACGACACTTCGGCGAAACCGAGGTTGGCGACAATGGTCCCCAGTGTCAGCTGTGCCACCGACAATCCGACCAGGGTGGACAGTGTGAACATCGAATTCACCAAGCGCTCACCGCGAAAGCCGGGCTGCTCGGCCGCCCACGCCGCATCTAGGTGCAGCGACTGGGTGTTCATCGTCAGCGTCGTGAACAGTACGTTGTCGGCCTCGGTAACGGTGCGACCCGGCCGGTGCAGATATGTCGTACCGACCTCGAACTCCTCGAACCACAGACCGCGCTGGATGATTCTCCTGCCATCCCCTTCGCCGACTGTGAATCCCGCGTCGCGACTCACCGACTTTGTGTCGCCGGATTCACTTTCGGGCGCGGTGGGACTGCTCATGACAGGCCCAAAGATCGCGCGATCAACATCAATTGCACCTCCGTTGTGCCCTCACCGATTTCGAGGATCTTGCTGTCGCGGTAGTGACGCGCCACCGGGTACTCGTTCATGAAACCGTATCCGCCGTGGATCTGAGTGGCGTCCCGGGCGTTGTCCATCGCCGCCTCCGAGGACACCATCTTCGCGATCGCCGCCTCCTTCTTGAACGGTTTGCCGGCCAACATCTTTGCTGCCGCCTCGTAGTAGGCCGTGCGCGCCACGTGAGCTCGGGCCTCCATGCGCGCGATCTTGAAACTGATCGCCTGATACGACCCAATCGGCTGGCCGAACGACTGCCGTTCCTTGGCGTATTTCACGCTCTCGTCTACGCAGCCTTGTGCAACTCCGGTGGCCAGCGCAGCGATCGCAATACGGCCCTCGTCCAGGATCGACAGGAAATTCGCGTAACCCTTACCGCGGACGCCAAGCAAGTTCTCCTCGGGGACGCGCGCGTCGTCGAAAGTCAGCGGATGGGTGTCGGACGCGTTCCATCCGACCTTGTTGTAGACGGGCTCGACGATGAATCCCGGTGTGCCGTTCGGGACGATAATCGTCGAGATCTCCTTTCTACCGTCGGCGATTTCGCCGGTGACGGCGGTGACGGTGACCAGAGTGGTGATGTCCGTGCCGGAGTTGGTGATGAACTGCTTGCTGCCATTGACAATCCACTCGCCGTCCTCCAGCCGGGCGGTGGTTCGGGTGCCACCCGCGTCCGAGCCCGCACCCGGCTCGGTAAGCCCGAAGCCGGCCAGTGCGCGTCCGGCTACCAGGTCGGGCAACCATTTGCTTTTCTGCTCCTCGGTGCCGAACCGGTAGACGGGCATCGCGCCCAGCCCCACACCCGCTTCCAGCGTGATCGCCACCGACTGGTCGACCTTGCCGAGTTCCTCGAGCGCGAGCGCCAATGCGAAGTAGTCGCCACCCATACCGCCGTACTCTTCCGGGAACGGCAGGCCGAACAGGCCCATCTCGCCCATCTTCGCGACAACCTCGTACGGAAAGCTGTGTTCTTCATCATGTTTCGCCGACACCGGCGCCACCACAGAGCGCGCGAAATCAGCCACCGTATCGCGTAGGTCCTCGTATTCCTTGGGTAACGTCCCGGCGGGAATGGTCGTCGTCATAATCCTCAACCCTTGCCTTCTTCTTGTTCTGTCTCCGGTATCAGTCGCGCGAGCACTTGTTCGACCTTCACCTGATCGCCGACACCGACCAGCACCTCCACTCGGCCCGAAATCGGTGCGGCCAGAGAGTGTTCCATCTTCATCGCCTCCACCACCACCACCACGTCACCCTCGGACACCTGAGCCCCGGATTCGACCTGCACCGCGATGACGCTGCCCGGCATCGGGCTGACCACCTCGGCGGGCCGCTCCCCCGCGGCGCGATGGATCTTGTGCTCCTCGGCCTCGCGGATGTGCCAAGTGCCGCGTTCGTCGGCGATCCACAGGTGCCCGTCGGCCTCGGCCAAGCGGTAATCGCGCCGTACACCATCCAGCGTCACCGTCAGCCGATTTTGCTTGAGTTCTGCACTAGCACTGCTAGTTTCGCCGGTACCAATCTGCACGGTGGCCGCCGAGGGCACACCGCGCACGGACACTGTCTCGGTCCGCAACGCCGTCCCCATCGCCGTGCGGACAGGTGCCGTGGCGCCACCCACCCGCCAACCGCTTGGTGCCGCCCACAGATCGTCGCCGGCGCGCCGCGACAGCACCGATTGGACGTAGAGTCCAGAGGCGGCGAACACGTCGTCGGGCGCGGGCGACGGGGCAAAGTCGGCCAACCGCTCGTCTAAGAGCGCGGTGTCGAGGTCACCTGCCTGCACCCGTTCGTCGGCCAGCAGGAAACGCAGGAACTCGACGTTGGTCTGCACACCCAACACGGCGGTATGCGAGAGCGCCTGGTCCAGGCGCGCCAGCGCCTGGGCGCGATCGGCGCCGTGGGCGATCACCTTGCTCAGCATCGGGTCGTAGTCGCTGCCTATTACCGTATTCGCCTGCAACGAAGAGTCAACGCGGACACCGGGTCCGGACGGTTCGATCACATGGAGAACCCGGCCGCCGGTGGGCAGGAATCCGCGGGCGGGATCCTCTGCATACACCCGCGCCTCGATCGCATGACCAGTCAGCTCGACGTCGTCCTGCGCGAAGCCCAGTTTCTCCCCGGCAGCGACCCGCAATTGCCACTCAACGAGGTCGAGTCCGGTGACCGCTTCGGTGACCGGGTGTTCCACCTGCAGCCGGGTGTTCATCTCCATGAAGAAAAACTCGTCGGGACGGTCGCCGGAGACGATGAACTCCACCGTGCCGGCACCGACGTAGTCGACGCTGCGCGCGGTATCGCACGCCGCGGCACCGATGCGCGCCCGGGTTGCCGCGTCCAGCAGCGGCGAGGGTGCTTCCTCGATCACCTTCTGATGACGCCGTTGCAGGCTACACTCGCGTTCCCCGAGATGGACCACGCTGCCGTGCTTGTCGGCAATGATTTGCACCTCAATGTGCCTGGGCTGCAACACAAAACGCTCTAGGAACAGAGTGTCGTCACCGAAAGCGGAGCTCGCTTCGCGGCGGGCACTGATAAGAGCATCGCTCAGGCGCGCCGGGTCCTCCACCATCCGCATACCTTTGCCGCCACCGCCAGCGGACGGCTTCACCAGCACCGGGTAGCCCACCTCGGCGGCAGCCGCGACGAGTTCGTCATCGGTCAGCCCGCGCCGCGCGATGCCGGGGACCACCGGCACGTCGAAGGCAGCGACCGCGTTCTTGGCGGCGATCTTGTCACCCATCACTTCGATGGCATGTGCGGGCGGACCCAGGAACACCACACCAGCGCGGTCGCACGCCGCAGCGAAATCGGCGTTCTCGGAGAGGAACCCGTATCCGGGATGGATCGCTTGCGCCCCGGAACGCTGCGCGGCGTCAATCACCTTGGCGATGTCAAGGTAACTTTCCCGGGCCGGCGCGGGACCCAGCCGCACGGCCGTGTCGGCCTCCGCGACGTGGCGAGCACCGGCGTCAGCGTCGCTGTAGACGGCGACCGACCGAATGTTCATCCGACGCAGAGTCCGGATCACCCGAACCGCGATCTCGCCGCGGTTGGCCACTAAGACGGTGTCAAACATCTGTCACATCCGGAAGACGCCGTAGGAAACCGATTCGAGCGGACTATGCGCACACAGTGAAAGAGCAAGCCCAACAACGGTTCTAGTATCGGCAGGGTCGATGATGCCGTCATCCCACAGCCGGGCGGTGGAATAGTACGGATTGCCCTGATTCTCGTATTGCGCGCGGATCGGCGCTTTGAACGCCTCCTCGTCCCCGGGAGACCACGGCTTGCCGGACGCCGAAAGCTGCTCGCCCCGCACGGTCGCCAGCACCGACGCCGCCTGCTCACCACCCATCACCGAAATCCGGGCATTGGGCCACATCCACAAGAAGCGCGGCGAGTACGCCCGCCCGCACATCGAATAGTTGCCCGCACCATAGGACCCACCGATCACCACGGTCAGCTTCGGCACCCGGGCACAGGCCACGGCAGTGACCATTTTCGCGCCGTTCTTCGCGATACCGCCCGCCTCGTAGTCGCGGCCGACCATAAATCCGGCGATGTTCTGCAGGAACAGCAGCGGAATCTTGCGCTTGTCACACAACTCGATGAAATGCGCTCCCTTGAGCGCGGATTCGCTGAACAGCACCCCGTTGTTGGCGATGATGCCCACCGGATGTCCGTGTATACGCGCGAACGTGGTTACCAGAGATTTGCCGTAGTTGGCCTTGAATTCACTGAATTCACCTCCATCGACCAACCGCACGATTACCTCGTGCACGTCGTAGGGCACCCGCGGGTCCGGGGGCACCACGTCGTAAAGCTCGGTCTGTGCGCAGCCGGGCTCGGCGTAGGGGCTGATGTCCCACTGCGCCGGTTCGCGTGGCCCGAATGTGGCGGCGATCTTGCGGACGATGCGCAGCGCGTCCTCGTCGTCCTCGGCCAGATGGTCGGTAACGCCCGAGACCCGCGAGTGCAGGTCGCCGCCGCCGAGTTCCTCGGCTGTGACGATTTCCCCGGTGGCTGCCTTCACCAGCGGCGGGCCTCCCAGGAAAATCGTGCCCTGCTCGCGCACGATGACGGCTTCGTCGCTCATTGCCGGCACGTAGGCACCGCCCGCCGTGCACGAGCCGAGCACCGCGGCTACTTGCGGAATTCCCTTGGCGCTCATGGTCGCCTGGTTGTAGAAGATCCGGCCGAAGTGTTCGCGGTCCGGGAACACTTCGTCTTGTTTCGGCAGGAATGCACCGCCGGAGTCGACCAGGTAAATGCACGGCAGCAGATTCTGCAGTGCGACCTCTTGCGCACGCAGATGCTTCTTCACCGTGACTGGGTAGTAAGTGCCACCCTTGACCGTCGCGTCGTTGGCGACGATCACGCATTCGCGGCCAGACACCCGCCCGATTCCGGTGATGATCCCCGCACCCGGGGATTCGTCGTCGTACATGCCGTTAGCGGCCAACGCGGACAGTTCCAAAAACGGGCTACCCGGGTCGAGTAGCCGGTCCACCCGATCGCGGGGCAGCAGCTTGCCGCGGCTGACGTGGCGTTCCCGGGCTTTCTCGTTGCCGCCAAGTGCGGCGGCGGCCAGCTTGTCGTTGAGTTCGGCGACCAACCGGCGGTGTTCGTCAGCGAACGACGGCGCGATAGTTGTGGTCATCGAGTCACCAGACCCGAAAGATTCAGTGGTGGTTGGGTTTTGGACAGCACCTCTTCAACCGACACATCGGGAGCGGTCTCGACCAGGTGCAGTCCGTCGTCGCGGACGTCGATCACTGCCAGCTCGGTGACGATCCGGTTGACGCAGCCCACGCCGGTGAGCGGCAGGGTGCATCGCTCGAGGATCTTCGGGCTGCCGTCCCTGGCAGCATGTTCCATCATCACAATCACCTTGCGGGCGCCATGCACGAGATCCATCGCCCCGCCCATGCCTTTGACCATCTTGCCCGGGATCATCCAATTTGCAAGATCGCCGGCCACCGAAACCTGCATGGCCCCAAGGACTGCCACATCGAGATGGCCGCCGCGGATGATGCCGAATGACGTCGAGGAGCCGAAGAATGACGCACCCGGCAGCGTGGTGACCGTCTCCTTGCCAGCGTTGATCAAGTCGGCGTCGACGTCCTCGGGGCGCGGGTAGGGGCCGACGCCGAGGATCCCGTTCTCCGAGTGCAGGACTACATGAATGCCCTCGGGAAGGTGGTTAGGGATCAGGGTGGGCATGCCGATGCCGAGGTTGACGTACTGGCCATCCTCAAACTCTGATGCCACCCGGGCAGCCATCCCGTCTCTGCTCCAGCTCATATGACGGCACTCCTCCTCATCGCAACGCTCTGCATCGTCGTCGCGCCCATATGACGGCACTCCTCCTCATCGCAACGCTCTGCATCGTCGTCGCCGCCCATATGACGGCACTCCTCCTCATCGCAACGCTCTGCATCGTCGTCGCCGCCCATATGACGGCACTCCTCCTCATCGCAACGCTCTGCATCGTCGTCGCCGCGGTCATCGCACCGTCTCTTTCTCAATCCGCTTCTCTGGATTAGGAACATGCACGACGCGCTGCACGAAAACGCCCGGCGTGTGCACCGTGGCCGGGTCGATCTCGCCGGGCTCGACCAACTCCTCGACCTCGGCGATGGTGATGCGGCCCGCCGGCGCGCACTCGGGGTTGAAGTTGCCGGCGGCGTAGCGATACACCAGGTTGCCGTGCCGGTCGCCCTTCCAGGCGTGCACCAACGCGAAGTCGGTGCGGATTCCCCGCTCGAGAACGTAAGTGATGCCGTCGAATTCGCGGGTCTCCTTGGGTGGCGACACCACAGCTACCTCGCCGGACGCGTCGTAGCGCCAGGGCAGCCCACCGTCGGCGATCTGAGTGCCGACCCCGGCCGGAGTGTAGAAGCCGGGAATGCCCAGGCCGCCAGCACGCAACCGTTCGGCCAGTGTGCCCTGAGGGGTCAGCTCGACTTCGAGTTCACCGGATAAGAACTGCCGGGCGAATTCCTTGTTCTCCCCCACATAGGATGAAACGGTCCGGCGAATTCGCTTGTGTGCCAGCAACACTCCCAACCCGATTCCGTCGACGCCACAATTGTTGGACACCGTCTCCAGATCGGTCACCCCACTGTCGGCCAACGCAGCGATCAACGCCTCGGGGATACCACACAGCCCGAATCCGCCGACGGCCAGTGACGACCCGTCAGTTATGTCAGCGACTGCTTCCGCAGCGGTCGCCACCACTTTGTCCATTGCCGCCCCGTCTCACGATTTGAGTTAATAATCATTAACTGGATAGTGAGAATACCATCTGCATAGCGACAGGTCCAGGGAGGCCGGACCACGCGGGGCTATTGCTCACCGGCCAGGTACTCGATCGCTTGCGCACGCATCTCGACCTTGCGAACCTTGCCTGTGACGGTCATCGGAAACTCGTCGACAATCCATACATAGCGCGGGATCTTGAACCGGGCGATGCGGCCCAGACAGAATTCGCGCAACCGCTCCACGGTCAGCTCAGCCGACCCTTCGCGCAACTTGACCACTGCCATCAGTTCCTCACCGTAGCGTTCGTCAGGTACCCCGATGACGTGCCCATCGACGACGTCGGGATGGGTGTGCAGGAACTCCTCGATCTCGCGCGGCGAGATGTTCTCGCCCCCGCGCACGACGATGTCCTTGATTCGTCCGGTGATGCGCACGTATCCTTCTGCGTCCATTGACGCCAGGTCGCCAGTGTGCATCCATCCGTCCGCGTCGAGGACCTCGGCGGTCTTATCCGGCTCATTCCAGTAACCCGACATCACCGAGTAGCCGCGCGTGCAGAACTCTCCGGCCACACCCCGAGGCACCGTCGCACCCGCCGGATCCACCATCTTGATCTCCAGGTGCGGACCCACGCGCCCGACGGTTTCCACCCGTCGCTCCAATGGGTCGTCGGTGCGCGTCTGCGTGGCTACCGGAGATGTCTCGGTCATGCCGTAGCAGATGGAAACCCCTGGCATGTGCATACGTTCGATCACCTTGCGCATCACCTCGACCGGACACGTGGCGCCGGCCATGATGCCAGTGCGCAGACTGTCGAGCCGGTAGGCGTCGAACTCTGGCAGCGCAAGTTCGGCGATGAACATCGTCGGCACACCGTAGAGGCTGGTGCAGCGTTCGTCCTGGACAGCGCGCAGGGTCGCGCCGGGATCGAAACCCGGCGCCGGGATCACCATGCAGGCGCCGTGGCTGGTGGCCGCCAGGTTGCCCAGAACCAAGCCGAAGCAATGGTAGAACGGCACCGGTATGCAGATTCGGTCCGTCTCGGTGTAGTCCAACAGCTCGCCAACCAGGTAGCCGTTGTTGAGGATGTTGCGGTGGCTGAGGGTGACACCCTTCGGGTATCCCGTTGTGCCGGAAGTGTATTGGATATTGACCGGATCGGTGGACACCAAGGTCGCGGCGATGGCCTGCAAGCGAGCAGCGTCGGCGTCGGCCTCAGCCAGTTCGGCCCAGCGCTGACTGCCCATGAGCACTACGTCGCGTAGCTCAGGACAGTCCGGTGCCGTCTCCGCCAGCATCGCAGCATAGTCCGCATCCTTGAAACCCGGCGCAGCTATCACCATCACTACACCGGATTGCCTTAGCGCATAAGTTAATTCGCGGGCACGGTACGCGGGATTGATGCTCACTAGGATCGCACCGATCTCGGCGGCGGCGTACTGGACCAGCACCCACTCCCAGCGGTTGGGGGCCCACACGCCGATGCGATCACCCGTGGCGATCCCTGCCCGCAGCAGCCCGGCCGCCAAACGGCGCACGTCGGCCAGGAACTCGGCGTATGTCCAGCGCCGCCCCGCCGTAACGTCGACCAGCGCGTCGCAATCAGCGAATATGGTTGCGGTGTCTGCAAGATTGGTGCCGATGGTGGTCTCGAGCAGCGCAGGCGTGCTCGAACCCTGTTCGTAGGAAAGCGGAGTTGCCACGGTTCCTCCGGCAGGTGATTGGGTGCTAGGTTAGTGAAGATTAACCGACATGTCCAGGAGGCCGGTATGGCAGCGTCCGCCCCGGATGGGGAACCTGGCCGGCGGGAAGCCCCGAATCGTCGCAGCCAGTTGAAGTCCGACCGGCGGCTGCAATTGCTCGCGGCCGCCGAACGGTTGATCGCCGAACGAGGTTTCCTCGCGGTTCGCCTCGAAGATATCGGCGCCGCAGCGGGCGTCAGCGGTCCGGCGATCTACCGACACTTCCCGAACAAGGAGTCGTTGCTCGTCGAGTTGCTGGTGGGAGTGAGCGCCCGACTGCTCGCGGGGGCGCGTGCCGTCGCGGACCGCGGCGACGACGCGGCCGCCACCCTGGACGGACTGATCGACTTTCATCTCGACTTCGCACTCGGCGAACCAGATCTCATCCGCATCCAGGATCGTGATCTTTCCCACTTCCCCGCGACCGCGCAGCGACAGGTGCGCAAGGCTCAACGCCAGTACGTGGAGATCTGGGTAGGGGTGCTGCGTGAACTGAACCCCGAGCTCGCCGAAGCCGATGCGCGGCTGATGGCGCACGCGGTGTTCGGGCTGCTGAACTCCACGCAGCACAGCATGAAATCCGCAGACACCAAATCGGCGCGAGCGGTCCGGTCCCGCGCCATCATGCGGGCAATGACGATCGCCGCTCTCAAAGCGGCCGATCAGTAGGTGACCTCCTCACACCCCACGGGTGCCATTGGCATTTCAGCGCCGCCGCGACGTACCCAGGTACCCTGCGAAGTGGCATGAGCGATCCACGCAGACCCCAGAATTACGGTCCCCCGCAACAGGGGTCTCATTCGACGCGGCCGCAGGACCCGCAGGATTCGGTCGTCGACTATCCGGCCTACGCCGACGACATGCCGTATAACTACGGTGGCAGCAGTGCCCCGTGGGGCCCGGGCAGCTACCAACCCGCTCCGACCCAACAGTTGCCGCCACAGTACTGGCAACAAGACGGGCCGCCGCCAGACGAGAAGCCGCCCTCAGACTCCCCGCCCTCCCGCTCGCCTCGATGGCTGTGGCTCACCGCAGGCACGCTGGTCCTGGTCGTCATCGGGCTGGTCATCGCCCTGGTGATTGCCAACCAGTCGGGCCGACAGCAAACCGCGTTCGAGCCGCTGCCGCCGATGTCCAGCCCCACCACCACTTTCGCACCCCCGACCACGCGGACTGCCCCTCCGTCCACCACCCGCAGGCCGCCGCGCACCACTGCCCCGCCGAGCACCACACCACCAGACACCTCGACGGTGCCGGGCGCGATGCAATCGGTGGTCTACAGCGTCACCGGAGAGGGCCGTGCGATTAGCGTGGTCTACCTTGACTCCGGCGACCTGATTCAGACCGAATTCAACGTGACGTTGCCCTGGTCCAAGCAGGTCAGTCTGTCGACGTCGTCGACTCATCCCCCCAGCGTCACCGTTGTCAACATCGGCCACAACGTCACCTGCTCGGTCACGGTGGGCGGGGTTCAGGTGCGACAGCGCACCGGCCAGGGCTTAACTATCTGCGACGCTCCGCTCTGAGTCGGGTCTGGGCACCCGCACGACCAAGGTCACTAGCAGCCCGGCCATGAGCACCACGATGATGCCGCCCAGCCCGGCCCGGTCCGCCTTGAATACATCGACGAAGACGGAGAACAGCCACGGCGCCAGGAATGCCACCGCGCGACCCGTCATCGTGTACAGACCGAACGCCACGCCCTCCTTGCCGTGCTGGGCCATTCGGAGCAGCAATGCGCGCGACGAGGATTGCGAAGGTCCGATGAACAGGCACAGCGTCAGCCCACACATCCAGAAAGCCAGCGGCCCCGACAGCACCAACATCGCCACTCCCGCGGCGAGGATCGCGATCAGGGAACCGACGATGACCGGTTTGGACCCGACCCGGTGGTCGACGAAACCGCCCAGCACCGCGCCAACCGCTGCCACTACGCACGCGGCGACGCCGAAGATCAGCACGTCCCCCTGGGCGAGGCCGTACACATTGACGCCCAGCACCGCCCCTACCCCGAATATCGTGGCCAGTCCGTCCCGGAAGAGCGCGCTACCCACCAGGAAGTAGACGAGGTTGCGGTCGCGGCGCCATTCCGAAATGACGTCGGCCCACAGTCTGCGATAACCGCCCAGCAGGGTGGTGGCGGGCTGCATGACCACACCGACATCGGGGAGGCGGTGTGCCACCAGCAACAGCGGCAACGACATGCTCGCCATCCATGCCGCAGCCAGCAGCATCGCGGCGCGGACATTCATGCCCCCGGCATTGGACAGGTGCAGCAGCCCCCGACGGTCGCCCTCACCCGTCATGAAGCCCAGATAGACCACGATCAGCAGCACGACGGTGCCGACGTAGCCCGCCGCATAGCCGAATCCCGAGATCCGGCCGGCCGTTGCCGGCGTCGACAACTGACGCAGCATCGCGTTGTACGGGACACTGGCCAGGTCACCGCAGGCGGCGGTCGCCGCCAACAACACCAAGCCGACGAAAAAGTATCCAGGTTCGTCGCGGATCAGGAACATCGAGCAGGTCAGCGCCACCGCCATACTGGTTAGCAAGGCCAGGGCCACTCGCCGCCGATGCGGCGACTGCACCCATACCCCGACAAGGGGCGCCAATACCGCGATCGTCACTCCGGCGGAGGCTGCGGCCCGCTCCAACCAGCTGATTGGCGTAGCGCCCAGCGGCGCGCCGACGCCCACGCTGTGGGTCAGATACACGGAGAAGACGAAGGTTGCCGTGATGGCGCTAAGACCGGTTTGACCGCAATCCCACAATGCCCAGGCCCATACTCGAGAACGCGTGGGAGTACCGAGCCCCGGGTCAGCCATGCTCGGCAGCCTATTCACATTGGCAGCGACCCGGCGCGCCCGGCCATCCCCGCGCACTGTCTACGATCGTCGTCATGCCGATTCCCGCACCCAGTCCCGACGCCCGCGCGGTAGTCACCGGCGCGTCGCAGAACATCGGCGAGGCGCTGGCCAGCGAGCTGGCCGCGCGCGGCCACAGCCTGATCATCACCGCGCGGCGCGAGGAACTGCTGACCGCCCTGGCCGCGCGCCTGGTGGACAAGTACCGCGTCGCCGTCGAGGTGCGTCCGGCCGATCTTGCCGACCCGACCGAACGCGCGAAGCTGTGCGACGAGCTGACCAGCAGGCCTATCTCAATCCTGTGCGCCAACGCCGGCACCGCGACGTTTGGGCCGGTCGCGGAGCTGGATCCGGCCGGCGAGAAAGCCCAGGTGCAATTGAATGCCGTTGCCGTGCATGACCTTACGCTTGCCGTACTACCCGGCATGATCGAACGCAAGGCCGGTGGCATCCTGATTTCCGGCTCGGCCGCCGGGAATTCGCCAATTCCCTACAACGCAACGTATGCCGCGACCAAGGCCTTCGCGAACACCTTCAGCGAGTCCCTGCGCGGCGAGGTACGCAAGCACGGAGTGCACGTCACGCTACTAGCCCCCGGACCGGTGCGAACCGACCTGCCCGAAGGCGACGAACGCTCGCTGGTGGAGAAACTGGTGCCCGATTTCCTCTGGATCTCCACCGAGCACACCGCCCAAGTGTCGCTGGATGCCTTGGAGCGCAACAAGATGCGGATTGTTCCGGGTCTGACGTCCAAGGCGATGTCGGTGGCAAGCGGCTACGCCCCCCGGGCCATCGTGGCGCCGATCGTCGGGGCCTTCTATAAGAAGCTCGGCGGCGGATAGCGCGGCAGCCCGTTAACGCTTCCGGCGGCCGCTTTTCATCCATTCGCGCAACACGGTGTTGATGCCGCTCGTCACCGCCCGACTATTCAGCACCTCTTTCCACACCGGGGGGCCCTTGGGCTCGGCGGGCGCCGGCATCGGCGGCAGCTCGTAATCCGTTGGCACGGGCGGTAAATCAGATCCTGGAACCGAAGGCGGTTGTGCGCCCGAGGGAACCGCGGGTGGCGGCTCGGTGGGCTGCTCGACCGTCTGGCCGTACTTGGCCTGCAACTGGCTCTCCTTGGCCGCGGCAGTGACGGCGTCTGTGCCGATGGCCGCCATCAGCGACCTGGGCACCCGCATGCGGGTCCACGCGACCGGGGTGGGCGCGCCCTTTTCCGACAGCACCGTGACCACGGCCTCGCCGATACCCAACGACGTCAGCGCCGACTCCAGGTCATAGACATCGGTTTTCGGGTAGGTGCGGACCGTCTTGCTGAGCGCCTTCTGGTCGTCGGGGGTGAATGCGCGTAGCGCGTGCTGGATGCGGGCACCCAACTGAGACAACACGTCATTGGGTAGATCGGTGGGCAGCTGGGTGCAGAAGAACACCCCGACGCCCTTGGAGCGAATCAGCTTGACCGTTTGCTCGACTTGTTCGAGGAAAGCCTTAGACGCGTCGGAGAACAGCAGGTGCGCCTCGTCGAAGAAGAACACCAGTTTGGGTTTGTCGATATCCCCGACCTCATCAAGCTGAGTGAAAAGGTCAGCCAGCAACCACATCAGGAAGGTCGAGAAGATGACCGGACGCACCGATTGACCGCTGAATTCGAGCAAAGAGATGATGCCGTGGCCCTGGTTGTCGGTGCGCAGCAGATCTTGGGGGTCGAGCTTGGGCTCGCCGAAGAACGTATCGCCGCCTTCGCCTTCAAGATTCACCAACGCCCGCAGGATGACGCCCGCCGTCGTCGACGACACCCCGCCTAGCGACTTGAGGTCGGCTTTGCCCTCCTCGCTGGTCAGGTAGCTGATAGTGTCGCGCAACTGCCCCAGAGTGACCAGCGGACGCTTGTCTTTGGCCCAGTGGAAGATCAACCCTAACGTCGACTCTTGAGTCGCGTTGAGCCCCAACACTTTCGACAAGAGCACCGGCCCGAAGCTGTCGACAGTGGCGCGTACCGGCACCCCGATTCCGCCGGTCCCGAGCGACAGGAACTCGACCGGGAATCCCTGCGGCTCCCAGTTGTCCCCGGTGTCCTTGGCGCGTGCAGCGGTCCGGTCGGTGCGCTCGCCGGGGCGCGACAGTCCGGACAGGTCACCCTTCACGTCGGCCATGAACACCGGCACTCCCGCCGCGCTGAGCTGTTCGGCGATCAGCTGCAGCGTCTTGGTCTTGCCGGTTCCGGTGGCCCCGGCCACCAGGCCGTGCCGGTTCACCGTGGCCAGCGGGATGCGAACCTGGGCGGTCGGGTCGGCTTGCCCGTCGACCACCACCGTGCCCAACTCCAAGGCCTGACCTTCGAGGGCGTAACCTGCGGCGATTGTCTTGGCGGGGGTCTCTGCCGATTCAGCGCTCATCGTGCCGCGTCCTTCCCGTGCCGTTGAAAGCAACGCGGCTCACACTACTTGCCTGGTCCCGGACGGGTCCGAGCAGCGCGCGGCCTTGATGTGGGCTTAGTGTGTGCGCTGTGCGCGACGAAATGGTGTGGATCGACTGCGAGATGACCGGGCTGGACCTGGGCTCGGACAAGTTGATCGAAATTGCCGCCTTGGTCACCGACGCCGATCTGAACATTCTGGGCGAGGGCATCGACGTGGTGATCCACGCCGAGGAGGCCGCGTTGTCCTCGATGATCGATGTGGTCAAGGAGATGCATGCACGATCCGGCCTGACCGACGAGGTCAAGGCCTCGGCTGTCGACGTCGCCACCGCCGAGGCCATGGTGCTCGACTACATCCACGAACATGTCAAGCAGCCCAAGACCGCGCCGCTGGCCGGTAACTCGATCGCCACCGACCGCTCCTTCATCGCCCGCGACATGCCGACCCTGGATTCTTTCCTGCATTACCGGATGATCGACGTCAGCTCGATCAAGGAACTCTGTCGGCGCTGGTACCCGCGGATCTACTTCGGGCAGCCCCCCAAGGGGCTCGCGCACCGGGCCCTGGCCGATATCCACGAATCCATCCGGGAACTGCAGTACTACCGTCGCACCGCTTTTGTGCCCCAGCCCGGGCCTTCCACCAGCGAAATCGCGATGGCCGTCGCGAGTCTTGAGACCGCAGCCGACGCACCGGCGGGAAACGATTCGGCCGACGAGCACCCGAGCGGTTAATATCGACGTCGCCGCTTGTTCGTTGGGTCGGCCAGCGGTCGTGGTGGGTGTAGTTCAGTTGGTAGAGCGTCAGGTTGTGATCCTGAATGTCGCGGGTTCGAGTCCCGTCACTCACCCCACAGGTCAGAGGGTGTTTAGCCCTCTGACCTTTTATTTTCGGCCGGCCGACAACGCTGACCAGCAAAGAAATTGATCCACCCACCAGCGAGGGCGGGATCAACGCGGACGTGGCCGGCCTTGCTGACCAATACCTCGGTGCCCACGTTTCCCGTACCTCGGTGCCCACGTTTCCCGCCTTCGCCGCCTCCAACACCGCGACGTGGTTCGACCTCCACGCCTCGCGCGACCTGTTCGCGAAGGCGCCCACAGGGGCCGAATGGCAGAACTAGCTCGCCGGCCAAACCCGCCTCGCGCTCTCCCCGCGGGACGCCTGCGCGCGGTTACGGAACGCCTTGGAACAGGTCAAAGGGCCACAGCAAACGACGAATAAACGACGAGTCGGAGAAATAGATGCTTAAAAGCAATCGGGCCAAAACGCTTGTGGGACAACGTGATAATTATTCGAAGCCAGCTAAGGTCAACCGCAACGCGTGCTCCATCTCCACGTACATCGGCGGGCTTGGGAAGTCCGTCGCGGTCAACCAGCGGTCGATGACGAACCGGATGGTCGCCAGGCTGGTGTGGACCAGCAGTGCCGGGCGGATGTCGGCCGACGCGTCGACGCCCATTCGGGCAGCGACGTGCTCGACGAACTTGCGGTAATCGTCTTCGCTTACCAGTGCCGTCTTCTTCAGCAGGTGCGGCGCAGTCGCGACGGCCCGCTGCCAGGTATCTAAATTGACTTCGCTGGCGATCTTGGCGTGTTCGACGAAGAGGTCGATCAACGCTTCGACGGCTGACTGCCCTGCCGGCCGGGCACTGTAGGACATAACGATCTCGCTGATGGCATCCCGGACCGGATCGATCAGCAGACCTTCCTTTGTCGGCGCGTGCCGAAAATAGGTGCTGATCGAAATCCCGGCGGCAGAAGCGATGTCCTCGGTGGTCACTGCGTCGAACCCGCGCTCGGCGAATAGCTCGTGCGCGGTGTGCTGGATCTGTAGCAACAACTGGGCGCGTCGCCTGTCCCGCAACGACTCGGTATTTGCTGAGGACATGCCGTCACCCTCGTGTGTCTAATAGTGAACACGACATCGCAATCTCCGCATGCACGGTAGATGGGTGACTCTACACTATTGAAAGTGCCTATCAAGTAGGCTACCGTCATACCCCGAAACTCTATTAACCTGCAGAATTATGGGTACGTTGGCGCCCATGTAAATGGTGGTTCCGCCAACGGAACCAATCCTTCTGCTCGGCACTGATCGAATTCGATGGTGGGGAGAGTGTCGATGAAAATCGGTTTCGGGTTGTGATTGAATACATGCTGCGTTTGCTCGAACGGCCGCCGGTCGCGCTGATATGACCACGCACCCAGAACCCGATGTGCGCAACGAACGCCCTGACGAGGGCGTCGAGGCCATCAAGGACTGGGGCTACGGCTACGTCGATCGGCACCCGGTCGCCTCGCTGCGCACCGTCGGCGAGCAGTTCGTTCTCGGGGTGCGCACAGTCGAATGGTTCTTCAGAGATCTGTTCAGCCGGCGATTTCAATGGCAGGAGTTCGTGCGCCAAGGCGCGTTCATGGCCGGCACTGCCGTATTGCCGACGATCCTGGTGTCGCTGCCGATCAGCGTGACGCTGTCCATCCAGTTCGCGCTGCTGGCCGGGCAGGTGGGTGCCACGTCGCTGGCCGGCGCGGCCAGCGGGCTCGCGGTCATCCGGCAGGGCGCTTCCCTGGTGGCGGCGGTGTTAATGGCGGCTGCCGTCGGCTCAGCCATTACCGCCGACCTGGGTTCCCGAACAATGCGCGAAGAGACCGACGCCATGGAGGTGATGGGTGTATCGGTGATCCGCCGTTTGGTGGTACCCCGCTTCGCCGCCGCCATCATGATCGGCGTCGCGCTCACCGGCGTCGTCTGCTTCGTAGGCTTCTTCGCCAGCTACATGTTCAACGTGTACTTCCAGAACGGCGCACCCGGCAGCTTCGTCGCGACCTTCGCGTCGTTCGCCACCACTGGTGACATGATCCTGGCGCTGCTCAAGGCGGTCATCTTCGGTGCGATTGTGGCGATCGTGTCGGCGCAGAAAGGACTGTCCACCAAGGGGGGTCCGACGGGCGTCGCCAATTCGGTGAACGCGGCCGTCGTCGAATCGATCCTGCTGCTGATGATCGTCAACGTCGCCATCAGCCAGCTTTACATCATGCTGTCGCCCAGGACAGGGCTGTGACGTGACCGCTTCTCCCTATCTGCCCTTTGCGCCGGTCAGCGCGCGCCTGCTCCGGCTCTACCGCCGGTCGATCAAGCCGATCGAGCGGTTGGGACACATGCTGGTCTTCTTCGTTCGGGCACTGGCTGCCATCCCACTTACCCTGCGCCACTACAACGGCGAGTTTCTTCGCCTGCTCTCAAACATCACCTGGGGCAATGGCTCGATCGTGGTAGGTGGCGGCACCGCCGGCGTTGCCGTTGTTCTCGGCGTGACCGTTGGCGCCCTGGTCGGCATCGAGGGTTACAATTTCCTCGACCTGCTTGGCCTGGGACCGGCGACCGGTTTCATTTCGTCGTTAGTCAACACCAGGGAGTTGGCGCCGCTGATGGCGGCGATGGCGTTCGCGATGCAGGGCGGTTGCCGATTCACTGCGCAGCTGGGATCGATGCGGATCGCCGAAGAGATCGATGCCATGGAATCGATTGCGATCCGGCCGATTCCGTACCTGGTGACCACCCGTCTGATCGCTTCCGTGATCGCGATGATTCCGCTGTACGCGGCGTGTCTGGCCATCGGTTACCTGACCACTCAGGTAGTCGTCCAGATAAGCAGCGGCGGATCCACGGGGTCCTACCTGCATTACTTCGCGTTGATGCTGGACGGCAAGGACATCATCTATTCGTTGTTCAAGGCGATCATTTTCGTCTGGATCGCCTCGACCGTGCAGTGCTACTTCGGCTTCTATGCCAGTGGTGGCCCCGAGGGTGTTGGGGTCGCGGCCGGGCACGGTATGCGGGCCAGCATCACCGTAATGATCATGGTCAACATGCTGCTCACCATGGCGTTGTGGGGAGTCGACTCCGGCGCTAGGTTCGGTGGTTAGCTTGAACGCCAACTCATTTGACGTCGACGGGCGCGGACCGTCAGACCGGCAGCTGTTCGGCTGCGGTCTGGCGGTGGTGGTGGTCGCCTCGCTTGTCACCGCCGGGCTGCTGTTCAAATCAACCGGACGCCTCGACAACTACGTCCCGGTTGTGGCCGATCTGGTCAACGTAGGTGACGGCCTGCCGCAGAAATCGGACGTCAAGTACCACGGGGTGCTCGTCGGCATGGTCGACGACGTGGTGCCCGCCGAACACGGCAGACCCAACTTTGTCCACATCAACTTGAAACCCGGTTACGCCAAGTCGATTCCGGCTGCGGTAACCGCACGCGTAGTACCCAGCAACGTGTTCGCCGTATCGTCGGTTCAACTGGTCGGCAATGGACCCGGACCGATCATCCGACCGGGTGCGCATATCCAGGAGGACAAGAACCTGCCGACGGTGTTGTTCCAAACCACCATCAGCAAGTTGCGTGACCTGCTCGCCGCCACCGGTCGCGGCCGGGAGGACAGGTCGGTGGGCATTTTGGCGGCGCTCGGAGCGGCCACCGACCACCGTCGGCCGGCGCTGCTACGCAGCGGCAAGCAGCTGACTCGTGTTATCGACGAACTGAATTCGATCGTCAGCACCGACGCTGGGCCGTCGACGGTGTCGGCGTTGCTCGACGCGACGCAGGGACTGCAGGCGACCGCGCCCGATCTGCTCGACGCGTTGCACGAGGCGGTCGGGCCGATGCAGACCTTCGCCGAAACGCGGGGACAACTGACCGGGCTGCTCGGCGACGCGCGATCCACGCTGGGAACCGTGCACGACTCCTTCGACCACCATATGGACCAGCTCATCCGAATCTCTTCTGAACTCACACCGGTGGTTGGCGTGCTAGCAATGCGCTCCAACAACTTTCTGCCCGCGGTGGTCAAGCTGAACAATCTGGCCAGGAAGTTCATGGAAGAGGTCTGGGACCCCCAATTGGGGGTGGGCAACATGAGAGCCCGGCTTTCGTTTAGTCAGACCTTCGCCTACTCCCGCGCCGATTGTCCACACTACGGTGAACTGAAGGGACCTAGCTGCTTCACCGCGCCACTGGTGCCGAACAAGCCTGCTCTGCCGGAATCGCTTCTCCCGCAGAACTATCAGCCACCCAAGAGTCTGGCGCCACCGCCGGGCACGGTGGTGGGCCCGGACGGCAATCTGGTAGTGGTCGGCCCGCCGATGACGATCCCTAATCCCAGCCTCGAAGACCGCAATCCGCCACTTCCGCCGTTCACGCCCCCGTCACCACCGATCCGGACCGGTGTCAACCCCGACGAACCCGATCCGGCTCCGCCGGCGCACGGGCCTGTCCCCCCGCCACCCCTGCTGGGACCGCCGGCGCCGGGATCAGTGGCCCCGTCATCCTTCGGTGGCAATGTCGGTCCGGTCGGCAGCGACTACGAGCGGACCATGTTGGGCGTCATCACCGGTCGACCTGCCACCGCCGCCACCGAACTGTTGTTGGGACCTGTTGCCCGCGGCACCACGGTGTCGCTGGTTCATCCCCCGGCGAGCGGGGAGGCCAAGTGAGATTTCGCGGCCCCTTGATCGGCCTGTCCCTATTCATGGTGATCGCCGTGGTATTGACGTGGCTGGTGTATTCGAGCCTGCGCCGCGACGTCGCGGGCGACACCGAACCGTATTCGGCAATGTTCACCGACGTGTACGGGCTGCGGGAGGGCGATGACGTCCGGATGGCCGGTGTTCGAGTGGGCCGAGTCGAAAAGGTTGAACTTACAGGCAAACTCGCAAAAGTCTCTTTCGTGGTGCAGCAGGAGCAGCACCTGTTCGGCAACACCGTGGCGTCGGTGACGTATCAGAATATCGTCGGGCAGCGTTACCTTGGGCTGTCACTTGGAAAAGACGGGAGCCACGCTCAGGTCCCGCCCGGTAGCACCATCCCCGTCGAGCGGACCGACCCGTCGTTTGACGTCACCGCGCTGCTCAATGGCTACGAGCCGCTGTTTAGCCTGCTCAACCCGCGCGACGCCGACAATCTGACCAAGGGCGTCCTGGAGTCGCTGCAGGGCGACACCGCCTCGATTACCACGCTGATCTCCCAAACCTCAACTCTCACCGAAACGTTCGCCGGACGAGATCAGGCACTCGGTGATGTGATCACCAACCTCAATAAGGTGGTCGTCAACCTCGCCGCGCAGAACGACAACCTCGACGGTGTGATTACCCAGACCCGAGAGGTGGTCGCTGCCCTCGACCAGCGGCGACCGGAGTTGCAGGCCTCGATGGGTTCGGTGGCACGGATGATGGGCAATCTGGCCAAGGCTGCCCGTGACGACTACCCGGCGCTGCGTCAGTTCATCGACCGCCAACCCGGAGTCACCCGGCATGTGCTGAATATCGAACCGCAGGTGGCGTTCTTCGGCGACAACGTGCCGCTGCTGCTCAAAGGCCTGACGCGGATCTCCAACCAGGGCGCCTACGGCAACGCCTACCTGTGCGACGTCAACATCTTCGGATTCTTCCCCGGTCTCAACGACGTCGTGCCGATCATCGTCAACGCTGCCACCCCCGGTAACCGGGCCATGCACACACCGAGATGCAGGAATGTCGGCGATGAGTGATATGACCAGGTGGCAGCGGATCCGCAGACGTCCGCTGGAGAGTTACAGCAAGACGTGGCTCGGTTCGATCGCGGTGGCGGTGGTCGCCGTGCTGATCGGAACCATGCTGGCGATCCACACGTTCGGTGCCGGCTATCGGCACTACACCGCCGAATTCCTGCAGGCGGCATCGCTGCGGCCGGGCAACCCCATCACGGTGGCCGGAATCCCGGTGGGCGAGGTCACCAGTATGAAACTGGTCGGCGACCACGTCGAAGCCGGCCTGAAAATCAAGAATAGTGTTGCCCTGGGTAAGGATTCGAAAGCCTCAATCCGGGTGACGACCATCCTCGGCTCGCGCTATCTATCTTTGGCGCCCGACGGCGCGGGGTCGCTGCCCAACAACACATTCGACCTATCGCACACCGAAGTCCCTTACGATCTGCAAGCTGCATTGCAAGACGCCACAACCACTTTCGAGCAGGTCGACTCCGACCGGTTTGCGCAATCGCTGACGGTGCTCGGCAAGCAAATGCGGGGTCTGCCCGAAGTGGTGCCGCAGGCCATGGCCAATATTGAGACCTTGTCGTCAATCATCGCGCAGCGCCGCGACCAGCTCGGCCAGTTGCTCAAGAGCACCGAGCAGGTCAGCAACACGCTGCGCCGCCAGCAGGCCGGCATCGGCAACCTAGTCGACCAGGCCCAGGACCTGCTGGGCCACTTCGTCGCGCGGCGCGCGGTGTTCCACGCCCTGATGCAATCGATCACCACCCTGGTTGACACGATGAACCAGATCGTGGTCAACGACCGATCCGGGGTGGACACGCTGCTGAAAGACATGCACGAGTTCACCGATCTGATGGCCAAACACGACGATCTGCTGCGTAACCTGCTACAGGTCACTCCGGTCTTCGCCCGGCAAGCGACCAACCTCACCGGTGACGCGAACGCGGTCAGCTTCAACGCGCCCAGCGCCTTGCTTATCGACTCGTGGATGTGCGCCATCAGTGGCCGCGCCAAACAGTTCGGCATGATTCCCTACTTCAAGGACTGCAAGTGAGACGTCTGCGAACCCGGTTTAGCGGCAAGGTGATCGCCGTCGCGGCAGTAGTGGCGTGCGCAGCCGCCGCGGTCGGCCTCGGCGGGTGGTACCTGAGCTCGCGTTCGCAACCAATGACGGTGACCGCCCAGTTCGACAGTGCCACCGGCTTGTACGAGGGCAATGTTGTTGCGGTACTTGGTATGCCAGTCGGTAAAGTCGTGAGGATAACCCCTAAGGGAGGTTACGTCGAAGTTCAGTTCACCGTCGATCGAAACGTCAAAGTGCCGGCCGACGCCCAAGCCGTCACCGTGTCGACCTCTATCCTTACCGACCGGCAGATTGAGCTGACACCGCCTTACCGTGGCGGCCCTGCGCTGCAGAACCATGACACCATCGGGCTGACCCGTACCAAGACGCCTGTCGAGTTCAGCCGAGTCCTGGCCGTTCTCAACAAGGTAACCAAATCGCTGGAGGGCGACGGCCACGGCAACGGTCCCGTTGGCGATGTGATCAACGCCGGTGCCGAAGTGGTCAGCGGCAACGGAGCGAAGATCAAGGCGGCGCTCGACGAATTGTCCAGGGCACTGCGACTGAGCAGCGACGGCGGCGCCCAAACTCGCCAGCAGATCACCACGATTGTCAAGAATCTCAGCTCGTTGTTCGACGCGGCCGCCAACAACGACACCAAGCTGCGCGAATTCGCCTCGACCATCCATCAGGTCAGCCAGATACTCGCCGACGAGGACCTCGGCACCGGCACCACCGGCAAGAAACTCGACCAATTGGTGCAACGTGCGGGCAACCTGCTCGACGCCAACCGCGACATCATCAAACAAGCGCTGCTCGGCGGCAACTCGCTGGCCAAGACGCTGGTCGACGAGCGTCGCGGTCTGGCCGAAACTTTGGATCTGGCTCCGATGTTGGCCGACAACGCCTATAACATGGTGGACCGGGAAAACGGCGCTGTGCGAGCGCATTTCCTCACTGACCGAATGATTTTCGACAGCCAGCTGACCAAAGAGGTCTGCAACCTGATGGGTCTTCGTCAACTCGGATGCAGCACCGGCACCATTCAGGATTTCGGGCCGGACTTTGGATTGACCTACGTGTTGGATGGCCTGGCGGCCATGGGTCAGCGATGACGGGCCGGCGCACAAGAACTGCCGCAGCGGTCGCCGCCGTTGCGATTGCTAGTTCCGCTTGTGCCACCAACGGCCTTGCCAGCCTTCCCCTTCCGGCTCCGGGCCTGGGATCGGGAGGATACATGCTCACCGCGGTGTTCTCCAACGCGCTCAACCTGCCGATGAACGCCAAGGTAAAACTTGCCGGGGCAGATGTGGGTCAGGTCGAGTCGATGGTGGCGCGAAACTATACGGCGGTCACCACCATTCGGATCCGCGACGGTGTCCTGCTACCCAAGGGCAGCACCGCCGAGCTGCGCACCGCGACTCCGCTGGGCGACGTGTTCGTGTCTGTACGGCCGCCGGCCGAAGTAGACGCCAACACACCGATGCTGAAGAACGGAGACACCATCGGCCTGGAGTCGACGGCAGCGGCTGCGACCGTCGAATCGGTGCTCAGTTCGGCCGCGATCCTGGTAAACGGCGGCGCGGTACGCAATTTCACCAACATCATCAACGGGTTCGGCCGCGCCACCGGGGACCAGGGCCACGCGTTCGGTCAACTGATCAGCAAGTCCAATCAACTGCTGCACACGATGGACGCCCGGTCGGGGCAAATCTCGCACGCCCTGACCGAATTGTCCCGGCTCAGCCAGCAACTCGACACCAAGAACCAGACCCTCACCGATCTGATGGCGGCGGCCAGCCCCGGCACCAATGCCCTGGCCGCCAACACTACCGAATTCTCCAATCTGCTCGTCCAGTTGGGTGACACCAGCCGGATGCTGTCGAGGTTCCCGTCGCTGGGTGGCACCGATACCAGCGGCCGCAGCGTGATTCAAGACCTCAACACCCTGGCCGGGGCGGCCAACGACGTCGCCGTGAGCCCCGACACCAGCTTGCTGACGCTAAACCGGATGATGCCCGCGCTCATCAAATCGACTGCGGGGAACGCAATCTCGGTGCACGTCGGCGTTGACCAACTGGTCCTGGGAGCGATCCCCGACATCGGCTTCCCCGGCGACAGAGGCCTGCACGGACCGACCAGGTTCACTTGGAACGAATTCGTGGGCTCCCTCAAGTACACCCTGTTCCGCCTGCAGGAACGGGTGGTTGGCCGCGGACCGGACTCGGTACAGGTACCAGTGATGCCGGACCCGAACGTCCCCGGCGGCATGATCATCGGATCGGCCCCCGGCGTACCACCACCGCCCGGCGCGAGCGCGCCGGCACCGGAACTACCGGGTCCACTGACACCGGGACCGCCGCCATGATCGAGTCGTTCGCCGGCACCATCGTCCGAATGGTACGGGCTGCGCACCGCCGACAAGTCTGGCTATCGGTGGCGGGCTTGGCACTCACCCTCATCGTCGCAACCACCTATCTGCTGGTCAGTGCGCTCCGCGTAAAGCCGTTCGCGTCGTCGTATCGGGTGGTCGTGCATCTGACGGAATCCGGTGGCCTGCTGCCCAATCAGGATGTCTCGCTGCGCGGCGTGCGCATCGGGCGTGTCGATTCGCTGCGCATCACCGACCGGGGTGTGGACGCGATCGCCAGTATCGACGACACCGTGAAGGTACCGGCATCGGCCGTGGCGCACGTCTCGGGGTTGTCGCCGGCCGGTGAGCAGTTCATCGACTTTCAGGCCGAGAACGATACCGGGCCCTATCTGCACGACGGCAGCTATATCTCTCTCGATCGCACCACTGTCCCGGTCAGCCTTGCGCAGTTGCTCGGTGACGCGGACGGGATGCTGGCCCAGGTCGATCCGCACAAGCTCGACGTGATCAAGAAGGAACTCAGCCTGAGCAAGGAAGGTCCCGCCAAGCTGACCGCCATCGTGGACGGCGGGACGTTCCTGCTCTCCACGCTCGATTCGGTGCTGCCGCAGACCACCAGCGTCCTGCGCACCAGCCGGGTGGTGCTGACGCTGGCGGCCGACAAAAACGCCGGACTGGCCGCGGCCACCGTCGACCTCAACCGCACGCTGGGCGGTATCGCCAGGATGCAGGGAGGGTATCGGCGGCTCGCCGACCAATCACCGCAATCACTTTCGACGATTGACGGCCTTTTCAGCGACAATTCCGACACCATGGTCCAGTTGCTGGGCAGCCTGGCCACCGCGTCTCAGCTGCTCTATCTGCGGGTGCCAGCGCTCAACGCATTGTTCCCGAGCTACCGCGGATCAGTGCTGGATGCGGTGGCCAGCTCCTTCCATGACCACGGCGTGTGGGCCACCGCAGAGCTTTATCCCCGCTACGCGTGCGACTACGGGACACCGAGTCATCCGCCTTCGGCCGCCGACTATTACGAGCCTTTCATGTACACCTACTGCCGCGACGATGACCCGGGGGTGGGGATCCGAGGTGCCAAGAACGCGCCGCGGCCGGGAGGCGACGACACCGCCGGCCCCCCACCGGGTGCCGACCTGGGACGGCGGACCGACCCAACACCGCGCGGCCGCTACACGATCCCAACGCCTTACGGCGGACCTACCCTGCCGATCGAACCGCCGCACTGAGCCCAGCGCAAGGAGATCAAGATGACTGCAACAACCGAGAAAGGCGTCGACATCAAGGGCGAAAAGCCGGATGCCGCAACCGGAGCCGCAGAACTCGACAACGCGGAGAAGCCGAGTGAGATGGACGAAAAAGGCGATGAAATCGACGAAACCGCAGGGGCCGAGGACGATGCCCGCGCCGAAGCAGCGAGCAAGTCAGGGGACGCCGATCCCGACGGCGAGTCGGGAGACGCCGATGCCGACACCGAGTCGCCGGACGCCGATGCCGACACCGAGGCCAAAGCCAGCGACATCAACGACGCGTGCGATGAAGACGACTCCGACGATGAAGAGTCCCAGGATGAAGGGGCCGACGAAGACGCCCCACTACTAGGCAAACGCGCCAAGAAGTCCGGCACGGCGTCACGGGTCAAGCGGCCCTGGCGCAGCTACCTGCGCCGCAGCATCATGCCGGGCTTACTCGTTGCATCTCTTGCGATTTCAGGGTTCCTCGGCTGGAAAGTGTGGCAGAACCACCAGATCCAGGTGGCAGGCCAGCAGGCCCAACAAGCCGCCATCAAATACGCCCAAGTGCTGACGAGCATCGACTCCAACAACGTCGACGAGAACTTTCGTCAGGTGCTCGATGGCGCCACTGGCGAGTTCAAGGACATGTATAGCCAATCCAGCGTGCAACTGCGGCAGTTGCTGATCGACAACAAAGCGACGGCACACGGAGTGGTGGTGGACTCGGCGATCGCCTCCGAGTCCACGAACAAGGTAGTGGTGCTGGTCTTCATCGATCAGACCGTGGCCAACATGGCGGTGCCCGACCCGCGCATCGACCGCAGCCGCATCAAGATGACGATGGAAAAGGTCGACGGTCGCTGGCGGGCAGCCAAAATTCAACTGCTCTAAGCGAATCGGAGCCACCGGTGATCAGAAGAATTCTCGCGACACTGCTCTTGACAGCCGTCACGGCACTATCGGGCGGTCCACACGTGGCCACCGCGCAAGCATCGGCCGAATCGTTCTGCGGTGAACTCGGCGGCGGCTGGGACGGCCAGTACTGCCACACCGCGGTGACCTCGGAGCGCAACGCCGTGCGCGACATCAAGGTCGCCGTGCCCGTCGACCTCGTCGACAACCCAACGGCGGGTCCGGTGATTCGCGACTACCTGCGCACACTCGTCGGCAACTGGCGAAAAGCCAACTCCCTGATGGCCGCTGACAGTTACGGCGAAGAGAACTACCAGGTCTTCCAGCACGGCAACCTGCTCAGTGCCGTTTTCCACGAGGACTACCACGCCGACGGGCCCAAGCCGAACAACGCATACCGCACCTTCACCTTCGACATGGCCGGCGGTCGGCGCGTGCAATTGGCGGACCTGACTAACGGACCCCTCGCCGCCATCGCGGGGCCGGCTCAACCGTTCATCGAAACCGCACTCAATCAAGCTGCGCCACCGCATGATCCGGGCACCTATCCGTTTTCGGTGGACCGGTGGACACCGGACAAGGTCTACTCCGGCGCATATCGGGCGTGGGCGCTGACGCCGGACGAGTTGATCATCTACATGCCCGACTACCCGGTCGGACACGACGAGCCGATCGACTTCTCGCCAGGACTGCCGCAGTGGTACATGGACGGCGGCACCGTCGAAGCGCACATCCCGCTATCGGCGCTGGGTTCGGTGCTTCGGGTATAGCGGGTTAGGTGTTGGCGTTACCCGCGCGCCACTGGTCCCAGGGAATGTTCCAGTCGCCGAGTCCCTCGGTTCCCGGCAAGATGCCCCCCACGGTGTTCAAGACCTCGACGATGTCGCCCCGCTTGACATGGTCGTAGAACCACTGCGCGTTGCTCGGGCTCACGTTCAGGCAGCCGTGACTGGTATTGGAGTGGCCCTGCGCGCCCACCGACCACGGTGCAGAGTGCACGAAGATACCGCTGTAAGAGATTTGGGTGGCCCAGTCGACGTCGGTGCGATATCCGTTGGGCGAGTTGACCGGTACCCCGTAGGTCGACGAATCCATGATGATGTGCTTGAACCGGGCGCCGACGGTGTAGATCCCGTTGTTGGTGGGAGTGCTGTCCTTGCCCATCGACGTCGGCATGGTCTTCACCACTTCGCCGTTGATGCGCACCGTCACCATCTTGGTGCTGTCGTCGGCGGTCGCGATCAACTCATCGCCGATGGTGAAGTGCATCTTGACGTTGTCCTCGCCGAACATGCCTTCACCCAGATTGACGCCGTAGGTGTTCACCGCCACGTCGACGGTGGTGCCGGGCTTCCAGAAATGCTCTGGGCGCCAACGCACTTCGCGCCGATTCAGCCAGTAGAACGCGCCCTCAACAGGTGGGTTGGTGGTGATCTTGATGGCTTTCTCAGCGGCCACGCGGTCGGCAATATTCTCGTCGAACCGAATCGCCACTGGTTGGCCCACGCCCACCACTTCGCCGTCACTGGGGACGACATAAGGCATGGTCAGGTGCGCCGGAGAGCTGGTCTGAAAGGTCATCTGGCGGTCCGCGGCTCCACCGAGCCCCGTCGCCTTCGCGTTCAGCGTGTACCGGCGGTTGTAGCCCAACTGTTCGGCGGTCTGCCAGTGCAGCCCGTCCGGGGTGAGTTGACCCGCAATCTGCCGGCCGTTGTCGTTTACCAGGGTGACCGACGCGAGCACTCCGTCGGCGACGCTGACGGTCACCGGCGCATCCACGGTGACACCCACGGCGCCGTCGACGACCGAGGCAGTGAGCTTGGGCACCAACAGATCGGCGTACGGGGTGCCCTTGTTCTCGATCACCTTGGCCGCAACCGGCGAGCTTGGCGCGTTGCCGCAACTGACACCAAACACAGCAACCAGGACCATAGCCACAACCAGCCACGATCGACGTCTGCGCAAAGGCGCCATCAAGTGACCTTCCAAGTTCTGTTGCTGATTCTTGGTCACCGCTGACCGTGATTGTTTCCGTTATTGTAGTGCCTCGCAGGCCCCGGACGCGGACGTGCGACCGTATTGGATTGGCCAGGTTCTGCGCAAGTTATTTTGGGTGGGACCGCGGATTTCCCTCCGCGCCGTGAAGCCTGTTATTGTCGAGAGCCGGTCTGAGGCCGAGCACGCGCCGTTAGCTCAGTTGGTAGAGCAGCTGACTCTTAATCAGCGGGTCCGGGGTTCGAAACCCTGACGGCGCACTGGTCAGTGCAGCGCATGAGATTTCGGTATCCACTGCCCGCCGCCGACTTTTCCGGGCGGTCGAGGCACCGTCGCGACGTCCTGCAAGTCTTTGCCGCAACCCTCATTCGCAGTGCGGGGAATACTGTTTGTCGTGACCCCAGAGCGCGACCACCCCGAGCACGTTCAGGACTCGGCAGCGAGCGCAGCATTTCAACTTGGACTGCGGCTATCCACCGAGGGCGACATCGAGGCCGCCCTAACGGCTTATCAGCAGGCCATCGATTCCGGCCACCCGCACTGGGCGTCGGCGGCCGCCTTCAGTATCGGCTTCCTGCGGGCCGAGCAGGGTGATTCGGAGGCAGCGGTTCGCGCCTATCGGCTGGCGGTCGACTCGGAGCACCCCGAGCACGCCCCGATGGCGGCGCTGAACCTCGGCAATCTGCTCGCCGAGCAGGGTGACACCGACGGCGCGGTAGCCGCCTATCGGGTGGCCATCGAATCGGGACACGAGGAATCAATTCGGATCGCACTGCTGCAACTAGGTGGGCTACGAGCGCGGCGCGGCGATGCCGCCGGAGCCGAGGTGGCTTATCGAATCGCAGTAGCCTCCGGGCACCCCGACGTCCTACCTACCGCCGCGTTCAATCTGGCGTTGACCAGAGAAGCCCTGGGCGATGTCTCAGGCGCCGTGGAGGCTTACGAGATCGTCATCGCCGCCAATCACCCGCAGCTTGCGCCGATGGCTGTCTTCAACCTGGCGTTATTGCAGGACAAGAAGGGCGATCTCGCCCAAGCGGCCGCGGGATACCAGGCTGCGATCGATTCGGGCACCCCCGAACACATGCCAAAGGCGGCGGTCAACCTCGGATTGCTGCGGGAAAAGCTCGGCGATTTCAGCGGTGCGAGCGACGCTTATCGGCTCGCACTGGACAGCGAGGACGTGGATGTGGCACCGGTGGCCGCCATCAGCATGGCGAAGCTGCGCGAGAAGGAGGGCGACGCCGCACAGGCGGCGGCCCTGTACCAGGCGGCGATCGATTCCGGTCACCCCGAGCATGTCCCGGAGGCGGCCAATGCCCTCGGGATGCTGCGGGCCGGGCAGGACGATCCCGACGGCGCCGCCGCCGCCTATCAGATCGCGCTCGACTCCGGACATCCCGACCACGCGCCCGCCGCGGCACTGCGATTCGGGATTCTGTGGGCCGGACAGGGCGAGGTGGCGCGTGCCGCGGCCGCGTTTCAAGTGGCAGTCGACTCGCAAAGTACCGAGGCGTCGTCCGCCGCAGCGTTCGGCCTGGGCACCCTGCGCGCCGAGCACGGCGACACTGCCGCGGCGCGGACGGCGCTGCGGCGCGCGGTCGAGTCGGGCCACCCGGTCTGGGGTCTACGAGCCCAGGAGCGATTACAGACGCTTACGCCAGAACCACGCCGCCGTTCAATCTTCCGCTTTCGCCGTGACTGAATTTCCTTGCCCGCGAACCTAATCTGACTGACCCGCCAGCGCGGAATTGGAGCTCTACGCTGACGGGGTCGATGGGGCGATAATCCGCCGGGCGGCCTCGACCACGTCCGCGCGACGCCGGGCGACAACCTCGGAATCGGTCGTCCGTGCATCCGGATGCGGCGACAGCGCCCAGGACAGCCCTACCCCGAACAACAACACCAGTAACTCCATGGGCTGCCAGCACGGATCGACCCAGCCGCTGGCCTGTGCCTGCTCGATGGCGCGAATGTCGCGGGCCGGCACCGAATCCCATTCGTCGGCCGGCGGTGGGTCCAACGCCAGGCCCTCCAGATTGGCCCAGGTGATCATCCGCAGGTGCTCGGGACGCTGGCGGGCCAGGTCATAGATGCCACCGACGAACTCCGGAACCGCGTCGGGGCACAGGCTGACGGCGTCGAAGAACTCCGCGCTATCGGCAGCCACCACACTGCGGAAAAGCGATTCCTTGTCGCCGAAGTGCGCGTAGAGCCGCTCCTTGCTCGCGTTCGCGGCACGCGCGATTCGGTCGATCCGGGCGCCGGCTAGCCCGTAGCTGGCGAACTCGGAGCGCGCGGCAGCAAGGATGGTGTCGCGGAGTTCATCGGTGCTGCGCACATCACCAACTTAGCAGACGAACTAGTTCGTTCGGTACTGTGGTCGGTATGGCTCCATTCCCAGCTCCACGACGCAACGACATTGCCACCAAACCAATCGATATCCACGCCGTCATGAACCACCCACCGCGGGTTGAGAGACTACGGACCGCACTGGACAAGCTGCAGGACAGCATCTCCCCGCTGATCGACCTCTACCGCCCCTTCGTCGATGGGTTGGATACGCTGCCGGCCGACGGACGATTCCTGTTGGTGGGCAACCACACTCAGTTCTTGGGCGGCGAAGTCCTCTTGGTTCCGCACTTCGTGCGCCGCGCGATCGGTACCCGGGTCCGACCACTCGCCGACCGCCGTTTCGCCCAGCGACCCGGGTTTGGCCACGACGTGATGACTGCCTACGGTGGTGTCATCGGCGATCCCGAGACAGCACGAGAACTGATGCGGCACAACGAAACCATCCTCGTGTTCCCCGGCGGTGGCCGCGAGATCGCGAAGTTCAAGGGCGAGGAATACCAGCTAAGATGGGGCGCCCGCGCCGGGTTTGCGCGTCTGGCGGTGGAGCACGACTACCCGATCGTTCCGGTCGGACTGGTCGGCGGAGACGACGTGTACAAGAGCATGGTCACCCGCGACAGCTTGCTGGGCCGGCTCAGCAGGGCTTTGAGCACCCGGATGTCGGGTGACGCCGACATGGCGATGCCATTGATGCGCGGCGTTGGGCCCACCTTCATCCCGCGCCCCCAGCGGATGTACCTGCGCTTCGGTCGACCGATCGCCACCAGCACGCCCGAGGGCGTGTCGAACGAGTACTGGGTGGCCTCCCTACGGGAGCAGACTCGCGAAGCGCTCGAAGCGATCCTGGCCGACCTGCTTACTATCCGCGCCAAAGACCCTTTCCGCGAGCTCAATCCGCTGGCTTGGTCCAGCGCGATCGGCGAGAGGTGAACCGCGGCAGCGATGCATCGCTTAACGCCTGCCGCGACCGGCGCTCACAATGGCCATCAGCTCCTGACGAGACTTGCGGCGGTTGCGAATCGGTCGGCTAGGGTGAGATCCAGCACCGTCATCGCATGCCGTGCCGATTCCATGGTCAATCCTCGGCGTGGCGCCGATGGTGTGCGCGGCCTGCGCCCTCAACTCTGCCGGTCGGTGCGCGACCCGGACAGCAACCGGCGCGCCGCGAGGTCCAGAACGTATCCGATCGAACCGATTACCACGATCACCGCCACCACCTGACCGTAAGCCAGTTGGTCCCGGGCATTGAGAATCTGGTAGCCCAGACCCGAACGCACACCAAGCATTTCCGCGGGCACCAGCACCACCCAAGCGATGCCCAACGCGACGCGCAGTCCGGTCTGCAGGTGCCCACGGATCGCTGGCAGCACTACGACCTGGAGTTGTTCGGCCCGGGTGGCGCCGAGCGATCGAGCCACCTGGAAGTAGCCCGGGTCGATGGCATGCACACCGGCAGCGGTGTTGATCAGGATCGGCCACACCGATGCCGCGGCAATCAGGAAGATCACCGGCTCATTGCCGATTCCGAAGAGCGCTACCGATATCGGGGCCCAGGACAGCGGCGAGATCATCCGCAAGAACTGCACGACGGGACGAGAGGCGCGATCGGCGGTGTCGTTGAGTCCGATCAGCAATCCAACGGGGATGCCGATTACCCCGCCCACCAACAACCCGATCAGCAGCCGCCACAGGCTGACTCCGGTATCGGCCAGCAGCACGCCGCGCTTGAACAGGTCGACCAGGGACCGGATCACGCGGTCCGGTGTGGTCTCGCGAAGCAGAGACTGCGGCGGAGCCAGCACCGCCGTCGCTAGCCACCACAGCGCGACCGCCGCCGCAATGGCGAGCACGGGTGGCCACCAGCGCCGCACCAACGCACCGGCAGAGGAGTCCTCGGACGCGGAGGGAGTCGGGGTGGTCGGAGTATCCAGGGTCATCGCGGCTGCACCTGTTCGGTTCGGGTGAAATCGGAAGGGATACCGAAAGATTCGACTCCACCGTGGGCGGCCAGCGCGGCCCGAACGAAGGTGTCGTCGACCAATTCGGTATGCACGGTCCCAGGATCCAACCGATCCAGGAAGGCCCGGTCGCCATCGACAACCGTGTCGTGCATGGCCTCCACGAGGCGGCGGGTGAAGCTCGGAAACGGAAAAGGCTGATAGCCGAGCCGTTGTGGCTGCCAGTCCGGGTGGGCGATCCGGTACTCCTGCGGCCGGTAGGTCAGGGCGGTCTTGATCGCCGGCAGCGGTTGCGGAAGGTACGCCCCTGCCGAGAGCGCGGCCGCGGCCGCGGGCCGGTCGGTGTTGATGCGTTGTTGGGCGCCGATGATGGAATCGACGAGTGACGCGGCCGCCTGCGGGCGGTGCTGGATCAGGTCGTCATGGGCCAGCACTACGCAGCAGGCATGATCGCGCCACACGTCGCCAAGAAACGTATGGATGCGGCCGATCCTACGCACCTGCGCCATGGCGTTGAACGGATCCGCCACCACATAGCCGCTGATCGACCGGTTAGCCAGCGCCGGCACCATGTCCGAGGGGCTCATCACGATCAGTTCTACGGTGCGTGAGCTCCGCGAGGCACTGCGACGCACCACCGGCACCAGGTCATGGGCGCGCAGCAGCTGCTGCAGGATGATGTTGTGGATCGACCACCAAAACGGTATCGCCACTTGTGTTCCGGCGAGTTGCCCGAGGTCGGTGATGTGGGGTGCGACAGTGAGGGCCGATCCGTTCGTATGGTTCCAGGTCAGCACCTTCACCGGACGGCGCAGCAGGAAACGCAGTTGGATCGCGGTCGGCATCAGCATGTGCACCGCATCGACCTGGCGGGTGACGAATGCTTCGGCCAGCGACGCCCAGCTGCGGAACAGCACTGGCTTGGCGGCACTCACCACGCCCGGTTGATACAGACCGGCGGCGTGCGCGATTAGCAGCGGTGCCGCGTCGGTGATGGGAAGATATCCGATCCTCAACTGCCCGGTGGTGTTCGTGCGGTCGAGCGCGGCGGCGTGGGCGAGATCGGCGATCCCGGCCACCCCTCCTGCCGCGGCCAGAGTCGCCGCGCCCGTCAACAACGATCGCCGCGAAAGCACGCTAGTCATCGTTCGACCAGGCGGTACTGGTCGAGGATCTCCTGACGCAGCGCGTCCTTGCCCGGTCGCCACTCCCGGCGGATGCGTCCGTCGGGTCCGAGCAGCACCACCCGGCTGGCCAGCAGCAGGGCCTCGTCCACGTCGTGGGTGACCAGGACGACGGTGATATTGAGTTCGGCCGCCAGGCTGTCCAGCCAGGCCTGCAGGTCGGCACGGATAGCGGGGTCCAGGGCGCTGAACGGCTCGTCGAGCAACAGCAGTCGGGGCCTGGTCGCGACCGCGCGGATGATCGCGACGCGCTGCGCCTGGCCACCGGAGAGCTGGTCGGGGTAGCGGTTGGCGACCCGTTCGAGGTCGAACCGGCGAAGCAGCTCCTCGGCGTACTCCCGCTGGAACGCCTTCTGAGCGGCAAAACGCCCGGCGAGCAGCACATTCTCACGGACGGTCAGCCACGGCAGCAGCAGCGCCTGCTGGAAAACCACGCCGGTATGAGGCCGCCTTGAGGCGCTGCCGCCGTGGGCGGCCTCGGCCCATTCAACGGTGCCGGACGTGAGTTGCTCGAGCCCGGCGATCACCCGCAGCAGGGTCGACTTGCCACTTCCGCTTCGTCCGAGGATCGCCAGGAACTCCCCATCGTCGATGGCCAGGTCGATATCGGCCAGCGCAAGACTGTCGGCGTCAAAGCGCTTGTGGCCACCGACTATTCGCACCGTGGCAGCTCCCACGTCACTTTCCTTTCCGGGGCCCGTCCCGGGCTCTTCCGGGGGCCCGATCCTCGGGCACGGCACAGGCAGCACCGTGCCAGCGGGGCCGCCGATTGTCCATGCGTGCGGAGGCGACCACAACGCCCGAATCCCGATCGGCCATCCAGCTGCCACACCTTTGGCTACGGACCCGATAGTGATGGAATATGTTTTTGGGCAAGGCTTTTAGGCCCGCCGGAATCCCGCCCGCCCCTGCCCGCCCACGACGACGTCCACGCCGACCAGACCAATGGGATCGTGCTGATCGCAACAACCGTCCGATCCGGCCGGGAAATGTCCCGCTGAGTTGGCCACGGACCTGTCGCCTCCGCGTCGTAGCAGGTACTTTTTCCTGGCAGCCGTCGAAGGAGCCGCAATGGGATTCATCCAGCCCAACCTGCCCGTCGTCGACATCCCTGAGTGGAGCAAGGGCACTCGCTCCGAACGGGTGGTACCGATGCAGCGACACATCGCCGAGAACGGCTTCGGAACTCCGCTCATCATGCCGGTGATGTACTTCATGAAGATCGTGCTCTATATCCTGGGCGCCTGGGCGCTCGCCTGGTCGACGCCGGGTATCGGCAACTTCACCCACGTGACCGCATGGTGGACCGAGCCGATCGTGTTTCAGAAAGCCGTGCTGTACACGATGCTGTTCGAGGTCGTCGGCCTGGGCTGCTGCTTCGGGCCGATGGCCGGGCGCTACTTCCCGCCGATGGGTTCGATCCTGTACTGGCTGCGACCCGGAACCATCCGGCTGCCCCCTTGGCCGAACCGAATCCCCCTGACCAAGGGCAGCGACCGGACCCTGCTGGAGGTGGTGCTCTACGCCACCTTGCTGGTACTGCTCCTCGTTGCCCTGCTCTCCGGAGGCACCGGGCCAATCCCCGCCCTGGACAGCGCAATTGGCGTACTGCCGAAGTGGCAGCCGGTCGCGATTCTAACCGTGCTGGCCCTGCTCGGCGTGCGCGACAAGATCATTTTTCTGGCCGCCCGCGGCGAGGTGTACGCGCCGCTGACCCTAGCGTTCCTTTTCGCCGGGAACGACATCGTCGTGGGCGCCAAGGTGGTGTTCATGGTGATCTGGCTGGGCGCGGCAACGTCGAAACTCAACAAGCACTTCCCGTTTGTGATCTCGACAATGCTGGCCAACAACCCGTTCATTCCTGCAGGTGTCCTGAAACGATCGTTGTTCCGGCGTTACCCAGATGATCTGCGGCCCAGCGCATTGTCGGGCTTCATCGCGCACTTCTCCACCGCGGTCGAAGGATTGGTGCCGCTGGTGTTGCTGTTCTCCCACGGCGGCTGGCCGACCGCAATCGCGGCGTTCGTGATGATCGTGTTCCACCTCAACATCCTGTTGGCATTCCCGATGGGTGTCCCGCTGGAGTGGAACGTGTTCATGATCTTCGGGGTGCTGTGGCTGTTCGTCGCACACGCGCATGTTGGTCTGTTCGACGCCACCAACCCATGGCCCATCGCGATTCTGTTCGCTGTGGTGGCGGGGACCGTCGTGATCGGAAACCTCTTCCCGCGCAAGGTTTCCTTTCTACCTGGCATGAGGTACTACGCCGGCAACTGGGACACCACGGTGTGGTGCGTGAAACCGTCGGCGGACGAGAAAATCCGGATCGGCTCCAAGGCACTCGGTCCGATGCAGCATCTGCAGCTGGAGCGGTTGTACAAGAGCAAAGAGGATGCCCTGATCCCTATCCATCTGGCCTATGCATTCCGCGGGATGAACACCCACGGCCGCGCGCTGTTCACCCTGGTTCACCGCGCGGTGGCCGGTTCCGACGAGAACGATTACAACCTGTGTGAGGGCGAGGTGCTCTGCGCGATGGTGCTCGGGTGGAACTTCGGCGACGGCCACCTGCACAACGAGTGCCTCATCGAGGCGCTGCAGCAACGTTGCGGGTTTGAACCGGGTGAGGTGCGGGTGGTGATCCTCGACTCCCAACCGATCCAGACCCAGCGCCAGGAGTACCGCCTCGTCGACGCCGCGACCGGCGAATTCGAACGCGGCTACGTCGAGGTCGCCGACATGGCCGAGGCGCAGCCCTGGGCCGACGACATCCCGATCCACGTCACCAGCGCCACGGGACTGCACGCATGACCAGAACCTCGGTCGCACTGGTCACCGGGGCCTCGACCGGCCTGGGACGCGAACTGGCGGCGCTGTTCGCCGCCGACAGCATCGATCTGGTCGTGGTGTCCAGCGAGCGCAGCACCACCGAGCTGGCCGCCTTAGCCCAGGAATTGCGTTCGCGCCACGGGGTCCGCGTCCACCCGATCACCATGAATCTGTCGGCGCCGGGCGCCGGGGCCGACCTCGTCGCCCGCGTCGACGAACTCGGCGTCGAGGTCGAGTACCTGGTTAACAACGCCGGGGTGGGGATCCTCGGACTCAAGATCCAGGAGTGCGACCCGGTTGCGGTGTCGAAGATGGTGCAGCTGAATGTGGTCACACTGACCGACCTGACGACGAGGTATGCCGCCCGGATGGTGAAGGCCGGGCATGGCGCGATCCTGAACATCAGCTCGATCGCCGCGTATGTAATTCCGCATGGATTGGAGGCCGGCTACGCGGCCAGCAAGGCCTACGTTCGCAGCTTCTCCGAGGCGGTGGCTTCTGACCTGCGCGGTACCGGCGTCACCTGCACGCACCTGGCCCCAGGACCGACCAGCACCGAATTCGGGCGGACCGCCGGGGTGGGCGACTGGTCGCGGCTGGACCGCTTCATCATGGACGCCGCCCCGGTGGCCAAGGCCGGTTATGACGCAATGCGGTCGGGCAAGGTCACGGTGATGCCCGGCCTGGGTAACAAGGTAATGCGGGTGGCGGCGCCACTGTCACCGTCGCGGCGGATGAAAGCCCTGATCTCCGGCTATTTCGTGGCGCGGCACTAAATCGCTGGTCAGCGGTTTCTGATGCGGTGGATCACTACGATGACGGCGACGACGCCCACTCCCGTCAGCGACACCGTCACGATGGGCTTGTTCAAGAACTCGAACACCTTGGCCTTGACGTCGTCGGCGAGGCGGCGAGGATTCGCACGCTCAGCAAGCGAGTCGACGGTCGCCGCCAGTTGGTTGCGAGCTTGGTCGATCTCCTGCTTGATGGTGTCGGGATCGCGGTCCGCCACGTGTCTGTCCTCCAAGTCAGGCTGGTGCACTGACGAACTACCCTAGTGCCGACGCTTTGGTGATGAGAAAGGGATGCACCTTGACTGAGACCACGCGGCTGGCGCCGGGCGACAAAGCGCCGGCCTTCAGCCTCCCCGACGCCGACGGCAAGAAAGTTTCCCTGGCCGATTACAAGGGCCGACGGGTGGTCGTCTACTTCTACCCCGCCGCCTCGACCCCAGGCTGCACCAAGCAGGCCTGCGATTTCCGGGACAGCCTCAGTGAGCTGAACGAGGCCGGCATCGACGTGGTCGGCATCTCCCCCGACAAGCCGGAAAAACTGGCGAAATTCCGCGACGCCGAGAAGCTGACATTTCCGCTGCTGTCCGACCCGGACAAGAAGGTGCTGTCGGCCTATGGCGCCTTCGGCGAGAAGATGATGTACGGCAAGAAGGTCACTGGAGTGATCCGGTCGACGTTCGTGGTGGACGAGAAGGGCAAGATCGCGGTCGCGCAGTACAACGTGAAGGCGACGGGACACGTGGCGAAACTGCGGCGCGACTTGGACGTCTAGTCAGCCAGGTTGGCCAGCAGTAGGGCCTCAGCGATCGCCGCCCGTTCCAGCACCCCCAGGTGCAGGCTTTCGTTGATGCTGTGCGCCTGCGTTCCGGGGTCCTCGACGCCGGTGACCAAGATCTTGGCCTGCGGGAACGCTTCGGCGAACTCGGCGATGAAGGGAATCGACCCGCCCATACCCATGTCGATCGGATCGCTCCCCCAGGCCTGGCGGAATGCTGCCCGTGCTGCGTCGTAGACCGGACCGCTGGCCTCGATCGCGTACGGCTGGCCGACCTCGCCACGAATGATCTTCAGGTGAGCGCCCCACGGGACGTGCCGGTGCAGGTGGGCCTCGACGGCGTCCAGGTGTTGCACTGCATCACCGCCCGGCGCCACCCGGATGCTGATCTTGGCCCGCGCCCGGGGGATCAACGTGTTCGACGCTGCCGCAACGGAAGTGGTGTCGATGCCGATCACCGTGAGGGCCGGTTTGGCCCACAGCCGCTGAGGCACCGAACCCGAACCGATCTCGCTCACCCCGTCAAGCAGACCGGAATCGGTGCGTGCCCGTTCGGGCGGGTAGTCCGGGTAGTTCAGCCCGGTGACGTCGGTTTCGTGCAGTCCCTCGACGGCAACGTTGCCGTCGTCATCGTGCAGGCTGGCCAGCAGCCGCACCAGCACGCTCAGCGCATCGGGCACGACCCCGCCCCACAGGCCCGAATGCAATCCGTGATCGAGCGTGTCAACCTGCACTACGCAGTCGGCCATTCCGCGCAGCGATACGGTCAGAGCCGGCACCTCGGTGTTCCAGTTGTCCGAGTCGGCGATCACAATCACGTCGGCGGCCAGGGCATCGCGGTGTGCGGACAGCAACCGTCCCAGCGACGGTGATCCGGACTCCTCTTCGCCCTCCACGAACACGGTCACACCCACCGGCGGCCGACCGTCGTGCGCGCGAAACGCAGCCAAATGTGTTGCGATGCCTGCCTTGTCGTCGGCGGTACCGCGCCCGTAGAGCCGCCCGTCCCGTTCGGTCGGCTCAAACGGCGGCGAGTGCCACTGGCTGCGGTCGCCTTCGGGTTGCACGTCGTGATGGGCGTATAGCAGCACGGTCGGCGCTCCGGGAGGTGCCGGGTGATGCGCGATCACCGCTGGGGCGCCGCCCTCACTGACAGTCTTCACGTCGCCAAAACCTGCCCGCAACAACAACTCTGCCACCATTTGGGCACTACGATGCACTTGGTCGCGGCGGGCCGGGTCGGCCCAAACCGAGTCGATGCGCACCAGATCCTCCAGGTCATTGCGCACCGACGGCAGCACCTTGCGAACCCGCTCAACCAGATCAGCCATGGTTCCGAGGCTAACCGCCGTCCCCGGCCGGCCGATCACCGACGTGGCGTCAGTTGTGCGCTCAGTGATCAGCGGAAGGCTCACACCCATAATCGGCGGTCTGCGCACCGTCAATCTGGTTGTCAGGCCGAGCAACTCGACCAGCCTGGCTAAGCTGACCCGGTGACCACCGACGGCCCCGACCCCACGACGCCGCTGTGGCGGGCAGCTCAGCTGTTCCGGCTGCTGAGTTGCCTCTATGCGCTGGGCTTTCAGATTGCGGTCAATTCCGATCTGCGCCACCCGGCGCTGGGTTGGTCACTGTTGGCGGTACTGATCGGCTGGAGTGTCGCGTGTACGGTCGCTTACCTGCACGGGTTCGGTCGCCGCCCGGCGTGGGTGATCGCCGAACTCGTCGTCGTGGTGGTGCTCATGCTATCCACCGAAGTGGTCGCCTCCGGACAGTGGGCGCATAACAACCAAACCTGGCCGACCACGCTGTGGGCCAGCAACGCCACCATCTCGGCGGCGCTGCAATTCGGCCCGACCGGCGGAATGCTGACGGCCGTCGCAGTCGCGGCCACCAGTGAATTCGTCAAGGGCTACCTCAATGTCAACCTGGGCCGCAACGCCACCGTCATCGTCGAGCTGGCGGTCGGCCTGGCGGTGGGCTTGGCGGCCCGTACCGCCCGTCACGCACATGCCGAGCTGCAGCGCGCCGCCCGATTGTCGGCGGCCGTCGAGGAACGCGAGCGGCTGTCCCGGCAGGTGCATGACGGCGTGATTCAGGTGCTCGCCCTGGTGGCTCGCCGCGGCAACGAAATAGGCGGTGCCACAGCAGAACTCGCGACGCTGGCGGGTGAACAAGAACGCGCACTGCGCAAGTGGGTCACCTCGACGGATATGGAGACCGACCAGCATGACGCGACGATCGACCTGCGCGCGCTGCTGCGCCGCAGGGAATCCGATCGTGTGTCGATGAGTTTGCCCGGAACCGCGGTGCCCCTGCAGATCGACGTGGCCACAGAGTTGGATGCCGCGGTGGGCAATGCGCTGGACAACGTGCGCCTGCACGCCGGCCCGAACGTCCGCGCATTTGTGCTGCTAGAGGATCTGGGCGACTCGGTCGCGGTGAGCATCCGTGACGATGGTGTGGGGATCGCACCGGGCCGTCTCGAACAGGCGGCCGAGCAGGGACATGTCGGCGTCTCGAAGTCGATTGTGGGACGGTTGATGTCGTTGGGCGGCAGCGCCGAACTAAGCACCGCCGAGGGTGAGGGCACCGAATGGGAGTTGCTGGTGCCGCGAGGTAAGGGGACATCGTGAGCGAACAGACTGAGCCGACCGTAATGGTCGTCGACGACCACCCCATCTGGCGCGACGCAGTGGCTCGAGATCTCGCCGACGACGGGTTCGACGTAGTCGCCACCGCCGAGGGCGTGGCGGCGGCGCGCCGCCGAGCCGCCGTAGTCAAACCGGACGTGGTGGTGATGGACATGCGCCTAAGCGACGGCGACGGCGTGCAAGCGACGATAGAAGTCCTCGAAGTCTCACCCGACAGCCGGGTACTGGTGCTCTCGGCGTCCGACGAACGCGACGACGTGTTGGAGGCGGTCAAAGCCGGCGCGACGGGCTACCTGGTCAAGAGCGCGTCCAAAGCCGAACTGGCCGAAGCCGTGCGGGCCACCGCGGCTGGGCGCGCGGTGTTCACCCCGAGTTTGGCCGGGTTGGTCCTGGGCGAATACCGGCGCATCGCACAGAACCCGAGCCCTGGTCCGACCACCCCCAGCCTGACCGAACGCGAGACCGAGGTGTTGCGGTATGTCGCAAAGGGCATGTCCGCCAAGCAAATCGCCGAGAAGCTGTCACTGAGCCACCGCACGGTGGAGAACCACGTACAGGCCACATTCCGCAAGCTGCAGGTGGCCAACCGAGTGGAACTGACCCGCTACGCGATCGAGCACGGGCTGGACGAATGACCAATTTCGGGTAGTCCTACTCATCCGGTAAGCCGGGTGCCCCCGGCAGGGTGGACCACTATGACCCAATCCCACCAGCCGGACCGTGCTGTCCTGACTCGGCTGACCCATGAATTCGAGTCACTAGCCCGTCAGATGTCTCGGGTATCCGGCGAACTCAGCCAGCTGGATCGACTCTTTGCGGCTTCCGCTGTGCCTGCCACAGCGGCGTCCGTCGCACCGCCGACAAACACCCCGGCGCCGCAAGCACCGCCCCAACAGCCCGTTCCGCAGGTGTCGGCACCAGTACAGCCAGTGCCGTATTGGCAGAACTACTGGCAGTACTGGACCCCCGCCTCGGCAAACCCGCGGCCCCCGCATCCGCCGCGGCAACCCGCGCCGCGAACCGTTCCGGCGCACCCGGTGCGGCCACAGCCAACTCCTCCCCCCGCACCATCCGAACAAACCGAATCCCGGTGGATCGGCAAAGTTCTCGCCATCGCGGGTGTGGCCGTCACGCTGATCGGCGTCGTGCTGCTGCTTGTGCTCGCCGCAAAGGCCGGGCTGCTTCGACCGGAGATCCGGGTTGCCGGCGGGTGCGCACTGGCGGCCGGCCTCGTGGCCGTGGCCACCCGGTTGCGCGGCCGCCCGGGCGGACACATCGGAGCGATCGCCCTGGCCGCCACCGGCATTGCCGCAGCGTATCTGGATCTCATCGCGGTCGTGACCATCTACAAGTGGATCCCGGCACCGGCCGGCCTGGTGCTGGCTGCCGTTGTGGGCGGCGCGGGCCTGGCCCTGGCCCGCCGATGGAACTCCGAGCAGCTGGCGCTGTTGGTGCTGGTGCCGCTGATCGGCCTCGCACCGGTGCTGACCCACGGCGTAGACCTGCTGCTCGTCAGCTTCATGCTGGCCTTGTCCGCCGCGGCGTTGCCCGTTCAGCTCGGCAAAGACTGGATCTGGATGCACGCTGCCCGGATCTCGGCGCCGACGCTGCCCCTGTTGATCGGGTTGGTCGCCGTCAGCGAACACGACAACGCCTGGTTGCTCGGTGGCGCCTGCGGGGTCGCGGCGATCCTGGCGGTTGCCGGCGGTCTGATCCTGCTGCCGACCATCACTAACAAGACCGCGCTAACGGTTCTGACAATCGCGGGCACGCTGCCCGTGCTTGCTAGCGCCACCGGCGTCAATCACGCGCTGGCAGCGGTCCTTTCGGCTGCATTGGCCGCAGCCATGCTGGCGGTCGCGCTCCTCGGTCACCACCCGCGGACCGTCACCCAGATCTGGTCGTCGTGGTCGGCGATCTCGGCGTTGGTCGCGCTGACCGTTGCCTTCGACGGATACATCGAAGGCCCGCTACTGCTCGCACTGGCCATCGTGGTGGCTGTCGCCGGCCGGGGTGATGCCGTAGCACGTTGCGCCGCAGCCGGCTTCGGTGTGATCGGCACCGGCGTGTTCTTCGGTTACGCACCGTTGCACGCACTGGTGCGGGCGACCTCGATGCCGGCGTCGGTTGCGGTGTCCACGTTGGCGTCCAGCCTGCTCATCATCGCGCTCACCGTCGTGGTGACACGGGCGTGGGCGGACATGGAGAAGCACAACCCCGACCTGGTCCACTTTTGGTTCGCCGCGGCCGGAGCCCTGGTGACCTATACAGTCACCGCGTTCACGGTGACCGCGGGAGTCCTGATCGCCGGCGCCGGCGGCGGGTTCCTGGCCGGACACATGGCGGCCACCATCATCTGGATCGGCCTGGCGGCAGCTCTATTCGTCTACGCGCTGCGGGTCGGCGGGCAGGGGCGCCACCAGGCGATCACCGCCGGGTTGGCCCTGACTGCCGCAGCGACCGCCAAGCTGTTCCTGTTCGATCTGGCCACGCTGGACGGCATCTTCCGGGTGGCGGCGTTCATCGTGGTGGGTCTGGTGCTGCTAGGTATGGGGGCGGGCTACGCCCGCAGCCTTGCCTCCGGAGATCAACACACCTGAGTCCCTTCCCGCACAAAGGGAAAACCGGGGCCCCGCCGAAAAGGACCAATTCGGCGGGGTCCCCAGTTTTTACGTGAGCGGCGCTGCGCCAATCGCCTGCGCCAACTGCTGCGGCAGATAGCTCAGCAACCCTGGAACGATACCGCCGAACATCGCCCCAGTGAGCGGGGAGAAGGGAACCTCGGGATCAAGGGTGAGTTGGGCGAACTGCAGCGGAGTGAGAAGTCCCCCCAACGGAATCGCGGTGATCGTGTCGAGGGTGAATCCAATGTTTACCGGAACGTGCAGAGGCAGTACGGCCTGGCCGTTGAGGAAGCCGTTGGCGATCACCGCGGGCGCACTCAACATGGACGCTGCGGCACCCGACAGGTCACCGGCCTGGATTGCGGACATGACCGCCGCCAGACTTGACTGGGCGGCCCCGCCCGTGGTGATCAGCGGACCGATCGCATCGATGGCCAGAACCAAAGGCAGCCCAACGTGCAACGGTATTGCAAGGGACGCGAGATTGATCGACTGCGACAAATCGGTCACTGTGGTGAGCAGGTTGGTGGCATTCTGCGCCATCATCGCGGGGATCGAACCGGCCGGCAGCAGGTCAGTGAAGTTCTGGGCCATCTGCCCGGGAATCGTGAAGATCGGCGCTAGATCCCCGATCGCGCCGACCGGCGTGACGACAGCAACACCAGTGTCCAGGAGCGTGCTGCTGAAGCCGGTGATGAACGGTGCCAGCAAACCATTCGACAGGGTGTTGAACGCCGTGGTGAAGTCTCCGGCCGCGAGCGCCTGACCCGCAGCTTGGAAACTTGCCGGGAGTGCCTGCAAACCCGTGACGAAATCATATGCCGCGGCATTCAGCGAAGTCGAAATCGTGTTGAAATAGCCGATCTGATTATTGACGAACCATTGTGCCAGCGCGCCGGGCTGAAAATTCTGCAGACCTTCTACCGCATTTTGGATTGAAATCGGCAGGTTTGCCAGCTCGGCAGGAAGATTCGCCACAACATTGACGAACCCGGTACCGATCTGCTGCAGGTAGCCGGCCTGATTTGTCAAGAATTGGCGGAGGAATGGCAGCGGATTCGCCGAAATGGCGCCCCCCAGACTTTGAAGATTCGCTGCGGTGGTGGCGAACAACGTCTGGTACGGCCCCACAACCTCGCTGGCGAACGTCGCGAGCCCTTGCAAGGGCGAGGTACCTGCGGCGGCACCCACCGCGCCCAGCAGTGATTGCGCGGTAGCCTCCGCCGCCACATACTGGCTGGCGCCCGCGTTCAGCAACCCGACGAATTCGTCGTGAAATACACTGGCCTGCTGACTGATCGCCTGAAACTCCGCGCCATGTGAGCCGAAGAGTTGGGCAATAGCCGCGGAAACCTCGTCGGCTCCCGCGGGCAGCACTGCGGCGGTCGCAGCCGATGCCGACGCGGTCGCCTCCCCGAGCGCCGACCGGATACCCGCAAGGTCGCTGGCAGCGGCCTCCACAAGTTCCGGCACCGCGACTACAAATGACATACCCGTCTCCTTCGACTCGATGGCGTTGTGACCCCTGGTCATCCCAGCAGGTCCGAATTTAAACAGTGATTGCCGAAACAGTCAATTATCACAGGGAATTGACAGCTAATTTTACTGAACTATAGGGCGTCTAATTATGGGCACATCCATTGAGCCCTAAACCCGTGGGATTTAGGGCGCAGGAGTCGCCCACCTTGGAATGGAAATTTCAAGTATTACTTCGAAACTAGCTTATTGCTGCCAGCCGTTTGAATTGCTCACGAGCGAAGCTGGACGCGGGTCGTTCAAGGGGAAGATACAGCGCGCCAGTGTGGCGCCTCGCCGGCGACGATCGGGTTAGGCGCTGTCGCGGCGTTCGTTCGCGACCCAAGGAATCGATCCGACATCTCATACCCTTCGACACGCTGCTTCATCGAACTTGCGAGTAACTTACTAACGAGTAGGTTATGCGCCTTGCATGTTACTTCCCAGTAGGACATATGTGCAACAACCGCTTTTGCCCAGGCCAGCAGCCCGGCGCCGCTTCCTCAGCGGGATCGGCGAAGCGCGGCGATCAGTCGCTGAGCCGCCTCCCGACGAGCCCCCGAAAGCGCCGCGTCCTCCGATTGCGGGTCAGCAAGCAAGAGGCTGCCGCTGCCTGGTGAGCCGGCCGAGCCCAGTTTGTTCATCTTCTTGGGTAGCGGGGCGCCTTGGTATTCCAGCGGGATGGGGTGGCCGTGGTCGTCGACGGGCCCCAGAGGCTGGTGCAGTTCGATGTAGGCGCCGTGGGGCAGGCGCTTGATGATGCCGGTCTCCACGCCGTGCTCGAGTACCGCGCGGTCGCTGCGCTGCAGTCCGACGGCCCACCGGTAGGTGATGAAGTAGACCAGCGGCGGCAAGATCACCATGCCGATGCGTCCGATCCAGGTGGTGGCGTTGAGCGAGATGTGGAATTTGAACGCGATGATGTCGTTCATCGCGGCCAGCGTCAGGACCATGTAGAAGCTGATCGCCATTGCACCAATTGCGGTGCGTACCGGGACATCTCGCGGCCGCTGCAACAGGTTGTGATGCGCGTAGTCGCCGGTGAACCGCTTCTCCAGGAAGGGGTAAATGATCAACAGGATGAAGACCAAACCCATGATCAGCGCGACCCCCACGGTGGCTGGCACCGTGTGATGGCCTATGTAGATCTCCCATGCTGGCCACAACCGCTGCAAGCCATCCGGCCACATCATGTAGAAGTCGGGCTGGGAGCCGGCCGAGACCTGAGATGGCTTGTAGGGGCCCAGGTTCCAGATCGGGTTGATCTGCAGCAGTCCACCCATCAGGCCCAGCACGCCCACGATGCAGGCGAAGTACGCACCCGACTTCACCGCGAATCCCGGCATCACCCGCACACCGATGACGTTGTGCTCGGTGCGCCCAGGGCCGGGGAACTGGGTGTGCTTCTGGAACCACACCAACGCCACATGCACGCCGATCAGCGCCAAAATGATGCCCGGCAGTAACAGCACATGCAGCGCATACAAGCGAGGGATCAGCGCGGTTCCCGGGAAGTCGCCGCCGAAAAATGCCCAATGCAACCATGTTCCGATCACTGGTAGCCCCAGCGTGATCGAGGACAGCGCCGCGCGCAGGCCGATGCCGGAAAGCAGGTCGTCGGGCAGCGAGTAGCCGAAGTAGCCCTCGAACATCGACAGGATCAACAGCAGGGCGCCGATCACCCAGTTGGCCTCCCGCGGGCGGCGAAACGCACCAGTGAAGAACACCCGGGCCAGGTGCACCATGATCGAGGCGGAGAACATCAGCGCGGCCCAGTGGTGAACCTGACGCACGAAGAGCCCGCCGCGGACCTCGAAGGAGATGTTGAGTGCCGTCTCGTAGGCCCGGGACATCTCTACGCCGCGCAACGGCTGATACACGCCGTTGTAGGTGACCTCGGCCATCGACGGATCGAAGAACAGCGTCAAATAGACGCCGGTGATCAGCAGTACCAGGAAGCTGTACAGGGCGATCTCACCGAGCAGGAACGACCAATGCGTCGGGAACACCTTGTTGAGCTGACGACGCACCGCCGCCGACGGGCGATAGCGGGTGTCGATCTCCCGCGCTTGTCGGGTAGCGGCATCCGCCAGTTTCAGGTCCACGGCGACCATCCCCTCACGCCGGACCGCGACGTTGCAGGCCGGCAGTTCGCACGCGTTACTACACGCGGCTTACTACGTTATGTAGTACTGCACAGAGTAGTACACCAGTTAGCCCGTGTAAACGGAATCATCCGGCGCGCGCCCGCTGTTACACTCTTGGTCGGGCGAAACCCCTTTGACGACAAGCCAATACGATTGGAACCGCCATCAAAAAAGTAACAGCGCAGGCGGCGTAGTAGCCGCCAACGCCGGCCAGTCCGACGCCGGCCAGCCAGCACGCCAACGGCATTGGGTCGGCCGCAAGCCACGTGGCCAGGTCTCCCCCGATCGAGAAGTTGCCGGGATGGGTCAGTGGGCCGATGCGCTCCGTCTCGAAGAGCGCGTTCGTCCAGTAAGTAGCCGAATCAGTCGGCAGGACAATCCAAGTCAGCAGTACGATGGTCAACGCCGTCGCAATGGCTGTGGCCGACGGCCGCCACTGCCGAGTGATCAGCAGATACGGCACGAAGACGATCGCGGTCAACTTGACGCCGGCGGCCACGCCCACCGACCAGCCCCGCAATCGCGCAGCCGAGGGTCGGGTGAGGTCCCACACGACGACGGCCATCAACACGAGGTTGACCTGGCCCGGCCACAGCGTGCCGCGCACCGGCTCGGTGTCGAGGGCCACCAACGCCAACGCCACGCTGAGCAGCGCCAGCCGCCGGTCGGCACGATAGCCCAGCACGGTGGCGCAACGCCACACCGTTGCGGTCAGCGCCACAAAGGACACGAGCATCCAGAGCCATTGGGCCGCTGCGAAACTCACAATCCCCAGCGAGACGAACAGCGTAGCCGCGAAAGGCGGGTAGGTAAACCAGCCGCCCGACGGCAGCTCTGCGGAATATAACGGGCGACGGTGCAACACCTGCAGTCCGCCGTGCCGGTACACGTCAAGATCACCGGCGTTGGTGAACAGCCCCAAGTGTGAACCGGCATTGAAAGGTTCGAGCGCCTGTTGCACCAACAGCGCCGCCACCGCCAGCACGCCGGCAACGCCTACCGCCAACCACGGGATGCTAGCTCCCCCTCCCTCGCACACGACCAGTATTGCGCTCGGACTACGGTCGAGCCGTGACAAGTGACGGTCCACCATGGTCGGCTGCCGACGGCGGACGCTCTTACCTGCGCGGGCTGCCGGTATTGACAGGCACGGGCCCCGGGTTCGATCCCGCCGAGGCCGCCGCAAGTCCGGTGTCGCAGTTCGCGACGTGGCTACAGCATGCCGTGCAAGCCGGAGTGCCGGAACCGCACGCGATGACCCTATCGACGGTCGACTCGCGGGGAATGCCGCGAGCGCGGGTGCTGATCCTGAAGGCTGTCGACGACCGCGGCTGGCATTTCGCGGTCAGCTCGACGAGTCAGAAGGGCCGCGATCTGCGCGCCCATGCGGCCGCGGCGCTGACCTTCTACTGGCCGGCGCTGGTTCGCCAGGTACGAGTCACTGGTGTTGTCGTCAGCGACGGCGAGCGGGCAAGTGCAGAGGATTTCCTGGCACGTCCCGTCGCGTCGCGGGCAATAGCGTTGACCCTAAGGCAAAGTCAACCGCTGGTGGATCCCACAGAACTAGACGCCGAGATCGACAAAGCCCTCCGCAAGCTCACCGACGAGCCCGGCCTGGTTCCGGCTGAATGGATTTCATATGCCGTGCGGCCCAGCGAAGTCGAATTTTGGGAGGGCACACCGGATCGCCGGCACCGGCGGCTGAGCTACTACCGCGTCGGGGACACCTGGGATCGGACCCAGTTGTGGCCATGACACCCGCGCGTCACTGGGCCAACGGCTAGGTCGTCTCCAGGATCGCGACCGCCGCCGCGGTGTCGGCCTCATGCGTGAGTGAAACGTGAATCGTCACGTCGGCAAGGTGCTTGGCGACCTCACCGCTGAGCCGAACCCGAGGCCGGCCCCACATGTCGGTGACCACCTCGATATCGCGGTGGATGTCCTCGGGCAGCACCGGCCGCTGGGCAAAGCGCGATCCCGACCAAGCTTTGATCACTGCCTCTTTGGCCGCCCACCGGGCAGCTAGGTGCCGTGCGGCCGAGGAACTCTTGTCGGAGGCGTCGCGACGCTCACCCGGGGTGAAGGTTTCGGCGAACACCGTGCCCGGTTGATCGACCTGCTCGGCGAAATCGGGGATGGAGACGAGGTCAATCCCGATTCCAACGATGCCCATGGGTGGCCAGGTTAACCGATCGTCCGGATCAGCCCGCAGACACCTGCTCGGCCCCGTAGATGTCGCCGTCACCCAGCCTCGAGTCCGGGTTCAGCAGCATCCTCGCCTCCTGCGGCTTCTCCGGTCCGTCGTGGTCAAAGCGGCGGTCCGGCGGGCGCTGGTACATCGGCTCACCGCCGGCGATCGCCGACACCAATCGGCGCTGACCGGCCAGCAGGCGCGCGTCTGCCCGGCGCTGATAGTCCGCGCGCTGCGCGGGGTCCAGCGCGGCCACGAACGCCTGCGGGTGCACCAATGCGACCAGGCCCGACACGTGCCCGAACCCGAGACTGGTCAACATCCCAGCCTTGAGCGGGAACTTGCCGCCCAGGCGCAGCGTGTCCCGCAGCCAGACGAAGTGCGAGGAGCCGGCCAACTCGTCGTCGACACAGTCCAGGCTGCGGTTGGGCGGAATCACTCCATCGCGCAGCATCTGGCATAGACCCATCATCTGGAACACCGCCGCACCGCCCTTGGCGTGACCGGTAAGGCTCTTCTGCGAGACCACGAACAGCGGGGCGCCTTGCGAGCGGCCCATCGAGTCGGCGAGCCGCTCGTGCAACTCGGTCTCGTTGGGGTCATTGGCCAGCGTCGACGTGTCGTGCTTCGAGATCACCGCGATGTCGTCGGCGGTCACCCCGAGCTTCTTGAGCGCACGTGCCAACGGCGACTCCTTACCGCCGCGGCCAGCGCCCAGCGCACCCAGGCCGGGCGCCGGGATGGAAGTGTGCACACCGTCGCCGAAGGACTGGGCGAATGCCACCACGGCCAGCACCGGCAGACCCATCTTCAACGCAAGGTCGCCGCGCGCCAACAGGATCGTGCCGCCACCCTGCGCTTCCACGAAGCCCAACCGGCGCCGGTCGTTGGGCCGCGAGAACTTCGAGTCCTCGATGCCGCGGCCGCGCATCATCGCCGTGTCGGCGGTTGCCGCCATGTCCCCGAATCCGATGATGCCTTCCAGAGTCAGGTCGTCGATACCGCCCGCCACCACCAGCTCGGCCTTGCCGAGCCGGATCTTGTCGACGCCCTCCTCGACCGACACCGCAGCGGTCGCGCACGCGGCGACCGGGTGGATCATCGCACCGTAGCTGCCGATGTACGACTGAACCACATGTGCGGCAACGATATTCGGCAGAACCTCCTGGAAGATGTCGTTAGGCTTGTTCCGGCCCAGCAGATTCCCGTGGTACATGATCTGCATCGAGGTGCCGCCACCCATGCCGGTGCCCATCGTGTTGGCCACCAAACTCGGATGCACGTAACGCATCACCTCGGCCGGGCTGAAGCCGGCGGTCAGGAACGCGTCGACGGTGGCGACGATGTTCCACACCGCCAGCCGGTCGATCGAACTTGCCATGTCCGGGCTGATACCCCACACCGTCGGGTCGAAGCCGGTCGGCACCTGGCCCCCGACGACACGGGACAGCTTCGTCTTGCGCGGCACCCGGATCTCGGTGCCCGCCTTGCGAATCACCTGCCAGTCGCTGGAGTCGGGCACCGGACGGATAACCGTGTGTTCGGGGTCGAACTCGGCGAAGGCACGGGCATCGGCCTCCGACGACACCACGAACGCGAAATCCTTGTCCAGGAACACCGACACCAGCAGCGGCGAGCTGTGGTCGGGATCTATGGTGCCGTCGTCGACGAACTCCCGAATGCCGCAACGCTGCACGACCGCGTCATGGTAACGCTCGACGATCTCGGATTCATCCACCAGATCGCCGGATTGCGTGTCGTACCAACCCGGTTGGGGGTCGTCCTCCCAGCGAATCAATCCGGTGGTCCAGGCCAGCTCGAGCACCCCGGCGGCCGACAGCTCGTTCTCGACCTCCATCTCGAAGCGGGTACGCGACGATCCGTACGGCCCGATCTCGGCGCCGCCGACGATCACCACCAGATCGGCCGGGTCGACGTCGAGGTCTTCCCACTCCGGCGGCGGTGCCGGCGCATAGCCGCGGGGCGGCGATGGCAGGGCCGCGATCGTGCCGTCGGTCGCCACTTCCTCATCGGTGGCCGCCTCGGAGACCATCTCCTCGCGGGCTTTAGCGGCCAACTCGGCCATGTCCAGCTCCACGTCAGCCAGCCCACCGGTGAAGTCCGCCTTGATCGGCGAACCAGACGCGGCGACTTTGGATTCCACATCACACAGGCCCAGCAGCATCGCCGCCATCTCGTCGGTCGAATAGGTTCTCACGCCGGCTTCCTCGACGGCGGTGACGATGGCATCGTTGTGGCCCATCAGTCCGGTCCCGCGGGTCCAGCCGATCAACGCGTGCGCCAGGCTGACGCGCTCGGCCCAGGAAGATTCGGCGTGCCATCGGCTGACCACCGCGTCCAGCGCCGACTTCGCCTCACCGTAAGCACCGTCCCCGCCGAACATGCCGCGGTTGGGAGAGCCGGGCAGCACCACGTGCAGCCGCGACGCGATGTCGCGTTCGGCGCCGATCTTGGATAGTCCGCTGATAAGCCGTTGCGCGGCCCACAGCAGCACTTTCATCTCCATCTCGGCGCGCGCCCCAACCTCGGACATATCGCCGACCACCCGCGGCGCCGCGAACGGGAACAGCAGTGTGGGAGTTTGCGCATCCTTGATGTGAATCGATTGTGGTCCAAGGCTTTCACTCTGCTCGGAGCCCACCCATTCGACCAGCGCATCGATGTCGGAGTAGGACGCCATGTTGGCCGGCACCACCCACAGCGCCGCACCGAAGCGGGCATGATCGCGGTAGAGCTCGCGGTAGAAGGCCAGTCGCTCGTCGTTGAGCTTTGAGGTGGTGGCGATAACGGTGGCGCCGCCGTCGAGCAGGCGCGCGACCACCGATGCGGCAATGGAGCCCTTCGAAGCACCTGTCACGACAGCGATTTCGGCGCTGTAGGGACCTGGCTCAGGGTTCTCGGCGCCGGCGGCAATCCGGCCGTACAGGGCGGCGTGGATCTGCCGACCCGCTGCCAGCGACTTGCCCTGCCACCAGGTTGCCTGCGTGGCGAGAACATGCCCGGCACCCTCGAACCGCTCCGAGAGCCGCAGCCAGTCAGCGTCTATGTCGCCTTCGTCGGTCAGCCACAGCTTGACCAGGTCCTCGCGGGCGCTGGCCCAGCGGTCGTCGAAGACAACAGCCTTCTTGCCGTCGAACACCGGCGCGACCAAACGGGGCCAGTCCGAACCCAATTCGGCACTGACCAGGTCGATGAGCTCGGCGTCGGTGGCCACAGGCAGCGCGCTGGCGGGTTCGTCCAACCCCAGCTGACCCAGCACCAGGCGGGCCGCCGAGGCCAAAACTCCGTCGCGGCCGGTGATCTGGTCGGTGAATTCACTTAGCGCGGCCGCATCGACGGTCGCACCGCCCCCGCCGCCGGCCGACGGTAGCGATACCGAAACACCGTGGCGCGCGGCCACCGCGGCGACAGCCCCGTCGATGACCTTGTCGACCGACGCGGCATCGGCCAGGGCACCCTCATGCAGGTGGCCCATCGCGCCGCCGCGAACGCTGGTGCCTTCCCGGGTACCCAATGCCACCTCGACGGTGACGTGTTTGACCCAGCCCTCGCCGAGTTCCCAGGTCTTAGTCACCCGTTCGGCGATGGCGCCGGGACGCTTGCCCGACGGGCCGAACACCGTACGCAACTGGTCGTTGATCGCATCGGAAAGCACTGGGCCGTAAGGCTTGTAGGTACGAGCCAGTTTGGTGACCTGCGCGCGCAGCCCAGCCAGGTCGGCCTCGGCGGCACCGTCGATAGCGCCCAGGTTCAACTCGGAGCCCAGGTCGACCAACAGCTGGTTTCGCCGCGAAGAGGCGCCGTCGGTGATCGACTCGATGGAGTCCAGCGGCTCGATCTGGTCGATACGCATCTTGGCCGAGATTGCGATCAGGGCCAGGGTGGCGTCGGCAGCGTCGAACGCGATGTCGTCCGGGCGTGGGCCTCCAGAAGGCGCCGCCGCCGGCACGGCCGCGGGAGCGGCGCTGACGGCTTCCGGCTCGGCCGAATCGGTAACCGGCTCTTGCGCTTCCGGTTCAGGCTCCGGGTCGGTGTCGGTGGCGAACAGCACTGCGGCATCGCGCTCGGCGTTGAGCACTTCCACCGTGCTGTGCGCGTATTCGGGCAGTTTGAGGGTGTTGGTGGCCAGGCCCGCGACCGTGGGCGCGGTCTTCACACCGATCTCGACGAACCGCTCCACCCCCAAACCGCCGGCGGCCTCTTCGATGAACAGCAGGTCCTGTGTCTCGATCCAGCGCACCGGGCTGGCGAACTGCCAAGCCAGAAGTTCGATCAGGATCTTGCGCGCCAGATCGCGCGGTCGTTCGTTGCGCCAGGTGTCGTAGTCGGCCAGCACCTCGTCAAGCGGTTCGGCGGGCACCAGGTCCCGGATCTCCTGGACAAAGTCACGATCCAGTGTGAACGGCCGCGGCACCAGGTTGGGGATGTAGCGACCGAGGATCAGGTCGGGATCTTTGTCGCGCGGCATCAGGCGTTCGAGCGAGCGACGGAATTCGGCGACACCGACCCGCAGCACGCGGGAGTGGAATGGCACGTCGATACCCGGCACCAGGATGAAAGAGCGCTTGCCGCCGGTGATCTCACGGCGCCGCTCGACCTCTTCCTCCAGCGCCTGAAGGCCGCGCACGGTGCCCGCGATCGCGTACTGCGACCCACGCAGGTTGAAGTTCACGATCTCCAAGAATTCACCGGTGCGCTCGGCGATGCCGGCCACGAAGTCGGTGACTTCCTCGTCGGGCAGGTCGATCTGGGACGGCCGGATGGCAGCCAGACGGTAGTTGGAGCGACCCAGCTCGTCGCGCGGCACAATGTCGTGCATGTTCGAGCCACGGTGGAACACCGCTTCGAGCAATGCGTCAAGTTCGAAAACGCCACTGACACAAGCCAATGCGGTGTATTCACCGACCGAGTGACCACAGGTGATGGCATCTTCGACGAAAGCGCCTTGCTCGCGCATCTCGGCAACTTGCGCGGCCGCGACGGTGGCCATCGCGACCTGGGTGAACTGCGTGAGGAACAGCACGCCGTCGGGGTGGTGATAGTGCACACCGCTGGCGATGATGCTGGTCGGGTTGTCGCGGACCACATGCAGCACCGAGAAGCCCAGCGTGTCGCGGGTGAATTTGTCAGCGTCGTCCCAGACCTTGCGCGCCGCCTTCGAGCGGGCCCGCACATCCATGCCCATGCCTTTGTGCTGAATGCCCTGGCCGGGGAACGCATAAACCGTCTTAGGCGACGCCAGTCGGGCTGTCGCCGACATGACCAGGTCCGGACCGATCTTGGCGGTCACCTCCAAAACCTCTGCGCCCTGGTCGATTCCGACCCGCTCGACGCGGAAGTCGACCTCGTCACCGGGCAGCACCATGCCGAGGAATCGCGCGGTCCAGCCGACCAGCCGCGCCGGCGGGCGGGCCTGGCCATCGGTGGCGGTCACCGCGTGCTGGGCCGCTGCCGACAGCCACATCCCATGCACGATCGGCGATCCCAGGCCGGCCAGCAGTGCCGCGGCCTTGTCGGTGTGGATCGGGTTGTGGTCCCCGGACACTACTGCGAACGGCCGCATGTCCACCGGGGCGCCGATCTTGACGTCGCGGCGGCGCCGGCGCGGGGTGTCGGTGGCGTTCTCGGAGACCGCCCCTCCGGCGCGGGCCGGGTCGGCGAGTTCGGCCGCCCCGGTCCGACCCAGGATCGCGAACCGCTCGTTGAGAGTTGCGACGACGGACCCGGCCTGCGACGTTACGGTGACGGCGACGGGCACGACGCGGCCCATGTCGGTGTCGATCGCCCTGGCAGCGGTGGCGACGATGGTCAATTCGGTTGGCACGGTGGGCAGTTGCTCGGCCAGCCGGACGGCGTGGTCCAAGTGCACCAGACTGAGTAGACCCTCCACCACCGGCACGCCGGTGTCGGTGACCGCCGTGCCGATCGCAGCGAAAACAGCGGGCCAGCAGTGCCCGACCAGCGCATCGGGCACGGTGGTGAGACTAGGCGCCAGCGACTCGCCGAAGGTGGCGGTGACCCCGGTGTGGTCGGCAACCCGCTCGGGATCCCAGGACACCGTCACCGTGGCCGAGCCGTCAGTCACCGCCGGCAGCGAATCCGGGCCGTCCACGCCGGCGGCGATGGCCAGCACGGAGCGCATCGCCGTGGTGGCGTTTTCGGTGGACACCACCGGAATACCGCCGTCGGCGGTGTTGGCGGGCAGGCTGAATGGGATGTCGATCCAGGTGCCCGACACCGGCACGCTGAGCACCACCTCGCCCTCCGGGGTGGTATGCAGTCGCGCGCCGGTGGATGTGTGTGTGGCGCTGCGGTTTTCGCGTACCTGCCAGTCGGCAGGCTCGGCGATGCGGTGCACCGGGTTGGTGGTGGTGCGTCCCGCCCACACCACGTCTGGTGCGTCGAGCACTACGGCGAGTGGTCCGCGCACATCAGTGCGGCCCAATCGCCGTGAGGTGACGTCGGCGGGCTCGGCGCCGGCAGCGACCACCTCATCGATGGCGGCCTGCTCGAAGCGGTCCAGCAGTTCCCCGACCGGTTCGTCCAGTCTGGTGATGCCGGCGACGGCGGCGGGACCGGGGATGATGCACACTTGGTCGGCGTCGTAGCGAGCGTCGTGCGCCTGCCACAGCGAGTCGCTACGCCACCAGCGCCGCACGTCCTTATCAATCACCGGCACGAAGTTCACCGGCTTGCCCAGCGTCTTGCACAGGCTCACGAAGAACGGCACATCGGCGGGATGCAATTGCACCGTCTCGGCGTCCGGATAGCTGCTGAGCAGCCGCTCGATCGCAGCTGCCGGACCTTCGAGCAGCGCAGCGTCATCGAACAGCGTCTCGATCGGACCGAAATCCTTTGCGTGTAACCGCGCTTCGGTGCGCTTGAGCATCTGCTCGAATCGCTCACGCCAGGTGTCGGCCAACCAGGGGCTGCCCGGAGCGGCGGTGTCGGCGGTCGAATCACCGTCTCCGATGGCCAATTCCACGTAGCGGCGCAGCCATTGCAGATACGTCATCTCCGCGACGTCGCCGAAGTAAGGCTTGGCCGTCTTGGCCATCGCGGCGATGATCTCGTCGCGACGTTCCGCCACGGCGTCGGCGTCGCCGGCCACCTCGTCGAGCAGCTGCCCGCACCGCGACGCGCTGTTGTCGATCTCGTGAATGTCAGCACCCAGCTGGCTACGGCTAGAAGCCATGCCGCCCTGGGCTTTTCCGGCGCCAATCCACCCATCGGTGCCCTGGGTGTCGACCAGCATCTGCTTCACCGAGGGTGACGTGGTGGCCTCCAGCGTGGCCATCGCGGCAGTGCCGACCAGGATGCCGTCGATCGGCATCAGCGGGAAGCCGTAGGCCTGAGCCCAGCGACCGGACAGGTACTGCGCGGCCCGCTCGGGGGTACCGACACCGCCGCCGACGCAGACCGTGATGTTGGGCCGCGAGCGCAGCTCGGAGTAGGTGGCCAGCAACAAGTCATCGAGGTCTTCCCAAGAGTGATGACCGCCGGCGCGACCGCCTTCGATGTGCATGATCACCGGCTTGGTCGGCACCTCGGTGGCGATGCGGATCACCGAGCGGATCTGCTCGATGGTTCCCGGTTTGAACACCACATGGCTGATCCCGACATCGTTGAGTTCGTCGATCAACTCGACGGCCTCTTCTAGCTCCGGGATACCGGCGCTGACCACGACGCCGTCGATTGCCGCGCCGGACTGGCGGGCCTTCTGGACCAACCTCTTGCCGCCCAGCTGCAGCTTCCACAGGTAGGGATCCAGGAACAGCGCGTTGAACTGATAGGTGCGGCCGGGCTCGAGCAATCCGGCGAGTTCCTCGATACGGCCGGCGAAGATCTCCTCGGTGACCTGTCCACCGCCGGCCAGCTCGGCCCAGTGCCCGGCGTTGGCCGCGGCGGCCACGATCTTGGCGTCGACGGTGGTCGGGGTCATGCCGGCGAGCAGGATCGGCGAGCGACCGGTCAAGCGGGTGAATTTGGTCGACAGTTTGGTCCTGCCGTCGGGCAGCCGGACCACCGTCGGTGCGTAGCTGGACCAGGCGCGGGCCACCTCCGGGGTGGCCCCGACGGTGAACAGGTTGCGCTGGCCGCCGCGGGTGGCCGCGGGCACGATGCCGATGCCCAAACCACGGATGACGGGCGCAGTCAGCCGGGTCAGGATGTCACCGGGACCCAGGTCCAAGATCCAGCGCGCGCCCGCGTCGTGCACCCGAGTGATCTCGTCGACCCAGTCGACCTTGCGGACCAGGATCGCGTCGGCCAGGTCGCGCGCCGAGGCGACGTCCAGGCCCACCTTCTCGGCCCAGCGACCGACGATGTCGATGCCGTCGGACAGGCGCGGGGTGTGGAAGCCAACCTCGACCCGTACCGGATCGAAGACGGGCGCGAAGACATCGCCGCCGCGCAGCTTGCTCTTGCGCTCGGCCTCTTCTTTCTCCGAGATCTGGTTGCAGTACAGCTCGAAGCGGGACAGCTGCTCGGGGGTTCCGGTGATGACGACCGAGCGGCGTCCGTTGCGGATGGACAGCACCGGGGGCAGTACGGTGCGCACGTCCTGGGCGAATTCGTCGAGCAGTTGCCCGATGCGCTGCGGGTCGGCGTTGGTGACCGATACCATCGGCGGCCGGTCTCCGAGCACTGAGATGCCGCGCCGGCGTGCCACCAACGTGCCCGCCGCGCCGATTAGCTGGGCCAGCGCCAATAACTCCACGTCACGGGCACCGCCGGCCTTGAGAGCCTCGACCCCAAGCAGGCCCTGGGAGTGCCCCGCCAACGCCACTGGCGGGGTTTCGACCAGGTCCATGCCCTGGCGGGCCAGTGCCCGAATGGCGGCGATCTGGGTCAGCAACACGCCCGGCAGGGAGACCGCGGCCGAGGTCAGGTGTTTGTCAGACGGGACGGTGTCCTCGGCCGCCAGGGCACGCACCCACTGCAGGGGCTCGAACCCGATCGGGCGCACCACGATCAGCTCGCGGGCAACGGGCTCGAGCAGCAGGTCGACCTCACCGACCAGGGTGGCCAGCTCGGATTCGATCCCGGCCCCGGACACCAGTTCTTCCAGAGTCTCCAGCCAGGCGCTGCCCTGTCCCCCGAACGCGACGGCGTACGACTCGCCCGCGGTCAGCCGGTCCACCAGCGCATGGGCGCTGTGCGGTCCACTGCCGTCGCGGTCTGCGGACAACCTGTCGTGCTCGTGGATCGTCACTTTGGTCTCCCTGTATGCGTCTGTGTGCTGCATCTGGCGCGTCTCGGTTTGGTTCGGCCGGGCCGGGCTGGCCTGGCGGCCAAATCATCTCCGGGGGCGATTCCGCGTCGAACCGCAGCCGTTAGTCGTTTGACCGGTGCGTTGAGCGGGCGTCCCAGAGCACTGGATCAACCTGCATCGGTCCCAATAAGGGTGTCATAAGGATTGGTCCAGTCTTTTGACTCCGATTGGTTACTGGTGAGTTCTACGCATGGGTAACCGTGTCGTGGGTAACACCGCCTTTCACCGCCGGCCTGAGCGCCGCAGACAAACGTCCTGCATGCAGGTGGTTACGGTCGAGTAGCTATAACGGTGCTGTTCAAAGCAGTATTGTTACCAAATCGTTATGTCAAAAATTTCGTCGTCAACCGTCGCGTAATCCGCCTCTGGGCGACCCCATGCGGATTCATCGGTGTAGCCGATGCGGAAAACTGGGCGAACGAGTGTTTGCTGGGTATCCCCCTGGACACCGTCACCGACGGGCATAATCCCGACCCGGCGCGTGCCCCGACTGGTCGGGTATCAGACCCACTGCCCAAACTGAGGCTTGAGGATCTCATTGATGTCGACCCCCACCCCGCCCACGGACCGCTTGTCGATCTCGACCTGGTGCAGGTGGGCCGCCGGGTGGGTGAACCCCTTCGGCGAGCCCCAATTGTGCTGCCAGAAGTAGGTCCCGATCCCGTCATTCACCGCCCAATCGATGGTCTTGGAGTTGGCGTACACGCCCGTACGCTGGTGACCGACCACCGACTCCCAGGACCGCAGATACGGGACGATCTGATTCTTGTACTGGTCGTGCGACGGGTCGTCGTCGATCGAGGCGTAGATGGGCGCGCTAGCCGGCCCACCGGCGGCGGCGTGTAGTTCCATCCCTCGCTTGGCGTGCTGAATGCCGGCGGCGGCGCCACCGAGCCAGTCCGAGGTACTGCCCTTGCCGTACTGGTAACACGAGACGATCTTGAGACCGCTGCCGTGCAGGTCCTGCGCCTCGGCGAGCTGAATAGGCTTGCCGAGCATCCAGGCTCCACCCGGTCGTCGATCCGAGACGTAGCGAATCGCGCCCACCGCGCCGGCCGCTTTGATCTGGCTGGCCGGAATGACGCCGGCCGCGTAATCCAGCAAGGTGCCGAGCGACGCCGAGGCCGGCGGCGCGGTCAGCGAAGCCGCCGCGGCGCCGAGACCCAGCAGGGCCGGCGTCGCCGCGGCAAATTTCAGCACGTCACGCCGCGAAACGGACATGAGCCACAGGGTACGACAATTACCTCAATCGACCCATCAACCACATCGGTCACATATATCTCAACTTCGACACATCCGCGCCAAGGGGACACAGGTTCGGTGGCGCGGTTGGCCAAATCTTGTTGTCAATATAAAGTTAGTAAAGTTAACCTGCAGAACCGCAACGGGGGTTTCGCGGATGGATCACGACCAGCTCATCGATTTGACTCGTCGCGCACTAAAACTCGCGCGCGACAAGACAACCGACCTCACACCACAGACTCACCAGGTCCACGCGGCGGCCTACACCTCACCCGAGCGGCACCGGCGCGACCGGACTATGGTGCTGGCCAGCCCGCAGCTGGTCGGATACGTTTCCGAACTACCCCGGCCGGGGTCCTACTGCACCAAGACGGTGATGGGCAGGTCCATCCTGTTGACCCGCACCGCCGACGGCTCGGTCAAGGCCTTCGACAACGTCTGCCTGCACCGGCAGTCGCGCGTCGCGTCGGGATGTGGAGTGGCCAAACGATTTACCTGCCCCTACCACGCCTGGACGTATGGCAACGATGGCCGGCTGGTGGCGGTCCCGGGCCGGGAGGGTTTCCCGGACACCACACCGCGATCCGACGGGTTAACCGAGCTGCCCGCGGCCGAGTTCGCCGGGTTCCTTTGGGTGGCGATGCAACCTGTAAAGAGCGGCGGAACACTGGATGTAGCGGCCCACTTGGGGCCGCTGGGCGCAGAACTGGACTCTTGGGGCATCGGTCGCTGGGCCCCGCTGGGTGAGAAGGTGCTCGACTCGCCCATCAACTGGAAGCTGGCGGTGGACACGTTCGCCGAAAACTACCATTTCGCCACCGTTCACGAGAACACATTCGCGACCATTGCGCGCAGCAATTGCACGGTTTTCGATGCATTCGGACCGCACCATCGGCTGATCTTCCCGCTCAACACAATCCTGGATTTGGAGAACATTCCCGAGGACCAGTGGGTGCCGCTGAACAACCTAGTCGTTATCTACGCCCTGTTCCCCAACATCGTCATTTCGGTGACGATCGCCAATGGCGAACTGTTTCGTGTCTATCCGGGGGACCGGCCCGGGCAGTCAATCACCGTGCACCAGAACTCGACTCCGCTGGACATGTCCGACGAGTCGGTGGCCGCCGGCGCGCAAGCAGTCTTCGAGTACGCGCACGCCACGGTCCGCGACGAGGACTACCGGCTGGTCCAGGACTTGCAAGCGAACCTGGAATCCGGTGCGCGCGAGAAGCTTCTGTTCGGCCGCAATGAGCCAGGCCTGCAGCACCGCCACGTCATGTGGGAGCGCGCGTTAACCTGACAGCGCGGTGATCAGATCGTCGAAAATTGTTGCCAATGGCTCTGTTTGGCCGATCCGCAATTTCGAGGCCAACTCCAGCGCCGCCACTCGCTCTCCGTCGTGCACCAGTTTCGAAAGCTGATCCACTGCGGCCTTCACCTCCGCGCCGGGGACGTCGGCGAGAGTGGCGGACAACACCTGAACCAACTCCCAGTCCCGGTACAGCGCCAGCGATCGCTCATTGAACGCGAATGCGGTGACAGGTTGGCCGCCCAGCGTTCCGCGATAGCGATACGGGCCCTCCATATACTCGATCGGCAGGCCATGGGCGGGCGCGGGCACCAGCGGCTCACCGACGATGTCCAATTGCAGCGCGGCGCTGGTGATCCGATGACGATCGGGCATGTAGCGGGCCTTCGTGGGCGGACGGATCAGCGTTCGGATGGATTCGGGCCACCGGACATAGCTGCTGATGGTGACTTCAAAGTCTTCCACGCACTCCGGCGCCCTACCGTCGGAGTAGCTGACGGTGATGCCCGTAAACGGTTGCAGCGCATTGCCTTCGGTGCGCAGAAACTGCCGCCAGATGCTCATGTCGACGCCGTTGCAGAAGTTGACGGTGCGCCACTCGTGGGACCTGGTTCGAGGAGGTTCCCCGGTGCCGCCGCCCGCGTACTTCGGGAACCACTGCCGGTCGATATGCCCGCTGCTACCCCTGACCTGCTCGGCCAGCTCACCCCAGCGCAGCGTGCCGGTCATGACCAGTCCGGTCTGGAAGTAGGAATACGTGTCATCCTGACCGAAGCAGGCGATCTTGCCGTTGTACGCCAAGGCGCCCAACGCAGTCGGCGCACGAGTCGGTGTGACGGCAAGCTCCAAACGCATGGTCCGGCCGTGCTGGTCGGTACCCACCAGGTCGACGTCGTAGGTGTAAGGCACCAAATTGCCGTCGTCGTCGGTCCGGGCGGTCCAGCGCGCCGTGCCGTCGCGGGTGTCGTACCCGAGGTCCAGTGATCCGACCGCGCTAGACAATCGGGGGGTGGCACCCGGCTCCATACTGGCCGGCGGCATGTCATAGTCGGTGTAGGTACCGTAATCGCCGGTGTCCAGGTCAAACAACGCCATGGTGTAGAAGTCGGCGACGATTGATCCGCCCGGTCGATTCCGGTTGAAGATGGTCAGGAATGCGAACGACCGGCGGGAATCCGGTGCTTCGAGTTCGCCGGCGATGAACCAGGTATCGGACTCCTGGTCGGCGTGCTGACCTTCGGCAGCGGGAAAGTCCAATTGACCGTCACCGGGTACCAACTTGAATGGGTAACTGCGCCAATCGTTCGTCACGCGCCGCCTCGCACTAAGAGAATTTTTGCTATGTTAGCATCAATAGCGAAATTACCGTCGCCTGCCCTGAGGTGGTGCCCCGATGACGGCAACCCGTTCGTACGACCGGCTTTTCGTCGGCGGACAATGGCGCGACCCGGCCACGTCGCAGCGTCTCACCGTAATCTCCCCGCACACCGAGGAGCCCATCGCCGAGGTACCCGCAGCCGATCAGCGCGACCTCGATGCCGCAGTGGCGGCCGCTCGGCGCGCCTTCGACCACGGTCCGTGGCCGCGCCTCTCCCCGGCCGAGCGGATGCGCAAGGTCTCCGATCTGGCCGACCAGTACGGGCGCCATATCGACGAAATGGCCGACCTGATCACCGCCCAGATGGGCTCCCCACGCAGCTTCAGCCGACTCGGCCAAGCTGCCGGGGCCGCCTCGATGATCCATCTGACGCTGGCCGCCGCCCGCGAGTTCCCCTGGTCGGAACGCCGCCAGGGCGTGCTGGGGGAGGCGCACCTGAACCGGGCACCGGTGGGTGTAGTCGGGGCCATCGTGCCGTGGAACGTGCCGCAATGCCTGATCATGCCCAAGCTGATTCCCGCTCTGATCGCCGGCTGCACCGTGATCATCAAGCCGGCTCCCGAAACCCCTTTGGACGCTTTGTGGTTGGCCGAGATGATCGAGCAACTCGAGCTGCCGGACGGTGTGGTGTCGGTGCTCCCCGCCGGACCGCAGCTCGGTGAGGCGCTGGTGCGGCACCCCGGCGTGGACAAGATCGCCTTCACCGGGTCCAGCGCCACCGGCCGCCGCATCGCTGCGCTCTGTGGAGAACAACTCAAACGGGTGAGTCTAGAACTCGGCGGCAAGTCGGCGGCGATCGTGCTCGACGACGCCGACGTCGCCAAGACGGTCGCGGGATTGAAGTCGGCGAGTCTGATGAACAACGGTCAGGCCTGCGTCGCGCAGACCCGCATCCTGGTCAGCCGCCGCCGGCACGACGAACTCGTCGACGCGCTCGCCGACATGATGTCGGGCCTTACCGTGGGCGACCCCACCGACGAGAAGACCGACATCGGACCCCTTGTCGCGCAACGGCAACAGGCTCGGGTCCAAGACCTCATCCGGTCCGGACAGCAGCAGGGAGCCCGGCTGGTGCTCGGTGGCGCCGACAGCCCGCAACCGCGTGGCTGGTACGTGCGACCCACCCTGTTCACCGACGCCACCAACGACATGCGCGTCGCCCGTGAGGAGATCTTCGGCCCGGTGCTGACCGTGCTGCGCTATGACAACGAAGACGACGCCGTCCGAATCGCGAACGACAGCGACTACGGCCTGGCCGGCTCCGTGTGGACCACCGACGTCGCGCACGGTCTCGACATCGCCGGGCGGGTGCGCACCGGCACCTATGGCATCAACATGTACATGCTCGACATCAGCACCCCGTTCGGCGGCTTCAAGCATTCGGGCATCGGACGTGAGTTCGGACCCGAGGGCCTGCACGAGTACGTCGAGCTACAGTCAGTGGCCTGCAAAGGAAAGCTGCCGCCGCTCAACGACTCTCGGGGTACGGCGGGGGAAGTTGCAGGGTGATCTGCACCGGACAACATAGCGCGCCGTGCTGGTTGAGCACGTCGATCTGTAAGTCCGCCAGATAACGCGGCGGGTCGACGCTGGTGTCGCATCGTTTATCCGTCACGCGGCCGCGCCCAACCATGGTGTCACCGGCGTAGATCGAACCGATCAGCCGCATCGAGCGGCGCACCACGCGGCTGCGTGGCCCGGCCCACTCGGTTGCGACCCGGTCGGCGAAACCCGCCAGGTGCATGGTGTTGACGAAAATTGTTGGATTGCCCTGGCTTTGGGCGTAGGTGGGGTCGAAATGGCCGGGAAAGTAATCCCAGGTGGCGCCGGCGTTCTCGATGACCCGCTGGTAGGTGATCTCGTCGACGACCTCGGGCAGCTCCGCCGAGACGCTGATCGAATCCCAATCCAGATCGGTCACGACACCTGCCCGGAAGTGAACCGGAACAACGTATTGCGGGATCTGGCGACGACGGCACCATCCTGGCGGCGGTAGGTCTCCAGCGTTTCGACGAAATGCCCTACGCCCAGCCGAGTTTGCTTTTCCGGCGACACCGACACCAGCTCCTCGACTGCGGTGAGCAGATCGCCTTCCACGATGGGTTCCAGGAATTCGACATCGTTGGAAGCATTGATGAACGTGTTGCCCGGCAACGGGACTCGCAGCGCAAGAGATGCGGCTGGTCGGGCCGCGCCGACCGCCTGGTCGGGCAGCCACGGGGCCGGTATCAGCCACCCCATCAACAACGCGGGTGGCGCCAGCAGGCCGCCCCACTGTCGGCCGGCGAACTCGGCATCCCAGTACGAGGGGTTCGCGTCGCGAAGCATGGCGGCAAACAGCTGGATGCGCGCGCCGCTGACCCGATGGGCCGCGATGCGGGGTTCGGTCGCGCTACCCACCATCTGCAGGGCGTCCTGGTAAGTGCCGAAGGCCATTTGGTAACTCAGTTGGCCGGAGGGATGCTGGTCCACGGGATCACATGACAAGCTGGCGGCTCGGCACTGCATCCCATTTGAGCTCGCGCGAGGTGAAGTACCATCCGCCGCGCTCGTAGACGAGTTGGTCCCGGTAGGTCCCGGTGGCCCGCAGCGTGGTGGTGCCATGCACCGTGGCGAACAGGATTGCGACACAATGCTGCGTCGCGTTGACCCCGTCGACACAAATATCGTGGTCGACGGTCACCAGTCGCTGTCCGTCGCCGCCGTCGAAGGCCGCACGCAGGTCGCTGAACAACTCACCATCGCGGAGATAGGTCGCACCCGAATGACGGAACGTCGCGATCCACGCGTCGCGGTTACCGGCGGAGTAGGCCCGGTTGTGTCTGGCGGTCAGATCCTGGATCGCTCCGCGGGCGGTGGCCCCTTGCAGCAGCTGCTGTTCCTGGTACGTCAGTGGCATTTCTCTTCCTTCGCTCTCCCATTCACCGGCTAACGGTGTATCCGTGGCTTTCACGGTCCCACGTGCCAGCGGACAAACCGCGGGCGCGGAGTAAGTCTTTGCGTACCCGTCCGATCACGTTCTTGGGCAGTTCATCGAGCGTCTCGATGTAGCGCGGCACGCAGAAGTAGGGCATCCGCACGGCGCAGAAGTCCAGCAGCTCGGCGTAATCGATTGCCGTTGCGGGCCGTAACACCACCGCCAGCAGGATGTCATCCTCACCCAGGTCGCTGGGCACCGCGACGGCGGCGGCTTCGGCGATCGCCGGGTGGCGCAGCACCACGGCCTCCACCTCCACCGATGAGACATTCTCGCCGCGCCGGCGCAGCGAATCCTTGGCGCGGTCAACGTAGATCAGGTTGCGGTCCTCGTCGAACTTGCCCAAGTCGCCGGTGCGAAACCAGTCCGGGTGCGGCCGTACCCACGCTTGCTGATCTGCCGCTTCGGTGACGTACCCCTGGCTCATCACGTGCGGGAACCTGGGGCGACAGACGATCTCGCCCACTCCCCCGGCGGACAGCTCGTTGCCCTCGGCGTCGACGACACGCACGTCGAGTTTGGGTTCGGTTGACCCGAGGTACCCGGAACTCCCTCGTCGGCAACGCTCTTCAGCGCAAGTGGAAACGCTTCGGTCAGGCCGTACATGGTAACGACGCGACAGCGGTAGCGCTGCTCAATCGCCCGGTAGGAGCCGGCGTCGATCGGCGCCGCCGAGATGAACCGCAACGGCAGCTGCGCATCCCCCGGATCGGTCGGCAGATTGGCCAGCATGGACACCATCGCTCCGGCGCCCACGAAGCCGACAGCTGCATGCGCACGCACCTCGTCCCATACCTTACCGGGATGGAAGGCGCCTGCCAGCACGGTTTTACCGCCGACCAACAACGGTGCCAGCACACTGGGCGCGGCGCTCAGGTGGAACAGCGGCATCGCCGTCCACAGCGTCTCCCCCGCGCTGAACTGCCACGCCCCGGCGGTAGTGGCGGCCACCGTGAACAGGTATTGCCAGGACGCGGCAACAGCTTTCGAACGCCCGGTAGTGCCGGAGGTGAAGAAGAGCGCCCCGGTCTCGCCGTGGTCGGCCGGGCTGTCGGTTACGGTGCCACCCTCGTTGAGCGTCTGGGTCAGCAAATCACCTCGCACCACAACGTTGGTCAGCGAATCACACCGATCAGCCAGGTCCTCGACGCGGGTGTGCCGCTCGATGTCGGTAAAGACCACCTTGGCCCGCGACAACGTGAGGTTGTGCAATAGGAAGTCGCCCTTGTTGGCGGCGTTCACTGCGGCGCTGATTGCGCCGATGCGTGCCGCGCCTAACCAGAAGTAGATCCACTCCGGGCAGGTTGAGCTGAACAACGCTACGCAATCACCCGGTCCGACACCGAAATCCGCCAACAGCCGGGCCGCTGCATGAGACCGCTGCCGCAGCTGCTCGAAGGTGATGTCCACTCCGGCGACGGACAGCATCACCCGGTCGGGAAACTGCTCGGCACGCTGGTCCAGCACTGCCGGCACGGTGAACCGGTCGACGCCGAAATCGGCGGGCCCCGGCGGCCCGGTCGGCTCAACGCGCATCAGACTAGGGGTGCGGATCAGGCAGGCGCGGCGGCTGGATCTGGCGACCCGTCGGCGGTGTAGCCGAAGTCGGTCGGCGACGGTTCGGCCCCCGGGTAGAAGCGGTGCGCCCAGCGACGCAGGGCCGCGTAGTCGCGCGCCTCTTCCGGCGCCAAGTTGGGCTTCTCCAGGTACTTCATGTTCTCCCAGGTGAAGAAGTCTTGCTTGATGACTTCTTGTTGCAGCGCAAGGAATTTGGCTGCCCTTCCGGTGGGCTTGTCGCCGGTGTCGCCGGGCTCGCGGATGGAGGCCTGGGTGTAGAAGTAGTCGGTGTAGTCCTCGTCGACCGGAGTCTGCCCGGTCACCTCGATGGTCGCCACCAGTTCGCTGGGGAAGCGGACGATGCCCAGGCCCAGCGAGTAATTGTCGTAGATGATCTTCGCGTCGACCGGGCCGTCCGGGGTCAGCCACGTGGACCCGCGGCCGCCTCCGAAGTGGGCGCTGACGGTGGCATGCAGGTGGTACCCCGCGACCTCGAACGACGTGGTGTTGGCCGGGTTAGCCGCCTTATGCACGTATTGCACGTGATACGGGTCGGCCGCGTTCTCGATGATCATCTGGGCGTGCACCTTGACCCGGTTGAGCATGCGACTGTGCGGGTGCAGCGGGTAGTACTCGTTGGTCTCCAGCTCGGGCAGCACCGGCGGCTGCCAGTACGGTGGCCGGCCGTGCCGCTCGTGCCAGACCAGGATGAACCCGTACCACTCGGTTGCCGGGTAGGTGCGGAGGCGGACGTTGTTCTTGCAGCCGATCTTGCTGTAGGGGATCAGCGCGTTGGTGCCGTCACCGCGCCACTGCCAGCCGTGCCAGGGGCACACGATGTTCTCGCCCTCCACGGTGCCGCCCACACCCATGTTGGCCCCCAGGTGCTGGCAGTAGGCGTCCAGTACATGCACCTTGCCGGACTTAGTGCGAAAGAGCACCAGTTCCTCGCCGAAGTAGTGCACCCGCTTGACCTCGCCGGGGGCTAGGTCGGAGGCGAAGCCGACGATGAACCAGCCGGTCGGGAACCGGTAGGTCGACAGCGCGATGCCCGAGGGACCGAACTCCCGTTCCGAGGGATCCGAGTCCGACGCCAGGTCAGTGAAAGTTTCCGTCACGAGTTCTCCGTTTCCCACGCGGGCTGCGCGGCAATGGGGGCCGCCCACGCTGCACCGCGATTCGACGACTACGTCTATTTTTACTATTTTAAGCATTGAACGTCAACGAGCAGGCGTTTGCATGCTCGTCTTGCTGCTGCGAATTCGGGTTGCCGCCACAGCAGAACTTCGGCTTTCCCACGCGCAGCGCAACTTTGGCCGACAGGCTCGAACGTCTTTCACGGACTTCGGCGGGCAGCAGAGGGTTTCGTGTATTTGCGCGGCTTCGGGCGGTGCGCAGCGTGACGCGCAGGGTTAGACCAATGTGACGTTCGCAGGGTTAGACCAAGGTGACGTTCGCAGGGTTAGACCAATGTGACGTTCGGCGGGAGAAAGACCGATCACCGAAAGGTCAGTCGATGATTTTCAGCGCGGCACGGGGACACTGATCCACCGCGGCACGCACATCGATCTCCCGGTCGGGCGGGATGGGCCCGTCGGCGATCTGCACCACGTCTTCGTCACCCAACTCGAAGATGTCCGCGGCGATCGACTCACAGAACCCGTTGGCCTCGCACAAGTCCGGATCCACAGTCACGCGCATCAGATGTCCCCTAACTCCTCTGACCGGCAGTGACGAACCGCCACGCTCGGTTTCACCGCGCCTGCGATCACCACTAGACGCCCACCGGCCGGGTTCCGATCACCTCGGCGGCGGCGAGGTGATCGAATTGCGCTCGGGTGAGTCCGCACTGATCGCGCAGCACTTCTTCATTGTGCTCGCCCAATGTCGGCGGGGGGCGCAGGAGCCAGCTGTGTTGCCCGGCGAGCAGCGCGAACGGGGGGGTGGGGTAAAGGCCGGGTCCCGTCCGCGGGTGATCCAGGGACTCGAAGAATCCCCGCTGAAGCAGTTGCGGATTCTGTGTGACCAGCGAGGGAGACACCACCGGCGCCACCGGAATACCCGCCGCTGCCAGCAGATCGACCGTAGCGTCCCGCGGTTGGCCGGCAAACCAGTCCCGCAGCCGCTCGTCGAGCTCGTCGCACCGCGCGCGCCGCCCCGCGCCGGTCGCGAGTTCCGCGTCCGCCCACGGCGGCGTGCCCAGCAATTCGACCAGCGCCGCCCACTGCCCGTCGTCACACACGCTCAGTGCGATCCACTCGTCGTCATCGCCGGAGCAACGGTAGAGGTTCTGGATTGCCCCACCGTGTCCGCGGTTGCCCCGTCTGGCCAGCGTCTTGCCGAACACTTCGTGCTCGATTGGTTGAATTGCCGTGGTGTTCAACACCGTTTCGACCATCGGCAGCTCGATCTGTTGACCCGAACCGGTACGTTCGGCGAACTGTAGAGCCGCCAGTACCGCGAACGCGGCATGTACGCCGGCGAGCGGGTCGCAGGCACCGCGCGGGGTCACTGGCGGCGTTTCCGGCAATCCAGTCACCCACGCCAACCCGGCGATCTGCTCCATGGTGGGAGCGAAGCCGACCCGATCGCGCCACGGCCCGTCCAGCCCGAACGCCGGCATCCGCGCGACGACGAGCTGGGGGTTGATCTGCAGCAGCACGTCGGCGGTGAGCCCGAAGTGGTCCATCACCCGCGGGGAGAAATTCTCGATCACCACGTCGGCTTGGGCGGCCAGCGCCCGGAACAACTCCCGTCCCGCATCGGAGCCCAAATCCAGTGTGATGGAACGCTTGTTGGTGTTCATCGCGTGGAAAACCCAGCCGTATTCCCACCAGTCGTCGACGTCGGTGCGCATGCCGCCCGAATACCGGATGCCGTCGGGACGCTGGATCGACTCCACCTTGACCACGTCGGCGCCGAATGCGGCGAGCAGATGGGTGGCCGCCGGACCGGCCCAGAAGGCGGTCAGGTCGACGATCCGCACCCCCTGCAGCGGCAACCCGCCGCTCGCCGGCGCGCCATCGTATTTCCTTTCCTGCCAGAATGTTTCATCGTGTTGCGCCCCAACCGCGGCGGCTTCGGCCAACATCGCGGGCGCACACCGCGACATCAGCCACGGTGGGCGCGGCTGGTGAAATCCGGCCGGATTTTGCACGTACACGCCACGCTGGGTCATGTAGTCCATGTCGCGGACAGTGGCGCCGTTGCCCAGTGGGGCGATCGGGAGTCGGAACAGCTGGCCCAGTTCGACGACCTCGGCAACGGTGCGCTCCGCGAACCATGGACCAATCGAGTCGTAAATGAAGTCGCGGTACTCCCAGCGGCCAATCTGGAAACGCAGTTGCGGAATCTCTTCGAAATCAGGGCGTTCCACCATCGCCGCGAAATCCAGCCACTGCTGTCCCGTGACCATGGTGATGCCGACATAGCCGTCTTTAGCGGCGATGATCGAAGGCACTTCCAGGGTCCGCCGGACCGGGGGTACCTGCAGCAGTTGAGAGTGCAGCCATTCGCTGCTCTGCATGGCGGTGATCGCCTCGAGCATGGACAGGTCCAGATGTTCACCGGTGCCGCCGCGCGCCACACGGCGGTGCACGGCGAGCGCAGCGAATGCGGCGTACACCCCACCCATGTATTCCCCGAGGTCGCCGCCGATCGAGATGGGCGGTCCGGCGGGATCGCCGCGGAACCCAGTGCAACCGGACCAGGCCTGCAGGGTGAATTCGGTGGCCGCCCGGTCGGCGAACGGACCGCTGAAGCCGAAGTTGGAGATGGTGACGAGGACGCTCCGCGGGGACTGCTGCAGCAACCGCTGTGGGTCGATCCCCAGCGCGGCGGCCTCAGTGGGTCCAGCGGTCACGATGACGATGTCGGCGCCGGAGAGTTCGCCGCGGTAGTGATCCGAATCTGGCGACACGCTCACGATGCTCTTGCCAGCGTTGAGGTAACTGTAGAGCGGTCCCACCGAACCGTCCGGCACCGGTGAGCAGGTGGCGGAATACCTCAGCAGGGGATCTCCTTGCGGCGGTTCAATTTTGCGGACGTGTGCGCCCACATCCACCAACAGCTTCCCGCAATAGCTGCCGGCCAGGCGGTCACTGATCTCGACGACACGCAGATCGTCCAGCGGCGTCGGCCGGCGACCGGCCCCGTGACTCACGCGGCTATTTATACCATTACTGCTAAAATAGCTAAGCCAGTGGAGTTCGCGGGCCAGCGACCGTGCGCTCTTTCCTGCTGCAGGTTGCGAGGAGTCGCATGACCGCCCCTCTGGGAATTGGACCCGACGCCCGTCGCCGATTGTCGGCGCCGAGGATCGCCGAAATCGTAGCTGACGAGTTGCGCCGTCAGATCATCGACGGTGAGCTTGCCGACGGCGACCTGCTGCCCCGCCAGGAAGTTCTGGTCGACCAATTCAAGGTCAGCCTGGTCTCGTTACGCGAAGCCCTGCGGATCCTGGAAACCGAGGGACTCGTCTCGGTACGGCGCGGCAACCGCGGCGGCGCAGTGGTGCACGCTCCGGCCAAGACCAGCGCCGCCTACATGCTGGGCCTGTTGCTGCAGAGCGAGTCCGTCGTGGTCAGCGACCTCGGTGCGGCGTTGCAGGAACTCGAGCCCGCTTGCGCGGCGCTGGCTGCCCAACGGCCCGACCGCGCCGACACCCTGGTGCCCGAACTCAAGCAGGTCAACGAGGCGATGGCCGAAAACCTGGAAGACGGGCGGCAATTCACCGAGATCGGTCGCCAGTTCCACAATCTCATCGTGCGCGGGTGCGGTAACCACACCATCATCGCGGTCGTCGGGAGCCTGGAAACGCTATGGTCCAGCCACGAACAGCAGTGGGCGGACGAAAGTTCGGCCAGCGGCACCTACCCTTCGCTGGCCCAACGGCGGGCGGCGCTCAACACTCACATCAAGCTGACCGAGACGATCGCCGAGGGGGACGTCGACCGGGCACGCCGGATCGCGGGCCGCCACCTGGCCGACACCCAGACCTACGTGCTGTCCGGCCAGACCGAACAGCGGATCTATGCGTTGTCTCCGCAGGCGTTGTCACGCCCGCGCGACCTCCGGCGCCCGTAGGGGCCGCAGTTGATTACTCCCAGAACCGCATTGGTCACCGGCGGTAGCGGTGGCATCGGCAAGGCGTGCGCGGCCAAGCTGTGCGAACTTGGCTACCACGTGCTGGTGATGGCCCGCCGGGAAGGACCGCTGCGGGCGGTGGCCGAGCAGATCGGCGCACATGCCGTTGTCGCAGACGCGTCCGATCCCGACGAGTTCTCCGCTGCGATAAGCCCTTTCGAGTACATCGATCTCGTGGTCCATGCCTCGGGTGCGCTCGGCGGAACCTACGCGCGCAAGCAGACTTTCGAACAGTGGCGCACCATCATCTCGGCCAACCTGGACTCCTGCTTCGTAGTTACCTCGGCGGTGCTGCCTCGAATGCGACCGGGTTCGCGGCTGATCTTCATTTCGTCGTCGGCCTCGCACGAGCCGATGATGGCGCGCACCGCGTACTCGGCTTCCAAGGCCGGCATGAACGCGTTCGCCCGGGCGCTGGCCATGGAGGTCGACCGCGACGGCATCGCCGTGCATCTGGTGACCCCTGGCCCGGTGGAAACCGAGATGCTGCAGGATGTTCCGTTCGAGATGTACGCGATCCAGGTTTCCGATATCGCCAACGCGGTCGCTTGGCTAGATACCGTCGAGCCGTCCGTCGACCTGCCGGAGATCAGGCTCAGTGCGGTGCAGCGCGGACCATTCTCCCGCCCGCCGGTGGTACCCACCGAAGCGCGACGGCGCGCAACGGCGCTCAAGCAGCAGAGCGCGGGAAGTTCTTGATAACCGTGTCGCCGAACTCGGCCACCGACTGCGGGGCCGCAAAATCAGCGAACCACACGTAGACACGTTCCACCCGCCGGGCAGCCAGCGCGGTGAAATGCCCGATCAGTTCGTCGGCGTCGCCGCAGACCAGTCCCGCCCCGAGATGACCGAACCGCCGGGTGCTCACCTCGCGCACCGCGGCGGGTTCGGCGCCGGCCCGCACGAACCCCACCATCTGCTGCACCGAGATCCGGGCCGAGCCGGTTGCATCGGCCAGCCGGGGTAACCGCTCGAGGTGGTTGGCCTGCAGATTCCACCAATCCGCGTGTTCGGCAACGAGTTCCATCATCCGCCGGCCACTGCCACCCAGAACCAGCGGTATCGGATAAGTAGGCGTGGGCTGCTGCCCGCCGCTCCAGTATTGCTTGATCAGCTCGAGGTGGCGGCCGAGTTGCTCGACACGGGCTACTGGATCCTGCTGACCGACATCGAATCTGGTGAACTCCGCGGGCCAGGATCCCGAACCGAGGCCGAGGTCGAAGCGGCCGTGGCTCGCCTCCGACAAGGTAACGGCCTGCTTGGCGAGCACGGCCGGATGCCGAAACGCGTCGCATAGGACCAGGTGACCGACACGCAATCGCTGCGTTCGCGCTGCGACCCAGGAGGCGACGCCCATTGCCTCCCAAATGTTTTCGCCGGGTTGGCCCGGCGCCTCGAGGTGGTCGATGAACGCGATGCCGTCGAATCCACCAGCCTCGGCGTGCTGCGCCCGCTCCACGATGTCGGAAACCGGCAACCGCACCTGCGGTACGAACAGATACCACTGCACCGTCAACCCCTCACTGCGTTTGCACCCGGGCCGCTAGTTTACTATTTTTATTATGTTAGGGGTCTTATGAATGTTGGTTTGACTTCGGAGCAGCTGGCGCTGCGCGACACCGTGCGCGGCATCCTGCGCACCGAGTGTCCGCCCGACGTCCCGCGGATCGCCCTCGACGACCTCGAAAGCGATCCGCGGCGCTGGCACCCCCTGTGGAAGACGGTCGTCGACCTCGGCTGGACAGAATTGGCGGCCAGCGACAGCGACGGCGAATTCGGCCCCGTCGAGCTGGCACTGGTCCTGGAGGAATGCGGCGCAGCGCTGGCCCCCATTCCGCTGCTGTGCAGCATCGGCCTAGCCGCCGGAGTGCTGCGCGCCGTGGTCGGGCAGCACTGCACCGACGTGCTCGGTGAGATCGCCTCGGGTGCGGTGGCGACCTTGGCCGTGCACTCCCCCGGAGCCCGACTGCCGGGCACCCCGATGACGCTGCGCGACGGACGGCTGCGCGGTCGGGCCGTCGCGGTCCCGCATGCCTGTCACGCTGACATGATCGTCACACTGGCCCGATCCAGCGACGGGCCGATGGCGGTCGTGCTGCGCACCGGCGATGGCGTCACGATCAGACCCGGCGAATCCACCGACCCCCTGCACCCATTCGACGACGTCGACATCGATGCCGCCCCGGTGGCCGCCGCCCCGATCGCAACGCTAGACGCGGCTCTGGCGGCTCCGCTAGTGGCCGCGGCAGCAGACCTGATCGGAGTGGCTGACGCGGCCTTGCAGCGGTCCGTCGAGCACGCCAAGACACGTCGGCAGTTCGGCGCTCCGATCGGAGCATTCCAGGGCGTCAAGCACGCTCTTGCCGACAACTACGTCGGCCTAGAACGTGCCCGCAGCCTCACCTACGCCGCGGCCAACCGACTCGACGAGATGGCGGCCGCAGCCTGGACCGCGGCCGCCATGGCCAAAGCGGCGGCCGCGGATGCCGCCGCCAATTGCGCGCGCACCGCGGTGCAGGTGTTCGGCGCGCTGGGTCAGACCTGGGAACACGACGCACACCTCTATGTCCGGCACGCCTGGCAGGGCGGAGCGCTGCTGGGCGACAGCCGCGCGCTCTACAACGAGGTGGGCCGGCGCTTTGCGGGAGGCCGGGCATGACGATCGTCGACGAGTACATCGCATGGCTCACCGAGTTCCTGCCGCGCGACTACTACCAGCGATACGGCGAATACCGCTGGGACATGCCGTTGCGGCGCGATTACCAGCGCGCCGCCTTCGAAGCCGGCTGGCTGCAACCCACCTGGCCGCGCGAGCACGGCGGGCGGTCACTGGGGTTGCGGGATGCGATGGAGATCCGGATCGCCGGCGCACTTCGGTCGGCACCCAAGCTGCCCAACATTCAGGGCCCCGGCGTCGCCGCACCGGGCATTCGCCAGTTCGGCACCCCCGAGCAGATCGACCGCCTGCTGGTGCCCCTGCTCCGCGGCGACGAGTGGTGGGCGCTGGGTATGTCCGAACCGGAAGCCGGATCGGACTTTGCCGGCTTGCGCACTCGCGCCGAACGCGACGGCGACAAGTTTCGGGTCAACGGCCACAAAATCTGGACGACGCACGCTCATCTGTCGCGGTGGTGCACCCTGTATGCGCGCACCGACCCAGACGCCCCGAAACACCGGGGTATCTCCTGCCTGATCCTGGATCTGCAGTCGCCCGGGGTGCGGATCGAACCCATTCGGATGGCGTCGATCTCTGACGAGACGTTCTGCGAGGTATTCCTGGACGACGTCGAGGTGCCAGCGGACAACCTACTGGGGCCGCTGCACGGCGGCTGGAACGTAGCACTGTCCTCATTGCACCATGAGCGCCAGATGATCTGGATCATGAACTGGGTCGAAATCATGCGCGGCCTGGACTCGGTCACCGACGACCCGGACATGTACACCGACCTGGGCATGCTGCTCACCGACGCCGAAGCCCTGCGAGCCACCGGCTATCGCGCCCTGGACAACGAACTCGCCGGCCGACCCACCCCCGAGGCGGACACCATGAAACTGCTTGGATCGCTTACTTTGCAACGTGTTTGGGAGCTGAGTGCGGCGGCTGCGGGTCCCGCCTCGTGCAACGATCCTGACCTGCTGTTCGAACGCCAGGACGCGTTGGCCGCGACCATCTACGGCGGAACCTCAGAGGTTCAGCGCAACATCATCGCCGAGCGGGTGCTCGGGCTGCCGAAGGGATGACCACGATGGACTACGATCTCGGCGACGACGCCGGTGAGCTGCGAAACCGTTTGCGCCAGTTAATCGCCGAACATATCCCGGCCGATTTCCTGGGTGCCTGCACCGACGATCCCGACGACCTGGCCACCACGGAGTCGTTCTGCAAGCTCCTGGCCTCGGAGGGACTGCTGGCGCTGGCCTGGCCGAAAGAACATGGCGGCGGCGGTGGTTCAATCTGGCAGCAGACCGTGCTGCGCGAGGAGATGTGGGCCAATTACGAGCCGCGCGGTCCGCAGTACATGGGCATCAACTGGGTCGGCCCGGCCATCATGCGATACGGGACGGCTGAACAGAAAGCCAAGCACCTGTCCGGCATTGCCTCCGGCGAGGTGATCTGGTGCCAGGGCTTCTCCGAACCCGAGGCGGGCACCGACCTCGCGTCCCTGCGCACCCGGGCTGTCCGCGACGGGACGGGTTGGCGTATCAACGGGCAGAAGGTGTGGACGTCCTACGCGCGGATGGCGTCCTGGTGCGTGTTGGCCGCCTGCACGCATCCCGATGCGCCGAAGTCCAAGCGGCTCAGTTTGTTTCTGATCCCGATGGACCGTCCCGGCTTCACCGTGCGCGGCATCCCCTCAATGCTGGGGCCACACCACCTCAACGAGATGTTCCTGGACGGCGTGCCGGCATCCGACGACGACATCCTGGGCGAACCCGGCAACGGCTGGAAAGTAATGCGTGAAGCGCTGGCCTTCGAGCGCGTCGGCATCGCGCGGTACGCGCGGTGCGAAGCGTTGCTGGACCGCATGCAAAGAGCACTCGGCGCCGACTGGGACCGGCTACCTGAATCGCTTCGCGGTCGCTGGGTCCGGGCGCTGGTCGATCTGCGAGTGGCCAGGCTGATGGCCTACCGGGCCGTGTCTCTGCAGGACGATCCGCAGGCCGGCGCGGCGGCCAGCGCGGCTCGCATCGCGACCACCACCTGCGACCAGCTAGTCGCCGAGCTACTCTTCGACGTGCTGGGACCCACCGCCCTGGACAGCGGCACCACCGCGGCACTTCACGGCGCCGTCGACGACCACTGGCGCTACGCGCAAGCTGCCACCGTCGCATCCGGCACCATCGAGGTCCAGCGCATGATGGTGGCTCGCGACGTGTTGGGAGAACACCGATGAATACCGAACTGCCACAAGACATCAGCGACTTCGCAGCCGTCGCCGTCAAGCGGTTGGCCCGGCTGGGCGGACCGCAGGCGGCGATCCGCGCGGAAACAGACGACACCGCGCGGTACGCGGCACGTGACGCCCTGACCGAACTCGGCGCATTCGACCTCGACGTCCGGTCCGGATCGGACGATCTGCTGGCCGCCGCGGCGCTATGCCAGGCCGCGGGTGCCGCGGCCCTACCGTATCCGCTTGTCGAGGAACTCCTCTCGATCGACGGTGCACTGCTCACATTGGTGGACCCGGCAGCACCCCGCATCGACCACGGCGACCTGCCCGGCCCCTGGATCGCCGCCGACCTGGACGGCAATCGCTACCCGGTGCAGACCGCCGTCCGGCCCGGCGCCAAGCTGGGACCGTTCCTGACGCCGGCCACCCTGGGTGCCGCCGACGGAACCTTGCCCGCTACGGACATCAACCTTCATCTCACGCTGGGATCGTGGCGGATTTTGGGTGCGACGCAGCGGGCGCTGGAGATCGCCACTGAGCATGTCCAGGCGCGGGTGCAGTTCGGCAAGCCACTGGCGGACTTCCAGGCCGTCAGATTCTCCGTCGCCGACGCCTCGGTCGCAGTGCGCGGACTGCACGAACTAGCCAAATACACTCTATGCCGACCGGAATCGATTCCACTGCAGATCCTTTCGGCCGACGCGCTGGTGTTGCGGCTGAAGGCGGCCGAAACCGCGCGGCAGGTGTTGCGCACCGCCCACCAGTTGCTGGGCGCACTGGGCTTCTGCGACGAATCCGACGTCAGCGTCCTCGATCGGCACACCCAGCCGCTCATCCGGCTGCCGCTGGGACCCGAGGCGCTGAGCCTGCGGTTGATCACAGACGTGCGCGACGGACATCTGGAGACGCTGTTCAGCGGGCGCATGTCAGCATGAGCACCCAACCCGCCAGCGCAGGTACCGCTTTCAACCCGTTCGCCAATGGCATCCCGTTCGGCGACAAGCTGCGTCAGCTCGCCGAGGATCGAGGCGACGACACCGCGGTGACGATCGCCACGCTGGACCGGGCAGCGCAGTCGCTGACCTTCGGTGAACTCGACGCCCGCGCGAACCAATGGGGACGGGCACTGGCGGGACACGGCGCACAGACGGGTTCACTTGTTGCCCTTGCGATCCCAAACTCCGTACACCTGGTGCTAGCCGCGCTGGGGTGCTGGAAAATCGGCGCGGTGCCCATACCGATGCACTGGGACCTGCCCGAGTGGGAACGCGCCCGGGTACGCGCGGTAATTGACCCGGTGGTGGTGGTCGACGACACCACCCGCTGGCAGCTGGACGAGCTCGCCGCCGCATCGTCCCAAAGTCCTTTGCCCACAGCAGTTTCCCCGACCGCCAACGGTATCTGCAGCAGTGGGTCCACCGGCGTTCCGAAAGTCATTCTCAACCTCGCACCGTCGCTGTGGATACCCGAACAGAGCGAACCCTTCCTGTCGAACTGGACGCCGGTGGCCAGGCCGCAACGCATCATGGTGCCCGCCCCGATGTATCACACCAACGGCTTCGCCACCTTCCTGATGCTGTTGGGCGGGGACCGCCTGGTGATCCTGGAAAAATTTGACGCGCATCTGTTTGTCGACACCATCGAGCGCTACCAGATCACCAATTTCACGGCCACCCCGACGATGCTGGCGCGGGTGGCCGCGCTGCCCGACATCCGGCAGCGCGACCTGTCCAGCATCGTGTTCATCCTGCAGGGCGCCGCGGTGATGCCGCCGTCGTTGCTGCGCACCTGGTTCGAACTACTCAGCCCCGAACAGATCGTCACCGCCTACGGGATGACCGAGAACCTCGGGCTGACGGCGCTGCGCGGTGACGAATGGCTGTCCCATCCGGGCAGCGTGGGGCGCGGGTTCCGGGACACCGAGATCCGCATTTTGGACGCCGACAAGAACCTGCTGGGCCCGGGCGAGGAAGGCGACATCTACCTGCGTGCGCCGATGAGCGCCGGCTACCGTTACCTGGGCGGGGCGCCGCCGTTGCCCTCCACCGAAGACGGGTTCCGCTCCGCCGGGGACATCGGCCGCCTCGACGAGGACGGCTTCCTCTACATCACCGACCGCCGCGCCGACATGATCGTCAGCGGAGGCGCCAACGTGTACCCCGCCGAGGTGGAGTCGGCGCTGTCCGGGCATCCCGACATCGCCGACGTCGTCGTCATCGGCCTGGCCGACCTGCAGTGGGGCCGCCGGGTACACGCCGTCGTGCAGGTATCGGCGCAAGCCGCGCAACCGCTGACCGAGCAGCAGGTGATCGACTACGCCAAAGGTCGGCTTGCCCACTACAAGGCGCCCAAGACCGTCGAGTTCGTCGACAACATCCCGCGCACCGCGGCGACCAAGGTCAACCGTTCGGCGATGATCGCCGCACGAGAGGGCTAAGCCCAGCTGCGCTCGGCGATGTAATGCGGAAAGAACATCTCCCACATCACCAGGCAGGCCAGGAACCATGCCGCGGGCGTATTGAGGTTGATCGAGCCGTAGGAAGAGACGATCGGACGCCCGCGCCCCGCGTGCGCACGGGCGTCCAAATACACCCACACCGCGGTGGCGAAGATGATCGCCAATAGCTCGACAACGGCAATTACCACCGCTTCTTTCACGGCATCCCCCTGCTCTTTAAGGCGATCTGAAACGTATACCAGAGAACGTCCCGGCCGATGGTGCAAATCGGGGCCGCGCGCGCTCAGCCGCGGGATACCGCGCGCTTGGTGTCCGCGAACCCGTCAGCGATCGACGCGGCCAACTCCAGAAACGCCTGGCGAGTGCGGTTGGCCATCAGGTCCAGCACGATCTCCGACCCCTGAGCCAGGTGATCGTCGAACGGGATGACGTGCACCGAACGGATGCGGGTCAGGAACTGCGCGGCCAGCTTATCCAGGTCGACCGAGGCTTTTCCCGGACGCGCAGCGCTAATCACCACCGTCGCGTTGGGCACCAGGTGCCCGCGACCGTGATGCTCGAGCCAGTCCAGCGTCGCGAACGCGCTACGCGCGGCGTCGATAGCAGGCGAAGCGACCAACACGATCGCATCCGCCTCATCGAGGATGGACGACATCGCCGAATGCACCAGTCCGGTCCCACAGTCGGTGAGAATCAAGTTGTAGAACCGCTGCAGCAGCCGGATCACTACGCGGTAGTCGGCATCCGAGAACGCCTCGGAGGTCGCCGGATCACGTTCGGAAGCCAGGATTTCCAGCCGGCTGGTGCTCTGCGAGGTGTGCCTGCGGATGTCGGAGTACCGAAAAATGTTGTCGTCCAACAACAAATCGCGCACGGTGGATCGACTCTGATCGGGTCCGCGCTGGGCGAGGGTGCCGAAGTCGGGATTGGCGTCGACCGCGATCACCCGGTCGCCGCGGATCGCCGCAAAGGTGGACCCCAGCCCGACCGTGGTGGTGGTCTTACCGACACCACCCTTCATGGACAACACGGCGATGCTGTAGTCGCCGCGCACCGGTTGGCTCACCCGTGCCACCAGCTTCTGGCGGGTGTTCTCCAGTTCGGACTCGCCCGGGTTCAGACCGGTGAGCCGGTGTACCGCGCGGCGCCACCCGCGTTGCGGCAGCGGCCGGGCACGTACCAGCCCGAGATCGGTGTGCGACGGTATGCGCGGATCCTGGTAACCCGGCAAAGGTTGCGGTGCGCTCGGGGTGGCACGGGTGAACGGTGTCGCAACCGGGGGCGGACCGGCCGTGCTGAGCCTGGGGTCGGGTTGCGGCGGGGACGGCGGCTCGGAAGTCTGCCAGGGAGCGGTGACCGAGGGCCCGGGTGCGGGTGGCGGCGCCGGCCGCGTGGGCCGCGGAGCCGGACGCACGGGCGGTTGCGCGGGTGGCTGCTGCGCTGCGGGAGACCGCTGTGGCGGCGCGGAACGCGCGCGGGGATGCGGTGGCAGCGCAAAGACGGCCGTGCTCTGAGATATTGGGCCCGGACGTTCGCGCGAGGCAGGTCGTTCGGGTGCCGGCGGAGGCGGCGGCTCGGCGGGTTGTGCGGGCTCGGGCAACTGCAGCTGCGGCAACTGCATCACGCGAGTGCCCTCGGCCGTAGGGCCGGAACGCACCGGTTTGGGCGCCGGTGCGGCCTCAACTTGCGCCTCCGGCTCTGCTTCCGGCGGCGGGGCCGACTTTGCATGTTCTGCGGCCGGTTCCGGAGCCGGCGCGACGGGATCGGCCGGGGGCGGCTGGGGCAACTTGATCACCTGGGTGCCAGCGGTCGTCGGGCTCGGCGACGGCTGGTCGACAACCGGCGACGGCTGGTCGGTGACCGGCGACGGCTGGTCGACGACCGGCGACGGCTGGTCGACGACCGGCGACGGCTGGTCGGTGACCGGGCGGGCGGCGGATTCGGCCGACTCCCGCTCGAGCTTGGCTTTGATCTGCGCAACAGGAATCGGATTGGTGTCCGCGCCGCTGCTGCCCTTGAACCCCCGAGCGTCGGAGTTTGCCACTAGCGGATGCCCGAAATCTGTTGCCGCTGCGACATGCCCAGCACGTTCTCCAGAGCGGCGCGCATATCGCTGAGTTCAATGCGCATCAGCTCGGTCTCGTCGAGATCCTCGACGCTGACGTCGTCGCGTTCGCTCAACCGGTACTCGCGCTCCTCCTCGGCCGTCTCGATGACATTGCGGACGAACCGCCCATTGCCAACCAAGTCGATGTCGCGGCGCAGTTGCCCGGTGTCATCGACCGACTGATTCTCGTACAGCCGTTTGCAGGCCTCGACCAGTTCCTCGTAGGCACTCTCGGTCAGCTCGGAGTCGCGGGTCTTAGCGATCAATCGGCCGATGTCGCCGAGTTCGGTGGGGTTATAGGAAGCGAACCGGATCCGCTTAGTGAACCGGGACGCCATGCCCTCGTTCGAGGCCAGGAAGCGGTCAATCTCGGCGTCGTAGCCGGCGATGATCACCACCAGCCGGTCGCGGTCATTCTCCATACGCGCCAGCAGGGTGTCGACGGCCTCTCGACCAAACGCATCGCCGCCGGCCAGCCCGGTCTGGATCAGTGTGTAGGCCTCGTCGATGAACAGCACACCGTCCATCGCGGTGTCGATCAACGCCGACGTCTTGATCGCGGTGCTGCCGAGGTGCTCCCCGACAAAATCGGCGCGTTTGGCTTCGACCACGGCGGGCGTCTTCAACAGGCCGAGGCCACAGTAGACCTGCGCCACCACCCGGGCGATTGTCGTCTTGCCGGTCCCGGGTGGGCCGGTGAAAGCCAAGTGCAGGCTACGTGCGGCGGCGCTGAGGCCCTTACCCTCGCGAACCTTCGCCAACTTGGCGGCCGACCGCAGCTTGGCCACCTGCAGCTTGACGTCGGCCAGGCCGATCTGGCGGTCCAACTCCACCTGCGCCGCCCTCAGGTACTCATTGCCGCGCTCGGTCATGTTCTCGGCGTCGACCTCTCGCGCGCTGCGCGCGGTCGACGGATCCCACTTGTCGGTGCGGGAGTCGATGTCGTCTTTGGTGCTGATGATGAGCCGGAACTTCGGGTCATGCAGCGCCGACGCGTTGGCTTCGAACCCCGGTTCTTCGCTGTAGATCCGCTCGAAGATGATGCGCGCCTCAGGCTCCTTCCCCATCTCGCGCAGGGTCAGACCCTTGCAGAACTCCGCGGCCCGGCTCGCGGCGGGGATCGAGCCCTCGATCGCCAGATCAAGACGCCGGATGCCCTCCCCGAACAAACCCATCTGGGCGCATGCCGAGCCGACCATCAGGTTCGCCCCGGCGGAGATGTACTCGTCGGTGAACGAGGCCGAATTGGCAAGCGCGGTAAGCACATCGGGCCAGCGTTGGGTGGTGAAATGCAGCACCGCGCGGATGTAGGAGCAAATCTCGGCGTTGTCGGCGTCGCCGTCGGGCATCGACCGGCGCATGGTGTCCAGTTCGTCGAGCACCCGCTCGGCCTCGTCGTAGTCCTTACCGGCGATCATGTTTGCCGCGTATGCCAGCCATACCTCGGTGAGCGTGCTGAGCGTGTAGTCCAGGTACAGCCCGGTCTGGAACCGAGCGGCCAGCGCATGCCGGGGCAACCCGAGCCGGCGCTGCTCGCGGTTAAGGTTCTCCTTGCTGGTCCGCCAGAGGTTGTAGAGCACCTCGCTGCTGGTGTCTCCGGCAGCGGCACGGCCTAGCCAGGCGTCGCTCATCTGCGGGTCGTGCTCGGTGGCGCGCTTGAACGCCAGGGCCGCATACTGCACGTCGCGGTCGGTCTCTAGGCCGTCGATGGGGATTCCCAGTGACAACACTCCGGCGTCGAAGACCCGCTGCGCGTCCCTGGTGCCAGGCATCTACTCGGTGTCCTTACTACTAGTACTGCTGGTGACTACCCTTTGGCGGCAGCAGCGAGTACAAAACGTCCAATTAACCCACGTCTGGCGGTAGAAAGTTATTGTACCGACCTGTTGAGTTTCATTGTCGCGCCAAAATCCTGGGCCGAAATCCAGGCATGCCAGCGCCGCTGTGGAGGTGAAGCCGGGTGCCACCGGACCAACGACGACAACGACCCCAACCCGTGCTTTCACGCACCGGAACCATCGCCGTCGCCACCACCGAGCGCGGGCTGCCGACGGCGTTGAAGATCGACCGCAGCGAGCTCGCCAGACCGCCCCAGGAGTTGGCGGCCGAGATCCTGGCGCTGTGCAGATTGTCGGCATTGCGCGCCCAGGTGGCCTACCGCCGGGGCCTCGCTGACAAAGGATTCAGCCAGTCAACCATTCGTGAACTCGGCCTGCCGACCGACGAGGAGCTGGCCCGCGCCGAGCAAGAGCTGTTCGGCGACGACGAGGACAACGAGCTGCCGGAGACGTGGATGAGGTCGATATGACCAGCTTGGCGCAGTCGGTGATCGCGCGCGCGATCAAGCAGCGCGACCTGTTGCAGTCCATGACCGAGCAGACGAAGAAGATCTCGGCGCGAGTGACCAGCCGGGACCGCGCGGTGAGCGCCGAGGTCGACGGGCTGGGCAGCCTGACCGGTCTATGGCTGGGTCCGCCGGCCAGCCGTCTAGACCCAGACACCCTGGCTACGCTGATCGTCGAGACCGCCCAGGCGGCCGCCAAACTGTCCGCCGAGCGGTACAACTTCCTCCTCAAAGAGTTCATGACCCGTATGGATGAGCTCCAGCGAGCACCTCTGACCCGCTCCGATGGCACCGTCTTCGAGCCGGATTGACGCCCCTTAAACGTTATTCAACACACGCAAATAACGATCACGGTCTTATTACACATGTGTGAATCGCGTGCAGAGCAAGAGTCTGCTTAAAATTCGTGCAATTTAATGCCGGCCGGGGTGCTTAAGCTGAAGACACCAGCGCTAGCTGCCGGCTAAGCGGGAATCCACGGGGAGAATCTGATCATGACATTTGAAATGCAGCCCGACTTCATGCAGGGCCTCACGACTGCACAAGAGACCGCCGGCACCATGATCACCACCGCCATGAGCACGATCACCTCGGCCCAAATGAGTTCATTCTCAATGGCTTTGGGCCCGATCGCGGCAGCAAACATGATTCCGGCGATGTACGAATCCGCGGCGAACAACCTTGCCAGCGGCATGTCGACGGCAGCGAAGCATGGCCTGCTGGGCGTCGCGACCCACATCAGCAACGCCACTCACGCCGCGGCCGACGCGGCCGGCGGACCCGAAGAAACCTAGGCGACGCACCAATGGCCACCACCGACCCTGCACCGCTACCAGGGCTACCGGGGCAGTTGGATCAGATAGCCGACTTTGACCACCAGCCGGTTGTCAACCAGATGGAAAACGACCTGCAGGCCTGGCTGAACCGCCCAGTGCAGGACATCTTGAACCAATTCCACCTGGGTCCGCTGCCCACCGGCGGCCCCGAGCTTCCCGGGATGCCCGGCGACCCCATTCCCGCCGACTTGACCAACGCTGCGGGCGGGATGGGCAACAACTTTGCCGGCGGGCTGATGAAGCCAATGACCGACATGCTGGGCACCCTGGGGAACGGCATCTTCCAGGGCCTGAACCCCACGCAGATGTTCGGCGGGATCAGCCAGGCCTTCCAGCAGGCGGCAGGTGGTCTGCAGCAGGCGCTGGGCCAGATGATGGGCGGGGGCGGCCAGGGCTGGTCGGGCGCCGGTGCGGGCGCTGCCGCCGCGAAGACCGGCGAAACGCTGGCCAATGGGGCCGCCGTCGCCGCGCAGGGCACCGCGTTAGGCGGCGAATACAGCGCCGCGGCCGCGAACGTCGCGCAGGGACAGGCCCGCTTGATCCAGATCATCCAGGAGTGTCAGGACGAGCTTTCGGCCCTCTCGGGCGGTTTGCCATGGACTGCGCCCGCGATGGTCCAGACCGCTTCGCGCGCGAGCGCGATGGCCACGGAGTGCATCACAGAGTTGGAGAGCACCCTGACCAGCCAGGCCGCATCCACCGCCGCGACCGGCGCTCCGATCGCGGTCGCTCAAGGCCCCCAGATGGCCATGGAGATGATGGGTCCGCTGCTGTCGGTGGGGATGAGCATGATCGGACCCGCGATGGAAATGGGCATGATGCCACTGACGATGGGCATCCAGGCGGGAACGCAGGCGCTGCAGGCCGGGATGCAGGCCGGTACGGGCCTGATTTCGAGTGTGGGTCAGGCGGGCCAAGGCACCGGTGCCGCCGCCGCGTCCGCACTTGCCAACCCAGCGCGGATGGTCAGTGCGGTTCACCCGACCGGCGGTGGCGGACACGGCGGCGGTGCCGGCGTCGGCTCCACGACACCGGCTCGAGCGACACCGTCGTCGCCGATGGTGCAGAACGAGAACTCCAACGCAGCGGCCGCGTCGCGCGCGCTATCTGCGCGGCCGACCGGCGGAGTCGCCGGGATGGGTGGCGGCGCGGGCATGATGGGCGCGGGCGGAGCCGGGTACGGCGCCCCGGGCGGCAAAGCCGGAGCCAGCGGCAGCCACACCTCGGCGTCGTTTCTGCACACGACCGATCAGGGCGGCGCGATCGTGGGCGATCTCGGCACCGCCAGTCCGGCCGTGATCGGCGACAACTCGGTCAATTTCGACGACGACCCTGACGTCAAACTTCGCATCTAATCGAGGAGAAAAGACATGAGCGACAACCTGTCCATCCGGCCCGGCGAACTCACCGAAGCCACCCGGCAGCTCGACGAACTCGCCGATCGCCTGCAGCGCGTGATGGAGACCGAGCGCCCTAACTTGACGACGGTCTCATCGGGCCAGGACGAGGTCTCCCAGCGGGTGGCCCACACCCTCAACGAGGTGCTTGCGTCGTTCACCAGAGCGTCCGACCAGGGTACGAACGAGATGCACGAGGCGTCCGCGGCGTTGCGCGCGCACTCGGGTCGCATTGCCGACTCGGATCTCGCGGACTGACAAGTCCAATAACCAGTCGCTTCGAGCGACACCGATCAACACAGCGAAAGGGGGGCTCAGGTCGTCATGGGATTCACCAACGTGGTGTGGGAATCGCGCAGCACCGAACAGCTGGCGCGCGACCTGACCGAGGGCCCCGGTCCGTCCTCGGTCGGCGAAGCGGGCGCCGCATGGATACGGGTCGCCAACGAATTCGCCAAAGTCTCGGCCGACTATGACCGGCTGCTCGAATCCTTCCGGGCGTCCTGGGAAAGCACCACCTCGGATGCGGTGGTCCGCAAGCTAGAAGCGTTCGGCAAGTGGCTGCAAGCGGCCAGCCTGAGCGCCGCCGCCAACGGGCGCCGTGCCGAGGAGGCCGCCGTCGCCAACACAGTCGCGATCCTGTCGATGCCCACCGTCTCGGAGGCCATTGAAGCCAAAGCGGCTCAGGACATGATGGCGTCGCTCTCGGCGTACAACGGCGCGATCCTGCATGGCAGTTTCGCCGAGTTCGATGACGCCGCTTCGGCCCAGCAGGCTGACGCCGCAGCGGTGATGAACCGGTACGAGGAGGCCTGCGCCGAGCTGGCCGAGCCGTGGGAGCAGCCCGTCCCCCCTCAGGTCGTCAACGGCGGCGCACTCAAAGCGGAGAAAGAAGGTAAGGGCGGCGGTTCTCGGGGCGGCGGTGGCGGTGGTGGCGCGGCACCGCGACAGCTCTCGCCGATGCTGGCCAGCCCGGTCGGCTTATCCAAGGAACCACAGCAGCTCAGGAAAGCCAGCTTCACCAGTGACTCGTCTTCAGGCAGCGGGATGGGCCGGGGCGGAGGTTACGCACCGATGGCAGGCACTAGGCGCGACGGCAGCAACCATACTTACGAATCCTTCCGTGAGCCCGGGACCCTCGAGGGTGCCGGCGAAGCGGGAGCCAGCCTGTCCGACGGCGGGCAGTCCTGGTTGCCCGCAGCGCAGCAAAACGATGCGCCCTTCACCGTCTCGCACGTCAGTTGGGGACCCAACACCGCCATCTTCGACGACCTCGCGGCACCCGAACCCGAGCACGTTGAAGGCTTCGCGGAAGAGCCCGAGCGGACATTGCAGCAGGTGTCCGACCGATGGGTCTCCCCGCCGGTCATTGGCGCCGAGGAGGTGAGTCTGTGACCACGGCGATGTTGTCCGAGTTCACGCTGACGGAGGACGAACTGCAAGTTGTCGGGTCGCGGATCGGCGTGCAGGGCTTTCCAAGCGTTCTGGACGTGCGGCCTCGGTACGCCACGGTGGACGCGCTGGAGGCGGCGTTCGACGCGGCAACGAGCAGTCTGGTCTCGCGCGGTTTGATCATCGACGGGGTGGTCGAGCCCGATCTGGTGCCCGTACTACGGGCGTTGCGCCGGCCGCAACGCGAATTAGCCATGCGGCTGGTGACGCCGGACGGCATGGCCCGGGTATCGGTTGTGCGGAGCGGCAGTTCTGGTGTCCTGGCACGACGCGTGGGCAACCAGATCCGGCTGCGGGTCGCCGAGGACGCCCCCGACCTGTCCTGGGCCGCCCATTCGTTACTCAGTGCGCTGCCCCGGGCCGAGGCCGCGTCGGTCTCACCTGTGGGCGCACCGTCTGAGGTGGTCACCCGCAAACTGATCGGTACCCATGACGCCGCGCAGCTAGCCGACCGGGTCCGGGCACTGGGCGCTGAACCGCGAGCGGCGATGCTGTTGGGGTCGGCGCTGTCGTCGCGCATGGCGTTCGCTGAGATCGTCTATTACGCACTCTGCGCCGACCAGGACCGCATTTCTCGTCTGCCCGCGGCGGTCGGGGTTTTCTATACCAAGCGAGGCCGGATCGTCGGGGCGCCGAGCGCCTCACCGAGTGGCCAATTGTGGACCACGCTAAAGCCGGGTTCGGATCACGCGATCGGCCAGGCGATTGGTCAGCTTGTCGAAATATCGGCAGACCAATGGGAGGCGTCATTGGTATAGCACTTGCCAGTTCAATCATCAGTCCGACAGTGTCCGGAACCGCCGAGCACGCGACCAAGGAGAAAAGACATGACATTCTTTGTCTCACAATCACAAGCTGACGCCGTAAAAGGCAAAATCGACAACACGCTGCACGACACCCAAACAGTGATCAACAAGGTGAAAAGCGAAGTCGAGACCCTGGGCACCACGTGGTTCGGCAACCAGGGCGCCAAGTTCCAGGAGGCCATGCACTTCCACGTCGAAGACCTCACCCGCATTTACCAGGAAACCCAAGAGCTCGCGGAAATGGGCAAGCAAAACATCCAGGAACACGTCGGCGCCGACGCCTAAGAGAAGGACAACACCATGGCTAACAACGACGAAATCAAGTACGAGTTCGACACCAACCGCGAGATCCTCGATGTGATCCAGCGGGCAACCCACGACGCCGAAGAAATGCGTACGCAGGTGGACAAACTGTTCCAGGTCCTCGTTGAAGAGGCCTACCACGGCCAAGGCGCGGAGGCGATGCAGAGTCGGCGGCAGGACATCTCGACCAGGATGGACTCGATCATCTCGGATCTGCACCACACGCACGCGCAGGCGGTCGCTCAACACGACTACGTTCAGCAGCTCGATCAGCGTCAGGCGGCCAACATCCTCGGCTGAGTTCGGCCGGGCCACTGATTGGACGAGCCCCATCTCCCGGGCTCGTCCTCAGCCGCCTCGAATACGACAGTCATCGCTGTCTCATATCACCGGAAAATCTTGACAAGGAGTTTTGTAAATGAGCGGGCCGGTAAGTATCAATGTGCAAGCGGTAAGCAGCGCGATGGGTAACGTTCAAACCTGTCTGGACAACACGAGGCATCACATCGAGCAGATGACCCAGGTACTCGAAACTGTCAAGCGGTTACACGTGAGCGACAACGCGACCAGCATCATGACCGACGCAAACAATCTGGAGAGCGACCTCAGGGAAATCGTCGACCAGATGACTCAGACGCGGAACGAGGTCTACGAGAAGGGGAACGCACTCCTGCAGCAAGCCGGGCATGCTCCCATGCCAATGCCCGCCTAGCAGAATTAGATTTGAAAGGAATCTAGCATGTCTGAAGGTACTGACATTCACTATGACCCCGCGGCCCTCACGCATTACGAGGACGCACACGCCACAATTCAGCAGGCCGGCAGTTTGGCCCAAGAGATCAACGACGTATTCCAGACACAGATACCTCAGGTTTTCGTCGCGGGTGCATCGGAATCCATTCGAGCGCACCACAGGATCATCCACGAGAAGTTCGAAGACGCGCACGCTCAGCTGGTCAAGCTATTGGGCGAGACCGCGCCGGGCGAGATCCACGACATGTTCGGCCTGGACCAGCGATTGAGTGACATCTAGGCATTGGCCGCTGCGACGCGCTGCGTGAGTTCCGGGACGGTGCACGGCAGGGGCCGGCTTGGACGGGAGGCGAGTTCTTGCCGAAGGTTGGCGAGGCGCAGAGGACCTGTCGGCTGTAGCCGCCTATATCTGACCAGAAGGGGATCGCGATGAGTGGTAACAATCCGCCATCCATCGAGGAAATGCGTGGATTTGCGAATCAGATTCGCGGCGCCTCACCCGAGCAGCTCCTCGTCGAGGTGCATGAAAATGCACTGGGGCAATGGAAACGAAATATTAATGATGTTGTTGGCGCCCTCAGAGGTGCGCACGACTTAGTCGCTGATAATCACGTCGATGTCGGCGAAGTGAGCGAGCTCTATGATTCCGCTACGCAAACTGCAAATAATCTGAATATTTCGGGGCAAACGGTCAAAGATAATATCCAGGCGAGCCTGGAGGTAGCCGAAGCCGTGCAGCAGATCATTCAGTCTGCGTTTGACCGCATCCAGAGACAGTCAGGCGCTTAATGCGGTCGCGGGTTACTGAGAGGTTATAGTCATGGCGCCCGAACCATGGATTGTTGGAAACGGCAATGATCCATACGGACCAGACTTCAACGATGGGGCGGGTCCACCCGTCGGTAATTACGATCACCGGACCAACCCATCTCGTAATCCCACCTCTGAAATCTACGGTATCGCCGGTAAGATTAACGAATTCAACGGCAAGGGGGGCACGGAGGGCCGCAGATCATACCGGCGCGTCGCGCTGGCGCATATTACAAAATTTGTCGACGGAAAGAATGGAATATCGGGCGCCAATGATGATGTGGCCCCCGGGCAGCACGGTAAATGGAACGCTGCCGGAAGCCTGATTAGCGGAGCCGCCACCACGCTTAATAGCTGGGTAGGCGGCGGCCCGGGCGACCAAATTCAAGGGGCCACCGCCCAGGCCATCCGCGACAGGTTGCGCGACCTGCAGAACAGCCTTACCTACACCGCCAGCGGCGCCCATCGCATGGATTTTCTTGTCGATATGTTTTCCCAGGATATGAGCCGGACGAAAGAGTGGTTCATGAGCCAGGAAAACGATGACATATTTCTCAACGGAGGCCAGGACGCGCACGACGCGCTTGACTGGGCCACGCAAGTGACAATTCGGGACTCTTACAACCCGCCGATCGACATGATCGGCTACAACCATCCAGATCTGCCGCCGGCGCCGCCTGTCCCGACCAATCCGTCAGGTATGCCTACCACCATGCCCAGCGGCGGCCCCGGCGGAACGGGCGGTGGCGGTGGACTGCCCGCCGGCGGTCTGAGTGTCCCCACAGTGCCAGCCGGGTTGACCACTCCGTCCAACAGCGATCCCGGTCAGGCGGTTCCAGCAAATGCGCTCAACGGACTTGGCGATGCCGCGAAGGGTGCCGGTGATGCGGCCCAACAAGCGGGTCAGGGTGCACAACAAGCCGCGCAGCAGGGTGCCAACGCGGGGCAGCAGGGCGCCAACGCCGCGCAACAGGCACTGAGCGACGCACTCAAGCGAAATAAGGCCGGATTGCCGGAAGGCGTACTGAGCTTGGGCCCCAAAGGCCTCAACGGTGCAGGCAAGGGCGGAGGCGCCGGCGGCGGCAGGGCAGGTGGGTCGGGGGCGGCAAGAGCTCTCGGAGTTGCGACCTCGCCGGCCACCGAATCGGCGGCGGCAAATAGAGCGGCCACGCCAGTGTCTCGCGCGGGCGTCGGTAGCGGAGGGTCTGGAGCACCCGGCGCCGGTGCCCCGGCCGCAGGCCATCGAGGCGGTGCCGGCGACAAGGTGCACAAGGCCAGCAAGGCGCTGCACCACAATAAACACGGCGTCATCAGCGAGGGCGAGGCTGTCGTGCAGGTAGTGGGCGAAGACCCCAACGACCCCACTCCCGACAAGTCAAGCTGATTCCGACCGTATTCTCCGATCGGCAGCGCTGTCGTCGCGCAGGCGCGAATGCGTGGACGAAACATGCGGATGAAACGGTGGTGATGGTGGCGTGGATCGGGCGACGCTGAATCAGGTGGGGACGATCAAGGTGGTCGGGGTAGACGCGCTTAGCGAATCCCATGGCCGCGAATTCATGCCACATCCGTTGGCGCACAATCGTTCATCGCCGTTTGCCAATCTCGACGAATACACTGCCTACGCCACCGAAGTTGTCGACCGGGTTATGCACGGCGACCTGGGCGGATTCAAACAATGGTTCGATACGTACGTCAACGCTGATCTCCGAGTGGAATGTACGGTCGACACCCCCGATGCGCGCAGGGAGCGAATCGTCGCGCATCGGTCGGACCAGTTCGGCTTCTTGGCTGCCCAGCAAATCGATGACGACGTTGTCGATATCTACACGCTGTCGCCGTACGAGTTGGGCGCGGCGATCACCGCTTTCTCTCCGTTGACTAAACCAGGCGAGCATTCGAAGGTGATCATCCCCGAGCTTCTGGGGCGGCCAGAGCGCGACACTGAGGACGAAGACGACGCCGTGTCCGTGCGCCGCCGCGTCGATCTACCGGATGGGACGCTGGTGCCGCGTACCGAAGTGGCGATGTTCGGCCGGGTTCAGAGTCGCTGGCAACCGGCTCGGGACCACGGGTTCGATCGCACGAAGAACGCGGTGGTGTGGGTGCGGATCAGAGACGACGGCGACTACATCTATGCGCCGGGGTTCGCACATCTGACGCCCATGAGCGCCCGCGGGCTGACTGAGCGGATCGACGAACTCATCGCCGAAGATGTGGCCGCGATACGGCAATCTCGGGGTTTGTCGTAGCACTCCAGGTTCAAGCCGGCGCGCGCAGGCCAACGATGCTGTCACGAGTCGTTTGCAGAAGGGCACTACCCGCCTTGGCCAGGGACGGAAATCCCCCGAAACTAGGTATCTCCCAACGAGTTTGACAGTTGGCTGCATCTATCGCCCTGGTCGCGCCGTGGTTTTGCTCGCCACTAACATACGTAAGGATCGTGGCGCCGTCCGAACCGGCGTAGGCAACACCGAAGTCCATGTCACAGGTAGGGCCGGGTTGGCCGGTGAGCAGATCCCATTGCTGCCAGCGGTCGATGCCGCCGAGGTAGAGTTTGGTGCCGATCGTCTGATAGTGCTCACCGGAGCTGGGTAGTCGGGTTTGCAGTTTGCCTGCGGCAGTGTAGATCTGCAGCCCGCCGCCGGCCAACACACTGGGCATCACCGGGTTGGGTTGCGGACGACTGGCATCAGGCAACAAAGCGACCTGGTGCCCATCAGCGTCATACAACGCCACCCCCGCGTTGTAATCCTTCTGAGTCCGAAACTCGTACGCGAAACCCCCGTTATAGACCTCGGCGTAACTCAAATTCAGGCCCCGCGGTGGCGTCGGAGTCAAATCAACCCCATCCACCGAAAACACCCGAAAACCCTGCCCCGTCAACGGATCAGCCGCCTGCATACCCAGCGTCAACGGCGCCATATCCAATGTCTGCGAATGATCGGACTCATAAACCACGCCGCTGCCCGGCACAAACCAGGTCAACTCACCCCGCTCCCCCACACCATAGACACCCTTACCTTTGGTGACAGCAACCAGACGGGTCTGTCCATGCCAGCTACCGATCGCCCGCAGACGCGGCTCCCCGGGGCTGTTATGAGTGTGCACCTGCGGAGGCCCGCTGAACTTCACCGCCCCACGCTCGAGATCGATCACCCACACCCGCTCCCGACCCGCGCAAAAGTAGAGACCCTCACAATCGGGGTTGAGGCACACCGCTGCGGACGGGCCATTGAGAGCGCAGTCCTCAGTCTGACCATAAAACCCGTCCAGCGGTATCAGCGGGAACGCCAACACACCTGTGCGCGTATCGATCCCATACACCCAACCCCTCGGGTCGGTACACCGCTCGGCCTGACAATTATGGGCGATGAAAAACGCTTTATCTCCGACGGCGGCAAACAGGTCGCCCACCGGCACACCGGCGGGCAGCCCGATCTGCCCCGCGGTGAGCTGCCAACCCACCACCGGTTGCCGATCCAGCGGAAACCCGATCAACCGATCCTTGGGCGTACCGATCGGCGCCTCCTTTGGCGCGGCCCCAACACCATTACCCGAACCACCGCCATGCCCACCCATACGCCACCACAACACCGCACCCACAGCGGTAACCACCACCACAACAATCACCGCCGCAACCCACCACCACCGACCACCCCGACGACCCGACCCACCAGCCGGAACCGACGGCGACTCACCACCAGGCTCCACCCACCGAAACCCCCCCGACGGCACACCAGAACCCATCAACGACACCCCCTCACGGCACCGGCGCCGAGCCGATCGCACATACTCGCAACTCACCGTCGTCCACCCGCAGCACAAAGACCATGCTCTGATTCTCCAGGTGGGTGTTGAGCCCCCAAACCGCACCGCGCCGGTTCAGCGCGCCGGTGGCGATCACTCGCATTTCCCGTTCACTGGGACGGCCTGCTTTGATCGCCTCGATCTCGCGACCGACCATGCCGGGCGGGTCCGGGCAGGACAGCACCTTCAGATTGGCCAGACGCCGCTCATTGCGTTCCCGTATCCAGGTCCGCACCGTGCTGTCAGCAACGACACGCGCCTGCTCGTCCGACATCGACTCGCTGGCTCCCATCGGCCGTAACGTTGGGCCGCCCTTGGGTTCTCGGCCGCCGATCGCGACAACCAACACCGCCGCCGAGACCAGTACCGCGAGGACCGATAGCCACAGCGCGAGCCGCCCCCGACGCCCCGCGGACGACCTTAATGGCGGGTTTGCGGCGGCACAGATAGATGGTGCGTCCTGGATCGACGAGCGGTCGTCGTTGGCGTCTTCGTGAGCTATCACGTCAGTTCTCAGCCATGCGCCATCGACACGTCACACACTTTCAGCACGCCGCCCTCGTCGCCGAGCGTGTATTCATCATCGAAGAACCCGCCCTCTTCTTGGGCAGCCTGCACTTCCTGTTCCTGGGCCTGATTCAACGGGCGAATCCGGACGGCAACCCTCACCCGAACGCGTGAGCCTTCGTCGTGGAATTCAGTGACTGCGTCGGGGAAAACCAGCGCCTGCTGCTGGCCGAAATCTCCGAGAGTGGTGAGCCATTTTTGCACCGACTGTCCTGGGTTGGTGCACGCTAACGCGCGCAGCGCCGTCACGTCAGCATGATTTTCGGCATCAACCCACCGTCCAATCACCTTGGACGCTTCCCGCTGGCGCGGCGGCGGTTGCGGCACCGCGACGATGCCCGCTCGCGGCGGCGGACCCCACTGCCAACCGGTCACGAAAATCACCGTCGCCGCGCCGAGACAAGCCAGCGTGACCATCAACATCGCCAGCACCGGCCAACGCCGCGGCTTGCGTGGAATCGAAAGGGACACAGAGGGTTCCGTGCGCACCGACAGGGTCCTGTCGCTGTCGCAATCGATGATCATCCGCCGCCAGGGCGATCCCGCCGAGGCCGCCCGGCGCTGATGCTCGGCCAGCACGTCGATCGCTGTCACCGGGATGGCCACCGGGTACAGTTCACCCGCACCGCCCGTGGCGGTGGCGAGCGCGATGAGCGGCACTGCCGATGGCTCGACCTCGGCATGCACGCTCCGCCAGCCTGCAGGCAACTCCGCCAACACCAACTGAACCGCCGTTTCGACCAGCCCGCGTTGGCCCATTCCCCCCGCACCGTCAGCGTCTACGGACACCGGCCAAGCCTAATCCGGGACGGTTCCCGACCAAATCGAGCGTGATTTAGCCGTGATTTACCAATGCGCAGAGGTGCCAGAATGGTGCGAGGTTGCCGCGCGCGGCACGGTTGCCGGTATGAGATTCGTCGCCGCCGACGGAAGGCAGGAGGGAGCCGTCATGGGATTGTTCGACGGCATTTTCGACGGGGAAGCCACCGGCGATCCCGAGATCGACGAGATGTTGTCCGGTTTGCAGAAGCTGCAGTCCGCGGCGGCCGAATCGGCGCAACGGATCGCGATCGAGACCGCGGACGCGACGTCCCCAAACGGCTTGGCCCGCGTCTGGGTGAACGCGCAAGGGGTGGTGATCCAGGCCGAGTTCGACGAACGACGCTTCCCCGAGGCCACCGCGGCGGAGGTGGCCGACGCAGTGGTGCGCGCGGCCCAGGCGGCGGCGGCGAAGGTGCATGAAAAGACTGAGGCGTTGCAGGCGGGGCTGTTCCAGCAGGCCTCGGCGCTAGGAGCATTCGGGTCCTCGGATCTGCGGCCACTCGACGAACTACAGCAGTACAAGCAGCTTCATCCGACGGTGTCGCTTTCGGCACCCGACTCGCGGGAGCGTCGTGCCGCACGCGCGGAGTTGGACGCGGAGCCGGACGCAGCCGGCCGCGACGACGGCGAATGGCACTTCACGATTGCAGACCGGGGCTGACTGGCTTGGCTGCCTATGATCGAATCCGTGGCAGCGCGTCGCATAGGGCGCCGATGGGCGGGGATTGGTAGATGACGAATCCGGGGGATTCCGACCCGTTACGGTACGCCGCGGACGCCCTAGCCGAATCCGGCATTCCGGTGGTCGTCGATGAGGAACCGGGCGCCGGGCAAGACCCAAAAGCGCTTGTAGACCAGTTCATCCAGACGCTGGCTTCGGGGGCGCCGGCGGGGTGGGTCAAGCTGCACGGCGCGATCAGTATGGCCGGGGGCGAAGAGATCGCGCAGGCAGTGGCGGAGAACCCGGACGGCAGCGTGCGGATCCCGGTCACGTCCAACGCGCTGGAACCAATCCGATTGCACCGCCAGATCACCGCTGGGTCCGCAGGTCCCTGGCTGCGGTTGTTGTTCGAATGCGATAACTCCGGGACGCTGCGAATCGGCTTCGATTACGGGGACAACGGCCTACCGGCCGATCAGCTGCTCTCTAGCGAGGCCTATGCGCGGGATGTCCGGCAATACCCGCGCGCCGACATGCCGCTGTGGTTGTTGGCGCATCTGGGCAACGAGGGTCAACAGATGCGCAGTGCGGCCGACGCTCACCACCGCGCGTCCGTCGGCGTCGGCGAAGTCGCGACGGCTGATGATGAGATCCCTGCACTGTCGCTGTTGTGGCCGCGGATCGCCGCCCTGGCTGCGGTGTGCCGCGGTTCGGGTGCACCGGTGGGACCACGCACCGATCCGTCCTTCCAGGCTCACGTCGGAGACTCGGGGGGGTGCATCCTGGCCCGGCTGCCCGGGGATCGGGCGGTGCTGTCCGGTGGGCGCGACGACTCTCGGCTGCTGATGGCGGCGTACCGAGGTGAAATCCCCTGGCCGGATCTCTATCGGGGCGCGCCCGTCTGGCTGCACAACCTGTATCTGGACCCGCGCGCGGCATCAGGAATGTTGTCGTTCTGCTATTGGTGGCACGCTGGGCACTGGTATCGGGCCGAATTGACCGAGGCCGCGCCGCTTCTTCAGGCTGACCCGCCCTGGGTGGCGACCGAAGAGATCGTCCGCGGGGTTCCCGGAGTGTGGTCGGTGAACAGCACCGCCAGTCTGATCACCCGGGTGTTGGGGCGCATCGGTGTGGAGTTCACCGACCACAACGCGAATAGCCCGGCGCGCCTGGTGCGCGCCGCCGAGGCCGGGATCTGCTCAGCTCATCATCTGAGCGATTTGTTCGCCAACGGGATGCCTCAGGCTTTCGACATGGCTGAGGCGCTGTCTCAGCTCGACGCCGCCGATGTGCTGCTACCGGCAATTCCAGCGCTCGATCAGGCTACCGCCACCGCGCTCGTGCATGACTACTGCCGTGACCACGGCTTCACCGCCCGCGGGTATCCGGTCGAGCAGCTGCGCGCCGCCCGTATCGACGGCGGTTGGGACTTGTATGTGCCGGTGGCGCCCGGTGAGATCCCGATCGACGCGACGGTCTTCCTGGTCGCCGACGACGGCGTTGTCGAGCCGACCACGATGCACGATCCCGAGAAAATGTTTTTCGACTTCGCATCCCGATTCGCGAACCGGATCCGCCGGCAGCGCTGACCTGCCGCGCTCCCCGCTCACCGTATGCTCGGCGGGGTGCGCAGGCCCTGGAACGACTACGGGTGTCTGGAATGGACGTGGGTTCAGCTGCGCTCGGGTTTTCGCGATGGCCTGGTAGAGCCGGTGCCGGTGCTGGATATGCCTGGTTGCGCCAACGGCACTGTGTCTCGGCAGCGCTGGTTGACCTGGCAGCAGGCCAACGCGGTCAGCGCATTCGGGGTTTTGTTCATCCGCGAGATTGTTGCCGCGTTGGCCGAAGACGGCATTTCGCCGGCCCATTCCTGGCTGGAACAGTCGTTAGGTGCGATGTCGTGGGGTGGGCGCAAGCGACTGTTCATCAGCAAGGCCGACGTGAATGGTGTGTATCTGCGCAGTGCGGTGGCCGTGCCGCGGGACGCGGTCGATTCGTCGTTGCTTTCCGAGCGGATCTTGCCGAAGGTGTGCGCGCAGTATCCCGTCGCGCAATTGCCTCCGGCGTGGCGGCGGGATCATCTGCCCGGGCCGTACGGTTCACGGATCTCGCTAGAACGGCCACGGCGTAGATCGGATACCCAGGCCGACACCAGCAAGATCGTCCTCACCAGCGCCACCTATTACCTCCGCTATCTCGAAGCCAGCCACGACTGGCCGGGCACGGTAGGGTCGCGGCACTGGCCGCTGGACCCCGCCGACGAGCGCGGACCGATCGTGTACGACCAGCCGCCAGAACTACGGCCGCTACCCCGGGACACGGTTCCCGCGGCCGCGCAGCGGACGCTGGCCGAGGTCCGGGACTGGGGCGCGTTCCTCGGTTTCACGGTCGGGACGGCGACCGAGGGGCGATGGCTGCCTGGTGAAGGCCGCTCCGGCGACGCGGGCTATGAGGGTTACGAACTCACAGCACCGGTGACGTTGAATGTGAGCGAAGACCAGATCTGGGCGCGCGCCCAGCCTTACATCGGCTTTCTGACGGTGAGCCCGGCGGAGCGGCCGGGACGCGCTCTGATCGATGTCCATGTCCGGGGTGGCTTGATGGCCGCCGTCAATGGTCCCGATGGCAACGGCAACTTCGAGCTGCGCATCTCCAGCGGCTATTACCGGCGCTAGCTGGGGTTTCGCCGACCGCAATTGATGCGGATATTCGCCGTGGCGGTGCTCTACGATAACGATTCAGGTATGTGAGCTGTCGAGGGGGCTGCGATGAGCACGTTCGAATTCCACGAGCCGGCGGCGCGGGCCGCGGCCAAGCACTGGAAAGAAGCCGCCAACACACTCAATTCGGTGGCTCAAGCCGCTGCCGAGATCACTGGCCGGCCGTGGGGTGGCGGGGAGATCGGGGACGCGTTCAACGAGCAGTTCGAGCCCGACCGCCGCACAGTTCAGCAGCAGGCCACCCAACAGAAGAAAACAGTGCAGTCCGTCGAGCCGGTCCTAACGCGTGCGGCGAATGTCATCAGCGAGCAAAGCCGCAACCTGACCTGACCTGACGAAAGTCGGGGCCGAATGTCGTGACGCACATGCGAGCGTGAATGGCGCGGAGCGCCTGAATTATGGGAATGGAATGTCCTGCAGCGCTGCGGTGGCTGCTGAAGGAGGTCGTCGGCGCGGAGTGGCCCGGCGGTGACGAAGACGAATGCCGTGCGCAGGCCGATCAGTGGAAGCACCTGGCGCAAACCCTGCAGCAGCTCGGTCCGGTGGTCAACGGAGCGCGTAACAAGGCGCTCGAAGGTTTCGGTTCGGGTGAGTTTCACGAGTATTTAGCCGATCAGCTCAGTCACATTCCCGGCGGGCTGGACACGCTGATCAAGAATTTCGAGAACCTAGAAGGCCGGTTGCGACATGTCGCGGGCGAGATCGAGACGGCCAAGAGAGCCTTCATCATTGCGTTGACCGCGCTCGCCGCCTCGGTGGTCCTCTCGTTTTTCCTGGGCCCGCTCGTCGATGCGGTCGCGGTCGGGGTGGCCCGAGCCGCGATCTACCTAGCGATTAGGACCGCAGTGGGCCGAATCGTGGCGCGGGTGGCGGCCTCGGTCCTGGCGAAGCTGGCGACGAAGCCGTTGGCGGAAGCCGTCGTCCAAGCGACCGTCCGAACCACGCTGGTGGTCGGCAAGGGCGCTGCAATCGGAGCCGGGAGCATGGCCGGATTCGACGTCACCTCGCAGGGCTTGCAGATAGCGGCCGGAGACCGCAAGGGATTCGACCTCAACGAGCTGGGCCGGTCGACGCTGTCGGGGGCGATCATGGGCGGCGTCGGCGCGCCTGTGGCTGGGATAACGGCGTCAGGGCTGGGCCGGGTCGGGGCCAGGATCGGCGGTATCGCGCCCGTCGGCGCACGAATTGTCACCGCCACCCAGAAGCCCTTGGCCGGATTCTCCGCCAACTTCAGTGGCATGGCCGCCGCGCAATATGTCCAAGAGGGAAAAGTCGATCTCTCACATGTCGCGCAGACCAGCCTTGCCTTCAGCGCCTTCGACCCGGTCATGCATCCGGCCTCGGAAAAGATCAACAGCGTCGTCGGCGATCGGCTCGGCGTGGCGCCGATGCACGACGTCGTCGCCCAGGCCCTCGACCGCCACGGCCTCGACACGCTCCCTTGGCGCGACTCCCCCTCGACACCCGGCCAAACCTCGCCGCATCCAGACGCGGTAGCCGACCGCGGTGTCGACACCGGTGTTCACACCAATCTCGACGGCGGGCCGACGCGATCAGACCCCGTCAGCCACCCGCCGGCAGCCGCTGATCCCAATGTGGGCGCGGCGGCGTCGCATCCGCACGGCGGGACCGAGTCGGCCGGGATACGGTCACCGGCGCCGGAGGCGCGGGCGGCGGAGCCTGCCACACCCGGACCCCGGCCCGAGACGGCAACGCCACGCGGTGCCAGCTTGTCTTCGGGCACTACCTCGCTGGGAGCCTCGGCGAGCGGGCACAACGGTGTGCCCGTGGCCCAGATCGCCGACGCCCGGGCCGCGGCGCCCATCGCCGACTCCGGAGTCGCCCGCGCATCGACGCCGACCGCAGACCCCGGCGTGACCCGCGGCACCGGGGACTCGCTGCGCTCGGCCAGCTCCGAGGTGGCAAGCCCGGCCGACACGCGCGCGGCCCAGCAGGCGCCAGGTGATGGCATCGGCAGCGATCGACCCGGCGCCCGACTGACCGGTGATAGTCGCATCGGCGAACAGATGGACCAACCCCGGCCGGGGCACAGTGGGCCGGACAAACCCGTCGGGCCCGAGCCCGGCACCGGTCGTGGACCCGAACCACCGGTCCCCCAAGGGGTTTCGGCGTGGCAGCCGTCGCACCCCGAGGACGTCGTGCGCGCTGTCGACCACGTCAAGGGTGACGTCGGCGATGCGCTGGCCGCCCCGGACAAGAACAGCAAAGCTTGGACGCAGGCTGTTCACGAGCAGAACAGTCAACGGTTGCAACGGTGGAATGACCTCGACCCGGCGATGCGTGACGCCATCGTCACGCACGAGACGCGGCCGGGCCACTACAGCGAACTGGGCGACCTCAAGGGGGGTCTGCCGCCGGACGTTCAGGCGAGGTTCGTGGAGCACAACCTGCAGGAACGCTTCGCTCAGCAGCATCCGGAGTGCAACCCTGCGGTGATTCGTGACTGGGCCGAGAAAATGGACGCGCATCTGCGTGATCCCGAAAACCACCCGCGGCCCAGATTGCAGGACTTCGAGAATCTGCCGGATACCAGTCGCCACACATTGCCTGGCGAGATTATGCGATCGATCCGGCTGGACTCCGAGACGCGCGCGGTGGACCGGATCTGGCACGAGCGGTACGACCCGGATCCCGGTGCCGGGCCTCGGCACCTGCTGCGGTTCAATCCCCGCGAGTTCGGCGGCGACGGCGAAATCATCATGGGCATCGGCGACCTGCACGCTCCCAAAGAGATCGCGGTCTACACCCCGGGTATTCGCAGCACCGCCATGTCCTTCGACGGCATCGTGGCGGATGCCGAGAACCTGCACATCCGGGCCAGCGAGCTCAAGCCGGACATGCCGCGGCTGACGGTGGCCTACCTGGGTTACGACGCCCCCTCCGGAATACGCATCCTCGGGCAGACCGTCACCCCGGCATTCGCTGAAGCCGGTGGACACCGGCTAGCTCACGATGTCGCGGCGTTGCACGCCTCATTCGCCGGCAATCCCACCGTCCACCTCATCGGGCACTCCTACGGCTCGACAACGACAGCCTTCGCCGGCGCAGGCGGACGGCTCGGCGATTACGTCCACTCGGTGACCCTGGCCGGGTCCCCGGGCGCCGGGCCGCTGGCCCACGCTCGCGATTTCGACGTCGGTGATCGGGTCTATGTCGCGTCGTCGAGCAAGGACATCGTCACCAAGTTCGGCAGCTCACCGCAGCGCGGCTATCCGCTTTACGGCAGGATCGGGGACCTGCCGATCCGCGGAGATCTGTTGCACAAGTTCGGCCGGGTTCCAGTTGTCGGCCCGGTGTTCGACGGGGCCGGGCGGGTGCTGGATCGGTTCGGGCACTATCTGAACAGTTTCGCCAACCCTGGGCCAGGAAAGATCCTGGGCCACTTCGGGTTAGGCATCGATCCAGCGGACCCACACTGGGGCGGAGTGCGGGTACGGGCGGAATACCTTGCCCCCGAGCTGCCGGGCCTTATCAGCTCGCACACCAACATGTTCGCCTCGGAGGTCATCGGACCCGACGGCAGACCCGTGTCGCTACGTGAGGATCCGCACGCCCGGGTGAGCGAGTCCCTAGGCAATCTTGGCAGCATCGTCACCGACACGGTCGACAAGCTCACCTTCGAGGCGCCTCACGACCCGCAGCACCGGTTCGCCGGTGACCCAGCGGGATCACGGCCTGCTGAACCGGCGACCGGCTACCCGGGCCCCAGCGAGTGTGTCCGCCAAGGCGCTGAATGGTTTTCCCAGCAGCATCCGGACGCCCGGATCGGGGAGATCGCCGACCACCACGGCCGGGGCGTGTCGTCGGCGGAGTTGGAAAGGGCGCTCAACAGCCCGCTTCGTGAGGCGACGACGGCCGACATCGGCCACGCGTTGCAGCAAGGTAGGTCGGTGTGGGTCGTCGAGTACTACGACCCGGCCGCCCTGCCCCCCGGCCACCCGGGCGCCCACCTCAGCATCGTCGAACCTCATGCCGGGGGCCTGCACATATTCGACAACGGCGCCGCAACGCTCGTGCCGCACCTGCCCGAGCACCCGGGCGTGGCCGGACGCAAGATCGTCACGTTCAATCCGGACGGAACCCCGACGCACCCGTTCGAGCACCCAGCGCGCCAGGGCGAACCGGGCGTTCGCGGACCCGCCGAGCCGGCCGACGCGATCGGGCGATCGGTCGATCCGCAAGGCGCACACCCGGACGGCGATGGGCGTCCGGACTGGGCAGCCCTGCCTGACGATTCGACCACTCCTAGTGATGTGGCACCCGCGAGGCCCGATCCGGTCGAGGTAGTGACGCCGGTGCTGGAGCGGTACGGGGTCAGTCTGGATGAGTTCATGGCTATGCAGGAACGCGCCGCAGTGGTGGGGCGCGACCAGCTGGTCGTCGAATTCAGCGCCGAACACCTGCAGATGATGTACGAGGCGCGGATGGCCCATCCCCATCCGGGGCCGGCGGACGTGATCCAGAAGGTGATCAGCGAACCCGCTGTCAAAACCATTCTCGACCAGGTCGCCAACCCAGGTTCGGAGTACGGCGGTGGCGGCCCATACAAGGCTGATGGTGTTGGTGGGTGTGTGTCGGTGGCCTCGGATGCTGCCGCTTTGCGCACACCGTCAGATCTGTTGCGTGGGTTACGGCTGGACTACGGGGAATGGTCGCCCTACGAGGTGTTCACCACGACCGACCACGTGTATGTCATCGAAGGGCAGGTGGCGCAGGGAAACCTGTCCGTACCGAACGGGCGAATCACCAATCACCTGGGGATCGTCGATGCCCGCACAAAGGATCTCGACGAAGGGGCACCTCCACACACCGGTACCGGCTACGCCGGCGACGGGCAGAGGTTGAACCCGGAATATCTGCTGGAGCGGGGAAGGTGGGCCTCCGGAGCGGAGCTGATCCGGATCGATCCGGACGGTTCACGCCATCCGGTCGCGCGGCTGGAGGAGATTGGTGGCGAGCCGACTTGGGTGTCGGCCAAAGAATCTGGCGACCACGTAGTCGACGGCTGGCCCCCACACCGGGGCGGCGAGTGGGTGTTCCCGGATTCGCCGCAGCACGGGACGCATCCGGACCCGCCGGACCGACCGCTACACCGCGGCGCCGAGTCGGTGGGTGACCCGCCGAGTACCAGCCCGCCGATCGAGCCGGGCAGGGACCCGGCGGTCGCGGCACGGGTGTTCGGGGGTGCGGCGTTCAACACCGAAGCGGGCGTAGCGTTCTTCGACCCGACAGATGTCACCATGCGCTCGGCCGCCGGGGATGTGCGCGCTATTGCCGGGGAATTCACCATCGATGTGCACGGGGATGCACACGCGGTGTCGGTATGGGACGTGGGCGGTGTCGAGCATCGGATGTCGCCACACGAATTCGGCGAGGTGATCCGCACAAATACCAGCTGGGACGGGCAATCCCCCATCCGATTGCTGTCGTGCGACACAGGTGCCGGCACACACCCGTTCGCCGCCGAGCTGGCCCGTGAGCTCGGTGTCCCAGTCACCGCGCCCGACCGCCCGGTCTGGACATTCCCGGACGGGCGCGAGCCGGTGGTGACGGGGTTCGAACGCGGCCGCAACGGCGAGCTGGGTCCGCGCATACCGCCTGATGGCCAGTGGAACCGCTTCACGCCCGACGGCGCGCACACCGAGACTGCGGCGCGTCCACGCAGCGTGGACTTGGCCCGGCTGCTGAGTCTGGATTGCCTCGGAACCGGCCATGGCCTCATGCTGCGCGGATCTGGCGCACATGAGGGAGGCAGCGACGTCGCTTCGCACCGCAGCACGCACGGGGCGCACCGCGACGAGGACCTCCGTCACCCGGCCGAGGATTGGCACCGGCCGGCCCAGCAATACGAGGACCCTACCGAGAGCAGAAAGCGCGCAGCGTTTGACGACGGATTTATCGACGAGACTGGTCGCGTTCCGGTCGAGGAATTCGAATCGGGCGATCGGACGCGAGGCTGGCCCCACGACGACACCGGGTACCGAATTCGGGAGGAAGATCTGGGTTTTATGGGTATCGACGAGACCCAGGTGGATTGGTGGGAACGATTCGAGGCTCCGCTGGGCATGACTCCCGAGCAGTTCAGGGAGTTCACCGCATCGCTGACGGACGCATTGACCATCGACGGCATCGATGCGGCGCATGTCGATATTCGGCTGCAGGGTTCTTCGGCGCAATTCTTCTCCGGCCCCCACAAGGACTTTCCTACCGAAGCGGAGCTGGCCGGGCAGCCCAGCGCGCTGGCGCGGCTGCAAGAATGGATGGGTGATCGGCCGCAATCCGATCGGCCATCCCGGGTCCCTTTCGACGCCAAGCATCTGCTGGGCGTGTTCGACGAAACAGGCGAACCCGAACCGCCCAGCGATTACGACGTGCAGTTCTCCTCGGATGCCATGGTCGAAAAGGCCCGCCAAGAATGGGAAACGATGGACCCCGACACGCGAAAACCACTCGTCAATCAGAAGTATGACTTCGTAGACAAGAACATGGTCAGGCAAACCTTCCCTGCGTTGTACGCCTGGAAAGACCGTTGGGAGGAACGTCTTGGCCGTGAAGTTGCGCCAGCCGTCTTCGGTTCCCTTGGTCCGCCGGACAAGTCGGCGTTTGGCAGCGGCATCTCGACCCATTTCCGCGATACGGACTGGATTATTAATCGTCTGGGAGACCGGCGCAGATGAGTGACCAATTCCGAATCTGCATGAAGGGCGATCTGGCGGAACATCTACCCGAGTTTCTCGAGCAGGTGGGGCTGCAACGGCGTGGCCGACTCGACGATGACTGGGACCAGGAGTTCGGGAGGGCTAGGCTACGCGCGCGGGAGCATGGGTTGGTGGAGCTGACGTTATGGCGTTACGAGGACGACGACTGGCTGGTGAACCTCACCTATGAGAAGGACCCGCTGCCCGCTGAACAGGCAGAGCAGTTGCGTCGCAAGGTCCTGGCTGCTGCTGCCACCGCCGGGATGACGGTGACGGCGCAGTCCAGCCTGGAGTTACCGCGGCCCCCGAAGGCGGGGATGCGCTACTTCGTGACTACCGATGAAACGACCGGCCAACCGCGGCCGCTGTTCGTGGTGCGGATCGACGACCACGACCGGCTGCAGGTTTACAGTCAGGCCGGACCAGGATGGGTCGAAGCCCCTGACCAATCGATCCGCGACGACGTCATCAGACAGCACGGCTGGGCGCGACTAGCTGAGAGCGACGTTGATGCGATGCTGGCCCATCTGCACGTCGAACCGGGTTACTGGCTGGCCGTGACCACCCACCCGGATGACCCAAAACTGTTGGTACGGAACCTCGATGGACGCACGTTGGAAACCTACGAACCATCCTCGGGGCGCTGGGAACCCAGCGGCTACGCACCCAACCCGTCATTGAACGACCCCAGCCGCTGGCAACCGATAGCACCCGACGCAGTCGCACAGATCCAACGTGAAATGGCACATGCCGAGGGACCTCAGTGAGCAGGGCCTTGTGAACACGCGAGCACTGTCGATATGGCGGCCCGAACCAGGCAGCGCATCCGGTGTTGCCCCCGACGAGTCCCTGCCGCGGCTGTCTGCCCACGACGCACAACGCGTCGCCGCCTACCTCGACGCCGGTGCGGTGGTGGCCCGCACCACCGCTCGAATGCCCGACCCGTGGTCGGGTGACAACACAGCGCGGGTGCCGTTGAGCCAACGCACCGACGGGGTATGGCGCTGGGACGACGCCATCAGCTATTACGTGCGCCACTACCACCTCAGCCCAGGACCCCAGTTCCTCGACTACCTACGCGAACGAGACTTCGCGCCGCAACCGATCACCGCCGCACAAGTCAGCGCCGTCGCCGACGAGGTATTCGGCAACCTCGCCACCCCAGCGCCACAACACCTACTGCGACTCGACGGCACACAGCTACTGCCTTGCGATACCTACTGCACGTACCAGGGGCAAGCCTTCCGCTGCGACGTCAATGCCTCGAGGGTCAAATTGATCGTCTCCCCGGGACAGGTGATCCCGGCGGGATTCCAGGCCAAGGATGCCCGGCGCTCTTTCGTGCAGTCCATCGCTTACAAAGCGGTACCGGCCTCCGAAATAGAGGCGTTCTACGAGGTGATCACCACGTGTTGGTACAAAGGTGACCCCTACTCGATCAGGCGAATCGATGGACCCTCGTTGCGGCTGAGCATCGGAGGGGGCCGCAGAGTCAAACGCACGGTGCCTGAGCCACCGTCCCCCAGCCGTGACGAATGGGGCCACTTTCCCAACGCGGAGGTCCTCGGTATCGGAGAGATCTGGGCCACCATCGACATCCTCGAAGCCGCCCGCCTCACCATGGCCATCGTCCCCTACCACCTGGTGGACGGCTATTTGAAGCCCGTGCGTGACGTCACCGGCGCCGGCTATTCGGTACCCACCGCCGACGAGATCTTCTACTTCCCCTCCCCAGCCGAGAGCCCCTACCTGCCACCGGCACAGGCGTTGGCCACCCTGCGCGACTACCTCGCCGTGCACGACCCGTCCTACCCCACCGCAGACCTACACCCCAACCGGCTACGCGACGGCTGGCAAATCACCACAACCCACCCCGTCGACACCCTCTACTACATCGCCGACGACAACCACATCCTCGCCGCGCCCACCACCACGCCCACACCGCAGGTCAGCAGCCAACTCTCCGCCCAATTCCGCCAACGCCACCCCGCTGTCGACCCACCACCAGTCCACGACACCGGCACCGACATCTTCGACTGACCAACACGTGACGGCCACACCACCACCGCACGCTGCGCAACCGTCCGAACTTCTCCGACACCGACCCGGCCAGCTCTAGACCAGCCCGTCTCGGCGCAGGACGTAGCCGATCGAAGTTGACGTCGGCACCCTCGGCCTGCGCGACGGCAAGATCGCGGAGAGTCTTTCCAAGGGTTCCCGTCCAGGGGTCAGTGAGCGCGCGGCTCGCGCATAGGCAAGGGCTCGCCCCTGCGCGCCGAGTCAGACTCGTCCGCGTGTGGAGGACGGCCCGGATGATGGTCGGTTGGCGTCCAAGTGAAACTCGCCCAACCGCTTCGCCCGGGTGAACCAGCCGAGCGTTCGACCCAGGGTTGCGGGGACGCTCGGCGTGGAACGGGCAGGTTCGTGTTCGCCTCGAGCGGTGAGGTCCGGGGAAACATCGCGGCCGGGGTCTATCGTGATTGCGTGGCCGACAACGAGGTAATGGACTTCGACGGCGACGCAGAAATCGGTTCGCGCTTCCCACGCGCGGTCTACGACGTCGGCCAGGAGCCCGACCCCCTTTACAGCCTGGCCAACGAACGTACCTACCTGTCGTGGTTGCGCTTCGCGGTGACCTTGCTCGCCGGCGCCGTCGCCATCGATCGGCTCCTCATCGAACACCCCCAGTTCGAGAGCGAGATCCTCGCCCTGGGGCTCGTGGCGATCGCCTTCGGTACCTGCGGCATCGGTGTGCGGCGCTGGTTCGTGAGCGAGCGCGCATTGCGGCAACGCCAGCCGTTGCCCGGCTTCGGCGCCCCGCTGCTCGTCATTGTGGCCATCCTCCTCGCGGGAGCCGGGGTCATCGTCCTCGTCCTCGCGCCACGGGGCTGAGCCTCAATGAAAGCCAAGTTGGCGAGACTGTGGGGGGCGCAATACCCGTTCGAGCGAAACCACCTGCAGCGCACGATGACACTGATCGGGCTGGGTGGCGTATTCGCGGTCACCATAATCCTTCTCGTCCGTGCCAACATCACCAATGTGCTTGGGACCGCGCTCATCGGCGGCGGCGTCGTGTGCGCACTCGCGGCGGTGTCTCGGTACCAATACCTCCGCGAGACCAGCCTCGGGTTCGCGATCCTTGAGACCCGGGGAGGCCTGTTCGTGCTCGGCTCGGCGCTCGGGCTCGCGGTCGTCGGCGTACTCGTTGCCCTGCTCATCTTTCTCAGGTGAGCCAACGATATGCCGCTGTACTTGAACACCCCCTAGATGTCGGCGAAGTGGCAGTTCGCAGTGTCGTGCCACTTCGGATAGTCCGCCGCGCGCTCGCCCACCCAGTGAAGGCGCGAGCATCCGCGGGGAGCGAACGTGGTAGCTTTCGGCACGTCCGGTCTGGCTCAGTTTGCCCGTGTTCGCGGCGATGAACTGGCGAATTCTCCGCCCAATTCCGCCAACGCCACCGTTTTGTCGACCCACCACCAGAGCCCACGACACCGGCACCGACATCTCCGACTAACCAACACCTGAAGGCCAAGTAGCCACCCGCAACGGCTAAACCTGTTCCCGCACGCCCCGCAACCGTCCGAAATTCTCCGACACCGACCCGGCCAGCTCCAGATAAGCCTGCCTCGTCGCAGGACGCAGCCGGTCGAAGTCGACGTCTGCGCCCTCGGCCAAGTGCGGGTCAAACGGAATCAAATGGATTGAGCGGCAGCGGGTTTGGAAATGCTCATACACCTTGTCCAGTTTGAGTGCCGCCGACCCCGGCCGGGACGCGCTCAACACCACATGCGCTTCGCGGACCAGGCCCGAATGCCCATGCTGGACAAGCCAGTCCAGCGTCGCCGACGCACTGCGCGCGGCGTCGATCGCCGGTGAACTGACCAGCACGATGCTGTGCGCAAGGTCCAAAACCGCGGACATCGCCGAATGCATGATGCCGGTGCCGCAGTCAGTCAAAATGATGTTGTAAAAGTGTCGCAGGATCTCGATGGTGCGACGGTAGTCCTCTGCACCGAAGATCTCCGACACGGCCGGATCCTGTTCACTGGCAAGAACTTCAAGTCGACTGGTGGCCATTAGCGTGTGGTTGCGCACATCGGCGTAGCGATTGATGTTCGGATCCGCCAGCAGATCACGCACAGTCGAGCGCGTCGACAGGTCACCGACTCGTTCACCGAGCGTCCCGCGGTCGGGATTGGCGTCGACGGCGATCACCCGGTCGTGCCGCACCGTCGCCAAAGCCGAACCCAATCCAAATGTGGTGGTGGTCTTACCCACTCCGCCTTTGATCGAGAGCACCGCGATGCGGAAGTCACCAACGATCGGCTGCCGGATCTCGGCCAGCAAATGCTCATGCCGACGTTCCTTGCGGGATGCCCCGGGGTTGAGGTGTCCCCCAGTCGCCTTGTGCACTGCACGACGCCAGCCCGACGGTGGAGCGAACCGATCGAGGTTGGCCACCTCGGCCTCGTCGATGGGCGGCGGCACCTGGAACGGCTGGTAGCTCGGCGGCGGTCCGACGGGAGCCGGCGGCGGACCGGGCGGCCGTCCGGAACCGGGCGGTTGACCAGCTGGCAGCCGGGTGGGAGGCTGCCGCGCCGCCGGTGGGACACCCCGACCCGGCGGTGGCCCAGGCCACCAGGGTGGAGGCGGGAACGGCCCCGGCGGCGGTGGTGGCGGGAACGGAGGTGGCGCGCCGCGCCGTGATCCGGGGCCAGGGCGAGCAGGCGGCCCGGGCGGGACTGGTGCCTGTTGCGTCGGCGCTCCGGGCGGCGGTTCGTGTGGCGCTGCCTGGGTGCGGTCGATGTCCGTTGGCGTGGCCGCGTTCGGCATCTGCCACGGTGGTACCACCGGACGACGCGTCGCGGCGGACGGGTCGTGGACGTTCGACTCCGTCTCGGTCACTGCGGTGGGCTCTGCGGGCTGATGGTCGACGACCGACTCGGAGGGCGCCTCGGCATCTCGCAGAAAATCGGTCCACCGCCATTCGGTGGCCTCTTCGCCGAGGGTGCCGGCTTCGTCGGTGCCGGCTTCTGCACCGGTCGCCGTCGGCGCGGGCGAATCTGGCACCATCGGCGGCTCTTGCACCACCGGTGGTTCGGGCAGCTGGCGCGGCTCTGGCGACTCATCCGCTTGAGTGAGCGAATCCGTTTCGGGCACAATAGATTCCGGCTGCTTGTTGTCCTGCTTGTTGTCGTCGACCGGATTGGTCGATAACCAGTCGTCGACAACGAACTCCGGGGCCGGGTCGGCTGCGGTTTCGGCCTCCGGTTGCTGCGCAGCTGCCGAGGCCTGCGCCCGTTTGGCCTCCATCTGCTCGAGGAGGGCCGCAGCCCTCAGCTCGATGTCGTCGAGTTCACCCGGCGCCGGCTCTTCATGAGCCGGCTCGTCAGGTGCCGAGGACTCCCCACTCGGGTCAGGTTCCTTCGGGAGGTCGGGTTCCCAATCGCGCTCAACCGAGACTTCGACCGCCGGCCGGGACTCCGGCTCCGACACCGCAGGCGCGCCCGATTTCTCCGGCTCGATCCAAACCGCTTGCTCCACTGGCGGATTCGTCGTAGGGGGCTCGGCGCCCGAAAGTGTCTCAGCGTCGGGTGCCCCGGATTCCAGAGAACGCCGATCCGAACCATTCGGCTGCTCTGCACGAAATGCTGCGTCGTCACCGACACGTTGAGTGCGCCGGTCAAATTCTGGAACATCGTCGTCGTGGTCGCGGCGTATCTCGACGCGCGCAGGCCGAGGCACGACTTCGTCCGAGTCGGGCACCCGCGTTGCCGGTGGTTCGCCAGACGCCCCCGGGACCGGCTCGCGGGGCGGGTCCGTGGGATTGCTCGGCGTGCGGGCCGTTGGGGACGACTCCTCTGCCTCCTCATTCGCCTGTTTACCGGCCTGTTTGTCAGCCTGTTTGCCGCGGACCAGAGGAACGCGCCGTTGCTTGGTCTCGCCGGTCAGCCAGGGCGGGTGCGCCAGCGACCCACGCTCGTCGTCGGCAGGTTTCTGCCTCGGCGTTCGGTTTGCCACTGTCGTACCCCCTTCCCATTCCGAATCGGCGACGTGCCGTGTTCAATCGTACGTAGCGCCAAACCGTTAATTCTCAGTTCGAGGCTCCCACACATTCCCGCGACGCACGAACCGCAATTTCAGCTATTCGACGCGCCCTAATTCAGCACGTCGGGCTCAGAATCCGCCGCGCGTGCTTCCCGGCGCCGCCGGGCCACCGCCAGGGCACCTGCCGCCGCCGCCAAGGCCACGGCACCCGCGGTGACCGACAGCACGATAATTTGAGCGCGCCGACTGGCCGGGTCACGGCGTGGCCGACCGGCGATAGGGGTCGCCCGTTCGGGGTTCGGCAGCTGGCTGGCCGGTGGAAGGCGATAGGTCAGTGCGGCGACCGGGTCGATTACGCCATACCCGGTGGCCTCGTTGGGCCCGGCGCCCGGAGTGTGTGCGGTCCGTTTGATCAGCTCGATTACCTGAGCGGCATTCAATTCTGGGAAGCGGGACCGGACCAGCGCCACCAATCCCGAAACGAACGGGGCGGCGAAACTGGTGCCGTTGATCGGCGCCAGCCCTTGCTGCCCCAATACGGCGTTGATTAGTCCCGGCCCGTTGGAATCCAGGGACATGATCCGTTCTCCGGGCGCTGCGACCCCCACCCACGGTCCGCGCAGGCTGAAGTCGGCCGGTTCGCCCGAGGTGGTCAACGCCCCTACCGTCAACACGTAATCGCTGAACCACGCCGGGCTGGCGATGGTCCGCACCGAATCCCAACCACTTCTCAGGGGCATGTTCGGGTCCGGCATGGCGTTCTGCGTCTTGCATAGCCCCTGATTGCTGAAGTTGCCCGCAGCAGCCACCACCACCACGTTGCGCTCGAAGGCATAGCGGACCGCGCGCCCCAGTGCGCCGTCGTCCAGGCCACCTCCGACCGGGGTGCACGCCACCTCCGATAGGTTGATCACGGTGGCGCCTAGGTTGACCGCGCGGGTGATGGCGTACGCCAGAGTCAGGGTGTTCCCGTATCCCGGCGACGTGGCATTGGGATCGCTGCTCTGCGCTGAGCCGCCCTCCTTCGGCCCGTACACCGCGCTGTTCTGCCGGATCGACAGGATGGTTGCCTCGGGCGCCACCCCGGCGAAAGAGTCGCCCGGGGCCGGCACGGCCGCGATGATTCCTGCCACCAACGTTCCGTGGGCGTCGCAATCCTGCAGACCGTCGCTGGTCGATACATAGTCGCCGCCACCCTCCAGCGCCGGCAGTCGCGGGTGCCGGTTGACCCCGGTGTCGATTACCGCAACCTTCTGCCCTGCCCCGCGCGAGAATCGCCACGCGTCGACGAAATTGAGCATCGCCTCGGCGCTGGGTTGCAGGCTGAAATCGGACTGCGGCAAGACCCCAGTGGGCACACCGCAGATCGCCTTGAGATCGGTCGTCTCGGTCGGTCCGAGCGGCCCGTCAGGCGGCGGCCCCGGTTGCACCACCGGCGGCTGGATCGCCCACGCCACGGGGGGATTCACCGTCGCAACCACCAGCAGAGTGGCCAGCGCCGCGACCAGGCGCTTCATCGCAATCCCAACCGCTGGTAGACACCCACCACCCACAACGCCAACGGGATCAAGGACGCAACGGCCAGGTACTGCAGATAAGCGAGCAGCGTCCGCGTCGCAGACGAAGACCCGTCCCCAGCGCCCGCCAACCCTGTCGATGCGGCACCGATCGCGACGCCCAGCAGCACGCCGAGCGCGACCACCGGCATCGGCTGAATCCCACCCTCGGCCGCCACGCAGGTAATCAGCAGGATCGCGACGGCCGGCACCGCCAGCGCGACGCGCTCGACCCAGGTGCGAAAGTCCCTGGCGTGCAGACCCAGCACCACCGCACCGGCCAACACGAAGGCGATCACCGGCCAGTCCACTGCCGCAGTGCGCAGCAGCAACGTCAGGTACACCGTCGCAGCGCCGGCCAATCCGGCCAGCAGCGCCGCGCGCGTGATGGCTGCCGACTTCGCCTTGGTCCACACTTGTTCGGCGGTCGGCATCGTCGCGCCCGAATCGCGGCTCATGGCCGGTGCCGACGGCTCGAACGGATTCTCGAAATCCCAGTCCTCGCGGTTAGTTTCGAGCGCGACGCTCGGTGTCGGGAATCTGTCCAGCCGCGCCGTCAGCCGCCGGACCGTCAGACAAGCCAGCACCACCGTCACCGCTGCCGCCACGAACAGGATTTCGGCGCGCACCTGCAGACCCCGGACCGCCAAGGCGACACCGACCAGCCCGAACAGCAACGCACTCGCCAAATACGCCCAGTGGCCGGTCCCGATAAACCGGTCGTAGACGACGCACAGCACCACCACCGCCCCGCAGGCGCCGGCCAACCCGTACTGGCCGAACCTCGCCAGCAGCGCGAAGGCGATGCCGGCCGTGATCGGGATGGCAGCCCACCCGAGCGCCGCGGCGACGTCATCGAGTCGGTAGGAGCGATGCGCCATCGCCGCACCACCGACCAGCGTCAGCGCCACGGCGCCGGCAACGGCGACGATCACGTAGTGGTTGGCCGCACGCGGACGTCCGACGACGCAATACGTCATGGCAAGGGCGGCGAGATGGACCCCGACGAACGCCATCCAGCGCGCCGATGCCGCGTTCCACGCGGCATAGGCGGCCTTGTTGAGCCGTCCGACCGCATCGACCACGTCGTCGTACAGAATGGGCGGCGACAATGCCCGCTCCGAAGTGAGTCGCAGCAGTTCGCCGTTCGTCACCCCCGATTCGCGCAGCGTCCGGTGTGGCTGCAACGCATCGCCGTCGAGTCGGCTGAGTACCCAGAAGGTCCGGTGTTCGTCCTTCGCCGAACCTTCACCGTCCTGCTCGATGTCCCGGGAGCTAACGAGGCGGGCCAGTTCCGGGACGAAGCCTGACACCGGGACATCCAGAGGCAGGGCGATGTCTAGCTGCGTGCGGCGCCCGAACACCGACACCCGGATGTGCTTGGGTGCGGCCGATACCACCTGGAACTGTCTGAGCTCGCTGACGCCGGTCACAGTTCAGGCATTCTCGACAGTTGGATGACGCCGCTCTTGGTTGTCCGCGAGACCAGCATTCCCCGGCCCGGCGGCATTTCGGTCGCCTTGTAGCCGAAGAGCGCACCTTCGTCCTTGGTTCCGCTCATCACCAAAGCGTTGCAGGACAGGTCCTTCAACCGTCCGATGAACTGGTCCATCATGGCGCGTCCAGCGCCCCCGATGCGGCGCGCGACGACAACTCGCAGGCCGATGTCACGCGCTTGCGGCAGGAATTCGACCAGCGGGCTCAGCGGGCTACTCATCGAGCCGGTAGCCACGAGGTCGTAGTCGTCGATCATCACGAAGATGTCCGGACCCGACCACCATGATCGCTCTTTGAGCTGCTGTTGGGTGATATCGGCGGGCGGCAGCCGATCTCGCAATGTGCTGGCCAGCGCGGTCAGCAGCTCGGTACAGGACTGTGCCGCTGTGGCGTATCCACCCAGGTATTCGTTGTCGACGACGCCAAGCATCGAGCGGCGGTAGTCGACCAGGACGATCTTGCATTGCTCGGCCGTGGCGTTCTCCATCAGCCCGGTGGCGATGTTGCGCAGCAGACCGGTCTTGCCGCATTCGGCCTCGCCGAAGGTCACCAGGTGTGGCTGGGCGTCGAAATCCAGTACCACGGGCCGCAATTCGGATTCGTTTATGCCAACGGCCACGCGCGCGGGACCCAACATCCGGGCAGCGCGGGCCGCCCGGATCACCGCGTCGCGGTCCACGTTGTGCGGCAGCATGCGCACCCGTGGCGCTTGCCGGTTACCGTAATGCGCGCGCATCGCACTGACCGCGCCCGAAACACCGTCGGGTAGATCCTCGACCCCCGAGCTGGAGTCCAGCCGCGGCAGCGCAATCAGGATATGCAGCCGTTCATGACTGATACCACGACCGGGCCGGCCCACGGGGATCAACTCGTTGAACTTGCGTCCAACGTCGCTATCGAGGGAATCACCCAATTTCAATTCGATGCGGGTGCCGAGCATGTCCTTGACCGCGGCGCGCATCTCCATCCAGCGAGTCGCTGAGATAACCAGATGCACACCATACGAAAGACCCTGCACTGCAAGTGAATTCAAGGTGGGTTCAAGCATTTCGAAGTCACTGCGAATCGAGGCCCAGCCGTCGATAACCAGGAAGAGGTCACCGAACTTGTCCTGACTCAACGGATCCTGAGCGGCAACCTCGGGCGGCAGCGTTGCCAGATGCGCCTTGCGTGCCCGGAAGTCACGCATCGACTCGATGCCCAGGTCACGGAATCGGACTTCGCGTGCCCGCAGCACCCCGGCCACCTCGGCCACGGTACGTCGGATGCCGTCGGCGTCCATCCGGCCCGCCACCCCGCCTACGTGCGGCAGATTGACCAGGCTGGTCAAAGTGCCGCCACCGAAGTCCAGACAGAAAAACTGCACTTGCTCGGGGGTGTGGGTGGCGGCCGCCGACATGATCAGTGTGCGCAGCGCCGTCGATTTGCCCGACTGCGGGCCGCCGACCACCGCCACGTTGCCCTGCGCTCCGGACAAGTCGACCATCAGCACATCGCGACGCTGATCGTAGGGACGGTCGACCACCCCCATCGGTAGCCACAGCCGACCGTCGAGGTTCTCCGGTGCCGCCCAATTCGTATTCGGCAGCAGCAGATTCACGGCGGGACTCTCGTCCAACGGCGGCAACCACACCTCGTGGGCCGGCCGGCCGTGTCCCCTCAGCCGCGACACCACCACATCGAGCAACGTGGTCTTAGTGGGAGGCGATGTCTGGGATGACATCACTGAGGACGATGCGCCGGACTGCACGTCCGCATCGGCAGTCGGATTGACGGCCACAGCGTCCTTCCGGACGGGCGTGGCGGTGAACAATTTCGGAGCCAACGCCCCCAGTTGGCGACTCCTGCCGCTCTGGGCGGCCCGCCGCGGGCGCACGTAATCCCCCGACACGTAGCAGGTGTTGAACCTGATGGGTTCGGAGGCATCGCATTTCAGGAAGGCCGAACCCGGAACACTGGGCAGGTGGTAGGCATCCGGGACGCCGAGCACGCTGCGCGATTCACCGGCCGAGAATGTCTTGAGACCGATCCGATAAGACAGGTGCGATTCCAACCCTCGGATCTTGCCTTCCTCCAACCGCTGCGAAGCCAGCAGCAGGTGCACGTGCAGCGACCGGCCCAACCGACCGATCATCACAAACAGTTCAGCGAAATCAGGCTTCTGCGACAGCAATTCGGAGAATTCGTCGACAATGATGAACAACGCCGGCAGCGGGTCGAGTTCCGCGCCGTTGGCGCGGGCTCGTTCGTACTCGTTGACATTCGGGAAGTTGCCGGCCGCGCGCAGCAGCTCCTGGCGGCGATTCAATTCACCGGCCAGCGCGTCGCGCATGCGGTCGACCAGAACGAGCTCGTCTTCGAGGTTGGTGATGATCGCCGCGATGTGGGGCACTCCCTCGAGTCCGAGAAACGTTGCGCCACCTTTGAAGTCGACCAGCACCATGTTCAGCACATCGGGTGAGTGCGAGGTGATCATCGACAGCACCAGCGTGCGCAGGAACTCCGACTTGCCAGAACCGGTTGCGCCGATGCATAACCCGTGCGGACCCATGCCCGACTCGGCGGACTCTTTGATGTCGAGTTCGAGTGGCTGGCCGTTGGGGGTGTAACCGATAGGCACCCGCAGCCGTTCTCGCGGGGAACGTTTCCGCCACACCTGCTCGGGCACGATCTCCGCGGCGTCGGGAATCTTGAGCAGCGCCATCAGTCCCGGGTCGGTGGCCCGCGCATCTGCCTCCAAATTGACCATATGCGCGGCGCTGGCCAAGCGGAAGCGGCCAATGCGACGTGCGGTCGCTTCAGCCTCGGCAACGGTGATCGTGTCGGGTGTGGCGAACCGCTCAACACCCACCGCGGTGCGCGCGCCGACGTGCTCGCCTTCCGCATCGGCCTCTACCACCAACGCCAGCCCACGTCGGTTAGCCGCCGCATCAGAACCGTTGAGGTCCAACAGAACAACGCTGTCCAAACCCGCGTCGGTGACCAGGCGCTCGGATCCGGTGATATAGCCGTCGTCGATGACCACCACGAGCTGTTTGAGACCCTTTGTCGGCTCGGCGTTGCGGGTGAACCGGCCCCGCTCCCCCAGATCAGTGGCCAAAGACCGCTCCAGCAGCTCCAGGCTGGGAAACAGCATGCGCAGCGTGCCCATGCCGTCGCGGGCGGTCGCGTGCTGTGCGTGCGGCAACCACTTGACCCAGCTCCAGTTTTCCCCGTCGGGGTTGGCGGTGACCACCGCGACCTGGACCTGGTCGGGTCCATGGAACGCGCACAGCTCCAACACCATCGAACGCACCAGCTGCCGGGCCAACTTGCGGTCACCCTCGAAGGTGATAGCGGGGAATGCCCGCAGCGACACTGCGGTAGGCAGTGCGTGCACCACCGAGTGGGTCTTGACGAACCGCCGCAGCGCCACCGTCGATACCGGCTCCAGATCCTCAGGCGGGCCGGTCTCGGGTGCCAGCAGCCGGGTCGCCAACCGGTGGGTGCCGACGCCGACCCGGACATGGCACCAGTCACCGTCGGTGGTGCGGCGCTCCCACATCCGGCGGCTGTCGACGACATCAGCCAGTGCCCGCGGGTCCGGATGGCTCCACTCCAGCGCGGTGCGTTGTCCCTCGCCGGTCAGGTCGGCGTCGTCACGCAAGTTCGCCAAGTAGCTGAAGTAGTCCTTGCGCTCCTCGTTGAGTTCGGCGGCTGCCTTGCCGGTCCGCCCGCCGCCGCCCATGAACATGCCGGCCATCGACATGATCATCATCATCGGGAAGATCAGGAACATCGGATTCTTCGTCAGGTCTCGGCCCCCGACCGTCACCATCAGCGCAATCATCCCGACGACTGCGACGATCATGACGAACGGCAGCAACTTCGTCAGGAGGTTGCCGGGGATCACCCGCGGTACCTCTGGTGGCGCCTGTAGGTTCACTTCGCCACCCGGCATGCGTGGCGGCGACACCCGCGTGCGGCGCACAAAGCCCTGCGTACTCAAAAAGTCATTCCCCGAAACTCGCGACAAATTCTCAGGACATCTCTGGGTATTGTGACCAGCGAAATGCCACAACACGCAGAAGGTCGATAGCGATGACTCTACCGCCGTCGCTATCGGAATTAGACGCCGAATCCGAGGCCGAGCCCACCCTTAGCCGGGTCACGCTCGTGGTCGGTGACCTGCGGCTCGACTTCGGGTTACCCGCCAACGCCAGCATCAGCGCCTTCATCGACGACGTCATCGACATCGCCAATGAGCAAATGGCCGCGCACCCGCCACCGGATGCTGGACTCGAGCAGGTCGTTTTCGACACCACCGAAGGCAAGTGGACGCTGGCCCGGCTGGGCGACGAGGCGATCGACCCCAGCCGGTCCCTGGGCGAGGCCAACATCTACGACGGCGAACTGCTGACCATCCGCGAGATCGACCAGCCGGCCCGACCGATGCTCTTCGACGACGTACAGGACACTCCCGGGGAGTCCACGTCATCGGTCCTGAGCTGGGTTTCGCGAGACGCACGGTTGATCGCCTGTTTCGGCGTCGGCCTGGCCGCCACTGTCACTGCCGCGTTCCTGCTGTCTCGGCACGCCGGCGAGGTCTACGTGCCGGCCACTGCCCTCGGTATCGGTACCCTGGCGGTAGTCGTCGCTTGCGTGATCGCGCATCGCTCGAATGGCGCCCGTCGTTCGGAATGGATTGCGGCGGTGGCCACTCCGCTGTTGTTCGGTGGCGCCCTCTACGTGGTGCCCGACGGCTACGGGATCAAATCACTGCCGATGGCGTTGGCACTGACGGGTTTGGCATCGCTGCTGGTGTTACTAGTCAGCGGTCGCGGGCGGGTACTGCACACCGCGGTGATCGCGCTGGCGGTGATCGGCGGCGCAGCCGCGGTGGCCGGCCTGCTGTGGAACCCACCGCCACGCGCCACCGGCGCGGTGTTGGCAACGGTCTCTGTGATCGTCGTCTACATGTCACCGCGGGTGACGATCCTGCTGGCCAAGTTGCCCGTCCCGCGAGTCCCCACGGCCGGGGAGCCACTCGACGACATTGAAACCCAGGGCGGCACCACCGTCGAGGGCGTCAATGCCGTCGGCAAGCAGGTGATCCCTACCGAGGAGGGCATGACCGTCCGGGTTCGGCGGGCCGGCCAGTATCTGACCGGCGTGTTGGCCGCCGCCGCGATCACCGCGACGGTCGGCTGTTACCTAGCCATTGATGTCAGCGGCGGGTTCTATTGGCAGGGAACGGTTTTCGCGGCTGCGGTGGCGACCGTGCTGTGCCTGCGCGGCCGCAGCCACCACGACCTCACGCAGTCCGCCACGTTGATCGGCGCCGGGTTGGCGATCGCGCTGCTGCTGATCGTCAAAACGGCTGTCGGTCTGGACAATTGGGAACTCACTGCGACTCTGTCGTTGGTGGCTCTGATGGTGCTGGTGGTCGCCTGCGGGATCGTCGCCCCCCGGTTGGAGTTCTCTCCGGTGATGCGCCGTCAGGTCGAGATCCTGGAATACTTTGCGATCGCGTTAGTTTTCCCGCTGTGCTGCTGGATCGTGCGCCTGTACGCGACATTCCGCGAGCTTCGGATCTGAGCCTCAGGACTTCGGCGGCTCGACCTTCAACCCGCGCGGGTCGGCGCCCATCCCGTCGTGCGCGACCAGCGCCGCCTCCTGGGACAGTTCCGGTCCCGCCGGCAGCAGCGAAACGACCGGCCAGGGAGCCAGTTGCGGCACCTCGCTGTCGTCGCCGGGATTGCGCACGCCGGTGACTCCCAGAGCCGCCGCGGTGGGCAGGTCCTTGATGTGGTAGCGCACTCCGGCGTCGGAGATGTAGAAGAGTTGGCCCATCGCGCGGCTGTCCGTGCCTCCGCCGGTGGCTTGGACGTATTCCCCGGTGCCCGGTTTGACGTACACCGAATCGACGCCCGGTCCGTTGCCGTCGGCGGTGGCCAGGCCCACTGGCTGCGCCCCGGCCGGGATCGGCAGCCGGTGCCCGACCAGCACCCGCACAGTTGCTTGCGCGGCTGAGTTTGCCCGCTCCCACGCCATGCACACCACCCGATCGGGCTCGTCGTCGACGATTTGTGGGGACACGCTCGGATAGTGGTCCAACGGCAGGGTGTGCACGATCGGAACGTGGCTGATCACCGCCGGTGATACCTCGTGGGCCCCTTGCGACAAGGCTTCGGCGGGGTTGCTGTACCGGATGATGTCGGCGGCAGCCGGCGAGACCGGCTGCAAACCGTTGGGAAGTACGACATACAGCTGCTCTCCGCGGGAGTCGACGGTCTTGACGATCGCGCCTACCGGGTAGGTCGCCGGGAGACCGGGAATAACGCTGCCAGCGCCCGGGATGATCATCGGCCCAATCGGCGGCACCAGCGGAAACGAGTTGAGCAGTGCGCCGGAGATGGGCCGCAGCCGCGCGTTCTGCAGGTGCAGGGCGTTGACCACGACCGAGTCCGACGGGTCGATCACCGCGCGCACGCCGTCGAAGATCAGATAAACGGTGTCGCCCGCGCGCACCAGCAACATCTGCGCCGAAGATGCCCGGCGGATGTCGTCGTCAAGGGTCAGATCACCGGCGACGACGGTGGTCTGCACGCTGGCCGTACCGACGCTCTTGGACACATCGGGGGTGGTGATCGCGTCGCACACCGTCCACAGCGAAGTACGCATGTCGGCGCCCCCGTGAATACCGGTGGGCGCGCCGATGATGCCCACCATGGGGCCACGGGGCAACTGATTGAGCCACTTGTCGCTGACTGACTTTGCGGCGTCGGGTTTCCCGGTGATCAGCCGGGCGGAGGCGAGGTTGAGTACCGGGTGCAAACGATCGCCGATGCGCACATAGAGGCCGCCGTTGGCGCTGAGCAGGATCTGCGCGTTTCCGATGTTCGGCGAAGGCTTGAAGAATGCCAGTACACCGGCGGCCCCGGTGATTAGGATCGCGACCACCAGGCCCACCAGCAACGACCGGATCTGTCCTCGCATCGGGTCGTGGATCATTCGGGAGTCGGCCCGAATCAGCGCGTGCTCGAGCCGGCGAATCAGGAACCTATAGCCGTTGACTTGCGCGCGCGTCGTGACTTGCGCGGGCATATGAGCACCCCCATCAGCGTCGGTCGAGCACCGAGCCTCGGTAGCGTATAACAACGCCGTGGCGTAAATGCGCGCCAATTTTGCCTGCACACACTGGTTAGGATTCCGTCTGTGCCGCGTCGTGCAGCAAGGTCCCGGGACCGGGACGCGCCAACAGAACCCAGCGAACTGCGCTCGACGATCGACATCGCCGCGCAGCGCCTTTTGCCGCTGCCTGACCTGTTGGTGCTGCAACTGCTAGTCGCCGCGGGAACGGTGACAGCGCCCTTGATCGGGTTTCCCGGTTGGCAGGGCAGTGCCGTCGGGCTGGTGGCGGCCCTAATTTTGGTTGTCCGGCTGCGCGGCACAACGCTGCCGCGGCTGGTCGCACTGCGCACCGGCTTCTCGCGACAGCGACGTAAGCGAGCCAAGAAGAAAACCTTGGCCGACCCCTTCGACGTACCCACCTCCGACGGCGCTCTGGTCGGTTTCCGTTGGGACGGAAGTACTTTGATGTCGTTGCTGAAGATCGAAGAAAACCCGCAGGCGATGACCATCATGGAGCCGGGCACCACGGTTTCCGGTGAGACCGTGCCCGTGCAGGCACTGGTGGAATGTCTGCAGCAGTTCGACATCACCTTGGACTCCATCGACGTGATCAGCCAGGGCGCCCGGTCGCAGGGACACAGCCAGGTCGCCGCGGTGTACGACGCGGTGCTGGGTCCGCTGCCGGCGATCGCCCAGCGCAATGTATGGATCGCCGTGCGATTCGACCCGTCGCGGTGCGCGGACGCGGTGCGCCGGCGCGGCGGCGGCCGGGACGGGATCTTGCGCGCAGCGACCACTGCGACCCGGCGGGTGGCCAACCGGCTGACCGAAGGCGGCCTGCGCACCCGAGTGCTCACGGCCGCCGAGATCGGCCAGGCCACCAACCAGCTCACCGACGGGGTGGATCTGGTAACCGTCGAGGAGACCTGGCGGACCTGCCGGGAAGGCAGATTCCGGTTGCGCAGCTTCGCCGTCACACCGCGCATGCTGACCACGGCCGGGCTTGGTCTGCTGTGGACCATTCCCAGCTACTCCACCACGATGAGTCTGTCGCTGCGTCGCGACGATCCCCGCGGTCCCGTCGCGATCCGGGGGTTGGCCCGTTTCGACACCCATGGCCGGGCCCGGATCAACCTACGTGGCCTGACGCACTTGAGGGGTCACCAGTATTCGGCGTTGGCCGCGAGCCTGCCGGTGCCGCCTCCACCGCGGCCGATCGACAAGTGGGCCTACTCGACCTCGACCGCGGATCCGGTCGGAGACTTCGGGGCGCTGTGCGTGCCGGCTTCCGGATGCGGTCAGGTCATCGGCGCCGACGAGCACGGTCGCGCGGTGGCCCTGGCCCTGTTCGGTCCGCAGATCCGGCGGGTGGAGATCGCCGGAACCTTGCACCTAGCCCAGCAGGTGGTGCTGCGGTCGCTGGCCCTCGGCGCACACGTGCTGGTGCACACGCGGCGTCCGGCGAAGTGGCGCACCATGGTCGACGAGGTCGACGACCACGATCTGCTGTGGGTCGCCGATTTCAATCGCGGCTCGATGCAGGCCGGCGCCGACCGCAACTACTCGGTGGAGATGTTCGACGGCGTGGTCGAGCAGTCGGTGCGGGTGGGGGTGACCTCAATCGTGGTCGTCCCCCCCGAATCCGCGGTGACAGCCAATGCGGACGTGGCTTTGGAGCTGCTTGACTTCGACGCTGACACGGTCAGGGTGAGCACTCGGGCCGGGTCGTCGGTTGTCACGATGGTGGCGACAGATGAGGAGATGCGTTACCTCAAGGCGTCGTTCGCTGCCGAAGATTGAAACACAAGTGACGATGCCGAATTGCGGGAGTGACGTGCGCTAGCGTGAATCGAGGTCACCCCGTTCGGGGCGGTTTGAAGGAGTGATCATGGCCTATCCCTCAGGCCCGTCGGGCACGTCGTCCGGCGGTTACTACGGCGACTATTCGCAGTGGGCCGCCGAACCGGACTCCGCGGGCAAGGACACGCAGCGCCGCTTGACACTGGCCGTCGCGGTTCTGGGCCTGGCCTCCTACCTGGTGAGTTTCGGGCCGATGCTCGCCGTCGGCGGCATCGATTGGGATGTTCGGTTCGCGGTGCTGGCGGGTCTGCTTGCGGTGTTCGGGCTGCTGCCCCGCCAGACGCCGGCGAGCAAGGTCATCGCTGCGCTGGCCGCGATCGGGTTCCTGGACGCCTTATCCAGAGCGATCGTCGTTCCCGACGGTGTTGAGCCCGGATGGGCGATGTGGGTCGTCGTCGTACTCAACGCGCTGCAGACGGTGATCGCCGTAGCGGCTTTGCTGAACCAGCCGGCCGAAGCCGACCCACAGCAGGCGTGGTACGCCGCCTATGCCGAACAGTATGCGCAGGCCGCCGCGCAGTATTACGGCCAGTACCAGCAGGAACAGCACGCCGAAACCCGATACGAGAGCGGTACCGCGCACGCCCAGCAGACCCAACAGGTCTCGGCATCGGAGCCCGGGCGTGCCGCCGCCTTTCAGAGCGCCAGCTACGCGGAATTCATCGGCGACCAAGCTCCCGCAAGCGCCCCGGCGCCTGGGGCGCAAACCGCGGCGCCCGCCGCCGGGGTGCCCAGCGCCGGCCATGCCCCATCTCCGGCCCAGCAGCAGACCGTGGCATTCGAGACGCCTTATCGGGGCTCGTCGCAGTAGGTATCAGCTGATCGACAGTTGCCCGATCAGTGTGTTGAGTGCCGCGGCAACGTCTTCGGGGATGGGACGTTCCGCTTCGGCGTCTGCCAGAAAGCTCGCAGGCAGGCCCGCCGCCGCGGCGGCCTCGTCGAGGCTGAGTTCAGCGCGGTGCCGCGCGCCGTACAACCGCTGGCCCAGCGTCGCAGCCGGTGATTTGGCGGCCCGGGCCATGATGTCGTTGTAGGCCCGGCGAACACTGCTCAGCGCCAACACCACCGATGGGGTGCCCTTGGCGTTGCGGGCCGCGGTGGCTGCCACATTCTCGAGCTTGCGCAGGTCGGCGAGGATCTTGGTGACCTTCGGGGTGAACGCCGGTTCGCTCGGGTCGGGCAGATCGGATATTGCCGTGCTGATGGTGTGCATGGCCAGTTCGACAGCTTCGGCCATCAGCGGCGCCCGGACCGTGTCGGTCAGGACTTCGGTGGATTCCTCGCCGGCTCCGGGAAGTTTGCTGGGTGCCGTCGTAGGGGCGGTGACCGTCCCCGCGATCGGGATAACCGCGGACCCGCTGCGGATGCGGGCGATGGTGCCCGGGCTCCACTGCAATGCCTTTTCCAGCTTGGCCAACGTGCCACGGCGCGGCCAGCTGCGGCCCTTCTCGAAGGCGATCAGGGTGCCGGCGTTGATGATCTTGTCTTTGGCCAGGCCGCGCTGGGTGATGTCGAGTTCGCTTCGCCGGGCGGCGACCGCCTGACCCGCACGCGCAACACCAGGGTCGACGTCGGCCTCCCACCACTCGTCCTCGTCGGCCTCGGGCAAATCGATCACGCCGGTGACGTCTCGGGAAGTGTCCGGGGCGGCACCCGGCGTAAGGGTGACCGGAAATCCTTCGGCGTTGGCCAAATGAAGGGTGGTGGGCGCTGAAATTTGCACCGAGCTACGCCGTACGCCATCCAGGTACATGCCGTTGGTACTGGTGTCGATGGCGTGCCACCCGTCGTGGTGTGGCTCCAGGCGCACATGCCAACGCGAGATGCGCTCGTCGGGGAGCCGGATGGTGGCCGACGCGTCGCGACCGATGACGGCCACACCGGCCGTCGGATCCACGACGTGTTCGTCGTCACCGAGGCGGACGACCAGGGTCGGCACGGACACGGCCTGCTCAGGTATCACCGCGCTACTCCCCGGGCTCCGGACTCCCGAATGGTTCGGGCATCGCTACAGCCTTCCTCTAGCACTGCGTTGGTAGATGCTACATCTTTCCTGCTACACACCGGCACTAGACCCCAAATCTTCCCCCTGCGAGAACCCCGAACACCTCCCGGCGCCGTGCTCACCGCTGCCTAGTTGGGGTAGAGGCGCCTCACCACTAATCGCCCACTACCGTAATTCCGTAGCTGCTACGTTTTATCTGTTGCACTTCTCCCAACTTGTCGTTACAGTCGTCGCATCGAGGGGTTCGAGCGAAAGAATTGGAGGGGAAACCATGACCGCAGCGGCAATACCGTTGTCACCGTCGTCCAAGCCACTGACGGAGTACGTGCCGGTGTGTAGCGCCGATCCCGACCGGTGGACCACGGCTGAACCCGACGACGAAGCCAAGGCACTGTGCCTGGCCTGCCCGCGCCGGTGGCTGTGCGCCGCCGAGGCCTGCCAGGACCCCAACGTCGAGGGATTGTGGGCCGGCGTGGTGATCCCCGAGTCCGGCCGCCCGCGGGACTTTGCCCTACGGCGCTTGCGGGTCATTGCCGAACGCGGCGGCTACCACGTTCCGGCGCGCCGGCGTGGCCGTCCGCGGGGCTCGCGCAACTGATCGGGTGCGTCAAGCGGGCCTATCAGGTAGCCGGCAACTCTCTGCGCGCCGAGCCACGCCGACCACCGGCGCGGTAACCTGATTCTCAAAGCGTCGTCGCAGCGCTCTCGCAGAGGAGAATCCGCCCATGGCCGACCCCGTCGACGAAGCCGAAACCACCCGCGCCGACCGCTTCATCAAGACCGCAGTCGAAATCCTCGGCGAAACCGGACGCACCGATTTCACCGTCCAAGAGGTGGTCGCCCGCTCCAAGACCTCGCTGCGCGCTTTCTACCAGCACTTCGCGAGCAAGGACGAACTGCTGTTGGCTCTGTTCGACCGGACCATGGCTCAGGCCGCCCAGCAGTGGCGCGCCGAGATCACCGGCCTGAACAGCACCGCGGCGCTCAAGCTCGTCATTGACCGGACCACCGCACAGCCGGAGTCCACCACCCAGGACAGTCTCAACCGTGCACTCAGCCTCTACAACCAGCACTTGGCCGAGACCCGCCCCCGCGACTACGCCCGGGTGCTGTCCCCATTGCACCGGCTGATGCGCGACATCGTCGGACAGGGCATTACCGAGGGGCTTTTCGACCCCGCGCTCGATGTCGGGGCAGCGTCCGCGATCGCCATGCAGACGATCATCGGGGCGATGCGTTTGCATTGGTTGGGTGCCGAATTGAACGGCACGCCTATAGAGTCCGGCCAGATCTACGATTTCTGCAGTCGCGCGCTGGGCATCCGCGACACCGACGACGAGACCTCCGAACCCACGCTCGCCGAACTCTTCGCCCGAATCGGTCTGCGTCCGGTCAGCGCCACTGATGGCGAGTTCGCAATGACAATGCCGGTCAGCCCGCAGGTGGTCAACACCTCCGGCGCACTGCAGGGCGGCCTGATCGCCACGCTGGCCGACGTGGCCGGCGGCCAACTCGGGCTGGAGTATTTGCAACCCGGCACCGCAATGACCACTTCCGACCTCGTCATCCGCTACTTACGCCCGATCCGGCACGGTTCCGCGCGGGCGGTGCCGAGGGTGCTGCGCGCGGGCCGCCGCTCATTGGTCATGCAGATCGACATCTTCGGCGACAGCGAGAGCGAACTAGCCGCCACCGCAACGGTCAACTTCGCCATCGTCGGGCGCCCGACCACACCCGTCGGCGAGCCTGACCTACGCTGACCCGAAGCAGCACGCATTTTTGCAACCGACTTTGATGTAAAGACCGCAGGCAAAACGCTCAAGTGCTGTGTGCACGTCCGTCCGTTCCAGGGGAATCATTTCACCGCGTTCCTCACATGGCCGGTACAGAGCGCCTAGCTTTCGGTTCAGAGTGACCGCATCTCGCCGGCTTGAAAGACCCAGTAACCCCAGCCGCGAGTCCTCCGTGGTTGGCGAGCAGGACACCGCAAAGCCCCTGGGCGGCAAGGCAAAGAGACTGACAAAGGTGTCGTCGCCAACTGTGGGAGTCGTGTCGACCTGACCGTTCCCGGCCCGGCCACAGGTTTCTTCTGTGAGCCTCTATTGGATATACACAATCGGCCTAAACCGGACGCGGTCTCTGCTATATAAAAGGCATCACGTTTTCTTCTGGCGCGCAGCTGATATCTATCGGGGAGATAGTCCGGTGCGGGCCTCAATGGGGGTGCCTGATGAACCATGGACCATCCGAGTCGTTTTCGATCCCGGTACCGTTCAGCCGTCGGCTGGCTTCGGAGCTGGGCGGACCGACGAGTACGTTGCGTGCGACCACCGTGCGCAACGGCTCCGCGGTGGTGATCCGGGCCAGTGGTGAGATCGACGCTGCCAACGAACACACCTGGCAGGGTCTGCTGCGCGAGGCCGCGGCCGTCGCCGTCGAACCCGGGCCGCTAATCGTCGATGTCAGCGGACTTGAATTCATGGGCTGTTGTGCGTTCACCGTGCTGGCCGACGAAGCCGAGCGCTGCCGCCGGCGCGGCATCACACTGCGCATGGTCAGCGACAACCCCGCGCTCAGTCGCATCGTGCATGCTTGCTCGTTCAGCGGCGTGCTGCCCGTTCATCCGACGACCGAAGCCGCGCTGGCAGCGGCCTAGCCGCGATCGCGCCGGCCGTGCTGGCGGAATTTGGGTGAGGCGTTTCGGCGTCCCGGATTGCTAATGTGTTTGATGTTGCTGGACTGTTGGCGTCAGCGCATTGTTAGCTACTTCGGTCCGCGGGAGGTACGGCCAGATGACGGCCGAAATGGACTGGGATAAGGCTGTAGGCACGGCTCTGGACGTGCGGCGCGTATTCGAGAACATCCCAGCCATGGTGGTTGGCCTACAAGGTCCTGACCACCGCTTTATCGCCGCGAACGCGGCCTTTCGCGCCTTCAATCCATCGAAGGAGCTGGTGGGCCAACCCGCCAGAGAGGTGTATCCGGAACTAGCCAGTCAACAGATCTTCGGAATGTTCGACCGGGTCTATCACACCGGAGAGTCGCAAACCGGTACCGAGTGGCGACTGCAGGTTGACCTTCAAGGCGCGGGCCTGGAAGAACGCTTCTTCGATTTTCTCGTCACACCCCGGCGTGCTGCCGATGGGCGCATCGAGGGCGTGCAACTCGTGTTCGACGATGTCACCGCCCGGGTAGCTGCGCGGCAGGCGGCTGAAGCACGGGTCGAGGAATTGTCTGAGCGCTACCGCAGTGTCCGCGACTCGGCGACGGTAATGCAGCAGGCGCTGTTGGCAGCCACCGTCCCGATCATTCCCGGTGCCGACGTCGCCGCCGAGTACCTGGTAGCGGCCGAAGACACCGCGGCCGGGGGCGACTGGTTCGACTCGATAGCCCTGGGCGATCGCCTGGTGCTGGTCGTCGGCGATGTCGTGGGGCACGGCGTCGAAGCCGCGGCGGTGATGTCGCAGCTACGCACCGCGCTGCGGATGCAGATCACCGCCGGCCACACGATCGTGGAAGCGCTCGCGGCGGTCGACCGCTTCCACGATGAGGTACCCGGGTCGAGGTCGGCCACCATCTGTGTGGGGTCACTGGATCTCGCCACCGGTGAATTCCAGTACTGCACCGCCGGGCATCCACCGCCGTTGGTGGTGACGGCCGATGCGCAATCGCGCTACCTGGAACCCTCGGGCGGGGGACCACTCGGCGGCGGCACCGGCTTCCCGATGCGCACCGAGATGCTCGACGTCGGCGACGCCGTCCTGCTCTACAGCGATGGCCTGATCGAACGCCCGGGCCGGCCTTTGCAAGCAAGCACCGCGGAGTTCGCCGATCTCGCCGCCGGCATCGCCGGTGGTACCGGCGGCTTCGTGATCGATGCGCCCGCCCGACCGATCGATCGACTCTGTTCGGAGACGCTCGAATTGCTTTTGCGCTCAACAGGTTACAACGACGACGTCACGTTGCTCGCCGCCCAGCGCCGACCCGTCACGCCCCCGCTGCACATCACCACCGACGCCACCATCCACGCCGCCCGTAGGGTGCGGGCCGCGTTGCGGGAATGGTTGAGTGAGATCGGCGCCGAGCCCGGTGACATCTCCGACGTGGTGCACGCAGTATCCGAATTCGTCGAGAACGCGGTCGAACATGGTTACCGCACAAACGTTCCCGACGGCATCGTGGTCAGCTCGGAGCTCGGCGGCGACGGCATGCTGCGGGCCTCAGTGATCGACCGCGGCACTTGGAAGGACCACCGCGACGGCGAGCGTGGCCGCGGGCGCGGGCTGGCGATGGCTGAAGCGTTGGTGACCGAATCGCACGTCACGCACGGGCCCGACGGCACCACCGCGACGCTCACCCATCGTCTCACCCGTCCGGCGACCTTCGTCAGTGACTCGGTGGTCAGCCGGGTCAACTTCGAGCGAGCGGTGGACAGCGAATTCGTCTCGCTGGTCGCCGAGAGCGGCCGCATCGTGGTGCGCGGCGAGGTCGACTCTCATACCGCCTCCACCCTGGATCGGCAGATCGCGGTCGAAAGCCGTTCGGGGATAGCGTCTTTGACGATCGATCTCAGTGCAGTCACGCACCTCGGCTCAGCGGGGGTGAGCGCGCTGGCCGCCGCACGCGACCGTGCCCGCCGGCAGGGCGGCGACTGTGTGCTGGTGGCACCCCCGGGCAGTCCCGCCCACCACGTCTTGTCGCTGGTTCAGATCCCGGTTAGCGGTGGCGAGGCCCAGGACATCCTCGTCGAGGACTGAACCTGAGGTTCAACGCGACCGGCCGTGCCGCACCTGATTGAAGGGCACTCCGCGGTCGGCGGCGTACTCGCGCGGGAAGTTCAGCACCCGTTCGCCGATGACATTGCGAGCCATCTCGGTCGTGCCGCCGCCGATGGCGACCGACTGTCGCGACAGGTAGCGCAGCCCGGTCTGCAGTCCCTGGCCCACCGTTCCCACCACCCCGGCCGGCCCGGCGATCGACAGCGCGGTGTCCATCTCCAACATGACGGTCTCGGCGTGGAAGAGACGGATCAGCGATCCCGCGGCCGGCGGCAGTCCGCCGTCGCGGACACTGCTTGAGACGTGGTTGATGAGTTGCTGGGCGACGGCCCGGTGCACCAGCGCCCGGCCGGCCATCTCCTGCACGCGCTCGTTATCGGCCTGCCCGGTCGTCGCCGCGAGTTCGTGGTAGTCCACCGGGATGGTGTGACCACCTTCGTTGCCGGAGCCGCTGGCGAATTCGGAGCCCTGACCGACCGCGCGCCGCTCGTGGTAGAGCTGTCGCGATGCAACTGCCCATCCGCCGTTGACCTCGCCGACCACGGCGTCGGAGCCGACGTCCACGCCGTCCAGAAATTCTTCGCAGAACTCGGCGCCGCCGCTGACCTGGGTGATGCGCCGCAGGGTGATGCCGGGGTGGTTGATCGGCACCAGGAACATGGTCAGACCGTCATGCTTGGGCACATCCCAGTCGGTGCGGGCCAGGCAGAGCCCGTAGTCGGCGGCGAACGCGCTGGTACTCCACGTCTTGGCGCCGTTGATCACCCAACGGTCGCCCTGGCGTTCGGCACGGGTGATGACGCCGGCCAGGTCGGATCCGCCGCTGGGCTCGGACAGCAGCTGCACGAGTATCTCGTCGCCGCGCAGCGCCCCGGCGATGTGCTGCCTTTTCTGCTCCTCGGTGCCGGTGTCCAGCAGGGTTGCGCAACAGATTGTGAAGGTGGGGACGTTGAGGATCAGCGGCATCTCGTAGCCGAGCGACTCGACGTTGAACGCCTGCTGATACTCGGGGTCCAGGCCCAGTCCACCGTATTCGCGGGGGAAGCAGATCCCGGCGAATCCGCCTTCCCACAACCGCTTTTGGAGTTCCCGGGCGCGTCGCCAGGACAGTTCGTCGTCGCGGGGCGCGGCCGGCGGCGACTCCGGGTCGATCGCGGGCATGTTGTCGGCTAGCCAGACCCGGGCTCGGGCAGCGAATTCGGCGACCGATTCGGCAGCTGTCATCGGCTCTCCATTTCGTAGACCCGGAGGTTGTGCTCCTCAGGCGTGCCGAACATGGCGCGATACAACGTGACTCGCCGCAGATACAGGTGCAGGTCGTGTTCCCAGGTCACCCCGATGCCGCCGTGCATCTGGACGCAGCGCTGCAGGATCTGACTGGCCAGTTCGCCGACATAGGACTTGGCGATGCTGGCCGAGAGCCCCGCTCCGGGCGCACCGACGGAGACGTCGGCGACCGCCGCGGCGGTGGTTGCCCGGCACGCTTCGAGCCACATCTTCATGTCGGCAAAGCCGTGTTTGAGCGCCTGGTAGGACGCCAATGGACGGCCGAACGAGTGCCGGTCCAGTGCCCATTGGACGGTGAAGTCAAAGACGGTCTGCAAAATGCCGACTGCCTCGGCGCACACCAGGACCTGGGCGATCTGGCTCTGGCGTTCGATGAGCGCCGGCGTCTCAGCGGCGCTGCCGACAGCAGAATCGCTGTCGAGGCGCACGTCGTCGAATCTCACTTCGGCGTATTGCTTGACCAGGTCAATCGACTCTTGCGGCGTGATCCGGACTCCGGGCGCGTTCGTCGGGACCAGGAACTGGCGCACCTGGTCTCCGCAGCGTGCCACCACCAGCAGCACGGCGCTTTGTGTCGCGGCTTCGACACGGTCCTTGACGCCGTCAATCCGGTAGCCGCCGTCCACTTCGGCGAAGGTGACCCGCGGGTCGAGCGGCGCCCAACCGCGGCACGGTTCGTACACCGCCCACGATGCCACCGTCTCGCCGGACATCAGCGCCTCGATCAGGTCGGCGTGACGGTCGCGTCCGCTGGCGGCCACCAGAGCGGCCAGCACGGTGCTGACCGCGTAAAGCGGTCCGGGCGCCACTGTCTTGCCGAGCAGTTCGGCGACCATTGCCAAGTCGGTGAGTCCGTCACCCGAGGCGCTGCCGCCACCGAGTTCCTCGGGAACCAGCAGGGCTGTCCAACCGAGTTCGGCGGCCCGCCGCCACCAGGCTCCGTCGAACGATTCTCCGGCGGCATGTAGGTCCCGGACGTGACGCAGCGACGCTTCTTTGGACAGAAAGGCTTGGGTGGTGGAGCTAAAGAGTATCTTTTCGGGAGAGTCGACAGCGGTCATGACGACGGCCGGACTTTCCTCGGAGTTCCTGCGCCTCGGCGTTGGAAGTCTGGGGAAAAATTCGGGTTGCTGATCATCCGCGTTATCGGTCCTTCACGGGGGTCGCTGGCGACTCCGATGTTAGCAATGGGCGATACCGTAAGAGATACCGGAGTTCAGTCGATAATGACGAGCGGTGGCCGTAATGGCTGACACGACCGACGATGCGGTGCCATCGAAAGCTGACGTGCTGGCGCTTGCCGCCGAGGCCGAGGCCGAAGCGGCCGAGGCCGAAGCGCTGGCCGCCGCGGCGCGCGCCAAGGCCCGCGCAGCCCGGCTCCGACGCGAGGCGCTCGCCGCCGCGGATCGGGATGACGACGACGATGACCAAGTCGATGACGACGAATACGACGAGTACGACGACGAGGTCGAGGACGACGACGAATACGAGTATGAGTACCAGGATTACGATGACTCGGACGAGTACGAGCCGGCCGAGGAATACGAGGCCGAAGACTACGACGAGTCGACGAACTACAGCGATTCCGACCAAGCTGCTGAACCCGCTCTAGCGGCCGAACCGACCCGCCGGCAGCGGCTACGCAGAGCGATCCGAAAGCCGAAGCTGTCCTCGGTGGCCGCCGTCGTGGCGGTGCTCCTGACCATCGGTTTCACCGCGTTCAGCATCCTTTGCGTGTGGTGGCATCACCAGGCCACCGACAAACAGCGCCGGGAAGAGGCGTTCATCGCCGGTGCCAAGCAGGGCGTGGTCAACATGACTTCGCTGGATTTCAACCGTGCCAAGCAAGACGTGCAGCGCGTCATCGACAGCTCCACCGGCGAGTTCCGCGATGACTTCCAGCAGCGGGCAACCGATTTCACCAAGGTGGTGGAGCAGTCCAAGGTGGTGACCGAGGGCAGCGTGAGCGCAGCTGCCATCGAGTCGATAGAGGGAAGCACCGCCCGTGTGTTGATTTCGGCCACCTCCCGCGTCACCAATTCCGCGGGTGCTAAGAACGAACCGCGCACATGGCGGCTGCGGGTCACCGTGACGGAGGAGGACGGGCAGTACAAGATGTCGAAAGTCGAGTTCGTGCCGTGAGCGACGACGTGGACAAGACCGGGCTGACCAAGAATGACGATGCCGCCGCGGAGACCGCCCAGAACGACGAGACCGAGACGGCAGTGATCCAGACGTCCGGCGCAGACGCCGAGACGGCAGTGATCCAGACGTCCGGCGCAGACGCCGAGACGGCAGTGATCCAGACGTCCGGCGCAGACGCCGAGACGGATGCTGGCGAGACCGTCGAGTCCGATGTTGCGGACGGCTTGGAGCCCGCCGATGCCGTGGACGTTGACCCCGAGCTCACCGAAACCGACCCTGAGGCTGCGGCGGCCGACTCGGACGCCCCCGTCGACCCGGCTGCCGACGCCACGCCGAAACGCAGGTGGGGCGGCGACCTCTGGCAACGCCAGATCACCGTCAAACCCGTCGCCGTGATCCTGACGCTGATGGTGCTGATCTCGGGGGGCATCGCGGTTTGGCTGTATTTCCTCTATTACCGACCGGACGAGCAAACCAGCCAGCGCGTCGCGCGGGCGGCGATCAGCGCGGCCTCCGACGGAACCGTGGCACTGCTGTCCTATTCACCCGACAGCCTCGACAAGGATTTCGCTTCTGCGAGGGCGCACCTGTCCGGGGACTTCCTGTCCTACTACGACCAGTTCACGCAGCAGATCATCGGTCCGGCGGCCAAGCAGAAGTCCCTGAAGACCACTGCCCGCGTCGTGCGCGCCGCAGTGCAAGAGTTACATCCCACGTCGGCGGTCGTGCTCGTCTTCGTTGATCAAAGCACCAGCAGCAAAGAAAGCCCGGAGCCGTCGATGGCTGCCAGCAGCGTGCTGGTGAATTTGGCGCTGGTCGACGGGAAGTGGCTGATCACCAAGTTCACTCCGGTTTAGGGGCCGACGGGCCTGCTACAACGCGAACGCGCGTCGCAGCGTCTGGGCGTGCAATGCGCGGTTCTCCCGAGACACAACCCAATCCGGCTCTGCGGAATCAAAGCCGTTGAATGTCGCGGCGATGACGTGCAGCCCGGTCGGCACGTAAGCGTGCAGCAAGCGGTTCGCATAGTCGATGGCCTCGTCGCGACAGGGATCGATGTCGGCACAGCTGACGAATGTCGGTGGCAGCCCTTCCAGATTCGCGCGGTGCGCGGGCACATGCTGGCCATTGGCGGTGGCGTGGCCCAGGTAGTGGCCCCAGGCACGGCTCACCGCCTGACCGTTCAGGCCCGGGGTGCGCTGGAACTCCCGCCGCGACGGCGTTGCATCCGAGTCCAGCATCGGCTGATGCAGAATCTGCACCAGAATCTTGGGGCCTTCGTCGTCGAAAGTGCGCTGGGCCAGACCGGCCACCAGCGCGGCGCCCGCGTCGCGGCCCATCACGGCAATGCGGCTGGCGTCGGCATTCAGTGCCGCGGCGTGTTCGACGGCGTAGTACAGCGCCGCCTCCACGTCGCTAAGCGCCGCCGGCGCGGGGTGCTCGGGTGCCAGGCGGTAGTCGACAGAGACCACAAGGGTGTCCGAATCGCTGGCCAGCTCGACGCAGTGCGCGTGGTCGGTGTCCAGATTGCCGGTCACGAACGCGCCGCCGTGGGCGTAGATCACCAGCGGCAGCGCGCCGGTGCCGCCGCCCCTATACAGCCGAATGTCCAGTTGATCGCCGTCCGGGCCGGCAATCGTGCGTGTTTCGACGCTGACACCGGCGGTGTCGGCGGCGGCAGCCCGCTCGGCGGCAGCGCGGTTGGCCCGCTCCCGTTCCTCAGGCAGGCTCTCGGTGCTGAATTCGACGACGCCCAGATCTTCGGCGGCGGCCCGCAACGCCGGGTCGATACGGCCGAGGCCTTGCGGCCGCGTGACATTCGTTTGCGTCATGCCCTCTTGTCTTCCGGTTCGATGGCCCGGCCCGGTGAGCCGAAAACCCTCTTCAAGGTAGACCTGGCCTGATCAGCGCATCAATCGAGGTCATCACCGCCGGCCGCCGACTCCCCGGGCAGCGCCTTGACGGTCGCCGGTAGTCCGTAGAGCGCGGTCGCGTTGCCGAACATGATCCGCTCCCGCTGCTCACGTGGGAATCGGTTGATTGCATACGTCGGGGAGTCGTAGCTCCAATGTGGGTAATCGGTGGAGAACATCAGATTGTCGCCCAGGTCCATCAGTTCCAGGTATTCGCGGAACTGCACGGTGTCCACGTCCTCGAGTGGTTGAGTGGTGAATCGGACGTGCTCGCGCACGTACTCCGACGGCCGCCGGCGCACCTGCGGCAGGTCTCCGCGGCGGGCCTCCCAGATCCGGTCCATCCGCGACATCACCGGCATCGCCCAGGTGAAGCCACCCTCGATGAAGACCACCCGCAGGTCGGGGTGACGGTCGAAGGCGCCGTCGAACACCAGGCTCATCAGGTGCGAAACGTACAGCAACGGCCATGACGCGAAGAAGTCGTGCCAGTGCGCGGGATTGCCGACCGGGTACAGCGGAATCAGCTCGAAGGGTGTCTGACCCATCAAGTGCGTCGCGATCGGTAGCCCGTGGCGCGCCGCGGCCTCGTACAGCGGATCGAAATGTTGGTTGCCGAAAGGTATTCCGCGTGTTTGCGGGGTTATCAGCACCTGGTGCATGTAGGGGTGGCCCGCCCACCGCTCAACCTCGCGTGCGGCCTGCTCGGGGGTCTGTGCGCTGACGCTGATCGAGCCGCGCCAGCGGCCGTGGGTGTTGCCCTTATCCAGCCACACGTCGGCCAGCCAGTCGTTGTAGGTCGACTTCAGCACATGTTCGGCCTGGGGCAGCTGCGCATCGCACATCGGTTCCAGTGAGGCGATGCTGACCCCGGCATCGACCAGCAGTTGCTGGGCGGCGAAGTCGGGATCGCTGCCGGCCACTCCCCCGGTCGGCGGCTTGGCATCCATCCGCAGCGAGAACGTCTTGAAAGAGTCCGGGGTGTCGTAGAAATGCGGCACCGGGCTGACCGCGTTGCCGGTCGGCCAGATTTTGTCCACCCATTCCGCCGGCGCGTAGGACTTGAGCACGTCGGCAGACACCGGCAGTGGGTGGACGTCGGTGTCGACGATCGTCACCGCGATCTCTCGCTCGGTTTCCTGTTCTATCCGCTCGACGATCGTCACGGTGTGCTTCCTTCCGTCACCGCCAGCCCATAGAGCTCACTGGCGTTGCGCCACAAGACTTTTTCCCGAAGCGCGGAGTCCAGCCCGGCTGCCGTCGCCTCGGCGGAGGTAGCGGACCAGTGCGGGTAGCTCGACCCGTACATCACCAAGTCACCCTTGTCGGAGAAGTCCATCCAGCGACTTGCCTGACCCGGATCGACGGGCCCGTCGAACGCCGACGAGCAGAACCTGACGTGGCCGGGCAGATATTCGCTGGGATAGCGGTCGACCCACGGTGTCTGATCGCGCATCGACAACCAGAACGTATCTAGCCGCCACATCAGCGGGGTCAGGATGTCATAGCCGCCGTCGGCGAACACGAACTTGAGCCCTGGATGACGACCGAAGACGCCCTCGACGATCAGGGTGGCGAGGTGGACGAAGTAGTTCAGCGGCATGAACGCCGCGTAGCCCGGATAGGTGTGCGCGTGCCCTGCGAACGTCGGCGGATAGTCGACGCCGTTTCCGCCGTTGATGTGCACGGCCACCGGCAGGCCGTGCGCGGCGGCAGCCTCCCAGATGGGTTCGAACATCGGCTTGCCGAAGGGCTCCCGCGACTGCAGCGGCACACCGATCTGGACGAATTTGGGGTGCGGGGCCAGGCGTTCGATCTCGGCGACCGCCCCCCGCGGGTCCTCGGGGTTGACCCGGATGGTGCCCAGGAAGCGGGCGCTGGTGTCGGGTTCTAGCCAACGGTCCAGCAACCAGTCGTTGACGGCCGCGCAGATCCTGCTGTTGAGCAGGTAGTCGGCGATGTTGCCTCGGGTCAGCGGATTGAGAATCGCGTGGCTTGCGCCGGCTTCGTCGAACAGGTGCCGGCTCACCATCTCCGGATCCGATCCGGGGTAGCCCTCTTGGTAGAGATCCGCGCGGTAATCGCCGCCAGGCGCCTGATACCACTGCTGTTCGACGTCGGGAATCGAGCGCAGCTTGTGTGCGGGCGGCAGGTAGCGCCGGATTTCGGCGTTGTAGCGGAAGTGCGGTTGCACGTTTGTATCGATGATCATGCGGTGACGAATACCTCCCCGTCGGTGACGTCGACCGGATAGGTCCGGACGCGGCGGTTCGGGTCGGCCAGGTTGCGGCCGGTGGTGATGTCGAATTCCCAATTGTGCCAAGGGCATCGGACGATTTGGCCCTCGCGCACTCGGCGCAGGCCGTCGGGTTGGGTGGGGTCGGGTTCGTTGGTGCCACCCAGCAGCCCCTGGCACAGTGGCGCACCCTCGTGCGAACAGTAGTTGACGATCGCATGCAGTGAGCCGCCCACGTTGTACACGCCGACCCCGAACTTGCCGATGTCGACCAGTTTCATCGCTCCGGGTGGCAGTTCTTCGATCGGACAGACGAATCGGCGTTGCGGCATCGCTGACTCACCGCCTCCCGGACCCGATCGTTGGGCTTCGTTGCTATTTATATTATGATAGCGACATTCCGACCTCCAAGCCCGCTCGCTCGGGCTCACTCGGTTGCTCAGAGAGGAGCGCTGATGACGCTCAGCACTGACCAGGAGGACGCCCCAGTCCTCGACTTCACTGGTGAAATCAGTCCCTACCCGTTCTTCGAGCACATGCGGCGCGCCGACCCCGTCTGGCACGGCGGGCTCTCGGACGCCGAACAGATGCCCGAGGAACTGAAGCCCAGCGATGAGTGGACCCTCTTCGGCTACGACGACGTTTTCGCGGCCTTCCGCGACGACGGCACGTTCACCTCGGCCAAGTACGACGACACCATCGGGCTGGTGATGGGACACACCATCTTGGCGATGGGCGGCAAAGAGCACCACGATCACCGCAATCTGGTCGCCAAGGCTTTCCGAGCCACCGCGCTGGAACGATGGGAACCCTCGGTGATCGGACCGATCTGCGATCAACTCGTGGACGAGATCAAGCAGCGTGGCGAGGCTGACCTGGTCAAGGCGCTGACGTTCGAATTTCCTACCCGGATCATCTCTTCGCTGCTCGGGCTGCCACCGGAAGATCTCGACATGTTCCGCCGGCTGTCTCTCGACCTGATCTCGCTCCCGACCGACATCATGGCGGGGCTGACGGCGGCGGGCGAATTGCACACGTACTTCCTCGATCAGGTCGAACAGCGGCGCCGCAAGCCCACCAACGACATCATTGGCGACCTGTGTGCCGCGGAGATCGAGGGCGAGAAGCTGACCGACGAAGCCATCATCGCGTTTCTGCGGTTGTTGCTGCCGGCCGGTTTGGAAACCACCTACCGGTCGTCGGGAAACCTGCTGCACTCGCTGCTGACACACCCCGAGCAACTGGACCTGGTCTACCAGGACCGGTCGCTAATTCCGATGGCCACGGAAGAAGGCCTGCGCTACGAGACCCCACTGACCATGGTGATGCGGACCACCACCCGCGAAATCGAGTTCGGCGGCAAGACAATTCCGGCCGATGCCCAGATTGACATGTGCATGGGCTCGGCAAATCGCGACGAATCCCGGTGGACCGACCCGAACACCTTCGATATCCGCCGGCCGCGCCAGGCTCACATCGCCTTCGCCGGCGGAATCCACATGTGCCTGGGCATGCACTTGGCCCGGCTGGAGACGCGGGTGATGCTCAACAGCCTGTTCGACCGAGTCAAGGACCTCAGGCTCGTCGAAGACGACGACACCGGAGTGGAATCCAAGATCGTCGGACTGGTCTTCCGCTCACCCAACAAGCTTCCGGTCACGTTCACCCCGGTCGCATGAGAAGCTCGATCGCATGAGGAGTCGGGGCGCGATCCTGCACGATGTCGGCGGACCCTGGTCGGTCGAAGAATTCGAGCTCGATCCGCCGCGCGCGGGCGAGGTTCTGGTAGAGGTCGCGGCCGCCGGACTGTGCCACTCCGATGACCATATCCTCAAGGGCGACATGTCGGCGCCGAACGAGGTGCTGCAGTCGCTGGGGCTGCCGACCATGTTCCCGATGGTCGGCGGTCACGAGGGCTCCGGGGTGGTACGTGAAATCGGGCCTGGCGTAACCGAATTCGCGGTAGGCGACCACGTGGTGATGACCTTCGTCGCGGTGTGCGGGCAGTGCCGGTGGTGTGCAACCGGGATGGAGTACCTGTGCGATAAGGGAATCGGAACCATGGTGCCGGGTATGCCGACCGACGGCACATTCCGCCATCACACCACCGCGGGTAAGCCACTGGGTCATCTGGCGAAGGTAGGTGCATTCGCTGAACACACTGTGGTGTCGGTGAATTCGCTGATCAAGCTGGAGCCGCAGCTGCCGTTGGTGCCGAGCGCACTGCTGTCGTGTGCCATTCCGACCGGGTACGGCTCGGCCGCCAATCGCGCCGGAGTGCGCGGCGGCGACGTCGTCGTGGTCATCGGGGCCGGCGGCATCGGGACCGGTGCGATCCAGGGCGCCCGAATCAACGGCGCAGCGCACATCGTTGCCGTCGACCCGGTGGAGTTTAAGCAGAAGTCGGCGTTGAGGTTCGGCGCCACGCACAGCGTCGCGTCGATCCCCGAGGCGCTGGATCTGGTGCGCGACTTAACCTACGGGGTGATGGCCGACTCGGTCGTGGTGTCCCCGTCACTGATCACTGCCGACGACGTCCGCGACGCGGTCGCGCTCACCCGTAAAGGCGGGACCTGCGTACTGACCGGTATGACCTCCCAACTGCAGCAGTCGGTCAACATCAATCTGCAGGACTTCATCCTGATGAACAAGACGCTGGCGGGCACCATCTTCGGTTCGTGCAACGCGAAGGCCGACATCGCGCGGCTGGCCCGCCTGTATCGGACCGGGCAGTTGCAGCTCGATGAGATGATCACCCGCCGCTACCGTCTGGACGACATCAACGATGCCTACGCCGACCTGCTCAATGGCGAAATTGTCCGCGGCGTCATCGATTACGGCCTCAGCTAGCTGCCCACTGCTCTGCTGTCTTTGCACCCGAGCGTGAAAGCCGCGACGGGACACGCCGGCAAAGCGTCGAGAGATTCACCAGCGACGGGCTGGGCAGCGACGGGTTAGGAGTCGGCGGCTTTCTGCTTGGCGGCATGGAGTTCCTTGAGCCTTTTCAGCCGCATTAGCTTCTCGACCTGGCCGTAGGCGTCGATTGGGCTATGCAGCGACAGCCCACCGTCAGCATGCAGCACTTGGCCTGTCACCCAGGACATTTCGAGGACACCGACGATCGCCTCGGCGATGTCGTCGGGCTCCCCCAACCGGCGCAGGGCCGTTCGCTTGGACATACCCTCGACCCAGGCGGGCCACTTTTCGGCATCGGGCAGCATCGGGGTCCGGGTGACACCGGGCCCGACGGCGTTGATCCGGATACCGTGGATTCCCCACTCCACGGCCGCGACCTTTACCAGCATGTCTAGGCCGGCCTTCGACACGCAGTAGGCACCCATATCCCGGTCGGCGAGGGTGCCGCTGATGCTGGATACCACGACGATCGAGCCCTCCAGTTCGGCGTCGATCATGGCTTGCGCCGCGGCCCGGATCGTGTACCAGGTGCCGGTGAGATTGACTGCCAGCACCCGCTGCCACTCCGCGGGCGGCAATTGCAGCAGCAGGCCGGACGACCCGATACCAGCCGACGTCACCACCCGGGTGGGCACTCCGTGCCGCCGGATGGTCTGTTCCATCGCTGCCGACACCGAATCGAGGTCACTGATGTCGCAGTCGATGTCGCCGCCGGCAAGGTCCCACACCACGACTTCGTGGCCGGCATCGCGCAACCGCGCGGCCGCTGCCGACCCGATGCCCGACCCGCCGCCGGTCACCAACGCGACGGACGCGTTCATGCCGCAGGCCCGATCAGCTCGACCAGCACACCGTCAGGCGCGGTGATAACCGCCATCACCACGGTCTTGCCGCCCGGGGCAGGCATGGTGATTCGGCGGACGCCGTCGTCAAAACCCAGCGCGGCCAATGCGGTCAGCGTCTCGTCGACGTCGCGCTGCAGCGACAGCAGGAAAAACCCGTGCCGCGGCCCCGCCGGCACAGGTAGCGCCTCGTCGGCGCCGGATAGCTGAACCAGTTCCACGATCCCCCGTCGGGTGCTTGCGGGTCTCCTAGGAAGACCGACCTCAGCCGATCCGTCTTGGCGCCGAACAATTCCGGCCAGTCGCCGGTAAAAGCGTGGTCGAACAGTTCCGTCAGGCCTAGACCGTCGCGCCAGAAGCGCAGTGAACGTTCGACGTCCGCAGTGCAGATCGCGCTGTGGTGAACACCCAGCATGCTCAGACCGTGACCTTGGCCAGGGTGCTTTCCCATAGCTGAGCCGCCAGCCTGGGATCGTTCGCCACCCGGTTGACCCTGGCGACCTTGTGCCGCGAATAGTATTCCCCCGGGGTCCAATCCGTCCCGGGCGCGCCCGCGGCAAGCCAGATCAGCTGCTCGGCGCCCTGCTCCGATGTCGCGGTGTATCGCTCGGCCGGCAGGTATCGCTTGGAGAATGCAAGAACCTTCGATCCCGACGCCGGCCCGAAGTTTGAGTTGACGTAGCCCGGGTGGACCGTCGCGACGCTGAGACCGCTGCTCTGATATCGGCGGTGTAATTCCTTGGTAAACAACACGATAGCCAGCTTGGACAATGCATAGGCGGTGCTGGGCCGGCGGCGCCCGGTGTTCTCCAGGCCCGCGACCGTGGCCCGCAGTATCAGCCGATGCGACGAACTGGTGGTGTTGACGACGCTGGCTCGGGATTCGACCAGCACATCCATCAGTTGCGTGGTCAGTAGGAACGGCGACAGGTAGTTGACCTGGTAAGTCTGCTCATAGCCGTCGGCCGTGTAGCTGATCTTCGTGCCCATCGCGCCGGCGTTGTTGACCAAGACGTCGATGCGCGGATATTGCGAACGCAACTTCTCCGCCAGCGCCCGAACCTGAGCCAGGTCGGCGAAATCGACGACGTAATGGTCAGCGTCCAACTCCGCTGCGACCGCGCGGGTCTTGGTCTGCGAACGGCCGACGACGACGATGTCTGCGCCGCTCTGGCGCAACTTTCGCGCGGCCGCCGCACCGATGCCGTCGCTGGCACCGGTGATGATGATCGTTCTAGGGGTCATAAGGCTGCTGTCCTCCGGGTTGGAGTCTATGACTTGGGCCACACCCGCCGGGTGGTCGGGTGCCCAAGCAGCGCACCGCCGGGTGGCTCAACCAAACGCATAGCGCACCGGCAGGTGCTTGAGGCCGCCGACGAACGTGGTCGCCACGTATTCTGGATCACCGGCCAGCTCAACGGATTTCAGCCTGGCTAGCAGTTCGGTAAAGAAGCTGCTGACTTCCATGCGGGCCAGTGCCGCCCCCATGCAGAAGTGCACGCCGTAGCCGAAGGCCACCTGCTTGTTGGGCTCCCGGCCGACGTCGAAACGGAACGGATCGTCGAAAACTTCTTCGTCACGGTTGCCCGATACGTACGACAACAGCACGGATTCGCCTGCCGCGATGGGTATTCCGCGTACCACGGTGTCCTGTGCGGCGGTGCGCATGAACTGCTTGACCGGGGTGACCCAGCGGATCATCTCCTCGGTCGCCTTGGGCATCAGGCTCAGATCGTCACGCAGCCGATGCAGCTGGTCGGGGTTCTCGGCCAACGCGTGCAGGCCACCGGAGATGGTGGCGCTGGTGGTGTCGTGGCCAGCGGTCGCCACGATCAGGTAGTAGGACACCGTCTCGATCTCGGACAACGGTTCGCCGTCGATACGCGCGTTGGCGATCGCCGACGCGAGGTCTTCGGTCGGCTGCTCGCGGCGCGCGGCGGTCACTTCGTTGAAGTAGCCGAACATGTCCAGCAGCACCGGCAATTGGTCCTCGATCGTGTTGCCGCGCCTGAACTCCGAGTCATCACTGCCGAACAGCTCTTGAGTCAGCTTGAGCATCCGCGGGAAGTCGGCCTCGGGGATCCCCAGCAGCGACATGATCACGTACAGCGGGTAATTGACCGCGACCTCCTGCACGAAGTCGCACTCGGGACCTACCTGCAACATCTTGTCGACATAGATTTTGGCGAGCTCGTCGACGCGCTGCTTCAGTGCCCGCATCGCCTTGGGCCGGAACCAGTCCGAGCCGATCGCACGGACCACCCGGTGCTGCGGGTCGTCCAGGTGAATCAGTGTCTTGACACCGATGGCGGCCTGTTGCTCGTCGCCGGCTGCGGTGGTCAGCACGGGGCGCGGCCAGTTGGTGAACAGCGTGTTGTCCCGCTCGATGTCCATGATGTCGGTGTGTTTAGTGATCGCCCAGAACGGCCGATAGTTCTTCACATCCACCCAGGACACCGGGGCGTTGGCACGCAAGTGGGTCAGTGTCGCATGCAGTAGCGCCTCGTCGGCGTAAGTTTGCGGATCGGCGAGCAGCTTGGCGGCCTCATCAATCACCGGGGTGCTCATGGCTGGAACTCCTTCAGTGCGAGGTCGATACAGTCTTGTGTGGCGGCGTAGAAAATCGGCCACACCCGGTCGGCGAGACCTTCGCAGCGGCTTCGGAGGGCTGCGGCCACCTCTTGCACTGGGCCGACCACCGCGAATGCGTTCAGAATCTCGTCGTCGACGAGCGAGGCCATCGCGTCCCACTGACCTTCCTTGGAGAGCCGATTCAGCTCGGCGTGCAGGTCGCCCCAACCGTGCAGGTCGAGCACCCTTCGGTAGGCGGGTGTGGACCCGTAGAACGCGATCTGCTTGCGGGTAGCCGCGATCGAGGTCGCCATCTCCTCCTCGGTGCTGCCGGTGGCCACCATCACCTCCGCGGCGACCTCGAAATCCGAACGGTCCCGGCCGGACCGTTGTATGCCGCGCTGCAACACCGGCAGCGTCACCTCGGTGAGATAGCGCTGGGAGACCATCGGATGACCGAGGTGGCCGTCGGCGACTTCTCCACACATCTGGGTCATCGCCTCACCGACGGCCGCCAGGAATACCTTTGGCGGCGGATGGGGCATCGGCTCGGGGGTAAACATCGGCGTCATGATCTTGTGCGTGTAGAACTCGCCTTCGAACCGCAGCCGCTCGCCGTCTTTCCAGTTCGCCCAGATCGCGCGTAGCGCCGCGACGAATTCCCGCATCCGTCGCGCCGGGTGACTCCAGGGCATGCTGAATCGCTTCTCGATGTGCGGCTGAATCTGGGTGCCCAGACCGAGGATGAACCGGCCTCCGGAATAGGCCTGCAGATCCCAGCCCAGGTTGGCCACAATCATCGGATTGCGCGCGAACGCGACCGCGATGTTGGTGCCTAACTCGATCCGTGACGTGTGTTCGGCCGCCAGCAATAAGGGCAGAAACGGATCGTGACTGGTCTCGGCGGTCCAGCCGCCGTCCAAGCCCCGTCGCTCCAATCTGCCGGCTGCCTCGGCAGCCTCGTCGAGCCGGTTCGGGATGCCTCCGTCGATTTTGAGGCCCCGCACTGGACCCCCACCCACCATGATGGAAAAGCTACAGTAAGCGATTCGGTAGGGTCAACGTCAGCTCCGCTCCCGGACCCGTTGCGCGATCCGTGCGTTGTCCCACGTCAGTATCTTTCCTTCTGGCACGAAACGCAGAAACACGTTCTTGGCGTAGTACTTCTGCGTCTTTTCCGGCAGTCCGGACAGCGACGGACGGAACGCGGCGTACTTGGCGTTGACGGCGGCGTCGAGACGCCCAATGGCCGCCTCGCCGTTGACGATCTCGACCCGGCCACTGAGGTGGACTCCTATTAGGTCCACCCAGCGTTCGCCGGATTCGACCAGAAAAGATGCGCGGGGATCGTTGACCACCCGCGCAATCTTCTTGGTGCCGGCGGGTGTCATGATCACGATCGTGCGATCCTCGACCACGAACCACACCGGCAACGTGACCGGCCTTCCGTCCCGGCGCAACGTGGTCAGGATGCCAGTGTGCGCGGACTCGATCGCGTCCCACGCTTCGTCAGCTGTTAACCGGATCATGTTGTCGCTCCAAGGGTTGTCCACCGTGCGGTCAGTGGTCGGCCACTATTTGCACAGGCTACAGTAAGCAGTTCAGTATGTACCGATCCGGCGAGTGAGGACGAGGACGACGATGGGCAAGCCCGAGGACTGGGAAGAAACCCTCGCCGACCTCGCCCGGCGCCGTCAGCATTCCCGCGCTATGGGCGGCCCGGAGCGCCTCGACAAGCACCGGGGCAATGGAAAATTGGATGCCCGCGGGCGGATCGCGCACCTGCTGGATCCCGGGACGTTCCGCGAAATCGGCACCCTGGTAGGCGGTGAGGTCGCTGCCGACGCCATCGTCACCGGCTCGGGGCTGATCAACGACGCTCCAGTGCTGGTGGGCGCCGAAGATTTCACCACGCTGGCCGGCAGCATCGGTCCGGGCGGCAACTCCAAGCGCTACCGAATTGCCGAACTGGCGGTGCGCAATAAGGTCCCGCTGGTGATGCTGCTCGACGGCGCCGGCTTTCGTCCCACCGGTGGACACTACGGCCGCTCCCCCACCGACCTGCTCGCGCAGACCCAATGCTCGGGCCGGGTACCCACCGTCGCCGCGGTGCTCGGCCCGTCGGCCGGACACGGCGCCCTGGTGGCCCCGGTGTGCGACTTCCGGATCATGAGCCAAAACGGCACCATCTTCACCGCGGGGCCGCCGGTCGTCAGAGAATCCACGGGCGAAGAGATTTCGAAGCACGACCTCGGTGGCCCAACAGTTGCGCTGCCCAGCGGGGTAATCCACAACGTCGCCGACGACGACGAGACCGTACTCGACGAGATCCGGCGTTATTTGTCATTTTTCCCGTCCAGCGCGTGGTCCTACCCGCCGTCGCTGGGGCCCGGCGAGACGTCGCAGCCGCGGCCGACGCCAGAGTTGCTGAGCATCGTGTCCCGCGACAACCGCCGCGTCTACGACATGCGGCAGGTGCTCGATGTGGTGTTCGACAGCCCCGACTGGTTCGAGGTCCAGCCGTCGTTCGGCAAAGCCGTTATCTGTGCCCTCGCGCATCTGGGCGGTCACCCGGTCGCGGTCGTTGCCAACCAGCCGCAGGTGTTAGCAGGCTCCATCGACGCCGATGCGGCCGACAAGGCAGCGCACTTCATCCTGGTGGCCGATTCCTTCCACTTACCCATCGTCTTCCTGGCCGACAATCCGGGCATGCTTCCGGGCAGCCGATCCGAACGTCAGGGCGTATTGCGCAGCGGCGCAAGGATGTTCGCGGCGCAGACGGCTGCGACCACGATCAAGCTGCATCTGACGTTGCGCAAGGCTTACGGCTTCGGGTCCATGGTCATGTCGCTGCTCAGCTTCGACCACCAGACCGCGACGTTCGCCTACCCCGGGGCCACCATGGGGGCCATGAGCGCCGCCGCACTCAGCCGGGCCTCACACGCCGGTGAGGATCTGTCCGCACGGCTGCGCAAAGCGGAGTTGGAGGCGTCCTACCGGTCGGCCGAGGGCATGGGTTTCGACGAGCTGATCGATCCCCGCGAAACGCGTGACGCGCTGCTGGCCGCCTTGCAGCGTGGCCTTGCCGCGCGGCAGTCGGTCGCCGAACCGGTGGCGCGAACCGTCATCCTGCCCTAGGCGCGGTAGGCAGCTACGATCGGCTCGAGTTCGTCGGGCGTGGCCCCGTGCAGGATCACCGAGTCCGCCCCGTAGTCGAACTCGAGACGGATGCGATCCACACAGTGCTGCGCCGAGCCAGTTGCCGACGGTTCCAGCCATTCGTCGGGAATCAGGGTCGCAATGTGCTCGATCTGCTCGGGGGTGGCCTTGTGATCGATGCCGCCCGGAATGGACGTCACCACCGAGTCCTCCCGGAACCGTTGCAGCACAGCGGGATCCCAGCCGTTGGTGTTGACCAGCAGATCACCGTAGCCCTGCAGATAAGTGGCCAGCCGGGCCACCGTCTTCTTCAGCCGCAGCTGCTCGGGCAGGTGGTCACCGACGGTGGCGAAACACGACCACACCCGCACGCTGTCGGGATCGCGGCCCGCCTTCTCCGCCGCCGACTTCACCGTGGCCACGCAGCGCTGCAGGGTCTCCGGTGTGAAGTAGGTGTGCAGGATGACGTCGTCGAACACACGGCCGCCGAGGGCCAGCGTGTTGGGCCCGAACGCGACCAGCGCCAGCCGGATGTCCTCGTCGAAGTCGGGGTCGAGGAACAGGACGGGGTATTTCCCCAACGGTCCGGCGTGGTTGAAGATCAGCTCGCCGTGCCACAACCGTCGCATGACGTTGGCCCAATCCTCCATCTGGGCGGTGGTCACAGCGGGGACGCCGAACGCCTGGTAAACCGCCGCAATGCCGCGGCCGATGCCCAGTGTGAAGCGGCCGCCGGAGAGCCGGTGCATGGTAGTGGCCCACGAACCTGTAATCAGTGGATGGCGGGTGTTGTGATTGGTTGCGGCGGTGGCGATCTGCATCCGGTTGGTCACCGCGCAGGCGGCACCCACAAGGGAGGACGCCTCCTTGACGTTCCAGCGCTCGGAGATGAACGCGGTGCCGAAGCCGAGCTCTTCGCCGCGACGCGCCTCGTCCATCAGTGTGGCCGGACCTTCTCCCCCGGCGCCGGCCAGCAGGTAGTACCCCAGTTCGTCGAGGACGCGATCAGCCAATTCCAAACTCCTTGATTGTCATCATCATTCGGCGACCCGAAGCACGGCGTCCTCGCTGACCTCGCGCAAGAATCGCTCCGAGACGGCCAGGACCCGGCGGGAGAACACGTGACTGACGTGGCCGCCGGCGTACCAGTACAGCTGGCCTCCCCACTTCTGCTGCAGGGCCAGCGTCGGCTCGAGCATGGCCATGCGGTCGTGGCGCGCGCCGATGATCAGCCGCCGGTGCGGCGGCGGTGCCGGGTCGGCCTGCAGCGGGTCGATCACCGTGGTCAGCTGCGTGACGACGTCGGACGCCAACAGCTCGCGGTAGTCGCTGCGCGCCGCGCCCGACCTGCCGAGGTGGCGCGCGATCATCGAGTTGAGTCCCAGGATCGGGGTGTACAGCGCGACGGCGTGCACCTGCCGCTCGAGGTGCGAGACCAGGGCAGCCACTGGGCTTCCCATTGAAACACCCGCTATCACAACGACGGTGCCCTGCCGGAGTGCCCAGCGGACCACCGCGCGAATCTCTGATACCGAGCGCATCATGCCGGCGACATTGCCCAGCGGGTCCATGTCCGGGTAGACCGGCCAGTACTTGCGCCGGCTGCCATGGCCCGGCTGCACCGGCATCGCGACGTTGAAGCCCAACCCGCGATGGATCCGGTCGATACGCGACATCAGCATGTCCTGCGCGCCGCCCTGACCGGCACCGTGGATCCAGATGAGCCACGGCCGCGGACGGTCGCGGTGCCGGCAGAGGTGAACCACCGCCCGGGAAGGCCCGCCGAACCCCTCATCCATCAGCGACATCGGCAGCTGCGGGTCATGCTCGAAAGTCATGCGCTCGTACCTCAACCCGCCGATACGACGCCGTTTGATGCCGTGCACCCGCAGTGGCGCGGGGTCCACGTAGGCGCCGTCCAGACCGAGCGCTGACAACTCCTCGGCCGCCGCCACGCACCCCTCCGCTGACCGCACCGTCACCGGCCCGGCGTCGCCGAGCACCGAAAATCCGGTCAGCACCAGCTCGTCCAGCAACACCTCACCGAACTGGCGCACCCCACACGGCCCCGGGCCGTCGGCCTGGGAACCGGCCCGGACCCCGGCCACAGTCCGCGGCAACAGCATGCCCACTTCCCGGGTGACGCCGAGTCCGCGCGATACCAACGACATAATCAATCACCTACCTGAGCTTAAAACCGGTGTAGCCGGCGGCGGCGATCTCGTCGCAGCGTCGCCGGTATTCGGGGATTCCGCCGGTATAACCCATGTACATCCGTTTCTTGCCGGGTACGTTGCCACCGTTGTACCAGGAGTTGCAGGAGGGATGAACTAGGACCGTCGCCGCCACCAGTGAAGTGGCATGATCGATCCATTCCTGTTGCGCACTGCTCAATGCCTCGATGGCGCGAATCTTATTGGCGCGCAGGTACGCAATGCAGTTGCCGATCCATTCGACATGTTGCTCGAGCGCGGCCACATAATTTGTGGCCGCGCTCGGGCTGCCGGGCCCCTGGATGGTGAAAAGGTTCGGGAATCCGGCGATCGCCAGCCCGAGGTAGGACAGCGGTCCTTCCGCGGACCAGAATTCGCCCAGCGACAACCCGTCGCGGCCGCGAATGTCGATGCGGCTCAACGCTCCGGTCATCGCGTCGAATCCGGTGGCGTAGACGATCACGTCCAGTTCGTACTCGTTGCGCGCGGTCCGGATGCCGGTAGGTGTGACCGCGCGGATCGGGTCACCGTGCAGGTCGACCAGAATGACGTTGTCGCGGTTGAACGTTTCGTAGTAACCCTGGTCGATGATCGGGCGCTTGCAGGCGAACGGGTGCCGAGGTACCAGCGCGGCTGCTGTCGCCGGATCCTTGACGATCCGCGCGACCGCTTCACCGTACAGTGCGGCGGCCATCCGGTTGGCCTCGATGTCGAAGAAGACGTCACTCCAATTCAAGGCGCCCAGAACACCTTTATCCTCGATGGCCCGCAGTTGTTCTTCCCGGGTCGCCGACTTCAGAGCCGGGCTGGCCAGCATCTCCAGCAGCACCGAGAACGCACTGAGCCGTGCGGCACCGATCGGATGCTCGCGTTGCGCAGCGCGAATCTCGCCATAAGTTGCCTTCATCTGGTCCAGTTCGCCCGGTTCGAAGCGCCGCACTCGCCAGGGCAGCGTATAGGGCGCTGAACGCTGAAACACATAGAGCCGCTGAGCTTCCCGAGCCACCACCGGAATGAGTTGCACACCGGTGGAGCCGGTGCCAATCACCCCGACCCGCTTTCCGGTCAACTCGAAGCCCTCGTGTGGCCAGCGGCTGGTGGACAGCGACGTCCCGGTGAACGACGCCAGGCCGGTGATGTTAGGTTCCAGCGGCACCGACAGTATGCCCGAGGCGGCGACGACGAACGAGGCTGTGCACGTCTGCCCGGCTTCGGTTCGAACCCGCCAGACCACAGCGTCTTCGTCGAAGTCCATCGCGACCACCTTGGCGCCGAACGTGATGTCGCGGCGCAGGTCCAGTCGGTCGGCCACGAAGTTCAGATAGGCCTCGATCTCGGGCTGGGCCGGCATGGATTCGGTCCAGACCCATTCCTGCTGAATCTCTTCGGAGAAGCTGTAAGAGTATTCGATGCTCTCGATGTCGCAGCGCGCGCCCGGGTAGCGGTTGACCAGCCAGGTGCCACCGACGTTGTCGGCCATCTCCAGCGCCCGGCTGCGCAGCCCGAGTTCGCGCAGCTGGTGCAGCATGTACAGGCCGGAGAATCCGGCGCCGATCACGATTACGTCGAAGTCAGGGTCCACCGGTCACCCGCAAGATGTTCCATCGTAGGTGAACACACGGCGCCCGGCATCGAGGACTTTTGTGTAAACGAATCGCCAGTAGCGGGCCTTGAGCTGGCGTATCGCTTCGAGTTCATCCGCGGCTGCGGTCATGTCGCTCCTCGCCTTGCCGGATGGTCTCTTGCCACTTAGCTGAAATCTATACTGTAATGGATTAAGTATCAGCCCACACGCGAAAGGCGCCGACGTGAAGGTCCCTTTCACCTGGAAGGTCACCGGGTGGTTCATGGTCGGATGGTCACCTGAGTTCCCGGTCGGCGAAGTTCGGCCACTGCACTTCTTCAGTGAGGATCTGGTCGCCTACCGCGACGAGGCAGGTGAACTACACGTGCTCGAAGCCCACTGCAAACACCTCGGGGCCCACCTCGGCCACGGCGGCACCGTGCTCGGCGACTGCGTGCAGTGCCCGTTCCACGGCTGGCGCTGGGGTCCCGATGGCACCAACCGCTACATCCCCTACCAGCCGGACCGCCCCAACAAGGCGCTGACGCTTCGGGTGTATCCGGTTCGGGAACAGTACGACTGCGTGTTTGTCTGGCACCACCCCGACGGCAAGGAGCCGCAGTGGGAAATGCCCGACATATTCACGAAGTTCCCACAGTTCGAGACGAATCCAGCGGCATACTACCGGGCCTACCCAGAGTTCTCCCGGCGCGCCGAACGTGAGCCGGTGCATCCACAGATTGTCGCCGAAAACGCACCGGACAGCGCGCATTTCGAGTATGTGCACCACTCGACCGTGACGCCGCGGGTGCTGGACTGGCGCATCGTCGACCACGAGTGGCAGTTCACCGCCGGCTGGCCGGACGCACACAGCGGCGATCCCAACGATCTGGCACTGCTGTTTCACAGCCACTTGTTCGGACTCGGCGGCGCCATCAGCGTGTTCGAGGGCGCGCAGAATCACCGGCTGATCTTCACCTGCACGCCGGTCGACGACCACTGTTCGGACCTGTTCTACTCGATCTGGTGGCCGCGGCAGCCGGGCGACGACGCCCCGGTACCCGATGGCAAGCTGCGTGACGTAATCGAAAAGCAATTCCTGTCAACCGTCTTCGACGACCTGCAGATCTGGCGCTACCAGAAGTACGTGGAGCATCCGCCGTTGTCCAAGGTGGATGCCAAAGGCTATATGGCGCTGCGGAAATGGGCGACACAGTTCTACGATGTCCCGGCCGACGCTTCGCTCGAGCGGTCGGCCGGCGTCGGGACTCCGGGATGACGAGCAGACTCGCCGGCCTCGTCGAGCCGGGACGCACCGCGGTCGTCACCCAGGAATGCCAGGGCGCCGTGATGGGCCCAGATGCCGGGCTGGGGATGCTTGCCGCGGAAGCACGCCGGGTGGCATTACCCAATATCGTCCGGCTGCTCCCCGCGGCGCGTGCCGCCGGCGTGCACGTGGTGCACTGCCTGGTACAGAAGCGACCGGACGGGCTGGGCTCCAACCACAACGCCAAGATCTTCGCCCTCGGTCAGGGTGAAGTGGACATTACCCCCGGGACGCCTGGTGCGACGTTGCTACCCGAATTAGGCCCTGAACCAACGGATCTGGTCCTGGCCCGCTGGCACGGCGTGGGGCCGATGGGCGGCACCGACCTGGACGCGGTGCTGCGCAACCTCGGCGTGTCCAACGTCGTGGTAGTCGGGGTTTCCCTCAACATCGCGATCCCCAACTTCGTGATGGACGCGGTCAACGCCGCCTACCGCGTGGTGGTGCCACGCGATGCGGTGGCCGGTATCCCGACCGAGTACGGCGAGGCCGTGATCGCCAACACCTTGTCGCTGCTGGCCACCATCACCACCACCGACGACCTGCTGCAAACCTGGCCGCCGGCATGACAGAGACGGCATCGCCCAACCGCGGCGGCTTTCCCGACATCAGACCCGTCGAGGAGGCACCCCCGGAGCTGAACCGCTACGTGGCCGCGCTCCGCAGGCTGCACGATCTCACGGTCTCCACGCGCCCGGACCCCGCACTGTGGACAGCCGCCGCCGAGCACCTCGAACAGGCGTACGCACTGCTGGACGGCCACCAGGTCCCAGAGGCGGACGCCGTGGCCGGCCGGGTTCTCAGCCTGCCCGGGCTGGGTCATCCGTTGCTGCCGCCGTGGACACTCACCGATGCTGGTCCCGGCGGCGTGAGCATGGCGGGCCACTTCAGCCAGGCCCATGTCGGCGGCAATCACGCCGTGCACGGCGGCATGATCCCGCTGCTCTACGACTGGCTATTCGGCATGGTGGTCACCTCTGCCGAGATCCGCCCAACCCGCACCGCCTATCTGCATGTGGACTACCGCCGGATCACCCCGATCGACGAACCGCTGACCGCCCGCGGCCAAATCAGCGATATCGACGGCAGGAAGGTTTTCATTGCGGCTACCATGACGGCGGCCGACGGCACGGTGCTGACCCAAGCCAGCGGCCTGATGGTCCGCCTGCTACCCCACCAGCCGTGAGAGAGAAATGACCGACACCACAACACAATTCACGGTTCCCAACGTCCTGGACGCGGTCGTGGCCGCGATACCGGATCGGGATCTGATCATCCAGGGCGACCGGCGGTTCAGCTACGCGCAGATCCTCGAGCGGTCCAACCGACTGGCCAATTACCTGCATTCGCGCGGGCTCGGCTGCCACACCGAACGTTGCGACATCGCCGGCCACCAGGTCGGGCAGGACCTGCTAGGCATCTACGCCTACAACGGCAACGAGTTCGTCGAGGCGTTGCTCGGCTCCTTCGCCGCCCGGGTGGCGCCATTCAACGTCAACTTCCGCTACGTCAAGAACGAGCTTCAGTACCTGCTGGCCGACGCCGATGCCACCGCGCTTGTTTACCACGCCACCTTCGCGCCACGGGTCGCCGAAATCCTGCCCGACCTGCCCCAGCTGCGGGTGCTGATCCAGATTTCCGACGATTCCGGTAACGAATTGCTGGACGGCGCAGTCGATTACGAAGTAGCACTGGCATCCGCGGGCCCCGAAGCCCCGCCGGTGCAACATTCGCCCGACGATCTATACGTGCTCTACACCGGTGGCACCACCGGGATGCCGAAGGGCGTGCTATGGCGACAGGCCGACATTTTCATGACCTCCTTCGGCGGCCGCGACCTGGTCACCGGCCAACCCGTACGCTCCGTCGACGACGTGGTGGCACGGGTGACCGCAGGTCCGGGCAGCAAGTTGATGGTCCTCCCGCCATTGATGCACGGCGCCGCGCAGTGGAGTGTGATGACCGCGATCACCACCGGACAGTCGGTGGTGTTCCCGACGGTCGTGGACCGGATGGACGCCGACGACGTGGTCCGCACCATCGAGCGAGAGAAGGTGATGGTGACCACCGTGGTCGGCGATGCGATCGCGCGCCCGCTGGTCAATGCCATCGACAAGCGCATCGCCGACGTGTCGTCGTTGGCCGTGATCGCCAACGGCGGGGCGCTGCTGACGCCCTACGTCAAGCAGCGACTGATCGAGGTGCTGCCGAACGCAATCATCATCGACGGCGTCGGGTCGTCGGAGACCGGCGCCCAGATGCACCACATGTCGATGTCGGGGTCGGTATCGACCGGCACCTTCAACGCCGGGCCGGACACTTTCGTGGCCGCCGAGGACCTGTCCTCGATCCTGGCGCCGGGCCACGACGGCCTCGGCTGGCTGGCGCAACGCGGATATGTTCCGCTGGGCTACAAGGGCGATGCCACCAAGACCGCCGCGACCTTTCCGGTCATCGACGGTTTGCGCTATGCCATCCCCGGTGACCGGGCCCGGCACCGCGACGATGGCCACATCGAACTGCTGGGCCGCGACTCGGTGACCATTAACTCCGGCGGCGAGAAGATCTTCGCCGAGGAGGTCGAGGCCGCGATCGCCTCGCATCCCGCGGTCGCCGACGTGGTGGTCGCCGGACGCCCCAGCGAGCGCTGGGGCCAGGAAGTGGTGGCCGTGGTCGCGCTCGCCGAGGGCGCCAGCGCCGAGGCCGCCGAATTGATTGCGCATACCGCAAACTCGTTGGCGCGCTACAAGCTTCCGAAGGCGATCGTGTTCCGCGACATCATCCAGCGAAGTCCGTCGGGCAAGGCGGATTACCGCTGGGCACGGGAGCAAGCAGCCAATCCCTGACCTCGCCAACCAGCGCCACGCCGGCGCGACGGTCATGGTAAGGAGCCACGGGCGCGACGTTCGGCGCGCCCTCAGCTCTCGATCACGCCGAGGGCCGCACCTTATCCATGACCGACCTCCGCCTGGCGTATCTGTTGCAGGATCGAGACAACCGTCTCGGCGGGCAGTGACGACGGAAGTGCCGGCATCACCCGGTCTACCGCACCTGCGCAGCGGGCACGCAGAGCAGGTGCCAGTTCGTCGGCGGGCGCGACGACAGCGAAGGCTTCTAGCACGTCGTGGTCGATCAACTCGGCCATTGTGTCCCATTCACCCTGCCGGGATAACCGATGCAACTCGGCGTGCAGGTCGCCCCAGCCGTGCAGATCGAGCACCTTCAGGTACGCCGGCGTGGACCCGTAGAAGGCGATCTGCTTGCGGACTGCGGTGGACGCGGCGACCATTTCGCCCTCGGTGCGGCCCGTTACCACGAACACCGGACACGCCACCGCGACATCACCGCGGTCGCGTCCGGCGCGCATGGCCCCGCGCTCTAGCGCCGGCAGCGTCACCTCCCGCAGGTACCGGCGCGTGGTGAAGGCGTGGGCGATCAGACCGTCGGTGACCTCGCCGCACATCTCCGTCATTGCCGAACCGACGGCAGAAATGAAAACCTTTGGTACCGAACAGGTCAAACGCTCTGGGGTGAACATCGGCGTCATGATCTTGTGGGTGTAGAACTCTCCCTCGAAACGCAACCGGGTCCCGTACTGCCAGCAGTCCCAGATCGACCGCACCGCCGCGACGAACTCGCGCATCCTGGCCACCGGCCGGCTCCACGGCATGCTGAACCGCTTCTCAATGTGCGGCCGAATCTGGGTGCCCAGACCCAGGATGAATCGACCACCGGAGTAGGCCTGCAGGTCCCAGGCGACGTTGGCGACGGTCATCGGGTTGCGAGCGAAAGCCACCGCAATGCTAGTGCCTATCTCGATCGTGGAGGTGTGCTCGGCCGCGAGCAGCATGGGTAGGAACGGATCGTGGTTGATCTCCCCAGTCCAGGCGCCGTCGTAGCCGCGCCGTTGCAGCTCGGCGGCCACCGCGGGCACGCGCGCCAACTCCATGGGGATGCCCCCATCGATCTTTAATTCGGCGCCGGGCTGGGCAACCATCACTGCGCGAGCACACCGCTCATGAACGTGGACGTTACTGTAATTGATTCGGTATGGTCAACCGGGTGAACAGGTTAGCTGAAGGGCTGCTGGGCGGTTGGCGGCTGGAGTCGTTCATATCCCGCTCCGACGGCACCGACGAGGTGCGCTACCCGTTCGGGGAGAAGCCGTCGGGGTTGATCCTTTACACCAGCGACGGCCATATGTCGGCCCAGTTGACGCCGGGCGACCACTCGCAATTCGTCTCCTATGGCGGCAGATTCGACGTCGACGAAGCCGCGGCAGAGGTATGTCACCGCGTTATGATCTCGACCATGCCAGAGTTGTTGCACCAGCCGCAGATTCGGCATGCCAGGATCGACGGCGACCGATTGACACTGTCGGCGACGCAGACGTCTGCGACGGGCCGCGTCACACAGAGCACTCTGGTGTGGCGCCGCGACACCGGTTAGCGCAGCACCCGCACCGGTACGTTGCTCCACCCGGCCACGTTCTGCATGTTGACCCGCTTGCAACCGGCCCAGTCAACCTGGTAGCCCGGCATGAAATCGAGCATCCGCTCCAGCGCAATTGTGCTCTCCAAGCGAGCCAAGGCGGCACCCAGGCAGCTGTGAATCCCGTAGCCCAGCCCCAGGTTCTGCGCCTGGGTACGGTCGCGGTCCACCTCGAAGGTATCTGCGTCGGTCCAGACTTCGGGATCCCGATTCGCCGAGGCGCCCACCAAAAACACCGGTTTGCCGGCCGGGATCGTCACGCCGTGCAAGGTGACCTCGCGCATCGAACGCCGCACGTTGTACTGAGACGGAGCCTCATAGCGCAGCAGCTCCTCGACCGCCGACCCTATCTTGCTGCGGTCGTCCAGCAATTTCCGCCACTGATCTGGGTTGCACGCGAATACCACTGCGGCATTGCCCAGCAACTTGGTGACGGTCTCGGCGCCCGCACCACCCAACAACGTTGCGAATTCTGTGATCTCGAGATTGTTCAGCGGCTCCATCTGGCCGTCGTCGCGCTCGATCTCGGATTGGATCAGCCTGCTCAGCAGATCGTCACCCAGATCCTCACGTCGTGCTTTGATCAGCCGGTAGTAGTAGACGGACATGTCGATGGCCGACTTGATGCCGCCCTCGCTCGCTTCGACCTGGCCAGGTTCACGGTGCAGCAAGTCGTCGATCCAGATCCTGATCTGTTGGCGATCCGGCTCGGGCACGCCCTGCAGCGCGGTCATAACGTCGACCGGAAACAGCGCCGAGAAGTCCTGGACGAAGTCGAAGCCAGCCGGGTTCAGCGCCGCGAGATGCCTGTCAACGGACTCGGTCACCAGTGGCCGAACCGCTTGAATGGCACGCGGGGTGAACACCTTGTTGAGCAAGCCGCGCATCCGGCGGTGGGCCGGCGGATCCATCGCGATGATCGATCCGTGCTCAGCGACCTGACCGGTGCGCACCTGGGCGAGGTCGACGCCATAGGCCGACGAGTAGGTCTGGTGATCCTTGAACGCGGCCGCCACGTCCTCGTGCCGGGTCAGCGCGTAGAAGTCGTACTCCACGCTGTAATACACCGGGGCTTCCGCGCGCATCCGGCGGTAGGTCTCGTAGGGGTTGTTGAAGAACTCCTCGGAGAACGGGTCGAACATTACCGCCGTCGTGGTCATCGAGACGCCCCTCTCGCAGCGGCTTTCACAATGCGTCGGCGAATCTTGCCGCGCACCGGCCAAGGCTGGCCGGTGATCTCTATCAACGTGGTCACGCGGCGCGACTCCTCCCGGCCGCGGGCGCTTTCGGAACGCTCAACGGTAATGGTTACAGTAGTATAGACAGGTCTGTCCGCATAGCTTGCACCGAATCTCGGCGGGAAGGTGTCGCTCCGTGAACGATGTGGCCATCATCGGCGTGGGTTTGCATCCCTTCGGCCGGTTCGACGGGAAGTCCGCGATGCAGATGGGTGTCGACGCGATCGTCTCGGCCATCACCGACGCCGGCGTGCACTGGAGCGACATCCAGGCCGCCGCCGGGGGCAGTTGGACGGTGGCCAACCCGGACGCCATCGTGGGGATGGTCGGGTTGTCCGGGATACCGTTCACCAACGTCTTCAACGCCTGTGCCACCGCGGCCAGCGCCGCAAAGGCTTGCGCCGACGGAATCCGGTTGGGCGACTACGACATCGGCATTGCCGTCGGGCTTGACAAGCACCCGCGCGGCGCGTTCACCGAGGACCCGGCCTTAGTCGGGATGCCCCGCTGGTACGCCGAGAACGGCCAGTACCTCACCACCCAGTTCTTCGGCATGAAGGCCAACCGATACCTAAACGACCACGGCATCTCCCAGCGCACCCTGGCCCGGGTGGCCGCCAAGAACTTTCGCAATGGCGCGCTGAACCCGAACGCGTTCCGGCGCAAGTCGATCGCCGAGGAAGACATCCTCAACTCGACGATGCTGAACTACCCGCTCACCCAATACATGTTCTGCGCACCCGACGAGGGCGCGGCCGCGGTGGTGATGTGCCGCGCCGACGTCGCCCACCGGTACACCGACAAGCCGGTCTATCTCAGGGCCGTCGAGGTCCGCACCCGCAAGTACGGCGCCTACGAGGTAAACACCACCTTCGCCCCGGTCGAGGAGGACGTGGCTCCCACCGTATACGCGGCGCGCGCCGCGTTCGAGAAGGCCGGCATCGGCCCCGACGACGTCAATGTGATCCAGTTGCAGGACACCGACGCCGGTGCCGAGATCATCCACATGGCAGAGTGTGGCTTCTGCGCGCACGGCGACCAGGAGAAGTTGTTGGCCGACGGCGCAACCGAGATCGGCGGCCCGATTCCGGTCAACACCGACGGCGGTTTGATCGCCAACGGCGAGCCGATCGGCGCGTCAGGTCTGCGCCAGATTCACGAGATAGTCCGCCAGCTGCGCGGCCAGGCCGGCGACCGTCAGGTCCCCGGCGAGCCGAGAGTCGGCTTCACCCAGTTGTACGGCGCACCGGGCACGGCAGCCGCGTGCGTGCTCACCACCTGAGCCGCGACCAGACGCAAAAGCCCCTAGATCTGCGCGTTTTGGGGTGCTTTTGCGTCTGCTCGCGAGGGGAAGGCAAGGTGTCCGCGGTTGTGCAGCACATTCGCGGCGGCCACCGCCACGCAGATCGCGGCAGGAACCAGCAGCGCATTTCCGCCCAGCCAGGTGCCGGCGAGGATCCCCGCCGCTGCGCCGGCGAGGAACAGCAGCAGCGTCACCGAGAGCACCGCGACCTTCCACTTGTCGATCCCGTGCCGACGGCTGCGACCGAGGATCAGGCCGAGGTCGGTGACGGTACCGGTGAAGTGGGTGGTGCGGATCGCCATTCCGCGGAAGCTCGACGTCAGTCCGTTCTGAAGACCGAGTGCGGCCGCGGCCAACAACGCTTGAACTGCGGTCTGCTCGATGCCAAGTCTGTCGATTTGTGCCTGCACCGCACCCAGTTGGGCGCCTCCGGCCGCAATCAGCAAAAGCACGGCCTCGACCATCAGGACGCGGGCATGACGCGCACGCTGTGCGGCCTGGGTGTGCGCGAGCAGCGCTCCTGCACCGGCGGCCCCCATCAGAAATCCCAGCAGGATCGCGATGAGTACGTGACTCTCGTAGAGCCACGGGTGGGCGGTGTCCATCCCGATCTGGGTGGTCAAACCGGTGAGATTGCCGACCGGAACGGCAAAGACAAGCAGCGCAACGGCATTCACAAAACCCGCGGTCAATGCGAGTGCCGCGCAATAACCGATTGTGCGTCCTTGGGACGAGTGCCGGAATTCGGCGACCGAAGTAGCGTTGGCGGCGACGGTCAATTCGTCCCTCCCTGTTTGGTCGGCAGTGTGCCTCAGCGCGACCGGTTGCCGCGATCTGACCGCAATGCTGCCGCCGCAGACTTGGAAAGTTCTCAAAGGCTTCTTGACGCGCCGGTCCCCGACCACGCAGCGGTGTTCTAACGGTTGAAGAACTCCGAGGGCATCGGCCTGGCGAAGTGCCAGCCCTGCGCGGCGTCGCAGCCCAGGGTCCGCAACCGAGCAGCTTGGCTGGCTGTCTCGACCTGCTCCGCGGTCACGGTGAGGCCGAGCGTATGCGCCAGATCGATCATCGCTCGGGTGATCTGTTCGTCGGCCAGCCGGCCTTGGATGTTGCCACCGAGATTCTTGGTGAACTCGCCGGCCAGTTTGACCACGTCGACGGGCAGCTCACGCAAGTAAGCCAGGCTGGAAAAACCGGTGCCGAAATCGTCGATCGCGATCGATACACCCAAGGCAGACAGTTGCTGCAGCCGTCGCAACGATGTCTCGTCCTTGCCGAGGACCGCGTTCTCGGTCAGCTCCAGCTGCAACGCGTGCGGCGGCAGATTGGCGCTTACCAGTGCATTCTTGACCACCGAGATGAACCCCGGGTCGCATACGTTGCGGACGGCAACGTTGACGCTGACGAATAGTTGGGAGTCGACACTCTGATCTTTGCGCCAGTCATGCAAGTGGCGGCAGGCTTGCTCGACCACAAACGTCGTGAGCGGAACGATCATGCCGTCGCGTTCGGCGAGGTTGATGAATCGATCCGGCAGTAGGGTCCCCAGCGTGGGGTGCTCCCACCGCAGCAGCGCCTCGGCGCCCACGACGCAGTTGTCGGCAAGTCGCACGATCGGCTGGTAGACGAGCCGGAATTCGCCGCGATCCAACGCCCAGTGCATCGGCGTGTTTTCCTGATGTCGATCGTGGACCGCCCACCGGTTGCCGCCGGATTGCTTTGCGCGCGCTAGCGTTACGTCGGCCCCTTTCATCAGGTCGGCTTCGGAGATGATGGAAACTTCCTGTTCCATCACGCCCACGCTGGCAGAAACCGTGATCGGATTTCCGTCGATATCGAAGGGTGCCTCGAGGACCCGCAGTACAGAGTCAGCCAGGTCGGTGACTTCGTGCGATGCCGGTTCCGGCAACAGGAAGACAAACTCGTCGCCGCCCAGCCGCGCGACAAGCTGGTGGGGTCGTTGCAGGCACAGCGCCAGCCGCTCGGCAACGCTGACCAGCAGCTTGTCGCCGATGTCATGACCGAGGGTGTCGTTGACGTCCTTGAAGCCATCCAGATCGACGTAGCAGACGCCGACCCGAGAATGCGGGTCCTCGAAGGCAGAGCTGAGTCGATCGAAGAACTGTCGGCGATTGGGCAACCCGGTCAAGGGGTCGTGCAGAGTTTGATGACGCAGTTGCTGTTCTAGCTGATGACGGTCGGTCACGTCGCTAAACACCGCCAGGGTGTAAATCGGCACGCCGCTGGCGTCCCGGATCAGCGACACGTTGACGATGTTCCAGATGGTGTGCCCGTCGCGGTGCAGATGCGGTTTTTCGAGGCTGACCATCTCTACGTCGCCCCGCATCAACGCCCCGTACTGCTCCCACACTTCGGCGGTGTCGTCGGGATGGGTGAGGTCGGTGACCTTGAACGTATTGACGAATTCTTCCGTGTCGTAACCGAACATCTCCGCGAAGGCGGTGTTGACCACTAGAATCCTGCCGGTGATGTCGGAGATCCCGACCCCAACCCCGGCCTGTGCGAACACCGCACGGAGCAACGCCGCGTCGCGACCACTCGCACCCCCGGCGAGCATCGAATCGATCGCTTCCTGTGCGACCGTGTTATTGCGGCTCGCTGCGGTGCGCACGCTGCCCACCTCGCCCGCACCATTCATCTCGTCGAGATCCTCCGTCCCCGAGACGACTCAGGTCATATTTCAAACCGGCACCCGACCCGCTGGTCGCCCCCGCAAGAAGCCCCCGCGACCCCAAGTATGGCCGACATGCGGCTCAATCCTACTGGACGGGAGTATAATTAGCACACCTTCGAAAAGCCTGTGGACAATCCGCTGCTCGGCGATTTTCGTGGGGGTGTGTCGAAGTTTGCGAAGTTTGCCGGGCCCACTCCAAGAAAGACCTTGCGATGAAACATGTGATGCAACTGCGGGATGCGAAACAACAGGCGGTGCGCGAACACGCCTTTTTCGAGTGGTTGGCCAACGACCGTGTGCCGGCCCAAGACCGGCTGGCCATCGGACCGGCCGGAGCGCTTTTCATCATGCAATTCCGGGACATGAACCGCTGGGTGCTGCGATTTCCTGAACCGCACGACGAGTTCGAGTGGGTGATCAACCTTGGCACGCTCGAAGACGAGAAGCACTCGAAGATGTTCTTGGAGGACTGGCGAAAGCTCGATTTGGATGCGCAGCTGGGGTGGCGCACCGGTGACATGCTCTGGTGGCTGTTCCTGTCTGCGGATCAGGAACCATTCCGGCGCAGCGGAATCGAGTTCATCCGGCTTGTCGTCGACGACGGCGACGATGCGCTGATCCGTTTCGGCCACTCCGAGGCCGGCGAGGCTACCGGACATGTCCTGCTCAGCCACACCGCCCGAGTCGCGGCCGTGTTGTCGCGCCGCACCGGACTCGAGTATCGCTACTTCGGTCCCTACCATCTGGACCTGGAAACCGGGCACGTCGGGAACACCGAGGGCGTGTTCGAGACGGTGGTGCTCGACCCCGCGCGCCGTGAGCTGGCCAGCGAGGCATGCCAACGGATGTTCGGCATCTTCGATAACATCTTTGACGGATTCTTGCACTACGCAACGACTTACCTGGACGCCGGGACGGTGCCCCAGCGCCCGAGCTTACCCCTGCTGGCCCGCGCCGATTGGACCGCGCCGGCGCTGGTGATCAATCCGCGCGACGAGCACGACACCGAGTTGCTGCGTCACATCGAGCAGCACAAGGACAGGCTGCGCGCACACCCGTTCTACGAGTGGTTGCGCAGCGACCAACAGGGCGCTGCGGAAAAGCTTCGCCAGTTCATCCCGATGTGGGTGATGGATATCCTGGGGTACCGCGATCTGACCAAGTACGCCTTGACTTTCGCCCAGCCGGCATCCGCCGAGGAACGTGCGGTCAATGCTTGGGCGTCGCGGTTGTCTCGGCACAGCCAGCTGTTTCTCTCGGACTGGGATGCGCTCGGCCTCGATCAGCTGCTCAACCACACGGCCAGCCAAGCACTGGAGTGGCTGTTCTTCGACGCCGACATGGATCTGCATCGGCAGAACATGATGGAGTTCGCCAAAATTGCGTTGCGACACAAGGATCCGGTCCTGCGTTGGTGGATGCTGGTTGCCCTGGAATCCACCGGCGAGGAGTTTTTCGCCCAGACGCAACCGCTTGCGCTCGCCGCGGAGGCTGAAACCGGGGGCAGGCTGGATTATCTCGCCGGTCGGCACGACCCGCCGGACGACGGCGGCAGCACTACTGGCTCTATCGAGATGGCGGCGCCGGCATCAATGACCGGAACGCAACTCGAGCTGGCCAAAAGCATCACCGACCACGTATTCGACTCGATGCAACGACAGCTTTGGCGCTCGTATGCGATTGTCCGCGCGGGGAAGTACGCCGACCTGGCACTGCGCGGCTGACCCGCGGACGGTCAGGAAACTTTCTGCGCCGGCGGCGCATAGCTTGCTTTGCCCAGTCCCAGCACATGTTGGGCGATCATGTTGCGGAACACTTCCAGGGTTCCGCCGTAAATTCCGGCCAGCGGGGCGAATCGGTAGAGATATTCCGATGTTCCATTATCGGCCGCGCCCTCGGCCTCGATTGGCAGCGCCGACGCCGGTCCGGCGATATCCATCAGATCGGGTCCGATATCGCGCATGGTCTGCGCCTGCGCTACCCGCCCAAAGATGCCTGGAGTCGACAGGGCCGCTTCCAGCCGGGCCGCGCTGCGACCTAGCCGGTAGGCCACCGATCCGTCGTCGATGCCCCGTGAATCGTCCGGCCCGCGCTGTCCCGCCTTGGCAGCGACAGCGTCCACGGCCGCCGACATGAACCCGGTCTGGTGTTGCATGATCGCGACGTCCTGCAAACCGTCCGGTGCGGCGGCTACCGCGCCGTGTTCGGCGTCCAACGGTCCGCGCAGCACCGTCCAGCCCCCGTTGACCTCGCCGAGCCGATACTTGTCGTCAACCCGGACGTCGCTGTAGTAGACGATGTTGGTCCGGTCGCCGTCGACCGTGCGGATGCCGCGGATCTCGATGCCGGGCAAATTGAGCGGAACCAGAAACATGGTTAGACTCTTGTGTTTCCGCGCGCCTGGGTCGGTGTTGGTGATCAGGAAGACGTACTGACAGTTGTGTGCGCCGGTGGTGAACATCTTGGCGCCGTTGATGATCCAGCTCGACCCGTCCGCCTCCGGTACCGCCCGGGTCTTGCAGGTCGCGACGTCAGAGCCGCCCTCGGGCTCGGTGTAGCCTAGGCACATCCGGACTTCACCGGTGAAGACTTTGGGCATCACCTCGTCGACGAGCTCGGGCTTGCCGAACGCGGCCACAGCGCGTGCCACCATCGCGGTGGTCCCCCAGGTGACCCACGGTGTGTGCACCCGGCGCTTCTCCAGCTCCCAGATCCGTCGCCGCACCCGGGTGAATCCCCCCTCGGCCAACGGCTTCCACTCTTTCTCTAGGTATCCGGCGCCGCCGATTGCCAGGTGGACACCCTCATCGAAGTTGTCTCCGGTCTCGCGGTCACGGCGACGCACCTCGTCTGTGACGTGGTCGGCGAGAAACGCGCGGACTTCGGCCAGGAAAGCCTGGTCGCCTTCGTCAAGTTCTACTCGTGCGAAATCCATTGCTTATGCGCTTTCCCGCTCGGCGACGAGCCGCCCGAGCTGTTTGGCCGTCACACCCGGATCACCACCGGCCAATGCCCAGCCGCGGGCCCGCACCAGATACGCCGTCGCGGCGGCCTCGACGGATACCCCGAGACCGCCCTGGATATGCACCGCCATGGTCGCCGCCTTCGGCGCCTCCTCGGCCATGAAAACAAAAGCACAGCCGGGAAGTTCGGGCCGCTCGCCGGGTTCGTTGTCTAAGAACCACGCTGCCCGCCGGGCCAGGTTGCGGCCGCCCTGCACAACGATCGCCATATTGGCCAGCGGGTGCGAGATCGCCTGCAGCGTCGAGATCGGGACGCCAAGGGTATAGCGGGTCTTGGCGAACTCGGCAGCGATCGTCATCGTCTGCTCAACCAGTCCGGCTAGCGCGGCAGCGGTCAGCACACGCCATTCGTCGACCGCGCGACGGTAGGCTGCAACCGCTTCCGGCCCGGCGCCCAGGACGGTGCGCGAATCCGCCGCACCAGGGTCCACCCAGGCCATTGGCAGTTGCCCAAGGTTGGGCACCCGCGCCGGCCTGGTGGCGAATGTCAGCTGCACCACCTCGTCGCCGTCGGTGACAACGAGGCCGTCGGCTATCGCCGCCGACGCGATCAGCCGTGATCCGGCAGCGGGCTCCGGCGAGGCGTCGAGTCCCAGGATCCGGCTGCCTTGGACCGCGTCGGCCAAATCCGCTCTGGCGACCCCGAGACGTTCGGCCAGCCGCGCTGCGCAGACATGCTCGATCCACGGCACCGGCGCCAGTACCCGGCCCAGCTCCTCTGCCACCAACGCAAGGTCGACCAGCGTCGCGCCGTCACCACCGGCGCACTCCCCCACCGCCATCGACGTCGCGCCGGTCGCGCACAGCCGCTCCCACAGGCTCTTATCAAACCCGGTTTCCTGTGCAGCCCAGACTGTTTCGATCGGACAATGGGTTTCCAGCAGCTGCCGGTAAGCGGACTGCAGGGCCTTGTGGTCGTCGGTCAGGCTGTAGTCGACCCGGCGCAATTCATAGCGATCCATTATTCAGGGCTCCTGGTCCTCGTCAGTGCTGAAGAAAAACTTGTCGGCGTTGTTGTGGAGGTAGTTGTCCAGAGCCTGCGCGGGCAGATCCAGCGCGTTGGCCTCGGGCACCACCCGATGCTGGCGCAGCACCGGCCAGTCCGAAGCAAAGATGACCTTGCCGGAGCCACGGGTGCGCATGTAGTGGATGAGGCTGTCCGGCAACCGCTTCGGAGACCACGCCGAGGTCATCAGGCGCAGGTTGCGGTATTTGATCAGCATTCGGATCGCGGTGTCCCACCATGGGTCCGCGCCGTGGATCATGCACAACTTGAGTTCCGGGAAACGCACGCATACCCGGTCCAGATAAATCGGGTTCTGCACCTCGCCCGGGATCGGCGGACCCGGGATGCCGGTGTTGACGCAGAGCGGCAGCTGCAGTTCGGCGCACTTGGCATACAGCGGGTAGTAGACGGCATCGCTCGGCGGGTATTGCCCGTCCCCCCAGAAGCTCGGTCCCACAACGGCATAGGCAACCGGCAGGTCCGCGGCCGCGGCCGTCAGCTCGCGCAGCGAGGCCACTGGACGCAACAGATTCACACCACCCATGGCGAGTGCGAAGCGGTCCGCGCGGGCCTCGACGAACTTGCGGGCGGTGACAGACGGCTTAGCCAGGTTGTCCATCAGAATGGCCTTGCGGACGCCGTGTTGGTCCATCTCGTCGAGCAACTCGGGGAGCTCCACCGGGTCGAACATCGACTGGGGGCCCTTGAAGTAATCGTCGCGGACCCGCCTCATGAATTCGGGTTGTGTCTCGGTCTCGCCGAAATGGACGTTGACCAAGCAATCGATGACGTTTCGGGGGGCGGGCTGCGTCATCGGTGAATCCTTGCCGTGTTCATGGCCTGTTCTCTGGCCCACCGGTAGTCCGCCTTGCCGTTACCTAGCCGGCGCACCTTGTCCACCACGATATAGGCCTTCGGCGTCTTGAACCGAGCCAATTGGGCGTTGCAGTGCTCCCGCAGCGAATCGCCGGCTGTGTCGGCTCCATCGCGCACTTCGACGAGCGCCACCACCTCTTGCCCCCACCGCTCGCTATCGCGGCCGACCACCAACGCGTCGGCAATGGCCGGGTGGGCGCGCAACACCTCCTCGACCTCCTCGACGAACACCTTCTCGCCGCCGGTGTTGACCACCAGCGAATCCCGACCGTACAGTCGCAACGCGCCATCGGCGTCGACGGCGGCCCGGTCACCGGAGATCACCACCCGCTGTCCCTCTACCACCGGAAACGTCTTGATGGTCGCGGCCTCGTCGTCGAAGTAGCCCAACGGAATTCGGCCCGTGCGGGCCACCCAGCCGACCTGCGGGTCGCCAGGTGCCAAGAATCGGGCGTAGTCCTCCGACAACACCAGCCCGCCGGACCGGATCGTGAAGGTGTCGGTCTGGGTGTCCTGCTTGCTGTGCCCGAAGCCCATGTTCCCGGTCTCCGAGGAGCCGTAGCCGTTGATCACGGTGATGTGCGGTAAGTATTCCAGCAGGGCCCGTTGGTGTTTGACATTGGTGGCCGCGCCACCGGTACCGATGGCGAACAGGCTAGACAGGTCGTAGTCGCGTCGCCCGAGTTCCTCGACGATCGGTGCAGCATAGGCGTCACCCACCATCGTCATCAGTCCCACTTTCTCGCGTTCGGCAATCGCCAGCACCGTGGCTGGGTCGAACCTCTGCCGGGTGTCGTAGAGAACGACGGTCTGCCCGTTCAGGATCGCCGAGAAGGCGGTCCACATGCCGGCGGCGTGCATCAGCGGAGACACCGCGAACCAGGGTGCTCCGGCGTTCTGCACGCGCTGATGGATCTCGGCGACTTCAGAGTGGTCGGCGCCGTTCATCGACGATACATAGATGTCGGCCTGCCGCCACAGCACCCCCTTCGGGCGCCCGGTCGTGCCGCCGGTGCAGATCATCAGCAAATCATCCGGTGACGGCGTGTGGGTATGATCGGAATTGCCTTGCGCCAAAGCATCTTCGAGTGTTACAGCGTCAGGTAGCTCAGGGAGGTCGCTACCGTCGTCGATCGAGATCAGCAGTCCGCTGCCCTCGCCGGGCAGCACGTCGGCGAACTTGGCGCCCAACGCACGATGGTAGATAACGCCGCGTGGCTTGACGTAGGCCAGCAGATCAGCGACCTCACGCGGGGTGTAGTAATGGTTGACGTTGACGGGTACTACCCGCGCCTTGAGGCAGGCGATCACCATGTCGGGATACAGGTCGTTGTGCATTATCAGCGCGACCCGGTCCTGTCCACACTCCCAGTTGGCCAACTGCTCGCGCTCGGTGTGAGCACCGAATCCCTTGGCCGCCAGGAAGTTCGCCAGTCGGCGGGTCCGGTCCGTGGACTGTGCGAAGGTGCTGCGCCGGGTACCGCAGACCGACATCAGCCGATCTGGCACCGCGTTAGCGACCGCGTCGAGGACCGCCCCGATCGTCCATTCGCCCATCGACTAAGCCGATACCGGCACGTTCACCCCGAGGAGATCAAGAGCGTTGTCGCGCATGACTTTATGAGTGTCTTCGGCACTGAACTCGGGGAATTGCGGGATGTCTGCCGTGAACGCCATCGGGTCGGCCAGCCCCTCCCCGTGCGGCCAGTCCGAGCCGAAGAGGATCTTGTCCACCCCGATCGTCTCGGCGAGTAGCTTCACATCGTCCTCGTAATACGGTGCGATCCAGACGTTGTTGCGTAACTGCGCGACCGGGTCCTCTTTGAAGTGGTAAGGCGCGGTGTTGGCGGCCTTCTTCAGCCGCTTGATCAACCGGTAGACAAAGTAAGAGCCGTTCTCGATGCTGGCGACCTTCAACTTCGGATGCCGGCTGAAGACCTGGTGCACGATCATCGATGCCATCGTGTCGTGGATCGCGCGGTCGTCGAGGAGTACCTGGTCCAATGGATCCTTCTTGCCGAACCCCTCGAAGGTGGCCTTGCCGCCCCACAGCGCGTTGATCGCCAGATATCCGCTGTCGCTGAGGTGGAAGCCCACCGGTACACCGGCTTCAGCTAGTCGCGCCCATACTGGGTCGTGCAGCGGGTCGCCCAGCGAGCGCGGTTTGACCACCCCGGGTACCGGGGCAGGTCGCACCAGCACAATTTTGGCGCCCCTACCGAGCACGAATTCGACTTCCTCAACTGCCTTTTCGGGATCAGCCAGCGAAATGATGGGCGCGGAGATGACCCGGTGGTCGGGGCGGTCGAAACCCCAGTCGTCGTCCAGCCATTCGTTGAAGGCGTGCACCGACGCCATCGTCGCGGGAATGTCGTGCTTGAGGGCCTCCTCCACACCGCAGGCGAAGGTGGGCAGCATGAACACCGTCTCGAGGTTCTGGGTGTCCATCACCTTCACCCGGGCATCCCGGTTCTGGTATTCGGGATGGTTCTCCAGGCGGTCCACCTTCATCAGTGAGGCCGGGTCGACGCCCTCGGGAATCTCGCCGCGGAACAACAGATCCAGGCATCCAGGCTCGATGATGGGATCGAAGGTCGGGTTTGGGATGAATTGGTTGATTCGTTCGCCGATGACCGCCCAGGTGCGTTTGCCATCGCGCAGCATCTGCACACCACGGCGCTTGAACTCTTTGGGCAGGTACCGGGTGAACGAGTCGATCGGTTCGTAGTAGTGGTTGTCGACGTCAATCGCTCGGTATTCCAACGTCGTCATGACGGACCTCCTCGCAATCTTGTGTCTCCGGGGCTGTCAAGGGCGGAAAATTCGGCGGCCGCTTCTGAAAGAATGCGGTGATGCCCTCGATGAAGTCGGGACGAGTCATCGATTCGTGCATCAGCTGCTCGGCCCTGACGCTGGTCTCCACGATGGGCAGACCGGCGTCGGCGTACAGCTGCTGCTTCATCACGGCTAGTGAGTTGGGCGCGCAGTTGCGGGCCACGTCGTCGGCGTAGGCCAGGGTGCGGTCCAGCAACTGCGCGCGTGGCACGACTTGTTTGACCAGACCCAGCGCGAGCGCCTCCTCGGCCAAAAAGGTGCGGCCGGATAGCAGCAGATCGGTGGCGGCGCCCCAACCAACCAGCCGCGGCAGGATCCAGGAGATGCCGTACTCGGCGACCAGTCCCCGCCGCGCGAACGAGGTGGTGAACTTGGCGCCGGCCGCCGCGAACCGGACATCGGACATCAACGCCAACGACAGGCCGATGCCGGCGACCGAGCCGTTGATCGCTGTGATCACCGGTTTGCGCAGCTGGGTCAGGAAGTATGGGTGTTTCTCGGCAACCAGGGAACGGACATCCGTCTCGCGGGCGGACTCGACGGTGGTAGACGAGATCGAACCCAGATCGCCCATGTCCGCGCCGACGCAGAAGGCGTCCCCATTGCCGGTCATCACGATAACGCGGACGTGTTTGTCGGCTTCGGCGGTTTCGACGTAGCGAAAGAAGCGATCCGTCATCCCCCCGCCCCAGGCGTTGCGGCGCTCCGGGCGGTTGAGGGTGATCACCGCCACGCCGGTGTCTGAGACGTCATAGAGCACCGGCTCGCTCGACGCGATCGGCCGCTCGGCGACCGCGCTGCCGTCGGTGGTCATCGGGGCTGTCCCTTCGTAATACGGCAACCATCGAAGGATGACCGGGTAGTACATACTGTATACCTATCGGTACTGCTTTCTGCAATGTGGCCCTCCGGTGTCGATGACCCCCCTGATGCCTTCTCAGACCGGCAGTCGTGTCGGCTCCAATACTCTTTCCAGAAAGGCGATCTGGTCGTTGGACGCTTGCCCGAACCAGTCGTGCCCGGGCCACACGTCGAAGTGATCGCACGGGTAGTGATGCACCTGCGCTCGCCCGTGTACGGCAGTCTTGGCTATCGACCATGCCGGCACGAACCGGTCGAAGTCGGCGATCTGGATCAACAGTGCAGCCCGCAGATTCTTCGCGGCCGCTTTGGTCTTGATCTTGGCGAGTTCAAGTCCGACCGCGGAATCCACTTCGTTGCGCCACGACGGACCGGCGATTGACAAGTAGTTTTCATAGGCCCCGTCCAGTGACAGCGCGCCATGTTCACCGGGGCGGGAGGCAAGTTTCATCAACACTGGTTTACGTCCGCGCGACACCGCCCAGCGGCTGCGTACGCCGTCGACGGTCGTGCGCAGGGCCAAACCCAGCTTGTACTGCTTGAGCACGGCGGCGCCAGTGGCCAGCGAATCCGTCAAAGGAGTCATGGCGATCAGCGCGACGATGTCGTCTCGTCCCGCGGCCACCCGCAAAACGTGCCCACCGGACATCGAGACACCCCAGAGCACAATGCGGTCTGGATCCACCCCGGGCAGCGTCTTGGCGAAGGCGACGGCCGCCTGGTAGTCCTGCTCCTGTCGTGCGATCGAAATAGACTGCCGCGGTTCACCTTCGGAGGTGCCGAAGCCGCGGTAATCGAACGCCAACACGTCGAACCCGGCGGCACTGAACTTCTCCGCGAACGGTTGCAGACCGGAGTCCTTGGTTCCACCGAAACCGTGCGCCATGATCACGACGGGGCATACCTGTGAACCGTCGCCCCGGCCGCGAAAGTGCCACGCACTGCACGTGACGCCCTGTGATCGGAATGTTAATTCCCGGTACGGCATGTTGCGCTCCTCATCGGGTCGGTCCTGCCACGATTCCGTACACCGCACCCAGCCATATCGCCGCGGCACCGTCGAGCAATTCGGCCCGCGTCAGCGGGCCTCCCAAAGTCATCCGTTCCAACAAGCGGTCGTTAACTTCCAGCAGTACGGTGGCCAACACCGTCGCGTCGATTCCGTCCGGAGCGATGCCCGATGCGCGTTCGGCGCGGATCATGCCGGCCACCGACTCGACGAACATGGCGCGGCCGTCGTCCCACCTCCGGCGCCCGGCCGCACTGCGCCCATGTGCCTGCAGGGCTGCCTTGAACATCGACCGGTGCCGCTCCCAGGTGTCGAACAACCCGTCCAGCATGCCGCGTACCCGCTCTCGCGGCGCGCAGTCGGTCATCGTGAATATGTCGTTGACGAACATCGTGTCGTCGACCATGCGTTCCATCAACGCTGCGACGGCCGCCGCCTTGCTCTCGAAGTAAAAGTAGAAAGCGGGGCGGGTCACCCCGGCGCGGGCGGCCACCTCGGCGATGTTGACATCATCGAAATCATGCTCCTGCAAGGTGCTTTCGAGCGCGTCGAGGATCGCCTCGCGGCGCTGGTCACCGCGCTGCGGGGGGCGGCGGTCGGTGCGCGCCCGGGTCACAGCGCGGCCCCGGCACGCCGGCGGCCGGCCGGGATCTCGCGGGCCCGCAGGTCGTGCTCGTAATAGAAGTAGTCGACCTGCTGGGTATGCCGCGGCCGGTCGACGCAATGGCCGGTGTAGAGGCGCTGGTCGGCGTCGATCACCCGCTCCATCTCGTCGACCGGCGGCAGCGCATAGCGACCGACAGCGTAGGCGGCGAGCAGTCGCGACTGGCACTCGACGAACGGAAACAGGGTTGGAATGGCCTGAGCGAACCCGATGAAAACGAGGTTGTCCACGCCGGGCTTGAACATCCGCTTGTAGAGCCGGATCTGATTGTCGGGGGCGTCGACGAAGTCCGGGTCGAAGAACGGAAAGGTGATGTTGTAGCCCGTCGCGTAGACGATCGCGTCGAAGACTCCGCTGCTGCCGTCGTCGAAATACGCTGTGGCACCGTCGAGCCGGGCCACGTTGGGCTTGGGCGTGATATCACCGGACCCGAGCCGCAGCGGCAGTTCGACCGATTGGGTGGGATGTGCCTCGAACAGCTTGTGGTTGGCCGGCGGCAGGCCGTACAGAGTCGGGTCGATACCCAGCATCGGGGCCATCAACTGCGCCACTTTGCGTTGCCAGGACAGCGGGAGGTAGGGCGTGGTGCGAAAGAAGCGGTCCCCGGGTTGGCCGGCGAGGTACTTCGGCACGATCCACGCACTGGAGCGGGTGGACAGAGTGACCGTGTTCTGCAGTGCGCGGGAAGACAATTCGACAGCGATGTCCGCGGCGCTGTTCCCGATACCCACCACCAGAATGCGCTTGCCGGTCAGCTCCAGCGGGGTGTGCGGGTCGATGTAGTGGTGCGAATGGATCGCCTCGCCGGTGAAGGTGCCAGGAAAATCGGCCAGGCGCGGATCCCAGTGGTGCCCATTGCCCACCACCAGCAAGTCGAACTCGCGTGTTGCACCGCGTTGATCGCGGATCTCCCATCCGGTACCGACTTTGCGGGCGCGCAGAACGCCGTTGTTGAACTCGATGTGCTCGAGCAGTCCGAAAGCCTGCGCGTAGGAGTCCAGGTAGGCCTTGATGTCGGAGTGATGCGGGAACGACGGGAAGTCGTCCGGGATGGGAAAGTCTTTGAACGACAACCGATGTTTTGAGGTGTCGATGTGCAGCGAGCGGTATGCGCTGCTGTGCCCGTTGGGATTGCCGAACGCCCAGTTACCGCCGATTCGGTCAGACAGCTCGAAGGTGGTGTAGGGCACCCCGTAGTCCTTGAGCATCTTGCCGGCGGTCAGGCCGCTGATCCCGGCGCCGATGATGGCGGTGCGCGGACGCAACATCACCGGAGGCTAACACCGGCTTTTGACGCTGGTCAATGATTTCTGACAGATGTCAAAATACGATTTGCCAACGTCTGGACTCAATTACTGTTGCATCAACTGTACTGGGTTCAGATGATGTGCAGTACGCTGCCTAGGTGACGAGCGCCGCGCTGCCGGTCACCTTCGACAGAGGTTACGAATGATCAAAGTAATGCAGGGCTTTCGGGTCCTGGAGGTCGCACAGTTCACGTTCGTCCCGGCGGCTGGCGCCATCCTGGCCGACTGGGGCGCCGACGTCATCAAGGTTGAGCACCCGTTGCGCGGCGACACCCAGCGCGGCTTCGTCAACATGGGCGGCATCCAGGTCGACCCGCAGCGGCATCCCCTGATGGAGCATCCCAACCGCGGCAAGCGCAGCGTCGGGATCGACATCTCCACGCCGGGGGGCCAGCAGGTGATCTACGAACTCGCCAAGACCGCCGATGTGTTCCTTACTAACTACATGCCCAGGGTGCGGCAGAAGAACAAGTTCGACATCGAACACATTCGCGCGGTAAACCCAAACATCGTCTACGCGCGCGGCACGGCGTACGGCGACAAGGGCGAGGAGCGTGACGTCGGCGGGTTCGACGGCACGGTGTTCTGGACTCGCAGCGGAATAGGGCACGCATGCACCCCCGAGGAGCTGGGCGCTCCCTTGTCGCAGGGGATTCCCGCCTTCGGCGATTCCATCGGCGGCATGTTCATCGCAGGTGGCATCTCGGCTGCGCTGCTGCATCGCGAACGGACCGGCGAGGCGCTAGAACTCGACGTGTCGCTACTCAGCACTGCCTGGTGGGCCGCCGGCGCGAGTGTCACCCAAGGCATGGAGACCGGCGAGGTCATGCGCGCTCCGATGCCGGGAACCACTGGTCCACTGGTGAATCCGTTCATGGGCAACTACCAGACTGCCGACGGCGGCACCATCAACCTGTGCATCATCAGTCCGACCGGGCTGATCCGCGACACCTTCGAGCATCTCGGCATTCCCGAGGCCGCCGACGATCCCCGCTTCTCAGAGGTGCTGCCACTGATCCAAAATGCCAGTGCGGCAGCAGAATTGATTGCGAAGGCGGTCGCTGGCAAGCCTTTCGACTACTGGCGACAGCACCTAAAAACGATGCGGGGCCAGTGGGCTCCGTTCCAGAGCCTCGTCGAGCTGGCCACCGACGAGCAGGCTCTGGCCAACGACATGATCGCCGAGGTCGAGCTTGCCAGCGGCGGTTCGCCTTTCAAAGTGGTTCGCGGACCGGTTCAGTTCAACCACGAACCCCTGGTGACCACCAGGGCCCCGCAGGCTTCCGAGCACACTGAGATCGTGCTGATGGAAATCGGCATGGACTGGGACCGCATCGTCGAGCTCAAAGACGCGGGCGCTATCGCCTGACGCGCCTGACTCAGGGGCAGAAACCGAGGTGGGCGCTTCTCCGGAAAACTCACGATGCCTTCGCGGACGTCGGGCCGCGACAGCGCCTACCACATCAGCGCTTCGGCGTCGGTGGTGGCAGTCACGTCTCCCACGGCGGGAGCCGAACCCGACGAACCCAGGTGAGCGCCGGCAGAGAATGCCCGGCCCGGCCCGTCACGACGATGACCCGGATGTCCGGTTCCTGCTCGGCAGGATCTACCGCGGCATGGAGCGGCGACGCCATATCCGGGCCCATGCGTTGAGGCGCTCGCGACGGTTGAGCGTGACGACGGCAACGCCCGCCGAAGTGGTCTCATAGAGCACCGCATCAGAGTCACCAGCCGGCTCAGGCATCGACGAGGCCGAGCTTCCGATACGCAGCCCGCATCTGAGTCTTGGCCCCATCCGGCAGCTCGGCCTGCGGCGGTCGGGAATGCGGGTAAGCACCAATCGGTAGGCCCAGCAACGAGGCTGCAGCCTTGAAGGCCCCGCCCCAATGCGTGAAGTATTCGGGCCGCCCCGGGTAGCAGGTGAACCACGACGCCATGTCGAGTTCGAACTGGTCCAGACCCGAATCACGGCCATAGTCCATGGCTTCCAGCAGTTTGTCGCTCCTGATCAGGTCCCAGTACTCGGAAAAAATCGGGCGCGCTGGGGTCTCGTAGAGGTAGCCGGCGGTGCCCAGTTGCGCAGCACACACGATTCCGTCGCGCAGCCAGCCAGCCCGGTAGACCGTCTTGTCGCATTCCCACAGCACCAGGCCGGGCGCCAGCTCGTGTAGTCGCCGGCTGGCTGCGGGCCGGAACGCACCCTCCTTGGTGGCGCATACCGCCGGCACCTCGTGGTAGATCCGCGCGCTTTCTTGCGGCGTAAGCACATAGCCGGAGGAAGGCGAATTGAACATGCCCAGCGCGATGTCGGTGCGGGCGGCGATGTACTTGAAGAAGCGCAACACGCCGTCGCCGCCGTGCGTTTCCATCATCGGCGTTTGGATGTAGACGATATCGGCTCCCGCTCGCTGGGCATGCAGCGTGAGTTCAAGGCAGTCCTTGGCGCTGATCGCCGCCGTGCAGGCTTGCACGACGACATCGGGGTTGATCGCGCGCGCCTGGTCGACGGCCACCTCGAGCAGCCGCTTGCGCTCTTCGATGGTCAGTGCCCAGAATTCGGCGATCCCGCTGGTGCACCACAACATCGGGTGTCCCAGATCACCGACGCAGTAACGTATCAACGCGCGGTACGCGTCCCAATCGATATCGTCGCCGTCCTTGCCGCAGAACGGCGTGTACAGGGAGTTGCCGATCCCGCGTAACGCACCGCGCGCCCAACTGCGCGCCTCAGCTGCCATGGCCATGATCCACTCCCTGTCGGACAACTATTTTCGCGGAGTATTCCGAGGTACCCGGGCCAACGCCGCCGGACAGCTCTCCGGGTCGTCACTGCCGCTCGGTACCCTCACCGGGCAACGGGGCGCACCGGCTGCTCCGATGCTGCCACTGCCGCCGCAAGGCCGCCGGAGACGAGTTACCAAAATGCGTACGATAGGGATTACAGTAGCAGAGGTAACACCGTTCGGAGCATGCATCACCAGGGGCTACCGGTAAGCTGGTCGGTCAACGAAACACTTAGGATACGCAGCACGGATCGTCATGGAGGTGCCCGTAGTGGCAAAGCAGGCAACCGCCGAGAAGCGTCAGCGACGTGAACGCGGTTCCATCAATCCCGACGACATCATCAGCGGCGCATTTGAACTCGCCGAGCAGGTGTCGGTCGACAACTTGAGCATGCCGTTGCTCGGCAAACATCTTGGCGTCGGTGTGACCAGCATCTACTGGTACTTCCGCAAGAAGGACGACCTGCTCAACGCCATGACCGACCGTGCGCTGGGCAAATATGTCTTCGCCACCCCCTACGTCGAAGCCAGCAACTGGCGCGATACATTGCGCAACCACGCGCGCTCCATGCGTAAGACATTCATGGGCAACCCGATTCTGTGCGACCTGATTCTGATCCGCGCAGCTCTGAGCCCAAAGGCCGCGCGGATGGGCGCTCAGGAGATGGAGCGTGCCATCTCCAACCTGGTTCAGGCGGGACTGTCGCCCGAGGACGCGTTCGACACCTATTCAGCGGTTTCCCTGCACGTGCGCGGATCAGTGGTGCTTCAGCGACTGTTCGAGAAGAATCAGTCCGCCGACAGTGGGCCGCGCTCGATCGAGGACGCGGTGGGTATCGACCCGCAGACCACTCCGCTGATCGCTCAGGTCACCGGCAAGGGTCACCGTATCGGCGCCCCCGACGAGACCAATTTCGAATACGGCCTGGATTGCATCCTCGACCACGCCGAACGACTCATCGAAGAGGGCGCCAAGTCCGCCAAGGCGAACTCGCGACCACGCAAGGCGACCAAGTCCGCCACGACGCGCACCAGGTCCGCGACCAACCGTTAGGAGCGTCGGTCAGGACCCGTCGGGCTCGGGTACGTGAAAGTGCTCGTCGCGCAACCGGAAAGCCTCCTTGGTGCCGTGCTCGGCACGGGTCTTGACGAAGTTAAATTCGCCGGGGCCGAACTGCAGGTTGGTGCCATAGGCGTGGAAGAGATAACTCGCGACTTCCTCGCCGTTGTAGGCCTGGGTCTGTTCGACGAGCCGGAACGCCTCCTTGGCGATCACGATGCCGTCCGCAGGCATCTTGGCGACCTTCTCGGCCCAGTACCGTGCACGCGCCCTGACTGAGCCGGAATCGCATGTGTCGGTGAAGATTCCGAGGTGCTCGAGCTGGCCCGCCTCGACGATGTCACCCGTCAGCAGCAACCGGCGCGCCAGCACCGGGCCGAGCCGATGGAAGAACATGTGCAGACTGCCCAATGCGGGACCGAGGAATCGCGTCGCCGGCATCCCAATCTTAGTGTCACGGGCGATGACCGAGATATCGGTCATCAGCGCCATCTCGAAACCACCGCCAAGCGCATATCCAGAGATCTCGCCGACCGTCACCTTTGGAAAGCCCATCAGGTTGTGGTAAAAGCCGAATGACTTGCGATCTACGGTGAGTCGCCGACGCTGACTGGGTCGGCTCTTCTGCGCCCGCTGCTCCTTGTCGGCTGCTCCGTACCAGCCGTAGGCGTTGTTCATGTCGGCGCCGGTGCTGAAGACTCCGTCGGCGCCACGCAGGATGACCACGGTGATGTCGTCGTCGTCGGCCACGTCGTCGAGGTGGCCCGCGACGGCGTTTCGCATCGCGGCGTCATAGGAATTGCGCTGCTGTGGGTTGTTCAGGGTGATCGTGGCGATGCGCCGGTCCGGGTCGACGTCGTAGCGCACGCGATCGTCGGTTGCGCCGGTTTTTGTCATGCTTCGGTCTCCGTTCTGCGCCGGCTGAACCGGGTGGTGGACAGCTGATCCGGCCGCGACGCCAAAGTGTTGACCTCGCCGGTGCACAGCACCTCGCCGTCGAGCAGTAACCGTGCCGTCGACGTGATGCCTCGTTCCACCTGCGACCGGACGATGTCGAAGCTTAGGTCTGTCAGCAGCGGTGCCGGACGACGGAACGTGACGTTCAGCGACCGCGTCTTACCCGATCGGCCCGTAAGGCAATTGTGGTGCTGTATAACGCAATCGAAGAAGACTCCGAGAAGACCACCGTGTACTAAACCAGGTGGGCCTTCGTAGAGCAAGGGGAAGGAAACCCACCCGGCGGCGGTCTCGGGGCCGAGTTGCCCGAATCGGTATTCGGGAAAGCACGGGTTGTAGGCGCCGATGTCGGTGGCGTGGTTGAGATAGACCCGGCGGGCGTCGTTCTCCCGCTCGCCGATGCGTGGCGTGTTGTCGGGGGGCGCGGTAGCCGCCAGTTCGGCTTCCCACTCGACGAACTTCGCCACCATCGCATCCACCGCCGGGTGCGGGGTTTCCTGCGACAACAGCAGCGAACTCAGCCGGCGCATCGCCGCCGCCGCGGCGACGGTCTGAGCAAGCGGTGCCTCACCGAATCTGGCAGTCGAGGCTTCGGACGGATTGTCGGACGGGCTGGTGCCCTCGGCCATTTCTCCTCTTTGTCGCCTGTTCCACCGGCCCCATATCCGCCGGTAGGGTTTCTTGCTAACTTAATACACATTATCAATCGTATTGCATACTGTATGGGTAACCGTATCGATGGGAAAGGTCGGAGTCCAGGGTGAGTCACGAGGCAGAGACCGCCACGGCCGACGGTTCGGTGACGGTGACCCGCGCCGGTGCCGTGCTGGAGATAACGCTGGATCGCCCTTCTCGGCGTAACTCGTTGACACCGTTGATGATCGAGAGCTTGATCGACACACTGACCGACGCCGCCAGGGACGACTCGCTACGCGCGATCCACATCCGCGGCGCCGGGAACGACTTCTGCTCCGGTTCCGACTGGGTGGCCGCCAACCGCACGGGCACAGGACGCCCGCGAACCGGCGATCTGGTACGACGGGTGCCGCACGGGGCGCACCGCGTCATCGAACTCATCCACACCATCCAGCTGCCGGTAGTCTGCAGCGTGCGCGGCTGGGCGGTGGGGCTGGGCTGCAACCTGGCGCTGGCGGCTGACTTCACCGTGGCCACCGCCGACGCCACGTTCTGGGAGCCGTTCGTGGACCGTGGGTTCAGCCCGGACTCCGGATCGACCTGGCTGGTGCCCCGGCTGGTCGGCCTCGCGCGCGCCCGGCGGATGTTGCTGCTCGCCGAGAAGATCAGCGGCAGCGAGGCGGCTGACTGGGGCTTGATCCACCACGCGGTGGCGCCGGCCGAGCTCGATGACACCGCTGAACGACTGCTCGCCCTGCTGGCCGGCGGGGCGACAGTGGCGATCGGACTAGCTAAGCAGGCATTGCAGTACGGGCAGCGCGCAACCCTTGCCGAATCGCTGAACCAGGAGCTCTTAAACCTCGAATTAACCTGCCGCACAAATGATTTCAAGGAGGGGTTGGCCGCCTTTCGAGAACGCCGCGCCCCGAACTTTGACGGGCGCTGAGCGGTGGCACAGCCATGAAGGGAACACCGATGCCCGCGTTCGAAACCATCCGCTATGAGGTCGAGGGGCATACCGCCACCATCACCTTGAATCGTCCCGAGGCTCTCAACGCCCTGAGCCCGCACATGATCAGCGAGCTACGAGCCGCCTACGACGAGGCAGAGAACGACGAACAGGTGTGGCTGACGATCGTTACCGGAACCGGTCGCGCGTTCTGCACGGGCGCCGACGTCAAGGAAATTCCCGAAGACGGCAAGGTGATCTACGAGCGGCCGTACCTATCGACCTACGACCAGTGGGAAGCGCCCCAAGAGGGCACCCCGCCGTTTCGCACCACTGCCAAACCGGTGATCACCGCCGTCAATGGATTGTGTTGCGGTGCGGGCATGGACTGGGTCACCACGACCGATATCGTCATCGCCTCCGAGCGGGCCACCTTCTTCGACCCGCACGTCAGCATCGGGCTGGTAGCCGGCCGCGAGATGGTACGGGTGTCCCGGGTACTCCCCCGCTCGATCGCGCTGCGAATGGCACTGATGGGCAAGCACGAACGGATGAGCGCACAGCGTGCCTACGAATTGGGGTTAATCAGCGAGGTCGTCGAGCATGAGCGGCTGCTGGGCCGAGCCCGCGAAATCGCGGACATCGTCAATTCCAATGCCCCGCTGGCGGTTCGCGGCACCCGGCTGGCGATTATGAAGGGTCTCAATGTGAACCTGCATGAGGCCGAGATCCTCGCCGAGACATTCCGCGAACGGGTGTTACGCACCGAGGATGCGCATGAGGGGCCAAAAGCGTTCGTGGAGAAGCGCAAACCGGATTGGCAGTGCCGCTGATGAACACCGGGTATGAAACTCTGCTGCTTGACGTCGACGCCGCCGACCACGTCGCGACTATTACCTTGAACCGGCCCGCACAGCTAAACGCGTTCAACCGCACCATGTGTGAGGAAATGGCCAAGGTTTGGCGTCAAGTCAAGCGCGACGATACGGTGCACGCAGTGGTGTTGCGTGCCGCGGGCGAACGCGCCTTCAGCGCAGGGCTGGACATCACGACGTCCTACGGACAGCCCGATAACATTTGGAACCACGAGGATCCGGGGGAACTGCTCAGCCCCAAATGGCAGAAGATGTGGAAGCCGGTGGTGTGCGCGGTGCAGGGCATGTGTACCGCGGGTGCGTACTATTTCCTGAACGAAGCCGACGTGGTGATCTGCTCTGATGACGCGACATTTTTCGACTCCCACGTTTCGGCCGGTCTGGTCTGCGCATTGGAGCCGATCGGACTGATGCGCAGGGTCGGTCTCGGCGAAACGTTGCGGATCGCATTGATGGGCAACGACGAGCGGGTCAGCGCCGACACCGCACTGCGGATCGGCTTGGTGTCCGAAGTGGTTGCACCGCAGAGCCTGTGGGCGCGTGCCCACGAGATCGCCGCGACCATTGCGGCCAAGCCGCCGTCAGCCACCCAGGGCACGGTGAAGGCGATCTGGGAATCTCTCGATAAACCCTACCGTGCAGCGATGGAGCAGGGACTGATCTACACCAGGCTGGGCAACCCCCTGGGCAAAGCGGAGCTGGCCAACCAACCCAAGTCAACCCGTCGGCCAAAGCTGCGGTGATGAGCCCGCACCCACTCAGTCGGCGAATCGGACACGTTCTCGATCTTCAGCCCGAGGCGCACGCTATCGAGTACAGCGGCGGTTGGTACGCGTGGGCGCAGATCGGCGAAAGTGCCAGACGCATAAGTTCTTTGACCACACAGCAACCCGAAGTCGGCATCCTGCTGCGCAATCGACCCGGGCACGTCGCCGCATTCCTCGGCGTGCTGGCGGGCGGCGGAACCGTGGTCACCATCAACCCGTCCCGTGGCGACGATCGCACCCGCGCCGACATCGCCGAGTTGCGACTGCCGTTGGTGATCGGTGAGCCCGACGATCTGGCCAGGTTCGTCGCGGCGGATGCTCCCACGGTGGCAATATCGGGGAATTTGACCGAGTCTGGTGAAATCAGCGTGCCCGGCCCAGACCGGCCCGATTCGGCCGTCGCGGTACGCATGCTGACCAGCGGGACCACCGGGCCGCCCAAACGCATCGACCTCAGCTACGACATGCTGGCGCACAGCGTCATGGGCGAGGGGTACGCCGACGCAGACCCGCCCACCGAGTTGCGGCGTGGGGTCGCGATCGTGAACTCTCCGCTGGTGCACATCGGCGGTGTTTTCCGGGTCCTGCAGTGTGTCGCCGAGCCGCGGCCGTTTGTGCTGTTGGAACGATTCGAGTTGACGGCTTGGGTCGACGCGGTGCGGCGGCATCGGCCCCGCGCGGTGTCGCTGGTGCCCGCCGCGTTGCGCGCGGTGTTGCATTCGGATCTGACCCGGACCGACCTGGCCGGCATTCGCGTGGTCACCTGTGGCACCGCACCGCTGTCGGCGGACGACGCCGACGCGTTCACCGAAAAATTCGGCATACCTGTGTTGACCTCCTATGCTGCAACGGAATTCGGCGGTGGTGTGGCCGGCTGGACCCTGTCCGATTATGAGCGGTATTGGCGGGAAAAGCGCGGCAGCGTCGGGCGGATCAACCGCGGAGCCCAGCTGCGCGTGGTCGGCGAGGACGGCAAACCGCTCGCATCCGGCCAGCCGGGGTGCCTCGAGGTCAAACCGGCCCAGCTTGGTCGCGCCACCGACTGGATGCAGACCAACGACATGGCGCGCATCGACGAAGATGGGTTCGTCTGGATCCTGGGCCGAGCCGATCAAGCGATCATTCGCGGCGGATTCAAGATCATGCCTGACGACGTGCGCGCCGCCCTGGAGGCCCACCCTTGCGTGGCCGGTGCGGCGGTGGTGGGCCGGGTCGACGAACGTCTCGGCGAAACCCCGGTCGCCATGGTGGAATTACGTGGCAGCGCCGACTCCGACGAGCTGGTGTCATTCCTGCGAACACGCTTGGCCCGATACGAGATTCCCACCGACATTGCGATCGTCGATGCCATCCCGCGGACCGCCTCCGGCAAGGCAGATCTGAGCGCGGTGCGTGCGCATTTCAGACCGGCACCCGCTGAACATGCCCAGTGAACCCGGCACCGTCGCCACGACACTGCGACAACAGGCTCGGTTGCGAGCCGAGCACACCCTGCTGGTATGCGACCACGAACGCATCTCGTACGCCGAGGCCGACCGGCGCTCCGCAGAACTCGCCTGCAGGCTGATCGGCCTCGGTGCGGGCAAGGGGACCCACGTCGGCCTGCTCTATCCCAACGGCACCGAGTTTGTGGTCGCCATGCTGGCCGCGGCGCGCATCGGTGCGGTGGTTGTCCCGTTCTCCACCTTCGCCACCGCCCGCGAGATACGCGAGCAACTGGTGCACAGTGACACCGCGATCCTGTTGGCTGCTCGGTCGTTCCGTTCACATGACTACGTCGAGCGGCTGCGGGACGTGACTGAGGCCGCGCCGCTGCTGCGCCACGTGATATTCGATTGGAGCCAGTTGCGCCATGATGTCGACTCCGCACTGCTGACCGCTATGGAAAACGACGTCGACGGCGGCGATGTACTGGCCATCGTCTACACCTCCGGATCCACCAGCGCTCCGAAGGGCGTCGTGCACACCCACGCCGGGTTACTGGGAAATCAGCTTGGCCTCAACATGATTCGCGGCCTGAACGCAGCGGACAAGCTATTCTGCAATTCGCCGTTCTTCTGGATCGGCGGGCTCGCCTTCGGGCTGCTGGCTACCTTGACTGCCGGTTCGACGCTGGTGTGCTCCAACGCCACCGATGCCGGTGCGACACTTGATCTGATTGAGGCCGAAAAGCCGACCATGACAAATGGGTACGTTGCGGGTATCGGCCAGTTGTGCGAGCACCCCAGCTATCCCGGGCGGGATTTCTCCTCATTGCGGCGAGGCAATCTCTACCCGATCATGGCACCGGAGGCACGGCCGGCCGATCCGGAGCTGCGCCACAACATGCTGGGCATGACCGAGGCTGGGTCGGTGGTGCTGATCAGCGAGGACGAGTCCGATCAACCCGAACATCGACGAGTGTCCTACGGGCGCCCTGCGCCGGGGTTCCAGACCAAGGTCCTCGACTCAGGCGAGCTATGCATCCGCGGGCCATACGTGATGCAGGGATACTACAAACGTAGTCGCGAAGAGTGTTTCGACGCCGACGGATGGTTCCACACTGGCGATCTGGTACGTGTCGACAGCGACGGATACGTGTACTTCCTCGGCCGGCTGTCCGGCATGATCAAGACCGCCGGTACCAACGTATCCGCTGCGGAGGTCGAAAAGGCCATTGCCCGAGCGGGTTTCACGGCCCACGTCGTGGGCCTGCCCGATGTCGTTCGGAGCCAGCTGGTGGCTGCCGTGATCGTGCTTGGCGACGGAATTCGTCATTTCGACGAAGCAGCACTGCGTGAACGGCTCAGATCCGAACTGTCGTCGTATAAGATCCCGCGCCGATTCGTGGCCGTCCCGCGCGCATGCGTGCGGCTGCTGGCCAGCGGGAAAGTCGATGTACAACATCTGAAGACGCTGTTCGATGCCTGACACCATCGACCGGCTGCTCCGGCGACGCGTTGCCGGTGAAGGCACAAAGCCCGCGGTGATCGACCCGACCTCGCGGCTCAGCTATGCCGAACTCGACTCGACCACGGCCAAATTGGCGACAGCACTGGTCTCCATGGGGGTGACCAAAGGCACCCGGGTCGGGCTGATCATGCCTAACAGCGTTCGCTGGGTGCAGATGGCGCTGACGATCACCCGCATCGGTGCGGTGCTGGTACCGCTGAGCACGCTGCTGCGGCCCGCCGAACTTCAGGCGCAGCTCCACATGGCGGCCGTTCAGGTGTTGGTGAGCGTCGAGGAGTTCCGCGGTCATCGCTATATCGACGACGTCTGTGCCGTGCCAAGACTGGAGCTACCCGCGCTGCAACGCGTTTGGCTGGCAGACGAGATCTTTTGGGCGCCAGCCGGTGATGATGCGGCCATGGAAGCGATCGCCGCCAGCGTCACGCCCGCCGACCCATTGGTGATCATCTTCACCTCGGGCAGCAGCGGCGCGCCCAAGGGGGTCGTGCACTCCCACGGCAGCGCGCTGGGCGCGGTGCGCGCCGGGCTCGCGGCGCGCTGCATCGACACCAACAGCCGGCTGTACCTGCCGATGCCATTCTTCTGGGTAGGCGGGTTCGGCAGCGGCATCCTGTCGTCGCTGCTGGCCGGCGCCACGCTGGTGACCGAGGAAGCGCCGAAGCCCGATACCACGCTTCGGCTACTGGAAAGGGAACGGGTCACGCTGTTCCGCGGTTGGCCCGACCAGGCGCAGGCGCTGGCCCGCCACCCCCGACGGTCCGAGACCGACCTGTCCGCGCTGCGGCCAGGGAGCCTGGAGGCGCTGCTACCACCCGAGCAACGCGCGCAACCGGGTGCGCGCGCGACGCTGTTTGGCATGACGGAATCATTCGGGCCCTACTGCGGCTTTCCAGCCGACACCGACCTACCCAAGTCGGCCTGGGGTAGTTGCGGAAAGCCGTTTCCCGGCATGGAAGTTCGAATCGTTGACACCGGTACCGGCGAGCCGGTGGGGCCGGGCACCCTCGGGATGATTCAACTGCGCGGTCCGCACACGCTGCGCGGCATCTGCCGCCGCAGCCGCGAGGGTGTGTTCACCGTCGACGGCTTCTACCCCACCGGCGACCTCGGCCGCCTCGACGAGGAGGGTTTTCTGTTTTATCACGGTCGCTGCGACGACATGTTCAAGGTCAGCGGCGCCACCGTGTATCCCAGCGAGGTCGAAAGCGCGCTGCGGGCCATCGAGGGGGTCGAAGCCGCCGTCGTCACCGACCTGCCCGGCGGCGCCACTCAACGCGTGGGGGCGGCGGTGGTGTGTCGTGACGTCGACGTTGACCAAGTGCGTCGTGCTGCGCGCGAATTGCTAAGCGCCTTCAAGGTGCCGACGGTATGGCTGCTGCTGGACTCCGTCGACGATCTGCCCCGCGGCGGCACGGGCAAAGTCGACGTTCGGGTGTTGCGCGAGATGCTGGAACGTGTCACTTGATCCTCGGCAGCGGAACCCGCTCACCCACTTCGCCGTTGCTGTCGCGCAGGGCCGCAGTCGCCAGACCCTCGCGCAGCAGCCAACGTGCCAACTCGAGAGTCTCGACGATCTCGGACTCCGACAGCAGAAGGCCTTCAGGCTGCAACCGCAGCGAGATCACACCGTTCCACGCGCCCCAAAGGAACTGAGTAAGTCGCATCGAGTCAACCGACCGAGCCTCGCCCGCCTCGATCGCGTCATCGATCAGAGCAGCGAAGCGGCGCAACAACTCTCCGACCCGATCGCGGATCTTGGCCTCTGGTCCGTCCTGGCCGGACGGCGGCGACGCGCCTGGATTGCGGTTGGCCAGGAAGTGGAACGCGCCCGGATGCTCCAGATGAAATCGAAGATAGGCGTCCCCGCCCGCCAGTACGCGCTGCAATGGCGTCAGCGTCGAATCCTCGCCGCGCTTCATGTATTCCGCGAACAACTCCAGCGACCGATCGACCAGATGCAAGTAGACGCCGCGCTTACCGTCGAAGTGGGTGTAGATGGACCCGACCGAGACGTCGGCGGCTTCGGCGATCTCCTCGATCCGGGCGCCGTCATAGCCCTCGCGGCTGAACACCAGCTCGGCCGCGTCTAGGATCGCGGCCCTGGTGCGGGCGCGCCGGCGTTCACCTCGCGCCGCCGCCCCGCTGGTCTGCAAGGGGAGGCCGCCAACGGACACGCGCCAAGGATAAGCCTCCCACATGTTTACAAGTCAATTCATATTTTGAACTCTCTTGTAAATAGCCCCGCACGCTGGCATTCTCACCCTCATGCACGAGCACACGGACGTCGTCATCGCCGGAAGCCGATGCGCAGGCACCGCGGCCGCGATCGCGTTGGCGCGACGTGGTCGCAATGTCATTGCTCTGGACAGCGCGTCCTTCCCGTCGGACACCCTCTCGACACACCTGTTCTTCCCGCACCACTGGGCCGAGTTGGAACTGCTGGGCGCGCACGATCGGGTGCTCGAACTCGGCGCGCCCCTGCACACCCGCGCCGGGCTCGCTGGCCCGGGAGTGGAGGTCGTCGGCGAATTCGGGCCCGCCGACGGGTTCACCGCCGGCGCCTGCGTCCGCCGTCCTGGGCTCGACCTCGCACTGGTGCAGACCGCCCGTGCCAACGGCGCCGAGATCCGCGAACGCACCCGGGTCACCGATCTCCTGCGTGGTGACGACGGCCGCGTCAATGGTGTGCACTACCGTGGGCGCGACGGAGCCGAAGGCACCATCTCCGCCAAGCTGGTTGTGGGCGCGGACGGCCGGCGATCTACGATCGCCCGGCTGGTCGGCGCGAACGAACACCACCACTGGGACAACCAGCGCCTGATGGCCTTCGCCTACTACGAGGACGCCCACGAGTCGGCGCGCCACGTCGCCATGCAGTGGCGCTACGGTTCCGACTTGGTCACCGTATTTCCCTGTGACGGTGGGCAACTGGTGGCGCTATTGATGCCACCGGTCATACGCTCCGACGAGTTCCGCGCCGACAGCGAGCAGGCGTTCTCCGACACGATAAGTCGCGTTCCGCCGTTCGCTGAGCGACTGCGCGATTGCACCCGGGTCAGCGGGATCCGCGTCTCGTATCGGCACCCGTCCTACTTTCGCCACTCACAGGGCCCGGGCTGGGCACTGGCGGGAGATGCGGGCCACTTCAAAGACCCGGTTACTGCACAGGGCATCCGGGACGCACTACGCTTCGGGCGGCTGTTGGGCGAACAGACCGCAGCACACCTCGATGAACCGCAGCGTTTGGCCGCCGCGCTGGTCGCCTGGGAGCTGGACCGCGACGAACAATGCCTGCCGATGTACCAGTGGGCGAATCTGCTCGGCCGCGACGACGCGGTGTCACCAATCGAGGACGCGGCCTACCGGTGGTTCGCCCGTCAACCCGACGGAGCGATGCAGTTGCTGGATGTGTTCTCCCGAAATCGGTTACCCTCGGACGTTTTCACCCCTGGCCGACTGGTCCGTTGGATCGCTGCCGCGGCACGCAATCCGGAGGCCGACCGCAGGCTGCTGTGGCGCACCGTGCGCCGTGACGTCCGCCGGGAAGTCGAGCGCATGATCGAGCAGCGCATGTTCGACCGTCGGCGCGCAGCATCGGCGGCTACGACTGCGGCGCCGAAGCACCCGACGCCGGCTGCGCAACCACTCCCCGCTCGATGAGGTGATCAATCAGCGGAACCGCGCTGGCGGCAAGGTGTTCCGACATCGCCCGGCGAGCCGACTCCTCGTCGCGCTCGGCCAGCGCGGAAAGCACCCGGCGGTGGTCCTTGACAGCCTGATCGGGCCAGTGCTCGATCATCGGGAACACCGATTCGGGGGCGTACCGGGTGATCTGTGACATCATCTGTGCCAACTTCGGCGAGTCCGCGGCGATGTTGATGGCGCGGTGGAACTCGTGGTTGAGCCGGATGGTGAGCTCGTCATCGTCGTCGGCATAGGCCTTCTCCAGCTGCGACTGAATCTCTTTCATTTCTCGCAGCTGGGCGTCGGTGATGTGCAGCGCCGCGCGCGCCGCCAACTCGCCACCGACATGTGCCTGCACATTGGCGACGTCGACAAGATCCCGCTGCGTCAGCGGCAGCACCTGGAATCCACGCCGGGGCTGTTGTGCGACAAGGCCTTCACCGCGTAGCGCGAACAACGCCTCGCGCACCGGCGTGACGCTGATACCCAGTTCGGCCGCCAGCTGGTCCAGCCGCACGTACTGGCCGGCAGCATAGGTGCCCTCGAAGATCCGCTTTCGGACAAAAGCCGCGACGTCCTCGGAAAGCTGAGGGCGCGCACCGAAATCCGGAACTGTCATCGCCTCACATCCGATACTCGTCGAGCAGGCGTTTGCTGATGATCTGCTTCTGGATTTCGCTGGTGCCCTCACCGATCAACAGGAACGGGGAGTCGCGCATAAGCCGCTCGATCTCGTACTCCTTGGAATAGCCGTAGCCGCCATGAATCCGGAAGCTCTGCTGCGTGACCTCCGAACAAAATTCGCTGGCAAGGTATTTGGCCATACCGGCCGCCACATCGTTGCGTTCGCCGGAGTCCTTCAGTCGCGCCGCGTTGACCATCATCAGATGGGCGGCCTCGACTTTGGTGGCCATCTCGGCCAGCTGAAACGCGATGGCCTGGTGCTCGGCGATTGGCTTGCCGAAGGTCTGGCGTTGTTGGGCATAACGAACCGCCAACTCGAAGGCGCGGATACCAACCCCGCAGGCCCGCGCCGAAACGTTGACCCGGCCGACTTCGATGCCGTCCATCATCTGGAAGAAGCCCTGGCCCGGCGCGCCGCCAAGTATGTCGTCGGAGCTGGCCCCGTAACCGTCGAAGATGAGTTCGGTGGTGTCGACACCCTTATAGCCGAGCTTGTCTATCTTGCCCGGAATGATCAGCCCGGGAAGAACTTCGCCGAAACCGACCGGCTTTTCGACGAGGAATGCGGTCAGGTTGCGGTGAGGCTTCTCGGCGCCCTCGTCGGTGCGCACCAGTACGGCGACCAGTGTTGAGCTGCCGCCGTTGGTCAGCCACATCTTCTGTCCGTCGATGGTGTAGGTGCCGTCGGAGTTGCGGGTTGCCCGGGTTCGGATCGCGGCCACGTCGGAGCCCAGTTCCGGTTCGGACATCGAGAAGGCACCGCGGGTCTCACCGACCGCCATCCGAGGCAGGAAGCGTTGCTTCTGCTCCTCGGTACCGTGCTGGCGCAGCATGTAGGCCACGATGAAGTGGGTGTTGAGCACACCGGACACGCTCATCCAGCCACGCGCCAGTTCCTCCACGCAGAGCGCATAGGTCAGCAGGGACTCCCCCAGACCGCCATACTCCTCCGGAATCATCAATCCGAACAGGCCCATCTCGCGCAGCCCGTCGACGATCGCCTGCGGGTAGGTGTCGCTGCGCTCAAGTTCGGGTGCGTTGGGGATGATCTCCTTGTCGACGAATTGCCGCACCGTCGTGACGATCTCGGTCTGGATATCGGTCAGTCCGAGGGTCTGGGCGAGTCTTGTCATTGGCGTTGCGCCCCTATCGTATTCGCGGCCGCCAGGCGCGCGATGTCCGCGGCTGTCAGACCCAGTTCGCTGAGCAGGTCGGCGGTGTCGGCCCCCAATCCCGGCGCGACGGCGCTGGCCGGATGTTTCCCGTCGAACGCCACCGGCATGGCGGGGGCGAGATATTCACCAATGCCAGGCTGGTGTAGCCGAGAAAACAGCGGATTGGCCGTGACTTTCGGGTCCGCGGCGACCTCAGCAAAGGTCCGGTAGCGTTCAAAAAGCACGGTGGTGCCCGCCAGTGCCGCCTCGATCTCTGCGGCGGCGTGGTCGGCGAACCAGGTGCCGAACAGTCCGGAGATCACGTTGCGGTAGCGGTATCGATCGCCTTCGGCGCCGAAGTCCGCACCCAGCGCGTCGGCCAATGCGGTCATCGCCGCTCCGGTGCCGGTCACGTGGACCAGATCGCGAAAGTGCCTGTGCGTCAACAGCACCACCATGAATCTGGCCTCATCTCGGCTGACAAAGTCCTGTCCGTACTGGCCGAAGATGGCGTTGCCGATCCGGGGCCGCTGGGTGCCGAGTATCTGGGGCTCGGTGAGCAGCCCGAGGTTACCCGCCGTGGCCAGTGCGACGTCTTCGAGTGCCAGCGTGATGCGGGCGCCTGCACCGGACTGGTCGCGGAGGTGCACGGCGGCGAGCACGGCCAGCGCCGCATATAGCCCACAGCTGACGTCCCACGCCGGCAGCACGTGGTTGATCGGACCCCTATGGTCGGCCGGACCGGTGACCAGTGGGAATCCGATCGCCGCATTTACGGTGTAGTCCACCCCGGTGGATCCGTCTCCACGGCCAAGCAACTGGACGTGGATGACGTCGGATCGCTTGGCCGCCAACGCCTCATGACTCAGCCAGGACAGTCCTGCCGAGTTGGTGACGACGATGCCGTCGCCCTCCACTATCAGACGCTGTACCAGATCCTGCCCTTCGGGGGACCGTAGATCGATGGTGGCCGAACGCTTTCCCTTGTTCAGGCCGGTCCAGTAGATCGAGGTGCCGTCTTCGGCAAGCGGCCAACGTTGTGTGTCCGAGGCACCCCCGATCGGATCGACACGGATCACTTGCGCGCCAAGTTGACTCAGCGTCATCCCGCACAGCGGCGCGGCGACGAAACTGGACACCTCGACGATGCGAACACCGGTCAGGGGCAACGTCACGGTCACCCGACCCGCTCGAAAACCGCGGCCAGACCCTGACCGCCACCAATGCACATCGTCTCCAGTCCGTAGCGTTCCTGACGGCGATCGAGTTCACGCGCCAGACTGGCCAGCATCCGGCCGCCGGTCGCCCCGACCGGGTGGCCCAGCGAGATGCCGGAGCCCAGCACATTGGTCCGGTCATGATCGGCACCACCGAAGTTCCACTCGCGCATCACCGCAAGAGCCTGGGCGGCGAACGCCTCGTTGAGCTCGATGAGATCGATGTCACTTAGCTTCAGGCCGGCTTTGGCTAATGCGGCTTGGCTGGCGGGCACCGGCCCGATGCCCATGACGTTCGGCGCCACCCCGGCCTGCGCCCACGACACCAGCCGGACCAACGGCGTCAGGCCGAGTTCGGCGGCTTTCTCCGGCGTAGTCACCACGCACATCGACGCCGCGTCGTTCTGACCGCTGGCATTGCCCGCGGTGACAGTCGCTTCCGGATCATCCTTGCCAAGAACGGGTTTGAGCCTATTCAAAGACTCGACGCTGGTGTCGGCGCGGGGGTGTTCGTCGGTGTCGATCCGCTCCTCGCCTTGGCGTGTATAGACCGTTACCGGGATGATCTCGTCAGCCAACAGGCCGTCCTTTTGCGCGGCGACCGCCCGCTGGTGTGAGCGCACCGCAAGTTCGTCCTGTTCCTGCCGGGAGATGCCGTACTGACGACGCAGATTCTCGGCGGTCTCCAGCATGCCACCTGGCACCGGGTAGTTGCGGCCGCCGGCGGTGCTGCGGCCACGGGCCAAAGCGTCGTGCACGCGAATCCCAGATCGTGCTCCGCCCCAACGCATGTCGGTGGAATAGAAGGTGACGTTGCTCATACTCTCGCAGCCACCGGCGATCACCAGCTCGTCGTTGCCGGTGCTCACCTGCAGGCACGCCTGGATCACCGCCTGCAATCCCGAACCGCAGCGACGGTCCACCTGCATACCGGGCACGGTGACCGGCAGCCCGGCGTCCAGCGCTACCACCCGACCGATCGCCGGGGCCTCAGCGCTGGGATAGCAGTGTCCGAGGATGACGTCCTGCACCGCGTCCGGGGCGATTCCGGTGCGATCCAGCAGACCTTTCAGGGCGGCGACGCCGAGTTCAACAGCGCTGAGCGACTTGAACATTCCGCCATATCGGCCGATCGGGGTTCGGACCGGTTCGCAGATCACAGCCTCGCGAGTCACAGGTGCCGTCCTCCGGTGATCTCCATGACGGTTCCGGTCATGTAGGACGACAGGTCAGAGGCCAGGAACAGAGCGACACTGGCTACTTCGCCGGGCTCACCGGCCCGGCCCATCGGCACCTCGGCGACCTTGGAGTCCCAGATGCGTTGCGGCATGGCTTCGGTCATGGCGGAGCGGATCAGGCCGGGCTGGATCGCGTTCACCCGAACACCGAGGTAGGCAAGCTCTTTGGCAGCGGCCTTGGTCATACCGACAATGCCTGCCTTTGCCGCCGAGTAGTTGGTCTGGCCGATCATGCCAACCTTGCCGGAGATCGAGGACATATTGATGATCACGCCGCGCTTTGCCTCGCGCATGACGGCCGCCGCCAACCGTGTCCCATTCCAGGTGCCCTTCAGGTGCACGTTGATCACCTGGTCGAACTGCTCTTCGGTCATCTTGCGCATGGTCGCGTCACGGGTGATACCCGCGTTGTTGACCATGATGTCGAGCGCACCGAAGCGATCGATCGCGGTCTGGATTAGGTTTTGCACCTCATCGGCTGAAGTGACGTCGCAGCGGACCGCGACGGCCGCCCGATCGCCGCCCAACTTTTCGGCTGCCGCCTGCGTCGCCTCGAGATTGACGTCACCAAGCACCACCCGCGCGCCCTCGGCAATAAACCGCTCGGCAATGGCGAAACCAAGCCCCTGCGCGCCGCCCGTGACCACCGCGGCCTGACCCTCCAGCAACGACATTCCGCATCCCTTTCCTGACCCACACCTGGGCATCTAAACTTTCGACATTATATTTCATATATGATATTGGCACATCTATCAAGACGGTCAAAGGAGTACCGAACGATGTCTGCTGCCGAGGTCTCTGACGAGGACTTCCGCGAGATCCTGGCGCAGACGCGCCACTTCGTCCGCACCACGGTCGTGCCGCGCGAGCAGGAGATCCTCGACGGGGATCGGGTGCCCGACGAACTGCGCGATCAGGCCAAGAAGATGGGCCTCTTCGGCTACGCGATTCCGCAGGAATGGGGCGGGCTGGGCTTGAACCTGATGCAGGATGTCGAGTTGGCGATGGAGTTGGGCTACACCTCGTTGGCGCTGCGGTCGATGTTCGGCACCAACAACGGCATTGCCGGGCAGGTGCTCGTGGGCTTCGGTACCGACGAGCAGAAGTCCCGTTGGTTGGAGTCCATCGCATCGGGTGAGACCGTCGCCTCTTTCGCCCTCACCGAATCGGGTGCCGGATCCAATCCGGCCGGACTGAAGACGAAAGCGGTTCGAGACGAACAAGTCTGGGTGATCGACGGGCAGAAGCGGTTCATCACCAACGCCCCCGTCGCCAACCTGTTCGTCGTCTTCGCCCGCACCCGGCCCGCGGACAACGAAGGTCCGGGCATCGCCGTCTTCCTGGTGCCCGCCGACACGCCGGGAGTCGAGGTCGGCGTTAAGGACGCGAAGATGGGCCAGGAAGGCGCCTGGACGGCCGATGTCACCTTCACCGACGTTCGCGTCGACGACAGCGCGTTGATCGGCGGCGCCGAAGACATCGGTTACCGGGCGGCGATGACCTCGTTAGCGCGGGGCCGGGTGCACATTGCCGCGCTCGCCGTCGGCGCGGCGCAGCGCGCGCTGGACGAATCGGTGGCCTACGCCGCGACGGCGACGCAGGGCGGCACGCCAATCGGCACCTTCCAGCTGGTGCAGGCAATGCTCGCCGAGCAGCAGACCGGGGTGCTGGCCGGACGCGCGCTGGTGCGTGACACCGCACGAGCGTGGGTCGCCGAGGAGGATCGTCGCATCGCGCCGTCGGCGGCCAAACTGTTCTGCACCGAAATGGCGGGCAGGGTGGCCGACCTGGCGGTGCAGGTGCATGGCGGCACCGGCTACATGCGTGGCGTTCCTGTCGAACGCATCTACCGCGACGTCCGGCTGCTTCGACTCTACGAGGGAACCAGCGAGATTCAGCAGTTGATCATCGGCTCGAACCTGGTCAAGTCGGCGCAAAGATAGCCAATCGGCGCGCCGCGATCCGGGTGACTGGCGCCGGACGGAGTGCCAATTGCCGGATTCAATCTTCCTCGGAAAAGCGCTCCCACGCAGACTGGCGGGTGATGCCGAGGCGGCTCGCCGTAATTGACTGCTGACTCAGCTGATCAATTCCAGTGTGCCCAGGTCGCGGATAGCCTGACATCCCCGGGAAAGCATGGTCAGCACCATGTCGTCACCGCGCTCGGTGGAGCTGGCAAAGGCGAAACCGAACGCGGAGATCAACGGCGCCTGTATCACCCCAATGCGGTAGTCTTGCCAACATCTTTCTTGGTCGTAATCGGTCACGCCGTAACGCATTAGCGTGCGGTGGTAATCGGCTACGAGGGCTCCTTCCAAGTCCACCCGCAGCTGCGGACTCAGACTGGTGGCGGTGAAGTAGGCCAGGTCCCGCGTCGGCAGACCCACGCCGAGCGTCTGCCAGTCGACGATGCTGATCCGCGTGCACTCAGGATCGAAAAGCATATTGTCCAGCCGGTAGTCGCCATGCAGCAGTGCGAATCGTTCGTATTCGGTCATCAACCACGGCGCAATCAAACCCATTGTCGCACTGAAGGTATCGCGATCCTGGGTACTCATCCGATCGCCGAGCTTTTCCAGCGTGATGTCGGCGCTCATTTTCGCTACCTCACCCATGCCCGCTGCGCCGGCTTCGTCGGGCCGAGCGAATGCTATGCCCGGGAAATCCAGCCATATCGGATCGCACCAACTCGGCGCGTGCAGGCCGGCCAACGCGGTCACCGCCAACCGCGCCTCCTGTTCGCCGCATCCGGCGAGCTGATCGCCCTGCACCGCCGGTGCCTGGTCGGCCAGCAACAGAGCGAAATCTGCAGCGTCCTCGCTGATTTCGACACAAAAGCATTCCGGCGTCGGCACCCGAACCCGGTCGGCCACCGACGCATAGAAAGCGCACTCGCTGCGATAGCCGAACACAACCCGCTCACGCACCGCGTCGTCCTGAGCCGGCAGCTTGATCACGAATGTCGAGGGCAGATCACCGGGATCCGAACCATAGGTGGCACTCACGCGGTAGGTAGCCCCGGTCTGCCCGGTCCCGATCGCTTCGACGACGGCCGCGGTGACCTCGACGGGGGTGCCCCGTTGGCTCAGCACCGCCGAAAGCCACTCGCCCGTCACATCTGTGGGATGTCGCGGAATCGACCTGACACTCATCGCAATGCCTCTCAGCCAGGTTTACAACCAATCTAGGAACTGTAAGGCATACGGCATGTACTTCTGGACGGCCCCTATATTCAGTCCTGGTCTGCGGCGATCCTCCAGTCGGCGGCTTCGTGTTGCTGGCGCCAAAACTCGCTGAACCGTCCACCCGCCGCCAGCAGCTCGTCGACCGGTCCGTCTTCGACCACCCGGCCGTTCTCGACGAACAGCACCCGGTCGGCATGTCGGATGCTGGCCAGCCGGTGCGCCACGATCACCCTGGTGTGCGACTGCGGCTCGGCGGTCAGCGCATCGACCACCGCGACCTCGTTCTCGTTGTCCAGAGCGCTGGTCGCCTCGTCAACCAGCAAGATCGGCGCCCCCTTGAGCAGGGCCCGGGCGATGCTGACCCGTTGACGTTCCCCTCCGGACAGCGCCGAGCCCGCCTCGCCGACGACCGTGTCGACTCCGTCAGGCAGCCTGCCGGCGAGTTCGTCGACTCGCGCCAGCCGGATTGCCCGGGTGAAACGGTCTTCGTCGGCTCCCGGGTCGCCGGCGAGCACGTTCTCGCGGATCGTCCCGTGGAACAGGTAGGGATGCTGGAACACCACGCTGCTCGCGTCGCGGCGGGCGCCGGCGTTCAGCGCGACCGTGTCGACGCCGGCTATCAGAACCCGTCCCCGGACCGGCTGATGCAGCCCGGCGATCAGCGCCAGCACCGTGCTCTTTCCGGATCCCGAGGGCCCGACGATCGCGGTGGCAGTTCCGGGCTCCAGCGCGAAGCTGACGCCGTCGAGCGCCGGATGGCTTCCTCCGTCGTAACTGAAAGTGACACCGTCGAACTCGATGCGTGGCGCGGCCCCTGATGCCAGTACGTCGGTACCGGCTCCAATTGCCGGCGCGGTCAGCACCGACCGGATGTGGTCGAGTGTGGCCCGGGTGCTTTCTAACGCCGGCGCCAACTCGCTGACGGTATTGAAGGGCTCCAGGTAGCGGGCAATCACCACGATCAGCGCGATGGCCTCCGGCACGCTAAGCGTCCCGCCCACAGTCAACGCCGTAGTGGCACCGGCGAGCAGAATCAGCGCCACCTGACTGGCGATGCTGAACAACAACTGCCCCGGAATCTGCATACCCAGCAACCGCATCGTCGCGCTGTGCTGCGCGCTGAGCGCGTCGCCCACCATGCTGCGCGCCGGCTCGACGCGCCGCGCGGCGCGCAACGCCTGCTGGGTGCGAGCGAATTCGATGATTCGCTCGGTCAGTGCGCTGTTCGCCGCACCGGCCGCAGCATCGGCCTTGCGTGACAGCCGCACCGAGGCCCATAGTGCGCCCAACATCAGCGGCACCCCGGCCAGCGCCGCCGCGCCGAGTTGCAGGGAGATCGGCAACAACGCCAGCGCGATCACGGCGGGCAGCAGTACCGCGCTGATCAGTGGCGTCAGCAGGTTGACCACCAGCCCGACCAGTTCGGGGCCCGTCGAGGCGATTGCTTGCCGTGCGGTCGCGGTGTTTTCGGCGGTGAACCAGTCCAACCGAACATCGGGCAGTCGGTCGGCCACGTCGTGCTGGGTGTGATCCAGCACCGCAAAACCCAGGTCGAATCCGATGCGCGCGGTAGTTGTGTCGATCAGCCAACCGATCACGGTCGCCGCGGTCAGCCAGCCCAACCACACCAGCGCGTGTTGCGGTGTATCACCGAACAACGCCCCAACTAGCGGGACCAGCAACACGGTGCCCACCGCTCGTATCACCACTGAGACGAAAGTCATTGTGGCGTAGGCGATCACCTTGCCACGGCGGTCGGCCGGGACCAGACGCAGCCAGGTACGGATCATCGGGCAACCTCCCGCCCGGTGCTGAGGGCCGCCCGGGGCCGACCGGTATCCCAGAGCCGGCGGTAGCGGCCGTCAGCGGCCAACAGTACCTCGTGGGTACCTCGTTCGACGATGCGGCCGTCGTCTAGCACGACAATCTGATCCGCTCCGGTTACGGTGTGCAGCCGGTGAGCAATCACCAGCACGGTGCGGTCTCGGGTCAACCGGTTGAGTGCCTGCTGCACAAGGTATTCCGATTCTGGGTCGGCGTAGGCGGTGGCTTCGTCGAGAATCAGGATGGGGGTGTCCGCCAGGATCGCCCGAGCGATGGTCAACCGTTGCCGTTCCCCACCGGACAATGCGGCGCCCGCGCCCAGCACGGTGTCGTAGCCCAGCGGCAGACGCAGAATGCGGTCGTGGATCTGGGCCTGCGTGGCCGCGGCCTGGATCTGCTCAAGGGTGGCGTCGGGTACGGCCAGCGCGATGTTCTCGGCGACGGTGCCGTGCACCAATTGAGTCTCTTGCAGCACGAACCCGACCCGGGTGTAGAGCTCGTCGGCGGTCAGTGACCGGATGTCTTGTCCACCAATGCGTATGGACCCGCTCTGGATGTCGTGGAATCTCGCCAGCAGCGCAGCCAGCGTGGACTTTCCGGATCCCGACGGCCCAACCAGCGCGGTCACGGTGCCGGGCCGCAGCTCCAGCGACACGTCGCGGATCACCGGCACGTCCGGTCGGTAACCGAAGCTGACTGCGTCGAACACCACACCCGGTACGGTGCCGGAAACCGGCAGCTGCTGGACCGTGAGTTCCGGTTCGGCGAGCGCGATCTGCAGGCGCCGGGCGGCCAGCATGCCGCCCCGGATACCACCAAGGCCATAGCCGATGCCAAGTAAGCGGGCCCCAAAGGTGGTGCCCAGCAACAAGAACGGCAGCAGATCCACCGGATCCATCTGGTGGGTAACCACCAGCAGCGTGCCGGTAGTCGCGATCAACCACAGGAATGTGGCCGGCCGGGTCGCCAGATCCATCAACGTCTTCTTGCCGGTAAACGGCCGCTGCCACGCGACGAGGAAACCAACGTACTGGTCCAGCAGCCGCCGAAAGCTGGACGCGGCGGCGCCGCCGAAGACCCGGATCACCGGCTGGCCTTCCAAGTAGGCGCCGGCTTCGGTGTTCATCCGCTCGGCCCATCGCTGCGCCTGCGCGATACGTGGCCCGGATTGGACCAGCATCACCGACATTGTCACCAGGTAGACAAGGACGGGTACGAACAGCACCAACCCCACCCGCCAGTCGACGGCAAACAGGTAGACCAATACGGCCACCGGGGCCACCACGGCGTTTACCGCGTCCGGAATGGCGTGAGTGACCAGATAGTGCAGCGACAGCGTGTCGTCGGTCACCAGCTGCTTGATCGACCCCGATCCGCGCGCGGTGAACCAGCCCAGCGGCAGCCGGGACAACTTGGCGAGCAGCCGAGATCGGAGCTCGGTGGCAAACCGCGCGTCGACGACGTGCAGCCACAGTGTCAGGGCGGAACCGAGCAACACACCCAACCCCAGCAGGGACACCGCCCACAGCCCGAGGTTCCATAATCGCGATTCGTCGGCGCCGGCGATCAGCAACCGGGCCAGCTCGACCAGCAGCACGAACGGCGCCAGTTGCACCAGCGTGACGATCGCCTGCAGCACGCCGGAGACGATCAGCGCCGAACGCAACGGCGCGAGTAACTGGCCGGCGGCCTGCGCGCGCCAACTGCCCCTAGTGACCGGTGCGATTGACACCTCAGCAGATTCCTCTTGCGCTGCAACAATTTCCGGCACAGTGGCCGACTTGGCCTCAAGCGCTTGATCCGGCTCGTCACCGCGTCGGGTGCCCATCTCCTTCCCGGCGCTCCAATACGCCTGCGCGTGAATCTCGGACTTGGGGAATCCAAACTCGTCACGCAGCCGTTTGCGAACGTTCTTAAGGGCGTTGGCTTCCGGGGTCGCCCAGCAGTACCAGTTCGACCAGTCCCGGTTCTCAATCGCGTTGGCTAGTGCCTTCTCGTCGCGGCGCGGCACCCAGTGGACCCGCAGCCGCGGATGCGGCGTGATCGGAATCAGCGGGTCGTTGTCGTCGTGCTGCTCGAGATACATCTCGATCGCGATGTCGTCCGGAATGGTTCCGATGATCCCGTTCATCCCGGGAATGGACGCCGAGTCACCGATAAGCAGGTACCCCGCCGGTTGTTCCTCGGGAGGGTCGAAGCGTGAGGAGCCCATTAGCACCATGACGGCGATACTCGCGCCCGGCGCGACGTTACGGGCCCAGGTCGAGGCAGGGCCGGCCGGCTCGTGCAGGACGACGTCGACGGCGAACCGGCCGCTGGCCGGGTCCGCTTCCGAAAGCGTGTAGCCGCGCTGGAATTCGGTCTTGGACCCCTTGGGATCTGGGAACCAGAACCGCAGCCACGCCGCTGGCTCGGGCTCGATTTCGTCGAACAGCGTCGTCGACTCCATCCGAATCCGCACCAGATGCGGTGCGACCATAAAGGTTTCGAGCACTGTCGCCATGTGGTCACGCGCCCCGTAACTGCGCATCACCACGCCCGAAAAACCGCGTGCCATCAACGGTCCTCTCCCGTGACGGCGCGAGCCGCCACGACTTCCATGATCGGACGGTCGGGCGGTATCTCCCCTACCAGTCCCCGAATCGACGCGGCCAACAGCAGCCGCACATACTCCGCACTCGCCAACTCCGGCAACACCCCGTGTGCGGTGCCCAGCCGCGGGTGCCCAGCCAGCCGTTGCGCCACGGCCTCGCGTTCCATCGCGAACCGGTCGGCCTGGTCCCCGCCGGTACTGCTGGTATTGCTTTCTTCCCGAGCGGCCAAGCTGATCGCTAGCGTCGCGACGGCGCTGCTTAACACGATCGCCGCTTCTTCGACGTAACCGCGCCGGCTCAGCGCATCCACCTCGGTGACCAGCAACTGCACCCCGGCATCGCCCCGCGGAAAGAGAACCTGCAAGTATGACGCCAATCCAGGGTGCTCGACGCTGTAGTGCCACAGCTGCAGCCCGAACGCGAGCAAGTGCTGCTCGATGCCGTCGTCCGGGTCGTCGCGCAGCTCAAGCTCGGCCAGCAGACTCTCGCCTACGAGGCGCTCCAACTCCCAGCGGCTCTCCACATGCCGGTACAGCGCGGTCGCCGAGACCCCAAGTCGCGCCGCGACGGCGTTGACGCTCAGCCGGCGCATACCCAGCTCACGACCGACGCGGACAACATCCTCCAGCGCGATCAGTGCAGGCCGACCGCCCATACGCGACGCCACGGTACTCATTGCAGAACCACCCGGAGCTAGTAAGTTACCCCCACAAACTAAGGGTTGCCTTACCGTAGGTCAACCTCAGGTGCGCTACCGCACTACAGACCCTTGGGCGCGTCCTGCACGGCTTGCACGGCGGATGGTTCACCCTCGAGGTCGACTCGCGCGGTCCGCCCGACGGCGAACAGCAGTAATTCCTCGGGATCGCCGGTCACCGTGACCGCCGGGCCGTGGCCGGCAATCAAAATCGTCTTGCCGTCAGTGGTACGCAGTGCCACCCGGCCGGGCACCTTCGCCAGCGTCAGCCGGCCCATCAGCGGTACGGTTCGCCGTAACCGTTCGACCAGCTTTGGTTCGAGTTCACGCGGCTCCCAGCCGGGCTGGGCGCGTCGCACGTCTTCGTTGTGGATGAACATCTCCGCGACATTGGCCACCGCGTCAAGCAGTTTGAACGGGGAATAGGCGGGCGGCCCAGACGCGACCTTGTCCACCAGCGTCCCCCAGTCCGTTTCCTGGGCGACCTTGTTCTGCAGCTTCTGGGTGTGGCCGGCGAAATACGGGATCAGGATGCCCGGCCCGGCGTCCGGCCGGTACTCCCGGATCACCAGATGGGCCGCCAGATCTCGCGTGTCCCAGCCCTCGCAGAGGGTGGGCGCGTCTGGACCGGTGCCGCGGATGGTCTCAACCAGAGCGGCACGTTCGCGTCGTGCGACTGACACGTTGACCCTCCCTTCACTGCTCGGGGCGTTCCTGGATCGTATCCCGGCCGGCCCGGCGGATCACGCGGCGCGCAGCTCCCGCAACGCGGTGCGCAGCCCGCGCCGCTTGCCGGTCTCTGGGTCGACAAAACTTTCCCGGACTCCCTTGCGATTTTGGAACTTCCGTTCGGAACGCGTCTCGGGCGCGTCGTCGGAGGACGCCTTAAGGTACTTGTCCGGCAGCGCCAGTTTTAGGATCGTCCAGAACGACTGGAAGTACTGTCGCCCAAGCGATCCCGTGGTGTACGGCAAATCGTACTTCTCGCATAGTTCGCGGACCCGGACGGCGATTTCTGCGTACCGGTTGCTGGGCAGGTCCGGGAAGAGGTGGTGCTCGATCTGGTAGCACAGGTTCCCGCTGACGAACGCCATGATCGGTCCGGCGTTGAAGTTCGCCGATCCGAGCATCTGGCGCAGGTACCACTCCCCCTTGGTCTCGTTCTCGAACTCCTCGACAGTGAATTTCTCTGCGCCGTCCGGGAAGTGGCCGCAAAAGATCACCATATAGGCCCAGTAGTTGCGGATCAGGTTGGCCGTCATGTTGGCCTTGAGGGTGTGCTTCCAGTTGCGTCCGGTCAGCGCCGGGAACACCAGATAGTCCTTACCGGCCTGCTTGGCCACCTTCTTGCCGATGATCCGCAGATCCTTGCGCGCCTCCGCCCAGGTCTTCTCTTTCTTGCGGAGCTTCTTCGACTCGATGTGGTGCAGCGCAACGCCCCACTCGAACAGCGTGCCCAGCAATATGTTGTATATCGGGTTGCCCAGGTAATAGGGCTCCCACGGCTCGTCGCGGGTGACGCGCATGATGCCATAACCTACGTCGGCATCCAGGTCTACGACATTGGTGTACTTGTGGTGCACGAAATTATGCGAGTGCTTCCACTGCACACTCGGGCAAGTGGTGTCCCACTCCCATTCGGTGGAGTGAATCTCCGGGTCGTTCATCCAATCCCATTGTCCGTGGGTGATGTTGTGACCCAGTTCCATGTTCTCGATGATCTTCGCCATCGCGAGCATGCCTGTCCCGGCCAGCCAAGCGAGCCGGTTTCGACTGGCGAACAAGGCAACTCGGCCGCCCGCGGCCAGCGCACGCTGCCACTGAATGGAGCGCCGGATGTAGCGCGCGTCGCGTTCGCCGCGGGATTCCTCGATATCGGCGCGAATTGCATCCAGTTCTTGCGCCAGCTGCTCGATGTCCTCGGTGGTGAGGTGGGCATATTCCTTGATGTCGGTGATAGCCATGCAATTTCCTCCTAGATCTTGAGCGTGCAGTCGCCGGACGCGGTGGAGATGCAGGTCTGGATGCGGTCGCCCTCGCGATGCTCGTTTCCCGACCTGATATCACGCACGTGCCCCGCTTCCAGCGGGAGCACACAGGATTGACAGATGCCCATCCGGCAGCCGAACGGCATCTGGATACCCGCTTCTTCTCCTGCTTCGAGAAGCGTTGTTGCTCCGTCGATTTTCAATGTCTTGTCAGAGATGGCGAAGGTGACCGTGCCACCCTCGCCGCCCTTGTCGGTGGCGGCGATAGTGAACCGTTCCATGTGTAACTGATCGTCGAGATCTGCTTTTTTCCAGTGCTTTTCGGCCTCATCTAGCAACGCGGGTGGCCCACATATCCAAGCCGGCCGATCATGCCAGTCGTCAGCGATATCGGCGAGATCGGAGAAATCCAGGTGTCCCTGGCTCTCGGTGAGCTGCAGGTGCAGCCGATAACTCGCTTGCTCCTTTTCCAATTCGCGCAGCTCGTCACCGAAGATGACGTCGTCGACAGTCGGCGCAGAATGGATGTGCACCACGTCGGCTTGGTGCCCGCGGGACTTCAGGGTGCGCAGCATAGCCATCACCGGGGTGATCCCGCTGCCGGCGGTGATGAACAGAATTTTCTCCGGCGGCGGGTCAGGAAGCGCAAAATCGCCTTTCGGGCTTGCCAATCGGACGATGGTTCCCGGTTTCACACCATTCACCAAGTGCGTCGACAAGAAGCCTTCCGGGGTGGCCTTGACCGTGATGGTGATGTTCTTGTTGTCGCGCCGCGGGATCGACGTCAGCGAATACGAGCGCCAATGCCAGCGCCCGTCCAGCCGCAGCCCGATGCCGACGTATTGGCCTGGGTCGTATTTACCGGAGAAACCCCAGCCAGGCTTGATCGTCACCGTTGCCGAATCGGCCGTTTCCGATTTGACGTCCACGACGCGGCCCCGGAGCTCACGCGCGGACCACAGCGGGTTGAGCAGCTTGAGGTAGTCGTCGGGCAGCAGCGGCGTGGTGGCCCGAGCGGCCAACCCGCGGGGGATGTTGACCCAGGGTTTAGATGCCGTCTCAACGCCTTTGGCCGGAGCCGTACTCCAGCGGGTGAAGCTGCGAAGGGTGGAACCCATAGTTCTTCTTCCCGTGATTGAGGGGCCTGATCGCGGACGCCGCGCGATAGGGCTGGATGCGCGGTCCCCATCGGCTTCCCCAGCTGCTTCTTCGCTAAACACTTGTTCGCCGAAACTCGGACTCGGGCCGCTCATCAGGCACCGCCGTGCCGCAAGAAAGCGCTACGAACTGCTGCGACAGCCGGCTTCGAATTCCGGGGGCGCGTTTCGACGTCGAACAGAATCAGTGCACAGTTTGGCTACGCAGCCGCTATTCAGCGCCAACGCTCAAACAGACGGCGAGGCTTCCGTCCCTGCCCACCCAGCTCGGCGCAACAGGGGCCGTAGAAATTTCCTTGGGCCGTGCGCCGCGACTGCCACAGCGGCACATTACGTTCACAGAAAAAGCAGGTGACCGACCAGACGCTCCAACCGCCCATATCGGTCAGACTACGGCTGTCCGGTGCAATCATCCGCGATTGCCAGTGCGGGCGGTGGGACTCGAACCCACACGCTCTCTCGAGCACCGGCACCTAAAGCCGGCATGTATGCCAATTTCATCACGCCCGCGCGCTGCCGATAGTACCGTCCGGCCACGCTGCGAACCCCTCGGCCGCGCGGACCCGGAGGCGTCAGCCGAACCCGGCCGCAGTCACCGCGCGGTACCGTCATGGGGTGTCCAAGCAGGCCAACACGAGGCACCATCGGCCCGCGGCGATCGCCTTGGTGATCGTCGCGGCGTGCGGCTGCCTGGCGTTGGGCTGGTGGCAGTGGACGCGGTTCCAGTCTGTGTCGGGTAGCTATCAGAACCTCGGCTACGCACTACAGTGGCCGATGTTCGCCGCCTTTTGCGTGTACGCGTACCGCAAGTTCGTCCGCTACGAACAAGAACCGCCGCGGCGCAGTGACACCGTCACCGAGATACCGTCCGGCCTGCTGCCGGAACGGCCGAGGCCCGCAGCCGGCCAGATCGACGACCCCGCCCTGCGCGAGTACAACGCCTACCTAGCCGAACTCGCCGAGCACGATTCAAAGAAGAAACAGAACAGGACCACCGCATGAGCACTCCCGAGACACCTGAGGCCGAACGCGGCGCCTCGGTATTTCCCGTCGAGAAAATCCGCACCGCGCTAATTGCGTATCGGGTCATGGCGTGGGTGACGGGCATCTGGCTCATCGCGCTGTGCGGCGAGATCGCCTCGCACCTGGTCTTTCACCACGAGATCCGCTGGATCGAGGTGGTGCACGGCTGGGTCTACTTCATCTACATGCTGGCCGCGTTCAATCTCGCGATCAAGGTCCGCTGGCCGATCGGCAAGACGGTCGGTGTACTGCTGGCCGGAACCATCCCGTTGCTGGGCATCCTGGTCGAGCAGCGCCAGACCCGCTCCGTCAAGGCGCAGTTCGCGGTCTGAGCCGCGATTACGGGGACGTGAAAAGAGTCCGCAGCGCCGGCAGCAGCAGCGTCAGCGCGCGACCCCGGTGCGATATCGCGTCTTTCTCGGCCGGGCTGAGTTGGGCCGCGGTGCGGCCAGGGGCGTCGTCGGGGAGAAACACCGGGTCGTAGCCAAAGCCACCGTCACCGCGCAGCTCACGGCCGATGGTGCCGGTCCACTCCCCGCGCACCACCACCTCGCCCGCTCCGGAGACCAGCGCGCATGCCGATACGAAGGCGGCGCCGCGTCGCCCATCGGGCACGTCTTGCAGTTGCGCCAGCAGCAACGCGGTGTTGGCGGCGTCGTCGCCGTGCCGGCCCGACCATCGCGCCGACAGCACGCCCGGCATTGCGTTCAGGGCGGCGACTTCCAGCCCGGAATCATCGGCGACGGCCGGCAAGCCGGTCGCCGCGAAAGCATCGCGCGCTTTGGCCAGCGCGTTATCCTCGAACGTCGCACCGGTCTCCGGCGCTTCGTCGAACGGCGCCACGTCGCTTAGCGACACCAGTGTTACGCCAGATAGTCCTGCGCCATCCAGCACTCGCTGCAGCTCTGCCAGTTTCTTGCGATTGCGGCTAGCCACCAGCAGCCGTGGCGGGTCATCACCCGCGTGTGCAGTCAGCTTCCGAACGCCTTCGGTTGTGGCGCTCCCTCGGGCAGCTCGCCCGGATACGGCAACGCCAACGCCTCGCGCTGAGCGGCGAACAATTTGTCACACCCGGCCAGCGCCATGTCGAGCAACTTGTCCAGGGTTGATCGCGGAAAGGTCGCGCCTTCGCCGGTGCCCTGCACCTCGACCAGCGTCCCGGTGTCGGTCGCGACGACGTTCATGTCGACCTCGGCGCGCGAGTCCTCCTCGTAGGGAAGATCCGCCCGGACTCGGCCGTCGACGACCCCGACGCTGATCGCCGCGATGGCGCAGGACAGCGGCCGGGGATCGGACAGTTTGCCCAATGCGGACAGGTAAGTCACCGCGTCAGCCAGCGCCACGTAGGCGCCGGTGATGGCGGCGGTTCGGGTGCCGCCGTCGGCCTGCAGCACATCACAGTCCACCGCGATGGTGTTCTCCCCCAGCGCCCCGAGGTCGATGCACGCCCGCAGCGAGCGACCGACTAACCGGCTGATCTCCTGGGTACGGCCGCTGGGCCGGCCCTTCACCGATTCCCGATCCGACCGCGTGTGGGTGGCCGACGGCAGCATCGCGTACTCGGCGGTCAACCAACCCAGGCCCGATCCTTTGCGCCAGCGGGGCACGCCTTCGGTGACGCTGGCGGTACACAACACCTTGGTGCGACCGAATTCGATCAGCACCGAACCCGCCGGATTCTCGGTGAAACCCCTGGTGATGACCACTGGACGAAGCTCGTCGTCGAGGCGGCCGTCTTCTCGTTTGGACACGACGCTTACCCTATCGGTCGCGACGCGCACGCACCGGCGCGGCGAGATTTCGCCAGGGTTTAGCGAGCCGGGTTACGGTCGGCGACGCGCTAGGAGTTCTTGACCTCGAAGGTCTCACCGGGCACCACCGCGTGCACCGGACCGTCGAATTCCGCTTTCGCCTCGCTGATCACGTCCTCCCGCGAGGTCCAGGGCGGGATGTGGGTCAACATCAACTCGCGCACTCCGGCCCGCGCCGCGGCCCGGCCGGCCTCGGTGCCGGAAAGATGCAACGCCGGCGGATGTTTCGGGGAGTGCGTCCAGGATGCCTCGCACAGGAACGCGTCGGCGCCCTGCGCCAGTTCGACCAGCTGATCGCACTCGCCGGTGTCGCCGCTGTACACCAGCGATGCCCCCGTGGGGTCGGTGAATCGCAAACCGAATGACTCGGTGGGATGCGCGACCACTCGAGGGACGATGGTAAGCGCGCCGATCGTCACCGCTTCGCCGTCCACCCAGTGGCGAACGTCGAAAATGTCTGAGCAGTCGTCGATTTCGCCACCGTAGGGTGACGACGCCGCCCCCATCCGCGACCACGTGTCGCTGGGGCCATATAGCAGCGCCTTGCCACTCGGGCGTGACGTCGGATGGTACCGGCGCCACACGAACAGTCCCGGCAGATCCAAGCAATGATCGGCGTGCAGATGCGACAGCAGCACGTGCACGGAGCCTGGGTCGGCGTGGCGCTGCAGTGCGCCGAGCACACCTCCGCCGAAGTCGATGACCAGGGGCGGAGTGTCCGGTGCCCGGAGCAGGTAACCGGACGCGGGTGAATCCGGACCCACGACGCTGCCGGAGCATCCGAGCACGGTTAGTCGCACGGACACCACTGTGCCATGCCGGATACCACGATGGGGAAAACATCGCCGCATTTATCGCCGCATTCAAGGGTCGCAATCATCGGCATTCCTAATGTACGTGTGTATGACGAACGGGCTCGACACCGGTGACAGCGGGCCCCAGGAACCGGGCCGCCAGCCGCAGGAACGCCTCGGGGTCACCGGTGGCCTCGAACAGCCGCGACGGCACCGCGCCGTCGGACTCGACCGGATGTGGTCGCAGCAGGTCGCGCTCGGTGAGAACGCGCAGCACCTGCTTAGCGGTCTCCTCGGCGCTGGAAACCAGCGTGACGTCCTCGCCCATCACCAGTTGGATCAACCCGGACAGCAGCGGGTAGTGCGTGCAGCCGAGCACCAGCGTGTCGACCCCGGCGCGCTGCAGCGGCTCCAAGTACCCCTCGGCCAGGCCGAGCACCTGGCGGCCGCTGGTGATCCCCCGCTCGACGAAGTCGACGAAGCGCGGACAGGCCACCGCGGTGATCTCGGTGTCGCGGGCGGCGGCAAACGCGTCCTGGTAGGCGTGCGAGGTGATCGTGGCCCGGGTGCCGATCACCCCGATGCGGCCGTTGCGGGTGGCGGCCACGGCGCGGCGCACCGCCGGCAGAATCACTTCTACGACGGGCACGTCGTAGCGTTCCCGCGCATCGCGAAGGCAAGCCGCGGACGCCGAGTTGCATGCGATCACCAGCACCTTGACGCCGCGGTTGACCAAGTCGTCGCCGATGGCCAGCGCGTGGGCACGGATCTGCGGGATGGTCAGCGGACCGTACGGCCCGTTACCGGTGTCGCCAACATAGATGATTTCTTCGTCCGGCAACTGGTCGATGATCGCCCGCGCAACCGTTAATCCCCCTACGCCGGAATCGAATATCCCGACGGGTGCCAGCGGCGAACTCATTGCTCAGCGGGGCGCACGGATGGCCCGCTTCCGTTCTCTGGCCTTGCGTTCCGGCGACGACAGCAGATACGCGGCCACCACACCGGCCACGGCGCCGCACAGGTGCCCCTGCCAGGACACGCCGCCGCACACCCCGAGCACCGGTAGCGCACCCAGCAGCACCCCGCCGTACACGAACAGCACAGCCAGCCCGATGACGATGTTCCACAACCTGCGCACAAAGATCCCGAACACCAGCAGGAAGGCCAGCCAGCCGAAGATCAACCCGGAGGCGCCGATGTGATCGGTTGGGCCGCAACTGCTGCCGATGTTGCCGATCAGCCAGGTGCCGAAGCCGCCCAGGATCCAGATGATCGCGGTGGCCCAGACGAAGCGCGACAATCCGGCCAGCGTCACCAAGAAGCCCAGCACCAACATCGGTACCGTGTTGGCGATCAGATGCCCCCAGTTCGCATGTAGCAGAGGCGCGAACAGGATCCCCCACAACCCGTCGGTGGTCTGGGGCCTGATGCCGTTGCGGTCCAGCCGGCCGCCAGTGAGCTGGTCGATCAGCTCGACAACGTAAAGGAGCGCGACGAACGTGATGATCGTCGTCGCCCCGGTCACCCAGGCCGGCTTCTTATCCTGCGTCGCCGGCGGGTGCGACCCGCTTCTGCCCATAGCTGCCCTTCCAGCGTGTTCCCCGCTTCGACCAGGCTACCGGCGCACCCCTGATCGGCGGCGCATTGCACCAGTGCCCGCCTACCGGGCTGTGCCGGGGTCAGCGCGGCGGGGATGCGTGACCAAAGCCTCGACAAGGTCCGCGCGGATCCCCAGCAGGCTAGCCGCTCCGCTTCGCGAGGGCGGCCGGCACGACATCGCGGTAGGCCGGTATCCCAGCCACCGACTCGGCGGCGATCAGCCCGGACAGCACCGCCCGGGCCAGGCAGTCGGCCGCGGCGGCGCCCACCGCGGTGATGACTGCAGTCTCCGGAGAGAGTGCCGCCGGGGTGTTGGGTGACGGGGGCACCTCGATCGCGCCCGTCGCCAATGCGAAAACCGTGTCGCCGTCCAGCGGGGTGTGCGCCGGGCGCAGCGTACGGGCCAGGCCGTCGTGCGCGGCAACGGCCACCCGCCGGCAGGCCGCCGGGCTCAGCGCGGCGTCCGTGGCGACCACGGCGATCGTGGTGTTCAGCTGGCTAAGTGGGGAGGGCAGTTGCGCCAAAGCCTCGACCTGCTCGTGCGGCGGTGTCGTCAGCGCGAACTCGCCAATCAGTTCGGCCATCCACGGCAGACCAGTAGCCGGATCGACGGCTTCACCGGCGGCGTTAACGATGGCCAGTGCGCCCACCGTCACCCCGGAAGGGAGCGTGACCGATGACGTGCCCACGCCGCCCTTGAGCACTCCGACGCGCGCGCCAACGCCGGCCCCGACCGTTCCCAGCGTGACCGCCGCCCCGTCGCCGGCGGCATCCGCGGCTTGGCATGCGAAATAACCAAATTCGGCGGTCGGCCGGCAATCCCAGGCCCCGACTGGCAGATCGAAAACCACCGCGGCCGGCACTATCGGAACTACACCGCCACCCATCGCCACACCGCGCTGCTGCTCCTCTAGCCAGCGCATCACACCGTCGGCGGCAGCCAATCCGTACGCGCTGCCGCCGGAGAGGACCACTGCATCCACAAAGCGCACGCTGTTGATCGGATCGAGCAGGTCGGTCTCCCGGGTGCCCGGTGCGCCGCCACGGCAGTCGACCGCGCCGACGGTCCCGGGTGGTGTCAACACCACAGTGGTACCGCAGGCCCACCCGCCACCGAGGGATGCATCAGGGTCTAACCGGTGGTGGTGGCCGACGCGGATGCCGCCGATGTCGGTGAGGGAGTTCATCGGGTCGCCACCGGAGTTACCGGTTACCCATCAGGACCAGCACCAGATACTCCTGCAACACCGTGAGCCACTGGTAAACGTCGAAGTGGGCGGCCAGCGGGTGATCGGCCGGCAGACGTTCGGGGCCCTGCGGCCCGACTTCGAGCATGACGCCCAACGTCAGCCGCAGGTCGTTGACCGCCGTGATCCAGGCGTTGGCGGCTTCCTCGGTCAGCTCGAACCGCCCGCCGTTGTCCGGCACCGTATCCAACAACTGTTGCGCCGCAGCACGTTTGGCATTGATGATGTCGGGCTCGTGCAAACTGCGCAGCGCCGAGTTGAGCGTTTCGGAGGCATCCAGGGTCAGCGGATCCGCCTCGTTACGGCGGTAGAAGTCGGGCAGCAGCCGACCTAGTGTCGGGTCGGCGGGACGCTGCGAGTGCCCGGTCTTGATGCCGGTGATCTCTTCGAGTTCGTCCGACGGCGATGTTGATTGCCGCTCGTCGAGCAGGCCGATCATCGCGCCCACCAGGTTCTTGAGCAGGGCCGCTTCGTGCGGCGCCAGCGACGACCGAAAACGGGGGCCGTCGCGCGTCTCGACGCGCTTCCATTTGCGCACTATGACTACCGGCTACCTGCGGATCTCACTTGTCCTGCTGCATCGTCGCCCACAACCCGGCGGCATGCAGCTTGGACACATCCACTTCCATCGACTCCCGACTGCCCGACGACACCACAGCCTTGCCTTCGTTGTGCACTTGCAGCATTAGCTTGGTGGCCTGCGGCTCGCTGTAACCGAACAACTTCTGGAACACGTACGTCACGTAGGTCATCAGGTTGACCGGGTCGTCCCAGACGATGGTGACCCACGGGCTCGTCGTAGCGTCGACCGGAGCGGATTCACGCTGCCCCGTGCTGCCCGGCTTGGCCGGCGCTTTCGCTACCACCATGGGCCAAGGATACCGAGAGTGGGCCGTCGCAGTCAGCCGATACCGTTGGCAGCGTGAATGCGCCGTGACTTACCGTGCATCAGCTGGGTTGCTGACCGACAAATACGAGTTGACCATGCTCGCGGCGGCCCTGCGCGACGGCACCGCGCACCGCCAAACCAGCTGGGAAGTGTTCGCGCGCCGGCTTCCCGCGGGCCGTCGGTACGGGGTGGTCGCCGGAACCGGCCGGTTGCTAGAGCTGTTGCCGCAGTTCAGGTTCGACGACGCTGCGTGTGATCTGGCCGGCGAATTCCTCGATGCCAGCACGGTGGACTACTTGCGGAACTTCCGGTTCAGCGGCGACGTCGACGGCTACGCCGAGGGCGAATTGTATTTCCCCAACTCCCCGGTCCTGTCGGTGCACGGCAGCTTCGCGGAGTGCGTGCTACTGGAAACGCTGGTGCTGTCGATCTTCAATCACGACGCCGCGATCGCGTCGGCAGCCGCGCGCATGGTCAGCGCTGCTCGCGGCAGGCCGATCATCGAGATGGGTACCCGCCGCACCCACGAACAAGCCGCGATCGCCGCTGCGCGGGCCGCCTACATCGCCGGCTTCGCCGGCACGTCGAACCTGGCGGCCCAACAGGCGTACGGCGTGCCCATCGCGGGCACCGCCGCGCACGCCTTCACCATGGTGCACACCCGGGAGAACGGTCCCGACGAGCTCGCCGCCTTCCGGGCGCAAGTCGCGGCCCTGGGTCGGCAAACCACACTGCTGGTCGACACCTACGACGTCACGACTGGGGTGGCAAACGCCGTTACCGCCGCCGGCCCACATCTTGGCGCGGTCCGCATCGACTCTGGCGACCTTGAGGCGCTGGCTCACCAGGTGCGCGCGCAGCTCGACGAGCTCGGCGCGCGGCAGACCCGCATTGTGCTGACCGGTGACCTCGACGAGTTCTCCATCGCCGGTCTGGCCGCGGCTCCGGTGGATCGCTACGGAGTCGGCACTTCCCTGGTCACCGGTTCGGGCGCACCGACGGCGAGCATGGTCTACAAACTCGTCGAGGTGGACGGCATCCCGGTGCAGAAGCGCAGCAGCCAGAAACAATCCCCCGGTGGCCGCAAAGCGGCCCTGCGGCAGGCCCGGGCTACCGGCACCATCACCGAGGAGATCGTGTACCCGGCCGCCCGCCCGCCTGCCGTCACCGAGACACACCGAGTGTTGACCACACCGCTGGTGCGCGCCGGCCGCGTCGTCTGCGACACCGACCTGGCCGCGGCACGGGAACTGGTGACCGCGGGGCTGCGCAGCCTGCCGTGGGAGGGGTTGAGCCTGTCACCGGGCGAACCCGCGATCCCGACCCAGACCATTCCGGCCTGACCGGCGGAGCAGCTGGTGTCCGAAGCCGAATCCGTAGGGGAACTGCTGGCGACGGCGGTCGCTGCGCTTGGTGGTAGCGAACGCCGCGGCCAGTTGGAGATGGCCGCCGCGGTCTCCCGCGCCTTCGAATCCGGTGAGCACTTGGTGGTGCAGGCCGGCACCGGCACCGGAAAGTCGTTGGCGTACCTGGTTCCCTCGATCGTGCGCGCGGTGAACGACGATGCGCCCGTGGTGGTGTCGACGGCAACAATCGCCTTACAGCGTCAGCTCGTCGACCGCGATCTGCCCCGCCTGGCCGAGTCGCTGGCCGACTCCCTGCCCCGCCGACCCACCTTCGCGTTACTCAAAGGGCGACGAAACTATCTGTGTCTCAACAAGATTCACGGAACCACCAGCGACGACCCGGACGAACCGCCGCAGGAGGAACTGTTCAACCCGATGGCGGTGAGCGCGCTAGGCCGCGATGTGCAACGCCTCACCGAGTGGGCGTCGAGCACCGACACCGGCGACCGCGACGACCTCAAACCCGGTGTGCCGGAACGGTCCTGGGCGCAGGTCAGCGTTTCGGCGCGGGAATGCGTCGGCGTAGCCCGCTGCCCACACGGTAGCGAATGCTTCTCGGAAAAGGCCCGAGCCCGCGCCGGCGGCGCCGATATCGTCGTCACCAATCACGCGCTGCTGGCTATCGACGCGGTGTCGGATTCGGCGGTGCTGCCCGAACACGAACTGCTGGTCGTCGACGAAGCCCACGAGTTGGCCGACCGAGTGATCTCGGTGGCTACCGCGGAGTTGACGTCGGCCTCGTTAGGAGTGGCCGTACGGCGCATCACCCGACTGGTGAAGCCCGAACTTGTCCAGCGCCTGGAGGCGACCTCGGCGACCTTCTCCTCGGCAATCCACGACGGCCAGGAAGGCCGCATCGACTACCTCGACGACGAGCTCGCGACCTACCTCGCCGCGCTACGCGACGCAGCCAACGCGGCCCGCTCGGCGATCGAGGGCACCAGCGACGCGCGCGCCGCAGCCGCTCGTGCCGAGGCGGCGGCGGCGCTGAGCGAGATCGCCGACACGGCCGCGAGGATCCTCGATTCCTTCGGACCGGCTATCCCCGATCGCAGCGACATCGTCTGGCTGGACCACGAGGACAATCGCGGTACCCGGCGCGCGGTGCTGCGGGTGGCTCCCCTGTCGGTGGCCGGACTCCTGGCCACGCACGTGTTCGCCCGCTCGACGACCGTGTTGACATCGGCGACGCTGACCGTGGGAGGGGCGTTTGACGCGATGGCAGAGTCCTGGGGACTCAAGAGCCCGGACACCGGCTGGCGCGGGCTCGATGTGGGGTCGCCGTTCGAGCACGCCAAATCCGCAATCCTTTACATCGCGGCACATCTGCCACCGCCCGGGCGCGACGGCGTCGGGTCGGCCGAGCAGCTGACCGAGATCGCCGATCTGATCACCGCGGCCGGCGGTCGGACGTTGGGCCTGTTTTCGTCGATGCGTGCGGCGAGGGCCACCGCCGAGGTAATGCGGGACCGGCTCTCCACACCGGTGCTGTGTCAGGGCGACGACAGCACCTCCGCGTTGGTCGAGCAATTCAGCGCCGACCCCGAGACGTCGCTGTTCGGCACGCTGTCGCTGTGGCAGGGCGTCGACGTACCGGGGCCGTCGCTGTCACTGGTGCTCATCGACCGCATCCCGTTCCCGCGGCCGGACGACCCGTTGCTCAGTGCTCGGCAGCGCGCGGTGGCCGCCCGCGGTGGCAACGGGTTCATGGCCGTCGCCGCCAGCCATGCCGCGTTGCTACTGGCGCAAGGATCTGGCCGGCTGCTGCGCCGGGTCACCGACCGGGGGGTGGTCGCAGTGCTGGACTCGCGGATGGCCACCGCCCGTTACGGCGAATACCTATGCGCCTCGCTCCCGCCGTTTTGGCGAACGACCAACCCCGCACAGGTTCGGGCCGCCCTGGAACGATTGGCGCAAGCGGACGGCACTAAGCCAGGGTGACCAACCCGAGTTCGCTGCTCTCGGCCAGCATCGGATGGCGCGGCAGCACCCGCACCGTGTATCCGAGGGAGCCCGCCAACGGCAGTGGCGTCGTCGTCGAGAACACCTGATAGCCACCTTCGGCGCTGCCGGCGTACGTCATCTCGACGGTGAACGGATCCTGCAGCTCGTCGGCGGCGTCCACGCGGCCCAAGACCGCCTGCACCGTCACTTCGTCGGGCGACAGCCCGGCCAGGTAGATCGTCGCGGTCAGGGTCAGCTTCGACCCGAGCAACGGGGTGTCCGGCAGCCCGGTGCTGTCGACGTCGGTGATGTTGATCTGTGGCCAGGCCTCCTCGGCGCGGCGGCGGTACGCGGCCAATTCGCGCGCCGGGTCGAACCGAGCGCCACCGTCGGGAGCGGCGACGGTTTGCCGCAGCGACTTCGCCGCCGGCGTGTAGTACTGCTCGACATAGTCTGTCACCATCCGCGACGCCAGCACCTTGGGCCCCAGCGTCTGCAGGGTGTGCCGCACCATCTCGATCCAGCGCGGCGGCGTCCCGTGCTCGTCGCGCTCGTAGAACTTCGGCGCCACCGCCTCTTCCAGCAGCTTGTAGAGTGCGGTGGCCTCCAGGTCGTCGCGCCGGTCCTCGTCGAGGACCCCGTCGGCCGACGGGATCTCCCAACCGTTTTCGCCGTCGTACCACTCGTCCCACCAGCCGTCGCGGATGGACAGATTCAGCCCGCCGTTCAACGCGCTTTTCATCCCGGACGTGCCGCACGCCTCCAACGGCCGCAACGGATTGTTCAGCCAGACGTCGCAACCCCAATAGAGCAACCGCGCCATCGACATGTCGTAGTTGGGCAAAAACGCTATCCGATGCCGAACTTCGGGGCGATCCGCGAAGCGCACCACCTGCTGGATCAGCGCCTTGCCGCCGTCGTCGGCGGGGTGCGACTTACCGGCGACGATCAGCTGCACCGGCCGGTGCTCGTCGAGCAGCAGTCGTTCCAGCCGATCCGGATCGCGCAGCATCAGGGTCAGACGTTTGTACGTCGGGACCCGTCGGGCGAACCCCATCGTGAGCACGTTGGGATCGAATGCTGTTGATATCCAAGTTAGTTCAGCTTCCGACGCACCACGCTCCAACCAGGACTGGCGCAGCCGCACCCGGACGTCCTCGACCAGCAGCGCACGCAACTGCGACCGGATCCACCACAGGTGACCGGGATCGACCTGCTGCAGCCGCAGCCACACGGCGGGCTCGCCGAACGAGTCCGACCCGGCCAGCTCACGTCCCAGTTGCAGCCACTGCGGTGCAGCCCAGGTACGCGCGTGCACGCCGTTGGTGATCGATCCGATCGGGACTTCCGCGGGGTCAAAACCGGGCCACAACTCGTTGAACATGACCCGGCTCACCCGGCCGTGCAGCAACGAGACGCCGTTGGCCCGCTGTGCCAGCCGCAGACCCATGTGCGCCATGTTGAACTTGGCCGGGTCGTCCTCGGCACCCAGCGCCAGCACTCGGGCCGTCGGCACGCCCGGCAGCAGTGTGGACACCCGGTCACCGGCGTCGTCGAAGTAGCGCTGCACCAGCTCCACCGGGAACCGGTCGATGCCCGCCGGTACCGGGGTGTGAGTGGTGAACACGGTGGCCGACCGCACCACGGTCAGTGCCGTGTCGAAGTCCAGGCCGCCGTCCATCAGTTCGCGGACACGCTCGACGCCGAGGAATCCGGCGTGGCCCTCATTCATATGGAACACCTCGGGACCGGGGCGCCCCTCGATCGCGGTGAAGGCGCGGATCGCCCGGACCCCACCGATGCCGGCCAGTAGTTCCTGCACCATCCGATGTTCCTGGTCCCCGCCGTAGAGCCGGTCGGTGACGGTGCGCAGCTCGTGCTCGTTCTCCGGGACGTCGGAATCCAGCAGCAGCAACGGGATCCGGCCGACCTGCGCAACCCAGATCCGGGCTCGCAGCTGCATCGAATCCGGCAACGCCAACTCCACCAGCGCCGGGTTGCCCTCGGCGTCGGTGAGCAGCCGCAGCGGCAGGCCCTGCGGGTCCAACGAGGGATAGGTCTCCTGTTGCCAGCCGTCGGCGGTCAGGGACTGCCGGAAATATCCCGAGCGGTAGTACAGGCCCACCGCGATCAGCGGCAGCCCCAGGTCGGACGCCGACTTGAGGTGATCTCCGGCGAGGATGCCGAGGCCACCGGAGTAGTTGGGCAGCACCTCGGCGACACCGAACTCCATCGAGAAGTAGGCGATCCCGGTGGGCAGTTCGGCCCCGGCCGACTGCTGCTGCTGATACCACAGCGGGCGGGTCAGATAATCGTTCAAGTCGGCGGCGAGTTCGTCGAGGCGGCGCAGGAAATCCTCGTCCGTCGTCAGTTCGTCGAGCCGCGCCGGCTTGACCGCGCCGAGCACGGCCACAGGGTCCTTGCCGCACTTGTTCCACAGCTCGGGGTCGATGGTGGCGAACAGGTCCTGCGTCGGCTTTTCCCAGGACCAGCGCAGATTGGTCGACAGCTGGTCCAGCGCGGCGAGACGTTCGGGGAGGTGGGCTCGGACGGTAAAGCGGCGGAGGGCTTTCACGCATTGCAACCTTACTGAGGTTTTCGCAGCCTGCAGCCTTCCACGGCGGCCAATTCGGCAGTCGGCTACACCACCTTCGGTGTAGCCGACCATTAGGGTGGGTATGGGCGCTAAGGAGGCGAGCAGACCGGCCTGCGGAACTAGACCTGGAAGAAAACCCCGACGAGGACCGCTACATCGTTCGAGGGGTGAAGTCCAAGAACTCTCCCGCGACGATGCGGTCCGCACCCCGCGGACCGAGCAGGAGCCGGAGAATCGGATTGGAGTGATTGGTGCCCGGTCGTATCGAGATCGACGACGTCCAACCCGTCGTCTCGTGCGGTACTTATCCCGCAAAAGCTGTGGTCGGCGAGGTGATCCCGGTCCGCGCCTCGGTATGGCGCGAAGGCCACGAGGCGGTAGCGGCGACCCTGGTGGTCCGCTACCTGGGGACGCGCTACCCGCAGGTCACCGAGGTTCGCCGAATCAAGGCCGTACAAGCTACCGAGGCCGAAGTGACCGGCAAGCCGGACACGGCGGCAACTGATGAGCGAGTCAAGCCGCTGCACCTGCCGATGACAATGGGCCTGGAACCCTACGTGTTCCACGGCCTATTCGCACCTGATCGGGTCGGCCTATGGAGCTTCCGGGTCGACGGCTGGGGCGACCCTATACACACCTGGCGACACGGTCTGATCGCCAAACTCGATGCGGGCCAAGGCGAAAAGGAACTTTCCAACGACCTGCTAGTAGGCGCGGCGCTGTTCGAGAGAGCCGCCACGGGGGTACCGCGGCAACAGCGCGGACCGCTACTGGAAGCGGCGACCGCGTTGCGGTCGCCCGGGGACCCCTTGACGCGCACCGCGCTTGCGCTCGCTCCCCAGATCGAGGAGCTGCTGCACGAGTATCCACTGCGAGAATTGGTCACCCGCGGCGAGCAGTTCGGCGTCTGGGTCGACCGGCCGGCGGCGCGTTTCGGGTCGTGGTACGAGTTCTTCCCGCGCTCGACCGGCGGGTGGGACGCCAACGGCAACCCGCTGCATGGCACGTTCGCCACCGCCGCAGCGACACTGCCGCGGATCGCCGAGATGGGTTTCGACGTGGTCTACCTTCCGCCGATCCACCCGATCGGCAAGGTGCACCGCAAGGGACCCAACAACAACCCCACCGCCGCTCCCGGAGACGTCGGCTCACCCTGGGCGATCGGCAGCGACGAGGGCGGCCACGACGCGGTGCACCCCAGCCTCGGCACCATCGACGACTTCGACGAATTCGTCTTCGCCGCAAGAGAACTAGGGATGGAAGTGGCGCTCGATCTGGCATTGCAGTGCGCGCCCGACCACCCGTGGGCCCGTGCGCACCGTAACTGGTTCACCGAGCTGCCCGACGGCACCATCGCCTACGCGGAAAACCCGCCGAAGAAGTACCAGGACATCTACCCACTGAACTTCGACAACGATCCGGCCGGCCTCTACGACGAGGTGCTGCGTGTGGTGCGGCATTGGATCGACCACGGCGTCAAGTTCTTTCGGGTGGACAACCCGCACACCAAGCCACCGGACTTCTGGGCCTGGCTGATCGGTCAGGTCAAGTCCTTCGACCCCGACGTGCTGTTCCTGTCCGAGGCATTCACCCCGCCCGCGCGCCAATACGGTCTGGCCAAGCTGGGTTTCACCCAGTCCTACAGCTACTTCACCTGGCGCACCGCCAAGTGGGAACTCACCGAGTTCGGTAACGACATCGCCCGCCTCGCCGACTTCCGCACCCCCAACCTGTTCGTCAACACGCCCGACATCCTGCATGCAATCCTGCAGCACAACGGTCCCGGCATGTTCGCCATCCGGGCGGTGCTGGCCGCCACCATGAGCCCGGCTTGGGGAGTGTATTCGGGCTACGAGCTGTTCGAGCATCGCGCTGTGCGCGAGGGCAGCGAGGAGTACCTGGACTCGGAGAAATACGAACTGCGGCCCCGCGACTTCGCGGGCGCCCTGGCCGAAGGAAAGTCGTTGGAGCCGTTCATCACCCGGCTCAACCAGATCCGCCGGCTGCATCCCGCACTGCAGCAACTGCGCACCATCCACTTCCATCACCTGGACAACGACGCCCTGCTGGCCTACAGCAAGTTCGACCCGGCGACCGGTGACTGCGTCCTGGTGGTGGTGACGCTCAACGCATTCGGGCCCGAGGAATCGACCCTGCATCTGGACATGGAGGCGCTGGGCATGGAGCCCTATGACCGGTTCTGGGTGCGCGACGAGATCACCGGCGAGGAATACCAATGGGGGCAAGCCAATTACATCCGCATCGACCCGGGCCGAGCAGTCGCTCACATTGTCAACATGCCCGTCATTTCCGAAAAGTCCCGGATCACGCTGCTGCGCAGGAGGTGAGGGGAAATGAACCGCATTGACCAACTCGCTACGACACATCTGATGCCCGATCCCACCGAGGTGCAACGCCTGGTATCCGGCGAACATCACAACCCGCACAGCATCCTGGGCGCCCATGAGTACGTTGACCACACCGTGATCCGGACCTTTCGCCCACACGCCACCAGCGTCGTCGCGCTGGTGGGCGAGGACCGGTTTCCGTTGCAACACCTCGATTCCGGGGTGTTCGGGGCGGCGTTGCCGTTCATCGATCTGATCGACTACCGACTTGAGGTGACCTACGAGGGTTCCGGCCCGCACGTCGTCGCCGACGCCTACCGCTTCCTGCCCACGCTGGGCGAGGTGGACCTGCACCTGTTCGCCGAGGGCCGCCACGAGCGACTCTGGGAAGTACTTGGCGCCCATCCCCGCTCGTTCACCACCCCCGACGGCGAGGTGACCGGGGTGTCGTTCGCCGTGTGGGCCCCGAATGCCAAGGGCGTCAGCCTGATCGGTGAGTTCAACGGCTGGACGGGCAACGACGCTCCGATGCGGGTGCTGGGCTCCTCCGGTGTGTGGGAGCTGTTCTGGCCCGACTTCCCCCCCGGCGGTCTATACAAATTCCGAGTGCACGGCGCCGACGGCGTGGTGTCCGACCGCGCCGATCCGCTCGCGTTCGGTACCGAGGTTCCGCCCCAGACCGCATCGCGGGTGACGGTCAGCCAATACACCTGGGGCGACGACGAGTGGATAGCGCAGCGCGCGCAACGCAACCCGGTCTTCGAGCCGATGAGCACTCTCGAGGTGCACCTCGGCTCCTGGCGCCCCGGCCTGAGCTACTTGCAGCTCGCACACGAGCTGACGGAATACGTTGCTCAACAAGGCTTCACCCATGTCGAGCTGTTGCCCGTAGCCGAGCATCCGTTCGGGGGTTCGTGGGGCTACCAGGTCACGTCCTACTATGCGCCATCGTCTCGCTTCGGCACGCCCGACGAATTCCGCAGCCTCGTCGACGCGCTGCATCAGGCGGGCATCGGTGTCATCATCGACTGGGTGCCCGCACACTTCCCGAAGGACGCCTGGGCACTGGGCCGGTTCGACGGCACCGCCCTATATGAGCACTCCGATCCCAACCGCGGCGAGCAACTGGACTGGGGCACTTACGTATTCGACTTCGGCCGTCCTGAGGTGCGCAATTTTCTGGTGGCCAATGCGCTGTACTGGATCGAGCAGTTCCACGTCGACGGCCTCCGCGTGGACGCAGTGGCATCGATGCTCTACCTGGACTATTCGCGACCGGAAGGCGGCTGGACGCCGAACATCTACGGCGGACGGGAAAACCTGGAAGCGGTGCAGTTCCTGCAGGAGATGAACGCCACCGCGCACAAGGCCGCGCCGGGCATCGTCACCATCGCCGAAGAGTCGACCTCTTGGCCGGGCGTCACCCGCCCGACCAACCTGGGCGGGCTTGGCTTTTCGATGAAATGGAACATGGGCTGGATGCACGACACGCTCGACTACGTCAGTCGCGACCCGATCTACCGCAGCTTTCACCACCACGAGATGACGTTCTCGCTGCTGTACGCGTTCAGCGAGAACTACGTGCTACCGCTGAGCCACGACGAGGTGGTGCACGGCAAGGGGACCCTGTGGAGCCGGATGCCCGGCGACAACCACACCAAAGCGGCCGGGCTGCGCAGCCTGCTCGCCTATCAGTGGGCACACCCGGGCAAGCAACTGCTGTTCATGGGCCAGGAGTTCGGCCAGCGCGCCGAGTGGTCGGAGGAGCGCGGCCTGGACTGGTGGCAACTCGACGAACAGGGCTTCTCCAACGGTGCGCTGCGTCTGGTGCGTGACATCAACGCCATCTACTCCAGCCACCCCGCCCTTTGGAGTCAGGACAACACCCCCGATGGCTACTCGTGGATCGACGCCAACGACTCGGCCAACAACGTACTGAGCTTCCTGCGGTACGGCAGCGACGGCTCGGTGCTGGCTTGCGTGTTCAACTTCGCCGGTGCCGAGCACAGCAACTACCGCCTGGGGCTGCCGGTCGCCGGTCGCTGGCGGGAGGTACTCAACACCGACGCGACGATCTACAACGGTTCGGGGATCGGCAATCTCGGCGGTGTGGACGCCACCGAAGATGCCTGGCACGGGCGGCCTGCCTCGGCGGTGATGGTGTTGCCGCCGATGTCAGCGCTGTGGCTGGAGCCCGACGAGTAAAGGATTCTCAATACAGCGCGTTGGCGAGGTTGCGCCGGCCGGCGATGACTTCCGGGTCGGCGGGGTCGAACAGCTCGAAGAGGTCGATCAGCCGGGTCCGCACCTTGGTGCGGTCGTCGCCCGAGGTGCGGCGCACCAACGCAATCAGCCGGTCGAACGCCCCGCTGACATCCTGGTTCAACAACTGCACATCCGCGGCGGCGAACGCGGCGTCGATGTCGTCGGGTGCGGCGTCGGCAACCAGCACCGCGTCCGGGCGTTGCGCGGTTGCGCGGGTGAGGAAGTCGATCTGGCGGATGGCCGCCTTGGCCTCGACGCTGCCGGGGTCGGCGTCTAGGACCTGCTGATAGGAAATCTTGGCCGCCTCGAACTCGCCGGCCTCCAGTTCCTGGCGCGCCTGTGCCACCGTCGGGTCGACTGGCGCCGGCTCGCCGGAACCGGAAGGGCCCTTGAGCTTTCCTTCGGTCGCTTCGAGCAGCTTGTCGATCCAGCGGCGCAACTGGTCGGCGGGCTGTGCACCCTGAAAGCTGGAAATGGGCTGTGCCGCGGCCAGCGCGACAACGGTCGGAACGGCCTGCACCCCGAATACCCGGGCCAGCCCGGGCGCGGCGTCGACGTTGGCCGCCGCAAGGGCCCACTTGCCGTTGTCGTCGGCCGCCAGTGCAGACAGCGTCTCGAGCAACTCGACGCAGAGCTCGCTTCGTGGCGACCACAACAGCACCACCACCGGCACCTCGTCGGAGCGGTTGATTACCTCGTCTTCGAAATTGGCTTCGGTGACCTGGATGATCTCTGCACCGCCCGGTCCGCCGGGTTGTGCTGACGGTCCACTACCCGCCGGTGAACCCGACGGTGCGGTGGATTGCTGAGCGCGCTGCTTAAGACCGGACAGGTCGACCGCGCCGGCCAACGCAGGCCCGATCGAGGGACGAGGACGTGTCACGCTCTCAAGTTTGTCACGCCGCTCTTGGCGCCGTCTGACCCGGTGGCGCGGATGCGGCAAGCCCGTGATACTGGCCGGTAACCAGCGGGTATGACCGATCTCACAAACTTCGCGCCACCGCTCTGCCCCGCCGCCGCCAGCAAAGTCCGACCCTGGTTGCTGACGGCTACGGCGCCCGCAAGATGAGTGCGTCGCCCTGACCACCGGCGCCGCACAGCGCGGCTACGCCGTAGCCCGAGCCGCGGCGCGCTAGCTCTAGCGCCACGTGCAGGGTGATGCGCGCTCCCGACATACCGATCGGGTGCCCGACGGCGATCGCGCCGCCGTTGACGTTGACGATCTCCGGATTGATCCCGAGCTCTTTGGTCGAGGCCAGTGCCACCGCCGCGAATGCTTCGTTGATCTCCACCACGTCGAGTTGGTCGACGGTGATGCCTTCCCGGTCCAGCGCCTTCTTGATTGCGTTGGCGGGTTGCGACTGCAAGGTGGAGTCCGGCCCGGCCACCACACCGTGGGCGCCGATCTCGGCCAGCCAAGTCAGCCCCAACTGCTGGGCCTTTGCCTTGTTCATCACCACGACCGCGGCCGCCCCGTCGGAGATCTGCGAGGCCGACCCGGCGGTGATGGTGCCGTCTTTGCGGAACGCCGGTTTGAGGCCGGATAGCGAGTCGGCGGTGGTGTTGGCGCGAATGCCCTCGTCCTCGCTGAACTGCAGCGGATCGCCCTTGCGCTGCGGAATGCTGACCGGGACCACTTCGTCGGCAAAGACGCCGTCCTTCCACGCGGCGGCGGCCTTCTGGTGCGAGGCGGCGGCGTATTCGTCCTGCTCCTGGCGGGTGAACTTGTCGATGTCGTTGCGTTGTTCGGTCAACGCACCCATCGGCTGATCGGTGAAGACATCGTGCAGCCCGTCGTAGGCCAGGTGGTCGAGCACGGTGACGTCGCCGTACTTGTAGCCCGACCTGCTGTCCATCAACAGGTGCGGCGCCTTGGTCATGGACTCCTGCCCGCCGGCAACCACCACGTCGAACTCCCCGGCGCGGATCAGCTGATCGGCCAACGCAATCGCGTCGATACCGGACAGGCACATCTTGTTGATTGTCAGCGCCGGAACGTCCCAGCTGATACCGGCCGCGATCGCGGACTGACGGGCCGGCATCTGCCCCGCGCCCGCGGTCAGCACCTGGCCCATGATCACGTACTCGACCAATGAGGCGGGCGCCTCCTCGTTGGGGAAGGCCTTCTCCAGGGCCGCCTTGATCGCGATGCCGCCCAGGTCGCTGGCGCTGAAATCCTTCAGCGAACCCATCAACTTGCCGATGGGTGTCCGTGCCCCAGCAACGATCACCGACGTGGTCATGAAACCTCCTAGACGCTTGGGAACGGGCGATTACAGCAACCCGGAGAAGCAGATTCTTCCTCATGAGGTTACCGTTATGTGATGACGACCGATCAAGTTGACGCCCGTCGCAGTTTGGCTACTTCCCTGGTGACCGGACTCGATCACGTCGGCATCGCAGTCGCCGACCTCGATGCCGCGATCGAGTGGTACAACGACCACTTGGGCATGATCCTGGTGCACGAGGAAATCAACGATGACCAGGGTATTCGCGAGGCCATGCTGGCGGTGCCGGGTACCAGCGCGCAGATCCAGCTGATGGCCCCGCTCGACGAGGACTCGGTGATCGCGAAGTTCATCGACAAGCGCGGCCCGGGCATCCAGCAGCTGGCCTGCCGGATCAGAGACCTCGACGCCATGTGCGAGCAGTTGCGCGACCAGGGCGTGCGGCTGGTCTACGAGAACCCGCGCCGCGGTACCGCAAACTCGCGGATCAACTTCATCCACCCCAAGGACGCCGGCGGGGTGTTGATCGAATTGGTCGAGCCGGCGCCGCGCTGAGCTAATACCACTTGCGGGTTGGCCCGCGGGTGGCGCGGTTCACCCAACACGGTGTGTGCCAGTGCCGTCGGTCCTGCACCGCCTCTGCCGAATCGGTCCGCCAAACCACCACATGTGCTATGCCAGAACGGATTTCGTGATCGCACCCGGGGCAGCGATACGTCTTGGCAGCACGCGCGACCGCCACCGCGCGCACTTCGTAGTCGTACCCGTCCGGTCCGGTCTCCACCCGCTGCGCCAGCGGCGGCGGCAGGGGCCGCTGCGGCCGGTTGCGGCGCCGGGCCATCAGAACAGCCGGTACTCGTCGCTGTCCATCCCTCGCATCTTGTCGTAATCCAGTGTCAGACAACGGATGCCACGATCCGTTGCTAGAGTGCGGGCCTGCGGTTTGATCTGCTGGGCGGCGAAAACTCCTTTCACCGGCGCCAGCACGGTGTCACGGTTGAGTAGTTCGAGATAACGGGTGAGTTGCTCGACGCCGTCGATCTCGCCGCGACGCTTGATCTCCACGGCCACCGAACCGCCCTTCTCGTCCCGGCACAACAGATCGACCGGCCCGATGGCGGTCATGTACTCGCGGCGCACCAGGGTGTACCCCTCGCCCAGTAGCCCGACATGCTCGGCGAGCAGCGCCTGCAGGTGGGCCTCCACACCGTCCTTGACCAACCCGGGATCGACGCCGAGATCGTGGCTCGAGTCGTGTTCGATCGCCTCAACGGTGATGCGCAATTGTTCGCCGGCCTTGTTCTCCACCACCCAGATCGGTCCCGGCTCCTCGGTCAGCCAGCATGGTGGGCTCATCCAATTCAGCGGCTTATAGGCGCGGTCGTCGGCGTGGACGCTTACCGAGCCGTCCGCCTTGAACAACAGCAACCGGCGTGCGGAGGGCAGATGCGCGGTGAGGCGGCCAACGTAGTCGACAGTGCACTGGGCGATGACAAGACGCACCCGCATCACCTTAGAGGCTGGCGGGAATCGGGCGTTGGGACGATCCGACGAATTAGGCTGAGCGCAACCATGTCCTCCAAGCAGCCGCCCCGGCGGTCGTCCCAGCGGAGTTTCGCGCAGCGGCTCGGCCGCGTGCTGGAGCGGTTGACCCGCCAGAGCGGGCGGTTGTCGGCGACCCCCGCTTACGGCTCCTGGCTGTTGGGGCGGGTGTCGGAGGACCAGCACCGCCGACGGGTCCGCATCCAGGTCATCATGACCGTCCTGATCATTAGTGCGAATCTGATCGGCATCGCCGTGGCGATGCTGGTGGTGACTGTCGCGGTTCCGGTGCCGGATGTGTTCGATGACGCACCGTTCTGGGTGTCGTTCGTGGCGGTCCCGGCCTACATCGTGGCCGCCTTGGCGATCGGGGCGGTCACGATCACGCGCGGCACGGTCGAAGCGCTGCGCTGGGCGATCGAGGAACGCACGCCGACTCCCCGCGACGAGCGCAACACTTTCATGGCGCCGTGGCGCGTGGCCGTCGGCCATCTCGTTCTGTGGGGCATCGGGACGCTGTTGCTGACCGCCCTCTACGGGATGGCCAACAAGATGTTCATTCCCCGTTTTCTGGTGGTGGTCAGTTTCTGCGGCTTGCTGGTGGCCACCAGTAGCTACCTGCTCACCGAGTTCGCCCTGCGCCCGGTGGCCGCGCAGGCGCTCGAGGCCGGGCCGCCGCCGCGGCGACTGGCGCCCGGGATCCTGGGCCGCACCATGGTGGTGTGGCTGCTCGGTTCGGGTGTGCCCGTAGTCGGCATCGGCCTGATGGCCATCTTCGAGATGGCCATGCAAAACCTGACCCAGACACAGTTCGCGGTCGGTGTGCTGATCATCGCGGCAGCCACCCTGATCTTTGGGTTCACCCTGATGTGGATCCTGGCCTGGCTGACGGCCACCCCGGTTCGGGTGGTGCGGGCGGCACTCAAGCGCGTCGAACAAGGCGACCTGCGAGGAGACCTGTTGGTGTTCGACGGGACCGAGCTCGGCGAACTGCAACGGGGCTTTAACGCCATGGTGGACGGGCTACGCGAACGGGAGCGCGTGCGCGACCTGTTCGGCCGCCACGTCGGGCGCGAGGTCGCGCTGGCCGCCGAGCGCGAGCGACCGAAGCTGGGCGGCGAGGAGCGCCACGTCGCCGTCGTCTTCATCGACATCGTCGGCTCTACGCAGCTGGTAACCAGCCGGCCGCCCGCCGACGTCGTGCACCTGCTGAACCAGTTCTTCACGATCGTCGTCGAAGAGGTCGACCGCCATCACGGGCTGGTGAATAAATTCGAGGGCGACGCGTCGCTTGCCATCTTCGGAGCGCCCAATCACCTGGACTGTCCCGAGGACGCCGCGCTCGCCGCCGCACGGGCTATCGCCGAGCGACTTGCCCACGAAATGCCAGAACTTAGGGCCGGTATCGGGGTCGCCGCCGGACAGGTGGTCGCCGGCAATGTGGGCGCAAAGGAGCGCTTCGAGTACACGGTGATCGGTGAGCCGGTGAACGAGGCGGCCCGCCTGTGCGAGTTGGCGAAGTCACGCCCCGGCCGGTTGCTGGCATCCGCGCAGATGCTGGAGCGGGCCGGCGAGGAGGAACAGGCCCGGTGGTCGTTGGGCAGGCACGTGCGGCTTCGTGGACACGACCAGCGCATCCGACTGGCCGCGCCGGCGCAGCCGGCCAAGCGGGACAAATAGCGCCGTCGACGTAACCTTTCCCCATGGGTACCGGCAGCTGGGTGTTCCTCGTCTACGGATCGGTGTTCGTTCTGTTCGTCGGGATCATCGCCTACAGCATCAAGGTGACTCGCGGCGACGGCCGCTTCCGCAACAGCGATGTACCGGACACCGGCAGTGACCGCAAGCCGCGTGAGCGGCACGACACCGCGGACTGACGCGCCGAGTCAGAGCCGTACCGTCAATTCCACGCCCTTGTCCAAGCCCAGCGGCGTGCTGATGTAGCCGTTCTCTGGGGCGCGCACATAGTTCAGATAGGCGTGATCCGGGTCGAGGCTGACGTTGTCGCCGACGATCACCGCGCCGTGCGTCAGCACGGGTTCGAGGATCTTCGCCACCGTCAGGTCAAGGTCGGGCCACCCATCAAGCAGCACGAATTGCACTGGGCCCGTGACTGTTTGGAGTGTACTGCGGGCGTCACCAGCGAGGATGGTGATCAGGTCGCTGACACCCGCTTCGTCGAATGTCGCCCGAGCAGATGCCAGTTTTCGTGAGCTCATCTCGGTGGTGACGATGTGGCCGAAGCCGTTGTCGCGGACCGCGGCGGCTAGGTGCAGGGTCGAGATTCCGTACGACATCCCGTATTCCACGATCGTGGTCGGTTTGACCGCACGAACCAGGCTGTAGAGCAGTCGCCCGGAGTCGGGCGCTACGGAGAGGTAGAAGTCCTGGCAGGCCTCCGCGCGCTCCTCCAACGGATAGTCGCGGGACGAGACCCCTTGTCGGCGTTCAGCATCGAGTCTCGCATTGGCGAAGAGCTGATCGATGATCGAGGCGTATTCCGGTTGATTCAAAGTCGTAGTCATGATTTTTACAATAGACGCTACGTTTCGTCTAGTCTAGTACTTATGGTGTTGGATCGGGTTGTGGCAAACACGCAACCGCATCGCGGCAACCGACACGGGCGCAGCGAGGCCGCGCGTGAAGCCATCCTGCGCGCCGCCGACGACCTACTGGTCGAAAAGGGATTCGCCGGAGTAACCATCGAAGGCATCGCCAGGTCCGCCGGGGTGGCGAAACAGACCGTCTACCGCTGGTGGAACTCCAAGACCGAAGTGCTGATGGACGCATTCCTCGAGGACGCGGCCGCCGATCTGGAACCACCAGACACCGGCAGCCTCAGGTGCGACCTGCACACCCACTTACGCGACCTGGTCCGATTTCTCACCACTGACGACGCGGGCGCCGTGTACCGCGCATTGATCGGGCAGGCGCAGCACGATCCGGAACTCGCGCGGTCGTTTCGTGCCCGCTACCTGCATGACCAGCAGGTTCGCGACCAGAAGCCGTTCGTCCGGGCGATTGCACGAGGCGAGCTGGCCTCCGACATCGATGTGGCATCGTTGGCAGAGCGGCTCGTCGGCCCCATCCACTATCGGGTGATAGTGACCGGTGAGCCGGTCGACGACGCCTTCGTCGACGCATTGATCGATTCATGCTTGACGCACACCGCAGGAGCACAGAAATGAGATTCCTAGCCACCGCGGCAGCGTTCGCGGGTGTTGCGGCGCTGCTGCAGACAGTTCCGGCGGCCGCGGATCCCCCGTCCGGCGCTGATGCAATCGATGCTTATCCGTTGGCGCAGGGGCACTTTTCTTCGACATCGGACTTCTACTGGAAATTCTTCAAGACACCCGACGGCCGCTCCTGTGCGGTCGCACCCAATGGTGGCGTTTCCGGATGCGACGCGGTTCCCATCGACGCTCCCGCCGGCACCAACCAGACCGTGGTCAGCAGCTGGGCGGCGGCACAGTACCGGCACGCCGACCCGCCCGGTTTCGCCCGAGACGTGGACGTACTTCCCGAGGGACAACGGCTGGAAAACTGGGGCACCGTCTGCGGGGTGGGACATCAGGGCACGGTCACCTGCAAAGCCCCCGGATCGCACGGCTTCATTCTGGCCAGCACCTACGGGGTGCTCTGGTAGCGGCGGGTTGCTGGCGATTTCCGGCGCACGACGTTGATGTCGCTTTTCCGCCAGTCATGTCGGACCAAGGGTGTAACTGTTGAGGGGTGCATGAAGATTTCGAACGCTGTTACCGGGCGGTCCAGGCCAAGGACGCCCGGTTTGACGGCTGGTTCGTTATCGCGGTCCTGACCACCCGGATCTATTGCCGGCCCAGTTGTCCGGTCCGGCCTCCACTGGCCCGAAACGTACGATTTCTCCCGACAGCAGCCGCGGCTCAGCGCGAGGGCTTCCGAGCCTGCAAGCGGTGCCGGCCGGATGCGTCCCCCGGTTCTCCAGAATGGAACATGCGCGGAGACACAGTCGCGCGGGCTATGCGGCTGATCGCCGACGGCACGGTGGACCGCGAGGGCGTGACCGGCCTGGCGGCCCACCTGGGATACACCACTCGGCAGGTGGAGCGGCTGCTGCAGGCAGAGGTCGGCGCGGGTCCACTCGCACTGGCCCGGGCTCAACGAATGCAGACCGCGCGCGTGCTGATCGAGACCACAGACCTGCCGTTTGGCGACGTGGCATTCGCCGCCGGTTTCTCCAGCATCCGCCAGTTCAACGACACCGTGCGCCTGGTAAGCGACAGCACTCCGACGCAGTTGCGCAAGAATGCGGCCGTGCGGTTCGGCACGCCAACCAGTTCGCCCGGTGCTATTTCACTGCGACTACCGGTACGAACTCCGTTCGCGTACGAGGGTGTCTTCGGCCACTTGGCCGCTACCGCGGTACCGGGCTGCGAGGAGGTCCGCGACGGTGCTTACCGGCGCACCCTGCGATTGTCCAGGGGTACCGGCATAGCGACACTGACGCCCGCACCCGATCACGTGCGCTGCCTGCTGGTGCTGGCCGATTTCCGTGATCTGGCCACTGCCACGGCCCGCTGCAGACGCCTTTTGGACTTGGACGCCGACCCCGAAGCCGTGGTCGACGCGCTGAGCGCCGACCCGGATCTGGCGTCGGTGGTCGCCAAGGCGCCCGGTCAACGGATCCCGCGCACCGTCGACGAGTCCGAGCTGGCGGTGCGGGCCGTGCTGGGTCAGCAGGTCTCGACACGGGCGGCCCGCACCCACGCCGCCCGACTGGTCACTACCTACGGCCGCCCCGTTCAGGATGCCGCGGGCGGTTTGACCCACACGTTCCCGTCAGTAGCGGAGCTCGCGGACATCGACCCACTGCAGCTGGCCGTGCCAAAGACGCGCCGACGGACCCTAACCGTGCTGCTGGCCGCCCTCGCCGAAGGCAGCGTCACCCTTGACCCCGGGTGTGACTGGGCACGGGCTCGCCAGCAACTGCTCGATCTACCCGGAATCGGGCCCTGGACTGCAGAGGTGGTAGCCATGCGCGCCCTCGGCGACCCGGATGCGTTCCCGTCCGGCGACCTCGGTCTCAGACAGGCGGCCAAGCAGCTCGGCATGCCCGACCAGGAACGAAGCCTGATCGAGCACAGCGCCCGCTGGCGTCCCTGGCGGTCCTATGCGACTCAGCACCTGTGGACCACACTTGAACATCCGGTGAACCACTGGCCACCGAACGAGCCAGGAAAGGCAGAAGCATGATTCTCTATCGCACCATCGAAAGCCCTATTGGTCCGCTGACCCTAGCCGGCCAGGAGGGGGTTCTGACGAATCTGCGGATGGTCGATCAGACCTACGAACCGAGCCGGGCCGGGTGGAGTCGAGATGACAGCGCGTTCGCCGACGCGGCCGAACAGCTCGACGCCTACTTCGCCGGCGAGCTCTGTGACTTCGATATCGAAATGGAAATGCGTGGCACGGGATTTCAACAGCGCGTGTGGAAGGCGCTACTGACCATTCCCTATGGCGAGACGCGTTCCTACGGAGAGATCGCAGCCCAGATCGGGGCCCGGGGTGCGGCGCGCGCGGTGGGATTGGCCAACGGACACAATCCCATCGCTATCATCGTCCCGTGCCATCGCGTTATCGGCGCCAGCGGGAAGTTGACCGGCTACGGTGGGGGCCTCGACCGCAAGCAGACGCTGCTCGAGTTGGAGAAGCGGCGATCCGCACTGACGCTCTTCGATTGATCACCGCGCGTCTGATTGCCGCGTTCGGTGCGTGATCACATCCGAAATGCAAAAGACCCCAGAATACAAAAACACCCCCAAATGAATGGGGGTGTTTTTGTATGTTCGGCGGTGTCCTACTTTTCCACCCGAATTGGGCAGTATCATCGGCGCTGACAGGCTTAGCTTCCGGGTTCGGGATGGGACCGGGCGTTTCCCTGTCGCTGTGGCCGCCGTAACTCTATTTAATTTGTACATTCAAGTTGTATTGATGGGGGGTGTGGTGTCCACGGCAATTAAGCCAGCGAACAGATAGTGGTTGCGATTGGTTGTGTTGGTAAGTTTTCGGCCGGTTAGTGCCAGTTCCCTGCACCCATTACTGGGCTTCCAGGTCTGGCCTATCAATCCAGTGGTCTGCTGGGGGCCTTATCCCTCCTAGAGGGTGAGAAACCTGATCTTGGAGAAGGTTTCCCGCTTAGATGCTTTCAGCGGTTATCCCGTCCGAACGTAGCTATCCAGCGGTGCTCCTGGTGGAACAACTGGTGCACTAGAGGTTCGTCCGTCCCGGTCCTCTCGTACTAGGGACAGGTTTCCTCAAGTTTCTGACGCGCGCGGCGGATAGAGACCGAACTGTCTCACGACGTTCTAAACCCAGCTCGCGTGCCGCTTTAATGGGCGAACAGCCCAACCCTTGGGACCTGCTCCAGCCCCAGGATGCGACGAGCCGACATCGAGGTGCCAAACCATCCCGTCGATATGGACTCTTGGGGAAGATCAGCCTGTTATCCCCGGGGTACCTTTTATCCGTTGAGCGACACCCCTTCCACTCAGAGGTGCCGGATCACTAATCCCGACTTTCGTCCCTGCTTGACTTGTAAGTCTCGCAGTCAAGCTCCCTTGTGCATTTACACTCAACACCTGATTGCCGTCCAGGTTGAGGGAACCTTTGGGCGCCTCCGTTACATTTTAGGAGGCAACCGCCCCAGTTAAACTACCCACCAGGCACTGTCCGTGAACCGGATATACGGTTCGACGTTAGGTGTCCAATACGATCAGAGTGGTATTTCAACAACGACTCCGCCCTGACTGGCGTCAGAGTTTCACAGTCTCCCACCTATCCTACACAAACCGTACCGAACAACAATACCAAGCTATAGTGAAGGTCCCGGGGTCTTTTCGTCCTGCCGCGCGTAACGAGCATCTTTACTCGTAGTGCAATTTCGCCGAGTCTATGGTTGAGACAGTTGAGAAGTCGTTACGCCATTCGTGCAGGTCGGAACTTACCCGACAAGGAATTTCGCTACCTTAGGATGGTTATAGTTACCACCGCCGTTTACTGGGGCTTAAATTCTCCGCTTCACCCTTACGAGTTAACGGGTCCTCTTAACCTTCCAGCACCGGGCAGGCGTCAGTCCGTATACATCGTCTTGCGACTTCGCACGGACCTGTGTTTTTAGTAAACAGTCGCTTCTCACTGGTTTCTGCGACCGGTTTCCGCTCCCACCGCAAGGGTGTTCACGGCATGCCGGTCCCCCTTCTCCCGAAGTTACGGGGGTATTTTGCCGAGTTCCTTAACCATAGTTATCTCGTACGCCTTGGTATTCTCTACCTGACCACCTGTGTTGGTTTGGGGTACGGGCCGTGTGTGAACTCGCTAGAGGCTTTTCTTGGCAGCAGAGGATCACCGAATTCGCCTCAATCGGCTATGCGTCACCTCTCAGGATTAATGAGCGACGGATTTGCCTATCGCTCTCCCTACGGGCTTGCCCCAGTATTACCACTGACTGGTACGGCTACCTTCCTGCGTCACCCCTTCGCTTGACTACTACCAACCGGGGTCCCACGCAGCCGGTCACCGTCGCACCCCGAAGGGATTGATCAGCAACCATTTGGGTGGTTAGCACAATTGATTCATCACGGGCGCGCACACACGGGTACGGGAATATCAACCCGTTGTCCATCGACTACGCCTGTCGGCCTCGCCTTAGGTCCCGACTCACCCTGGGCGGACTGGCCTGGCCCAGGAACCCTTGGTCTTTCGGCGGGCAAGGTTCTCACTTGCCTATTCGCTACTCATGCCTGCATTCTCACTCCCCCACCCTCCACCGGCGGTTACCCGACGGCTTCGCTGAATGAGGGACGCTCCCCTACCCACACCTACTTACGTAGATGTGCCGCGGCTTCGGCGGTGTGCTTGAGCCCCGCTACATTATCGGCGCACAATCACTTGACCAGTGAGCTATTACGCACTCTTTCAAGGGTGGCTGCTTCTAAGCCAACCTCCTGGTTGTCTCTGCGACTGCACATCCTTTCCCACTTAGCACACGCTTTGGGGCCTTAGCCGGCGATCTGGGCTGTTTCCCTTTCGACGTACGGAGCTTATCCCCCGCCGTCTCACTGCCACGCTTGACACCACGGCATTCGGAGTTTGGCTGACGTCAGTAACCTAGTAGGGCCCATCGGCCATCCAGTAGCTCTACCTCCGCGGTGAACCACGTAACGCTGCACCTAAATGCATTTCGGGGAGAACCAGCTATCACGGAGTTTGATTGGCCTTTCACCCCTACCCACAGCTCATCCCCTCAGTCTTCAACCTAAGTGGGTTCGGGCCTCCACGCGGTCTTACCCGCGCTTCACCCTGGCCATGGGTAGATCACTCCGCTTCGGGTCCAGAACATGCCACTACACCCCTTACGGGGATGCGCCCTATTCAGACTCGCTTTCGCTGCGGCTACCCCACACGGGTTAACCTCGCGACATGTCCCTGACTCGCAGGCTCATTCTTCAAAAGGCACGCCATCACCCCACAAGGAGGCTCTGACGGATTGTAGGCACACGGTTTCAGGTACTCTTTCACTCCCCTCCCGGGGTACTTTTCACCATTCCCTCACGGTACTAATCCGCTATCGGTCATCGAGAAGTATTTAGGCTTACCGGGTGGTCCCGGCAGATTCACAGCAAATTCCACGGGCTCGCTGCTACTCGGGAAATTGATACGAGGCAGGCGCCGAGTTTTCGCGTACCGGGCTCTCACCGTCTATGGCAGACCATCCCAGGCCACTTCCGCTAACTACGACACTTTTTGACTGCCCCTCAGCCAGGTAGAACTGAGAAGTATCACTCCCACAACCCCGCACACACAACCCCTACCCGGTATCACATGCATGCGGTTTAGCCATTTTCCGCGTTCGCTCGCCACTACTAGCGGAATCACAATTGTTTTCTCTTCCTACGGGTACTGAGATGTTTCACTTCCCCGCGTTCCCCCCCGTACCCTATATATTCAGGTACGGGTAACACGACATCACTCGTGCTGGGTTTCCCCATTCGGAAATCCTCGGATCAACGCTCGGTTGACAGCTCCCCGAGGCATATCGCAGCCTCCCACGTCCTTCATCGGCTCTCGATGCCAAGGCATCCACCATGCGCCCTTAGACACTTACAAACACTACAAAAACCAAAGAATAAAATTGCACAAAAAAGAACGCGCTACCGCGAACGGCAACGCATCTGTTTTGATGCTCGCAACCACTATCCAATTCTCAAACACCACACCCCACCATCAAGATGGCGGGACAACACCTGGACAAACTCAAGTGTTGCCTCAGGACCCAATAGTGTGTCTGGCTTGCTTGTTGTTGTGCACCCGGCCCTCATCCACTACAGATGAGAACCCCTCACGGCTCGCACCCCACCAATTGGAGTGCTTTTCGTGGTGCTCCTTAGAAAGGAGGTGATCCAGCCGCACCTTCCGGTACGGCTACCTTGTTACGACTTCGTCCCAATCGCCGATCCCACCTTCGACAGCTCCCTCCCAAAGGGTTAGGCCACTGGCTTCGGGTGTTACCGACTTTCATGACGTGACGGGCGGTGTGTACAAGGCCCGGGAACGTATTCACCGCAGCGTTGCTGATCTGCGATTACTAGCGACTCCGACTTCACGGGGTCGAGTTGCAGACCCCGATCCGAACTGAGACCGGCTTTAAAAGGATTCGCTTAACCTCGCGGCATCGCAGCCCTTTGTACCGGCCATTGTAGCATGTGTGAAGCCCTGGACATAAGGGGCATGATGACTTGACGTCATCCCCACCTTCCTCCGAGTTGACCCCGGCAGTCTCTCACGAGTCCCCGGCATTACCCGCTGGCAACATGAGACAAGGGTTGCGCTCGTTGCGGGACTTAACCCAACATCTCACGACACGAGCTGACGACAGCCATGCACCACCTGCACACAGGCCACAAGGGAACCGACATCTCTGCCGGCGTCCTGTGCATGTCAAACCCAGGTAAGGTTCTTCGCGTTGCATCGAATTAATCCACATGCTCCGCCGCTTGTGCGGGCCCCCGTCAATTTCTTTGAGTTTTAGCCTTGCGGCCGTACTCCCCAGGCGGGGTACTTAATGCGTTAGCTACGGCACGGATCCCAAGGAAGGAAACCCACACCTAGTACCCACCGTTTACGGCGTGGACTACCAGGGTATCTAATCCTGTTCGCTCCCCACGCTTTCGCTCCTCAGCGTCAGTTACTGCCCAGAGACCCGCCTTCGCCACCGGTGTTCCTCCTGATATCTGCGCATTCCACCGCTACACCAGGAATTCCAGTCTCCCCTGCAGTACTCAAGTCTGCCCGTATCGCCCGCACGCTCACAGTTAAGCCGTGAGATTTCACGAACAACGCGACAAACCACCTACGAGCTCTTTACGCCCAGTAATTCCGGACAACGCTCGCACCCTACGTATTACCGCGGCTGCTGGCACGTAGTTGGCCGGTGCTTCTTCTCCACCTACCGTCAATCCGAGAAAACCCGAACCTTCGTCGATGGTGAAAGAGGTTTACAACCCGAAGGCCGTCATCCCCCACGCGGCGTCGCTGCATCAGGCTTTCGCCCATTGTGCAATATTCCCCACTGCTGCCTCCCGTAGGAGTCTGGGCCGTATCTCAGTCCCAGTGTGGCCGGACACCCTCTCAGGCCGGCTACCCGTCGTCGCCTTGGTAGGCCATCACCCCACCAACAAGCTGATAGGCCGCGGGCCCATCCCACACCGCAAAAGCTTTCCACCACAGGACATGTGTTCTGTGGTCCTATCCGGTATTAGACCCAGTTTCCCAGGCTTATCCCGATGTGCAGGGCAGATTACCCACGTGTTACTCACCCGTTCGCCACTCGTGTACCCCGAAGGGCCTTACCGTTCGACTTGCATGTGTTAAGCACGCCGCCAGCGTTCGTCCTGAGCCAGAATCAAACTCTCCAAACAAAAACCCCTCGATAACGAGGTGAATTCACAATCAGAGAAAATCTGATCTAACAAATGACACCAAAACTGGCATCTTAAAAGCGACCACACCCACACACGGGGAGTGCTAGGTGTAGTCAAAAAAACAACAACAAACAAAACACCAAACACACTATTGAGTTCTCAAACAACACTTTTCGATCTTGATTTCGCCCGTTTCGGGGCAACCCTGCCAGCTTAATACAGATCCGGCTGGGGTGTCAAGCCCCGGTTTCGATCTTCTTCTTGGGAAGTTGTCTTCGCTTGGAAGTTGATCGCGCCGATCGGGCGTGACTCGGCTACTGTACCCGCTCGATCTCCGCTCCCAAAATCGCCAGGTTCTCGACGAAAAGTGGGTAGCCGCGGTCGATGTGGAACACGTCGTGGACCTCGGTGTCACCGTCGGCGACGAGGCCCGCCAACACCAGCCCCGCGCCCGCCCTGATGTCCGAACACCACACCGGAGCGCTGGACAGTTGGGGCAATCCGCGCACCACGGCGTGATGTCCGTCGGTGCGGGCGTCCGCGCCGAGCCGGATCATCTCCTCGACGAACCGAAACCGCGCTTCGAAAACGTTCTCGGTAATCATCGAGGTGCCGTCGGCGATCGCGGCCAGCGCTATCGCCATCGGCTGTAAGTCGGTTGGAAAGCCTGGAAAGGGCAATGTCGCGACGTTGACGGCTTTTGGGCGTTCGTATTGGGCAACCCGAAAGCTGTCATCGGTCTGGGTGACTGTTGCACCGGCATCGTGCAACTTATGCAAGACCAACTGCAGGTGCGACGGATCTATTCCCGTGACGGTGATGTCGCCGCGGGTCATGGCTGCGGCGATCCCCCAGGTGGCGGCAACGATGCGGTCACCGATCACCCGATGTTCGGTCGGGTGCAGCCGTGGCACGCCGGTGATGGTCATGGTGGGTGAGCCGGCGCCCTCGATTTGGGCGCCCATCTGGTTGAGCATCGTGCATAGGTCAACGACGTCAGGTTCGCGCGCGGCGTTGTGAATAGTGGTAACACCTTCGGCGACAACGGCGGCCATCAAGATGTTCTCGGTGGCCCCCACGGACGGGAACTCCAGCTGAATCTCCGCGCCACGCAACGTGTCTGCGTGCGCCACCACGCAACCGTGCTCGATGTTGCACTGCGCGCCGAGTTGACGCAGGCCGGCTTGGTGCATATCCAGCGGTCGCGACCCGATCGCATCGCCGCCCGGCAGCGCCACTTTGGCCCGCTTGCACCGGCCCACCAGCGGCCCAAGCACACAAACTGAGGCCCGGAACTGGCGCACGGCGGCAAAGTCGGCGTCGTACTTGGGCTCGTCCGGTGAGGTGATGCGCGCTACGTCACCGTCGAGTTCCACGGTGGCGCCCAAACCGCGCAGCACCTCGGCCATCAGCGGAACGTCGAGGATGTCGGGACAGTTGGTGATCGTGCTGGTGCCCTCGGCGAGCAACGTCGCGGCCATCAGCTTCAAGACACTGTTCTTGGCGCCCCCAACAGCGACTTCGCCCGACAACCGGTTGCCACCAGTCACCACGAATCGCTCCGCCACCCGCGTCAGTCTAGTGAAGGGCTATCGCCTTGTCAGTCAGGCGAGCAGGTCGCGCCGGGTAGCGTCTTGCCCATGGCTGTCCATCTGACCCGCATCTATACCCGAACCGGCGACGACGGCACGACGGGATTGAGCGATTTCTCACGTGTTGCCAAGACCGACGCACGGCTGGTCGCCTACGCCGACTGCGACGAGGCGAATTCCGCGATTGGCGTCGCGGTGGCACTCGGTAACCCGGATGAGGCACTGCGAGAAGTGCTGCTGCAGATACAGAACGACCTGTTCGACGCCGGCGCGGACCTCTCGACGCCGGTGGTTGCTGACCCGAAGCATCCCCCGCTGCGCGTCACGCAGCCTTACATCGATCGGCTGGAGGGATGGTGCGACAGCTTCAACGAAGGCTTGCCTTCGCTGAATTCCTTTGTACTACCGGGTGGTTCGGCTCTGTCGGCGCTACTGCACGTGGCCCGGACGGTCGTTCGCCGCGCCGAACGGTCGGCATGGGCGGCGGTCGACGTGCACCCGGACGGGGTCAGCGTACTGCCGGCGAAATACCTGAACCGCCTCTCGGACCTGCTGTTCATCCTGTCGCGGGTGGCAAATCCCGACGGGGACGTCCTGTGGCGCCCGGGCGGCGGCGCGACGAGCTAGTCAGTCGCGCAGCGTGCGCCCCTGCGCGTCGGGCACATTGCCCATCAGAATCATGATCCCGTCGACCAACGGCCAAATGGCGCCGATGCCGCACGTGCAGATGGTCACGGCGATCTGAATCAGGGCGATGTTCGTGTAGCCGAGATAGAAGCGGCCGACAGCGAAAGTCGACAAGAAGATCTGCATCAGTCCGGCCGCGACCTTGCTCTTATCGGAGAGCGGTCGTCCGTAGGCATCCACGCCATAGGGTGCGCCGCCGCCATAGGGCGCCGGAAATGGCGGGGGCACGTCGTTACGCCATTGCGCGCCATCCCAATATGCCTGACCAGGTTGGCCGCTCGGGTCGGGGTACCAGCCGGGGGCCGGCGAGCCGCTCGTCATTGTTTTTCCCTCTTCCTGTCGATGGCCGACCCGGGAGCGCTGGATAGATTCGGACGCCGGATATCGAGCCTGGTTATCAAGAATTGAAGCAGACGGTTTCGAATACTGCCCCAGTCGTCTTGGAAGATTCTTGGTTCAGCGGCTGCGACGACGGGCGCGTGGTGACGGCCGCGACTCCAACCAGGACTGAAACGCGGTCAAAGCGCCTCGGTCCAAAGCGATTTCATAACCCATCCGACGGTCCTGGGTGGTATCGCGCAGTTCCAAGACACTGATCTCGTCGGTCATGATGTCGAATTCGTCGCCGCGCGGGCCACGTCGGGCGACGATCTCCACACCTCGCCGGCTGAGCCGCCGGTCGGGCCACAACCGCAAACTGGACAGCCGGTAGAACGCGGCTTCGCCGCCGCGGTAACGGATCACGCCGTGCCGCCAGCCGTGGCCGCCTACTGCGGGGATGTCACGCATGATGGCCGCGGTTCCACCCTGACGCAGCTTCCAAAGCCGATAGCTCAGGCCAAGTACCGCCGCGCCCAACAAGACGACGAGCACGACCATGCCAACCATGGGCGCGCTCATGTTGCGGATCAGTCGATCGCGCCGATGGCGCGCAATCTAGCGCGGCCTCTCGCGGCGGTTTGGGGATCGTCCGATTCGGAGTCCTGCCGGGCGGAGTCCTCGTTGATCTCCGACTCGAACTCAGCGGACTCGGCGAGGATGCTCACACCTTGCTCGGTCACCGACAGGAAGCCGCCGTCGACCGCGACCCGCAGGTCATCGTCATCTTCGCGCTCCACCCGCACCATGGCGTCATCGATCAATTGGGCCACCAGCGGAATGTGGTGCGGCATGATGCCGATCTCGCCGACGGTGGTGCGGGTGAATACGAATTTCGCCTCGCCGGACCAGATCTTCCGGTCGACAGCAACGATCTCAACGTTCATTTCCGACATACCACACCTCCTTTCTTGCCAGCTCGACCTTGGTCACAGTTTGGCGCCGAGGCTCTCGGCCTTCTTGGCCAGGTCGTCGAGACCACCGATCAGGAAGAACGCCTGCTCGGGGACGTGGTCGAACTCACCCTTGGACAGGCGGTCGAATGCCTCGATGGTTTCCTTCACCGGGACAGTCGAACCGGGCTGGCCGGTGAACTGCTCGGCGGCCATCATGTTCTGCGAGAGGAACCGCTCGATGCGTCGGGCACGCTGCACGAGCTGCTTGTCCTCCTCGGAGAGTTCGTCGATACCGAGAATCGCGATGATGTCCTGAAGGTCCTTGTAGCGCTGCAGGATTCGGATGACCTCCTGCGCAACCCGGTAGTGCTCGTCGCCGACGACGCTGGGATCCAGAATTGTCGAGCTGGAGGCCAGCGGGTCCACCGCGGGGAAGATGCCCTTGGAGAACACCGATCGGGACAGCTCGGTGGTGGCGTCCAAGTGCGCGAAGGTGGTCGCCGGTGCCGGGTCGGTGTAGTCGTCCGCGGGCACGTAAACGGCCTGCATGGACGTGATCGAGCGGCCACGCGTGGAGGTAATGCGCTCCTGCAGCTCGCCCATCTCGTCGGCCAGCGTTGGCTGGTAACCCACCGCGGAAGGCATACGACCGAGCAGTGTCGACACCTCGGACCCGGCCTGGGTGAACCGGAAGATGTTGTCGATGAACAGCAGCACGTCCTGGCCGGCTTCGTCGCGGAACCACTCGGCCATGGTCAGCGCGGACAGCGCTACCCGCATACGAGTGCCCGGCGGCTCGTCCATCTGACCGAACACCAACGCGGTGTCCTTGAGCACGTCAGCTTCCTTGAGCTCGACCCACAGGTCGTTGCCCTCACGGGTGCGCTCCCCCACTCCGGCGAACACCGAAGTGCCACCGAAGTTGCGGGCAATACGGTTGATCATCTCCTGGATCAGCACCGTCTTGCCCACGCCGGCCCCGCCGAACAGGGCGATCTTGCCGCCACGCACGTACGGTGTCAGCAGGTCGACAACCTTCAGACCGGTCTCGAGCATTTCGGTGCGCGGCTCGAGGTCCTCGAACGCCGGTGGCTTGCGGTGAATCGACCAGTGCTCGAAGTCTTCTCCGTACCCCGGCTTGTCCAGGCAGTAGCCCAGCGCGTTGAACACGTGACCCTTGACGTTCTCACCCACCGGCACCGAGATCGACTTGCCGGTGTCGGTCACCTCGACCCCACGCACCAAACCGTCGGTGGGCTGCAACGAGATTGCCCGAACCAGGTTGTCGCCGAGGTGCTGGGCGACCTCCAGCGTCAGGGTCTTAGCCAGTTCCTGGTAGGTGATCTCGGCGTGCAAGGCGTTGAACAATTCCGGGACGGACCCACGCGGAAACTCGACGTCGACCACGGGCCCGGTGATCCGAACCACCCGGCCGTTGGTGTCGGAGCTCCCCGACTTTCCTGCCGTGTCCTTCTTGGTTTCAGTAGCAGCTGCCATTATTCTTCGCTTCCTCGTGGGGCCTACTTAGCGGCGTCGGCGAGTGCGTTTGCGCCGCCGACGATTTCGCTGATCTCCTGGGTGATCTGGGCTTGACGCTCGCGGTTGGCCATCAGCGTCAGGGCTTTGATGAGGTCGTCGGCGTTGTCGGTGGCCGACTTCATCGCCCGTTGGCGAGAGGCCAGCTCGGATGCCGACGCCTCCAGCAGCGCGGCATACACGCGGGTGGTCAGGTAGCGCGGCAATAACGCCTCGAAAAGCGTTGTCGCGTCCGGCTCGAACGAGTACAGCGTGTGCGGCCCGGTGTCCTCTTCGACATACTCCACCACCAACGGGGCAATCCGGTGCGCCACAGCGGTCTGCGACATCATCGACTTGAACTCCGAGTAGACGATGTGCAGTTCGTCGACGCCCTGGTCTTCTTCGGCATCGTCGTCGCCGGCGCCTTTCATGAAGGTCTCCACCAGCGTCGACGCGATCTCAGACGCATTCTCGTACTTGGGTTGCTCCGAGAAGCCCGACCAGGACTCGGTGATGTCCCAGTTACGGAACTTGAAGTAGTTCTGCGCTTTTCGGCCCACCGTGTACAAGACCGGCGTCTTGCCGTCTTCCCGCAGCAACGAGAAAAGCTCCTCGGAGCGGCGGAACACGCTGGAATTGTACGCGCCGCACAGGCCACGATCGGACGAGATCACCAGCACGCCAGACCTTTTGGGGTTGGCACGCTCGACGAGCAACGGATGGTCCAGCGCCGCCTCGGAGGACAGCGTGGTGAGCATCGAGGTGATCTGGAACGCGTAGGGCCGGGCCGATTCCAACCGGGCCTGTGCCCTGCCGATGCGCGAGGTCGCAATCAGCTCCTGGGCCTTGGTGATCTTCTTGATCGACCCGGCCGAGCGGATACGCCCGCGCAGTTCGCGAAGTGTGGCAGCCATTGTTAGCTACTTCTTGTCCTTCTTGGCGTCCTTCTTGGGCTTTTCTTTCTTGACCTGGACCGACTCCTTGGCAAGGTCGCCTTCGTCCAGCGCGTCGACGTGCGCGTCGGGCACCACCGAGCCGCCGCCGGTGGCCGCGAAGCCCTTCTTGAACTTGTTGATGATGTCGGTGAGCTTCTGTTCTTCTTCCTCACCGAGCTTCTGCGAGGTGCGGATGCCTTCGAGGAACTTCTCCTCCGACGCCCGCATGTGGTCCAGCAGTTCGGCTTCGAAACGCTTGACGTCCTCCACGGGTACCGAGTCCAGGTGGCCGCCGGTGCCCAGGAAGATCGAAACCACTTGCTCTTCAACAGGCATCGGCTGGAACTGGGGCTGCTTGAGCAACTCGACTAAGCGCTCGCCGCGCTCCAACTGCGCCTTGGAGGTGGCGTCCAGGTCGGAGGCGAACGCCGCGAAGGCTTCCAGCTCACGGTACTGCGAAAGGTCCAGGCGCAGCGAGCCGGCCACCTCCTTCATCGCCTTGATCTGCGCGGCACCACCGACGCGGGACACCGAGACACCGACGTTGATGGCCGGCCGCACACCCTGGTTGAACAAGTCGGTCTCCAGGAAGCACTGACCGTCGGTGATCGAGATGACGTTGGTGGGGATATAAGCCGAGATGTCGTTGGCTTTGGTCTCGATGATCGGCAGGCCTGTCAACGATCCGCCACCCAGTTCGTCGGACAACTTGGCGCACCGCTCGAGTAGGCGCGAGTGCAGGTAGAACACATCGCCGGGGTAGGCCTCGCGACCGGGCGGACGGCGCAGCAGCAGCGAGATGGCACGGTACGCCTCGGCCTGCTTGGTCAGGTCGTCGAAGACGATCAGGACGTGTTTGCCGTCGTACATCCAATGCTGGGCGATCGCCGAACCCGTGTACGGCGCAAGCCATTTGAAGCCGGCGGAGTCAGAGGCGGGGGCCGCCACGATGGTGGTGTAGTCCATCGCGCCGCCTTCATCGAGGGCGCGGCGGACGGAGGCGATGGTGGTGCCCTTCTGTCCGATGGCCACGTAGACGCAACGGACCTGCTTCTTCTCGTCGCCGCTCTCCCAGTTCTGCCGCTGGTTGAGGATGGTGTCCACACACACCGCGGTCTTGCCGGTCTTGCGGTCGCCGATGATCAGCTGACGCTGGCCGCGCCCGATCGGAGTCATCGCGTCGATGGCCTTGATCCCGGTCTGCAGCGGCTCTTTCACGCTTTGCCGCTGAACCACCGAGGGCGCCTGCAGCTCCAGGGCACGCCGGGTCTCGGCCTCGATCTCGCCGCCTCCGTCGATCGGCTGGCCCAGCGGGTTGACCACGCGTCCCAGGAACGCATCGCCGACCGGCACCGAGAGGACCTCACCAGTGCGCTTGACCTGCTGGCCCTGCTCGATGTTCTCGAAGTTACCCAGGATCACCGCGCCGACGCTGTGCTCGTCGAGGTTGAGGGCGACGCCGAGGACACCACCCGGAAACTCCAACAGCTCCTGGGTCATCACCGACGGCAACCCCTCGACGTGGGCGATGCCGTCCCCGGCATCCACGACGGTGCCGACTTCCTCGCGGGAACTGTCGGCGGTGAAGGAATCCACGTACTCTTCGATGGCGCTCTGAATGGCATCAGCGGAGATTGTCAACTCGGCCATGTCTTTTCGTCTTCCTAATTCGATTTGTGCTGGCTAGTTCGTGTTTCGGTCGAGCGGTTCAGTCGGGCAGGTTCGCTTCGGCGGCGGCCAAGCGGGACTTGAGCGTGCCGTCGATCACCTCGTCGCCCACGGAGATCAGCAGGCCACCGAGTAGTTCAGGGTCGATTTGCAGCTGGATCGCAACCGGATGCCCATAGATGCGGCCCAGTACCTCGCTGAGCCGAGTGCGCTGGGAGTCGCTGAGGTCGGCCGCAGCACCGACCTGCGCGACAACCTCGCCGCGGCGGGCGACCGCCACTTGGGCCAAGAACAGCACGGCCTCCTCGGCTGGCTGGCCGCGCAGCAGCTCCACCGTCTGGGACAGCAGCGAGAGGGCTACAGGGTTGACCTTGCCGCTGGCGCTCTCGAGCACCTTGCGTAGCAACCCAACCCGGCCTTCGGCCGGGGTCGTGTGCGCGCCCAGCAGGACGGCCAGTCGCGGTTGCGCCTCGAGGATGCGGGAGAACCGGAACAGTTGGTCCTCCACCTCGTCGACGGCGCCCTCCTGTTCGGCCACCTCCAGCAGCGCTTGGCGCGAAATGTGCTCGATCGCGTCGATTAAATCAGCATTGGCCGACCAGCGCTCGGAGACGGCGGCGCGCAGCAACTCGAGGGTGGGATCGCCGACCTTGCCCTGCAGTAGACGTTCGATCAACCGCACCCGGGGCGCTGAATCCTCAGCCGGCACAGTGAGATACCGCGTTACTACGGCCTCCCGCTGCAACAGCTGAGCCACCGACGCCAGCTCCTGGGCCAGCTTGGTCAGGGCCGCCTTGTCGAGGTCCTTGGCGATGTCCTTGAAGCGATCGACCACATTGCCCAAGGCCCGCCGGCTGGATGAGCGCATCTTGGCCAACAGTGGGTACTCGACGTCCACCGCTTCGGGTGCCATCTCGTCGAGTTCGTCGAGGAAGCGGTCCACGGTGGCGGCCTGCTGATCGGCCTCGGCGACGTAGTTGAGCACCAATTCGCCTGCCTGGCGCACAGATTCGTGGCCGAGTTCCAGGCGGAGCTGACGAGTCAGCTGCGCTCGCAGCAGCTCGGACTGACGACCCCCCTGAGCCTTGATGCGTTCGGCCTCGGCTTCGGCCTGGGCCCGCATCTGTTCCTCGATGCGTTCGGAATCGGCCTTGGCCTCTTCGACGAGCCGTTCCGCGTCTTTCTTGGCGGCTTCCACGGCCTTGCTGTGCGCCGTCGTCGACTCCTCGAGACGCCTGGCTGCGTCTTTGGAGTCCTTCAACTGCTGGCGCACCGCCTCCTGCCGAGCGGTCATCAGGTTGCGCACCGGCGGCACCACGAAGCGCCACACCAGCAGCACGATGGCCGCGAAACCGACCAGCTGTCCGATAAAGGTGTCCATATTTGTGGCTACCTCGCCGTGGCCGTAGGGGCGACATCGACGCCGAGAATCCGGCTGGCCAGCGTGGCCGACATGCTCCCGACGTTGGCGCGCAGATCCAATTCCACGGTGTCACGCTCCCGCTTCAATTGCTCGTTGGCCTGGGCCAGGGTCTCCGCCACCTGTTGCTCGGCCTCGGCACGTGCCTGGTCGATGGCCTTGCGGCCCTCGTTGCGGGCGTTGTCCCGAAAGGAGGACGCCTGGACTCGGGCTTCCTTCAGCGCTTCCTCATAGTCGGCTTCGGCGGCGGCGAACTGCTCGGACGACTTTTTGTTGTCGGCCTGCGTTTTGGCGACCATGGCGTCGCGTTCCTTGAGCACCTTCAAGATCGGCGGCACAACGAACGTGCCGATGACTCCGAGCACCACCAGGAAGATGGCCAGCACGAAGAAGAAGGTGCCGTTGGGAATGAGGAAGTTGTTACCTTCCGCCACTGCCTGGCTGGACGCCAGAACATTCATGGTCGTGTCACTCACCACGACGAGCTAGGACGCGCCGGGTGTGGCGAAGACGAACAACGCCATGAACGCCAGGTTGATGAAGTAGGCCGCCTCGACCAGACCGACGGTGATAAAGAACGGCGTGAAGAGCCGTCCCTGCGCCTCAGGCTGGCGCGCGACGCCGGAGATCAATGCGTTACCGGCGATACCGTCACCGATACCAGCGCCGATGGCGCCGCCACCCATGATGATCCCACCGCCGATCAGGGCCCCGGAAATAATGTGGGGGTCGAGAGCCATCGTTATCCTCCTTGATAATTGGGGTTTTCAAGCATTGACAGTCTTAGTGGTGGTCTTCTTCTAGCTCCATGGCCTGACTGAAGTACAGGATCGTCAGCAGCGAGAAGATGAACGCCTGGATCGCGCCGACGAACAGGTCGAAGGATTTCCAGATCGCATTGGGCAGCCACAGAATGTACGGCGGGAACAACGCGATCAGTGCGACCAGGATGCCGCCCGCGAAGATGTTGCCGAACAGTCGCAGCGACAACGAGATTGGCTTAGCCAGCTCTTCGACGATGTTGATCGGTGCCAGGATCGCGACGTGGCCCTTGAGGACCTTGAGCGGGTGACCGATGACACCGCGTCGCCAGAATCCGGCCGCGTGGTAGCAGACGAAGACGAACAGAGCCAGCGCGAGCACGTAGTTGATGTCGGCCGCGGCCGAAGACAGCAATTCGCTGGTCTTGCCCTTTTTATCGGTGTACTGCAGCGGCAACACCGACAGCCAGTTGGAGATCAGGATGAACACAAAGATGGTCACCGCGAGCGGCAACACGAACGGCGCGATGCGCATGCCGATGGCGCTTTCCACCTGATTGCGCATCTGGATGGTGATCGCCTCGAAGAACAGCTGTACACCGCCCGGGACATCGCTGGAGGTAACTTTCGACTTCAGCCAGAAAGCCAGCGCGATCACGATCACCGCGGCGATCGCGGTCGAATAGATGGTGTCGGTGTTGACGGTCAACCCCAGCCACTTGGCCGTGTGGTGCTCGCCGACCTCGATCTGGCCGGCCAGGATGGACTTAGTCATCGCCGGCGCTCCTCACATCCGTCCCTTCCGAAACCGCCACTACCCCGTCAACTGCACTTTCGGGTTCCCCGTTCCGCAGCTTCTTCCACACCGGCAAGGCCGTCGACGCCACCAGCAGCACCTGGAAGATCGCCAGACCGAACAACACACCCAAGCCCTCAGGCTTGAAGATGAAGGCGACGATCAGCGCAAGGATGGTGATGACCGCGATCCGCGACGCCGAGTTGACGGCCATCGACCGCTTCAGCGGATGCTCCCGCCCAGTGATCGCCTCGACCGAACGCTTGACCATGACGGCGTTGAGCAAACCCAGCAGCAAACCGACGCCCAGGAACAGTCCCACCATCGGATGGCCGGCGTAGCCGGCAACCAAAGTTCCCACCGCGCTCAGCGCGAGGCTGATGACGAGGAGTCGCACCGGGCGGAACGCCACAGAGGGAAACACCAACGGCGCGTCCTGCGCTGGTGTCGTCACTGCAGCACCTCAATCCCGGATTGGTGGAGCGGAAACCGTCGGATCGCCTGATCCGTGGCCCGCCGAGCGTATCGCAACGCTCGAGCTGGACTTACCCAAGGGGTAGCTCCCTGTGTCGGTCAATATTCGGCACCATCGGATGCGCATCCGACGGGCCTGGGGGCCGGCAACCCGCGAAGTTTGTTTTCGGGGCTCTACCAGGACCTTACCATAGCTAGGACGGTGCTACTACTGGTCGTCGTAGTCCTCGTCCCAGTAGTCGTCGCGCCGTCGCAGCAGCGGAACCGCCGTTGCGATGCCCGCAACCACGATCGCGCCCAGCATCACCGCCGCGGTATGACTCGGGTCGAAGAAAATGGTGCTGGCCGCGCCGAACGCGATAATGCCCACCCACAGGTAGATCAGGAGCACCGCTCGACGATGCGAGTGCCCAATCTGCAGCAGCCGGTGATGGAGGTGCATCTTGTCCGCGGTGCTGAACGGGCTGAGCCCGGCGCGGGTGCGCCGGATGATGGCCAGCAACGTGTCGAGCGCAGGTACGAACATGACGGCCACCACCAACAGAAACGGTGACAGCAGAGCAAACACATCGCGGGCTCCGTAGGCGTTCTGGGAGATCGGGCCGGCCGCGGTGGTCGACGCCGCCGCCAGCATCAGCCCGATCAGCATCGACCCAGAATCGCCCATGAAGATACGGGCGCGGTGGAAGTTGTGTGGCAGAAAACCCAGGCAGGCGCCGGCCAGCACCACCGAGATCACCGCGGGCGGGTAATACAGCACGTCGCCGCCGTGGTCGCGAAGCAGACCCACCGAGAACATGCAGATCGCCAGCGCGGTGATTAGGCCCAGCCCGGCCGCCAGCCCGTCCAGGCCATCGACAAAGTTCATCGCGTTGACGATCGACACGGTCAGCGCCAGGGTGAGCAGGATCGAGGAGGCCTGGTCCAACACGATCGTTCCGACGCCGCCGACTGGAATGTAGAGCACGCTCCAGGCCACGCCCATGGTCACCAGGACGCTGGCCGCGGTGATTTGACCGGCGAACTTCGTCAGCGCGTCCAGCCCCCAGCGGTCGTCGATCAGCCCGATGCCCATGATCACCGCGCCCGCCACCAGCACCGCGGGCATCCCGGTGGAGTACACGAACCCCCGGGTGAGTGCTGGCAGTTGCGAAGCCAAGAAGACGGCGGAGACCACGCCGAGGAACATCGCCAGCCCACCCATCCGCGGGGTCGGCGTCACATGCACGTCACGTTCCCGCGGATAGGCGACCGCTCCCAGGCGGGTCGCCAGCACGCGCACCGGCCCGGTGGCGAAGTAGGTGATGATCGCCGCGGTCAGGCCGACCAGAGCGAGTTCGCGCAACGGGACGCCGGCGCTGCGATCCGATAGTGCGAGCACACCACCGGCAAGGCTGGTCACATCGCTGGACACCACGAGACCCTACTTCACCAACCTGTGTGACTTGCCAGCTCGGTCGCGAAACTTGTCTGTCAGAACGTTGCGGCCGCAACCGGCGCCGCATGTTAGGACGGTCCCGCCCGATCTGCCAGGTTCGGACGAGATACCACGGCCGTCATGGCATGGTGAGTTTTATTAGAGTTGCCGGAATCGCGGCTGACGAATTGCAGAGGGGTAATCGGGTGGCGGACGGAACGCCGTTCGGGCGCTATCGGCTGCTGGATTTGTTGGGCCGTGGCGGCATGGGCGAGGTGTGGCGCGCTCACGACACGACCATCGACCGGGTGGTGGCGGTGAAAACGCTGTTACCGCATTTCGCCGAGGACCAAAAGTTTGAACAACGGTTTCGCCGCGAGGCCCGTCTGGCCGCGCGCTTGGAAAATCCGCACGTGGTGCCGATCTACGACGTGGGGGAAATCGACGGCCGGCTTTTTGTCGCAATGCGGTTGATAGCCGGCCAGGATTTGCAGCAGCTGTTAGAAGCGGGACCACTACCACCCGAACGCGCGGTACAGGTCATTGGCCAGGTAGCCAAGGCATTGGACGCCGCGCACAAGGCGGGGTTGGTACACCGCGACGTCAAGCCCTCCAACATTTTGCTCGGCGACGACGACTTCGCCTACTTGATTGACTTCGGGATCGCGCGTGCGACCGGGGAGTCCGGCCTGACGTCGACCGGCACCACCATCGGTACCTGGTCATACATGGCGCCCGAGCGGTTCAGCACCGGAGCAGCGGGAGCAAGTTCCGACATCTACGCGCTCGCCTGCATGCTCTATCAGTGCCTGACGGGACAACTCCCATTCCCCGCCGTCGCGCTCGAACAGATTGCTGTCGCACACATGACGAGCCCCCCACCGCGACCCTCCACTCAGCGGCCCGGCATTCCCACCGCGATCGATGCTGTCATCGCCACCGGGCTGGCCAAAGACCCGGCTCAGCGCTATGCCACCGCCACGGAACTGGCCTCTGCTGCCCATAACGCCATCACCACACCGATAACCCAGCATCCTGCTGGGCCAGCATCGCCACAGGCCGCCAAGGCGGCAGCTGCGCCGGCGGCGATTCCCGGAATTGGCGTCCCAACCGAAGCCCCCGAACAGCATTCAGTCGCCGGCAACGGCGATGTACCTGAGTTTCTTGCACGCCCTGGCGCACCTGTGGCGTCCCGGACCGGGACGCCATCACCGGATCCGCTGTTGGCTTCGGCCCCCACTCAACGTCACCGGGCAGATAGCGATGCGCCCACTGCGAAGATCTTGCCCGCGACGGTGATTCTCGCAACGATGTCGACGAAGATTCCGGCAATTTCGTTGGTCATCGCCGCGCTGCTCGCGATGGCGAATATTGCCACTCTCCTCAAAGCGTCAATTTCTTACAATAATGATTTGGGTGTCTTTTACTCTTTTGCATGGAGTGGTGCGTTAAACGTTGAGAGTAAGTCTGACCAGGTCGAAAAAGTAATAGTGCAGTATGTGTTTTTACTAGTATGGCTGCTTATCGCCGTCGCATACGGCCGTCTCGCCTACTCTTTCAAACAAGCCGAGCGTCGGCGCATCGAGGTCACCTCATGGTGCATCAGCTTGGCGGCATTGGCCGTCGGCATTACGCATGCGGTCGCGGCTAGCCAGGGCCCACGTCGAGGCGGCTCGCCGGGAAATATCGGAGTGGAGGTCTTTTATTGGGCACGGCCGTTGGCGCCAGATCCTCATTATCCAGCTAGTTCGCTGCTCCTCGATGTGAGCAACCTGGTGGGCCTGATCGCTATTTCTACAGGCTTTCTACTATTGGGGGCCTTCATGCGCCTACAACCAAACGTCAGGCTCGCAAACGCTCAGACCCTATGCGGCGGCATCGGTTTGATCGTGGCGGCGCTCTACTCTTACGGCGTAATCACGGCATCTCCTGCGGCGTATACAGACAGGTTGGGAACAGGCTATTACTGTCTGCTTTGCAGCTTTTTGATCTGGCATATTTCGGTCTTCGTTCTCGGAATCCTTCTCTTCGGAGCAGCCAAACGGGGATCTCCGATGAGGCCAAGGTCCTGAGTTCACTCGGCGCACTCAACCGTGGCTACATTGTGTGCGGAACCCGCATTTTGACGGTGGCCCTGGTCGCCGCAGTGATTTTGCGTCCGCTCCGGTGGGTATATCTCTCCTCGAGTGGCGTGTTGCTCGCCGGTGCAATTGGCATGGTGGTGATCTTCAGCGTCGGTTTTGCCATGGCCGCCAGCCGTTTTACCTTCGCTGATCCAGCTCCCGTTTGACCCAGTCGCTACTACGCGAGCAGCGTCGCTGCATCGACGCCGAGCACCTCTGCCACCCGCTGCGTGCTCACCGGCCCTTCCCGCAAGATGCGCGGGGCGTTTCCGCTCAGGTCGACGATCGTCGACGCGGCTTGCTGCGCGGACGGTCCGGCGTCCAGGTAGACGTCGACGCGGGGCCCGAATTGGCGGCGCGCATCCTCGGCATCGACGGCGGCGGGCTGGCCCGAGATGTTGGCGCTGGAGACGGCCATCGGCCCGACCTCGCGCAACAACTCGATGGCGACGGGGTGCAGCGGCATCCGCAGCATCACCGTGCCGTGTGCGTCGCCGAGGTCCCAGCGCAGCGACGGCGCCTGCACCACCACCAGGCTCAGCGCGCCCGGCCAGAACGCACGAACCAGGTCGCGGGCGCCGTCCGGCATGCCGTACACCAATCCCTCGATGGTGTGCCAGGAGCCGACCAGCACACCGACCGGCATGTCCCGGCCGCGCCCCTTGGCCGCCAGCAGCGCGTCCACCGCGGTGCTGTCGAACGCGTCGGCGCCGATGCCGTAAACGGTGTCGGTCGGCATGACGACCAGCCGCCCGGCCTTGAGCGCACCCACCGCCGCGGCGATCCCGCGCGACCGCTGATCGGGGTCGGCGCAGTCGAAGGCGTCAGTCATCGGCACCCTTTCTGCGGGCCGTCACGAACCTCGGCCGTCCGGCAAGATCGGTTCGGGCCACGATGTCGTCGAAAAAACCTGTCCTGTCCAAGTATTCGACGGTAAGCCCAGAGGTGGTGTCGTCGTGCTCGACCGCGAAGAAGCCACCGGGGCGCAACCAACGTCCGGCCAGTCCGACGACGGCCGCGATCACCGCCATCCCGTCCGGACCGCCGAACACCGCATGATGCGGATCATGTTGTGTCACTTCGGGTTCCAACGCCGCACCGTCGGGAACATAGGGAGGATTGGACACCAGCAGGTGCACCTGCCCGTCGAGTTCGGGCAGCAAATCAGGCGTCGCGACCTCGGCATGTACGAGTTCCACCGCGGTGCCCGCGGCGTTTCGTCGCGCATAGTCCAGTGCCGCCGCCGAGTCGTCGATGCCGACCACCCGGGCTAGCGGCCGGTGCCGAGCCAGCGCGACGGCCAGGGCGCCCGATCCGGTGCACGCGTCGACGATTACCGGTTGCGCCGGAAGAGACTGTGCCGTAGCCCATTCCAACATCGCCTCGGTCTCCGGGCGCGGAATGAACACGCCCGGGCCGACGTGTAACAACACCGGACCGAACGCGACCGTCCCGACCAGATGCTGCAGCGGCACCCGGCGTGCGCGGGCGCTGATGGCGTCGCTGTAGCGCCAGTAGAAATCCTCGGCAGGCTCCCCGAGCAGGGCAAGGCGACCGCGGTCGACGCCGGCCACGTGCGCGGCGAGTTGCTCCGCGTCGTGACGCGCGGAGTCGATTCCCGCTTCGGCCAGCAGCGCCGCAGCGGAGGCGATCGCCTGCCGCAGGGGACTCATGTCGCCTGTTGCAGCCGGGATTGTTTGTCGGCTTCCCTCAATGCGTCGAAGAGCGCGTCGAGGTCGCCGTCGAGAACCTGATCGAGGTTGTGCGACTTAAAGCCGATGCGGTGATCGGTGATCCGGTTCTCCGGGAAGTTGTAGGTGCGGATACGTTCGCTGCGGTCCACCGTGCGGATCTGGCTGGCCCGGTCGGCCGACGCGTCGGCCAGTGCCTGCTCTTCGGCCATCACCTGCAGGCGCGCCGCCAGAACCTGCAGCGCACGGGTCTTGTTCTGCAGCTGCGACCGTTCGTTCTGACAGGTGACCACGATCCCGGTGGGTAGGTGGGTGATCCGGACCGCCGAGTCGGTGGTGTTGACTCCCTGGCCACCTTTTCCTGACGAGCGGTAAACGTCGATGCGCAGGTCGGACTCGTCGATTTGAATCTCACCGACTTCCTCAGGCTCGGGATACACGAGCACGCCGGCCGCCGAAGTATGCACGCGCCCTTGGGATTCTGTGACCGGAACGCGCTGCACCCGGTGCACTCCACCCTCGAACTTCAGTCGCGACCACACCCCGTCGGCGCTGTCGCCCTTGCTGGCGATCGCCAGGGTGGCGTCCTTGTAGCCGCCGAGGTCGGAGGTTGTCTCGCCCAGCACCGTCACCGTCCAGCCGTGGCGTTCGGCGTAGCGGATGTACATCCTGGCCAAGTCGGCGGCGAACAACGCCGATTCCTCGCCGCCTTCGCCGGATTTCACCTCGAGCACAATGTCGTCGGCGTCGTGCGGATCGCGCGGCGCCAGCATGTCGGTGAGTTGCGTGTCCAGTTCGGCGACCCTGGCCTCAAGCTCGGTGACCTCGTCCGCGAACGACGCATCGTCGGCGGACAGCTCGCGGGCCGTCTCCAGATCTTCCCGCGCTGCGACGAGCTTGCGGTGTGTGGCCACAATCGGGGCCAACCGGGCGAAGCGTCGACCCACCTTGCGGGCTTCCTCGGGATTGCTGTGCAATTCGGGGTCGGACAGCGCGTGCTCGAGCTCGGAGTGCTCAGCGAGCAGGACGTCGATCGTCTGCACCGGTTGCGTCATGTTTGCACCTCCCTACCGCCAGCCTTGCCCCCGAACGCGAACCGACGCCCGGCCTGCGCGTTGCTGCGCAAATCGGGCGTCGGTAGGACAGCTATTTTTCGGTCTCGGCCTTGTCGGCAGCCTTACGCTTGCCGTACCGCTTCTCGAAGCGGGCCACCCGGCCGCCGCTGTCGAGAATCTTCTGCTTGCCCGTGTAGAAGGGGTGGCACTGCGAGCAGACCTCGGCCACGATGCGTCCGCCAGGCTTGGTGCTGCGGGTAGTGAAGGTGTTCCCGCAACCGCAGACCACGGTGGTCTCCTCGTAGGCGGGGTGAATGTCAGTCTTCATGTTGTCCTCTTCGATGCGGAAGTCGAGGGCCGATTATGCCAGCTCAATCACTGCCATCCCAAAACGTGGCGATGGCTTCGGGCATTCCCGAACTAGTCCCCGTCCATGTTGCCCGGTGTCGTCTTGGACACCTGGACCAGGAATTCGTAGTTCGTCTTGGTCTTGCGCAGCTGCGACATCAGCAGGTCGATGGCCTGGTGGGAGTCCAGACCCGACAGCACGCGACGCAGCTTGTGCACGATGCCGAACTCGTCGGGCGACAGCAGCAGCTCGTCTTTGCGGGTGCCGGAGGGGTTGACGTCGACCGCGGGGAAGACCCGGCGCTCGGAAATCTTGCGATCCAGCTTGAGCTCGGCGTTGCCGGTGCCCTTGAACTCTTCGAAGATCACCGTGTCACCGGTGGAGCCGGTCTCGACCATCGCGGTGGCGATGATGGTCAGCGACCCGCCTTCCTCGATGTTGCGAGCGGCGCCTAGGAAGCGCTTCGGCGGGTAGAGCGCCGTGGAGTCGACACCACCGGACAGGATCCGGCCCGACGCCGGGGAGGCGTTGTTGTATGCGCGGCCCAACCGGGTGATGGAGTCCAGCAGCACTACGACGTCCTTGCCCTGCTCAACGAGCCGCTTGGCGCGTTCGATGGCCAGCTCGGCGACGGAGGTGTGGTCGGATGGCGGCCGGTCGAAGGTTGAGGCGATCACCTCGCCCTTGACCGAACGCTGCATGTCGGTGACCTCTTCAGGCCGCTCGTCGACCAGCACAACCATCAGGTGGCATTCGGGGTTGTTGCGGGTGATCGCGTTGGCGATGTCCTGCAGGATCGTGGTCTTACCGGCCTTGGGCGGGGACACGATCAGCGCGCGCTGCCCCTTGCCGATCGGCATGATCAGGTCGATCACGCGGGTGGTCAGCCGATCCGGCGTGGTCTCCAAACGAAGCCGCTGGTTGGGGTACAGCGGGGTTAGCTTGCTGAACTCGGGCCGCTTCTTGGCGTCCTCGATCGATCCGCCGTTGATGGTGTCCAGACGCACCAGCGGGTTGAACTTCTGCCGCGGGTTCTTGTCGCCGCCCTCTCCCTCGCGGGGCACCCGCACGGCGCCGGTGACGGCGTCGCCGCGCCGCAAGCCGTTCTTGCGCACCATGTTCATGGAAACGTAGACGTCGTGCGGGCCGGCCAGGTAGCCGGAGGTGCGTACGAAGGCGTAATTGTCCAGGACGTCGAGAATCCCGGCGACCGGCTGAACGACGTCGTCCTCACGCAGTTCGGTCTCGCCGCCACCTTCGCCGGTGCGCTCTCCCCGACGCCTGCGGTCGCGGAACCGTCGGCCACGGCGGCCCTGGCGTCCGTCGCCGTCGTCGTCTTGCTGATTCGAGCCACCGCGCTGCTGACCGCCTTGCTGGTCACCGCCCTGGTCGCTCGAGCGCTCGTCGTTCTTGTCGTTGTTCTTGTCGTTCCGGGCTTGCTTCTGGTCGCGCGGACCGTTTGCGGTGTCGTCGCCGCCGTTCTTCTCGGCGCCCGCGGCGCCGGCTTCCCGGGAGGCACCACGACGTTCCCGGCGCGGCGCATCGTTGTTGGCCTGCTGCTCGTCGGCAGGGCCGCTCTGCTGAGCCGGTGCGTCCGGGTTGGTGTTCTGGGGTGGTGCGTCCTGTTGAGGCTTGGCATCCTTTTCGGCTGCCGCCTCTTGCGGGGAGTCCTTTTGCTCCGGCGCGTCAGTCTTCGCGTCAGCCTTGGGGGCGTCCTGTGCCCGGGGCGCCTTCGCGGGCGCCGAACCACCGTTCGCTTGTCCGCGGCTTTCCTGGATCGCGGCGATCAGCTCGCTCTTGCGCATGCCCGATGTCCCCTTGACCCCGGCCTGGTTAGCCAGGGCACGCAGCTCGGGCAGCACCATGGTGGCCAGCGAGCCGGTATTGCTCTTGACGTCGGAGACGGCGGGAGAGTCTGTGGCCACGGCGTTCGACAGCTTCTCGCGGTCGGTGCTTTCGCCAGCCGTGATGAGGTCCGTATCAGTCACGGATTTCCTTTCTTGCCCCGCTGATCAGGTCAAACGGGGGATTCCTGCATCGGACGAATGTTCAGGCAAATTGCCGAGTGCGCCCAATCATCGACTCTGAAACGGTGATCGCCGAGTCGGCGACGAAACAGCGAACCACGTTCACGAGAAGAATTTGGTTTGTCCTAGCGTCAAGGCAGTATGGATGCGATGCAGATGCTGCGATTGCTGGACGGCTCCGAGGATAACCCGCTTCCTGGCGGGAAGCAAGAAACCCCGCCGCCAGTCTGTGGATCATCGCGCGACCGCCACTCCCGGCCTCCAGCGAACTCCGTTGCCGGCGGTCATCTTCTGAATGACGAATCCGTTTGCGATTCCGTATTCGACCGCTTCACCTGGCAACTCCGGCTCGGTGCCCAGCACAATCAGTGAAGGTCCCGCCCCGGAAAGCGTTGCCGCAACATTATGACGTCGCAGCAGTCGCAAATATTCCGCCGAGGCCGGCATGGCGGGCGCGCGCTGCGGCTGATGAAGGACGTCTTCGGTGGCGGCCATCAGCAGCTCGGGCCGCTGGGTGAGCGCAACGACCAACAACGCGGCACGGCTGAGGTTGAACCGGGCGTCCTCGTGGCTGACATGCGCGGGCAACAGGACTCGCGTTTCGGCGGTCGAAGACCGTTCCTCGGGAATCGCGGCGAACAGATGGATATCGGGGTGCAGCGTCAGGGGAACAGCACGGTAGTCGGGTCGACCGGCGTGACGGTCTACCCAGGAGACCACCGCACCACCGAGTACCGCGGCAGCGGCGTTGTCCGGGTGCCCTTCGAACTCCGCTGCCAGTTGGATCAAGTCGGATTCGCTGAATGGTCTCGTATCAGTTTGTGCAACAAGGCCATTGACCGCCGCAAGTCCACTCACCACAGCTGCGGCCGAAGAGCCCAGGCCGCGGGAATGCGGGATGTCGTTGCGGCAGCGCACCACCAACCCCGCCGCCTTGACACCCGCGGCGTGTAGACCACGCTCGATGGCACGAACCACCAAGTGCTCAGGACCCAGCGGCACCTGGTCGGCACCCTCGCCCTCAACCACCACTGCCAGGCCGGAACCCGTTGTCTCGACCACAATCTCGTCGCACAGACTCAGCGCCATGCCAAGGCTGTCAAAGCCCGGGCCAAGGTTGGCGCTGGAGGCCGAAACCACGGCTGAGGCGACGAGCCCGGCAGGCAGCGTGCGGGTCACCGTTACTCGAGCCCGAGTTGCTCGACGACCAGGACCGGATCGACCGGCAGCGCAGCTACTTCCGGCATGTCCCGCAGCGCGGTGTCGGGATCCTTGAGGCCGTTACCGGTCACGGTGCACACCACCGTCGACCCACGGGGTACCCATCCGTCCTCGACGGACTTGAGCAGACCCGCGATGCTGGCCGCTGACGCGGGTTCGACGAAGACGCCTTCGAGGCTGGCGACCAGGTGATAGGCGGCCAGGATCTCGTCGTCGGTGGCGGCCAAAAACCGCCCATCGGACTGCTGTTGGGCTTCAACCGCCGCAGTCCACGACGCGGGGGCACCGATACGGATGGCGGTGGCGATGGTCTCGGGATTGGGCACGGGCTCGCCGCGCACCAACGGTGCCGCGCCGGCCGCCTGGGTACCAAGCATCCGGGGCAGCTTGTCGCAAACCCCATCGCGGTGATACTCGGTGTAGCCCTTCCAATACGCGGTGATATTGCCGGCGTTGCCGACCGGGAGCGCGTGGATGTCGGGTGCGGCGCCGAGCGCGTCGACGATCTCGAACGCCGCCGTCTTCTGCCCCTCGATACGCACCGGGTTAACGGAGTTGACCAGCGAGATAGTCGGGAAGTCGGACGTCATCTTGCGGGCCAGTTCCAGGCAGTCGTCGAAGTTGCCGTCGATCTGGATGATCTTCGCGCCGTGCATGACCGCCTGGGCGAGCTTGCCCATCGCGATCTTGCCCTGCGGAATCAGGACCGCGCAGGTGATTCCAGCCCGGGCGGCGTACGCGGCCGCCGACGCCGACGTGTTACCTGTCGACGCGCACAACACCGCCCGCTGGCCCCGGGCCAGCGCATCGGTGACCGCCATGGTCATACCCCGGTCCTTGAAAGAGCCAGTGGGGTTGAGGCCCTCGACCTTCAAATGAATTGTGCAACCGGTCTTCTCGGATAGCCGGGGAGCCGCGATCAGCGGCGTGCACCCCTCGAGCAGGGTGACCGGAGTCCAGTCGTCTCCGACCGGCAGCCGGTCCCGGTAAGCCGCGATCAGCCCCGGCCAAGGGTGGTGGACGGCCGTGCGGCTCATAGATCGGTTCCTTCCAGTCTCAGCACGCTCGCCACGCTCTGCACGACGTCCAGGTCGGCGAGTGCTTCGACGGTTTCCGACAGGGCGGCGTCGGTCGCGCGGTGGGTGACCACGACGATGCGGGCACCCACCCGTTGACCACCTTGATCGGTCACGCCCTCCTGGCGGACCTCGGCGATGCTCACTTCACGTTTGGCGAATTCGGCTGCCACTGCGGACAACACACCGGGTTTGTCGGCAACATTCATGCTCACGTAGTACCGGGTCTCGATGAAACCCATTGGTGCCACCGGCAGTTGGGCGTACTTGGACTCGCGCGGGCCTCGACTACCCAGCACCCGGTTACGCGCTGCCATCACCAGGTCACCGGTGACCGCCGAGGCGGTGGGAGCGCCTCCGGCGCCTTGCCCGTAGAACATCAGCCGTCCGGCCGCCTCGGCTTCGACCACCACGGCGTTGAACGCGCCGTTGACCGTGGCGAGCGGGTGCGACAATGGCACTAGCGCCGGATACACCCGGGCCGAAACCCGTTGCTGGCCTTCGTCGAGCGTGATGCGCTCGCAAATGGACAGCAGTTTGATGGTGCAGCCCAAGGATTTTGCGGACTCGAAATCCGACGGCGTGATCTTGGTGATGCCCTCGCGATATACGTCGTCGGCGGTCACCCGGGTGTGAAAGGCGATGGAGGCCAGAATGGCGGCTTTGGCGGCTGCGTCATAGCCCTCCACGTCGGCGGTGGGGTCGGCCTCGGCGTAGCCGAGCGCGCTCGCATCGGCCAAGGCCTGCTCATAGTCGGCGCCGGTACTGCCCATCTCCGACAGGATGTAGTTGGTGGTGCCGTTGACAATTCCGGCGACCCGCAGCACCGTGTCTCCGGCCAGCGACTGGGTCAGCGGACGGATCACCGGGATCGCGCCCGCGACCGCCGCCTCGAAGTAGAGGTCGACGGCTTCGCTTTCGGCGGCTGCCGCCAGTTCCCCGCTGGACGTGGACAACAACGCCTTGTTGGCGGTGACGACGGACTTGCCGTGCTGGAGTGCGGCCAGGATCGCCTTACGCGCAGGTTCAACCGGGCCCATCACCTCCACGACAATGTCGACGTCGTCGCGGGTGACAAGTTCGTCGATGTCGTCGGTGAGCAACTCGATGGGCACACCACGGTCAGCGGCCACCCGACGCACCCCGACGCCGCGCAGGACCAGCGGTGCGCCGATGCGGCCAGCCAAATCCTCGGCACTGCGCTCGATGATGCGCACGACCTCGCTGCCCACGACACCCAACCCGAGTACCGCCACGCCTATGGCCTTTTCGTCACCAGGCACAGCTCACCTCACTTCCAGACTCAGCAGATCGTCGAAGGTCTCGCGACGCAGGATCAGCCGGGACTGCCCACCGCGCACGGCTACCACGGCGGGGCGACCCACCATGTTGTATCGGCTCGACAGCGAATAGCAGTAGGCGCCGGTCGCGGCGACCGCGACCAAGTCGCCCGGCCGGATATCGTCGGGTACCCAGGCGTCGCGCACGATGATATCGCCACTCTCGCAATGTTTTCCGACCAGACGAGCCTGCACAGCAGGGGAATCGGACAATCGCGAGACCAGCCGCACATCGTATTGCGCGTCATAGAGCGCGGTGCGGATGTTGTCACTGATGCCGCCGTCGACGCTGACGTAGCGGCGGTGCGCAGTAGCACTTACATCGACGTCCTTGACGGTGCCGACTTCGTAGAGCGTGATGGTGCCCGGCCCGGCGATGGCCCGGCCAGGCTCGACCACCAACCTGGGTGTGGGTAGACCGACGGCGGATGATTCGGCGCTCACAATGGCGCTCAGCTTGGCGGCCAGTTCATGTATCGGCGGCGGGTCGTCGGAGGGCTGGTACGAAATACCAAGTCCGCCACCGAGATCAATGGTGGACACTTGCGCGGTCTTCTCGACACCGAATTCGGCGACGATGTCGCGCAGCAGGCCGATGACGCGGTGCGCGGCGATTTCAAAGCCCGCGACGTCGAAGATCTGCGACCCGATATGGCTGTGCAGGCCAACCAGACGCAGGTGGTCGGTTTCGAACACGCGCCGCACGGCGGCCATCGCGGCACCGCTGGCCACCGACAAACCGAACTTCTGGTCTTCGTGTGCCGTAGAGATGAATTCATGCGTGTGTGCTTCTACACCGACGGTGAGTCGCACGTAGACGTCCTGCACTATTCCGGCCTCGCCGGCGATCGCGTCGAGTCGTTCGATCTCGATCATAGAGTCCAGAACAATATGGCCGACACCTGATTTCACCGCGGTAGTCAGCTCGGCAACCGATTTGTTGTTGCCGTGCAACGCGATTCGTTCGGGCGGGAAGTTCGCGTGCAGCGCGACGGCGAGTTCACCGCCGGTGCAGACGTCCAAAGACAGGCCCTCTTCGGCGATCCAGCGGGCTATCTCGCTGCACAGGAACGCCTTGGCGGCGTAGTGCACGTTCACTCCCCCGCCGAAGGCGGTGGCCGTCTCCCGACAGCGGGAGCGGAAGTCGTCTTCGTCGATGACGAACAACGGAGTCCCGTACTCCTGGGCCAGCTCGGTGACCCCCACCCCGGCGATCTCCGCTACCCCACTGTCATCGCGAGTAGTGTTGCGCGGCCATACATTCGGTGCCAGACGCAACAATTCCTCAGCCGACTGCGGGCGCGGTGGGCTGCTGGCTTGCCGGGCGTCCTCGGCGTACCGGGGACCGGCGGGGTGCACGTTCACATTCTCTCCGGGGCGCTGACTCCGAGGATCGCCAATCCGTTGCCGATGACCTGGCGGGCCGCCTGGCACAACGCCAGCCGTGCGGTGTTCAGGTCGGTGGGCTGTTCGTCGCCTTGCGGCAGGATCCGGCAGGCGTCGTAGAACCGATGGTAGTCGCCCGCGAGATCCTCCAGGTAGCGGCAGACCCGGTGTGGCTCTCGCAGCGAAGCGGCGGTTCTCAGCACCCGAGGGAACTCGCCGATGGTGCGCAGCAGGGTGCCCTCTTTGTCGTGACTGAGCAGTTCAAGGTGACCCGTGTCGGGAATCAGGCCCAGTTCGGCGGCGTTGCGAGCCAGCGCAGATAGCCGGGCATGCGCGTATTGCACATAGTAGACCGGGTTTTCGTTGGACGCCGATGACCATAGAGCGAGGTCGATGTCGATCGGGGTGTCCACTGAGGACCGGATCAGGCTGTAGCGTGCCGCGTCCACGCCGATGGCTTCGACCAGGTCGTCGAGGGTGATCACGGTGCCAGCCCGCTTGCTCATCTTGACCGGCTGGCCGTCACGCACCAGGTTGACCATCTGCCCGATCAGCACCTCGACGGTGGCCGGGTCCTCGCCGAAGGCGGCCGCGGCCGCCTTGAGCCGGGCGATGTAGCCGTGGTGATCGGCCCCCAGCATGTAGATACACAGGTCGAATCCGCGCTGCCGCTTGTCCAGGTAGTAAGCAAGGTCGCCGGCGATGTAGGCGGGTTTGCCGTCGCTCTTGACCACGACGCGGTCTTTATCATCGCCAAAGGCACTGCTACGCAACCACGTTGCGCCGTCCTTTTCGTAGATGTTGCCGGTCTCACGGAGCTTGGCGATGGCCTCGTCGACCCGGCCGCTGGTGTGCATGGAGTCTTCATGGGTGTAGACGTCGAAGTCGGTGCCGAACTCGTGCAGCGATTCCTTAATGTGCGCGAACATCAGGTCGACGCCGATCTCGCGGAACGTCTCGTGCATCTCGGCGTCCGGCTCTTGGAGCGCATCGGGCGCCTTCTGCAACACCTGGGCGGCGATGTCGTTGATGTAGGTGCCCGCGTAACCGTCCTCGGGCGGGCGTTCCCCCTTGGCCGCGGCGACCAGCGAGTTGGCGAAACGGTCGATCTGAGCGCCGTGGTCGTTGAAGTAGTACTCGCGGACCACGTCGGCGCCCTGCGTGGTGAGGAGCCGGCCCAGCGCGTCGCCGACCGCGGCCCAGCGGGTACCGCCGATGTGGATCGGGCCGGTGGGGTTGGCCGAAACAAACTCTAGGTTGATCTTTTGATTCTTGAGGTCACCGGAGTGACCATATGCCGACCCGGCGTCGATGACGTCGTTGACGATCTTGGCCTGCGCCGAGGTCTCCAGACGCATGTTGATAAAGCCAGGCCCGGCCACCTCGGCAGCGGCGATGCCATCGGCGTTAGTGAGCGCCTCGGCGAGCCATCCGGCCAGCTCACGCGGGTTTGCGCCGACCTTCTTACCCAACTGCAGGGCCAGGTTGGAAGCGTAGTCCCCGTGCTCGGGGTTGCGCGGGCGCTCCACCGTGACCGTCTGGGGCAGCGCGGACACGTCGAGGTCATGCTCAGCCAGCACCGCCATGGCGGTGATTTTGAGCAGCTCAGCGAGGTCGGCGGGGGTCACGACCGTCCATCCTATTGGCTGACCTGCCTCGGCCCCGAATCCATTACCGGTGGTCGGGCGGTCACCGGGATGCGCTACTCTGGCGAGGCTTGTTCATGCCCTATGGTGCAGCATGTTGATGGTGCGCCCCCGTAGCTCAGGGGATAGAGCGTCTGCCTCCGGAGCAGAAGGCCGCAGGTTCGAATCCTGCCGGGGGCACCACCGTGTATTTGCACTTCAGGAGCTATTTTGAGCCGTTCCCACGATAGCCCTCGTGCGATCTACGTGCGATCTTGGATGCCATTGTCCAGCGCCAGCCAGCGCACACCGGCCAAGCGCCAGCCTGGTGCACACGGACCAGCGCCCCACAGCCAAGCGAATCTCCGCCCAGATCTCACCGATGCCCGTCGCCAAATGTCCTCGCCAACGAAAGCCCACCTCCACAGCAGTGATTCCTGAAGTCAGGCGGGCCGCGTCTGGCCTGCGACGCATACCTGTCGCGTGTATCGGAATGGATGTGTCGGTTGTGCACAGGTCCGCCATGGCGCGCCGGGATAGGGTGAGCGGCGGGAGGACTAACTGCGCTTCGCGGGCTTGCGTCTTGACTTGGCTTTCGTCACTTGCTCGCGAAGCTCCAACAATGCATTAATCTCGTCCGCCAGCGGCTCGTAACTCTGCGGCTGTAGGTCACTGCGCGCGGCCAGTCGACCCATCCAAGACGACATATTGCCCTTGTCTCCCCGTCGGCCCAGTGCGTCCGTCCAGAAGTCCCACTCCGCCTGATTCATCAGCCAGTTATTCGCGTCAATCGGCTGCTCAAGCCAGTAGCGCAGCTCCTGTTCGATCCTGGGGGTTGCCTTCGTCGGGCGCGAGACAGCGTCCGCTGCAAACTTGGTCCAGACGAACGTCCGTTTCTGGCGCAGCCTCCAGAACGCGCTGACTGGCAATCGATCCAGCACCGTCTCGATATCCATCTGGAGGCTCTCGGCGACCGACTTAGATTCTTCGGCCTCGTTGCGGCCTGCCATGCGGCGTCTTCAAGTCGCTGCACTTGGTCGCCGATTACCGCCTCGATGTCTTGACCTACGTCCGAAACCCGATCGATGACATTGTCAATATCGCTGGCCACCATCATCAGGCTGTCCTGCAAGTGAGCCGCCGTTTCGCGGAAGCGCCGGTTGAACTGAACCGCTTCTCGATCCAAGTAAATGTCGAGCATCTCTTGGTCAGTCAGAGGCCTGGTTGACGCATTGAGACGGACCACTCGGCGCCCTTCATTGTCGTAGTGCGGCGGATGCTCTGGCCAAATCTCAAGGCGTAGAAAGGGTTTCGGTGTAGCAACCGCCTCTTCGATAATTCGCAGCCCGACTGGGACGGGGTAAGTGTTCGCGCAGTACTGCTGTATCGCGTCGATGCTCCTGTCAAGGTCGGCGAGTCCGACAATCTTGCCGCTGACAAGCCCAGTGTCGGGATCCTTCACCTCGTCGACGCCGACGAGCAGCGTCACTTTGTCACGATCGCTCGGATCCAGAGCTACCCAGTTCGCGGCCGCCACGAGGACTCGGGGTCTCACCGCGCTGGCGTCTCGTTTGAACTCGAATCGCTCCGTCTCGCCGGACGCGACGAGCAGTGCGCGTGCCGCTTTGCTGACACCCTTGAAGCGCACCGGGGCGATCGGGGACTTCGGGTCCTGAGGGGTTGCCCTGCTCACCGCGACCAATTTACTGGGTCGCGAGACCGTCATCTTGGAACTCATCCCGCTCGTCGTCTAACCAGCGTGCACCCCCTATACGGGTGCACGCTGTGGGTATCCCGCGCGGTGCACGGCCTCTGCCAGCGCAAACACAACCTCATGCGTGCCGTGTGATCCGAGCAGCTAGCCCGTGTCGGATTTGGCTGTCTTTTGGCTGTCAGCGCTCCTGCCGGTATCCGGTTGCTCTAATGTGCTGGATCGAGGACTGAGTAGGGGGTGTTCTCTTGAGCGTGGAAGTAATAGCCGCTGGTGTTGTCGCAGGCGACCCACTCATTAGTTTCGCCGCCCACCAGGTACGGGCAGGGCACGACGGTGCTCGCGAGGACTTTGAACACATGATCGGTCAGGTGTGCAAGGACTCCGGTGCACAAGTCGGTCGATCATAGCTGCGGCGACCACGTCGTCGGAAAGCTTCCCGAATCTGCTTGGAATGCTGGGGTTCGACCCTGAATCCGGTGTTTGGCTTTCGGTCTCAGTTCGGCGGGTACGCGGGAGGCGGATACCGGCCGCGCAGGATCCACGCAAACCAGTCGATGCCGAACTCGACTTCATCGGAGGCGTCGTAATCGGGGTTAGGATCCAGCGGGACGTTGTTGGAACGGTCGCCGAGTGCGCGCGGTGTCGGTGTCGGCGTCGGTGTCTGTGGCTGCCCGTAGACGGCGACAACGACGGTGCGATCGGGGCTGTTTTCTGACCACACCCCGATTTGCGTGTTGGCGCAATCAGACATGATGGCCAAATACTCCGGGCTGGAATGCCATTGGTTGATTAGCTCGATCCCGCTGATAGCCACAGCGGGGTTGATCGCCACGGTTTCTGCTACGTGCCCGTGGTAGCCTGCTGCATTGGCGCGATCTTGTGGGGTAGATGCGTCCGAGCCGATATCGCCGTCGAGGTTGCGGTTGTTCAGCACGTCCTGGCTGTGCCACTGCGCAGCCAACTGCAATTGTGGATTGATCTTGACGTCGTTGGCGCAGCCCGCCTGATGCTGGATGGTGTAGACGTTGGCGACGACGGAGTCGTTGAGTCGCTTGTTGTCAGCATGGGCCAACGGCGTGGCCAGTGTCACACCGGCGGCTAGCGCTGCAGCAATGGGCACCATTGGATTCTTTGAATACGACAGTTGCATAATGGGATTGGTCTTTCTGAACGTCACGGTGCCGGCGGGCGGTAGTAGGCTGCGGAGTTGCGTAGCAGCCAGATCAGGTCGGGACAGAGGAGATTCACCGCATACGAGATCAGGTAATTGGCCGCAAACTCGTCGCTTGGGACAACCTCACTTCTCGTATCGGTCATCACCCGGGCATAGCTATCGCCCCGGCCGACCTTGTCGCAGATGCCGTACCCGTAGTTGACCGCGTCTGCGTGGCCCGGAAAGTCATAGTGCCGCCGAACCATAACGTCGTACACGTATTCCACCTCTGGTGCCGGCGCCGCAGACGCCTGTGGGACCATCGTCGCTGTTATGGTGCCCGCGATAAGTACCACCGCGAATATCGCCAGCATGCGCGGACTCATTCGAATCTTCACCACGACAAGGCTTCTCAGGCTTATATTGGATCGAATCCGGAAACCAACCATCGACCGCCTGCCTTCTCGAGGGTGACCCGTACCCGCGACGCAGTGCTGGTGGGTGGATCAGCGCCAACCGTGATCGTCTGGTTGACGAACACTAAGACAACGGCGTGGTTTGATGACACCGACACCGACGCCGCGGCCGGAACGGTGGCCACTGCAGCGATTTTCTTTTGTTGCGAACCGGGAATCACCACGTCATGAACCAGCGACGTGTAGGCATCTTTGAAGTTGCCGCTCAGTCGATTACGCGCTGCAGTCAGATCACTTTCCACGGTGTCTGGCTTGTAGGACAACATGGCGATGGTGCTGTCAGTGGCAGCGTGGACGGCGTCACTAGTCGCCAGCTGTGCCGCGCGCAGCTCCGAGTCCTGCCATTTCTGATAGCCGGCGGCCAATGCCAGGATCAGCGCAAAGCTAGGGATCACCCCGTAAATAACTAGTCGGCGCCACTGGACGGGGCCGCAGCGCTTACCAGAGTCGCTGGCGTTGACCTTGACGTCACCGGGACTGACCTCACTGTCATCTGCGACGATTTCCGCGTCTCCGGAGTTGGCCTCAACGTCAACGGCGTTGGTGTCATCGTTGGTTTCGAGGGCCTCGGGGAAGCTGGATTCCTCGGTTGCCTTACCGGCTTCGGATTCGACCGAAACATGCACGGCTTTCTTGCCTCGCTGTAGCTGGCGCCGTAGCGCTTGTGCTGTCATGGCACGAACTCCACATTCGCGATTTTGATAGTGCCCCCGACTTTCACTACACTGACCCGCATCCTCCAGGCGCGCGGTTCTTGTTCTGCTACACCCGCATTCGATGTCTTGACGTTTACTGCGACGAGGACTTGCGCTTGTCCGTTGTCGGCGGATTCAAGGCCGGCTTCGATGATGGTCCCCTCAGACTTCGCCTGGGCCTGCTTGACGACCTCAATGAATGGGCCCGACCGCTTCTCGAAGTCGTCGTGGAAACTTCCCGTCGCCGAATCGATGATTCGCCGCACATCGCTTTCAACTTTCGTGTAGTCGATCGTGGTCAGATTCAGTGCGCACTGACGCGCGACTTGGACAAAAGCTTGACGCTGATGCTGGACTTGACGGGCTTCGTAAGCCCGATACCCGAGCGAGCCAATCAGAGCCACTAATGCGGCTATCGCTACGACACCGAACACCAGGGCCGGCCGCATCCCAGAAGGGGCGTCAATACCGGCCCGCCCAACTTCGTGATCGCTGGCCGAGTCGGCATCTTCGTGGCCATCGGGAGAGGCAGACACGGTGTCCGGTACGTCGAATTCCCGCTCAATCAGCTCGTCGGCGGCGGCAAAAGCATTGACTGCCATGTTCGCTCCTTCGGCGCGGTTTGGGACAGGTTGGACTGGTTGTACAGATGTCCGTCAGGGCCGACGTAATTGCCAGTGGCAGGGTCATATTCGGCGGTCGCGAGCGGTGGTGGGGGTGCCCCCGCCGGCGGCGCCAACGATCCTGGTGTCACCGCGTTCGCCGGGGGCATTTGCCCGGGCGGCAATTGGGGTACGTCTTGACCAGTCAGGGTGCCGTTCGGGTCGCCCTTCCAGTTGTAGCCATCGTTGAGCGGCACATAGTTCTCGTCGCTGTCGCACATCTTCGCCGTCGGGGCACGTTTGTCCGGAACGGTCAGGCAGGGGTAGTTCCGCGCGCCGCGGACGTTGAACGGCGAGTCTTGGGGCACACGGCAATACAGATCACCGGGGGCACGTTCGGGGTAATCCTGAAGAGACGCCGCCCGCTGTTGCTGCGGCGGTAGGAATCCGGTGTTGCAGACCGGCGGCAGCCCAAAGTTGAGGTTGAAGTCCAAGAAGATGCCTCGGTAGGCCTGCTTGGTGTTGAGGTTCGCTATGATTGCGGCCTGCAAGTTGGCCACGGCTTGTGGGAAAAGAACGAGCAGCTGTTCCAGGGCGGGCTGATATGCGACGGCCACTTCTCCGATCCCGACGAGATTCGCCAGTAGCAATGGCAGGGTCGGTTGCAGTCTTCGGAAAAGTTGGCGGGCCTCATCAGCGGCCGTACCGCCGTTATGCAGCACTCCGGCCACGGAGGTATCGCTCGAGCGCAGCTCGCCGGTGATGGTGGCCAGGTGGGCTGCCCAGCCCTGGATTGCGTTGGCGCTGTCGGTTTGTGAGTCCAGGATTGGCTTGGTTTGATCGATGAGCATGGTCAGCGAGTCGAGGTTCTTCTCGGCGTCGATGGCGAGTTCGGTAGATCCGGTAACGAGCCGCGACAGTTCGGGACCCAATCCGCCCACCGAGATATAGCTTTCGTCGATCACGGTTTTGAGGTTCTGTTGCGGGATTGCTGCCAACCCACGGTTCGTGGCGTCAAGCACTGTGTCGATATCCGGGGGTATCGATGTGTCCTGGGCCAAGATGACGTCGCCATTCTTCAACGGCGGAGCGTTGCCCGTGCGGGGCAACAGCTCGACGTACTGCTCGCCGATTGCCGAAGTGCTGTGCACCCGCGCCTGCAAATCTGACGGTATGGCGAATTCAGATTTGAGCGTCAACACGGCGTCGACGCCATTGGCGGTGAGGCGCACGCTCTCGATTCGGCCAACTTCGGTGCCGCGGTAGACGACGTTTCCGTGGTAGTACAGTCCACCTGCGCGGGCGAGCTTGAGTGTGACTGTGTAGTGCTCGGAGCCGAAAAGCATGGCCGGCGCGTCGATGTAGCGGAAACACATCACGGCTCCCGACGCCACGGCGATCAACGCAAATAGCGCCAGCTGGATTCTTGTGCGGCGGTCAAGGTTCACGTTAGGACCCCTCATCGCGGTGATAGGGAATGACCAGTGGATTGCCGCCAGTTGCAGGGCTGGGCAGCTGTCCGATCGTGCGGCCCCACTGCATTTCGAGTTCAGTCAAATTCCCTTCCCACCGGGTACCAGTGAAAAAGGAAGTATCGAGGCGACTTAAGGTGAGGTCTACCATCAGGGTGGCGTTCGCGGCGTCGCCGCGGATGAACTTGGTGATATTTTCCTTCGGAAACGGATAGGTCAGGATCAAACTGAGCGCGCGCGTCAAGGCGGGTCCGGCGTTGGCCAGGGATTCCAGCACCGGTCCAAGATCGTTGAATTCCTGCACCAGAGCGTCTTTGGTCTGGCTTACCGAGGTGGCGGCCAATGCGGTGAACTTACCGAGCCGATCAAGCGCATCGGCGAGCCTGAGGCGCTGGTCCTTGAGCACTGCTAAGGCGTCGGGGATAGTGCGCATCGCCTTATCCAGCACGGGTTTTTGGCTGGCGAGTTGACCCACGAGGTTGTTGAGACTGTCGGTGGCTGCGATGATGTCGTTTTTCTGCGCGTTGAGGTGGCCGGCGAATTCATGAAGTTGCTGGATTAAGCTGCGTAGGTCGCTTTCTCGTCCGGCGAATGCGGTCCCCAACGCCTTGGTGATTTCTTGCGCCTTGCCGAGTCCACCGCCGTTGAGCAGGATCGAGGCCACCGACAAAGTTTGTTCGGTCGTGGGATAGGTACCGGCATGCGCCAACGGGATCAGTGATCCGTTGTGGAGCCGACCTTCTGCCGGCATATCGGTCGGAGGGGCGAGCTCGATGTGCAGTGTGCCCAATAGGCTGGTTTGTCCGATTTTCGCGGTGACGTTGGCGGGCAGGTTCACCTCACCATTGAGTTTCATGGTGACCAGGGCATGCCAACCCTGCCGTTCGATCTTGGTGACGTTGCCGACCGTCGCGTCACCGACGCGGACCCGCGAATTGGGTTGAATGTTGGCGACGTTGGGAAGCTGTGCCTGCACCACATAAGCGCCCGGCCCGTTGCCTTGGGTTCCCGGCAGCGGCAGCGAGTTGATGCCCCGCCATTCGCAGCTGGGCAGCACAGTCGCTACGGCAAGCGCGACGGCCAATGCAGCGATCCTATGCCTCAACATGTTCGGGATCATCATCGGCTCCCGGGAATGATCATGCCGCGCAGGCCGTCTGCGGGATTTGTCACCGTTGTTCCGGTTGCTTGTGACGGGCTGACGGCCGTTGCGGGTGAGGCAGCCGGTGGTGCCGGCTGCGCAGTGTCGGGCGCCGGCGGTGCGGGCCGGTAGTCGGGCCGCATCCACGGCTCGCTGTAGGTCACCTCATTGGGTCGGGCCTGCGCGTTGACAAAAAGATTTTCTCCGATTCCAAGGAAGTTGTACTGGCGGTTTTTGATGATCGGCGCCAGGTATTGGACGCATAGCTTTGCTGACTGCTCGCTGTTGAGCCGGGAAGCCGCCTGAACCGCCCCACACAGAAAGGAGATTGGATTGGCGAAGTTATAGACGGACAAGGCGGAGGTGATTGAACCATGGGCCGGCTCATAAATGTTGACCACGTTTTGCAATACGTTGGGCAGGACATGCAGCGACTGCTTGACGTCATCGAGGCTGTCTATGACCGTCGTGGAGACCGAGGCCAATTTTTCGGCTGTAGACCCCACCGCCTCGCGATTGTCTGCCACAAATGCTGCGACGTCGCTGACCGCGGTGTTGAGGTCGGTGACCGCGCGGGAGACCTCGGTAGGGTCATTGGCCAACAGGGCCGTGACCGAAGCCAAGTTTTGGTTCAGCTGACGCATCAAGTCCGCGCTATCATGCAGCGCCGCAACCAATGTCGACAGATTCTTCACAGTGAAGAAGATGTCACCACTATGATCGCCCAAAGCGGAAACAACCTGCGAGAGTTTGATTATCGTGTCGCGGATGTGCGCGCCTTGCCCGCGCAGGTTGCTCGCGGCGGTGTTGATCAGCGCTCCCAGTGGACTGGTCCCGCCGGGCTGGGAGGGTTGCAGGCTGTCGGCGAGTTGCGCCAGTTGTTGGCGCAAGTCGTCGAACTCCATTGGTACCGCCGTGCGGTCTTGGGGTATGACCGCGCCGTCAACAAGTGCCGCGCCGCCGGTGTATGCGGGTGTGAGCTGGATCGCGCGCGACGTGATCAACTTCGGCGACAGGATGACCGCCTTAGCGTCAGCGGGGGCCTTAAAGTTGTCGTTGATCCAGAAGGTGATTTTCGCGCGCTGCGGCTGCGGCTCGATTTTGTCGATCCGACCCACTGGGACGCCGAGGATCACGACATCATCACCGGCGAAAATGCCGTTGCTATTGTCGAAATAGGCGACCACCTGGGTCCGGTGAAAGGTGGGCGCCCACCGCACCACCATCAGTCCCGAAATCAGCATTGTCACCAGCGCCACCGCCAGCGCGATTCGTGCCTTGCGCGATATCACGGTTGCTCCTCAGACGTTGCCGGCGCCGTTGGCCGCGGTGGTGCTTCGCCAGGCGCTGGCACATAAATCGGCGACGGTGTGGGTTCTGGCGTGGAAGCCAGCCCGGGTGGCGCGACGGCCGGAGGCCCCGGGGGTGGACCTCCCGGCGGCGGGGCGGCCAGCGGCTCTCGATAGGGATACCGCGGATCGCCGGGGTTGCCAGTGATCGCGCCGGGCAGCGTCAAATTGGGCGGCCCGCCTTGGCCGGTTCGAGGGTAGGGCACCGGCAGCGGCGGGGTCCCCCGCTGACCGGTCTGCGGGTCGGACCGTTCTGAGGGCAACAACACATGGGGGTCGAGCCCAAGATCGGAGAATGCCGCGTCGACGAAGGGCTGCACGAATTGGCCGGGAAGCAGATTGGCGACATAGCCGTTGAAGAAGGGGCCCGATGACACTGCTTCACCCAATGACATCGCGTAGGAGTTGAGCAGCTTGATCGACTTCTGCACGCGCTCCTTGCGGTTTTCCACGATCGTCAGCACGCTGTTGATTTTTTCCAGCGCAGGTCGTAGCTGGGCACGGTTGTCGGCGACGAATCCCGTTAGTTGACGCGACAACGCGGAAATGTTGCCAGAGATCTGGTCCAATGACGAGCTCTGTGTAAGCAGTTGTGTCAGCAGTGCATTGGCGTTGACAATCAGCGCGGCCACCTGGTCGCTGCGTGGGGCAAGCACCGTGGTTGCCTTTGCTGCGTTGGCCAGCAGGTCACGTAGCTGGGCGTCGCGGTCGTTGAGGGTCTGCGAGATTCGGGCGATACCTTCGATCGCGGTCTTGAGATCCGGCGGGGTGTCTTGAAAAGTCTGCGCCAACGTGGTCAACGATTGGTTAAGCTGATCTGTGTTCAGTCCCTCGATGGTTTGGGCCAAATCACCGAGTGCATCGGGCAATTGATAGGCAGGGGTGGTGCGCTCTGTGGGGATGGGGCTCGATAGCTGCCCCTCCCCGCGCGGGGTGATCTCTAACAGTTTGGCGCCCAGCAGGCTCTTGGCTTTAATCGCCGCCTCTGTGCGATCACCGAGATGGACGTCCTTGTCCACGTTGAACTTGATTAGCACTCGCGCACCATCGAGCGCGACGCTCGTCACTGCCCCGACTCGCAAGCCAGATACTTGAACGTGCGCTCCAGGCGTCAGTCCGCCGGACTCGGCGAAATAAGCGCTGTACTCCCGCTTTTGAAGGCTGAAAAGTGGCAGTTTGTCGTACTGCAGAGCCCCGAAAATGGTTGCGGCAGTTACCGCTGCACTGATCGCACCGATTACTGTCAGATTGCGTTCGGAGAAGGATTTCATCTCGGTGTGCACCGTCCCGTGCTTTGGCCAGCGAGCTTCACATACACCGGCTGCCCTCCCTTGCCATTGAGTTTGAGGACGATGTCGCAGAGGTAGAAAGTGAAGAAGTCTCCGTACATGCCTTGCCGGCCTAGCGCCTGGTAGGCATCGGGCAACGTGTTGAGCAAGTCATCGAAGTAGTCATGGTCGGCAACCACGATGCCGGCGACGCGATCGGATTGTGCCACAGTCTTTTTGATCGCAGGACGGCCGCGCGCAAGTAGGTCAGTAATTGTCGCGGCGGCGGCATTACTGTAGGCCAATGAGTTGGTGATCTCGCCTTTGTGCGACGACAGGGTCTCGACGATGGCGGCAAGGGAGTCGACAGCTTTGTCGAACTGTTTAGCTTGGCCGCCCAGCGATCCCAACACTATGTTGAGATTGACGATCACCTGCCCGATGAGCGCATCGCGGTCGGCCAAAGTGGCAGTAAGTGAGGCGGTTTGGGCGAGAAAGGAGTTGATTGCCGAACCCTGGCCCTGGAATGCCTGAATCAACTGTCCGGTGAGTGCGTTGACTTGTCCAGGATCGAGCGCCCGAAACAGCGGTCGGAAACCACCGATCAACGAATCGAGATCAAGTGCTGGCTCGGTGCGGTTCACCGGAATGGTTTGACCCGGGTTGAGCGTGGTGAGTGGCCCCGCACCTTCTTGCAGTTCCAGGTAGCGATCACCGATGATGTTGTCCCACCGTATGAGTGCTTTGCTGCTGCGGGTGAGCACTACGGTGTCGTCGGCGGAGAAGTTCACGCGCACGGTGTTGTCGGCCTGTATCGCAATGTGCTTGACCTTGCCGACTTCCACGCCGGCGATTCGGACAAAGTCGCCTTGCTTCAACCCGCTCACGTTGGTGAACGTTGCATTATAGGAGTTTTCGTGTTGGAAACGGAATTGCCCAAACGTCATGAACAGGGCGAAAGTGCCTACGGCGCAAACCATGACGAAGATCGCCAAGCGCCACAATGCGCCTACCAATCCGGCTCTCACAGTTTCTGCCCTTCTAGATAGTAGTCAGTCACGGTCATGGTGTCGGAGATTCCGCTGGTAGCGCTGGCACCGCCGGTGGCAGGATTGGTGCGTCTCCGGTTGGTGGATAAAGCGGGGCTCCGTAGGGCGGTGCGCCCAGCGGGGGTGCGGGCCCGGGCGCTGGCCCCGGGATACATTGGCGGATGCTGGGGTGTTGGGGCGCCCCGCGGGTTACCGGGAGAAAATCCACCCAGCAGGGATGGCCAATACCGGGATTGGGCCGGATGTCGAGGCCTGTACCCCACCCTGTGTTAGTGATCAACTGCCGCACCGGATAGGCCTTGGATGCGTCTGGCAGAGACCCGCAACCGGGCTTACCGCCGGGACCGCCTTTGGCCGCGACAATCGGCAGATTGTCGGGGTACTGGTAGGGGTCGTCACCAAGCAACAGAGCAGAATCCAACATTATCGTGCGGCCGTTGCCACCCATTACTTCATAACCGCCGTTGTCCAGCCACCACTTGGCACCCATCAACAGGCAGGTGTATTCCGGGTTGTACTTCATCAACAGATTTGTGGTCGGTTTGAGCACATTAATCGCGTGCACCAAGTTGTCCCGGTTGGGGCCAACGACGTCGATTCCGGCTTGAGATAGCCCGATCACGTTGACCAGCAAGGCATCTAGGTCAGTGGTTTGGTTGGTGATCGTGGCGCTCACAGTACTGGCAGCGTTGAGCGTGGCCAGGATGTCTGGCGCCGCTGCGCTGTAAGCGTCGCTGAACTGCTTGAGGGAGTGCCAGTCGCTTCCCACGGTGTTCATGCGCGGGTTGATCGCCAGCAGCACATGATTGGTCGCCGTGGTGGCTTCACCGATACGTTCGCCGCGCCCACCGACGCCTTCCGCGACGGCGGTGAGAACGGCATTGAGCTTAGCCGGGTCGATCTGGTGCAGCACATCGACCAAGTTCTGAAATACAGTGTTGACTTCTGTACTGACGTTTCGGGAAGCCAGCACTGCCCCGGCCGAAATATGCTGTGGGCTAGGATGATCTGGGTAGATGAGATCCACATATTTAGCTCCGAAAATCGTGGTGGCGCGGATTTCGGAACCCACGTTGGCGGGAATGTATTGGATCTGATCGGGGAATAGCTTCAGCTTCAGGCGAACCTGCTGTTGGCCGCCCTCGACACCGGCGACTTCGCCCACTTGCACGCCACGCAATTTGACCTTGGAACCGGATTCCATCACCAACCCGGCGCGATCGGAGGTGAGTGTCACCGGCACCGACGAAGTCATCGCTCCGACGAAGGACGCCGAACACAACCACAGGAAAAGTGCGATGACCCCCACGAGAATGGTTGTCCACCATGCCGGGTGGATCCGCTGCAGTCTTGCTCTGGACGTCATCGCATTATCCCGACAAGTTGAAGTGCCCAGACTGCCCGTACACGGCCAGCGTGATGAAAACAGTCAGTATGCCCGCCACCACCAGCGAAGTGCGTACCGAACGGCCCACCGCTTCTCCGACACCTGCCGGGCCGCCAGTGGCCGTGAAGCCGTAATAGGTGTGCACCATCATGATGACGATGCCCATCGCCGTTGTGAGCACGAAGGATGAGATCAAGTCTCTTGGATATAAGAAGGTATTGAAATAGTGGTTGTAGACGCCCGTGGACTGCCCATACAAGTCAGTCGTGATAAACCGGGTTGAGAAGAAAGATCCCAACACCGCAAGGCAATACAGCGGAACCACCACTACCACCCCGGCGACGATTCGGGTGGACACCAGATAGCCAATAGAGCGGATGCCCATCGCCTCGAGGGCGTCAATCTCCTCGTTAATTCGCATCGCCCCGAGCTGAGCGGTCGCGCCGGCACCGATGGTGGACGACAGTGCTACTGCGCCGGTGAACGGAGCGACGAGCCTGACGTTGAAATACGCCGACGCAAAGCCCGTCAACGCCTCTACGCCAATGTTTCCGAATTGGTTATAGCCGATCACCGCGGTGACTGCCCCGATGGTGACCGTCAGGAAGCCGACAATGACGACGGTGCCACCGATGACAGCGAGTGCTCCGGTGCCCAATCCCATTTGGGCGATGAGCCGCAACGTCTCGGTTCTGTAACGCAGGAAAACGTCTGCGATTGACGCGAGCGACTCGGCGAAGAACTGTGTTTGCCTGCCGAGGCGGTTCCATGCTGAGAACCACCGCCGGGCACGGTGAGACAGCCTCGGCAACCGCGCGCTTGCAACGGTCATAGGGTCACCTTGACGCTGACGGCAGTAACGACGATGTTGATCGCGAACAACGCCATGAAGGAGTAAACGACCGTTTCGTTGACTGCGTTGCCCACGCCCGCGGGGCCGCCTTTGACCGAAAGTCCTTTGTAGCAAGCGATTAGGCCAGCCGACAAGCCGAACAACATGGCCTTGACGAGCGCAATAAGCACATCGGCAGATCGGGTCAGGAACGTCATTCCCGCGGCGAAGGCGCCCGGCGTGACGTGTTGGACGAATACCGAGAAAAAGAAATCGCCGATGAGCGAGACCAGGATCACCACCGAAGCCAGCATCGTCGCGACAACCGTTGCCGCGAGTACGCGGGGGGCCACCAGTGCTTGAATCGGGTTAATGCCCATGACACGCAGCGCGTCGAGTTCCTCACGGATGGTACGCGCACCCAGGTCGGCACACATCGCGGTCGCGCCCGCTCCCGCGACTACCAAAACCGTTACGATGGGGCCGATTTGAGTAACAGCCGTGTAAGCAGCGGTGATGCCGCAGAAGTCGGCGGCGCCGAACTCTAACAGCAAGATGTTGAAGGTGAAAACCACCAACACGGCGTAGGGCATGGCCAACGTCAGTGTCGGCACAAGGGAAACCCGAGCCACAAACCAGGATTGCAGCACAAACTCGCGCCAAGCGAACGGCCTTCTGGGTAGCACCACCAGCGTATCGAGAGCCATCGCAAAGAATGCGCCCAGCGCCGAAAACGGTCTTGCGGCAAGGGCAATCATCGCTCCTCCTGAATCTTGCAGGACGGGATCTGGCCGGGTGTCTCCACATCCACGAAATGCGGCTTGCGGTTAGCAGTGATGCGCCTTGCGGCGTAACTGAATTCATCGGGCTTGCTATCGACGACAGCGCTGCGGGCAAGGGTGATCATCTGTCGGCCCCGCCCTGTCCACGAAGGGTGGCTTCGAGACGGTCGAGGGTTTCGCGGGCCAAGTCGATCAACTCTTCTGGGCCGTCGACGGTATTGGGGTCCGGCACGGCGAGGCTGCGGACAGCCATGTCTGCGATTTCTGCAGAGATGGTCGCTAAATCACCGTCGCGGTGCCAGAACACAACCCAGTTCATGCCGCCGATGAGGGTAAATGCGGCGGTTCGCGTGTCCACGGGCCGAAACAAGGCCTGTCTCTTGCCGTCTTCGATGATGCTCATGACCGCGCTCAGAGCAGCATTGCGACTTCGCCGATGTCGTTCGGCGAGCTCGCCTGTCAGGCTGCTCTCGTTTTGCAGCAGGATCCGGAAATGCGCGGGATGTGTGCCGACCATCTCGGTCATGGCAACAACGATGGCGCGAAGTTTGTCGACCGGCCCGTGGGCAGAGTCGGCGAGAAGAGCGCCGATTCTCTTATCCGAAATCTCTGCCATGTCGCACACGACGCGCTCCAGCAGCTCGTCTTTGCTGCGGATGTAGTGGTAGAGAGATGGTCGACTCACTCCGAGAGCGTTGGCAATGTCTTGCAATGTCGTCCCGGAAAAGCCCTTGCTGGCAAAAAGCTGGCTCGCTTTTTCGAAGAGTTCTCGTTCAAATAGGTCCCGGCGGGCGGGCGTCGCGGCCGATCCTGTTGAGGCAACGGCCGGCGTGTCCGTCGGCGCCACTTTGTTGACCTGCCGGGTCATTGGGTCACCGTGTCCCTCTGCCGAGAGCAATGATGGAGCGAGACACACAGTGGTCCACAGGGCAGGGGCCAACCGCGGTGCCAGCGGCCGGTGTTCCGCAAATTGATGTTGCTGAGACTGCGGCCAAGACCGAGAAGTGCCCGCCCGAGAGACGCGTGCATGTCTGTGGCGGTGGCGCTTGGAAAAGCCTCGGGCAAAAGGGGTTTCGATGGCGCTGGGAACGGTCGCTGTGGATTCCATGGCGGCCTCGCGCGCAACCGGTGGCGCGGCTCTGCGCCACCCAGAACCCGTCGTTCGATTGTCGACGATGCATGGGAGCGGATTCGAAAGTGCCCACGTGCTTCCCTTCCGCTCGGCTGTGTCCCGGCCGGCCGCGCACATGTGACGCGGATACCTCGGGAACCATAAAGTGGTTCAACTCACATGTCAACTTTTCGTCAGTACTGTCTGCCTGAGACGTCGGATATTCGACGATGACGTCGATTTGAGTCGACCTACGCCGGTAATTTGCGTGCGACGCCGGATCATGCTGCCGCCGAGGGTGCCCCCCTGCCACTACGGCCAGGCGCCCAGCGGCGAGGCAGGTGTTGTGACATCACCTGCTTGCATTCGAGGCGCGACGAGTCCGAGGTTGGTAGAATTGACGTAGATGTCGACATATTGACATATATGTTCACTTCTATCTAGCATTTGGTGTGGGCAAGGCAGGATTTTTAAGCACCACCGTCACCCCCTCCCCCGAGACCGGCGAGGACCTCAAGGATTTCCGGGTCCTTCGTGCTGTTGCCGATCGCGTGCTCTGGCTGTCGACGGCGATGGTGCATCATGCTAATCGCGTGCGGCCCAACGATTCCGGACTGAAGGTGGGCGGCCACCAAGCCTCGAGTGCGTCGATGGTGACCATCATGACCTCGCTCTGGTTCGACCATCTACAGGCCACCGACCGTGTCTCGGTCAAGCCACATGCTTCGCCTGTGCTCCACAGCATCAACTACCTGATCGGCGCGCTAGAGACGGGGCATATGAGTGCACTTCGCGAATTTGGGGGTCTGCAGTCTTATCCGAGTCGATCGAAAGACCCGGACCCCGTTGATTATTCGACAGGCTCGGTGGGAATCGGTGCGACGGCACCGATCTGGGGCGCGATCGCGCGCCGCTACACCAACAGCCACCTCGGCTGCGCCGGGATCGGACGTCAGTATTCGCTTGTGGGTGACGCAGAACTCGACGAGGGCGCGGTATGGGAGGCAATCCTTGACCCGGGCATCGCGGAACTAGGCGAAGTCGTATGGATCGTGGATCTTAACCGCCAGTCTCTAGATCGGGTGGTACCCAACATAGCTGCGCGGCGCTTGGAAGCCATGTTTGAAGCCGCGGGCTGGCAAGTCATCACCGTTAGTTTTGGCCGATTGCTGCAATCGTTGTTCAGCCGCCGCGGGGGGCAGGCATTGCGGAGCCGTATCGTGGCCATGGAAAACCCCGAATACCAGCGCCTGCTGCGCTGCAATGCTGAGCAACTCCGGCAACGGCTGCCCGGGGACAGCCCTGACAGCGATGAAATCGCAGGGCTGCTCGGGTCTCTGGATGACGCGAGCCTGACGGCGGCGATCCGCAATCTAGGAGGCCACGACCTGGAAGCTCTGGCAGATGCCTACAGTCAGATCGAAGACAACCGGCCGACCGTGATCCTCGCTTACACCATCAAGGGGTACGGCTTACCCACCGAAGGACATCCTCAGAACCATTCTGCGCTGCTCAGCCTTGAGGAATATCGCTCCCTGGCAGCGCGACTGGGCATGGATCCGGATCAACCGTGGCAACGATTCTCACCCGACACGCCGGCTGGACAGCTGTGCCTGGCGACAGCGCGGCGCTTGCAGCGCGGCCCCACAACCTACAGCGCCCCGCCCGTTACGCCCGTTGATTTCGGCCGAACACCAAAGGGTGTAGCGAGTACGCAAGCAGCCCTAGGGCGCGCGCTACTGGATCTCACCCGGGAATCGCCGGAAGCGGCAAAACGCGTTGTGACAGTGAGCCCTGACGTCAGCTCGACAACCAACCTCGCCGGGTGGGTGAACAAGGTCGGAGTGTGGTCGGCAACCGAGCGGCGCAATTGGTTCGCCGACGACGCCGCGACTCTCATGCACTGGAACGAACGGCCCGACGGACAGCACATCGAACTCGGCATCGCTGAAACCAACCTAGTAGGACTGCTTGGTGAGCTGGGCGCCACCTGGAATCGCTGGGGGCAGCCGCTTTTCCCGATCGGAGTACTTTATGACCCATTCATCGAACGGGCACTGGAACCGTGGTCATTCGGAATTTACGCCGGCGGACAGTCGATATTGATCGGCACCCCGTCGGGAGTGTCCCTGGCCGCGGAAGGTGGCGCCCACCAATCCATTAAGACCCCGTCCATCGGACTCGAGCAGCCCGGGTGCATCAGCTACGAACCAGCATTCGCCATCGACGTTGAATGGACACTGCTAGCTAGTATTGCCCGACTCGGTCGACCTGACGGCACATCGGCGTACCTGAGGCTGTCCACCCGACCAGTCGACCAGGCGATGGCGGCCGTGCCGGCTGACGGCGCCGCGCGTGAGCGACGTCGTCGTCAAGTCCTTGCTGGCGGCTACCCTCTTCGGCGCCGGGACGACGCTGAAGTAACCATCGCGGCGATGGGTGCGACCGTCACCGAAGCGATCCGGGCCGCCGACCGATTAGAGCAAACGCGCATTCGCACCAACGTGATCTGCGTAACCAGCCCTGGCCTACTGTTTGAGGCGTGGCAGGCCCGCCAAGGCCGGCATTCTGGCGAAACTTGGATACTGGACCAGCTTTTCGCGGACAATCAGGCTACTCCCATCGTCACTGTTCTCGACGGACATCCGCACACTCTCGCGTTCCTGGCTAACATTCGGCAGGCACGTCTGGCGGCGCTCGGCGTGAGCAGCTTTGGGCAGGCCGGAAAGCTCGACGAGGTGTATCGCTACCACGGCATCGACACCGACAGCATTGTGCGGGCGGCTCTTGATGTCCGCGGCCGGACCTGAGCCCAGCAGGTACACCTAACGACACGGCCGAATAGGTCCTCGCCCACCTGCAATCGACACGCACCCCATCGCGTCAGAGCATGAGAAGAAGGTGAGCGGCAGGTCTATCTTCGTACGCCTCTCTTGCGACATCACGGTTAGCGCGTGGTGTGCCACAGGTGAGCCATTGATCTCGAGCTCGCGGCAACAAGGCCGCAACGCGATTCTCCCTCAGGTTATCTAGGGTCCGCGCGCAGGGCGTCTTTATCCCACTGCGTAATGCGACATCCACTCAACGCGGAAACCCAGCTATACCAAACTGCGTGTCGCACGCCCGTCGCGCGCCGGTCAACCACGATAGGTTGGTCAGCTTCGATAACGAAGTATGACCCCACTTTGCCGATCTTGACATCGGCACTATTACCGGCGGTCTCGACGATTGATGTGTTCTCCGGGACATCAAGCACGTAGACGATGTTGCCCATCGCTTCTCACCTGCCCATGACCGAGGCAAGCGCTGCGGGCGGCTCAATCTCGGTCTGGGTGGCCACCCGCTCCACGATGAGTTCGGCCTTGCGTACCAGCAAGTCGTCCATCGTCGGATGGGGATTGGCCATGATGTCCAGGAGGGCATCAACGCTAATGTTGGCGTCGATATCCTCCTGCCCCAGGACTGGGCGCAAGGCGCGCGTCAACTCGAACATGTAACCGTTGGGGTCGGTGGTGTAGATCGACTCGATGGTCTCATGCTGCACCTGGAGCTCCACTGGCCACTCGCTGGCGTCAAGGCGCCTCCGGTACTCCATCAGCTCCTCGTGGGAGTCCACGTGAATGGCGAGGTGGCGTGATCGCATGAAATAGTTTGGTGTCTCATCCGAAAAGCGTGCGTGTACATCGCCTTTCGCTCCCGCCATCGGCATCTCCAGGCCGAAGTAATAGAAGAAGGCTAGCCGGTCCCCGTTGCCGATGTCGAAGAAGAAATGCACGAAGTCGGGATGATCTTCCGGGCCCCAGCCGGCCGCACACACCGCGTGTACCACCGGGAACCCGAGAGTGTCGCGGTAGAAACGCACCGTAGCAACAGGGTCGAAGGTCGGAAACGCAACGTGGTCAACACCACGGGCCGCATGCGTCATTGCAATCTCGTTCATCCCTACTCCTTAATCTTCATGAGACCACTCGCCGCGACGTGGTCACTCGTATCGAAAGACGACGAATCCCCTGGCCTGCTGCGCCGTCTTGGACAGCGGGTGGGTCTCAGTAACGCACGAGTCGTACCGGACGGGTTGCCTCGACTTCTCGGGCCGCAGCTGAGTCTGCGAGTCCTCTATTCCGCCCCGGAATCCACCCTCCATGATCGCGTCAAACACGGAACCCATGTGACCATAATGTCGGATTACTGACATTATAGTCAAGAAGGGGATGGTTCGATGCCGCCGTTCGTGGTGACGTGGATTGTTCCGTGGCCAGCCTAGACACAGAGTTCGAACCGGACAGACGTTTCAGCAAGGCGCCGAGCCATCTCAGCACCCTGCCCAGACCAGCACCTTTAATGAGAACAACCTGATCGGTGCAACGATGCATCACACTCCTGCCTTGAGTAATATTGTTGTGCCGCTTCGCCTTTCGGAATTGCGGTCACGACAAAGCCCGTGCGCCAACCACACTGTGGGCCGAGTATCATCGCGCACGGTCCCGTACCCTTGTCGCTAAGTGGAGCGCCGCTGCAGGACTGGGGGATTAGACTTAAACCCGGCCGCCGATCAGGTTCTACCGGCCGGGCCGGGCATCACGGCTTGGGAAAGTGGACGATTTGTCCCGTTGCAGGAGAGATCCCGCACCGCCAATGTTCACTGGCAAGTTGCATGCTTTGAGGATCGCGTAACTCGCGGCGGTAGCAGCGGAGACCACCGCGATGCCGCACTCGGTTTCGAGTCGCTGCACCAATGTCAGCGAGGGCATCTGCGAGCTGACCGAAATCACCAGAGCGTCTACGTCAGAAAGATTTAACGACCTAGCCGCATCAATGATTTGATCCTGGCGGATCTCGGCGATTGCGCCGTAGTCCTCGACACCCAACGCTGCCCAGTCGACTACCTCGAACCATTCGGACTGAAGGCATTCGATCACCGTCGCGGCTAAGGAACCTGTGTAAGGCAGCACCAGTGCAATTCGTCTGGCGTTCAATGCATTAAGCGCCTCGACGAGGGCCCCGACGCTGGTTCGAACCTTCGCTTGTGAGCCTCCCAGAGATAGTTGTTCAGCGATGAGGCTTTCAACGCGCCGGTGTTCGGCGGGACCGGCTGACGTGAGGGCCGCAACGTTGGCGTAGAGCACGACGTCCGGGTGTGCATCGGCAATCTCAATGATGCAGCGATCCCGCTGTGCGCTCATCGCGATTAGTCCGGCGGCCGAGACCCGCGGCATTCGCATTCTGCTGGAGTGAAAACTGAACGTGGCATCTGGCTGTCTAGCCAACAGTGTCGCCAGCTCGGCTTCGATGGTTACGTTGGAACTCGGCAGCACCACACCGACTCTGATCACTGGCATCGGTAGCGGCACGAACGATGCCGAGACGACCCAATCGACGGAAGTCGATGCTGAGGACACATCTCAGGGTGAGAGCACAGTGCTTGCCCGCGTGTCACGGCATCGCCGCCGGCTGACGGACGGGCGTCACCTCGCAGTGCAGCTGGGTCGCGCAGCGAGGACAGCAATAGGTTCGGTAAACGATCTCCTCATCGACGTAGGCCGAGCAGTCGGCCCACGTACCTGGAATCGCATCGATAGCTGCCTGCTCGCGGATCGCGACATGCTCGGTGAGATCCGATCCGAACCCGCCCAAGGTATGGCCGCACCAGCGGCAGGTGACCTCTGGTGTGTCACCGATCACGATGAGGCTCACGCTGATTGGGTTGCCCTCTGTCAGAGGCTCTTCGGCTGGCAGTGAGTAGCCGGGGCCGACACGTTCGATGCGGATCTGGTTGCGCCGGTTGAGTGTTCCGGGCTCATTAACATAACCGTCGTCGTTGATCAACACACCGTAGACCTTCTCGGCGGCCCGCCTGGTTACCTTCCCATTCCCGACATCATGTGCGACAGCCTCGGGCCGGCGCAGCAGCGGATCTCCGTAGCCGCCGCCGCCGGCGGCGTGGACGAACATCACATCAGTAAGGCCCAGGATCATTTCCGCTCGATTGGGCACAGGAATTGGGGTTCCGCCTAGCTCATCAATTGTTGACGGGATGACTCCGTTGGCGAACAGCTCGGCGACGTGCGCCTCCTGTACGACGATGTCGTGGGCAACCCCGCCGGGCAGCCCGCCCGCCAGGCCGGCGCTCTCCGCGCGCGCCTTGCCGTTGCCGGAGAACGCCGCCGACATTGGAGCCGGGGTGCCGTGCGGGATCAGGCATGTCGAGATTGACACCCCCCCGCGATGCTCACCGGCACCACCTGAGTCGGGTTCCTCGCGCCGCCACAACACCAGATAGGGCGAAAGGTATTCCTGCATTTCGACGTCGGGGGCGCGACCCATCGGGATCGGCATAATCCCGGCCGTGTCGCCGCCGTCGCTTGTGGCGTGCGCTCCGTATCCGCCGGCCATCATGTCGAACAGCATTGACACTGAAGGTAATCCGCGCTGGTCGATACCGGCCAGGGTCACGATGTCAAACGATCCGGTACAGCACGCCTGCACTCTGGGGCGCAGTTCCACGGAGGTATCAAGCATGCGGCCAAGGCACTCAGCGACCAAGTTGGAGGTGGCCCAGGCCGCGCTGATCGGCGCCCATCCCACCGCCGCGGGGTAGCTGGCATTGTTGATCGTGCCTTCTTCGCTGATCAACTTCAAGCAGCGCATGAAACCGCCTACCGACCAGGGGATGTCACCTGCCAGTACCGGCAGCAGCGCGAACATGATGCCGGCGCGCATCCCGGAGTACGGGCAGTTGATCATGCCGACCTGCGGATCTGTTCCGGTGAAGTCGAAGGTCATGTCGCTGCCGTTCTTGGTCAGAGTGAGGCAGATCTTGTGCAGCCCGCGGTCGCCGACTTCGGATTGCTCCATGTAACCCACGCTGCTCCAGGAGCCGTCAGGGATTGAGGTGAGCCGTGCCCGCAGCCGACCCTCGGCGTCGTCCATCATGCGCTTCATGACCGCTTTCACGGTGGTAGGGCCGTAGCGGCTAACGAGGTCGGACAGTCTGCGCTGGCCGACCTTGTTAGCACTGACTTTCGCCCTGATGTCCAGGTGGATGTGCATCGGGCTACGGGACCTGCGAGCGAAGTTGTCCAAGACGTCGTCTTGGATTTCTCCGCCGCGCACCAGCCGGATCGGCGGTGTCGGTACGGCTTCGCTGAACACGTCGGTGGCGGTCAAATTCGCCGAGCCCGGCTTAGCTCCACCGACGTCGATCTGATGGCACACCGCCGAGGTCCAGGCGAACAACTCCTCTCCGATGAAAATCGGTGCGATGATTGAGGTGTCGTTTTGATGCAGACCGCCACCGACCCACGGATCGTTGGTGAGGAACATGTCTCCGGGCCGAATCCCCGAATTGGCACTCCGGTGCTGCAGTATCCAGTAGATAGCTAGATCCATCGAGGCGACCAAACCGGTGTTGTAGAGACCGACCTGCACTTCCTGGCCTAGCTCGTCGCAGATGGCGAAGTCGAAGTCGTTGGCCTCGGTCACGCCCTGCGATCCAGACATCTTCTTGAGGGTCTCGCCCATCTCGTCTGTGATTGACCAAATTCGGTGTCGGATCACCTCATAGGTGAGTGGATCCAGGTCATCGAGTGCGGTGGAGGAAATCTCATGAAGGCGAAGCGACGGATCGATCCGGCCGCGCAGCTCGCCGAGCGGCAGCGGCCTGCTGGCGAAGCGCTCCGAACCTGGAACCGGCATCAAAAGTGGCTTATTCATTAGTGATTCCTAGTTGAAAGTTATCGTGATGTTGCCGTAGGTATCGACGACGGCCTCGTGGCCGCCGGGGATTGTCACGGTGGTGGTCGGTACTTCGACGACGGCAGGGCCGGGTAGCACGTGCCCGGCGCGCAATAATCGGTAGTCGTAAATAGCGGTTTCCTCAAAGCCGCGGTGAACCGAGAGAAAGACCGGTCGACGCTCTTTGATCGCGTTGCTGGCGTCGGGGTTGGATGCGGCTTCGTGCTTGACGGGACGCGGCCGGAAGGATAATTGCCCGGTCCCGCGCACGCGGTAGGTGATCATCTGGATGCCGACCTCTGTCAGGGCCGAACCTTCACCGTATATTTCGGTGTACCGCTGATCGAAGTTGGCGGCCATCAGTGCAACAGCTGCTTCGTCGATCATTCCGTCGGGGGCTAGAGCGCTGACCTCAAACATCTGCGCGGTATAGCGCGCATCAAAGGATCGGACTAGCTGCACCGAAGAATATTCCACGCCTTGGCGCTGCAGCGCATCGCTTACTTGCGCCTCGAGCCGGTGATAGTTGTCCCGCACCAGAACCGGATCCAACGGGAACGGGGCGGGGTTGGAACATTCCGCGGTCACCATCACGTCAGAGGCTGCCAGCCCAAAAGCGGAGAACCCTGACGCGGCTGCACCGAGAGGAACGATCAGACTCTTAGCTCCCAACTCGGCAGTGAAGGCCGACGCATGGATGGGCCCGGCGCCCCCGAAGGCGTACACCACGAATTCTCTTGGGTCATGGCCGGTTTCGATTACGACCTTGCGGGCCAGGTCCGCGGTCTGTTGATTCTGTACCTCGTATATCGCGGCGGCAGCCTGCTCGGCGCTGAGGCGCAGCGGGTGTCCGATCTTTTCTAGCAGGGCCTTCTTGGCGAGATCGACGTGGAGTTTGCGGCGGCCGCCGATGAAATAGTCGGGGTTCACAATTCCCAGAACCAAATCAGCATCGGTGACGGTGGGCTCGGTACCTCCCGCGCCGTAGGCGGCTGGGCCGGGCACCGCTGCAGCGCTTTGCGGGCCTACCCGCAGATTGCCGCCGGCGTCGATCCAGGCGATCGCCCCGCCACCTGAGCCGATGACGTCGACCTTGATTGTCGGCACGTTGATGGGGTGTTGATTAATGATGGTGGTTGACGACCGAATCGGGTCACCATCGACGATCATGCCGACCAGGAAGGTGGTGCCGCCAACGTCGGCTGTGACTACATTGGAGTGTCCTAGCTGTTGAGCCAGCCGGCTTGCGCCCACGACGCCACCGCTTAAGACCGAACCGATCGTGGTGATCGCGGTCTCTGGCGCTTCGGTAGCTGAGACGGTACCGCCGGAGCTTTGCATGATCAGCAGCGGCCCAGCCAACCCTCGCTCGAGGAGTTCTGCGCTGAGTGGTTCGAGATACCTACGCAGGGCCGGTCCGAGCTGTGTGCTCATGATCGTGGTGGCGTTACGCGGGAATTCGCGGATTCGCGGTGAGATGTCACTAGAAATTGCGACGAACATCTCTGGGGTGATGTCACGAACAATCTCGCGAATTCGACGCTCATGGATTGGATTGTGGAAGGACCACAAAAGAGAAACAGCAATCGCACCAATTCCGTCGGCCTTGAGCTGATGCACCGCGTCGCGGACCTCGTCCTCGTTGAGCGGAACCACGATGCGGCCGGCTTGGTCAATCCTCTCGGTCACCTCGAATACATGATTTTTCGGCACTAACGGCTGCGGTTTGCGAGTGAAGGCGATGTCCTGGGCCTCGTGTGCGGAAAGCCCCAAGTACCGGCCCTCCACATTCATGATCGCGATTGAATCGCCGTGACCCTTTGTAGTGATAAATCCAACAGGGTCAACATTGCCGGTCACTAAGGCATTGATGCTGGCCGTCGTGCCGTGGGCGACGTACGCAGTGTTTTCCAGCAGTTGTCGCTCCGCGATGCCCAATTCGTCGGCAAGCGCGGCGACCGCGTTCAGGACTCCATGAGCATAATTCTCGGGAGTCGATGCTGTCTTTGCCCCGACGATGTTGCCGTATTGGTCGGCGGCGACGGCGTCGGTGAACGTTCCGCCCACATCGATCCCAATGACGTAGCTCATGAGCATGTACTTTCTGCGTCGGCCCTACACAAGGATGCGTTCCTTGTTAAAGGCGGTATGGATTGACTTTTCCGCACGGTGTTTCGTCACAGTCGTTGAATAAGTGTGGCTGTTCCTAGGCCACCGCCGCAGCACATAGTGACGAGGCCGAATTCCCTATCTTCGTCTTCGAGAAAGTGCAGCAACGTGGTGATCAGTCGCGTGCCGGAGGCTCCCAGTGGATGCCCAAGCGCCATTGCCCCGCCGCGCGGATTGACTCGATCAGGATCGGGTTTGACCTCGTGCATCCACGCCGCTACGACCGCGGCGAACGCCTCGTTGATTTCGATGGCATCAATGTCGTCGATGGTCAATTTGTTGCGCTCCAGGATCTTCTGGGTGGCCGGTATCGGGCCGTGAAGCATCATTTGTGGGTCAACGCCGATAGTGAGATGGTCGAGAACTCGTGCCCGTGACCGCATCCCGAGTTCGCTGGCGCGCTCTCGACTCATCAACAAAGCGGCGGCAGCTCCGTCAGAGACTTGCGACGACGTCGCGGCGGTCACCAGCCCGTCGGGCCGAAAGACCGGCGGCAGCGCAGAGATTGACGCCATATTGGCCTCGGCCCGGATTCCTTGGTCTGTGACGATCTCGCTCTGACCCACGTGGACCGCGATGATCTCTCGCGCGAAGTTGCCGGCAAGAGTGCTCTGATGCGCTAACTGGTGAGAGCGCAGCGCAAGCTCATCCATCTCTACGCGAGACAGCGCCCATTCTTCGGCGATGCGTTCGGCGGCAGCACCTTGCCCCGTGAGCGTGTACGTGTCCGTCAATCCGTAGCGCTTTTGCATCGGCATTGTGATCGCGCGGCCGAACTCCTCTTGGGCGCGAATGCCGGCGGCGAAGGGCACACGGCCCATGTGCTCAACTCCGCCTGCAATCGCGATGTCCTGGATTCCGGCGGCGATCATCGCCGCAGCAGTGTTGAACGCGGTTTGGCCCGACCCGCATTGCCGGTCGATCGTCGTTGCCGGTACCTCCACGGGTAGCCCTTCGTGCAACCACCCGTTGCGAGCGACATTGCAGCCCTGTTCTCCAATTTGCTGCACACAGCCTGCGATAACGTCGTCGACCATCGAAGGGTTAACCCCGCTGCGGTCCAGAACCCCTCGATAAACTCGGCCGAGCAGCTCTTGTGGCGTCAGCTCGCGGTACTGTCCTTTGTCGGCGTGACCTTTGCCGATACCGGTCCGAACTGCTTCGACGATAACGACATCGCCACCTGAGCGCCCCTTCACGCGATGCTTTCCTTCATTGTCGACCGCACGGCGTCCCCTGTTGGAGCGCCCGTCGACAAGTCACTGGCGAGTTGACGCTTGTCGACTTTGCCGCTAGGGGTGGTCGGCAATGCGGCGTAGGTCTCAAGACGTTCCGGCCATTTGAACTTGGCGACCTCGCGGGCAGCCAAGAACTGCGTGATATCGGCAAGCGTGATCGGACTGGCCCCGTCGACCATCTGCAGACACAAACACCCGCGTTCGCCAAGACGCGGATCCGGCACAGCAACGAGCGCCGCGCGAGCCACACCGGGGACCTGTGCGATGAGCCCTTCGATCTCTGCGGCGTTCACCTTCTCGCCCCCACGGTTGACTAGGTCTTTGATCCGTCCCTCGAAGGTGTAGGTAACCGCACCGTCGATGGTTCGCCGCGCCACCAAGTCTCCGCTACGGATAAACCCGTCGGAGGTAAATGCCTCGGCGTTTCGGTCGGGCGCCTTAAGGTATCCACGTAGGGTCGTCGGACCGCAGTAGCAAAGCTCGCCGGGGACGCCGTCAGGAACCTCAGTCTCGGCGCCCGGTTGGAGTACTCGGATCACGTCGAAACTCGACAACGGTGTGCCCAATGCCTGAAAGCGAAAAGCCCGGGGGGCCTGCGGCCGGGTGACCATAACCAGCCCTTCAGTGGCCCCATAGAGTCCAAGTGCGCGAATTCCCTTGTCTTCAAATAAGTTAAAAGCTTCTTCTGTAACCTTCGCACCGGTAAGGACAACGCGCTCAAGATGTTTGGTGGCCGCTGCGAAGGCGGGATGACCGCGCCATTCGAGCGCCAACGACGGGTAGGTGAGCACGTCGGTGGCGCGTGCCGCCGCCATCGCGGGCAGCAGTTGGTCGGCTTGGGGCCCCGAGAGGACGATCGCGGCGCCAACCGAGTGCGCGGCATGGACGCCGAGCACTATGCCAGCGTTGTGCACGATCGGCAGGAAATGCATGACCCGGGCACGACTGTCCCATCCCAGTGCCTGGGCATAGCTTGCCGCGTTGTACCAGTAATCATCGTGAGTTCGGGGGATGACCTTCGGCGTTGAGGTGGTCCCGCCCGAGAGCTGAAACACCGCAACATCATCCCCATGTGTTGCCGCCGCGATGTTTTCGACGATCCGGCGTGCTTGTGATGCCGAGAGACCGGCTCCGAGTGATGCGACTGCGGTCGCCTCGCTCGACCGTGCTGCGGAGCGGATCGTCAGCAGTAACCGGGGGGTGCTGCTCGTTGCCGACATGCGCTTCGCGAAGGACAACAGGTCGTATTTCTCATAGGAAGCGTCGACGATGTGCGCGCGGGCTTCGACGATGTCACCGATCTTGGCGATCTCATGGGCGCGGTGCACCGCCAGGGTAGCCACGGGGATCGCTCCGGATTTGATGACGCCGTACCACGCCAAAATCGCTTCCATGGAGTTGTCGACCTGCAGCAAAATCGCGTCGCCAGGCTCGATGCCGGCTTGCGCAAGGCCGGCACCGATCCGATCGGTGTGCTCGTCCAAACCACGGTATGTCAGCAGACCGTCGGGCCCGATCACGGCGGTCGCGTCCGCGTGCATGGTCGCGCTGCGGTGCAGCTGCTCCCCGATGGAGCACTGGGCCCACACCCCAGATGCCCGGTAACGGTCAGCGACCGCCTGCGACAGAGCAGGAATGTCGTCTCGCCAACGGTCGACTTTCATACTCGGCAGCTTCTCCCTTGCTCGTCGAGAGGGTCTTGACACGGGTGACGTATGTTGCGCAGCAGACCTCCGGGCTGGCCCATACACAGCCCGCCCCTGTGCCTCACGTCACTGATGGTGCCCGAAACTCGACATATATGTCAATAGTTCGTCTGCTGTGACAGTAAACGTAGCCTTAGCCGGTACAGTCGACTGTCATGGCAGGCATGACAGGCGCCGGGAGGGCGCGGACTGGCACTTCTCAGCGGCCGCAGAGAGCAAAGTCGACCACCAACGGACGCTCCAGGATGCGCAGAGACACAGTCGAAAGCCAGATCTTCGATGCCGCGGCACGGCTCTTCGCCGAGAAGGGCTACGGCGGTACGACTCTGTCGGATATCGCCCAGGCGATCGGGGTGAGTCGCACCGCTGTCTACTACTACGTTGCCAGCAAGGAAGAGCTGCTCAGTCGCGTTGTGCACGATGTGACCGACGCCGGCTACGCGGTTGTTTCCGAAGAGATCAAAGCTCGATCGTCGGCCCCCGAGCGGCTACGCCGGATCGCGGTGGGCATGACGCAGCTCATCATCGCCAATCCCGCCCGCTTCCGCTTGTTGTTGCACAGTGAATCAGCGATGCCAGACGACATCGCGCACGCGCACCGCGAGACGCGCCGCAAAGTCTTAGAAGTCTTGATTGCACTCATCGAAGAAGGCCAGCGCTCCGGCGAGTTTCGCCCCGTGCCGGCTCGTGAGGCAGCTCTGGCGTTGCTCGGCATGTGGAATTGGACGGCGTTCTGGGTCCATAGCAGCACCCACGATCTCGATGAGATCGCTAACGTCTTCGGTGAACTGGCGGTGCGCGGCCTTGAATCACGCTCCTCGCCTGCAGGATCCAGGACACCACTGGACGTCATCGGTGCTGCCCAGGAAGAGCTCGCCGCACTGGCGGTCATGCTGAAGGGAAGCCCCTCGAGCGGCTCCTGACGGTGCCGCTGTTGCTGCAACGCTGCACCGAGTTACTTTGGTATGCGCGGAAAAGATTGCTGGGTAATGTTTTACCGAGTAACTGCGATAGCAGATCGACCGCATCGAGTAGCGCGCCTAGCGAGATCCCTGTCGCGATGCCGGACTCCTCGAACATATACGTCAGCTCTTCTGTAGCAATGTTCCCGCTGGCGCCGGGCGCGAAGGGGCACCCGCCCAATCCGCCGAAGGAAGCGTCGAAACTACGCACACCCGCCTGCCACGCGGCCCACGCACACGCCAGTCCTGCTCCGCGGGTGTTGTGGAGGTGTACCCCGATGTCGAGTCCGGCGACCACGTTGCGCACCGCAGTAACCAGGTCGACAACGCGTCCAGGTGATGCAGTCCCGATGGTATCGGCCAGACAGAGCCTGGTCGCACCCGCGGCAGCTGCGCGAGTCGCGACGTCCAGTACGCGATGTGACTCGGTGCGACCCTCGAACGGGCAGTCCCATGCCGTCGCCAGAATTACCTCGAGGACACCCCCCTCGCTGCGGCACATAGTGGCGATGTCTGAGATCAACGCGACTGACTCTTCGGTCCTGCGCCCAACGTTGGCGAGGCTATGGCCGTCGGTGACAGAAATGACGTACTCCAGCCGGTGCATCCCCGCAGCCAGGGCTCGGCGCGCACCGCCACTCCCGGCAACGAGCGCGGTAAATTCGATCTCCGGCCAGTGCTGCAATTCGGCCGCGAGCTCGGCGGCATCAGCCAGCGCCGGAACAGCTTTCGGTGATACAAATGACGTGGCTTCAATCCGCCCGACTCCTGTGGCTGCCAGTGCCTCCAGTAGCGCGACCTTGTCGCGCAGCGGTATCGCGGACTCTAGCTGCAGTCCGTCACGCAGCCCGACTTCTCTAATATCGATCTCCGGTTTATCGCCCATTGACCCGCTCTTTCCAGCAGTTGAGAGCACTGTCTGTCAGCACAGTTGTTCTATTTCCTCCGCGGACATACCGAGCACACCACTCAGCACCTCGGCGGTATCCTGGCCCAGCTCTGGCCCGACATGGCGGATCGGCAGGGAACATTCATTGAGCACAGGCACCACACCGGGAAAAGCGACGCGGGCAGATTCTGCGTTGCCGGTATCGACCTCGAAGTACTGAATCATATTGCGCGCCAACAGCTGTTTATCAGTCGCGAGGTCGGCGGCGCTATAGACGGGGCCAGCAGGGACCCCGGCGTCGTCGAGGCATGCGAGTACCTCCGCACGTCTTCGGGACGAGACCCACGCAGCGATCGCATCGTCGAGCTCGTCACGATAGTTCCAGCGATCGCTGTTGGTCACTAGCCTTGGATCGCCGGCGAGATCTGGGCGACCTATGACTTTCATGAATCGCCGGAAGATGGCGTCGCCGTTTCCGGCGATGACGACGGTGTCGCCATCCAGACACACATATGCATTCGAGGGAGCGATGCCTTCGATTCGGCCCCCCGCACGATTACGCAGCACCCCGTAGGCGTCGTAATCAGGGACGAGAGATTCCATCACGGAGTACACCGCTTCATTGAGAGCGACATCGACCTCCCGAAAACATGGCTTGGCTAAAGGGGATTCGGTACTTCCCTGTGCAGATTGACGGGCCAGCAACTGCATCACCGTGCCGAAAGCGGCATACAACCCGGCGATAGTGTCACCAATCGAGACGCCAACCCGAGACGGTGGGTGATCGGGCTCTCCGACCAGCGCACGCAACCCCCCCATTGCCTCCGCGACAGCGGCGAACCCCGGCCGCTCGCGCAGCGGCCCGGTCTGCCCGAAAGCCGACACCCGGGTCAGGATGAGGTCGGGATTAGCCTCGGCTAGTACGTCTGGTCCCATCCCCCACTTCTCAAGGGTTCCGGGCCGGAAGTTCTCGATGACCGCGTCACAGTGCCCAATCAAGCTGAGTGCGGTTTGCCGGCCAGGGGTGCTGCGCAGGTCGAGGGTGATCGACTTCTTGTTGCGGTTGATCGTGCGATAGAGCATCGACGTGTCACCGCGATACAAACGCCATTTGCGAATTTCGTCGCCCACTCCGGGCCGCTCCACTTTGATTACCTCAGCACCGAAATCGGCCAACAGCCGACCTGCAGTCGGCGCGGCGATGAAGTTGCCAAGTTCCAAGACCCGATAGCCTGCCAACGGCCAATGAACCGCCTCACGAGGCCCGCCCGCACCGTTGATGCTCATGCGGGCGGCACGAGAGCGAAGCGTTCGTTGAGCCATTCTGCGACCACTTCGGCAGTCAAGTCGCTCCCCAGCGGCTCGCCGGGATTGATGGCGCCGCCGAAATGGGTGCCACGCACCCGGCGGTTAGTCATGTCCATCGATCCCAACGCGTCACGCATCCGGGCCGACACGCTCGGGAATGCCGCCTGATCGCCGGTAAGCTCCACAAACAGCGCTGGAATCCGCACCCCTGGCGCACACCGCACGAAATCGGCGTTGGAGCTCAGCCCAGACCACGTAGACAACCACGAGTCCGGCGTGCACAACCGTCCAAAGCCCACCATCCCGTGATTGATCAAGTCGGGACGACGGCCGAACACCGAACCATAAGGGCGGTCGTTGGGGTCTAGGGACAGGTCCACGGTTCTCAAGTCCGCGTCGGTCCGATAGACGGTAATGATCCTTGGCACCAATGCGCGCCGGCGGTCGAGGGGATCAGAGCTTTGCGCGAAAGCCTGGCGGGCGGCTATCGCTTCTGCGACGTACTGGCGGGCCACCTCGTCGATCCGTGCGACTCGTTCATGCTGGGCATGCGTATAACGCTCGATGAAATCCGCAGCGTAGGTCGATGATTGGGGCGGCTCGATGAATCCGTTGGCTGGGTTGAAGGCATAGAGGTCGGGGTCGATTGATAGCGGATCGGACTCGTCGGTGACGGAAGGGTCGATGCAGCGCAGCAGGAGTTGACCCTGTCCGGGGTGGGGCGCCCAGAAAACGATGCCATCGAACTCCGGCATGCTTGCCTCGGCAAGGTTGATTGGCCGGCCCGACGGCGTCTTGGCGATGCGCTGTTCAGGAGGAAGACCAGCCTGCTCGCTGTAGAAGGCATAGAGGGTGCCACCGCCGGAATGCCCAAGGGCGACAACGGATTCAAAGCCGCAGTCCCGCAGAAACTCATTTCCGGCCGCGACGTCGAGCAGGGTCTGCTCGTGAACCAAGGAGATGTCGTTGTTCACCGAGCGAGGCTGCTGGGTCCACACCGCAACGCCGGTACGTAGCAGGAGCGGGACCAGGGCATGGTGAGTGACATCGGCTCGTGGATGCATGAGGCAGACCACAGTTCGAGCGTCGGGGATCGTGCGCAGCACACCTTGAAGCTGTGCTCCGTCCGCGGTCTGGAGTTGATGCACTCTCTCTACAGTGGCGTCGGGGTACTTGGCCGCGGTGATAGTGCGTCCTTCGCCCAACCGTTGAGGCGTTACGGCAGGAGTCGCCGCCCCAGTTATCTTCGTGCTCGATCGCAGTGGGGAGTTGTGATTGCTGCTCAATTCATCTTCCTTCCACGTTTTGCGCTACTGCTTCAGCGGGTTTGACCACTAAATTTGCAGCGCAGCTGCACGTTTGACTCTCACGTCCCAAGCGCCGCTTAGCGTTCGTCCACCAACTGATCAGGCAATGGTGTCGGCCAGTTCGGTCGCTGCCGCGCCAGGATGTTCCTCGACCGACAACGTGCAGGCGAAGTCGATGCGGCCTGCGACCAGCCCCGCGGCGACGTCTTCGATGTCCTCGGCGCCCGCATCGATGGCGACGAGGCATCCGAGTTCCATACGCATTCGCTCGGCGACATGCAGCCTGTTGAGCACAGCACACCGGTCGCGTTCACCTGTCAGCACGACACAGTCGGTCCCGTCGCCAAGAGCGCGCCTGGCTTCAGCGACGAGTGCATCAGCAATCTCACCCCACGGATCATCGACGTCGACCACGATCGTTTCCGGACGGCGCCCGCTAAACATCGCCAATACATCGCGGCGTGAAAGTATCTGCGAGGCAAATGTTTCCGACCTCCACCGGAAGGGCCGATTGACGATCCACTGTGCAAGCCCGGCCTCGGGAAGATCCGAGCTGTCCACTTGTGCCCAGCTCGCGACCGCGGGTCGGATGAGGTCGCCGCTTCTAGCCAAGGCGGCGTCCAAAGACACGTGGCCGCCGCGCGTCAGATATGCCACGGCGAGCCGTTCACCCTCGAGATGCAACCGTCGCGGAAAAGTGTCCCACCAACGCTGACTGCGAAGTGCTAACTCCTGAAAGGCCGTCACAGCAGGCCTACGGAAGGCATCGTATCTTTCGAGGCAATCGCGGATTTCCCTGTGCGGCCACGCATTAAGTGCGTCGGCGAGCGCTATAGCAGAGTCCAAGGTCAGTTTGGTGCCTGACCCCAGCGAAGGGTCGGCGGTTGCGGCAGCATCACCAAGCAGTGCGATGTTCTCGTGGGTCCAGGTTTCGCAGAAGACAGTACGGAAGTGGAACCATTTAGAGCGGTTCCCGTGCAGCATCTGCCCATCCAGCAGGTCGGCGAAAGCATTCGACAAGTATTCGATCGAGTAGACATCATCGTCCACAGTTGGCGAAACATGGTCCAAGCCTGCGTTTCTCAGCGTCTCTTCAGTCGACTCGATGACAAACGCCGAGCGGCCGGTGGCGTAGGGATATGCATGTGTCGTAAAAACTCCATGCTCGGTAGCCACCGGGGCGAATATTGCGCCCGGCAACTCGAGGTCGGCGCCGCACCACAAATACACGCCCCTCCCTTCGATGACTCTTGCACCGAACTGCGCGGCATATCGGTCGCGTGTCGGGCTCGAGACCCCGTCGGCGGCGATTATCAAGTCGGCCGAGCCGCGAAATTCGTCGACGTCGGCAGCTCGGCCATTTTCTACCACCACGCCGGCTTTAGTAGCCTGATCACACAGGAGCCGACGCAATTCGGGGCGGGAGATCGCGATACCGCTGCTGAATCCCGGCAGCCGATAAGTGCCCCGCGGAAGACAGAAGCTGGCTTCGTGGAACCGCAGCGCATGCTCTTCGAGTAACTCACGCGTCTCTGGATCGTGAACTCCAAGCACCTCTAATGCTGCGCCGGAAAGCCCCACACCGAAGCCCAGCGTGCCATCGAGATCCAGCCGGTCATGCACCGAGATCGACCACGTGGGGTGGCGAAGCGCCAACAGACGCGATACGAACAGCCCCCCGGGTCCACCACCGATCACCGCCACATTCAGGTCCATGTAGACGATACTGTCAAACTATCGACGTATACGTCAATCTCGATCGCATCCGGCCACGTCGGTGCCCGATCAATTGGCGCCATGCAACCCCATCTGGCGCGGCACCCAGCCAGAAGGGATGGCAGCACGTGGAGTCGACACGCAAGTCAGAATATTGACGTATAAGTGGGTGCGCAAATGGGGTGCTCACCGACACGTACGCGGCGGGTACGTGCTGCAGAGGCACGTCGGTTCACAAACGCCTCGCTCTGCTTGTGGCCGGGGGCCTGTGCCGTATGCGGTGGTTGTCGCAATCTGCGCAGGCGATGACCCCATCAAGGTTCGTCACCGGCACGGCGCGCCCAACAGCACCGAAGACCGTCACCCCACCGGGCCCAGGCGGCATGATGGATTGATGGCAGTGCAGCCACCGCCCGACCTGGTGGAAGACCCGAATCCGGAGCCTCGCGCGTTGCTGCCGATGCTGCGCTGGGTCGCCGTCATTGGTCTGATCGCCGGCGCCGTGCTGTATTCGAACTGGCTGCTCGAGATCTTCTACACCCGCACGTTGCCTGACCCTGACCTCTACATCAGCGAACTCTCGGCCCCCGACCAACCGCACGGCGGGTGGTTTCGTGGCGGAGACCAAGCCTCGGCCGTCATATTGCTCTTCGCCGCGGCCGCCGCCTTGATCGGCGTTCGGAGCTGCAGATGGGCGCGCACAGGTTGGTGGGCACTGGGCGTCTTCGCGCTCGCGACACTACTGGACAGCACCGTATGGCGATTGGTGTGCGCGCCGAGCTCGGATGCCGGGTGCAAAGCCCGCGAAGCCTCCGGCACCGTGCCGATCGGCCATCAGCTGCACTGGCTCAGCAGCGGAATGGGCCTGGCCGCCGCGATCGCGTCGTTGCTGGCCTTCGTAATAGCAGACCGTCGGGCCGATACCGAGGCGCTGGTGCGCCACCTCGGGACCTTCATGCTGGCAGCGCTGGTGGGAACGGCGAGCTTGACCGGCGTCGCGATCATCATCGACGAGACCGACCACGTGGGCGTGATCGGCATCGCGCAGCGGGCTGAATTGGTCGCCTTCGCCGGCTGGCTGATCTATGTCGCCTTGCGCACGGCGCGCACCCCATCCGTCCGACATCCATGACCCGGCACGTCGATGTCGAAATCGGCGACTATCGCGTGCGAGTCCTCGTCGACGGCAACACCGGTCTGGTCGTGGTGCTCTGCAGCGGACTCGGCGGTCGCGCGCTGCACTGGACCGACACCGTCGAAGACCTGAAAACCGATCACACCGTCGTCCGCTTCGACAGACCCGGAACACCGCGCACCCGCGTCCTGCACTGGCATCCGACGGTCCGGGGCGAGGCCGACCGAATCGCCGCCGTACTCGAGGCCATCACTGGACCCCGGCAAAGCGGCGAGAAAGCCGTCGTGGTGGGACATTCGGTGGGCGGGTTCTACGCCGAGGGGTTCGCCCGCCTGCACCCGGACCGCACCCACGCATTGTTGCTACTGGACTCCAGCATCGCCACAAGCAAGGCGCGACTTCCATTGCGGCCCAAGCTCGCTGCCGTCGGCGTGGCGACGAGGCTGCTGGACGCATCGCACCTTCGGACACCGCTGGCCCGGGCGGCGCTCTCGCTGGTGCAGCGACGACGCCCCGGCGGGCTCGACAGCCCGATGCGCTCACAGCTGAGCATCGCCGCAACCGAACCGGGAATCGCGCGCGCGGTCCTCGCTGAATACGTCGCCTACCCCCAGCTCGGGGCCGAGCTGCGCGCACTACGGACCACCAATCCGTTGCCACCCGTGCGGTGTGTGGTGGCGACGGCTCACACGGGTTGGCGCTCGCTCGGCTGGCGTGGCCGACAGATCAGGTTGGCCGAGGCGCTGGGCGCCGAGCACGTCACCATCGCACCCGCCGGGCACCTGGTCATGGTCGAACAGCCGCAGCGCACCGCGGGGATCATCCGCGCGCTGGCCCGCTGAGCACCCGCCGACCGTCCGAGCATATTTCCACGCAGGCTGAACAAAAACATTCAGAAGCACTTTTCGGAACCCGTCGAGTCTCTTGGAATCCGCTATGAAATCCCTGGTTATGCCGATACGCTGGCGTTTCGCCGATACACTTCGACTATATTGCCCGTAGTGAATGATTCCTACGCGCGAGGTGGCGTCATGAAGCTCGACTTGCGAGTGGCCGGGATTTCGATATTGTGCTTGGCCCTTTGCGGGATGCAAGCACCACTCGCCAGAGCCGACGGCCCGATCATGGAGGGCGTCTACGCCTACCAGGAAGAGGACGGCAGCGCCGCTACGTGGACGATCAACACCACCTGCGCGCCGGACTGCGTCGCAAACGTCACAACCTCACCGGGACATGGTTTCGCCGCACCCGTGATCAACGGCCGTCCCACCGTTACTCGAGTCGTCCCAGACGGCGTGAGTTGCCCGACCTACCAGCTCGGCGTGGACATCCTCGGCGGCGGCGACTGGCCCGTCACCGTGCGCCAATCATGGGACCCGCGCCGGCTCGTCGGCCAAGTCGACTTCCTCAACACTCCCGCGCCGTGTGGAATAGCTGATCCACACCAGAGCTTCACTCTCACAAAAATCGGCTGACGACAGACCCGGCCTCGGCTGCGCCAAGAATTCTCCAAGCGCTCACCCGCAAGCTTCTCCCTAACACCCGCTCAAGGCGGTGGAAATCGCACAGGGAGAAGGAGAGCGCCATGTCGAACCGATCGCACCGCCACCTGCGGCCCGTCCGGGACATCACCGCTCCGTCGCTGCAATACCGCACCATCCACGGCCACCGCCGCGCCTTCCGGATCGCCGGCTCCGGCCCGGTCGTCGTGCTGCTGCACGGTGTCGGCGACAGCTCCACCACGTGGGAACCCGTGCACGCCAAGCTCGCCCAGCGCTTCACCGTCATCGCCCCCGACCTGTTAGGCCACGGCGAGTCCGACAAGCCACGCGCCGACTACTCGCTGGCGTCGTTCGCCAACGGCCTGCGCGACCTCCTGACCGCACTAGACATCGAGCGCGTCACCCTGGTCGGGCATTCCCTGGGCGGCGGCATCGCCGCGCAGTTCGCCTACCAGTACCCACAATTCGTCGAGCGCGTCGTGCTGGTCAGCGCCGGCGGCGTGACCAAGGACGTCAGCGCCGCGCTGCGCGTTGCCGCCATGCCGATGGGAGCCGAGGCGCTCTCGGTCCTGCGCTTGCCCGGCGCTGTCCCAGCGCTGCAACTGGCCAGCCGCGCGATCGGAAACGTCGTGGGTTCAACAAGATTCACCCGTGACGTGTCGAGCCTGCCGCGCCTTATCAACGGCTTGCGCAAACCAGGCGCCGTGGAAGCCTTCGCCCGCACCCTGCGCGGGGTGGTCGACACCCGCGGCCAGTACGTCACGATGCTGGACCGCACCTACTTGATGCACGACCTTCCGGTACAGATCATCTGGGGCGAGGACGACCTGATCATCCCGGTGAGCCACGCCCGGCTGGCCCACCAGCAGATCCCCGGATCGCGGCTCGAGATCTTCGAGAAGTCCGGCCACATGCCCCACGGCGACCACCCGGACCGTTTCGTGCAAATCGTCGAGGAGTTCATCGACTCAACCGAGGCTTTCGACTCCGACCCCCAAGTCATCCGACAGGCACTCAAGACCGGCGAACGTCAATATGCCGACTACGAGCCGACCGACAGCGCGTCGGACTTGGCGTAGCCGCTGCATTTTCCCAACACAAGATGGAGGCACGCATCACAGTCATGTCAGCACACCGAATAGACGCAATCCGACTACGCCAAAGCCATATCGCGGGCAAACCCGCCGCGTATGATTCGCCGGTAAAACCGCAGATCGAGCTCGCTGGGCGATGCCCGATGTTTTGGCAGGGTACTGCCGAGGAGGGGACATAAAGCATGGGCATGCGAGACATGATCCGGGGCGAGTTCGTCGACATCATCGAATGGCTCGACGACACCAACACGACTCTGGCGTGGCGGTTCCCGCGCTACGACAACGAAATCAAGAACGGTGCGCAGCTAATTGTCCGCGAGGGCCAGCGCGCGATGTTCGTCTACCGGGGGCAGTTGGCCGATCAGTTCACTCCCGGCCACTATCGGCTGACGACCGAGAACATGCCGATTCTGGGCACTCTGCAGGGTTGGAAGTACGGTTTCAACAGCCCGTTCCGATCCGAAGTCTATTACGTCAACACCCGCCCCTATCCTGATTTGCGTTGGGGCACACCGCAACCGGTGACGGTACGCGACCCGGACTTCAAGATGGTGCAGGTGCGCGCCAACGGCACCACCGTGGTGCGGGTCACCGATCCGACCGTCTTCCTGCGCCAGGTGCTGGGCACCCAGAGCGTGGTCGACATGGACCAGATCACCGAGCTGATCCGTCGCAATATCGCGCTTGCGTTCAACGACATGGTGATGGGCAGCGGTCTGGGCGCCATCGACCTGCAGGGCCGCCAGGTGGAATTGTCGGACAAGCTGCGTGAGTTCGTCGCGCAGCGAGTCCAAGCCTTCGGCCTCGGCATCGATGCCGTCACCATGACCATCTCGTTGCCGGAGGAGATTCAGCAGGCGATGACCCGCGGTGTGGCGCGGGGGCTCGAGGAGAGCAGCTTCCTGAACAACGTCGGCGACCTCGACCGCTACGCGCAGGCTCGCCGCGCCGATGCGATGTTGGCCGCCGCGCAAAACGAGGGCGGGGGCGCTGCCGGAGCAGCGATCCAGGCCGGACTTGGGGTCGCGCTGGGCAGCCAGATGGCCGGTGCGGCCCAGGGCGGCTACGCCCAACCGCAACAACCACAACACTTCATGGGGCAGGGAGGCCCCGCGCAGGCGGCGCCGCCACCCTTGCCGACACAGCAACAGTTCCACTTCGAGCAGGCCGGCCAGCCGGCCGGCCCCTACCCGCTGAGCGCGCTGCAGCCATTCGTCGCTAGTGGTCAGCTCACCCGTGACACCGTGGTGTGGACCGAAGGCATGGCCGGCTGGGCGCCAGCCGCGACGGTCCCGGCGCTTGCACACCTGTTCAGCGCGCCGCCGCCGCTGCCCGGCACGCCTCCGCCGCTTCCGCAGCAATGAACTACCCACCAGGCGACTCCAGTCGCTACCAGGGTCCACCGCCGCCGCAACCGCCTCCGCTGCCGCGTCCACAGACCGGACCGCCGCCGCTGCCGCGGCCGCAGGCGGGTCCCCCTCCTCTGGCACCGACCGGCCCGCCTCCGCTGCCGCGTCCACAGACCGGACCGCCACCGCTGCCCCGGCCACCTGCCGGCCCGCCGCCTATGCCGCGTCCGACCGGCCCCCCACCCCCGCCGCGCGTCCACGCGTTCGCAGGACAGGCGGCCGGTCCGGCGATGTTCCACCAGACTGAGCGCACGCGCACCTACCCCTGCGCAGCGTGTGGCGGCCAGCTCAACTTCGATATCGCCAGCCAGAAGTTGAGATGCCCGAGCTGCGGCAACTATTCGGAGATCACCGCGCCCAACACGCCGGTCCGATCACGCGAATTGCGTACCGCGATGCAGCAACTCAGGGAGATGCAGCAGCGTCAACAAGGACCCAACGTCTCCGGCATGCGCGAGGTCGCCTGCCAAAACTGCGGTGGCACAACAGAGTTTGCGGGCAGCTTAACGGCAACGAAATGTCCGTACTGTGCGACGCCGATTCAGCGCGACGACGTGCACAACGCACCCGCCCGGCTGCCGGTGGATGGACTGCTCCCGTTCCGCATTGACGAAAAGCAGGCCCGCCAGCTCATCGAAAAATGGGTCACCAAACGTTGGTTCGCACCAAACGACTTCAAGAAGTATCGGGAAATCGGCGCCTTTTCCAGCCTCTACACCGCATATTTCAGCTACGACGCTGACACGGACACGCAATACGAGGGCGAACGCGGAGAAGATCACCGGGTTCGAGTCGGCACCGACGACGACGGCAACGCGATCTACGAAACCCGGACGAACTGGTACCGGGTCTCCGGACAGGTCCACAACAACTTCGTCGACCTGCCCGTCCTGGCCAACGACAGCGAGAACCTCAACCGCAAGCGAATCAAATCCCTGGAGCCGTGGCCGATCGAACAAGCCAGGGCGTTCTCGCCGGAGTACGTCGCCGGCCATCTGTGCCGTACCTACGACAAGGACGCCGAACAGGCGCTACCTGAGGCAAAGCAGGAGATGGAGAACGCCGTGGAACGCACCGTGCGCTCCGACATCGGCGGCGACCGCCAACGGATTCATGGACTCCGCACAACGTGGAATTACCTGGGATTCAAGCACATTCTGCTCCCGTTGTGGTTGTTGACGATCATGTACAGCGACAAGCCGTTTCAGGTGTGCATCAATGGGCTCACCGGCGAAGTGGCCGGCGACCGACCGTGGAGCAAGGTCAAGCTGGCGATCGCGATCACCATCGCGGTCCTGGTGGCGATATTGGTGATCGCGATCTTCGTCTATCTGCGTTCCCACGGCCATCATTCGGGCTCGTCACACCACACCAGGCAGCGGAGGTAGCCGATGGAAATCGCCCTGCTGGTGATTGCGGCGCTCATCGTCGCCGTCGTGGGTGCGACGGTCGCCGTCGTGGCCATCGTCAATCACAACCAACAACGAGCCATCACCCGGGACAATCAGCTGATCCCCGGCCGACCGACCGCCGCCCCCCGGGCCTGGGCCCGATCACACGACCCCGAGGCGCGCCTGCACCGCCGCCTGCGAGACGCGATGACCGCCCTGCACGCGGCAAATGCGTTCGACACCGGCTCCACGGTGGTGCTGCGCGCCGACCTGGAACAGACGGCGCTCACCGTCGACAACCAGCTCATCACAGTCGCCCAGCTCACGCCGGCCCAACGAGACGAGTTGCTGCAATCGATCACCCGCACCGTCGAAACCATCGAGGCCGCGGTCGGGCGCTACGCGACGGCGGCGACAAAGCCCGATACCGCCGCCCTCGAAGCAGATCTTGCTGCCGTGCAAAACCAGCTCGACGTCACCGTGCAACTGCAGCAGCCGCCGCCGAACCAAAACCCGCAATACGAGTAACCAGGGCTGCGCTGTGTCCCCCGGGACCTGCGCCGCGACAAGAATCCTTCAAGAATCCGTGCAGGATCCAACAAGCCCACTGCGTGATCGTGATTGTCACAAGCCACGAGATGCGGAAGGGCGATCACCATGAGGATGTTCTGCTTCCACCACGCCGGCGGCGGCGGGTTGGCATTCAAAGCATGGGTCAAGGCACTGCAGCCCACCGTCGAGGTGGTTCCGGTCGAGATCCCCAACCGCGAACGCTTCGCCACCATGCGCGACCTGGTCGACGAGGTGATCGCACAACTGGGCTCCCTGCTCGACGATCCGCACATGTTCTTCGGCCACAGCTTCGGCGCCCTGCTGGCATACCGCCTGGCATGTGTGCGCGCCGCGGCCGGCGCCGAGCAGCCACGGGCGGTGTTCCTCTCGGCTTACGCACCACCCCACCTTCAGCTGCCCTTGCACGTGGTGGACCAGCTCGACAACAAGCAGCTCGCGGAATTTCTCGCCGAGATGGGTTTGATGCCTGCCGAACTGACCCGCTGGCCGTCCCTGCACGCGCAGGCACTCACGATCACCCGACACGACCTCAAGCTGCTGATGACCGACGTGGAGAGCGACACCCCCGAGCTGTCCTGCCCGATCCACGTCTTCGGTGGCAGCGAGGACCCGATCGTCAAGGAATCGGAACTGCGCGAATGGCGGTCCCGGACCCGCGCCGACTTCTCGCTGCAGATGCTGCGCGGCGGTCACTTCTACCTCCGCGACCGCAAGCCGTTGTTCGAGTCGCTGCGACCGCTGATGTCGACGCTTGCGGCCGCGTAACGCGGCGCGTGCCGCCTTTGCGAGACTGGGCCGATGCACAGTGCCGGCCAACCTGGACTTCGACGATACGAAGTCACCGCTACAACAATGACGCGGAAGTGGCTCATCGCGGCGGCAGCGTTGCTGTTGCTCGGCGTTTGCACACCGGCGACGGCCGCGGCCGCCCCCGGAGATGACCAGCGACTCAGCCCCTTCGACCTGTCCTACCCCACGGTGAGCCGGCTCGACCCCGCACTATTGGACGCGCTGCAGCGCGCTACCCGGGCCGCCGCTGCCCAGGGCATCACGGTCGGGCTCAACTCCGGCTGGCGCTCACCGGAGTATCAGCAGCAGCTGTTCGACGACGCCGTCGCCACCTACGGCAGCGCCGCGATCGCCAGTCAGTACGTCGCCTCACCCCAGACCTCCAAGCACGTGCTCGGCAAGGCCGTCGATGTCGGGCCCGCCGCGGCCGACAACTGGCTCATCGGCAACGGCCCGGCCTTGGGGTTATGCCAGATCTATGCCAACGAGATCTGGCATTTCGAGCTGGCCTCCGACTACGGCGGCGTCTGCCCGCCGCTGCGGCCCAACGCCGCCGGTTGAACCTCAAAACCCCTCCTGGGACAGCCAGCCGTCGATCCGTTCGGCCACCGACTGCCATCCGGACTCCAGCATCATGTCGTGTCCCATATTCTCGAAGAACTCCGGTTTGACGCCGAAAACATCTGCTGTGTAGACGATTTCGTGGGGCACGATCATGGTGTCGAGTTCGGCGCCGAGGACCAAGGCGGGCACCTGGTTGACCCGTTTGGGCTTGACCAGTTTCAGAACGAGCATGTCCAGGAAGGCGCGGTAAGCCTCGTCGTCAACCCGTTGCCAGCAGGCCTCCACGTCCGCCTGCGGCGTCGACGCACAGAAGAACAAGTCCCGCACCTGTTCAGGGGTGGCGACCATGGGAGCCAGCGACATCCGCGTATTGCTCTTGACAAACTGCCACGGGTAGCGACGCGCGACATCGAGCGTCAGTCTCAACACACCGCGCGGTGGAACCGGCGCCAATAGGGCGGCCCCGGCCGCGCCGTGGCGCTCCAGGTACTTCTGCACGATGAAGCCACCCATGGAGTGACCGACCAAAACCGGCGGCGCCGACAGTTGCCCGGCTACCTCCGCGACATCGTCGACATAATCTAGAATCCCCAAGCGGCGCATATGATCTCGGCCGGGGCTTGCCCCATGGCCACGCACGCTTGGCGCGTAGCACGCGTACCCGCGGTCGGCGAAGAAACCGAGGAAATGCTCGTCCCAGCACCAGGCTCCGTGCCACGAGCCATGCACGAACAGCAGCGGGGTCCGATGACGCTCGGTGGCCGACCCCTTGGCAATGACTTCGAGCACGGGGGAACTCCTCTGCTCCCCCGAAGTCTGCTGGCCCCGAGGCGAACCATAACGTGCCAACGCCGCTTGCGCACCAACATCGCCGGCGGTACGCATGAATAGGCGTCCACCCGGGAGAGGTAGCCCAGCATGCAGATCAAGCGCAGCGTCGCGCTCGCCGAGCGCACCGAAGAAGAGTGCCAACGCGACACCTTCCCCGCCGACTTCCCCAACCCGATCGACGTCCCCGCGGCGCGCTACACCGACCCCGAGTTCCTCGCGCTGGAGCGCGAGTACGTACTAGAACGGAGCTGGCTGTTCGTCGCGCACAGCCGTCAGCTGCCAGAGCCGGGCGACTTCTTGATGCTCGACGCCCTGGACAAGCTGGGCCACCCAATCTTCCTGGTACGCGGTCGCGACGGTGTCATTCGCGCCTTCTACAACTCTTGTCGCCACCGCGGCGGACCGCTCGTCGACCAGCCCAGCGGATCCACCGGGCGCACCCTGGTGTGCAAATACCACGCCTGGAGCTACGACCTGACCGGAAAGCTGCTGGGCTTCCCGGAAGCCAAGAACTTTCCCCGCGGCGCTAAGACCACTTGCCCACCCCTGCCCCAAGTCGACTGTGACACTTGGGGTTCCCTGGTATTCGTCAAACTGCATCCCGGCGGCCCCGGGCTGCGCGAGTACCTCGAGCCGGTGGCCACCGAGCTGGACGGGCTGCTTGGCGAGCACGCATCCGAGGTCCACCTCGTCGACCGCAAGGAACTCGACGTGGCCTGTAACTGGAAACTGCCGGGCGACGGCAACATCGAGACTTACCACGTGCCGTTCGTGCATCGCGACTCCGCGGCGCTACTGCTCGACGAAACCCGCACCGGCCAGTGGCTGCTGCCAAATGGGCACTCCCGTATGCTGATTCGGTTCCGTCAACCATGGCCAGCGGATTTTCCGATACCACACTTCAGCGGTGACACCTCGGTGGCAGAACTCGGCATCTACTCGTTTCATGTCTTCCCGAACCTGAGCATCGTCCTGGGCGGTCCTGCAACGGCCTTCTTGATCACCGCGCTGCCCGACGGCACCGACAGCTGCCACTTCGTCACCCACTTCCTGTCACCGGTCGCCCGGTCCGAGCAGACCGCGGGTTTGATCGACGCGATGACCGCCAACAACTGGGCCGTCCTGCTCGAGGACTTGGGCTGCATGACCGCGGCGCAGAAGTCGATGCGCTGCGGTGCAGCCGATCTGCTCCGGCTGCAATACCAGGAACGGCGGATCCGCTACGTCCACGAACAGATCGATCGGTGCATCGGCGTCGAACGGATACCCGAAAAGCTATGTACACCAGCGCTTCTCGACCGATACGTGGAGCAGCGATGAGCATCGAGCCGTTTGTGGCGCTGATGCGGCGCCATTGCATCGACTACACCAACAGCCACGACCAGTCGGTATGCGACGAGATCATGCATCCGGACTACGTCGTGCACATCAACGGTTTTGACCTCCCGCGTGACGCCGCCTACAAGCCGGCCGTCAAGCTGGTGTTCGACCGCTTCCCCGGCCTGGGACTGGTGGTGCACGAATTCGTCACCAATGGCGACCGACTCGCGATGCGATTCTCCGAACACGGCGCGTGCCCGAGCGCGCAGGGACACTATGCCGCGTGGAGCGGGATCGGTGTATACCGCTGGGATGGAAAGCAATTGATGGAGAACTACGTCGAACAGGATTTCCTGACCCAGGAGACTCAACTTGCCAGCGGCCAGCCCGCGCCGCTGGAGCCGCCCCACCTCGATCCGTGGCTGGGGACCCGGTCGGCGCCCCACAACCCGGAGACCGAACGTGTCGCCCGCGATTGGCTGGCCAAGGGTGACCTGCGCGACGCAGGCGACGTCGTCATCGACGGGTCCTGGTACGAGCCACTGCACCCGTCGCCCATCGACGTCGCCGACGTCACCGTCAACGACCTGTTCACCGCCGGTGACCGGGTTGCCTTCCACGTCACCCAGACCGGCACGTACCGTGGCGGGCTGGTGGGTGCCCCGGCCGAGGCGCAAGGCCGCGAGACCACGCTGCGATGCGCCGGCCTCGCCCGGGTGCGCGACGGAGCAGTGACCGAGGCACGGGTGGTGACCGATCGGCTGGGTGCGCGGACCTTGCTGCTGAAGCCGTAGCAGGGTCTCGATTACGCCAAGAATTTATCAAGAATCCAAAAAGTGCCGGTGCCGAATATTGGTTCAACGCAATCCAGCGTCCACCACCACCAGCACAAATGGAGTTATGAAATGTTCACTCGCCGCTTCACCGCTTCCCTGGCCGGCACCACCCTGACGGCCGCCACCCTCGGTCTGGCCGCCCTTGGCTTCGCCGGCGCCGCCAGCGCAAACTCGGTCGACGACGCGTTCCTGGCCCAGATCCAGGCCGACGGCATCACCCCGCCGAGCGCCGCCCGCGCCATCAGCGAAGCCCAGACCGTCTGCAGCGAGCTCAACGCCGGCAAGACCAGCAAGCAGGTCATCAGCGGGGTTGCCACCCGGACCGGCCTGAGCAACAACAGCGCCAACACGTTCGCCGTCGACGCCGCCAAGGCCTACTGCCCGCAGTACGTCAGGACCAGCAACGCCTGATAGCGACTGCCTGCTTTCGACCGAAAAATGCGGGGATCCATCCGGATCCCCGCATTTGCGCGCACAACGCCCATCATCGCCGAAATGCGGCAACCGGCATTTCGACGCTGCCCTGGCACGGACCGCTGGCGATATCGGTATGCCAGGTGCCGCGCATAGACCCATCCGGCTGCGGCGTGTAGAACGCCCACGACTTCGCGGGTGCCCACACCTTCGAAACCCCCTCCCCCATGTAGCAATCCCATTGGAAGTCGAATCGCTCGACCCACCTGTTGCCGTCCCAGGCGTAGTGCGACGGCACCGCGATGGTTGGGTTGGCGGGCTTGGGCCCGTTGTTGGCGGTGGCGACACAAGAGCCGGCCGAGCACACGGTGGAGAAGACGTAGTCGGCGCTGAAGGTAGCTTCGGCCTGCGCGGCGGCCATGCTGGTACCGGTCTTGTCCGCTGCGTAACGCACCAGCGAGTACTTGCCGTTCCATGCCGGCGTCGCCGCCGATGCCGCCGGAGTACCGCACACCGCGATTCCGAGGGCAGCGAACAAGGCGAATACCGGACGCATCCGATATATGCTCACCCATCGATGACGCGACTAGGTTTCGCCGCGGACACGATCAAAGACGAGCTTCCCGCAGTAGCAACAGCCCGTACGCGGCGATCGACTGCGCATCGGTGATGACGCCGTCGCGGATCATCTCCTCGAGTTCCAGTCGCGAGAACCAGGCGCTGCGCATGTCCTGCTCCTCGTGCTCGCGCTCGACCGGCCCCGGCGTTATTCCGGTGGCCAAGAACACCCAGCCGCGCTGACTACTCATGCCCGGTGCGACGTCGAGCTGACCCAACAACTCGAAAGTGGCGGCGCGCAACCCGGTTTCCTCGCGCAATTCACGCTCCGCAAGAGCAACCGCTTCCAGGTCGGCCAGATCCGGCGCGGTGCCCTGGGGAAACTCCCAGCGGCGCGCACCGACGGGGTAGCGAAACTGTTCGACCAGCCGAAAACGCGCCCCGTCGTAGGCCATCACCAGCGCGTAGGTCGGCTTGTCCACCACCGCGTATACGCCGGGACTGCCGTCCGGCCGGCGGATGTCGTCCTCGCGCAACACCATCCACGGATTGCGGTAGACCTCACGGGACCCGATGGTTTCGATGAAAGGCACCTGCCCAGTATCACGACCGGATAACCTCGCACGCGTGCGCTGGACCCGTGACCAGCTCGCGTTGACCGCGATTCTGCTGCTTGCCGCGGCGTTGCGCCTGGTGGGGCTACCCGGACGCGGCGAGTGGGACGACGACCAAGGCATCGAGATGCTGACGATGCTGCGCTGGGTCCGCGACGGTCAGCTGCCGCTCCTCGGGCCGCTGAGCTCAGCGCCGACCGTTCACCACGGCGCGTGGTTCTACTGGATTCTGGCGCCAGGCGCCTTCGCGACCGATGCGCACCCGGTGGCGGCCGTGGCAACACTCGCCGTCATCGGCGTCGCGGGCGTCGCCGCGGCCTGGTGGCTGGGCCGCACGGTCGCCGGCCCCCTCGCGGGACACCTCACCGCGCTGCTGATGTCCATCAGCCCGACGTCGATCAGCTCGTCCACCTTCGTCTGGAACGCCAACATCGTCGTCCCGGGAGCTGCGCTGGCCTGCGCCGCCGCCTGGCATGCGTGGCACACCCGGCGGGCCCGCTGGTGGCTGCTTTCGGCCCTGGGTGGTCTGCTGATGCTCAACGGTCATCTGCTGGCCGCCTTGGCAATCCCGCCGTTCGCGGTCTTGATTTCGGCCGACCTGCTGCGCCGGACACGCCCCGAACGCCCCCGGATGCTGGCGCCGCTGGCCATCGCGGTGGTGATTATCGTGGTCGGGTTCCTACCGAACCTGATGTACGACCTGTCCCACGGCTTCGCACAGTCGCACGCGATCGCCGATTTTCTGGGGCAGCCGGACGACGGGCGCGGACCGGCGCTGCCCTCGCGGATTGTCGCCATTTCACGACGGGTGCTGGAATGGCCGGTGCCGGGCTGGCCGGGGGCCTTGATCACTGCGGCGGCGCTGGTGTTCCTCGCCGTCTTCGGGCAGGGCATCGCCCGTCTGTTCGGTTGGTGGGCGGCCGCGTCGACGGCGTGGGCAGCGCTAGCTCTTGCTGTGGTGGCTCCGGGCCTGGCGACCCCAGTCGCCGGCCTGCCCACCGACCAGTACCACACGTGGTTGGACCCGATCCTGTTCGCGGCCGTCGGAATTAGCGCAGCCCGACTATGGACCGCGCTGGTACCCAGGACCGCTGCCGTCGTTGCCATCGCCGCCTGCATCGCGTTGTCAGTCGCGTCGCTGCCGCCACTGAAGTCGCCGGACGGCGGATGGCCCCGCGCCTCCGACACCGCAACCCGGATACGTGCCGTCACCGGGACGCACCCCACGGCGGTGACCGGAGTCGCGAAAACGGGTGCAGCACTGGAATTTCCGCTGCGGCGCCAAGGCAGCCCGCGGGCCGATCCGTCGGCCGCCGAGTTCCTGGTGGTCACCTGCGATCCGCTGTTCTTCCGCGTGGCCGTGCTGCCGTGCGGTGGACAGGCCGAAGCGGCAACAGCCCGCGATATCGGCTTCCCGACCGCTCGACTGATGGACCGCTTCGCCGACGGTCCGCGGCGGGTGGTCAGCATTTTCGCAAACCACTGAACAGGTGCTTGAGCAAACTATTCGCGATATGGTTTCGTTACCTGAATCCAGCGGGGAGCTTTCGGCAGTATGGCAGTCCAACCACCACCGAAGCACAGTGTGCGGATGCGGCACCATGGCGCCCAGCAAACGTCGCTGGCGATAGCCATCGGGCTTGCAGTTACGTCGGTGTTATTTGGCCTGGCAAGCTGCTCATCCAAGAGCACTCCGGTGGTGCAGCGCGAAGTGGTGCTGCAATCCGCCACGTCGCGCGGTGCGTATCCGTGGACCACGGATCTCACTACGGTGGCGGTGCCTGTAGAAGGCGAGTCCACCGAGTCGGTGCCGGCCGCGGGCGGTGTCGCGAGCACTGTAGACGTATCTGGTACCCAGCCGGATCTGTACGGCGGGGTCACCGGCGTGCCGGCGATGGATCGGGACAAGTTGGTGACCGAACTGGATGCCAATCCGCCAATGGCTGCCGCCTGGCGCGGTGCCGCACAGGTTTCAGACGTCGACGGGTATGTCGGCTCGCTGACCCCGGTTGTCCTGATCCACGACACCGCAGTGACCGACTACTCCTACCAGGACGGCGCGGCGAGGCCGTTCCAGTCCGTGCTGCAGGCCGGTACCCCGGTGCTGGTCGACGACAAAGGCGTCCCACGGGTGCGGGGCACGTCGGGCAGCCCGCTCTCCGAGCCGGAGCGCGACATCGCACCCAAGTACAGCGGGAACGGATGGCGGACCTTCGACCAGTCATCGGTGGTAGCCGTGCAACCCGCCGCGCAACCGGCGACTCAGATGCAGCTGCTGGCGGTCACGCCGGTCGGTGCGGAGGCCGCGACCCCGTTCCAGCCCGATATCGCGGTGGGTCAGACGGTTCCCGTGCAGTCCACTCGCACGGCGCCGCCACCACCCGCCGGCCGGCTGCCGATAGGTCCGTTGCCGCCTCCGGTGCGGCCGCAGCCCACCGGGGCGCAGCGCGCTACGGGTGCGACGCCAGTCCCGACGGGCGCGACGGGCGTCCCGACCGGGCCTACCGGCCGGTCACGGCCTAGCGGCTCGCAACCTAGCGGCGTCCAACCGACCGGCGTCCAACCCACTGGGGTCCAACCCACTGGGGTGCAAGCCACCGGCGTCCAACCGACCGGAGTGCAACCGACCGGGGTGCAACCGACCGGAGTCCAACCGACCGGAGTCCAACCGACCGGAGTCCAACCCACCGGCGTCCAACCCACCGGGGTGCAACCCACCGGAGTCCAACCGACGGGCGTGCAGCCAACCGGCACGCCGAAACCGACCGGGGTTCCGCAGCCGACCGGCGTTCCGCAGCCGACCGCGCCGCCACCCACCGCAGCCCCGCAACCAACCGCAGCCCCGCAGCCAACCGCAGCGCCAAAGCCGACGGCGGCACCGCAGCCCACCGCCGCTCCCAAGCCAACCGCAGCGCCGCGGCCCACCGCCGGCGGCTGACTACAACGCGGCGACGACGTCGGCGGCGCGCCGCAACTGCGCGATGTCCGAGCTAGTCGGAATCAGTTGCACTTCGTCGGTGCCGGCGTCGGCGAACGCGCGCAGGACGTCCACCAATTCGTCCTCAGTTCCCGCCCATCCCGTCGTCGGCGCCATGGCGTCGACATACTCGGCCGGAATCCAGTTCATGTATCGCCGCAGATGGCGATGCACCTGCGTACGCGCCTCGTCGGGCGGACCGAACGCGAACCAGAACGAGGTCGCCAAGTGCGGCCTGGGCCTTCCCGCCTGCGCCCACGCCGATCGCGCCACGTCGAACAACTCGCTCTGCTTGGCGACATCGAGATCCAGCGTGGTCCCGGCGACTCCGTCGGCCCAGGTCGCCGCGCTGCGGACAGTCTTGGGACCGATGGTGCCGACGTGCAGCGGCGGACCGCCCGCCTGAACCGGCAGCGGACCCACCCGGCGCACCGAATCGGTGGTCTTTTCACCGGCCCAGACACGTTTCAGCACCGCCACCCGCTCAGCCATGCCGCGCATCGTCTGCGTCTGCAGATCGGCGCCCACCGCGTTGTAGTCCTCCTGCCGGCCGCCCACGCCGATACCGACCGTCAGGCGCCCACCGCTGAGCAGGTCGCCGGTCGCCAGGCCCTTCGCCAGCATCACCGGGTCGTGCAACTGCGGCACGATCACCGTCGTCACCAGCCGAACTCGGTCGGTCCACGCCGACAATGCGCCGAGCAGCGTCAGGCTGTCGGGATTGTCGAACGCGATGCGCTCACCCCAACACAACGACGAGAACGGGCCGGCGTCGATCGCACGGGCCCAATCCCTGAGTAGGGTGGCGTCGAGGTCGGGTTCCATTACCGGCATGGTCATACCTACGCGCACACAGCTGATTCTGGCAGCATGGGTCGGATGGCCTTAAGCAGCACGTCCATTGCGCATGTCCGGCTCACCGTCACCGACATCGAACGATCCCGGCAGTTCTACGAAAACGTATTCGGCTGGCCCGTACTGGTCGAGATACCCGAGAACGCCGACGAGGCGACCCGGAGCCGATTGAGCTTTCTGTTCGGTGGGGTCATCTACGACATGGGCGGCGCGTTGCTGGGCCTGCGGCCGGTGGCCGGCGACCGCTTCGACGAGGATCGCACCGGCCTGGATCACATCGCGTTCCGGCTCGGTAGCAAGGACGAAATAGATTCCGCTGCAGAGTATTTGGACGAGATCGGGATCGGCCACGAGCCGGTCAAGGACATTGGGCCGTCCTATATCCTGGAGTTCCGCGACCCCGACAACATCGCGCTGGAGCTCACTGCACCGAAGTAGGAAACATGGCAATCAGCTTTAACCACACCATCGTCGCGGCACGCGACAAGCGGACCTCGGCGGAGTTCCTGACCGAATTGTTCGGCCTGCCGGCTCCGGCGCCGTTCGGTCCATTCCTTGTGGTCACGCTGGAGCACGGCGCCAGCCTCGACTACGCCGACGTCGGCGAGGACGACGAGATCCGCCCGCAGCACTATGCCTTCCTGGTCTCCGAGCCGGAATTCGACGCCATCTACGGCAAGATCTCTGCGCGCGGCATGCCGCACTGGGCCGATCCTCGCGCGCAACGGCCCGGCGAGATCAATACCCGCGACGGCGGGCGCGGCGTGTACTTCCGTGACCCGGCCGGGCACGCGATGGAGATCCTCACCCGTCCCTACGGCTCAGGCGGATGACCTGGCCTCAGCCGTGCCGTTTGCTCTCCTGATCGCGGTAGTCGTCGGCCATTCTCGCGACGTGCTCGGGCAACTTGCCGGCGGCGACGTCGGCCAACGTCGTCTCCTCCAGCACCGAGCGCATGCTGGCCCGCAATGCCCGCCACACGTCGGTCAACGGCAGGGTCGGACCGGAATAGGGCAGATCACCCAGCCCGATGTCGCGGACGCTGGCCAACGGGCCGTCGATGCAACGCAATACGTCGGCGATGCTGATTTCGCTGCCGGCACGGGCGAGTTCGTAGCCGCCGTCGCGCCCGCGTTGACTTCGCACCAGTCGATCGGTGCGAAGGTTGGTCAGGATGTCGACCAGAAACTGCGACGGAATGCCCTGGGCTTGCGCCAGATCCTCGGTCTTGACCAGGGTTCCGCTGGGGACCGTGGCGAGTTGGACCATCGCCCGCACGGCGTATTCCGCTTTGGCCGACATCCGCATAATTCAGGATTGTCTCATCCGCCTGGGACCTGCCTTCGTGAGCGTAACGCCGGGGCGAGATACCGCGGCCCGAATCTCCAACCGGTCACATTCGCGCAGATCAGGACGGGAGCTGCAACATGTCGATCACGGCCTGCGCCTGGTCCTCGATGCTGTGATCGGCGAGCAGCCGCAGATCGGGGTTCTTCGGCCGCTGGTACGGGCTGTCGATACCGGTGAAATGGGTGATCTCCCCGGCCCGCGCCTTGGCGTACAAACCCTTGGGATCACGGCGTTCGCACTCCTGCAGCGGGGTATCGCAGAACACCTCGAAGAACTGGAATCCCGCGTCGGCGTGCACTTTCCGTGCCATCTCCCGATGCTCGGCCAGCGGGCTGATCGCCGGAACTAAGACAATCTGGCCAGAATCGGCCAGCAGCGTCGCCACGTGCGCCAGCCGGCGCAGGTTCTCGGCCCTGTCGGCCATCGAGAACCCCAGGTCTGCATTCAGCCCGTGCCGCAGGTTGTCACCGTCGAGAACGTATGCGGGAAAGCCTTTTTCGAGTAGCTTCTGCTCGACCAGCATGGCAACCGACGACTTTCCGGCTCCCGACAGACCGGTGAGCCACACCGTCCTACCGTGGATCGCGCGGTCGGAGGCGGTGACCAAAGACTTGTGCCGCACCGTGTTCGGGCTGGCTTTTTGCGCCGTGACGTCACGCAACACCATCCCGGCAGCCACCGTGCCGTTGGTATCGGGGTCGATCAGGATGAACGACCCGGTGCTGGCGTTGCGGGTGTACTCGTCGAGCAGCAGCGGCACCTGGCTGCGCAGCGAGATGCGGCCAAGTTCATTGAGCTTCAACGCCGTTGCCGTTTTGTCGCGGTGCAGGGTGTTGACGTCGAGCCGGTAGTCCAGCGCGGTCACCCGGGCACGGGTGGTCCGCGTGGTGTGTTTGATGACATAGTCGCGGCCGGGCTCGAGCGCCGCCGTGTCCGACATCCAGCAGACGGTCGCGTCGAATTCCTGCGAGATCCGGGGCTGGTTGTTGGTGCGGGCGATCATGTCGCCGCGGGAGATGTCGATGTCGTCGGCCAGGCTGATCGACACTGCCATCGGTGGAAAGGCTTCTGTTACAGGGCCGTTCGGTCCGTCAATCGCGGTGATCCTGGTGGTCTTGCCGACCGGCAGCACCACCACCTCGTCCTCGGGACGCATCACGCCGCTGGCCACCGTGCCCGCGTAACTGCGATGGTCCTGGTGCTCGCGGGTGTGCGGCCGGATGACGTACTGAACCGGGAACCGGACATCGACCAGGTTGCGGTCTCCGGCGATGTAAACCTCTTCGAGGTGCGACAGCAGCGCCGGCCCCTCGTACCACGGCGCCTGGTCGGACTTGGTCACCACGTTGTCGCCGTGCAGCGCCGACAACGGGACGGTGGCGACGTCCTGGACGTCCAGGCGTGCGGCGAAGGCGTGGAAGTCGTCTCGGATGGCCTCGAATTTCTCTTTGTCCCAACCGATCAGGTCCATCTTGTTGACCGCCAGCACGATGTGCTGAATACCCAGCAGCGACGCCAGGAAGGCGTGCCGGCGGGATTGTTCAAGCAGGCCGTGGCGCGCGTCGACGAGCACGATCACCAACTGGGCGGTGGAGGCGCCGGTAACCATGTTGCGGGTGTACTGGATGTGGCCGGGCGTGTCGGCAATGATGAATTTGCGCTTAGGAGTGGCGAAATAGCGGTAGGCGACGTCGATTGTGATGCCTTGCTCGCGTTCGGCGCGCAAGCCGTCGGTGACCAGGGCTAGGTCGGTGTATTCGTGACCGCGATCCTTGGAGGTCTGTTCGACGGCTGCCCACTGGTCCTCCATCACGGCCTTGGAGTCGTAGAGCAGTCGCCCGATCAGCGTCGACTTGCCGTCGTCGACCGAACCGGCGGTCGCCAGCCGCAACAGTGTCGTCATCAGAAGTACCCCTGCCGTTTGCGGTCTTCCATGCCAGCCTCGGAAATCCGGTCGTCGGCCCGGGTGGCGCCGCGCTCGGTGAGCCGGGACACCGCGGTTTCGGCGATGACCTCCGACACCGTGGCCGCCTTAGACTCCACGCACCCGGTGCAGGTGACGTCGCCCACGGTGCGGAACCGCACCGAGGCTTCTAACACTCGCTCGTCGGCCCGGGGCTGCAGGTGACGGTCCACCGCCAGCAGCATGCCGTCGCGTTCAAACACCTTGCGGCGGTGGGCGAAATAGATCGAGGGCAACTTGACCTTCTCGGCGCCGATGTAGGACCAGATGTCGAATTCGGTCCAGTTGGACAGCGGGAACACCCGGATATGTTCGCCCTTATGATGACGCCCGTTATAGAGGTTCCACAGCTCGGGCCGCTGCGCCTTGGGGTCCCACTGGCCGAACTCGTCGCGGAAGCTGAACACCCGCTCCTTTGCGCGTGCCTTCTCCTCGTCGCGCCGGGCGCCCCCGAATGCCGCGTCGAACTTGTTCTCCCGGATTGCGCGCAGCAGCGTCACCGTCTGCAACGGGTTGCGCGACGGGATGGTCTCCACGACGCGGCCGGCGTCGATGTCGTCCTGAACCGAGGCCACCACCAGACGCACCCCGGACTCGGCGACCAGCTCGTCCCGGGTAGCGATAACCTCGTCGAAATTGTGGCCGGTGTCGACGTGCATGACCGGGAAGGGCAGCCGCCCGGGCCGAAATGCCTTCAGCGCTAGGTGGAGCATCACGATGGAGTCCTTGCCGCCGGAAAACAGCAGGACGGGCCGTTCGAACTCGGCGGCGACCTCGCGGATGATGTGGATCGCTTCGGCTTCCAGCGAGCGCAGATGGCTCAGTTCGTACTGGCCGGCGGTGGGGCCGGCAGCCAGATCGGTCGTCATCGGCATCATTCCCGGTAATGTTGGTCGAATTGACCAAATTTATTTGTATTACCGGGTATCAAACCAGCCGGGTCAAAAGCTGTCAACAGCTGCCAAGGAGCCCGCGCATATAGCCGGGCTGCGCTTTCGCGCTGGGAATCGCGCGGTGCGGTGAGGTTCGCTGCGAGGAAAGGCCGCTAGGCGACCGTTAGAGGGTGACCTCTTCGAGTTTGCCGGTCGCGACATCGAAGACGAAGCCACGCAACGACACGTGCTTAGTGACGAACGGGCTGCTCTCGATGCGGCGCAAGGACTGCCGGACATCTTCGGCCACATCGGGGAACGCCTCGGCGGCCCACGGTGGCTTCACCCCGATTTCGTCCTGGATACCGCGCTTGAAATCGTCGTCGGTGAATGTGAGCATCCCGCAGTCGGTGTGGTGGATCAGGATGATCTCCCGTGTCCCGAGCAGCCGCTGACTAATGGCCAGCGATCGGATCGCGTCGTCGGTGGCCACGCCACCGGCGTTACGGATGACGTGCGACTCCCCCTCCTTGATACCCAGCACTCGGTAGACGTCGATTCGGGCGTCCATGCACGCCAGCACCGCGATGTGTTTGCTAGGCGGAAGCGGCAGTGGACCCTGGAAAGCGCTCGCGTACTGAGCGTTGTTGGCCAAATAGTCGTCGGTAACCGTCACGCAAGTCTCCCTCGGGTTTGCTACGCGAATCGCTGCCGCGCTGCATGGTAACAATCGGACGCCGGGAATTCACTAGTGCGACTCAGCCGGATCGGAAAGTCGGGAGCCGCCTCAGCCCCCCGGTCGTTACCCTGTCCCAATGCGACACGGTGGTAGGGCATGACGCGTTTCCTACTGCGCCGTGTACTCAACTACATTGTGCTGCTCGCGCTCGCGTCGTTCCTGACTTACTGCCTGGCGGCGACGGTGTTCTCCCCGCTGGAAGGCCTGATGCAGCGCAGTCCCCGCCCACCCCAGGCGGTCATCGACGCCAAGGCCCACGACCTCGGCTTGGATCGGCCCATTCCGATCCGCTACGCAAACTGGGTTTCACACGTCGTGCAGGGCGATTTCGGAAAGACGATCACCGGCCAACCCGTGGGTACAGAACTGGGACGCCGGGTCGGAGTCACCCTGCGGTTGGTGGTGATCGGCTCCGTGGTCGGCACGCTGCTGGGTGTGACGCTGGGGGCCTGGGGGGCCATTCGCCAGTACCGGCTCAGTGACCGCCTCGTCACCGTGTTCGCATTCCTGGTGATGAGCACGCCGTCGTTCGTCATCGCCTACCTGCTGATCATCGGCGCGCTGCGACTCAACTGGGCGCTGGGATATCAGTTATTCGACTACACCGGCGAGACGGCACCCGGAATCGAAAGTGGAACGTGGGCGGCCATGGTCGACCGGTTGAAGCACCTGGTGCTGCCCACCTTCACGCTGGCTTTGATGGCCGCCGCCGGGTACAGCCGGTTCCAGCGCAACGCGATGCTGGACATTCTCGGTCAGGACTTCATCCGCACCGCCCGCGCCAAAGGGCTGACGCGGCGACGCGCACTGGTCAAGCACGGTCTGCGCACGGCGCTAATACCCATGGCCACATTGTTCGCCTACAGCGTGGCCGGGCTTGTCGGCGGAGCCGTCTTCGTCGAAAGGATCTTCGGCTGGCACGGCATGGGCGAATGGGTGATTCGCGGGATCTCCACCCAGGACACCAACATCGTCGTCGCCATCACCCTGTTCTCGGGCACCGTCGTGTTGCTGGCCGGCCTGCTCTCCGACATCTTCTACGCCGCGCTCGACCCCAGGGTGCGGGTTTCATGACGGTCGACGCCACCCATAGCGCGGAATTCACCTCGCGCCGCACCTTGGTGCGGCGCCGGTTCCTGCGCAATCGACCCGCGGTCACGGCGCTGGCGATCCTGGTGCTGATGTTCGTCGGCTGCTACGCCTTGCCCCCGGTGCTGCCCTACTCGTATCAAGATCTGGATTTCAATGCGCTATTGCAGCCGCCGAATTCGCATCACTGGTGGGGCACCAACGCGTTGGGTCAGGACCTGCTCGCACAAACATTGCGCGGCATGCAGAAGTCGATGCTGATTGGCGCCTGCGTTGCGGTGATCTCCACCGGGATAGCCGCTACCGTCGGATCAATCGCCGGATACTTCGGTGGACTGCGAGACCGCGCGCTGATGTGGCTGGTCGACCTGATGCTGGTGGTGCCGTCCATTCTTCTGATCGCGATTGCGTCGATGAAAACCAGGAACTCGGCCAACATCGCCTCACTGATCGTGTTGCTGTCAGTGTTCGGTTGGATGGTCAGCTCCCGCATCGTGCGCGGCCTGACCAAAGGCCTGCGGGAACTCGAATTCATCCGCGCCGCAAGATATATGGGCGTATCCAGTCGCCGGATCATCACCAGGCACGTGCTACCCAACGTGGCCTCGATCCTCATCATCGACGCCACCATCAACGTCGGCTCCGCGATCATGGCCGAAACGGGGCTCAGCTTCCTCGGTTTCGGCGTCCAGCCCCCGGATGTGTCGCTGGGCACCCTGATCGCCGACGGCACCCAGTCGGCCACCACATTCCCGTGGGTCTTTCTATTCCCCGCCGGTGCACTGGTGTTGATTGTGCTGTGCACCAACCTGACCGGCGACGGACTGCGAGACGCATTTGATCCCGGCGCCAGAACTCTGCGGCGTGGTGGTGCATGAGCCCGCTTCTCGAGGTGACCGACCTGGCCGTCTCCTTCCCGACCGACGGCGCCCCGGTGCGGGCAGTGCGCGGCATCAGCTATCACGTCAACCCCGGTGAGGTGGTGGCGATGGTCGGCGAATCGGGCTCGGGCAAGTCGGCGGCGGCAATGGCGGTGGTGGGCCTGTTGCCGGAGTACGCGAAGGTAGACGGCTCTGTTCGGCTGCACGGCACCGAACTGCTGGGACTCGGCGACAACGCGATGTCGGCGTTTCGCGGCAAATCGATCGGCACGGTGTTCCAGGACCCGATGTCGGCGCTGACGCCGGTCTATACCGTCGGAGATCAGATCGCCGAGGCGATCCGGGTCCACCAACCCGGCGTTGGCAAGAAGGCCGCCGCGGCACGTGCAGCCGAACTCCTTGAGCTGGTGGGTATCTCACAACCGCAGCAGCGCGCCCGGGCATTTCCGCACGAGCTTTCCGGCGGCGAACGGCAGCGCGTGGTGATCGCGATAGCCATCGCCAATGACCCCGACCTGTTGATCTGCGACGAACCCACCACCGCTCTGGACGTGACCGTGCAGGCGCAGATCCTCGAAGTACTCAAGAAGGCCCGCGACGTCACCGGCGCCGGAGTGCTGATCATCACCCACGACCTCGGTGTGCTCGCCGAGTTCGCCGACCGTGCGCTGGTGATGTACGCGGGTCGGATCGTCGAATCGGCTACGGTGACCGATCTCTACCGTGATCGCCAGATGCCTTACACCATAGGCCTCTTGGGCTCTGTGCCGCGGCTCGACGCCCCCCAGGGCACCCGATTGGTCCCGATCCCCGGGGCACCCCCCTCGCTGGTCGACCTGGAACCAGGGTGCCCCTTCGCGCCACGCTGCCCCCTGGTCATCGACGAATGCCGCGACGCCGAGCCGGACTTGGTGGAGGTCGGACCCGATCACCGGGCCGCCTGCATTCGTACCGAGGCGGCCGCCGGGCGCAGCGCTGCCGACATCTACGGCGTCGAGACTGCGAGGGGTGAAGCGGAGCACGATGATTCGACCATCGTGGTGCGGGTCCGCGATCTGGTCAAGACGTATCCGCTGACCAAGGGTGTCTTGCTGCGCCGCGCCGTGGGCGAGGTGCGGGCGGTCGACGGCGTCAGCTTCGAACTACGACAAGGCCGTACCCTCGGCATAGTCGGTGAGTCCGGGTCGGGCAAGTCGACGACCCTGCAACAGATCATGGAACTGGCCGCGCCGCAATCGGGTTCGATCGAGGTGCTCGGCACCGATGTCGCCACCCTCACTACGGCCGGTCGCCGGTCGCTGCGCCACGACATCCAGATCGTGTTCCAGGATCCGGTGGCATCGCTGGACCCGCGGCTGCCGGTGTACGAACTGCTCGCCGAACCCTTGCAAGCCAACGGTTTCGACAAGCGCGACACCAACTCCAAGGTGGCCGAGTTGATGGACACCGTAGGTCTGCGCAGAGCCGACGCCGATCGCTACCCTGCCGAGTTCTCCGGCGGGCAGAAACAGCGCATCGGCATCGCCCGGGCGTTGGCCCTGCGGCCCAAGATCCTCGCTCTCGACGAGCCGGTGTCGGCACTCGACGTCTCGATTCAGGCCGGGATCATCAACCTGTTGCTGGACCTGCAGGATCAGTTCGGGCTGTCGTATCTGTTTGTTTCCCACGACCTTTCGGTGGTCAAGCACCTTGCTCACCAGGTGGTGGTGATGTTCCGCGGCGCCGTGGTCGAGCAGGGCGACAGCCAAGACGTGTTCGGCAACCCGCAACACGAATACACCCGGAGCCTGTTGAATGCAGTGCCACAGCCGGAGCGCCGAGATGACTAGCCAGGTTATGGGCAGGCTCTGCCGTGCACTGGCGGCGACGCTAGTCGCCGGGCTGGCGTGCTGCGGATGTTCCCCCGGCGTCGCGACGACGGCCGGCGGCAACGCCGCGCTCGGCGCCAGCAGCGACCTCAACCCGCAGGATCCCGCCACCCTGCGGGAGGGCGGCAACCTGCGACTCGGTCTCAGCGACCTGCCGCCGAACTTCAACATCCTGCATATCGACGGCAACAGCGCCGAAACGGCAAACATGCTCAAGGCCACCCTGCCCAGCGCCTTCAGGATCGCGGCAGACGGCTCGGCCACCGTTAATACCGACTACTTCACCAGCGTCGAACTCACCGGCACCAACCCGCAGGTGGTGACCTACACCATCAATCCCCAAGCGGTGTGGTCGGACGGCACACCCATCACGTGGCAAGACATCGCCAGCCAAATTCAGGCGACCAGCGGCGCCGACAAGACGTTCGAGATCGCGTCGACCAACGGCGCCGAGCGCGTCGCTTCGGTGACCCGCGGTGTCGACGACCGGCAGGCGATCATGACCTTCGCCAAGCCCTACGCGGAATGGCGCGGAATGTTCGCCGGCAACGGCATGCTGTTGCCCGCCAGTGTGACCGCTACCCCCGAGTCATTCAACACCGGCTTGCTCAACGGCCCCGGTATATCAGCAGGTCCGTTCATGGTGTCCCAGGTGGACCGCGCCAAGCAGCGAATCACGTTGACCCGCAACCCCAGATGGTGGGGCAAACGGCCGCGCTTGGACTCCATCACCTACCTGGTGCTCGATCCCTCGGCGTCGCTGCCCGCACTACAGAACAACGCGATCGACGCCTCCGGTGTCGGCTCGCTCGACCAGCTGATCATCGCCGAGCACACCAAGGGCGTGTCGATTCGGCGGGCACCCGGACCGAGCTGGACACACTTCACCATGAACGGCGCAAAGGGCTCCGCCCTGGCTGACCCGGAAGTTCGCTTGGCCATCTGCAAGGGAATCGATCGGCGAACCATCGCCAAAGTTGCGCTCAACGGACTGACGGATGACCCGGCGCCACTGAACAATCACGTCTTCGTCGCCGGACAGAAGGGCTACCAGAACAACAGCCTGCCGTACGACCCGGAACAAGCGAAACGCGATCTCGACGTACTGGGCTGGCGGCTCAACGGGCAGTTCCGCGAGAAAAACGGCCAGCAGCTCACCGTCCGGCTGCTGTTCTACGAATCGCCGTCCGCCAAGGTTTTCACCCAGATCACCCAGCACAGCCTCGCCGAGATCGGCGTGAACCTACGCCTCCAACCCCGCTCCGGTAGCAGATTCTTCAGCGACTACGTCAATGTCGGAGACTTCGACATCGCGCTGTTCGGCTGGCAGGGCGACGCCTTCCCCCTTTCCGCGCTCACCCAGATTTACATGTCCAAAGGCGACAGCAACTTCGGCAAGATCGGCAGCCCGCAGATCGACGAGGCCATTGAGCAGACGCTCGCTGAACTCGATCCCGACAAGGCGCGCACCCTAGCCAACGACGTCGACCGGCGCATCTGGGCCGAGGGATTCAGCCTGCCGCTCGTCCAATCGGTGGGCACCGTCGCGGTTCGCAGCAACCTGGCCAACTTTGGTGCCCGCGGACTGGCCGACCTGGACTACACCGCGATCGGGTTCATGCGCTGACCCGCTAGCATCGGTCAGCCCCGAATCAAGTCGGCGGCCTTCTCCCCGATCAGCACTGACGGTGCGTGCGTGTGTCCGCGGATCGTGCTCGGCATCACCGACGCATCGGCGATGCGCAGCCCGTCGATACCGCGGACCCGCAGCTCTGGATCGACCACGCTGGTGTCGTCGCTGCCCATCCGGCAGGTGCCCATCGGGTGATACAGGGTGTGCGAACAGGTGTTGAGGGCCAACTCGAGGGTGGCGTCATCGAGTTCGGAGCTGTGGCGCGGTCGCACGAGCGGCCCGAGGACGTCGCGTAGCGAAGGCGCTTGCGCAATCTCGGCGCATATCCGCAGTCCCGTCATCATGGCGGCACGGTCCACGCCGCCCGAATCGGACAGATAGCGCGGGTCGATGACGGGCTTGTCGTACGGATCGGCCGAGCGCAGCGTGATCTGGCCCCGGCTCTGCGGCGCCACTAGGATCGGGCCGAAAACGACTCCGTGCCCGGCCGGGGGGACCAGCGCCTCGTCATAGAACGGCGCCGGCGCGAAGATCAGTTCCAGATCCGGCAGATCCAAATCGGTTCGGCTGCGGACGAATCCATAAGCCTCGCCGACATTGGAGGTAAGCATTCCGCGCCGCCGCAGCAGGTAGCTGATCAGCTGCCGCGGCTTCTCAGCAGCGAACAGGCTGCCGTCGACGACGTCGAAGCCAATCGGTGTAACCAGATGGTCGAGCAGGTTCTGACCGACTTCCGGTGCATGCTGGACGATCTCGATACCGTGCTCTTCGAGGTGGTCACGGTCGCCAATCCCGGAAAGCATGAGCAGTTGCGGGGTGTTGACGGCGCCGCCGCACAACACCACCTCCCGCCGGGCGTGGATCACCGACGTATGACCAGCGCGCTGATACTCCGCCCCCACCGCCCGATTACCGTCGAATAGGACGCGCGTCGCGGTGGCTTCGGTAAGCAGCGTGAGATTCTTACGACTCATCGCCGGCTTCAAGTAAGCATCGGCCGTGCTGCACCTGGCACCCCGGCGCTGAGTGACTACCGTTTCGCAGAAGCCCTCCGGTGCAATAGAATTCGGGTGTGCAGCCGGATACCCACACTCCCGGACAGCGGACAACCAGGCCGCTGTGAGCGGTCGCGGGCTGCGCTGGCGGGAGATGTGCAGCGGACCCATGACGCCGCTGTCTTCACCACTGACGAAGTGCCAAGCCGCGCTGACGTTCTCGATGCGCCGGTAGTACTCGAGTACCTGAGCGGCTGACCATTGCGGGTCGGCCAGTCTGCCCCATTCGTCATAGTCGGCGCCGAAGCCGCGCACCCACATCATCGCGTTCATCGACGAGCAGCCGCCGAGCACTTTGCCTCGGGGCCAATAGATCTGGCGTCCGTCCAGCTCGGGTTGCGGCTCGGTAAGGTAATCCCAGTCGATCTCGCTGCGGAACAGCTTCGAGAACGCCGCCGGAATCCCGATGAATCGGTTGGTGTTGCCGGGCCCGGCTTCCAGCGCCACCACCTCGGTGCCCGGATCGGTGCTGAGCCGATCGATCAGTGCGGCACCGGCCGAGCCGGTACCGACTATCACATAATCGCACTGCATCTCCATTGCAGGCTGAGTCTAGGCCGGTCAACTCCGAAGCACTATGCGCTGAGATCGATGCGATGCGCGCCCGTGACACCGCCGTACCGGGTGGGGCTGCAGGTCAGCACGATCACCTGCCCGTGCGCGCCGACGGTGTCGAAGACTTCACTCATCTTGGCCAACCGGTCCGGGTCGGTGAAACCGAGCGCATCGTCGACCACGACCGGAACGGTGTCCTCCTTGGCTACCAGCGCCGCGCCGGCCAACCGCGCCAGGATGCCGAGTTGCTCCTTGGCGCCGCCGGACAGCGACTCATAGGGCACCGTGGTGCCGTTCAAGGTCCGGCTCACGATCCGCAGCGCACTATCGACCTCGACCTCGAAAGAGGACCCGAATACCGGACGACCGAGCCGCTGCAGTTCGGTGCGGTAGGGCGCCACGTAGCGCAAACGGCTGGTGTCGCGGTGGCGTGTCATCACCGAACGCAGCAACTGGGCAGCCCTGGCGCGATCGCCGACGCGCGTGTGCTGACTGGCCGCGTGCTTGAGTTCGGTCTGTGCGGCATCGAGTTTGCCTTTGCGCCCTTCGCTGCTCAGTACCGCAAGCTCGATGCTGACTTCGTTCAGTGCCGCGACGACCTCGGCGTGGCGCTTGTCCAGCGAGTCGACTGCCTTGGTTGCCTCCGCAAGCTCGGCGGCAATCGAGTCGGGCGCCGCGTCGGCCAGCGCCCGGTCCAGTTCGACCACGCGCAACTCGGCGGCGTGCGCTGTTTGCCGCTCCGCGTCGGCGGTGGTGGCCAGAGCCTGGTCGCTGACCGTGGCCCGGTCTGCGGCCAACCTGCTGACGGCCGCGTCGAGCTCGGCGCGTTGAGCGGCGACGTTGTTGTTCAAAACCGTCGCCCGGGTGGTGGTCTCGGCCAGCCGCCGGGATGCGTCGTCGGCACACCGGCGCCGGGCCTCGCACGTGGCCTGCGCTGCCACACGGGCCGCTTCTGCGGCGTCGCGTTCGGCGCGTGCGGCGCCGGCGTCGGTGGTGAACAGATCCGGCTCGGAAGGATCACCGACTTGCAGGTGGGCGAGCCTGGCGCGCAACGCGTCCGGCTGGTCGTCGCCACATAGCGCGGCCAGGGTGGCGGCCAGCCGGTCGCGGTCGGCCGCTAGTTGGTGGCGTCGTTGCTCGACAGAACGCGCCGCGGTCAGGTCGGCGACCCCGGCCGCGGTCAACGCTTCGGTTAAATCACGTTGGGCAGCAACATGTTTGGTATGAATATCGAGTGCGGTCGCCCCTGATGTGACCCGGGCGGTGAGGACACCGGGGACTTCGACATCGGTGGGGGCGGTAGCGGTGATCTGCCACGCCTCCCCCGCCGACAGCGCTACGCGTTGGCCGTCCACGGCGATCTCGATGTCGGTGCAGGCGGTGAATTCCACGACGGCGGAGATCAACTCCAGCTGGCCGCCGATGCGGTCGACGGCGGCCGCGGCCGTTTCGATTCTGCGCCACAACTCGTCGTTCAGCACAATGCCGGACAACTCTGTTTCGGTGCTGTCGAGTTGGCGCTGCGCTTCGTCGAATCTGCTGAGCAGCGCGCTCAGCCGATCGGCTTCTTCGCGCTCGGCGATCCAGTCGAGAGTGCGCTGCGCTGCTTCGGCGCGCTGTTGCGCCGCCGCCAAGGCGCGCACCGCCTCCTCGACAGCTCCCTCGTGGGTTTTGGCCTCGGCCGACGCTGTCGCCTGCTGCCGCACGGCCTCCTGCGCTTCGGCCGACACCGCCGCGACAGCCCTGCTACGACTGTCGATTTCGGCGATCAGCGCCAGCCGTGCAGCGTGCGCGCCGTGGGACGTGATGCTGGTCGCGAGGGCGGCCGCGGCGACCAGCCCGGCGTCCTTAAGCTCCTTGGACAGCGCCGCGACCCGATCCGCGGCCGCTTGTGCGGCGGCCAGCCGGGGGACGGTAGCGGTGCGTAGCTGCGCCAACTCGGCGCTCTCCCTGCCCAACTCCGCATGGCGGGCCACGCGGTCGTCGACTTCGGCCATCGCCTGCGTGCATTCGGCCACCGCGAGCTTGGCGGCGTCCAGTCGGGCGATTGCGGCGGCCCACTCCCCGGTAGGGCGGCCGGTCGCGGTGAAGTAGCGCGCAAACTCGGCATCGATGCGTTCGATGAGCACCGGCTCACTCCCGGACAGAGCCGCATCACCGGCGGAGTCGGCGGCCACATCGAGTGCTCGCGACAGTGCGTCGCAACCGGCAAGATCCACCGCACACGTCGATGCGGCCTGCAATACCCGTTGGGCGTGCCACAACTCGGTGTCGACCGTTTCGGCGAGCATCGTGCGGACCCGGTCGTGCGCCTCGTCGCCGGTGAATTGTTCACGGTGCGGCGCCAGCACCGTCAACTCGGTCTCGGGTCGCTTGTGAAACCGCTTGCGATACGTGAAACGATAGGGGCCGCTGCTGATCTCGGCGCTAACCTCCGCTCCGACGTCGGCATTCGTCGGCTTGACCTGCTTGACCTCTTTCTTCGTCGAACGGTCCTTGGATTCCAGCAGCAGATCCAGCGCCTCGATCATCGAGGATTTGCCGATCTCGTTGGCGCCGTGGATGATCACCACGCCCTGGTCCGGAAACTCGATCTCGCGGTGCGCGACGCCACGGTAGTTCGTCATGATCAGCCGGTGCAGCTTCATGCCGCACCGCGATCGGTCAGCCGCAGCAGCAGCGCCAGGGCCGCTTGGGCATCGATGGCGGCCGGCAAGTCACCCGCCCGTGCGGTCTCGAGCAGTTCGTCCACCGCCGCGGCGGCGAACCCGCCGATACCGAGGTCTGCAAACTCTCCGTCGGCCGGCACCACCGCCAGGTCGGTATGCCGGTCCCACATTCCCAGCCCTGCGAATAGCCGGGCGTAACGGTCAAGGCACGCATCGAGTTTCGCGCGATCGGTGACCGTCAGCGAGCCGGTGAGGGCCAGTCGCACCACGGTGCGTTCCTTGTCGCTCATCAGATCCAGGTTCACGTCCAGATCGGCGATATCACGGTCGTTGTCGACCTGACTATGCAGCGTCACGAATCGCCAACGGCCCACGTTGCGGGCCTCTACGGTGACCGGATGCCCCGGATCACTTTCGTCGATATCGACGACTAGGACATGACCGGGGTCAGCCTCAACGTCATCGTAATTGGTGACCTCAGGTGAACCCGAATACCACACACGGCCGCTGGCACCGACCTGGGTGCGCGAATGCTTGTCGCCCAACGCCACGTAGTGAACCACGTCGTCGGACAATGCCTGTTCGACGCCAGCAAGGCGGATCAGCGACGGCTTATCGCGATCGGGGTCCAGGACGTCGACGCCGCCATGGGCAACAAGCAACCGCGTGACATTGGCGCCGGAAAGGCCGTCGAGCGCCTCGGCGACCAAATCCCTAGTGGGCGCCTTGGACCGCCACGGAGCCGCGACGATCTCCAAACCCGGCCGGACCTCGTGCACGCCCGCGCGGTCGAGGACCACCACATTGTGCGGGCATTCCGTGCTGAACAACGGACTACGGTAGACCGACGCCGCGTCCAAGGGATCGTGATTGCCGGGCAGCAGGTATACCGGAATCCCGATGGCGCGCATGGCTTCCAGCGATTGGCCAATTACTTGCGGGGCGAGTTGATTGTGCTCGAAGACATCGCCGGCCACAACGACGAACTCTGCACCCACCTCAGCGGCCAGCGCACCCAACCCGGCCACCGCGTCCCGGCGAGCCGCTGAGTAACGCGACTGAGCTTCACCGGCCAAGAAGTGCCGGGTCATGCCCAATTGCCAGTCGGCGGTGTGCAGGAATCGCATGCCATGGACCCCCTCTCCGGAATTGTGAATGCCATGCTCCGGGAGTGTAGGTCCGCGGTACGACAAGTCCGGGGAAGCCAAGCGGAGGGTCCGCACGAATGGTGACGGATGACGGTTCGGGCAGTCACAACAATCCCTCACGTCCCATCCGTAGTGCTGCTCATCGGACCGCGAGGGGCGGATTTCCCGGTGGACAACGGCAATGGTGGTAATGGTTACGGCAGTGGTTAACGTGAGACCCGTGGATGAGCGACACGTCTTGGTTCTGATGCGGCATGCGAAGTCGGACTATCCCAGCGGGGTGGCCGACCACGACCGGCCGTTGGCCTCGCGGGGCCGCCGCGAGGCGGCGCGGGGCGGCGAATGGTTGCGGGCTAACTTGCCTCCCATTGACGCAGTGCTCTGCTCGACGGCCACTCGTGCGCGAGAAACATTGACGCGCACCGGCATCGATGCACCCGTCAGCTACGTCGCGCAGCTGTATGGCGCGACACCCGGTGCGCTGATCGAGGAAGTCAACAAAGTCGACAACGGAGTCAGCACCGTGCTGGTCGTCGGACACGAGCCGACGATCTCCTCCGTCGCACTCATCCTCGCTGACGACGACCAGACTAATGTCGCTGCGGCCGAAGCCATATCAGCGAAATTTCCGACCTCGGGGATCGCCGTGCTGAACGTTCGTGGATGCTGGGCAGACCTGGAACCAGGCGGTGCCTCCTTAGCAGAATTCCACGTGCCGCGCTGAACCACCCGACAACTAGGCGTTGGTCGCCAGCGTCAGCTCCATCAGCTTGATTGCCTGACCACAGGCATCGATGCCGGGCGCCTGTGGATTGACCCACCAGCCGACCACGCCCGCCGCGTCACTGGCGACACCGCATGACCCGTTGGGGTCGTTGGGCCGCATCACGATTGAGTCGATACCCTGGATCGTGCGCGTCTCGATCTGATACTTCAGGCCCTCGGCGACCTTGCGTTCGTTGCTGAGGCTGCCCTGCTCGAACCAGAACCGGGTGATGTCGATCAGACCAGCCGGGTTGGCCGCCTGCCAGCGGCAGATCGCGCCGACGAACGTGCTCTGAATGTCCAGGGGGTCGGCTCCGACCGTCTTGGCCAGGATGTCGGTGGTGAGGACTTCGCATTCCTTGAGCAAGTTCGGGTACTGCTTCTCCGAATTGTCGTTGCGCGGGACACCAGCCCCGCCTGCCTTGACCGCCGCACCATTCACCGTCTTCGTACAACCCGTCAACACCAACAACGCGGCGACAAGTGCCACCGTCAGCGCCGTCAAGCTACGCATCCACCTGCTCATTTTGCATTCGCAATCGACTGCCGGGCCAATTCCTTGGCGATGTCACACGGCGGCGGAAACGGCTTCTGGGCGAAGCTGATCGACCATTCGATGAAGTCGTCCTGGAACTGGATGCCCACCTCACACAGCGACTCGCCGAGATTGGCCTCGCTGTTGACGGCGATGAATCCGCTGTGGCCGTTGATGTTGATGTCGTCGACGCTGGCGCGCGACACCTCCTCGGTCTTGCGTTCCCGCCCGATCGGGCTGCCGCGATACCAGGAGAAGGAGAAGTGCGGACCGGCGATGCCACCTCCGGCCAGCCACTGGCAGCCCACCGAATTCTTGGCGGTGTTGACCAGGCCGGTGACTCTGGTTAGCTGCGTCACCGTTTCGTCGCTGATGCCGCCGCACTGCGGGAAGAACGGCCCATGTTTGCCCTCGGCGTTGCCCGGCGTCGACGGAACCGTCCCGCCGCCCGCCTTGCTGTCGTTCGAACTCCCGCAGCCCGCAATCCCGAGCAGCATTGCCATCAGGGCCACCGCGCCCACGACCCGCACCGCCACGTTACGCCGCACTACGACCTCTCCTACTGCCCGTCACAGGATGCACTGTAGCCGCAGCCCTGTGGGTCAACCACCGACACGCCACCTGATCAGGCATTTCAACCCCGCAGGTCGAAGCGGTGCCGGCGCACGTCGGTGTGCGACAGTTACCCCATGCTCGTGGCCCTGCTGCGCCAGTACATCCGCCCGTACCGGAGGCTGGTCGCGGCGTTGATGATGCTGCAGTCGATCAGCACACTGACTTCGCTGTACCTTCCGACCGTCAACGCCGCGATCATCGACGAGGGCGTGGCCAAGGGCGACACGCTCGCCATCGTGCGACTGGGTGTGGTGATGCTGGTGGTCACCGGCCTGCAGATGCTGTGCGCGGTCGGGGCTACTTATTTCGGCGCCCGGATCGGCACCGGCTTCGGCCGCGACCTGCGCGCTGCGATGTTCGAACACGTCCTCACCTTCTCCGAGCACGAGACGACCCGATTCGGCACACCCACGCTGTTGACGCGCAGCACAAACGACGTTCGGCAGATCGTCTTCTTGGTGCAGACGACCGCCTCCGTGCTGGTCACCGCGCCGATTATGTGCATCGGCGGCGTCGTGATGGCCATCCACCAGGAGGCCGCGCTGACTTGGCTACTGCTGGTCAGCGTGCCCGTGATGGCCGTCGCCAATTACTTCATCATCGGTCACATGCTGCCGATGTTCCGCAGTATGCAGCGCCTCATCGACAACATCAACCGGGTGTTGCGCGATCAGCTGTCCGGGGTTCGGGTTGTCCGGGCCTTCACCCGCGAGGACTTCGAGCGCGACAGGTTCGCACAGGCCAACATGTCCCTGTCCAATGCCGCGCTGGGCGCGGGCAACTGGCAGGCGCTGATGCTCCCGGTGACCACCTTGACCATCAACCTGTCCAGCGTGGCGTTGATCTGGTTCGGCGGACTGCGCATCGACGCCGGCAGCATGCAGGTGGGCTCGCTCATCGCGTTTCTGTCGTACTTCGCCCAGATTCTGATGGCGGTGCTGATGGCGACGATGACGCTGGTCGTGCTGCCGCGGGCGTCGGTGTGCGCCGAACGCATCACCGAGGTGCTGGACACCACCGCGGCCGTCGGCAACCCTGATCATCCGCTGTTCCCGCCGCACGGAATCACCGGAACGGTACGGCTGGACAAAGTCACGTTCACTTATCCAGGCGCGGACTGCCCAGTGCTGCAGGATATTTCGATGACCGCGTCACCCGGCACCACCACTGCGATCATCGGCAGCACCGGCTCGGGCAAGTCGACCCTGGTGTCACTGATCTGCCGGCTCTACGACGTCACCGACGGCGCCGTGTCCGTTGACGGCGTCGACGTCCGCGACTACCTCACCGAACGGCTGTGGTCGGCAACCGGGCTGGTGCCGCAGCGCGGATTTCTGTTCAGCGGGACCGTCGCGGACAACCTGCGGTACGGCGCTGCCGAGGCAACCGACGAGCAGATGTGGAAAGCGCTGCGTATCGCCGCCGCCGAGGACTTCGTGCGTCCACACGGACTGGCGATGCGGGTCGCGCAGGGCGGCATCAATTTCTCCGGCGGGCAGCGCCAGCGACTCGCCATCGCGCGGGCCGTCATCCGCCGCCCCGCCATCTACCTCTTCGACGACGCGTTCTCCGCGCTCGACGTGCACACCGAAGCCCGGGTCCGCGCGAACCTGCGCGACAACGCCGCACAGGCAACGATAATAGTTGTCACACAACGCATTTCGACAGCATCGCAGGCCGATCAGATCATCGTCATCGACAACGGCAGGATTGTCGGCGCCGGAACGCACGGATCGCTGCTGATCGACTGCCCCACTTATGCCGAGTTCGCGACCTCGCAAGCAGTGGGGGCCGCCCGATGACCGCGCCGATGAACGCGCGCCCCCGCGGCGCCGCCCCTGCCCCTCCCAACATGCGGTCACGGGACTTCTGGGGATCGGCGGGTCGTCTGGTCCGGCGGCTCGCCCCGCACCGCGGGCTCAGTGTTGCCGTCATGATGCTCGGAGTGGTCGGCACCGCGGTAGGGGTCGCCGTGCCCCGAATCCTCGGCCACGCCACCGATCTCCTATTCGACGGGGTGATCGGACGCGGACTTCCGGCAGGCATCAACAAGGCACAGGCCGTCGCGGCGGCCCGCGCGCGCGGCGAGAACGCCTTCGCCGACCTACTGTCGGGGATGAACGTAGTGCCCGGCCGGGGCGTCGACTTCGGCGCGGTGCTGCGCACGCTAGCGCTGGCAATGTGTCTGTATCTGGTTGCTGCCCTGATGCTTTGGGCTCAGGCGCGGCTGCTGAACAGCACCGTGCAGAAGACCGTCACCAGGCTGCGCAGCGACGTCGAGGACAAGCTGCACCGCTTGCCGCTGTCCTACTTCGACCGCCAACAGCGTGGCGAACTGCTCAGTCGCGTCACCAACGACATCGACAACATGCAGACGTCATTGTCGATGACCATCAGCCAGCTGGTGACGTCGACGCTGACGGTCGTCGGCGTCTTGGCGATGATGTTGTGGATCTCGCCGCTGCTGGCGCTCGTCACCGTGCTCACGGTGCCACTGTCGCTGCTGGCGACACGGGCGATCACCCGGCGATCGCGGCGGCTGTTCCTGGCGCACTGGACCAATACCGGACGGCTCAACGCCCATATCGAGGAAACCTACAGCGGGTTCACCGTGGTCAAGACGTTCGGGCACCAGGCCAGCGCGCGCACGCAGTTCCACCAGCTCAACGACGACGTTTATCAAGCTAGTTTCGGATCGCAGTTCTTCTCCGGCCTGGTCGGGCCGGCGACAGGTTTCATCGGCAACCTCGGCTACGTCGCGGTCGCAGTGCTCGGCGGCCTGCAGGTGGCCGCTGGCCAGATCACGCTGGGCAGCATCCAGGCCTTCATCCAATATGTCCGCCAGTTCAATACCCCGATCGGTCAGGTCGCCGGTATGTACAACACCCTGCAATCGGGGGTGGCCAGCGCCGAACGGGTATTCGACTTGCTTGACGAGCCCGAGGACAGCTCGGAGGGCAGCTCGACCTTGCCGGCCTCGGCCGACCGACCCGGCCGGGTCGAATTCCAGCACGTCAGCTTCGCCTACCTCCCGGGACACCCGGTGATCCACGACCTGTCGCTGGTTGCCGAACCGGGCAGCACAGTGGCCATCGTCGGGCCGACAGGTGCCGGTAAGACGACCCTGGTGAACCTGCTGATGCGCTTCTACGAGGTCGAATCCGGCCGGATCCTGCTCGACGGGGTGGACATCGCCTCGCTGGACCGCCGCGCTCTGCGATCCCGCATTGGCATGGTGCTGCAGGACACCTGGCTGTTCGACGGGACAATCGAGGAGAACATCGCCTATGGCCGCCCAGACGCCAGCCCCCAGGAAGTGGTGGCGGCGGCCAAAGCGGCCTACGTGGACAGGTTCGTGCACACCTTGCCGGCCGGATACCAGACCCGGATCAGCGGCGACGGCGGCATCAGCGCAGGCGAGAAACAGCTCATCACGATCGCCCGCGCCTTCCTCGCCCGCCCGCAGCTGTTGATCCTGGACGAGGCAACAAGTTCGGTCGACACCCGCACCGAGCTGTTGATCGCGCGCGCCACCCGCGAACTTCGCCGTGACCGAACCAGCTTCATCATCGCCCATCGGCTCTCGACGATCCGGGATGCCGACCGCATCGTGGTCGTCCAGGACGGGAGAGCGGTCGAACAAGGTAGCCACGTCGAATTACTGGCCGACCGCGGTGCTTATTACCAGATGACCCTGGCCTGAATTTCAGCGTGCTCAGACCCCGGCTGTTGACTGTCGTGCGCACCGCTGGTTATGCAGGAGAGGCCGGAGGCCACCGTGAGGAGATGCCGATGAAGCTTGCACCGCTCGCCTGCCGACGCGACCTAGTCGCCGCCGCGCTGGCCGTCGTGCTGGTGCTGGGCGGCTGCGGCAGCAACGGTACGAACGGTAAAGCACCCGCCAGCACCACCTCCGCCACTAACGCGGAGGCCGCCAAGCTGCTCAAGTCGGCCGCTGAAGTGATGCGCAAAGTCACCGGCACGCACCTCAAAGTCGCCGTCCGAGGTGAGGTGCCCAACATCGGGGTGAGCAAATTCGAAGCTGACGTCTCCAACACACCCCAAACCGCCGCCACCGGCGTCGCGACGATCCCGGTGGGCGGTGACAGCCAAGAGGCCCAGGTCGTCTTCGTTGACGGGCATCTTTACTCCGACCTCGGCCAGCCCGGGTCCTACACCGACTTCGGGACCGGCACTTCGATCTATAACGTGTCGGTGCTCCTAGACCCCGGCAAAGGATTGGCCAACCTGCTGACCAACCTGAAGAACGGCTCGGTGGCTGGCAGCCAGCAGCTCGACGGCGTCGCCACCACCAAAATCACCGGGGACTCCTCGGCCGACGACGTCGCCACGCTGGCCGGGGTCCGCCTGACCGAAGCGAGCGTCGCAACCGTGCCGACCACCGTGTGGACCGCGTCGGACGGGTCGTCCCACCTCGTGCAGATCCAGATCTCCCCCACCGCGAACGCCTCGATGACGCTGAGCATGTCCGACTGGGGCAAGCAGGTCACCGCTACCAGACCCGGCTAGAACGTAGGAGTTGTTGATGACCAGGAGCCCCCGCCGGCGGCTGACAATTGCCGCCGCCCGGATGGCCGGCGGCATCGCGATTGCTGTCGCACTGACACCCGTCGCTCACGCCGCCGACTCTTACGGTGCGATCGCCTATTCCCCCAACGGCATGTGGGGGCGCTCGCACACCATAGCCAGCAAAGAAGACGCTGAGGCGACGGCGTTGAAATCCTGCGGTGCCTCGGACTGCAAAGTTATGATCAGCTTCACCGGATGCGGCGCGGTCGCCGCCAAGAACGGCGCCGGCACAGCGAAGGAATACCAGGCCGGCATCGGTCCGGATCTGCGCACCGCGATGAAGGACGCTCTCGGCAAGCTCCCTGACGGGTACATCGACACCTGGGCCTGCAACTGACGCCTGTCACCGTTTATCGTTGCGGGACAGCACTTTTCGAATAGACAGTGGGCCGCGCGCGGCTTCTTCGGGTCACTCCAAGGATTCGTAGAGATAACAAGAAGACAACCGCCGCAACCTTTTCTCAAGCCACTCCGCACCCGCGGATCAACGACCCAGAGAAAAGGCAGCACCGATGACCACCCTCAAGATCCCCAGCATCGCACGGACCGTCAAGTTCGCCCTGGTCGCCACTGCGGCCGCCGGTACTCTTGCGCTCGGACTCGCCGGACCCGCCCAGGCTTCCGGCAACGGCCCGATGTACGGCGACCCGGTCGCAGCCGAGAAGTACTGGCAGCACCAGAAGTACGACGACTGCGCCATCATGTCCAGCGCCGAGGTGGTTGGCCAGATCACCGGAAAGCTCCCCTCGGAGCGCTCGATCGTCAAGGTCGCCCAGACCACACCGAGTGTCGCCCACTCCGGCTCCATCTACGTCAAGCCGGCCGACAAGAACGACCCAAACTCCGGCATGGGGACCGACCCCGACGACCTGCCCACCCTGTTGGCGCACTACGGGATTCATGCAGACAACGGCAACGCCTCCGGAATGGAGGCCCTTGAGCGGAATCTCGGCGGCGGGCACGCGGTCATCGTCGTACTCAATGCCGAGATGATCTGGAACCAGCCCATCCAGAACAAGGGCAAGAACGGCCAGCCCCGCGCCGACCACGCGGTCGCGGTCACCGGCGTCGACACCACCAACGGTGTCGTACACCTCAACGACAGCGGCAGCGAAAAAGGAAAGAACGAGCAGATCCCGATGGCCGTCTTCGTCAAGGCCTGGGCCACCAGCGGCAACTTCATGACCGTCACCCGGGAAACCCACAAGTGACGTTCCACCCGGCCGTTCGCGGCGGGCAGCCAGTCGGTGCAATGCCGGGCCGGCTGCCCGCCTTCGGTTTGCCAGCGGCGCGCGCGACCACGCCAAGAATTTGTCCAGATATCAAGAAGGCCGCTGCCCCAGCCTTTCCTCAAGCGACTTCGAGTAGCGCCGAGAAAGGGAAGCCCATGCGCAGCAGGCTCCTATGCGCCGCCAAGGCCATTCTGGTGACCCTGGTGATCACAGCCGCCGGCGCGACCGCGCTGAGTCTGGCCAGCCCGGCTAGCGCTGCTGCCGGCATCACCTACGGCAATCCCGCCGCGGCCGCCAAGTGGTGGCGCTACCAGAAATACGACGACTGCGTCCTGATGGCCAGCGCTGACGTTGTCGGCCAGATGACCGGCAGCGAACCGTCGGAAGACGCGATCATCAACCTCGCCCAATCCACGCCGAGCACCATGCACCCTGGCTCGATTTACATCAGACCCACCGACGAGAAGAACCCGAACTCGGGCAACGGAACCAGCCGGCTCGACATCCCGGCCTTACTGGGGCACTACGGCGTCGGCGCCCAGGCGACCGACGAGATCACGGCAGAAACGACGGGCCTGGCCACTGGAATGAAGGCGCTACAACACTACCTGGGCGGCGGCCGCGCCGTCATCGTCAGCGTCAACGCCGAAATGATCTGGGGTGAACCGATTGAGAGCAAAGACGACGACGGCAACCCGGTATCCGACCATGCCGTTGTGGTGACCGGCGTCGATACCGCAGGCAGCGTCGTGCACCTCAACGACAGCGGCACCCGCAGCGGTCGCGACGAGCGGATCCCGCTGGACCTTTTCACCAGGGCATGGGCCACCAGCCATTACTTCCTGGTTTTCACCGGCGGAACGATCAAGCCTTGAATTGCACACCCCAATCTTTGTGCGGCAACGTAATTCCCACCGACGCGCAATCACCGGGCGACGAAACCGCGGCGTTATCCGCGCCGCCAACGCACCCGGTCGCGCAGCGGTCTACAAACTTCGTCCTGCCATGCCCCACAATGACAGGACCCGCAGTAGATCGATTTGCAACGGTCAGGAGAGAATGACGAGGTGCCGGTACGATGTCCGACCCGGACACCGGAAGCCGTGGAGGACCCGGAATGGCTGGTAGCGCGATGGACGTAAGTCTCGAATTCGGTGTGCTCGGACCGCTGGAAATGAGCATCGACGGCACGCTGGTGCCGCTGGGCACCCCTAAGCAGCGGGCGGTGCTGGCCATGCTGGTCATCAACCGCAATAGGCCCGTCGGCGTCGACTCGCTGATCACCGCCCTTTGGGAGGAATGGCCACCGTCAGGGGCGCGGGCCAGCATCCACTCCTACGTGTCGAACCTGCGCAAGCTCGTCAGCGGCGCCGGGGTTGACTCCCGCGTGGTACTGGCCGCGGCGCCGCCCGGCTACCGGCTGACCATTTCCGAGAACACCTGCGATCTCGGCAGATTCATCGCCGAGAAGACCGCAGGTGTGCACGCCGCCGCCGCGGGGCGGTTCGAACAAGCCAGCCAGCATCTGTCGGCGGCATTGAAGGAATGGCGCGGGCCGGTGCTCGACGACCTGCGAGACTTTCAGTTCGTCGATTCCTTCGCCACCGCGTTGGTCGAGGACAAGATCATCGCGCACACCGCCAAGGCCGAGGCCGAGATCGCCTGCGGCAGGGCCTCGGCGGTGATCTCCGAGCTGGAGGCGCTGACCAACGAACATCCCTACCGGGAACCACTGTGGGCGCAGCTGATCACCGCCTACTACCTCACCGACCGCCAGTCCGACGCGCTGAACGCATATCGCCGGGTGAAGACGACGCTCGCCGATGACTTGGGCATCGACCCGGGGCCGAATCTGCGTGCCCTCAACGAGCGGGTGTTGCGCCAGGAGCCCCTGGACGCCAAACAGAATGCGAAGGTCACCGCCGTCGGCACCGTCACGGCACTCGACCAGCGCACGATGGCCGCCAGCCAGAAGGTCACCGCATACCTGCATGAACTCGCCACCGGCCGGGATTACCACCTGCGCGGCGCCGCGACCCGGATCGGCCGACTCAGCGATAACGACATCGTGCTGGACAGCGCGAATGTCAGCCGCCATCACGCCGTCATCGTCGACACCGGGACCAACTTCATCATCAACGACCAACGGTCCTCGAACGGTGTCCATGTGCGCCACCAGCGGATCCGGGTCGCCGCCACCATCAACGACGGCGACCACATCCGCATCTGCGACCACGAATTCACCTTCCGGGTCACCGCACGCACCGATGCCTGATGCACGGGCTCAACTGCCGTGAAGATGGCTGCGAAGCAACGTCTTTGGTACCACCGGACCGCGCGGGTGGGGATCACGTCGAGTGAACCGTCCCGTCGCCGCGACTCCCCATTTGCCGCAAGACTTTTCGTGACGGCGCCGTTGCCGGCGCAGCGGCCGGAGCACCGATATCGGCGAGGCATTGGCAACGCCAACCGCCGCGGTTACCGTAATGTTTGCTGGGTCCGGTGGTCGCACGCTCACTGCGACGCCTGCAGGGTGTTGGTAGGGTCGGCGGGATTCAGGTTCGTTGAGGAGGATCGGCAATGAGCGAGGCGTCAGGCTCGCGGGTGGGCTCGATGTTCGGGCCCTACCACCTCAAGCGGTTGCTGGGGCGCGGCGGAATGGGCGAGGTCTACGAGGCCGAGCACACCGTCAAGGAGTGGACGGTGGCCGTCAAGTTGATGACAGCCGAGTTCAGCAAAGACCCCGTCTTCCGTGAACGCATGAAGCGCGAAGCCCGCATCGCCGGGCGTCTGCAAGAACCGCATGTGGTGCCGATCCACGACTACGGCGAAATCGACGGACAGATGTACCTCGAGATGCGCATGATCGAGGGCACCGACCTGGACAGCGTCCTGAAGAGATTCGGCCCGCTGACGCCGCCGCGCGCGGTGGCCATCATCACCCAGATCGCCTCGGCCCTCGACGCCGCCCACGCGGCGGGGGTAATGCACCGCGACGTCAAGCCACCCAACATCTTGGTCACCCGCGACGACTTCGCTTACCTGGTCGACTTCGGCATTGCCAGCGCCACCACCGACGAAAAGCTGACTCAGCTGGGCACCGCGGTGGGCACCTGGAAATACATGGCGCCCGAACGCTTTTCCAACGATGAGGTCACCTACCGCGCCGACATCTACGCACTCGCCTGCGTGCTCTACGAGTGCCTGACCGGCAGCCCGCCCTACCGGGCCGACAGTGCCACCACGCTGGTCACCGCTCACCTGATGGACCCGGTTCCGCAGGTCAGCATCGCCCGCGCCGGCATTCCGAAAGCATTCGACGCGGTCATCGCACGCGGCATGGCGAAAAAGCCCGAGGATCGGTACGCCAGCGCCGGCGACTTCGCCCGCGCCGCACACGACGCACTCAGCAACCCCGACCAGGACCACGCCGAGAACATCCTGCGCAAGAGCCGGGAGTCGAACCTGCCGGGCACTGCGGCACTTTCCGGGCCGCAGGCCGCACCCCCCGGACCCCCGCCACCGGCGGCCCCGCCGCAGTACTCGCCGCCGCCCTCCTATGGCGCCCCGCCCGGTTCGGGAGCGGTCCCTCATCAGGGACCGCCCAGCGGTCCGAGCTGGGCGCCGGATCAGGGACCGCCCAGCGGTCCGAGCTGGGCGCCGGCCAGCGGTCCGGTGTCGGCACCGAGCGGTCCGGTGTCGGGACCCAGTGGCCCCACCTCGGCGCCGCAGTACCTCGGTAGCGGCGGCTGGGGTGGCAATCCGGCCCCGCCGCCGAGCGGTCCGAACCCCTGGGACCAGGGCAACCAGCCGGCCAAGAAGCGCAACCCGTGGCCGATCGTTGCAGCGGCCGCGGCAGTTGTCCTCGTCCTCATACTCGTGGGTGTGGTGATCGTGATGGCCACCGGCTCGGACGACAAGCAGGAGGCGGGCGGCACCACCACGTCGGTCACCACCAGCTCGAGCAGGACCTCCGTCACGACCAGAACTCCGCCGTCGACCACTCCGGGCGGTGAGCCGTCCAGCAAGTTGATGTCGATGCTGCCGTCCGGCTACGCCCCGGGCGTGTGCACCACGACCACTCCGAAGCCGAACACCGTGTGGAGCACTTCGCAGGCGATGATCACCTGCGGGCAAAACACCAACCCGGGTGGGCCGAGCCACGCGATCTACGGGCTCTACCCCAACCTGGCCGCGCTCAAGCAGTCGTTCCAAGACGACATCAACGCGGTGCAGCTGACGAACTGCCCCGGCGAGGGCGCGTCGCCGGGTGGCTGGCATTACGACCGCGACCCGACCGTCACCGCCGGCATGATCGCCTGCGGCACCTACAAGAACCACCCCAACGTGATCTGGAGCACCGAGGGCAAGCTCATGCTGAGCGACGTGTTCGGTGATCCCGCCACCCTTGAGGAACTGCACACCTGGTGGACCAAATACGGCTGATCGCCCCGGCCGGCCGGCGGGGGGCGGAATGAGCCAGGCACCAGACTCTGGTGCGGGGTCGATGTTCGGGCCCTACCGCTTCACCCGATTGATCGGTCGCGGCGGGATGGGCGAGGTCTACGAGGCTGAGCACACCGTCAAAGGGTGGACGGTTGCCGTCAAGCTGATGTCGGAAACCGTCAGCAAAGATCCGGTGTTCCGGGAACGGATGAAGCGCGAAGCCCGTATCGCCGGTCGGCTGCAGGAGCCGCACGTCGTACCGATCCACGACTACGGCGAGATCAACGGCCAGATGTTCCTCGAGATGCGCCTCATCGAAGGCGACGATCTCGACGACATGCTGCAGCGCTATGGCCCGCTGCCGCCCGCGCGCGCGATCGCCATCATCACCCAGGTCGCCTCGGCGCTGGACGCCGCGCACGCGCTCGGCGTGACACACCGCGACGTCAAACCGCCCAACATCCTGATCACTCGCGACGACTTCGCCTACCTGGTCGACTTCGGCATCGCCAGCGCCAAGACTGAGGAGAAGCTCACCCAGCTGGGCGCCCCGGTGGGCACCTGGAAATACATGGGCCCCGAACGGTTCAGTGACAGCGAGGTGACCCTGCGGGCCGACGTCTACTCGCTGGCCTGCGTGCTCTATGAGTGCCTGACCGGCACCGCGCCCTACCCTTCCGACAGCGCCGGCGTGCTGATCAGCGCACACATGATGAACCCAATCCCGCGGCCCAGCGCGGCGCGCGAAGGCATTCCTCAGGCGCTGGACGCGGTGATCGCCCGCGGCATGGCCAAGCGCCCGGCGGATCGTTACGCCAGCGCCGGCGAACTCGCCCGTGCCGCGCGTGATGCGCTCAGCGACCCCGACCGCGACCGGGTCTCCGACATTGTGCGCCGCTCCCAGGAAACGGCGTTGCCCGAGCGGTTCGTCGATCCGACGACCGTGCAGCATCCGCGACCACCGCAGCCACCCCCGCCCCGGCGGTCTGGTCCGGTGCAGACGGTACCGCCGCCCTCGAACCACCCGCCGTCCGGCCAGCGCCCCCCACCGCCCGGCCCCCGTGCGCCGCTCCCCCCGCAGATGCCTGCTGCCCCAACGGGTTCCGCGGGTGCTCGCCCGACCTGGGCGCCCGCGCTTGTACCCAGTGGACCCATCCCCGGCGCGCCGCCGCCCGCACCCGGTTCACCGGCGTCGGCGCATTGGGCCGGCGGTACACCGCCCGGCGCACCCGTAGCACCGCCATTGCGCGGACCGGCTCCATGGCAGCCCGCGGCACCCGGACGCAACCACTGGGCGATCGTCGCCGGCGTAGCGGCGCTGGTGCTGCTGCTCATCGTGGGCGCCATCGGCATCTGGGCGGCCACCAAGGACGACGGCAGTGCTCAGGCGAGCGGACACTCGACGACCACAACCCGCACGACGACCCGCACCACCGACTCCACCACTGCGCCGACGACGCGTACACCGTCGTCGAGTTCTTCCGCGGCCCAGGCGCGCCTGCTGAGTTCGCTACCTGCCGGATATCCCGCCGGATCCTGCAAGAACGACGACAAGACGATGCCGGGAGCACTGGTTTCGGTGACCTGCGGGCAAAACACCGACAGCAACGGCCCCAGGGTCTCGGCGTATGGGTTGTTCGCCGATCTCACCGCGGTAAAGAACGCGTTCAGCGGTTTCATCGGAACCTTCACGGTCCAGCAGTGTCCCGGCGGCAAGGCATCCCCAACCACCTGGTGGCACACCAAAGACCCGAAAACCATCCTCGGTCAGATGGCGTGCGGCAACTACCAAGGCGACCCACAGGTGATGTGGAGCAACGAGCAGACGTTAGTGTTCGCGCTCGTCTCCGGCAAGCCCCAGGGCCCCAGCCTCGACCAAATTTTCAAGTGGTGGGGTTCGCACTCCTGAGCAGACTTTGACGCCAACCCGAATCGGCAGCTCCTATCGCCTTTCGACGCATCACCGCTTCGTCCGCCAGCTGAAGCTATTTGGCAATTTACCTCGGTGTTGTTGATAGTGTCGGCGGCAGCGAGGGGTGATTGGGAGGATCAGCGATGAGCGACACACAGGGCTCGCGGGTGGGGTCGATGTTCGGGCCCTATCACCTGAAGCGATTACTGGGCCGCGGCGGAATGGGCGAGGTCTACGAGGCCGAGCACACCGTCAAGGAGTGGACGGTGGCCGTCAAGTTGATGACAGCCGAGTTCAGCAAAGACCCCGTCTTCCGTGAACGCATGAAGCGCGAGGCCCGCATCGCGGGCCGATTGATGGAACCGCATGTGGTGCCGATCCACGACTACGGCGAAATCGACGGACAGATGTACCTCGAGATGCGCATGATCGAGGGCACCGACCTGGACAGCCTGCTCAAGCGGTTCGGCCCGCTGACGCCGCCGCGCGCGGTGGCCATCATCACCCAGATCGCCTCGGCCCTCGACGCCGCCCACGCGGCGGGGGTAATGCACCGCGACGTCAAGCCACCCAACATCCTGATCACGCGCGACGACTTCGCTTACCTGGTCGACTTCGGCATTGCCAGCGCCACCACCGACGAGAAGCTGACTCAACTGGGCACCGCGGTGGGCACCTGGAAATACATGGCGCCCGAACGCTTTTCGAGCGATGAGGTCACCTACCGCGCCGACATCTACGCACTCGCCTGCGTGCTCTACGAGTGCCTGACCGGTGGGCCGCCTTACCGGGCAGATAGCGCCGGGATTTTGGTGACGGCGCACCTGCGGGATCCCGTCCCGCAGGCCAGCACCGCCCGCGCCGGCATTCCGAAAGCATTCGACGCGGTCATCGCTCGCGGCATGGCGAAAAAGCCCGAGGATCGGTACGCCAGCGCCGGCGACTTCGCCCTAGCAGCGCACGAGGCACTCAGCGACCCCGACCAGGACCATGCCGACAAGATCGTCCGCCGCAGCCAGGAAGCCACACTGCCTGGTCCCCCAGCAACGGTAGTGCCGCCGACGATGCCGGCCGGCGCGATGTCTCCGCCGCGCTCCACTCCACCGCCGCGGTCCACCCCTATTCCGCGGTCGACGACCCCGCCGCCGGCTCCGCGGCCCGGGCCCCCTCAGTACGGCGGCGCGCCCGGCTCGTCAGGACCAGTCCCGCAGCAGCGGCCGCCGGCTGCGGCGGGCAACCCCGGCTGGGGCGCGTCGAGCGGTCCGATCTCGGCACCGAACCCGCCACCGCAGAATCCCGGGTACTACCCGGGCGGCAGCCCGCCCAGCACACCGATCCCGTATCCGCCGTCGGGTCCGGTCCCTGGCTGGAACCAGCCGCCGGTGCCGCCGAAAAAGCGCAACCCGTGGCCCATCATCGCCGCCGTCATCATCGCCGTCGCACTCGTAGCCGGTGGCATCGGTATCTATCTGGCGACTCGGCCCGAACCGGCCCGCAAGCAGAAGCCGATCGCCGAGGATCGGCTCAATGCGCTGCTGCTGAGCACGTCGGACATCAACTCGGTGATGGGCTCGTCGACGATGCAAGCCGGTAAGACCCTGACATCAATGGACACCTCAGACGTAACGCTGTCGGCGCCCGACTGCCGGGGAGCACGGTATGTCGGTGCGGCGCCGGTGTTCGCCGGCACCGGGTATACCGGGATCAGCGCGGTGCAGCTGGCCGAGCCTGACGAGGACTACAAGCACTGGGTGGTGCAGGCCACCGTCGCGTTCCCGACGGCCGAGAAGGCCCGCGCATTCATGGACAGTTCGCTGACGAAATGGAAGAGCTGCGCGGGCAACACGCTAACTGTCACCAGCAAGTCGAAGACCTACCGCTGGACGTTCGCCGACGTGCAGGGCGCACCGCCGAAGATCACCATCATGGACACCCAGGAGGGCGCCGACGGCTGGGAGTGTCAGCGGGCAATGGGCTTGGCGAACAACGTGATCGTCGACATCAACGCCTGCGGCTATCAGATCAGCGATCAGGGCAGTCAGATCGTGGACAGGATCATCGCCAACATCAACAAAGAGAACAAAGAGAAATAGCGCCCGCTCGGTATCCAACCCTTGTCAGGTCGAGAGATCGGGTCCCTGCGCGCGTAGATCATCGACTGCCGACATGGCGGTGCGCAACTTGGCCAGCCATTCCTCGGTGTGTTCACCGACCAGTTTGACCGACCACGCCAACGCGTCGGCCCGGGAGCGGGCGACGCCGGCATCGACCAGCGTGTCGAGCACCTGACGCTCCGGTTGCCGCAGCCGCGTCATCACCGGAACAGCGATGTGGGTGAACAACTTTCGTTCGCCGTTGACCTCGACGCCCCAGGACACCTTGCGTCCGTAACGGGCCTGCGCCTCCTCGGCGATGGCCATCCGCTCCGAGCGGGTTTCCTCGCGGAATCGCGAAACACGGCCCTCGGCGCGTGCGGCGCTTTCCTCCTCGCCGCCGTCGGGAACCGTGAGCCGCCCGACGACGGTGATCTCCTCCCGATCGACGACGACCGCGGGGTCGCCGTCGAACCAGCTTTCGGGTAGGCGGCCGGCAAACCATTCCGCCGCGCCTCCCGCGTCAGGTTGGTCGGCCTGCTGCCAGCCGCCGGGCCGCCCGTGCCGGCGACCATGATGATGAATGTTCATGATTACATGATTACACCGTTACAGCCGGATGTGCGCAAGTTTCGCCGCGGGTGAACGGCGCGACCGCGGACCAGCCGGGTCCCAGCGGGGTTGACATCCAGTAAAGGGCGTTGCCATCAGCAAATTCCGGTTGTATTTTTGGGAGCGAAGCAGGCCCGGAAGTGACCGAATCTCAAGTGCCGGAAGACGGGTAAAGCCCGGCCGCGTCCGACCCGCGTAAGACGGAGTCGGCACGCCCCCAGAGTCGCGCCGGGCCTGCCCTACTGCGCGAGCTAGGCCCGCCGAATCCGGAACACTTTGGTTTCTCCCTTGATGCCCTTGAGACGCCGACCGCCGGCGAAAGACCATTGGAAGGCCTCGCCGTCGCCGGCTGCTTCCATCGCATCGCGGACCGACTCGGCGACCAGTACCGTGCCAGGCCGGGCCGCGCCGGTCACCCGGCTTGCCGCGTTGACCGGGCTGCCGAACCAGTCCCCGGCCCGGCTCACCGCCATGCCGCAGGCCACTCCGGCACGAAGACGCGGGAACTCGTCGTCGGTGTCCACCGCCTCGACCAGCTTGACCATGGTGTCCAGCAACGGCGCCGGATCGGGACAGACGAACATCACCGCGTCGCCGATCGTCTTGATGAACCGGACCGGCGGCGCGGTCATGTCCCGCGCGAGATCGGCCAACCTGCCCGCCAACTGACCCAACTCCTCCGCGGAAACCACTTCGCCCAACTTGGTGAACCCGACCAGGTCGGCGAAAGCAACGCTGACCCAGCGCGCGCCCGGCAACGGCTGGCCGGCGGCACGTTCGCCGGCATTCACGGCTTCGTTCTCCATCATGTGCCGCAGCTGCATGAACAACATGTCCTGGATCATCGGGCCGAGCAGCGGCACGATCTGACCGACCAGCGCCTTAGACGCCTGGGCGACCTGCAACTCGGTGACCCCCGGGCGGATGATCGCCGACAGTGCCGTGTACCGCATCACCTCGGCTGCGTGCGACAGGCCCTCGGCGAGCACGCGCACCACGGTCACCACCTGGTCGGGCGGCAGGCCGATGTCGACGAAGCGCTGCGCATTGGCCGCAGCCTCGACGTCGGCGCGCAGATGCACCGCCGCATCCGGATCGTCGACCCTGGCCAGCCCGATGGCACGCTGCACCCGCTGCAGCAACTCCAGATCGACGCCGCGGCTCTCGCTGATCTCGCGGGTGGACACGTAGGTGCCGTCGTCACCGATCAGGTGCCGGCTCGCCAGCAGCAGGGGCGGGCTGGTCGTTCGGATCTCCTCGGCGGTGATGCCTTGCTCCAGCAGCCAATTCACTAACTCGGCGCGCTCGGCGCGCTGCACGCCGTCCAAGCCGTCGAGCAGGTCGTCGATGTTGCGCTCCACGGCCTCAACGTTAAGGCGTTGGCGCTGGCCGCCTCATGACACCGGCGGACGTCGCTGCGCCCACGGCCGAGCGGCCTCGATCTGGGCCGACAGCGACAGCAGCGTCGCCTCGTCGAAAGGCCGACCGACCAGTTGCACCGACATGGGCAGGCCGTCGTCGTCAAAGTCCCACGGCACCACCGCGGCGGGTTGGCCGGTGAGATTCCAGACCTGCTGATACGGAACACGCTGTCCGACAAGCAACAACGTCGAGATCCCACCGCGGCGCTGGTACGCCCCGATGCGGGACGGACCGGCCGCGCAGCCCGGCGTCACGACGACGTCAACGTCGTCGAACACCGACTGGATCCGCGCGCTGAGCCCGACCTCAGACTCCCGCAACGCCGCCATCCGCCGGTCGGAGAAGAACGAACCCATCCGGGCGATGTTGCGGGTGCGCGCCTCGAGCCGCTCCGGGTGGGCCTGCGCGTCGGCGTCGTCGCTGATGCCACGCAGCATGCGCGGCAGATAGTTTGCGTACAGCGACGGTGGGTACTGCGGGTCGCGATCGATCACCTGGTGCCCCAGATCGCGCAGTAATGCTCCCGCCTGCTCAAGCGCGTTGCGCTGCGCCGCGCCGACCCGGACCGGCATCGGCGTCGGCACCTTGGCGCTCAACGCGATCCGCAGCCGCCCCGGCCGCCGTGCCGCGGCGGCGGCGAACCCGCCTTCGGGTCCGGGCATTGTGGTCGTCGCATCCAGGAACAGCGCCGCGTCCAACACCGAGCGGGTGATCGGACCGTTGACGCTGAGTCCCTCCCAGGCATCGTCGTGCGGTTCCAGTGAGACCCGGTCGCGTTGCGGCTTCAGACCGAACAAGCCGCACCAAGTCGCCGGGATGCGGATCGACCCGCCACCGTCGGAGCCCAGCGCGATCGGCGCTAGGCCGGCGGCGACCGCCGCCGCGCTGCCCCCGCTGCTGCCACCGGGCGTCCGGCGGGGGTTCCACGGATTGCGGGTCGCGCCGAATGTCAGCGACTCGGTGAACGGCATGATCATCAGCTCGGGTACCGCGGTCTTGCCGATGACGACCGCGCCCGCGGCACGCAGCCGGCGGACGACCTCGGCATCGTCTTTGACCGCGGGTCCGTGGCCGCCGCTGCCATAAGTGGTGACCTCACCGCCGACGTCGACGTCGTCCTTGATCGCGATCGGCACCCCGAGCAGCGGGCGGCGCACCCCGGCGTCCAAGCGCTGCTGGGCAATCTCTGCTTCCTCGCGGGCGGCGTCCTGACGCACCACTCGGTAGGCGCGCAGCTCGCTGTCCAGCCGCTCGATGCGCTCCAGATAGACCTCGAGCAGCTCGGGTGCGGTGATCTCGCCGTCGGCCAGCATGCGGGCCTGCTCGGCGGCGCCGGCGAACGCGACATCGCTAGGGTCCACTGCCGCAGCGTATCCCGGCGTACGGTTACCGTTGGCGACATGCCCTGCGTGTTCTGTGCGATCGTGGCCGGGACGGCTCCGGCCATCCGGATCTGTGAAGATGACGACTACCTGGCGATCCTCGATATCCGCCCGTTCACCCGCGGCCACACCCTGGTGATTCCCAAACGGCACAGCGTGGACCTCGACGACACGCCACCGCAGACGCTGGCCGGGATGATCACCATGGGCCAGCGCATCGCGCGGGCCGCCAAGACGACCGAATTGGCCGACGCCACCAACATCGCGATCAACGACGGCAGCGCCGCGTTCCAGACGGTGTTCCACATCCACCTACACGTATTGCCGCGACGCAACGGCGACAAGCTCGCGCTAGCCAAGGGCATGGTTATGCGCCGAGATCCCGATCGAGAGGCCAGTGGACGCATCCTGCGCGAAGCGCTGGCCCGTATCGACACCGCCGGTTAATCGTTCGGCTGGTCGTAAAATCCATCCGATGGCTGAATCCGCGTCAGTTATGAGGTAGATATGCAGTCCAGCGGTTTATTCTGTGGGAGCGCGCGGTGAACCTTTCTGGTACCTCGCCGGCGAGCGCGTGAAGGGTTAGCTGGAGCAGGGAATGAAGCGCTGGACGGGATTACCGTGCCCGCTCACCGGGCTGACGATGGGCGTCAGCGCCGCAGTGGTCGGTGGTTATGCGCTGGCGGCGGCGCTGGTGGTCCCTTCGTCGCTGCTGGGCTGGCAAGGCCCCTACGCCACCCGGCCGTTCGTGCAGGTCGTGACGATCCTCTGCCTGCTCTTTGCGGCGGGCTGCGCCGGGCAGGCGGCGCGGCATGCCGTCGGACGCCGACGATTCGGCTGGGTATCGATGGTCGTTGCGTTGACCGGCTGGGTAGTCGGCGAGATCATCTGGGCGACTCTGGACGTACGAACCGAACTCGACCACGCCAATCATCCCGCGGCGGCGGAGTTCGTGCTGGCTTTGTTCCCGATCGGTGTTCTGATCGCTCTGGCGCTGCTGGCCAACCCCGCGGGCCACAACCTCTGGCGTCTGGTGCTGGACGGCATCATCGTATCGACCTCACTGTTCGTGGCGTCGTGGGTGTTCGTCCTGGACAAATTGCTCCAGACCGAAAACAGCTCGCGTCCCGGCACAGTGGTGCACGTCATCACCGACGTCACGCTGATGACGATCTCCATCCTGGTGTTGTCGCGGGGCCGTCCCGGCGGTCGCCGCAGCATCAGCCTGCTGTCCGGCGGAATCACCACCATCATGCTGGCCGACCTGCTGGTGCTGTTCCAGACCGGAGCCGGCAGCTATCACACCGGCGATCTGGTCGACGTAAGCCGTGTCGCGGGCTTGGGACTGGTGGCGCTGGCAGGACTCGTGAGTACCCAAGAGTCCCCGACCGCGACCAACCTGGACGAGATCACCTCCCGGATCCGGCTGTGGTTGCCCTACCTGCCGCTACTGCTGGCCGCCGCAGTCGGGCTCGGTCACGCGCTGCACCGGATGCAACACGGACCACTGCTAGTCGGTCTCGGCATCCTGGTGAGCGCGGTACTGGTCCGCCAACTCGTCGTCCTCGTCGAAAACCAGGGGCTGCTTACCGAGGTGGCTCAGGAAGCCTTCCGGGACAGCCTGACCGGGCTGGCCAACCGGGCCAACTTCCTGCACCGTCTGGAAGAAGCCGTCGAGCGGCGACGTCACGACGCCACCCCGATCGCGGTGATGTGTCTGGATCTCGACGACTTCAAGTCGGTCAACGACGCCCTGGGCCATCCGGCCGGCGACGAGCTGCTGGTCCGGGTGGCCGGGCGGCTGACTGCCACACTCGGCGGCAGCGAGACTGTCGCGCGGCTTGGCGGCGACGAATTCGCCGTACTCCTGGAAGGCCCACTCGCCGACTCCCACGCCGCCGCGCAGCGGGTACTCGAGTCGTTCGATGCGGCAATCGTGATCGACGGCGTACCCCTGGTTGTCCGCCCCAGTATCGGGTTCACCGTCGCGGTCGCGGAGTCGAAAGCCACCGTGGACGAGCTGCTGCGGCACGCCGACCTTGCCATGTATGCGGCCAAACGTGAAGGCGGGCACTGCATTCGCAGCTTTGTTCCCGATCTTCCGCTGCCCTACGCATTGCCTGAGCTGTCCGGCTCGGCGATCACGGCGATCCAGGACCGCCTCGAGAGTGGCCTCGTACGCAGCCGCCGTCCGGCCCCGCCAGGTAGTGCCGCCCTGGCCCGCACCATCAGGCCGCTCGCTGACGCGGCCAAGACGTCGTCGGACCATCTACACGACATGCTCCCCAGCGTTCGTTGGCCACCCGTGAGCATCCGAATTTCCTTGGCAGCGTTGACCATCGGTGTGCTCGTATTCGCCGCGTCGTGCCTGCCCCACCCGCACGCCGCGCACACCCCGTTCTTCGCCAACGTCCTCTACCCCGGGCTGAACTTGTTCGCCGCGTTGCTCGTCGCAATCCGAGCCCACCGCGTGAAAGCCGATCGCACGGCGTGGATTCTGATTGCGGCCGGGATGGCCTGTTCGGGACTAGGTGACGTCATCTACGCCCGATGGGTAACCGCCGGTCAGTCGCCGTCGATCGCCGATCCGGCCTACCTAGCGTTCTATCCGCTGGTTTATGCCGGTCTGCTGCTGTTGATGCGGGCGCGGCTCAAACGGGTTCCGCTGGCCGTCCGGCTCGACTCGGTCGTGTGCGGTCTGGCTATGGCCTCGGTGGCAACGGCCCTGACCGCCGGCCCGATTCAAGCAGCCGCCGCGCGGACACCGGCCACTGTGCTGGTGGGGCTGGTCTACCCATGGTTCGACCTGGTACTGCTGGCATTGGCAGCCGGGATGCTGCCGATCCTGGGCTGGCGCCACGAGTCCCGCTGGAGCCTGCTGGTGGCCGGCTTCGTACTCTTCGCGGCCGCGGACACGGTGTATCTGTTCGAGACCTCGGCCAGCGAATACCGCGTCGGCACCCTACTGGACGCCTGCTGGCCAGCATCGTCGCTGTTGCTGGCGATGGCAGCCTGGACGGCGTGGTCCTCGAACCCACCGTCGCCGCGACGCGGACTCGGCTACTACGCCGCTCCGGTGTCGTGCACTGTCGTCGCGCTCGCGGTGACGGCGGTGGACCACCAGTCCCACGTCGCACCATTGTTGGCCGCCCTCAGCCTGATCGCCGTGGCAGCCCGGTTTTCGGTGACGTTCCGCGAAGTCAGCAGCCTGGCCGAAAATCACCTGCACGCCATGACCGACGAAGTGACCACCCTGCCCAACCGGCGGTCGCTGGCCACCGCGCTGACCGAGGTACCCGTCTCCCCGCCCCGGACACCCGTCGTCGGGCCGCCGCTGCCCACACGGCCACCGCCCCGCCGCGCACTCCTACTGTTGCAATTGCACGAATTTCACGAGATCAACGACACTGTTGGTCCACGGTTCGGCGACGAACTATTGCGTCAGGCCGCAAATCGACTGTCCCAGAACGTACGTCGCGACGACCTGCTCGCTCGTGTCGGGGACGACCAATTCGCGATCCTGCTCGCCGACGGCGCAGACCTCGTCGCCGCGCGCGCCCAGGCCGGCCGACTGCTCGAGGCGCTCGATGAGCCATTTGCCCTGGACCCGGTGACCGTTGCGGTCGACGCGCGAATTGCGATTGCCCTGTTCCCCGACCACTGCGACCATCCACAGGAACTGCTGAACCGCGCGGAAATCACGCTGCCGCATGCCAAGTCGGCCCGCAGCAAGATCTCGGTTTATGACACGGCGTTCGAGCTGTATCGCGAAAACGATCCCAGTTTGATCGAGGAACTTAGCGCCGCCTTGTCCGACGGCTCCGAACTAACCTGCCACTACCAGCCCAAGATCAACGCCCAAGACGGCAGCGTGCACAGCGTCGAGGCGCTCCTGCGCTGGCACCATCCCGCCCGCGGTTTACTGCTGCCCGAGGAATTCCTGCCCGCGGCTGAACGCGCCGGGCTGATGCGCAAGGTCGCCAACCGCACCGTCGACCTCGCACTCAAACAAGCCCGGGCCTGGCGCGAGGAGGGTTTGCCCCTAACCATCGCGGTGAACCTGTCCACCACCAACCTGCTCGACCTCGACCTCGTCGGCAGCATCGAGCGGCAACTGCGCACCCATGGCCTGCCCGCCGACTCGCTGATCATCGAAATCACCGAAAGCACGCTGGTGGACTCGGCGCGGTCCCGCAACACCGTCGCCGCGTTACAGCAACTGGGCGTGCGCATCTCGCTGGACGACTACGGCACCGGCTGGTCGTCGCTGGCGCGGCTGCAGGACGTGTCGGTGGACGAACTCAAGCTGGACCGGGTGTTCGTGGCGCGCCTGGCCCAGGACCCCCGCTCGGTCGCCATCGTGCGGTCCACCGTGGCGCTGGCCGAAAGCCTAGGCGCCGATCTGGTCGCCGAGGGCGTCGAGGACGAGGTGACGCTGCGGGCGCTGCGGCAGTACGGCTGCACCATCACTCAGGGCTTCGTGCACAGTCCGCCGCTGCCCGGCAACGACCTGCGGGAGTGGATTTTGTCGAATGCGCCCGGCCCAGCCTCGAAGAAACCTGAGCAGCAACGCAGCTAGAACAGTTCCTTGGCGAGCAGCTCCAGCGTGCTCACCCTGGCCGGAGCGGTCGCCGGGTCGGTGCCGCGCCGTGCCGAGGCAACCGGGTGCACCATCACCTCGTCGACACCGAAATGCTCAGCCAGCGAACGTATTTGGTCGGCAGCCTCAGCGGGTCCACCAACGACAGCACGGCGCATGCCACTATCCACAATGTGCTGCTGTTGCGGTGTCAGGGTAGCCTGCTGAGCTTCTTCGACGAGCTGCACCGGGCCCAGGGGCTGACCGGTGCGCAGCCGCGCCATCATCTGCAGATTAGGCAACATCAAAGCTATTGCCTCGTCCCGCGTTTCGGCAACTGAAGCGTTCACCGTCAGGAAGGTCACTGGCTCGTGGGTCAGGTCGCTTGGCCGAAAGTTCTTGCGGTAGTACGCAAGCGCCTCCTCAGTGCCCTGCCCGGAAAAGTGGTGAGCGAACACGTAGGGCAGCCCCTTGGCCGCGGCCAGCTGCGCCGAGTACATCGACGAACCAAGCAGCCATAGTTTGGGCTCGCTTCGCGCGGCTGGGGTGGCCTTGAGCGTGTAGTCACCGGAACGCAGCTCCAGGCGCACACCGCTGCCGCTCATCAGCGCGGCGACATCGTCGAGATACTGCGGGAAGTTCTCGATGTCGCGGTCGTCGCGGCCGGCCCGCAGCATGTACGAAGTCACCGGGTCCGAGCCGGGGGCGCGGCCGATGCCCAGGTCTATCCGGCCCGGCGCGGCGGCCTCCAGCAGCGCGAATTGCTCCGCGACAGCCAGCGGGGCGTGGTTGGGCAGCATCACCCCGCCCGAGCCCAGCCGAATGTGGGTGGTCTGCGCCGCCAGGTAGGCGATCAGCACCGGCGGGCTGGTCGCGCCCACCGACGGCATGTTGTGGTGTTCAGCCAGCCAATAACGGGTGAACCCGAGCCGGTCGGCCGTCTGCGCCAGCGACACCGTAGCCGCCAGCGCCTCCCCGGTGGACTGCAAAGAGCGAACCGGGACAAGGTCTAGTACAGAAAGTCGCACGCTGAGGTCAACGCGTGCGGCGGCGCGATCCTTCCCCAGGGCGCCTTCCCGTTCCCATCCCAGGCGCCGCTGCGGGGCTCGTTCAGTAGTTCATCAGCGTGATCGAGTTCACGATCATCTCGAACTGCTCCTGCGATATCGGCGCGCCACCAGGGATGTTGTCAGAGGCTAGGAATTGGGTGCGCTCGGTGTAGGCGTGAAACCGCTTGAAGTAGTTCGCGAATCCGAGCCCGTGGTCGGTACGGGCTAGCTTGAGCTCACCGGCCAGGATGGTTGCACCCAGCAGGGCCAGGCTGGTGCCCTGACCGGACAACGGCGACGCACAATACCCGGCGTCGCCCACCAACGCCACCCGCCCGATCGACCAATGGTCCATCACGATCTGCGACATCTCGTCGAAGTAGAAGTCGGGCGCCGAGCGCATCAGCTCCAGCAGTTTCGGGCGCACCCAGCCATCATCTGCCATTCGCCGCTCCAGCTCGGCGAACTGAGATTCGACGTCGCGATAATCAATTCGCAGCTCGGGATCCATGAAGCCCAGCATGGCCCGGGCCTCGGAGTTGCGGCGCGCGCTGTAGACCCCGGCCATGGTGGAGTCGCCGTAGTGCCACATCTGCCAGTAGTCCAGGTTCAAGAAGTTGGGCACGGTGAAGATCGCCGCGAAAGTACCCAGCCGCTTGATGAACCGCTCCTCTGGCCCGAAGACCAGCCTGCGCACGTTGGAGTGCAGACCGTCGGCCCCAATCACAAGTTCGAAGGTGCGGGGCTCCTCACGTTCGAAAGTGACCCCTACGCCAGGACCCAGGTTGTCCAGCGCGACAATGGTGTCGTCGAACAGGAATTCGGACTTCAATTTCGTTTCGTCATACAGCAATTCGACGAGGTCGTCACGCAGCAGCTCGATGTCGGGATTGTCGATCAGCCCGCCCGTCGGCGTCGACTCGGTGTCCTCGGACAACACGTTGCCGTCCCGGTCGACCACCGAGGAACCTCGGATTCGGGTCTTGCAATCCTCGGCGGGCGCGCGCAGACCCATCCGGCCCAGCACCTCCAGCGCCGGGCCGCGCACGTCGATCGCCTGACCACCCGGCCGCAGTCCGGGGTACCGCTCCACCACAGTGACCGCATAGCCGTTGCGGTCCAGCCAGTACGCCGCGGTCAGACCCGCAACACTGGCCCCGGAGACCAATACCCTCTCGACCATTAATCAATCCCTGCCAGCTTCTTAGCGTCCGCGAAGACGTCGTCGAGCATTGCCGGAGTCAACCTACCGGTGAACATATTCTGCTGGCTTGGGTGGTAGCAGCCGACCAGTCGCAAGCCGTTCGGCAATTCGACGACGGCGCCATGCCCAAATTTGGCTCGGCCCGTCCGGCCCGCGCCGGCCAGTCGGAGCGCGATCTGCCAGGCGAACCCGCCGAGTGCCACCAGTACCCGCACCTCTGGCGCGACGAGCCGCCACTCCGCCGCCAGCCAGGGCGCGCAGGTGTCGCGCTCGGCAGGCGTCGGCGCATTGGCCGGCGGCGCACACCGTACCGGTGCGACGATACGAATCTGCTTGGCGCGCAGCCCGTCCGCGGCGTCGACCGCAGTCGGCTGATTCACCAACCCGGCCCGGTACAACGCCGCGTACAACTGGTCGCCGGAGCGGTCGCCGGTGAACATCCGGCCAGTCCGGTTGGCCCCGTTGGCGGCTGGGGCCAGCCCGACGATCAGCAGCCGCGGGCGCTGAGCACCCCAGCCGGGCACCGGACGACCCCAGTAGGGCTGGTCGGCGAACGAGCGGCGCTTGGTGACCGCGACCTCCTCGCGCCAGGCGACCAACCTCGGACAGGCGCGACACACGCTGATCGCCGCATCCAGTTCGGCGATGTCGTGCGCCGCGTCGGCCAACTTGAGAACGTGTGCCGCATCAGCGGCCACCGGCGTATGTGGGGTTGCTTGGTCGCCCGGCCATCCGGAGCCGGGCGCGACGGGCGAGCTGAACGCCTGTCCGGTGTTCGGGTGAGGAAGCACAACTACATCCTGCATACATCCCGCCTAGTGCTTGGAACGGGCAAGAAATTCGATGGTGCCGATTGCGGATTGACGTTAGATTCGGCCGCGATATCTGATGAACAGCAACAGTCGCGGCCCGGTGATCCTCGTCCTCTTTGCCAGTCTGATGGCGTGCGCCGGCGACGGCATTTCAATCGTCGCCTTCCCCTGGCTGGTGTTGCAGCGCCAAGGCAGCGCCGGCCAGGCCTCGATAGTGGCCGGCGCCACGACCCTGCCGTTGCTGTTCTCCACGCTTGTCGCCGGAACCGCGGTCGACTACTTCGGGCGTCGACGGGTGTCGATGGTGGCAGACGCCCTGTCCGGCCTGGCTGTGGCCGGGGTCCCAGTGGTGGCATGGGTATTCGGCGCCGATGCCGTCAACGTCGCGGTACTGGCGGTGCTGGCCGCGTGCGCGGCCGCGTTCGACCCGGCCGGCATCACCGCCCGCCTGTCCATGCTGCCCGAGGCCGCCGCCCGGGCCGGCTGGTCACTTGACCGCGTCAACAGCAGCTACGAGGCAATCCTGAACCTGGCATTCATGGTGGGCCCGGGGATTGGGGGGCTGATGATCGCGACGGTAGGCGGGGTCACCACAATGTGGATCACCGCCGGCGCCTTCGCGATTTCCATCCTGGCGATCTCGGTGCTGCGGCTGGAGGGTGCCGGCAAGCCGCTGCACGCGAACCGACCACAGGGACTGAGGTCGGGCATTGCCGACGGGCTGCGCTTTGTGTGGAGTTTGCGGGTGCTGCGCACGTTGGCGCTGATCGACCTGACAGTCACGGCGCTGTATCTGCCGATGGAGACCGTGTTGTTCCCGAAGTACTTCAGCGACCGGCATCAGCCGGGCCAGCTGGGTTCGGTGCTGATGGCGTTGTCGGTCGGGGGCCTGCTGGGCGCGCTGGGCTATGTGGCACTGGCCAAACGGGTGCCGCGGCGGGTGATCATGCTGACCGCGGTGCTCACCTTCGGGACTGTCACGACCGCGATCGCGTTGCTGCCGCCACTGCCGGTGATCCTGGCGCTGGTTGCGCTGGTGGGCCTGGTGTACGGGCCGATCCAGCCGATCTACGCCTACATCGTGCAGACCCGAGCGCCGGCGCACCTGCGGGGCCGGGTGGTCGGCGTGATGGCATCGATGGCCTTCGCCGCGGGACCGCTGGGCCTACTGCTGGCTGGGCCGTTGACCGACGCGGCCGGACTCCAGGTGGCGTTCCTGGTGCTGTCGCTGCCGATCCTGGTGACCGGGCTGCTCTGCCTCGGGCTGTCGTCGTTGTGGGAACTCGATTGCGCGCCCGATTTCGTCCCCGCCCTCGCAACCGACTCCGCGACGTAGGATCGGCCCGGTGAGCGTGCTAGACGACCTGGTTGCTGAGCTGCCTGAGGGAATGGTGATCACCGACCCCGCGGTGACCGAGGGCTACCGGCAGGACCGGGCTCTGGATCCGTCGGCGGGCAAGCCGCTGGCCGTGGTCCGGCCGCGCCACACCGAAGAGGTGCAGACCGTGCTGCGGTGGGCATCGGCGCACAAGGTTCCGGTGGTGCCGCGCGGTGCCGGCAGCGGGCTGTCCGGGGGGGCGACGGCGGTGGACGACGGGATCGTGCTCTCGACAGAGAAAATGCGCGATATCACCATCGACCCCGTCACCCGCACCGCGGTGTGCCAGCCCGGCCTGTTCAACTCCGAAGTCAAGCAGGCCGCCGCCGAACACGGACTGTGGTATCCGCCGGATCCGTCGTCGTACGAGATCTGCAGCATCGGCGGCAACATCGCCACCAACGCCGGTGGGCTGTGCTGCGTGAAATACGGCGTCACCACCGACTACGTGCTGGGTATGCAGGTGGTTCTGGCCGACGGTACCGCGGTGCGGCTGGGTGGCCCGCGAGTGAAAGATGTTGCGGGACTTTCACTTACCAAGCTGTTCGTGGGCAGCGAAGGGACGCTGGGAGTGGTCACCGAAGTGACGCTGCGCCTGCTGCCGGCGCAGCACACCTCGAGCGTGGTGGTGGCCAGCTTCGCTTCGGTGGAAACGGCTGTCGATGCCGTGCTCGGAGTCACCGCACGACTGCGCCCGTCGATGCTGGAGTTCATGGATCAGGTCGCGATCAACGCCGTCGAAGACACCTTGCGGATGGACCTAGACCGCTCGGCGGCGGCGATGCTGGTGGGCGGGTCCGACGAGCGGGGCCGCGCCGGCGCCGAAGACGCTGAGATCATGGCCGCGGTGTTCGCCGAAAATGGTGCTTTGGAGGTGTTTTCGACCGACGACCCCGACGAAGGTGAGGCGTTTGTGGCCGCGCGGCGGTTCTGCATTCCGGCCGTGGAAGCCAAGGGATCGTTGTTGCTCGAAGACGTCGGGGTGCCGCTGCCCGCGCTCGGTGCGTTGGTGACCGGAATCGCGCGGATCGCCGAGGAGCGGGACCTGATGATCTCGGTGATCGCGCACGCCGGCGACGGCAACACCCACCCGCTACTGGTGTTTGATCCCGCAGATGCCGCCATGGCGGAGCGCGCCCACCTCGCCTACGGCGAAATCATGGACCTGGCCATCGAACTCGGGGGCACCATCACGGGTGAGCACGGGGTGGGCCGGTTAAAGCGCCCCTGGCTCGAGGGATACCTGGGACCCGACGTGATGGACCTGAACCGGCGGATCAAGCACGCGCTGGATCCGTTGGGAATTCTTAATCCGGGGTCGGGAATCTGATCGATCCTCCGGGCGCGAGATCGGTTGACAAATCAATCGCGCTGTCGTAGATGTAAGACATGACAGCTGTTGTGTCTCACGAGGCTCCCGCGAAGTTCGTCCTGGCCACCGCGGAGACCTGGTCCAATCCCTGGCCGATGTACCGGGCGTTGCGCGACCACGACCCCGTGCACCACGTCGTGCCCTCGGGGCATCCGGAGGACGACTACTACGTGCTGTCCCGGCACGCCGACGTATGGGCGGCCGCGCGTGACCACCAGACGTTCTCCTCGGCCGAGGGCCTGACTGTCAACTACGGCGACCTGGACATGATCGGGCTGCGGGACAACCCGCCGATGGTGATGCAGGATCCGCCTGTGCACACCGAGTTTCGCAAGCTCGTGTCGCGTGGGTTCACCCCGCGCCAGGTAGAGGCGGTCGAACCCAAGGTGCGCGAATTCGTGGTAGAGCGGATCGAGGCAATCCGCACCAACGGCGGCGGCGACATTGTCACCGAGTTGTTCAAGCCGCTGCCGTCGATGGTGGTGGCGCATTATCTCGGTGTGCCCGAGGAAGATTGGGCTCAATTCGACGGATGGACCCAGGCCATTGTCGCGGCGAACACGGCCGAGGGCGGTATCGCCGGGGCACTGGAGACCGTCGGCGATGCCGTCGGCACCATGATGGCCTACTTCACCGCGCTCATCGAGCGACGCCGCACCGAACCCGAAGACGATACGATCTCGCACCTGGTGGCCGCGGGCGTCGGCGCCGACGGCGACATAGCCGGCGTGCTGTCGATCCTCGGCTTCACCTTCACCATGGTCACCGGCGGCAACGACACCGTCACCGGAATGCTCGGGGGCTCAATGCCGTTGCTGCAGGAGCGGCCAGACCAGCGCCAGCTGCTGGTGGAGGACCCCGCGATGATTCCCGACGCCGTCGATGAGCTGCTGCGGCTCACCTCCCCCGCGCAGGGACTGGCCCGCACCGCCACCCACGACGTCACCATCGAGGAAACCACCATCCCGGCCGGTCGCCGAGTCCTGCTGCTGTACGGGTCGGCCAACCGCGACGAGCGCCAATACGGTGACGACGCAGGCGAACTCAACGTACGCCGGTGTCCGCGCAACATTCTGACATTCAGCCATGGCGCTCACCATTGCCTGGGCGCCGCCGCGGCGCGGATGCAGTCCCGGGTCGCCTTGACCGAATTACTCAGCCGTTGCCCGAATTTCGAGGTCGACACCGAGCACATTGTCTGGTCTGGCGGCAGCTATGTGCGGCGTCCGTTGTCGGTGCCGATTCGGGTCCGATCCTGATGGACTGGCTGGGCGAGCGGCGCACCGAGGTGGCCGCCGACCGGATCCTCGACGCCGCCGAACGACTCTTCACCGAACACGGTCCCGATTCGGTTGGCATGAACGAAATCGCCAAGGCAGCCGGATGTTCCCGCGCAACGCTGTACCGGTACTTCGACAGTAGGGAGGCGCTGCGCACCGCGTATGTGCATCGCGAGACGCGTCGGCTCGGCGCCGAGATCATGCATTTGATCCACAGCGTCGAGGACCCTGTGCAACGGCTCATCGCGGGCATGGTCGCGACATTGCGGATGGTTCGGGAAAACCCTGCGTTGGCAGCGTGGTTCGGATCGGCTCAGCTACCGATCGGTGGTGAGCTGGCTGGGCAGTCGGAGGTGATCAAAGCGCTGGCTTCCGGCTTCCTGAACTCACTGGGTCCCGAGGAGCCCGCAGTGGTGGAACGGCGGGCCCGTTGGGCGGTGCGGGTGATCATCTCCATGCTGATGTTCCCCGGCCGGGACGAGGCCGACGAACGGGCAATGATCGAAGAATTCGTCGTGCCTATCGTGACGCCGGTGTCGGCACGCCGCTAAAAATCAACCAGCTCATACACATACGAGCGGTCCCCTTTACGACTCACCTTACGACTCACCCAGGTTCCCGATTGAGGCAAATCGCCTCGTCCCGCGTCGTCGAACGGGCGGCTCAGAGGCGCCAGCCGTGGATGACGCGGCTGCAATCGTGCTTCGAGCGCGCCTGACCGCAGCTATCCCGACATTTCAGCGGTCCGCCCGGCCACAAATCAATCGACAATCTCGTGTGGGACTCTAACCCGACTGGACCCGAGTGAACCGGTGCAGCAGCCACGCCAACGGGATCGTCACCACCATGGTCGCGATGAACAGACTCAGCATCGGACCGGTGTATACATGCGCCCGCACGATGTAGACCATCGCGAACTCCATGGTGATCAGGTGGATCAAGAAGATCTCGTAAGAGATCTCACCCAGCCACACCATGGGCCGGCTGGCCAGCAGGCCCGAATACCAGCCCTGGTCCCCCAGCGCCAGCGGCGCCACCGCTAATGTGGCAATCACCGCATAGAAGACCGTCTTCCACAGCGCCTCGGGCAATGACGCCGGTGAGGTGGTGGGCGCACCGCCCAGCGGCGTGGAAACGATGAAATAGCAAATGATTGCCAGCGGGATGGCCACGAATGCATAGCAGCGGACGCCCACCTCTTGCAGCACGGTCAACAACATCCCGCCCAGAAACCAAGCCAGGTAGGTCGGCAACCATAATCGGGCACCGTCGGGGATCTGATGGTTGCAGTGCACCAGGATCAGCCACCCCGGGCTGATCAGCGTTAGCGCCAGAATAGTTGCTGTCACCAGCTTGGGCCGCCACCGCCGCCGACACATCAATACCAGCAGCAGGTAGGCCAAACCCGGCAGCAGCACATAGAACGACGCCTCCACCGCCAGGCTCCACATCTGCGTCAGCCCCTGGTGCAAATACTTACCGAGGTAGCCGTCGGTGTAGATCTGGGTGAGCGTCAGATTGCGGATCAACCCCAACCAGCTATGCCCCGGGTTGGGTCCAGCCTCGCGGAAGTGATAGAGCACGTAGGCAATCAGCACGGTGACCACGTAGGCGGGCATGATTCGCCGAACCCGATGCCGCGCATAACGACTCAAGGACGGCGGTGTGCCGCCGGTCGCGGCCGACTTCACCCAGGGCCGGAACAACAGGTAGCCGGACAACACGAAAAAGATCGGCACACCGATCTCCATCCGGGCACCGACCAGACCCCAGTAGCCGTGGGTGTACTTGCCGGTGGTGTAGGCGGCGTGCGTGCCGACCACGAGCAGGGCCGCCACCGCGCGGACTCCGGTGAGCGAGGCCACCCGATCCACGCCGGAGACCTGTTCGAGTCCGCCCTGATCCTGCTCCTCGGACAGCGTCATCCGGCCGGTTTCCGGCGTGGTCTGCTGCCGTCTTTGCCAGGCACCCTCTTATCAGCGTGCCGGTCGGGCCGAAGGTTGATCAGCACACCGGATATGCGGGTTTGTTCAAGCTTTTTCAGCACCGCCTTGGGCAGCTTGGCCGGCAGCTCAACCATTGAGAAATCGGGCCCGATGGCAATATGTCCGAAATCGCTGCGGTGCAGTCCGCCCTCGTTGGCGATGGCGCCGACGATCGCGCCCGGACCGATCTTGTGCCGTTTACCCACATCAATGCGATAAGTGGTGAAAGGCTTGGTCTGCCTTGGCCTTTCGGGACGGTCCTGATGGCCCCGTTTTTCGCGTTCCCGTCGCTCTGGCGGCGGGTCGGGGGCCAGCAGGAACTCCTCGCCGTCGCGGGACTGCAGCGCCAACGCGGCAGCGATGTCGGCCATCGGGACATCGTGCTCGCGTTCGTAATCCTCAACGAGGCGGCGGAACAGCTCGATGCCCTGGCCGCCGAGTGCGCTGGTGATCGAGTCGGCGAACTTGGCGACGCGTTGTGCGTTGACGTCCTCGACAGTAGGCAGCGCCACCTCGGTGAGCGGCTGGCGGGTGGCCTTCTCAATCGCCTTGAGCAGGTGACGCTCTCGTGGCGAGACGAAGAGCAGCGCCGAACCTTTGCGTCCGGCCCGACCGGTGCGCCCGATGCGGTGCACGTAGGACTCGGTGTCGTGCGGGATGTCGTAGTTGACGACGTGCGAGATGCGCTCGACATCGAGCCCCCGCGCGGCCACGTCGGTGGCGACCAGGATGTCGATGGTGCCCTCGCGCAGCGAGGTGATGGTGCGCTCGCGCTGACCCTGCGGGATGTCGCCGTTGATCGCGGCAGCGGAAAAACCACGGGCGCGCAGCTTTTCGGCCACTTCCTCGGTGGCCTGCTTGGTGCGCACGAACACAATCATCGCTTCGAACGGCTCCACCTCGAGCACCCTCGTGAGCGCATCCATCTTGCGTGGACCCGCCACTTGGATGTAGCGCTGTGAAATGTTCTCTGCGGTGGCGGTTTTCGCCTTCGACGTTACTTCCAGCGGACTGTGCAGGTATTTTGTGGTGATCTTGCGGATCGCTGGCGGCATGGTCGCGGAGAACAGAGCGACCTGCTTGTACTCGGGTGTCTCCGCGAGGATGCGGTCGACCTCTTCGGCGAAGCCCATGGTGAGCATCTCGTCGGCCTCGTCGAGCACAAGGTAGTCCACCCGAGACAGATCCAGCGTCCCGCGCTCCAGGTGGTCGATGACCCGGCCTGGAGTACCTACCACCACCTGCGCGCCTCGTCGTAGTCCCGCCAACTGAACGGTGTACGACGCGCCACCGTAGATCGGCAAGACGTTGAGCTGTGGCAGGTGCGCTCCGTAGCGGCCGAATGCCTCGGCCACCTGCAGCGCCAGCTCGCGGGTGGGTGCCAGTACCAGCGCCTGGGTCACTTTGCTCGCGGTGTCGATCTTCGACAGGATCGGAATCGCGAACGCCGCCGTCTTGCCGGTGCCGGTCTGCGCCAGACCAACGACGTCGGTACCTGCGAGCAGCGCCGGAATGGTTGCGGCCTGGATGCCGGTCGGCGACTCGTAACCGACGTCCGCGATCGCCCGCAGCACGGCGGGGGGAATCTGCAGGTCGGCAAAGGTTTCGGGCGGGGTGTCCATCGCTGATGGAGTCTAATGGTGATCGCGAGCCCCGCGGAGCGGGGCGCGGCGGGTCACCACCATCAAACCCCATGGTGATCGCGAGCCCCGCGGAGCGGGGCGCGGCGGGTCACCACCATCAAACCCCGCGGTGATCGCGAGCCCCGCGGAGCGGGGCGCGCCGGGTCACCACCATCAAACCCCGCGGATCGCGAGCCCCGCGGAGCGGGGCGCGGCGGGTCACCACCATCAAACCCCGTGGTGATCGCGAGCCCCGCGGAGCGGGGCGCGCCGGGTCACCACCATCAAACCCCGCGGATCGCGAACGAGGGGCGCGCCTGCCCCACCCTCGGAGCCGGTGACGGTACGGTGCTCCAACGTGTGGTCGTTACCTCGCCGCGCCAAGCCACTGACCGGCGCGGCCACTGTCGCCTTGATCGCGACGACGTTAGCCAGCTGCGGTTCCGGCGACTCCACGGTTGCGAAAACACCGCAGGCCTCGCCAAGCTCCTCGGCCGCCAGTGGCGTGCCGGACAGCTCCACGAACTCGCCGACCAAGAATGCCGCTCCTCCTACCAGCAGCAACCCCCCGCCGGATCCGTGCGCGGTCAATCTCGCCGCCCCCACGATCGCAAAGGTCGTCTCCGAACTCCCGCGCGATCCTCGCAGTCAGCAGCCCTGGAATCCCGAACCGGTGGCCGGCAATTACAACGAGTGTGCACAGCTATCGGCGGTGATCATCAAGGCCAACACCAACGCGGACAATCCGACCACCCGGGCTGTGATGTTCCATCTGGGCAAATTCATCCCGCAAGGGGTTCCCGACACCTACGGTTTCACTGGCATTGACACCGCCCAGTCGACCGGAGACACGGTGGCCCTGACGTACACCAACGGTCTGGGGTTGGGCAGCATTGTCAAGTTTCGGTGGAATGGGAACAACGTCGAACTCATTGCTAATACGCCTGGCCGTTAAGCGATCGCGTTCCGGTGCGCCGTTGCTCACGTGGATGCCGACGTACTTCTCGAGGTCGCGGCTACCAGACACTCCTACGTTGATTGGTGCAGCAGGGACTCGACAGCCGACACGACCTGGGCTGCGCCGTCCTCAGCGGCAATGGCTGCGCTGAGTCGGCGCACGGTGTCGTGCAGTCGTGGGTCGTCGACCGCGGTGCGCATTGCGGCTGCGAGGCGGTCGACCCGGAGCTGGCGCTGATCGATGGTGGCCGCGGCGACGCCGAGCGCGGTGAGTTGGGCGGCCCAGAACGGGCCATCACCGTAGGCCGGCAGTGCGATGGTGGGAACCCCGGCGCGCAGTCCCGCTGCGGTTGTGCCCGCACCGCAGTGATGCGCGACGGCAGCCACCCGGGGGAACAGCCAATCGTGCGGGGTGTCTCCGATAGTCATCACGGCGTCGTCAGCCACATCCAAGCTGGTCCAGCCAGCCTGCACGAGGACGCGAACCCCGGCCTGATCAGCGGCATGCCTGATGATGTCGGAGAGCTGTTTGGCGCGAGCGGGGGTCGTCATCATGCTGCCAAAACCGACGAACACCGGCGCCGGGCCGTCGGACAGAAATCTGATCAACTCGGCTGGCGGCGTCCAGTCGCCGGAACGGGCTGGCCACCAGTATCCGGTGACCTCCAGTCCAGGTCGCCAGTCCAGTGGGCGCGGGGCCACCAGCGGCGAATATCCATGCAGAATAGGCCAGTTGGCAGCTGTTCGTTGCTTGCGCAGGGCCCGCACAGCTATGCGCGGCAGGCCGAGTTCGCGGCGAAAGTCGGCGATCACACGGCCGTAGGCGCGATCGACCAGCCACGTACCCACCGCTGCGGCAGCTCGGTTGCCGGTCGCCCCGGCCGACCATGCGCCCAGGACCGCCGGCGGATATTGCGCTGTCGCAGACAAAGGCTGGAGACGAACACCCAAGGACGGAATCCCTTTCGATTCGGCCCACGGGTGTCCGGCCATCTCAGCAAACGGAGACAGCAGCGCTATGTCGGCTGGTTCATCTGCGACCGCGGCAAGAATGTCGTGGCCCAGTGCCCGCATCCCAGCCGGGGAAGCAAAAGCCGCCAGCCCCTTTATCGGTTGCACCTCGGCGCGGTCAGCGGCGAGCTGGAACTCTGCCGGCAACTCACGAAAGGCCAAGCCACACGCGGTGACCATGTCGGCGAAGGGGGTGTAGGCCGCAATGCTCACCGAATGACCTGCCTGCTGCAGCGCGACACCAACCCCAGTCAGTGGAGCGACATCCCCGCGACTGCCCACGGCGACGATGGCGACGCGGCTCACCGTTGCAACGCCACTGCGCGGTTGAAGATCGTCACCAAATCCTCGGCGTAGGCTCGGGCATCGAAGTCCGGTTCACGCAAGATCCTTTCCACCACCGCATTGACCGCACCCCGCAAAGCAACCGACATCGACTCCACGGGAAACTCACCGAACTCGCGATCCTGTTGCCCCGCAACCAATATCGCGGTGGGGTCCAGCACAGCGAGCTCTTTCCGAAGCTCGTCGGTCATGCCCAACTCATCGAGGCGGCGACCGTCGCTGGGCCGATAGCCGACACCCAACTGCGCCAGCGCCGCCAACTGCATCCGGTGGCCGTCGAAGTACGCGATATTGGCCCTGATGTATGCGGTCAGCTTCCCCGCCGAAGTGGTTTCCGCCTGCAAGGCCGGCGCCACCGCCAAGAGCGCCGAACGGTACATCTCTGCCACGATCGCGTCGACCAAGTTGTCCTTGGTGCCGAAGTGGTACAGCACGGCACTCATCGCCACACCAACCCGGTCAGCAATCTTGCGTATCGACGTCTGGGCCCAGCCGAACTCCGCGATCACCTCGATCGAGGCAGTCACGATTTGAGCTCGTCGCGCCGCCTGGGTGAAAGTCAACTTCTCTGCTTCAGATCGGATGAACTAATATTAGATCATCCGATCAATGCTTGAAAAGCCCAGCTCGCGCGACGGGCCACGACGAGACCGAAGGAGAGACATCCAACCCGCCCCCAACGGACGGCACCGGAATCCCACCCATCGCCCGCCCACGGCGGCGTCACCATTCACCGACCGCAAAAATCTGACTCAACGACACAAGACTTCCACTCCGCGGCTGCTAGCACTTGCGAACAGATGGCGTCGCAATTTGCGAAAGCCAGCTGCCGGGCGCCTCAGAATTAGAGCAAACCGCGGCCCGAATCTCACCGGGCCGCGGTTGCCCCGTCTTTCAGCGTTGAGCCTCTACTAGGCGTGCCTTGTCACGGTTGGTTGTTACCGTTCTGCCCGGGAGTTCCGGGTGTGCCGTCGGGCTGACCCGGGCCGCCGTCGGTGCCGTTGTCGCCAGTGGCACCGGTGCCGTCGCCCCCGCTGCCGCCGAGGCCCCCACTGCCGTCACCACCGGCCCCGGGAGTGCTGCCGGCCCCGCCGTTACCACCGTTGCCGCCGACACCGGGGCCCGCGCCCGCGGTACCGATGCCGCCCAAGCCGCCATTGCCTCCGTTGGCGGCGTCACCACCGGCACCGCCATTGCCACCGTTGCCGCCAGTTCCGTCGGCGTTGACAACGTCGGTGCCTTGCGCGAAGACGATGCCGGGGCGGGCGTCACCACCAGTACCACCGGTGCCGCCGTTGGTGCCGCTGTCGCCACCATTGCCGCCGGCGCCACCGGTAGCGGTGCCGGTGGCCCGACCCCCATCCAGCGCCTGCACGTAGCCGCCGCCACCGGCGCCCCCGTTCCCGCCGTCGAGGCCTGCACCGCTGTTGCCGCCTACACCACCGATAGCGGTTCCCCCGGCTGTGGCATTACCGCCTGTGTTGGCCGGGTCCAGGGCCCAGATGTCGGCCTCGCCGCCGTTCCCGCCGAAGTGGCCACTAGTGCCAGAACCGCCGGCCCCGCCCTGGGCGACCCCCGTGGCGTGGGCCGTGCTGCCGCCGCCGATCGTGAATCCCCCATGAATGCGGGCGTCACCGCCGTTGCCGCCGAAACCGCCGAGGGTGGCCCCACCACCCGCACCGGCGGTCGCCTTCCCCGCCGCGGTCGCATTGTCACCGTTTGCGGAGAGGTAACCGCTACCACCGGAGCCTCCGACACTGCCCGCACCGGTACCCGTCCCGCCGGCCCCACCGAGCACAGCACCGCTCGCGTGCTGCCCGGTGAACGGGGTGTAGTAGCCACTCACCAGTTCAGCATGGCCGCCATTTCCACCGGTGCCGCTCTGAAGACCGTCACCGCCGGCACCTCCGGTAGCGCTGCCGGTCGCGGTGCTGTCCGCACCCCCGGCCCGCACCCAGCCGTGTCCGCCGTTCCCGCCGACCCCACCGGTACCCGTGGCATCACCGCCAGCACCGCCAGTGGCGTGAGCGTCGGTGATCACGCCAGCCTGGTTGGCCAACACACTGCCGGCCCCACCCGCACCACCGACGCTGCCCGCACCAGTACCAGACCCGCCCGCACCACCGATCGCGCTACCTTGCGCCGCGCTACCCGCACCATCGGCCTCCACACTGCCAGCACCACCCGCACCACCGGCACCGCCGAGATCCCCGGCCCCGCCCAGACCACCAGTGACCTCCGTACCCACACCACCGGCACTACCACCATTGGTGGCGCTAATTAGGCCCTGACCACCCTGGCCACCGATAGCGCCCTCGCTGCCGCCGCTACCGCCATTACCACCGTGCGCAGTCCCCGCAGCCGTACTGCCCACATTGGCCTGCAACGCGCCAGTCCCGCCGTCGCCGCCGATGCCGCCACTGGTGGCATCGCCACCAGCACCCCCAGCACCGCCGTTACCGCCGGTCGCCGTACCGGTCACCGACACCGCACCAACGGAGCCCACCGCAGCGTCGCCACCGGCACCACCGTTAGCACCGGCCCCGCCGTTGGTGCCACTGGCCCCACCAGCCCCGCCGTTACCACCGGTCGCGCTACCACTGACCGTGCCGCCGTCCTGGGCCAACACGAAACCGCGGCCACCAGCACCACCATCACCACCATCGACACCGGCGCCACTAGCACCACCTACGCCGCCAACAGCCGTACCGGCGGCCGACGGATTACTCCCGGTAGCGCTGGGATCCAGCGCCCACACCGCAGCCTCACCACCAGCACCACCGACATGCCCGTCATACCCGGCACCACCAGCACCACCAGTGGCATCCCCAGAAGCCTGCCCCGTGCTGCCGCCGACCACCGTGAAGCCACCATGCACCCGGCCAGCACCACCGTCACCACCAGTACCCCCACCGCTACCAGCACCACCGGCCCCACCAGTCGCCGACCCCTCCGCAGTCGCGTTATCACCATTAGCGGAGAGGTAACCGCTACCACCGGAGCCTCCGACACTGCCCGCACCAGTACCCGAACCACCAGCACCGCCCAACGCCGTACCACTAGCGTGCTGCCCGGTGAACGGATAGAAGAAACCGCCCGCCAATTCGGCATCCCCGCCATTTCCACCGGTGCCGCTCTGAAGACCGTCACCGCCGGCACCTCCGGTAGCGCTGCCGGTCGCGGTGCTGTCCGCACCCCCGGCCCGCACCCAGCCGTGTCCGCCGTTCCCGCCGACCCCACCGGTACCCGTGGCATCACCGCCAGCACCGCCAGTGGCGTGAGCGTCGGTGATCACGCCAGCCTGGTTGGCCAACACACTGCCGGCCCCACCCGCACCACCGACGCTGCCCGCACCAGTACCAGACCCGCCCGCACCACCGATCGCGCTACCTTGCGCCGCGCTACCCGCACCATCGGCCTCCACACTGCCAGCACCGCCCGCACCACCGGCCCCGCCGAGATCCCCGGCCCCGCCCAGACCACCAGTGACCTCCGTACCCACACCACCGGCACTACCACCATTGGTGGCGGTGATCAGGCCATCACCACCCTGGCCACCGGTAGCGCCCTCGCTGCCGCCGCTACCGCCATTACCACCGTGCGCAGTCCCCGCAGCCGTACTGCCCACATCGGCCTTCACCGCGCCAGTCCCGCCGTCGCCGCCGATGCCGCCACTGGTGGCATCGCCACCAGCACCCCCAGCACCGCCGTTACCGCCGGTCGCCGTACCGGTCACCGACACCGCACCACTGGACCCCACCACCGCGTCGCCACCGGCACCACCGTTAGCACCGGCCCCGCCGTTGGTGCCACTGGCCCCACCAGCCCCGCCGTTACCACCGGTCGCGCTACCACTGACCGTGCCGCCGTCCTGGGCCAACACGAAACCGCGGCCACCAGCACCACCATCACCACCATCGACACCGGCGCCACTAGCACCACCTACGCCGCCAACAGCCGTACCGGCGGCCGACGGATTACTCCCGGTAGCGCTGGGATCCAGCGCCCACACCGCAGCCTCACCACCAGCACCACCGACATGCCCGTCATACCCGGCACCACCAGCACCACCAGTGGCATCCCCAGAAGCCTGCCCCGTGCTGCCGCCGACCACCGTGAAGCCACCATGCACCCGGCCAGCACCACCGTCACCACCAGTACCCCCACCGCTACCAGCACCACCGGCCCCACCAGTCGCCGACCCCTCCGCAGTCGCGTTATCACCATTAGCGGAGAGGTAACCGCTACCACCGGAGCCTCCGACACTTCCCGCACCAGTACCCGAACCACCAGCACCACCCAACGCCGTACCACTAGCGTGCTGCCCGGTGAAGCCGGGGAAGCCCCCGGTCAGGATCTGCGCGTCTCCCCCGCGGCCACCCGTACCGCCGTCCTTACCCTCACCACCGAGGCCACCGGTAGCCTTGCCCGTCGCAGTGCTGTCCCCGCCGTCGGCAGAAATGCTGGCGGCACCACCGCGACCACCCGTGCCACCGCTGGTGCCCTTGCCGCCGCCACCGCCGCTGGCGATGCTGTCGGCGTCACCTGCGGCACCACCGTTGGTGGCGCTGATGGCCGCCGCGCCACCCTCCCCGCCGACGCCGCCGGACGCGCCCCCAGCACCGCCGGCGCCGCCGGACGCGAGGCCCGTGGCGCTGCTACCGGCGCCGTCGGCGATCAGGCTGGCTGTCCCACCGGTACCGCCGGCACCACCGACGGCAGTGGCCGAACCAGCACCACCGGCACCGCCCGTACCGCCGACGGCCGTTCCGCTGATAACGCCACCGTTGGTGGCGTCGGACAGGGCGCCGCCACCACCACCGCCCCCGCCACCACCCATGCCGGGCCCGGCGGCGGTAGCCGCACCGCCGGTACCGCCGGTGCCACCCTTGCCGCCGACAGCAAGGTCGCCCACCGCCGCACCGGTGCCGCCAGCGCCGCCGGCACCTCCGCCTCCGAATGCACCGCCGTCGGTACCGGCACCGCCGGTACCGCCCGTACCACCCGTTCCACCGGCTTGCGGCACCCCGGCCACCAGGTCCTGGCCTGCGCCGCCGGCGCCACCCTTGCCGCCCGTACCGCCGGCACCGCCCCCGGTGTTGTTTATGCCGGCACCACCAGTACCGCCACCGCCGCCGTTACCGCCGGTACCGGCTTCGGCGCTGGGACCACCCGAGGCCCCGGTGCCACCGGTGCCACCGGTGCCACCGACACCTCCGACGCCGTTGTTGCCGCCGCCGTACCACAGGCCGGCCTTTCCGGCAGCCCCGCCTTCGCCGCCCGTGCCACCGTCAGCACCGGCACCGGCGTTGAACGTGTAGCTCGGATCACCCGCGCCACCCTGACCGCCTTGACCGCCTCGACCACCGTTACCGCCGTTACCGTCGACGCCCCCGAATCCGCCCGAGTTACCGCCGGTGCCGCCGCCGCCCGCGTGGCCGCCATGGCCGCCCGCCGTCGGGGCATTCGTCGCACTACCGTCCTGACCCGCACCGCCCATCCCGCCGTTACCGCCGAAGCCACCACGTCCGCCATTGCCGGCATTCCCGGTGCCGGCGGCCCCGCCCGAGCCCTGCACACCACCGTCACCTCCCTTGCCGCCGTCGGCGCCGGTACCACCGGTGCCGGCGCCCGCACCGACGTCAGCCGCACCGGTACCTCCGCTGCCACCGTTGCCACCCTGGCCTCCGGCACCGCCGTTGCCGTTGGAGCCGGTGCCGATGCCGTTGCCGCCATTGCCGCCTTGACCACCATTGCCGCCGGAAGTGCCCCCACCACCGCCTGCGGCGCCGGTCCCACCGGCGCCCCCGCTGCCGCCGATTCCGCCGTTACCGCCCGCACCGCCTGCGCCAGTGGCGCCTCCGATCGAAAGGAAGCCTGGGGCCCCACCGGCGCCGCCCACGCCGGCATTGCCGCCGTTACCGGCGGCACCTCCGTTGCCACCGGCCACCAGGTCCGTGCCGGCGAAGCCCATACCACCGCGGCCGCCCTGGCCGCCGGTTCCTCCGACCCCGCCGTCACCGGCCGTGGTGAACAGGCCGTGCGCGGCACCGCCGGCGCCGCCCGCCCCGCCTACACCGCCGTTGGTGCCGGCAAAACCGTCCACGTGTGAGGCCGTCCCGGTGGCGCCGGCGAAACCGGCCCCACCGGTACCACCCGCACCACCGGCACCGCCGCTGCCGAAGCCGCCGAACAACGCCCGGTTCGCCCCGCCCATACCGCCGACGCCCCCGGCACCACCATTCAGGGTCGCCGTGCCCGCACCGCCGATCCCGCCAGCACCACCGGCACCACCGAAGCCGCCCAACCAGCCACCGGCCCCACCTCGGCCACCGGTCCCGCCGACGCCGCCGGCCGCGCCGGTCCCGCCGGCACCGCCCGCACCCCCGTTGCCGAATAGACCCGCGTCACCGCCCGCGCCGCCCGCGCCCCCGCCGGCCGCGCCCGTCCCGCCGTTCCCACCGCTGCCGAACAAGAGCCCGCCGGCCCCGCCGGCCTGACCGGTACCTGCTGCCCCGTCGGCGCCGTTACCGATCAGCGGCCGACCGAGCAGCAACATCGTGGGTGTGTTGATCGCCCCCATGATCTGCCCGGGGATGTTAGCCAGCGACGCATTGAACGACTCGGCCGCGGCATATTGCAGCCCGCCACCACTGAGTAACGCCGCGAATTGGTCATGGAATAGCGCGACCTGCGCGCTCACTGCTTGGTACTCCTGCCCGAAGGTGCCGAACAACTGCGCAATCGCCACCGACACCTCGTCTTGCGCCGCGAGCGCCAGTTGCGTTGTCGACGCGGCGGCCGCCGCGTTCGCGGCCCCGATGGACGATCCCAGACTCGAAAGGTTCGAGGTGGCAGCAACCAACTCCTGCGGCATAGCGAACACGTACGAAGACACAAGGCTCCAATCGGTCAGCGGGGCTTGGCGCTCGGGCAGTCGCCAAACAAGTGCCGCACATTACGCGGGCACTCTCGTATTTCAGGGGACTTTTGCCACTTTGTCCAGCGAAATCTCGAATCGACAAATAGTGGTCTGGGCAGTCCATTTAGGCAGGAATTAGAGCAGCTAAAGATCGGCTCCCATGAATACAACCTAATCAGACTAACTAACTGTATTTGGATGCTCTTTGAGATCGTTCGTGCTGGCTGACCGCAGAGCGGGCTAGACACCATTTAGGCGTCAATCAGGACAACCAACCGTCTGGATGGGTCCATTTTAAATTTATATGGGTGCAGCGATCGCTAGCTCAATAACATGCGAAAAGCGTTGGTAGAAACCCTAATCCGCAGATCGACGGTTTCCTACCGTAGGTGCAAGCAGTAGCACACGAGCTATTCATAGGGTACTCATAGACAAATTTCCCCGGCTACTTCCAAGTAACTTAGGGCGATATGGTACTGTCGGTCATCAAACCTTCGGCGTGTCCATCCGCCTAATCAATTTGTCGACCTTTGGTATTCCCTATGAATGAGGGCACTGTGTAGGCCAGCGCGCAGCCGATCCGCCTCACGGACAGGTCGACACTGTTAGTCATAACCCGGATAGTCGCTGATTACCCTGCGAATTTGCTGGGAACCATGAGCAGCGCGGAACCTGTCCGTCCGAACCATGCGGAAAATGGATTCATCTGGCCCGGCGGGCAATATCCTGGGCAAACCCGTCAGCAACCACCCGACCGGTACGCGCGGACCCGACGCCAGGCGCGCACCGCCCGCCCCTTCACGCGTACATCCGCGACCGCAGACCCCCGCGCCTCGGCAGTCCGTGGTTGTCGGCGACCTCTTTTACAGTGGCGGCTGTGTTCGTCACCGGCAGCAGGTTCGTCTACAGCGCGTCGGATCTCGCCTCCGCCGCGCGATGCGAGTACGCGCTGCTGCGTGACTTCGACGCACGGCTGGGTTGGGGGCCTGTCGTAGCCGCTGACGACGAACTACTCGCCCGGGCCGCCGCTCTGGGCAACGAGCACGAACAGCGCTTGCTCGACCAGTTGCGCAGCCAGTACGGCGACGCAATCGCCGTAATCGGCCGGCCCGCATACACCGACGCCGGACTGGCGGCCGCCGCCGCGGCCACCCTGCGGGCCGTGTCCAACGCCGCACCGGTCGTGTACCAAGCAGCGATGTACGACGGGCGATTCGTCGGGTTCGCCGACTTCCTGATCCGCGAAGGCGAGCGGTACCGGGTCATCGACACCAAGCTGGCCCGATCACCGAAGGTCAGCGCTGTGCTGCAGCTCGCGGCCTACGCCGAGGCATTGACGGCAGCTGGTGTTCCGGTCACCGAAGAGGCCGAGTTGATCCTGGGCGACGGCACCGTGGTGCGCTACCCCGTCGACGACCTCATGCCGGTCTACCGGTCTCAGCGTGCGCACTTGCAGCAGCTGCTGGACACCCATCACGCTGCCGGCCAGGCGGTGCGCTGGGAAGACGAGGGCGTGCAGGCCTGCATGCGGTGCCCGTTGTGTTCCGAACAGCTTCGGGAGCGTGACGACCTGTTTCTGGTCGCCGGCATGCGGATCAGCCAGCGCGAAAAATTACTTGCGGCGGGCATCACCACCATCGGCGAACTGGCGGGGGCGGCCAGGCGGGTAACCGGGCTGTCTGCCACTACGCTCGGAGCGCTGACTGCCCAGGCCAAAATCCAACTGCTGCAGCGCAATACCGGCACTCCGCAATTCGAGATGGTGAACCCACAGCCGTTGGCTTTGTTGCCGGAGCCCGACCCGGGTGACCTGTTCTTCGACTTCGAAGGAGACCCGCTGTGGACTGCCGACGGGACGAACTGGGGCCTGGAGTACTTGTTCGGGGTGTTGGAGGCGGGCCCGACGGGAGCGTTCCGGCCGTTATGGGCGCACAGCCGGGTCGAGGAACGCGAAGCCCTCAAACAGTTCCTGGCGATGGTGGCCAAGCGTTGTAAGCGCCACCCCAACATGCACATCTACCACTACGCGCCCTACGAGCGGACGGCGCTGCTGCGGCTGGCCGGACGCTACGGCGTCGGTGAAGATGAGGTCGACAACCTGCTGCGCAACGGGGTGCTGGTCGACCTTTATCCGTTGGTGCGCAAGAGTATTCGGGCGGGCGCGGAATCGGTGAGCCTCAAGGCGTTGGAGCCGCTGTACATGGGTGCGCAGCTGCGTTCCGGCGATGTCACCACCGCCGCAGACTCGATCACCGGCTACGCCCGGTACTGCGAACTCGCATCCGAGGGGCGCTCCGACGAGGCTGCCTCGGTACTCAAAGAGATCGAGGACTACAACCACTACGACTGCGTATCCACCCGCAACCTGCGGGACTGGTTGTTGATGCGCGCCTGGGAAGCCGGGGTCACCCCGACAGGTACCCAACCGGTTCCCAAGCAGGACACCATCGAGGATCATGACGAACTCGCATCCAGATTGGCGCGCTTCACCGGCGACGGCGCGGCCGAGGACCGCACCCCGGGACAAATCGCGGTCGCGATGGTGGCTGCGGCACGCGGCTATCACCAGCGTGAGGACAAGCCGTTCTGGTGGGCGCATTTCGACCGGCTCAACTATCCCGTCGAGGAATGGTCCGACAACTCCGACGTTTTCGTGATCGAGGAGGCCGCGGTGGCCGTCGCGTGGAACACTCCGCCGCGGGCCCGCAAACCGCAGCGCCGGCTACAGCTGACCGGTGAACTCGCGCGCGGCGAACTCCACAGCCAGGTTTTCGCGCTTTACGACCCACCGGCCCCCCCGGGCATGACCGACGACACCGACCGTCGCGCGGCCGGACACGCCGAGGTAGTCGAAGTCGACGATCCGACGCTGCCCACCAGGCTGCTGCTGCTGGAGCGAACATGCAGCGACGGCAACACCTTTGACCAGCTGCCGTTCGCGCTCACCCCGGGCCCGCCGGTGCCGACCACAGCACTGCGGGAATCGATCGAAGCGACCGCCCAGGCGGTGGCCGCGGGGTTGCCGGAACTGCCCCGAACGGCGATCGTCGACGTCCTGCTACGCCGCCGGCCCCGCACATCCGGTGCGCTACCCCGCACCGGCGACGCCGTCGCCGACATCACCGCCGCGACGCTGAGCCTGGACTCCTCCTACCTGGCCGTACACGGTCCACCCGGCACAGGCAAGACGCACACGGGCGCCCGGGTGATCACCGCGCTGGTCACCGAGCACTCGTGGCGGGTCGGGGTGGTCGCGCAGTCCCACGCAGCGGTGGAGAATCTGCTGGACTGCGTGATTGACGCCGGCCTGGACCCTGGCCGGGTTGCCAAGAAGCACTCCGATGGCACCGAAAAGCGCTGGCAACAGATCGACAACGGCGCGTACGCGTCGTTCATCGCCGAGAACGCCGGGTGCGTGCTCGGCGGCACCGCCTGGGATTTTGCCAACTCGAACCGGGTTCCGCCGGGCAGCCTGGACCTGCTGGTGATCGACGAAGCGGGTCAGTTCTGTCTGGCCAACACCATTGCCGTGGCACCAGCGGCGGCCAGTCTGTTGCTACTCGGCGACCCCCAGCAGCTGCCGCAGGTCAGTCAGGGAACCCATCCCGAACACGTTGACAGCTCCGCGTTGGACTGGCTTGTTGAGGGCCAGCGCACGCTGCCCGACGAGCGTGGATACTTCCTCGACCTGTCCTACCGGATGCATCCCGACGTATGCGCGGCCGTCTCGAAGCTGTCCTATGGCGGTCGGCTGCACTCCCACGTCGCGCACACCACCGCGCGCCGGCTGGACGGGTGCCAACCCGGAGTCCGAGTGCTTTCCGTTGTGCACCAAGGCAATTCGATCGACTGCCCCGAAGAGGCAGCGGCCATCCGGGCCGCGATCCAGGGGTTGCTCGGAAACGCGTGGTGCGACGGGCACAACACCCGGCCGCTGAACCCTGCCGACGTGATGGTGCTCGCGCCCTACAACGCGCAGGTCACCCTGATCAGGCAGGAGTTGCGCGCCGCCGGGCTCGACCGGGTGCGGGTCGGCACCGTTGACAAGTTCCAGGGCGGGCAAGCGCCGATCGTGTTCGTCTCGATGACAGCTTCCTCGATCGAAGAAGTGCCTCGCGGAATCTCGTTCCTGCTCAACCGGAACCGGCTCAACGTAGCGATCAGCCGGGCGCAGTACGCCGCGGTGATCGTGCGTTGCGACCAATTGACCCAGTACCTGCCCACCACGCCAGACGGCTTGCTCGAGCTGGGGGCGTTCCTGGCGTTGACGCACGTGGATTAGGTATGCCCGGGTAGGGACGGCTTGCGCTAGGGCGCCCCGGCTCCACCGGACCACCGGGGCGGCGTCGCGTCGCCGCGCCGGAACGGCACCCGTTGCCGAACCCCGACAGGTGTGCCATGCGGCCTGCCGCCGAGGGGCACACCCGGCCGGCTGCCGTCGATCGGGGCCGCACGCCACGGCTCGACGGGATGCCGCGGTTCGGCAGACGCCCGGCGCGAATTCGGCGACGCTGGCCTTACCGCGACCGGCGGGGGCTCGGGGTCAGGTTCGCGGCGAAGAACGTATTCGACGTATGCGTCATCGTCGAGTTGCGGGTCGAATTCGGCGTCGTCAATGTCGTCGCCGAACGCAAGACCGCCAAGATCGTCCACCTGCTCCCGATCCCACCCATGCGCCGCGCCGACCAGGAATAGGGCGGCAGCAATGCCGAACAACGCGATGAATGCCGGCAGCAACATCGACTGCGACATCGCCGCCGCGAACGGCCCGCGCAGGACTTCAGGCAGCCGCAGTCCCGCGCCCTCGGCCGGCCGCGCCGCGCCGGCCGCTCCAGGCAGCTCGGCACCGATGCAGGAGGTCATGAACGCGGCCATGCCCGCGCTGCCCAACACGGCCCCCAACTGCCGGGTGGCGTTGTAGACCCCGGAGCCCGCGCCGGACTGCTCGGGAGGCAGGTTGCGGGTCGCGGTCGCTGCCAGCGGCGACCAGATGAACGCGTTGGCTACCCCGAGCACGATGAACGGAAGCACCAGTCGCCAGATCGGTGTGTCCGGATCCAGCTCGATAGAGATCCACGTCAACGAGATGGCCAGCGCCGAGAAGCCGAAACCGAGTAGCGGCATCGGGTGGGTTCGATCGATGATCATGCCGACGATCGGGGCGAGCACACCGCTGGTGATCGCCACAGGCGCAATCAGCAGGGCCGAACGAGTAGGCGATAGCCCACACACCGATTGCGCGTAAAACGTAAGCGGCAGCATCATCGCCGTCGAGGCGAACGAGATGATCGCCACCCCGACGTTGCTGAGGCTGAAGTCGCGGTCGGCGAAGATGCGCAGCGGCACCAGCGGCGAATGCCGGTTGATGGACTGCCAGTAGACGAACGCCGTCATGAATCCGACGCCGGCGACCAGCACCGCCCAGATCCACGGCGCCCAGTCCGCGGACTGGCCTTCCTGCAGGCCGAAGACCAGCAGAAACATACCTGCTCCGGACAGTGTGACGCCGATGAGGTCGAAGCGCTGGTCGCGGATCGGCAGCACCGGGACCAGCCAGACCGCCAGGGCGACCGCGATGACACCGACGGGTACGTTCACAAAGAAGATCCACTGCCAGCCGAGACTATCCACCAGCAGCCCGCCGACCAGCGGTCCGATCAAGCTGGCGACGCCGGCGGTGGCGCCCCACATGCTCATCGCGGCGCCGCGGCGGTGGGCGGGGAAGATCCGAGTGATCGTCGACAACGTCTGGGGGGTGAGGATCCCGGCACCCACACCCTGCACCACGCGAGCAGTGATGAGCATGGCGGCGCTGTCGGACAGTCCGCACCACACCGAGGCGACGGTGAAGACCACCAATCCGATCAGATACAGGTTTTTCGGTCCGAATCGATCGCCCAGTCGCCCGGCGACCAGGAGTACGACCGCGTAGCCCAGCAGGTACGCGCTGGTCACCCAGACCACGGTGCCGTACCCGATGTGCAGCGCTTTCATGATCGTCGGGTTCGCGACGGCCACGATCGTCGAGTCGACCATGATCATGAAGAAGCCGAGCATCATCGCCCACAACGCCGCCCAGGGGTTCGCGGACAAGCTGCCCGCGGGCTCCCGACTGGTCGCCGTGGTCATGTTGCTCACCTCGTTTCGAATCCAGCCCGCATTATTCCCTCCCGATTTCCGCCGCGCTCCCCGCCGCCCACTCGGCTTGCCCGTGGGAACACCCCGGAGCGCCTGGCGCGTTTCCCAGTGGAACATGTGCAAGTTTGCTGCCCGAACCGCGTCCGGTCGCCCGGCCGCTAGCCTGGGTAGAGGCCCTTCCCGAGAGAGGCACCATGAGCTTTCGACGAAACAAGTCGGCGCCGGTCCAGCGAGAAGCCGGCGAGGAAGATCGCGCAGGCCGGCCCAAGGCCTCCACCCGTGCGTTGGCGCAGGTCATCGAGCGTAGTTCGCACATTCAAGGCCCCGCCGCCGAGGCTTACGTGTCACGCCTGCGTCGGACCTATCCCGGCGCTGACCCGGCCGAGATCGTTGGCAAGCTGGAGAAGCGTTTCCTGTCGGTGGTGACGGCCAGCGGTGCCGCGGTGGGTGCCACCGCAACATTCCCCGGGATCGGCACCCTGGCCGCATTGTCGGCCGCAGCCGGCGAAACCGCCGTCTTCCTCGAGGCGACCGCGCTGTTCGTGCTGGCACTGGCGTCGGTGTACGGCATACCGCTCGATCACCGGGAACGACGACGGGCGCTAGTGCTGGCCGTCCTGGTCGGCGAGAACAGCAAAACGGCGGTGGCCGATCTGATCGGGGGCGGCCGCACCAAGGGAGCCTGGGTCTCCGAGAGCGTGGCTTCCCTACCACTACCGGCGGTCTCGAAGCTGAACTCGCGAATGTTCAAGTACTTCGTCAAGCGCTTCGCGCTCAAGCGCGGGGCGCTGATGTTCGGCAAGCTATTGCCGGTGGGTATCGGCGCCATCATCGGCGCGATCGGTAACCGGATGATCGGCAAGAAGTTGGTCCGAAATTCCCGATCCGCGTTCGGCCCCGCTCCGGCACGCTGGCCGGTCACCCTGCACCTGTTGCCGCCGGTGCGGGATGCCGGCTAGCCCGTACCGCACTCTCGCTCGCTAATCGCGGCCGAAGCGTTAGCCTTTACTGGGTCGGTCGGGACCTTCAACCGGCCGGGGTGACACAGGACTTCACGCTAGAACGCTAGAACGCTAGAACGCTAGAAAAAGAATCGAGGCGAACAGCGGCCGTGGCCAACATAAGTTCACCATTCGGGCAAAACGAGTGGCTGGTCGAGGAGATGTACCGCAAGTTCCGCGACGACCCCTCGTCGGTGGACCCCAGCTGGCACGAATTCCTGGTCGACTACAACCCAGAGTCGACTCACGACACACCCGCCGAATCCAAGCCAGTCGCGGCGGCTCAGACCGCGACCCCCGCGCCCGCCGAACCGAAACCCGTCCCGCCGGCCAAGCCGGCCGTGACGCCGGCTAAGAGCACCGCCGCAGCCGGCAACGGTGCCCCGACCAGGACGGAGAGCACGCCGGCCAAGCCTGCCCCGGCCAGGGCGCCCGGCCCCCAACCCGCCGAGGGTGATGACGTGCAGGTACTGCGCGGGGCCGCCGCGGCCGTCGTCAAGAACATGGCGGCATCGCTGGACGTCCCGACCGCGACCAGTGTCCGCGCCATTCCGGCCAAGCTGCTGATCGACAACCGGATCGTCATCAACAACCAACTCAAACGGACCCGCGGCGGCAAGATCTCCTTCACGCACCTGCTGGGCTACGCGTTGGTTCAGGCGATCAAGAAGTTCCCCAACATGAACCGGCACTACGCCGAAGTCGACGGTAAGCCCAACGCCGTTACCCCGGCCCACACCAATCTGGGGCTGGCGATCGACCTGCAGGGCAAGGACGGCAAGCGCGCCCTGGTCGTGGCCGGCATCAAGCGCTGCGAGGAGCTGCGGTTCGCGGAGTTCGTCTCCGCCTACGAGGACATCGTGCGTCGTGCCCGCGACGGCAAGCTGACTGCCGAAGACTTTGGCGGCGTGACGATTTCGTTGACCAACCCGGGGACCATCGGAACCGTGCACTCGGTGCCGCGGCTGATGGCCGGCCAGGGCGCGATCATCGGCGTGGGCGCGATGGAATACCCCGCCGAGTTCCAGGGCGCCAGCGCCGAACGGATCGCCGAACTGGGCATCGGCAAGCTGATCACCCTGACCTCGACTTACGACCACCGCATCATTCAGGGCGCGGAATCCGGGGACTTCCTGCGCGCGATTCACGAGATGCTGCTCTCGGATGCGTTCTGGGACGAGATCTTCCGCGAGCTGGGCATCCCGTATTTGCCGATCCGGTGGAGCACCGACAACCCGGACTCGATCGTCGACAAGAACGCCCGGGTGATGGAATTGATTGCGGCATACCGCAATCGCGGGCACCTGATGGCTGACATCGACCCGCTCCGGCTGGACACCACCCGGTTCCGCAGCCACCCCGACCTGGAGATCCTCAATCATGGCCTGACGCTGTGGGATCTCGACCGGGTGTTCAAGGTCAGCGGCTTCGCCGGCGCCGAGTACAAGAAACTGCGCGACGTGCTCGGGCTGCTGCGCGACGCCTACTGCCGCCACATCGGTGTGGAGTACACCCACATCCTGGACCCCGAGCAGCAGCGCTGGCTGGAACAACGGGTCGAGACAAAACACGTCAAACCGACTGTGGCACAACAGAAATATATTCTGAGTCGACTCAACGCCGCGGAGGCATTCGAGACGTTCCTGCAGACCAAGTACGTCGGGCAGAAGCGGTTCTCGCTAGAAGGCGCCGAAAGCGTGATCCCGATGATGGATGCGGCGATCGATCAGTGCGCCGAGCACGGCCTCGACGAGGTGGTGATCGGTATGCCGCACCGCGGCCGGCTCAACGTGCTGGCCAACATCGTTGGCAAGCCGTATTCGCAGATTTTCACCGAGTTCGAAGGCAACCTGAACCCGTCGCAGGCGCACGGCTCCGGCGACGTGAAGTACCACCTCGGAGCCACCGGGGTGTATCTGCAGATGTTCGGCGACAACGACATTCAGGTGTCGCTGACCGCCAACCCCTCGCACCTGGAGGCCGTCGACCCTGTGCTGGAGGGTCTGGTGCGGGCCAAGCAGGACCTGCTTAACCACGGCTCGACGGACACCGACACCGAGAAGGCGTTCTCGGTGGTGCCGATGATGCTGCACGGCGACGCGGCATTCGCGGGCCAGGGTGTGGTCGCCGAGACGCTGAACTTGGCACATCTGCCCGGCTATCGGGTGGGCGGCACCATCCACATCATCGTCAACAATCAGATCGGGTTCACCACCGCACCGGAGTACTCGCGGTCCAGCGAGTACTGCACCGACGTGGCGAAGATGATCGGCGCGCCGATCTTCCACGTCAACGGCGACGACCCCGAGGCGTGCGTGTGGGTGGCACAGCTAGCGGTCGATTTCCGGCAGCGATTCCACAAGGACGTCGTCATCGACATGCTGTGCTACCGCCGCCGGGGCCACAACGAGGGCGACGACCCGTCGATGACCAACCCGTACATGTACGACGTCGTCGACAACAAGCGCGGCGTTCGCAAGAGCTACACCGAAGCCCTTATCGGCCGTGGCGACATCTCGCTCAAAGAGGCCGAGGACGCCCTGCGCGACTACCAGGGGCAACTGGAGCGGGTGTTCAACGAGGTTCGCGAACTAGAAAAGCACGGCGTCCAGCCCAGCGAATCGGTCGAGTCTCACCAGATGCTGCCGGCCGGGCTGGACACCTCGGTGGACAAGGCGTTGCTGGCCCGTATCGGTGATGCTTTCCTGGCCCTGCCGGAAGGATTTACCGCGCACCCGAGGGTGAAACCGGTGCTGGACAAGCGCCGCGAGATGGCATACGAGGGCAAGGTCGACTGGGCCTTCGGCGAGTTGTTGGCGCTCGGGACGCTGGTGTCGGAAGGCAAACTGGTGCGGCTGTCCGGGCAGGACACCCGTCGCGGCACCTTCTCGCAGCGGCACTCCGTGATCATCGACCGCAGCACCGGCGCGGAATTCACCCCACTCCAGCTGCTGGCCGTCAACAAAGACGGGACCCCGACCGGAGGCAAGTTCCTGGTCTACGATTCGCCGCTGTCGGAGTATGCGGCGGTGGGCTTCGAGTACGGCTACACCGTCGGCAACCCGGACGCGTTGGTGCTTTGGGAGGCGCAGTTCGGCGACTTCGTCAACGGCGCTCAGTCGATCATCGACGAGTTCATCAGCTCCGGCGAGGCCAAGTGGGGTCAGCTGTCCACGGTGGTGCTGCTGCTACCGCACGGCCACGAGGGGCAGGGTCCCGACCACACCTCCGGACGCATCGAGCGCTTCCTGCAGTTGTGGGCGGAAGGCTCGATGACGATCGCGATGCCCTCCACGCCGGCCAACTACTTCCACCTGTTGCGTCGGCACGCGATGGACGGCGTGATGCGGCCGTTGATCGTGTTCACGCCGAAGTCGATGCTGCGCAACAAGGCCGCGGTCAGCGACCTTCGGGACTTCACTGAGATGAGGTTCCGCTCGGTACTCGAAGAGCCCACTTATGAAGAGGGCGTCGGCGACCGCAGCAAGGTCACCCGGATCCTGCTGACCAGCGGCAAGATCTACTACGAGCTGGCGGCGCGCAAGGCCAAGGACAACCGCGACGACGTCGCGATCGTCCGGATCGAGCAGCTTGCCCCGCTGCCCCGGCGCCGGCTGGCCGAGACGCTGGAGAGCTACCAGAACGCCAAGGAGTACTTCTGGGTTCAGGAGGAGCCGGCCAATCAGGGTGCATGGCCGTCGCTGGGACTTACGTTGCCCGAGGTGCTGCCCGATCTGCTTCGCGGGATCAAGCGGATTTCGCGCCGCGCGATGTCGGCGCCGTCGTCAGGGTCGTCGAAGGTGCACGCGGTCGAGCAGCAGGAGATCCTCGACACCGCGTTCGCCTAACCGGCGACGCGGCGCGCCAGGCAGCGGCGCGGGGAGGAGCCGGTCGATCAGGTCCTGAGCCACCGCGCGATCGGCCCGCGAGGCCGCATAGAGCGGTACCCACGGTACCGACTAATCTCGACTCCGAGCCGATACGAGGGAGGGCGCTCAATGGACGGATTCGCCGGAAAAGTAGCCGTTGTCACCGGCGCCGGATCGGGCATCGGGCAGGCCTTGGCCCTCGAGCTGGGTCGTTCGGGTGCCAGCCTGGCTATCAGCGACGTCGACACTGAGGGGCTAGCGAAGACAGCGGAACAGCTCAAGGCGATCGGTGCGCCGGTCAAAGTGGACCGGCTTGACGTGACCGAACGCGAGGCGGTTTTGGCGTACGCCGAAGCGGTCAACGAGCACTTCGGCAAGGTCAACCAGATCTACAACAACGCCGGTATCGGGCACACCGCCGACATCGAGATCTGCGAGTTCAAAGACATCGACCGGGTGATGGACGTCGACTTCGGCGGCGTGCTCAACGGCACCAAGGCGTTCCTGCCGTACCTGATCGCCTCCGGCGACGGGCACGTCATTAACATTTCCAGCGTGTTCGGCTTGTTCTCCGGGCCGAGCCAGGCACCCTACTGCGCTGCCAAGTTCGCTGTTCGCGGCCTGACCGAGGCGCTGCGCCAGGAGATGCAGCTGGCCGGCCACAAGGTGGGGGTTACCACCGTTCACCCCGGCGGCATCAAGACCAACATCGCCCGCAACGCCACCGCCGCCGAGGGGCTGGACGCGGCGGAACTGGCCAAGATGTTCGACAAGCGGGTGGCCCACACCAGCCCGCAGGCCGCAGCCAGGATCATCCTGGGCGCGGTGCGCAAGAACAAGGCGCGGGTGCTGGTCGGCCCGGACGCCAAGTTCTTAGACCTGGTGGTGCGACTAACTGGTTCGGCATACATGCGCGTGTTCGGGCCGGTCATCGGCGCTCAGCCGGGCCTCAAGAAGGCCAAGCGCTGATCGCGAGGCACACGGCCGCCGATCGTCTGTTACCGGACTGGGAAGTGAGCGCCGCGGTTGTGGCCTGCTACGCGCACCCGACGGCGTAGTTCACCGAAAAGCCTTCCGCCCGCGTCGAATCGTCCGCCTCGACTGTGGAACGCTCTTCGATGAAAACCCTCACACGTCGAAAGGCGGGTGCCCCTTTGTCCTCGATTCGTGCTCACCGGTGGTGGCCGCACATGCGGTTCGGCATGGTGGCAGTGGTTGTCCTCGTCGTTAGCGCAATGAGCACCACGATCTACCTCTATGTCGAGGGCTCCCGCACGCACCGCATCCCGCCCATTGGCACTCCCACGAATGGCAGCGCCAACGTAACGCTGGACATACAAAGTATTCATAACGACTACAGCGAGCTCGTGTGCGACCTGGCCGTGTCGCCAGCGGCTGGGATGCTGGATCCGGCGACTCACGGACTGAAACAAAGCCTCACGGTGACAGTGACATCGACAACCGTCCCGACCACTCGCACCTGGACCGTCGGAATGCTACCCGGAGTAATTCCGGTCCCGCTGACGTTGGCACGCGATACCGAAAGTTGGCCTCTCGACCGCTATTTCAGCGGGCCAGTTACCGTCGAACTGTATCTCGGCAACGCGACAAACCCAGAACGCGCCCGGGTGACATTCGTCGACCGCTTGGCGGGATGGCAGGCGCAAATACGCCCCGCAGCTGACGATCAGTCAGCCGCGTACACGATCGATTTAGAACGGTCCGCCAGCACCATCGCCTTCGCGGCCGTTATCCTCTGCATTCTCATCGCGATCGCAACACAGGCGTTGTTCGTCGCCGTCCAGACGCTGCGGGGTCGACGGCCGTTCCAGGCTCCGATGACGACCTGGTACGCGGCAATGCTGTTCGCGGTCGTGCCGCTGCGCAATGCCCTGCCCGGCTCGCCGGCGTTCGGCAGTTGGGTCGACCTGACTATCGTCCTTTGGGTGCTGGTTGCACTGGTAGTTTCGATGCTTCTTTACATCGCGTCGTGGTGGCGACAGCTCAAGCCCGCGCATTGACTCGCGCGGGAGGCCCGCTCCGGCAGGCGATCCGCCGAAAGCCCGGCTTCAGCGCCCTAGCGGGTGCTCCCCCAGCCACGCATCCGCCACCACCTGCGGGTTGGCGCCCGCGGCGACCTTGCGGCGCATCTCGGCCAACGCTTCGGTATCCAGCACTCCGGCTACCTCGTTGATGGCCAGCAGTTGCCGGGTGCTCAGCACATTGCGCCGGTACAGCGGCACCACGTTTTCCGCCTGAATCAACGCCGGTTTGCCATCGGCCAGCGCAACGAGGTCCGCCGGGACGCCGGGGTCGGCGGTGGTGGCCCATGCCGCAGTCAGCTCCCCTGCCCGCAGCGCCGCGAACATCGTTGCGTCATCGGCGAATTCGCGAGCCGCGGGCAAACGGCACGGCCCCACTGTCATCGGCGGACGCCGGCCGGCCACACTGCCGATCCGCAATCCGTCGCAGTGCCCAAGCAACAGGCTCAGATCATTACCGCCCCATGCCGCAGCGGTAGCACCGGTGACAATCAGCACCGGTTTGTCCTCGGCCGCGGTGGCGTAGTCGCCCGCCGCGATACCTTCGGGTAGCGCCGCGTTCATCGCACGATATACGGGGGCGTCCGCATTGGGTGAGTCGTCGGAGCGATCCGCAGCACCCGGGTGTGCCGTTGGGCCCGGCTGTCCGACGGCACCGGGCTGCAGGGTCTGCAACACCCTGCCGGTGTAGCCGGGCACCACCACGAAGGCCGCCGAATCCAGCTTGCCCATCGGGTCTTCGGCGCTTTCGCTGTGCGCGGCAAAGCCGTAGGACCGCAGCGCCGCAACGTAGATGGCGGCCAGCAGCTTGGAGTCGCCGTCGGGCCGAGAGCCGACGACCAAGTCGCGATTCCCGGTCCCACCCGAACAGCCGACCAGAGCCAGCATCAGAGCCAGCAGCAGCGCCGCCGGCCTGCCGACGCTCACCCCTAGCCGGAGAAGTCGGCGGCCAGCGCCACCGCGGCGGCTACCGCGTCTCCGACGCGCCGGTCCAGCGGGCTCGGCACGATCCGGTCGAGCGCGAGGTCTTCGCTGGCCACCGCGTGAATCGCCTCGGCGGCGGCCACCATCATCTTTTGGGTGATGCGGCGCGCACCGACGTCCAGAGCGCCGCGGAAGATGCCCGGGAAGGCCAGCACGTTGTTGATCTGGTTCGGGAAGTCGCTGCGCCCGGTGGCTACCACCGCCGCATACTTGGCGGCGGCGTCGGGGTGGATCTCGGGGTCGGGGTTGGACAGCGCAAACACGATCGCATCCGGTGCCATGGTGGCGATCAGCTGTTCGGGGACCAGTCCCCCGGAGACGCCGAGGAAGACATCCGCACCGTCGAGCGCTTCGACTAGCCCGCCGGTGCGACCGTCCGGATTGGTGCGCTGCGACAGCTCGTTCTTGACGCCGTTCATGTCGTCGCGCCCGCTGTGCACGATGCCGCGCGAGTCGAGCACCGTGATGTCCGAAACCCCCATAGCGAGAAGAAGATTCGTGCACGCAACGCCTGCCGCACCGGCACCGGAGACCACCACGCGCTGCGCGGCCATGTCCCGGCCCAACACCTTGCTGGCGCCCATCAGCGCCGCAAGAGCAACGATCGCCGTGCCGTGCTGGTCGTCGTGCATCACCGGGCAGTCCAGCGCCTCGATCACGCGTCGCTCGATCTCGAAGCATCGTGGCGCTGAGATGTCCTCAAGGTTCACCGCACCGTAGGTGGGCCGCAGCCGAATCAACGTTTCGACGATCTCGTCGGGATCCTTGGTGTCCAGCACGATCGGGATGGCGTTGAGCCCGCCAAACTCCTTGAACAGCGCGCACTTGCCTTCCATCACCGGCAACGACGCCGCGGCGCCGATGTCACCGAGGCCGAGCACAGCGCTGCCGTCGCTGACGACGGCGACCAGGCGGTTGGCCCAGGTGTACCGGGCGGCAAGCGTGCGGTCGGTGGCGATCGCGCGGCTGACCTGCGCCACGCCCGGCGTGTAGGCCAGCGACAGCGCCCGCTGCGTGTCGAGCGGAGCGGTCAGGCCTACCGAAAGCTTGCCGCCTTCGTGTGCTGCAAAGATCTCGTCGTCACTGATGTCGACCCGGGGGCTTTCAAGCGTTTCCGACACGGCCCCAGAGTACTCAGCCGGGCTATCAATCCTTAATCGATCCCGAGGCGTCGCCGAGAATCCCATGTCAGGGCCGTTATCGAACCCCTGCGACCGGCGAATGACCGTAGAGATGTCGCGCCGAACGCATGCCACCAGACTGACACCCGGTTCTGCCGCGGGCGTGGCAGTCTTTGCCTCACCTTTGGCCGGCTGCATCGCCTTGAAGCCCTGAGGTCGGACTGCCGGCTCCTTGAGGCGCCTGGTAACCAGCAGCGGAATTTCGTAGCTGAGAAATTTGCTCAGGGCAATATTGACTCACAGCATAGGAGACCAGGAAATTCGCCGAGTGCTCGTCGTTGGGGGTTACGTCGCTTTTCACATCGTCCATTATTCGGGGGAAGCCCTGTCCCGCGCTGACCTTGTCGCAGATCGCGTGACCGTATCCGATCGCGTCGTCATTAGGAAAGTTGTAGTGGCGTCGCACTGTGACGTTGTAAATGTAGTCCACATCGGGCGACGGAACGGCATCCGCCCTTGGTATTGCCACTAGCGCGGCTCCGCTCACCACAGCGGCGGCGACAAGCACCAAGACTGCAAATGACAGGCCGCGGGACTCACTGGGACTAAAACACCGACACCGAATCACGTTCTCTCCTTTTGTAAGTGACTGGCTGAGCTTAGATTTAGCTCCGTGAATGGCGTGATTGCTGTCGCAATCCGGGTCGAGGATCTGATCTCTGCGCCTAATTCTCGTTGTGGTCTTATCGGCGATGCTTTCTGTCGACAACTCTGAGCTCACCTGGTGTGGTGCGCAGCCCAATATGATCTCAAGGGTGAAAGAGCGTCCGGCCGCTTGGATTTCTTTGCCGCTCAGGGACGTACGTCAGCAATTTAGGGAGCGCTTAGGTTCCGGGATCGACGACGTAATCGCGGTCATTTACGCGGCCGAGGTCGCGTTTGTGGCTGAGAACTTCGACTGAGTGGTTAACCGGACGCTGTTCGCGAATGGCGTCAACTACGAGACGCGCCGACTCGACACACCCGCTCTGGCCGGAACCCAACCACGGCCGGGCACCGTCACCGACATTCCAAATGTTTTCCACCGGGGTATGGTTCGGCCAGTCCCGTCCCGGGATTGCGCGCTGGCCTGGCCAGTCTCCGGTGCATACGGCGATCGACAGGATTCGAGCGTTGGCAAACTCAGGGAACTGTTGAAGTGTTTCCCGCTTGAGCAACTCGATCTCGGCGTCCACGTCGAACCCGGTGCTCGCCGGATGCGGTGTGCTAGTCGCGCAATACAGATGCCAACCGGGCGGCGCCAACTCAGGTGACGGACCGCTCATGTAGGAGGCATAAGCTAGGCGGTCGGTAAAGCCGAAGATCACAAGCGTCTTGAGCCGAGCGATCGGCTTGTCTGTGGCGAAATTCACCGTGATAAGGGTGCCCGGGTAGTTCTCTGCCTCCAACTTCTCCACGTACTGGGCGGGCTGTGCCTCCACTGGGACGAGCTTGGCTGTCGCAACGGGTCCGACGTTGCTGACGACCATGCCCGTCGCAACGGTGACCTCGCCACCATCTCGGTGCACAGTCACACCGTCGGCGCGGCCATCGGTGCCTACTCTGATACCGGTGACCTCGCTGTCAAGCCAGATCGTGCCGCCTGCGCGTTCGATGTAGCGGGCGAGGTCACGCCACGGACCGATTGAACCTTCCGGGTGGGCTCCGTATGTGCTTATACCGCCCTTCTTGGTGAGGTAGTCGAAGAACAGCGTCGCCGAGACATCTTGGGGCTCAGCGGCGAAGAATGCGCTCGTGAGGTTGCGGCCCAGCTTGCGCAAGCGATTCGGTGCATGCAATCGGTCCAACCACTGTGCGACATTGAGGCCCTCGGCGGGCCTGAATACCCCGAACCTTCGCGCGGCACCACCGACGACGGGAATGACGATCTTGTTGATCAGCAAACCAGTCGGTCCGCTGATGACCGGTATGTCGAGGCTGCCGAGCCGTAATACTATCGGCTGAGTTTGTTTGCGTGCGCGGATCGAGACGCCGACCTCGTCGAACAGCGCGCCGTTCGCTCCGCCAAGCTCGAAAATCTGTGCGCCAGTATTAACTCCGAATCCCTCGATCTGCACGGTCGACGCTCGGCCGCCGACCTGTGACTTAGCCTCGACCAGCAGTGTCCGATACCCGTAGTGGACTAACAAAGCCGCCGCGGCCATCCCGCCGGCTCCGGCGCCGATCACCACCGCCTCAAAGGACTTATCGCCTGTCGATGTGTTCAAGGTATCTCCTTTATTTGGCTGCCTGTTCAGTGCTCGGGGACAGGCCGCGAGCCGCATCACCTCGAGCTGTCATTGATTGGCGCGTCGCCCACCGAGCTGCTTGCTTTGTCGGAGAACTGCGTTTGCCCACCGAGATCGGTTCCAGTCAGTGACATTGCCCGTTGCCGGACGGTAGATCCGCGGAAGCACTGGGCTCGGTGTTGGTGAACGCATATACTTCATCACCGCGTGCGGTCCCGGCGCATGCGTAGCCGGTACCTCAGTGCGCGACTACGCTGTACGCGGAAACTGCTTGCTGACCTTGGCCATAGGAATCGCAGTCATTCGTTGGTAGTCCGGCAGGCACGCCCATTGCCATCAAATTTTCAAGGCGCATCACCGGCACCATCTATACGGTTCAGCTGGATTGAATCGGCAGAGCACTGTGCGATCGAGGCTGTGTCGGCCGGGTCAGCGAGACGAACAGTGGGTGTGGTTTCTAGCCGTCCCTTTCTTGGTGTTCACCTGAACGACATACCAAGTGTAGGAACTCATCCGGGACTGCCCGTCTCTCATTTCCGCCGAGTCCGGGAAAACGTCCATGACTCGGCTGGCCATACGTAGCGGATGCTAATCGATTCAGGTAGGCGCTACGCATGACCGTTTCGGCGCAGTGCGGTGTGCTGGATAGCACTGTGCCGAAGCGTGCAGGGCGACCAGAAGCAGGAGTAATGATGATGGGTGTTGTGCCCGCAAGACGCATCGCGATCTTCAAGTCAGCAGATGACCTTTGCGTGACGGACCTCATCGATCTCGATGAACATTCCACAATTACTCGGCTTCGCTCGTGTCAATATCCAAAGCGACACCGAATTATGCAAACTTGAAGATTCTTGTCAAATAGAGTAATGGTAATTGTGGCGCTGTGTCGGCGCCGCCTTATGTTGCAGGGGCCGCTAATGCGGGTGTCCGAGGTCTCCGATGCAAAGGCCACACCCAATATTGCGATCGCGGATAGAACGCGATCACGCGTCCGCGGACACGTGCCTGGTGAGCCCGGTATCTGGATCTTGCTATTCGGCGACTTGGGCGTGTTCACGGTCTTGTTCGCGGTGTATCTGCAGCGCCGCGGCGCGAACGAAGCGCAGTTCGCTCACTCGCAGGCGGCACTCAACCCCACGTTCGGTGCGATCAACACGTTGGTTCTGTTGACAAGCTCACTGTTGGTGGTCATGGCGGTGCGGGCACTGCGCAGCGAGGGCCAGCAGCATCTAGCGACCCGACTGCTGGTTGCGGGAGCCGCGGTGGGGTCTTGTTTCGTCGCGATCAAGGCTCTTGAGTACCACGAGAAGATCGCCGCCGGAATCACCCCAAACACTAACGAGTTCTTTATGTACTACTTCGTGCTGACCGGATTGCATCTTGCACATGTGATCATTGGCCTGGGTGTACTGCTTACATTGTCGAGACTGGCGCGAAGTCCAGAGCCGACCCGCAACCGCATCGCATTCGTCGAGGGTGGTGGTTGCTTCTGGCACATGGTGGATTTGCTGTGGATCATCCTTTTTCCCCTGCTATTCCTGGTGCGGTGATCATGAAATCGTTGATGTGCAACAACGCATCATTGGCCTGGCTTGGCCTGACCTCATTGACCGCCATTTCCTGGGCATTAGGCACCGGACACGGCTTCGGCAGTGCCCGTGTGCCGGCCAGTTTGGCGATCACCGCCGTCGCAGTGTTCAAGATCCGCCTGGTCGGATGGTGTTTCATGGAGCTGCGCGAGGCACCAACCGCGCTGCGCTCAGTGTTCGGATGCTATTGCGTTGCACTCTATCTGCTGCTGTCCGCCATGTACCTATTGGCCTAACCGGCAGCGCTTAGGTGAGTACCGTGTCGCTACTTCAGCAGAGTCGGATTGGTGCCATGTTGCCCATGCTCAACCAGACCTACGAGTGGTATGCCGAGTTCACGGTACTAGCCGATGACCTGGGTTCCGATTCGGCGCGGGACTACGAATTCGTTCGCGAGCGCTTCGTCACCCACGTGCTGAATGCCGGTGCTACCAATCGAATTCAACTCGCCGCCGCCATCGCAGAGGCGGCCCCCGCGCACTGTTTGAGATCGCCGATGCGGCGCTGGCGCTCGTCGCCATCGATGGACTCGGTGCGAACCTTCGGCCTCGCCGGGACCCCGGTGAGGCGGGCGAGCGATGAGTCGCCAACCACGGCAGGCCTGCCCAACATCGTCTTGCAAACACCCACCCCCACGTGCCTCGAGCGACCTGGCGACCAGCGAGGACGCCTTATGGTCGACTGTCCACCTCCGCGCCTGGGCGACCGCGAAACCGCCTCCTGATAACCGTCATTCATGCTATTCAGCGAAAGGACCCGAAGATGAATCGCATAGTGCACAAATGCTGCGCCTGGAGCGGTGCGATGTGCCTGGTTGCCATGTTGGTCGGATTCGTCCTGATTGCCGGCTTCATTCCGACCCGTTCCCCAGGTGAAAATGCATCAGAGGTCGCGCAATTCATCATCGGGCACCGGACGCGGATCAGGTGGGGATTGATCGTGTGCATGCTCTCATCGTCGCTGCTGATGATGTACGCCGCTTCCATGGCGATTCACATGCGCCGCATTGAGGGACGTCACCCGGCCTTGGCTTTGATCCAGTTCGGTATGGGCGCACTATTTGTGTTGGAGTTTATCTATCTGATCTTTTTCTGGCAGACCGCGACCTTCCGCGTCGATCGTTCCCCCGAACTGATTCAGCTGCTTAACGATATGGCCTGGATACCGTTCGTGGGTTTAACGTCAACGGCCGTGGTGCAGGTGGCCTGCTTCGGCATCGCGGTACTGCTGGACACGGGTGAGCACCCTATTTTTCCGCGCTGGCTGGGCTACTACAACCTGTGGGTGGCATTGATGTTCACCCCGGGCACGTTCAATGTGTTCTTCCACAGCGGCCCCCTGGCCTGGAACGGCATCCTCGCGTGGTACATCCCGCTGGCGGTGTTCGCTACTTGGCTGGTGATCAACCCCATCTATCTGTCTAGGGCGGTCGACACCATGGCTGTTGACGTTGCCACGCCTGCGCGTGTCGCGGGGAATGCTTCGGCGTCGACCGAGCTGAGCCAACTGCGGGCAGATGTCGACCAGTTGCTCGCGCAATCTAGGCAATAGGGATAAGGATATTGGGGGCCGCGGATGAAATTTAAAGCAGATGGAAATCAATGAAGATAATTCCGCGCACAGCCCCCTGGATGCACCGCCACGGCAACGTCGGTGGCACCGAGCCAGGCAGGCCACCGTGCAAGGGAGTGGCCGTACAGCAAGATGTCGTCACTTCGAGTGGCCGAGCATGGAACGCCGAGCAGGGCCGCAGGTTAGGGGTGACTAATCATTGGGACTGCTGAGCTAAGTAACGACTCCGCAACCGGTGCCGCCAGCGATTGAACTGCTTCGAATGGTTCATACCAAATACAGCGACTGGGTCGCCATCGCGTTCATAGACCGCTAAGAACGATCTGTCTTGTGGGCTACCTTCGACCACGCGCACGTTGTCACCCTCGCGCCGGTATCCCGCGAACTGCAGACGCGCTCCGTACTGGTCTGACCAAAAATACGGAAGTCGCGTATACGGTCGCGGCGAGAAATCCGCACGGAGCAACGCAGCTACAGCAGTCTTTGGTTGCTCGAGAGCATTGGTCCAATGTTCAACACGCAGATAGCGGCGCGCGTGAGCATTGTAGGAACTCGCGCAGTCCCCGACCGCGACCACCCGGGAAACGTTCGTGCGGCAAGCGCTGTCTGTGCGAATACCGTTGTCTAAGTGGATGACTGAGCCCGATAGCCAGTCAGTATTTGGCTGTGCTCCTATACCGACCACGACCGCATCAGCCCGTAGCTTACGTCCATCCGCGAGGTGAACCGCTTCGACAGTGTCCCGACCGACTACGCGATCAACCCCCACGCCCGCGATTAGCCGAACGCCATGGTCGGCGTGGAGGCTGGCACAAATATGGCCAATGTCAGCACCCAGGGTTGCGCTTAAGGGAGCCGGCATGGCTTCTACCACTGTCACGTCGTTGCCGAGCATACGAGCCGACGAAGCGACCTCGGCACCAATAAATCCCGCGCCGATCACGACCAGGTGACCGCCGCGCAGCAATGTCTCGCGCAGCGCATTCGAGTCCTCGAGGGTGCGTAATGTGTGAACTCCGGCGAGATGGCCAGTAGCAGGCAGGATTCGGGCCCTGGCCCCCGTAGCGAGGATCACCGCGTCACTACTGATTTTCTCTCCATTCGACAGCACAACCTTGAGGTCATCTACCTCAAGTCGGGTTGCAGATGAACCGAGTCGCCAGTCCAATTCCAGCGCATCGTCCTGATCCGTGAGCAATTCAATCTTCTCCGGCGAAGCGGCACCGAGTAGGTACTCCTTCGATAGCGGCGGCCGGTCATAAGGTCGGTGAGGTTCGTCTCCGATCAACGTCACACGGCCGTCGTACCCCATTGCGCGCAGCGCCCGGCACGTCGACAATCCCGCCAGCGAAGCTCCGACTACTGTGATGTTTCGCATTGCTGCCGCCTCCTCCCGAAGGTCGTAGTCGTAAGCTGCTACTGAGGAATTCCGTCGGTCGTCATCACGGCGGCATACGGTGTCATTTCATCGTCCAGCACACCTGTAGTTCAGGTGCTTGCAAGATGGGTCGAAAACCATTCCGCAGACAATTGGCTGACGACGTTGGTGTCACCTCGCTCGGAGTAGATACTCATGTGACTTACCGCTGGCAGTATCTCGAGGCGCTTGTGCGGGGAGGCCACCTTGTTGAACGCGTCAATTTCCACGTCCCACATTGTCAAGTTGTCACCTTCAGCCACGACCATCATGACCTTCGTGTCGAGAATCCGAGGAAGGAACGGCGTCACGTTGTAGTTCAGCAGCAACTCGGCGGACTCGATGGTTTGCCAGTGCTCGTGCCGTGGCGCCTCGGTCTCCTTAAGTTTGCGAAACACCTCGCCAGTCCGCGGGATTGGCCATACCGACAGTTCTTCGTGCGGCACCATCGTTGTCATTGGCCATATACCACCTTCGGCGGTGAGTCGGTTGCGTCGGTCGTCTAGAACCGCCTTCTCGTATTCGCGGAATCTGAGTTCGCCGTGGATTCGCTTCATGTTCATGTAGCCATCGATGACCGGCACGATCGAAACAATTGCTTTAATTCGCGGATCAATAGCCGCGAGGATGAGCACGTGTCCGCCGCTGTAGGAAATTCCCAGCACACCGATCCGGTGGGGGTCGACATCGTCTCGTGTCTCGACGTAGGTTATGGCGTTGCGATAGGCCGAGATCTGCTGCCACGGATCCAAATGTTGGCGACGCCGCCCGCCGCTCTCGCCGAACCCCGCGTAATCGAAGCTTAGGAACTGTATGTGGTTGTTTGCGGCTATGCGCGCTACGTAAGGAAGGACGATTTCTCTTACGTAGCACCAACCGCCGGCGGCCACGACGGTCGGTAGTGGCCCTTCTGCCTCGTCGGGCCGAAACATAGTTCCGACGAGAGTGTCTCCGTCGCTGGGGAATTCAACTCGTTGCTCCACTACCAACCTCTCGCTCAAGTGGCCGCTGCGGGGGTGCTCCGCCCGCTGAGGTTAGCGCCGAAGAACCGCATGACAGTGTCCGATTTTCAGGACTCTGTTGCCGAATCCGGTTTGCCGTCTCGCAACTGGGACACTTCGTTGCAGTCAAGTCCGCTTAGCGTCAGACCCCGTGATTCCGGAAGAGTTCCCACGGATCAGCAGCCGCGCTCGCAGGCTCTATGGCCGCCAAGAGATATGGCCGGACCGCCTGCTGGACAACTGGCTCGCTGAGGCCGCCGAGCGGTCGCCCCAGCGGGCGGCGGTGGTTGACGGCGATGTTCGATTGAGCTATCGAGAGCTAATTGAACGTGTCGACCGAGCAGCGGCGGGCTTACGGCGTCTGAGAGTCGGCCACGGAGAAGTGGTTTCGTTTCAACTCCCAAATTGGTGGGAGGCGTTAGTCCTGCATTTCGCGATCATCCGGATCGGCGCGATCAGCAATCCGCTGATCCCGATCCTTCGCGACCGCGAGCTGCAATTCATGCTCGGTGCCGCTCGAACAAAGGTTCTCGTCGTCCCTGGCACGTTCCGCGGCTACGATCATGCCGGTCTGGCTCAGCGTGTGCGTAACCACCTGCCCGCCCTTGAGCGGGTAGTCACCGTGCGCGGCCGACGGCGCCCCGACGCCACTACGTTTACTGAATTGCTCATTAAAGATGACGGCATTGAGCCCGAGCAATTTCGCCGCCCGGATGACGCAGTGCTGCTGCTCTACACATCTGGCACCGAATCTGAACCGAAGGGTGTCGTACATTCTCACAACACCTTGAGCTACGACAACGTCAGCATCATCGAACATTTCGAGCTACATAGTAGCGACGTTGTATTCGTGCCCTCCCCGATCGCTCATATTACCGGCGTGCTCTATGGCCTTCATCTGGCCAGCATGCTTGGCTCGACTGTGGTCTACCAGGACGTCTGGGAGCCGACGCGAGCACTGGAATTAGTTCAGGCCGAGCGGTGCAGCTTCGTCGTTGCCGCCACCCCGTTCTTGCACGGGCTCACCTACCACGAGCGGCTCAGCGAGTACGACGTGTCCTCTCTGAGGGTATTCGCATGTGGTGGGGCGGACGTTTCCCCTGACCTGATCAGGGCAGCGAATGAGCGGCTGGACTGCTACGCGTTGCGTGTCTACGGCTCCACCGAGGTGCCCACCCTCACCGCGGGGGCTTGTACCGACCCAATCGACAAGCGGGCGAACACCGACGGGCGACGGGTTGGAATTGCCGAAGTTGCCATCCTCGATGAGGACGGCAATCGCTGCGCACACGGCGAGGTCGGCCAGCTCTTCGCCCGAGGGCCGGAGGCGTTTCTTGGCTACTACGGCCGATCGGGAGCGATCAGTTTCACCGCGGACGGTTGGTTCGACACCGGCGATACCGCGCGCATCGACAACGATGGGTACGTGCAGATCGCAGGTCGCACAAAGGACATCATTTTGCGTGGTGGCGAGAATCTGAGCAGCAAGGAAATCGAGGACCTCCTCGTCGGTTATCCCGATGTCCTCGACGTCGCCGTGGTCGCTATGCCCGATCCGATTCTCGGCGAGCGGGCCTGCGCAGTGGTCGTGCCGCGCGCGGGAGCGATATTGCGGCTCGCTGATCTCACGAACTACCTCGACCGGCTCGGCACGGCCAAGCAGAAGTGGCCAGAACGGCTGGAGCTTGTCGATGAACTACCAAAGACCCCGACCGGCAAGGTCCAGAAGTTACGCCTCCGCGAACACGTCGCCGCTCGATTGGCTGAGGATCAGCAGCCGATCTCGTGACGTTCGCGCGAGGTCGGACCGCGCGACGGGCACGCCGGTGCCGGTCACGCGCCCTGGCCAACCAGCGCGACTGGTCATTCAGACCTTACGAAAGATCATCACCGAGCAGTTGCCGCCGGCGCCCAGAGCATGGGTCAGCCCGATGCGAGCTCTCTCGACCTGACGTGGACCGCAGCGCCCGCGCAACTGATTGACAATCTCGTAAACCTGTCCTAGACCGGATGCCCCCACCGGCTCCCCTTTCGACAACAACCCGCCAGAGACATTCACCGGTATTCGCCCCCCGAGGGCCGTTGCACCTTCCTCGACCAGCTTGCCGCCCTGCCCAGGAAGACATAATCCCAACTCTTCGGTGGAGATGATTTCGGTGCTGCTGTCAGTGTCTTGAAGCTCAACTACGTCGAGATCGTCCGGCCCGACCCCGGCACTGGCGTAGGCTGCGTCCGCAGTACGCCGGGTTACTGTCTCATGCCGGCGTTGCACGGTGGAGAAGGTCGGCATGTGTTCGCCGATCGCCTGATCCTGCGTTGCCGTTCGAATTGCCTGACCGGCCAACACGATATCTCCGCGGCGCGCTGGCCGGGCAACGAGGACCGCCGCGGCCGCGCCCTCATTCGGCGTGCACAGCATCAATAGCCGTAGGGGGTCCACTACGGGGCGGCTGGCGAGGACTTCCTCTATGCCGATCGGGTGCTGGTACATCGCCCGGTCGTTCCCGACGGAGTGCCGATGATTTTTCACCGCGACCAGAGCCAGCTGTCGCTCCGTAGTGCCGTACTCGTGGGCGTGGCGTTGCGCGTGAAGTGCGAACTGCGCGGGGTTGAGAGCGTGCCCGCTGCGCTGGCGCCACAGCGCAAAATAATCCATGTCCATCGCTCCGCGCGGCATCTTTTCGATCCCGACGACCAACATCGTGCGGTGCACGCCGGCACGCAAGGAATGCTGGGCAAGCTGAGTCACCGCGCCTCCCGACGAGCACGCAGTCTCGACATTAATTACCGGCAGCCCGGTCCGCCCGACGAGATCAACGATGCGTTGGCCCGCACCAGTCTTCGCATACATGTGGCCGCAGTACAACGCATCGATGTCTTCCCAACTCACCTCGGCGTCAGCTAGCGCTTCGGTGATCGCCTCGACTCCCAAGTCGATCGGGCTCTTGTCCGGGAAGCGACCGAACGGGTGCATACCCACCCCAGCTATCACAGTCTCGTCGGTCACGGTGGCCTCACTCAACTAGCGTGTGGGTATAGGACAGCAGCGGCTGCTCGGGGGCGCCGACATCTGCCAGCGCAATGCGCGCCCGCGCCCCGATGCGAAGCCGTTCGAGCGGGTCGGCGCTGAGAAGGGTAGCCACTCGAATGCCGGTGTCGAACTCGATGACTCCCAGGCCGTAGGGCACTGGGCCGAGATAGCCGGGCCCGCGGATGTGGGAAATCGTATAGCTGTAGATGGTTCCTACGGAGGGTAGCTGCACCACTTCCATGTGTGCCCCGCGACAGTAGGGGCACCGGGGCGCGGCGGGAAAGCACATCTGAGCGCAAGTCCGGCAGGTCGCGCCCAACAATGCGGGTGGATCGACGCTGAATATCCCTGCACCGACCAGGGGGACTTCGACATTCCAGTTAGATTCCACCGCCACACAATTGAGCCTAGTGTCGGTGAACCAATCAGCGGTGTCCCAATGCGGGGACGCCAATGTTGTCGCAGAACCGGGACATATCGACTGCCGGGTGTGTGTCTACCGTTGTTCGATGGTGAAAGATGACGTGGGGCTTCCGACGGCACAGGAGATCAGTGAGTTTCGGTCGCATGCCCGAAACTGGCTGCAGCAAGCCGAGATTCCACTGTTACCCGCGGAGTATGACGAGCGGCACCGCGTCCTCCGCGAGTGGCATCGCGCTCTCTACGAGGCTGGCTGGGTAGGTTTGCAGTGGCCCTCCGAATACGGGGGGCACGACTTGACGATTGCCCACCAGTTGGCTTTCACCGAAGAGCTCGCCCGAGCTGGCGCTCCGCAGCCAGTAGGATCGATCGGCCTGGAAGTAGTGGGTCCCACCCTTCTTCGTTACGGCACCCAAGGGCAACGCGAGCGGTTCGTCCAGCCGCTCCTCGCCGCTGAAGAGCTGTGGTGTCAAGGCTTTTCCGAGCCTGGCGCAGGTTCTGATCTGGCCTCGCTTCGCACCCGCGGGGTTATCGGCGACGACCAGATCATCGTCACCGGGCAGAAAGTATGGACCAGTTGGGCCACCTACGCGGACTTCTGCGCGGTCCTTGCCCGTACGGACCCAGAAGCGCCCAAGCACAAGGGGATCAGCTACCTGCTGGTTGACATGCGCTCACCCGGAATCACCGTGCGTCCGATTGTGCAACTTACTGGCGACGCGGAATTTTGTGAGGTGTTCTTCGACGAGGTGAGTGTTCCCCGCAGCAATGTGCTCGGAGAACTGCACGGCGGCTGGCCCTTGGTGATGAACACGCTAGGTCACGAACGCGCCGAATACGCAGTCCGGCGAAGACTTGAGAATCAGCTTTCATTCAACCAGATTCTGGGCGCGCTACGCTCCCACGGCCACCAGCACAGCGATGATGTCGCCGAGCAGATTGGTGCGGTGTACGCCCACCTCCGCGGTTTTGAATCTCTGTCGCGGCAGACCGTGAAACGCCTTCTGGCCGGAAATATTCCGTCACCTCTAGATTCAGTGGACAAATTGCACCTCGCTGATACTGAGCAGCATCTCTTCGGTGTCGCCCTCGATTTACTTGGCCCGCACCGAATGGCCCCGTCGTCGCGTCCATTGGGCCTCGACGCCGCCCAGGTTATTAAGAGCTACTTATATGGACGCGCCGCCTCGGTCTACGGCGGCACTGCGCAAATCCAACGGTCCATCGTTGGTGAACGCTTGTTGGGACTACCGAGGGAAGCTCGATGACTGTGTCCGAACCTCACTGGGCCGACGAAGACACGCCTGCGGAACTCGCCGCTGCCGCCGACGAAATGCTTGCCGAAATTTTGACCCGGACGAGCATACGCACGGAGATAGACGAGTACGGATTCAGTTGCGATGCATGGAAGGCCGCAGTGGAAGCCGGTTGGTTTCAGGTCGCCCTCACTGAGGATCATGACGGCCTAGGTCTCGGGCTGTCGGGGTTGGCCGGCATCGCCCAAGCCGTGGGCCGCCACCTACTACCAGGCCCGATTACAGACCATGCTGTGGTGCTGCCAATGCTTATACCCGACGCGTCGGAGCCGGCCCGCGAACGATTGAACACCGCAATCAACGGCGCTGCCATCACGGTCCTCGTCGATGGCGCCGCCGGTAGCGCTGATGGCTCCGCGCTCCCCCAGCTGCTCGACGGCCGACTCACCGGTGCAGTCGAGTTCGTTCGGTTTGGAACACATGCCGACGAGCTGTTGGTGGCTGCCGTGGGTGAACGGCAAGAGCCGACTGTGGCGCTGATATCCGCGTCAGCTGACGGCGTCACCGTTACCTCTCAACCCAGTTTCGACCCCATCATTCGCTACGCGACCGTCGGCCTCGACAATGTCGCGGTAGACCACGTTGTACTTGTTCCGGGCACTCAGACAGCTGTCAAGCTGGCTGAACTGCGGGCAGCGGTTCGGCTCTTCACCGCCGCCGAGACGGCCGGAGTGGCACGGCGGCTGCTGGATACATCGGTCGAATTCGCCTTAGAACGCCACCAATTCGGCAAACCGATCGGTTCGTTTCAGGCGATTAAACACCTCCTCGCCGACATGGCGGCCGCCACTTTAATGCTCGAGATCGCCAGCGCGGACGCGTTGCAACGTGCCGTTGATCATTCCCTACTCGAAAGCCTTTCTTGGCAGTCGAAAGCTCTGGCCGCCTGGGTAGGCCGGCAGGTCGGTGAAGGCGCACTACAGGTGCACGGTGGCGTCGCGTTCACCATCGAGCACGATGTACACCGTGGCTTCCAACACGCGCTGGCGCTCCAGGGCATCGATGGCGACGAACGCGAACTTGCCCGCAAGCTGGGCTGGGCGCTGTTGCGCGGGGAACTGGAGCCGTGGGCGTGACCCGTCGGGTCGATTTACGGGTTCCCGCCACCGAGTTCACTGAGTTCTAGAGTCGGGGTGTCTTCGAGCCGGGTTGAGACTGCGCCCTGGGTGACCGTCGTTTCTACAGGTGGTGTCGAGCCGTGGAAGAGCTGATCTTGCCGCCATTGTTGTGCAACACTTGGCCGTGACCACCGAGAAACCAGTCCTGGTTCTGTGGCATCCTGCGACAAGCTCCGGGCGCATCTGGCAGAACTTGGTTCCGCTGCTATCTGATTACCACGAAGTTCATACGCCGACGTTGCTTGGTCATCGCGGCGGACCAGCGGTGCAGCGGCGCCCCGCGACGTTTACCGACATCGTCGATGCTGCCGAAGAATACCTCGACAACCACGGCCTCGATCGAGCTCACCTCGCGGGAAACTCCGGCGGCGCAACAGTCGCAATCGAATTAGCCCGACGTGGGCGAGCGACCACCGTGTGCGCCCTATCGCCGGGCGGCCTCTGGGCGGACAACACCAGCTCGGCTGCACGACGAGTCAACAACCAAATTCAGTGGGGAATAAAGGTTCTCCGCATCCTGAATCCGGTTGCGCCTCTGTTGCTCAAGTCGGCGGCAGGGCGTCGGGCTGTCCTGCGCAACTTCGTCTGTCACGGTGAACGCCTGAGCCCATCCCATGCGCTGGAGTACTACTTCACCGATCCCATCGGTTGCACGATTATGAGCGATTTGGCGGCATCGACCGAAGTTGCACCACCACCCGAAACCCTGCCGTGCCCAATCACTCTGGCGTGGTCCGAGGTTGATCGCATGGTCCCCGCCGAGCCCTACGGCAGGATGGCGCGCGACCTATTGCCCGGCGCCTCCTGGATGGTCCTTCCCAGCGTCGGACACAATCCCATGATCGACGACCCCGACCTCGTAGCAAGGACGATCCTGGCTGTAACCGGCGCTGTCGTCTAGACGGTGGTTTCGGACCAGGCACTTCCTCCCGGGGCGGTTGTCGAACGATTCGATGTGGCCCCAGCTCAACGACGTCCCGGCCGGGGTGCAGACAAGCCGACGTTGTTTTCGCAGAAACTGTTGTAGCGCTTGGGAAATCATCTCCGGTATATCTGCCGCAGTACTCGATCCGTGATTACCGAAGCGATGAGACCCAAGTCGAACATTGGAGTCTGCACGTTGCCGCAAGCTCACATATTCTCTGCACTGCCCAAATTCCTCAGCCACTATTAGCTTTGCTGGACGCAGCCGCACCCAGCTTGAACAACCGCTCCGCGTTGCCACCCACGATCTTGTCTCGCGTTGCTGTGTCCAGACCCAACTCATCAATGAATGCGGTTGTGGCCAGGTCGTGGGGTGAACCGTAGTTGCTTCCGTAGAACAGGTTGTCCGCGCCGATGATCTCCAGCATGAACTTGCGGGCACGGGGATCGTGTACCAGGGTCTCGAAGTAGAAGTTGCCGAGGTAGTCTTCGGTCTTCTTCTGCATTTGGACCCCGGGCATGTAAGGCGCCAACCGATCGATCCGGCCCAGCTGGTAGGGAACAAACCCGCCGCCGTGGGTGATGCAGATCTTTAGCGCAGGAAACGCGTCCAGAACGCCACCGTACAGAAGTCGCACGAAGGCGGTCGTCTCCTGTGCGAGATAACCAACTACCCAGCTGAGGTTGTACCGATCTGCACTCGCACGCGCCAAGTGTTCTGGGTAGGGGTGAACGAACAACGGCACGTCGTACTCGACTGCCTTCTCATACAGCGGCCAGAACACCTCGTCGTCGAGTTCTCGTCCAGCGATCGCGCCGCCTGCGAGGTTGATGGCGCGACCACCGAGGGCAACAGCGCGCTCGAACTCCTCGACGGCGGCGGGGATGTCTTGCAAGGGCAATGTCGGCATGAAGAAGAGACGATCAGGGTTGTGGCGGCAATATGCCGCCAGCGCGTCGTTTTGCAATTTGATGAACTCGGCCGCGATATCGAGCTCTGCCCAGTAAAGGTAGAACAGGGGGCTGACCGAAACGCCCATGATGTCGATGTCGTTAGCGTCCATCTCTGCAATACGCACGGCAGGTCCGCCCGCGAATGTGCTCAACGCGGCTCGCGGGTCCGACTCGGCTTGCTTGGCACGCTGGGGATCCAGCTTGATCTGCGACTCTTGCTCACCGACCCGCAAGACCATTTGGCCGTCTCTCACAAATACCTCGGGTCCGTATTTGCCAGCCTTGCCGAACGTTTCCGGCAGCATAATATGGCTATGCACGTCCACGACCGTCACGCTGATCACCGCCTCTCATATCGCCTGCAACTTCCACGCTTAATCTTCGAATAGCTGTTCAATGACTTGGCCCCGGCCCCTCCTGAAGAGTAGAAATTTGTGTAATTTTCCGCGGCTAGACCACTTTGGTGGCCAGCCAGAATTTGGGTTGTATCTCCAATGAATCCTTGATGCTCGCAGGATTCGTGCGGTTGCCAGTTCGCACCCGCGTAAAGGTCTCGTGCCGCGTGGCCAATGTCCGTGCGCAAGAAGATTGCGCCCTACTTACCCTGAGCCGAACCGCTGTTGTTATCGGGTTATACTGCGGGCTCGACATATAGTTCGCTTATTTGGCGTACGGGAAGCAACCGGTTCCAAATGATTTCTTGTTCAGCCAACCGTAGATTAGGGAACCGGCGCAAGAATGAATCCACCGTCAGGATGATGTCGTGGCGCGATAACGCTCTACCGATGCAAGAATGAATTCCGGCACCGAAGCTCGCTGTCCCCTTAGAGGCTGGTCTGTCAAGAATCACAGTGTCGGGGTCCGGGAACGCCTCAGGGTCCCGGTTTGCTGCTCCGATGAGCGCTACTGCGCGTTCGCCTTCCTGCACGGCCTCCCCGCCCAGCGTGGTGGAGCGGATAGCCACCCGGTTGAACGGACACTGTACGGCGGCGTCGAACCGCAACATTTCGTCAACGGCCGACGAAATCAGAGATGGGTCGCTTGCCAGTTGAACTCGCCAGTCGGGGTTTAAGAGCAGGAGGTAAAGCACGCTGGTCAGTCCGGCAGTGGTTGTTTCGAAGCCCGCCGTCATGATCGTCCACAGAGAACTGATCATTTCATTTTCAGTCAGCTGCTCGCCTTCCGCCTCGGCCTGGATTAGGGCGCTCACGGTGTCCTCACCCGGCTCGCGCCGACGCTCATCGATGAGGGATCGGATGAAAGTGCCAAACTCCAGGGCCACCTGTTCGGCCTGGCGCATCAAGTCTTCTGTTATGACTGGCGCGCCGGGCAGCGTCGCCGAGACTCGTGCCCATTGACGAAGCCGTGGCTCCTGCGGAACTCCGATCAGCTCGCAAAAGACCCCCAGTGGAAGTGGGCCCGTGAGATCTTCGACGAGTTCCGCACGACCGTTGCTTCCCAGCTTGCGCTCGATACCGTCAAGCAGCGCGTCAAGGCGTCTTTGAATGTCCGCTTGCCGTTTCCTCACCATTTTGTGTGAGAATGCTGGCGCCACCAGGCTACGAATGCGGGTATGGACCGGTGGATTCAACAAGGGCATTGACAGGCCGGCGATACGAAAGAACTCACTGCTTTCAAGGTTTACCTCGACAGGGGGCATACCAATGTCAGACCTGAAGTCCTTCGAAATCAGCAGCTCCTCGACCAGTTCATAAGTGCTGACAAAGCGGACTCCGCGAGCGCTCCGAAAATTAGGAGCGATCGTCCGCAACCTTGCATAAAGCGGATACGGGTCCTGCACGATCTCCGGTGACATTAGCCGGTCGACGATTTCATCGGCGGTCAGCACCACAACATCTTGTTTCATCTTAAGCTCCAAACGACTTTATTGAATTGACAGAACGGGCGACTTCGACCTGAATTAGGCCATTGTTCACAGTGACTCGGTGAACTCGGACGGGCTCAGTCGCTGGCGGCTGATCGGGCTGTCCGGTGCGGAGGTTGAAACAAGAAGCATGCAAGGGGCATTCGACGTCGTATCCCTCAACCCAGCCTTCCGACAGAGACGCCTCCTGATGCGTGCACGTGTCATCGATCGCCAGAATCGTTCCGTCGACATTGAAGACAGCGATAGGTGGATCACTGTCGACCCGGATAGCCTCACCCTCCGGCAGATCGTCGAGCGGGCAAACATTAAGCCATTCTTTGTTTTCTGAACTCATTACCGTGTCTCCATTTTAAAGAAATTGGCCCTGTTTAGCCTGGCCGTGTTTTTCCACGAGATTATTTGATCCTTTCCGACAAACACGGCTCGGCTGTGGCAAACGAATCTGGTGCCGGAAGCCCTTGCGTCCGTCGTCTTAGTTGAGTACCAGCCGTGCTGCCGCTTCCGGGTTGATGGGGAACGACCCGGGCCCATGTCTTCGTCTTTCACTGGATCGCAATCGAGGAATTTGGGCAGGTCCACCCTCAGATGAACCGGATGAGCATGGCCGACGCGAGATCCGAATTTCCCGCTCGTACGACGGCGGGTCCGCTGCCATCCTCCATCGCTAGTTCTTATATCCCAGGGCCCTACCATCGCGACCACGCCGCTTTGTGCGGGGATTGAAGCGGGGTCGCATAGCGTTCCTTCGCTTTTGGCCATCTTTGCTGAGGCAACGGTCCTTTTCCATACTGCGAGATCGTAAGTGTGAGGCAAGTTGACCAGTTACGAATGCCTCAGCCAAGGCGTAGCGACTACGCGATTTGCATCGCCACCGCTACCTACTTCGATCTTTCTCGCTTCCGACGTGTTGGCCTGAGCGGGCTCGAATTGCTGTTTCCGGGGCATGTGTCGGTCCTGGTTGAAGTCTGCGCCCGTGGTTGCGAGGTGGTTTCTCGGCGCGGTCTGACACAACCCGGTGAGTCCGCAGACTGTTTTCGTTGAAGCTCCGTGTCTTTGATGGTTGCGTCTATGCCGTACTGGGCTTCTCGACAGCCCGTGGAGTGAAGTCGTCTAAGTGCTCGTGAGTACGTTGGGTCTTGAACCACACCACGCATTGGCGGTCGGCACCTCGACCTGGCCGACGTCACGCCAGGGCCCTTTGCGGCGGATGACTTCGTTCTTGAACGGCCCAATGGTGTCTCGGCCAGCGCGTTGTTCCAGGGCGTCACTGACCGTGCCGAGCAAAGGGTCCGCCTTCGTCAATGATCCGCTTAGTGAAGGCCACCACCGAGGTGCATTGAGTGCCGGGGTCGATGTGCGCTATCAGCCCGCGCAAGTTGGTGTTTACCTTCCCGGGGGGCGAGTGAAAAAGTCGTGCTCCACGAGGTCGGTAGTCATTAATCTAACCGCGGCAGTCGACGGACCCAGTGGCTGTCGGCGTCGAGGACGAATGCCACGTTGGCGAAGCCCATCGACGTCCACATGTGGGTAAAGTCAGCTACCCACAACCAGTTTGATACACACGCGTAAATTGCGGTCTGCCCCCAATCCGGACATTCGAGATCGCTTTGCTCGGCCAGGGTGGTCTTGTGCGTGGCCCCCGTATCGCACCCTTGCAACCCAGTTCGCGCCCGATCCACTCCACCGACCAGCGGGTGACATCATGGGCCTGGCCACGCGGCCAGATCCACAACGCGCCTGAGCCCAACGCCTGGACTAAGCGACTACTCTTCTTGCCTTCCCCTGCGGCGGTGATGAAAAGCTTGTATTCCGACGAAAATCGCTGCCGCATTTCACATCTCGTTGGCCCGATAGGCTCGGCGATCTCCGTCGGCAGCGCCCTGTTCTCTTGGCTACCTGTGCCCTCACAGCCGGGCGCTAGTCGGCATCGCCTCCCAACGTAAGAACAGGTCCGCAACGTCTCTGCGCCGCCTATTCAAAACGCCCGTGACCCGGGTAATCGTCGCCCACTGCGAAAGGTACTGCGCACGCACTCGATCGGCGGTGCGCGCGGCGGGCTCAGGTGGCTTTGGTGCGGGTACCTACTCGGCTAGTCGCCTTGCATGGTTTTCGGCTGCATCGTTTCCAGGAGCGGTGTTCAACGCTGAGATGAGCTGTGGCGGTGAGGGGCTGGGGGTGAAGTGGACGTTGCTCCGAGGTCTTTTGGTCAGCTTCGGTAGTCGCTGGCGGGCAATTGGGGTAGCGATTACGCGTGACCGTGCTCGCCTAGCAGGGTGTGCTTAAGGCTGGATCAGGGCCGTGCATCGGCTGAGGTGATGGGAAGCGAGAAAGATGGCGACAAGTTCTGTGTTCGACCCCGAGACTCAGTTCGAGAAGGCAACCGCTCGCGGTCCTCGGCTATCGGACGGTGTGCGGGTTGCCGACCTGATCGACCTCGAAGAACGCACTGTTTGCGCCAGACTCCACTCGGATGAAGAAATCTACCGCCTGGAGATGGAACGCATCTTTGGCCGGTGTTGGATCGCTGTGGCCCACGAAAGTGAGATCCCCAACCCGGGTGATTACGTCACCAGAGCCATCGGCGAAGACCCGGTTATCGTCTCGCGCGACCGCTCTGGAGGCATCAACATCCTGTTAAATACGTGCTCTCACCGCGGCATGAATGTGTGCCGAGCCGAAATGGGCAACACAAAGTTTTTCCGCTGCCCGTATCACGCGTGGAGCTACGACGCGACTGGGCGTCTGGTGAGCGTGAGCGCCGAACAGGAAATGTATGACGGCGCGCTGGACAAGGAAAAGTATGGACTCCGGCGGGCGCGCGTAGCTACCTACGCCGGCATGGTATTTGGGACTTGGTCTGAGGAAGCCCCACCGCTTAAGGAGGAGCTTGGCGGCATCACTTTTTACCTTGATATGGCGTTCAACCGGTCACGAAGCGGTCTTGAGGTGCTCGGACCTCCGCAACGGTGGACTTTCGATGCCAACTGGAAACTCGCGGCAGAACAATTTTCAGGCGATGCCTACCACACTGTGATGTTGCACAATTCGCTTGCCGAGCTGGGCGTGTTTCCAAAGGATCCGGCCGCGATTCTCCTCGGGGTTAATGTCGGCACCGAGGGCGCACACACCTTGAGATGCCTAGACATGGAAGGTGTCATGGCGGGATTGGGTGCGGCGGCGACGGAAGGCATGTTTGATCAGGCGCCCCCACCGGGGATGGATGCCGAGCTGGTCGCGCAAGTAACGGAGGTCCTCAGCACCGAGCAGGTGAACGCGTTCATCAAGACTCCACCAGTGGTGGGGCAGGTTTTCCCGACGCTTGCATGGATCAACATGTTGCTACCCAACGCGGCTTCTGAAATCAAAGGCGGAGTCATCACCTTCCGTACCTGGGTTCCCCGGGGTCTTGACCACATGGAAATCATGTCGTGGACTCTTGTCGAGAAAGACGCTTCCGAAGAGATCCGTCGAGCCACAGCGCGGTCAACGATCCAAACCTTCAGCGACAGCGGCATCTTCGAGCAAGACGATGCCGAATCCTGGGCTGGCGTATACCGAGCGATCCGCGGAGCACAGGGCCAAAAACAGCGCCTTCTTTACTTCTCCACCTGCGGTGAGCCCATTAAGGAAAATGGCTGCCTCACCTGGCCCGGAATGGGACGCGACGATATTCAATGGCTGTTTTGGAAGCGCTACCGAGAACTGATGGAGAACTGACATTCACTCTGTTCCCCAAGGCAGACTTCGGGAAATTTCAATGGAACACACGTGCAGTGGCTAGCGCCATCGTCGGTGAGACCGCGGGCTAGAGAGGAATACTCGTAATGCAAAGCGTGGCAACCGGGCAGTCGCCCAACGAACCGATGGCGCGCACCACTCAGCACCCACGACCCGAACCCGATTCCTTGCCTGCACTCGCCTACTCGGACCCAAGGTTCGCCGCGGCTCAGCAATTTCTGACCCGCGAAGCGTTCCTCCTCGATCATGGACGCTTCCACGAGTGGATGGAAATGCTGGACCAAGATCTCGAGTACCGCATGCCGGTACGGGTCACAGCGTGGCGCGCCGACGGCGAAGGATTCACCGACGCAATGCATTTCGACGATACCTACGCATCGATGCAAGGCCGAGTCGCCCGCCTTGACACTGGCTACGCCTGGGGCGAAGACCCGCCCTCAAGAACCCGTCGATTCATCAGCAACATCACCGTTACCGCGCCAACACACGACGACCACGAACTGCACGTAGTCAGTTACCTGCTGGTCGCACGCAGTCGATGGGACAACCCCACCTACCAATTCCTTTCCGCCGAACGGCGCGACCTGCTACGTCAGGCGCCCAACCACCACGGAAAGTACAAACTACTGAACCGCGAGATCCTGGTTGACCAATCCAACCTCGGAACCGTCAACCTAGCCATCTTCCTCTAAGGACACATGAGCACCGTCGATGCCTCCGCCGGCCGACCCGATCTCCTGGACCGTCAGCACGCCGGGCGCGGTGCCGCTTCTATCACCCCTGCCCTGCTTACCGGGGTCCAGGCAATCGCTCGGGCTCTGATCGAACAGCGGGCCCGCGATCGTCGCCATGGGCGGAACACGGCGACGTTCGTCTCCGGCTACCAGGGCTCACCACTGGGCGGCCTCGACACGCTACTAGCGGGGATGGAAGGGCTTGAGGAGCAGCATGCCATCAGGCTCATTCCTGGGGTCAACGAAGAGATCGCGTCGACCGCGGTCTGGGGTAGCCAGCAAACCCTTCCGACTGGCTCCAGGACCGTCGACGGGGTCGTCGGTGTCTGGTATGGCAAGGGCCCCGGACTCGATCGGGCGTCGGATTCGATCCGTCACGCCAACCTCTACGGCACCGATCCCCGTGGCGGGGTCGTTGCCTACGTCGGTGATGACCCCGCCTGCAAATCCTCGACACTTCCCTTCGTCAGCGACGCCGCACTTGCAGCTCTCAACATCCCGTTCTTCTATCCACGGAATGCTGAGGAGATCGTCGAACACACGATGCTTGCCGTCGAGCTCTCGCGGGCCAGCGGCTGCTGGGTCGCTGTGAAGATCGTGGCGGACGTCGCCGACGGGCTGTGGACTCTTGAGCGAGATTTCGCCGATCTCCACATCTCGATCCCGGAAGTCGAATGGGATGGTCGACCTTGGCGGTACCGCCAGCGCAGGGTCACCACGCCCGGTGAGAGTGCTCTCGCTGAAACGGACCTCGTGGGACCACGGTGGAAGATGGTGCAAGCGTTCCTGGATGCCAACCTGCGCGAACCCATCCAAGATGGCACCGTCACCGCACGGGTTGGCGTTCTCGCTGCTGGCGCTCCCTACGACTCCACGCGGCAAGCGCTGAAGGATCTCGGGCTCCACGACGATCGTTCTCCAACGCCGGGGATCCGGCTGATGCAGGTGGCGGCGCCCTTTCCTCTGAGTACCCGCCAAGTCGTCGATTTCGCTAAAGGTTTGGACCTTGTCTTTGTCGTCGAGGAGAAAGGCAACCTGCTCGAGTCACAGGTCAAGGACGCGCTCTATCAGGTCGAGCGACGGCCAACCGTCGTCGGTAAACGCGATGATCGGGGCCGAGCGCTCATCCCCGCCGACGGTGAGCTTGTTGCCGCAAGACTGCACGGCCCGCTTCGTCGAGTCCTACGGTCATATCTCGAGATCCGACCAGAGCCACTGCATCGAATCGAACTCAGTGTCCTGCCCACACACCGTATTCCGTACTTCTGCTCCGGCTGTCCCCACAACCGATCAACGGTGGTGCCTGAGGGGTCCTTGGCAGCTGGTGGAATCGGATGCCACACTTTGGCATCAGTGTCGGCGCGGTCCGACGCAGCGATTACTGGCTGGACTCAGATGGGCGGCGAAGGTGCCCAATGGATCGGGCAATCGGCGTTTACGGACGTCGAGCATGTCTTCCAGAATGTCGGTGACGGAACGTTCTTCCACTCGGGCCAGTTGGCTCTGCAAGCTGCTATCGCCGCCGGTGTAAACGTGACCTACAAACTCCTTTACAACGCGGCTGTGGCCATGACCGGGGCTCAGGATCCGCAGGCCGGTCTGCCGGTTCCTGCCTTGACGAGAAAATTAATGGCCGAGGGCGTCAAGCAAATCATCGTCTGCGCTGACGAGCCGGACCGCTATCGTGGCACCAAGTTTGCGAAAGGCGCCACGCTGTGGCCCCGCGAACGGCTCGACGAAGCGCAGCGGAGGCTACGTGAGGTCAAGGGCGTCACCGTCTTAATCTACGACCAGCAGTGCGCGGCGAACGCCCGCAGACTGCGCAAACGCGGAAAGCTGCCTACTCGCACGACTCGTGTCGTGATCAATGAAGCCGTCTGTGAGGGCTGTGGTGACTGCGGGATCAAGAGCAACTGCTTGTCGGTGCAGCCGGTGGAGACGGAGTACGGCAGAAAGACCCGTATCGAGCAGACGTCTTGCAACACCGACTATTCCTGCTTGGAGGGCGATTGCCCAAGCTTTGTGACCCTCGACGTCGGCCGCTATCGAGGCGACACGAAAGCGCGACGCGCACCCACTCGGCCCAACCCACCCGACGTCACTGACATCAGACCACGATTGACCGACACCGACATCTTCCTGGCGGGTATCGGGGGAACGGGAATCGTAACCGTCAACCGGCTCCTCGCCGACGCTGCTCTTCGTGCCGGCTACCACGTTGCAGGCCTAGACCAAACCGGCCTCAGCCAGAAGGCGGGCCCAGTGGTGTCCCACCTCCGTATGCGAATCGACGGCGCGGCTCTGACCAACCGGGTAGGCGAAGGCTCCGCCGACCTCTTTCTTGCCTTCGATCTGCTAGTAGCCGCCGAATCAAAGTTCGCGAAGTACGCAGATACCACGCGCACAACGATCGTGGCGTCGACAAGCAAGACCCCGACCGGCGACATGGTGTTCGATGCCGGCGTCGCCTACCCAGATGACCGGCTTTTTCTCGATCGACTGCGCGAGCGGTCGACAAGACTGCTGACCGTCGACGCGTTGGCGGTGGCCAACGATGTTATGGGATCGACGACTGCGGCCAACCTCCTTCTCGTTGGCATGGCATTCCAAAGCGGTGCACTTCCGATCCCAGCGCATCACATAGAGGAGGCCATCAGATCGAGCGGTGTCGCTGTTGCCGCCAACATGGCGGCCTTTCGGTGGGGCCGGGCGATTGCCATTGACGGGGCCAGTGCGCCCCCCCAGAAGCGAACCGCCCAGCGGCGGCCAAACGCCGTGGTGGACTCCGCAGTCGCCGCGGGCGGATTCAGCGGGGAGACCCTACGGCTGGTCCAGATTCGGGCGCAGAATCTGGTCGACTACCAGGGCACGCGGCTCGCGCTCACCTACATCGGTGACACGAGCGCTGTCTGGAAGGCCGAGCGTCGGCTCGGCGACAGCACAAGCCTAAGCGAGGCAACCGCGCGCTATCTCTATAAGCTGATGGCCTACAAGGACGAGTACGAAGTCGCGCGGCTGCTCACCGACCCGGACTTCATCGCCCACGCGGAGTCTCAGGTGCCCGGTGGACGACAGCTCACCTACAGGCTGCATCCGCCGATTCTGCGCGCCCTGGGCTTGAAGAGAAAGATCGCTCTCAAGCCTTGGACGCGCCCGATGCTGCGTCTGCTCGTGCGGGCGCGATTCATCCGAGGCACCGTGGTCGACCCGTTCGGCTACGCGCAGGTGCGCCGAGTCGAGCGAGCGCTGATCGATGAATATCGCGCCCAGCTCCACACCAGCATCGCGTCACTGTCAGCCGAGTCGTACGAGAAGGCGGTGGCATTGGCCGAAGCGCCCGACCTGATCCGCGGCTACGAGGACATCAAGTTAAACAGCATCGTCCGCTATCACGAACGAGTGAACGAACTGAACTCCGCATGACCATCACGCAATAAGCCCAAGAGCAATCGAAACACTCGCTCGCTGCGGACCAGTCGACCGCAAAGTTAGATCCATCGCGCTGGACATCCGTTCGCCCGCCGCCCGCAGACTCCTCGGTTGTGATCTGCGCCGGGGGCGCCGCCGTGGACGGGTGGACTCAGACTCAGGCACGCAAATACGTCTTGGCCGTGCCCGCACCAATTAGCTCGGCGACGGTGCTGAATCACTGACGGCTACCTGCTCTGAATCGCGCGGACCGCTGGCCCTGTTCACGACGGGTCGGTTCTGGCCTGGTCTTCAACCGTCGCCAACAGGCTCTATCGGCGGTGCGCGCGGCTGAGTGCGGTCACCTGATTTGGCCCCGGTTTGGTCGCTCGTCGTCACGAATGTCGACCCCACCGCAGTCGTGTCCCTCATCTGCTGGTGGGTGCGGCGGGTCTTCACCAATGTTGCCCCACCCTGGTTGCGATCTTCATGTCGATGTTGCTGACGTGGAGGTCGGGAAGTGGCGAGGTCACGGGTGGAAGTGTTCGAGCAGATCCGCCGGGATCACCGGCTGGAAGGGCTGTCGATCCGGGAGTTGGCCGAGCGGCATCGGGCGCACCGGCGCACGGTGCGCCAAGCGCTGGCCTCAGCGCTGCCGCCGCCGCGCAAACCGTATCGGCCACGACCTCGCCCAGCACGCCGCGATCGTTGATGGGTGGTTGATCGCCGACCAGCAGGCTCCCCGCAAGCAGCGTCACACCGCACGGCGGATCTGGCAGCGCCTGGCCACCGAACACGGTGCGACATACTCCGAGGTCACTGTGTCACGGTACGTCGCTAAACGACCAATCGAGTTAGGGCTGACCAGGATCGAGGTCGCGGTTCCGCAGACTCATCTGCCCGGTGCTCAGGCGGAAGTGGATTTCGGGGAGTTCTGGCCCCACATCGGCGGCGTGCTGGTGAAGTGCTGGATGTTCGTGATGCGCTTGTCCTGCTCGGGCCGGGCCTTCCACGTCGCGTTCACCACCCAGGGCCAAGGCGCATTCCTGCAGGGACATGTGTTGGCGTTCAACCACTTCGGCGGAATTCCAGGCCGGATACGGTATGACAATCTCAAACCCGCGGTCATCAAAGTGCTCAAGGGCCTTGATGAGGTCGGGTATGTCCAGATTGACCCCCGCAGAGCGGAGCTGCTGTTTCAGATCATCACCGAGCGAGAGGAACAGCAAGTATCGCGCTGGCCAGCAATCTGCCGTTCAGCGAATGGGGAGCCGTATTCCCCGACCCGCGGCTGGTCGCCGCGATCGTCGACCGCATCACCTCAACGCCCACATCCTCGCAACGGGCACCGACTCGTATGGTTTACGCACCTCGAAGAGGAGCCCGCGCAGCAAGGGCAGGACAACCTAGGGTGGTCGCTGCCAAATTCGTTGTGTCCCAGCATCAACGAATCCCACCGACCGATACAGGTCCGCAGCGAAGTAGTCGGGATCTGCAACGATCACCAGCGTTTCGACCCCCATGGGCGTCGCTGCGTGGTGCGCAGCTTCGGTCAACAGTGCACGGACCAGACCGCGGCGCCGACAATCCGGGTGGGTCTCGACGTGCTGAAAGCGCCCCGCACCAAGGCCATCACTGAAAACGCCGAGACCGGCACACATGTGATCATCGCGGAACGCCCCGAACCACGCGCCATGGCCCTGGTCACAGAGCGTTCGCAATTCGCCGTGCCGGCGCCGGCTGAGGCATTCATCGGCGTTGGGATACACCTCCCGCCGGAGTTCAAACGCCGCCGCCCAACAGCATCACCATCGAGTCGTCGAATAAAGAAACCCGTAACCGCCGAACACGACTCAGACAGTCGATTCCAATCTAAAGCTAGGACACACTGCGCTCATGTGTGAAGCCGGCAGATCGAAGAGCGTCGACCGACGACTGCGATGCGTCTGCCTGATCAGCACCCAAGACGACATGCCCCGAGCCGATCTCCCGCTGGAATACCGCCACGCATTCTGCAAGCGAGCCACCATCTGGCAGATTTCGAAGAAGCAAGAAATTCCCCCGGCGACACTCCGGATTGCCGGGCGTGCGAACCGCCACAAACCCATGCCCCTCAACAACAACCGCACCAGACAGCCGTCGCAGCATCAGATCCGTCTCCCAGCCTGGCGACCACCCCACGCCCGCCAGCCTACGCAGCACCAGCCACGACAAGTCCGCTCAGATATATCACGCGGAGGGGGCCGAAATTCACGCCGAATCCCGGAGCCAACCGACTTGACGAAACGCGCGCGGCGGGTGTTCCACGCTGAGATGAGCTGTGGCGGTGAGGGGCTGGGGGTGAAGTGGACGTTGCTCCGAGGTCTTTTGGTCAGCTTCGGTAGTCGCTGGCGGGCAATTGGGGTAGCGATTACGCGTGACCGTGCTCGCCTAGCAGGGTGTGCTTAAGGCTGGATCAGGGCCGTGCATCGGCTGAGGTGATGGGAAGCGAGAAAGATGGCGACAAGTTCTGTGTTCGACCCCGAGACTCAGTTCGAGAAGGCAACCGCTCGCGGTCCTCGGCTATCGGACGGTGTGCGGGTTGCCGACCTGATCGACCTCGAAGAACGCACTGTTTGCGCCAGACTCCACTCGGATGAAGAAATCTACCGCCTGGAGATGGAACGCATCTTTGGCCGGTGTTGGATCGCTGTGGCCCACGAAAGTGAGATCCCCAACCCGGGTGATTACGTCACCAGAGCCATCGGCGAAGACCCGGTTATCGTCTCGCGCGACCGCTCTGGAGGCATCAACATCCTGTTAAATACGTGCTCTCACCGCGGCATGAATGTGTGCCGAGCCGAAATGGGCAACACAAAGTTTTTCCGCTGCCCGTATCACGCGTGGAGCTACGACGCGACTGGGCGTCTGGTGAGCGTGAGCGCCGAACAGGAAATGTATGACGGCGCGCTGGACAAGGAAAAGTATGGACTCCGGCGGGCGCGCGTAGCTACCTACGCCGGCATGGTATTTGGGACTTGGTCTGAGGAAGCCCCACCGCTTAAGGAGGAGCTTGGCGGCATCACTTTTTACCTTGATATGGCGTTCAACCGGTCACGAAGCGGTCTTGAGGTGCTCGGACCTCCGCAACGGTGGACTTTCGATGCCAACTGGAAACTCGCGGCAGAACAATTTTCAGGCGATGCCTACCACACTGTGATGTTGCACAATTCGCTTGCCGAGCTGGGCGTGTTTCCAAAGGATCCGGCCGCGATTCTCCTCGGGGTTAATGTCGGCACCGAGGGCGCACACACCTTGAGATGCCTAGACATGGAAGGTGTCATGGCGGGATTGGGTGCGGCGGCGACGGAAGGCATGTTTGATCAGGCGCCCCCACCGGGGATGGATGCCGAGCTGGTCGCGCAAGTAACGGAGGTCCTCAGCACCGAGCAGGTGAACGCGTTCATCAAGACTCCACCAGTGGTGGGGCAGGTTTTCCCGACGCTTGCATGGATCAACATGTTGCTACCCAACGCGGCTTCTGAAATCAAAGGCGGAGTCATCACCTTCCGTACCTGGGTTCCCCGGGGTCTTGACCACATGGAAATCATGTCGTGGACTCTTGTCGAGAAAGACGCTTCCGAAGAGATCCGTCGAGCCACAGCGCGGTCAACGATCCAAACCTTCAGCGACAGCGGCATCTTCGAGCAAGACGATGCCGAATCCTGGGCTGGCGTATACCGAGCGATCCGCGGAGCACAGGGCCAAAAACAGCGCCTTCTTTACTTCTCCACCTGCGGTGAGCCCATTAAGGAAAATGGCTGCCTCACCTGGCCCGGAATGGGACGCGACGATATTCAATGGCTGTTTTGGAAGCGCTACCGAGAACTGATGGAGAACTGACATTCACTCTGTTCCCCAAGGCAGACTTCGGGAAATTTCAATGGAACACACGTGCAGTGGCTAGCGCCATCGTCGGTGAGACCGCGGGCTAGAGAGGAATACTCGTAATGCAAAGCGTGGCAACCGGGCAGTCGCCCAACGAACCGATGGCGCGCACCACTCAGCACCCACGACCCGAACCCGATTCCTTGCCTGCACTCGCCTACTCGGACCCAAGGTTCGCCGCGGCTCAGCAATTTCTGACCCGCGAAGCGTTCCTCCTCGATCATGGACGCTTCCACGAGTGGATGGAAATGCTGGACCAAGATCTCGAGTACCGCATGCCGGTACGGGTCACAGCGTGGCGCGCCGACGGCGAAGGATTCACCGACGCAATGCATTTCGACGATACCTACGCATCGATGCAAGGCCGAGTCGCCCGCCTTGACACTGGCTACGCCTGGGGCGAAGACCCGCCCTCAAGAACCCGTCGATTCATCAGCAACATCACCGTTACCGCGCCAACACACGACGACCACGAACTGCACGTAGTCAGTTACCTGCTGGTCGCACGCAGTCGATGGGACAACCCCACCTACCAATTCCTTTCCGCCGAACGGCGCGACCTGCTACGTCAGGCGCCCAACCACCACGGAAAGTACAAACTACTGAACCGCGAGATCCTGGTTGACCAATCCAACCTCGGAACCGTCAACCTAGCCATCTTCCTGTGAGCGCTGCAAAGCCGGATTGATAGAGAGACGCGGGACGGACAATGGGCGGATTAGAAGCGAGTGGGGTGCTGCTAAGTGGCGGCGGCTCCGGTCTAGGCCGCGCGCTCGTTGACCGGTTCCTCCGAGAAGGCGCCAACGTCGCCTGCTTGGAATACAACACCGCCAAGGTCAGCAGTCTGCGGGCTGAGTTCGGCGATTCTGTGCTTGCCGTCGAAGGCGATATCCGTGATCCGGCGGCCTCTGAGTCGGCCGTTGCTGATGTATTGCGGAGTTTCGGTCGTCTGGATGCTCTCATTGGAACAGCTGCCGTCGCTGACATCGTCCCATCATTCAAGTCTTACGATCGAGAAGACGTTTTGCCGGTGTTCGACGAGATCATGAGAACTAATGTGGCAGGCCACATTTTGCTCGTGACCGCAGCGCGAGAAGCACTTGAAGCCTCCGGTGGCAGCGTCACCCTTACGTTGTCGACGTCTGCTATGTACCCCGGCACGGGTCCTATGTATTCGGTGTCGAAAGCCGCGCTGGCGATGGTGGTAAAGCAACTCGCGTTCGAACTTGCCCCGCGAGTTCGCGTAAACGGAGTGGTACCCGGCACGATCCGCGACAGCGGTATAGGCGGGCCAAAAGCACTGAATCAGCAAGACGCTACGGCGTCGGAATTCTTGCCGGGATTCTACGAGGCCGCTAAACGTATGGTTCCACAGCGCAGATGTCCCAACGCTGCGGATTACACCGGCATCTATGTGTTGCTGGCTTCGAAGACAGACGCGGGTGTGGCGACCGGCGCCATCGTCAACTGGGACACCGGTTTGGGCATGGTTGGGCACGGCATGGCGCTGGCCCCGGAGCTCGATCAATAAGGAGGTTTCGAAGAATGTGCATCGCGAGTCTTGGCTATCTCGGAGTTGAGACACCGGATCCGGCGATCTGGACTACTTTCGGTCCCGAGGTTCTGGGGCTGACCGTATCCCGGACGGGAGACGACGGTTCGGTCTACCTGCGCGCTGACCTGCGCCATCATCGGATCGCGATTCACCCTGGCGCGGAGAGCCAAGTTGCCTACGTGGGCTGGGAAGTCGCCGGCGAGTCCGATCTCGATGCGATGATCGAACGGCTGGACCAGGCCCACGTAAGCTGGCAACCCGGTTCGGTCGCCGAGTGCGCCGAGCGCAAGGTCGAACGGTTCGTCAGATTAGAAGACCCTGCCGGACTCCCTCACGAAATTTTCTACGGGGCGCTCGTGTCCTACGAGGCGTTCGTTCCGGGCCGGCCGATACAGGGCTTTGTGACCGGTGATCGCGGGCTGGGTCATGTGGTTTTTATCGTTCCGGACGCTACCGCAGCACACAAGTTTTACACGAAAGTGTTGGGCTTCAAGTTGAGCGACATTGTGGATACGGTCTTTCATACTCCCGGGTACTTTTATCATTTGAACCGTCGGCATCACAGTCTGGCGATTTTGGAGGCCCCGAATAAGGTCGGGCTCCATCACCTGATGCTCGAACTGCAAGACCTCAATGATGTCGGCACGGCCTACGACATCGTGCGCGATCGCGGATACCCGCTGTCCATGGAGTTCGGCCGACACTCGACCGATGAGGTGGTGTCGTTCTACTTCGTTACCCCAGCAGGTTTCGAGATCGAGTACGGCTGGGGAGGTCGAGAGGTTGACGACGCCACGTGGCACGTGGTGCGAGCTGATCGCGGCGAGCTATGGGGCCACCGGGTGGTGGGCCCAGGGCTGCCGCCAACGGTCCGCCCCCTAGATGCCACGGCGGCAGACAGATGATCTTGCCAGACGCGGGCGGCGGCACGCTGCGGTCCCGGGCCCGGCACCGCACCTGAGGAGAACGTCCCATGTATCAGCCGCTGGCCGTGTCCGCATTGGCAATGCTCGCCGTTGGGGCATTCTTGGGCACACCCACTGCGCAGGCCGACAACGACAACAACACGCTCATCCCGAATAACAGGCGTCTCAACGACTCAGTGGTCTCCAACGTCTTCACCATGCAGCATCAGGCTGGGTGCACTAACGACGTGCGGATCAACCCACAACTGCAACGCGCGGCCGAATGGCACGCCAACGATGTGCTCAACAACCGCGATCTCGATGGCGACATCGGCTCGGACGGGTCCACACCACAGAGCCGCGCCAACGCCGCTGGCTACCGCGGCCAGGTAGCTGAAACGGTGGCGATCCATCCTGCCATCGCGATCAGCGGCATCGATCTGATCAACCGTTGGTTCTACGACCCCGCGTCCTCTGCCATCATGTCCAACTGCGCCAACAGCCAGATCGGGGTGTGGTCGGTCAACAGCCTGGACCGCACCGTCGTGGTGGCCGTGTACGGGCAGCCGCAAAATCCCCCCGACACGGCAGGTCAAAACATCCCGACCGGCCCGACTCCCGACTACGACGCCAGCGACGAGATCGAGTACGGGATCAACTGGTTCCCCTGGATTCTGCGGGGCGTCTACCCGCCGCCCGCCCACCCTCCGAATTAGGTGGTGCGCCTTGTGCATTGGGGCATCCGTGCAGATCTCAGCATCCGGGAGGATCGCCTCGTGTGCCTCGAGACGGAGGAGTCAACGAAGTGCCTGCCGGTCCTGATGATCAACGACACCATCGCCGATCGGCTGATTCGGGCTGCATCGCTAACGCGGTGCGCCGCGCGCCGCTGAGGGGGCAGCTGGTGGGCCGACCGCTGCCTGACTGTTGACGACGGTCGAAAAGTAGGCCAGAAGCGACGGGGTGGTTTCTAGGGACGGTTGCAACACTTCTCTAGGTTCTGGAGGTTGTGTTGACATCGTCGCGTCGGGTGAAGAAGGGGCCGGGGCGTCGCCCGCTCTAGGCCAAGCGTCAGCGGTTCATGGAGTTGCGGGCTAGGGGGTGGAGCGTGCGGGCCGCGGCGCGTGAAGTCGGTACCGACGATCCCGACTTACGACTGCAGAATCAGATTGGCGTGAAATCGGAAATCAACCATCTCGAACCAACTTTGTCGAGGGTCACCCTGACACTGGAGCTAGTGGTGGTGGGCGCGTCGTTGCCGATGATGATCGTCTGGTTAACGAAAACTAGGGTAACTGCATGGTTTGGGGTTGCCGATACCGCTGCTGCAGCCCTTACCGTAGCGACAGACGTGACCTTTTTCTCCCTCGCGCCGGGGATCACCACGTCGTCCACCAGCGACCTGTAGGAGTCCCGAAACTTGCCGGTGAGACGGTCGCCGGCGGCCTTCAGGTCTTTGTCCACGCTGTCCGGTTGGTAAGTCAACATGGCAATGGTGCTCTCGGTTGCGGCTTGCACCGATTGCCTTCTGGCAGCGTCGGATTCCCGCGCTACACCGTCCTGCCATTTTAGATATCCTGCCGCCAACGTCAGCAGTATGGCAATTATCGGTAGGACGGTGAGACCGACCATCCGCATCCACGACTTCCCGGCTCGCCGCCTCGGCGGGTTGGATGTATCGGGTTCGCTGGCCTCCGTTATCACGGGGTCTTCGCTCTCGGTTACAGGTTCGTCCTGAGTAGTGGATGACTCACGGGAGTTGTCGTTCTTGACAACCAGCGTGTCGCTGCCCGAGCGGTGCCCATCGGCGTCCTCTGCGGCGTCGGCCTCGGGCGCCTGCATGCTCTCGGGCTTGGTGGCGTCTCCCCTAACCTTGTGTTGGGTACTCATGGCACAAATTGGACGTTGGAAATTTTGGCGGTCTCGCCGATCTTCTGCACATCGATTCGCATCCGCCATAGACGTGGTTGTTGATCAGTGGCGCCAACGTTAGATGTTTTCACCGAGACGGCCACCAGCACCCGGGCGTGGTCGCCGTCGACCGACTCGAGGGCGGCTTCAGTGACCGTGCCCACCGCCTTGGATTGCACCTGCTTGACAACGTCGATGAAAGGCTGGGAACGCTTTCGAAAATCGTCTAAGAATTCCCCCGTCGACGATTCCAAGATGCGCTGTATATCCTTGTCGACCTCCGTGTACTCAATCGTGGTCAGGTTCACCGCCCCCTGACGAGCTGCCTGGAGGTAAACCGCGTCCCGCTGTTGATCGCGTCGTGACTCGAAGAAACGAAATCCCAACCACCCCACGACAATGACCAGTGCGAGCACCATCGCCATTCCGGCAGCCGCCGAGTACCGCCACGGCGAGGATCTGTGGTCTCCCGAGTTAGTGCGATCGCTGGACTCGTGATCGGCGGCACCGCTGCCGGTTGCGGACTCGGGATCCGGTTTATCCGCGGTGGAATCCGCCGTATGGATCAGACGGTCGGAATTGTCAGTGTCGGCGTCCACGTCGCTCCTTCCGCGCCGTTGGCGCTAAAGTTCCCTCGGCGGCGGGAGCTGATGGCGAACCGATCGCCCGTCCGCCGTCTCCGCCAGCTGCCGAGTGCGTTGTTCTGGTGACTAGTCGACCAATTCCCTCAATCTCGCTGACGATCTCCTGTCCTGGCTTGAGGAACCGCTGAGGCGATTGGGCGAAACCCACTCCCGCCGGTGTTCCGGTGAAAATCAGGTCCCCTGGCAGCAGTGGGCACACAGCGGATAGGCGCTCGATCAGGGCGCCGACGGAGAAAATCATCTCCGAGGTCCGCGCTGCTTGGACCAACTCGCCGTCAATTGTGCAAGTGATGGCAAGATCGTCGGGATCGGGGAATTCGTCGGGCGTCACCAGGAATGGCCCCAACGGCCCATACCCGGGGTACGACTTGCCCAGGCTGAATTGGCGCGTTGAGTCAGCGAATTGGAGCGTGCGCTCGGAGATGTCCTGGCCGATTGTGAGGCCGGCAACGTAACCCCAGGCGTCGGCGGCCCTCACTCGATGGGCCCGCCGAGCGACCACTGCGACCAGTTCGACCTCCCAGTCTGTCGTGTCGCTCGCCAGTTCTACGACGATATCGGGACCCACAATGCAGCTCGGAAACTTCGTGAAGGTGGTTGGCGTCTGAGTCGGCGCAAGTCCAGTCTCGTTTGCGTGACCGCTGTAATTAAGGCCGACCGCGAAAACCTGCCGCGGTTGCGGCACCAACGCTCCCAGTTTGGTTGGCCCGTGAGCACACTTCCCGAATGCGTTGATCGTGTGGCCCCACGCGAGGAAGTCATCCCAGCGGTCATATACACGCTGGATGTCGCTCTCGAAACGGCCACCGCTGGCGTGTGCGACATCGACAGGTCCACCGTTGGAAAATGTGGTGAGACGGCCTTCGACGTTGGCTACATACATGTGTTCTGCCCTTTCGTGTGCCGTTCAGTGGTCTTGAGGGGGCAGTAGCATCGTCTGCCACGTCTGCTGTCCCGGACGATTGCGCGCTAAGTCGGATTGTGTATATAGGTGCCCGTCTGGTCCGACGTATGTTCCGGTGGCCGGGTCATATTGGGAAACCGCGAGCGGCGCCGGCGGGGGTTCCCCAGTTTGTCCGGCAGCGGGCGGCGTGCCGGGTGGCAGCTCCGGAATGCCCGACCCGGTGTAGGTCGCGTTCGGGTCGCCCTTCCAGTTCAAACCGTCATTGAGGGGAACGTACTCTTCGTCGCTTTCACACATCTTGGCCGTGGGGGCGCGTTTGCCCGGCTTGGTCTCGCACGGCGTGTTGCGGACGCCGCGGACGTTAAACGGCGAATCCTGAGGAATCCTGCAGTAGATATCGCCGGCCGGGCGATCTGGCCAGTCCTCGAAGGCCCCGCTGCGTTGCTGCTGGACGGGCAAGAACCCTGTGGTACAGGGGGGCGGAAAATTGAGGTTGAGGTTGAAGCTCAGGTAGCTGCCTCGTAGACCCTGCTTCGTATTCCGGTTGGCTAGGTTGATCCCTTGAACGGCCTCAACACCGCGAGGCAGCAATACCAGGATCTGCTCAAGGTTGGGCCGATACGTAACCGCCACTGCGTCAATGCTGACTAGGTTGGCCAACACGATTGGCAGGCTGACCTGCAGCCGGTCCAACAGAGCGCCGATCTCACCGAGTGCCGGGCCGCCGTTGCGCAACACCCCGCGCAGGTCGCGGTCGTGGGATTGCAGCTGGTTGGTCACGTTAGCCAGGTGTGCCGCCCATGCCTGCACTGAATTGGCGGTGCTGGTCTGCGTGTCGAGCACCGGCGCTGCGTTGTCGATGACATTGGTCAATTCGGCAAGATTGTTGTTGGCGTCGATCGTCAAACTGGTCGTCCCGGTGACCAGCCGCGAGAGTTCCGGCCCGAGCCCGCCGAAGGCAACGTAGGCCTCGTCGATGGTCGTTTTTAGGTTATCGTCCGGGATCGCGATGAGGCCACGGTTGACCGCATCGAGCAAGGTATCGATGGGGGGCGGCACACTGGTGTCTTTGCGGGCAATGATGTCACCGTTTTTGAGCGGCGGAGCGTCGCCGCGCGGCAACAGCGCGACATACTGTTCTCCTGCCGCCATCATGCTATGCACCTCGGCCCGTAGGTTCGAGGGAATCTTTACCTCTGACCGTAGGGACAGCACTGCGTCGACGCCCGAGTTCGTCAGGTGAATCTCCTTGACCTGCCCGACCTCGACGCCGTTGTAGGTTACGTTTGCTCGTGGGTAGAGGCCACCCGCCGCTGGCAGTTGCGCGGTCACCAGGTAGCGGCCCGCATCAAACAGCAGGGTCGGCAAGTGTACGTAGGCGACGAGTGTCACCGCGACGGCGGTGGTCGACACCACTAGCAGTACTGCAATTTGAATCCAGTTCCGTCGACTCATGCGCATTTTTAGGACCCCTGATCCCATCGGTAGGGAGCGACAAGCGGGTTGCCTGCGGTGTACGGACTAGGCAGCTGCCCAATGGTGCGGCCCCACTGCAGTTCGAGCTCGGTCAAGTTCCCCTCGAAACGGGTGCCGGTGAAGAACGAGGAGTCGATTCGGCTCAGCGTCAAGTCGATGATGGCGGTCAGGTTGGCGTAGTCACCGCGGAACCAGTTCAGCAGTGTGTCGTTGGGGAACGGGAAAGTGCTAAAGAAGCTCAACGAGCGCGTTAGCGCCGGGCCGGCGTCGGCCAGCGATTGGAGCACCGGGCCGAGCTGTTTGAGTTCCTCGACGACGTTCTTCTTGATCCGGCTCACCGAGTCAGCAGTCAGCGCACCAAACTTGCCGAACTCGTCGAGTGCCTCTGCGAGGTTTTGTCGCTGGTCCCGCAGCACCTTCAACGCATTGGGCAGGGTCTTGAGGGCCTTATCCACCACCGGCCTCTGGTCGGCGAACTGGCCAGCCAGGTTGTTGAGACTATCCGTTGCGGCAATGATGTCGTCGGTCTGGCGGTTGAGGTTGCCGACGAACTTGTCGAGTTCCCGGATCAGCCCGTGCAGTTGTTCTTCGCGACCCGCGAACGAGCTGCTGAGAACTTGGACGATTTCGTCGAGCTGACCGATGCCGCCACCGTTGAGCAGCATCGATGTCGCTGCCAGCGTCTGCTCCGTGGTGGGATATAGCGAACCCGACGACAACGGTATGAGAGATCCTTCATGTAAGGAGCCCTGCGGCGAGACGTTCTTGGGCGGTGCCAGCTCAACATGCAATGAACCCAGCAGGCTGGTCTGGCCGACGGTGGCCGTGGAATTGGCGGGCAGATGCACGTCACCATTGAGTCTCATCGTCACCAGGGCGTGCCAGCCCTGACGTTCGACCTTGGTGACGTTGCCAACCGTGACATCGTTGACGCGTACCCGTGAATTTTGCTCCAAGTGGTCGACATCGGGCAGCTGCGCCTGGATGGTGAATGCACCGGGGCCGCGGCCTTCGGTGCCCGGCAACGGCAGTGAGTTGACGCCTCGCCAGTTCGCGCAGCCCGGCAAACCACAGGCGGCGATCACCAGTAGCGCGTTGGCAAGCACACGACGCATCCCGGTCATGGGTGGGACTCCTGAGGCACCATCAAGCCGCGCAATCCAGACGCCGCGTCGGCTGGCTGAGTCTCGGTCGGGTATCCGCCGAGGGCGTCGGCCCGCGGCGGTGCCGGCGGCTCTCCGGGAGGCGGTGCCGGCGCTTGGCCAGGCGGGGGCACGTAATCGGGTCGTAACCAGTCCTCGCTGTACGTGAGTTCGTTCGGCCTCGCGGAGGTGCCAACAAATGGGTTGAGACCCAGCGGAGGAAAGTTGTACTGGCGGTTCTTAACAATCGGCGCCAGATATTGCACGCACAGCTTCGCCGATTGCTCGGCCCCCAGTCGCGCCGCGGCCTGAATCGCCCCGCAGATGAAGGAGATCGGGTTCGCGAAATTGTTGGCGGCGAGCACCCCGGTCAGCGTGGCCTGCGCAGGTTGGTAAATGTTCAGAAAGTTTTGGAAGGTAGTGGGGGCGATGTGCAGCGTCTGCTTGAGATCATCGAGACTCTGCTTCACTGCTGTGGTTATCGACGCCAGCTTGTCGGAGGTTGTTCCGAGCGTTTCCCTGTTTTCCGCTACGAAGCTTTGTACTTCGCCGGCTGCAGAGTTGATGTTCTCGAGGACATTGCCAATCTCATCCGGGTTATTCGACACCAATGCGGTCACCGCGGCCAAGTTCGCATTCAACTGTCTCATCAGATCAGTGCTGCTCTGCAACGCAGACACCAGGATTGACACATTCTTGATGGTGCTGAACAGGTCGCCGCTGTGATCGCCAAGGGCCGATATTGCCGCCGACAGCTTGATTACACTGTCGCGGATGCTCGCACCTTGCCCACGCAGGTTGTCGGCCGCGGTATCGACGAACTGTCCGAGCGTACTGACACCGCCTGGCTGGCTCGGCTGGAGCATATTCGTGAGCTTTTCGAGCTGTTGTCGGAATTCGTCCCACTCGACGGGTACCGCGGTGCGCTCCTGGGGGATGACCGCGCCGGCTGCCATGATCGGGCCGCCAGCGTAGGCTGGAGTTAACTGGATCCCCCGTGCAGAAATCAGCGTCGGCGACAGGATCACAGCATTCGCGTTCGCGGGTACCTTGTATTTGTCGTGGTACCAGAACGTGACCTTTACCCGCCGCGGTTGCGCCTCGATCTGATCGATCTTGCCGACTGGAACCCCGAGAATGCGTACCTCATCACCGGCATACATCCCGTTGGCGTTGGGGAAGTACGCGGTGACGTGGATGCGTCGTGCTGCGTCTGCCGTACGCGACAACCCGACGATGCCTGCGATCAGCAGGATCACCAGCGTGAGAGCCACCGCCAGCCTGGCAGTGCGTGTGCGCGTCATTGGGCACCAGCTCCCGCTGGCGGGCTCGGCTGCGGAGGTGGCGCTGGAGGCCCGGGCGGCGGCCCTCCAGCTGGCGGCGCAGGTTCGGGCGGACGGTACGGGTAGCAGCCAGGGCCAGAGAGTGGTGCGCCGGACACGCCACATTGCTGGTCACCGGGGTTGCCTGTGATGGCATCCGGCAATGTGCGTCTTGGCTCGCCGCCCTGGCCGGTCCGCGGATATGGCATCGGAAGCGGCGGTGTGCCTGGCTGGCCAACTTGCGGATCGGTGACCTGCGACGGCAATCGGGTGTTCGGGTCGAGCCCAAGATCGGAGAACGCTGCATCGATGAACGGCTGCAGGAACTGTCCGGGCAGCAGATTCCACACGTACGCCTTGAAGAACGGGCCCGAGGAGACCGCCTCACCCAACGACATCGCGTAAGAGTTCAGCCTTTTGATCGCATCCCGGACCTTGTCTTTGCGGTTGTCGACAATCGCCAATGCACCGTTGAGCTTCTCCAACGCTGGCTTCAGCGCGGTCCTGTTGTCGCTGATGAACCCCCGGACTTGTTGGGCGAGTGCCGAAAGATTTCCCGCAATTTCATCAAGAGCGCTGCTTTGCGTCCGCAACTGAACAAGCAGTGCATTGGTGTCTGCGATGAGCTTGACGACCTGGTCGCTGCGCTGGGCCAGGACCCCAGTCGCCTTGTTGGCGTTGGCCAGCAGGTTGCGCAACTGCGCGTCGCGCTTGTCCAGGGTCTCGGAGAATCGAGCCACACCTTGGACGGCGACCTTCAGTTGCGGCGGGGTGTTCGCGAAGGTTTGCGATAGCGTCGATAACGACTCGGACAGCTGGCCGGTGTCCATGCCGCTAATAACTTGGGTGACTTCAGCGAGAGCGTCGGGCAGCAGATATGGCGGTCGAGTGCGTTCGATAGGTATTGGGCCCTTTTGTATGTCGTCACCGCGGGGGGTGACCTCCAGAACTTTGGCGCCTAGCACGCTATTGGTCTTGATTGCCGCTTCGGTGCGGTTGCCGAGACGGATGTGTTTATCTATCTCGAACCTGACCAGCACTTGTCGCCCGTCCAGTTCGAAGTTGGACACTTTGCCCACAGCTAATCCCGAGACCAGGACGGGTACGCCTGGAGCTAGGCCGCCGATCTCGGCGAAGTAGGCCGAATAGCGTTCGTTCTGGTTGACGAACGGCAGCTTGTCATAATTCACAGCGATCAGCAGGGCTCCAACGGTCACCGCAAGGCCGACCGCCCCGGTGACCAAGGGATTGCGTTCTGCGAAGGACTTCATTTTGGCGTGCACCTTCCGCTGGGTTGGCCTGCGACCTTGACGTATATGGGCTGGCCGCCCTTGCCGTTGAGCTTCAGGAAGATGTCACAGAAATAGAAGCTGAAAAAATCACCGGTGAGACCTTGGCGACCCAGTGCCCGGTACTTGTCGGGCAGCGTGTTGAGGATGTTGTCCACATAGTCGTGGTCGGCAAGGATCAGCCCCGCGGTCCGATCGGTTTCGCCGACGACCTTGGTGATCAGCTGCCGTGAGTGGGTCAACAGGTCGGCGATCGAGCCGGCGGCGGCGTTAACGTAGGCGACCGAATTGCTGATGTCGTGCTTGCGGTCGGCCAGGGTAGACATCAGCTGGCTCAACGAGTCGACGGCCTTGGCGAATTGGTTGCTTTGGTCGCCCAGCGAACCCAATACGGTGTTGAGGTTGACGATGACCTGCCCGATTAGCTGGTCTCGTTGGGCCAGGGTGGTTGTCAACGCCGCTGCCTGCGTCAAGAACGACCCGATCGTGTCCCCTTGGCCCTCAAAGATTTTGATCAATTGTCCGGTGAGGGCATTGACTTGGTCTGGCTCAAGGGCATGAAACAGCGGACGGAATCCGCCGATTAATGTGTCCACGTCCAGCGCGGGTGATGTGTTGGTCGCCGAGATGGTGTCGCCAGCGTGCAACCTCTTGGTTCCGCCGGCGCCTTGTTCCAGGGAGAGGTAGCGGTCGCCGACGAGGTCGGCGTATCGGATGACCGCACGGCTGCCCTGGGTGAGGACAACGGAAGAATCGGCAGTGAACTCCACCAACACCGTCGAGTCAGGTTGGATGCTGAGCTTCTTGACCTTGCCGATCTCGACGCCGGCGATGCGGACAAATTGGCCCGCCTTCATTCCGGAGACGTTGGTGAACACAGCCTTGTAAGTGTCTTGCGGCTCGAACCGCATTTGCGAAAAGACCGCGAACATCGCGAAGATCCCGAAAAGGCAGACCATCACGAAAATGGCGAGCCGCCAAGTAACGGCTAGCAATTTTTCTCTCACAGTCGATTGCCTCTCGTTGGAGCCTCAGTCCAGTGCGGTGCGGTCACGGCGATGGTGCAGCCGCCTGTGGTGCGGGCGGTGTCGGTGTCGGTTGCATCTCCATCGGGTGAGGGGGAAGGAATGGCTCGGCCCCGGGGCGGGGTCCGAGGTCGCGCGGCGCCCCAGGGGGCGGTGCCGGAGGTAGACCCGGATACATCGGGGTTCCGTCGGGTGCGTACATCGGCGCTCCATAGGGGGGCGCCCCCGGGTATGGAATGGGGCCGGGGGCCGGGCCGCCGAAGGAGCGGATGTTCGGCGGCTCCGGCGTGCCGCGGGTGACTGGGAAGTAGTTGGCCCAGCCGGGGAAGCCGATACCGGGGTTTGGCCGGATGTCGAGCCCGGTGCCAAATCCGGTGTCGGTCACCAGGTGGCGCACCGGCCAGTTCTTCGCGACGTCGGGCAGCGATCCACAACTAGGTTTGCCGCCGGGCCCTCCCCTGGCGCCGATGATCGGGAGGTTGTCGGGGTATCTGTACGGGTCGTCGCCAAGTAGCAGCGCTGCATCAAGAATCGCTGACCTACCGTTGCCGCCAATGGTCTCCGCATAGCCGGTGTCCATGAGGAGCTTGGCGCCGGTAAGCATGCATGTGAGTTCGGGGTTGTATTTCATCAACAGCGACATCGTCGGTTCCAGGTCGTTGATGGCGTCCACCAGGTTGTCCCTGTTGGGGCCGATGAGGTTTATGCCGCTGCGCGAAACCCCGATGATGCTGGTGAGTAATTGGTCCAGCGATGCGGCGTCATCGGTGATCGTGGTGCTCGTTGTGCTCGCCGCGTCAAGCACTGCAAGGATGTTTTGGGCGGCGGCGCTGTAGGTGTTGCTGAACCCCTTCAGCGACTGCCAGTCGCTGCGGATGGTCTCGGCTCGGGGGTTCAGCGCGGTGAGAACGTTATAGCCGGCGGTGATACTTTGTCCGATTGCGGGCGCTTTCCCGCGTAAGCCTTCGGCAACAGCGGTGAGCGTTGCATTGAGTTTCACCGGGTCGATACTGTGCAGCACCTCGGAAAGGTTTTGGAAAACGGTGTTGACCTCAGTGGACACGTTCTGCGCCCGGATGACTTCACCAGCCGCTATCGGTCTGGGACTCGGGTTCTTCGGGTAGACCAGGTCGACGTATTTGGCGCCGAAAACTGTGGAGGCGCGAATTTGCCCTTCGACATTGGCCGGGATGTGCTCGACCTGATCGGGGAAGATCTGCAGGCTCAGGCTTGTATGCCCGCCGACGTCGCGGGTGGTGTCGACGCGGCCCACCTGGATACCGCGCATATTGACTTGGCCGCCGTGTTCCATCACCAATCCGGCCCGATCAGCCAGCAGTGTGACCCGCACATATGACCTGAAGTTGCCGAGGAACTGTTGGTAGACAAGCAGTACTCCGCCGCCAATAACGACAAGGAGGATCAGCGGCCAGACCGACGGGTGTACGCGCGGAACCGTTCGCCTCGATGCCCTGGTGGTATTTGTCATGGCGCTACATCGACAGGTGGAACTGGCCGGTTTGGCCATAGATGGCCATGGATGCAAGCAGGGTGACTACCACGACCACGACCAGTGACGTGCGGACCGCGCGGCCGACCGCTTCACCAACCCCTGCAGGCCCTCCCGAAGCGGTGTATCCGTAGTAGGTGTGGACCAGCATCACCGCCACGGCGACCACCACAGCTAACAGCAGCGACCACAGCAGGTCGGTGGGTTGAAGGAATGTATAGAAGTAATGGTCGTACACGCCAGCCGACTGCTGAAGGACGAAAATCGTGACTACCCTTGATGACACAAAAGCCGTCACTGTCGCAGTGCAATAAAGCGGTATCACCACGATCACACCCGCCAGGACGCGGGTGGAGGCAAGGTATGCAACCGACCGGACGCTCATCGATTCCAGGGCATCGATCTCCTCGGCGATGCGCATGGCACCCAGTTGCGCGGTTGCGCCCGCGCCGATTGTGGTAGCAAGGCCGAGACCAGCGAACAGCGGACTCAGTATGCGTGTGTTGATATAAGCGGACGTGAAGCCGACGAGAGCCTCAATACCGATCCGACCCAATTGACGGAAAAGCTCGATTCCGACCATGCTGCCGGTCGTCACCGTGAGGAGGCTGACGACCACAAGGGTGCCGCCGATTATGAGGAGAGCTCCGACGCCGAGTCCCATCTGTGCGACCAGGCGGACGACTTCCATCTTGTGGTGGCGCGCCACATCCCCGATGCTCCTGAGCGTAGTGACGTAAAACTGGGTTTGATTGCCGATCCGGTTCCAGTGGTCGACGCAACTACCGACCCAGCGCCGGAGCGGAAAATGCGGGGTGCTGGTTGTGCTGCTCATATCGAGCGTCCGGCCGCTTGTGCTGCGATGCCGGTGACGATCATGTCGATCATCATCAGTCCCACAAAGGAGAACACCACCGTTTCATTGACAGCGTTGCCCACTCCTTGCGGACCACCCCCGACGGTGATGCCCCTGAAGCAGGCGATCAGGCCGGCGGTCAAGCCGAATAATGTTGCTTTGATCAGGCAGACGACGACTTCCGATGTGCCGACGAGGAATGTCAACCCGGACACGAACGCGCCGGGCGTCACATGCTGGAAGTAGACCGCGAAAAAGAAGCTCCCGAATAGACCGACCGTGACCGCAAGTGAGGAGAGCAGGAGTGAGACGAGCGTGGCTGCTAGTACCCGCGGAACGATCAGTGCACGGATGGGATCGACACCCATCACCCGCAGCGCATCAAGCTCGTCGCGGATCGTACGTGAGCCCAGATCGGCGCACATCGCCGTAGCGCCTGCGCCCGCCACGACCAGCACTGTCACCACTGGACCAATCTGTGTGACTGCGCTGAGCGCAGCGCCGGCTCCCGACAAATCGGCAGCGCCGATCGACGCGAGCAGGAGGTTCAACATAAATGTGAGGAGAACCGTGAACGGGATCGTTAGAGCGAGTGTCGGAACTAGCGACACCCTTGCTACGAACCAGGTTTGGAGCAAGAATTCGCGCCACGCGAACGGCGGGATGAACATCTGAACAAAGGTGTCCATACACATTGAGAAGAAATTTCCGAGCGCACGCGCCGGCCCTGTGACTGCAAAGGCCATTAGCTACCGCTCCATTCCGTCCGCACCACCGGCGATGCGACCGGTTGGAAATGTTGATGAGCGTGTTCAATCGCTGTGAACGAGCCAGTTCCCGTGGATGCGATGGACACCCTGAGCGCGAGCGTGGATCCAGGGTGTGCGAAGCATCGGCGCGGCGACAGACGTCGCGCAACGGTGATGGAATTCGATGGCTCTAGTGGCGCGGGAACGAAGCAGAGCTGTCCTATCGAAAGGGCATTCGTCGCGGTGCCGTCGACCAACCGGAGCAGTGCTCGCCGGGTATCGCCACATCGAAGGCTCGGCGGGTGAAACGTGGGCGAAGTTTGTAGCATGCATCCTCCCCAGCCAGCGGGCAATCGGCAACAGCGCTGCCCGTGGTGACGACGCCGAGTACCGCACCGCTCCGCGTCCTTTTGCTTGTGTTGTGTGACAACAAGACCGCATATCCTGACTGCTGTGGAACCGTAGTGACTACTTGGACGGCTGGCCGGCTGCTACGTGGCCTCAGCCGCAGACTCCAGGGATGCCGCGATGACATGGCCGCGGCAATCTACGCTGCAATATCGGAAGCACCGACCCTGAGGCCGTGTGTGCATGATGGCGTGGTTGTTTTCGCTAATCGACCTGTCCGCGGTCACGCCGTGAGGTGGCCGAGACCGAACAAGCCGCGCCAATCTAAACGAAACCTCGCGTCGTCGACCGACGCTAGTATCAGCGAACGGACGACATCCGAAATCACGAACAAGGTCGCCGCCGGTACTCGGATCCGCCTGCGATATCGGGTCCGCTGCGTGTCGCGCCAGCCGCCGCCGCAGTTGGCCACCGATCCGCCGAACTCGCTGATGCCTGCGTTGCAACGTTTGGCGGTCGTCAAAATATGCCGGTGCTCCAGTATCGGGGCTTTCGTTTAGGCGATCACGGCGTCGCACGCCAATCTCGGTGACCAGCTGCTGACCAACACCACGCATGTATCTACCGTCGACCGGACGTCCCGGTCAGGTAGCGATGGTGGTGCGATTCGGGTAGTCGCTGCGGCTGGGCGCCAGCACTCCCAGCTGCTGAACTCGGCTGGAAGATTCTGGTCTGGTTCAGAGCGAGGTGCGGACAAGTGACGCCAACAGTCGACCACCATTGGCCGGGTGCATTGGTTCGGGTGCTTTGAACCAACGGACCGCATTGCCGACGGCGGGGGGCTTATGCCCTCTCAGACCCCGGTTGGTTGCACCCCCAAGCTCGCGTTTCCACATCGCGACGGCAGGGGAGGCTCCCTAATGCGTTTGTCAAGCGGCGCTAGCTGCATGGCCGGCGTTGTAGGGCTGCCGGTTACGGAGTATTGCGTGCAAGACGTTGACGCGGCGGCGCGCCAAGGAGATGACGGCTTGGTGGTGGACTTTGCCTTCGGTTCGTTTCCGCTGGTAGTAGGTCTTGCTGGCCGGGTCGCAGCTGATCGCGATGAAGGCCGATTGGTAGAAGACTCGTTTGAGGGCCCTATCGCCGGCGCTGGCGCGTTGCAGGTACCGGGATATGCCCGCTTGTTTGAGCACGGGTGTCAGGACGGCTGCCGCGGCGAGCTGATCGCCACTGGTGTAGCGGTCGATGCCACCGGTGATGGCGAGGAATTCTGCCGTGAGCGCGGCCCCCATCCCCGGCAGGCTACGGACGAGGGCCGCGTCGGGGTGTGCGGCGAGGATCGCTTCAATGCGGGCGTCGATCGTTTTGAGTTGTTCATGGGCACTGAGTATTTCGGTGGCCAACGCGCGGATCAGGTCGGCGGCGACGGCTTCCCCGGGCACGGTGATGCGCTGGGCTTGCGCGGCGGCCACAGCCGCGTCGGTGAGCGCGGTCATGGTGGTTTCGCGCACGTGGCCGGCTCTGCGCAGCATGGCCAAGAGCCGACCGCGGCCCGTAGCACGGATCTCGGCGGGAGTGACGTAGCGGGTCAGCAGGTGCAAGCCCGCTTTACCGGTCACGTCGACGACCCGTTCCAATCCGGGATGAATCGACACCAGCAGGTCCCTCAACCGCGCTGCGCGACTGGCTTGGTCGGTGACGATTTCGCTGCGGCGACCGACCAGCAATCGCAGATCAACGTCCACGTCACGCTGAGCGGTAACGGGCCGCAGGTCCTCTCGCATGCGGACCTGGCCGGCGATCACCGCAGCGTCTTTGGGGTCACTTTTATGTTCGCCACCCACAGTCGCGCGGCGGGCGCGGTTGACCGCCAGTCCCGGCACATGCACCAGCGTGATCCCGGCATCGAGCAGCATCGCCTCGGCCAGCGCAGCGATACCCCCGACAATGTCGATACCGACCCTGACGGCCCCGTATTGTTCTGCGGCAGCACGAATCTCAACAACCAAGCCAGCGATGTCCGCCGGCGTGTTGTCGACCTTATGGCTGGCCAGCAACTGACCTGTCTCACGGATCTTCAGACAAACCCAATGGATCGCTTTGGCGATATCGATACCCACAGCCACCGCCGTCGGCGTACTCCTTCCCACGACTCGATACAGCACCTCGTGCAGCCGCTTCCCTCCGACATTGCCCCACATAACGATCAACTGCCGCAGTCCCTAATCAGCGGTCAGGAAGAAGCAGCGGGACCGGGGGCCGAGCCTCCTTGGCCATCGAGTGCAGCCAACATGAAAACCATCCCTGCCCCGCTCGCACACCCCGATCATCCTCGAACATCGAAACAATCAAAGGCACATCAGAAAGGTAGGGCAGCGTGAGCAGTGATCACATCTGAGCGACAGCTCCTCATCGCTCATGCTCGCGAGGAGTTTGTTACGTCAGGGCGAATTGCGGACGTTGTCCGCGCGGAGACGGCCCAATCGTGGAAGCGATCCTCGCTGGCCGGGCTGCACCCGAACACGTCGCCACGTCCACGATTTGCGGGCGAGGTGGGCCCGGAACATTCTTTGCTCCGCGCAGCTGATCCGATTGCCCGTTGCATTGCAGGACAGTGCGCCGATGCGGATGTCGCCTTGTTGCTGGCGGACCGAGACGGGCGAGTCCTGGGGCGTTGGGCGAGCAGCCGCATGCTGGGTCAGCTTGACGAAATCAGCGCCAGTCCCGGGTTCATCATGGATGAGGCAACGACCGGAACGAGCGGCCTCGGCACGCCGTTAGAGGTCGGCGGACCGGCAGCAGTGTGGGGCACCGAGCACTTCACCAGCCTTCTGGATGGGCTTTGCGCTGTCGGCTCGCCCATTCGGCGTCCTATCACCGGATGCATCGAGGGAGTCGTGGACATCGTCTGTCCGGCTGGATTGGGGACCACTTTTATGCAGCCGCTGATCACCCTGGTTGCACACGAAGTCGAGCAGAGTTTGCTCAACGGGCACTCCGCCACCGACCGAGCGTTGCTGGAGGGATTTCTACAGACTGAACGCCGTGGGCGGAGGCGGCCGCTCGTGGCGGTAAACAGCAGATTCCTGATGACCAACACGCTGGCCGGGGACATGCTGGGTGGCGGCATGGGGCGCCAGGCGGTGCTTTGGGAGCAGGTGCGACGGGCCCTTGCAGATGGGCAAACCACGCTAGCCTTCGCCCTCGATGGGGAGGCAGCACCGCTGCACGGGTCGATACGCCAGTTGCGCGATGGGGGGACGGTGGTTGGTGCAGTCGTACGTTTGTACCCGACCACCATGGAATCGAAGTCTGCAGGTATCGGGTCGTCGTTCCTCGAACACGACGTCCATAGAAAGCTGCTAACTGTGTTGCCAGGACGCAGCAATGTGTGGTCGGCAGTACTGCGGCGCAGCGCCCGGTCTGTCGGAAACGGTGGTCGCTTGCTGCTCGTCGGTGCGTCCGGGACCGGGAAGGCGACGCTGGCCGTTGCGCTACTTGAGGCGCGCGAGAATGCGGGCAACATAGCGCGTTTCGATGGACGCGATATCCGCGACGGCGTGCATCGTTGGATCTCGCCAGTTGAAAAGTTAGGGAGCAGCGCGAGCGCGCTGTTATTCACGCACCTCGAACAACTCGACCTTAATGCTCTTGAGCTCATGTGTCGGCGATTGGACGAGCTCACCGCGGTCAGCTGCCCAATAATTGCGACTTACCTCGCAGGCGGGGCGGAACACGTTCCGCCGCCGCAGATTATGGCACAGTTCGAGAATGTCGTCGAAGTCCCGTCGCTCGCTGACCGCCGAGAAGACATACCTGACATAGTCAGGGTTGTGCTCGATGACCGGGATGGGCTACCGGTGCAGGTGGAACCCGCGGCACTGCGTCAGCTGATGAGTCGGGATTGGCCCGGCAATGTCCGCCAGCTTCGCCGTGTGGTGGTGGCTGCTCGTGACCGATGCAGCAGTCGCACCATCATGGAATCCGACCTGCCAGATGCGTTTCGGGCCCTCACCGCGCGTAAGCAGCTCTCGCGCTTCGAAAGGGCAGAGCGTGATGTTATCGCTACCGCATTAGTGGCTACGCGTGGCAATAGGCGCAATGCGGCTGCTGAGCTTGGCATTTCGCGTTCCACGTTTTACCGCAAGCTCGCCAAATTCGGCGTGGACCTCTGATCGCTGGAGAGCAACTAACAAACGACTACGACTGGGCAAACTGTCAGACTTGTCTTCCACGGACGTGTTGTGCGAGTAGGTCTTTCACTGCACCGCAAAAGGCCGGCCGTGCGTTGGGAAGAACCCTCGCGGGAGGATTTCACGCTGGCGGGCGTTCTGAACGAGGGGTGGGCCATGCTCATCATTCGCGACCCGTTCTTCGTTATGCGCCGCTTCGGCGATTTCACCGCACACCTCGACGTCCCGCGAGTTGTGGGGACAAAGCGATTGCACGCACTGGTACACAGCATATCTCTATTCGAGGTTTTCGATGAGGGCGGACGCCGCGAGTGTCTGGCGAAGGCGGGGCCGGAGGACCTGTGGCCAGCGCTCTGACCAGCCAATTTCCCAGAGGCCTCGCCGCCGCCAGCTGTCCACTTGGCAGGTACCGCGGCCGGACGGGCTAGCTGACTGAGCAGTTCACCGAAGTGCTTCATGGGCAAAATGAGCGTCTTCGGCGGATTCACTTGCATGTCAATCGCACCGACGCTGCCGCAGATGTTTCGAGGCGCGCTTCGGGGTAGCGGTGCCAACTTGGCCAGCACGCTTCAACGTTGACTCGAAGGGGATACTCGACAGGTAAGACTATTGCGGCGCAGGGCTACTCCTTCGCATCGACCCGAATCGCGTAATGGTCCAGAGTGATGGAGTCCTGCGTTGCCCTCGGCGTTATGAATGACACTGGGGCGCAGCAGAAACGGAGTGCCGTGGCACAGCGCGGTCCATGATCGGTGTGTCGTGGAGGGCGTCCAGAGGAGCGGTGTAAGCGCCAGTGAGATCGGTTGGGTGTGTCGCAATCGGGCGTGGTATGACGTGGCGTGACAGGGAAAGTCACCAGTAGGTCGTCTTCGCAGTACTCGCTGGGAATCCGTTCCCGAACCCACCTCCTGGCTGAGCTGGCGGTGGCTATTCCCTCGGCGCTAACCTTCCACGGAAGGTGGCTAGCCGTCCGGGCAAGGGGGTGGCAGGCTTGGTTTAGCCCTGGTTAATGCTGGATGTGACAGCTTCATGAACATCCTCAATGCTTATTTACCAACATGTTTCGAATGCCCATCACAACCTCGCCTGGGCAGCTGTCCAACGCCGAGGCGGCAGCCTGGCAATGACACCCACTGCAAATCAGCAGCCAAAAGGTTGAAACTGTCGGCACATTGAAGACCTCGCAACCGAATTCCAGGTCCACGATAGCCCCTTGCGTTTGTTCGCCGACCCTACAGCTGGCGGCTGAAAAGCCGAATGCCTAAACGGCCGTGTAGCCGCCGTCGACGGGAAGAACAATACCGCTGATATAGGAAGCCTCATTTGAGGCTAAAAACACAGCAGCACAGGCTATCTCCTCGGGTTGAGCTATCCGGCCCAGCGGGGTCATCGCATTCACCTGTTCGAGGGCTCCAGAAGGAGCGCTTTTCTCGAACCCACGCAACATCGGTGTGTCAGTCAGGCCCGGACAGATGACGTTGACCCTAACGCCAGCGTGCCCGTACTCGGCTGCGGCGACCCGACTGAGCGCCACAACGCCACCCTTGGTGGCCGCATAGCCAGAAGTCTCAGGAAACGCGATGAGTGCTTGTGTCGATGCGATATTGATGATCGAGCCACCGCCTGATTTGACAATCTCGGGCAACGCGGCCCGCATTGCGAGGAACGTTCCCTTAAGGTTGATGTTAATGACACGCTCCAGTTGCGCGTCGCTGTACTCGGCGAGGGGCGCAGCGTCGCCGGGCACTGCTGCGCAATTGCATAGGATATGAAGCGAACCGAAAGTGTCCACAGCACTTCGGACCATTTCTTCTACGTTCGTCGAGCGAGATACGTCGACGTGTACGGCCAATGCATTATCACCAAGGGTTTTTGCGGTTGATTCTTCCGCGCCCGACACATCTGCGACTACGACCCTGGCGCCCTCTTCGTGAAAAGCTACAGCGATCGCCTTCCCGATGCCAGAGCCGGCGCCCGTTACTATCGCGACCTTGCCCTCGAGACGACCCCTCATGGCCGCATCCCCTTAACGTGTAGCAACGGACCCTCCTGCGATCAAGCTAGGCGAATGATCAATTACAGTGCGGCATCCTCAGTCCGATGAACCGTAGCGGCTACTCGAGTTGAGCTGAGGCGACTACACGATGTCGTGCCCTTCTCATTGCGCATGGCTGATTTGGCAACCGCGGTCTATTGTTCGTCGGCCCGCGCCGGCGCGATCCGGCCGAGGTTTCGGTCTTTGATGCGGTAGCTGTGCCCTTTGAGTGAGGTGACCGCGCCGTGGTCGGCGAGGCGCTCGATCATGGCGACTACGTCGTCACCAACGACTTCACCCCAGCATCTGAAAGGTGCACGCCTGCCCCGCATTTCCGGAGACTCCCGATCTGGGAAGGATCTGAGTCTTGGGGCTCGTCAGCGAGCACCCGACGAGCTTCGACGCCCCGTAGACGTTGCGGACCTGAATCTTCCGTCGCGTCCCTCGGGCAGGTTTGAGCGCCTTTCCGGCGAAAATCGCTGCTGCTATTTACATCTCGCTGGTCCGACACGGCTCGGCGATCTCAGTCAGCAGCGTCGTGCTCTCCTTGGCTATCTGTGTCCTCATATGTCCAAGACTCCGAAACCTCGCCAATGACGTGACACCGAAGTGTTCGAGATCATCACCGCCGCAGAGGAAGACAAGAAGAGCAGTCGGATAGTCCAGGCGTTGGGCTCAGGCGCGGTGTGGATCTGGCCGCGTGGCCAGGCCCATGATGTCACCCGCTGGTCGGTGGAGTGGATCGGGCGCGAACTGGGTTGCAAGGGTGCGATACGGGGGCCACGCACAAGACCACCCTGGCCGAGCAAAGCGATCTCGAATGTCCGGATTGGGGGCAGACCGCAATTTACGCGTGTGTATCAAACTGGTTGTGGGTAGCTGACTTTACCCACATGTGGACGTCGATGGGCTTCGCCAACGTGGCATTCGTCCTCGACGCCGACAGCCACTGGGTCCGTCGACTGCCGCGGCTAGATTAATGACCACCGCCCTCATCCTCGACCACATCGCCCGGAGGATGTCGGGAAGCCCCTGACGAGCACGGACCCAGCCCACCGGGGTAAGCGAATCCAACAAAAGTCGGCGGGCTCATCGGGCCGGCTCACAATGCTCATATATTTTGACGTGTATACGCGCCACCTGACGGTATCATTACGTCAGTATCTGACGGTATTATCCGGAAATATGCGGTGGGAGTTCGTCGGAAGAGACGCTGAGATCCGTGTGCTCACCGAGTTGATAACTTCAACCGCGCCTTGTGCCCGAGGGGCCGTGCTGGCGGGGAAATCGGGCGTAGGCAAGACGGCGCTTGCTGTGGAGTGTCTCCGCCAGGTTGAGGGGCCGTCGTTTGCCACATTTCATGTATCAGCTAGCCGGGCGGCGGCTTTCATGCCGCTTGGCGCAGTTGCCTCGCTGCTGCCGGTATCCCAGTATCTCGGGAATGCTATTACGCCTGCACAAATGTTGAGTGCTGCTGCGGCGGAGTTGGTCCGCAGAGCTGGCGATCGGCGGCTTGTGCTCCTGGTCGACGACGCCCATCTCTTGGACGACGCCACTGCCACGCTGATTCACCAGTTGGCTGCCAGTGGGAGTGCGTTCGTACTTGGCACAGTACGCAGTACCGCGAGCGCTCCCGGTCCGGTCGTGTCGCTTTGGAAGGACGGACTAGTCGAACGCATCGAGGTGGTGGGGCTAGATGAGGAATCGATTGCAGAGTTGGTCACCACTGTATTGGGGGGCCAAGTGGATCAGGCGGTGCCCGCCCGCCTAGCTGAGCGTTGCCAGGGAAATATCCTTTTCCTCCGCGAGCTCCTCCTAGGGGCAATCGCAGACCATAACTTGGTTCAAGATTCTGGGATTTGGTTCCTAGCCAGGCCCCTGACCCCGTCTGACAGGCTCGTGGAACTCGTCGAACTGCGCTTGGAAGGCTTATCGCCTCAAGAGCGAACGTTGCTAGAGCTCTTGTCCTGGGGAGAGCCGTTGGAGATAACGGAGTTGTCGGCACTAACTGGCATCTCAGATATTGAACAATTGGAACGACAAGGTTTCGTGAGCAGCCGAATAGAAGGTGACCGACTCGAAGTCCGCATGGCCCACCCCGTATATGGCGACGTGGTGCGGGCTCGAACTCCCGCCATCCGGGTCCCGAGCATCACAACCCGGTTGGCGGATACGGTTGAGGCACAAGGCTCTTGCCATCCACGAGATATCCTTCGGGTAGCTACATGGCGGCTACATGGCGGCGGTGGTCCCGCTGAACTGATGCTTGCTGCCGCCACCGCGGCTCAGCGCGATTACAACTTCATTCTCGCTGAGGCACTTGCGCAGAGAGCGCTTGCCGCAGGAGCCGGGTTTGATGCGGCGATCCTGCTCGCTGAGCTGGCTACCCAGCAGGGTCGCACGGCCGACGGTCACGACCAGTTGCTGCGCCTCGCCGCCAAGACGACCACGGATGCGCAACGGGGACGGGTGACTATCGCACGCCTAAATAACGAGGCGTTCTACGGAGGGTTGATTGACGAAGGACTACGAATAGTCAAAGAGGCGGACGTCGCGATCGACGATCCACTTTGGCTCGATTGGGTTCACTCGATGCGAGCCGGGCTAGTGCTCGCAAAGTGGGGACCCAGGCAGGCAATCGAATCAGTGGAACCGCTGCTACATCGCGCAAACGGGCGGCCGCTAGCGTGGACCTGCCAAGTAGCATCGCCTGCTCACGCACGTTTCGGCCTCTTGCTCGAAGCACTCAGCATTTCCGAACGCGGTTACACGACAGCAGAATCGGCCGCCGGGCCTTCCGATTGGTTTCCTTGGACTCATTTGTTTTTTCGCAGTCAGGCCTTTGCTTGGTGGGGGCGCCTTGACGAGGCCGATCAGTTGGCCAGAGATCAATACAACCAAGCGCTGCACGACGGTTCCGTGGAAAAGCAGGCGTGGTTTGCGTTTGCACTGACGACGGAGGCAGCGGATCGGGGCAACGTATGTGATGCAGTCAAGTTTGGGAAGGAAGCTGTCGCGCTCTTCCATAACCTCACTCGGCCGTTAATGGAATACGTCTCACTCACCGCTCTGGCGTCGGCGCTCGCACTCAATGGTCAAGCTGAAGAAGCGCAACAGACGCTGGCCGCACTCGATGCGCTCGGGCTGCCGCGACTATACCTCGCCGGTATTGATCTTGAATTGGCCCGCGCCTGGACCGCTGCAGCGGCTAACGACCTGCCGCAAGCATGCAAGTTTCTAGAAGAAGCGGTTTCAGTCGGTCAACGCATCGGGGATCGTGTCGGCGCCGTAAATGCTCTACATATGCTGGGACGTCTGGGGTATAGCAAAGACGTCGGTGACCGGATGCAGGACCTCGCAAAGCATGTCGAGGGACCTCTCGCGGCGGCTCGTATCAACCACACGACTGCGCTTGCCGAGGATGATCCCAACGGCCTCGACGCGGTTTCGGCCACCTTCAGGGGGATGGGCGCGTATTTGCTGGCTGCCGAGGCTGCTTCAGATGCGGCAATCGCATGGCGCCGGAGAGGTAAGGATCGGAAAGCAGCTGCAAGCGAATTTCAAGCGGCCGCGTCAACGATCAATTGTGCTGGACTCAGTCCGCTAGCGTTGCGGGGAACGACAATCCGCGGACTGCTGACCCGCGCCGAACAAGAAGCTGCACTATTGGCTGCGGCTGGGCGGTCTAACAAGGCAATCGCCGACCAGCTGTATCTCTCGGTGCGGACCGTCGAGGGCCGCCTTCAGCGAGTTTACGAGAAGCTCGGCATTTCCAGCCGCGAACAGCTCGCTTCAGCGGTTGGTGCCGCTCGATCCCAATGACCGCTGGAATCGATCCGCAATAGCCGTAGGAAATTCGGGTCCAGCACGGGATACAAGATCACTTCAGTTCACATACCGGCCCGGATTCTGATGTGCGACAGCGGCGCCCGGGGCGCCAAATTTTCTTTGTGCTCCAGCCGCGCTCGTTTCCGATCCAATGGCTGACGGTCCGGCCATGTGTCGATGCGATGAAAAGTCCTCGTGTGTGCGGCTTCAGGAGATCTTTGACGCTTGCGCTCCAGGCCATGATTGATGGATTCACTAGGTGTCGAGCGATGAGCTCGTTGGCAGTTCTGGCAACGGGGATAGGCTTTGAATATCTTGATACCGCTATCATCACCAGGCGTCGACAAACCAGCGATGTTCGGTACCGCACCGATGGCCAACCGACGCAACATTGTTCGTCGGCGTCGAAGACCTCAGTATCAGGGTCCAGGCAGTTCCGCTCACCGTGCTTGACATCGCCGCCGCCTACTGAGTTGACGAGACGGGACGACGTCCAGGCCAAACCACAGTTACTCGCGGGGCTTTCGAGAACGAACATGAACACTCCGGCGAACGGCAGGGGAACACGCGAGAATGAATAACCAAGCCGGACAAATTGGTTGGCGACCACCCTCGAAGTAACCGCCGAGGTTCTCGCCTGATCAGTCATTGCCGAAGGGATGCCACCAGGAAATCTCGAGCTCCTCTAGCAACCCAATTACGTCCTGCTAGGTAACGAAACCCATGTCTGCCAGCACCTTTCCATACGCAGGCTGTGCTTTGCCGGGGAGGACCTCCTCGGCGAGAAACGTACCGAATCCGATCCGCCAGTCGGGCGCCGTTGCTGCCGCAGCGTCTTAAGGACCCGCGACTGCCATCTTCGACGCCGCACGTTGAAATACTGCACACTTAGCACGTTGGTGCTTTTTGCCTTCTGGCCTTCGGCTATGGCTGGCGGCCCACTTCGAGCAAGGCCACGTCTGCCCGCTGCGCTGCGGGCACCAGTTTTGCGAAGTCCCGCTGCTCCAGGCTCGCCGTCGGAAGCTTCGCGCCCGGGAACCTCCACTCTCGCGGACCCGTTGCCGGCCCAAATCTTATCTGCCAGAAGGCAAGAAAGCGGGCGGCTCGCGAGGGCCGATTTCCACCGAGAGTGGGTTCCGTAATGACAGACACCATCACCAACGAGGCCGAGCAGACCACCAGCGAGAACCCGTGTTGAGTGTCAGCGAGCATCTCGACCCGCGCAGCCTGGTTTTGGAAACTAGTGTCCGTGACGTCGCCGTCCTGGCGGGGCGTTCGTGGCCAGCATCAAAGAGTACGGCGTGCTCACACCGATCGCCGCTGTACACGATGACGGTGGCCAGGTGTGGGTACGCTCCGGACAGCGTCGCGCGCTGGCCGCCCGCGAAGCCTGACTGGCTTCTGTGCCGGTATATGTCCGGCCCGCCACCGCCGGGGACGACGAGAAAGCCCAACTATTGCAACGGGTCTCGGGCAGATCGTAGAGAAGAACTAGCGCACGCAGCTAACCGCGGTCCAACGCACACGTGGCATTCAGCAGATGACCAGTGCCGAGGTGTCAATCGCCAGAGTCGCCAAAGGTTGTCAGTGGCCAAAGACGCCGCGCCGGCGGCGGCCAAGTCCGATTCGGCGACGCAAGCGCTGGCCGAATGGACAGCGGAGCAGACGCAAAAGCCCCGTGGAGCTTAAGCTCCACGGGGCTTTTGCGTCTGCTCGGCTAGATCAGTTTCAGCTCGGTGACCGCGTCACGCTCGTCGGCCAGCTCAGCGGTGGACTTGTCGATACGGGCGCGCGAGAAGTCGTCGATGTCCAGCCCCTGCACGATCGACCAGTTGCCGTCCTTGGTGGTCACCGGGAACGACGAGATCAGGCCCTCCGGCACGCCGTAGGAGCCATCAGAGACGACGGCCATCGACACCCAGTCGCCGTCCGGTGTGCCCTGCAGCCAGGAACGGGCGGCGTCGACGGTGGCCGAGGCGGCCGAGGCGGCCGAAGAGGCCCCGCGCGCGTCGATGATGGCCGCGCCGCGCTTGGCGACCGTCGGGATGAAGTAGTCCTCGATCCAGGCCTGGTCGTTGACCACCTCGGCGGCGTTTTTGCCGCCCACTTCGGCGTGGAAGATGTCGGGGTACTGGGTGGCCGAGTGGTTGCCCCAGATCGTCATCTTCTTGATGTCGGTGACCTTGGCGCCGGTCTTGGCGGCGAGCTGACTGATCGCCCGGTTGTGGTCCAGCCGGGTCAGTGCGGAGAAGCGCTCGTTGGGGATGTCGGGGGCGTTGGTCATCGCGATCAACGCGTTGGTGTTGGCCGGGTTGCCGGTCACGCCGATCCGCACGTCGTCGGCGGCCACCGAGTTCAGCGCCTTGCCCTGGGCGGTGAAGATCGCGCCGTTGGCTTCGAGCAGGTCGCCGCGCTCCATGCCCGGGCCACGCGGACGGGCGCCGACCAGCAGAGCCAGGTTCACGCCGTCGAAGATCTTGTTGGCGTCAGAGCCGATCTGTACGCCTGCCAACAATGGGAAGGCGCAATCGTCGAGTTCCATCACGACGCCCTCGAGCGCTTTGAGAGCGGGCTCGATCTCGAGCAGACGCAGCTCGATCGGACGGTCCGGACCCAGCAGCGAGCCGCTGGCCAGGCGGAACAACAGGCTGTAGCCGATCTGGCCGGCGGCACCGGTGACGGCAACCTTGAGAGGACTTGCGCTCACGTCGGTTCTGCTCCTTTAACGGATTCTTTTCGATGTATCCACGGGTTCGGGGTCGAAACTAGCGCACCGGTGCCGCCAGGAATTCGCCCGGTCCGCTCCGCGGCCGAGAATTCGCTGCTGGGGATGATGTTCGTCTCCTCTTGTTGCGCCAAGACGCGTACGATGAACCACCGCTCAGCAGGGCTGCACTGCGATTGGAGGTGGACGTGTTTCCTGGATTCGACGCTTTGCCCGAAGCACTAAGACCGGTCGCGCGACAGCGCACCCAACACGTGCACCCGGTGCCCGATCCGCCGACCGAGACCCTGGTTGACTGCGGTGTCTACCTCGACGGCAATCGGCTGCCCGGCAGGTGGACGCCCTCCGACGCGCTGGCCAAGGTACGGGAACTCGGCCTGACCGGCCAGAACGTGTTCGTCTGGGTGGGCCTGCACGAACCCGACCAGGCACAGATGCAGGACGTCGCCGACCTCTACGGACTGCACCCATTGGCCGTCGAGGACGCGGTGCACGCCCACCAACGCCCCAAGCTCGAGCGCTACGACGAAACCTTGTTCCTGGTCCTCAAGACCGTCAAGTACGTGCCGCACGAGTCGGTGGTGCTAGCCCGCGAGATCGTGGAGACGGGTGAGATCATGATCTTCGTCGGCGCGGATTTCGTGGTCACCGTCCGGCATGGCGAACACGGCGGGTTGCACGAGGTGCGCAAGCGGATGGATGCCAACCCCGAGCACCTGCGGCTGGGTCCGTACGCGGTGATGCACGCGATCGCCGACTATGTGGTGGACCACTACGTCGAGGTCACCGAGCTGATGGAGGACGACGTCGACGCGATCGAGGTGGTGGCGTTCTCGCCCGGCCGCAAGATCGACGTCGAACCGATCTATCTGCTCAAGCGTGAGGTCGTCGAGTTGCGCCGGTGCGTGGCCCCATTGTCAGGTGCGTTCGGGCGCATGCAGACCGAGAACAAGGACCTGATCTCCAAGGAAGTCCGGCGCTACCTACGCGACGTGGCCGACCACCAGACCGAGGCCGCCGAGCAGATCTCCGCCTACGACGACATGCTCAACTCACTGGTGCAGGCCGCGCTGGCCCGCGTCGGCATGCAGCAGAACATGGACATGCGCAAGATCTCGGCCTGGGCCGGTATCATCGCGGTTCCCACCATGGTCGCCGGCATCTACGGCATGAATTTCCGCGACATGCCGGAGCTGAATGAGAAGTGGGGCTACCCGACGGTCGTCGGCGTTATGGTCCTCATCTGTGTGTTCCTGTACTTTCAGTTCCGCAAGCAGGACTGGCTATAGACCGAAGCGCCACCGTCGGGGCGATTCCGCTTGAGCCGACTCGGTTCTCCCCGCAGTCTTGGCTCAATGCGGTTGCGCGGCAGGGCGATTGGGATCCGACACGTCGACACCGTCGTGCTGCCAGGCCTGGCGCATGGCCTCGGCGCCCTTGAGCCGCACCCAGGCGGCCTCGGTCGCGGTGACGGGCGTGGCGGACAGGAACCGCACCGGATCGCGCGGCGGATCCAACGCAAGATCGCCAATATCGCTGGTGCCCAACAGCATCGCGGTGAACGGCGCACCCATCCAGAGCGGCGCCCCGAGGTCGATCAACGCATCGGGCACCAGCACTATCCCTTCCACGGAAGGTGTGGCCGCCACGATCGCCAAGCTGCGCACCAGTCCGGTGACCGGCCCCGGATCACGCAGCCGCAGCACCACTTCGGCACGCGGCCCGGTTTCGTCGGTGACGATCTCGGTCGGGTCGGTCATCGGATGACGCGAGCAGCCCAGCGTCGCGTAGTGCGTCAATCCTGCGGAGCGGAACCGCAGCACCTCGATAGGTTCGGCACCCAGAAACGTCACACTCGCCGAATCGGGCGCCGCCCCGGCGAAGTGATCGCGCAGATGCGCGCGGACGTCGTCCAGCATCACTCGGCGGACGTAACGGTGAGGTTGGCGCCGGAGTCGGCGTCGAAGACGGCGATCTTGGCGGTCTCGAACGCGAGCTCGACCCGACCACCGACCGCTGCCTTCGACTCGGTGGGAACTCTTGCTACGAACTGGTTTTCGTTCACCTCCGACTCTGCAGCCACTTCGTCCAAGAGCGCCGAGTGCACGTCGGGGCCGGCCGTGGTGAAATACACGTACTTGTCCGAACCCAGCGACTCGACCAAATCGACACCGGCCTCGAAGACCAGTGAACTGATCCGCTGATACCCGTCGATCAGGGCGGCGTCGTGAATTTGCTCGGGCCGCACCCCCACAATCACATTGCGCGGTTTGGGGTGCGCGCCGATCACCTGCTGAACCTCCGGAGCCAGAGTCACCTCGCCGAACGGCAACCCAAGTCCGACTGCGGTCAGCTCGGCGGGAAAGAAGTTCATCGCCGGCGACCCGATAAATCCGGCGACGAAAAGATTGGCCGGTCGCTCGTAAAGCTCGGCGGGCGTGCCGATCTGCTGCGCGATTCCGGCGTGCATCACCACCACGCGGTCGCCCAGTGTCATCGCCTCGGTCTGGTCGTGGGTGACGTAGACGGTGGTGGTGCCCAGCCGCTTCTGCAGCCGGGCGATCTCCCCTCGCATCTGCACACGCAGTTTGGCGTCCAGGTTCGACAACGGCTCGTCCATGAGAAAAGCTTTGGGGTGACGCACGATTGCACGGCCCATCGCCACTCGCTGCCGCTGACCACCCGATAGCTGCGCAGGCCGGCGATCCAGAAGTTCGGTCAGGTCCAGAATCTTGGCGGTCTCCTCGACCTTCGCCGCGATGTCGGCCTTCTTCATCTTGGCCAACGTCAGCGGGAAGGCGATGTTCTGCCGGACCGTCATGTGCGGATACAGCGCGTAGGACTGGAAGACCATCGCGATGTCGCGGTCCTTCGGCGCCTTCTCATTGACCCGTTCACCGCCGATACGCAACTCGCCAGACGAGATATCTTCAAGTCCAGCAATCATATTCAGCGTCGTGGTCTTTCCGCAGCCGGACGGGCCGACCAGGATGAGAAATTCCCCGTCAGCAATGGTGACACTCAGGTCTCGCACCGCGGTGTGACCGTCGGGGTAACTCTTGTTGAGGTGTTCGAGCACAATCTCGGCCATCGCGCTATCCCTTCACCGCGCCAGAGGTCAACCCGGCGACTATGCGTCGCTGGAAAATCAGGACAAAGACAATGATCGGGACGGTGATTACGATCGCCCCCGCCGCAATCGACCCGGTCGGCTCCTCGAACTGTGAGCTGCCGGTAAAGTTGGCGATCGCGACCGGTGCGGTGATCGCCGCTTCGGTCGCGGTCAGTGACAGCGCCAGCAGCAGGTCGTTCCACGCGAAGATGAACACCAGAATGGCGGCCGTCACCAGGCCCGGTGCCGCCAGCGGCGCGATCACCTTGAGCAGGACTTGACCGGGTGTGGCGCCGTCCATCTTGGCGGCCTTCTCCAAATCCCAAGGGATTTCCCGGAAGAACGCCGATAGCGTATAGATGGCCAGCGGCAGCGCGAAGGTGATGTAGGGCAGGATCAAGCCCGGCCAGGTGTCAAACAATCCCACCGCGCGTTCGATGTCGAACAGCGGCGTCACTAGGGAGATTGCCGGGAACATTGTGATCAGCAACGTCATCCCGATCAGTAGTCGCTTGCCCGGAAAGTCCAGTCGCGCAATCGCATACGCCGCCATCGCACCCAACGCCACAGCGATCACCGTGGTGATCAGACCGATGCCGATCGAGTTGATCAGCGCTGAGCTGAAGAAGTTTCCCCGGAAGATACCGCGATAGTTTTCCAGCGTCACCGACGACGGGAACAGCTTGCCGTCCTTGACTTTCGACGACGGCTTGAGTGATAGGCTCAAGATCCACAGCACTGGCAGCATCGCGTATACCACCACCAGGGTGTCCACGACTAGCCAGAACGCGGCGCGCCGGGGCGCCAACGGTTCACCGCGCACCGGCGTCACCCCCGGGAGCCGAGGCGCCGAACACCTTGACGAACAGCACCGCAATAAGTCCCACGCACATGAAGATCAGCACGCTGATCGCCGACCCCAGCCCGAGGTTGAAACCCTTGAACAGATTGTCGTAGCCCAGAATCGACACCGAACCGGTGTTGTTGGCACCCGCGGTCAACACGTAGATGTTGTCGAAGATGCGGAACGCGTCCAGCGTCCGAAACAGCAGGGCGACCAGCACCGCCGGCTTTATGATCGGCAGGATGACCTTCGTCAGCCGCCGCCACGCTCCGGCACCGTCAACCTGCGCCGCCTTCACCAGATCCTCGGGTACCAAAGCCAATCCGGCCAGCAACAGCAACGCCATGAACGGGGTCGTCTTCCACACCTCGGCGAGCACCACCACACCCAGCGACGGAATCTGTTGCGTCAGTGGCGCACTGCCGTCCGGGAGCAGGTTGGCCAGATAACCGGTGCCAGGTGTCCACGCGTAATACCAGCTGTAAGAAGCGACCACGGTGACGATGCCGTACGGGATCAGCACCGCGGTGCGCACCAGCCCCCTGCCGATTAACGTGCGGTGCATGACGAGGGCGAGCGACAAGCCCACCGCGAACTCGATGGCCACCGAGAGCACGGTGATCCCCGACGTCACCGCCAGGGCGTTCCACCAGTAACGATCTGTCAGGACGGTGTGGTAATTGTCCAGTCCGACGAACGCAGAGTCATTGGGGGTAGCCAGGTCGTTGCGCTGCAGGCTCAGCCAGATCGAGTAGCCGATCGGGTAGGCCGTCACCGCCAGCATCAGAATCACTGCTGGGGCGACAAGCAGCAGGGCCAAGCGCCGCTCGGCGCTCTGGGTGCCGGTCACGGCAACAACCCCTTGCCGTCGATAGCCTTGCGCACCTGCACGGTCAGCTCGTCGGCGGTGCGCTGCGGGTCGATCGCGGTGATGGGGCTTAGCGCCGCCGCCAGGCGCAGCGACACCGCCTGGTAGACCGGCGTCGCGGGCCGTACCGCGGCGTCGGTGAGCTGCTGACGGATGATGCCGTACATCGGGTATTTCGCCTGGAATTGCGGATCGGAGTACAACGACGTCCGCACCGCAGGCAGACCCCCGTCGATCGACACGAACTTCTGGTTGCCCAGATCCCGCAGACACCGGACCGCGTCGAACGCTTCAGTGCGGTGGCGGGTGCCGGCGGCCACCGCCAGGTTCAGCCCGCCAATCGTCACCTTGGCCGGATGCCCGGCCACGCCGGGATATCGCGCGAAGTCGAACACCTTCTGGCTGGCTTCATAGGCGAGGGCGAACTGCTCGTCAGTCGGTGCGAACGTGCCGAATTTGTCGATGCTGCCGGCCAATTCGGGCATCTTGTTCAATGGCAGGAACGGCACCCCGCCCTTGACCGCGTTGCCCAGCATGGAGGGCAGCACGTGCGGCCAGTTGACTTCCAACGCGGCCTTGCCCTGCTCGACCGCCAGGCGCGCGGTGCCCTCGTCGCTGCGGGTGATCGACGGATCGGCGCCCGGCGCGGTGGCCACGGCCTTGAGGATTCGCAGCGCGGTCACGGTCGCCGCCCGGTGTTCGGCGGTATCGGTCAGCGTGACTTGTTTGCCGTCCTGCGATAGGACCTGGCCGCCCGCGCTGACCAGCAGCGTGTTGAACCAGACCACCAGTCCTTCGGCCTCGTTGGCCTGCACGGCGATCCAGCTGGGCTGCCCGGCCGCGGCCAGCCGCGTCGCCTCGGCCACCATGGCAGACCAGTCCTGCGGCGGCTGACGAACCAAATCCGCTCGGTACCAAAGCAATTGGGTGTTCGTCGTGAGCGGCGCGGCGTACAGCCGGTGCTTCCAGGTGGCCGTCTGGAGCGGACCCGGAAGGGTGTCGACGGTAGCGTCGGACTCGGCCCGCCCGGCCGGGTCCTCCGACAGCGGCAGCGCCCACCCCGCTTCGGCGAACTCCGCGGTCCACACCACGTCTAGCGCCATCACGTCGAGCGTGCGGTCGTTGCCGGTCAAGCGGCGAGCCAACTGCAACCGCTGCTGATCGGGCGAGCGCGCCAGGCTGATTTGCGCTATGCGGTAGCGGCCACCGGCCGCAGCCGTGCAACGATCGGCCACCGCGGCGAACGTCGCGCCGTCGGTCGCGGGGGTATAGAAGGTGATCTCCAGTCCCGAGCGGCCGGTGCCGCAGGCGCACATCGCTCCAGCGACCAACAGGGCCAACAACAGCGCGATCGGCCTTCGCCGCAAGCCCCCGCCCCGCCTCGTGTCAGATCGCCAGCCGGGCCAGCAGATCCCGCGCTTTTTCAGCGTTCTGCGGATCGCAGAGCACGTCGTAGCGTCCGGCCACCAGTTGCATAGTCGAGCTGAAATCCCGGGTGCCGCGCGCCATCGCATAGGGCACCGCAGACGTGATCAAGCCAAACACAACGCCGGCGATCAGACCTGTGAGCAGCGCACCCCACGGGTTTGGGCTGAAGAAGCCGAGCACTAGGCCGATGAACAGACCCAGCCAGGCACCGCTCAGCACGCCGCCGCCGAGCACCTTGCCCCAAGTCAGCCGGCCGGTGACGCGCTCCACCTGCATCAGGTCAACGCCGACGATGGTCACCTGTTGGACCGGGAATTCCTGATCGGAGAGGTAGTCGACGGCGCGTTGCGCCTCGGCGTAGGTGGGATAGGAGCCAACCGGCCAGCCTTTGGGGGGTGTCGGCAACGCGGGCACATTGCGGCGCCCCGCGGCTGCGCCACCGGCCGCGGACGGTCCGGGTTGGCCGGGCTGGAACGGGCTAGTCATCGATCCTCATTATCTTGTCGCCCTCCTTCTGCCCTACTGCTCACCCGCCATCGTTCCACGTCCCTAACCGACGCACTATCCTGGGCGACCCGTAAACCACTGCGGTTTGCACATATGGCCTGGCCAGCCGCCCAACATAGACGTGTCGGCGAACGCGTTCATGGGTTAGGTTGTTCGATATGACAGATCCCCGCGACGAGGGCTCGGCTTGGCAACCTCCGTTCGGTGACCAACCGACCTGGGCTGCGCCGGGATCACCCCCGCCACCCCTACCGCCGAACTATCCGCCGCCGTACCAGCCGAGTCCGCAGCCGTATCCGGCGGACTATTCCGCACCTCCCCCACCTAGCTACCCCCCGCCTGGTCAACAACCTTATGGCGGCGCGCAGTATCCGCCGCCGCCATCCACCCCGGCGTACCCAGGCGCCGGCTACCCCTACGGGGGTGCGGCCAGCAGCCCGTACTACGGCAGCCAGACCAGCACCAACAGCTTGGCGGTCGCCTCGCTTGTCACGTCGCTCGTCGGTATTCCGCTGTGGTTCCTCTGCTACACCGGCACCCTGTTGTCGATCGCGGCCATCGTGTTGGGCATCGTCGCGCTCAATCAAATCAAGCAGTCCCAGCAGCCGGGACGCGGCATGGCGATCGGCGGCATCGCGGTCGGTGGAGCGACGATAGTGCTGTTCGGCATTTTGTTCGTGGTCGTCTTGGCCGCCTCGAGCCATTAACCTGCCTGCGCCCTAGGTTGGGCGGACTCGCCAAAGGCACGTCGCGCCCAGGCTCCTACGCTTTCCGGTATGGCATCGGTCAACAGGGTGTACGTCGCGCGGCTGCCGCGAATGATGGTGCTGGGCCCCATGGGCGAGTCGTTTGGCCGGGTTCGTGACGTCGTGATCAGCATCAGCATCGTGCGCCAACAGCCCCGCGTGCTGGGTCTGGTCATCGATCTGGCCACCCGGCGCAGCATCTTCATCCCCATCCTGCGGGTGGCGGCCATCGAGCCCGACGCGGTGACGCTGCGCACCGGAAACGTGTCGTTGCGGCACTTCGAACAGCGACCCGGAGAGGTGCTGGCCATGGGCCAGGTGCTCGACACCCCGGTTCGAATCAACGATCCCGACCTGCCCGAACTGGCCGGCGTCGACGTCGTTGTCACCGATTTGGGCATCGAACAGACCCGCACCCGGGATTGGGTGGTGAGCCGGGTCGCCGTCCGTACCCACCGGCGGTTGCGCCGCCGTGGCCCGGTGCACGTCGTGGAGTGGCAGAACGTGCACGGCCTGACACCGTCGGCCCTGGCGATGCCAGGCCAGGGCGTAGCTCAGCTGCTGGATCAGTTCGAGGGCCGAAAGGCCGTCGACGTAGCCGACACCATCCGCGGCCTGCCGTCCAAACGCCGCTACGAGGTCTTCAAGGCCCTCAGCGACGAACGGCTGGCTGACATCCTGCAAGAGCTGCCCGAGCTTGACCAGGCCGAGGTGCTGTCCCAGCTGGGCACTGACCGCGCCGCCGACGTATTGGAGGAGATGGATCCCGACGACGCCGCCGACCTGCTGGGTGTGCTGAATCCGACCGACGCCGAAGTTCTGCTGACCCGGATGGATCCTGACGACTCCGACCCGGTGCGACGGCTGCTCAAACACTCCCCCGACACCGCGGGCGGGTTGATGACCTCTGATCCGGTGGTGCTCACCCCAGACACCTCGGTGGCCGAGGCGCTGGCCCGGCTGCGTGACCCTGACCTAACCCCCGCGCTGGGCTCGATGGTGTTCGTGGCGCGTCCGCCCACGGCCACCCCGACCGGGCACTACCTGGGCTGCGTTCACCTGCAGCGGCTGCTGCGCGACGCACCCGGCGAGCTGGTCGGCGGGATCGTCGATTCCGATCTGCTGACTCTCAGTCCGGAGACTCCGCTGGGTGCGGTGACCCGGTATTTCGCCGCTTACAACCTGGTGTGCGGCCCGGTTGTGGACGACCAGAATCACCTGTTGGGCGCGGTGACCGTCGACGACCTGCTTGACCACCTCCTTCCGCATGACTGGCGGGTGGATGTGCCGCAGCTTGACCCGGCCGGCCGGCCGGCACGACCCGGAGGATCGTCCCTGTGAGCAAGTCCCCAACGTCGCGGCGGCTCTACACCCCGCGGACGTCACGCAATTTCACGCCTCGGTTGGATGCCGAGACCGTCGGGCAGTTCACCGAATCGATCGCGCGGTTCTTCGGCACTGGCCGCTATCTGCTGATGCAGACGATCGTGGTGTTGGCCTGGATCGCGGCCAACCTATGGGCGGTGCACTGGCGCTGGGACCCCTACCCGTTCATCCTGCTCAACCTGGCCTTCTCCACGCAGGCGGCCTACGCCGCACCGCTGATCCTGCTGGCCCAGAACCGTCAGGAGAACCGCGACCGGGTCGCCCTGGAGGACGACCGGCGCCGCGCCGCCCAAACCAAAGCCGACACGGAGTACCTGGCCCGCGAACTGGCCGCACTGCGGCTGGCCATCGGCGAGGTCACCACCCGCGACTACCTGCGGCACGAATTAGAAGGCCTACTGACGGACCTGCATGCGCTGGCCCAGGGCGGCGGCCCGGTGCGAGGGCCCGACGCGTCCGTTGAGCGGCGTGCTAAGAAATCGGGCTGAGAACCAAAAGGGCCATTGCGCAACTCGCGTTACAAGAGTTATGTATGGTGATCTAGTTCACGAAGCTAACAAGACGCTAACAAAACGGTCAGTTTCCCGGCGGCTCACATAATTTGAGGACGGTCCGAGGTGCATATTCGGGGACGCTGGGGTGTCGGCCCGGCCGTCGCAAAGGTGCGGCAGGGTGCACTTCGCGTAACACGAGCGCCGGTGTTCGGCGTTGCCATGATCTCCCCGTTGATCTTCGCCGGCGCAGTCAGCGGCGCGGCGCCCACGTTGCACGGTAAGATGCCAAGCCGCAACGCCATTGCCCCGGTCGCCGCGGTGGGTCCGGCCCCGCGTGTGGACCTGTCCGGGCCCGCCGTGATCTCCGTGCGTCGGGTGCCCACCAGCTTCCACGTCGCGGCCGCCACCAGCTCCGCGCCGCCCCCACCGACCGTCGTGAATTCGCCCGGTGCCCTTGGCATTCCGATCATGGCGCTGTCGGCCTACCGTAATGCCGAGCAGAAGATGGCCGCCGCGCAGCCGGGCTGCGGAGTCAGCTGGAACCTGCTCGCCGGCATCGGCCGCATCGAGTCCGGCCACGCTGGTGGCGGCGCCGTCGATGCCCGCGGCACCGCCGTCAACCCCATCTACGGCCCCGCGCTAGACGGCACGCTGCCCGGCAACGAGGTGATTGTGCAGGGCAGCCAAGGCAACCGGGTAACCTACGCCCGCGCGATGGGACCGATGCAGTTCCTGCCCGGCACGTGGGCGCGTTACGCCATCGACGGCGACGGCGACGGCATCCCCGACCCGCAGAACCTGTTCGACTCCACGTTGGCCGCCGCGCGCTATCTGTGCAGCGGCGGGCTCAACCTGCGCGACCCGTCGCAGGTCATGGCCGCCATCCTGCGCTACAACAACTCGATGTCCTACGCGCAGAACGTGCTCGGGTGGGCCGCGGCGTATGCCACCGGGGTGGTCCCGGTCGACCTGCCGCCGATCACCGGCCCGCCGCCACCGATCGGCGACGCGCACCTCGAACACACCGAGGGCCTCGGACCGAACCTGCCGCTCAATGTCACCGGGCTTGGCGTCAACGACCCGCTGGGACAACACATGCCGCTGATCGACTTCGGCCCACCGCAACTGATCGCCCAGTTCCCGGCCTACGGGTCACCCGACGCGCCGCAGTCGCCTGCGTGGCCGTGGCTGCCGCCTAATCAGCAGCAGACGACGATCCCCTCGAACACCCCGGGTTGCACCCTGATCTGCATCAGCTCGCAAAACCCCGATGCGGTTCAGCCCGGAATGCCCCAACCCGCGGCGCCGCCCGCCCCTAATGGCGGCATTGTGATCGCGCCTGCCGCACCGCCACCGGCGGATCCGTTTGCCCCCGCTGCGCCGCCCGCTCCGGTGCCGGCAGCTCCGGCCAACCCGGCAGCTCCGGCCAACCCGGCAGCTCCGGCAAATGCGGCCCCGAAGCCACCGAACGGCGCACCGTCGCCCAAACCGGCCGGTCCGGCTCAGCCGAGCCCGCCAGCGCCTGCCGAACCGCTGCTGGCGCCGGTCAGCTGACCGTCCGGTTGCCAATACCGCATGCCGCCTAGACTCGGCGGTGATGTCTGCAACCCACAATGACGCCGCCGATCTGACCGCCGCGATCCGCACCGCGCTGGCCAAGGTGATCGACCCTGAGCTGCGGCGACCGATAACCGAACTCGGGATGGTCAAGAGCATCGACGTCGGCGGGGACGGCGCCGTGCACGTCGGGATCTACCTGACCACCGCAAGCTGCCCGAAGAAGTCCGAGATCACCGAGCAGGTAACCCAGGCGGTCACCGACGTCCCCGGTACTGGGAAGGTCACAGTCGGCCTGGACGTGATGAGTGACGAGCAACGCACCGAGTTGCGCAAGCAGCTCCGCGGCGACGCAGCAGAGCCCGTCATTCCGTTCGCCCAGCCCAGTTCCCTCACCCGGGTGTACGCCGTCGCCTCCGGCAAGGGCGGCGTCGGAAAGTCCACCGTGACAGTGAATCTGGCGGCCGCGATGGCCGCGCGGGGTCTGTCCGTGGGCGTGCTGGACGCCGACATCCACGGTCACTCCATTCCGCGGATGATGGGCAGCACCGACCGGCCCACCCAGGTGGAATCGATGATCCTGCCGCCGATCGCCCACGAGGTGAAGGTCATTTCGATCGCCCAGTTCACCCAGGACAACACCCCGGTGGTTTGGCGCGGCCCGATGCTGCACCGCGCGCTGCAGCAGTTCCTGGCAGACGTGTACTGGGGCGATCTGGACGTGCTGCTGCTCGACCTGCCGCCGGGCACCGGCGATGTCGCCATCTCCCTGGCGCAGCTGCTGCCGAACGCCGAGATCTTGGTGGTCACCACTCCGCAGATGGCCGCTGCCGAGGTGGCCGAACGGGCCGGCAGCATCGCGATTCAGACCCGGCAGCGCATCGTCGGTGTGGTGGAGAACATGTCGGGGCTGACGCTGCCGGACGGCTCCACGTTGCAGGTGTTCGGCGAGGGCGGCGGCCGTCAGGTCGCCGAGCGGCTGTCCCGCGCGGTCGGCGCCGACGTGCCGCTGCTGGGGCAGATCCCGCTGGATCCGGCGCTGGTTGCCGCGGGCGATGCGGGTGTGCCGGTGGTGCTCAGCACACCCGACTCGGCGGTGGGCAAGGAGCTGGGCCGCATCGCCGACGGCCTGTCGTCGCGGCGGCGCGGCCTGGCTGGCATGTCGCTGGGGTTGGACCCGACCCGGCGGTAATTGCCGTTTGGCGCGAGTGCCGCCCGGCGACGATTCCCGCAGGGGGTTGGGCAGCCCGGTTTCGCTCGCGGTGAGTATTTATGTGGCGTCCGTGTCGAACGGGGTGCGCTCGGGCGGCGCGGACGCGGCCGCGGGTGGATCGGCCGGCGGGGTGGCCGGCTCAACCGGTGGGCTCGCTGTGGTGCCATTCACCGGCTTGTCGAAGTTCCCGGTGAAGATCGAGTCGTCGCCGTCGAGCAGGTGCTTGGTCAGCGCCGCCCGCGGCGTCATGCCGCGGAATTTCTGCAGCTCACTGAGGTGTCCGCGGATGTCGTCGAATTCCGGTCCGATGTCCTCGCGCAGCTGGTTGGTCATCCCGCTGAGGTAGTCGCGGGCCTGCCGCAGCGCACCTGTGGTCCAGCGAATGGCTCCCGGCAGTCGCTCCGGGCCGAGCACCACCAGCCCGACCACAACCAGTACGAGCATTTCCCCCCAGCCGACGTTGGCGAACATCTAACTGGTATCGGGCTCGGGTTTGACGGTCAGGGTCACATGACGACCGTCGCGCACTACCTCGATCTGGGCATCTTGCCCGATGGTCAGTTGGCGAACGGCTACGACGGCCTCGTCGGAGTCGGCGACCTTGCGGTCTCCGATCTTCACGATCACGTCGTTCTCCAGGATGCCGCCCTTCTGTGCGGGTCCTCCAGCCTTCACGTTGGCCACCTGCGCACCCGAGGCGATCGCGTTGCTCACCGACCGGGTGCTGATGCCCAGCGTCGGGTGCACGATCTTGCCGTCCCTGATCAGGGTCTCCGCCACTAGCTTCATTTCGTTTACCGGAATGGCGAAGCCGAGACCACTCGCGCTGTCCGACAGTGACTTGCCGGCGCTGTTGATGCCGATCACCTGGGAGTCCATGTCAATCAGCGGCCCGCCGGAGTTGCCGTGGTTGATCGAAGCGTCAGTCTGGATCGCGTCTAGCACGGTGTCGGTATCCGAGCCCTCGCCCGACAACGGCACCGGGCGGTGCAGCGCGCTGATAATGCCGTGGGTGACCGTGCTGCGCAAGCCCAGCGGGGCGCCGGCGGCAATGACCTCATCACCCACCCGCACTTTGTCGGAGTTGCCGAGGCGGGCCACACTCAGGTTCTCGACGTTGTCTACCTTGAGCACGGCTAGGTCGGTCTTGGGGTCGCGGCCCACCAGGCTGGCCGGTACTTCCTTGCCGTCGTTGAACACCACCGTGGTCTTGAACTTGCTGGGGTTGGCGGCGGCTTCGGAGATGACGTGGTTGTTGGTCACGATGTAGCCGCGACCGTCGATAACGACACCGGAGCCCTGCATGCCCTCTTGGTCACTCTTGGACTCGATGGTCACCACCGAGTCGGCGACAGCGGCTGCCACCTTGGTGAACCGGCCGGCCGGCTCCTCGGCGTTGCCAGAGGTCGACAGCGTCACCTTGGAAGTGGTAAACGCCTCGACCACCTCGGCGGTTTTGCGGCCGATCACCCCGCCGATCGCACCGATCATCAAAGCGATGAGCAGCAGGATTGCCAGCGCGAGGTAGGAGACCTTGCCGCCGAACAGCACGTCGCGCACCCCGAGTTTGCCGCTGTGGCGCTGGTCGCCGTGCGCGACCACCGGCGGCAGTGCGGGAGTGCCCAGGGCCGCGGCCGCGCCCGGATCGCGCCACGGGTCGTCGAGTTCCTCGGGTTCGTCGACGTTCTTCTCGGCGTCCAGTGCGTCGGCGTCGATGGGGTGGCGCTGCAATGTCTCGGTGGCGCCGTTAGGCCGGCCGAATGCGTCGGCCAACACCGGGTCGGTCCGCTTATCGTGCGGTCGGAATTCGGACTGATCCCGGTACTTCTGTGGGCGCACCCGCTCAGCCACGAAGGATCCGTGCTGCCCGGCAGGACGCCCGAACGTCTGGCGCGAGGACGGGTCGACCGGTGGCCGGTAGATGGGCCGCGGCGCGAGCCGCTCGGTGTCCTGGCCCCTGGGGTTGCCTTCGTCGGAGGTCACAGTTCCTCTTCTAGATCCATTGCTTAGCCGGCGTCCGTGTCCACCCTAGTATCCACAGACACTCAGGCAGCCGAAGCGCGAGCTAGCGGCGCTTCCGCTGATCCGGATCGCGGTCGGCGAGGGCGTCGGGAAGCTGCGTCGCATCCTCGTGTGGGTAGTGCGGGATTTCCGAGAGCAGCCCAAGCAGTGAACTGGGGATGCGGATTTGGTGCGAGTCGCGCAGGGCGGCGCGCGCGCGGCTGTGATCGTCGACCTCGGCTGCACATTCCGGGCACAGCGAGAGGTGGTGAGCGGCGCGCAGATGCGCGTTCATCCGCAATTCACCGTCCACGAACGCCGCGATGGCTTCGATCGACAGGTGCTCGGTGGACCCGAAGCGGCGCGGCGCCCCCACCGGGGCATCACTCTGCGAGGCGAATTGAGAGGGAAGCCAGGAGAACGCGCGCCGAAACACATGTCCCATGTTTCCGGGGGCGACCATCACTGGATCCTTTCGCGTCCGCTTTCCTACCCTGTCGAGCCATCTGTATCTCGAATGTAGCGCGGTGCGGTGCTCGAGAACCATGTTCAGCCTTTTAAACCCGACTCTTTGGGACCAGTTGGCAACCGTGCAGTGGCCGAAACGATGGTTCGGGCCCCGCGCGGATGACTCAGCTGGCCGCCGCCACCGACGGGCCGTCGGCGTGCAGGCCATGTCCAGGATGGGCGGCCAGATAGTCCCGCAGCGCTTGGCGACCGCGGTGGATCCGGCTGCGCACAGTGCCCAGCTTGACCCCAAGGGTGGCGCCGATCTCCTCGTAGGAGAGGCCTTCGATGTCGCACAGCACCACCGCGGCACGAAACTCCGGGGGAAGCGAATCAAGCGCGGCCTGCAGATCGGGCCCCAGCCGGGAATCGTGGTAGATCTGCTCGGGATTCGGCTCGTCGGCCGGCACCCGGTCGTAGTCCTCGGGCAGTGCTTCCATTCGGATGCGAGCACGCCGGCGGACCATGTCGAGGAACAGGTTGGTGGTGATGCGGTGCAGCCAGCCCTCGAACGTTCCGGGCTGGTAGTTCTGCACGGACCGGAAAACCCTGATGAAGGTTTCCTGAGTGAGGTCCTCGGCGTCGTGCTGGTTGCCGGTCAGCCGATAGGCGAGGCGGTAGACGCGGTCGGCGTGCTGACGCACCAGCTCGTCCCAAGACGGCATGGCGGCCTTATCCCCGGTGGCGTCGAAAACCGCTGTGCCCGAGAGGGCGTCGGACGGTTCCACCCAGTCCTGGTCACGAACCGGTTGCGGGTGCGACATGCTGGTCGGGCTCAAAGTGGTGATGGTGACTTCCTCCGAACTTCCCCTGCCATCCAACGTCGGCAGTTCGTCGTTCACGGCAACGCGAAGTTGCCACTTGCTATTCCTGTCGTCCTCGCCCCAACGTCCTCCACGTTCCATGGGACTCACCGTCACCTACCCGAGTGTGGGTGAGGTATGAGCAATCTGAGCTTTGGCTGAGAAACCATACTGTTACCCACTTTGCCCAGCTCTTACGCAGTCACGGTGACCTTGATCGCATCGTTGCCCCCGGGCGTGTCAGCTCCACCCGCACCGGGCGCGCCTGAACACCCGGGCTACCGGTTGGGCATACTCTGCGGACATGTCCAGTTCCGACGATGCCCCCGGCGCTCCCGGCGCGCCCAGCCAGGAGGTGCCCAGCCGAGCCGACGCTCTGCTGACACATGCCGAGAAGTCGATATCAGAGGATGCGATCCTGGCCAGCGCCCGCGAACGGGCCGTGGACAGCGGGGCCGGCGCTGTCACGCCAGCGGTAGGTGCGCTGCTGAGCCTGCTGGCCAAGCTCAGTGGTGGCAAGGCAGTCGCCGAAGTCGGTACCGGGGTGGGCGTCAGCGGCTTGTGGTTGTTGTCCGGCATGAGCGACGACGGCGTGCTGACCACCATCGACATCGAGCCGGAACACGCCCGCCTGGCCAAGCAGGCATTCTCCGAGGCCCAGATCGGGCCATCGCGCACCAGGTTGATCAGCGGACGCGCCCAGGAAGTGCTGACCCGGCTCGCCGACGAGTCCTACGACCTGGTGTTCATCGACGCCGACCCGGTCGACCAGCCGGAGTATGTGGTCGAAGGGGTTCGGCTGCTGCGCCCAGGCGGGGTGATCGTGGTGCACCGTGCCGCCCTGGGGGGGCGTGCCGGTGATCCCGCGGCGCGCGACGCCGAAGTGGCCGCGGTGCGTGAGGCGGCGCGATTGATTGCCGAGGACGAACGGCTGACCCCGGCGTTGATCCCGCTGGGCGACGGCCTGCTGGCCGCCGTCCGGGACTAATCGCGCGGGCTAAAGCGCGCCCAGCAAGGTCTCCGCGATCGCGAACGGGAAGTGCACGGTAGCGGTGGTTACTTCGCGCGCTCCGTCACGAACCGCGTTGACGATCGTCGCGGGATCGCCACTGAACAACGCAGTCGCGACGTCGTAGCCCGCAAACTGCGGTGCGGTGATGAAGTTGCGCACGTCGACGAACAGCTGAGTCGGCAGGTTCGCCGGCGCGACCGGCGCGCCGTTGAAGCTCACCATCGTCCAGCCGGTTCCGGGACTGCCCTGGACCACCACGACGCCGGTGTTCGGCAGCGCGCCAGTGACCAGCAGCAGCGGGTTGGGGTTGTCGACCATCATCATGGTGCCGGTCTCGATGGCAAGGGCGCTGGAATAGGCTGCGACCGTGTGACTCGGGCTCGTCAAGGCGGTGTTGTACATGGTCTGCACCGCGGCGTTGAAGCCGCTACCGAAGGTCAGGCCGGTGGGGTTGACGGCGGAGATGCCCAGCATCGGGAAGGCAGGCAGGCCCAGCGTCCACATCACGGGTCCGGCTAGGTAAATGAGCCCGGCCGGGATCTGCTGCATACCTTCCAGGAGCCCGGCGTTGATCTCGTTGAGGCCAGGCAGGACGACGGGCGTCGGCTGGCCGGCATAGGACGCCAGCGCCGCAGCGGTCTGCTGCGTCCGCAGCATTTGCGAGTCGAATATTCCGGCGAAATGGCCCTGGCCGTTGAGAATGGCGGCGACGTCGGCCGCCTGCTGCTGGCCCAGCGCGGTGAGTGGAGGTCCGGGGATCGCCGTATCGAGGAGGTTGGAGATGTTGCTGGCCGTCTGCCCATGCCGGATGAACTCGATGGTGACGGTTTCGGTGCTCGGCGGGATGTACGTGGGGCCGCCCTGGCCGATGAACAGGCCGGGGTAGCCGCGCGCCCCGACTGTCCCGATGGTCGTCCCGGTCCCGCCGATTCCGCCGTACCCGCCGTCGCCGAACAACAGGGCCTGGCCGCCGGCACCGCCGGCTCCACCAGCCAGCACAGTCACCGCAGCGCCGCCCAGCCCGCCGTGGCCGCCGTTGCCCATCAACCAGCCGCCGACGCCGCCGGTGCCGCCCGTTCCACCGTCGTATCCGGCACCGCCGATGCCGCCGGTGCCGATCAATCCGGCATTACCGCCGGGGCCGCCGGAAGCCAGTGCGCCGCCGGTTGGGCTGTAGCCGGCGCCGCCGTCGCCGAACAGGATGCCGCCCGCGCCCCCGGTCGGGGAGGCCAACGTCCCGGCCGCGCCGTTGCCAATCAGATCCCGCCCTAACAGCAGGTGGGTGGGTGCGTTGATGATCGGGTCGACAACCTGGCCGAGCTCGCTGGAGATCCACGTCTGGCCGATGGTGTGTGCCGGGCCGTAGACCAGTGTCTGGAAGGCACCGGAGGTGAATGCACTCAGTCCTTCCAGCGGAGCCGCGGCGATGCCGCCGCCCAAAAGGGTGGCCTCCAGCTGCTGCAGGATGGCGGCCTCGGCTCCTCCGTACGACGCGGCCGAGGCGCCCAGGTTGCGCACAAACTCTTGGTGGTAGGCAGCCGCCTGCGCTGCCGCCGCCTGGTATTCGTTCGCATGTGTGCCGAACAGCGTCGCGAGAGCGACCGATATTTCGTCGGCGGCCGCGGCGGCTATCTGGGATGTCGGGAGCAGCGCGCTTAGGTTGCCGGTGCTGATTGCCGAACCGATCTGGGCCGCGTTCGCGGTCGCCGTTTCGAATCCGTCCAGTGCTGCCACCACATATGACATTTCGCTACTCCTCGATGCGTAATTTGGCTCGACGGCCATCTTGGCACCCGGAATCCGAAAAGTTGCGGAAATCGGAAAAATGCGCAGCGAGTTTCCAGGGTTGTCAGGTCCCCCGCAACGCGGCGATACCGACGTCCAACGCCGTCTCGAGGTAGGACAGATCGCCGGTGGCCAGCATGATGCCCACCCCGCCCTGTATGCCGGCCAGTAGCGCCGCGGCGGCTCTGTCCGCGTCCACACCCGGCGGGACTTTGCCGCTCTCCTGCATGGCGCGGACTCCGGCGGCGATCGCACAGTGCCACTTCGAGATGAGCTCGGCCGTCACTGCCTGAGCGCCCGGGGTGACACGACCGATCTCCGACATGAGCACGGCAATCGGACAGTTCTGACCCTGCCGCCGATAGCGGTCGACCACCACGTCACGCCAGCGCTGCCAGGCCGCCCACGACGTGAGGGCACTTAGATGCGGCTGCTGGTCGGCGATCACCATCTGCGATTCGAAGGCGGCCACTGCAAGCAGCAATTGATCTTTGCCGTCGGGAAAGTAGTGGAAAAGTTGGCTTTTCGAGGTACGGGTACGAGCCATCACGTCCTCGAGCGTGGTCAGGGCGACGCCGCGAGAGCGGATCTCAGCGGCCGCGCCCTCGATGATGCGTTGCCGAGTAGCCCTTCCCTTGGCGGTTAGTTTTTGGACTTGCGAGTCCATTTTTAATGGTGAAGCCTTTGGACCCATGAGTCCAAATAGTACCCAGCTCTCGAAACACACAGCATTGATCACCGGCTCCACCGCAGGCCTCGGCGCGGCAATCGCCAGGACACTGGCCGCGCGGGGTGCGTTGGTGGTCGTCAACGGGCGCAACGCTGCTCGTGGTGCGGCGGTGGTCGACCAGGTCCTGTCGACGGGCGGCCGGGCAACCTTCGTCGACAGTGACCTGGGATCCGGCGCCGACGGAATCCGTCGGCTGGCCGAACGCGCCCGCACCGCTGCCGGCGGCCATATCGACATCCTGGTCAACAATGCCGCCACCATAGCGATGCCCACCCCCACCGCGGATATCACTGAAGCCGAACTCCGAGAATCCTTCGCGGTCAACGTCTTTGCGCCGCTTCTGCTCACCGGCGTGATCGCTCCTCGGATGGTCGCGGCCGGCAAAGGCTCGATCGTCAACGTCGGATCGATCACCGGCCTGCGCGGGTCCGCCGGCTCGGCCATCTACTCAAGCACCAAGGCCGTCATTCATTCCTTCACCAAGTCGTGGGCCGACGAATACGGGCCGTTCGGCGTCCGGGTAAACGCCGTGGCGCCCGGGCCCATCGCCACCGAACGGCAGCAAGAATTCGCCGATCACGTCGGTCCGATGCTGGCCCGCATCCCCTCCCGGCGGATGAGCACCCCCGAGGAGGTCGCCGCAGCGGTGGCATTCCTGGCCAGCGACGAGGCCGCCAATATCCACGGCGCAGTACTGGGCGTCGACGGCGGCTGGGCGGCGGTCTGATCGATACTTGACACTGCGCTGAACACATGTTTAGTGTCTTAAACATGCGTTCAGCCGACTTGACCGCGACCGCCCGAATACGTGACGCAGCCATTGCGCAGTTCGGCGAGCACGGATTCGGCGTCGGGTTGCGCACCATCGCCGAGGCAGCCGGAGTGAGCGCGGGCCTGGTCATCCATCACTTCGGCTCCAAAGAAGGCCTGCGTAAGGCCTGCGACGAATTTGTCGCTGAAGAGATCCGCAGCAGCAAGTCCGAGGCGATGAGGTCCAACGACCCCGCCACGTGGCTGGGACAGATGGCCGAGATCGAGTCCTACGCACCGTTGATGGCCTACCTGGTACGCACCATGCAATCCGGTGGCGAACTGGCAAAGATGCTGTGGCAAAACATGGCCGACAACGTAGAGAAGTACCTCGCCGAAGGTGTGCAGGCTGGCACCCTAAAGCCAAGTCGCGATCCACATGCCCGGGCCAAGTATCTGGCCATCACCGGCGGCGGCGGATTCCTGCTTTATCTGCAAATGCACGATACGCCAACCGATCTGCGCACAGTACTGCGTGACTATGCCCGTGACATGGTGTTGCCCGCCCTCGAGCTTTATTCCGATGGCCTGATGACCGACCACACCATGTACGAGGCATTTCTGGCCGAACACAACCGAGGAGATACCCATGCCAGTTGACAGCCAGACACCCATCGAAGTTCGTGGCCTCATCAAGAGCTTTGGCGCCACCCAAGCACTCGACGGCCTCGACCTGCAGGTACGCCAGGGCGAAGTGCACGGCTTTCTGGGCCCCAACGGCGCCGGCAAGTCGACAACCATCCGCATTCTGCTGGGCCTGGTCAAAGCCGACGGCGGCACCGTTCGGTTACTGGGCGGCGACCCGTGGACCGATGCCGTGCCACTGCATCGTCAAATTGCCTATGTACCAGGCGATGTCACTCTATGGCCAACATTGACCGGCGGCGAGACCATCGATCTGCTGGCGCGGATGCGCGGCGGCATCGACCCGGCCCTGCGCGCGGAGTTGATCGAGCGTTTCGAGTTCGACCCGAGCAAGAAGGTGCGGGCCTACTCCAAGGGTAATCGGCAGAAGGTGTCACTGATCTCAGCGTTCTCCTCCCGTGCCCGCCTGTTGCTGCTCGACGAACCCACCAGCGGATTGGATCCGTTGATGGAGAACGTGTTCCAGCAATGTGTCACCGAAGCCAAAAACCGGGGCGTGACGGTGTTGCTGTCCAGCCACATCCTGGCCGAGACGGAGGCGCTGTGCGAGCGAGTGACCATCATCCAGGCCGGTAGGACCGTGGAAAGCGGATCACTGCAATCCATGCGGCACCTCAGCCGTACCTCGATCAAGGCCGAAGTGATCGGTGATCCAGGTGATCTGGCCCGCATCAAGGGGGTCGAGGATGTCAGCGTCGAAGGCAACACGGTGCGCGCGCAGGTCGATGGCGAAAGCCTCGGTGAATTGATCCGGGTGCTCGGCGCCGCTGGGGTCCGTAGCCTGGTCAGCCAGCCGCCATCGTTGGAGGACCTGTTCCTGCGGCACTACAGCGTCAACGGTGCCGGCAAGCACGAACGCGCGGAGGTGCCGTCGCGATGACCACCACTGTTCTAGATCGTCCGAAAACAACTGCGCGGCAAGTACGTTCGAAGTTTACCGGCACTTTCGGGCTGCTGCGGCTTTACCTGCGCCGAGACCGGGTAGTGCTGCCGCTCTGGGTGCTGCTGCTGTCGGTGCCGTTGGCCAACGTCTACATCGGCAGCATCGACAAGGTCTACCCCACCGCGGCCGATCGGGCCGCTTTCGCGGCATCCATCGTGGCCAGCCCCGCCCAGCGGGCACTCTACGGCCCGATTTACAACGACGGCCTCGGCGCGGTAGGCATCTGGAAGGCCGGGATGTTCCACGTGCTGATCGCGGTCGCCGTCATCCTCACCGTGATCCGGCACACCCGCGCCGACGAGGAGACCGGCCGGGCCGAGTTGATCGACTCGACCGCGGTCGGCCGCTACGCCGGTTTGACCGCCGCACTGATGCTGTCCTTTGGCGCATCATTGGCCACCGGCGTAGTCGGTGCGGCCGGACTGCTCACCACCGACGTCGCACCGAGTGGATCACTTGCATTTGGAGCTGCCCTGGCGGGCTCCGGATTAGTGTTCACGGCACTGGCAGCGGTGGCGGCCCAGCTGTCACCGAGCGCGCGGGTGTGCCGCGGCTACGCGTTCGCCGCGTTGGGCACTGCGTTCACCCTGCGCGCGGTCGGCGACGCGGGATCTGGTGCGCTGTCCTGGCTTTCGCCGCTGGGATGGTCGCTGCAGGTGCGGCCCTACGCGGGCGAGCGCTGGTGGGTTCTGCTGCTGCACCTGGCTACCACGGTGATACTGACCGCCGTCGCCTACTGGCTGCTAGCCGGCCGCGACGTCGGCGCCGGACTGATCGCCGAACGCCCCGGTCGCAGCATCGCGGCCGCCTCACTGAGTGGCACCCTGGGCCTGGCGTGGCGCCTTGATCGGGGGACTGTGCTGGTGTGGACCATCGGTCTGAGCCTGTATGGCTTGCTGATCGGCAGCGTCACCCATGGCATCGGGGACGAACTGGGCAGTGGGTCGGCGCGCGACATCGTCGCGCGACTCGGCGGCACTGCCGCTCTCGAGCAAGGATTCATCACAGTCGGATTCGTGATGCTGGGCATGGTCGCGGCGGCGTTCGCCATCTCACTGTCACTGCGGCTGCACCAGGAAGAAGCCAGCGAGCGCGCCGAGACGTTATTGGCCGGCTCCGTCTCGCGTACCCGCTTGTTCACCAGTCATCTGGTGATGGCACTGGCCGGGTCGGCATCGGCCATACTGCTCGCTGGCCTGACCGCCGGACTGGCCTACGGTGCGGCGGCCGGGGATGTTGCCGGCCAGCTGCCCACCGTCCTGGGAACCGCGGCAGTTCAGGTGCCCGCGGTCTGGCTGCTGTCGGCGGTCGCTGTCGGATTGTTCGCTGTCGCACCTCGATTCACCCCCGCGGCCTGGGGAGTGTTGGTGGCGTTCGTCGCCCTGTACCTGCTGGGTTCGCTGTCGCGATTCCCGCAGTGGCTACTCGACCTGGAACCCTTCGCGCATACGCCGCGGGTGGGCACCGGCGACTTCACCGCCGTACCGCTACTGTGGCTGCTGGCCATCGACACGGTGCTGATCACGCTGGGCGCCTTGGCTTTCCGTCGCAGGGACCTGCGGTCATGAAAACGGCTCTGCGGGTGAGCGCCTCGATGTTGTACGGGCTAGCGCTGTACGGCGCGCTGGTGTTCATCCCCGCCGGCACGCTGCACTACTGGCAAGGCTGGGTATTTGTCGCCATCGCGATGGGCATGACCATTGCATCCACTGTGTTACTGGCCGTGGCCAATCCGGCGGCACTGCAGCGGCGTATGCGGGGCGGCCCGCGTGCCGAAAAGCGGGCCGTGCAGAAAATCCTCGTCACGGGCGTGTTCCTGTCCGCCATCGCGGTGATGGCGTTCAGCGCCTTCGACCACCGGATGCGCTGGTCGACGGTGCCCGCATGGGTCTGCGTGATCGGCGATGTGCTGGTGGCGCTCGGACTGGGTTTCGCCTCACTGGTGGTCATCCAGAACGCTTATGCCGCAGCCACAATCACCGTAGAGGAAGGGCAAACTTTGGCGACCGACGGCGTCTACAAGGTGGTCCGGCACCCGATGTACGCCGGAGCGATCGTGATGATGCTCGGCACAGCGTTAGCGCTCGGCTCCTATTGGGGGCTGCTGATCGTCGCCTTCGGCGTCCTGGTGTTCGTGTTGCGCATTCGCGACGAGGAGAACCTGCTCAACCAGGAACTGCGCGGATACCGCGACTACACGCAGCAGGTGCCATACCGCTTGGTGCCGCACATCTGGTAGCGACGCGCTTAAGGTATCTGGCGTGGCGCGCAATCTGGCACCTGCCCTAGACCGGCCCTGGATCCGTCCCGGCGCCCTGCGCTACGCGCGCGACCGGATCAGCGGCGTCGTCCGGCCTCGCATCTCAATCACCGAAGCCCCCGCGAGTATCGTCGTCGAGCGCGACGTCGAAGTTCCTACTCGCGATGGAACTCTACTGCGCATCAACGCTTTTCGGATGTCCGGCGATATCGCCCGGCCAGTGGTCCTTTGCATCCACCCCTACGGCAAGGACGAGCTTCCGCGTCGCAAACGCAAGCGGTGGACCTTCTCCCGGCAGTACCGCATGATCCGCCAGCCCCGCCAAGTGCAATTCTCGGCGTTGACCGGATGGGAAGCCCCGGACCCGGCGTACTGGACGGCGCAGGGCTTCGTGGTGGTCAACGCCGACGCCCGCGGTTGCGGCCGGTCCGACGGCACCGGCAATCTGCTGTCCCACCAGGAAGCCGAGGACACCTACGACCTGGTGCAATGGCTGGCCGATCAGCCCTGGAGTGATGGCAACGTCGTCATGCTGGGGGTGTCTTACCTGGCCATCTCCCAGTTCGCTGTCGCCGCGTTGCGGCCGCCAGCGCTGCGGGCCATCTGTCCGTGGGAAGGCTTCACCGATGCCTACCGCGACCTCACCTTTCCAGGCGGAATTCGGGAGACCGGCTTTACCACGCTATGGTCCCGCAACTTAGCCCGCAGCACCCGACAGAGCTACGTCCTGACCGAGGTACAGGCCAAACACCCACTGCGCGACGACTTCTGGCGTGCGCTGACGCCCGACCTTTCCGCGATCGAGGTCCCGATGCTGGTCTGCGGCAGCTTCTCGGACAACAACCTGCACAGTCGCGGATCTGTCCGAGCATTCACCCACACCGGCTCTACCCATGCCCGCCTCTACACACACCGCGGCGGCAAGTGGGCGGTGTTCTACTCCGCCGAAGCGCGAGCCGAACAGCTGAAGTTCTTCCGCGACGTGCTCGACGGCGCACCGGTGTCCCGCAGCGTCCGCTTGGAAGTGCGCGAGGACCGCGACACCATCGTCAGCGTGCGGGAGGAGCGGGAATGGCCGTTAGCGCGCACACTGTGGCGCCCGATGTACCTCGCCGGAGCCGGAGTGCTGGCCGCCGAGCCGCCCCAACACGCGGGTAGCATCACGTTCGAAACACATTCCCGCGCCGCGGTATTCAGTTGGACCGTACCGGAGGATGTCGAGCTCAGCGGCCCCATGGCGGCGAAGTTGTGGGTCCAGCTGGACGGCTGTGACGACGCCAATCTCTTTGTCGGCGTAGAGAAGTGGAGCGACGGACGCCACGTCGATTTCGAAGGGTCCTACGGCTACGGCCGCGACCGGGTGACCGCTGGATGGCAGCGGGTCTCGCTGCGCACCCTGGATCCCAAGCTGTCCCAGCCGTGGGAACCAGTCCCGGCCTGCGACCGGCCGGCACCGGTGCCACCTGGCGAGGTGACGGAAGTGGAAGTGGCGCTGGGTCCGTCGGCAACGCTGTTCCGGGCCGGCGAGCAATTGCGCCTCGTGGTTGCCGGGCGCTGGCTATCCCCGCGCAACCCGCTGACCGGTCAATTCCCGGCGTCCTACGCCGATCCGCCGCGCGGTTTAGTGACGCTGCGCTGGGGCCCGCGCTACAACGCGCACCTACTGATCCCGGTGATCCCCTAGGCGGCGGGCAGCCTCAGACCCAGACGCCCTTACCCACCGCGACCACCCCGCCGGCGCTGATCGCGAAGCGTTCCCGGTCCTTTTCCAAATCCACGCCGACCATCTCCCCCGGGCCGACGACGACGTTCTTGTCCAGAATCGCGTGCCGCACCACCGCGCCGCGGCCCACCCGTGCGCCCGGCATGACCACACTGCCTTCCACGATCGCACCGTCGTCCACCACGACGTTGGACGACAGCACCGAATTACGCACCGATGCCGCCGAGATGATGCTGCCGGCACCGACGACCGATTCCTGGGCCGAGCCGCCGTTGACGAACTTGGCTGGCGCCAGGTTTTCGGTGGCGCCCAGGATCGGCCAGCGCCGGTTGTACAAGTTGAACACTGGGTGTACCGAGACCAGGTCCATATGGGCGTCGTAGAACGCGTCGAGCGTCCCGACGTCACGCCAATACGCGCGGTCCCGCTCGGTGGCGCCCGGTACCTCATTGTCGCCGAAGTCGTACACCGCGGCTCTGCCATCCTCCACCAGCTGCGGGATGATGTCGCCGCCCATGTCGTGGTCGGAGTGATCGTTGTCGGCGTCGGCGCGGATGGCGTCGATCAGCACCTTGGTGGTGAAGATGTAGTTGCCCATTGACACGAAGGTGGTGTCGGGGTCGTCGGGGGTGCCGGGCGGGTTCATCGGCTTTTCGACGAAGTTGCGGATCCGCCCCGACTCGTCGGCGTCGATGCAGCCGAACGCGCTCGCTTCGCTGCGGGGTACCCGGATGCCGGCCACTGTCGCGCCGGCGCCGCTGTCAATGTGAAAGCGCACCATCTGCTCGGGGTCCATCCGATAGACGTGGTCGGCGCCGAAAACAACGATGTAGTCCGGATCTTCGTCGTAGATGAGGTTAAGCGACTGGTAGATCGCGTCCGCTGAGCCCGTATACCAGCGCGGGCCGAGGCGCTGCTGGGCCGGGACGGGAGTGATGTACTCGCCGGCCAAGCCGGACAACCGCCAGTTCTGCGAGATATGCCGGTCCAGTGAGTGCGACTTGTACTGGGTGAGAACGCAAATCCTCAGGTAGCGGGCATTGACGAGGTTTGAGAGCACAAAGTCGATCAGCCGATATCCGCCGCCGAAGGGAACCGCGGGCTTGGCACGGTCGGCGGTCAAGGGATACAGCCGTTTGCCCTCACCGCCGGCCAGCACGATGCCCAGCACGTGGTGCGCGTCCCTCATGTGCTCAAACCTATCGGCAGCCGCACGCGGTTGCCACCGCTAGGCCTCTGATTGGCGGTAACGCGGACGGGCTGTCGGTCAAGGTATTTGGCCCAACGGTCCGGCTCCTCACCAGCCCGACATGCGGGCTGCCTCGTCGCCGAACTACGGTGCGGGTATGCGGGTGGCGATGATGACTCGGGAATACCCTCCCGAGGTTTACGGCGGAGCCGGTGTCCACGTCACCGAACTGGTATCCCAGCTGCGCAAGCTGTGCGCGGTCGACGTCCACTGCATGGGCGTACCCCGTCCCGGTGCAATCACCCATCAGCCCGACCCACGGCTGCGCAGCGCCAACACGGCGCTCTCGACACTGTCCACGGACCTGGTGATGGCCGACGCCGCCAGCGCGGCCACCGTCGTGCACTCACACACCTGGTACACCGGCATGGCCGGGCATCTGGCCAAGCTGCTCTACGGTGTCCCGCACGTGCTGACCGCGCATTCGCTCGAGCCGATGCGGCCGTGGAAGGCAGAGCAGCTCGGCGGCGGCTACCAGGTGTCCTCGTGGGTCGAGCACACCGCGGTACTCGCCGCCGACGCGGTGATCGCGGTCAGCTCCGGCATGCGCGACGACATCCTGCGGGTATACCCCACCCTGGACCCCAATCTGGTTCATGTGATCCGCAACGGCATCGACACCAACACCTGGCACCCCGCTGGCGCCGTGCGCACCGGGTCCGTACTGCAAGCGCTTGGCGTTGACCCCACCCGGCCCATCGTCGCATTCGTCGGGCGCATCACCCGGCAAAAGGGCGTCTCTCACCTGGTCGCGGCCGCACACCAGTTCAACCCGGACATTCAGCTGGTGTTGTGCGCCGGCGCGCCCGACACCCTGGAGATCGCCGAGGAAGT